>NZ_CP028950.1:0-4849791 GCF_003071645.1 Enterobacter cloacae complex sp. FDA-CDC-AR_0164
GTTATCATTCAATAAAGCTTATGAGGAGTACGATATGGCTGTAACTAAGCTGGTCCTGGTGCGTCATGGCGAAAGCCAGTGGAACAACGAAAACCGCTTTACCGGTTGGTACGACGTTGATCTGTCAGAAAAAGGCGTAAGCGAAGCAAAAGCAGCAGGTAAACTGCTGAAGGCTGAAGGCTTCAGCTTTGATTTTGCTTACACCTCTGTGCTGAAACGTGCCATCCATACTCTGTGGAACGTTCTGGACGAACTGGATCAGGCCTGGCTGCCGGTTGAGAAATCCTGGAAACTGAACGAGCGTCACTACGGTGCGCTGCAGGGTCTGAACAAAGCGGAAACCGCTGAAAAATACGGTGACGAGCAGGTTAAACAGTGGCGTCGCGGCTTCGCGGTAACCCCACCAGAGCTGACCAAAGATGACGAGCGCTACCCGGGCCACGACCCGCGTTACGCGAAACTGACGGACGCTGAGCTGCCAACGACCGAGAGCCTGGCGCTGACCATCGACCGCGTTGTGCCTTACTGGAACGAAACCATTCTGCCACGCCTGAAAAGCGGCGAGCGCGTGATCATCGCAGCTCACGGTAACTCCCTGCGTGCGCTGGTGAAATACCTGGACAACATGGGTGAAGACGAGATCCTCGAACTGAACATCCCAACTGGCGTTCCGCTGGTGTATGAGTTCGACGAAAACTTCAAACCAATCAAACATTACTATCTGGGCAACGCTGATGAGATCGCTGCAAAAGCCGCGGCTGTAGCGAACCAGGGTAAAGCGAAATAATTTTCGCTGGACATAAAAAAAGCGTGGAGCAATCCACGCTTTTTTATTTGGCTCCTGAAACTCAGCCGCGACGCGCTTTTACCGCATTCGCCAGCTGACGCAGAAGGGCATCCGTATCGTCCCAGCCGATGCAGGCGTCCGTGACGCTTTTACCGTAGACCAGCGGCTCGCTGCCTTCCAGATTCTGGTTACCTTCCACCAGATGGCTTTCGATCATCACGCCAATAATCGCGTTCTCACCGCCGGCAATCTGCTGACAAACATCGGCGCCGACTTCCATCTGCTTTTTAAACTGCTTGCTGGAGTTGGCATGGCTGAAGTCGATCATCACCTGTTGTGGCAGACCCGCTTTTTCCAGCCCGACCTTCACGTCTGCGACATGTTTTGCGCTGTAGTTCGGCTCTTTACCGCCACGCAGAATAATATGACAGTCACCGTTACCGCTGGTATTCACAATGGCGGAGTGACCCCATTTGGTGACGGACAGGAAGCAGTGCGGTGCCCCGGCGGCATTGATGGCGTCAATTGCCACCTTAATGGTGCCATCGGTACCGTTTTTAAAACCAACCGGACACGAGAGACCTGACGCCAGTTCGCGGTGAACCTGAGATTCTGTAGTACGCGCACCGATTGCGCCCCAGCTCATCAGATCCGCCAGATATTGCGGCGTAATCATGTCGAGGAACTCACCGGCAGCCGGCAAACCGCTGTCGTTGATCTCCAGCAGCAGTTTGCGCGCAATACGCAGACCGTCGTTGATCTGGAAACTGTTATCCATATGCGGGTCGTTAATCAGCCCTTTCCAGCCAACGGTCGTACGCGGCTTTTCGAAGTAAACACGCATGACAATTTCCAGCTCGCCTTGCAGTTCTTCGCGAAGCTGGAGCAATCTTGCTGCGTACTCTTTGGCCGCAGCAGGATCGTGAATTGAGCAAGGGCCAATCACCACCAGAAGACGATCGTCATTACCTTTCAGGATCTTATGGATCGCTTTACGAGCATGAGACACCGTGTTTGCGGCATTTTCAGTGGCGGGGAATTTCTCAAGGAGTGCTACAGGAGGTAATAACTCATTGATCTCTTTAATACGTAAATCGTCGTTCTGATAATTCATTTTCTTTCCAGCTCTGCCATATCTTTAGTAATGAAAGCAATCCTTTCAATCTAACTTGCCGACCAGAAAGTGTAAACACGGTTTTACACTTCACACAGATAATTCCTGGAATTCACCTAAAAATCGCCACAAAATAGCGAAAAACGAGATCTAACCTAAGCTTTTTAACTGTAACAACCACTTTTGTTTGATTAAACGCGATTCCATACTGACGTAAGTCCGTATGACGGAATCTTTCGCCTCTGAAAAAGATGCACTGTTGGAAAATGTTATCCAGCGTAACGACAAGAACAGGAGCACCAAGATGAAAATGACGAAACTGGCAACCCTCTTCCTCACAGCCTCCCTTACCCTGGCAAGCGGCAGCGTCCTTGCCGCTGAGACGGGCTCAACAGATAACAACGGTGATGCAAATGCCGCGGCGGCGGCGGGTCAGGTCGCCCCTGATGCAAAACAGAATATCGCCCCGAATAATGTCGATAACAGCCAGATCAATACCGGGAACACCAATACCGGAGGCACGATGTTGCATCCGGACAGTAGCGGCTCTGGCACCATGAATCATGACACGATGAGTACCGATGAGATGCATAAGAACACCATGTGCAAAGACGGTAAGTGTCCGAATTCGAATGACAAAGTGGGCGACGATGCCAATACCAAAACGGATGGCACAACCCAATAATCCGTGACGGATGTAAACGTAAAAGGAGAGCTCTGGCTCTCCTTTCTTTTTGGAGTAAGCCATTAAAAACGCTACACTAAAAACAATAACAAAAAGGAAAGCTGATATGGCGCACACGCATTCACACACCCCGTCTCCTGGCGATGACAACGCTAAACGCCTTATGCTGGCCTTCGGCGTCACGGCAACGTTTATGGTTATCGAGGTCATTGGTGGCCTGGTTTCCGGCTCGCTGGCGCTTCTGGCGGATGCCGGACATATGCTTACCGATGCCGCCGCCCTGCTCTTCGCTCTGTTGGCCGTGCAGTTTGCCCGTCGTCCGCCTAACGCGCGTCATACCTTTGGCTGGCTGCGGCTGACAACTCTGGCGGCGTTTGTTAACGCTATTGCTCTGGTGGTTATCACCCTTCTTATCGTCTGGGAAGCCATACAGCGCTTTCGTCACCCACAGCCGGTCGCCGGAGCGACAATGATGGTTATCGCCGTAGCAGGTCTGCTGGCCAATCTTCTGGCGTTCTGGATTTTGCATCGCGGCAGCGGGGAAAAGAACCTCAACGTGCGCGCTGCGGCTCTGCATGTTATGGGCGATTTGCTGGGTTCCGTCGGCGCTATTGTGGCCGCGCTGGTGATCCTTTATACCGGCTGGACGCCCGTCGACCCGATTCTGTCCGTGCTGGTATCGTGTCTGGTATTGCGCAGTGCCTGGCGGCTGCTGAAGGAGAGCGTGAATGAACTGCTTGAAGGGGCACCGGCATCCGTGGACATTACCGAGCTTAAACGCAACCTGCGTCGTTCCGTGCCCGAGGTGCGCAACGTGCATCATGTTCACGTCTGGCTGGTGGGTGAGAAACCGGTCATGACATTGCACGTCCAGGTGATCCCTACCCATGACCATGATGGCCTGCTTGAGCGCATCCAGCACTTTCTCGACCATCACTATGAGATTGGCCACGCCACCATCCAGATGGAGTACCAGCCCTGTAACGGCCCGGACTGCCACCTGAACGAGGCGCAGTCCGGCCATTCACATCATCACCATCATTAGTTCGAAAGCGCGCGAGAGCCTCGCTCACGCGCGCTGTTAATCCACATCCGGCTCCCGTTCAGGGCAATGAAGGTCAACAGCAGATACTCCAGCGACATCGCATAGACGCCCTGAAGTGCAAAAATAACCACGCTAATGACGTTAATGACGACCCAGAGCAGCCAGTTCTCAACGTATTTACGGGTCATCAGGATCATCGCAGCAATCGACAGCACCATCATGCAGGAGTCCCAGAACGGGAAAGCATCCGGCTGGAGTGATGGCATAGCGACATTCAGCCCGAGGCCAGACATGACCGACACCGCGACACGGGTCAGGAATGCAAACACCGGGTTGATATAGACGGTCATTAAACCAATGGCGACAACGCAGGCGACAAACCAGGCGATGGCTTTCGGTAAGGGCAGCCAGCGGATTTGCAGTTCCGCCTCCTGCTGGCTGTTCTGCCGCGACCACGCGTACCAACCGTAAATGTTCGCCGCAAAGAAGAACAACTGCAAAAGCAGGCTGGCGTACAGCTGGATCTGGAAGAAGATAATCGCAAAGAGCGTAACGTTAATTAACCCGAACGCGTAGTTGCTGATCTTCTCCAGGCTTGCCAGCCAGATACACAATAACCCAGCCAGCGTACCCACGGCCTCAATCCATGACAGGTCATAGCCACCTGCACCAATCGGTATATGAACCAGAATGTTCTGTGTGCTAAAAAAATCCATCTTTTCCCCAGGGCGTATTGAATTAAGTACGTAGTGTAGCCGCAAAATCCAGCATGCGGTTAAGCGGAATTAACGCACCTTCACGCAGAGCAGCATCCACATGGATTTCATGCGTTGCTCCGCCTTTCTCCAGCCCCTCAGCGATAGCTTTCAGGCCGTTCATCGCCATCCACGGGCAGTGCGCGCAGCTACGACACGTCGCCCCCTCGCCCGCCGTTGGTGCTTCAAGCAGCTCTTTCTCAGGCACGGCTTGCTGCATCTTATAGAAGATACCGCGGTCGGTTGCCACGATGAGCTGCTTGTGCGGCAGCGTCCTGGCAGCATTGATAAGCTGGCTTGTGGATCCCACGGCATCCGCCATGTCGACAATGGACTGCGGTGATTCCGGGTGAACAAGGATCGCTGCGTGCGGGTAAATCGCCTTCATGCGCGAGAGCGCCTGCGTCTTAAATTCATCATGAACAATACAGGCACCCTGCCAGCAAAGCACGTCAGCGCCGGTCTGCTTCTGCACGTAATTGCCGAGATGGCGGTCAGGCGCCCAGATGATTTTCTCGCCCAAACTGTCCAGATGCTCAATCAGTTCAACGGCGATGCTTGACGTCACGACCCAGTCTGCCCGCGCTTTCACTGCGGCAGAGGTATTGGCATAGACCACCACGGTACGGTCCGGATGGGCATCGCAGAAGGCCGAGAACGCATCAATCGGACAGCCGAGGTCGAGTGAACACTCCGCATGTAGCGTTGGCATCAGAATGGTTTTTTCAGGGCTGAGAATCTTTGCGGTTTCACCCATAAAGCGAACGCCTGCGACCAGTAACGTGGAAGCAGGATGTCTGGCACCAAAGCGTGCCATCTCCAGAGAGTCAGAGATGCAGCCCCCGGTCTCTTCCGCCAGTTGCTGGATTTCCGGGTCGGTGTAGTAATGTGCAACCATCACTGCATCTCGCTCTTTGAGAAGTCGTTTGATCTTCTCACGGTAAAACTGCTTCTCATCCTGACTCAGCGGGACAGGCTTTGGCGGGAAGGGATAGATTGCGGCTTCTGGATCAAACATCACGCTCATTATGGCTTCTCGTTTTACTGGCTTAACATTATTGCCTTTCTTTTGCATAACATAGCAAAACGGACGGCAAATGTGTTTTGTATACTAAACAAGATAGCGAATTTGCGAGAAAAAGTCACCGGAAATAGGTGCGCGTAGCACGCATCGGATGGCGACTTCGCCGGAGCCGACCTGCAAGGTCAAAATATGCGGAATACAGATAGCAAAAAAGCGCCTTTAGGGCGCTTTTTTACATTGGTGGGTCGTGCAGGATTCGAACCTGCGACCAATTGATTAAAAGTCAACTGCTCTACCAACTGAGCTAACGACCCCTTGCGGGATGTACTGCAAATCTATTCAGGCTGGTGGGTCGTGCAGGATTCGAACCTGCGACCAATTGATTAAAAGTCAACTGCTCTACCAACTGAGCTAACGACCCGCTTGGGTGTTGCCTGAATTTTTACTCATACCAATAACCTGGTGGGTCGTGCAGGATGACTCGGCTTCGCCTCGCCCTACGGGCTGTTGCTGTTGCAACGTTATCCTTCACGTTTAACATCTGAGTAAGACATTAAAATTGGTGGGTCGTGCAGGATTCGAACCTGCGACCAATTGATTAAAAGTCAACTGCTCTACCAACTGAGCTAACGACCCGGAGTGGTGGGTGATGACGGGCTCGAACCGCCGACCCCCTCCGTGTAAAGGAGATGCTCTACCAACTGAGCTAATCACCCACTCTGTACTACCGGAACTGCTTTAAGTGGTGGGTCGTGCAGGATTCGAACCTGCGACCAATTGATTAAAAGTCAACTGCTCTACCAACTGAGCTAACGACCCACTTTTACGCTGTTTTCACGTTGTTTGATATCCCGTGGCAACGGCGGCATATATTACTGATTTAAGAATTCAGCGCAACAAAAATTTCGATGAAGATCACTTAACTGCTTACGAATCATGCTGCACGACCAGAAATAACGCGATTTCTGGTCATGCGATAATCATCCCATCGAATTCAGACGTTTTTGCGCCTGCTTCGCACCTTCGGTGCCAGGGAATTTAGCAACCACCTGCTGATAAACCGCTTTCGCTTTCGCAGTGTCACCTTTGTCCTGCATGATGACGCCGACTTTAAACATCGCATCAGGCGCTTTTGGCGATTTCGGGTAATTTTTCACCACTGAGGCAAAATAAAACGCCGCATCGTCCTTTTTACCCTTGTTGTAATTCAGCTGACCGAGCCAATAATTTGCATTTGGCAGATAAGTGGAATCAGGGTATTTCTTCACAAAGTTCTGAAACGCAACGATAGCGTCATCCTGACGAGATTGATCCTGTACCAGGGCAATGGCCGCGTTGTAGTCCGTATTCGCGTCACCGCTCTGAACAGGCGCTCCCGTCGAGGCCGAAGCATCTGCCGCAGGAGCAGGGGTCGACGTCGCCGCACCGCTCTGATCGCCTGCTGCTGGTTGCGCAGCTGCGCCACCGCTGCTGAGACTATCCATCTGCAGCAAGATTTGCTTCTGACGTTCCACAACCTGGTTAAGCTGATACTGGCTTTCCTGAATCTGACCACGGAGAGAATCAATATCGTTTTGGTTGTCGGAAAGTTGTTGCTGGAGTTGGGTTAAAAGCTGACTGTGAGCGTTAGAAATACGCTCGAGTTGAGTGACCCGGTCTTCTACCGAGCCTGAGCCGACACTACTGATTGGTGCCTGAGCAAAAGCGGCCCAGGGGGCCGCTATTCCAACCAGTAACGACAGACTCAACAGATGATGTCTGAAGTTACTGCTCATGCAATTCTCTTAGTAAACCAGTACGGCACGACGGTTTTTGGAGTAAGCCGCTTCGTCGTGACCCAGTACTGCAGGTTTTTCTTTACCGTAAGAAACGATGGAGATCTGGTCAGCAGAAACGCCTTTACCCTGCAGGTACATTTTAACGGCGTTAGCACGACGTTCACCCAGGGAGATGTTGTACTCTGGAGTACCACGTTCGTCCGCGTGACCTTCTACGGTGACTTTGTAAGACGGGTTGCTACGCAGGAAGTTAGCGTGAGCATCCAGCATCGCAGCGAAGTCAGAACGGATGTCGTATTTATCCAGATCGAAGTAAACGATGTTGTTCTGCTGCAGCTGCTGCATCTGAAGACGCGCTTGCTCTTCAGAAGACATGTTGCCATTGCCATTCGCGTCCATACCGGTACCGGCACCCATCATGCCTTCGCCGCTCTGGTCATTGCTTGCATTCTTGTTAGAAGAACACGCTGCGATTGCCATTACAGGCAGAGCGATCATCAGCCCCTTCAGCACTTTGTTCAGTTGCATTTCTATGATTCCTTTAGTAATCAATTAATTATTATTTACAGATACGGCGACCAGGCAGGTGATTTTACCTGTCCATCAGTTGCCGGAATACGCGCTTTGAAACGCCCATCTGTAGAAACCAGATTCAGCACAGATCCCATCCCCTGAGAAGAGCTGTAGATTACCATAGTGCCGTTAGGTGCCAGACTTGGCGTTTCATCCAGGAACGTTGACGACAGAACTTGAACGCCACCCGCTACCAGATCTTGTTTGGCAATGTGCTGCTGCCCACCGTTGGAGCTGACCATTACCATAAATTTACCGTCGCTGCTCACATCTGCGTTTTGGTTCTGCGAACCTTCCCAGGTAATACGCTGTGGAGCACCGCCGTTGACGTTCACTTTATAGATTTGTGGACGTCCTGCCTGGTCAGACGTAAATGCCAGGTTCTGGCTGTCCGGGAACCAGGACGGTTCGGTGTTATTGCTGCGACCATCGGTCACCTGGCGAATTTGACCAGAGCCAATGTCCATCACGTACAGGTTCAGGCTACCGGTTTTAGAGAGCGCAAACGCCAGTTTGGTACCGTCCGGAGAGAACGAAGGCGCACCGTTGTGACGAGGGAACGACGCAACCTGGCGAACAGCACCGTTAGCCAGCGTCTGGATAACCAGCGCTGAACGACCGCTTTCGAAGGTAACATAAGCCAGTTTAGAACCGTCCGGAGACCAGGCTGGAGACATCAGCGGCTGAGAAGAACGTTTCACCAGGAACTGATTGTAACCATCGTAGTCAGATACGCGCAGCTCATACGGGAACTGACCGCCATTGGTCTGTACCACATAAGCAATACGGGTACGGAACGCACCTTTAATGCCGGTCAGTTTTTCAAATACCGCATCGCTGGCAGCGTGTGCCGCATAGCGCAGGTACTGTTTAGTGACCTTGTAAGAGTTCTGTGCCAGAACGGTACCCGGTGCACCGCCGGTATCAACCAGCTGCCAGGCAACGTTGTAAGAGCCGTCCGGGTTAGGTGTAACCTGACCAACAACGACAGCATCAATACCGAGTGCAGACCATGCAGCAGGCTGTACTTCCTGCGCGCTGCCCGGCTGCTGAGGCAGACGAGAACGATCTAATGGGTTGAATTTACCGCTGTTACGCAGGTCAGCCGCAACGATGCCACCGGCATCTTCAGGCGCAGCGCCAGGACCGGCCCACTGGAACGGAACAACACCGATTGGGCGTGCCGAATCCACCCCCTGGGTGATCTCGATACGTACTTCTGCGTGCAGTACTGCTGCCCACAGCATTAAAAAACCAAATGCTACACGTAATGCCTGCTTCATCATATCTCCCTTATCCGGGTAACCTTACCCACGATAATTTAGCAGAATGTTAACAAACCCAAATAGACAAAACTACTAAACACTCGTTAGGACAATAGACTGTTTTTCATACTTCCGTAAGGACAGTCGATTACAGTTTAAAGTCCAGTTTGGCATCTTTTATCCGTTCATAAACAGCCTCACTAGGCGGTTTAGGAATGTTCGCCGACCTTGCAGCGGCCAATGCTGCCTGACAAAGCGCAGGATCGCCCCCTTCAGAGGTCACGCTTTTCAACCTACCATCTGGCGCAAGGTTGATATGCAGTACACATTGTTTGCCCTGATAGATGCTTGCATCAAACAGGCGGTTCTGAATCGCAACCTGGATTTGCTTAACATAAGCGCTGATATCAGCACCCGTCGCCCCACCATTGGCACCAGAAGTACCACTGTCTTTAGAGGGCTGACCACTGCCTTTCGCACCACCGCCCGCTTTCGGCGCATTCTTACCAGAACTCAGATCGCCCAGGAGATCGTCAACGCCAGCGGCATCCGCGGCTTTCTCAGCGGCGGCCGCTTTTTTGGCGGCGGCTTTCTCTGCAGCAGCTTTCTTATCGGCAGCGGCTTTTTCTGCTGCAGCTTTTTTGTCAGCAGCCGCTTTCTCGGCGGCGGCTTTCTTCTCTGCTGCGGCTTTTTCAGCAGCGGCCGCTTTTTCTGCTGCAGCCTTCTCGGCAGCAGCCGCTTTCTTCGCAGCATCGGCAGCAGCTTTCTTCTCTGCTTCCTGAGCGGCTTTCTTCGCGGCTTCCGCTTCAGCTTTTTTCTGAGCATCAGCAGCAGCTTTTTTTGCCGCTTCCGCTTCAGCTTTCTTCTGAGCATCAGCAGCGGCTTTCTTCGCCGCTTCGGCTTCAGCTTTCTTCTGAGCATCGGCTGCGGCTTTCTTCGCCGCTTCCGCCGCTAATTTTGCCTGGGCATCAGCTTGTGCTTTCGCGTCCGCCGCGGCTTTGGCTGCCGCCTCTTCCGCCTGCTTCTGCTGTTCCTGAGCTTTCTTCGCGGCCTCTTCAGCTTGCTTCTGCTGTTCCGCCTGCTCTTTCGCCGCTTCCTGCGCCTGCAAACGTTCTTTCTCAAGCTGCTTCAGTCGCTCCTGCTCAGCGGCCTGCTTTTCACGCAGTTCTTCCGCTTGCTGTTGCGCCTGTTTTTCACGCTGCTCTTCAGCCCGTTTTGCACTCGCCTTCTGCTGTTGCTCGCGGTTATAGTTCTGCACTACCGCACCGGGATCCACCATGACGGCGTCAATGGAAGAGCCTCCACCGCCGCCCGATGATGCATCAATGTGCTCGTCGAACGAACTCCAGATCAGCACTGCAAAAAGAATAACGTGCAGCACTGCGGAGACGATTATCGCTCGCTTAAGCTTGTCGTTCTGTTCGGTTGCCTTTGACACTATCGGTTCCCAAAAACTACGCAGATGATCAAATAGGCTGAGTCATTAAGCCAACTGACTTAACGCCCGCGCTATGTAGCAAGTTCAGCGCTTTAATAATTTCATCGTATGGTACGTCTTTCGCGCCACCGATTAAGAAGACCGTTTTCGGATTTGACTCCAGGCGTCGCTGCGCTTCAGCAATAACCTGCTCAGGTGGCAGTTGATCCATACGATCTTTTTCTACCACTACGCTGTATTGCCCTACACCGGAAACCTCAATGATGACCGGAGGATCGTCATTGGTGCTTACCGCCTGTGATTCTGTCGCATCCGGCAGATCAACCTCCACGCTCTGGGTAATGATGGGTGCTGTCGCCATGAAGATCAGCAGCAGTACCAACAGAACGTCCAGCAGTGGAACGATATTGATTTCGGACTTGAGCTCGCGACGATTTCGTCCACGCGATCTGGCCATGGTTTACCCCTTGTTACTCTCGGTACTGGTAAACGCCTGACGGTGCAGAATCGCGGTGAACTCTTCCATAAAGTTGTCGTAGTTCAGTTCCAGTTTATTCACGCGCTGGTTCAGACGGTTGTAAGCCATAACCGCCGGGATCGCCGCAAACAGACCGATAGCGGTCGCAATCAGTGCTTCTGCAATACCCGGGGCAACCATCTGCAACGTCGCCTGCTTCACCGCCCCCAGGGCGATAAAGGCGTGCATAATCCCCCAGACCGTACCAAACAGACCAATATACGGGCTGATGGAACCAACGGTCCCCAGGAAAGGAATATGCGTTTCAAGGTTTTCCAGCTCGCGATTCATGGAGATACGCATCGCACGCGAGGCACCTTCCACAACCGCTTCGGGCGCGTGGCTGTTTGCGCGATGCAAACGAGCAAACTCTTTGAATCCGCTATAGAAAATCTGTTCGGAGCCTACGAGGTTATCACGGCGTCCCTGGCTTTCCTGATACAGACGAGAAAGCTCAATACCCGACCAGAACTTATCTTCAAACGCTTCTGCTTCACGGCCAGCCGCATTGAGGATACGCGTTCTCTGGATGATGATGGCCCAGGATGCGATTGAAAAACCAATCAAAATCAACATGATAAGTTTAACCAGAAGGCTTGCCTTCAGGAACAAATCAAGGATATTCATGTCAGTCACTGCTTAAACTCCGCGACAATAGACTTAGGAAGCGCACGAGGCTTCATTATGGTTGGATCAACACAGACGATCAGGACTTCAGCTGAGTTCAGTACCGTATTTTCTGCATTGACTATCCGCTGCGTGAAAACCATTGAGGTTCCGCGCATTGATGTAATTTCAGTTTGGACTTCGAGCATATCGTCGAGTCTGGCAGGCGCAAAATACTCAAGCGTCATCTTGCGAACCACGAAGGCAACTCGCTCAGCCAACAGCTCCTGTTGACTAAAGTGATGATGGCGCAGCATCTCTGTGCGTGCCCGTTCATAAAAAGCAACGTAGCTGGCGTGGTAAACCACACCCCCGGCATCGGTATCTTCGTAATAGACACGAACCGGCCATCGAAACAGCGTTGTATTCACTTTACATCCCAGTAATGCAACAAAAGTTAGAGCTTTTAAACTTCGCTACTATACGCGCGGGAAAGATGGTTTGGAATGGGAGAAAGTAAACGGAGAGTAAATTTTTATGGGCCAGGGTAAGCCCATATCATTAACGGACATTTCTTATTCAGAAGAAGAAGAAAATCAAGCCAGCGAGAAGCACCAGATCGGCGATAAGTGGGCAGAAAATCCCCTGCCAGTGCAGCGCTTTCGGACGAAAGCCTACGCCGTGGATCACACCTGCGCACACCGCCCACATAATGAGGAAGCCGTGCCAGATCTCAAGCTCGCTGGTCTTCGCTGCAAAGCGCGAAGGGTCCCAGAAGATACAACCTGCCAGCAGTAATGCCATCACTAAAGAAAGCGCCCTTAACGGGCGCTTATCCATTACCGCGTAAAGCGTCGCGATAATGTTCATTAGTGTTTGTCTTCACCTGCTTTAGACGCTTCGACGTGCTCAAGCGCCAGGGCAGTAATGACACCAAATGCACAGGCAAGAAGCGTCCCTAAAATCCATGCGAAATACCACATATTCAGCTCCTTACTTAGTACAGAGAATGAGTGTTGCTTTCAATATCTTCTTTCGTGATACGACCGAACATTTTCCAGTAACACCAGGCGGTGTACAGCAGGATAATCGGTACGAACACGCAAGCAACATACGTCATCAGGTTAAGCGTCAGCTGGCTGGACGTTGCATCCCACATGGTCAGGCTTGCATTCATCATCGTGCTGGACGGCATGACGAATGGGAACATCGCGATACCCGCAGTCAGAATAATGCACGCCAGCGTCAGTGAGGAAAATACAAATGCCAGGGCACCTTTTTCCAGACGTGACGTCAGTATCGTCAGCAGCGGCAGCAACACACCCAGAGCCGGAATAGCCCACAGAACAGGCATATTGTTGAAGTTCACCAGCCACGCGCCAGCCTGTCGTGCCACTTCTTTCGTCAGCGGGTTAGACGGTGCCGTGTGGTTAATTGCAGACGTAATGACATAACCGTCGATACCGTACATCACCCATACGCCGGCCAGTGCGAAGCACACCAGGGTAATAAGCGCAGCAACCTGCGCCGTTGCACGAGAGCGAAGATGCAATTCACCTACGGTACGCATCTGCAGATAGGTCGCACCCTGAGTAATGATCATTGCCACACTCACCACGCCTGCCAGCAGACCAAACGGATTCAGCAGCTGGAAGAAGTTACCGGTGTAGTAAAGACGCATGTATTCATCGATGTGGAACGGTACACCCTGCAGCAGGTTACCGAACGCCACGCCAATCACCAGCGGTGGAACGAAGCTACCAATGAAGATGCCCCAGTCCCACATGTTGCGCCAGCGGGTGTCTTCAATCTTGGAACGGTAGTCGAAACCAACCGGACGGAAGAATAAAGAAGCCAGCACCAGAATCATCGCCACATAGAAACCGGAGAACGCAGCCGCGTAGACCATCGGCCAGGCAGCGAACAGCGCGCCGCCTGCGGTGATCAGCCACACCTGGTTACCGTCCCAGTGCGGGGCGATGGAGTTAATCATGATTCGACGCTCGGTGTCATTACGACCGAGGAAACGGGTGAGCATCCCCACCCCCATGTCGAAACCGTCAGTGACTGCGAAACCGATCAGCAGAATACCGACCAGCAGCCACCAGATAAAACGCAATACTTCATAATCGATCATTTGATGACTCCTGTCTTAGCGTGCCGGCTGAGTAGTCGCACCGGACTGCTCATAGTGATAGCGACCGGTTTTCAGGCTGCTTGGGCCAAGGCGCGCGAACTTGAACATCAGGAACAGTTCAGCCACCAGGAACAGGGTGTACAGACCACAAATCAGCAGCATGGAGAAGATCAGATCGCCTGCAGTCAGAGAGGAGTTCGCTACCGCCGTTGGCAGCACCTCACCGATCGCCCATGGCTGACGGCCATATTCCGCAACAAACCAGCCGGATTCGATAGCAATCCACGGCAGTGGGATACCATACAGCGCGGTACGCAGCAGCCATTTTTTCTCACCGATGCGGTTACGAATCACGGACCAGAAGGACGCCGCAATGATCAGCAGCATGATGATGCCGCAGCCCACCATGATACGGAATGCGAAGTACAGTGGCGCCACGCGTGGAATGGAGTCTTTGGTCGCCATCTGGATTTGCGCTTCCGTCGCGTCGGAGACGTTCGGGGTATAGCGTTTCAGCAGCAGACCGTAACCCAGATCTTTCTTCACATCGTTGAACTGGTCACGCACGGCCTGGTCGGTAGAACCCGCACGCAGCTGCTCCAGCAGCGCGTAGGCTTTCATACCGTTACGAATACGGCCTTCATGCTGCACCATCAGCTCTTTCAGACCCGTCACCTGCTTGTCGACGGAGCGGGTAGCAATGATGCCGAGCGCGTAAGGAATTTGAATGGCGAAGCGGTTTTCCTGTGCATCCTGGTCGGGAACACCGAACAGAGTAAAGGCAGCAGGCGCGGGTTGGGTTTCCCATTCGGCTTCGATAGCGGCCAGTTTGGTTTTCTGCACGTCACCCATTTCGTAACCGGATTCATCACCCAGCACGATAACAGAGAGGATTGCAGCCATACCGAAGCTTGCAGCGATAGCAAAGGAGCGCTTAGCAAACGCGAAGTCACGACCACGCAGCATGTAGTAAGAGCTGATGCCCAGTACAAACATCGCGCCGCACACATAGCCAGACGCCACGGTGTGAACGAATTTAACCTGTGCGACCGGGTTCAGCACCAGTTCGGCAAAGCTGACCATCTCCATACGCATGGTTTCGAAGTTGAAATCAGACGCGATAGGGTTCTGCATCCAGCCGTTCGCGACCAGGATCCACAGTGCGGACAGGTTCGAACCGAGTGCCACCAGCCAGGTCACCGCCATATGCTGGACTTTGCCCAGACGGTCCCAACCGAAGAAGAACAGACCTACAAAGGTGGATTCGAGGAAGAAGGCCATCAGACCTTCAATGGCCAGCGGCGCACCGAAGATATCCCCAACGTAGTGAGAATAGTAAGACCAGTTAGTCCCGAACTGGAACTCCATGGTCAAACCGGTAGCCACGCCCAGTGCAAAGTTGATACCAAACAACTTGCCCCAGAACTTGGTCATATCTTTATAAATCTGTTTGCCGGAGAGGACGTAGACCGTTTCCATGATGGCCAGCAGGAACGCCATACCGAGCGTTAGTGGCACAAACAGGAAGTGGTACATCGCGGTCAAGGCAAACTGTAAGCGCGACAGTTCGACTATATCTAACATCATGACTCCTTGCTCATCGCATGAAGACTCCGAGAGTGAACCCCGTTAGAAAAGGATTCACACACATGCCCCAATACAAATTATTCGCATCCATGTCGTCGCGCTTAGCCTGAGAAAGGATAAAAGCAATGACGATAGGTTACAAATACGTTAATAAAAAACTCAAATTGATCCCGCAAATATAATACGCTGCAAAACCCTTACAATAAACAGGTTTTTATTGAATCACATTTACGTTTTTCGACGGCGATCAATTTATAGCAAAATTACCACTTTTCAGCCATTTTGATCGGGGACAATTTACCGCCTTTCGACACCTTTTTCCAAGGATTAAACTTTGATTTAAATCAAAAAGCACCGTTTCTGTTAACCATGTTTAAATGTGGTGAGAATGGTAAAAACCTTGTTAATGCTATGTGTACGACGAGATATTTGGAGTTATCAAAAGCAAGAAAGAATATAAACAGACGTGATTTATTTTAACGCTGAAGAACAACGCATCTTTACATTCGCGTTAACGTATAAAGGTAGTCGTCAGCGCGTTTTTTTTCCATTGTGCGACGATAGCCGCAGATAATTACATTTATTTTACCTGCGACACGCTTAAAATTAACACCACAATGTGACTATTCAATAAAAAAGGCTGCCCTGCGCGCAGCCTTTTGTTCACTTCAGACGCTACCTTTCCGTTTTCAGGCTAAAAGTCCGCGATTGCCCAGGCCTGAACAGGCCCGTAATGCCCTTTTCTTCTCCCCTACCTGCCAGTACCTGTTCATTTAAATTCGTCTCGCAACAGCCTTTAAGCGCCTGATTCCACGATAAAGAGGCATCACAGGACACAGATTCCGACGGATTGAACAGACGAAGGATAAGCGCTTCCCGATCCTCCGCCTTTTTTATCGCGCTCATAACACAGCCTGTCGGCGAAAGTGTCAACAGGCTGTATCTGTCCGGCGTGCTGAACGGCGCACGGTTAAGCTTCATGGCATCCCAGGGGATTTTGTTATAACACTGGACGGGGGTAAGCCACGCTTTCGCCTGCTGAGCAACGCCGGCGTTCTCGGGAGAGCCGCTAAAACTCAGAAGGCTAAAACGGCAATCGAACCTGCCCCGAAGCTGCGAGTCCGGAACGGCCATTTTTATGCCGGACGGCCGGCCCGGGCGCAACAGCAAATCTTCCTTTCCCAGCACGCCCACACCGCGTAAAAGGGTCAGAGCAAACGCTTTTTCCGCCTCCCCCACCACTTCAAATTCGCGTAACCCTTCTGTGAACAGGGCAAGCCCGTTTCGTTCTTGCTGCAGCACGGCGTAGTTAAGTAAATTCCAGACGGGAACCGGTGCCTCTTTCCAGCCCTCTTCTTGCCAGTTAGCCATCGCGTCATCGCGAACCGGGCGCGTTATGGAGCCAAACTGCGTATCTGACAGTACCTTCTCCGTCATAAACGGCGTCGGGATAAGTACGCGGACCCGGTGATCGTCAGCCTGATTATCCAGACGCGCCACAACATCTACACGCCTGCTGTTATGGCTGAGAGTAACCTCAAATTCCACCGCAAGAGCGCCATTGCGCAGGCGGGCCGACCGCTCGGCCAGGTTTGCCGGAACGGCGATGCGATGCTGGATCACCGCCCTGCTCTGCCAGGCTTCCTGTGTCACCTCAACATGATGCTGCCCGTGCGCTGAAGTGAGCCGCCACTCTTCCCGGGAAGGCGAGTAGTCGTACTCATCGCCATCATCCGACCCCTCTTCAATTTCCAGTACGCGGTCATAAATAAGTCCGGATTCTTTATCACGCAGGCGCAGCGTGCCATCGTCATTTATATCAATTTGCCAGAAGGCATTTTCCAGCAGAGCATCCGTTTTTGCCCTCGCGGGAAGCCTCTTTTCAGGAGCCTGGGGCTCGATGTAAAGCGTGCGGTATCCCATCGCGGGCAGGATCTGACAGATTTGGATATCAAACTCCATAAACGGATCGTAATTACCATAGTGCACGATTTGCCGGTCAATCAGCCCCGGGTCAATTTCCCGGGCGCGGCGAATAAAACAGGGGATCTCATTGCCTTTATCATCCCGCAACCGGAACTGGCTCGTGCGCAGACGAAGGGTGGTGTTAATCACCTCTTCACGGGGCCAGGGCATCAGATTGAACATCACCAGCTTGTCGGCCTCGCTTTGCGGCATATTGTCGACAATCTTGCGCATCGAGAAACGCGTGAGGTTATCGGCCATGTCTTCAGCGAGCGCAAACCGGGCCATAATCTCACGATGCACTTTGTCGCTGCAGCAGCAGCCAATACTGTCGTGAGCATGATTCTTGAGGATCTCTTTCCACATTTTCTCCAGCAAACCGTGGTGATACTCGAAGCCCAGCATCCAGGCGAGCGCCGCCAGCGGTTCGAGGATATTCACGATTTTGTTTTCAATGCGGGCATGAGCAATTTTGATGTCCATCCGTGTGGAGCCGATTGTCCGGTGTACACGCATGTATTTGCCGTCGATAAACTCCCCTTTCAGCGTCGCCAGTTCGTCACGGTGCGCTTCAGTATGTTCAAAGACCTCCTCGAACCGGCTCATCACAAATTTCCGCTGCGGATACATCTTTCGAAGGGTATCCATCACCGCGAAAATGTTCTGCTGGAGGGGCATCTGGTCGTGACCGTTAGGCAGCAGAATCTCTTTCGTCACGGAAGCGTTCTCCAGCAATGTAAGCCAGGTATCGAGCCGTTTACGCAGCCCCGCTTCATCCTCCGGTAAGTACTTACCAATCGCGTAGCCCAGCGGTAGTACCTGCGCCGTGACTTCGCTGCCGTCTGCGCTCTGCCATAAAAATTCTGTTTTATCGGTGCCGTGACGCTCAGAACATCCGCGCCAGAACAGCGTGCGGGTGATACCAAAGCCGTTATAGATATGCGGAAGTTGCCCGGACATGCCAAACGAATCCGGCAGATACCCTATTTTCATCGGCTCACCGAATTCCATGCAGTCGCGCATCCCGTACATCAGGTTGCGAACGATCGATTCGCTGCTGACTATCGTGGTGTCGGTCTGGGTATACCACGGCCCGATAATCAGCTTTCCGCGCTCAACCAGCGCTTTTACCCGGGGCCGGTTTTCCGGCACAACGGCGAAGTAATCCTCCAGTACCGCGGTCTGTCCATCGAGAACGTAGTATTTATACTCTTCGTCCTGCTCCAGACGGGTCAGGATCTCCTCCATGTTATTGACCAAAAGGATCCGCGACGCTTCGGTGGTGAAATACCACTCACGGTCCCAGTGCATATGTGGCGTGATATGAACGCGAGATACAGCTTTCATCTTCGTTTCCTGTAAGTGAATTTATGGCGTGACGTCTTCCGTCAGGTATTTGCCTTTTTTTACGCCCTGACGTCGCCAGAACAGTAAGATGAGCGTAGAGAGCGTCGTTCCCGCCAGCGCAGCGCCAAACCAGCCTGCCGCCGCGATCGCGCCACCCATCCCCGCGTCATGCAGTAAAAAGAGAGAGAAGATGCCCGCCCCCGGCGTAGACAATCCGATACCCATTGCACCGATAATCGCCCCTGTTGCCATCGAGCCAACAACAAACGAGCCAATCACCCGCAGCGGATCTTCAATGGCCATCGGAATTGCCCCTTCGGTGATGCCCGCAAGGCCCAGCAGCCACGTCGACTTGCCGGTTTCGATTTCAAACGGTTTAAAGAGATGCGGTGCCAGCATGGTTGAAGCCGTGACGGTAAAAGCCGAGACCATTTTGACGGAAGCAAAAATGGCATACGGCCCGTAAACGCCGTTGGCCATCGCCCCCAGACAGAACGCATAGGCCGCTTTGTTGACCGGTCCCCCTAAATCGAACGAGCACATAAAACCGAGCAGAGTGCCCAGTAGCAGCGCATTGGCACCGGAGAGCCCGTTAAGCCATGCCGTGAGGGAGGTGTTGATCCACGCGACCGGCTCGCCGATCACGAACAGCATCAGGCTGCCCGCGCCCAGCACGCCAATCACCGGGTAGAGGTAATAGGTTAAAAAACCGTTATAGCGCTGACTCAGACGGATATGGTTTTTCACCCAGCGCATCAGATAGCCGGCAATCAGGCCACCTGCAATCGCCCCTAAAAAACCTGAACCGATCATATTGGCGGCAAGACCGGTCGCAAAACCCGGCGCCAGAGCAGGTTTATCTGCCAGCGAGTAGGCGGTATACGCGGCCAGCACCGGCACCATTAACGTGCCTAACATCCCCCCGCCGAGTTTGCGATACATCCACAGCCATGAGTTCTCTTGCTCAAACAGATGCTGTAATCCCAACATCTGTGCCAGCAATACCGCGACGGCCAGCACAGTGCCTCCCGCCACAATCAGCGGCACGGCAAAGGAAATACCGCTGAGCAGGGCCTGCTTAAGCTCCGTTTTAAGGCTTTTGCTCACATCATTGCCGGTTTGCACATGGCGATGCGTTCCCTCGGGGGGTAAGGCCAACGCACGCTTAATAAGCGCTTCGGCATGGCGAAGCGGTTCCGCGACCGGCACGGACAGCGTCGGGATACCCTGAAAACGCTCGCTCTCTTTGAGGGCCACTTCTGCGGCAATGATACAGGCCTGCGCAGTACGTAACTGCTGCGCGGTCAACCGCCCTTCGATACCGTTCGCCCCCTACTTTTCCACCACCACGTTTACGCCAAGCTTACGCCCCGCTTTTTCCAGATACTCAGCTGCCATATAGGTATGCGCAATGCCGGCGGGGCATGCAGTTACACAAACGATGGTTGGCGCATCCACGAACGCGACAACGCCATCTTCCTGTGGCACGTCGTCCAGCGCGGCGAGTAGCGCTGCTGCCGTGGTAGCCGCCATGACGCGCGCCCGAAGAGTTTCATCCGCCAGACGAGAAGTAAGTTCCGTCAGCACCTGGATATGGGTTGAGCCAGCTTCAGCCGGCGGAATGGCAAGCAGGAAAATCAGCTCGACATTTTCCGGGCCATCCACGCCTTCCCAGCTCAGCGGTTCACATAGGGTGGCTACGGCAAAAGCCGCCTCTTTCACCACCGCTGATTTACCATGCGGGACTGCCAGCCCTTCGCCGAGCGCGGTAGGGCCTAGCGATTCCCGATGAAAGACTTCGGTTAAAAACGCATTGCCGTCGGTAATTTTGCCGAGCGTCACCAGCCGCATCGTGAGCTGGCGTATTGCTTCATCACGACTGGTGTACTGCGCCTGCACGCAGACAGCGTCGGGATGGGTCAGGGTCGTCAGGTTCATCAGGATCCTCACACTCAAGGGTAATTGTTCAGAATCGATTGTGACAGACGGACTGATACCTTTATGTGATCATTTTCACTAACACCAACAATTTATATTTAATTTGTATTATTTACAAATTCTGTGCTGGAGGCATAATTCCGTGAAAAGGTATTAGAAGGCAGACGACATGGGCAATAAACCGATGTACCGGCAGATAGCGGATGCGCTTCGCGAGAAAATTACCGCCGGTGAGTTAAAACCCGGTGATGCGTTACCGACGGAATCCAGCCTGCAGGAGACATTTAGCGTCAGTCGCGTCACGGTGAGGCAGGCACTGAAACTCCTCACTGAAGAGCAGATTATCGAGAGCATTCAGGGCAGCGGCTCCTATGTGAGAGAGGAGCGCGTCAATTACGACATTTATCAGCTTACCGGCTTTTATGAAAAACTGGCGGACCGAAACGTCGATACCCACAGCGACGTAAAAACATTCGAAGTGATCAAAGCGGATGTGAAACTGGCTGAGACGCTTAACATTCGCCCGGATGACAAAGTGTGGCATGTCAAACGGGTCCGCTTTATTAAGCAAAAACCGGTGAATCTGGAAGAGACGTGGATGCCGCTGGCGATGTTCGCCGACCTCACCTGGGAGGTGATGGAAAATTCCAAATATCACTACATCGAACAGATCAAGAAGATGGTTATCGATCGCAGTGAACAGGAACTGGTTCCGATCATGCCCTCACAGGAGGCGATCGACGCGCTGGCGCTGGATCCTGCAAAACCGATACTGGAAAAGGTGTCACGCGGCTTTCTGAAGGATGGGCGGGTGTTTGAATACAGCCGTAACGTGTTTAACAGCGACGATTACAAATTCACGCTGGTCGCAAAACGCAGGCATTAAAAAAGGCCGCTTTACAGCGGCCAACCATGTCGAAACGGACACTTATTACTTCAACGCTCCCTTTTACAGGGAGCAGAGAGGATTTACTTAATGATGGATTTCAGTGCTTCGCCGATATCCGCCAGGCTGCGAACGGTTTTCACGCCTGCGGCTTCCAGCGCGGCGAATTTCTCATCAGCCGTACCTTTACCGCCTGCGATAATCGCGCCTGCGTGACCCATACGCTTACCTTTCGGCGCTGTCACACCTGCGATATAACCGACAACCGGCTTGGTCACATGTTCTTTGATATACGCAGCCGCTTCTTCTTCTGCGCTACCGCCGATCTCACCGATCATCACGATCGCTTCGGTCTGCGGATCTTCCTGGAACATTTTCAGGATATCAATGAAGTTAGAACCTGGGATGGGGTCACCACCGATGCCCACACAGGTGGACTGGCCGAAACCGTAGTCGGTAGTCTGCTTAACCGCTTCATAGGTCAGCGTACCGGAACGGGAGACGATACCCACTTTACCCGGTTTGTGAATGTGACCCGGCATGATGCCGATTTTGCATTCGCCTGGGGTGATAACGCCCGGGCAGTTCGGGCCGATCATGCGCACGCCAGCTTCATCCAGCTTCACTTTCACGGTCAGCATATCCAGCGTCGGGATACCTTCGGTGATGGTGATGATGAGCTTGATGCCCGCGTCAATCGCTTCCAGAATCGAGTCTTTGCAGAACGGAGCCGGAACGTAGATAACGGTCGCGGTCGCGCCCGTCGCTTCAACCGCTTCGCGCACGGTGTTGAATACCGGCAGGCCCAGGTG
This sequence comes from Enterobacter cloacae complex sp. FDA-CDC-AR_0164, assembly GCF_003071645.1. Taxonomy (NCBI): domain Bacteria; kingdom Pseudomonadati; phylum Pseudomonadota; class Gammaproteobacteria; order Enterobacterales; family Enterobacteriaceae; genus Enterobacter; species Enterobacter cloacae complex sp. FDA-CDC-AR_0164. Next base: position 22,260 of record NZ_CP028950.1, read on the forward strand.
CGTGGTGCCGCCTTTACCTGGCGTTACGCCGCCAACCATCTGCGTGCCGTAGGCAATCGCCTGTTCGGAGTGGAAAGTCCCCTGGCTACCGGTGAAGCCCTGGCAGATAACCTTGGTATCTTTATTAATTAAAACTGACATTATTTCCCCTCCACTGCGGCAACAACCTGCTGAGCTGCATCCGTCAGACTTTTCGCTGCAATAATATTCAGGCCGCTGTCAGCCAGTTTTTTCGCGCCGAGTTCAGCGTTGTTACCTTCCAGACGCACCACAACCGGGACGTTAACACCCACTTCTTCTACCGCACCGATGATACCGTCTGCGATCAGGTCGCAACGCACGATACCGCCGAAGATGTTAACCAGCACGGCTTTGACGTTGTCATCAGAGAGGATGATTTTGAACGCTTCGGTTACACGCTCTTTGGTTGCGCCACCGCCCACGTCGAGGAAGTTTGCAGGCTCACCGCCGTGCAGCTTAACGATGTCCATGGTGCCCATCGCCAGGCCTGCGCCGTTAACCATGCAGCCGATGTTGCCATCCAGCGCCACGTAGTTCAGTTCCCACTGTGCAGCCTGCGCTTCACGCGGGTCTTCCTGAGACTGGTCGCGCATTTCACGCAGATCCGGCTGGCGGAACAGTGCGTTGCCGTCAGCGCCCAGTTTGCCGTCGAGGCAGATCAGGTCGCCCTGAGTGGTGATGACCAGCGGGTTGATCTCGATCAGCGCCAGGTCGCGCTCCAGGAAGATGGTGGCCAGACCCATGAAGATCTTGGTGAACTGCTGAACCAGCTTGCCTTCCAGACCCAGTTTGAACGCCAGCTCACGGCCCTGGTAAGGCATTGGGCCTGCCAGCGGATCGATCGCCACTTTGTGGATCAGGTGTGGCGTCTCTTCTGCCACTTTCTCGATTTCCACGCCGCCTTCGGTAGACGCCATGAACACCACACGACGGGAGCTACGGTCAACAACCGCGCCCAGGTACAGTTCTTTCGCGATGTCAGTTGCAGCTTCAACCAGGATCTGGTTGACAGGCTGACCGTTCGCATCTGTCTGGTACGTTACCAGACGCTTGCCGAGCCAATGTTCAGCAAACGCACGAATCTCTTCTTTACTCTTAACAACCTTCACACCGCCCGCTTTACCACGGCCACCAGCGTGAACCTGACACTTAACTACCCAAGGGCCGGAACCGATTTTAGATGCGGCTTCTTCTGCTTCACGCGGGGTAGTACAGGCATAACCCACCGGAGCCGGTAAGCCATACCGGGCAAACAGCTGTTTGGCCTGATATTCATGTAAGTTCATGTGTTCTATCCATCCTTCAGGTAATCGTTAGGTAGTGCTTTTGTAGGCCCGGCAGACAACGCGCCGCCGGGCAAGACTGCTAAAACTAGACGTCCAGCAGCAGACGCGTTGGATCTTCCAGCAGCTCTTTAATGGCAACCAGGAAGCCCACGGACTCGCGGCCGTCGATCAGACGGTGATCGTAAGAGAGTGCCAGATACATCATTGGCAGGATCTCAACTTTGCCGTCTACCGCCATTGGACGATCTTTAATGGCATGCATACCCAGGATCGCGCTCTGCGGCGGGTTGATGATCGGGGTAGACATCAGTGAACCGAAAACGCCGCCGTTGGTAATGGTGAAGTTACCGCCGGTCAGATCGTCTACGGTCAGCTTGCCGTCGCGACCTTTTACAGCCAGCTCTTTAATCTTTTTCTCGATGTCAGCCATACCCAGAGTATCGACATCACGCAGAACCGGGGTAACCAGACCACGTGGCGTAGAGACTGCCATGCTGACGTCGAAGTAGTTGTGGTAAACCACGTCATCGCCATCGATAGAGGCGTTAACTTCCGGGTAGCGTTTCAGCGCTTCAACAACCGCTTTCACGTAGAAGGACATAAAGCCCAGACGGATACCGTGACGTTTTTCAAACGCGTCACCGTACTGCTTACGCAGGTCCATGATTGGCTTCATATTCACTTCGTTGAAGGTGGTCAGCATCGCGGTGGAGTTTTTCGCTTCCAGCAGACGCTCAGCCACACGCTTACGCAGGCGAGTCATCGGCACGCGTTTTTCGCTACGGGCACCCAGAGCAGGCTGTGCTGCCGGCGCCGCTGCCGCTGCTGGCGCTTTAGCTTCTGCCTGAGCAGGGGCTTTCGCCAGGTGCTTCTCGATATCTTCACGGGTCAGACGACCACCGACACCGGTGCCTTTAATGGCAGCCGCATCCAGGTTGTGCTCGGCCAGCAGGCGACGGATCGCCGGGCTGAGCGCGTCGTTAGTTTGCTCTTCCAGAGAGGCCTGCTGACGCTGGGCTGGGGTAGACGCTTTTTCGTCAGACTTCGCGCTGGACTCTTTGCCCGCGCTGTTGCCTTCACGCAGGCGACCCAGGATCTGACGGGAGGTTACGGTTGTCCCTTCGTCTTCCAGGACTGCATCCAGAATGCCATCCGCTGAAGCCGGTACTTCCAGTACCACTTTGTCAGTTTCGATTTCTACCAGCACTTCATCGCGCTTAACGCTATCGCCCGGTTTTTTGTGCCAGGTGGCGACGGTCGCATCTGCTACGGACTCAGGCAGGTCGGGAACAAGAATATCTACGCTACTCATTATGTATCCTTTAATTAATCGACGTTCAGCGCGTCATTGACCAGATCTTGTTGCTGCTTCTGGTGAACGGACATATACCCTACCGCCGGAGAGGCGGAGGCCGGGCGACCTGCATAACGCAGGGCAGACCCAAATGGAATGACTTCACGGAAATGATGCTGACTGCAGTACCAGGCGCCCTGGTTGAGCGGCTCTTCCTGGCACCAGACAAAATCATGCACGTGAGCATACGGTTTCAACGCATCCTGCACCGCCTGGTGCGGGAATGGATAAAGCTGTTCGATACGCACGATGGCGACATCTTTCTGGTCGTTCTTACGGCGCTGTTCCAGCAGGTCGTAATAAACCTTACCAGAACACATCACAACACGCTTAACGGCCTGCGGATCCAGTTCGTCAACCTCACCGATGGCAGGCAGGAAGGTGCCGTTCGCCAGTTCGTCCAGGCTGGACACCGCCAGCGGGTGGCGCAGCAGGGATTTTGGCGACATGACCACCAGCGGGCGGCGCATACCGCGCAGCGCCTGACGACGCAGCATGTGGTAGACCTGAGCCGGAGTGGACGGCACGCAGACCTGCATGTTCTGCTCAGCGCAGAGCTGCAGATAACGTTCCAGACGAGCGGAGGAGTGCTCCGGACCCTGACCTTCGTAACCGTGTGGCAGCAGCATCACCAGGCCACACATACGGCCCCATTTCTGCTCGCCGGACGAGATGAACTGGTCGATAACGACCTGGGCACCGTTGGCGAAGTCACCGAACTGCGCTTCCCAGATAGTCAGGGTGCGCGGTTCCGCGGTGGCGTAGCCGTATTCAAATGCCAGTACCGCTTCTTCAGACAGGACGGAGTCCCATACCTTGAACTGACCCTGACCGTTATGGACATGCTGCAGCGGAGTATAGGTTGAACCGTTAGTCTGGTTGTGAACTACCGCGTGACGGTGGAAGAAGGTGCCACGGCCCGCATCTTCACCGGACAGACGAACAGGAATGCCTTCATCAACCAGCGTTGCGTAAGCCAGTGTTTCCGCCCCGCCCCAGTCGAACAGCTTCTCGCCCGCCGCCATTGATTGACGGTCAGCATAAATTTTCGCTACGCGAGACTGCATCTCGATAGCGTCTGGTACGGTGCTGATGCGTTTAGCCAGCTCCTGCAGGCGCTTCATCTCTACCTTGTTCGGGTAGCTCTCATCCCACTCGTGGTTGAGGTACGGCGACCAGGTAAAGGAGTGCATGTTCATCGGGCGCAGCTCTTTCACTACGCATTCACCCGCATCCAGCGCGTCGCGGTAGAGGTTGACCATTTCGGTCGCATCTTCCAGCGTCGTCACGTTGTCGCCTTCCAGCTTGTCAGCATAGATTTTGCGTGGCGTCGGGTGTTTTTTGATTTTCTGATACATCAGCGGCTGCGTTGCACTTGGCTCGTCAGCTTCGTTGTGGCCATGACGGCGGTAGCAGAACAGGTCGATGAACACATCGCGTTTGAAGGTGTTACGGTAGTCCAGCGCCAGACGGGTAACGAACGCCACGGCTTCCGGGTCATCCGCGTTAACGTGGAAGATCGGTGCCTGAACCATCTTACCGATGTCGGTGCAGTACGGGGTAGAACGCGCATCCAGTGGGTTAGAAGTCGTGAAGCCCACCTGGTTGTTGATAACAATGCGAACGGTACCGCCCACTTCGTAACCACGCGCCTTGGACATGTTCAGCGTTTCCTGAACCACGCCCTGCCCTGTGACCGCCGCGTCACCGTGAATGGTGATTGGCAGGACTTTGTTGCTGCTCGGCTCGTCCAGACGATCCAGACGCGCACGTACAGAACCGATAACCACCGGGCTCACGATTTCCAGGTGTGACGGGTTAAACGCCAGCGCCAGGTGAACCAGACCGCCTTCGGTTTCAATATCAGACGAGAAGCCCATGTGGTACTTCACGTCACCGGTGCCGAGGTGTTCTTTATGTTTGCCCGCGAATTCGTCGAACAGGTCCTGCGGTTTTTTACCCAGCACGTTGACCAGTACGTTCAGACGACCGCGGTGCGCCATACCCAGCACCACTTCACGGGTACCGCTTTTGCCCGCGTGACGAATCAGCTCTTTCAGCATAGGTACCAGCGCGTCGCCGCCTTCCAGCGAGAAGCGTTTCGCACCCGGGAATTTCGCGCCCAGATAGCGCTCAAGGCCTTCTGCTGCGGTCAGTTCGCTGAGGAAGCGTTTTTTCTCTTCAGCAGAGAAATTCGCGTGGCCCGCCACAGCTTCGATGCGCTGCTGGATCCAGCGTTTCTCTTCTGTAGAGGTGATGTGCATATATTCCGCGCCGATGGAGCCGCAGTAGGTTTGCTTGAGCGCGTCAATCAGCTCGCCCAACTTCATCGTGTCTTTGCCGATGGCAAAGGAACCTACGTTAAAGCTTTCCTGGAAATCGGCCTCGGTCAGATCGTGATACGCCGGATCGAGATCCGCCACACGATCTTGTTTCCACAGTCCCAGCGGATCGAGATTCGCATGCTGGTGACCACGGAAGCGATAAGCGTTGATAAGCTGCAGGACTTTAACCTGCTTCGCATTGGTGTCAGGGTCGGAAATCGCAGAAGAGTAACGTGAGGCATCCTTCGCCAGACGACGGAAATAATCACGTGTTTTGGAATGGAATTGATCCGGTTTGACTCCAGTGCCAGGTAACTGCTGGAACATGGAACGCCAGTTTGCGTCCACTGAGTCAGGATCGGTTAAGAAGTCTTCATAGAGCTGTTCTATCCAGCTCTGGTTTGAACCAGAGAGGTAAGAAGAGTCCAGCCAGGCTTTCATTGCGCCGTTCTGCATCGTGATCCCTTAAGCATTTTTATGCTTACTTTCGCCGTAGAAACTACCACGTACAACACGTACGTGCCGGGGTTCACCTGCGAGCTCTTATGTTGTCTTGGGCTCGCGAAGGAACCTTTAAAAACTGTCTGCACCTCGGGGCAGTTTTTAGAGGTTTCCTACATTTTATCCCCTCTCCTGTCAGGAGAGGGTCAGGGTGAGGGGAACAACGCTCCCCTCCTGTTACTTATGCACTGCGCTGCAGCAGCATCGACTTAATATGGCCGATGGCGCGCGTCGGGTTCAGCCCCTTAGGACATACACTGACGCAGTTCATGATGCTATGGCAGCGGAATACGCTGAAAGCATCACTCAGTCCTTCCAGACGACTGTCGGTTTCGGTGTCGCGGCTATCGATCAGGAAGCGATAGGCAGCCAGCAGACCGGCCGGGCCGATAAACTTGTCCGGGTTCCACCAGAACGACGGGCAAGAGGTCGAGCAACATGCACAGAGAATACACTCGTACAAACCATCGAGTTTTTCACGCTGCTCAGGAGACTGTAAGTGCTCACGAGCCGGTGGATTTTGCCCATTATTCAATAAGTAAGGCTTAATCTTCTCATATTGTGCATAGAATTGCCCCATGTCTACCACCAAATCACGAACGACTGGCAGACCTGGCAAAGGACGGATAACAATTTTCTGACCCGCGCGCTGCAACGCTGAAATTGGCGTGATGCAGGCCAGACCATTTTTACCGTTCATGTTCACACCGTCAGAGCCACAAACGCCTTCACGGCATGAGCGACGGAACGACAGTGTCGGATCTTTTTCTTTCAGCTGGATTAAGGCATCCAGCAGCATCATGTCACGGCCTTCTTCCGCTTCCAGGGTGTAATCCTGCATACGCGGAGCATCATCTACATCCGGGTTATAACGATAAACTGAGAATTCGAGTTTCATTATCCTGTCTCCGCATTAGTAAGTACGAATCTTCGGCGGGAACGCCGGACGCAGTTTCGGTTCCATATTGACGCTACGACGCGTCATGGATTCCGACTCTGGCAGATACAGGGAATGGCACAGCCAGTTTTCATCGTCACGATCCGGGAAGTCGAAGCGGCTATGCGCGCCACGGCTCTCGGTACGGAAGTTTGCCGACATCGCGGTAGCGAACGCCGTTTCCATCAGGTTATCCAGCTCCAGACACTCAACGCGCTGGGTATTGAACTCGCTGGACGTGTCGTCCAGACGGGCATTTTTCAGACGCTCGCGGATCGCTTTCAGCTGCTCAAGACCTTTGGCCATCGCATCCCCTTCACGGAATACCGAGAAGTTGTGCTGCATACATTCCTGCAGCGCTTTGCGGATTTCCACCGGATCTTCACCATTACGGTTGCCGTTCCAGCGGTTCAGACGCTCAAGCGACGCATCAATTTCATCGTCGGTGGCATCACGCAGCGCACCCTGCTCGGCAATAGACTCTTGCAGATGCAGACCTACCGCACGACCAAATACCACCAGGTCAAGCAGGGAGTTCCCGCCCAGACGGTTTGCACCGTGTACGGATACGCAGGCAATTTCACCGACGGCAAACAGGCCCGGGATAACAACGTCTTCACCCTGCTCGTTCACGGTCAGCGCCTGGCCGGTCACTTTGGTCGGAATACCGCCCATCATGTAGTGACAGGTTGGGATTACCGGGATAGGCTCTTTCACTGGATCGACGTGCGCGAAGGTACGAGACAGCTCCAGAATGCCTGGCAGACGTGATTCCAGAACCTCTTTACCCAGATGGTCGAGTTTCAGCTTCGCGTGTGGACCCCATGGGCCGTCACAGCCGCGGCCTTCACGGATTTCGATCATGATGGAACGCGCCACCACGTCACGACCCGCCAGGTCTTTCGCATTCGGGGCATAACGCTCCATGAAGCGCTCGCCGTGTTTGTTCAGCAGGTAACCCCCTTCACCACGGCAGCCTTCTGTTACCAGCACGCCGGCACCGGCGATGCCGGTTGGGTGGAACTGCCACATTTCCATATCCTGCACCGGTACGCCGGCGCGGATAGCCATACCTACGCCGTCACCGGTGTTGATGTGGGCGTTGGTGGTAGATTGATAAATACGGCCTGCACCGCCGGTCGCCAGCACGGTAGCACGCGCTTTGAAGTAGACCACTTCACCGGTTTCAATACACAGCGCGGTACAACCTACAACGGCGCCATCGGCGTTTTTCACCAGATCCAGCGCATACCACTCGGAGAAAATAGTCGTGTGGTTTTTCAGGTTCTGTTGATACAGCGTGTGCAGCAGTGCGTGACCGGTACGGTCAGCCGCAGCTGCAGTACGTGCCGCCTGCTCGCCGCCGAAGTTTTTCGACTGGCCGCCAAACGGACGCTGATAAATGGTGCCATTTTCCAGACGGGAGAACGGCAGCCCCATGTGATCCAGCTCCAGAATCGCTTCCGGGCCAGTCTTACACATATATTCGATAGCATCCTGGTCGCCGATGTAGTCGGAACCTTTGACCGTGTCATACATGTGCCATTCCCAGTTATCTTCATGGGAATTGCCCAGCGCAACGGTAATACCGCCCTGCGCGGAGACAGTGTGGGAACGGGTCGGGAAGACTTTAGAGAGCAGCGCACAGGTCTGGCCGCTCTGGGAAATTTGCAGTGCTGCACGCATACCTGCGCCACCAGCACCAATCACAACAGCATCAAATTCTCTGACTGGCAGTTTCATTACACACCCCACACCACAACGAATCCATAAATAACGTAAACCACCAGTGCAACGACAATAACCAGCTGCAGAGGAAGGCGAATCGCCAGTGGTTTAACGTAATCGGTCAACACCTGCCACATACCAATCCAGGCATGAATAAGGATGGAGAACAGAGCCAGCAGGGTGAACACTTTGGTGAAGGCAGATCCGAAGAACCCACTCCAGATTTCCCACGTCAGCGTGCCGCTGGTCGCGAAGAAACCAATCATATAGATGATATAAAGGGTGAGAACGATGGCGGTAGCACGGACCAGAATGAAGTCATGTACGCCGTTGCGTCCTAATGCGGAGGCGTTGCTTACCATACGAGAACTCCTGCGAGAAGTGAAAGCACGACAGTCAATACAAATGAAATATTAGCGGAGCGTTTACCGGCTTCGAAAGTCTCTTCCAGGTAGCCAAAGTCCATCAGCATATGACGAATGCCCACGACAACGTGGTACGCCAGCGCAGTCAGAATGCCCCACATGATAAATTTCACGAAGAAGCTGTTCATGATGGCAGAGGCCTGGAGGAATCCTTCAGGAGAAGAGAGGCTGGTACCCAGTAACCACAGCAGAATGCCGACCGCCACAAACGTAATCACACCAGAAACGCGGTGCAGAATGGACGCTATTGCTGTTACAGGGAACCGGATCGTTTTGAGATCCAGATTGACAGGTCTTTGTTTTTTCACATTTCTTATCATGAATAACGCCCACATGCTGTTCTTATTGTTTCCTTCCTCCGGACTGCGATGCGGGTCAGACAGCGTTCCTTTTCTATAACTGCGCGTCATGCAAAACATTGCTTCCAAATGCTAAAACGACACGTTACAACGCTGGGTGGCTCGGGATTGCAGGGTGTTCCGGAGACCTGGCGGCAGTATAGGCCGTTCACAAAATCATTACAATTAACCTACATACAGTTTGTCGGGTTTTCTCTGGAACAGTGATCAGGGTCACGATAACAACATCTTTTTAATTTTTAATCATCTGATTTGACAAATGTTAAACAATATTGTTACAAACGTCATCAGAAAAGGCATATAATGCGCAAAAGTTATGAGGTCTCACTTTCACCTGACAAATAGTTATGTAACAGTGTGATGGTATTGACCGAAGTTATCAGGACAGTTATTAGTGATATACAGGTTTGAATAATTCGGACTGCGAAGACACTGATTTGCTGTTGTTTCACTGATTTTTCATGTTTTTACCTGCAAGGCGCCATAGCTCTGTACCCTGGTTTCTCCTCGTGAGCTGAGCGGTAAGCCAAATAACAAACTGGTAACGGTGAGAAATCAGCAGAATGCAAATCCGGTAATTGGCAGTCTTAAGCAATAAGGCGCTAAGGAGACCGTAAATGGCTGATACAAAGGCAACGCTCACCCTAAATGGTGACACTGCTGTTGAACTGGATGTGCTAAAAGGCACGCTCGGTCAGGATGTTATTGATATCCGTACGCTGGGTTCTAAAGGTGTATTCACCTTCGACCCTGGATTTACCTCTACCGCATCTTGCGAATCCAAAATCACCTTCATTGATGGTGACGAAGGTATCCTGCTCCATCGCGGCTTCCCCATCGATCAGTTAGCCACCGAATCCAACTATCTGGAAGTGTGCTACATCCTGCTGAACGGCGAAAAACCGACGCAGGCACAATACGATGAATTCAAAACCACCGTGACCCGTCACACCATGATTCATGAGCAGATTACCCGTCTGTTCCATGCTTTCCGTCGTGATTCTCACCCAATGGCGGTGATGTGCGGTATTACCGGTGCGCTGGCAGCGTTCTACCACGACTCGCTGGACGTGAATAATCCACGTCACCGTGATATCGCGGCGTTCCGCCTGCTGTCCAAAATGCCGACAATGGCAGCGATGTGTTACAAATACTCCATCGGCCAGCCGTTTGTTTATCCACGTAACGACCTCTCCTACGCCGGTAACTTCCTGCGCATGATGTTCTCCACACCGTGTGAAGAGTACGAAGTGAACCCGGTACTGGAACGTGCGATGGACCGTATTCTGATCCTGCACGCCGACCACGAACAGAACGCCTCCACCTCCACCGTCCGTACCGCAGGCTCCTCAGGCGCGAACCCGTTCGCCTGTATCGCTGCGGGTATCGCCTCCCTGTGGGGACCGGCGCACGGCGGCGCGAACGAAGCGGCACTGAAGATGCTGGAAGAGATCAGCTCCGTTGAGCACATTCCTGAATTCGTGCGTCGCGCGAAAGACAAGAATGACTCCTTCCGTCTGATGGGCTTCGGTCACCGTGTGTACAAAAACTACGACCCACGCGCTACCGTTATGCGTGAAACATGCCACGAAGTGCTGAAAGAGCTGGGTACAAAAGACGATCTGCTGGAAGTGGCGATGGAGCTTGAGCACATCGCGCTGAACGACCCGTACTTCATCGAGAAGAAACTCTACCCGAACGTCGATTTCTACTCTGGCATTATTCTGAAAGCGATGGGCATTCCGTCTTCCATGTTCACCGTGATCTTCGCCATGGCACGTACCGTTGGCTGGATTGCGCACTGGAACGAAATGCACAGCGAAGGCATGAAAATCGCCCGTCCTCGTCAGCTGTATACTGGCTACGAGCAGCGTGATTTTAAGTCTGACATCAAACGCTGATGTTAACGGGGTGTGGCCTGATGTCCTCACCCCATCTCTCTCTTACTCCGAGAGAGTGAAGACATTAAAAACGGTAACCCCCTGGGTTACCGTTTTCATTTTACTTCTGGCAGTGCGGACACCAGTAAAACGGTCTCGACGACAGCGTGGTTTTCGCAATTAACCCGCCGCACCGTTCACACGCCTTCCCTTCACGATGAAACACCTTAAAGCGGAACAATGCCCCATGGTGCTTGTTGTCATCCACCACGCCACGCGTGTTGTACGACAGGCGCGGGATATCCAGCAGTGCGTGGGATAACGCCTCCAGCTGTTCATCACTGAGTTGCGATGCCTTATGCTGCGCCGCCAGGCCCACTTCCCAGAGGATTTCCACCCGCAGGTAATTTCCTAATCCAGCCAGAAACGCCTGATCGAGCAACAGTCCGGAAAACTGTCGGTTACGAAACCGAGGTGATACCAGACGGGCTTTCACCTCGCCCGGGGTCAGGCTCATATCCAGCACATCCGGCCCGACGCGCTGCAGGAACGGATGAGTGAGCAGCTGCTCTGGCGTTAACATTTCGATATCGGATGCGCTGTAGAGCAGAATCGCGTTGTCTGCCGTCTGTAGCCTGACGCGCAGCACGCGGGTAGTTTGCGGTTGCTCGTTTGCCTTCACCACGCGCCAAACGCCGTACAGCTGATTATGGCTATATAACGTCAGGTTATGGGAGAAATGCGTGAGCAGCGCTTTGCCGCGCGTTTCAATGTGCGTCACCGTCTGCCCCACCAGCTGGGCTTCAAACGGTTTCAGTTGAGGAAAAGCAAACCAGACATCCGTCAGCGGTTCGCCCTTTATCGCCGCCTCGAGGCTATCCGCAGCACGGCGGATCTCCGGGCCTTCAGGCATTTTTCTGTCCTTATCGTTATGTCATGCACTCACGAGAATACCCTGCTCCGCAAAGGCCGCCCGTAAGCGGCGTGCAAACTGCAGCGCATGCTCACCATCACCGTGTAAACACACCGTATCCGCCTGGACTCTGGCCGTTGAACCATCAATTGCCTTTACCGACCCCTCACATACCATCGCCAGCGTTTGCGCCAGCGCCTGTGATTCATCGGTAATAAGCGCACCGGGCAGTGAACGGGGAACCAGGCTGCCGTCCGGCTGGTACCCTCTGTCAGCAAAAACTTCCTGACGGGTGGTTAACCCCAGCCGCTGTCCGGCGCGAATAAGCTCGCTCCCCGCCAGCGCCACCAGGATGAGCTGCGGGTTGCAGTCCCGCACCGCGCGGGCAATGGCATCCGCGAGAGCCGGATCTTTGGCCGCCTGATTGTAGAGCATGCCGTGGGGTTTCACATGGCGCAGCACGCCCTGCTGGGAACGCACAATCGCCTCCAGCGCGCCCGTTTGATAGAGCGTCTGGGCATACACCGTCTCAGGAGGGAGATCCATTGCCGTGCGGCCAAAATTATCCCTGTCAGGAAAACTGGGATGTGCCCCTATCGCCACGCCGTGCTTAATCGCATTACGCACGCTGACCAGCATGGTTTGCGCGTCACCCGCGTGAAACCCGCAGGCAATATTGACCGAAGAGACCAGCGTCATCAGTTCAGCATCGGCACTTCCGCCCTCACCCAGATCGGCGTTTAAATCAATCTTTGCCATCGAGCCTCCATGCCAGTTGTTCCAGATAACGCTGCTGATCCTGGCGTGCCTTCAGCGCCTCCTCCAGCGAACATTGCACAAAATGAATCGGCTGTCCGAGAGGAATTTGCGCCAGATGGTAGCGATCCGCTTCAATGATGCAGGCAATACGCGGGTATCCCCCCGTTGTTTGCGCATCGTTCATCAGCACGATCGGCTGACCGTTACCCGGTACCTGAATGACACCAGGTAATAAACCGTGTGAGAGCAATTCCCGATCTGTCGTACGGGTCAATGGCTGCCCCTGCAGGCGGTATCCCATACGGTTACTTTGCGGGCTGATCTTCCACGGCGAACGCCAGAACGTCTCCTGAGCGACTTCATCGAACTCCTGATATTCCGGCCCCGGTAAGGCACGGATCTGGTTGGTCCATAACAGCTGTTTTACCCCCTGGGCCGTTGAGAAGTGGCGCGTTGAGGGTTTAACCGCCAGACGATCGCCGTCACGCAGCAGGCGCCCTTCATGACCGCCAATGCCGGCTTTCTGATCGGTACTGGATGAACCCAGAACCTCTGGCACATCAATCCCTCCTGCGACCGCAAGATAGCTTCGCACGCCGTGCACAGGACGTTTAAGGGTCAGACGCTGCCCGGCTTTCGCTCGCAGCCGCCAGCCTGTCCAGACCGCTTTGCCATCCAGCTCGGCGTCACAAGCGGCCCCGGTTAAGGCAAACCAGGTCTCCTCGCCGAATTCAATCACACACTGGCCAAGCGTAATTTCGAGTGCCGCCGTGCTGCCAAGGTTGCCCACCAGCACGTTAGCAATCTCCAGCGCAGGCCTGTCCAGCGCCCCACAGTAGCTCACGCCCGACTGACGCATGCCAAAGCGGCCGGCATCCTGTACGGACGTGTAAAGCCCGGCGCGAATCAGCGTTAACATACCCCCTCCTTCTGCGGGATAAAGCGCAGGGTATCGCCGGGACGAAGGAGTATGGGAACCTCCTGCCCTGGTTCAAATAACGGCCTGGACGTATGCCCGATAAGCTGCCAGCCCCCCGGTGACGTCAGAGGATAAATGCCGGTCTGTTCACCACCGATAGCCACCGTGCCCGCCGGCACGCTCAGGCGGGGTTCGGCGCGACGCGGCGTATGCAACTGCGGTGAGAGCCCCCCCAGATAGGGGAAGCCCGGCTGGAAACCTAAGAACCAGACCACGTAATCAACGCAGGCGTGCAATTCAACCACCTGCTTTTCCGTTAATCCGCAGTGTTCCGCCACCACGCCAAGATCGGGTCCATGCTCGCCGCCATACACCACCGGGATCTCAATTGTCCGGGAATCCGGCTCCAGCGCCTCGCTCTCTTCCCACCAGCGCTGCAAACGTTCAATAGCATCCAGCGCCAGCGTATGCGGATTACGCAGCACCACGGTGATGTTATTCATACCCGGAATCGCTTCAACCACTTCAGGCACATCGGCCAGGCGCTGCGTTAGCCGCCAGATACGCTTTTGCGTGGCAAGGGTCACTGGCGGTTCCAGCTCCAGAACCACTGCCGTTTCCCCCAGAAGATAACAACGCGCTCGCTGCACTCAGATACCTCTCATCAGGCCGGGTTAGGGATATCAATAAACGTGACATCCAGATCGGTATTTTCGGTCAGCCATTCACTGAGGGCGCGAATTCCGCCACGCTCGGTGGCATGGTGACCTGCCGCGTAAAAATGCAGACCTTGTTCACGCGCCGAATGGACGGTCTGCTCGGACACTTCTCCAGTGATGAAGGCGTCGACACCAAAGCGTGCCGCACTATCAATAAAGCCCTGACCACCACCAGTACACCAGGCAACCCGCTTCACCGTATCCGGACCGGTGTCACCGCACCAGAGCGGACGGCGTCCCAGACGCACTTCAATCCAGGAAGCCAGCTCCAGGCCGGGCACCGGCATGGCCAGCTCTCCCCAGGGCACCAGCGGCTCAATTTCACCCATGACGGTAATCCCCAACAGCTGCGCGAGCTGTACGTTATTGCCCAGCTCCGGGTGCGCATCCAGCGGCAGATGGTAACCGTACAGGTTGATATCATTTGCCAGCAGCGTTTTCAGGCGGTTTCGCTTCATACCGCGAATGATCGGTGCTTCGTTTTTCCAGAAATAACCGTGATGGACAATAACGGCATCCGCTTCCTGACGGACGGCTTCGTCCAGCAGCGCCTGGCTTGCCGTCACGCCAGTGATAATTTTCTGCACCGTTTCGCGTCCTTCAACCTGGAGGCCGTTCGGGCCGTAATCGCTGAAGGAGGCGCTGTTCAGTTTTTCGTTAATCAGGCTTTCCAGTTCGCTGTTTTTCATCATCACTCTCTTAAGCTTTGCGGGCGGCCTCGTACGCCGCCAGCGTGGCGACACGCGCCTGTTTATGGTCAACAATCGGACGGGGATAATCGAGCTTCACACCCTGTTTATCCGCCCATGCCCACGGGTCGTGGATCGCTTTTGCAGGGACACTGCTCAGCGCGGGCAACCAGCGGCGGATAAACTCGCCGTCTGCATCAAATTTTTGTCCCTGCGTGGCAGGATTAAAAATACGGAAATAGGGCGCGGCGTCGGTTCCGGTGGACGCCGCCCACTGCCAGCCGCCGTTATTCGCCGCCAGATCGCCATCGATCAGCTGAGAAATAAAATACCGCTCCCCGACACGCCAGTCGATAAGCAGATCCTTCACCAGGAAGCTGGCGGTAATCATTCGCAGCCGGTTGTGCATCCATCCGGTTTCATTGAGCTGGCGCATCGCGGCATCAACAATCGGGAAGCCCGTTTCGCCTTTCTGCCAGGCCTGTAAGTGGCTCTCGTTGTGTTGCCATTTTACGTTATCAGTCCAGGGTATAAACGGTCGATGCTTACATAAATCAGGGTGATACGTCATCAAATGGCGATAAAATTCGCGCCAGATAAGTTCGTTAAGCCAGACGGAGCCGGGGCCCCCGTCCAGTGCCTGCGGTTGTTCCGCCAGAAGACGATGCAGACACTGGCGCGGAGAGAGCACGCCCAGCGCCAGACAGGCCGATAAACGGCTGGTGCCCTCAGTCGCGGGAAAATCTCTGCGCGCGTCGTAATCGCCAGCCTCCGCTTTACAAAACTGGCGCAGCTTCGCGATAGCGTTTTTTTCGGTAGCCGGGAACAGAGTCTCATCAAACGCCTGTTGCGGATAGTCAAACTCCCGCTGGGGTATCTCCGTTATGGCCTCTCCCCTCACGGTGGGTGCAGCCACGCATTCCGGCAGTGCCTCCTTCAGTCTTTTAATGAAGGCATTTTTAAACGGCGTAAAGACTTTATACATCTCGTGGTTGCCGGTCATGACACTGCCCGGCGGCAGCATGACGCTGTCATCAAAACCCTGACACTCTACACCCTGCAGGATTTTCTCCAGCTGACGATCCCGCTGACGTTCATTGAATTCGTACTGATAGTTGTAAAAAAGGTGGGTGACATCGTACTGCTCACAGATTGCCTTCACAGCCTGGCATTGCGCGGAGAAGTCACTGACCTCTTTATAAATGAGCGGGATCCCTTTTTCTGCAAGCGAACACTGCAAACCATTCAGATGTGAGCTGAGGTAAGCCGCCTGGCGTGGTGCCATAGCATGCTGCTGCCACTGCCCGGGGGTGGCGATAAACACCGCCAGCACGCGGGCTTCCGGGGAGCGGCAGGCAGCCGCAAGGGCGAGATTGTCATGTACGCGCAGGTCCGCGCGAAACCAAACCAGATGGGTGGGCATAAAACTCCTGTCAATTATCCATTATGTCCGTAAGGCCATGCCACTAAAGAGAAAATGCGGCTGGCTTTTATCTACTTTGCCATGAAGTGTAGACGCGATGAAATAAAAAAGGCCGCCCGGGGCGGCCTTAACGCTACGTGTCCTGCGCCAGCATGGTAAAAGCAATAAACAGTGTCGGTTCATCACGTCTTACCACGAGTACGCTGGCGATAATGAACGCAATGCAAAAAGAGCGTTTCATCATGCGGTCCCTGCTGCTAACCGCTCCACCGTTCACCACCGGTGATAAGTCGGTGGACACACGCTCTGACGAGAGCCCAAAAACGGCCCAACGGACCGCGGACCCTGAGGAATAAAAAAAACCGCCACATTGCTGTAGGCGGTTTTTTTTATTGCTGTGTGTCGTCTTCGTATCAGTAAAAATCGCAGGTCGCTTTCTCGGCCTGATCCATCCACACCGGCTTCTCGCTGGTTTTGGCCCAGACGCGGTGCAAATAGCTATAAAAACGTGCGCGGTCTTTCCAGAAGAGCATCACCGGCAGGGCCAGCACGCCAGCCACTACGGCGAAAGTGCGACGCATGAAAACGATATGAGCCGGATACGCTTTATAAAGATCCATATTTTCTCCCCTATAGTTGGCCGGAAACATGCTCCGGAAAATTTGAAATCTGTGATCTGGCTAAAATAATACCGCTTTGTTTGTAATTTTACTACTCATCAGACCAGTTATTTTCATCCATTTAGTGAATATTTACATTTCCGCCGTAAGTAAGTTACAAAAAAGTTAACGATTTACTTACCAATAGTTAAATTGTGCCTTTTCCATTTTTATACTTTTTTTACACCCACCCTGCCGATTTTTGCGAAATCTTTGCGCCATAAATCCTACCGTTAACACAAATACAAATGTCACTCGGAGGTGGATTGTGAGTGCAGGTCTGATTACCGGCATCGTGCTGGTGTTCCTGTTATTGGGTTATCTGGTATACGCCCTGATTAATGCGGAGGCCTTCTGATGGCTGCTCAGGCGTTTTTACTTATAGCCAGCTTTTTACTGGTCTTATTGGTGCTTGCCAGACCGCTGGGAACGGGGCTCGCGCGGCTGATCAACAACGTGTCCTTACCGGGTACGGGAAGTATCGAAAAAGGGATCTGGCGCGTACTGGGAATACGCGATCAGGAGATGAACTGGCGTCAGTATCTGGTCGCTATTCTGCTGCTGAATATCGTTGGACTGGTCGCGCTCTTTATCATGCTGATGTTGCAGGGTAGCCTGCCGCTGAACCCGCAACAGTTACCGGGCCTGTCCTGGCATCTTGCGCTGAATACGGCCGTCAGCTTTGTCACCAATACCAACTGGCAATCCTACGCCGGCGAAACCACGCTGAGCTACTTCAGCCAGATGGTGGGATTAACCGTACAAAATTTCCTCTCAGCAGCCAGCGGCATCGCGGTTGTCTTCGCGCTGACGCGTGCGTTTGCACGTCAGAATATGGGTACGCTGGGCAATGCCTGGGTTGATCTCACGCGCATTACTCTGTGGGTCTTACTTCCGATTGCTCTGCTCATCGCGCTGTTCTTTATTCAGCAAGGTACGCTGCAAAACCTGCTGCCTTATGCCCCTTATACCTCGCTTGAAGGGGCAAAACAGCTTCTGCCGATGGGGCCTGTGGCCTCACAGGAAGCCATTAAGATGCTCGGTACGAATGGTGGCGGTTTCTTCAATGCCAACTCATCGCATCCGTTTGAAAACCCAACGGCACTGACCAACGCTGTGCAAATGCTGGCGATCTTCCTCATCCCCGCAGCGCTGTGCTTTGCTTTTGGCGATGTGGTGAACGATCGTCGTCAGGGTCGCACCCTGCTCTGGACCATGTCGCTCATCTTTGTCGTCTGTGTTGCGCTGGTGATGTGGGCCGAATGGCAAGGTAACCCGCATTTCCTGACGCTGGGCGCTGACGGCACCATGAATATGGAAGGGAAAGAGAGCCGCTTTGGCATTCTCGCCAGCAGCCTTTATGCCGTGGTCACGACGGCGGCATCCTGCGGGGCGGTCAATGCTATGCACGACTCCTTCACGGCACTGGGCGGCATGATCCCGATGTGGCTGATGCAGATTGGTGAAGTGGTGTTCGGCGGCGTAGGCTCGGGTCTTTACGGCATGCTGCTGTTTGTTCTGCTGGCGGTGTTCATTGCGGGTCTGATGATTGGTCGCACCCCGGAATATCTGGGCAAAAAAATCGATGTCCGTGAGATGAAGTTAACCGCGCTGGCGATTCTGGTCACCCCCGCCCTCGTGCTGGCTGGTACCGCACTGGCACTGATGACGGAGGCCGGACGCAGCGGCATCTTCAACCCTGGCATCCACGGCTTTAGCGAAGTGCTTTATGCCGTCTCTTCTGCTTCTAACAATAACGGTAGTGCCTTCGCAGGCTTAAGCGCTAACTCACCGTTCTGGAACTGTCTGCTGGCGTTCTGCATGTTCGTGGGCCGTTTCGGGGTCATTGTGCCGGTGCTGGCGATTGCCGGGTCGCTGGTGAGCAAAAAAATTCAACCGACCACCAGCGGGACGTTGCCGACCCACGGCGCGCTGTTTATCGGACTGCTGGCCGGTACCGTGCTGCTGGTCGGCGCCCTGACCTTTATCCCCGCCCTCGCGTTAGGCCCGGTCGCGGAATACCTCTCTTTACGCTGATTTTGCGGAGAATTTGTCATGAGTCGTACACAAATGGCCCTGTTCGAACCGTCGTTAGTTCGACAGGCCCTCATGGATGCGGTGAAAAAGTTGAGCCCGCGCGTGCAGTGGCACAACCCGGTGATGTTTATCGTCTGGATAGGGAGTTTACTCACCACCGCGCTGGCGATTGCCATGGGAACGGGTCATCTGCAGGGGAATGCGATGTTCACCGGCGCTATCAGCCTGTGGCTGTGGTTCACCGTACTGTTTGCCAACTTTGCGGAAGCGCTGGCGGAAGGCCGCAGCAAAGCGCAGGCCAATAGCCTCAAAGGGGTGAAAAAGACCGCTTTTGCGCGCAAATTACGCGAACCGAAATACGGTGCCCAGATGGACCATGTCCCGGCAGATGAACTGCGTAAAGGTGACGTGGTGCTGGTCGAAGCCGGGGACATTATCCCCTGCGACGGTGAAGTCATCGAAGGCGGCGCGTCGGTAGATGAAAGTGCCATCACCGGGGAATCCGCTCCCGTCATACGTGAATCCGGGGGTGATTTCGCCTCCGTAACGGGCGGGACACGCATTCTCTCCGACTGGCTGGTGATCCAGTGTAGCGTCAACCCGGGTGAAACCTTCCTTGACCGTATGATTGCCATGGTGGAAGGCGCGCAGCGTCGTAAAACACCAAACGAAATTGCCCTGACCATCCTGCTGGTGGCGCTGACAATTGTCTTTCTGCTGGCAACCGCCACGTTGTGGCCATTCTCCGCTTACGGCGGTACCGCGGTCACCACCACCGTCCTGGTGGCGCTGCTGGTCTGCCTGATCCCGACCACCATCGGGGGGCTGCTGTCGGCCATCGGCGTGGCCGGTATGAGCCGTATGCTGGGCGCGAACGTCATCGCGACCAGCGGACGTGCGGTCGAAGCCGCAGGGGATGTGGACGTTCTGCTGCTGGATAAAACCGGGACAATTACCCTCGGTAACCGCCAGGCGTCAGAGTTCTTACCTGCCCCCGGCGTGGATGAAAAAACGCTGGCGGATGCGGCGCAACTCTCTTCCCTCGCCGATGAAACGCCGGAAGGCCGCAGTATCGTGATCCTCGCCAAGCAGCGCTTTAACCTGCGCCAGCGCGACGTTCAGAGTCTCCATGCGACTTTCGTTCCCTTCACGGCACAAACCCGAATGAGCGGCATCAACATTCAGGACCGCATGATCCGTAAAGGCTCCGTCGACGCAATTCGTCGCCACATTGAAGCCAACAATGGTCATTTCCCACCAGAAGTGGACAACCTGGTCGAGAGCGTGGCACGTCAGGGCGCGACGCCGCTGGTGGTGGCTGAAGGGGCACATGTGCTGGGGGTGATTTCGCTAAAGGATATCGTAAAAGGCGGGATCAAAGAGCGCTTTGCCCAGCTGCGGAAAATGGGGATCAAAACGGTGATGATCACCGGGGACAACCGTCTGACCGCCGCCGCGATTGCTGCCGAAGCGGGCGTGGATGATTTTCTCTCGGAGGCAACGCCTGAAGCCAAGCTGGCGTTAATTCGTCAGTATCAGGCGGAAGGCCGCCTGGTGGCGATGACGGGTGATGGCACCAACGATGCCCCAGCCCTTGCGCAGGCCGACGTGGCGGTGGCCATGAACTCCGGTACCCAGGCGGCGAAAGAGGCGGGCAACATGGTCGACCTCGACTCGAACCCGACCAAGCTGATTGAAGTTGTGCACATCGGTAAGCAGATGCTGATGACGCGCGGTTCACTGACAACGTTCAGTATCGCCAACGACGTCGCAAAATACTTTGCCATCATTCCCGCGGCGTTTGCGGCCACCTATCCGCAGCTTAATGCGCTGAACGTGATGCATCTGCACTCGCCAGCATCAGCCATTCTCAGTGCGGTTATTTTTAACGCCCTGATTATTGTCTTCCTGATCCCGCTGGCGCTCAAAGGGGTGAGCTATAAACCGCTGACCGCGGCCGCCATGCTGCGCCGCAACCTGTGGATTTACGGGCTGGGTGGGCTGATTGTCCCCTTCATCGGTATCAAGGTTATCGACCTGCTGTTGACGCTGTTTGGGCTGGTTTAAAAGGTGAATCAAATGACGATGTTACGTCCCGCTATACTTCTGTTTATTCTGTTGTCGCTTATTACCGGCGGGCTTTACCCGCTGGTGACCACCGCGCTGGGCCAGTGGTGGTTTAAGGATCAGGCCAACGGCTCGCTGATCGTACAAAACGGTGAAAACCGCGGTTCGCGTCTGATTGGACAGAATTTTACCGACGCCCGTTACTTCCAGGGACGCCCTTCCGCCACTGCCGAAAGCCCGTATAATCCGATGGCATCCGGTGGCAGTAACCTGGCCGGCAGCAACCCGGAGCTGGATAAAGCCATTGCCGAACGTGTAGCTGCCCTGCGCGCCGCAAATCCACAGGCCAGCCGGGAGGTGCCTGTGGAGCTGGTGACGGCCTCTGCGAGCGGGCTGGACTACAGCCTGACGCCGAAAGCGGTGGCATGGCAGATCCCCCGCGTCGCGGCGGCCCGTCAGTTGACGGTGGAACAGGTGAGCAAGCTGGTCGCAGAGCATACGCAAAAACCGCTGGTCAGCTTCATCGGCATGCCCGTGGTGAATATTGTTGAGCTGAATCTGGCGCTGGACGCGCTAAGGAAAAACTAAATGACCGACGAGCCCATGCGCCCGGATCCGGACAGGCTGCTCGAACAGACGGCTGAAGCCCATCGCGGCAAACTGAAAATCTTCTTCGGCGCCTGTGCTGGCGTCGGGAAAACCTTCGCCATGCTGACAGAAGCCCAGCGGCTTCGGGCGCAGGGGCTCGATATTCTTATCGGCGTGGTGGAAACCCACGGCCGGAAAGAGACGGCAGCACTGTTGAAGGGGCTGGCGACACAGCCGCCTCGCCGTATCAGCCATCGTGGGCGTCTGGTCACGGAGTTCGATCTCGACGCCGCCCTCGCCCGCAGGCCCGCGCTTATCCTGATGGACGAACTGGCACACAGTAATGCTTCAGGCTCGCGCCACCCCAAACGCTGGCAGGACGTTGAAGAGCTGCTTGAAGCAGGCATTGATGTTTTCACCACGGTAAATGTTCAGCATCTCGAAAGCCTGAACGACGTGGTCAGCGGCGTGACCGGGATTCAGGTTCGCGAAACCGTACCCGATCCCTTTTTCGACTCTGCGGACGAAGTGGTGCTGGTCGATCTGCCTCCAGACGATCTGCGCCAGCGACTGCATGAAGGAAAAGTCTATATTGCAGGTCAGGCCGAACGCGCCATCGAACATTTCTTTCGCAAAGGCAACCTGATAGCCCTGCGCGAGCTGGCCCTGCGTCGCACGGCGGATCGCGTGGACGATCAGATGCGCGCCTGGCGTGACCTGCAAGGGCAGGAGCGCGTCTGGCATACGCGGGATGCCATTCTGCTGTGTGTGGGTCACGGCAGCGGCAATGAAAAGCTCGTCCGCACCGCAGCGCGCCTGGCGGCCAAGTTTGGTAGCGTCTGGCATGCGGTCTATGTCGAGACGCCGCAGCTTCACGCGCTGCCTGAAAACCAGCGCCGCGCGATCTTAAGTTCGCTGCGTCTGGCACAGGAGCTGGGCGCAGAAACCGCCACCCTCTCCGATCCCCAGGAAGATAAAGCCATTCTGCGCTACGCGCGTGAGCACAACCTCGGGAAAATTGTCATTGGCCGTCGTCAGCATCGTCGCTGGTTTAGCCGCGAATCCTTTGCTGACAAACTGGCCCGGCGTGCTCCCGACCTCGATCTGGTGATTGTCGCACTGGATGACAAACCCACCCCTTTACCTAACCGCGCACCGGACAGCCGCACTTTTAATGATAAATGGCGAATTCAGATCCGCGGCTGTCTTGTCGCCGTCGTGCTCTGCGCGCTGATCACCGTGATTGCCAGCCACTGGCTGATTGCCTTCGACGCGGCCAATCTGGTGATGATCTACCTGCTCGGCGTGGTCGTGGTGGCGCTCTTTTACGGGCGCTGGCCCTCGGTACTGGCAACGTTCATCAACGTCATCAGCTTCGATCTGTTCTTTATCGCGCCCCGCGGAACGCTCGCCGTTTCGGATGTGCAGTACATTCTCACCTTTGCCGTGATGCTTACCGTTGGGCTGGTGATCGGTAATCTGACGGCGGGCGTACGCTATCAGGCCCGTATCGCCCGCTACCGCGAACAGCGCACACGGCATCTCTATGAGATGTCTAAATCGCTGGCGGTTGGCCGTACACCGCTGGATATTGTGCAGACCAGCGAGCAGTTTATCCGCTCGACCTTTCACGCCAGCAACCTGATTTTACTCCCGGACGAACACGGGAAACTGCGCCCACTGACCTCGGCCTCAGGCATGACGCCATGGGATGAAGCCATTGCGCGCTGGAGCTTTGATAAAGGACTTCCTGCGGGTGCAGGGACGGACACCCTGCCCGGCGTACCGTATCAAATTCTGCCGCTGCGCAGTGCCGATAAAAATCAGGGGCTGGTGATCGTTGAACCTTCGAATCTGCGCCAGCTGATGATCCCCGAACAGCAGCGATTGCTGGAGACATTTACCCTGCTGGTGGCAAGCGCGCTGGAACGGCTGGCGCTTACCGCCAGCGAAGAACAGGCCCGTCTGGCAAGCGAGCGCGAGAGCATTCGTAACTCATTGCTGGCCGCCCTCTCCCACGACCTTCGCACCCCACTCACCGTGCTGTTTGGCCAGTCAGAAATTTTGACGCTGGATTTGGCAGCGGAAGGCTCGAAACATGCGTTGCAGGCCAGCGAGATCCGCCAGCATGTGCTGAACACCACACGCCTGGTAAATAATCTGCTTGATATGGCGCGTATTCAGTCGGGCGGATTTAACCTCAAAAAAGAGTGGCTCACGCTCGAAGAGGTGGTGGGTAGCGCCCTGAAAATGCTGGAGCCAGGCCTCGGTGGACGCCATATTGCGCTGAACATGCCCGAACCGCTGACGTTAATTCACGTTGATGGCCCGCTGTTTGAACGCGTGCTGATCAATC
The DNA here is from genome assembly GCF_003071645.1 of Enterobacter cloacae complex sp. FDA-CDC-AR_0164. NCBI lineage: Bacteria > Pseudomonadati > Pseudomonadota > Gammaproteobacteria > Enterobacterales > Enterobacteriaceae > Enterobacter > Enterobacter cloacae complex sp. FDA-CDC-AR_0164. The sequence continues at coordinate 46,204 of NZ_CP028950.1, forward strand.
TGCTGGAAAATGCCGGCAAATACGCAGGAGCAAACGCCCGGATTGGGGTGGATGCCACGGTGGAAGATCACACGCTACGGCTTGACGTCTGGGATACCGGGCCGGGTATCCCTGCCGGACAGGAGTTCGCTATTTTCGAGAAATTTGCCCGCGGTAATAAAGAGTCGGCCATTCCCGGCGTGGGTCTGGGTCTGGCGATTTGCCAGGCGATTATTGACGTTCATGGCGGTACCATTTCGGCGGAGAATCGCCCGGAAGGCGGCGCACGTTTTTGTGTTAAACTTCCTCTGGAAGCCCCGCCAGAACTTAATGAATTACCAGAGGATTTGTGATCAACGTTCTGATTGTTGAAGATGAGATCGCCATTAGCCGGTTTCTGCGTGCTGCGCTGGAAGGCGATGGCCTGCGCGTTCATGACGCCGGCACGCTCCAGCGGGGTTTGATTGAAGCGGCCACGCGCAAACCTGATCTGGTGATCCTCGATCTCGGCCTGCCGGATGGCGACGGCATCGATTTTATTCGTGAGGTTCGACAGTGGAGTCAGATGCCCATTCTGGTGCTGTCAGCCCGTACCGAAGAGTCGGATAAAATCGCGGCGCTGGATGCCGGAGCGGATGACTATCTGATTAAGCCTTTTGGTATTGGCGAACTGCAGGCTCGCCTTCGTGTCGCGCTGCGTCGTCACAGCGCCACCACCCCTGCCGACCCAACATACACGTTTGGTGATATTCAGGTTGATCTGGCAGCACGGCGCATTGTTCGCGGTGAAGAGGAAATCCATCTCACCCCCATCGAGTTTCGGCTACTCGCCGTTTTGCTCAATAATCACGGTAAGGTACTCACCCAGCGCCAGCTGTTGAGTCAGGTGTGGGGACCAAACGCCGTGGAACATAGTCACTATTTACGCATATATATGGGACACCTTCGACAAAAACTGGAAGTTGACCCCGCGCGTCCTCGTCATTTATTAACTGAAACCGGTATCGGTTATCGGTTCATGCTTTGAATAACTATTCAGTTTATTTTTAAATAAACACCTACCCCCCATAAAATACGCGCAAAAATAATCTCCGGGTTATTTTTTGGTGTATTTATGTCCATTCAGCACATTCATAATACAATCCGTTAACGCAACATCAACATATCAGCATTTTGATCTGCGATATTCATCAAAAGCGAATATTTATTTCTGATTTGATCGGTTAACGGTGATCTGTTTCACAGTTAATCGCTTTTTCCAGGATAAAATGTCCATGCTTTCAATTACTGAAAGGAAATGAAACATGGAAAACAATAATCGTTTAATGCCCCATATAAGGCGGACAACTCATATCATGATGTTTGCCCACCGAAACTGTTTTGACTTTCATATCTTTAATGCCCGGTAGTCCTTCGACTTCTGGCGCACACGCTTACAGGTTATCCTGAAACACCCTATTTTACAGGCCTTTGCCTGTGAACCCGTGCGCTCATTCATCTTAATTCAGGCTCATCCGCGACCGGGCGGACTGAATTCTATTCAGCAAAAAACGCATTACTGATTTTTTTAATCAGCGGCCTCCTTTTGCTGTTTTCCGGCATATTATCGATTTCTTTTCTGCAAGAAATCGAGGGACTGTTATTACCTAAAATAAAGAGAGAAAGATGAAAAGTTTAAAAATTGCAGCCAGCCGCGCCTGCCCTGATTGCTTTACCACTCACCGTGAACTGGTGGATATCAACGCCACGGATTATATTGATGTTGCCGCCATTGTTCTGGCCGTCAGCGATATTTTCACTGGTCGTATAGAAGAAATAGAAGCAACCGGATTTGGCATTCCTGTTTTTGTCGCGACGCATAAAGAAGAAATTATCCCGGCAGAGTATTTATCGCGGATCCACGGCGTATTCGAAGCATCAGACACCAGCAACGACTTCCACGGACGCCAACTGGAAGCGGCCGCGCAGAAGTATGAAACCCAACTGCGGCCGCCTTTTTTCCGGGCTCTGGTTGACTATGTCAAACAGGGTAACAGCGCCTTCGACTGTCCGGGTCACCAGGGCGGGCAATTCTTCCGCCGTCACCCTGCCGGCAATCAGTTTGTCGATTTCTTTGGCGAAACCCTTTTCCGCTCAGACCTGTGCAACGCCGACGTGGCGATGGGCGATCTGCTGATCCACGAAGGGGCACCCTGCATTGCGCAGCAGCATGCGGCGAAAGTCTTTAATGCCGATAAAACCTACTTCGTGCTGAACGGAACCTCATCGTCCAACAAAGTGGTGCTCAACGCCCTTCTCACTCCGGGCGACCTGGTCCTGTTCGATCGCAACAACCATAAATCCAACCATCACGGGGCACTTCTTCAGGCGGGCGCAACGCCGGTCTATCTGGAAACCGCACGTAACCCGTACGGCTTTATTGGCGGCATCGACGCCCACTGCTTCGAGGAGAATTATCTGCGTGAGCTGGTGTCCGAAGTGGCGCCGGGCCGTGCCCGCGACGCGCGTCCGTTCCGCCTGGCGGTGATCCAGCTGGGTACCTACGATGGCACCATCTATAACGCTCGCCAGGTCGTGGATAACATTGGCCATCTGTGCGACTACATCCTGTTTGACTCTGCCTGGGTGGGTTACGAGCAGTTTATTCCGATGATGGCCGATTGCTCTCCGCTGCTGCTGGAGCTGAATGAAAACGATCCGGGGATCCTGGTCACCCAGTCAGTCCATAAACAGCAGGCCGGTTTCTCGCAGACCTCGCAAATCCACAAGAAGGACAGCCACATCAAAGGCCAGCAGCGCTATGTTCCGCATAAGCGGCTGAATAATGCCTTCATGATGCACGCGTCCACCAGCCCGTTCTATCCGCTGTTTGCTGCACTGGATATCAACGCCCGCATGCATGAGGGCCAGAGCGGCCGCAACATGTGGATGGACTGCGTGGTGACCGGTATCGAAGCCCGTAAGCTGATCCTGCAGAACTGCCAGTATCTTCGCCCGTTCGTGCCGGAACTGGTTGATGGCCGTCCGTGGGAAAGCTGGGACACCGCTGAGATTGCCACGGACCTGCGCTTCTTCCACTTCGTGCCCGGTGAACACTGGCACGCCTTCGAAGGCTATGCCGAACATCAGTATTTTATCGACCCATGCAAACTGCTGCTGACCACGCCGGGTATTAACGCCCGGACCGGTGAGTACAAGGATTTCGGCGTCCCCGCCACTATTCTCGCCAACTTCCTGCGTGAAAACGGCATCGTGCCGGAAAAATGCGATCTCAACTCCATCCTGTTCCTGCTCACGCCTGCCGAGGATATGGGCAAACTGCAGCAACTGGTCGCGCAACTGGTGCGCTTCGAAAAACTGCTCGAGACGGATGCCCCCCTCAAAGAGGTGCTGCCTTCTGTCTGTAAACAGTATCCGGAGCGCTATGCAGATTACACCCTGCGCCAGATTTGCCAGGAAATGCATGAGCTGTACGCCCGCCACAACGTGAAGCAGCTGCAAAAAGAGATGTTCCGCAAGTCTCACTTCCCGCGCGTCATGATGAACCCGCAAGAGGCGAACTATGCCTACCTGCGGGGTGAGGTCGAGCTGGTCTCGCTGCGCGATGCGGAAGGTCGCATTGCCGCCGAAGGTGCCCTTCCTTATCCACCGGGGGTGTTGTGCGTTGTGCCGGGTGAAGTCTGGGGCGGTTCCGTGCTGCGCTACTTTGCTGCGCTGGAAGAGGGTATCAACCTTTTACCGGGCTTCGCGCCGGAACTGCAGGGTGTTTACGTTGAGGAGTGTGACGGTCGTAAGCAGGTTCGTTGTAACGTCATCAAACACGCTGCCGCTCAGCCATCGCTGCTGAAAGGAGAAAAATTATGAGCAAGTCCAATAAAATGGGCGTGGTGCAGCTGACCATTCTCACCATGGTAAACATGATGGGGTCCGGGATCATCATGCTGCCCACCAAGCTTGCGGAAGTAGGAACCATTTCGATTATCTCCTGGATGGTGACCGCAGTGGGGTCAATGGCACTGGCCTGGGCATTCGCCAAGTGCGGTATGTTCAGCCGCAAGCCCGGGGGGATGGGCGGCTACGCCGAGTATGCCTTTGGCAAATCCGGTAACTTCATGGCCAACTACACCTACGGCGTTTCTTTGCTGATCGCTAACGTGGCGATTGCCATTTCCGCCGTGGGTTACGGTACGGAGCTGTTCGGTGTGGCGCTGACCCCGGTGCAAATCGGGCTGGCGACCATCGGCGTGCTGTGGATCTGCACCGTGGCTAACTTTGGCGGCGCGCGCATTACCGGACAGATCAGCAGTATTACCGTCTGGGGGGTCATTATCCCGGTGGTTGGGCTGTGCATCATCGGCTGGTTCTGGTTTAGCCCCACGCTGTACGTCAACTCCTGGAACCCACACCATGTTCCGTTCTTCACCGCAGTGGGCTCTTCCATCGCCATGACGCTGTGGGCCTTCCTGGGGCTGGAATCTGCGTGTGCTAACGCCGAAGTGGTGGAAAACCCGGAGAAGAACGTACCGATTGCCGTGCTTGGCGGTACGCTGGGCGCAGCAGCCATTTACATTGTCTCAACCAACGTGATTGCAGGGATTGTACCGAACATGGATCTTGCCAGTTCGACGGCACCGTTCGGTCTGGCCTTTGCGCAGATGTTTACGCCGGGTGTCGGGAAAGTGATCATGGGGCTGATGGTGATGTCCTGCTGCGGCTCGCTCCTCGGCTGGCAGTTCACCATTGCTCAGGTCTTTAAATCATCCGCTGACGAAGGGTATTTCCCGAAAATCTTCTCCCGGGTCAGCAAAGCAGAGGCACCGGTTCAGGGCATGCTGGCGATTGTTATCTTCCAGAGTGGGTTATCTTTGATGACCATCAGCCCGTCGCTGAACAGCCAGTTCAACGTGCTGGTCAACCTGGCGGTAGTGACCAATATCATTCCATATATTCTGTCGATGGCGGCGCTGGTCATCATTCAGAAGGTGGCGAAGGTGGACGCAGGCAAAGCGAGGGTGGCGAATATTGTGGCGCTGATTGGGGCAATTTACAGCTTCTATGCGCTCTACTCTTCCGGCCAGGAAGCCATGCTGTATGGTGCGATGGTGACCTTTATGGGCTGGACGCTGTACGGTCTGGTATCACCGCGGTTTGAATTGAAAAATAAACACAGTTAATGCAAAAGCAAAACGGCAACCCTGGGGTTGCCGTTTTGACTGCATCGTGAGGGCATCAGCCCACCGCGATTTACGCGTTTTTCAGCACTTCGCTGACAATCTCTACCGCTTCTTTCTCAATCAGCTTACGGTGTTCGTCGCCGAGGAAGCTTTCACAATAGATTTTGTACGCATCTTCCGTACCGGATGGACGCGCGGCAAACCAGCCGTTTTCGGTCATCACTTTCAGACCACCGATAGAGGCACCGTTACCCGGGGCAGCCGTCAGACGGGCCGTGATAGGGTCACCGGCCAGCGTGCTGGCACTGACCATTTCTGGAGAGAGTTTAGACAGCGCCGCTTTCTGCGCGGAGGTCGCGCCAGCCTGAATACGGTTATAGCTTGGCGCGCCAAAGCGTGCCGCCAGCTCGTTATAGTGTTCCTGCGGATTTTTACCGGTGACAGCCGTGATTTCCGCCGCCAGCAGGCACATGATGATCCCGTCTTTATCGGTAGACCATGGCGTGCCGTCGAAACGCAGGAAGGATGCGCCCGCGCTCTCTTCACCGCCAAAACCGAAGCTGCCGTCGTGCAGGCCGTCAACAAACCATTTGAAGCCTACCGGTACTTCCACCAGCTTACGGCCCAGCGCCTCAACCACGCGGTCAATCATCGCCGAGGAGACCAGCGTTTTACCTACAGCCACCTCTTTGCCCCACTGCGGACGATGCTGGAACAGGTAGTTGATGGCAACCGCAAGATAATGGTTCGGGTTCATCAGCCCTGCCGGGGTGACAATACCGTGGCGGTCATAATCCGGGTCGTTGGCAAACGCCAGGTCAAATTTATCACGCAGCGCCAGCAGGCCCGCCATCGCACACTCGGAAGAGCAGTCCATACGGATTGCGCCGTCTTTATCCAGGTGCATAAAGCGGAAGGTCTGATCAACGTGATCGTTAACGATGGTCAGGTTCAGCTTGTAATGCTCTGCGATGCGTTTCCAGTATTCGATACCGGAGCCGCCGAGAGGGTCAACGCCCAGCTTCAGACCGGCTTTCTGGATGGCCGCCATATCGACGATATCCGCCAGACCTTCCACAAATGGCTGTACCAGATCCTGCTCTTTCACATGGCCGGATGCCATGGCCGCATCCAGAGAGAGGCGTTTCACCCCTTTCAGGCCATCCGCCAGCAGCGCATTGGCACGATCTTCAACCACTTTCGTGACGTTCGTGTCTGCCGGTCCACCGTTAGGCGGGTTGTATTTGATCCCACCGTCTTCCGGCGGGTTGTGTGATGGAGTGATCACAATCCCGTCAGCCAGCGCGCCGCCTTTTTTGTTGTGGACAAGGATCGCGTTAGAGACCGCAGGGGTCGGCGTGAAGCCGTTATTTTCCTGAACAATGACGTCAACGCCATTCGCCGTCAGCACTTCCAGCACAGAAATGAACGCCGGTTCAGACAGAGCATGGGTATCTTTTCCCACATAGCACGGACCGGTAACGCCGTTTTTAGCGCGCTCTTCCGCGATGGCCTGAGCAATAGCCAGAATGTGCGGTTCGTTAAAGCTATGGCGCGCCGCGCTACCGCGGTGGCCAGATGTACCAAACTTCACTGCGTGTTCTGCGTTGCCCACGACCGGTTTCAGCACGTAATACTGCGCGGTCAGCTGAGCGACGTTAATCAAATCGCTTTGTTGTGCAGGTTGGCCTGCACGGCTGTGATTTGCCATTACCGGGTCCTTCTGATGCAAGGGTTAAATTGTACCGCAAACCTTTTCAATCAATTCCGCCGGGAACTGCATGGACTGCATGATGTGTTCAACCATGCTGCACTTGCGGCCCGTATTGGTATTGGTGATGACCCAGTACGGTGTGCCCGGGACATGTTTAGGTTTGGTTTGGTTGCCATTTTGCAGCAGCGTTTGCTCGTCGCCTGCGAAATAGACGCGGGTACGACCGTGCAGCGACTCGGTCGCTTCAGCAAACGCTTTGTTATCCAGTGAATAGAGTGTAGACAGCACCAGCATGAAGCGGTTAACCGCTTTTTTCTGCTCGGCGTACTCATCAGAGAGCAGCAACTCGCGCATCGCACGTACTTTGTCTTTCACTTGCGCGACGGCAGGTTTTGCTTGTGCAACAACGTTTTGTTGAGACACGACATCTTTAGTGACTGGGGTAGCAGGCTGTGAGGCGGCGGAAATTTTAAGCATGCGCCGTAAAATGTCGGACGCACTCTCCCCGATATGCCGCGTCTGGCTGGCAATATACTGATAGAGTTCGTCATCAACTTCGATTGTTTTCATCTTAATCCAGTGCGATATCTTATCTGAATACAAGTCGTTGGGATTATAAAGTTAAATTCCAACAGCGGATAGCGTCAAACCAGGTTGGCGGCAAAAGTCAGATTAAACTGGAACCTTGCAGCCGGGCGGCAGAATGGTCAACATGATACCCTAACCTGACATACGTAAAAAAAGAACTTTGCCATGAAATTGAATACCCGAGCGCAAACTGCACAATCGCCGAACAATAATTCTCCCATCGTACTGGTTCACGGGCTTTTTGGCAGCCTGGATAACCTGGGGGTGCTGGCGCGCGATCTGGTTACCGATCACGATATTTTGCAGGTCGATATGCGAAATCACGGTCTTTCCGGGCGTTCAGAAGAGATGACCTACGCGGCAATGGCCCAGGATCTGCTCGATACGCTTGATGCCAACCATCTTCAGAAGGTGACGCTCATCGGGCATTCTATGGGCGGCAAGGCGGTAATGGCCCTGACGGCGCTGGCACCGGACAGAATCAACGGTCTGGTCGTGATCGACGTTGCCCCGGTGGATTACGACGTGCGCCGTCATGACGACATTTTTGCTGCCATCAATGCGGTGACAGAGGCTGGGGTTTCAACCCGCCAACAGGCCACAGCCGTCATGCGCGAACATCTTAATGAAGAAGGCGTTATTCAGTTTCTTCTGAAGTCGTTTGTCGACGGCCAGTGGCGTTTCAACGTGCCGGTACTCTGGGCGCAGTACAACAACATCGTCGGCTGGGATACGGTGCCCGCCTGGCAACACCCTACCCACTTTATTCGCGGCGGTAACTCCCCTTATGTCACCGATGCCTACCGCGACACCTTGCTGGCGCAATTCCCGCAGGCCCGCGCCCATGTCATCGCCGGTGCCGGACACTGGGTTCACGCGGAAAAACCTGACGCCGTGTTACGCGCCATCCGTCGCTATCTCTCTGATACTGCGAATTGATTAAAAAGAGAGCGACTGGAAGGTTGCGGGCTTCCAGTCGTTGGCGTGCCGTTTTTGGTGATGTATGATGGCGCGCTCATCGCCCGGGCAATAGCAGGGCGGCTTGTTTCCCCCGAAGTCTCAGAATCATGGCCAAAGAACAAACGGACCGTACGACACTAGATCTGTTCGCGAATGAGCGTCGACCGGGACGACCGAAAACGAATCCGCTTTCGCGCGATGAACAGCTGCGTATTAATAAACGCAACCAGCTTAAACGCGATAAAAATCGTGGGCTTAAGCGTGTCGAACTGAAGCTCAATGCCGACGCCGTCGATGCGCTTAACGAACTGGCTGAAGCGCGTAATATCAGCCGTAGCGAGCTCATTGAAGAGATGTTGATCGCCCAGCTTGAGACGTTGCGCCGCCAGGCATAAGTCTGAAAATCCCCTTTCTTACCCTTTTCATGTAGCACAGAGTGCAGTCCTGCGCGATAGCTGTTTCCGCGGGGTTGCCAGTTCTGCTATTATTGCCCTTATCCGTGGACAAATTGCGCCACCATACCATTAAGTTTCAAGAGGTTATTTTACTCATGGCAATCATCGGCATTTTCTTCGGCAGTGATACCGGCAATACCGAAAATATCGCAAAAAACATTCAAAAACAGCTCGGTAAAGACGTTGCCGATGTGCATGACATCGCCAAGAGCAGCAAAGAAGATCTCGAAGGCTATGACATCCTGTTGCTGGGTATCCCAACCTGGTACTACGGTGAAGCCCAGTGTGACTGGGATGATTTCTTCCCGACGCTGGAAGAAGTGGACTTCAACGGCAAGCTGGTCGCCCTGTTTGGCTGCGGCGATCAGGAAGACTACGCTGAGTACTTCTGTGACGCGCTGGGCACTATCCGCGATATCATTGAACCGAATGGTGCAGTTATCGTAGGCCACTGGCCGACTGCCGGTTACCACTTCGAAGCGTCTAAAGGCCTGGCCGATGACGACCACTTCGTGGGTCTGGCGATCGACGAAGACCGTCAGCCAGAACTGACCGCAGAGCGCGTTGAGAAGTGGGTGAAGCAGATCCGCGAAGAACTGCACCTGGACGATATTCTTAACGCCTGATTGTTAGTGTGGCGCAACCCCGGTTGCGCCCAGGAACCAGGTCAAACGATTAAATTAATCGCTACAATCTTTTAACTTTTTCGCCCAGACCTGTACAATGTCTCCCAGGTAAAATGGGGTGCCATTGAGCAAGTTTGTCGGTGATACCACGTTTTTATAAGCATACTTTGCCTGAGACTTGCAGTTTTCATTTAGCCATGGCAGTTCTATAATGAGACGCATTATTCCAGGTGCATTTTCTGTCACTTCCTCCAGAAGTGAATCGTTTAGCAACAGGACAGATTCCGCATGACTGACAACAATACCGCATTAAAGAAGGCTGGCCTGAAAGTTACGCTTCCTCGGTTAAAAATCCTTGAAGTGCTTCAGGGTCCAGACAATCACCATGTCAGTGCGGAAGACCTTTACAAGCGTCTTATCGACATGGGTGAAGAGATTGGGCTGGCAACCGTCTATCGCGTGCTGAACCAGTTTGATGACGCGGGCATTGTTACCCGTCATAATTTCGAAGGCGGTAAATCTGTATTCGAACTGACCCAGCAGCAGCACCACGATCACCTGATCTGCCTGGATTGTGGCAAGGTCATTGAATTTAGCGATGATTCCATCGAAGCACGTCAGCGTGAAATCGCTGCTCGTCATGGTATCCGCCTGACCAACCATAGCCTGTATCTGTATGGTCACTGTGCTGAAGGTGATTGCCGCGAAGACGATCACGCACACGACGCCAAATAAGTCGAACTTTCATACTCTGAGCCAGCCGCAAGGTTGGCTTTTTTTTGCCTGTCACCCGGCGAAAAAAAGCCCGGTAAGCACAGCGCCACCGGGCCTTAACACGCTTAATTAATTTCCGTTGTTACTGCGTATTTCCTTCCAGATCTGGTCGCAACGCTTCGCCACTTCCTGATCGTTACCGGTTTTACGCGCCTGAATACAGGCCTGATAGTCCATCACGCGAACATTTTCCTGCGTCGCAAACTGCTCATGCGCCTTCTCTTTCTTCAGCACATTCAGCACGCTCTGGCAGGCTTCAATTTTCTCCGGTGAGCCTTCAGCGGTGTTAATGCAGGCGCTGTAAGCCTCCTTCAGGCGAGAATCTTCTTTCGGTGCCGGGTCCTGGGCGCAAGCCACCAGCCCCGAGGCCAGCAACGCGACGATTACCATTTTTTTCATCATGTGCAGTCTCCATTCCGGCGGGACGGAACCCGCCGGAGCGTTCATCAGAAGATAGTGAATGGTGCGATAACCATGAATTTCACGTCACGTTCATCCTGGAAGATGTTGCCGTAACCGCCCGCGTAGCTTGGAATATCAGAGTGGTTGTCATACTGCGTGAAGTGCAGCTTGAACATCGTGCCTTTCGCACGTCCATCCTGCACGGTATAGATGGCATCCAGGCTGTAAGAGGACTCTTTCAGACGGTAGTTCGGATCGTAGTACGCATCCGGTGTGGCCATGTCGCCCGGTTTGGCGTCCCAGGCATACGCGTAGGAGGCGCCCACCGCCCAGCCCGGCAGGTTCCAGTTTTTCAGGTCATACATTGCGCCGAAGAAGACCGCTTTTTCGCCGTCGGCGTTGAAGTCAGAGCGGTTATCCCACCAGATATCCAGACGACCGTTGGAAGATGCGTAAGTCGGGGTCATACGCTGCAGGAAGTAGCCCTGCTGCCCTTCCGCCTTCACCCATGTCCCTTCCAGACGCAAATCCACCTGACCCACTTTGTAGCCAAAGGTCAGCGCCTGCAGCCAGGCCGTGCCGTCATAAATATCGTTGACGCCACCATCGCTGACTTTGTCTCGCGTGCCGTAGAACTGGTAACTGGTACTCAACGGACTCCCTGCGATATCAAATTTGTAGCTGGCTTTGGCAAAGTACTGATCGATATAACCTTCAGCCTGACCAAAAGCGGCTTCTAACACGAGGTCGTTTTTAAAATCGTACTTTGCACCCAGCGAGTGAAGGTAATCCACTTTGGTCTTTTTATCGTTCTGGTAAAACTTATCCATTTCGATATGCCACGGGGCTTTGTATTCGTTGGTCCACATATAGGAGAAACTCAACGCACCCGCATCACCGTAGTCAAAGTTAGCGCCGGCTTCAGCGCCCTGGTAAGTACCAGGCATAAAACTCCAGTGTGGCGCTAACAGGGTTTGGCCAGTTGGCTGAATATATCCGCCGCGCGCCCAGACTGGACCATATTTGAATTTTGCAGCGGCTTTATACAGGCTGATACCGCTTTTATCGCCGGACCAGTCTTCTTTATAGGCCTTATTGCTGGACGAGAAGGCAATTTCGTTCGGGTGTCCGCTGTCGCCATTTTCCGCCATTTCAATTGCCGTGAATGCGGCAATATCCAGGCCGAACATATCGGCGGCATAGCCTGACTGGAAGTCGAGGTTGGCGTTCCAGGTAGAGTGAGAAAGGTTGGTTTTGTATTTGTCTTCGGTAACGTCTTTACGGTCACGTTCACGCTGCCAGTAATAAATACCGCCCGTGAGGGTAGAATCTTCGATGAAACCTGCTGCCTTAGCCTCTGGCGCAATCACCAGGCCTGACATTGCTGTCACACCGGCGATAGCCAGCGCCAGCGCACTACGTTTGCCACTGAACGTACGCATAGATTATTCCTCTTTGACGAATTAAAACGCCTGAACGGCGAAAAATATAAAAGACCAAAAGGTCAGGGGTAGTCAGAAATACCCTCGAATTAACTACCGCCTTTAGGTTATTTTTCGCGACGCGAATTATCAATGCTTTTCCGTGGGCAAAAGTCAGGATTATGACGAAGTGCACATAATTAGTAGTGCTTTGTAACATTTAGCGGGAGACGAGATTTGGCGGGGCAAGTCATTAAATTTAAGTCAGTAATTGTGTAAATTACTGGTTATTTTCAGGCCTTCACTATTTTCAGAAATATACAAATTTTTTTTAGAAAAATAAGTAGCACCACATTGACCTGAATATTGCGCAGACATTATTTTTGCTCGCGCTTAACGATATGATCATTCAATAAAAAAACGCCGCATTACGCGGCGTTTGTCTCTCATTGACCAGAGCAGCGTTATTATTCGCCGACTTTAGTCCAGGTATCACGCAGACCAACGGTACGGTTAAACACCGGTTTTTCCGAGGTACTGTGACGGCTGTCGAGGCAGAAGTAGCCTTCACGTTCGAACTGGAACGCTTTGCCCGCTTCAGCGGCTTTCAGAGACGGCTCAGCATACCCCTGCTTGATGACCAGAGATTCCGGGTTGATTGTCGCCAGGAAGTCTTCTGCTGCACCTGGGTTAGGCACGCTGAACAGACGATCGTACAGGCGAATTTCAACCGGCAGCGCATGTGTTGCACTTACCCAGTGGATCACGCCTTTCACTTTGCGGCCATCTGCCGGATCTTTGCTCAGGGTTTCAGCGTCGTAAGAGCAGAAGATGGTGGTGATATTCCCTTCTGCATCTTTCTCAACACGCTCAGCTTTGATCACGTATGCGTTACGCAGACGCACCTCTTTCCCCAGCACCAGACGCTTGTACTGCTTGTTCGCTTCTTCGCGGAAGTCAGCACGATCGATCCAGATTTCACCGCTGAACGGCACGTCACGGGTGCCCATTTCCGGTTTGTTCGGATGGTTAGGCATGGAGACCATTTCGCTCGCGCCTTGCGGGTAGTTTTCGATAACCAGTTTTACCGGATCGATGACGGCCATTGCGCGCTGCGCGTTGTCGTTCAGATCTTCACGGATGCAGGATTCCAGAGAGGCGATCTCAATGGTGTTATCCTGCTTGGTCACGCCGATGCGCTTACAGAACTCGCGAATAGACGCGGCAGTATAACCACGGCGACGCAGACCCGAGATGGTTGGCATACGCGGATCGTCCCAGCCCTCAACGTGCTTGTCGGTTACCAGCAGGTTCAGCTTACGCTTGGACATCACCGTGTATTCCAGATTCAGACGAGAGAATTCGTACTGACGCGGATGCACCGGGATCGTGATGTTATCCAGAACCCAGTCGTACAGACGGCGGTTATCCTGGAACTCCAGCGTACACAGGGAGTGCGTAATGCCTTCCAGCGCATCGCTGATGCAGTGGGTAAAGTCGTACATCGGGTAGATGCACCACTTGTTACCGGTCTGATGGTGTTCAGCGAACTTGATACGGTACAGAACCGGATCGCGCATCACGATGAACGGTGATGCCATGTCGATTTTGGCACGCAGGCAGGCTTTACCTTCCTCGAAGCCACCCGCACGCATTTTTTCAAACAGCGCCAGGTTCTCTTCAACGCTGCGATCGCGGAACGGGCTGTTTTTACCCGGCGCGGTCAGCGTGCCGCGGTATTCGCGGATCTCGTCAGCAGACAGCTCGTCGACATACGCCAGACCTTTATTGATAAGCTCGACCGCATAGGCGTACAGCTGATCAAAATAGTCAGAGGAGTAGCAGATATCGCCAGACCAGTTGAAGCCCAGCCATTGCACGTCATTCTTAATAGACTCAACGTATTCGATGTCTTCTTTTACTGGGTTGGTGTCATCGAAACGCAGGTTGCACTGTCCCTGGTAGTCTTGCGCGATGCCAAAGTTCAGGCAGATCGATTTTGCATGACCAATATGCAGGTAGCCGTTTGGCTCCGGCGGGAAACGGGTATGAACTGTGGTGTGCTTACCACTGGCCAGATCTTCATCGATGATCTGACGAATAAAGTTACTCGGGCGGGCTTCAGCCTCACTCATCGTGGATTCCTCAAAGCGTAAACAACGTATAACGGCATATGATCTTATAAGCCGGACGTAGTGACAACCCTTAAAACGTCTCTGAAGAAAATAATGGGGGCAATTGCTGCAAAAAAAAGCGGCGGAGGAAAACCCCCGCCGCTTAAGGCATGACTCTACTCAGGAGCGATTACTTGCCTTTAATCTCATACAGTGGCGTCTGGCCCGCAACGACCTGACCTTTCGCCTGAATCACCAGGCCGCTGAAGTCGTCGATATTGCTGCAAACGACCGGGCTAATCATGGAGCGCGCGTTAGCGTTCAGGTAATCCAGATCCATTTCCAGAATCGGCTGACCTGCCACCACGTCGGCCCCCTCTTCCACCAGGCGAGTAAAGCCCTGACCGTTCAGCGCGACGGTATCGATACCCATATGGACAACGATCTCCGCGCCCTTTTCAGTTTCGAGGCAGAACGCATGGTTGGTGTTGAAGATTTTAACGATGGTCCCGGCAGCCGGTGACACCACGGTTTTGTCCGTTGGTTTCACCGCCACACCGTCACCGACAGCTTTGCTGGCAAACGCTTCGTCAGGCACCTGCTCAATCGCAACCACTTCACCGGTAATCGGTGAAACCAGCGCGGCAATGGTCGTTGCGTTAGGGACGGCCTGCGGTTTTGCCACCGGGGCTTCCGTCACTGGCGCGCTGTTCGCTGCAGAAGCCGCGATCGGTCCACGGGCAACCACTTTCTTCATTTCATCGCCAATCGATTCCGCTTTCGCACCCACGATAACCTGGATGGTCTGCTTGTTCAGTTTCACCACACCGGATGCGCCAAGGCGTTTACACATGGCATCGTTAACGCGCGCTGAATCACCTACCGTCAGGCGCAGACGGGTAATACATGCATCGATAGCTTTCAGGTTATCCGTACCGCCTACTGCGGCAATATAATTGGTTGCCAGTTGGGTCAGCCCTTCTTCGGTATTGCTGTTAGCTTCGCCAGTAACGATGTCGTCTTTCGTATCTTCGCGGCCTGGTGTTTTCAGGTTAAACATACGAATGACTGCGCTAAACAGAACGAAGTAGATAACGAAGAACACCAGACCCATTGCGACCAGCATCCAGACGTTCTTGCTCGCCGCGGGCAGGTTGTACATCAACACGTAGTCGATCGCGCCGGCGGAGAAGGAGAAGCCCGCATGGATACCCAGCAGCGTTGCAACAAACAGGCTAATACCCGTCAGCACAGCGTGCATGAGGTACAGCAGCGGAGCCAGGAACATGAACAGGAATTCCAGCGGCTCAGTAACACCGGTCAGGAACGCGGTGATGGCAACTGACAGCAGCATCCCGCCAACCATTGGACGACGCGCTTTCGGTGCGGCCAGGTACATAGCCAGCGCCGCGCCCGGCAGACCAAACATCATGATAGGGAAGAAGCCCGACATGAACATGCCCGCGGTGCCGTCACCTGCATAGAAGCGGTTGATATCCCCGTGGAATACCGCGCCCGCGGCGTTGGTAAACTCACCAATCTGGAACCAGGCAATGGTGTTCAGCACCTGATGCAGGCCGGTTGGGATCAACAGACGGTTGATGAAACCGAAGATACCCGCACCCACTGCGCCAGCGGAAACAATCCACTCACCGCCCGCATGGATAGCGTGCTGCACCGGTGGCCAGATGTAGCCAAAGATCGCGGCCAGAATCAGACAGAAGAAGCCTGTCGCAATCGGCACAAAACGTTTTCCACCGAAGAAGCTCAGGAAGTCTGGCAGTTTGATCCCCGCCCAACGGTTATAAACAGCCCCGCCGACCAGACCGGTAATGATACCTGCCAGAACGCCCATGTTAATTTCTGGGTTTATCGTCACCATCGCTTTCGTCAGGATGAAGTAACCGACAGCCCCGGCCAGCGCCGCTGCACCCGCGCTGTCTTTTGACCAGCTGGATGCCACACCGATGGCGAAAATCAGCGCCAGATTGTCAAAAATCGCGCCACCCGCTTGCGCGATAAATGGCACATTAAGCAGATCGGGTTGCCCGAATCGCAGCAGCAGTGCTGCAACCGGTAGCACGGCGATAGGGAGCTGCAAAGCCCTACCGAGGCGCTGGAAAAAACCTAAAATATTCATCCTATTCCCCCTACGAGACCCTTATTAAGGCTCGTGCATAAACTATGTTTTTATTGTGTCGACAACGATAAATACAGTTGATGATTCACTGGCATTGTGAGTGTGTGAAAAATTAATTCGTATCGCAAATTAAACACGTATTTTTTGTGATTTTTGTCACCAAATATCGTTAATAACCCTCCCTTTCTCTGGCTAACAGTGAAAACTTATTTTATCATTCAAAAAATCAAGACGGATTGATCCGGCCTGAAAGGTTCCAGGTTACGCTTAGTTCAGGTTCCGATAGCCATCCGCCCACTCTTCTACTTTAACTCTTGAGGTGAACAATGAGACTGATTCCCCTGGCAACTGCTGAACAAGTCGGTAAATGGGCCGCCCGTCATATCGTTAACCGTATTAACGCGTTCAAACCCACCGCCGATCGTCCTTTCGTTCTCGGCCTTCCTACCGGCGGCACGCCGCTGACCGCGTATAAAGCCCTGGTTGAGATGCATAAAGCAGGCCAGGTTAGCTTCAAACATGTTGTGACCTTCAACATGGATGAGTATGTCGGCTTACCCAAGGATCATCCGGAAAGCTACCATAGCTTTATGCACCGTAATTTCTTTGATCACGTTGATATTCCGGCTGAAAACATTAACCTGCTGAATGGAAACGCGCCTGATATTGACGCAGAATGCCGTCAGTATGAAGAAAAAATCCGTTCCTACGGTAAAATCCACCTGTTCATGGGTGGCGTGGGCAACGATGGTCATATCGCGTTCAACGAACCGGCCTCTTCTCTGGCTTCCCGTACGCGTATTAAAACCCTGACCCATGACACGCGCGTGGCAAACTCCCGCTTCTTTGACGGTGATGTTAACCAGGTTCCAAAATACGCCCTGACCGTAGGCGTAGGCACCCTGCTGGATGCCGAAGAAGTGATGATTCTGGTTCTGGGCGGCGTGAAAGCGCAGGCGCTCCAGGCTGCCGTTGAAGGCAACGTTAACCACATGTGGACCATCAGCTGCCTGCAGCTGCATCCAAAATCAGTCATCGTGTGCGACGAACCGTCCACGATGGAGCTGAAAGTGAAAACGCTTAAATACTTCAACGAGTTAGAAGCTGAGAACATCAAAGGTCTGTAATTGAATAACCGCCTCTTCATCAAGAGGCGGCCGCTTTTTTTAACCGGGGGTCGTTATGTACGCTTTAACCCACGGTCGGATTTATACCGGCCATGATATTCTGGATGACCATGCGATTGTTATCGCCAATGGCCTGATTGAACGTGTTTGCCCACTGGCAGAGCTGCCGCCGGGGATTGAACAGCGCTCACTCAATGGAGCAGTAATCTCCCCCGGTTTCATCGACGTACAGCTGAACGGCTGCGGTGGTGTGCAATTTAATGATACCGCGGACGCGGTGACGGTCGACACGCTGGAAATCATGCAGAAAGCCAACGAGAAATCGGGCTGCACCAGCTATCTGCCAACCCTCATCACCAGCAGTGATGATCTCATGAAACAGGGTATCCGCGTGATGCGCGACTACCTGGCAAAACACCCTAATCAGGCGCTGGGTCTGCATCTTGAAGGACCGTGGCTGAACATCGTGAAAAAAGGGACGCATAACCCGGATTACGTGCGAAAACCTGACGCTGAGCTGGTCGACTACCTGTGTGCCAACGCCGATGTGATCACCAAAGTGACGCTGGCTCCTGAAATCGCGGGACCTGACGTTATCAGCAAACTGGCCGCCGCCGGGATTGTCGTTTCAGCGGGCCATTCAAACGCAACGCAAAAAGAAGCGAAAGCAGGATTCCGCGCCGGCATTACCTTTGCGACGCACCTGTACAACGCGATGCCGTATATCACCGGTCGTGAACCTGGGCTGGTCGGGGCGATTCTCGATGAGCAGGACGTTTACTGCGGCATTATTGCTGACGGCTTGCACGTTGATTACACCAACATTCGCAACGCCAAGCGCCTGAAAGGTGACAAACTCTGTCTGGTAACCGATGCCACCGCACCGGCAGGGGCAAATATTGAGCAGTTCATTTTTGCCGGTAAAACAATATACTACCGCAATGGACTGTGTGTTGATGAAAACGGTACGCTGAGTGGTTCCTCCCTGACGATGATTGAAGGGGTGCGTAACCTGGTTGAACATTGCGGGATTGCGCTTGATGAAGTCCTGCGTATGGCGACCCTTTATCCTGCGCGCGCGATGGGCGTAAATAAACAGCTTGGCGGAATTGCACCAGGTATGGTTGCAAACCTGACGGCATTCACACACGATTATAAAATTATCAAGACCATCGTTAATGGTAACGAGGTCGTCACTGAGTAAGTAAAAGTATGACACCAGGCGGACAAGCTCAAATCGGTAATGTCGATCTCGTTAAACAACTTAACAGCGCGGCGGTTTATCGTCTGATTGACCAACACGGGCCAATCTCGCGCATTCAGATAGCCGAACAAAGCCAGCTTGCTCCCGCCAGCGTGACAAAAA
Source organism: Enterobacter cloacae complex sp. FDA-CDC-AR_0164 (assembly GCF_003071645.1). NCBI lineage: Bacteria > Pseudomonadati > Pseudomonadota > Gammaproteobacteria > Enterobacterales > Enterobacteriaceae > Enterobacter > Enterobacter cloacae complex sp. FDA-CDC-AR_0164. Next base: position 65,044 of record NZ_CP028950.1, read on the forward strand.
TTACCCGTCAGCTCATTGAGCGCGGACTGATCAAAGAAGTCGATCAGCAGGCCTCCACCGGAGGCCGCCGCGCCATCTCCATTATTACCGAAACCCGCAATTTTCAGGCGATCGGCGTCCGTCTTGGTCGTCATGACACCACCCTTACGCTCTATGATCTGAGCAGCAAAGCCATCGCGGAAGAACACTACCCGCTTCCGGAGCGCACTCAGGAGACGCTGGAACACGCGCTGCTGAATACCATTGAACACTTTATCGAGAGCTGTCAGCGCAAAATCCGTGAACTGATTGCGATCTCGGTGATCCTGCCAGGCCTGGTGGACCCCGAAAGCGGCGTGATCCGTTATATGCCCCATATAAAGGTTGAGAACTGGGGGTTGGTAGATGCGCTGGAAAAACGCTTTAAAGTGACCTGTTTCGTGGGGCACGACATCCGCTCTCTGGCCCTGGCAGAGCACTACTTTGGTGCGAGCCAGGATTGTGAAGATTCGATTCTGGTGCGCGTACACCGCGGTACAGGGGCAGGCATCATCTCTAACGGGCGCATTTTTATTGGCCGCAACGGTAACGTCGGTGAGATTGGTCATATTCAGGTAGAGCCGCTTGGCGAACGCTGCCACTGCGGAAACTTTGGCTGTCTGGAGACGATTGCCGCCAACACGGCGATTGAACAGCGGGTGCGCCATCTGCTTGAACAGGGTTACCAGAGCCGCGTCACGCTGGACGATTGCAAGATAGGGACTATCTGCAAAGCCGCCAACAAAGGCGACGCGCTGGCCTGTGAAGTTATTGAGCAGGTGGGTCGCCATCTGGGTAAAACCATCGCCATCGCCATCAACCTGTTTAACCCGCAAAAAGTGGTGATCGCCGGTGAGATTGTGGAGGCCGAGAAGGTCCTGCTGCCCGCCATTGAAGGCTGCATTAACACTCAGGCGCTGAAAGCCTTCCGCCAGAACCTTCCCGTCGTTCGTTCTAAGCTTGACCATCGCTCAGCGATAGGCGCATTTGCGCTGGTTAAACGCGCCATGCTCAACGGTATTCTGTTGCAACATTTGCTGGAAAGTTGATCGGGTCTTATAGTAACGCCTTCTTTTTTTGATGTCGGAATGTCCATGACCATTAAGAATGTAATTTGTGATATCGACGGCGTGCTGATGCACGACAACGTTGCTGTACCAGGTGCTGCGGAGTTTCTTCACCGCATCATCGACAAAGGAATGCCTCTGGTTCTTCTCACGAACTACCCTTCTCAGACCGGTCAGGACCTGGCAAACCGCTTTGCCACAGCAGGCGTCAACGTGCCGGACAGCGTGTTTTATACCTCTGCCATGGCCACCGCTGATTTCCTCAAGCGCCAGGAAGGAAAAAAGGCCTACGTGGTGGGTGAAGGGGCGCTGATCCACGAGTTATATAAGGCAGGGTTTACCATCACAGATGTGAACCCGGACTTTGTGATCGTTGGCGAAACGCGCTCCTATAACTGGGAGATGATGCACAAAGCCTCCTACTTTGTTGCCAACGGTGCGCGTTTTATTGCCACCAACCCGGATACCCACGGCCGTGGTTTTTACCCTGCCTGCGGCGCGCTGTGTGCCGGTATCGAAAAGATCTCTGGCCGGAAACCATTCTACGTGGGCAAGCCCAGCCCGTGGATCATCCGTGCTGCGCTGAACAAGATGCAGGCCCACTCTGAAGAAACGGTGATTGTCGGCGACAACCTGCGCACCGATATCCTGGCCGGATTCCAGGCGGGCCTGGAAACCATTCTGGTGCTTTCCGGTGTCTCCACGCTCGACGATATTGACGCCATGCCCTTCCGACCGAGCTGGATTTATCCCTCCGTCGAAGAAATTGATATTATCTGATCCCAAACCACGCCTCAGCGCGTGGTTTTTTATTTTCACGCCCGATAAACAACCCCACATCTAACAAAACAGCCGTTTTATTGCATAATCATCAATAAAAGCGTTTATGACGTACTCGTTTTTCACTATTCGGCAATCAGCATTGCACTATTTCCGTTTTATCCCGTAAAACCCTTGCGCGCCCTCCCCCTTTGCGGCATTTTCATAAGCAAGCAACATTACAAAGCAACAGGGTTAACGGAGAAGGTTATGTGTTCAATTTTTGGCGTACTGGATATTAAAACTGACGCAGGCGAACTGCGTAAAAAGGCACTCGAATTGTCCCGCCTGATGCGCCATCGCGGCCCGGACTGGTCCGGCGTTTACGCCAGCGATAAAGCCATCCTGGCACATGAACGTCTGTCCATTGTTGACGTCAACGCCGGTGCGCAGCCGCTGTATAACGAGAAAAAAACACACGCGCTGGCTGTCAACGGTGAAATCTATAACCATCAGGCGCTGCGCGCCGAGTACGGCGACCGTTACGCCTTCCAGACCGGTTCTGACTGTGAAGTGATCCTGGCGCTGTATCAGGAGAAAGGCCCGGAATTCCTCGATGATCTGCAGGGTATGTTTGCCTTCGCCCTGTACGACAGCGAAAAAGATGCCTATCTGATTGGCCGCGACCATATTGGTATTATCCCGCTGTATATGGGTCACGATGAACACGGCAACTTTTATGTCGCCTCAGAAATGAAAGCCCTGGTGCCGGTTTGCCGCACCATTAAAGAGTTCCCGGCAGGAAGTTACCTGTGGAGTAAAGACGGCGAGATCCGTCAGTACTATCAGCGCGACTGGTTCGACTATGATGCGGTTAAAGACAACGTGACTGATAAAGCCGAACTGCGTCAGGCGCTGGAAGATTCTGTTAAAAGCCACCTGATGTCAGATGTGCCTTACGGCGTACTGCTCTCCGGCGGGCTGGACTCGTCCGTGATCTCCGCGATCACCAAGAAATTCGCCGCGCGTCGTGTTGAAGATCAGGAACGTTCAGAAGCCTGGTGGCCGCAACTGCACTCCTTTGCTGTGGGCCTGGAAGGCGCACCGGATCTGAAAGCCGCGCAGGAAGTGGCAAACCATCTCGGTACCGTGCACCATGAGATCCACTTCACCGTGCAGGAAGGGCTGGATGCGATCCGTGATGTTATCTACCACATCGAAACCTACGATGTGACCACCATTCGCGCTTCCACGCCGATGTACCTAATGTCGCGTAAGATCAAAGCGATGGGCATTAAGATGGTGCTCTCCGGTGAAGGATCTGACGAAGTGTTTGGCGGCTACCTCTATTTCCACAAAGCGCCGAACGCAAAAGAGCTGCACGAAGAGACAGTACGTAAACTGCAGGCGCTGCATATGTTTGACTGCGCACGCGCCAACAAAGCGATGTCTGCCTGGGGTGTGGAAGCCCGTGTTCCCTTCCTGGATAAGAAATTCCTCGACGTGGCAATGCGCATCAACCCGCAGGACAAAATGTGCGGCAACGGCAAAATGGAGAAACATATCCTGCGTGAATGTTTCGAATCCTACCTGCCGGCGAGCGTGGCATGGCGTCAGAAAGAGCAGTTCTCTGACGGTGTCGGGTATAGCTGGATCGACACCCTGAAAGAGGTGGCGGCAAAACAGGTTTCCGATCAGCAACTGGAAACTGCGAGCTTCCGCTTCCCGTACAACACGCCAGGCTCTAAAGAAGCGTATCTGTACCGCGAAATCTTTGAAGAGTTGTTCCCGGTGCCGAGTGCGGCGGAGTGTGTTCCTGGCGGCCCGTCCGTTGCCTGTTCTTCGGCTAAAGCCATTGAATGGGATGAATCTTTCAAGTCAATGAACGATCCATCAGGACGTGCGGTAGGCGTACACCAGTCTGCCTATAAGTAATCGAAAAGCATCCAATCAGGCCCTGCGGGGCCTGATTTTTTTTGCCCCCTATTTCACTCCCTAAAAACGATAAATAACCAATAATTGCCGAATATTCGGTCACGCTGTTCGCAACCTAACCAAACAGTCACATTCCGGCTATTTTCGTTGAAAAAGGTGTTGACGCTGCAAGGGTCTATACGCATAATGCGCCCCGCAACGCCGATAAGGTAACGCGAAAAAAAGATGGCTACGTAGCTCAGTTGGTTAGAGCACATCACTCATAATGATGGGGTCACAGGTTCGAATCCCGTCGTAGCCACCATCTTTTTTGCGGGAGTGGCGAAATTGGTAGACGCACCAGATTTAGGTTCTGGCGCCGCAAGGTGTGCGAGTTCAAGTCTCGCCTCCCGCACCATTCCCAGGTAAGCGTTGCACGGATGGGGTATCGCCAAGCGGTAAGGCACCGGTTTTTGATACCGGCATTCCCTGGTTCGAATCCAGGTACCCCAGCCATATTTCTTCGATTTTGCGGTTCTCCGCGGTATTGGGGTATCGCCAAGCGGTAAGGCACCGGTTTTTGATACCGGCATTCCCTGGTTCGAATCCAGGTACCCCAGCCATCGAAGATTGCAGTACTGGCTACGTAGCTCAGTTGGTTAGAGCACATCACTCATAATGATGGGGTCACAGGTTCGAATCCCGTCGTAGCCACCAAATTAGTCATCTGTCGAATGATTCGGTAGACGAGAAAAAATTGTTGGGGTATCGCCAAGCGGTAAGGCACCGGATTCTGATTCCGGCATTCCGAGGTTCGAATCCTCGTACCCCAGCCAATTTAAAAAAGTCGTTAAGCACATTGTTTAACGCAATTGGGGTGTCGCCAAGCGGTAAGGCTCTGGTTTCTGATACCAGCATTCCGGGGTTCGAATCCCTGCACCCCAGCCACTTAGTAACAAAAAAGCCCGCTCTGCGGGCTTTTTTGTTTTTGTTGGATTATGTACCGCATCCGAAAGCCCTCTCCCGCAGGAGAAGGCGCCCAGATTAAAGGCCTAACGCGTACTTCAGCGCCTGACGCTTCAGCCCACCGGCACGCTCCGCCGCCATCAAACCAATGTTACGCAGAATGCGCACCGGACCAAGATCGTTACTGAACCCGGCGTAAAACAGATCCATCCCCGACTGCATGATAAAGTTATCCGCCATACGTCGCGTCTGGTAACGTTTCAGTACCGGATGGCTGGCCCAAGCCTCCGCGTGAGCGCGCGCATTGCCCAGCACATCCAGTAAAGCCTCAACGTCACGGTATCCCAGGTTCACGCCCTGCCCCGCCAGCGGGTGAATGGTGTGTGCCGCATCCCCCACCAGCGCCAGCCCTGCACGGGCATACTGCAATGCATGGCGACGGGTAAGCGGAAACGCCCCGGCGGCAACCGGCATGACGTTGCCCAGACGGCGTGGGAAGTGCTGATGGATCTCTCGCTGCAGCTGCTCCATTGAAAGCCCCTGCAACTGACGAATGCGCGCCGGTTTGTCATACCACACCAGCGACGCCCAGCGATCAAACAACGGTAAAAAGGCATGCGGGCCATTCGGGGTAAAGTGCTGCCAGGTGCTCTCACCCGGGTCATTCTCACACTGCACGGTGATCAACATGCACGCCTGCTGGTACTGCCAGGCATGAATGCCAATTCCTGCCATTTGCCTGACCTGTGAGTTGGCACCATCCGCTCCGACAACCAGCCTCGCGGCCAGCTCATCACCCTTATCCAGCTCAAGCAAATACCCGCCTTCGTGGGGATGCAGTGCTTTAAGTGACGCCGGGACGCGCAGCGCCACTTTCGGATGCGCCTCCAGGGCCTGCCAGAGCGCCAGCTGGAGGACCGTATTTTCCACCATATAACCCAGGCGGGGCAGCTTCAGTTCAGCGGCATCAAACGCGACATGCGCATTCTCCCACTCCCAGGTTTCGAGACGGCTGTAGGGGTGCGCGCGCATCCCGAGCACGGCATCCCAGACGCCCAGCCCGCGCAGCAGATCGACAGAGGCGGCGCTGATAGCTGAAATTCGCACATCCGGCTTTGCCATCGGGTCAAACGCAACAGGGGCAGCCTGCTCGATAACCGTCACCTCAAATCCCTGCTGCGCCAGCCCCAGCGCGAGTGCGCCGCCGACCATACCGCCGCCGACAACGGCAATTTCGGTTTGTTGGAGAGTCATGGTCAATTATCCTTAATAGTATATGCCTTAAGTTTACCGGATTTTTTCGGTCTTGAGGTTGACAACCTTCATACTGGTCACAACCGCAGCAAAGCATTACAATACGCGCCCTGCATTCCTGAGCATGAGCAAGTCGATGACAAAAAAACTCCATATAAAAACCTGGGGCTGTCAGATGAACGAATACGATTCATCCAAGATGGCCGATCTGCTGGATGCCACGCACGGGTATCAACTGACTGACAACGCGAACGAAGCGGACGTGTTGCTGCTCAATACCTGTTCGATCCGTGAGAAGGCGCAGGAGAAGGTGTTCCATCAACTGGGCCGCTGGAAGCTTATCAAACGCAAAAGACCCGATGTGATCATTGGCGTGGGTGGCTGTGTGGCCTCGCAGGAAGGCAAACTGATCCGCCAGCGTGCTCACTATGTTGATATTATTTTTGGCCCGCAGACGCTGCACCGTCTGCCGGAGATGATCAACGCCGTTCGCGAGAATCGCCGCCCGGTGGTTGACGTAAGCTTCCCGGAAATCGAAAAATTTGACCGTCTGCCAGAACCACGCGCGGATGGTCCAACAGCCTACGTCTCCATTATGGAAGGCTGTAACAAGTACTGCACCTATTGTGTCGTACCGTATACCCGCGGCGAAGAAGTGAGCCGTCCGACCGACGACATTCTGTTTGAAGTGGCGCAACTGGCGGCACAGGGTGTGCGTGAAATTCATCTGCTGGGCCAGAACGTCAACGCCTGGCGCGGCGAGAACTACGACGGTACCACCGGCAGCTTTGCAGAACTGCTGCGCCTGGTGGCCGCGATCGACGGCATTGACCGCCTTCGCTTCACCACCAGCCACCCGATGGAATTTACCGATGACATCATTGATGTGTATCGCGATACGCCAGAGCTGGTGAGCTTCCTGCATCTGCCGATTCAGTGCGGTTCCGACCGCGTGCTGAACCTGATGGGACGTCCACATACGGTACTGGAGTACAAATCCATCATCCGCAAGCTGCGTGAAGCCCGTCCTGATATCCAGATTAGCTCCGACTTTATCGTTGGCTTCCCGGGCGAAACCACGGATGACTTTGAGCGCACGATGAAGCTTATTGGCGAAGTGAATTTTGACGTCAGCTACAGCTTTATCTTCTCAGCGCGTCCAGGTACTCCTGCGGCCGATATGGTCGACGATGTGCCGGAAGAAGAGAAAAAGCAGCGTCTGTATATTCTGCAGGAGCGTATCAACCAGCAGGCCAACGCCTGGAGCCGTCGTATGGTCGGCACCGTCCAGCGTATTCTGGTGGAAGGCACTTCCCGTAAGAGCATTATGGAGCTGTCAGGACGCACCGAAAATAACCGCGTCGTGAACTTTGAAGGCACGCCAGACATGGTCGGTAAATTTGTGGACGTGGAGATTGTCGACGTGCTGACCAACTCCCTGCGCGCGAAAGTGGTCCGTACCGAAGACGAAATGGGTCTGCGCATCGCACAGTCGCCGGAATCCGTCATGTCCCGCACCCGCAAAGAAAGCGACGCTGGCGTCGGCATTTACCAGCCATAACGCCATCCGGCCTGCCGTTTCGGCAGGCCTTGTATTTCCTCTCATCGCCCCCAATATCTTCCGCAACGCTTGCGCCTTTATTCTATGGCGTGAATAATTTCGGTAATGACCGTTTTATTACGCCAGGTGGCACCGGGTCAGTTAAACAATCAAAGAGGAACAGTTTGAACATAGATACGCGTGAAATTAGCCTTGAGCCAGCAGACAACGCTCGCCTGCTGAGCCTGTGCGGGCCGTTTGATGACAACATCAAACAACTGGAGCGACGTCTGGGTATCGAAATCAATCGTCGCGATAATCATTTCAAACTCACCGGACGCCCTCTCTGCGTCAACGCCGCTGCGGATATTCTGCGTAGCCTGTATGTGGATACCGCCCCAATGCGCGGTGAAATACAGGATATCGAGCCAGAACAGATCCACCTCGCGATCAAAGAGGCGCGCGTGCTTGAGCAAAGCGCAGAAAGTGTGCCGGACTATGGCAAGGCCATCAATATTAAGACCAAACGTGGCGTCATTAAGCCGCGTACGCCAAACCAGGCGCAGTACATCGCCAACATTCTCGACCATGACATCACCTTCGGTGTGGGCCCGGCGGGTACGGGTAAAACCTATCTGGCCGTTGCCGCGGCGGTTGATGCGCTCGAACGCCAGGAGATTCGTCGCATCCTGCTGACCCGTCCGGCGGTGGAAGCGGGTGAAAAACTGGGCTTCCTGCCAGGCGATCTGAGCCAGAAGGTTGACCCTTACCTTCGTCCGTTATACGACGCACTGTTCGAGATGCTCGGCTTTGAGAAAGTTGAGAAGCTGATTGAGCGTAACGTGATTGAAGTTGCCCCGCTCGCCTATATGCGCGGCCGTACACTGAATGATGCATTCATTATTCTCGATGAAAGCCAGAACACCACCATCGAACAGATGAAAATGTTCCTGACACGTATCGGCTTTAACTCAAAAGCGGTCATTACCGGTGACGTCACGCAGATTGACCTGCCGCGCAGCACCAAATCGGGTCTGCGCCATGCCATTGAAGTGCTGGCCGACGTCGACGAAATCAGCTTTAACTTCTTCCACAGCGAAGACGTGGTCCGTCACCCGGTTGTGGCGCGCATCGTTAACGCTTATGAAGCATGGGAAGAAGCAGATCAGAAGCGTAAGGCCGAACTGGCCGCAGAACGTAAGCGCGAAGCGCAGGAGCAAGAACAAAAATGAGTCAGGTGATCCTCGATTTACAACTGGCATGTGACGATAATTCCGGCTTGCCAGAAGAGGCGCAGTTTCAGACATGGCTGGATGCGGTTATCCCCCCGTTTCAGGAAGAATCAGAAGTCACGATTCGTCTGGTGGATGAAGCCGAAAGCCATGAGCTTAACCTGACCTACCGCGGGAAAGATAAGCCGACCAACGTGCTCTCTTTCCCCTTCGAAGCCCCACCGGGAATTGAGATGCCGCTGCTGGGTGACCTGATCATCTGCCGCCAGGTCGTGGAACAGGAAGCTAAAGAGCAGCAAAAACCGCTGGAAGCCCACTGGGCGCATATGGTGGTACACGGTAGCCTGCATCTGCTCGGCTACGACCATATTGAAGATGACGAAGCGGAAGAGATGGAGTCCCTCGAGACAGAGATAATGCTTGCTCTGGGCTATGAGGATCCGTACATTGCCGAGAAAGAATAGTCAGTCGACCGACTGACTAACATGCCGCCGCGTAGGGAAATAGCGCGGCGGTAAACGTTGAACTAACAAGAGAACCCTTAACAAACGCCATGAGCGACGACAATTCACACAGTAGCGACACGACAAACACCAAAAAGGGATTTTTCTCCCTCATTCTGAACCAGCTTTTCCACGGCGAACCTAAAAACCGTGACGAACTGCTGGAGCTGATTCGTGATTCCGGGCAAAACGACCTTATCGATGAAGATACGCGCGAAATGCTCGAAGGGGTAATGGACATCGCCGACCAGCGCGTTCGCGACATCATGATCCCCCGCTCGCAGATGATCACCCTGAAACGTAACCAGCCTCTGGACGAGTGCCTCGATGTGATCATCGAATCCGCACACTCGCGTTTTCCGGTCATCAGCGAAGACAAAGATCACATTGAAGGGATTTTGATGGCGAAAGATCTGCTGCCGTTTATGCGCAGCGATGCCGAAGCCTTCAGCATGGAAAAAGTGTTACGCCAGGCCGTGGTTGTGCCGGAAAGTAAACGTGTGGATCGGATGCTGAAAGAGTTTCGCTCTCAGCGCTACCACATGGCGATTGTTATTGATGAATTTGGTGGCGTTTCCGGTCTCGTCACGATCGAAGATATCCTTGAGCTGATCGTGGGCGAAATCGAAGATGAGTATGACGAAGAAGAGGATATCGACTTCCGTCAGCTTAGCCGTCACACCTGGACCGTTCGTGCGCTGGCCTCGATTGAGGACTTTAACGACGCCTTTAGTACCCATTTCAGCGATGAAGAGGTCGATACCATTGGCGGGCTGGTGATGCAGGCCTTTGGTCACCTTCCGGCACGCGGCGAGACCGTTGACATTGACGGTTACCAGTTCAAAGTGGCAATGGCCGACAGCCGACGTATTATACAGGTTCATGTCAGAACGCCGGACGACTCACCGGTGCCAAAACTGGAAGATTAATGTAAATGGCATTTGCCCCATTACTTGAACGCCAGCGCGTACGTCTGCTGCTGGCGCTGTTACTCGGAGCCAGCGGAACGCTGGCTTTTTCTCCTTACGATATCTGGTCTGCAGCCATTCTCTCCCTGATGGGACTTCAGGGTTTAACCCTGAATCGTCGTCCCGTCCAGGCGGCAGCGATTGGCTACTTCTGGGGACTGGGGTTGTTTGGCTCCGGCATCAACTGGGTCTATGTCAGCATCGCTCAGTTTGGCGGTATGCCAGGACCCGTTAACGTCTTCCTCGTGGTACTGCTGGCCGCTTATCTCTCGCTCTATACCGGCCTGTTCGCGGGTATCCTTTCTCGCCTGTGGCCAAAAACCACCTGGCTGCGCGTTGCCATTGCTGCGCCGGTTGTCTGGCAAATTACCGAGTTCCTTCGCGGCTGGGTACTGACTGGCTTCCCGTGGCTGCAGTTCGGTTACAGTCAGATTGATGGCCCGCTAAAGGGGCTTGCTCCGGTAATGGGCGTTGAAGCGATTAACTTCCTGTTGATGGTGGTGAGCGGACTGCTGGTCCTGGCGCTGGTCACACATAGCTGGAAGACGCTGGTCGTGGCGCTGGTGTTGTTTGCCCTGCCTTTCCCACTGCGTTATATCCAGTGGTACAGCCTGGTCCCAGAGCGCACCACGCAGGTTTCAATGGTGCAGGGGAATATCCCTCAGTCAATGAAATGGGACGAGAAAGAGCTGCTGAACACGCTGAAGATCTACGCTAACGCCACCGAGGCGGTCATGGGTAAATCGCAGCTGATCATCTGGCCAGAGTCGGCGATTCCGGATCTGGAAATTAACCAGCAGCCGTTCCTGAACATGATGAACGATCTACTGCTCGCTCGCGGCAGTACGCTGGTTACCGGGATTGTCGATGCGCGTCTGAATCAGCAGAACCGCTACGACACCTACAACACCATCATTACGCTGGGTAAAGACAGCGAATACAGCTACAACTCCACTGACCGGTATAACAAGAATCACCTGGTACCGTTTGGCGAATTTGTACCGCTGGAGTCCATTCTGCGCCCGTTAGCACCGTTTTTTGACCTGCCGATGTCCTCATTCAGCCGTGGTCCGTACGTTCAGCATCAGCTGCATGCGCACGGTTTTGCCCTGACAGCGGCCATCTGCTACGAAATTATCCTCGGCGAGCAGGTGCGCGATAACTTCCGTCCGGACACTGACTTCCTGCTGACTATCTCCAACGATGCCTGGTTTGGTAAGTCGATTGGCCCGTGGCAGCATTTCCAGATGGCGCGGATGCGCTCCCTGGAGCTGGCGCGCCCGCTGCTGCGTAGCACCAACAATGGCATAACCGCCGTGATTGGCCCGCAGGGCGAAATCCAGGCCATGATCCCGCAGTTCACCCGTGAAGTGCTGACGACCAACGTCACGCCTGCGACGGGCCTGACGCCTTATGCCCGCACCGGCAACTGGCCGCTGTGGATCCTGACCGCGCTGTTCGGATTTGGCGCGGTGCTGATGAGCTTGCGTCAGCGTCGTCGATAATTTCCCCTCTCTTCCCCTCTCCCGTTGGGAGAGGGCATTTCTGGCACGTCTCTTGCTTTATTTCCCCACGTAAACGCAGTTTGGCTTAACGTGCAACTTCGTCGCACCAGCGTAGATCACCGGTAGCACCGAAACGGTGCAACGAGAGATATTTGCCTCTGATTGGTGCGGCGCGCTTCGCAAAAATAAACAATAACGCAGCAAAATCTTTACATTAAGCCAGACTAAATGTTAACAAGCTTGCATAACACTGCACTCGCATAGCGCGAGATATAACAACATCACAATGGGTATCAATGCGTCACTGGCGCTGATAAGAAAGGAGTTGGGTATGCAATTACGTAAACTGGCCACAGCAATGCTGGTTATGGGGATGTCGGCAAGCGTCGTTCACGCTGAAGATGCTCCGGCTGCCGGGAGCACTCTCGACAAGATTGCCAAAAACGGCGTGATCGTGGTCGGCCACCGTGAATCTTCTGTCCCGTTCTCTTACTACGACAACACGCAAAAAGTCGTGGGCTATTCACAGGATTACTCCAACGCTATCGTTGAAGCTGTGAAGAAAAAGCTGAACAAACCTGACCTGCAGGTGAAGCTGATTCCAATCACTTCACAAAACCGTATTCCACTGCTGCAAAACGGCACGTTCGATTTTGAGTGCGGTTCCACCACCAACAACCTTGAGCGTCAGAAACAGGCTGCCTTCTCTGACACCATCTTCGTCGTGGGCACCCGCCTGCTGACCAAGAAAGGCGGCGAGATCAAAGACTTTGCGGACCTGAAAGGCAAAGCCGTTGTTGTTACCTCCGGTACCACTTCCGAAGTGCTGCTGCACAAGCTGAACGACGAGAAGAAAATGGATATGCGCATCATCAGCGCGAAAGATCATGGCGACTCTTTCCGTACTCTGGAAAGTGGCCGTGCTGTGGCGTTTATGATGGATGATGCCCTGCTGGCAGGCGAACGTGCAAAAGCGAAGAAACCAGACAACTGGGATATCGTCGGCACGGCGCAATCTAAAGAAGCGTACGGTTGTATGCTGCGTAAAGACGATCCGCAGTTCAAGAAGCTGATCGATGACACCATCGCTCAGGTTCAGACCTCCGGTGAAGCGGAAAAATGGTTCGATAAATGGTTCAAGAACCCGATTCCACCCAAAAATCTTAACATGAACTTCGAACTGTCTGACGACATGAAAGCGCTGTTCAAATCACCAAACGACAAGGCTCTTAACTAATTAGAACAACAGGGGCGGGATCTCCTGCCCTCTCGATTGTCGGGAAGCATGGACAGACTATACGTTGAGTGGTCGTTCCCCACTCAGCGCGAAAAATGAGCTTCTCACCAATCTTCGAGGGTAGCGCTGCTACCCTTTTTTTTCTGGAGTTTATTATGTCAATAGACTGGAACTGGGGCATATTCCTGCAACAAGCCCCGTTCGGCAACACCACCTATCTTGGCTGGCTGTGGAGCGGTTTTCAGGTTACCGTCGCCTTATCGATCACGGCGTGGATTATCGCGTTTCTTGTCGGTTCACTGTTCGGTATTTTGCGCACCGTGCCTAACCGTTTTCTCTCATCTCTCGGCACCCTGTATGTGGAACTGTTCCGTAACGTTCCGCTGATTGTGCAATTTTTCACCTGGTATCTGGTCGTCCCGGAACTGCTGCCGGAAAATATTGGCATGTGGTTTAAGTCGGAACTGGATCCGAACGTGCAGTTCTTTGTCTCCTCCATGCTCTGTCTGGGGCTCTTCACCGCCGCGCGCGTTTGCGAGCAGGTACGTGCCGCCATTCAGTCACTGCCGCGCGGACAAAAAAATGCTGGTCTGGCGATGGGCCTGACGCTGCCACAAACTTACCGCTATGTACTGCTGCCTAACGCTTACCGCGTCATTGTTCCACCGATGACGTCTGAGATGATGAACCTGGTAAAAAACTCGGCCATCGCCTCGACCATCGGTCTGGTGGATATGGCCGCACAGGCGGGCAAGCTGCTGGATTATTCCGCCCACGCGTGGGAATCCTTCACGGCGATCACACTCGCCTATGTTCTGATTAACACTTTCATCATGCTGGTGATGAACCTGGTTGAACGCAAAATCCGCCTGACGGGCAATCTGGGGGGCAAATGATGTACGAATTTGACTGGAGTTCTATCGTTCCATCCATGCCTTACCTGCTGGATGGCCTGCTGATCACCTTAAAAATCACCGTGATTGCTATTGTGGTGGGTATCGTCTGGGGCACCCTGCTGGCGGTCATGCGCCTGTCGGCCTTTAAACCGTTCGCCTGGTTTGCCACGGCCTACGTTAACGTTTTCCGCTCCATCCCCCTGGTGATGGTACTGCTGTGGTTTTACCTGATTGTTCCCGGCTTTCTGCAAAACGTGCTGGGGCTGTCGCCGAAAACCGATATCCGCCTGATCTCCGCGATGGTCGCGTTCTCAATGTTTGAGGCTGCTTACTATTCAGAGATTATCCGCGCGGGTATTCAGAGTATTTCCCGTGGGCAGTCCAGCGCCGCGCTGGCGCTGGGGATGACGCACTGGCAATCCATGCAGCTCATTATTCTGCCGCAGGCGTTTCGCGCCATGGTTCCCCTCCTGCTGACGCAGGGCATCGTACTGTTCCAGGATACCTCTCTGGTCTACGTACTGAGCCTGGCAGACTTCTTCCGTACCGCGTCTACCATCGGTGAACGTGATGGTACGCAGGTCGAAATGGTGCTCTTCGCGGGTGGCGTCTATTTTGTGATTAGTTTAAGCGCGTCGCTGTTGGTCAGCTGGCTGAAGAAAAGGACTGTATAATGATTTCCCTGAAAAATGTTTCTAAATGGTATGGGCACTTTCAGGTGCTGACCGACTGCTCAACCGAAGTGAAAAAAGGTGACGTGGTGGTGGTATGTGGGCCATCCGGCTCCGGTAAATCCACGCTGATCAAAACCGTTAATGGCCTGGAGCCGGTACAGCAAGGTGAGATCCTCGTCAATGGCACCAAAGTCAATGACAGGAAAACCAACCTTGCTCAGCTGCGTTCCCACGTCGGCATGGTGTTCCAGCACTTTGAGCTGTTTCCGCACCTCTCCATTATTGAGAACCTGACGCTGGCGCAGGTAAAAGTGCTGAAACGCGATAAAAAGCTCGCGCGCGATAAAGGTCTGAAGCTGCTGGAACGCGTGGGACTCTCTGCGCATGCTGATAAATTCCCGGCGCAGCTCTCTGGCGGTCAGCAGCAGCGTGTGGCTATTGCCCGGGCCCTGTGTATGGATCCGGTCGCCATGCTGTTTGATGAACCGACTTCTGCTCTCGATCCCGAGATGATCAACGAAGTGCTGGACGTAATGGTTGAGCTGGCGCACGAAGGGATGACGATGATGGTGGTGACCCACGAAATGGGCTTTGCCCGCAAAGTGGCGAACCGCGTGATCTTCATGGACGAAGGGAAGATTGTTGAAGACTCGCCGAAAGAAGAGTTCTTCGCCAATCCAAAATCCGAGCGAGCAAAAGACTTCCTCGCCAAAATCCTGCACTAATCTCCCCGGTGCGCAATCTGCGGATTGCGCACTGCTTCACGCTTTAGCTCTCTTCTTCTCGTCGGCGTCACATTGCAGCGTTAACCTTGTCACAAAATAATGCTACGTATGGAGCACGCTATGGCACAACCTATCCTTCTCGATTGCGACCCGGGTCATGATGACGCGATCGCCCTCGTCCTTGCACTTGCCTCCCCTGAACTGGACGTCAAAGCCGTTACGTCCTCTGCCGGAAACCAGACCCCGGAGAAAACGCTGCGTAACGTCCTGCGTATGCTGACGTTGCTCAAACGCACCGATATTCCGGTCGCCGGTGGTGCCGTCAAACCGCTTATGCGCGATCTGATCATTGCCGACAACGTGCACGGTGAAAGTGGGCTGGATGGCCCGGCACTGCCCGAACCGGGGTTTGAAGCGCAACCCTGCACCGCCGTAGAGCTGATGGCGAAAGTGCTGCGTGAAAGCGCGGAACCGGTCACGCTGGTGGCCACCGGCCCGCAAACCAACGTTGCGCTGCTGCTGAACAGCCATCCGGAATTGCACAGTAAAATCGCCCGAATCGTGATCATGGGCGGCGCAATGGGACTCGGGAACTGGACGCCAGCGGCGGAATTCAACATTTTTGTCGATCCGGAAGCCGCAGAGATTGTCTTCCAGTCTGGCCTGCCGATTGTCATGGCCGGCCTGGACGTTACCCATCGCGCACAAATAATGGCGCACGACATTGCGCGCTTTCGTGCCATTGGCAACCCGGTGGCGACAACCGTCGCAGAATTGCTGGACTTCTTTATGGCGTATCACAAAGCCGAGAAATGGGGTTTTCACGGCGCGCCGCTGCACGATCCGTGCACCATTGCCTGGCTGCTCAAACCGGAGATGTTTACCACGGTAGAACGGTGGGTAGGCGTGGAAACCCAGGGGAAATACACTCAGGGTATGACGGTGGTGGACTACTATTCGCTGACGGGCAATCAACCCAACACCACGCTGATGGTGGATATCGACCGGGAAGCGTTCGTGGATTTGCTGGCGGAAAGACTCAACTATTACAGTCAGACCCGGTAAGCGATGGCTACCGGGCATTGTAGACTGCTCTGTGGCCTGATGCCCTCCCTCTGACCTGAAGGCAGAGGGCGGCTTTTACTTAAGGCTCAAACGGCCGACGCTGGAACTGATCGTGTCCACACTTTGGACACAGCGGCAACACATCCGGCGTATAGACCGCAATGTGGTGATGGCATTTCTCGCACACCAGATTCCCCAGCCCGACCACTTCTCCGCTGTGATAGACCCCGTGGTGGTTGAGGTCCTGAAAGACTTCACGCCACTCCAGCTGCGTTTTATCGGTGATATCCGCCAGCTCCTGCCACAGGCTTTCTTTAATTACCCGCATAAAAACGCTGTCGGTAACCTCGTTCTGACTCTCTTCGTAGCTTCGCGCAAACTCTTCCAGGTCGCGGCGTACGGCGCGCGTCACCTCTTCCACTTCGGTTCGCGTTAACTCACCCGTTTGCGTCACGCGGGCCCGCGCCTGTTCCACCAGCGCATCGATATCACGCTCGCCGTTACGCAGCCGTTCCGTCAGTGTTGTCACCAGTTCTCGGTAAAATTGAGCAACCTTGTTCATCATTTTGCCTCCCGGGTAAGTAACTGACTCTAATAATAGACCTTATTTCGCCACCGCTTTGCCAGGTGAACCACAGACCCGACAAATTCCTCACGCGCGCATTTGTGCGAAAGGCTGTTTTGGCGCGGGCGTTTGGGCTATGCTATGCGGATCTGAATTACCACATCCATTGGCTACATTTGTAGCTGTATTGAAAACAGGACCACTGGCTGCCATGCAAGAGCAATACCGCCCGGAAGAGATAGAATCAAAAGTCCAGCAACACTGGGACGAGAAGCGCACCTTTGAAGTAACCGAAGACGAGAGCAAAGAGAAGTATTACTGCCTGTCGATGCTTCCCTATCCTTCTGGTCGACTACACATGGGCCACGTGCGTAACTACACCATTGGTGATGTGATTGCCCGCTATCAGCGTATGCTCGGCAAAAACGTCCTGCAGCCAATCGGCTGGGATGCGTTTGGTCTTCCTGCAGAAGGCGCGGCGGTCAAAAACAACACGGCACCTGCCCCGTGGACGTACGACAACATCGCGTACATGAAAAACCAGCTCAAAATGCTGGGCTTTGGCTATGACTGGAGCCGCGAGCTGGCGACCTGCACCCCGGAATACTACCGCTGGGAGCAGAAATTCTTCACCGAGCTGTACAAAAAAGGCCTGGTGTACAAGAAGACCTCTGCCGTTAACTGGTGCCCGAACGACCAGACCGTACTGGCGAACGAGCAGGTTATCGACGGCTGCTGCTGGCGTTGTGATACCAAAGTTGAGCGTAAAGAGATCCCACAGTGGTTTATCAAAATCACCGCCTACGCTGACGAGCTGCTGAACGATCTGGATAATCTGGATCACTGGCCTGATACCGTCAAGACTATGCAGCGTAACTGGATCGGCCGTTCAGAAGGCGTGGAGATCACCTTCAACGTTGAGAACGACGATCGGACCTTGACCGTCTACACTACCCGTCCGGACACCTTCATGGGTGCGACCTATCTGGCCGTGGCCGCTGGTCACCCGCTGGCACAGAAAGCCGCGGAAAACAACCCGGAACTGGCGGCCTTCATCGACGAGTGCCGCAACACCAAAGTGGCCGAAGCCGACATGGCGACGATGGAGAAGAAAGGCGTTGATACCGGCTTTAAGGCTATCCATCCACTGACGGGCGAAGCAATCCCTGTCTGGGCAGCCAACTTCGTGCTGATGGAGTACGGTACAGGTGCCGTCATGGCCGTTCCAGGCCACGATCAGCGTGACTACGAATTTGCCACCAAATATGGCCTGACCATTAAACCTGTCATCCTCGCGGCTGACGGTTCTGAGCCAGACCTCTCCGCACAAGCCCTGACCGAAAAAGGCACCCTGTTCAACTCGGGTGAATTCAGCGGTCTGAGCTTTGAAGATGGCTTCAACGCGATTGCCGACAAGTTAGCGTCGCTGGGCGTCGGTGAGCGTAAAGTCAACTACCGCCTGCGCGACTGGGGTGTCTCTCGCCAGCGCTACTGGGGAGCACCTATCCCAATGGTGACGCTGGAAGATGGTACCGTGATGCCAACGCCAGAAGATCAACTCCCGGTGATCCTGCCGGAAGACGTGATCATGGACGGTATCACCAGCCCAATCAAAGCCGATCCTGAGTGGGCAAAAACGACCGTTAACGGCCAGCCAGCGCTGCGTGAAACTGACACCTTTGATACCTTTATGGAATCGTCATGGTACTACGCGCGTTACACCTGCCCGCAGTATCAGGAAGGCATGCTGGATTCCGATGCAGCAAACTACTGGCTGCCTGTGGACATCTACATCGGTGGTATTGAACACGCCATCATGCACCTGCTCTACTTCCGCTTCTTCCACAAGCTGATGCGCGACGCAGGCATGGTCAATTCTGATGAACCAGCAAAACAGCTGCTGTGTCAGGGAATGGTGCTGGCCGATGCCTTCTACTACGTCGGGGCGAACGGCGAGCGTAACTGGGTGTCTCCGGTTGACGCGATCGTTGAGCGCGACGAGAAAGGTCGTATCGTGAAGGCGAAAGACGCCGAAGGTCATGAACTGGTTTATACCGGCATGAGCAAGATGTCGAAGTCTAAAAACAACGGCATCGACCCGCAGGTGATGGTTGAGCGTTACGGCGCAGATACCGTGCGTCTGTTTATGATGTTTGCCTCTCCGGCTGACATGACCCTGGAATGGCAGGAATCGGGCGTTGAAGGGGCTAACCGCTTCCTGAAGCGTGTCTGGAAACTGGTTTACGAGCACACCTCTCAGGGTGATGCTACGGCAGTGAACGTCGCGGCACTGACTGAAGATCAACAGGCGCTGCGTCGTGATGTTCATAAAACGATTGCAAAAGTGACCGATGATATTGGTCGTCGTCAGACCTTCAATACCGCAATTGCGGCTATTATGGAACTGATGAACAAGCTGGCAAAAGCCCCGCAGGACGGCGAGCAGGATCGTGCCTTAATGCGTGAAGCGCTGCTGGCCGTCGTTCGCATGTTGAACCCGTTCACCCCGCACGTCAGCTTCACCCTCTGGCAGGAGCTGAAAGGCGAAGGCGATATTGACAACGCACCGTGGCCAGTGGCTGACGAATCCGCGATGGTGGAAAACACCACGCTGGTTGTGGTCCAGGTTAACGGCAAAGTTCGCGGTAAAATTACCGTGGCGGTCGATGCTACCGAAGAACAGGTTCGCGAACGCGCAGGCCAGGAACATCTGGTTGCGAAATATCTTGAGGGCGTTACCGTACGTAAAGTGATCTACGTACCGGGTAAATTGCTGAATCTGGTCGTTGGCTAAGCGCGGGAGGAAACGTGCGACAACTGGCAACAATACTCTTATCTCTGGCGGTGCTTGTCACCGCTGGTTGTGGCTGGCATCTGCGCAATACCACGGCAGTGCCTGCTGAAATGAAAACGATGATTTTCGACTCATCGGATCCGAATGGTCCACTCAGCCGGGCAATTCGAAACCAGCTGCGGCTTAACGATGTTGAGTTGATTGAGAAAGGGACGTTACGTCAGGATGTTCCATCCCTGCGCGTTCTGGGCTCAACCTTAGCCAAAGACACGGCGTCCATTTTCCAGGACGGCCGTACCGCAGAGTATCAGATGGTCCTGTCGGTTAATGCCTCCGTTCTGATCCCGGGTAAAGACATCTACCCAATCAGCACGAAAGTGTACCGTTCGTTCTTCGATAACCCGCAGACGGCTCTGGCAAAAGACGCCGAGCAGCAGATTATCATTAACGAAATGTACGATAAGGCCGCAGAGCAGCTGATCCGTAAGCTGCCGGGCGTTGCCGCGTCAACGAAACAGGGTTCTGACATCATCGAAAAACCGGATGCCACCACGCCTCCTGTTTCTGCCTCCATGGGTAACTGATGATCAGGCTGTATCCTGAACAACTCCGCGCGCAGCTCAATGAAGGGCTGCGCGCGGCGTATCTGCTTCTCGGAAACGATCCGTTATTACTTCAGGAAAGCCTGGATGCCGTCCGACAGGCGGCGGCCGCGCAGGGCTTTGATGAACACCACACCGTCCAGTTGGATAACAACACCGACTGGAATGCCCTCTTCTCGCTTTGCCAGGCGATGAGCCTCTTCGCATCGCGCCAGACCATCCAGATCCTGCTACCGGAGAATGGCCCTAACGCGGCCATCAATGAACAGCTGGCAACGCTGGTCAGTCTGCTGCACAGCGATCTGCTGTTTATTGTGCGCGGCAACAAGCTCACCAAAGCGCAGGAAAACGCGGCCTGGTTTAGCCAGCTCGCGGCCAATGCGGTTATGGTGACCTGTCAGACGCCTGAGCAAGCCCATCTGCCAAAATGGGTCGCGACAAGAGCGAAGCAAAACAATCTTCAGCTGGACGACGCCGCAAACCAGCTCCTCTGTTACTGCTATGAAGGCAACCTGCTGGCACTGGCGCAGGCGCTGGACAGGCTCTCCCTGCTCTGGCCAGACGGTAAGCTGACACTGCCACGCGTGGAGCAGGCCGTTAACGATGCCGCGCACTTTACGCCCTTCCACTGGGTGGATGCGCTGCTGGCAGCGAAAAGCAAACGCGCCCTGCATATATTGCAACAGCTGCGCCTGGAAGGTAGCGAACCGGTTATTTTGCTGCGCACTCTTCAGCGTGAATTATTACTGCTGATTACGCTCAAACGTCAGTCTGCACATACGCCATTACGTTCGCTGTTTGATAAACATCGGGTGTGGCAAAACCGTCGGGCGATGACCACCGAGGCCATCAACCGCCTGAGTCATGAACAGCTGCGTCAGGCCGTGCAGCTTCTGATGCGCGCTGAGCTTACGTTGAAACAAGATTATGGTCAGTCGGTCTGGGCGGAGCTGGAAAGTCTCTCTCTGCTGCTCTGCCATAAGGCGCTGGCAGACGTATTTATCGATGGATAGTATGCATTCTTTACAGGCCCTGTACGGTGGCACCTTCGATCCGGTCCATTACGGACATCTGAAGCCGGTTGAAATTCTGGCGAATCTGATCGGCCTTCAGCGCGTAATCATCATGCCCAATAATGTGCCGCCACACCGTCCGCAACCTGAGGCGAGCAGCGAGCAAAGAAAAGAGATGCTCACTCTGGCTATCGCGGATAAACCGCTTTTTAGCCTTGATGAGCGAGAACTGCGCCGCAACACACCGTCCTGGACGTCGCAAACGCTGCAGGAATGGCGAGCCGAGCAAGGGCCGGACACGCCGCTAGCCTTTATTATTGGTCAGGACTCCCTGCTCAATTTTCCCACCTGGCACCAGTATGAAACCATTCTGGAAAACAGCCACCTGCTTGTCTGTCGCCGTCCGGGCTATCCGCTGACCATGCGAGAAGAGCAGTACCAGCAGTGGCTTGAGACGCATCTCACAGACAATATTGAAGACTTGCACAACCAGCCTGCCGGGAAGATTTATCTGGCAGAGACGCCGTGGTTCGATATTTCTGCGACCCTCATTCGCGAGCGTTTGCAGCAGGGATTAGCCTGTGACGATCTGCTGCCATCAGCTGTGCTGGACTACATTCACGCGCATGGGTTGTATCAGAAAAGCGCAGACGCATAGCGGGGGCGCATGAAAAAGCGGCGTAATGATTATCCTGCCTTGACAGGTTAAGCCATACTGTTATCCTCCGCTGCCAGACTTTCCCGCCGATCATTGCTTTACAGAAATTGTTTTACAAAAATGGCGATGCAATCTCAGGCGGAGGGTGGGATGATACCCGCCTTCAAAAGCCCGGCCGGAGACATTTGTCCCGACACTGGCGTCAGTTCAGGTATACTGTCTGGCCACGAATTCATAGTTATACAATCTCATTCACCCCAGGGGGAAAACTTGCAGGGTAAAGCACTCCAGGATTTTGTTATCGACAAAATTGATGACCTGAAAGGTCAGGACATCATCGCTATCGACGTTAAGGGTAAATCCAGCATCACCGACTGCATGATTATCTGCACCGGTACTTCAACGCGTCATGTTGTTTCGATTGCCGACCACGTTGTTCAGGAATCGCGTGCAGCAGGCCTGTTACCGCTTGGCGTTGAAGGTGAAGCGACCGCTGACTGGGTGGTTGTCGATCTCGGCGATGTGATTGTCCATGTCATGCAGGAAGAGAGTCGTCGCCTGTATGAGCTGGAAAAACTCTGGGGTTAATGCGTGAAGTTGCAACTGGTCGCCGTCGGCACCAAAATGCCGGACTGGGTACAAACCGGTTTTACTGAATATCTGCGTCGTTTTCCAAAAGACATGCCGTTCGAACTGGTGGAAATTCCCGCCGGGAAACGCGGCAAGAACGCCGATATCAAACGTATTCTCGATAAAGAGGGAGAGCTGATGCTGGCTGCCGCAGGCAAAAACCGCATCGTCACCCTCGATATTCCAGGTAAACCCTGGGATACGCCGCAGCTGGCGCACGAACTGGAGCGCTGGAAGCAGGATGGTCGTGACGTCAGTCTGTTGATTGGCGGGCCTGAGGGGTTATCTCCTGCCTGCAAAGCGGCGGCAGAACAAAGTTGGTCTCTCTCCGCGCTGACGCTTCCCCACCCGCTCGTTCGGGTACTGGTGGCAGAAAGCCTGTATCGCGCGTGGAGCATTACTACCAACCACCCATATCACCGCGAGTAGTGACTGACCAGGGTAGATTAAGCAGCGGATGAAACTACAGAATTCTTTTCGCGACTATACGGCTGAGTCCGCGCTGTTTGTGCGCCGGGCGCTGGTCGCCTTTACGGGGATTTTGCTGCTTACCGGCGTGCTGATCGCCAACCTCTATAATCTGCAAATTGTCCGCTTTACCGATTATCAGACGCGTTCAAACGAAAACCGTATCAAGCTGGTGCCCATCGCGCCCAGCCGCGGCATTATCTACGACCGTAACGGCACTCCGCTGGCGTTAAACCGCACCATTTATCAAATCGAAATGATGCCGGAAAAAGTCGATAATGTGCAGGATACGCTTGAAGCGCTAAAAGGCGTTGTCGATCTGACCGACGATGATATCGCCGCGTTCAAAAAAGAGCGTGCCCGCTCCCACCGTTTCACCTCAATTCCGGTTAAAACGAACCTGACGGAAGTCCAGGTGGCCCGCTTTGCCGTGAACCAGTATCGTTTTCCCGGCGTGGAAGTGAAAGGTTACAAGCGTCGCTACTACCCTTACGGTTCCGCGCTGACGCATGTCATTGGTTACGTTTCCAAGATCAACGATAAAGACGTTGAACGCCTCGATAAAGACGGCAAACTGGTGAACTACGCGGCGACGCACGATATCGGTAAGCTGGGGATCGAACGCTACTACGAAGATGTCCTGCACGGGCAGACCGGCTATGAAGAGGTTGAAGTTAACAACCGTGGCCGCGTCATTCGCCAGCTCAAAGAAGTGCCACCGCAGGCGGGGCATGACGTCTACCTGACGCTCGACCTCAAGCTGCAGCAGTATATTGAAACCCTACTGGCGGGCAGCCGTGCTGCCGTTGTCGTCACCGATCCGCGTTCCGGCGGCATTCTGGCGATGGTGTCCATGCCAAGCTACGACCCGAACCTCTTTGTCGATGGTATCTCCAGCAAAGACTATTCCGGTCTGCTCAATGACCCGAATACGCCACTGGTGAACCGCGCCACACAAGGGGTTTACCCGCCAGCGTCAACGGTAAAACCGTACGTGGCGGTCTCTGCGCTGAGCGCGGGCGTCATCAACCGCAATACCAGTCTGTTTGACCCGGGCTGGTGGCAATTACCAGGCTCTGAAAAACGCTATCGCGACTGGAAAAAATGGGGCCATGGTCACCTCAACGTTACCAAATCGCTGGAAGAATCTGCGGATACCTTCTTCTACCAGGTTGCGTATGACATGGGCATTGACCGCCTGTCAGAGTGGATGAGCAAATTCGGCTATGGACATTACACCGGCGTTGACCTTTCAGAAGAACGTTCCGGTAACATGCCAACCCGTGAGTGGAAGCTGAAGCGCTTTAAGAAGCCGTGGTATCAGGGTGATACCATTCCGGTGGGTATCGGTCAGGGCTACTGGACGGCGACCCCGATTCAGATGAACAAAGCGATGATGATCCTCATCAACGATGGCGTAGTGAAAGTTCCGCACCTGCTGCAAAGTACGGTTGAAGACGGCAAAAAAGTGCCGTGGATCCAACCGCATGAGGCCCCGGTGGGTGACATTCATTCCGGTTACTGGGAAATTGCCAAAGACGGTATGTACGGCGTGGCGAACCGCCCGAACGGGACCGCACATAAGTATTTCGCCGGCACACCGTATAAAGTGGCCGCCAAATCCGGTACTGCGCAGGTCTTCGGTCTGAAAGCCAATGAAACCTATAACGCGCACCGCATTGCTGAACGTCTGCGTGACCATAAGCTGATGACGGCCTTTGCCCCTTATGATAACCCGCAGGTTGCGGTGGCGATGATTCTGGAAAACGGCGGCGCAGGTCCGGCCGTGGGGACCATCATGCGCCAGATCCTCGACCACATTATGCTGGGTGATAACAACACCGAACTGCCGGCTGAAAACCCGGCCGCCGCTGCGGCGGAGGACCAATAATCATGACGGATAATCCAAATAAGAAATCGCTGTGGGATAAAATCCACATCGACCCAGCCATGCTGCTGATCCTGTTGGCTCTGCTGGTTTACAGCGCCCTGGTTATCTGGAGCGCCAGCGGCCAGGACATCGGCATGATGGAGCGCAAAATCGGCCAGATCGCGATGGGTCTGGTCATTATGGTGGTCATGGCGCAGATCCCGCCGCGGGTCTACGAAGGCTGGGCACCGTACCTGTACATATTCTGTATTGTGCTGCTGGTTGCGGTAGATGCCTTTGGGGCCATCTCTAAAGGCGCACAGCGCTGGCTGGATCTGGGCGTTGTCCGCTTCCAGCCCTCTGAAATAGCCAAAATAGCGGTTCCCTTGATGGTGGCGCGTTTTATTAACCGTGACGTCTGCCCGCCTTCGCTGAAAAATACCGCCATTGCGCTGGTGCTGATTTTCCTGCCGACGCTGCTGGTTGCGGCGCAGCCTGACCTCGGTACCTCGATTCTTATCGCCCTCTCCGGCCTGTTTGTCCTGTTCCTGTCGGGTTTAAGCTGGCGTCTGATTGGCATTGCAGTCGTGCTGGTGGCAGCATTCATCCCGATTCTCTGGTTCTTCCTGATGCATGATTACCAGCGACAACGCGTCATGATGCTGCTCGATCCGGAAACCGATCCGCTGGGTGCGGGCTATCATATTATTCAGTCCAAGATTGCGATCGGTTCCGGCGGCCTGCGCGGTAAAGGCTGGCTGCACGGCACCCAGTCCCAGCTGGAGTTCTTACCGGAACGCCACACCGACTTTATCTTTGCGGTTCTGGCGGAAGAGCTGGGCCTGGTTGGCATCCTGATTCTGCTGGCGCTGTATGTGCTGTTGATCATGCGAGGGCTGTGGATCGCCGCGCGTGCGCAAACCACCTTTGGCCGCGTGATGGCAGGCGGGTTGATGCTGATTTTATTCGTTTATGTCTTCGTAAATATTGGTATGGTGAGTGGTATTCTGCCGGTTGTTGGCGTCCCGCTCCCGCTGGTGAGCTACGGAGGCTCGGCACTGATCGTGTTGATGGCCGGGTTTGGTATCGTGATGTCGATCCATACCCACAGAAAAATGTTGTCAAAAAGCGTATAAAAATAAGGGGATCGGAATGCGTAAGCAGTGGCTGGGGATCTGCATTGCGGCAAGTTTACTTGCGGCCTGCACAAGTGATGATGGTCAGCAACAGGCAACCGTCGCGCCGCCGCAGCCTGCGGTTTGTAATGGCCCGATCGTTGAAATCAGCGGTGCCGATCCCGTTTATGAACCGCTCAATGCCAGCGCGAATCAGGATTACGAGCGCGATGGCAAAAGCTACAAAATTGTTCAGGATCCCTCCCGCTTTAGCCAGGCTGGCTTTGCCGCCATTTATGATGCCGAGCCAGGCAGCAACCTGACGGCGACCGGCGAAGCGTTCGATCCGATGCAACTGACGGCGGCTCACCCGACCCTGCCTGTCCCGAGCTACGCCCGTATCACCAACCTGGCGAATGGTCGTATGATCGTGGTACGCATTAACGATCGTGGTCCCTACGGTAACGACCGGGTGATCTCCCTGTCACGCGCGGCTGCAGACCGCCTGAACACCTCGAACAATACCAAAGTCCGTATTGACCCGATTATCGTGGCGCAGGATGGCACCCTCTCCGGGCCAGGTACCGCGTGTACGACGGTGGCGAAACAGACTTACGCCCTTCCCGACCGCCCGAACCTGGACGGCGGCATGGGAAGCGTCTCTTCTCCGGCAGAGCCTTCTCAGCCAGCAGGAGAAGTGCGCCCAATCAGCAATGATACGCTGCAGAGCGAAGACACGACGGGTGCGCCGGTAAAGAGTAGCGGCTTCCTGGGCGCGCCGACAACGTTAGCCACCGGCGTGCTGGAAGGCAGCGAACCAACGCCAGCACCGGCTCCTGTTGCCGCTCCTGCCACAGAGCCTGCGCCCGTAACGGCTCCGGCGACGGCGCAAAGCACACCGGTTGCGGCTCCGGCGGCGGCCAGTGGCGGCTTTGTGGTTCAGGTTGGGGCGGTAAGCGATCAGGCCCGTGCGCAGCAGTATCAACAGCGTCTGAGCCAGCAGTTTGGTGTTCCGGGACGCGTTGCGCAAAACGGCGCAGTATGGCGTATTCAGATGGGGCCGTTTGCCAGCAAATCGCAGGCAGCGTCTCTGCAGCAGCGCCTGCAAAATGAAGCCCAACTACAATCATTTATCGCTGTTGCGAAATAATGAACTGGCGGCATCCAAAGTGTCAATTTGTGTAAAACACATTCACAAACTCATGCTTAAAGTCGGATGCCTGCCTGAATAGCATTTGCTATAGTAAGGCACTTTTTTTAATTCCATCACGGATGTCGTTGTTCTGACCATGAAGACCACTTTTTCTGCTCGTTTTGTGCAGCGCATGGCGCTGACCACGGCCCTTTGCGCAACTGCTCTCTCTGCAGCTCACGCCGATGACCTGAATATCAAGACCATGATCCCTGGCGTTCCGCAAATCGACGCGGAATCGTATATCCTGATCGACTACAACTCTGGCAAAGTGCTGGCTGAACAGAATGCCGACGCCCGCCGCGATCCGGCCAGCCTGACCAAAATGATGACCAGCTACGTTATCGGCCAGGCCATGAAAGCAGGGAAGTTCAAAGAAACGGATCTGGTCACCATCGGTAACGATGCGTGGGCAACCGGCAACCCGGTATTTAAAGGTTCATCATTGATGTTCCTGAAACCGGGCATGCAGGTTCCTGTTTCTCAGCTGATCCGTGGTATTAACCTGCAATCCGGTAACGATGCGTGCGTGGCAATGGCCGATTTCGCCGCAGGAAGCCAGGATGCCTTCGTCGGTCTGATGAACAGCTACGTCACCGCGCTGGGTCTGAAGAACAGCCATTTCCAGACCGTACATGGTCTGGACGCAGATGGTCAGTACAGCTCCGCACGTGATATGGCGTTGATTGGTCAGGCGCTGATCCGTGACGTGCCGAACGAATACTCCATCTATAAAGAGAAAGAGTTCACCTTCAACGGTATCCGTCAGACCAACCGTAACGGCCTGCTGTGGGATAACAGCCTGAACGTTGACGGCATCAAAACTGGCCATACCGATAAAGCTGGCTACAACCTGGTTGCTTCTGCCACCGAAGGCCAGATGCGTCTGATCTCTGCCGTGATGGGCGGTCGTACCTTCAAAGGTCGTGAGACGGAAAGCAAGAAACTGCTGACCTGGGGCTTCCGTTTCTTCGAAACCGTGAACCCGCTGAAAGCCGGTAAAGAGTTTGCTTCTGAGCCAGTCTGGTTCGGTGATAACGACCGTGCTTCCCTTGGCGTGGATAAAGATCTGTACCTGACCATTCCTCGTGGTCGCATGAAAGATCTGAAAGCCAGCTACGTGCTGAACACCACTGAGCTGCACGCGCCACTGCAGAAAAACCAGGTGGTGGGCACCATCAACTTCCAGCTGGATGGTAAAACCATCGATCAGCGTCCGCTGGTGGTTCTGCAAGAAATCCCGGAAGGCAATTTCTTCGGCAAAATCATTGATTACATTAAATTGATGTTCCATCACTGGTTTGGCTAAAAATTGAACACTTGAAAGTGTGATTTTGATCCCCATATACTAGATATCCTGATAACTCCCACCTGTCGTGGGAGTTATTCTTTTTGACGTTACGCCGGAGCTGACATGAAAACCAAACTTAACGAACTGCTTGAATTCCCTACCCCGTTTACCTACAAAGTAATGGGTCTGGCGAAACCTGAGCTGGTTGATCAGGTGGTTGAAGTGGTACAGCGCCATGCGCCGGGTGACTACTCTCCGTCAGTAAAACCAAGCAGCAAGGGCAACTACCACTCGGTATCCATTACCATTACCGCAACCCACATTGAGCAGGTTGAGACGCTGTACGAAGAGCTCGGCAATATCGAAATTGTTCGTATGGTGCTGTAGTCCCTCTGCGGTTACCCGGTTTGCCGGGTAACCCGCCTCCCCGCTTGTGATATACTCTCCCTCACCTTTTGTCCCTCGTCTTCGGAGACGTCCTTTTGTATCAGGATAAAATTCTTGTCCGTCATCTCGGGCTGCAACCTTACGAGCCTGTCTCCCAGGCCATGCATGACTTCACCGATTCACGCGATGACACCACCCCTGATGAGATCTGGCTGGTCGAACACCTGCCGGTATTTACACAGGGACAGGCGGGAAAAGCGGAACATTTATTGATGACGGGTGATATCCCGGTAATTCAAAGCGATCGCGGTGGGCAGGTCACGTACCACGGACCTGGGCAGCAGGTGATGTACGTTCTGCTGAACCTGAAGCGCAGAAAGCTCGGCGTTCGCGAACTGGTTACCCTGCTGGAACAAACCGTGGTTAACACGCTGGCGGAATACGGTATTGAAGCCCATCCGCGTCCCGATGCGCCGGGCGTCTATGTGGGAGAAAGTAAGATTTGCTCACTGGGGCTGCGTATCCGCAAGGGCTGCTCCTTCCATGGGCTGGCACTGAATATTAATATGGATCTTACCCCCTTCCAGCGCATAAACCCCTGCGGCTACGCCGGAATGGAGATGACGCAAATGTGCCAGTGGGTTGAAAGCGCAACGCCCGAGAATATTCGTCCCGTGCTTTTGAAGAACGTTTTAGCCCTACTTAACAATCCATCTTCCGAATATATCACTGCTTAATATATCATGCATCATGGCTCGATTATTTGACGAGCCACTGTTTATTTACCGCTTTTACGCTTTACAATAATCCGCTTATTCTATATTTTCGAAGCGCCCGAATATTACCGCTACATATTATTTAGCCTCCAGCCAGAACTGCATACAGGGCGTAAGTAACTTGCGTGATAATCACACAACTGTTTGTTTTTGATAAACAAGTGAAACAAAACCAACACTTTACGAATCTCTACAAGCATAATAAATAAATTCAACTATCATTCATAATGTGAATGTATACGGAGTGAAAGCGTGGAGTATAATAATTTACCAGCCAAACGACTGAATGACCCCGGTGGTGAGGACAAGCCACAAATTTTTCGGACTTTACGTAATATTGATCTCAATTTGTTGACTATTTTTGAGGCAGTATATGTCCATAAGGGTATCGTTAATGCTGCGAAAATTCTTAATCTCACGCCTTCAGCAATAAGCCAGTCAATTCAAAAACTGCGCGCTATATTTCCCGACCCGTTATTTATTCGTAAGGGCCAGGGGGTTACGCCGACGGCCTACGCTACCCATCTGCATGAGTACATCAGCCAGGGGCTGGAGTCGATTCTGGGTGCGCTGGATTTAACCGGCAGCTATGACAAACAGAGAACCATCACTATCGGCTGCACCCCGTCTGTCGGCGTGCTGGTGATGCCCGCTATTTTTCAGGCGATCAAAGAGCATGTTCCCCAGCTCCTGCTGCGAAATGTGCCGCTCAACGAGCCTGATATTCAGCTTGCTCAGTTTCAGACCGACCTGATTATAGAAAGCGGCAGCTTTAGCGCCCGAGCGCTCGGACAACATGTCCTGTATGCGGATAACCTGGTGCTGGTGTGCCGCCAGCAGCATCCCGCCCTGAGCGGGCCGTTGACCATTGAAAATCTGCGCAACTACGATCATTCGTCTTTCATGACCGAAGGACAGTCCAATCATGCGCTGCGTCAGCGAATCGATGAGATATTCCCGGAACGCCAGATCAGCTTCAGTAGTTACAATATGTTCACCACTGCCTCCCTGATTGGCAGCAGCGACATGCTCTGCATCATGCCTTCGCGTCTGTATACCTTGTTGCGTAAATGTTGGCCGCTGGAGAGCATTCCTCTCAACCAGCTCAATGCGGAATCTATCGAGATTTCACTGCATTACAACAAACTCAGCTTGCGCGATCCGGTGCTGGAAAACGTTATCCGCGTCATCCGCCAGGCCTTCTGACAGGTTGATACAGCACAAGCCCCTGCCCCCTGCCGGGCAAAACGCACAAAACAACAACTATTTTACAAAT
This sequence comes from Enterobacter cloacae complex sp. FDA-CDC-AR_0164, assembly GCF_003071645.1. Classification (NCBI taxonomy): domain Bacteria; kingdom Pseudomonadati; phylum Pseudomonadota; class Gammaproteobacteria; order Enterobacterales; family Enterobacteriaceae; genus Enterobacter; species Enterobacter cloacae complex sp. FDA-CDC-AR_0164. The sequence goes on from NZ_CP028950.1 coordinate 96,004, forward strand.
TGGCGACCTGGCAGGCTGCTTTACCGACCGTTTCAATGATATACTGCCTGTCGTTCGTTCAAAAATAGTTGATAAATACAACATTCCCTTGAATAGAAACGCTTTCCTTCGATATTCGCAACTGGAACACGCACGCTATGAGTAAACCCATTGTGATGGAACGCGGTGTTAAATACCGCGATGCCGATAAAATGGCCCTTATCCCGGTTAAAAACGTGGCTACAGAGCGCGAAGCGCTGTTAAGAAAACCGGAATGGATGAAAATCAAACTTCCGGCTGACTCTTCGCGTATCCAGGGGATCAAAGCGGCGATGCGCAAGAACGGCCTTCACTCCGTCTGTGAAGAAGCCTCTTGCCCGAACCTTGCTGAATGTTTCAATCACGGTACCGCGACGTTTATGATTCTGGGTGCCATCTGTACCCGCCGCTGCCCGTTCTGCGATGTGGCTCATGGCCGCCCGGTAGCGCCCGACACTAACGAACCTCAGAAACTGGCGCAGACCATCGCCGATATGGCGCTGCGTTATGTCGTTATTACCTCCGTTGACCGTGACGATCTGCGTGATGGCGGTGCTCAGCACTTCGCTGACTGCATTACCGCTATTCGCGAGAAAAGCCCGAACATCAAAATTGAGACGCTGGTTCCAGACTTCCGCGGCCGTATGGATCGCGCGCTGGACATCCTGACCGCGACGCCACCAGACGTGTTTAACCACAACCTGGAGAACGTGCCGCGTCTCTACCGCCAGGTACGTCCTGGTGCGGACTATAACTGGTCTCTGAAGCTGCTGGAGCGTTTTAAAGAAGCGCATCCCCATATTCCCACCAAGTCAGGCCTGATGGTTGGTCTCGGTGAAACGAATGCTGAGATCATCGAAGTGATGCGCGATCTGCGCCGCCACGGTGTGACCATGCTGACGCTGGGACAGTATCTGCAGCCAAGCCGCCACCACCTGCCCGTGCAGCGCTACGTGAGCCCGGATGAGTTTGATGAGATGAAAGCCGAAGCGCTGGCGATGGGCTTTACCCACGCAGCCTGCGGCCCATTTGTTCGCTCCTCTTACCATGCCGATATGCAGGCAAAAGGCGAAGAAGTGAAATAAGACTGTAATATTCACTTACAGTAATACAAAAAAACCGGCCTCTTGAGCCGGTTTTTTTTCGCAAGCCCTCAGGCATTGCCGTTACTCTTTGTGAGAAAGCTTCTCTGCCGGGATGTCACCACCCTCGGCGCTTTTCTTCGCAGCCGCATCATCGTCGTTCATCGCTTTCTTAAAGCCTTTGATGGCGGCACCCAGGTCACCACCCAGCGTGCGTAACTTCTTGGTACCAAACAGCAGGACGACCAGTGCGGCAACCACCAGCAGTTTGGTAATACTAATCTCACCCATAGATACCTTCTTTACATAAACCAGGCTGCATTCAGCGCCAAAAACCTGATTGTATTAACGGTCATTTGACGCGTGCACACAATAGCAATCTGTAACAAGGTGAATCAAGCATTGTTGAAAAAAACATCACAATAATTGCGGTGGCGCAAACCGACGGTTGCGAAGAACCGGTAATTGCTGCCGTGCAAGCGTAATCCTCTCCCGCTGTAACTCTGTCATCAGCAAAACCGGGGCTTCCGCCGCAGCGGCTATCGTAACACCCAGCGGATCCACCACCCTGCTCTGCCCAATGTTCTTATTGCCGCACTCCCCCGAGGCCACAACATAACAGGTAGTATCCAGCGCACGCGCTGTAAGGAGCGTTGCCCAGTGCTGCTCTTTAAGCGGCCCCTTGACCCACGCGGCAGGCACTACCAGCACGTCAGCCCCCTTTAACGCGAGCGTAAGTGCCAGCTCAGGAAAACGCAGGTCGTAGCAGGTCATCAACCCAATCTTAAAGCCATCGACATCAAGCAGCGGTGGGATGCTGTCTCCCGGATCCACCCGCCGCGATTCCTGAATGCTGAAGGCATCATAAAGATGGAGTTTGGCATAGCGCGCAACGATCGCGCCGTCACGGATGGCCACGAGCGTATTTACCGCCCGTCCCGTCGTCGAGGGGACATGCACCGTAAAGAGGGTGGTCAAACCATTGCCCACGCTTTCCGCCAGCAGGTGCTGCAAAAATCCGCCGTCCAGAGGCTGGGCAGACTTCACCGACAGGTCCGGGTCGTGGTCATCTCTTGCCAGCAGCGCCTCCGGCAGCACCAGCAAGGATGCTTCTTTCAGGCGGGCCTGCCTCATCAGAGAGACACATCTATCTGCATTCTCTTGCCAGTCAGGCGTAACCGCAAACTGTCCTACCGCAACATACATATTTGTCCCCTCAGCAAAAACCGCGTTAAACTCGCCACTCTTACACATCAAATAGCAGGTATTTACAGTGTTACAACTACTTTTAGCCGTTTTTATTGGTGGGGGTACGGGTAGCGTTGCGCGGTGGTTTTTGAGTATGCGTTTTAATCCCCTGCATCAGGCTATTCCAATGGGTACGCTGGCGGCTAACCTGATAGGTGCTTTCATTATTGGCGTGGGGCTGGCCTGGTTTAACCGTATGACGCATATCGATCCCGTGTGGAAGCTATTAATTACCACCGGCTTTTGCGGCGGTTTAACCACCTTCTCCACGTTCTCGGCGGAAGTGGTTTTCCTGTTTCAGGAAGGGCGTGTCGGCTGGGCGCTGATGAACATTGCGATTAATATGCTCGGCTCCTTTGCGATGACGGGGATCGCATTCTGGCTATTTTCTTCCGCCACGACGCACTAACAGACGCTGCGTTAATGTTGGCTTAATTTTTCTCTGTCACTCTGAACGCAATACTGAACGAGGGTGACAGAATGAAACAGAACCTGATGAGCGCAGGTGTGGTGTTGTTGAACGTGCTGATCGTTGCCAGCTTCCTCAAAATGTATCTGCTTAGCTGATTCAACGCGAAAAAAAACCCGCTCAGTGAGCGGGTTTTGAAATTCTTGCTGACGCGTCTGAATTACAGAGCGATTACGTTAGCAGCAGAAGGGCCTTTGGCACCGTTAGTGATTTCGAACTCTACACGCTGACCTTCAGCCAGAGTTTTGAAACCATTAGACTGGATTGCAGAGAAGTGTACGAACACGTCTTTGCTGCCATCTTCAGGAGTAATGAAACCGAATCCTTTGGACTCATTAAACCACTTAACGTTACCTTTAATCTTAGACATCAAAATTACCTTTACATTAAAAAACGACACAAATGCTGTGTCGGGTACCAGTACATCAATTGTGGGACCTTTTGTCCAGCGGTTCTTTGATAAAAAGTGACTAAAGTCGCGTTAATTTCTGCTGACGGTTTTTTATCTCAACGGAATCAACGGCTGCGCATTTTTTCACCACCACGTGACGTTTTTTCAGTTAAAACTGAAAACGCATCCAGGCGAAGTAAACGTTACCGTTGTTGTATGTCCCCGGGATATAGGTCATCTGGAACGTTGCCGGACCATAGCCGATAGAGGCCAGAGGCAGCAGCACCGGAATCGGAATGTAGTTCCAGTTGTCGCGTGCGGTCACACCGGCGGTGTAGCCCAGCCCCACATGGAAGTTTTCATCGGCTAACGGACGCCAGGTTTTCTCCCAGCCATAACCCCCGATTGGTTCCCACTTGTTAAAGGAATCTTTAAAGGCCATCAGATAGATGCCATGCCAGTTCCCTTTTTCGTCCCAACGCGACTGACCAAAACCAGCCCCCCACGGGCGCTCGTTATATTTGTCAGTCTTTTCTTTGTCATAGGCAAAACGCGCATGCCACGTTATTGCCGGAACATACAGGTCATAATGCTCTGGCGCAGTCCAGGTCTGCGACACATTATCAGTGAAGGTGGAGAACCAGCCTTTATCGGTTGCATTGCTCTCGGCGTGTGCAACAGACGACAATGCTAACTGCCCAAAAATAAACAACAAAATGAGGAAAAATTTATTACGTACAATCACAATGCAATTACCATTCTTAGTATTCGAGGCAAAGTTTACCATAAAATAGTTTAATCAAAGCTTAACAGCATCAGCGTTATTCCTAATTAATCAGCGTCTTCCTGGGAATATTCTGAGAGGAACATACCTTCACCCCATAATAAGCACAATAAAAGTAAGCCTTTATTAGGCTTTTATACGCTGGACAATCCAACCAACGCCAGCAATGACGGTCTCCAGGGCCCGTCCTGGAGGGACGCCAGCAGCCATTAAAAACCCAGTTCCCAAAGGGTTTTTGCTTTTTCTTTCTGCGGCGAATTTAAACCCACAAAATATTTAACAACCCATTATCATTTAATTGACATATAGTGATATCTATACCGGTCAATATGCGCATGAGATAAATGCCGGGGCGATGGCAAAAATACCGTTAATATCTTCTTTAGTAGTCTGTTTATTGATTTTAATCAGCAAGGACAGAACATTAATTCGGCACATTTCATCCTTCTTTTTTATTGGTTATTTGTGCTCTCGGGCAGCAAGGATACAGGGGAAACCATGCTTACGTTTATCGAGCTCCTTATCGGAGTCGTCGTCATTGTCGGTGTAGCGCGCTACATCATTAAAGGTTACTCGGCCACAGGGGTGTTATTTGTCGGCGGGCTAACCCTGCTCATTATCAGCGCCATCATGGGCCATCAGGTGTTACCGGCCAGCGCAGACAGTACGGGCTACACCGCCACTGACATTGTTGAATACATTAAAATCCTGCTCATGAGCCGCGGTGGCGACCTGGGTATGATGATCATGATGCTGTGCGGTTTTGCGGCGTACATGACCCATATCGGCGCGAATGATATGGTGGTTAAACTGGCGTCCAAACCGCTGCAGTACATTAACTCCCCGTATCTGCTGATGGTCGCGGCCTATTTCCTTGCCTGCCTGATGTCCCTTGCCGTGTCGTCCGCAACCGGTCTTGGCGTACTGTTAATGGCCACCCTGTTCCCGATCATGGTTAACGTCGGTATCAGCCGCGGCGCGGCCGCCGCGATTTGCGCCTCGCCGGCCGCCATTATTCTTTCCCCCACCTCCGGTGATGTCGTGCTCGCAGCCAAAGCCGCTGAGATGTCGCTTATCGACTTTGCGTTCAAAACCACGCTACCCATTTCTATCGTCGCCATTGTCGGCATGGGCATCGCGCACTTCTTCTGGCAGCGCTATCTCGATAAAAAAGAGAACATCAGCCACGAGATGCTGGACGTGAGTGAAATCACCACCACCGCGCCAGCGTTTTATGCCATTCTGCCGTTCACACCTATTATTGGCGTGCTTATTTTTGACGGTAAATGGGGCCCGCAGCTGCACATCATCACCATTCTGGTGATCTGCATGCTGCTGGCCGCCCTGCTGGAGTTTGTGCGTGGGTTTAACACGCAGAAAGTCTTCTCGGGTCTGGAAGTGGCCTATCGCGGTATGGCGGATGCGTTTGCAGGGGTCGTTATGCTGCTGGTTGCAGCAGGCGTCTTCGCCCAGGGTCTGAGCACCATCGGCTTTATTCAGAGCCTGATTTCCATCGCCACCTCGTTCGGCTCGGCCAGTATTATCCTGATGCTGGTTCTGGTGGTGCTGACCATGCTCGCCGCCATGACCACCGGTTCAGGTAACGCGCCGTTCTACGCCTTCGTTGAGATGATCCCGAAACTGGCTCACTCCTCAGGCATTAACCCGGCCTATCTCTCCATCCCCATGCTGCAGGCGTCAAACCTCGGTCGCACCATTTCGCCGGTATCGGGTGTGGTTGTAGCCGTTGCCGGGATGGCAAAAATCTCGCCTTTCGAAGTGATCAAACGCACCTCCGTCCCCGTGATTGTGGGGCTGATTATCGTGATTATTGCCACGCAGGTGCTGGTACCCGGCGCAGCTTAAGCTAAATTCCTGATATCCAGAAAGCGCCTGCGGGCGCTTTTTGTGCTTTAATAATTTCCAGAAATTATTCATGCTCATTCGATCAGGAAATCACATGTTCAGGAAGGATATCGTTATTCCGTCTGGCGCAATCGCGCTGGCACTCTGTGTATTCTCCGCACAGGCCGACCCACTCAAGGCAACGCAGTATGGCGATTTCGATCGCTACGTTCTGGCTCTTTCCTGGCAAACCGGGTTCTGCCAGAGCATGGCCGACCGTAACCGCAACGAGCCCGAAGAGTGCCGTTTACAAAAAGAGAGTGATAACAAAACCGATTTTCTGACCGTGCACGGATTATGGCCGGGGCTGCCAAAATCTGTTGCCGCACGGGGTGTAGATGAACGTCGCTGGATGCGTTTTGGCTGCGCGACCCGTCCAATCCCGAACATGCCGGAGGTGAAGGCCAGTCGCAAATGCGCTGCAGCCGAAACCGGACTGTCGCTTTCAGGTGCTGCGAAGCTGAACAGCGTTATGCCAGGTGCTGGCGGTAACTCCTGCCTGGAACGCTACGAATATGCCAAACATGGCGTGTGCTTTGGTTTTGATCCTGACGCGTATTTCGGCACAATGGTGCGCATGAATCAGGAGATAAAAAACAGCGCGGTCGGCAAGTTCCTCGCCGATAACTATGGAAAAACCGTAAGCCGCCGCGACTTTGACAGCGCCGTGGCCAAAGGCTGGGGCAAGGAGAATGTCAAAGCGTTCAAGCTTACCTGTAATGGCAACCCGTCCTACCTGACCGAAATGCAGATCTCACTGAAGGCAGAGACCATTAATAATCCGCTTTCTGCGACCTCATTTGCTCCGCAGCCACACCCGGGTAACTGCGGAAAACAATTCGTCATTGATAAAGCCGGTCACTGATTGACGATCGGTCGGGTCATGTCAAACCGGTGCTCGTCACTGATGCCATAGTAAGCCGTCGGCCCACCCGCACGCAGGATGGGCTGCGCTTTCGCCGTCTGATAAATCCCCTCTTCCAGCAACGTTTCGGCGATGTGAATACCCACCACTTCGCCGAGCACCAGCCAGGTATCAACCGGTGTGCCGTCGGCCCCGGTAAGCTGAATACACTGCGACAGGCGACACTCAAAGTTAACCGGGCTTTCTGCCACCCGCGGGGCGTTCACCAGCTGGCTGGCCGCTGGCGTTAATCCCGCAAAGGTAAATTCATTTTCATCGTGGGGAAGCATCGCCGAGGTCGCATTCATCGCTTCAGCCAGATCGCGCGTCGCCAGGTTCCAGACAAACTCGCCGGTTTCGGTAATATTACGCACGCTGTCTTTCCAGCCGTTGCTGGAAAAACCGATGATGGGCGGACGATAGTTAAAGCAGTTAAAGAAGCTATACGGCGCGAGATTCAGCTGACCGGCGTTGTCGCACGAGGAGATCCAGCCAATCGGGCGTGGGCCAATAATCGCGTTCAGTGGGTCATGCGGCAGGCCGTGTCCCAGAGAAGGTTGATAGAAATACATAGTGCTCTCTTAATGGTGGGGCAGACACGAATTGCGTTTCGCTCAGTACCCTGGATCAGGACACTCAGCGTAACGCAATCCGCCAGGAATTAAGACTGAATAAATTTCAGCAAATCGTCATTGATCTGGTGCTTATGCGTGGTGCATATGCCGTGAGAACCCCCGGCATAGACCTTCAGCTCAGCGTTCGGCAGGATCTCTGCAGCCACCCGACCACAGGTCTCGATCGGGACTATCTGGTCGTCGTCGCCGTGGATCACCAGCGTCGGGATAGTCATCTTTTTCAGATCTTCACGCAGATCGGTTTCAGAGAACGCTTTTACGCAGTCATACAGCGCCTTGATCGACCCCTGAAGCCCCTGCTCAACGAAGCTCTCCCGCACCGCTTTGGACTCTTTCGCCCCCGGGCGGTTATAGCCATAAAACGCCTCGGTCAGCGCATAGAAGAAAGCCGCGCGATCGTTAATCACGCCTTCCCGAATACCATCAAACACCTCTTTCGGCACACCGTTCGGGTTGAAATCGGTTTTGATCATAATCGGTGTCACGGCACCAATAAGTACCGCTTTCGCCACGCGATCCGTACCATGGCGACCAATATAGCGCGCCACTTCGCCACCGCCGGTTGAATGCCCCACGTGAACAGCGTCTTTCAGATTCAAACGCGCCGTCAGCTCAGCCAGGTCGTCGGCGTACTGATCCATATTGTGCCCATCCCACGGCTGCGCTGAGCGGCCATGTCCGCGGCGGTCATGTGCAATTACGCGAAATCCTTTTGACCCCAGGTATAACATTTGGTCTTCAAAGGCATCCGCCGTCAGCGGCCAGCCGTGGCTAAACACCACGGGTTGCCCGCTTCCCCAGTCTTTAAAATATAAATAACTGCCGTCTTTCAACGTAATTTTGTCGTAATCGCTCATGAGATCTCCTGAGAAGAAACACTGAATGCGGATAGTCGCCCGCAGGGGGCGCTTAAAAAGAATAATGCAAATTGGCAAGGGAGCACGTTTTTCACCGAAAATTCATATGACCCATGAATGTGACCTGTATCACTTCAAAGTTGTGCGCTCAGCCAGTATCATCAGAAGAGTTAAACCCTCGCTGCCAGACGGCGAGGGTTTTCTTTTGGATTGGTTTCTGCGTTACACGCAGCATTAACGACATGGAGTAAAAAATGTCCAGACCCACCATCATCATCAATGAGCTTGACGCAGAACGTATTGACAGACTGCTGGAAAAAGCAGAATTCGCTTCGCTTCCGGTGGCTGACGCCCTGAATGAAGAGCTTGACCGGGCGCAGATGTGCACGCCTGAATCCATGCCGCACGACGTGGTCACCATGAACAGCCGGGTTAAATTCCGTAACCTGGCCACCGGTGAAGAGCTGACCCGAACGCTGGTCTACCCGGCGCAGATGACCGACAGCAGTGCACAGCTTTCGGTCCTTGCCCCTGTGGGTGCCGCGCTTCTTGGTCTGCGTACGGGAGACACCATCAACTGGGCGTTGCCAGGCGGTGCCGCGGCGCATCTGGAAGTGCTGGAGCTGCTCTACCAGCCAGAAGCCGCGGGCGACTACCTGCGTTAACCCCATCTGAACAAACGCTCCCGCGTTGCACAGAGGATGCACCCGCATCCTCTTTCCGCAAATTCACCCGATTATCCTATATCGCCCGAAAACCCCTTAACCCACGCTTAATCTGTTTGGGTGCCGCGGGGACGGTCATGAGTGAGATAGTGGTTATCACACTTATTTTTCTCATTATTCTGGCGATCATCGTCATGGCGGTGCTTTATCTTGAGCGTCATCGGTAAGCGATAATCTCACACCACCCCACCCGGGAAAGCATTGACCAGGCCTTTCACCTGCTGTGCCGCCGCGTCAGGCGTTTCCGCCCCCGGCACCAGAATGACCTTGCGGCACTCCTCCTCCCGTTTTTCGAAAATCTTGTAGGCGCGTTCCGCATCCGCCAGCGGCAGATAGTGGGTCACAATCTCCTCCGGCGTAAGCAGCCCTTTTTCGATAAGCGGCAGCAACTCGCCCAGCCAGGCGTGGACGTGTGTCTGCCCCATCCTGAAACTCAGCCCTTTATCGAAGGCATCGCCAAACAGGAAGCCGTGAATAAACCCGGCGTAAACGCCAGGGACGCTGACAACGCCGCCGCGCCGGACAGCCGCGATACACTGACGCAGCGCTTTGCCGCTGCTGCCTTCAATTTTAAGGTTGCTGAGGATTGTTTCCGTGGTGCTGCCTTTGGCTTCGAACCCGACGGCATCAATCACCGCATCGACACCACGCTGGCCGGCAGTTTGCTCAATGATTTTTTCGGCGGCATCGTTATCATCATCAAAGTTGACAGGGATTGCGCCGTAGCGCGCCTGAGCGAATTGCAGGCGATACGGGTGATGGTCGATAACGAAGATCTGTTCCGCCCCGAGCAGTCGCGCGCAGGCAATGGTCAGCAACCCCACCGGCCCGGCGCCGAACACGGCCACGCTCGATCCTTTTTCGATCTGCGCATTTTTTGCCGCCTGCCAGGCGGTGGGTAAAATATCTGACAGGAACAGCGCTTTGTCATCGGACAACAGCGGCGGCACCTTGAACGGCCCAACGTTCCCCTTCGGTACGCGAACATATTCCGCCTGGCCTCCCGGCACGCCGCCGTAGAGATGGCTATAGCCAAACAGCGCGGCTGGCGCGGGAATCTGCTTTTTGTTCAGCGCGGCGCCCTGCCCGGCGTTGGTCGTCTCGCAGGCCGCGTATTGCTGCAGACGGCAGAAGAAACAGTCACCGCAGGCAATCACAAACGGGATAACCACGCGATCGCCCTTCTGTAAATTCTTCACCTCCCTGCCGCACTCAACGATTTCCCCCATAAATTCATGACCAAAAATATCGCCGTGTTGCACCTTCGGGATTTTGCCGCGATAGAGATGCAGATCGGACCCGCAAATCGCCGTAGCCGTAACCCGCAGAATAATATCGTCTGGCTGTTCAATGATGGGATCGGGGACATTCTCGACGCGAACATGATGTGGGCCGTGATACGTGAGTGCTTTCATGCAACCTCCGAAAGGATCCAGGACAGTGTATAAAGGGTAGCTACCCCAGAAGACTTGCCCGTGATGACGGATCTTTTGAGATTTTTCCTGGCGAGATCAAAAAGTGGCGCCGCGCTTACAGAAACCATTCATATTTTGTGGTTGAATGAATTCAGCGTTTATAAACAAGGAGAAACGGGTATGTATCAGACAATCATTATGCCGGTTGATGTTTTCGAGATGGAGCTGAGCGACAAGGCCGTACGCCACGCGGAGTTCCTGGCGCAGCAGGACGGGATCATCCATCTTTTACACGTGTTACCGGGTTCCGCCAGCCTGAGTCTGCACCGCTTTGCCGCCGATGTACGTCGCTTCGAAGAGCATCTTCAGCACGAAGCTGAAAATCGTCTACAAACCATGGTCGGGCATTTCAGCATCGACCCTTCACGTATCAAAACTCACGTCAGGTTCGGTAGCGTGCGGGATGCCGTTAATGAACTGGCCAATGAACTGAAAGCAGACGTCGTGGTGATCGGTTCCCGTAATCCTTCCATTACCACCCACCTGCTGGGCTCTAACGCGTCGAGCGTGATCCGCCACACCCACATTCCGGTGATGGTCGTCAGGTAAAAAAAAGAGGCCACCTTTCGGTGGCCTCTTGCTGTTGCAGGTGTAGTCTTGCTTTCTTTTTATGCCGTTTTGGTGCGAATCAGATAATCGAACGAGCTCAGAGACGCTTTCGCCCCTTCACCGGTGGCAATGATGATCTGTTTGTACGGAACCGTGGTGCAGTCCCCTGCCGCGAACACCCCTTTCACGCTGGTTTCGCATTTCGCATCGATAATAATTTCGCCCATGCGGTTGCGCTCAATCGCGCCGTCCAGCCAGGTGGTGTTTGGCAACAGACCAATCTGTACGAAGATCCCCGCCAGCGCCACGCTATGCACGTCACCGCTCACGCGGTCGCGGTATTCCAGACCGGTCACTTTGCTGCCGTCACCTTTCACTTCCGTGGTCTGCGCATTCAGCACGATATCGACGTTTTTCAGGCTACGCACTTTGTCCTGCAGCACCTGGTCCGCTTTCATCTCTGGGGCGAACTCCAGCAGGGTGACGTGTTCAACGATACCCGCCAGGTCAATCGCCGCTTCCACACCGGAGTTACCGCCGCCGATCACCGCCACGCGTTTACCTTTAAACAGCGGGCCGTCGCAGTGCGGGCAGTAGGTGACGCCTTTGGTGCGATACTGATCTTCACCCGGGACGTTCATGTTGCGCCATTTGGCGCCGGTGGCAATGATAATGCTGCGCGCTTTCAGCACCGCGCCGGAGGCGGTTTCAATCTGGTGTAACCCCCCTTCAACCGCGGCCGGAACCAGCTTGCTGGCGCTCTGGCTGTCGATCACATCCACTTCATAATCGCTGACGTGCGCCTTCAGTGCGCCAGCCAGTTTCTGGCCTTCGGTCTTCGGCACAGAGATGTAGTTTTCGATATCCACGGTGTCGAGCACCTGGCCACCGAAGCGTTCGCCCATCAGTCCGGTACGAATGCCTTTACGGGCGGAGTAAACCGCCGCCGCCGCGCCCGCCGGGCCGGAGCCGACAATCAGAACATCATACGCGTCACGTTTGTTCAGCGCTTCTGCCGCACGTTTTTCGGCACCCGTGTCCACTTTGGCAACGATTTCGGTCAGCGTCATACGGCCCTGGCCAAACTCCTGACCGTTCATAAAGACCGCCGGAACGCCCATGACGTTACGGTCGGTGATTTCGTTCTGGAACGTACCGCCGTCAATCGCCGTGTGCTTAATGCGCGGGTTCAGCACCGACATCAGGTTCAGCGCCTGCACCACGTCCGGGCAGTTATGGCAGGAGAGTGAGTAATAGGTTTCAAACTCAAAATCGCCGTCAATGTCGCGGATCTGCTCGAGCAGCGCCTGCGCCTCTTTTGACGGATGACCACCGGTCCACAGCAGTGCCAGCACCAGCGAGGTAAATTCGTGGCCCAGTGGAGAACCGGCAAAACGCGGCCCCTGGTCAGAACCCGGATTGGTGATCAGGAAGGAGGGCTTGCGCACCGCCAGATCGTTATCTTCTTTGAAGGTCACGTTCGGTGACAGTTCGGCGATCTCTGCCAGCAGTTCCTTGATCTCTGCCGATTTAGCGCTGTCGTCCAGCGTGGCAATCAGCTCAACAGGTTTGGTCAGTTTCTCAAGGTAGGCCTTGAGCTGGGTTTTCATATTGGTGTCGAGCATTGTTCTTCCCTCTCTAAAAACGTCATCATGCAAGCTGCCTTATTCGGGCGGCCTGAATGCAACTTGCATCATGGTGCTGGAATAAAATGGGCGCGGGCGCGCCCATTACGACTGTCATTTCCGGAGCCTGTCGCGTCAGAGCAGGCGATGCTCTGCGCAAAAGACGGCGGGAAACTTAGATTTTGCCAACCAGGTCTAAAGACGGTGCCAGAGTCGCTTCGCCTTCTTTCCATTTCGCCGGGCAAACTTCACCTGGGTGAGAAGCAACGTACTGCGCCGCTTTCACTTTACGCAGCAGGTCAGAAGCATCACGGCCGATACCTTCAGCGGTAACTTCGATTGCCTGGATAATGCCCTGCGGGTCAACAACGAAGGTAGCACGGTCAGCCAAGCCTTCATCTTCACGCATGTTGTCGAAGTTACGGGTCAGGGCGCCAGTCGGGTCGCCGATCATCGCGTATTTGATTTTCGCGATGGTTTCAGAGCTGCTGTGCCATGCTTTGTGGGTGAAGTGGGTGTCGGTAGAAACAGAGTAAACGTCTACGCCCAGCTTCTGCAGTTCGTCGTAATGGTCTGCAACGTCACCCAGTTCGGTCGGGCAAACGAAGGTGAAGTCAGCCGGATAGAAGAAGAAGACGCTCCAGCGGCCTTCGGTATCTTTCTCGGTCACTTCGATGAATTCACCGTTTTTGAACGCCTGGTTTTTGAAAGGTTTAATTTTGGTATTAATCAAAGACATCTGTACTTCCTCCGTGTTTTCGTTGAGATGTAAGGTAACCAACTTTCGCCGGGTGGGCTAATGCGTTTGCTTTATCAAATCAATCAGCCATACCTAACAACCCGAACAAGACAACGTGATGAACTGAATTAACGAAAAGCCAAAAGTAAAAAGGCCGCCCTGGTGGGCGGCCCTGATACCTGAACTTTCCACAGGAACTTTCAGTGCCAGCAATTGCTGGCGTTGCGTTGCGCTCTACAAACCTCATATCAAGGCCGTAACAGCGCCTTGATTACAACACCCGCACAGCGCGAGGGCAATGCACATGAGCGCCAATCGTATCTATGGCTGTGATAGGTTTCATCGAACACGGTTTATCGCGCAGGACTGAATACGCGCCGGCGAGGATTAATAAAAATGAATGATAATTATTTGTCTATATATAATTGAGACTATTTTAATGCAAACACTCTCGCAGTTTTAGAGATAAAAATATCTTAATATTCATTGAAGCTCTATTTTATAAATCTGCCATCGTGATATATTAAGTCAACATACAACTCTAATTAAGTAAGTTAATTGCATGGATGGTAAATGATTAACTTCCTTCTATAGTTATCAGTGATGTGTTAACGCAACGCAGTCCACTCAGGATGAAACATGGCTAATCTCTACGATCTGAAAAAATTTGATCTTAATCTGCTGGTAATTTTCGAGTGTATTTATCAGCACTTAAGCATCAGCAAGGCAGCAGAAACGCTCTATATTACGCCCTCGGCGGTCAGCCAGTCGCTGCAAAGGTTGCGTAATCAGCTCAACGATCCCCTGTTCATTCGTTCCGGGAAAGGGATTACGCCCACCACGGTAGGCGTGAACCTGCACCATCATCTTGAGCAAAACCTCAACCAGCTTGAGCAGACGATTAACATCATGCATGGCTCAACGCTAAAAAAGAATTTTGTGGTGTACAGCCCGCAAATCCTGACTACAGAAAATTTGCTGGGCCCGCTTAAATTATTGATGCGAGAGCACAATTACGAGATTGAACTGCATGACATGCTGCTCTCTGCTGACTCCGCAGAGGATCTGCTGGCATACCGTAAGGCAGACTTAATTTTCTCAATGGCCCCGGTTAGTAACCGTTCAATGATTTGTGTGCCATATGCATCCTATTCCGTCCTGCTGGTCTGCAGCCAGGATCATCCGCGGATGAAAGAGGTGGCCACCATGGAAGAGCTTCAGGAAGAGAAGTTTACGATATTCCTCAGTGATGAGCCGGGCGTTAAAACCTATCAATCGATGGCAGAAAAAGTGCATGCGGAAAAGACAATCGGTTTTCGCTGTGACTCTGTATTTACTATTATTTCGATGATAAGTGCCTCTCATTTAATTGGTTACGTACCCGAAATTTTATTTGATAAATACAGTGAAGTGCTAAGACTCAAAAAAATCACTGCACCGTTCACCCTTCCCTCGCTTGACATTTTTATGATTTATAATCGTTCGGCATTGAACAGTACGGCATTCGCGAAATTTATTAACGAAGTAACAGAAAAATAACAGCGACGGGCTGTGTCGCTCACAGCCCGTTCTCTTTGTTAATACATAATCCTGACTTATATTTTATAACGCGCTTTCGCGTTATTTTGACTGATATTCCTCTCACTTATTATGGGCAGACCGCCGTTATTCTAACGCGAGAGGGATGACACGCTCAGAGTGTATTCAGCCGCTCCGCCGCCGCGAGAAGCGTCGATTCCTGTTTCGCAAAACAGAGCCGGATCAGCTTATGCGGGAACGGGTCGGCGCAAAATACGGACAGCGGAATGGCAGCAACGCCCACCTCTTTTGTCAGCCACTGGCAAAAACTCACGTCATCCCGATCCGAAATCGCGCTGTAGTCCGCCAGCAGGAAGTAGGTCCCTTCGCAGGGTAAAATCTCCAGACGGCTCTGGCTTAGTGCATTCACAAACAGATCCCGACGCTGACGGTAGAATGCCGGCAGATCGCGGTAGTGCTCCGGTTCGGCGCGCAGCATATCAGCCAGGGCCAGCTGGGCCGGCGTGTTTACGGCAAACGTCAGGTATTGATGCACTTTACGCAGTTCAGCGCTGATGGCCGCGGGAGCCACGCAGTACCCCACCTTCCAGCCGGTCATGTGATAGGTTTTACCAAATGACGATACCGCCACGGCACGCTCGCGAAGCTGCGGATGGGCCAGCACGCTGGCATGCCCTTCCTGCGCAAAACAGATGTGCTCATACACTTCATCGCTCAGCACGTAAATTTCACGCCCGGCAATCGCCTGCCAAAGCTTTGCGAAATCAGCTTTCTGCCATGCGGTCGCCGACGGGTTGTGCGGGGTATTGATAATAACCAGACGGGTTTTGTCGCTCAGCAAGGCAGCAAACGCCTGCCAGTCCGGACGGAAATGCGGTGGCTGTAGCGCGATGCGTTTCACCACACCGCCGGAGAGTTCAACCGCCGGCGCGTAGCTGTCATAACTCGGGTCAAAGCAGATCACCTCATCACCCGTGCGCACCAGCGCGGTAATAGCGGCATACAACGCTTCGGTCGCCCCTGCCGTCACCGTGATGTCGCTGGTAGCGTCTGGCTTATAGCCATACAGCTCAGCCGTTTTGTCTGCAATGGCGTCCCGCAGAGCCTGCACGCCCGTCATCGGTGCATACTGGTTCGCCCCCTGCGCAACGTGGTACGCCAGACGTTCCTGCAAATAACGCGGGCCATCAAAATCCGGGAACCCTTGCGAGAGATTAATGGCGTTGTGCTGCTGGGCCAGTGCGCTCATTTGCGTAAAGATGGTGGTACCAAGACTGGGAAGTTTACTCTGAGGAATCAATGCGTTATTGCTCATTGTGTTGTGCCTGCATGTAATACTTATGTTGCTGACACTATAACACGATGTTAGTCTTTGGCAATCAAGACGCTTAGACGTCTAAACAATATGAATATTCCTGACCGAGAGGGAAAAAGGAAGATGACCGACAACCTGCAACTCACACACCTGGTCGACGCCTGCCGCTGGATCGGCGCCAAAGGCTGGGCTCCCGCGACCGGCGGTAACATGTCCGTGCGTCAGGATGCGCATCTGTGCTGGCTCAGTGAATCCGGCAAAGATAAAGGCAGCCTGACCACAGACGATTTTCTGCAGGTGGAGATTGCGACCAACCGTGCACCGTCTGGCCGCACGCCGTCGGCTGAAACCGGGCTTCACACGCTCATCTATCGTCTGTTTCCCGAAGCCAACGCGGTTCTGCACGTCCATACCGTCAATGCCACGGTCTTGTCGCGGCTGGTCAAAGAGCCCGAGCTGAAGATCACCGGCTTTGAGATGCAAAAATCCCTCTCCGGGCAGAGCACGCATCTGGATACGGTCGCCATCCCGGTGTTTGATAACGACCAGGATATCGACGCACTCGCCGTGCGCATTGCCGAATACGCTCAGGCGCACCCGTTTAATTATGGTTTTCTTCTGCGCGGTCATGGCTTAACCTGCTGGGGACGCGATGTGGCCGAGGCCCGCCGTCATCTGGAAGGACTGGAATTCTTATTTGAATGCGAAATGCGTTTACGACACTGGGAGAGAGTATGATTCGCGCGATTGTGACGGATATTGAAGGGACCACCAGCGATATCCGTTTTGTCCATGATGTTTTGTTCCCCTACGCGCGTGAGCGTCTGTCGGCCTTTGTGTCCGCGCAGCAGTACGCCGAGCCGGTTAAATCGATTCTGGACAACCTGCGTGATGAAATTAACCATCCGCACGCCAGCGTAAGCGACCTTATCGACACACTCTTTACGTTTATGGATGAAGACCGCAAGTCAACCGCGTTAAAGGCGCTGCAGGGGATCATCTGGCACGATGGCTACGTTAACGGCGATTTTACCGGCCACCTCTACCCGGACGTACTGCCTGCGCTGGAAAAATGGAAAGCGCAGGGTATTGATCTCTATGTTTATTCCTCAGGCTCCGTCGCGGCGCAGAAACTGTTATTTGGCTACAGCGACGAAGGTGATATTACTCATCTGTTCAGCGGCTATTTTGATACCCACATCGGTGCCAAGCGCGACGTCCAGTCTTACCAGAACATTGCGGCACAAACGGGTATCCCCCCGTCGCAGATCCTGTTCCTGTCGGATATACATCAGGAGCTGGACGCCGCTGAGCAGGCAGGTTTTCGCACCCTGCAGCTGATTCGCGGCGATGATGACGGTGCAAGCCATCACCATCAGGTACACCAGTTCGACGAGATTAACCCGGAGCAGATCCCTTCATGAGCGCATTGACCATTTATTCCGATAAAGACCCCAGTCAACCTCGCTGGCACAGCACCGACGCTGCCGACATCGCCCAACAGCTCAACGCCAGAGGGGTTCGTTTTGAACGCTGGGCCGCAGACCGCGACTTAGGCCGCGATCCTGCCCCCGATGCGGTTATCGCGGCTTATCAGCATGCGATCGACACGTTAGTGGCAGAGAAAGGTTATCAAAGCTGGGATGTCATCAGCCTGCGTGCCGACAACCCTCAAAAAGAGGCGCTGCGCGCTAAGTTCCTGAACGAGCATACCCACGGGGAAGATGAAGTGCGTTTCTTTGTTGAGGGGGCGGGGCTGTTTTGCCTGCACATTGGCGACGAGGTGTGTCAGGTATTGTGTGAGAAAAACGACCTGATTTCCGTGCCCGCTGGAACGCCGCACTGGTTTGATATGGGCTCAGAGCCGAACTTTACCGCCATTCGTATTTTTGATAACCCCGAGGGGTGGATTGCGCAGTTCACTGGCGATGCGATTGCGGATGCGTATCCGCGTCTGGCATGATTTTTCCCCTCTCCCTCCAGGGAGAGGGGGCGAAAAAACGTCAGTGTTTCAATCCCTTCGTATACGCCACCAGCTGGTCCAGCACAATGCCCCACCCTTCGTGGAAGCCCATCTGTTCATGCTGCTCGCGGATTTCCGCCGTTGGGTGGCGAGCAATGGCGGTATAACGCGTTTTGCCCTCCCCCACATCATCCAGCAGTAGAATGGCCGTCATAAACGGCTTTTCGGCGGGCTTCCAGCCTTCCGTATAACCGTCGGTAAAGACCAGCTTCCTGCCGGGATCGATTTCGAGAAACACCCCCCGGTTATCCATCCGTTGCCCGTCTACCTCAAACACCGTGTTAAATCGCCCGCCAACGCGCAGGTCAAGATCACACTCGGTCACTTTGTGCGGAACCGGAATGAAGAAGTTTTTGATGTGCTCGGGTGTCGTCCAGCAGAGCCACAGCAGATCGCGCGGGGCATCCACCACGCGTTCCAGTTTTAAGTCTGTATCAGGATCAAGCGTCACGTGACTGTCCTCCTAAAGGGAACCCCTTAAAGGATAGTCGTCCTCAGGCGAATTTCCCTTTTGCCACCTCTTCCGGCGTGACGATGCCCGTATCCAGCACCCAACCGCTTATCAATGCCGCTGGCGTGACGTCAAAGGCCGGGTTGTAGACCTGCGCGTTTTCAGGAGCCCACTGCACCGCGCCAAAGCTCCCGGCCACGCCCGTCACTTCACTGGCCGCACGTTGTTCAATGGGGATTGCCTCACCGTTCGGGCACGCCGGGTCAAGCGTGGTATGCGGGGCGGCGACATAGAACGGAATACCGTGGAACGTTGCCAGAACCGCCAGAGAATAGGTGCCAATTTTATTCGCCACGTCGCCGTTGGCCGCAATACGGTCTGCGCCCACCCACACCGCGTCAACCAGCCCTTTTGCCATCAGGCTGGCGGCCATGGAATCGGCGATCAGCTGGTACGGCACGCCCAGTTCGCCGAGTTCCCATGCGGTCAGTCTTCCACCTTGCAACAGGGGGCGGGTTTCATCCACCCAGACAGAGCTGACGCGTCCTTCCTGATGCGCGCGGGCAATCACGCCGAGCGCGGTGCCAACCCCTGCCGTCGCCAGCCCGCCGGTATTGCAGTGGGTCAACAGACGGCTGCCGGGTTTCACCAGCGTACTGCCGGCATTCGCGATGGCCTCGCACAGCTGCTTGTCTTCATCAATCAGACGCAGCGCTTCCGCCACCAGCGCAGGCACAAAATCCTCCTGCCAGAGAGCCAGCTTCATGCGGTCGAGGTTGTTCATCAGGTTCACCGCCGTCGGGCGGGATGCCCGCAGGGTCTCCAGCGCCACAGCCAGTTCATCACGGCTTTTGCCGTTTTCCGCCAGAAGGGCCAGCAGCAGGCTTGCAGAGAGACCAATCAGCGGTGCCCCGCGTACGCGCAGGGCGTGAATATGGCCGACCAGCGCCTCTACCGTCGAGGCGTCAAGCCAGCGTTTCTCCTGAGGAAGCGCCTGCTGATCGAGAATAAATAACTGATTCTCCGCCACTCGCAGGCTGGTCGTCTGTAATGTCTGCATGTCGTTAATTCCCTGTTGCGTTGTTGTAGCACATTGTGTCAGGATGAAATCCAGATGTATAGACGTCTAAATGTCTTTATTAGCTAAACCAGTGAGGAACAGGCAATGTCGCAATACCGTACCTTTACCGCCCAGGATGCCGTGGAGTATGCAAAGCAGTTCGGCGGCCTTGATGATCCCTCATCGCTGGTGGAGGCGCAGGAAGTGGGCGACGGTAACCTCAATCTGGTGTTCAAAATTTACGATACCGAGGGCGTAAGCCGCATCGTTGTTAAGCAGGCGCTGCCGTATGTGCGCTGCGTCGGCGAATCCTGGCCACTGACCCTGGATCGCGCCCGCCTGGAGGCGCAAACGCTGATCGAACACTACCAACACAGCCCGCAGCACACGGTGAAAATCCACCACTTCGACCCCGAACTGGCGGTGATGGTGATGGAAGATCTCTCCAGCCATGCCATCTGGCGCGGGGAGCTGATCAAAAATACCTACTACCCGCAGGCGGCGCGTCAGCTGGGTGAATACCTCGCGCACACGCTGTTCCATACCAGCGACTTTTACCTGCACCCGCATGACAAGAAAGCGCAGGTCGCGAAATTCCTTAATCCGGAGATGTGCGAGATCACCGAAGATCTGTTCTTCAACGATCCGTACCAGGTCCACGAACGTAACAACTACCCTGCTGAACTGGAAAAAGACGTTGCCGCCCTGCGCGATGACGCTCAGTTAAAAATTGCCGTGGCCTCGCTGAAGCACCGCTTCTTCTCACACGCTGAAGCCCTGCTGCATGGCGATATTCACAGCGGCTCGATTTTCGTGGCAGACGGCAGTCTGAAAGCCATCGACGCAGAGTTCGGCTACTCCGGTCCCATCGGTTTTGACGTCGGCACCGCCATCGGCAACCTGCTGCTCAATTTCTGCGGCCTGCCGGGGCATCTGGGTATTCGCGATGCTGCCGCGGCCCGTGAACAGCGTCTGACCGACATTCAGACGCTGTGGAACACCTTCGCGGAGCGCTTCCAGATCCTGGCCAGTGAGAAAACGCGCGATGCGGCACTTGCTGCCCCGGGCTACGCCTCTGAATTCCTGAAAAAGGTATGGAAAGACGCGATCGGATTCTGCGGCACGGAGCTGATTCGCCGCAGTGTCGGTCTGTCGCACGTGGCGGATATCGAGACCATTCAGGATGAAGCAATGCGCCACGAATGCCTGCGCCACGCGATTACGCTTGGCAAGGCGCTGATTGTGATTGCCGACCGTATCGACACCGCCGAAGCGCTGGTGGCGCGGGTGCGTCAGTACAGTTAAACGCCTCGGCCCTCTCCCGATGAAGAGGGCCGTCAGAAAAACACCAGCGCGCCGTTACCCCAGATACTCAATCACCGACAATCCACCGTTATAATCCGTGCTGTAGATAATGCCCTGCGCATCGACAAACACATCGCATGACTGGATCACCTGCGGTCGATTCGGCCGCGTATCCATCATCCTCTCAGGCGCCGCCGGCACCAGCGCACCGGTTTCAACCGGACGGTAAGGATTGGTAATATCAAACGCGCGCACGCCCGCATTCTGCCAGGTCGCAAAAATCAGCGTTGAGCTGACAAAGCTTCCCGGCCGGTTCTCGTGCAGGTTGTGTGGACCAAAATGCGCCCCTTTCGCCACATAATCCCGCTCCTGCGGCTGCGGGAATGTGGAAATACTTACCGGGTTCGACGGCTCGCGAATATCAAACAGCCAGATGAACTTCTCACCGTCCTCCTGGTTATCCAGTACCGCTTCATCCAGCACCACCAGCAGGTCACGATCCGGCAATGGCAGCGCGGTATGCGTGCCACCTCCAAACGGCGGGCTCCAGTTGCGATGGCTAATCAGCTTCGGCTGCGTGCGATCCTTCACGTCCAGCAGCGTCAGTCCCCCGTCGCGCCAGCTCCCGTAAGCGGTATCCCCGGCAATAATCGCGTGGTGCAGCGCGTAGCGTTTGCCTTCCGGCCAATTGGGTTGCTCCCCGTCGGCCTGGTTCATCCCCGGCAGCCACCAGCGCCCGGCCACCTCAGGCTTTTTCGGGTCGGCCAGATCGATCGTCAGGAAAATATAGTCGGTAAAGCCGTCGATCAGCGCCGAAACATACGCCCAGCGCCCGCCGACGTACCAGATACGGTGAATGCCGATGCCGCTCAGGGATAAAAAGCCGATTTCACGCGGTTTGTCAGGGGTGGAGATATCAAACACCCGCAACCCGGCGCTCCAGCCCTTGTCCTGCACGTCGCGTACGGTTTCCCCTACCTGACGGGTGTAGTAGACCTTTTCGTCGGCGAAACGGGCATCCGCGAACAAGTCTCGCGCATTAATGACCAGCAGGAGATCGTCGTGCGCCTGAAGATGAACGTTCCAGGTGCCGGGCGGCGCGGGCATATAGCCTGCCGGTTTGGGATGTTTAGGGTCGCGCACGTCCACAATGGAAAAGCCCTGCGAGACCATATGCCCGATGTACGCGAAACCGCGATGCACCATCAGCTGCACGCCGTCCGGGCGACCGCCCTGGTCGCTATGGCCAATCAGCCGCATATTGCGGCTGTATTCAGGCGTGGGAAGCACACTCATTGATGTTTCGCTTCAAGCGTCGCAAACCACGGGGCGATAAAATCTTCGGTCTGACCCCAGCCTGGGATGATTTTCCCCAGCGACGCCACGTTCACCGCGCCTGGCTGGGCGGTCAGCAGCGCCTGCGGGATCGCCGCCGCTTTGAAATCATACGTGGCGGGTGTGGTTTCACCGGCAATCTTGTTGGCAATCAGACGTACGTTGGTTGCACCAATCAGCTTCGGATCCACCGCCACGCTCACTTTCCACGGGCTGCCTGGCTCGCGCATCAGCTGAAGATCCTGGTTTGAGATATCGATGCTGTAGAGTTTGATTTCGGTGCGGCCGTTCTCTTTCAGGGCTTTGTAGGCCCCCTGGCTGAAGGCATCCCAGGTTCCCCAGATGGCGTCAATTTTGCCTTTCGGGTATTTCGCCAGAATAGCGCCCACTTTATTCGCGGTATCTCCCTGCACGTCAGACGAAACGGCACCGATAGACTCCAGTTCTTTAATGTCCGGATACTGCTTCTGCAGCGCTTTATAGGCTGCCTGACGACGTTCCATCGGCGGGAAACCGGCAACCCACAGCTTCACGATGTTGGCTTTACCGTTGAAATCTTTCGCCAGCTGGCCGAAGGAGAGATGGGTCAGGGAAGCATCATCCTGCTGGGTCACGGTCACCCCGGGAATGTCGCCCTGAACGGCGGTATCAAACACCGACACTTTAATGCCGGCATCGACGGCTTTTTTCACCAGCGCGGTCGCATAGGGGTCGCGCCCCTGAGAGAGGATAATCCCTTCATATTTCTGGCTGATCGCCTGATTAACGAAGTCCTGGAATTTGGCATCGTCGCCATTGCTCAAAAAAGTGCTGACCTTAAAGCCGAGCTTTTTGCCTTCCTGAATGGCACCGGCGACAAACTGCGTGGTGTTGTCGTCAGAGCCGAGGTTACGGATCACCGCAATGCGGATGGGGCCGTCATGATTTGCAATGGCGGGCGGAAGCGGTGCGGGGGTTGCCGCAAGGCCTGGCAGCGACGTCAGTAACCCTAATGCCACCAGAGAGAGGGTGATTTTTTTCATTCTGTTTTCCCGTTGTGTTGTGATCAATCGTTAGCGTTTTTGTATGTAGGTAATCGCCAGCGCCACGGCGAGCACCAGCCCTTTTATAATGTCCATCGCGTAATAGGGTACGGAAAGCATCACCAGACCGTTCGACAGCACGCCAAGAATAACTGCCCCGACGAGCGTACCCAGCGCGTTCGGTTTTCCGGACCCCGCGAGCGAGAAGCCAATCCACGCCGCCGCAACCGCATCCATCAGATAGCCGCCGCCCGCATTCACCTGTGACGAGCCAATCCGCGAGGCCAGTAAAATGCCGCCTAGTCCGGCGAGCAGAGAGGCAATCACGTAGGCCGCCACCTTGTAGCGCGTGGTGCGAATACCGGAGAGACGTGCCGCCTCCGGATTACCGCCGATGGCATACATGCGTCGTCCGTGGGTGGTCAGTGACAGCCCCAGCTGTGCGAGGATCGTCACCACCAGCATGATGATCACGATAGTCGGCACCTGTCCCAGCAGGCTGAATGCCGCCGGAATGGTCCCTTCAGCCATGTCGCCGCTCGGCAGCACCATGTTTTCGGTAATTGACCCACCGTAGCTGTAGGTCATCGCCACGCCCTGGATAACAAACAGGCTGGCAAGCGTGGCAAGCATGTCCGGGATCCGCAGGATGACAATCAGAAACGCGTTAAACAGGCCAACCAGAGTACAAAGCGTCAGGGTAATCAGTATCGATTCGGTGGTGCCGAAGCCGTACCAGACGAACAGTGACACCACCAGCGCGTTAGCCAGCGATGCCGTTGAACCAACCGACAGGTCAAACCCGCCGATGGTCAGCGAAATTGACACCCCGATAGCAATCACCGTCACGATGGCAATGGAGCGCAGGATATTGATAATGTTGTTCGGATCGAGGAAGTTGTCCGACGCCAGGCCAAAGATGGCCACCAGCGCCACCACGGTCAGCAACATGCCCCACTTGTAGAGAAAATCAAAAATTTGCTGACGGCCAGACGCCGCCGCCGTCACTGAAAGGGCCTTGCTCACGACGCCGTTCCTCCGGTTGAATAATAAAGTAGTGTCTCTTCGTGGGCCTCGGCCCCGGCGATTTCCGCCACGATACGTCCGTCCCACAGCACGCAAATGCGATCGCACAGCCCCACCAGTTCAGCGAATTCACCGGAGGCGTAAATCACCCCTTTGCCCTCGCGCGCCAGGCCGTCAATTAACTGGAACAGATCGGTTTTCGCTTTGACATCGACGCCTTTGGTCGGCTCATCGAAAATCAACACGCTGGCGTCGTTGCGCAGCCACTTGCCGATGGCAATCTTCTGCTGGTTGCCCCCCGACAGACGACGCAGCACCTGCCCCGGCCCACGCGCACGCACGCCGACGCGGGCAATCACCTCTTCCGCCCAGCGCCACGCCTGACGGTGGCCGAACAGGCTCCAGCGCGAGAAGCTGTTATCCGCGGTGACCGCCAGGTTCATGCTCACCGCTTCATCAATAAAAATGCCCTCTTTGCGCCGCTCCTCCGGTACCAGCGCCAGACCGCACAATACCGAATCCGCCGGATCGCGCGGCTGCCAGGGCTGATGATTTAGCTCACCACGCGCTACACGGCTTTTGCTGGCCCCAAACAGCGCCTTGCAGAGTTCCGTTTTGCCCGCTCCCGCCAGCCCGGCAATGCCCAGAATTTCGCCTTTTCGCAGGTGCAGGGAGATATCTTTCAACAGCGCGTCATCGTGCAGCCCTTCCACGCGCAGTAACGTCTCGTCACTGTGCGCAGGACGGGCCGGCGGATAGATATCGTTAAGCTCATGGCCAAGCATCTTCTCAACGATTGCGTCACCGCTGAGGTTCGCCATCGGGCCGGATTCAATCAGCTTGCCGTCGCGCAGCACGGTTAAGGTGTCGCAAATAGCGTTCAGTTCGTGAATACGGTGAGAGATAAACACTACGCCAATCCCCTGCTTTTGCAGACGTCTCACTACGGCGAAAAGCCGTTCGCTTTCATGGCTATCCAGCGGCGCGGTCGGTTCATCCAGAATCAGAAAACGGCAGTGGTGTGAGAGCGCCCGCGCCAGCAAAATCTGCTGCTTTTCTGCCAGCGTGCAGGTGTCGACGATGCGTCGCACATCCAGAGCGATACCCAGCTGCGCCAGCGCCTGTTTCGCCTGCTGGCGGATTGCGCGCCAGCGATAGCGATGCCCCGGCTGTGCGAGCTGATCGAGCATGATGTTTTCGGCAATGCTCAGCCCTGGTATCAGCGCGACGTCCACTTCCTGCTGCACCAGGTGGATACCCAGCCGTTTGGCATCAAGCGGCTCGCGGATCGTCACCGGCTGGTTATTAATGCAGATCTCACCTTCGTAGCGATCGTAAGTGCCGCACAGCACCGCCATCAGCGTCGATTTCCCCGCGCCGTTTGCGCCGGTCAGCGCATGCACGGAGCCGCCCATTAACGTCAAATCCACGCGCGACAACGCCTGAAAGCCGGAAAAGGCCAGGCTGATACCGCGCATCTCAAGGCGACTGGAAACCATCCGCGTTAAATCCTTCTTTCATATTGTGATTTATCGAATTTTTCACAGCTGCGGTTGACTGACAACGACGGAAAAGGCATAAGATAAAGCGAAATATTATTAGCCATCCGGATGTCCAGACATAACATCGGGTTAGCGCTTGCTAAAAAAAGGACAACACATGAGCAACACCGATATCCGCGTCGTGCCAGGCCCGGCGAACTATTTCTCGCATCCGGGAAGCCTTGCGCACCTGAATGATTTCTTTACGCCGGAACAGCTCTCCCGCGCGGTGTGGATTTATGGCGAACGCGCCATTGAAGGCGCGCGCCCTTTCCTGCCGGAAAGCTTTCACACACCGGGGGCGAAACATCTGCTCTTTAAAGGGCACTGCAGCGAACGTGACGTCACCAATCTGGTGACGGCGTCTGGCAATAACGCCAGCGTGGTGATTGGTGTCGGCGGTGGCGCACTGCTTGATACCGCCAAAGCGGTGGCGCGCCGTCTCGGCGTGCCGGTGGTGGCTATTCCCACCATCGCCGCCACCTGCGCCGCCTGGACGCCGCTCTCCGTCTGGTATAACGATGCCGGTCAGGCGCTGCAGTTTGAGGTGTTCGACGATGCTAACTTCCTGGTGCTGGTGGAACCGCTCATTATCCTCAATGCCCCAGCGGAGTACCTGCTGGCAGGCATCGGCGATACGCTGGCGAAGTGGTATGAAGCGGTGGTCCTGGCCCCACAACCCGAACACCTGCCTTTGACCGTACGGCTGGGGATCAACGGCGCGCTGGCGATCCGCGACGTGCTGCTTTCCCGTAGCGAAGAGGCGCTGGCCGACCAGCAGCGTGGCGAAGCGACGCAGGCGTTCAGGGACGTTGTGGATGCCATTATTGCCGGGGGCGGAATGGTGGGCGGTCTGGGCGAGCGCTATACCCGCGTGGCGGCCGCGCATGCGGTGCACAACGGTTTAACCGTTTTGCCGCAAACGGAAAAATACCTGCACGGTACCAAAGTGGCCTACGGCATCCTGGTGCAAAGTGCGCTGCTCGGCCAGGATGACGTGCTGGCCGAGCTGGTGGCGGCCTATCAGCGCTTTACCCTGCCCACCACGCTTCGCGAACTGGAGGTGGATATCAACAACCGCGACGAGCTGGACAAGGTCATTGCCCATACGCTGCGCCCGGTGGAATCTATCCACTATTTGCCGGTCGCGCTCACCCCTGAGGTTCTGCGCGCCGCGTTTGAGAAAGTGGAATCCTTCAGCCGTTAATCGTTCCGACCGACTATACCTAATGATGATTCTCATCACTCTCGCAACGAGGTCATCATGCAGATCGATTTAACAGGTAAGAAGGCGCTGGTTACCGGCGCCAGCCGTGGGTTGGGTCGTGCCATCGCACTTTCACTGGCACGCGCCGGTGCCGATGTGGTTATTACGTATGAAAAATCCGCCGACAAAGCCCAAGCGGTCACCGAAGAGATAAAGGCGCTTGGGCGCCACAGCGAGGCGATTCAGGCCGACAGCGCCAGCGCACAGGCCATTCAGGATGCGGTTACCCATGCGGCACGCTCCCTGGGCGGGCTGGATATTCTGGTCAATAACGCCGGGATCGCACGCGGCGGCCCGCTGGAGTCCATGACGCTGGCGGATATTGACGCCCTGATTAACGTCAATATCCGGGGCGTGGTGATTGCCATTCAGGAAGCGCTGGTGCATATGTCTGACGGCGGGCGCATTATCAACATCGGCAGTTGTCTGGCAAACCGTGTGGCGATGCCCGGTATTGCCGTCTATTCGATGACCAAATCTGCGCTCAACTCCCTTACCCGGGGTCTGGCTCGCGATCTCGGCCCGCGCGGCATTACCGTGAACCTTGTGCATCCTGGCCCGACAAACAGCGATATGAACCCGGAGGATGGAGAACAGGCTGAATCTCAGCGCCAGATGATTGCGGTGGGACATTACGGCCAGCCGGAAGACATCGCCGCCGCGGTCACCTTCCTGGCCAGTCCTGCCGCCGGACAAATATCCGGCACGGGACTGGATGTCGATGGCGGGTTAAACGCCTGATCGCATGTTGAATGTAAACAAAAGCAGATCAGCCTTTGTTTACCGAAAGAGGGTTAACAGCACTTCGCGCCGCCCTTGCCGCCGTAGCGGGCGTCCTGGCGGTCGCGGAAGAAAGCTTCATAGGTCATTGGCGTCTGGTCAGGGTGGTTGACGCGCATATGCTCGACGTAGTTGTCGTAATCCGGTACGCCGATCATCATTTTGGCGGCCTGGCCCAGGTATTTTCCTGCTTTGGAGAGGGTGTCGAACATAGTGGATGTCTCGTCTTTTATCCCCTCTCCCCGGCGGGGAGAGGGTGAGGTTGAGCGATTAATGCGCCCCTTTCGCCTGGGTCACAATCTCTTCCAGGTTCTCAGGCATTGGCTCATACGGTGTCTCTTTTGCCGTCGGCTTGTCTTCTTTCAGCGCCGCCAGTGCAGTCTTCAGAGAATACAACGCCAGCACCACAACCACCACCATAAAGAAGATGGTCAGTCCGGCGTCCAGACGGTTGTTAAACACCAGCTGCGACAGCTGTGATTCCGTATATTGCGCCGGGATCTTACCGCTGTCGATCATCGCCTGGAACTTGTTGGCGATAGCCAGGAAGCCCACCTTGTTGTCCGGGCTGAAGGCTTTCTGCCAGCCTGCCGTCAGGGTACAAATCAGCAGCCATGCGGTTGGCAGTAACGCCACCCACGCATAACGCTGACGCTTCATCTTGAACAGCACTACCGCACAGAGCATCAGCGCCATGCCCGCCAGCATCTGGTTGGCAATACCAAACAGCGGCCACAGGGTGTTAATCCCCCCCAGCGGATCGACGACGCCCTGATGGAGGAAATATCCCCACGCCAGTACGCACAGCGCCGTTGCCAGCAGGTTCGCCGGTAATGAATCGGTACGTTTCAGGTTCGGTGAGATCACCCCCAGCAGATCCTGCAGCATAAAGCGTGCCGCACGCGTTCCTGCATCCACCGCCGTCAGAATAAACAGCGCTTCAAACAGAATGGCGAAGTGATACCAGAACGACACGTCCATCAGCCCGCCCAGCGCGCCGTGCAGAATATACGCCATGCCCACCGCCAGCGTTGGCGCGCCCCCCGCACGGGAAATAATTGACTGCTCGCCCACTTCACTGGCGATATGGGTCAACGTGTCAGGGGTAATGGCAAAGCCCCAGCCGCTTACCACCTGCGCGGCAGAGGCCACCACGTCAACGGTGCCGGCCGGTGCCAGCAGCGCCATTGGGCTGTTCATCGCGAAGTAAACGCCCGGGTCGATAATACAGGCCGAGACCAGCGCCATTATCGCCACGAACGATTCCATCAGCATGCCGCCGTAGCCAATCAGGCAGGCCTGATTCTCATTGGCGAGCATTTTCGGCGTGGTACCGGAGGCAATCAGCGCGTGGAAACCAGACACCGCGCCACAGGCGATGGTGATAAACAGGAACGGGAACAGGTTGCCGGTCCAGACCGGGCCGGTGCCATCAATAAATTTGGTCAGCGCAGGCATGGTCAGCGTCGGGCGCATAATCAAAATGCCGATTGCCAGCCCCACAATCGTGCCGATTTTCAGGAAGGTGGAGAGGTAATCGCGCGGGGCCAGCAGCAGCCACACCGGCAGCACCGCCGCCACAAATCCGTACCCTACCAGCATCCACGTCAGCTGTACGCCGGTGAAATCGAAGAACGGCGCCCACGTCGGGCTCTCAGCCACCCAGCCGCCGGAGATAATGGCAAACACCAGAAAGACCAGGCCGATGACCGACACTTCACCAATGCGTCCCGGACGCAGGTAGCGAATGTAGATCCCCATAAACAGCGCCAGCGGAATGGTAAAGGCCACGGTATAGGTTCCCCACGGACTGTGGGTCAGCGCTTTCACCACGATCATCGCCAGCACCGCGAGGATGATCACCATGATCATAAAGGTCGCGATCAGGGCGATCACCCCGGCCGTGGCTCCCATCTCCTCTTTCACCAGCTCACCGAGCGAACGTCCGTCGCGGCGGGTGGAGACGAACAGCACCATAAAGTCCTGCACCGCACCGGCCAGTACGACGCCCGCGAGGATCCAGATCATCCCCGGCAGGTAACCCATCTGCGCCGCCAGGACTGGCCCCACCAGCGGGCCCGCGCCGGCAATCGCCGCAAAATGGTGACCGAACAGCACTTTCTTGTCGGTAGGCACATAGTCCAGACCGTCGTTATGACGAACCGCAGGCGTCATGCGCGTGCCGTCGACCCCTAACACCGTCTTCGCGATATAGCGGCCATAAAAACGGTACGCGATCAGATAAATACAGACCGAGGCGACAACGATCCACAGCGCGTTGATCTGTTCCCCCCGGTTGAGGGCGATATAGCCCAGGGCAAATGCTCCCACAACGGAGAGCCCTGCCCACGTAAGGTATTTCCCTGAGTTGTTCATAGTTGTTGTCCGTTGTTGTGAAACAGTGAGATGTTACATTTTGTTTCTAGAACAACGCTCAAAATTTAACAACTTTGAAACGCAATAATGCGTGGTCAAACCAGACATTTACACCACATTGTTAAGCCGATCACCTTCCGCTGAAACACCCCTGCCGCCACGGGTCACACTTTTGCCTTTTTCGTCCCGACACCGCCTTACGAAATGATTTGTATCATTTTTTTTGCTCAAAACCTCGCCAGAATGACCCTGCGCAATCGCGTGCATACAAGGAAAAGGATATGAACAGTTCAGTACCTCAGGATCTCAAGGTCGGGCCCGGCGCGTACGTTGCGCTGGCATTCGCAGCCGTTTTCTTCTCTGGCCTGCTGGGCGGAAAAGAGTGGTACGGCGTGTTTGATTTCACCACCCTCAACGGTGCGTTTGGCAAGGTGGTCAGCAAGGCCAGCCTTGAAGACGGCACCCTGACTACCGCCACCAGCGCCTTTCGCGGTACCGGCGGCAGTGGCGCAATGGACGGGTTTCTCTTTGCGCTCGGTTTAATTCCGGCCGTGATGTTTGCCCTCGGGATGATCAACGTGCTGGAGCACTATGGTGCGCTGCGTGCAGCCCGTAAGCTGTTAACGCCGCTGCTGCGCCCGCTGCTGGGTATTCCGGGCACCACCGGGCTGGCGTTGATTGGCAGCCTGCAGAGCACCGATGTGGGTGCATCCCTCACCCGCAACCTGTCCGATGAAGGGCAGATTAGCGAAAAAGAGAAAGACGTTTTCGCCATGTTCCAGTTCTCCGCCGGGGCGATGATCACCAACTTTTTCTCCTCTGGTGCCATCCTCTTTACCCTGGTCGCCGTTGACGGGACGGCCGCGGTGCCGACCTCCATTGGTGCCTGCATCGCCGTGATGTTCATCATGAAGATTGTCGGCGCGAATCTGCTGCGCCTGATCCTGACCGTCATCGGCAAAGATGCCCCTGAGCAACAACCGACACAAGGAGAGACCGTATGAGTGCCCCACAATCTCATCCCGTGATTACCGATGTGTTTGTCGAAGGCGCACGCAAGGGCTGGAGTATTGCCACCGGCAGCACCCTGCCCAACGTGGTCATGGCTTTTATCATCATCAAGGCGCTGGAAATTACCGGGGCGCTGAAAGGGCTGGGGATGATCTTCTCCCCGCTGATGGGCCTGTTTGGCCTGCCGGGTGAAGCGGCTGCCGTGCTGATTGGCGGCTGGATGTCGATGGGCGGTGGGATCGGCGTGGCGATCGGCCTGTTTGATAAAGGGATTATTACCGGCGAGCACCTGGCGATTCTGGCACCTGCTATCTATCTGATGGGCTCACAGGTGCAGTATCTCGGCCGCATTCTGGGTGTGATCGGCACCCGCGCCAAACGTATTCCGCTGATGATTGCCATTTCGGTCATCAACGCCTTCTTAGCCATGCTGCTGATGCGCATTATTCTCTGAACAGGACGTTACTATGAACCTTGACCATTATATTGAAGAGCTGAAAACCCTGGTGAACGTGGACTGCGGTACCCGCACTGTCGCAGGCGTCGAAACCGTGGCTGGCATTATTGAAACGCTCTGGCAACGCGAAGGCTGGCACACCGAACGGGTTAATCTGGGCGACAAGGTTGGCCCGGGCGTATTCGTCAGTAATAAGCCACAGGCGGCACAGTTCGACGTTCTGCTGGTCGGCCATCTTGATACGGTATTTGCCCCCGGCACCGTCGCCGAGCGTCCGCTGAGCGAGGACGCCACCCGTCTTTATGGCCCTGGCGTATCGGATATGAAGAGCGGCCTGCTGAATATCTTGTGGGCGATGCGTGATCTGGACGCAGCCGACCACGATCGTCTGGCCATTGCGATCGCCATGAATCCCGACGAGGAGACCGGCTCCGTCTATTCACACGAATGGATTGGCGAACTGGCAAAACGCGCCCGCTGCGTGCTGGTATGCGAAGCCGCGCGCGCCGACGGTTCGCTGGTGAAGGCTCGCAAAGGGATGGCGGGCTATCACCTGACGTTCAGCGGCGTGGCGGCACACGCGGGTAACGAACCGGAGAAAGGCCGCTCGGCGATAACCGCCCTGGCAAACAGCATTATTGCCATTAATGCCCTGACCGACCAGGAACGTGGCACCATGCTCAACGTCGGCGTGATCCACGGCGGCAGCGCGGCAAACGTGGTGGCCGATAAAGCCGTTGCCGAACTGGACGTGCGTTTCTGGGAAAACGATGAGTACAGCCGGGTGAACCAGGCGCTGGAGGCATTGTGTGAAAAAGGCTTTTTAGAGGGCGTCACGACCTCGTTGACGCGCGTGAACCACAAACCGGCGATGGCAGCGAGTAAAGCCACGCAGGCGCTGATGCAGCAGGTTGAAGCGGCAGGTCAGGCGGAAGGAATAGCCATTACCTGGCAGGCGGTCGGTGGTGGCAGTGATGCCAACCACACCGCCGCGCTGGGCATTCCGACCCTGGACGGGCTGGGGCCGATCGGTGCCGGGTTCCACAGCCCGGCGGAGTGGCTGGATAAAGCGTCGATTGCGCCGAGAATACGCTTGTTGAAGCGGGTGATTTCAATGCTGTAAGCCTTATCCCTCTCCCCAACGGGGAGAGGGATGTTGACCGTGCAACGCTAGCCCAAAATTTGGGTACTCAACCGGCAGGTACAGCACCGCCGTCCCTGCTCGTCGAACACCACAATCTCCCAGCTCTGGCTGGTTCGCCCAAGATGCAACGGCTGACACACTCCGCGCACCTTCCCATGCGATACCGCGCGATGGTGCGTTGCGTTCAGTTCCGTTCCCACCACGCTTTGTCCGTCGCGGGTCATCAGAAACCCGGCCATCGACCCCAGCGTTTCCGCCAGCGCCGCCGACGCCCCGCCGTGCAGCAGACCGAACGGTTGATGGGTACGCGCATCCACGGGCATTTCGGCCTCAAGCGTATCGTCACCGATGCGGGTATAGACGATGCCCAGATGCGCCACCATGGAGTTCAGACTGGTGGCGTTCATTTCTTCACGCGATAAGTGACGTTTCCAGATCATCTACGCCCCCAGCGTGGAGCCGCCGTCCACCACGATATCCTGCAACGTGATATGGCTGGCAGCATCGGACGCGAGGAACAGCACCGTGCTGGCAATCTCCTGCGGACGGGCGATTTTGCCCAGCGGAATACCGAGCTTGAACTGCTCGCCAAAGCCGCGAATACGCTGCTGCTCAGCACCGTCGCTTTTCCACAGGGTGCGCTGCATATCGGTATCCGTTGACCCGGGCGACACCAGATTACAGCGCACGCCACTGCCCGCCAGCTCAAGCCCGACGGTCAGCGCCAGGCTTTTTAGCGCCGCTTTCGACGCACCGTAGGCGCTCATTCCGATACGCGGCGTGTGGGCCGCGTCAGACGCCACGGTGACAATCGCCCCGCTTTGCTGGCGACGGAACTGGCCCATCGTCTGCTGGAACAGATTAAATGCCCCGCCGACATTAACCGCGAAGGTCTGCTGCCAGTCCTCCTGCGCAATCTGGTCGGTCGCGCCCATACGCAGTATTCCCGCCGCGTTCACCAGCACGTCCAGACGCTCAAGCCTTGCCAGCGCACGCCCGCATACCTCGCGGACCTGTACGGCATCCGCGATATCCAGCGTTTCGGTGGCAAAGGGATACGCTTCCTGCGGGAAGGCCAGGTCAAATCCGGTGACCTGCGCGCCCGCTTCAACAAACGCCCGCGCCGTCGCGTAACCGATGCCCTTACCCGCGCCCGTTACCCAGACGGTTTTGCCGGTAAAATCGAACCCCGCCATCACTTCACCTCGCGGGAGAGCAGCGCCCACCAGGCGTCGAGGGTGGGATTTTTCGCCAGCATCACGAAGTCGATATCGCCGTGCACTTTGCGCCAGCGGGCGGCCAGCGCCATCATGCGCACCGAGTCCAGACCGTAGTCGATCAGGTTTTCGTCATCCATCGGCTCATCTGATTCATCCAGCAGCGGCAGGATGATGTCACGCAGCGCCGCTTTCGTGGCCGGAATGGACGGCAGCAGGTCGTCCGTCATGACCACCCGGCCGGCGCGCCCTGCGACGTAGTTCAGGGACATCAGGTGCTCATCGCGGGTAAAATCGGCCAGCGCATCGGCGATAAAGAACGGTTTGATATCTCGCATAAAGGCGTCTGTAGCGGTCGTCATGCAGCCAATATGGGCGTAAACCCCGGTGATCAGCAGCTGGTTGCGCCCCGTCTCTTTCAGCATCAACTCCAGCGGCGAGCGGTGGAACGCGCTGTAGCGCCACTTCACCAGTACCGTATCGGCTTCATCCGGCGTCAGCTGAGACACAATGCGCTGCTGCTCTGGTGAGCGGGTCAGCCCCGGTCCCCACATATCGTTCAGCAGGGCGCGGTCTTCATCGCTCTGCGCTTTCGGCTGCGCGGTGTAGTAAACCGGAATATTGTGTTGCTTGCAGTAATCGCGAAGTCTGGCGATATTCGCGACCACCTGGGCCATCATCGGGCTGTTTTCGCCCCAGAAGTTCAGGAAATACTCCTGCATATCATGGATCAACAGCGCGGCACGTTCTGGCTCAAACGCCCAGTTCACTTTGTTGTCTGGCAGGTCTGCGGCCGTCGGCAGCGCATAAGCGGTTAATTGTGGAATGGCCATACTCTGTTCCTTAGCCCCGGGCGCGTTCAGCTAGCCACAGGCGCAACTGTTTCTTATCGACTTTGCCGACGGGCGTTAACGGAAGCGCATCAACGCTCTCCACGCGGTCCGGCAGTTTAAATTCTGCAACGCCCTGCTCACGCAGGAAGCGGCGCACCTCCACCGCACGCAGTGGCTCTTTCACCACCAGATACGCGCAGCTCTTTTCACCCAGCAGGCTGTCCTCCATGCTCACCAGGGCCGCGTGGATCACCGCGTCGTGGCGCAGCAGCAGGTTTTCAATCTCTTCTGCGGCAATCTTTTCGCCGCCACGGTTGATCTGATCTTTCTCCCGTCCCTGAACGGTGATGTAGCCCTGTTCGTCAATGGCGATCAGATCGCCGGAGCAGTAAAAGCCGTCTGCATCAAAGGCGCTGGCGTTGTGCTCCGGACTGTTGAAATAGCCGCGGAAGGTATACGGCCCGCGGGTCATCAGACGCCCGACTTCACCGCGCGGGAGCGGATTACCGTGCTCGTCCGCCACCCACACTTCGTCATCCGGGCACATCGGGCGCCCCTGCGTATTGATAATGCGTTCCGGCGTATCATCGAGCGCGGTGTAGTTCACCAGCCCTTCCGCCATACCAAACACCTGCTGCAGCTGGCAGCCAATTTCTGCCGGAATACGCGCCGCGAGCGACGCGGACAGGCGCGCCCCACCGACCTGCAGCAGCGTCAGCGATGAGAGCGGGGCATTCCCTGCACCGTCGGCAATCGCCTGCAGCCACAGGCTGACCGCCGGGGGCACCAGCGAGGTAACCGTGATCTGATGTTTTTCTATCAGCGGGAAGCAGATTGTGGCGCTCGGATCGTTTGCCAGTACCACGCAGCCACCCGCCGTAAAGACGCCTAACGAGCCGGGCGAGCTCATGGCGTAGTTATGGGCCGCTGGCAGCGCATTCAGATAACGCGTGTCCGCGGTAATCCCGCAGATCGCATTGCTGCGACGGATGCTGTAGTCATAGTCGTTATGCGTACGCGGGATCAGCTTCGGCGTGCCGGTACTCCCGCCCGAGAGCTGGAAGAACGCCACTTCGTCGGCAGGAGTCGGGTTCGGAATGAAATTTTCTGCCGGATGCGCAATCGCCGCGTCCAGCGCATGTTCACCCTTGTCGCCGCGCAGCAGCACGACGCGCACCGAACGGTGCTCATCGACAAAAGTATTGAGGAAGTCATCCCCTGCAAACAGGGCGTGCTCACGATCGGCTATCAGCAGCGCAGGTTTGATCTGCGCGGCGTAGGCGTTCAGCTCAGAGCGCTGATGGCTAAAGAGCGCATTGACCGGCGCCACGCCCATCTGCAGCAGGGCGAAAAAGGTCATGTAAAACTCGCACACGTTGCCAAGCTGCACCAGCGCCGTTTCACCGCGATGAAGCCCCAACGCCTGCAGCCGCGATGCCAGATTATTCACGGCCTGGTTAAACTCGCGGTACGTTATGCGACGGTCACCGTCGACGATCGCCACCGCATCGTTATTCGCCTGATCCGTCAGGATGTGGGTCAGCGGCAGATCCTGCCAGTAGCCTTTTTCACGGTAGCGCCGGGCAAAATCCTCGGGCCAACGGGTAAAGGGAAGGGTCATGAGTGTTCCTTAGTGCAAACCAAAAACATTGAGCATGGTGGAGAGTTTTACGCCGGTTTCACGCCACTCGCCCACGGGTGAAGAGGCCGGGACAATGCCCGCGCCGGCAAACAGGCGAACGGTATTCTGCTGCAGACGTGCGCAGCGGATGGTGACCACCCATTCGCCATTGCCTTCACTGTCGCACCAGCCGACGATGCCGCCGAACAGCTCGCGATCGAACGGCTCCAGCCCGGCGATCAACGCCTTAGCAGCCTGATGCGGGAAACCGCTCAGGGCTGGCGTCGGGTGCAGCAGGCAGGCCAGCGTCAGCGCGTTTTCGTTTTCACGCGCCTCACCTTCCACCGGCGTGGCCAGATGCCAGAGCGTGGGGGTGGTGATCAACTGTGGGGAGGAAGGCATGCTGAGGTGATGGCTGCGCGGTTTGAGAATGGCTTTCATCGCCTGGGTCACCAGGTCATGCTCGTGACGATCTTTTTCGGACGCCAGCAGCTTGTTGCCCGCCTCACGATCCAGCACGTCATCCGGCTGACGACGCGCGGAGCCTGCCAGCGGCAGAGAGCTAAAATGCGCCCCTTCTTTACGCAGCAGCAGTTCCGGGCTTGCGCCGAGCAGCACGCCACCGTCTTCCAGCGGTACGTGGAAGTTGTAGCTGGCCGGGTTCTGGGCGATCAGCCGCTCCATGAGCGCACCGCTATCAATCGGTTTGTCGGTGACGATATCAATCAGGCGCGACAGCACCACTTTGTTCACCTGCGGCGTGGCGGTGAGGGCAGCCGCGCGGGCGACCATCTCTTCAAATACCGGCTGCGGTGGGATCTCGGTGCGTTTTTCCACCTTCAGCGCCTGTGAGCCGGCAACATAGCGGGCGGACTGCTGACGCGCCGGGCGAGAAAAGGTCTGCCAGCGTTGCGGAATAAACAGAGACGACGGCTTGCGGGTATCAAACGGAATGGCACCCACCATCACAGGATGGACAATGCCGCTGGCTTTTGCGTTGCGGAAAGCCTGGGCTAATTTCTGCTGAAACTGTCCTGCCGGATCGTCACCCCCGACGGCGGATTCAGAGAAGCGGGAAAAACAGCCGGACGTGGTAAAACTGCGGTAAGGCGACATAAAGAAAAAGCTGTCTGATTGCAGCGTGCTGGCGGTGTGCTGAACTTCCTCAGCCAGGGACGTATCCATTTCATCCTCCTAAAATGATAAAGGCAGTAATAATGATTATCATTTATATTTACGCTCGCTAACCTAATCTCACATCGCCTCGGTGTCAACCGCAGAGCAAACATCTTCTTCGGGTAACGCTTGCATCCCGTCGTCGCAGACATGAAAATGAGAAGCATTAACCTCAACAGAAACAGGATGCCACGTTGTGAAATGTCTTGCCGTCTGCCGTAATCCCCTGCTTTTCATCGGACTTTTTGTTTTAGGACTTACCTCAGCGCTTGCCGCCGACTGGCCGCGTCAGGTGACAGACAGCCGCGGCGTGCATACGCTTGAGCACAAACCGACGCGCATCGTCTCCACCAGCGTGACCCTGACCGGCTCCCTGCTGGCGATTGACGCGCCGGTTATTGCCAGCGGCGCCACCACGCCCAACAACCGCGTGGCGGATGCGCAGGGATTCCTGCGCCAGTGGGGCGATATTGCGAAACAGCGTCAGCTTGCGCGTCTGTACATTGGCGAGCCGAGCGCCGAAGCGGTGGCCGCCCAGATGCCGGACCTGATTTTGATCAGCGCCACCGGCGGGGATTCGGCGCTGGCGTTGTATGACCAGCTTTCAGCTATCGCGCCGACGCTTGTTATTAACTACGACGACAAAAGCTGGCAGGCGCTGCTAAAACAGCTCGGCACAATCACGGGTCAGGAAAAACAGGCCGCCGAGCGCATCGCCGCGTTTGATAAGCAGCTTGCCCAGGTGAAACAGCAGATGACATTACCGCCGCAGCCGGTGAACGCCATCGTCTACACCGCCGCCGCACACTCGGCAAACCTGTGGACGGCGGAATCCGCTCAGGGCCAGTTATTGCAGCAGCTGGGCTTTACGCTGGCTGAACTGCCTGCCGGATTGCACACCTCCAAAAGCCAGGGTCAGCGTCACGATATTATTCAGTTAGGCGGGGAAAATCTGGCGACCGGGCTGAACGGCGAAGGGCTGTTCCTGTTTGCCGGTGATCAGAAAGATGTGGATGCGATTTACGCCAATCCGCTGCTGGCGCACCTTCCAGCCGTGCAGAACAAGCGCGTCTGGGCACTGGGAACAGAGACGTTCCGCCTGGATTATTACAGTGCAATGCGGGTACTGCAGCGTTTAGACGCACAGTTCAGGTAAGAGGCTAACCCGGCCCTCTCGGTGAGAGGGCCGGTGTGAACGCGTCAGGCCGCACTGTCGTTCAACACAACCTCCTGCCTGAACCGACGCAGCTCAACCAGGACCACCAGCAATATCCCTCCCAGCATAGCCAGGACAAAGCCGCTGCTGCTCGCTGAAGCCACCGGGGTCATTATCGCCCCCAGCCCGCCGAGGATAGCCGCGCCAATGGCATCGCCCGTCACGTTCTGTGCGGTCCACAGACCGTTGATACGCCCCAGCATCCCTTCCGGCGTCTGGGTCTGGATCAGGGTGTACTGCAGCAATGAACTGATGGCGCTCAGCCAGCCAAAAATCACCAGGCACATTACGCCCAGCGCCCATACCGGCATCAGGCTGAAGAAACCAATCGCAATAAACGACGCCAGGGTAGCCAACAGCATGATCAGCCCGGGACGCGCACTCTGCGCCAGGTTACCGCTGGTCAACGCGCCGCATGCCGCGCCGAGCGGAATAGCCGCGTACAGCACGCCGATTTCCGACGCGCTCATCTGCCACACGCCCGCCAGCGCCGGGTAAAGCACGCGTACAGCACTGGCCATCGTCAGCAGACCGCCGAGCAGCGCAATACCACCTATCAACGGATTGCTGAACAGAAAACGGATCGCGGCCATCAGTGATGTCAGCGGATGTTCGCGCGGCTGTGGCGGAGGCGGCAGGCGCGGCAAACGCAGGAGCGTGAGCGTAGTGATAAAGGTGCCCGCCGCCGCCAGCCCATAGTTCCACGCCACGTTGCCGGTCGCCAGCAGCAGGCCACCGACCATCGGTGAAATTACCGACCCGAGGCGCACGGTCAGCATGGTGATTGCCCCCGCCTGCATCAGGTTTTCGCGCCCGACCAGCGCGGGCGTGGCTGCCAGCAGCGCCGTGACGCCGAGTGACGCAAAAAAACCGTCCCACAGACCGAGGGCGTAAATGGCAATCAGTGACGGCTCCGGCAGCATGGCGTTCAGACACAGCCCGATAAAGCCTACGCCGCACGTGCCGCGTGCCAGCAGGATCAGTTTTTTACGCTCATACCGGTCCGCCAGCACGCCGCCCACCATCAGGCCGATAAACATCGCCCCACCGGTTAAGGTGACCGAAAGCCCCACCAGCCAGCTGGAGTGGGTCATGGACTGGATCTGCACCGGCACGGCAACGCCAAGCAGGCCGAGGGAGAGGATGGAGATAAAACGGGCGATAAAGACAGCGCGGTATGCGGGGTGCGTCTTCAGCAGGCTGAGGTTGAGCAGCCAGGATTTTTGATTCATGACAAGGCCTTGAGTGTATTTCTACCAATTCCATTGGCGCACATGCTAACATAGCCAAATAAGATAGATAACGATAATCACTATCATTATCAAATCATGGATGTTGCTATGTCGTTTTCCTCTTCCGCGGTGCGCGCCGTTG
The DNA here is from genome assembly GCF_003071645.1 of Enterobacter cloacae complex sp. FDA-CDC-AR_0164. Taxonomy (NCBI): domain Bacteria; kingdom Pseudomonadati; phylum Pseudomonadota; class Gammaproteobacteria; order Enterobacterales; family Enterobacteriaceae; genus Enterobacter; species Enterobacter cloacae complex sp. FDA-CDC-AR_0164. Next base: position 136,499 of record NZ_CP028950.1, read on the forward strand.
CCGTGCCTGTGTTATTGCTACTGTTAATCCTTGCGATTGCACTCAGTTTGCTGGTCGGCGCGAAGCCGCTGCCCGTGTCCGTTATTGTCGATGCGTTCACTGGCAGCTGTCAGAGCGCCGACTGCACCATCGTGCTCGATGCCCGCCTTCCCCGTACCCTTGCCGGACTGCTGGCCGGGGGTGCGCTGGGTCTTGCCGGTGCCTTAATGCAAACGCTCACCCGTAACCCGCTGGCCGACCCCGGCATTCTTGGGGTAAACAGCGGTGCCAGCTTTGCGATTGTGCTTGGCGCGGCGCTCTTCGGTTTTACCTCTCCGTCTGAACAACTGGTGATGGCCTTCTGCGGCGCGCTGGCGGCGTCGCTGGTGGTGGCGTTTACCGGTAGCCAGGGTGGCGGACAGCTGAGTCCGGTACGCCTGACGCTGGCGGGCGTAGCGCTCGCCGCCGTGCTGGAAGGGTTATCCAACGGCATCGCCCTGCTTAACCCGGATGTTTATGACCAGCTGCGCTTCTGGCAGGCCGGTTCGCTGGATATCCGCACCCTGGCAACTTTAAAAGTGGTGGTGATCCCGGTCGTCATCGCCGCCGCCGTCGCACTGTGTTTAAGCCGTGCGCTCAATAGCCTGAGCCTCGGGAGCGACACCGCAACCGCGCTCGGTAACCGCGTGGCGCGTACGCAGCTAACGGGTCTTATCGCGATCACCGTACTGTGCGGCAGCGCAACTGCAGTTGTCGGCCCCATTGCTTTTATCGGCCTGATGATGCCCCACATGGCACGCTGGCTGGTGGGTGCCGATCACCGTTGGTCGCTGCCGGTCACGCTGCTGGCTACCCCTGCCCTGCTGCTGTTCGCGGATGTTGTGGGTCGCCTGCTGGTGCCTGGTGAACTGCGCGTCTCGGTGGTAAGCGCATTTATCGGTGCACCGGTACTGATCTTCCTCGTGCGACATAAACGCGGAGGTGGCGCATGATGGCCCCGTCCCGACGTTTAGTCACCAGCGTGTCGTTGCTGGCCGTCGTCATTCTGATGCTGGCGGTCTGGAGCCTGCGCAGCGGCGCGGTCACGCTCGATTTCGCGCAGGTTTTTAACGCGCTGCTTGGCAGTGCGCCGCGCAATGTCACCCTGGTGGTCACCGAGTGGCGACTGCCGCGCGTGGCGATGGCGATTCTGGTGGGCGCGGCGCTCGGCGTCAGCGGTGCCATTTTTCAGTCGTTGATGCGCAACCCGCTTGGCAGCCCGGACGTAATGGGGCTGAACACCGGCGCCTGGAGCGGCGTGCTGGTGGCGATGGTGCTGTTTGGTCAGCACCTGACGGCCATCACGTTCACCGCGATGACCGGCGGGATAGTCACCGCGCTCATTATCTGGGCGCTGGCCTGGCGCAACGGTATCGACACCTTCCGCCTGATCATTATCGGTATCGGCATTCGCGCCATGTTAATGGCTTTCAACACCTGGCTATTGCTGCAGGCTTCGCTCGACACCGCGCTCTCTGCCGGGCTGTGGTATGCCGGTTCACTCAATGGCCTGACGTGGGGCAAAACCTGGCCCGCTGCCCCGCTGATCCTGGTAATGTTTATTGGCGCGGTGTTGCTGGTACGCCGGATGCGCCTGCTGGAGATGGGCGATGACAGCGCCTGTGCGCTGGGCGTGGGCGTTGAGCGCTCGCGCCTGATGCTGATGCTGGTGGCAGTGTTACTGACCGCTGCCGCCACCGCCATCGCCGGGCCGATCTCGTTTATCGCGCTGGTTGCACCGCACATTGCCCGGCGCATCAGCGGCACGGCGCGCTGGGGATTAACCCAGGCGGCGCTGTGTGGCGCAGCGTTACTGCTGGCCGCCGACCTCTGCGCCCAGCGGTTATTTATGCCTTATCAACTTCCGGTAGGCGTCGTGACCGTCAGTCTCGGCGGGATTTATCTCATCGTCTTGTTAGTTCAGGAGTCACGCAAGAAATGACAAACAGTACAACCCGCTTGCGCGGCGAACACTTAACCCTCGGCTATGGCAAAAAAATCATTGCCCGTGACCTGACGGTGGCTATCCCGGACGGCCATTTTACGGCGATTATCGGCCCGAATGGCTGCGGTAAATCGACCCTGCTGCGCACCCTCAGCCGCCTGATGACGCCGGTTGAGGGCTGCGTGTATCTCGACGGCGAGCAGATCCAGCACTTTGCCAGCAAAGAGGTGGCGCGCCGTATTGGCCTGCTGGCGCAAAACGCCACCACGCCTGGGGATATCACGGTGCAGGAACTGGTCTCGCGCGGGCGCTATCCGCATCAGCCGCTGTTTACTCGCTGGCGTAAAGAGGATGATGAGGCGGTGAAGCGGGCGATGCAGGCGACGGGCATTACCGATCTGGCCCGGCAAAGCGTGGATACGCTCTCCGGCGGACAGCGCCAGCGGGCGTGGATTGCGATGGTGCTGGCGCAGGAAACCGCCATCATGCTGCTGGACGAGCCTACCACGTGGCTGGATATCAGCCATCAGATCGATCTGCTGGAGTTGTTGAGCGAGCTGAACCGCACGCAGGGCTATACGCTGGCGGCCGTACTGCACGATTTAAATCAGGCATGCCGCTATGCCACGCATTTGATTGCGCTGCGCGACGGCGAAATTGTGGCGCAGGGTGCGCCAAAAGAGATTGTGACGCCGGATCTGATCGCGCAGATCTACGGCATGCGCTGCATGATTATCGACGATCCCGTGGCCGGTACACCGCTGGTGGTGCCGTTGGGCAAGCGTGCACTCTGATGCCCTCACCCTCTCCAGGAAAAGAGGGTGAGAGTGAGGGGAAACCGCTACCTCAATATCGCCTTCAGCACCGGTCCTATCGTCTCAAACGCCTGCGGTGAAATGATATCCACGTGGGCACAATCCTGGCTGTAAACCTCCAGTTCCCCCACCCACGGCGCCCAGGCCTGCTGCGGATCCAGCGTTTGCGTGCGCCCGGCAACAAACAACGTCGCTTTACCGTCGAACCGTGAACTGTGCGCCGTTGTCAGGAGGCGGACGGCATCGGCGTAATTCCCTTCGATGGCGTTAAAGAGCTCGCCAGAGCCTTGCCCCTGCTGCGCGGCGATAAACGCCTGCCGCTCGCGTTCAATTTCTGCCAGTACGTCCGGATCGAGACCATTGGCCTCTTTCTCTGCCCAGTTCTGGGTTTCCGGCGGCCAGGTATCCAGCAAGCCGAGAAACGCCACCGCGTCACCCTGCTCGCGCAGACGGGCCGCAATGCCCTGCGCCAGCGTGCCGCCAAGCGAGTAGCCGAACAGATAATACGGCCCCTGCGGCTGTTGCCCGCGCAGAGTCTGCAGATGATGTTCGATCACCTCGTCCAGCGTAGCGCACTGCTGCATCGGCCCTTCCGGACGCGGCGACTGAATGCCGGTGATTGACCAGCGCGGGCTGAGATAGCGCGCCAGCACGCTAAACTGCCAGGCAAAGCCGGATGCCGGATGGAAGCAGAACAGCGTCGGACCGTTGCTTTCACGCAGCGGCAGAAGGGTCTCGTAGCCCAGACGCTGTGCCTGTTCGTCATTCATCGATGAATCCAGCAGCGCGCTGAGCATGCTGACCGTCGAGGCCACCATAATCTGCCCCGGCGTGACCCTGCGGGCAAACGTCCGGCTGAGCTGCGCGGCCAGGCGCATCGCCAGCAGGGAATGACCGCCGAGGGCGAAGAAATCGGCATCGATGTCGTTCACCTCACAGCCGAGCAGGGCAGAAAATGCCTGCGCGACGGCCACTTCAGCGTCTGTGTCTGGCGCCCGCCCGGACGTCTTGCGGGTCAATTCCGGCAACGGAAGCGCCTTTCGGTCAAGCTTTCCGTTGGCAGAGAGCGGCAGCGCGCTGATTTGCAGCAGCACCACCGGCACCATATGGGGCGGCAATTGAGCTTTAAGCGAGTGCAGCAGCGCATCGCGGTCCAGCGGCAAGCCGGACCCGGAGACGACATACCCTACCAGCTGTCGGGCATCACCCCCGGTTGCCGCCGCCTGATTAAAGACGCACGCGTGCGCTACGGCCTGCGCCACGTCAGGCAGCGAAAGCATCGCACGATCGATTTCACCAAGTTCGATACGCTGACCACGAATTTTCAGCTGATCGTCACTGCGGCCCAGATATTCCACCGCGCCGTTATCCAGCCAGCGCGCCACGTCACCGGTGCGGTACATCCGCTCGCCAGGTGCAAAGGGATCGGCAATGAAGCGGCTGGCGGTCAGGTCCGGACGACCGAGATACCCCTGCGCAAGCTGGGTCCCGGTAAGATAGAGGTCACCGGCCACGCCGAACGGCACCGGACGCATCATCGCATCCAGGATGCGCAGCCCCGTATTCCACACCGGGAAGCCAATCGGCACGCTGTTGCCCGCCACCGCCGCCAGTTCCGGACCCGACGCCGGATACCAGCTCACGTCCACCGCCGCTTCTGTTGGACCATAAAGGTTATGCAACGGGACATGAGTAAGGTGCTCCCACTCCCGACACAGTTCTGTCGGCAGCGCTTCCCCGCTGCAGAACACCTGCTTCAGGGTCTGACAGCAGTCGGCATTTTCCGGCGTCAGCGAGGCAACGAATGCCGCCAGCATCGACGGCACAAAGTGTGTCGTGGTCACGCCATAATGCGCGAAGAAGTTCTGCATCGCCTGCGGATCGCGGTGCGCGTCCGGCTCGGCCATCACCAGCTTCGCGCCGGCGATAAAGGGCCACCAGAACTCCCAGACCGAGACATCAAAACTGCACGGCGTCTTTTGCGCCACCACGTCATGCGCGTCCAGCGGATAGTGATCCTGCATCCACATCAGGCGGTTAACGATGGCGGTATGCCCTACCATCACGCCTTTTGGCCGTCCCGTTGAGCCTGAGGTAAAGATGATGTACGCCGTGTGCGCCGGCTTTGCCAGCCGCAGCGGTTCACTGCCCGCAGGGGGTAATAGTGTGTTGTAACTAAATACAGGGACCGGCAGATCGCGAAAGCGCGAAAGCTGATCGTCAGAGGCGATCAGCAGGGACGGTTTCGCGTCCTCCAGCATCATGCGCAGACGATCGTCCGGGTAACCGGTATCCAGCGGCAACCACGCGGCGCCCGCCTCCACGATGCCGTGCAGCGCCAGGGTAAGAAACACCGAGCGCGGCAGGGCTACCGCCACGCTGTCGCCAGGCTTAACGCCGCGTTCCCGCAGTAATGTCGCAAGAGCCACCACCTGCTCGCGCATCTGGCGGTAATTCAGTTCGATGTGCGCATCAGCAAGCGCGGGGGCATCCGGCGTTTTATCCGCCTGGTCTGCCACCAGCTGAGCCAGCGTGGTTGACGGTAGCGCCAGCCCGGTATCATTGATACGCGCCAGCTGCTGGTATTCCTGCTCTGAAACGGTTTCTGCTTCGCCGCAGCGCAAATCCGGGTTGGCAGCAAACTGCATCAGCATGGCGTTCAGGCGTGCAACGTGGCGCGTTAGCGTCGCTTCATCGTAGCGCTGCTTATTGGCAAGGATTTCAATACTCAGGCCGCCCTGCTCGTCCGGGAACAGCGCCAGTTCAAGGTCATTGACCGGGCCAGTGGCCAGCGTATGGGTGATGGCGTCCACGCCATCCATATCCAGCTGATAATCAAACACCTTGACGTTCAGTACCGGGCCAAACAGCGCGTCATCGCCCGCGGCACGTCCGCTGTCACGCACGATCTGCTCGGCGTCATAACGCTGATGGCGACGCATTTTTTTCAGCTGATTTGCCAGACGATGCGCCAGCGCAGGCAGGCTTTCGTGCGGGGCAATGTTCACCGCCAGCGGCAGCACGTTCAGCACCGGACCGGTTGCCGTTAAGGCCGCCGATCCCATTCGGCGCATAAAGATAAACCCGGCGGCGTAGTCCAGCCGTCCGGTCAGACGCCCGATCCACAGCGCCACCAGCGCAAGCGCCAGATCGGTACGCTGAACCGGCCCCGCCGCCTGAGCAAGCCGGGTAAAGGCGCGGCGGTCAGCCGTCACCTTCAGACGCAGAATATCGGTGGTCGCCGCACGGCCCGGCAGCGGTGCCGACGACAGCGAGACCGGGGAAGGAAGCTGCTTACGCTGCTCCGCCCAGAACGCCCCGTCGCGCTGATACGCTTCGCTGTCGCGATAGCGCTGGTACTCCTCCACCACCTCGGCGAAAGGGGTAAACGGCGACGCGGGCGTGGGTTCGCCGTTTTGCCATGCGTGATAAATGGCGGCGATCTGGCGGGTAATCGCCGGAAAACTGAAGCCATCCACCACCAGATGATGATATCGCTGATACCAGCACCAGTGCCCTTCGCCTACCTGAATCAGCTGATGGAACGCCAGCGGCTGACCGCTGTCCACACGCAGGTTCTGGTTTAAATCCGCTGCCATCAGGGCCATCGCCGCGTCATGGGATTCGGCGCAAACCACGGACGGTTCAGGCAGTGACATAGCGTCATCCACCCATTGCCACACCTCGCCATTCTCTTGCACAAAACGCATGCGCAGGGTGTCGGCCTGCCGCATCCCTTCAACAATGGCTTTTGCCAGCAGCGGTGCGTCAATATTGCCCTTCAGCTCGGTGTAGTGCGCCACGCTCCAGGCGTTTGGCAGGGAGGAAAGCTGCTCCGCCATCCAGATACCCGGCTGGGCGGCGACAAGAGGAAGACGGTTCATGCTTTCTCTCCCGCAAAATACGACGGTTGCAGGGTTTGCCAGTGGTCGGCGAGCCACTGCTGACAGGCTTCCTGAGATTGTGCTTCACAGACCACGCGCCAGCCCGCCGGCAGCTGGCACTGCTGCGGCCACAGACTGTACTGTCCCTGGTCGTTACGCAAAATCGCAAACTGACCCTGCGGATTATCGAAAGGGTTGCTGAATTCCATACAGACTCCGTTAGTGAATAAGCGGCTGCCAGAGGGTCATCAGCCCCTGCGTCAGCCCACCGCGCCAGCAAAGCGCGTCGTGTCCGCCGTCAACCTGACGCCAGATAACCGGTTGCTGCGGGTGCAGTTCGGCGTAGATCGCCTGATTCGCGCGGAAGATGAGCGGCTCATTGCGCCCGGCTTCAAGAACGATACGCAGCCCGCGCGCGGTGAGGTCGCCCGCTTTAAGTTGTTCGATGAGCAACCCGTCCTGCTGACCGCCACGGTGCGGCCACCAGTAGGAGCCGGACTGGCTTAATACGCAGCCAAAGCGCTCGGGCCAGTTAAGCCCGGCATAAAGTGAAGAGAGGCCGCCAAAGCTTTGACCCGCGACTACCGTTCGGTCGGCGCGGTCGCTGAACGGAGTGCGGCTGTTCACCCGCGGGAGAAGTTCCTCCTGCACCGCCTGCCAGAAATCCGGGTTGCAGGGTAACTCGTGATTGCGATGCGCCATGTCGATCACATCGATTAAGACGTAGACGGCAGGCGGCAGTTTGCCCGCGTTTGTCAGCGCGGTTAGCGGAGACCACACGGGCATGCTTTCGGCCCAGAACTGGCCGTCGAGCAGTACGGCAAGCGGCCGCTCCGGGCTGTCTTCACCTGTGGTGAAAACCCACACCCGGCGGCGGTTATTCAGACGCACGCTTTCCCATTCAAAGCAGACGGGCGCGTTGCCGGGCGTTGCGGGCGTGTTCCAGCCGGGCTGAACCGGGGCCTCGGGCATTTCGAGCGCCGAGACGGGATGCCCGCGTCCGCCGCGCCAGCTTTGCGGATTTAACGGATCGGCCATCGCCGCGGGGAGCAACTTTCGCCAGCCTTCACGCAGCGCCAAACGATCGGGTTGCTCGCCGTGGAAGACCGCGTCGGCAAAATCATCGTCGTTTACTGAGGGGATAAAACAGTAGCTGCCGCGCCATTGCGGGGTGAACGCGCCCTGCCACTGCCAGACGTCAGTATCAGGAATGCGCTCAAGGGATTGCGGACGGGCATTTTGATGGTGATCGGTCACGCCGGTGATGTAGAGCCAGACGCGTTTTAGCGGCGAGGTTTTTTGCGTTCCTGCCGGGTCACGCCACCAGAAAGTGACGCGATAGTGCCCCTTCTCGCGGGTCCATTCGGGTCCGTTTTTCGACTGCCACCAGGCTTCACTTCCCGTTTTTAACCCCGTCACCCGTATAACCTCATGTTTATCAGTCTTTTTTGTTTCAGGACAAATTTTATTGATAATATTATTGATAACTATTTGCATTTGCAATAGCGTAGTGGCCGCGCTGTGGGAAGCGCGCTCATAAAACAACCATGCCACGCGTTGTGTGCGCTCGAGGACGGGGCTGCTTACGCAAACTGCGGGTGACACCATGCCGCCTCCTCTCCCTTTCGGGAATGGAGCCCGGGGATGCGGCGCGAAAAGCAGGACGTACAATGAATAAGAAGATTCACTCCCTGGCCTTGCTGGTCAACTTAGGGATTTACGGCGTTGCGATGCCAGCGCTGGCAGACGACAACACCGCCAACGCGCAGCACGAAGACACCATGGTGATCACCGCCGCAGAGCAGAACCTGCAGGCACCAGGGGTATCGACCATCACCGCCGATGAAATCCGTAAAAACCCGCCCGCACGTGACGTGGCCGAAATCATCCGCACCATGCCTGGCGTTAACCTGACCGGGAACTCCACCAGCGGACAGCGCGGCAATAACCGTCAGATTGATATTCGTGGTATGGGTCCGGAAAACACCCTGATCCTGATTGACGGCAAGCCGGTCACCAGCCGCAACTCCATCCGTCTGGGCTGGCGCGGCGAGCGCGATACCCGCGGTGACACCGGCTGGGTACCGCCAGAGATGATTGAACGCATTGAGGTCATTCGTGGCCCGGCCGCAGCTCGCTACGGTAACGGTGCGGCAGGTGGCGTGGTGAACATCATCACCAAAAAATTCGACAACCAGTGGCATGGCTCCTGGAACACCTACCTGAATGCTCCAGAACATAAGGATGAGGGTTCCACTAAGCGCACCAACTTCAGCCTGAGCGGCCCGCTGGGCGGCGACTTCAGCTTCCGCATGTTTGGTAACCTGGACAAAACCCAGGCCGATGCGTGGGACATCAACCAGGGTCACCAGTCCGATCGTACCGGTACCTATGCCGACACCCTGCCTGCAGGCCGTGAAGGGGTCGAGAACAAAGACATTAACGGCGTGGTCCGCTGGGACTTCGCGCCCATGCAGTCCGTGGAGTTTGAAGCGGGTTACAGCCGCCAGAACAACCTCTACGCGGGTGATACCCAGAACACCAACAACGACAACAGCTCCAGCGGTCTGGTGAAGAAAAACTACGGTAAAGAGACTAACCGTATCTATCGCCAGAACTTTGCGGTGACCTGGAACGGCGGCTGGGATAATGGGATTACCGCCAGCAACTGGGCGCAGTACGAGCACACCCGCAATTCGCGTCTCGGCGAAGGCCTGGCGGGCGGTACGGAAGGATTGTTCAACAGCAATAAATTCACCGACACCGACCTGGCTGATGTAATGCTGCATAGCGAAATCAACCTGCCGATTGATTTCCTCGTCAACCAGAACCTGACGCTGGGCACCGAGTGGAACCAGCAGCGCATGAAGGACTCGACCTCCTTCTCGCAAACCCAGCAGGGCGGGACCATTCCGGGGCTCAGCAACGATCGTAGCCCGTATACCTCGGCGGAGATCTTCTCCCTGTTCGCCGAAAACAACATGGAGCTGACGGACAGCACCATGCTGACCCCGGCGCTGCGCTTCGATCACCATACGATCGTCGGTAACAACTGGAGCCCGTCCCTGAACCTGTCGCAAGGCCTGGGTGACGACTTTACACTGAAGATGGGTATCGCCCGCGCCTATAAAGCGCCGAGCCTGTACCAGACCAACCCGAACTATCTGTTGTACAGCAAAGGCCAGGGCTGCTACGCCAGCTCCGACGGCGTGGGTTGCTACATGATGGGTAACGACGACCTGAAAGCCGAAACCAGCATTAACAAAGAGATTGGTCTGGAATGGAAACACGACGGCTGGCTGGCTGGCGTGACCTGGTTCCGTAACGACTACCGCAACAAAATTGAAGCGGGGTATGCGCCAGTCGGCCAGACCTCCACCAGTAAAGTGACCACCGATATTTACCAGTGGGAAAACGTGCCTAAAGCGGTGGTTGAAGGTCTGGAAGGCTCCCTGAACGTGCCGGTCAGCGACACGATCAACTGGACCAACAACATCACCTATATGCTGCAAAGCAAGAACAAGGAGACCGGCGACCGTCTGTCGATCATCCCGGAGTACACGCTGAACTCAACCCTGAGCTGGCAGGTACATCAGGATGTGTCGCTGCAGTCGACCTTCACCTGGTACGGCAAGCAGCAGCCGAAGAAGTACAACTACAAAGGCCAGCCGGTGACCGGGTCTGAGAAAGACGAAGTCAGCCCGTACAGCATCGTTGGCCTGAGTGCGACCTGGGACGTGACCAAAAACGTCAGCCTGACCGGCGGCGTGGATAACGTCTTTGATAAACGCCAGTGGCGCGCGGGTAATGCCCAGACCACCGGCAACGCCACAACCGGTGCGTATATGTACGGCGCGGGTGCATACACCTATAATGAGCCGGGCCGAACCTGGTTTATGAGCGTGAACACGCACTTCTAAGGCAGGCTGTGTCTCCCCTCTCCTGCCGGGAGAGGGGCTGAATGTCTTCCTCTCCCGGCAGAAGAGGATCGGGGTGAAGGCATCAGGCCGCACTATTCCTCAACGTCAGGACGAGAAAACATGCGTACCACCCACTCCACATTTCGTCTTGCCGGAACCACGGTCCACCAAATTACCTTCGATCCCACCACCTTTACCGACGCCGACCTCCTCTGGCTTCCTCACCAGGCCCAGCTAACCGACGCCGGACGAAAACGAAAAACCGAACACCTTGCCGGTCGCCTCGCCGCCGCCCACGCACTCAGAGCGATTAGCGAACGCGCCGTTCCCGGCATCGGTCCCAGCGGGGAACCCCTCTGGCCGGAAGGCATCACTGGCAGCATTACCCACAGCGGTACACAGGCGATGGCGGTGGTTGCGCGCTATCCGCATACGCTAATCGGCATTGATCTGGAAGCCATTCTTTCCGAAAACGAAGCTCACGACATAAAGGAAGGTGTCATCGACGCACAGGAAGAAACACGCCTTTTGCAGTCGGGCAAGCCTTTCGCGCTTACATTGACGCTCGCATTCAGCGCCAAAGAGAGTCTGTTTAAAGCGCTTTTTCCTGTAGTGAGGGAATACATGGGATTTGAATGCGCACGGGTCAGTGCATTGAATGAGAAAACGCTGGTATTAAAACTTGCCCAACCCATAGGGTGTTATTACGAGGGATTGTGTTTTAACCTGGCATGGCAGATTATGGACGAAAGCGTATGCACGTTACTCGTCGTTCAGGAATAGTTTTGACTTTTTATCCGAAAAATTCAACACCCTACTCTTTTGATAAAATATCATTACTGAAAATAAAACAATTATTAATATAAAACCTAACCACAAAGAAATATCCTTGCAGCTTTATCACGCCTAAAATCATGCATAAAAAATATAGCATCTCACAACCTATCTCGATGTGGGAAACATACACCCCTTGAGTGCAAATGTTAAGAGAATCTATCCCTTCCTACTACTTTTAATAGTTAGATAAAACCAATTTAATTTTAGAACATAATCCACAATTCGCCACCATGCTTTCCATAACAGAATTACGCAACGAAACTTAGAGGTAGATCAAAAACCCAAAGATAAAAAAACCGTGAAAGATGAAATAAGTCATTTCCATTTTCTTTATTTCAGGAACATTATGTTAAGGCTGTTTTACTTTAACTTCATATAACTAAGGAAAGTCTAATGCGTGAATTAAATCAAAATGAAATGAGTATTGTGGCCGGCGGTATTGGTGCCGGTAATGGGAACGGTAATCACAGTGGCAACGGCAATGGCAATAGTGGTGGTAATGGTGGTACCTGTAATGGCGGCAATGGCGGTAATGGTGGCCGCGGCGGTAATGGCGGTAATGGGGGTAACGGCGGAAGCTGCGGCGGTGGCAATAATGGCGGTCGTCGATAGCCATCATTAAAAGCCAAAACGACGACCCGCTGTAAGTTTGTCATGGCGGGTCGTTGTGCGTGATGCATTACTTTATCAGGAGTGAAAATGCGAGAACTACTGAAATCAGAGAGTGAAGGTATTTCTGGGGGTTCGCAATGCGATGGTGGAAGTGGAGGTAACGGGGGCGCAGGCGGTAATGGCGGCCGCGGAGGTAATGGAGGAACCTGTGGTTCTGGAAATGGTGGTAATGGCGGTAACGGGGGACGAGGCGGGAACGGAGGTGATGGTGGAAATGGTGGCCCTGGAGGGAAAGGGGGCAAAGGCGGTAAAGGTGGTCCCGGTGGACACGATGGCCGTAACGGTAGGGATGGTTGAGTCGTCGAAGAAATAGTATTACCGAAGCGCAGCAAAGCAAATTACATATGCAGGAAAAAACACGATACCCCTGGATATGCAGAATAACCAGGTGCAATTGACTTAAAATTGTCACCTGGTGAACCACACAAAATCACGAAATCTTTTAAAAAAAGGAAAAAGTGCGTGTATCGCCAAAAAGCGGTTGATCACAAAAAATTGAGATGGCAAGGAAGAGCCATATTACTGCCTGGGATCCCTGTTTGGATGGTTGCAGGGCTATCTGTTTTTTTTGTTATTGCTTTTCTAACCTTCGTCCTAACGTTCACCTATACGAGAAGAATAACTGTAGTGGGAGAAATAACCACCTATCCTCGTTCATCTAACGTTTACGCCAGTGTTCAGGGGGTGGTAGTTAAACAATTTGTCAAAGAAGGTCAACTGCTCAAAGTAGGTGATGCTATTTACATGATCGATGTTAGTAAAAGCACACGTAGCGGTGTTGTCAGCGATAATCAGCGTATGGATGTTGACAACCAGCTGACACGTATATCTCAAATCATGTCTCTTCTCCAGGAAAATAAAAAAAACACTCTTGAGATGCTCAAAAAACAAAAAGAACAATATAGCGCTGCTCTCAAACGTTCCTCAGATATTATCACCCAAGCCCAGGAAGGCCTCCATGTAATGAAAACTAACATGGAGAACTACCGGCATTATCAGGCGCGTGGTCTTATTACTCAGGATCAGCTGATTAATCAGATAGCCTTATACTACGAACGACAGAATAACATGATTAACCTGTCTGCCCAGAGTGACCAAAACGCGTTGCAGGTGACAACACTGGAGAGTCAGATTCAGACGCAGGCCGCTGAATTTGATAACCAGATTCATCAAATGGAACTTCAGCGCTATGAATTGCAAAAAGAACGTCTGAGTATTGATGCTGGAGGCGCTATTATTATCCGAGCCATGGCTAACGGGAGGGTAGATTCCCTTAGCGTCACCGTCGGGCAGATGATCAAGCCGGGCGACAGTCTGCTACAAATCATCCCATACAATATCGATCATTTCTCTCTTGTCATTTGGGTACCGAATGACGCAGTCCCCTATCTTAATGCTGGAGACCGCGTGAACATCCGCTATGAAGCCTTTCCTGCTCAAAAATTCGGTATGTTTGGCGGAGCAATTTCTGTCATCTCACGTTCCCCAGCCTCCCCACAGGAAATGCAAACCTATCAAGGGGCGCTTAAAGTGGCCTCATCTTCAACTGCACCCTACTACAAAGTTATTATCAAACCTGACAGACAAAATATTGCGTACGCGGGTAAACGTCTGAGCTTGGGTAATGGAATGCAAGCTCAGAGCACCTTATTTCTGGAAAAAAGGAAGATCTATCAGTGGATGCTTTCCCCCTTCTACGATATGAAAAATAGCATAGAGGGCCCGATAAATGAGTAAACGTGCTTTTAAAACGCTTCTCGGACAACTCGATCTTCATCTGCGTTCTCGGGTTCCACTAGTTCATCAAACGGAATCCTCAGAATGCGGTTTGGCATGTCTTGCGATGATTTGTAATCACTATGGAAAAAATAGCAATCTCATATCCTTGCGACAACAATTCAACCTATCTGCACGTGGGACAACACTGGCAGGAATGAAAGAAATTGCTGAACAATTAGGACTTGCATCTCGCTGTTTATCCCTGGAACTTCATGAACTCAACTCGCTTAAGATCCCCTGCATCTTACATTGGGATTTTAACCATTTTGTAGTTCTGGTCGGTGTGAAACAAAATCGAGTGATCCTACACGACCCTGCCAGAGGCCGTAGAACGATAAATCTCGAGGAAATGTCTCAATACTTCACTGGCATAGCACTCGAAGTATGGCCTGGAAGTACATTTACCGAAGAGCAAGAAAGTCACCACTTCAGCCTCAAAGCCCTTGCAGCAAAGGTACATGGTCTTAAGGGTACGCTAGCGAAAATATTTTTCTATTCGCTCATTATTGAATCCATAAATCTTCTTATCCCGATAGGTACTCAGCTTGCACTGGATCATGCTATTCCCGCTGCAGATGTGGGCTTACTGACACTGATTTGTATTGGTCTGTTACTCTTTACTTTCTTACGCCTGGCATTGAGCGCACTGCGTTCATGGTCTTCATTATTAATGACTACGCTCATCAATGTTCAGTGGCAATCCGGGTTATTTTCACATTTACTGCGGCTACCTTTGAGTTATTTTGAGCGACGCAAGTTAGGTGACATTCAGTCGCGCTTTGGATCGTTGAACACTCTTCGGGAAACCTTTACCAGTAGTATCGTTGGAGCACTCATCGATGGAACGATGTTGATCGGTGTCGTCATTATGATGGCACTTTATGGCGGCTGGCTCACAGGCGTTGTTATGTGTTTTACTGCTCTATATGTCCTCATCCGTCTTATGACGTACAGTACCTACCGCGAATTATCGGAGGAAATTCTCGTTAGAGACGCCCGAACCCGATCTTATTTCATGGAAACGTTGTACGGTATAGCGACCATTAAAATGCAAGGTTTTAGTGAAAGAAGAAGCATCCACTGGCTGAACCTGGAAATTGACACAATTAACACTGAAATAAAAATCACCAAAATGGATTTGCTTTTTGGTGGCGTAAACTCCCTTATCACTGCTTGCGAGCAGATAGCAATGCTATGGCTGGGTTCAAGACTCATTATAGATAACGATATAACAATTGGGATGTTCATCGCTTTCGGTGTATTCAGAGAACAATTTGCCGACAGAATTTGGTCATTAACTAATTTCCTGACTAAGTTGCGCATGATGCACCTTCATAATGAACGTGTGGCAGATATTGCACTTAATACTCAAGAAAAGAAAAAGCCCGATAGAGAAATATTAAACACGATGAAACCTGTAGCCCTAGAAATAAATGCATTAAGCTACCGATATGATGACCATTCGGCCGCTGTCTTTCGTGGTCTTTCTTTCCAGGTTTTAGCTGGAGAAAGTGTGGCAATTACAGGTCCGTCAGGTGCAGGTAAAACAACGCTTATGAGGGTTCTTTGTGGATTGTTTGAACCGCAGACAGGTTCAGTAATGATCGATGGTAATGACATTCAACAACTTGGTTTAAACAATTACCGCAAAATAATCGGGTGCGTAATGCAGGATGATAAGTTATTTTCTGGTTCAATTAGAGAAAATATTTGTGGCTTCGATGAAAATGCCGATTACGAATGGATGGAAGAGTGCGCTCGCGCAAGCTTTATCCATGGTGCTATTGTAAAAATGCCCATGGGATACGATACATTAGTTGGAGAACTTGGTGAGGGGTTGTCTGGAGGACAGAAACAACGCATCTTTATTGCCCGCGCACTTTATCGTAAACCCGGGATATTATTTATGGATGAAGCAACCAGTGCCTTGGACGAAGAGAGTGAAACGTATGTTAATCAGGCTATCAAAAAGCTAAACATCACCCGAATAATCATTGCTCACAGACAATCAACCATCGCATCTGTTGAGCGTGTGATTCGATTAATGCCACAGACAGAACAGCATGGACTGCACTCTGAATGAAAAATTGCGTAAGACTGAGTATAAAACCGACATTATTCATAATAGTCATTTTGTTTGGCTGCGTTTTTTTCACTCATGCCCATGGGAGAAACGCTGATGTTGACAACAACGTAGATCCTTATCGCTGGATGGAAACCGACGGACAACAGACAGCTCGTTGGCTAAGCCATCAATCAGACCAGGCGGTTAAAATATTACACACCCTCCCCTGGCGAAATGCACTGGCGAAAAGACTAAGCATACTGGTTAACACAGAACCAACTCTATCTGATATCTATGATGCGGGCGATCGTCGTTTCTACCTACGATCGACAACTGAACATCCTTATCTGCGGCTTTTTGTGCAACAAAAGGGAAAACCTGAACGAGTGGTTATTACCCCTCCCGTCGGATATGGGATTAATTTTTTTAGCCCATCTCCAGACGGTCACTATGTGGCTTTTGGATTATCGAAAAATGGTACTGAAACTACGGCAATAAATGTCATCAGAGTTGCGGATGGTGTCGTATTAAAAGATGAAATTTCCGCGGTTCGCTATCCTAATGTTGTCTGGGCAGCGGATAACCAGTCATTTTATTACAGTCTTAACGATACAACTCATGATACCGGGCGACAAACATGCGGAAAAGTCTACTACCATCATTTAGGGAGCCAAAATGATGTTATGACTTTTGACTGGCATACTCTCCCGGAATTGACACAGAAGAAATGTGAAAACGTTAATTTGTTTGCATCCCCCGACTCTGCATATCTCATCGTTTATTTTTCGAAATCAATCAGCGGTTATGGCGGCTATATTTTTTCAGCAAAAAACGATCCCGCACTCAACGGAATATTACACTGGGCCAAAATCATTGATGTTGATGAGAATGTTTCTGCCTTTGTTTGCTCTGGAAAGTGGATTTATTTTGCTAACATGAATTCATCATCAGGTTATGATATCTTAAGAGTCGATCTGAGTACTCCTACTTCAAAACGAGAGCATGTGATGAGCTGGGCAAATGGTGAGCTCACCCAGCTAACCACCAGTCGGGATTCACTTTATATTGCATACCATGACTCTGGTACCAATAAATTCGTACGTATTCCTTTTGATGACCCGAATAAACACCAGTTCATTCCAGCACCAGCAGATGAAAATGTGAGTGCAATATTCGCCAGCAATAACCGCAAGGATATCCTCTTTACCCGACAGAGTTGGCTCACGCAACCTGCTATTTTCCAGTATAACCCGGTCAATAATCGCATCAGAGATACGAATTTAATATCATCGGTAAAAGAATCCTTTACAGACTATGTGACGGAAGAAATATGGGTTCTCACAGCAGATAACGTCCGCGTTCCGTTAACTTTAATTCATCATAAAGGGATTGAACACAATGGTGCCACCCCCATCTGGTTGACAGCTTACGGCGCTTATGGAGTAAGTACCCTTCCTGAATTTGATATTTCCCGCTTGCTCTGGCTTGAACAAGGCGGAGCCATCGCAATCGCGCATGTTCGAGGAGGAGGTGAACTGGGTCCAGCATGGCATGAAGGAGGTAGAGCGAATAAGAAAGAAAATTCTATTAATGATTTTATTCGTTGCGCTGAATATCTCGTTGATAATAAATACACCTCACCATCAAAATTGGTGATCAGTGGTGAGAGCGCGGGGGGGATTATAATGGGTATGGCAATGACGCTTCGCCCAGAACTATTTTCAGCTGTGGCGATAGACGTCGGAATACTTAATACCAGTCGACTGGATAAAATTCCAATAGGCGAGATGAATTTTGAAGAGTTGGGTTCACCTTTTACACAATCAGGCATGCTCAATTTGTTAAAAATAGACGCTTATCAGCATCTGGTTCCAGGTAAACGCTATCCCCCGGTGTTGTTAACGGTCGGCCTACATGACCAACGTGTCTCCCCCTGGCAGACAGCAAAATTCGCAGCCCGATTGCGGACAATAAACAAACCGTGGAATGTTCCGGTGCTGGTATTAGCTTACAGTCAAGGAGGACACAATGCGGCCACCTACGCAGAAGCTGATTCAAAATTAGTCGACACTGTGAGTTTCTTTATATGGAAAACCGGTATTCATTTTCAGAATCATTAATATTGCGCAGCACGTATGTGCCACGCCATTAAAAAAAGCGGTACCCTGCTCCAGGATACCGCTTTATTCACTTAGTTATCCCGCTCAAACATCCGGGAACATCACGCTATTCCCCGGCGCCTCGCGATGGAGGTGAATAAAGTTCAGGTGCCGCTCATACTGATCCAGTATATCCGTAATCACCTGTTCCTTACTGTAATCCATCAGGTCATTCCCCTGGCTCCCTTCCAGCAGGAACGTCTCAAGGCGGTAATACGTTGATTTCCCACTGCGTGCGCGATAGGTAAATCCGGGCACCGAATACTGCTGTGGCCAAATCTGGTAGACAAAGTTTTGTTCGTCGCCCATATGCACCAGCAGATCCAGGTGTCCCAGAGTCTCACCGTCATCCGGCGGCAGGTTTTTCAGTTCAACATACGCACCACGCAGCTTCAGCTCCTGCGCCACCTCTTCCATCGCCGGGAAGCAGACCGTTTCCATCATCTGTTTGGTGTAGCGCGTGCCCGGATAGTTCATCAGGCGTGACAACCGCTTTTTCCAGCTCAGTCTGTCCTGCGCACCCATCGGGCGTGGCGCGGTATCGCGGCTGGCGCTGACGCGGCGGTAATCTTCCACCTTGAGAGATTTATACAACCCGGCCATCACGAAGAAGATCACGAAACTGAACGGCAGACCCATGATCACCGTGGTGTTCTGCAGGGCAGAAATACCGTTGGTCATCAGCATGCCCAGGGTCAGCAGGCCAATGGCGACAGACCAGAAGATGCGCAGCCAGTTGGGAGCATCGCTGTTAATGTCCTTGAGCTTCGAGGTGAAGTTCCCCAGCACCAGCGCGCCGGAATCCGCCGAGGTGACGTAAAACAGCAGGCCGGTAATGGTCGCAACAGAGGCGCTAAAGGTAAACGCCGGATACTGCGCCAGCAGGCTGTAGAACCCCCGCTCCGGATGCACCATCGCTTCCTGCGCAAACGTCGCATTGCCGTGAATGATCTCGTGCAGCGCGCTGTTGCCGAACACCGACAGCCACAGCAGCGTAAAGGTGAACGGGATAATCAGCGTGCCCATCACAAACTGACGAATGGTGCGTCCACGCGAAATACGCGCCAGGAACAGGCCAACAAACGGCGACCACGCGACCCACCACGCCCAGAAGAACAGCGTCCAGTTGTTCATCCACTCGACCGGGCGGTCAAAGGCGAAGCTGTTCAGCGTCATACCCATAAAGCGGTTCACGTAATCACCCACGTTCAGCACTAACGCATTGAGCAGGAATGACGTATCGCCCATAAACAGCACGAACAGGATCAGCCCCAGCGCCAGCGCGACGTTCAGCTCAGAAAGCACGCGAATGCCCTTGTCCACGCCGGAGGTAACCGAAATGGTGGCGATAATCACCGACAGCGCGATCAGCGCCGCTTTGGCCGCCATGGAATCCGGGATATCAAACAGCACGCTCAGACCGTAGTTGAGCTGCACCACGCCGATACCGAGCGTGGTGGCGATCCCAAAGATGGTGCCAATCACCGCCGCGATATCCACGGTGTGTCCAATCGGTCCGTTAATTTTTTTACCGAAAATCGGATAGAGCGCGGAGCGGATCGTGAGGGGTAAATTATAACGATAGCTAAAGTATCCAAGCGCCATACCCATCAGGGCATACATCGACCAGCCGGTTAAGCCGTAGTGGAACAATGTCCAGACCATTGCCTGTCGCGCGGCCTCCATCGTCTGCCCCGCCCCTTCCGGTGGCTGCATATATTGCGTGACCGGTTCCGCCACGGAGAAGAACATCAGGTCAATACCAATGCCCGCGGCAAACAGCATCGCGGCCCAGCTCAGCAGGCTGAACTCGGGTTTTGACTGTTCCGGCCCGAGCTTTACCGAGCCAAAGCGCGAGCAGGCGATGCAGACGACGAAGACGATATAGAGCGTCGCCGCCAGCAAGTAGTACCAGCCGAAGGTCTTCGACACCCAGTTCAGGGTGCGCCCAATCCACTCGGCAGAAAAATCGCTAAAGAAGATCGTCATCAGGGAAAACAACAAAATCAGTCCTGCGGATGTATAAAAAACAACCGGATTGATTTTGTCCTTTTCTCTGTCTTGCGAAAGATCTGTCATCCAGTATCCCCACTGTTTTTGTAACTATTGAAATCCAAAACCGCAACAATTAAGACACATTTTATATTGAACGTCCAATCAAAAACCGCTTTAATGGTTAACCAACGCTGATGAATGGAGTGGCAAAAATGCCCAAAGTGGGGATGCAGCCAATCCGGCGCAGGCAACTGATCGACGCCACGCTGGAAGCAATAAATGAAGTGGGAATGCATGACGCGACCATCGCGCAGATCGCCCGTCGGGCGGGCGTTTCCACGGGGATCATCAGTCACTATTTCAAGGACAAAAATGGCCTGCTGGAAGCGACCATGCGCGACATCACCGGCCAGCTGCGCGACGCGGTATTGAACCGTTTGCATGCCTTACCGCACGGCAGCGCAGAGCAGCGTCTGCAGGCGATTGTCGGCGGCAATTTTGATGAAACCCAGATCAGCGGCGCGGCAATGAAAGCCTGGCTGGCCTTCTGGGCGAGCAGCATGCATCAGCCAATGCTCTACCGTCTGCAGCAGGTGAGCAGCCGCCGTCTGCTGTCGAACCTGGTGTATGAGTTCCGCCGCGAGCTGCCGCGCGAACAGGCGCAGGAGGCGGGTTACGGGCTCGCGGCGCTGATTGACGGGCTGTGGCTGCGCGCCGCGCTGAGTGGCAAACCGCTGGATAAAACCCTGGCCCAGTCGCTCACCAGCCACTTTATTAGCCAGCATTTACCGACCGATTAACCGAGGAGAATTTATGTCCCGAATGGCAGAACAGCAGCTTTATATCAATGGTGGTTATACATCGGCCACCAGCGGTCGCACCTTCGAGACCATCAACCCGGCCAACGGTGAAGTCCTGGCGACCGTTCAGGCCGCCGGGCGCGAGGATGTCGATCGCGCCGTAGAAAGCGCGCAGCGCGGGCAAAAAATCTGGGCGGCAATGACCGCCATGGAGCGCTCGCGCATTCTGCGCCGTGCGGTAGACATTCTTCGTGAGCGTAACGACGAGCTGGCGAAGCTGGAAACCCTCGACACTGGCAAAGCGTACTCAGAAACCAGCACCGTTGATATCGTCACCGGCGCGGACGTGCTGGAGTACTACGCAGGGCTGATCCCGGCGCTGGAAGGCAGCCAGATCCCCCTGCGCGATACCTCATTTGTCTATACCCGTCGTGAACCGCTGGGCGTGGTCGCGGGCATTGGCGCGTGGAACTACCCGATCCAGATCGCCCTGTGGAAATCCGCGCCAGCGCTGGCCGCAGGTAACGCGATGATCTTCAAACCGAGCGAAGTGACGCCCCTCACCGCCCTGAAGCTTGCCGAAATCTACACCGAAGCGGGTCTGCCGGACGGCGTGTTTAACGTTCTGCCGGGCGTGGGCGCAGAAACCGGTCAGTTCCTGACCGAGCACCCGGGTATCGCCAAAGTCTCCTTCACCGGCGGCGTTGCCAGCGGCAAAAAAGTGATGGCCAATTCGGCGGCCTCGTCCCTGAAAGAGGTGACGATGGAGTTGGGCGGGAAATCCCCGCTGGTTATTTTCGACGATGCCGACCTGGATCTCGCGGCGGACATCGCCATGATGGCCAACTTCTTCAGTTCCGGCCAGGTATGCACCAACGGCACCCGCGTGTTCGTGCCGGCGAAATTCAAAGCCGCGTTTGAGCAGAAAATTGTTGAGCGCGTGGCACGTATTCGCGCGGGCGATCTGTTCGACGAACGCACCAACTTTGGCCCACTGGTGAGCTTCCCGCACCGCGAAAACGTGCTGCGCTATATCGCCAAAGGCAAAGAGGAAGGCGCGCGTGTGCTGTGCGGTGGCGATGTGCTGAAAGGCGAAGGCTTTGACAACGGCGCGTGGGTGGCTCCCACCGTGTTCACCGACTGCACCGATGAGATGACCATCGTGCGCGAAGAGATCTTCGGGCCGGTGATGTCCATCCTCACGTACGAAACCGACAAAGAGGTGATTCGTCGCGCCAACGACACCGATTACGGTCTGGCGGCGGGCATCGTGACTGCCGACCTGAACCGCGCGCACAGCGCGATCCACCAGCTTGAAGCGGGTATCTGCTGGATCAACACCTGGGGTGAATCCGCGGCAGAGATGCCGGTTGGTGGCTACAAACACTCCGGCATTGGCCGCGAGAACGGCGTAATGACGCTCCAGAGTTATACCCAGGTGAAGTCCATCCAGGTTGAGATGGGTAAATTCCAGTCCATATTTTAACCGGGAGGTTTTTTTGCAATTTGACTACATCATTATTGGTGCCGGCTCTGCCGGCAACGTACTGGCAACACGACTGACGGAAGATCCCAATACCACCGTTCTGCTGCTCGAAGCGGGCGGCCCGGATTACCGTTTTGACTTCCGCACCCAGATGCCTGCCGCGCTGGCGTTTCCCTTGCAGGGCAAGCGTTACAACTGGGCGTATGAAACCGAGCCCGAGCCGCACATGAACAACCGCCGTATGGAGTGCGGTCGCGGCAAAGGGCTGGGCGGCTCATCCCTGATCAACGGCATGTGCTACATCCGCGGTAACGCGATGGATCTGGACAACTGGGCAACTGAGCCGGGTCTGGAACACTGGAGCTATCTCAACTGCCTGCCCTACTACCGTAAGGCAGAGACCCGTGACGTGGGGCCAAACGACTACCACGGCGGCGACGGCCCGGTGAGCGTGACCACCTCTAAACCCGGCGTAAACCCGCTGTTTGAAGCGATGGTAGAAGCCGGTGTGCAGGCGGGCTACCCGCGTACTGACGACCTTAACGGCTATCAGCAGGAAGGCTTCGGCCCGATGGACAGAACCGTGACGCCGCAGGGCCGTCGCGCCAGTACCGCACGCGGCTATCTGGATCAGGCGAAATCACGCCCGAACCTGACCATTCGCACCCATGCCATGACCGATCACATTATTTTTGACGGCAAACGCGCGACAGGCGTCGAGTGGCTGGAAGGCGAGAGCACGATTCCGTCAAAAGCGACGGCCAGCAAAGAGGTGCTGCTGTGCGCCGGGGCGATTGCCTCTCCGCAGATCCTGCAGCGCTCCGGCGTGGGTAACGCGGAACTGCTGAAGCAGTTTGACATCCCGCTGGTACATGACCTCCCGGGTGTGGGTGAAAACCTGCAGGATCACTTAGAGATGTACCTGCAGTACGAGTGCAAAGAGCCGGTTTCTCTCTACCCTGCCCTGCAGTGGTGGAACCAGCCGAAAATTGGCGCGGAGTGGCTGTTTGGCGGCACCGGCGTGGGAGCGAGCAACCACTTTGAAGCCGGTGGGTTTATCCGCAGCCGCGAAGAGTTTGAATGGCCGAATATTCAGTACCACTTCCTGCCGGTCGCCATTAACTACAACGGATCGAACGCGGTCAAAGAGCACGGTTTCCAGTGCCACGTTGGCTCCATGCGCTCACCAAGCCGCGGGCATGTACGGATTAAATCACGCGATCCGCATCAGCATCCGGCGATCCTGTTCAACTATATGTCCCACGAACAGGACTGGCAGGAGTTTCGCGATGCTATCCGCATCACCCGTGAGATCATGCACCAGCCGGCGCTGGATAAATACCGTGGACGGGAAATCAGCCCGGGCATTGAGTGCCAGACCGACGAACAGCTGGACGAGTTTGTGCGTAACCACGCTGAAACCGCCTTCCACCCGTGCGGCACCTGTAAGATGGGGTATGACGAAATGGCCGTGGTCGACGGCGAAGGTCGCGTTCATGGGCTGGAAGGATTACGCGTGGTGGATGCGTCCATTATGCCGCAGATCATCACCGGCAACCTGAACGCCACCACCATCATGATTGGCGAGAAAATTGCCGATGCCATTCGCGGACGCGAGCCGCTGGCGAAGAGTACCGCGGCATATTATGTCGCCAACGGTGCACCGGTTCGCCTGTAACGCAGTTTGCTAAGCAGCCCCTCTCCCAACGGGTGAGGGGCATATTTTACAGACGAAACGCCTCCAGCTTTTTACGCTGCCGCCCTTCCCCGTCAAAATTCGCTTCAGCCAGCCAGGCGCGGAGTTCGGCATCCCGCTGTGGCCATTCGCCATCAATGATTGACAGCATGTCGCTGTCGCGGTTGCGCCCTTTGCGCACCAGCTTCTGACGCAGCCGGCCTTCCCAGACAAACCCCAGCCTTTCCGCCGCATTACGCGAGGCAGTGTTCATTGAATCGCACTTCCACTCCAGCCGACGATAGCCATGCTCGAATGCATTCCTGAGCAACAGCCATACGGTTTCCGTGCCGAGGCGGGAGCCTTTCATCTTGCGTGACCAGGTGACGTGGCCGATCTCCACCGACCCTTGCATGCGCTCTATTGCCATATAACTCACCAGCCCCACCGCTTGCCCGGTACGTAAATCGATGACGGCGTACGGCACCAGTTCATCATCCAGTACTTTGCCAAGGACCCATTCCGCGGTGTCTTCAACGCTCACGGGCTGGGTACTGACAAGCCACGTCCAGTCGCTGTCGTCCCCCAGCGCATAGGCCTCATACAAATCCGCGGCGTGGCGTTCGGCATCCAGCGGCTCCAGACGACAATACTGACCGACGAGCGGAGTGCGGGTTAACGCACGGGCGCATTTCCAGTCGGGGACGATATCGTTAACAGTTTGACCATGTTGATTAAGCTCGGGCACGGCGTTGACTCCCGGAAGGATAAGGGTTTTGTTATAGCAGGTTAAAAAGCGGACGAAAAGAGACGCGGCGTATCGCCTGCTCGGGAAAACGGGGGAAGTGGCGTTTGCACGCCAGGATGACAGCGGTACGCCGGGTAAGACGTCGCCCTACCCGGCAAAACATTATTTCAGCAGCTTCACCGTAGCGTCGATGTCGATCTCATCTTCCGTGAAGATCATCGTCGTATTCTGGAAGGTGGTGATAGCCAGCTTCTTCACCGTGCGCATTTCACCCGGTTTTTTGTCAGACTTGGGTTTGATGTTGTTCATCAGCAGCCCCACGGACAGTACCGCGTTCTCTTTATCGATGCCGGTATCTGCTGGCTCTTCTTCGCTGAACACCACAAACGATTTGATCGAGGTGAGCTTCACGCGCTCGCCTGCGATATAGAGGTGTTTGCTTTCCGGGATCACCTTCACCGCATAGGCGGAAAGGCCTTTGTTGTTGGTTGTGGGCTCGAAGGTCACCGCTGCGTCTTTCTTAATCAGATCAGGGTTGGCGACCTTAATCACATGAAAATAGCGGTTGTCACCGTTTTCATCTTTGATAAATCCAAAGCCTTTATCTTTAAACCACGTTGTGATTGTACCGTTCATCGCTGTTACCGCCTGTCAGATCTCTAAGACTAAAGTTTTGCAGCGCGCAGTGTAATCCACAATGGCTGAGGAGACAAAAAAAAGCCCCTGCACGGGGGCAGGGGAAAACTCATGTCAGAGCTTATTAGTATTTAGTTGAACACCATACCACCGTCAATCAACAGGGACTGACCGGTCATGTAGTCGGAATCTGGCCCGGCGAGATAAGAGACGCAGGCGGCCACATCTTCGGGTTCGGACAATCTGCCAAGCGTAATGCGTTTGGCAAACGTTTCAGTACCGTAGCCGAGCGGTTTACCCGCCGCTTCGGAGACCTGGCGGTCAATTTCCGCCCACATCGGCGTTTTGACGATGCCCGGGCAGTAAGCGTTAACGGTGATCCCTAATGGCGCAAGATCACGTGCCGCCGTCTGGGTTAACCCGCGTACCGCAAACTTACTGGAACTGTAGACCGCCAGTTCAGGGTTCCCGGTATGGCCTGCCTGTGAACAGGCGTTGATGATCTTGCCGCCGTGCCCTTCTTTACGGAAGGCGTCAATGGCGGCCTGGATACCCCAGATAACCCCTTTGACGTTGATGTTGTAAACTTTGTCGACAATTTCCGGGGTGATCGACTCAATTGGCGTGGAAGGCGCGACCCCGGCATTGTTGACGATCACGTTGAAACCGCCCAGCGCAGTGCGGGCTTTTTCCACCGCTGCAAACACCTGCTCGCGGCTGGAGACATCCACCTTCACGGCGACGGCCTTCCCCCCATTGCGGACGATCTCATCGGCAACGGCTTTTGCCGTCTCTTCGTTGTAATCCGCGATGGCGACGGCAAAACCGTCTTTCACCAGGCGAAGCGCAATCGCTTTACCAATCCCCTGGCCTGAGCCTGTTACGAGAGCAACTTTTTGCATTTCTCTGTCCTTATATTGATTCACAAAATCTGGCTGAGATGGAGCTGGCCCATCAGCAGCGGGTTATCGCTATAGTCGACGGGAATGGCGACCACGGCCGGGCCATCGACATCCATTGCAGCACGCAGCGTAGGCTCCAGCGCATCCGCGCTCTCGACGGCAAAGCCTTTCGCCCCAAAGGCATCGGCATAGACTTTGAAATCGACCGGGCCGAACTCTACGCCGGAAAGGCGCTGGTATTTTTTCTCTTCCTGGATCGCCACCATGTTGTAGGCGTTGTCCACCCAGATGATGTGCAGCACATTGGCGTTAAGACGCACGGCGGTTTCCAGCTCCATGCTCGACTGCAGGAAGCCGCCGTCACCGGACACCGAGACCACCTTGCGGCCAGGATTGACCAGCCACGCACCAATCGCCCACGGCAGTGCAACGCCCATGGTCTGCTGACCGTTAGAGATCATGACCTGACGTGCGCGGAAGCTATAGAGATAGCGGGCGATCCAGATGTGGAAGCTCCCCATATCAACGGTGAGCGTAACGTCGTTATTGACGATGTCCTGCATGGCCCGCACGATGCGCAGCGGATGCAGGGCAAACTGATTGAGCGAGGCGCCACGGCGATCGAGCAGATCCCGTTGATGCTGACGATCGACCAGGATTTCTGACGCACGCGCGCTGAGCTCCAGCTTGTGGGCGATCCGGCTGGCGAGCAGGTTCAGCGTTTCGGCGATGTCCCCCACCAGCTCGAGGTCAGGCACATAATTGCGTTCTTCATAGGCGGGCAGCACATCGATATGCACCAGCGTGGCGTCGCCGCTGTTCCACATGGACGGTTCGTATTCCACCGGGCTGTAACCGATGCAGATAATCAGATCCGCCAGATGCAGCAATCTGTCGCCAGCCTGGTTGTTAAAGAGGCCGACACGTCCGGCAAAGCGGGTGAAATGTTCCTGGTTCACCGCCCCCGCCGCCTGATAGGTACTGGTGACCGGGATGCGGCTTTTCTCCAGCAGCTTACGCAGCGCGGCGCTGTTGGCAGGCTGGCTGGCCATCAGCCCCAGTAAAATGACCGGATTTTTGGCTTTTTCGATAAGCTTCGCCACGTCGTTAATGGCGGACTCCGGTGCTGGCCCCATTTTGGCAGTACTGCTGCCCGGCAAAATCGCGCCCGTGGCGGGCTGGTCGACAATATCCTGCGGCAGGCTGACGAACGCGCCCCCAGGCCTGCCGTGCTCGGCAGCGCGAAACGCGTTCGAGACCACTTCGGCAATCGCATCCGGTGAACTCACCTCTACGGCGTATTTCGTCACCGGGCTGAACATGGCGACTGTGTCCATGCTCTGATGCACCAGCTTCGCTTTATCTGCCCGCTTCACGGCACCGCCCAGCGCGACCACCGGATCGCCCTCACTGTTGGCGGTGGCAATCCCGGTGATCAGGTTTGAGCAGCCCGGTCCGGAGGTGACCAGCGCGACCCCGGCCTTGCCGGTGAGGCGCCCTACCGCTGCGGCCATAAACGCCGCGTTCGCTTCGTGGCGCACGGGAATGATTTCGATGGAGGAATCGAGCAAGGAATCAAATACTTTGTCGATTTTTGCACCCGGAATACCGAAAACCTGCTTCACGCCCTGCGCTTCCAGCTGGCCTACGACCATATCGGCGCCATGCGCCCACTGACGTGCCTGTTTATCACTGTTCACGGTGGTTCTCCTGTTAGTTTTCGACGGAACGGATTGCAGCATCAAGGTTGCTGGGGTGAAGGTTGGCCTGTAAAAATGCGCTGTCGGCAGGCAGGTCGATCATCAGTTTGTGAATTTCACCGAAGGTCAGCACGCCGCTCTCCAGCTGGTAGTCGAGCAGATGCCCGCCGCCCTGACGATCGTCGGTGATAAAATGTTCGTGATATCCCGCGACGTTAATGCCCTGCATATGCTGCGGCGTGCGGAACCCGACCAGTACCCCTTCTCGCTGGTTAAAGCGGAACACCGGCTGGTCGTCCAGCACGTCGGTCATGGCACGGTATGGCGGCTTTTGACGCGGAACGGTACGGGTGTGGGCGTGGCGGAAATTACCGTCGATGCGTAACGCACAGAACAGGTTATCGGAGGGGATTTGCTGGTCGATCACGTCGTGGATCTGCTGACGGCTGACCGGCGCATCGAAGGTTTTGCGATACTGCGGCTGGAACCAGGTCATCACCGCAAACGGTGTTTTTTGCTCCGGCTTCGCGGCACGTGCACTCCCGTCGGCGCGCAGCTGATACACCTGGCTGCTGAAGGCAATCATTTCGCCATCCAGCTCGTTGAACGTACCCAGACCAAAATCGCCGTGCGCAAGCAGATCGGCGATAGTGGTATCCCCCTCGTACACGCCGCTTAACAGGGCGCTCATTAGCGATGTCTGATAGATCACGCTGTCAGGATGCTGGGCAGAAAACCCACGCAGGGTCTCGCACAAACTGGCCTCACAGTCGCATGCAGATGAATGCACCATCATGCTCGTCCTCTTCAACTTTATTTAGAAAGGTTAAATAAATGTTGACCCGATTCAGCATAGAGTTCCAATATAGAATTCATGCTGGTTTGAGACGTTTTTGATATGGAACTTCGTTATCTGCGGTATTTTGTCGCCGTTGCACGTGAGCGACACTTCACCAAAGCGGCCAAAGCGCTGGGTATTTCACAGCCTCCTCTGAGTCAGCAGATTAAACGGCTCGAGGAAGAAGTGGGCACGCCGTTATTCAGACGCCTGACGCGAGGCGTGGAGCTGACTGAAGCGGGAGAAGCCTTCTATGAGGACGCCTGTAAGATCCTGGCGCTGAGCGACGCCGCGCTGGAGAAAGCCCGGGGCATTGCCCGCGGGCTGAACGGCAGTCTGTCGATTGGGATCACCAGTTCAGACGCCTTTCACCCCAAAATCTTCACCCTTATTCGCCAGTATCAGTTGCAGAACATGGCGGTGAGAGTGCACCAGGTAGAAGCCAATATGTCTTCGCTGACGGCGATGCTGGCGGAGGGTGAGCTGGATATCGCGTTTGTGCGTCTGCCGTGTGAGAGCAGCAAAGCGTTTGAGCTAAAAATTCTCGACCGTGAGCCGATGGTTGTGGCGCTGCATCGCGACCATCCACTGGCGAAGTGTGGATCGCTGGCGCTGGAGCAACTTCGGGATACGCCGGTCGTTTTGTTCCCGCAGGAGGTCGCGCCAGGGCTGTACGATCGCGTTTACGGCTGCTGCGAGCGGGCCGGAATTGACGTGCAGCACACGCTGCAGTCTTCGCAACTTTCCTCTTCCCTGAGCATGGTGTCCGCTGGCGGCGGGTTCGCCCTGGTGCCGAAGTCGATGGCCGCCATTTCGCCCCCCAATGTGACCTACCATGCGCTGACATCACCGGAGCTTTATACCGATATCGCGCTGTGCTGGCGGCGTTTTGAACGTTCGCGGACGGTGAAACGGTTTCTGGCGATGCTGAGTGAAGGGTAATGGCGCGGCGTCGCTTGCGCCCGCTAAGGCCTTTCTGGAAGCCGCCTCGCAAACCTGCAAGTAACCCTGTGTAATTCAGGGTTACTGCTTTTCTTACTCTCCTCTCGGCCGTAAAGTGCCTGCGTTGCGGCACATCCGCAACCGGGCGTAGGAACCCGCATATCACGATACGACAATTATTTTGTCGCGGCAGCGCTCATCCCGTTACACTACGGTCGCGCTGGCGGAGCAACCGAAAGGTTGGCCGTTTTTGTCGTGTGCGGTATTCCTACCTCCGTCAGCGCTACCACCCATGAGCGTAGGAACTTATTGGATGGTCTGGAGTTTTTTTAAAATGGAAAATCACATGACAACTGTCCCTTCCCTGTCTTACGCGCTCTCTGAAGAAAGCGCTATACACCATCTGATTCATCTACAACTGCCTGAATCTGCAGATCTCTTCGAACTGGCCGATGCCTGCACCGCATATGTAAGCGTGCTGGTAGAAACCGACGATGCGGTCACTCATGCAACACTGTGCATGCGTTTGCTGGCAGTCCTTAAACGCCTTCGCGCGCGTTGTGATTCTGCCCTCCCGCCTTATCTGGTCGAACAGCTGATTGCAGGAGAGAAGATTGTCTCCTGCGTTCCGGACTGCTGGCAGGATACGTCGCTCCAGGTGGACTATGCGCTGGCGTTAACGCAGGCGGTAATGGGCGGAACATTGCCTGCAAACGTGGCAAAAGAGCTGACCGGTCTGCTACATGATATGGTCTGGCTGCTGGCGGAGTTCGTCAAGGAGCCGTATATCACGGCGCACTAAGGCCAGAGCTTAAGGGCCGAAATTCAGCTGGTCTGTAAGCCAGTATTTCGGCCTTAATAATATAAAAATCCCATGCAGACGAAAGGTTAAAGTACTGAGATAGCCTCGTCCAGCCAGCCGGGAAGCGTTTCTCTGTACCAGTTCAGGTACAGCTCAAAATCTGTTTTGTTCCGGTCATAGAGCAGGGACACCACCTCTGACACAATCCATGCTTTAGCAAGGGTTATTTCCGTCGCTAACTGTCGGGCAGGCATATGCAGATAATGCACGCTGTAACGCTCCGCAAGCTGTAAAATGCTTTGCCTGGAGCCCATCCCCTTTACCAGCGGGGCGAGGTCGATAGCCGGACTGCCCGTGCCAAACCTTTCCCAGTCAAAGAGAACCCACTCTCCATTTTCTCTCCTCCCCCAGTTACCGGCATTGGTATCCCCTGAGATTAAACATTTCTGCCGAAACAAAACGCTGCCCGCTCGCTGAAAACAGCGCATCTGGTGGGCCGCGCGGTCCGGTAATTTCAAAAGCGCCAATGATTTTTCAAGCGCTTTCTCGGGCCAGGAATGAGGGTGATACACCCAGGTTGGGTCTGGTGGAGTGTGATGAAGATGAGAAAGGCATTTCAATATGTCATCCCCCGACACCTCATCCTGAGACACTTTTCCAGGGATATATTCCAGCCTTAACCGGCGTGGATGTGGATCGGCAGACAACAGCGTCGGCGTTTTGATTCCCCTGCTGTTGAGCTCTTCCGCCGCATACTCGTAGAAAGCGTATTCCACAGGGCTAACAGGGCATTTTTCTATGACTTGCTGACCATATTGATCCACCAAACGCTGCACTTTTGCCGCACCCATTTGGGATAAATTCTCCGCAGACATACATGACTCCCTGTGTCAGGTTTGGCTTTAAGGGATAAGTGTAGTGTGATGCGGAGAGATCAGGGGCATTGCGGTTTACGGGCAGTGTTGCGGGTTGTGGGAAGGTCCGCTTAGAGCGAAGAGCAGACCTTTAAAAACAATATTTAATGGATTGATTGTAGGGAGCTAAATGATTAGCATCTGCTCTTTCGGACAAAGAAAATGACTGTTAACGATTCCCTCTTCGCATTCTCTCTCGCAGCACTGTTACTTACCCTGACTCCCGGTCTTGATACGGCACTTATTCTGCGCACCGCTTGTGCTGAGGGCGGTAAAAAGGCTTTTCACGCTGCGCTTGGCATTGATGCTGGCTGTTTTGTATGGGGCGCGCTGGTTGCGTTAGGTCTTGGTGCTCTTCTGGCGGTTTCAGAGATGGCTTACACTGTGCTCAAAGTTTGTGGCGCGGTCTACCTGAGCTGGCTGGGCTTACAACTGCTGATACGTCCTCGATCATCTTTCAGTGATGGTGATGACAACAACGTTTCTCAGGGGAACTGGTTTATCAGAGGAATGCTGGGGAATGTGCTCAATCCCAAAATGGGCATTTTTTATGTCTCTTTTTTGCCGCAGTTCGTACCTGCCGGTCACTCACCTTTAATATGGACTTTTATCCTGGTCAGCATCCACGTAGCGATTGGGACTATATGGTCAGTCACTCTCATTTTATCTACGCATTTTGCGTCAGCCGTACTGAAGAAAAGTCGCGTTGTCCGGGTGATGGACAGAGCAACAGGGGGCTTGTTTTTATGTTTCGCGGCTAAACTTGCTATTAGCACGAGATAGCCTTGGGCTGGCTGGCAATGTCCGCTTCTGGCACAAAGCGGACCGTCGTGTAGGGATTAAGTTCTGCTTAGAGCGAACAGTGGAAGTTCGGCATGCATATTGACATCGAGAGTCTTGAGCAATGGGGAGCAAGTCAAAGGTTCGAAAGATAGCCACCTGGAAATGCTCCCCTTTGTACGTCATTGAGCAAGATCGGTCAGGCAAACTGAATCGCCTTCGAGCATATTAAGCAGCACGGAGGAAGTCATGTGTGATAATAAAACTGATAGTTACGCCAGACGCTTTAAACAGGTCTTTGATTATATTGACCACCATCTCGATGACGCTTTATTACTGGAAAAACTGAGTGAAGTGGCTCACTTCTCGCCATTTCATTTCCATCGTCAGTTTTGTAGTTATTGTGGGATGCCACCTGGCCGTTACATCCAGATGATGCGCTTAAAACGCGCATCTTATCGACTGGCTTTTAATCCGTTAGAGAAAATCACTGATATCGCGTACGACGCCGGTTTCCAGCATTCTGAATCATTTAGCCGTGCTTTCAGACAAATGTTCGGTCTATCACCGACGCAATTCCGCCAGCAGCCCCCCTGGGTGGATTGGCATAAGCGCATATCCGAACCTTACAAAGCCAGGAGACAAACCATGCAAAGCCAGGTCAGGATCATTACTTTCCCCGCGACGTCAGTCGCAATGCTGACACATTATGGACAACCGGAGCGAATAAACGAAACGGCGGCTCGCTTTATTGAATGGCGAAAAACCACGGGTTTTTCACCGGTTGCCAGTAGCCAGACATACGGTATTGCACCACACGATCCAACCTTAACGCCGCCGGATGAATTTGAGTTCCATATTTGCGGAACCGTCACGTCACCCATTATTGAAGACAATCGCTTCGGGGTGATAAATAGTGACATTCCGGCTGGTCGCTGTGCGGTGTTACGTCATCAGGGATCGCATGATGCGTTAACCGGGTTGGCTAAGTCTCTGTATCGTGACTGGTTGCCAGAGAGCGGAGAGGAACTTCGCGACTTCCCGCTTTTCTTTCATTACCACAACTTTGTGCATGAGGTAGCAGAACATGAATTACTCACGGATATCTATTTGCCGTTAAAATGAGCTGATTCAGGGTTATTGTTCATCGTTGATCTGCTCCCCATCGATTAAAACCGTGATATTTGCAACGTCCGCTCCTGGCACAAAGCGACCAAACTAACGGAGCAGAAGGTCCGCTGTGAGCGATAAGCGGACGTCCCCTGTAAAGATGCCAGGCTGGATACGGGAATCAAGCACACAGTTGAAGATGCGTGAAAGCTTTTTTTTGCTGAGTAATCACCGGAGTCAAACCATGTTTTCTGGAATGATTTCATCTTTACGAAGTGTTAAAACTTCAAAACCGTCATTGGTCACAGCGACCGTGTGTTCCCACTGGGCCGAGAGTTTTTTATCCCGGGTGACCACTGTCCAGCCGTCTTTTTTGGTTTTTATTTTACTGCTTCCCTGATTTACCATCGGTTCGATGGTAAAAACCATTCCTGCCTGTAACACTTCGCCTGTACCAGGTTTACCATAGTGCAGCACCTGCGGTTCTTCATGCATTTCTTTGCCGATACCGTGCCCGCAGTATTCCCTGACAATGCTATAGCCGTTGGACTCAGCATGCGTCTGGATGGCATGCCCGATGTCTCCCAGTGTTGCACCCGGTTTTACCATTTTTATGCCCAGCCACATGGCTTCCTGGCTTATATCCACCAACCGGCGAGCCAGCGGAGAGACGTCACCAATCAGATACATTTTGCTGGAGTCGGCAATCAGGCCCCCTTTCTCCAGGGTGATATCGACATTAACTATAGCGCCGGCTTTCAGGTATTCGTTGGCTTTAGGAACTCCGTGACAAACCACTTCATTCACAGAAGTATTCAGGACGTAAGGGTAATTATATTGTCCTTTACTGGCAGGTCTTGACTGCAACTCATTGACAATAAAAGCTTCTACGCGATCATTGATGTCCAGAGTTGAGACTCCCGGAACAATAAACGTGTCCAGCATCTCAAATACGGAGGCCAGCAACGCTCCTGCATGACGCTGGCGGGCAAGTTCATCTGCGGTTTTAATGGGAATTGATGGCATTGATAACCTCCATTAAACGGTCAGAACCTGATTTCAGCATCATCATTTTAATTTGTTGATAGTTAAGTTCCGGGTAAAGCTCACTCATCATACCGAGGCGGATCCAGTATTCGGCTTGTGCATTCACTGAACGTGACATCGCTCTGCTTGCATCCCGCACGTCTTCATGCAGCAAATCTGAAATTTTGACAATACCCATAAGCATATACTCTGCAATATAACATATATATAACGTATATGTTTCACAGACCGTTGTCACGGAGATTTTTGCCGTACGAATAAAGGTCTGCTTCGGGCGCAAAGCGGACAGGCTAAGTGAGCTGAAAGTCCGCTTTGAGCGAAGAGCAGACCTTTAAAAACAATATTTAATGGATTGATTGTAGGGAGCTAAATGATTAGCATCTGCTCTTTCGGGCAAAGAAAATGACTGTTAACGATTCCCTCTTCGCATTCTCTCTCGCAGCACTGTTACTTACCCTGACTCCCGGTCTTGATACGGCACTTATTCTGCGCACCGCTTGTGCTGAGGGCGGTAAAAAGGCTTTTCAGGCTGCGCTTGGCATTGATGCTGGCTGTTTTGTATGGGGCGCGCTGGTTGCGTTAGGTCTTGGTGCTCTTCTGGCGGTTTCAGAGATGACTTACACTGTGCTCAAAGTTTGTGGCGCGGTCTACCTGAGCTGGCTGGGCTTACAACTGCTGATACGTCCTCGATCATCTTTCAGTGATGGTGATGACAACAACGTTTCTCAAGGGAACTGGTTTATCAGAGGAATGCTGGGGAATGTGCTCAATCCCAAAATGGGCATTTTTTATGTCTCTTTTTTGCCGCAGTTCGTACCTGCCGGTCACTCACCTTTAATATGGACTTTTATCCTGGTCAGCATCCACGTAGCGATTGGGACTATATGGTCAGTCACTCTCATTTTATCTACGCATTTTGTGTCAGCCGTACTGAAGAAAAGTCGCGTTGTCCGGGTGATGGACAGAGCAACAGGGGGCTTGTTTTTATGTTTCGCGGCTAAACTTGCTATTAGCACGAGATAGCCTTGGGCTGGCTGGCAATGTCCGCTTCTGGCACTAAGCGGACTTTAATCATCGGCCACGTTGTCAAAGGTCAGGACGGATGTTCAGGGTGAAAAATGATGCGTGCCGCTTCGTCGCTGATAGACCGTCAGAATGACTTGTCTGCTCGGTGCAATAATCAGTACCTTTTCCTTCCTGAAAGACAATAATCCCCTAATCACAATAATCCTCCTTAATTAGTGCCTGTCCTGCATCAATCTCTCTCCTCTTCTGCACAGATCCGAAAACTCCCGAAGTCGGATGCTGAGCCACGGGGCAGGCAGACTTCCGCCCTGTCTTGTTACCGCAGAAAAGGCATAAAAAAACCGCCGGGAAGGCGGTCTGTATGCAGCTGACAGGGTGGATCACAAGGTGGCGGTCACGCCGCCAGCGCAGTTGAACCTGTCAGCACTGAAATAACAAGCGGGTCGGTTTTTATTTTAACCAGACAGAAGGAAAAAAAACCCAGATAAAGGCAGAAGCCGAATGTGGACAACAGTATGAAAAGACACAGCGTAAGCTGCCGGTAGCTCTTAATCATGCACATCTTCCCCATACAGAAAAGCATACTCCATCACCCGCTTTCTCCCGGCATGCTCAGCGGCGCGTATTGAAGGCAGGTTACTGCTTTCGATGGTTCCCCATAGCGATGCCGGTGTGCGGGGCGTGCTGAGAAAAGAAAGTAAGGCCTGTTGAGCGGAACCCGCAACATGCTTTCCGCGAAAGCGCGGAATAACGATCTCCTCGGTGATCCACTGTCCGGATATAAAAGCCCGGCGCGCGTTATCACAGATGATAAAACCGGCACGCGACCCCTCATAAACTATGATGAACAGGTTTCCGTCCTTAATGGCATCGCGAATGTCTTCTTCATCTGCAGGAACCACCTTATCCTTCAGGAAAGGATAGCGGGAATACGTCTCGGCATAGGCAAGTTCCAGAGCCTGAAGGCACCACTCAACTGACGGCTGGCAGGCACGCTCAATGCGGACAGTATGGCCGCTGATTACAGCTTCTTTTTTTTCATCCATGCTGCCGCCGACATAGAAAAACTGATCGGCACAACCGCGCGTATCCTCAGACACGGGTCGGAGAACGCGGACTGAACGTGCGCCCATGGGATGCCATACGTCCAGTATTGAGGCCATTGCCCGCCGGGTCAGAGGAGCAGAGCTGGCGACCAGATCAATGAACGGCTTCTTCAAATCGCCGCCTCTGTATCTGGGTCCGGTGAGGTAGTCATTACCGTCGCAGGAAATGATTTTCTGAAGAAAAAAATCCTGAGGCAGACCGGTTTCCCGGAAAGGGAAATTTGATGAAAAATTGCTGTCCTCACACCAGAGCAGCTGTTCATCAATATAGTCTTTCAGGCCGTTCCTGAGTAACCAGGAGTCAACAGGCAGCCTGCTGAACTGCTCAAGCATATAATCAAGCATTAACTTGTTCCTTTTATTTCAACGGGGCAGCCCCAATTACCACTGGGATACCTGTTTTATAGAAAGATAGCATGAGGTTGATGACGTCTTTTCTCTCTGCACCGGGCCGGGCAGAGAAATTGTTGAGGCTCCGGCGTTCAAAGCAAAAGGCAGGTGGAGATGGAAGGGTCCGCTTTGAGCAAAGAGCGGAAGTTTGCAACGTGCATGTGATTTGGATATTTTTTCTAAACTATTATGAAGGAGGTTATGGCATGGTCTTAATCAGGACGCCAAAGTTAAAAGATATACCCTCTCTAAATAAGCTGTTTCTGCAACTAGGATATCAGACAGAGGGAGAACGCTTAGAAAAGCACATTGACCAAGAGTATACCGGTCTTAGCATATTGGTTGCCGAATCAGAAAAAGAACTTTGCGGGGTTATTGTGGTGAATTTTATAACGCCCCTGCACGAAAACGGCTTATGGGCATTAATTTCAGCTCTGGTTATTGACGAATCATTGCGAGGGGCAGGGATCGGGCGGAAACTCCTCATCGCCGCTGAGCAAATCGCCCTGGAGAAAGGATGTTCTCAAATTGAGCTTTCAAGCAGTGAAAGAAGAGTCAGAGCACACAAGTTTTATGAAGATAATGGTTATCAGGAAGTTAGGAAGCGTTTTGTTAAACATCTCGCCGACGTTCCCGTTGTTAATTAACTCCCTCGCAAGGTTTGCATTGTCCGCTTCTGGCAAAAAGCGGACAAGCTAACTGAGCCAAAGGTCCGCCATGAGCGAAAATCGGACAAAAGCCCCCCCAGGGGACTGAGTAACGTACCAACTGCTCTCTATAACATGATCAAACAGCACCGTAGGACAAGGTGATTTTTAATACCATCGTTTAGTCTGACAATCCTTAACTACTCTTACTGGGATTAACAAGCTATGACAGTCCAAACACCACAGGTAGTAGCGGAAACTTTTTTTCATCGTATAGCCACAGCAGAAGATGTGAATGAGATAGCGGCACTGGTAAGTGAAAGCGTCGACTGGGTGGTCGCTGGAAATACTCAGTTAGTTCCCTGGATTGGCCGAAAATACGGCAGAAACGGTGTGGCAGAATTCTATGCGCAAATACGGACACACCTCTCACCAGAACATTTTGAAATAAAAGATATTCTCATCAAAGACAAGCGACTGGTTGCTATTGGTGAGCTTGCATCACGCGTTAAAAAAACACAGAAGCTGATTGAAACCGAATTTGTACTCGACATGTACATCGAAAATGGTCTTATTACCCGCTTTCGCATGTTTGAGGATAGCTTCGGAGTTTCCGAGGCGTGCCTTTAATTGCAGATACGTTTATTCCATTGAACGTCCGTTTCTGGCACGCAACGGACAGCCCACGTGGTCATAAGGTCTGCGTTGAGCGTACAGCAGACATTCTGCATTTAGAGACCATTGAAACACTGGAACTCTCTGTAGCTGTTTCATCTATCCTTAGGCTGCTAAGGATAGATTGCTCAAATTCTGCTGTATGTATTCAATAAGCGCTCGTGTTTTAGCGGGCAAATAACGCTTGTCTGAATAAAGTGCGTACAATTGAAGTGGGGCTGGCGGTTGTTCGAACTTAGTCTCGATCAGTCGTCCATCGTCGATGTAGGGCTGGCAGGCCTGTTTCGAAAGAATAGCGAAACCAACACCCGCTACCGCCGCGCGTCCTGCCATCTCTCCGCTGTTTACCCGGTAATGGCCTTTAACCTTTATCGTCTCAAATCCCCCCTTTTTATTCACAAACTGCCAGGGAGCACCTTTAAGTGCATTTACCGTGGTAATACAGGGTAATTCTTCAAATTGCTGTATACGAGAAGGTATGCCATAACGCTGAATGACGGAGGGGGCTGCAACGATGGTGCAAGGGATCGTCACCAGGTGACGGGCTATGTAATCACCGTCATCCATCTGGCCACGGCTCACAATGATGGCTAAATCGAGATCGTCTCTCAGGGATTCAAGACCAGACAAATTTGTGACACAGCTAATTTCCAGATCCGGGTGCTGGCAGGCGAAATCGGCAATCACAGAACCCAGCAGTGCAGGACCTATTTCATTGGGAATACAGATACGTAGTGGCCCCTTGAGCTGCATCTGCCGCAACGTTAATTCTGTTTCAGTCTGCTCAAGTGCATCCATTAATGGCTTCGCCCGGGAATAGAGCAGGTGCCCCGCTTGTGTGAGTTTCATATGTCGGGTGCTGCGCTCAATGAGCTGAAGATTCAGTCTGTCTTCTAGCTGAGAAATACAACGACTAACGTTTGATGTCGGCATTTCAAGGACTTTAGATGCCCCAACAA
The DNA here is from genome assembly GCF_003071645.1 of Enterobacter cloacae complex sp. FDA-CDC-AR_0164. Classification (NCBI taxonomy): domain Bacteria; kingdom Pseudomonadati; phylum Pseudomonadota; class Gammaproteobacteria; order Enterobacterales; family Enterobacteriaceae; genus Enterobacter; species Enterobacter cloacae complex sp. FDA-CDC-AR_0164. Next base: position 175,771 of record NZ_CP028950.1, read on the forward strand.
AACTTTCTCTTTCAACCACCGCAATGAAAACTTTCAGGGTATTAAAATCAAGAGCTGGTCGCATAGACTATCCCATAAATGATAACAATACGTGCCAGTTTTACCATCTACTGAATAAGATTGAAAGCAGTTAAACTCGGATATCTTTTACCCACAGGTCGCTTGTTATGTCATCGGTCACAACAACGTTTAATCATAAAGCCCTCATCCGGATAGCGGTTGTCATGGCTTTTATCCAGTTCACAAATGCGCTGGAATATATGATGTTCAACCCTGTTTTTGCTTTTATGGCAGCAGACTTCGCCGTTCCCGTGTCATTCTCTGGCTACGTATCGGGCATGTACACCTCCGGGGCGGTCCTGTCGGGAATTATCGCCTTTTACTGGATTGGTCGTTTCAATAAGAAACGTTTTTTAATCGCCAATATGGCACTACTCGGCCTACTGACACTTTTGACGACATTTACCTCCAGCTTTAGCCTTCTGCTTACATTACGATTCTGTGCCGGATTGGCTGGAGGCACAACTATGGGGGTGAGTATCAGTATATTGATAAATCTCGCACCAACTAACTTGCGAGGGAAATTGTTGGCGACGGTAATTGCATCATTTCCGATGATAAGCATTGCCGGAATGCCCACGATACTATTTTTGTGCGCTCATTACGGTTGGCATGTCGCTTTGTGGCTAACCAGTACGCTGTGTTTGTTGGCAATGCCACTGATTGTATCCATCATCCCTCAGGATACAGTCTCTTTCGATACACCCCACGCACTGCCTCTCGACGTTAATACTTTACTGTTCGCTTCCAGTAATGCGCTGGTACAGTTTAGCCCGATGCTGGTCATTCCTGTTTTGGTACCATTAATGACCCAACAGCTGGGGGGCTCTCAATACCTGCTGCCATGGCTGTTTTTCGCCGGGGGCATTGCAGGATACCTGTCAACAAAAATGACAGGTGCGCTAACTCCGCATTTTTCTGCAGTGAGTCTGGCTACAGGGTCAACTTTCGTTTTTTTACTCGCTTTGCTGATACCTGTTATGGGCTATTCGAATCCGACGCTATTTATTATTTTATTTCTCGGTGCATCTTACAGTCGTCTGGTTTCCTCCTCGGCGGTGAGTATTCAGTTTCCTGATGACAGGCAACGAGCGGGATTTTCTTCATTGCAGTCATCAATAATGTACCTGATCACAACTGTCGCATTTTTTCTGTCTTCTTTTCTATTATCTGGGCACTCCATAGCACAACAAAATATGAACACGTTGCTGGGGGTATGTGCAATTTCCGCATCAGGGTTCCCCATCATCGTTATCATTCTGCAAAAGAAGCTGGCTAAGCGTACGCTCCAGCCAAATCATCTCATCAATGATTAGCATAACGTCCGCTTCTGGCACAAAGCGGACCGACATAAGAGCCGCAAGGTTTGCTACGAGCGATAAGCGACCCCACAAACTTAAAATGAGTGCGGAGTAATGCCGCTATTTCAGGTCACTCCGTCGGCTGGCTTAACTCACCCCACTTGAGATCCAGAAATCGTTTTCTGCGGTGCGCTCCTGGGACCTTATCCGCTCACCGCAACAGGTGTCCCCTGATGGAATACCAGTTTCCATTGCCCGCTCCCGGCCCGCTCCCAACACGAAGAACGCAAAATCGGGCGAGCGCCGTCCGCATTGAATGTCCTGTAGTGTAATATCGCGACATCCTCTCTTATTTGGATGAGCTGAAAGTCGCTGCTGAGAATGGTCGGGATAACTGTTTCGGCAGAAAGTGCCTCTATTGTCTGCGAACGATCGATCAACACACCTGATCGTGTCATTTCCCTGAACTGGTCGTGAAGTATCTGTTCAAGCCATTCACGATCGTTGCGCCTGCTGCCATGAAGCGTGCGTTCCAGCGTTTTCAACTGTTCCAGAAGCATGGCATTTACCCTCATTCAAATTCGACTGTCAGTTGCATGGCCATAAATGTTTTGCGGCAACTCGTCCGCCAGCATGTGAAGTGTCGTCTTCAGCCATTTGGTTGCCCCTCTCTGGCCACTGCGTTTATGCGAGTAAATCTTTACTTCAAACGGGCTTATGGTGAACGGCAATGAAAAAATCTGAATACTGGCAGCATGTTTCAGCTTCTCAGCAGCAAAACGGGGGATGGCCATTAGCAGGTCACTTTCCGCAACGATAAACGGGGCACTCAGCATGGATGGCGTCTTAAGCGCTATCTGCCGCGTATACCCCAACTGCTCAAGCCGTAAATCCAGTACACCCTGCTTTTCGTTCCAGGGGGTTATCACCAGATGCCGTGCGGCAAGATAATCTTCCAGCGTCAGCTGTGTTCGGCGGGTATTGCTGATGACAACATACTCATCCTCAAACCAGTTTATCTCGTCCAGTTCATTGTGACGGATATCGTCGGGTGTACTGAATCCCAGCGCCAGATCCACTTCTCCTGCCAACAGTTCGTTCAGCGCCGGGCTGTGTGGCAAATAGCGTAAATCAAAGCGCAAGCCAGGCGCTTCCTGCTGCAGTCTCTGCATCAACGTAGGGAAAATGCACAACGCGGTAAAGTCCGTGATCGCAATCTGGATCCGCTCCGTGCTTTCGCAAGCCACGAACGCCGGTTGTACAGTCAGCTCTTGATTGAGAAATTTCAGTGCTGATGCAATAGAGGGCGCGAGCTGGGTGGCATACACGCTTGGGCACATCCGGTGGCCTTCCCGGTAAAATAGCGGGTCATTGAGCGCAATACGCAGTCGGGACAGTGCGTGGCTCAACGCAGAGGTGCTCATCGCCAGTTCATCCGCGGCGAGGCGAACGGAACAGTGCCGATAAATGGCGTCAAAAATGAGCAACAGGTTTAAATCAAGACGTCGTAGCGCTGGATGCATAATATTCATCATGGGGTGATTTCATTGCACTTAATTCTTCTGACAATACCCCCTATGCTTAACGCCATCAATAACGATGCCTTGCAAAAAAGACAGGAAAACATATGAGTATCAGCCTTCGCCAGGCCCGCCCGGAAGATGCCTCCGCTATTTACGATATGATTTATGAGCTGGCGGTTTACGAAAAAGCCCCGCAAGAAGTGGTCACCACACCGGATGAGATTCGCGAAACACTCTTTGGCGACGGCAGCCATACCGAAGCATTAATCTGCGAGATTGAAGGGAAAATCGCCGGGTACGCCGTGTTCTTCACCAGCTACTCCACATGGCTAGGACGTAACGGTATTTATATGGAAGATCTGTATATTTCCCCCGATTATCGGGGCAAGGGCGCGGGAAAAGCGATGCTGAAGAAAATTGCGCAGTACGCCGTGGAACGGCGCTGCGGACGCCTTGAATGGAGCGTACTGGACTGGAACCAGCCCGCAATTGATTTTTACCTCAGCATTGGCGCATTACCTCAAAACGAATGGGTACGGTATCGCCTGGAGGGTAACGCGCTGTTGAACTTTGCCGAATAACGCGACCGTGTTGCGGCAAATTGCAGATGCAGGCTGCTTCTGTTGAGGGGCAGTCATGTTCGCGTTGAGGGGAGTATCAGGAACACATTGATCAGGCTTCGGGCCTGTTCAACCGCGGCGTCGGTGGAGTATTTCTTCGACATAATGGTCAATGGCAATATTGTGCTCACGGCTCACGCGCGAAATGAATATGTGCAAAAGCGCCAGCGATGCGTGGAGTGTGACTGCGACCAGGTTGTCGAAGTCTTTCTGAGTGAAACGGTCATTCCCCTTCAGTGTCGAATACTGGAGCAAAGTGTGGGCCGTGATCTCGAGGACGGCTCGCCTGTAATCGCTCGACAGCAGGACATCCAGATCGGTCTGGCGAAGATCAAACGTGAAGTTAAAACTGACAAATCCGGAATCGACCGGCAAAGAGTAGGTCAGTCTGTCACCCTGTTGCTCAACGTACGGTTCATACCCCTCCCCCATCAGCCGTTGCGCCTGCATATCGCCCTCTCTTCTCTTCCAGGCGCCAGGCACACGTGTTGACCAGTGAGCGTCACCGCAGGATTAAACAAGTGTTTCACCCGCTTTGATTGATTGACTGATAAAGGGCGCGGGCTTTCCAAAGAGATATCCTTGTGCCAAATCACACCCTAAACGTTGAAGGCATAACAGTTGATCATTTGTTTCAACGCCTTCAGCAATAATTATCATATCAAGGCATTTCGCCATGCCGACCATTAATTTTGCGATGGTCTGAGTTTCTTCATCCGTGGATATTGTTCGCACAAAAGATTTATCGATTTTTATTTTATCAAAGCCTAACTGAATCAATCTTGAAAGGGAGGAATAGCCCGTACCAAAATCATCAATAGAGATTTTTATGCCCAGCACTCTGAGTGCCATAAGGATTTCGATGGGGGTTTCACTGTCGGTAAATAGCGAAGATTCCGTCACTTCCAGCTCAAGCCGGGTAGCGGGCAACCCCGTTTCGGCCAGCACTGCGCGTACTGTATCGACAAAATTCATACTGCTTAACTGCACCGGCGACACGTTGACAGAGATCCTTGCCGGCACCTTCCATGTCGTGGCTTCCTTGCAGGCGATTTCAAGCGCGGCTTTGCCTATCTCATGGATGAATCCCGTTTTCTCTGCTACCGAAATAAAATCATCCGGCGCAATGATGCCCTTAACGGGATGATTCCAGCGCAGAAGGGCTTCATAGCCATATATTTCAGTGGTGTACGAATCAACAATCGGCTGATAGTAAACGACCAACTCTTTATTTGCGACTGCCACTGATAAATCACGCTCCAGGGTTCTGCTTTCCTCGAGCTTTTGCAGCATGATGCGGCGAAACACTTTGATCATGTTTAAGCCTGCACGTTTAGCTTCATACAGAGCAAGATCGGCAAACTTATAAAGGTAATCTGAACGTCGTTCTAACTCTGAAACAACAATACCGACGCAGGTACCAATGGTGACGTTAGAGTTACCTATTATGTAAGGCTTTTTAATGCACTCACAGATTTCCATTGCCAGATTAACGGCACTTTCTTCTGTCAGCTCATGCGACAATAATGCAAACTCGTCGCCCCCGAGGCGATAAAATGTATTTGTTTCGTTGCTCATGGAGGATAACCGGTGCGCAACCTCACGCAATAACAGATCGCCGGCATCGTGACCAAAGCTGTCATTGACTTCTTTAAAGCGATCGAGATCAAACAACATGACCGTGACTGGCCTGTGTATGCGGCTCGCTATCGAGATGTTATTAATAAGATCATCCCAGAAATAAAGCCTGTTTTTAAGCCCCGTCAACGAGTCATGGTAAACGTCATACGCCAGTTTTTTATTCTGTTGCTGGAGTATTTCCTTCGATTTTTGGAGTTCATTTGCCAGGCTGGTAACCTGTCGGTGAGTTTTAAGTATCTTCCTGTTCTGGCAGACGTTTAAAACACCCAATATCGCACTTAAAATAATCAGCAGAACCGAAAGGCCTGAGTAGATACGATACAGCTTTTGTATATTCTGGTTTGTCTCGTTGATGGAGTTAACATCATTGGAGAGTGCACTGGATGAAAACTGGCTAAGGGAGGAATCAAGCGCATACATTTTCTCAAGATAATCAGCAAGTTGAGCGCGACTCATCCCTTCCAGATGATGATCAAGGTAATCAAGCGTTTCATGCAGGTTTTTTGCCAGTGCATTATGGCTTTTATTCGACTTTACATATTTCCCTAAATCGCCTTCTTTCAGTAACTCACGCTGGCTAAGCATGATCTCCAGCCGCATGCGGAGATCGTCCATGGTGATATCAGGATTATTGTCAGAATAACGGCTGATCCACGACTCCAGCCTGTAGTATTCTGAAACCATCTGAGACACAGACCAGGAGTCCTTATAATGGTTGAGTTTTTGCAAATCCTCCTGCCGCTCATGCAAAAGAAATGAAATATACCCGGTTGTAATGAATAGGAAAAATATAATGCCTACCAGGATCCTGTTCATGCATTTCTCCAGATTATTACTCTACGACCATTTTGCTAATCTGCCATGCTGATCTCGAGTAATAGACCTGGTTATCCAACTCTTTGTTACTTTCATAAGGATAGACAATAAACAGAGGGCCCTTGTCGCGAACGCGCATATATTGGCCGTTCATTTTTATTGCAAGGATCACGTTATATTTTGTGAAGTCTTCAATGGGAATTTCAGTCGTATAATCATTGAGCGCGGTTACACTCAGAACAGTGCCTTTGGCGCCGACCAGTTCCATGAGTTTTTTCATGGGAATACCCTCAAAGCTTGTCTGGTCATTATACCATGGGTTACGGGTACGCATGGTAACGAGGCCAATTTTTTCCAGGCCAGCGATATCAAAGACTGCAGCGCCATTTTGATTACTGTTCTCGATTTTCCCGGAGATGGTTAACACGGGTTTCCCTTCAAGCTTAGGGAGTTCCTTCCCCCAGGAACAGGTCGAAATAATCAAGAAAAGTAGGGTGATTGCCATTCTCATGCGCGATGACTCCAATAAGGAAATAGGTATGTCTTGTCGTCTATTCTGACACAAATTGTTACCAGCCAACCAGATAAGACTCCAGGACGAAACGGTCCCGTTATACTCTCGTTTAACGGTCCATGACAGCCATCCCGACGTTGTTGCTTGCCGTATCGTCATTAACAAAGATTAGCCTTCAGACGTGTCCCTGTCTCCCTTTTACACCATGATAATATGAGACAGAGCAGGTTATTAAAATTGGACGAAGGCGGAATTTGAAAAAATTGTCGTTTCTAATCCCCCGTTGCGTCTTAAACGGTCAGAATTTGTGCGGAGTGGTCAATTATTGGTACGGAATATCCTCAGGAGAGGTGCACACTGCGCCCTTATAAGCAGGTTAAAAGGGCAATGTCGTGCTATCGAGCGATCAATCCGACACAAGAATATTGTCGATCATCGGCTGGACGATTTGCTGAAATACTTTCGCGTCGTTAAACGCGCGTGCGGCTAACATGGCACCATGTACCGTTGCCATTAACTGCCCCGCCTCGCTGGCGTGGGTTGACCGGACAGTAAAGCATTTTTCCTTTTCTCCTCTCTGAAGCAACTCCGTCAGCCAGCCAGAGAGATCGGCGAAATGTCCCGTCACTTCCAAAGCGACTTCGGGCGGCAACGTCGGCAGTTCGGCGGCAAGCATCGCGCAGATACAAAATGGCGCAGAACCGTCCTGGATGCATTTGGCCCAATAATCGGCATAGGCCTGAAGTTCGGCAACCGGATTATTTAGCTGACGGCTTAATGCCTGCATTCCGGCGCGGGCCTCCTGGCGATACTCGCTCACGACGACCCTTACCAGCTCCGCCTTGCTTGAAAAATGGTGGTGAATACTCGCCTTGCGAATATTCACCTTTTCAGAAAGGTCGGCAAAACTGAAGCTTCGGTAGCCACCGGTGGTAAGCAATTGTCGGGTGAAAAATATAATGTCGTTTGCTTTCTGTGAACGTTCGGTGGACATAGCCGTAACCCATTGCCAGTATACAGATCAATAAGATATCAGAGAGCAGAGCGAAAACCTACCGACAGGCCGCCTTTACTGCCGCCGTCTGCCGGTCCCCGCCATACTGTCAAAGACGCCATCACGCAGCACTAACGCATGAAAAAGCGCGGCCGCCAAATGCAGCATCACGGTAGCAAATAGCATCAGCGCAACCAGAGAGTGCAAAGGGCGCAGAATGGCAAACCAGTCGTTATTCACCGGAACAATGGGTGGCAAAACAACCCCGCCCCCGAGGGTGATGGGGTACCCCGCCGCTGACTGCATCGCCCAGCCAATCAGGGGCTGAAGGAACATCATGAGGTATAACGCCCAGTGTGAGAGATGCGCTATCAGGCGCTGCCAGGCCGGTATGGAAGCCGGTAGCGAAGGGACGGAGGTATAAAACCTCAGCCATAGCCTGACCACCACCAGAACCAGAATCATCAGCCCCAGCGGTTTGTGGATCGCCACCAGCAGGGCATGCTTCGACGAAATGGTTGAAACCATCGCAATGCCGATAAACAGCATTGCCACGATAGCCGCTGCCATGAACCAGTGCAGAATGCGCAACGCCGGATGGAAATAAGCAACCTGTTTCATAAGCCAGCTCCTGACTGTTGGGACTGTTCACGGGTACGCGCATTGTAGGATTTGGCATAGGCCGCCGAGCGCGCATTCAGTAAAGGATCGTCCGAAGGGGCAATGCCATCGGGCAAAATCAGCGGATCGTAGTTGATGTCATTGCACGGACCGTTTTGCTGCGGTGTTGCACGCGTCAGCACGAGGATGCCGGCATTGATGGTTTGCCGATCTTCAGGCCAGACCTGGCTTGCATCGTTGCCCGGATCGCCCGGTTTAGCGACGGTAATCATCAGATCCCATTTCAGCGGCCCTTGCTTCAGGCGCTCTTCAAGATCGTGCTGCAGAAAATCTTTATCATTTTTATCCGCCTCGCTCATCGGCTGAGAGCCAATATGCGGCACCATACTCCAGCGGACCAGATGCTCTTTACCCGCTTTATCTATAAAGCGAAATGCATTCAGGCTATTAAAGCGATCGCTTGCCCAACTGGATGAAGGTACATACTGCTTTGCCCAGGCGAGGTAAGGTTGCATCTGAGGATGCGCGATCACAAACGCCTTAAGCTTATCGGGGTTGGGTTTACCGGTTGCCGGATCGGGCAGAGTCAGGTTTTGCAGCGCATAGAAGTCTTCAACGGTAGAGACCGGAAAGCGTGGCATCGCGTTCATGCCTGTTCGCCACTGCTCGCCGTTGCTCTGCCTGAATTGCAGCGCCATGCTGCGCACGGGAACGGCATAATCCGGCGCTTTTGGGTTACCCCCTGCGATGGCGAAACGCCCCGTAACCGGCGTTTCGCCAGGGGCAAACAGCGCTGCTCGCGATAACGAGCTGACCTGGCCGTTAGAGATAAAATCCCCCACCACGCACACGCCCTTCGCGTGATTGCGGCGAAAACCGGGATGTTCCCCACCCGATTTCTGCAATACCGAAACCAGTTTGTCAGACGTCAGGCGATTCGGCGTCAGCCAGCCGCCTGACCAGAGAAACAGCGCTATCAAGACAAGGGGAATAATCGCGACCAGGCACAGGCGGACTATTTTTTGGCCGGTGGAAAGTGAAGTGTTCGTCATATTTTTGCTCACACAGTGAATACACAGTCAAATACGCGAGAACGTATTCCTGAAAACATTAAGCACGTCTTTCGCTGCTGGCGTGATAACTCGCCCATTAAGACGCGCCACAGGATGAATGAAGCAGGATTTTTTTAACTGTAGCCCAGAGCCGCTCTTTATCTCTGTCACGTATTTTTTCATGCTGAATTTCTCGCATGAATGCCGCTTTATCAGCTCCGGAAAAGCCGCCCTCCGTTTTTAATTTCCGGGCGATACTGCGAAGCGTTGATTCATCGGCATGGGCAATTTTTGCTCTCACCGCAGAGAGCGGCATCGGTGTCCTCGGTGTGTCTTCTTCCATGAGCCAGTCGGCACAATGGAAATGCTGGATAGCCTTCGCAATGTCCATCTGCAGTTGAATGAAAGACCTGACGCTCTCTCTTTCCAGCCCTGACGCGTGGGCGACAGCAAAGGCTCTTTCAAGCACGTCCCGTTCCTGTTCAGGGTCGGCAATTGCCTGACCCTGCTGCGCCTTATACGCTGCAACCTCTTTCATCAGGCAAAAACGCAGGTTGATACTCATGCCAGGGCCGGAAAAAACCTCGATCGCTGTCGTTGTTTCCGCAATGCCATCTCCCTGAATGGATGGCCCTGCCGCTAACTCATGCTTTTTCTCCATTACCGATCTCACTTATCGCATAGGTAAAAAAATAACGTTCTCAGGCCCGGATCCGGTTGGCTGGAAAGCGAACAAAAACCAACCTACCAGTTGGTAGGTTTAGTGTCAATTTCATCACTCATTTTTTACTCAATGCTGGATGCCATGTTTGTTCGGAATGGTTTTCAAAAGAATTCGGGGTAAGACAGGCTGCCGAAACGGCGAGCGAGGGGGAACGAAGAAAGATGAACAGAACTCAGAAAAAACATGCGGGCAGGAATACTGCATCCTGCCCGCATACCGGCCATACGGTCATTCCACTCCCCCAGCAAAAAAAATCGTATGGCGAGTTATCTTAGGCGTGAACCATATCTGCACAATACTGGATGCCAATACCGAACGCTCCGCCATGTTTCTGGCTGATCGAAGTGGTCAGTTCGTAGGTTTCATGACGTGCCCAGTCACGTTGCAGTTCAAGCAGGTAAGTCAGGGCAGTAATCGGCTTTGCGCCAGCCTGAATCATGCGTTGCACAGCGCGTTCGTGAGCTTCTGCACTCATGTCACCGCTGGCGTCTGTGACGATATAGACGTCAAAACCTTGCTCAATGGCAGACTGAACCGGACCATTCAGACAGACCGAGGTCCACAGACCTGCAAACACCAGGCGGTCGCGCTCCAGTTTGTTGACGGCATCAACAAAATTACCATCTTCCCATGCGTTTGAGGTGGATCGGTTAACGTACGACGCGTCATCCGGGAATACCGCTGAAACTTCAGGAAATACCGGGCCCGCAAAATCATGGCGTGAAATCGTCGAAACAAGGGTCGGAATATTAAACCCCTTACCTGTTTCCGCGAGGACTGCGGTATTTTGTCTCAGCAGGCCGATATCAATATTTTTCACATTGAACGCCATCTGGCTCTGGTGATCCAGCAGGATCAGCGCATGGTTTTCCGGGCTTAACAGATTTCTGGCCGCTGCAGGTGTTGCTTTAATCGTCATAATAATTTCCGCGATGTTTGTTTAAATTTATCAGTGTATTAAGGACCTGATTCGTGAACTCGGGAAAACTATACAAAACGAAATATTCTTTTGTCCGTTCATTTTTGCAAAGGGCTTATTGCAAAAATGAACGCTGTGAAATATTAATGAATTTTATATGAAAAAAGGAATTAACATGTTTGTCCGAATATTCTCTTTCTGTTCTCTGCTAAATAGTGGGAACAGTGATTCATAAATTCCCTTATTTTTGCTGATTTCCTTACATCAGGATGCGCGAGCAGCCAAATGTCTTCACCCAGTCCCTCCACGATGGGGCTAATCTGAGCCAGTTTATCTATCTGATTGCCATGCATGCAGGGTAACAAACCGATCCCAATCCCGCTTGAGATAGCCGACGCAACACTGAGAACGGAGTCGCCGCGAAAGGTGATATTTTTCTCGGGAATATTTTTTTCAATCCACAGAAAGGCGTTTAACTTAGACATTGCGTAATGGAAGGAGACCCAGCGATGCTCCGTGAGCGCCATAGCATTGACTTGCTTTTTTTCCCATTGTTCACGTAAACCATACACTGCCCAGAACGCCGATCCCACCTTGCGGCCGGAAAGATGCTCCGGAATGTCTCTGGTGGCTCGAAACGCGATATCCGCCCCGCCATCGAACAAATTGACGGATTCATTTCCTGTCGAGACCTGAAAGGTAATGTGGGGATTTATTCGGCTAAATGACGCGATCAGCGGGTTAAGGTAATCCTGCAAAAGGGCATCCGACGTGGTGACCCTTATCTCCCCCGAAAAACCGCATTCATCCTCTTCAATGTTCTGTAGAACATAGTGGATATCCTCTTCAATGCGGTGTCCCAGGGCGATCAGCGCGGTTCCGGCTTTTGTCGGAACGTAGTGGGTACGGCGACGCAGAAAGAGGGCTAATGCCAGCGACGTCTCAATGGCCCCCAACCGACGAAACAAGGTGGAATGATTGATGCCCAGAGCATCTGCGGCGCGTGACAGATTACCGTGCTCACCTATAGCCATAACAGTTTTCAAATCATCCCAGGAAAAGTTCTGGGAGGTCATTTTCTTCATACTCTTTAAATCCAAATATCTTATCGGCAGGCCAGCTGTAAAAATTGCTGGCGGATGCGCTCGGCAATGGCATTGACCACCGCCGCACTCTCATCAGTCGGATCAATATCAACCCGGAAGGGACGTTTCCCGCAGGTGTATTGACGATATTGACTATTGCCTGCGCGGCATGACCGTGCAGGCCTCATCGCTCATTTACCCCGGAAGCGTATGCATCCGCCTGTCGGGGGGATTAGGCGAAGCCACCGTTTACACGAATAACCTGCGAGTTGATCCAGCTCCCGTCCGGACCGGCGATCATCGCTACTGCGCTGGCGATCTCTTCTGGGGTACCGATGCGCTCGAGCGGGGCCAGTTTTGCAACGGCCGCAACCTGCTCTTCGCTCTTACCGTTAAAGAAGAGCTCAGTCCCGGTGGGGCCCGGAGCAACGGCATTAACGGTGATATTTCTGCCCCGCAGTTCGTTTGCCAGCACGTGTACAAGCCCTTCCACGCCTGCTTTTGAGGCGATATAGGGACCATAAGCCGGGAAGGATTTGGCGATCACGCTCGTCGAAAGGGCAATGATTCTGCCGCCTTCACTCACGGTTTCAGCAGCATTTGCCAGCACCAGAAATGCGCCACGCAGGTTGGTATGAATGACACGATCAAAATCGTGAAGACCGGCAGGGGTAATCTTCGCCATTGGCATGATCCCCGCGCTGTGCGCCACCACATCCAGTCTGCCGGTAACCGCTTTCGCTTGCTGGAACAAGTGGCTGACATCCGCTTCGCTGGCAACATCAGCCTGAATCGCCGTCGCACGGCCACCTTTAGCGACGATGCTCTGCACGGTTTGCTCTGCCGCCTCGGCATTACCTGCGTAATTCACGATAGTGGTAAAACCGTCCCGCGCGAGACGCTCAGCAATGGCGCGGCCGATACCACGGGAACCGCCCGTAACAAGGGCAGTTTTATTGACTTTGTCCATCGTTCTCTCCGGTTTCAGTGAAAGGGGGTCTGAATGAAGATATTAATGTTTTAGCGGGAGAGATAAATGGGTGATATTTGATAACATAATTCCATTATCGTTAATAATCGCCTTCAGGATCCGTGATGGATAAATTTGATACCATGCTGCTCTTCACCCGCATTGTAGAGCTTCAAAGCTTCAGTCAGGCCGCGGACCAGCTAGGGATCCCCAGAGCGACGGCCAGCAATGCAATAAAAAGCCTGGAGAAAAACCTGGAGTGTCGTCTGCTGGAGCGGACGACCAGACACGTGCGGGCTTCGCTGGATGGCGAGGCATTTTATGAACGCTGCGTGCATATTCTTTCTGAACTGGACGATGCGGAGTCTTCCCTGCGTCATTCCGGCGTAAGACCACAGGGGATTTTGCGCGTGAATCTTCACGGGGCCCATGCGACCCGCATTGTACTGCCCCGTATTGACGAGTTTCACGCCCGCTATCCCGCCATCAGGCTGGTTATCAGCAGTGGGGATCGTCTGGTCGATCTGATTCGGGAAGGCGTTGACTGCGCCGTACGCGCGGGCAAGCTCTTTGATTCATCATTAATTGCCCGGCCTTTAGCCCAGATGCCTCAGGTTATCTGCGCCAGTCCGGACTATCTTCGTAAGCACGGCCGACCGATGACCCCTGACGATCTGCTTTCTCACCAGAGCGTCAATTTCTTTTCCACCAGCCGGGGTAAGAACTATCCTCTGGAACTCATTGTTAACGGTAAAGAGAAAAGCTATCCGACCAAAGGCTGGATGACAGTGAATGACGCAGAAAATTACGTTATTTGCGCGTTGCGTGGATGTGGGCTGGTTCAGCTTCCACGTTATCATGTGGACGATGCCCTTCGGGATGGCCTGCTACAGGAAGTGTTAAGCGACTGGAAAAGCCCGTCCATGCAACTTTCGGCTATCTATCCGCAGCACCGACAGCTGTCTCCCCGTGTCCGGATTTTTGTAGACTGGCTGGTTTCTCTCTACCGGGAACGCTTTGAGGTGAACGCTTAATGGCTGCGTAAACCGTCGCTCACGTTGACGGCGCCGCGGGATCGGCAAGCATCGCATCGGCGATATCCAGCATAACCCGCAGGCGATCCATATGCCGGAGGTCAGAGTGATACCCTACCCATATATCTTTGGACGGCGGTGGCTCCGGCATGCTGATAGCCGCTAAGCCGGTGATGGCATCACCAAGCGGGCGCGGTAACACGGCGATGCCCATTCCACGCTGGCACATCTGTGCCTGTACGGCCCGGCTGGTACTGGTGAACACACGTCGTGACTGGGGGAACCTGTCGAGCAGCCAGGCGACGTCAGAGAAGTGGGATTGTGCCGTGTTCATCAGAATAAGCCCCACTGCGGCCGGATCGTGTCGGGCGATATCGGCGATTTCCGGCGTTCCATATAGCGCATAGGGGATGCGCACCAGGCGGCGCTGGACAATATCCGGTTCGGTAAAGGGAACGATGCGAAACGCAATGTCGGCATCACGCCGCGACAGGTTAAGTAAGCGGTAGCTTGCGATAAGCTCCGGCACAATCGCCGGATGGCGGCGCGTCAGTTCCTCCAGGACCGGTGCGAGTACATAGTTGGCAAACCACTCTGCTGAAGAGATGCGCAATATCCCTTCAAGACGTTCGTGATTACCGGCGAGACGCCGCTCCATCGCCAGCGCGGAGTTTTCCATCGCTTCTGCCAGCTTCAGCACCCTGTCGCCGGCGTCGGTCAGAACCAGACCCTCCTGTGTCCGGCGAAATAGCGCTTGCTGCGCCTCTTCCTCAAGCGCCTTTATCCGGCGACCAATCGTCGGATGGCTCACACCCAGGCTTCGTGCCGCCTCGCCGAAAGAGCCCTTACGCATAACTGCAAGAAATACCCGGACGTCGCCCCATTCCATGCCAGTGTCTCACCGTACAAAAATGAACATTGAATATACAAAAGTGGCAGTTCCAAAACAACTTTGTCGATATCACTATAGCGTCCTCACCCCCCAGTCAGGAAATGAATGACATATACAAATTAAAAGACAAAGTGGCGATTGTAACCGGTGGTTCCAAAGGCATCGGAGCTGGGATTGCCCGTCAACTGGCGGCTGACGGCGCGAAGGTCATTGTCAATTACGCGTCAGGCAAAAGTAGTGCTGATAACGTCGTTGCCGATATACAGGCTGCCGGCGGGCAGGCGGTAGCGGTCGCGGCGGATGTCACCCGCCAGGCTGAGGTTGAGGCGCTGGTTAACGCGGCCATCGACATTTTCGGGCGGCTGGACATTGTGGTGAACAACGCCGGCATTTATGAGTTCGCCCGCATTGAAGAGAGCACAGAGGCACTCTACCGCAGACAATTCGACATCAATGTTCTGGGCCCGCTGTTAATGTCCGGCGCTGCTGCGCCGCATCTGAATAAAGGCAGCAGCATCATTAACATCAGTTCGTTCGTCACCCGCGTCTTTATCGCCGAGAGTGCCATCTACAGCGGCACCAAAGGGGCGATCGATGCTATTACCGGGGTACTGTCACGAGAACTCGGCCCCCGGGGAATTCGCGTCAACGCGGTCAACCCTGGCCTTATCGAAACGGAAGGCAGTCATAGTGCAGGCGCGATGAACTCGGACTTCCAGACATGGAATGAAAAGCAGACCCCACTCGGCCGCATCGGTCAGGTGCAGGATGTTGCGCCGATCGTCTCATTTCTCGCATCAGACGATGCGGGATGGATCACCGGTGAGGTGATTCTTGCCTCTGGTGGCATGCGCTAACGCCCTGCCTCTCAATCTCTGCACATAACCGTTACCTGTGGAGTGTTCCATGTCGCCCCCTATCCTCCCGCAAGCCGAGCCGCGTCGCTGGGCAATGTTTGTCATCCTGCTGGTTGGTGCATTTTTGCCCCCGCTCGATTTTTTTATCGTCAATGTTGCGCTGCCTGCTATTCAGGACGAGCTGAGCGCTTCTTCCTCTGCTGAACAGCTGGTCATTTCGTCCTATGCAGCCGTGTATGCCGTAACCTTAATTACCGGCGGCCGTCTGGGTGATATTTATGGTCGTGGGAAGATGTTTTTTATAGGGCTTATCGGTTTTGCGGCGGCATCGCTGCTGTGCGGTTTAGCCTGGTCACCATGGGTACTGATTAGTGGACGCGTGTTACAGGGTGCTACGGCCGCGATTATGGCGCCTCAGGCACTGGCTTCCGTACAGGCCATTTTTCCGGAAGCGGAAAAACCGTTCGCGTTGAGTATCTATGGCGCTGTATTTGGCCTGGCCTCGGTTATCGGGCAGGTAGTGGGCGGTATCCTGATCTCAGCGGATCTGTTTCACCTGGGATGGCGGGCTATTTTCCTCGTTAACTTGCCGGTGGCGCTGCTGGTCATTCTCTTCGGGTTGCCACTGCTGAAAGAGACGCGTGCGCCATCCGCACAACGACTGGACCCGGTCGGCATGTTACTGGCGACCGCCACGTTGAGTGCGCTGATTGTGCCATTAATTGAAGGCCGTGAAGCGGGATGGCCCTGGTGGACATGGCTATCATTTCTGGCTGTCCCGCTGCTGGCGTCGCTGTTATGGCGTTATGAGCGTCGCCTTAGCCAGAACGGCGGTTCGCCTCTGCTTGATCCGGTCGTATTACGCGCGCCGGGGCTGGGCCAGGGGCTGGCGATCGTTTTGCTGTTTTATTCTATCGGGGCCTTCTTTCTTTTGTTCTCCGTTTATCTACAAGATGCGTTGCAGTTAAACGCCCTGACTGCGGGCCTGCTTTTTCTGCCTTTTGGCGTGGGTTTTCTGATCGGTCCGTTGCTAACACCTTATCTGAGGCGTTTTGTCGGCAATTACCTGAGCGCAATCGGGATGGGATGCGAGACGTTGGGGTTAACAGGCCTGGCAGGGTTGATTGCCCATACCATGACGGGTAGCGCACCGGCCATGCTGCCGCTCGCTGTATTGCTTTTTATCACCGGCCTCGGCCAGGGACTGGCGATGCCGACGCTGGTCCGGATGGTGACAGGCCGCGTTGCACCGGCGTTTTCAGGCATGATTGCCGGAGTAACCAGCTCGACACTCCAAATCAGCACTGCACTGAGCGTCGCCGTCATCGGTGGCATTTTTTACAGCATGCTGGACACCGGCAGAAGCGGTGCAAATATTACGCATGCCTTTATCGTCGCCCTTCTGGCGATGGCGATATGCCTGGCCACGGGTGCCGCGCTAAGCATCCGGCTTACCCGGCAGGCCTCCGGTTTATTTTCTGCTGCGAGCGGCGCGTCTATCAAGTAACGTAACAGACAATCAACTGGCTGAGGCGTGGACATCCTTGCTCATGTTCCTCCCCAGCGTGCCGTTTACCCGCAGCAGGTACTCATGCGTCAACCTGAGAAAAAATCATGAAAAAATCGATAGTCCCTGAAGAATTCCAACATTATTTCGATGACTGGCACTTCTCGCCTGTCATCGAAGCAGATGGCACGGTGTATCTCTCTGGTGTTACCGCGGCACGGAAGGACAAACCGATAAGTCAGCATCCGGAAGAACAATTCCATGATGCGTTTTATAAGCTTGGTGTTTATTTGAAAGCCGCAGGCTTAGGGTATGAAAATATTCTTGAGATAACCACTTTTCATATTGATCTTAAAAAACATATAGACGTTTTTTCTAAGGTGAAAGATGAATATGTTAAGGCACCCTACCCGGCGTGGACTGCCATAGGCGTATCAGCGTTCATTCCAGAAAATGCGCTGGTGGAAATGCGGATTGTGGCTAAAAAATAGTGCCGCCGTGAGTCCCCAAATCACCCCAGGCACGAACCGGATCGACTTAAGCGCCGCAAGGTCTGCTACGAACAAACGGCAGAGCTCGATGAGACGACAATGTCTTCATCAACTGCAATAGGCTATGTTTACAGATTCAGAAACCCTGGCAATGGCACTGCGTCCAGGAAATGAGACTTGCCGATGAATGCAGAGAACCTTCCTGTGGTACTTATCCCGGGATTTATGCTTGATGAAACATTGTGGGACGATTTTATCACCGCATTTCCCGAGCGCAGGCTCTTTATACCTGCGAGCCTGGGCCAGGGAACCACAATCCAGGATATTGCCGCTAATATAGTCCAGAAACTACCGGAGCGTTTTGTGCTGGCCGGCTTTTCGCTAGGTGGTTATGTTGCCAGAGCTATTTATGAGGCTTTTCCGGAACGGACAGCGGCGATGATCCTCATTGCCACATCTCTCAGAGAGGATTCGGCAGAAGAGATAAATACCCGTGTTGCTGCAGCGAATATCAATTCCTCCAGAGAATTTAGTGGGCTGAGCACAACGGCCATTAGAAAATCACTTCATGCTGATCTCGCCAGTAATACGGCCATTATTGAGAAAATCCGTAATATGGGAAAAAGGCTGGGAGCCGATGTATTCAGAGTCCAGTCAGGGCTAAACCGCGAGCGAATAACATTAAAACCCATTTCATGCCCGACCTACGTTATTGCAGCGAAACATGATCGGCTGCGTTCAACGGAGGAGGCAGAAGAACTCGCCAGGCTAACCGGAACCTGTGTGGATTATGTTGGCGGTTGTGGACACCTTATTCCTCTGGAAAAACCGGATGAACTGGCCCAGCGTGTGTCCAGATGGCTCGATAAAACAGGCCTTTAAAATAACGTTGATGCAAACAGAGTCCCCCTATTCTCTGCGAATCAAACGCCAAGACGTTTTTCTTAGATGTTTGCTTCTGGCCTCTGCTACGCATTTTCGGCTATCGGAGTTGGGAAATCGACAGTGACCAGCAGCCCGCCTTCTGCAGACGTACACAGGCCTACGCTGCTGTTGTGTTGCTGCGCAACCGCGTTGACGATTGCTAGCCCCAGTCCACTCCCGCTTTGCATCTGGTTGGGGTCGCGAAAAAATCGGTCGAACACACGCTCCCTCAATTCAGGCCGAATACCGGGCCCGGCATCTGAGACACGAAGCTGCGTGGCTTTATCCCGCGATCGTATCTCTACTTCAACCCGTCCCCCCTCAGGGCTGTACTTGACTGCGTTCTCAATCAAATTGTCAATCAGCGACATCAGGCGCTCCCTGATGCCTGTGATCCAGACTTCATCATCAGAGACGAATTCAAGCTCTATCCTGCGCTCCGTAGCCAGCGGTTCCAGTGCAGCCATTCGCTCCTGAATGAGCGTCGTCAGCGGCACTGGCTGCATAACGGCATCAATACGTGCTTCACTGTGCATCATCAGCAACAATTGATTGACGAGTCGGGCGGCCCGGCTGTTGCTGCGAACAATCCCCGCCAGTAATTCCTGTTGAGTCTCATTGCTTACATACGACTGCAGCGCCTCCACGTTGATTCGCATTGCAGCCAGAGGAGTACGCAGCTCGTGAGCGGCATCAGCAATGAAAATCCGTTCCCTTTCCGCGCTTTCGCGCACCCTGGCAAGAAACACGTTTATCGCGTCCACCATTTGACGAAGCTCCCTGTGTTTTGGCATGGCTTTTAATGGAGAGAGATCGTCTGGCGTTCGCAAGGATATTTCATTTACGACCTTGCTCCAGGGTCGCATTGCAATACGAATTGACAGCCACGCGGGAAATAAAAGAAAAGGAATGCATACCAGTAGCGGCAATATGTAATAGCCACGCGAGTTCAGGTAGATAAAGAAGTTCCATCCTCCGGCAGGCGTCACAAGTGTCACCTCCACATCGGAGTTCCCGGATTTTAGCGTACGGCTGGTCCAGGTGCGCCCCTCACTCTCAATGCGCTGTAATTCCCCCAGTTGGCTGTTTACGACCCCTGTTGGTGCGCCATCAGATGAATAAATTATCTCGTTATGTTTGCGAATAATGAGGCTGATTGACAGTTCGGGATCTTCACCTCCGCCATATCCTTCCCGCAACGCCTTACTGAACGTGTTCAGCACATCGGTGCGTTCCTGGGGGCGATCGTCCATACTGTCCACCAGCGTAAAAAGGGTTTCGTAGGTCTTACTGCCCGTTAATATCGGGGGACTACGCAAGTCCTCCCACAAAACAAAAGTCAAAAAAAGACACCACAGCAAGGTCAGCAGCAGCATCTGGGCGATGATGATTCGCCGTACGAGCGTGGGGAGTCTCAGGGTGCGCCAGATATTTCGCATCAATCACCACCTTTGTAGATCGGGACAGTATCAATGACATACCCCACCCCTCTCACCGTTCGCACATAACCGTCCCCGATTTTTCGACGCAAATTCCCCATATGCACGTCGAGAGCATTACTCAGATTTTCTTTGGTGCCGAAGATTCTTTCTTCCAGAAAACGTCGTGTAAGCACGCGGTCAGCGCGCAACATTAACGTTTCAAGCAGCGCGTATTCACTTGCCGTCAACTCCACGTGACGGGCACTCACCGTCACGCGACGCGTTGGCACATGCAGAGATAACCCTCTGATTTCTATCGCCTCATTCTGAAAACCGTAACTGCGTCGCGCAAGCGCTCTTACCCTGGCCAACAACTCGGCGAGAATAAAAGGTTTAACAAGGTAATCGTCTGCACCGGCATCCAGCCCACACAGGCGATCCTGTAGCGTGCCTCGAGCAGTCAGGATGATGACAGGGATCCCTTTGAACTGCTGCCGCAAGCAGGTCATCAGGCCCATGCCATCGCCATCGGGCAGTCCCAGGTCGAGCAATATCAGTTCTGGCACGCAGGCATCAAGCTGATGCAGCGCATCCTCTTTGCGGCGAACCCATATGACATCAAATCCTTGATCTGCAAGGGCGATCCGCACGCCATTGCCCAGATCCAGGTCGTCTTCGATTAGTAGAATTTTCACATTGGTAACGGTATCAACAGTGAATGAAGAACGTCTTAAGAAAAAAACGGTTTCGATAAATCTATCAGGTTTACTGCAGCGGTACTTGCTTCAGCGTTTCTTCATTTTCGGCTCATAAGAACCTTAGGGTGCGTATTCAAACTGAGAAAACTGGCGTGAATAACCGCTTGTATCGTCATCATTTGAATCCACAAGGACTTCTTTAATGAGAAACATCGCACTGCGTCATCAGTTTCCTCCTTTGCTCCCGCCTCGCAGCCTGAAAAAAATAGTGCCGGGAGTCGTTCTGGCGTTTCTGACCACCCCGACACTGGCGGCAGAACAGAACCAGGGTAACGTGTTGACCCTGGGGGGAGGTGTGGATATTACGCCTCGCTATTCTGGTTCGGATAAAAACCGCGCCACTACAGCATTAGTGCTTGATTACTCCATGGCAAATGGCGTCTTTATCAGCACCACGCGGGGTATCGGTTACGGTAACAGTGTCGGTAAACTGGAGTACAACGCTGCGCTGAGCTACCGCGCTGGTCGCAAGGATCGTGACGTGAACAGCGATTCAATAAGCTCCGGCAGTGACGACTTGCGGGGTATGGGTGATGTCAAAGGATCGGCCATCATTGTGCCCGGACTGGGGTATAAGGTGACCGACTGGCTGAGTGTGCAATTGCAGGCTGAAGTGCCGGTTTCTGAAAGAAACAACGGTGAGGCCCTGCATTTCGGGATTATCAGCCCGCTTTATACATCACCGAAAAATTCGCTGACGCTGGCGCTGACCACCAGTTGGGGATCCAGCAAATACATGCAGACATACTACGGGGTGAATGCCGCACAGTCAGCAGCATCGGGGTTTTCCCGACATGATGCTGGATCCGGTATTTATGCTTACTCGCTGAATGTGGACTGGACCCACAAGCTCACCCCGGACTGGAGCGTAGCTGTCGCAACAGGCGTTACGCAGTTGACGGGAGATGCAGGCAATAGCCCCATTGTTCAACGAAAAACGTCGCCCACGGGAAGTTTGAAAGTGACGTACAGCTTCTGATCGTGATGGGATGAGTGCTTCCCGACGACTTCTCGCGCTGAACTCTCAATAATATGTTTTCGTTCCGCCCCTGTCAGATAACGGGGCGGCACTCAACACGCCCTGATGCCCCCCTGACTCGGGGCATCAGAATCAATGATGCACTCTGGCGATCAGGCAGCTTTAACGGCTCTGATTTTCTTACTGCCAGCCGCATCTGGCTCTGGGTTATCTGTGGCAGTGGCGGCATTGAGATCGGGAAGCTTGCTGGTACGCAGAATATGCTGCACGGCCTCTTTCTGCTCGGCGAGATACAGCCCAAGATTTTCAGCCTGCGTTTCATCCATCTGCATGCCGCTTTGCAACAGCCAGTCGGTGAACGCTTCTGCCATGTCGAGCAGTTTGTCGTGAGCGTCAGCCTCTTTTTTACTGGCAAATGTCATTTTCTCTTCACCTTTTCGTACGACAACGTATTTTGTTTCAACAGCCATTATGCACCTCTCATACTGTATTTATATACAGTATAGCATTTCCAGAATTGTGTTGCAGTCAAATTGTACTTTCGTTTTAGCCCGAGCCCGCAGACCACTGTGTCAGTAGCGCATGCAGTTTGGCTGGCTCCAGCGGCTTACGCAACACCAGGTAGCCTTCCTGCTCCGCTTCCAGCAAAACCGGCGAGTTAAACTCCCCGCTGACCATCGCGCCGCTCATGTCGGGCAGACGTTCGAAAAGTGCTTTCAGGATGTCGAACCCGCTTTCGCCGGATCGCAGGCGCTGGTCGCACAGTACAGCAAATGGCGTGAAACCGTCGTCAATGATGGCAAAAGCGTCTTCGGCCGAGGCCGCGCAGCGCACGTTAATCCCCCAGAGGCTCATCAGGCTTTCCCAGGCGGACGTCACCAGCGGATCGTCGTCAACGATCAGGCAGGAGCCATGCAGTGGCGCATAGCGTACCGGTGTAGCGATGTTGTCACCGGCGGGCAGTGGATCCACCGCTTTCACGTCACCCGTGTATTGCGCAAAGCGCATCCAGAAGCGTGAACCTTTGCCTTCAATGGAGTGCATTCCATACTTCACGTTCATCAGCTTGGCACAGCGGGCAACCACCGCCAGGCCCAGCCCGTGCCCTGCGCTGTCGATCTTCCATGCCAGCTCGGGGCGGTAGTAAGGCGAGAAGATTTTGCTTTTTTCGTCGTCGGCGATCCCGACCCCGGTGTCCCATACTTCCACCAGACACTCGACACCGCGCGGACGGATCGCAACCAGCACACCGCCCTGTTGCGTATAGCGAAGGGCATTTTGTATCAGGTTAATCAAGGACTGACGCACCAGCAGCGGGTCCCCCATCACGAAGAGGCGACGTTTGGGCCGCCAGGTTCGCAGCCGCAGTGCGCGACTGTTGGCCTCTTCGCGAAACAGGGTGATCACCGAGTCGAGAAGCGTGCCGATGTCCACGCGTGTAGGGGCGGTCATCACATTGCCAGATTCAATTTTGCTGAGATCGAGCAGGGAATTGAACATCAAGTGCACCGAACGAACGCTCTGTTGCAGGTCAAGCAGCTGCGGCATCAGGCTGTCGTCCTGGTTTCTGTGGATAATGGCTTCGATCAAAAAGCCCATGGCATGCACTGGCTGGCGCAGATCGTGGCTGGCGGTCGTCAGGAACTGATTTTTATCGAGCAACGCCTGTTCCGCTTCTTCTTTGGCCTGCCGGAACTGCTCCGCCAGGCGTGAGCTTTGCTCTTCCAGCAGTGCTTGCTGGATAAAGAACGCGTGGGACGTTAACGCATGGCGGTAGATTGCGAAGCCGTACAGCAGATTCAGCATCAGCACGATGAACATCAGGTCATTCAGTCGCAGGATGATACCGAGAGTCAGAACTCCCCAGGAGGCAAAGAAAAACCGTGTGAAGGTGCTGATGACCGGCGTCAGATGCGTCGCATTGGCAGCGACAATAGCGGCAATGCTGATATTAAGGAGCAGGAAAAAGTCAAAATTCTGCGTCTGCGGGGTAATTAAATAGAGTGATGAAATCCCCAGCCCGTGAAAAAAGGCCACCTTATTAATGCGCGGAAGCCAGCGGCGCAGGACGGCCTCATCATCATTTTCTTTAACCTCTTGCTGATAGCGCCGATGCACTATTCGGATCGCCACAGCACAGAGCAGGTAAATTATTATCCAGGTAATGGTTGGACCCAGATCGTCCCCCAGCAAATGGATCCAGATCGCGAAAGGAATGCCGACAAAAGGCACAGCGCTAAAGCTGAATACCATCCGCAGAAACGTATTATTCAGCAGGCGAATTTGCGCGGGGGGAGAGATGCCATCGTTCTGTAAGCCCTGGAAAAACCTCATTCCGACGGCTCCCGTTTGCCATGCAGTAGCGTGATGGCTTCCACCCGACTGTTAACGCCTATCTTTTTCAGAATATTGCTGATGTGTTCTTTTACCGTGGGCTCAGAAATAGAAAGCTGGGCGGCAATTCTTTTATTTGGCAGGCCGCGCATAATCATATTCAAAACATCAATTTGCCGCGGCGTTAAGTTAAATTTACTTAACTGCTCATTATTCGTCTTAACGGCACATTCGTTTGCACAAGGAAACCATGTCAGATTATCCGCCAGGGCAAAAACGGCCCGTGAGAATAATTCAGGAGGTTCGCTTTTCAATACGAAACCGTGTCCTCCGGCCGTATGCACTTTCTGCCAGATATCGTTATTTTCATCCCCACTGACGACCAGGAGGCGCACCTGAGGGTAAAGCTGTTTCACTTCTTTGAGTAATTTCAACGCCGTACCGGAAGATAGCCAAAAATCGATTACCAGTAAACGTGGCGGGCCATTTTCCCTAATATGACGGTAGCAATCTTCTTCATTCGTCACGACATACGCCTGTTTGAACCGGCAATGTGTAATCAGAAAATTGGCGATGCCGCTTGCTACCAATGGATGGTCATCAACAACCAACGCATAATTCTGCCCCAAAGGAATCTCCTTTCACCTTCGCGTATCTGAGAGTACAGATGAATTATTATCGACCCACCCTACTTTAGGAGGGTTTTTTCAATTAGGAAAGAGAAATATATTACCCGCTGATTTGGGTAATAGAAAACATAAATACAATCAGTGATTTTAACTGGTTGGATATAAAGGATAATTTATGAAAAGACCACTAATCGCTTTAACCGTTACGTTGATGCTCGCCGGTTGTTCCACCCTGAAAACCGATCAGGCTATTCCACTGCTGCAGGCGGAAACCGCTAAAATGCTGGGGCTGGGCTCGTCGGACGAAATAACGGTGACCAACGTGAATGGTGCCCAGCCGGATGCGTTGGGCGGCCAAAAACTTTCTTATCGCGCCACGACAGAAAAAGGGCGAATTTTCGATTGCTCATCAATGATGATGCCTGGAATTTTAGGATCTGCGCCGACGCTAAGCGCGCCGACCTGTACGCCGGTTGTCACGCATAAATAATTTCCTCAATACCAAAAGGCGTACAAATAATAACGCCTTTTAAATTTCCCGACACATTTGAGTTTCATATAAAAACGATTTTCCAGACATCATGCTAATGAGTACGGAGATAGCCCGTGAATAACTCTACATCGCATTCTTTAGCGGTTAAGACACCGCTTTCCAGACTTTACCTCGCTCTATTTTCCGCACCGCTGTTGATGCTCTCCCCTGCCGATTTCGCTCGCGCAGCGGATGCCATTTTTGACGGCGACGCGCGTGTTACCGAATCTTTAGGTTACACCGGCGATGTTTACGTCGGCCGTAACCAACGCGGGAACCTGCTGATCGATAATGGCAAAATCACTGCCTATAACATCAATATCGGTCGACTGTTCAACGGACAAATTTATGAAAGCATGGTCACGGTCCGCGGACCAAACGCTGAGCTGAACGCGGTTAACGATCAGTATATTCTGCGTGGTGGCCTGAATCTTGGCCTGGGCACCCTGCGAGTCGAAGACGGTGCGCTGGCCAGCGCGAAGGAGATCGTGGTCGGTACCACCCGTGGCTACGACAGCCACCTTATCGCTACTGGCGCCGGTTCACGCGTCGTCAGTAATTTTCTCAGCGTCGGCACTGACCTGGGTGCCCGCTCCACGCTGGCGATTGAAAACGGTGCGACGCTCAACACCACCTACGATGCCCGTATCGGCAATGGTTCCGGCCCAGATGAAACCGACAAGCTGAGCCCGAAAGCCACCGTCACGGGATCCGGTTCGCAATGGAATGTTGGCCGTACGCTCACGCTTTATGGCGATCTGGACGTGCTCAACGGCGGAGCGGTTAACGTGGGAAACATTCAGGTGGCGGGCGTCTCAGGCGCACGTAAAACCGCCGAGCTGGTTATCGCGGGCGAGGGCTCGCGTTTTACCAGTGCCAGCAGCGTTAGCGTTGGCGATTACGGCAATGGCGTACTGTCGGTCATGGACGGCGGTGCATTTTCCGCAGGCGGTAATGAGCTGGTAGTGGGGATGACGGGCTCTGGCTCGAACCGGGGCGCGCTGATAATCGGCAGCCGCGGCAATATGGACTCCGGCACCGGTTTAACGGAGCCGACGCTCGGCGCGGCGGGCGGCGCGGGCACTCTTGATGCGAAGACGGCAATCAGCCTTCGGGGTGGGTTATTCGGCAGCTATGTCTATTTCAACCATACCGACGGAAATTACGTTTTCAGCAACAAGATGAGCGGCGAAGGTGAAGTGATCAATACCTCCGGCCAGACCACGCTGAACGGCGATCTTTCAGGACTCAAGGCGAACGTGACCGCGCGCGGTGGAAAAGTCATCATTGCCAGCAATATCAACACCCAACCCGAAGACGATATTTTTGATGTGCAGACGCTTAGCGCCGAGAACGGCGGCACGCTCATCCTCAACGCGACGGCGGGATCGGAGGTCAGTAACGGACAAGGTTACAGCAGCGCCGCGTCGATCAAAGCCGGCGGCACGCTGGGCGGTAACGGCACGCTGGGCCAGACAGAGATCCTCTCCGGCGGCCATATCTCGCCCGGTGATGGCACTATCGGCACGCTGACGCTGAAACGCTACCTGAACTTTGTGGGTGAATCGTTCTATGACGTTGATATCGCCGGTGACGGCCGCAGCGATCAGTTACTGGTGTCTGGCAAAACGACCATCAGCGATCAGGCTAAAGTACAGGTTACCGCGCTGGATCCGCAGACCAGCTACAAAACGGGCCAAAGCTATCGCATTCTAACCTCCGACGGGGGAATTGACGGCCAGTTCGCCGGGGCCATCTCCAAATCCGCCTTCCTGGACGTGGCACTGAAACAGAGCACCGACGCTGTCGATCTCACCATCGCGCAGAAAGAGACCGGCGGAGAGAATCCTGGGGGTGAAAATCCGGGTGGTGAGAATCCGGGCGGCGAGAACCCTGGGGGTGAAAATCCGGGCGGCGAGAACCCTGGGGGTGAAAATCCGGGTGGTGAAAACCCTGGCGGTGAGAATCCAGGCGGCGAGAATCCAGGTGGAGAAAATCCAGGAAGCGGTAAGCCGGGTATTTTCCAGACGGTAGCCAACACCAGCAACCAGTGGAATACCGCCGGCGCGCTTTCCACACTGACACAAAACGGCCCTTCCCTGGCGCTGTATAACTCTCTGCTGGTACTCAGCGCACCGCAAGCGCGCGAGGCGTTCGACCAGCTGTCAGGTGAAGTCTACCCGTCGGTACAGTCTAACCTGATCGCCGGCAGCACTCAGCTGTTCAACGTACTGAACCAGCGCATGCAGCGCGCGTTCGATAATGACAGTCTGCCGATACCGCCGTTAGCGATGTCGCTGGTACAACAGCCGGAGCAACCAAATAACGGCGTATGGGGCCAGACCTTCAGTTCCTGGAGCAGAACGCGCGACAACGGTAACGCAGGCAAGCTGGACGGCAACACCACCGGCTTCCTGCTGGGCGCGGATCGCAAGTTGGCTGACCATAACGTACGTGTCGGGGGGTACTTTGGTTATAGCCGTGGTGATTACGACGTTGATAGCCGCCATTCATCCACGGATACCGATAACTATCACCTTGGCCTGTATGCCGCAGCGCAACAGAATGCGTTCTCACTTCGCGGCGCACTGGGTTACACCTGGCACAAGATTGAAGGCGAGCGCAACGTTGATTTCAGTGGTTTCTCGGACCGCCTGAAGTCAGATTACGACGCCAACTCGCTGCTGGCGTTTACCGAGGCGGGCTACCGTTTTGGCCAGCCGGCGATGAATGTTGAACCGTTTATCAACCTGTCCTGGATTCGACTGCATACCGACAGTTTCAGGGAAGATGGCGGTGCCGCCGCGCTGAGCGTGCGTAATGAAACGATGAACACCTTCTACTCCACGCTCGGGATGCGCGGCGTCACCGAGCTGCCGAAAAACGTTAACCTGTATGGTTCGTTGGGCTGGCAGCACGCCTACGGGGATAAAAACACCTCATCGCGGATGGCATTTGCCGGCAGTGACGCGTTCATCACCCAGGGCCAGGCCGTTGATGAGGACGTGATGGTGGGCGATATCGGCGTCAGCGTACAGCTGTCGCGCGCTGCGACGCTGGATGTCGGTTATCAGGGGCAACTCGGTCAAGACACCCGCATTAATTCGGTCAACGCTAACCTGCGCTGGTCGTTCTGATTACCCTTTTCAGCATTTATACAGGCCCGCGTACTGCGGGTCTTTTTTTGTCCGTATTCTGTCCATCGCATACTGATGTCTGGTGAGGCTGACCTGTGCCCATTGGTTAACACACCAGGGTATTCGTCGTGTGCGTTTCGCCACGACAGCACACAATCGGATCTGTCGAATTACGTCAAAACACATATATGCTTTAATCAGAGAGCATCAATTAATGAAAGACATATTCCCGTCAACACATATCAGGAGGTCTGTTTGCGAATTGAAACAACTCGATTGTGCCTTCGCCCGGTAATGGCATCAGACGTAGCGGATCTCTACAGAATTTATGGTGATCCGGCGACGAACACGTTTAACCCCGCAGGCCCCTACCCGGATATTGATCATGCAAAAACGGTTCTCAATCGCTGGCTCGCCCACTGGCAAACTCACAGCTTTGGTAGCTTCGCCATATCGCTTCTCGAATCCCCTGAAAAAATTATCGGATTTGGTGGTCTGAGCATCCGTAGCTATGGCGATTGTGTGATTAACAATCTTGGATATCGGTTATCGACAGATGCCTGGGGAAAAGGCCTGGCGACAGAATTTGCTACACGCGCAGTAAGGTATGGTTTTGATGATATGCAACTCACCGAGATCTCAGCCGTTGTCAGAGCTAACCATCTGGCATCACAGAACGTTCTTGAAAAAACGGGACTGAGATATGTCAGAGATATACATGATATTAAAGACGCACCGCCGAGCCTTTTGTATTCACTCACCTTAACGGAGTGGATGAAGAAAATCAGGTAAACATCACCTTCCGTCGTTAAGGTGAAAAATACGCATACAGGTAAATGCCAGTGGGTTATGTTTTCACGTGAGCGTATATTAAAACGACAAACTCGTTGAGTATAAATTCATTTTAAGGCACGGAAGTTGAGGTCCTGGTGAGAAGACGTTATGTGATTGCAGATGTGTTTACTGATAAACCGTTTTGCGGTAACCCGGTAGCTGTCGTTCTGGATGCAGAGGGATTGACCACTGAGCAAATGCAGCTGCTCGCGTTAGAATTTGGCTACAGTGAAACGACGTTTGTTTTACCTCCTGAAGAGCCATCACATACGGCTTGGGTACGGATTTTTACCCCGACGCGTGAAATCCCTTTCGCTGGTCATCCCAATATTGGGACTGCTTTTGTCCTGGTGTATCAGGCTGAACTGAATGGCGAATCGCTACCTGAAACGCTGATATTCGAAGAAGCCGCCGGGCGGGTACCTGTCAGGATTATCAGAGAAAATGCAAAGGTCACGGGTGCAGAGCTTCTTGTTCCGCAACCTTTATCCTGCCATTCAGAAGTCAGTCCGGAAAACGTGGCGGCCTGCCTCTCTCTTGAAGCCAGTGATATACGCACTGAAATGCATATGCCTGTCGTCGCCTCTGTTGGCCTGCCTTTTTTGATTGTCGAACTCGCGACCCGAAATGCGCTTCGCTGTTGCGTACCCAATTTGCAGGGGTTCCGGGCTATTTTGCCCCTCGACGGCGCGGTGTCCATTTACGCCTATACGCTGGAAACGGATCCTGAAGACCCGTGTGATTTGCAGGCCCGGATGTTTACGCCACGCATGACCGAAGATCCGGCAACAGGCAGCGCGACTGGCGCAGTGACAGCCCTGCTGGCCCAGCTTCGCAATAAAAAAGAGCTCTCTCTTCGCGTAAGCCAGGGCGTTGATATGGGGCGCGCCAGCATATTATTTTCAGGCTATGACGGCACTGCAGAAAGCCCGTCAGTTCGGGTAGGAGGAAAAAGCGTTATTGTCATGGAAGGCTCATTTACATTGCCCTGACGGCCGCGGTGAATGAGGTGCGGATGTCGCAATTTTTATCACACACGATGAAGATTGACTCAGAGCATAGTGTATAAATCAATGGAGAGCTGGTCATGAATATTTAGAGTACGAGCCAGTACCTCTTCAGGTCTGGCTCCCATAGTCATGAATTTTCAGTCAATCGGCAGAATAATTTTTAACCACGAATCATCGTTTCTACTACTTTATATCCGTCCAATTAAATTTCTTACCCGTTGTATCCTTAATTACAATCGGTTTTTGATAGTCCTGTAGCCACTTTTGCAAGCTAACGATATCATTTTCAACCCGATGTATTCCGAGCCATAATTCGGAAAGGGTATTCGCATCATCGGTAGACCATGGCGTATTGTAGTCTCCGATCAACTTATTCTTTCTTTCAACTTTAGGGCTATACCAAATGAAAGTTGGGACAGATAACGCTTCCCGGGGTGGATTAGCCCCCGCATGGTAATATACCACTGAACGTGAAGGGTCGCGTATTAAGGCATGGTCAGAAAAGTAAAATACAGAAGAGCGTGTATTTGAAAGTTGGCTAAAAACTTTCCCCATAACATAATCCGTGAAGCGCACAGAGTTATCATAGCAATCATCATCTTTATTTCCATCTTTAAAGAAGGAAGCATCTTTTGGGAAGCGCGCGCAGGCTGGTTCGTGGCTACCATATAGATGTAGCACAATTAATTTCTTACCAGATGTTTTCAGCGTTGATTCAAGTTCTGGGAGCAAAGAGTCATCGAACCCCTGCTCAATCCACTGATGGTGTTTGGTTTTCATAGCGATACCTGTAATCACATTATTATATGCGCCCCCTTTTCCCTGGTGGCTAAACCAGTACGTATCGTACCCGGCTTTGTTCGCTATACTAATAATATTGTCACTGTACTTAGCGGGATCTGCTTCCTGTACTGAATCAGCAGTGAGCGCAAGTGGCACAGCCATAATGGTCACTGGCGCGGGGCTAATGGCATGCTGGAACAACAGAAGATTTTTCCTTTCTGCTTCCAGTTCAGGAGTCGTGCTTCGCTCATATCCATATATGCTCATATTTGCACTGCGCTCAGACTCCCCAATAATAATTACATAATTATCAATTCCGGTATCTGATAGTGATATTGAATAGTCAGGTGTATTATTATTAATACTGGAGGCAATACTCATATCAGAGATGGCTTGCATAAAGACTGTAGCCGTGCTCAGTGGAGTTGAATTGACAACACGTTGAGCAAGGCTATCAACATTGCTTTTTCGTAATTGATGCAGTATACCCTGTACAGTATAGCCAGTTAGCAAAAGCACGAATAATATTGCAGGGTATCGCCTATACTTTAACGGCAGGGTACTTGTGCTACAGTTGATAGTTAAAACAAATAAACACAGCAACCCCATAAAAATTGCACAACTTCTCCAATAAACGCCTAACATTGAAAATGCTTCGCTACCTGTAGTATTTATTACACTTAATGCAAAACCATAGTCAAATTTAGCATTGAAGTGATTCCAGGCATACATCTGAAGAGATAAATCAGCAGCGATTAATGTTAAGGCTATAAAGCCAATAAGGTTTTTTAATATTTTGCTATTGATGCAAAGAAGTGTTAATAACAGAAAAGCAAAAACCAAGGTGCGATTAATGACCAAATTATAACGCGCACCAATAAAATTAACAATTACAACAATGGATACTGAAATTATAAAAAACGCCCCACTTAAAACAAATCTAAAATTATCATAACAAATTTTTTTAAGAGTTAATAACATTTCATAGCACCTAAACCGGCTCGGTTTTTATCCGTTTTATTTAAATATAGAAAATAGTGTGATTCTTGTTTATTATATAATCAGCTGAGCTTGATTAATTAATGCAAATATGCTCCATAAGCTCAAAGCGTTCACAGAATCAGGACGCCTTGTTTAGCTTTCTTGAGGACTTTTAGAATATGAAACGCTGCGGGTGCCAGAGTCTATAGTATGCCGGCAATCTTCGGTACTACGAGGATTAGTAGATTTCGATTTTCATACTTCGCTCTTTATCATGCTCCCTACTCCACTCAATGCGTTGTACGTCCGCATAACAGCCTATGAGCAGGGATGCGGCCATGAGGCCATATGCAAATATTCCTCCGTTTCACAATATTGCCCATTATGGGATTGGTTGTGTTCATAATTTAAACCAGACAATATATTTCATAATTGTACCTTGCATTGAATTTAGAATAAGTCGAGAAAAATAATGTCCACTCCCGGCACAAAGCGGACCGAAATAAGAGCCGCAAGGTCTGCTATCAGCAAGGAGTGAACATCAACAATTTTCGACCATAAACAAAAATGTACCCGAGCCCCTAAACCTCGCGTTTTTCTGCCCATTTCAGCATTGCATCGAGAGCCGGACACAGCGCCTGCCCCCACTCAGTGAGCCGATATTCGACTTTCGGTGGAACCTGGGGATATACCCTACGTGACACAATGCCGTCGGCCTCCAACTGTCGCAGCTGTTGTGCCAGCATCTTCTGCGAAATTTCGGGGATCAGTTTTTCAAAATCAGAATAGCGTTGCACCTTTCCGTCGAAAAGATGAAACAGAATAATGAGTTTCCAGCGACCTTCCAGCATTCGCAGAACTTGTTCCACGCCGCTTGCGGCGGTTTCAGGGCTATATAACTTACTCATAATTCAGTTGCTCACTTTTTTGTGCGTACTTGTTAATTTTACAGTCTATGTTAAAAATTCCCGTACTGTAAATAACGGGAGTAAGAGCCATGTCATTATCTCTACCGCAAGCTATTTCAACCTATTTTGCGATCGGCAATGGTGCCGATATTGCCAGCGTTAAGCGCTGTTTTACCCTCAATGCCGTCGTGTTCGATGAAGGTAAAACCCATCGGGGGCACGCGGCAATCGAAGCGTGGCAACGCGCGGCGCGGGCTGCGTTCGACTATAGCGTTCACCCCATTGAAGTTCTCACGGAAGGCGATCGGGTAATAGTCACCTCGAACGTTGTCGGTAATTTTCCCGGCAGCCCCGTGATGCTTACACATACTTTCGGCCTCGCTGGCGACAAGATTGCGACTCTGGAGATAATCTGATGCTGATGGATCTTGATTTACAGGGCAAACGTGTTCTGGTTACCGCAGGTACCAAAGGGATCGGCAAAGCAGTTGTCCACCTTTTAAAACAGCAAGGGGCTACGGTGCTAACCACCGCGCGTCACGAGCCCGCAGAATCTAGCGCAGACGCTTTCGTGGCAGCGGATCTGACCACCATCCAGGGATGTCATTTAGTCGTGGACGCCGTTCAGAAACACCTGGGCGGCGTCGATATCATCATCCACGTAGCAGGCGGTTCTACCGCTCCCGGCGGTGGGTTTGCAGCCCTTGGGGAAGAGGAATGGCAACAGGAGCTCAATCTTAATCTGTTGCCTGCGGTACGCTTAGATCGCGCGTTGTTGCCTGGGATGCTGGCGCAACAGGATGGGGTGATCATCCACGTCACCTCTATTCAGCGTGAACTGCCGTTACCGGAATCGACCACCGGATATGCGGCGGCCAAAGCGGCACTGTCGGCGTACAGCAAAAGCCTGTCGAAAGAAGTGTCCCCTAAAGGGATTCGAGTGGTGCGTGTGGCGCCTGGCTGGGTAGAAACCGAAGCATCGGTAGCAATGGCGGAACGACTTGCTCAGCAGGCAGGAACGGACTACGAGGGCGGTAAGCAGCTCATCATGAATGCACTCGGTGGAATTCCGCTGGGCCGTCCCTCAAAGCCCATCGAAGTGGCGAACCTCATCGTCTTCCTCGCGTCATCCTGTGCTGCCACTATTACCGGTACGGAATATGTGATCGATGGCGGTACTGTCCCGACGGTATAATTTTATATCTTAAACAGTGCATTATTTTGAGCCTTAACGTTTCCTCGCGACAAACGAGTGGCCAGGCGTAATGGCCGCTTAGGGTATAAAGCGGCCTGATATAAGAGCCGCAAGGTCTGACTTGAGGCAAAGATTAAGGCAAAAAGTCGCGCGGCGTTGAGTCCATAATGAAACGAAAGCAGCAGTGAATGCCGCCGGGAATGGGTTTCAGCATCTGCTCATGCTAAAGAGCAGAACGCTACGCGCAACTTCAGGCCCGCGTAGAACAAAGGGCAGACGACCTCTTTGCAGACACTCAACATGCTGTGTCCAGCAATAAGCGATTACCTACCCTACTGAGACGCTTCAGCCAGTAATGCAGCCTGTACAGCAGGTCGGGCATTTATTTTTTCCATGTACGCCGGTAGCGCTGGCCAGCGTTCCAGTCGGATTGAGAAGAATTTACACCAACCCAGCACAGTAAAAAGGTAGGCATCCGCTACGCTGAAGGATGAGCCAGTCAGATAGGTGTTTTCGTCGAGCCTCGCCTGGAGTAAATCGAACTGTCGGAAGAGCTTATCCTGAAAAATCGCTTTGATGTCCTCGGGCAGCGCGGGGTTGAACAGCGGTGCCGAGCCAGCGTGTATTTCACTAGTGATAAAGTTAAGCCATTCCTGCAGACGCACCCGAGCCCAACTGTCCGCGCGCGGTGCCAGGCCATATTCTGGTTTAAGATCGGCGAGGTACTGCACAATGGCTGGCCCCTCAGTGAGTATCTGCCCATTATCCAATTCAAGTGCAGCGACATAACCTTTAGGGTTAATGGTGCGGAAGTCGCGACCATCAGCAGTGAGCTTGCTTTTGTTGTTAACCTTCACCAGTTCAAATTCAATTTCCAGTTCGCGCAGCACAATGTGCGGTGATAACGAACAGGTATCCGGGGCGTAATAGAGTTTCATGTTGTCTCCGTTAAATGTGTAAAGCCATCGAGGAATTCGAAGCAATTCTGAACTCACTGTATTTGACGCGTATTTCGCTGTAAAATTAATGATATAGAATCTAACTATTAGCTGAGCTACTGATAATCATGATGAATCTTTTACACTGGCGCCTGCTGGTGGCCGTCGCGGATGCCGGCAACATCTCGCGCGCCGCAGAAGAGATAGGAATGACTCAGTCAGGTGCCAGCCAGGCCATCGCCCAGCTCGAAGCTTCGCTTGGATTCCCGGTATTTACGCGTGAGCGACGGTATATCGGTATTACCGCGCTGGGTGAGCAGGTTATTGAAAATGCACGAAACATGCTTTCGCAGCTGAATGCCATTCGCATACTGGCTGATAAGAGCCGAGACTTACACCGGGGGCGCATTCGCCTGGCCAGTTTTCCCTCAGTGACGTCCACATTGTTGCCAGGGCTTCTTCGCGACGTTAAGCGCCTGCATCCGGGTATTGAAATCGTTGTCCTGGAAGGATCGGACGAGGAAGTCGAGGAGTGGCTTGCCGCCGATACCGTAGAACTTGGGGTGGTCATGAATCCCGGCCCCGGGCGTGCAGAGGTTATATTAGGACAGGATGCATGGGTCGCGGTAATACCAGCGAAACATCAGCTGGCACATCATGCCAGGGCTTATGGCATAACGCTAAAGGCGCTGGCAGACCAGCCCTTTATTCTGGCGACAGGCGGATGTGTCGTTAATGGAAAAAGCCTGATGGAAATGGCTGGTTTGCAACTTTCCGATATACGCGTAACAGTACGCGACTGGATTAGCGCCTGTAAGCTGGTCGGGGAAGAGATGGGCGTCGCCCTTGTACCTGAATCAGCCCTGCCGGAGACGCTGCGCAACCTCTGCGTGGTGCCTTTGACGCCTGCTATACACCGGGAATTTGGGCTGGTTTGTTCGTCATCTGGAGCGTCTTCCGATGCAACGCAGACGCTACTTAATGCGCTACGTAAGCGAAGATGAGCCAGCAGGTGTTATTCAATGCAGCGCCTTGTTAAATGTCCGTTTCTGACACAAAGCAGCCATACTCACTGGAGTGGACATACAATGTATAAGGGAAAAAATTGCTGATTTTGCATTCAGGCCCTGTTAACTTGAATGACAATGAAAACACACTCTGTCCTATTCCATTCAATGATTATTATCACCTGTCTGACTCAGGTGGGATAACGTTCGCCATTTTCCCGCCGGTAAGGCGGGCCTTACCGGTAACAATCCAGTGAGGTAAATAATGGATATCGCTACAGTCACAACGTCAGAAAAACCCACTTTGCACTTGTTATGTGGGAAAATTGCATCAGGCAAATCCACATTGTCAGCAAAGTTAGGTGCATTACCCGGCACCATAATTGTCAGTGAAGATTATTGGCTGGCTGCCCTCTTTGCCAATGAAATGCAATCCATAGCTGATTATGTGCAGTATTCCTCAAGACTCAGAAACGCTATGAAGCCTCATCTGGTGTCGCTACTCAAAGCGGGTTTATCCGTAGTTCTGGATTTTCCGGCAAACACACAAACCAATCGTGAATGGATGATGAGCATCATTAAGGAGTCAGGTGCCAGTAACAGGCTGCATTATCTGAAAGTTACTGATGAAGTATGTAAATCCCGCTTGCGCGCCCGTAATGCAGAAGGAATGCATGAATTTACAGCCTCAGATCAACAATTTGAAACCATAACGCGCTTTTTCGCAGAGCCAACGGCTGATGAAGGGTTTGATATTATTGAATACAGCTGAATTTACCTTTCTGCACAAAGCGGACCGGCATAAGAGCCGCAAGGTCCGCTGTGAGCGATGAGAGGACGTTGAGTTCCTAGTAAAACTGACATGAAAACGTCCAGAGTCCCTCTGGGGATTTGTGAAAGTAGCCGATACCATTGTCCGCCCACATCCAGTTTACTTTTTCTTCTGACCCCACTTGAAAGACAAAATCTTGAATCCCCACACTATGTTGTATCTCCATTGGATATCCTCCAACCTTGGTTCCCCTGTACCGGTTAAAACCATCATAGAATCTATCACTTGCATCCTCATCATCGTTTACGTCAGACAAGTCAATAATATCCCAAGCATCCTCCCATCCCGGAGCATCATCATTGACACTCACCCACCGAACCGGAAATGCTCGATATGGAGTGTTAATTGCAGGCAATAACTCAAGCCCATCAAGGGTGGCGTATTCTCGTATTAGCCACCCCTCGCCATGAGGTTTATCAAATGGATGGCTTTCCATATTATGATAAAGCACTAAGAGCGCGATCCCCTTCAGTTGTTCAGGAATCACGGGAAGCTCATCTACGCGAATCTGGAGAAGCGGAAACATCGGCTGCCCCTTCCAAACTGGCAACCCTTCACCTGGAAGAGCGACTCCTTTTAAAAACCAGGATGTAATTGGGTCTGCTGTAGGGCGGAAACCACCGACTTGTGCCACCGATGCAGTACGTAATTTGGATCTGAGTTCTTCTAAAACTAACGCACTCTGGGATTTCATAATTGCATCCTTGCGTATGCCCATACTCTTGGATTCTGAAATAGAGAAGTTTTTATTATATATCGTAATTATTACACAACAGACCTAAATATTTCTGTGCTTCCTCTTCAGAATAGTAACGGAGGTCCGCTCCTGGCACGGAGCAGACAGACTAGCTGGCTGTCCGGTCTGCTATGAGCGACAAGCGGACATAATTTCTCGCAAACCGATTGTGGTGCGTTAAATTACATGGATAACGATAAACTGAACAAATTAGGATAGAATGCTTTGTATAGGGACACAACTCGAACTGTTTGACGAGCTAAAAAGTAAACTATTCATGAGTAGACGACTTAATAGAGACTATCGAACCAAAATCAGAAATATTCCCCGACGCCTAAAAGCTCTTAACCGTTGGGCTAGTACTTTTCACAACCCTGAACGTAGCATTTTCTCAGAAGATGAGCATTACTGGAATTTCAAAATTCCAGTAGACATTAATATTGTTGAGGGGAAATGCAGCACGCTTAAAACCAAAGCGGCTTGTGCGCAAGCTTTAATTAATGCATGTTCAAACCTCATAACGGCTACTGCTGGTATGAATTACAGTCCTCGAATTACCGCTGTCGTATGTCTTCCTGATATGTTTACAAGTGAGGTCTGTCTTTATCGATCCGAAGAATACTTTCAAGGGTTTATAACTGAAGGTCGTTCTGAAAATGGCGCTTCGGCTTTGATCAAAGATCGTAGCCTTGCAGCTGAGTGGGGACTCGTTCTTCCCGCTAACATACAAGAAATTGGTATCACTCTCGAATATTATGGAAGTGAGGACCGTGATGAGTGGTTTACGGGAGAGCGCTGGTATTATGGTCAGGTGACTTAAGGGAATTGCTTTCATTTGATTAAAAATAATGCACTTATAAAAAGGGATACTACTTATGTCTAACGTCTGCTTATGGCACAAAGCGGACCGACATAAAAGCCGTACGATCACCTACGAGCGAGGAGCGGAAGTGACCTAAATTTATCATGGTCATGAGATTCAGTCTGAAGCAAGGTGAAGAATGTCCGATAAATCGATGTGCGAGATAGCGTTCTTCGTTAATCACACCATGAGGTGCTTTCTGATGATATGGTTATACCCTCACCATCCCTAAAGAGAGAACACTAATGATTGTAAGAACCTGGCATGGATGTGTTCCGCTTGAACATGCGGAAGGTTTTGCAAAACACCTTGAAAAAACAGGGGTAGAGCATTCCAGGAGCATATCGGGGAACAAAGGCGCGTTCGTTCGCAGAGAAACGCAGGGAAGTTGGGAGCATTTCTTTCTGGCAACTTACTGGCAGGATCTGCAGTCAGTGAAGGCATTTGCTGGAGAAAACTATCATGTGGCGGTCACTTACCCGGATGATGAAGAATTTAAGCTACTTTCTGACCCTTACGTTTTCCAGCATGTTGTTGAGGCAATTTCACCGCTTTAATGTCATCTTCCGGGTATCCTGTCGGTATCCCTGAATTGTCGTAATCCCTGATTTGCCATAACCCCCATATTGACTCAACGCATCCACTTAGGGCACAGAGCAGCCTGTTTCATTTGGTATCAACATGCTGCTCCGTGCGAAGACTGTTCTGTTTAACATCACCCGATTTAGACCCTATCACTCAGGTCTTCGCGGGTTGGACCTTGAAAGTAGAGGCTACTTATATGGCAACTACGCGGTTGAACTAACACAAAACGAATCGCTTCCCAGACCGATCGCCCGTTCAAGAGTCGCTCTCCCATTCTGCATTGGCTATCGACACTCGAATCTAACCCTGTAAGTTCGAAATCAGGAGGGTACAGTCCGGTAACCCGTATATTTTCTTCGGACAATTGCTGTGCGAGTTTTGTTGTAAATCCGCTGAGCCCATGTTTGCTGGCGAAAAAAGCGGGGTGCGCAATTGAATCCGTGAAATTCGGGATCCCGCAGGAAGAGATAATTGAGACGATATCAGCACTGTCTGAACGTCTTAACCCAGGCAACAGAGCCTGCGTCAGAAGAATCGACGCTGTCAGGCCGGAACTGACGGTATTAATAATGTCGGTATCAGGCTGGTCGTCTAACGTTCCTGACAACCATTGGGCAGCATTGAGAATTAAAATATCTATGGGCTTGTCTGAAATTAATAGCTGTGAAGAAAACGCAGAAACGGATTCAGGCCGGGTTAAATCACAGATATACCCTTTTGCCATACCGCCTTCAGCAGTGATAAGACTGCAGGTTTGTTGAATATCATCAGCCCGCCGCGCGCAAAATTCTACCTCAACGCCTTCCCACGCCAGCCATACGCACAGCGCCTGACCAAATCCCCTGCCCCCACCCGTAATAACCGCTCTTTTGCCTCTCAGCATCTCCATACGTCCTTTCATTAATGGATATGTTTATGGAGATATAGCATGAGGAGAGGGAGTGACATCTTTCCGTGAGTGCTATTTTAGATGCGGGCATGGCGTCTGCGATGCGCGATAAACGCCCCCTGCAATGAATACCTCCTGAGTTCAGGCCATCATGACCACCATACTTAGCGTTCAAGCGCAGTAAGGATTGCGGCTTCCATTTTCTCGGGGGTGGTGATCGGCGCAAAACGCTTGAGCGGTTTACCGTCGCGTCCGATCAGGAACTTGGTGAAGTTCCACTTGATTCGTCCCCCCAGCACGCCGGGCAATTCGTTTTTCAGATAGCGAAACACCGGATGCGCTGCGGCTCCGTTGACCTCGATCTTCTCGAATATCGGGAAGCTCACACCGTAATGAATGTGACAGGTCCTGGCGATGTCGTCGGCATCGCCGGGCTCCTGTTTACCAAACTGGTTGCAGGGGAACCCAAGCACCACCAGCCCCTGAGCTGCGTATTTCTTATAAAGCGCCTCAAGGCCGCCGTATTGTGGCGTGAAGCCACATTGGCTGGCGGTATTCACGACCAGCACCACCTTGCCAGCGAAGTCGAGCATAGCGACAGGCTCTCCATCCAGACGGGTGGCTGTCAGTTGATAAAACGTGGTCATAGCGGGATCCTCAACGCAGAACCTGTTCGACGCCAACATTACCACGTCGCGCACAGCGGCGGGGAATGAAACGTGGGAAGTCGGTTCTGTTTCTGGTTGCGCGGCAGGTCTGGAAACTTACCCTAAATAATAGCGAAGTATAAAGGCAAACATCACGCCGCAGATCACCGTCACCGGCATTGAAAAGCGCATTGCAACAACCAACGTTAACCCTAACGCGATCAGATCTGCGGGATTTCCGGAGGCAAAAAAAGGCGCAATGAAAGCCAGCATGACACAACCGGGAGACGATTTAAGTACCGTCATCGCCCTGGGCGTAAGCACCCGGTTTCGTAATATAAGATAAGCGGTCACACGCGTTGCATACGTGGTGAGTGCCATTAATACGATGGCGATGAAGGTCTGATAATCAGGCATCCTCTCCCCCTATAAATGCGGCAACGGCTAATCCTGCTAAAGGGCCAGCAATGACGTACCACAGGCCGGCAATAAAATTACATACCGCCACGGAGACAACCAGACTGATTATCCAGGGCACGGCTTTACGAATGCCATTCCACATGCCTCTGACCAGCACAAGAAAGACCGCCGGAAAGGCCATATCAAAACCATACTGGTGAACATCGCCCAGCACCGGGCCAATTAACGCACCGAGTGCGGTACAGAAAACCCACATCGTATAGAAAGATAAAGAGACCGCCATATAATATGGCATGCTGAACAGCGGCGCCGTTTTGTTATTTCTGGAATGCGCGTCATTATAACTGAGTGCCCAACTCTCATCCGTCATAAAAAAAAGCGCAGGTAAGACCTTTCGTTTTGGAAAACGAGAAAGTAAGGGAACCAGCGTCGCCCCCATTAAAATATGACGACTGTTTACCAGTAATGTTACGGCCATAATAAGTAAAAAAGGTGGCGGCGACGTCCAGATTTGTATGGCGGCAAATTCAGACCCGCCGGCAAAATTTAATCCTGTCATCAAGGGAACGTCGAGAGGCGTGAGCCCCTTATGGCTTGCCTGCGCACCCAACACCAGCGCAAACGGGATCACGCCCAGTAATACGGGTAACCCATCTTTCAGGCCACGAAGGATTTCTTTTTTCTTCGTTTCACTCTTATCCAGTAATGGTCTGGCAGAACTGACATCCACACGTTGTTCACTCATGCGTTTCGCTCATTTCGTCTATTTCAAATACTGGCGCCAGAATAAAAGATGTGACACTATCAGTAAATATAAATAGTGTCACATTACACTTATGGTAATCTCATGCGCGAACGTTCTCCGTGGCAACCCCGTCTTGCAGAAGGCAATTCATCCCCTACCGATCGGCTGGTCCAGGCGTTGTCAGACGATATCCTTTCAGGCCTGCTGAGGCTCGGCGCGCGCCTTCCGGCGCATCGTGAACTGGCAGATACGCTCGGTATCGCGGTGGGTACTGTAACGAAAGCCTATGGGATCCTGGAGAGACGGGGTCTGGTTCGAAGCGTTAAGGGCAGCGGAATGTTTGTCGCGCTGGCCAATTCCAGAAGCCGAACCTTTATCGACCTGTCGCAAAACACCCCGCCAGCAGCACTGACCTCCCGGTCACTGAGTAAGACACTCACCACCCTCGCCCGGCGTCCTGACATGGATATGTTTAACACTTACGCCCCGGCAACGGGCCATGATGAACACCGGCGGCTTCTTGCGCAGTGGTTCAGTCGTCTGGGTGTCCCGGCAGATTACCAGCATCTCATCTTAACGAACGGTGCTCAGCATGCGCTCTCTGTAGCGTTGTCTACGGTCTGTGAACCTTTTGGCCGACTGTACGTTGAGGCTCAAACCTATTCAGGGCTGATTCAGCTGTCGCATTTACTGAAGCTCACATTAGTGGGGATCCCGATGGATGACGAAGGCATGGATGTCTCTGTTCTGGAAAAGATCCTCGATGAAAATGCGGAAAAAGGCGGTGCTGTCTATGTCACGCCGCTCTTACAAAGTCCGTCCACACGCATTATGAGCCTGGCCCGCCGTCAGGAACTGGTTCGGGTTTGCCGGGAAAGGGGCATAAAGATTATTGAGGATGATGTTTATCGGCTGATGAGCACGACAGAATTGCCACAGATTGCCAAAATCGCCCCCGATATCACCTTATATGTGAA
Organism: Enterobacter cloacae complex sp. FDA-CDC-AR_0164; assembly: GCF_003071645.1. Lineage (NCBI taxonomy): Bacteria > Pseudomonadati > Pseudomonadota > Gammaproteobacteria > Enterobacterales > Enterobacteriaceae > Enterobacter > Enterobacter cloacae complex sp. FDA-CDC-AR_0164. The sequence goes on from NZ_CP028950.1 coordinate 218,455, forward strand.
TAGCTTATCTAAGATCCTTAATCCAGCATTGCGGATTGGCGGGCTACTGGTACCGGAGGCGCTGTATTCACGAGCAGAATCCATGCTAAGGGCAACGGCGATGATGGTCTCTCCGCTAAGCAGTTCCATCATGGAGCAATGGCTGATTGATGGCACAGCAGAAACCGTCACCCTCGCAATTGAACACGAAACCCGGCGTCGCTACCAACTCGCTATCGACATTTTAGGGGAGCACGTTTATCGCTCGGGGCTGCCCAGCTTTCATCTCTGGTTACCGTTTTCACGCGATGACGCGCACTCTTTCTACAATGCAGCGCTGGCGACAGGCATCAAAGTGACAGCACCGGCCTCAACTGAAGTGGGTCAACAGTTGGATCAGTACGGCGTCAGGTTATGTATTGGCGGAACGGAGTTCAGCCAGTTAAAGCAAGCACTCTTGAAACTCAACGAGATTGCCGGGCAACTCAAACAGAAACCAGACCCGTTCCCGCTTTTTAATGTATGAATGACAGGATAGGTCTGACTCCTTTTCTTCTGACGAGGGTAATGTCATTCCCATTATGTGCTCAAAAAATCAGCGGCGATTCGATCAGCATTTTTTCATAATATTTTTATCAGTCGCCATGATGAAATAGACGATGCTTATACAATCGGTAAAGCGTATGGATGGGTCTTATGCTGCCATTCGACGCGAAGCGTAAACGCTTTTTTACGGGCCAGGTCAGGCGTTGTCTGCTTCAAAAAAATTGCCGTATTTGTTATATTGTTACTTATTGATTATTCACCTCTGCGGTGCCAAAAAGAACAAGATTCACCGCAACCCAGGACAATGAAATGTTAGATTACCGCTTCCCGACAGCTTTGCAGATGGTTCTCAGCGTAGCGATGGCGGAGCAATCGGGTGAACGTTCGACGAGTGCGATTCTGGCCTACGGACTGGAAGCAAATCCGAGCTTTATCCGCAAGTTAATGGTTCCGCTTACGCGTGACGGCATTATCGTCTCAACCCTTGGCCGTAACGGTTCTATTCATCTTGGTCGTCCGGCGGATAAGATCACCCTGCGTGATATCTATGTTTCTGTCATAGAAGATAAAAAGCTGTGGGCGTCGCGTCCTGACGTACCGGCTCGCTGCGTCGTCAGCGCCAACGCGTGCTGGTACTTCAAATCTATCGCCGATGAAGCGGAGCAGGCTTCGTTAGAGGTTCTGGCTCAACATACCGTGGCCAGCGCGCTGGAAAAGGTCAAAAAAGCCGATACCAGCGGGTGCGATCCGGTGCCTGAAATTGAAGGCCTGCATAAAAAAGCGTAGCCATGCCCTTCCTGATACGAAAAAAAACCGCCTTAACGAGAAGGCGGTTTTTTTGTGCCCTGTAAAAACCTAGGCAGGTAAAACGTCGTTGACCGGTTTGCCGCGCGTAACGAATTTACGCAGCGTCACGTAAAACACCGGCGTCAGGAACAGACCAAACAGCGTCACGCCCAGCATCCCGGAGAACACCGTGATCCCGGTGACGCCGCGCACTTCTGCGCCTGCGCCGTGACCGAGGATCAGCGGAATCGTCCCGGCAATAAAGGCGATGGAGGTCATCACAATCGGGCGTAAACGCAGGCGGCACGCTTCCAGCGCCGCTTCCATAATCCCTTTCCCCTGAAGCTCCAGCTCGCGCGCAAACTCAACGATAAGAATGGCGTTTTTACATGCCAGCCCCATGAGTACCACCAGCCCCACCTGCACGAAGACGTTGTTATCGCCCCCGGTCAGCCAGACACCAAACAGCGCGGACAGCATCGTCATCGGAACGATCAGGATCACCGCCAGCGGCAGGGTCCAGCTTTCATACAGTGCGGCCAGCACCAGGAAAGCCAGCAGTACCGCGACCGGGAAGACGATCAGCGCCGTGTTGCCCTGAGTGGCCTGCTGGAAGCTTAGATCCGTCCATTCAATATTCATCCCGTTCGGCAGGATCTGCTTAGACATTCCGTCCAGTTGCGTCATCGCCTGTGCCGAAGAGAGAATGCGCGGATCGGCATCGCCAATCAGATCCGCCGCCGGATAACCGTTATAACGGATCACCGGATCCGGCCCGTAGGTGGTGCTGATGTTCACCATACTGCCGATCGGCACCATTTCGCCCTGATTATTACGGGTGCGCAAATTTGCAATGTCTTCCACGCTGTCACGGAACGGCCCGTCGGCCTGCGCCATCACGCGCCAGGTACGCCCGAACTGGTTAAAATCGTTCACATAAGACGATCCCAGATAGGTTTGCAGCGTACCGAACAGATCGGTCAGCGACACGCCCTGTGCTTTCGCCTTATCTCGATCAACCTGCACATCCAGCTGCGGAACGTTAGCCTGGTAGGTTGAGATCGGGAAATGCATCCCCGGCGTCTGCATAATCGCACCGGACATGGTGTTCACCGCGTTTTGCAGCGCACCATAGCCCAGACCGCCGCGATCCTGGATGTACAGCGAATAGCCCGACCCCTGCCCCAGCCCTAAAATCGGCGGTGGCAAAATGGAGAAACCAAAGCCCTGCTGAATTTGAGCGATTTTGGCATTGATCTCAGCGTTAATTTCCGCCGCCGTGTGTTTACGCTGATCGAACGGTTTCAGACCAAAGAAGACCGTCCCGGTATTCGGCGTGTTGGTGAACTGCAGCGCGTTAAGCCCAGGAAAAGCGACCGCATAATCCACGCCTTCGGTATTCATCCCGATTTCGCTCATTTTGCGGATCACCGCATCAGTGCGGGCCAGTGAAGAACCTTCCGGCATTTTCACGCCGCCAATTAAATACAGCTTATCCTGGGTAGGTATAAACCCGCCGGGGACCGCTTTAAACATGACGCCAGCCGCGCACAGCAGCAGCACATAAACAACAAACACCGCGCCACGGCGTCCGAGCGTTTTCCCCACCAGCCCCTGATAACCGTTTGAGCTACGGTGGAAAAAGCGGTTAAACGGACGGAACAGCCAGCCAAACAGACGATCAATAAGCCGGGTCGGGAAGTCTTTCGGGGCGCCGTGCGGTTTTAACAGCAGCGCTGCCAGTGCCGGCGAGAGCGTCAGCGAGTTGATGGCGGAAATCACCGTCGAAATCGCGATAGTCACCGCAAACTGTTTGTAGAACTGGCCGGTTACCCCGGAGAGGAACGCCATCGGTACAAACACCGCGCACAGCACCAGCGCAATCGCGATAATCGGCCCCGAAACTTCACGCATCGCCTGATGCGCCGCCTGAAGCGGAGAAAGCCCCTCTTCGATATTTCGCTCGACGTTTTCCACCACCACGATGGCGTCATCCACGACGATACCGATAGCCAGCACCAGCCCGAACAAACTCAGGGTATTCAGTGAGAAGCCAAGCAGGTAGAGAATGCTGAACGTCCCCACAACCGATACCGGCACCGCGATCAGCGGAATAATCGACGCGCGCCAGGTCTGCAGGAACAGGATCACCACCAGTACTACCAGCACCACCGCTTCCAGCAGGGTCTGCACAACCGCGCGAATGGAATCTCGAACGAAAACCGTCGGGTCGTACGGTGCTGCCCATTTCATATCTTCCGGGAAACGCGTGGCCAGTTCGTTCATTTTCGCGCGCACGGCGTTAGACAAATCGATGGCGTTCGCGCCCGGGGACTGGAAGATACCAATCCCGACCGCGTCTTTGTTGTTGAGCTGGGAACGCAGCGCATAGCTGCCAGAGCCCATTTCAATACGCGCCACGTCGCGCAGGCGTACCAGCGAGCCGTCTTGCGCCGTTTTCAGAATAATATTGCCAAACTCTTCTTCCGTGTGCAGACGCCCCTGGGCGTTAATGGAGATCAGGAAATCGCTCTCTTTCGGCAGCGGCTCGGCGCCAAGCTGTCCGGCGGAAACCTGAACGTTTTGCTCCTGCATCGCCGTCACGACATCCGAGGCCGTCAACCCGCGGGCTGCCACCTTGTCGGGATCCAGCCAGATGCGCATCGCGTATTCGCCAGAGCCAAAAATCTGAATCTGACCCACGCCCGGCAGACGCGCCAGTTCGTCTTTCACTTTAAGCGTGGCGTAGTTACGCATATACAGTGAATCGTACTTGCCGCCCGGCGAAAACAGATGCACCACCAGCGTCAGCGTCGGTGATTGTTTCTGGGTGGTAATGCCCAGACGTCGTACATCTTCCGGCAGACGCGCCTCGGCCTGTGACACGCGGTTTTGCACCTGAACCTGCGCCTGATCCGGGTCGGTACCCGGGCGGAACGTCACGGTGGTTACCAGTACGCCGTCAGAGCCTGCAACGGATTTCATGTACATCATGTTTTCAACGCCGTTGATGGCTTCTTCCAGCGGCGTCGCCACGGTTTCTGCAATCACTTTCGGGTTGGCACCCGGATACTCCGCGCGCACCTGCACGCTTGGCGGTACGACGTCAGGATATTCGCTCACCGGCAACAGCGGGATAGCGATTAATCCTGTGATGAAAATCAGAATCGACAGTACTGCGGCGAAAATCGGCCTGTCGATAAAAAAGCGGGAAAAGTCCATATGTCGGATTCTCGGGTAAGGGATCAGTTAAGCGCGGCGCTGGCGGTCATCGGAACGGTTTTCGCGTTAACCGGCATACCCGGCATAAACACTTTTTGTAAACCGTCGACGATGACTTTATCGCCAGGGTTCAGCCCCTGCTGCACGATACGTAAACCGGCGGCCAGACGTCCCGGCGTGATATCGCGGCGCTGCGCTTTACCTTCTTTATCAACGATATAAACGTACTTGCGATCCTGATCGGTCAGCACCGCTTTATCGTCGACAAGCGTGGCTTTGAATTCAGCGCTGCCCGGCAGGCGTACGCGGGCAAACAGTCCTGGCGTGAACTGACGCTGCGCATTATCCAGCAGCGCGCGCATACGGATGGTGCCGGTGCTCGGCGTTAACTGATTATCAAGAAAATCCACCTTGCCCTGATGGGGATAACCCTCCTCCCCCACCAGACCAATCTCAACCGGGAGCGCCAGGTGATTACTGGACGCGCCCTGCCCGCTGCGAGCGAGATTTTGATAGTGGAGGTAGGTTGCCTCATCCACGTCAAAGTAGACGTAAACCGTTTTCAGGGAGACCAGCGTGGTGAGGACGCTGGCACTGTCACCCGCAGTGACCAGATTACCGCTGGTGATCAGCGCGCGGCTGGCGCGGCCATCAATAGGCGCGGTCACTTTGGTGAAATCGAGGTTAAGTTGTGCCGCGTCAACTGCTGCCTGCGCGGCGCGAATGTCGGCCTGCGCCTGAGCGGCGGCCGAACGGCGCTGCTCCCACTCTTCACGGGAGACGACGTTGGTATTGACGAGTTTATCGGTACGGTTAGCCTCACTGCGCGCCAGGCTGGCCTGCGTTTTGGCTCTCGTTAAGGTGGCCTGCGCCTGTTCCAGCGCAGCGCGATAGGTTCTGTCATCGATAGTGAACAGCACCTCGCCCTTTTTCACTTCCTGGCCGTCGGTGTAATTCACTTTATCAATGTAGCCGGAGACACGGGGGCGCAGCTGAACGCTTTCCACCGCTTCAATCCGGCCGTTAAAGCTATCCCACTGACTGATGGATTTCACTACCACGTCAGCGGCGCTCACAGCGGGCGCTTGTGGGACGGCATTTTGTGCCACGCCGTCATCGCATCCGACAAGCAGCATGGAGAGGAACATCGCTCCCAGCGCCGTCAGATGAACGTTAACCCAGGGTTTTTGCAGGCTCATTATTTTTATTCCGGTAATGGTAGCCGCCGGGCAAGACGCTGCGGGAGACGCGGCGCCACTTCCTTTGTCCGGACTGGCTTGAGACTATTTGTGTCGTTCATCGCCACAAAACTGTAACAGTTGCGAATACACTATCGCGGCGATTGTAGGAAGGCGTCAGATTTAGTGCAAGAATAATTAATACACTTTATGTGCTATTTGGCTCAGGGGCAAAAGGCGCGTTTTCGGCAAGGATTTAAATGCAACAATAAAACTTGCATTTAATGTCAGAGCGAGTCATCTTTAAATGCAACAGACAAAAATGCTTTTTAAAACGCGGCGTGGGGGAAACCATGAACACTGACGCATTTATTCATGATCTACTCGACTGGATCGACAACAACCTTGAAAGCCGCCTGGACATTAACACCGTTTCCAGGCGCGCAGGCTACTCGAAATGGCATCTCCAGCGGATATTCAAGGAACATACCGGGTATCCGCTGGCCGAGTATATTCGTGCACAAAAGCTGCAAAAGTCGGTCGAGCGCTTAACCCACAGCGATGAACCGATCCTGAACGTGGCGATCGCGCTGGGCTTTGACTCCCAGCAGTCCTTCAACCGCAGCTTTAAGCGTCAGTATGGCCAGGCCCCCGGGGCATGGCGTCGCAGTACCGTCTGCCCTGAACGCCAGCAATCAACATAGTGTCGCGGCTTTCACCGCGACCCGTACTGGCCGGTGGCAAACCGGCCTGTAATCATGTTCCCGTGTTCGCCGCTCAGCCGTCCGTTGAACGTGTTAACGCTTCCCAGCGATCGATTTCCTCACCTAAACGCGCGAGCTTTTCCCGCACTAAACTCAAAGCATCACTGCCAAGCAATAAATGCGTCGGCGGGTTCTGGCTCTCAATGATAGCCAGCATGGCGCGCGCCGCTTTTACGGGGTCGCCGAGTTGCTGACCACTTTTTTCCTGACGAGCCTGGCGGACAGGATCGAATAACGCGTCATAGTCCGGGATGCTGCGCGCGCTGCGTACCATCGAACGTCCTGCCCAGTCGGTGCGAAACGAGCCCGGTGCCACCGCAGTGACATGTATGTTGAACGGAGCAAGCTCTTTGCTCAGCGTATCTGATATGCCTTCGAGCGCAAATTTACTGCCACAGTAATAGCTGATGCCGGGCAGAGTGATGAAACCGCCCATCGAGGTGATATTAAGAATATGGCCGTGACGACGCTGGCGCATGCCCGGCAGCACGGCTTTGATCATCGCGACGGCGCCAAACACATTCACCTCAAACTGGCGGCGCATGTCTGCGAGCGAGGACTCTTCCAGTATGCCTTCGTGACCGTAACCGGCATTGTTCACAAGGACATCAATCGGGCCGACGGTAGATACACTCTGCGTAACCACTTCATCAATGTGCGCATAGTCCGTGACATCAAGCAGGTAGCCGAATGCCCGCTGCGTATCGAGTGCCTCGAATGCCTGCTTTGCTTCGGGGGTGCGCACGGTCCCCACGACCCGATGGCCTGCGGCGAGGGCTTCCTCCGCCAGAGCACGACCAAAGCCGCTGCTAACGCCGGTGATTAAGATTGTTTTTGCAGATGCCATAAATTACTCCCATGAACAGTGAAGGTTGCATGGTATTCTCTGCCCTGCCGTATTTTTAGGCCGTATTTTCTCTTTTTATTGCCTGATTTTATGAGGTGCAGTGATGTCCGGGATGATTACCTTAGTAAAAGCACTGGCGGTGCAGGAGGGGTACAACCTGACGGCGTTGCCTGATGTGCGAATTTTGCGTGCCGACCGCCCGCTTGCGCGCACGCCCGTGCTTTACGATCCGGGGATTGTGATTGTCTGCCAGGGCAGCAAACGCGGCTTTTTCGGTCAGCAGACCTATCTGTATGATGAACAGCACTATCTGGCCGTGTCGGTTCCGGTGCCGTTTGTGATGGAAACCGACGCGTCGGCAGAACACCCCTTATTGGCGATATATCTGCATCTGGATTTTCAGCTTGCCGCTGAACTGATGTTGCAGATTGAGCAGCATCACGCCCCACATCCTCCCGCTGCGCCACAAAGCATGATGTCGAGCCTGATGGACGACGCGGTAAAAACGGCCGTGCTGCGCCTGCTTGAAGTACTGAACAATCCGCTTGAGGCGGCGATCCTCGGCCCGGCGCGGGTGCGAGAGCTCTATTTCCGCGTCCTGACGGGGCCCCAGGGCAAGGCCATGCGCGCCGCGCTGGCCTTACACGGGCAGTTCGGCAAAATTGGCAAGGTACTGCAGTACATCCATGCCGCCTACGCTGAGCCGTTAACGCTTAATCAACTGGCGATGGAGGCTGGAATGAGTGTGCCGACGTTTCACACCCATTTCAAAGCGATAACCCGTATGCCGCCGATGCAGTATGTGAAATCGGTGCGCCTGCACCAGGCAAGGATGTTGATGGTGCGTCAGCATATTACCGCCGCCGCCGCGAGCTACGCCGTCGGTTATGAAAGTCCGTCGCAGTTTAATCGTGAATTCAAACGGCTGTTTGGTTTGCCACCCGCAGAGGAAATAAAACGCATGCAGCGTAATTTCGCCGTTCCGCCTGTGCAGCAGGCGTCGATATTTGTCTCTTCCCATTAAGCCTGATACTACATACCAGGCCTGAATACAGGCCTGGTATGTACACGGCGTCATCACGCCGTGGATTGCACTAACTCAGGAACTTACCTTTGAGCAGATTAAGTCCCGCAGACATCAGGTCGCCCTGGGCCGGGGCTTCGCCCTGTGGTGAAAGGCCATCGACGATTTTAGGCAGGTATTCAGCAATCAGCGTCGACGCGGTTTGAGAATCCACGCCCAGTTTCGCGCCAAGATCCTGCAGCGCTGGCGATCCAAACACCGATGTGATCTGTTCGCTGCTCACCGACTGATTACTCTGCTGGCTAAGCCACGACTCGACAACGCCGCCCAGGCCGCCATTGCGGAATTTTTCGAGGATCCCCTGAATGCCGCCCTGCTGCTCAATCCAGGTCATGATCGCCTGGAGTTGCTCCGTCTTACCGCCCTGCCCGCCGGCCAGGCTGCCGATTTGATCTAATAATCCCATCACAGACTCCCTACAAACATCGCTAACACGTCCTGATTGACGGCTTACTTAGCCGGGATAATCAGTACCTGACCCGGGTAGATTTTGTCGGGATGCGTCAGCATCGGTTTATTGGCTTCAAAAATACGCTGATACTCATTGGCAGAGCCATACATCGCTTTTGAGATGGCGCTCAGGGTATCGCCGGATTTCACCGTGTAATAGCGGCTTTCCACCCCGCTTTGGGTGACGGTCACGCTATCATTGACCTGGCCAATCCCGGTGACGTTACCTACCGCCACCAGAATTTTTTCTTTATCTTCCTGGGAGCCCACGTCGCCGGTCACCGTCGCCGTACCGTCGTCCGCGACATTAATGTTGACCTTTTCGGCACCAGGCAGGTTAAGACTATCAATATGTTTTTTCAGCTTGTCAGCCTGATCTTCCTTGCTACCGCCGGATACAGCATCCCAGATTTTCTCGCCCGCTTCTTTCACAAAACTTAATAATCCCATCTTCCACACCTCCATAACTGTTTCATGGTGAACATTTTCATTGGATCCCGTTGCAGGATGTACGATGCGGTGTCTCCGCTCTGGCTGAAAAATCCGGAAACAGCACAACCTGCCACATGAAGTATATCCAATAAGCGTCAGGGTGCAGGATATTTGCCCTGGTATCGCCGTTATGCCGCAATATAAACAGGGGCTCCCGTCGCCCTCAACGCACCACCTCCACGCTCGCCGACAACCCGGCTACCAGCTCAATCCCCTTCGGCAATGCATCAATATGTATGCGCACCGGGACGCGCTGCGCCAGCCGCACCCAGCTAAACGTCGGCTCGACGTCGGGAAGCCCAAGCCCGCCCGTCTCATCGTTGTTATCACCGATCCCATGGCCGATGCTCTCAACATGCCCGGCAATCACCGGTTCATAGCCCATCAACACGATATGCGCCGTGTCCCCAACGCGAATATGGCGAAGTTTGGTCTCCTCGAAATATCCCACCACCCAGAAACTGTGCGCATCGACGATGGCGACCTTAGTCTCCCCCGCGGTGGCATAGTCCCCCGGGCGAAGCCGCAGATGGGTGATATAACCCGAGACGGGAGCCCGTACGGTGGCGTGGGACAAATTAAGCTCGGCCAGCTCCAGCGCAGCCAGCGCACCGTGATAATTCGCCACCGCGACGTTCGCGGCGCTGCCCGTTTGCTGCAAATCCTCGCTGGATATCGCGGCTTTAATCTGTGAGCGTCGTCTGGCGGCATCCTGTCGCATCACCATCTCATGCCGTCTGGATTCCACCTCCGCCTGCGCGCTGGCCACCGCCAGCGTGAGCCAGTGCGGGTCGATAGCGTAGAGCACATCGCCCCGGTTAACCCACTGGTTATCCCGGACGGCCACGCGGATTACCGGCCCGGATACGTCCGGCGCAATCTGTACCACATCCGCCCGCACCCGGCCGTCGCGGGTCCAGGGCGTTTGCGCATAATGTTTCCACATCATAAAAGCCAGAAGCGTGGTCGCCGCGACGGCACATAACGTCAGCGCATAGCGACCGACCAGAGAGAGTAGTGATTTCATCTAAATAACCCCAGCGCGGTCAGGCCCTGCATCAGCAGGAAAAAGGTGACCAGATAAGTTGAAACGTCCAGCAGCGGGCGAAAAGGCAAACGACGGTAGAGCCTGCTGAGCGATAAAAGCGCGATGAGTGCCAGCGTGCAGGCCAGCGCCGCGAGCGCGGTGACAAGCAGTCCCGGGATAAAAACGCCCCCGATATTCAGATCATTGACCATCGTCTGCCCTCCGTAATGCGCAATGCAAATCCACCAGATGGCCGACAAACTGGCGCGTTTGTGCATCTGCGGCAGGCAAACAGAGGCGGATGTGGTCGGCGATGTGTTCACGCAAGGCGTCGGTGTCGTTCAGGTGATACAGGCGCGCGCTGATCTCTCTGCTCGCGGGCATATCGCAGCGGCGTAAATGCATCACCGAAAGGCCGATGCGCAGCGCGCGCAGCAGCGGGTTAAGCACCTGCTCTGAGGCACGCCCGCTACGCTGCAGGCGCGGCAGTAACAGGGCAGCGCGGTCAATCATCAGATTGGTCCAATGCGTCTCATCCAGCAGAAGCGTGCCCTTCACGCTGCGACGAATATCGCGCTGGCACAGCGTGTGCAGACGTGCGATGGCCGCGTCGGCCTGCACGGTTTGCAGCAGGCTCATGCTGATAACAGCAAAGCCGGTTGCGGCAAACAGCGCAATGGCGGAATTGGCCGCCGTGGCAAAGTCTCCGCTGTAGTGGGCACCCAGCTCGCACAATACCGGCAGCGTCAGGGTGATCCCCATCGCCATAAACGTGTTGGGAGGACGTGCCTGAAGCGACCCGGCCAGCAGATATACCGGCGCCAGCACGGCCACCAGCACGGGGAAATCGCTCACCTGCGGAAGCAGCGCAAAGCTGTACAGCAGGCTAATCAATACGCCCCAGAACGAGCCAATAATGTATTTCACTATGTGCGGAGCCGGGGTGTCGAAACTGCCAAACAGCGTGCAGCAGACCCCAAGGATAGAGACCGCCGTGCTGCCATCGGGCCAGGCGGAGAAGATCCACACCAGGCAGCCGCTCAGGATAATGGCGAACGCGCCCAGCGCGGTGCGGGCGGCAGTAAGAGGATCGCGGTGAAAAACATACCCTTTAACTGCCCTGCCCGCCGTCAGTCCGTGGGCGGGCTTCGCATGGTGGATGGCATCAGAAAGACGTTCGCACTGCTGCAACAGCGTAATGGCCTGCGTCAGATAACGGACAAAACTGGCCAGCAGCGCGTCGTTCATCGTCCGGGCCTGTGCAGCGTAGCGCTCTGCGAGCTGTTCACTGCGTGCTATTAACGCATCTGCCGTGCTGTGGCGTGCAGCATCTTCATCCCCCAGCCAGGCCTGAACGTCGTCGAGCAATACCTGCAACCCGGCAGGCACCGTCGCCGGTAAGCGATCGCGTAATTCACAGTTGACGATGACCAGCCGCGCCAGTCGGTCATGGATAGCCTTTCTGCCCTGCCGCACCGGAGCAGACAGGGCAAAATCATACGGAATATGGTGGCTTATGCCCTGCAGAAACTGCAGCGCCAGCGCCAGATGCAGCGGGTCTGAAACCGCGACGGGTTTGCCTGCGAGGGTGTCAGCCACCCGCACACGCGCGGCGTGCAGGGTTTGCGATAACTTACTGTTGAACAGGCCGGAGATACGCGCGGGTAACACATAGCGATGTATCAGCGCCGCGCAGAAGATCCCAATGACAATCTCCTGCACACGGATAATGGCGATATTAAAAATCCCGCCGGGGTCAGATACCGCAGGAAAACCAATCAGGCTCGCAGTGTACCCGGCCAGCACAAAGGCATACGCCCGCGGGGTGCGCTCCAGCAGAGATAAATAGAGGCAGAACGTGATCCAGCCCGACAGCATCACGCTGCAGAGGATCGGCATATTGACGAAGGCAGGTACGATGGCAACGGTGGCGCAGGCCCCCACAACGGTGCCGGCCAGACGATAGAGACTTCTGCTCAGCGAGGCCCCCACCGACGTCTGCGACACGATATAGACGGTAATAATGGCCCACGATGGACGTTCGAGGCCTATCGACAGCGCAATGTAGTAAGCGAGCATCGCCGCTGCAAAACTTCTCGCGGAATAGAGCAGCGCGCTGGCATCGTTATGCAGCACGGGAGATAAGCGCTCACGCATGGCGCGCCACGAATGAAAATGAAAAGCGTTTAATGTGTTCATGCCAGAATTATTACTGGCTTGCGAACCCGCTTAAATACTCTATTCTGTCAAAAAATACCTAAATGTTGCCAGAAACGTGAAACCTCAACTTGCCAATACGCTCTTCGATCCTGACGCCACCGCATGCCCGGCCGTAGCCCGACATCTGGATTTCGTGGAGTACGCCGCGGAAGTGCCGGTGCACACCCACCGTAAGGGGCAGCTGATTATTGCTTTGTATGGCGCGGTGATTTGTCATGCGGAAAATGATATCTGGATCGTGCCGCCAGACTGTGCCGTCTGGATCCCTGGCGGGATCGCACACAGCGCCAAAGCGACCTGGAATGCTCATCTCAACTATCTGTTTATTGAGCCCGGTGCCGCCGCGCTGCCGGAGAAATGCTGCACGCTGGCCATTTCCCCGTTAATCAAAGCGCTGGTTGACCGTTTGACGCATGAACGCGTTGATTATCCGCCAGAGAGCCATGCCGCGCGGCTGACCAGAGTGACGCTTGATGAGCTCGCCAGCATGCCGCAGCAGAAGCTGAGCCTGCCCGTTTCAGCCCATCCCAAAATACGCGCCATGGCCGACGCGCTGGTCAGCCATCCTGACGACAGAAGCACCCTGAAAGCATGGGCGAAACGGCTGGCGCTGAGCGAGCGCTCCTTTGCACGTTTGATGGCGCGCGAGACCGGGCTGAGCTTTGGCCGCTGGCGTCAGCAGCTGCAATTGATTATTGCCCTGCAGGAGCTGGCAAGCGGTGTCCCGGTCCAGAACGTGGCGACAACGCTTGGGTATGAATCCGTGAATGCGTTTATCACCATGTTCAGGAAAGCCATGGGCACCACGCCCGCGCACTATTTTGCCGAACGAAAAGTCAGCGGCCGTTAACCCGGCCCTTCGCTGCCTGCAGCAAGCAGAGGAACCAGCACATCGCTAATCGGAACGGGAATTCCGTGGGCACGACCGTAGCGCTGGATCACGCCGTTGCGGATATCCCACTCCATGGGACGGTTGGCCTGACGATCGGCGAGGATAGACGTGCCTAAATCGGCAGGCGCGCGCTGGAAATTCGCCAGGATCTCCTGCGCAACGTCATCGTGCAGCACCGCCCCTTCTGCTCGGGCCACGGCAAGCCCCTCGCGCAGATACGCCAGCGCCAGCTCGCTGATATCCTCACGGGAGAACATCCCGGCACGACGATTCGCAAGCACCATCAGGCCTGCAACCGCATTTTGCAGCAGCTTGCGCCATGCGACGGTAAGAAAATCTGCCGACAAGTCTACCGCGCAGCGCGTGCCGTTCAGCGCATCAGCCACCCGTTTTGCCTGCGGCACATCCGGCAGCGTCAACCGCGGACTGGCCCGCAGCCAGACGGAGGCATCCGGCTCACGCTGTGCCGGGAACCAGACCACCGACGGCAGTACCGTCGCGCCATTGACCCACGGTGCCAGCTGGCCTTTTTGCTCGACGCCGTTTTGCAGCGCGCAGACCACCGTGTTTTCATCGCACAGCGCGTTCAGCCATCCCGCGCTGTCGGCGTTCTGGGTCGTTTTCACTGCGATAAAAACCAGATCGTACGGACGATCGATGACCGTCGGATCGGTTAATACCGGACCGGGTACCACGATTTCACCCTCATCGTGCCGCAAACGTAATTGCGGGTGTGCGGTACGTCCGCACAGTTGCGGCGTGCGGCCAGCCTCATGCAGCACCGCAGCGATAGTGGTTCCGATTGCACCGGGTCCAATCAGCGCAATGGTTGGATAGTCAGACATTGTTAACTCCCCTGGTCGCTAAAGCCCTAATCAGTGTGCCGTGGCGTTCAGCATAGCCGCCACACGTCCCTTTATACCACCGCCTGAAGTGGGAGCCATACCCGTTGTCTATACTCATTTCATCTACGACAACGGAGTGCACCATGCCATTACCCGATTTCCATTCCTCTGAACCTTATACCCTTGGTATTGAACTTGAACTGCAGGTGGTTAACCCGCCGGGGTACGATCTGAGCCAGGACTCCTCCGCCCTTATCGCTGCCGTCAAAGACGACATCAAAGGTGGGGAAGTGAAGCACGATATCACCGAGAGCATGCTCGAAATCGCCACCGGCGTGTGTCAGAACATTGATCAGGCCGCCGCACAAATCTCGGTGATGCAGCAAAGTATTCTGCGCGCCGCTGCGGAGCAGCATATTCAGATCTGCGGCGGTGGGACGCACCCTTTCCAGAAGTGGCAGCGTCAGGAGGTGTGCGATGACGAGCGCTATAACGTCACGCTCGAACGGTTTGGCTATCTGATTTTGCAGGCGACGGTATTCGGCCAGCACGTGCATATCGGGTGTCGGACCGGCGACGACGCTATTTATCTGCTGCATGGTTTGTCGCGCTTTGTCCCCCACTTTATTGCTCTGGCGGCGTCCTCACCCTATATGCAGGGTACGGACACAAAGTTCGCCTCGTCGCGACTCAATATCTTCTCGGGATTTCCGGATAATGGACAGATGCCGTGGGTGAACAACTGGCAGGAGTTCGAAGGGCTGTTTCGTCGTCTGAGCGCCACCAGCATGATCGACAGCATTAAAGATTTGCACTGGGATATTCGCCCCAGCCCGCATTTTGGCACGGTCGAGGTGCGGGTGATGGATACACCGCTGACGCTCGGCCACGCGATCAACATCGCCGGGTTGATTCAGGCGACGTCTCACTGGCTGCTGACCACGCGGCCCTATAAGCATCAGGAAAAGGATTTTCTGCTGTACCGCTTTAACCGTTTTCAGGCATGTCGTTATGGGTTAGAGGGCATTCTGACAGACGTGCAGACTGGTGAGCACAAAACCGTGGCGGAAGATATTGCGTGGCTGCTGGAGCAGGTTGCGCCGTCGGCCGAGAAGCTCGGCGCGACGAGCGCGATTAAGGAAATAGCCCTGATGTTAAAACAGGGCAAGAGCGAGGCGCAGCGCATGCGCGATTTTATCGCAGACGGCGGTTCGCTTATTTCTCTGGTTCAGAAACATTGCGAGCTGTGGGCGACGAGTCCGTAAGGCGATGCCCCCACTCACGCAGGCGCTGGAACAGCACAAACAGCGCCGGGATAAACAGAATGCCGACCACGGTGGCCACCAGCATCCCGCTGAACACCGTGGTGCCAATGATGCGGCGGCTCTGCGCCCCTGCCCCGGACGCCAGCATCATCGGCAGCACACCGATAATAAATGACACCGCCGTCATCATCACCGCCCGGAAGCGGCGGGAGGCGCCTTCACGGGCCGCATCGACAATCGCCATCCCCTCATGACGCCGTGCGCGGGCAAACTCGACGATCAGGATCGCGTTCTTGGCCGCCAGCGCGATTAACAGCACCAGGCCAATCTGCACATACACATCGTTGGCGTATCCCGCGATCCACAGCCACACCAGCGCGCCCCCGATGGCGAACAGGACTGAGAGCATCACGCTCGCGGGCAGCGTCCAGCTCTCATACTGCGCGACAAGGAACAGCCACGCCATAACCACCGCGGCCAGGACAATCCAGATGGCCTGATTTCCGGTCTGCTGCTCCTGATAAGACATCCCGCTCCAGGCATAGTCGTACCCGGCAGGCAGGTTTTCCGCCAGAAGCTCGCTCATCACGGCCATCGCCGTGCTGCTGCTCACGCCGTCTGCCGCCGACCCGCTCACTGACACCGACGGGAACTGGTTGTACTGCTGCAGGAACGGTGCGCCAACGGTCGGGGTAATCGTGACAAGATTACTCAGACGCACCCGCTCACCGTTATTGCTGCGCACGAACAATTCGCTGATTTGCCCGGCACGCTCGCGCCACTGCATTTCGTTCTGTACCACCACGTGGTAGACGCGGTTGTTAACGCTAAAATCCCCGGCACGCGTGCCGCCAAAGGCGGTTTGCAGGCTGCTGAAGATGCGCGAGACCGGCACGTCGAGGCGGGCAGCGCGCTCGCGATCAACGGTCAGCGTCAGCTGCGGCACGTTGCTGCTCCAGGTGGTAAACACCCGGTTAAGCTGCGGATGCTGGTTAGCTTTTATCAGAACGTTGCGGGTAACGCGTTCCAGCTCCGCCGGGCTTTGCCCCGCCTGGGCCTGAATACGCAGGTCGAAGCCGGAGGCGTTGCCCAGCCCCGGCAACGTCGGCGGGGCGAAGGTCATGATGGTCGCTTCCGGCAGCGCCAGCAGCTGAAGCTGCAGCGTTCCCATCACCTCATCAAGCGGCGGACGCTCCCCCCATGTCTTCAGCATGATGGAGATAAACCCGCCGTTAGACGCGCTGGTACCGTTGAGAATATTAAAACCGGAGACCTGAATCACATCCTCGACCGCAGGGTGTCTGGCGATAAGCTCCCGCGCGGTGGTCATCACCGCTTCAGTACGCTCCAGCGACGCCGCTTCCGGCAGTTGCACGCTGGCGAAGAAGTAGCCCTGATCTTCCTGCGGCAGGAAGCCCTTTGGCATCGACATAAAGCTGAACACCACCACGCCCGCCGCGCCAGCCGTTGCCAGCAGCACCAGCCACGGACGGAGGGTAATGCAGTTAACGATGCGGGTATAAACGGTGCGCGTGGTTTCCAGTCCGCGGTTGAAAACGCGGTAAACCGCGGCTGGCTTCTTCGGGCGCGGGCGCAGCAACAGCGCACAGAGCGCTGGCGTCAGGGTCAGCGCCACCAGGCTTGAGAGCGTGACGGCGGTGGAGAGCGTGACCGCGAACTGGCGATACAACTCCCCCACGATCCCCGGCAGCAGCGCCACCGGCACAAACACCGCCAGCAGCACCAGGGTGGTGGCAATCACCGGCCCGGCAATCTGGCGCAGCGCCTGTGCGGTAGCCGCCGTGCGGCTTTGCCCTTCCGCCATCAGCGTTTCAACGCTCTCCACCACCACAATGGCGTCATCCACCACCATGGTAAGCGCCAGAATAATGGCGAACAGGCTGAGCGTGTTGGCCGAATAACCGAGGGTATAGAGCACCGCAAAGGTGCCGACCAGCGACACTGGAATGGCGAGCGCCACAATCAGCGTCGCACGCCAGCTCTGCAGAAATAAGGAAACCACCACCACGACGGCGAGCAGGGTCAGCGCCAGCGAGACGCCAATCTCCTTGATGGTCGCAGCGACGAAGGTGGTGGTATCGAATTTTACTTCATAGGTCAGATCGTCCGGGAAGCGTGCGGAGAGTCGCGCCAGCTCCGCGCGAACCGCATCGGCTACGCGCAGGGCGTTGGCGGACGGCGTAGGGTAGATGCCAAGATAGGCCGAGTCATGCCCGTTCAGCTGGGCGCCGGAGCTGTAGCTGCGCGACCCCAGTTCAATCGTGGCGACATCTTTCAGGCGCACCAGCTGGCCCATCTCCCCTGCACGGATAATGATGTCTGCAAAGTCCTCAGCCTGATTTAAACGCCCCAGGCCGTTAATCGTCAGGGTTTGCTGCTGGCCGTTAAATACCGGCGGCGTTCCGACCTGGCCTGCCGCCCCCTGGACGTTCTGCTCGCGTAACGCCTGAGCCACGTCATCGGTGGTCACGTTCAGGGCGTTCATGCGATCCGGACGCAGCCAGATACGCATGCTGTAGTCGCGTGCGCCAAACATCTGCACCTGCCCGACGCCCGGCAAACGCGCCAGCGCTTCACGCACCTGCGTGCTGGCGTAGTTACTGACGAAAAGCGGCGTGTGGGTATTGTCCGGTGAGTAAAGGCTTACCCCCATCATCAGATTGGTAGCGCGTTTACGCACCTGCACGCCGTTTTGCTGCGCCTCGGTGGGCAATTGCGCCACAGCCTGCGCCACGCGGTTTTGCACGTCGATGGCGGCCAGATCCGGATCGGTCCCTGCCGCAAATGTGATGTTCAGGCTGTAGGCACCTTCATCGGAACTGGTGGATTCCATATAGAGCATGTGATCCACGCCGTTAAGCTGAGTCTCCAGAGGCGTGGCAATGGCTTCCGCCACGTCAGCCGAACTGGCACCGGGCCAGCTGGCGGAGACATTCACCACCGGTGGGGTGATCTGCGGGTACTGCTCCACCGGGATAATCTTCAGCGCGATGGCACCCAGCAGGGTTATCACCAGCGCAATCACCATCGCGAAGCGCGGGCGTTTGATGAAAAACGTCAGCATGATGGCTCCTTAATTCAGTATCTGGACGGCTGCGCCAGGCTGTACGCGCTGGGCACCGTCGGTGATCGCTCGCTCACCGGGATGTAAGCCGGATGAAATCTCAAACTGCTGACCAATCTGTCCGGCAATCTTCAGCGGGCGTTTTTCTGCTTTGCCTTCTGCGTTAACCACCCAGGCAAAGAATCCCTCGCCGTTTTGCTGTACCGCCGCAGCGGGCACTGTCAGCACCGGCTGCGCGCTTGCCGGACGCAGGTAGACATTCACATTGCCGCCCGGCAGCAGCTGATGGCGCGGGTTGGCAAATTCAGCGCGCAGCATCACGCTGGCGGTACGCGGGTCGATACGATTGTCCACGGAGGTCAGTTCACCGCTCAGGCGCTGACCATTGCTGTCAATCCGCGCCTGCCAGGCGCGCTTCAGGGCGCTGATATCCGCATGTTGTCCGGCTTTGGTGGCAAACGCCCCCTCTTCCAGCGCAAAGGCGATACGGATCGGATCAAGCTGCACGACATCCACCAGCACGCCGCTTGACGGGTTCACCAGGCTGCCGGCATGGAACTGGCTGTGCCCCACTCGGCCATCAATCGGCGATGTGATGCGCGTGTACGCCAGCGTCACGTTACGGGTTTCGAGGCGAGCTTTCGCCTGCTCCAGCGCAGCGCTGGCGACATCGCGCTGCATGCGCGCGTTATCCACGTCATGACGGCTGATGGCATTGCTGTTGCCCAGGCTTTCAAAGCGTGAAAGCTGCTGCTGCGCCTGACGCAGCGTGGCTTCCGCGCTCTTTACCTCAGCCTGTGCCAGACGCACGGCGGCGCGTGGCTCGGCATCGTCCAGTTCAAACAGCACGTCACCTTTTTTCACGTATTGTCCGTCGCGAAAATGAACCTGGGTAATCACGCCTTCCGTGCGCGCTCTTATCTCGACGGTATGAATGGCTTCAATGCGGCCAGGCACGTGCCGTTCAGCTGCGTGGGTCGTTTGCTCCACAACCGCCACGCGAACCGGAATGGCAGCAGCAAACGCGGGTTGAAAGAGGGCGAGGAGGACAAACAGGAGCGGGAATTTCATGGGGATGTACCTCTGATGTGTTTCCCTCACCCCGGCCCTCTGCCCAATGAAAGGGAGGTCAGCATCCCCTCTCCCGGCGGGAGAGGGTTAAGGTGAGGGCAAAGGGTTATGCAGCCTTACGGAACCTGCGGGTCAGTCGCTTCTCGATTTCAACAACGAAGAACATCACCGCAGCTACCGCCAGCGTGACGAACCAGTAGCGCAGAGGCAGCGCTTCCGTGCCGAAAAGCATCTGCATAAACGGCAGGTAGATGATTGCCGCCTGGAGCAGGAACAACACGCCTGTGACCAGCCAAATCCCTTTGTTCGCCAGCAGGCCACGGTTCAGGGAGAACCCTTCAGTGTTGCGGCAGTTAATCATGTATACCCACTGGGCGCAGACCAGCATCTGCAGCAGCACGGTACGGATGAACTCCGCGCTGTGGCCGCGCGGTGCCAGCCAGGCTTCCAGCGCAAAGGCGGCGATGGCAATCATGGTCCCGACGAAGGCCACGCGCCATACGGCGTACGCATCCATCACGTGCTGTCCGGTCTGACGCGGCGGACGCTTCATGATGTTGCGCTCAGCGGCTTCAAAGGCCAGGCCAAAGGAGAGCGTGGCGGAGGTTGCCATGTTCATCCACAAAATCAGTACCGGCGTCAGCGGGATAATGTTCCCTGCCAGCAGCGCAATAACAATCAGTAACCCCTGCGCCAGGTTGGTCGGCATAATGAACAGAATGGTTTTCTTCAGGTTGTCGTAAACGCGACGCCCCTCTTTTACCGCGCTGGCGATGGTGGCGAAGTTATCGTCGGTCAGGACCATGTCCGCCGCCTCTTTGGTCACTTCGGTGCCTTTGATGCCCATTGCGATGCCCACGTCCGCCTGGCGCAACGCCGGAGCGTCATTCACACCGTCGCCGGTCATGCCCACGATCTCACCCTTGTCCTGCAGGGCTTTCACCAGGCGCAGCTTATGCTCCGGGCTGGTACGGGCGAAAATGTCATATTTCACCGCGGCGTCTGCAAGCTCAGCGTCGTCCATTTTCTCCAGCTGGTAGCCCGTCACCGCCTGCTCGCTGTTGGTGATCCCGAGCATCTGGCCGATGCTCATTGCCGTCTGCGGGTGATCCCCGGTGATCATCTTCACGCGGATCCCGGCCTGCTGGCAGGCATGAATCGCATCAATCGCTTCAGGACGCGGTGGATCCATCATTGCGGCAATACCGAGGAAGATCAGCCCGTGATTCAGATCGTCATGCGTCAGCGCCTGCTCACCGTTCGCCGGTTTGAACGCTGCGGCAACCATACGCAGCCCCTGGCGTGCATAGCGCTCCATCTCGGTTTCCCAGTAAGCGCGGTCGAACGCTTCAGCGCCGTTACGGGCCTGCTGCTGTTTACACAGCGCGAAAATCACGTCCGGCGCGCCGGTAATCAGGATGTGCTCCTCGTGACCAATCTGATAGTGGGTGCTCATGTACTTGTACTGCGAATCGAACGGGATCTTGTTAATCAGGGTGGTCATCACCGGCTCAAGATGCGCCTTCGCCGCCAGCACCTTCAGCGCCCCTTCGGTCGGCCCACCGGTGATGCCCCACAGACCGCGTTCGTCCTGTATCAGCTGACTGTCATTACAGAGATCGACAGTGCGCAGGTACTGCTCCAGCACGGTGCCCGGCTGGATCTGCATCGGCTCGTCGCTGCCTTCCAGATAAATGTTCCCCGCCGGCTCGTAGCTGTTACCGTCCACGCGGTAGCAACTGTCGGCAGTAATGATGGCTTTCACCGTCATCTCGTTCATGGTCAGGGTGCCGGTTTTATCCGAGCAGACCACGGTCATCGCCCCCAGGGTTTCAACCGTTGGCAGCTTGCGGATAATCGCCCGCTTGCGTGCCATCGCCTGCACGCCAAGAGAAAGGATGATAGAAATAATGGCTGGCAGACCTTCCGGCACGGAGGCGACCGCCAGGCTAATCAGAGAGAGCAGCAGCTCGCCCATGGGGATTTCGCGGAACACCAGGCTGAAGACAAATAGAGCCGCCATCATCGCCAGAATAATGGCGAAGATCGCTTTCCCCAGCTTGTCCATCTGCACCAGCAGCGGCGTACGATGCTTTTCAATACCCGCCATCATCTGGTTAATGTGGCCAAGTTCAGTCTCTTGCCCGGTGGCAATGACCACGCCAATGCCGCCCCCTGCACTCACGGTCGTACCGGAAAAGACCAGGTTAGTGCGGTCGCCCAGCGGTAATTCACCGGTCAGCGGATTAATGTGTTTATCCACCACGGTAGATTCGCCGGTCAGAATAGCCTCTTCCACGCGTAAATTATGCGCTTCGATTAAACGCATATCCGCCGGAATACGATCCCCCGCGCGTAATACAATAATATCGCCCGGGACTATTTCAGTTGTCGGTAGCGTTTCATGATTGCCATTGCGAATGACGCGCGCTTCGCTGGAGAGCATATTGCGAATACTCTTCAGGGATTTTTCCGCATTGCTTTCCTGAATATGGCCAATTAACGCGTTGATTACCGCCACACCGAGGATAACCAGCGTATCGACCCAGTGGCCCATAACCGCGGTTAATACCGCCGCGGCAAGCAGAACGTAAATCAGTACATCATTAAAATGGGCGAGAAAACGTAGCCAGGCGGGTTTGCCTTTTTTCTCCGGCAACGCATTAGGGCCATACTGATGCAGACGTGCCTGCGCTTCAGCACGGTCGAGGCCATTTGCCTGGCTCTGCTTGTTAGCAAGCACTTGCTCAACGGTCTGCTGATACGCCTGCCCACCAGCAGGTGGCATGTTCTGAGAGAGATTTTTTTTGGTCATCGTATTTTTCCTTCAATATACGGTGGACGGAAGCCTGAATTCCTTTCTGGCTTTAATAAATTCATTTTTAAGGCTTGCGGGTAAAATTGATCTACCGCAATATAATTACTGCCGGGATATTCAAAACTAATAACTATTATTCGAATACGATGATTTTTACAAAATATTTCTAAACCAACGCTAAACGAGGAGGAACCATGTTTGGTATTTATCGCGCACGCCGCCTGGCGTTATACATTGTCGCAGCCATTGTTATTGCCACGTTAATTGGATATAGCACTTATATGTTTGTAAAATTATTTGCATGACAAGGACATTTATTTACATAACGCGATAATAATTTAATCGCTTCTGAGAGATTATTCTCTTTCTGTTATTTATTCGCAGAAAAGCGCATTTGATTTAACAAAAAACGTCTGCCGGGTTTATATTGCTTTACGTTCCGCGATGCCGGACAATGACATTTTTAACTGACGATTAACATTAAGATGAAACACCCGTTAGAATCGCTGCTCACAGCGGGGGGCATTTTGTTGATGGCCCTGCTCTCCTGCCTGCTGTTACCTGCGCCGTCGCTTGGGCTGGTGCTGGCGAAAAAGCTGATGACGATCTTCCACATGGTCGATCTTAACCAGCTGTACACCATTTTGTTCTGCGTGTGGTTTTTACTGCTTGGCGCCCTCGAATTCTTCATCCTGCGTTTCGTCTGGCGTCGCTGGTTTTCACTGGCATCGTAAGTAAAAAAAAACCGGGTGCGGCTGCGCCTTACCCGGTCGGATTTCTGCATAACGACACGTTCAGTGTGTCCGGCTGTGGTTCTCTTTGCGGTACGCGCCAGGCGGCTGGTTGAAGGTACGGGTAAAGATACGCGTAAACGTCTGCTGCGAATCAAAGCCGTAGCGCAAACAGATATCGTAGACACGCTCGTCCGATTCACGCAGGTCACGCGCTGCCAGCAGCAGCTTGCGTTCGCGAATGTAACGCCCGAGACTTTCGCCCTTATACTGCATAAACAAACGCTGCAGATGCCATTTCGAGTAACCCGCGTGGCGGGCGATCTCTTCGATACGTAATGGCTGGTGCAGGTTGTCGTCGATCCACTCGACGATGGTGTCGATGACTTGAGCGGAAATGGTCATACAGCTCTCCCCCTCTGCTTCTCGCTTAAACATTATTCCCACCACTCACGAAAGGTTTGCGTGGTATCACTCACGTGAACAGGTTCACCCAGCTCCGGCGTCAGTAGCCGATAATTTTTATCTTTGCTGGCCTGCGCCAGCTGGATCAGCGGATCGTTCCAGGTGTGTTTCGCCAGCACAAAGCGTCCGTTATGACCGGGCACGACAGCTTTCGCGTTAAGGTCAGCCGACGCCTGCGCCGTTTCCGCCGGCATCATGTGAATGTACTTCCAGTCCCGATCGTACTGGCCGTTTTCCATGATGGCTAAATCCACCTCGCCGAACTGCTCACCGATGGCCCTGAAGTGCGGGCCGTAACCGGAGTCTCCGCTGTAATAAACCTTCTGCGCCGGCGTGACGAACATAAAGCTCCCCCACAGGGTTTGATCGCGTTTAATCCCGCGTCCGGAGAAGTGACGTGCCGGCAGGACGTGCACCGTTAAGTCATCACTGATGCGCACCGACTGGTTCCAGTCGCGCTCGTCGATAATCTCCGGCTTCATGCCCCAGTAGCGCAGATGAGATCCAACGCCCAGCGGGGTAACCACACGTTTCACCTTCGGCAGTAACGCCCTGATGGTGGCGTAATCCAGATGATCGTAGTGATCGTGGGAGATGATCAGCAGGTCGATCTCCGGCATGTTCTGCGCATGCCAGGGATACTCGCCCGCAAAAGCTTTATTGAGGAACGAGAACGGCGCGGCATAGTTGCTGAGTACCGGGTCAATCAGAATACGTTTACCCGCCAGCTGCATATACCACGACGAGTGACCGAGCCAGACCAGCGTGTCCTGCTCCAGCGGCAGACTGGCGAGATCGGTTTTCACCAGCGGCAGCGGCTGCGCGGGACGGGCATTTTCGGTTTTGCGGGTCAGAAATTGCCACCACGCCACCAGCATATTTTGCTCGCCGGTGAAGCCCGGTGTCGGCAACGTATTGTGGAATTTCCCGTCGCGATACTGCGGGGAGGCCTCCACTTCGGTAAGCTGCGCACCCTGCGGTGGCTGGCCAAATCCAGGATTCAGGACAAAAGGTAAACTCGCAGCTGAAGCAATAATCATGACGAACACCACGCAGATGAATAGAGGCTTTTTCATATCCTGACCCGAAAACGCGCCCCATCCGATGGTTTACGCGGGTTGAACTTGATTATGAGTGAGTAAGCACTCATTATAGATATGATGATAAAGTCGTCAAGACGTTTTCGATCTTTGACATTGCGCGTTGCAGCCTGTCAAAGCACGTGTTTCAATCAAGGTTTTTACAATTGACAGGAGGAACAATTTAGTGGCACGTCCGAAGAGTGAAGATAAAAAACAGGCCTTACTGGACGCAGCAACCGCTGCATTTGCACAGTCAGGTATTGCCGCCTCAACGGCCTTAATTGCCCGGAACGCGGGCGTCGCTGAAGGCACACTGTTCCGCTACTTTGCTACCAAAGACGATCTGCTGAATGCCCTCTATCTGCACCTGAAGCAGGATCTCTGCCAGACGATGCTGGCGGAGCTTGATCGCACGCTCACCCTTCCCAAAGAACATACCCGCAATATCTGGAACAGCTACGTGGACTGGGGCATCCGTAATCCTGTCGCTCACGCCGCCATTCGCCAGCTTGGCGTCAGCGAGAAGATCAGCGCCGAAACGGAGCAGGCCGTGCAGGAGATGTTCCCGGAACTGCATGAACTGTGCCGTCGCGCAGTGCGCCCGGTATTTATGTCCGATGAGTTTCGTACCTTTGGTGATGCCATGTTCTTATCGCTTGCCGAAACCACCATGGAATTTGCCACCCGCGATCCGTCCCGCGCCGTCGATTTTAAAGCGCTGGGCTTTGAAGCCATGTGGCGTGGACTCGCCTCCGAGGATATTGATGGACAGTAAATCGCTGCAGGAACACGCCAAACGCGTGGCGCTGGAACTGCCGTTCATCGAACACTGCTGGCCGTTCGGGCCGGAATTTGATGTGTTTAAAGTGGGTGGCAAGATTTTCATGATTGTTGCGGTTGCTCACGGGCGACCGCATGTCAGCCTGAAATCCGATCCGGAAAAATCCCTGTTAAACCAGCAGATCTACCGCGGCGTTGAGCCGGGGTATCATCTCAATAAAAAGCACTGGATTTCACTCTACGGCACCGACGATGTTACGCCGGAACTGGTGGCCGATCTCATCAACGACTCCTGGAATCTGGTCGTCGATAAGCTGCCGAAAAAAGACCAGAAATGGATCAGGCCGCGCTGATTGTTCGTCTGAGACGAACAGATTAAGCGCTCAAAATGCACTTATCTTTTCCCGCTTCGCACGGTAATCTGCACTCCTTTTCGCGCCCGCACGCGGGCGAACTTTATCACCAGGAGTTGTTATGGATATCATTTCCGTTGCCCTGAAACGCCACTCCACCAAGGCGTTTGACCCAAGCAAGAAACTGACCGCTGAAGAAGCGGAGAAGATCAAAACCCTGCTGCAGTACAGCCCGTCCAGCACGAACTCCCAGCCATGGCATTTTATTATTGCCAGCACTGAGGAAGGTAAAGCGCGCGTGGCCAAATCTGCGGCAGGCACTTACGTGTTCAACGAACGCAAAATGATGGACGCCTCTCATGTGGTAGTGTTCTGCGCGAAAACCGCCATGGACGATGCGTGGCTTGAGCGCGTCGTGGATCAGGAAGAGGCCGACGGTCGCTTCAACACCCCAGAAGCAAAAGCGGCGAATCACAAAGGTCGCTGCTATTTCGCCGACATGCACCGCGTGGATCTGAAAGATGACGACCAGTGGATGGCGAAACAGGTTTACCTCAACGTCGGTAACTTCCTGTTAGGCGTGGCCGCGCTGGGCCTGGATGCCGTACCCATTGAAGGTTTTGACGCCGCCATTCTCGACGACGAGTTTGGCCTGAAAGAGAAAGGCTTCACCAGCCTGGTGGTGGTCCCGGTTGGACACCACAGCGTGGAAGATTTCAACGCCACGCTGCCAAAATCTCGCCTGCCGCTGAGCACGATTGTGACCGAGTGCTAAGACAAACGGGCCGCTACTGCGGCCCGTTTTCAATCACGCGTCATCTGCCTGGTTTCGCCATTGAGTCAGCATCTCACGCAGACGGCGTTTTCTGCGTCTTCCCGATAAAAACGCGTAAAACTTACTTCTCCGCACGCCCGGCATGCCAGATCCGCTCCGCATACCGCCCTATCACCGCCAGCGACGCCGCCAGAATCAGGAAGAACACCACCTTGTTCATCCCATCCCAGAAGTATTCGAAGTAGCGGGTATAGAGGTTAATGGCGAGGAACGTCAGGCCAAACCCGCGCAGCATGCCGTCGTCGGTTTTCAGACTGATGTAAATACAGAGAACCGCCGCCACCGCAAACAGCAGCGCCCACGGCAGCAACGAGGCCTGGGTCACGCTGTACCAGTTATCGATATCGTAATTACCAAATATCGACATGATCCACAGGGCGACAAAGAGATACGTCAGCCCCATCGCTTTACTGGTGGTGTAGAGATGACGGGACTGCAGCACAGCGCGCAGGATCCAGCACAGGGCCAGCAGCGCGCCGCCGAAAAAGATAAAGCGCACCGGATAGTTCATCCCCAGCCAGTAAGCGCCCCAGCCGGACATATAGCCCGTCTCCGCGCCAAACCAGTTGCCAAGCGAGAGCAAGAAAAACAGCCAGACCAGCCCGGAGCGGCCGAAAAAGCCTACCAGGCCATAGACGGCACAGCCGGCCAGGAACAGGGGCGCGATGTGGCCGCTGCCGTTATCCAGCCGTTCACCCAGCTGCCAGAGCGCGATGGCGGTAAACAAGACTCCGAGGAACAAAATCGCTTCGGTGCTGTAATGCCACTGCGTCTCCCGCCGCTGGCGGCTGAAGCCCCACAAATAAAACAGCACGGCCAGGAGCGCCGGCAGCCCGATGCGGGCAAGGGAGGAAAAAGCGAAGAATTCGATAATGCGCGCCATCAGTTCGCTGTCCGAAAACAGGCTGCCGATGGCGATAATGACGCAGGCGAGTGCCGTCCAGAAGGCATAGCGGCTCAGCCGCTGCCAGTCCATGGTCACGCGTTGAAGCGTACCGGCCAGCCGCTGGTGGTCGTCAGCGGTTAATGTGCCTTCCTGTTGCCACTCGTTGAGTGCGCGGCGTAGCAGCCGCTCCTGTTTGCCGGTAACCTTCATTTTGCCTGCTCCGTCAGCCATTCCATTGCTCTCTCCCCGGCTTCATCCACTGGCAGATACACCAGCAACCGGGAACCGTTTCGTGGAGCAGAGTACCAGTACATCTGCTGCAGGGTAAATTCCCCAAGCTCAGGATGGGTAAACAACTTGAGCTGGTTTTCCACACCGCGCACGTCATTGCGCTGATGCCACAGATTTTTAAACTCCTCAGACACCGCAAAGAAGCGCGCCAGTTTGGCTTCCCACAGCGGGTCACCCCGGTGCTCGGCCATCGCCGCCCGGAAATAGGAGACAAAGACGGGCAGCACATCGTCACGTCTGCCGAGACGGGCGCGCCATGCCGGGTGGGTGAGGAACAGATAAATACAGTTGCGGTCTTCCGGGGGGATCGCATTGAAATCGACCCCCATCAGATGACCAAAGCTGTCGTTCCAGGCCACGATGTCGAAATTGGGTTTCTGAATGCTGGCCGGTTTCGGCATCAACGTATCAAGCAGGCGGCGCGTGCCTTCGCTGATCCCTTCACAGCAGGTGGCCTGCGGTGCTTCACCCGGCGGTAGCCCGGCCAGCACAAAAAGATGGCGCGCTTCGGTCGGGGTGCATTGCAGCGCTTTTGCCACGGCGGCCATCACCGCGCTGGACGGATTGACGTCCCTGCCCTGCTCAAGCCAGGTGTACCAGGTTACCCCGACGTCCGCCAGCAGGGCCACCTCTTCACGGCGCAGCCCGGGCGTGCGGCGTCGACCGCTGCGCGGCAGGCCGAGCCGCTGCGGATCGAGGCTTTCGCGTCGGGCGCGTAAAAACGCACCAAGTTGTTTTCGGGTGTCATCCTTGAGCGAGACGACGGGTTCAGACATCAGCGCCATAAATCCCCCTGCATGGTAGTGCCAGTACCAGTATAAGCAAGAACTGGTACCCGTTTATCAGATCGTTGATGCTACGACCATCTGTTGAATGACGCAATGGAGTTACCATGAATACGTCAGTCGTTTCACCGGGCCGCGCAGGCCTGATATTGCTGTTAACCGGCCAGATGCTGCCGCTGATTGATACCTCAATCACCAACGTGGCGCTGGATGCTATCACCCACTCGCTGCACGCTACGGCCACCGAGCTGGAATTAATTGTGGCCCTCTACGGTGTGGCCTTTGCCGTCTGCCTTGCCCTCGGCAGCAAGCTGGGGGATAACCTTGGCCGCCGTCGTCTTTTCATGTGGGGCGTGGCGAGCTTTGGCCTGGCCTCGCTGCTGTGCGGAATGGCAGGCAACATTGAACAACTGCTGGGCGCCCGTATTCTTCAGGGGGCTGGCGCGGCGCTGATCATGCCGCAAATTCTCGCCACCCTGCACGTAACGCTGAAAGGCACGGCCCACGCGAAGGCCATCAGCCTCTTTGGCGGCATCGGCGGCATCGCGTTTATCGTCGGCCAGATGGGCGGAGGCTGGCTGGTATCGGCGGACATTGCCGGCCTCGGCTGGCGTAACGCCTTCTTTATCAACGTGCCAATTTGTCTGGTGGTGCTGGCCATGAGCCGCCGCTACGTGCCGGAAACCCGCCGCGACACGCCATCAAGCATTGACTGGACGGGCACCGTCCTGCTGGCGATCATCCTCTGCTGCCTGCTGTTCCCGATGGCGCTTGGCCCGCAGTGGCACTGGTCCTGGCCGCTTAAGGTCGCGCTCATCGCCATTATTCCGCTTGCCGGGTTAATGGCCCTTAACGCCCGCAAAAAAGAGCGGGACGATGCGCATCCGCTGATCCCGCCGCGCCTGCTGCAGTTGCGCAGTATCCGCTTTGGCGTGCTGATTGCGTTGCTCTTTTTTAGCGTCTGGTCCGGCTTTATGTTCTGCATGGCGTTAACCATGCAAACCGGTCTGGGGATGGCGCCGTGGCAGTCTGGCAACAGTTTTATCGCCCTGGGTGTCACCTACTTTATTTCAGCGTGGTTTGCCCCACGTCTGATTGCCCGCTACAGCACCAGTACCATTCTGCTCACCGGTCTGGCGATCCAGATAGCGGGACTGCTGGCGCTGATTGTCACCTTCCGCCTCTGGGGAATGCACAATACCGCGCTGACGCTGGCACCCGCGACCGGGCTGGTCGGCTACGGTCAGGCGCTGATCGTGAACAGTTTTTATCGTATTGGCATGCGCGATATTCAGCCTGATGACGCCGGGGCGGCGAGCGCCATTTTGAGCACGCTGCAGCAGGCGGCGCTTGGACTCGGCCCGGCCATCTTTGGCGCGATTTTGCTGCACGGTCTGCAGAATCATCACGGAGATTACACCCAGGCGATCACCCTCTTCCTCGCGGTGGAAACTGGCCTGATGGTGATCCTCGCGCTGGCGACGCTGCGGGTTCGCCATCGACTGTGCCTGCCGGTGGTGACGACCTGCCACGCCGTCAAATAACCCTGACGAATTTGCATAATAGATCCGCAGCCGCCATTATGGGGCTGCATCAATACAGGAGACGTTATGCAGGAATTAATTGCTCAGGTTGAAGAGTTAGGCATTGAAATTAATCACACCACCTCTTTAGTGATTATCTTTGGTATTATTTTTCTTACCGCACTCATCGTTCATTTTATTCTGCACAAAGTGGTCCTGCGGGCCTTTGAGAAGCGCGCGCAGGCCAGCAGCCATTTATGGTTGCAAATCATTACCCAGAACAAGCTATTTCACCGCGTCGCTTTTACCCTGCAGGGGATAATTGTCAACGTTCAGGCGGTACTGTGGCTGCAAAAAGGCAGCGAAGCCGCGGAAATGCTCACCACCTGCGCAAAGTTGTGGGTGATGGTGTATGCCCTGCTCTCGTTCTTCTCGCTGCTGGACGTCATTTTCAATCTTTCGCAAAAGATGGCGACAGCCTCGCAGCTCCCGCTGAAGGGCATCTTCCAGGGGATAAAACTGGTGAGCGCTATTCTGGTGGGGATTTTAATTATCTCGCTGCTGATTGGTCAGTCGCCAGCCATTCTGATTAGCGGCCTGGGCGCCATGGCTGCGGTGTTAATGCTGGTGTTTAAAGACCCGATCCTCGGGCTTGTCGCCGGGATCCAGCTCTCCGCCAATGACATGCTTAAACTCGGTGACTGGCTGGAGATGCCAAAATACGGAGCCAACGGCACGGTCACGGACATTGGCCTGACCACCGTCAAGGTGCGCAACTTCGACAATACCATCACCACCATTCCGACCTGGGCGCTGGTCTCTGATGCCTTTATCAACTGGAGCGGCATGTCGGCCTCCGGCGGGCGACGCATCAAGCGTAGCCTGAATATAGACACCACCAGCATCCACTTCCTCGACGAGCAGGAGCAACAGCAGCTGATTCAGGCGAAGCTGCTTAAGCCGTACATGGCGGCGCGTCACGAAGAAATTTCTCTCTGGAATCAGGAAAACGGTGAAGGCGAATCGGTGCTGAACCTGCGCAAAATGACCAATATTGGAACCTTCCGCGCCTATTTAAATGAATATCTGCGTAATCACCCGCGGATCCGCAAAGATATGACGCTGATGGTTCGCCAGTTAGCGCCAGAAGCTAACGGGCTGCCAGTTGAAATATACGCGTTCACTAACACGGTCGTCTGGGCGGAATATGAGGCGATTCAGGCCGATATTTTCGACCATATATTCGCGGTGGTGGATGAATTTGGTCTGCGTATTCATCAATCTCCGACCGGAAACGATATTCGCTCGCTGGCTGGCGTAATAGCGAAATAATCAGGCGCTGGCGCGGGAGATAAAGCGCCAGTCCATCATCACTCTTTCCGTGGGCGCATCCGGGTTATCGATTTTATTCAACAACAAATCGACCGCCTTGCGCCCAATATCCCGCGACGGCTGTTCGATGGTGGTGAGCGAAATCATCTCCGCCAGTTCCGTACCGTCAAACCCGACTACCGCAATGTCTTCCGGCACGCGTAATCCCGCCTGCTGGATCGCATGCAATGCGCCTGCCGCCAGGGTATCGGAAACGGCAAAGACCGCGTCAGGCGGGTTTTCCTTCAGCAGATTTTGCATCGCCGCTATTCCGGCGCTGAAGCTGAGATCGCTGGCGTATTCCACCGCCTGGTAAGCCAGATCTTTCAGGTGGATAACGCTCTTATAGCCGCGCTCGCGCAGGCGGGCATATTTATAACTCAGGTCGTGGTTAATCATCGCGATCCGCCCGCGCCCGCCGTCGGCAAGCTGGCTGACGGCATGCTGCGAGGCGTCCACATCGTTAATCCCGACGCAGGAGACCGCACCGGCATCGGCGTATTCGGCGCACTGCACCCACGGCGCAGTGCCAATCAGGGCGGCCAGTTCTGGAAGCTTTGAGAAGGCATCCATGGTGATAATGCCGTCGACAATTTTACCGGACAGCAAACTCAGCCCCGAACGCGAGCGTTCAATGTCAGAGCCGGAGTTGCACAGCAGAATGCGGTAGCCGTTCTTTTCGGCTT
This sequence comes from Enterobacter cloacae complex sp. FDA-CDC-AR_0164, assembly GCF_003071645.1. Lineage (NCBI taxonomy): Bacteria > Pseudomonadati > Pseudomonadota > Gammaproteobacteria > Enterobacterales > Enterobacteriaceae > Enterobacter > Enterobacter cloacae complex sp. FDA-CDC-AR_0164. The sequence goes on from NZ_CP028950.1 coordinate 250,814, forward strand.
CCTCTTCAATGCCTTTCACCACTTCGGCGCAGAACGGGTTAGCGATGTTCGACACCATTACCAGAATCATATAGCTGCGGGCAGTCCGCAGCTGGCGCGCCAGCAGGTTGGGCTGGTAATTACTCTCTTTGATCGCCTGCAGGACGCGTTCGCGGTTTTTCGCTTTCACGGTATCGCTGTTGTTAAGCACGCGGGAGACCGTTGCCACGGACACCCCGGCAAGCTGAGCGATTTTCTGAATGGACATAGCGACGGCATTTCCTGCGGTTAACGTTTTATGCAGGCTACCATAAATTCGTTGCCCGGCGAACCGGGCAACACGTCAATACGCAACGCGCACCCAGCGCTGTTGCTGATGGCTTTTCACTATCGCATCAATGATATACATGACGTTCGCGCCGTCATGGAACGTCGCAAACAGCGGCTGTGCCGGCATCTCCCCCTGCATCACGGCGCGGTAAAACTGCACCATCATATTTTTAAAGGCATCAGGCCAGCCTTCGATATGTCCGCCAGGAAAATGGGCGCTTTCGGCCACGTCACGGTTCATCAGGTTTGGATCGTCGGAGAGGGTCTGGTTTGCCTGCGCGCGATGGCCGATCCAGAGTTGCTGCGGCACCTCCTGATCCCACGCCACGGACCGTTCGCTGCCGTTAATTTCAAACGTCAGCCGATTTTTGCGCCCGGCGCTGACCTGCGAGACGTTAAAGCTGCCTTTGCTGCCATCGTCGAAGCGCACCAGCACCGAGCCAAAATCTTCGGTGGTGACCGGTTTGTCTTCATCGTTCGCGCTGCGATCATCCGTGAAGGTCCGGTTTCCCGCCGCACTGGCCTTGCGCGTTGGCCAGACGATGGTGAGGTCGGCCATCACGTCGGTGATCCGCCGCCCGGTCACAAACTGCACCGTGTCACACCAGTGGGAGCCAATATCCGCCACCGCGCGCGACGCACCGCCCAGCGTGGCATCCACCCGCCAGTTGTAGTCGGTTTCCAGCAGCATCCAGTCCTGCAGGTAGCTGCCATGCGTGGCAAACAGCCGACCGAGACTGCCCTCGCGCCTCATGCTGGCCGCCTGGCGCACCATCGCAAACTGGCGATAGACAAAGCTGACGCCGTGTACCACGCCCGCCTGCTCAGCCAGTGCCACCAGCTCGCGGGCCTCTTCCGGGGTCATACACAGCGGCTTTTCGGAAAAAACATGCTTACCCGCCCGCAAAATCTGGCGGTTAATCTCTGCGTGCAGATGGTTTGGCGTGCAGTTATGCACCACGTGCAGATCCGGATGGGCGAGCAGCGCCTCAACGTTCCCGTAAGCATGGGGCACATTCAGCTGGCGCGCCTTTTCCTGCGCTTGTGAAAGCGAGCTGTCGCACAGGGCGACCACCTGCACACTGCCGAGACGCCGCAGCGCCTCAATGTGCGCCGGGCCGATAAAGCCGCTGCCGACGATCCCGACGTTAATCATGGCTGCCTCCCGCGGCGAAATCGTCAAACGCGCGCCCGGATACCGGAATGATATGACGACGGATAAATTCGCTGCCTTCGCGGGCACCGGTATCGCCATCCTTAAGACAGCACTCCCACTCCAGCACTGCCCAGCCCTCGTAGTCGTACTGGGTCAGTTTGCTGAAAATACCGGTGAAGTCGATCTGCCCGTCGCCCGGCGACCGGAAGCGACCCGCGCGATGGATCCACGACTGGTAGCCACCGTATGCACCGCTGCGCCCGTTGGGACGAAACTCTGCATCTTTGACGTGAAACGCTTTAATGCGCGCATGGTAGAGATCGATAAACGTCAGGTAGTCCATCTGCTGAAGCAGCATATGGCTGGGATCGTAGAGAATATTGCAGCGCGGGTGGTTGTCCACAAGCGCCAGAAAACGCTCAAACGTCACGCCGTCATGCAGGTCTTCCCCCGGATGCAGCTCATAACAGACATCGACGCCGTGCTCATCAAAGGTGTCCAGAATGGGCCGCCAGCGGGTTGCCAGCGTCTGGAAAGCGTCCTGAAAACGCTGCGCGTTGTGCGGCGGCCACGGGTAGAAAAATGGCCACGCCAGCGATCCAGAAAAAGTGGCGTGCGCTGTCAGGCCTAATTTTGCGGAGGCTGCAGCCGCCTGATTCAGTTTGCTGGTTGCCCACGCCCGACGGGCCGCGTCGTTACCCCGCACGTCTGCCGGCGCGAAATGGTCAAACGCGTCGCCGTAGACCGGGTTCACCGCAATAAGCTGCCCTTCCAGATGAGTCGACAGCTCGCTGATCGCCAGTCCGTGCTCCGCCAGCGTGCCGGTAATGTCGTCACAGTAAGCCTGGCTCTCAGCCGCTTTCTCCACGTCAAAAATGTGCGGATGATTGCAGGGGATCTGCACGGCTTTGTAGCCCTTACCTGCTGCCCAGCCTGCCAGCCCATCCAGCGAGTTAAACGGCGCTTCTGCGCTGATAAACTGCGACAGGAAAATACCGGGTCCCTTAATCGTTCTCATACCACCTCCTGAACGTTACGCCTTGTCATCGTCATATTTGAACGTGAGAAGGAAAATCAGCGCAATCACCGCTGCCGCCACCGCCGGGATCCACCAGAAGGTGACCCACGCCTGCGGCACGGCCTGTCCCGCCACCAGACGGTTATACAGCGCGCCAGAAATCTGTGAACCAAGCAGCATGCCGATGCCATAGGTGAACATCACGATCATGCTCTGCGCCTGGCCTTTCACCTTTTCGCCCGCCACGCGGTCGGTATAGATAAAGCCCACCACAAAGAAGAAGTCATAGCACACACCGTGCAGCAGGATGCCGAGATAGAGCAGGAAACGTCCCTCCTCACTCACCCCCATGGCAAACATCGCGTAACGGACAAACCACGCCAGCATGCCGACCAGCAGCATGACTTTCACGCCCAGACGGCGGAAAAGCAGCGGGATCACCAGCATGAAGACAATCTCTGACATCTGGCCGAACGACATCGCGGTGCTGACATCAGCAATCCCGGCATCCGCCAGATACGAGGCGGTGTAAGCGTAGTAGGTGCCAAGCGGCACGGAAATCAGCATTGCGCAGACGGAAAAGACCAGGAAGTGGCGGGTTTTCAGCAGGGCAAACGCATCAGCGCAGAACAGATCGCGAACCTGGACCGGCAGCCCTTTTGCCGGGGCGGGCGTGTGCGGCAACGTCAGGCTGTAGAGCGCCAGCAGCACGGAGCTCGCCGCCGCAACCTGGAAGATCGTGACGCTGGAGGCTACGCCGGTAACGCCGATAAAGATCCCCGCGACAATCCAGCCGATCGTGCCGAACACGCGCACCACCGGGAAGGTTTTATCGACGTTTGCCAGGCTGTGAAACGCGATGTTGTTCGTTAACGCCAGCGTCGGCATATAGCAAAGCGTGTAGCCAAACAGCAGGCCGATCAGCAGCGCACCATTTTCAGCGATCAGCGCCCCCGGAACGAACCACAGGATAGCCGCGCCGGCCAGGTGCATTACCGCCATCACCTTCTGCGAGGCGAAGAAGCGATCCACCAGCATCCCGAGCACAAACGGCGACAAAATAGAGGCGATGGGCCCGGCGGAGAACGCATCGCCAATCAGCAACGACATGTTGTGCTGGGTCATCACCAGACCCAGCGTGACCGACCAGCTACCCCAGATAAAAAACTGCAGAAACATCATCAGCGACAGACGCGGAACCAGCAGCCGGTGCTGCGCTATCACCTTTCCACTACTTTCAGTTGTTGACACCATAATGAGCCTCACCCTAGAAAAGTAATCGATTACAAATACCATCAAATGAAAAGTAATCGATTACAAAACAAAGATCCTGTGGATCAGGAGAGATTTGGGAGAGGGGTCACGATAAAGAGGTTTATCGCGTTGGGATGGGAAACTGGATGGCTCGCCCTCTCCCACCGGGAGAGGACGGCATGCATTATTGCTTGCGGGAAAGTTTAAATGCCGCAAACAGGAAGATGACCCATACCGGGAGCAACATCGCGGAAAGCCGCATGTCGTCCATGCTGCACATCAGCACAAGGATCAACCCGAGGAAAGCAATGCAGAGATAGTTTCCTGCCGGATAAAGCAGCGCTTTAAACTGCGTCTCACGTCCCTTGCGACGCATCGCGGCACGAAAACGCAGGTGCGCCAGGCAGATCATGATCCAGTTCAGCAGCAGGGTGGCAACCACCAGCGCCATCAGCAGCCCAAACGCCTCTTTTGGCAGCAGGTAGTTGATCACCACCACCAAAGAGGTGATCGCACCGGACAACAGCAGAGAATTCACCGGCACGCCGCGACGGCTGACGCGGGTTAAGAACTTCGGCGCATTCCCCTGCACGGAGAGGCCAAACAGCATTCGACTGTTGGAGTAGACGCCGCTGTTATAGACCGAAAGTGACGCCACCAGAATAACGAAGTTCAACGCTGAAGCCACCACATTGCTGTTGAGATCGTGGAAAATCATCACAAACGGACTGCTGTTTGATTTCACCTCAACCCAGGGATAGAGCGCGAGCAATACCACCAGCGAACCGATGTAGAACAGCAGAATACGGTACACCACCTGGTTGACCGCTTTCGGAATGCTTTTATGCGGGTCGCGCGCTTCAGCGGCAGTGATACCAATCAGCTCCAGCCCGCCGAAAGAGAACATGATCACCGCCAGCGAAAGGATAAGCCCCTTCCAGCCGGTCGCCAGGAACCCCCCGTGCTGCCACAGGTTGTCGATCGTGGCACGCTCACCGCCGTGACCCGAGAACAGCAACCACAGGCCAAAACCGATCATGCCGATAATCGCCAGCACCTTGATGAGCGCAAACCAGAACTCGGTTTCACCGTACAAACGGACGTTCACAAGGTTGATGGCATTGATGATGATGAAGAAGGCCGCCGCCCAAATCCAGGTGGGCACATCCGGGAGCCAGTACTGCATGTAGATGCCAGCGGCGGTCAGCTCTGCCATCCCCACCAGCACAAACATCACCCAGTAGTTCCAGCCGGAGAGGAACCCCGCAAACGGGCCCCAGTATTTATACGCAAAGTGCGCGAACGAGCCTGACACAGGCTCTTCGACGACCATCTCGCCGAGCTGGCGCATGATCAGGAAGGCGATAATCCCGGCGAGGGCATAACCCAGCAATACCGCCGGCCCCGCCATCTGAATGGCCGGGCCGATGCCGAGAAACAGCCCGGTACCGATAGCCCCACCGAGGGCAATTAACTGTATATGTCGATTTTGCAAACCACGTTGCAGCGTCGGATTCTGTTCCGACGAAGCTTCAGCGCTACCGGTGCCTGAAGCGGATGACGCGTCTTTCACGCCCTACCCCTGTCTCTTTTTTAGAAGGGGCACGTTTTAACACTTCAGGCTGGTGGTAGCAAGGGAATGGGGCATCCCTGCCCCGGATAACGAGCGGCGTTCTCAGAATGCGTAGCCCACCGAGACTTTAAAGGTACGCGGTTCGCCCTGGGTGATGTAGGTACCTGAATCATCCACGCTGGACCAGTAGTTTTCATTGGTCACGTTGTCGATACCCGCACGCACCGTCATCTGATTTTGATTGTGGTTAACGGCGAAGCGATAACGCATACCCAGATCCAGCGTAGTGTAGCTGTCCAGCTTTTTGGTGTTCGCCAGGTCCGCGTATTGCGTGCCGGAGTGGTTCACGCGCGCGGTAGCGGTCAGGCCATCAATCGGTTTGATGTCATACTCTGCGCCCAGAACAGCATAGAAATTCGGAACGCCAATCGCATCATTGCCCTGGTTGAGGCCGTTGTTGGTTTTGGTCAGCTCCGCCTGCAGCCAGGTAGCGCTGGCGTTCAGACGGACGCCCAGCAGGGGCTCGCCGAACACATTCAGCTCCACGCCGCGGTTACGCTGCTCGGCATCAAGACCATAATGACCGTTGCTGTTGAGGATCGCCGACGGCATTTTGATCTCAAACAGCGCCAGGGAGCCGCCCACGCGACCAAAATCCGCCTTCACGCCCACTTCGTTCTGCTTAGAGTGAACGATGCCGGTGCTCTGCCCGTAGTTGGTGGCGGTGTTAGGGGCTGATTGACCCGGCTGCAGCGCTTCGGTGTGGTTGGCATACAGGGAGATCGCCTCCCACGGCTTGTAAACCACGCCGTAGGTAGGCATCCAGCGGCTGCCGTCGAAACCGTCTGCTTTATTTTCCTGCCCGGTAATTTTGTTGTATCCGCGAATGACCACCTTCTGATGACGCGCCCCGGCGGTAAACAGCAGTTTGTCGTCCAGCACGCCCAGCGTATCACTCAACAGCCAGCCCTGCGTCCGGGTACGCCCGCTGGTGAGCGGATCGCTGTAATTTCCGCCTAAGCCGTTGAAACTGGAGCTATCCGGCATATCCACACCGGTATTGTGGTAGATATTGGTGGTTGGGTTATCCGCCGCCGACGACATTTTCCAGCCGATTTTTTCGTTTTTGGTCATCGCGGAGTAACCGACGTTGACTTTATGCGTTACGAAGCCGGTAGCAAAGTTACCGCGAATACCCGCCATCCCACTGACGGAATCGCTGATGCGGTTGGTATCAAGACGGCTGACCGTCGCCTTACCGCTTTTATCCAGCAGCTTCGGCGCGCTGTAAATCCCTTCTTCGTGAGCGTGCTGTGCGCCGAGGCCGGTATAGGCCGTCCAGTTATCGGTAATGTCGTACTCGCTGCGCCACATCCCGAATTCATTTTCGATGTTGCTGTAGGCCCATTTCTGCGAGAAGTTGCGATCGTTTTTCGGCGGTTCAGGCATGAAATCCACGGCGGAGATATTGACGCTGGTAGGGCTGCCATGGAAGGTTTTCTTCTGATACCCCACATCCAGAGAGGTGCGGAAATTGTCGCCTTTGTAGTCGAGGCCGGTGGAGAGCAGCGTAGTGCGGCGGCGATCGTTGGGCACCCCGCTTTCCCCTTCGCGATGAACGAGGTTCACGCGCGCGCCAAACTGGTCGTTGTCGCCATAGCGACGGCCCGCATCCAGCGTGGTGCCAAACTGGGAATCAGAGGTGTAATCGACGCCCACTTTTGCCTGCGGCGTTTCATCCGCGTGTTTCGGCTCAAGGTTAATCATTCCCCCCACGCCTGAACTTGCCGCGCCGTTCATCAGGGCGTTTGCCCCTTTAAAAATCTCAATGCGGTCGACCATCTGCGCATCCACCACCTGACGCGGCAGAACGCCGGACAGGCCGCCGAAGGTCATGTCATCTCCGTCAAACTTCAGGCCACGGATACGGAAGGTTTCGGCGCTGTTGCCGTAACCCTGCACGTACTGCACCCCCGCGTCGTTAGCGACCACATCAGCAATGGTTTTCGCCTGCTGATCTTCTACCAGCTTCGAGGTGTAGCTGATGATATTAAACGGCACGTCCATGGCGTTCTGCTGCCCCAGCATCCCCATGCGTCCACCGTTCGCCACCTGCCCGTCAAGGAACGCCGGCACAAGCTGGTCGCCGCCGGGTTTAAAATCGCTGGCAGGCGCAGACTGGACAATCAGGGTGTCTTCTTTCTTTTGATCCGCCGCCAGGGCGGAGTGCGTGACCGCGCCAATGGCGAGAGCCAGCAGCGTTTTATGCCTTTTCGTGTTGTTCATAATTAACTCATTAAACGTGCGCGCAAAAAGGGCCCGTTGTCGGGCCTTAGAATGTAATCAAGTGCAATGCAAATGAGAACTATACGCATTACATGATTGTTGGCAAGCGTAAACGCACGTCACTGCGTGAGAAAATCGGTTAACAGGCGTGGGAAAGCAGGAGGACGTATGGACAGGATAGCGTGGCATAACCGCCCCGTTTCCGGGACGGTCTTTCAGGCGCGGCAGGAGAACGATAAAACGCGGGCGGTTCCCGCAACATCAATACGCACAGCCGTACCCGGATTCCAGCCGGGCTGGCTTACGGTCTTCAGAACAACAGGCTCCTGCTGCCCGGCAAACGCCAGGGTGAGCGTGGACAAATGACCGGTAAAATCGACATCAATTATCGACACCGGGCTTTCATGCGGCGCGCACGCCGTCACGCGCAGTTGTTCAGGGCGCATCATGACGCGGCCCTGCCCGGTGGCATGCGTATTGTTGGTGGGTATCTCACCCAGCGCGCACACCGCATGGCCGGCGGTAAGCTGAGCGGGCAGGATCACCGCGTCGCCCAGAAACAGCGCGGTCTCTTCATCAACGGGCTGAGTGTAGACGTCATACGGGGTACCCACCTGGGTGAAGCGCCCGGAACGCATTACCGCCACCTGGGTGGCAAAAGATAACGCTTCGTTTTGATCGTGCGTCACCAGAATCGAGGCAACGCCCGCTTCCGCCAGCAGGTCAGCGGTCGCTTTGCGGGTCATGGCGCGAAGACCGGTATCAAGCGCCGAGAACGGCTCATCCAGCAGCATCAATGAAGGACGTTGAGCCAGCGCGCGGGCGAGCGCCACACGCTGCTGCTGTCCGCCAGAAATCTCATGCGGCCAGTGGGTCGCGAGCTGCCTGTCCAGCGACACCATCTCCATCAGCGCCTCTACGCGCTGGCGCTTTTCGTGGCGCGTGCCGTCCAGCCCCCAGGCAATGTTGTCTGCAACGCTGAGATGCGGGAATAACGCCCCCTCCTGGGGAACAAAGCCGATGCCGCGCAGATGGGCGGGAACGAAGCTGTTTTCGTCAAACAGCGTTCGGCCTTGCATCACTATCCGCCCGGCGTCCGGCGTTTCGAAGCCGGCAAGAATGCGCAGCAGCGTCGTTTTCCCTGACCCGGACGGCCCGACTATCGCCGTCCGGCTCCCCGGCGCAACGCTCAGGTTTAAGCTGTCGAGCACCTGCACACCGGAAAAGGATTTAGAAATGGACGTTAATTCAAGCATGTCATAGTCCTGCAATTTTTTTCGACTGCACGTAGAGGATGGCGGTCAGCGGGAGTGAAATCAGGATCATCAGCATCGCGTACGGCGCGGCGGCAACATAATCGATCTCACTGGTCAGCGCCCAGAAACCGGTGGAAAGCGTGCGTGTTCCCAGCGGGGAGAGCAGCAGCGTGGCGGTCAGTTCGTTGCTGACGCCGAGGAAAACAAGCGCAGCCCCCGCGGCGGCACCCGGCGCGGCCAGCCGCATGGTGACGCTCCACAGCGCCTTCGCAGGCGTGCTGCCAAGGCTACGCGCCACGTTTTCCAGCTCTACTGGCGCCTGGGCAATCCCGGCCCGCAGGTTGATGAGCGCTCGGGGCATAAACATCAGCAGATAGGCGAGGAACAGCGTAATTTCCGTCTGATAAATGGGACGGGCGTAATGAATCGTCACCGTTACCAGCGCGAGAGCGGTCACAATCCCCGGCAGCGAGCTGGTGATGTAGATACACCCTTCCAGCATCCGGAAGACGCGGTGCGGATAACGGATACCAAGCCACGCAATGGGGATCACGCAGGCCGTGGTCAGCAGTGCCCCACCCACGCCGAGCATGAGCGTCTGGCGCAGGGAGTGCCAGAGGTCCGCGCTCATCCAGTTCTCAATACCGCCCAGCCAGACCCAGCGACAGAGCACAATTAACGGTACGCCCAGCGCCAGCACGATCAGCGTGAGGAAAAACAGCTGGCCCAGCGTGGCCGCGACCGGCTTCAGCGGCCAGCGTTTCTGTTCACGTGCAGCCCCGCCGCCGATGCGCGCATAGCGTGCTTTTCCGCGCGTCACCCCTTCCAGCATTAAGATGGCCAGACAGCATAAGGCCAGCACGCCCGCCAGCATATTGGCTGCCGGGCCGCTGAAGGTAGACTGAAACTGGTCATAAATCGCGGTGGTGAACGTATCAAAGCGGATCATCACGTACAGGCCGTATTCCGCCAGCAGGTGCAGCGCGACCAGCAGCGCCCCGCCGCAGATAGCAAGCTTGAGCTGCGGCAACACTACGCGGAAAAAGACCCGCCACGGCGGCGTGCCGAGCGACGCGGCCACATCTTCAAGCGTCGGGTCGAGGCGGCGCAGTACCGCGGCAACCGGCATGTAGATAAACGGGTAGTAGGCTAAAACAGAGAGGAATACTCCCGCGGAGAGACCGTGCAGGGAGGGGACGACGCTCACCCAGGCATAGCTTTGTACAAACGCGGGGATTGCCAGCGGGGCGACCGCCAGCGCAGACCATATTCCCCGCCCGGCCAGCCGGGTACGCTCCGTGAGCCAGGCTATCGCCACGCCGGTCACAATACAAAGCGGAACCGCTAAGGCCGTCAGCCACAGCGTGTTGCTGAGCAGTTCAGCAACACGCGGGCGGAACACCAGCGTCTTAATGGTCTCCCAGCCCGTCTCAATGCCAATGGCAATGATAAAACCCAGAGGCAGAAGCGCCATTAATGAAAATAAGACAGCTAACGCAACCATCGGCAGCGCAGGTCGCCTGCGGGCAGGCTCCTGCATCCTGTTTTTTCCGATGTCGAGACTCAGACCAGACATAAGGCGTTCACTTAACTCTCAGGATCACAGCAGGCCGGCTTGCGTCATCAGCTCGATAACTTTTTTGCTGTTAAGCGTTGAAGGTTCCACTTTCGGCGCATCCAGATCTTTCAGCGGAACCAGTTTCGGGTTAGAGGCCGCGTTCATGCCAACCGCATATTCAAACGCGTTGTTGGTGCGCAGGCTCTCCTGACCTTCTTTGCCGGTGATCCACTTGATGAATGCCTGAGCCTGTTCTTTGTGTTTGCTGGACGCCAGTACGCCACCGCCGGAAAGGCTGACAAAGGCACCCGGATCCTGATGTTTGAAGTAGTAGAGTTGGGTGTTTTTGCTGTTTTCACCCGTTTTGGACTGATCGACAAAACGGTAGTAGTGATAAATCACACCGCCATCAATCTGGCCGGCGTTAACGGCTTTCATCACGGTGCTGTTACCTTTGTAGGCCACAAAATTGGTTTTCATCGCCTTCAGCCACTCAAGGGTGGCCTGCTCGCCTTTCAGGGCCAGCATTGCACTCACGATCGCCTGGAAATCCGCGCCTGACGGCGATGCCGCCCAGCGGCCTTTCCACTCAGGTTTCGCCAGATCCATCAGCGATGTTGGCAATTGCTGTTCGCTCAATTTTTCCGGGTTATAGACAAACACCGTGCTACGCGCAGCAATCCCGATCCAGCGGCCGTGCGCAGGACGAAATTCCGCAGGCACCTGCTTCAGGGTCTCTGCATCCAGTGGCGCGAACAGTTTGGCATTATCCACCAGAACCATTGATGGCGAGTTTTCCGTCAGAAACACGTCTGCAGGTGATGCCGTGCCTTCCTGAACCAGCTGATTACCCAGCTCGCTGTCATCGCCATTACGCAGCGTCACCTTAATACCCGTTTCTTTGGTAAAACCGTCAACCCACGCCTTCACCAGATTTTCATGCTGCGCGTTATAAACAACGATACCTTCGTTGTTATCAGCGGCAAGTGCTTGTGTGGAAAGGAAAAGAGATGAAGACAACAAGGCAAGCGAGAAGCATGACAACAGGCGAGAATTCATGAACATATCCTTTATAGACCAGGGTGATTTACCACGCATAGCGTTGTGGGACAGGATTAAAGCATACAAAAACGCTAATGATAATTAGTATCAATCAAGTTTAGTCGTAAAAGTGTAAAATATTCTTATACAGCGGATAAATATGATAAAAATCCAGATTATAAAAATGGATGAAATAAAGATTAAGAAAACTTTAGGCTGGAAAAATAACAAATATTCATTAGCGTTCTATTTATTTCCCGATTATTTAATCGACAGAATGAGATCGGCATAAACGTGTATTTAGCGTAAAACGGGAGAGTGGAAGCGAAAAAGGGTGAAGGCAGTAAATGGCACGCCCTGTAGGATTCGATATATTTAAATAATATATTGATAATGATAGCAAATATGCCATTCAATAAAAATAGATACCCCCTAAAGTACCCCCATGTTTGTTTGCATGGGTACCGAGTAGGGTTTTCTTTTGTTAAATCCTTCGGTTTTCCTTTCGTTTCAATGTTAGCTTTTCCGAGAAGGCGTACATTTATCATTCAATGAGGAGAGCATAACTTGAACACATACTTGATGGATCTGAAAGAGGTTTGCAGCACTGTAGGCTTCAAAAAGACGGTCATTTATAAGTGGATGAATGGAGGTGAGTTTCCAAAATCAATAAAAATAGGTAGGTCAGTAAGATGGGTATCAACGGAGGTGGAAGCATGGATAGCTGAAAAAGTTCGAGCATCAAGTAAGGATGAGTAGGATTCAGAAAAGAGACACTCAAATACAACTGAAGTAAAATACAATTCGGTAGCTTGGCATGAACACTGGGCACCCAACCACAGCCCGTTCTTGCATACAACGGGCTGCGGTTTACTTTACGAAGCTGGTTCTTGAGATGCTGAGTCTGTCGCATCTTTCTGACACTGATGCCATACACTGTTTTCAGGCATGTCGAGTCGCACATCGATCCAACTATTAACTGGTACGTCGATTGGTTCCCCTTTTGTTTTAACGATTTCTCCGTCATCGCTAAGCATATATTTGCGTTTGTACAGGCGGATTGTCAGCCCACCGCTTTCGGTTTGCTCCGCTTCGACCACGCCAAGCTCGCCCATGCCGCCAGGATCCATTGGAGGAAGTAGCTGCCATCCATCGGAAGCCAGGCCTGCCGAACCAATCAAGGCATAAACACCGACATCAAGGCGTGAAATGGTAATGCCTTCAGCCTCAGCGTTTGCAGTACCACAGCCGCACCACGTAAAACCATCATCTGCCACATCAGTACGCTTACTCTCATCCTGAGACTTAACAATACGCGCCACTGGCGATGCGGCTTTAATGGTGCCATCAGATGCTACGGTGGTATTGGTAGATGTGTAGAACTTCTGCCAGGCACCTGCTGTACCGCCTGCCATACCCCTAAACCAAATCGTCGGGCTAGTAGTGTCAAGTGCCGCCGCTATCGCGCAGGCATATGATCCACCGGCATATGCAAGAACCATCCCACCCATTCGCTGACCAACGGGATTGCTGGTATTACCTCCTGTAGCTCCAAAGAACTGAGGCCTGTCTAATGGAATTCCTGCCGAAAATTGATTTGGTATAGCCTGGCCAAGACCAAATGCGCCCTGCATCAAAGCGACCCCCGCTGTCGTATCAGTAATCGAGGACTGGCGGTCTACCGTAGCCGCACTTCCCAAACCGAGGTTTGTGCGAGAGGCAGCTTTGTCTGCAACATCATTCAGATTCTGTGATTTATCCAGCTTTCCGGCGAGCGAACTGGTGATACCACTCCAGGCCGGACCGGTGAAGCTGCTGCCGTCAGGTAGCGTCACCGTAACATTACCCGTTCCGCTGAAAATGCGCTGCCAGTTCTGTTTGTCATAGTTCAGACCGCGCAGCGCTTCTGCGCTTTGTGCCACCAGCGCTGCGGTGACCAGGTTCATAGCGACTCGCGGTACGGCGTACCATGCTGCGCCAGCCTGCGTAGGTCCGGTATAGTTGCTGACCAGCGTCAGGGAAGTATTACTGTTTAGGGTTTTGATGGCGAGCGTGTATGGAATACCGCCGACGGTCACAACAATAAAATCTCCGGCGGTCAGTTCGGTGGTAAAGGCCGTGCCACTGCCGGTGACTGCTGCTGAGTTATTGGTCAGTGTCAGTGTTCCTGCGGACATAGATGCTCCTTTGAGGCAATAAAAAACCCCGCCGGAGCGAGGTTGGTGTTAATACTGTAAAGGTTTAGACGTACATATCGGGGATAACGGGTAACGAGATCGGCGTAACCCCGTCATTTGCCAGCTGTCTGTCTGCCCAGCCGACATACACTCCCCTTCCGGCACGGAGGGTGCCGTTCTGCATGACCAGTCCATAGTGATAGTGATAAATGCGGCCGCCGCCGAAACTGGGCACCCTCAGACCAAAACGGCCAACCGGCACATATCCGCCACCGGGTACGGTCTGAGCCGTGGCAGATGGCACAAAATTTATGCCGAGATAAACAAACGGCCGTCTTGCGGTTGAGAACGTACATTGGCCTGCTGCGTTATAAATATTGAAGCCAGGGTTCGCGGCCACGGGCGTAACACCACCAGCAAAAATAATCACATCGACGGTACCGCTCATCGGCTGATCATCGATATTGGATCCATCGTTGAGAAACAGCAGCCGGTTCCCGTCATAGTCGAGTGTGTAAGGACTGTCCCACTTACAGCAGACAAGGTATTTGCTGCGATCAAACCCGGCTATAGTGGGAGTCACCCAGCCTGAGGTGCCGACGGTAACCCTCGCCTTATAAATGCAGTACCCTACTCTTGACGCCGTAGTGATCGCGGTAAAGTCGGTGCTGTTCTGAACCAGAAGGCCAACATTAGAGTTCTGGCTCACCGGCAGTATCTGCCACAGCGTTCCGGAGAATGCCACACGCTGTGGATTGGGAAAGCCGGGGTTAGAGTTCCCGCTCCAGTTTTGCGTGACGTTCGCACCGGATATGCTCACGCTGTCCAGCTTGAATATTCCCTCATCGCTGATTACCGTCTGGGTTGGAATGAAAATGACATTCGAACCAGCAACGTAACCCTCAACTGTCGCGGTATTCACTTTTCCTATACCGCCGGATATCGCACCGCCATATGTCGGGCAGCGCAACCCGGCGGTAATTTCCATTGGCTTACCACCATCGTTCAGATCGATTAAAAGTCCTGAAGGCATAAATCACCATGAACCAACGACGATGCGGCCACCGCCGGGGATATTGACGGTAATACCGTTATTGTTAATAACGACCGTGTTATTGGTCCCGTTGAAGGCAAAGTTACCGCTGTCGGCATAAAGCTTTCCATGGAATTCACAATCGCCGTTTTTGTCGATGTTCCAGCCACGCACACCGGCGGCAAAATTTGTCGAGCGGATGTAACTGCCGATCTTCGCGTTCGTGATACTGCCATCCTGGATCATCGCGTCACGGATAAAGACCTGCCCGTTAAAGACAAAAAATGCTGCCTGATAATTTCCCGGATCGCTTCCTGAGTAGATACCGAATTGATCCGCAGCGAATACTACGGTTGACTTGTAACTGCCTCCGGAAGGTTCAATGGACATCCCAAATCCGGTATTGTATTTCACCCCGTTTCGGACAATACCCAGATTCAGCGTATAGGACGCCTTCGCAGAACCGTTGCTTGTCACCTCCGCGTTCATCTTCTGATTTACCGCTGCTGTCAGATCTCCAACCTGAGACTGCACATACGTATCAAGAGATGCGATTGCCTGCGTGTTATTGCTGATGGCCGTCTGCTGCTGAAGTATTTGTGAATTAACGCCCTCAAACTGAGACTGAACGCTGGTCGTCAGCTGCGCAAGCGCCTGGTCTACTGTGGCGATTGTTGTTCTGACTGTCAGTATTTCAGCGTTAACTTCACCCAGTTGCTGGAACTGGCGATCCACAGTGCCTTTGTTTGCCAGCGCGTTCTGCAGAATGCCTTCAAGGTTGGTATCAACGCCCTTCTCGACGTTTTTCATGGCATCGGAATTTCTGACAGCTTCGTCAATGACATCTATCAGATCCGATGTATCTGTCTGGCACAGCGCGGCCACTTCGACAAACGCAGACGTACCGAAAGCGTTTATTGTGCGAACATACCAGTAATAGGTGTGGCCGTTCTTCAGACCGTGGCTGCTCCAGGTGGTACCGACACCGGCGCGCGTTGCTCCACCTTCAACAGTGGGTGTGCTGGTATTCGGTAGTCTGGTTTCGCCGGACGTCCAGAAATCAAACTGCGTTGAGACGTTCGTTACTGCTGCCAGGCGCGGATAAAGCGTAATGGCAAAATAACTCTGCTCAATATCGACCCTGGACGGTGGAGGCGGTGCCTGAATGCTGAATTCGAGATATGCCTCCGGCGATTCTGCGCCCATCTGATTTACCGCAGTGACATGAGCCGTGTAGGTAGCCTGAACAAGCCCTGTCAGCCTGGTGAATGAACCCGGAACCTGAGCAGATAACACCATCTGACCAGCCTTGCGGATCACGACCTTGTTATAAACAAACTGTCCGATGTTCTGCCAGGACAGCACGCCCTGCACCACCTGCCCAATGTCCTCGACGGTGTATTTGAGATTCTGCGGTTGTGCCACGCCACCCGGCGGCAGCTGCGTAAATGGTGGGCGCTCAATCGGCTTCCCAATCGCATCCCCCCAGACGTCAGCAGTCTCCTGTTTCAGGGTGATCTGCACGCCGTTCTGTACACCGAATCTCCAGTCAGTGACACGCATTTCGACATTAACGATACCGAGCGACGGAAAGTCTACCTTCACGTACATACCCGGTCGGTAGCGGTAGCCACTCAGGTTAAGCGTGAGATTCATCGTGCGCGAAATTCGGGTGCGCTTCAGTTTAATATCCGCCAGGCGCTGTGCCTGAAACTCACTGGTCACAAAGCGAAGCTTCAGGTCCTGTGAAATCTCCACGCCATCTTCTGTAACCCACTCACTGACAGAAACAGCCGGAAAATCAGCCTCAGCATAGGTCTGTTTCGGGTCAATAAACGTGCCGTTAATGGTGTTAACGCGCTCAGACTGGGACACCTCCGGCATGATTTCGATGTCACCAGCCAGCTGGCTTTCAGTGATCACTTCCGTCGCCGGGCCGTAATACGCGCCAACCAGAATACCGTGCTTACCGGCGATGTATGTTGGTTCAGCTGCACCCGCAGCCAGCATCGCTTCAAGAATGCTGGCCTTGTTTTCACTGAGATCGAATTCACCGTTGAGGGTGTAACGTTTTTCCGTCGTACCGTCGCCATTCGTTACCGTCTCGTCACAAATGTTGGCGGCTTCCTGAAACTGATCCCAGTTGATATCCGCATCAGGAACCTTGAGGTAATTACGGTAGTAATCCAGCACGCAAAGCGCGAGGTTGTTGCTGTATTCCGTGCGGCCGGTGCGCGGGTCATGGACTTTGCGCCCCGTCTTCTCCACTTTGATGTTTGGGATGCCGGAAGGAAATTTCTCAGCGTTAAACTTCAGGGACACACGAAGCCACGAAATGCCCTTGCCGATCATGTCCGATTTCCATGACGGGCAATTTTTCAGCATAAAGGGATCGGCAGTTTGACGGTCGTTATGCACTTCCCAGGTCGCGTTATCAGGATACGAGCCAATATCATCATCACCGAGATAAATGGTCCCTACGCCGGAAAGCGGATGTCCAGCCAGGGTGATGGCAAGGTGAAGCCATTCCCCATCGGTCTGGTTACCCGGCTGTTCTTCCGAAAAAAACAGCGTACCGGCTGATACCGTTCTTCCGTAAATCACCGTTTTTGGGCTGGCAGCGGCGCGCAGAACCTGCTTCCTCTCTGATGTATCACGATAGGCACCGAGTGAAGGCTTTTTCGTCAGCATTTGTGTTGCAACCTGCGCTGCTATGGTGATAGCCATTGCGATGGCATAAGCACCATTAGCTGCAGCAGCGCCAGCGGCAACGGTAGCGATAATCGGAATTGCAGCAGGCATCAGCGAATCCTCCATGTACTCAGTGGTTTAATCCTGAGGCAGACCAGGCCTGCTTCCCCCGGCACCCACACAGCGCCGCCATAAATCACCCCGGCACAGCGGGTACCGCTGTTTTCAACAACAGCAATATCCCCGCGCTGGGCCATCTTCACAGGCACCTCGTCGAGGTACTTCGCCAGCACGTTCTCAAGAGAGCCGCCACCACGCAGCAGCGCCTTTTTCGCGCCCGTTTCGCTGTCATACGTACCGCGCCAGCCGTTGGCAAAATTATCACCGGTCATCGCTTCGGCACAGTCAGCTGCAAACAGGCAGCAGTCATGCTCGCCCCATAAAAAAGGCCGCTTTTCAGCGGCCCTTATTACGGCGATTAATCTGTTATGCCAGTCTGGATGCTTCATGCTTCCTCACGAATAGGTAAACCCTGGCGCATCTTTTTTGCTGCCCCAGTAAATTGAACGCTCTGCCATTTGAGCGACGTAGCGAAATATTCGGTCACCCGGCTGGGCTGCCTGGTGGGATTCGTCGGTATAGCGGTCCGGGAACGGTCGCTGCCAGTCTTCAAAAATATTACTGACGGTGTACTGCAGGGCGTTGGTTTCGCCCGATGTCGCCCCGGTACCGGAAATCCGCCCCTTAAAAATCAGGTCTGCAACCTGCACAACCCCGTTATCATCCATCGCCACCAGATAGAGTTCTGCAGGTTTGCCCACACAGCGTTCGTTGAGGGTTTTAGCGAACAGGGACATATCCAGCCCGGAAAGCGTCATCCTGAGTTGTGTCGGGCTGGTCGTGTTAGTTTCATTCACATCATCGATGGCCCCCAGCGTTCCCATGCCGTAATAGACATATCCACCTAGCACCAGCGTGCCGGTGCCGGAATGGACGTAAGCGGTACCGGACTCAAACTGGACATTTGCCGCCAGCACCGCAGTAACCCTGTCGCGCGAGAGCCAGGTGATCATCGAATCTGAAAAAGGGGAATACAGCATTAAAAAGCCTCCTCAAACTCCAGTGTGTAGCTGGTAAAGATACCCGGGACGCGATTACCCGCGCCCTGCTGGTTATCCTTCAGCTTAAAAATGCCGTAGGGGTTCCCCACCTCAATTTTTCCGTTAACCGGCGGCGAGGTACGTAGCATTGGCACAATAGGGATGATTGCAGTACCGGTTGATGTACTGGTCACGTCAGCTGTTACCATCTTCAGCTCATCGTTCACAGTAAGGTAATCCCCGGTGCGAAGCACGAGCTTGCCTGGCGTCCAGCCTTTACTGCTGAGCCGCGTTCCTGTCTGGTTTGCGTCCTGCACCACCGGATTTCCGGCAGGCGTTCTACCCACCCGGCCCCAGTCGTGAATTTTCACCCTGCCATACTCACCATCGAGCGAGGCCACCAGCGCATCGATGCGTCTGGATTTATCGTCTGTAAGGTTGCTAAATGTCAGGGAACAGATCCAGCGGGTGCCGGGGAAACGAACTGTCTGTGATGTACCATTAAACGGGGAGCGAAAGGTTTTGGTATTACTTTCCGGCCGCCACGTCAGCGACGCCGGACATACATCTGCAGGCCATTCAAGCACAGCCATAGTCACTCCTTAGTTAAACGCCAAGCATCCTCCTGGCCTGTCCGTTGGTCTGAAAATCACTCAGCATGTCCTGGCGCGCCTTTTTCGCACCATCCGCCGCCCCTTTTGCAGCAGCCTCCTGCATAGCCTGTTTAAGCGCGGCGTCACCGTTACCAGAAACATTGATATGCTGGGTGATATGGATTTCACCACCACCAGCAGTTGTAGTGCCGACCATCCTTACGCCAAGAGTGCCATTTGGTGTCCTGGTTAGAGGCATAACAGCCTCTGGGCCAGCTTCCCCCATTAATCCATCGCCTTTGGCAAATTTGAACATCGTCGGGCTGGATATGATCGAATTGCTGAAATGGCTAAGATTTGGGGATTCAAAGACGCCGCCTTTGGCAAATTTCAGTCCGCTGGCCGCGCCGGAATATGCGCCTGATGGTGTATTTCCTGCAAAGGTTGCATCCCCCCCACCAAAAATGCCACCGAGAGAACCAAACAGACCACCGCCACCTGCAGACTTCAACGAATTGACCAACATTGCGTTAAGGATAATTTTTTGCATAGAAGCCAGTACCGATCTGGACCAATCCTCCCAGTCAACTTTATTGCCCGATAAAGCATCGGAAATATTACCGATAAGACCTGTCATTGAATTGTTAACAAGGTCTGCTGTCTGCGAGGAATAATCAGAAGCGGTGTCAAACCAGTTTTTAAATCCTTTCTCAGCGCCAGCAGTCCAGTCAGCTTCAGAAGCAGCGATTGCTTTATATTTTTTGTCCAGCGCATCGAGAGCCGCCGCACGCTGTGTGATGGCTTCGGTACCACCGTCAGTTTTCGCAAAAACACGGTCAATCTGCTGCGTTTCATCGAACCGGCTGCGCTGGCGATCACTCATTCCTCTGGTTTCGGTTGTCAGCGTCGCCTCATCCCTGAACTTCCTGGCCGCTTCAGTTAAATCCTTCAGAGCATCAGCCTGTTCGCGCTGCTTGCGCACGTTCTCATCTGCTTTTTGGGTCCACTTTGCCAGTTCTGTAGACGATGCCTGAATAGCCCTGCGCTGCTCATCCGTCCATTTAGTGCCAGCCTGATGGGAAGCAGCATAAAGATCGGAGGCTTTTTCTCCCTCCGTTGCCCGCACGCGCTGAACATCAATAGCCACGCTCAGATCGGCCATTTTCCGGGAATACTGTTCGGCGGTGCTGGCCGCCTCGCGCTCTGCTTTACTTTGCGCATTAGAGGCGGCGGTTGAGGTCTTTTTGGCCTCAGCTGCAGCTTGATCCTTTTTGGCGGCCTGATCCTTGTTGTAGATGTACTGGGTGTAAAGAGCCCCCGTCAGCTTTAGATCTTCAGCTTCATAGACGTGCTGCTGATGGAGTTTCTCCAAACCACTTAAGCTGGCCAGCTCATTATCGCGGCGTGAGCGCTCCAGTGCGGTTTGCTGCTGAGGCGTTGCGTTCGCCATTGAAACGACGGGCCCGGCATACTGTGGCGGTTTAGCTCCAGCGGTCGCTGACATTGAGCGGTTAAGAAGGTCATATGCACCCTTCAGGATTGAGACGGCTCCAGCCTGTTCGATAGCCTTTTGCGTGGCCAGGTCACTGGCATTGTTTACCAGCTTCTGCGTTTGCTCGACTTTTGAGGCTGCCTGTTCGCGCTGATACTCCAGCTGGTTCAGCTTATCGGTCAGCTCGATGTTTTTGGCCGTGATGTCGGCCTGGTCCATGAAAGTGTTAATCAGGGTCAGCGTCGGATGGCGGTTGTAGTCCTGCTGGATTTGGTCAACCGCTTTTAGGCTGTCTTTCACCTTCGCGATCTGTGAGTCGAGGTCGGCCAGGTCCTGTTTTTGCGCCTGTAAAGATGTACGGGCATCAGCCGCGGTCGAACGCAGGCCAAGCACCGACATCTGCTGGAGCTTGGTGTTGATCTCGTCAAGGTTGTTGGCAAAACCTACCGCCTCACGGTGCACCTGCTGGGTATGCTGATAAAGGCCATACATCGCAGCGCCGGCACCAATAATCACTCCAGGCCAGCCACCGAGAATACCCATCACCCCACTACCCAGCCGTGACATTACCGAGGCTGTACTGGTGAGGTTGTTAACCGCAGAGGCCCTGCCAGCAAGCGCCGTATTCAGTGATGCCTGAGCTGCAGCAAGATTACGCTCAGCAACAATCTGAGCCTCGATACTCATCGCCGCTGCGCGCGCCTGTTGAGCGCGGTAAACAGCCTGGCGACCAGCAGCAACGCTAACCTGAGCGCCGCGAACCTGAGCCTGCGCCAGCGCGACCTCGGCGGCCGTATTAGCGAGCACAGCCCGGGTTGACTGAGCAACGCTGCCGACCATGTTGCCAAAATAACGAGCGAGGCCAACACCAACCAAAATACCGGCTGTATTTGCCACATCATCGATGTTATTCGCCAGACCACCCAGCACGCCGGAAAGCGTTGATGATGCGCCGACGGCATCGTTCGCCCCGCCCACCCATGCGAGAAAGGCGTTTTGCACTTTCTGTGCAGAACCGCTGACGGAAGCTGGCAGCGTATCGAATTCTTTGCGCAGGATCTCAACGTTTGTCAACAGTGGGACAATTTTGTCAGTCGTCAGCTCGCCATGGTTGGCCATGTTGCGCAGGCCACCGACAGTGGTACCCAGCCCATCAGCCAGCAGTTTAGCCAGCCGGCCGCCGTTCTCCATGATGGAGTTAAATTCTTCACCTCGCAAAACGCCTGAGCCAAGTGCCTGGCTAAGCTGGGTGATAACGGAGCTCGCTTCTTCGGTGCTGGCACCAGACAGCTTCAGTGAAGTGGCAACGGTTTCCGTAACTTTTGCGACGTCAGCAGAAGCGTAACCGGCATCACGCAGGGACTGCGCAATTCTGCTGTATAGGTTGCTGTTCGCCTCGAGGGATGTTCCGGTACGCTGGCTGATCTCCATCAGCACACGCTGTGATTCCACATAATCTTCGCTGGAAGAGGACGCAAGGCGAAGACGTCCATTCAACTGGTTCCACGTGTCGGCAAATGCGATCAACTGATGCGTGGCAAATGCACCTGCCCACGCTCCGGCAAGCCCGGCAGCAGAAGATCGCACGGTTGCAAGCTGAGAATTCAGTTCAGCCAAAGACCGCTGAGTTTCACGCGTGGCCGCTGCAGCTTTTTTTCCGCCCTGCTCCATAGTGCGGTAGTAATCGGTTCCCATGCGGGACGCTCTGGCGATCTCAGACTGGAAAGAAGAAGAGTTCGCCGAAATTTTGATGATTAGCTCGCGCAGCGTTGCCATATTTCACCCATAAAAAAGCCCGCAGCCGCGAGCGTCAAAGACCGGATATCCATTTTTCGAGTTCTGACACTTCTGTACCCTCTTCCTGCTCACCCCATTTCAGCATCACATCAGGGATAGTGAACTTCCCGCCCTGAGAGTTCAGCATTGCAACGGAGATCTGCGCCGCCTGTGCATCGGCGCGCCAGTCTCCCACAGGACTGATGCGGTCGAACTCGATCCACATTTTTAGCTCACTGGCGGTAATGGTCTGGCGCAGTTCGTGGAGAGTGCGCCCCATTCGGAGCGCGAGCGACATCAGGAAGAAGGTCAGCGGCTGCTTTACGGCTTTCCCGCTTCTTCCTGACTCATGCCGAGGTTTAGGGCCTGAGCCAGCAGGCGGGAGTGTACGGGACCATAAATTTTAGATACCAACTCCTGATCCTCGTCGCTGAATACGCGCTCGCCGTTTTCATCCAGCAGAACGTCAATAAACAGAACCACATCAGCCTTTTTGTTACGCAGAAACTTTTCCGCCTCCGTCAGCGTCGGTGCCTCTTCGCCCTCAGCGAGCTGGGGATTAACGATCTCCCGGAATTTCACCCAGGCATCGCCTGAGGGTTCACGCAGCGTTACCCTTGCGCCATCCCATTCAGGGACCGTGATACCTTCTTTGGTACGATAGGCTTTCGATGCTGTAAGCGCCACGTTGCGTAATGAATTCTGTGATGTTTTTTGCGCCATTTCATTTTTCTCTTGTTACATGGTCGGAGGGATAAAAAAAGCGGCCGAAGCCGCTCAGGAACCAGACGCATAGATGCGCTTAGGTTTGCCGCGTACACGCAGAGAATAGGTAGCGCCAACAACGGAAGAGGTTGCTGCAGACCACGAGCTCTGGCGTACCTCCACCAGCACGTAAAAACCGTTGCCAGACGGGAATACCACGCGCAGCGCACGGAGTTCGTCATTTTCGTAAGCGGTCTGCAGTACCTCCTGTGCTGCTTCATCGCCAACCCAGTTACGGGTAATGCTCATTTCAGCAGGCGCGGCGAGGCCGTTGGTTTGCTCCTGTTCCGTCGAGCAAAGCGTGGTTACGTCGATATCCCCTTTTTGACCGCCCGTGAAGGTGATTTCCTTTGTTGCACAGGCCGCTTCCAGCCAGGTAATGCCAGCACCCGGGAAGGTTGAGGAGTTAAAATCCTCAGCGGTTACTGGCGCGTCGGAGACGGCAAAGGTCATCCCCTTTGTGACTTCATACTTACTGGTCATGATTTCTCCAGATAAAAAAAGACCGCCTGAGCGGTCTGTTGTGGTGGGTAAGGTTAAACGGTTACCTGAAATTCGAGCGTCGCCCGGTGATATCGCAGATCAGGCTCATAGCCTGGCGTTTTAACAATGCTTTCCGGCTTCAGCACCTGCAGGGCATCAAGCGCCATATTTCTGATCGTGCGCGCTTCAGTGATGGTGCTGGAATACACATCAACCTGCACGGAAACGGCTGATTCAGCCTGACCGCAGAGAACGTCAGCGGCCACGTCGGTAATAATCGAGAAAATTACCCAGGGCGGCGAGACTGAAGGCTTCCCGTCACTACCGAGCGGCGCAACGTAGGGATAAACCTGCCCACCGGCCAGCGGCGCGAGCAGTGGATAGAGATCATCTTCCGTCATTTACTTAATGCCTTATCAATCGCCTGGTTCATGCGTCTGATCGCGACCTCCGTCGCCTGCTCCTGGCGAATATCGAACGCAGGACGCACAAACGGATGAGGCGGCATATTCACCGTCCCCATTTCAACAAACCGCCAGTAGAACGCATTTCTCGGGTCGCTGGCTTTCATGGTGTTGTCGCTATTACCGGTTCGCATGTTGCGGCCACGAATATGGACACCGGAAGAAATCTCCCCGCGGCGGCGTGATCGCTGAGTCAAAACGACCACGTTTTTCTTCAGTTTTCCAGTTCTCTCAGGAGCGCGTGCAATCACTTCTTCCTTTAGCACTTCTGCTCCGGCGCGCGTGGCATCACGCAGAACCTTGTTGTTTTCAGCGCGGCTAAGCGCCTCCAGGTCCTTTGCGATGTCATTCAAACCGGAAAAATCGAGGCTCGTCTCAATCATTTTTCGGTACCCTGTTTGCAAAGAATTTCGAGCTGAATACCACGAGAATCAGGGATTGGCGGACCAACGATATTCAAAATAGCCCCCTTGAACGGGCCAGTCATAACCATGAGTCTGGACGCAGCAGTTATATCGCTACGAAATCGAGTCCATACCCTGATAGTGGCGACTGCGGTTTCAGCACCAGCGGCTACCAGCTCGCGCCCACTAATACCTTTTACTTCTGCCCAGGTTTCTGCGCCGTCATGCCATGATTCAACAGGCTGACCAGAAGGATCTCTGGATGTAGTAATATTCTGAATTATCACCGTGTCTCTCAGTCTTCCTGCCTGCATGAAATCCTCCTATACCCCGTAAATTCGATACGGCTGCAGCAGGGCTTCAACTGCAAGCGGGACCTCTGCAACGGTCTGCCCAATGGCTACCGATTCACGGTTGGCATACCAGTGTCCGATCAGCAGTAACATGGCCGCCTTAACATCGTCATTAAGCAGAATCGGGTCCGGGTCGTCTGCGTAGCCAGGGCTGCTTTCAGACTCATAGAGCGTTCGTCTTGTCCATGTCTGGACGTACCGAGCCGCCGCGCCCATGTATATGTTCAGCAGAGCATCATCGCCGGTAAAATCGGTATCAACGCGGCAGTGCTGTTTCACCATATTCTGATCAAGCATTTGTTTGCCCCGAAAAAAGCGGCCCGAAGGCCGCAATATTTATCAGCTACCCGCGCCAGTGCTGAATGAACCATACACGAAAGCTTCAGGGCGTTTGACAGCCAACGCCAGACGCTCTTCGCAACGAATGGAGATCATGTTTTTCTCGAAGTCGTCGGCGTTCTCCGTGGAGATCACCACGTTCGCATCTTCGCGGTCGAAGATTTGCGCGCCAGCGTTGAAAGCACCGGTCAGGAATTTACCCTGGAAGGCTGCCGCTTCGGTGGCAACAACTGGCAGACCCCACAGAGTCGGTCCAGTCAGCGCCGCAGGGTTAGCCAGGATGTAGCGGCCAAGGCTGTCTTTGGTCAGCTCGATACGTGCCCAGTCAATGAAGTGAAGGACGTGGCCAGATGCAGGGAATCGCGCCAGCTGCGCCTGCAGCATTGCCAGACGCAGATCATCAATACCGCTCTGCTGTTCAACAGTAAACGCCGGGTTAAACGCTGACGCCTGAGGAACGATGCCATGCAGATGCACACCGGTACCGTCACCGAAGAGAATTTCCTGCTCTTCTGCGTACTTCAGTCCGTAGCGCATTTCGGCATCAACGGTTGACTGCAGCTGTGCGAAGTCATCCAGGATTTGCTTGGAGGCTTTGAACAGGTGAGCGATAGTGCTTACACCAGTGATTTTCGGCGTAAACTCAATGTCGCTGTATGGTTTCTGCGTATTTTCAGGAACCACTTTCGCGTTGTTGGTAAAGCCTGTCTGCTGCACCCAGAAAATAGCCGGAGAGGAAGTGCGGCCAGGCGCAATCAGATCGCGAATGAACAGGCGCTGTTTTGGTGCCGTATCGATGCCAGGAATTCGCTGGGGTTCGACGACACCATCAGGTATATCTGTAGAAGTCAGTGCGGCCTTAACCGGGATGCTGATACGTTTTCCACCTTCCACGCCAGAGGCAAAGGTTTTCAGCGCTTCAGCAGAGATCACCTGTTGGCCGATTGATTCCACAACCTGTTTCGCGTTTGCCAGCGGCATCTGGGCAACGTGTTGTTCAAGCTCGCCCATAGCGGCCTTCAGCGTTTTTTCTGCTTCGCGCAGGGCGTTGAACTCAGTAGCCATTTTATCAACGGCGGCCTTTGTTTCTTCTGACAGCTTGCCAGACTTCTGCGCCTCTTTGACTGCTTCTTCTGCTTTCGCGTTGAATTTGCCGGTTGCCTCTTCAATGCTGGCAGTGACTTTTTTCAGAATATCGTTTACTTCAGACATAAAGGGTCCTTATTTGACTAACGCCGCCAGGGCGCTTTCAAGTGAATTGATGGTTTCAGGTTTGATATCTTCGGCAGCGCCCGGCGTACCGTCGTGGTTGGTGACAGCGCCAGGCATGCCACCGGATAAGGCTTTAATGAGTTTTCGGCGCTCAGAGCGCGGGGTGTTGGTTTTAGCCAGTAACGCATCGAGTTTTCGCAGCGCGGCGGCGGGAGATTCGTCACCATCGCTGACCGCATCAGCAGAAAGCAGGCTGTCTGCCAGTCCCTTCGCCACAGCATCACTGCCACCGATATAGCTTTCCGCATCCATCAACTTCTGTACGGCGGCCATATCCAGACCGGAACGCGCAGCGTAGATGTCAGCCATGGCGGTGTCGAATGGTTCCAGTGACTGAGCCAGTTCAGCAAAGTCATGACGGTTTCCCATCGCATATACCCAGCAGTTGTGAATCATCAGGAAGGCACCACGGCCAATCTGAATATCATCCCCGGCCATCGCAATTATTGAGGCGGCACTGGCGGCAATGCCAAGTACCTTCACCGTCACACGGCCTTCGTATTCGCGGAGAAGGTTGTAAATTGCCAGGCCTTCAAACATGTCGCCGCCCGGGGAGTTGATATTCACCGTAACATCGGCACCGTTCATCGCCCGAAGCTCACCGGCAATACGTTTAGCTGTTACCCCTTCGCCCCAGTAGTCCTGCCCAATAACATCAAAAACAGAAATGCTGTTATCGTCGGTGGCCGCCGCCTTGATCCCGCCGTCCCAGCGGTCCAGTGCGGACGGTAATGTTTCACAGGTAACGCGCGCGCAGGGGCGACCCGCCGGTGCTACCGGAAGTTGTTTTTTGCTCATCAGGAAAGTGCTCCTAAGCGGCCTGTTTCAGCGGAGATTGTTCAAAGGAAATGTCGGGGAATACGTGGTTATGCAGCTCTCGCAGGGCAAGGGCCTGAACAGCAGGGTTGCTGCTTTCGAGATTTTTCAGTTGCGTCAGGTTGAGCTGAACGGTGTAAATGTCGCCCCCTTCAATCGGCGGCATGTTCTCAAGACGACGAACGTCATTACGGGACATCCAGCCATTTTGAAGCGCGCTGGTATAGTATGCCGCGCGACCGGCACTATCGGCTCTCAGTAGACCTTCAACAGAGAATTCCGCAAACACTTCGTCATCGCTGTCGAGTAAGCACCGGCCAATTTCCTGCTCAATATTCACTAGCAGCGGTCGAAGTGTATGGGTCAGAAACTGCAGGTTCATACCTTCCAGGCTTGATGCCCAGCTGCTTTGTTTCGTGGTGTGACCAACCATGAAAGGCGGCACGCGAAACCAGCGGCAGATTTCCTCAATGCTAAATGCGCGGCTTTCGAGCATCTGAGCATCTTCCGGGTTCATGGTCACGCCCTGGTACGTTAAGCCACCCTCAAGCACCATGATCTTCCCGGCATTTTTCGAACCGGTAAACGCCGCCATGTAACCGCGAAGTTTTTCACGTTGGGTGTCATCCAGAGCTTTATCAGAAGAGAGGAATCCTGAACTCTGCAGGCCCTGTTCGAATATCTTCGCCGCGGACTCTTCAACCGCCATTGCTGAACCGATCACATCCCGGCCAGTCTTCATCGGCATCATGCCGCAAACGCCATCCAGACCGAACCCGCGAATGTGCATGATGTTTTTGATCGGAATAACGCGCTCGTTGCCATTTTCAGTGTATTTGTATTCCAGCGCCCCGGTAGTAAGACGTTTAACCACCATGTTCTGCGGCAGCAAAGGCACCAGGGAAACCAGGCGATTCGCGATGAATTTCTTCTCAATGAAGGCATTCCCGCGCAGGCAGATACTGGCGACCACCATCAGCATAAAGCGGGATGGTGTCATTTCTGAATTGGGTCGGCGGCACAGTATCGAATAGGCCGGATGGTCGGTTGCCGCTTTACGCGAACCGTCAAGCTGTCGAACGTATATTTTCAGCGGAAGGGTTGAAATAGACTCGCTTAACAGCCTTACGCATGCCCACACAGCCGATAACTGAATGGCTTTATCAGCTGTTACCACCTTCCCGCTGCTGCTGGTGCCAAACCATTCCTCCCAGAACGTTCCGGTAGTCAGGCTGATAGGCACACCGAGCCAGTTAAGCAGAGCGCTTTTCACCCTGCCTGGCTGTTTGTTTTTTTTCATCAGAAACCTACCATGATGGGATTATTGAAGAATCCGGAGAGATCCTGCTGGTCGTTGCCACCGTTAACCAGAACGCGGCTCATTGCTGTGAACAATGCCGCCGGGCCATCAATCTTGGCCTCTGGTGTGGACTTGTTCGGGAAAATGTTCTCGTTCCGGTCAGGTTTGACGGTTACGTTGGACATCATCCAGTTCATTACCGGGTGATCGCTGTGATGGAAGCGGCCACCGTATACCAGTGCTTCGACCTCTTTCATCGCCTCAGAGAAATTGCGAACCGTCTGCGGCACTTCCACCAGCGGCAACCCTTCTTCTGCCAGCGCAAGGCTGAACTGCGTGGCACTCCACGGGTCGAAGCCAATTTCTTTCAGGCTCTCACCAGCAACCCACTGCTGCAGCTCTTCCTTAATCTGAGCATGGTCGATTACATCCCCGTCGGTAAGGATTAGCTTGTCCAGCTCAGCCCACTTACGATAGAGCTCTGCCATCTGGCGTGAACATTTCTCAAGGCGTCCCTCCGGCAGCCAGAATTTGAAATCCGCATGAACGTGGCCACCTGGCGCGCGCCATACTTTGGCGGCCGCACAGATATCAATTTTGTTTGAAAGGTCTACGCCCACCCAGGAGGGATAGGTTTTAAGTTCGTGCTGCGGAGCGATAAACTCACATTTCTCCCATTTCATCATGTCCATCCAGGCAGACTCAGCTGTAACCCAGATATTCATGTGCTTGGTGAAAAAGTTAATCCTGGCCGAAACCTGCTCTTTCGCCTTTTTAGCCAGGCGGCGCAGATCATCCCAGCGCTTACAGATACCCAGCCCCGGATTCGCCTTCTGCCAGACTTTTTCATCAAAGGGATCGTCACCTTCATCTAAGGTGTAGATGATGGCAAAAAACGTATCGTCTTTAACCAGGCCGCGCAGGACCTTGATTGCGTAATCGCGTAGTTCGTAACAGATGCCTTCTTTGTTGAAGCCGGCGGTGGTGATACCGAAAAGCAGTGATTGCAGGCGCGCGCCGGTGGCCGTCTCTAGAACGTCCCATACATCACGGGTTTTATGTGCATGCAGCTCGTCGACAATGGCGCAGTGGATGTTCAGGCCGTCGAGGTTGTTCGCATCTGATGATAATGGCTCGAATTTGGAGGCCGTTTGCTCCTGGTAGATGGCGAGTTTGTTGAATTCGAAGAGTCGCCCAAAAGTGGCTTTCGCCTTCTTGACCATATTCTTCGCATCTTCAAAAACAATTCTCGCCTGGTCACGGGTGGTAGCGGCGGAATAAACCTCCGCACCGCCCTCGCCGTCGGCCCCAGCCATATACAGCCCAACGCCTGAGCAAAGTGTTGATTTGGCATTTTTACGGGCCACCTCAACATCTGCAGTACGGAAGCGCCGAACCATCACCGGCCGACCGCTGCCGTCGTTACGCAGGACGGTTTCTCCCGTTTCTTCGTTAACCAGCGGGATAACAAAACCAAAAATATTAATCAGGATGAAAACATGCCAGTCCATCAGCTCAATAGGCTGGCCTGCCAGCGCGCCCTTTACGTGAGGAACAAACTTATAGAAATTCAGAATGTGCTGCGCGCGCGGCTCACTAAAGAAAATTCCGCGCTCTTCGCCGTGTGCCAGATCGTCAAGAAAACGCTGACAGGCAAGGCGCACAAACTCACAGGCAATTATTTCCCCGGCCACGACCCTCTCGGCGTAGCGGATGCCTTCTGCAACCTTAGCCATTAATCCCTCGCTTTCATAAACTCGGCCAGCGGATCAACCGCATCAGGACCTTTTGCATTCACTTTCGAGCGGCTGGCTGGCGTCATCCCGAACTCTCCGAGCATGGCGCGAAGACGTTTCCAGGCATCAGCTTTCATGATGGCCGCCGGGTGAGCTTTGATCATCACATCCCCGCTCTGCGTTTCGGTCCGGTAGGTGTACCCCTCAATTTCAAGCGTGTCGCAGTGGTGCCGGTATTCGGTATATGCCTCAACCAGCAACTCAAGGGCTCTGGCGTCCAGTTGGGACATCACACCGATAGCATCGAGCTCGTCGGCCATCCGCTTAAACCAGTATTTCCCCTGCTTGTCGAAATGCTTCGGCGTTGGGGGTACCCCTGCAGCGGGTTTTGGTTCGTTCTCATTGATCGGGCGTTTTGATGGGTTACCCCTCACCAAACGTAGATGGGTCGGGGTTTTCGGTGGTCCAGACATAATCGAAAACTCCTATTAATCATCGAATGGGGGACCCCTAAAAAAAGTTTTCTAACCTGCGGCGATGTGAAAAGAGGTTAGGCGGCGGTCCTTTGGCGCGTCGTTCCTGAACTTTCAACCCGCCCTCCCCCTCGGTCGATTCAAATGAGAATTGATGTCACTTGAGTCTTTCGACCGCTGTTTTCGCCCTGTGGCAGGGCTTGCAGAGGCTTTCGAGGTTGGAAAGGTCATCGGTCCCCCCATTTGCTTTGGCGGTGATATGGTCCACCGTCTCAGCGGGTGTATACCTTCCATTTCGCAGGCATTCCTGACAGAGGTGTTTATCCCTGTCGAGAACGATTGGGCGCAGCCTGTCCCACTTACTGCCATAACCGCGCTGGTGCCTGCTCTGTCCTCGCTGATGCTGCTGCCAGCCTTCGTTAAGATGCTTTGCACAATAGCCTGAGCGGTCTGTGGTTGTTCCATGACAGCCACGCTTGCGGCATGCTCTCGGTATTAACGCAGGCATCAGGCTAATCTCCACGCCCTGCGGCGTTCTGTTCGTGGTGCTGAGTCAGGGTGACACTCGACTGATTCAAAGTCTGCATGGTCCACCAGCGAGTAACACGGATAGACCACTGCACCACCCCAGGCATCACCCACGGCATAATCAGCGGGCTTACTGTTATCCCATCGAGACAGCACGCGGTTGATATGTTGCGGAGGTACGCTATAGCACACCCCGTGTATCAGTCGCGGCAGAGTGATGTAGTCAGCCTGAGTTTTATCAGCAACAATCAGCCGCTCGGCTATCTGCATTTGATACTGAGGTGGTCGGCCTGTACCGAGATAAAAACTCACCAGAGAATCAGGGAAGCGGTTTAGCCAGTGACCTATCACCAGCCCAGTAAGACTGCTTGAAGGCTGAGCATCATCTTCAACAACAATTACCCGGCATGTTTGTTCTGCTGCCCATTCAAGGGCGCGTCGATGATTCCAGTTCGCGCCATGGTTACCATCGTCAATCAGCAGATGAGCATCCAGCAACGCGGCAAGACGTTGCGCTTGTCCTATGCGGGTGTGATGGCCGACCACCACAAACTTAATCTCTTCAGCCACCAGCGAATCTCCAATAAAAAAGCCGCACGATGGCGGCTACTGTTCTTTTGTCAGGGTGTTTAATAAGGCTATTCAGGTTACTCTTATGTAACCATCAAAGGAGTAAATCCATGGATAAAACAAGAAAATACGATAGAGCATTACAACTGGAAATTCTCAACGCACTTATAGACTGTGCCCCCAACACGTTGAACAAGGCACAAGAGATTGAACTCATTGAAAAGTTCGATAATTATGATCACTTCGTGGCCTGTATGCTTTATCTCGAAATGCATGGCCTAGTAACAACACCATTCGTACGTAGCGACACAATGGCCGGTGTGGAATTTATTTTCAATGCATCGGTATGCTACATCACCGAGAAAGGTATAGATTTCTTACTCGATGATGGCGGCTTGAGTGCCATTTTAAAAGTTCAAACTGTACGTCTTCACAACGACACTATAATTGCGCTTGAGGACATAATCCGCGTTGCAAATATGCCTGAAGATCAGAAGAAGGGATTGATTTCAAAACTTCGAGAGCTTCCGGCAGACGCCATAAAACATTTGACCCTACAGCTACTGACTCAGGGGGTTCTGAATCTGCCGAACGCAATTCAACTAATTCAAAGAGCCCTCCAGAAGGGCTGAATTCATCTGAGGGGCGGATTAATTCAAATTTGCCCCATCCAAGCTTTTTACTAAGTGTCACCCAAAATGGGTTCCGAGTGTCAGCGTGTATGTAGAAACTATTCTTATGCATCACAGCAGTGAAAATTTTCATCGTTGATACAAACCTCATTTGTGCTTCCACCAAGCGTTTTCTTTCCCGACTCCGTCAGTTTTGAACACTGTATGCACCAGAGGGCCGGTGATCAGCCTGTCAGCAAATGACTGCGCGACAATACCGAACGCCAGCATGTCACCCACCGCGGCGCCAGCCTGTTCTTTCTTCCAGAAACGATAACTCTCGATCCGGTAGTAAAGACGGATGATGCCGTGAGCGAACGCCATTACATCAGCGCGGGTGCCACCCATCAGACCAGCGTTAAGCATCACATCGTTGCAGTGCACTTCAATGAATTCCTGATAGATACACTCGGGATGATTCTGCTTTGCCCAGGCGTCGGCGTAGGTCTTTGGTTCAGAGCCGACATATACCTTTCCGGGCTGCATTTCTTCCCACGGTGCGCGAAGCATTTCGACATCGGTACCATCGGTACACCAGACGAACCGGTATTCAGGGTGATCGCGCAGGTGCTGCCAGATATACAGCCAGCGCCGGAAATAGACATTCATCTGCACGTCAGGGACGCGGTGAAGTTCAACATCTGCCGGGACTGTCTGCAGTTCATCCACCAGCGCGATACGTCCACACTGCCGGAGTGATGCGGCCCATTTAGCCAGCATGTCAGGCGAGGCCGTCAGTTTGGTACCGCGCTGCGGGTCAGGCTGACTTGTAAGCAGTGTTGTGATTACCGCGTCACGCTGCTGCCGGTATTGAACGTAACCGGTATATCCGGAATCACGCCGTTCGTTGTGGATCTTCACGTTACGTTCCACCAGCGCCTGTCGGTCTGGCCTCGGTACCGAACGCTCTACAGCCTCATGCTCATCAAGAGAATGAATCAGCTTTTCTGAACCGACCACATCACCATAAGCCCAGGTCGTCAGGCCAGCATTATGGATACGCAGGGCGAGGTCGCTGTGTTCGTACATGCCACGGCCGTATACCGGATCGAATCCGCCTACTTTCTCGATAGCGCCGCTGAGGTAGTACAGCATCACTCCGCGCTGCCCGGTGTATGCAATATGCTTATCGTCCCGGTAAAGGACCGAAAGGTCATTCAGCTTATTGCGGCCAGCCAGATCGAGAAACTGGTAAGCCAGGTGCGGCTCAGGTGATTCGATGTAAGGCAGGTGCCAGTTATCAGCAATCGGCCATGCATCATCGTCCCACAGGAAAAGATGCTCACACCCGGCATCCATCAGAGCAGTTAAGCTGGCGTTCTTTGAGGCAACAATGCCGAGTGATTCATCATGGCGAAGCAGCTGCACGCCGTCGGGCGCTATCGCTGCAGGCTTTGAACCGTCATCGATAACAACCACCAGCGCGCCTGCGGGAAGATGCTTCATGTGCTGTTCAAGCGCTCTTTTCAATACGTCGGCGCGCTGGTGTGTCGTTATTGCAATCCCGATCCGCGATGAAATGGAGCAGGCAGGCGCATACGGGACACCATCAATAGTGACCTGCATTTGATTTTCCTTTTAGGCGTGAGCCTGTCGCACGGCAAAGCCGCCGAGAGATAAGGTAAAACCTAGGCTCATTTCTGAAAGATTCTCTGCGGTACACGCGTGCGATACGCAATAAAAAAGGCCGCCGTAGCGACCTTACAACCCTTGCTTATGCAGTCAAATTTAGATGTTTACTTTTTTTGGCGCTATTGCTGATATGGAAATCATAAATCCAGTCAGTGCAGCAATAATCAAGGGAAACACGAATGCATCAGATGTACGGAGAGGGTTTTTGACATCAAATAAAATGACAATAAAAAACGCACTTGTTGCGAAAGTCGACGATGAGTAAACTTCATTCATCTTGTATTGAAGTCGTTCCAGTGAAAACTTTGGCGTTTCTTTACAGAATGCGTCCCATACCAGATGAATAACAAGGTATAGAACGCAAAGGATGAAGTAAAATCTGGTTAACTCTTGAGCGTTTTGAGGCGCTAACCAAGCAAGATGGCTCATCTTAGTTAGCTAACTTCCTGGCTGCGTAAATTGCAGGAAGAGTAACAGCACCTGCGACAGCAAACCCGTATGCAATGCCACCAGTAACAGTAAATGCAGGGATCAGGAAAGACAGTCCACCAGGCAAAGCGAAACCCAAGCTTGCGCCGCCAATGATAGCCTTCATCAAAGTGATAATGTTTAGTTCCATTTTTCCTCCCTAGTAAACATTACGTTTACCTGAGAGGTAATATTAGAAAACTATTTTGTCGGTTGCAAGCACATCCGCACTTGATACCTATAGATGCTCCACTGTTTGTTACCGTTTTTGAACAGCTTCTTTTCTAAGGCTTGTTATGCATCATAACGTCGTCCTTCTTTCCACGATGCATAACGTCTTTGTCATGTTCAGTCAGGTAGATTGGTTTTACCCTGTCGCCCCATCCCCTCTATCGTTACTGCACCGAGCATAACGAAACCGTCTACCAACTCAGCCTGAGGTCGAGACCTCTTTTGCCCTTGAAGGTGTCGCCTGTTTGGATGGTTAGCGTGATTTGGTAGATGTCGGACTTTGGGAGCCTTACCATCCTCTTCGGGGATATTTGGTTGGTTATCCGCTTATGGGTATATTGCCATTACGATGAGCCGACCCATGGTGATGGGAATAAAAGCCACCAGTGAGTCAGTGGCTTGAAAATAAAGCTATAGTCTAATTGTACAGGCTGTTAAGCCTCAATTCTATAGATACAAAACTGTTCGAGACATGAGTTAGCCTTAGGGTTTGTCCGACAGCTAGCGGAAGGTCCGGGTAAAATGAAAACCCATCTGAATCTTTTTGCGGCTGCGCAGCCCTACTACCATGTAAGCAGTATTCAAGCTTATCGCCAGAATAGAGACGAATCTCATTTCCACCAGGCTCACCAACTAGCTTATAACTCGCATTAAATCCAGAACGACCATCGGTAAACCCAGCCTGCCCTCCCGAAAAATCGCCTAAGTACTTCACTGTTGCATGCGGACCAATTTCCAAACCCAACATAACACAATCGCCATTTTTTGGCTCAGCCATGCCTGCATAGTTTTTATTCATTCTCATCTCCTTTAAACTGAGATTTCAACTCTATTCCTATCAACCCAGTTTAAAAAGAGTTATTTCAGACATTGTTCAGAGATGTATTGTTGGAGGTATTTTATTTTGGTTTGGTCGCTGAGAATTCCGGCCCGGATACCGAGAACGTTTCGTCCAGCAACGTCTGAGAGTTCGATGGTGGCATCATTGCCCACGCTGCAGGGACTGGAGGCTTGAATTTTAGCTGACACAGGGCAGCGCCCTTTGACGAGCACCCTGCCACCATTATCAAGCTTGCGCTGCAGAGCATTATTTTCAGCTTTCGCATCGGTCAACTCCTTCGTGTATTTGGCATCCAGCACAGCGACATCGCGCTGGCGGGTCTGCATGTCTTTGATGGTAGCGTTCGCCAAGTTAAGCTTCTCAGTGGTTTTATCGCGCTGGTATTTGTAGGTGATGGCGTTGTCGTGATAGTGGTTAATCGCCCAGGCCATGGAAACCAGCAGGCAGATAACGACAGAGCAGATGATTGCTGTTAGTCGGCTCAATGATCTATACCCCAGCACGTCAGCGCACTTTCTTGGTCTCGTCGATCAACCTGACCATAGCAGCCATTCTTCTGGCCTTTAGTTAGTCGGCAATCACGGCCACCGTCTTTAATCCACCAGCGGATTGCTTCGCATGCCCCTTTACGGTCACCAGCGTTGATGCGCTGGTAGAACGTCGATGGATAGCATTTACCGGGCCCAATGTTGTATGGGCAGAAGGATGCAATGCCCACTTTCTGCGGTTCGGTCAGTGGGACCTTGATATTTCGGTCGACCCAGGCAAGAGCTTTGTCACGCTCAATGGCATTCACTTTCTTGCATTGCACTTCAGTAGCAGTCATGCCTTTTACGACACGCTTGCCATCAATAACTGTCACGCCATGGCATAGTGACCAGACGCCACCGGGATCCATCACAGCAACGAGCGCATTGCCTTCTTTCTCACTGATGAACTGGTCAAAAAGCACAGGAGCTGAAGCGCCAGCGGCGATCAGGGATAGCATGGCTGCGCTGAGTTTTGCTCTTGTCAATGCCATGTTAATTATCCTGTGGTGGTGCGGTGATGTAGCCCTTCTTGAGGGCCTTCTCGTATGCCTTGGTCTGGCGTCTTTTGAAGTAAAGGTTGGTCAGGTATGTGGCGATACCGATAAGAAAACCGCCAATCACAGCAACATTGTTCCAGTCGAGGTCGTGCAACCATTGCAAAATGCCGCCTCCACAAATAAGACTGCCAGACACGCAATACGAGACTGCGGATGCGATTTTGTCAGGCATATATCGGATCATCTCTATCTCCTCGCGTAATGGCGGGAGCTGTGTGTAAGGGGTCAGGCCCTCGGGACGATTTAACAAGTAGGCATGTCGATGATGGTTCCCGGAGCCTGAAATAAAAAAACCAGCAATAAGCTGGGCAAGTTAATGACAAGTAAGAGTTAACTCCATTTCAAGAGTTTCCAACTCTTGATATTGCAATAAATTAAATAATCCTTAAGAAGCACAATTTAACCCTTTAAAATAATTAACTTTTCACATAGTTTTCTGATGTTATTATTTGCGTTAAGTTATCAACTTATATCTACATGGATAAAAGACATACAAGCGGGTGCGCACTGGCATCATTAATGCGGAGAGGAGTGATGTCGTTCTCCGCACTTTTTTAGTACTCAAAGCGAGCTACCAAAAGATCACCAACGGCTACCTTGCGTCAAAAATGCACCGGAAAACTAACCCTATCTCAATTGCTGTTAGTCTTTTAAATATAAAAAAAAAGACCTCTATAAGAGGTCTATACATAAGTTTATGTTTATCTTACATCCCACGCAGTTTCGTCCAATCTAATGACGATGTGGCCTTCAAGAATTTCGTATTCAATAGTACCTTCAAGAGTGTCTTCAAAATTCATATCCTTGCAACCAGCAAAGTATTGCATATCAACTTTATAGCTGAAAAAACGTTTACCAATCTCGATGACTTCGAATGTCCCGTCGTTGACAGAGTATTGAGAGTCACCACTATGACTAGAAAGAAGGTAATCATCAAAACTGCTAGGGAAGGTGCGAATAAGCAGGTCATTTCTTCCCAAGCTGACTCGCTGATTAAAATTTCGCGGATCTGGGCCGATTTTTTTCCCGCAAACACATCGAATCAGCCTATTTAGGCTATTTTTTCCACCATTTCTGGCGTTATTTCCGGTTTTTACTGAGATCTCTCCCACTGACGTATCATTTGGTCCACCCGAAACAGGTTGGCCAGGGTGAATAACATCGCCAGTTGGTTATCGTTTTTCAGCAGCCCTTTGTATCTGGCTTTCACGAAGCCGAACTGCCGCTTGATGATGCGAAACGGGTGCTCCACCCTGGCACGGATGCTGGCTTTCATGTATTCGATGTTGATGGCCGTTTTGTTCTTGCGCGGATGCTGCTTCAAGGTTTTTACCTTGCCGGGACGCTCGGCGATCAGCCAGTCCACATCCACCTCGGCCAGCTCCTCGCGCTGTGGCGCTCCTTGGTAGCCGGCATCGGCTGAGACAAATTGCTCCTCTCCATGAAGCAGATTACCCAGCTGATTGAGGTCATGCTCGTTGGCCGCGGTGGTGACTAGGCTGTGGGTCAGGCCACTCTTGGCATCGACACCAATGTGGGCCTTCATGCCAAAGTGCCACTGATTGCCTTTCTTGGTCTGATGCATCTCCGGATCGCGTTGCTGCTCTTTGTTCTTGGTAGAGCTGGGTGCCTCAATGATGGTGGCATCCACCAAAGTGCCTTGGGTCATCATGACGCCTGCTTCGGCCAGCCAGCGATTGATGGTCTTGAACAATTGACGGGCCAGTTGATGCTGCTCGAGCAGGTGGCGGAAATTCATGATGGTGGTGCGATCCGGCAGGGCGCTATCCAGGGATAATCGGGCAAACAGGCGCATGGAGGCGATTTCGTACAGGGCATCTTCCATGGCACCGTCGCTCAGGTTGTACCAATGCTGCATGCAGTGAATACGCAGCATGGTCTCCAGCGGATAGGGCCGTCGGCCATTGCCCGCCTTGGGATAAAACGGCTCGATGACTTCCACCATGTTTTGCCATGGCAGAATCTGCTCCATGCGGGAGAGGAAAATCTCTTTTCGGGTCTGACGGCGCTTAGTGCTGAATTCACTATCGGCGAAGGTGAGTTGATGGCTCATGATGTCCCTCTGGGATGCGCTCCGGATGAATATGATGATCTCATATCAGGAACTTGTTCGCACCTTCCCTAATGCGCGCCATAGCTCCCCCTTTCAGAATGGAAAGAACGGACCATGTAATAGACTACGAAGTATCGTCTCTTTTTTATGAAGCTCTGCTTTTCAGGTTTCATAATTACGCTTCTCCATTTCTCAGGACGAGTAAGTCCCCAACCTGATGGCTGTATTTGTTCTAATAGCGGGTTATAAATTACTGGTTCAGTTTTTCTTGCGTCTAGCTTCTCTCAAAACTGAATCAGCTTCACCAGCGTTGAATTTCAATGCAGCGGCAATACCAGGGAGATACATCAGCATTTCACCGATATTGCGGAGATCTTCTCTAGCAGATTTATCATCGTAATCGGCATTATCACATGCCCAGAAAATCACGTTCCCCATGGAGCTGAGACCAGACATAATTCCATCAAAGGCATCATGAGAATTTGAACTTATTTTATTGAGTTCATCCGGTGATTCATTCCTTGAACAGGACCTAGTGAGAATTTGTTCAATCTGACTCATGATTAACCTCCGCGTCCTTGACTGACAGCCAATGGTTTGCGTACTTGAGCAATTTTGGCTCTTCAAGATTGTCTAGCTTATGGCCTCCATGCTTTACAGCTTGTTCCAGCCAATCTTCTAACAGTGTGAAAAAACCAACAATCTGTCCTTTAAGCGCATCCTGTTCGTCAGTAAGTCTCCCGGCAGAAAAACCTAAGCCACACATATCCATGACAACAAACTGTAGATTGCCTCCTAACCCTCTCCCATTCTCACGTAAATATTTGAGGTAAATCATTCCAAGTGCCTTTCCTGACTCACAACCGCCAAAATAGCCACCATCTCGCGGAACGCACCAAGAGTTGTAACCTGGCTTACCCTCAATTCGGTCTACAAAAGGAAGTCTTGCCCAAATAGAGCAGCGATTCTTGTGAAACTTGAGTTGAGTTGATTTAGACATTAGCCACCTCCTGAATACGAACGCGACCAGTGGAAGAGAAAGCGTAAAACTGCATAGATGCCGTACCAGCATCAAAACCAGATGATACTTCGACAATCAAGCAGCAAAAGTTTGCTAAAAAATCAGTTTGGTTTAATACCAGAAATCGCCAATGATATTTTTTTTCAGGGCGAGTTTGGTTACTATGTGAATGTGCCATAGTGTAAGCCTCACTTACGTTGTGGTTAGAGACCCGGTAAGTGTTAGTAGCACTACCGGGTTTCGCATTTTCACCTGAATCAACACTAGGTGTCGGACACAATGTAATGCCAGGGTGTCCGACACGTCAATGCTTTTTTCAGTTGAAATTTTAATGTATGATGTCGGACACCTACCCAATAATGGAAATGTCATGGCAACCAAAGGCATCAATGCAAAATCAAAGCGATTCGACGTACGAGTACCCCATGAAGTTGCGGATGCAGTCGAAGCATTAAAAGAACAAGGTGAAAGCACTGGCCAATTTGTTGTAACTGCTCTGGAACGGGAAATAAAATTTCGCGAGAGGAAGAAACACAAAAGCACAAAAGACCAGTGATCTTTGAGGTTCAATAAGGCAGCGTACCTAACAACGCTGCCTTCACCATGGACAAAACTGACAGGAAGCATCAGCGAACCTCTAGAAATTTGCCACCACCAATTAAATCCAGATTCAACTGACTGAGGCTTTTGACCAGAGATTCCGCTTTATTTAGCAAAATCAGATCGTCCTGACGTTTACGCAAACGGCGGCCAGCGTCACTTGAGTCTTCATCTGATACCTTACGAGCTCCAGTCACAATTGCCTGTAGTTCTTGGACTGAGTAATTGAGGTAGCCATGAGCCTGGCGATCTAACTCTTCCATGTAGTCGTAAACCTTGGCCTGCAGCTCATAGCTATAGCTCATTGCCATCAGACAGGCCTCACGTTTGGGGAAGTTGTAGCAGGATTGGGCTCGCCCTTTGCCATCAATGTAATCTCCAAAAAATTTTGGAGATTGAGTTTCACCCAAGACTTTTGGCACTTTCGCCATAAAACTGTCATGGCGAAGCTTGCGGTATTTCTTGCATGGGAATGACATCCCCTCCTCTTCT
Organism: Enterobacter cloacae complex sp. FDA-CDC-AR_0164; assembly: GCF_003071645.1. Lineage (NCBI taxonomy): Bacteria > Pseudomonadati > Pseudomonadota > Gammaproteobacteria > Enterobacterales > Enterobacteriaceae > Enterobacter > Enterobacter cloacae complex sp. FDA-CDC-AR_0164. The sequence continues at coordinate 291,747 of NZ_CP028950.1, forward strand.
GCTTTCAACTGACGTTCGGCATTAATGTAATCGACCATTTCCAGACTACTCATGGTTGGCGTAGAAATGCCATGTAGGCCGATTTTAGGTTGAGAGAGGTCCTCCCCAATATGGGCATAAAATTTAGTCATGATGATTTACCTGTCTTTAATTAGCTGATAGCTGTCGTGACCACCAGATCTTAACCAGATGCTAATGCAACGACTCGCAACAAATACACATAGGGGTTCTTATTCAGGCAACCTCCTTGCGTGATTCTTCGATACGCTGGTTAATCCAGTCATCAACTTCACTTTCGACGAAGGCGATGGCACGCGAACCGATTTTGACGGGCTTTGGGAATTTATCTTGAGCTATAAGTTTATAGACCCATGCTTTACTTAACTGAATTCTACACAGGACTTCAGAAAGACGAATGAATGATTGCGACATATTTACCTCGTGAGGTTTATTGCGATTTACGAAATATTTTCATTTCAGAGCAGTAAAAAAAAGATGGGCAATAATAAACATGGTACCTACCTATGTGGTTTAACCCTACCCAGCCTTGCATAAAATAAAAAGCGAAAAAAAACGGCCGAAGCCGTTCTCTAAGAGATGATTCTTTATGTCCCCCCACCGTTTAATTGTAAAGGGTGAGTAGTTATTATCTTGTTGTTTTTATTGATTTTCTTCTGCCAACTTTTCTTACAGAAAATGGACGAAGAACTAAATCCACAGCCTCTGCAAGATTATTAGATGCCCCTCTATTTTTGAGATAGTCAGTGACTTCCATTTTTGTAGGCGCTGTAGAAGGATCATTCTCATCGTATGTGGACCAAAATTGTTTAATAGCTTCTTCAACAAACTCCAAACCTTCACAATTATGTGCATATTTAGGTAACAACAATAGTGACTCTTTAACTTCACAATGTTCACTATCAATCACCACAGATGGCAGATTACTTTCCCAACCAGAAGTGGTTGTTTCTATTTTTACAGGCACAGGTTTACGTACAAAATCAACGCGTTCATTTTCTACCCAAACAAATAATGAATCTCGAGTAATGAGTGTTTTATCCTTAGATATTTCATTTTTGCGATCAGTAGGTTTAATCTCATAATATTCCCAATAGCCATTCCACTGGTCATGTTCTACCCATCTAACTGCAAAGCATTGCACAGGTGTAAGAACGCCACGTCGTATTGCACTAATAATCCCCTCAGAAATACCCCATGCCATCTTCCACCGCTCATGTCGTCGAGTTTTTACCTCATCTAAGCCATTCTCAAAATCATATGGATCAATACCTGCAAGCAACATGGCCGCCTGAGAAATTGAAAACTCTTGTACTGTTTTCCAATGAGAAAGATCAGGAAGGTCTTCAATAATTGGCATAACATCACCTCACCCTCTGATATTTTATGCTATGCCTGACCACAGAGGTGTATGGGTTTTCGGTACTCAGCCTAGGCATAGATATCTCCAATGCCTAGATTATCGTCTACTGAGGTAAACATGTCCATCCTAGACCGTATCCAAATACAGCACTAGGAAAATAATGGGTGACAATTATCGGATACAAAATTAACAATATTCCAGCCTAACCATATGATTCACTAATTTCCTGGCTTCTCCATTCATTAAATTTAATTTCGATGAATTTGTATAAGTTGCAGACATGACAAAAAAACCTAGTCACGAATGACAGGTTTGATCAATGATTTAAATTTTATAGAGAGATGTATTTAAAATATTAGACAAAGTTTTAAGATAAAACCTTGATATATGATATAAAAATCGAATAAAAAATACTACTGCAGTTGGTTTGAACTTCAGAGAGGGACGAAACATCCCTAACCAAATGGATTCACGAAGCCGCAATACACAGCTTACTTGTATCCTTAATAAGAATACGAATCCAAATTTTAAAGAACTATCAGTACTATCGCTTAGCTTCTTCCAGTATTTCTGGGAGAAACTCATGAACGAGTTTTGAAGACAGTGCAGCCTACATTTCGGTAGGCCAACCCATTCATTTTAAAGAGCAGCGTGTTAAAACGCTATGGCAAATCGCTTTTCAGCGACGTAGGGACTATTCCCATTGTAAAAAAGTACAGACCAACTCAAGGTCTTGGTCTCTACCATATCCTATGGTAGCTCGATGTATTCATCGAGAGCAGCGTTTTAAAGAGCATTTAACGTCTATACAGGTAAAAGATAGATCACTACTGTCTACATGTCCAGCACTTTTATTATCATAAACTCGGAATGCTACTTCACTATAAAGTTGTTCCAGTGTTGTTCCAGCTAAAGAGATCACATATTTATAAAAACAATAAGTTATCTTCATATCAACATATACGGGGCACTGAAACGATTGGAACAACTTCTTTCATCTCACATAAGTAAAGCTCCTATCAGGTGGTTTTATCAGACAACTCATCCAGATAGTCTGCATACCACTGAAGCATCTCGCGCCGCCCATCAATGTACTGAGCGTGATTATAGGTACCACGTATCGTGTTTCTGTCAGAATGTGCCAGCTGCGCCTCTATCCAGGCAGAATTGAATCCCTGTTCATGCAACACAGTGCTCATGGTATGTCTGAATCCATGGCCAGTGGCTTGACCGGCATAGCCAATACGTTTAATCACCTGGTTAATGCTGGCTTCGCTCATCGGCTTCCCTGCGTCATTACGCCCCGGGAAAACATACTTCCCTCTACCGGTAATCTCTTTGAGTTCGAGCAACAGCTCCTTGGCTTGTCTCGGAATAGGAACGAGATGTGGTCGGCGCATCTTCATGCGCTCATTTGGGATTAGCCAGAGATCTTTGCTCAGATCAAATTCATGCCACTCAGCAGCACGAAGTTCGATGGTTCGGACACTGAGGTACATGAGAAGTAATGTCGCGATACGGGTAATTTTACTACCGCTATATGCATCAACAGCTTGTCTGAAGGGACCAAGTTGAGCTGGTGATAGATGAGGGAAATGTTGTTGTTTGGGGGATTTCAGAGCCCCAGCCAAATCAGTGACTGGGTTGTACTCGGCCCTTCCGGTGATGACAGCATAAGTGAATATCTGGCGGCAAGCCTGTCTCGTTTTCTTGAGCTTATCCAGGACACCGCGTTCCTCCATCTTCTTCAGAACAGAAAGCATGTCCATGGGTTTGATATCGGTAATCGCTTTTCTACCGATATAAGGGAAAATATCTTTTCGCAGATATTCGAGTATATCGTCAGCATAACCCGAAGACCAATTCGGTTTCTTATGTGCATGCCATTCAAGTGCAAGAGACTCAAAACTGTTATTCACCGCGAGTATTCTGGCTTGCTTCTCCGCCTGCTTAACTTCAGAAGGATCTTCACCATTAGCGAGTAATCGCTTCGCTTCATTCCGTTTATCTCTTGCCTCAGCGAGGGTAACATCAGGAAAAACGCCAATTGAAAGGAGTTTTTCTTTTCCTGCCAGGCGGTACTTCAGGCGCCAGTATCGGGAACCATTCGGGTTAACTAGCAGGTACAGGCCACCGCCATCCGCCAGTTTGTAGGGCTTGTCCTGAGGCTTAGCTGTGCTTATCTGGCGTGCCGTTAACTTCATTGGGGGTATCTCTTTCCATTGAACCTGTATATACCCCCGAATGTACCCCCACTTTGGTGTGGATTTCAATTCAATTTAGTAGACGTAGGGAGAACGAGATTTAGCTGAATGGCTTGGTATTACTAGATTTGGTAGACTTTGAGAGACGTTAGTAGAAGTGATAATGGCACGCCCTGTAGGATTCGAACCTACGACCTACGGCTTAGAAGGCCGTTGCTCTATCCAACTGAGCTAAGGGCGCACTGAGAAGAGTGAACTTCGCGGTGGTGAAACGCCTGGAATTATACGGTCAATGACAGGTGAGTCAATGCCTTTTCGGCTTTCAGGGGCAATTACCGCTAGCCGATTGTAAATACGGCTGTTTTTTCAACATTCATCGCTTTTCCGTCGTAGAATTTCGCGCTGCGAAAAGGCTTAGTTGCATTTAAGTAACGCCTGCTGTTTTCCTGAGCGTCAGCTCGTCACACTAGTGTGAGGTATCCCGGCCGCCTGGAGGCTGACAGACAACAGGACCATGGAGTGACAGCGCAAAACCTGACCTATACGCCCCCCCGGTTACAGTACCTTTCTCAGGACATCGTCGGCATCAAACTTGAGCCCATCGTCGCCCTCTCCTCTTTACGCAGGGTCGGCGTGGAGGTCCTTAGCGTCCTGTCTGAAACGCAGCATAGCGAAGCCTTTTTCCGCCATCAGTCTGCAGACTGGTCGATAACGCTGCTTGAAGCACAGCTCACCGCGTTAAAAAATACCCCGCACTGTAATAATTTTTTCATTAATCTGCCGATAACCGTCCTGACAGAGCCCGACGCTTTTCAGCGGCTTAGCCGGATAAAATGTCCGCCGCTGAATATTGAACTTGTCGACCCCAGTGCTTTTTTAACGCTGTCAGCCGCGCAGAGGCAGACCGTTACCCGGAGCCTGTTGCAGCTCATAAGACAAGGTCACGGTATCTGGCTGGATGACATTGATGAAACACTCATCCCGCCCTTTTTATCCTGCCAGTTACCGTTAAGCGGCGTAAAAATCGATAAGGATGCATTCTGGCGTTTACGCGCCACGCCCGTGCTACGGCAACTGGTGTCCCGGTGCTTTCAGCTTGCCGGGAAAGTGCTTATTGAAGGTATTGAGACTGAGCAGGATTGTACCTGGGCACTGCAGGCAGGCGCAGAACTCGGCCAGGGCTATTACTGGCCGTCCTGGACATGGCCGGAGGATTAAAAAGCCATTTCCAGGGGGGAGGCCATGCGAATGACAGTGCGCCGTTACCGGCGGCGGCGTACAGGAAGTGATGCACTGGGATTTACGCGCTCGCCTTTTGCTCCCCCCTTCTTCGACCGGCTCGAATTTTTGAGTCAGTCCATCAGCCAGCCCCGCAAAACAGACGCTCCGTTTATCATTCTGGTGACGGAGGATCATTTTCTGCGCACCGGTTTTCTCAACGGCCAATTTCCCCTGAGCAGCTGTTGCGACTATCCCACGCTGGAGGATGCGTTTAGCGCCCTGGCCCAGTGGCCATCCGCCCGTCTGGTGGTGGATATTGAAAGCCGCTCCACTGCGCTGATCGACAAGCTGGATCAGCTCAGAAGGCATAGCCTCTATCCCCCTTTTCTGACGCCCTATCTGTTAGTCAGGGCGGATAATTACGATACTCGCCTGTTCTGCAAAGCGGCGGGCCCTTTTCACGTGCTCGAACGTCAACTGACGCCGTCTGCTTTCCAGCACAGCCTGATGGATACCAGCCCTCCCCAGGGCTGCGATAAAGACTGGTTCTCCCGCACCGAATGGCCTATTTTGCAGGAGTTATCGCGGGGGAAGACCCTTCGCCAGATAGCGTTGATGCAGAATCGCCCCTATAGCCGCATTATCTATCGTCTCAGCTGCATTCTGTTGAAACTGGGTCTGACCCATCGCCAGGAACTGCTGCACCTTCTCAATAACCTCTCAGACTGCACCTTCTAACCCACCCACTAAGCCCTTATTTCCTAAAGACCTTTAGGAATTTACTTATCAATCATGTTACTTATTTGTTAAATTTTAACAATAATTTCAATTTTATAACTATTCCTAATTTACGGGCTTAAACCATGTGAAATGTCACAGAATGAATAATCTGCAGCACTTTCCTCCGTGCGTTAAGTGTTTGATAAAGGAGTTAATAAGACGATAATGATGTAAAAACAAGCGGCTCGGCGAGACTGCCTGGCAGTCAAAAGCGAAGTCTGTAGTATGTTCTGCTGTACGACGGGTGCCCTTTCCGGCGACGACCCGATCACTTTCAAACGAAGGTCTGGTGCCCTCTGTGAACACTTTTTCACCATCCGTTCCCGCTTTCAGCCCCTGAAAACGGCCGTCGATTTGTTAACATTTGATCAACATACAGTGTGATATGTCATTTTTTGTTATTACATAAAGATCAAAAGATGCGGTAAATGGGATAACAGGATATTTAAGCTAATTTTAAAAAAATAGCTATTCGGATCCAGAAGATAATACAAAGTAATAAGCGAGGGGTAATTTACAGGGTTTTCGGAAAAAACTTACACGGTATAATAAGACGCGTATCAAATATGAATAAGAAAAACCTTTTTGCCAACACCAGCCAAATGAGATGACCGCGCTGAGGCATAGATTTCTTCACTACGTTAACAAGGATGCTTTCGCTCTTTCCAGGGAAATACTACGGTATAAGGATCTGCACATTTATCCTTCCGGCATTTCGAGAGTTTTAACCAAACTCGGCATAACGCTTTTAACAGTCTGAGGCATTAAAAATGAAACCGGCATCCGTTATCATTATGGACGAACACCCTATCGTCAGAATGTCGATAGAAGTCCTGCTACAGAAAAATAAAAACATCACAGTCAAACTCAAGTCTGGCGACAGCCATGAAGTCCTTGACTGTATCCGTAACCACCCTATCGATCTGGTGATCCTGGACATCGAACTTACGGGCACAGATGGCTTCGCTTTACTGAAGAGAATCAGAAACTTAAATAAAGACATCAAGGTCCTGTTCCTCTCTTCAAAATCCGAGTCTTTTTACGCGGGACGCGCCATTCGCGCCGGGGCAAATGGTTTTGTCAGTAAACGAAAAGATTTGGGCGAGATCTACAACGCCGTTGAAATGATCCTGATGGGCTATTCTTTTTTCCCGTCGGAAACGTTGAATTTTATAAACCATTTGGGTTCGGGGAAAGGGATGGTCGCGGATATGCCATTATCGAATCGTGAGGTGACGGTATTACGTTACCTGGCAAATGGTTTATCCAATAAGGAGATTGCAGAGCAGTTGCTATTAAGCAACAAAACCATCAGCGCACATAAATCCAATATTTATTCCAAGCTGGGTGTGCAAAGCATCGTTGAATTAATTGATTATGCCAAAGCACACGAACTGCTATAACCTGAATTCACTCCCTGCAGCTTATCCGAGCTGCAGGGAGTGCGGTCAGCGCTAATTATAATTAATCATGAAGGTGGCATCAGCATCAGCCCGTCCGGGCTGAGGGTTATCAGCAGTGGCAATATAATTGGCATAAAATGACAATGTCGCATTTCCCTGCGCATCAACCGCTACCGGCTGGCTGGCCTGCTGAAGTGCCAGACGCGTTTTATCCGCATCCCTGATCTCGACGGCAACGTTGCTTGCCGTACTGGCGTCATTGAGCGCCAGTAACCCATTATTGCTTCCGTCGGCTTTACCCGAAAACGTGATGGACGCTGCACCAGGTGGACAGCCGGTCAGCTTCAGCGTAAACGGCATAGGCTGCGTGCGGCTTCCCGTGGTGCTGAGCTGTTTCGTGGGCCAGGTTCCCAGCGTGACGGTCTTGTCGCTATCGCTGCCCTCGGCCACACAGGTAAAATCAACAATGTTGCCGTACATCTGAATATTGATCTCCCCCAGCGCAGTGGCTGCCTGCGCGCTGGCGTGAAGCATCATCAGTGTCATTGCGGCGAAATGCCAGTTCCGGTTCCGCATCTCTTCCCCTTAATCGTAATCCACACGCAGATAACCCCGCGACGTAAAACGGCCTTCCGCAGGCTTATTCCCCGTCACGCTGACCGGCCAGACCCGGATCCCCACCTGCGCCTGCGCACTGTCGTCGAGCCGGAACGGAATTTTGCTGGTCAGGTTGTTGGGTGTTAGCGGGGTACCGCTTTCGTTGGCAATCACAAACCCCACATCGGGGTTATCCGACACCACCGCGTTGCTGGAGACCTTTTCTGCCTCAACGCGCATCGTCAGCATTGCGTTCGCTTCCACGTTGGTGCATTTGATGGCGATGGTTTTGCTTTGTGCGGTTACCCCCTCCGGTTTGTTACCCGCCCCGGCCTTGCTGAACAGGGAGGCACCGATATCGCCGAAGTCAAACTCCACGATATTCCCCGCATTGATGGCGCAGCTTTGTGGCACCTGAATGGTCCCGCTGTAGCTGATGGTGTAGACCGGCGAGGTTAACGGATCAGAAGAGGTAGTGGTGACATAGACGCGGAACATGGTCGCCCGCGGGATCACCACCATATTTATAAACCGTCGGGTCACTTTGAGGCGAAAGACGAGGCTGGAATCCTGAACGCCAAACGGTTTGTTTTTAGAGACGTTCGGGTGACTCCCCATCTGGATGTAACTTTTGGGCGGATAAAATACGCCAGCAAAGCTGTCCGTAATTTTCATTGCCCCATCCAGATAGTCGTTGAGCTTCAGGTACTGATAGCCATCACTTGTTCCCGTAACCGGGTAATCGGTAACATAACTACGTTTGGTCGTGTTCCCGGTGGTGCCCTTCGGGCAGACGGCATTCACCCCCACCCACTGCGATTTCTCGCTGAGCGTCACCACCTGTCCGATCTGGTTATTCGAACTGTTAAATTTATCCGTCAGGTCGTAATGCACCTCCGTAGGGACGCCCTTTTCATTCACACACACGGTGGCTAAGGCATTCCCCACGGGCAAAATAGAGAGAAGTGATAAAGCCAGGCAATGGATTTTACTCACAGCGAATCCCCTTAAGTGTGATTGCCTGTTGCAGGCTCTTTTCTGGCAAGCTGTAGTGCGCACGACACTGGGATTGCATCCCGTTGCCCCACTGGATCAGCAGTTCACCTTCCAGCGGCAGTCCGCTCAGGTAAATCTGTCCGTCATCGCCCACCATACTGGTGACGCCGCTCTGGGTTTCACGCACCACGGCACCGAATGGCACAGGCTGGTTGCCGCGCGTGACGGTCAGCAGGGCGCGCACGCCAATACGGGTATCAAAGCTGGCGCGCACCAGCGCCCCTTTTGTCGGCACCACGCTGCTCACGTTATTTTCGATATCGGTGTTATTGCTCATGGTGTTGGTATCCAGCGCCACGCGGTTATAGCGGTAGACGGTGGCATACGGCATCACCGCATAGCCACGCCAGTCGGTTTTCACACCGGTCTGGTTTTCCACGCTCACGCCCGATGCTCCCGGCGCTTTGATCAGAACGTTGGTATCACCCAGCGGCTGGCTGAAGGTTACGCCATCCGCATGGCCGACCACGCCGCCGGAGAGCTGCCAGTTGAGATCGTGCTGGTCGCGTGCGTAGTTGTAGCCAACACCCAGCGTGCCGTAGGTTGCCTGCCAGTTCGCGCTGGCGCTTCCGCTTGAGCCGTTATTGCTGGTGTGGCCCTGGGTCACGCTGTAGTTCAGGTTGCGATCTTCCAGCAACGTCCCACTGACCCCGGTTTGCCAGCTTGTGTCGCCATCACTATTACGGCTGGCTGACGCCGTGGCATAGGCGCGGTCAATGGCGCTGTCCCGACGAAAACCCTGGCGGGTAAAGAGGCTGAACGGTACGGAGACGTTAAACGACGCGATTCGGTCCGTGCCGTCTATCCCAACGGATTTGTTCCATGACCAGGACACGGAGTAGTTGACGCCCTTCACGCCGCCCGCGTACCCCAGTTGATACCAGAGGTTGGACTCATCGGTGCCCCAGTACGTCTGTTCGCTACCGGAGATATAGACCGAGCCGTAATCCCCCAGCGACTGGGAAATATTGAGCTGGAAGCGCCCTTTTTTATTCCACGTCAGGTTGTGATAACTCTCCACATCCGGCACACCGTCATCATCCTGGTTGTCGGCATACTGGTAGCCTTCCATTGAACGCCACGCGACATCGTCCAGGGTGTAGAACCCTTTTGTGGAGTAGCGGTAGCCCAGCAGCTGGAAGTTGGTTCCGAATCCGTTAAGCGATTTTGCATAGAGGAAACGCAGCGACTGCCCTTCATGGCGGCTGTCATCCGCGAGCTGGCTGCGGGCATGGGTGATATCGAGCGACACCGCCCCCCAGTCACCGAGGTTTTTCCCGGCCCCGATGGCCACCGCGGTATAGCGTGACGCGAGTTGGGTACCGCCGTACAGCGTGTAGCCGTCGCCAAGCCCGGTAATCAACGTACCCTGCGTGAAGAATGGCGTATCCTGTTCGCTGTTGCCGCTGCGGTAATCCCCGGCCACCAGGTCATACTTCCAGCGCCCTTCGCGCTGCAGGAGGGGCACGGTGGAATACGGCACGGTATAGCGCTGCTGGCTGCCATCCTTCTCTTCAACCGTCACCTCAAGGTCACCGCTTGACGAGGTTGGGTTAAGATCGGTGATGGCAAAGGCACCAGGCTGTACATAGCTTTGATAGATAACGTAGCCGTTTTGTCGAACGACCACTTTGGCGGGCGTTCGGGCGATGCCGCGAACGGTTGGCGCGTAGCCCTGCAGGCTGTCCGGGTACATGCTGTCAGACGAGAAGAGCCGCCCGCCGCGAAAACCCACGCTGTCGAAAACGTCATTACCGGTATTGCTGTCGCCCAGCACCAGCTCGCTTTTCAGCGGGATCACGGTGCGCTGCGCCCAGGTGCCAATATTCTGCCAGTTGCTGTGCCGCTGCCCGTTATTCTGCGTGTAACGCCATGCGCCATTATTGCGTAAACGCCACGCGCCATAGTTCAGCCCGCTCTGCAGGTTCAGATAATAACTGTCGTCCTCGCTCCCGCGGTTGCCGGTAAAGCTGTAGTTCACCAGCGCGGCAGGGATCCCTTCATCCCATTGATCGGGCGGAATATAACCGCGTGCGCTGTTCTGCATCGCCACCTGTGGCAGGCTGATATTCAGGCGCAACGAGGCAAAGTTGAACGCGATCTCACTGCCGGGAATAGCCTTCGCCAGGGGAATACAGGTATCCCCTTTCACGTTAACCAGCTCAGGAAAGGCCGCGATATTGACGCCAAAACGCTCCAGCATCACGCGCGTAATGCACGGCGACAGCCCACCGGCAACCGGCGGTGTATTGTCGGCCTGCTCGAAGCGCACATCCTGCGTCGCGATGAACTCATCGTTACGCCAGATATCCACGCGATAAACGCCAGGCGCCTGCTGGTGACCTTGTTCAAAACGCGATAAATCCGCCACGTTGGCGGTGTCATCGGACAAGAAGGCCGGGTTAAAGTAGCTTTCGCTCCAGCCAGCCTGTGGCCAGAGCGCTGCCATCAGCGCCAGTGCGACCGGGCAGTAACGTCCCTGGTGATTATTCATCGCGCTGACTCTGCTCACAGGTTGACGCTACGCGCCGGCGTAATGGCACCGTAGTCATTCACGCTCTGCCAGGAGAGCGTACCGCTTGCGGCGGCTGGCAGTACCTGCTGCGCCGAGTTTTTAGGCGCAACCATCAGGTTATCCAGCGTCTGTCCGCCCAGCTTCATATTGACCAGCGTGATGTAATACGGCGAAGCGTTACTGACTTTGAGGTGGTTGCCGACGCGCTCAAAACGCAGCTGCGAGAGCGCCTCTTCCGGCTGCATCGGCAGATTTGTCGGGCGGACAAACAGCTTGATCCGCGACAGGATAGCCAGCTGCAGCACGTTATTGTTTTCCGTTTTCGCTTTGTTCACGGACGGGATCGCTTTCACGTTCATGTAGAAGAGCGATTCACGATCGGCAGGCAGCGCGGGCCCGGCATAAATAATGCGCAGCGTGTTTTCGCTGTCCGGCTCGCTGACAAACAGCGGCGGGGTCACGGCAAAGGTTTTTTCTTTTTGCCCGTTCGCATTTTCGATCCACGCGTTGATTAAATAGCGCTCTTGTTTATTGCTGTTGGTGATCGCCAGCGAAGTTTGCTTTGCATCTGCCGGATAAATAACGCGGGTGGCCCCCAGCGCAATACCGCCGGAAGCATTTGCGCATGCAGAAACCATCATTAAAATTAACGATAAAAACAGTCCTGGTTTAATTAGGGTATTCATCACAACCGTACCTTTAATAATGTGTTCGCAGGTGTTATGGATAAATCAACGTAAACCAGACATCCGACTGAATATTGCCTGGCACGAGGTGTTCGGAAATAGCCCGATAGCGGGCGCTAAAATGAAACGCAAGCTCACTGGTATTCACCGGCAACCAGCTGACGGCCGTTGCGTTCGGGATAATCTGACGTTGTTGTTCGTCAAAAAGAGCCAGCCCGACGCCGCTGCTTATCGGTGATTCACCTGGCCGCGATGTCGCCAGAAAAACCTGCGGATCTTCTGCTGGCGTAACGCCCTGAAACTGGATCCCCACGGTGCGCGAGACATCCACGCTGCAATCCAGCAGCCGCACGGTGAAGGGCACATTGACCGTGGAAAAACTGCCCACACCGGAAAATGAATTGGTTCGGTACTGCCCCATTTCGATGCGCATGTTCTGGCTGTCGGGTGCCACGGCGCAGCCGCCGTTCACCAGCTCACCTCTGAGATGAACTTTGCCGCCGTCGATCACCACGGTATGTGCTGAGGCCTGGCAGGCCATCGCAAGGGTTAACAGCAGTAGTGTTCCGGTCCTTGTCATCCTTCGTTCCTGGCCTTAGCGTATGACGGCCTCTTCCCTGAGGCCTGAACATCCCTGTGCGGAGGAATTACTCGTATTTCATTACGAAAGTGGCGTCAGCGTTTGCCTGGCCTGGCTCGGTGGTCGCAGCCGTTGATTTGTAACGCGCGGTGAAGTTCAGGGTGTTAGTCCCTTCGATCAGGTTCTGCGCGGCAGAGAAGGTTGAACCATCTGGAGTCAGGGTGGTGGATTTGCTGTCGAGGATCTCGATGCCCACGCCCTTCGCGGAGTTGTCGTTGTTACCAGAGGTTACCGCCAGCAGGGTTTTGTCGGTCGCGTCGATCTGACCGGTGAACGCAACTGCGGCCGTTTTCGCAACCAGCGGGTCACAATCATTCAGTTCAATGGTGAACGGAATATTAGAGGTAGTGTCACCCACTTTCGTGAACTTCGCGGTACGGTATTGGCCCAGGTTAACCGTCTGCTCGGAAGAATCAGTATTTACTGAACATGCAGCATTAACCAGTTCACCTTTAAAGTGTACGGTACCGCCATTTACGGTAACCGGAGTGGCTGTATCTTCTGCATTTGCGGCACCCGCAACCAGGGCCAGAGTAGCAATAACAGTAGAAGCAATGTTGCTGAGTTTCATGTCTATTCCTTTAAAATGTAAATAACCCTTCCCGCGAATAATCGGGAATAAGAAATACGTTCAATTGATTAATTGAAAGCTTATTTCGGAGGAGACAAAGTAGCTCATGAATGTATTTTAAAATATGTCAAAACGCTGTCATTTCGCCAGGTCACATCCTAATCCTGCCTAAGAAATTGACCATCCCCTCAGAAGGGTTTTTACGGCCTCCTGATGAAAACTCGCAAAGGGTGACTGACAGCGGCGCTCGCTTCTGACAAAATACAGGCAATCCCCCCTTTCAAACGTTACAGACGGAATCTTCTCTCTGATGGCAGCAAAGATTATTGACGGTAAAACGATTGCGCAGCAGGTGCGCTCTGAGGTCGCGGAAAAAGTGAAGGCGCGTAAAGCTGCCGGAAAACGCGCCCCCGGGCTGGCCGTTGTGCTGGTCGGCAGCAACCCGGCATCGCAGATTTATGTCGGCAGCAAACGCAAAGCGTGTGAAGAGGTGGGGTTCGTCTCCCGCTCTTACGATTTGCCGGAAACCACCAGCGAAGCAGAGTTGCTGGAACTTATTGATACCCTGAATGCCGACAACGCGATCGACGGTATTCTGGTTCAGCTGCCGCTGCCAGCCGGCATCGACAACGTGAAGGTGCTGGAACGTATCGCCCCCGACAAAGACGTCGACGGTTTCCACCCGTACAACGTGGGCCGTCTGTGCCAGCGCGCCCCGCGTCTGCGTCCGTGCACGCCGCGCGGTATCGTTACGCTGCTGGAGCGTTATAACATCGATACCTACGGTCTGAACGCCGTGGTCATTGGCGCATCAAACATTGTCGGCCGTCCGATGAGCATGGAGCTGCTGCTCGCTGGCTGCACCACCACCGTGACCCACCGCTTCACCAAAAATCTGCGTCATCACGTAGAAAACGCCGATCTGCTGATCGTGGCGGTCGGGAAGCCGGGCTTTATTCCGGGTGAATGGATTAAAGAAGGCGCGATCGTTGTGGACGTCGGTATTAACCGTCTGGAAAACGGGAAAGTGGTCGGTGACGTGGTTTACGAAGATGCTGCGGCTCGCGCCTCTTACATTACCCCAGTTCCGGGCGGCGTAGGCCCGATGACCGTTGCCACACTGATTCAGAATACTTTGCAGGCATGCGAAGAGTACCACGACGTAGAGGACGCGTAAGATGGCCACATTTTCATTAGGTAAACACCCGCACGTTGAGCTGTGCGATCTGCTGAAGCTGGAAGGCTGGACCGAAAGCGGCGCGCAGGCCAAAATCGCCATTGCCGACGGGCTTGTTAAGGTGGACGGCGCAGTGGAAACCCGCAAGCGCTGCAAAATTGTCGCGGGTCAGACCGTGAGCTTTGAAGGGCAAACCGTGACGGTGACCGCCTGATGCTCTCCCCCCTCTCCCGTCGGGAGAGGGAACCCACATTCCCCCACACCCATCACGGTTAATTATCGATCGACTTCAAATAATCACTATTTCATCTGTTGAAAAGTGAAAATTCTGTTGCGCGTTTTTCACTCTTTCCCCACGATAAGTAGAACGTTCTACTAAAACGTTCTACTTACAATAACAGCGCCAAAAAAGCGCTACTCGGGGGAAATCAGCATGAGTCTGATATCAGGGTTTGTTAAATCGCTCTCTAAATTATCGATGATTGGTCGCGCGTTAATGCTGCCAATTTCACTGCTTCCCGCTGCGGGCCTGCTGCTGGCCTTTGGCGATAAGTTTCACCTGCCGCTGATGATGAACGCGGGCGGGGTTATCTTTGATAACCTGCCGATGCTGTTTGCCATTGGTTCCGCCGTGGGGCTGGCATCCGAGTCCGGCATTGCCGCGCTCTCGGCGGCGGTCTCGGTGTTTGTCACCAACATCACCATCAGCACCGTCTTGAGCATCACGCCGGAAATGGCGTCTCAGGGCGGCAAATACGCGATGGTGGTCGGCATCCCGACGTTGCAGATGGGCGTCTTCGGCGGCCTGATCTGCGGTATTCTCGCCGCCTGGTGCTATAACCGTTTCCACACCCTGCAGCTGCCAGAGTTCCTCGGGTTCTTCTCCGGGAAACGCTTTGTGGCGATTGCGACAGCGTTTCTCTCTTTCCTGCTCGGCCTGCTGTTGCCGTATGTCTGGCAGCATATCCAGGCGGGCATCGATGCGCTCTCCGTGGTGGTTAATGGCGATAATCAGGCAGCCTCGACCTTTATCTTCGGTCTGGTGGAACGTGCGCTGATCCCACTCGGCCTGCACCACATCTGGTATCCCTCTTTCTGGTATTCGTTTGGGGATTACACCACCCAGGCCGGTCAGGTGATTCACGGCGACCAGACCATCTGGTTCAAGATGCTGGAAGAAGGGGTCAAATCCTTCAGCAGTGACAGCTACCAGAACGCCGGTAAGTTCATGCAGGGTGAATTCCCGCTGATGCTGTTCGCGCTGCCTGCGGCGTGTCTGGCGATGTACCACGAAGCGCACACCAAAAATAAGAAAATCGCGGCCGGTATTTTGTTCTCTGCGGCGCTCACCTGCTTCCTGACGGGGATCACCGAGCCGGTTGAATTTACCTTTATCTTCGTCGCCCCTATTCTGTACGTCTTTAACGCCATCATGGCCGGTCTGGCGTACATGACCATGTATCTGCTGCATGCGCATATCGCCAAGTCGTTCTCTGCGGGCTTTATCGACTACCTGTCGTTCGGGATCCTGCCGTCATTTAACGGCTACAAAACCAACTTCCTGAACGCCATTATTATCGGCATTCCGATGGGCCTGATTTACTACTTCACGTTCCGCTTTGTGATCCGTCGTTTCGACGTGAAAACGCCGGGCCGTACAGAAGTGACCGCCAGTGCGGACGATAAGTCAGATTCAGAACTCGCCACAGAGATCATCAACCTGCTGGGCGGCGCGCACAACATCGACTCCGTCGGCTCCTGCATCACCCGTCTGCGCCTGGAAGTGGCAAAAAGTGAAGCGGTTGATAAGGACGGTCTGAACGGCCTTGGCGCCCGCGGCGTAGTGTTCGTCGGTGATAACGGTATTCAGGTGATTTTCGGTGCCAGAGCACAGTTTATCGCCCAGACCATGTCCACCATGATTGGCAAATAATAAGATGCCTGAACGACACGTCTCCTGTACGCTGGGGGACGTTGTCTTATCTGGCTGATAATCGGTAAATTTCAGGGAGCGGTTTTGAAGAAAGTCAGCATCATTGATGTCGCAAAGCATGCGGGCGTTTCGGTCTCCACCGTGTCGCTGGTGCTGCGCCAGAAAGGGAAGATTTCAGACGCAACGATCGCGAAGGTCAATGCTGCCATCACTACGCTGGGCTATGTTCACAACGTCGCCGCTGCCAACCTCCGCGCCAACACCTCCAACCTGATCGGCCTGATCCTGCGCGACTTTAGCGACAGCTTTTCCATTAAGGTGATGGCGAGCATCGTCCAGGAGCTGGAGAGACAGGGGTATATGGTTTTCCTCGGCCAGCCGCTGAACGACCATGAACATCTTGAGCGCTGCCTGCTGTCGTTTAAACAGCAGGGGGTCGCCGGCGTTATCTATCTGGCCTCTGACACCCGGGCATCCTCGCTGCCGGAACACATCCGCCAGTGCCCGCTGCCGCTGGTAGTGGTCTCTCAGTCCCTGCTGGATGAAAAATGCAATCTGGTGATGCGCGACAACCGCCAGGCGGCGAACCTTGCCGCGCGTTATCTTATCGAGCGCGGGCACCGCAACATTGCCTACATTGGGGGTCGTGAAGGCTGCCTTATCCGCGAGCAGCGATTGCTCGGCTTTCGCAGCGCGATGACCCAGAACGGCCTGGTCTGGCGTGAGGAATACTCGCCTGCGTGTAGCGATGACACGCTGGCCGCAGGTTTCGCCACCCGCCAGCTGCTGGATAAAAACAACACCATCACCGCCCTGCTCTGCCACTCGCCGGATGCGATGATCGGCTCCATCTCCGGCATTCATCAGGTGGGGCGTACCGTGGGGAAAGATGTGTTTCTCACCCAGCAGGTCGCGCTGGTCGGTTTTGAAGATATGCTGCACGTGAACCTGACGTCTCCCTCGTTTACCTACGTTTCCTCCGCCAGTGAGGAGACGGGGCGTCAGGCGGCGGGGTTGATCATCCGCAAGCTAAAAGAGCCGGATCTGCAAACACAGCGTATCACCCTTTCCGGGCAGCTTATTGCCCGGGAATCGGCGTAAATAAGACGCTAACACCATCCTCATTGCGCCCATTCGCTGCTATATTTCCCTGCTTTGCCATGGATAATCGCAATGCCTACCGTTATCACCCACGCTGTAGTGCCTTTGTGTCTGGGCTTAGGCCTGGGACGTGAAATCATCCCTCCCCGCCTGCTGTTTGCCGGCGTCGTCCTCGCCATGCTGCCGGACGCCGACGTGCTGGCGTTTAAGTTCGGCGTTGCCTACGGCAATGTGTTCGGCCACCGCGGCTTTACTCACTCCCTGCTGTTTGCCTTTGTGGTGCCGATACTTTGCGTACTGATGGGCCGACGATGGTTTCGGGCAAGTCTGACCCGCTGCTGGCTGTTCTTAACCGTGTCTCTGCTGTCGCACAGCTTGCTGGATTCCATCACCACCGGGGGAAAAGGCGTCGGCTGGCTGTGGCCGTGGTCAGATGAACGTTTTTTTGCACCGTGGCAGGTCATTAAGGTCGCGCCGTTTGCGCTGTCACGCTATACCACGCCCTACGGGCATCAGGTGATTATGTCGGAACTGCTGTGGGTGTGGCTGCCAGGGGTTGTGCTGATGGGGCTGTTGTGGTGGAAGCGGAGGTAAAAGCAAAACGGCAACCCAGTTGCCGTTTTAGTGTTTGCACCCTCTCCCGGTGGGAGAGGGCATCAGCGCGCACCAGAATTATTTCCGACGCCAGGTGGTTCCCTGCGGGCCATCTTCCAGAATGATGCCCATTTCCGTCAGACGGTTACGCGCGGCATCTGCTGCCGCCCAGTCTTTCGCCTGACGCGCTTCCAGACGCGCGTTGATAAGTTGCTCAATCTCCGCCACTTCGCTATCGTCCGCCTGCGCACCGCTTTGCAGGAACAGATCCGGTTCCTGCTCCAGCAGACCCAGTACCGAAGAGAGCTTACGCAGATGGGAGGCCAATGCATTCGCCGCCGCCATATCTTCTGACTTCAGACGGTTAACTTCACGCGCCATATCAAACAGCACAGAGTAGGCTTCCGGCGTGTTGAAGTCATCGTTCATCACGTCAATAAAGCGCGCTTCAAACGCCTCACCGCCTGCCGCGGGTACAGATTTATCGGTACCGCGCAGGGCAGTGTACAGACGCTCCAGCGCCGCACGCGCCTGTTTCAGGTTCTCTTCGCTGTAGTTCAGCTGGCTGCGATAGTGACCAGACATCAGGAAGTAGCGCACGGTTTCCGCATCGTAATATTTCAGCACGTCGCGCACGGTGAAGAAGTTGCCCAGAGATTTAGACATCTTCTCACGGTCAACCATCACCATCCCGGAGTGCATCCAGTAGTTCACGTACTCGCCGCCATGCGCACAGGTTGACTGTGCAATTTCGTTTTCATGGTGCGGGAACATCAGATCCGAACCGCCACCGTGAATATCGAAATGTTTGCCCAGCTGTTTGCAGTTCATCGCCGAGCACTCAATGTGCCAGCCAGGACGCCCTTCGCCCCACGGGGAAGGCCAGCTTGGTTCGCCCTCTTTGGACATCTTCCACAGCACGAAGTCCATCGGATTACGCTTCACGTCCACCACATCAACGCGCGCACCGGCCTGCAGCTGATCCAGATCCTGACGGGAAAGCTGACCGTAGGTAGGGTCAGTCGGCACAGAGAACATCACGTCACCGTTATCGGCCACATAGGCGTGACCACGTTCGATCAGCTTCTCGGTGATGTCGATAATTTCGTGGATATGGTGGGTGGCACGCGGCTCGCTGTCCGGACGCTGAATATTCAGGGCGTCGAAATCTTTGTGCATTTCCGCGATCATACGATCCACCAGCGCAACAAAGCTTTCGCCATTTTCGTTCGCGCGCTTGATGATTTTGTCGTCGATGTCG
Organism: Enterobacter cloacae complex sp. FDA-CDC-AR_0164; assembly: GCF_003071645.1. Classification (NCBI taxonomy): domain Bacteria; kingdom Pseudomonadati; phylum Pseudomonadota; class Gammaproteobacteria; order Enterobacterales; family Enterobacteriaceae; genus Enterobacter; species Enterobacter cloacae complex sp. FDA-CDC-AR_0164. The sequence continues at coordinate 310,867 of NZ_CP028950.1, forward strand.
GTGATGTTACGCACGTATTTCAGGTTGTAGCCCAGAAAACGCAGGTAGCGCGAGACAACGTCGAATGCAACAAAGGTACGGCCATGGCCGATATGACAGAGATCGTAAACCGTAATACCACACACGTACATGCCGACTTCCCCGGCATGGATAGGTTTAAATTCCTCTTTTTGGCGCGTCATTGTATTAAAGATTTTTAACATCGAAGATTCCATGTAAACACGTGTGTGGTTGAAAACCGGTTATTCTACCTGTAATTCAAACCTGAAGCAGCACACAATGCAAGGTGATCGCATCCTGTGGTTATGCTATAACAAGCCCCTATAGATGACCCAAACGCGGGTCGACGTACCACAATAACGGAACAGGATGCAAAAATGGTTACTTTCCACACTAATCATGGCGATATCGTAATCAAAACCTTTGATGACAAAGCGCCTGAAACAGTTAAAAACTTCCTGGACTACTGCCGCGAAGGTTTCTACAACAACACTATTTTCCACCGCGTGATCAACGGCTTTATGATCCAGGGCGGCGGTTTCGAACCTGGCATGAACCAGAAAGCGACGAAAGAAGCGATCAAAAACGAAGCGAACAACGGTCTGAAAAACACCCGTGGTACGCTGGCGATGGCGCGTACGCAGGCTCCTCACTCTGCAACAGCCCAGTTCTTCATCAACGTTGCTGACAACGACTTCCTGAACTTCTCCGGCGAAAGCCTGCAGGGTTGGGGCTACTGCGTCTTCGCAGAAGTGGTTGAAGGTATGGACGTAGTCGACAAAATCAAAGCCGTGGCGACCGGCCGCAGCGGCATGCATCAGGACGTTCCAAAAGAAGACGTCGTGATTAACAGCGTGACCGTCAGCGAGTAATTCGTGGCGACACTCTTTATTGCAGATTTGCACCTGCAAACAGAAGAACCGGCGATAACCGCCGGTTTTCTGCGTTTTTTACGCGGTGAAGCGAAAAGTGCCGATGCACTTTACATTCTGGGTGACCTGTTTGAAGCCTGGATTGGCGACGACGATCCCAACCCGCTGCACCGTGAGATGGCGGCTGCCATTAACGCGCTGGTCGATTCCGGCGTCCCCTGCTTCTTTATCCACGGCAATCGTGATTTCCTGCTCGGCAAGCGCTACGCCCGCGAAAGCGGCATGACGCTGCTGCCGGAAGAGCAGGTACTCGACCTTTATGGCCGAAAGGTGTTAATCATGCACGGTGACACACTTTGCACTGACGACACCGGCTATCAGGCGTTTCGCGCTAAGGTTCATACCCCGTGGATCCAAAAACTATTCCTGGCTCTGCCGCTGTTTATCCGCAAGCGGATCGCAGCCAGAATGCGTGCAGACAGTAAGGCCGCCAACAGCGGAAAATCCATGGCCATTATGGACGTTAATCCCCAGGCGGTAGTCAGGGTCATGGAAAAACACCGCGTTCAGTGGTTGATCCACGGTCATACTCATCGTCCCGATGTGCATACCCTTACCGCCAACGGCGAAGCGGCCCACCGCGTCGTCCTGGGGGCCTGGCACAGCGAAGGTTCTATGGTCAGCGTCACGCCTGACGGTGTGGAACTGATCGCTTTCCCGTTTTAACCCGTCAAAAATCATTCTATTTTTTTGAACAATATCGGCAAATTGTTTCGATTTTAATCAGCCCATGGTCGGCCTATTATTTATCACATCAGGGCAACACGCCCTATCCCAGATAAAACATTTAAGGAATACGACCATGAAATTCATCAAAACTTTCGTTGCAGTTGCCGCACTCTCTCTGATCTCTTTCGGTTCTTTTGCTCAGAGCGTCAGCGCCACGGCCTCTACCCTTGACCGCGCAGAAGCGAAAATTGCCGCTCAGGCTGCTGAACAGGGCGCGTCTTACAAAATCACCAGCGCTCAGTTTAACAACCGCGTTCACATGACGGCAGAACTGACCAAATAAGACGTCTGCTGACCGTGCCGCCCGTCAAAAGCACATCAAAGCACATCGATGCCTGATAAAACAGACCGCCAGAACGCGGTCTGTTTTGTTATCTCCTGAGAGCCACAACGGCTCAGTTTTTAACCGCGCAACCGTTTTCCTTGCCCCTATTACATGCTATTCTCTGTGCCCTCGAAAGCAGTGTGTTTCGCACCACAGGAGTTTTAAGACGCATGTCTTCCCGCAATAATCCGGCGCGTGTCGCCATCGTGATGGGGTCCAAAAGCGACTGGGCTACCATGCAGTTCACCGCCGAAATCTTTGAAATCCTGAATGTTCCGCACCACGTTGAAGTGGTCTCCGCACACCGTACACCGGACAAACTGTTCAGCTTCGCCGAAAGCGCCGAAGAGAAGGGTTATGAGGTGATCATTGCCGGTGCGGGCGGCGCAGCACATCTGCCAGGCATGATTGCCGCCAAAACGCTGGTACCGGTTCTGGGTGTTCCGGTGCAAAGCGCTGCGTTAAGTGGTGTCGATAGCCTCTATTCCATCGTTCAGATGCCGCGTGGCATTCCGGTCGGCACGCTGGCCATTGGTAAAGCGGGCGCTGCCAACGCTGCCCTGCTCGCCGCGCAGATCCTGGCGACTCACGATAAAGCGTTACATCAGCGTCTGGCGGACTGGCGTAAAGCCCAGACCGACGAGGTGCTGGACAATCCGGACCCGCGGGGTGCGGCATGAAGCAGGTATGCGTCCTCGGTAATGGTCAGTTAGGCCGTATGCTGCGTCAGGCCGGTGAGCCGCTGGGTATTGCCGTGTGGCCCGTCGGGCTGGATGACGAACCGGAAGCCGTGCCGTTTCACCAGAGTGTGATCACCGCGGAGATTGAACGCTGGCCACAAACGGCCCTGACGCGCGAGCTGGCGCGTCACAATGCCTTCGTTAACCGCGACGTCTTTCCCATTATTGCTGACCGTCTAACGCAAAAGCAGCTGTTCGATAAGCTCGGGCTGCCGACTGCGCCGTGGCAGCTGTTGTCCGATAAAAGCGAGTGGAAGGATGTTTTTGCAATGCTGGGCGAGCTGGCAATTGTGAAGCGTCGCGTCGGCGGGTACGACGGTCGTGGACAGTGGCGTCTGCGCGCCGATGACACTCACGAGCTGCCGGACGATTGCTACGGGGAGTGCATCGTTGAGCAGGGCATTAACTTCAGCGGTGAAGTCTCGCTGGTAGGTGCTCGCGGGCAGGACGGTCATACCGTTTTTTATCCGCTGACGCATAACCTGCATCAGGACGGGATCCTGCGAACCAGCGTTGCATTCCCGCAGGCCAGTGCTGAACAGCAGGCGCAGGCAGAAGAGATGCTCTCTGCCATCATGCACGAACTCGGTTACGTCGGCGTCATGGCGATGGAGTGTTTTGTCACGCCGTCCGGTCTGCTGATTAACGAACTGGCACCGCGCGTTCACAACAGCGGTCACTGGACCCAAAACGGGGCGTCCATCAGCCAGTTCGAGTTGCACCTGCGCGCCATCACTGACCTGCCGCTGCCGCAGCCGGTGGTGAACAGCCCGTCGGTGATGATCAACCTGATCGGTACCGATCTGAACTACGACTGGCTCAAGCTGCCGCTGGTGCATCTGCACTGGTATGACAAAGAGGTGCGTCCGGGTCGTAAGGTCGGTCACCTGAACCTGAACGATACCGACACCGATCGTCTGAGCGCCACGCTGGAAGCGATTATTCCTCTCCTGCCGCCGGAATACGCGAGCGGAATTATCTGGGCGCAATCAAAGCTTAAGTAATACTCCTCTGCCGGGGAGTTGACCTTCCCCCTCCCCGGCGTACAATCCCCGCCCATTGCAGCTTAGTTTTCTTCTGGAAAAACCATGAACGATGGAACGGACTATCGCGCGATCCTCGCATCCGATACCCCTTTAATCGACGTTCGCGCGCCGATCGAATTCGCCCAGGGCGCGATGCCTGCGGCAATCAACCTGCCTCTGATGAACGATGATGAACGCGCCGCCGTCGGCACCTGCTATAAACGCCAGGGGCCGGACGCTGCGCTTGCTCTCGGCCATAGCCTGGTCGCAGGCAGTACCCGTGAGATGCGCATTAACGCCTGGCGCGAAGCCTGTCTCTCCCACCCCACCGGCTACCTCTGCTGCGCGCGTGGCGGTCAACGCTCGCATATCACTCAGGCCTGGTTGAAAGCGCGCGGCGTGGATTACCCGCTGATCGCAGGCGGCTATAAAGCGCTGCGTCAGACCGCAATTGAGGTAACCGCTGAGCAGGTGCAAAAACCGATGGTGCTGATCGGCGGCTGTACCGGGAGCGGCAAAACGTTGCTGGTGAAACAGCACGCGCAGGGCGTGGATCTGGAAGGGCTGGCACACCATCGCGGCTCGTCGTTTGGCCGCACGCTTACACCACAGCTTTCGCAGGCGAGCTTCGAAAATCAGCTCGCTGTCGTGCTGTTGAAAAAAGAGGCCGCACGCTGGGTGCTGGAGGATGAAGGGCGGATGATTGGCTCCAACCACCTGCCGGAATGCCTGCGAGACCGCATGGTTCAGGCGCCTGTTGTGGTGGTAGAAGACCCGTTTGATGTCCGTCTTGAACGCCTGCGTGAAGAGTATTTCGACCATATGTGGGCGGATTTTTCTGCTGCCTTTGGCGAAGAGGCGGGCTGGAACGCGTATAGCGAATATCTGCACCACGGCCTGTTTGCCATTCGCCGCCGTCTGGGGCTGCAGCGCTTTGCAGACTTTACGGCGCTGCTGGATTCCGCCCTGCAGGAGCAACAACGTTCTGGCAGCACCTACGCGCATTTGCGCTGGCTTGCCCCGCTACTGAACGACTATTACGACCCGATGTACACCTGGCAACTGGCAAAAAAGGCGGAGAAGATTGTGTATCGCGGAACGTTTGAGGACGTGGCTGACTGGCTCAATCGCTGAATCACGCGCAAAAAAAACGGCAACCCAGGGTTGCCGTTTTCATATCGGGGTGACTTCCCTGCTGACTGAACTTAGAAGTCGTAACGCAGACGCACCAGGTTCATGTCGCCCAGGTTATCCGTGCTGGAGGTGAACACGTGTTCGTAATCAACACGGAAACCGTAGTCCAGCTGGACGCTAACACCCACGCCGTTATCGATACGCTGGTAGTTACGACCATTCACGTACTCAATACGGTCACCCATGAAGTAAGGCTGGATGGATTTCACCGCATACTGATCGATTGGGAATTTGTACCCTGCGAAGTATTCAATACCCCATGCATCACCGGCAAAGTAGTTGTCAGTAGACACTTTTTTGGTGGTCAGGAAGTTCTGGTACCAGCCGCCGCCAGCCGAGAAGGTCCAGTTATCCGGCGTCCAGCTCAGCGCGGTACCGAGGATATTCTGGTCGTAAGATTTGCTGTCGCCGTTGTCCGGGTTACGCATGTCCGCGCGGGTGTAGTTCCACGCTGCGCCCCAGGTCAGATCGGTGGTCAGGTGGTAATCCAGCCCCAGTGAACCGCCGCCTTTACGTTTGTAACGCAGGCCATTGCCCGGCAGGTATTCGCTGTCTTCAAACAGGTAGGATGCATAGATATCCGCATCGCCTACGGTTTTCTTATATTTCAGCATTTTGCGTGAACGATAAGAGCCGTCGTAGTCACCGTTGATCCCGTTACCTGGAGCCTGACCAATCATGTCGTAGTCCCAGATATCGGTTTTCACGCCAACCACATCATAGTAAACGCTGTTCTGTTGACCGAAGGTCAGCGTACCCCAGGTGTCGCTCTTCAGACCGGTGTACAGCATACGGCGAGAGGTGTCGTTAGCACCTTCAGCGTAGTGATTATCCCAGTTGAACAGCGCCGGAATGTTCACACCCAGCTCGTAGTAGCTGATCCAGCTGATGTCATCAAACAGATAGTAATCTGCTGCGAAACGGAAACGGGTGCCGCCGTCGAAGCCATTACGTTTGTAGGAGCCTTTATCGCCGTCGCCCGTCATCATGTTGAACTGAGGACGAATACTGCCGCCAACGGTAAAGTTAAGACGGCTCAGCGGGTTACCCGCCTGAGGGTCTTGTTTAAGAACCGTGATTTCCGCCTGAGATGCGAAGGAGGTCAATGCCACTGCTGCGCCAATTGTTACTGCCAGCGCTGATTTTTTTATAGTCATTATTTTTCCTTTATAGACACGCTGCTAAATATTTAGCAGGTGAATATTAACTGGAAATAATCTTGCTGTGTGCGCGGGTTTTTAATGTTTTGTGCTACTAAACGCATGGGTATTACCGATTTGTGCTGCTAAATTATTACGCACCAGCAGATAAACCGGTGCGTAATTATCACGGATTTGAACTAACTGGCAAACTGACGGAACAACGCTTTGCCTTTTAGCAATCGCGTGCCGAGCCAGCCGCCGCACAGCGACAGCAGCACCGCACCGCAGACCGGCAGCGTGAACCACAGTCGCCAGTCAGGCTCCCACGGGAAATCGAAGACCCGGGTCTGCAGCACGGCTAACGCCGTCTCAGCACCCATCGCCGCCACCAGACCCGAGACCAGCCCCAGCAGGGCAAACTCGCTCCACAGCGTGGTGCGCAGCAGTCGCTTACTCGCCCCGAGCGTGCGATAGACCACCAGCTCCTGATGACGCTGCCGCATCCCGACCTGCACCTGGGCCAGCAGCAACAGTACGCCGCAGATCGTCACCAGCACCACCATAACCTCCAGTGCCCGGCTGACCTGCTCCAGCACCTGCCCGACCTGTTTAAGGATCGCGCCAATATCCAGCAGGCTGACCGTCGGAAATTCGCGGTTCAGCCGGGTCAGCATACCGTTGCCGTTTTCCCAGCGGAAACTGGTGAGCCAGCTTTGCGGCTGTCCGTCCAGTGCGCCTGCGGGGAAAATAAAGAAGAAGTTCGGCCGCAGGCTTTCCCAGTCCACCTTACGCAGGCTGGTGACCTTAGCGCTAAAGTCCTGGGTATCGCCGGTAAAAGTCACGCTGTCGCCCAGCCTGACGTTCAGGCGCGTCGCCAGCCCCTCTTCCATCGAGACTTCTCCCGCTTTCGGCGGCCAGCTGCCGGCGGTAATCGGGTTGTGATCTGGACGTTTCTCCTGCCAGGTCAGGTTCAGTTCGCGGTTAAGCGATTCATCCTTGTTTCCCTCCGTGGACTGGCCGTTGATCTGCGTCAGACGCGCGCGGACGATGGGGTAGAACGACTCCGGCACAATCTGGTGTTCCGCCAGGAACGTCTTCAGCGGTGTCACCTGCTCAGGGGCGATATTGATCAGGAAATAGTTCGGGCTTTCCGGCGGAAGCTGCTGTTGCCAGCGCTCCAGCAGATCGCCGCGCAGCACCAGCAGCAGTGCCAGCAGCATAAACGACAGCGAAAAGGCAGACAGCTGACTCAGCGTAGACCAGGGCTGGTGCAGCAGACGGTTCACCGCCAGCCGCACGGGAAGCGACTTCACCGTCAGCTTTTTAAGCACATTAAGGAGCACCCAGCCGACCACACCACACAGCAGCGCCAGCACCACCGCCCCGGCCAGTACGGCCCACAGCAGCGTGCTGCCGCCCATCAGCCAGGCCAACAACCCAACCGAAACCGCAACAATGACAGGAAGATAGAACTTCAGCGGCCAGACGTTGGCCACCACGTCACGGCGCAGCACGCGCAGCGGCTGCGTCGCGAGCAACAGCCGGTACGGGCGAAGCCCCACCAGCACCGAGATCACCATCATCGCGCCAATCGCCCACAGCCACGGCCAGAGGCTGGCCGGTGGAAGTGCGGCAGGCAGTACCGGTTTCAGCATGACCATCAGCAGCTTTTCAAACAGCAGCCCCATCGCCCCACCGGTGAGTGCTGACAACACCAGCAGCATCAGCCACTGGCCGACAATCAGCTTACGCAGCTGGGCGCTGCCCGCGCCGAGGGTTTTGAGGATCGCCACCAGATCGTATCGGCTGCGGCAGTAGTGCCCCATGGCCACCGCCACCGCCGCCACGGCCAACAGCAGGGTTAACAGCGCTGAAAGCAGCAGGAACTGCTGAGAACGTTCGAGAGATTTACCAAGCGCCCCTTCGTCCTGCTCCAGTCCGTACCAGCGGTGCTCTGGTTTTAACTGCGGCAGCAGCCATTTTTCATACGCGTCAAGCTGGGCGGGCGTTCCCGCAAACTTATAGCGCCAGGTGACGCGGCTTCCCGGCTGCACGGCATGGGTATTCGCCACATCAGCGGTATTCATCAGCAAGCGCGGGGCAAGCTGGAACGGGTTAAAGCCGGAGTCAGGTTCCTGAACCACTTCCCCGGCGATACGGAACGTGGCGTCACCCACGTCGATGCTGTCACCCGTTTTCAGGTTCAGCAGCGCCATTAAACGTGGCGCCAGCAGCACCGTGCCCGGTTTCGGCTTTAAGCCAGGCGGGCTGGTCTGCAGTTCACCGTACAGCGGGTAAAGGTCGTCGACGGCTTTGACGCTCGCCAGCTGCGGCGTATCGCCGGCAAAGGTCATGGTCTGAAAGCTCAGCTGTTCCCCCACCTTCAGTTCACGCTTACGCGCCTCCTCAAGCCAGCCCGGCGGGACGGGACGCGAGCTTTGCAGCGCCCTGTCTCCGGCCATAAACTCGCGGCTTTGCTGGCTTAACCCTTTCTCCATGCGATCGCTGACGCTGCCCAGCGCCAGCACGCAGGCTACCGCCAGGCTTAACGCCATCCAGACAATCAACAGCGTGGGCGAGCGCCATTCGCGCCAGAACCAGCGGGCAATCATGCTTCCTCCTGCAGTTCACCGTTAACCAGCCGCAGGCGACGGTCGCAGCGGGCAGCCAGTTGCGGATCGTGGGTCACCAGAATCAGCGTGGTCCCGTGTTCGCGGTTGAGCGAAAAAAGCAGGTCGGCAATTTTATCCCCGGTCTTTCGGTCGAGGTTTCCGGTAGGCTCATCCGCAAACAGCACGTCCGGGCGGCCGTTAAACGCCCGGGCCAGGGCCACACGCTGTTGCTCCCCGCCGGAAAGCTGCGCCGGAAGATGGTCGAGGCGTTTGCCCAGCCCTAGTTGCTCCAGCAATGCCTTCGCGTGGGCGCGACTTTCACGGCTGTTCTCGCCGCGCAGTAGCGCCGGCAGTTCAACGTTTTCCAGCGCATTGAGCGTCGGGATCAGCATGAAGGACTGAAAGACAAACCCGATATGACGAGCGCGGAGCGCAGCACGCGCCTCTTCATCAAGCTGATGCAGCGGTTGCCCGACCAGGTTGACCTCTCCACTGCTGCCGTCGTCCAGACCGGCTAAAATGGCCAGGAGCGTGGACTTCCCGGAGCCGGACTCGCCAATCAGCGCAATGGTTTCGGCGCGTTTGACAACGAGTTCAACTCCGGTGAGGATGGAAAGCTCGTGTTCCCCCTGACCGACGGACTTCTTAAGACGATGAACTTCAACAATGTTTTCCGCTGGCATTTGCCCTTCCTGTTTTTAATCCTGATGACCTTCCGCGCGGCGGCAGCGGACACGTTACTGGTTCTCGGTGACAGCCTGAGTGCAGGCTATCGCATGGCGGCCAACGCGGCCTGGCCAGCTCTGCTCAATGACAAATGGCAGAGTAAGACAACGGTTATTAATGGCAGCATCAGCGGTGATACCTCGCAGCAAGGCTTGTCGCGCCTGCCAGCCTTGCTCAAACAGCATCAACCGCGATGGGTGCTGGTTGAGTTGGGCGGTAATGATGGCTTGCGTGGTTTCCAGCCTCAGCAAACGGAACAGACCCTGCGCACGATCCTTAAGGATATTAAGGCCGCGAACGCGCAACCGCTGCTGATGCAAATTCGCCTGCCCGCCAACTATGGACGTCGGTATAATGAAGCCTTTAGCGCGATCTACCCAAAGCTTGCCAACGAGTTTGATATTCCGCTGCTGCCATTTTTTATGGAAGAGGTCTATCTCAAACCCCAGTGGATGCAAGACGATGGGATCCACCCCAATCGCGATGCGCAGCCGTTTATTGCCGACTGGATGGCAACACGGCTGGCCCCTTTAGTTAAACATGACTCCTAATTCAGCGGAGATCCTGACAGGTAAAGTTATGCAAAAATCGGTCTTAATTACAGGATGTTCCAGCGGAATCGGTCTTGAAAGTGCACTCGAGTTGAAGCGTCAGGGATATTGGGTACTGGCGGCCTGCCGTAAATCCGACGACGTCGAACGCATGAACGGGCTGGGCTTTACCGGTGTGTTACTGGATTTAGACTCACCGGAAAGCGTGGAACGCGCTGCCGATGAGGTGCTGACCCTGACCGACAACCGTCTGTACGGCCTTTTTAACAATGCCGGTTACGGCGTGTATGGTCCCCTGGACACGCTCACCCGCGAGCAGCTGGAAAAACAGTTTTCCACCAATTTCTTTGGCGTCCATCAGCTCACCATGCGCCTGCTCCCCGCCATGCTGCCGCACGGTGAAGGACGCATTGTGATGACCTCCTCCGTGATGGGGCTGATTTCAACCCCGGGCCGCGGGGCCTATGCCGCCAGCAAATATGCGCTGGAGGCCTGGTCCGATGCCCTGCGCATGGAGTTGCGTCACAGCGGCATTAAGGTCAGCCTGATTGAGCCGGGCCCTATCCGCACCCGCTTTACGGAAAACGTTAACCAGACCCAGGCGGATAAACCGGTCGAAAATCCCGGTATCGCCGCACGCTTTACGCTCGGGCCGGAAGCAGTTGTCGCTAAAGTGCGCCATGCTTTTGAAAGCGAAAACCCCAAAATGCGCTATCCGGTGACGCTGGTAACCCATGCGGTAGGCTGGTTAAAACGCCTGCTGCCGGGCCGGATGATGGACAAAATTTTACACGGTTGAGTTGAAGCGTCGTCGCTAACCCCCATGTAAATAACAAACCGATAAAAGAGAAGGCCGCATGTCCGTACAGAATATCGTCAATATTACTGAAGCAAACCTGCAACAGACCCTCGAACAGTCCATGACCAAACCGGTGCTGTTCTACTTCTGGTCTGAGCGTAGTCAACACTGTCTGCAGCTGACGCCGGTACTCGAAAGCCTTGCCGCGCAATACAATGGCCAGTTCATTCTCGCCAAGCTGGATTGTGACGCTGAGCCTATGGTGGCGTCTCAGTTTGGCCTGCGCGCGATTCCAACCGTCTATCTGTTCCAGAATGGGCAACCTGTTGATGGCTTCCAGGGGCCACAGCCTGAAGAAGCGATCCGTGCCCTGCTGGATAAAGTCCTGCCGCGCGAGGAAGAGCTGAAGGCGCAGGAAGCCATGGGACTGATGCAGGAAGGCAAATACGACGAAGCGCTGCCGCTGCTCAAAGAGGCGTGGCAGCTGTCGAAACAGGACAGCCAGATTGGCCTGCTCCTCGCGGAAACGCAGATTGCCCTGCACCGTTCCGACGATGCGGAAGCTGTGCTGAAGACCATTCCACTGCAGGATCAGGATACCCGTTATCAGGGTCTGGTCGCGCAGATCGATCTGCTGAAACAGGCGGCGGATACGCCGGAGATCCAGCAGCTTCAACAGCAGGTTGCCGATAACCCGACCAATGCCGCGCTGGCAAGCCAGCTGGCGCTGCAGCTGCATCAGGTGGGACGTAACGAAGAAGCGCTGGCACTGCTGTTCAGCCATCTGCAAAACGATCTGGGTGCCGCCGACGGTCAGGCGCGGAAAATGTTCCAGGAGATCCTGGCCGCGCTGGGCACCGGCGATGCGCTGGCGTCGACGTACCGCCGTCAGCTGTACGCCCTGCTCTACTGATGAACAGGCCCGGTGCCGTTTGCGCTCACCGGGCCTGCAAAAGAGGCGGTCACCCCGCCTTTTTCAACTGCGTCACCACCAGCTGATGGCGCGCGTTGTAGAACTTCCGATAGGTTAAATAGCAGGCAATGATGGTCGACAGGCTGGCCGTAGAGAGCAGCATAAAGGTCACCATGATCTGATATTTAATGGCTTTGACCGGATCGATACCGGCAAAAATTAACCCGGACATCATTCCCGGCAGGCTAACCAGCCCAACCGTTTTTGCGGAATCCACCGTTGGGATCAGCGACGAGCGGATGCTGTCGCGGATCAGTACCGCCGAGGCCATTTTCGGTGTCGCCCCCAGACTTAATTTCTCCTGCAGCTTCTGTTGTTCACTGCTAAATCGCTGGCCGAGGTTGTTGTAACACAGTCCTACAGCCACCATAGCGTTCCCCGCAATCATCCCGGAAATAGGGATAACCTGCATCGGCGTAAACTCGATTGAGCCGGACACCACCAGCACCGCCAGCGTCAGCGCCGTCCCGGTTGTAATGGCGATAAACGATGAGACAAACGCCTTATCGATATACTTACTGCGTTTCTGCGCGTTCCACGCCGCGTTAAAGCAGATAAAGAGCACCATCAGGAGCGTCAGCACCGCGTGGTTGACGTTAAAAATATACTTCAGCACATAGCCGACAATAATGAGCTGGATAACCGCGCGGCAGATACTCCAGATAATATCTTTCTCCAGGCCCAGCTTTTCCCGGTAGCTCACCACAATAGCGATCAGTACCAGCACCATCGAAAACGCCAGCGACGTATTCGTAATATTATGCTCACCCACGGTTTGCCTCCTGCATTTTCCCGCCCTGCGGCTCAAGCGTAATGACATCATCCGCATGGGTAATTTCGTTTGAATCGTGCGTAACCCACAGCACGGCAATATTCTGCTCGCTTGCGTAACGATGAATAATCTCGTTAACGTTGCGTTTGTTCACCTCATCCAGCGCGCTGGTGATCTCGTCCAGTAACAATATCTTCGGCAAAAACTGCAGATTGCGAATCAGCGAAACGCGCTGCTTTTCGCCGCCCGATAATTCATTGATGGATTTAGTCAGCGTCTCTTTCGACAGGCCAAAGCGGGCCAGATCGGCGATAAATTTTTCTGGCTCCGGCGTTTTATGACGGATTTGCCACGGAAAGACCAGGTTGTCATAAACCGTGTCCCCAAACAGCGAAGGGGTTTGCACGCAGTAAGAGACCTGCTGACGATAGCTTTCTGGCGACTGTGTCGCGATATCCTGCCCTTCAAACAGAATAGCGCCCTCAGTGGGGCTGAGCAGTGAAGCGACAATCTTTAATAACGTGCTTTTACCACAGCCTGACGGCCCTGTTATCAGTTTGAACTCACCCGGGGAAAGACAAAAATCGACATGCTGAAGGATCGTGGTATTTGCCACACGAAAACCGACATCCCTGACCTGCAAGAGCGTATTTTTATTGTTCATCATGCATCCTGTAACCACCTTTATTGCAACCACGCGTAGAATAATCCTTTCACGAACGCAGCGCGAATAGGGTGTGTCGATGGCTGGAGTAAAGGTTTTACCGGTATTCGTCGCGCCCCCTTCTTTACAGGGGCGAATTTCAGTCCGATAGCCGATATACTGACTTATAACACACACGCAGTTCCCTTCGTCACAGCATGCAAAACAGGAGGTTTTTATGCTTATCGTTATACCTGTCCTTATTTTCGTTGCGCTGGTTATTGTCGGCGCTGGCGTCAAAATTGTCCCACAGGGGTATCAGTGGACCGTTGAACGCTTTGGCCGCTACACCAACACGCTCCAGCCGGGTTTAAGCCTGATTGTCCCTTTCATGGACAGGATTGGACGTAAAATCAATATGATGGAACAGGTGCTGGATATTCCTTCCCAGGAAGTGATCTCCAAGGATAACGCCAACGTCACCATTGATGCGGTCTGTTTTATTCAGGTTATTGATGCCCCAAAAGCGGCCTATGAAGTCAGCAATCTGGAGCTGGCTATCGTAAATCTGACGATGACCAACATTCGTACCGTGCTCGGTTCAATGGAGCTGGACGAGATGCTCTCTCAGCGCGACAGCATTAACACCCGCCTGCTGCACATTGTCGACGAGGCCACCAACCCGTGGGGGATCAAAGTTACCCGTATTGAGATCCGCGACGTGCGTCCACCGGCAGAGCTGATCGCCTCCATGAACGCACAGATGAAAGCGGAACGGACCAAACGCGCCTACATTCTGGAAGCTGAAGGGGTACGTCAGGCAGAGATCCTGAAAGCCGAAGGGGAAAAACAGTCGCAGATCCTGAAAGCGGAAGGTGAACGCCAGTCTGCCTTCTTACAGGCGGAAGCCCGTGAACGTTCTGCAGAAGCGGAAGCCCGCGCCACCCAGATGGTCTCTGAAGCAATTGCAGCAGGTGATATCCAGGCGGTGAACTACTTTGTTGCGCAAAAATACACTGACGCGCTGAAAGAGATTGGCTCCGCGAACAACAGCAAAGTGGTGATGATGCCGCTGGATGCCAGCAGCCTGATGGGCTCCATCGCCGGGATCACGGAACTTATCAAAGACAGCGGAAACGAGCGCAAAAAATGATTGAGCTAATCGTCGCACATCCTCATGCATTCTGGCTAAGCCTCGGTGGCTTATTGCTGGCCGCGGAGATGCTTGGCGGCAACGGTTACCTGCTCTGGAGCGGTGTTGCCGCTGTCATTACCGGGTTAGTGGTCTGGCTACTGCCCCTCGACTGGGCGTGGCAGGGGGCGTTATTTGCCGTGCTGACGCTGTTGGCCGCCTGGCTGTGGTGGCGCTGGCTTAACCGCCAGGTGGCAGAGCAGAAACCGCTCGACGCCCACCTCAATCAGCGCGGGCAGCAGATTGTCGGCAAACGTTTTACGCTCGACACGGCGCTGGTTAACGGGCGCGGACATATGCGCGTGGGCGACAGTTCATGGCCCGTGGTGGCCGACGATGACCTCAGCGCCGGCACGCAGGTTGAGGTCATTGCGGTGGAAGGGATAACCCTGCGGGTTAAAGCCTGTCAGGCATGAGCCTTACGATGACAGCAGCCGGACAGATTATCGATAATCGGGCAGTCGGCGCTGTCATCCCCCGGACAGGATTCCGCCAGCGCCAGAAGCTGCTGACGCATCGCCTGTAACTCGGTAATGTGGCGTTCAATCTCAGCCACTTTCTCCAGCGTACGTTTTTTCACGTCTGCGCTATGGCGTGCCGGATCGTTGAATAAGGTGACCAGCTCGCCGCACTCTTCAAGGTTAAATCCCACCTGCCGCGCCTGGCGCAGCAGCGTCAGTTCATCCAGATGCAGTTGCGTATAACTGCGGTAGCCATTTTCACTGCGCAGCGGCGGTGTCACCAGCCCCTTCTCTTCATAAAAACGGATCGCTTTGCTGGTCAATCCGGTTTTTTTCGCAACATCACTGATATTCACATTTCCCCCTTGACCTTCCCCTTGATGGAAGGTTTAACCTTCATAACAGTTAGCGAAAAGCGTTATGCCGGTCAACATCTGACCAGATCATTATACGGGAGTTTTGTTATGTCTCACACTATTGACCTGACACTGGACGGCCTCTCCTGCGGCCACTGTGTCAAACGCGTTAAAGAAAGTCTGGAACAGCGTCCTGATGTAGACAGCGCTGAAGTGACCCTTGATCACGCCGCCGTCACCGGTAGCGCCAGTGCGGATGCGCTGATTGATACGATCAAACAGGCTGGTTATGGGGCGGAGCTGAGCCACCCAAAGGCTAAACCGCTGGCAGAGTCATCATCCCCGTCGGAAGCACTGACAGCGGCCACTCCTGAGCTTCCGGTAGCTGATGATATTGATGACAGCCAACAGCTGCTGATCAACGGCATGAGCTGCGCCAGCTGCGTCTCCCGGGTACAAAATGCCTTGCAGGCTGTACCGGGTGTCGCGCAGGCACGGGTCAATCTTGCGGAGCGTACTGCGCTGGTGATGGGCAGTGCCTCCGCCGCAGATTTAGTGCAGGCCGTTGAAAAAGCGGGCTACGGCGCAGAGGCCATCGAAGATGACCTCAAACGTCGTGAACGCCAGCAGGAAACGGCCGTCGCCACCATGAAACGCTTCCGCTGGCAGGCCATCGTCGCGCTGCTGGTTGGGGTCCCGGTCATGGTGTGGGGTATGATCGGTGACAATATGATGGTCACCGACGATAACCGCATGCTGTGGCTAGTCATTGGGTTGATTACGCTTGCCGTGATGGTCTTCGCAGGCGGTCACTTCTACTCCAGCGCCTGGAAAAGCCTGAAAAATCGCACCGCGACGATGGACACCCTTGTCGCACTCGGCACGGGTGCGGCGTGGCTGTACTCCATGAGCGTCAACGTCTGGCCCCAGTGGTTCCCGATGGAAGCGCGTCATCTCTATTATGAAGCGAGCGCGATGATTATCGGCCTGATTAACCTCGGCCATATGCTTGAAGCGCGCGCCCGTCAGCGTTCCTCCAAAGCGCTGGAGCGCCTGCTGGATTTAACCCCACCGACCGCGCGCGTCGTGACGGATGCGGGTGAAAAAAACGTGCCATTGGCTGAAGTTCAACCCGGCATGACGCTGCGCCTGACCACCGGCGACCGCGTTCCCGTCGACGGTGAAATCACTCAGGGCGAAGCCTGGTTTGACGAAGCGATGCTGACCGGCGAACCCGTCCCGCAACAGAAAGCCCAGGGCGATGCCATTCATGCCGGTACGGTGGTGCAGGACGGTAGCGTGCTTTTCACCGCCAGTGCCGTCGGCAGCCATACTACGCTGTCACGCATTATTCGCATGGTGCGTCAGGCACAGAGCAGTAAGCCGGAAATTGGTCAGCTGGCCGATAAAATCTCCGCCATTTTTGTGCCGGTCGTGGTCGGTATCGCGCTGCTGAGCGCGGCTATCTGGTATGTCTTCGGTCCGGCACCGCAAATTGTTTATACCCTGGTGATTGCCACCACGGTGCTGATCATTGCCTGTCCTTGCGCGCTCGGTCTTGCCACGCCAATGTCGATCATCTCAGGCGTAGGCCGTGCCGCTGAATTTGGTGTGCTGGTACGGGATGCCGATGCGCTGCAGCGGGCGAGCACGCTGGACACGCTGGTGTTTGATAAAACCGGCACGCTGACGGAAGGGAAACCGCAGGTAGTGGCCGTGATAACCGCAGGCATCACGCAGGATGACGCGCTGCGTCTCGCCGCGGCGCTTGAACAAGGCTCCAGCCACCCGCTGGCCCACGCCATTATTGAGAAAGCCGGGAATGCCAGCCTGCCGCAGGTGAGCAATTTCCGTACCCTGCGCGGTTTAGGCGTCAGCGGTACCGCCGAAGGGCACACGCTGCTGCTGGGGAATCAGGCACTGCTGAAGGAGCATGGCGTTGAGACTTCAGCCCTGGAACAAGACCTGAAAGATCAAGCCTCTCAGGGCGCAACCCCGGTTCTGCTTGCCGTTGATGGCAAGGCCGCGGCGCTGCTGGCAATTCGCGATCCGCTACGCCAGGACAGCGTGCAGGCGTTGCAACGCCTGCATCGTGCGGGCTATCGCCTGGTGATGTTGACCGGGGATAATCCTGTGACGGCGAACGCCATCGCCCGGGAAGCTGGGATTGACGAGGTCATTGCCGGGGTGTTACCTGACGGCAAAGCAGACGCCATCAAGACGCTGCAAAGCCAGGGTCGCCAGGTGGCGATGGTCGGTGACGGGATTAACGATGCGCCGGCGCTGGCACAGGCGGAAGTGGGTATTGCGATGGGGGGCGGTAGCGATGTCGCCATTGAGACGGCCGCCATTACCCTGATGCGCCACAGCCTGATGGGCGTTGCGGACGCGCTGGCGATTTCAAAAGCCACCTTGCGCAACATGAAGCAGAACCTGCTGGGCGCCTTCGTCTACAACTCGCTCGGTATCCCGATTGCCGCCGGTATTTTGTGGCCGCTGACCGGCACGCTGCTGAACCCGGTTGTCGCGGGTGCGGCGATGGCACTCTCGTCCATTACCGTGGTGAGCAACGCAAACCGGTTGTTGCGGTTTAAACCGAAAGATTGAACCTTCTTCTCCTACGCGCTAGCATGAACCTTTCCGTTTATGGAGCGCGTATGAGTCTGTTTAATCGTATAAAAACATCGTTTCGCGCCCTCTTCCCCCGCCGTTATGCCTGGCCCGGCATGGATATCTCGCTTCCCGGCGGGCAGCACCTTCACCTGGTGGGCAGCATCCATATGGGCACGCAGGATATGTCCCCGCTGCCAGCCGGTCTGATGAAACTGCTGAAGAGCGCCGATGCGCTGGTCGTTGAAGCGGATATTTCGGGCCAGACGTCGCCGTTTGCCGGCCTCGAAAGCGATCTCCCCCTGGCTGAACGTCTGAACGACACGCAGTTTGCTGAACTGACGCGCGTCGCAGATGAGACGGGCGTGTCGCTCTCCATGCTGGACACACTGCCGCTGTGGCAAATCGCGATGGTCCTGCAGGCGACCCAGGCGCAGCGTCTGGGGCTACGCGGGGATTACGGTATTGATTACCAGCTGTTGAATGCCGCGAGAGCACGCCATTTGTCAGTCATTGAGCTCGAAGGCACGGACAGCCAGATAGCCCTGCTGCGCCAGCTTCCTGATGATGGGTTGATGCTGCTGGATGATACCCTGACCCACTGGCACACCAACGCGCGTCTGTTGCAAACGATGATCGGCTGGTGGCTGAATGCGCCACCCACGGACGATAAACTGGCGCTGCCGTCGACGTTCAGTGAATCGTTGTATGATGTGCTGATGAACGAGCGCAACAAAGCCTGGCAGCAGACGCTACATGCGTTGCCTGCGGGGCGTTACGTGGTCGCTGTCGGGGCGTTACATTTGTACGGAGAAGGGAATTTGCCGTCACTGCTGAAATAAAAAAATGGCCAATATTTCTATTGGCCCGTCAAAGAGGAATTTCATCGTTTTTATTATGCCGAAGGAGACCTTCGGTTGAGCCGATTGTCGCTCAAAGTGACCATCACTGCCAATACTATTGCGCAAGATGGTGCTATTTTTTAGACAAACGTCAGGCGTATGCTGTCAGCATGAATTGTCTGTCGTAAGAAGGATAGCTATGACTCCCGCCGTTAAATTACTCGAAAAAAACAACATTCCCTTTCGGATCCACACCTACGATCACGATCCCAGCGAAACGAATTTTGGTGATGAAGTGGTGCGCAAACTGGGGCTGAACGCCGATCGGGTTTATAAGACGCTGCTGGTGGCGGTGAACGGTGATATGAAACACCTCGCCGTTGCGGTAACGCCCGTTGCCGGGCAGCTGGATCTCAAGAAAGTGGCCAAAGCGCTGGGGGCAAAGAAGGTGGATATGGCCGATCCGATGGTTGCGCAACGCACTACCGGCTACCTTGTTGGCGGTATCAGCCCGCTCGGGCAGAAAAAACGCCTGCCGACGCTGATTGATGCCCCTTCGCAGACGTTCGACACCATTTATATTTCCGGCGGCAAACGCGGGCTGGATATTGAACTGTCCGCAGGCGATCTGGCGAAAATACTGGACGCGACATTTGCGGATATTGCGCGACGGGATTGAGGAAGTGGCCCGGAGGCACTGTGCTTACCGGGCCGACGATTCTCATACAGGCCGGGTCAGGCGTAGCCGCCCCCCGGCACAAAACCGCACTACTGCCAGCTCACCTCGCCTTTCGGCTCATAGGTATTCACGTCGATCGGTGAATTCTGCTCGATGAACTGCTTCAGCACCTCCGCATCGATAAACCCGGTATTCACATAGCCCGGTTTATTGTCGATATGCGGATAACCGTCACCACCGGTGGCGTTAAAGCTTAATGTTGCCATGCGGTAGGTTTTGGCAGGGTCGACCGGCTCGCCTTTGATTTTGAGGTCGTTGAGCTTGCCGTCCTTCGCCACAAAGCTGACGTTGGCAAACTGCGGATAAGCGCCGGAATCCGGCTTCATCTGCGCCACGGCGGTGAGATAGTCAATCACCTCTTTACCGCTCATGTCGACATACACCACGATGTTACCGAACGGCTGAACCTTCAGCACATCTTTATAGGTGATGTTTCCGCCTTCGATGGAGTCGCGGATGCCGCCGCCGCTCATCACGCCAAAATCGGCATTTGTGCGCGCCATTTGTGCCGCCAGCACCAGATGCCCCATATTGGTCTGCACAAAGCGAACTTTGCTGCGGTCCCCTTCCAGACGACCATTCAGCGTACCAATCTTCACGTCCAGCTGCGCCTTGCCTTTATTCTGGAAGGGCGTCAGCAGGGAGAGCATCTGCGCGTTCTCGGCAATTTCCGGGGTGTAGAGTACGCGTTCACTCTTCCCGTCAGGGTAAGTCACTTTCTTCTTCAGGTTGACCGGAATGAGCTGATAGTGCACCAGCTTCATCTCGCCGTTACGGAACTCAAAGTCCGCACGCCCCACGTATTTACCCCATTCGTGCGCCTGCACAATCCAGATACCGTTCTGACGGTCCGGAGCACACGGCGTGCCTGGCACGTAGTCGACCTGCTTTTTATTCTCTGACGCCATGCAGACCGGGTCTTGTGAATGACCGCCCACAATCATCGCCAGCGAGCCCGCAGGCAGGCTGCGAGCCATCTCCACGTCACCCGGCGCATTCGAGCCGTGCTCACCGTTGTCGTAGTGGCCCATATGGGTGGTGGCAATAATGACATCCGGCTTTTCGTTCTGCTGCAATTCCTGAATGACCAGCTTCGCTTCGTCTGCCGGTTTACGGAATTCGATATCGGTAAAGAACTCAGGGTTGCCGATTTTCGCCGTATCGTCGGTGGTTAACCCGATGACCGCAATTTTCAGATCCTGACGCTTAAACAGCGCCCAGGGTTTGAACAGTCGCTCGCCGGTGCTTTTCTGGTAGATGTTGGCAGAGAGGAACGGAAATTTGGCCCATTTTTCCTGCTGACGCAGCACCGTCAGCGGGTTATCGAATTCATGGTTACCGACGGCCATCGCATCGTAGCCAATAAGATTCATGCCGCGGAAATCAGGCTCCGCATCCTGTAAATCAGATTCCGGCACACCGGTATTGATATCGCCCCCCGACAGCAGCAGTACGCTGCCTCCCTGGGCTGCCACCTCTTTACGAATGCCATCCACCAGCGTTTTTTGTGCCGACAGACCGTATTCGCCGTATTCACTGCGCCAGAAATGGCCGTGGTGATCGTTGGTATGCAGAATGGTGATTTTATAGGTTTTATCTTTTTCATAGGCCTGCACGGGCAGGCTAACCAGACCCCAGGCGGCGATCAGCGCCAGCGCGACGCTCCGCTTCATTAACTTCATCTTCTCTCTCCCTGACCAATAGACAAAGGCAAAAATTACAGTGACTAATAAGAATAGACAAATAAGTTTTCAGAATTGCGACTTTATTCAAATGTCACTGCCGGGTATGTTAGTTGGATAATAATTACACCCTGCATTTCTAATAACAAAAGACGTGGTATTCATCTCTATGGCAATCAGTGAATCAACCCAGCCCGTGTCTGGCGCTCCGGCGTCGCGCACCTCGTTTAAAGTGTTAGGCGCAATCAGTCTTTCACATCTGCTCAACGACATGATCCAGTCGTTGATTCTCGCGATCTACCCGCTGCTACAGTCCGAGTTTTCGTTAACGTTCGTGCAGATCGGGATGATCACCCTGACGTTCCAGCTGGCCTCCTCGCTTCTGCAACCGGTCGTGGGCTACTGGACGGATAAATATCCCATGCCGTGGTCGCTACCGATTGGCATGTGTTTTACCTTGAGCGGGCTGGTGCTGCTGGCAATGGCAGGCAGCTTTGAAGCTGTGCTGATTGCCGCCGCGCTGGTGGGCACGGGGTCGTCGGTCTTTCACCCGGAGTCCTCACGCGTGGCGCGCATGGCCTCCGGGGGCCGTCACGGGCTGGCGCAATCGCTGTTTCAGGTGGGCGGTAACTTTGGCAGCTCCCTCGGCCCACTGCTGGCAGCGGTGCTCATCGCTCCGTACGGCAAGGGTAACGTGGCGTGGTTTGTGCTGGCAGCCTTGCTGGCGATTATCGTACTGATTCAGATAAGCCGCTGGTATGCCGCGCAGCATCGCGTGAACAAAGGTAAACCTAAAGCGAAGGTTATCAATCCCCTTCCTCGCGATAAGGTCATTCTGGCCGTCTCCGTGCTTCTGGTGCTGATTTTTTCGAAATACTTCTATATGGCGAGCATCAGCAGCTATTACACCTTTTACCTGATGCAAAAATTCGGATTATCGGTCCAAAACGCCCAGCTTCACCTGTTTGCCTTCCTGTTTGCGGTGGCTGCAGGGACGGTTATCGGCGGGCCTGTGGGCGATAAAATCGGACGTAAATACGTCATTTGGGGCTCTATCCTCGGCGTGGCCCCGTTTACCCTTATTTTGCCGTATGCAAGCCTGGAGTGGACGGGGATTTTGACCGTGATTATTGGGTTTATCCTCGCCTCGGCGTTTTCCGCCATCCTTGTTTACGCGCAAGAGCTGCTGCCAGGCCGTATCGGTATGGTTTCCGGGCTCTTTTTCGGTTTTGCTTTCGGCATGGGCGGCCTTGGTGCGGCAGTGCTGGGCATGATAGCCGACCACACCAGCATCTTCCTGGTCTATAAAATCTGTGCTTTCCTGCCGCTTCTGGGGATGTTGACCATATTCCTGCCTGATAACCGCCATAAAGCGTAATATAACGGTCGCTAAAGTTTTACTTTGGCGACCTGACCCCCTGATGCCATAAGGGTTTCTTCTGCATCCCCCCGCCTAATTTATCAAAATGCGCTTTTTTACACGCATATTGCTGTTTTATTCAAACTTCAACAATTATTCATAAACATAACGGCAAAAATTGTCATAAACTATTACTCGGTTTTTGGTTTTTTAACCAAATGGAACACCCACAACGAAAGGAGACGGAATGCATCACGCCACACCGCTTATCACCACCATTGTTGGTGGACTTGTGCTCGCTTTTATCCTCGGCATGATTGCCAATAAACTGCGTATTTCGCCTCTGGTGGGCTATTTGTTAGCGGGTGTGCTGGCGGGTCCTTTTACGCCAGGTTTCGTGGCGGATACCAAACTGGCGCCTGAACTGGCGGAATTAGGCGTGATTCTGCTGATGTTTGGCGTGGGTCTGCATTTCTCACTCAAGGATCTGATGGCGGTAAAGTCGATCGCCATACCGGGAGCGATCGCACAGATAGCCGTAGCGACGCTGCTGGGAATGGCGCTTTCGACAGTGCTTGGCTGGTCGCTGATGACCGGTATCGTCTTTGGGCTGTGTCTTTCAACCGCCAGTACCGTCGTACTGCTGCGCGCGCTTGAGGAGAGGCAGCTTATCGACAGCCAGCGCGGACAAATCGCGATAGGCTGGCTGATTGTGGAAGACCTGGTGATGGTGCTGACGCTGGTGTTGCTGCCTGCCGTCGCCGGTATGATGGAAAAAGAGAGCGTCGGCTTTGCGACGCTGGCGCTGGACATGAGCATCACCATCGGGAAAGTGGTGGCGTTTATCACCATTATGATGCTGGTGGGCCGCCGTCTGGTGCCGTGGATCCTGTCCCGCAGCGCGGCCACCGGCTCCCGTGAGTTGTTTACCCTTTCTGTCCTTGCCCTGGCGCTGGGGATTGCCTTTGGTGCCGTTGAACTGTTCGACGTCTCCTTTGCACTGGGCGCGTTCTTCGCCGGGATGGTGCTGAACGAATCCGAGCTGAGCCACCGTGCGGCGCACGATACGCTGCCGCTGCGCGACGCCTTCGCCGTCCTGTTCTTTGTCTCCGTCGGGATGCTGTTTGATCCGATGGTTCTGGTTCAGCAACCGCTGGCCGTGATGGGCACCCTGGCGATTATTATCTTTGGTAAGTCGGTTGCCGCCTTCTTCCTGGTACGGATGTTTGGCCACTCGCCGCGTACCGCTCTGACCATCGCCGCCAGCCTGGCGCAGATTGGTGAGTTCGCCTTTATTCTGGCAGGCCTGGGTATGGCGCTGAATCTGCTGCCGCAGGCCGGGCAAAACCTGGTCCTCGCCGGAGCGATCCTCTCCATCATGCTGAACCCGGTCCTGTTTGCGTTGCTGGAAAAATACCTCGATAAAACCGAAACGCTGGAAGAGCAGACGCTGGAAGAAGCTATCGAAGAAGAGAAGCAGATCCCGGTGGATATTTGCAATCATGCCCTGCTGGTCGGCTTTGGCCGCGTAGGAAGCCTGCTCGGTGAGAAGCTGATGGCGCAGGGGATCCCGCTGGTGGTGATTGAAACATCACGTACCCGCGTCGACGAGCTGCGCGAGCGCGGCGTTCGCGCGGTGTTGGGCAATGCGGCAAACGAAGAGATCATGAATCTCGCGCATCTGGACTGCGCGCGCTGGTTGCTGCTGACCATTCCAAACGGCTATGAAGCGGGTGAAATTGTGGCGTCCGCACGTGAAAAATGCCCGAATATTGAGATCATTGCCCGTGCCCATTATGACGATGAGGTGGAGTACATTACCGAACGGGGTGCGGATCAGGTGGTGATGGG
This sequence comes from Enterobacter cloacae complex sp. FDA-CDC-AR_0164, assembly GCF_003071645.1. Taxonomy (NCBI): domain Bacteria; kingdom Pseudomonadati; phylum Pseudomonadota; class Gammaproteobacteria; order Enterobacterales; family Enterobacteriaceae; genus Enterobacter; species Enterobacter cloacae complex sp. FDA-CDC-AR_0164. Next base: position 335,123 of record NZ_CP028950.1, read on the forward strand.
TGAACGCGAAATTGCAAAAGCGATGCTGACGCTGTTAACGAAACCGCCGGTTGACGAGGTGGTGACGGGGTAAGCGTGCCTCCTGCAGCCCTTTACTGACCCTCTCCCACCGGGAGAGGGTACAAACACGAATACGGCAACCGCAAGGTTGCCGTTTTGCCTTTATCGGTCCCAGTAGGCTTCTTCGAGGCTATCTTCCCTTTCCGGCAGACCGCGGGTTAAGCGCGGCGAGTGCTGGTTCAGCACCTGATAACTCACGCGGTTCGCGTACTTACACACCTGCGCCAGCGACGAATAGGTCAGCCAGTTGAATTTGTGCTTGCTGGAATTCGGGACGTTGGTTTTATGGTAGGCATTCGCAGTGATGTCATGCAGCAGCGCCGCCAGTGCGCCATCTCCCGCGCCATTGGTGTTCATGATCTTTTCTGGCCCGCCCATATACGGCGCGATGTGGGAGTAAATACGCAGCGGGTTTTCGCAATCTTTATGGCGAATCGCGCGGCTGAACTCGTACTGGTTAAACTCGGCAATGGCGCCTGGCAGCAGTGGATGCTGCGTTTTGCGTTTGCTCTCTTCTTCCGTGAAGCCTGCCATATACAGCCCTACCGGTCCGGCCGTGCAGAGCACCAGATCGACCCAGTCGAGCGCTTTATCGGAGGCCAGCAGCGGATCGCTCTCGCCGGTCAATGCTTCAGCCTCTTCTTCGTTCATCGCCAGAATCGAGACGTGTTCCTTCAGGAAGGCCTGCCACCACTCGGGGTTGTCGGCTATCACGAATTTGGTGCCCAGCGTCAGAACGACCGGCACATTGTATTTCTTCGCGTACTCAATCGCTTTCATGGTGGCTTCCGGCATCGGCTCACCGGGTTTACAGCGCACCAGATACGACGTCAGCACCAGTGCAGACGCGCCCGCTATCACCGCTTCCGGAATGCTCTCTGCACGCAGCTTATTCATGTGGCCGGGGCTGATGGCAAAGGTACGTTCGCCGGAATCGCTGATCAGCGTGAAGCAGCGGCCAATCGACCCGTCAACGCCCTGAAGGTAGTTCAGATCGGTGCGGCTGGAGGTATTGCACAGGTAACGGTAGGCGTAGCCACCAATTTCGATGTTGCTGCACATGACGCCCAATAACACAGAGCGGTCGTCGGCAAGCACCGAGTAGTTGTGCATGGTGTTGCCGATAGTGCCACCGGCAAACTGATGGGTGATCAGGTTTTCGCGCGTCAGCTCCTGATACAGGGCTTCGGCAACATCGTCCTCAATCACCAGCGAGTGACCGGCGCTCAGACCGTAACGAGCGACAAACGCATCATCCACTTTAGCTTCAATGTCCACCAGCGTCTGATCGATACCGACGACCCATGCGGCGCTGGTTTCATTTTCCGGCTGGATTTGCTGCAGGAGCGGATCGCGGGCATCAACGGGAAAGTAGTGTTTAGATTTGCGTTTACCGGGAAATTTCATGGGTCTGAACTGTGCAAGGATTATGGGCCGGGAATGGTAGCACAAACCCGGCCCATAGTGCGATCAGCGGCTGTTTGTCACCAGTGACACCATCATCTCGATATGCTCAGGCGAGTCGTTAAGGGCCGGAATATATTCGTATTTCGTTCCGCCCGCCTCGAGGAAGAACTCTCTGTTCTGCACGGCAATCTCTTCCAGCGTTTCCAGACAGTCGGCGGAGAAACCGGGTGACATCACCTGAATATGTTTCACGCCCTTCTCACCGAGCATTTTGAGGGTTTCGTCGGTATAAGGCGTTAACCACGGCTCGCGGCCAAAACGCGACTGGAAGGTCATCATCACTTTCTCTGGCGGCAGGCCGAGGGCTGAGACCAGCTCACGGGTAGTATCGCGGCAGCGCTGCGGGTAATCATCCCCTTCATTGGCGAAGCGCTGCGGGATCCCGTGATAGGAGAGCAACAGCAGATCCGGCTCGCCATGTTTTTCAAACGACGCGCGCGCGCTACTGGCAAGCGCTTTAATATAGCGTTCGTTATCGGCGTAATCGCGAATAAAGGTCACGCCAGGAATACGGCGGCGGGTCGCCAGAATACGTGCCAGCTCATCCCAGACGGCGGCAACCGTCGAGCAGGAGTACTGCGGATAAAGGGCGAGAACCACAATGTGGTCGACGCCCTGCGCCAGCAGCGAGTCGACCGCGCTTTCCAGTGACGGTTTACCGTAGCTCATGCCCAGCGCGACGGGCATATCCGGCAGGCGGGCGGCCAGCGCTTTTTCCTGCCGACGGCTATACACCATCAGCGGTGAGCCCTCTTCCATCCAGACGGACTGATAAAGCTTTGCTACACGTGGGGCACGAATCGGCAGAATGACGCCACGCAGCAGCGGCCACCACAACAGTCTTGGGGTATCCACGACGCGCGTGTCGCTTAAAAATTGTCGCAGGTAGCGTTTTACCGCTTCTGATGTCGGTGCATCTGGTGTACCCAGATTGGCAAGCAGGATGCCGGTTTTCGCCTGACTCATTCACGCCTCTTAACCATTTGAATGGTTTTCAATTGTAGCGGAAAAGCGTTTAAACGAAACCCATTGCTGCAATAGGTAAGATGAGAATTTTTCTCACCCGGAGAGCCCGGGTGAGAGAGGTGCAATTAGCCGAGGATTTTTTCCAGCTCTGCACGAACGTCAGCAACGGCTTTGGTGCCGTCAACTTTCGCGTATTTGGTGTTACCCGCCTGCGCTTCTTTGGTGTAATAACCGATCAGCGGAGCGGTCATCTGATGGTATTCCACCAGACGTTTACGCACGGTCTCTTCCTGATCGTCTTTACGGGTGGTCAGCTCTTCACCGGTAACGTCATCTTTACCTTCAACCTTAGGCGGGTTGAATTTGATGTGGTAAACGCGGCCAGAGGCAGCGTGTACGCGACGACCAACAATACGGTCAACGATCAGCTCGTCCGGCACGTCGAACTCGAGCACGTAGTCCACGTTGATGCCCGCTTCTTTCATGGCATCAGCCTGAGGAATGGTGCGTGGGAAGCCGTCCAACAGGAAACCGTTACGGCAGTCTTCCTGAGCAATGCGCTCTTTGACCAGAGCGATAACCAGCTCGTCGGTCACCAGCTTGCCTGCGTCCATGATGTCTTTCGCTTGTTTACCCAGCTCGGAGCCAGATTTAACAGCGGCGCGCAGCATATCACCGGTGGAGATTTGCGGAATACCGTATTTCTCCATGATGAACTGAGCCTGAGTTCCTTTACCCGCGCCCGGAGCGCCAAGCAGAATAATACGCATTGCGAAAATCCCCTCAAAAGTCGATTCAATTTTTCAAAAGCGCTAAACAATACCACCAGAACGGATATGGCTCAAGGAAGGCAGGCGGGCTGAAACGGTTAATGAAGGGAGATTAACGGGAAGGAGCGGTCTGGTGCCCTCCCCCGGTCCTCTCCCACAGGAGAGGGAGAAGACCAGGGTGAGGCGGGTCAATTACGCCAGCAGCAGCGCATTCACACGTTTAATGAACAGGTTAGGATCTTCCAGCGTGCCGCGCTCGGCCAGCAGAGACTGATCCAGCAGAAGCTCAACCCACTCGGCGAAGCGTGCTTCGTCCTGCGTATCCGCCGCGCGTTTCACCAGCGGATGATCCGGGTTCAGCTCGAAGATATACTTCACTTCTGGCATCGCCTGGCCCGCCGCGGCGAACAGTTTCGCCATCTGGGTGCTCATTTCATCCGCATCCGTGGTGACAATGGCCGGGGTATCGGTCAGACGGTGAGTGAAACGCACCTCTTTCACGCGATCGCCCAGCAGCGTTTTCACGCGCTCAACGAAAGGCTCCAGCGCCTTCTCCGCTTCTTTCGCGCTTTCGTCCACTTCATCGGCCAGCTTATCGATCGACTCATCGGCTTTGGCGACGGACTGGAACGCCTTACCGTCGAACTCGGTCAGGTAGTTCATCATCCACTCGTCGATGCGGTCAGACAGCAGCAGTACTTCGATGCCTTTCTTACGCAGCAGCTCGAGGTGTGGGCTGCTCTTCGCCGCGGCGTAGCTGTCAGCGGTGATGTAGTAGATCTTCTCCTGCCCTTCTTTCATGCGGGAGACGTACTCTTCCAGCGACACGGTCTGCGCAGAGGAGTCGGTGTGAGTGGAAGCGAAACGCAGCAGTTTAGCAATGGCTTCTACGTTGGATGTATCTTCCGCAGGGCCCTCTTTCAGCACCAGACCGAACTGTTTCCAGAAGGTCTGGTATTTTTCTGCATCGTCTTTCGCCAGTTTTTCCAGCATCTGCAGCGCACGTTTGGTCAGTGCATTACGCAGGTTGCGGGTGACGGTGCTGTCCTGCAGAATTTCACGGGAGACGTTCAGCGGCAGATCGTTGGAGTCAATGAGACCACGCACAAAGCGCAGGTAGTTCGGCATGAACTGCTCGGCGTCATCCATGATAAATACGCGCTGGACGTACAGCTTCAGACCGTGCTTGTGATCGCGGTTCCACATATCCCACGGCGCCTGTGACGGGATATACAGCAGGCTGGTGTACTCCTGCTTACCTTCCACACGGTTGTGGCTCCAGGTGAGCGGATCGGTAAAGTCGTGGGCGATGTGTTTGTAGAATTCGTTGTATTCGTCGTCTTTAATTTCAGACTTATTGCGCGTCCACAGCGCCTGCGCCTTGTTGATTTTCTCCCAGGACACCACGGTTTCACCGTCTTTCTCTTCCTGTTTTTCAATCTCAACCGGCAGGGCAATATGGTCGGAGTATTTGCTGATGATGGAGCGCACGCGCCAGTCATTCAGGAAATCGTCTTCGCCTTCACGCAGGTGAAGGGTGATTTCGGTACCGCGGTCCGCTTTGGTGATGTCATCAACGGTGTATTCGCCTTCGCCTTTAGATTCCCAGAAGACGCCGTGATCCGCACTGTCGCCTGCTGCGCGGGTACGTACGGTGACTTTGTCCGCAACGATGAACGCCGAGTAGAAGCCCACACCGAACTGGCCGATCAGCTGGCTGTCTTTCGCCTGATCGGAGCCCATTGATTCGAGGAACGCTTTGGTACCGGATTTAGCAATGGTCCCGAGATGGTCGATGACCTCGTCGCGGTTCATACCAATGCCGTTATCAGCGATAGTCAGGGTACGGTTCTCTTTATCAAAAGAGACGCGCACGCGCAGCTCTCCGTCGCCTTCGTACAGATCCGGGTTAGACAGGGCGCGGAAGCGCAGCTTGTCCGCCGCATCGGAGGCGTTGGAAATCAGCTCACGCAGGAAGATTTCTTTGTTGGAATACAGGGAATGGATCATCAGGTGCAGAAGCTGTTTTACTTCTGACTGGAAACCACGGGTTTCTTGTCCTTTCATCTATGTCGACCTCAACAATGCCATTTAATGGGGTTTTAAAACGTTGAGGGAGAGATGGGGATACGAGGGGAGAATTTCAAGCGGAGGCCGCGATTGCAGCCTCCGTTTGGTCAGAAAATAATCTTGTGACGTCCAGCCAGAGAGTGGGAAAGCGTGGTGCCGTCCACCATCTCCAGCTCACCGCCCACTGGCACGCCGTGAGCGATGCGGCTGGCGTCAACGCCATACTGTGCGCACAATTCGGCGATGTAGTTGGCCGTAGCTTCCCCTTCCACCGTTGGGTTGGTGGCGAGGATCACCTCTTTGATCGTTTCGGACTCAAGACGCTGTTCAAGGCGATCGAGACCGATATCGTCCGGGCCAATACCGTCCAGCGGGGAGAGATGCCCCATCAGCACAAAATAGCGGCCAGAAAACTGCCCGGTCTGTTCGATGGCGTAGATGTCCGCCGGACTCTCCACCACGCAAATCTGACCGTTTTCCTGACGACGCGGATTAGTGCAGATGTTACACACGTCCTGCTCGGTAAAGGTACGGCAATCCGCACAGTGACCAATTTCTGACATGGCACGGGTCAAAGCCTGCGCCAGGCGCATCCCGCCGCTGCGGTCGCGCTGCAATAGCGTAAACGCCATGCGCTGCGCCGACTTCGGGCCGACACCCGGCAGACAGCGCAGTGCTTCCATTAACTGCGTGAGCAGCGGACTGGTTTGCATCAGAATGGCATCTTGAAGCCAGGCGGCAGTTGCATACCGCTGGAAACAGAGGCCATTTTCTCTTTCTGAGTTTCATCGATACGGCGCGCAGCATCGTTAAACGCGGCTGCAACCAGATCTTCCAGCATGTCTTTGTCGTCTTCGAGCAGGCTTGGGTCGATTTCAACGCGACGGCAGTTATGCGCACCGTTGATGGTCACCTTGACCAGACCGGCACCGGATTCACCCGTGACTTCCAGCTGAGCGATCTCTTCCTGCATCTTCTGCATTTTTTCCTGCATCTGCTGAGCCTGCTTCATCAGGCCACCCAGACCGCCTTTTCCACCAAACATAGGCTTCTCTCTTCTTTCACGTTTAAGGATTACAACCGTAAGTCAGACTCACGATCAAATGGGGCGAATACTCTCTTCATCCAGATCGGCGTCGAAGAACCGGCGCAGAGTCTGGATATTGTTATCCGCGATAATCGACTCGCGCGCCTGCGCGAGCTTCTCTTCATAAATCGCCTGACGCCATTCCAGTGGCGTTCGCACCGCCGGATTATCATCTTCAATGATAGTCAATTCAACCGGTGCACCGTGTAATGCGGTGAGCGCCTCGGCCAGCGCTTTTTGCGCGCCAGGGGAATTCAGGTGCCGCTGACCCGGTCGCAGGTGTAAACGTACCTGATGACCGTCCTGCTCTTTCCAGGCATTCAGCGCGACCTGCTCAACCAACTTCGGCAACTGCAGTTTACTGACCTCTGCGGCCCACGCGTCACGCTCAATAGACTCTTCGGCAAGTTTCGCGGAAAGCTCAGGTGTTTTTTCATGCTCCAGCGCCTTTTTTAGCGCTTTCGGTGTGGCAACTTCTTCTTTCACCTCTTCAACGAGGGTTGTTGCCTTCCAGCGGTAAGCCTCTTCTTTCACCGGGGCTTTTTGCTCGAGCGCGGACGGTGCAGGGCGCGACTGAACGCGCTCCGTAACCGAAGCCAGTCGTTCAAGCGCGGCGTTGTTCACCGGCCGCGCTCTTCCTGGCGCTGCCGGTTCACTCTTTTTTGGTTTGGTTGCTCCCTGAGCACGTTGCAACTGGCTTCGTGCGGCAAGCACCGAACTGGTGGCCTCCGGCAGCGGTACGTTCTGCTGCGGGGGAGCCGTCGGCTGCGGTGGCACCTGCTGAGGCGACATCACCGCAGTGGGGGCGACCGGAGCAAAAGACTGTCGGGGCACTTCCGGCTCCGGCAGAGGCATGCGCGGATGGAACGCCAGCGCACGCAGCAGGGTCATTTCAACGCCCATCCGGGGATCCGGTGCAAACGGCAGCTCTTTGCGGCCAATCAGCAGCGTCTGGTAATAAAGCTGCACGTCAGCCGGTGGGACGGTGCGCGCAAGTTCACGCATCCGGTGTTCAATAACCGCCATATCGGCACCGATGGCTGACGGCGAAAGCTGCAGCATCGCCACGCGGTGCAGCAGACTCAGCATCTCAACCAGCAGCGCTTCCCATTCAATGCCCCGGGCAGCCGCGGCGTTCACCAGCGACATGACGCGTTCACCGTTGGCGGCGATCATCGCTTCGATGAGAGAGAGCGCCTGATCATCATCCAGCGTGCCGAGCATGGTGCTGACCGCGTCGGTCGAGAGTTTACCGTCACCGCTGGCAATCGCCTGGTCGGTGAGACTTAAGGCATCACGAAGGCTGCCGTCTGCCGCGCGGGCCAGCAGCTGCAGGGCGCGCGGTTCGTGGACAATCTTCTCTTCATCAAGAATATGTTCAAGCTGAGCGCGGATCTGCTCGACGTCCAGCGCCTTCAGATGGAACTGCAGGCAGCGCGACAAAATAGTGACCGGCAGCTTTTGCGGATCGGTGGTCGCCAGCAGGAATTTCACATGCGCGGGCGGCTCTTCCAGCGTTTTCAGCAGGGCGTTGAAGCTGTGGCGTGACAGCATGTGCACTTCATCGATCAGGTAGACCTTGAAGCGGCCACGCGCCGGCGCGTACTGCACGTTGTCGAGCAGATCGCGGGTATCTTCCACTTTCGTGCGCGAGGCGGCGTCGATCTCAATCAGATCGACAAAGCGCCCCTGCTCAATTTCACGGCAGTTGTCACACACGCCGCACGGCGTGGCGGTGATCCCGGTTTCGCAGTTCAGACCTTTTGCCAGCAAACGGGCAATAGAGGTCTTACCGACGCCGCGGGTGCCGGAGAAAAGATAAGCGTGATGGATGCGACCTAGCGACAAGCCGTTCGCCAGGGCCGTCAGCACATGCTCCTGACCGACAACGTCAGCAAAGGTTTGTGGTCGCCATTTACGGGCTAACACCTGATAACTCATGGGCAGGCTCTGCAACGCTGGAAGGTGAATTTATGGAGGGGAATGCTATCACAACCTCACCCATTGAGCGAGGTTGTGAAAACCGGGATTAATGACCCGGGAAAGGCACCAGGCTGTAGCTGGTAATGCCCTGTTTTTCCAGGCGCTGTTCGCCACCCAGATCGAACAGGTTAATGATGAATGCCGCGTCGGTCACTTCACCACCCAGACGACGGATCAGCTTCACGGTCGCTTCAATCGTGCCGCCGGTCGCCAGCAGATCGTCAACCACCAGCACTTTATCGCCAGGCTTGATCGCATCAACGTGGATTTCCAGCTGATCGGTGCCGTACTCCAGTTCGTAGCTCTCTGCGATGGTTTCACGCGGCAGTTTGCGCGGTTTACGCACCGGCACAAAGCCAACACCCATTGCCAGCGCGACCGGCGCGCCAAACAGGAATCCACGGGCTTCGGTACCCACTACTTTGGTGATCCCGGCGTTTTTATAACGCTCGACCAGCAGTTCAATGCTGAGCGCGTACGCTTTCGGGTCTTCCAGCAAGCTGGTGACATCACGGAAAAGAATGCCAGGCTTTGGATAGTCCTGGATACTTTTGATGCTGTTTTTCAGATATTCAAGCTGCTGTGCAGTTGCGGTCATCGGTTTGTGCCTAAATGAAACAGTGTTACTCACAGCGCGCAACGAGTCGGCCAGGGTAACAATTGTTTAACCTTTGACCAGGCGCAGCTGTGCTCGAAAACGGTCGAATTTACTGGCTGCGCGCAATAATTGCAACAGCCATTATAAGGCTTCAGTGCTTTTGTTGCTTTTCATCAACCACGGGGATCCGCCACATAAAGAAAAGCAGACAGGCGAGGATCGTCAGCAACAGAATGCGCACCCACATCATTTTCACCAGCCATAATGAAATGGCAAAGGTAATCAGGATCACCGCGATCGCACGCGGCTTCGCACCGGGCGGCATTGCCCGATGTTTTTGCCAGTGGCGCAAATAGCCGCCAAACCAGGAGCGGTACAGCAGCCAGTGGTGAAAGCGCGGCGATGAACGGGCGAAGCACCAGGCTGCCAGCAGAATAAAAGGCGTAGTGGGCAATAAGGGCAAAACCACGCCCAGCGTGCCTAACACTACCGCGAGCCAGCCAATGATGATTAAAATAGTACGCTGCATAATGCGAATCGTTATCAAACTGAACGGCTACTTTACCACTGGAGAGCGTATTGAAAACAGCCCTGCTTCTGGAGACGCTGCAAAATCAGCTGTCCACCCTGCGCGCGCAGGCTACGCCGTTAATGGGGCATGCTACGCTGAAGCCGCGCTTTGACCGGCAGCTTTTTCGTACCCGCAGCACGCGCATCCAGGATTATGTTGCTGAGGCGCAGATGAATCTTGATGAGTTGCGCCACGCGGTTGAGAACAATCAACAGCAACAGGTCGCCTGGCTTGCGGAACATCTCACCGAGCAGATCACCGCCCTGCACCGTGAAATGACCGCCTGGCCGCTACGCGTCTGGGACAGCGCTTCGCCGGGTCTCGGTAAATGGCAGCGCAAGCGGCTGGAGAACCAGGAGTTTGCGCGCCGTCTGTTTGAGATGAAGCAGGAGCGGGAAACGCGCCTGAACGCAAGCGAGACGCTGGAAGAGCAGCAGTTATTAATGCGAGAGATTAGCGCCCTCGAGGGCCGCATCGTTCGTTGCCGTCAGGCGCTGGATGAAATCGAACGCGTCATTGAACGTCTGACCCGTTAACAGGAGCCGTAAATGTCACTGGAAAATGCACCCGATGAGGTCAAGCTGGCCGTCGATTTGATTATGCTGCTGGAGAATCATGACATCCCTGCCCAGACGGTGCTGAAAGCACTTGAGATAGTGAAGACGGATTTTGAAGGCAAGGTGAAGGCCAGTCGCCTTCACCCTGACCCTCTCCCACCGGGAGAGGGAACCTGAATTACGCCGGGGTAGGATCGTCACCCTGAATCTCGCGCTTCACTTCCGTATGCTCATCACCTTTCTCGTTACGCAGGTGAACTTCAAGCTGGTTGAAGGCGATGTTGATGTTGTTTTCACGGCACAGACGATCGATAGTGCGGTTCAGCTCATCCACGGTGTAGCTGCGATCGCGCAGCTCACGCACGTATAACCGCAGCTCGTGATCCAGCGTGCTCGGCCCGAAGGTGGTGAAGAACACATCTGGGGCGGGCTCGTGCATCACCTTAGGATGCGATTTCGCGGCTTTTAACAACACCTCTTTCACTTTATCCAGATCGGAGCCGTAGGCCACACCCAGTCGAATGACGACGCGCGTTGTGGTGTCAGAGAGCGACCAGTTGATCAGTCGCTCGGTGACGAACGCTTTGTTAGGGATGATCACCTCTTTGCGATCGAAGTCGGTGATGGTGGTGGCACGAATACGGATCTTGCTGACCGTTCCCGAGAAGGTGCCGATGGTGACGGTATCACCGATACGTACCGGACGTTCGAACAGAATGATCAGGCCGGAAACAAAGTTACCGAAGATCTCCTGCAAGCCAAAACCGAGACCGACAGAGAGCGCGGCCGCCAGCCACTGCAGCTTATCCCACGAGACGCCAAGCGAGCCAAAGACCGTCATCGCCCCGACAATAATAATGACGTAGTTGAGGATGGTGGTGATGGCATACGACGCCCCCTGACGCAGGTTCAGACGCGACAGCACCAGCACTTCAAGCAGGCCTGGCAGGTTTCGAATCAACGCCCAGGCCACCACTGACGACACCAGGGCAAAGAGCAGGCTGCCCATGGTCACGCTTTTCATTACCGCGGCGCCCGCTTCGGTGCCGTTGTATTGCCAGAGGGTGATACTGTCGAGGTAGGCAAAGACGGTGATTAAATCAGACCAGATCGCCCAGAACATCACCGCAAACAGCGCGATCATTACCAGCATGGTGATACGCAGTGTCTGCTGGTTAACCTGCTCCAGCGCGATGGTTGGCTCTTCCTGTGGCTCAGCGCCTTCGGCCCCCTCTTTTACCTGATGCTGGCGACGCGCGATGGCACGACGATAAGCGATGCGGCGAGCCGCCACGCTTAGGCCGCGCAGTACGGTCTGATAGAGCAGGTTCCAGACGATCACCAGATAGACGGTTTCAATCCAGCGTCCGGACAGGCGCAACGTGGTATAGAAGTACCCCGTCGCCGTGAGCACCATCAGTGCCAGCGGAATAATCGCCAGTACCGTCACGGTGGCCAGACGAATGTTGTGAGACTCTTTATCCCGCCAGCTGTCGCGGCACATCGGCCACATCAGGATGGCAATGAGCAGCAGGTTCAGCAAAATAACCAGCTGGCCCATGACATCGTCCATCAGGTGCAGCGGAGACAGCTCAGCGACAACGGACCAGAAGTGCAGCGGCAACAGCGCCAGGCTGACGCGTACAATCTGACGACGCCAGTGGCTGGTCAGTTGCGCAGGCATGTTGAAATGACGCACCGCAACGCCGTCTTTTTCCAGCACTTTCCAGCACACGCCAAACACCAGCCAGAACAGGGCCAGTTTTTTACTGAACGCCCACAGCAGGTCGCTGATGTTGAGCTGCATCGTCAGCAGGATAAGCCCCACCGCCAGAATAATCAGGCAGACCGGCAGCGCGCGGATCAGATCGATCAGAATCGCTTTTGGCGTGTGCAGCTGACTGTCGTTACGCAGTTGCCCCACTTCAGACGCCAGCTTATCCTGGTATTTCTTCAGCCAGCCCAGACGCCAGCGGATCAGGCCGGCAATCAGCAGCAGCGGGAGCCCCGCCAGGAAGGCAATCATCACCGCAGGCCAGGCTTTCTCCCAGTTTACGGTGATTTTCATGCTCTTAATCTGCGCCTTCAGCGTTTCAGGGAAGGATTTAATCCAGTCCCAGTCCATCGGCTTGTTGCTGTTAACCCAGAAAATCTGCTGGGTCAGGATCTCCTGCAGACTTTTCGACACGCTCACCAGCTGTTGCTGGTTGATCTGCAGGTTAATCGCCATCATCAGCTGGTTGCCGAGCTGTTTGTTGAGCTGGTCGAGCAGCTCGCGGCGCATATCCACAACCTGCAGCAGGGCGTCGTGAACTTCCGGGTTCACTTCACTGGAATGGCCCTCTTCCAATTTGGCGACAAACGTATCGCTCTGGAAAAGGGCGTCGCGCTGCTGGTTCACATCGAATTGTTCCAGACGCAAATCCGCAATGCGGTTGGTCATGTCCTCGAGCTCATCGGCGGACGGCAGCGTCTGCTGTTGCTGGTAGAGAATACGGGACAGCAGCAGGCTACCTTTCAGAACCGCAATCTGCTCTTTAATGTTGCGTTCAGCCTGCAGCGCGCGGTCCAGCCAGTTTTTCACTCTGATATTTTGCTGAACCAGCGAGTTACCGCTTTCTGTTGCCAGTATCAGGCGCTGGCTCAGCTGATGGTTAGCCTCGAGCTCCTGTTTCACCAGCGGGTTCGCCTGAATGCGGGCAGTTTCGTCCGGTGAGACGGCTTCCTGAGCCGTTTTCTCCGTCAGCGTAAGGCGCTTACTGTTAACCGCCTCCTGCAACAGCTGAAGCTGATGTTCCAGACGATTAATGTTCGCCGTTACGTAGTCGCGCTGCTTCTGGAGCGTATCCTGCAGCACCGTATTCCCTTCCAGGCTTTTACGCTGCTGTTCGATTTGCGCATTCAGTAAGGCCTGCTGCACCAGCAGCAGCGTTTGCTGCGTTGGGCGCAGGGTGCCTTCGCCAACCGACGTACCGTTCAGACGGTTGCGGATCTGCTGCAGCTGCTGAGAGGCGGCATACATCGCATTTTGTACGCGCTCGGGCTGGGTTTGCAGGGAGACAAGCTGGCTGTTGTACGTGCCGAGATCGGACTGCGCCGTTTGCAGATCGTCGAGCAGCTGTGCGACGCGCGATTCCAGCTGACGCAATGACAGGGTCGCGAGCGTTTTACGGGTTTCGTCGTCATTATCCACATCGCTCAGGGCATTCAGCGATTCCGTGGCCTTACGCATGTTTTCAGGCGCCTGCGCCACTTTCTGCCGAAGCTGTGTGGTTTCCGCTTTAACACGCTCAATTTTATCAAGCGTTTCCAGCGTCTCCGTCAGATCCTGCTGAACGAGCTTATCCAGAGCAGAGAGATCTTTTTGTTTATTCAGGGTGTCGAGTTGCGACTGAACATCACTGCGTGAAGGGATGTCATTGTTGTTATCGGCGCGGGCCCAGGAAAGCGGTGCCGTTGCGAAGAAAAACAGCGTCGCCAATAAAAATACAAGAACAGGATGTTGCGAGCGATTGGTGTGCAGCATAGTTGTGAATGATGTCAGAAGATGACCGAAAATAGTCCGGCGTGCAGGATATCACGCTCGCCTGAAGCAGAATAGCGCGAACGTGAGCCTCTAAGAGAAATCCTGGAATCGCGTCAGGCTGTTAGCGAGCCTGACTTGCCATGCAGCGTCGGGGAGAGCTGGCACATCTCCAGGAAAATAGCGACATAGCTGCGGGCTTCGTTCTTCAGGTCAAAGGAGTCCGGGGCGAAAAGCCAGTTTTCCATCAGGCCGGAAATATAACTGCGCATCAGGACTGCCGCCCGTCGGGTCATTAACGTCGCCGGCAGCTGGTTCGCCTGCATACACTGGGTGAGGACCTGTTCAATGCGATCGTAGCTTTCCAGACACAGGCTGCGCTGCGCCTGCTGGACGACCGCCATCTCTCCGACCAACTCGCATTTATGGTAGATGATTTCCATCATTAACCTGCGACGTTCTTCAACTACCGTTGCTTCAAGGATATATACTAATATTTCTCTTAATACTGAGAGTGGATCCTCGGGGAATTTTGCCCGATACTCAGTCTCAAGATCGCTAATGCTGGACTCTGAGAGTTGCCAGATTTCACTGAACAGATCTGTCTTGTCTTTAAAATGCCAGTAAATCGCTCCCCGCGTGACGCCCGCGGCCTGAGCAATCTGCGCCAGCGAGGTTGACGAAACACCCTGCTGAGAAAACAAACGCATAGCCACATCCAGAATGTGTTGTCGGGTTTCAAGCGCTTGTTGTTTGGTTTTTCGTGCCATACGTTAGTGAATTTACAGGAGTCAGATTTACATACATTTGTGAATGTATGTACCATAGCATGACGATAATATAAACGCAGCAATGGGTTTTTGGACTCAGGACCATTGATCAATTTGAAATCGGACACTCGAGGTTTACATATGAACAAAAACAGAGGGTTAACGCCTCTGGCGGTCGTTCTGATGCTCTCAGGCAGCTTAGCGCTAACAGGATGTGACGACAAACAGGCTCAACAAGGAGCTCAGCAGGTGCCAGAAGTTGGCGTGGTGACGCTCAAGTCCGAACCTCTCCAGATAACGACAGAATTACCGGGCCGTACCAGCGCATACCGCATCGCAGAAGTGCGTCCTCAGGTGAGTGGTATCATCCTGAAACGTAACTTCACCGAGGGTGGTGAAGTGAAAGCTGGCGAGTCTCTGTATCAGATTGATCCGGCAACCTACCAGGCCTCCTATGAGAGCGCGAAAGGCGATCTGGCGAAAGCAGAAGCTGCAGCCAAAATCTCCCAACTGACGCTGAACCGTTACAAAAAACTGCTCGGTACCAAGTACATCAGTCAACAGGATTATGACACTGCCCTGTCTGATGCACAGCAGACCAACGCCGCCGTGATTGCCGCGAAAGCTGCAGTGGAAACAGCGCGTATCAACCTCGCCTATACCAAAGTGACCTCCCCAATCAGCGGTCGCATTGGTAAATCTTCCGTCACGGAAGGGGCGCTGGTGCAGAACGGTCAGACCAACGCGTTGGCTACCGTGCAGCAGCTTGATCCGATTTACGTTGACGTGACCCAGTCCAGCAACGATTTCCTGCGCCTGAAACAAGAGCTGGCAAACGGCACGCTGAAGCAGGAAAACGGTAAAGCCAAAGTGGAGCTCGTGACCAATGACGGTATCAAGTTCCCGCAGGCAGGCACACTGGAATTCTCCGATGTGACGGTCGACCAAACTACCGGTTCCATCACCTTACGTGCGATTTTCCCGAACCCGGATAAGACACTCTTACCTGGTATGTTCGTTCGCGCGCGTCTGGAAGAAGGCACCAACCCAACCGCACTTCTGGTGCCTCAGCAGGGTGTCACCCGTACGCCACGTGGCGACGCGAGTGCACTGGTTGTCGGGGCTGATGACAAAGTCGAAACGCGCAACATCACTGCCACTCAGGCGATTGGCGATAAATGGCTGGTGACGGAAGGTCTGAAAGATGGCGATCGCGTGATTATTACTGGTTTGCAAAAAGTTCGTCCTGGCGCGCAGGTCAAAGCACAGGAAGTGAAATCTGACGATAAACAACAAGCTTCGGCCGCTGGCCAGTCAGAACAAACCAAGTCTTAACTTAAACAGGAGCCGTTAAGACATGCCTAATTTCTTTATCGATCGCCCCATATTTGCATGGGTGATCGCCATAATCATCATGCTGGCTGGGGGACTTGCGATCCTGAAGCTGCCTGTCGCGCAATATCCAACGATTGCGCCACCGGCGGTAACAATTTCCGCAACCTACCCCGGGGCTGATGCAAAAACGGTGCAGGACACCGTGACACAGGTTATCGAACAGAACATGAACGGTATCGATAACCTGATGTACATGTCCTCAAACAGTGACTCAACCGGTACGGTACAGATCACCCTGACCTTCCAGTCAGGTACTGATGCTGACATCGCGCAGGTTCAGGTCCAGAACAAACTGCAGCTCGCCATGCCGTTGCTGCCACAAGAAGTACAACAGCAGGGTGTGAGCGTCGAGAAATCGTCCAGTAGCTTCCTGATGGTTGTTGGCGTTATCAACACCAACGGCACCATGACGCAGGAGGATATTTCCGACTACGTGGGCGCCAACATGAAGGACGCCATCAGCCGTACGTCTGGTGTGGGTGACGTTCAGCTGTTCGGTTCTCAGTACGCGATGCGTATCTGGATGGATCCGAACAAACTGAACAACTTCCAGCTGACGCCGGTGGACGTGATCAACGCCATCAAAGCGCAGAACGCCCAGGTTGCCGCCGGTCAGTTAGGCGGTACTCCGCCGGTGAAAGGCCAGCAGCTTAACGCCTCGATCATCGCACAAACCCGTCTGACCTCCGCCGATGAGTTCAGCAAAATTCTGCTGAAGGTGAATCAGGACGGTTCGCAGGTTCGTCTGCGCGACGTGGCGAAAGTGGAACTGGGTGGCGAAAACTACGACATCATTGCGAAGTTTAACGGCAAGCCAGCTTCCGGTCTCGGGATCAAACTGGCGACAGGTGCTAACGCCCTGGACACCGCGACGGCTATCCGTGCGGAACTGAAGAAGATGGAACCGTTCTTCCCGTCCGGCCTGAAGATCGTTTATCCGTATGACACCACGCCGTTCGTCAAAATCTCGATTCACGAAGTGGTTAAAACCCTGGCAGAAGCGATCATCCTGGTATTCCTGGTCATGTATCTGTTCCTGCAAAACTTCCGCGCGACGCTGATCCCAACCATCGCCGTACCGGTCGTATTGCTCGGGACCTTCGCCATACTGGCCATCTTTGGCTACTCGATAAACACCCTGACAATGTTCGGGATGGTGCTCGCCATCGGCTTGCTTGTGGATGACGCCATCGTGGTGGTAGAAAACGTCGAGCGTGTCATGGCGGAAGAAGGTCTACCGCCGAAGGAAGCAACCCGTAAATCCATGGGCCAGATCCAGGGCGCGCTGGTCGGTATCGCGATGGTACTGTCTGCGGTATTTATCCCAATGGCCTTCTTTGGCGGCTCTACCGGTGCAATTTATCGTCAGTTCTCCATCACCATTGTCTCGGCGATGGCGCTGTCGGTACTGGTTGCATTGATCCTGACGCCTGCACTGTGTGCCACCATGCTGAAACCTGTTCAGAAAGGCGGTCACGGCGAGCATAAAGGGTTCTTCGGCTGGTTTAACCGCATGTTTGATAAGAGCACGCATCACTACACCGACAGCGTGGGTAACATCCTGCGCAGCACCGGTCGTTACCTGCTGCTCTATATCATCATCGTGGTGGGGATGGCCTATCTGTTCGTTCGTCTGCCAAGCTCGTTCCTGCCAGATGAAGACCAGGGCGTGTTCCTGACGATGGCACAGCTGCCGGCGGGTGCCTCGCAAGAACGTACCCAGAAGGTGCTGGATGAAGTAACGGATTACTACCTCACCAAAGAGAAAGCTAACGTTGAATCCGTGTTTGCGGTTAACGGCTTTGGCTTTGCGGGTCGTGGTCAGAACACCGGTATTGCCTTCGTTTCTCTGAAAGACTGGTCAGAACGTCCGGGCGAAGAGAACAAAGTTGAGGCGATTACTGGCCGTGCAATGGGCACGTTCTCACAGATTAAAGATGCGATGGTCTTCGCCTTTAACCTGCCAGCGATTGTTGAACTGGGGACAGCGACAGGTTTCGACTTCCAGCTGATTGACCAGGGCGGTCTGGGTCATGAAAAACTGACGCAGGCACGTAACCAGCTGTTCGGTGAAGTGGCGAAACACCCTGACCTTCTGGTCGGCGTGCGTCCTAACGGTCTGGAAGATACGCCTCAATACAAAATCGACATCGATCAGGAGAAAGCGCAGGCACTGGGCGTTTCCATCAGTGACATCAATACCACGCTGGGCGCGGCCTGGGGCGGTAGCTACGTCAACGACTTCATCGACCGTGGTCGTGTGAAGAAAGTGTACGTGATGTCAGAAGCGCAATACCGTATGTTACCGAACGATATCAACAACTGGTACGTTCGCGGCAACAACGGCCAGATGGTGCCGTTCTCATCCTTCTCTACGTCGCATTGGGAATACGGTTCGCCGCGTCTGGAACGTTATAACGGGCTGCCATCCATGGAGATCCTGGGTCAGGCCGCACCAGGCCGAAGCACCGGTGAAGCCATGAACCTGATGGAAGAGCTGGCAGGTAAATTGCCTGCGGGTATCGGCTATGACTGGACCGGTATGTCCTACCAGGAACGTCTGTCCGGTAACCAGGCCCCTGCCCTGTACGCCATTTCACTGATTGTGGTCTTCCTGTGTCTGGCGGCACTGTATGAGAGCTGGTCGATTCCGTTCTCCGTTATGCTGGTGGTGCCACTGGGGGTTATCGGTGCGCTGCTTGCGGCAACATTCCGTGGATTAACCAACGACGTGTACTTCCAGGTGGGCCTGCTGACAACCATTGGCTTGTCGGCGAAGAACGCGATACTTATCGTTGAATTCGCCAAAGATCTGATGGAGAAAGAAGGTAAAGGCCTGATTGAGGCGACCCTTGACGCGGTGCGTATGCGTCTGCGCCCAATCCTGATGACATCACTGGCATTTATCCTCGGGGTAATGCCGCTGGTTATCAGTACCGGTGCGGGTTCCGGTGCACAGAACGCCGTCGGTACAGGCGTTATGGGGGGTATGGTTACCGCAACCGTACTTGCTATCTTCTTCGTTCCGGTATTCTTCGTGGTGGTTCGCCGCCGCTTTAGCCGCAAGAATGAAGATATTGAGCACAGTCATTCGGTAGAACCGCACTGATACCGGTTTCACATGATAAAAAGGCCGCATTAGCGGCCTTTTTCTTTTTCAGAAAAAAATCATAAAATAGGCTTATTGTGCTTCTATTTATTTCCTGCCGCCTACAATGACATATCATAATTAAGTGATAACGTAATCGCTGAATTCAGGATTTTTTTAATTTCATTTCCCTGCTTAAGTGATTAGGAATATTCCTAACCATATCTTCAGGCAAAGAGAACTCCGGATTTGGACATCTTAGGATTGTTTACGCTAAGCCAATGAAACGTAAGGGAGCGAAAAAAGTTCCGCGTTAATCTGTATAAAAATGTTTAGCGCTGAAGGCACATTTGCGTAAAGGCTCGCAGTCAGTGCTTTTATTTGTAATTTTTCGTAATAGCGCGGTGAAATCTTGATCAGAGTGGATTATAGTTAGAGTTATCAGGAACACAGCACCCGTGCGGCTAAGTATGTTGTATCCATCCCGACATGATGTTCGGTGAGTAAGAAATCACTCAGAAGGGGATGCGCTATGGACGAGTACTCGCCAAAAAGGCATGATATCGCGCAGTTGAAATTTCTCTGCGAATCCTTGTACCATGACTGCCTTGCCAATCTTGATGAAAGTAACCATGGCTGGGTAAACGACCCAACGTCTGCCATCAATTTACAGTTAAACGAGTTGATCGAGCATATTGCAACCTTCGCACTTAATTATAAAATTAAGTACAATGAAGATAATAAGCTGATTGAGCAAATTGATGAATACCTGGATGACACCTTTATGTTGTTCAGCAGCTACGGCATTAATGCGCAAGATTTGCAGAAATGGCGTAAATCGGGCAACCGACTATTTCGTTGCTTCATCAACGTGAGCAGAGCTAACCCCGTTAGTCTTTCCTGTTAAAATTATTACAATTAGTAAGGTAAATTTATGTCTGAAAAACCACTCACAAAAATCGATTATTTGATGCGTTTGCGACGCTGCCAGTCAATAGACACGCTTGAACGTGTAATTGAAAAGAATAAATACGAGCTTTCTGATAATGAACTGGCGGTATTTTATTCAGCGGCTGACCACCGTCTTGCTGAACTGACCATGAATAAGCTGTATGACAAAATCCCAACGTCCGTGTGGAGATTTGTCCGTTAATCTTTGAAGTGTGTCTGTAGAGGTTCTACGCCACTTTCTCAGCTGTATTCAACTTTCTGGCTATACCCTCCTGCCCCAGTGCAGGTCTCCGTGTAAAACGTGCTCATCCGCAATATTATTGTGATTATAGTCACAGTGATTTTCCGGGAACGTTCCCCTGTCATCCTGTTCCGATTACCCTACGGTAAAGACGACCAGTGAGGTTCCCAGTGAGCATAGAAAAGCAGAAGATGATTGCAGGTGAACATTACCGCCCTGGTGATGAAACATTACGGGCCGACCGATTACGCGCCCGACACCTGGTTCACCGTTATAACCACACTGCACCTGATGAGAAACTCGAACGCCAGAACATTCTGGCGGAACTCCTCGGGCAAAGCGAAGGGGCCTATATTGAGCCGAGCTTCCGCTGTGACTATGGATATAACATTTATCTGGGCAAAGAATTTTACGCCAATTTCGATTGCGTGATGCTGGATGTCTGCCCGATACATATTGGCGACAACTGCATGCTCGCGCCAGGGGTGCATATTTACACGGCAACCCATCCGCTGGACGCCGACGCGCGTAATAGCGGCGTGGAGTTTGGCAAGCCGGTGACCATCGGCAACAACGTCTGGATTGGCGGACGTGCGGTTATTAACCCGGGCGTTACGTTGGGTGATAATGTGGTGGTGGCCTCTGGCGCTATCGTAACGAAAGACGTCCCGGCGAATGTCGTCGTCGGCGGCAATCCGGCAACAATCATTAAACGGCTGTAAAGTGACGGGGAGTCAACTGTTATGGTCTTTTAGCGCCTGACTGTTACTTTTTTCAGCCAAATGGCTCCCCTAAAATTGGCAGACATCCTGTATTGTCAATTCTCATAAAGGCAAAAAATGACCGAGATACAGCGCCTGCTTACTGCCACCATCGACGATCTTAATCACCGCGAAAAGCGCGACAATCGCCCGCGCTTTAGCATCAGCTTTATTCGCAAACACCCTGGACTGTTTGTCGCAATGTATGCCGCCTGGCTGGCGACACTGATTGTGATGCTGAAGTCCGAAACTCTGGTGGACTCCGTCTGGCTGCTTGTCATTCTGTTTGTGGTATTTAACGCCTTTTTCTTTTTTGACGTTAATCCCCGCTACCGCTACGAAGATATCGACGTCCTTGATTTCCGGGTTTGCTATAACGGTGAATGGTATAACACGCGTTACGTGCCGCCGGAGCTGATCGAAAGCATCATGCACTCCCCCGCGGTTGAAACGGTGCAAAAAGAGAAGCTGCAGAAGATGGTATCCACCAAAGGTCAGCTCTCTTTTTATGATGTCTTTACCCTTTCCCGTCCTGCTGCTGCGTGATTACAGCCTGTATGCGTCGGATACCCGACACAAACTGAGAAGCAGAGGTATTGCCGTAACCTAACACCAGACCGGTTTGCCCCTGCTTCGGCTCCAGGTAATACCCGCTCAGTGCAGCGGGTGCCAGCTGAAACGCCCTCGCCTGCTCGACCACTTTTTGGTCGTCGATGCCGTCTATTGCCAGCGTCAGATGCATCCCCCCTTCACCCGCCAGAATGCGATGCGGAGTATGAAGCTCAGCACTCAGCGCCTCACGCAGCTGTCGGTAGCGCTTACGGTAGAGCCGGCGCATGGCGGCAAGGTGGCGGGCATAATGTCCTTCCTCAATAAACAGCGCCAGGGTTCGCTGTTCGGCGCGATGCCCGCCACGCAGCAGCGCGCCAATGGCCGGACGGGCCGCGTTTGCCAGCGCCGGGGGTAACACCATGAACCCCATTCTCAGCGACGGAAAGAGGGTTTTGCTGAAGGTACCGAGATAGACAACCGGCGCATTGTTGACCATTCCCAGCATTGCGGGCACGGGCTCACCGGAATAACGAAACTCGCTGTCGTAATCATCTTCAATAATCCAGGCGTTATGCTGCCGGGCCAGATCCAGCAGCGCCAGGCGTCGCCGCGCACTGAGCACGCTTCCGTACGGAAACTGGTGCGAAGGTGAGGTGAAAATAAGCGCAGGGGACGGCGTATCCAGCCCTTCCCAGAACATGCCTTCGTCATCAACCGGCATCCCCGTCATGACTAAGCCCGCTTTGGCAAAGGCGCTTTTAGCCCCGCCATAGCCAGGATCTTCCACCCACGCGACGCTGCCGGGTTCGCTCAGCAGCATCGTGCAAAGGTTTACCCCTTCAAGCGCGCCTTCGGTCATTACTATCTGACTGGCATCGCAGTCAATGCCGCGCGAAAGGGCAAGGTGGCGGGCAATGGCCGCCCGCAGCGACGGCTCCCCGGCAGGATCGCCATACCCTAACAGCGCGCTGCCCTCTTCGCGCAGAACACGGTCGTACAAGCGCCGCCACAGCGGCAGGGGAAAGTAGTTGATGGCCGGTGTTCCCGGCGTAAATGCCGGAACCGGGGTATCACGCGGCACCGGCGCAGGCAGCGAGGCGACCCGGCTGCCGAGCACGACGGCAGAGTCCGGCAATGCCTGAACGAGCGTACGCTGCGCCAGCTGCGCCACCCGCGTCCCCTGGCGGTTACGCAGCAGATACCCTTCGAGCGTCAGCTGTTCCAGCGCCGCATTGACGGTGTTCCGTGAAAGCGAGAGCTGCTGAGCCAGCATTCGCGAACCGGGAAGCCGGCTCCCGGCGTGTAGCCGGCCGCACAGTATCGCCTCACGCAATGCATGATACAGCGCGCGCTGTAGCGTCTCTTCCCCCTGCGCTTTCAACGCGGCATTCAGCAAAGTATAAAATTCATCGCCCGGTATGTTCATCTCGCCTCCCGTGGTACCACCAAAACATAGCTGAGTGGCACTTTTTAAGGAACCAGTAATTCACTAGTCTGGCGTTCTTATCAACGTCACGGACAGTAAAATGAAAACATTCAATGAGTTTGGACAGCCAGTAGGCGAAGCACTTATCGACTGGCAACCCCGCCAGCACCCTTCACGTGTGGTGCTTCAGGGCCACTATTGTCGCCTTGAGCCGCTGCGGGTGGAGCACGCTGAGGCGTTGTTCAGCGCGTATTCTCTGGCCGAAGATACCCGCAGCTGGACGTGGCTGTTGCGTGAGCCGGATGCCAGCGCAGAGGCGTTTGCAGGATGGGTAGAGAGCGTGCGTGACTTATCCGATCCGATTCACTTTAGCGTTATCGACAACCAGACCCAGTCTCCGGTCGGCACGCTGGCTCTGATGCGGATCGATCCAACCAACGGCGTTGTGGAGGTGGGACATGTTCATTTCTCCCCGCTGCTCAGCCGCACGCCGATGTCGACGGAAGCGCAATATCTGCTGATGCGATACGTGTTCGACACCCTTGGGTATCGTCGATACGAGTGGAAGTGCAACAGCCTGAACGCGCCTTCGCGCAAGGCGGCACTGCGTCTTGGCTTTCAGTTTGAGGGGCGTTTTCGTCAGGCGCTGGTCACGAAAGGTCATAACCGGGATACCGACTGGTTTTCAATTCTCGACAAAGAGTGGCCGGCGCTGGCGAGTGCCTTTGAAGGCTGGCTTGCCACCGGCAATTTTACTGCCGATGGCAACCAAAAAAGATCCCTGGAAAGCTGGCGCGAAGCACGCGTCTAGCGTCTTTTCTTACGTCCCTGAACCGCCTTAAAGCGCGGATTGGATTTGCAAATCACGTATAAGCGTCCCTTGCGTTTGACTATCTGGCAATCCGGGTGACGCTGTTTTGCACTGCGCAATGAGTTAAGTACCTGCATGGTTATCCCCGCTTCGCATTAAGAAAGCCGCCGAAACGCTTACGGAAGCGCGCCGCACTGCCATCCGTCGAGAACGTTTTCTGCTTGCCGGTGTAGAACGGGTGCGATTTTGAAGAGACCTCGATGGTGATATACGGATACGTTTCACCGTCGAGTTCAATTTCGCGGTCGGTCTTAATGGTTGAGCCGACTTTAAAGTATTCATTAGCACTGGTGTCGTGGAACACCACGGTGCGATAGGCTGGGTGGATATCTGGTTTCATCGTAAACTCTTTATGTTTTGTTATAACATAACAAAATAATATCTAACCCCTGCTGAAAAAACAACCCCTCTGCCCCGACGATATTTTCTGTTGTGCCGTAAATCATGACCTGCGCGTGCTATAACTTTATCATTTAGCGGTAAAATCTTTCTCCTCTGGCAGGTTTTTCAGCGCCCAGGAGCGGGCATAAGAGGAAGGAAACAGCACCATGAAAACCCGACATCTGGTCAGTCTGGTGACCGGCGTACTTATCATTGCGGTGCTGGTTCCGATTAGCCTGAGCATCTGGCTGGCACATCGCCAGGCGGAAGATAAGTTTGTCGATGCGCTGGATAGCTATGCCTCACGCGTGCTGATACGTACCGCCAGGGTAGTGGATGATGCAAAGGAAGCGCTCAATAGCCTGCAGACCTTTAAAGGGATCCCCTGTAGCGTTATGCATTTAAGGGAGATGCGGCGGGTCGCTTTTTCATGGCGTTATGTTCAGGAAGTTATTTATATCAACAATCTTGAACCCCTTTGCTCGTCCCTGGAACAAACCAGTCAGTCGGCCCCTTTCCCCCCGCCCATGCGAATCACGGAAGATGGTTATGGCGCATGGCTCACCACGCAAAACGATCTCGGTTTTAGCCGCTACATGGCGGTCCTGGGTCGGGGCCACTATCTGGTGCTGGTGGATCCTGCCTCGCTTGTCGATGTGATCCCTTTCGGTGAGATCGCCACAGATGCCGCCCTGGTGGGCAGCAAATCACATCTCATTTTTGCCAGCAGCAGCAAGCTCGATCCGCATATCCGCAATCTGGTTAAGGATCAGGGCGTCACCCGTATTCAGTACAACGGCTCGATATACATTATGAAGCCTGTTCCTGAACTGGGGTTTACGGTGGTCGCCTGGGCGGCGTTAAAACCGCTGGCTGAAACCTGGCACCAGCAACTTCTCATCTGGCTGCCGTTCGGCATACTGATAAGCCTGCTTGCCGCACTCTTTGTTTTACGATTGCTGCGTCGCATCCAGTCGCCACGCAACCGCCTGCTTGACGCCATTAACAACCGGGAATTTGTGGTGCATTACCAGCCCATTATTGAACTCTCTAGCGGGAAGATTGTGGGCGCAGAGGCGCTAACCCGCTGGCCCCAGCCTGACGGGAGCAGCCTTTCACCGGATATTTTTGTGCCGCTTGCTGAGCAAACGGGGCTCATCTCGCAGCTGACGCATTTGGTCATTGAAAAGGTGTTTGAGGATATGGGCTACTGGCTGCACCTTCATGCCGGGCAGCATATTTCCATTAACCTCGCGCCGGCCGATTTGACCTCGGGAAAACTCCCGCCACTGTTGAGTCACTTAATGAATAAGTGGAAAGTCCATCCGCAACAGATCGCCCTTGAGTTAACCGAGCGCGGCTTTGCCGATCCTAAAATCAGCGCACCGGCCATCGCCGCCTTTCGTCATTCAGGCCACGCAGTCTATATTGATGATTTCGGTACGGGCTATTCCAGCCTGAGCTACCTGCAGGATTTGGATGTCGACACGCTAAAAATTGATAAAGCGTTTGTGGATGCACTGGAATATAAAAACGTGACGCCACACATTATTGAAATGGCAAAATCGCTGAAGCTGGCGATGGTGGCGGAAGGCGTGGAGACCGAAGGGCAACTCGCCTGGCTACGTCGTCACGGCGTGCAGTATGGGCAGGGTTGGTACTACAGCAAGGCGTTGCCGAAAGCGGACTTTATTCTTTGGGCGGAAGATAACCTCAAAACACATCCTACTTAAGATAGGATTTGATCACCTGTAACACGACGCCAAGATCGGCTTCGCGCTGAGCTTCTTCAGGCTCTTTCACCACATGATCGGTGAGATGACCTTCGATCACCTGCATCATCATGCCGTTTACCGCGCCGCGGATCGCCGCCAGCTGTTGTAACACGTCGGCGCATTCGTGGTCGCTATTGAGCATTTTTTCCAGGGCAGCGCTTTGCCCCTGAATTTTCTTCAGGCGAGTCAATAACATCTTCTTGTCGCGAACCGTATGTGACATCTCTGTCTCCCTTATCGTATGGCTTTTAAAGCATATCATGCTCTACTCCCCCTGAGTATTTTTCTACTGGGGGGTAGTATTAGACTACTGGGGGGGAGTAGTATCTGAACACGCTTTCCACTCCGGAATTTTCCATGAACGATTTTGCTTCACTCCTGCAGCAGGGCAATGCCTGGCTGTTTGTACCCAGCGCTATCCTCCTCGGCGCGCTGCATGGCCTGGAGCCGGGCCACTCCAAAACGATGATGGCCGCGTTTATTGTGGCTATTCGCGGTACGCTGAAACAGGCGGTGTTGCTTGGTCTGGCGGCAACGCTTTCCCATACGGCGGTGGTCTGGATCATTGCCATGGCAGGATTATGGTTTGGCCGGGGCTGGGATGCGCATACGTCTGAGCCCTGGTTCCAGCTGGTCTCGGGGATACTGATCGTGCTGATCGCCCTGTGGATGGCCTGGCGAACCTGGAAGGAGAGTCGGCCACACGATCACCATCATCATCACGATCACCATGACCATCATCATGACCATGACCATGACCACCATCATGATCATCACGACCATGACCATGACCACGACCATGACCATGACCATAACCACCATCATGATCATCACGACCATGGGCATCCACTGGTTGAAGAAGAGTGGCAGGACGCCCACCAGCGCGCGCACGCGCAGGATATTAACCGCCGCTTCAACGGCCAGAACGTTACCACCGGACAAATTGCACTGTTTGGCCTGACCGGAGGGCTTATCCCCTGCCCGGCCTCAATCACGGTCCTGCTCATCTGCCTGCAGCTGAAGCAATTTGCCCTCGGCGCAACGCTGGTATTCAGCTTCAGTATTGGCCTGGCGTTAACGCTGGTCGCTTCCGGTGCAATTGCCGCCCTGAGCCTTAAGCATGCGACAAAACGCTGGCCGGGTTTCAGCGAGTTTTCACGAAAAGCACCGTGGATCTCCGCCGCCCTGATTACTGTGGTCGGGATTTACATGAGCCTGCACGGCCTGAGCGGTATCCTGGCGTAAGCGAGGCGGCCACTGCTGTGGCCGCCTCTTTGCTCAGTCAGGGTTCTGCTGCCAGCTGAAGGTATAGCGAAGCTGGCGTTTCTGCAGAATAAATTCCGGCGAGACGCTGGGGCTCCACGAGTCATCACCGCCCACGCCCATATGAAATGCGTCCAGGTTAAGCCAACACCCCGGCTCCTCGCGCAACAGATGATGGTGGGTTGTCTCGTGCAACTGCTGCTGGCTGTAGCGGCTGACGGAGAAATGGAACAGGCCATTCAGCCGATGCGCGCCCAGCAGCAGTTCACGGGTATCACAGCGCAGACCATTTTCTGTCGGGAAGATGTAAGGCGTGTGCATGGCTTCCAGCGGTAATGTCCAGCGCCCCTGCTGAGCCGCCAGCGTTCTGTCCGGGTAGTTTTCATGTGGCCCAAGCCCCAGCCACTGAACCGTTTCCGGCGTTGCGGCAAGGTGAACACTCAGGCCTACGCGTGCCGGTTCCGGGATATCAGACGCAATATCGACCTGAATATCGCCATGCAAAACGCCCCGATCGTCCACCCGCCAGACTTTACGGCTCAGGAAGAGCGCTTTACCGCGATACTCCCAGACATGCAGGGTTTTCACCACCGCCTCGGCTGCATGCTGCTCTCCTTCACAGTGCAGTAATCGCGGGGTGAGCTCGTACATGCCTGCCGCTTTCCAGCGCTCAACCCACGCATTCGGATCGATTCGCGTGGCCTCGCTCACGCCAATATCATTGTCCAGCGGTGCGCGGCTAACGTTATCCGTCAGCGGTGAGAGCAGCGTTTCAACGCCGTTGCGCCACCATTGCGTCAGGTGTCCTGACGCGCGGTTGAACTGCCAGCGTTGCTGCTGATGCACCAGCTCAAGCACGTCGCCAGTTTGCGTTAACACCGGCGGAACACCTTCCGGTGCTGGCGGGGCGATATACAGGGGCGTCGGAACCGGCCACTGCTCCCACGCGCAGCGATGGTTTGCCGGTGACCACGGCGTCGCCCGCGGCTGGTGCACTTCAACGTTCAGCCAGACGTCACCCGCTTCAGGCGCCAGCGCTGGCAGGTTGATGTCCAGACGCTGTGTGCCCTGGGGAGCAATGGAGAGCGTCACGTCCCCCCTGGCCAGCACGC
The DNA here is from genome assembly GCF_003071645.1 of Enterobacter cloacae complex sp. FDA-CDC-AR_0164. Taxonomy (NCBI): domain Bacteria; kingdom Pseudomonadati; phylum Pseudomonadota; class Gammaproteobacteria; order Enterobacterales; family Enterobacteriaceae; genus Enterobacter; species Enterobacter cloacae complex sp. FDA-CDC-AR_0164. The sequence continues at coordinate 363,361 of NZ_CP028950.1, forward strand.
TGCCGTCACGGACAAGGGTCCAGCGCAGCACCTCGTTATCGGTATGACGGAACAGGTAATCGCTGTGGACTTCAAGCACCAGCGGAGACGTACTTACCCGCGTAAAGGTGAAAAACTGCTGAGCGCGCTGGGCTTCATACAGCGCCGGATGCGGTGTGCGATCGGGAAAAACCAGCCCGTTAAGGCAGAACTGGCGGTCATTGGGCGTGTCGCCAAAATCTCCCCCGTAGGCCCAGAACGGTGTGCCATTGTCGTCTTTTCTGGTCAGCGCCTGGTCAACCCAGTCCCAGACAAATCCCCCCTGCAGGCGAGGATGGCGGCGAAACGCCTGCCAGTATTTGGCAAAACCACCGAAGCTGTTCCCCATCGCGTGGGCGTATTCACAGAGAATAAGCGGACGCGTTTCATCCGGCATGCCGATCCATTTTTTAACAGACCATTTCGGTACCGCCGGGAAGGGCTGATCCTGATCGACCCGGGCATACATCGGGCACACGATATCAGTCGCTGCCGTATTCGCCCCACCGCCTTCGTACTGCACCGGACGCGTCGGATCGGTGGTTTTCAGCCAGCGATACAGTGCGTCATGGTTCGCGCCATGGCCGGACTCATTCCCCAGCGACCAGATGATAATCGAAGGATGATTGCGGTCGCGCTGCACCATGCGGGTGACGCGTTCGCTCATGGCAGGGAGCCAGCGCGGATCGTCAGCAAGGCGACTCATCGGCACCATGCCGTGGGTTTCAATATTGGCTTCGTCGACGACATACAAACCATAGCGGTCGCAAAGCGTGTACCACAGCGGATGGTTCGGATAGTGCGAGCAGCGCACGGCGTTGAAGTTATGCTGCTTCATGAGTTCGATATCGCGGCGCATCGTCGCTTCATCCATCACCTGGCCGTTTTCCGGGTGATGCTCATGCCGGTTAACGCCACGGATAAGCAGGGGTTTACCGTTGAGCTTCAGCAGGCCATTGCTGATCTCTATGCGGCGGAACCCCACATCGCAGGCCTCCGTTTCCAGCACCTCACCCTGCGCGTTCAGAAGGGTCATCGTCAGGCGATAAAGTTCCGGCGTTTCCGCACTCCACAAGGCGGGCGCCTCAACGGGGAGCGTCACCGTTAGCCGCTCGGCCCAGCCGCCGCGCTCATCGACAACGGCAGTACCCGCCCGCCCGGTGGCACTGGCGCATTTTTCGCCGTTGCGCCACAGGGTAAACGCCACCTCACACTCCACATACTGTGCGCCTGCGAGCGCGAGATCCACCTTCAGCACCGCGCGATCCCGCTCCGCATTCAGGTCAGTCACAACCTGATAATCGGCTATGTGCGTCTCTGGCTTATGCAGCAGCGACACATCGCGGAAAATCCCGCTCATACGCCACATGTCCTGATCTTCCAGATAGCTCCCGTCGCACCAGCGCAACACCATGACCGCAATGCGGTTCTGGCCAGGACGCAGCACCGCTGAAAGATCGAATTCGGCGGGCAGTCGGCTGTCCTGTGAATAACCGATCCACTGACCGTTACACCACAGATGAAACGCCGAGTTCACGCCATCGAAGATAATGCGGGTTTGGCCGCTCTGCAGCCAGGCATCATCCATCTCAAATGTGAGCGAGTAACAACCGGTTGGGTTTTCTTGCGGCACAAACGGTGGGTTTACGGGGATCGGATAGGTCACGTTGGTGTAGATGGGCGTGTCGAACCCCTGCATCTGCCAGTTAGAGGGCACGGGCATCAGCACAGCATCGGCGCAATCTTCACTGACCCATACCGAAGGAACCTGCTCTGGTGCAGGAAAGAAGCTAAAACGCCACTCCCCGTTAAGGAGGCGTCGGCTGACGGTGCCCCCGTCTTCTCTGGCGGAGTGTTCGTCACGCCAGCTGTGCAAGGGAGCATGTGCTGCCAGGCGATTCCACTGGGTGACTCCGGGATTTTCCCAGTCCCGACGAGCCAGAAGTGCGCTGAGAGTCAGCGATGGAGTATTGGACATATTAACCTCTTTGCGAAGCGCTCACAATTTTAGCTAACATGCCCTGGCTACCGGGTGCGGTAAAGCATCGGATCGCGGGGTAGCGAGTCAGATCACAAAAGTCTTACCGGCGGGCAAGTTGCTCAGCCGCTAACGCCAGGCTCCTGAGCTGCTGTGCAAGATCCTCGCGTTCGATCTGCTGCGGATCGTGGCGAGCGGTAGAATGGCGGGTCACCAGCGTCACCGGAAGCTGAACCTGCCAGCATCCGTCACCCTCAACTGGCGCCAGCAGCCACTCCACGCTTCGCTCACCGGCCTCGCGAAAAGCCTGGCGAATAGTGGTCAGTGGGGGAGAAAACCAGGCGCTGTCTGCCGTATCGTCGAACCCGACAACCGACATCTGGCCCGGGATCGCGGTCCCTTTTTCCGCACAGGCGCGCATCACCCCCAGCGCCATTTGGTCGTTCGCGACCACTATCGCATCCGGGAGTTGCGCGGCAGATAACAGCAAATGTCCTTTCTCATAGCCGCTTGCCGCACTCCAGTCGCCGTGCGCCACCGCGACAGCCTCAAGCCCGGCCTGTGCCAGCGTGGTGTTCCAGCCTGCGAGACGTGCCCGGGCGGAGACAGAGCTCTCCGGTCCGCTCAGCAGCGCTATACGCTCATGCCCCAGCGAAAGCAGATGCTCAATCCCGAGACGAGCACCCTGCTCTGCATTAAACACAAGACTGTTTACCTGAGCCGAGGGCGAGACATCCAGAAACAGCACAGGAATGGGCGATGCGAGGGCTTTTAGCGCTTCAGCATGAGGATCCTCCAGCGGCACATTCACCAGCAGAGCTTCCACACGCTGCGCCAGCAACGCCTGAAGGGCAGACTGGCACTGCTGTGGATGTTCCACCATTGAGATAAGCACGCTCGCCCCCTGCTCAACCGCCCGGGATTTTACCGCCGAAACAATTTGCGAAGGGGCGTGCAGCGCCAGATCGATCGTAATAAGGCCAAGCGTACGGGTACGTTTACCCGCCAGCTGTTGTGCCCTGAGATTGGGGACGTAGTGCAGTTCCGCCATCGCCTGCTGCACCTTTTCCCGCGTGCGGGCAGAGACATGCTCCGCGTCGTTAATCACACGGGAAACGGTCTGATAAGAAACCCCCGCAAGGAGGGCAACATCATAAAGAGTGATTGCTTTCATGCATTCTGGCATCGCGTCATTCGAAGGCCACCATTCTGACACAGCGACGCCATGAAAACATGTGAGCGCTTCGCAGAATTAAACAACCCGCTCCGGCTGGGGAGTCTTCTCAACGCGTGGCTTATAACGGAACAGAGGCAAGCAGATCTGGATAAGCGGGCCAATGGTCAGCGCATACGCGACGGTGCCTATCCCGAACGTTCCGCCCAACATGCACCCAATCAGCAGCACGGACACTTCAATCGAGGTACGCACGCTGCGGATGGACCATCCCATACGGGCATGGATCCCGGTCATGAGACCGTCGCGCGGGCCCGCCCCGAAACCGGCACCGATATACATACCGGTGGCTATCGCGTTCACGACAATTCCGGCCACCAGCAGCGCGATACGCAGGGGCAGCGAGGTCACCTCGGGGATCAGGGCCATGGAGGCATCTGCCGCCAGGCCAATAATAATTACGTTACTGAGGGTCCCCAGACCAGGCATCTGACGCAGCGGGATCCACAGCAGGAGTACCGCCGCACCGGTTAAAATAATCACCATCCCAATGCTCAACCCCAGTTGGATCGCCACGCCCAGGTGGAAGACGTCCCACGGATCGAGCCCCAGATCCGAACGAATAAACATCGTGGTTGAAAGCCCATACAGCCCTAAACCGACATACAGTTGTAGCAGACGACGTACCATTTTTTATCTTCTCCAGTGAACCAGGCTTTCATCTTGAGCGAAAATGGCATTATGATTAATGTCCAGTTTTCAAATAGTGGACTGCACATGTCATCTCGCCGCTTCGGAAGCCAGTCATTGGTACGCCTGTTAGGCCACTGGCAACAAACCTCGTCCCGGACCCCGCTCTGGCGTCAGCTGGCGGATGCGTTACGCCTGTTAATTCTTGATGGCCGACTGGCGCTTAACACCCGTCTACCCGGCGAGCGGGAGCTGGCCACTGCGCTGGATGTGAGCCGGACCACCATCAGCAGCGCACTCGCCCATCTGCGTGAGGAAGGTTATCTTGAAAGCCGTCACGGCAGCGGTTCACGCGTGATCCTGCCCGACACACGCGCCGTGCCAACCCTTTCAGCAGCCAGTGCCGCGCTGGATCTCTCCACCGCGGCGCTCAATGCCGGGCCTGAGATCCACCAGGCCTATACCCATGCGCTCACGGCCATTACGCAACATCTCTCGCTTACGGGTTACGATCAGCTTGGGTTGCCGGCGCTGCGGGAAGCCATCGCCGCACGCTATACCGCGCGGGGGCTTCCGACCCGGACAGACGAGGTGATGGTGGTCAATGGTGCGGTCAGCGGTTTTGCGCTGGTCCTGCGGATGATGACCGGCCCGGGGGATCGCGTCGTGGTCGATCATCCCACTTACCCGCTGGCGATCGCCGCCATTCAGGGAGCGCAGTGCCGTCCAGTGGGTGTGTCGCTGCCGGAAACGGGCTGGGATACCCATGGGTTTGCCGCAACGCTTGCCCAGACAGCGCCGCGCCTGGCGTACCTGATGCCCGATTTTCATAACCCGACCGGGCGATGCATGGATATTCCCACCCGTCAGGCAATCACCGAGATTGCCGCGCAAACCCGCACGACGCTGGTAGTAGATGAAACGATGGTGGATCTGTGGTTTGACTCGCCCCCGCCGCCGCCGCTGGCGTCATTTAACCCGCAGGCCACCGTGATAACGTTAGGCTCTGCCGGAAAAAGTTTCTGGGGCGGCCTTCGTCTTGGCTGGATCCGTGCCTCCTCGCGCACCATCGCTACGCTTGCCCAGACGCGGGATACCCTGGATTTAGGATCGCCCATGCTCGAACAGCTGGCGACGCTGTGGCTTATCAATAACAGCGAAACGTTTTTGCCTGCTCGCCGGAAGATGCTGGCAGAACGGCGAGACCAATGCGGCGCGCTGTTGCGCGAGCACTTCCCTGAATGGACATTCCATGAAGCGGAAGGCGGGCTTTCCTACTGGATTGAACTGCCGGGGATGCTGGCAACACAGCTTGCTGCACGCGCAGAGATACTGGGAATCAACCTGGGGACCGGCACGCGGTTTGGTTTATCGGGTGCGTTTGATCGGTATTTACGTATGCCCTTTTCACTCGATCCGGCTGAGCTTGAACAGGCATTACTGAGAATTAAACCCTTGTGGCTCGCCCTGAATAAAAACGTGCCATCAATAAAAAGAAGTCTGGTTTGATATAAAAAATTTGAAGTGGATCATAAAATAAAAACTGCTGACTGTCACAGATACAGTCAGCAGTTTTCACCATTCAGGATTTAGTGCTGAGGAGGAATAGGAAAACCTTTCAGTGAAATAACGAAATTTTCACCGTCTTTCTTTATTTTTGCGCCGGTATCACACCAGTCAGACGCAATACGAAAGAACTCATCACTTCCTACATTCCAGCCAAGACGTACATGCTTCACGTAGCCTGAACGCAACAGATCGCAGGCCTCGTTGTAGTCACTGGCAGTTGACAGTTGTTGTTTCATTTTCTCTTCTTAAGAATTTTACGTAGAGCCTTGATTTCTTTAGGAGTAAATGGAGAAACACTCTCTTCTTCCGTATGCTGGTTATCAATATCCTCTTCCGATACTCCCGCCTCTTCTACCGCTTCGAATGCCAGCAGCAGCAGTTTCTCTGTCGTCACGCTTAAATTCTCGTTATTAACTTCTGCATAGTGGCGAAGTCTTTCTTTTAGCGCTTGATCAATCTTAACGTTTAACACCGCAGTAGCCATGTTTGTCACTTCCCTTCGGAATAAGTACTTTATTTAATACACGAACTTACCAATGTTATCCAGATATATATTTTTAAGTTATGACAGAAAAAAGACATCCGATATTAAAATGACAGTCTATTATTACAGGTTTATGACAGTAATATTTCAATGCAATGAAATATATATTACATGCAGTCAGTAAAGTCCTAATAACGTTGTGGATTAAAGGCTATTCGAAGCGAAGAGAAACAGGAAGAGTGTTGATGAGAGCAGAAATGGGTGGGGGCCCTGCCAGCTACATCCCGGCACACACGTCGTCTGCCCTGGCTGCTTCCTTCCGGACCTGACCTGGTGAACAGAGTAGCGTTGCGGGAGAACCAACAGAGCCCCCATTGAGAGCGTTGATAACCAACGCGCTGGCGCATTATCCCTGTGCTTACCGCCAATTGCAAGCGACCCGCAACTGGATGCTGGTTTCTTGCGCAAACTGGCGCAGCAATTGGGTTTATCTTCGTTTAACATGACTGTCCAGACATTCCCCAGAGGTTGACGTATGGACGAACATGACTCCTTTCCACAACGCGTATGGCAAATTGTGGCCTCTGTGCCGGAAGGTTATGTCACCACCTATGGCGACGTAGCGCGTCTGGCCGGTTCTCCGCGTGCGGCGCGGCAGGTCGGTGGCGTACTGAAAAGGTTGCCGGAAGGAAGTACCCTGCCCTGGCATCGGGTGGTAAATCGTCATGGGGCGATCTCGTTGACCGGGCCGGATCTGCAGCGCCAGCGTCAGGCGTTACTGTCAGAAGGGGTGCAGGTGTCGGGGTCAGGACAGATTGATTTGCAAAAGTACCGCTGGGTGTATTAAACCCTCTCCCGAAGGAGAGGGTTTAAAGCGTTACATCTGGGTCGGAGGGGTTGGCAGAGACGGTTGGTTAGTCTGTGGCGCAACCGGCACTTCGGTTTGCTGTACCGGAACCAGGTTCAGGTCAACTTTTGTCCCGCCGTGGTTAATCGCTTCCTGCACCGTATCGGTGATAAACACCAGTTTATCGTTGATCGTTACTGCTGCACTCAGGAGGATACGGGCATTAGGCTGCACGTCTGATGGGTTATACGGCAACACGAAGCTAAACGGTGCCTGCTTACCTTCCGTACGCACGGCACGCTGGGCCAATACTTTAGACGGCGCGTCTGCCAGGGAAGCATCAGACAGGGTTACCGTTAATACCGCATCTGGCGGTAACGCGACTTTCTGTTTAATCCAGATAGTCCCGGAAACGTTAGGCTGCTGAATGGACTGCTGTGAGAGTGTATTAATCCCGTTTGGATCTGCTGCTGGCACCGGCACCTGGGCGCTCTTTCCTGCACAGGCGGACAACGCCACCGCAATTGCTACACCACTTAGCATGGGCACGAGTTTCATTGAAGTCTCCTTATCATCAATGCACCAGCGGGATCGATCCCATCCGATGTCGTTTCAATCACATAACACAGGTAAGTTTGGCACAGATCACTGATTTATGCCTAAAATCGTCCAGATATTCAGATTATTCTACCCATCGGACCACTTTCATTTCTGCGTTATACTCTGCCTATCTTTCGCTACGGCGTTTATTGAGGACAACTATGAGTCAGGCACTGAACAATCTGCTGACATTACTGAATCTGGAAAAAATTGAGGAAGGACTCTTTCGCGGACAGAGCGAAGATCTCGGCTTACGCCAGGTCTTCGGCGGGCAAGTCGTAGGACAAGCGCTCTACGCAGCAAAGGAGACCGTCCCTGCAGACCGTCTGGTGCACTCATTTCACAGCTACTTCTTACGCCCTGGTGATAGCGCGAAACCCATCGTGTATGACGTTGAGGTATTGCGGGATGGCAACAGCTTTAGCGCGCGTCGTGTCGCAGCGGTTCAGAATGGCAAGCCTATCTTTTACATGACCGCCTCGTTCCAGGCGCCGGAACCGGGCTATGAGCATCAAAAAACGATGCCACCCGCGCCGTCGCCAGACGATCTCAAATCAGAGACCGATATCGCCCGTGCGCTGGCGCATCTGCTTCCACCGCAGGTAAAGGAGAAGTTTCTCTGCGATAAACCGCTTGAGATCCGCCCTGTCGAATTCCATAACCCGATGAAAGGCCACACGGCCGAGCCGAAGCGCCAGGTCTGGATCCGCGCTAACGGTACCGTGCCCGCGGATTTCCGCGTTCATCAGTATCTGCTGGGTTATGCTTCAGATTTCAACTTCCTGCCGGTGGCGCTGCAGCCGCACGGCGTGGGCTTCCTTGAAAAAGGGATGCAGGTGGCCACCATCGATCACTCCATGTGGTTCCATCGTCCGTTCGACATGAACGAGTGGCTGCTCTACAGCGTGGAGAGTACCTCGGCGTCAAGCGCGCGCGGCTTTGTGCGCGGTGAGTTTTACACTCAGGATGGCGTGCTGGTCGCGTCGACGGTGCAGGAAGGGGTAATGCGTAACCGCGGGTGATGTTGTACTGCGGCCCTCTCCCGACGGGAGAGGGAACAAAACGAAAACGGCAACCCTGGGTTGCCGTTTTGCTTATCAGGCGTTGTACGCATTCTCGCCGTGGCTGTTGACGTCCAGACCTTCGCGTTCCTGCTCTTCCGGAACACGCAGACCGACAGTCATATCCGCCAGCTTATAGCCGATGAAGGCCACAACGGCAGACCACACGACGGTGATGGCGATACTTTCCAGCTGCACCAGCACCTGGTGAACCATGGTGACGCCTTCTGCGTAACCCACGCCACCCAGCGATTTCGCCGCGAAGATACCGGTCATGATACAACCGACGATGCCGCAGACGCCGTGTACACCGAAGACATCGCACGGGTCATCGACGCGCAGAACACGTTTCAGCGCCGTCACACCCCACAGACCCGCCAGACCGGCGACCAGCCCGACAAGCAGCGCGCCGCCAACACCGACGTAGCCACAAGCTGGCGTGATACCAACCAGACCGGCAATTGCACCTGAACAGGCACCCAGCAGTGAAGGCTTACCGCGTACCGCCCACTCACCAAACACCCATGAGAGGATCGCACCCGCCGTGGCCACAACCGTGTTCACGAAGGCCAGCGCGGCGATTTCGTTTGCTGCGCTTGCTGAACCGGCGTTGAAGCCGAACCAGCCAAAGTAAAGGATCGCTGTACCGGTAAAGACCATCGGCAGGTTGTGCGGTTTGAACGCTTCTTTACCGAAGCCCACGCGTTTGCCAATCAGGTATGCCCCTACCAGGCCCGCCACCGCGGCGTTGATGTGTACAACGGTACCGCCTGCGAAGTCCAGCGCGCCATGGCTCGCCAGCAGACCGCCACCCCAGACCATGTGTGCAATCGGCACATAGGAGAGCGTCAGCCAGACCACGACGAAGATCAGTACGGCGGAGAAGCGAATACGCTCAGCCAGCGCACCGACGATCAGCCCGACGGTGATACAGGCGAACGAGCCCTGGAAGGCAACGTGAATATATTGATAGAAACTGCCCATCAGCGCGGTCAGTTCGATGTTTTTCAGCATGACCCAGTCAAAGTTTCCGAAGAACGCATTGCCCGTGCCGAAGGCCAGAGAGTAACCGTAGACCACCCACAACACGCAAACCAGCGCGAACGTGACGGCAACCTGCGTCAGCATGGAGAGAACGTTTTTGCCACGGATCAGGCCGCCGTAGAACAGCGCAATGCCCGGAATGGACATGAACAGCACCAGCGCGGTGCTGATCATCATAAAGGCGTTATCGGCTTTGTCTGCCACCGCAGGGGCAGCCAGTGCCAGGCCCGGCAGCAGTGCCAGCGAACCCAGACCCGTTTTGATTGTTGCTATCTTCATTTTCTCGATCCCTATCACTGTGTGCCAGGAGTTACTTACAGTGCCGCTTCGTCAGATTCGCCGGTACGGATGCGAATGACGCGCTGCAATTCGGCAACGAAAATTTTGCCGTCGCCAATTTTGCCGGTGTAGGCCGCTTTGCTAATGACATCAATAACTTCATCAAGCTGGTCATCAGCAATCGCGACATCAATTTTTACTTTTGGCAGGAAGTTAACGCTGTATTCTGCCCCGCGGTAAAGCTCGGCATGACCCTTCTGACGACCAAAGCCTTTCACTTCGGTGACAGTCAGTCCCTGAATACCCATGGAAGACAATGCTTCACGCACGTCTTCGAGTTTGAATGGTTTGATTACAACCGTAACCAGCTTCATAGATCCCCTCCAGTCAGAATTCGGTAATGGCCGCCGCTAATACGCAGAAGACATTGCAAGGGGTGTGCCAGAAATGAAAACCTGAGGGAAACGCGCTGCAATGAGCATTACACGAGCATGTTTAACGAACCGGTGAAAAAAAACGCACCATGACAGTGCACGGTGCGTTTCAGTTTTGCACCAACAGTAATGACTGTTAGCGCGCTGCCTTGTTTTGGTGCATCAGGCGCTGAGGGATTCGTCCTCACGCACGCTGGCGGCCAGCTCTTCACCGGCCAGCTGCAGCTGATACATCTGCCAGTAGCGCCCTTTTGCTTCGAGCAGCTCCCGGTGCGTACCACGTTCGACGGCCTGACCGCGATGCAGCACCAGGATGGTGTCTGCGTCGACAATCGTTGAAAGACGGTGTGCGATAACCACCAGCGTCGTGTGGTCACGCACCGCGGCCAGCGCCAGCTGGATAGCCTGCTCAGTACCAGAGTCGATGCTGGCGGTCGCTTCGTCGAGTATCAGCACCTGCGGCGTTTCAATCAGCACCCGCGCCAGGGCCAGAAGCTGCTTTTGTCCTACCGAGAGGTTATTCCCCTGCTCACCAAGCCGGGTATTGATCCCATCGCTAAAGCCGCGCGCCAGCTCTGCCAGCTGCACGGTTTCCAGCACATCCCACACCTGTTGCTGGGTATAATCCCGCCCCAGGGTGACGTTGGCGTAAAAGGTATCGGCCATGACTACCGGGTCTTGCTGCACCATTGCAACGCCTTTGCGCAACACATTGTGGCTCAGTGATGCGAGCGGACGACCATCAATACGGATTTCACCCTGACTGACCGGGTAATAGCCCATCAACAGGCTGGCGAGGGTACTTTTGCCGCTGCCGGTATGCCCCACCAGCGCCACAAAGCCGCGCGACGGCACATCAAGAGAGATGTCCTGCAACACCAGACGGTCTTCACGATAAGCAAACGAGACCTTATCAAACGTAATCTCTCCGCTTTGCAAAGGACGCTCATCATCACCGTAGGTCTGACGTGGCCGGTCCATCAGTTCGAACACGCGCTCCCCCGCCACCACGGCCTGTTGCAACATAGACTGCTGGGTGGTGAGTTCTATCAACGGTTCATTAAGTCGTCCCAGATAGCTGATAAAAGCGTACAGAACCCCAACTTCAATTGTTCCATTCGCGCTCATCCCGAAAAGCATCAGCAGGCCACAGAGAACCAGCGCCGAGAAGAGGCTCAGCAGCGGACGTAGCAGGAAACCGTCCAGTCGCAGCGTCTGCATACGCGCCATATAGTGCGACCGGCTCGCTTCCCCCATGCGTTCACCAAAGCGAGCCTGCTGGCGGAACTGCTGAATGACGCTCATGCCGTTGATCACTTCGTTGAAGCCATCGTTGATATCGGCCAGATAGGCGCGCACCCGACGCACAATCGGCGTGCTGTAGCGTTGATAGATGACCATTACAATCAATACGGCCGGGAAGATGGTGATCGCCACCAGAGCCATACGCCAGTTGAGGCTGAACATCGCCACCAGCATGGCGCCAATCAGCGCCGCGCTGCGCAGCACGGTTGCCACGACGGTGACATACAGATCGCGGATCACCTCGGTATCGTTGGTCACCCGGGATATCACCTGCCCAACCGGCTGGGTATCAAACTCGCTCAACGGCTGGCGCAGTGCCGCATCCATCACATCCGTACGTAGCTTCTGCACCACGCCCACGGCCGCCCGGTTAAAGAGCAGAGACTGGGCGTAATGCAGTGACGCCGCAGTCAGCTGTAGCCCAACGTAGGCCACACCTAACCCCGCGACAAGCCCCAGCGGCAAATAGCTTTTCGCCACCATATTGTCGATAAAGTAGCTGATGAGCAGCGGACCGCTCACTTCTGCAATCGCGGCAATCCACAGCAACAGTACGGCAAGCGAAAGCGGTTTTCGCCACGGAGAACCATAGGCCAGCAGGCGTTTTAGCGTCGGCCACTGCGTCACGGTCTTACGCATTAGCGTTCTCCTCATCCTGTTCCGGGGCGTCGTCCAGCGCCGCTTCAAGCTGCTGATAACGATACATATCGCGATACCAGCCCGGTTGCTCCGCAAGCTGTTCATGCTGTCCGCGCTGGGCAATGTGCCCGTGCTGTAATACCAGAATTTCATTGGCTTCCGTCAGCGCTGACAACCGGTGTGCACTGATGATCACCGTCCTTCCATCCCCCCACTGTCGCAGGTTATGCAGGATCTGGTGCTCGGTGCGGCCATCGACGGCGGAGAGCGCATCATCAAGGATCAGGATTTCGGCATTCAGCAGCAGCGCGCGGGCAATCGAGAGACGCTGTTTTTGCCCGCCGGAAAGCATAACGCCACGCTCACCCACTTCCGTTTCATAGCCCTGTGGCAGACGCAGAATATCGTCATGGACGCTGGCCAGGCGCGCGACGTGCTCAATCTCTTCCTGAGTTGCCGCCGGGCGTCCGAGGGCAATGTTATTCGCCACGGTGTCAGAAAAGAGAAACGGCGTCTGGCTGACCACCGCCAGACGACCGCGCCAGTCATCGAGCAGCAGGTTCGTCAACGGAATATCATGGAAGCGAATATCGCCCTGCGTGACGTCAAAGTGACGTTGAACCAGGGAGAGTACGGTACTTTTCCCGGCGCCTGTCGGACCGCAGATACCGAGCATCTGACCCGGTTTGAGCGTAAAGCTGACGTTCTCCAGTACCGTCTGTTCCGTTTGCGGATACACAAACTTACGGACGTCGACATTCATCACGCCGCGCCCTTCCGGTACCGATTCGCTACCGTCATTCACCACTGGCGCTTCGGCAAGCATCGCGCGAATGCGGCTGTAGGCGGCGCTGCCGCGCTCTACGATGTTAAACATCCAGGCCAGTGCCAGCATCGGCCATATCATCAGCCCCAGGTACATGGCAAAGCTGGTCAATTGCCCGAGGGTTAGCGAGCCCTGCACCACCATCCAGCTCCCGCCACCAATGGCCAGCAGGTTTGCCATGCCAATCGCGACATAGATTGTCGGGTCAAACCGCGCATCGATACGCGCAACGCGCATGTTCTTCGCCCCCGTGTCGGCGGCATCGGCTGCAAACAGCGCGGATTGTCGATCTTCCAGGCCAAAAGCTTTGATCATGCGGATGCTGGTCATGCTCTCCTGCGTACGGTCATTCAGCGAGGAAAACGCCGCCTGCGCCAGCTTGAAGCGCTCATGAAGCTGTTCGCCATAGCGGTTGATCGCCAGCGCCATCAGCGGCATAGGCAGCAACGCCAGCAGCGTGAGCTGCCAGCTTATCTGGGTGGACATCACAATCAGAACCGCACAGCCCATCACCAGAGAGTCCACCAGCGTTAACACCCCTTCCCCGGCGGCAAACACGACGCGGTCAACGTCATTGGTGGCGCGAGCGATAAGATCCCCGGTGCGATGACGCAGGTAGAACTCGGGATGCTGGCGGCTCAGCTGACGATAAAAATCTTCACGCAGTTCGACGGCCAGCTGATAGGACGCGCCAAACAGCAGTACCCGCCAGACGTAGCGCAGCAGATAGACAATGATGGCCGTCAGCACCAGCGTGCCGACCCACATCAACACCCGTGCGGTGGTGTAATGCTGTTCTGTAACGCCATCCACCACGTATCCCACCACTTTCGGCGGAATTAACTGCAGGATGGCAATGATAATAAGCAGGGCCACAGCGCCGAGGTAGCGTTGCCACTCCCGACGAAAGTACCAGCTTAATTGGGCAAATAATCGCACGCGGTTTGTTCCTGAAGGTATGGATCCGGCTACGCCGGGAAGTTATTCAATTAATCAATGGGTAGTGCTGTGGTGTATTTAATCTGTTCCATGGCGAAGCTCGAGGTGACGTCCGACAAGCCCGGTACGCTGTTCACCAGCCGCTTGTAAAAATCATCATAACGCTTCATGTCTGCCACCTGGACGCGCATCAGATAGTCATACTCTCCCGCCATGCGCCAGAAACCGAGCACCTCCGGCATCTCGGAGACCTGTGTTACGAAGCGGCTGTACCACTCGCTGCTGTGATGTTGGGTTTTTATCAGGACAAATGCCGTCAACCCAAGCCCCAGTTTTTCGGGATCTAAAAGCGCGACTCGCCCCAGAAGGATGCCGTCATCTTCAAGCTTCTTGAGGCGCTTCCAGCACGGCGTGGTGGTCAGATTAACGGCATCTGCCAGTGCCTGCAAAGAGAGGGTACAGTCACTTTGCAGTAAAGAAAGCAGCTTACGGTCTATTTTATCTAGCATACCCACCTCACAGAGAAAAATTTTCTCCCTTCATTCTATTTTAAAGGTCATATAGCAACAATTTTTTCTGTGCTTTTCGCTATGCTGGGCACAAAATGACAAACGGATAAATACGATGAATAGCGCCTGGGTTAAACATGCCATCAGCGAAATCAATGCCGACTATCAGCGCTCGGCGGACACCCATCTCATTCGCCTGGCTCTGCCGGGTTTTGCTGGCATCCAGCTGTACCTGAAAGATGAAAGCACCCATCCCACCGGTAGCCTGAAGCATCGCCTGGCGCGTTCGCTCTTTTTATACGGTTTGTGTAACGGCTGGATTAAGGAGGGAACCACGATTATTGAATCCTCCTCCGGTTCAACCGCCGTATCCGAAGCCTACTTTGCCCGCCTGCTGGGCCTGCCGTTTATCGCCGTGATGCCCTCCTGCACCGCGAAACGAAAAATTGAGCAGATCGAATTTTACGGTGGACGCTGCCACTTTGTGGAAAGCGCCTGCGAAATTTACGCCGCGTCTGAAATGCTGGCCCGTGAGCTGAATGGCCACTATATGGATCAGTTCACCTTTGCCGAGCGAGCCACAGACTGGCGCGGCAATAACAACATCGCCGACAGTATTTTCCGCCAGATGACCCACGAACCTCACCCTGTTCCGTCGTACATCGTGATGAGCGCCGGTACTGGCGGCACCTCAGCCACCCTGGGGCGTTACATCCGCTGTCAGGGCTATGATACGCAGCTGATGGTGGTGGATCCGCAGAACTCGGTGTTCCTGGACTACTGGCAAAGCCGCAATGCGGATCTGCGCAGCCCGGTGGGCAGTAAGATTGAAGGTATTGGCCGCCCGCGCGTGGAGCCTTCATTCATTCCGGACGTGGTGGATGAAATGCTCCGCGTGCCGGATGCCGCCAGCGTGGCAACCGCGCACTGGCTGGAGACACAGATTGGCCGTAAAGTCGGTGCATCTACCGGCACCAACATGTGGGGAGCCCTGCAGCTTGCGGCTCGCATGCGTGAAGAGGGGCGCACCGGCTCTATCGTCACCCTGCTCTGCGACAGCGGCGAGCGCTATCTTGAGACCTATTACAATGCGCAGTGGGTTCAGGCAAACATCGGCGATATTGAGCCGTGGAAAGCGCAGATTACGCAGCTGGTGAAATAAAAAAAAGCCAGACCGGGGTCTGGCTTGCTGGAAGGGTCTCACTATTCGGGGGAATATGGGAGGTTGTTGTTGTCCAGCCAATGCGTCAAAAAATGAGACACTGCTTCGTTACCGCAGTGCCCGATAACCGGTAGATGGGGAAGCTCTGCCTTCAACTGCGGCATCGCATTTCCCATAATCAGACCGCGACCAACGCTGCCCAGCATTTCGCGGTCGTTCATGGCGTCGCCAAACGCCATACATTCCTGCATCGTTAAGCCTAAGTGATCGCTCAGTACCGCCAGCGCCGATCCTTTATTACACCCAACCGGCAAAACCTCGAGACAGTCCACCGCTGAAAAGGTCAGGTGCGCCCGGTCGCCTAACGCGTCATTCAGTTGAATGCGTAAGCGACAAAGATCGTCATGATCGCCGCAGAAACAGATCTTCGTCACCGCGTGAGCCGGAATACGGCGCAGATCGATAAGCTGATAGCGGAAACCACTGTAGACATGGGCGTGCAGCAATGCCGGAATGTCATGCCCGGTAAACCAGCCGTTATCGTTAAAGACATGAACGCTGGCCCGGGTGTCCCAGGTGCTGTGCAATACGATATCTGCCACTTCCGGGTTGAGATCCTGACGGTGGAGAACATCGCCTTCGACAGAGTGAATGCGTGTCCCGTTGCCGGTAATAAGAAAAGCATCCAGGGAAAATGCCCCCATTAAATGGCGCATCTCCAGCACATGACGGCCGGTGGCAAACGTCAGGGTGACATCACGTTCGTGCAGGCGCTTCAGGGTACTCAGGGTTTTCTCACCCAGACGGTGATCCGGCATTAACAACGTACCGTCCATATCAAACGCAGCGAGACGAGCCATTATTACTCCTGAAATGTGATGCGGTTAACTTGTGCATCAGTATTGCGTGAGATATACGGAAGTAATAGTGAATAGATGATAATTATTGTTCAGGGTTTCTCATGCGCCAGCTTAACCGACTCAACCAGTACCACCGTTTGTGGCAGCCTTCCGCTGGCGCGACGCAGCAGGCCACCATCAGCGAGCTGGCCGCCCGCTGTTTTTGCAGCGAACGGCATGTCCGTACATTACTGCGTCAGGCGCAGGAGGCGGGCTGGCTTAGCTGGCGAGCGCAGTCTGGCCGCGGTAAGCGTGGGGAGCTGACTTTCCACGTCACCCCGGAGTCACTGCGCAATGCGATGATGGAAGAGGCGCTGAAGCGTGGGCAGCAGCATAACGCGCTTGAGCTGGCCCAGCTGGCACCGGAGGAGCTGCGGTCACTGCTTCATCCGTTTTTAGGCGGCCAGTGGCAAAACGATACGCCGACGCTGCGCATTCCCTATTACCGCTCTCTGGATCCACTGCATCCCGGCTTTTTACCCGGTCGGGCGGAACAGCATCTGGCAGGACAGGTTTTTTCCGGGCTGACGCGTTTTCACGGTAACAGCAGCGAACCGACGGGCGATCTTGCCCATCACTGGGACGTGTCGGAGGACGGGCTGCGCTGGCATTTTTATATTCGCTCCACGCTTCACTGGCATAACGGTGATAAAGTCGAAACGGTCCAGTTACAGGAGAGTCTGAATGCGATGTTGACGCTCCCGGCCATGCACAGGCTTTTTCAGAGCGTGCTGCGCATTGAAGTTACCCATCCGCAGTGTCTGACGTTTATTTTACACAAGCCCGACTACTGGCTGGCGCATCGACTGGCAACCTATTGCAGCCGTGTGGCGCACCCGGCACAACCGATGACAGGCAGCGGACCTTTCAGGCTCACCGCGTATAAGCCGGACCTGGTTCGTCTGGAAAGCCATGAGCAGTATCACCTTAGCCACCCGCTACTGAAGGCCATCGAGTTCTGGATCACCCCTCAGCTATTTGATCAGGGGCTTGGAACCAGCTGCCGGCATCCGGTACAAATCGCCATCGGAGAGCCTGACGAACTGACCCGTTTGCGGCTGGTGAGTAACAGCATCAGCCTGGGGTTTTGCTACCTCACACTGAAGCGCAGCCCTCGTCTTAGCGAAATGCAGGCAAGACGCCTTATCAACATCATTCACCTCTCAACGCTTCTGCATACTCTTCCTCTGGATGAGGGGCTTATCACCCCAACGCAGGAGTTGCTGCCGGGCTGGCGTATTCCTGAGTGGCCGGATCTCACGGATGTCCCTTTGCCTGAGACGCTGACCCTGATTTACCATCTGCCCGTCGAGTTACATACCATGGCGAGTCAGCTAAAAGCGTATCTTTCCCGCCAGGGCTGCGCGTTAACGGTCATCTTTCACGATGCCAAAACGTGGGACGGATGTCAGCATCTTGCCGACGCGGACCTCATGATGGGAGACAGGCTGATTGGCGAAGCACCGGAATACACCCTTGAGCAGTGGCTTCGCTGCGATGCGCTATGGCCGCACCTGCTGAGCGCGCCGCAATATGCCCATCTGCAGGCGACGCTGGATGCCGTTCAGACTCAGGCTGACGAGCATGCCCGGCATCGCGGGCTGAAAGCTATTTTCACCCAAATCATGGAGAGCGCAGTGCTGACGCCGTTGTTTAACTATCAGTACCAAATCAGCGCGCCCCCGGGAGTCAATGGCATACGGCTTAATACCCGCGGCTGGTTCGATTTCACCGAAGCCTGGCTCCCGGCCCCCAAATCGTGAAGAAGCTGGTCGTCGCCGTAGTCAGACGGTAACATGATGTTTTTACCGTAACTGTCGAGATGATTTATGAAACGTGCCGTCGTCGTGTTCAGCGGAGGACAAGATTCCACTACCTGCCTGGTTCAGGCGCTTCATCAGTACGATGAAGTTCACTGTGTCACTTTCGATTATGGTCAGCGACATCGCGCTGAAATCGACGTCGCCCGTGAACTGGCGCTGAAACTGGGCGCGCGCGCGCATAAGGTGCTGGACGTTACGCTGTTAAATGAACTGGCCGTCAGTAGCCTCACCCGCGACAGTATTCCCGTTCCTGACTATGAACCTGATGCCAGCGGCATTCCGAACACCTTTGTGCCAGGCCGCAACATTCTCTTCCTGACGCTGACGGCGATCTACGCCTACCAGGTGAAAGCCGAAGCGGTGATCACGGGCGTGTGTGAAACCGACTTCTCCGGGTACCCTGACTGCCGTGACGAGTTCGTGAAGGCTCTCAACCACGCCGTGAATCTGGGGATGGCAAAAGAGACGCGCTTTGAAACGCCACTGATGTGGCTTGATAAAGCGGAAACCTGGGCACTGGCAGACTACTGGGGCAAACTGGACATGGTTCGCAGCGAAACCCTTACCTGCTACAACGGCATTAAAGGTGATGGTTGTGGTCAGTGTGCGGCCTGTAATCTGCGCGCAAACGGACTGAATCACTATCTGGCCGATAAAGCGGGCGTGATGTCGGCGATGAAGAAAAAAACCGGGCTCAAATAAGCCTCTTTGACCGTGCTGGCGAACAGAATATCGACAGCACGGGTCATGAACACAACGCGCTTAGACGATCATCAACTGCAGTTTTTCCCGCAACTCCCCTTTCAGCGGCAACGCTTTCTGGGTTTTCAGATCGATACAGACAAAGGTGATCAGCGCGTCGGCAACGGCCTGGCCTTCAGGATCCAGCGTCACCGCCTGGGTTAACACGCCGCTCTTGCCGTTTAACTGTTGAAGCTGGCTGGTGATGGTCAGCACATCTCCCAGCACGGCCGGGCGACGGTAGTTGATATTGATGTTGACGACCACGAACGCGATGTTGTGCGCGGTCATCCACTGAAAGCTTTCGCTGCTTTCCAGACCGTCCCAGCGCGCTTCTTCAAGAAACTCAAGATAACGGGCGTTGTTGACGTGCTGGTAAACATCGATGTGGTACCCGCGTACTTTGATTTTTGTCTGCATAGCGCAATAGCCTTTACTGTTGTTATAGGATAAGAGGTCATGACTGGTATGACCTCTTTATCCTGGCAAAATTTTGCCGCCGTGCAAGTAATTATGTGATTACAACGTCAGGTGTGAGAGGTTGCGCTCAACCAGCGCTCCGCCCATACCGGGCACTTGCTTAAGATCGTCAACCGTTTTGAAAGGACCGTACTCTTCGCGATAGCTGACTATCGCCTGCGCTTTTTTTAGCCCTACGCCATTCATCACCCGGGCGAGATCCTCTGCCGATGCCGAATTGATACTGACTCGCGTACCGTCATCATCCGCGCTTTTTCCGGCATCCGTGGCTTTCGTCTGGCCAGCTGCGGGTGCCGCTGCGTCAGGCCTGGTTTGCACCGCCGGTGTTTTCGCCGCAGGTGTCGTCGCCAGCGCACCTGCGCTCATCCCGGTGGTGGCAATCGCCAGAGTAATGAACAGAGCCTTGATTCCACATTTCATGCTGTTATCTCCTTGTTTGTTGACAGCCAGGCCACAATATCCAGCGTTATAACCCGGCACAAACGGCAGATTGCAGAAATGGAAAAGGCCGCGAAAGCGGCCTTTAGTTATTGCAGAGCGTTACGAAAATATGCGAGCAAATACGTAATTATTGCTGCTGAGTCATCACGTCACCGAGCTTGATTTTGGCTTCTGTGCGCAGGTTGCTCATCATCGCTTCGAAAGCAATCTGGGCATTGTTCTGGGTAATACCCTGCACCATCGCTTTCTTCTGCTCTTCAGGCATCGTGCCTGCTTTCACATCGTCCAGCGCGAGCAGAACGACGTTACCCTGCATATCGGTAGTGGTACCGAAGCTTGGTTTGTCCTTCGCAGGCAGGCTCAGACCGAACGCTGCCTGACTGACAGGATCCTGACCGGTACGGCTCAGCGTTTTTGGCTCACCGAAGCTCAGACCTGCCGCTTTCAGTGCATCCTGTTTACCCGCTTTCAGGTCAACCAGAATCTTCTCAGCATCCAGTTTTGCCTGCTGTTCCGCTTTGTTGTGCTTAACCTGAGCAACCACCTGATCTTTCACTTCTGCCAGCGGTTTAATCGCTTCTGGTTTGTGCTCGCTGACGCGAAGAACAAACGCACGATCGCCGTCGACGGTAATGATGTCAGAGTTGCTGCCCGGCGTGCCGTTCTCGCCAACCAGACCACCGTTGAAGATGGCATCAGCAACCGGTTTGAAATTCAGCTCTTCCGGCAGGTTGTTACGACCGAACCAGCCGGTCTCAACCGCTTTCACCCCTGCAGCCTGCTCAGCACCCGCCAGAGATTCGTTGTCGTTGCTGGCAGCATCACTGACTTTCTGTTGCAGCGCGTAGTATGCATCCAGCGCTTTTTCCTGCTTCACTTTCGCTGCGATATCATCGCGAACGTCAGCCAGCGGCTTGGTTTTCGCGGCCTCGATATCATCCAGACGCGCCACCAGGAAACCAACGGAAGATTTAATGACACCCGAAAGCTGGCCTTTGTCTTTCAGACCGGCATTTTTCAGTTCGTCAGGCGTGGTGCTCTCTTCCAGCCAGCCCATATCACCACCGTTTTTAGCAGAGATAATATCGGTGGATTTTGCTTTCGCGAGGGAGGCGAAATCAGCGCCCTTATTCAGCTCATCCAGCACGGCTTTGGCATCTGCCTCAGTTTTGGTCTGGATCACGCTGTAGCGGTTACGCTGCGGCTGAGTGAACTGATCCTGATGCTGATCGTAATAAGACTGAATTTCCGCATCAGAGGCTGTTTCCTGCAGCGCGGCAGCATCCAGCTTGATGTAGCTCACACGGAACTGTTCTGGAGCAACGAAGTTACTCTTGTTCTGCTCGTAGTAGGCGTTAATGTCCGCGTCGCTAACCTGCTGCTTCGCCGCCAGAGCATTCACATCGATGGTCGCTTCACGTACCACGCGCTGCTGTGCAACCAGGGCTGCCAGCTCTTCCGTCTCACCTTTGAGCATGAAATCAGTGCCAACAACGGCATTGATGAGCTGTTGGGTTGTCAGTTGATTACGCAGAGCCTGAGCGTATTGATCGGCAGTCATGCCCATCTGATTAATGATGCCGTTGTAACGCGCATTGTCGAATTTGCCGTTAGACTGGAATGCCTGAGTCGATAAGATGGCTTTTTTAACCTGCTCATCGCTGATGCCCAGCCCCAGTTTTTTCGCGTATTGATCCAGCAGCGCTTCGTCGATCAGACGGTTCAGGGTCTGTTGGCGCAGGGATTTCATATACCCTTCGTTTGCCGCGAGTTCAGAGAATTGGTCGCCCAGCTGTTGCTGCATACGGTTACGTTCACCGGCAAAAGCATTCTCGAACTGACCGCGGCTGATCTCCTGGCCATTCACTTTTGCGGCATAGTTCGCGCCACCGCCGATAAGGTAACTGCTCACGCCGGTCAATATGAACGACACGATAATGATACCGAAAATAATCTTGAGCACGAGACTGTTAGCAGCCGTGCGTAAGCTGTCCATCATGGTGTAACAACACTCCGCTGTAGGTGACTGGTTACCTGACGCTAACGGAAAATCCTGCCCGTCGCGCGTAAAGGCGTATTGTGACAAGAAAACGGTGCGATTGTCAGCCCACAACTCGCATAAACTCGCACAAATCAGGCCTGGACAAACAAAAAAGGCACATCAAATGATGCGCCCTTGTACTATTCGGCTTCCCTGAGATGGGAAAGCAATCAGTTTACTGCGTCTTTCAGCGCTTTACCTGCACGGAAACCCGGCACTTTAGCGGCAGCAATGGTGATCTCTTTACCGGTCTGAGGGTTGCGGCCAGTACGGGCAGCACGCTCTTTAACAGCAAAAGTACCGAAGCCTACCAGTGCAACGTCGTCCCCAGCCTGCAGAGATTCAGTAACAGAAGCAATTAATGCATCTAACGCACGTCCAGCTGCAGCTTTAGAAATATCAGCACCAGCAGCAATTTTGTCAATCAGTTGAGATTTATTCACTGTTCTCTTCCTCTCTTTATAATTTATATCGCGCCTGAATCCTTCACAACGCGACCGCGCAGCAGTTATATCAGGCCTGCCATGACCTTACAACACCCGTTGTTGATGGCTGGCCTAATCAGCAATCTAAATTAGCTATACAAAAAAAGGCTGGCAAGTGCGAAATGACTTACCAGCCTTACTTTTATTGACGCTCTTTGCGCGAGGTCACTATTTTGCGGTTACAACCTGCATTCCGGAAGGTTCATTCTGCAGGGCGAGAGTCAGAACTTCCTCAATTCGCTTCACAGGATGAATCTGCAGATCGGCAATCACGTTGTCCGGAATCTCTTCCAGATCGCGTTTATTTTCGTAAGGGATCAATACGGTTTTGATCCCACCACGGTGTGCCGCCAGCAGTTTTTCTTTTAACCCACCGATTGGCAACACCTGGCCACGCAATGTGATCTCACCGGTCATTGCCACATCGGCACGCACCGGGTTGCCGGTAAGGCAGGAAACCAGTGCGGTACACATGGCGATACCTGCGCTTGGGCCATCTTTCGGCGTTGCCCCTTCAGGCACGTGCACGTGGATATCGCGTTTCTCGTAGAAATCAGGGTTGATGCCCAATTTCTCTGCACGCGCGCGTACCACGGTCAGCGCGGCCTGAATCGACTCCTGCATCACTTCACCCAGAGAGCCGGTGTAGGTCAGCTTGCCTTTACCCGGGACGCAGGCGGTTTCAATGGTCAGCAGATCGCCACCCACTTCCGTCCATGCCAGACCGGTAACCTGGCCCACGCGGTTTTCATTGTCCGCGCGACCATAGTCAAAGCGCTGAACGCCCAGATAGGCATGCAGGTTGTCGCCATTGATCACAATGTGTTTCAGGCTCTTATCCAGCAGCAGCTGTTTAACCGCCTTACGGCACAGTTTAGAGATTTCGCGCTCAAGGCTACGCACGCCCGCTTCACGGGTGTAGTAGCGGATGATGCCAATAATCGCGCTGTCCTCAACGGTCAGCTCGTTGGCTTTCAGCGCGTTACGCTCAATCTGCTTCGGCAGCAGGTGCCGTTTCGCAATGTTCAGTTTTTCGTCTTCGGTATAACCGGAGAGACGAATCACTTCCATACGGTCCAGCAGCGGCGCCGGAATGTTCATGGAGTTCGAGGTCGCGACAAACATGACATCGCTCAGGTCGTAATCCACTTCGAGGTAGTGATCGCTGAACGCCACGTTCTGTTCTGGATCAAGAACTTCCAGCAAAGCAGACGCCGGATCGCCACGCATGTCCGAAGACATTTTGTCGATCTCATCGAGCAGGAACAGCGGGTTTTTAACGCCCACTTTCGCCATCTTCTGGATCAGTTTACCCGGCATAGAACCGATGTAGGTACGACGGTGACCGCGGATCTCCGCTTCATCGCGTACGCCACCCAGCGCCATACGGATATACTTACGGCCGGTCGCTTTGGCTATGGACTGACCCAGAGAGGTTTTCCCTACCCCCGGTGGTCCCACCAGGCACAGAATCGGGCCTTTGATTTTGTTCACACGGCTCTGGACTGCGAGGTACTCAAGAATGCGGTCTTTCACGCGCTCAAGGCCGTAGTGGTCGGTATCCAGGATCTCCTGCGCCTGACGCAGGTCTTTTTTGACCTTGCTGCGGGCATTCCAGGGAACCTGAACCATCCATTCGATATAGCCACGCACGACGGTCGCTTCAGCCGACATTGGAGACATCATTTTCAGCTTCTGCAGTTCTGCTTCGGCTTTCTCTTTGGCCTCTTTCGGCATTTTCGCCGCGTCGATCTTACGCTTCAGCGCTTCGTTTTCGTCCGGCGCGTCATCCATCTCGCCGAGCTCTTTCTGAATGGCTTTCATTTGCTCATTCAGATAGTACTCACGCTGAGATTTCTCCATCTGCTTTTTAACGCGGTTACGAATACGCTTCTCAACCTGCAGCAGATCGATCTCAGACTCCATCATCGCCATCAGATATTCCAGACGTTCGTTAACGTCGGACATCTCCAGCACGGACTGTTTGTCAGCCAGCTTCAGCGGCATGTGTGCAGCGATGGTGTCCGCCAGACGCGCAGGATCGTCGATGCTGTTCAGCGACGTCAGCACTTCTGGTGGGATTTTCTTGTTCAGCTTGATATAGCCTTCGAACTGGCTAATCGCGGTGCGCACCAGCACTTCCTGCTCGCGCTCATCCAGCTGAGGTGATTCGAGGTACTCTGCCTTGGCAGAGAAATGCTCGCCATCGTCAGACAGGGTGGTAATACGCGCACGCTGCAAGCCTTCTACCAGCACCTTAACGGTGCCGTCAGGCAGCTTCAGCATCTGCAAAATAGAGGCCACGGTCCCGACGGTGAAAAGATCGTTTACACCCGGCTCATCCGTTGATGCTTCTTTCTGCGCCACCAGCATGATTTTTTTATCATGATCCATGGCGGCTTCGAGGCAACGGATAGATTTTTCCCGCCCTACAAATAAGGGTATGACCATGTGCGGATAAACCACCACATCGCGCAACGGCAATACGGGGATTTCAATGCGTTCAGAACGCTCAGGATTCATAGAGCTCTCTCTTAGTTTAGTGTCCGCCAGGTAAACTGGTCATGTCACTGTGCTTCACATAACCATTAACATGTATCCAGTATATGGGGATGTTTCCCACACATTCAACGCCGCGTATACGGAAAAATAAAAGGGGAGATAAAATCCCCCCTTTTTGATTAACTGCTTGTATGATTTGGTGAATTATTCGCCAGATGCCTGTTGCGCTTCCGGCTTGCCATAAATCAGCAATGGCTTGGTCTGGCCGCTAATGACCGACTCATCAATCACCACTTTCTCAACATCTTCCATCGACGGCAGATCGTACATGGTGTCAAGCAGCGCCGCTTCCACGATAGAACGCAGGCCACGCGCACCGGTTTTACGGATCATCGCTTTCTTGGCAATCGCGTCCAGCGCTTCGTCACGGAATTCCAGCTCAACGCCTTCCAGATTGAACAGCGCCTGATACTGCTTGGTCAGCGCATTTTTCGGCTCTTTCAGGATCTGGATCAGCGCATCTTCACTCAGTTCGTTCAGCGTTGCCACAACAGGCAGACGGCCAATGAACTCAGGAATCAGACCAAACTTGATCAAGTCTTCTGGCTCAACCTGTGACAGCAACTCGCCTTCGTTCGGCTTTTCGGACGAGGCTTTCACCGTCGCGCCAAAACCAATGCCGGAGCCGGTTTCAACACGGTGAGAGATCACTTTATCCAGACCGGCAAACGCACCACCACAGATGAACAGGATCTTGGACGTATCAACCTGCAGGAACTCCTGCTGAGGATGTTTACGGCCACCCTGCGGTGGAACGGCTGCAACCGTACCTTCGATCAGCTTCAGCAGCGCCTGCTGCACGCCCTCACCCGATACGTCACGGGTGATGGACGGGTTGTCAGATTTACGGGAGATCTTGTCGATCTCATCGATGTAAACAATCCCGCGCTGCGCTTTCTGTACATCGTAATCGCATTTCTGCAGCAGTTTCTGGATGATGTTTTCTACGTCCTCACCCACATAACCGGCTTCGGTCAGGGTGGTGGCATCGGCCATTGTGAACGGAACATCCAGCAGACGCGCCAGCGTTTCAGCCAGCAGCGTTTTACCGGAACCGGTTGGGCCGATCAGCAGAATATTACTTTTACCCAGTTCTACGCCATTGCTGGTATCACCGTTACGCAGGCGTTTGTAGTGGTTGTATACCGCCACGGCGAGCACTTTTTTCGCCTGCTCCTGACCGATGACATAGTCGTCAAGATGATGACGAATTTCATGCGGCGTTGGCAGCGCGCTGCGCTCGCGGTGAGGTGCTACTTCTTTAATCTCTTCGCGAATAATGTCGTTACATAAGTCAACACATTCGTCGCAGATATACACGGACGGCCCGGCAATCAGTTTACGCACTTCATGCTGGCTTTTGCCGCAAAAAGAGCAGTACAGCAGTTTGCCCGAACCATCTTTGCGTTTATCTGTCATGAGTCCAAACCTCTTTTTAAGTTCTTTGTGCCGCACATGACGACGCAAATGCCATTTTCAGACGCAAGCTGCTTTTAGCAACATGCCGCCCTACCTGAGTATAGCGGCACACTCGCGTCACGGGCATCAATTACGATGGGTCAAAACGGAGTCGACTAAGCCGTACTCAACAGCCTCAGAGGCAGAGAGGAAACGATCGCGCTCGGTATCGCGCTCGATCTGCTCAAGAGATTGACCCGTATGCTGCGCCATAAGTTCATTCATGCGCGCTTTTACTTTCAGAATTTCGCGGGCGTGGATTTCAATATCCGTCGCCTGCCCCTGATAACCCCCCAGCGGCTGGTGAATCATCACGCGGGAATTTGGCAGGCAGAAACGCTTACCTTTAGCCCCTGCGGTTAACAGGAACGCACCCATAGATGCAGCCTGCCCCATACAGATAGTGCTGACATCTGGCTTGATGAATTGCATGGTGTCATAAATGGACATACCTGCCGTGATCACGCCGCCCGGGGAGTTAATGTACAGGTAAATGTCTTTTTCCGGGTTTTCCGCTTCCAGAAACAGCATCTGCGCCACGATCAGGTTAGCCATGTGGTCTTCCACCTGGCCGGTCAAAAAGATAACGCGCTCCTTGAGCAGACGGGAATAGATATCAAAAGAACGCTCACCACGTGAGGTCTGTTCAATAACCATTGGCACCAGAGCCATATGGGGTGCAAAGTTATCTCGTTCGCCACTGTATGACATTTCCGTCTCCTGGATCAAAATTGAAAACACCTGCTGTACTGATTGTAACCTTACGGACGGATTATCAGCCAGTCTCAATCATCGTGATTACACACTTATGGGGTTCATACTGCCCTATTTCAAGCATAACAACCTTTTGTTGTTACGCTAACACTGAAAGGGCGTTTTAGCACTCTTCCTGGGGTAAAGCCGTGATAAAAAAAACCCGTCGCCGGAAGGCAACGGGTTTTTTGTTCAAACTTTAAACCCTGGGGGCGAAATTACGCCTGCTGGTTCATCAGTTCGTTGAAAGAGGTCGCTTTTTCGGTCACTTTCGCTTTCGCCAGTACCGCTTCAACAGCCTGCTCTTCCAGTGCAACATTGCGCATGTTGTCCATCAGCTCTTTGTTCTTACCGTAGAACTCGATCACTTCTGATGGATCTTCGTATGCAGAAGCCATCTCTTCGATCAGGCCTTTCACACGCTCTTCGTCAGCTTTCAGCTCGTGGGTACGAATCACTTCGCCCAGCAGCAGGCCAACAACAACGCGGCGTTTAGCTTGCTCTTCGAACAGCTCGCGTGGCAGTTCCATCGCTTGCTGCTGGTTGCCACCGAAACGCTGTGCAGCCTGACGGCGCAGAACGTCGATTTCGCTGTCAATCAGGGCAGCCGGAACGTCGATTTCGTTCGCTTTTACCAGACCGTCAATCGCCTGAGATTTCACACGGTTACGTACAGCGCCGTTCAGCTCACGTTCCATGTTTTTACGCACTTCGGTACGCAGACCGGCTACAGAACCATCTTCCACGCCGAAACGCTTGATGAATTCTTCAGTCAGTTCAGGCAGTTCGCGCTCTTCAACTTTCTTCAGGTTGATAACGAACTTCGCTGCTTTACCTTTCAGGTTTTCAGCGTGGTACTCTTCCGGGAAGGTCACGTCGATGGTGAACTCTTCGCCCGCTTTGTGACCTTTGATACCGTCTTCGAAGCCTGGGATCATACGACCCTGGCCCATTGCCAGTACGAAGTCAGACGCTTTACCGCCTTCGAACTCTTCGCCGTCTACAGAACCGGTGAAGTCGATGGTCACACGGTCTTCCGCGTCAACAGCACCTTCTTTCTCTTTCCAGTTCGCCTGCTGCTTACGCAGAGTGTCCAGCATGCCGTCAACGTCTTCGTCAGTCACGGAAACAACAGGTTTTTCAACTTCGATAGATTCCAGACCTTTCAGCTCAACTTCCGGGTACACTTCGAACTCTACGGAGTAGGTGAAGTCTTCGCCCTGTTTGTATTCGCCTGGAACGTAATTCGGCGCACCGGCCGGATTAATTTTTTCTTTGATGATCGCATCAATAAAGTTGCGGCTCATCAGTTCACCCAGCACATCCTGACGCACGGAAGCGCCATAACGCTGAGCAACAACATTCATCGGTACTTTGCCCTTACGGAAGCCGTCAATACGTACTTTTTTTGCTACGTTGACCAGCTCGCTTTTCACAGCAGTTTCGATGCTGTCAGCAGCGATAGTAATCGTTACACGGCGGCCAAGGCCTTGAGTGGTTTCAACTGAAACTTGCATCTTGTTACCTCAAAAAAATCACAGTGCTCGGTCAACTCTGAATCTGTCTGTTATACCGGGATGCTCTCTTAGTGCAGATTCACATTCCCTGTCGCCAGAATCATCCCGAAGACATTCATTAAGACGCGGCATTATAGCGGCATCACTTAGGTGAGTCGAGAACGGTTGGGGCATGTTGCTGCGGCTTTTTTCACACTTTAAGGCTATTTTTAGCCTTAAAAACGCACCATCCGCTCAAAACTCAGACAAAACAAAACGGCCCGGAGGCCGTTTTGAGGAAATCTGTATGCAACATACTGGAAAAGCTCCAGCCGTTGCAAATCCGATTTATCAGGCGATGGTGCCTGCGCCGCGACACGGCGGCGATGCAAATACCGTATCCTGCAAGCCTTCCCATTCCTTAATGGTATAGGTGTGCAATGCCAGCGCATGTACGGTTGTGGAGAGTTCTTCCGTCAAGGTGCTGTAGATCAAGCGATGTCGGTTCAGGAAACGTTCTCCCGTGAAGCGATCGCTGACCAGAACCACTTTAAAGTGGCTTTCAGAACCTGCCGGCACGTTATGACGATAGCTTTCGTCGACGACTTCGAGGAACACAGGGTTGAACGCTGCCCTTAATTTATCTTCTATCTGTTCACGTATCATCATGAAATCACTCCTCCGACAACGCCAGGATGTCACCCATCCCTTTAAATATTAGCCGCTTTTACCGTTTCCATTACAACAAGACAACAAATATTTAGCTTTCGTCTTATTTTCTCATTCAGACGAATGAAGTTCACTGTGAGACTCATACCTTTTGACCTTCGCGCGTGGAGAAAAAGGCGGGGCTGGTCAGTTTTCGGACAAGGCGATGAATTTACATGCGTTGACCACTTCCCCTGGCCGTTAGCGATGTTATGATGGCGGCAATTTTTCTCTGTAATGCTTACGATTCGTTGAGAACCTGAAAATGTTAAAAAAACTCTTCTTTCCGTTGGTAGCACTTTTTATGCTGGCAGGCTGCGCTACCCCGCCTACAACCATTGATGTCTCCCCTAAGATTACCCTGCCTCAGCAGGATCCTAGCCTGATGGGCGTAACCGTGAGCATTAACGGTGCCGATCAGCGTCAGGATCAAGCCCTGGCTAAAGTGACCCGCGACAACCAGCAGGTGACGTTGACCGCCTCACGCGACCTGCGCTTCCTGCTGCAGGAAGTGCTCGAGAAACAGATGACTTCCCGCGGCTATATGATTGGCCCAAGCGGTGCGGTTGATCTGCAGATCATCGTGAACAACCTGTACGCTGACGTGTCCCAGGGTAACGTTCGCTACAACATCTCCACCAAAGCGGATATCGCCATCATCGCGACCGCGAAGAACGGCAACAAGATGACCAAAAACTACCGTGCGAGCTACTCTGTTGAAGGCGCGTTCCAGGCGTCCAACAAAAATATTGCTAACGCGGTTAACAGCGTGCTGACTGACACCATTTCCGATATGGCGCAGGACACCAGCATCCACGACTTCATCAAGCAAAACGCGCGTTAATCCCGCTTCCTGACCCGGTGTTTCACCGGGTCAGTTTTATATGAACATGTCGAGTCATTACTTACGCATTTTCCAGCAACCCAAATCAGCCATCCTGCTGATCCTTGGTTTCGCCTCCGGTTTACCTCTCGCCCTCACCTCCGGCACGCTGCAGGCCTGGATGACCGTCGAGAATATCGATCTCAAAACCATTGGTTTCTTCTCCCTCGTCGGCCAGGCTTACGTCTTTAAGTTCCTGTGGTCGCCGGTGATGGACCGTTATACCCCGCCGTTCCTGGGCCGTCGTCGCGGCTGGTTAGTGATGACCCAGGTCCTGTTGCTGATCGCAATCGCGGCGATGGGCTTTCTTGAACCCACGACGCAGCTTCGCTGGATGGCCGCCCTTGCGGTGGTAATCGCCTTCTGTTCTGCCTCGCAGGATATCGTTTTTGATGCCTGGAAGACGGACGTGTTGCCTGCAGAAGAGCGGGGAGCCGGCGCAGCCATTAGCGTGCTGGGCTATCGTCTGGGGATGCTGGTATCCGGTGGTCTGGCGCTGTGGGTGGCCGACCGTTATCTCGGTTGGCAGGGCATGTACTGGCTGATGGCCGCCCTGTTGATCCCCTGTATTATTGCCACCCTGCTCGCCCCCGAACCGAGCGATGTGATCCCGGTTCCACGTTCTCTGGAGCAGGCCGTTGCCGAACCTCTTCGCGACTTCTTTGGCCGCAACAACGCCTGGCTTATCCTGCTGTTAATCGTCCTTTATAAGCTCGGCGATGCCTTCGCGATGAGCCTGACCACCACCTTCCTAATTCGCGGGGTCGGGTTTGATGCCGGCGAAGTCGGCGTGGTGAACAAAACGCTCGGGTTGTTTGCGACTATTGTCGGGGCCCTGTACGGCGGCGTATTAATGCAGCGTCTGACGCTCTTTCGCGCACTGCTGATCTTCGGCATCCTGCAGGGGGCATCGAACGCCGGTTACTGGCTGCTGTCGGTGACGGATAAGCATATGATCAGCATGGGCGCCGCGGTGTTTTTTGAAAACCTGTGCGGCGGTATGGGGACTGCGGCGTTTGTTGCCCTGCTGATGACCCTGTGCAACAAATCGTTTTCCGCGACGCAGTTCGCTCTGCTCTCGGCGCTTTCCGCCGTTGGTCGCGTGTATGTCGGGCCGATTGCCGGCTGGTTTGTTGAAGCCCATGGCTGGCCAACGTTCTATCTCTTCTCCGTGGTAGCGGCAGTGCCTGGACTCTTATTGTTACTGGTCTGTCGCCAGACGCTGGAATATACCCAGCGAACAGAACACTTTATGCCACGCACGGAATATCATCGCGCTTACCGTTTTGCGTTACGACTGTTAATGGCGGGTTGCTTTGCCCTGGTGCTGTGGCTCGTGGTGCTCATTATTAATGCCACCACCTCTCTGGTACTGCCTCTCGAAGCGCTTCTGCTGGATGCCGGCGCGCTGCTGGCAGTTGCCGGGATCCTGACTGGCGGGCTGCTCGATTTCATGGCGCTGCGTAAAACGCAGTTAACCTGAAGTAAAATCCGAAAGGTTATTTCCCGTTGTAATCACGAACCGAAATTATAACGGTGAAATAGCCGCCAGCCGCTAAAAAAAATATTTGTTGTTTTGTGCGGGATAGGATTCGGAAATTATTGGAGTCAATTGCAGAACGCTATTTTTCATTAAACGATTCAGCATCAGAGAGTTTGATTTTTCGTTTTTTAGTTGTCTTTTTATTGATAATTAATTGTTAATTTTTTGTTTATTTTTCACAATGGTTATACCAATTGCCCCTTTTAGGGTATGCTTGGGGGTCCTTTCGTTATAAAGCCCATGCCATGCGGCTTACGTCTTAAAAAGCGACATAATTTGCAACACTTGTGACATGTGCGGCAGAACCCGGTAACACCTTCCTGACACAGGTCTAATGATGTTTACAGTAATGTAACCTTCCCGTAAAATGCCCCCACACTTTAAACGCCACCAGACTCCCGTGGAATTGAGGTCGTTAAATGAGACTCAGGAAATACAATAAAAGTTTGGGATGGTTGTCATTATTCGCAGGCACTGTATTACTCAGTGGCTGCGATTCTGCACTACTTGACCCCAAAGGACAGATTGGACTGGAACAACGTTCACTGATATTGACGGCTTTTGGCCTGATGTTGATTGTGGTTATTCCAGCCATTTTGATGGCTGTTGGTTTCGCCTGGAAGTATCGTGCGAGCAATAAAGATGCGAAGTATAGCCCTAACTGGTCACACTCCAATAAAGTGGAAGCTGTGGTCTGGACGGTACCTATCCTGATCATCCTGTTCCTTGCCGTACTGACATGGAAAACCACTCACGCACTTGAGCCAAGCAAGCCGCTGGTTCACGATGAAAAACCGATTACCATTGAAGTGGTCTCCATGGACTGGAAATGGTTCTTCATCTATCCGGAACAGGGCATTGCCACCGTGAATGAAATCGCCTTCCCGGCGAACACTCCGGTTCAGTTCAAAGTGACCTCCAACTCCGTAATGAACTCCTTCTTCATCCCACGTCTGGGTAGCCAGATTTACGCGATGGCCGGTATGCAGACTAACCTGCACCTGATCGCGAATGAAGCAGGCACCTACGATGGTATCTCCGCCAGCTATAGCGGCCCGGGCTTCTCAGGTATGAAGTTCAAAGCTATCGCGACGCCAGACCGTGCCGCTTTCGACCAGTGGGTTGAAAAAGCGAAGCAGTCTCCAAACACCATGTCTGACATGGCGGCGTTCGAAAAAGTGGCAGCACCTAGCGAATATAACAAGGTGGAGTACTTCTCTAACGTGAAACCAGATTTGTTCAAAGACGTTATTGGCAAATTTATGGATCACGGCAAGAGCATGGACATGACCCAGCCTGAAGGTGAGCATAGCGCACACGAAGGTATGGAAGGCATGGACATGAGCCACGCGGAAACCGCTCACTAAGGGGCCGAGGAAGAAAATGTTCGGAAAATTGACACTGGATGCAGTGCCCTACCATGAACCCATTATCGTGGTTACGGTTGCTGCAATTATCATCGGTGGCGCAGCCTTACTGGCCTTGATCACTTACTTCGGTAAGTGGAGCTACCTGTGGAACGAGTGGCTGACTTCGGTTGACCACAAAAAACTGGGTATCATGTACTGCATCGTCGGTATCGTCATGTTAATTCGTGGCTTTGCGGATGCGATCATGATGCGTAGCCAGCAGGCACTCGCGTCTGCGGGTGAAGCCGGCTTCCTGCCGCCGCATCACTACGACCAGATCTTTACCGCCCACGGCGTTATCATGATCTTCTTCGTGGCGATGCCGCTGGTTATCGGTCTGATGAACGTTGTCGTTCCGCTGCAAATCGGCGCGCGCGACGTAGCGTTCCCGTTCCTGAACAACCTGAGCTTCTGGTTCACGGTTGTCGGCGTTATCCTGGTTAACCTGTCACTGGGTGTGGGCGAATTTGCGCAGACCGGCTGGCTGGCTTACCCGCCGCTTTCGGGAATTGAGTACAGTCCGGGCGTTGGCGTCGATTACTGGATTTGGGCACTTCAGCTCTCCGGTGTCGGTACAACCCTGACCGGTATCAACTTCTTCGTGACCATTATCAAGATGCGTGCCCCTGGCATGACCATGTTCAAGATGCCGGTATTTACCTGGGCATCTCTGTGCGCCAACATCCTGATTATTGCATCATTCCCAATTCTGACCGTCACCATCGCGCTGCTGACCCTGGACCGCTACCTGGGCACCCATTTCTTTACCAACGATATGGGTGGCAACATGATGATGTACATCAACCTGATTTGGGCCTGGGGTCACCCGGAAGTGTACATCCTGGTTCTGCCGGTCTTCGGTGTGTTCTCCGAAATCGCAGCAACCTTCTCGCGTAAACGTCTGTTTGGTTACACCTCTCTGGTGTGGGCAACCGTGTGTATTACCGTTCTGTCGTTCATCGTTTGGCTGCACCACTTCTTCACCATGGGTGCTGGCGCGAACGTAAACGCCTTCTTCGGTATTACAACCATGATTATCGCAATCCCTACCGGGGTTAAGATCTTCAACTGGCTGTTCACCATGTACCAGGGCCGTATCGTGTTCCACTCAGCAATGCTGTGGACTATCGGCTTCATCGTCACCTTCTCCGTGGGTGGGATGACCGGTGTACTGCTGGCGGTACCGGGTGCTGACTTCGTTCTGCACAACAGTCTGTTCCTGATTGCGCACTTCCATAACGTTATCATCGGTGGTGTGGTCTTCGGCTGCTTCGCTGGCGTAACCTACTGGTGGCCAAAAGCGTTCGGTTTCACCCTGAACGAAAAATGGGGTAAACGCGCATTCTGGTTCTGGATCATCGGCTTCTTCGTTGCATTTATGCCGCTGTACGTGCTGGGCTTCATGGGTATGACCCGTCGTCTGAGCCAGCAGATTGATCCACAGTTCCACCCAATGCTGATGGTTGCAGCGGGCGGTGCCGTGCTGATTGCTTGTGGTATCGCGTCTCAGCTGATTCAGTTCTACGTTTCTATTCGCGACCGCGATCAGAACCGTGACCTGACCGGTGACCCATGGGGTGGCCGTACGCTGGAGTGGGCAACCTCTTCTCCACCACCGTTCTATAACTTCGCTATTGTGCCGCAGGTCCATGAACGCGACGCATTCTGGGAAATGAAAGAAAAAGGTGAAGCGTACAAGCAACCTGCTCATTACGAAGAGATCCACATGCCGAAAAACAGCGGTGCGGGCATTGTTATTGCCGCCTTCGCAACGGTATTTGGCTTCGCAATGATCTGGCACATCTGGTGGATGGCGATTGTTGGCTTCGCCGGCATCGTAATCAGCTGGATTGTGAAGAGCTTTGACGAGGACGTAGACTACTACGTACCAGTCCGTGAAGTCGAAAAACTGGAAAACCAGCATTTCGATGAGATTTCTAAAGCGGGGCTGAAAAATGGCAACTGATACTTTGGCGCACTCTACTGCCCACGCGCATGAACATGCGCACCACGATACAGGACCGACGAAAGTCTTCGGTTTCTGGATCTACCTGATGAGCGACTGCATTCTGTTCTGCTGTCTGTTCGCAACGTATGCCGTTCTGGTGAACGGCACTGCGGGCGGCCCGGCCGGCAAGGACATCTTTGAACTGCCGTTCGTTCTGGTAGAAACCGCGCTGCTGCTGTTCAGCTCCATCACCTACGGCATGGCGGCTATCGCCATGTACAAAAACAACAAGAGCCAGGTTGTCTCCTGGCTGGCGTTGACCTGGCTGTTTGGTGCTGGCTTTATCGGGATGGAAATCTATGAATTCCATCACCTGATTATGGAAGGCTTCGGGCCGGATCGTAGTGGCTTCCTGTCTGCGTTCTTCGCACTGGTAGGGACCCACGGTCTGCACGTAACGTCTGGTCTGATCTGGATGGCAGTACTGATGTTCCAGATCTCCCGTCGTGGCCTGACCAGCACTAACCGCACGCGTATCCTGTGCCTGAGCCTGTTCTGGCACTTCCTGGACGTTGTGTGGATCTGTGTGTTCTCTGTTGTATATCTGATGGGGGCGATGTAATGAGTCATTCAAACGATCATGGCGCTTCCCACGGTAGCGTAAAAACCTATATGACAGGTTTCATCCTGTCGATCATTCTGACGGTGATCCCGTTCTGGATGGTGATGAGCGGTTCTGCGTCTAAGCCGGTTATTCTGGGTGCAATCCTGGTAACCGCGGTGATTCAGATTCTGGTGCATCTGGTTTGCTTCCTGCACATGAACACCAAGTCCGATGAAGGCTGGAACATGACGGCTTTCATCTTTACCGTGATTATCATCGCTATCCTGGTAGTCGGTTCCATCTGGATTATGTGGAACCTTAACTACAACATGATGGTTCACTAAGAGCGGCGAGTATGTTTAAGCAATACCTGCAAGTCACGAAACCAGGCATCATCTTTGGCAACCTGATCTCCGTAATTGGGGGGTTCCTGCTGGCCTCTAAAGGCAGCATCGATTACACCCTCTTTATCGCTACGCTGGTCGGTGTGTCGCTGGTTGTTGCATCCGGTTGTGTATTTAACAACTACATCGACATGGATATCGACAAGAAGATGGAAAGGACTAAAAATCGGGTGCTGGTTAAAGGCCTGATCGCCCCTTCCGTCTCGCTGGTGTACGCCACCTTGCTGGGTATTGCTGGCTTTATGCTGCTGTGGTTTGGCGCTAACCCTCTGGCCTGTTGGCTGGGGGTGATGGGGTTCGTCGTCTATGTGGGCGTTTACAGCCTGTATATGAAACGCCACTCCGTCTACGGAACGCTGATTGGTTCTCTCTCCGGCGCTGCGCCGCCGGTGATTGGCTACTGCGCCGTCACGAACGAGTTCGACAGCGGTGCGCTGATCCTGCTGGCTATCTTTAGCCTGTGGCAGATGCCGCACTCCTATGCCATCGCGATTTTCCGCTTTAAGGATTATCAGGCAGCGAACATCCCGGTTCTGCCGGTCGTGAAGGGCATTTCCGTGGCTAAAAACCACATCACGCTGTACATCATCGCCTTTGCCGTGGCAACGCTGATGCTCTCTCTGGGCGGTTACGCCGGGTACAAATACCTGGCGGTAGCGGCTGCGGTGAGCGTCTGGTGGCTCGGCATGGCCCTGCGCGGCTACAAAGTGGAAGATGACAAGGTCTGGGCACGTAAGCTGTTCGTGTTCTCCATTGTCGCTATCACTTCGCTGTCGGTGATGATGTCCGTGGATTTCATGGTGCCTGATTCACACAACCTGCTGACTTACGTCTGGTAAGTCACACCAGGTGAATAAAAGGGTGCTTCGGCACCCTTTTTTATTCATCGAATCCATTAATAACGCATGTAATATTTGTTAAATAACCCTTTATTTACCCCGCCCCTTCCCCGCACTACACTATGGCCTGCTTTTGAATTGAGGTGGTAATGAACGATTATAAAATGACGCCAGGCGAATTGCGCGCGACCTGGGGTTTAGGGACTGTTTTCTCGCTACGGATGCTTGGCATGTTTATGGTCCTGCCTGTTCTGACCACGTACGGCATGGCGCTACAGGGTGCCAGCGAAGCGCTGATTGGCCTGGCGATTGGCATCTACGGTCTGGCTCAGGCGGTATTTCAGATCCCGTTTGGCCTGCTCTCGGATCGGGTTGGCCGCAAGCCGCTGATTGTCGGCGGCCTGCTTATTTTTGTGCTCGGCAGCGTGATAGCCGCCCTCTCCCACTCCATCTGGGGAATTATTCTTGGTCGCGCCCTGCAGGGCT
This sequence comes from Enterobacter cloacae complex sp. FDA-CDC-AR_0164, assembly GCF_003071645.1. NCBI lineage: Bacteria > Pseudomonadati > Pseudomonadota > Gammaproteobacteria > Enterobacterales > Enterobacteriaceae > Enterobacter > Enterobacter cloacae complex sp. FDA-CDC-AR_0164. The sequence goes on from NZ_CP028950.1 coordinate 400,922, forward strand.
CTGGTGCGATTGCCGCCGCCGTGATGGCGCTGCTGTCAGACTTAACCCGTGAGCAGAATCGCACCAAAGCGATGGCGTTTATCGGCGTGAGCTTTGGCGTCACTTTCGCGATTGCGATGGTACTCGGGCCTATCATCACCCATAAACTCGGCCTGCATGCCCTATTCTGGATGATTGCCGTGCTGGCGACCGTCGGTATTGCGCTGACCCTTTGGGTGGTGCCGGACAGCAAAAACCACGTCCTTAACCGTGAATCCGGGATGGTGAAAGGCTGCTTCAGCAAAGTGCTGATGGAACCGCGCCTGCTTAAACTTAACTTCGGCATCATGTGTCTGCACATCCTGCTGATGTCGACCTTTGTCGCCCTTCCCGGTCAGCTTGCCGCCGCGGGCTTCCCTGCCGCGGAGCACTGGAAAATCTATCTGGTGACCATGCTGATTTCGTTCGTCTCGGTCGTGCCGTTCATCATCTACGCCGAAGTGAAACGCAAGATGAAGCGCGTCTTCATTGGCTGCGTGGCGGTGCTGCTGATTGCCGAGATTGTGCTCTGGGGATCCGGCCCGCACTTCTGGGAACTGGTGGCCGGCGTGCAGCTCTTCTTCCTGGCCTTTAACCTGATGGAAGCCCTGCTGCCATCGCTGATTAGCAAGGAGTCCCCGGCCGGCTATAAAGGCACAGCAATGGGGATCTACTCCACCAGCCAGTTTATCGGCGTGGCTATCGGGGGCTCGCTCGGCGGCTGGGTGGACGGCCTGTTTGATTCGCAAACCGTGTTCCTCGCAGGCGCACTGCTGGCGATGGTCTGGCTGCTGGTCGCCAGCAGCATGAAAGAGCCGCGCTACGTCAGCAGTCTGCGGGTCGAAATTCCTGAGGATGTTGAGATTACCGACGCGCTAAAACAGCGTCTTGAAGCAACGGAGGGGGTAAGTGAAGTGCTTATTGCCCCACAAGAGCGCAGCGCTTACGTCAAAATAGACAGTAAAGTGACTAACCGCTTCGAAATCGAGCAGGCTCTCAAAGCCTGAAAAAATGCCCGGTAAAACCGGGCATTTTTGTCTTAATCGCGGAAGTTCTTGAACTGGAACGGCTGCCCCAGATCGCCGCCACGTACCAGCGCCATAACGGCCTGCAGGTCATCGCGGGATTTACCGGTCACACGAATTTCTTCACCCTGGATTTGCGCCTGAACCTTGAGCTTGCTGTCCTTGATGAGCTTAACGATCTTCTTCTGAACCGCGCTCTCAATACCCTGCTTCAGTTTGGCTTCGACAAACCAGTTTTTACCGCTATGCACAAACTCGTCTGGTACATCCAGTGAGGTGCCTTCAATGCCGCGTTTAAGCAGCTTGGCGCGCAGAATATCCAGCAGCTGGTTAACCTGGAAATCAGATTCGCTCAGGACCTTAATGGTCTTATTCGCATCGTTCAGCTCGAAAGTTGCCTCAACGCCACGAAAGTCGAAACGTGACTCAACTTCACGGCTTGCGTTTTCAACGCCGTTGCGGACTTCCTGGATATCAACTTCGGAAACAATATCGAAAGATGGCATCTTTTCTTCTCCCTTCATTTTTGTTGCGTTGCATAATACCCGCTACAAGGCAGATACCCCAAATAATTCGAGTTGCAGCTATCCCTGGCCGCTCACGTGAGGAAACACCGCACAGATGTCACAGGGTTTACTCAACAGAAGCTTAGCTGACGGCGCTATACTTAGGCCGTAACACCTGGCGCAGTTGCAGGTGAGGAGGAACAATGAAAATTACAGTGCTCGGATGCGGAGCCCTTGGACAGCTATGGCTGACCGCGCTTTGCAAGCACGGACATGAGGTACAGGGCTGGCTGCGCGTGCCCCAGCCCTATTGCAGTGTGAACCTGATTGACGAAGACGGAAGTATATTCAACGAATCACTCACCGCGAACGATCCGGATTTTCTGGCGCAAAGCGATCTGCTGCTGGTCACGCTCAAAGCATGGCAGGTTTCAGATGCGGTAAAGACGCTGGCCGCGCAACTTCCCCCAGACTCCCCCATTCTGCTGCTGCATAACGGCATGGGAACCATTGATGAGCTGAAAAGCATCCCGCATCCCTTGTTGATGGCGACCACCACGCACGCTGCACGCCGCGATGGCAACATTATCGTGCATGTCGCCAACGGCGTAACGCACATGGGCCCCGCCCGTACGCAGGATGGTGACTACAGCTATCTGGCGGATGTTCTGCAGAAGGTGCTGCCGGACGTGGCCTGGCATGACACTATCCGCCCGCAGCTGTGGCGCAAGCTGGCGGTTAACTGCGTGATCAATCCGCTGACGGCGCTGTGGAACTGCCCGAACGGGGAACTGAAAAATCATCCGCAGGAAATTGCCACCCTGTGCGCGGAGGTCGCCTCGGTTATCGAACGTGAAGGCCTGCATACCTCGGCGGAGGATTTGCGCTATTATGTTGAGCAGGTAATTGAAAGTACTGCAGAAAACATTTCCTCGATGTTGCAGGACATTCGGGCGTTACGCCACACAGAGATTGATTACATCACGGGCTATTTGCTTAAACGCGCCCGCGCCCACGGCATTGCCGTGCCGGAAAATGCCCGTCTGTATGACCTGGTTAAACGTAAGGAGAGTGAATATGAGCGCGTCAGCACTGATCTGCCTCGCCCCTGGTAGCGAAGAGACAGAAGCCGTCACCACCATTGATTTGATGGTGCGCGGCGGCATTAACGTGACCACCGCCAGCGTCGCCAGCGACGGTAATCTGACCATCACCTGTTCACGCGGCGTAAAAATCCTCGCCGATGCACCGCTTGTGCAGGTGGCCGACGGGGATTACGACATCATCGTACTGCCGGGCGGCCTGAAGGGCGCGGAGTATTTTCGCGACAGCCCGCTCCTGGTCGAAACCGTCAGGCAATTCCATCTGTCGGGGCGCATCGTTGCGGCAATTTGTGCCGCAGCCGGCACGGTTCTGGTGCCGCATAACATTTTCCCGATCGGGAATATGACCGGTTTCCCGGGACTGAAAGAGACCATTCCTGAAGAGCAATGGGTGGATAAACGTGTGGTCTGGGATCCGCGCGTCAATCTGCTCACCAGCCAGGGGCCGGGTACCGCGATAGATTTTGGACTGAAGATTATCGACCTGCTGGTCGGGCGTGAGAAAGCCTACGAGGTGGCGTCGTCGTTAGTAATGGCAGCGGGGATTTATAATTTTTACGAAGCGTAGCGTGTAAAGAAAGCCGGGTAAGCGAAGCCGCCACCCGGCAAACGGTTAAGGGCGATAGACCTTCACATTCGCAAAGCCCTGCTCGCGCAGATACAGCGCCTGCAGACGGCTCATCACCCCGCGCTCGCACCACAGCAGATACGTTTTGCTCTGGTCGAGATCGCCGAATTTGGTGCTCAGCTTGTAGAACGGCAGGGAAACCACGTCCACGCCTTCAACCTGCAGCGGTTTGTCATCCTGCTCATCAATGGAACGGATATCCAGAATCGCGTCGTTGGCACCGAAACCGCTGACGGTTTCAACTTCAACCACTTCCTGCTCGGTCTGCTGGGCAATCTCGCGGATATCGATGTTGGTCGCTTCCGCCACCACCTTCTCCAGAATGCCGAAATCGAAGTTTTCTTCTTCGGCTTCGATTTTCGCCTTCACCGCTTTGACGGTCGGGCTTTTTGAGATCACACCGCAGTATTCCGGCATGGTGCGGGCAAAATCTTCGGTACCGATTTTGCGCGCCAGATCGATGATGTGCTCTTTATCGTAGGAGATCAGCGGACGCAGGATCAGGGTATCCGATACGTTGTCGATAAGACGCAGGTTGGTCAGGGTCTGGCTGGAGACCTGGCCCAGCGCTTCACCGGTGACCAGCGCCTGCACGCCGTACCGCTCCGCCACTTTGGACGCTGCACGCACCATCATGCGTTTCAGCACCACGCCCATCTGACCGTCGTCCACTTTTTCAAGGATTTCGCCGACCACTGGCTCAAAGTTGATCGCCACAAAACGCACGCGGTGGGAGCTGCCGAAGCGGTTCCACAGATAGTGCGCAACCTGACGTACGCCGATTTCATGCGCCGCACCGCCCAGGTTAAAGAAGCAGTAGTGTACGCGGCAGCCGCGGCGCATCAGCATATAGCTGGAAACACCGGAGTCGAAACCGCCGGAGATCAGCGACAGGACATCTTCCTGCGTGCCGATTGGGAAACCGCCGATACCTTCATAACGGCCTTTCACCAGCAGCAGGCGATCGTTTTCGATCTCCAGGTTAACGGTCACGTCCGGGTTAGTCAGGCGCACGCGGGCGCTCTCAACGTGCTGATTGAGGCCGCCACCCACATAGCGCTCCACTTCAATGGAGCTAAACTCATGCTTACCACGACGCTTCACGCGCACGCAGAAGGTTTTGCCTTCAATCTGATCGCGGTACTGCACCAGCGCTTTTTCAAAAATGTCATGCAGGGAGGTGTAAGGAACGTCTTCCACTTCCAGAATATGGTGAATGCCCGGAATACGGGTCAGCGCGTCGCGAATATCCTGACGTTTGTTTTCATCTTTCGCGCGAACCTCAACGTGGTCCCAGTGACGCACCACGGCGAGCGTTTCGTCGTAGTGTTTTAATACGTTACGAATGTTCCCGGTGAGAATTTTAATAAAGCGCAAACGCACAGATTGGCTTTTGATGGTGATTTCAGGGAACAATTTAATGATAAACTTCATGGCGGCAATGTTTCTTAGGCAAGCTTAAGGCTTGTAATGGAAAATGAAATATACACAAAATCATTCAGGTGGCATCAACGCGGCGAGTCACAGCCCCCCGCAAGCTTACGCGAGTAAGTAACGGAAAGGCGCAACGTAGCCCAAACAGAGACAACCTGAAGGATGACGTGTATAGCAGCCCACACCCGTGGCTGCATCCAGGCGCGCAAGTATATCATCTTCACGCCGCTCCTGTGCACATTGCGCGTTATTTGATAATTGCCCCGAGTCCGTTACCATGTCGGGGCTGAGAATATAAGAGTCAATTCACTATGCCGAAGAAGAACGACGCACCGGCCAGTTTTGAAACTGCGCTGAGTGAGCTGGAGCAGATTGTCACCCGCCTTGAGAGCGGCGATTTACCGCTGGAAGAGGCGCTCAATGAATTCGAGCGCGGCGTGCAGCTGGCGCGCCAGGGGCAGGTCAAACTGCAGCAGGCCGAGCAGCGCGTGCAGATCCTGCTGTCCGACAGCGAAGACGCTAAAACTACGCCATTCACACCGGACGCCGAGTAAATGGATTTCGCCAACGAGCTTCAGGCATGCGTCGCGCGTGCCAACGATGCGCTGCGCCGTTTTATTGAGCCACAGCCTTTTCAGAACACTCCACTGGTTGAAGCCATGCACTATGGCGCACTCTTGGGTGGAAAGCGCCTGCGTCCGTTTCTGGTCTACGCCACGGGCAATATGTTTGGTATCAGCGCTAACACGCTGGATGCCCCGGCAGCCGCCGTTGAGTGCATCCATGCCTACTCGCTGATCCATGATGATTTGCCGGCCATGGACGACGACGATCTACGTCGTGGCCAGCCTACCTGCCACATCAAGTTTGGCGAAGCGAATGCCATTCTGGCGGGGGATGCCCTGCAAACCCTGGCGTTCTCGATTCTGAGCGATGCGCCGATGGCCGAAGTGGCCGACCGTGACCGTCTGTCGATGATCTCTGAACTGGCAATGGCCAGCGGCGTCGCCGGTATGTGTGGCGGTCAGGCACTGGATCTGGAAGCGGAAGGACGTCAGGTTAATCTGGAACAGCTGGAGCGTATTCATCGCCATAAAACGGGCGCATTGATTCGTGCAGCCGTTCGTCTGGGCGCCCTGAGCGCGGGTGAACAGGGGCGCAAAGCCCTGCCGATACTGGACAGATACGCAGAAAGTATCGGTCTGGCATTCCAGGTTCAGGATGACATTCTGGATGTGGTGGGCGATACTGCAACATTGGGTAAACGTCAGGGTGCGGATCAGCAGCTTGGCAAAAGTACCTACCCCGCCCTGCTGGGTCTTGAGCAAGCCCAACGTAAAGCCCGGGATCTGATAGAGGATGCCCGCCAGTCGCTGAATCAACTGGCCGCGCAATCACTGGATACTTCGGCACTGGAAGCGCTAGCGGACTATATAATCCAGCGTGATAAATAAACACACTATCTCGATGAGCCTTTGATGAGTTTTGATATTGCCAAATACCCGACACTGGCGTTAGTTGACTCCACCCAGGAGTTACGCCTGTTGCCGAAAGAGAGCCTGCCGAAGCTGTGCGATGAGCTGCGTCGCTACCTGCTCGACAGCGTAAGCCGCTCCAGCGGCCATTTCGCCTCCGGGCTTGGCACGGTAGAGCTGACCGTGGCGCTGCATTATGTCTATAACACGCCGTTCGATCAGCTCATCTGGGATGTCGGCCACCAGGCCTATCCGCATAAAATTCTGACCGGACGTCGCGATAAAATTGGCACCATTCGTCAGAAAGGCGGCCTGCATCCGTTCCCATGGCGTGGCGAGAGCGAGTACGACGTATTAAGCGTTGGGCACTCCTCCACCTCAATCTCTGCGGGTATCGGTATTGCGGTGGCAGCCGAAAAAGAGAATAAACAGCGTCGTACCGTCTGCGTCATTGGCGACGGGGCGATCACTGCCGGAATGGCCTTTGAGGCCATGAACCACGCGGGCGATATCAAGCCAGACATGCTGGTTATCCTTAATGATAACGAAATGTCGATTTCCGAAAACGTGGGCGCGCTGAACAACCATCTGGCGCAGTTGCTCTCCGGCAAGCTTTACTCCTCGCTGCGCGAAGGCGGAAAAAAAGTCTTCTCCGGCGTACCGCCAATCAAAGAACTGCTTAAACGCACCGAAGAACACATCAAAGGCATGGTCGTGCCGGGTACGCTGTTTGAAGAGCTGGGCTTTAATTATATTGGTCCGGTGGACGGGCATGACGTTCTGGGGCTTGTCACCACGCTGAAAAACATGCGTGACCTGAAAGGCCCACAGTTCCTGCATATCATGACCAAAAAAGGCCGTGGATACGAACCGGCGGAAAAAGATCCCATCACCTTCCACGCGGTACCGAAATTCGACCCGAGCAGCGGTTGCCTGCCCAAAAGCAGCGGTGGCATGCCGAGCTATTCAAAAATCTTTGGCGACTGGCTGTGTGAAACCGCCGCTAAAGACAATAAGCTCATGGCGATCACCCCGGCCATGCGTGAAGGTTCTGGCATGGTGGAGTTCTCCAAAAAATACCCGGACCAGTATTTTGACGTTGCCATTGCCGAGCAGCACGCGGTGACCTTCGCGGCAGGCCTGGCGATTGGCGGTTATAACCCGGTTGTCGCCATTTATTCCACCTTCCTGCAACGCGCCTACGACCAGGTGATCCATGACGTTGCCATCCAGAAGCTGCCGGTCCTGTTTGCTATCGACCGCGCAGGCATTGTGGGTGCTGACGGCCAGACGCACCAGGGGGCATTTGACCTGTCGTTCCTGCGCTGCGTCCCGGATATGGTCATCATGACGCCAAGCGATGAGAACGAATGTCGTCAGATGCTGTTTACCGGCTACCACTATCAGGATGGCCCTAGTGCGGTGCGCTACCCGCGCGGCAATGCCGTCGGCGTTGAACTGCAGCCGCTGGAAAAACTGCCGATAGGTAAAGGTCTGGTGAAGCGTCGCGGTGAGAAAGTGGCGATCCTGAACTTTGGTACGCTGATGCCGGAGGCCGCGAAAGTGGCTGAAACGCTGAATGCGACCCTCGTGGATATGCGCTTTGTGAAGCCGCTCGACGAGGCCCTGATCCTGAGCATGGCGGAATCTCATGACGTGCTGGTCACGCTGGAAGAAAACGCCATCATGGGTGGCGCGGGCAGCGGCGTAAACGAAGTGCTGATGGCTAACCGTAAAGCCGTGCCGGTACTGAACCTTGGTCTGCCGGATCATTTCATTCCGCAAGGCACCCAGGACGAAGCCCGTGCGGCGATTGGCCTGGATGCGGCCGGCATTGAGTCGAAAATCCGTTCCTGGCTGGCCTGATCCCTCCCCTTTTCCGCTCCTGCTATGCTTAAACGTATTGTTTAAAAAAGCAGGAGCGGAACCATGCAATACACGACATTAGGAAAAACAGACCTTCAGGTTTCCCGACTTTGCCTGGGATGCATGACCTTTGGCGAGCCAGACCGGGGAAATCACGCCTGGACGCTGCCGGAAGAGAGCAGCCGCCTTATCATCAAACGCGCACTCGACGGCGGGATTAACTTTTTTGATACTGCCAACAGTTACTCCGACGGCAGCAGCGAAGAGATTGTCGGCCGCGCCCTGCGCGATTTTGCCCGCCGTGACGATGTGGTCGTCGCCACCAAGGTATATCACCAGGTGGGTGATTTGCCTGAAGGCCTTTCCCGTGCGCAAATCCTGCGATCCATTGATGACAGCCTCCGGCGCCTGAATATGGATTATGTCGACCTGCTGCAGATCCACCGCTGGGATTACAACACGCCGATTGAAGAGACGCTGGAAGCCCTTAACGATGTGGTTAAGGCCGGGAAGGCACGTTACATCGGCGCATCGTCTATGCACGCTTCGCAGTTTGCCTCAGCGCTTGACCTTCAGGCGCAGCACGGCTGGGCACGGTTTGTCACCATGCAGGATCACTACAACCTTATCTATCGCGAAGAAGAGCGCGAGATGCTGCCGCTCTGCTATCAGGAAGGTGTAGCGGTGATCCCATGGAGCCCCCTGGCGCGCGGACGCCTCACCCGACCTTGGGGAGAGACCACTGCCCGCTCGGTGTCGGATGCGTTCGGTAAAACCTTGTACGAAGGTACGGAAGCCAGCGATGCGTTGATCGCCGAACGTTTAGCGGGGATTGCCGATGATACCGGTGCCACGCGTGCGCAGGTAGCGCTGGCGTGGTTGCTGAGCAAACGCGGAGTCGCGGCACCGATTATCGGTACATCGCGGGAAGAACAGCTGGATGAGTTGTTGAGTGCCGTTGATTTAACGCTGACGCCTGAGCAAGTCGCCGAGCTGGAAACGCCGTACCAGCAGCATCCGGTGGTAGGGTTTAAGTAAGCCCACGCCCTGCCCCTCTCCCAAAAGGAGAGGGAACAAAATCCCTCGGCCGGGTAAGCGCAGCGCTACCCGGCCGACGAATCACGCAAAGTGGTCGTAACCCTTCCAGTCAAGCGTAACCGGCGCGCCATCACGCACAAATTTCAGCCCTTCACTTTCCGGCATAATCTGTCCGATACAGGTAAACTTCGCCCCAAGGTGAGCTAGCGCCACGTCCAGCGTTCCCCGGTTCAGCTCCGGTACGGTAAAGCACAGCTCATAATCTTCGCCGCCGGAGAGCGCCCAGCGCAGAGCCTGCTCGGGTTCCACATGGCGAAGCAATGGCTCTGACAGCGGGAACAGATCCAGATCTACGCGCGCGCCCACACCGCTGGCCTTCAGAATATGGCCGAGATCGGAGATAAGCCCGTCAGAGAGATCGATAGCCGAGCTTGCCCGCTCGCGCAGCGCCTGGCCGTGCAAAATACGCGGCGTTGGGCGCAGATGGCGTTTCACCAGATATGCCGCATCGTCGGCATCCTTGACGCGTAAGCGATCCTGGAGGATTGCCAGCCCTGCGGCGCTGTCGCCCGGCGTGCCGGTCACGTAGATCCAGTCACCCGGCTTTGCGCCCGAGCGTTTCAGCGCCCGGCCCAGCGGGACATAGCCGTGGATCGCAAGCGTCATCGACAGCGGCCCGGCAGTGGTGTCACCGCCAATCAGCTGCATATCGTAGTAGTTGAGCTGATCAAACAGCGCATCGCTAAAGGCTTCAAGCCAGTCTTCGTCCACCTCGGGCAGCGTCAACGCCAGCGTCAGCCACGCGGGATCGGCGCCCATGGCCGCTAAGTCGCTTACGTTGACCGCCAGCGCTTTATACGCCAGATCGGCGGGATCGATATCAGGTAAAAAATGACGTCCGCACACTAAGGTGTCGGTGCTGATTGCCAGCGTCTGTTTTTCGGGAATATTGAGAAGTGCGCAGTCATCACCAATGCCGGTTTCAACATCAAGACGAGAGGTTCTGACACGGTCGAAATAACGGGCAATCAGGGAGAATTCGCCGCATGCCATACGTTATGCCTCAGCAAATTAAATAAAAAAACCGGAGCCGCACTGCCCGGCAGGCAATGCAAAACTCCGGTTTGCGGATCACTTTTTGTGGGGACGGATCGCAGGTGCGGCTTTATCCAGCACGCCGTTTACAAATTTATGGCTGTCTTCAGCGCCGAAGGTTTTCGCCAGTTCGATCGCTTCGTTGATGGCCACTTTGTACGGCACATCATCACGTTTAGACAACTCAAACAGCGCGATACGCAACACTGCTTTCTCAACCTGACCCAGCTCTTCGAGCAGACGGGACAGGTATGGCTTCATCAGACCATCGAGATACGCGCTATTAGTCGCCACTCCCGACAGCAGTTCACGGAAGTACAGAACGTCAACGTCTTTCACGTCCTGTTCTGACAGGAACTGGTATTCAACATCAGCGATGTCGTTCTGGGACAACTGCCAGGAGTAAAGTGCCTGGACGGCACATTCACGGGCGCGGCGACGAGCAGCAGGTTTCACGGAATTCCCCTTACAAAAAAATCAGGCCTTAATGGCTTTCAACACATTGATCATTTCAAGCGCGGTCAGTGCAGCTTCTGCACCTTTGTTACCGGCTTTGGTACCAGCGCGCTCAATGGCTTGTTCAATACTTTCGGTAGTCAGCACGCCAAACGCGACAGGAATTTCTGCATCCTGCGCAACGTGTGCCAGACCATTGCTTGCACCGCCTGCAACGTATTCGAAGTGTGCAGTGCCGCCACGAATAACGGTACCCAGCGCAATCACCGCGTCGTATTTACCGGTTTTCGCCAGCGCGCCCGCTGCCAGTGGCAGTTCATAAGCACCTGGAACCCAAACAACGGTAATGTTGTCATCTTTAACCTGGCCGATACGTTTCAGGGCGTCAATGGCACCTTCCAGCAGGCTGTCGTTGATGAAGTTGTTGAAACGCGCAATGGTGATGGCGACGCGAGCGTCCGGGGTAGCTACAGCAGCTTCAATAATGTTCATACTCTTCCTTTACGGGTTCATTTGGCCCCGCAGGGGGGCGGATTTTATCATAATACTTTGCGCACTGCTTCCCTATTTCAGGAGCAATTACGCTGGCGTTAAATAGAGGCAGACATCCGGGCCCACCGGACGAATCTCGCTAAATTTGAGTTGTGGTGCATCGCCAAGTTTTTCAAGACCCGGCAGCACAAACAGACCACGCGCATCGTTACCCAACAGTTTAGGTGCTACGTAGACAATCAGCTCATCCACCAGCCCGGCCTGCAGCAGCGCGCCGGCCAGCGTCGGCCCCGCTTCTACCCAGATACTGTTCACCTGTTGCTTACCAAGCAGCATCATCAGCACCACTAAGTCGAGGTGCCCGTTATGCTCTGGCACCATGATGCTGCGTACGCCTTGCGGCCATTCACGCGCATCGTCCTGCGTGCGTGCAATCCAGGTTTCGCCCGGCTGTTGCACGATGCGGTGCGCAGGCGTGATGCGATTCTGGCTATCGATGACAATACGCAGCGGCTGACGCAGGTTTTCCTGCGGGTAGCACGCCTGGGTATCGGCATTCAGTTCATCCCAGCGCACGGTCATGGCAGGATTATCAGCCAGAACCGTTTCACTGCTGGTGAGGATAGCATGGCTTTGCGCGCGCAGACGTTGCACATCGCGCCTTGCCTGCGCAGAGGTGATCCACTGGCTCTCGCCGTTCGCCATCGCCGTACGACCATCCAGTGAGGCCCCAAGCTTAAGCTGAATGTACGGGAACCCGGTGCGCATGCGCTTCAGGAAGCCTTTGTTGATCGCTTCTGCATCCTGCATCATCAGACCGTGACTGACATCAACTCCTTCCTGCTGCAGTCGATACAGGCCACGTCCGGCAACCTGCGGATTGGGATCCTGCATCGCCGCGACAACGCGCGCGACACCCGCCGCAATCAGTGCTTCGCAGCACGGCGGGGTACGGCCGTGGTGGCTGCAGGGTTCCAGCGTCACGTAGGCCGTTGCACCGCGCGCCTTTTCGCCGGCCATACGCAGGGCATGAACTTCGGCATGGGGCTCACCGGCACGGTAGTGAAACCCTTCGCCCACGATCTCGCCATCGTTGACAATGACGCACCCGACGTTAGGGTTGGGATGGGTGGTAAAACGACCGCGCTGCGCCAGCTTCATGGCTCGCGCCATGTAAATCTCATCCTGCATGAGCTTAATCCTGTAAGCGGGCGATCTCTTCGCCAAACTCTTTGATATCTTCGAAACTGCGGTACACAGAGGCGAAGCGGATATAGGCGACCTTATCGAGCTTTTTCAGTTGCTCCATCACCAGGTTGCCAATCATCTTGCTTGGCACCTCGCGCTCACCCAAACCACGAAGGTAAGATTTTATGTGGTTTAACGCCATTTCGACGTCATCTGCACTGACAGGGCGTTTTTCCAGCGCCTTGAGCATCCCGCTGCGCAGTTTCTCTTCGTTAAACGGCTCACGCACGTCGTTACTTTTTACCACGCGCGGCATTACCAGCTCTGCAACCTCAAAGGTCGTGAAACGCTCGTTGCACACCAGACATTGCCGGCGGCGGCGTACGGAAGACCCTTCGCCCACAAGGCGAGAGTCGATAACTTTGGTATCCACAGCGGAGCAGAATGGGCAATGCATACGGTATCCCTGTTATGTGGTTAACTGATTTTCATTTTACCCTGATCTGGCCTGACAACAAAGGAAGAGCTTTTTGAGACAAAGGATCTATGCCTGTTGATGCGATGCTGGCTACCATTACGGAGATCCGTTATTTCAAGGAAATAAACGCAATGACAAGACGTTACCTGAAAATATTGCTGGTGGGGAGTCTGTTTACCCTTAGCGCCTGTGCACAGCAAACCGAAGTCCGTCAAATGAAACAAAGCGTGAATACGCTCAATACCACGATGGACAAACTGAACAAAGAAACCGTGAAGATCACCCAGCAAAACGCGCTGAATGCCAAATCCAGCAGTGGGGTTTATCTACTGCCCGGGTCTAACACCCCGGCGCGCCTTAACAGCCAGATTGGCACGCTGAAAATGTCGCTGGTAAACGTGGCGGCCAATGCGGATGGTACTCGCGCAACATTACGCATTCAGGGGGAATCCAACGATCCTCTGCCAGCCTTTAGCGGCACCGTCGAGTGGGGGCAGATTCAGGGCACCACAGAGAACTATCAGGAAGTGAACGTGAAGAGCCAGCTGTTCACCGCACCCGCCAGCGTGCTGGCCCCGAGCGATGTTGACATTCCGATCCAGCTGAACGGACTTACGCCGGATCAGTTAGGTTTCATCCGCATTCACGATATCCAGCCCGCCGCGCAGTAATCCCCTTTCAGCGGAGTGCAATGTCACTCCGCTAACATTTACAATCCGCAAAGATTGGCAACAGAAATCATTGCCGCTACAATCCCCGCCGTTTAAAGTACGCAAACGTGAACGCAATCGATTACGCGTGTGAGAGATATGTGAAACAACACATATTTTTGTGAGCAAGGATTCCTATAATAGGCTCCGCAGAAACACGAAATATTTAGAAACGCAATTCGCGCATTTTTCACTCCCGGAAGGGAATTTCAATCAGTGGCATGATTATGAAAAAAACATTACTCGCGGCTGGCGCCGTGCTGGCACTCTCCTCCACTTTCACTGTTAACGCAGCGGAAAACGATAAACCACAATACCTCTCCGACTGGTGGCACCAGAGCGTTAACGTGGTCGGCAGCTATCACACCCGTTTCGGACCACAGATCCGCAACGATACCTACCTGGAGTACGAAGCCTTCGCCAAGAAAGACTGGTTCGATTTCTACGGCTATATGGATGCACCGGTCTTCTTCGGCGGTAACACCGATGCGAAAGGGATCTGGAACCACGGTTCCCCCCTGTTCATGGAGATCGAACCCCGCTTCTCCATTGATAAGCTGACGGGCACCAGCCTGGCGTTTGGTCCATTCAAAGAGTGGTACTTCGCGAACAACTACATCTACGACATGGGCCGTAACGCGTCCGGTCGTCAGAGCACCTGGTATATGGGTCTGGGTACCGACATCGACACCGGTCTGCCAATGAGCCTGTCCCTGAACGTCTATGCGAAATACCAGTGGCAGAACTACGGTGCCGCGAACGAAAACGAGTGGGATGGCTACCGCTTCAAAGTGAAATACTTTGTGCCAATTACCCAGCTGTGGGGCGGTAACCTGAGCTATATCGGTTTCACCAACTTTGACTGGGGTTCAGACCTGGGCGACAACGACTTCCGTGACCTGAACGGTAAGAAAGCGCGTACCAACGACTCCATCGCCTCCAGCCACATCCTGGCGCTGAACTACGATCACTGGCACTACTCCGTTGTTGCGCGTTACTGGCATAACGGCGGTCAGTGGAACGATGACGCAAGCCTGAACTTCGGCAATGGCGACTTCAGCGTACGTTCTACCGGCTGGGGTGGTTACCTGGTTGTCGGTTACAACTTCTGATGTGAAAGAAGGCAAAAACGGACAAAGCCAGCTGATATGCTGGCTTTTTTATTGCTTCACCTTGCGCAGAAAATCCGCCAGCGATCGCTCCGCGCTTTCGCTAAAACGCCTCTGCGTGAGCGTAATATTCAGACACCTGTCGAGCCGGAAGCAACGGTAGTCATCACGCCGTTCACACCACGCGGCCAGCAGCCAGTGTTCTCCCCAAAAGAACAGCCCCAGCGGCTGAATGTCGCGCCACGTCAGATGCCCGGCTTCATCACGATAATGCAGCGCCAGTACGCACTGGGCAGAAATAGCCTGATGAATAACATCAAAGTCGCTACGCGAATGCGGCTGAAGCGCAATATCCGGCGCATATATCCGCGTCTGCTCCGCCTTACGTCGGCTCTCCTCGGGCAGGATCGCCAGTACCTTCTCCTGCGCCGACTCAAGCTCACGCGAGAGCGAGTCGCCGCCCCAGGTTTTCAGCAGACGGATGGCGACCATCAACGCTTCAGATTCTTTATTCGTCAGCATCAGCGGAGGTAAGTCAAAACCCGACATCAGCCGATAGCCGCTTCCCGCCTCCCCTTCCACCGGCACGCCGGAAAGCGACAGGTCGCGGATATCACGGTATACGGTCCGTTCCGATACGCTCAACCTGTCCGCCAGATGCGCTGCCGTTGTCAGACGCCTGCCTCTCAGGATCTGCACAATCTGAAACAAACGGTCAGCGCGTCGGGTCATATCGTATTCAGCTCTCAGGCAGGTTGATGGAGGCCGACGCGATTACCTTCGCTGTCGGTAAACAAGGCTATGGTGCCAATGCCACGCGGCAATTCCAGCGGGCCAAACACGCACTCGCCACCCGCAGACGCGATGCGATCGAGCGTTGCCGCCAGGTTGTCAGTATGCAGGTAAATAATAGCGCCCTGTACGGACGGTGTAATGCCCTCAAATTTTGCCAGCGCGCCGCCGGTGGCCGGATCGTCATGCGGGAAAACGGCTAGCTCAGCCACATCCATTTTCTCTCGTCTCAGCTGTACCTGCATCACGGGCTCATAAAATTTGATAGCGCGATCCATATCGGCGACCGGAATTTCAAACCAGTTAATCACACTTTTCATACATCCTCCTGCCTGTTGTTTGGGTTCGAAAAGAGTCTACGACAGGGCTCCTGACAGCATACTGTCAGGAGTGTTTGGCAGGAGCAGATAAAAAAAATCCCGGTCAACAGACCGGGATTTCAGGAACGAACGACACGTCGTCTTACGGCAGAATAGACGGCTGGTCCGCCCCTTCTTTCTCGACTTTCTGCTGGAGCAGGTGCTCGCGCTTCATGCCAAGTTTCAGTGCCAGTGCGGAGGCAACGTAGATAGACGAAGCCGTACCGATAGAGACACCGATCAGCATGGTCAGCGAGAAGCCTTCCAGTACCGGGCCACCGAAGAGGAACAGCATCAGGATCACCATCAAGGTGGTTCCGGATGTGATCAACGTACGGTGCAGCGTCTGGGTCAACGACACGTTAAAGATTTCGTACGGCGTACCGCGACGGATCTTACGGAAGTTTTCACGAATACGGTCAGATACCACGATACTGTCGTTCAGTGAGTAACCGATAACGGACATCAGGGATGCCACGATTGTCAGGTCAATCTCAATGTGGAACAGAGACAGTATGCCCATGGTGATCACCACGTCGTGCGCCAGGGCGATAACCACACCCGCCGCCAGTCGCCACTCAAAGCGGAAACCGACGTACACCAGAATGGAGATCAGAGCCACCAGCAGCGCCATCGCACCGGTTTGCGCCAGGTCAGCACCTACGCTTGGCCCGACGAACTCGATACGCTTAACCGTCGCATGCTGGTTGGTTGTTTCGTTAACCACGTTAACAACCTTGCTGCCCAGCTCCTGGCTGCCATTCGCATCGTGCACCGGCGGCATACGTACCATAATGTCACGGCTGCTGCCGAAGTTCTGCAGCAACGGCTCTTCAAAGCCCGCTTTCTGCAGAGACTGGCGCATCTGGTCCATATCGACCGGTTTTTCCAGGGAGATCTCAATTACCGTACCACCGGTGAAATCAAGACCCCAGTTAAAGCCTTTCACGCCCATCACGATAAGGGAGAGGATCAGCAGTAAACCTGAAATGCCGAAAGCCCAGTAGTCCCAGCGCATAAAGTCCCAGACTTTACGGCCGTGGTTCAATTGTTCAACAGTATATTCCTGTGCCACAACGCACTCCTCAGATAGACAGCTTTTTGACGCGCTTGCCGCCATACAGCAGGTTCACGATGGCACGGGTGCCGACAATAGCGGTAAACATTGACGTTGCAACACCGATACCGGTGGTGATCGCAAAGCCTTTGATAGCGCCAGTCCCCACTGCATACAGGATAAGAACCTTAATCAGTGTTGTTACGTTCGCATCGAAGATGGAGCTGAATGCCCCTTTGTAGCCTTCGTCAATCGCCTGCTGAACAGAGCGACCGTTGCTTAACTCTTCTTTGATACGTTCGTTTATCAGTACGTTGGCGTCGACCGCCACCGCAAGGGTTAAGACGATACCGGCAATCCCCGGCATGGTCAGCGTCGCCCCCGGCAGCAGAGACATGATGCCGATAATCAGCACCAGGTTCGCAACCAGTGCGCTTGTCGCAATCAGACCAAACTTCTTATAGAAGAAGATCATGAAGAGGATGGAGACCACCAGACCGGCCAGACACGCTTCCAGACCCTGCTTGATGTTTTGCATCCCCAGCGTTGGACCAATGGTACGTTCTTCAACAATCTGAATCGGTGCAATCAGCGCACCGGCACGCAGCAGCAGTGAAAGCTGACGCGCTTCGTTCGGGTTGTTGATACCAGTAATGCGGAAGCTGTTACCCAGACGAGACTGGATGTTGGCGATGTTAATCACCTCTTCCTCTTTCACCAGCACCGCGCGGCCGTTTGCATCTTTCTTACCGCTGTCTTTGTACTCCACGAACAGGGTCGCCATCGGTTTACCGATGTTGTCCTTGGTGAAGTTAGACATGATGTTACCACCCGCGCTATCCAGCGAGATGTTAACCTGCGGCTGGTTGTATTCGTCCTGGCTGGATGTGGAGTCGGTGATGTGGTCACCGGTCAGGATCACGCGTTTGTACAGCACAACTGGCTGACCTTCGCGGGTCTGTTTCACTTCCGAATCGCCCGGAATACGGCCTGCGGCAGCAGCGGACTGATCGACGTTGGAGTTAACCAGACGGAATTCCAGCGTGGCAGTTGCCCCCAGAATCTCTTTCGCACGTGCCGTGTCCTGAATCCCCGGGAGTTCCACCACGATACGGTCAGCACCCTGACGCTGTACCAGTGGCTCAGCAACACCCAGCTGGTTTACACGGTTACGCAGAATATTGATGTTCTGCTGAACGGCGTATTCACGGGCTTCTTTCAGGCGAGCATCGGTCATCACCGCGCGCAGCTGGTTGCTGCCCTGAGAGGTGATCACGAGGTCACGGTGACGTTGAGTCAGGTAATCTACAGCCTGATCGCGCGCCGCGCTGTCGCGGAACGTGATGCTCATACCGTAGTTATCTTCTTTACGAACGGTAGTGTAAGCGATGCCTTTTTCGCGCAGATCGCTGCGCAGGCTGTCGATGTTTTGTTCCTGCAGTTTGCCGAGCGCGGTATCCATATCCACTTCCATCAGGAAGTGAACACCGCCACGCAGGTCAAGACCGAGTTTCATTGGCTCTGCATTCAACGCAGCCAGCCAACGCGGGGTTGCAGGAGCAAGGTTAAGCGCCACGACGTATTTATCACCCAGCACGCCCATCAGCACTTCGCGAGCGCGGAGCTGCGTGTCGGTGGTGTCGAAGCGAGCAAGAATTGCGCCCTCTTCCAGAGCCACAGACTTAGCGGTAATTTTTTCTTCTTGTAACGATTTCTGGACCTGGATCAGCGTTTGCTCACTGGCGGCGACACCGCGCGCGCCAGTGATTTGAACAGCCGGATCCTCACCATACAGGTTGGGAAGCGCGTACAGCAGGCCGACGAGAATCACGGCGACCAGCATGATGTACTTCCACAAAGGATAACGGTTTAACACGGCAGTTCCCTTTGGGAAAAGTTGGGATTACAGCGCCTTCATGGTGCCTTTCGGCAGAACGGCAGCTACGAAGTCACGTTTGATAACCACTTCAGTGGTGTCGTTCAGGGCAATAGCAATGTAGCCACTTTCAGCCACTTTGGTTACGCGACCGACCAGACCACCGTTGGTCAGCACTTCATCACCTTTGGCAATGGAGTCCATCAGCTTTTTGTGCTCTTTGGTACGCTTCTGCTGTGGGCGCAGGATCATGAAGTAGAAGATCAGACCGAACACAACCAGCATCAGAATCAGAGACATCGGGCTGCCCTGCGCCGGAGCACCTGTTGCCGCTACCGCATCAGAAATAAAAAAGCTCATTCAAATTCCCTCATTATTAAAATTAATCAACGTTCAAAGGTGGAACGGTTCGACCCTGACGTTGGTAAAAATCGGTCACGAAGCTCTCTAATTTACCCTCTTCAATAGCCTTGCGTAAACCAGCCATTAAGCGCTGATAATAACGAAGATTATGAATGGTATTGAGACGCGCGCCCAAAATCTCATTGCAACGATCAAGATGATGCAGGTACGCGCGAGAATAATTGCGACAGGTGTAGCAATCGCACTCGGAATCGAGCGGGCTGGTGTCACTCTTATGCTTCGCGTTACGGATTTTCACCACGCCATCGGTCACAAACAGATGACCGTTACGCGCGTTGCGGGTTGGCATAACGCAGTCGAACATATCAATGCCGCGGCGCACACCTTCAACCAGGTCCTCAGGTTTACCCACACCCATCAGGTAACGGGGTTTATCTGCCGGGATTTGTGGGCAGACATGTTCCAGAATGCGATGCATGTCTTCCTTCGGTTCACCCACAGCCAAACCGCCGACAGCGTAGCCATCAAAACCTATCTCTACCAGACCTTTAACAGAGATATCGCGTAAATCTTCGTAAACGCTGCCCTGGATAATACCGAACAGCGCATTTTTGTTCTGCAGGGAGTCAAAGCGGTCACGGCTACGCTTCGCCCAGCGCAACGACATCTCCATGGAGCGTTTCGCGTAATCCCAGTCGGCCGGGTATGGCGTACATTCGTCGAAAATCATCACGATATCAGAGCCGAGATCGTACTGAATCTCCATAGACTTTTCAGGATCGAGGAAAATCGGATCGCCGTTGATCGGGTTACGGAAGTGTACGCCCTGCTCGGTGATCTTACGGATGTCGCCCAGGCTGAAGACCTGGAAACCACCGGAGTCGGTCAGGATCGGGCCTTTCCACTGCATGAAGTCATGCAAATCGCCGTGCAGCTTCATGATCTCCTGACCAGGACGCAGCCACAGGTGGAAGGTATTGCCGAGGATAATCTGTGCGCCAGTGGCTTCCACTTCTTCCGGCGTCATCCCTTTTACGGTGCCGTAGGTGCCCACAGGCATAAACGCGGGGGTTTCCACCACGCCGCGATCAAACACCAGGCGGCCGCGACGTGCGCGACCATCGGTGGTATCGAGTTCAAATTTCATTTTTTCTCCGACGTCAGAAAAACAGTCCAACGTTGTAAAACGGTGCCGCGGACTTATTCCCCGACACGCTCATTCAAAGCCTGCGGATTGTACGTGATAAACATCGCGTCCCCGTAGCTAAAAAAGCGATATTTTTGTTCTACCGCAGACTTGTACGCCGCCATGGTGTGCTGATAACCCGCAAAAGCGGACACCAGCATAATCAGCGTTGATTCAGGCAGATGGAAGTTGGTTACCAGGGCATCAATCACGTTGTACTGATAGCCCGGGTAGATAAAGATCTGCGTATCGCCAAAGAAAGGCTCAATCAGGTCATTTTTGGCGGCCTGCGCGGCGCTCTCAAGGGAGCGTACCGACGTGGTGCCCACTGCCACAACGCGGTTACCGCGTGCTTTGGCGGCCAGAACAGCATCTACCACCTCTTGCGGCACTTCGGCATATTCGGAGTGCATGATGTGGTCTTCGATGCTGTCCACGCGCACCGGCTGGAACGTACCCGCACCGACATGCAGGGTCACGAAGGCCATCTCGATACCTTTCGCGCGCAATTTTTCCAGCAGCGGTTCATCAAAATGCAGACCCGCCGTCGGCGCGGCGACCGCGCCAGGTTTCTGGCTATAGACGGTCTGGTACAGCTCGCGGTCAGCCTCTTCGTCCGGGCGCTCGATGTAAGGGGGCAGCGGCATATGGCCGATCGCATTCAGAATGTCGAGCACCGTGCGCTCGTCATTGAACGCCACCTCAAACAGCGCATCGTGACGCGCGGTCATGGTTGCACGGATGCTCTCATCATCGCCAAGCAGCAGCTCTGCACCCGGCTTCGGCGCTTTAGAGGCGCGAATATGTGCCAGAATACGTTTATCATCAAGCATACGTTCGACCAGCACTTCAATCTTGCCGCCGCTGGCTTTACGGCCAAACAGACGCGCCGGGATCACGCGGGTATTGTTAAAGACCAGCAGATCGCCAGGGTTGAGCTTGTCGAGCAAATCGGTGAAAGTACCGTGCGTCAGCTCGCCCGTCGGCCCATCCAGTGACAGCAAACGACAGCTACTGCGCTCAGGCATTGGGTAGTGAGCAATCTGGGATTCAGGTAGTTCAAAGGAGAAATCGGCGACGCGCATGACGTATACTCGTGACTTAAAAACAGGCGGCATAGTCTAGTGCTCACACCCTTTTGCTGCAACAACTAGCCGCCCCTGGACAAATAAAACGCATGAATTTTCTCGCTCACCTGCATCTTGCTCATCTCGCTGACAGCTCTCTTTCCGGCAATCTGCTGGCCGATTTCGTGCGCGGTAATCCCGCCGACGCGTACTCCGCAGAGGTTGTCGACGGGATTTTTATGCATCGCCGTATCGACGTACTGACCGATAACCTGCCGGAAGTCCAGGAAGCCAAAGCGTGGTTCCGCCCTGAAACGCGGCGCGTCGCACCGATCACGCTCGATGTAATGTGGGACCATTTCCTCTCGCGGCACTGGGAAACACTCTCTCCTGAGATGCCCCTAAACGCGTTCGTGCGCTATGCCCACCAGCAGGTGTCCATTATTTTGCCGGATTCGCCGCCGCGCTTTGTGAATCTGAATAACTATCTCTGGTCAGAACGCTGGCTTGAGCGCTATCGCGAGATGGACTTTATACAGAATGTGTTAAACGGGATGGCGAGTCGCCGACCGCGACTCGACGCGCTACGCGACTCCTGGCATGACCTGGATGCCCACTACGAGGCGCTGGAGACGCGGTTCTGGCAGTTCTACCCGCGTATGATGACCCAGGCGAAAAACAAACAGCTATAACAGAAATGCCATTGATAGGTGAAAGCTTGCTGAACGATTGTTAGCGCCTCTTTGTCTTATCAATGAACACTCTCTATACTGGGCGGCGTTGCGTTCCAAATAACCTTAGTATCTACAGGAGAATCACATGGTTCTGGTAACTCGTCCGGCTCCGGATTTTACAGCTGCAGCAGTTCTGGGCAACGGTGAAATCGTTGAAAACTTCAACTTCAAACAGCACACCAACGGTAAAGCGACCGTTCTGTTCTTCTGGCCAATGGACTTCACTTTCGTTTGCCCGTCTGAGCTGATCGCATTCGACAAACGTTACGAAGAATTCCAGAAGCGTGGCGTAGAAGTTGTAGGCGTCTCCTTCGACTCTGAATTTGTACACAACGCATGGCGTAACACCCCTGTCGACAAAGGCGGCATCGGTGCGGTGAAATACGCAATGGTTGCGGACATCAAACGCGAAATCCAGCAGGCTTACGGTATCGAACATCCGGACGCTGGCGTTGCACTGCGCGGTTCTTTCCTGATCGACGCAAACGGCATCGTTCGTCACCAGGTTGTTAACGATCTGCCACTGGGTCGTAACATCGACGAAATGCTGCGCATGGTTGACGCGCTGCAGTTCCACGAAGAGCACGGTGAAGTGTGCCCGGCTCAGTGGGAAAAAGGTAAAGAAGGTATGAACGCGTCTCCGGACGGCGTTGCTAAATACCTGTCTGAGAACGTATCCAGCCTGTAATCGGCACGGTTTACGGAAAAGGCCCGCATCTGCGGGCCTTTTTGTTTTGTACGATCTCACTCTTCACACGTTAAAACGCGAAGCACGAACACCCCAGCACGCCCCAGAATGCCTGGTCATCAGATACCGGGATATCCGATTGCCGCGCAATGCCGTGCGCATGGCCATGCACCCCGCAGCTACCAATGCACTGGTGCATCTGTACCACCGCCCCCACTTTGCTGGCTGCAGGCGGCGCAGAGCGGTAATGCCCCGGGACTTTCACGACCGGTGACCACGACGGCACAACCGGGATCGGCGGCGGTGACAGCGGACTGAAATGACCGGCTGCATACACGACCTTGCCATCCACAACGGTCAGCACCGATTCAATGCCCTTGATCTCCTCTTCCGTCACGCTGAAGTAATCTTTCGACAGCACCACCAGATCCGCAAGCTGCCCTTCAACCAGACGGCCTTTTTTACCCTGCTCGCTGGAAAACCACGCGCTGCCTGCGGTCCACAGCTCCAGCGCTACCTCACGCGGCAGGCGGTTATTGTCGTCATACATCGCCAGGCCGCCGACGGTTCGCCCGGAGACCAGCCAGTAGAGCGCCGTCCACGGGTTATAGCTCGCCACACGGGTTGCGTCGGTTCCTAACCCAACCGGCACGTCCAGTTCCAGCATTTTCGCCACCGGCGGCGTGTGTTTTACCGCCTCTTTGCCGTAGCGGTCGACGAAATATTCGCCCTGGAACGCCATACGGTGCTGCACCGCAATACCGCCCCCCAACGCTTTGACGCGCTCGATATTACGTTCGGTAATGGTCTCCGCATGGTCAAAGAACCAGTGCAGGCCGTTAAACGGAATCTCACGGTTCACCTTCTCAAAGACATCCAGCATCCGGCTGATGGATTCGTCATAGGTGGCATGCAGCCGGAACGGCCAGCGGTTTTCCACCAGGTGGCGCACCACGCGTTCCAGCTCGTCTTCCATCCCTTGCGGCAGATCCGGGCGCGGCTGGAGGAAATCTTCAAAATCCGCCGCCGAGAAGACCAGCATCTCTCCTGCCCCGTTCGCACGATAAAAGTCTGTGCCCTGCCCCGGTTTGAGCATATCGGTCCAGCGCTCAAAATCCTCCAGCTCCTGTTTAGGGCGCTGGGTGAAGAGGTTGTAGGCAATACGCACCGTCATCTGCTCTTTGGCGTGCAGTTCGGCAATCACCTCGTAATCTTCCGGGTAGTTCTGGAAGCCGCCGCCGGCATCAATGGCGCTGGTCAGCCCCAGACGGTTAAGCTCACGCATAAACTGGCGCGTGGAGTTAACCTGCTGCTCAATGGGGAGTTTCGGTCCTTTTGCCAGCGTGGCGTAGAGGATCATCGCGTTAGGTTTAGCGATCAGCAGCCCGGTCGGGTTGCCGTGGTTATCACGCACAATCTCCCCGCCCGGCGGGTTTGGCGTCTCTTTGGTGTAGCCGACAGCTTTCAACGCGGCGCGGTTAAGCAGGGCGCGATCGTAGAGGTGCAGGACAAACACCGGCGTATCCGGTGCCGCCTCGTTAAGCTCTTCGATGGTCGGCATCCGACGTTCGGCGAACTGAAACTCACTCCAGCCGCCCACCACCCGAACCCACTGAGGTGAAGGTGTACGATCGGCCTGATCTTTCAACATCCTCAGCGCATCCGCCAGCGACGGTACGCCTTCCCAGCGCAGCTCGAGGTTGTAGTTCAGCCCGCCGCGGATCAGGTGCAGGTGCGAATCGTTAAGCCCGGGGATCACCGTACTCCCCTTCAGATCGACAATCTGCGTTCCCTGAGTCGCATAGCTCATTATGCGATCGTGGTTACCCGTCGCCAGGATCTTGCCGTTAGCAATAGCCACCGCTTCCGTGAGCGGGTTTTCGCGATCGAGGGTATGGATCTTACCTTTGGTTAAGATCAGTGTGGCAGTTTGAGACATAACGTACTCCTTTCAGCCGAATCAGGCTTTTTTGAGCCATCCAGCAAACAGACGGGTCACGATGGGCATCCACAGCCAGACCACCAGCGCGACCACACAGGCATCGTTAATCAGATGCAGCAACAACGTACCTTTCAGGCCAGGAAGCAACGCACCGGTCACCAGCGGCACCAGGTTGGTACTGGGGAAGATAACCAGCAGGGTAATGAGAAACTGTTTCCACTGTTTAGGCTTACGCACGTGAGGCTCCGGTGGGGTAAACCAAAACGCCGCCTCGGTACGCACTTCGGTTTTATCGCCTTCCGCCAGCAGCGGTTCAATCTCTTTTACCAGCGCATTACGGGTATCGGACTGGGTCCATGCAGAGAGGTGTTCGAGGGTGTCGAAACGGATTATCACCGTCCACAGATGTTGTCCGTCGGTCGGGCGGATGACGTTCGCGCCAAGATGCCCCGGAAATTCCGCCGCGATGGGCATGATCTTACCCAGCCACTGTTCGTATCGCTCAGCCTGACCCGGCAGCAAGGTGTGGGTGATCACCAGCGTGACATGCGATGTGTGCGCCATAATAGTTTCCTGGTCATTAATGGGCGGGAGAACCCCGCCCTGGAAGGTTTACGCTTTGCGTTCTGGCGCACCGTGAACGAGGGTGTAGGCATAGTCAACGCCCATGCCATAAGCACCGCTGTGCTCACGGACCAGGTCCATGACCGCGTCGTAAGTGCCTTTGCGAGACCAGTCGCGCTGATACTCAAGCAGCACCTGCTGCCAGGTCACAGGAACCGCGCCCGCTTGAACCATACGGTCAATCGCACGTTCATGGGCATCTACGGAGGTACCGCCGGAAGTATCGGTCACTACATAAACTTCAAACCCTTCATCCAGAGCCATCAGCGCCGGGAAGGTCAGGCAAACTTCGGTCCACAGGGCTGAGATGATAAGTTTCTTGCGGCCCGTTGCTTTCACTGCCGCAACAAACGCATCGTCTTCCCAGGAGTTCATAGAGGTACGTTCAATCGGTTTAACCGCCGGGTGAACCGCCAGCAGTTCTGGCCAGATGTATCCGCTAAAGCTTTTTGTTTCGACAGAGGTGTAGATAACCGGAACATCAAAAATTTTGCCTGCTTTTGCCAGAGCCACCGTATTATTCTTTAATAACTGACGGTCAATATTTGCCACGCCAAAAGACATTTGCGGTTGGTGATCGATAAAAATCAGTACGGAATTGGACGGGTCAATCAGTTCACGAATAGACATAAAAGTACCTTTTAATCAATGTGTTAAAAGCCAACGTTTTGGTGTGCTATATGAGAAAGGGCCCTGACTGATAAAGCAATTTGAGTATAGCGAGAATTGATTGAGCGGATAGTAAAGATATTTGTCCCCTCTGTTGAAATTAACCGAACAACTTAGGGGAATTTTCAGCAACCGGGAAATAAACCGGTTGCTGATGACGATTAATTTCCGAACCAGACGGAGGCGGAAATGGCCGGTAAGGAGAGAATGCCTTCCTGAATCGTGCCTTTACCCTCTTTGCGTTGCCACGCCTTCACGTGCAGCAACGGAGAGTCATCCAGCACCACTTCACAGGCTTCTCCGCGGTTGATGGCGACCAGCACGCGTTGCTGGTTGTAGACGCGGGCAAACACCACCACGTTATCGTGGGCATACACCACCTGACAGCCACCGTAACGCAGCGCCTGGTTCTGTTTACGAAGCTTAGCCAGACGCTGGTACAGGCTGAGCAGCGCCTTGTCCTGCTTCGCCGGATCCCAGGGGAAGGTTTTGCGGCAGAAGGGATCGTTGTTCCCCTCCAGCCCCACCTCATCACCGTAGTAAATGCACGGCACGCCTGGCCAGGTGAAGAGCCAGGTAACGGCCAGCGGCAGGCGCGCCACATCCTTGCCAAGCAGGGATTTAAAACGTGCGGTATCGTGGCTGTCCAGCTGGTTAAACATCCGCAACTGCTGCTGATGCGACAGGCTGGCGCGGTAGTTATCCATCCATGCCATACAGGTTTCGGCGTCGATATGCTGCGGATCGTAGGAGATATCGGTGTTCGCCAGAAATCCCCATAGCGGGAAGGTAAAACCGCGGTAGTTCATGGCCGAATCTTCTGCATCGGCTTGCAACCACTGGCGTGCATCGCCAAAATGCTCGCCAAAGACAAAGGCCTCCGGCTGCGCGGCTTTCGCTGAGCGGGTGATACCTGCAACGTGCTGAAGGTTATTCCGCGCTCCGCCCGCTTCACCCAGCATATGCACCACGTCAAGACGCCAGCCGTCCATATTCCATGGTGCCTTAAGCCAGTGGCGGACAACGCTGTCTTCACCGCCGTAGATTTCGTTGACCAGAGAAGGCGACTGGAAATCCAGCTTCGGCAGGCTTGGGTAGCCCAGCCAGTCCAGCGCGTAGCCCTCTTCATTAAAGCTGTACCAGTCACGCTGCGGCGAATCCGGGTTATGGCATGCCCCGCTCATCGACTGGTTATGACGGTCAAACCACGCGTGCGAATCCCCGCTGTGGTTGAACACGCCGTCCAGAATCAGGCGTATCCCTTCGTTTTTAGTGTTCTGTCGCAGGCGCAGCAGCGCGGCATCGCCGCCAAACTGCTCATCAACATGACGATAATCTTCGGTGTCGTATTTATGCACGCTCGGCGCTTTAAACACCGGGTTAAGGTACAGCGCCGTCACGCCCAGTTTTTTCAGGTACGGGAGTTTTTCGCTGATCCCGTCGAGATCGCCGCCGTAAAACGTCGAGCCACCCGCCTGCGCGGTCAGCGGTTCATCCCATGCTTTGAGGATAATGTCGTGACCTGCTGCGTGGTGGTAATAAACCTTGTCCTGGTCTGCAGTGCGCTTTTCGCTGCGGGCAAAGCGGTCCGGGAAAATCTGGTAAAACACCTGATCGTTAACCCATTGCGGGCCATTGTCCGGGTAATCGACGGCAAATTGCTCCAGCCGGGCCGGCGGAAAACGGCTAAACCCCTGCGGGGTAAACCACAGCTGGCGGTTATTCCACAGCAGTTTAAAACTGTAGCGACGACGCGGCTGTCCACGGGTTAAATCGATGTTTGCCCGCCACGCCGTGATCCCGGGCTGCGGCTGGCTGCGCTGCTTATGCATTTTCAGCGCGGTCTCTTCGTTATCAATTTCGGCGCGTAGCGTCACGCGTTCAGGCTGATTTTCCCCCGCCAGCCAGAGCGTAATCACAAGGTTGTCTTTGTTTTGCTTAACAAATGGGGCAACCGGAAGGTGCCAGGCGTTTAACATCACGAATCCCCTTTGATGAAATTGACGTCACCTTGCCACAGGGTGGTTAAGGTTAGCTCATCATGACGAGGTTTATTGAGGGAGGAGGACGGGGGAGGAGGCATCCGGGTGAGCGGATGCCTCCTTCCAGTCCCTCTGCGGGGAGAGGGACGATTACTGTGCCTGCGCCAGCTGACGGTCGCGGCGGCATTTAAACATCCAGCCCAGCAGCAGCAGGACGATCCACGCGCAGCCCACGTAAAGGGAGATACGGGTATCCGGATGATAGCCAATCAGGGCGATGATAAAGACCAGGAAGACCAGACCGACAGCGGTTGTCACCACCCCACCCGGCACTTTGAACTTCAGCGCTTTCGCCTCTTCCGGTGACAGACGGCGACGGAACGCAATCTGCGACAACAGGATCATGATCCACACCCACACGGTCGCGAAGGTCGCCAGCGACGCAATCACCAGGAACACATTCTCCGGCATGATGTAGTTCAGGTAGACCGACAGCAGCAGGGCTACGGTCATCACCATTACCGTCACCCACGGCGTGCCGCGACGAGAGGTTTTGGCAAACACCTTAGGCGCACTGCCCTGCTCCGCCATTCCGTGCAGCATGCGGCCCACGCCAAAGACGTCACTGTTGATTGCCGAAAGCGAGGCGGTCAGCACCACAAAGTTCAGGATGCTGGCGGCAAACGCGATGCCCATATGCTGGAAGGTCAGCACAAACGGGCTGCCGTTAGTGCCCACCTGGTTCCACGGGTAGATGGACATAATGACGAACAGCGTCCCCACATAGAACACCAGAATACGCATTGGCACTGAGTTGATGGCGCGCGGAATGGATTTCTCCGGGTCTTTTGCTTCCCCGGCGGTAATGCCGATAATCTCGATCCCGCCGTAGGCAAACATGACCATCTGCAGCGACATCACCATGCCGAGCCAGCCGTTGCTGAAGAAGCCGCCGTTGCTCCAGAGGTTATGGATCCCCGTTGGCTGACCGCCGTTGCCGATACCCCAGATGATGATCCCAAAGCCCGCGATAATCATGATGATAATGGTGGCAACTTTGAAGAAGGAGAACCAGAACTCCAGTTCACCAAACACCTTCACGCTCATCAGGTTGACGGCACAGATGATCAGGACCACGCTCAGCACCCAGATCCAGTGCGGAACCGCGGGGAACCAGACGCCCATGTAGATGCCAAAGGCGGTAACGTCGGCAATAGCCACAATCAGAATTTCGAAGCAGTAGGTCCATCCGGTGATGAAGCCCGCCAGCGGGCCTAAGTTTTCTTGCGCATAGCGCGAGAACGAACTGGCAGACGGATTGTGAACCGACATCTCCCCGAGGGCGCGCATGATGATATACGCGGCCACGCCACCGATGATGTAGGCCAGCAGAACGCTGGGACCGGCCATTTTAATGGCATCTGCCGAGCCATAAAAAAGACCGGTACCGATAGCGGATCCCAGCGCCATAAAGCGAATGTGGCGGGTGCTGAGTCCACGTTTGAGTTTGTTAGTGCTTTCCATTTAAATCTTGCCATTCAACTCGAAAAAAACAAAAAACCACGGGGCCTTAAGCCCCGTGGTTAAACAGTTTGTTGCCGTTGATTAATGGGCGTTCGATGCGACCTGACGCCCTGCAGCACGATCCCAGATAATGGCCAGAACCAGTGCAACAACGGTAGGCATCAACCAGGCCAGGCCTTGCTCGGACAGCGGCAGACGCTGTGTCCAGGCTGGCAGTATTTGCGCAAAGGCGGATGCTTTAATCCCGTCAAGGATACCAAAAATCAGGCTGATAAACATGGCTGGCGCAATAATTCGCGACGAGTTGTTCCACCACGGGCGGGTGAAGCTCAGCACCACCAGCACGATACACGGCGGATAGATGGCCGTCAGCACCGGGATAGAGACCTGAATCAGGTGGCTCAGACCGAGGTTTGACACCGCCATGGAGAAGATGCCCAGGATAAAGACCAGCGTGCGGTAAGAGAGCGGCAGATACTGAGCAAAGAACTCAGCGCAGGCGCAGGTCAGCCCCACGGCGGTGACAAGGCACGCCAGGAAAATCAGTACCGCCAGCAGCAGGCTACCCGCACCACCAAAGGTGTGCTGTACGTAAGCATGGAGGATCGCCGCGCCGTTGGCATTTTGATCGACCAGTATGGCGCTATCTGAGCCCAGGCGGAACAGCGCCAGGTACAGCAGCGTCAGCCCCACACCGGCCATCAGGCCAGCCCAGATGGTGTAGCGAGTCAGCAGACGCGCTTCGGTTACGCCGCGGGAACGTGCGGCATTCACGATAACAATACCAAACACCATTGCGCCCAGCGTATCCATCGTCAGGTAGCCGTTCACAAAGCCGTTGGAGAACGCGGCGTTTTTATAGGCGTCCATCGCATCGCTAATCGGGCCTGCGGGCCAGACAATGGCCGCAACCGCCAGCACAATCAGCGCCACGATTTTCAGCGGAGCCAGGAAGTTACCCACGGTATCCAGCAGCTTGCCCGGATAGAGGGAAACCAGAATCACAATCGCGAAGTAGATCAGGCTGTAGATAAACAGCGGCATCGCGCCATCGCCAGTGAGCGGGGCAATCCCCACTTCGAAGGATACGGTCGCGGTACGCGGGGTCGCAAACAGCGGGCCAACGGCCAGATAGCAGACGGTCGCCAGCAGAATGCCGGCCACTTTGCCAATCGGGGTACTGAGGCTATCAACGCCACCACCGACTTTCGCCAGCGCGACGACGGTCAGTACCGGCAGACCCACAGCAGTAATCAGGAAACCAAACGCAGCGGTCCAGACGTGTTCACCCGCCTGTAAGCCAACCATTGGAGGGAAAATGATGTTGCCTGCGCCAACGAACAGCGCAAATGTCATAAAGCCCAGCGCGATGATGTCACGCGATTTTAAGTGATGGGTCATAAAACCTTACTGCCTGTGGATGTGGTGTTGAAAACATTGAGATTTTCGCTATCCCTGACGGGGCGATACAGCGGAAAATTTGCTCAATTTCAGCGGGATATGCTCCCGTCCTGGCGTGGAGAAGAATAGTTTTTCGATTTACCACGCAAATACAGTCGGTATGACAGTATCTGGGGCGCAATTTAAACGCTTATAACGTTTAAAGGCAAGATGGGATCGTGAAACCAGAACAATATGCCAGCATCAAAAATCAGACCAGCACAATACGCTAATTATAAGAAAAACCCATGGCTAATCATGCGAACAAAAAACAGCCAGCCGTATAATATTCAGCCGCGTTTCGCTTGACTGCAAAGCAAACGGGCCAGCAAACGCTGGCCCGTGGAAAGGTAAACTGACACGCCTGTCGTCAGGCGATCTTTTTGGCAATTAATCGTTCCGGGATAACGAAACTGAAGCGGGTTCCCTTACCCAGCGTGCTTTGAATATCGAGACGGCTTTCATGATGATTCACCGCGTGTTTCACAATAGCCAGCCCCAGACCGCTGCCGCCGGTCTGCCGTGAGCGCGCTTTATCCACCCGGTAGAAGCGCTCGGTCAGACGCGGGATGTGTTCAGGTGCGATCCCCGGCCCGTTATCCTCTACGCTGAACTCAGCGCCCGTTGGCGTGTGCTGCCAGCGCACCACGATATCCGTCCCCGCTGGCGTATGATTCACCGCGTTATACACCAGATTGGAAATGGCGCTGCGCAGCTCATCTTCGCTGCCAAGCACCTTGAGCGTGTTGTCGACCTCGAAGGTCAGCTGATGCATTTTATGGCTTAACGTCTGCGCTTCGCGCTCCACCACCCGCAGCATCATCGGAACATCAATGGTGTCATTCAACGCCAGCGAGGGGGCGGCCTCAATTTTCGAGAGCGTCAGCAGCTGTTTCACCAGCCCTTCCATACGGTGCGTTTGTTCACGCATCGTATGCAACGCTTTCTCGCGCGGCGCGCCTTCCAGCGTTTGCTCCTGCATCATCTCCAGGTACCCCTGAAGCACCGTCAGCGGAGTGCGTAATTCGTGGCTGACGTTGGCAAAGAAGTTGCGTCGCGCCCCTTCCAGCTGGTGCATCTGGGTGACATCACGGGCAACCATCAGCCACTGCTGATCGCTGTAAGGCATCACACGAATTTCCAGGTGGCGCCCATTATTGAGCTTCAGGTTGTGGGGGCGGGTAAAATCACGCTTTTTCAGGTACAGCGTGAACTCGGGATAACGCAGAAGGTTGAGGATGTTCTGGCCATTATCGTCCGGCCAGCGCAGGCCCAGCAGCTGTTGCGCGAGGCCGTTACACCAGAAGATCGTCCCTTCTTCGGTCGTCAGTATTACAGCATCCGGCAGCGACTCAGCGCCGCTACGGAAGCGTTTGATCAGGCTTCCCAGCTCCCGACGCCGCTTTTTGTTACGCATCTGCATCTGGTGCAGACCGTACAGCAGCGGCTCCCAGCTTCCGCTTCCCGGCGGAGGCGTCATACTTCGGTCAACCCACAGCCACCACGAGAGGCGCAGCAGGTTCCAGAAATGCCAGATCAGAAGCCCGGTAACCGACGCCAGCAGAAACCACGGCAAATATCCAAGAAAGGCCCCCAGAATGAAGGCCGGAATACAGCATAAGATCAGTTCAAAGACGAGCCTTTTCCATGACAGACGTTCCAGCACGCGTCACACTCCTGTCATTGTTCAGAAACGGGTTGAAAAACGATAACCCGTGCCGCGGACCGTCTGCACCATGCGATCGTGGCCGCTCAGTTCCAGCGCTTTTCGCAGGCGGCGGATATGTACGTCAACCGTCCGGTCTTCGACATACACGTTAGTTCCCCAGACGTTATTCAGCAACTGTTCGCGGCTGTATACGCGCTCCGGGTGAGTCATAAAGAAATGCAGAAGTTTAAATTCGGTAGGCCCCATATCGAGGGGATTTTCACCGGTCATGACGCGGTGTGAGGTAGGGTCAAGGCTCAGTCCCTGCATCTCAATCACCTCTTCCACCGCCATCGGTGAAATGCGGCGCATCACGGCTTTAATGCGGGCAACCAGCTCTTTCGGTGAGAACGGTTTGGTAATGTAATCGTCCGCCCCCGTTTCCAGACCGCGTACGCGATCCTCTTCTTCACCGCGCGCCGTGAGCATCACAACCGGTATGTCGCGGGTTAGCGCTTCACGTTTCAGGTGTTTGATAAACTGCAGCCCGGAGCCGCCAGGCAACATCCAGTCGAGCAGAATCAGATCGGGCCAGGGTTCATTCAGCTGGTTCACCGCGCTGTCATAATCTTCCGCCTCAACCGGCTGGAAGCCATTTTGCTCGAGCACGAAGCACACCATTTCACGAATCGGAGCTTCATCTTCTACGACCAGAATACGTCTCGCCATACTTTGCCCTGTTTTATCTTATTTAAGTTACAAGTTTGTAATGCGGCGTCATTATGCGTCAGATTTATGACAGATTTATGAAAAACAGTACCACTGTAAAGGGCAAACTGTTGTTTTATTACAGCGGTTATTTTCTGTTCCCTGACAGTTTATAATCCTGCTTTCTCTTTTTCGCCACGGATCAGCAATGCGCATACTACACACCTCTGACTGGCATCTGGGTCAAAATTTTTACAGCAAAAGCCGGGCGGCTGAACACGAAGCGTTCCTGAACTGGCTGCTGGATACGGCCCGCTCTCATGAGGTGGACGCCATTATTGTGGCGGGTGACATCTTCGATACCGGCTCGCCCCCCAGCTATGCGCGCGAGTTATATAACCGTTTTGTCGTCAATCTGCAGCAAACGGGCTGTCATCTGGTGATTGTTGCCGGCAACCATGATTCCGTCGCAACGTTAAATGAATCCCGCGATATTCTGGCGTTTCTCAATACTACCGTGGTGGCCAGCGCAGGACATGCGCCGCAGATCCTGAAAAAGCGCGACGGGACGCCGGGTGCGGTACTGTGTCCGATCCCATTTTTACGCCCGCGCGATATTGTCCAAAGCCAGGCGGGGCTTTCCGGCGCTGAAAAACAGCAGCATTTGCTGCAGGCCATCACCGACTATTACCACCAGCAGCATGCCCAGGCCTGTGCCCTTCGCGGCGACCAGGCGATTCCGGTGATTGCCACCGGGCACCTCACCACCGTTGGGGCCAGCAAAAGCGACGCGGTGCGTGACATTTATATTGGCACGCTGGATGCTTTCCCGGCACAAAACTTCCCGCCCGCGGATTATATTGCCCTCGGGCATATCCACCGGGCGCAGGTTATCGGCGGCTGCGAGCACATTCGCTACTGCGGTTCGCCCATCTCGCTGAGTTTTGATGAGACCGGCAAAGCCAAAAGTGTCCATCTGGTGAGCTTTAGCGACGGCAAGCTCAGCGCCGTCGACACGCTGGAAGTGCCCGTCACCCAACCGCTGGCGGTGCTGAAAGGCGATCTGGACGCCATCACCGCCCAGCTTGAACAGTGGCGCGGCGTGGAACAAAACCCGCCGGTCTGGCTGGATATTGAGATCGCCAGCGGCGACTACCTGCATGATGTGCAGCGTAAAATTCAGGTACTCACGGAAGACCTGCCGGTAGAGGTGCTGCTGGTGCGCCGCAGCCGCGAGCAGCGCGAGAAAATTCTGCTCGGCGCTCAGCGCGAAACGCTCAGCGAGCTCAGGGTGGAAGAGGTTTTTGAACGCCGGCTCTCCCACGAGGAGATTGACGACGCGAAACGCGCACGGCTGAACGAGCTTTTTACGCACACCCTGCATGCCCTGAACGATGAGGAAGAAAACGCATGAAAATCCTCAGCCTGCGTCTGAAAAATCTCAACTCACTGAAGGGTGAGTGGAAAATCGATTTTACCGCGGAGCCGTTTGCCAGCAACGGACTGTTTGCGATTACCGGGGCTACCGGCGCAGGGAAAACGACCCTGCTCGACGCCATTTGTCTGGCGCTGTATCACGAAACGCCGCGCCTGCAGAAAGTCTCCCAGGCACAAAACGATTTGATGACGCGCGACACGGCCGAATGCCTTGCCGAAGTTGAGTTTGAAGTCAAAGGTATTGCCTATCGCGCTTTCTGGAGTCAGAACCGCGCGCGAAATCAGCCCGACGGTAATCTTCAGGCCCCGCGCGTCGAGCTGGCACGCTGTGAGGACGGTAAAATTCTGGCCGACAAAGTGTCGGATAAACTGGAACAAACGGCCGCCCTCACCGGGCTGGATTATGGCCGTTTTACCCGCTCAATGCTGCTCTCTCAGGGGCAATTTGCCGCCTTCCTCAATGCCAGACCTTCCGACCGCGCCGAACTGCTGGAAGAACTGACCGGAACCGAGATCTACGGTCAGATTTCCGCCATGGTGTTTGAGAAACACAAAGCCGCACGTAACGCCCTTGAGGTGCATGAAGCACAGGCTGCAGGCGTCGTGTTGTTGAGTGAAGAGCAACAGCAGCAGTTACAGCAAAGTTTGCAGGCACTTACTGACGAAGAAAAAACGCTGCTGGCGCAACAGCAGAATCAACAGAAAGATTTTCAGTGGCTTACGCGCAATGACGAGCTTATACGTGAGCAGCAGCGCGTTGCCACCTTGCAGCAACAGGCGCAACAGGCACTGACCGAGGCTGCGCCCGAGCTGGCAACGCTCCAGCTTGCTCACCCCGCCGCCCAGCTGCGTCCACTGTGGGACAGCCAGCAAGAGCAAACCACCCGGCTGGGGCAAACGAAGCAGCGCATTGTTGAAGTAAATGCTCGCTTACAAGCAAAAACCGCGCTGCGCTCGCGTATCCGTAATACGGCCCAGCGTAGCCATGCACAACTGCAGACCGACCTTACGGCGCTGGCACAGTGGCTGGCAGAGCACGAGCGGTATCGTCAGTGGGGCCAGGAGATAGCAGGCTGGCGCGCCCATTTTGCACAGCTGAATCGCGATAAACATCAGATCGCCACGCTTTCCACGCGCATTGCTGAATTACGCCAGAAGCTGACAGAGATGCCGGAAAACGCCCTGACGCTCACGGCTGACGAGGTCAGCGTGGCGATGGAGCAACAGGCTCAGTCACGGACTTTCCGCCAGCGGCTGATGTCGCTTCAGGCCCGTTATCTGCCGCTGCAACAGCGTCTGCGCCAGAGCGGTGAAAGCCTGCAGAAAGCCCAGGCAGAGCAGGTAAAACTCAATGAAACGCTGACGCTGCGTCGCCAGCAGTACAAAGAGAAAAACCAGCACTATCTGGATCTTGAAACGCTCTGCAGACAGGAAGAGAAGAT
The DNA here is from genome assembly GCF_003071645.1 of Enterobacter cloacae complex sp. FDA-CDC-AR_0164. Classification (NCBI taxonomy): domain Bacteria; kingdom Pseudomonadati; phylum Pseudomonadota; class Gammaproteobacteria; order Enterobacterales; family Enterobacteriaceae; genus Enterobacter; species Enterobacter cloacae complex sp. FDA-CDC-AR_0164. The sequence goes on from NZ_CP028950.1 coordinate 437,081, forward strand.
TAAAAGTCTGGAGGCAGAGCGTGCGCAGCTGCAGGCGGGACAGCCCTGCCCGCTGTGCGGCTCAACCTCGCACCCGGCGGTCACTGCCTATCAGGCGCTGGAGCTGAGTGCCAACCAGCAGCGTCGCGACCAGTTAGCCAAAGAGGTCGCTGCGCTTAAAGAGGAAGGATTGTTAGTTCTCGGTCAGGTGAATGCCCTGACCCGGCAGATCCAGCGTGAGACAGACGACGCTCAGACGCTCTCTCAGGAGGAGCAAGCGCTCACTAAAGAGTGGCAATCGGTTTGCGCGTCCCTGAATATCACTCTGAATATTCAGGAAGATATTGCCCCGTGGATGAACGAACAAGAGCAGTATGAGCGTCAGCTTTACCAGCTGAGCCAGCGTCTGACGCTCCAGCAACAGCTGAATGAACAGGACGCGCAGGCGCGTCAGTATCAACAGCAGCTGACGGCCACGCGCCAGGCGCTGGAAACGACCCTGCTGACGCTGTCACTCAACGTCCCGGAAGAAGGCACAGAGGCTGCCTGGCTGAACGAACGAGAAACCGAGTTCGCACAGTGGCAGGAAAAACAGACTCAGCATGGTGTCATGCAGGAGCGCATGACGGCTCTGATGCCGCTGCTCGACACCCTGCCCGCCACAAACGACACAGAAACCGAACCGGCCATTCCTGATAACTGGCGCGAAACGCACGACGAATGCGTTTCTCTTCAGAGCCAGCTTGCCACATTGCAACAGCAGGAAAGCCTCGAAAGCGAGCGGCTGCAGCACGCCACGACGCACTTCACCGCCGCACTGACCGCAAGCTGCTTCGCCGATCGGGAGGCCTTTCTGGCTGCACTGCTTGATGAAGAGACTATCCGCCGTCTTGAACACCGTAAGCAGACCCTGGAAAACCAGCTTCAGCAGGCAACCGCGCTGTTCGCACAGGCAAACCAGCAGCTGCAGGCTCATCAGACGCAGCGACCGGAAGGGCTGGAACTCGACGCGCCAACCCTGCAGTTGCAGCTACAGCAACTCGGGCAACAGCTTCGGGAGAACACCACTCATCAGGGTGAGATCCGCCAGCAGCTTAAACAGGACAGCGATAACCGTCAGCACCAGCTGGCGCTCATGCAGCATATTGAAGAGGCCGCGCGGCTGGCCGATGACTGGAGCTATCTGAATTCGCTGATAGGTTCCAGCACCGGCGACAAGTTCCGTAAGTTTGCCCAGGGGCTCACGCTGGATAATCTGGTCTGGCTTGCCAACCAGCAGCTAAATCGCCTGCACGGGCGCTATTTACTGCAGCGCAAGGTCAGCGATGCGCTGGAACTCGAAGTGGTGGATACCTGGCAGGCGGACGCGGTGCGCGATACCCGTACCCTCTCCGGCGGCGAAAGCTTCCTTGTTAGCCTGGCACTGGCGCTGGCGCTTTCCGATCTGGTGAGCCACAAGACACGCATCGATTCGCTGTTCCTGGATGAAGGCTTCGGCACGCTCGACAGCGAAACGCTGGATACCGCCCTCGATGCGCTCGACGCGCTGAACGCCACCGGGAAAACCATTGGCGTGATTAGCCACGTCGAGGCGATGAAAGAGCGGATCCCGGTGCAGATCAAAGTGAAGAAGATTAACGGGCTGGGGTATAGCAAGCTGGATAAGGTGTTTGCGGTGGAGTGAGGGTGCCCTGCGTTAGGGCACCCTCATCCCGCCCCTCTCACGTAGGGAGAGGGAGAATGGCTATAGCGGCCAGAGCCACGCGGCGCCGCGCACGCCGCTGGAGTCCCCGTGCACCGCTTTGCGGATCGGGGTTTCACACTCGCCGCCGAAGACCCACTGCTTCACCAGATTCGGCACCGTGGCATATAAACGGTCGACGTTGCTCATCCCGCCGCCGAGCACAATCACGTCAGGGTCAAGGATATTCACCACGTGCGCCAGGGATTTCGCCAGCCGCATTTCATAGCGGCTGAGAGCCAGCTCAGCCACCGGATCGTGTTCCCCGACCCGGCGCATAATCTCGTTCCCCTTGAGTGGCTGGCCACTCAGGCGGAGGTAATCGGTGGCAAAACCGGTGCCGGAGATAAACGTCTCAATACAGCCCTGCTTGCCGCAATAGCACGGCACCTCGGCGCGGTATTTAAGTTCATCGTCATCCATCCACGGCAGGGGATTATGTCCCCACTCGCCCGCCGTACCGTTGCCGCCAATATGGGCACGCCCGCCCAGGGCCACGCCTGCGCCACAGCCGGTCCCGATAATGACCGCAAAAACGGTCTGGGCCCCTGCGGCGGCACCGTCAATGGCTTCGGAGACGGCCAGACAGTTGGCGTCATTTGCCAGACGCACTTCCCGGTTCAGGCGCTGACTTAAATCTTTATCAAAAGGCTGACCGTTGAGCCAGGTGGAGTTGGCGTTTTTAACCACCCCGGTATAGGGCGAGATTGAGCCCGGGATCCCCATCCCAACGGTGCCGGTCTGCCCTGTCGCCTGCTCAGCCATGTCGACCAGCCGGGCAATCGTCTCGATAGTCTGGTGATAATCATCGCGCGGCGTAGGCAGACGGTGGCGGAACAGTTGCTCCCCCTGCTCGCTCAGTGCGATGACTTCTGTTTTGGTGCCGCCCAAATCAATCCCAATACGCACAAGACACTCCTCATTATTTTGATTATCAACAGAGTAGAAGCCCGCTTCCCGATTAGCAATGCAAGCGATGCGACAATTCGTTATCATGCCCGCTGATTTAACGACAAGGCCGTGGAAATTATCATGCTGTGGTTCAAAAATTTGATGGTTTACCGTCTCAGCCGCGACGTTTCGCTGCGTGCAGAAGAGATGGAAAAACAGTTAGCCGCTTATAGCTTTTCCCCTTGCGGTAGCCAGGATATGGCCAAAACCGGTTGGGTTCCTCCAATGGGTTCACAAAGCGATGCATTGACCCACGCCAGCAGCACGGGTCAAATCATCGTCTGCGCCCGCAAAGAAGAAAAAATTCTGCCCACGCCGGTGGTCAAGCAGGCGCTCGAAGCGAAAATTTTCAAGCTTGAAGCCGAACAGGGTCGCAAGCTGAAAAAAACCGAAAAAGATTCGCTGAAAGACGAAGTTCTTCACTCTCTGCTGCCGCGCGCCTTTAGCCGTTTCAGCCAGACAATGATGTGGATCGATACCGTTAACGGGCTGATCATGGTGGACTGCGCCAGCGCCAAAAAAGCGGAAGATACGCTGGCCCTGCTGCGCAAAAGCATCGGCTCGTTACCGGTCGTTCCGCTGGCGCTGGAAACGCCGATTGAACTGACCCTGACCGAATGGGTGCGCAGCGGTACAGCGGCCCAGGGCTTCCAGATCCTTGATGAAGCCGAGCTCAAAGCCCTGCTCGAAGATGGCGGCGTGATCCGCGCGAAAAAGCAGGATCTGGTGAGCGACGAGATCGCCGTACATATTGAAGCGGGCAAAGTGGTGACCAAACTGGCACTCGACTGGCAGCAGCGTATTCAGTTTGTGATGTGCGATGACGGCTCGGTGAAGCGTCTGAAATTCTGCGATGAGCTGCGCGATCAGAACGAAGATATCGATCGTGAAGATTACGCCCAGCGCTTTGACGCGGACTTTATCCTGATGACCGGAGAGCTGGCAGCGTTAATTCAGAATCTGGTAGAAGGCCTCGGCGGCGAAGCGCAGCGGTAATGCCTGCAGTGACCCTCTCCCGACAGGGAGAGGGTATAAAACGTTTTATTTCAGGTAGCGGCACAGATAAGAGGTCGGTTCAGCAACCTGCAGATGGAATTCGCTGTGGCCAGGGACGTTGAACGCTTGTCCGGCAGAGTAAACTTTCCATTCTGTTTCCCCCGGCAGTAAGACGTTGAGCGCACCGCTGATCACCGTCATCTCTTCAGCTTCGGCTGTACCAAAGGTGTATTCCCCTTCAGCCATAACGCCGACACTGGCGCGGCCAGTGCTGCTGCTGGTAAAACCAATGGATTTCACTTTACCGGAAAAGTATTCGTTACTTTGAAGCATGAACTGGCCCTTATATTTTTAGATAAAAATTCACTATAGGGGCCATGATCATCACCTGTCACGCAAAATCATTAGATCAACAGCTCTGCGGCCAGCCGGGCCATCAGAACATTAGACAACAGCACCGGGACATCCAGCGCCTTTTGCAGTAAATCACGGTGGTGCTGGTGGAATCCAAGGCAGTCCAGAATCAACACATCGGCCCCTCTCTCCAGCAGTTCCCGTCCTGCCTCAATCAGCGCAGCCTCGCTATCCCAGAAGGGATTGGCCAGCGCATACAAAGGCATTTTTTCGAGTACGTGCCATTTTGCCGTCTGGTTGTCCATGAGCTCTTCAATGGGAACAATGACCCCCACCTGATGCCCGTCAACAATGGAGGCCACCAGCGGCGGAATGATCCGCATCGGCTCCAGCAAAATCGCATTACGCGCGATGAGTCCCTTAACAGGTGCAGTACTCATCAGTAAAATAACGTCATAGCCTTGATTGTCGAGCACTTCTATTACGCTCTGCAGCGAGCGCTCGATTTTCTGACGCGAAACATGCGCCAGTTTACCGTCACTTAATAACGTCGCCAGGGGATCCTCCCCCGCCTCTACAGCGTAGTCTTCCATGACCTCTTCCCGACTCATCTTCCCCAGCAGGCTTAGATGCGTTATCTGTTGTTCAGATACATGCTCGGTTAAGAGCGGTAACACTTCGCTTACAGGGACCACACCAATAGTGAGGATCGCCAACGTCGCCTTCATCTTCATCGCCTTCCATTACCGCTAAATCTTTCACACAGGTACAGGCTCACTACGCTGCACAGTTCGTTTTTTCAACAAAACAGCACCAAGCGTAGCAGGTGATCCCCATCGCGAAATGTAAAGATCGCCTGCCCGTTACGGAGTTACCTGTAATAACTAAATATTAACCCCTGCTTAACATTTGCGATGAGTAAAAAGTGTGATTCAGGCACGGTATTTAGCCCTTTAGGAATTCATTCACGACTTATCAGGATCTTCGTAGCGCCGTTTGGCATCCAGCGCTTCCTGTTCAGTTTCATGTTCACTGATCAGAGAGTCTGGTTTGGGGTGATCGGCACGCAGCTGATACCAGGTGACGGTTTGATCGCCATTGCCTTTTTCAACGGTAACGATGCGTGCTTCACGTGGATAGGGAGGTCTGGTTGGCATAGCTCATCCTTTTTTTATGTCTGAGCTATAAGTATAGACGCCGCTTAGCTGGCGCAAGCCAAACGCAGGGCGGTAATAATCTGAATTACCACGTCCTCGGGTGAAGCGGAAGCATCCACAACGTGGTGTGCCGCTTCGCGGTATAACGCATCGCGTTCGGCCAGCACTTCGCTCACCTCTTCGCTGAGCGGCCGGGAGGTCAGCGCAGGACGTTGTCCCTCTTCCGGAAATGCTTCCAGCCGCCCTACCAGGGCCGAAACGGGTGCGCTGAGGTAGATGACAATCCCTTTTTCGCGCATAAAGCGACGGTTACACTCGGCGAGAACAATGCCGCCACCGGTTGCGATAACAGCAGACGGCGTGGTGACCGCCTTCAGCGCGGCCGTTTCACGGGCGCGAAAGCTCTCCCACCCCTCTTGCTCAACGATTTCCGCGATGCTTTTCCCGGCTTCGGTTTGCAGCCAGTGGTCGGTATCAACAAACTGACGATCGCACACGCGTGCCAGTTCCAGGCCAACGGTGGTTTTCCCACAGCCGCGGGGGCCAACTAAAAAGATGGGTTGGGTCATAACCAGGTGTTCCCCTTGATGCCGGATGGCCGAAGAGCGTAAAGAAATAATTGCAGAAGATGTTGCGTTTACTTTACTGCAAAGCGGTACGGGATGACAACCCTGCGGAGGCCATACTGTACCACAAAGTGACAATGGTTATCATTACGCAGTGCGACGCTTGACTTCGAGCAGCCACTTATCAAGCTCTGCGGCGAACTGCTGGCGATCGCGCTGGGACAGGCTGTCTGGCCCGCCGGTTTGCACGCCGCTGGCGCGAAGCGTATCCATAAAATCACGCATGGTGAGTCTTTCACGAATGGTCGCCGGCGAATAACGCTCCCCTCTCGGGTTCAGCGCCGCCGCTCCCTTTTCAATTACTTCCGCGGCCAGCGGGATATCCGCCGTGATCACCAGATCCTCGGGGCTACACAGACGCACAATCTCGTTATCCGCCACGTCAAAGCCAGCCGGAACCTGCAACGCGCGAATAAATCGGGAAGGCGGTACGCGAATATTCTGGTTCGCCACCAGCGTAAGCGGCATCTGCACGCGCTCGGCCGCGCGGAATAAAATCTCTTTAATCACATTCGGACACGCGTCCGCATCAACCCAAATCGCCATATTGTCTCCCCATAATGATTCTGCCGACTATTGTCGCCTGCATTTCGTTGTTAAGCTATCAATCAGAGAAAACAACGCATAATGACGGAGAATCGTGATGGATAAGAAAATCGGGTTTATCGGCTGCGGTAACATGGGCAAAGCCATCCTGGGTGGCCTGATCGCCAGCGGACAGGTGCTGCCGGGTCAGATTTGGGTCTACACCCCATCACCGGACAACGTCGCCGCGTTACGCGATCGGTACGGGATCAACGCAGCCGAAAGCGCCCAGGAAGTGGCTCAGGTAGCCGATATTGTCTTTGGCGCCGTCAAGCCGAACATCATGATCAAAGTGCTGAGCGACATCACCACCAGCCTGAACAAAGAGACACTGGTCGTATCGATTGCCGCGGGCGTCACGCTCGATCAGCTGGCGCGCGCGCTGGGTCATGACCGTAAAATCGTACGCGCTATGCCGAATACCCCGTCACTGGTCAACGCCGGCATGACCTCCGTCACGCCTAACGCGCTGGTGACGTCGGAAGACGTGGCGGATGTCCTGAACATCTTCCGCTGCTTCGGTGAAGCGGAAGTCATTGCCGAATCCATGATCCATCCGGTAGTGGGAGTGAGCGGTTCAGCGCCTGCGTATGTCTTTATGTTTTTAGAAGCGATGGCCGACGCCGCGGTGCTTGGCGGTATGCCACGAGCGCAGGCGTATAAATTCGCTGCACAGGCCGTGATGGGCTCTGCCAAAATGGTGCTGGAGACCGGTAAGCATCCGGGTGAACTGAAAGATATGGTCTGCTCGCCTGGCGGAACCACTATCGAGGCGGTGCGGGTGCTGGAAGAACGCGGCTTCCGTTCGGCCGTTATTGAAGCGATGACAAAATGCATGGAAAAATCAGAGAAACTGAGTAAATCCTGATTATCTGCTCCGGACGTCAGGCGGCCACCTCGGTGCGGCCGCGTCCGGCATTTTTGGCCTTATACAGCGCCACATCGGCCGCTTTTAACCACTCCCGATAGTGCCCGAACTGCGGTCCCCAGGGCGCGACACCGACGCTAATACGCAGAGATTCCTTGGGCGCACACGGTAACGACAGCGTTTCCAGCCTCTCATGTACGCGTGACATCACGGCGATGGCACTGTCAGCCGCCGTCCGGGACATGATCACCGCAAACTCATCCCCGCCAAAACGGCCTATCGCATCCCCGGAACGCACCGTTAGCTGCAGTTGCCGCGTCAGGGCAATGATCGCTTCATCACCCACATCGTGGCCCCAGGTGTCATTGATATTCTTAAAATGATCGATATCGATAAGCAAAATCGTGGCGGTGCAGTGGTTGCGGCGACAGTGTTCAAATTCATTTCTCAGCAGCACTTCCCAGTGCCGGCGATTAAAGACGCCGGTCATGCCGTCGCGAGTACTCATCAGCTCCAGCCGCCGTTTATGCTCTGCAAGCCTGATGGCAGTACGATGGCTGAGCCAGGCAAAAAGCATCGGATATAACACCAGCACGGGAAGCGTTAAGCCCCATGCCAGAGGCTCCGGGTTAAAGACAGCCACCCGGCCCACGACGGGGAGCGTCACCAGGGAAGACAGAAGGGTTAACATGATGCCGGTAAAAAACAGCCGACAGCCGCCGGCCCCCATCATGTTCATTCCCACCATCATCAGCAGCGCTGCCGTAGGTAGCGCATTGATCCCCATCATGCCGATCCAAAGCCCGGCAATAATGGCATCAATCTTCAGATTAAAGCGTTCCTGCTGATGAGGAGAAGCAGCACGGCAGGACCACTGCCAGGCGAAATGGGGCCAGACAAATGCCCACCCCACCAGGAACAACCACCAGACGCCGGATACAGAAAAGGTGACCAGCACGCCAGAGAGGGGGAAGAACATCGCTGCCAGTCCGACAACACGCGCCAGCCGGGCTCGCCGGGCAAACGGGATCCCGGTACGGTGGGGGTCATCCTGAGAAAGGGTCATATTCCACTCTTCCCGAATGCGCTTTATATTGTAATAAGATTCATCATTCATCATTTTTGGGAATATTCTGAAATATTTCCCAAATTATAGAGAGGGGGCTTACGGGGAAAGTATGAAATTTCGGGTGAGCCGCCGGGGCCACTCACCCGATAGGACTACACGTTTTTCTTCAGACAGGCACTCATGAACTTGCTGCGATCGTCGCCTTTCAGGGACTGTTCGGTCGCTTTCGCATTACACTCGCGCATTTTTTGCTGCTGCGGCGTCAGGCTTTTCTCACCCGGTTTCGCGGCACCGTTTTTGAGGCAACCGCTCATGTAGGTCTTACGGGCATCGCCCTTCAGGCTCTGTGCGGTCGCCTGTTGATTACAGGTGGTCATGCGTTGCTGCTGCGGCGTTAATGTTTTCTCTTCCGCGTTCGCCGATGAGATCAGGAACAGACCCGAGAGCAGAGTAACCAGTAATGTTGTTTTCATTGCACCATCCTTTTGTGAACATTCACTGTAAGTCTGGTTCGTGACAGGAAAAAAACCACCCGGCAGATGTGATTTCCGCCGGGCTTTTATTATTTCAGCCCTAAAGCCGCTTTCATGGTGTAGAACAGATCCGTTTGATCGGTCAGCCCTACCACGTTTGCCGCATGCGGACCGTATGCTGCGATGCGCAGCTGGGTTCCGGTATGCTCCATGGACTCTTCTTCAGAGTTGCCATAGCTCAACACCATCACCGCGCCATCTTTGGTGTTCAGCGCCTGCGTCAGGCCCGGTGCTTTGGTATCCGCAGGGATGATCTGGCTGGCGTGCGCATGGTCTGCGGTAACGACCACCAGGGTGTTGCCGTCTTTCTTCGCAAACTCAAGTGCCTTCTGCACTGCTTCGTCCAGATCGACCGTCTCGCCAATCTGACCGCACGGGTTAGCCGCATGATCCTGTTTATCGATCGACGCGCCTTCCACCTGCAGGAAGAAGCCCTTTTCACTCTTGCTCAGCAGTGAGATCGCTTTATCGGTCATCGCCGCCAGCGTCGGGATGCTGTCGGTACGTTTTGGGTTTGGCGTACAGGTTACGGCAGGCTTATCAATGTTGCCGTGGTAGGACGCTTTTGGCCCTTCCCAGCGCACCGGCATATTGCCATCGGAGAAAAGACCCAGCAGCGGTTTATCCTGGCTTGCTTCGGTAATCGCCGCCAGAGAAGATGCATCGCTCACCAGCTGATAGCCGCGAGCCTGCGCCTGCTCACGCAGCGTTTTGCCCTGCCATTCGCCCGCCGTGGCGGTTTCCGCGAAGGTTTTCGCCCCGCCGCCCAGCGTCACGTCAGGACGTGCGTTCAACAGTTGTTCCGTAATCGAGCCTTTGCCGCCCTTTTCCAGCGCGTTAGTCGGGCATTTTTCGCTGGTCACCGACGGGCCGTAGCATTTACGTGAGGTGACATGCGCCACCAGCGCCGCTGGCGTTGCATCCTGAAGTTCAGCCGTAGAGACGTTGCCGGTAGCCAGTCCCGCCGCTTTAGCCATCTCCAGAATGGTCTGGTGATCTTTTTCGTGAATATCTACACCCAGCGCACCATTATAGGTTTTCACACCGGTGGACCACGCCGTGGCAGAGGCAGCAGAATCCGTCACGTAATCGGGTTTACCGGTTTTTTTATCCAGCGCGTAATGGGTATATTGTCCGGTGAGAGGCAGTGCGTCGATACCTTTAAAAAAGCCGCCCGCGCCTTCGGCATAATTTCGTGCTGCCGTTATTTCGGAATCGCCCATCCCGTCGCCAATCAGCAGAATAATGTTTTTAGCGGGTTTCTCATTCAGCGAAGCGCGAATGGCGGCGGTTTGATCTTCAGTCAACCGACGCGCGCCGCCTGGCTGGGTGATATCCCCTTTGGCCGCACGATTATCCAGCACGCTGGTATTGTGAGTGTCGGCATAAATAGCGGGTGACATTAACAGGGGAAGTAATGCGATGAAAAGTGCGCTCTGTTTCAATTTATTTTCTCCATGTACAAATACATAAAAAATAAAACAGAGCGACTATAGGCATCCTGCATGACAATTCTATGACACGCCGTCAGGTTCCGTGATGGTTTAGTTGCGAGGATGCCTTAACAGCTTTTTTACGTACTGGCGGAGCATTTCAGCATCCTCAACCGGCACCTGGGAATCGGGTCTGACGCTTTCCAGCGCGCCTTCAACGTTCTCAATCAACGTCTGTTGTTCATTTTTCGCCATTTGTCGCAGCAGCGCGGTGACCACAATTTCCAGCGCTTCAACCTGGGCGACCAACTCTTTTGACTCTTCTTCCTTTTGTGCAAGCTTGACCAACAACTCAGCAATGAGATTTTTCATGGTGCTATTTCCTTATCCGTTTTGTCTGAACTTAGCATTCTGAATCCATTATGCAAAGAGAAGAAATTTATTATGTTATGCAAAAGTGATGCGGCAGGAAAAATAGATTCCTCGCGGCTTACAGCGAAACGTTTTTCTATAAAAAAAGCCGCATTTAGTTATATAAAAATGCGGCGACCATAAGAATATATAATACATCCACGAAACAGCTATCGCGCCGACTTCGCCTCCGCCATTTGTCTGCGGCGACGCAGTGCAATAGCCAGTTGAATAATATTTATCAGCACCACAATGGCGGTAGCAGCAAATACCCAACGGAAACCGGCCATTGCCGAAACAGCGGCTCCCATAAGCGGACCGGCAACGTTACCTAAATACATAAACGACTGGTTATAGCCAAAAATACGGCCCGTTACCTGGTCACTGGAATATTTCACCAGCAATGTTTGCACCGCGGGTAACATCGCACCATCGGCAAAGCCCAGCAGAAACCGCAGCACGCCAAGCTGAAACGGAGAAGTGACAAACGACATTGCGAAAAAGAGCACCACCGCAAAAATCAGCGTGGCCATCAGGATACGCGCCGTGCCGATCCTGTCGCCCAGTTTTCCAAGGCGTGGCGCCGAAATGAGGGCTGATACGCCCGGGACGGCGGCAATCATCCCGCTGAGGAAAGCAATATTATTGCTGTCTGGCTCCATCGACTTAATAAACAGCGCCAGAATCGGGCCGACCGAACCGTTGCAAAGCTGGATCACCATGGTGGTCACAAACAGGCTGATCATCAGGCCCGGATAGGGCAGCGAGGCGAAAACGGCCTTGCCGCTCAGGCGTTCAGCTTTGCTGATGACGGGGCGTCCTCCCTCTTTAATGAGGAAGAGCGTGACCAGAAAACTGACCACCAGCAGGATGGCCGTAATGATAAACACCGCGCGCAACCCCACATGATCGGCGAGGAAGCCCCCTAGCAGCGGGCCGCCAATGACCCCGCTTATCTGAGCAGTAGAGAGCGTACTCAGCGCCCAGCCGCTGCGTTCACGGGGCACCTGCGAGGCCACCAGCGCCATGGCATTCGGAATATACCCGGACGTCAGCCCCATCACCGCTCGCAGGAAAAAGAGCTGCCATACGTTAGTGGCAAAGGCTTGCAGCAGAATGGCTATCGCCATCCCCAGCGATGCGCGCAGCAGCATCAGCTTGCGCCCTTTGCGGTCGGCCAGACTCCCCCACATCGGCGAGACGATGGCAGAGACCAGAAACGTGACGCTGAACGTCAGACCTGACCACATGGAGAGCGCTTCATGGGAGGTAACGCCCAGCTGCGACACGTACAGTGGCAGGAAGGGCAATATCTGGCTGATGGCCAGCCCGGTAAAGAAGCACCCGAACCAGACCGAGATGAGATTTACTTTCCAGGATTCCATAAAAGAAATAGTCTTCATTTTTAGGCGAATTCGCCTACAGATTAGCAAGTTACGCGTTATGACGTCGCACCAGAGATGCGCCCTTGCCGACTTTGGTGTTTTATCTTCCCAGTCATCATATTTGTGAAATAAGTCACAAATCATCCATTTTATGACGGAATATTATGCTTCAGCGGCAGAGACCGAAACCGCGCATCCCCAGGTGAAAGTGGCTGGCATGGGCAGCGTTATACTCTGGCCCCAGGCTGTTACCGTAATAGCTGCAGCTCGCCGCCAGCATGCCTTTCAGCCATGGCTGCGTTTTTGTCGCCTTCCAGCCGTTTTGCACCGTGACCCTCTCACCGTTTGCCAGCCCAAACGCCGTGATATCCAGCGCCTCTGCCGTAGCATGTTCACTGCGTCGCGCGTCGGGGCGATGGTAAATGTTGCGGCAGGCAAAGCTGCCGAGATGCTCAATACGCGTCAGCTCACTTCCCGTATAGCGTCTGGTGAGTGGCCGGGCTTGCTGGCTGATAAACAAGGCAGAACTGAGCGCCAGCGGACAGCTCGCAAGGAAACTGCTGTTCAGGCTGACCGGACCGAAGTTACGTACCCGGACGATGTTACGGAGTGGACACTCCCCACCGCTGTCTGCGACCGGTTGTGTGCGGATAAGCGCGCGTTGATTGGCCTGTGATAACAGGCTCGTGCACGCCTGGGGCGTTAAGTTCCGAAGCTTATACTGGGTAATGCGGCCTGGCGGGTCGTCGAGATGTAGCGGCGTGAAAGGGTTGTAGTAAGACGGCAACCAGCGATACCCCACCGTTGCGACAGCCGCAATAATGAAAACGGTCAGCAGAGTTTTTCCTTTCACGCTCCCCCCTTAACATTCCCCAAAACATTATGGCAGAAGGCCGCGAAACCCGCTGGGCATCGTGGTATGTTATTGGTTTTTCGTCAGACTGGAAGAGAGTGAGATGGCAAAGCAGCGCGTAGGTATTGTCTTTGGGGGAAAATCAGCGGAGCACGAGGTTTCATTGCAATCGGCCAAAAATATCGTCGATGCAATCGATAAAAGCCGTTTCGACGTGGTGCTGCTGGGCATAGATAAACAGGGGCAGTGGCATGTCAACGATGCCAGCCAGTATCTGTTAAATGCTGACGATCCGGCGCATATCGCCCTCAATCCTTCTGCAATCAGCGTCGCGACCGTACCCGGCGTGGTGCAAGGGCAACTCATCGACGCCGGTAATGCGCAGTCTCTTGCCCAGATTGACGTGGTCTTCCCTATCGTTCATGGCACCCTTGGCGAAGATGGTTCGCTGCAGGGGATGCTGCGCATGGCCAACCTGCCGTTTGTCGGTTCTGATGTGCTGGGTTCCGCTGCCTGCATGGATAAAGACGTCACCAAGCGCCTGCTGCGTGATGCGGGGCTGAATATTGCGCCGTTTGTCACCCTCACCCGCGCCAACCGTGACCAACACAGCTTCGCTCAGATTTCCGGTCAACTGGGCCTGCCGCTGTTTGTGAAACCCGCAAACCAGGGTTCTTCCGTCGGGGTCAGCAAGGTGACAAGCGAAGCGCAGTTCACGCAAGCGGTCAGCCTGGCGTTTGAGTTTGACCATAAAGTGGTGGTTGAGCAGGGCATCAAAGGCCGCGAAATTGAGTGCGCCGTGCTGGGCAACGATTTCCCACAGGCAAGCACCTGCGGTGAAGTGGTGTTAAACAGTGATTTCTACTCTTACGACACCAAATACATTGATGATAAAGGCGCCCAGGTTGTTGTGCCTGCGAATATCGATCCGGCAATCAACGATAAGATCCGCGCGATCGCGATTAACGCTTATCAGACGCTCGGCTGCAGCGGCATGGCGCGCGTGGATGTGTTCCTGACGCCTGAAAACGAGGTGGTGATTAATGAAATCAACACTCTGCCGGGCTTCACCAACATCAGCATGTATCCCAAGCTGTGGCAGGCCAGCGGGCTTAGCTACTCAGCACTCATCACCCGCCTGATTGAACTGGCGCTGGAGCGTCATGCTGCGGACAGCGCCCTGAAAAGCTCCGTAAACGGTTAATCGGGAGTTTTCGCCGTTTCCGTCTCATCCGCTGTCGTCTCTTCAGGACGACGGCGGATAATCATCCCCGCCAGCCAGAAGCTGATAACCCAGGTCACCAGACCCACGGCATACGTTTGCCACCCTTTTGCTTCAAATCCCAACAGCCCCACGACACCGTTAAGAATAAAGATCAGCCCGATAGCAAAGGCGTAGTAATGCCAGTCACGGCGTAGTTTGGAAGTGAGCTTCATGACAAACTCCGGCAGGAAAAAAAGATATCCTCTCACAGATTTATGACGAGGTCTGTGGCTGATGCGGAAATTCTAAAACATGCTGTTGTTTCAATTAAGTTAAGAAATTGTGATGCGCTGCAGAATTCGACAATCCAGGAGAATTCCTTAGGGTAAATTAACACGATTCTGATATTGACAAATGCTATGACCTGTCAAACTCACCTTGTAAGACGCATATAAAACAGAGTGATTTATCGGGAGGTCGTGATGGCTGACTTTACATTGTCGAAACCGATTTTTGGCGGTAAACAACCAAAAACCTCCACGGCGGGTAATATCGCTTATGCCCTGTTTGTCTTGTTCTGTTTCTGGGCGGGTTCGCAGCTACTCAATATGCTGGTTCATGCACCAGGAGTCTATGAACACCTGATGCAGGTGCAGGATAACGGACGCCCGCGAGTGGAAATTGGCTTTGGCGTAAGCACCCTGTTTGGCCTGATTCCTTTCCTCGCAGGGTGTATGATTTTAGGCGTTGTGGCATTAGTACTGCGTTTTCGCCGTCGCTTTTAAAGCCCCATACAGCGAGCGCGGCGGTCATCCACGCGTTTTGCGAACCAGGCGGTTGTCAGGTTACGCGTGATCTTCGGGCTTTCCAGCTGAATACCCGGCAGGATTGCCCTCGGTAACGTTTTCCCATTTTTCTGTTCTGCAAGCGTAAAGACTTTCTTGTACAGATCGGTTTTCTCAAACGCCAGACTATCGCCTTTCTCAAGCTGATGGCGAATGTCGCTGTCACTCATGCCAAGCCTGTTCGATAATTTCCGCACCGCCCGCTCCGTGGTGCCAGCCTCGCTGCTGCCATAGGCAATAAGATCGCCATCCAGTGCCAGCTTCACGCCGCTCGCGCGGCTGACCGCATTCTGAAATGCCGCGTTACGACTGGCATACCAGCCCGCGTTAAAGTCCGCAAAGCGGTACAGCGGCTCACTGTAATTCGCCGGATAGTTCAGCAGATGATAAGTGCCGAACCACAGGCCGCCACGCAGGGAGAAGACCTCCTGACGCACCGTACCGTCGATTTTCCACGGGTAGCCGTCGGTATGCTTTTCCGCAAAGGCAATGCTGACCTGCATCGGCCCGCCGGTGTGTACCGGGTTAAGTGAGCCAAACAGTGTCTGCCCCATCGGCACCATGCTGATGAAATCATCAAAGATGGCGCTGAGCTGTTTCTCGGTTTTTACCGTGTCCAGCCGTTCGCTGTAGCTTTTTCCATTTGGCGAGGTGATTTTAAACGCGGTATGCACGAGAAATACCGGGATATGCATCGATTCCGCACGGCGGTCGATCTCTTTCCAGGCTATTTTGTTCAGACCCGGCACGACCGGGTCTGACTGGTACATTGATTCCTGCTGCGCCACCGCCAGTACCGAGCAGATATTCTCCTCGGTAGGGGCAATCTTCTGGCTTTCAAAGGTTTTTGCCAGCGCATCCGCCCATGCATTGCGATCTTTTACGCTGGCGGGCATTTTTTGCCGCACAACGCTTGCCACATCAACAGGCTTCTCCCCTTCTTTAAGCGGAGCGGCCCCTTTTTCGGCACACCCTACCAGCACCAGAGCGGCCAGTAAGGACAACGGTAACGCACGCGGTACGGCAAAGGTCATAGCAACTCCCTGTATTAGCTAAATGTATTAGTGACTTCCTGCAGTTCCTGGCCGTCCAGCTCACGCTCAAAGCTGCGTAAACGTTTATAGATGGACATCAGTTCCACCAGCGTAGTCCAGGAGCTGATCAGATACTGGAATGAGCCACGCACCTGACCAAAAACGTTAGTTATCTGGGTCATCAGACCGAGCGTAATCGTACCCGCAACGATGGACGGGAACAGCAGGAACAAACCGAAAACGTTATCGACCTGCAGATACAAAATGCGCGCAATATTGAAATACATATAGTGGAAGTAGAGACGGAAGTAGTTGCGACGCACGGCACCAAACAGCTCACGTACGGTTGGTGGCGAGGCGCGGTTAGCATCATCTTCACCGTAGACCAGCTCTTTACGATAAGCCGCTTCCACGCGTTGATTTTTAAACTCCAGCCCCGGCAGCTTAATCCCGACCACCGCCAGCAGCCCCGTCCCCATCAGAGACCAGACAATCGCCGCAATCACCAGCCCATACGGCAGATGACCGACAAGAGGCAGATCCGGCACGTGAGCCGAGAGCGTCACCAGCACCGGCAGGAAGGCAATCAGCGTCATGATGGCGTTGATAAAGCTGACGCCCATGTCTTCAAGGGTGGAGGCAAAACGCATGGTGTCTTCCTGCACACGCTGTGCTGCACCTTCGATATGACGCAGGTGTTGCCAGTGCGCCATATAGTGTTCGTTCATCGCGGTACGCCAGCGGAAAACGTAGTGGCTGACGAAGAAGTTGTTCATCACCCCGATCACCACCGCAATCAACGCGATACCGAGGAAAATGCCCACCTCATGGTAAAACTGGTTAATGGTTACCTTATGCGGCGAACTCAGCGCAGTCTGGATAAGGTCGTAGAACGGGGCATACCAGGCGTTTACTGCCACCCCCACTTCCACCAGGAACCAGGTCACAAAGATAATCAGCGAGGTTCCCAGAATCGACCAGTATTGCCAGCGGTGCGGCGCATAGACAAACCAGAACAGGGCGAACAGGCCAACGCATACCATGTAGTAGGCGTAAAACAGCAAATAGCTAAGCGACCAGAAGCGGGCGGCGCTGATCGGGACTTCACCCGTTGCACCCGTAATGCGGGCCAGCCACGCCCCGCCGCCAGCCTGCCAGAAAATGACAGCGATCAGTGCCCAAATAAATGCCGACAGGAAAAAAGGCCCCGGCTTTGGGAAAAAAGACTTAAACATAATGCATCCTTCTTGTTGTTATGGCTGTTGCTGTGCTCAACACATCACCACACGAAAATCTCGCCTGAGCCAGACGGCGCAGGCAAAAAGGTCAGACCCGAGGGTTAATTATTAGTTCGCTTTCCAGTTTTCGAGAATTGTTTCGGTGCGTTTCACCGCGAGAGGATTGGCCGGCGCAATAAAGTCACGCCAGACGTCGTTGTAATGGTTAATCAGAATGGGCGCGTCGGCTGCCGGACGATTAGCCGTGGTATGGGCATCTTCCGCCACGGTAATGTGATAGCCACGGCTGACCCCGTTCTTGATGGTCGCATCGACACAGTAATCGGTGGCACAGCCGCAGATGACAAACTCGCGAATACCTTGCTCGCGCAACACCGCTTCAAGTGCGGTGTTATAAAATGCATCGCAGGCAGTCTTGGTGACGTAAAGCGCGTCAGCGGGCTGATGGAGTTCAGGCAGCAGCGCAAACCCTTCGCTCCCCTCTTCCAGACCGCCTTCACCGGTATGCTGAATAAAAATCACCCGTTCGGCGGCCTGCGTGAGCTGATTGATAAGCGAAACACATTTTTCGCGCTGGTAACGCGGCGTTGCAAACACCCCTTGCTGCATATCGACAACCATAACCACACGCTTCACTGACATATCGTTCTCCGCAAGATTGAGTGACACTGGCCTCTATCATACGGCCGATGTCACAAAATGGGAGACTGGTCGCCAGGAAATTATGCTTATTTACCCATGGTTACGTTTTTCTCGCTATCGTTATGCAATTCGGGGCATTGCACCGTGCGGTTTAGTAGTATAAATACCCATTACTTTTCTCATTCAATTCATGGATGCTTTTCGTTGAAACGTTGTCTGCTCTCTTTTGCCGCGCTGTGTGCGGTGAGCTTCTCCACCGCCCAGGCAGCTCAGCCGCTGACGGCTCCCGTTTTGGCTTCAGATATTGCCGATCGCTACGCGAACCTTATCTATTACGGCAGTGGCGCGACCGGGATGGCGATGGTGGTCATCGACGGCAACCAGCGCGTATTTCGCAGCTTTGGCGAAACGCGACCGGGAAATAACGTTCACCCGCAGCTGGATTCCGTGATCCGCATTGCGTCCTTAACCAAGCTGATGACCAGCGAAATGCTGGTGAAATTACTCGATCAGGGTGTGGTCAAGCTCGACGATCCGCTCAGCAAATATGCGCCGCCAGGCGCACGCGTTCCAACCTATCAGGGCACGCCCATCACGCTGGTAAACCTTGCCACCCATACCAGCGCGCTGCCTCGCGAACAACCCGGCGGCGCGGCGCACCGTGACGTTTTTGTCTGGCCAACGCGCGAACAGCGCTGGAACTACCTGAGCACCGCCACGCTGAAATCGGCCCCGGGTTCACAGGCATCTTACTCAAACCTGGCGTTTGACCTGCTGGCAGATGCGCTCTCGACGGCCGCAGGCAAACCTTACCCGCAGCTCTTTGAAGAGCAGATAACGCGCCCGCTCGGCATGAAGGACACCACCTTTACCCCTTCTCCGGATCAGTGCCGACGCCTGATGGTGGCAGAGAAAGGCGCTAGTCCGTGTAATAACACCCTGGCAGCCATCGGCAGTGGCGGGGTCTATTCAACGCCAGGCGACATGATGCGCTGGATGCAGCAGTTCCTCTCATCAGATTTCTATGCGCGCAGTCACCAGGCCGATCGCATGCAGACCCTGATTTACCAGCGTAGCCAGTTGCACCGCGTGATCGGCATGGACGTACCGGGTAAAGCCGACGCGCTGGGCATGGGCTGGGTCTATATGGCACCCAAAAATGGCCGACCGGGCATTATTCAGAAAACCGGTGGCGGCGGTGGATTCATCACCTATATGGCGATGATCCCGCAGTCCAACGTGGGCGCGTTTGTGGTCGTCACCCGCTCTCCAAATACGCGTTTCGTCAATATGAGCGATGGCATCAATAACCTGGTGGCTGAGCTGAGCGCCAATAAAGCCCAGGTGCTCACCGCCTCCATCCAGCCTTAATATTCCGTGGGCAAACGGTTGATGCTGACCAGTTTGCCCCGGCTCATATTGATGTAGTTGCCTTGTCGCAAAGCGGCGAGCACTTCGGCAACGACAGAGCGTGAAATACGCGTGCTTTGTTGTATATGATTCATCACACCAATTTTTGAACGCAGCGTTTCATCCCACTCGGCCATATTCAGCAGCATTGCGCGGATCTGGTGATAGGAGTTATTTCCCACCAGCTGCCTGTCGCGTTTGCCCAGAATGTAATTTATCCAGGATAACCAGCAAAACGCGTCTTTCCAGAGCGAATGCTGTTGAATGAGTTGACGGGTGGTCGCCGCGGGCAAATAAAAACCGGTACAGGCCGTTTTGGCAGTGACTCTGTATTCCTGACTGTGATTGATCACTACGGCAGACAGGCCAAAAATAAAAGGGGCTGACGCAATGCCAACCAGCAGATCGTCTGAATGACGATAAACTTCAATAACGCCGGTCTGGAATACGTAGGTACAAGGCTCACTCCCCTTGCCCGAGGTAATTAATTGCTGTGGAGCAGATTTAAACGGGGTACTGGCTGCTATCAAACATGCTTCGAGCCGGCTTAATTCAGAAAGTGGTTTCGCATTAACGTTCATGCAGACCTCAAGACATCCGTATTTGTCGGTTCACTATTATTTTTTATTGTCATCTATAAAAAAGCGGGGGCTTATCCCCCGCTTTTATTTATTACCAGGTATATTTCACACCCAGATTTGCGCCCCAGTTCTGGTCAACGTCACCGCCGCCCAGATAAGTGGCATCAGTGTAAGCACTGAAGTTCTTCGTAAAGCTAAACTGGGTACCCAGACCAACCCGCACTGCGGAGCCTTTCACGCCATTATCAATGCTGTCACCGTTAACATCGGCATCGTTACCAGCGTCGTCATAGACATAAGCGAGTTTGAAGTAAGGCGTAAGCGCCTGGTCACCGCCGTAGTTAAAGGTGTAACCGGCATCCACACCCGCTTCGTAACGCAGGCTGTCATAGGATTGACTATCCATGCGCATGTCGTTGCTGAGGCGATAGTCATCACCGGACTGGAACAGACCCGACACGGCCGCGTATGGCGTCACATAACCAGAGAGGTTTGGTTTCCAGTCATAGCCCAGTTTCAAGCCAAAACCAACGGCGTCGGTGGTGGTGTTACCGTCAACATACTGACCATTGCTCATGGTCGCGGAGAGATCGTTGTTGAATCGGGTGTAGCTCAGGGAACTGTCGATGAACAGATCGTTCGCAAACTTCGCGGACGCGTACATCATTGCCGTCTGGCTGTCCTGATCCACCTGACCGGTGCGATCGCTGATATCGCCTTTGGCGAAACCTGCCGCACCACCGACGATCCACTTCGCATTATTACCGTCAATCAGGGTATCCAGACCAACCATGATACCGCTCACGTCCTGATCGTAGCTGATAACGCCGTTATCGCCGTCGAAGTTGCCGCCAACGTAGCTTACCCATGCCCCGCCGTTATCCGCCAGGCCGTGACGGCTGTTGGTCAGACGCGCACTAACTGCATCCTGCTGCAGATTCCAGATGTTGGTGTTGGCAGACGGGATGCTCAGCGCCATGTTGGCATAATCGGTCAGCGCTTGCTGTTGCAGAACAACAGTGTCGCCTTTCTGCTGCGCCTGATAAGTATATGCCCCTAAATCGGCTTTATTTGCCGCAGTGAAGCTGGCGCGGGTCTCCGTGTTGTTGTCATAAACACGGATAATCTCCTGGCCTTTATAGTCAGCAACAGCGCCGGCGCCGGTGGCGTTGTCGATACGCACGGCGTAATTCCCTGCCACGTCACCATTCACGGCCAGATGGCCGTCAGCGTTAAGTGCCACAACGCCGTAGTCGTAATCGGCTTTGCTCATATCATTGGTGATATAGCGGGCGTTGTTCAGATCGCTGTTCAACACGTAATCACGGCTGGCCACGT
Organism: Enterobacter cloacae complex sp. FDA-CDC-AR_0164; assembly: GCF_003071645.1. NCBI lineage: Bacteria > Pseudomonadati > Pseudomonadota > Gammaproteobacteria > Enterobacterales > Enterobacteriaceae > Enterobacter > Enterobacter cloacae complex sp. FDA-CDC-AR_0164. The sequence continues at coordinate 458,314 of NZ_CP028950.1, forward strand.
TCAGCACGCCGCCATCCGTTAACACCATATTGTGCGTATCCACCTGGCCGAGGCCGAGAGACAGCTCCGCACCGTTGTCCACGGTAATAGTATTGGCATACAGCTCCGCGGTTTCCTCTGTCAGGGCCGCACGGCTGTCGCTGTCCAGATAGAGGCTGTCGGTTGCCACGGCACCCTTGTCACCGATGTTCAGAGATGAAGCATTGGACAGGGTGATGGAATCAGCCAGCAGGCCCGAGTTTTCAACATTGACCTGCGAATGATTATTCACCGTCAGCGTGTCGATGTTAGAGAGCTTACGGGTATCCCACTCAGAGCCGTTATCCAGCGTGACGTTGAACAGACCGCTCTGATAGACCGCTTCACCCGCGACATGTCCATTATTGTCGAACGTGGAATCCGGCCAGATGCTATCTGGAGAGAGGGTGCGCCAGTCAACGTCACTGTAGCCCAGGCCATACATCTGCGCGGTGCCGATGGCCTCAACGCTGGACTGCGCTGCGCCGACCCATTTGCTGCCATTGGTCAGCGTGACGTCCAGCTTATCGGTGTCATCCCAGCCGTTGGTGGTTGGGTTGTATATACCGTCAGCCGTCGTATCGGTTGCCGGATCGCCGTTCGGGTAGAAGTTGTTATCGAAGGTACTGGAGAACAGGATATCGCCGGTGATCGTGGAGTGATCGAACGTGGCGGTGGTCTGCATCGCGTTGTCAGACGCACTGGCAGCAACAATCAGCGCCGCGTCGTCAGCCGCAGTGGCATTGGTTTCACCGTAATCACTCGGCTTCGCGGTTTGACCATAGAACCCACTGGTGCCCAGGTCACTGTATGCGCCAGAGGTCAGCACCGAGTCTTTCACCAGCAGCGTGTCGGTAAAGACATTGCTGCTGTTCGCCACACCTTCCACCCCGTCATACGGGGTATTATCCCGTTCCTGATACCCCTGAGTCAGGGTAATGCCGGCGATGTGAGAGTTATTCTGAATAACAATATCCGATTCCACATCCAGGGTAATTGCATTACCCAGCGCATAGGTGTCCAGATAGTGCGTTTCCGTATTTTCCCCGTTCACAACGTCATACGCATAATGCTCGTAAGTATCATTGATCGTGGAGTTATCGACGGTCAGGCTAAAACGGTCGTATTGAGAATGGGTTGTGCCGTCCGTATCCACGCCATCAGCACATGACGCGGTCATGCATTCTGAGGTGATCATGCCATTAATGGTGCTGTTGGAAATGCTCAGCGCATTCGCCCGACCATTGATACCATCATCCAAATAATAGGTTGATATAACACCATTCACGGTGGATTTATTAATCACCGGATAAATATCACCATCGTGCGTCGCATCAGAGTAATCCCAGTCAGCGTAACCATAATACCAGGGTGCAGCTGCCGTGTTATCATATCCGAAGGTATTATATGTCGTACCAGAAATATCCTTCGCATTGGCCTGAGAAGCGATAGCCAGGGTGCAGGCTAATGCAAGTTGTGATACAACCAGTTTCTTTTTCCATGTTTGCATTGGGTCATCCCTCCTCAGGGACGTAAGCAAGTTTGTCCATCTAACGATTTTGCAATACTTAATTGCGGAGGGAATTATGCATTTTCAATCTGAAAAGGTTCAATGAATCATTCCATTAAGTCCGCATTCAGACAAACAACATGAAAATAATGCAGTAGCGATGCAATGCCATCAATAATCATTATAAAACAGGCAGTTAAAACACCCTCTTATAAAGATAAAAAATATAATAAAAATAAATAGATCATTTTCAATGATATATTTATTTCATCATAGAAATAAAACCAATATTTCGTGAACAATTAACGCCAGTGGAAAGGCGTATATTATTGATCGCGTGACGCGTTGGCATCGGGATTTCCCCCTCGACAAAATGCCCACTTTGGTAAAACACCTTCTTTCACTTTGAGGTACACTAACCCTCTTTGTTCCACAAACCTCAGGCATACCATGACCGATTTAATTGCTCGTCCCCGTCGCCTGCGCAAGTCACCCGCACTACGCGCTATGTTTGAAGAGACAACACTGACCTTAAACGATCTGGTGTTGCCGATTTTTGTCGAAGAAGAGATTGACGACTACAAGGCCATCGAAGCCATGCCTGGCGTGATGCGCATTCCTGAAAAACATCTGGCGCGTGAAATTGAACGTATCGCCAATGCAGGGATCCGCTCGGTGATGACCTTCGGCATCTCCCATCATACTGACGCCACCGGCAGCGATGCCTGGAAAGAGGACGGTCTGGTCGCCCGTATGTCGCGCATTTGCAAAGAGACCGTGCCGGAAATGGTCGTGATGTCCGACACCTGTTTCTGCGAATACACCTCTCACGGCCACTGCGGCGTGCTGTGCGATCACGGCGTGGATAACGATGCTACCCTGCTGAATCTTGGTAAGCAGGCGGTGGTTGCTGCCGCTGCGGGTGCTGATTTCATCGCGCCATCAGCTGCGATGGACGGGCAGGTGCAGGCTATCCGCCAGGCGCTGGATGCTGCCGGTTTTACCGACACGGCCATCATGTCCTACTCCACCAAATTTGCCTCCTCTTTCTACGGCCCGTTCCGTGAAGCAGCCGGTACGGCGCTGAAAGGCGATCGTAAAACGTATCAGATGAACCCGCTCAACCGTCGGGAAGCTATCCGTGAATCCCTGCTCGATGAAGCCCAGGGCGCAGACGCCCTGATGGTGAAACCAGCGGGAGCCTATCTCGACATCCTGCGTGATATTCGCGAACGCACCTCGCTGCCGCTGGGCGCGTACCAGGTCAGCGGCGAGTACGCGATGATCAAATTCGCCGCCATAGCGGGTGCGATCGATGAAGAGAAAGTGATCCTGGAAAGCCTGGGTGCGATCAAACGCGCGGGTGCGGATCTGATCTTCAGCTACTTTGCGCTGGATCTGGCTGAGAAGAAAATTCTGCGCTAAGGCGCAACGGTGCCGGGGGGCGGTTTCGCCTGACCCGGCCTGCTCTCCCTGCCTCACGAAACTTCACCAAACTGCAATACAACCGACATCTCCCCCTTCTACTGTCATCGCAAGACGGCAGGAGGAGTGATCATGTTTAGTCTCGATAGCGTTCTCGATGACCTTTGGCCTCAGGCGAGGCCGGCACCCTGGCAAAAAAGTCTGTTAAAAAGGCTGTTTTACGAAGAAGAATTCCAGCAATTTGCCGCAGCACACCGCCACCTGAAAGGACTGGATATGGTGGAGCAAGTTCTGGAGCACCTTGATATTCTCTGCACCGTTTCCGCCCGCGATCTCGAACAAATCCCCGAACATGGCCCTCTGGTTATCATTGCCAACCACCCGACAGGTACTCTGGACGGGCTGGCGCTGATGTACGCCGTCTCGCGCGTGCGACGCGATGTCAAAGTCGTGACCAACCGGATGCTGACCCACCTGGAGCCGCTAAGCTCGCTGTTTATCCCGGTCGATAATATGGGCGGCAGGACGGCAAAAACGTCGCTGGTACAGATGGAACAACATCTGCAAAACGCGGGCGTGCTGATCTTCTTCCCGGCGGGTGAAGTTTCCCGGCCGACGCGAAAAGGCATTCGCGATAAAAAATGGCACTCGGGATTTATCAAACTCGCCACCAAACTGCGCGCCCCACTGCTGCCGGTACATATTCAGGCGCACAATAGCCTCCTCTTTTATGCCAGCACGCTGGTATCGCCGACGTTATCCATGCTGCTGCTGATGCAGCAGATGTTCCGCCGTCGCCATAGCCAGCTGCCGATTACAATCGGTCAGCAGATTGCCTGGAGTGACTGGTATAGCGCCACCCTTTCGTCGCGTGAGATGGCCGAAAAGTGCCGTCAGCACGTGATACGTCTTGGCAAGGGAGTGCCTGGCGTCTTTAAAACCCAGTGCGCCATTGCCCGTCCGGAAGACCGGGCTACGCTAAAACGCGAGCTGGCGCAGGCCGAATGTCTGGGCAAAACCGGCGATGGAAAATCCATCTATCTCTGGCAGCGTAACGGCCAGGAAGAGGCGCCACTGCTACGCGAACTGGGCCGCCTGCGTGAGATTGCGTTTCGTGCGGTGGAAGAAGGGAGCGGTAAACGCCGGGACACTGACAGCTACGATGATGATTATCTGCATCTGATCTTATGGGACGATGAGGACCTGGAGATTGTCGGCGCGTATCGCTTTATGCCCACCGCCAGACAAGTGGAGCGTCGGGGGCCGGAAGGACTGTACAGCTACAGCCTGTTCCACTACGACGACAAAATGCAGGATGTGCTGGAGCACGGCATTGAGCTCGGGCGCAGCTTTATTCAGCCGCGCTACTGGGGACGCCGAGGTCTGGACTATCTGTGGTCAGGCATTGGTGCCTATCTGGCGCGTTATCCCCACTACCGCTATCTGTTTGGTCCGGTCTCGATATCCGGCGGCTTACCGCCTGCCGCGCGGGATCTGCTGGTGGCGTTTTACCGCCTCTGGTTCCCGGCAAGCCATCCGCTCGCGGCGTCACGCCAGCCCTACCCGGCATCGCTTCCGGATGTGCTGGCGCAGTTTGGCGGCGTGGATTATGTCGACGATCTGACGAAGCTGAAATCCCTGCTCGGCAATCTGGGCTGCGGCATTCCGCCGCTCTACAAGCAGTATTCCGAGCTGTGCGAACCGGGTGGCGTACAGTTTATTGATTTCGGGAGCGACCCGGCATTCAACAACTGCGTTGATGGCCTGGTGCTGGTGGATTTGTGTTATCTGAAGGCGAACCGCTATCAGCGCTATATTGAGGCGCATTTGTAACCCTGCTTTCCCCTCTCCCGTCGGGAGAGGGTCAGGTGAAGGCATCAGCCCGCACGGTAAAACGGTTTATCCCCTAAAATCGTCGCCCGCTGCATAATCCGACGCTGCGGCAGATAATCTGCGTTCGCATAGTGTTGCGTCACGCGATTGTCCCAGATCGCCAGATCGTTCTCCTGCCATCGCCAGCGCACCTGAAATTCCGGCCTGGTGATATGGGCAAACAGGAAGCTTAACAGCGCATCGCTCTCTTTTTCCGTCACGTCTACGATCCGCGTCGTAAAGCCTTCGTTCACAAATAACGCCTGCTTACCGGTTACCGGGTGCGTACGCACTACCGGATGCAGCAGCGGCGGATGTTTCGCGACCGCATCCTGCCAGCGCAGATGTTCCTCTTCGCTTTTCCGGTACTTGTACTCCTGGAAGGATTTTTTGAAGTCATGTTCGGCCCGCAACCCGCTCAGCAGCGTCCGGAACGGCACGGACAGCGCCTCGAAGGCGGCGATACCGCTGGCCCACAGCGTATCTCCACCGGTGTCCGGCAACAGCTTCGCCGCCAGTATCGCCCCGGCAGGTGGCGTTTCGATAAACGTCACGTCGGTGTGCCAGTTGTCGTTGTCCGGCGGATTATCGTTATGGGTATCCAGCACGATGATCTCCTCCACGCCTTCCGCATGGGGATAGACCGGGTGAATATGCAGATCGCCGAAGCGCAGGGCCAGCGCGCGCTGCTGCTGCGGGGTGATCGCCTGTTCGCGCAGGAACACCACCTGATGGCGCAGCACCGCGTGGTACAACTGCTCGAACTGGTTATCGCTCAGTGGACGGGTCACGTCCAGGCCGGAGACCTGCGCACCAATGTATGGCCCCAGCGGGGTGATGGTCAGACGTTCACTCATTGTATTTCTCCATGCCAGGGCGTCAGACGTCGCTGTAGCGCGCGCAGCCCCAGTTCTAATCCAAAGGCGATCACGGCGATCACCGCGATCCCTGCCAGCACGACGTCAGTCGCCAGAAACTCTCCCGCCGACTGCACCATAAACCCTAATCCGCGCGTGGCGGCGATCAGCTCAGCCGCCACCAGCGTTGACCAGCCCACCCCGAGGCCAATGCGCAACCCGGTTAAAATCTCCGGCAGCGCGCCCGGTAAAATCACAAACAGCAGCACCTGAAGACGGCTGGCACCAAGCGACTGCGCCGCGCGGATCCGCACCTGCTGCGCACTCTTCACCCCAGCCAATGCCGACATAGCAACCGGGGCAAAAATCGCCAGATAAATCAGCAAGATTTTCGAGGTTTCCCCGATGCCAAACCAGATCACCATCAGCGGCAGATAGGCCAGCGGTGGGACCGGACGGTATAGCTCAATCAGCGGGTCGAGAATGCCGCGCACCGTCGGGCTCAGCCCCATCGCGATACCCACCGGGATGCCAATCACTACCGCCGCCAGCAGCGCCACCAGAATACGCGCCAGACTGGCACCTAAATGCTGCCAGAGCGTGGCATCCATAAAACCCTGCGGCCCGGCGATGGTGATGAGTTTCGCCAGCACCTGTCCCGGTGGCGGAAGGAACAACGGGCTAACCCACTGTTGCGCTGCCACTGCCCACCAGACCGCGAGCAATACCAGCAACGTGCCCGCACTCAGCGTGATCTGGCGAGAGAACGGCCAGCGTAACGCGAGACGAGGACGGCGCGTTTTTTCACTGAAGACAATGCTCATGAGAATGCCTCCCGTTGCTCAAATACGCGGCTTAAAACATATTCGCGCTGTTCAATAAACAGCGGATCGGATTTGATACTGCGGACCGGTTCACCGGCCACATAGCGACGGGCAAAGCTGAGCGGCAACCGCTCCAGCACACGCCCCGGCCCCGGCGAAAGCAACACCAGTTCGGTCGCCATAAACACCGCCTCTTCGATATCGTGGGTGATCAGCAGTACCTGCTTGCCCGTTTCGTGCCACAGGCGCAAAAGCAGCGTTTGCATCTGCTCACGTGTGAAGGCGTCCAGCGCACCAAACGGCTCATCCAGCAGCAACAGCTGTGGGTTTGCCGCCAGCGCGCGGGCAATCCCGACCCGCTGACGCTGGCCACCGGAAAGCTGCCAGATAAAACGTTTTTCAGCGCCCTCCAGCCCCACCTTTTTTAGCATCTCACGCGCGGTCGCCAGCCGTTGTTCACGGTGAATCCCCGCAAGCTGCAGGCCGAAGGCGACGTTTTCCTGCACGTTGCGCCACGGAAGCAGCCCTTCACTCTGAAAGACCACGCCGCGCTCTGCACCCGGACCCTCGACCCGTTTCCCTTCCAGCTGGATGGAACCATGCTGATACGGTACAAACCCGGCGATCAGATTCAGCAGCGTGGTTTTGCCGCACCCGGACGGACCCAGCACGACCAGCAATTCACCGCTGTCCAGCGTCAGGTTGATCTCCTCCAGCACGGGTTTACCGCCGTAATCAGCAGACAGATTTGTAATATTCAGCATCGCTTCCCCCTTATTTCACAAAGCGATCGGTCACGTACTGGCTGTAATCTGTCGCCACCGCAGGCACTTTGCCCTGCTCTTTCAGAAACGTTGCGGTATCGACAATCGCTTTATTGACCGGCCCATTGAGCTGCTGGACCTGTTGTGCAGGCGTGAGATAGGTATTGCCTTTCACCAGCCCCGGCACGTCCGCTTCCGGAACGCCGCTCAGGCGCGACAGTTTTTCCAGATTGCCCGTCTCTTTCAGCCACGCATCGGGGTTGCTGAGATAAGGCTGTTGGGCGTCAATGGCGCTTTTAGCAAACGCCTTCACCACGTCTGGGTGTTTCTCCGCGAAGTCTTTACGCACGACCCACACGTCAAGCGTCGGCGCGCCCCACTGTCCCACCTGTTCGGAATCGGTCAGCACGGTGCCGTCTTTTTCCAGCTCATTCACGGCAGGTGCCCAGACGTAAGCGCCGTCGATATCCCCACGCTGCCAGGCGGCAATAATTGCGGGTGGCTGCAGGTTGATGATCTGCACCTGGCCCGGCTTGATGCCCCAGTGTTTGAGCGCCGCCAGCAGGCTGTAATGGGTGGTGGAGATAAACGGCACGGCGATGCGCTTGCCAATCAGATCTTCCGGCCGGGTGATGTTTTTCTTCACGACCAGGGCTTCAGAATTCCCGAGCTGTGACGCCAGCAGGAAAACCTCAACAGGCACCTGCTGGCTGGCAGCCACTGCCAGCGGGCTGGAACCGATATTGCCAATCTGCACATCGCCGGACGCTAATGCGCGCACGACGGCCGCCCCGCTGTCGAATTTACGCCAGTCCACCTTCGCGCCGCTTTCTTTGGCGAAGGTGTTATCCGCCTGCGCAACTTTTGCCGGTTCCGCAGAGGTTTGATACGCGACGGTAACGTCTACCGCCTGTGCCTGAAATGCCCACAGCGCCAGCGCGCCGAGAAGTGTAATTCGCGATGAAATTGCCATTGTGACTGCTCCCCTTGTTGTTATGAGGGCAGTATTTCCGGCGCAGGAATTTTGATAAAGGAATAAAAAAGAATCGTTAATTCCGATTCGTTTTTAGAAAAAAAGTGGCAAAGGATAGTGAATTTTGTGAGGTTTATTCTGGCTCCCTCTCCCGACGGGAGAGGGATGAGGTGAATGCATCAGACGACACACGGCATCAGCGCTGCGCCTTTAGCTCCGCAATGTCTTTCGGCGTGGTCCGGCAACATCCTCCAATCAACGTCGCCCCGGCCGCCAGCCACTGGGGTAAATAGCCCGCCAGCGTTTCGCAGGCTTCGCCATGGTGATGCCAGGTTTTGGTCACGGCGTCATAATGCTCCCCCGAATTCGGGTAGACCACCAGCGGCAGTGCGGTAAGGCTGTGAAGATGTTTCAGTGCCGCGGTGGTATTTTCCAGCGCGATACAGTTGATCCCCAGCGCCACAATTTGCGGATAGCGTTCCAGCGCAGAAATCACCTCGCGCAGCGGCGTGCCGTCGCTGAGGTGCTCGCTGTCACGCAGGGTAAACGAGAACCATCCCCGGGCCCGGGGATACTCGGCAAGAAGCGCCGCCAGCGCCTTGATTTCAGCAAAGGATGGCAGCGTTTCGCAGGCCAGCAGATCTGCCCCGGCATCCAGCAGCGCTTCCACGCGCGGGCGATGGAAATCGGTAAACGCTTCTGCGCTTCGCACGTAGTCACCGCGATACTCAGAACCATCCGCCAGGTATGCACCATACGGCCCAACCGATCCCGCGACCAGCAGCGTGCCTGCATGAGGGTTTTCCGCGAGATACGCTTCGCGCGCCTTACGCGCCAGCTCCACACTTTTGCCAATCAGCGCGCGGGATTGCGCCTCATCCAGGCCTCGTGCGGCAAACCCCGCAGGCGTGGCCTGATAGCTGGCGGTGATCGCCACCTGCGCTCCCGCCCGGTAGTAGTCCAGATGAACGTCGCGGATAAGATCCGGGTTTTCAACCAGCACTTTGGCAGACCACAGGCTGTCTGCAAGATTACAACCGCGCGCTTCCAGTTCCGTCGCCATCGCGCCATCCAGCACCACAAATGGCTGTTTTTCAAGGATGGCGGTAAGCGGATTATTCTGCGACATGTTCAGGCTCCTGCGATGTCATGTTTCGGGTCAGGTAGTAGGCACCATAACACAGGGCAACAAACGGAAGCCCGCAATAAAGGGCAATACGCTGACTCGGGTCAAACGCCAGACCAACACAGGCCACCACACAGAGGATAAAGCCAAGCACCGGCACCAGCGGATACCACGGCGCGCGATACTGCAGAGCGGAAAGCGGCTGACCAGACTGAAGATGGCGACGACGGAAGACAAAATGCGACGCGCAGATGCTGATCCAGACCGCCACCACAGCAAAGCCTGAGATGGCGGACAGTGCGACAAACACCGTGTCCGGTGCCACCACGCTTGAGAACAGCGCCAGTACGCCGCCAAGCATTGAAACAGAAATCGCCGTCATGGGTACGCCGTTTTTATTAACGCGCGCAAAGCAACGCGGCAGCGTTTTTTCATTCGAGAGCGACCATAACATGCGGCCAGAAGCGTACAGGCCCGAGTTCGCCGCCGACAGGATGGCCGTCAGGATCACGAAGTTAAAAATATCAGCCGCGTACGGAATACCGACCTTTTCGAACACCAGTACAAACGGACTTTTTTCCACGCCCGCCTGATGCATCGGGATCAGCGCGGCCAGCACAAACACGGTACCAATAAAGAAGATGATCAGCCGGGCAATGGTGGTGCGAATGGCAACCGGAATCACCTTGTGCGGATTTTCCGTCTCACCCGCCGCGATACCGATAAGCTCTGTCCCGGAGAAAGCGAAGTTCACCGCGACCATGGTCATCAGGATGGGCAGGCCGCCGTGCGGGAACCAGCCTTCGGCGGTAAGGTTGGTTAAGCCCGGCGCGGGAGAACCGTCCTGCATCGGGATAAAGCCAAACACCGCAGCGCCGCCAAGAATAATAAAGGCAATAATGGTGATGACTTTCACCAGCGAGAACCAGAACTCGCCTTCGGCAAAGAAGCGCGTGGAGATGACGTTAAGGCCGAAGATCACCACGCAGAACACCACGCACCACGTCCAGACGGGCACCTGCGGGAACCAGTACTGCATACAGAACCCGGCGGCGGTAAAGCTCGACCCGAGCGCCACCGTCCAGGTAAGCCAGTAAAGCCACGCCACGGTATAGCCTGTAGCCGGGCCAAGATAGCGGGCGGCATAGACGTGAAACGCGCCGGTTTCCGGCATCGCAACGGAAAGTTCGCCCAGACACTGCATCACCAGCCAGACCACCAGCGCGCCAATCAGGTACGCCAGCAGCGTTCCCGCGGCCCCGGTCGTTGAAATGATATAACCAGTATTGAAGAATAGCCCTGTCCCAATGACCCCACCCAGCGAGAGCATAATCAGGTGGCGTGTTTTCATGGTGCGCTTAAGCTGCCCATTTTCTTGTTGTGTTTGCATATTACCTTCTATACGTATGGACATCTAAACATCCAAAGAAGGTGTGTTATACCGCGATTGTTAAGAAAAAGCTAGACGACCAGACGTAATCGAGCGCGCCGCGCGCTGAGTCTGGGGTGGGTTGTGAGGATCACATACAGGAACGGACGCCAGGCCATAAGTACCTCCGCAAGCAGATACTTACAGCATGGCGCGGACCCTGGCGTTCTTCGGTCAGTCGAAAGTGGTATCCGTAAGGAGCGGGTTCATACGCGGGATTTTACAGCGGCGCAATTCTTGGTAAATCCCTCAATCAGTTCTATAGTCGACACAGTTTCATCGTTACAGGATCAACTGATGCGCTTTAACGGACTGACCAAAGGTTTCTTTATCTTCATACTCGCCCTTGTCACCTGGGCTTTCTTCGACGTGCTCTCCCCCTACTTCTCCGCGATTTTATGGGCCGCCATTCTTACCGTTATCTTTAACCCGGTAAAAAACAAGCTGCGCGCGGCGATGGGCGATCGCAACGGACTGGCTTCGCTGTTAACTATCGGCATTATCTGCCTCATCGTCTTTATCCCGTTGATGGTGATCTTTTCATCGCTCGCCATTGAACTGAACGTGGTGTACACCAAGCTGCAAGCGAACAACACCCAATTCCCGGAAGTGGTGGCGAGCATCTTTAACCACCTGCCAGGCTGGGCCAGCGGCTTCCTTGCGGACCACAATCTGACGAACGCGGCGCAGATCCAGAAAAAACTCTCCGATGTGGCCCTGCAGGGCGGACAGTATCTGGCCGGCAGCGCGTTTCTGATTGGTAAAGGGACGTTTGGCTTTGCGATCAGCTTTGGCATCATGCTTTATCTGCTGTTCTTCCTGCTGAAAGATGGTCCGTATCTGGTACGCCAGATCCTTGATTCGCTTCCTCTGTCTGATTTTGCCAAACAGCATCTGTTCGCCAAATTCGTCGGCGTCTCGCGGGCAACGGTAAAAGGTACGGCGGTAGTGGCGGTGGTTCAGGGCACGCTCGGCGGGATTGCATTTGCCATCGCTGGTATTGACGGTAGCGTACTCTGGGGCGCGCTGATGGCGTTCCTTTCGCTGGTTCCGGCCGTCGGCTCGGCCATTGTCTGGGTGCCGGCCGCCATCTTCCTGTTCGCCACGCATCAGCTCTGGCAGGGTCTCTTTATCGTTGGCTTCTTCGTCATCATTGTCGGGCTGGTGGACAATATTCTGCGTCCATTGCTGGTGGGGAAAGACACCAAAATGCCGGACTACCTGATCCTCATCTCAACCCTTGGCGGGATGGAGCTGTACGGCATTAATGGCTTTGTGATTGGGCCGCTGATCGCCGCGCTGTTCATCGCCTGCTGGAACCTGTTCTCCGGTCGCGATCACGCGGGTAACGCCGAAGAGCTGGATGCGGATTTCATCGAGGAAGGAAAAAACCCTCCAGATTTGTGATGATATGACGATAAAGACCACACCAGGCGGCACTGTGCCGCCTTTTTTTTCGCCTTAAATCAAACGTTTTCTATAATTTGAAAGAACGCCATCCTTCTCATGTCGTAAAAGGATCCACAGGTGCGAATCGCAACGATAACTAACTGGGCCTATGGTGCCACGGTCTGCCTGACCCTTGTCTCAGGCATCATCATGCTGATGGCATCCAATGCCGACACCGTGGAACGTCACGCCGTTGAACAGCGGCAGCGCTTTGATGAGCTGACGGAGGATATTGAAACCGACGCCTGGGCGCAGTCCGATTTAGCCCGCCTGTACGTGATAAAAAAAGATCCGCAAACCCTCAGACAATACAGCCAGTCAGAGAACAACCTGAAAAATGTCGAACTGAGGCTGGATAAACTGCGCGATAACGGCGCGTCTGATGAGGAGCTGGCCCTGCTGCGGGAAGGTCTCAAGATTATCGATGCGCTACAGGATGAACAGCAGACGGCCCTGACCAGTACAGAGCGGGGAGAAGATGCTCAGGCCATTGCCCTGCTTTATGGTGCCCCCTATGAGCAGGCGCTGGAACGCGCACAAAACCAGATTGATCACTTTCGCCAGATCCTCGACAAGCGGGTGATTGCGTCCGTGCAGGATGCCACCAAAAAATCGAAAGCGCTGCGTACGGCCTCTGAACTGATGGTTGGCCTGACCGCCCTGCTGTTTCTGTTTGTCCTGGGCTTTATCCTGAAACGCCGCGTGCTGCGCCCCGTGGTGCGTCTGAGCGACGTGGTACACCGTCTGGCGTCGCAGGATTACGCCGTCGAAACGCCGAATTTTAATCAGATTGATGAGATTGGCGATATGGCGCAGGCGATCCGTATTTTTCGTGAAAACGGCCTTGCCCGGCAACGGCTGGAAAAAGAGCGCGACGCCGACTGGGCTGTCCGCGAACTGCTGGCCCGCATGACGCAGCGGCTGCAAGGGTGTGAGAACTTTACCGATGTTATCAACGTGGCGGAGCTGTTTGCCCCCAATATCGCCCCGGGGGTCCCTGGCCGGCTCTATGTCCTTGACCGCGATCCCTGGCAGATGCGCTGCGTTGCCCAGTGGCTCTCCCCCACGGGAGAGGAGATGACGTTTCATCCTGACGAATGTTGGGCAGTAAGGCGTGGTCAGAGCCATCCCCCGTTCAGCGGTAAGCCGGATATCGCCTGCTATCATCTGCCAGAATCACTGGCGTATCGTTCGCTGTGCGTGCCGCTCATTGCCCAGGGCGAGGCCATTGGTCTGCTCTCATTCCAGAATATCACCGCGGAAAATGCCCCTGCCCGAGCTTATCTCGAACTGATGGCCGAAGCGCTCGGTCTGGCGCTGGCAAACCAGCGGCTACGCGATGCGTTGCTGGAAAAAGCATTGTTCGACCCGCTGACCGGCTTGCGCAATCGCCATCATCTGGAAGATACGCTTCATACCCAAATGACACAGGCCATTCGTAACGGCGAACCACTGAGTTGCATGATGATCGATATCGATCACTTCAAGAGCATTAATGACCGGTTTGGCCATGAAGCGGGTGATCAGGTTATTAAAAGCGTAGCGACGATTGTTCAGCGGGCTACCCATGACAACGGAATGGCTTTCCGCTACGGCGGGGAGGAGTTTTTAGTACTGCTTTCCGGTGCTGATGAAGAAGAAGCGCATGACTGTGCTCAACAGATTTACAACGGCGTACAAGGGTTGTCGCTACGTTATGGACTCACGGAGATTGGGCCAGTCGATGTTTCGATTGGTATCGCCAGCTATCCGCAGCACGCCCAGAGTGACAACCTGCTGCGTGCAGCCGATGTGGCTTTGTACCGGGCTAAAGAACTGGGCCGATCGCGGATTGTAAGTTTTGGGATGCTGGAGGCGGGCTAGACGTCATGTTGCGCCACTGAGGCTTTCCCCTGTTCATGAGCGCGTGATAGCCCAAAGCACCACGATACCCAGCGCATTACTGCGTTTTTCAACATATAAGGTGTTATCGAGTTGATAGTCGCCCATCGGGTGACAAATACGTATCTTCTCTTTCAGTTCAGGTTCATATACTTCAGCCCCTTCACAATTATATCTGCCTACAGATTTATATTTGTAAGGAGCACTCCAGGACGACACTTTCCCATCCAGTAAATAAACCGCCGTAAAGACGACGAAAATGGCGAGAGGCATGCTGATAATAAAGGTGCCAATGAACACTTTTAGACGCTCAGAAAACGGCCAACCTTTCAATCGTCCCTTCCAGATAAAAATGACCATCAAAGCCAGCGACAAGAGCAATGAGCCGGTCGCGATGTATTGCATTGCGAGAGCGTTAATAAATGTCACACGGTAAATTTCTACGCGCCAGGTAATAAAACAAATTACCAGCGTCAATACCCCAACAATCGCTGGAATCAAAAACGAATAAGACGTTTTTTTCATATTGCACCCCTCCCTTGTCGTTATTGCGTGGTCAGGAGATCAATCATCGCGCGGGTGGCAGCGGACTGGCGCCGGTGTGGCGCGAAGATCACCGAGAACGGCCGCGAGCGTCCGCGAAGGTGAGGAAGCACCTCCACCAGCTGACCGCGCTGTATCCTGTCCTGGACGATAAATTCATAGCTCTGGCAAATCCCCATACCGTGTTCAGCCAGGGAGACGACGCCAAGCACATCATCCGATGTTTCGATAGGTGAAACGGGTAGCCAGTCCACATCGCGTTCGTCTTCCCGAAACACCCACGGAGCGATGCGACCGGTGCGCGGCAAAATAAACGGCAGACACATGTGTCGGTGCAAATCATCCAGCGTTTGCGGAGTCCCCATCCTGTGAAGGTACGCGGGTGATGCGACCAGCAGCAAAGCGGCATCCTCCAGTTTACGCGCGACTAAACCACTGTCGGGCATCTGACCCAAACGAATCGCCAGATCGAACCCTTCAGCAATCAGGTCGACGTTGCGGTTGGTGATGTTCAGATCCACCTGAACGCGCGGGTAGTGTTGGGAGAATCGCGCCAGCAAGGGCGGCAGGCGATAGTGCCCGTAGGTAGTCGGTACACTCATGCGCACGCGTCCGGTCAGATCGCCTTCCTGACCCTGCCCATCACGTTCGGCTTCATCCAGCAGGGAAAAAGCAGAGCGCGCCTGCTCCAGATAGACTCGCCCTGCCTCGGTCAGGCCTACCCGACGGGTGGTTCGCTGTAAAAGCTGTCGTCCCAGACGCGTCTCAAGGCGAGAAACCGCACGACTCAACACCGAGGGCGTGGTGGACAGGGCGACGGCAGCAGCAGTAAATGAGCCGTGTTCAACGACAGCGATGAAGACCTCAACATCGCCAAGATAATCGAATTTTCTGCTCATTATGCTCTTTCAGGAACAAATGTTTTTCAATTCCGCTAATTTATCTCCAGTTGGGCGATGAGTAAAGTGTGCGCATTCATCACCAGAGGGTAAAATCATGGATCTTCAACTCACCGGTAAGACAGCACTCGTTACTGGCGCAACCGCGGGGATTGGTCTGGCCATCGCCCGCACGCTGGCGCGCGAAGGCGTGGCCGTCACCATTACTGGTCGTGACCACGCGAAATTGCAAAACGCCGTGGCAGACATTACCGCCGCTCAGCCTCAGGCGCAGGTCACCGCCATCGTTGCCGACCTGGGAAACGCTGAGGGGGCAAAAGCCCTGATCGCGGCCTGCCCTGACACCGATATTCTCATCAACAACCTGGGCTTTTACGAAGCCCGAGACTTCGTCGACATCACCGATGATGAGTGGCTGAACATGTTCAACATCAATGTCATGTCCGGCGTTCGCCTGTCACGGCATTACTTCCCGCGCATGCTGGAACGCAACTGGGGCCGGGTGATATTTATGTCGAGCGAAGTCGGCGCGTTCACGCCGCCAGACATGGTGCATTACGGCGTCAGTAAGTCGGCGCAACTCGCCGTTTCGCGCGGTATGGCCGAACTCACGAAGGGGACGGGCGTTACGGTCAACAGCGTACTGCCTTCAGCGACCCGCTCCGACGGCATTATCGAATACCTGCGCCAGACCGCACCTGCACCGGGTATGACCGACCAGGAGATCGAAGCGAATTTCTTCCAGACCTACCGTCCCAGCTCTCTTATCGCGCGAATGATCGATGCTGATGAGATAGCCGCGATGGTCGCGCTGCTGGCAAGCCCGTTGGGCGCTGCCTCTAACGGTGCCGCGGTGCGCGTCGAAGGCGGCACCTTCCGCTCCATTCTTTAATACAGCAGCCGTCATGACCTGAGGGGAATCAGTGTCCCCTGCTTTCCCCTATTTACCGGAGCATAGAAATGTTCAAACGTACCCGTAATATGTCCGCCATCGCGATGGCAATGTTGTTCTCTTTTGCGAGCGGAGTCAGCGCAGCGAACCAGGCCCCTCTTGAGCGCTGGCGCAGCTATACCGGCGTAACCTGGAATACGCCTGAGAAGGAGGAAACGCCGACGCCGTTTTCCGGCTCGGTTAACGCGCCCATCGCAGGCATCCACTTTGATGCAAAGGGAAGAGCCTTTGTCAGTACCCCTCGACTGGTTTCAGCCGGTGCACCCGCGACGTTAAGTATTCTTGATACGACCGTGCAGACCGGACCGGCGCGCCTCACGGCATTTCCGTCCCGCGAGGGGAATGCGGTGGAAACCGCTCCCGATCAGAACCTGCGTAACGTGCTTGGCTTCTATATTGACCGTAAGAATGGCTGGCTGTGGGCCCTGGATATGGGGTTCGTCGCGGGAGAAGCGGAATCCCCCGTGGGTTCGCAGAAACTGATGGTGCTGGATCTGAATACCGGTCGCACGATCAAACGCATTCCACTGGATGGCGTGGCAGACCGCAAGGCGAGTTTCCTCAATGATGTGGTTGTTGATGAGACGCGCCGTGTCGCTTACATCTCCGACAGCGGCTCGCGCAGTGCGCCTGAGAACCGCGTCGGTCTTATCATCGCCGATTTCGCAACCGGCACTGCCCGACGTGTGCTCGACCGTCATCCAGACCTGCAGATTGAGCCGGGTGTGAAAGTCGTCTCGCACGGGGCTGAAGTCTGGCCAGGTCATCCATTACTGATTGGCATCAACGGTATTGCGCTGTCTCCGGATACCGGCACGCTCTACTGGACGGTGACGACAGGGACCCATGCGTTTGCGGTACCAACTGACATCCTGCGAAAGCCTGGTGCTGACGATGCGCAGATTGCGGCGCAGATCCGGGATCTTGGTTCGGTGGGAGGCAATACCGACGGTATCGTGACCGATGCCAAAGGCAACCTCTATATCACCGATGTGACACACAACGGTATTGTCAGGTATGAACCGAAGAGCGGCTCAATGACCCTGTTGGCGTCAAACGACGGCGTACACTGGCCGGACACACCGGCCATCAATCCGAACGGGGATCTGATCTTTACCTCCAGCAGCCTGAACGACCATTTTGCTGGCGCGGTCAAACCTGGCCAGGAGCGCTATGACGTATGGCGTTTACCCCTGAAGGCGTTGCAGGATAAGCACCAGTAACGCGACTGCGCATGCTCAGCACTGGAAACACTACACGCTCACAGGGACTCTCCTTGTGGGCGTGTACATTACTGACGCCGGTGTATACGAGATAACCGGTGCAGCCAGAAGCAAACGGGCAATGACAGCAACAGAAAAAGGCAAAATGCGGCCAGGAATGCATCCGTTGTAGTAAAATGCAGGACTGAAGCCGCCAGTCCCCCTGCGATTCCACTGAGCACTATCAGGCCAAAAAACACCCACCCGGTAGAGTACCAGAGAATATTGTTGATTAGTCTTCTTATCATCTGCTGAGTTCTGCGAATAATATTGGAATGAATAAGATATCGGTTTGAGAACGCCGGACATAATCCCTGCCGCCATATCAATGGGGCTGAAATCGCTGTATCCGAAACGACCCGTTCTTATCGGTATACATTGACGCTGAAACTGCCGGTATTATCAGAGTATCCAACCTCTGTATCGGCAATATACAGATGCAGGATACCGCTTTGGGGAGTCGCCCATTTATATACTCCACCGCCTATATCATAACCTTTGCCAGAAGTATCAAATCTCGCCTTGAGCACCTTATCATTGCAGGTAATGAGCCCTTCTTTCACCCTGCCATCCGGCACCGCCAGCGCAAATTCTTCTTTACCGTATTTAATCCAGCCAGAGGCCATTATCGTTATCTCATCACCGGCATTCAGTTGCAGGCCTGTATTAATACCGGCAGGAATATTTGCAGGAACTTCTCCGGACCATTCTGGCTTAGCCGTCATGCTATTCTCCTTTATCAAACTTCATTAACATTACATTTGATGCGTGCTTTGCATCAATCAAAGACAAGATTCTCCTGCATGTGACAGACATCACATTTAGTATTCATAACATTTCATCATGGATGCATATGAATATATTTATCTTTTCCAGAGTTATGTCGAAAGAATAATGCGATTTCTTTTTTTACGCCGCGATTTATATAAACACACCAACACAACCAACCACTAACACATTGATTTGTAGTTGATTTTAATGTTAACTATAGGAGTAATCGCACTTTTAATCATGACTGTAATTATACCTTTAGTAAATTAATTACCATGCCTGACTGGCGGTAATAATAGGTACGCGAAGCAGTGAAAGGGCGCCTTACAGCACAGCCTACTGCGATATCCGCCTAATAAAAAACCTCTACTTCTCCACTTAATTTCTCGCCTCCCCGACGGAAAATGAATGGGTTAACAAATATCCACTTAGTTACCCTGTGTATTACTTTTTTGGTTTCAACATATACCTCTCACGCGGACGCATTACCGCTCTGGAGTAACAAAACACAGCATGAGATTAATCCTAATATTTAATTCGCAGAACTGCAGCAGACGGGAGACGAACGGAAATCATCAGCATCATTTCCAGAATATTATTTGCTGAGTGGCATATCTGTTTATATTCTGATTGTGAATGCCGTACCCCTTAGTAACAAAAAACATTATCTGTAGGCTATTTATTACCTCATACCACTGACAAGCTGGACGCTCTACGCTGTCACGATTACGGAGAATTATATGACTGTTTCACCTGCATGGTCGGGCAATATTGACGCAACTGCTGACACGGGCATTAATACCGGACTTAAACTAAAAGCCGGGCAAAAAATCAGTATTATTGCGGAAGGATGGATTAAATACGGTAAAGAAGACTACGCCCTGGCATCGCCATACGGCAGGCTAAAAGAGGGCTTTGTCTTACGGAACGATAAGGTGCTGAAAGCCCGATTCAGTGCATCCGGAAAAAGCTATGACATTGGCAGTGGTGTTTACCAATGGTCGGTACCGGAAGACGGCGAGCTGATTCTCGTGGTCAGTGACTCTTCACATCGCGACAACAGCGGCGCTTTCAGCGCGGTTGTGTATATCGCTGAAGACGAAAAGAAAGCGGCGGCTCAAAAGGCGGACTGGAAAGGTCATGTTCCCGCAACGCGCAGTGACTGGACCCACACCGGCGTATCCGTGAGCAAAGGGGACAAGGTGATGCTGATTGCTGCCGGTACCGCTCAGTACGACAGCCGCGGTCGCAGCTTTGGACCTGACGGCGACAGCCAGCATCCGTCAGCGCAAAAACCGGATCCCACTTTTGTCCTGCCAGAAGCACTGGCGGGGAAATTACTGATCAAAGCGGGTGAGCATATTTACGGTATCGGAAGCGGCGGTAGCGACTGGGAAGTCCCTGCTGATGGCGAAATTTCATTCATTTTTAACGATACAAATGTTGCGTCTGAATACGCCAATAATACGGGAGGCTATGACGTCAGGTTTGTTGTGCTCGGTTGAAACGCCCGCAGGGAGGCAACGTGCCATGCACTGCCTTCCCTGCCGGTTCACTGGAAAACAAAAATGAACGTTAATGGAGCCCCTGATATGAGCATTATGGACAATAAAAAAGTTGATTTGGTTTTCATCATCGACAGCAGTCTTTCAATGAAGGATGAAGCGGAAGCGCTCTGTGCAAAACTTGAGAGCGCCATTGAGGAGGCCAGAAAAGCCTGCCCTTCGGATTTACGAACTGATTTTCTGGGTATCGAAGGCGTTTTTGCCGGCACCAAATTTAATAAAACGGTCCGTCAGTTCCTGACGAGCGAGGCCGGTGCTAACCCGTCCGCCCTGAAAGGCAGAGAGTATGTCAAAGAGGGGAACCCCGCTCAGGAAGATGTGGCGCCTGCTGCGGAGGACGTTATCCGTCATTACAACTGGCGTGACGGCGCTGAAAAGAATGTTTTTGTGCTGGGAGACGAAAGTCTGAAAGGCGGAGAGATGACCCTGGATGCGGGCCGCATCAAAGCCTGCGATGATGCCATTGCCACCGCCCTGGAGTACAGCGTCAAAATCCACTCCTATCTGGGCACGCCTCATGCCTCATTACCTTATCCCACCCCGGATGATGAGAAAGCCATGGTTCGGGAATACAAGCGCCTGGCGCTTCGTACGGGTGGTGAGCATTATATCTACACCTCCGGCATTGCCGATTTTGCCTCGGTTTTAAAAAGCACCATTTGCGCCAGTAAGGCCACGCAACACGACAGCGTGGCGAACAAAAAAGAAGAAGCAGATGCGCTGGAAGGCAAAACGCCAGCGAAGACGCCCGGTAATGGCAGCGATCTTTGCGCACAGGCCCCTGAGATTGTCCGGGCGGTGAATACGCTTGCTGATGTGCTTAAGAACCTGATTGACGCTTGCGCCAGCGACTGCAGTTGCAAAGAGAATACGCCCCCTTGCCCGTGTCAGGAACATCACAACAAACCGGTGCCCCCCTCCTCACCCCCCGCTGCGCCGGACACTCCCTCTGTCAGTCCCGAGCCAACACCATTCCTGGATGAGAGTAAGTTTACGAATAATCATCTGAATCACTGGCAGTTTGGACCGGCAACGCCTGAGCATGAGTTTTACTCAGAAGGTGGCGCGACCATGATTCGTTTTCCGACCACCAATGTTAAGGGCCGGACACACAATGGCGTGCTGCTTTATAAACATTATTCGGAACTCCTGCCGGGGAAACGCTATCGCTTCAGCCTTCAGGCTCGCAGGGACAATGACTACAAGGTGATACCCGAACTGTCACTGCGGGTGGCAGGCCAGGATATTACCTCGGTTACAGCACTTGCCGTGAAAGGCGAGTGGGTCACGCTGTCAGGTGAGTTTACGGCGGCACAGGGCGATAATGTGCTGGAAATTTTCAGCCATAAAGCCAGCGGCGATGGTAATGATTTCAGCATAACTGGAATCACAGTAAGATCAGTCGATTGATTTTGTTACGCTGACTTCATTTCAGATATGAAGTGATGCCGGTTTGGCTACGTGTTAGTTAAACCAGGCATCACTGCTTAGCCAGTGTGCGTCACGCAGGCGATAACGTTGGTCTGGCCCGGTAATACACGGTGGGCATGATTACCCTCGTCGAAACGTTTATTTGAGCAGTTAAACCTGCGAGTTACCAGGGAAGCGCAATTTTCTCATCATTCGCTTTCTCGCCGTAATACAAAGAAGGCAGGAAACGAGACAAGAACGTGAACTCTGTATAACAGTGTCGCATAAGCGCTAATCCAACGTCATCGGCAGGTTCAGCGTGGTCGTCATTACTCATACCCAGAATAAACCGGCTACGCAGCACACACCCAAAAGGCGTATCCCGGACAACATGTAGCATTTGTCCGTCCAGCGGGTCGCCCTGGCTATCCAGTTCAGTTTTTTCACCGAAGCCTATCCTTGCGGCAATGATTGCCGAGACACTCCCATCCGCCATTGCCTTTTCGACAGCCATTTCGCCAAATACCGATGCAGGGTGATGGAATTTAAGACGCGCGGGAATGGGAGGGATTTCAGCTAATGATTCTACTGCATGGATGCTTGCGCCATAAAAACTTTCCCCACGCTTCCAGTTGGCATCCCATCCACGATGTTCAACATGATCAATGGGATGCCACCATTTTATATGCTGCGTCGTTTCAAAGAAGGTAAACCACCAGTTAATCATACGTCCTTTGCAGCCATGTAAATCGGTGCGTACGGCGACCAGCAGACTCCCGTCATCCAGACGTTTAATACCTGTCTCCAGCGGCATGGGAGAAGGATCAAGCAATGCCGAATAATCCAGCCAGGGCCTGGCAATATCGTGTTGTCGCATTTTTTTCTCCATTAGCATTGGGAAGTTCGAACCATTTAGGAAACGAAGTGCGTTTCCTAAACATTACCGATAGAATGGTCGTATGACAAGCGAAAAGGAATCTCCAGGATGACCTCACCAACCAAACCACGCGGACGTCCCTCAGTCCCTGAGGAAGAGGTGAAGAAACAAATCATTGGTAGCGCGATGGCCTTGCTCTTTGACAAAGGCTATGACGCCACAACAATTGAGGCGGTTGCATCGCATGCAGGCGTTGCCAAAAAGACCGTCTATCGCTTTGCGAAAAACAGGGAGGAATTGCTTGGCCTTTCGGTTCGAAACTGGACGGATAACTATGCCCCACTCCTGCAGAGCGATCCGACAGATAAGAATGACGTTTTACCGGCGTTAAGAAAATTACTGGCTGCGATTTGTGGTCAGGCGCTATCAGTAACCGCCGTGAAAATGTTTCGTCTTCTCAATACTGAATTTCCTGGTAAAGATGATCTCCTCAAGAAATACACTGAAAATGGCATAGCGCGCGGCCAACAATTACTCACAGAGTGGATTACACGACAGCAAAAACAGGGCTGGTTGCCGATGTTACCTGCAGATACTAGTGCCAAAGTCATACTCGCCATGTGTGTCGCCGAACCTCTTCGGCAGGCGGCGATTGGTTTAATTGATCCCGTTGAGAAAACCGATATTGAGACACATTTGGATTCTTGTATGCCTTTTATTTTACTTATATTCAGGCAAGGTGATGAATGACATAGTACATGGCGATTCGATAATAGGAACAACACCTGACCACTATCATATTGATAGTATTAACTAATACTCTGTTTCAACTACCTACATGCCCCCATTGATGCCCCCATATGTTTTTCTGCCCTAAATGACAGAGTGTTTTTTGTCCAACTTAATGCTTCATCCTGAACGCTTCGGCCATCATCCCGATCTTATGCATATGGTTATTGTTACGCGCCATTTTATGCGCTTCGGGTTTCAGAATGATAATCAACAGATAGGCATCAGGGTCCATCGCACCTTGGCAGTATACCAAATGCGCCTGATCGCTGGTTCGTTTGAACTGACGTAAAAACTTCGGGAAAGGGGCATCCGCATCGGCAAGATGAATGTGGGCCACTTGCTCTTCTTTTACCAAGGGATAGGTGCGGTCATCATCATAAGGCGCATCACGCCCAAAGGTATCTGGCAACACGCAATCCTTTTTATAGGACAGAAAATCCGCCGCCAAATCATCAAGCTCTTGTTGGCTTAATTGTTGACGGATCAGTGCTGACTTGAAAATCCTGATACTCATTCCGTGAACTCGGTCAGATCCTTGTCAGAGGCGTTTTGCAGCAGTTTCTGTCCACTATCCGCAATATCACTTAAACGTTCAGCCGTTGGCCTGAATCGCGCACCGGTATGAACCCTGCCCTGCTTCTCTTCCAACAGATCGATCAGCTCTTCAAACACCTTAGCACTAACCATGTAGCCAGCGGGACGGTTGTTTGAGAGAACGGCAACCGGTTCATCAATAAAATATTTCGCCGGGTTCTTTCGTAACTCGGTGATGTTGATAGATTTTTCTGCGAGGATACGTTCCATAGATCACCTAAAATCGTGTTTTATTACATACATTATAATGCACATCAAAGCGTACATCTAGTTTAAATGTACTGAGGAGATTAAAGTCTACTTATGAGTGCATGATGAGCTGTGAGGGTGTTGTCGTGCATGTGCAGCCAAGGTCTGCTAGGCTAAGCATCTTGAAAAACGCATTCCGAAAATGAGTGGTCGTTTCATTTTCTGTTCTTTACCCGGGATGAGATGATTCAATTTTGATTTTACGTGTGAGGGCCTCAAGAGACACCCTAATCTTATATAACCACTTCGACTTCGGTCAGAAATGCACATTGGTCTATTAGTTATAGTTGCATTATTTATCCTAAGTGAGTGTGAATAATTTGTAAACATCAAGGAGATTTTCGTGGTTCATCACTTCGTTAGCCTCAGAAAAAAAGTTGAAAAAATATTGCTTTAACGTTAGTTTGGAATGAGTAAAATAATGAAATAGAAAAAGAGTGATTTACAATTTATAAAATAGACAATTTTCATTAAATTATTATACTTAGTGGAGATAGCACTTGAAAGCCCCAAAAACTGAATTAATTAGCAGAGCTGGCGTATATTTTGCTGGGTACGCTTTGTCAATATCAGGTATTATCTTTCGCGAAACAAGCTCAAGTGATATTGGCATAGATGGGCAAATTGAATTAGTTGATAAAGATGGTTCTGCTACTGGCATGTTAGCTGGAGTACAGATAAAAAGTGGTGACTCATTTGTAGACCACAAGAAAAGGATATTCACATTTAAAGCTAGTAAAGAACATTATAAATATTGGGACAATCTTACAATACCAAGCATAGGCATTGTCTTTTCTCCTAAACTTAAAACTGCTGCATGGTTCAATCTAGAAAACCACTCAAAAGAAATCATTAGCAACAACTCCTCTAGCACAATAATTCAGAAGATAGACATCTCCAATGAATTATCTATTGAGAACAGCCCTTGCTGTTATCTTATTAATTATATTAGAAATTATTACAAGCGACCAATAACAGAAGAAAAGTTGAACAACTTTGATTCATTAGACAGTGATAATAAAACATCTAACACTGATAAAATAATTATATGGAAGCGGTTAACTGCCGCATTCTTTTCATCAGAGAGCAATCCGGAAGTCATTTATGATGTTGGATATAGATTGTCATGGCATTTTCCTGTTGTTACAAATGAACAACGGAATTTCTTCAAAGAACGTCTAAATAAAATTACAATACCAGAATTATATAATGTAATCAAAGGTGTAATATTTGCGTATGAAAATGATTGCGACCGTGGTTTCGAACTAATAACAGATCTGTTAAAATACAAAACAGATATTATAAAAATGTTATCAGAACTGATGAAGTCTAATTTACCGACACCGAAAGAAATACTACTACTTAAAGATATTATCGATTGTTTGGTGCAGGATATATAACATATAATCCAAGCTTGCTCTCTACGGACACTGGGCTATACCACATAACATAGATTAAATATTACGCACGACAAGGAGATAGTATGATAACTCTATTTTTAGGAGCTGGTTTTTCGAAATGGGCATTCGACTTACCTTTAGTAAATCAATTATTTGATTTAAATATCTCGGCGACATCAGAGCAAGAGGTAAAAAAACTAGCTTTAATTGAAAAGGATTGGGGAGATTGGCGGAAAAAAAATCCTGATGTAACTCCTGAACAATTTGTCTATTGGTGCATGAATAAATCATCGCATAGAAAAAGTCGCATAATTTGGTATGTGAGTCGTCGCCTAACAGAACCATTCATGACTAAAATCAGGGGTTCATATACTTCGGCAATGTTTGATGAGAGATCAATTAGAGAAAATGAAAGAATAAAGTATCTTCGAGAGTTCTTTGCGAAATTAAGCGAAAATGGTTTAAGTGGAATTCTTACTTGTAATTACGATACAATTACTGAGTGTGCTTTGGGTATGTCTGGATTTAACTACGGTGTCATCGGTGAACAATTGTTCGGAAGAGGAATAAATCCATTATTCCCATGGCAAAATGCACACTTACAGGTTACTGGTTCAATTTCATTAGCTAAATTACACGGTTCGTTGTCTTGGGATATAAATACAAAATACACAAGTGGAAAACCGGGAAGAAATGGAAAAGCACTAATTATTCCACCAGCACCAGAAAAAAAACCACCAGTAGAACTACAGTATACTTGGGCTTTAGGAGCAAAACTATTAGAACAAAGTAACATTTTAATTATATTTGGTTTTGCATTTAACCCATACGATCAGGCATTGTTAGAGTATTTAAAGAAGCATGGTTCTAACCTCCAAAAAGTTATTTTAGTTGATCCATTTCCAAATATAGCAAGTGCCCAAGCACTTTGGCCTGATGTTTCAATACAAGTAATTGACCCAAGAGATAATTTTGATGCTGACACCTTACTTTCAGTGCTTAGTAGAAAGATGAAGAAAACACCTAACAATATTTTACTATCAAACAAGGATCACTCATCTTGAACAACTGCTCTAAATATCGAATATCAGTCAGCTATTAAAATATATTTATATATAATCAGATTGCAAGGATCAAAGAATGAATAGATATGATAAAGTTGATTTAGCATATGAATTTTTGAGCAAAATGGAAAAGAAAGGTGAAGCTTTCACAATAGAACAACTTGTTGAAACCACTGGTTGGGCTATTGACACTTGTCGAACCTATCCGTCTAAACGTTGGCATCAGTACATTGAAAAAGATGGTTCACAATATACAACCTCAGGAATTATTTATCTAAGTAAAGAGGAGTTTAGATCAGTTCACAGTCAAAAGCTTCAACAGACGACCGATCAATCAATAAAAGGAATCTTCATTCATAAAGCTAAAGAATTCGCCCTACTAGCAGTAAGCACTTATAATAATCCATACACAGAATTCAAAACTTATGGATTCATTGTAAATATCATCATCGCTTATACTTCATTATTTCATGCTATTTTTAATAAAAAAGGAATTAATTATTTTCATTTTAATGATAATGCAAAAACAATTTTCATTGATGGCGAGGAAAAAGCATGGGAACTTGCAGAATGCATAGATGAATACTGGCGTGGTGTTATGACACCTGAAAAAGCAAATATAATTTTTCTTATTGGATTGCGAAATAGAATAGAGCATCGAAGTTTACCTGCTATAGATCTTGCGGTTTGTGGAGAATGCCAATCTGCTTTAATTAATTTTGAAAATATTTTAGTAGAAGAGTTTGGTGATGAACATGCGCTAGCGACAAGTCTTGCCATAGCAATGCAATTGACTCGGGTTTCAGAGCAAGCAATCGTGTTCCCTTCATTACCCTTCCATTCGCCATCAATACACCATACTGGCGATCCATCGGTTGCCTTGCTGATAAGTCCGTAGGTAAGCATGTTTCCCCGGTAGTGGCTATTGATGTGGGTTGAATGTATCTACCAGCAATATTGCCTGATGCACTGATGCCACCGGTGGTTTTACCATCATTAGATGCTGACAAAACAAGATCACCGCGAAGCTTTTGACTTCCCCATACATCAAGCTTAACCGATGAGTTGTTATCGCCATTAAGGGAGAGGTAGCCATCACCCGCCCCGCCTGCGACGTTAATCAACACCGCATTCTGATTACTGGACCCACCGCCGCCAATTTGGAGACGGCTGCTGTTAGTCTTGGCAGCAACATAGCTATTCGAATCAATGCCATTCTTAACGGTCAGATAGCTGTTCATGGATACGTTTTTGCCAAAGGTAGAGAAGCCCGTCACCACCAGATCTTCTGAAACACTGACATTCTTGGCAAAGCGCCCATAGGAACCATTAAACGAAACCGCATTGACATCACCGGACGCGGTAATGTCTTTGGCGTTGTTTATGCTTTGACCTCCCATGTTGAGATCGCCCGTCATTGGCAATGTGCCATCACGATGTAGGTAAACAGAATACATGGAGGAATCGTATCCTACTCGGTAGGCCAGCAATCCAGCCGCATTAATCCCACTATAGTTATTTTGGTTCTCAGTCCATTGACCACTCGTACCTGATGCGACAGATGCAGATTGCGTCATACCGCTATCAATCCCTGCTGTTTGCATAGCACGGCCTAATAAGTCATAGCGAATACGGTCTCCTTCTGACCAAGGCAACGTTGTTATTATCAGTCCATTGATAACGTAGTTAGGCGTTGTTCCAGCGCGTTTTAGCAGGATTTTATAAGAAGATTTTTGCATATTGACGCCAGTATGACCCGCAGGCAACAGCCCTTCATTAACCAACGTCTGATAAGTAATTTCACAACCATTAGCCGAACAGGTTCTTGGTCCCGGATCGCTTGTCTGGCTGCTGCTGGATGTCAGGGTTGAAAGCTTGTCAAAATGAATACTGATATAACGATTAACCGCTTCCCCCATCTGTTTCATTTGAGCACCAACGGTATTAGCCATGATGGCTTCTTGATCTTGCTTCATGTCCTGAAACTTTATGGATGTCATTGCAGAGCCAATACCTAAAACTAATGTTATTCCCAATAAGGAAAAACCTTTTTTATTTATTATTTTCATTTTTCATCGTCCTTTTTACTTTCACGTAATTGTTAATTAGCAAAAATAAAAAAGTGGTCAATATTACCTCTGAAATTAAAAAAACATTTTTTAGTTATGAACACCTGATGAACACACACCTTAGGTTGAACTTTAAGTCATCATTGAGTTAGTTAAAATCAATATAATAACTGAATGTTATTGTTACCACCCTATCCATGCACTGTATAACAAACCATATCCCACAAATCTAAATTATTAGATAAAATAGAATACAGCTTTAAATCTTTCTATGCCAAAACTATGCCAAAAAAATCAGTGTAATAATGCCATTAAAAATCAGAGGGTTAATGCATGAATACTGCGTACTGGAGTAGAAGAAAACAGAATGATGATGATAACTACCCTGTAAAAGAATTCAATTCAAATACTGAGGACAGCCAGTACCAAAGAGACAGAGCAAGGGTTATTCATTCGGCAGCATTTAGACGATTACAAACTAAGACGCAAGTATTAGGACTCGGAGAAAATGATTTTTACCGGACACGATTAACACATTCTTTAGAGGTAGCACAGATAGGCTCTGCCATTTGTGAAAGATTACATGAAAAGTATACGACAGATGAACTCATTAGATCGTGGATTCCATCCTTAAGCCTGATTGAGGCTATCGGTTTGAGTCATGATATAGGTCACCCTCCTTTCGGTCATGGTGGTGAAGTAGCACTTAACTATTCAATGATTGATTCGGGTGGATTTGAAGGCAACGGGCAGACCCTAAGAATTGTTAGTCGCCTTGCCGAATACTCACCAAATCATGGCATGGATTTGACTCGAAGAACCCTTTTAGGACTGGTAAAATATCCGGCTCCATATAGCAAAGTAAGAAACTATAATCAAAAGGAAATATCCCAAACTATTCTTCCCTTAAATTTAGATAACTGGCACCCCCCAAAATGTTATCTTGATGATGAAAAAAATTTACTTGATTGGATTTTTAAAGAAATCCCTAAAAATGACATTGAGATATTTTCAACCATTAAATTTGTAGAGAGCAATCATCATGAAACAATTTTCAAATCATTTGACACGACAATTATGGAGCTTGCAGATGATATTTCATATGGAGTTCATGATTTAGAAGACGGTATAGCATTAGGTCTCATAACTAAAAGCATGTGGGAAAGCGATATTATCCCAATAATTTTAGCTCATAATAATAATCAACTGGCAGAAAACATTGATTTCTATAATGAAAATCTCTTCGATGGTTCTAATAAAGAAAGAAAACATGCAATAAGTAAATTAGTAGGGTATTTTATTTCATCTATACATGTTGAAAGGAATGATGTTTTCGACACACCACTTTTAATGCTAAAAGCCACCCAAGATAATGACAGCATGAGCATCTTGAAAGCGTTAAAAAAATTCGTCATGAATCGGGTAATAAAAACTCCAGAAGTTCAGGTTTTAGAATATAAAGGTCAACAAATCATATTAAGGATATTTGAAGTCTTACGTGAAAATCCTAACCGATTGCTTCCAAAAAATACACTCAGTGCTTATAAAAATGCTGAAAATAAAAACAGAGTTTTATGCGATTATATATCTGGAATGACCGACAGTTATGCAACAAAACTGTACCACAAATTATTCACACCAGATATCGGTTCAATTTTTGATAGGTTGTAGATAAAAATATAAAATTACAACAAGGATAAAGCATGAAGATTGACAACATACAGCTACACTCTTTCTTACGCTCACAGGATATAACGTATTTTCATCATGCAAATACTGTAGCAACTGCAATATCTTTTATTAGGAATGGGGGGCTAGTTTCAAGAAGTGATATTGAAAGACTTGGAGCATTTCAAACGAAGCAGGAATCCGACCCGGAAGATAAGCAGTATGACGTCTGGGGAGATGTGTTTTTGGACACAGTGGACCTTCATGGTTTTTTCCCGAGACAAAACCTATATGGTCCTGTTTTGTTCAAGTTTAATATAGATTTTCTACTTCATGAAAATTTAGATATATGGATAACAAAAACAAACCCAATGTTTTGGATCCCAAACATGTCAAGTAATGAAAGATACTTCCAAGGCATGTCTGACATTTTACTGAACTGGAATAATTTTGATCGCCAACGCAAAATGATAACAATACGAAAACCATACCACCCAGTACTATTTAAGTACTTGGAGGAAATAGTTCTTGATGATCCCGGCGTTCAAATTTATGACGAAACCATACTTTATGATGTAGCACATGCATCGTTAAGTATAGAATTGAACAATGTTCAATTGCCTTTAACACTATTAACAAAAAGACATTGTAGCGGGTGTTTTTGCCAAGACAATTACCTAAGACAATTAACTATAGAGAAGTTAATAAGTTTATTCTTAGCACCACAACATAAGCATTGGAGAAACTAGATTTGCGATATTTAAATAACATTTAAATACTTGCCGACTCACCCTCTGGGGCTTGTTCAACAGTTCACCGACCTAAAAGCAAGTTTTAGGCCGGTTCACCGTTTGGACGTGAAAAACATGATTAGGACTTAGTTCTGTTTATAACAGTATCGATATAGGTTTGGCCCTGTACTCGGTAGGCTTTGATATCACTCTCATGAAGATTCTGGATATCAAGCAGAACCCCAAAGACTAATTCCTTATCTACATAACCAATATCACATCCTAAGACTTTGGCAACCTCTGCACCGAAAATAATTTTCTGACGAGTATTCTCTTTTTTTGTTTGTTGTTTCTTTTTGGCTTCCAAGAAGTATAGACGTTCCTGCGCTGAAGCAATTTGTTGTTTAATTGTTTTTGTTGTCATTATTTATCTCCCCAATGTTTTTTCTTGTTGGAATAAGGGATGTCAGCATAGTCATAACCATTACTAATCTGTTTCTTGATTGATCTTATTTTCATCTTGAACTGTTGCTTTATCTGGCGCTTCTTTGCTTGTTCCCTAATATTTATTACTATCTTTTCTGCTTCTAAATAGGCTTGTTCCGTATCGGTATAAACACCTTCATCAAGAAGTTTTTTTGCTTCCCAATCAATGGCTTCATCATTATTTTTATACATTAAACCTCCTTATGTTTGTTATAGGTTATCCTTTACCATATTTTTAATAATTATCAACACAGGAAACTAATTTTATTTTATAAAATGCAAGCTCATAAGGCTTATATTTAAATCCCACGCCACAGCATTAATCATTTCATTTAACTTATATCACTTATGTAGGCAATTATAGTTAT
Source organism: Enterobacter cloacae complex sp. FDA-CDC-AR_0164 (assembly GCF_003071645.1). Lineage (NCBI taxonomy): Bacteria > Pseudomonadati > Pseudomonadota > Gammaproteobacteria > Enterobacterales > Enterobacteriaceae > Enterobacter > Enterobacter cloacae complex sp. FDA-CDC-AR_0164. The sequence continues at coordinate 490,142 of NZ_CP028950.1, forward strand.
TAAGAAAAAGATAGATAGAATCTAACTTAACCGCTTATATATGATCTATTAAATAGGTTAAGCGCATATATTTGAGCGATTCAAAGCATCAGAATATTCATACCATCAATACATGGAATCCTGACCAGTTGAAAGGGATGGTAAATTTATGGCAATAAATTAAATTAAGCAACACTATACGATAGTAATCACTAACTGTTTTGTCTAATACTCACTACGTTACTTAATTTTTCTCGTTAATGTTTTTCATATTATCTCTTAAATTTTCACTATGATTTCCCATCCTAACCTGTGAAGGTTGCCACAGGGAAAACTACAGACAAAAAGCTACTATTTTATTGTTTTAGGGCTTTCCCGCCTTACGGCGGGATAAATTAACACTCTTCTTGTCCTTCGGACCCCATCTAAAACCCATCGGGTTAATATCGCGTAATACTTCGCCCTTTCATCTAGATTGCGCCGCTTAATTCGGCGTTTTGTTTTACAGACATTAATATATTTCGTATTAATTAAGTAGGGGCTTTTACATTGTTAGAAAAAACAATGCCCACTTATACACTCACTTCGTGAGCGTGTGGGGTCTACCTACGGTTGCCTGCCGCAGGCTAAAAGACAGGTCAACGTCAACATAAAAGTTTTTCTTGCGAAAAACTAACAGCAGCATGGTTATATTTGAGGTTATTTATTATATGGCGATTTTTCATCTGGAGTTTAAAATTGTGAAGCGCTCTGAGGGTATGTCTTCCTGTAGGAAGGCAGCCTACCACGCGCGTTGCAGAATAACAGATGATCGTACAGGCAATACCTACAATTTTAGCCACAGAACAGATTTATTCCATCATCAGATATTAGCACCAGTTTCCGCACCTGCTCATATTATCGAAAGCTCAACCACCTTGTGGAATGAAGTAGAAAAGGTTGAACGTCAGAAAGACGGTCAAACAGCCCGTTATTTTGATGTTGCTATTCCCTGTGAACTGGACAATGAAGACAAGATAAAACTAGTTGTTGAATACTGCCAGAATAATTTCGTTGATAAGGGCATGATTGCCGATATCGCATATCACGATCTTAATAGCAATAATCCACATGCACATGTGATGTTGACATTAAAACCGATCACCGCTGATAGCTTCGGTAAAAAAGAAAGAAGCTGGAACGACAAGAAAAACGTAATCCTGTGGCGTGAAGCGTGGTCTACTCTTGCCAATCGCTATCTTGAGGCGTCAGGCGTGTCAGAACGTATTGTTCATCGTTCTATTGAGGCTCAACATAATGAAGCCTTGAAAAATGCTGCTATTACCTTGGATGCAGAAGAAAAAGCGCTATGGCTTGCCAAGGCAACAGCAACCAGCCGCCCGGCAATGCAACGTGTTCATCGTGCCAAGTGGAACAGCAAGAGTGTTCAGAAACAACGTGCTGCTGAACAGGCTTTTCGTGATGAGATGAAAAAGGTAGCTCAGGCTACATACAACACCTTCAAAGATTTAGATCTGCAGATCGTTGTTGACCTTAGAAGCTTCACCGTATCAGAAATGCCTGAGCCTGTTGAAATCGTATTGCCTGAAACAGGTTCGCAGTCGTCATCATCGGAAGGCCAAAAGCCTGTTCTGGTTGCCCCTACACCTCATACACGCACTACACTGAAAACCCCATCCTCTACAACGGCCAGAGCGGTTAAACGCGCGCCTGTTAAAAGTAAGAGAAAGCAGGTTAAACCTCGTCAAGATGGTTTGTTCAAGCGTTTCACCCTACTGGTGGTTGAATATATAAGGGAGAAATTCGTCTGGGCCAAGAAGAAGCCTGTTGCCCCTGATGTTGAGCACGATAAACGTATTGCTGAAAACTATGTGTTTGATGATGTGCTGGGGATCTATGTTCCACGCGCTGAACATGAGAGACGCACAAGGTTCAACCGTGATGATTACAAGCCTACCAAGGAAGAGATTACACGTTTTCCAAGTCGTCTTGGACATGGACAGTTTAATAAAGATAAAAATATGGATCTTACGCCATACAAATTGCAGGTATATGTAAGTGAAATATTCCTGCCAAAAAACACACCAAAGATAAGAAAAATTAAAAAGTCAAGTTAATGAATTAATATAGCCATAGCTAACTCATAAAACAAGCCAACTCTTTAAATATGTCATTTATAACATTGTTACTCATCACACGGCCTGTTAAGATGGGTTATCTTCCCAACATAACAAGAAAAAAACAAAAAAGAATAGCAAGCTAATAATACCATTAGGTTGCAATTAAAATAAAAATGGCAGTCATTATATTTACATCTTGTAAACTTATATAGTGAAAGTATAATCACGTAATAAAATTGTTATTTTCAACCTACATCAAAAAAGACAACCTTCTCATAGGACAAAAAATGGATGACTTATTAAGTTCTAACGAAATATACACTGAGTTTTCAACAAATAAAGAACTATCAATATATAATAATATTTTAGGGACTTATACCACAGAGGATTTTACAATAAGACTTGCATATTATATTCATGAGAAATTAGAAAAACTTAACTCAGGAGTTATCAAATATAGCAACATTGATGATGAAACATTACAAGCATACTCCACATTCCTACATGAAACTGTACACTGGAGACAACATATAGGCTCTATATCTGGATTTATTTTAAGTATGGTGTCACCATCTCAGAACTTTTGCTTACATAGCTTTTTAAAAATCATTCTTGAAGAAATAGGTCCTGTAAAGCCCTTACAAAAATACTATTATGATAATGTAAAAACAAATACCCCAGATGATAAATTGTTTCAAAACCTTAATAACACACTTAACAACTTTCATGATTTGAACTATTATACCCACTTAGCTGTAAACCCTAAAAAATTAACTGAAAACATACATTTAAAAAATGGTTTTTTTATTAGTTATGGCCATTCGACAATATACGCTTATATAAACACACTTCAAATCCTTTCCCATTTCTTTAATGATGATGAGATAGACATAAAAGCAAACGAATTAAAATCTATAATATCCTCTCAAGAAAACTCACCAGATAAGGAGTTTAATGCATTTAAAGAAGAACAGATAGTAATACCCCCAATTGGTCTCAAGCAAATATTTGAAGGACAAGCCAGATTTATTCAACTTCAATTTTTGTATTTTTCTAACAGTCATAAATATGACGTTCCGTTTTTTCAAGAAAAAAGATTACTAGATGGGGTTTATGGTGAAGCCTTCGACTTATTTTTAACCGTTATTGAAAAAGATTACCCTTCCTCATTCAATGATTCTTTAATACCTATATTTTTAGTTATATGTGATTTGGCAATAAACCCCGGCAATGCTTTTCCATTAGATGTAGGTCATGACGAAAGTTTCTTCTTTGAAGTAATACCCGGCATACGCTTTTATGATCTATGTCATGTGGCTAAAGAACTAATTGAATCAGATCAGAACTTCATTGTACGAGACTATTCAAAAGATGAGTATTCTTACATAGCTAATTTATTATGTGATAAACTATATTACCCTCATCCAAGTGAAGTTTTAGAGAAAGTGATTTCTTGGAATGAAAAATATGATTCAATTCGCGAAATAATGTGCGAAGAAAAAACGTACTCTTATAAAAATGAACTTCTTCCAATTCGTTTTCTTTTATCTAAATTTATAATTTTTTGTGTAGACAAACAAGAAAATCCAGAGTTTTTCTGCTGGACGGGGGCTTGTAGCGCAGGCGAAAAATTGAAAGATAGTTACATTTCTCTAACTGAAAAGCACAAGGCTCCATTTATAAACCAAAAAGATTTAGATGTCTACGCAGCATACCAAGAAGGTATCAATGAAGATAATATTGAAATATTAAAAGATCACTTTACCACTATGAACATATTATCAAACCTGATAAGACAGTGGATAATAAATGAAGGTGAATTCAACATTGATTTTATAAACGAAATTAGAGCAAAACATAATGAAAGTGAACTTAAAGAAGCGTACAGCACTATTTTTAAAAATCATTTTAATTTTGACCTAAACGACTTCGTATTACTTTGACACCCTCTCTCAAAAAACATAGCCATCACATATCCTGTATCTGATGGCTATGTTTCATCCTGCTAACTTATAATTTATTCACTTACATATTAACCATTGCTAAAACTATGCTTATCTTTACCAGACATCATTTTTTCTTTCCTTTATAACATCTTCATAACGCTGTCGTTCGACGATATTCAGATTGAGTTCAGACAGAATACTTGCGCCCTTCACAGCAATATCGTAGTCAATTTGTGATTGTGTCTCATACTCTTTAATGGGCTTGAAATATTCTGATTGCGGTGCAGATGACGGTGCAGAATAACCAGAATATGTTTTACTCCCAGCACAACCGAGATAAGCCAGCAGACAGACAAACAAGAAGAACAACGTCCACACCACATTGTATCCATTAAGCGTGTATCCACTGCCATTCACATCTGAAAAAACGCCGTGAAACCTAATGGCATAGATAATCAGGAATGATGAAAGGATAACAGCCCTGCTTTTACCTACAGTTAAATGCTTACGCATGAATTTTACCGCTGGCACCAGCATGACCACAAATAACCCAATGGCGGCAAAAATCAGCCATACAGGGAACAGTCCATATTTTTGTGTTGTATTCTGCGATACCGTTACCAGCGATAGCACCAAGAAGGCGTTAAGCAGAAAAAGTCTAAGGGCCAGCGATACCTTCACGTTCTTTTGTGTCTTTCGGAGAAACAGCACCGGTGCCAGTGATGGTATGTTCATCAGCAGATCGATGAAAAACGCCCAATAAATAGTGTTCATAGCGTCTTTTCCTGTAATTACCGAGCGACCCAGCCGTTATTAGTTTTCACCAGAACAATTTTGGCTTCTTCGGATTCAGCGATTCCCTTGACGCCAGAGAAAGCATTTTTATCAACCCACCCCGGAACAGCGTCGAGTTTCCACGTATAAGTCACTTGTGTGATTTTAGCGCCAGCGCCATCACTCGGTTCAGTCCAACTGGTGATCTCAGCAACAACACGATGACCGACACAGGCACCTTCCTCACGGTTCCAAAACCCAACCTCTTGTCCTTTGTCTGTTACTTCCAGAACATCAACGCTACTAAAACCATTTGCCTGTTGTGAAACAGTGAGAAGCCCCTGTTCAACAAGCCCGTTCAGGATTTCATGGCTGACATTGTATCCAGCAGAACGGTAGCCATGATTAACCTTTACTGGAAAACCCTTATTGAACGCAAAGTCATTGTTCTGCAATGAGTAGCACACCTTTGATTTTGAAATTTTCGCGTTGATAGCCTTCTCAAAGTCGCCTTTCTCACCACATCCCGCCAGAACAAGAGCTATGCCAGCAACGAGCAAAATCTTCTTCATCTTCCTATCCATCCTGATAATCAAAAATGCTGTTATGTTGAGGTAGTCTGCTGCGCACCTGTAGTCGTTAAAGCTTGTTCTTACTGGCATAACGCAGCAAAACCACCTGATTAACCAATTGATAGGATTCAATTATTTTTGTGGGCCGTCATATCGTTTGTAACGATCAAAATCAAAATAATGATAGCCAACACATATTATTAAATATATATTGATCGATTAAACCAATTAAACTACCGATCGAAAAAACGTTATTAATCGACATTATCTATCAATATCAATTTATCGATCTTATTTACCGATCATTTTCTTGCTAGATGAATCGTTACTGGATAAAGTGAACAGAAGGCTCATTGGACCGTTTATGCGCTGGTTTGTAGGGATATAACGTCAAACCCTATGACCAACAGCCAGCACTGTTCTATGGCCTTAGCGTAGGTTTTATTAATGCAACATCAGGGAAAACAACAGTGAAGGATGCCGGTAGCTGATTAGATAAAAAAAACTCACAGGCTTCTGATAAGCGGCTTTCTTCACTATTGATTAACACAAACTTTAATAGCCAGATGCGGCACAACGCTGGCCCCGGATTCTTTGCGCCTATTTTTACGTTTACTGTTTATATGGAGTTAACATGAGAAAATTGTTTATCGCTGCGTTGGTGATCCTGCCTCTTACCGCTTGCACCACCTATGGCAATAAATCCCTGAAAGATGAATCACAACAAACCGTAAAAACCAAAATCGTTAAGGGGAAAACGACCCAGCAAGATGTTATTAACGCATTCGGGGAACCACAAACACGAGCTACCAATGATGGTCAAGAAATGTGGTCCTACTCCAGCATGTCAGGCGAGAGCCAGATCTCGAACTACATTCCCGGTCTGGCCCTACTGAAGAACAGCAGCACAGCGCATATGAATTCGTTAGAGATTTGGTTCAAGGGGAATGTTGTTGATCGATATAATTTCAGTCAGACGGCGAGTAAGGTTTCGAAAGGATTGTTGGATTAACGAATAACAACCAAGTATATTTTTTCCAAGTTTTACTTTTAATTTATTGGTGCCTTTAAAATGGCACCTATCTATTTTATTATCTCATGGCATAACTTATTATAAATGAGTTTACCTTGCGTGTGCTCCCCGAAAGGGGACTTCACCCAAGGTTTCACCTCCTGAAATTTCTGACGAAAAAGTCAAAAATCGATCAGGATTGGCGAGAACCAAGATGAAAATATATGACTTCACCCAAGTTGATCTGGCTTAGAGTTCTGAATCGTTTCCAACACAGGACACCCTACGACACTCCCAGATTCGCCCATGCAGATAAAATGTATTGTTGTCCCCTATTTATGCGGTTAAGCAAAGGTAGGGCTTTCTCATAGCCATTCCATTACAACTTCATTTATCTGTTTAGAGCTTCGCTTCGAGTTGGTATTTCGTCGCTCCCCCTTCTATACCTACAATCAACAAACATACGGACAACTCTTGTAAGCGACTCGCGCTCAATGACTCCACATATGCAGACCTGATACAAAGGCTATTAATTTGATTGCTTTCGAGGACTGCGAAGCTTTTAGAAATGGTATTTGAAGTTTGTAAAAAGTTGCGATTTAGATTTGACAAATATAAGTTGATTGAGTAATGTTTTATTTATATTTGTAATCAGTTCTTGCTTAACTCGATTACAAGGCTTCAAAAGTCGGCAAAACTTTTTTAGTCCTTAGAAAGTCAGACATCATAGTTTGACTTTTTTTGTATCTTTATTCTATTTAACCGATATATATTATTCGTCAAGAGAAAGTCAAAAATATTTAGCATTATTTTAAAATAGCAGATATAGCGTGAAAATATTATCATTTTTCGATCTCTTTAATAAAATATCAGCTTGGATTTTTCTATGCATAAACATAACGTTGAATTCATCAATCATTTTTAATCTCTCAGTTATCTTATCTATTTTATTTTCCTCTTATCGAGGGAATATATTCATTATTCAATGCTGGTTCACTGTCATTTTCAGCTTCCAATAAATAGGGCCGTCAGTTTCATCTTGTTTTATGTTTTTTAATACAAGCTCAATGATATGCTCTTGGTGCCAATATAAAATCTTTTCCTTTAAGTCATCAAAGTTAATGCCTGTTAAATCCCTATATCTGCCATTCTTCACACACACTTCAACTTCATGTGCAAGTAAAACGTCATACAATATCTCTGAATGCATTTGCCAAAATAAAAGAGTCATTGCTGTTTCAGGTTCTTTTTCAAATATGTTATAAATCGTTTCACAATACCCCTGTAATACTTTTGCGATAAGATATACTGCCGTTTCATTCTTTTCATTTAATACAATCTCTTTCATATTGAATCCTTTTGTTAGGTTGATTGTTAGCCCCTTGCGGGGCAATATTAAAGCTTACTTTCTAAAACTATCCGAATACCTCACCAACATTTCCGCAACTTGCTCAACGTTAACTTCACCAATATCACCACCATTCCCTTCTTGGGTTGTGAATCTCTCAAAGTTATTCTGGATATGATCAATAATATACATAATGAATAAACTCATAAAATCAGGATCATCAAGCAGCTCAATACTCTCTCCATTTACTTCCTGAAAATACTCCCAGCTTGCTTCAAACGATCTCATAGCAAGATCAAGGAACAACTCTGTAGATTTATTTTCAAGTTTATTATTTTCAAACATAACTAAACCTCACTTTTATATGATTATTTGGAATTCATTTTATTTTAACCCCCGAACAGAGGGTAAATAAGAAAACTACTTTTTATAAACTAGATTTATGATTACAGATCCATACTCTAACTCCATCTCATCAACTAAATCATTATTCACATGCCTATTTAAAGCGTCTAACAAGTTTTTATCTTTCATTATTTCCTCGATGGTATATCCGCTCAACGCAACAAATACATTGAAGCTTTCTTGGATCACGCTAAGTGTTTTAGGCGTTTTTTCACATACCATGCTTACTAATATTGATATATCATTATTCATTTTGTTTATCCTTTTTTTTGTAATAAGATTCCCTGCATAAAAGTGCTTTATGCTTTTCAATGTAGGGATATGATTAATAAAGTGTGTTATTTAACGTTTTACATAAAACCTCCTCATCGTATTAATAGTGTATTTTTCATTAATCAGCATGTTTACGTGATAACTGAATAATATTTTCAATCCATTCATCGATTTCACTTTCAACAAAAGCTCTGGCTTTTATTCCAATCTTTATCGGTTCTGGGAATACGCCCCTGCTAATAAGTCGATAAATCCATGCTTTGCTATATCCTGTTTTATTCATCACTTCCGGCAGGCGAATAAGTCTTCTTGTTGTCATATATTTCTCCGTTGTTGTTTTGATGAATGTAGTATCTGCAGATCGCTTATGACGTTCAACCCTCGAAAAATCAGAATTGAACCTGAATTGAATGTTTTTTAAACAAAAACGAATGAAATGGCGGGAGAGCTGTCACTGGGCGGGGTGTAGAGCGATTTGGCAAAAAGTGCTATTTATTTTCCTGTTTTAAGGTATTTTATAATTTCCATATTAATCAATTAGTTAATCAATATCAGTTTAAATTCTGACTTAATTCTTATCTGCTTTAGCCAAGAAAAAGGGCTATGCCCGTTAAGACATAGCCCCTCTTTCATCAGCCGTTATCCTTACCCACGCCGATTAAACGCTCCCTGCACCACATTGCTTCCGTTCTCAAGGCTTACCATGTAGTCGGCATACCATTGCAGCATCTCACGTCTGCCATCAAGATATTGCGCATGGTTGTAGGTGCCACGGATAGCATTCTTATCAACATGCGCCAGTTGGGTTTCAATCCATGCGGTGTTGTAGCCCTGTTCATGAAGAACGGTGCTCATGGTATGGCGGAAGCCGTGACCCGTAACCCGGCCTGTATAGCCAATTCGCTTAAATACCTGATTGATACTGGCTTCGCTCATGGTCTTACTGGGATCATTGCGTCCGGGAAATAGTAAAGGAAATTGCCCCGTCATTGCTCTGATCTGTTCGATAATGGCTAACGCTTGGGTAGATAGCGGGATGATATGGGGACGGCGCATTTTCATGCGTTCAGCAGAAATTTCCCATAGCGCTTTCTTGGTATCGATTTCTGACCATAGCGCACCACGCAATTCACCTGTTCTCAGGCCGGTAATGATCAGCAATCTTGCTGCCAGCACCATCAATTCACTGCCAGAGTAGCCAGCAAGGGCTTTAAAGAAGGCGGGAAGCTCTTCTATGGTCAGGAACGGGTAATGTGTAGACTCATGCCCTTGCATGGCACTGGTGAGATCTGGTGCGGGATTATACTCGGCTCTGCCTGTCACGATGGCATAGCGAAACACTTCGCCGCAGCGTTGACGCACTTTTTTGGCTTTCTCGGTTGCTCCTCTGTCTTCCATCTTTTTAAGCACGTTTAGCAGTTCCAACGGCTTGATGTCTGCAACAGGACGTTGACCAATGAAGGGGAAGACGTCTTTGTTGAACGCTTCAAGAATGTCTGAGGCATATCCCGCAGACCATTTCTTCACTTTCATGCTGTGCCATTCGAGCGCAATTTGCTGAAAAGTGTTTTTTACTTCTTCGATTTGGGCTTGTTTGCTTTCTTGCTTAAACGCACTCGGATCAACGCCATTAACCAGCAGCTTTTTAGCATCATCTCTTTTGCTTCTGGCATCGGCTAAGGTAATGGTCGGGTAGACACCAAACACCACACGTTTTTCTTTACCGGCGATACGGTATTTCATGCGCCAGCTTTTGGTGCCGTTAGGGAACACTTCCAGATACATGCCCCCACCATCTGCTAACTTGTAGGGTTTATCTTTGGGCTTGGCAGTCTCTACCTGTCTGGCATTGAGCTTCATTTGGGGGCATCTCCTTTAGACCGAACACGATATGCCCCCACCGATGCCCCCAACTCACCGTAGATTTCTGTGAACGTGAGTAGACGAGCAGAGACAACAAGGGCCGTGAAACCGCGTATTATAAGGGTTTAAAGGGTATTTGAGTAGACTTAAGGAGACGTTAAAATAAGTAGAATGGTGCCGATAATAGGAGTCGAACCTACGACCTTCGCATTACGAATGCGCTGCTCTACCAACTGAGCTATATCGGCCCTGAAAGGCCGGTTACGAGCGTAACCACGGGGCAAAAGGTTAGATCTAACCGGGTGATGCGTCAATGCCCTTTTGAATCAAACGGCTATTTTTGCATCACCCGTGATTATTTACGCACGAATCGTATCATCACCGAAGCCGATCCACTTGTAAGTGGTCAGTGCTTCCAGGCCCATCGGGCCTCTTGCATGCAGTTTTTGCGTGCTGACAGCAACTTCTGCGCCCAGGCCGAACTGGCCACCGTCGGTGAAGCGGGTTGAGGCATTCACGTATACGGCGGAGGAGTCCACCTCATTCACAAAGCGATCGGCATTGCGCAGGGTACGCGTCAGAATCGCATCCGAGTGCTGGGTACCATGTTCACGGATGTGAGCAATGGCATCGTCAAGGCTCGCAACCACCTTCACGTTCAAATCCAGCGACAGAAACTCGTCGTCGTACTGTTCCGCTTTCACCGGTACCACCGTCGCTGGGCCGTCTTTCAGCAGTGCCAGCGCGTTGGCATCCGCGTGCAGCGTCACGCCGCTTTCGGCCATCTGTTTGCTCAGCGCAGGCAGGAAGGTGTTGGCGATGCCCTGATGCACCAGCAGCGTTTCAACCGTATTACAAGTGCTTGGACGCTGGGTTTTGGCATTGACGATAATCTTCAGCGCCGGTTCAATCTCGGCACTGTCATCGACCACGATATGGCACACGCCGATACCGCCCGTGATCACAGGAATGGTCGACTGCTCACGGCACAGCTTGTGCAGGCCCGCGCCACCGCGTGGGATCAGCATGTCGATGTATTTATCCATACGCAGCATCTCGTTCACCAGCGCACGGTCCGGGCTCTCGATTGCCTGTACGGCACCTGCCGGCAGGCCGCACTCCTCCAGCGCCTGCTGGATAACGTTTACGGTCGCGGCGTTGGTACGCCAGGTCTCTTTCCCGCCACGCAGAATGGCGGCGTTGCCGGTCTTCAGGCACAGGGAAGCGACATCAACCGTAACGTTGGGACGGGCTTCATAGATCACGCCAATCACGCCCAGCGGCACGCGACGACGCTCAAGGCGCAGCCCGCTGTCGAGCAGCCCACCGTCAATGACCTGACCTACCGGATCGGCAAGATTGCAGACCTGGCGGACATCGTCAGCGATGCCTTTCAGACGTGCCGGGGTCAGCGCCAGGCGGTCGAGCATTGCTTCGCTCAGGCCATTGCGACGCGCTTCCAGCAGATCCTGCTCGTTGGCGAGCAGAATCTCCTGCGACTGCGATTCCAGATAATCAGCGATTTTTTCCAGTACGCGGTTTTTCTCGCGGCTGGAAAGGAGCGCCAGTTTGTAAGAGGCGGCCTTCGCGGCTGCGCCCATTTGTTCCAGCATTTTCTGGCTCCTTAACGAATAATCATGTCATCACGATGCACGGCAACCGGGCCATATTCATAACCCAGAATGGCGTCTATCTGCTGTGAATGGTGACCCGCAATACGGCGCAGGGCATCGCTGTTGTAGCGGCTTACGCCGTGGGCGATGTCACGACCTTCGAGATTACGGATACGGATCACTTCACCACGTGAGAAGTTGCCTGTCACGCTTTTAATTCCTTTAGGAAGTAATGAGCTCCCTCTTTCCAGAATTGCGGCAGTCGCCCCTTCATCAACGGTGAGTTCGCCTGCCGGCGGTGCGCCAAAGATCCAGCGTTTACGGTTCTCCAGCGGGGAGGCCTGCGCGTGGAAGCGGGTTCCCACGGAGATGCCTTCCATCACGTCGCCAATCACGCCAGGACGGCTGCCCGCGGCAATGATGGTGTCGATACCGGCACGGCATGCCACGTCAGCAGCCTGCAGCTTGGTCCCCATCCCGCCGGTCCCGAGGCCTGAAACGCTGTCACCTGCGATGGCGCGTAGCGCATCGTCGATACCGTGTACATCGGTAATCAGTTCAGCGTCCGGATTTGAACGCGGGTCGGCGGTGAAGAGCCCCTGCTGGTCGGTCAGGAGCAGTAATTTATCAGCGCCTGCCAGAATTGCGGCCAGTGCCGAGAGGTTATCGTTATCACCCACTTTGATTTCAGCGGTGGCAACGGCATCGTTTTCGTTAATGACGGGAACGATGTTGTTATCCAGCAGCGCGCGCAGCGTATCGCGCGCGTTCAGAAAACGCTCCCTGTCTTCCATATCCGCACGCGTCAGCAGCATCTGCCCGACGTGGATGCCATAGATAGAAAACAGCTGTTCCCAGAGTTGAATGAGTCGGCTTTGTCCCACGGCGGCCAGCAGCTGTTTCGAGGCGATCGTCGCGGGGAGTTCGGGGTAACCCAGGTGTTCACGCCCGGCGGCAATCGCCCCGGAGGTCACAATTACAATACGATGCCCTGCGGCATGCAACTGAGCGCACTGACGTACAAGCTCAACAATGTGGGCGCGATTAAGGCGGCGCGATCCGCCTGTTAAAACACTGGTACCGAGTTTTACCACCAGCGTCTGGCTGTCACTCATGATTCTCTGCCGTTCAACGATAAGGGAAAATGATGTCAAACGAACGTTTTAACAGGTGTCAGCCCCGTTGCCAACTGCCTTAGCACATCGCGAAACACTTTGTTGCGCGGGATCAGGAAGCGTAGCGGCAAAATTTGACAGTTTTATTACCGAAATAATAAATCACAGTTTTTTAAAATTATTCTTAATTTGTCATAAAAGTTTCATTGCGTAACGTTAAAACCCTTTCTGTTTTTTCACGGGACTTAAGCATGAGCTTATCGTCCAGCGAATTTTTTTAGCGCGTTTATAAGACAGGATCGAAAATGAAAAAGAGCACACTGGCATTAGTGGTAATGGGCGTTGTGGCTTCCGCATCTGTACACGCAGCCGAAGTTTATAATAAAAACGGTAATAAACTGGACGTATACGGCAAAGTTAAAGCAATGCACTACATCAGCGATGATGACACTAAAGATGGTGACCAGACTTACGTCCGTTTCGGTTTTAAAGGCGAAACACAGATTAACGATCAGCTGACAGGCTATGGCCGTTGGGAAGCTGAATTTGCCGGTAACAAAGCAGAAAGCGACTCTACACAGAAAACGCGTCTGGCGTTTGCTGGTCTGAAACTGAAAGACATTGGCTCTCTGGATTACGGTCGTAACCTGGGTGCGCTGTACGACGTTGAAGCCTGGACCGATATGTTCCCTGAGTTCGGCGGTGACTCTTCAGCCCAGACTGATAACTTCATGACCAAACGTGCGAGCGGTCTTGCCACCTACCGTAACACCGACTTCTTCGGTGCGGTTGATGGCCTGGATATGACCCTGCAGTATCAGGGCAAAAACGAAAACCGCGACGTCAAAAAACAGAACGGTGACGGTTTCGGTACCTCTCTGACCTATGACTTCGGTGGCAGCGACTTCGCCGTCAGCGGTGCTTACACCAACTCTGACCGTACTAACGCACAAAACCTGCTGACGCGCGGCGAAGGTAAAAAAGCAGAAGCATGGGCAACCGGTCTGAAATATGACGCTAACGATATTTACCTGGCAGCGATGTACTCTGAAACCCGCAATATGACCCCAATTTCGGGTGGTTTTGCGAATAAGGCTCAGAACTTTGAAGTTGTTGCACAATACCAGTTCGATTTCGGTCTGCGCCCGTCCCTGGGTTATGTCCAGTCTAAAGGCAAGGATATCGAAGGTGTGGGTGACGAAGATCTGGTGAAATACATCGACGTGGGCGCGACCTATTATTTCAATAAAAATATGTCCGCGTTTGTTGATTATAAAATCAACCAGATTGATGACGACAATAAACTGGGCGTGAGCAGCGATGACATCGTTGCTCTGGGTATGACCTACCAGTTCTGATATTGTTGAAATAAAAAATCCCGGCGCAGATGCCGGGATTTTTTTTGCCTGGAGGGGGTCGGGTTTACTGCCCTCACCCCATCCCTCGCGAAGAGAGAGGGAGAAATATCGCGATTACGCCGTCAGCTTAACCGCTTCGCTGGAAAAGTTATCCGCGGGTTCAAGCTTCAGATCCAGGGTGGCCAGCAGTGCTCTTGCCTTTTCGAGGTACTCTTTCAAAGTATGCTCCAGGCGGTCAATCACTTCCTGGTCTTTGATTGGGGCTGTTTGCCAGTAGCCGTCTTTATTAAACAGGCCGAACTGGTAGCTATACGTAAAACGTTTTTCTTCCGCTTCCATTTCCATCCACCAGCCCCAGAATTCACGTTTTTCGGGTGCAGGCTTCACGTTGACGCATACAGCCAGGCAGTCGAAAAAAAAGCGATTTTCTTCACACTGCTCTTCTCGAATATACGGGCCGAGAGCCATAAACTTCTTGATCAGTCTACTTTTCGGGTGTCCACTCGGTAACGTCATTGCGATCTCCTTTTGTGAAGCCACTGTTTTACCAAACCAGCAAAATTTAGCAATCTATTAACACAATCTCTGCGCGATCCAGCGTGTGATCTCTCTCAATGCTTTGTCAAAATTCTGGTACACCGGGCTGAACGGTACCTCAAGCAATTTGCCATCCGCAGATGACGAAGTGATTAAGCGTGACTCCTCTTCGGGACTGAAGGGATCGTTTTTCCAGTACCCTGACATCATAGGCGTAGGGCAACGCCGTCCCAGCAACCCCTGCGTTTTTAGCGAGTAACGATTGAGTTCAACGCGCAGCGCTTCGTCTGATGCATCATGCATGCCAAGGCGGCTGGCCAGCACATCAAGGTACATTTCCGGCACGCGGCCCTGCCGGGTCGGATCGCTGAGCAGAGCGTGCACCACCGGACCGAGACAGGCGACGGCCTTCAGGCGTGAAGCTTCAAGGTAAGCCAGACGCACGGCGACGTTGGCGCCAAAGCGGAAGCCAAATGCAGCAACACGCGTGTGGTCAACCCATGGAATGTTTTCCAGCGCTTTTAGTGCATGCTGGTGCAGAAGACTCGAGTCCTGAGTCAGTTTCCATTTGGATGAAAAGCCAATTGAGGGCATATCCAGCGTCAGCATCGCGATCCCTTTTGGTGCGAAGTAACGCTCATACAGGCTGTAATAGTCGATTTGCAGTGAATCCAGCCCGCCGCACATCAGAACGGTCGGGAACGGGCCGTCGCCTTCTGGCATATGCAGGAACCCGGTGACGGGCGCGCCACCCGGGATGGTAAACTCCAGCTCGCGCATCCGGCCCGGCAAGCGTTGAGCGGCCTCTTCGTAGGCGCGATTCGCCAGCGCCTGAGCCTGCTCGGCCAGCTCATCACCTTTCAAATGCGGGTATGCGGCAATAGCATAGAGGTTGGCTGCATGCAGCCAGTGTTTGCCGCTGAGCGTGGCGTCCTCTTCCTGGCTGGCTTTTTGCTGCCAGAGCATCGCCTGTTTAGACCATTCGTAGATCCAGTTTCCCCCGCGATAACCCACGACCGTATCGTAGAGTTCACTGTCGGTGCGCTCGGCTTCGCTCATCACGATACGCGCCTGCACATCAAGGATTTCACGGGGATCAATACCGCGCCAGATCCACATCAGACGGTTAATCATGCGGTACCAGTGGGGCACGTTTTTACCGTCTAATGCAGACTGGACGGCAGGCATGGTCCCCGGATTAAACCGGCGCACCAGCGTCGACGTTTCAGGATGTTTGAAACGGGGTTTGAAGAGAGTCTCGGTGAGATTCGCCTGCGTCATTACGTTGCCTCCATGAATACGTCATATAGAGACCATTGTAACGCGCGTCAGACTAAAAAAAACAACGCCCGGTATCACCGGGCGTTAAATAAATGCGTAAGAGAATTAACGACCAGAGATTGGCGGTACGAATACCACGCCCATATCCCATGGCTGTTCAATCCAGGTATCCTGAGGGATATCAATCACGTAATCGTCAACCAGCGGACGGCCTGCTGGCTTCGCGAAGATGGTGACGAAGTGGGCTTTTGGATACATTTCGCGGATAGCCACCGCGGTACCGCCGGTATCAACCAGGTCGTCGATAACGATGAAGCCTTCACCGTCGCCTTCCGCACGTTTCAGCACGGTCAGCTCACGCTGGTTGTCATGGTCATAGCTGGAGATGCATACGGTATCGACATGACGAATACCCAGCTCACGTGCCAGCAGCGCCCCCGGTACCAGACCGCCACGGCTGACGGCAATAATGCCTTTCCACTGTTCGGAAGGCATCAGACGCGCAGCCAGTTTGCGTGCGTGAATCTGCAACATGTCCCAGGTGACGACGTATTTTTCGCTCATGTGAAGTGTCCCAGCCTGTTTGTATACGGCTTAAAAAGTGTTCGAGGGGGAAATAGGTTGCGCGAGATTATAGAGATCTGACGCACTAAAAACCAGTGTTTAGCGCCCGGAGCCTGAGTTTTTACATGCTTTATGCTACCAGCCACCGGAGAAAGTGGTATTCTCAGTTGCATCTCGCAAGCCTGTCTTGTGGTAACTATTAACCTGCTAACCCTGTGACCTGCAACTCGCTTTGCAGGGCATCGACAAGGAGACTTATCGTGTCTGAACTGTCTCAATTATCTCCACAGCCACTGTGGGATATTTTTGCCAAAATCTGTTCCATTCCCCACCCTTCCTACCATGAAGAACAGCTTGCCGAACATATTATGGGCTGGGCGAAGGAAAAAGGTCTGCATGCTGAACGCGACCAGGTTGGCAATATTCTGATCCGCAAACCGGCGACCGCAGGCATGGAAAACCGTAAACCGGTTGTGCTGCAGGCGCACCTGGACATGGTTCCACAGAAAAACAACGACACCGTTCACGACTTCACCAAAGACCCTATCCAGCCTTACATCGATGGCGACTGGGTGAAAGCGCGCGGCACGACCCTTGGTGCAGATAACGGCATTGGTATGGCGTCTGCTCTGGCGGTCCTGGCGGACGACAGCGTTGAACACGGTCCGCTGGAAGTGCTGCTGACCATGACGGAAGAAGCAGGCATGGACGGCGCGTTCGGTCTGCAGGCGAACTGGCTGCAGGCGGACATTCTGATCAACACCGACTCTGAAGAAGAGGGTGAGATCTACATGGGCTGCGCCGGCGGGATTGATTTCATCACGACCCTGCCACTGTCCCGCGAAGCGATCCCTGCTGGTTTCCAGACCTTCAAGCTGACGCTGAAAGGGCTGAAAGGCGGCCACTCCGGTGGTGATATTCACCTGGGTCTGGGCAACGCCAACAAACTGCTGGCACGCTTCCTGGCTGGCCACGCGGCTGAGCTGGATCTGCGTCTGGTGGATTTCAACGGCGGCACATTGCGCAATGCCATTCCGCGTGAAGCCTTCACGACCGTGGCAGTACCCGCTGCAAAAGCCGACGAGCTGAAAAAGCTTTCCAGCGTGTATCTGGATATCCTGAAAAACGAACTGTCAGCGAAAGAGAAGAACCTGACCGTGGTGCTCGAGTCCGTGACTACCGACAAAGCGGCGCTGACCTCCCCGTCTCGTGACGCCTTCGTTCAGCTGCTGAACGCGACGCCAAACGGCGTGATTCGTAATTCAGACGTCGCGAAAGGCGTGGTTGAAACCTCCCTGAACGTGGGCGTGGTCACCATGAGTGATGACAGCGCGGAGATCATCTGCCTGATCCGCTCGCTTATCGACAGCGGTAAAGAGTATGTGGTGAGCATGCTGGAGTCTCTGGGTAAACTGGCGGGTGCGCACACCTCCGCAAAAGGTAGCTACCCAGGCTGGCAGCCGGATGCAAGTTCCCCGGTGATGGCGCTGGTGCGTGAAACTTACCAGCGTCTGTTCAACAGTACCCCGAACATTCAGGTGATCCACGCCGGTCTGGAGTGTGGTCTGTTCAAGAAACCGTATCCGAACATGGACATGGTGTCTATCGGGCCAACCATTACCGGTCCGCACTCGCCGGATGAGCAGGTTCATATTGAAAGCGTCGGTCATTACTGGACTCTGCTGACTGAACTGCTGAAAGCGATCCCTGCTAAGTAATTCGCCGTATGATGCCCGGTAGCACGTTGCCTGCCGGGCTGACAAATCCGTCAGCTATAACCCCAATACCAGCTGCCGCTCCAGTTGCGGGTCCAGCAGCGTTACGTGTAACCCCACCAGCCTCACTCCCCGCCCTGCCCGTCGTTCTTCCCAGGCTTTTCTCGCAGTGGCGATAAGATCGTCTTTATTCAGTCGCGGCCAGACATGCTCCTGCGTCGTCTGCTGGAAATCATTAAACTTCAGCTTAACGCCCTGACGGGCAATCAGCAGATCGGGTTTTACTTTCGCTAACCGCCGCTCCAGTTCGGGATAAAGTTGGTCAGTGATAATGACTTCACACTCGGACCAGTCATGGATGTCTTCCATCAGCGTGCGTTCAACCCCGACCGATTTACGCAGCCGCTCACTGCTCACGCTGCGCTCATCAATTCCCTGACTGCGCTCCCACAGCACGCGACCAAACTTACCGAAACGCTTGAGCAGCATGGCCAGATCGCTTCGCTGTACATCTTCACAGGTCCGTAATCCCATACTTTCCAGCTTTGCAGCAGACACTTTCCCCACGCCGGGGATTTTGCCGAGCGGCAGCGTTTTTAAAAACGCCGGAACCTCTTCCGGAGTGATGACGTACTGACCATCGGGTTTATTCAAATCAGACGCTATTTTGGCGAGAAATTTCACCGGTGCGACGCCCGCGGAAGCGGTCAGATTTAGCTCGTTGAAGATAGTCCGGCGGATCTCCTGCGCCATTAACGTTGCGGAGCCGTGGCAGTGCAGGCTGTCAGTGACATCCAGGTAGGCTTCGTCCAGTGACAGAGGTTCAATCAGCGAGGTATAGCGAGAGAAGATCTCGCGGATATGCAGGGAGGCTTCTTTGTAGGCTTCAAATCGGCCGGGCAACAGTGTGAGATGAGGGCACAGCTTTAGCGCCATGGCAGTTGGCATAGCGCTGCGCACGCCAAATTTACGCGCAGGGTAGTTGGCGGTACTGATCACACCGCGCTGGACACGGCTACCGCCAATCGCAATAGGTATATCCCGCAGCGCCGGATTGTCACGCATCTCCACTGCGGCAAAAAAGCAGTCCATATCGACATGGATTATTTTGCGCATAGTAAGCCCTCACTCATCACTGGATAAGTATACAGTAAAGAAATGAGAGTTGAGAAGTGTGTTTCCCCTCTCCTCCTGGAAGAGGGAAAACACCGGATTCACTACAGGATCCGCCGGGCCTCACGCGCCATGCGTTTTTTACGGGCGTCGCAGGGTTCGGGGCAGTCGCACACTTTTTCCATCCCGAGCGCGGAGATACCACCACAGCTGCCCTGAATGCTTTTACGCTTTATGATCCAGCCCAGAGACATGCCGAGTACAACAAGCAAAAAAACCGCGAAAGTTGCCAGAAACGTCAGCATCATCACCCCCCGAAGTCATCCAGCAGGATGTTCTCATCTTCCACACCCAGACCTTTTAGCATCTTAATGACTGCAGCGTTCATCACTGGCGGCCCACACATGTAAAATTCGCAATCCTCTGGCGCAGGATGCTGCTTGAGGTAGTTTTCATAAAGCACGTTGTGGATGAACCCCGTGTGGCCGGTCCAGTTATCTTCCGGTTGCGGATCGGAGAGGGCCACATGGAAGGTGAAGTTTGGGTTTTCACGCGCCAGTTGCTCAAACTCATCATCATAGAACATCTCTCGCAGCGAGCGTGCCCCGTACCAGAAGCTGATTTTGCGCTTGCTCCCGAGGCGCTTGAGCTGGTCAAAAATGTGCGAACGCATCGGTGCCATGCCCGCGCCACCACCGATAAAGACCATTTCAGCCTCGGTCTCTTTAGCAAAGAACTCGCCAAACGGACCGGAGATGGTCACCTTATCTCCCGGTTTCAGGGACCAGATATACGACGACATGACGCCCGGGGGTGCATCAGGCACATTCGGCGGCGGCGTGGCGATACGCACGTTGAGCATAATGAGGCCCTTCTCGTCCGGGTAGTTGGCCATTGAGTAGGCGCGAAGCGTCGGTTCTTTAACGTCAGACACAAAACGGAAAAGATTGAATTTGTCCCAGTCGGCACGGTACTCATCCGGAACGTCGAAGTCCGCATACGCCACGGTGTGATCCGGGCACTCAATCTGGATGTATCCCCCTGCCCGGAACGGAACATCTTCCCCTTCCGGCACGCGCAGCTTCAGCTCTTTAATGAAAGTCGCTTTGTTATCGTTAGAGATAACTTCGCACTCCCATTTTTTGACCCCGAAGATCTCTTCCGGCAGCTCAATTTTCATGTCCTGGCGCACCGCGACCTGGCAGGCCAGACGGCAGCCCTCTTTCGCCTCACGCTTCGTGATATGCGCCAGCTCAGTGGGCAGAATATCCCCGCCCCCCTCTTTCACCGTGACGCGGCACTGACCGCAGGAGCCACCGCCACCGCAGGCCGAGGAGACAAAGATCCCGTTGCCGGAGAGCGTATTGAGCAGTTTATCCCCCGCCGGCGTGCGGATCTGGTTTTGCGGCTCACCGTTGATATCAATCACCACGTCGCCGGAATTCACCAGCTTCGCGCGTGCCGCCAGAATCAGCCCTGACAACACCAGTACAATCAGCGTGAACATCACCACGCCAAGAATAATTTCCATCTGTTAGCCCTTATAGCTGCACACCGGAGAAGGACATAAAGCCCAGCGCCATCAGTCCGGTGGTGATAAAGGTGATCCCTAAGCCACGTAAGCCCACAGGCACATTGGCATATTTCATTTTTTCGCGGATCCCCGCCATGGTGACGATAGCCAGCATCCAGCCGATGCCGGAGCCGAAACCATACACAACGGATTCACTGAAGTTGTAATCACGCTGAACCATAAACGAAACGCCACCAAAGATGGCGCAGTTCACCGCGATCAACGGCAGAAAAATCCCCAGCGCGTTGTATAGCGACGGAAAATACCTGTCGAGGATCATCTCCAGGATTTGTACCAGCGCCGCAATCACACCGATAAAGGTGATGAAGTTCAGGAAGCTGAGATCGACACCGTCTACCAGCGCACCGTCGCGCAGCACAAAGTTGTAGACCAGGTTGTTAATCGGTACAGATAAGCCGAGCACCACCGTGACCGCGACACCCAGACCAAATGCCGTCGATACCTTTTTGGAAACGGCAAGAAACGTACACATGCCCAGGAAAAACGCGAGTGCCATGTTTTCAACAAACACCGCGCGCACAAATAAACTCAGGTAATGAGCCATCGTCGGTTACTCCTTTTCCTGCTGTTCGGGCTTCAGGGTACGAATCAGCCAGATCAGCAAACCGATAATGAAAAATGCGCTTGGGGCCAGCAGGAAGAGTCCGTTTGGCAGATACCAGCCGCCGTTTTGTACCGTGTCCAGCACCGTGACGCCAAAGAGCTTACCGCTGCCGATCAGCTCGCGCAGGAACCCAACGGTCAGCAGGATAACGCCGTAACCGAGACCGTTACCGATCCCGTCCATAAAGCTCGCCAGCGGAGGCATTTTCATTGCATAAGCTTCGGCACGCCCCATTACGATGCAGTTGGTGATAATCAGGCCGACAAACACCGAGAGCTGTTTTGACGTTTCATACGCGAAAGCGCGCAGTAGCTGATCGACCACGATCACCAGCGACGCGATGATCGCCATCTGCACAATGATCCTCACGCTATTCGGGATGTGGTGGCGGATCATGGAGATAAACATGCTGGAAAATGCCGTCACCAGCGTGACCGCGACGGTCATGACCAGCGCGGTTTCCAGTTTTGTCGTGACCGCCAGCGCCGAACAGACGCCCAGCACCTGTAAGGTAATAGGGTTATTCGCCAGTAGCGGGCCAATGAGCACCTTTTTGACTTCTTTCAGTTCACCCGTATCAGCCATTGTTCAGCGCTCCTTCACGTACGTTTTTCAGGAAAGGACCAAAGCCCAGCTCGCCCATCCAGAAATCAAAACTGTGCTGCACCCCTTTTGACGTGAGCGTTGCCCCGGAAAGCCCATCTACGGCATATTCGTCACCTGGACGCGCAGCCCCTTTCATCACCTTCAGGGCAGGCAGGCCGTTATCATCGAGCACTTTCTTGCCGACAAACTGCGCGCGCCAGTTAGGGTTTTCAACCTCACCGCCGAGCCCCGGCGTTTCGCCCTGGTCATAATAGGTAATCCCTTTCACCGTGCGGCCATCCGTATCGAGTGCCACAAAGGCGTACATCATCGACCATAGCCCGTTGCCGTATATCGGCAGCACGACCTCCTGCACCCGCTTCTGCTCATCGCGCACAAGGTAAATTTCGGCGAGGTTACTGCGACGCTTGATGCCAGCGGGATCTTGCGATGCCTCCAGCGTCAGGCTCATCTGAGGGTCTTTCAGTGCCAGTGCCGGGTTAAATTTCGTCGGGTCTTTATCCAGCAACTGGCCGGTTTTTAAATCCACCAGACGCGCCGAAATGCGCTCCGCGAAGAGTTCAGCCACGTCGTCTGTACTCATCCCTTCCTGCATTAACCCGGCCACAGCCAGGATGTTGCGTTGTTTATCCAGCGCACGCTGCTCCTGTTGCCGTGGTTTTAACCCCACGGCAGAGCCAGCCACGACAATGGAACAGACCAGGCAAAGGACCAGCACCACCAGCAGCGTTTTGCCGATGCTGTCGTTATTCTTGCTTTCAGCCACGCGCTTTCCTCCGCTTAATGTTGGCGCGCACGACCAGATAGTCAAAGAGCGGCGCAAACAGATTGGCAAACAGAATGGCCAACATCATCCCTTCCGGATAAGCCGGGTTGACCACACGAATCAAGACACACATCGCACCAATGAGCACGCCATAGCTCCATTTACCTTTGTCGGTAAAGGACGCAGAGACAGGATCGGTGGCCATGAACATCATGCCGAAAGCGAACCCACCCAGCACCAGATGCCAGTACCAGGGCATGGAGAACATCGGGTTGGTGGCGGAACCGATGAAATTAAACATCGTGGCTGTTAACACCATGCCAATCATTACCCCTGCGACAATCCGCCACGACGCGACGCGTCCGAAGAGAATGATGGCGCCACCGAGTAAAATCATCAGCGTGGAAACTTCTCCAACAGAGCCGGGAATGTTGCCAATAAAGGCATCCAGCCAGGTTACGGGTTGACCCGTGGCGTTGTTAACCAGCGTTTCGCCCCCGTGCGCGGCCCACTGTGAAAGCGGCGTCGCACCCGAGAACCCATCCGCGGCCGTCCACACCAGGTCGCCCGAAATTTGCGCCGGATACGCAAAGAACAGGAAAGCTCGCCCGGCCAGCGCCGGGTTGAGGAAGTTGCGCCCGGTGCCACCGAAGATCTCCTTGGCAATCACCACGCCAAAACTGATCCCCAGTGCCGCCTGCCAGAGCGGCAGCGTCGGTGGAACAATCAGGGCAAACAGAATCGACGTCACGAAGAAGCCTTCGTTGATCTCATGTTTGCGAATGATGGCGAACAGCACTTCCCAGAAGCCCCCCACGATAAACACCGTGATGTAGATTGGCAGGAAGAATACGGCTCCCAGCGTCATCATGCTTATCCAGCCGGCATCGGCTGCAAAGCTGACGCCCAACGTCTGAGCCAGGCGGTAGTGCCAGTCCGACTGGATAACCTGAGCCAGCTGTGGGGCATCATATAAATGATGCAGCGCCGGAATGGTCTGCAGGCCAACGTTGTACATACCCCAGAACATGGCCGGGAAGACCGCAAACCAGACCAGAATCATCATTCGTTTGAGGTCGATAGCATCGCGAACGTGTGCCGCCCCTTTTGTGACCAGCCCCGGCGTGTAGAAAATGGTCGCCGTTGCTTCATACAGCGGGTAGTATTTCCTGAGCTTCCCGTGCGTAAAGTGCGGCTCTATTTTTTCAAAGAGGTGTTTTAAGCCCATCAGTTATCCTTCCTGCTCAATGCGGGTTAACACCTCGCGCAATACCGGTCCATATTCGTATTTTCCCGGACAGACATAGGTACAGAGCGCCAGATCTTCTTCGTCAAGCTCAAGGCACCCCAGCGCCTGGGCACTGTCGGTGTCGCCGGCCAGCAGATCGCGCAGCAGCAGAGTTGGCAGAATATCCAGCGGCATAACGCGCTCGTAGTTGCCAATCGGAACCATGGCGCGCTCTCCGCCGTGGGTGCTGGTCGAGAAATTAAAGAGTTTGCGACGCAGGAAGTGCCCAAGGGTGGTGCGGGTCACTGAATACTTCTCAGCGCCCGGCAGAACCCAGCCGAACAGCTCTTTCTCGCGACCTTCCAGAACCACACTGACCTGCAGGTGGAAGCGCCCAAGATACGCCTGCGCGCCAGCCGCATGACGGCCACTGAGCACCGAGCCAGAAATCAGGCGGTTTTCACCCTCTTTCGTTTCACCGGCAAGCAGTTCATTAATGTCCGCACCCAGCAGCGTTTTCACCAGGCGTGGATTTGCAGCCTGTGGCCCGCCGAGGGCGATCACCCGTTCAGCGCACAGTTCACCGGTGGTAAAGAGCTTACCAATGGCAATCACGTCCTGATAATTCAGATGCCAGACCTGTTTCGTCAGGCTCACCGGCTCCAGGAAGTGGATATGCGTTCCGACTAACCCCGCCGGGTGCGGGCCTGCAAACGCATTAAACGTAACTTGCCCTTGCGGATGGCCCCCGAGTTTGCCGCCGCCCGCCTGACAGACGTGGACCTTCCCCGAAGTCAGACGGGTTAACACGGTTAGCCCGGCATCAAACGCGTTACGCTGCGCCAGAATAATGGGCTCCGGGTCCGCGCTGAGCGGGTTGGTATCAATGGCGGTGACGAAAATAGCGGCCGGAAGCGTGTCCGGAACAGGCGATTTGCTGAAAGGTCGCGTGCGAAACGCCGTCCACAAGCCGGACGCCAGCAGTTGTGCCTGAACGGCTTCCCGGCTCAGGGCGGCGAGGTCTGCTGCGTCGAAACGGGAAAACTCACGTTGTTCGTCGCCTTCAATACGGATAACCACCGACTGCAGGACGCGACGTTCACCGCGATTGATTGCCACCACGGTACCGCTCGCGGGGGCCGTAAACATAACGCCAGGATTTTTTTTGTCCTCGAAGAGCGCCTGTCCTTTAATGACGCGATCGCCTTCCTGCACCAGCATTGAGGGACGCATTCCCAGGTAGTCATCGCCCAAAATGGCGACATGGCGGACACTTGCGCCAGGCGAAACGTGCGGCTCGGGCACGCCTGCAATCGGCAGATCAAGTCCTTTTCTGATTTTAAACATGTGGTTAGCAAGCTTCCATGAACTTCAATCCAGAGGGAGCGAAGTGTACCATTTTCGCTGTTTTTCGGGCACCAAAACCTCGGTTGCAGGCGCTAAAGTGCGAGGTATTACGCAAAGTTCCTGGAGCCAACGCGATTTTGATGGTTTATAAAGTAAAACTAATTTGTAAACTCACCGCCCGGCTCTTGCGAAAATCTATGGCGGTGCTAATGTGAGCGCACCTAACAGAATAATCTGATTTCGGGTCTCTTTTGCCGTCCTGGCAATTTGGTCTTAGTTTTATCAAGGAACTAGTAGTATGCGTAAAATCGCATTGTTCATTGCGATGCTCCTGATTCCGTGCGTATCGTTTGCCGGGCTGCTCAGCAGCAATAGCTCAACCACGCCGGTCAGCAAAGAATATAAACAGCAGTTAATGGGATCACCGGTTTATATTCAAATCTTCAAGGAAGAACGCACACTCGATCTGTTTGTAAAAATGGGCGAGACATATCAGCTGCTTGATAGTTACAAGATTTGTAACTACTCCGGTGGTCTGGGGCCAAAACAGCGTCAGGGCGATTTCAAAAGTCCGGAAGGGTTTTACAACGTTCAGCGTAGCCAGCTAAAACCTGACAGCCGCTTCTATAAAGCCATTAACATTGGCTTCCCGAACGCCTATGACCGTGCCCACGGTTATGAAGGCAAATACCTGATGATCCACGGTGCATGCGTGTCTATCGGCTGTTATGCGATGACCGATACCGGCATTGATGAGATTTTCCAGTTTGTCACCGGCGCACTGGTCTTTGGTCAGCCGAACGTTCAGGTCAGCATCTACCCGTTCCGCATGACCGATGCCAACATGGCGCGTCACAAGTACTCCTACTACGCGGATTTCTGGAAACAGCTGAAACCGGGTTACGACTACTTTGAGCAGACGCACAAGCCGCCGGTTGTCTCGGTTGTCGATGGCCGCTATGTGGTCAGCAAGCCGCTGAGCCACGAAGTCGTCCAGCCGCAGCTGGCATCAAACTACTCGGTCCCCGAGACAAAATAAGACCCACTCGCCTGGCATAATCTTTTGCCAGGTTTCGTTGCCCGTCAGCGGCTGGGTCGCGATCACTGTGACCACATCATTCGGTGTGGTCTCTCGTTGAAAATCAATTTCCACATCCTGATCGAGCAGCTTGGCGACGCCAAACGGCGCGCGGCGCGTGATCCAGAACAGATTGGTCGAACAGAACGCCATCACATAACGCCCGTCAGACAGCAGCATGTTGAACACGCCCTTCTCACGCAGTTCTGATGCCAGCGACGCAATGTATTTGAAGACGGCGGTCATGTTGCCGGGCGTGCGTGGATAACGCTGCGTCAGCTTGTGCAGCAGCCAGCAAAACGCTTTTTCGCTGTCGGTCTCACCGACCGGACGGAAATTGCCCGTCTCCAGCGACTTATAGCCGGAGAGCTGGCCATTGTGCGCGTAGGTCCAGTGACGGCCCCACAGCTCGCGGGTGAACGGGTGGGTATTTTCCAGCGCCACTTCCCCACGGTTTGCCTGACGGATGTGGGCAATCACCGAGCGGGACTTAATGGGATAGTCCTGCACCAGTCTGGCAATCGGGGAATTAAAGCTGGGCTGGGGATCTTTGAATGTGCGACATCCTTTGCCTTCGTAGAAGGTAATGCCCCAGCCGTCTTTATGCGGCCCGGTACCCCCGCCGCGCTGAACGAGCCCGGTGAAGCTAAAGCAGATATCGGTTGGCACATTGGCGCTCATCCCGAGCAATTCGCACATACATCACCTCCACAACAGCGGGGGCAATCATGCCCCCAGCGAAGTCTTACTTAACCATCTCTTTTTCGATCAGCTGGATCAGGATGTGGATCACTTTGATGTGAATTTCCTGAATACGGTCAGCATAACCGAAGTGCGGAACACGGATTTCGATATCCGCCGTACCGTCCATCTTACCGCCATCTTTACCGGTCAGGGTGATGACTTTCATCCCTTTTTCACGCGCTGCGGCAATCGCTTTGATCACGTTAGCCGAGTTTCCGGACGTCGAAATACCCAGCAGCACGTCACCTTCACGGCCCACGGCTTCAACGTAGCGAGAGAAGATAAAGTCATAACCAAAATCGTTACTGACGCAGGAAATGTGGCTCACATCGGAAATCGCAATCGCCGGGTATCCCGGACGGTTTTCACGATAACGCCCGGTCAGCTCTTCTGCAAAGTGCATCGCATCACAGTGGGAACCACCGTTACCACAGGAGAGCACTTTACCGCCGGCCTTGAAACTGTCGGCCAGCAGGACCGCTGCGCGCTGAATAGCGTGAATATTGGCATCATCTTTCAGAAAGTTAGCCAGCGTTTCCGCCGCTTCGTTCAGTTCGTTACGAATAAGATCCTGGTACATGAGGATAATCCTTCAGTATTGATGAAATAACACAGTGGAGTGTACCGGATAGCGGGAAAAGCGAGAAGCTAAAGCCATGCGAATCGTCTGGCGTTTTGCGTTTTCGTGCCGGCTTAAACCTGAACAATGTGAACCAGGTTGTAATTATTTTGTAAACACATTGCTAAAGGAAATAACATCAACTACAACCATATCATCACAAGTGGTCAGACCTCCTACAAGCAAGGGAGCTTTTCTTTATGATGATTTTGAGCATTCTCGCAACCGTTGTTCTGCTCGGTGTGCTGTTCTATCACCGGGTGAGTTTATTCCTGAGCAGTCTGATTCTGCTGGCCTGGACGGCTGCGCTTGGCGTCGCTGGCCTGTGGAATATCTGGCTTTTAGTCCCGCTGGCTATCATTCTTCTGCCGTTTAACTTTACGCCGATGCGTAAATCGATGATCTCCGCGCCGGTGTTCAAAGGCTTCCGCAAAGTGATGCCGCCCATGTCGCGTACGGAGAAAGAAGCGATTGATGCCGGTACCACCTGGTGGGAAGGCGACCTGTTCCAGGGCAACCCGGACTGGAAAAAGCTGCACAACTATCCGCAACCGCGTCTGACCGCTGAAGAACAGGCCTTTATTGATGGTCCGGTGGAAGAAGCGTGCCGCATGGCAAATGACTTCGCGATTACCCATGAAATGGCGGACCTGCCGCCAGAACTGTGGGCGTATCTGAAAGAACACCGCTTCTTCGCGATGATCATTAAGAAAGAGTACGGCGGTCTGGAGTTCTCCGCTTACGCTCAGGCACGCGTCCTGCAAAAACTGGCAGGCGTTTCTGGGATCCTGGCGATCACCGTTGGCGTGCCGAACTCGTTAGGCCCGGGTGAACTGCTGCAACACTACGGTACCGAAGAGCAGAAAGATCACTACCTGCCGCGTCTGGCACGCGGCCAGGAAATTCCATGCTTCGCGCTGACCAGCCCGGAAGCGGGTTCCGATGCGGGTGCGATCCCGGATACCGGCGTCGTCTGCATGGGTGAATGGCAGGGCCAACAGGTGCTGGGTATGCGCCTGACCTGGAACAAACGTTATATTACGCTCGCCCCTATCGCGACCGTGCTGGGACTGGCCTTTAAGCTCTCCGATCCGGAAAAACTGCTGGGCGGTGAAGAAGATCTGGGCATTACCTGTGCGCTGATCCCAACCTCCACCCCAGGCGTTGAAATTGGTCGTCGCCACTTCCCGCTGAACGTACCGTTCCAGAACGGCCCAACCCGCGGCAAGGATATCTTTGTACCGATTGACTACATCATCGGTGGTCCAAAAATGGCCGGTCAGGGCTGGCGCATGCTGGTGGAATGTCTGTCGGTTGGCCGCGGTATTACCCTGCCGTCGAACTCGACCGGTGGTTTGAAATCTGTCGCGATGGGGATTGGTGCATACGCCCATATCCGCCGTCAGTTCAAAATCTCTATCGGCAAGATGGAAGGGATCGAAGAGCCGCTGGCACGTATCGCAGGCAACGCCTACGTGATGGATGCTGCCGCCTCCCTGATTACCTACGGCATTATGCTGGGCGAAAAACCGGCCGTGCTGTCAGCTATCGTGAAGTATCACTGTACCCACCGCGCACAGCAGTCAATCATTGATGCAATGGATATCGCGGGCGGTAAAGGCATCATGCTCGGCGAGGGCAACTTCCTGGCGCGCGGCTACCAGGGCGCACCGATTGCCATCACCGTTGAAGGGGCAAACATTCTGACCCGCAGCATGATGATCTTCGGCCAGGGGGCAATCCGTTGCCATCCTTATGTGCTGGAAGAGATGGCCGCCGCGCAGAATAACGACGTGGATGCCTTCGACAAGCTGCTGTTCAAACATATCGGTCACGTGGGCAGTAATAAGGTACGCAGCTTCTGGCTGGGTCTGACGCGCGGTCTTACCAGCGCCACGCCAACCGGTGATGCGACCAAGCGTTATTACCAGCATCTTAACCGTCTGAGCGCCAACCTGGCTCTGCTGTCAGATGTTTCTATGGCGGTGCTGGGCGGTAGCCTGAAGCGTCGCGAGCGTATCTCTGCCCGTCTGGGTGATGTGCTGAGCCAAATCTTCCTGGCCTCTGCGGTCCTGAAACGCTACGACGATGAAGGCCGTCAGGAAGCCGATCTGCCGCTGGTTCACTGGGGCGTTCAGGATGCGATGTATCAGGCGGAACAGGCCATTGACGATCTGCTGGCGAACTTCCCGAACCGCTTTGTTGCAGGCGCCCTTCGCGTGGTGATCTTCCCGACCGGTCGTCATCATCTGGCGCCGTCTGACAAACTGGATCACAAAGTGGCGAAGATCCTGCAGGTACCGAGCGCAACCCGTTCCCGTATCGGCCGCGGTCAGTTTCTGGCTCCAACACCGCATAACCCGGTTGGTCTGCTGGAAGAAGCGCTGCTGGACGTGATGGCTGCCGATCCCATCCACCAGAAGATCTGCAAACAGCTGGGCAAAAACCTGCCGTTCACCCGCCTGGATGAACTGGCGAAACAGGCCCTGACGGGCGGGATCATCAACAATGATGAAGCCGCTCTGCTGGTGAAAGCCGAAGAGAGCCGTCTGCGCAGCATTAACGTGGATGATTTCGACCCGGATGAGCTGGCGACACAGCCGGTAAAGCTGCCGGAGAAGGTCCGCAAACCTGAAGCTGCATAACGCGTTTCGCTTCTACAAACCCCGCCACGCGCGGGGTTTTTTATTGCCACATTTTCTCTTTATGTCGTGCTACAGTGTCAAAAAGTGGTCGTTTGAGGAGTCTGAATTGTGCCTGGTCTGAAGATTTCGATTTTGCAGCAACCTTTAGTGTGGATGGACGGCCCTGCCAACCTGCGCCACTTTGATCGTCAACTGGAAGGCATTACCGGGCGTGATGTGATTGTCCTGCCGGAGATGTTCACTACCGGCTTCGCCATGGAAGCGGCGCAACAGTCAATGCCACAGCAAGAGGTGGTCGCCTGGATGCACGCCAAAGCGCAGCAAACCAATGCGCTGATTGCCGGCAGCGCTGCGCTGCAAACCGAACGCGGGCCGGTCAACCGCTTCCTGCTGGTCGAGCCGGAAGGGAAAGTGCATTTCTATGATAAACGCCACCTGTTCCGCATGGCAGATGAACATCATCACTATGAAGCGGGTGATGCGCGCGTGGTGTTCGAATGGCGCGGCTGGCGTATTCTGCCGCTGGTTTGCTACGACCTGCGCTTCCCGGTGTGGTCACGCAACCGCAACGATTACGACCTGGCGCTGTATGTCGCCAACTGGCCTGCCCCGCGCTCCCTGCACTGGCAGTCGCTGCTGGTCGCACGCGCCATTGAAAACCAGGCGTATGTGGTCGGCTGTAACCGCGTGGGGACCGATGGCAACGGGCATCATTATCGGGGGGATAGCCGGGTGGTGAACCCGCAGGGTGAAATTATTGCCACCGCCGAGCCGCATCAGGCAACGCGCATTGATGCTGAATTGTCACTGACGGCCCTGAAGGAATATCGCGAGAAGTTTCCGGCCTGGCAGGATGCGGATCCGTTTAGCATTGGATAACGGTTTCCCCTCCCTCTCACAGGAAGAGGGAGGGGACATCATTAACTCACCAGCGCCTGCCCGTCTTTGCGGCTCTCTGTCGCCGCCACATAGTGCCCTTCCGGCATACGATAAATCACCTGCGCGCCGCCGAAGTTGTAATCCTGGAGCGGATCTTCCACCACGATCTGGTGCCCGCGCTCACGCAGTGCGGCGATAGTATTGCGATCGAACGTCGATTCGACGATCACTTCCCTGCCCTGCACCACGCGCCAGCGAGGCGCATCAATTGCCGCCTGTGGGTTTTGCCCGTGCAGCATGATGCGCAGCGCCATCTGCATATGCCCCTGCGCCTGCATTGGGCCGCCCATGACGCCAAAGGACATCAGCGGTTTACCGTTGCCGTCCATCGCAAAGCCCGGAATGATGGTGTGGAACGGACGCTTACTGCCCGCCAGCGCATTCGGATGGTTTGGATCCAGCACAAAGCCACAGCCGCGGTTTTGCAGACTGATCCCGGTCTCCGGCACCACAATCCCGGATCCAAAGCCCATATAGTTGGACTGAATAAAGGAGATCATCATACCGCTGGAATCTGCAGCGCTCAGGTAGACCGTGCCGCTCTGCGTCGGCGAACCGTAGACGAAATCGGAGGCGTTATCGGGGTCGATAAGCGCCGCGCGCGACGCCAGATAACGATCGCTCAGCAACGCCTGGGCCGCAAACTCCATGTGTTCTTCATCAGCGACGTAGCGATCGAGATCCGCCAGCGCCAGTTTCATCGCTTCAATAGACAGATGAAGCGACTGCACGGAATCCGGATGATGTTTTTCAATTCCACACTGCTCCAGAATACCGAGCGCAATCAGCGTGGCGATGCCCTGCCCGTTTGGCGGCAGCTCCTGCACCGAACCACCGGCAAAATCACGCGACAGCAGTTCTACCCAGTCCACACGATGATTGGCCAAATCCTCTGCCGTCAGGTGCGCGCCATGTTCTTTCGCGAAAGCGGCAATTTTCTGCGCCAGCTCGCCGCGGTAAAACGCTTCACCGTTGGTTCTGGCAATCAGCTCCAGTGAATGAGCCTGCGCCGGGTTACGGAAGATCTCGCCAACCCTGGGAGCACGCCCTACCGGTGCAAAGCAGGCGCTAAAGCCTGGCTGATCTTTGAGCTTGTTATAACCCCGCTGCCAGAGATGGCCAATCAACGGGGAGACCGGAAAACCGTTACGCGCATACTCGATGGCCGGTTGCGCCAGCGTAGTGAGCGGCAGCGTGCCAAAACGTTCTGCCAGCGCCACCCAGCCCGAAACCGCACCCGGCACGGTGACGGCGTCCCAGCCAATTTCTGGCACCGCGGTTTTACCGGCAAACAGATCCGCGTGCCAGCTGGCAGGCGAGCGGCCTGAGGCGTTCAGGCCGTGGAGTTTTTCACCATCCCAGACGATGGCAAAGGCATCGCTGCCAATACCGTTGCCGGTGGGTTCAACCACCGTCAATGCCATGGCGGTTGCAACCGCCGCATCAACCGCGTTCCCGCCGAGCTGCAGCATTTTCATTCCCGCCTGGGCCGCCAGCGGCTGAGATGTCGCCACGGCGTTGTGGCCCATCATCGGCGGGCGTCGTGAATCGTAACCGGAAGTGAAATCAAGCGCTTTGGTCATCATGACTCCTTAGTCATGGCGCGGATCGAGCGCATCGCGCAGCCCGTCGCCGAGTAAATTAAAGCCCTGCACGGCAAGAAAAATCGCCACACCGGGGAATACAGACATCCATGGAGCCTGCTCAAGGAAACCTTTCGCGGTATTAAGCATTGAGCCCCATGACGGGTTCGGCGGCTGCTGGCCTAACCCCAGAAATGACAAACTGGCTTCAGCAATGATTGCCGAGGCAATGGCCAGCGTGGCCTGCACCAGAATCGGAGACATCACATTGGGCAGCACATACTTAATGATGATCCAGCGATCCGGCAGGCCAATCGCCCTCGCGCCGTCGATATACTCTTCGTTGCGAATGGCGATCACCTGGCCGCGCGTCAGGCGGGCGAAGATCGGCATTGCGGAGAGGCCAATGGCGATCATGGCGTTGGTCAGGCTTGGGCCCAGAAACGCCCCGAGCGCGATCGCCATGATCAGGAACGGACAGGCCAGCAGCGCTTCAATAAAACGCGAGATCACGCCGTCCCACATCTTCTGGAAGTAACCCGCCACCAGCCCCAGCGGAACGCCAATGACCACGGCGATCACCACCGACATACAGCCAGCCATCAACGACGTTCTCGCCCCCCAGATAATGCGGGACAAAATATCGCGGCCCAGTTCATCGGTCCCAAACCAGTACATCACCGAAGGCGCTTTACGCACCGCCAGGAAATTGGCTTTCACCGGATCAAAAGGCGCGATCCACGGTGCCAGCAGTGCCACCAGCACAAAAAAGCCCACCACCACGGCACCCATCACCGCGCTTTTATTGGCGAGAAATTTCTTCAGCACCCGGTTCTGCGCACGGGGCTGAACCGCGACAATGGTTTGAGTTGTCAGTTCCGCCATGCTTAACCTCGCATTTTCGGGTTGATAAGAACGTAAAGCACGTCGGCCAGCAGGTTCAGCAGCAGGAAACCGATCGCCACGATAAGCACCACCCCCTGCACCACCGCATAGTCACGGTTAAAGACCGAATCGACGATCATCTTGCCGAACCCTGGAATGGTGAAGACCTGTTCGGTCAGTACCGCGCCCCCCAACAGTTCGCCGAACAGCAGCGTGGTCAGGGTGATCACCGGAACCAGCGCATTGCGAAACGCATGCTTTAAAATCACCGCCTTTGGCAACAGCCCTTTAGCCCGTGCGGTGCGGATGTAATCGGCCTTCATTACCGCGATCATGGAGGCGCGGGTATGGCGCATCAGCGTGGCCGCCAGCCCCGTTCCCAGTACCGAGGCAGGCAACAACAGCGTACGCAGGTTCTGGATCGGATCTTCACTAAACGGCACGAACCCCGACGCTGGCAGCCATTGCAGATTGACCGAGAAGACCAGAATCAACAGGATCCCGAGCCAGAAATGCGGTATCGAGATCCCCGAGATCGCCACAAAGTTGGCACCGTGATCGACCCAGCTGTTTTTGTTGACCGCCGCGAGGATCCCCATGCTGATGCCAAACACCAGCGCGATGATCATCGCCAGCAGCGACAGCTCCAGCGTCACCGGCAGTTTGCTGGCAATGAGCTGGGTGACCGGCTCGTGAGTGCGTAAGGAGACACCAAGATCGCCCTGCAGCGCGCGCGTCAGCCAGTTGAAGTACTGCACAGGGATGGGCGCATCGAGATTGAGCTCAGCACGCAGCTGGGCGATCACCGCCGGATCGCGCTCCTCCCCGGCCATGGCGATCAGCGGATCGCCGGGCAGCAGTTTTTGCAGGCCAAACACCATCATGCTCACCAGCAGTAAGGTCGGGATGGCCAGCAGCAGACGTTTGCAAATCAGTTCCAGCATGGGTTCTCCTCAGGCCAGTTATTTCGCCAGCGTCAGACCAGCCAGACGCACAATGCCGTCCGGATACGGTTTAAAGCCCTGCACGCTCTTGTTCAGACCAAAAATACGCGGTTCAAAATAGAGGTAGGCAATGGGCATATCCGTCTGCAGCTGTTTCACCACCTTGTCGTACAGCGGCTGACGGACGGCTTTGTCGTTGCTCAGGCGCGCCTGCGTCAGCCATTCATCCACCTGCGCGTTACTGTAGCGACCATCGTTAAGGGTGCCTTTGCTGTTAATGAAGCCGTAGATGCTGCCATCCGGATCCGGACGACCCGACCAGCCAGAGAAGCTCAGCTGATAATCACCGCTTTGCTGGCGGTCGAGCAGCGTGGCGAACTCGGTCATTTGCAGGTTCAGGTTAAAGCCAGCCTCTGCGAC
The DNA here is from genome assembly GCF_003071645.1 of Enterobacter cloacae complex sp. FDA-CDC-AR_0164. Classification (NCBI taxonomy): domain Bacteria; kingdom Pseudomonadati; phylum Pseudomonadota; class Gammaproteobacteria; order Enterobacterales; family Enterobacteriaceae; genus Enterobacter; species Enterobacter cloacae complex sp. FDA-CDC-AR_0164. The sequence goes on from NZ_CP028950.1 coordinate 525,732, forward strand.
CATCGCCTGCAGTACCTGACCGACCTGCTGTGAAGTTGGGTTGTTGGGCACCAGCAGATTGACGTTCAGCGGCGTAGTGACGCCTGCCGCTTTCAACAGCGCTTTGGCTTTGTCGACATCGCGTGGTGGCACCGGCAGGTTAACGTGATACGGACTTACGGTAGAAAACGCCTGGTTTGCCGGGGTGTACAGCCCCTCGAAGACCACCTGATTTAACGCATCGCGATCGATTGCCTGAGAAAATGCCTCACGCACGCGGGCATCCTTAAACGGATCGTTCGCCGGGACCTTGCCGTTATTGATATTGAAGGTAATGCCCTGATAACCCAGACCGGTCACCTTCGCCAGCGCCAGTTTGCTGTCGGCTTCGACGGTTTTCACGTCGCTGGCGGCAATGCCTTCGGTCAGATCGAGATCTCCGGCACGCAGGTTAGCCAGACGCACGGAAGCATCCGGGATCGGCAGATAAATAATTTTGTCGAAGTGGTAAGCGTCTTTGTTCCAGTAGTTGTCAAAACGCGTCAAAACGATACGGTCCTGCGAGACGCGGCTGTCGAACTTATAGGGGCCAGAGCAGACCGGATGGGCGGCAAAGTCAGGCTTTTTCGCGGCGTCGGGTGCCATCATCGCCCCGGCGCGATCGGTAAGCTGCATCAGCAGTGCGGCATCAGGTGTTTTCAGATGCAGGGCAATCTGCATCGGGCCTGTCACCTCAACGGACTCAACGGACGAGATTTCACTTTTACGCAGCGAACCTTTTAACGTCAGCGCGCGGTCGAGGTTGTATTTTGCCGCGGCGGCGTCAAATTTTTCACCGTCATGGAAGGTCACACCTTCACGCAGATCCATGGTCAGCGTTTTGCCGTCGTCACTCCAGGCCCACGATTTCGCCAGCCCGGGAACCACTTTCAGATGCTCATCCACGTCCACCAGCCGGTCGCACAGAGACGCAAAGACGAAACGGCCATAATAGGTGCGCGCAAGATGCGGATCGAGCATGTCCGGATCCGCACCCAGACCAATCCGCAGTACGCTTTCAGAATGGGCGGGCAGCGCCGCGCCAAGCAACATAACACTTCCCAGTACGGTCAAAAGAGAATTACGCATTGTCATTATCATGAGTTCCTTGAAGGAAGGGAGGAGTGAGTGGCCGCGTGTTCAAACAGCGCGCGGCGGCGCAGAAAGGCTGCGGATGGCGGTGCTATCTGGATAACACTGCGATCGCGGTTAATCTCCTGCCAGCGATGGCAGGCAATCTGGCGTCCCCCGTCCAGCACCTGATTGATCGGCTCGACCTGGCGACATTCATCCGTGGCATACGGACAACGGGTATGGAAACGGCAGCCTGACGGTGGGCTGGCCGGGTTCGGTAAATCCCCCTGCAGCAGAGGTGCCACGCGCGGCGCGCCTGGCTGCATCTGGGGGGCGGAGGCGATTAACGCCTGCGTATAGGGGTGTAGCGGGGCATCAAAGATTTCGTCGACGGTCGCAAGCTCAACAATTTGACCGAGATACATCACCGCCACGCGGTCACTCATATGGCGGATAACCGCCAGGCCATGGGCGACAATCACCATTGTCAGCCCCAACTGGTGCTTCAGGCTTTCCAGCAGGTTGACCACCTGCGCCTGAACCGAGACATCCAGCGCGGAGACCGGCTCGTCCCCGAGCAACAACTTTGGCCCGGAGGCCAGCGCACGCGCAATACCGATTCGCTGACGCTGCCCTCCGGAAAATTCGTGCGGATAACGTTGCGCCCAGGCCGCTGGCAGCCCTACGGTGTTAAGCAGTTCCGCCACCCGATATTGCCTGTCGGCTTTCTTCATTGACTGGTGTAGCCACAGCGGCTCACCGACGATCTGCTCGACCGTCATGCGCGGGTTTAACGATGCGAAAGGATCCTGAAAGATGATCTGCAGCTCCCGCCGCAGCTGGTTCAGGCGCGCTCCCGAGGCGTGAGTGATCTCTTCACCCTGATAAAATACGCGTCCTTCGCTGGCCGCCAGCAGGCGCAGAAGAAGACGGCCCAGCGTCGATTTTCCGGATCCGGACTCACCCACAATCGCCAGCGTTTCACCAGACATGACGGAGAGGGAGACGCGATCGACCGCGGTGACAAAACGTGCTGGGGTAAACAGTTTTTTAGGGCCGGGAAAAAGTTTGCTCAGGTCCCGGGCTTCAAGAATGGGCGTCGTCATGCAATTTCTCCCAGCGCAATATGTTGTTCCAGCGGCACGCGGAAGCAGGCCACCTGATGGTCGGTCCCCATCGCCGTCAGCGACGGCTTTTCGTCATGACACCGCGTTTGCGCGAAGGGGCAGCGGGTAGCGAACCGGCACCCTTTGGGCATGGATTCCGGCAGCGGAACGGCTCCGGGAATAGTGGAAAGCGCGCCTTTACGTGCGCCGAGGGACGGAATCGAGCCCATCAGTCCTATGGTGTACGGGTGTTGCGGATCGGCAAAAATGGCCTCCACGCTCCCCTGCTCTACCACCTGTCCGGCATACATTACCGCCACCTGCTGCGCGACTTCCGCCACCACGCCCAGATCGTGGGTGATCATTAACACCGCCGTACCGGTCTCTTCTTTGAGGGTATTAAGCAGCGCGAGGATCTGCGCCTGAATGGTCACATCCAGCGCGGTTGTCGGCTCGTCGGCAATCAGCAAACGTGGATGGTTAATCAGCGCCATCGCAATCATCACGCGCTGACGCATCCCCCCGGAAAGCTGGTGCGGATACGCTTTCAGGCGCATTTCTGCTGCCGGGATCTGCACCTTCTCCAGAATCTGCAGCGCAACCTTCATCGCCTCTGCACGAGAAAGTTTCTGATGGCGCATCACCGCTTCACTGAGCTGGTCTCCCAGCGTGAAGGCAGGGTTGAGCGAGGTCATTGGCTCCTGGAAAATCATTGCCAGTTCACTGCCGCGCAGATCGGCATATTCCCGCGGTGAAAGCTTTCGTAAGTCGTGACGACGGAACTGCATCTCGCCGCTGACGATCTGTGCGCTGGCGGGCAGTAAGCCCATCAGCGCTAATGAGGTGATACTTTTCCCGCAGCCGGATTCCCCCACCAGCGCCAGCGTTTCTCCCGCGTTGACCGTCAGTGAAATACCATCAAGCACGCTCACCGGAGAGCCGGCGAACGTTACGTTAAGATTTTGCAGCCGCAGTACAGGCGTGGGGTCCTTAAACGGGATCGTCGTCATAGCGTGAAGTCGTCCTCAAGGTGAATAGCCTGAATCAGGGCTGACTGCAGGCTAAGCAGGTGTTCGCGCATGGCGGCCGCTGCTTCATTAGGCTGGCGATGGATAATCGCAGACATGATTTTTTGATGGTGGTCGTTGTAGTGATCAACCCGCTCGGGTGTACGGGCTAATTCGCGCAAATGCTGCCAGCCCGGTTCACGTCTGACGGCATCAATGGCATCAAACAGGCCAAGCATCAGGCGATTACCGGCAGCCTCGGCAATGGCGCGGTGAAATGCGCTATCCCAGAGTTCGTTGAGATCGCGGTCGTCCGGGCTGACCTTATCAATGCGTTCCAGCATGCGCTGCATAAGCGCGAGGTTTTCCCTGGTGGCACGCAGTGCCGCAAGCCGGGCTAAGCCGGGTTCGAGCTGTAGACGAGCTTCCATGACTTCCAGAAGGTTGGTTTGCTGAACCAATCCCTGAAGGGCCAGAGGTTCAACAGGTGCAGACGGGCCTATAAAGGTCCCTTTACCCTGTTTACGCCAGATCCGCCCCTCCTCTTCCAGCACATCCAGCGCACGACGTACTTCACGTCGTCCTACGCCGAGAGTCTCCGACAGCTCACGTTCAGTGGGCAGCGGAGTGCCTGGTGTTGACTCATGCTGGTTGATCAGTCCGCGCAGCTGCTCAAGCGCGGTGCTGGAATTGGCCAGAAACCGTGACGGTTTTTCCATATTGGTTCGCTCGCTATCATCATTACTTTATTTTTATTAACGATAAGTTATTGATATGACGTGCTACTTACCGTGCTAATGATTAAGCAATAAACGAACCAATAAAGCATTGGTTCATGAACTTTCTGAAGGGATGGAGATAAGCGAATGATTTTCTGTGAATTATTTTTTACAAAATTACACATCTGCTCCGCTGCCAAAAAGACAATCGGTGGCAAAATGCACAAATACGGTGCAAATTGTGCACTATCATTGATCAAATGTTAATTAATTGCACCACAGATATTAACTTTTTGTTAATAAAGACAGGGGGGCGGATAAAGAAGATTTGCAGACGCAGAAACGACGAAGGCCTGAATCATTTCTGATTCAGGCCTTCTGAATAGTGGCGGAACGGACGGGACTCGAACCCGCGACCCCCTGCGTGACAGGCAGGTATTCTAACCGACTGAACTACCGCTCCACTGTTCCCGCTGGGGGAACGAGGCGCATATTACGGTTTGCCTCCGGACTCGTCAACGCTTTTTCTCACGTTTTGAATCGTTTGCTGCAAAATTCACCCAAACGATGATTTTACAGGCATTCTGGCCCTTTTTCAGGCCCGCCACATGCAGCTTCCGCCTTTCTTCTGCACTAAATCAAGACGGGATTCATGGTTAAGTAACTCTTCATCACTGGCTAAAACCACCCGCAAACGACTGGCCTGGCGAACAACACGTTGAATCCCCGCTTCCCCCTGCGTCTGCTGGGATTCATTTTCCATGCTGAATTTCATGGACGTCTGACCACCGGTCATCGCCAGGTAGACATCCGCCAGGATCTGGGCATCGAGCAATGCGCCGTGCAACGTTCGCTTGGTGTTATCTATTTCATAGCGAGAACAGAGCGCATCCAGGCTGTTACGCTTGCCAGGAAACATTTTCCTCGCCAGCGCCAGGCTATCGGTCACCTTACAGAACGTGTTCGTTTTCGGAATATCACGATGGAGCTTACTGAACTCATAGTCCATAAAGCCGATATCGAACGACGCGTTGTGAATGATAAGCTCGGCGCCTTTGATATATTCCAGAAACTCGTCTGCCACTTCCGCAAAGGTCGGTTTATCCAGCAAGAACTCATCGGCGATACCGTGCACGCCGAACGCTTCTGGGTCCACCAGCCGGTCGGGTTTGAGGTAGACATGGAAGTTGTTCCCCGTAAGACGACGGTTCACCACTTCAACGGCACCGATCTCAATGATCTTGTGCCCTTCGTAGTGCGCGCCGATCTGGTTCATACCGGTGGTTTCGGTATCGAGGACAATCTGGCGAGTAATTGCAGTGCTCATAGCGGTCATTTATGTCAGACTTATCGTTTAACTGAACGTTTCAAATACAGGAAGTCTACCAGAGATGCGTAAACAGGTAGAAATTTTCACCGATGGATCTTGCCTTGGCAACCCAGGGCCTGGCGGTTATGGCGCGATTATGCGCTATCGTGAGCATGAAAAAACTTTTAGCGAAGGCTATTTTCTGACCACCAACAACCGCATGGAGTTGATGGCCGCCATTGTGGCACTGGAAGCGCTAAAAGAACACTGCGATGTGGTGTTGAGCACTGACAGTCAGTACGTACGCCAGGGGATCACCCAGTGGATCCACAACTGGAAAAAACGCGGCTGGAAGACGGCAGACAAAAAGCCGGTCAAAAACGTCGATCTCTGGAAACGTCTTGATGCTGCGCTGGGCCAGCACGAGATTAAATGGGAATGGGTTAAAGGTCACGCAGGCCACCCCGAAAACGAACGTTGTGACGAACTGGCACGGGCGGCGGCATCCAACCCCGCTCATGAAGACACAGGCTATCAGCCCGAATCCTGATCAGGGTTTTCTGTACTGCCGCGTGGCGCCCACGGTCTGGCGAATGGGCGATTTCGATTTACTCTGCTTCATCGGATTAAGCGTAAGGGGGATGGTCCGCTTACGCGCGACAATAAATTGCATGCAGCCTAATGCCGGCAGATGGGTGCTCAGAACAACGCCCCCCTGCCGCGCCCAGGGAAGTACCTGAAAACCGCCCGAGCAGAGCACCTCAAAATTCAGCAGTGAAAGCCAGTCAAGCTGGCGCATCATCGTGAACATCCTGCTGTTATACGGCGGTGTCCGGCGAAGCACCGGAACCAGCTTGCGCAGCCCCATCAGACTCAGCGGATTGAACCCGCTGAGTATCAGCCAGCCATCATCAATCAGGACGCGATCGGCCTCGCGCAGCAGGCGATGAGGATCGCTGCACCAGGGCAACGTGTGTGCCAGCAGGCAGGCATCAACGGACTTTTCCGCAAACGGCAGATGCAAAGGATCCGCTTTCACCTGAACCGGTGATGCGCCAAGAGAGACATTAACCTGATGTGAGATAGCGCAGCTTTCGGTATTGATTTCCGCGCTGAGATTGCCAATCTTAAGCAAGTGAAAACCATACATTTTCGCGAGCCAGGGTTTAAGCTGCTGTTCCAGGTTCTCGCGATAGTATTCACCCCAGGGCAATTCGGCCCAACGTTCAGGTGCCGGGACAATCTGAGGTATCCTTGCCGGTTTCATCAACACACCCACCACGCTATAAGAGGTAATTTATGAATCTTATCAGTATTCCCGCCTTTCAGGACAATTACATCTGGGTTTTAGTCGATGACGAGCGTCGGTGCGTCATTGTCGATCCTGGAGAATCGGCTCCCGTATCAGACGCGATAAAAGAGAACGGCTGGCAACCAGAGGCCATCCTTCTGACCCATCATCATAACGATCACACCGGCGGCGTTGCTGACCTTCGTGCCCAATTCCCGCATCTGGTGGTTTACGGACCGGCAGAGACACAAGATAAGGGAACAACGCAGGTAGTCGAAGAAGGTGAAAATATCCTCATACGCGAGTGGGAGTTTTCTGTATTTGCTACACCAGGTCACACTTTGGGACATCTTTGTTTCTACAGTAAACCTTATCTTTTTTGCGGCGATACGCTGTTCTCCGGAGGCTGCGGAAGGCTTTTTGAGGGCACCCCATCCCAGATGTACCAGTCATTACAGAAGATTAGCGCATTACCTGACGATACCCTTATTTGTTGCGCACATGAGTATACATTAGGAAATATGAAGTTTGCGGCAAGCATCTTGCCAGAGGATCGGGCGATTGAAGATTATTATCACAAAGTGAAGGAGTTACGTGCAAAAAACCAAAAAACACTCCCCGTAATTCTGAAAAATGAGCGTAAAACTAATTTATTTTTACGAACAGATGATATTGATTTAATTGATGAAATTAACAAAGAAACAAATTTGTCACAACCAGAACAACGATTTGCATGGTTAAGGTCAAAGAAAGATAACTTCAGATAATTGCGGGTTGCCTTTTCAAAATTTCGCCGTTATCATCGCTCGTCTTTTAAGCAACTATTGACACACACATGAAGGCAAAAGCGATATTTCTCGCCTCTGTCCTGCTTGTAGGTTGCCAGTCGCAGAACGGCAGCAACGTACAACAGCACGCACAGAGCCTTTCTGCAGCTGGTCAAGGGGAAGCAGGGAAGTTTACAAGTTCAGCGCGATGGATGGACGATGGGACGTCTTTCGCACAGGATGAAGACTTGTGGACCTCTATTGGCGACGAGCTAAAGATGGGAATTCCGGAAAACAACCGGATTCGCGAACAGAAGCAAAAGTATTTAAGAAATAAGAGCTATCTCCACGATGTAACTTTACGGGCAGAGCCGTATATGTACTGGATAGCCGGGCAAGTTAAGAAACGTAACATGCCGATGGAGCTGGTACTCCTACCCATAGTGGAGAGCGCTTTTGACCCACACGCGACGTCTGGCGCCAATGCCGCAGGCATTTGGCAGATCATTCCGAGCACCGGGCGAAACTATGGTTTGAAACAGACCCGCAACTATGATGCGCGTCGTGATGTTGTCGCTTCAACGACAGCCGCTCTCGACATGATGGAACGTCTTAATAAGATGTTCGACGGCGACTGGCTGTTAACGGTCGCAGCGTATAACAGTGGCGAAGGTCGTGTACTGAAGGCAATGAAAGCGAATAAAGCACGGGGTAAATCCACCGATTTTTGGTCGCTCTCACTGCCACAGGAAACGAAGATTTACGTACCGAAAATGCTGGCATTGAGCGATATTCTCAAGAACAGCAAGCGTTACGGTGTACAACTGCCAACACCAGACGAAAGTCGTGCACTGGCGCGCGTTCGCCTCAGCAATCCGGTTGATATTCAACAGGTTGCTGATATGACGGGTATGTCGGTAAGTAAACTGAAAACCTTTAATGCTGGCGTTAAAGGCTCAACGCTGGGGGCCAGTGGTCCGCAGTATGTAATGGTTCCGCAGAAACATGCTGAGCAGTTACGTGAGTCTTTAGCATCGGGTGAAATTGCCGCTGTTCAGTCAACACTGATCGCGGATGCATCATCCGTGAACAGCCGCAGCTATAAGGTTCGGTCAGGTGATACGCTTTCGGGCATTGCCTCACGTCTTGGCGTGACGGCAAACGACTTGCAGCAGTGGAATAATCTGCGCAGCTCAGGCCTGAAAGTGGGTCAGACTCTGACGGTGGGTGCAGGTAACAGTGCACAGCGTCTCGCCAGCAACAGCGATAGCATTACCTATCGTGTGCGTAAAGGTGATTCACTGTCCAGTATCGCAAAACGACACGGCGTAAATATCAAGGATGTGATGCGCTGGAACAATGATACTGACAATCTGAAACCAGGCGACCAGCTAACGTTGTTTGTGAAAAACAGCGCCACGCCAGACTCCTGATGACACGACCTAACGATAAAAAGGCACCGATTCCCCTCGGTGCCTTTTTTCTTTACGCTGCTTTTTGCGCTTCAGCCATGATGGTATCGCTGGTAAATGATCCATCATCCTGCAATTCAAAGTACGCCTTCACTTCCGCTGACGCACTATCCTGATACAACCGAATGGCCTGGCTTAACGCTTCCGGCGTGCGCATACGGGCAATCCACGAGCTGAACTCCAGCGGCAAGCGGTCCGTTATCAATGCACGTGTGATCAGCCCCGCTTCAGTAATCAGCGCTAACCACTCCCCGCTGGAGTAGTTTTGCACATGCGAGGTGTCGCGCAGCGCTTCAACCGTCTGCAGCCAGATATTACGCACCGGATGTCCCGGCGACATCACATCCATAATGATAAAGACCCCGCCCGGCTTCAGAACGCGTTTAACTTCACGTAATGCCTGGCCGACATCATGCCAGTGATGGGCAGAATAACGGCTGATAACAACTTCAAATGAGGCATCTTCAAAGGGTAAGGATTCGGCATAGCCCTGACGCGTCGTGATGTTGTTCAGCCCTTTGGCTTTTGCGGCCTCTGCAACCACCTCCAGCATCTGACTGGATAAATCATAGGCCGTGACCTGCGCCACCTGTTGTGCTGCCGTGAAGCTGGCATGCCCGGCACCACAGCCTAAGTCCAGGACGTGCGCGTGCGGCACTGCCGCCAGGCGTTCACCGAGACGGACCAGATCACGGCCAGACGCGTGCACGGCACTGCTCAGATAAGCATTTGCCTGGGAGCCAAACTGTTTTTCTACGTTGTCATGATGGGAGTGTGTTGTTGTCATCGTACTGTCCTTTTGTTGTTAAAAATAAAGGGCAGCACCCGAATGGCCTGCCCCACGGCAGACCTGACATACCATTATTTATCAGGTTTGCCGGGACTGAATTCAACGAGTAGAGGATTGTGATCGGAGGCACGCGTCACCAGAACAGAGGCGTCGTGAACGTTCAGACCACGATAGAAGACAAAATCGAGAGGACGGCCAAACGCTTTCTTGCGCTGGTCATCGCTAAAACGAACTTCACGCAGCGACATTTCGCGTGCAAAGCGATACAGCGCATTCATGCGCGGACGGCTCCAGGCATTAAAATCCCCGGCCATAATGATGGGCCCGCTGTGATGGGCGATCTGGTCACCGATCGGAAGTAACTGCTTACTATACACATCCACGCCCAGGCTGAAGTTGACCGCGTGGATATTCACAACCATCAGCATGCGCGTGTCCGGCAGCGGGTAGACCGTTACCAGCGCCGATTTCGCCAGACGCAGAATCGGCTCGCGCTCGCGCAGCGGGCAGCAATAGACCGGATGAGCCGAAGAGAGGGTCATCACGCCAGAAGGATGTTGCGGCAAGACAAACGCGGGAACCTGGTCAGCAGCAAGGTAGTGAGTCGTAGCAAACCTTACCAGCTCGGGGGTGGTTTGCGCCTCCTGCAACAGCACCAGATGGGCGTCTTTCCCAAAATTCTTGAGTACCGATAACCACTCAGCGCGCTGTTGTTTAAAGATGTTCCACACCAGCACCCGGATTTTTTCATCGCTGCTTAAGGGTGTCCCGGCAGGTAATGCCTGACTTATGCTCGCAAACGACCCCGGAGGCAAGATCCTCTCCGCGGGCATTCCGGCAACATAACGCATGGCATAGGTATTTTTTCGCACTTTTGGAAACGGCCTCTGTAACATGAACCAGCCCGGAAAACGGACTGGTTCTAATGTTATAGGGACTTTAGGTTACACTTTCAACGCAATTTCAGATAAACCGCTTTCCAGTTTTGTAAGCAAGCACTTACTGATGTTATCCCAGCACTACACGAGCGGGTTTATCAAGGCGCCCACTCAGGCTAATGAGCAGGAAAGCGACCAGAACAATCACCGCACCAATCCATGGCGTTTGGGTTAATCCGAAATGTTCAACGGTTTGCCCACCAATGATGGAACCCAGCGCAATCCCAATATTGAACGCGGCAATATTCAGGCCCGATGCGACATCTACCGCGTTGGGTGTATAAAGTTCGGCTTTTTGTACCACGTAAACCTGCAGGCCTGGCACATTACCAAAAGCGAAGATCCCCATCACCAGTACCGTTATCAGTGCGGCGTATTGCATCGATGCCGTGAACTGGAAAATCATCAGCAGAACAACCAGTGCTGCGAAGATAAACTTCAGGGCTGGCACTGCACCATGTTTGTCCGCAAGCTTCCCACCCCAGATATTACCGATGGCGACGGAGATACCATACCCCAGCAAAATCCAGCTCACTGCACTGGGTGAGAAGCCTGCCAGGTCCTGCATCATCGGAGCCAGGAAGGTGAAAGCCGTGAATACACCCCCATAGCCGAGCGCTGTGACGGCGTAGATGATCAGCAAACGCGTATGCGTGAGTACCTTGAGCTGATCGCTCAGGCTGGCACTCGCACGTCCTGCAATTGTCGACGGTACCAATAGCAGGCTGGCAACCAGGGCAATTACCCCCAGTAAAGAGACGGCAAGGAAGGTTTCGCGCCAGCCAAAGTGCTGTCCGATAAACGTTCCTAACGGTACACCGGTGACAAGAGCGACAGTCAGACCACCGAACATAATCGCGATGGCGGATGCTGCTTTCTCTTTTGGTACCAGGCTGGTTGCAATAGTTGAACCAATAGAGAAGAACACACCGTGAGCGAGACCGGTCAGCAGCCGGGCAATCACCAGCGTGGTGTAGTCCGGCGCCTGCCAGGCCAGAATATTGCCAGCGGTGAATAACACCATCAGCGCAACCAACAGCGGCTTACGCGGGAAACGTCCCGTCAACGCGGTCAGTACGGGGGCGCCGATGGCGACCCCGAGCGCATAGATAGAAACCAACAGGCCGGCAGAGGGCAGCGAGATTGAAAGCTGGTTAGCTATCGTAGGCACCAGTCCTACGATAACAAATTCGGTCGTGCCAATTGCAAAGGCACTGATCGTCAGGGCAAGTAGCGCCAGTGGCATAAATAACTCCATATCATCAGGATTAAGATGACAGGCAGTATGCGCCAGTGCTTAAATAACAAAAATGGTCAAAATATCAATAGAATTTTGCAGGTGGTGCAACAATGAAAGCAACGTCGGAAGAGCTGACAATTTTTGTCGCCGTCGTCGAAAGCGGCAGTTTTAGCCGTGCGGCCGAGCAGTTGGGGCAGGCTAATTCAGCCATCAGCCGCTCGGTGAAAAAACTGGAGATGAAGCTCGGCGTCAGTCTTCTCAACCGAACGACGCGTCAGCTAAGCCTGACGGAGGAAGGCGAGCGTTATTTCCGCCGTGTGCAGTCCGTCCTGCAGGAGATGGCGGCGGCAGAAACAGAGATTATGGAAACCCGTAGTACGCCGCGCGGATTGCTGCGCATTGATGCGGCAACACCGGTTGTTCTTCATTTTCTGATGCCGCTGATCAAGCCTTTCCGCGAACGCTATCCGGAGATGACGCTCTCGTTAGTTTCCTCAGAGACGTTTATCAATCTCATTGAGCGAAAAGTGGATGTGGCGATCCGGGCCGGCACCCTGACCGACTCGAGCTTGCGGGCCCGCCCTCTTTTTGCCAGCTACCGCAAGATAGTCGCGTCACCGCAATACATCGCAGAGCATGGCAAACCAGAGACGGTTGAAGAGCTGAATCAGCACCTGTGCCTGGGCTTCACGGAGCCCGTATCCCTGAACACCTGGCCTGTGGCCTGTCATGATGGTCAACTGCATGAAATCACCAGTGGGTTATCGTCCAACAGTGGAGAAACGCTGAAGCAGCTTTGCCTCGAAGGGAATGGGATCGCCTGTTTGTCGGACTATATGATTGATAAAGAAATTGCACGCGGTGAGCTTGTAGAGCTGATGGCAGATAAACGTCTGCCTGTGGAGATGCCTTTTAGTGCAGTTTATTACAGTGACAGAGCGGTAAGTACGCGCATACGCGCCTTTATCGATTTCCTGAGCGAACATATAAAAACAGCTCCCGTGGGAGCTGTGTGAGGGTTTCAGGCTACAGAGGAAAGGGTCAATATTAATCCCAGTCAGGTGCCAGACCTTCAGGGCTGACCAGACGATCGTTGCATTCCAGGGCAGCGATCGCTTTTTTGTCTTCGTCGTCCAGCTGGAGATCCTTCGCTAACAGGTTGCTGGCCAGGTTTTCACGTCGGGTTGAAGAGGGGATCACGGCGTAACCTTCACCCATCGCCCATGCCAGAATCACCTGTGCAGCCGTTGCGCTATGTTTTTCTGCGATACGATTAATCACGTCATCTTTCAGTGCCTTACCGTAGGCCAGGGTCATATATGAGGTAATGTGGATGCCGTGCTGTTTTGCCCAGTCCACTACTTTGCGGTTTTGCAGGTAGGGAGAGAGTTCAATCTGATTGGTTGCAATGTTTTCTGCCCCCACGGCGGCAATGGCTTTTTCCATCAGCGGGATGGTGAAATTAGAAATACCTATTTCACGCGTTAAGCCCTGCTCTTTCGCTTCAAGCAATGCCTGCATGAACTCCTCGACTGACACAGCATCGTTCGGTGATGGCCAGTGGATCAACGTCAGATCCACATAGTCGGTACGCAGTTTTTCCAGGCTCTCTTTCAGGCTGGGGATCAATTTGTCTTTGCTGAGGTTTTCAATCCAGATTTTGGTGGTGATGAAAAGCTCGCTGCGCGCTACGCCGCTCTCTTCGATAGCCTGACCAACGGCAGCTTCGTTATCATAAATCTGCGCCGTATCAATTGCGCGATAGCCGAGTTCAAGTGCAGTTTTAACGGATGCGATAACAACGTCGTCTTTCAGGCGGAAAGTGCCCAGACCCAGTGCAGGGATAGTCATGTAATCCTCGTTATTCATAATGATTGTTAACTGAGGAGGATTATCGCTGCTGCCGTTATGCATAAAAAGAGCGTTTAACGCAGAGGATTTTTGCTGATTTGGCAATAATGATACGACAGATATGAAAAAAGCCCTGAGCGTTAACTCAGGGCTTTTAATAAGTGGCGGAACGGACGGGACTCGAACCCGCGACCCCCTGCGTGACAGGCAGGTATTCTAACCGACTGAACTACCGCTCCACCGAAGACTGCTGTAACCACCGGATTTATGCACCGGCTTACTACGTAATTTGATGCCTGGCAGTTCCCTACTCTCACATGGGGAGACCCCACACTACCATCGGCGCTACGGCGTTTCACTTCTGAGTTCGGCATGGGGTCAGGTGGGACCACCGCGCTAAAGCCGCCAGGCAAATTCTGTTAATCTGTATCAGCTGAAAATCGTCTCTCATCGCCAAAACATCTTCGGCGTTGTAAGGTTAAGCCTCACGGTTCATTAGTATCGGTTAGCTCAACGCATCGCTGCGCTTACACACCCGACCTATCAACGTCGTAGTCTTCAACGTTCCTTCAGGAGACTTAAAGTCTCAGGGAGAACTCATCTCGGGGCAAGTTTCGTGCTTAGATGCTTTCAGCACTTATCTCTTCCGCATTTAGCTACCGGGCAGTGCCATTGGCATGACAACCCGAACACCAGTGATGCGTCCACTCCGGTCCTCTCGTACTAGGAGCAGCCCCCCTCAATTCTCCAGCGCCCACGGCAGATAGGGACCGAACTGTCTCACGACGTTCTAAACCCAGCTCGCGTACCACTTTAAATGGCGAACAGCCATACCCTTGGGACCTACTTCAGCCCCAGGATGTGATGAGCCGACATCGAGGTGCCAAACACCGCCGTCGATATGAACTCTTGGGCGGTATCAGCCTGTTATCCCCGGAGTACCTTTTATCCGTTGAGCGATGGCCCTTCCATTCAGAACCACCGGATCACTATGACCTGCTTTCGCACCTGCTCGAGCCGTCACTCTCGCAGTCAAGCTAGCTTATGCCATTGCACTAACCTCCTGATGTCCGACCAGGATTAGCTAACCTTCGTGCTCCTCCGTTACTCTTTGGGAGGAGACCGCCCCAGTCAAACTACCCACCAGACACTGTCCGCAACCCGGATTACGGGTCTACGTTAGAACACCAGCCATTAAAGGGTGGTATTTCAAGGTTGGCTCCACGCAGACTGGCGTCCACGCTTCAAAGCCTCCCACCTATCCTACACATCAAGGACCAGTGTTCAGTGTCAAGCTATAGTAAAGGTTCACGGGGTCTTTCCGTCTTGCCGCGGGTACACTGCATCTTCACAGCGAGTTCAATTTCACTGAGTCTCGGGTGGAGACAGCCTGGCCATCATTACGCCATTCGTGCAGGTCGGAACTTACCCGACAAGGAATTTCGCTACCTTAGGACCGTTATAGTTACGGCCGCCGTTTACCGGGGCTTCGATCAAGAGCTTCGCGTTGCCGCTAACCCCATCAATTAACCTTCCGGCACCGGGCAGGCGTCACACCGTATACGTCCACTTTCGTGTTTGCACAGTGCTGTGTTTTTAATAAACAGTTGCAGCCAGCTGGTATCTTCGACTGATTTCAGCTCCACCCGCAGGGGCTTCACCTACATATCAGCGTGCCTTCTCCCGAAGTTACGGCACCATTTTGCCTAGTTCCTTCACCCGAGTTCTCTCAAGCGCCTTGGTATTCTCTACCTGACCACCTGTGTCGGTTTGGGGTACGATTTGATGTTACCTGATGCTTAGAGGCTTTTCCTGGAAGCAGGGCATTTGTTACTTCAGCACCGTAGTGCCTCGTCATCACACCTCAGCGTTAATAAGGTACCGGATTTACCTGGAACCTCCGCCTACATGCTTAAACCGGGACAACCGTCGCCCGGCTAACATAGCCTTCTCCGTCCCCCCTTCGCAGTAACACCAAGTACAGGAATATTAACCTGTTTCCCATCGACTACGCCTTTCGGCCTCGCCTTAGGGGTCGACTCACCCTGCCCCGATTAACGTTGGACAGGAACCCTTGGTCTTCCGGCGAGCGGGCTTTTCACCCGCTTTATCGTTACTTATGTCAGCATTCGCACTTCTGATACCTCCAGCACCCCTCACAGGACACCTTCAACGGCTTACAGAACGCTCCCCTACCCAACAACGCATAAGCGTCGCTGCCGCAGCTTCGGTGCATGGTTTAGCCCCGTTACATCTTCCGCGCAGGCCGACTCGACCAGTGAGCTATTACGCTTTCTTTAAATGATGGCTGCTTCTAAGCCAACATCCTGGCTGTCTGTGCCTTCCCACATCGTTTCCCACTTAACCATGACTTTGGGACCTTAGCTGGCGGTCTGGGTTGTTTCCCTCTTCACGACGGACGTTAGCACCCGCCGTGTGTCTCCCGTGATAACATTCTTCGGTATTCGTAGTTTGCATCGGGTTGGTAAGCCGGGATGGCCCCCTAGCCGAAACAGTGCTCTACCCCCGAAGATGAGTTCACGAGGCGCTACCTAAATAGCTTTCGGGGAGAACCAGCTATCTCCCGGTTTGATTGGCCTTTCACCCCCAGCCACAAGTCATCCGCTAATTTTTCAACATTAGTCGGTTCGGTCCTCCAGTTAGTGTTACCCAACCTTCAACCTGCCCATGGCTAGATCACCGGGTTTCGGGTCTATACCCTGCAACTTAACGCCCAGTTAAGACTCGGTTTCCCTTCGGCTCCCCTATACGGTTAACCTTGCTACAGAATATAAGTCGCTGACCCATTATACAAAAGGTACGCAGTCACCCCATAAAAGAGGCTCCCACTGCTTGTACGTACACGGTTTCAGGTTCTTTTTCACTCCCCTCGCCGGGGTTCTTTTCGCCTTTCCCTCACGGTACTGGTTCACTATCGGTCAGTCAGGAGTATTTAGCCTTGGAGGATGGTCCCCCCATATTCAGACAGGATACCACGTGTCCCGCCCTACTCTTCGAGTTCACAGCCTGTGTGCTTTCGTGTACGGGACTGTCACCCTGTACCGTGCGACTTTCCAGACGCTTCCACTAACACACAAGCTGATTCAGACTCTGGGCTGCTCCCCGTTCGCTCGCCGCTACTGGGGGAATCTCGGTTGATTTCTTTTCCTCGGGGTACTTAGATGTTTCAGTTCCCCCGGTTCGCCTCGTTAACCTATGTATTCAGTTAACGATAGTGTGTCGGAACACACTGGGTTTCCCCATTCGGACATCGCCGGGTCAAAGGTTCATATCACCTCGCCGGCGCTTTTCGCAGATTAGCACGTCCTTCATCGCCTCTGACTGCCAGGGCATCCACCGTGTACGCTTAGTCGCTTAACCTCACAACCCGAAGATGTTTCTTTCGATTCACCACCGGTTTGCGAAAATTTGAGAGACTCGAACACACATAACATGTGTGTCGTTTCAATTTTCAGCTTGATCCAGATTTTTAAAGAGCAAAACTTCGCAGTGCACCTTTTCAGGTTCACTCTGAAGTTTTCTTGTTTTCGCAGTAAAAGATGGTGGAGCTATGCGGGATCGAACCGCAGACCTCCTGCGTGCAAAGCAGGCGCTCTCCCAGCTGAGCTATAGCCCCATCGTATGACCAACCTCTTCAAATCTGCATGACAGATTTGGTAGGCCTGAGTGGACTTGAACCACCGACCTCACCCTTATCAGGGGTGCGCTCTAACCACCTGAGCTACAAGCCTGTAGAGGTTTTTTACTGCTGTTTTTCATCAGACAATCTGTGTGAGCACTACAAAGGCAGGTTCTTTAAGGTAAGGAGGTGATCCAACCGCAGGTTCCCCTACGGTTACCTTGTTACGACTTCACCCCAGTCATGAATCACAAAGTGGTAAGCGCCCTCCCGAAGGTTAAGCTACCTACTTCTTTTGCAACCCACTCCCATGGTGTGACGGGCGGTGTGTACAAGGCCCGGGAACGTATTCACCGTAGCATTCTGATCTACGATTACTAGCGATTCCGACTTCATGGAGTCGAGTTGCAGACTCCAATCCGGACTACGACGCACTTTATGAGGTCCGCTTGCTCTCGCGAGTTCGCTTCTCTTTGTATGCGCCATTGTAGCACGTGTGTAGCCCTACTCGTAAGGGCCATGATGACTTGACGTCATCCCCACCTTCCTCCAGTTTATCACTGGCAGTCTCCTTTGAGTTCCCGGCCGGACCGCTGGCAACAAAGGATAAGGGTTGCGCTCGTTGCGGGACTTAACCCAACATTTCACAACACGAGCTGACGACAGCCATGCAGCACCTGTCTCAGAGTTCCCGAAGGCACCAAAGCATCTCTGCTAAGTTCTCTGGATGTCAAGAGTAGGTAAGGTTCTTCGCGTTGCATCGAATTAAACCACATGCTCCACCGCTTGTGCGGGCCCCCGTCAATTCATTTGAGTTTTAACCTTGCGGCCGTACTCCCCAGGCGGTCGACTTAACGCGTTAGCTCCGGAAGCCACGCCTCAAGGGCACAACCTCCAAGTCGACATCGTTTACGGCGTGGACTACCAGGGTATCTAATCCTGTTTGCTCCCCACGCTTTCGCACCTGAGCGTCAGTCTTTGTCCAGGGGGCCGCCTTCGCCACCGGTATTCCTCCAGATCTCTACGCATTTCACCGCTACACCTGGAATTCTACCCCCCTCTACAAGACTCTAGCCTGCCAGTTTCGAATGCAGTTCCCAGGTTGAGCCCGGGGATTTCACATCCGACTTGACAGACCGCCTGCGTGCGCTTTACGCCCAGTAATTCCGATTAACGCTTGCACCCTCCGTATTACCGCGGCTGCTGGCACGGAGTTAGCCGGTGCTTCTTCTGCGGGTAACGTCAATTGCTGCGGTTATTAACCACAACACCTTCCTCCCCGCTGAAAGTACTTTACAACCCGAAGGCCTTCTTCATACACGCGGCATGGCTGCATCAGGCTTGCGCCCATTGTGCAATATTCCCCACTGCTGCCTCCCGTAGGAGTCTGGACCGTGTCTCAGTTCCAGTGTGGCTGGTCATCCTCTCAGACCAGCTAGGGATCGTCGCCTAGGTGAGCCGTTACCCCACCTACTAGCTAATCCCATCTGGGCACATCTGATGGCAAGAGGCCCGAAGGTCCCCCTCTTTGGTCTTGCGACGTTATGCGGTATTAGCTACCGTTTCCAGTAGTTATCCCCCTCCATCAGGCAGTTTCCCAGACATTACTCACCCGTCCGCCACTCGTCACCCGAGAGCAAGCTCTCTGTGCTACCGTTCGACTTGCATGTGTTAGGCCTGCCGCCAGCGTTCAATCTGAGCCATGATCAAACTCTTCAATTTAAGTTTGATGCTCGTGAATTAAACTTCGTAATGAATTACGTATGTTCACTCAGAGACTTGGTATTCATTTTTCGTCCGAGGACGTTAAGAATCCATGTCACTTTGAGTGCCCACACAGATTGTCTGATAAATTGTTAAAGAGCAGTTGCGACGCGGCTTACAGCTCACCGTCGCGAGGTGGCGTATATTACGCTTTCCTCTTTCAGAGTCAACCCTGAAGTTCAGGATTTTTTCTCTTCAACCGACCGGGTTAACTGTGAAGTGATTCACATCCGCCGTGTCGATGGAGGCGCATTATAGGGTGCCGCCGAGGAATGACAAGCGGAAATATGCATTTTTATTTCGACCGCTCACCTTTTCACCAAAAAGGCTATTTTTGGTGCTTTTTAATCTCTTTTGGCAGCTCTGCCAGGCTATTAATCACCCAATCCGCGGCACTCTCTGCTTCAGGGGTCACAGGTTTGCCGGTGCGCACAAGTATTTTAGTCCCCACACCTGCGGCGGTTGCTGCCTGCATATCTTCCAGTTTATCGCCCACCATATAAGAAGCAGCCATATCGATATGCAGGAATTCCTGCGCAGAGATAAACATTCCCGGATGCGGCTTGCGGCAATCACACGTCTGGCGAAACTCTTCTACAGTTCCCTGCGGGTGGTGCGGGCAATAGTAAATGCCATCAAGTTCGACACCGCGGTCAGCCAGCGACCAGTCCATCCATTCCGTCAGCGTCTCGAATTGCGCCTCGGTGAATTTTCCACGTGCGATACCGGACTGGTTGGTCACGACGACCAGCGCATAGCCCATCTCTTTCAGCTGGCGCATGGCATCGATAACGCCCTCGATAAACTCGAACTCATCAATTTCGTGGACATAACCGTGATCCACATTAATAGTGCCATCACGATCGAGAAAAATTGCGGGTACTGATTTTGCCACCGGTTTGCTCCTGAAAAAGGCATGTACAGCTAGTATCTCATGAATCGCAGCGCAATAAAGTGCTCATCGTACAGAGTTGGATTGATTTAGACGTCTGGATGCCTTAACATCCGTTTTGTTTACGGTCATCACCCGTATCTGGCAGAAGAAAATGCCACGGCTAACTTACATACGATAAAAATAATCTAATGATTAAACTTTCCAATATCACCAAAGTGTTCCAGCAGGGGAACCGAACCATTCAGGCGCTGAACAATGTCAGCCTGCATGTTCCTGCTGGTCAAATTTATGGCGTCATTGGCGCATCGGGTGCAGGTAAAAGTACGCTGATCCGTTGTGTTAACCTGCTTGAGCGCCCAACCCAGGGTCGTGTAGAAGTTGGCGGGCAGGAACTGACCGCCCTTTCAGAGAAAGAACTGACGAAAGCACGCCGCCAGATTGGCATGATCTTCCAGCACTTTAACCTGCTGGCCTCCCGTACGGTGTTTGGCAACGTTGCCTTACCGCTGGAACTGGACAACACGCCAAAAGAAGAAGTTAAGCGTCGCGTAACCGAACTGCTGGATCTCGTCGGTCTGGGTGATAAACACGATAGCTACCCGGCAAACCTGTCCGGCGGACAAAAGCAGCGTGTGGCCATTGCCCGCGCGCTGGCAAGCAACCCGAAAGTGCTGCTGTGCGATGAAGCCACCAGCGCATTAGATCCCGCCACTACGCGTTCCATTCTGGAGCTGCTGAAGGACATCAACCGTCGCCTCGGCCTGACCATTCTCCTTATTACACATGAAATGGACGTGGTGAAACGCATCTGTGATTGCGTCGCGGTAATCAGCAACGGTGAGTTGATTGAGCAAGACACGGTCAGCGAAGTGTTTTCCCATCCGAAAACCCCACTGGCACAACAGTTTATTCAGTCCACGCTGCACCTGGATATTCCGGAAGATTATCTGGAGCGTTTAAAAACAGAATCGACCGCGGACAGCGTCCCGATGCTGCGTATGGAGTTCACTGGCCAGTCCGTCGATGCGCCACTGCTGTCCGAAACCGCGCGCCGCTTTAATGTGAATAACAACATCATCAGCGCGCAAATGGATTACGCCGGTGGCGTGAAGTTCGGCATCATGCTGACGGAAATGCACGGCACACAAGCAGAAACCCAGGCGGCCATTGCCTGGCTGCAAGAACATCACGTAAAAGTAGAGGTACTGGGTTATGTCTGAGCCGATGATGTGGCTGCTGGTTCGCGGCGTTTGGGAAACGCTGGCAATGACCTTTGTATCAGGCTTCTTTGGTTTTGTGATTGGTCTGCCGGTCGGCGTGCTGCTGTATGTGACGCGCCCGGGACAAATCATTGAGAATGCGAAGCTGTATCGCACCCTGTCTGCACTGGTGAATATCTTCCGTTCTATCCCGTTCATTATTCTGCTGGTGTGGATGATTCCATTTACCCGTGTGATCGTGGGAACGTCTATCGGTTTGCAGGCAGCCATCGTTCCGCTGACCGTGGGAGCTGCGCCGTTTATCGCCCGTATGGTGGAAAACGCCCTGCTGGAAATCCCGACCGGTTTGATCGAGGCTTCCCGCGCGATGGGGGCAACGCCAATGCAGATCGTGCGTAAAGTCCTGCTGCCTGAAGCGCTGCCCGGGCTGGTTAACGCGGCAACCATTACGTTGATTACTCTGGTGGGTTATTCCGCGATGGGCGGTGCCGTTGGCGCCGGCGGTTTAGGCCAGATTGGCTACCAGTACGGCTATATTGGTTATAACGCTACCGTAATGAATACCGTTCTGGTATTGCTGGTTGTGCTGGTTTACTTAATCCAGTTCTCTGGCGATCGCATCGTCCGGACTGTTACTCACAAATAACGTTACACACAACACAAACTCGACGAGTTAAGGATATAACATGGCGTTTAAATTAAAGACCTTTGCAGCGGTAGGCGCGCTGATCGGCTCTCTGGCACTGGTGGGTTGCGGTCAGGACGAAAAAGATCCAAACCACATCAAAGTGGGCGTTATCGTGGGTGCAGAACAGCAGGTTGCTGAAGTCGCGCAGAAAGTCGCGAAAGAGAAGTATGGTCTGGACGTTGAGCTGGTGACCTTTAACGATTACGTTCTGCCGAACGAAGCGCTGAGCAAAGGCGATATCGACGCCAACGCCTTCCAGCACAAACCTTACCTGGATCAGCAGATCAAGGACCGCGGCTATAAACTGGTGGGTGTGGGTAACACCTTTGTTTACCCTATTGCCGGTTACTCCAAGAAAATTAAATCTCTGGACGAACTACAGCCAGGCTCTCAGGTTGCCGTCCCTAACGACCCAACCAACCTTGGCCGTTCCCTGCTGCTGCTGCAGAAAGTGGGCCTGATTAAGCTGAAAGACGGTGTTGGCCTGCTGCCAACCGTTCTGGATGTCACCGAGAATCCGAAAAATCTGAAAATTGTTGAGCTGGAAGCCCCACAGCTGCCACGTTCTCTCGACGACGCGCAGATTGCCCTGGCCGTTATCAACACCACGTACGCCAGCCAGATTGGCCTGACGCCAGCGAAAGACGGTATCTTCGTTGAAGACAAAGACTCCCCGTATGTAAACCTGATCGTGACTCGCGAAGACAACAAAGATGCGGAAAACGTGAAGAAGTTCGTACAGGCTTATCAGTCTGACGAAGTTTACCAGGAAGCCAACAAAGTGTTTAACGGCGGCGCTGTTAAGGGCTGGTAATCTCACCTCAGTGTAATATCATCAAGACGGGCTTATGCCCGTCTTGTCATTTGTGCAGTCAACTGATTCAATATCTGACGTTTTGATTATCCATTGAGGAATTATTATGCGTGCTTTACCGATCTGTCTTTTAGCACTCATGCTGAGCGGCTGTTCTATGCTAAGCAGATCTCCTGTTGAACCTGTCCAAAGCACGGCAACCCCGCCAAAAGCAGAACCCGTAAAACCGAAAGCGCCTCGCCCTGCGCCGGTTCGCATTATTACCAAAGCTGACGAACTCGTGGGTAAACCTTTCCGTGAACTGGGTGAAGTAAGCGGCGAATCCTGTCAGGCTACCAATCAGGACTCTCCACCGAATATCCCAACAGCGCGTAAACGCATGCAGATCAACGCGGCAAAAATGAAAGCCAACGCGGTTCTGCTGCATAGCTGCGAAGTGACCAGTGGAACACCGGGTTGCTACCGTCAGGCGGTTTGCATCGGCTCGGCGCTGAACATTACGGCGAAATGAGTTCATTTCAGTTCGAACAGATAGGCGTTATTCGCTCTCCCTATAAAGAGAAGTTCGCCGTGCCACGCCAGCCAGGTCTGGTCACCAGCGGTGGCGAGCTTCACTTGATCGCGCCCTACAATCAGGCCGATGCCGTACGCGGGCTCGAAGCATTCAGCCACTTATGGGTTGTGTTTGTGTTTCACCAGACGATGGAAGGTGGCTGGCGTCCGACCGTACGCCCTCCTCGCCTGGGAGGCAACGCCAGGATGGGCGTGTTTGCGACGCGCTCAACCTTCCGTCCAAACCCTGTCGGGATGTCGCTGGTCGAACTGAAAGGTATACGCTGTCAGAAGGATCAGGTCATACTGGAGTTAGGCAGCCTTGACCTGGTTGATGGCACGCCGGTTATCGATATCAAGCCGTATCTCCCCTTTGCCGAAGCGTTACCCGACGCCCGCGCAAGCTATGCACAGGAAGCACCGCAGGCAGATATGCCTGTTCACTTCACGGCTGAGATAACCACGCAGCTTCAGCAGCTGGAAACACGCTATCCCCGCCTTCGTGACTTTATCACCGAAGTGCTGGCTCAGGACCCCCGTCCGGCCTATCGTAAAGAAGAGGACGCCGGGAAAACCTACGCCGTCTGGCTGCTGGATTTTAACGTTCGCTGGCGCGTGACCGGGGCAGGTTTTGAAGTGTTTGCCCTTGAACCCAGGTAATTTTGTCCTCCTCTCTTTTGGCATCTTTGCCACACTGGTAAACTAAACCACTTTTTTTGTCTCAGGCTGGTGTTTCAGCCTGTTCCAATCGTCGAAATGGAACCGTAACAACATGCGTACTAGCCAATATCTGCTCTCCACTCTGAAGGAGACGCCTGCCGACGCCGAAGTGATCAGCCATCAGCTGATGCTGCGCGCCGGGATGATCCGCAAGCTGGCCTCCGGGTTATATACCTGGCTGCCGACCGGCGTGCGCGTCCTGAAAAAAGTCGAAAACATCGTGCGTGAAGAGATGAACAACGCCGGTGCTATCGAGGTGTCCATGCCTGTGGTTCAGCCCGCTGACCTGTGGCAGGAGAGCGGCCGTTGGGAGCAATATGGCCCTGAGCTGCTGCGTTTCGTTGATCGTGGCGAGCGTCCATTCGTCCTCGGCCCAACGCATGAAGAAGTCATTACCGACCTGATTCGTAATGAGCTGAGCTCTTACAAACAGCTGCCGCTAAACTTCTTCCAGATCCAGACCAAGTTCCGTGATGAAGTTCGCCCACGTTTCGGCGTCATGCGCTCACGCGAATTCCTGATGAAAGATGCTTACTCTTTCCATACGTCTCAGGAATCGCTGCAAGAGACCTACGACAAAATGTACGAGGCTTACAGCAAAATCTTCTCCCGTATGGGTCTGGATTTCCGTGCTGTGCAGGCTGATACCGGTTCTATCGGCGGAAGCGCGTCTCATGAGTTCCAGGTTCTGGCTCAGAGCGGCGAAGACGATGTGATCTTCTCTGACTCTTCTGATTACGCCGCGAACATCGAGTTTGCAGAAGCGCTGGCCCCTAAAGCGCCACGTGCTGCTGCAACCGAAGAGATGACGCTGGTTGATACACCTCACGCAAAAACCATTGCCGAGCTGGTTGAGCAGTTCAACCTGCCCGTCGAAAAAACGGTAAAAACCCTGCTGGTGAAATCCACCGAAGGTAGCGCGTACCCGCTGGTTGCCCTGCTGGTGCGTGGCGATCACGAACTGAACGAAGTGAAAGCTGAGAAGCTGCCTCAGGTTGCCAGCCCGCTGACGTTCGCAACGGAAGCGGAAATCCGTGCCGTCGTGAACGCAGGTCCTGGCTCTCTGGGCCCGGTGAATATGCCGGTTCCGGTGGTTATTGACCGTACGGTAGCCGCAATGAGCGACTTCGCCGCTGGCGCTAACATCGACGGTAAACATTACTTCGGTATCAACTGGGATCGCGATGTCGCGACACCGGAAGTGGCTGATATCCGTAACGTGGTGGCAGGCGATCCGAGCCCGGACGGTCAGGGCACCCTGATGATCAAACGCGGTATCGAAGTGGGCCACATCTTCCAACTGGGGGATAAATATTCCCGCGCACTGAATGCCGCCGTTCAGGGGGAAGATGGCCGCAACCAGATCCTGACCATGGGTTGCTACGGTATCGGTGTGACGCGTGTGGTTGCAGCCGCCATTGAACAGAACTACGACGAACGTGGCATCGTCTGGCCAGACAATATCGCCCCGTTCCAGGTGGCTATTCTGCCAATGAACATGCACAAGTCTTACCGCGTGCAGGAGTTGGCCGAAAAACTTTACTCCGAGCTGCGCGCTCAGGGTATCGAAGTGCTGATGGATGACCGTAAAGAGCGTCCAGGCGTGATGTTTGCCGATATGGAACTGATCGGTATCCCGCACACCGTAGTCATCGGCGACCGTAACCTCGACAGCGACGACATTGAATACAAATACCGTCGCAGTGGTGAAAAGCAGATGATCAAGACTGGCGACATTCTTGATTACCTGGTGAAAGCCATCAAAGGTTAACGTTCAACAAAAAACCCCGCTCAGGCGGGGTTTTTTAATGGGTCGATATCGGCTTATTTGCTGTTACAGTCTTTGCCCGCAACAAACTTCGCGTCTTTATCTGCCACCAGCGTTTTCACCAGCTCTCCGCTATCCGGGTTCGGCTCCAGCGTAAAGTGACCATCTACCGTCAGCAGGACAGGCTTGCTGTCATTGCCACGCGCAACAGCGTAATCACGCTCCAGCTGCGCATTGTTCGCCACGCTGGTTTTCTTGCCGGTGGCGCAGTCGGTAAAGATCGCCGCATCCGCCATATAGAAATACATCCCACGCATTGGCATTGGCGTTGCAGGCAGGGCCGCTTTCACCGGGGCCAGCGTATAGTTGAATTGGGACTCAATCGGATTGCCTTCGCGGTCGAGCATCTCCATCCCTTCACCTTTGGCGCGGAAATAGGTTTTCTCACCGGTGGTATCCGTCAGTACCAGCTTCTCAGCCGTACGCGCCCATGTCCCGTAGCTCGCAAAGGAAGATGGTTCTTTCGCGCCCTGATAACGCTGGTTCATAACCCAGGTACCATCTTTCTGCAGGAACAGTGACGTTTCAATGCCCTCGCAGTCGGCACACGGTAAAACGCCGCGCCAGCTCTGCTGCATTGGTTTTAACTCTTCATTCTGCGCAGGCTGCACGACCTGCGTTTCAGAACGGTTGTTACACCCGAAAAGCGCAAACAGCGTACTCACTGCCAGCGCTGACAATAATGCTTTTTTCACAATGAATTCCTTATGAAATTGTGTTCCTTTTCGTCACTCCGTAGGGCGACGAACTTTACCGCGTAGTGCTTTCACTGTGGATTTTTGGGCCTTCGACGATAGCCGACGCTCTTTCGATGCGCGGGTCGGTCGCGTTGCCCGACGGCTTTTTTGCACTGCCGTTAATTCTTTAATCATCGACACCAGTCTGGCAATCGCCGCTTCGCGGTTCAACTCCTGGCTGCGGTACTCCTGCGCTTTAATCACAATCACGCCATCACTGGTGATCAGATGATGGCTGGCAGCGAGCAGGCTTTCTTTGTAATACTCTGGCAGGCTGGAGGCCCGAATGTCAAAGCGCAAATGGATAGCCGTTGAAGCCTTGTTAACGTGCTGTCCACCCGCCCCCTGAGCACGGATGGCGGTGATCTCCAGCTCATTGTCAGGGATACTAACGTTTCGGGACAAGACAATCATGGCGCTGGCTGCCACGCCGTCAAATGAATTTCCAGATTATTCTGAGAATCAGAAAGCCAGATAGCACCGTCCTGAATTGTGGCCTGCAGGACCATCGTCCGGCTGGCAAACTCGCTCAGCTTCGCCAGCTGCTCATCGTCCAGATACCAGACGGTAAGATTGGCAAACTGCCCGCACTTGCTCTTGCTTTGCTGCCACCAGATTTCCGCAGCACGTTGATTATACGCGAATAACGCCACGTTAGCGGACTGCGTGCAGGCCTTTTTAATGCGGCGCTCATCCGGCAGACCGAGTTCAATCCATAAATCGATACCCAGATGATCGTTGTGCAGCCAGGCCTCTGGCTCGTCCTCAGCGCTTAAGCCACGGCTAAATTGCAGACGCTCGTCAGCATACTTTATCCACGCCAGCAGGCGCAGCATCATGCGCTCCAGGGTTTCAGAAGGGTGGCGTGCCAGAGTGAGTGACGCATCCAGGAACTGGTTGCGGTCAAGATCTGCCACATTGACCACAGCTTTATAAATTGTCGCTTTCAGCGCCATGAGAGAACTCCTTTCGAATCAGGCGCACATTGTAGCGAAAAAGGAATAAAAAGGCTGTTCCCGGGTGAACATTCACCGGCTATCAAGGCGCTGATATTGCTTAAATGAGTATGGTATAGTCACCTTGCTAAACCGAGTTTATCTTCGTAGGCTTAATGATATCTCACAGTAAGTCAGTGCGCTGGCGGGAGGGGATGTGAATAATTATTGTGAGTTAATTCGCAAACGGTATGCGGAAATCGCCAGCGGAGATCTGGGGTATGTCCCGGACGCGTTGGGCTGTGTATTGAAAGTGCTTAATGAAGTGGCCTCTGATGAGGGCCTTTCAGAATCGGTCAGGGAAAAAGCAGCGTATGCTGCGGCGAATTTACTGGTGAGCGATTATGTCAATGAATGAAACTTATCAACCCATCAATTGTGATGACTATGACAACCTCGAACTCGCCTGCCAGCATCATTTAATACTGACGCTGGAGCTAAAAGATGGCGAAGTGTTGAAGGCAAAAGCCAGCGACCTGGTTTCGCGAAAGAATGTGGAATATCTGATAGTGGAAGATGCCGGGGCGACGCGTGAGCTACGTCTGGACAAAATTGCCAGCTTCAGCCACCCGCAAATCGGCACCGTTGTGGTGAGCGAATCCTGATGACACTAACGGGCAGCCCGGCTGCCCGTTACGCTTTCCACTCAAACTGCACGCCCGTGTCTGCCCACCCCTCTTGCGTAATGAATCCCCCTGCTGCTGCAATCAGCGTTTCACCGTAGAAAAGTAGCGGCGTGGTATCGCGTCGCCAGGGCGGCACATTGCTCTCCTGCCAGATTTTCTTCAGCTTCCGCCCTCCGTTGCGCCCGACAATATGCAGCAGTCCGCCCGCCTTAAAGCGCACGGTGACCGGCTCCCCGGGTTCAGGCAGACGCACATGGCCGGTTGGCACCAGAGACACACGCCCGGCATCACAGGGCAACAGCAGCGGTTCCGCAAGCGACGGCCAGTCGAGCACCCTGTCGGCGAGCGAGGGGGATGATTTAACCCACCAGAGCGCCCCTTTATAGCGTCTGACGTCGAAACCGTTCAGGTGCACACACGGCGTAGCATCTTCCCGTGCCAGGGCGACTTCATCCCAGAGACGAGCCAGCATTGCCCGCGACGGCATAGCGGCACCGTGAGAGGCCAGCCAGCGTCGTAACAATGCGGCCCGACGCGCCGGGCTCATCGCTTCCAGCGGTGCGATGGTAAGCGATCCCTGCGCGGTAATCAGTTCCGCCAGCACTTCGCTCAGCAACTCATCCAGCAGACTCTCCTGTTCAGCGCACAGCATGGCGCTGCGTGCTGCCGCTTCTGCAAAGTGCGGCCAGCGCTCGCTCAGAAGCGGTACGACACGCAGACGCAGGAAGTTACGGTCATAGCGGTCATCCTGGTTGCTTTCATCTTCAATCCAGCTCAGCCCGTGTTCCCGTGCCCACGTTTCCAGCGAGGCTCGCGTCTCGCCAAGCAGTGGGCGAAGGAGGTGCGATCCGGCGAAATCAGCCCGTTCTGGCATCGCGGATAGCCCCGCCGGGCCGCTTCCTCGTTTGAGGGCCAGTAATAACGTCTCGCACTGGTCATCGAGATGCTGCGCCGTGACCAGCGCTTCGTCAGGCTGTAATTCAGCGGCAAAAGCGGCATAGCGTGCTTTACGCGCCTGCGCCTCAATGCCCAGCCCCTCATCATGGAGATGTACACGTTCAACAGTCAGCGGGATCGCCCATGCTGCACACACCGCCTCGCAGTGTGCCACCCACGCATCCGCGTGCGGGCTTAACCCGTGATGAATGTGCATCGCCCGAAGCTGAATATCAGGCTCGTTGTCACGCCAGAGTTTGAGACGGTGGAGCAAAACGGTGGAATCCAGGCCACCGCTAAACCCCACCAACAGCTGGCGGTACGGTGAAACGGCTTGAGCAATCGCGGGTAGGGTCATAGAAAATCACACATAAAAATGCCCGAACTGAGCGGGCATTATCACACAGGGTGGAAATTACTGCTGGTAAAGCTCCAGCGGAAGGCCATCCGGATCGTTGAAAAAGGTAAAACGCTTGTCGGTGAACGGGTCGATACGAATCGCTTCGCACTTCACGCCGTGGGTCTCCAGATGTTTTACGGCGCGATCAATGTCGTCGACGCTAAAGGCAAGGTGGCGCAGGCCGCAGGCTTCCGGGCGGGACGGACGTGCTGGCGGAAAAGGAAAAGAGAACAGCTCAATCACATATTGCCCGTTTAAAGCGAGATCGCCTTTCCAGGAGTCACGCTCCTCACGGTAAGCCTCGCTTAACAACGTAAAGCCCAGAATATCGCAGTAGAAGGCCTTACTTTTTGCGTAATCGGTGGCAATGATCGCAATATGGTGAACCTGTTTTAAACCCAGCATAGCTTCTCCTTTTTATGATGCCTGAACGTTACAACCGACAACCCGGGCCTGGCAAGCTGTCGCCCTTATTTTAGGACTCGCACCCAGTAAACCCCTTGCTCATCGCGCTTCGCCCCGTGAATATCAGTCTCAAAGCCCGGATAGTGGCGACCCACTGAGCAGAGCATCAGCAGAAAATCGAGTACCGCCCGGCTCTCTTCGGTGATCATCTCCCCCGGCATCAACAACGGTACGCCCGGCGGATAAGGCAGGATCATGTTAGCCGACACGCGCCCGACCAGATTTTCCAGCTCAACGGTTTCAACCTCCCCTTTCACCTGACGTTGCCAGGCCTTGTGTGGGGTCAACTTCATCTCCGGTAGCACGTCAAACGCCTGCAGCATCAGGCGCGGCAGATCGTGCTGACGGATCAGCCGATGGATCCCCTGAGCCAGATCCTGAATGCGCATATTGCGGTAGAAGTCAGGATCTTCAGCATAAAGATCCGGCAGCATATTTTTCACCCGCAGGTTGAGATCGTAAGCGCGCTTAAACTCCATCAGTCCGCGCAATAAGCCCATCGCACGGGTTTTATCAATCCCAATACTGAACAGGAACAAGAGGTTATACGGGCCGGTTTTCTCCACCACTACGCCTCGTTCATCAAGGAATTTTGCCACCAGAGCAGCAGGAATACCTTCGTCACTCATCGTGCCCTGTTCGTCCATCCCCGGCGTCAGGATCGTCACCTTCACCGGGTCGAGGAACATATGGTCGGCGTCGGCATCGCGAAAACCGTGCCAGCTCTCGCCGGGTGAGACAGGCCAGCATTCGGCCTCATCAATCTCTTCGGGTTGCCAGATATCGAAGAACCAGCCGTCCGCTTCATCTTTAAGCCGCTGAACTTCTTTACGGAAATGCAGCGCCCGCTCTACAGACCGATTGATCAGACGCTTGCCCGGATTCCCGCGCAGCATTGCCGCCGCCGTTTCAATAGAGGCCACCAGCGGATAGCTTGGCGAGGTGGTGGTGTGCATCATAAAGGCTTCGTTAAACGTCTCTTCGTCGTACTCGCCTTTGATGTGAATAAGCGAGGCCTGAGAAAACGCGGCCAGCATTTTGTGCGTCGACTGCGTTTCGAAAAACACTTTGCCCGGCACGCGCTCACCGCTCATGCCGCTTTTTCCCGCGTAAATCGGGTGAAAGTTGGTGTATGGCACCCACGCGGAGTCAAAGTGGATCGACGGCACATCCAGCGTCTGCTTAATCCAGTTGGTGTTATAGAGCAGACCGTCATAGGTGGAGTTAGTGATGACCGCATGGATCGGCCAGCTTGCCCCCGGGATCGCCGCGACCTTATGTTCAATCGCGGCGTGGCTAAATTCACGACGCGGGATCCCGCCGAGGATCCCAAGCGCGTTTCGCGTCGGGGAGAGCCATAACGGCACGACATCGCTCATCATCAACAGATGAGCCAGCGACTTGTGGCAGTTACGGTCAATCAGCAAGGTGCTGCCGGCGGGTGCGGCGTACATTCCGACGATTTTGTTTGATGTCGAGGTGCCGTTGGTCACCATATAACTCTGCTCGGCACCAAAAGTCCGGGCAATGTATTCTTCAGCTTCCAGGTGCGGTCCGGTGTGATCGAGCAGCGATCCGAGTTCAGTGACGGAAATCGACACGTCCGCTTTAAGCGTGTTGCCCCCGAAGAAATCATAGAACAAACAACCCACCGGGCTTTTTTGATAGGCCGTCCCTGCCATATGGCCTGGCGTGCAGAAGGTGTATTTGCCTTCTTTGACGTAAGTGAACAGCGCACGGGTAAACGGTGGCGTGATGTTATCGAGATATTCACCGGTGTACTGCTGAATACGGGTCGCAATATCTTCCGCGACACCGAGTGAGTATTCAAAGAACCACAGCGCCATTCGCATATCATGAGCGCTCACGTCCATTGTCGAGTGGGTATTAATAAAAGCGTACAGCGGGAGATATTCGTTCAGCTTATTGATATCGCTGCACAACTCCATGTCGTACTCGTCCCAGTCGAAGATCACGCCACAGATGCGAGGGTTGTGCTCGATAAATTTCAGCAGGTCGGCGCTATTGTGCGGCCAAATCAGCTGGTACCCGCGGGACTGAAGGGCGTGCTCCAGCTCCTTAATGGGCTCGTCTTTATAAAAGACGCCGTGCGGCCCCATAATGGCGATGATGTTCACGGTTTACCTCCTTGAAAAACATTAGCTAAGCATAGTTAAGGTAAACGGCAGGCATAAAAAAAGCCGCAACAATGTGCGGCTTTTAGGATAATTGTGAAGCTTACGCGTAACCGTAGGTCATCAGACGCTGGTAACGACGGTTGAGCAGATCTTCTGTGCTCAGGACATCCAGGTCCGCCAGGTCTGCCAGCAGCTGCGCTTTCAGGGAAGCCGCCATCACTTCCGGCTTACGATGCGCGCCACCCAGAGGTTCAGGGATCACGGAGTCGATCAGCTTCAGCTCTTTCAGACGTGGGGCAATGATGCCCATCGCTTCTGCAGCCAGAGGCGCTTTATCGGCGCTCTTCCACAGAATAGAGGCACAACCTTCCGGTGAGATAACGGAATAGGTGCTGTACTGCAGCATATTCACTTTATCGCCCACGCCAATCGCCAGCGCACCACCGGAACCCCCTTCACCGATCACGGTACAGATGACCGGCACCTTCAGGCGAGACATCTCGCGAAGGTTACGCGCGATGGCTTCTGACTGGCCACGCTCTTCCGCGCCCACGCCAGGATACGCACCCGGGGTGTCGATGAAGGTGATGATTGGCATCTTGAAACGCTCAGCCATCTCCATCAGACGCAGGGCTTTACGGTAGCCTTCTGGTGCCGGCATACCAAAGTTACGACGAATTTTCTCTTTGGTTTCACGGCCTTTCTGATGACCAATGATCATCACCGGGCGCCCGTCCAGACGTGCGATGCCGCCGACGATAGCTTTGTCGTCAGCGTAAGCGCGATCGCCTGCCAGTTCGTCAAATTCGTCAAACGCCAGGCGGACATAATCCAGGGTGTACGGACGCTGTGGATGACGCGCCAGCTGGGCGATCTGCCATGCGCCGAGATCGGCAAAGATTTTGCGCGTCAGTTCTACGCTTTTCTCACGCAGACGATGCACTTCTTCATCGATGTTAATATCCAGTTTTTCATCCTGACGGCTTACCGCTGTCAGAGAATCGATTTTCGCTTCCAGCTCAGCAATCGGCTGTTCGAAATCAAGGAAATTCAGACTCATAGTATTCCTGTATTAGTCAAACTCCAGTTCCACCTGCTCCGAACCAATGAGGCCACGGAGATCGTTAAGTAAACGATCGCTCGGAGAGACACGCCACGTTGCACCAAAGCGCAACCGCGCACGTGCATCCGCCCTCTGATAGTAGAGATGTACTGGAATTGTCCCCGAGCGGTGGGGTTCCAGAGACTGACGGAGTCGGTTTAAAAGCTGGTCATCAATTTGCCTGTCCGTCAGCGAGATAGCAAGCCCGCGAGCATATTTTTCCCGGGCTTCGTCAATGTCCATCACTTCGCGGGCGGTCATTTTAAGCCCCCCACTGAAGTCATCAAAGCTGACCTGTCCGCTGACGATAAGTATGCGGTCTTTTTCCAGCAAATGCTGGTATTTATCCAGCGCGTCGGTGAACAACATCACCTCCAGACGCCCGGAACGGTCATCCAACGTACAGATGCCGATACGATTGCCGCGCTTGGTGACCATAACCCTTGCAGCAATCACGAGCCCCGCAGCCGTGGTGATTTTACCACGTTCTGTCGGATGCATGTCTTTCAGCCTGTAGCCTCCGACATAGCGCTCAATTTCTTTGATGTACTGGGTGATGGGGTGCCCCGTCAGGTATAAGCCTAACGTTTCACGCTCTCCATCCAGCACCACCTGTTCTGGCCACGGCTGGCAGCTGGCATAAGACTGCTCTATCTGCTCTGGCTCTTCCGCCAGTACGCCAAACATATCCGCCTGACCGATCGCTTCCGCTTTGGCGTGCTGATCAGCCGCTTTCAGCGCATCGCCGAGAGAGTTCATCAGCGCGGCGCGATGCGGCCCCAGCCTGTCGAACGCGCCGGACATGATCAGTTTTTCGAGCACGCGGCGGTTCAGTTTTTTGGTGTCCGTACGGGCGCAAAGATCGAACAACTCGCGGAAATAACCGCCGTTGTTACGCGCTTCGAGGATCGCCTCAATCGGGCCTTCACCCACGCCTTTGATCGCGCCAATCCCGTAAACAATTTCCCCGTGCTCGTTGACGTGGAAATGATAGAGACCGGAGTTGATATCCGGCGGCAGGATCTTAAGCCCCATGCGCCAGCACTCATCGACCAGGCCAACCACCTTCTCGGTGTTGTCCATATCGGCAGTCATAACCGCCGCCATAAATTCAGCAGGATAGTGCGCTTTCAGCCACAGCGTCTGGTAAGAGACCAAAGCATAGGCAGCAGAGTGGGATTTGTTAAATCCGTACCCGGCGAATTTCTCTACCAGGTCAAAGATTTTGATCGCCAGCTCGCCATCAATACCGTTTTTTCTTGCGCCTTCTTCGAAGGTGCCGCGCTGCTTGGCCATCTCTTCCGGCTTTTTCTTACCCATCGCACGACGCAGCATGTCCGCGCCGCCAAGGGTGTAGCCAGAGAGCACCTGGGCAATCTGCATAACCTGTTCCTGGTACAGGATAATGCCGTAGGTTGGCTCCAGAACGGGCTTCAGGCACTCGTGCTGCCACTGCACATCCGGATAGGAAATCTCTTCACGCCCGTGCTTACGGTCGATAAAGTTATCTACCATCCCTGACTGTAGCGGGCCCGGACGGAACAGGGCCACCAGTGCGATCATATCTTCGAAGCAGTCAGGCTGCAGGCGCTTAATCAAATCTTTCATGCCGCGGGATTCAAGCTGGAAGACGGCGGTGGTCTCCGAGCGCTGCAGCATGTCGAAACTTTTCTTATCATCAAGCGGGATGGCCGCGATATCCAGCGGCGGCTCGCCGTTCTTCTCGCGACGGGCGTTGATCATCTCCAGCGCCCAGTTGATGATGGTGAGCGTACGCAGACCGAGGAAGTCAAACTTCACCAGCCCGGCGTATTCGACGTCGTTCTTGTCAAACTGGGTGACCGGATGCTGGCCCGCTTCATCGCAGTATAGCGGCGCAAAATCGGTGATTTTGGTCGGCGCGATAACCACCCCACCCGCATGCTTACCGGCGTTACGCGTGACGCCTTCCAGCTTGCGGGCCATGTCGATCAGCGCTTTAACTTCTTCATCGGCTTCGTAGATTTCTGGCAGCTGTGGTTCAGCTTCAAACGCTTTTGCCAGCGTCATACCTGGGTCAGGTGGCACCAGTTTAGAGATACGATCGACAAAACCATACGGATGCCCCAGTACACGGCCAACGTCGCGAATAACCGCTTTCGCTGCCATCGTACCGAAGGTAATAATCTGCGATACCGCGTCGCGGCCGTACATGTCCGCCACGTGTTCAATAACCTGGTCGCGTTTCTCCATGCAGAAGTCGACGTCGAAGTCGGGCATCGAGACACGTTCCGGGTTAAGGAAACGTTCGAACAGCAGGTCAAATTCCAGCGGGTCGAGGTCGGTAATTTTGAGTGCATAGGCTACCAGCGAGCCCGCACCGGAGCCACGCCCCGGTCCAACCGGTACGCCGTTATCCTTCGACCACTGGATAAACTCCATAACGATCAAGAAGTAGCCCGGGAAACCCATCTGGTTGATCACCTGGAGTTCAATATCCAGGCGCTCGTCATATTCTGGACGACGCTTTTTACGCTCTTCTTCATCCGGGAAGAGGAATTCCAGACGCTCTTCGAGGCCTTCTTTTGACTTCATGACCAGGAAATCTTCCGTGGTCATGTCCCCGGTCGGGAACTGCGGCAGGAAGTATTCGCCAAGGCGCACGGTGACGTTACAGCGTTTGGCTATCTCTACGCTGTTCTCCAGCGCTTCCGGGATATCGGAGAAGAGTTCGCACATCTCCTCTTCATTGCGCATGTACTGCTGCGTCGAGTAGTTACGTGGACGCTTCGGATCGTCAAGCGTGAAGCCATCATGGATCGCGACGCGAATCTCATGCGCGTCAAAATCGCCAGGCTCAAGGAAACGCACGTCATTGGTTGCCACCACGGGCAGGCCGCGTTCTTCAGCCAGCGCAACCGCGGCGTGCAGGTAACTCTCTTCGTCCTGCCGACCGGTGCGGATCAGCTCAAGGTAGTAACGATCCGGGAAATGTTCTTCATAGAACGACACGCACTGATCCACCAGCGCACTGTTGCCACGCAGCAGACATTTGCCGACATCACCCATACGGCCGCCGGAGATCAGCAGCAGCCCGTCGTTCAGCTCAGCCAGCCAGTCCCGGTCAATCCACGGCCCCAGTGCGCCATAGCCGCGCTGATAGGCTTTGGAGATAAGCAGAGTAAGGTTTTGATACCCTACGTTATTCATCGCTAACACGGAGATTTGCGTCAATTCATCGCCGATAAGATCGCTTTGGACGTGAAAATCCGCGCCAACGATGGGTTTCATCCCCGCGCCATGTGCCGCTCCGTAGAACTTCACCAGGCCACACAGGTTGGTAAAATCGGTGATCGCCAGCGCAGGCATGCCAAGCGAGGCAGCCTTTTTTACCAGCGGCCCGGTCTTCGCCAGCCCATCGATCATGGAGTAGTCGCTATGCACCCGCAGGTGTACGAAACGTGGTTCAGCCATCTTCAGATTCCGCGTTACTTAATTGCTTGCGTATTGATTCAGGACACCAGTCCCAGCGCGCGTTTCACCGGGCCAAAGCTGCGTCGGTGATGTTCAGTTGCGCCATGTTCAGCCAGCCTTTCCAGATGAAAGGCCGTTGGATAACCCTTATGCTGGGCGAAGCCATACTGAGGGTAAGTGAGGTCCAGCGCGGCCATTTCGGCATCACGCGTCACTTTGGCAATGATAGAAGCCGCACTGATTTCTGCGACCCGGCTATCGCCTTTCACCACCGCCATTGACGGCATCGGCAATGCAGGGCAGCGGTTTCCGTCAATCAGGACATACTCCGGAGTAATTTTCAGACCCGCCACCGCACGCTGCATCGCCAGCATAGTGGCATGCAAAATATTGAGTTCGTCGATCTCATGCGGCTCTGCACGCCCCAGGCTCCAGGCCAGCGCCTTTTCCTGAATCTCACTAAACAGCGCCAGACGGCGCTTTTCAGACAATTTTTTAGAGTCGTTTAACCCGATAATCGGGCGAGCAGGATCGAGGATCACCGCAGCGGTCACCACTGCACCCACTAACGGGCCACGACCGACTTCGTCCACACCCGCCACGAGGTGGGTGTGAGGATAAATAAATTCCATCATTTTGCTAACTCCAGCACCGCTTCAGCCGCTTGTTCATCGGCATTACAGCGGATCTGCTGATGCAGTTCGCGGAACGTATCATGCATCTGGTGGCTGGTTTTGCCATCGGCCAGTAGCGGTAACAACGCATCGGCCAACGCCTGCGGCTCGCACTCATCCTGCAGAAGTTCTTTCACCAGCTCGCGCCCGGCAAGCAGGTTTGGCAGAGAGACATAGTCCGTTTTCACCAGACGTTTCGCCAGCCAGAAGGTGAACGGCTTCATGCGATAGCCAACCACCATCGGGCACTTCGCCAGCATACACTCCAGCGCAGCGGTGCCCGAGGCCAGCAGTGCGGCGTCGCTTGCGACCATCGCCTCACGGCCCTTCCCGTCCAGCAGATGAACATGGAGATCCGGAGCAACCTCCGCCTTGATGCGCTCAAACTGCTCGCGACGTTTTGCATTCACCAGCGGCACAACCACTTCGAGGTCAGGATAGGTCTTGCGAAGGATTTGCGCCGTTTTCAGGAAGTCCGCGCTGAGCATCTCGACTTCTGCACCACGGCTGCCGGGCAGCAGTGCCAGACAGTGCGCATCATGGGGAATACCC
The DNA here is from genome assembly GCF_003071645.1 of Enterobacter cloacae complex sp. FDA-CDC-AR_0164. Lineage (NCBI taxonomy): Bacteria > Pseudomonadati > Pseudomonadota > Gammaproteobacteria > Enterobacterales > Enterobacteriaceae > Enterobacter > Enterobacter cloacae complex sp. FDA-CDC-AR_0164. The sequence goes on from NZ_CP028950.1 coordinate 563,513, forward strand.
AGCACATCGCGCGCCGCGTTTTTATCCGGATCCAGCGGCATTGCATCCGCCATGGTATGACCGATAAAACGGCACGGAACATTAAATTTGTCGTAAAACGCTTTTTCGAAAGGCAGAAAAGCCAGCACCAGGTTGGTTGACCGTCCGATTTTGAAAACGCGTTTCTGTCGCCACGCCCAGACGGACGGACTGACATAATGAATGGTTTTGATGCCCTTCTGTTTCAGATTCCCTTCGAGGGTAATGTTGAAATCCGGTGCATCGATACCGACAAACACATCGGGTTTGAGTTCGGTAAAGCGACGGGTGAGATCGGCACGAATGTGCAGCAGACGACGCAGGCGACCCAGCACCTCAACGATGCCCATCACAGCCAGCTCTTCCATTTCATACCAGGCTTCACAGCCTTCGGCCTGCATCAGCGGGCCAGCAACGCCTACAAAGCGTGCATTGGGTACCCGGGCCTTGAGCGCGCGGATAAGACCTGCACCAAGAATATCGCCGGAGGTTTCTCCGGCGACCAGGGCTATCGTAAGCGGACGACTGTCGACCATTAACGAATCAGACCCCTTGTGGAACGGTCAAAGAACGTCATGAACTCGTTCACTTCAGGGTGCTTTTCCGCCAGCTCGGCAATTTCCGGCTTCGCCTCTTCCAGCGTTTTACCGCTACGGTACAACAGCTTGTACGCGTTGCGGATTGCAGTAATCGCTTCGCGGCTAAAGCCACGACGCTTGAGGCCTTCGATGTTCACGCCAAACGGCGTGGCATGGTTACCCTGCGCAATGACGAACGGTGGGACATCCTGCGCCACACCGGAGCATCCGCCGACCATCACGTGTGCACCAATGATGCAGAACTGATGGACTGCGGTCATGCCGCCAATAATTGCGAAATCATCTACCGATACGTGTCCTGCCAGCGTTGCGTTGTTGGCAAGAATACAGCGGTTACCTACCGTACAGTCGTGCGCGATATGCGCATTAACCATAAACAGGTTGTCGCTGCCCACCTTCGTCAATCCACCACCCTGTACTGTTCCACGATGAATGGTGACGCTTTCGCGAATGCGGTTACGATCGCCGATTTCCAGACGGGTCGACTCACCAGCATATTTAAGATCCTGGTTTACTTCGCCGATGGAAGCGAACTGATAGATCTCGTTATTGCAGCCAATAGTCGTATGACCATTCACGACAACGTGAGATTTCAGTACTGTACCCTCACCAATTTCGACATGGGGTCCAACAATACAAAATGGGCCAATATGGACGTTAGCACCAATGATGGCACCGACTTCCACAATGGCGGTAGGATGAATAAAGGCGGATTTATCAATCACGTATCAAGACTCCCGGCTACGAGCACACATCATAGTCGCTTCGCAAACAACTTTGCCGTCAACCAGAGCTACGCCTTTGAAGCGAGTCAGGCCGCGACGCGTTTTTTCAAAAGTGACTTCCATGATCATCTGATCACCAGGCACGACAGGACGCTTGAAGCGCGCTTCATCGATACCCGCGAAGTAGTACAGCTCACCCGGCTCCAGTTTGCCCACGCTTTTAAACGCAAGAATACCGGTAGCCTGTGCCATCGCTTCCAGAATCAACACACCCGGGAAGATAGGTTTACCCGGGAAGTGTCCCTGGAAGAACGGCTCGTTCACGGAAACATTTTTCACTGCGCGCAGAAAACGACCTTCTTCAAAATCCAGCACACGGTCTACCAGCAAAAACGGGTAGCGATGCGGCAGAAGTTCTAAAATCTCTTCAATATGCAGAGTATGAGTGTCAGTAGTCAAAATACTCTTCCTGTCAAAATGTACTGATAAAAATAATAACACGGCCTGCCGGTTTATAAGAAAGCCGACAGGCCGGGGAATATAGCATTAAACGGACGAACGCTTAGTCTTGTTGATCGATTTTGCGCTCAAGAGACTTGAGTCGCTTGCTCATATCATCAATATTCATCACCAGAGCAGCTGTTTTACGCCATACCTTGTTGGGTTGCAGCGGGATGCCAGAGGAATAGACGCCAGGTTCGGTGATAGGACGCATTACCATGCCCATTCCTGTCACGGTCACCTTGTCGCATATTTCCATATGGCCATTAATCACGCTCGCACCGCCGATCATGCAGTAACGGCCAATTTTCAGGCTGCCCGCCATGATAACGCCACCCGCAACCGCGGTATTGTCGCCAATCACAACGTTATGCGCAATCTGGCACTGATTATCGATGATAACACCATTGCCAATAATCGTATCGTCAAGTGCACCACGGTCAATGGTGGTACAAGCACCGATCTCAACACGATCGCCGATAATCACGCGACCAAGCTGTGGGATCTTAACCCAATTACCGCGATCGTTAGCGTAGCCAAAGCCATCAGAACCAATCACTGTGCTGGACTGAATGAGGCAATTTTCGCCAATTTCTACTTCATGGTAAACAGACACGTTGGCCCATAAACGGGTCCCGGCGCCGATTTTCGTATTTTTCCCAACGAAGCAACCTGGGCCAATGACAACGTTATCGCCCAGCACCACGCCAGATTCGATAACGGCATTTGCGCCAACTGCCACGTTGTGACCAAGCTGAGCCGTCGGATCAATCGCTGCAGTGGCAGCAATGTCCTGCGCCGGCTGCGGCGTGGAATCAAGAATTTGTGCCATGCGTGCATACGTCAGGTAGGGATTTTTCACTACCAACGCGCTTCCAGTGGCAAACGGAAGATCGTCCTGCGTCAGAACAACAGCTGACGCCTGGCATTGAGCCAGTTGCTCACGGTACTTAGGGCTTACCATGAAGGTAATAGTGCCGGCTTTAGCAGATTGCATGGACGCAACAGCGGTGATGACGAGATCGCCATCACCGTGTAATTCTGCATCCAACTGCTGAGCTAAATCAGCCAGTCGAATTGAAGGCATTACTTATTTAACCTGTTTCAGAACATCAGCGGTGATGTCTTTAACATCGCTGCTGTTGAAAGCAACGGCATTCGCATCAACAACCAGATCGATGCTCTGATCGGCAGCTACTGCTTTAACAGCAGTCTGAATGCGAGTCACCAGCTTGCCACGCTCTTCGTTAGAACGACGCTGACGATCCTGCTCGAAAGCCTGCGCTTTCTGGGAGAACGTCTGACGCTGAGCCATTACGTCTTTTTCCAGCTTGCTACGGTCGCTCGCTTTCATGGTAGAACCATCACGCTGCAGACGCTGCATTTTGGACTGAAGATCGTTTTCCATACCCTGCAGTTCGCTTGCACGGCCTTTGAATTCGTTTTCCAGCGTCGCAGAAACACCTGTTTTCTGTGCAACCTGCTGGAACAAATTACCCATGTTGACGATTGCAATTTTGTCTGCTGCCTGAGCAGAGGTTGCCATCGCTAAACCGAGACCTGCAGCTAATAACCACTTTTTCACAATTAACTCCTTACCATCCCATTGGCACCAGAAGGTACCGTTCTTTGCGTGGCAAGGCGATCGTGTTACCGATCGCCAGTTGTCAGCGCTACACTGCCAACGCATTCCATTGCAGCGGATTATTACCAGGTTTTACCAATGTTAAACTGGAATTGCTCCGCTTTGTCTCCATCGTATTTCTTAAACGGCTGGGCGTAAGAGAAGACCAACGGCCCCAGCGGTGACATCCATTGTAATGCGATACCTGCAGACATGCGAATATTGCTCGGATCGCTGTAGTCTGGTACGCCTGCCGCACGCATCTGGGCAGTATTCTCCCAGTTGGTATCCCATACAGTACCGGCATCCCAGAAGATGGATGTACGGACTGAGTTTGCGTATTTATCACTGATGAACGGCGTAGGCGTGATGAACTCCAGGCTGGCAACGGCCATGGCGTTACCGCCCACCGCATCATCAGAGCTACAGACTTCAGAAGACGACGATTTATTACAGTTATCGGTGTCGTTACCGCCGTAATAGACCGCTTTCGGACCAATGTTGTTGGACTGGAAGCCACGGACGGTGCTGGAACCACCGGCGTAGAAGTTCTCATAGAATGGCAGTTCTTTGCCACCTAAACCATCGCCATAGCCCCAACGGGTACGACCCAGGACTACCCACTTGTGGTCGTCATCAATTGGGAAGTAGGACGCAGTGTCCAGCGTTACCTTGTAGAACTCGTTATCAGACCCCGGAACGGTCACTTTACCGTTCAGGTTGACACGAGAACCTTCCGTCGGGAAGTAACCACGGTCGAGACGGTTATAGGTCCAGCCATAGTTGAAGGTGAAGTCATCAGCAGCAAAGCCGTTGTTGTCCCCATTTTTACTGGTTGACTGGCCAATAGAGTCCAGATAACGCCACATCGCCACCTGCGGTTGCATGTTGGACAGGTCGTTATGCACATAACCTAAACCAGCGCGCAGCGAGTTGTATTCGTTAACCGGGAAGCCGAGCGTGCCATCTACACCGTAGCTCTTGTTGGTGTAAGAAGACAGATCCGCGTCATCTGCTTTAAAGTCGTTATAGAAGATACGACCGCCCAGGCTCACACCATCTACGGTGAAGTATGGGTTGGTAACAGAGAACTCAGAGTAGGTCTGGTAGTCGTTTTTGGTACCGTTGATACCTACGGAGTAACCCGTACCCAGCCAGTTATCCTGCTGTACGCCGACCTGGAAGCTGACGCCACTTTCAGTACCGTAGCCCACACCGAAGTTAAAGCTACCGGTGTTACGCTCTTTGACTTTATACACGACATCAACCTGATCCGGGCTGCCCGGAACACGCTGGGTATCGGTATCAACCGTTTCGAAATAGCCCAGACGGTTCAGACGCTCTTTACCCTGATCAACAAGGTCGCTACCTAACCATGCGCCTTCCATCTGACGCATTTCGCGACGCAGGACGGAATCTTTGGAGGTGTCGTTACCTTCGAAGCGGATCTTACGCACGTAGAAACGGTTACCCGCATCAACGTTAACGTGAAGCTTCACAGTTTTATCCGCGTCGTTGATTTCAGGCTGAGTTTGTACACGCGGATAAGCATAACCATAGCGGCCGAGCAGCTTCTTAATACTGTCTTCCATTTTGGTCACTTTAGACCCGCTATACAGCTCGCCCGGCTGAATTTTAGTCAGCGATTCGATCTCAGCAGAATGGCCTGCCAGGTTACCACTCACGTCAACACCAGAAAGCTTGTACTGATCGCCTTCTGTGATGTTAATCGTAATGTAGATGCCTTTCTTGTCTGGCGTCAGACTGACCTGAGTCGAGTCGATGTTGAAACGGGCATAACCGCGATCCAGATAGTAGCTGCGCAGGGTTTCAAGGTCGCCCGCCAGTTTCTGCTTCTGGTATTTACGATCGCCCACCACGTTCCACCATGGCACTTCGTCGCGCAGCTGGAACGTAGAGATCAGTTCATCGGTGCTGAACGCGTGGTTACCCACGATGTTGATCTGTTGGATCTTCGCAGAAACGCCTTCCTGGAAGACCAGTTTCAGGTCAACACGGTTACGTGGCAACGGCGTCACAACCGCTTTCACGCTGGCACTGTATTTACCCACGCTGTAATAGAAGTCTTCCAGACCTTTTTCTATGTCTGAAAGGGTTGTGCGGTCCAGGGATTCCCCCACACGTACGCCAGATGCTTCAAGGTTCTGCTTGAGCATGTCATCTTTCACCGACTTATTACCGGAGAAGGTGATACTGGCGATCGTCGGACGTTCTTTTACCTGAACCAGAAGCGTATCACCATCGCGCAGGACGCGGACATCCTCGAAGTTGCCAGTGGCAAACAGAGCACGGATGGTGTTACTGATGTCATCATCATTAACCGTATCGCCGGGGCGCACAGGCATACTGAGGAGGGCCGCACCAACGGCGACACGCTGAAGGCCTTCGAAATGAATGTCTTTCACTACGAACCCGTCAGCACCGTATACGGTGGCGCTGCTAAACAGCAGCGACGCTATGAGCAACTTTTTCATCGCCATCGTTATTATGCGTTCTTCCTAACTAACTCTCTTACAACCGAGAGAAATCATTGAAAAGTGCAAGCCCCATTAACAGCACCAGCAAAATCGAGCCAATGCGATAACTAAAGTCTTGAACTCGCTCGGATACCGGCCCGCCTTTTAGCTTTTCAATCGCCAAAAACAGCAGATGACCCCCGTCTAAAACGGGAAGCGGGAACAGGTTGATTATCCCAAGGTTCACGCTAATGAGCGCAAGAAACATGAGATAGTAAATCACCCCGAATTCCGCTGACATCCCAGCCCCCTGAGCTATTGAAATTGGCCCACTGAGGTTGTTCAGTTTCACATCACCGGTTATCAATTTCCCCAACATGTTTACCGTCAGCTTCATCAGTTGCCATGTTTTATCCATGGCTTCAAGGATGGCGCTGAACGGCCCATACTGGCGTATTGTCTTGTACTCATCTGGCAGCGGGATGACTTTCGGCACAACGCCTGCAAACCCTTCTGCCTTTTTGCCGACCGACTTCGTATCCGGAGTCAGCGTCAGCGAAAGCGGGCTGCCCTGCCTTTCAACTTCCAGCGCGAGCGACGTGCCCGGATTATCGCGCACCAGAGTAACAAAGGTCATCCACTCTGTTAATGGTTGACCATCGACTTTAACGATCCTGTCGCCCGCTTGCAAACCTGCTTTGCTGGCAGCCGAGTTTGCCTGTACTTCGGCTAATACCGGCTCAATCTGCGCACCGCGTGGACGAATGCCCAGCGCAGAGACGGGATCTTCTTTGTCTGGCTCGAAACGCCAGTGACGTAAATCGAGCACTTTGTCCTGCCGCTGGTCAGAACCAAACGGCGACACGCTGAATGTTGTCTGCCGATCGCCAATTTTGGCTACCAGCTGCAGACGCACGGCATCCCAATCAGGGGTTTCGATGCCATCAATCGCTTTAAGTTCCATCCCCGGCGTAATTTGCGCACTCGCCGCGATGGAATCAGGCGCAATTTCACCCACAACCGGACGCACGCCAGGCACGCCGATGATAAACACCAGCCAGTAGGCGAAAACAGCAAAGATGAAGTTGGCTACCGGCCCGGCAGCGATGATGGCGGCGCGTTGTCCAACGGTTTTGTTGTTGAATGCGCTGTGTCGTAGCTCAGGGGCGACAGGCTCAACGCGTTCGTCGAGCATCTTAACGTAGCCGCCAAGCGGGATAAGAGCGATGACAAATTCTGTGCCGTGGCGGTCAGTGCGCGTCCAGAGTGATTTACCAAAACCGATGGAAAACCGCTCTACCCGCACACCGCAACGGCGAGCAACCCAGAAATGGCCAAATTCATGCACGGTAATCAGTACACCCAGTGCAACAATGAACGCCGCCAGATTCCAGAGAATGCTCAGCATAAAACCTTCCGTTAAATCGTCCCGAATACCAGTAAAAGCAAGCACGCAAACACTGGAACAGCCGCTGTCAGGCTATCAATGCGATCCAGTATACCGCCATGTCCTGGAATCAGGTGTCCGCTGTCCTTAATCCCTGCTTCACGCTTAAACATACTTTCGGTTAAATCACCGAGTACCGAGGCCAGCGCAGCAAAAATAGAGCACACCAGCAGTATTGACGGTGCCACTTCCAGATTCGCCCAGACGCCATAGCCCCAGGAAATGATTGCTGCCGTAAACAGGCCGCCGATGAATCCTTGCCAGGTTTTGCCCGGAGACACTTTTGGCGCCAGTTTATGTTTGCCAAACAGTTTACCAAACATATAGGCCCCAGAGTCAGCCCCCCAGACGAGAATCATCACATAAAGCAGCCAGATCGCGCCGCTGTAGTGGTTTTCGTCATAGTGCCAGGCGCGCAGTGCGACCATACCCCAGAAAAAAGGAACAATTGTGAGCAGGCCAAAAATAAGACGCAACACTTTTGAATTACGCCAGAATGCCGCGGAACCTGGGTAAAAAAGCACCAACAGCAGCGCGGCAACCCACCAGCCCAGCGATATCCAAAGGGAACCGGCAACCAGCGGTTGATGAATATCATGGTGATATTCAGGCAAGGTAAACAGCATCAGGGCCAGGATAAAGCCACAGAGTACCGCCAGCCATACCCGCTGAGTGCGTGAGGTAAAGCCGCTAAACTGACCCCATTCCCACGCGGCGAGCATGCAGACCACCAGCGTCAAAATAGCGAATCCCACCGGGGGCAGTAAAAACAGCGCCGCAATGACAATGGGTATTAATACAAAAGCGGAAATCAGGCGATACTTCAGCAAAAGCTACCCCCATCAGGCTTTGTCGCCACCTGGCTCGGTGCCGCCGAAACGACGCTCTCGATTGGCAAAGGCATGCAGCGCACCTTCAAAGTCTTGTTCATCAAAATCGGGCCAAAGAACATCAGTAAAGTAAAGTTCGGCGTAGGCAATTTGCCACAGCAAAAAGTTACTGATGCGATGTTCTCCCCCTGTCCTAATTACCAAATCCACAGGTGCCAGTTCATTCATGCAGATTTGCTTACTCAGCGCCTCTTCATCAATTTGGTCGGGTCTCAACAGCCCTTCCTGAACCTGTTCGGCCAGATGCCGAACGCCCTGGATAATATCCCAGCGTCCACCGTAATTCGCCGCGATATTGAGCGTCAGACCGGTATTATTTTCAGTCAGCGCTTCTGCTTTACGAATCCGTTCCTGCAAACGTGAGTTAAAACGACTGGTTTCGCCGATAATACGCAGACGGACGTTGTGGCGGTGCAGGCTTTTTACTTCGCTATCGAGCGCCCACACAAACAATTCCATCAACGCGGTCACTTCCTGCGGCGGTCGATTCCAGTTTTCACTGCTAAAAGCATAGAGCGTTAACGCATCAATGCCGTTATTGGCGGCAAAAGAAACGGCGCGGCGAACAGATTTCGCCCCAGCTTTATGCCCAAAGGCTCGTATCTTCCCTTGTCTTTTCGCCCAGCGGCCGTTGCCATCCATAATGATTGCTACATGACGGCAGCCATGAGCTGGCAAGTTTTCGCTTATTGGTTGATTCGCAGACAACATAACGCGTTTTTGGTCCCTGAAAAGGATTTAACGGTACTCAGGAATACTGAAGCCTATACGTAAAAAAGCCGTGTCAAACCACGGCTTACCTGACCACGTAAAGTCAAATACCTGCGATCAGGTGGCGCAGACTATATCACTGAAGCCCAACGCTAACAAATAGCACAACCACTAGTGCTTGCTTTATCACCAGCTTGCGAGGCGTGTCACCTGCTTACGTGCAATAACGCGAGCCTGTGCATCCACCGCCAGCACCTCTTCCACGCTTTGTGGTTCGCGCAAATCCATCATTTCCAGTACCGATAAATTCAACGTCGCAATATCGGTAAATCGGATCTGCTGATTCAGAAATGCCTCAACGGTAATTTCATTAGCTGCATTAAGTGCCGTCGTCGCCGCCTGCCCCTGGTCAAAGGCTTTCATCGCAAGCTTCAGACACGGATAACGATCGTAGTCCGGTTCGCTAAAGGTCAGTGAACTCAGCTTGCAAAAATCGAGCGGCTTCGCCCCGGACTTCACCCGATTCGGCCACGCCATGGCATGCGCGATAGGCGTGCGCATGTCCGGTTCGCCCAATTGCGCAAGGACGCTGCCATCCTGATAGCGCACCATCGAGTGAATCACCGATTGCGGGTGGATCAGCACTTCCATCTGTTTCGCCGACGCATTGAACAGCCAGCGCGCTTCAATGTATTCCAGACCTTTGTTCATCATGGTGGCGGAGTCAACGGAGATTTTACGCCCCATTGACCAGTTCGGATGACGGCACGCCTGCTCAGGCGTCATTGCGCTCAGTTCAGACAGTGGCGTTTCACGGAACGGGCCACCTGACCCGGTAAGCAAAATCGATACTACGCCATTCTGCTCCAGGTCAGCGTACCCCAGGTTCTGTTGAAAAGGTTGCGGTAAACTCTGAAAAATCGCGTTGTGCTCGCTGTCGACCGGTAAAAGACGCGCCCCGCGCTGCTTCACCGCCTCCATAAAGAGACGTCCGCAGGTCACTAGCGACTCTTTGTTAGCCAGCAGGACCTCTTTACCGGCATCAATAGCGGCAAGCGTCGGTAGCAGCCCTGCAGCCCCGACGATTGCCGCCATGACCTGATCAACCTCATCCAGCGCAGCCATGTCGCAGGCCGCCTGCTGGCCACTCAGGACCTCGGTACGACAGCCTTTCTCACGCAACTGCGCGGTGAGCAGGCGGGCGCTCTCTTCGTCATCCATAACCGCATAGCGAGGCGTAAACTCCAGGCACTGTTCGATCATACGCTGCACATTCTTACCGGCCACCAGCGCGGTCACGGTGTAATGTTCAGGATTATGGCGAACAACGTCGAGAGTGCTGCAACCGATAGAGCCGGTTGAGCCAAGGAGTGTTAAATGCTTCATGAGATGCCCGAAAAAAGTTAGACCAGATAAAAGCAAAACGCCGCCAGCAAGACCCGAAGTCCTTCTGAACGGCGTTTATCAGTGTACGACAGAAATCAGAACTGCATCAGTTCCGCTTCTTTATCTGCCAGCGCCGCATCAATTTTCTTGATCGCAGCATCCGTCATCTTCTGAATGTCGTCCTGAGAACGACGATCGTCATCTTCACTGATCTCTTTTTCTTTCAGCAGCGCTTTGAGTTTATCGTTCGCATCACGACGTACGTTACGCACGGATACGCGACCCTGCTCAGCTTCACCACGAACGACTTTGATCAGGTCTTTACGACGTTCTTCCGTCAGTGGAGGCAGTGGAACGCGAATGTCAGCGCCCGCAGAGCTTGGGTTCAGACCCAGGTCAGACGCCATGATCGCTTTCTCAACCGCTGGGCTCATAGAACGATCGAAGACGTTGATTTTCAGCGTACGGGTATCTTCAACGGTAACACTCGCAAGCTGACGCAGTGGCGTTGGCGTGCCGTAGTATTCTACGATGATGCCATCCAGCAGGCTTGGGGAAGCACGGCCAGTACGGATTTTGCTGATTTGGGTTTTGAACGCTTCTACGCATTTTTCCATGCGTACTTCAGCATCTTTTCTGATTTCGTTAATCACGTTACGAATCCTTGAAAACTTGTCTCAGGCAGACTATCCGCCAGCACAGCGCTACAGGTGTGCTAAGTATAGTCGCGTTTAATTCTGACAACGCCAAAGGCGCGCCCAGGTAAGATACCACTACAAAATAAAGCGGAATCTTACCTGTATTTATCGCCGACGGAAATTATTCCGTGATCAAAGTGCCTTCTTTTTCACCCATGACCACGCGACGCAGTGCGCCAGGTTTGTTCATGTTGAAGACACGGATCGGCAGTTTGTGGTCACGAGCCAGCGTAAAGGCGGCAAGATCCATCACTTTCAGCTCTTTTTCCAGCACTTCGCTGTAGCTCAGCTGATCGTACATGGTGGCAGACGGATCTTTTGCCGGGTCGGCAGTAAACACGCCATCCACTTTGGTCGCTTTCAGAACCACATCGGCTTCGATCTCGATACCGCGCAGGCAGGCAGCGGAATCGGTAGTAAAGAACGGGTTACCCGTACCGGCGGAGAGGATCACCACGCGGTTGTTGCGCAGCAGGCTAATCGCCTCTGCCCAGCTGTAGTTATCGCAGACGCCATTCAATGGGATTGCGGACATCAGGCGGGCGTTCACATAGGCGCGATGAAGCGCATCACGCATTGCCAGGCCATTCATCACGGTTGCCAGCATACCCATGTGGTCGCCCACAACGCGGTTCATCCCCGCTTTCGCCAGACCAGCACCACGGAAAAGGTTGCCACCGCCAATGACCACGCCAACCTGAATACCCAGTTCGACCAGTTCTTTGATTTCCTGTGCCATGCGGTCAAGGATGCTTGCGTCAATACCGAAGCCTTCCGATCCCTGCAGCGCTTCGCCACTCAGCTTAAGCAGAATGCGTTTGTACACGGGTTTTGCATTGGTAGCCATGTTTCTTTCCTGAGACTGTCAACGATTAAGATGGGGGTTAATTCTGGCGACATGATATGTCGCATATCAGCACAGGGATACTGGAGCCTGTCTGATTTCGTGTGACGGGTGACAAAAAGAAGCCGCCCTCAGGCGGCTCCTTTTCAATCATTAAGACTGCTTGGACATTGCAGCAACTTCTGCTGCGAAGTCAGTCTCAACTTTCTCGATGCCTTCGCCCACTTCGAAGCGGATGAAGCCAGTCACGTCAGCGTTGTGCTCTTTCAGCAGCTGAGCAACAGACTTGCTTGGATCCATAACGAATGGCTGGCCAGTCAGAGAAACTTCGCCGGTGAATTTCTTCATGCGGCCTTCAACCATTTTCTCTGCGATTTCTTTTGGCTTACCAGACTGCATCGCGATGTCCAGCTGAACCTGGTACTCTTTCTCTACCACTTCAGCAGACACGTCTTCTGGCTTAACGAATTCTGGTTTGCTTGCAGCGATGTGCATAGCCAGCTGTTTAACCAGCTCTTCATCAGCCCCTTTAGCCGCAACCAGAACACCGATACGTGCACCGTGCTGGTATGAACCCAGAACGTCGCCTTCCAGAGAAGCAACACGACGGATGTTGATGTTCTCACCGATTTTAGCAACCAGAGCAACACGTTCTTCTTCGAACTGTGCTTTCAGAACTTCAACGTCAGTGATTTTGCCCGCAACAGCTGCGTCCAGAACTTTGTTAGCAAATGCCTGGAAACCACCATCTTTAGCAACGAAGTCAGTCTGGCAGTTAACTTCCAGGATGATGCCGTAGTTGCCGTCGATCTTAGTGATGATCACGCCGTCAGCAGCAACGTTGCCTGCTTTTTTAGCTGCTTTGATCGCACCGGATTTACGCATGTTTTCGATTGCCAGCTCGATGTCGCCGTTCGCTTCAGTCAGCGCTTTTTTGCAATCCATCATGCCTGCGCCAGTACGCTCGCGCAGCTCTTTTACCAGGGATGCGGTAATTTCAGCCATTCTTAAATCCTCGGGAGATGTGAACTGCCCGGCCTGAGGCCAAACAGTGTAAATTGAAAAAAGGGGCCGATAATTGGCCCCTATTCATACACGGTACTAATAAGGGGTGAAACCTTATTATTCAGCTTCTACGAAGCTTTCTTCCGCCTGAGAAGCCAGATCCTGGGAACGGCCTTCACGAACGGTAGCAGCTACAGCGCTCAGGTACAGGCTAACAGCACGGATTGCGTCGTCGTTACCCGGGATAACGAAGTCAACACCGTCCGGATCGGAGTTGGTATCAACGATAGCGAATACCGGGATACCCAGGTTGTTAGCTTCTTTGATTGCGATGTGCTCGTGGTCTGCATCGATTACGAACAGCGCGTCTGGCAGGCCGCCCATATCTTTGATACCGCCCAGGCTGTTTTCCAGCTTGTCCAGTTCACGAGTGCGCATCAGCGCTTCTTTCTTAGTCAGCTTGTCGAAAGTACCGTCCTGAGACTGGGTTTCCAGATCTTTCAGGCGCTTGATGGACTGACGAACGGTTTTCCAGTTAGTCAGCATGCCGCCCAACCAGCGATGGTTCACGAAGAACTGATCGCAGCTGTTAGCAGCATCTTTCACAGCTTCGCTTGCAGCGCGCTTAGTACCAACGAACAGAATCTTACCTTTACGGGAAGAGATCTTGTTCAGCTCAGCCAGGGCTTCGTTGAACATTGGTACAGTTTTCTCAAGGTTGATGATGTGAACTTTGTTACGTGCGCCGAAGATGAAAGGCTTCATTTTCGGGTTCCAGTAACGGGTCTGGTGACCGAAGTGAACACCAGCCTTGAGCATGTCGCGCATGGAAACAGTTGCCATGTTTAAAACCTCTATATTAAAAGTTGGGGTTATGCCTCCACGTATCCCATATTACCGACCCCGAAGGGCACCCCGGAATATGTGCCGATACGTGTGTGTTGTTACACAAAGTGAGATTTGTCGCTTCCGTCCAGCCTGTGTATCTGAAATGGATCGGAAGTCCGGCGCGCTTTATACCACAAAACACGACCAGAAACCAACAGTTGTTGGCCGAGTGTGCTGTTAATGATTCTCAATTTGGCACGGGGTGCGCCTGACTGATACCATTAACGACACTTAGACTAGTATTGTCGAAAAAATCGACACTGATGGACAGATTACATGGCTATCTCTATTAAGACACCTGAAGAAATTGAAAAGATGCGCGTCGCCGGTCGTCTGGCCGCAGACGTGCTGGAAATGATCGAGCCGTACGTGAAGCCGGGCGTTAGCACGGGTGAACTGGACCGCATTTGTAACGACTATATCGTCAATGAGCAGCACGCGGTCTCCGCCTGCCTTGGCTACCATGGTTTCCCGAAATCCGTCTGCATTTCGATTAACGAAGTGGTTTGTCACGGTATTCCGGACAACGAAAAACTGCTCAAAGATGGCGACATCGTCAACATCGACGTGACGGTCATTAAAGATGACTACCACGGTGACACCTCTAAGATGTTCATCGTGGGCAAGCCGACGATTCTGGGCGAGCGTCTGTGCAAAGTGACGCAAGAAAGCCTCTACCTGGCGCTGAAAATGGTTAAACCCGGCATTCGCCTGCGCACCATCGGGGCCGCTATCCAGAAATTCGTTGAAGCGGAAGGTTTCTCCGTTGTGCGTGAATACTGCGGCCACGGCATTGGTCGTGTCTTCCACGAAGAGCCACAGGTTCTGCACTATGATGCGGATGACGGCGGCGTGGTACTGCAAAAAGGCATGACCTTCACCATCGAGCCGATGGTCAACGCCGGTGATTACCGCATCCGCACCATGAAAGATGGCTGGACGGTGAAAACCAAAGACAGAAGCTTGTCTGCGCAGTACGAGCATACTATTGTGGTAACAGACAACGGCTGCGAAATTATGACGTTGCGCAAGGATGATACCATCCCGGCGATACTCACGCACGATGAATGATAAAAAAGCCGGCAGATGCCGGCTTTTTTAATGGCTATAGCTTTTTCTTATGGGTGGCGCACGATGAGTAATCTTTTACCCGAACAGTATGCTAACACAGCACTTCCCACCCTACCCGACCAGCCCGATAACCCGGGCGTCTGGCCCCAGCAGGATTTGACCTGCGCCGGTATCAAGGCGCATATGGATGTCTTCCAGCGCTGGCTCGGAAGCGCATTTGATGCCGGCATCTCCGCGGAGCAGCTCATTGAAGCACGCACCGAGTTTATCGACCAGCTCCTGCAGCGTCTGTGGATTGATTACGGGTTTGGGCAGATCAGTGACGTGGCACTGGTCGCCGTCGGGGGCTATGGCCGCGGTGAGCTTCATCCGCTTTCCGATATCGACTTACTGATTTTAAGCCGCAAAAAACTGCCGGATGAACAGGCGCAGAAAATTGGTGAACTGCTGACGCTGCTGTGGGATGTGAAGCTTGAAGTGGGCCACAGCGTGCGCACGCTGGAAGAGTGCCTGCTCGAAGGATTATCTGACCTGACCGTCGCCACCAACCTGATTGAAACCCGCCTGTTGATTGGCGACGTTGCGTTGTTCCTGGAACTGCAAAAACACATTTTCAGCGACGGCTTCTGGCCTTCAGAAAAATTCTTCGCCGCGAAGGTCGAGGAGCAGAATCAGCGTCACCAGCGCTACCACGGCACCAGCTATAACCTGGAGCCGGATATTAAAAGCAGTCCGGGCGGACTGCGCGACATTCACACGCTGCAGTGGGTGGCCCGCCGCCACTTTGGCGCCACCTCAATGGACGAGATGGTTGGCTTCGGCTTTTTAACCGAGGCTGAGCGAAACGAGCTGAATGAGTGTCTGCACCTGCTCTGGCGGATCCGTTTTGCCCTGCATCTCGAGCTTAGCCGCTACGATAACCGTCTGCTGTTTGACCGTCAGCTCAGCGTGGCGCAGCGCCTCAACTACCGCGGTGAAGGTAACGAGCCGGTTGAGCACATGATGAAGGATTTCTTCCGCGTTACCCGTCGCGTCACTGAACTGAACCAGATGCTGCTGCAGCTGTTCGACGAAGCGATTCTGGCCCTGACGGCGGACGAAAAACCGCGGCCGATCGATGATGAATTCCAGCTGCGCGGCACGCTTATCGATCTGCGCGACGAAACGCTGTTTATCCGTGAGCCGGAAGCGATCCTGCGGATGTTCTACACCATGGTTCGCAACAGCGCGATTACCGGGATCTACTCCACAACGCTGCGTCATCTGCGCCATGCGCGCCGTCATCTGACGCAGCCACTGTGCTATATCCCGGAAGCCCGATCCCTTTTTCTCAGTATGTTGCGCCATCCGGGTGCCGTCAGCCGTGGGCTTCTGCCGATGCATCGCCACAGCGTGCTGTGGGCCTATATGCCACAGTGGTCACATATCGTCGGGCAGATGCAGTTCGATCTGTTCCACGCCTATACGGTGGATGAACACACGATCCGCGTCATGCTCAAGCTGGAGAGCTTTGCCAGAGAAGAGACACGCTCACGTCACCCACTGTGCGTCGAACTGTGGCCACGTCTTACCCACCCGGAACTGATCCTGATTGCCGCCCTGTTCCACGACATCGCCAAAGGTCGCGGCGGTGACCACTCGGTGCTCGGCGCGCAGGACGTGCTGAAATTTGCCGAACTGCATGGACTGAACTCTCGCGAGACGCAGCTGGTTGCCTGGCTGGTACGCCATCACCTGCTGATGTCCGTCACCGCGCAGCGTCGTGACATTCAGGATCCGGAGGTCATCAAGCAGTTTGCAGAAGAGATTCAGACGGAAAACCGCCTGCGCTATCTGGTCTGCCTGACGGTAGCCGATATTTGTGCCACCAACGAAACGCTGTGGAACAGCTGGAAGCAAAGCCTGTTGCGCGAGTTGTACTTTGCCACCGAAAAACAGCTGCGCCGCGGGATGCAAAACACCCCGGACATGCGCGAGCGTGTACGCCATCATCAGCTGCAGGCGCTGGCGCTGTTGCGGATGGATAACATTGATGAAGAGGCGCTGCATCAGATTTGGGCGCGCTGTCGTGCCAACTATTTTGTCCGCCACAGCCCAAACCAGCTTGCCTGGCATGCGCGACATCTGCTTCAGCATGATTTATCGCAGCCGATGATCCTCCTCAGTCCGCAGGCCACGCGCGGCGGTACCGAGATCTTTATCTGGAGCCCGGATCGGCCTTATCTGTTTGCTGCGGTTTGTGCCGAACTGGACAGGCGTAATCTGAGCGTTCACGACGCGCAGATTTTCACCACCCGGGACGGCATGGCGATGGACACCTTTATTGTACTGGAGCCAGACGGAAGCCCGCTGTCGTCGGACCGCCATGAAGGGATACGTTTTGGCCTGGAACAGGCGATCACCCAGCGCAGCTGGCAGCCACCGCAGCCGCGTCGTCAGCCGTCGAAATTACGCCACTTTACCGTCGATACCGAGGTCAATTTCCTGCCGACCCACACCGATCGTAAATCGTTCCTGGAGCTGATCGCGCTCGACCAGCCTGGGCTGCTCGCCCGCGTCGGCCAGGTTTTTGCCGATCTGGGAATTTCGCTTCACGGGGCCAGAATTACAACCATTGGCGAACGAGTAGAAGATTTATTTATAATCGCCACCGCCGACCGGCGTGCCCTTAATAATGACCTGCAACTTGAAGTGCAACAACGGTTGACAGCAGCCCTCAATCCAAACGATAAAGGGTGACGTGTTTTTTAGTGAAATGGAAAGAGTAAACAATGCAGCAGTTACAGAACGTTATTGAGTCCGCTTTTGAGCGTCGCGCCGAGATTACTCCGGCAAATGTGGATACCGTTACCCGTGAAGCGGTTAATCAGGTTATTTCTCTGCTGGATTCCGGCGCGCTACGTGTAGCAGAAAAAATCGACGGTCAGTGGGTAACTCATCAATGGCTGAAGAAAGCCGTGCTGCTCTCTTTCCGTATCAATGATAACCAGGTTATCGACGGAGCAGAAAGCCGCTACTTCGATAAAGTCCCTATGAAATTCGCTGACTACGACGAAGCTCGCTTCCAGAAAGAAGGCTTCCGCGTAGTACCGCCAGCGGCCGTACGTCAGGGTGCGTTCATCGCGCGTAACACCGTGCTGATGCCCTCCTACGTTAACATCGGTGCTTACGTAGACGAAGGCTCCATGGTGGATACCTGGGCAACCGTCGGCTCCTGCGCGCAGATCGGTAAAAACGTTCACCTGTCCGGCGGCGTGGGTATCGGTGGTGTACTGGAGCCACTGCAGGCTAATCCAACCATCATCGAAGATAACTGCTTCATCGGCGCGCGCTCTGAAGTGGTGGAAGGCGTGATCGTTGAGGAAGGCTCCGTTATCTCGATGGGCGTTTACATCGGTCAGAGCACCCGTATTTACGATCGTGAGACCGGTGAAATTCACTACGGTCGCGTGCCGGCCGGTTCCGTTGTGGTCTCCGGCAACCTGCCGTCAAAAGATGGCAAGTACAGCCTGTACTGTGCGGTTATCGTGAAGAAAGTTGATGCGAAAACCCGCGGTAAGGTGGGCATCAATGAGTTGCTGCGCACCATCGATTAATCGGATATAACAAAAAGCGGGGGCCACCCCGCTTTTTTCATATCTGAGGGTGGCGAAAATAGATTTTTTCGTTAATTATTCAAAGGTTATGTTGAGATCAAGGGTACCGCTATGTACGATAATCTGAAAAGTCTGGGCATTACCAATCCTGATGAAATTGATCGTTACAGCCTTCGCCAGGAAGCTAATAACGACATTCTGAAAATCTATTTTCACAAGGACAAAGGAGAGTTTTTCGCCAAGAGCGTGAAGTTTAAATATCCACGCCAGCGTAAGACCGTCGTCGCTGACGGTGTAGGACAGGGATACAAAGAAGTTCAGGAAATCAGCCCTAATCTGCGCTATGTGATCGATGAACTCGATCAGATCTGTCAGCGCGACCGCACTGAAGTCGATCTCAAACGTAAGATCCTCGACGATCTGCGTCACCTTGAAAGCGTTGTCACCAACAAGATTAGCGAAATCGAAGCGGATCTTGAAAAGCTTACCCGGAAATAAACGCAAAACGGCAATCTTTGATTGCCGTTTTAGTGTTTGCGCCCTCTCCCGTGGAAAGGGATGGCGTAAGGGCATCAGGCCGTATTTCACTCATCTCTGCTCATCGAGCTGTAACGCCACATAAAGCAGCAGCCTGTCGTCAAAGCTCCCCAGATCCAGTCCTGTCAGCTCCGAAATCCGGTTCAGTCGATATTCCAGCGTATTGCGATGTATAAACAGCGCTTTCGACGTTGCCAGCGGCTGTACGTTATGACGGAACCACGCCTGCAGCGTCCGACGCAACAGACCGTTGTTGTCCATTGCCTTGAGGCGCGCTAACGGACGTGCCAGCTCATTGGCCTGCCAGCCACCGCGCAGGCTGTCGAGCAGCACCGGGAGCATCAGATCCTGATAGAAATAACTGCGGCTTTCCGGCATCCGCTGCTTACCCACCATCATGGTGGTGCGGGCAGTACGCCAGGAGCGGGCAATACTGCCCGGACCGGTGAAATAATTGCCCAGCGCGACGCGAAAACGAAGCTGACCATTCTCCTTCATGCGGGCAATCAACTGCTCCACGCGACGACGATGATCTTCTGCATCCCAGCGCCCGAACGCGTTCAGCGCGGGCTTGAGCACCACCATTTCCGTCAGAGAGACAATCGCCACCAGGTTATCGCGTTCCGGCGTCGCCAGCGCATTTTGCAGCTGCTGCAGCTCAGCCATCGCACTGTCGACGCCAAGCTGGCCGCTGTCCACCTCAATTACCGCCACGACGCGCGGCTGATTCAGATCGATTCCCAGGCGCTGCGCCCATTCATTGAGTGCAGGGGTATGCTCATCCGCCTGAATCAGGTTCATCACCAGCTCTTCACGCAGACGGCTGTCCTGGGCGAGCAGATGCATCAGGCGCGACTGCTCAAGCATCATCTCAGCCGTCATACAGACCAGTTCGCCATATTTTCGCAGCGACTCCGGCTCGCCGGTCAGGCCGATAACGCCAACAATTTCCCCCTCAAGACGCAGCGGTAAATTGATGCCCTGACGGACACCGTGCAGGTGTTTCGCCACCGCATCGTCGATGTCCACCACCCGCCCCTGGGAGAGCACCAGCAGCGCCCCTTCGTGCAATTCCCCAATACGCTCACGATCGCCACTGCCAATAATGCGCCCACGGGCATCCATTACGTTGATATTGGTATCAATGATGCGCATGGTGCGTGCCACAATATCCTGCGCCATTTTGGTATCGAGATGCCAGCCAGCCATGTAACCCTCCTGTGAGCAGAGCTCAAGCATAGGGAAGTTCAGCTACCGCTGCATTGTGCGAATGCACAAAGTGAAAGGGAGAAGTATGGAGTTGTGGAAAAGGTCACAGAAAGGTGAAAAGCCCCTGCTCATCTGAAACAGGGGCCTGAGAGGATTACTGCATCAGCAGGTAAATTGAGGTATCACCACGCTGAATATTCAACGCCAGCACGGAAGGTTTGCTGTCCAGAATTTTGCGCAGTTCAGCAATGTTTTTCACTGGCTGCTGGTTCGCACCCATGATCACATCGCCTTTTTTCAGGCCAATGCGCGCAGCCGGGCTGTTCGCTTTAACGTTGTTCACCACAACGCCTTTGTCCTGACCTTTATTGCTCATCTCGGCGCCTTCAATGCCGCTGAAGATGGTGCTGGAATCAACCTGATTCTGGCTGCTCTGCTGCAGTTCCAGGCTCACGTTAACCGGTTTACCGTCGCGCAGCAGGCCGAGGGTGACTTTGCTGCCAATCGGCATGGAGCCCACTTCAGCACGCAGCGCGGCAAAGCTGCTGATCGGTTTCCCGTTCAGGGAGGTGATGACATCACCCGCTTTAATGCCCGCTTTCGCCGCGGAGGAGTTCGGCATCACCTGGCTGACAAATGCACCGCGCTGGGCGTCAACTTTCATCGCCTTAGCCAGTTCGGAATTCAGTTCGGTACCCAGAATCCCCAGTTCACCGCGTTTCACCTGGCCATACTGCACCATCTGCGCGGTCAGGTTTTTCACCATGTTACTTGGGATAGCAAAGCCGATCCCGATATTGCCACCGTCTGGTGCAAGGATCGCGGTGTTGATACCAATCAGCTCACCGTTCAGGTTCACCAGCGCACCGCCGGAGTTACCCCGGTTGATGGCGGCATCCGTCTGGATGAAGTTTTCATAGTTTTCGGCGTTGAGACCGCTACGACCCAGCGCGGAAACAATCCCCGAGGTTACGGTTTCACCCAGACCGAACGGGTTACCGATAGCGACGGTATAATCACCGACACGCAGCGCATCGGAGTCGGCAATTTTAATCGCCGTCAGGTTTTTCGGATCCTGAATCTGGATCAACGCGATATCGGAGCGCGGGTCTTTCCCGACCACTTTGGCATCAAATTTACGCCCGTCGCTCAGTTGGACCTTAATGCTGTTGGCGTTATCAACAACGTGGTTGTTGGTCACGACGTAGCCTTTCGCCGCATCTATAATCACACCCGAGCCAAGCGCCATGAATTTCTGCTGCTGGCCACCCCCCTGGGTGTCATCCCCTGCACCACCGCCCTGACAGAACGGGGAGCTCTGGAATGGCGAACCGTCCTGGCAGAAAGGTGAGTTATCACCAAAGAACTGCTGGAAGTTACGCGGCATACGCGGCGTATTGACGGTTGTGCTGCCCTCAACGTTAATACTCACCACCGATGGCATCACTTTTTCGAGCATCGGTGCCAGGCTTGGCATCTGCTGCGCGGTCGCTGCCGACGATGCGGTCTCAGCTGCAGTAGCAGTCAGAGGAGACAGCGCTAAACCTAAACTCAGAGCCAGTGCACTCATTGCTAATGTGGTTTTTTTCATGTGTCTTAATCTCGATTTACAGATAACGCAAAATTGCTGTGTAACTCAGATTCATTTTATACCGCTTAGTTCCGGCCATAAGTTTATGGAAAAGGTAAAAATTTATTGGCCGTCTTTACAAAACTCCGTGCTTATTCCACCGCCATGAGCTTGCGGTATTCATCCCAGGCATACAAATCTGTCATCCCGCTGATATAGTCCTGGATAAGACGGCAGCGATAATAATATTCCAGCACCGGCCACTGGGGCGACTGACGATCCAGCTTGCCAATGGCTTCGACATAAGCCAGACGGTGGCGGGTTGAGAGTTTCTGATAAAGCCGGGATTCGATCGGTATTCGCCGCACGCGCTCTTTTTCCACCAGCTCGCTGAACTCGTCGACGGATAACTGCAGCAGAGGCCGATAGATTTCGAGTAACCCACTGATAACCCTGTATCCCTGCAGCTCAAGTTGTTCGACATCCGGATGGCTGAAAACATGACGCACGGCCACATTTTTATAGAGCTCAAGAAGCTGGCTAAAGCTGCTGTCATCTTCCAGCAACGCATGGTTGAATTCGCCGCTATAAATTAACGGCAGGTTGTCAATAAAGCGCGAGGCGGCATACGGCACCAGTTTATTTAATGTATTGACCCGTAAATACATAAAGAACTGATCTTCCGTGCTGCGGCTTAATGTATTTGAACGCGATTTCTCCCAGGCATTTTCGACAACCTGAGCAAACAGCGAGCCTTTTTCATGCGTTCCCCAGGCCTCATAAAGATGCTGATAAAGTTCTTCGACGCTGAATATTCTTTTCTCAACGGCGTCTTCCAGGTCGGCAACACAATATGAAATGTCGTCGGCAGCTTCCATAATCCAGGTTAAGGGGAAGCGGCCGTTTGGTGTCAGAGAAAGTTCTTTACGCAGGCGCTCAATATAGGCTTCTTCGGAAAGATAATAGCCCGGCTTTTTCATCAAATAACTGTGCGACGCGGGCGTCTCGCCCATCCACCATGCCGGTCGCGTATATTTCAGGATGCACCCCACCTGTGCCCAGGTCAGGTTCATACGCATCAGGGAGTGGACCAGCCGGATCCCCTGCGCATTGCCTTCGAAGTGACAGAGGTCGTGACGGACTTTACGCCGCAGGTCGTTCAGCGCGTCTTCACCTTCGCGCAGGCGTAAATCCCGCACCAGGCAGCGGTCATCGCTCAGAGGCTGGCTTACCGCATCAGCAGGATAAAGCCGCTGTTTAAACCAGTCATTTATGGCGGCTTCGCCAAAATGACCAAAGGGCGGGTTACCGATGTCATGCATCAGGCAGGCCATCTCAACGATGCTCTCAAACGGCCCGGTCAGCTCATTCAGCCCATAGGTTTCGAGAAGCTGCTGCTCTTTGAGACGGCTTAAAATCTCTTTGGCAATGTAGCGGCCAACCTGCTGAACTTCCATAGAATGCGTTAAGCGCGTGCGCACCGCAGCGTTACGTTCAAGCGGAAACACCTGGGTTTTTTGCTGTAACCGACGGATTGCCGGCGAGTTTATGATCCGCCCACGATCGCTTTCGAAGATACGCAGGATCTCATGCTCGCTCTTGTCGCCCTGCGGCGAACGGAAACGTCGGTGCCAGTTAATTTTGGTGCGAAAATCGATTGGTGACATGTGCTCCCCCGCGTGAGAATGCGTTTCCTCTTAACCGCATGATAGACTATGCATCTTAACAAGGCACATCGCGAGTAAATCTATGAAAATCGGCATTATTGGTGCAATGGAAGAAGAAGTTACGCTGCTGCGTGACAAAATTGAGAACCGTCAGACTCTCTCCCTCGGTGGCTGTGAGATCTATACCGGCCAGTTGAATGGCGTTGACGTCGCTCTGCTGAAATCAGGCATCGGTAAGGTTGCTGCTGCGCTGGGCGCGACCCTGCTGCTCGAACGCTGCAAGCCGGACGTTATCATTAACACCGGTTCTGCAGGCGGCCTGGCGTCGACGCTGAAAGTGGGTGATATCGTTGTTTCCGATGAAGCGCGTTACCACGATGCAGACGTTACCGCATTCGGCTACGAATACGGTCAGCTTCCGGGTTGCCCGGCCGGGTTTAAAGCCGATGACAAACTGATTGCGGCGGCTGAAAGCTGCATCGCTGAGCTGAACCTCAACGCGGTACGCGGCCTGATCGTCAGCGGTGATGCGTTCATCAATGGCTCCGTCGGCCTGGCGAAAATTCGTCATAACTTCCCTCAGGCCGTTGCCGTTGAGATGGAAGCGACCGCCATTGCTCACGTTTGCCATAACTTCAACGTTCCGTTCGTGGTGGTTCGCGCCATCTCCGACGTGGCTGACCAGCAGTCTCATATCAGCTTCGACGAGTTCCTGACCGTTGCGGCAAAACAGTCCACCGTGATGGTGGAGCGCCTGGTGCAGAAACTGGCTCGTGGGTAATCCATACATCAGGGCGCTGGTCGCCCTGCTTTTTCTCGCACCGGCATGGCTATTTGCCGCGCCGCGTGTGATTACGCTCTCTCCGGCAAACACCGAACTGGCCTTTGCCGCCGGGATCACGCCTGTCGGCGTGAGCAGCTTTTCGGATTACCCTCCGCAAGCGGCCCATATTGAACAGGTGGCGACCTGGCAAGGGATGAACATTGAGCGCATCGTGGCGCTTAAACCCGATCTCGTGCTCGCCTGGCGCGGCGGTAACGCCGAGCGGCAGGTCAACCAGCTCTCTTCGCTTGGGATCAAGGTGATGTGGATTGATGCGGTGAGCATTGAGCAGGTCGCTCAGGCGCTGCGTTCTCTGGCCCCCTACAGTCCTACTCCAGCAAAAGCCGAGAATGCCGCGAAACAGATGCTCAGCGACTATGCCGCGCTGAAATCCCGCTACGATACCCCCGTCAAAAAACGCATCTTCCTGCAATTTGGCAGCCAGCCGCTGTTCACCACCGGGAAAGGATCCATTCAGAATCAGGTGCTGGAAATCTGCGGCGGTGAAAACATCTTTGCAGCCAGCCGGGTGCCGTGGCCTCAGGTCAGCCGGGAACAGGTGCTCGCACGCCAGCCACAGGCCATCGTGGTGGTCGGAAATGCGAGCGAGATTCCTAAAATTGAACAATTCTGGCAACGTCAGCTAAAAATACCGGTGATCCCCCTCACCAGTGACTGGTTTGAACGCGCCAGCCCGCGTATTATCCTCGCCGCAAAACAGCTCTGTGCCGCGCTGGCAGAGAGTCACTAACAACATACCCCGCTCGAGGATTTAACGATGCTCGTTTATTGGCTGGATATTCTTGGCACAGCCGTTTTTGCTATCTCCGGCGTTTTACTCGCCGGAAAACTGCGCATGGATCCGTTTGGCGTGCTGGTGCTGGGCGTGGTCACCGCCGTGGGTGGCGGGACGATACGTGATATGGCCCTGGCGAATGGCCCGGTATTTTGGGTGAAAGATCCAACCGATCTGGTGGTGGCGATGGTCACCTGTCTGTTGACCATCGTATTGGTTCGCCAACCCCGCCGGTTACCGAAATGGATACTCCCGGTGCTGGATGCCGTCGGTCTGTCCGTCTTTGTGGGCATCGGGGTCAATAAAGCCTTCAATGCGGGAACGGGCCCGATGGTGGCCATCTGCATGGGCGTGTTAACCGGGGTCGGCGGCGGGATTATTCGCGACATTCTGGCGCGTGAAGTTCCCATGATCCTGCGTACCGAAATCTATGCCACGGCGTGTATTATTGGTGGGATTGTTCACGCGACGGCGTATTACACCTTTGCGATGCCGCTAGAAAATGCAGCCATGCTGGGTATGGTGGTCACGCTGGGGATACGGTTAGCGGCGATACGCTGGCATCTGAAGCTGCCGACGTTTGCGCTGGATGATAATGCACGATAAGCGTTGTTTATAAGCCCGGTGGCGCTACGCTTACCGGGCTTACGACTGCATCCCTGTCAGATGCTGAACGAAGAGCCACATCCACAGGTACTTGTCGCGTTCGGGTTAGTCACAACGAAGCGCGAACCTTCCAGGCCTTCAGTGTAATCCACCGAACCACCCACCAGGTACTGCAGGCTCATCGGGTCAACCACCAGCGCAACGCCCTGCTTCTCGATAGTCATATCGCCGTCGTTGACCTGATCGTCAAAGGTAAAACCATACTGGAAGCCGCTGCAGCCGCCACCGGTAATATAGACACGCAGTTTCAGATCCGGATTGTCCTCGTCGGCAATCAGGGTTTTCACTTTGTTGGCTGCTGCTTCGGTAAATTCCAGCGGCAACGCTACGTCATCACTCATCTTATGCTCCCATGAATACTGCTACTGCTATTGGGTAAAATTCACCCAATTCTTTATGTCATTATCTAATACCCTGGTAATTCATTCAAGTATTCTGCGTCGGGGCCCGCTCGGCCTCTTGTTTTGCCAGGGTACGGGCAAGAATGGTGGAGTATAGCGGTTTTCCACCCAGGAATTGGGCTAATAGTGTCGCGCCGAGACAGGTAATGATCATTGGCAAAATGAGCTGGTAATTATCCGTCATCTCCAGAACCAGCACGATGCCGGTCAACGGCGCGCGCAGGGACGCCGCCAGCAGCGCGCCCATTCCGGCAATAGCAAAGGTCCCGGCGTCCAGATGATAGGCCGGGAATCCGGCAGCAGCGACCATGCCAAACGCGGTTCCCAGAAGCGTACCCAGCGCCAGCATCGGGGCAAAAATACCGCCAGGCGCACCGGAGGAGAAGCACAATACGGTGGTAATCACCCGCGAAATAAACATGAACAGCAACAGACCAATGCTGAAATTACCCGCCGCGGCAATCGGTATCAGCCCGAAGCCACCGCCTGCGGCATTGGGCTCAATGAAGCCGAGCACGCCGCAGCCGCCGCCCAGCAGTCCGCCGATCAATACCCAGCGGGTAGTATTCCCACCGTGAATGCGCTGGAACATATCCTGAGCGCGTAAGATAAGCGTGTTAAACAGCGGGCCGACCACGCCAAAAATCATGCCGAGAATCAGGTACAGCCACAGCGTATTCACCGGCGCATTGGTCAGTTTCCCCACCTCAATCACCGCCCCTTCGCCATTAAAAATGCGAAAGACAATGCTCGACATAATGACGC
This sequence comes from Enterobacter cloacae complex sp. FDA-CDC-AR_0164, assembly GCF_003071645.1. Lineage (NCBI taxonomy): Bacteria > Pseudomonadati > Pseudomonadota > Gammaproteobacteria > Enterobacterales > Enterobacteriaceae > Enterobacter > Enterobacter cloacae complex sp. FDA-CDC-AR_0164. Next base: position 590,427 of record NZ_CP028950.1, read on the forward strand.
CAGTGAATACCGCTTTTATCGAGATCAGGTTGTAGCGAAACTGTGCCCGCATCTCTTCAATAATGAACAGGATCCCCGCGAGCGGTGCGTTGAACGCCGCCGAAAGGCCGGCCGCCGCCCCCGTTGCCAGTAGCGTATGTCGCGCCTCCGCGCTGCGCATGCGAAACAGATCGCCGACCATGCGCCCAACGTTTCCGCCCAGCTGCACCGTTGGTCCTTCGCGCCCGAGCACCATGCCTGCCCCGAGCGTTCCCATGCCACCGATAAATTTTACCGGGATGACGCGCCACCAGCGAACCGGCCTCAGCTCTTCCAGTGCGCCTTCTATTTCAGGGATCCCGGAACCGCCCGCTTCCGGCGCAAATTTACGAACCAGGAAATAGCCCACCATGGCAAACAGCGCAGATAAGCCAAAGGCCCACACCCATACCCATCCACCGCTATAGGCAAAACCCGCCACGGTTCCAATTCGCCAGTTCATTATCGCGTTAACCGCTTTTTCGAAGGCGATACCCACCAGCCCGGCAATTGCGCCGACCACGGCAGCGGCCAGCAGGATAGCCAGCGGCGTTTTATCACGATTAAGCAAGCGCCGGATGCTGATACGGTGCTGCGCACGTCTGAACTGCTGTTCAGTATAAGAATGAGTGTCTGCTTTCATTACCGTTTCTTTTCGTCATACAAATAACCGCAGGGATTTTACCAGAGTGCGTAATATCATCCCGTGAAAAATACTTAACAATTGTTTGGGCATGAAAGGGGGCAAAAATTTCATTACCTTCCGAGGATCACTTAGAATAGTGTGCTTAATCATTTTATACGAACCAGGAACGACGCCATGAGCAAGTCTGAAAACCTCTACAGTGCAGCCCGCGAGCTTATCCCAGGTGGCGTGAATTCGCCTGTTCGCGCCTTTACCGGCGTAGGCGGTACGCCGCTGTTTATCGAACGTGCTGACGGCGCGTATCTGTATGATGTCGATGGCAAAGCCTATATCGATTATGTCGGCTCCTGGGGTCCGATGGTGCTGGGTCACAACCATCCTGCTATCCGCAATGCGGTGATTGAAGCCGCCCAGCGCGGCCTGAGCTTCGGCGCGCCAACCGAGATGGAAGTGAAAATGGCGGAACTGGTCACCGAACTGGTCCCGACTATGGACATGGTGCGTATGGTGAACTCCGGTACCGAGGCCACCATGAGCGCGATCCGCCTGGCACGTGGCTTTACCGGCCGCGACAAGATCATCAAATTTGAAGGCTGCTACCACGGTCATGCGGACTGCCTGCTGGTAAAAGCCGGCTCCGGCGCGCTGACCCTCGGTCAGCCGAACTCACCGGGCGTACCGGCTGACTTTGCGAAGCATACCCTGACCTGCACCTATAACGATCTGAACACCGTTCGGGCAGCCTTCGAGCAGTATCCGCAGGAGATTGCCTGCATCATCGTTGAACCTGTCGCAGGCAACATGAACTGCATTCCTCCGCAGCCGGAGTTCCTGCCGGGTCTGCGCGCCCTGTGCGATGAGTTTGGCGCTCTGCTGATCATCGACGAAGTGATGACCGGCTTCCGCGTCGCGCTGGCGGGGGCACAGTCTTACTACGGCGTAGAGCCGGACCTGACGTGCCTTGGCAAAATCATCGGCGGCGGCATGCCTGTCGGTGCATTCGGGGGACGTAAAGAGGTGATGGAAGCGCTGGCGCCGACTGGCCCGGTCTACCAGGCGGGTACCCTTTCCGGCAACCCGATTGCGATGGCCGCAGGTTTCGCCTGTCTGACCGAAGTCGCGCAGCCGGGTATTCACGAAACCCTGACCGATCTGACATCTCAACTGGCCAACGGCCTGCTGGAGGCCGCGCAAGAAACCGGTATTCCTCTGGTGGTAAACCACGTTGGTGGGATGTTCGGGATTTTCTTCACCGATGCGAAAACCGTGACCTGCTATCAGGATGTGGTGAAGTGTGACGTTGAACGCTTCAAGCGCTTCTTCCATCTGATGCTGGAAGAAGGCGTCTACCTGGCACCATCCGCGTTTGAAGCAGGCTTTATGTCCGTCGCGCACAGCGAAGACGATATCAATAAGACTATCGATGCTGCGCACAGGGTCTTTGCGAAGTTGTAAGACAGAAACGATCTGCTGCCCTCTCCACCGGGAGAGGGCAATACCCCACCGCCCTTCTACCTGCTTTGCTTTCTCAACAAATAGATAAAGTACGGCGCCCCGATAAACGTCGACAGCAACCCGGCAGGTATCTGGTACGGGAACAGCACCATCCGCCCCAGCCAGTCGGCAACCACCAGTATTACGCCCCCCGTCAGCGCCGACATCACAATGTGCGGCATCGTGCGACGAAAGCCCATCATTCTGGCAATGTGCGGCGCCATTAAGCCGACAAAGCTCAGCGGGCCGATGGTCATGGTGGCCGTTGCCGTGAGGCATGCGGCCACCAGCAGTAACCCGATACGGGACGGCGCCAGGGCCATCCCCACCGCACGCGCGGTCTCGCCGCCCAGCGGCAGAATGGTCATCCAGCGACGGCACAGCGGCACCATCGCCAGCAATACGATCATTGCAATCCCGGAATGCACGACCTGGCTGCCGGTGGCGCTGTACGTTGAACCGGAGATCCAGGTCAGGATCTTGGCCATACGCGGATCGCCACTCGCCTGCAGCATCATCAGCAGCATGGTAAATGCCGTGCTGAGCGCCATCCCGGCAAGCAGCATCCGGTGAGGGGAAAACCCACCACGCCCGGAGGCAATGAGGATGATCAGCAGCGTCACCGCCGCGCCAACGCTCCCGGCAGGCATCAACCAGCCGAAGGCATTTCCTGGCACCAGGAACAGCATCAGAACCACGCCAAAGGCGGCACCAGAACTGATACCCAGAACCTCCGGGCTGGCCATCGGATTACCGGTCAGACGCTGGATAATACAGCCCGCCACCGCCAGCATGACCCCGGCGATTAACGCCGAGAGAATGCGCGGCCAGCGCCACTGCATGAGTTCGTTAAGCAGATCCCCAGACGCCCAGTGCCAGCCCACCGCATCGCGTCCGAAAGCGAGCGCGGCAAATGAGATAACAATGAGCACTGCCAGCCCGGCAAGGCTGAACCCCAGCACTGACTGGCGCTCAGCATAGACCTTATCGCCAGCATCCATCGCTGGCGCGCTGATACTGCGCAGACGCGGCAGCAGCCACAGCAGCAGCGGTGCACCGATAAGCGCCGTCATCGAACCGGTAGACACTTCCATCCAGACGCGTGCCAGCCAGAGAATGATTTGATCGGAAAGCCAGAGGATCAACGCGCCAATCAGCGGGGCTAACATCAGGCGCGCCAGGAGGCGGCGCGCACCGAGCATTTTTGCCAGCAGCGGCGCAAATAGCCCGATAAACCCGATGATGCCTACCGCATTTACCAGCAGGGCACTGAGCACAATCGCCAGCGTCAGCGCCCCCAGACGGGCCAGCGACAGCGCCAGCCCCAGATTACGCGCCACGCCATCGTCAAGACCCATCAACGTCAGCGGGCGCAAGAGCAGCAGCATCAACACGACGCCACCGACGAGCTGCGGCCACAGACGCTGCACGACGCTCCAGTCGGTCTGGGTGAGCGTACCGGTGCTCCAGAGGAACATGCTTTGCAGCTGATCGTGATGGAACAGCACCAGCAGCTGATTAATCGCGCCGCAGTACAGGCTCACCACCAGCCCCGCAAGAATAAGCGTAACGGGGGAGAGACGTTTGCCCCAGGCGACGCCGAATACCAGCGCGCCCACCACACACGCACCGGCGAGGGCAGCAAACTGCGAGGTCAATGCCCCAGGCAACGCCCAGAGTGTGGTAATCGTGATCCCAAGCTGTGCCCCGGTCGCCACGCCAAGCGTCGTCGGCTCGGCCAGAGGGTTACGCAGTACCTGCTGGAATAAAACGCCCACCAACCCTAATCCCGCACCGACCAGCAGCGAAATCGAAAGGCGCGGCAACAGACTGTAGTGGAACAGCATTTGCTGAATATTATCGATATCTGGCGTCACCAGCGCCGCACGCCACTGGTCGCGCGGTAAGGCCGTCGACAGATTGAACCAGGTCAATACCAGCGCGCACAGGAAAATGAGGCAAAGTAACAGTGCCGGGAAACGGGCAATACGCTTACTCATGCCTGGCCTCCCAGCGCGTTGTCCAGCACGCGGGCAAAGTGCATGGCAGAAAGCGTCGCGCCGTAGAACCATACCGCAGGTGCGCGCAGGAACCGTTTTTCACGCACAAACGGCATTGCCTGCCAGAGCGGCGTCGCCATAAGGGTTTGCATCTCCCGCTCGTTGCCGTGGTCAAAGCACAACACATCCACATCGCGAAATGCCGCAAGACGGTCAATCCCCACGGCTGTGCTGCCCCAGAAGGTCATCTCCCCTTCCCAGGCATTACGAATACCAAAACTGTCGAGCACGTCCTGGAACAGGCAGTTTTTCCCAAAGACCAGCATATGGCGGGCATCCAGCAGCGTCACCATCAGCAGCGGGCGATCGCCCCGTTGAGCAAAACGCGGCTTCAGGGCGTTAATCAGGGCATCAAAATCGTCGAGATGTTTTTTGGCCTCAACCTCACGGTTAAGGAACTGTGCCATCTCGTGGAGGGAGTTTTTCGCCATCGCCAGCGGATTTTTACCGTCGCTGAAGGAGAAACCACGGCCGGGGGCAATCCGTGCCATTGTCTCTTCTGACGGGCCGTAACCTGCAGACCAGAACAGGAATGACGGCTTCATCTGGGTGAGCAGTTCGAGATTTGGCTCGGTGCGCAGGCCGATGTCGATTACCGAGTCCGGTAGCCTCGGCTCATTCACCCATAGCCTGTAGTTGGGAATATCCGCCACACCATAGGGCGTAACGCCCAGCGCCATCATCAGCTCTACCGGCAACCATTCCAGCGCCACAATGCGGTGTGGATCGACCGCAGCCGCACGCGCGGTATTCATTTTTAACAGCAGCGGTGAAAGCGCCATTGCCGTCAGCAGACGACGGCGACTCATCAACATAGAATCCAGCATCAGTACACAAAGCTCACCGGTGCAGCCCCGGCAGGGTGAGGCAAAATCCCCATTGGAATACCGTAAATGTGTTCCAGCGTTTCACTGCGCATCAGTTCAGATGGCGTCCCCTGGGCGATCATCTCACCGCCGCGCAGGGCAACGAGGTAATCGCAGTAACGCGCGGCCATGTTGATATCATGCAGGACCGCGATAACCGTCAGACCGCGCTGCTGGCTTAAACGATGCACCAGCGCAAGCACGTCGACCTGATGGGCAATGTCCAGCGCAGAGGTCGGTTCGTCGAGCAGCAGGCAGCGGCTGTCCTGGGCCACCAGCATTGCTATCCACGCGCGCTGACGTTCCCCTCCTGACAGGCTGTCTACCAGACGGTGGGCCAGCGGTTTTAGCCCCACCAGCGCAATCGCCTCTTCCACTTTCTCTCTGTCGGCCACGCCGAAACGGCCAAGCGCGCCGTGCCACGGATAACGCCCAATCGCCACCAGTTCACGCACGGTCATCCCCTCCGCCTGCGGCAACTGCTGCGGCAGATACGCCACTTTGCGGGCAAAGGCTTTACTGCTCCAGCTCTCCAGCGGCTGACCGTCCAGCAGGATATCGCCTTCTGACGGCAGCTGATGGCGGCCAAGCATTTTGAGCAGCGTTGATTTACCAGAGCCGTTGTGACCAATCAGGCCTGTCACTTTACCTGCCGGGAAGGTCAAAGAGAGCGGATGCAGCAGGGTGCGTCCGGGCACGCGAAAGGAGAGATTATTGAGCGTGAAGGTGGTGTCGGATTGCGTTTGATTATCCTGCATATCGGCCAACTTAAATAAAAAGGGCACGGCGAACCGTGCCCGAAGAGAGATTAGAAGCGGAAGGTCGCGGTGGCGACAACCTGACGTTCAGCACCCCAGTAGCATGCATAATCCTTGTAGCAGCTGGAGACGTATTCCCGATCGAACAGGTTATTCACGTTCACCGCCACAGATGACCCCGGCAGACCCAGACGGGCCAGATCGTATTTCACCATCGCATCGGCAAGGGTGTAGCTCGCGACGTTAAACGGCTGATCTTTTTTGTCGCCGCTTGAGTAGTAGCTCACCGTGTTACCGATGTAACGGGTACCGGCACCAATCGTCAGGCCGCTTAAGGCCGTGTCGGTGAAGGTGTAATCTGCCCACAATGACGCCTGATTACGCGGCACTTCCGCCGGACGTTTACCTTCAAAGGTGCTGTCATGGGTGTACTCAGCATCAATAAAGCTGTACGCCGCAGTCACGTTAATATTGGCGTTAACCGCTGCTTTCGCTTCCAGTTCGAAACCACGAGAACGGATCTCACCGGTCTGGATACTGTGAGTATTCGTTGGATCGTTCGGATCCGCCGTCAGGTTCTTATCTTTCGTCAGCTGGAACAGCGACGCGGTGACCACAACCGGCAGGTCTTTCGGCGCGTATTTCACACCCGTTTCATACTGCTTACCGCGGGAAGGGTCGAACGGTGTGCCGTTACGATCGGCGCCCGATACCGGCTCAAACGACTCGCTGTAGCTGAAGTAAGGTGAAATACCATTATCAAAGAGATAGTTAATTCCCCCGCGCCAGGTGAAAGCCTGGTCGTGGTTTTCAGCCAGCGAATCGGCCGTACCGCGCGTCAGCGTTGAAGCCATCACGTAGTCGTAGCGTCCGCCCAGCGTCAGCACCCACTTATCCCACTCAGCCTGATCCTGAGCATAGAGCCCGGTCTGTTCATTACGGTTAACGACGGAATAGTTAGACCATGGCAGGTTGGTGTTGATGTTCGCGTTGCCGTAATCCGGGTTCTGGATATCAATAGGGTCGGCGGAACCGTACAGCGCATTGATATCATTACGCATACGCGAGTAATCAACGCCCGTCAGCAACGTGTGGTCTACGGCGCCCGTCGCGAATGTCGACTGCAGCTGAGTATCCACGGTAAACATATTCAGATCTTCATCTGAACGCACGTAAGCGCGGTTAATCTTGCCAGGCTCAGCGTAGCCATTGCCGTAAACAGAGCGGTAGAGCGTATGCACTTTTGCGTAACGCAGATTCTGACGCACGGTGAACGTGTCATCAAACTGATGCGAGAAGCTGTAACCAATCAACTGCTGGCGACGAGCCATCTTATTATCCGCTTCACCTTCGTTGAAATCGGTTGGGATCTTATGCTCATTGCCGTTTGCGTCACGGTATGGCACCACGGTCCCTTCCCGTGGCAACCAGCCGTAGTAGCCCGCTTCCGGATCGTTCTGGAAATTGCTCAGGAAGGTGAAATCGGTTTTGTCATCCGGACGCCAGCTAAAGGAGGGCGCAATCGCATAGCGGGTTGATTTTGACATCTCCTGCTGTGCGTTCTGACTACTGCCAAGACCGGTCAGGCGGTACGACCACACGCCATCTTCATCGATTGCATCACTGAAATCGAAGCCCGTTTGCCACAGGTTATTGGTCCCCATTTTAAACTGGACTTCTTTCAGCGGCTCGGTCAGTGGGCGTTTGCTCACCATACTGACGATACCGCCTGGATTGCTGTTGCCGTAGAGCACAGACGTAGGTCCGCGCATCACTTCTACGCGCTCAAGGAAGTACGGATCCATGGAAGCTTCGGAGTAGTTATTCCCCATCAGCTTCATGCCATCGAGATACTGGTTGGTGTTTACCGTCGAAGGCGCGGTAAAACCACGAATTGAGACCACATCATAGGTGGTGGAGCTGCCGCGGGTCGCAAACACGCTCGGCGTATAGCCCAGCGCCTCTTTTACGGTCGCTGGCTGGCGGCGTTCCATTTCATCACGCGTTACCACGGAAATAGACTGCGGGGTCTTTTCAATCGCGGTATCGGTTTTGGTCGCCGTTGCCGTGCGTTTTGCTGCGATCGTTGGCGCAGGCCCCCACGGACTTTCCTGGGCGGCAGGCGCGGCAGTGACGGTGATGGTTTCTTCTTTTTTCTGGGTTTCAGCCGCATGTGCATACGTAGACATGCCGGCAACCGCTGTGGCTACGACGACCGCGATTTTTCGCAGCGACGTGTGAATTGGCTGAGCAGTATTGGAAAGCGCCATGTTTATCTCTGATGGAAAAGTGAATGATAACGTAAACGAGAATTATTATTATGACCGCAGAATAATATGCGAAACGTTGGCTGCATAGCAAGCAGTAAGCGGCCCTACGAGAATTAAGGGTTTAAGAAATAAACAAGAGAAAACGAAGGGTTAATCAGAATGAAAACGAGGGTTAAGGAAATGGAAAGTACAGGTAAAAAAATCCCCCCTTTCGGGGGGATGTGAAGCGTTAGTTACCGCCGAACATATCTTTAATCCAGCCCGCGACACCGTCGCTGTCTTTTTTCTCATTCTGCTGCTGCGGCTGTTGTTGCGGCTGCTGCTGAGGCTGAGAAGACTGCTCGAACGGGTTACCCGTCGGTTGCTCTGGCTGGCTTTGCTGGCACAGCGAATCCGGGTTGGTGGTCCAGACAGGCAAGGTACGCATACCGCCGCCACAGACAAAGTTACCAGAACCGTCCACGCCCATATCGACGATATCTTCCGGCGCCACCAGATTCAGCGGTACCGGAGACTGATTCGCCAGATAGCGCTGGTAAATCGACATCGCCCCGCTTGCACCGTACAGTTTGGTTGGCTGGTTGTTATCGCGACCTACCCAGGTGATCACCACTTCACGGCCATCGATACCGGCGAACCAGGTATCCACGTTGTTGTTGGTGGTCCCGGTTTTACCTGCCAGATGCAGGCCCGGATACTTCGCACCCAGTTGACGTCCGGTCCCCCGCTGCACAACCTGCTGCATCGTCCACAACGTCATATAGGCTGCCTGCGCTGGCACGGCACGTTCCGCTTGTGGGAAGCTCTGATACAGCACGGAGCCATCCTCGGCAATCACCGAACGCAGAGCAGAGAGCGGTGCACGGTTACCCCCGCTGGCAATGGTCTGGAACGCCTGAGCCACTTCGATCGGCGTCAGGTTAAGCGCCCCCAGGATCATCGCCGGAACAGGATGGAGCTGATCTTTCGGCACACCCAGTTTCTGCCAGGTGTCGACAATCGCCGGCAGACCGAGCGCCATACCCAGGTTCACCGTTGGCACGTTCATCGAGCGGGTCAACGCATCCACCAGCATGACCTGGCCGCTGAACTGTTTATCGTCGTTCTGCGGAGACCATACCTGGCCGTTAGGCTGGCGCAGGGAAATCGGCGCATCGGCAATCCAGGTATTCAGGCGATACTGGTTAGGCTGACTCAGGGCGGTAAGATAGGTTGCCGGTTTTGCCAGTGAACCAATCGAACGTCGCGCCTGCATTGCACGGTTGTAGCCTGCGAACTGCGGCTCAGCACCGCCCACCATGGCGCGAACTTCGCCGGTGTTACGGTCAACCACCACCATCGCGGTTTCAAGATCGCTCAGCTTACGCTGTTTCTTCAGCGCCGGGATGCCTTCCACCGCAGCTTTTTCAGCGGCTTCCTGCGCCACGGAATCGAAGGTAGTAAAGATCTTCACGCCGGAGAGATCTTTCACCTTATCACCGAGCTTGCTTTGCAGCTCCTGACGCACCAGCTGCATAAACGCAGGCTGAGGCGAGATCACGCCACCGCGCGGCTGAACGCCGAGTGGACGTGCGCTCAGCATGTCGTACAGCTCCTGGTCAATCACCTGCTGCTGTTGCAGCAGACGCAGCACCAGGTTACGACGTTCCAGCGCCAGTTTCGGGTTACGCCACGGGTTATAAATGGACGCCCCTTTCACCATGCCCACCAGCAGCGCCTGCTGGTCAAGGCTCAGCTCTTCCACCGGACGACCAAAGTAGTACAGACTTGCCAGCGGGAAGCCGCGGATTTCGTTATCCCCGCTCTGACCGAGGTACACCTCGTTCATGTACAACTCAAGGATACGATCCTTGCTGTAACGCGCATCCATTAATACGGCCATGTACGCTTCGTTGGCTTTACGCCAGTAAGAGCGTTCACTGGAGAGGAACAAGTTCTTCACCAGCTGCTGGGTCAGCGTACTCGCCCCCTGCACCGTCCGTCCGGCGGTCAGGTTAGCCAGCACCGCACGGCCAATCGAGTAAAGGCTGATGCCATCATGCTCATAGAAGTGACGGTCTTCGGTTGCCAGCAGGGTATCAACCAGCAGGTCCGGGAAGCCGTTACGGGCAACAAACAGACGTTGTTCGCCGTTCGCCGACGAGAGCATGGTGATCAGACGCGGATCGAGACGGAAGAAACCGAACTGACGGTTGTTATCCATGTTCTCGATGGTGTCCAGACGATCGCCGTCAAAGGTCAGACGCGCACGCACCTGGCCCTCTTTGCTGTCCGGGAAATCAAACGGACGGCGGATCATCTCAATGCTTTTCGCCTGCACGGTAAATTCGCCAGGACGCGTCATTTTCGACACCTGACGATACTGGGTGGCTTCCAGCAGTTTCACCATCTCGTTCTTGCTGATGGACATATCTGGCTCAAGGTTCACCATGCGGCCATACACCGCCGCAGGCAGTTGCCAGACTTTTCCGTCGATACGGCTACGGATCTTCTGATCCAGATAGACGCCGTAAATCGCCATCAGCACAACAAATACAATGAACAGCTTCAGCAGCAGCCAGAACCAGCCGCGCTTGCCCCGAGGCTTACGCCCTTTGCCTTTCCCTTTACGCGGCATCGGTTCTTCATCCTCATAATCGTCTTCATAGTCATCGTCATAGTCCTCATCTCTGAGGCGACGACGGCTTACCTTTTCTTTCGCCGGACGCGTTGGTTTTCCCTTACGTCCTATTGGCTCGCGGTCATTCCCCGCCATGCTTTTTCTCCGCAACTTTCAGGCGCAAGGGCCCGATTCTCTTTTCTTCCACTGGCCTGTGAAAGAAGAAATCTCTCAAAGTAAACAGCAAGACCTTCCTGACAGGAACGTCTTTAGTATTTTCTCCCGCACCCTGCGGGTGAGGGCATCAAGCCGCACGTTCCCAGCCACACCCGTCACGAATATTTCTTCGTCCGTCGTGTCGGTGCCGTATTTGCCGGATCGTCCGGCCAGACATGTTTGGGATACCGCCCCTTCATCTCTTTTTGCACGTCACGGTAGCTCCCCGCCCAGAATGCCCCCAGGTCGCGGGTAATCTGTAACGGGCGATGGGCTGGCGACAACAGCTCCAGCACCAGAGAGACGCGCCCTTGCGCCACAGAAGGCGTGGTGGCCTCTCCAAACATTTCCTGCATACGTACCGCCAGCGCCGGAGGATTATCCTCGTGATAACGAATGGCAATCCGGCTTCCGGTCGGCACAGTGTAATGCCCTGGCAGTTCACTATCCAGACGTTGACGTAATGACCAGTCCAGTAAATTCTGTAACGCGACCTTAACATCAAGCGCTTTTAGCGCACGCAGCGAGTGTACACCGTGCATTTGCGGCAGCAGCCAGCGTTCCAGCGAGGCCAGCAATGTCTCATCATCGACCGCGGGCCAGTCATACTCCGGTAGCCAGCGCGCGGCACAGTGCAGACGAATACGGTACTGTTCCGCCTCTGGCGTCCAGTTCAACACCCCTAACCCTTTGTCCCGGATGCCGTTCAGCATGGCCAGATGCAGCACCTCTTCCGACGGTTTTGCCAGCGGCGTGGTGCCGAGGATCAGTTTACCTGTCTGGCTGCGACGAAACGCCTTCAGCGTGCCCTGAGCCTCATCCCATTCCACGGTATCGGATTGCTGGACCAACTGCGGACAGGCACGCGTCAGGGCATCTATATCCACCGCGATAGCCTGTAAAATACGCGCGTCCGGGGAGTGGTTACCCTGTAACAGTAACGGCGCAATCAGCCATTCGTGACGCGTCATGGCGTCATCGCTGTCCAGCATCGCACCCATGCCATTGGCCAGTTGATATCGCCCGTCCAGACCGCGACGACGCGCGATCCTGTCGGGAAACGCCTGCGCTAACAGAGGCGCGATAGCCGCGCTGTCTGGCGATCCGGCTTTGCCGTTGAGTCGCCGGCAAAGCTGCTGCGCCCGCTGCTGCCAGTTCCCCTGATTGCGGGAAAAGGCCTGCGCCAGATCGCTGCTGCCACCGCGTGGTGGCTCCTCAAGAATAGCCGCCAGTTTCGCCGCCGTAGCAATTTCATCCTCCCCCTGCGCGGCCACCAGCATCGCCGCCAGGCGAGGGTCATTGCCCAGCGCGGCCATTTTTTGCCCGCGGGATGACAATCGCTCACTATCAAGCGCCCCCAGGCGGTTCAGTAAGGCCCGGGCAGCAGCAAGGTTCGCGGCGGGTGGAGGATTAAGCCAGGTTAGCTGTGCCGGATCCGGGCATCCCCACTGCAGAAGATCCATCACCAGCCCCGCCAGATCGCTGTGTAAAATTTCCGGCGTGCTTTGCTGTGCAGCGCGCTCAGCCTGCTCCGCGCTGGTCAAATGCAGGCAGATACCGGGCTCAAGACGTCCCGCACGGCCTGCACGCTGGACCATCGACGCCTGGCTTATGCGCTGCGTCAGCAGTTTAGTCAGCCCGGTGCGCGCGTCAAAGCTCGCCACCCTCTCCTGCGCACTGTCCACCACCAGGCGAATGCCTTCTATGGTTAAACTGGTTTCGGCAATATTGGTTGCCAGCACCACTTTACGCTGCCCCGCGGGCGCGGGCAGGATTGCTTTACGCTGATCCGCCAGCGACAGCGCGCCGTAGAGCGGGCAAAGCAGCACGTCACTTCCCACCCGGGAAGCCAGTTGGTCCTGCACGCGCTGGATCTCGCCTACGCCTGGCAAAAACAGCAATAGCGATCCCGATTCCTGGCGGAGCAATTCGGCGGTTGCGATGGCTACCGCGTCGTCAAAACGCTGATGGGCAGGCAACGGTTGATAGCGACGCTCAACGGGAAATGCTCTGCCTTCGGAGGCGATAACCGGCGCGTCGGGCAACGTCTGCTGCAGTCGCTCGTTATCCAGCGTAGCGGACATGATAAGCAACCGGAGGTCGTCGCGTAGCCCTTGCTGAACATCAAGTAACAGCGCCAGTGCCAGATCTGCCTGCAGGCTACGCTCGTGGAATTCATCCAGAATCACCAATCCGACGCCGTTTAACTCCGGATCGTTTTGCAGCATGCGGGTCAGGATCCCTTCGGTCACCACCTCAAGGCGCGTGGACGGGCCAACGCAGGTTTCGGCGCGCATACGGTAACCCACCGTCTCGCCCGGCTTTTCACCAAGCAGTTCCGCCAGGCGCTGCGCCACGTTCCGTGCGGCCAGCCTGCGCGGCTCCAGCAGGATAATTTTCCCGCGGACAGTGCCCTCTTTGAGGATCTGCAGCGGCAGCCAGGTAGATTTACCTGCGCCCGTCGGGGCGTTAAGTAAAACCTGCGGGGCATGGTGTAAGGCAGCAAGAAGCTCAGGAAGGACGACGGCGACCGGCAATGAGGACACTAACAACTCCAGAGGGTTAACATTAGTCGGCGTACATTGTAGCATCGGCGCATACCATTACCGAGTCCCCTGTATGTCTGAGTCGAAACGGCTGTTTTTTGCCATAGAATTGCCCTCCACGCTGCAGCGAAAAATCGTTCGCTGGCGAGCCAGCCATTTTCCCCAGGACGCAGGCCGTCCGATCGCGGCGGCAAACCTGCACCTGACGCTGGCCTTTCTGGGCGATGTCAGCGCCGAAAAACAGCGCGCGCTGGCAGCAATGGCTGGCCGCATTTCTCAGCCAGCGTTTACGCTGCACCTCGATGACGCGGGCCAGTGGCTGCGCTCACGCGTGGTCTGGTTGGGCACGCGCCAGCCGCCCCGCGGACTTTTACAGCTTGCCAGTATGTTGCGCGCCCAGGCGGCTCGCAGCGGGTGTTACCAGAGTCCGCAGCCGTTTCATCCGCATATCACCCTGCTGCGCGATGCCGGTCAGGCCGTTGCCATTCCGCCACCCGGCTTTCACTGGGACGTTGAGGTCAATACCTTCGCGCTTTACGAATCGGTCTTTACCCAAGGACGCACCCGTTACACGCCGCTACAGCGCTGGTCGCTGGGCGATACCCTAAGGAATTCTGATGAAGTTTAGTCCTGCCCTGCAGCACGCCACGCTGGTTCAGCGCTACAAACGCTTTCTCGCTGATGTGATCACCCCCGAAGGTGAACAGCTCACGCTGCACTGCCCGAACACCGGTGCCATGACCGGCTGTGCGACGCCGGGTGACACGGTCTGGTATTCCACTTCAGAAAATACTAAACGCAAATATGCCCATACCTGGGAAATGACCGAGACGCAAAACGGGGCATTTATTTGCGTGAATACCCTGCGCGCCAATCAATTAGTTAAGGAAGCATTGACCCTTGGCACCCTGCCCGAACTGGTGGGATATGGCACGCATAAAAGTGAAGTTAAATATGGCGATGAAAGCAGCAGAATTGACTTCATGTTACAGGCGGAAGACCGGCCCGAGTGCTATATTGAAGTAAAATCAGTGACGTTAGCGGAACAGGAAAACGGTTACTTCCCGGATGCGGTCACGCTACGGGGGCAGAAGCATCTGCGGGAGCTGATGAGTGTTGCGGCGGCGGGCAAACGCGCCGTATTGCTGTTTGCGGTTTTACATTCAGCCATTGAACGATTTTCTCCAGCCCGCCATATTGATCTCAAATACGCGCAATTGTTGAATGAGGCACAAAAGCAGGGGGTGGAGGTTTTGGCTTATAAAGCGGAACTTTCTGCCGATAATATGACTCTGAGATCCTCTCTTCCCATTGTCTTATAAGGGATTAGACGATTGACTATTAAGTGTTCTGGCCGCGTGCGCAAATACGCTTTTCCTCACAGGCTTGTCAAGTGTTACGTTTAGATAATTGCCATACGGAAAAGCATCTGCTATTTATAGCGACCTGATTTTTCCCCCAACACGGGGATCGATAGTGCGTGTTAAGGAGAAGCAACATGCAAGAAGGGCAAAACCGTAAAACATCGTCCCTGAGTATTCTCGCCATCGCTGGGGTGGAGCCGTATCAAGAGAAGCCGGGCGAAGAGTATATGAACGAAGCCCAGCTGTCGCACTTCAAGCGTATTCTTGAAGCATGGCGTAATCAACTCAGGGATGAAGTCGATCGCACCGTTACTCATATGCAGGATGAAGCTGCTAACTTCCCGGACCCGGTAGACCGTGCCGCTCAGGAAGAAGAGTTCAGCCTCGAACTGCGTAACCGTGACCGCGAACGCAAACTGATCAAAAAGATCGAAAAAACGCTGAAAAAAGTCGAAGACGAAGATTTTGGCTACTGCGAATCCTGCGGTGTTGAAATCGGAATTCGTCGCCTGGAAGCGCGTCCAACCGCCGATCTGTGCATCGACTGTAAAACGCTGGCAGAAATCCGCGAAAAACAGATGGCCGGTTAATACCAGCGCTGTTTACACACTCTAAAGGCGGGAGTTTCTCCCGCCTTGTTACTGTTGATATGTCTGAATCACACTATATTGGGCGCTTCGCGCCATCCCCTTCTGGTGAATTACACTTCGGCTCATTAATTGCCGCCCTCGGCAGCTACCTGCAGGCTCGCGCCCGTCACGGTAAATGGCTGGTCCGCATTGAAGATATTGATCCTCCGCGTGAAGTTCCCGGTGCAGCAGATACCATTCTGCGTCAGCTGGAACATTACGGTCTTCACTGGGACGGCGACGTCCTCAGGCAGTCAAGGCGACATGATGCCTACCGGGAACGCCTGGCGTGGCTCCACGCACAAGGGCTCTCCTACTACTGCACCTGCACCCGCGCGCGTATTCAGAGCGTGGGTGGCGTCTATGACGGCCACTGCCGCACGCGCAATAACGGCCCAGAACTGGCCGCCGTGCGCATAAAGCAGCATGTCCCGGTGACGCACTTTACTGATTTACTCTCCGGCGAGATCCATGCGGATGAACGTCTTGCACGCGAAGATTTTATTATCCACCGCCGTGACGGCTTGTTTGCCTATAACCTGGCGGTTGTGGTTGATGACCATTTCCAGGGCGTGACGGAAATTGTGCGCGGGGCTGACCTGGTGGAACCTACCGTGCGACAAATATCGCTCTATCACCAGTTTGGCTGGAACGCGCCGGATTACATTCATCTGCCGCTGGCGGTCAATGAACAGGGCTTTAAGCTGTCAAAACAAAATCATGCGCCCGCCCTGCCAGACGGCGATCCGCGCCCTGTTTTGATCGACGCGCTGCGATTTCTCAACCAGAATGTAACCAACGAATGGCAGGATTTGCGAATTGACGAACTGCTGAAAATGGCGATCGCCAACTGGACGCTGACGACCGTACCAAAAATCCAGCATTCTCAAATGCGTTGCGCTGAGCTATGATTAGCCGCTTTTTTCATAACAAAACACACTACGAGGTGTACTATTTTTACCCGAGTCGCTAATTTTTGCCGTAAAGTGCTAAGCCGCGAAGAGAGCATGGCGAACGACGCTATTGCGCAAAACCGCATGTCGGTTATTCCACGTGAGCAGCACAATATTTCCCGCAAAGATATCAGTGAAAATGCCCTCAAGGTGCTCTATCGTCTGAATAAAGCAGGCTACGAGGCCTATCTCGTTGGCGGTGGGGTGCGTGATTTACTGCTGGGCAAAAAACCAAAAGATTTCGACGTGACGACCAGCGCCACGCCAGAGCAGGTGCGCAAATTATTCCGTAACTGCCGCCTTGTTGGCCGTCGTTTTCGTCTTGCTCACGTCATGTTTGGGCCGGAAATTATTGAAGTGGCGACCTTCCGCGGTCACCACGAAGCGGGCGAATCCGATCGCACCACCTCCCAGCGCGGCCAGAACGGCATGCTGCTGCGGGACAATATCTTCGGCTCTATCGAAGAAGATGCCCAGCGTCGCGATTTCACGATCAACAGCCTTTACTACAGCGTGGCAGATTTCACCGTCCGTGATTACGTCGGCGGCATGCAGGACCTGAAAGACGGTCTGATTCGCCTGATCGGCACGCCGGAAACGCGTTATCGTGAAGACCCGGTGCGTATGCTGCGCGCCGTACGTTTCGCCGCCAAACTCTCAATGCGCATCAGCCCGGAAACCGCAGAGCCGATACCGCGTCTGGCGACGCTGATTAACGACGTGCCGCCAGCCCGTCTGTTTGAAGAGGCGCTGAAGCTGCTGCAGGCCGGTTACGGCTACGAAACCTACAAGCTGCTACGCGAATACAGCCTTTTCCAGCCCCTGTTCCCGACCATTACGCGCTGCTTTACCGAAAACGGTGACAGCCCAATGGAACGCATGATTGCGCAGGTGCTGAAGAATACCGATACCCGCATTCACAACGATATGCGTGTGAACCCGGCGTTCCTGTTTGCTGCGATGTTCTGGTATCCGCTGCTGGAAGCGGCGCAGAGAATTGCGCAGGAAAGCGGTCTGGCCTACTACGATGCGTTTGCGCTGGCCGCAAATGACGTGCTGGATGAAGCCTGCCGCACGCTCGCCATTCCAAAACGTATTACGACGCTGGTGCGTGATATCTGGCAGCTTCAGCTGCGCATGTCTCGTCGTCAGGGTAAGCGCGCCTGGAAGCTGATGGAACATCCTAAATTCCGCGCTGCGTTCGATTTACTGTCGCTGCGTGCTGAAATTGAACGGAACCAGGAACTGCAGCGTCTGGCGCAGTGGTGGGGAGAATTCCAGGTTTCAGCACCGCCAGAGCAGAAAGATATGCTCGTCGACCTCGATGACGAACCGACGCCGCGTCGTCGCCACCGTCGTCCACGCAAACGTGCGCCGCGCCGTGAAGGTACGGCATGACCCTGGCGTACATTGCCATCGGCAGCAATCTGGCCTCTCCGCTAGAGCAGGTTAATGCTGCCGTTCAGGCGCTGGGTGAAATCCCACAAAGCCGTATTGTGGCGGTCTCTTCTTTCTACCGGACACCGCCGCTGGGGCCACAGGATCAGCCTGATTACCTGAATGCCGCCGTGGTGCTGGACACTGCGCTGGATGCCGACACGCTGCTGGATAATACTCAGCGAATCGAACTGCAGCAGGGCCGCGTACGCAAAGCCGAACGCTGGGGGCCGCGCACCCTCGATCTCGACATTATGCTGTTTGGCCACGAGGTGATTAACACCCCCCGTCTCACCGTTCCGCACTACGACATGAAAAATCGCGGCTTTATGCTCTGGCCGCTGTTCGACGTTGCCCCTGACCTCACCTTCCCTGACGGCCTCGCGCTGAAGGCAGTGCTGGATAGCCTCGACGCAGAAAAACCAGCCCGCTGGTGATCCGCATTTTTACCGGTTAACCCTCACTGAATTGTGGTTAATCGGTTGCCTAAAATCATTGTTCCCTCAAATGTTACTGTTAGAATGCGCAAAGATTCGCTTTTGGGCTATCAGGAAACAGTATGAAACCAACCACCATCTCCTTACTGCAGAAATGCAAACAGGAAAAGAGACGCTTCGCCACCATTACTGCGTATGACTACAGCTTCGCTAAGCTTTTTGCCGAAGAGGGTATCACTGTCATGCTGGTCGGAGATTCGTTAGGGATGACGGTACAAGGCCATGATTCCACCCTGCCGGTGACGGTCGAAGATATTGCCTACCATACCCGTGCCGTGCGCCGCGGAGCACCTGCCTGTCTGCTGCTTTCCGATCTGCCTTTTATGGCCTACGCTACGCCAGAGCAAGCGTTCGAGAATGCGGCAACCGTCATGCGTGCCGGGGCCAATATGGTCAAAATCGAAGGCGGAGCCTGGCTTGCAGAGACCGTGAAAATGCTCACCGAACGTGCCGTGCCGGTCTGCGGCCACCTGGGTCTGACGCCGCAATCCGTCAATATTTTTGGCGGCTATAAGGTGCAGGGCCGCGGTGACGCGGCACAGACACTTTTTGAGGATGCCCTGGCGCTGGAAGCCGCTGGCGCACAGCTGCTGGTGCTGGAGTGTGTGCCGGTTGAACTGGCAAAACGCATCACCGAGGCGCTGTCGATTCCGGTGATTGGCATTGGCGCAGGCAACGTTACCGACGGTCAGATTTTAGTGATGCACGACGCCTTTGGTATTACCGGCGGCCATATCCCTAAATTCGCCAAAAATTTCCTGGCAGAAGCAGGCGACATGCGTGCTGCTGTGCGGCAGTATATTGCCGACGTTGAATCCGGTGTTTACCCGGGTGAAGAACACAGTTTCCATTAAGGAGTCTTGTTGTGCTAATCATTGAAACCCTGCCGCTGCTTCGCCAGCATATCCGTCGTGCACGTCAGGAAGGTAAACGTATCGCACTGGTTCCCACGATGGGTAACCTGCATGACGGCCATATGAAGCTTGTTGATGAAGCCAGAGCGCGTGCAGATATCGTGGTGGTCAGTATCTTCGTGAACCCCATGCAGTTTGACCGTGCCGACGACCTGGCGCGCTATCCGCGCACCCTGCAGGAAGATTGCGAAAAACTCAAAAAACGCCACGCGGACATTGTCTTCTCTCCGGCACCTACAGACGTCTACCCGCAGGGGACCGAGGACGCGACCTACGTGGACGTGCCGGGCATTTCAACCATGCTGGAAGGCGCCAGCCGTCCGGGCCATTTCCGCGGCGTTTCAACCATCGTCAGCAAGCTGTTTAACCTGGTGCAGCCCGACGTTGCCTGCTTCGGTGAGAAGGACTTCCAGCAGCTGGCGTTGATCCGTAAGATGGTCGCCGACATGGGTTATGATATTGAGATCGTGGGCGTGCCGATTGTGCGTGCCAAAGACGGTCTGGCGCTCAGTTCCCGTAACGGGTACCTTACCGCGGATGAGCGTAAAATCGCGCCGGGATTGAGCAAGGTCATGAATACCATGGCGGAACAGCTTGTGGCTAAAGAGCTGAGCGCAGAAGAGATCGTTGCTCTCGCCGAACAGGCGCTGAACGACAAAGGCTTCCGCGCTGACGATATCCAAATCCGTGATGCCGATACGCTGCTTGAGCTGACCGATACCAGCAAGCGCGCGGTGCTTCTGGTGGCTGCATGGCTCGGTCAGGCACGCCTTATCGACAATAAAGTGGTTGAGCTGGCATAACTCTCTACCTCCCCTCGTTCGCGGGGGGTTAACGCATGATGATTAAAGGTAAACGTAATGATTCGCAAAATGCTGCAAGGTAAGCTTCACCGTGTGAAAGTCACTCAGGCCGACCTGCACTATGAAGGCTCCTGCGCCATTGATCAGGATTTTCTTGATGCAGCGGGCATCCTTGAAAACGAAGCCATTGATATCTGGAACGTGAATAACGGTAAGCGCTTCTCTACCTATGCGATCGCGGCGGAACGCGGCTCCAGAATTATCTCCGTGAATGGCGCTGCCGCTCACTGTGCCGACGTCGGTGATATCGTCATCATCGCCAGCTTCGTGATGATGTCTGACGAAGAAGCCCGTCGCTGGCAGCCAAAAGTGGCGTACTTCGAAGGCGACAACGAAATGAAACGCACCGCGAAAGCCATTCCGGTCCAGGTTGCCTGATATCCTGAAGGCTGTGAACCGTTCACAGCCTTCTCTCACCTCATCCCTGCGGCTGATTACTGATAAGCCGCGACATCGTCTCCAGCGAATCCGTCCTTAAAATATACAGTCGCTTAAGCAGGAACGGATTGTCCCCGGGCTTCACTTTGCCTTTTACCGTTGTCACCGCCAGGTGGAACCCTGCGTCATTCGCTGCTTTTACCGCTTTGTCATCATAGGCGCCAAACGGATAAGAGAGATAGAGCACGTGCGGGTTAAATTGCGCCAGCGCCCGGCGTGAACGCGCGAAATCGAACAAAATCACGTGATGGCTACGGCTCAGTAAGATCGGGTGTTTATTGCCGTCCACCCGATGCAAGAAGTGGGTATGGGACTGGATATCAAACACATCCTGGATCTGCTCAAGCTCAGAGACACTCATAAACTGCAGGTATTTCGGCGCCCACTTCTGCGGATGACGTTTTATACGCGACGAGATGATAAACGCCGTCGCCTTGAATCCATACGCTTTGAGGACGGGATACGCATAGCGGCTCACCGACTTCAGCCCGTCATCAAAGGTGATCACCACAGACTTCGCCGGCAGGTTCATTTTGTTACGCACATACCCTTCAAGCTGAGCCATCGTCAGCGTGGTATAGCCCTGATCGCGAAGCCAGGTCATCTGGTTGCTGAACGCACGCACGCTGGTGGTCGTGGAGGTATGTCGGAAACGGGTGTTCTCTTCATCACGCAGGATATGGTGATAGGTCAGGACCGGGATGCCGTTATCTTCCTGCGCATCCAGGCTGCTGATCCACGCCAGACGATTGCCGATGCGGATCTGATACCAGGTCTGGTTCAGACGGTCTTTAAGTTTATTCAGAATCGGGTAGCGAAGGTTAGCACTCATCGTGCCGAAAGGGGCGCTTCCGCTGCTGGGGGCGTTAAAGACAGGCGTGTCTTTCCAGGTTATCAGGTTCTGGTTACTCAGCGGTTTATTTAAATCGCCAAGGCTGTCTTCCACGCGCTGTTTGCCCTGCACGTCTTCCAGGTGCTCTTTATCAATAAAGCCCGTGCCGAAGCCAAAACGAAACTCGTAGTAATCAGCGGATGTGGGGACGACGGCCAGGATTTGCCCGGCACGAATATTGCCGACATTGACCACATTGTTACCTACTTGCGCCCAGATAGCCGCATCTTCGGTGGTTTGCATATATCGGGCGGGAAGCCCTTGCTGAGCGATCAGGCTGGCAGATGCGCCGCCGGAAACCAGCAGCAACAGAAGGAACACAACGCGCATGAACATGGAATATTAATCGACACGAAAAATCAGCCACCATTGTAACAAAAGCAGCATCAATACCAATGTTTAATTCTTATACAAATCATGGAGCAAGACAAAGGGAGGATTTTTTTGCTGCTGATGCCACAGGCTGCTGACGCCGGCCACTTTTTTGTCGACGATCGCATGACGGAATTCAGCGCTGCTTAAGGTTTCCCGAAAGGGATACATGTATTCCAGCAGCAAAAAGTTAATGCCTGATATCACTTCACAGTTGTCGTGCTTGTGGCTCAACAATGCCGCAGAGCGATAAGGTGCCGCGCCGGATTTATCGGTCAGGAAGATGACGCCGTCACCGGTGTCGGTTTCATGCAGGGCATCGCACATCATGCGGCTGAGCATGTTGGTGCTCAATCCACGCCAGTAGTTAACCGCACGGCATTGCGCCAGCGGACCAAATCTGGCCTCCAGTTTATCCAGCATATCCTGCGCCTGTTCATCATGGCAGGCGATCACCCATCCCAGCATCACTCTCTCCTTAGCAGGCAAGTAGTTTAGCGGAGTGAAGGTTAGCGTACGGTGATAACAATCAAAGAAAAGCGCCCGGCAAACAGAATGTCGCCGGGCGGAAGATTAGCTGCGCAGACCGCGTCCACGCTGAATCAGAGACCAGCACAGCAGGTAGAAGGCGATAATAAACACCACCAGCACCGCAACCGTGGTAATCAGTGGCACATCCGTAATGCCGAGGAAACCAAAGCGGAAGCCGCTGATCATATAAACAATCGGGTTCAGGTGTGACAGCGCCTGCCAGAACGGCGGCAGCAGCGTCAGGGAGTAGAACACCCCGCCAAGATAGGTCAGTGGCGTCAGCACAAAGGTCGGGATCAGGCTGATATCATCAAACGTTTTAGCAAACACCGCGTTCAGCAGACCGGCCAGCGAGAACAAGATGGCCGTCAACAGTAACGTGAGCGCCACGAACAGCCATGAATGCACCTGGAACGGCACAAAGAACAGGGAGATCGCGGTCACCAGAATCCCCACACAGAGACCGCGCGCCACGCCGCCGCCCACATAACCCGCAATGATCACATGCGTTGGTACCGGCGCGACCAGCAGCTCTTCAATGTTACGCTGGAACTTGGCGCTAAAGAATGACGATGCCACGTTAGCATAGGCGTTGGTGATCACCGCCATCATGATCAGGCCCGGCACAATAAACTGCATATAGGTAAAGCCGTGCATTTCACCAATACGCGAACCGATGAGGTTACCGAAGATGATGAAGTAGAGCGTCATGGTGATCACCGGCGGTACCAGAGTTTGCACCCAGATACGCATAAAGCGGTTAATCTCTTTCGCCCAGATGCTTTTCAGCGCGACCCAGTAAAGATGCGTCATGCCTTGTCTCCTTGTTTATCCTGCACCAGAGAGACAAACAGCTCTTCCAGTCGGTTCGCTTTGTTACGCATACTTAATACCTGAACACCCTGCGCGCTCAGCTGTGAGAACACGCTGTTGATGCCCTGCTCACGCAGCACTTCCACTTCCAGCGTTGAGGTATCCACCAGACGATAGTTATAGCCTTCCAGCGTCGGCAGCGGGCTTTTCGCCGCCAGGTCGAGAATGAAGGTTTCGGATTTCAGCTTGGCGAGCAGGCTCTTCATCGAGGTGTTTTCCACCAGCTCACCGTTCTGAATGATGCCGATATTGCGACACAGCATCTCCGCCTCTTCGAGGTAGTGCGTGGTCAAAATAATGGTCGTGCCTTTGTCGTTGAGGTCCTTCAGGAAGCCCCACATTGAACGACGCAGTTCGATATCCACGCCCGCGGTGGGCTCATCAAGGATCAACAGCTTTGGCTCATGCATCAGCGCACGGGCAATCATCAGACGGCGCTTCATCCCGCCAGACAACATGCGCGCACGTTCATTGCGTTTTTCCCACAGATCGAGCTGTTTGAGGTACTTTTCGCTGCGCTCCACCGCTTCTTTGCGCTCAACACCGTAGTAACCCGCCTGATTAACCACGATTTGCTGCACTGTCTCGAACGGGTTGAAGTTGAACTCCTGCGGTACCAGTCCGAGCTGGCGCTTAGCATTCACCACATCTTTTTGCAGGTCGTAACCAAACACGCTCACCCGGCCGGACGTTTTGTTGACCAGCGAACTGATAATGCCAATGGTGGTGGATTTCCCCGCCCCATTCGGCCCCAGAAGCGCGTAGAAATCCCCCGCTTCCACTTTGAGATCTATCCCACGCAGCGCCTGAACGCCGCCTGGATAGGTTTTTTTGAGCTGCTCAAGCTCCAGTGCAATCGCCATGAATTAAACTTACCTTAGGTTCTGACACACGTTGTGTGGTTTCATTAAAAGTCGAGTTACCCTATATTAGCGCAACGCAATCACTCGGTTACAGGTCGCTAACCTCCATGAACGACATAGATACACTCATCAGCAACAATGCACTATGGTCAAAAATGCTGGTGGAGGAAGACCCCGGATTTTTTGGAAAGCTCGCGCAGGCGCAAAACCCACGCTTTCTCTGGATTGGATGTTCCGACAGCCGCGTTCCGGCAGAGCGCCTGACAGGCCTCGAGCCTGGCGAACTGTTTGTGCACCGTAATGTTGCCAACCTGGTGATCCATACCGACCTCAACTGCCTTTCGGTTGTTCAGTACGCCGTTGACGTTCTGGAGGTCGAGCACATCATTATTTGTGGCCACTATGGCTGCGGCGGTGTGCAGGCCGCGATTGAAAATACCGAACTCGGGTTAATCGATAACTGGCTGCTGCATATCCGCGATATCTGGTTCAAACATAGCTCACTGTTGGGTGAAATGCCGCAGGAGCGTCGTCTCGATACCCTTTGCGAGCTGAACGTGATGGAGCAGGTTTATAACCTTGGCCATTCCACCATCATGCAATCGGCGTGGAAACGCGGGCAAAAAGTCTCGATCCACGGCTGGGCGTACGGTATTCACGATGGTTTGCTTCGTAACCTGGAAGTGACCGCCACCAACCGTGAAACGCTTGAGCAGCGTTATCGTTCCGGGATAGCTAACCTGAAGCTCAAGCACGTCAACCATAAATAGCTGCCTGTAAGCGGTTCAGATAAAAACAAAACGGCAACCCGGGTTGCCGTTTTTACTGTGTGTTCCCTCGTCAGAGGGCAACAGACCGCACGTCACAAACCTTACTCGTCGAGCAGGATCACTTTACCCACATACGGCAGATGACGGTAACGCTGCGCGTAGTCAATGCCATAGCCCACGACGAACTCGTCAGGGATAGAGAAGCCGACAAACTCTACCGGCACCTGCACTTCACGGCGGCTGGGTTTATCCAGCAGGGTGCAGATCGCCAGGGATTTTGGCTCACGCAGGCTCAGGATCTCGCGCACTTTAGAGAGCGTGTTGCCGGAGTCGATGATGTCCTCAACGATCAACACATCTTTGCCACGAATATCTTCATCCAGATCTTTCAGGATTTTCACATCACGGGTTGTGGACATGCCGCTGCCGTAGCTGGAGGCGGTCATAAAATCGACCTCATGGGACACCTGCACTTCACGGCACAGGTCTGCCATGAACATGAAAGAGCCACGTAAAAGACCGACCAGCACCATTTCGCTGCCGCTGTCCTTGTAATGTTCGGTGATTTGACGACCCAGTTCGGCGATACGCGCTTTGATCTCGGCTTCCGGGATCATCACTTCAACAGTATGTTTCATATTACTAACCATATGATTTTAATGAAAATCTCTCAATGCGGATGAATGTTACTCCGGCATCGATACGCAAGCCAGCCATTATATCAGTAAATGGATACACCTGGCGCATGAGTTATAAAAAGCAAATATTGTGATTCCGATCACACTTGTTAATACCTATAATTAGTTGCTAGCAAATAATTAACAAAACTGACGAGTACACTTTCTATGGCTGAAATAAAAACTCAACAGCCACGTCTACTGGTGACATTAACAGCGCTATTCGCCGCCTTTTGCGGCCTGTATCTGTTAATCGGTGGCGTCTGGCTGGCCGCAATTGGCGGCTCCTGGTACTACCCTATTGCGGGTCTGGTTATGCTTGGCGTAACCGTCCTGTTGTGGCGTAGAAAACAATCCGCGCTATGGCTTTATGCTGCATTACTCCTCGCAACCATGATCTGGGGCGTCTGGGAAGTCGGTTTCGACTTCTGGGCACTGACGCCGCGCAGTGACATCCTGGTCTTCTTTGGTATCTGGCTGATCCTGCCGTTCGTGTGGCGTCGCCTGATTGTTCCTTCAAGCGGTGCCGTTGCGGCGCTGGTGGTTGCCCTGCTGATCAGCGGCGGCATTCTCACCTGGGCCGGTTTTAACGACCCGCAGGAGATTAACGGTACGCTGAATGCCGAATCCACCCCAGCTGCGGCTATCTCGCAGGTCGCGGATGGCGACTGGCCAGCTTATGGCCGTAATCAGGAAGGTCAGCGCTACTCCCCGCTCAAGCAGATCAACGCGGACAACGTTAAGAACCTGAAGGAAGCCTGGGTATTCCGTACCGGCGACCTGAAGATGCCAAACGATCCGGGTGAACTGACCAACGAAGTGACGCCGATTAAAGTCGGTAACATGCTTTATCTGTGCACCGCGCACCAGCGTCTGTTCGCGCTTGACGCGGCCACCGGTAAAGAGAAATGGCACTTCGATCCACAGCTGAACTCCAACCCGTCGTTCCAGCACATCACCTGCCGTGGCGTCTCTTACCACGAAGCGCGTGCTGATAATGCGAGCCCTGAAGTCATTGCCGACTGTCCTCGCCGCATCATGCTGCCGGTAAACGATGGCCGCCTGTTCGCGATCAATGCCGAAACCGGTAAGCTGTGTGAGACCTTTGCCAACAAAGGTATCCTGAATCTGCAGACCAACATGCCGGACACCACGCCGGGTCTGTATGAGCCAACCTCACCGCCGATCATCACCGATAAAACTATCGTGATTGCCGGCTCGGTAACCGATAACTTCTCCACCCGCGAAACCTCTGGCGTTATCCGTGGTTTTGACGTGAACACCGGTAAACTGCTGTGGGCCTTCGACCCGGGCGCGAAAGATCCAAACGCGATCCCATCGGACGAACACACCTTTACCTTTAACTCACCTAACTCCTGGGCACCGGCGGCGTATGACGCGAAGCTGGACCTGGTCTACCTGCCGATGGGCGTCACCACGCCAGACATCTGGGGAGGTAACCGTACGCCTGAGCAAGAGCGTTATGCCAGCTCTATCGTGGCGCTGAACGCGACCACCGGTAAACTGGCCTGGAGCTACCAGACTGTTCACCACGACCTGTGGGATATGGACATGCCGTCCCAGCCGACGCTGGCCGACATTACCGTTAACGGCAAAACCGTTCCGGTGATTTATGCACCCGCGAAAACGGGCAACATCTTTGTACTGGATCGCAGCAACGGTAAGCTGGTTGTCCCGGCACCCGAAAAACCCGTTCCGCAGGGCGCTGCCAAAGGCGACTATGTCACCAAAACACAGCCGTTCTCTGACCTGAGCTTCCGTCCGAAGAAAGATCTCAGCGGTGCAGACATGTGGGGTGCCACAATGTTTGACCAGCTGGTGTGCCGCGTGATGTTCCATCAGCTGCGCTATGAAGGTATCTTCACGCCACCTTCTGAGCAGGGCACGCTGGTCTTCCCGGGTAACCTGGGCATGTTCGAATGGGGTGGGATCTCCGTTGACCCTAACCGTCAGGTGGCGATTGCCAACCCGATGGCCCTGCCGTTTGTCTCTAAGCTTATTCCACGCGGTCCAGGCAACCCAATGGAGCAGCCTAAAGATGCTAAAGGCAGCGGTACTGAAGCGGGTATTCAGCCGCAGTATGGCGTGCCATACGGTGTCACGCTGAACCCGTTCCTGTCGCCGTTTGGTCTGCCGTGTAAACAGCCTGCCTGGGGTTATATCTCCGGCCTGGATCTGAAAACTAACCAGATCGTCTGGAAAAAACGTATTGGTACGCCTCAGGACAGCATGCCGTTCCCGATGCCGGTTCCTGTCCCGTTCAATATGGGTATGCCAATGCTGGGTGGTCCAATTTCTACCGCCGGTAACGTGCTGTTCATCGCGGCAACCGCCGATAACTACCTGCGCGCGTACAACATGACCAACGGTGAAAAACTGTGGCAAGGCCGTCTGCCAGCAGGTGGACAGGCAACGCCGATGACCTATGAAGTGAATGGCAAGCAGTACGTTGTCATCTCTGCGGGTGGTCACGGTTCGTTTGGTACGAAGATGGGCGACTACATTGTGGCTTATGCTTTACCCGACGACGCTAAATAACTAACACCGCCAACGGTAAAAAAAACGGCAACTTCGGTTGCCGTTTTTATTGCTTATCCCCTCTGGACCGGGGTCTGGGCATCAGGGCACACGATATTAAACCGTGAACCCCAGCATCATGCCCGTATCTTCATGCTCCAGCAGATGGCAGTGCGCCATATAGGCAAACGCCTTCGGTGCCTCGTGGTCAAATTTCACCAGCACCTCACTGACGCCACCTTCAACCCTGACGGTGTCTTTCCATCCCGCGCGGTGCGCCTGTGGCGCGTTACCGTTTTCAGAAAGGATGCGGAACTGGGTACCGTGAATATGGAACGGATGCAGCATCATGTCGCCTTCGCCTGAAATCACCCAGCGTTCAAACTGCCCTTTTGTGGCAGCAAACATTGGCGTGTTCATGTCGAACGCTTTGCCGTTGATCATGTTGGCATTGTGGAAATCGAAATCATGGCCACCGTGCCCCATACCGCCCATTTTACCGTGGTCCATATTCATATGGCCCATCATCTCTCCGTGGTGCATACCCGCCATCGCCTGATTGCCATATTTCGCCATCAGTGCCTGCATGCCCATCATGTCGAGCATCGGGTTCATGGACAGTTGCAGCTTGCGTTGGGTCAGGCCCTCGAGAGAAGGTAGCGCCGGCAGCGTGGTCAGGGTATCCGGCAGCATGCCCGAGGCCGTGACCTGTAGCGGCTGGATCTGCAGCACCGGGTGCGGCTTATCAAAGGGTGCAACCGCCATTCCCATCTGACTGACCGGTAGCGTGACCAGGTCAAACGGTTTGCCGTCGCTGATATCCACCAGCACCTCAAAACGTTCCCCCATCAGCATCGGTAGCGTATCCACCTTCACCGGTTCAGGCAGCAGCCCCCCGTCGCTTGCGACCACGTACAGAGGGCGTTTATCGCTGGTGGCGAAATTCAGTGAGCGGGCGTTACAGCCGTTGAGCAGGCGTAAGCGCAGCCAGCCTTTCGGTGCCGCATGCTGCGGGTAAATGGCACCGTTGGTCAGCAGGGTGTCGCCAAACCAGCCTACCGCCGCGCTCATGACGTCCAGCTGGTAATCAATTTGCCCGTCAGCGGTGAATTTTTTGTCCTGCACAATGACCGGCACATCATCGATGCCCCACTGTTTGGGCAGGCGCAGCAAACGGCTTTCGTCATCTTCAATCAGCACCAGCCCCGCCAGCCCCATCGCCACCTGATGGCCCGTTTTGCCATGCTGATGGGGGTGGAACCAGCAGGTCGCGGCGCGCTGGTCCGGGGTAAAAGTCACGCTTCGCTTACCGCCCGGTTTTATGATGCCCTGCGGCCCCCCATCCACCTCGCCCGGCACTTCCAGTCCGTGCCAGTGCAACGTGGTCTCCTCAGCCAGCGTGTTATGGATATCCACCGTCACCGCTTTCCCTTTACGTAACTGAAGTGCCGGGCCGAGAAGATTGCCGTTATAACCCCACGTTGTCGCGCTGTGTGCGCCAAAGGTCGTTTTACCGGACTGGACAACAAGCTGGATGCGGCTACGGGCATCCGCGGTGAGTAAATCAGGGATCGGTAAGGCAGGTCTGTCGGCCGCAAAAGCCGCGCGGCTCCACAGCGGTAAAGCGCTGGCTACGCCAAGCGCAACGGAATATTTTAAAAAATCACGGCGTTGCATGTTCATTTCCTTATTTCCAGCAGGCGATCTTTTGAGCATAAACCCTCCCCTTACCGGAAGGTCAAGTAAAGCGGCAATAATAAAGATCGTCGGCCTGGCATCAAGTATGCTAACGTTAATTTTCCGTGATGCAGTGGTAGAAGCAATGAAGACGTTTTTCAGAACAATTTTGTTCGGTAGCCTGATGGCGATGTGTGCGAACAGTTACGCGCTGAGTGAAAATGAAGCGGAAGATATGGCCGATCTGACGGCAGTTTTTGTCTTTCTGAAAAACGATTGTGGTTACCAGAATTTGCCCAACGGGCAGATTCGTCGCGCACTGGTCTTTTTTGCCCAGCAAAACCAATGGGATCTCAGCAACTACGATAGCTTCGACATGAAGGCGCTCGGCGAAGACAGCTACCGCGATTTAAGCGGTATTGGTATCCCTACCGCCAAAAAATGCAAAGCGCTGGCTCGCGATTCACTCAGCCTGCTCGCCTACGTGAAATAACCTTCCCGACGCCCCCTTGTTGAGCCTATAGCCGTGCAACCACGGTTATAGTTAGCTATCATGTTTCGCTCATTTTTTGTGAGCGTAACGGATGTTAACAAAGGAGGAGTCCGCGTATGGCCGACCACACGTTGTGGCATGAAACACTGCATGACCAGTTTGGTCAGTACTTTGCCGTTGATAACGTGCTCTATCATGAGAAAACCGATCACCAGGATCTGATCATCTTCGAGAATGCCGCCTTTGGCCGCGTGATGGCGCTGGATGGTGTCGTGCAAACGACCGAGCGCGACGAGTTTATCTACCACGAGATGATGACCCACGTTCCGCTGCTGGCACACGGGCATGCGAAGCATGTTCTGATTATCGGTGGTGGTGATGGCGCAATGCTGCGTGAAGTCTCCCGCCATCAATCCATCGAAACCATTACGATGGTGGAAATTGATGCCGGCGTGGTCTCTTTCTGTCGTCAGTACCTGCCGAACCATAACGCCGGTAGCTATGACGATCCGCGCTTCAGTCTGGTCATTGATGATGGGGTTAACTTCGTTAATCAGACGACCCAGACCTTCGACGTTATTATCTCCGACTGTACCGACCCGATCGGTCCCGGCGCGTCGCTGTTTACCTCCGATTTCTACGAAGGCTGCAAGCGCTGTCTGAAGCCGGGCGGGATTTTCGTGGCACAAAACGGCGTCTGCTTCCTGCAGCA
Organism: Enterobacter cloacae complex sp. FDA-CDC-AR_0164; assembly: GCF_003071645.1. Classification (NCBI taxonomy): domain Bacteria; kingdom Pseudomonadati; phylum Pseudomonadota; class Gammaproteobacteria; order Enterobacterales; family Enterobacteriaceae; genus Enterobacter; species Enterobacter cloacae complex sp. FDA-CDC-AR_0164. The sequence goes on from NZ_CP028950.1 coordinate 621,393, forward strand.
GGATGAAGCACTCGACAGCCACCGCAAGCTGAGCACCTATTTTGGCGATGTCAGCTTCTATCAGGCCGCTATTCCGACGTACTACGGCGGGATCATGACCTTTGCCTGGGCGACGGATAACGACGTACTGCGCCATCTCTCCACCGAAATTATTCAGGCCCGCTTCCACCAGGCCGGTCTTACGTGCCGTTACTACAATCCGGCAGTTCATACCGCAGCGTTTGCCTTACCGCAGTACCTGCAAGACGCATTATCCACTAAGGGGGTGAGCTAATTGAAAAAGCTTAAACTGCATGGCTTTAACAACCTGACCAAAAGCCTGAGTTTTTGTATTTACGATATCTGCTATGCCAAAACAGCGGAAGAACGCGATGGTTACATCGCCTATATCGATGAACTCTACAATGCCAACCGCCTGACCGAGATCCTGTCAGAAACCTGTTCGATTATCGGCGCGAATATCCTGAATATCGCCCGTCAGGATTATGAACCTCAGGGTGCCAGCGTCACGATTCTGGTCAGCGAAGAGCCGGTCGACCCTCAACTTATCGATAAAACAGAACATCCGGGCCCGCTGCCGGAAGTGGTCGTCGCCCATCTCGATAAAAGCCACATCTGCGTGCACACCTACCCGGAAAGCCATCCTGAAGGCGGGCTGTGTACCTTCCGTGCCGATATCGAAGTGTCGACCTGCGGTGTGATCTCCCCGCTGAACGCGCTGAACTATTTAATCCACCAGCTGGAATCCGATATCGTGACGATTGATTATCGCGTGCGAGGCTTTACCCGTGACATTAACGGCATGAAGCACTTTATCGATCACGAGATCAATTCCATTCAGAACTTTATGTCCGACGACATGAAGTCGCTGTATGACATGATGGATGTGAACGTGTATCAGGAAAATATCTTCCATACCAAGATGTTACTTAAGGAGTTCGACCTTAAGCACTACATGTTCCATACCCGACCAGAAGATTTAAGCGAAGAAGAGCGCAAGGCCATTACTGACCTGCTCTGGAAAGAGATGCGCGAAATCTACTACGGCCGCAATATTCCGACCGTGTAAGCCGCGCTGGGAGCAAGGACGCTCCGGTGTGCTATTTCTGTTTCATGAACGCCCGGTACGCCGTCACGACTTGCAAAAAGTCTTCTACGCCGCACAGCGACAGACTCTCTTCATCGTAGTAGCTCATCCCCTCTTCCATCTCATCACCGGAGAATTCAAGCTGGTTGGCACGCACCATCACCTCTTCGCCATCCATCCACAGCGTGTATTCGTGCCCGGCACGTTGCCAGGAGCGTTCACTGCCTTTCACCGTATTTGCCGCCTGTTCAACTTCGTCCAGAAGGGCGAGATTCTCTTTCACCTCTTCGTTGAACCAGTGTCCAACAGCTTCGTGGCCCATCGACATACGCACTTTCACCACTCCAGTGATGTCGCGCAGAAATTCGTAATCCATAGTATTTTCCTCTGCAAAGCCATTACGCTAATTATCGCAGCAGAGAGGAAGAAAAAAAGCGTGGGAGGCAGGAGGAATGAAAATAAAAAGGTGAGAGCAAGACCTTGCGGTCTGTTGCCCTCACCCTGTCCCTCTCCACAGGAGAGGGTGCAAACACAAAACCGCCTCCGCGGAGACGGTTTAGCTGTTTATACTGCCGTCTGGAAGATAACCCCGTCAGCCTTCTCGGTGTACTGAGAGAGCTGGTCGAAGTTCAGATAGCGATAGGTATCTACCGCCGTCTTATCCACCTGAGCCACAAAGGTCTGGTACTCTTCCGGCGTTGGCAGTTTACCAATCAGTGCCGCAACCGCCGCCAGCTCCGCAGAGGCCAGGTAGACGTTAGCACCGGTACCTAAACGGTTCGGGAAGTTACGGGTAGAGGTGGAAACCACCGTCGCACCGTCAGCCACGCGCGCCTGGTTACCCATACACAGGGAACAGCCAGGAATTTCGATACGCGCACCGCTCTTACCGAACACGCTGTAGTAGCCCTCTTCGGTCAGCTGAGCCGCATCCATACGGGTTGGCGGAGCCACCCACAGACGCGTTGGCAGCTGGCCTTTGTGAGTATCCAGCAGCTTACCGGCAGCACGGAAGTGGCCGATGTTGGTCATACAGGATCCGATGAACACTTCGTCGATCTTGTCGCCCTGAACGTCTGAAAGCAGACGCGCATCGTCCGGATCGTTTGGTGCACACAGGATCGGCTCTTTGATATCCGCCAGATCGATGTCGATCACTGCCGCGTATTCTGCGTCAGCATCGGCTTCCAGCAGCTGTGGATCCGCCAGCCATTTTTCCATGCCCTGGATACGGCGCTCCAGCGTACGACGGTCGCCGTAGCCTTCTGCAATCATCCACTTCAGCAGCACGATGTTAGAGGTCAGATACTCAATAATCGGTTCTTTGTTCAGCTTGATGGTACAGCCAGCAGCAGAACGCTCCGCGGACGCATCGGTCAGTTCGAATGCCTGCTCGACTTTCAGATCCGGCAGACCTTCAATTTCCAGAATACGGCCAGAGAAGATGTTTTTCTTCCCTTTCTTCTCAACGGTCAGCAGACCCTGTTTGATGGCATACAGAGGGATAGCATGCACGAGGTCACGCAGGGTGATACCCGGCTGCATTTTGCCTTTGAAGCGCACCAGAACCGATTCTGGCATATCCAGCGGCATCACGCCGGTCGCAGCAGCAAACGCCACCAGCCCCGAGCCCGCCGGGAAGGAGATACCGATTGGGAAACGGGTATGGGAATCACCACCGGTACCGACGGTATCAGGCAGCAGCATACGGTTCAGCCAGGAGTGAATAACACCGTCACCCGGACGCAGCGACACACCGCCACGGTTCATGATGAAGTCAGGCAGCGTGTGGTGCGTGGTCACGTCAACCGGCTTCGGATACGCGGCAGTGTGACAGAAGCTCTGCATCACCAGGTCAGAAGAGAAGCCCAGGCACGCCAGGTCTTTCAGTTCATCACGGGTCATTGGGCCAGTGGTGTCCTGAGACCCCACAGAGGTCATCTTCGGTTCGCAGTACGCGCCAGGACGGACACCGGCGACGCCGCAGGCGCGACCCACCATTTTCTGCGCCAGGGAGTAACCACGATTGCTTTCCGCCACATCTTTCGCATGACGGAACACGTCGCTGTGCGGCAGACCCAGCGCTTCACGCGCTTTGGTCGTCAGGCCACGACCGATGATCAGCGGAATACGGCCACCGGCACGCACTTCGTCAATCAGCACGTCGGTTTTCAGCTCAAAACTCGCCAGCAGTTCGTTGGTTTCGTGGTTGCGCACTTCACCTTTGAACGGGTAAACGTCAATCACGTCGCCCATATTCAGGTTAGAGACATCCACTTCGATCGGCAGTGCGCCCGCATCTTCCATGGTGTTGAAGAAGATTGGCGCAATTTTGCCGCCCAGCACCAGGCCGCCGCCACGTTTGTTAGGCACATGAGGGATGTCATCGCCCATGAACCACAGTACGGAGTTGGTCGCGGACTTACGGGACGAACCGGTACCCACTACGTCACCGACGTATGCCAGCGGGAAACCTTTTTCCTGCAGAGCTTCGATCTGTTTGATCGGGCCAACGCTGCCCGGCTGATCCGGCTCAATACCTTCACGGGCGTTTTTCAGCATCGCCAGCGCGTGCAGAGGAATATCAGGACGAGACCACGCATCCGGTGCCGGAGAGAGGTCATCGGTGTTAGTTTCACCGGTCACTTTGAAGACGGTAACGGTGATTTTTTCAGCCAGTGCAGGACGGTTCAGGAACCATTCGGCATCGGCCCAGGATTGCATAACCTGTTTCGCGTAGGCGTTGCCGGCTTTGGCTTTTTCTTCCACATCGTAGAAGTTATCGAACATCAGCAGCGTTGAGGAGAGCGCTTTGGCGGCAATCGGTGCCAGCGTGTCGTTATCCAGTGCGTCAATCAGCGGATGAATGTTGTAGCCACCCTGCATGGTACCGAGCAGTTCAATAGCTTTTTCAGGAGTAACCAGTGGGGAGGTTGCTTCGCCTTTGGCGACGGCGGCAAGGAATCCGGCTTTTACGTAGGCAGCTTCATCTACGCCAGGCGGTACACGGTTGATCAACAGATCTAACAGGAATTCTTCTTCGCCCTTAGGCGGGTTCTTCAGCAGCTCGACGAGCGCGGCCATTTGGGTTGCATCTAAAGGTTTGGGTACAATTCCCTCGGCGGCACGTTCTGCTACGTGCTTACGGTATTCTTCTAGCACGACGGTTCTCCTCGCTCTCATTGTCATATGCGGCGGGCGTTCTCTTCACGCTCCTGTGAGACAGCAGTTTGTAGGGTAAATGCCCGATACCGCGTCGGGCAGCATAGCAGGATTTCTGCACAGTGTTAATCCGTTTACAAAAAAGCAACATTAAAAAATTTGCTGAATCGTTAAGCATGGTGTAGCGGGCAGGTGCAACGAATTCTGACTGCAAAAACCGTGAGTGCGACCTTCTGAATATTCCGGCGGCATTTCAGCCATCCGATATAATTGTGTAATAAATACTCACACTCTTTATCCGGACGTACCGGATGATTCCCCACAAAAGTCAAAACAGTAAAAGACGGGTGATTGATACTCACGCCAACCGTAACGCCTCACGGCACAGCGCTTGTCTCGTTGGAGTCATTTTATGAAGTTGCCCTTTAAGCCACAACTGCTTGTCCTTCTGTGCAGTGTCGGGCTGTTTGCCGCCTCAGGCGTCATGTTCGTTAAAAGCCGCGCAACGGAGCCTGTGGCTCCTGCCCCCGTCGCACAACAACCGGCTGCGCCGCCTGCCGCCCCTGCCGTTCAGCCAGCACCGGTCGCCGCGCCAGCCTACACGGCCGCGCAAATTGATCAGTGGGTCGCCCCCATCGCGCTCTACCCGGATGCCCTGCTATCGCAAATTTTGATGGCTTCGACTTACCCGGCCAACGTCATCCAGGCGGCACAGTGGTCAAAAGACAACCCTAAACTGCAGGGTGATGCCGCCATTCAGGCCGTGGCGAATCAACCCTGGGATCCGAGCGTGAAATCACTGGTGGCGTTTCCTCAGCTGATGTCCCTGATGGGCGAAAATCCACCCTGGGTGCAGAGCCTGGGCGACGCGTTTCTCGCGCAGCCGAAAGATGTGATGGATTCCGTGCAACGTCTGCGTTTGCTGGCGCAGCAAACCGGTGCATTGCAATCAACACCGCAGCAAACGGTCACCACCGAGACAAAACCGGCCCCGGCGAAAACGGCCACCGGCCAGACAACAAGCACCGCCACGACGTCAGCCCCGACGGTCATTAAAATTGAGTCTGCCGACCCGCAGGTGGTTTACGTTCCCACCTACAACCCGAATACCGTGTATGGCACCTGGCCGAACACCGCTTATCCGCCCGTCTATTTACCGCCCTCTCCGGGAGAGCAGTTTACGGACAGTCTGGTCAAAGGCTTAGGGTTCAGCCTGGGCGTGGCGACCACCTACGCTATTTTCAGCAACATCGACTGGGATGATGACGATGACTGGGATCACCACCATGATGACGACTGGGATCATCACGGCGGCTATAACCGCAACGGTGATAACAACATCAATATCAACGTTGAGAACTTTAATAAAATCAGCGGCCAGCGCCTGACGGACGCCAACCGCACCTGGCAGCATAACCCGGCCTATCGTGAAGGAGTGCCCTATCCCACTAACACGCTCAACAATCGCTTCCACTCAACGAACACGGCAACGGGGCTAAGCGCGACGCAGCAAAAACCGGTCAACCGGGACAGCCAACGGCAGGCTGCGCTGAGCCAGATGGAGAAATCAACGGGAAAAACCTTCCCGCAGACCGCGCGTCCGGGCACCAAAGATGCACAGCGTCAGGCGTCAACCGCCCAGCTGAAGCAAATTTCCCAGCGCAACAACTACCGGGGCTACGACACCAAACCGCAAACGGCACAGCGGACAGCCGCTAAGACGCGAGACAGCCGCCCGACCACCCCCCAAAGGCAAGAGAAACGGGTTTCGCAGCCTGCGCGGAGTAGCCAGCCGCGCGCCAATGCGCTCAGCGGTAACGACAGTCGTTCCGCCAACTGGCAAGCCCAGCAGCAGCGAGGTGCCCAGAGCCGGCAACAGGCTGCCCGCCATCAGCAACCGCGCCAGACGTCTACCGGGCGTGCTGAACACCGTGAATTCCGTCACCGTTAAGGAAGCCGACATGAAAAGCAAATTACTCAGTGGGATCGCGTTATTCATGCTGTCGGCCGCCGCAATGGCGCAGCAATCTTTCAGCACGCCAGACCAGGCAACCGATGCGCTGGCCAGCGCCATCAGTGAGCAAAATGAAAGTGCGATGAACACCCTGCTCGGTGAGAACTGGCGTGATTTTCTGCCGCCGGAAGGGGTGGATCCTGATGCCGTGGATCGCTTCCTGCGCGACTGGAAAGTTCGCCACAATACGGTCGTTGACGGGAATAAGGCACATCTTGTGGTCGGTGACAGCGACTGGCAGCTACCGATTCCGGTGATCAAAACCGCCTCTGGCTGGCAATTTGATATCAAAGAAGGGGCTGAAGAGATCCTGACCCGCGAGATTGGCCGCAACGAGCTCGCCGCCATCGAGGCGCTGCACGCGTATGTGGATGCACAGCAAAGCTATTTTGCGCTGAACCAGAAATATGCGCAGAAGATTGTCAGCTCAGCCGGCAAAAAAGACGGCTTATACTGGCCGGCCTCGCCCGGCGAAGCCCCCAGCCCACTCGGTCCGGCCTTCAGCCCGAAAGAACCCGGCACTGGCTATCACGGCTACCGTTTTCGCATCCTGCCGGATAAAAACGGTTTTGCCATGGTGGCCTGGCCAGTCAGCTACGGTCAGACGGGCGTGATGAGCTTTGTAATAAACCAGACCGACAAGGTGTATCAGTCGGACCTCGGTAGCGAGTCAGAGAAGAAAGCGCAGGCGTTACCTGCTTATCACCTGGATCACACCTGGCAACCGGTCGCCCCATAACGCAGGCAAAAAAAAACGCCTCCGGAGGAGGCGTTTCGCAATCATGAAGAAACTTATTTCTTCTTCGCTTTCGCGTTAGGCAGGTCGGTGATGCTACCTTCGAACACTTCTGCCGCCAGGCCAACAGACTCGTGCAGAGTCGGGTGAGCGTGGATGGTCAGCGCGATGTCTTCAGCGTCACAACCCATTTCGATAGCCAGACCGATTTCACCCAGCAGCTCGCCGCCGTTGGTACCGACAATCGCACCACCGATCACACGGTGAGTCTCTTTGTCGAAGATCAGTTTGGTCATACCATCTGCGCAGTCGGAAGCGATAGCACGGCCAGAAGCAGCCCACGGGAAGGTGGCGGTTTCGTAGCTGATGCCTTTCTCTTTCGCTTCTTTCTCAGTCAGACCTACCCATGCCACTTCTGGCTCGGTGTAAGCGATAGATGGGATCACTTTCGGATCGAAGTAGTGTTTCATGCCGGCGATAACTTCAGCGGCAACGTGACCTTCGTGAACACCTTTGTGCGCCAGCATTGGCTGACCGACGATATCGCCGATAGCAAAGATGTGCGGCACGTTGGTGCGCAGCTGTTTGTCAACGCGGATGAAGCCACGGTCGTCCACTTCCACGCCTGCTTTGCCCGCGTCGAGGTTTTTACCGTTCGGCACACGGCCGATAGCCACCAGCACGGCGTCGTAACGCTGTGGTTCGGCAGGGGCTTTTTTGCCTTCCATGGAAACGTAAATACCGTCTTCTTTCGCTTCAACGGCAGTCACTTTGGTTTCCAGCATCAGGTTGAATTTCTTGCTGATACGTTTGGTGAAGACTTTAACGATGTCTTTATCGGCAGCCGGGATAACCTGGTCGAACATTTCAACCACGTCGATCTCTGAACCCAGCGCATGGTACACGGTACCCATTTCCAGACCGATGATACCGCCACCCATAACCAGCATACGCTTAGGTACGGATTTCAGCTCCAGCGCATCGGTGGAATCCCACACGCGTGGATCTTCATGTGGAATGAATGGCAGCTGAATTGGACGGGAGCCCGCAGCGATGATCGCGTTGTCGAAGTTGATAACGGTTTTGCCGTTTTCGCCTTCCACTTCCAGGGTGTTCGCGCCGGTGAATTTACCCAGACCGTTTACCACTTTCACTTTACGGCCTTTGGCCATACCTGCCAGACCACCGGTCAGCTGAGTGATAACTTTCTCTTTCCAGGTACGAATTTTGTCGATATCGGTTTTCGGCTCGCCGAAGACGATACCGTGTTCAGCCAGTGCTTTGGCTTCTTCGATAACTTTCGCAACGTGCAGCAGAGCTTTAGAAGGGATACAGCCTACGTTCAGGCAAACACCACCGAGGGTGTTGTAGCGTTCTACGATTACGGTTTCCAGACCTAAATCAGCGCAACGGAAGGCAGCAGAGTAACCCGCCGGGCCTGCCCCAAGTACCACGACCTGAGTTTTGATTTCAGTACTCATCATGACCTCTTATTGATTTCCGGCGGTCCAGGTACTTGTCGCCCTTCATCCACCGGGACGTTCTATCCGCCCGCAGTTTACAAAATTGTTAACAATTTTGAAACAACAAACGGCTCACGAATTGTCGCTTTTCGCCAATAACCTCACAGACCACATGAGATTAACAGAAAAAAGCCGGCCGACTGGCCGGCTTTTCGATTACATCACCAGGCGGCGAATGTCGCTCAGGGTGTTGTTGATGATGGTGATGAAACGCGCACCATCAGCACCGTCGATCACGCGGTGGTCGAAGGACAGAGAGATTGGCATCATCAGACGCGGCACGAACTCTTTGCCATTCCATACCGGTTCCATCGCGGACTTGGACACACCGAGGATAGCCACTTCCGGCGCGTTAACAATCGGTGCGAAGTGGGTAGTACCCAGGCCGCCGATGCTGGAGATAGTGAAGCAGCCGCCCTGCATTTCGCCGGCAGTCAGCTTACCATCACGCGCTTTTTTGGAGATGGTGGTCAGTTCACGGGACAGCTCAGTGATGCTCTTCTTGTTCACGTCTTTAAAGACCGGAACAACCAGACCATTTGGCGTATCAACCGCAACACCGATGTTGATGTATTTCTTCAGCGTCAGCTTCTGGCCATCTTCGGACAGGGAGCTGTTGAAGCGTGGCATCTGCTCAAGCGCCGCAGCAACGGCTTTCATGATGAAGACGACTGGGGTGAATTTCACGTCCAGTTTACGCTTCTCAGCTTCGGCATTCTGCTGTTTACGGAACGCTTCCAGATCGGTGATATCCGTTTTGTCGAAGTGCGTAACGTGCGGGATCATCACCCAGTTACGGCTCAGGTTGGCACCAGAGATTTTCTGGATACGACCCAGTTCCACTTCTTCGATTTCACCGAACTTGCTGAAGTCCACTTTCGGCCATGGCAGCATGCCCGGGATACCGCCGCCAGCTGCAGCAGCAGGGGCAGCTTCAGCGCGTTTCACCGCGTCTTTCACATAGGCCTGAACGTCTTCGCGCAGGATACGACCTTTACGGCCAGTCCCTTTCACTTTCGCCAGGTTTACACCGAATTCGCGCGCCAGGCGACGAATCAGTGGCGTAGCGTGAACGTAAGCGTCGTTCTCAGCGAACTCAGATTTACCTTCTGCTTTTGCAGCAGGGGCAGCAGCAGGTTTAGCCGCCTGAGCCGGTGCAGCGGCAGGAGCTGGTGCAGCAGCGGCAGCTGGCGCAGCGCCTTCCACTTCGAAGACCATGATCAGAGAGCCCGTAGACACTTTGTCGCCGGTGCTGATTTTGATCTCTTTAACGGTACCCGCGAATGGCGCGGGTACTTCCATAGACGCTTTGTCGCCTTCAACGGTGATCAGTGACTGTTCAGCAGCAACTTTGTCGCCCACTTTTACCATCACTTCGGTGACTTCAACTTCGTCACCACCGATGTCAGGTACGTTGACATCTTTCGCACCGCCAGCAGCAGGTGCAGCGGCCGGCGCTGGCGCAGCAGCCTGAGCAGGCGCGGCAGCAGGTGCAGCACCTGCCACTTCGAAGATCATGATCAGAGAGCCGGTAGAAACTTTGTCACCGGTGTTGATCTTGATCTCTTTAACCGTACCCGCGAATGGCGCCGGCACTTCCATAGAGGCTTTGTCGCCTTCTACGGTGATCAGGGACTGCTCAGCCGTAACGGTATCGCCCACTTTCACTAGGATTTCAGTGACTTCAACTTCGTCACCGCCGATGTCAGGCACGTTGACTTCTTTTGCCGCAGCGGCTGCTGGTGCAGCGGCCGCAGGAGCAGCTTCTTTCTTCTCTTCCTGCGCAGGTGCAGCAGCTGCTGCACCGTCGGCGGAATCGAAAATCATGATCAGTTTGCCAGTCTCGGTTTTATCGCCAACAGAGACTTTGATCTCTTTAACGATGCCAGCCTGAGGAGACGGAACTTCCATAGAGGCTTTATCGCCTTCTACAGTGATCAGCGACTGTTCAGCTTCAACTTTGTCGCCCACTTTGACCAGGATCTCGGTGATTTCAACTTCATCAGCCCCGATGTCCGGTACTTTGATTTCGATAGCCATTCTTCTTTTACCTCTTACGCCAGACGCGGGTTAACTTTATCTGCATCGATGTTGAATTTGGTGATTGCGTCCGCAACCACTTTCTTATCGATTTCGCCACGTTTAGCCAGTTCGCCCAGTGCTGCTACAACCACGTAAGATGCATCCACTTCGAAGTGGTGACGCAGGTTTTCGCGGCTGTCAGAACGACCGAAGCCGTCAGTACCCAGTACGCGGTAATCATCAGCCGGTACGTAAGTACGAACCTGCTCAGCGAACAGTTTCATATAGTCAGTAGACGCAACCGCAGGCGCGTCGTTCATCACCTGAGCGATGTATGGAACGCGTGGCGTTTCCATTGGGTGCAGCATGTTCCAGCGCTCACAATCCTGGCCATCACGCGCCAGTTCAGTGAAGGACGTTACGCTGTACACGTCAGAGCCAACGCCGTAGTCGTTCGCCAGGATCTGTGCCGCTTCACGTACGTGACGCAGGATAGAACCGGAGCCCAGCAGCTGAACTTTACCTTTGCTACCTGCAACGGTTTCGAGTTTGTAGATACCTTTACGGATACCTTCCTCGGCACCTGCTGGCATGGCCGGCATGTGGTAGTTTTCGTTCAGCGTGGTGATGTAGTAGTAAATGTTCTCTTGCGCTTCACCGTACATGCGCTGCAGACCGTCATGCATGATGACTGCCACTTCGTACGCGTAAGACGGGTCGTAAGAGATACAGTTAGGGATAGTCAGAGACTGAATATGGCTGTGACCATCTTCGTGCTGCAGACCTTCACCGTTCAGGGTCGTACGACCAGAAGTACCACCGATCAGGAAGCCACGAGCCTGCTGGTCGCCTGCCTGCCAGCACAGGTCACCGATACGCTGGAACCCGAACATGGAGTAGTAAATGTAGAACGGGATCATCGGCAGGTTGTTGGTGCTGTAAGAGGTCGCAGCAGCCAGCCAGGATGCGCCTGCGCCCAGCTCGTTGATACCTTCCTGCAGGATCTGACCTTTCTCGTCTTCTTTGTAGTAAGCAACCTGCTCACGGTCCTGCGGGGTGTACTGCTGGCCGTTCGGGCTGTAAATACCGATCTGACGGAACAGACCTTCCATACCGAAAGTACGCGCTTCGTCGGCAATGATTGGAACCAGACGATCTTTGATCGACTTGTTCTTCAGCATCACGTTCAGGGCACGAACGAAAGCGATAGTGGTAGAGATCTCTTTGTTCTGCTCTTCCAGCAGCTGAGAGAAATCTTCCAGCGCTGGCAGTTCCAGCTTCTCGGTGAAGTTAGGCTGACGAGCTGGCAGGTAGCCTTTCAGCGCCTGACGACGTTCGTGCAGGTACTTATGCTCTTCAGAACCTTCAGGGAAGGTGATGTAAGACAGGTTTTCTACCTGCTCATCGGTCACTGGAACGTTGAAACGGTCGCGGATATAACGCACGCCGTCCATGTTCATTTTCTTAACCTGGTGAGCGATGTTTTTACCTTCTGCGGTATCACCCATGCCGTAACCTTTGATGGTATGGGCCAGGATTACAGTCGCTTTACCTTTGGTTTCACGCGCTTTTTTCAGTGCAGCGTAAATTTTCTTCGGATCGTGGCCGCCACGGTTCAGAGCCCAGATCTGTTCGTCAGTCCAGTCTGCAACCAGTGCTGCGGTTTCAGGATATTTACCGAAGAAGTGCTCACGAACGTAGGCACCGTCTTTGGATTTGAAGGTCTGGTAGTCACCGTCAACGGTTTCGTTCATCAGCTGGATCAGTTTACCGCTGGTGTCTTTACGCAGCAGTTCGTCCCAACGGGAACCCCACATCACTTTGATCACGTTCCAGCCAGCACCTGCGAAGATGCCTTCCAGTTCGTTGATGATCTTGCCGTTACCGGTTACCGGACCATCCAGACGCTGCAGGTTACAGTTGATGATGAAGCACAGGTTGTCCAGTTTCTCACGGGTCGCAATGGTGATTGCGCCTTTCGATTCTGGCTCATCCATCTCGCCATCGCCCAGGAAGGCGTAGACGGTCTGTTCAGAGGTGTCTTTCAGACCACGGTGTTCCAGATATTTCAGGAATTTAGCCTGATAGATAGCACCGATTGGGCCCAGACCCATGGATACTGTCGGGAACTGCCAGAATTCTGGCATCAGTTTAGGGTGTGGGTAAGAAGACAGACCTTTACCGTGAACTTCCTGACGGAAGTTGTTCATCTGCTCTTCAGTCAGACGACCTTCCAGGAATGCACGTGCATAGATGCCCGGAGAGATGTGGCCCTGGAAGTACACCAGATCGCCGCCGTCTTTCTCGTTAGCTGCACGGAAGAAGTGGTTGAAACACACTTCGTAAACGGTCGCAGAAGACTGGAAGGACGCCATGTGGCCACCCAGCTCCAGGTCTTTCTTGGACGCGCGCAGAACGGTCATGATGGCGTTCCAGCGGATTGCAGAACGGATACGGCGTTCCAGATCCAGATTGCCCGGGTATTCCGGTTCGTCTTCAACGGCAATCGTGTTTACGTAGTTGCTAGCCCCTGCACCTGAAGCAACCTTCACACCGCCTTTGCGGGCTTCAGAAAGCAGCTGATCAATCAGATACTGAGCACGCTCAACACCTTCTTCACGGATGACCGATTCGATCGCCTGTAGCCAGTCGCGAGTTTCGATCGGATCCACGTCATTTTGGAGACGTTCTGACATGGGGGTATTCCTTATCTATCTAATACGTTGATTTGTCTGGAACCTGTCCCATTGTGCTCTTGGGCAAGAACACAATAAGACAGGTTCTGCGTTTAGTTGCCGCGCTCTAAAAAACCCTGGCGCTTAATCCTTTCGTTGCTGTATGCGGCGTAATGAACGTTCGCGACGCGATTGTTCACGGCTGCGGTCCAGCAAGATTTCCTCAATGAAAGCCAGATGTCGGTGCGACGCTTCGCGCGCCTGCTCCGGTTCCCCGGCCATTATCGCCTCGAATACTCGGGTGCGATGGTTGCTTACCAATGGGAGCATGTCCCGACGGGCATACAACAATTCAAAATTCTGACGAACGTTCTGGGCCAGCATCGGCTCCATGCAGCGTAGCAGATGGAGGAGCACAACATTGTGTGCAGCTTCGGTGACGGCGATTTGATACTGGACAACGGCATTGGACTCGGCGTCTAAATCGCCGGATTGCTGTGCCCGTTCAATGGCCTGATGAAGTTCGCGGATACGCACGCGATCTTCATCAGTGCTACGAAGTGCGGCGTAATAGGCCGCGATACCTTCTAGCGCGTGACGGGTCTCAAGCAGATCAAACTGGGATTCTGGGTGGTCAGAGAGAAGTTCTACCAGCGGATCGCTGAAGCTCTGCCACAGGCTGTTTTGCACAAAGGTTCCGCCGCCCTGGCGACGAAGCAGCAAGCCCTTTGCTTCGAGACGTTGAATCGCCTCACGCAGAGAGGGACGTGAAACGTCGAACTGTTTTGCCAGCTCGCGTTCTGGCGGAAGTTTCTCACCCGGGCGCAGTGTCCCTTCGAGGATTAAAAACTCCAGCTGCTGCTCAATCACATCAGATAGTTTTGGTTGGCGAATTTTGCTGTAGGCCATATTCCCTGTCTTACGCCTTTTTGCCCGGAGTCAATTGGTCTTACCAATTTCAAGTTCGTATCGCTAAAGTAACAAAGTATTCACCTTCTGTCCATATTGGTTTTGATTGAAATCAGTAAACCCTGCACATTTTAACAACCTTACAGAAATAACGTTTCAGAAATGTAACTTCGCACAAATGAGTTAGTTACTCCCTTAGTGGGAGTTTTAACCTTAATGAAACGAGGGTTTTTGCAATCTGAAGCGATTCAACAACGCAAAATATGAAATTTTGCCCACTTACGGAGCATTTCTATTCTATAGGTTGGGGTATGAAGGGTTAGCGGGGTGATTTACAAATGCTTTCTTTTTATTCAACTCGTCATCGCCCCGTCATAAAGCAGGTGCATTCGCTAGCGCTTACCACTATTCTGGCGCTTACGGAAGACATCTCCGCTTTTTTCGGTCTCATTGACTGTAAAGAAATAAATACAGAAAACGGATATTCATAATTACACACGCGTCGCGTGAACATAACAACCACACACGAGGTTTCAAATGGAAGCTCAACAGCACGGCGATCAGCTAAAGCGCGGTCTGAAGAACCGCCATATACAGCTAATCGCACTGGGCGGTGCTATTGGCACTGGACTGTTTCTGGGAAGTGCATCCGTTATCCAGTCTGCCGGTCCCGGCATTATTTTGGGTTACGCCATTGCCGGTTTTATCGCTTTTCTGATTATGCGCCAGTTAGGTGAAATGGTCGTTGAAGAGCCGGTTGCGGGCTCTTTCAGCCACTTTGCCTATAAGTACTGGGGCAGTTTCGCCGGCTTCGCGTCAGGCTGGAACTACTGGGTGTTGTACGTTCTGGTTGCCATGGCTGAACTGACCGCCGTCGGGAAATACATTCAATTCTGGTATCCGGAGATCCCCACCTGGGCTTCTGCTGCGGCCTTCTTCGTCATTATTAACGCCATCAACCTCACCAACGTTAAAGTCTTCGGTGAGATGGAGTTCTGGTTTGCCATCATCAAAGTGGTTGCCGTCGTGGCGATGATCATCTTTGGCGGCTGGCTGCTGTTTAGCGGCAACGGTGGCCCGCAGGCCACGGTACGCAACCTCTGGGAACAGGGCGGCTTCCTGCCTCACGGCATGACGGGCCTCGTGATGATGATGGCAATCATTATGTTCTCCTTCGGCGGTCTGGAGCTGGTCGGCATCACCGCAGCTGAAGCCGACAACCCGGAACAGAGCATCCCGAAAGCGACCAACCAGGTTATCTACCGTATTCTGATTTTCTATGTGGGCTCACTGGCCGTTCTGCTCTCTCTGCTGCCGTGGACGCGCGTTACTGCCGACACCAGCCCGTTTGTCCTGATTTTCCACGAGCTGGGCGATACCGTCGTGGCGAATGCGCTCAACATCGTGGTGCTGACGGCGGCGCTGTCGGTCTATAACAGCTGCGTATACTGCAACAGCCGTATGCTGTTCGGCCTGGCCCAGCAGGGTAACGCGCCGAAGATGCTGCTCAACGTCGACAAGCGTGGCGTTCCGGTGAACACCATCATCGTTTCGGCGATCGTAACGGCGCTGTGTGTCCTGATTAACTATCTGGCACCGGAATCGGCGTTTGGCCTGCTGATGGCGCTGGTGGTCTCTGCCCTGGTTATCAACTGGGCGATGATCAGCCTGGCACACATCAAGTTCCGCCGTGCCAAGCATCAGCAGGGCGTGAAGACTCGCTTCCCTGCCCTGCTCTATCCGCTGGGCAACTGGATCTGCCTGCTGTTTATGGCAGGAGTGCTGGTCATCATGCTGCTGACCCCAGGTATGGCAATCTCGGTGTACCTGATCCCAGTCTGGGTTGCCGTTCTTGGCATCGGCTATCTGTTTAGCCAGAAAAGCCGCAACGCCCTGAAAGCTCACTAAGTCTCCCCCGCGGTATCTGCGTTTTGCAGGTACCGCGTGTTGTTACCTCCCTCACAGTTTCACGCCAACAGCGCATTTATCCATATCACCGCCCTGATACTGCAACGCATATATTCGTTTGCCAGCAAATAATTCTCTCCATACCGTAACCCGGAGAGCAGTCTATGGATAACGCTAAACTGTCAGTAAAAGAGAAGATCGGCTATGGGATGGGCGATGCAGGTTGCAATATCATCTTTGGCGCCATCATGTTGTTTGTTAATTATTTTTATACCGATATTTTTGGTCTGGCGCCTGCACTGGTCGGCGTACTGCTGCTGTCTGTCCGCGTAATTGATGCCGTAACGGATCCGATTATGGGGGCCATCGCCGACCGTACCCGCAGTAAATATGGCCGGTTTCGTCCATGGCTGCTGTGGATTGCCTTTCCCTATGCGCTGTTCAGCATCCTGATGTTCACTACACCAGAGTGGAGCTACAACAGCAAAGTTATCTATGCCTTCGTCACCTATTTCCTGCTCTCTTTAACCTATACGGCAATCAACATTCCCTACTGCTCGTTAGGCGGCGTGATTACCAACGATCCGCAGGAACGTGTTGCCTGCCAGTCCTATCGCTTTGTGCTGGTAGGTATCGCCACGCTGCTGCTGTCGCTGACGCTGTTACCGATGGCCGACTGGTTTGGTGGCGACAACAAAGCCAAAGGCTACCAGATGGCAATGACCGTGCTGGCGCTGATTGGTACCGGTATGTTTCTGTTCTGCTTCTATACCGTTCGCGAGCGTGTACGCCCGGCGGTACAGACTCATGACGAGCTGAAAAACGACCTGAAAGACGTGTGGAAGAACGACCAGTGGGTGCGCATTCTGCTGCTGACCCTGTGCAACGTGTGCCCGGGCTTTATCCGCATGGCGGCCACGATGTACTACGTGACCTGGGTTATGGGCCAGAGTACCCATTTCGCCACGCTGTTTATCAGCCTGGGCGTGGTTGGCATGATGCTCGGCAGTATGCTGGCGAAAGTCCTCACCGACCGCTGGTGTAAGCTGAAAGTGTTCTTCTGGACCAACATCGTGCTGGCGATTTTCTCCTGCGCCTTCTATTTCTTCGATCCGAAAGCCACGGTCACCATTGTGGTGCTCTACTTCCTGCTGAACATCCTGCACCAGATCCCGTCTCCGCTGCACTGGTCGCTGATGGCCGACGTCGATGACTACGGTGAGTGGAAAACCGGTAAGCGCATCACCGGGATCAGCTTCTCCGGTAACATCTTCTTCCTCAAACTGGGGCTGGCGATTGCCGGTGCGATGGTTGGTTTCCTGCTCTCCTGGTACGGTTATGACGCGGGGGCGAAAGCGCAAAGTCCGGATGCCATCAACGGTATTGTATTGCTGTTTACCGTGATTCCGGGCGTCGGGTATCTCATTACCGCAGGCGTGGTACGTCTGCTGAAGGTTGACCGCGAAACGATGAAGCAGATCCAGGAAGACCTCGAGAAGCGTCGCAACAATTATCGCGAGCTGAATAATTATCAGGAACTCAAAGCCGCTGAGACGAAATAAGGAAAGCCGAATGCACACCTGGCCAAACCCGTTTATTGAACAACGTGCCGACCCCTACATTCTGCACCACGAGGGTCTGTACTACTTTATCGCCTCCGTGCCGCAGTACGACAGGCTCGAGATCCGTCGCGCCGACTCGCTGGAAGGACTACGCGATGCCGAAGAGGTCGTGGTCTGGCGTAAACCGGAGACCGGGCCGATGAGCCAGTTGATCTGGGCACCGGAACTGCACCACATTGACGGTAAGTGGTATATCTATTTTGCCGCCACCCATACCCAGGCGCTGGACAGCCTCGGGATGTTCCAGCACCGTATGTTTGCGCTGGAGTGTGCGGACCCCGATCCCCTCACCGGGACGTGGATCGAGAAAGGCCAGATTACCACCCCGTTCGACACCTTCGCACTGGACGCCACCACGTTCGCCCATCAGGGAAAACGCTGGTATTTGTGGGCACAAAAAGCCCCGGATATCTCCGGAAACTCCAACCTCTATCTGTGCGAAATGGCGAATCCGTGGACGCTCAAAGGCGAGCCGGTGATGCTCAGTAAACCGGAGTATGACTGGGAATGCCGCGGATTTTGGGTCAACGAAGGTCCGGCAGTGCTGTTTCACGAAGATAAGCTGTTTATCAGCTACTCCGCCAGCGCCACGGATGAGAACTATTGCATGGGGTTACTGTGGATAGATATGACTGCCGATCCGCAAAATCCGGCGAACTGGCATAAAGCATCGCGTCCGGTTTTCCGAACCAGCGTCGAGAATCGTCAGTTTGGACCCGGGCATAACAGTTTCACACAAACGCCGGAGGGAGAGGACGTGCTGGTCTACCACGCGCGAAACTACACCGAGATTGAAGGCGACCCGCTCTATGACCCGAATCGTCACACGCGTCTTAAATGCGTGCGCTGGGACGAAAACGGGATGCCTGACTTTGGCATCCCGCCTGCTGATACGCTCTGACCGGTACGGCGCGCTGGCTTAGACCAGCGTGCCGTAAATGGTCAGCAACGCCACGACCACGACCACCACAAACGACGTTTTCTTCGCCATGGAGACAGCCGCTTTCGGCGTTTCAATCTTGTCGGTATGCGGCTCACGCGCCAGCGAGAACTGCGCCAGACGTGTTAATACCTGATACTGAGACGTGTGGCGGTCGGCAAGCGAAGCAAACCATGCTGGCAGCGCTTTTTCACCGTGGCCAATTAACGCATAAACGACGCCCACCAGACGTACCGGGAGCCAGTCCAGCACATGCAGAATGGCATCGATTCCCGACAATAAACGTTCATGCGGGGTAAGGTAACGGGCAAGCCAGGTCTGCCAGGCGCGCAGAAACGCATAGCCCATCAGCAGTACCGGCCCCCACGGACCGCCCACCACAAACCAGAACAGCGGTGCCAGGTAGTAACGGAAGTTGATCCACAGCAGCGCATTTTGCAGTTCGCGCAAAAATTCACGCTCATCGCAATCCGGCGGCACGCCGTGGATCATCGTCAGCTCGCTCGCCATGGCGCCCCGCGCATGGGCATCGTCACGGGATGCGGCTTTCAGATAGGCGTGGTAGTGCATACGCACCTTGCCCGCGCCAATACAGAGCACGCCGAGCAGGATCCACACCACCAGCAGCGGCACGTTGAAAAAGAGGCCGTAAAGCGAACGCAGCAGTAAAAATGTTATAACCATCACGCCAGCGGTCATCAGCAGCGTGCGCAGCATGGAAAAATGTTTAATCCGGCGGAAAAGCACCTCCAGCCGGTGATCCAGATGCCAGTGCTCACCGAGTTTGAACAGGCGTTCAGCGATGATAACCAGCAGCATGGTAAACAACGTCATGTTATCTCCTTATTCTGACGACGCGGTAAGCAAGGCGCGAAACCGGGGCCAGTCAAAAGCCGGGCCGGGATCGGTTTTTCTCGCCGGAGCAATATCGCTGTGTCCCGTAATATTCCCGGCTATCGCGGGATAGAGCCCGATCAGCGTTTGGGTTACAGCCACCAACTGTTGATACTGTGAATCGGTGTAGGGGGTGGTGTCAGTGCCTTCCAGCTCAATCCCGATGGAAAAATCATTGCAGCGGTCGCGTCCCTGGTACATCGACACGCCGGCATGCCAGGCGCGTTTATCAAAAGGGACGTACTGAACCACTTCACCGTCGCGACGGATCAGACAGTGAGCCGACACGCGCAGATGCGCAATCTCAGCAAAGAAAGGATGGGCATCAGGATCCAGGGTCCCCGTGAATAACGCGTCGCTCCACGGGCCGCCAAACTCACCCGGCGGGAGACTGATATTATGAACAACCAGCAGTGTGGGCTTTTCATCCTCCGGGCGGCGGTCGTGGTGCGGCGAGGGCACATGCCGCGCATCCACCAGCCATCCGTTTTCTAACAACATGCTGGAACTCCTTATGTATGGTGCTGTTACTCGGTTCAGAGTAGCATGTTTCAATATTATGATTCGTTACCAATTTGGAGTTTTATCATGCCGCCTCGCCGTTACAACCCCGACAACCGACGTGAAGCGCTTCTGGAACGTATTAGTATGGATATTCCGGCAAGTGTTGCCCATGCCCTGAAAGAAGATCTGGGCGGTGACGTCAGCGCCGACAGGGATATTACCGCACAATTATTGCCAAAAGAGACTCGCTCACATGCGGTCATTATTACGCGCGAAGAGGGCATTTTTTGCGGTAAGCGTTGGGTTGAAGAGGTCTTTACCCAACTGGCAGGCGATGAGGTGCAGATCACCTGGTATGTCGACGACGGTGATGCAATTACGGCAAATCAGCCGCTGTTCGAACTTGATGGACCTTCCCGCGTACTGCTGACCGGCGAACGAACCGCGCTGAATTTCGTGCAGACGTTGTCCGGCGTGGCAAGCGAAGTGCGTCGCTACGTTGACCTGCTGGCGGGTACCCGCACGCAGTTGCTGGATACCCGCAAAACGCTACCAGGTCTGCGCACTGCGTTGAAATACGCGGTGCTCTGTGGCGGCGGTGCAAACCATCGTCTGGGGTTGTCTGACGCGTTCCTGATTAAAGAGAACCATATCATTGCCTCAGGATCCGTGCGTCAGGCGGTCGAAAAAGCCTTCTGGCTGCATCCGGATGTGCCCGTCGAAGTGGAAGTCGAAAACCTGGAGGAGCTGGAGCAGGCTATCAAGGCCGGCGCCGATATCATCATGCTTGATAACTTCGAAACCGAGCAGATGCGCGAGGCGGTAAAACTGACTAACGGCAAAGCCCAGCTTGAAGTATCCGGCAACGTGACGTTTGATACGATCCGTGAATTCGCCGAGACCGGCGTTGATTTCATCTCCGTTGGGGCGCTGACCAAGCACGTTCGCGCCCTCGACCTCTCGATGCGCTTCAAATAATGTCCCTCCCCTCTCGTTGCGGAGAGGGGAAATTCACTCCCGCTCGCAAAACCATTGCCCTACCCTGCAACACGCCACGAATTCCCTGAAAGCCCCTTCACGTTCTTTTTTTTGCCCCTCGTTTCTGCGCTGTCTCACTGCCAGAGTAGCCCTACTTAACGTAAGGAGCAGACATGGACAGACAACAAGGATTCACACTCATTGAGCTGATGGTGGTGATCGGCATTATTGCCATTCTGAGCGCCATCGGCGTCCCCGCGTACCAGAACTACCTGCGAAAAGCAGCATTGACCGATATGCTGCAAACCTTCATTCCCTACCGTACCGCCATTGAGCTTTGCGCCCTGGATCACGGCGGCGTGGAGAGCTGTGACGGAGGCAGTAATGGCATCCCGTCCCCCACCACTACCCGCTACGTTTCAGGCATGAACGTGGCGAAAGGCGTCGTGACCTTAACCGGCCAGGAGAGCCTTAACGGGCTGGAGGTGGTCATGACGCCACAATGGAATGATGGCAACGGCATGACGGGGTGGACGCGTAACTGCAACATCGGTACCGACAGCGCACTCAAGCAGGCCTGTGAAGACGTTTTCCGCTTCGACACCCACTGAGGAGCGGATGATGAATACCGATCAGCTTGTCGCACTTTGTCTGCGTCACCATGCCCTTCTGCTGAGCAGCGATAGCGACATGATTAGCATTGCCGTCGTGGGAAACCCCGGCCCTGAACTGATGGAAGCCCTGCGTTTCGCTACCCAGAAACGGATTGATATCGAGTGCTGGAGCACCGAGCGCATGGAAAAACACCGGCAGTTAACCACACAAACGCATCTGCCCGTCGTTACGCCGACACACTCAGCGGTGGATATTCTTAACCACACGCTGCAGCAGGCGATTAACCAACGCGCTTCTGATATTCATATTGAACCGATGGAGCAGACTTGCCATATTCGCCTGCGCATCGACGGCGTGCTTTGCCCGCAGCCCCCACTTTCAGCCGCGCTGGCCACCATGCTCAGCGCCCGGTTAAAAGTGCTGGGTAACCTCGATATTGCGGAACGCCGTTTACCGCAGGACGGTCAGTTTACGATTGAGCTGGCAAACGAGCCGGTCTCATTTCGCATCGCCACACTTCCCTGCAGCGGGGGTGAAAAAATTGTACTGCGCCTGCTGCGTCAGGTTCAGCAATCTCTTGAGCCAGAAACGTTGGGGATGAATGCTAAACAGCTGGCCGGCTTTAGCGAAGTGCTCCACCAGCCGCAGGGGCTGATTCTGGTTACCGGCCCCACCGGCAGCGGTAAAACCGTGACGCTGTACAGCGCGCTGCAGGCTCGAAACACGCCGGATGTGAACATCTGCAGCGTGGAAGACCCGATAGAGATCCCGCTTGCAGGATTAAACCAGACGCAGATAAACCCGCGTGCGGGCCTCACCTTCCAGACGGTGCTGAGAGCGCTGCTACGTCAGGATCCTGACATCATTATGGTCGGCGAAATTCGTGATGGCGAAACGGCAGAGATTGCCATTAATGCCGCACAAACCGGGCATCTGGTGTTGTCGACGCTACACACCAACTCGACGGCGGAAACCCTGATCCGCCTGCAGCAGATGGGGGTGGCGCGATGGATGATCTCTTCCGCCCTCTCGCTGGTCATCGCCCAGCGGCTGGTGCGCCGTTTATGCCCCCATTGCCGCCAGGAAACCGACAAGCGGGCAGAACTGCCTCGCTCCGTTTGGCCCCGGCCGCTACCGCGCTGGCAACCCACCGGCTGTGAGCGCTGTTATCACGGTTTTTATGGTCGCGTCGCCATTTTTGAAGTGCTCGTCATTGACCAGACACTCCGGCAGGCCATTGCCAGCGGAGCGGGGTCAGAGGTGATAGAGGCCAGCGCCCGTCAGGCAGGAATGACATCCCTTTTCGAACATGGCTGTATGGCTGTTGAACAGGGACTGACCACGCTCGAAGAGTTGCTGCGTATCCTGGGAATGCCCGATGGCTGCTAATCACCTCTGGCGCTGGCGTGCGCTATCCGTTGAAGGAGAGCCCCGAAGCGGGGCTCTGTGGGCAACTGACCGCAATGCGGCTTTCGACAGGCTGATGCGCAAAGCGCTGCATCCTCTGACAATCACCCGCTGCACGCAGAGGTATCGCTGGCGACCACATCACCGCTACGAGGTATTTCACCAGCTCGCCACGCTTTTGCAGGCGGGCCTGACATTGTCTGACAGCCTGCAGATGCTGGCGGATCAGCATCCGATAACGCCCTGGCAGGCACTCCTGCAAAGCCTTGCCGATGAGCTGAGTGAAGGATGCCCTTTTTCTGAGGCGCTGAAGCGCTGGCCCGCGGTATTTAGCCCACTGTATGTGTCGATGGTGAAGACCGGCGAGCTAACCGGGAAGCTGGAGACGTGCTGCCGTGAGCTTGCCCAGCAACAAAAATCACAGCAGCAACTCAGTGCGAAAGTGAAAAAGGCACTGCGTTACCCGATGGTAATCCTGGCTCTGGCGGTACTCGTGGTGCTGGCCATGGTCACTCTGGTCTTGCCCGAATTCGCCGCCATCTACAAAACGTTTAATACCCCGCTCCCGATGCTGACACAAATAGTCATGGGAATGGCAACGTTTATACAGTCCTATGCCCTCGCGCTGTTCGCGGGGCTACTCCTTCCTGTGAGCATCGCCTGGGCTTGGCGGCAGGATCCACGCTGGCAACACGTACTGCTGCATATCCCCGTCATGGGCGCGCTGGCTAAAGGACAAAAGCTGGGGCAAATTTTTACCGTGCTGTCGCTCACGCAGCAGGCGGGCATCGCTTTTTTAAAGGGTCTGGAGAGTGCAGAAGAGACGGTTGAGAGCAGGTACTGGCAGGGGATACTCCGCGCCATCCGGGAAGACATTGAAAAGGGTTATCCCCTTTGGGCATCCTTTCAAAAGGCGGCGGTTTTTACTCCGCTGTGTATTCAGCTATTGCGAACCGGCGAAACGTCAGGTGCGCTCGACATCATGCTGGTAAACCTGGCGCGTCACCACACGGAGCAAACCTTTCAGTCAGCAGATAACCTGGCTGCCGTGCTGGAGCCTGTGCTGCTGATTGTAACGGGTGTGATTATCGGCACGCTGGTGGTGGCAATGTATCTGCCTATCTTCCATCTCGGGGATGCGATGAGTGCGGGATAACGCTGGCACACGGATGTGCGCCAGCTTACGCGATTACAGACTGTTGAAAACGCGGTTTTCCTGTTCCTGAACGCGAATAAAGGTCGTGCGTTTCGTCAACTCTTTCAGGCGGGATGCCCCCACATAGGTGCAGGCCGAACGCAGGCCACCAAGAATGTCACGTGCGGTATTCTCAACCGGACCGCGCAGCGGCAGCTTCACGGTTTTGCCTTCTGCCGCACGGTATTTTGCAACGCCACCCACGTGACGGGTCATCGCCGATTCAGAGCTCATACCGTAGAACAGCATAAATTTCTCACCGTTCTCTTCCACCACGGTACCGCCACTCTCTTCGTGACCTGCCAGCATACCGCCAAGCATCACGAAGTCTGCGCCGCCGCCGAAAGCTTTCGCGACATCACCCGGGGTAGTACAACCGCCGTCACTGATGATCTGGCCGCCCAGGCCGTGCGCAGCATCGGCACATTCAATAACCGCAGAAAGCTGCGGATAACCGACACCGGTTTTGACACGCGTGGTGCACACGGAACCCGGGCCAATGCCCACTTTGACGATATCTGCGCCAGAGAGGATCAGCTCCTCACACATCTCGCCGGTCACTACGTTACCCGCAATGATGGTTTTGTTCGGCCAGGCTTCACGCGCCTTGCTCACGAACTGCACGAAGTGTTCGGAATAACCATTCGCTACATCAATACAGACGAAGTTCAGCGCGGGGTTACTCTTGAGGATTTGTTTGGTCTTTTCGAAATCGGCATCTGAGGTTCCGGTAGAGACCATCACATGCTTCACGACCTCAGCAGAAGCGGATGCCACAAAGGCGTTCCACTCTTCAGGGCTGTAGTGTTTGTGAACTGCCGTGAGGATGTCGAACTGTGCCAGCGCGGTTGCCATCTCGAAGGTTCCCACGGTATCCATATTGGCAGCGATGATCGGCACGCCAGACCAGGTCTGACCGGAATGTTTAAAGGTGAATTGACGTTCGAGTTCAACGTCTGAGCGACTTTTCAGTGTAGAGCGTTTAGGGCGGATAAGAACGTCTTTGAAACCTAACTTCAGATCTTCTTCGATACGCATGTGCGGATTCCTGGGGTTAGAGGCAAATATGTTAAAAGCACAACTCCAGTGACGTTATCATACGCACTAATACCTGCTCCGCAAGACTGCGAAATTCTCTTTTTTTACGCTACAATCCTATAAATTTACCTGGTAAAAAGCCGGTAAAGAGAGCTAAACATTGGCTGGCACACGTTTGAATTTCAACCAACTGATTTTAATAATGAATAATTCCCAGGATTTGATTTAATGGGGTATACCGTCGCATTAACCGGCGGCATCGGTAGTGGCAAAAGTACCGTTGCGGACGCTTTCGCTCGCCTGGGTATCGCGATTATCGATGCCGATATCATTGCCCGTCAGGTGGTAGAACCGAATACACCCGCGTTAAAGGCCATTGAAGAACATTTTGGCCCGGCCATCATCAATGCGGACGGCACGCTAAATCGCCGGCAGCTTCGCGAATGCATTTTTTCCGATTCTGCGGAAAAGGTCTGGCTTAATGCCCTGCTCCACCCCATTATCCACCAGGAAACCCAGCGTCAGATTGCCGCCGCCCGCTCACCGTATGTGCTGTGGGTAGTTCCGTTGCTGGTAGAAAATCAGCTGCAGAAGAAAGCCGATCGGGTTCTGGTCATTGATGTCCTTCCCGAAACGCAAATCCAGCGAACCATGACGCGCGATCGCGTCTCGCGCGAACATGCCGAACAAATTCTTGCCGCTCAGGCCACGCGCGATCAGCGCCTGGCCGTTGCGGATGATGTTATTGATAATAACGGCGCACCAGATGCCATTGCATCGGATGTTGCCCGTCTGCACGCGCAGTATTTGACCTTCGCCGCGCAGGCCGTTGCACAGGAAAAACCATAATGTCGACTCACATCCTTTTTGAGCATCCGCTTAACGAAAAAATGCGTACCTGGCTGCGTATCGAATTTCTTATTCAACAACTCTCGCAACACCTGCCTGTCAACGATCACGCCACTGCGTTGCACTTCTTCCGCAATGTGGGCGACCTGCTGGATGTGATTGAGCGTGGAGATGTTCGCACCGAATTACTGAAAGAACTCGAGCGTCAGCAGCGTAAACTGCAGGCATGGGCGGAAGTCCCGGGTGTTGATCAAAGCCGTATCGATTCCCTGCGTCAGCAGTTAAAAAGCAGTAGCAGCACGTTAATGGCTGCCCCTCGCGTTGGTCAGTTTTTGCGTGAAGATCGCTTGATTGCCCTGGTACGGCAGCGCCTGAGTATTCCCGGTGGATGCTGCAGCTTTGACCTGCCGACGCTTCATATGTGGCTGCACATGCCGCAAACGCAGCGTGATGCGCAGGTGAATATCTGGCTGGAAAGCCTGGAGCCGATGCACCGGACGTTATCGCTGATCCTCGATCTTATCCGTAACTCTGCGCCGTTCCGCAAGCAGACCAGCCTGAACGGTTTTTACCAGGATAACGGGGACGATGCCGATCTGCTGCGACTGAACCTTTCGCTCGACGTGCAGCTTTACCCGCAAATTTCCGGGCATAAGAGCCGTTTTGCGATTCGCTTTATGCCGCTGGACAGTGAAAATGGCACCGTGCCGGAACGCCTCGATTTTGAACTGGCCTGTTGTTAAGGAGTGCCAATGTCTGACGTGACCATCGTAAACTGCCCAACCTGTGGCAAAAGTGTTGTCTGGGGCGAAGTGAGCCCATACCGCCCATTCTGCTGTAAACGCTGTCAGTTAATTGACCTGGGCGAATGGGCGGCGGAAGAGAAACGCATTCCGAGTGAAGGCACTCTTTCGGACAGCGATGACTGGAGTGAAGAACAGCAGTAAATTAAACGCCCTGCACTAACCGGGTAATCACAGGCTCATTTGCCGGCGGGAATTTGTCGGCATCGCTTGCCTGCAGTTCAACCCAGTTACCCGGTTGCCCCTCTTTGCCCCAGGGATCCCCCTCCCAGTTTTCCACCAGCCAGAACCAAAGCGTAATGTGACGATCGGGAAACTGGTATTCGAGCTTGTCAAACAGCGTTGCGCCAAGCGGGGTGATCCCCACTTCTTCCTGAAGCTCACGGATCAGTGCCTGTTCCGGCGTTTCGCCTGACTCGATTTTCCCGCCCGGAAACTCCCATTTGTTCGCCATATGGGCGTCGGCGGCGCGCTGGGTGATAAAGAACTGGTTTTGCGGGTTGCGAATAATCCCGACGGCAATTTGCAGTATTTTCATATTGTCACTTCCATAAAAAAGGCGCAGATTTCTGCGCCTTTTTGTTTTGTTATGAATTTAGCTCAGACGACCGTGGCACGCCTTGTATTTTTTACCGGAACCACACGGGCACGGATCGTTGCGGCCAACTTTACGATCGCCAGTCTGGGCCGCGATCGCTGCAGCAGCTTCGCTCTCGTCAGTCTGGTGGCTCAGCTGTTGCATCTGTGCCAGACGCTCAGCTTCTTCACGGCGCTGTTGCTCCATTGCTTCCACTTCTTCTGGCATGCGTACCTGAACTTTGCTCAGGGTGCTGATCACTTCATACTTCAGTGACTCCAGCATGGACGCAAACATGGCGAAGGATTCACGCTTGTACTCCTGCTTCGGATCTTTCTGCGCGTAACCACGCAGGTGAATACCCTGACGCAGGTAGTCCATCGCCGCCAGGTGCTCTTTCCACAGGGAGTCCAGCGTTTGCAGCATCACGCCTTTTTCGAAGTGACGCATCATCTCAGCGCCAACGACTTCTTCCTTACGCTTGTATACGTCCAGCGCGGTTTCGAAAATACGTTCACGCAGGGTCTCTTCGTGCAGCTCAGGCTCTTTGTCCAGCCACTCTTTGATTGGCAGTTCGAGGTCGAAGTCGTTTTTCAGGCGTTCCTGCAGACCTTCGATATCCCACATTTCTTCCAGAGACTGCGGTGGAATATGCGCGTCGATAGTCGCTTTGAATACGTCTTCGCGAATGCTGTTGATGGTGTCGCTCACGTCGGACACGTCCAGCAGTTCGTTACGCTGGGTATAGATGGCACGACGCTGGTCGTTGGCCACATCATCATATTCCAGCAGCTGCTTACGAATATCGAAGTTGCGGCTTTCCACTTTACGCTGAGCGTTAGCAATCGCTTTAGTGACCCACGGGTGTTCAATGGCTTCGCCAGGTTTCATACCCAGTTTACGCATCATGCCGGAAACACGGTCGGAGGCGAAAATACGCATCAGCGCATCTTCCATAGACAGGTAGAAGCGGGAAGAACCGGCATCGCCCTGACGACCCGCACGGCCGCGCAGCTGGTTATCGATACGACGAGATTCGTGACGTTCGGTACCAATGATATGCAAACCACCGGATGCCAGCACCGCGTCATGGCGTACCTGCCAGTCCGCTTTAATCTGAGCAATCTGCTCCGGCGTTGGGTTTTCCAGCTCGGCAATCTCTGCCTGCCAGCTACCACCCAGCATAATGTCGGTACCACGACCCGCCATGTTGGTGGCGATTGTTACCGCTGCCGGGTAACCCGCCTGCGCAACGATATCCGCCTCTTTGGCGTGGAATTTGGCGTTCAGAACGTTGTGTTTGATGCCCGCTTTGGTCAACTCATTGGAAACCACTTCGGATTTCTCGATGGAGATTGTCCCCACCAGCACCGGCTGGCCATTAGCGGTACGATCGCGAATATCTTCAATGATTGCCTGAATTTTTTCCGCTTCGGTCATGTACACCAGGTCCGGCATATCCTTACGGATCATTGGACGGTTGGTTGGAACGACCACGGTATCCAGTTTGTAGATGGAGCTGAATTCAAATGCTTCGGTATCTGCAGTACCGGTCATCCCCGCCAGCTTCTCGTACAAACGGAAGTAGTTCTGGAAGGTAATAGAGGCCAGCGTCTGGTTTTCATTTTGAATATCAACGCCTTCTTTGGCCTCAACGGCCTGGTGCAGACCGTCAGACCAGCGACGTCCCTGCATGGTACGGCCAGTGTGCTCATCAACGATGATAACTTCACCGTCTTTCACGATGTAGTCGACATCGCGGGTGAACAGCGCATGGGCACGCAGCGCGGCAGTGACGTGGTGCATCAGCATAATGTTCGTCGGCGAGTACAGAGACTCGCCCTCTTCCATGATGCCTTCAGCCACCAGCAGCTCTTCAATTTTCACCAGACCGCGTTCGGTCAGGTTCACCTGGCGCGCTTTTTCATCGACAGAGAAGTGGCCTTCACCCTGGAAGGTGTCGGAATCTTCTTTCTCCTGACGCAGCAGGTGCGGAATGATTTTATCGACTTTACGGTACATCTCGGAGCTGTCTTCGGCCGGGCCGGAGATGATCAGCGGAGTACGCGCTTCATCGATCAGGATGGAGTCCACCTCATCCACCAGCGCATAGTGCAGTTTACGCTGCACGCGCTCTTCAGGGCTAAACGCCATGTTGTCACGCAGGTAGTCGAAGCCGTATTCGTTGTTGGTACCGTAGGTGATATCCGCGTTATAGGCTTCACGTTTGGCGGGTGCCGGCAGACCGGACATGTTGATGCCAACGGTCATGCCCAGGAATTCGAACAGGGGACGGTTGTTTTCGGCATCACGCTGTGCCAGATAGTCGTTGACGGTAACGACGTGAACGCCTTTACCGGTCAGTGCGTTCAGGTAGGCAGGCAGCGTTGCGGTCAGGGTTTTACCTTCACCGGTACGCATTTCCGCGATGCAGCGCTCGTTAAGCACCATACCACCCAGCAGCTGAACGTCGAAGTGACGCATGCCAAACACACGTTTACTGGCCTCACGCACAACGGCGAAGGCTTCAGGGATCAGGCTTTCCAGCGTTTCGCCTTTTTCAAGACGCGCGCGGAATTCTACGGTTTTCGCTTTCAGCTCGTCATCAGAGAGCTTCTCCATCGCCGGCTCCATGCCATTGATGACGGTAACAGCTTTGCGCATACGGCGCAGGGTACGATCGTTACGACTACCAAAAACTTTTGTTAACAATTTGATTAGCATAATAAATTCTCAAACGCCCCAGGTTGGGCAGATAAATTAAGGTATTGAAAAAAGGTTAATTTAGCTGAGGCGTTGAGGCCCGGCGCGGATGCCGTGAGCCTGGCTAATCCATGTCGAAACGGAGAAGGTCGCAGGAGGAACGTGCGCGATTTGTGTGGTCTGACGCACCATGACGGGTGGCTGACTGTCCTGCGTAAGCAGCGCGTTAAGCGTGTCCAGCAGAGCAAGATGCTGCGCCTGTACCGGCAGCGTCTCTTCAGCAACAGGCAGTGCCTGCGGAGCCATCGCAAATGACAGATGGCGAATAACGGTACGAATCGCATGCTGGTGCCAGTAATCCACCGAGAAATTCGGGCGGCGATTGGCTTCAAGCCACGCCAGGTTAGTAAAATTAACCCGCGTGTTGAGATCGTGTTTGGTTGTGGAGGTCTTCGTCGGCGTCGCCGCTTCCGCACTGTTGCTGAGCGCAGGCAAGCCGAAACTCGCCGCGACCATCCCTAATAAGAGATGCGGCCAGAAGTAACGTCTGCCAAATTGTCGCCAGCGCGTCAGTATTCCGCTCAATTGCTCCACCACATTAAGCCAGCCTTCAAAAGGCTGAATTCAATTATTCTTTTAAGCGCCCAGATATTACCACTAAAGCCAATACACAGCAGCAGGAATGACGTATTGCTGCGGGGAAAAACGGTCAAGAATGCAGCTAACGCACAGATTTTCTGCACCGGGCAAACGAGAAGTGACGCTGGGGCAAATAAATGAAGAGGGGTAAAAATAAAAACGACTGGTCTCCCTGGTCGGAGAGAGTACCAGGTTAACCAGTCGATTTTTTACGAAACGGCTTTAACCGTTACGCCAGTACCGTGTTTGGTGCTTTGAAGGCCAGCGGCAGCTCAGCTTCGTCTTCAAAGGTCACATATTCCCAGGCTTCCTGTTTTGCCAGGACTGCCTGCAACAGTTTGTTGTTCAGTGCATGACCGGATTTAAACGCGGTAAATGCACCAATGATGTTGTGACCACACATAAACAGGTCGCCGATAGCATCCAGCATTTTGTGACGAACGAATTCATCTTCAAAACGCAGACCGTCTTCGTTCAGTACGCGATAATCGTCAACAACGATGGCACAATCGAAGCTGCCGCCCAGGCACAGACCACGGGACTGCAGATATTCGATATCACGCATGAAGCCAAACGTACGGGCACGGCTGATCTGGCGCATAAACGCATCAGCAGAGAAGTTCATCGCATAGCGTTGGGTGCTGGCATCAATCGCCGGATGGTTAAAATCGATGGTAAAGTCCAACGAGAAACCATTGTACGGTTTGAATTCAGCCCATTTGTCGCCATCTTCGACGCGAACGGTCTCTTTGATACGAACAAATTTTTTCGCGCAGTTCAGTTCTTCGATGCCGGCATCCAGCAACAGATAGACGAACGGAGCAGCACTACCATCCATGATCGGGATTTCTGGCGCATCGACTTCAACCATAATGTTGTCGATACCCAGACCCGCCAGGGCGGCGTTCAGGTGCTCTACGGTAGAAATCCGCACGTCATGCTCGTTCACCAGACAAGTACAGAGCATAGTATCACGCACAGATTTGGCATCGGCCGGAAAGTCTACCGGTGGATTCAAGTCGGTGCGACGATAGATGACCCCGGTATTGGCCGGCGCAGGGCGTAACGTCAGTGTGACTTTCTTGCCGGTATGTAAACCGACACCAGTCGCCTGAACGATACGTTTAAGTGTCCTTTGTTTGATCATCGTATAATCTCGCCAAATTAACTATCCAACCGAAAGTGTATATCACTGACGGTGGGCCAGTTTAGCACAAAGAGCGAAAATCCCCAAATTCCAGCCAATTCTTAGTCAGCTTGCTTGCGCAGGAACGCCGGGATATCCAGATAATCTGGCTCTTTCGCCGTTTGCGGAGTGGGGTCGTTAACCACTTTCGCGGCCGGTTTCTGCTCCTGAGTCAGAGGAGACATACCGTGCTGCTGGTAACGATCCATAACCGGCTGCTGAGTCTGTTTGTTGGTCACCAGGGTGATCTCAGGACGCTTGTCCATACCGATACCGGTAGCAACAACAGTAACACGCAGCTCGTCGTTCATTTCCGGGTCAAGGGAAGTACCGATTACCACGGTAGCGTTGTCAGAGGCGAACGCACGGATAGTGTTACCCACGGTTTCAAACTCATCCAGACGCAGGTCGAAGCCAGCGGTAATGTTGACCAGCACGCCGCGCGCACCAGACAGGTCGATATCTTCCAGCAGTGGAGAAGAGATAGCCATTTCAGCCGCTTCTTCTGCACGGTCTTCACCGCTTGCCACGCCAGAGCCCATCATCGCGTAGCCCATTTCGGACATCACGGTACGAACGTCTGCAAAGTCAACGTTCATCAGACCCGGACGGGTAATCAGTTCAGCGATACCCTGCACCGCGCCTTTCAGCACGTCGTTGGCTGCGCCAAAAGCGTCCAGCAGAGAGATACCGCGACCCAGAACTTTCAACAGTTTGTCGTTCGGGATGGTAATCAACGAGTCCACGTGCTTGGACAGTTCAGTGATCCCCTGCTCCGCGAAAGCCATACGCTTCTTGCCTTCAAAGTTGAAAGGCTTGGTCACGACAGCAACGGTCAGGATACCTAAATCTTTCGCTACTTCAGCCACAACAGGTGCTGCGCCGGTACCCGTACCGCCACCCATACCCGCTGCGATAAAGACCATGTCCGCACCTTCCAGTGCAGCGCGCAGGGCCTCACGATCTTCTTCAGCCGCATTACGACCGACTTCCGGGTTAGCCCCAGCGCCCAGCCCTTTGGTGATGCCACCGCCGATCTGGATAGTCTGGCCTACAGCCGTCTTACGCAGTGCCTGTGCATCGGTGTTAACTGCAAAGAACTCAACACCTTCAATGCGTTCACGCACCATATGCTCTACGGCGTTACCGCCGCCGCCACCGACGCCGATGACTTTAATCACCGCGTCGTTGGTCAGTTCCATAGGTTCAAACATAATTTCTCTCTCCGTTGTGCCTGTCGCCCGAGACCGCTAATTCTCTCCGGTCTCTTAAAAAAATTAAAACTCTTTTCGCAACCAGTTGTTCAGTCGTTTGACCCACGACCCAACTGAGACGCGTTTTTCCACTTCTGCTTCACCACTGAGATGAGATTCTTTCCCGTAGTGGAGCAGGCCCACGGCCGTTGAATAGTACGGCTCCTGAGCATAATCCGTTAAACCGGTGATATTCAGCGGAGCACCGATACGCACTTGCGTATGGAACACGCGCTGAGCGCAGGCCGCAAGACCTTCAATTTGCGCTGCCCCGCCGGTTAATACAATCCCCGCTGCAAGATGATGTTTCACGCCCTGCTGGCGAAGCTGTTCCTGTAACTGCAAAATCTCTTCGTTGACCAGGTTAAGCAGCTCGGTATAACGCGGCTCAATGACCTCTGCCAACGTCTGGCGCTGCAGGCTGCGCGGTGGACGTCCGCCCACGCTCGGCACTTCAACGCTCTCATCTTTGCCAACGATAGACCCCAGCGCACAGCCGTGGCGTACTTTAATCGCTTCTGCATCACTCGGTGGCGTACCAAAAGCGTAAGCAATATCGCTGGTCACAACGTTCCCGGCATACGGGATCACTTTGGTGTGGCGCAGCGCACCGCCGGTATACACGGCCATGTCCATTGTACCACCACCAATATCGACCACACAGACACCCAGTTCACGTTCATCTTCGGTCAGCACGGAATAGCTCGCTGCAAGACCGGCGAAAATGAGTTGGTCAACTTTCAGGCCACAACGTTCAACGGCTTTTACAATGTTCTTCGCCATATCGTTGTGACATGTGATCAAGTGCACTTTTGCCTGCATACGTACGCCGGAGAGACCGACCGGGTTTTTGATCCCTTCCTGGTAGTCAATCGCATACTCCTGCGGGATCACGTGCAGCACGCGATGCTCATCGCGAACGCGCACGGATTTCGCCGTATGCACAACGTTTTCAACGTCTTCCTGCGTCACTTCTTCTTCGGAAATCGGCACCATGCCGATTTCGTTCTGGCAGCTAATGTGCTTACCCGAAAGCGCCAGATAAACAGAGGAAATCTGGCAATCTGCCATCAATTCAGCCTGATCGATGGCGCGCTGTACGCACTTCACCACCGACTCAAGATCGTTAACCCCACCTTTATCCATACCACGGGACGGGCAACTGCCCACGCCAATGATATTGACCATACCGTCGGGCAGAACTTCCCCTACTAAAGCGGCAACCTTCGCGGTGCCAATCTCCAGTCCAACTACCAGTTTTCTGTCCGTCGCCTTGATCATTGTTGTTCTGCCTGTACCTGTGCCTGATTCTGTTGCTGATTAGGTTCCTCGACCGGAGCCGGTTCCCAACCGACTGCTGCGCCTGAGTCATAGCGCAAATCAACGTAGCTTATCCGTTTGCCGTCAGTCTGTGCCTGCTGCTGTAAAACCGGGTAAAGTTCTACAAATCGCGCCAGACGTTTCATTGTGTCCCCGCGACCCAGGTTGAGCTTAATGCCGTTCGTTAACGTCAGTTGCCAGGAGCGGCGCGCCGTCATTGCAGCATCTTTTAGCGTAAACCTGTCCTTCGCCAGCACCTGCCCCATTTCACGAAAACCTTGTAACACTTCGTTTTCGCTACCTTCCGGGCCATACAACATCGGTAAATTTTGCTTGTTGACACGATCGGCCGGGACGCTGAAGGAATTTCCGTCTACGTCAACCATGTGCTGATCATTCCAACGCGCAATGGGCACATATTCAACCAGATGAATCTTCAATTCATCAGGCCATTGCTTTCTGACACTCGCCTGTTTTATCCATGGCAGACGTTCAATCTGACTCTGGATAATATTGACGTCCTGCGTCATAAAGGTGCCAGGCGATCCCAGCGCCAGAATTGTCTGGCGAATGTCATCGTTACGGGTGTAATGACGCTCACCGGTGACCACCAGCTTCGAAAGCGGCAACCGTTGCGCATCTTCCATCCAGCCCAGAACCATCCAGCCGCTGATAAACACGGTGCACAGCACCCCGAGCAGGAAAATAATACCTGCAAGACGCGTTCCATTACTCCGGCGTGAAGAAGAGTATTCTTCTTCGTCATCGCGGTTGCGCGTGTTCAATGCAGCCTGAGACATATCAGCCCGCCTGGTCCAGAATACGTACGACTAATTGCGAGAAGCTCATCCCCGCCTGACGCGCTGCCATCGGCACAAGGCTGTGGCTGGTCATTCCCGGAGAAGTATTTGCTTCCAGCAGATAAAATTGTCCATCACTGTCGAGCATCACGTCGATGCGGCCCCATCCACGGCAACCCAGAACATGCCAGGCTTTAACCACCAGGGACTGTAAATCGGTTTCACGCTCAGCTTCAAGACCACTTGGGCAGAAATATTGCGTCTCATCAGAGAGATACTTCGCCTCATAATCATAGAAGGTTCCGGCCGGTTGGATACGAATTGACGGTAAAATTTCTTCGCCAAGCATCGCGACGGTAAATTCCGGCCCGCTGAGCCATTTTTCAATCAGAACTTCTTCATCATGTTGAAATGCCAGGGCTAAAGCGGAAGATAAATCCTCAGCTTTCTCAACTTTGGACATGCCAACGCTCGACCCTTCGCGGCTGGGCTTTACAATAACCGGTAAGCCCAGCTCAGCAATGCGTGCATTAACGCTATCGGAGAGGCCCATTTCAAATTCGCGACGCGTCAGGGCAACCCAGGGGGCAACGGGTAAACCCGCGCCCTGCCACAGCAGTTTGCTGCGAAGTTTATCCATAGAAATGGCGGAGGCCATCACACCGCTGCCGGTGTACGGCATGCCGGTGAGTTCCAGCAGCCCCTGAAGGGTGCCGTCTTCGCCACCACGGCCATGTAACGCGATAAAGACTTTATCGAAGCCCATCGCCTTTAACTGGGTTACGTCAGTCTCTTTCGGATCGACCAGGTGCGCATCCACACCCCCTTCACGCAGGCCCGCCAGTACAGCGGCACCTGAATTCAGGGAAACCTCGCGCTCGGCGGATGTGCCGCCAGACAGGACAGCAATCTTATCAGCCATGATGCTCATCCTCCTGAGTTTGCGGCTTCAGTTTGATTTCAGCTAAGGTACGGGCGATTTTGCCGATATTTCCCGCGCCCTGAATCAGAATTAGATCGTTGCCGGTCAGCACCGGGGCCAGAATTTCAGCCACCTGGGCAGGATCGGAAACCAAAATAGGGTCTACTTTACCGCGTCCGCGGATGGTACGACATAAAGAACGGCTGTCTGCACCAGGAATAGGAGTTTCG
The DNA here is from genome assembly GCF_003071645.1 of Enterobacter cloacae complex sp. FDA-CDC-AR_0164. Taxonomy (NCBI): domain Bacteria; kingdom Pseudomonadati; phylum Pseudomonadota; class Gammaproteobacteria; order Enterobacterales; family Enterobacteriaceae; genus Enterobacter; species Enterobacter cloacae complex sp. FDA-CDC-AR_0164. Next base: position 657,904 of record NZ_CP028950.1, read on the forward strand.
CCCGCTGCATAAACATCCAGCATCAGGAGCGTATCCACCTGTGACAGGACGCTGGCGAAATCGTCATACAGGTCACGGGTGCGCGTGAAACGGTGCGGCTGGAAGATCATGACCAGATTTTTTTCTGGCCAGCCTGCACGCGCGGCTTTGATCGTCGCGTCCACTTCCGTCGGGTGGTGACCGTAGTCATCAACCAGCATGGCAGTACCGGGTTTACCGTTCACCGCCTCCAGCGGGTATTCACCGAGGAAGTCGAAGCGACGCCCGGTTCCCTGGAAGCTTTCCAGTGCACGAAGAATGGCTTCGTCATCAATGCCTTCTTCTGTCGCCACGGCCACTGCCGCTGCGGCATTCAGGGCGTTGTGACGCCCTGGTGCATTCAGGGTGACATGCAGCAGTTCTTTGTCCTGACGCGCCAGGGTGAAATGCCCCTGCGCACCCAGCTGTTTGTAATCTTCCACGCGGACATCAGCGTCTTCGCTGAAGCCGTAAGTCGTGATTTGACGTCCGACGCGCGGCAACAGCTCGCGAATCACCGGATCGTCTACACACATTACCGCGCGTCCATAGAACGGCAGGTTGTGCAGGAAATTAATAAAGGTCTGCTTTAAGTTCTCGAAGTCGCCCTGGTAAGTATCCATATGGTCGGCTTCGATATTGGTGACGATGGCGACCATCGGCTGCAGATGCAGGAACGACGCATCGCTCTCATCCGCTTCGGCAATTAAATAACGGCTGTGTCCGAGACGCGCATGCACGCCTGCCGCTTTTACCAGACCACCATTGACGAACGTCGGGTCGAGGCCCGCTTCTGCATAAATGCTGGAGACCATCGCCGTGGTGGTGGTTTTGCCGTGGGTTCCGGCAATCGCAATGCCATGTCGAAAACGCATCAACTCCGCCAGCATTTCCGCACGGCGGATCACCGGAATACGTGCTTCGTGCGCGGCCACGATTTCCGGGTTATCAGAGGAGATGGCGCTCGACACGACCACCACGCTCGCATCGCGCACGTTTTCCGGGCGATGATTGAAATAGATAGTCGCCCCAAGCGACGCCAGCTGCTGCGTAACAGGGTTTGGCGCCAGGTCAGACCCGCTGATCTGATAGCCTTCGTTAGCTAACACTTCGGCAATACCGCCCATGCCAGCACCACCGATGCCAACAAAGTGAATGTGCCGGACGCGACGCATCTCGGGCACGATAGAACGCAGTTTTGCCAGTTGTTGTGTATTCATTCTCTAAACGCCATCGACTACTTAAAAAATTCGTGCAGCGCAACACGCGCTGCGAGGGTTAAGCCTGGGCTGCCAGGCTCACTTCTTTTGCCACCCGTTCCGTTGCATCAGGAATAGCGGTCGCGCGTGCGCGTTGCGCCATCTCCAGTAATGCCTCTCTGTTCCAGCCCGCCAGGGTGGTGGCGACCGCATCGGCGGTAAATTGTGGCTGTTCAAATATTTTCGCGGCGCCGGCTTTCTCAAGCGGCAGCGCATTCCAGTACTGCTGTCTGTCTTTGTGCTGGAACGGCACAAACAGAGCCGGCAACCCGGCGGCGGCAATTTCGCTCACCGTCAATGCGCCAGAGCGGCAGACCACGACATCGGCCCAGGCATACGCTGCGGCCATGTCGTCGATAAATTCCGTCACTTTATGCTGCGGCTGGCCTTCATCGGCGTAAGCCTGCTCAACCATCTGCTGAGCACCTTTTCCGCTTTGGTGCCAGATTGTCACCGCATCACCCAGCTTTGCTGCAACCTGCGGCATCGTCTGGTTTAAAATGCGTGCGCCCTGAGAACCGCCAACGACCAGCACACGGACCGGCCCTTCACGACCCGCCAGGCGCGCATCCGGTAATGGCAGCGCCAGCACGTCTACGCGCACCGGGTTACCCACCACGTCCGCCTTCGGGAAGGCTCCCGGGAAAGCCTGCATCACTTTGGTGGCAATTTTCGCCAGCCATTTATTGGTCAGACCGGCAATGCCGTTCTGCTCATGCAGCACCACGGGGATGCCCAATGACCAGGCCGCCAGCCCACCCGGGCCAGAAACATAGCCGCCCATCCCCAGCACCACATCAGGCTTAAAACGCTTCATGATGGCGCGCGCCTGACGCCAGGCGTTGAAAATACGCACCGGTGCCAGAAGCTGGGCCTTAATGCCTTTTCCGCGTAAGCCGGAAATGCGAATAAAGTCGATCTCGATACCGTGCTTCGGTACCAGGTCGGCTTCCATGCGGTCCGCGGTTCCCAGCCAGCGTACCTGCCAGCCCTGATCCATTAAATGGTGCGCAACTGCGAGCCCCGGGAACACATGTCCACCGGTACCGCCTGCCATCACCATTAACCGCTTCGGTTGATTCATCGTGAACCTCGTGTAAACGCCTGGGCTTTTTCCAGACGCGTTTCATAATCTATGCGTAACAACATCATGATGGCCGTCGACATAATCAGCAGACTGGAACCACCATAACTGATCAACGGCAACGTAAGGCCTTTGGTCGGCAGCATACCCGCTGCGGCCCCGACGTTAACCAATGCCTGGAAACTAAACCAGATACCTATTGAGCAGGCTAAGAAACCTGAAAAGCGGTGATCGATCTCCAGCGCTTTTCGCCCAATCGACATGGCGCGGAAAGCGACGAAGAATACCATTAATAGCGCTAATACCACACCGATATAACCCAGTTCTTCCCCAATAATGGAGAAGATGAAGTCAGTGTGCGCTTCGGGTAAATACTCCAGTTTCTGTACCGAGTTGCCCAGGCCCTGACCCCAGACTTCACCGCGACCAAAAGCCATCAGCGACTGCGTCAGCTGATAACCGCTGCCAAACGGGTCTTCCCACGGGTTCCAGAATGAGGTCACACGGCGGATACGGTAAGGCTCGGCGAGGATCAGCAGCACAACCGCTGAGATACCCATTCCGATGATGGCGATGAACTGCCACAGCTTCGCCCCGGCCAGGAACAGCATTGCCAGCGTGGTGACAAACAGCACGACCACGGTACCAAGGTCAGGCTGCGCCAGCAGTAAGACCGCCAGCACCAGAATAACGCCCATGGGTTTTAAGAAGCCGCGCAGGTTATTACGCACTTCATCCACTTTACGTACCAGGTAGTTAGCCAGGTAGCAGAACAGGGAGAGCTTGGTAAATTCCGCGGGCTGAATACGCAGCGGGCCAAAGGCAATCCAGCGCGATGCCCCGTTTACGGAGCTCCCCACCACCAGTACGATCAGCAGCATAATGATGGAGGCGATCAGCATCGCGGTACTGTGCCGCTGCCAGAACTCCATCGGCAGACGTAATGTCACCAGCGCCAGACAGAACGCCAGGATGATGTACAGGCCATCACGTTTCGCAAACAGGAACGGATCGTTCGCCAGTCGCTGCCCGACAGGCATTGACGCCGAGGTCACCATGATAAAACCAACCGCCGCCAGTCCCAGCGTGAGCCAGAAGAGCGTACGGTCGTACATAACCAGGCTGTCGTTATCTTTTTGACGAGAGCCCATCACCCAGCCTTTGAGTGCCGCAAACACCCACGCCAGAACGCCAAATCCTGGCAGGCGCGGCATTTTCAGGCGGGGGAGAGATAAACGCATCAGCCTAACTCCTTCGCCAGACGGGTAAAGAGATCGCCACGCTGTTCGAAATTCTTGAATTGATCGAGGCTGGCGCAGGCCGGGGAGAGCAGGACCATATCACCCGGCTTCACGCGAGGGGCAATCAGCCGCATCGCCTGCTCCATGGTCTCGGTTTGCTCGGCAATGTCAGGACGCAGCTCAGCCAGCTCACTGCCGTCGCGACCAAAGCAGTACAAGCGGATATTATTCCCGGCGAGATACGGTTTCAGCGTGGAGAAATCCGCCGATTTACCGTCGCCGCCCAGCAGTAAATGCAGGGTCCCTTCAACGTGCAGGCCGTTCAGGGCGGCCTCGGTACTGCCGACGTTGGTGGCTTTTGAGTCATTAATCCAGCGCACACCGTTGTGCTCCAGCGCCAGCTGGAAACGGTGCGCCAGGCCGGTAAAGGTGGTCAATGCTTGCAGGCTGGACGAACGCGGCAGCCCTACGGCATCCGCCAGCGCCAGCGCCGCCAGAGCATTGGTGTAGTTATGCTGGCCGGTAAGCTTCATCTCTTTCACGTTCAGCACTTTCTCACCCTTCACGCGCAGCCAGGTTTCGCCCAGTTGACGGTTAAGATGATAGTCACCCATGGTGATGCCAAAGCTAATGCAGCGATCGTCCGCCCCGCGCACCGGCATGGTCAGGGCGTCATCCGCGTTGACGACGCAGACCTTCGCATTTTCATAAATGCGCAGTTTGGCGGCGCGGTACTGCTGCAGACCAAACGGATAGCGATCCATATGATCTTCAGTAACGTTAAGGATCGTCGCCGCGGCCGCACGAAGGCTGGAGGTCGTTTCCAGCTGGAAGCTGGAAAGCTCGAGGACGTACAATTCACAGCCCTTATCCAGCAACATCAGCGCTGGCAGGCCAATATTGCCTCCCACACCCACGTTCATGCCCGCCGCTTTCGCCATCTCACCCACAAGGGTGGTGACGGTGCTTTTACCGTTAGAGCCGGTAATCGCGATAACGGGTGCCTGCGCTTCACGGCAGAACAACTCAATATCACCGACAATCTCAACGCCCGCATCGGCCGCGGCGCTGAGTGAAGGATGCGCCAGCGCCATACCGGGGCTGGCGACAATCAGATCGGCTGCCAGCAGCCAGTCATCATTCAGACCACCAAGGTGGCGTTCAACCTGTTCCGGCAGTTTATCCAGACCCGGCGGAGAAACACGCGTATCCATTACGCGAGGCGTCACGCCGCGCGCGAGGAAAAAGTCCACGCAGGAGAGGCCTGTCAGCCCCAACCCGATGATAACGACTTTTTTGCCCTGGTAATCTGCCATGATTAACGTACCTTCAGCGTTGCCAGGCCAATCAGCACCAGCATCAGCGAAATAATCCAGAAGCGCACAATCACGCGCGGTTCCGGCCAGCCTTTCAGTTCATAGTGATGGTGAATCGGTGCCATACGGAAGATGCGCTGACCGCGCAGCTTGAAGGACCCGACCTGCAAAATCACTGAAAGGGTTTCAACCACAAATACCCCACCCATAATCACCAGCAGGAACTCCTGGCGCAGCAGTACGGCAATAATGCCCAGCGCGCCGCCCAGAGCCAGTGAACCGACGTCACCCATAAAGACCTGCGCCGGGTAGGTGTTGAACCACAGGAAGCCCAGTCCCGCCCCGACAATCGCCGTACAGACGATAACCAGTTCGCCTGCGTGTCGCAGGTATGGAATGTGCAGATAGTTAGCAAAGTTCATGTTACCGGTGGCCCACGCCACCAGCGCAAAACCGGCGGCGACGAAGACGGTTGGCATAATCGCCAGGCCATCCAGACCGTCGGTCAGGTTTACAGCGTTACCGGTGCCCACGATGACGAAGTAGGCCAGCAGAATGTAGAACAGCCCCAGTTGCGGCATCACGTCTTTAAAGAACGGCACCACCAGCTCGGTGGCGGGGGTGTCTTTTCCTGCCAGATACAGCGCGAAGGCCACGCCCAGCGCAATCACCGACATCCAGAAGTATTTCCAGCGGGCGATCAGGCCCTTGGTGTCTTTACGCACGACCTTGCGGTAATCATCAACAAACCCAATGATGCCGTAGCCCACCAGCACGGTAAGTACGCACCAGACGTACGGGTTAGAGGGATAAGCCCACAGCAGTACGGAAACAACGATCGCGGTCAGGATCATGATCCCGCCCATGGTCGGCGTACCCCGCTTGCTGAAGTGCGACTCCGGACCGTCGTTACGCACAACCTGACCGAAGGAGAGTTTTTGCAGACGGGCAATCATGCGCGGGCCCATCCACAAAGAGATGAACAGCGCAGTCAGCAGGCTGACAATGGCGCGAAACGTCAGATAGGAAAAGACGTTAAAGCCTGAATAATATTTGACCAAATGTTCGGCCAGCCAAACTAACATGTCCCGTTCTCCTGTAATGCGTGCACAACCTCTTCCATGGCGGCACTACGTGAACCTTTCACTAACACAGTCACAATTTGTTTTTCTGTCATCAATGCCTTAAGGCGTTCAATCAGCGCGGCTTTATCGGCAAAGTGCTCGCCAACACCGCTGGCATGGCTAATCGCCTGGCTCAGTTTTCCGGCGCTCAGCACGCAATCAATACCTGCCGCTTTCGCCGCGTCCCCCACCTGGACATGGCAGGCTTCGCTTTCATCACCCAGCTCAGCCATATCGCCCACCACCAGCACGCGATAACCTGGCATCTCAGACAACACCTGCACCGCCGCGGTCATTGAGCCGACGTTCGCGTTATAGGAGTCATCCAGAAGCAGTTTGTTTTCCGCAAGCTGGATCGGGAACAGACGCCCCGGCACGGCTTTTAAATTTGCCAGACCGGTTTTAATCGCCTGATGCGACGCACCAACCGCCATCGACAGCGCCGCTGCCGCGAGCGCATTGGCGATATTATGACGACCCGGCAATGGCAGAAGCACCTCAATGCCACCGGTTGGGGTATTAAGGGTGAATTCCGTGCCATGCGAAGTCACATGAATATTGGTCGCGGTAAAATCACTGTTGGCCGCATTCGGCGAGAAGCGCCAGGTCTTGCGGGAACCAATGATCTGTTGCCAGTTCAGCCAGTCATTGTTGTCGGCATTCATAATGGCGATACCGTCTTCCGGCAGGCCGGTATAGATCTCGCCTTTAGCTTTCGCCACGCCTTCCAGCGAACCAAAACCTTCCAGATGTGCAGCGGCCAGGTTATTCACCAGCGCTGCTTCCGGGCGCGTCAGGCTCACGGTCCAGGCGATTTCGCCCTGGTGGTTTGCCCCTAACTCGATCACGGCAAATTCATGCTCTTTGGTCAGGCGAAGTAATGTCATCGGCACGCCGATATCATTGTTAAGGTTGCCTGCCGTATAAAGCGTATTTCCGCACTGGCTCAGGATGGCCGCAGTCATCTCTTTCACAGAGGTTTTGCCTGATGAACCGGTCAGCGCGACGACGCGCGTCGGTACCTGCTGACGAACCCAGGCCGCCAGCTCGCCGAATGCCAGACGGGTATCTTTCACCACGATCTGCGGCAGATCGACAGCGATTTTACGGCTGACCAGCAGCGCCCCTGCACCATTCTCCCTGGCCTGTTGTGCAAAATCATGCGCGTCAAAACGTTCGCCCTTCAGCGCCACAAACAGACAACCCGGGGTCACTTTGCGGGTATCGGTCGTCACGGCCTCGATGGTCAGATCGTGACCCAGCAGCTCGCCCTGCAGTACCGCAGCGGCCTGACTTAAGGTGATGCTAATCATGCCACGACTCCCAGCAGACGCGCGGCCGTGACGCGGTCCGAATAATCGAGACGACGGTTGCCAACAATCTGATAATCCTCATGGCCTTTCCCGGCCAGCAGCACAACGTCGTTTTCCTGAGCCTGCATGATGGCGTTGGTCACGGCTTCCGCACGGCCTTCCACCACGCGGGCGCGGCCTGCATCCAGCATGCCCGACAGAATGTCGTTAATAATGGCGCGCGGCTCTTCAGTACGCGGGTTGTCATCGGTCACAACCGGAATATCCGCGAACTGTTCAGCAATGGCACCCATCAGTGGACGTTTGCCCTTATCACGGTCGCCACCGCAGCCAAACACACACCAGAGCTTACCGGTGCAGTGCAGACGCGCCGCTTCCAGTGCTTTTTCTAGTGCGTCCGGCGTGTGGGCATAATCGACCACCACGGTCGGTTTGCCCGGCGCGCTGAACACTTCCATACGGCCGCATACCGGCTGCAGACGCTCAGCCGTTTCCAGCAGCGCGTTCATCGGATAACCCAGCGCCAGCAGCGTCGCCAGCGCCAGCAGCAGGTTGCTGACGTTAAACGCGCCCATCAGACGGCTTTCAATTTCACCGTCACCCCATGAGGAGCTAAAACGAATGGTGGCGCCACTGTCGTGATAATCCACCGCAACCGCCTTCAGCCAGCGGCCGTGGCAGTTCGGGTTGATATGGTCTTCCATCGACACCGCAACCGCATCCGGCAGCTTAGCCAGCCAGCGGCGACCGACTTCGTCGTCAGCGTTGATGATGGCCTGTCCGCTATGGTGGGTGGAGTAGAGCAGCCATTTCGCCGCTTCGTAATGCTCCATATCACCATGATAATCAAGGTGATCGCGGCTCAGGTTAGTGAATACCGAGGCGGCAAACTTCAGCGCCGCCACGCGGTGCTGCACCAGACCGTGGGAAGAGACTTCCATGGCGGCAAAGGTTGCCCCCTGCCCTGCCAGGCCGGCCAGCACGTGCTGTACGTCGACCGCGGAGCCGGTGGTGTTTTCGGTCGGGCTCACTTTGCCCAACAGACCGTTACCGACAGTTCCCATGACCGCACCGGTTTCACCCAGCAGCTGCGCCCACTGCGCCATGAGCTGCGTGGTTGTGGTTTTGCCGTTTGTACCTGTCACGCCCACCAGACGCAGCCGATCGGACGGTTCGTGATAGAAACGTCCGGCCAGCGCAGAGAGACGCTCGTTTAACTGACTGAGATAGATGACCGGCACCCCGTGCATTTCACGGATTTCACCGTCAGTTGCCTCATCTTTAGCCTCAGCAATAATGGCAGCAACACCTTGCGCAATCGCCTGCGGGATATAACGACGCCCGTCCGCCTGATGACCGACCACCGCCACAAAAAGATCGCCAGAAGCAGCCGCACGGCTGTCCAGTACCATCTCTCGCAGTGCTCGCTCCGGTGCATTAGGCACCCACGGAGCGAGAAGGTCGCGCAAATTACGATCTGCCACCTGTACCCTCGCCTTGATTAATTACAAATTCACTTTTCTCGCCCGTTGCCAGCGCATCCGGTTCGATGTTCATGGTGCGCAACACGCCGCCCATGATGGCCCCGAACACAGGCGCGGAAACGGCGCCGCCGTAGTATTTACCCGCCTGTGGATCGTTAATGACGACCACCAGCGCAAAACGCGGATTACTGGCAGGCGCAACGCCTGCGGTATAGGCAATGTATTTGTTGATGTAACGGCCGTCTGGCCCCACTTTTTTCGCGGTACCGGTTTTGATGGCGATGCGATAGCCTTTGATCGCCGCCTTCACGCCGCCGCCGCCAGGCAGCGCCACGCTTTCCATCATATGAACGACGGTACGAACGATGGATTCCGGGAAGATACGCTCACCTGGAACCGGTGGATCAACTTTGGTAATGGACAGCGGACGATAGACGCCATAGCTGCCAATCGTTGCGTAGACTCGCGCTAACTGTAACGGCGTTACCATTAGCCCGTAGCCGAAAGAGAAGGTGGCCCTCTCTATGTCAGACCACCGTTGTTTTTGAGGATATAAGCCACTGCGTTCTCCGACCAACCCCAAATTGGTCGCCTTTCCAAGCCCAAAACGTGAGTAAGTCTCTACTAACGCTGAGGACGGCATCGCTAACGCCAGCTTTGAAACGCCAACGTTACTCGACTTCTGTAAAACCCCGGTCAGGGTCAATTCGCTGTAGCGCGCCACGTCTTTAATCTCGTGGCCGTTAATACGGTAAGGGATCGTGTTCAGAACCGTGTTTTCATTGACGATGCCACGCTGGAGCGCCGTCATGACCACCATCGGTTTCACCGTGGAGCCCGGTTCGAACACGTCGGTAATCGCCCGGTTACGCATCGCATCTTTTGCGGTGCCGGTAAAGTTGTTCGGGTTATAGGACGGGCTGTTGGCCATCGCCAGCACTTCGCCCGTACTGACGTCCACCAGCACAGCGCTGCCGGATTCCGCCTTGTTGAAGGCGACGGCGTTGTTCAGCTCGCGGTAGACCAATGCCTGCAGACGCTCATCAATACTCAGCGCCAGGTTGTGTGCCGCCTGACTGTCCGTGGAAGAGATATCTTCGATAACGCGGCCGTAGCGGTCTTTACGAACAATTCGCTCGCCAGGCTGGCCGGTGAGCCATTTATCGAAGCTTTTTTCAACGCCCTCAATCCCCTGGCTATCAACGTTGGTAAAGCCAATGAGGTGAGCGGTTACTTCGCCGGAAGGATAGTAGCGGCGGGATTCTTCACGAAGGTGAATACCCGGCAGCTTCAGCTTACGAATGTAGTCCGCCATGTCAGGGTTGACCTGACGCGCCAGATAGATAAAACGCCCTTTTGGATTGGCGTTGACGCGGGAAGCGAGCTGATCCAGCGGCATTTTCAGGGCATCCGAGAGCGCCTTCCAGCGGTTATCAAGCGTAATGCCACCCGCATCGTGCAGTTCTTTCGGATCGGCCCAGATGGCTTTAACCGGTACGCTCACGGCCAGTGGACGGCCTGAGCGGTCGGTGATCATCCCGCGGGACGTCGACACTTCCTGAACGCGAAGGGAACGCATGTCGCCCTGTCGAACCAGCATGTCAGGGGCGATGATTTGCAACCATGCCACGCGTCCCAGCAGGAAACCCAGCGCCAGTAAAATGCAGCCGCAAAGCAACGCAAAACGCCAACTGATAAAGTTGGCCTGTTCTTCCTGACGTTTTGGTTTAAGCGTTTTTGCCGCTGCTCTCATGCGTCGCGTTTTCCCTTATTTTTGTACTACAATATTTTCCTGAGAAGGATCAACATGCTGCAATTGCAGCTTTTCCGTTGCGATCCGTTCAACCCGGCTGTGATCGCCGAGCGCATTTTCTTCAAGGATCAGGTTTCGCCATTCAATATCCAGCGCATCGCGTTCCAGTACCATCTGCTCGCGTTGCGCAGTTAATAAGCGTGTGTGGTGGGCAGTCGTGACCACCGTGACGGCCGTGACAATGATGCAAATGAACAGACAGAGTGGCAGTTTCCCAAACCGCAAAAGATCGTCGCCGATCACGCCAGGCAAGGCATGGCGCTCGTTGCTTCCTAACGAATCCTTAACTTTGCTTAGGGTCTCTGTCACTCTGCCGATCATGCGTTCGTCCTCTCTGCAACACGCAGCACTGAACTACGGGCGCGTGGATTCTGTGCCACTTCTTCTTCGCCCGGCATCAACTTGCCTAATGCTCGCAACTGACGGCCACCCAGCTTCCTGAGTTGTTCTTCCGTCATCGGCAGCCCCGCTGGAACCTGTGGACCGCGGCTTTGTTCACGCATAAAGCGCTTCACAATGCGGTCTTCCAGCGAATGGAAGCTGATGATGGATAACCGCCCACCCGGGGCCAGCACGTCGAGCGAGCTTTTTAGCGCCAGCTCTATTTCCTCCAGTTCACTGTTTACCCAGATGCGAACCGCCTGGAAGGTACGGGTCGCGGGATGTTTGTGCTTATCCTTCACCGGCGTCGCCGCCGCGATCACCTCGGCCAGCTCTTTCGTGCGGGTCATCGGCTCGATGCGGTTACGCTCAACGATGGCGCGCGCGATACGCTTGCCAAAACGCTCCTCGCCGAAGGTTTTGATCACCCAGGCAATATCCGCTTCGTCCGCGGTCTGTAACCACTCGGCGGCAGACTGACCGCGAGTAGGATCCATGCGCATGTCCAGTGGACCATCGCGCATAAAGGAGAAGCCGCGTTCAGCATCATCAAGCTGGGGTGAAGAGACGCCAAGATCGAGAAGGATTCCGTCGATCTTGCCCGTCAGGCCGCGCTCGGCAACATAATCAGCGAGCGCAGAGAAAGGTCCATGCACGATGGAAAAGCGTGGGTCATCGATGGTTTGCGCAACGGCAATCGCCTGCGGATCGCGATCGATTGCCAGCAGACGCCCTTCCGCTCCAAGCTGGGAGAGGATTAAGCGCGAGTGGCCACCGCGACCAAAAGTGCCATCAATGTAGATGCCGTCCGGACGAATATTCAGGCCGTTAACGGCCTCATCCAGCAGCACCGTTTTATGTTTGTAATTTTCCATCATATTTATAGAGACAAGTCCTGCAGCCGTTCCGATAATGTCGCGGAATCAGACTGCTCAGCGTCGATATCTTCCTTGACCTGTTGATACCAGGTCGTTTCATCCCACAGTTCAAACTTGTTGAACTGCCCGACCAGCATCACTTCTTTGGTCAGACCGGCATGTTGCCGTAACACAGGGGCAATCAGTAACCGGCCTGCGCTATCCATCTGACATTCACTGGCATGTCCCAATAACAACCGCTGCACGCGGCGTTCCTGCGGGTTCATGCTCGACAGTCGCGACAGCTTTTGCTCAATAATTTCCCATTCAGGTAAGGGGTAAAGCAGCAGGCAGGGGGAGTTGATGTCAATGGTGCAAACCATTTGACCCGTAGCGTTCTCAATCAGCTGGTCGCGGTATCGGGTTGGTACCGATAAACGCCCTTTGCTGTCGAGATTGACTAACGTAGCTCCACGGAACATGCCAGTCTCACCCCTCCTCACCACTTTAACCCACAAATTCCCACCTAAAGGAGTTTACGGAGCGAGGGAAAAGCTTGTCAAGCCAGGACTCTCCCTATACAGGCCCGAAAGGCCTCTATTTACAGAGATAAACAGTCCTGGTTAATAACTGCACAACTGGCGAGGCAAAATTAACGTTATGAATATTTGTAAGAAAAAAACCGAATATGCACACTAGCGTTAAGGCTCACTCAATATCATCGCAGATAAATATAAAGTGTCAGTTTGCGACGCGGGCAGCATTTTATGACAGATTCTCAGGGGATAACAGCGCCAGATTCACCCCAGGGCTCGCGAAACGCAGCGGTTGCCGTGCAAGCTGGCACAGGAGAAGGAAAAACGTCTGAATATTCATCGCCGGAAGAGGGTTTGTAACAAAATAATACAAAGACAGGCATTTAAAATCGTTTAAACGTCCTTTAAAGGAACCATTAAACGCCAAAATGAATTAAGAAAAATAGCAGAAGGTAAATTCGCAAGAATTATCCTAATTTCTCTACGGGAATTATCCCGGCGAATTATTTCGTCAAAAGGGGGCAGATTTCTCCGCCCCGTCATTTCATTTATGGCGGCTCAAAATTCCGCGATGGTAAAGATTACGTTTAATACGCGTCAGACCCGGCTTCGGTTTACGCGGCTCGTCCAGACTTGCCAGCACAATTTCCAGCACGCGTTCAGCCACATCACGATGGCGTTGAGCCACCGCCAGAACCGGGCACTGGAGGAAGTCGAGCAGCTCGTTATCACCGAAGGTCGCGATGGCCAGGTCGGAAGGCAGTTTACCCTCACGGCGTAAGGTCACATCCATCACCCCCTGCAGCAGAGCAAATGAGGTGGTGAATAACGCCTGCGGCATCGGGTGCGTTTCCAGCCATTTCTCGAAAAGCTGTGCGGCCGCTTCACGTTCATAGCTGTTGGCATAGAGGTAGTGCACCTCACGGGGATCGTCTTTCCAGGCGGTTCTGAACCCCTGTTCACGCAGGAAGCTGACTGACAGTTCAGGCAGCGCCCCCAGATACAGCACCGTTTCAGCCGGGAAGGTTCTCAGCTCTGCCGCCAGCATCTCGGCATCATCCTGATCGGCACCGACGACGCTCGTGAAATGCTCCCTGTCGAGCGCACGATCCAGCGCCACAATCGGGAATGGGTCGTTCGCCCAGCGTTGATAGAATGGGTGTTCAGGCGGTAAAGAGGTGGAGACGATGATGGCATCGACCTGACGCTGGAGCAGATGCTCAATACAGCGCATCTCGTTGTCGGGCTGGTCTTCCGAGCAGGCAATCAGCAACTGATAGCCACGCTGGCGCGCCTGACGTTCAAGATAGTTGGCGATACGGGTATAGCTGGTGTTTTCCAGATCCGGGATCACCAGGCCAATAGAGCGGGTGCGTCCGGCACGCAGGCCAGCTGCGACAGCATTCGGATGGTAGTTATGTTCACGAACCACCGCCATAACTTTTTCAACGGTCTTATCGCTGACACGGTACTGCTTTGCTTTACCGTTAATCACATAGCTGGCCGTTGTTCGTGACACGCCGGCTAGCCGGGCGATTTCATCCAGTTTCACAATTGCCCCTTAAAAAATGAAAAGAGTCCATGGCCTTGGCAAGGTTATGGTTAAATCTTTTAACATCTAAACGCAGAATAGCCTTCGCGGCAACCGCTTTTATCTCTGTTGTCGGCTGATTACACAAAAAAAAGCCCGGCTTTGGTGACCGGGCAGAAAGAGGCGAACCTTTTAGACAACTAACGCATGATCTTATCGCCGCGTGACAGGCCAACAACACCCGATCTCGCAACCTCAACAATTTTTGCCACATCCCGTACAGATGCCAGGAAGGCATCCAGCTTGTCACTCGTTCCGGCCAACTGAACCGTATATATAGAAGGCGTGACGTCTATAATCTGCCCACGGAAGATATCCGTGTTACGTTTCACTTCCTCGCGCCCGTAACCGCTGGCCTGGATTTTCACCAACATGACCTCTCGCTCAACGTAGGCACCCTGCCCCAGCTCGCTGACGCGCAGAACATCGACCAGCTTATGCAGCTGTTTCTCGATCTGCTCAAGCACTTTGGCATCGCCGACGGTCTGGATGGTCATGCGCGACAGCGTCGGATCGTCAGTCGGCGCAACGGTCAGGCTTTCAATGTTATAGCCGCGCTGTGCAAAAAGGCCAATGACGCGCGACAGTGCGCCAGACTCGTTTTCCAGTAAAACAGATAATATCCGGCGCATATCAGGTTCTCTCCGTTTTGCTTAACCACATTTCATCCATACCACCACCGCGAATATGCATCGGGTATACGTGCTCGGTGCCATCAACAATGACATCCATAAAAACGAGGCGGTTATTTTTAACGTGCTCAAGCGCTTCACCGAGCTTCGTTTCGAGCTCTGCCGGATCGGTCACTCGCATCCCAATATGGCCGTAGGCTTCAGCCAGACGAACAAAGTCCGGTAGTGACGTCATGTAGGACTGAGAGTGACGACCAGAGTAAATCATATCCTGCCACTGCTTCACCATCCCGAGATAACCGTTATTCAGGTTCAGCACCAGTACCGGCAGCTCATACTGAAGGGCCGTCGACAGCTCCTGGATGTTCATCTGAATACTGCCGTCTCCCGTCACGCAGACGACGGTTTCGTCAGGCAGAGCCAGCTTGACGCCCAGTGCGGCAGGCAAGCCAAAGCCCATCGTTCCTAACCCTCCGGAGTTAATCCAGTGGCGCGGTTTATCAAACGGATAATAAAGGGCCGCGAACATCTGATGCTGACCCACGTCAGACGTCACGTATGCCTCGCCTTTCGTCAGCCGCCAGATAGTTTCGATCACCGCCTGCGGCTTAATGCTGTCGCTTTGCGTGTCATACTTCAGGCACTGACGCGCGCGCCATTGTTCGATCTGCTGCCACCAGTCACGGATCTCATCCAGCGGCTGGGAAGGCGGCTCCTGTGCCAGCAGATCCAGCATTTGCTCCAGCACCTGGCGGGCATCACCGACGATCGGCACATCCGCAGACACCGTTTTCGAAATAGAGGTGGGATCGATATCAATATGAAGCACGGTAGCGTTCGGGCAGTATTTCGCCAGATTGTTGGTGGTGCGATCGTCAAAGCGCACGCCGACGGCAAAGATCACATCGGAATGGTGCATCGTCATGTTGGCTTCATAGGTACCGTGCATACCCAGCATACCCAGAGCCTGACGGTGAGTTGCCGGGAAAGCACCCAGCCCCATCAGCGACGACGCAACGGGAAGATTGAGTTTCTCGATAAGCTCCCGAAGCTGCCCTTCACAGGCAGAATTAATTGCCCCACCACCGACATAGACTACCGGTTTTTTGGCGGCCAGCAGCGTTTGCAAGGCACGTTTGATCTGCCCCTTGTGGCCCTGCGTCGTTGGGTTGTATGAGCGCATGCTCACCGACTCCGGCCAGACATAAGGAAGCTTGTTCGCCGGGTTCAAGATATCTTTCGGCAGATCGACCACCACCGGGCCGGGACGCCCGCTTGCTGCCAGCCAGAAGGCTTTTTTCAATATCCCCGGGATGTCTTCAGTTTGCTTAACCAGGAAGCTGTGCTTCACAACGGGACGCGAAATCCCCACCATGTCGCACTCCTGGAACGCGTCGTAGCCGATCAGTGACGTCGCCACTTGGCCGGAAAGAATAACCAGCGGGATAGAGTCCATATACGCCGTGGCAATGCCGGTGATGGCGTTTGTCGCGCCGGGACCGGACGTCACTAATACCACGCCTACTTCACCTGTCGCGCGGGCCAGCCCGTCAGCCATATGTACCGCCGCCTGCTCGTGGCGTACTAAAACATGGTCAATGCCGCCTACCGTATGAAGCGCATCATAAATATCCAGGACTGCGCCTCCGGGATAACCGAACACTTGCTTCACGCCCTGATCGATTAACGATCGGACGACCATTTCCGCGCCAGACAACATCTCCATGCTTTGCCTCCAGGCATTTTGTTATAGACGAGCTGCAGAATTCATTTCCGCACCGTCTTACGACTGGGTTAAACCAATCTTATATTTTGCAGAGTGATCGTTACCTTAACCGCTCGTTATGAGGCAGGCAATTAGCAGACCGGGTGAGCTAAACGGTTCGCAAAGCAGAAAAAACAGGTATTAAGGAAGGATATGGTCAATTCATCTGGTATTAGAGGATGAGATGATTAATCATCGCTGAAAAGCGCGTCGATTCAGGAAATCATCTATTTTTGCGAGCCAGAGAGCAGTAAGAAAAAATTCACAACAGAATAAAATAACAATAACAGAGAAAAAACCAGGATAAATCACACGCGAAAATGCAATTTATCCTGATGCGCTTATCGACGGCAAATACTGATCAGCAACTCTTCCATCCACTGGTGCCCTTTATCCCGACCGGCGGCTTCATGCCAGGAGAGATAGCAGGTACGGCTATTCAGCTTGAGCGGCAACGGCAACATTTGCAGTTGTAGTTGACCGGAAAACTCCTCAGCCAGCCAGCGTGGTGCAATAGCCACCAGATGTGTCTGCGAGACCACGTTCAATACGCTGACCATTGCCATTCCCTGATAAGCAACGCTTGCCTGTTTATCCGCCGTGTCATACCACGGCAGGCTAAAGGAAGCATATCTGTCGAGCGCAACAACAGCATGCTGCTCACTATAAACGTCACTTTCCCGAAGCGGAGAATTGAGTCGGGGGTGTTTTTTACTGGCGACCAACACCATTTCATCTTTAAACAGCGGAACGCAAGAAAATTCGGGACGTCGAAATTCTTCATATCCCAGAACGAACTCGGTCTCTTGGTAGCGTAACTGATGCTCTGTGTTTTGATTTAAGGATGATTTAAAAACCAGATGGATATTGGGAGCGATCTCTTCAACTTTATTATAAATAATCGACGTCAAATAATTATCTAACGGACTGCAAACACAAAGATTGAATACACGCTCACTGCTTAAAGGTTCAAAGCCTGACCCTGGCAGCTCGTTCTGAACCAGTTGCAACGCCTGACGGATAGAGCCGAATAACTGGAATGCCCGTGCGGTAGGCTGTATTCCTCTCCCGTAACGAACGAATAACTCGTCGTTAAACATAACCTTAAGTCTGGCAACAGCATTACTGACCGCGGGCTGAGACATCCCCAACGTATGGGCCGCCCGGGTGATATTCTGCTCCTGCATGACAGTATCAAATACCGTGAGCAGATTAAGGTCCACCGTACGTAACTGCGGTTTAATCCCATCAGTAGTTTGAGGTTGTTTAATATTAATTTCTGGCACTTCTGACTCCACTGTCACGCTACACTCCCTTTGCCAACGTACTGTAATAATTCCGAAGAATATGATTTACCATGCATATACGATCAGCGAAAGAGAATTATTTTAAATTCGGAAAATATAAAGAACAGTTTAGCGAAAATGACTTTTCGCCACTGACAAACGATAAAATAAACACCACTACAAATGATATGCTTCACTTTAGGATTTGAATGAAACCATAAACTAGACCAATATACAATCGCCAGCGAGTTAATGATGTCTTAAGTATTATTAAACTGTTATTGCAGCCCCGATTAAATAAGTTAACAATCTGTAATAACCATAAGACATCCGAAGTGATAAAAAACATTCACCACATTTATAACTTAATGAAATCAAACCCATTTGCGTCCCACAGAATTGGGTAGCGAACTTTTAATTTATTCATCACAATGATATTCAATTATTTCTGCAACCTTTTTCTCAGTCCAAAATTAGACAATTTGCAGGGTCGGAAAAGCAAAACCCAGCACAATTAGCTAAAGCACATATCCTGTCAACCTGGCCAGCCGGGTGCGTTTTTGCCTGCAGGGGTTGACATGCACAGTCGTATCCAGTACCACTAAAAGCATATTGAATTTAACGGAGCACGATTCATGATTCGCACCATTCGTTTCACCGGTCTACTACTACTAAACGCATCCACTGTGCGCGGTAGACTGGCGGGCGAAATTCAGCGTTGAATCGTCACCAGTAAGACTAAAAACCCGCGCCACTGCGCGGGTTTTTTTATGCTCGTAGCAAGGCGCCCTAAGACTGACAAGGACCTAACCCATGAGCCAGCAAGTCATTATTTTCGATACAACTTTACGTGACGGTGAACAGGCATTACAGGCAAGCCTGAGTGTGAAAGAGAAACTGCAGATCGCGCTGGCTCTCGAACGTATGGGTGTCGACGTGATGGAGGTCGGTTTCCCTGTCTCTTCTCCGGGTGACTTCGAATCCGTGCAGACCATTGCGCGTACCATTAAGAACAGCCGCGTCTGTGGCCTGGCACGCTGTGTGGAAAAAGATATCGATGTTGCAGCCGAGTCGTTGAAGGTTGCCGAAGCATTCCGTATTCATACCTTTATTGCTACCTCTCCTATGCACATTGCCACCAAGCTGCGCAGCACGCTGGATGAGGTCATTGAGCGCGCGGTCTACATGGTCAAACGTGCCCGTAACTACACGGATGACGTTGAATTCTCCTGTGAAGATGCTGGCCGTACGCCGATTGAAGATTTGGCGCGCGTGGTGGAAGCTGCCATCAATGCGGGCGCTAAAACCATCAACATCCCGGACACTGTCGGCTACACCATGCCGTTTGAGTTCTCCAACATCATTACCGGTCTGTATGAACGCGTACCAAACATTGATCAAGCGATTATCTCCGTACATACCCACGATGACCTGGGGCTGGCCGTTGGCAACGCCATCGCGGCGGTGCACGCCGGTGCACGTCAGGTAGAAGGCGCGATGAACGGCATCGGTGAACGTGCAGGTAACTGTTCACTGGAAGAAGTGATCATGGCGATCAAAGTGCGCAAAGACATCATGAATGTGCATACCCGTATCAATCACAACGAAATCTGGCGTACCAGCCAGACCGTCAGCCAGATCTGCAACATGCCCATCCCGGCTAACAAGGCGATTGTGGGTACCGGCGCCTTTGCGCACTCCTCCGGTATTCATCAGGATGGCGTGCTGAAAAACCGTGAAAACTACGAAATCATGACCCCGGAATCCATCGGCCTGAACCAGGTTCAGTTGAACCTGACCTCCCGTTCCGGTCGTGCGGCGGTGAAACACCGTATGGAAGAGATGGGTTATAAGGACAGCGATTACAACATGGATCAGCTGTACGACGCCTTCCTGAAGCTGGCCGATAAAAAAGGTCAGGTATTCGACTATGACCTGGAAGCGCTGGCCTTCATCAATAAACAGCAGGAAGAGCCTGAGCACTTCCGTCTCGATTACTTCAGCGTGCAGTCAGGCTCCAGCGACATTGCGACTGCCTCGGTCAAACTGGCCTGTGGCGAAGACATTAAGGCCGAAGCGGCAAACGGCAATGGCCCGGTTGATGCCATTTACCGCGCAATTAACCGCGTCACCGAGTACGACGTAGAGCTGGTGAAATATGACCTGACGGCCAAGGGCCACGGTGAGAATGCCCTGGGTCAGGTTGATATCGTGGTCACCCACAATGGCCGTCGTTTCCACGGTGTGGGCCTGGCGACGGATATTGTTGAATCCTCCGCGAAGGCGATGGTCCACGTGCTGAACAACATCTGGCGCGCCGCTGAAGTTGAAAAAGAGTTGCAACGCAAAGCTCAGAATAAAGAGAACAACAAGGAAACCGTGTAATGTCGAAGAATTACCATATTGCTGTGTTACCGGGTGACGGTATTGGCCCGGAAGTGATGGCACAGGCGCTGAAAGTACTGGAAGCCGTTCGTACGCGTTTTGCGATGAAAATCTCCACCAGCCACTATGATGTGGGCGGTATCGCCATCGATAATCACGGTACTCCGCTGCCAAAAGCGACCGTTGAAGGGTGTGAAAATGCGGATGCAGTGCTGTTTGGCTCTGTGGGTGGCCCTAAATGGGAACACCTGCCGCCCGCCGGGCAGCCTGAGCGCGGCGCGCTGCTGCCACTGCGTAAACATTTTAAATTGTTCAGCAACCTGCGTCCGGCGAAGCTGTACCAGGGGCTGGAAACGTTCTGTCCGCTGCGTGCAGATATCGCGGCTAACGGCTTTGACATCCTGTGCGTGCGTGAACTGACCGGCGGGATCTACTTCGGGCAGCCTAAAGGGCGCGAAGGCAGCGGTCAGCATGAAAAAGCCTTTGATACCGAGGTCTATCACCGTTTTGAAATTGAACGTATCGCCCATATCGCCTTTGAGTCGGCGCGCAAACGCCGCCATAAAGTGACGTCTATCGATAAAGCGAACGTTCTGCAGTCTTCTATTTTGTGGCGTGAAATCGTCAGTGAAGTCGCGAAACAGTATCCGGATGTCGAACTGTCCCATATGTACATCGACAACGCGACCATGCAGCTGATTAAAGATCCGTCACAGTTTGACGTTCTGCTGTGTTCCAACCTGTTCGGCGATATTCTCTCGGACGAGTGCGCAATGATCACAGGCTCTATGGGGATGTTGCCATCAGCCAGCCTCAATGAGGAGGGATTTGGCCTGTACGAACCTGCAGGCGGCTCCGCGCCCGATATCGCCGGCAAAAACATTGCCAACCCGATTGCGCAGATCCTCTCCCTGGCCTTGCTGTTGCGCTACAGCCTTGATGCCGGTGATGCAGCAACCGCAATTGAAAACGCCATTAACCGTGCGTTAGAAGAAGGTGTCCGTACCGGTGATTTAGCACGCGGCACGGCGGCAGTCAGTACCGATGAAATGGGCGACATTATTGCCCGCTATGTCGCTGAAGGGGTGTAATCATGGCGAAAACGTTATATGAAAAATTGTTTGATGCGCACGTAGTTTACGAGGCACCAAACGAAACCCCACTGTTGTATATCGATCGCCATCTGGTGCACGAGGTTACCTCCCCTCAGGCATTCGACGGACTGCGTGCGCATAAGCGCCCGGTGCGCCAGCCTGGTAAAACCTTCGCGACAATGGATCACAACGTCTCCACGCAAACCAAAGATATCAATGCGTCGGGTGAAATGGCGCGTATCCAGATGCAGGAGCTGATCAAAAACTGCAACGAATTTGGCGTCGAGCTCTACGATCTGAACCACCCGTATCAGGGTATCGTCCACGTGATGGGGCCAGAACAAGGCATCACCCTGCCAGGCATGACCATTGTCTGCGGTGACTCCCACACGGCCACCCACGGCGCGTTTGGGGCCCTGGCGTTCGGTATTGGTACCTCTGAAGTCGAACATGTTCTGGCGACGCAGACCCTGAAACAGGGCCGCGCCAAAACCATGAAGATTGAAGTGAAAGGCAAAGCGGCCCCGGGCATTACCGCCAAAGACATCGTGCTGGCCATCATCGGTAAAACCGGCAGCGCAGGCGGCACCGGTCACGTGGTTGAATTCTGCGGTGAAGCCATCCAGGCACTGAGCATGGAGGGCCGAATGACGCTCTGCAACATGGCCATTGAGATGGGGGCAAAAGCGGGCCTGGTTGCACCAGACGAAACAACCTTCAGCTATGTGAAGGGCCGTCTGCACGCGCCGAAAGACCAGGATTTTATTGAAGCAGTCGCGTACTGGAAAACCCTGAAAACCGACGATGGTGCGACGTTTGATACCGTGGTTACGCTGCAGGCGGAAGACATTGCGCCACAGGTGACCTGGGGAACCAACCCGGGCCAGGTGATTTCCGTTAACGATAACATTCCTGACCCGGCCTCTTTCAGCGATCCGGTCGAGCGCGCCAGTGCGGAAAAAGCGCTGGCCTATATGGGTCTGAAGCCAGGCATTCCATTGACTGACGTGACCATTGATAAAGTGTTTATCGGCTCCTGCACCAACTCCCGTATCGAAGATTTGCGCGCGGCGGCCGAGATTGCCAAAGGCCGTAAAGTGGCACCGGGCGTTCAGGCGCTGGTCGTGCCGGGTTCCGGCCCGGTGAAAGCCCAGGCGGAAGCTGAAGGCCTGGATAAGATCTTTATCGAAGCCGGCTTCGAATGGCGCCTGCCTGGCTGCTCCATGTGCCTGGCCATGAACAATGACCGCCTGAGTCCTGGCGAGCGTTGTGCCTCCACCAGTAACCGTAACTTTGAAGGCCGTCAGGGCCGCGGTGGGCGTACTCACCTGGTCAGCCCGGCAATGGCCGCCGCTGCGGCAGTGACCGGTCATTTCGCCGATATTCGCAGCCTGAAATAAGGAGACAATCATGGCAGAGAAATTTACCCAACATACGGGCCGGGTTGTCCCACTGGACGCCGCTAACGTCGACACTGACGCCATCATTCCAAAGCAGTTTTTGCAGAAGGTGACCCGTACCGGGTTTGGCGCGCATCTGTTTAACGACTGGCGTTTCCTGGACGACAAAGGCGAAGTGCCCAATCCCGAGTTCGTGCTGAACTTCCCGGAGTTTAAAGGCGCATCGATTCTGCTGGCGCGTGAAAACTTTGGCTGCGGCTCTTCCCGTGAACATGCACCCTGGGCGCTCACCGACTACGGGTTTAAAGTGGTTATCGCCCCAAGCTTTGCCGATATCTTCTACGGCAACAGCTTCAATAACCAGCTGCTGCCGGTGACGCTGAGCGATGCGCAGGTGGACGAATTGTTCGCCCTGGTGAAGGCAAATCCTGGGATTTCGTTTGAAGTGGATCTGGAAGCGGAAGTGGTGAAAGCGGGTGATAAATCCTACAGCTTCAGCATTGACGCCTTTCGTCGTCACTGCATGCTGAATGGCCTGGACAGTATTGGCCTGACGCTGCAGCACGAAGATGCCATCTCCGCCTATGAGCAAAAACAGCCTGCGTTTATGGGGTAGGCTGCGTACCATCCCGGTGAAGATCAACATCGTCCAACATAATGGGTGCAGTACACCCTCAGTGTTAATTGATGTGGGACTCACCACTGTTTGCCTCTTGCGTCAGCCTGAGGCAAACAGCCTCGGCTGACGCCACGCACTCTATGCGCCTTCTCAGACCCTGTCAGAAAATCGTTTTATTGCGTGAAGCCGCCTTTCAGAATCACACATCTTTTACCCGGCAGGTTAGCACCAGCGTCACCACGGAAATGGCCGCAATCATCCAGTACACTGACGCGTGGCCGTAGGTTTGCGACAACGCCCCCTGAATCACCCCTGCCAGAATAACGCCCGTTGAAATGCTGTTGGTAAAGAGCGTAGTGGCAGAGCCTGCCCGTCCCGGCATTAAGTCCTGGAACCAGAGCATCCCAATCCCGGCCACGATGCCAATAAACACGGCGTTAAACAGCTGCAACGCAAGCAGTGCTTCGCGCGAATGGAAGACGATCAGCCCCAGATAAAAAAGCACTCCCGCCGCCACGGCGACGATCATCATGCGGCGCTTTCCAAAACGCTTAACGTAATAACCCGCCAGGATCATCGCCGGAATTTCCAGGCCGGCAGCCGTCCCCATCAGGATCCCTGCCAGCTTGTCCGGCAACCCCAGATCGCTGCTGATCCACAGCGGCATATCAATGATGTACATGGTGTTGCAGGTCCACATCAGCATGGACGCGATAAACAGCATGCGGACGTTTTTATCCTGCCAGCCGCTCACCTGGGTGATGGGTTTATCCGTCGTCAGCTCCACTCGCGCCACTGAGGGTAGCGCAAAGGCAATCAGTATCAGGCTGATGACAAAAATGCCGGCAGCGATGGAAAACATGGTGGTAAAGCCATAGTTCAGCGCCAGCATAAACGCCAGCGGCGGGCCGATCACCCAGGCCAGAGAGAGCTGCGCACGCATGACCGAGCTGAACATCACCACTTCCCGCGCCGAGTTATCCGCGTATTCACGGGCCAGCGCGAACAGCTGCGGCATGGCGGTATTGGCGAGCGAGGCCAGAAGCACGCCGCAGGTAATCAGCGTCAGGTAATGGCGATTGAAGGCAAACAGCAGCGCGTTACCCACGGCCATGGCGCAGCAAAAGAGGATCAGTTTGCGACGATCGCCCCGATTGTCCGATCGTTTTGCCAGTGCCAGACTGACCAGGATCCCGGCGATGGCGTTCACGGTATAAAACAGCCCCACCCAAAACGGCTGCGCCCCCACCTCACGGCTGAGAAACAGACTCAGCGTCGGAGCCTGCAATGCCCCCGCCACGCCCATCATAAAGGCCACCAGCATAAAAGCGGCATACACGCCGTTCAGGCGTCGCCCCATCGTCATCAACCAGAGCATGCGCAAGTCCTTGTGAAAGCGAATCGAAAATGGGTGAATAGTAAACGAAAAAAGCCAGCAAAAACATTTTGCTGGCGGGTGATAAGCACCAATACTCAGTCACACATGATCGAGGCGAGTTAGCAAGAAGAGGTCGGTTTCGTAACGTCCCACTGCATCAGATCTTCCAGGATTTTCAACCGTTGCTCTGCACACTGGCGGGCCAGCCAGGACGCTCCCTGCGTCGCTGAAAAATAACGCTGATAAAACTGACGTGCGGTAGACCTCTTCATAATTTACCTCCTCACTTCATCGGGAAGAATTATTGGCCTAATATAGGGATTAATAAATTGCTGATTTTTTGTCAGGAGTTCCCCTTTTATGCCCTCTGGTCGTCTGCAACAACAATTTATCCGCCTCTGGCAATGCTGCGAGGGGCGATCGCAGGAGACCACGCTGAACGAGCTGGCGGACCTGCTCAGCTGTTCGCGCCGGCACATGCGCACGCTGCTTAATACCATGCAGCAGCAGGGCTGGCTCAACTGGGAGGCCGAGGCGGGTCGCGGAAAACGCTCGCGCCTGACCTTCCTGTATACCGGGCTGGCGTTGCAGCAGCAGCGGGCGGAAGACCTGCTGGAACAGGACCGCATCGACCAGCTGGTGCAGCTGGTGGGGGACAAAGCGGCAGTACGCCAGATGCTGGTGTCGCATCTCGGGCGCAGCTTTCGTCAGGGTCGCCACATTCTGCGGGTGCTCTACTATCGACCAATGAAAAACCTGTTACCCGGCACGGCGTTACGCCGCTCTGAAACCCATATGGCCCGACAAATATTCAGCGGCCTGACGCGCATAAATGAGGAAAATGGGGAACTGGAAGCGGATATTGCGCACCACTGGCAGCAACTTTCTCCTCTTCACTGGCGCTTCTTTCTACGTCCTGGTATTCATTTCCACCACGGCCGCGAGCTGGAGATGGTCGATGTGATTGCCTCTTTAGAGCGCGCCTGCACGCTCCCGCTCTATTCCCATATTTCACGCGTTCACTCCCCTACGGCATGGACACTGGATGTTGAACTGTCTCAGCCGGACAAATGGCTTCCGTGGCTGCTGGGCTATGTACCGTCGATGATTTTGCCCGGTGAATGGGAATCGATGAATAATTTTGCCAGCCTGCCGATTGGCACCGGCCCCTACTCTGTATCGCGCAATAACAACAACCAGCTGAAAATCCGCGCTTTTGATGACTATTTTGGCTACCGGGCGCTGATCGATGAAGTGAACGTGTGGGTATTACCGGATCTCAATGAAGAGCTGAGCGCCGGGCTGACGCTGGAAGGGCCCACCACGGGCGAAAAGGCCGTGGAGAGCCGGCTCGAAGAAGGGTGCTACTACCTGCTGTTCGACAGCCGTACCCATCGCGGGGCAAACCATGAGGTGCGCAAATGGATAAGCCACGTGTTGTCGCCCTCCAGCCTGATTTATCATGCGGAGGAGCAGTACCAAACCTACTGGTTCCCGGCGTATGGTCTGC
This sequence comes from Enterobacter cloacae complex sp. FDA-CDC-AR_0164, assembly GCF_003071645.1. Classification (NCBI taxonomy): domain Bacteria; kingdom Pseudomonadati; phylum Pseudomonadota; class Gammaproteobacteria; order Enterobacterales; family Enterobacteriaceae; genus Enterobacter; species Enterobacter cloacae complex sp. FDA-CDC-AR_0164. The sequence continues at coordinate 683,990 of NZ_CP028950.1, forward strand.
TTCCTCGCTGGCATCACGCCCGTCCGACATACTGCGACAAGCCCGCCGGGCTGGAGTCCATCACCCTGACCTACTATCGCGAGCACGTTGAACACCGCTTTATCGCCAGAATCATGACCCGACTGCTGGCCGCCGTTGGGGTGAGGCTGGATGTCAAAGAGGTGGATTACGATGAATGGCATCAGGGGGAGATCGTCAGCGACATCTGGCTCAACAGCGCCAACTTTACCCTGCCGCTTGATTTCTCGCTCTTCTCTCACCTGTATGAGGTCCCGCTTATCCAGCACTGCATAGACCGGGACTGGCAGCAGGACGCGGCCCTCTGGCGCGCCGGCGACATGAATCTGGCCTCATGGTGCCAGCAGTTGCTGGCTGAACAAGCGATCGTGCCGTTGATCCATCACTGGCTGATGATCCAGGGGCAGCGTAGTATGCGCGGTGTCAGAATGAATACGCTGGGCTGGTTTGATTTTAAATCCGCCTGGTTTTCCCCGCCGGAGCCATAACACTTTCGTAATATTTGCCAAATCATTACAATAGCGCCGTTCTCAACGGGGTGCTGCATCACTGATGTGCGCTGAGATAATACCCGTCGAACCTGATCCGGATAACGCCGGCGAAGGGATTTGAGGCTGTCACTCAAAATCCTTTGCCACTCAACCTTGAGGTGCAAAGTGTTAAAAAAAGTTCTCCCCCTTCTGGCGCTGTTTGCGCTGCCTGCCGTCGCGAAGCCCGTCCTGACGGTCTACACCTACGACTCCTTCTCAGCCGACTGGGGTCCGGGTCCGGTGGTGAAAAAAGCCTTTGAAGCTGACTGTCAGTGCGAACTGAAGTTCGTGGCGCTAGAAGATGGCGTCTCTCTGCTTAACCGCCTGCGCATGGAAGGCAAAAACAGTAAAGCCGATGTGGTGCTTGGGCTGGATAACAACCTGCTGGAGGCCGCCTCGAAAACCAGACTGTTTGCCAAAAGCGGCGTCGCCACCGATGCCGTCAGCGTCCCGGGCGGCTGGCAGAACGACACCTTTGTGCCGTTCGATTACGGTTACTTCGCGTTTGTTTACGACAAAAACAAGCTTAAAAACCCGCCGAAAAGCCTGAAGGAACTGGTCGAAAGCGAGCAGAAATGGCGCGTTATTTATGAAGATCCTCGCACCAGTACGCCAGGCCTGGGGCTGCTGCTGTGGATGCAGAAAGTCTACGGCGATGACGCTCCGCAAGCGTGGCAGAAGCTGGCCGCCAAAACCGTCACCGTGACAAAAGGCTGGAGCGAAGCCTACGGTCTGTTCCTGAAAGGGGAAAGTGATCTGGTTCTGAGCTACACCACCTCCCCGGCTTACCACATCATCGCCGAGAAGAAAGACAATTACGCCGCCGCCAGTTTTGCTGAAGGGCACTATCTGCAGGTCGAAGTGGCAGCCCGCACGGCATCCAGCAAACAGCCCGAACTGGCCGAGAAGTTCCTGAAATTTATGGTCTCCCCGGCATTCCAGAACGCGATTCCAGCGGGTAACTGGATGTACCCCGTGACCAGCGTGGCGTTGCCAGCGGGCTTTGAGAAACTGACCAAACCGCAAACCTCGCTGGAGTTTACGCCTCAGCAGGTTGCCGCGCAGCGAGCAGCATGGGTAAGTGAATGGCAACGCGCCGTCAGCCGTTAATTCCCGGCTGGTTAATTCCTGGGCTGCTCGCCGCCGTATTGATGGTGGCGGTCAGTCTGGGCGCATTCCTTGCCTTGTGGTTTAACGCGCCAGAGAGCGACCTGTTCGCGCTCTGGCACGACAGTTATCTCTGGCACGTTATCCGTTTCTCTTTCTGGCAGGCCTTTCTCTCTGCGCTGCTGTCGGTTATCCCCGCCATTTTCCTGGCACGCGCGCTTTATCGCCGCCGTTTCCCCGGCAGGCAGGCCCTGCTGCGCCTGTGCGCCATGACGCTGATCCTGCCGGTCCTGGTGGCCGTGTTTGGCATCCTGAGCGTCTATGGCCGTCAGGGGTGGCTGGCTTCACTTTTCAGCCTGCTGGGTCTGGAGTGGCGCTTCTCGCCCTACGGACTGAAGGGCATTCTGCTGGCGCACATCTTTTTCAATATGCCGATGGCGACCAGACTCTTTTTACAGGCACTGGAAAACATCCCCGGTGAACAGCGCCAGCTTGCCGCCCAGTTGGGCATGCGCGGCGTATCCTTCTTCCGCCTGGTCGAATGGCCGTGGCTGCGTCGTCAGATCCCGCCGGTTGCGGCTCTGATCTTTATGCTCTGTTTCGCCAGTTTTGCCACCGTGCTTTCACTCGGCGGCGGCCCGCAGGCCACCACCATCGAACTGGCAATTTACCAGGCGCTCAGTTACGACTATGACCCCGGCCGCGCCGCGCTGCTGGCGATGGTGCAGATGGTTTGCTGCCTGTGCCTTGTGCTGCTGAGCCAGCGTCTGAGCAAAGCCATCCCGCCGGGCAGTAATCAGATAACCGGCTGGCGCGACCCGCAGGACAGCATGCATAGCCGGATCGCTGACCTGCTGCTTATCACGCTGGCGCTGCTGCTTCTGCTTCCGCCGCTGATGGCCGTCATCGTCGATGGCCTGAACCTGAATCTCGTTACCGTGTTGCAGCAGCCCGTTCTCTGGCAGGCAACGTGGACCTCGTTACGGATCGCGCTGGCCGCCGGGCTGCTGTGTGTCATTCTGACCATGATGCTTTTATGGAGCAGCCGCGAGCTTTACGCGCGTCAGGCCCGTAAAGCCGGGCATGCCCTGGAGCTGACAGGCATGCTGATCCTGGCGATGCCCGGCATTGTACTGGCGACGGGGTTCTTTTTACTGTTCAACAGCACCATTGGCCTGCCGGAAAACGCCGACGGCATCGTGATTTTCACCAATGCCCTAATGGCGATCCCCTACGCGCTGAAGGTGCTGGAAAATCCGATGCGAGACATCAACAGCCGCTACGCGCTGCTGTGCCATTCGCTCGGTCTGCAGGGCTGGCAGCGGCTAAAGATTATCGAACTGCGTGCGCTGAAACGCCCGCTGGCCCAGGCTCTGGCCTTCGCCTGTGTGCTCTCAATTGGTGATTTTGGTGTCGTGGCGCTCTTCGGTAATGAAGATTTCCGCACCCTGCCGTACTGGCTGTACCAGCAAATTGGCTCCTATCGTAGCCAGGAGGGAGCCGTCACGGCGCTGCTGTTACTGGTGCTCTGCTTTGCCTTATTTACCGTTATCGAAAAACTTCCGGGGCGTAATGTTAAAACTGACTGATGTAACCTGGCTCTACCAGCATCTGCCAATGCGCTTCTCCCTTTCGGTTCGTCAGGGAGAGATGATTGCGGTTCTGGGTCCGAGCGGGGCCGGAAAGAGTACTTTGCTCAATCTGATTGCCGGTTTTCTGCAACCGGCGAGCGGGTCGATAGTGATTGAAAACCGCGACCATACGCGCACGCCACCCGCCCGACGTCCGGTGTCGATGCTGTTCCAGGAAAATAATCTGTTCATGCATCTGACGGTGCGGCAAAACATCGCCCTGGGTATGGATCCTGGCCTGAAACTCAACGACGGTCAGCGCCAGAAGCTGGAGCTGATTGCCGCTCAGATGGGCATTACCGCGTTTATTGACCGCCTCCCCGAAGCCCTCTCCGGCGGGCAGCGTCAGCGGGTAGCGCTGGCACGCTGCCTGGTGCGCGAGCAGCCCATACTGCTTCTGGATGAGCCCTTCTCTGCACTCGATCCTGCCTTGCGCCAGGAGATGCTTACCCTGGTGCAGGACGTGTGCCAGCGTCAGCAACTGACAATGCTGATGGTTTCGCACAGCATCGAGGATGCCGCGCGGATTGCGCCACGATCGGTGGTCATTGCAGAAGGGAGAATTGCCTGGGATGGCGGCACAGAGGAACTGCTCAGTGGTCACGCAGGGGCGTCTTCATTGTTGGGCATCAGTGCGGGCTGACCCTCTCCCACGGGAGAGGGAAACAGATTAACGGCTCACCACCTTCAAGAGAATTTCACCGTACACCGGCATCAGCGGGTGGCGAATCAGGGCGACCAGCGCCACCACGGCAACCCCCAGCATTAACGGCGCGAGCCACAACAGGCGCGAGCGTGGCAGATAACGCGTCAGGCGATCAACATTCGCTTTCGCGCTGCGCCACAGTCGCCAGCACAGCCAGGCAGCGATCCACAACAGCAGGGCCGTAGCCAGCAACAACCACTTAAACTCGCCACTTTGCATTCCGTCAGGAATATCAACGGTGGCCCCTGCCAGGATCCCCGGCAGAAAGTAGAACGGCGGCCAGAAAACACAGCCGATGATGTTCGGCACCACGAATTTCGCAACAGGCAGATCCAGCATCCCCGCGACCATCGGCACCAGCGGACGCGTTGGTCCAACAAAGCGACCGACGAGGATCGTGAACATGCTGTGCTGATGCAGCGCGTGTTCGGTTTTATCCAGCAAGGCTTTGTTCTTTTTCATGAACGACCAGCGGTGCAGCGGTTTCTTAAAGCGCCAGCCCAGCCAGAAGGAGATCCAGTCGCCAAGTAAACAGCCAATAATCCCCGCCATCCACGCCTGCCAGAAATTCACTTCACCGCTGCCAATCAACGCGCCCAGCCCCGCCATCATCACCGTGCCGGGGAGGATCAACCCAACAAGTGCAAGCGATTCCAGAAACGCCACCAGCGCAACGGCGATAAGCGAATACATAACGGACTGGGTGATAAAATGTTCCAGCAATGCCTGCATAACTATTCCGGTCAGAAAACGAATCAGGGATTCTGCTTAGCGCCCTGCACCGCGTCAAGACAACAATTGTCTGAATAGTTTACAGGTTGCTTCCACACTTCACCTGCTTGTTTATCTTTTTTTACCGTTTATTCACATCCTGCCCGGAATTCACTGGGGCTGGCACCGGTGCATTTTTTAAATACCCGGGAGAAATAGAGCTGGTCTTCAAAGCCCACATTGCGCCCCACGGTGGCAATGGGCATGCGGGTGGTGCTGAGCAGGAGCTTCGCCTGGCTGATACGCTGGTCCTCACGCCAGCTCAGGACGCTAACGCCCAGCTGCTGACGGAACAGATGTGACAGCCGCGACGGTGAGAGACACACATGCTGGGCGACGCTGGCGATATCGAACTGGCTGTCGGCCAGATGGTCGCTGATGTACTGGCAGGCGTCGCGCACGCGGTTGTCCAGCGGAGGATTAAGTGACGCGTTTATCGCCTCCATCCGGCGCAACAGCACCTGTTCAAGCAGGTTAATCGCCAGCAGTTCGGCATACCGGCCACCCGCCTGCCCCGCTTCAATAATTTGGGCAAAGAGTTCGCGGAACTGAGCCAGATGAACCTCGTCCGGGCGATAAAAACCGGTGTGCGCAAAAATAGCCGGCCACGAGAGCCACTCCTGCCAGTAGGCGCGCGGGCGGAAGTAGACCCACTGGTGATACCACTCTTTGGCCTCCGGGTGACGCCCGTAGTGGTGGATCTCTCCCGGCGGAAACAGCAGCATATCGCCCGGACGGCAGACAAACTGCTGATCGTTATTTTTGATAATCCCTTCCCCACGCACCGTCAGGTTCAGAATATACCCTTTCATCCCGAGCGGTCGGTCGACGTAAAAATCGAGATATCCCTCAGCCTCAATAGGGGTCAGCCCCGCCACCAGGTGAGCATTAAACGAGTAGCCCGGTAATAAGGGATCGTTTTGCGTTTCGGCCATAGATTCAGTTCTCCCAAGGGTCCTGAAGGAAACCAATTGTCCATATCGATAAAAGCAGTATAAAAATGGCCCGCGAAAAGATCCAAAAAGCATCACGCCTCTTTTACGTCCGCCATGTTTCAGCCTTTCCCCCTGATTTATCCGCCCACGGGGGCAGATCAGCAGTAACAAAAGTGTCTATAAGTGCGGCAGAAATGTCCACATTGATTATTTGCACGGCGTCACACTTTCTATTGCAACAGCAATTTAGTCCATAAGATTAGCGGATCCTGCCTGACGATTTTCGCCTCCAGTCTCTAATGTTCTCTCATACCTGTTTTTTGATGGAGCAACACCATGGCAATTGCGATTGGCCTCGATTTTGGCAGCGACTCGGTTCGCGCTCTGGCAGTGGACTGTACAAGCGGCCAGGAAATAGCAACCAGCGTTGAGTGGTACCCGCGCTGGCAAGAGGGGCGCTACTGCGATGCGCCAAATAACCAGTTCCGTCACCATCCACGTGACTACATTGAGTCGATGGAAGCGGCAATCAAAACCGTGCTGGCTGAACTGACCGACGCCCAGCGGGCAGAGATCGTCGGGATTGGCGTCGACAGTACCGGCTCAACGCCTGCCCCTGTGGATGCCGAAGGCCATGTTCTGGCGCTGCGTCCGGAGTTTGCTGATAACCCGAACGCCATGTTCGTGCTGTGGAAAGATCACACCGCCGTTGAAGAGGCCGAGGCCATTACCCGCTTGTGTCACCAGCCCGGTAAAACGGACTACTCGCGCTACATCGGCGGTATTTACTCCAGTGAATGGTTCTGGGCCAAGATCCTCCACGTAACCCGCGCGGACGCATCCGTTGCGCAGGCCGCGGTATCCTGGATTGAACTGTGCGACTGGGTACCAGCCCTGCTCTCCGGTACCACGCGTCCGCAGGATATCCGCCGCGGACGCTGCAGCGCCGGACACAAATCCCTGTGGCATGAAAGCTGGGGTGGCCTGCCACCGGCGGCGTTCTTCGATGAACTCGATCCCGTCATCAACACGAGTCTGCAATACCCGCTGTTCACCGACACCTTCACCGCCGATATTCCGGTGGGTACGCTTTGTGAAGAGTGGGCGACGCGCCTGGGTCTGCCGCAAAACGTGGCCATCTCCGGCGGGGCGTTTGACTGCCACATGGGCGCGGTGGGCGCTGGTGCCCAGCCAAACACGCTGGTGAAGGTAATCGGCACCTCCACCTGCGACATTCTTACCGCGGATAAAGCCAGCGTAGGCGATCGGGCGGTAAAAGGCATCTGCGGCCAGGTTGACGGCAGCGTCGTACCGGAGTTTATCGGTCTGGAAGCGGGTCAGTCCGCCTTTGGCGATATCTACGCCTGGTTTGGCCGCGTGCTGGGCTGGCCGCTGGATCAGCTGGCGGCGGCACATCCTGAGCTGAAGACCCAGATTGCCGAAAGTAAAAAGCAGCTTTTGCCGCAGCTCACCGCCGCGTGGGCAAAGAATCCTTCTCTCGATCACCTGCCGGTGGTGCTCGACTGGTTCAACGGACGCCGTACGCCATTTGCCAACCAGCGCCTGAAAGGGGTGATCACCGATCTTAACCTCGCCACCGACGCGCCAGCGCTGTTTGGCGGCCTGATTGCCGCAACTGCCTTTGGGGCGCGCGCCATTATGGAGTGCTTCACCGAGCAGGGCATCGACGTCAACAACGTGATGGCACTGGGCGGCATCGCCCGTAAAAACCCGGTAATCATGCAGGCCTGTTGTGACGTGCTGAACCGTCCGCTGCAGATTGTCGCCTCCGATCAGTGCTGTGCCCTCGGTGCAGCGATCTTCGCGGCCGTTGCGGCAGGCGTTCATGCCGATATCCCGACCGCGCAGCAGCACATGGCGAGCGCTGTCGAAAATACCCTCCAGCCGCGTGCTCAGCAGGCGCAGCGTTTTGAACAGCTTTATCAGCGCTATCAGCAATGGGCAAAAAGCGCCGAACTTCACTATCTCCCTGTCGCCGCCCCGGCCAAACACACCGCGGACACTACGGCAACCCTGACACATTAAGGACACAATAATGACCATTTTTAATAATTATGAAGTGTGGTTTGTCATTGGCAGCCAACATCTGTACGGGCCGGAAGCGCTGCAACAGGTGACGAAACATGCTGAGCACGTGGTCAACGCGCTCAATGCAGAGGCTAAACTGCCGTGCAAACTGGTGCTCAAACCGCTCGGCACGACCCCGGATGAGATCACGAACATCTGCCGCGACGCGAACTACGACGATAAATGCGCCGGCATGGTGGTGTGGCTGCACACCTTCTCACCGGCCAAAATGTGGATCAACGGTCTGGCCATCCTCAATAAACCACTGATGCAGTTCCATACCCAGTTCAACGCGTCCCTGCCGTGGGACAGCATTGATATGGACTTTATGAACCTGAACCAGACCGCGCACGGCGGCCGCGAGTTCGGCTTTATCGGCGCACGTATGCGCCAGCAGCATGCGGTCGTCACCGGCCACTGGCAGGATCAGCATGCGCAAAAACGTATCGGCTCCTGGATGCGCCAGGCGGTGTCCCGACAAGATACTCGCCACCTGAAAGTGGTGCGTTTCGGCGACAACATGCGTGAAGTGGCGGTCACCGACGGCGATAAAGTTGCCGCACAGATTAAATTTGGTTTCTCGGTGAATACCTGGGCCGTGGGCGACCTGGTGCAGGTGGTGAATGAAATCAGCGATGGCGACGTAAGCGCGCTGGTCGACGAATACGAAAGCAGCTACCGTCTAACCCCTGCGGCACAAATTCACGGTGACAAACGCCAGAACGTGCTGGATGCAGCACGTATCGAACTGGGCATGAAACGCTTCCTGGAACAGGGTGGCTTCCATGCTTTTACCACCACCTTTGAAGACCTCCACGGTCTGAAACAACTGCCCGGCCTGGCGGTACAACGTCTGATGCAGCAGGGCTACGGCTTTGCCGGCGAAGGCGACTGGAAAACTGCCGCTCTGCTTCGCATTATGAAAGTGATGTCAACCGGTCTGCAGGGCGGCACCTCCTTTATGGAGGACTACACCTACCACTTCGAAAACGGCAACGACCTGGTACTGGGCTCGCATATGCTGGAAGTGTGTCCTTCCATTGCCGTTGAAGAGAAACCGATCCTCGACGTGCAGTACCTTGGCATTGGCGGAAAAGCCGACCCGGCACGTCTGATCTTCAACACCCGTACCGGTCCTGCCATCAACGCCAGCCTGATTGACCTGGGCGACCGTTTCCGCCTGCTGGTGAACTGTGTGGATGCGGTTGAAACCCCGCATTCTCTGCCAAAACTGCCGGTCGCCAACGCCCTGTGGAAAGCGCAGCCTGACCTGCCAACCGCCTCGGAAGCCTGGATCCTGGCCGGTGGCGCGCACCACACCGTCTTCAGCCACGCGCTGGATCTGAACGACATGCGTCAGTTCGCCGAACTGCACGACATCGAACTGACCGTCATTGATAACGATACCCGCCTGCCCGCGTTCAAAGACGCGCTGCGCTGGAACGAAGTCTATTACGGTTCAAAACGTTAACAGGGGAACCTTTGGCCTGCCGCAGGGCGGGCCTCTTTTCCTGGAGGATTGCATGTTAGAAGATCTCAAACGTCAGGTACTGGAAGCCAACCTGGCGCTGCCCAAACACAATCTGGTGACGCTGACCTGGGGCAACGTCAGCGCCGTTGACCGCGAGCACGGCGTCTTCGTGATAAAGCCGTCAGGGGTGGATTACACGGTAATGACCGCAGAAGATATGGTTGTCGTCAGCATCGCCACGGGCGAAGTGGTGGAAGGAAAGAAAAAACCCTCCTCCGACACGCCAACGCATCGCCTGCTCTACCAGGCCTTCCCGACCATTGGCGGTATTGTGCATACCCATTCGCGTCATGCGACCATCTGGGCGCAGGCCGGCCAGTCCATTCCGGCTACCGGAACCACGCACGCAGACTACTTTTACGGCACCATTCCCTGCACCCGTTTGATGACTGATGAAGAGATCAACGGCGAGTATGAGTGGGAAACCGGCAACGTTATCGTCGAAACGTTTGAAAAACAGGGTATCGACGCTGCGCAAATGCCCGGCGTGCTGGTGCACTCCCATGGACCTTTTGCCTGGGGCAAAAACGCCGAAGATGCGGTACATAACGCGATTGTGCTGGAAGAGGTCGCGTATATGGGCATCTTCTGCCGCCAGCTGGCACCGCAGCTTCCGGATATGCAGCCAACCCTGCTGGATAAACACTACCTGCGTAAACATGGCGCAAAAGCCTATTACGGGCAGTAAACTGTATATATACCCAGCATAAAATATTCAACCAGGCTATAATCAAGCCTGGTTTTGTTTTATGGGATAGCGGCGTGGCGCAGGCGCAAGAAGGTTTTTTACTTACCCGACACTGGCGGGATACTCCTCAGGGCACCGAGGTGGCATTCTGGCTGGCGACGGACAACGGCCCGCTGCATGTGACCCTGCCGCCGCAGGAATCCGTGGCTTTTATCCCGAACGATCATGTTGAGAAAGTAAAGCAACTGCTGCGCGGTGAAAATGGCTGGCGCCTGACGCCGCTTGAACTGAAAGATTTCCACCGTCAGCCCGTACATGGCCTTTACTGCCGCGCCCATCGCCAGCTGATGCGTTATGAAAAACTGCTGCGCGACGCTGGCGTGACGCTGTACGAAGCCGATATCCGCCCGCCAGAACGTTTTCTGATGGAGCGGTTTATTACTGCCCCCGTCTGGGTCGACGGCACCGCGCAAAACGGCAGCCTTATTAACGCCCGTCTCAAACCCAACCCTACCTACCGGCCGCCGTTGAAATGGGTCTCGCTGGATATCGAAACCACTCGCCACGGTGAGCTGTACTGTATCGGCCTTGAAGGCTGCGGGGATCGGGTTGTTTATATGCTTGGCCCCCCGAATGGCAACGCATCCGCGCTGGATTTCCGGCTGGAGTATGTCAACAGCCGGCCACAGCTTCTGGAAAAGCTTAACCAGTGGTTTGCCGATCGCGATCCCGATGTGTTGATCGGCTGGAACGTGGTGCAGTTCGATCTGCGCGTGCTGCAAAAACATGCTGAACGTTACCGCATCCCCCTGATGCTGGGGCGCGGAAACAGCGAGCTGGAATGGCGCGAGCACGGTTTTAAAAACGGTGTGTTTTTTGCGCAGGCCAATGGCCGCCTGATTATCGACGGCATTGAGGCGCTCAAATCTGCCTTCTGGAATTTTTCCTCTTTCTCTCTGGAAGCGGTGGCGCAGGAGCTGCTCGGCGAAGGGAAATCCATCGACAATCCGTGGGACAGGATGGATGAAATCGACCGGCGCTTTAACGAAGACAAACCGGCGCTCGCCACCTACAACCTGAAAGATTGTGAACTGGTGACGCAGATTTTCCACAAAACGGAGATCATGCCCTTCCTGCTCGAGCGCGCGACGGTGAACGGCCTCGCCGCTGACCGGCACGGTGGCTCCGTGGCCGCCTTTAGCCACCTCTATTTCCCGCGTATGCACCGGGCGGGCTATGTCGCCCCCAACCTCGGTGACGTACCGCCGCAGGCAAGCCCGGGCGGTTACGTGATGGATTCCCGGCCCGGGTTGTATGACTCCGTGCTGGTGCTGGACTACAAAAGCCTCTATCCGTCCATTATTCGCACCTTCCTGATCGATCCCGTCGGGCTGGTGGAAGGGATGGCGCAGCCTGACGATTTGCACAGCACAGAAGGTTTTCTCGGGGCCCGCTTCTCACGGGAAAAGCACTGTCTACCGGAAATCGTGGGAAACATCTGGCACGGTCGCGACGAGGCTAAGCGTCATGGCAACAAGCCCCTTTCTCAGGCGCTGAAAATTATCATGAACGCGTTTTACGGGGTTCTGGGGACCAGCGCCTGCCGCTTCTTCGACCCACGACTGGCGTCATCTATCACCATGCGCGGGCACGACATCATGCGCCAGACCAAAGCGTTGATTGAATCCCAGGGTTATGACGTTATTTATGGCGATACGGATTCCACCTTTGTCTGGCTTAAGGGCGCGCATTCAGAAGAGGATGCCGCGCGAATCGGCAAATCACTGGTGGCTTTTGTGAACGCCTGGTGGCAGGAAAGTTTGCAAAAAGAGCGGTTAAGCAGCGCGTTAGAACTGGAGTTTGAAACCCATTTCAGCCGCTTTTTAATGCCCACCATTCGCGGTACCGACCAGGGCAGTAAGAAGCGCTACGCCGGTCTTATTCAGGAAGGTGACAAGCAGCGAATGGTCTTTAAAGGGCTGGAAACCGTACGCACCGACTGGACGCCGCTGGCGCAGCAGTTTCAGCAAACGCTTTATCTGCGTATCTTTCGCAACGAGCCTTATCAGGACTACGTGCGTGAAACAATTGCCAGTCTGATGGCCGGTGAACTCGACGCCCAGCTGGTGTACCGCAAGCGCCTGCGCCGCCCGCTGGCGGAATACCAGCGCAACGTTCCGCCGCACGTCCGCGCCGCGCGCCTGGCAGATGAGGAGAACATGCGCCGGGGGCGTGCCCAGCAGTATCAGAACCGGGGAACCATCAAATACCTCTGGACCACCAGCGGCCCGGAACCCGTGGATTACCAGCACTCGCCTCTGGATTACGAGCACTATCTTACGCGTCAGCTTCAGCCGGTCGCGGACGGAATTTTGCCCTTCATCGACGACGACTTTGCTACACTAGTGACAGGGCAACTTGGCCTATTTTGACACGTGACGAAATGGCTGCCATCCAGTACCATAGCGCCCTTTCCATTCCCGGACCCATTTTTCAATGACTGTCTTTTTTGACGGTGGTTGAACTATTGCCTGCAATTTACGATTAGAGCCGAACAAATATGCCTTTTACACTTGGTCAACGCTGGATCAGCGATACAGAAAGCGAACTTGGATTAGGAACCGTGGTTGCCGTGGATGCACGAATGGTTACCCTCCTTTTCCCTGCTACCGGTGAAAACCGCCTGTACGCCCGCAATGATTCCCCTGTGACCCGCGTGATGTTCAACCCGGGTGACACCGTGACCAGCCACGACGGCTGGCAGCTAAAGGTCGAAGACGTAAAAGAAGAGAATGGACTGCTCGCCTACATCGGGACTCGCCTGGACACCGACGAGGCCAATGTCATCCTGCGTGAGGTGCTGCTCGACAGCAAACTGGTATTCAGTAAGCCGCAGGATCGCCTGTTTGCCGGGCAAATCGACCGTATGGATCGCTTCTCCCTGCGCTATCGCGCGCGCAAGTTCCAGAGTGAACAGTACCGTATGCCGTGGAGCGGCCTGCGCGGTCAGCGTACCAGCCTTATTCCCCACCAGCTGAACATCGCCCATGACGTGGGCCGCCGTCACGCACCTCGCGTTCTGCTGGCAGATGAAGTAGGCCTGGGGAAAACCATTGAAGCGGGCATGATCCTGCATCAACAGCTGCTTTCCGGCGCAGCCGAGCGCGTGCTGATTGTGGTACCGGAAACCCTGCAGCATCAATGGCTGGTCGAGATGCTGCGCCGCTTTAACCTGCGTTTCGCTCTGTTTGATGACGAGCGCTATGCAGAAGCCCAGCACGATGCGGACAACCCGTTTGAAACGGAACAGCTGGTGATCTGCTCTCTGGATTTCGTACGCCGCAGCAAGCAACGTCTTGAGCATCTGTGCGACGCCGAATGGGACCTGATGGTGGTCGATGAAGCGCACCATCTGGTCTGGAGCGAAGATGCACCAAGCCGGGAATACATGGCTATCGAACAGCTTGCCGAGCGCGTACCAGGCGTCCTGCTGCTGACCGCAACGCCGGAGCAGTTAGGTCTGGAGAGCCACTTCGCCCGTTTGCGCCTGCTCGATCCAAACCGCTTCCATGACTTTGAGCAGTTCGTTGAAGAGCAGAATAACTACCGTCCGGTCGCCGATGCCGTTGCCCTGCTGCTGGCGGGTAAACATCTTTCGAATGACGAGCTCAACACCCTGAGCGATCTGATTGGCGAGCAGGATATTGAGCCTCTGCTGCAGGCGGCCAACAGCGACAGTGACAACGCGGATTCCGCGCGTAAAGAACTGATCGATATGCTGATGGATCGCCACGGCACCAGCCGCGTCCTGTTCCGTAACACCCGTAACGGGGTGAAAGGTTTCCCGAAACGCGAACTGCATACCATCAAATTGCCACTGCCGACGCAGTACCAGACGGCCATTAAAGTTTCCGGCATTATGGGCGCGCGTAAAACGGCTGAAGAGCGTGCACGCGACATGCTCTACCCGGAACAGATTTACCAGGAATTTGAAGGCGATACCGGCACCTGGTGGAACTTCGACCCGCGTGTTGAGTGGCTGATGGGCTATTTGACCGCGCACCGTTCTCAGAAAGTGCTGGTGATCTGCGCCAAAGCAGCCACCGCGCTGCAGCTGGAGCAGGTCCTGCGCGAACGCGAAGGTATTCGCGCCGCCGTGTTCCACGAAGGGATGTCCATCGTCGAGCGTGACCGTGCCGCGGCATGGTTTGCAGAAGAGGACAGCGGTGCCCAGGTTCTGCTGTGCTCTGAAATCGGGTCTGAAGGCCGTAACTTCCAGTTTGCCAGCAACCTGGTGATGTTCGATTTGCCGTTCAACCCGGATCTGCTGGAACAGCGTATCGGCCGTCTGGATCGTATTGGCCAGGCGCATGATATTCAGATCCATGTTCCTTACCTGGAAAAAACCGCCCAGTCCGTACTGGTGCGTTGGTTCCACGAAGGTCTGGATGCGTTTGAACATACCTGCCCGACCGGCCGCCCGATTTACGATCAGGTGCACGCCGATCTGATCGGCTACCTGGCCGCGCCAGAGAACACCGACGGGTTTGATGAACTGATCAAAGCCTGCCGTGATAAGCATGAAGCGCTGAAATCACAGCTGGAACAGGGCCGTGACCGCCTGCTGGAGATCCACTCCAACGGCGGTGAAAAAGCCCAGGCGCTCGCTGAAAGCATTGAAGAGCAGGATGATGACACCAGCCTGATCAGCTTCTCTATGAACCTGTTCGACATCGTTGGCATAAATCAGGACGATCGTGGCGAGAATTTGATTGTCCTGACCCCGTCCGACCATATGCTGGTCCCGGATTTCCCTGGCCTGCCGGAAGATGGATGCACCATCACCTTTGAACGTGATGTGGCGCTGTCGCGCGAAGATGCGCAGTTCATCACCTGGGAGCACCCGCTGATCCGCAACGGTCTGGATTTGATACTCTCAGGCGATACCGGCAGCAGCACCATCTCGTTGTTAAAAAACAAAGCGCTGCCAGTGGGTACCCTGCTGTTGGAACTGATTTACGTTGTCGAAGCGCAGGCGCCGAAACAGCTGCAGCTCAACCGCTTCCTGCCGTCAACGCCTGTGCGTCTGCTGCTGGACAAAAACGGCACGAACCTCGCCGCTCAGGTTGAATTCGAGAGCTTTAACCGCCAGCTGAGCGCCGTGAACCGCCATACCGGCAGTAAGCTGGTCAACGCGGTACAGCAGGATGTGCACGCTATTCTGCAGCTGGGTGAAACGCAGATCGAAAAAGCGGCCCGGGCGCTGATTGATGCCGCACGTCAAGAAGCCGACGACAAACTGTCCGCGGAACTCTCCCGTCTGGAAGCGTTGAAAGCGGTAAACCCAAACATCCGCGATGACGAGCTGGCAGCGATCGAGAGCAACCGTCAGCAGGTGCTGGAAAGCCTTAATCAGGCAGGCTGGCGTCTGGATGCCCTGCGTCTTATCGTTGTGACGCATCAGTAAACGGAGCGCAAGATGGTGATGGAGCCTTACAATCCACCTCAGGATCCCTGGCTGGTGGTGCTTTATCAGGATGAGCACATTATGGTGGTCAACAAGCCCAGCGGCTTGTTGTCCGTGCCAGGGCGTCTGGATGAGCACAAAGACAGTGTGATGACGCGTATTCAGCGTGATTATCCTCAGGCGGAGTCTGTCCATCGTCTGGACATGGCCACCAGCGGTGTGATTGTAGTGGCGCTGAATAAAGCGGCGGAACGCGAGCTGAAACGCCAGTTCCGCGATCGCGAGCCGAAAAAGCAGTATGTCGCACGTGTCTGGGGGCATCCTCAGCCGGCGGAAGGGCTGGTGGATTTACCGCTGATCTGCGACTGGCCGAACCGACCAAAACAAAAGGTCTGTTACGAAACCGGCAAAGCAGCACAAACCGAGTATGAAGTGCTGGAGTACGCGCCAGATAACACTGCGCGCGTGCTGCTTAAACCGATTACAGGGCGCTCGCACCAGCTGCGTGTCCATATGCTTGCGCTGGGGCACCCGATTCTGGGGGACAGATTTTACGCGCCGCCCGATGCACTGGCGCTGGCGCCACGCCTGCAGCTGCATGCGCAGACGCTCACCATCACCCATCCGGTTTTTGGCAATGCAATGACGTTTAAAGCCCCAGTCGACTTCTGAAAAAAAGGCCCGACAGTGTCGGGCCTTTTTTTATTTGAAACTTTTCTTCTCTTTAATCAACTCGTACGCTTTCTGAATTTCCTGCGCTTTTTGCTTCGCCATCTCCATCATCTCCGGCGGTAAACCTTTCGCGACCAGTTTGTCCGGGTGGTGCTCACTCATCAGCTTACGATAGGCACGCTTGATGGTGGTCACATCGTCCGATGGCTTCACCCCCAGCACGTTACAGGCATCCTCCAGCGTCGGACCCCGCTGCGCCTGCTGCCAGGCACCGCCAGAGGACTGCTGGTGATAGCCGCCGCCAAACTGCGCACCGCCCTGCATCATGCGCAGGAACTGGTCGAACTGCATACGGGAGATGCCCAGTTCTTCCGCAATAACGTATAAAACATCGCGTTCATTAGGATGAAGTGAACCATCGGCAAACGCCGCCTGGATTTGGATCTCCAGAAACATCCGAATTAAATCAAAACGGCCGAAGCAGATGCTGCGGAACTGACGCATTTTATCGCGCAGCGGATAATTATCCGCTTTGCCGATGCGAAACGCATTTTGTGCCGCGAGACGGGAGTCACCATGCAGATTCATGCGGTCCATAAAGACGCTGGCTATCTGAATATCGGCTTCCGTCACACGCCCTTTTGATTTGGTTAAGTGCCCCATCACCTCAAACGTGGTGGAGAAAAAGAGGGACTGACGCTCACGCTGATTGGCAAACCAGGCCATTTTGCGGCTGCGAGCCTTATCAAACATATGGCCGATAATAAGCCCCAGTACGATCCCCCAGAACCCGGCACCCATGATGATGGCGAACGCAACGCCGATTATTTTACCCCAATACTGCATATACTCCCCGGTTAGTCATGTTCCTGGCCGACGCAACGTCATCATCACAGTGTTCAAGCCACGGTCAATTGAAGGACATCGCCTATAATTTGCTTTATCATACTCGTCATTCGATAGCGAGCCTAACACTCTGGCGCGCAAACGGGCAGGATTAACGCTGGTACTGCGCTGATGAGTAAGATAGTCTCTGAGCGTTTGTAAGCCGTAGCCACTGATGACGGAACAATAAAATACAACGTATGAAAAAACGTATCCCCACCCTCCTGGCCACAATGATTGGCACCGCCCTGTACAGCCAACAGGGACTGGCGGCCGATCTCGCCTCGCAGTGTATGCTTGGCGTCCCAAGTTATAATCGTCCACTGGTAAAGGGCGATACGAATAGCTTGCCGGTAACCATTACTGCCGATAGCTCTAAAGGCACATATCCTGACAATGCGACATTTACTGGCAATGTGGATATTAACCAGGGCAACAGCCGTCTGCAGGCAGATGAAGTGCAATTACACCAGAAGCAGCCGGAAGGTGCGGCCGAGCCGGTACGAACGGTGGATGCGCTGGGTAATGTGCACTATGACGACAATCAGGTCATCCTGAAAGGTCCGAAAGCCTGGTCAAACCTGAATACCAAAGACACTAACGTCTGGGAAGGTGATTACCAGATGGTAGGTCGCCAGGGGCGCGGTGATGCAGACCTGATGAAACAGCGCGGCGAAAACCGCTATACGATTCTCGAAAACGGCTCCTTCACGTCCTGTCTGCCCGGGTCTAATACCTGGAGCGTGGTCGGAAGTGAAGTCATCCATGACCGTGAAGAGCAGGTTGCCGAGATCTGGAACGCCCGCTTCAAGCTCGGTCCGGTACCCGTTTTCTACAGCCCTTACCTGCAGCTTCCTGTGGGTGACAAACGCCGCTCAGGTTTCCTGATCCCGAATGCCAAATACAGCACCACGAACTACTTTGAGTTCTATCTGCCGTATTACTGGAACATCGCGCCCAACATGGACGCCACGATCACGCCGCACTATATCCATAAGCGCGGCAACGTTATGTGGGAAAACGAGTTCCGCTACCTGACGCAGGCGGGTACTGGCCTGATGGAACTGGATTATCTGCCGTCGGATAAAGTCTTCCAGGATGAGCATCCAACAGAAGGTGATAAACATCGCTGGTTGTTCTACTGGAAACATGCCGGGGTGATGGACCAGGTCTGGCGGTTTAACGTCGACTACACCAAAGTCAGCGACCCTTACTATTTCAACGACTTTGACTCCAAATACGGGTCCAGTACCGATGGCTACGCCACGCAGAAATTCAGCGTGGGGTACGCTATTCAGAACTTCGACGCTACGGTCTCTACCAAGCAGTTCCAGGTCTTTAGCAGCCAGAACACAAGTACTTACGGTGCAGAACCGCAGTTGGACGTTAACTGGTACCAGAACGATGTTGGTCCGTTTGACACCCGCGTGTACGCCCAGGCCGTGCACTTCGTTAACACCAACTCGGATATGCCGGAATCCACGCGTGTTCACCTCGAGCCAACCATCAATTTGCCGGTGTCAAATGACTGGTCGAGCCTGAATACCGAGGCCAAACTGATGGCCACCCATTACCAGCAGAAGAATCTCGACTGGTATAACAACCGTTACGGCACCGATCTCGAAGAATCCGTGAACCGCGTCCTGCCGCAGTTCAAAATGGACGGCAAACTGATCTTCGAACGCGATATGGGTCTTCTGGCGGAGGGTTATACCCAGACGCTTGAGCCACGTATGCAGTATCTGTACGTCCCGTATCGCGATCAGAGCAACATTCAGAACTATGACTCCTCATTCCTGCAGTCTGACTACAGCGGTCTGTTCCGCGACCGTACCTACGGTGGCCTCGACCGTATTGCGTCAGCAAACCAGTTAACGACCGGCGTCACAACGCGCGTTTATGATGATGCCGCCGTTGAACGTTTTAACGTTTCTGTTGGTCAAATCTACTATTTCACCGAGTCCCGGACCGGTGATGACGACATTAACTGGGAAAAAGACAACAAAACGGGTTCTCTGGTGTGGGCGGGTGATACTTACTGGCGTATGACCGATCGCTGGGGTTTACGCGGGGGTGTGCAGTACGATACGCGTCTCAACAACGTTGCGACAAGCAGTGCGGCGATTGAATACCGTCGTGATGAAGACCGTATGCTGCAGTTGACCTATCGTTACGCCAGCCCGGAATATATTCAGGCCACGTTGCCAAACTATGCGAATACGGATCAGTACAAAGACGGCATCTCGCAGGTGGGTGGCGCAGCGAGCTGGCCAATCGCCGATCGCTGGTCAATCGTCGGTGCTTACTACTTTGACACCAACACCAGTAAACCTGCTGACCAGATGGTTGGTCTGCAATATAACTCCTGCTGCTACGCGCTACGTGTCGGTTACGAACGTAAGCTTAACGGCTGGGATACCAAGAATGAACAGGGCAAATACGATAACGTGATTGGCTTTAATGTCGAACTGCGCGGCCTGAGCTCCAACTACGGCCTGGGCACGCAGCAGATGCTGCGCTCGAACATTCTGCCGTACCGCAGTTCCTTGTAATGTGCTTAATTTGCAACGTAATCCGCTTTGCGGTTAATTGAAATGGAAAAAGTATGAAGAACTGGAAAACGCTGCTGCTCGGTGTCGCTATGGTTGCGAATACCAGCTTCGCGGCCCCCCAGGTTGTTGATAAGGTCGCCGCTGTGGTTAACAACGGCGTCGTGCTCGAAAGCGACGTTGACGGTTTGATGAAATCTGTGAAGCTCAATTCGGGTGAAGCAGGTCAGCAACTTCCGGATGACGCTACCCTGCGCCATCAGATCCTGGAACGTCTGATCATGGATCAGATTGTCCTGCAAATGGGTCAGAAAATGGGTGTGAAGGTCACTGACGAGCAGCTCGATCAGGCCATTGCTAACATCGCGAAGCAGAACAACATGAGCCTGGACCAGATGCGCAGCCGTCTGGCCTATGATGGCATCAGCTATGCAACGTACCGTAATCAGATCCGTAAAGAGATGCTGATTTCGGAAGTGCGTAACAATGAAGTCCGTCGCCGCGTCACGATCCTGCCTCAGGAAGTGGACGCGCTGGCAAAACAGGTGGGTAACCAGAACGACGCCAGCACCGAACTGAACCTGAGCCACATTCTGATCCCGCTGCCAGAGAACCCAACCTCCGACCAGGCTGCGGAAGCTGAAAGCCAGGCGCGTTCGATTGTCGAGCAGGCACGTAACGGCGGTGACTTTGGCAAACTGGCCATCACCTACTCCGCTGACCAACAGGCGCTGAAAGGCGGCCAGATGGGCTGGGGACGTATCCAGGAGCTGCCTTCCATCTTTGCCCAGGCGCTGAGCACGGCGAAGAAAGGTGACATCGTGGGTCCCATCCGTTCAGGCGTGGGCTTCCACATCCTGAAAGTGAACGATCTGCGCGGTCAGAGTCAGAACATTTCGGTTACCGAAGTTCACGCTCGCCATATTCTCCTCAAGCCGTCACCTATCATGACTGACGATCAGGCGCGCGTGAAACTGCAACAGATTGCTGCAGACATTAAGAGCGGAAAAACCTCGTTTGCGAATGCCGCGAAAGAGTTCTCTCAGGATCCCGGCTCTGCTAATCAGGGCGGCGATCTGGGCTGGGCGGCCGCGGATATCTACGATCCTGCGTTCCGTGACGCACTGATGAAGCTGAACAAAGGCCAGATGAGCGCCCCGGTGCACTCCTCCTTCGGCTGGCATCTGATCGAACTGTTGGATACCCGCAATGTTGATAAAACGGACGCGGCGCAGAAAGACAGAGCCTACCGCATGCTGTTTAACCGTAAGTTCTCTGAAGAAGCAGCAACCTGGATGCAGGAACAACGCGCCAGCGCTTATGTGAAAGTACTGAGCAACTAATGAAACAGCATCGTGTTGTGATCACTCCCGGCGAACCTGCCGGGATTGGGCCTGACCTCGTTGTCCAGCTCGCCCAGCGCAGCTGGCCGGTGGAACTGGTTGTCTGCGCTGATGCAACACTGTTACAAGACCGGGCAACGCTGCTCGGTCTGCCTTTAACGCTCATCCCCTACGTTGAAGGCCAGCAGCCTGCACCACAGCAAGCCGGCACGCTTACGCTTCTTCCTGTTCCACTTCGTACTCCCGTCATCCCGGGTCAGCTCAGTACCGAAAACGGCCACTATGTTGTAGAGACGCTGGCGCGTGCCTGCGACGGTTGCCTGAAGGGCGAATTTGCCGCCCTGATCACCGGTCCCGTGCACAAAGGCGTTATCAACGAGGCGGGGATACCGTTTACCGGGCACACGGAGTTCTTTGAAGAGCGCTCGCACAGCCCGAAAGTGGTCATGATGCTGGCGACAGAAGCAATGCGCGTTGCCCTCGTGACGACCCATTTGCCCATCAGGGCCATTCCGGATGCCATTACTCCGTCTCTTTTACGGGAGATCATCGGGATCCTGCATCACGACCTGCAAACCAAATTCGGCATCAAACAGCCGCATGTGCTGGTCTGCGGGCTGAACCCGCACGCCGGTGAAGGCGGACATATGGGAACCGAAGAGATCGACACCATTATTCCGGTGCTTGAAGAAATGCGGGCAAAAGGGATGAACTTAAGCGGACCGTTGCCTGCCGATACCCTTTTCCAGCCAAAATACCTGGATAATGCGGACGCCGTGCTCGCGATGTACCACGATCAAGGCCTGCCCGTGCTAAAATACCAGGGCTTTGGCCGCGGGGTGAATATCACCCTCGGTTTACCTTTTATTCGAACGTCCGTTGACCACGGTACTGCGCTGGATCTGGCAGGCCAGGGGAAAGCGGATGTCGGCAGTTTTATTACGGCGCTTAATCTCGCCATCAAAATGATTGTTAATACTCAATGACTAATCGAGTCCATCAGGGCCACTTAGCCCGAAAACGCTTCGGGCAAAACTTCCTCAACGATCAGTTCGTGATCGACAGTATCGTGTCTGCCATTAATCCGCAGAAAGGTCAGGCTATGGTCGAAATCGGCCCGGGTCTTGCCGCTCTGACTGAACCCGTAGGCGAACGCCTGGACGAACTGACCGTTATCGAACTCGACCGCGATCTCGCCGCACGCCTGCAAACTCATCCGTTCCTGGGGCCAAAGCTGACGATTTATCAGCAGGATGCCATGACCATGAACTTTGGTGAGCTGTCGGAGAAAATGGGCCAACCGCTGCGCGTGTTCGGCAACCTGCCGTACAACATCTCCACACCGCTAATGTTCCACCTGTTTAGCTATACTGATGCCATTGCCGACATGCACTTCATGTTGCAAAAAGAGGTGGTTAACCGTCTGGTTGCAGGGCCGAACAGTAAAGCGTATGGTCGTTTGAGCGTGATGGCACAATATTTCTGCAACGTGATCCCGGTGCTCGAAGTACCGCCAACTGCCTTTACGCCGCCACCAAAAGTGGACTCTGCGGTAGTGCGTCTTGTACCGCATAAAATAATGCCGTACCCGGTGAAAGACCTGCGCGTGCTGAGCCGCATTACTACGGAAGCCTTTAACCAGCGCCGTAAAACGATCCGTAACAGCCTGGGCAATCTGTTTACCGTTGAAGTGCTGACTGAGTTGGGTATTGACCCGGCAATGCGTGCAGAAAATATTTCCGTAGAACAGTACTGCAAGCTGGCTAATTACATCAGCGAAAATGCGCCGCCGAAGGAGAGTTAAGCCATGATTGATTCGCCCCGCGTATGTGTCCATGTACAAAGCGTTTATGTTGAATCCCAGTCCTCACCGGATGAAGAACGTTTTGTCTTCGCTTACACCGTGACCATTCGCAATCTGGGGCGGATGCCTGTGCAACTGCTTGGGCGCTACTGGCTTATCACCAACGGCAACGGCCGCGAAATCGAAGTTCAGGGTGAAGGTGTGGTTGGTGAACAGCCCCACATCGACCCTGGCGAAGAGTATCAATATACCAGCGGTGCCGTGATCGAAACGCCGCTGGGTACCATGCAGGGCCATTACGAAATGGTCGACGTTGATGGCAATGTGTTCCGCGTTGCTATTCCTGTGTTCCGTCTCGCCGTTACAACACTCATTCATTAATCTAATGTCTACATATCTGATTGGCGACGTTCACGGTTGCTACGATGAACTGATCGCATTGTTAAAACAGGTCGACTTTACGCCTGGACAAGATACGCTCTGGCTGACGGGCGATTTAGTGGCGCGTGGCCCTGGCTCGCTGGACGTTCTACGCTTCGTCAAATCACTGGGCGACAGCGTGCGCATGGTACTGGGCAATCACGATCTGCATTTGCTGGCCGTCTTTGCCGGGATCAGTCGCAACAAACCCAAAGATCGTCTCTCGCCTTTGCTGGAAGCCCCGGACGCGGATGTTCTCATCAACTGGCTACGCCGCCAGCCGCTGCTGCAGATCGATGAAGAGAAAAAACTGGTCATGGCGCATGCCGGGATCACCCCTCAGTGGGATCTTGAGACGGCGAAAACCTGTGCGCGTGACGTTGAAGCGGTGCTGGCAAGCGACTCGTATCCTTTCTTCCTCGACGCGATGTACGGCGATATGCCGAATCACTGGAGCGAAGATCTTAGCGGTCTGGCCCGCCTGCGCTTTATTACGAACGCTTTCACCCGCATGCGTTTTTGCTTCCCGAACGGGCAGCTGGATATGTATTGCAAAGAGACACCGGAAAGCGCCCCTGCGCCTCTTAAACCGTGGTTTGCCATTCCCGGTCCGGTGACCAACGCCTATAACGTGGTGTTTGGCCACTGGGCGTCGCTTGAAGGAAAAGGCACACCGGAGGGGATCTACGGTCTCGATACCGGCTGCTGCTGGGGTGGGGAGTTAACCTGCTTGCGCTGGGAAGATAAAACGTACTTTGTTCAGCCATCCAACCGACAGCTGGACTTAGGGGAAGACGAGGCCGTTGCCTCCTGATGAGGATTTCCCTCCCCCGGACGGGAGAGGGACATTCACTTAGCGACGTTCCAGAATTTCGAAGCAGTAGCTGTGGGAGTTCTGCGCATCCGCGTCGTGGAATTCACTGAAGACAGATTCCCACTCATCAGGATCGTAGTCCGGGAAATGCGTATCCCCTTCCACTTCCGCATCAATGTGGGTCAGATACAGCTTCTGTGCTTTAGGCAGGAACTGTTCGTACACACGCCCACCGCCAATCACCATGATCTCCTCGGCATTACCGCATGCGGCAATGGCCTCGTCTACGGACTTTACCCATTCGACGCGATCGTCAGTGCCAGGCTGGCTACTGATAACGATATTTTTACGGCCCGGTAATGGACGACCAATCGACTCCCAGGTCAGGCGGCCCATCACTACCGGCTTGTTTAACGTAGTACGTTTAAACCATGCGAGATCGGCAGGCAGGTTCCACGGCATGGCATTTTCCATACCGATAACACGGTCCACCGCCAGCGCTGCAATCAGACTGATCATTGAAAATTTCCCGGATGCAAAAAATTGCCGCCACTATACGGAAAGCTTAATCTTTCGTCGACTGGCGGCTGAGTAAAGATAGAGAAATTTTTTAATATTGCTGGCAACTCCACTTCACGCGGAAGGTTTACTCTCCGGTTCGTCCGCCGGATCGCCGGTATGCTTGCCCTCTTCCGTGCCCTGCCAGCCGTGACGCTGGATAAGCGACAGGTGATTGCGGTCCTCGTTAATGATTTCCGTCAGCATCGCGCTGGTGCGTTTGAACACCGCTGCACGCTCGGTGGCTGTGCTGCCCGCCATTGCCGCCATCTCTTCCACCATCTCGGTGTTAAAGCGGCGGAACAGGTCCGCACGTTCACGTGCTTCATAGGCACCTAGCCCCAGATTTTCCAGCGCCATCCGGCCAGACTTGAGCGCACCTTCGAACGTTTCACGCTCTGGCGCCTCCACCCCTGCCTGACGCAGCCGGATGTAGTGATCCACATCGCGGGCGCGAGAGATAATGGTCAGCTCGGGGAAGTGTTCCTTGACCAGCTCCACCATCTGCATGCTGGTCTCCGGATCGTCGATCGCGTTAATCAACACTTCCGCTTTCGCCGCCCCGGCGGATTCCAGCAGATCGACACGCGTTGCATCCCCGTAAAACACTTTCATGTCGAATTTCCGCAGGGTTTCAACATGGTCGGGATCGTGGTCGAGGATCACCATTTTGACCCCGCTCGACAACAGCAAACGGCCCACGATCTGCCCGAAGCGACCAAACCCGGCGATGATCACCCGTGGCTGCTCCTCGTCGATCTCGTCGGCTTCGCGTTCTTGCTCGCTCCCCGTTTTTTCCAGACGCGCCAGCACCACCAGCAGAACAGGCGTTGCGGCCATCGACAGTGCGACGGCAAGCGTCAGCGCTTTCGCCCACTCAGCATCCAGTACGTTGGCCATCTGCGCCGCGCCAAAGACCACGAATGCAAACTCACTCCCCTGCCCCAGCAGTACGGCAAACCAACGACACTGCTTGTTAGGCACCGTTAATGGACGCGCTATCAGCCACAGCATGCCCATCTTAATGACCAGGAAACCGGCCAGCAGGATGAGGATCCGCAGCGGATGCGTTACCAGCGTGCCAAAGTCGATAGACATCCCCACGCCGATGAAAAACAGCCCCAGCAATAATCCCTTAAACGGCTCGATATCACTTTCCAGCGCATGGCGATATTCAGAGCTGGCCAGCAGCACCCCTGCCAGGAACGCCCCCATAGCCATCGATAGGCCGGCTTCCTCGAGCAGAAAACCAAAGCCAAACACCAGGAACAGCGCAACGGCACTGAAAACTTCACGCAGGCCGGAGCGAGCGACAAAGCGCAGCAACGGACGGGTCACGTAGCGGCCAAGCAGAATAACCAGCGCCAGGGCACCAACCACTTTCAGCGCGGAAAGCGCAAAAGCCCCCATGGTCGTTGAGGCACCGCTTGCGGCCAGCAGCGGGATCATCGCCACCAGCGGGATGGCGGCAATATCCTGGAACAGCAGCACCGAAAACGCGCTGCGCCCCATCTGAGAGACCGTCAGGTTGCGCTCGTTCATTGCCTGCATGGCAATGGCCGTAGAGGAGAGTGCCAGCGTCAGGCCGATGAGTGTCGCGACTTTCCAGTCCATGCCCAGCAGGATACAGAACCCGCCCAGCAGCAGACCACAGGCCACCATCTGCAAGGCTCCCCCACCAAATACCGAAGCACGCAGTTTCCATAACCGCCGGGGATCCAGCTCCAGGCCAATTACAAACAGCATCAGCACGACGCCGATCTCAGCGAAATGGAGAATCGCCTCGGCATCGGTCACCAGACGGAAGCCCCACGGTCCAATGACACAGCCGGCAATGAGGTAACCCAGCACCGAACCCAGCCCCAGACGTACCGCCACGGGCACAATCAGCGCAGCCGCGCCGAGGTAAATCAGCGCCTGTATCAGCGTATGGCTATCCATTGTTCGCCTCCTGCCACTCAAGTAACCGTTGTTTATAATGGCGTGCCTGCGCCTGCAACGTCTCATCATCGCAAACGAACGTACAGTGCATCGCAAAAGGAGGGAGCCAGTTGAGCCCACAATAGAGCGCCGTCGCCTGCAGCGGCTGTGACAGCACCTCAAAGCCCGGGAAAGCACCAATATCGAAGTGGCTTTCTCCCCCGCCGGTGGTCACGGCCCACATCAGGCTTTTACCTTTAAGCGCGTGACCGTTGTGGCCATACGCCCAGCCGTGGGAAAAGACTTTATCGATCCACAGTTTGAGGAGCGGAGGGGTGCTGTACCATTGCATCGGATGCTGCCAGATAATTAAATCGGCACGAGAGAGCGCCTCCTGTTCGGCGGCGATATCGATATTAAAATCGGGATAAAGTTGATAGAGGGAACGTATCTCTACGTTATCAAGCGTCCTTACCTGCTCAAGCATCCGTTTATTTGCATGCGAGTGATGCGGATACGGATGTGCGTAAATTATCAGAATCATTAATTAGCCTGTTGTTTTACTGCCTTCTTTTACCAAAAGAGTGTAGTCAGTAATTCAACAGGCTAATAGTGAATATTATTGACGGGCTAACGTCAGAAATCTGAACTAGTTATCCAGTTCGCCCATGGATTTCACCTGGTCACGGTTGATCTGTTCAGTTTGACCCGTTTCGGCGTTTTTATAGGAAACCAGACCGGTGTCATCATCGACCTGCGGCTTACCGTCAGTCACTATCGTACGGCCATCCGTGGTTTTTACTGCCTGATTAGATGAACAGCCCGCAACGGTAAACATGGCGGTGGCAGCCAGAACGGACGCGATCAGAAGTTTATTTTGCATGGTGTTTTCCCCTGCTCTCAGTTGAATTTCGTTATCGACCTAACCATTTTAGGCTAACTGACTGAATGCGGTTGGAAAACCAGAAGGTTCTGAAGGTGGGAATAATACCCGGCAGCGAATACTGCCGGGTATGTTGGCTTACTTGTTAATCTGGGCGTGCATTTCCTGAACGGAAATCACCTTCTCGGTGGCATCAGCGTTCAGTGCCATCGCGGTGGCGAAACCACCGTTCAGGGTAGTGTCGTAATGCACTTTGTACTGCAGCGCGCTGCGGCGAATCAGCTTGGAGTCTTCAATCGCCTGACGACCTGCGGTGGTGTTAATGATGTAGGTGTATTCGCCATTCTTGATGCGATCCTGAATGTGCGGACGACCTTCATGCACCTTGTTCACCAGACGCGGATTAATGCCCGCTTCACCCAGCACAATGGCCGTGCCGTGGGTTGCATCCAGCTCGAAGCCCTGTTTCAGCAGCTTAGCCGCCAGGTCAACCACGCGCTCTTTATCGCCTTCGCGAACAGAGAGCAGCGCACGGCCAGATTTTTTCATGGTGGAGTTACTGCCTAACTGCGCCTTCGCGAACGCTTCTGCGAAGGTGCGGCCCACGCCCATCACTTCCCCGGTAGAACGCATTTCTGGCCCTAACAGCGGGTCGACGCCCGGGAATTTGTTGAACGGCAGTACCACTTCTTTCACCGAGTAGTACGGTGGGATAATTTCTTTCGTCACGCCCTGCTGTGCCAGCGTCTGGCCCGCCATCACGCGCGCCGCCACTTTCGCCAGCGGAACACCGGTAGCTTTAGAGACGAACGGTACGGTACGTGCTGCACGCGGGTTCACTTCAATCAGGTAGACTTCGTTGTCTTTGACAGCGAACTGGACGTTCATCAGACCGCGAACCTGCAGTTCGAAGGCCAGCTTCTGCACCTGCTGGCGCATCACGTCCTGAATTTCCTGGCTCAGGGTGTACGCTGGCAGGGAACATGCGGAGTCACCGGAGTGAACGCCTGCCTGTTCGATGTGCTCCATGATACCGCCAATCAGCACCATTTCGCCGTCACAGATGGCATCCACATCCACTTCAACGGCATCGTCGAGGAAGCGGTCGAGCAGAACCGGCGCATCGTTGGACACGCTCACTGCCGTCTGGAAGTAGCGACGCAGGTCAGCTTCGTCGTAGACGATTTCCATCGCGCGGCCGCCCAGCACGTAGGAAGGACGTACCACCAGCGGGTAGCCAATCTCTTTCGCCTTCTCAACAGCCATCTCGATAGCGGTGACGGTGGCATTGGCCGGCTGTTTCAGCTTCAGACGGTCAACCGCCTGCTGGAAACGCTCACGGTCTTCTGCACGGTCGATTGCATCCGGGCTGGTACCGATTACCGGCACACCAGCGGCTTCCAGCGCACGCGCCAGTTTCAGTGGGGTCTGGCCACCGTATTGCACGATTACGCCTTTAGGCTTCTCGATACGCACGATTTCCAGCACATCTTCCAGCGTTACCGGCTCAAAGTAGAGGCGGTCGGAGGTATCGTAGTCGGTCGACACGGTTTCCGGGTTACAGTTGACCATGATGGTCTCGTAACCGTCTTCGCGCAGTGCCAGGGAGGCGTGAACGCAGCAGTAGTCAAACTCGATGCCCTGGCCGATACGGTTAGGACCGCCGCCCAGCACCATAATCTTGTCGCGGTCGACGGACGGATTCGCTTCACACTCATCTTCATACGTGGAGTACATGTAAGCGGTGTCGGTCGCGAACTCCGCTGCACAGGTATCCACGCGTTTGTAGACCGGGTGCAGGTCATACTGGTCACGCAGCTTGCGGATTTCCGCTTCACGTACGCCCGCCAGTTTGGCCAGACGCGCATCGGCGAAGCCTTTACGCTTCAGTACGCGCAGGAAGTCAGCGTCCAGGCCATTGATACCCAGGTCCGCGACTCTTTCTTCCAGACGTACCAGCTCTTCAATCTGCACCAGGAACCAGCGGTCGATGTTGGTCAGGTTGAACACGCCATCAACAGAGAGGCCCGCACGGAACGCATCGGCGATGTACCAGATACGCTCTGCGCCTGCGTCCTTCAGCTCGCGGCGAATTTTGGTCAGCGCTTCAGGGTCTTCCAGGCTCACTTTCGGGTCAAAACCCGTGGCTCCCACTTCCAGGCCGCGCAGCGCTTTCTGCAGGGATTCCTGCTGAGTACGCCCAATCGCCATCACTTCGCCAACAGATTTCATCTGCGTGGTCAGACGGTCGTTTGCGCCAGCGAACTTCTCGAAGTTAAAGCGAGGGATCTTGGTCACGACGTAGTCGATGGACGGCTCGAAGGACGCTGGAGTGCGGCCACCGGTGATGTCGTTCATCAGCTCATCGAGGGTATATCCCACCGCCAGTTTCGCGGCCACTTTCGCAATCGGGAAGCCGGTGGCTTTCGAGGCCAGCGCGGAGGAACGAGAAACACGCGGGTTCATTTCGATAACAATCAGGCGACCGTTTTTCGGGTTCACGGCAAACTGAACGTTAGAGCCACCCGTTTCTACGCCGATTTCACGCAGTACCGCCATCGAGGCGTTACGCATGATTTGATACTCTTTGTCGGTCAGCGTCTGGGCTGGCGCTACGGTGATGGAGTCGCCGGTGTGGATACCCATCGCATCGAAGTTTTCGATGGAGCAGACGATGATGCAGTTGTCGTTTTTATCACGCACCACTTCCATCTCGTACTCTTTCCAGCCAATCAGCGATTCATCAATCAGCAGCTCTTTGGTGGGGGAGAGATCCAGACCGCGTTCACAAATCTCTTCGAACTCTTCGCGGTTGTAGGCGATACCGCCGCCGGTGCCACCCATGGTGAAGGATGGACGGATGATGCACGGATAACCAACGTCAGCCGCAACAGCCAGCGCTTCTTCCATGGTATGTGCGATACCGGAACGCGCGGTGTCGAGGCCGATTTTCTTCATCGCCACGTCGAAGCGACGACGGTCTTCAGCTTTATCAATGGCATCGGCTGTCGCACCAATCATGGTCACGCCGAACTCTTCCAGCACGCCCTGACGCTCCAGCTCCAGCGCGCAGTTCAGCGCCGTCTGGCCGCCCATGGTAGGCAGAACCGCGTCCGGACGCTCTTTTTCGATGATTTTGCGTACCACTTCCCAGTGAATCGGCTCGATGTAGGTTGCATCAGCCATTTCCGGGTCGGTCATGATGGTGGCCGGGTTAGAGTTCACCAGAATAACGCGGTAACCCTCTTCGCGCAGGGCTTTACACGCCTGGGCACCGGAGTAGTCGAATTCGCAGGCCTGGCCGATCACAATCGGGCCAGCGCCAAGGATCAGGATGCTTTTTATGTCTGTACGTTTTGGCATGGTCTTCTCGGCTCCTGATTATTTAGCGGTCTTACGGTATTGCTCAATAAGTTCGATGAAGTGATCGAACAGCGGCGCGGCATCGTGCGGGCCCGGGCTGGCTTCAGGGTGACCCTGGAAGCTGAACGCTGGCTTATCGGTACGATGAATCCCCTGCAGGGTGCCATCGAACAGAGACTTGTGGGTCACGCGCAGGTTAGCAGGCATTGACGCCTCATCCACTGCGAAGCCGTGGTTCTGTGCCGTAATCATTACCGTGTTGTTATCGATATCTTTCACCGGGTGGTTCCCACCGTGGTGACCGAACTTCATCTTCACGGTATTGGCACCGCTCGCCAGCGCCAGCAGCTGATGACCCAGACAGATGCCGAATACCGGGATATCGGTTTCCAGGAAGGATTTGATGGCGTCGATAGCGTAATCGCACGGTGCCGGGTCGCCAGGACCGTTGGACAGGAAGATACCGTCCGGATTCATCTTCAGTACCTCTTCAGCAGAGGTTTTCGCCGGGACAACCGTCAGGCGGCAGCCGCGGTCGACCAGCATACGCAGGATGTTGCGCTTGGCACCAAAATCGTACGCCACCACGTGGAATGGCAGGTCGCTCTCTTTTTTCGCTTCCGGCAGGTCTCCCGCCAGCGTCCAGCTTCCCTGCGTCCAGCTATAGGCTTCTGCTGTGGTCACTTCTTTCGCCAGGTCCATGCCGTTCAGACCCGGGAAAGCTTTCGCTTTTTCCAGCGCCAGGGCTGCATCGAGGTTATCTCCTGCGATGATACAACCGTTTTGTGCACCCTTCTCGCGCAGCAGACGCGTCAGCTTACGGGTATCGATATCAGCAATCGCCACGATGTTATGGCGCTTCAGGTAGGAAGAGAGGTCCTCGGTATTGCGGTAGTTGCTGGCAATCAGCGGCAGGTCGCGAATGACCAGGCCTTGCGCATGTACCTGAGAGGATTCTTCGTCAGCAGCATTGGTGCCGACATTGCCGATATGAGGATAAGTAAGAGTAACGATTTGGCGAGAATAGGAAGGATCAGTGAGGATTTCTTGATAACCGGTCATTGAAGTATTGAAAACGACTTCCCCAACCGCCGAACCCGTTGCCCCTATGGCCCGACCGATAAACTGGGTTCCGTCTTCCAGAACCAATAGCGCTGACTTAATCAAAACACCCTCCAGAGAATATTCACTCACTTTATTTGCATATTAATTCATAACCGCGTCATGAATCAATGCAAATGTGTTGCCAGCGGATTTTTGGCAAACGGCGGCATTCTGGGGATTTGGTGGCTAAAAGTCAACTTAAAACGGAGATTTGTCATATTCTTTTGCGAGCCTGAGAGAGCCAGGAGAGCTTAAGCGGCAAAAAGATCAGGTAAATCACTGCGGAAAACGCTTGCGCGGCAAGTTTAATGGGAAAGGCCGCTTCATGGCATCAAAAAGTGGACCAGACGGTCAAAATTTACATTCAGATAACACAAAACACGTGGAAGAGATGAACTTTAGTGTGCAAATTAATAAAATTACCATGAAATACATAAAATAAAAGGGCAATAAAATATTGCCCTATGCAATCAAAGCCTTACGACTGCAATAACCACATCACGATGGGTAATAACGATTACAAATTGTTGAGATCGAGCACATCTCGCATATCAAAAAGACCCTCTTTCTTGCCTTTTAACCACAAGGCGGAGCGTACAGCGCCATTTGCAAACGTCATCCGGCTGGATGCCTTATGCGTAATCTCGACGCGTTCCCCAATATCGGCGAACATCGCCGTATGTTCGCCGACGATATCGCCCGCGCGGACGGTAGCAAAACCAATCGTGCCGGGAACACGTTCACCGGTGTGCCCTTCACGGGTGTAGACCGCGCAGTCTTTCAAATCTTTATCCAGTGCATGAGCAATCGCTTCCCCCATCGCCAGCGCCGTACCGGATGGCGCGTCGACTTTATAACGATGGTGCGCTTCAACAATCTCAATGTCGGTATAACTGCCCATGACCTTCGCTGCCTTCTCCAGCAGCTTCAGCATGACGTTCACCCCCACGCTAAAGTTTGCGGCGAAGACAATCGCAATCTCGTGTGAGGCATCCTGAATGGCCTGCTTCCCGGTATCATCAAAACCGGTGGTGCCGATCACCATTCCTTTACCGTGCTGACGGCAAAATGCCAGATGCGTGAGCGTGCCTTCCGGACGGGTAAAATCGATGAACACATCAAAGTCATCTTTTACCGCCTCCAGGCTGCTCTGCACGGTAACGCCTGTCTTACCCGCGCCCGCCAGCTCACCCGCGTCAGCGCCAAGCAACGATGAGCCGTCACGCTCCAGCGCCGCGCCCAGTGCCACGCCATCCATCTGTAGTGCCGCCTGAATCAGCTGGCGACCCATACGTCCACCCGCGCCCGCAATGGCGACACGGATCTGTGCATCATGCATAGTTATTCTCTTACGTTAAAATGATGTAAACCGTTTTCAGATTAACCAGCCTTTGCAGATGCTGCCAACTGAAAACGACGATAATTAGAATTTAATGATAAACAGGAAGAAATATCAGCAAAAGGCATAATCTTCAGCGAAAACCGCATGATTCGCGGACCACCAGCGCGGGCGGTAAAATAATGCGTTTCGCCGGCTCCCGGTTCCCCTGTATCCGGCTGAAAAGCAGTTCGCCGGCCTTACGTCCTATCTCCTTCGCGGCAACGGAGACGGTAGTCAGTGCAGGCTGTACCAGCCCGGCCTCGGTAATATCGTCAAAGCCCACCAGGGCAAAATGACGTCCCGGCTCGCGTCCCATTTTGCGTAAACACTGCATAACGCCAAGGGCAACAATGTCCTGGTAACATACTGCCGCGGTAATCTGCGGATGGTTCATCAACAACGCTTCCGCCACGCGCGCGCCATCACTCTGGCTTGCCTGTGAGGTGACGATCCATTCGGGATTCGGCGTCACACCATACTCCAGTAATTTACTGGTAAATCCGCCGATACGCTGAGCGCGAGACCCCGAATTCAGGCTACCGCCGATAAAGGCAATCTGACGATGCCCCATCCTCAGAAGATGCTCTGTCGCCATTTGCGTGCCAAGGAAGTTATCGGTTCCCACAAAATCAAAGTCCGGATCGCTTAGCGGTCGCACGACCATAATTGCCGGAATATTGCGTCGCTTAAGACCATCGAAAAAGGCCTGCGGGGTTTCTCGCGCGGCACACAGCACCATGCCACAGACGTTGTTACGCATCAGCGAATCCACAAACTTTTGCTGTCGCTCGGACGACTCTTCGCTGTTTGCCAGAAACAGCAGAAGGTCGTGGCGTTCCATCTCATGGCTTAGACCTGCCGTCATTTCGCCATAAAAAGGGTTCGTGATGTCATGCAACAGGAGTCCCACCTGATTACTGCTGCGGTTTCGCAGGTTGGCTGCCGTCTGATTGTAAACATAGCCCGATTCATCCAGCGCCTGAAGTACGCGCTCCCGGGTCCGTTGCGAGATCCGCCCTTTATTACACAGCACCATTGATACGGTGGCGGTTGAAACCCCGGCGCGTTTTGCCACATCAGCCAGCGTGATACCCGTCATGATCGCTCCTTGTCGTTCACATCAGATTAATCGAATAACCTTAATTTTGCACTTTTGCGCGTGAGCCTCTTCACATAATGGCCGCCTTTTCGCCACTTATCGCCAGAACTGGCGGGTTAATCGCGTTAATCACCCTTCCCAAACAAGGTTAATCGAATAACCTTAAGCAACGAAGACGGAGAGAAAAGATGGCAACTTACGATAAATTCCCGGAAGTCGCAGTAGAGGGGTATGACGATTGTGCCTGGCAGGGCTGGGACGCGATTGTGCGCGAGCTTAACCACAGAGCGGGTCAATATACACGCACCGTGCTGGTCATTGACTGCTACCCCGGCGTCAGGCTGGAGGAACTGGAGACAAAACTGCTGCCAGCATTGGGGGCCACGCTGACGCTCAATGCCGAACAGATGCGTCTCGACGAACATGCTTTAAGCCGGTTGCTGGCCCGACATCTCACTGACGACCGCGTCTTCGGCGTGCTCTCCTGCCACCAGCTCGAGGAATTCATCGACCCGGTGAAACGCGAGGCGTTGCAGGCGCAGGTCGAACTGTGCCGCGAAGGGATAATCGTTATTTACGGGCCGGGTGCCGCGCTGGTTAATGCAGGCGATATTCTGGTCTACGCCGATTTACCGCGCTGGGAGATCCAGCAGCGCATGCGCAGCGGTGAACTGGCTAACTGGGGCGCAGCGAACCAAAACGAGGATATTCTGCGTCGCTACAAACGCGCCTTTTTCATTGAGTGGCGCGTATTCGATCGTCACAAAACCCCGCTGCTACGGCGTACTGATTATCTCCTGGATACCACCCAGGCGGATGATCCGGCGATGGTCGGCGGCGATGCACTGCGCGCCGGGTTGCAACACACCACCCAACGTCCTTTTCGTGTAGTGCCCTTTTTCGACCCCGGCGTCTGGGGCGGACAATGGATGAAACAGAAATTCGATCTCGATCCCTCTGCGCCTAACTACGCATGGTGTTTTGACTGCGTGCCCGAGGAAAACAGCCTGTTGCTTCGTTACGGCGCGGTGCGGATCGAGATCCCCTCTCTGGATTTGGTGCTGCTGCACCCCCGGGCGCTGCTGGGTGAAAAAGTGCATGCCCGTTTTGGCGCGGAATTTCCCATCCGCTTTGACCTGCTTGACACCCTCGGCGGGCAGAACCTGAGTTTTCAGGTGCATCCGACCACGGAGTACATACAGCAGCATTTTGGTATGCATTACACCCAGGATGAGAGCTATTACATCCTTGAGGCAGAGCCAGGGGCTCAGGTGTATCTGGGGACCCGAACGGGTACCCGGCCCGAAGAGATGATGGACGACCTCAGACGGGCCAGCCGCGGTGAAAAGCCGTTCGACGACGCCCGCTTCGTCAATCATCTTGCGGCGAACAAGCACGATCATTTTTTGATCCCCGCCGGTACGGTTCACTGTTCTGGAGCAGGAACCGTGGTACTTGAGATCAGCGCCACGCCTTACATTTTTACCTTCAAGCTCTGGGACTGGGGACGGCTGGGAATGGATGGACAGCCCCGCCCGGTTCATCTGGCGCATGGCGAAAAGGTGATCGACTGGCAACGCGATACGCAGTGGGTCGAACAGCATCTTGTGAATCAGTGTGAACCCCTCGGCGAAGGCACCGGCTGGCGCGAAGAACGAACCGGGCTTCACGAACGTGAATTTATCGAAACGCGTCGCCACTGGTTCAGTGAACCGGTGACGCACTCCCCCCACGGAGGCGTGAATGTCCTTAATCTTGTTGAAGGTGAAGAGGCGACGGTAGACAGCCCCGGCGGCGCATTCGCCCCGTTCGTCGTGCACTACGCAGAAACGTTTATCGTCCCCGCTGACGCAGGCGAATACCGTATTTCTCCGTCAGGGCCGAGCTGCGGTAAATCCATTGCCACCATTAAAGCCTGGGTAAGAGGTTAACCATGATTCACATTATTGTGGCGACACACGGCCCGCTGGCCACTGCCCTGCTGGAAAGCGGAAAAATGGTGTATGGCGATCTTCCTCATCGACAGGCGGTATGTCTGAACGCACAGGCTGGCATAGCGGGGTTTCGCCGTGATTTCGCTGCGGCATACCACCGCGCAGGTGCGGGCGCAGACGGCATCGTCGTCCTGTGCGATATGCAGAGCGGAACGCCGTGGAATGTGGCCTGTGAATACGCGTTTAATCCCCAGACGCATCCACCGGTCGCCGTGGTGGCGGGAGTCAACTTCCCCATGCTCTTGCTCACCGACGACATCCTGATGGCCCGGGATGTCCATGCCGCCGCGGCGCAGCTCATCGAATTAACGCAGCCCACCCTGGTTCAGGCAAAACGGGTGGAATCCGCCCAGAACGACGATTTCTAAGGAGCTTATATGAGCATTTCGTTTGTACGTATTGACGACCGGGTGATCCACGGGCAGCTCGTCACGCGCTGGGCCAAAGAGCTGCCCTGTGATGGCATCGTGGCAATTGACGATGCCGTCGCGGCCGATCCGCTGCTCTCGTCGGT
Organism: Enterobacter cloacae complex sp. FDA-CDC-AR_0164; assembly: GCF_003071645.1. Taxonomy (NCBI): domain Bacteria; kingdom Pseudomonadati; phylum Pseudomonadota; class Gammaproteobacteria; order Enterobacterales; family Enterobacteriaceae; genus Enterobacter; species Enterobacter cloacae complex sp. FDA-CDC-AR_0164. The sequence goes on from NZ_CP028950.1 coordinate 720,765, forward strand.
AATGAAAGGCGCGGTGTCAGATACCAGAGTGTGGCTGTTCGATACCCTGACCGCCATCGAAAAGCTGCCAAAAGTGATTGCCAGCGATAAGCGTTACTTCGTGATTGGCAAATCGCCTGTCACCCTGCAACGTCTTGAACAGGCAGGCATAAGCCTGAAGAACGGCAATGGCAAAATTAACGTCGGGCCAATGAGTGCCCGCGCCAATACCACCACCATTGGCCCTAATCAGTCCGTAACGCCAGAGGAGGCAGCAGCCTTTGACTGGCTGACTGAACAGGGGCATGCCATTGAGTTTCGTCTGGTGCCCGATGCCAGTTTTTACAGCTGGCAGGACGCCCGGCAAAAACTGAAATAAGGAGCGCATGATGATTTTCGAAGCTTCTCTCATCGGTCTGCTTTGCTATCTCGGTGCACTCAGTAGTCCCTGGCTGTTTGGCCTGACCGGCGGCTGGTATCTCATCTCCCGCCCGCTGGTTTCGGGGATGCTGGTGGGCCTGATTCTGGGCGACGTTAAAACCGGGATCATGATTGGTGTGGCGGTGCAGGCCGTTTATATCGCGATGGTCACCCCCGGCGGTTCAATGCCTGCCGACCTCAATTTTGTCGCTTATCCTGCTATCGCGCTGGGGATTCTGTCGGGCAAAGGGCCAGAGGTGGCCGTGGCGCTGGCGGCGACCATTGGCATTGCCGGAACGATACTGTTTAACGCCATGATGGTATTGAACTCGTTCTGGAACCACCGCGCCGACGTGGCGCTTGAGCTCGGCGATGAGCGCGGAATTTATCTTAACAGCGCAGTCTGGCCGCAGGTGATGAACTTTGTTCTGCGCTTTGTGCCGACGTTTATCGCCGTCTATTTTGGCGCGCAGTACATCAGCGGGTTTATGGACAGTCTGCCCGGCATCGTGCTTTCGACCATGAACGTGCTGGGGGGCATCTTACCGGCCGTTGGGATCGCCATCCTGCTTAAGCAGATCATCAAAAGCTACAGCATGCTGATCTACTTCCTGGTGGGCTTCATATGCATTGTGTTCCTGAAGCTCAACATGGTGGCGCTGGTGATTGTGGGCGCCCTGCTGGCGTTAATTCATTACAACTACAAGCCGGAAGCGCCGCAGGCTGTCACGCCGGGTAGGCCCGCCGACGATGAGGATGAATTCTGATGGAAGACCGTAAACTGACCCGAAAAGATCTGCGCCGCTGCTGGCGAGCGTGGATGATGCATAACCTCTCTTCGATGAGCTTCGAGCGTCTGGAATCGTTCGGCTTCTGTCTGAGCATGTTACCGGTCGCCAAAAAACTCTACCCGAATGCCGCCCAGCGCACCGAGATGCTGCGCCGACACGCCTCGTTTTACAACACGGAGCCGCAGATCGGTGCCATCGTAAACGGTATGGCGCTTGGGCTGGAAGAGAAAAAAGCCAACGGCGAGCCCATTGATGGCGAAACGATCAATACCCTGAAGGTAGGGCTGATGGGACCAATCGCGGGGATTGGTGACTCAATGATCCCCGGCATGCTGATCCCCATTTTGCTGAGCATCGGTATGGCGCTTGCCGCCGGAGGAAATGTTCTTGGCCCGTTGTTTTACACCGTCGCCTGGCTTGCCATCATTATCCCGGGATCCTGGTTCCTGTTTCTGAAAGGCTACCAGATGGGCTCAGGATCGGTCGAGATGCTGGTGAGCAGCAAGTCAACGCGACTGCGCGAAGCTTTGTCTCTGCTGGGTGTATTTGTGATGGGCGGCGTGGCGGCAAGCTACGTTAAGCTGGGCACCGGACTGGAATTTATCACCCGTGACGGGGTTAACATCCATGTTCAGCAGATGCTTGACGGTATCTTCCCGCAGCTATTACCGCTTCTGGTGGTTCTGGGCACCTGGTATCTGATGGCAAAACGTGGCGTCTCCCCGGTCAGGGCCATGATTGTGCTGCTTGCGCTGGCGGCGCTGGGCGTCGCGTCAGGTCTGTTTGCCGGATAAGACAGCCGGGGCAATGCCCCGGTTTTTTATGGGTGGAAGTTATGCCACAGCTCGGCCACTTTATCCGGGCGAGAGATAAACTGAAAGCGAGCAGGATCGGCAATAAATTGCGTATAGACAGGCTCATCCGTCAGGCCGAATTCGCTGTAGCGACGCGGTGTGATCATCTGTAGCCGCCCCGGCAGATAATGCGTGTTGTGCTGCCAGATGATATGGCTCCCCTGCAGCAGCGGATACCAGGCCAGTCCTTTACGCGCCCGCACGGCATCATATTCAAAACCATATTCCCTGTCGCACCACGCACCGAAGGTCAGCGGTTCATCCGGCGAGGCAGAGATAGTGGCATGCCCCCAGCCAGGCGGAACCAGCACCTTTTCACCCTGCCCGGCCAGTACGGCGAAACAGCGCCCGGGATCGTCCGCAACATACTCCTGCATATAGATAATGGCGCGCCCCTGCCAGATTTCATACAGCTCGGGCGGAGACCAGCCGCTGTGACGGCTTTTACGGTGAACATGCCCCTGGCTGCGGATCGGCTCTTCACCCAGCGTTCCCGTCGCGTAGGTCACGACCCCAAACAGCAGCATGCGTTTTTTCAGCTCCTGCCGGTCTGCCAGACGGGCGACATCCATCGCAATAGCATAAACGTCTTCCGGGCCTGAGCAGTCAGGGTCCCGTAACGACGCGCGGATCTCATCAAGCTTACGGATCTCTGGCATCGGGCCAGTGACGTCCTCACCGTAGCTGAACCCCAGCGGGTGTCGGGTGATGGTCATGTCGAGCCCAAAGTTATCCATTCTGAACCTCCCAGCCACCGTCAGTGGCCAATACCCGCACGGCAAAACCGTGGGGTAATGCGGCATAGTCGTGTCCGGCGACGGCGGGCCAGACCGCGAGTGAAGAGAGCGTGGTCTCACCGGTATTGATCAAACGGTGGGCGGTAAAAGGCGCAATAATATGGACGGATCCCGGCATCACGCACTCCAGATGGGTTTCGCCGGATGTCGTCTGGAGTAAAAGCAGGCCACTTCCCCGCAGTCCAAAATAGACTTCGCCCTGTTCACGACGTTGATGAAAATGGCCGCGGGTCATAAAGAATTCCCGGCCAATTTTACCTGCATGTAAATGGGTAACGCCGACAAACAACGCCCCTTCCTGTGCAGGCGATTCCAGCATTTCGACGTCATACACCGTCTGATGCGGATCGCATTGTGCCCAGGCGTCTCGATCGGCAAACAAACCATTGAGATCGGCAAGGCGTGTGGATTTAAGAATAAGTGCGCCGCGGGCAAGTGTACCACTGGCCCAGGCCACCAGAGGCGGCAGGATAATATCTGAAGTCATCGTCTTCTCCGGCCCGAGGAGAACAACCCGCCCAGCATAACAATTTAAACGATTAACCTGCGCATCAAAGGCGCAATGTGTCAGGTGAATCACAGTTAATCAGCAATAAAAATGCCGGCCACTGACGTGGCCGGCATTCGGGTCATGCGCGAGGAAACTTACTCGACTTCGCGTGCGTCGATACGCAGCTCTTTCGGGACCTCGAAAACAATATTCTCTTCGCGTCCTTCCAGCGGGACCGCTTCGCCGCCGCCCAGTTCCTGCAGACGGGAAATCACGTTCTGCACCAGGATATCCGGAGCCGAGGCGCCGGCGGTTACCCCGACACAGGCCACGTTTTTCACCCACGCTTCCTGGATATCGCTGGAATCATCAATCAGATAGGCCGCTTTCCCCATTCGCTGCGCAAGTTCAGCCAGACGGTTGGAGTTAGAGGAATTTTTCGAACCGACAACCAGCACCACGTCCGCCTGTTCAGCCAGAGCACGCACCGCTTCCTGGCGATTGGTGGTGGCGTAGCAAATGTCGTCCTTACGCGGGCCGACGATTTTCGGGAAGCGCTGGCGCAGGGCGTCAATCACGTCCGACGTATCGTCAACGGAGAGCGTCGTCTGGGTCATAAACGAGAGACGCGTTTCATTTTTGACGTTCAGCGTAAACACATCTTCCGGCGACTCCACCAGGTACATCCCCCCTTCCGGGTTGCTGTACTGGCCCATGGTACCTTCGACTTCCGGGTGGCCGGCATGGCCAATCAGGATCGACTCTTCACCACGACGGCTGGCGCGCGCCACTTCCATGTGCACTTTGGTCACTAATGGGCAGGTGGCGTCGAACACGGTCAGATCGCGGCTTTTCGCTTCGTTACGCACCGCCTGAGAAACCCCGTGCGCGGAGAAAATCAGGATCGCGCCGTCAGGCACTTCGCTGATCTGCTCAATGAAGATCGCGCCACGCTCGCGCAGGCTGTCGACGACATAACGGTTATGCACCACTTCGTGACGCACATAAATCGGCGCGCCGTAAATCTCGAGCGCGTTTTCAACAATGCTGATAGCGCGGTCTACACCGGCGCAAAAGCCGCGCGGGTTAGCCAACAGGATCTGCATTTCAGGCCTCCAGTACCGGATCGATCTCCAGCACTTCAATATCAAAATGGACGGTGCGCCCGGCAAGCGGATGGTTGAAGTCAACGGTGATGGAGTCACCATTGATTTCGCGGATCACGCCAGGCATTTCGCTGCCATCCATAGCGGTAAAGAGCATGATCGCCCCGATTTCCGGCTCACCTGCATCCATAAACTCGCGGCGCGAAAAGTACTGAACAAGGTCCGGGCTTGGCACGCCAAACGCGGCATCCGGTTCCAGCGAAAATGCCTTTTTCTCGCCTTCTTTCAGGCCAAGCAGCTGTTGCTCAAGACCTTCAGACAGGGAGGTGTCGCCGAGACGAAACAGGGCGGGTTTGCCGTTATTGCGGGTGGATTCAGCCGTGGAGCCATCATCCAGTTTCAGCGTGAAATGAACGAGAACCGCGCTGTTGCTCTGTACGGATTTAGACATGCAAATTGCTCGCTTGTTTTGACCCACCGGTGAGAGACGGGAGGCCAGACATTCTGTAGGCCGGGGGCGCATGCGCCACCCGGCATTTACATTTAAGCCTGTTTCTTCGCGGCCGCGTTCGGCAAGAAGCCTTCCAGCACAATTAACGCCGCGCCGATGCAAATTGCGCTGTCGGCGAGGTTAAAGGTCGCGAAGTGCCAGTCGCCGACATAGAAGTCGATCATATCGACCACAAAGCCGTGCCACAGGCGATCAAACAGGTTGCCCAGCGCGCCACCGATAATCAGCGCATAGGCGATGTTATTTAGCTTTTGTGTTGCCTTCGAGCGGTACATCAGCAGCGATAGCACCACACAGATACCGATAGCGATACCTGCAAAGAACCAGCGCTGCCAGCCACCGCTGTCAGCAAGGAAACTAAACGCCGCACCGTAGTTACGTGCGTAATGCAGGTTAAGCGACGGGAACAGCGACACCGTCTCCCCCAGAGCAAAATTCTGGAGGATCAGGAACTTGCTGCCCAGATCGATAATCAGCACTACCACCACCAGCCACAGCCAGCGCAGTCCTGTTGAACAGAGAGTTTTACTCATCAGGCAAACTTACGTTTCTCGCCGTCACCGGCGACGTTGCTGACACAGCGTCCGCAGATATCTGCGTGTTCCGCCACCTGGCCGACATCAGTGGTGTAATGCCAGCAACGCGGGCATTTATCACCTTCGGCTTTGCTCAGTGCGACTTTCAGTCCTTTGAGCAGTTCGCTCTGCTGTGCATCAGCAGAGGCCTGGGCATAATCCGCAACTTTCGCACCGGAGGTCAACAGGACAAATCGTAATTCATCGCCCAGCGCCGTCAGTTTCGCCGCCAGCTCTGGCTCGGCGTACAGGGTAACTGCCGCTTCCAGCGAGCCGCCGACTTTCTTGTCAGCACGCGCCTGCTCAATAACCTTGTTCACTTCGCCACGCACTTTCAGCAGATCGTCCCAGAAGGCATCGTTCATCGCTTCGGTGCCGGAGAGATCGAACAGACCTTCATACCACTCGCCGGTGAAGACATACTTCTCACGGTCGCCTGGCAGGTAACCCCAGATTTCATCTGCGGTGAAGGACATGATCGGTGCCATCCAGCGAACCAGCGCTTCTGCGATGTGGAACAGCGCAGTCTGGCAGCTACGACGCGCCACGCTGTCCGCTTTCGCGGTGTACTGGCGGTCTTTGATGATGTCGAGGTAGAACGAGCCCATCTCAATGGAGCAGAAGCGCATCAGACGCTGCACCACTTCGTGGAAATCGTAAGATTCGTAAGCCTTCAGGATATCTTCCTGTGCCGCTTTCGCGCAGCCTACTGCCCAGCGATCCAGCACCACCATCTCTTCCGGTTTCACCATATCTTTTACCGGATCGAACCCGTTCAGGTTCGCCAGCAGGAAGCGCGCGGTGTTACGGATACGACGATAGCTGTCGGCAGCACGTTTCAGGATCTCGTCCGACACCGCCATTTCGCCGGTATAGTCGGTAGAAGCAACCCACAGACGCAGAATGTCCGCGCCCAGTTTGTTCATCACGTCCTGCGGAGAGACGGTGTTACCGATCGATTTAGACATCTTACGGCCCTGACCATCCACGGTGAAACCGTGGGTCAGCACCTGGCGATACGGTGCTTTACCTTTCATGGCGGTGGAAATCATCAGCGATGACATGAACCAGCCACGGTGTTGGTCAGAACCTTCCAGATACATATCTGCCGCGTGGCCGGCAAATTCCGGACGTACGTCAACAACAGACGCGTGCGTTGAACCGGAGTCAAACCACACGTCCAGGGTATCAGGCACTTTCTCGTAGTTGTCTGCATCAGCGCCCAGGATGTCGCGGGAATCGAGATCCCACCATGCCTGAATGCCGTCAACTTCAACACGCTTCGCGACTTCTTCCATCAGTGCCAGAGTGTTCGGGTGCAGTTCCTGTGTCTCTTTGTGCACGAACAGAGACATTGGTACGCCCCAGGTACGCTGACGGGAGATACACCAGTCAGGACGGTTAGCGACCATGGATTCGATACGCGCCTGACCCCAGTCCGGGATCCACTGCACGCCTTTGATCTCTTTCAGGGACTGCTCGCGCAGGCCTTTCTGATCCATGCTGATGAACCACTGTGGGGTCGCACGGAAGATGATCGGTGATTTGTGACGCCAGCAGCACGGATAGCTGTGCTGCATTTTCTCAACGTGCAGCAGCGCGCCGCTGGTGCGCAGCATGTCAACGATGATGTCGTTCGCTTTGAAGACGTTGATACCGTCCAGCGCCGGGTAGGTGCCTGGCAGGTAAGAGCCGTCAGGACCCACCGGGTTCGCGATTTCAAGACCGTATTTCAGGCTGATGCTGTAGTCGTCAGGACCGTGGCCACCGGCGGTATGTACCGCACCGGTACCCGCATCCAGCGTCACGTGATCGCCCAGAATCGCCGGCACATCGAAGTCCAGGAACGGGTGTTTGAAGCGCATCAGCTCCAGCGCGTCACCTTTCACGGTGCCCAGCACGGTGTAGTCGGCGATGTTCGCGCGTTTCAGCACGCTTTCGACCAGATCTTTCGCCAGGATCAGCGCCTGACCGTCAACCTGCACCAGCGCGTACTCGAACTCACCGGACAGGGAGATCGCGCGGTTTGCTGGCAGTGTCCACGGGGTGGTGGTCCAGATAACCAGCGAGATGGGACCGTTGACAGAGGTCACGCCAAATTTGGCTTTCACCGCCTCCTGATCGACCGCGTGGAAGGCCACGTCGATAGACGGAGAAGTTTTGTCGTAATACTCCACTTCCGCTTCTGCCAGCGCAGAACGGCAGTCCACGCACCAGTGCACCGGCTTCGCGCCTTTGTGCAGATGGCCGTTACCGATGATTTTACCCAGCGCACGGATGATGTTGGCTTCGGTTTTGAAGTCCATGGTCAGGTACGGACGTGACCAGTCACCCAGCACGCCCAGGCGGATAAAGTCCTGACGCTGACCGTCAACCTGCGTAGCCGCGTATTCGCGACATTTTGCGCGGAATTCTGCCGCGGTGAACTTCTCACCCGGCTTACCAAACTCTTGCTCAACTTTCAGTTCGATTGGCAGACCATGGCAGTCCCAGCCCGGAACGTAAGGCGAGTCATACCCCGCGAGGCCTTTGGACTTCACGATAATGTCTTTCAGAATCTTGTTTACAGAGTGACCAATATGAATGCTGCCATTCGCATATGGAGGGCCATCATGCAGAATGAAGGTTTTTTTGCCTTTTTTGGCTGCACGGATGATGCCGTACAGGTCATCATCGGTCCAACGCGCCAGCATTCCCGGTTCGCGCTTGGCGAGATCGCCGCGCATCGGGAACCCTGTTTCCGGCAAATTCAGGGTTGATTTATAGTCACTCATCAGATTCTCGGTTCCGTATTTTTCACGTAGGCATTTAAGCCGGGTTTACTCGCCCAAAAAACTCGCGGGCCGTTAATTCATCTCGCGCGATTTGCGCCTTTAGTTCATCCAGCGAAGCAAATCGCTGCTCATTGCGTATTTTTTTACGCAGTATCACATCTATATGGCGACCATAAAGGTCCATTACAACGTCCAGCAGGTGCACTTCTAATTGTTGACGGACACCGGCGACTGTAGGACGTGTGCCAATATTGGCGACACCGAAATACGGTTTATCGCCCAGACCAGCCACTTCCACCGCATATACCCCTTTAACCGGGGAGACCTGACGACGTAGCGGTATATTCGCCGTCGGGAAACCTATGGTGCGGCCCAGCGCATCGCCATGGACCACACGGCCTGAAATGCTAAACGGATGCCCCAGCAGCGTTTCCGCCGTATCCAGTTCATCGTTGGCCAGCGCCTGACGTACCGCAGTGCTGCTAACCCGGACGCCACCTTCGCAAAAGGTCATTGCGCTGGTGACATCAAAGCCGTACTCGAGGCCAGCCTTCTGTAATAGCAAGAAATCGCCCTGACGACCAGCGCCAAAGCGGAAATCATCCCCCACGGCCAGAAACTGCACGCCAAGGCGCCTGACCAGCAGGTCACTGACGAAATTTTGTGCTGTGAGCGCGGCAAAGCGGCGATCGAAACGCACGCACAATACGTAGTCCACCCCGGACTCTGCCAGGTAGCGCAACTTCTCGCGCAGGCGAGTGAGGCGAGCCGGTGATTTATCGCCGGCAAACAGCTCCAGCGGCTGCGGCTCAAAAATCATCACTACAACGGGCAGGCCACGCGCCTCCCCTTCTTTACGCAATCCCTGCAGCAGCGCCTGATGACCACGATGCACGCCGTCGAAATTACCAATGGTCAGCACGCACCCGTGCGGTGCTCTGCTGAGATTATGTATGCCGCGTATCAGCTTCATGTCTGGCTCAAAACAGTGAAAATCGCCAAAGTATACCTTGTACAGCGGTTAAGGTTAACCGGCGATTGTTCGCGCAAAACAGAAAGCCGTAATGATTTCATCAGGCTGACCTTTCACAGCAAAAAAATCTGCCCGTGAACTGCGTTTTTTGTGCCGAAAAGCTGTATTCACGAGCGACAAGCTGGTAGAATCCTGCGCCATCACTACGTAACGTAGCGTCGCCAATCAACGGCGCTTATTTGCACAAATCCATTGACAAAAGAAGGTATAGAGGGCATATTCCTCGGCCTTTGAATTGTCCACATAGATCATATTTGGGAGTTGGACCTTGGCTAATATCAAATCAGCTAAGAAACGTGCTATCCAGTCTGAAAAGGCTCGTAAGCACAATGCAAGCCGTCGCTCTATGATGCGTACTTTCATCAAGAAAGTATACGCAGCTATCGAAGCTGGCGACAAAGCTGCTGCGCAGAACGCATTTAATGAAATGCAACCAATCGTGGATCGTCAGGCTGCTAAAGGTCTGATCCACAAAAACAAAGCAGCGCGTCATAAAGCAAACCTGACCGCGCAGATCAACAAACTGGCTTAATCGCCACTTGTTGTTGCTTGTTTTAAAAGAACCCGCTTAACGCGGGTTTTTTTATATCTTCAGATTGCCGGTGGCGTAAACAGCGCCGAGTAGTCGCGGTTACAGATGCGCTGTACCGCCGGATGTTGAATCATCCTTTCTGCAAATATCGCGTGATACTCCTCCATCACGTTATCGACCCGGCCAATCTCCGTAATCTTGTTATCTGAATAGAGATCGTGCACGTACAGCGTCGGTGCAACGAAGATGGCGTTATGCGCCTCCCCGAAGGCTTTCATTAGCGCCGCATCGTCAAACTCGCCGAGGATCTCCACCTTCAGTCCCTGAGAGTTAAACCAGTTCAGCAGTTTGCGCCCAAGCATGGAACGCCGGCCTGGCACCAGCAAACGACGCTCCTCCAGACAGGCAGGAAACGGTTTTTCCGGCGGCGGGTTAATGCACCAGAAGCTGACCCCGCATTCGCCAATCTTCACCGAGAACAGCCCTTCCTGCTGCGTAGAGTCGATCGGGCAGTCCGAGATAATCATATCCAGCTTATGCTGGCTCAGCTGCTCCAGCAGCATCTCGTGCGTGGACTCAAAACAGCGCAGGTGGATTTGCTCATCTTCGACCACCGCCGCATCCAGCACGCCGCTGACCAGCCGTTTTGACAACGCATCCGCCACGCCGACGTCAAAGAGCAGGTTTGACTCTTTGCGGTAGTTAACGATATCCAGCATCTCCTGGCTTAAGGTGAACATCTTATCCGCGTAGCGGAAAACCAGTTCGCCCAGCTCACTTGGCTCAATCCCACGGCCCTTGCGCTTAAAGAGCTTGCCCTGCAGCCGCTCTTCCAGCGCTTTGATTTGCCCGGTGATGGTCTGCGGCGTCAGGTAGAGCGCCTCTGCCGCCCCCACGACCGAGCCCTGCTTATAGACGTGCCAGAAGTAGTAAAGGTGGTTGTAATTCAAATGAGACATCGTGTCTTCGCTCCCTGATCGTGTAGCGGGAGAAGGTGTTCTTCTCCCGGTTTCCTGTTATGCCTGAACGACCGGTCCGGACAGTTTGACCTTCAATAAGGTATAGCCAGTGACTGCGGCCAGTAACGATCCGATAAGGATACCCAGCTTCGCCCAGACGATAAGCTCAGGCGCATGGGCACCAAAAGCCAGCGTTGAGATAAAGATCGACATGGTAAACCCAATGCCACACAGCACGCCCACCGCCATGATCTGTTTAAACGTGGTACCGTGCGGCAGTGACGCCAGCTTCAGCTTCAGCGCGAGCCAGCAGAACAGGCTAATACCCAGCGGCTTACCAATAAACAGTCCGGCAATAATGCCCAGCGGCAACATTGAGGTCAGTCCCTCAAGGGTTACCCCTTCCAGCGAAACGCCTGCATTAGCGAAAGCAAACAGCGGCAGGATCATAAAGGCGACCCACGGGTGCAGTACATGCTCCAGCTGTTTGGCAGGCGATTTCCCCTCCTGCGGCTTAAGCGGAACGAAGAAGCCGACGATGACCCCAGCGAGCGTAGCGTGCACGCCTGATTTCAGTACCGCGGTCCACAGCACCATCCCCACCAGCACGTAGATCCCGATGCGACGCACGTTGCAAATGTTCAACAGCGCCAGTACCGCAATCGCTCCTGCGGCAACGCTCAACGACAGGATCGACAGGTCGCTGGTGTAGAACAGCGCAATAATGACAATCGCGCCCAGGTCATCAATGATCGCCAGCGCCATCAGGAAGATTTTCAGTGCCACCGGCACGCGGCTTCCCAACAAGGCCAGCACACCCAGGGCAAACGCGATATCCGTTGCTGCCGGAATAGCCCAGCCATGACGCGATACCGGATCCTGCCAGGTGAACGCCAGGAAGAGCAACGCCGGAATGACCATCCCCCCGAATGCGGCAATCACCGGGAACGCAGCACGCTGACGGCTGGCAAGCGAGCCCAGGACCAGCTCACGCTTAACCTCCAGTCCTACCAGCAGGAAAAACACGGCCATCAGTGCATCGTTGATCCACAGCAGCATGTTCTTGTTAATTTCCAGCGCCCCGACTTTTAGCTCGACGGGAGTTTCCAGAAACGCGTGGTAAAAGTCGCGTGTGAACCCCATATTGGCCAGCGCCATCGCGGCCGCAGCGGCAATAATCAGGATGATGCCGCCTGATGCTTCACTGCTAAAAAAACGGTGTATTAATTTCACGTAGGCTCTCTCTTACAGCAATACTTCGGTAAAACCATAATACCAGGCCAAACAGCTCGGCAAAAGCAGATTAATGTTGAGTATATATTCAGTTTTACCGAATGATAGCCATGAGGACAGCTACAAAAAGAAAAAGCCCGAAATCGCTTCCGGGCTTTTTGAGATGAACACCAGCTAACGGATCAGCGGGTCAAATCGTCGAAGAATTTTTTGACGCCATCGAAGAAGCTTTTGGAGCGCGGGCTGTTTTTCTCACCCGTCGGGCCGCCAAAACTTTCCTGCAGCTCTTTCAGCAGCTGTTTCTGCTTGTCGTTCAGGCCAACCGGGGTTTCAACCACCACGCGGCACAGCAGGTCGCCCTGCGCACCACCGCGAACGGATTTAACACCTTTACCACGCATGCGGAACAGCTTGCCGGTCTGGGTTTCGCCTGGAACCTTCAGATTGACGCGACCATCAAGCGTTGGCACTTCAATTTCGCCACCGAGTGCCGCCATGGCGAAGTTGATGGGCACTTCACAGTACAGGTTGTTGCCTTCACGCTCAAAGATGGCGTGCTGCTTGACCTGAACCTGAACGTACAGATCGCCTGCCGGTGCACCGTGCTCGCCGGCCTCACCTTCACCTGCCAGACGGATACGGTCGCCCGTGTCCACGCCTGCCGGGATTTTAACGGACAGCGTCTTGGTTTTCTCAACGCGACCATGACCGTGGCATTTTGTGCAGGGGTCTTTAATCAGCGTACCGCGACCATGACAGTGCGGACACGCCTGCTGCACGGCGAAGAAGCCCTGACGCATCTGCACCTGACCGGAACCGTGACAGGTTGGACAGGTTTGCGGCTGGGTGCCTGCTTTCGCGCCGCTGCCGTGGCAAACGTCACACTCTTCCAGCGTCGGAATACGGATCTCTTTGGTGACGCCACGTACGGCCTCTTCCAGCGTCAGATCCATGTTGTAGCGCAGGTCGGCGCCGCGCGCCGCGCGCTGACGGCCACGACCGCCGCCAAAAATGTCGCCGAAAACATCGCCAAAGATATCGCTGAAGTCAGCGCCGCCGCCAAAGCCGCCGCCACCGAATCCACCGCCGCCCATGCCGCCTTGTTCGAAGGCTGCGTGGCCGTACTGGTCATAGGCCGCACGTTTCTGTGCATCGGTCAGGACTTCGTAGGCTTCTTTGATCTCTTTAAATTTGGCTTCAGCCTCTTTGTCACCCTGGTTGCGGTCCGGGTGGAATTTCATGGCCAGGCGCTTATACGCCTTTTTGATTTCACGCTCTTCCGCAGTTTTCGGAACGCCTAAAATCTCGTAATAGTCTTGCTTTGCCATTGGTTTTTTTAAGCCCCTTAACATGCGAGCACGGGCGTGGAGAGTTCTCCTACGCCCGTGCCGATTAATTACCCTGCATCAGGGCGATTATTTTTTGTCTTTCACTTCTTCGAACTCAGCGTCGACAACGTCGTCGTCTTTCGCGTTGTTCTGAGAAGCGTCAGCGCCAGCCTGCTGTTGGGCGTGCTGCTGCTGAGCGATTTCCATCAGCTTCTGAGAAGCCTGTGCCAGCTCCTGCATCTTCGCTTCGATATCCGCTTTGTCTTCGCCTTTCAGAGACGTTTCCAGCGCGCTCAGTGCAGCTTCGATAGCCGTTTTGTCTTCAGCTGGCAGTTTATCGCCGGCTTCTTCAACCTGCTTACGGGTGCTGTGCAGCAGATGGTCGCCCTGGTTGCGGGTCTGAACCAGCTCTTCGAACTTACGGTCAGATTCCGCGTTCGCTTCTGCTTCACGAACCATTTTCTGGATCTCTTCTTCGTTCAGACCGGAAGAGGCCTTAATGGTGATCTTCTGCTCTTTACCGCTGTTTTTGTCTTTCGCGGAAACGTGCAGGATACCGTCAGCATCGATATCGAAGGTTACTTCGATCTGCGGCATACCGCGTGGCGCCGGGTTGATGCCATCCAGGTTGAACTGACCCAGTGACTTGTTATCCGCCGCACGCTTACGCTCACCCTGCAGCACATGGATGGTTACTGCAGACTGGTTGTCTTCAGCAGTAGAGAACACCTGGCTGTGCTTAGTAGGGATAGTGGTGTTTTTGGTGATAAGCGCCGTCATCACACCGCCCATGGTTTCGATACCCAGAGACAGCGGGGTAACGTCCAGCAGCAGAACGTCTTTCACATCACCCGTCAACACACCACCCTGAACGGCAGCACCGATAGCCACTGCTTCGTCCGGGTTAACGTCTTTACGTGGCTCTTTACCAAAGAATTCAGCCACTTTCTTCTGAACCATTGGCATACGGGTCTGGCCACCGACGAGGATAACGTCGTTGATATCAGACACGGACAGTCCAGCATCCTGCAGAGCGACTTTCAGTGGCTCGATGGAACGGTTCACCAGGTCTTCTACCAGGCTTTCCAGTTTCGCACGGGTCACTTTAATGTTCATGTGTTTAGGACCGGTCGCGTCTGCAGTGATATACGGCAGGTTCACGTCGGTCTGCTGAGCGGAAGACAGTTCGATCTTCGCTTTCTCAGCGGCTTCTTTCAGGCGCTGCATTGCCAGCGGGTCGTTACGCAGGTCAATGCCCTGATCTTTCTTAAACTCGTCAACGAGGTAGTTGATCAGACGGGTATCGAAGTCTTCACCACCCAGGTGGGTATCACCGTTGGTTGCCAGAACTTCGAAGGTTTTTTCGCCATCAACTTCGTCGATTTCGATAATAGAGATATCGAAAGTACCACCACCCAGGTCGTAAACCGCGATAGTACGGTTGCCAACTTCTTTATCCAGACCGTAAGCCAGTGCCGCTGCGGTTGGTTCGTTGATGATACGTTTTACTTCCAGACCTGCAATACGGCCAGCATCTTTCGTTGCCTGACGCTGAGCATCGTTGAAGTAAGCAGGAACGGTGATAACAGCTTCAGTTACCGGTTCACCCAGGTAATCTTCTGCGGTTTTCTTCATTTTTTTCAGCACTTCCGCAGAGATCTGCGGTGGTGCCGTTTTGGTGCCTTTCACATCAAGCCATGCATCGCCGTTATCTGCTGCGATGATTTTGTAAGGCATGATAGAAACGTCACGCTGAACTTCTTCGTCCTGGAAGCGGCGGCCAATCAGGCGTTTAATCGCAAACAGGGTATTTTGCGGGTTTGTCACTGCCTGACGTTTAGCCGGCTGACCAACCAGAGTTTCACCATCCTGGGTATAAGCAATGATAGAAGGCGTGGTGCGATCGCCCTCGGCGTTCTCCAGCACGCGTGCGGTAGTGCCATCCATAATCGCTACACAAGAGTTGGTAGTACCCAGGTCGATACCAATAATTTTACCCATCTAAACGTCTCCACTTAAAATTCAGTCAACATGTGGTTGTGTACCTGTAATAAGGGCAGAACGTGCTTTTTCAACTGCCCACAATTGATTTTTTTCAGGTCCACACACTGCGGTTGACTACAAGATGGGGTCGCGCCAGCGTCCATCAAGGGGGAACGGTAAAAAAAATTTTTAATTTCACCCTGATGAGATCATAGACGGCATTGATTGCGCCCATTATGATGCCGCGCCCCGTCAGGGAGAACTGACGCGGGTTTAACCATTTCACCATATTAATGATGATTTTTTTGAGGACTTATGGGCAACACTAAGTTGGCTAATCCGGCTCCGCTGGGCCTGATGGGTTTTGGCATGACCACTATCCTGCTGAACCTGCACAACATCGGGATGTTCCCGATGGATGGCATTATCCTGGCGATGGGCATTTTTTACGGCGGTATCGCGCAAATCTTCGCGGGCCTGCTGGAATATAAGAAAGGCAACACCTTCGGCTTAACCGCATTTACCTCTTATGGTTCTTTCTGGCTGACCCTGGTCGCGATCCTGCTGATGCCTAAAATGGGCCTGGCAGACGCGGCAAACGCACATTTCCTGGGCGTTTACCTTGGTCTGTGGGGCGTCTTCACGCTGTTTATGTTCTTCGGCACCCTGAAAGGTAACCGCGCACTGCAGTTTGTTTTCCTGAGCCTGACCGTGCTGTTCGCCCTGCTGGCGATCGGCCACCTCGTGGATAACGAAAGCATCGTGCATATTGCCGGCTGGATTGGTCTGGTGTGCGGCGCAAGCGCTATCTACCTGGCAATGGGTGAAGTGCTGAACGAGCAGTTTGACCGCACCATTCTACCGATTGGTGAAAAACACTGATCCATCTGTCGTGTCCGCCTCGCGGGCACGACATCCCTGTTTCTGCCGAAGCCAAATGCCTAACACCAGCCCCATCACCGACAGCGCGAGCACATACCAGGCGGGTGCCATCGGGGATACTCCCATCAACACCGTGACCGCAATCGGCGTCAGCCCGCCAAAGATGGCGTAAGAGACGTTATAGGAAAAAGAGATCCCGGTGAAGCGGACCTCTGGCGGAAAAGCTCGCACCATCACATACGGCACTGCACCGACAACCCCCACGCACAGCCCGACCGTACCGTAGAGCAGGAACAGCTGTTGAGGATGGCTGCCTGCCAGGTGGTAAAACGCCCAGCTCGACGCAGCCAGCAGCAGGCTGCCGATGATGAAAGTCAGGCCGGCACCGATACGATCAACGGCCAGCCCCGCGGCCAGACAGCCAAAGCAGAGCATAATGGTGGCGATACTGTTTGCCTGCAACGTTACCGCCGGCGCAAAACCGTACTGCTTTTGCAGCCATACCGGAGACATTAAGATAACGACCACGATGCCCGCCGACAGCAGCCAGGTGAGCAGCATCGACACCACAACTGCGCTTCGGTGGCGCACCACCACGGCTTTTACCGGCAACTCCTGCGCCAGCGCCTTGCGCTGCTGCATCTCAAGGAAAATGGGTGTCTCCTGCAGCCAGCGGCGAAGATACATCGCCACCAGGCCAAACGCCCCGCCGAGCAGGAACGGTACGCGCCATCCCCAGTCGTGAACCGCCTGTTGCGTCATGCTGGTATTCACGATAGTGGCCACCACTGAACCGAGGAGGATACCGACAGTCAGCCCCGCCGTTAAGGTTCCACAGGCGATGCCGATGCGGCGCGCCGGCACATGCTCCGCCACAAACACCCAGGCCCCCGGCACTTCGCCGCCAATTGCCGCCCCCTGAAGAATGCGCATCAGCAACAACAGCAGCGGAGCAACAATGCCCATTGAGGCGTAAGTGGGCAGCAGACCAATGGCCAGCGTCGGCACGGCCATCAGTAAAATGCTGAGCGTGAACATCTTCTTACGCCCGACCAGGTCACCAAAGTGGGCCATCACAATGCCACCCAGCGGTCGCGCCAGATACCCGGCGGCAAAAATGCCGAAGGTTTGCACCTGGCGCAACCACTCCGGGATATCTGCCGGGAAGAAAAGCTCCCCCACCACGGCGGCGAAGAAGACGAAGATGATAAAGTCGTAAAACTCCAGCGCACCGCCTAAAGCCGCGAGCGTGAGGGTTTTATAGTCCTGTCGATTCAGAGGTCGGGTGTTATGTGACATAGCGAACCATTTGTCTTGTGTTGTGGATTTATTTTTACAGCAAACGTAAAGAAAAAATTACTATACCGTAAAACCCTTACCACGCTACCGTCGCTTCAGCTAATGTCACATATTGATTAATTTCAGGAGATTGTCTCGCGACGGGCGTTTTTCGGACGAAAAGCTGCTACCACTTTCTCATCGGTCTCCACATACGGGCCGTCAAGTAACTGTATACAATACGGTACACTTGCAAAAATCCCGTGCACGATCACGCTGCCATCTTCCGCTTTCAGTCCTTCAAGCGTCTCTTTGATGGACTTCGGCTGGCCCGGCAAATTCAGAATCAATGCCTGCTTGCGGATCACCCCGACCTGACGGGAGAGGATCGCCGTCGGGACAAAGTGTAGACTGATCTGGCGCATCTGCTCACCGAAGCCAGGCATCTCACGATCGGCAACCGCCAGCGTGGCATCCGGAGTGACGTCCCGGCGCGCAGGTCCGGTGCCTCCCGTGGTCAATACCAGGTGGCAGCTCATCTCATCCACCAGCTCACAGAGTGTCTGTTCGATAATTGGCTGCTCGTCAGGGATCAGGCGGGTCTGGATCTCAAAGGGGGTTGTCAACGCACTGCCCAGCCATTCTTCCAGCGCGGGGATGCCTTTATCCTGATAAACACCGCTGGAGGCGCGGTCAGAAATCGACACTAAGCCGATGCGTAAGGTATTCATATCCATTCCATTCAAAAAAGTACTGATTAAAGGGAATGATACACGCAGAGGGGAAATTCAGACAGAGTACGAAAGAAGTAGCGTGACCGGGAACCCGGTCACGCAGAATGATTACAGCAGGTCGCCGATCATTTTTTCCAGTTTTTCCTGGTCGATAGCAAACTTACGGATACCGTCCGCCAGTTTATCTACAGCCATTGGATCCTGGTTATGCTGCCACAGGAACTCAGATTCAGTGATGCGCTCCGGACGCGCTTTCACTTCACCGGTGTAGGACAGTTTACGCTCGATAGCACCTTCGCTTTCAGCCAGCTCTTTCAGCAGTGCCGGGGCGATGGTCAGGCGGTCACAGCCAGCCAGTTCGATGATTTCACCTACGTTACGGAAGCTTGCGCCCATCACCACAGTCTCATAACCGTGCTGTTTGTAGTATTCGTAGATTTCGGTCACGGAAACGACGCCTGGATCTTCAGATGCCGCGTACTCTTTCTTATCCGTGTTGGCTTTGTACCAGTCCAGAATACGGCCAACGAATGGAGAAATCAGGTATACGCCGGCTTCCGCACATGCACGCGCCTGTGCGAAGGAGAACAGCAGCGTCAGGTTACAGTTGATACCGTCTTTTTCCAGCTGTTCAGCTGCACGAATACCCTGCCAGGTTGACGCCAGTTTGATCAGGATGCGGTCATTGCTGATGCCAGCATCGTTGTACATTTTGATCAGACGTTTTGCTTTGGCGATAGACGCTTCGGTGTCGTAGGAGAGACGTGCGTCAACTTCGGTAGAGATGCGGCCAGGAACCAGTTTCAGAATTTCCAGACCAATGTTCACGGCCAGTTTATCAGTGGCATCAACAACCTGCTGCGCGCGGTCGTTGCTCTGTGCTTTCGCCCAGGTCACTGCGTCGTCAATCAGTTTGCGATACTCAGGGATCTGTGCGGCGTTAAGGATCAGAGAAGGGTTGGTGGTGGCATCCTGCGGCTGGTACAGCTTCATTGCCGCGATATCTCCGGTGTCAGCTACGACAGTGGTGAACTGACGAAGGGAGGTCAATTTATCCGTCATGATAGTGTTTCTCTTTTAACGTGCCCTGGATAATTCACGCTACCGACAGCATGCCTGCAGCGGAAAAATGACAGGTTTACTTGTTAGGGGGATGTAACCGGTCTGCCCTGATGATAACACGACGGAGGGGTAGCGCAACCGCAGACAGTGCGCTTAGACAGAGTATGATAAACTCAGAATATTAACAGGCTGCTAAGTAACAGCATGTCCAATCAGTGGTAGCGCTTACATATTCATTTTGGCATCAACAAGAGGGACGTTAATGCCTGATTTCCTTTTCTTTATTAATGAAGTCCTTTGGGGTTCGATAATGATATACCTGCTGCTGGGTGCAGGTATTTGGTTTACGCTACGCAGCGGGTTTATCCAGTTTCGTTATATTCGCAAATTTGGCAGAAGTCTGAAAAACAGCGTCACGCCCCAGCCGGGCGGATTAACCTCTTTCCAGGCCCTCTGCACCAGCATTGCCGCACGCCTCGGCAGCGGTAATATGGCAGGGGTAGCACTGGCCATCAGCGCCGGTGGCCCGGGCGCCGTTTTCTGGATGTGGGTCACGGCGCTTATCGGGATGGCCACCTCCTTTGCCGAAAGCGCCCTCGCCCAACTCTACAAAGAAAAAGATAAAAACGGACAGTTTCGCGGCGGCCCGGCCTGGTACATGGCGCGTGGCTTAGGAATGCGCTGGATGGGCGTGCTGTTTTCGCTGTTTTTACTGCTCGCGTACGGTCTGATTTTTAATACCGTTCAGGCGAATTCTGTCGCCCATGCCTTGCGCTATGCCTTTGCGTGTCCGGAGTGGATCACCGGGCTTGTTTTAGCCCTCTGTATCCTGCTGACCATTTCGACCGGCCTAAAAGGTGTCGCCCGCCTGATGCAGTGGCTGGTGCCTGTCATGGCGCTGCTATGGGTTGCCGCCAGCCTGTTCGTCGCCGCACGGCATATCGAGCAGGTGCCGGAAGTGATTGCAACCATCTTCAAAAGCGCATTTGGCTGGCGCGAGGCGGCATCGGGCGCACTGGGCTATACCTTCAGCCAGGCGCTGATGTCGGGCTTTCAGCGCGGAATGTTCTCCAATGAAGCCGGTATGGGATCAACGCCCAATGCCGCAGCCGCCGCCGCGTCCTGGCCGCCCCACCCGGCGGCACAAGGCATTGTTCAGATGATTGGCGTTTTTACGGACACCATTATTATCTGTTCCGCCAGCGCCATGATCCTGCTGCTGGCCGGCCCGGTACCTCACTCATCGGAAACAGCCGGCATACAACTGCTTCAGCAGGCACTGGTGAATCTGACGGGCGGCTGGGGAGCCGGGTTTGTCTCGCTCATCCTGCTGTTATTCGCCTTCAGCTCGATTGTTGTGAATTACCTCTACGCCGAAAATAACCTTATTTTCCTGAAAGTGGACTCCCGCCGTATGATCACGCTGCTGCGCCTCGGGGTGATACTGATGGTGTTAGCAGGTTCACTGCTCAGCATGCCGCTGGTCTGGCAACTGGCGGATGTCTTTATGGCGCTCATGGCCATTACTAACCTGACGGCGATCCTGCTGCTCTCACCCGTGGTTACGCTTATCGCACGGGACTATCTTCGTCAGCGCAAACTGGGCGTACCGCCGGTCTTTGATGCCTCGCGTTATCCCGACATCCAGGCGCAAATTGCGCCCGGCACCTGGGATGATTTGCCACGGCAATAACAGCTATCGATCAATTGAGGGCGATTTTTTGCTAAAGTCGCTCTAAATTTCCTGCAAGGACTGGATATGCTGATTCTGATTTCACCTGCTAAAACGCTCGATTACCAGAGCCCGCTCGCCACCGAGCGCTATACCCGGCCTGAACTGCTGGACTATTCGCAACAGCTGATTCACATCGCGCGTAAGCTCTCTGCGCCACAAATTGCCTCGCTGATGAGCATCAGCGACAAACTGGCGGATCTTAACGCGACCCGTTTCCACGAGTGGCACCCGGACTTCACGCCGAACAATGCCCGCCAGGCGCTTCTGGCGTTTAAAGGTGATGTGTATACCGGCCTGCAGGCGGAAGATTTTAGCGAAGCCGATTTCGACTTCGCCCAGCAGCATCTGCGCATGTTGTCAGGTCTGTACGGCGTGCTGCGCCCGTTGGACCTGATGCAGCCGTATCGTCTGGAGATGGGTATCCGCCTGGAAAACCCTAAAGGCAAAGATCTGTACCATTTCTGGGGCGATATCATCACCGACAAACTGAACGCTGCGCTGCGTGCTCAGGGCGATAATGTGGTGATCAATCTGGCCTCCGATGAATACTACAAATCGGTGAAGCCGAAAAAGCTGGATGCGGAAATTATCAAGCCCGTTTTCCTCGATGAGAAAAACGGCAAGTTCAAGGTCATCAGCTTCTACGCCAAAAAAGCGCGTGGGTTGATGAGCCGCTACATCATTCAGAACCGCCTGACGAAGCCGGAGCAACTGACCGGCTTCAACAGCGAAGGCTACTTCTTCGATGAAGAAGCGTCAGGGAAAGGCGAACTGGTGTTTAAGCGCCACGAGCAGTAAAACAAACCCCGCCAGATGGCGGGGTTTTGCATTAATGGTGTTTCCAGTCCGGGCCAGGACGCGGGTCGTCGTGACGATCGTGATGGTGGTCATCATGATGACGATCGTGATGCTCGTCATGTGGGCGCCAGTGATTATCGCGCCAGTCATAGTGAGCCTTCCACCAGTCATGGTCGCGCCAGCGGCCACCATCCCAGTAGTGACCACGATTATCCTGATCGCCAATCTGCAGTTTTACCGCAGGGACGAGGGTGATTTCAGAGGCCTGAACCGCCATCGGAGCGACCAGCATCATTGAAAGCACCAGCAGAGCAGGTTTCAGTTTAGACATAGGTGACTCCTTATTCATTTACCCGATGTGGGCCGATGTAAGGAGAATACGTGAGGAGGACGGGGGATGTTATTCTCTGCAATCCTAATCGCTAAGTGACCGCATTTATTGGGAATTTCTGCTTTTTTACTGCTATTTTTCTCCTTAATTTCTCCATAAAAAAAGCCGGGTAAGTTTCACCTTACCCGGCCTGCATAGGGTGACAGAACCGTTATCCGCGCGTCATCATCAACTTACGCAGCGCGGCGAAATCCGCGGGCAGTTCATGCGAAAGCAGCGGCAGGTCCGCACGCTCGGCCAGCTCTTTTGGCAGCGGCAGTGTTTCACCCAGAATCACTTCCACGCTCTCTTTGAACTTCGCCGGATGAGCCGTTCCCAGGAACAGGCCATACTCCCCCGGATTCAACTGATCGCGCAGCGCACGGTAGGCGATCGCCGCATGCGGTTCAGAGGTGTACCCCACCGCTTTCAGCTCACGCAGGGTGGCTTTGGTGGTTTCATCCGTCACCGCGGCGTAACCCAGATCGCCCAGACGCCAGACCTTACGGCGGAACAGCTCTTCCACACGCGGCCAGTTGTTCGGCTGGCTTACGTCCATCGCATTCGAAAGCGTCGCCTGCGTGGCGTTCGGCGCCCATTTACCGTCTTTCAGGAAGCGCGGCACGGTGTCGTTGGCGTTGGTGGCGGCGATAAAGCGTTTTACCGGCAGGCCGAGCGATTTCGCCAGCAGGCCCGCCGTCAGGTCACCAAAGTTGCCGCTTGGTACGGAGACGACCAGCTGATTGCGCGCCTCCTGTGGCAGCTGTGCAACCGCTTCGAAGTAGTAGCAAATCTGCGCCAGCAGACGGCTGATGTTAATGGAGTTCGCCGAGTTCAGACCCAGCGCCACTTTCAGCTCTTCATCATCGAAGGCCTGCTTGACCAGCGCCTGACAGGCATCGAAATCGCCGTCAATCGCCACGGTTTCAATGTTGCCCCCGAGCGTACAGAACAGTTTTTCCTGCAGCGGACTGATTTTGCCTTTCGGGTAGAGGATCACCACGCGAACGTTCTTCAGACCATAGAACGCATGGGCAACGGCCGCACCGGTATCACCGGAGGTCGCTGTCAGAATCGTTACCGGTTTGTCGCCGCTGATGTGGGTCAGCATCTGCGCCATAAAGCGGCCACCGAAGTCTTTAAACGCCAGGGTTGGACCGTGGAACAGCTCAAGGCAGCCGACATCCGGCTCAACCTGCTTAACCGGTGCCGGGAAAGCGAACGCTGCACGCACGCGCTCTTCCAGCAGTTCCTGCGGGATTTCATCGCCGATAAAGGCAGAGAGAATTTTAGTGCTGCGGGTGACAAAGTCCTGCTTCAGCAGTTCATCAATGTCGGTCAGTTGAAATTCCGGCAGGTCATGGGGGAAGAACAGCCCCTGATTTTTGCCCAGTCCCTGAGTCACCGCCTGCGCGAAGCTGACCTGCTCGTTATGATCTTTAAGGTTGTAGAGTTTCATTCGTTATCCCAGTACTCGTGCGCCAGCCGTGTCCAGACGGCAAATATGAACAAAGCCTTCCTGATTTTGCAGGTAGTGTTTAGAGAGCCAGTCCGCCACGCGCTGCGCCGTGTCTGGCTTATCGCACAGGGCGAACAGCGTCGGGCCGGAGCCGGAGATACCGCACGCCAGTGCGCCGGTATCCATTGACGCCTGTCGCGCCTCGTTAAAGCCAGGCAGCAGCTTAGTGCGGTACGGCTCGGCGATAACGTCTTTCATTAATTTTGCTGCCAGCTGCGGCTGACGTGTGTAGCAGGCGTGTATAAAGCCGGCCAGATGACGTCCGTGAGCGATACAGTCCTGACGACGATACTGCGCAGGCAGGATCGCACGCGCTTCAGCGGTAGATACCTTAATGCCGGGATAGGCCAGCACCCACAGCCACTCATCAAACCCTGGCACCTGCTGGCTGATGATGCCATTTTCTTCAATCATCAACTGCATACCGCCGAGGAAGCAGGGGGCGACGTTGTCATAATGAATGCTGCCGGAGATGCGCCCTTCCAGCTCGCCCATTAACCCGAGCAGACGGTTATTATTCAGTGGCTTGCCGCAGTGCTCATTCATGGCCACCAGTCCGGCGACCACGGAGCAGGCGCTGGAACCCAGACCAGAGCCAATCGGCATACTTTTTTCCAGCGTCATGGCGACCGGCACATTTTTGCCGATCTCCTGACAGAACCGCTCCCAGCACTGATAAACGATATTCTCGCGCGGGTCTGTCGGCAGTTTGCTGGCGAAGCGGCCCACGTTATTCAGGCTAAAGCTCTCTGCCGCTTCAACCGTTACCGTATCGCCCAGCAGCGAACCATCCACCGGCGTCACCGCCGCACCCAGCACATCAAATCCGACGCTCATATTGGCGCTGGAAGCCGGGGCATAAACTTTCACCATGTTAAACTCCTAACTTCCATGACAGGGTACGCAGCAAATCGGCAAATACACCCGCCGCGGTAACATCATTCCCTGCGCCATAGCCGCGAAGCACCAGCGGCAGTGGCTGATAATAGTGGCTGTAAAACGCGAGGGCGTTTTCGCCGTTTTTTACTTTGAACAGCGGGTCGTTGCCATCCACTTCAGCAATCTTCACGCGGCACATACCATCGTCTTCAATATTGCCAACATAGCGCAATACCTTACCTTCATCACGGGCTTTCGCAACACGTGCGGCAAAGGCGTCGTCTAGCTGCGCTAAATTGGCCATAAAGGTGTTCACGTCACCGCTGTCGTCAAACCCGGCAGGCAGAACAGGCTCAATCACAATATCGGAAAGCTCCAGCTCACGGCCCGTTTCACGCACCAGTATGAGCAACTTACGCGCCACATCCATACCGGAGAGATCGTCTCGCGGATCCGGCTCGGTGTACCCCAGTTCACGCGCGGCACGGGTCGCTTCCGACAGGCTCATGCCCTCATCCAGCTTGCCGAAGATAAACGACAGCGAGCCGGAAAGAATGCCGGAGAAACGCTGCAGTTCATCCCCCGCGTTCAGCAGGTTTTGCAGGTTCTCGATCACCGGCAGGCCCGCGCCCACGTTGGTGTCGTAGAGGAACTTACGCCGTGACTTGCTCGCCGCCAGACGCAGCTGGTGATAGTAATCCATCGACGAGGTGTTGGCCTTTTTGTTTGGCGTCACCACGTGGAAACCTTCGCGCAGGAAATCGGCGTACTGATCGGCCACCGCCTGGTTCGAGGTACAATCGACAATGACCGGGTTAAGCAGGTGATACTCTTTCACCAGACGGATTAACCGGCCCAGATTAAAGGGCTCTTTGGCATCATTCAGCTCAGTCTGCCAGTTTTCCAGGTTCAGACCATGAACGTTGGTCAGCAGCGCTTTTGAGTTCGCGATACCGCACACGCGCAGATCAATGTGCTTTTTCTTCAACCACTCCTGCTGACGCTTCACCTGCTCCAGCAGCGCGCCACCCACACCGCCCACGCCAATCAGGAACAGCTCGATCACCTGATCGGTGTTGAACAGCATCTGATGAACCACGCGAACGCCGGTTGTCGCATCGTCGTTGTCAACGACCACCGAGATTGAACGCTCAGATGACCCCTGGGCAATGGCCACAATGTTGATGTTGGCCCTGGCCAGCGCGGCAAAGAATTTGGCCGAGATACCGCGCAGCGTACGCATACCGTCGCCCACCACCGAGATAACCGCCAGGCGTTCCTGGATAGAAAGCGGCTCGAGCAGCTCTTCTTTCAGCTCAAGGTAAAACTCTTCTTCCAGCGCACGACGGGCGCGCAGGCAATCCCCCTGCGGTACGCAGAAGCTGATGCTGTATTCAGAAGAGGACTGAGTGATCAGCACAACCGAGATACCGTTGCGGGACATGGCCGCGAAAACGCGGGCCGCCATACCGACCATGCCTTTCATTCCCGGGCCGGAAACGCTGAACATGGCCATATTGTTCAGGTTAGAAATGCCTTTCACCGGCAGGCCGTCTTCATCGGTACTGGCACCAATCAGCGTGCCTGGCGCTTGCGGGTTACCGGTGTTTTTAATCAGGCAAGGGATCTGGAACTGGGCAATGGGAGAGATGGTGCGAGGGTGAAGAACTTTAGCGCCGAAGTAGGAAAGCTCCATCGCTTCCTGGTATGACATCGACTTCAGCAGCCTGGCGTCCGGCACCTGGCGCGGATCGCAGGTGTATACACCGTCGACGTCAGTCCAGATCTCACAACAGTCGGCGCGCAAACAGGCTGCCAGCACGGCAGCAGAGTAGTCGGAGCCGTTACGGCCCAGTACGACAAGTTCACCCTTCTCGTTTCCGGCGGTGAAGCCCGCCATCAGGATCATATGGTCAGACGGAATTTTGCTCGCGGCAATGCGACGGGTTGATTCGGCTATATCAACGGTAGACTCGAGGTAGTGACCCACTGCCAGCAGTTTTTCAACGGGATCGATAACCGACACATTGTGGCCACGCGCTTCCAGCAGGCCCGCCATGATGGCAATCGACAATTTTTCACCACGGCAGATTAACGCCGCGTTGATGCTATCCGGGCACTGACCTAAAAGGCTGATACCGTGCAGCACGTGTTTGATTTGGGCGAACTCTTGATCAACAAAGGATTTCAGCTGTGCGAGCGGGAAACCCGGCTGCGCCTCCGCCAGTCCCTGCAGCAGCTCAGCGAAGATACGCTCGGCGTCGCTCAAGTTCGGGAGTGCATCCTGGCCACCGATGGTCTTTTCAATCATCGCCACCAGGTGGTTGGTGATTTTTGCCGGGGCAGAGAGCACGGTCGCGACCTGCCCCTGCCTGGCGTTGCTCTCCAGGATATCGGCAACACGCAGAAAACGTTCTGCATTTGCCACTGATGTACCGCCGAACTTCAACACTCGCATGGTTCTACCTCGTTTCCTTTAGCCGAAAAAAAAGCCCGCACTGTTTGGGTGCGGGCTTTTTTCTGTTTTTCCTGTACGCGTCAGCCCGCATCATTTCCTGTGGTAATGATGATGGTTGTTGTAATGGTGGTGATGCTGATGCGTTTCATGGATGTTGTGTACTCTGTCATTATTATCTGTCTGTGCTGTATTCTTTTAGGGTTAAAGGATTGGGCACCTTAAGTCAATGAATTTTTAATTTGATCACAATTCGGGACGCTCTCACGTCCCGCTGCTTGCAGATTTATTTTCATCCGATTCCCCCAGACGCAACCCATCCGGACAGACGGATGCGCCATAGTAAAAACTTATGACAGCATTTTACTCGGCCAATTTTTTTTCAATATCATGCAGCAAACGGTGCAACATTGCCGTGTCTCGCTGCTCAAGACGCCCAAGTCGCTGATGCAGCCAGTCCGCCATTTTTTGATCTTCCGCGACACCGAGTTGTAATAACAGATGGTCAACGCGAGCGCGCAGTGCGGCCAGCTGGTTTTCATCTGCCCCTTCAGCCTGGGGTTGAGGAATTTGTATTAGGGAGGCTAATTGATAGCAATACACCATTACCGCCTGGCCTAAATTCAGCGACGGATAATCCGCCACCATCGGCGCACCGGTCAGGACGTCCGCCAACGCCAGCTCCTCGTTCGTCAGACCGGAATCTTCCCGCCCAAAGACCAGCGCGGCCTTCGTCAGCCACTGGCTTTTCTCCGTTAACATCGGCACCAGTTCCGCCGGCGTGGCGTAATAGTGGAACTTTGCCCGGCTGCGTGCCGTGGTCGCCACGGTAAAAGAAATGTCGTGCAGCGCAGCGGCGAGCGTGTCGTAAGTGGTTATATTATCGAGAATATCCCCTGAACCGTGCGCCACCCAACGGGCCGCGGGCTCGAGGTGCGCCTGGCTGTCCACGATGCGAAGATCGGTAAACCCCATGGTCTTCATGGCACGCGCCGCAGCGCCTATATTTTCGGCTCTGGCTGGGGCGACCAGTACAATCGACAGATGCATTTATGCTCTCTTTTTAATCAGTTAGCGGGTAAAAATGTGATGCACTTCAACATATTACGCGGCGCGAATTTACAAAAATGCAACACAAATCACCGAAATAGCGTTTCAGAACAAATTAAAAACGCTAAACTATTTTGTGGCTGAACAATCAGTTAGAATGTTAACAGAAGGCTATTATCCTTATGTTTTATAATGGTAATGACCTCATGAATACTCTTTTCTGATTGGATTCGTATCGTTTATAAATCAAGGTACGCAACTAGTTGGTTTATTGAAAAATTGTGACAAAGGCTAGCATTCGGCTACGATGATTTCATCAAACTGTTAACGTGCTACAATTGAACTTGATATATGTCAACGAAGCGTAGTTTTATTGGGTGTCTGGTGTCACTTAGCCTGTTATGTTGCTGTTAAAATGGTTAGGATGACAGCCGTTTTTGACACTGTCGGGTCCAAAGGGAAAGTACCCACGACCAAGCTAATGATGTTGTTGACGTTGATGGAAAGTGCATCAAGAACGCAATTACGTACTTTAGTCACGTTAGGCCGGTCATGTTAATTTGCGACATGCATCAGGCAGGTCAGGGACTTTTGTACTTCCTGTTTCGATTTAGTTGGCAATTTAGGTAGCAAACATGCAGACCCCGCACATTCTTATCGTTGAAGACGAGTTGGTAACACGCAACACGTTAAAGAGCATTTTCGAAGCAGAAGGCTACGATGTCTTTGAAGCGACCGATGGCGCAGAGATGCATCAGATCCTTTCTGAAAATGATATCAACCTGGTGATCATGGATATCAACCTGCCGGGCAAAAACGGCCTTCTTCTGGCGCGCGAACTGCGTGAACAGGCGAACGTCGCGTTAATGTTCCTGACAGGCCGTGATAACGAAGTTGATAAAATCCTTGGCCTGGAAATCGGTGCGGATGACTACATCACTAAACCGTTTAATCCACGCGAGTTAACCATTCGTGCACGCAACCTGCTGTCCCGCACCATGAACCTGGGCACGGTCAGCGAAGAGCGTCGTAGCGTAGACAGCTACAAGTTCAACGGCTGGGAACTTGATATCAATAGCCGTTCACTGATTAGCCCGAACGGTGAGCAGTATAAACTGCCGCGCAGTGAATTCCGCGCGATGCTGCACTTCTGTGAAAATCCGGGCAAAATTCAGTCCCGTGCAGAACTGCTGAAGAAAATGACCGGCCGTGAGCTGAAGCCGCACGACCGTACCGTAGACGTGACCATCCGTCGTATCCGTAAACATTTCGAATCTACGCCTGATACGCCGGAAATTATCGCCACTATTCACGGTGAAGGTTATCGTTTCTGCGGCGACCTGCAGGAGTAATCCGGCAACTGAAGTAAAAAAAACGGCGCTTTCGCGCCGTTTTTTATTTCCAGACTCGCATCGTATCCGCATCAGGTTCAACGGGGGGGACGGGACGCTTCGGCTGAGAGAGCGAATACCAGTCAAGGTGACGCGTCAGGTACATGACCGCAAACAGTGCCATCGCCAGTACGGCAGCTCCCAGCAGCAACGCGCTGTCCTCAGAACGCAGCAGGAACCACATCACGACATCCAGCCCCAGCAGCGCCAGAATAAACACCCCGCTTCGCCTCCAGCTTTTCAGTACCGCCTGCAGGTACACACCATTCATCATCGCGCCGACAAGGCTTGCAATAATCCAGGCCGGCGTAAACCCGACATGCTCAGACAGGGCAAGTAAGACGAGATAGAAGAGGACCAGCGACAACCCCACCAGCAGATACTGCATTGGGTGCAGACGCAATCCGGTGAGGGTTTCGAACACGAAGAAGGCCATAAACGTCAGGGCAATCAGTAAAATAGCGTACTTGATCGCGCGGTCTGTCAGCTGGTACTGATCCGCTGGCGTGGCAACCGTCACGCTAAAGGCCGGGATAGAACTCCACTCTGGTGACTCGCCCTCGGCGAACCAGCTTTGCATGTTGTTAGCAAACCAGCTGCTCTGCCAGTTTGCCTGGAAACCAGACTCGCTAATCTGATGTTTAACAGGCAAGTAATATCCCATAAATCCCGGGTGCGGCCAGTTACTGCTCAGCGTCATTTCGCTGTTACGCCCGACTGGCACCACCGCAAAACTGCCCGTCCCCGCCAGGTTAAACGACATATCAAGGGCGAGCGTTTTCGGCTCAAGGGCTTTATCACTCAGCGGAATATGAATACCGGCAAGTGTGCCATACACGCCGGTTCCCGGTTCTACGCTGAGCGTCTCACCGTTGATTTTTGCGACCTTCACCGTACCAATGCCCCGGGCATCACCCACGCCAATCACCAGGAATGGCTGCCCCAGCGTCATGGTTTCGCCCTTCAGCTGCGCCATTTTCTCCGTCGAAAACTGCGCTTTTATTTTGAGATCGGTGTTCCAGATTTGCCCGTCATAGATACCGATGCTTCTGGACTCCACGCGCTGATTTCCCTCAACGAGCAGAGATTCCGGCAGGATAAAGTGCAGGTAGCTTTTTTTGTATTCGACCTTTTTCTCATCCTCAAGTTTGTAAAAAACCTCGGTGACAGGAATGGCAATCAGCGGTCCTACCAGCTTTTGCGGCCCGCTGGTGCTTTGGCGAAGCGAGTGTTCAACATCGTTACGGTAGCTCTCACGCTCCGAAATCAGGTTACTGACCATAAAGAGCGGGACTAACAACAGCAGAATGCACCCCAGCAGGGTGCTTACTTTCCAGAACAGGGGGGATTTCATCATTACGTCTCCTTTGTGATGTGGAGAGCGTACCGGGGCTATGTGGGGCCAGTTTGAAGTTATGTGAAGTGACGGTGAAGTGTCAGCGTGGCTTTCACGCCGCCTTCTGGTTGGTTATGCAGAGCAATGTCCCCCTGATGCAGACGCGCCACCTCCTGCACGAATGCCAGACCCAGCCCGCTGCTTTTCAACCCGTTCTCGCGAGGGAGCGAGTAAAAACGTTCAAAAATACGCGCCATGGCATAGTCCGGGATCCCGCTTCCGCTGTCGCTTACGGTAAGCCGGATCTCGGTTGGCGTCTCCTCGGCAGCCAGCTGAAGCGTCCCGCCCTGCGGAGTAAAATCGATGGCGTTATCCAGCAAATTGCCCAGCGCCTGTTCAAGCAGCTCGGGGTCGCCCTGCACCTGCAGCGAAGTGGGCTGGCAGGTCAGGATGATATTTTTCGCCGTGATAACGGCGGAGCGTGAATCCGCAAGCCGTGAAAACAGCGTGCTGATACTCACGCTCACCGGCTCTATCTCTACCCGGTTTTCAAGACGCGCCTGAGAGAGCAGTTTTTCCACCAGCGACTGCATACGCGCGTTTTGCACCAGAATATTATCGATAAACCGCGCGGCCACCGCCGGCGGTGGCTGCTCATTAAGGATCTCTGCCGCGCCGCGGATTGCCGCCAGCGGGCTTTTGAGTTCGTGAGTAAGCGCATGCACATAATGCTCGATGTAATTCTTACCCTCGAGGCGAATGCGCATATTTTCCAGCGCCTGCGCCAGCTTTCGTAGCTCACTGCTGCCGGGGTTAGGCAGCGGGAGAGGCGTGTCCGTGGTCACCGCATCGGCATAGCGCGACAATCTGCCAATGGAACGATTGATCCATCCCGCCACCAGCAGACCAATCAGCAGGGCAATCCCGAGCAGTGCCCCACCCGCCCACAGGATCCGCCGCTCGCTACGGTGAATAACCGGTGCCATGGCGCTGTTAGGTTTTCCGACCGACAGCACGCCGATAATGTTGCCCCTGTCCATTACCGGTGCGGCAACATACATCACCGTACTTTCCGGATCGTCAGGGTTGCTCTGGGTGCTGCGCGCGCCATATTCCCCGCGAAGCGTCAGCCAGACGTCATTCCAGCGGGAGTAGTCTTTTCCTACCGCCAGGCCCGCCGAATCAAACACCACTTTGCCCGTGGCATCGGTCATGTAGACGTGGTACTCGTTGCGGACTTTATGAATGCCGCCAATGTTGGCGCGAAACGGCCGCTGATGGAGCCGTGAAAAGGCCTGCGCCAGCTGGCCCTCCTGCGAATTGCCTGCGAGCAGGTCGTCTCGCCCCACTTCCGCCAGCAGGGTCGCGGTGTCAATCAGCGTGCCTTCGGTGGCTCTGCGCACGCCGGGCTTAACCTCCTGCACGAAGATAGACAGTACAAACCACGCGGCGATAGCGACAATCAGGAAATAGCCCAGCAGCAGACGCATGCCAATACGCATTAATAAAGCCCCAGACTGTAACCCATCCCGCGATGGGTACTGATGGGCGAAAGCCCGTCATTGACCGCGCGCAGCTTGGCGCGCAAGGTTTTGATATGCGTATCCACGGTACGATCGAAGCTATCGCCGTCTTCGCCCCACACTTTGTCCATAAGCTGCTGGCGAGAAAAGACCCGGCCCGGCGCCTGCAGCAATGTTTTGAGCAGCAGGAACTCGTAGCGCGTGAGCGGTAAAGGCTCCCCATACCAGCTGATTCTGGCGGCGGGTTCATTCAGTTCAAACTGCCCGATACGCACGATCTCGGCAGGGGCGGTGGATTTTTGTAACCGCCGTAGAATAGTCCTCACCCGGGCACAGACTTCACGCGGGGAGAAGGGTTTGGCGACATAATCATCCGCGCCCATCTCCAGTCCGAGCAGCTTATCCACCTCGTCACTTCGCGCCGTCAGGAACAGGATCGGCAGTGACGGATGCTGCGCCAGAAGCTGACGGCAGAGTTCAAAGCCGCTGATGTCAGGCAACCCGACATCCAGAATCGCCAGCGCGGGGACCTGCCGCCGCGCCTCTTCCAGTACCGGTAACCCACGCCCGAAAGCCTTCACCGCAAACCCCTCCTGCTGAAGCATGTAGAGTAGCGTGTCGGCGATACTGATTTCGTCCTCAACCAGCCAGACCAGAGGTTGCTGCATGATTCATCCCTGAATTAGTGCCATGGCATGATCGGCACGGCGCTGATGGCGTTTTTCGGTGAGCCTTCAACCACTTTGTCGGAATAGGCCAGATAGGCGAGCGTGTTGCGTTTGGCGTCATAAAAACGCACCACCTGCAGCTTTTTAAACACCAGCGAGGTCCGTTTCTGGAAAACCACGTCGCCCTGCGCTTTGCCGTTTTTGATTTTGTCACTCAGCTCCACAGGGCCGACCTGCTGGCAGGAGATAGCCGCATCAGAGGTATCTTCAGCCAGCCCAAGCCCGCCTTTAATGCCCCCGGTTTTCGCCCGACTAACGTAGCAGGTGACGTTTTTCACGTCCGGATCATCAAACGCCTCCACCACAATCTTGTGGTCCGGGCCGAACACTTTGAAAACGGTATCGACAGAACCAATCTGTTCCGCCTGCGCGGCGTGCCCCACCGTCAACATCAGGGCAGTGAAGATCAAAGTCTTGTATTTCATATTGTTACCATTTTTAAGAATTACGCTGAGCGATTATTCAACACTGTAGACAAAAATGTAGCAAGATCACAGGATTAGAATATATTCACCCAAAACGAGGAACAAAAGGCATTAATGCGCAAAAAAAACACTGAATGCTAAAACATCAAAAAATGCTATTATCCGCTAACCTGTTATCAGGCACCTGCTGTTTTAAGGATGAGGATAGTATATGGATCAGGCTGGAATTATTCGCGACCTGCTCACCTGGCTGGAAGGTCATCTCGACCAGCCTTTGTCACTGGATAATGTGGCGGCTAAAGCAGGCTATTCCAAGTGGCATCTGCAAAGGATGTTCAAGGATGTCACCGGTCATGCTATCGGGGCCTATATCCGCGCACGTCGTCTGTCAAAATCAGCGGTGGCATTACGCCTGACCGCGCGGCCGATTCTGGATATTGCACTGCAATATCGTTTCGACTCGCAGCAAACCTTTACCCGCGCCTTTAAAAAACAGTTCTCGTTAACGCCAGCGCTCTATCGCCGCTCGCCTGACTGGAGCTCGTTTGGCATGCGTCCGCCGCTGCGTCTGGGCGAGTTTGCAATGCCGAAATATGAATTTATCACCCTGCCAGAAACGCACCTGATTGGTACGACGCAAAGCTACTCATGTTCGCTGGAGCAGATTTCCGAATTCCGTCATCAGATGCGCGTTCAGTTCTGGCGCGACTTCCTGAGCCATGCACCGGCGATCCCGCCCATCCTGTATGGTCTCAACGAAACGCACCCAAGCCAGGAAAAAGACGACGAGCAGGAGGTGTTCTACACCACCGCGTTAACGCCAGAGCTGGCGAATGGCTATATTCAGGGTTCAAAGCCCGTGGTGCTGGAAGGCGGCGAATACGTGATGTTCGCTTATGAAGGGCTGGGAACGGGTGTACAGGAATTTATCCTGACCGTTTACGGAACCTGCATGCCAATGCTGAACCTGAATCGCCGTAAAGGTCAGGATATTGAGCGCTACTATCCGGCAAGCGATGCTAAACCGGAAGAAGGCCCAATCAATCTGCGTATGGAATTCTTAATTCCGATACGTCGTTAACGCTGAAGTTCGTCAAGTGCAGGGGCATCAAGATGCGAAATGTCCCCTGCCATCTCTACGACCCAACCTGACGCCAGCCACGCGCTTTCCTGATAGTCGATACGGGAAATAGAGCAGTTGCGCAGACGCAAACGGCGTTCTGCATACGCAGGTAACCCCAGAATCGTGCTCACCAGGCAGCCCAACGCAATACCGTGACTCACCAGCAGCGGACGGCTCCCGGCCGGAAGCTTCAGGCATTCCGCCAGCGCGGCATGCATGCGCACGCTCAGCTCCTGCATGGATTCGCCTTCCGGAATACGGCCATCTTCGGTGCCGTTGACCAGCGTGCGACGCCAGCCCTCTTCCGTTTCCGTCAGCGTATCGATATGCCGTTTTTCCAGCACGCCCATATCCAGCTCGCGCAGACGCGGCTCGATCATGACATCACAACCACAGGCATCGGCAATGATGCGCGCCGTCTGCTGTGTGCGACCTAAGTCGCTGGTGATAACATGCGTAATGCCCAGCGTTCTGGCGCGTTCTGCCACCTGCCACGCCTGCTGCACACCCTTTTCAGTAAGAGGACTGTCTGACTGGCCTTGAATACGTCGCTCGGCGTTCCACTGCGTCTCACCGTGGCGAACAAGGTATACCTGTAACATGCTTTTTTTCCGTTATACTGCGATGAGTTTTTTTTGAATCGAGCTTAATTATGCACCATGTTGTCTCTGCTACCACCAATCCTGCCAAAATTCAGGCAATTCTAAGGGCATTCGAAGAGATTTTCGGCGAAGGATCCTGCCATATTGATGCCATCGGCGTCGAGAGCGGCGTGCCTGAACAGCCGTTTGGCAGCGAGGAAACGCGCGCTGGCGCACGAAATCGCGTGGCAAACGCCAGGGCTGCCGCACCGGATGCTGACTTCTGGGTGGCAATTGAAGCGGGTATCGACGAAGGCGCGACGTTCAGCTGGGTGGTCATCGAGAACCGTGAACAGCGTGGAGAAGCGCGTTCAGCAACTCTGCCGCTGCCAAAAATCATTCTGGAAAAAGTGTCCGCGGGTGAAGCGCTCGGGCCGGTGATGTCTCAGTACACCGGCATCGATGAAATTGGCCGCAAAGAAGGCGCGATTGGCGTCTTTACCGCTGGCGCACTAACGCGTTCAGGCGTTTACCACCAGGCGGTGATTCTGGCCCTGAGCCCGTTCCATAACGCGATTTATCGCTGAGCGCCCAGCAGCACAGACTCCAGCCACTGACGCAACTCCACCGGCGCGGATTTCAGGCTGTTCGATCCGCGGGTGATCGTCGCGATACCCGCGCCCAGCTCATTTTTAAGCTCACGCTGGCTCATCTCACCGCGCAACAGCTCTTCGATGATCCGCACGCGTGTGCCCAGAGCTTCACGCTCATCCGGCGTCAGCATCAGCTGCAATAAAGGCAAATGCAGATCCTGGTCGTAAGACTGGCGGAGCAACTCCACAAAACGAAGCCACTCCTGATGACGTTGTTCGGCCATTGCCGAGGAATACGGGGAATGCTGGGTCATGTTATGCCGCCTGTTGTACTCATTAACGAGTACAGCATAACACAACCCACCCCATCAGTAACGTCTCTGCCACTCAGCATCGCTCATCAGGGTATCTTTTTGTCCCATGAAATAGCGATAGTAGGCGTCATAAGCCAATACGTTCTTCACATAGCCGCGGGTTTCCGAGAACGGAATACTTTCCACAAACGCGACGGCGTCAATGCGCCCGGCGCTGTTGCCAAGCCATGTGCGCACGCGGCCCGGGCCTGCGTTATACGCCGCTGAGGAGAAGATGCGGTTATTGCCGAACTGCTGATAAACATACTGCAGGTAGCTGGTACCGATATTGATGTTGGTCTCCGGATCCAGCAGCTGTGACGGGCTGCTGTATCCCGGGATGTTAAACATCTTCACCGTGTGCGTCGCGGTTCCCGGCATCACCTGCATCAGGCCGCTGGCCCCGACCGGGGAACGGACTTTCGGGTTCCACGCACTCTCCTGACGGGCAATGGCCATGGCGTAGCTTTGCGGAATGTCTTTACCGCTGGTGTAGCGCTCAAACAGATCTTTATAGGCCAGCGGGAAACGCTCTTCGAGATGATCCCACAGCTTGCCGGCGATCGTTGCCTGCACGCTCAGATCCCACCAGTGGTTATCAAAGGCATAGCGGGCAAGCTGTGCCTTCTCATCGGTCGTACGGCTGGTCACCAGATTCGCCCATTCGCTACGGGCGGTATTGTCCATGTTCCAGTACATCAGCTCGCGAACGCGCGCCATTTCTGGTCCCTGAGTCAACGTCGGGCTGGCGTTAGCAGGGGCTTTATCAATGCGGAACGTGTACTCCTCACCCAGACGCTGTGCGGCCGCCATCGGATAGAACCCACGCTGCTGCATCAGCGCATGAAGGATCTCTTTGGCTTCATCGTCACGCCCGCGCTCCATCAGCAGATCCGCCTGCCAGTAACGCCATTCGTCTTTCTCTTTGGCATCCATTGGCAGACGCGCAAGCCAGGTGTTCAGCCCCCGGCGATCGCCCGTCCCCAGCGCCATACGCACGCGGCGCTCCACCAGCGACGTGGAGTTCGAACGCATAATCGCATCGTCTCGCCAGCGCGCCTGCTCGTCGGTTACATCGGTGCTCATCAGTCGCCACGCCACAATGTCGCGCAGCTCCTGAGTTTGATCTTCATTGAGCTGCTGCGCCTGCACCAGCTGCGGGATCATCAGCCGCGCATTTTCCACGTCGTCACGCGCCACGCTGGCAAAAGCCACCGCGGCCATCTGGCGGGTAAAATCGGTCGCGCCGGTGCTGCGGGCAAAGGTCAGTACGCTGTTCGGATCGTTCGCCAGGGCGATGACGGCGGTTGAGATCGTCTGATAATCAGACGGCATTTGCCCCGCAAGCGTGGTAACCAGCCGCGTGTTTCCGGCTTTCATCGCCAGGCGAATACGTTCAAGGTACGCCAGCGGATCCTGCTTACCTGACGCACGCCATGCGCCAAAGAGGGAATCACAGGCATTTGGCTGGCTTTTTCCGGTCAACCACAGATCTTTCGCGCCCGCCCAGGCCTCTTCCTGCTGTCCGGTAACCCACTTCGCATAGTAATAGTTACACTGGGCTTCGGTGGTGTTCGGTTTTTCCGGGCTAAACGCCAGCAGCCCACGCCAGTCTTCACGACGTGCCAGCTCGTTCACAAAACGAGACTGTAGCGTCCGCGCGGGTGGCAGCGTCGGGTTCGCCTGAATAAAGTTATTCACGGTGACCGTGGGTTGATTCATGAGATCGTCAGTGATCTGCCGATACTCCAGATACGGATAGAGAGGATACGCTTTTAAGGTCGGCATCAGCGCCTGCACGGTATCCATCTGCTTATTGTCCCACGCCTGTTTAATCTGGGCGTAGCGATTACGTTGTTCATCCAGTGAATCGGCATGCACCGCCTGGCTTGCCGCCATCACGCATACGCTGGCAGCCAGCAGACGCCAGACCACCTGTTTGGCTTTTCCCACAAGCTCTTCCTCATTGTTTTTTCGTCAATTGCAGCGTCTTGCCACGTCAAAGTCTAATTAACTTATGCTAACCAGGCATCCTGCAACGCGCCACGTCGCGGACACTTTTTTACCTTTCTTGCGCGTTTTAACACTCCCGACGTTCCTGGCTGGGATTAGGGCGGGAAAAAGGCTACACTTCGAGGCTGATATTCTTTCTCATCACGATAAAAGAGGCGAAGTCCAACGTGGCTCAATTCGTTTATACCATGCATCGTGTCGGCAAAGTTGTCCCGCCGAAACGTCATATTCTTAAAAATATCTCGCTGAGCTTCTTCCCGGGCGCAAAAATCGGTGTTCTGGGTCTCAACGGTGCCGGTAAGTCCACCCTGCTGCGCATCATGGCCGGCATCGATACAGACATCGAAGGTGAAGCCCGTCCGCAGCCTGGCATCAAAATTGGCTACCTGCCGCAGGAGCCTCAGCTCAACCCGGAACACACCGTTCGTGAATCCGTTGAAGAGGCGGTTTCTGACGTCGTTAACGCACTGAAAGGTCTGGATGAAGTGTATGCCAAATACGCTGAACCGGATGCGGACTTCGATAAACTGGCCGCTCAGCAAGGCAAGTTTGAAGAGATTATCCAGGCGCATGACGGCCACAACCTGAACGTGCAGCTCGAGCGCGCCGCTGACGCCCTGCGTCTGCCAGACTGGGATGCGAAAATCGCGAACCTCTCCGGGGGTGAACGCCGCCGCGTGGCGCTGTGCCGTCTGCTGCTGGAAAAGCCAGACATGCTGCTGCTCGACGAACCGACCAACCACCTGGATGCGGAATCCGTGGCATGGCTGGAGCGTTTCCTGCACGATTTCGAAGGCACCGTTGTGGCGATCACCCACGACCGTTACTTCCTCGACAACGTTGCAGGCTGGATCCTGGAGCTTGACCGTGGTGAAGGCATTCCATGGGAAGGCAACTACTCCTCCTGGCTGGAGCAGAAAGACCAGCGTCTGGCGCAGGAAGCCTCTCAGGAAGCCGCGCGTCGTAAGTCTATCGAGAAAGAGCTGGAGTGGGTTCGTCAGGGCGCTAAAGGCCGTCAGTCTAAGGGCAAAGCCCGTCTGGCACGCTTTGAAGAGCTGAACAACACCGAATACCAGAAACGTAACGAGACCAACGAACTGTTTATTCCGCCTGGCGCACGTCTGGGGGATAAAGTGGTTGAAGTCACCAATCTGCGTAAGTCTTATGGCGATCGCCTGCTGATTGACGACCTGACCTTCTCCGTACCGAAAGGTGCCATCGTGGGGATCATCGGTCCGAACGGCGCGGGTAAATCCACCCTGTTCCGCATGATGTCCGGTCAGGAACAGCCAGACAGTGGTTCAATCACTCTGGGTGAAACCGTGAAACTGGCTTCCGTTGACCAGTTCCGTGACGCCATGGATAACAGCAAAACCGTGTGGGAAGAAGTCTCCGGCGGCCTGGATATCATGCGTATCGGTAACACTGAAATGCCAAGCCGCGCTTACGTTGGCCGCTTTAACTTCAAAGGCACCGACCAGGGTAAACGCGTGGGCGAGCTCTCCGGTGGTGAACGTGGTCGTCTGCACCTGGCCAAACTGCTGCAGGTTGGCGGTAACGTGCTGCTGCTCGATGAACCGACCAACGACCTGGACATTGAAACCCTGCGCGCACTGGAAAACGCCCTGCTGGAGTTCCCGGGCTGTGCAATGGTTATCTCGCACGACCGTTGGTTCCTTGACCGTATCGCAACCCACATCCTGGACTACCAGGACGAAGGGAAAGTGGAGTTCTTCGAAGGTAACTTCACCGAATACGAAGAGTACAAGAAACGTACGCTGGGCGCGGATGCGCTGGAGCCGAAACGTATTAAGTACAAACGTATCGCGAAATAAATGTAAAACGGCAACGTCAGTTGCCGTTTTTTTTTGTTCCTACATCCTGTGAGTGACGCACCGTTCACCCACCCACGTAAAACCGCTTCACCTCATCACACTGCATCGCAAAGTCGATATAACGCATCAGCGCCGGCGAGTTCAGCTTGCGGCTCGGGTAAGCCAGCCACAGATCGTTCCCCTCGACGTTCCACTCCGGCAGCACCTTCACCAGCGCGCCCTTTTCAACCTTATCCTCAAGTAAAAAAGCGGGAAGCAGCGTGATCCCGGCGCCGGCGATGGCACATTCGCGCGCATACACCAGATTATCCGTCAGATGGGCGTTATCCGGCAGATAACGGTAATCCTCACTTTCGCTTTGCAGCAGCCACTCAGACCACGCCTTGTGGGTAATACAGCGGTGATCCACCAGCTGCCGGGGATGCGTCAGCGGCTCCCGGCGCGCCAGGTAAGCCGGTGAGGCCAGCATATAACGCGGGCAATGACCAATCATACGGCCAATCAGGGAGGAGTCCTGCGGCTTACCGGTACGCAGCGCC
Source organism: Enterobacter cloacae complex sp. FDA-CDC-AR_0164 (assembly GCF_003071645.1). NCBI lineage: Bacteria > Pseudomonadati > Pseudomonadota > Gammaproteobacteria > Enterobacterales > Enterobacteriaceae > Enterobacter > Enterobacter cloacae complex sp. FDA-CDC-AR_0164. Next base: position 761,332 of record NZ_CP028950.1, read on the forward strand.
ACGTCAAAACCTGACTCGACCAGGTCGAGCACGTCGTCAGAAATGGACACGTCAAGCGAAACATCCGGATAGCGGAGCTGGAACTCCGCATTCAAATGCGCCAGCAGCGTCGCGCCGATCCCGGCCGGGCAGGTGATGCGCAGCCGACCGCTGGGGTTTTCACGCAGCCGCTGAATGGCGTACTCGGCCCGTTCACTTGCCGCCAGCATCTCGCGGCAGTGAACCAGATAGTGCTCGCCGGCGAACGTCAGGTTCAGCCTGCGCGTAGTACGATTGAGCAAGCGGATCCCCACCTGCTGCTCAAGCTGGCTGATTCGCTGACTGACGCTGGATTTCGGCAGCTCAGCTTTCTGTGCCGCCGCGGTAAAACTGCCCAGCTCTGCCACCAGCGCAAACAGCGCCATATCCTGAAGTTGTTTAAACATGATTGTTCATCCTGTACGAACACTTCGTTCTTAATTGTCCATCTTATCACGCGGCTGAGCACTTAATAGACTAGTCTCAACAACACGCTTTCCCTAAAGGAGCTCACCATGTCAGTTAAAGCCATTGCCGTTAATCCAGACAGTCCTGCTGATTTCATTGAAATTACCCAACCGATGCCGCAGCCCGGCGAGCACGATCTGCTGGTTGAGGTAAAAGCCGTTTCCATCAACCCGGTCGATACCAAAGTTCACGCGGGCATCGTCAGAAGCGGCCTGACAGAACCACGCGTTCTCGGCTGGGACGCCAGCGGCATTGTGAAAGCCGTGGGTGCAGGCGTTAGCGGTTTTAAACCGGGGGATGAAGTGTGGTACGCGGGCGATATTACCCGCCCGGGCAGCAATACCACCCATCAGTTGATCGATGCGCGCATTGTCGGGCATAAGCCGGTAAGCCTCGGCTGGGCTGCCGCAGCCGCCTTGCCGTTAACCGCCCTCACCGCCTGGGAAGGATTGTTTGAACGGCTGAATATCCAGGATGCCGGCCAGGACAAAACGCTGCTCATTATTGGCGGCGCGGGCGGCGTAGGATCGCTGGCGATCCCGTTTGCGAAGCATCGCAGCAACGTGAAGATCGTCGCGACCGCCTCGCGGGAAGATTCTGCTCAGTGGTGTCGCGATCGCGGTGCCGATCACGTGGTGAATTACCGGGACCTGAAAGGTGAACTGGCTAAACAGGGCCTGACGTTTGTGGATTACATTTTCATTCTCAATGATACCGACGGCCACTGGGATGCCGTCAGTGAACTGATCGCACCGCAGGGGCATATCTGCTCCATCGTTGAGAACGCACATCCGCTGAACCAGGATAAGCTGAAATCCAAATCCGCCGCGCTGCACTGGGAGTTTATGTACACCCGCAGCATGTACCAGACCGCCGACATGGCGCGTCAGGGCGAGATCTTAAACGAGGTTGCGAAGCTGGTGGATAACGGCGTGGTGGAAAGCTCACTGAGCGAAACGCTGCACGGGCTGAGCGTCGAAAGCATCACCGAAGCGCACCGAAAAGTGCTGGACGGGCATATGCGTGGCAAAGTGGTGGTTGAGTATTGAGGGGGGGGGGTTCCCCCTCACACCGGCCCTCTCCCTCAGGAGAGGGTTAGGATGAGGGAATTACCCCTGCTCCCCCATCATCTCTTTCACCAGCTCTACGCAGCGCAGGAAACGGCTGTCGTAATCTGACTCCTCCACATGCACAAACTCCACGTTATTTTCGTGCAGCATGTCGATGAGCATGCTCTGGAACTCTTTTCTGTCGACGGAACTGCCGAGGCTGCGGATCCCGTCGGCAACCCACGGGGTATTGTTTTCGAGCAAAATCACCAGGTCAAAGCGGTATTCGTCTATCAGCGCCTGCACAAACGGATGCTCGCGTCCCTCGTATTTTTTGCAGAACGCCTGGGTGGTGACGAAATCGGTATCAATGAAGGCCACTTTATTGGCGTATTTCACCGCGAAATCAATGTACTGCGCATGACCGAGCGCGATTTTATCGTAGTCGGAGTACTGCAACGCCATCTCGTCACCGCCCAGATGTGAGAAGACGTAATCACGCCCGTACTCCCACGCACTGGTGGTGTTAAAGATGTTGGCCAGCTTGTTGACCAGCGTCGATTTCCCGCTCGACTCGCCGCCCAGAATCGCAACAGTGCGCACAAAGAACGGTTTTACCTCGGTTGGGATGTAATCCCAGTAGCGGAACGGGTTTTCGCGGATCAGCGCCCCGCTGATGTTCATAAAGGTACGCTTTGGATCGATCAGCACGGTTTCAATGCCCAGATGCTCGCGGAACTGCGGCGCATCGGACTCTTCAGAGGTGTAGATCCAGTTCGGGGTGATCCCTTTTTCGTCCATGAACGCTTTGACGCCATTGCTCCACACATCCCAGCCGTGCGGATACGGCTCCATGCCCTCTTCATTAAAAGCATGAATACGAATGTTTTTCTGGTACTTAAAGGTCTGCAGCAGCCAGCGCAGGCGATCCGGCACGGTTGGCTGCTGCGACATGGCGCTGTCCTCGAACAGCTGACGGTCGCGGGTTTCATCGTAACCCATGATGATATGCAGCTCGTCCACCTGGCTACAGGCACGCTGGATAAGATAGATGTGCCCGGTATGCAGCGGGTAAAACTTGCCAAATACCACGCCGACGTTCTTTTGCATACGCGGGAATTCAAGCCCCAGAAAGCGGTGCAACGCTTCCAGCTTTTGTGCGCTGGGGCTTTTGATTTTGGCGTTCAGCAGTTGGCTCAGGTAGCCTTTGGTCATGCCGCTGGCATCCGCCACCTGCTGCAGCGTGCAGCCTTTCTGGCGGATTGCGGTCTTGATGTAGTCAAATGATGACATAAATTACGGTGCCTCCTGCAAAATCGAATACGTAATTATAAGTCGTCAAAGACATTTAACGCATCTGCGAGTTTCTTCACGCCAAAGACCTGCATCCCTTCCGGGATTTTTTTCGGCACGTTGGCGGCGGGCACAATGGCGCGGCGAAAGCCGTGCTTCGCCGCCTCGGAGATGCGCTCCTGGCCGCTTGGCACCGGGCGTATCTCCCCGGCCAGACCCACTTCACCAAACACCACCAGGTCCTGCGGCAGCGGTCTGTCACGCAGGCTGGAGACCATTGCCAGCAGCAGCGCCAGATCCGCACTGGTCTCAGTGACTTTGACCCCGCCGACCACGTTGACGAACACGTCCTGATCCGCCATCTGCAGGCCGCCGTGGCGGTGCAGTACGGCCAACAGGATCGCCAGGCGGTTTTGTTCCAGGCCAACGGCCACACGCCGTGGGTTACCCATCATTGAGTGATCCACCAGCGCCTGAATTTCCACGAGCAGCGGACGCGTCCCTTCCCAGAGCACCATCACCGAGCTACCGGAGGTCACTTCATCGCCCCGGCTGAGGAAGATGGCAGACGGGTTGCTGACTTCACGCAGCCCCTGCTCGGTCATGGCAAACACGCCCAACTCGTTCACCGCACCAAAACGGTTTTTGTGGCTGCGCAACGTACGGAAACGGGAATCGGCATCGCCGTCGAGCATGACGGAGCAGTCGATACAGTGCTCCAGCACTTTCGGCCCTGCCAGCGAGCCATCTTTCGTGACGTGGCCGACCATCACAATCGCCACACCGCGCGTTTTGGCAAAGCGCGTGAGATAGGCGGCGGTTTCACGCACCTGCGCCACGCTCCCCGGTGAAGACTGGATATCCGCCATGTGCATCACCTGAATGGAGTCGATAACCATCAGCTTCGGCTGCTCTTCTTCGGCAATCATGCAGATTTGCTCAATGCTGGTTTCCGAAAGCATGTTGAGGTTGCCGGTTGGCAGGCCAAGACGGTGCGCACGCATCGCCACCTGCTGCAGGGACTCTTCACCGGTGACGTACAGGGTTTTCATCTGTTCGGCGAGCTTGCAGAGCGTTTGCAACAGCAGTGTTGATTTACCCGCTCCCGGGTTACCGCCGATCAGGATCGCACTGCCCGGCACCACTCCCCCGCCGAGCACACGGTCAAACTCTTTGAAGCCGGTCGAGAAACGCGGCAGCTCTTCGAGGCTAATATCCGAGAGCTTTTGCACTTTCGCGACACCGGCGTTGCCGGCATAACCGCTCAGGCGTTCATTGCGGGCCACGCTCGGCGAAGCCGCCACACCACGCACTTCGGTGATGGTGTTCCAGGCATGACAGGCGCTACATTGCCCCTGCCAGCGCGGATAATCCGCACCACATTCATTACAGACAAATGCGCGTTTTGGAGCTTTCGCCACGGTTTACCTCGTTATTTCTGATTCACGCTGCCGGAGAGAATGCAGAACACCCCCATCAGGTCAGCATGACGGATGGTGACTTCCGTCTTTTCATTCACTTTAGGCTTGGCATGGTAGGCAATGCCAAGGCCTGCCGCTTTGATCATCGGCAGGTCGTTCGCGCCATCACCGATGGCAACGGTCTGGACGACAGGAATTTCATATTTTTCCGCCAGACGGGTCAGGGTATTGGCTTTGTACTGGGCATCCACGATATCGCCGATCACCTGGCCGGTCAGCTTGCCGTCCATGATTTCCAGCTCATTCGCCACCACGGTGGTCAGGCGCAACGTGTCGCGAAGGTAGTCGGCGAAGAAGGTGAACCCGCCCGAGGCGATAGCCACTTTCCAGCCCAGCGTTTCTAACTTCAGCACCAGCTGCGTCAGCCCCGGCATTAACGGCAGCTCATCACGCACCTGGCGCAGGATGTTCGCGTCCGCCCCTTTCAGGGTCGCTACGCGCTGTCTCAGACTGGCGGTGAAATCCAGCTCGCCGCGCATCGCGCGTTCGGTCACATCGGCCACCAGCTCGCCGCTGCCGGCAAGCCTGGCGATCTCGTCGATACACTCGATCTGGATGGCGGTGGAATCCATGTCCATCACCAGCAGACCCGGCGTTTTCAGGTGTGGAATTTTGCCGAGAGGCGCCACGTCCAGGCCGGCATCATGCGCCAGGCGGGTCGCGCGCTGCGTCAGGGAACCTGCCAGGCGGATGACCTGATAATCCTCTACGCACCAGGCCGCCACGATGACCATCGCTGCACCCAGTTTGGTTTGATATTGGGTCAGGCGTTGTTTGTCCAGGCCGCGTCCGTACAGCAGCCAGCCGCTACGGCCAGCGTGGTAATCCAGAGGCATCACCTCATCACCACTTAAAGAGAGCGGCAATCCTGGCCATAAAGAGACATCCGTAGGCAGGTCGCACCAGGTAATGTTCGGCATTGAAGCTCCTGTGAATTCGTTCGCGCCGGAAGGTTCCAGAGGGAAAATAACGCATGAGGCTACCTTGTAACCATCACTTCTGGCAACATTAAGCCGTAAATTTTCAGCAGGTGGAATATGGCTCGCGCAAAACTGAAATTCCGACTTCATCGTGCCGTGATTGTCCTGATATGTCTCGCACTCTTGGTCGCGCTGATGCAAGGGGCATCGTGGTTCAGCCAGAATCACCAGCGGCAACGTAACCCGCAGTTTGAGGAACTGGCGCGTACTCTGGCGCGTCAGGTCACGCTCAACATCGCCCCGGCGATGCGCACCGAAACGCCGGACGAGAAGCGCATAGGTCAGATATTACGCCAGTTAACCGAAAACAGCCGCATTCTTGATGCCGGTGTCTATGACGAACAGGGCGACTTGATCGCCCGTGCCGGTGAGCACGTTGACGTCCGTGACAGGCTGGCGCTGGACGGCAAAAAAGCCGGCGGCTATTTCAATCAGCAGATCGTCGAACCCGTGCAGGGGAAAAATGGTCCGCTCGGGTATTTGCGCCTGACGCTCGACACCCACACCCTGCCCACCGAAGCAAAACAGGTGGACAACACCACCAATATTTTGCGCCTGATGCTGCTGCTCTCGCTGGCCATCGGTGTGGTGCTGGCACGCACGCTGCTGCAGGGTAAACGCACCCGCTGGCAGCAATCGCCTTTCCTCCTGACCGCCAGTAAATCGGTTCCCGAAGAGGACGAGGGCGATAAGAAAGAATAGTGATAAAGTAGGCTTACGATTCGGAAAAGGAACTTTGCCATGACGACGTTACGCCTGCTTATCTCTGACTCTCACGATCCCTGGTTCAATCTCGCGGTAGAAGAGTGCATCTTCCGTCAGATGCCAGCCACTCAACGGGTGTTATTTTTATGGCGCAACGCCGATACGGTGGTGATTGGCCGTGCGCAGAATCCCTGGAAAGAGTGTAATACCCGGCGTATGGAAGAGGATAACGTCCGCCTGGCGCGACGCAGCAGCGGCGGCGGCGCGGTATTTCACGACCTCGGCAATACCTGCTTTACCTTTATGGCGGGCAAACCTGAATACGATAAAACCATTTCCACCGCGATTGTGCTTAACGCCCTGACATCGCTGGGCGTGACTGCCGAAGCGTCAGGCCGCAACGATCTGGTCGTCAAAACCCCCGACGGGGATCGCAAAGTCTCCGGCTCCGCCTACCGTGAAACCCTGGACCGGGGATTCCATCACGGTACATTGTTGCTGAATGCCGACCTCAGCCGTCTTGCGAATTACCTTAATCCCGATAAGAAAAAGCTGCAGGCCAAAGGTATCACCTCCGTGCGAGGCCGCGTCGCCAACCTGACCGAATTACTGCCGGGCATCACCCATGAACAGATCTGCGATGCCATCCGCGAAGCGTTTTTCGCTCACTACGGCGAGCGGGTCGAAGCCGAAGTGATCTCCCCGGATAACACACCTGACCTGCCAAACTTTGCGGAAACCTTTGCCCGTCAGAGCAGCTGGGAGTGGAACTTTGGTCAGGCGCCGGCCTTCTCGCACCTGCTGGACGAGCGCTTCACCTGGGGCGGCGTGGAGCTTCATTTTGACGTGGAAAAAGGCCACATTACCCGGGCGCAGGTCTTTACGGACAGCCTGAACCCTGCGCCGCTGGAGGCGCTGGCCAGCCGCTTACAGGGCTGCCTGTATCGGGCCGACACGGTGCAGCTGACATGTGAGGCATTACGTGGCGAGTTCCCCGATCAGGCAATCGAGCTGGGCGAGCTTTCAGCCTGGCTTTCGCAGGCCGTACGCTAAACCATGTTGCCCGGCGTGCTTCGCCGGGCGAGTGATGTAACCTGTTTACGCGATAACGTCTTATTCTTATTTTTTAAGCAGGCTTCAGGGATCCAGCCAGCCCCATCTCATTAAAAAATATTATATTATCGTCGGGAAGGGCATTGAATGCTTCCCGGCCTTACGAAAACCGCTAATAACTTTCAATAATAAATTGAACAATAAAAGCGGAAATATGCCCGTAAAAAGCGTGAAAATATTCACACCATCTATGCTTTTATATTTTCATTACTGCCCGTTTAGAAATTCTAAATACACCATTTAGAGCAGCCACAATATACTACCGCCCGTGGTTACACCCATATATAAAACCTATTGATTACATTACTAGTCGACAGCTCTATAATTTCTCTTCGTTAAGGAACAACAATGAAAAAAATTCTTCTTGTCGCGGCCATCGCTGCGGCAACGTCCATGACCGCAGCCCATGCGGCTAACACCGCCGTCATGAAAGTGCAAGGCAAACTGACCAACGCGTCATGTACTCCTACAATGAGCAACGGCGGTGCAGTAGATTATGGCAAAATATCAATGGGCTCACTGAGCGCGACTGAGGATAACCAGCTCGGCCAGCGTGATATCACCATGACAATTACCTGTAATTCTGCGACCAAAGTCGGCTGGACAATGTACGACAACCGCAAAGACAGTCTGGCTGACGGCCATTATATTGAAGTCGATGATTCTGCCGTTGATGGCAGCTCGACATTCAGCCCTCAGTACACAAGCGGTTTAGGTTTTACCAAAGAAGGCCAGAAGATTGGCGGATGGGCAGTGTATACCAACCTGCCATATGTCACGGTAGACGGCGCACCTGCTGATGCGATTACCGCGGGAGGCACTAATCTGACTAAATGGAATAAAAATACGACGGGTCGTCTTGTTCTGGATGACTACGAAACCATGTCCGTCGCCAAACCGGGTGAACTCGTGCCGATGGCCTTTACCGAAGCCGTATTCCCAATGAAAGTCTCCATGGCAATCAGGAATACCAACAGACTGAGCATTACCGAAGATACCGAACTGGATGGTCAGGCGACCATTACGCTAAAATACCTCTAATTAAATTATCGCTCAGGCGATAACGTATCTCTGACGGCGAATTTAATTCGCCGTTTTTTATTCCTTTATTCATACTGCATCCATCATATTATTCGCAAGATGTAAATACATACATGATTGTATTTACAGCCCTTAATTAAACTCACAACCGAGTGTAGAATTTCTCATTTCACAAATAACTCTGACCATTAATAGAATTCCCGCGCTTGTGAATCAATACGTTAATTAAACGCACACAAGAAAATGTCCACTTTTTGGTTAAGGAATAACAGTGAAAAAACTTCTTCTCGCCACTCTGATTGCCGTGGCTTCTCACGCTGCGCTCGCCGACTCTACCGTTGTGATGAAGGTGAAAGGCAAAATGAATAATGCGTCCTGTACGCCTGAATTAAGCAATGGCGGTTCTATCGATTTTGGCACCATCGCCCTGGATCAACTTTCTCCTACCCAGACGAATCAGATGGGTCAAAAGGACATGTCGTTAACCATTACCTGCCCTTCAGCGACCAAAGTGGCCTGGAGCATCGCGGACAATAAAGAAGATACCAATGCGGCAAATGACCTGACGTCCAGCCAGTTCTACATCCGCGATGCGGCGGATAACGGGGGTGATGCCTGGGGCGCTGGTACGACCTATGGCGTTGGCACCACGGCGGCGGGCGAAAAGATTGGGGCGTATGCCATCGCAACGCGCGTGAATGAAGTTACCGCCAATGGTCTTCCGGCTCAGGCTATTTATGCCCCGGCGTACGTCAACAGCAATGGCGAATACATGTGGCGTAACCTGAGTACCGGTATTATTGCCAACGGTAACGCAGAAATTATGACGGCGACCACCCCAGGCAAATCTTCTCCGCTGGCGATTACCAACGTCGTCTTCCCGTTTAAAGTCTCGATGGCCATTGTGAATACCGATCGCCTGACCACGACCGATGAAGCTCAACTGAGCGGCGAAACCACCATTACGCTGGTTTATCTCTGATACGTTAAGGTCATGTTTTCTTTTCTCCGGCGGGATATCCCGCCGTTTTAAAGCAGAATATAAATCCATTCATATCTGATTGTAATGACTTAATAAAATCTCAATGTGCTCGTTAGAAAATCTAATTATTGCATTCTGTGAATCATTAATAGAATCAGCGGCGCTTGTTATTTAACACGTGTATTCATGCAAGCACTTTGCGGACTAAAAATATCTTTTTTAGTCACTCTCTTTCAGGTTAAGGAATAACAATGAAAAAGCTTCTTCTTGCCACCGTGCTATCCATGGCGGCAACAGCCGTTTGCGCAGAACCGACCGCCATGCTCAAAGTACAGGGCTCACTGACCAGCGCAGGCTGCGTGCCGGAAATCAGCAACGGGGGTCTGGCCAACTTCGGTGAAATCGGTCTGGACTCCCTCTCCTCCAGCGTGCCATATCAGGCAGGCCATAAAGATGTCACCCTGACCATCAAGTGCCAGTCCGCCACACGCGTGGGCTGGACGCTTCACGACGATCGCGCGGACTCCAACGCCGGTGCCAGCCTGCCAGCTAACCAGTTCCACGTGGATAACGCTACCGCAAACGGTGGCCAGGCATCTGGCTCCAGCCAACTGAACGGCGTAGGTAAAACCAGCGCCGGCGAGAACATCGGTGCGTATGCCATTTCTACCTACCTGACCTCCGTTACCGCAGACGGCGCGGCGGTACAGCCTATCGCGGCTACCCTGTATACCGGCGGCACGATCAGCAGCAGAAGCTGGATGAACATGTGGACCAGCGGCATCCTCTCCAACGATGGCACCGACGTCATGACCGTTTCCAAAAGCGGCCAGCGTGCGCCTTTAGCCTTCATGAGCGCGGCATTCCCGCTGAAGATTGCGCTGGCCGTAGCCCCAAGCGACAAGCTGACCCTGACCGACAAAACCGAGCTTGAAGGCCAGTCAACGATCACCCTGGTTTACCTCTAATCCAGCCCCCTGACGCAAAACTCTCCAGTTACATGGGGAGTTTTTTTTCCTGACCAGCGAATGAAACCCACTATGTCTACGATCCACACATCAACACGTTTGATCTGCTCACTGTGCCTCGCCCTTCCGGCTTCGCTTTTTGCCGCCGGAATGGTGCCTGAAACCACCCTGCTGCTGATTGACGAAGCGAATCACGGCGGCGTCATGAGCGTGAAAAACACCGACAGCATTCCCACCCTGCTTTATACCTCCATCCGGGATATCGGGGGCGACCAGGGGGTAAAACTCAACGTCACCCAGCCGGTGGTGCGCCTCGAGCCAGGCCAGGAGCAACAGGTTCGCTTTATTCTTGAATCCGACAAACCGCTTAGCGTTGAACAGTACAAACGCGTGGTGTTCGAAGGTATTCCGCCCAAAAGCACGGATAAAAACGTGAAGGTCGGGATCAACCTGCGTCAGGATTTACCGGTCCTGATCCATCCCAAAGATCTGCCGGTGGTCACCGACGCCTGGAAATTACTGACCTGGTCAGTCACCGGGAAAGAGGTCAAGGTGCAGAATCCGTCCGCCTACGTGGTCCGTTTCTCCACCTCTGTCACCTTACTGCCTTCGCATACGGAAGGTCTGGTCAACAAGACGTTTATCCTGCCGGGAGAGACCATGACGGTGCAGACCGACACCCCGGTTAACGGCACCGATAACGCCATTGAGTTCAATCCGGCCAGCCGCTACGGGATTGAAGTTGAGAGCTTTACCGCTTCCCTGACGCGCCAGTAAGACAGGGATGTTTTGGTGATTGAGTTCTCTTTGCGTAATCAGACGCTTCGCGCCGCCATACTGGGGGCTTTGACGTTGCCCGCCCAGTCGGTATCGGCGGCCGGTATGGATTTTAATACCGATATTCTGGCGACCCGCGGTATCAGCACCAACCTCGCCCACTACTTCTCCCAGGCCCAGCGATACCTGCCGGGGCCGCATGCCGTGCAGGTAAAGATTAACGGCGTCGATAAAGGCACGCTTGCGATCCGCGTGGGAGAGGAAGGGCAACTGTGTCTGGATGATGACTTTACCCGTGCGGCAGGTCTTCTTCCGCTGAATATCGATGCAAAAGAGCCCTGCCATAATCTTCTGCAAGATTACCCGACGGCCACCGTCACGCTGCTGCCCAACGCGGAGTCGCTTGAGATTTATGTTCCCGCAGAGGCGATGGACAATGGTTTTTATGCCGCGAAATACTACGCACACGGCGGTGCGGCGGGTCTTATCAATTACAGTGCGTTCAGCAACTACAACGAGTACGGCAGCGGTGGAAACAGTACCTTTTCCCAGGGCAATATTGGCGCCGGTCTCAACGTGGCGAACTGGACGCTGCGCAGCAACTTTATCCTGACCGACGATAACGGAACCCGCAGCACAGAGAATCTCTATACCTACGCAGAACACGTCTTCGAAGAACGGAAACTTCGCATTCAGGCGGGGCAGATTAACGTCAACTCGGCGCTGTTCAGTGGCGCACAAATTAATGGCGTTCAGTTCCTGCCGGAAACGGGCCTGCAACCGAATATTCCGGCGACGACTATTTCCGGCATCGCCCGCACCAACCAGGCGCGCGTTGACGTTCGTCAGTCCGGGCAGGTTATCTATTCCTCGCTGGAGAATGCCGGTCCGTTTACTCTGACCGATGTCCCGGTGGTGCGTGGCAACGTGGATTTGGACATCAGCGTGGTCGAAACCGACGGTTCCACCACGACGTTTACGGTTCCCTCCTCCTCACTGAACGTGAGCGGGATGACGCGCACCGAAGGGCTCAGCGTCTCTTTGGGTAAAGTTCGCGATACCGGGGATGAACAGGGGTCGCCCTGGGTATTTAATTTTTCTGACGGAACCCGGTTTACGCCCCAGCTCACCGGCGTCACAGCAGGCGTGCTGGCAGAGCAGTATCAGGCGGTCGGGGCGATGCTGGAATGGTCGCCAGCCGAGTACTGGCTCCTTTCTCCCAGCGTTCAGATGAGCCGCTCGCAGTTCTACGGTCAACAAAATGGCCGCAAGATAGAATTGCAAAGTCACCTTTCCCTTCCCGAGCAACTCACGCTTGGGGTCAGCGCATCAACCTACAGCACCGGCTACCGGGAGTTAAACGAGGCGATGGACGCTGAATCCCAGCGCTATCAAAGCGCCTGGAATACCAGCCTCAACTGGAACAACGCATGGGTTGGCTCGCTTTCTTTCCAGTACAGCGAGAATGCTGGCGATGAAGAGAGCAGTAGCTCCCGCTACCTGATGGTCTCCTGGGGCAAGAGTCTGGGGCACACGTCGCTCTCAGTGAACTGGCAGCACGCCCTCAGCAGCAGTGAGACGGAGAAGGGCGGCACAAGTGATGGCGACCTGCTCTATCTTAATCTGGTCATTCCGTTTGGCACTGAGCGCATCAGTACCTATATGCGCAGCCAGGGTGAAAAACAAAACCTCGGTATTCAGGACAGCGGATCGTGGGGTCAAAACACCAATTACAACCTCTCGGTCGATCGCGACAATCAGGACAAGACCCAGTCGTTTAACGGCAATGTCAGCACCAACCTGCACTACACACAGCTGGGCATGGCCGCAGGGCTGAATGACGGGAACCAGCATAATTACAGCACCTCCCTCAGCGGCGGCATCGCCCTGCATGGTCATGGCATTACGTTTGCACCCTACCCGATTAAAGACACCTTTGGCATTGCGCGATTAAGCGAGCCGGAAAGCGGTATTCAAATCACCACGCCCGATGGAACCGTCTGGACCGATGCGTGGGGACAAGCCGTGGTGCCGGGTCTGCGCGAGTGGCAAACCTCTCAGATTGTCATTGATGCCAGCTCCCTGCCACAGGGAATGGATTTATCAAACGGGATACAGACCGTTTCCGCAGCTTACGGCTCATTCGCGCAGGTGGATTTCCACGTGCTGAACACGCGTCGTCTAATGCTGACCGTGAAACGCCCTGACGGGTCATGGCTCGCCAGAGGGCTTAGCGTGGTGGATAAAGATAGCCGTTATATCGTGAGCGTAATGGATAACGGCAGCGTGTTTATTCCCGACGCCACGGATGCGCCCGCCCTGTATGTGGTGGACGACAACATGGCAAAAATTTGCCACATCACGTATTCGCTCAGCGAAGAAAAAAATACCGAGTCCTATTACGAAAAAGCAGAAGGAATGTGCCAGTGAAAACCTGTTATTCCCTTTTATTCGCGGCGTTTGCCAGCATGATTTTGCTCTTCTCCGCACGCGCGTCCAGTGAAGAGTGTCAGGTTACGTTTTCGCAGCCCGTTGTCTCGTTTGGAAAACTCAAACCGTCGGATATCGCCGCCTCGCAGAAGAACTGGAACCGGATGCCGGCCAAAGAAATCACGGCCAACGTCTTCTGCCCGGAGCCGAGAGTGATGGCGCTGTTTCTGCAGTCCACTGCGGGCGTCAATGGGGGGGTTCTCTTTGGTCAGGACGGGCGACTGGCCATTATTGCCGACAATATGGTGGTTGACGGGCATGCCTGCACGCTGGCGAAAACGACGGACCGTATCGGTTTTACGCCCTCCTCCAGTCCGACGCAACGCGCGTTTATCAAAAATAATGAAGGTCTCGTTGCCCGGCAAAATGCCGTGCCGGTGCGGGGTAAACACATGAGCTTCACCCTTAAGATTGTTCCCGTCATTAATAACAGCCAGCTTCGTCATGTTGCTGACAATACCCTTCTTGAGAGCAATATGGCCTGGGAATTATTAACACAGGAATAACCCCATTCACGCGTCAGGTACCTGCCTGCGTGAAGCGTAGAAAAGCACTACCGTTACCAATACTGACGGGTTAATACCCCGCAATGTCATGCTTTTTATTTATGTTAAGGATTAACAATGAAAAAATGTTTACTCGTTGTCGCGCTGGCCCTGGCGGCCACATCCGCACACGCGGGCGATACCGCCGTGCTGAAAGTCAAAGCCTCGCTTGCCGGTGCCTCGTGTGTACCGGAGCTGAGCAATAATGGCGTGATCGATTTTGGCAGGATTCATATTGGCGATTTGTCGCAAACCCAGGCTACGCAGCTGGGCGAAAAAGGGGTGATGCTGACGATCAACTGCCCAACGCCAACAAAGGTGGGCTGGAGCATTGCGGATAACCGTACCGATTCCAACGCCAGCACGGGCAGCAGTAACCTGAAGGTGAAAAACGCCAATGCTAACGGCGGTGAGCTTCGCGGTGCGATGAGCACCTTTGGGCTGGGCAAAACGCACGATGGTAAAAACATCGGCGCGTACTCCATTTACACCACGCCAGGCGATGTGACGGCGAACGGCAATAACGCAGAGCCTATCCGTACGGCCGTGACCGCGGGAGCGGGCGTGAGCCGCTGGCAGAAAGCCAACGGTGGTACCATCGCCAATAAAGATTTGGGTCTGATGAGCGTTGCGCCGGCGGGCAAAAACGACCCGATGGCGGTCACCAGCGTCTCTTTCCCGCTGAACGTGTCGCTGGCGGTCGAGAATCTGAAGAATCTGTCTTTAACGGAAGATACGGAGTTTGACGGTCAGGCGACCATCAGCGTGGTGTATTTGTAACCGGGAAGAGCATGCCGGGCAGCGAACGCCGCCCGGCAGTACAACATTACTCTTTGTCGCCCAGCAGAACGGATTCCAGCGCGATTTTGATCATGTCGTTGAAGGTGGTCTGACGCTCAGCAGCGGTCGTCTGCTCGTGCGTACGGATATGGTCAGACACGGTGCAGATGGTCAGAGCTTTCGCGCCAAACTCAGCCGCGACACCGTAGATACCTGCCGCTTCCATTTCCACACCCAGGATGCCGTACTTTTCCATCACGTCGAACATCTCGCCGCCGTCTGGTGCATAGAACAGGTCAGCAGAGAACAGGTTACCCACGCGTGCGTCTACGCCCAGCGCTTTTGCGGCGTCAACCGCGTTACGCACCATGCCGAAGTCAGCGATGGCGGCAAAGTCATGGTCTTTGAAACGCATACGGTTAACTTTAGAGTCCGTGCACGCGCCCATGCCGATAACCACATCACGCAGCTTAACGTCCATACGTACTGCACCGCAGGAGCCTACGCGAATGATTTTCTTCACGCCAAAATCGGTGATCAGCTCTTTGGTGTAGATGGAGCAGGATGGGATACCCATACCGTGACCCATCACGGAGATTTTGCGGCCTTTGTACGTACCGGTGAAGCCCAGCATGCCGCGAACGTTGTTCACTTCACGCACGTCTTCGAGGAAAGTTTCTGCAATGTGCTTCGCGCGCAGCGGGTCGCCCGGCATCAATACGACGTCAGCGAAATCACCCATTTCGGCATTAATGTGAGGAGTTGCCATCTTCAGTTCCTTTTATCGTGTTTTTGCCGGGTGGCGGCGGCGCCTGCCCGGCCTGCATGGTGTTCTCCCTCTCGCGAAGGGAGAGGGGATACGCCCGGATGTGTTTAGAACATGGCCTTGCCATATTCCATGTCGGACGTACCAAAGTATTTCGCGATAGTCTGACCGATATCGGCGAAGGTTTCACGGTGGCCCAGTGAGCCAGGTTTCACTTTCGGGCCGTACACCAGCACAGGAATATGCTCGCGCGTGTGATCGGTACCGGTCCAGGTTGGGTCGCAGCCGTGGTCGGCGGTCAGGATCAGAATGTCATCTTCCCCCACCAGCTCCATCAGCTCCGGCAGACGGCGGTCAAACAGTTCCAGTCCCGCGGCATAACCGGCCACGTCACGACGGTGGCCCCAGGAGGAGTCGAAGTCCACGAAGTTGGTGAAGACGATAGTCTTGTCACCCGCTTCTTTCATCTCTTTGATGGTGGCGTCAAACAGCGCATCCAGACCAGTGGCTTTCACTTTTTTGGTGATACCGCAGTTGGCATAGATGTCTGCAATTTTCCCCACGGACACCACGTGGCCGTCTTTCTCGTCAACCAGCTTCTGCAGTACGGTCGGTGCCGGTGGTTCAACGGCCAGGTCATGACGGTTACCGGTACGCTGGAAGTTACCCGCTTTATCACCGATAAACGGACGTGCAATCACGCGACCGATGTTATAGCCGCCTTCGGTCAGCTCTTCACGTGCGATTTCGCACAGCTCGTAAAGCTTATCCAGGCCAAAGGTCTCTTCGTGGCAGGCAATCTGGAACACGGAGTCGGCAGAGGTGTAGAAAATCGGCTTGCCGGTTTTCATGTGCTCTTCACCGAGTTCGTCCAGAATCACGGTACCGGAAGAGTGGCAGTTACCGAGGTAGCCCGGCAGATTGGCACGCTTGACCAGCTTGTCCAGCAGCTCCTGCGGGAAGCTGTTCTCGTGATCGGAGAAGTAACCCCAGTCGAAGAGAACCGGCACGCCGGCGATTTCCCAGTGGCCAGACGGGGTATCTTTACCGGAAGAGAGCTCGTGCGCCCAGGCGTACGCGCCTACCACTTCCGCATTGCCGTCCATACCGGCTGCAATTTTACCGGTAGAACCTTCATGGGCTTTTACCAGACCCAGACGGGTCAGGTTTGGCAGAGTCAGAGGGCCTTTACGACCGTTGTCCGCTTCGCCTTTCGCACAGGCTTCAGCGATGTGACCCATGGTATCGGAACCCACGTCACCAAAACGTTCTGCATCTTCGGTTGCGCCGATGCCGAATGAGTCCAGCACCATAATAAATGCACGTTTCATAATTGTTCTCCGTACGTAGTGCTTCAAAAATTATCGATCAGATCAGTATACCGCTATTCGGTGATACGGCGATAGACAGTCGGTGTGCTTTGCGGTGCTTTATCATCAAGCGTAATGGCCGCTTTCACCGCCTTCGCCGCTTCCTGCCAGCTGGCTTCATCTTTCGCGTGGATCACGGCCAGCGGACGTTGACCATCGACGCTGTCACCCAGACGCGCCATATCGGTAAAGCCGACGCTGTAATCAATGGTGTCCGAGGCCTGACGACGACCGCCGCCCATCGACACGACCGCCATGCCGAGCGCGCGCGTATCCATCGCCGAGACAAAGCCTTCGGTATCGGCGTAGACCGCTTTGCTGAGCGTCGCCGTTGGCAGGTATTTCGCGTAGTGTTCAACGAAGTCGGTCGGGCCTTTCTGCGCTGCTACCATGCGGCCGAAGATCTCTGCCGCTTTGCCGTTATCCAGCACCGCCTGAAGTTTGGCGCGTGCGTCGGCATCATCGCTGGCGAGCTTGCCGGAGATCAGCATCTCCACGCACAGGGCCATGGTGACATCGAGCAGACGCGGGTTCCGGTATTCACCGGTGAGGAACTGCACGGCTTCACGCACTTCCACGGCGTTGCCTGCGCTGGACGCCAGCACCTGGTTCATGTCCGTCAGCAGGGCGGTAGTACGCACGCCCGCTCCGTTGGAGACGCCCACAATGGCTTCTGCCAGCGCCGCGGAAAGTTCATAGGTCGGCATAAATGCGCCGCTGCCCACTTTCACATCCATGACCAGCGCATCCAGGCCTTCCGCCAGTTTCTTGGCGAGGATAGAGGCGGTAATCAGGGGAATAGAGTCAACGGTCGCGGTGATATCGCGGGTCGCGTAGAAGCGCTTGTCTGCAGGAGCAAGAGAGCTGGTCTGGCCGATAATCGCCACACCAACGTCTTTAATAATGTCGCGGAAGCGATGGTCATCCGGGAAGATATCGAAGCCCGGGATGGCTTCCAGTTTGTCGAGCGTACCGCCGGTATGTCCCAGGCCACGCCCGGAGATCATGGGGATATAACCACCACAGGCCGCCACCATTGGGCCCAGCATCAGTGACGTCACGTCACCTACACCGCCGGTTGAGTGTTTATCCACAATCGGGCCGTTTAGGTTCAGGCTTTTCCAGTCCAGAACGGTTCCTGAATCTCGCATCGCCATGGTCAGCGATACACGCTCAGGCATCGACATATCGTGGAAGAAAATGGTCATCGCCAGAGCAGCAATCTGCCCTTCAGAGATGGTGTTATCACGAATGCCATTGATAAAGAAGCGGATCTCTTCGTCGCTTAATGCATGACCATCACGTTTTTTACGAATAATTTCTTGTGCGAGAAACACGGTAACCCCCGAGAAAACAGGTTAAATGCGGCGGATGGCCCGCCGCAGGATAAAAATTAGTAGCTGCTTGCGCTCTTACCGTCGCCGTGACCCAGCGCTTTCAGCAGGCTCGCCAGCAGGCTGGATGCACCAAAGCGATAGTGACGGGAATCCGCCCACGCCGGACCAAACAGTTCGTCGGCAATCGCCAGGAACTGCTGCGCATCTTCAGCCGTGCGCACGCCGCCCGCAGGTTTGAAGCCTACGGTTTTTTCCACGCCCATATCACGGATCACTTCCATCATGATGCGCGCGCTTTCCGGCGTTGCGTTCACCGGCACTTTACCGGTAGAGGTTTTGATGAAATCTGCACCCGCGTTGATGGAGATTTCAGACGCTTTACGGATCAGCGCTTCTTCTTTCAGCTCACCGGTTTCGATGATCACTTTCAGCAGCACGTTTGCCGCAGCACAAGCGTCTTTACACGCTTTCACCAGGTCAAAACCAACCTGCTCGTTACCGGCGATCAGCGCACGGTACGGGAATACCACGTCCACTTCGTCAGCGCCGTACGCGATGGCCGCGCGGGTTTCAGCCAGCGCAATCTCGATGTCGTCATTGCCGTGCGGGAAGTTAGTCACGGTTGCAATGCGTACATCCGGCGTGCCCTGCTCTTTCAGCGTCTTACGGGCAATGGGGATAAAGCGCGGGTAGATACAGACGGCTGCAGTGTTCCCGACGGGCGTTTTCGCCTGATGGCACAGGGCGATGACTTTCTCATTGGTGTCGTCATCATTCAGGGTGGTCAGGTCCATCAGTTTCAACGCGCGCAGGCTGCTTGCAGTTAAATCGGTCATAACATTCTCCAACGGCATCGCCGTATAAATTTCACCTTGCGGTCTGTGACTATTCTAACATCCAGCCGCACTTACACTTCGACATTCATCACAGTTAATGAAAACTGCGTACAAATTTGCATTACTGTAATGAGATGAACTTCAAATTTTACTGCTATCGCTGCTGATTAAAGCAGCGATACCCGGTGTGGGATCAAAAGTCCCCCCGGGATGACTTCCTACAATTCGGTCATCATCCGCAGAACCATAAAGGAAGCGAATATGTCCCACGCCAGCCCTCACGCACTGCAACAACGTTGCCAGCAAATTGTGACAAGCCCGGTATTGACCCCCGAGCAAAAACGTCATTTTCTGGCGCTGGAAGCGGAGAACCATCTTCCCTACCCCGCGCTGCCTCAGGCCGCTCGCACCGCGCTGGAAGAGGGATTTATCTGCGACATGTTCGAAGGCCATGCGCCTTATAAACCGCGCTATGTTCTGCCTGATTACGCCAGATTCCTCGCCAACGGCTCGGCATGGCTGGAACTGGAAGGGGCAAAGGATCTGGATGACGCGCTCTCACTGCTGACCATCCTGTACCACCATGTTCCTTCTGTCACATCGATGCCGGTCTTCCTCGGTCATCTTGATGCATTACTGCAACCGTATGTTAATATTCTAACACAAGAAGAAATCGATAGCCGAATAAAACGTTTCTGGCGCTATCTCGACAGAACGCTTCCGGATGCGTTTATGCATGCCAATATTGGTCCGGCGGACACGCCCGTTACCCGCGCGATTTTACGCGCTGATGCAGAGCTGAAGCAGGTCGCACCGAATCTGACCTTTATTTATGATCCCGATATCACGCCAGACTCGCTGCTGCTCAGGGTGGCCGAAAACCTCTGTGAATGCAGCAAACCCCATATTTCTAACGGCCCGGTGAATGATAAAATTTTCACAAAAAGCCGTTATGGTATCGTGAGTTGTTACAACTCCCTGCCGCTGGCAGGCGGTGGCAGCACGCTGGTGCGCCTGAACCTGAAGGCCATTGCCGAACACAGCGACTCGCCCGAAGACTTTTTTAGCCGTACGTTGCCCCACTACTGCCAGCAGCAACTGGCCGTCATCAATGCCCGCTGCGAGTTCCTGTATCAAAAATCCGGCTTCTTTGAGAATAGCTTCCTCGTCAAAGAGGGGCTGATTGATCCCGACCGCTTTGTGCCGATGTTCGGCATGTATGGCCTGGCCGAAGCGGTGAACGTGCTGTGTGAGAAAGCGGGTTCACCGGGCCGTTACGGTAAAGACGACCAGGCCAACGCGCTGGGGTATCGGATCAGCGAACAGCTCGCGGCGTTTGTTGAAAGCACACCGGTAAAATACGGCTGGAAACAGCGTGCGATGCTGCATGCCCAGTCCGGAATAAGCTCTGATATCGGTACGACGCCGGGCGCGCGGTTGCCTTACGGGGAGGAGCCGGACCCGATTAGCCACCTGCTGAGCGTGGCGCCACACCACAAGCACTATCACGCCGGGATTAGCGACATCCTGACGCTGGACGAGACGGTCAAACGCAACCCGCAGGCCGTGGTGCAACTGTGTCTGGGTGCGTTCAACGCGGGAATGCGGGAGTTCACCGCCAACGTGGCCGGTAACGATCTGGTACGCGTGACCGGATATATGGTGCGGTTGTCCGACCTGGAGAAATACCGTGAAACAGGGTCACGCACTAACACCACCTGGCTTGGAGAAGAAGCCGCCCGACACACCCGCATCCTGGAGCGCCAGCCACGCGTGATAAGCCATGAACAGCAGATGCGCTTTAGTTAGTCAGGTGATCCCCTTCTCCTGCGTGGACGGGCCGGGCAGCCGCCTGGCTCTGTTTCTCCAGGGGTGCAACCTGCGCTGCAAAACCTGCCACAATCCGTGGACCATCGGACGCTGCAACGACTGCGGCGACTGCGTACCCCACTGTCCGCACGATGCGCTGAACATACAGGCCGGGCGGGTCTGGTGGCAGGAGAGTCAGTGTCAGCAGTGTGATACCTGCCTGCAGTTGTGCCAGCAGCAGGCAACGCCAATGGCGCACCGTTTTAGCGTCGACGAGATCCTCACTCAGCTCTCTAAATCCGCACCCTTTATTGAAGGTATTACCGTGAGCGGCGGTGAAGCGACAACGCAGCTACCGTTCCTGGTGGCGCTCTTCACGGCGATCAAAGCCGATCCCGCCCTGCAACACCTGACGTGCCTGGTGGACAGCAACGGTCTGTTAGGGGAAACCGGCTGGCAAAAACTGCTGCCGGTATTCGACGGGGCAATGGTGGATTTGAAGGCCTGGGGGAACGAACACCATCGCTTCCTGACCGGACGCGAAAATCCGCAGATTAAGCACAGTATCCGCTGGCTGGCACACCACCAGCGGCTGGCGGAACTGCGATTACTGGTGATCCCGGAGCAGTGTGATTATCTGGAGCATCTCAAAGCACTGACGGCGTTTATCCACGCGTTGGGAAATGTCCCGGTACGCATTAACGCCTTTCATGCTCACGGCGTTTACGGTGAGGCGGCGTCCTGGCGCAGCGCCACGCCAGAAGATATTGAGCCGCTGGCGCGGGCGCTGGAACAACAGCAGATTGTGGTAATCCGACCGGCGCTTTATCTATAGCGTGATACCAAATACCGCGCGGGTATTCTCCAGCAGGGCATGCGCAATCACCTCTTCCGGCTCCTCGCGCAACTCACAGAGCGTGTCAAAGACCCGAGCGGCCTGCTCCGGGCGATTTGGCTGCCCCTGAAAACCGTTGAGCGGCATATCCGGTGCGTCGGTTTCCAGTAATAATGCTTCGAGCGGCAGCTGCGCCATCACATCGCGGGTTTTACTGGCGCGTGGATAGGTGATGGTACCCCCGACGCCAATTTTATAGCCCAGCGCAATAAAGCGCTGCGCCTGCTGCAGGCTCCCTGAAAAACCGTGCACAACGCCCCTTCGCGGAAGATCGATACGCTTCAGATGCATTGCCAGTTTGTCATGGGTTCGACGGGAGTGAAGGATCACCGGCAGATCGTGGCGCTTCGCCAGACGCAGCTGCGCATCAAGGATCGTCTGCTGGCGCGCAAACTGCGGATCGTCGCGATAGAGATCGAGGCCGATCTCACCGATGGCGACAAGTTTGTCGCCAGCCGTCTGCACAATGGCGTCCAGCGCGTCGATATGCTCATCAAGATGGTGTTCAATCACAATGGGATGCAGGCCGAGCGCGGCGTACAGCGCCTGGTGTCGCCTTGAGAGATCCAGTACCCGCTCAAAGTATGCCGCTTCAACCGCCGGCACAATTATCGCCTCTACGCCGGCTTGTGCAGCTCGCGTGATGCTTTGCTCTTCATCCCCCGTAAACGGTGGAAAATCAAAATGACAGTGGGTATCGATAAACCGGTACGTCACGCCAGATCCTCATTATCTAACAATGCGTCATTCGCCTGCGGAGCATCCACCAGTGGCATCGCCAGCGCATCATTCGCCACCACTGCCGGTGGGGTAATAATGGCTTTATGACGATGTATAGGCGGTTGTTCAGCCAGCAGTTTGCCTATTGTCGCCAGGAAGTAACGCCCGCACAGGCGCCCCGTTTTGTAATCGGTACGCAGCGCAGGAACGCGGCTGCCCAGCGCCATGCTGACCAGCGGTTTGGGCGGGTAAATTTCAAATATACGCAGCTTACCCGGCGGTTTTTCAATAAAGCGCTGCATGGCGCCGTAGGTCGTTTCATGCTGCTTCGCGATATTGACCAGATGTTGCAGGCTGCTGTCGCCTAACCAGCGCTCCATGCGTTTAAACCACTGCGGGGTATAGTACATTTGCGACGGGACGGTGCGGATCACCACAATGGTGTTTGCCCCGCGTCGCGCAGCTTCCTGTACCGGCACCGCGTCACTGATGCCGCCGTCGAGATAGCTGATGCCGTCCAGCAGCGCGCCGGAACGATAGAAACCGGGAATGGCGCTGGAGGCGCGAATGATATCCAGCCAGTTCTCTTTTTGAGGAGAGAAATACCCCGGCGTGTAGTCATCACCACGGCTGGCGCACATCCAGAACTCTTTTCCGCTGTCGAACAGGCGCGCCGCCGTATCCATTGCCAGCGGCATCTGGCTTGAGGTCGAATCCAGCAGCCAGTCGAGGTCAATCAAATTCCCGCCGCGCACAAAGCGCACCGGGTTGAAAAATTCTTTCGCCGTGGTGTAGCGCATGATCACTTTTCGCGCGTAGCCGGGCTGGTTACAGACATAAGCAGAGAGGTTTTGCGCCCCGGCAGAGGTCCCGAAGTACAGGTCAAACGGGTTGAATTGCGCGCGCATAAACTCGTCCAGCACACCGGCCGTAAAAATGCCGCGCTGTCCGCCACCTTCACACACCAGCGCAAGCGGGCCTGCGCGAAACGGCTTTAACGCCAGCGGCGCAATATTGCCGAGCGTAACGGGAATTCGTTGCCCCACCTCTGCTTTCCTGTTTTCATTTTTCTGTTATGACACAGTAGCGCACCCGACCAGCGACTGAAACAAGAAAAAGCCAGTCACGAGGACTGGCTTTTTTTTGTTGAAGGAATATTGCGTTTGCTACGGACGTCGACGACCCGTAAACAGGCTGACCAGGAACAGAATAATACCCACGACAAAGACAATTTTTGCTGCCCATGCCGCTGTACCTGCCAGACCACCAAAGCCCAATGCGGCGGCAATTAACGCGATAACCAGAAATATAATGCCCCAACGAAACATAAGCTTCTCCTTTACCATAGTTAATGTCGGCCGCTAAATGTGAGCGCGCTCAGGTCACTCACCGGCGATTTTCCAGAGTCATTTTTATTTCGCCCGCTGACGTTAGCCAGACGGGCGAATAGTGCAGATTTACTTCGTTTTCAGATCGTTTTTAACGCTTTTAACACCATCGATCGCTTTCGCGATGGACTCGGCGCGCTCACTTTGCGCCTGAGAATCGACCGTACCGGAAAGCTGAACCACGCCATCGGTGGTTTCCACTTTCACTTTACGAGATGGCACGATGTCATCTGCTAAAAGTTTAGCTTTGATTTCGCTGGTGGTGGCTGCATCTCCGGCATACCCTTTCACCGACGCGTTTTTGCTGTCCCGAACGTGCAGTTTGTCGCTCACGGACGCTACACCTTCAACACCCTTCGCCACTTTTACCGCCTGTTCGGCCTGGGCCTGGCTTTCTACAAAACCACTCAGGGTGACAACTTTCTTGTCAGTTTTAACGGAAATATCGGTGCTCTTGATAGCTTCATCATCCACCAGTGCGGCTTTCACTTTTGCTGTGATTGAGCTGTCATCCATGAAATTACCGACTTTATTCATAGAGCTATCGATTTTTTGCCCTGCGGTATCGGCGGTGGACTGCGCTTTATCCATAGTGCTGGTTTCAGCCAGAGCAGAACCACTTACCAGGATGCTACCCAGTGTCACAGCCAGCAGAGTTTTAGAAATCTTCAGTCTTGTCATATTCATCGATGTATTCCTGTGTATACCCGTCATTCGGGCGACATACTTCCCTAATTGCTAGTTTTATATATTGCGAATGAACACACGGGCAAAATGGAGAACCCAAAGTCATGCATTGAACAGTTAATTCATCCACGCCCGGTGTTAAACACTGAGTTAAATATAGATCACTCTCACAGTGCCGCTTTCAGATTTGGGTAAAAAACGAGCAAAAGACGCGAAATAATGTTGAATTAAGAACATTCCGCAAGAGATTAATAAGACAGGAAATAAAGAAGAGCACGGCGATTGCCGTGCTCTGAGAGGGGATCAGTGTTCGCGCGTTTTGCGGAACTGGACATCAGGATAACGTTCCTGAGTCAGGTTCAGGTTTACCATGGTTGGAGCGATATACGTCAGGTTATCACCGCCATCCAGTGCCAGCTGCACTTCGTTCTTACGTTTAAATTCTTCGAATTTCTTCACGTCAGAACACTCTACCCAGCGCGCGGTCGCCACGTTAACCGATTCATAGATCGCTTCCACGTTGTACTCGCTCTTCAGACGCGCAACGACCACGTCGAACTGCAGCACACCGACAGCGCCTACGATCAGATCGTTGTTAGCGATTGGGCGGAACACCTGGACTGCGCCCTCTTCGGAAAGCTGAACCAGCCCTTTCAGCAGCTGTTTCTGTTTCAGCGGATCGCGCAGGCGAATACGACGGAACAGTTCCGGTGCGAAGTTCGGAATACCGGTGAACTTCATCATTTCACCCTGGGTGAAGGTATCGCCGATCTGAATCGTACCGTGGTTGTGCAGACCGATGATGTCGCCCGGATAGGCTTCTTCAACGTGCGAACGGTCGCCCGCCATAAAGGTCAGCGCGTCGGAGATCACCACATCTTTACCGATACGTACCTGACGCAGCTTCATGCCCTTTTCATACTTACCGGACACCACGCGCATAAAGGCGACGCGGTCACGGTGTTTCGGGTCCATGTTGGCCTGAATTTTAAAGACGAAACC
Organism: Enterobacter cloacae complex sp. FDA-CDC-AR_0164; assembly: GCF_003071645.1. Classification (NCBI taxonomy): domain Bacteria; kingdom Pseudomonadati; phylum Pseudomonadota; class Gammaproteobacteria; order Enterobacterales; family Enterobacteriaceae; genus Enterobacter; species Enterobacter cloacae complex sp. FDA-CDC-AR_0164. The sequence continues at coordinate 786,832 of NZ_CP028950.1, forward strand.
GGTGAACTTCTCTTCTTTCGCTTCCACTTCACGGGTGTCAGTTTTACGTGACATCGGTTGTGGCGCCCACTCCACCAGGCCATCAAGCATATGGTCAACGCCGAAGTTACCCAGCGCGGTACCAAAGAAGACCGGGGTGATTTCACCGCTCAGGAACAGCTCTCTGTCGAATTCGTGAGATGCACCTTGAACCAGCTCCAGCTCGTCACGCAGCTGCGCGGCCAGCTCTTCACCCACAGCTGCATCCAGCTCCGGGTTATCCAGACCTTTTACGATACGGACTTCCTGAATGGTATGGCCTTTGCCGGTCTGGTAAAGATAGGTTTCGTCTTTATAAAGGTGATAGACACCCTTGAACAGCTTGCCGCAGCCAATGGGCCAGGTGATAGGCGCACAGGCAATTTTCAGCTCGTTTTCCACTTCATCCATCAGCTCCATCGGGTCGCGGATGTCACGGTCGAGTTTGTTCATAAAGGTGAGGATCGGCGTATCGCGCAGACGGGTAACTTCCATCAGCTTACGGGTACGATCTTCTACCCCTTTCGCGGCGTCGATGACCATCAGACAGCAGTCCACCGCCGTCAGCGTACGGTAGGTATCTTCCGAGAAGTCTTCGTGCCCTGGGGTATCCAGCAGGTTGACCAGGCAATCATGATACGGGAACTGCATCACGGAGGTGGTAATGGAAATACCACGCTGCTTTTCCATCTCCATCCAGTCAGATTTTGCATGCTGGTTGGAACCACGGCCTTTTACGGTACCCGCAGTCTGAATCGCCTGTCCGAACAGCAACACCTTCTCGGTGATGGTCGTTTTACCGGCATCCGGGTGAGAGATAATGGCAAAAGTACGGCGCCTGGCCACCTCTTGCAGATAAGGAGACAACGTCATAATGAAATCTTCTATATAAGCGCGGCGTCAGGCCGCGCATCATGGGATACGAAAAATGCGGCTATTTTACCCATCAATGGGGGGCAGGCAATCATTGTTTACACAGGAGCTGCTCCAGTTCGTTCAATGACGTGACGGTCCAGGTCGGCTGGATACCTTCCGGCAACGTGCGACCGTGTGCATTCAGCCAGACGGTCGACAGGCCGGCGTTCATCCCGCCACGAATATCCGACTCCGCGGTGTCCCCGACCATCAGCACTCGTTCACGATCGGGATTGCCCGCTTGTTCCAGCGCATAATCAAAAATACGCGGATCCGGCTTAGGTACGCCCACCTCTTCAGAGATCACCAGCGCGTCAAAATGATCGCGCAGGCCCGTACGCTCAAGGCGGATCTGCTGCAGGGCGGTAAACCCGTTGGTAATAATGCCCAGCTTCGCCTTGCCCTTCAGGGCGTCCAGCAGGGAAACCGCGCCCGGCAACGGCGCGCAGATATCCGCCATGGCATTAAGAAAGGCATCGTTAAGCGCACCCGGGCTGACGTTTAACCGCTCGGCCCAGACATCAAAGCGCTGGTGCTGCAGCTGTAACGCGGTGATGGCACCGTTCTGGTAATCCACCCACAGCGGTTTGTTTACCGCCTGATAGTCCTGAAAGTCTTCAGCGGTGAAGGTAACGCTATAATCGAGAAACATCCGCTGTAGGCCGCCAAACGAGTCAAACGTAAACAGCGTTTCGTCGGCATCAAAGAAAATCCAGTCCCATTTCATCGTTACAACCTTATTTTAGTTATCCAAGCGGCAGAGCCATTATGATGGCGTCTTCACGTCCCTCTGCGGTGGGGTAGTAGTTACGGCGGATAGTCGCCTCGTTAAAGCCTAAGCTTTCATAGAGTGCGATGGCGGCGACATTCGACGCGCGCACCTCCAGCCACAGGGTGAAAACGTCACGGGTTTCGAGCTCGCGAATGAGATGCTCAAGCAGTTCTCTTCCCAGCCCCCGGCGCTGATACGCGGGATCAACCGCGATATTAAACAGCGTCGCTTCGTCCAGAACGACCTGCGTGATGGCAAAAGCGGCCATCGTGCCGTCGACGTCCAGACGGTAATTCAGATACCGCTCGCCCTGATTGCTGGCGAGGGTTTTTTCGCTCCATGGAAAAGCATGGGCGCGCGTTTCAATCGCGTACGCCGCGGTCAGGTCAGGCGTCGTGAGGGAAGAAATCGTGTTCATATTCGCAGATTTGTTGCCATAGCGCGCTGCGCGCTTTTGGGTTGGCTTTCAGTTCGTCCAGCGCTGGCGAGCAGATCTGGCTCCCTTCCAGGGAGACCTCATCGATGTCTCCCATACGCCAGCTGTTGCAGCGGCTGTCGGATGGCAGCATGGTGACCCTGTCTGGCGTAAGCTGTAAAACCTGTTCAGTGGTCAGCTTCAGGCTACGAAGGACATCACCAATAAGGGGTTCATTCAGGGCAGGCAGTTCCTCCGCCACCATCACCAGCCGGACGTGCGCAGGGATGGAGATGGCGATTTCGCCCTGCAACGCCGTCGGGCGACGCAAGGCCCACTGGGTGATGCCCAGTTGCTGCAACTGCCAGTCTCGTCGGGATGTCATAGGGAAAACTCCTGTCTCTCAGGCGCGCAAATATAGCAAATGTGTCGAAACTGCGCCATCTACCTACTATAATCCCCGCCTGAGTTAATTGAGGAACAATTCATGTCTGCATTTACCCCGGCAAGTGAAGTCTTGCTGCGTCACAGTGATGATTTCGAAGAAAGCCGTATTCTGTTTGCCGGAGATATGCAGGATGACCTGCCCGCACGTTTCGACTGTGCTGAAAGCCGTGCCCACACCCAATACTACCACCACTGGCAGGTACTGAGCCGCCAGATGGACGACCGCGCGCGCTTTAGCCTGGTCGCTGAACAGAGCGACATCGCCGACTGCGACACGCTCATCTACTACTGGCCGAAGAACAAGCCAGAAGCCCAGTTCCAGCTGATGAACCTGCTTTCTCTGCTGCCCGTTGGCTGCGATATTTTCGTGGTCGGTGAGAACCGCAGCGGCGTTCGTAGCGCAGAACAGATGCTGGAAGGCTATGCGCAGCTGAATAAAATCGACAGCGCCCGTCGCTGTGGCCTGTATCACGGCCGTCTGGAAAAACAGGCGACCTTTGATGCTGAGAAATTCTGGGATGAGTATCAGCTTGACGGTCTGACCATTAAAACTCTGCCAGGCGTCTTCAGCCGCGACGGTCTGGACGTGGGCAGCCAGCTGCTGCTCTCCACCCTGACGCCGCATACGAAAGGCAAAGTGCTGGACGTCGGCTGTGGCGCGGGTGTACTGGCGACCGTACTGGCGAGCCATTCGCCAAAAGTGCGCTTAACCCTGTGCGATGTGAGCGCCCCGGCGGTTGAAGCAAGCCGCGCAACGCTTGCTGCAAACGGCCTGGAAGGCGACGTGTTTGCCAGCAACGTCTTCTCTGATGTGAATGGCCGTTTCGACATGATCATCTCCAACCCGCCATTCCACGATGGTATGGAAACCAGCCTTGAAGCGGCGCAAACGCTGATCCGTGGTGCAGTACGTCATCTGAACAGCGGGGGTGAACTGCGTATCGTGGCTAACGCCTTCTTGCCGTACCCGAAAGTGCTGGATGAAACCTTTGGCTTCCATGAAGTCATCGCCCAGACGGGTCGCTTTAAGGTTTACCGCACCGTGATGACGCGTCAGGCTAAGAAGTAATCCTCCTTATCTGGCAGGCCGGATACGCGTAACCGCTATCCGGCAAAACCGGGCGCTACCATCGGCCATTTTTGCAGCAATCAAAACAGCGTGCGCATTTTTCTGTTGACGTAAAGCTGAAAACATCTAGAATGCGCCTCCGTGGTTACGATACTTTTACAGTGTCGATGGTATGCGAAGGTGGCGGAATTGGTAGACGCGCTAGCTTCAGGTGTTAGTGTCCTTACGGACGTGGGGGTTCAAGTCCCCCCCCTCGCACCATAAATCACGTTGATATTGCTCGCACTGGGCGAAGGTGGCGGAATTGGTAGACGCGCTAGCTTCAGGTGTTAGTGTTCTTACGGACGTGGGGGTTCAAGTCCCCCCCCTCGCACCAACGAGGCGATATCAAAAAAGTAAGATGACTGTGCGAAGGTGGCGGAATTGGTAGACGCGCTAGCTTCAGGTGTTAGTGTCCTTACGGACGTGGGGGTTCAAGTCCCCCCCCTCGCACCAATTATCTTACATCCTTTCTGACGTTCTTCTCGCTTTCCGCTTATTTCAAACTCATCAGTATCACCAGAATTCCACTGACCAGTGCTACGCATGACGGCAGTAACACAAAGTGGCGCAGCTGTTTATGCCAGATCATCCCTGACGTCACTAACAGTCCTGACACAATGAGCGCTTTCCAAACATCAATGGAGAGATCGGCAAACATCAGACCGCCAAGAATCGCCCCCGGCAGTAACACTCCCCAACCACTTCCCAGCGCCCTGTTCAACATGGTTCGCCCTCTCACACTGATAATGATAACCAATATCATATGATATCAATTATCATTTGTCAGCGCGATTAATCAAAAACTCTCCCCCTTTACCTTTCCTGTAATGACAGGAAATGCCTAAGGTGATAAATTGCTCACCTGTTAACTAGACCTAAAGTTTTTCTGATAATTACTCTTTGAGTTTTTTGCATCTTTCATTGCGAAACAACACCTATTTACCTGTTTTAATTAAATATTAATAAAAACGCACTACTATGACATCACAATCCTGGCGGTCTTTGGTCCACAGTAAATATCAATTATCGTTACGTTTATTTTTATTTCTGAACGCGACCTCAGCTGTGTTCTCGGTAACAAACCCGCTCTATTCTATTCGCCTGTTATCGGTCCCTCTGATTTCTATTTTTGTTATCAGCATCGGGCTGCTCGTCTGGCACTGGAAAAAGAGAACCCGCAAGGTAAATATTCCTGCCGTTTCAGCGATCTTCGGTATTTTATGGGCGTGGCAGGTGGCCTCGAAATTTTCGTTAATTACCCACGATCAGGCGACCTATTTGATCATGGCATTATTAACGGTACTGTTTATTGGTACGCTGGCCTTCGCCAGTAATATCAAAGCATTTACGCTGCACTCCTTCCCCACCTTTATTGTCTGCCTGTGGTTAAGTAATCATGATATATGGCTGAGAATGACCTATTCTTTCGCACTTCCTGTGGTAGCAATTGCGATTCATAACATTTTGCAAAGACGTAACGATCGCTTCGCGCAGGAACTGCTCTCCCGTTTGCTGGAGGAGCGTGAGACCCTCACCGATCTGAGCATGATGGACCCGCTTACCGGCCTTTATAACCGTCGCGGACTGCAAAGCCGGCTGGAGAATCTTCCGGCAGTGGAGAACGGCGAGCACTTTGTCCTGCTGATGGATATCGACCACTTTAAAGCCTACAACGACCACTACGGCCATATGATGGGCGACCAGGCGCTGATCCGGGTCTCTGCTGCCATCCGTGATGCCGTGCGTTCACGTGATATTGTGGCGCGCTTCGGCGGGGAAGAATTTATGGTTCTGCTGACCAATATTTCTCTCGAGCATGCGCGCCAGACGGCAGAGCGGATCCGCCAGAAAGTCTACGATTTAAAAATTCCGCATATGTTCAATGAAAGCGTGGCGACAAACGTCACCATCAGCATTGGAATTGCCATTTTTGAGGATGAAGATGCCGAAGGCGCACTGGAGAAAGCGGACAAAGCCCTCTACGAAGCAAAACATATGGGGCGCAATAACATCCTGCTGAGCGAAGAGCTTCAGACCGCGTAAGCGCGGCGTCATATAACGAGGACAAAAGTCTTGCCATCGGTATGAGCAATAGTTAGGATTGGCAATCATTATCATTTAGATTTGTATCTCTACTATGGCCACTCATACCGCACAAATCGTTGAACCCCTTCTCTGGAGAGCCCGCCTCCCCACCGGGAATGTTTCGCTTGCGGATGCCATCAGGGATAAGATCGCTAAAACCCGCGCCCACCTGCTGGACTTTATCAGGCTGGATGAAGCGCACCCGCACCACGCCATGACGCTGGAAGAGTGGCGACAGCCGTCGACACTGCAGTCGTTGCTGGCAACCTATTCCGACCATATCTATCGCAATCAACCGACCCTTACGCGGGAAAACAAACCCCTGCTCTCCCTCTGGGCGCAGTGGTATATCGGGCTGATGGTGCCCCCACTCATGCTGGCGCTGCTCACTCAAGAGGGCATGCTGGAACTCTCCCCGGAATATTTTCATGTCGAGTTCCACGAGACCGGCCGTGCGGCCTGTTTCTGGATTGATCTCCACGAAGACCAGAACGCGGAGCACCTCTCTGCTCTGGAACGTATGGAGCTGCTCATAACTCGCGCCCTGATCCCGGTGGTGGATGCGCTGGAAGAGACGGGGGAAATCAACGGGAAGCTTATCTGGAGCAATACCGGGTATTTAATCCACTGGTATTTGACGGAAATGAAACCTCTGCTCGGTGATGAGAAGGTCGAGGCCCTGCGCCAGTCCTGTTTCTTTGCAAAACAGCTTTCCGATGGCCGCGATAACCCGTTATTCCGCACCGTGGTCCTTCGTGACGGGCTTCTGGTTCGCCGCACCTGCTGCCAGCGTTATCGCCTGCCGGACGTTCAGCAGTGTGGAGATTGTACGCTCAAGTAAGGACAGGTGTTGCCGGGCCGCATTAACGCTGACCCGGCATCCGTTTCTCACGCTACCTGCTGATTTTCCTCTTCCGCATTACGTTGCGCTTCTTCCGCTTCCTGCTCCAGCAGTTGCTTCTCGTACACTTTAAAGAACGGGAAGTAGATGATGGCCGATACGCACGCCAGGACCACCACCAGAATGGCTGCACGGAAATCCCAGCCCAGCGCCCATGCGGCACCTACCGGTGCAGGTGCCGTCCACGGCACAACGGAGATCACGCGGCCAATCAAATCGAACTTCATCGCCGACCAGGCCAGCACGGCGTTAACCATGGGAGCCAGCAGGAACGGAATAAAGAACACCGGGTTCATGACAATCGGCGTACCGAAAATAACGGGTTCGTTGATGTTAAAGAGGCTTGGCACCACGCTCAGGCGGCCGATAGAACGCAGATGAGCGGAGCGGCTGCGCAGGTAGCAGAACACCAGCCCCATCGTGGCACCTGACCCCCCGATGACGATAAAGAACGTCCAGAATGCTTCCATAAAAATATGCGGCAGCGGCTGGCTGGCGGCCAGCGCGGTCTGGTTAGCGCCCAGGTTGGTCAGCCAGAACATCTGCAACATCCCGGAGACAATCGCGGCGCCGTGGATCCCGGCGAACCACAGCAAATGTCCAATCAACACCGCCAGCAGGATTGCCGGCAGGGAGTCTGCGGCGGAAACCAGCGGTTTGAAGACAGACATAATCGCCTGCGGGATCAGCATGCCAAACTCAGACTGAATCACCAGACTCAGCGGGTAAAGCGTCAACACCACCACCAGCACCGGGATCAACAGATCAAAGGAGTTTTTGATCATCGGCGGAACCTGGTCCGGCAGACGGATCCCAATGTTATGCGCTTTGAGAAAACGCATCATCTCAACGCAGTAGATAGCCACCAGAATCGCGGTAAAAATGCCTGTCCCGCCGAGGCTGTCGACCGGAAGCGTGCCTTTGGTTTTCGGCGCCGCGACCAGCAGAAACGCCATCAGTGACAGCATGGCGCACATAAACGGGTCTAACTGATGCGATTTGACATAGTGTTTGCCAAGGTTATAGGCAATGGCCGCGCAGATATACAGGGACATAACGCCCATCGTCATATCAAACGGCGTGAGGATCTGACCTTCAAATTGCTTCGCCATGTCCAGCCAGGCGCGCGCGAAACCCCAGGTGGTATCAGGCGAAAACGGTGGATACGCGAAGACGAGTAAAAATGAACCCACAATCATGAACGGCATCGCGGAGATAAAGCCATCACGAATAGCCATAACATGACGCTGGGAGGAGATCCGCCCGGCAATCGGGCTGACGTAATTTTCTACAAAACGAAATATCAGATTAAACGCAGCATGGTTGGCAGACATAGCAGATCTCCTTTCAGACGTTTATGACGGGCGCATTCACGCCATACGTTGGTCCATACATCACCTTCACAACCTTGCCGGCGCGTTTACCAGCGGTACTGCTCAGACGGAATGGTTTCATATTTAGCTCTTATTATTGGATACAGGGGACGTTACACAGTCAGTATTAATCTCTCACTCACGGTCTGCAACCGGTTACTGTAACCGGTTTCCGTGAATGTGAAGGCGATCCAGAAATCGACCGTGTGGGATATTTGTTACTGAAGAGATATTTACAGAGCATAAATTCTTATGACAGATTACGCGGGATATTTGTCAGGAGGAAACAATGAGTTTGCAGTCTGTACAGCAGTTTTTTGCCGACAACGCTCCGGATATAGAGGTTATTGAACTTAGCCAGAGTACCGCAACCGTTGCGTTGGCTGCTGCCGCCCATCATGTTGAGCCGGGACAAATCGCCAAGACGCTGTCGTTGAAGGTTAAAAATGACATCATTCTGGTGGTCGCGAAAGGTGATGCGCGTCTGGATAATAAAAAACTGAAAGACACGTTTGGCGCAAAAGCACGCATGCTCAGTTGTGATGAAGTGGTGACCATCACGGGTCATCCTGTTGGCGGCGTGTGCCCGTTTGGGCTGGAAAATCCGCTCGCGGTTTATTGCGATATTTCACTGAAACAGTATGCTGAAGTGCTGCCGGCCGCGGGTGCAATTCACAGTGCCGTGCGTATTTCACCAGACAGAATGGCAGAACTGACGTCCGCAAAATGGGTAGATGTTTGCATCTGAATGAGGCGCCAGAGCCTGTCTGGCGCACAGATATCAGCTTATAAAAATGTCGGCTGGCTTAATACTGATGTTCGAGGATCCCGGGCCGGAAGATGAGTCAGAATATCTGCCGCATCAAGCAGTCCCACGTCAGAATTGACCCCAAGCTTCACCATCGCATTAAACTTGTGCGCCCGGATGGTCTTAATATTGCGCTCAAGCTGCGCGGCGATTTCAGGAATAGAAAACCCGCAGGACATATACCGCAAAATCGCCCGCTCCGTTGGGCTTAACATCCTGTTTTGACTCTTGTACCAGTGGTTGAGCATATTGTCATTGATGTGCAGCGTTTCACTCAGCAACACCAGCAACTCCTCCTGCAGGCGGTCGAGCGACACCGATTTACTGACGACACCGTGAAGGCGTGAAGGGGAAAGATGGCTGATTAACCGCGCTTCCATTTCATCTGCCGCCAGGATGATGCGCTGAATATGATTATGCGTAAACGCGAGATCCCGCAGGGATGCCAGGCAGTTTCGACGCTCTTCTCGCGCATCAGAAAGTGAATAGATCAGCGAGAAAAAAGAGACATGAGGAAGCGCCTTCTTAAAGCTGTCAAATTCACTGAACATGTGCAGTTGATAACGGCTGAGCGTGGGCAGTGCAAACAGGTGCTCCAGCCCGACGGCACTCATCGCGCAATTTTCGATGACGGCAATATGTCTTGTTGAACCGGTTTTATCCATTCCTCGAACTCTCCATAGGCTGACATTAAACTCAGCTCTCTCAATCCCTGAGTACTGTTGATCCAGGCGTACAGATCGGCATTACTCCGTAATGACAACCGTCGCATCGCACTGTTTTTCTGTGCACTGATCGTTTTATTGCTTTTCTTGAGCAAAGTAGCAATTTGGTTAATCCCCCAGCCCTTGCCTAACAGACGCAATACCTTGCGTTCAGAGTGGGTGAGCGCAATGACGCGGTCGTCTTCATCATCGTTACAGGCAGGCTCGGGCGTTAATAACGTCTGGCTTATCCGCTCTGCCCGTTCACTGCCTGCACGGATGGCGTTAATTACGCCTTCTATCGGCTCCATATCAGAAAGCAACGTGCTTTCCGGACGCATCAGCAGCTCAACGGCAATAGGGTAAAGCGGTCGGGAGACTAAAAAAATCCAGTGAATATCCCGATATTGATTTAATAAACCGTAATATTCTTCGAGCGTGCCCCGGGGATTCCTGTATTCACCTGAAATATCAGCGATAATGACGTCTGCACGCCGTAACTGCAGCAGGGTTAATTCCTGCAGCGAACGGCAAAACGTTAAATCAAAATCGGCAAAATGGCGTGTCATCACGCCCCCCAACCCGTTTTGCATTACGGGTATTCTGCTAATGACGACGCCATGTTTACCATTCAATGACGACATAGACCCTCCGTGTCCATTTTCATATGATGAGTAACGTTAAAACGCATCAAGGTATAAGTGTATTCGTCCCTGAGTGTAAAACTGATTAATACAAGCAGAAGATGAGATGTGTGCTTCATTTAAGAAATGCCTAAAACAGCGGTAATATCTCACAAAGCACAGATAAATTTAATTATAAAGGCCTTAAAATAATTAAAATATAAACTTAGTAAAACTAAATATAAATATCTTATATTTCTCAATTAATAATTCATCATATTTATGACCCAAAACCGCATCCCGCCGCCAGACAGCCCGCAACTGTTTGCATAAATCTTGATCTGACCCACAGCTAGAGGCACTGCAGTTTGTGCTAAAAGTAAGCATGACGGGCCATCAGGCAAGCTATTCACCTTCTCTTCAGGACATGACATGCAGGCAGATCGATCAACGCAGCGTGCCATCACGCGGCTCTGTATTCAGTGCGGTCTTTTTCTGCTCCAGCACGGGGCGGAAAGCGCGCTGGTCGAGGAACTCTCCACCCGGTTGGGGCTGGCGCTGGGTATGGATAGCGTTGAGAGCGCCATTTCATCCAATGCTATCGTGTTGACCACCATAAAAGACGGTCAGTGCCTGACCTCCACCCGCAAAAACCACGACCGCGGCATCAATATGCACGTTGTAACCGAGGTCCAGCATATTGTCATTCTTGCTGAGCATAAGCTTCTCGACCTGCACGACATTGAAAAACGGTTCAACCAGATTAAGCCCTTACGTTATCCCCGCTGGCTGGTGGTGTTAATGGTCGGGCTGTCCTGCGCCTGTTTTTGTAAGCTCAACAAAGGCGGCTGGGACGGCGCGGTCATCACCTTTTTCGCCAGCAGTATCGCCATGTACGTGCGCCAACTCCTGACGCACCGCCAACTCCACCCGCAAATTAATTTCTGCATTACCGCTTTTGTCGCCACCACGGTGTCTGGCCTGCTGCTTCGTCTGCCGCAGTTTGCCAACACGCCGACGATTGCCATGGCGGCCAGCGTGCTTCTGCTGGTGCCCGGCTTCCCGTTGATTAACGCCGTAGCCGATATGTTTAAGGGTCATATCAATACCGGTCTGGCACGCTGGGCGATTGCCAGCCTGCTGACGCTTGCAACCTGCATTGGTGTGGTAATGGCCATGACACTCTGGGGGTTACGCGGATGGGCGTGATCGATTTTCTGCTGGCGCTGGCGCAGGATATGCTGCTGGCCGCGATCCCTGCCGTCGGTTTTGCGATGGTCTTTAACGTTCCGCAACGCGCGCTACCGTGGTGCGCGCTGTTGGGTGCTATTGGTCATGGCTCGCGAATGGTGATGATGACGGCGGGATTCAACATTGAATGGTCAACATTTATGGCCTCAATGCTGGTCGGTAGCATCGGAATTCAGTGGTCGCGCTGGTATCTGGCGCATCCCAAGGTGTTCACCGTCGCCGCCGTTATCCCGATGTTCCCCGGCATATCTGCCTATACGGCCATGATTTCCGCGGTAAAAATCAGCCATTTCGGCTACACCGAACCGCAAATGATCCTCCTTCTGAGCAACTTTCTTAAGGCTTCGTCCATTGTCGGTGCGCTCTCTATCGGACTGTCGATCCCCGGACTGTGGTTGTACCGCAAACGTCCACGGGTTTGAGATTTGTGTTATTACGCTGCCGTGAGGATAATCACTCCAATCCGTTTGGTGACGATAAGGAAAGGATGTGGCTAACCCAGGCAGCGAACTCCCCGAGCACAATGAAGAATCCAGCCTGAAAGAGAAAATCTTTCAGAGCGCTATCACGCTGTTTGCCGAATACGGGTTGAACGGTGCCCGCATGGAACAAATTGCGGAGAAAGCCGGCACCACCAAACGCATGGTTGTTTACCACTTCAAAAACAAAGAGAACCTGTATCTTCTCGTGCTGGAGTATGTTTACACCCAGATCCGCGCCAGTGAACAGGCGCTCAGCCTGTCGGGAATGCCCCCTGTCGAAGCACTGGTTCATCTGGTTGAAGCCACCTTTGACTACCATGCCGACCACCCGGATTACATCCGCATTATCTGCATGGAAAACATGCAGCGTGGCCGTTTTATGCAGCAGTCCAGCTACCTCCGCCAGGTCAACCGCAGCGCGCTTGATCTGCTGGAAGCGATCCTCCGTCGCGGGAAAGAAAAGCAGTTGTTCAATCAGACGGTTGAAGCCCGCGATCTGCATCGTTTGATCAGCAGTTTCAGCTTCCACTACGTTGCCAACAGCTACACCTTCACCCTGCTGTTTGAAGAGGGTGCGGACGAACAGGCACAGCGCCAGCACTACCGTAAAATGGCCGTTCAAGTGGCGCTCCGTTATACTTGCCCATAAAATAGCTTGCAATTAAATCGTACACTATCTATATTCATCTCATGAACGCGAAAACGAACGACACGACCGCTGCGCTCCTGCTGGATAACCAGCTCTGCTTTGCTCTCTATTCAGCAAATCTGGCGCTGAACAAGTTGTACCGGCAACTGCTGGCACCGCTGAACCTGACTTACCCGCAATACCTGGTGATGCTGGTGCTGTGGGAGCAGGATGACATTACGGTGTCGGACATCGGTGAACGGTTGTTCCTTGATTCTGCCACGCTGACGCCGCTGTTGAAGCGTCTGGAAAGCGCGGGGCTGATAAACCGCCACCGCTCACGTAAAGACGAGCGTCAGGTCGCCGTCACCCTGAGCGATGCGGGACGTCATCTCCAGCAGCAGGCTTCCGGGATCCCCCATGCAGTGGGATGCGCCGCCCAGTGTGATACTGAGACCATGCTGTCACTTAAGCAGCAACTGGAACGTTTGCGACAACAGATCCAACGCGCGTAAGGCTATACTTTACGCGTATTTATTTACCCATATATATCGCACGCTATTTAATAGCGCACATTAATGTAAGATGAGGAATCTGCCATGTCTTTAGTCAAAGTTGTCTACACTGCCAAAGCAAAAGCAACCGGAGGCCGTGATGGCCGTGCGACCTCTTCCGACGGCGTACTGGATGTTAAACTCGGCGTGCCAAAAGAGATGGGCGGCATGGGCGGTGACGTCACCAACCCTGAGCAGCTGTTTGCTGCCGGCTACTCTGCCTGCTTCCTGGGTGCCATGAAGTTTGTAGCCGCTCGCGATAAATTTACCCTGCCGAAAGAGGCCTTTATTGAAGGCGAAGTGGGGATTGGGCCGCTGCCAACCGGTTTTGGTATCGAAGCAAAACTGAACATCCACGTTGAAGGTATGGATCCTGCAGAAGCCAAAAAACTGGTCGATGCAGCACACATTGTGTGTCCGTACTCTAACGCGACCCGCGGTAACATCGACGTAACGCTGAACATTATCGCCTGATAACTGCCTGATGGCGTTACGCTTATCAGGCCAGCCGTTGACGCCCCGGCAGGCATCGCGCCGCCGGGGAAAACCCTCCTTCCCTTCCCGCTCTCTGTGCTACCATAAGCCCATATCACGCCCGTAGTTATCAGTAGAGTAAGCGTTATGTCCTCCAGAATTCTGACCACCAGCATTGCTGGTATTGATGCCTTTATGCGCGATCCCCGCGGTGTGCTGACCCACGCCGAAGGCGGCACGGTTGCGGTATTTGCTGACAACGCTCCGGCGTTTTATGCCATCACACCGGAACGTCTGGCACAGCTTCTGGAGATTGAAGCGCAGTTGTCCCGCCCGGCGAGCGACGTAACCCTCGATAACCAGTTCTTTGACGAGCCGGTTAACGTCCCCATGGCCGTTCCCATGGGAAAATTTGCCCTGTATGCGGGCTGGCAACCTGATGCTGATTTTCAACGGCAGGCGGCATTGTGGGGCATAGCGTTAACGCAACCGGCTACCCCCGAAGAGCTGGCCGCGTTTACCGCCTGGTGGCAGGCGGAAGGCAAAGTATTCACCCATATTCAGTGGCAACAGAAGCTCGCGCGTCATCTGCAAATTAATCGCGCCAGCAATAACGGCCAGCCAAAACGTGATATCAACGCGTTTTCCGAACCGGATAAACAGATCCCTAATGGATTCCGAGGTGCGAAATGAAGAACGTCGGCGACCTGATGAAACGTCTGCAAAAGATGATGCCAGCCAACGTGAAGCCCGCCTTCACGACGGGTGAAGAACTCCTGGCGTGGCAAAAAGAGCAGGGTAAGATCCGCGCCGCCGCGCTGGCCCGCGAAAACCGGGCGATGAAAATGCAGCGCACCTTTAACCGTTCCGGTATTCGCCCCCTGCACCAGAACTGCTCATTTGATAACTATAAAATTGAGACCAACGGGCAGATGAATGCACTCGCTGCCGCGCGTCAGTACGTGGATGAATTCGACGGCAATATCGCCAGCTTCATTTTTAGCGGCAAGCCTGGCACGGGGAAAAACCACCTGGCGGCCGCTATCTGTAACGAGCTGCTGCTGCGCGGGAAATCGGTGCTGATCATCACCGTGGCCGATATCATGTCCGCCATGAAAGACACCTTCAGCAACCGCGAAACCAGCGAAGAGCAACTGCTTAACGACCTGAGTAATGTCGATTTACTGGTTATTGATGAGATTGGCGTCCAGACCGAATCCCGCTATGAAAAAGTGATCATTAACCAGATTGTCGATCGCCGCTCTTCCTCCAAACGCCCCACCGGCATGCTGACTAACCACAACATCGACGAAATGACCCGCTTGCTGGGCGAACGCGTCATGGATCGCATGAAGCTCGGGAACAGTCTGTATGTCATCTTCGACTGGGAAAGTTACCGCAGCCGTGTCACCGGTAAAGAGTATTAAGATATTTCCAGGAAAGACCGGTGGCCCGGAGGTATATACTGACTCCACTTTCGCCCCAAAACGGACATTTTTTGAGTAAGCCATTATGAAAAAACAGTTTCTTTTCAGCACCGTATTAGGCGCCCTGCTGGTTACCGGCGCGGCACAGGCCGCATCCTGGCAGGATTCGCTGTCCAGCGCAGCGAGCGAACTGACCAAAGAGAGCAGCAGCACCCAGGGCGGGCTGTCAGCCTCTTCCCTTACCGGCCTGCTGGGTAACAGCACTCAGAGCCTGAGCGCAGGCACAATGAACAATGCCGCGGGGATTCTGGAATATTGCGCGAAGCAAAAACTGGCCTCCGTGACCGACGCGCAAAACGTGAAAAATCAGGTGCTGGGCAAACTCGGTCTGGATACACAGGAGCAGAAACAGGACACCAACTATATGGATGGTATTCAGGGCCTGCTGAATGCGCAAAACGGTCAACAGCTCAACCTGAGCACCATCGGCAACTCCTCGCTGGCGAAACAGGTGAAAACCAAAGCCTGCGATCTGGTGCTGAAACAAGGCGTTAATTTCATCTCCTGATCCCCGCCTGTATTGCCATTACACGCCGCGTTTAAGACGTTACTCTTTTAACGCGGCGTTAAAGCCGTCTTTTTCCTGCCTGCCACCGTCTGAGCGTCCATATGTCAGGATGCGACCCCCTTCAAAAAAACGATTTTCTAAACCAAATCCTAACAACAGCACACTTTCGTGACACTAAAATTGCAGCTACACGACAACGCAATTACATTGTATAACCCAAAAAATAATCAGTTAGCCAGCTAAGCGCCTGGCGTCATGAGGATAGACTGTTGTCAGAGTTAATGTCCCTTGTCCTTTTTCTGGCCTCTGTCGGCGTTTACGCCTGCAAAGCGGGCCGTAACACCTGGTGGTTTATCGCCACGCTGGTGGTGCTCGGCATTTTTATTATTTTAAACATTACCTTATACGCCAGCGATTACTTTACCGGTGACGGCATTAACGATGCGGTGCTCTACACGCTGACGAATAGCCTGACGGGCGCGGGCGTGGGTAAATACATCCTTCCCGGGCTTGGGCTGATTGCGGCGCTGGTGATTATTTTTGGCGCCCTGGCCTGGGTGCTGCGCCGCCGTCGACATCTTCCGCATCATGGCGGCTACAGCCTGCTGGCACTCTGTCTGGCGCTGGCGTCCGTGGATGCCAGCCCGGCATTTCATCAGATAACCGAGCTGGTAAAGTCACAGTCGCGCGACGGCGACCCGGATTTCATGGCCTGGTATAAAGAGCCGTCCAAAAAAATAGCCAACCCGAAGCTTAACCTGGTGTATATCTATGGCGAGAGTCTGGAACGCACCTGGTTTGATAACAATGCTTTCCCGAACCTGACGCCGGAGCTGGGCGCGCTGAAAAACGAAAGCCTTGATTTCAGCCATACCGCGCAGCTGCCCGGTACGGATTACACCATCGCCGGGATGGTTGCCTCGCAGTGCGGTATCCCGCTCTTCGCCCCCTTTGAGGGTAATGCCTCGGCCTCAATGTCGAGCTTCTTCCCGCAGAACGTTTGCCTCGGCGATATCCTGAAAAACTCCGGCTACGAAAACTACTTCGTACAGGGGGCTAACCTGCGCTTTGCCGGAAAAGATGTGTTCCTGAAATCCCACGGTTTTGACCATCTGTATGGCTCAGAAGAGTTAAAAACGACCGTTGCCGACCCGCATTACCGCAACGACTGGGGCTTTTACGACGACACGGTACTGGACGAAACCTGGAAAAAGTTCGAGGAACTGTCCCGCGCCGGCAAGCGTTTCTCCCTCTTTGCCCTGACGGTAGATACCCACCATCCGGACGGGTTTGTCTCGCGCACCTGTAAGCGCAAACGCTATGAGATTGACGGCAAAAACAACACATCGTTCAGCGCGGTAACCTGCAGCCAGGAGCATATCGCCGCTCTGGTCGAGAAAATCAAAGCCTCGCCGTATTTTAAAAACACGGTCATCGTCGTCTCATCTGACCATCTGGCGATGAAAAACAGCGCCTGGGATCAGCTCAGCAAACAGGATCGCAGCAATCTGTTCTTCATTCTGCGCGGCGACCAGCCACAACAGGACGTGATCGCCACCAAACGCAACTCCATGGATAACGGCGCAACCGTGCTGGATATTCTGGGCGGGGATAACTTTATTGGCCTTGGCCGCAGCACGCTCTCGGGGCAGTCGCTGTCGGAAGTGTTCCTCAACATGAAGGAGAAAATCCTCGCCTGGAAGCCGGACATCATCCGCCTGTGGAACTTCCCGAAAGAGATGAAAGACTTCACCATCGATCAGGATAAAAATACCATCGCCTTCTCCGGCAGCCATTTCCGTCTGCCTCTGCTGCTGCGCGTGTCGGATACGCGCGTCGAACCGCTGCCGGAAAGCGAATACTCTGCGCCGCTGCGTTTCCAGCTGGCCGACTTCGCCCCTCGCGATAATTTTGTCTGGGTCGACAGGTGCTACAAAATGGGCCAGCTCTGGTCCCAGCCACTGGCTCTCTCAACCGACTGGTGCGTTTCTCAGGGACAGCTTGGCGGGGAGCAAACCGTGCAGCATGTCGATAAAGCGCAGTGGAAAGGCAAAACCGCATTCAACGATACGGTCATCGATACCGCGCGCTATCAGCGAAATGTCGACATGCTGAAGATCGTGGATAACGATATTCGCTATAAAGCAGACAGCTTTATCTTCAACGTGGCCGGGGCACCGGAAGAGGTCAAACAGTTCAGCGGCATCTCGCGTCCGGAATCCTGGGGGCGCTGGTCTAATGCGCAGCTGGGCAGTGAAGTGAAGATTGAGTACGCGCATCCTCTGCCGGAAAAATTCGACCTGGTGATCACCGCCCGGGCCTATGGTCCAAACGCGAACCGTCCCATCCCGGTGCGTGTGGGCGATAAAGAGCAAACGCTGACGCTGGGAAATGACGTCACCACCACCACGCTGCATTTTGATAATCCTTCCCGCAGCAATACGCTGGTGATTGTTCCGCCGGACCCGCAGCCGACGAATGAGGGAAATATTCTTGGCCATTCACCGCGCGAGCTCGGCATCGGGATGGTAGAGATTAAAATTGTCAGTAAAGAGAGCTGATCCCTTCTGCGCCCGGCGTTCTGCCGGGCGCTTTATGTAAATATATAATCCTATAAAACCATTAAAAATAAGACAGAGATACCATATATCTTTCATTTTTATTTATAAATTCACCAGAAAGAAATCATATCTCAGAATGTGTAACTTCTTACATCCTGAGAGAGTTACCCACTTTTTATCATGCTAACCGGCCATACGTTCGAATCCACCCTGGCACAGCGCAGCGGAGTACGACCAGCGCTACCAGGGGAAAAAACCCTGATGCCGCAGACACTGAATGCCGACTATAAGGTCATCGTTTTAAGCGGCAATGCCTTCTTGTGGCTGGGCCTGAAGACGTTCATCTCGCAGAGTGTGGACCCCTGCCCTGAAATTTTCTGGATTAACGACGTGAGCCCTGAGGGGATCCTGCCCCTGCGGCAACTGATGTTGAATATCCGCGTCAAAAAAGGGTGGCTGGTATTCACCGATGCGTCCCGCGTCAACGATATTAAAATCATTCTGGGGGGTGAGCGTGTCCACGTGGTGGCGGGAAACCTGTCACTCGCGCAGCTCAGCCGCTGTTTTCAGAACACGCCGTTCGCAAGCGTAAAAAACGCCACGCTCACCTGCCAGGAGCTTCGGGTTTGCATGCTGTTCCGCAACGGGTTCAGCCCGGTTCGCATCGCGCAGATCCTGAATAAATCCCCGAAAACGATCTACACCCACAAACGTAACGCGATGAACAAATTTCACTGCCAGAACCTGGCGGAATTCCATCGCAAACTCTTTCTGCTCGACTACCCGGCATCGTGTTTGTAACTGCACGGCTAATCACGTCGGGACATAAGATCATGCGGCGTCATCTTCCCTGTCTCATTCTCTGGCTGTTGATGCTGGCGCTGCTGTCTCGCTATGCCCTTCCCGCCACGTTGGGATGACGTGGTAATCCGGCTGCACGAGTAAATTGCTTTAAATCTTGTCTGGATCAATGTTATCGGTAACAATGGCGCTAAAATAGCCAGCGTGTTATGTCCGACAAGGCACAGCCTTATCTTCTTTTTTGTTATTTTTTCTGTATTACAATAACTTATGAAATACCTGCTTGCTGACGCCATCGTCTATAACGACGAAGACGGTTCTGTTTCTCTTATCAATGCACCCGATCTGGACAGACAAATCCTCACCTGTACCGCCAACGCCATCATGAAGCTGCTGGTTCAGCATCACGGAAACGTCGTCGAACGTGACACCTTTCTGAGTGATGTCTGGGATCAACGTGGGCTCCAGGGGTCCAACAATTCGTTAAATCAATACATCAGTATTGTGCGCAAAATGCTGTCGAGCCTGCTGCCCGACACCCTGTTTATCGTCACCGTGCCGAAAACGGGCTTTATGCTCAGTGCTGATATCGCGGTAACGCCCCTGGAGGACGATTTTCCCGTGGTGGAGTCGGTCCCGGCCTCACGACGCATTCAGCCAGAATGGCTATTCTGCGGTGTACTTACGCTGATGGTCGTGGCGCTGTGCATCGGCGCCTGTTTGACGAAACAGGCGCACCAGTACAGTGACACTCATCTGCTCACCCACATTGGCACCTGTCCGGTCTACACCTTCGCCCCGCTGGCAGATGTGTTTCACACTAAGGCCATGGCGCTGGCGCAGACGCTTCAGCGAGAAGGTAATCTGCCCTGCCTGAAAAACTCTATTTTCTATATGCACATCCAGAGAACACTTTTCTATGGCCACGAAGGGCGTCTGGTCCTTTCCCAGTGTTCTCTCACGGACGGTAAAGCCAGCGCCTGCCGAACGCTTTACTTTTACGAGTGGTGATATGAAACAAAAAAAAGTGTGGCTTATTCTGGCGCTCAATCTGTTGCTGATTGGCGTGACGCTGGCGTGGTATGTCTACACGCCTCCGCTGTCCGGAACCTGTGCAGGAAACCTGACATTTTCAGCCCGACATGACGATCATGATTTCTCCTTTGAAGGGGAGGTTACGCTGCGCTTTCAGCCCGACAACACAGGGTACCTTACGCTTAACGGCGACGTGGTTAACGAGCCACATCACTGGGATGTTTCCCGCCAGGAGATGTTTACGTGGCGGCACGTTGAGGGTTCACTCTATGAAATATTCATACAAAGCGTGGCGCGCTTTAGCCATGACACCCTGCCACCGGGGGTCTTTGAAAAGTACGTCGCCGGCCTGACGCCGGGGAACAAAAGACTCCTGAAGATTGAACGCACGCCGGAAGACGCGCTGGTGATCAGCAATTTCTATGCGCCGGTCCTGATTTGTTCAGAATAGGCACGGCTGGTCGGGGTATACTTTCCGCCATGAACATTCTCTTTCGACCGACGACGCCCAAAGATGTTGCAGCCCTGCCCGCCATCGAGCGCGCGGCAGGCGAGCGTTTTCGGGACGTTCCCGGACTGGCCTGGCTTGCAGACGGCGACGTCATTTGCGCGGAACAACATCTTGATTACGCGAAACGCGGGTTAAGCTGGCTGGCGCTGGCAAACGACCTGCCCGTCGGGTTTATCCTTGCAGAAGCCCATCCGTCATCGCTGTTTATTGTCGAACTCTCGGTTCATCGGGAGTGGCAGGGAAGAGGAATAGGTCGGCGACTTATCGCCTGCGTCGCAGACCATGCCCACACGCTGGGGCTGACATCGCTGACGCTGACCACCTTTTGCGAGGTGCCGTGGAATGCGCCGTTTTATGCGCGACTCGGGTTTGAAACGGTGACGATGCTAACGCCTGAACTGCGTCAGAAAAGAGAGGAAGAAGCGGCGCACGGTTTCGCGTATGACTCCCGCTGTGCCATGCGCCTGCCTCTTTGATATCGGCCTGCAAAACGCCCCATTACAGGCCGGGTCAGGCGTAGCCGCCCCCCGGCACTGTGGCAGGATTAAAACGTTTCCCAGTTTTCGCCCGCATCGGTGGTCGCGGCTTTACGCGCCATCATAGGGGCCGCAGCGGTTTTCGCTGAGGCCTGCTCGCGGGCTTTCATCTGCTCCTGCTGAATGCGGAACACGGCCACGGCCTGAGTCAGACGGCTCGCCTGCTCTTCCAGTGCCGCTGCCGCCGCGGCAGACTCTTCCACCAGCGAGGCGTTCTGCTGGGTCACGCGATCCATCTCAGCTACCGCCAGACCCACCTGATCGATACCGCGGCTCTGCTCATCAGACGCAGAGGCGATTTCGCCCATGATGTCCGTCACGCGGGTTACCGCATTAACGATTTCACCCATGGTTTCGCCGGCGCTTTCTACCAGGGTAGACCCGACTTCCACGCGGCCAACAGAGTCTTCAATCAGGCTCTTGATCTCACGTGCTGCCTGGGCGCTGCGCTGTGCCAGGTTACGGACTTCCCCCGCAACAACGGCAAATCCGCGGCCCTGCTCGCCCGCACGTGCCGCTTCTACCGCGGCGTTCAGTGCCAGGATGTTAGTCTGGAACGCAATGCCGTCGATCACGCTGATAATGTCGGCAATTTTCTGTGAACTGCCCGCGATGTCACGCATGGTTTGCACCACGTTATCCACCACTTTACCGCCCTTCTGCGCGGTTTCAGACGCGCTCAGCGCCAGGTTGCTCGCCTGACGGGCGTTCTCGGCGTTCTGCTTAACGGTCGCCGTCAGCTGCTCCATGCTGGCAGCGGTCTCTTCCAGGGATGCGGCCTGCTGTTCCGTACGGGAAGAGAGATCGTTGTTACCCATCGCGATTTCGCTCGCGCCGCTGTAGATGGCATTAGCACCGTTACGCACATCACCAACGGTACGGACCAGCTCGCCCTGCATATGACGCAGCGAGTCGGCCAGTTCACCCATCTCGTTAGCGCCCTGCACCTCGATGCGCTTCACCAGATCGCCACTGGCGATATGACGAATGTTGTCGATAAGACGGGTAAGTGGCGAAATCAGCGCCTGCTTGATACCCAGCCACACGGCCACGATCACCACCAGCACCGCAATCAGTACGCTAATCAGCACCCAGATTGCCTGGCTGTAAGAGCTATTGCTGTTTTCCACCGCCATCTGATACAGCTTGTCGTTCTGCTGCAGATAGTTCACGTACTGCTTCTCAAAACCATCCTGATAGCTCTGGGTAGGTTGATCGAAGAAGGCGTTGATTTTGCCCGCGCCCAGCAGCTGGATCAGCTCCGCCAGTGCACCGTGGTAAATATCGTAGTTACGTTTGATCTCCGTCGCGTCGGCGTCGTTTTGACGCGGATCGCGTGGCAGGGCTTCGTATTCAGCCCAGTTTTTTTCTGCCTGTTTCAGAGAAGCCGCCGCAATTTGCATCAGATCGTTCACGGTCGCGCCGCTGCCGATATTGCTCTGATCCATCATGTAGCGAATACCCGCACGGTTCAGGGTATTACGGGTTTGCAGCAGGGCAACCCAGCTGGCGTTCAGCGTGGACTGTTGCTGGCGAATGGTTTGCAGGACGGTGAAATTCTCTTTGTCATGCTTGAGGGCATTGAAGAAAAGACCACCGGATGTGAGTTGTAAAAGGCCAAATATCGCTAATACCAGCATTAAGCTGGTGACAATCTTGATACGGTTTAACATGTTTTCGCTTTCCATCAGACAGATAACAGGATTTTCGGCCTGGAAAGGGAAAACTTTACGAAAATCATCCTTAAATTTGTGGTTTTTACTCTTCTTCGCGCGCTGTGATATGCCGGTTCCCCAGTTCAATAAACTCTTCCAGCAGCGCTGTCAGCTGTTGCATCTTCGCTGGCGTATATTCGGCCTCGATTTGCTGATACGCCTCTTCCACCTGCGCCTGGGCACGCTCGTATAGCCTGTTCCCCTCTTTGGTCAGCGACACATACAACTTTCGCTGATCGTTTACGGGCTTAAGGCGCAGCACCAGACCGTCACGCTCCATGCGCGTCAGAATGCCCGTCAGACTGGGACGCAAGATACAGGTGCGAAACGCCAGATCGTGAAAATCCATCGACGGATGTTCGGCCAGTACGCGCACGATGCGCCACTGCTGCTCGGTCAGGTTATGCCGTTTCACAATCGGGCGGAAGTAAGACATCGCCGCTTCCCGCGCCTGTAACAGGGCGATAGTTAATGAATCATGCATAGCCTCTCCCGGTAATCATTAACACATGAACAATTCAGTTCTGCTGGTTTTACAAACAACGCGTTTTACGACAAAAAGTCTAACAGAAACAAGCCTGATTTATTAACACAATGATAAATATAGCCTTTAATCTCTTTATGTAAATTTATTGTTATTCATATCACAAATTATTCACTTCTGGTTGCGAAATAAACAGCAAAGGCATACAACCAGATCATTAACATATTAATGAAATCACAGGCCGGACGTCCGGCCTGAGGAGTAAGTGAATGAAAGGTACTGTTTTTGCCGTAGCGCTGAACCACCAGAGCCAGCGCGATGCCTGGCGCGACGCGTTTGAAAAAGCCCCCTACAACACGCCGCCAAAAACCGCCGTGTGGTTTATCAAACCGCATAACACCGTGATTCGCACGGGCGACCCTATTCCCTTCCCGCAGGGAGAAACCGTGTTAAGCGGTGCCACGGTAGCGCTGGTTGTGGGCAAAACGGCGCGTAACGTTCCCGTGGATGAGGCGGCGGAGTACATCGCCGGTTACGCGCTTGCCAACGAAGTGAGCCTACCGGAAGAGAGTTTTTATCGCCCGGCGATCAAGGCCAAATGCCGCGACGGCTTTTGTCCGCTGGGAGAGCTGGCCGCCGTCGACCACGTTGATAACCTGACCATCGTCACCGAAATTAACGGCCGGGAAGCGGACCACTGGAACACCGCTGACCTGCAGCGCAATGCCGCCGAACTGCTGAGCGCCCTGAGCGAATTCGCCACCCTCAGTCCGGGCGATGCCATTCTGCTCGGCACCCCACACTCGCGCGTCCCGCTGCAGCCGGGCGATCGCGTACGCATTCTGGCGAAAGGCTTCCCGTCCCTGGAAAACCCGGTGGTTGATGAACGCGAGGTCGCCCATGCGCAAGGCCCACATCCGCACGCCACGCTGTTCGCGCTTGGTCTGAACTACGCCGATCACGCCAGCGAGCTGGCGTTTACGCCGCCAACGGAACCGCTGGTGTTTATCAAAGCCCCCAACACCGTGACCGGCGATAACCAGACCTCGGTCCGCCCGAACAACATTGAGTACATGCACTACGAGGCGGAGCTGGTGGTGGTCATCGGCAAAACGGCGCACAAGGTCAGTGAGCGCGAGGCGATGGACTATGTCGCGGGCTATACCGTCTGCAACGATTACGCCATCCGTGACTACCTGGAAAACTACTACCGCCCGAACCTGCGGGTGAAAAGCCGCGACGGGTTAACCCCCCTCAGCCCGCATATCGTGCCGAAAGAGGCCATTCCCGACCCGCATAACTTAACCCTGCGTACCTTCGTGAACGGAGAATTGCGCCAGCAAGGGACCACTGCCGATCTGATCTTCAGCATCCCGTTCCTGATTGCCTATCTCAGCGAGTTTATGACCCTGCAGCCCGGCGACATGATTGCCACCGGCACGCCAAAGGGTCTGTCTGACGTACAGCCAGGCGACGAAGTGGTCGTGGAAGTGGAGGGCGTGGGCCGCCTGGTGAACCGCATTGTCAGTGAGGAGACTGCAAAATGAAAAAAATAAACCATTGGATTAACGGTAAAAACGTCGCAGGAAGTGATTACTTCCACACCACTAACCCGGCCACCGGAGAGGTGCTGGCGGAGGTCGCGTCCGGCGGTGAAGCTGAAATTCATCAGGCCGTGGCGGCGGCCAAAGAGGCATTCCCGACGTGGGCTAACCTGCCGATGAAAGAGCGCGCACGCCTGATGCGTCGCCTCGGAGATCTTATCGATCAACACGTTCCGGAGATTGCGGCCCTCGAGACCGCCGACACCGGCCTGCCGATCCACCAGACCAAAAACGTGCTTATTCCACGCGCGTCGCACAACTTCGCGTTCTTCGCCGAAGTGTGCCAGCAGATGAACGGTAAAACCTACCCGGTCGACGACAAGATGCTCAACTACACCCTGGTGCAGCCGGTGGGGGTCTGCGCGCTGGTGTCGCCGTGGAACGTGCCGTTTATGACCGCCACCTGGAAGGTTGCGCCGTGCCTGGCGCTGGGCAACACCGCGGTGCTGAAGATGTCTGAGCTCTCCCCGCTGACCGCCGACCGTCTGGGCGAGCTGGCGCTGGAGGCCGGTATTCCGGCGGGCGTGCTGAACGTGGTGCAGGGCTATGGCGCAACGGCGGGCGATGCGCTGGTACGTCACCACGACGTGCGCGCCGTCTCCTTTACCGGCGGCACCGCCACCGGGCGCAACATCATGAAAAACGCCGGACTGAAGAAATACTCCATGGAGCTGGGAGGGAAATCGCCGGTGCTGATTTTTGAAGATGCGGATATCGAACGCGCGCTGGATGCCGCCCTGTTCACCATCTTCTCCATCAACGGCGAGCGTTGCACCGCTGGCTCACGCATTTTCATTCAGCAGAGCATCTACCCGGAATTCGTCAGGCGCTTTGCCGAGCGCGCGAACCGTCTGCGCGTGGGTGACCCGACCGATCCGAACACTCAGGTTGGCGCGCTGATCAGCCAGCAGCACTGGGAAAAAGTCTCCGGCTATATCCGTCTTGGCATTGAAGAAGGCGCGACCCTGCTGGCGGGCGGCCCTGACAAACCCACCGATCTCCCTGCTCACCTGAAAAACGGCAACTTCCTGCGCCCGACCGTGCTGGCAGACGTCGACAACCGGATGCGCGTGGCCCAGGAAGAGATCTTCGGGCCGGTTGCCTGCCTGCTGCCGTTTAAGGACGAAGCCGAAGGGTTGCGTCTGGCTAACGACGTGGAGTACGGCCTGGCGTCATACATCTGGACCCAGGACGTCAGCAAAGTGCTGCGCCTGGCGCGCAATATCGAAGCCGGAATGGTGTTTGTAAACACCCAGAACGTGCGCGACCTGCGTCAGCCGTTTGGCGGCGTGAAGGCTTCCGGTACCGGGCGCGAAGGGGGCGAATACAGCTTCGAGGTGTTCGCCGAAATGAAAAACGTCTGCATCTCCATGGGCGACCATCCGATTCCAAAATGGGGGATCTGAGTATGGGCAAGTTAGCGTTAGCGGCAAAAATTACCCACGTTCCGTCAATGTACCTCTCTGAGTTGCCGGGAAAAAACCACGGCTGCCGCCAGTCCGCCATCGACGGACATAAAGAAATCAGCAAGCGCTGTCGGGAGCTGGGCGTCGATACCATCATTGTGTTCGATACCCACTGGCTGGTGAACAGCGCCTACCACATCAACTGCGCGGATCATTTCTCCGGCATCTACACCAGCAACGAGCTGCCGCATTTTATCCGCGACATGACCTACGACTACGACGGTAACCCGGCGCTCGGCCAGCTTATCGCCGACGAAGCGGTGAAACTCGGTGTACGTGCCAAAGCGCACAACATCCCGAGCCTCAAGCTGGAGTACGGCACGCTGGTGCCAATGCGCTACATGAACAGCGATAAGCACTTCAAAGTGATCTCTATCGCCGCGTTCTGCACCGTCCACGACTTCGCCGACAGCCGCAGGCTGGGCGAGGCCATCGTCAGCGCGATTCAGAAATATGACGGCACCGTGGCGGTGCTCGCCAGCGGTTCGCTGTCGCACCGTTTTATCGACGACCAGCGCGCCGAAGAGGGAATGAACAGCTACACCCGCGAGTTCGACCGTCAGATGGACGAACGCGTGGTGAAGCTGTGGCGTGAAGGCAAGTTCAGGGAGTTCTGCAGCATGCTGCCGGAATATGCCCACTACTGCTACGGCGAGGGCAACATGCACGACACGGTGATGCTGCTGGGGATGCTCGGCTGGGACACATACGACGGCAAGGTGGAGTTCCTCACCGAGCTGTTCCCCAGCTCCGGCACCGGCCAGGTTAACGCCGTTTTCCCCCTGCCCGCGTCCGCGTAAGGAGCCACCATGCCGCACTTTATTGCTGAATGCACTGACAACATCCGCGAGCAGGCGGACCTGCCAGCACTGTTCGCCAAAGTGAACGACGCGCTTGCCGCCACGGGAATCTTCCCACTCGGCGGTATCCGTAGCCGCGCGCACTGGCTGGACACCTGGCAGATGGCCGACGGTAAGCACGATTACGCCTTTGTGCATATGACGCTGAAGATTGGCGCCGGGCGCAGTCTGGAGAGCCGGGAGGCGGTGGGAAAGGCACTGTTTGAGCTGATTAAAACCCACTTCGCCGACCTGATGGCATCGCGCTATCTGGCGCTCTCTTTTGAAATAGACGAGCTGCACCCGACGCTCAATTACAAACAAAACAACGTGCACGCTTTGTTTAAGTAGCGCCCTTACCGGGCCGACAACGGCTTTGAACGCAAGCCGGGTGAGCAGCACGCCACCCGGCAACAACAGGAAATCGCCATGCTCGATAAACACACCCATACCCTGATCGCCCATCGTCTGCATCAGGCGGAGCAGTCCCGGGAGCAGATCCGCCAGATCTCGCTCGACTACCCGACGATCACCCTTGACGACGCCTACGCCGTACAGCGCGAATGGGTGAGCCTGAAAATCGCCGAAGGTCGCGTGCTGAAAGGCCACAAGATTGGCCTCACCTCCAAAGCGATGCAGGCCAGCTCGCAGATTAGCGAGCCGGACTACGGCGCTCTGCTCGACGACATGTTCTTCCACGACGGCAGTGATATCCCTGCCGACCGCTTTATCGTCCCGCGCATCGAAGTGGAGCTGGCCTTCGTGCTGGCAAAACCCCTGCGCGGCCCAAACTGCACCCTGTTCGACGTCTACAACGCCACGGATTACGTCATCCCCGCGCTGGAGCTGATCGACGCCCGCTGCCACAACATCGATCCCGAGACCCAGCGTCCGCGCAAGGTGTTCGACACCATCTCCGATAACGCCGCCAACGCAGGTGTGATCCTTGGCGGTCGCCCGATTAAGCCCGACGAGCTGGATCTGCGCTGGATCTCCGCCCTGCTCTACCGCAACGGCGTCATTGAAGAGACCGGGGTCGCCGCGGGCGTGCTCAACCACCCGGCCAACGGTGTGGCATGGCTTGCCAATAAACTCGCGCCGTACGACGTTCAGCTGGAGCCTGGCCAAATCATCCTCGGCGGTTCGTTTACCCGCCCGGTGCCGGCCAGCAAGGGCGATACCTTCCACGTGGACTACGGCAAGATGGGCTCCATCAGCTGCCGTTTTGTTTAGGAGACCACCATGGAAAACAGATTCAAAGCGGCGCTCAGCGCCGGAAAACCGCAAATCGGCCTGTGGCTGGGGCTGACCAGCAGTTACAGCGCCGAGCTGCTGGCCGGTGCGGGTTTCGACTGGCTGCTGATCGACGCAGAGCACGCGCCCAATAACGTGCAAACCGTCCTGACCCAGCTGCAGGCGATCGCGCCTTACGCCAGCCAGCCGGTGGTACGCCCGTCGTGGAACGACCCGGTCCAGATCAAACAGCTGCTGGACGTCGGGGCGCAAACCCTGCTGGTGCCGATGGTACAAAACGCCGATGAAGCCCGGCTGGCGGTGCGCGCCACGCGTTATCCACCGGCGGGGATCCGCGGCGTGGGCAGCGCGCTGGCTCGCGCCTCGCGCTGGAACCGCACGCCTGATTACCTGCAGCGCGCTAACGATGCCATGTGCGTGCTGGTGCAGATTGAAACGCGCGAGGCGCTGAAAAATCTGCCGCACATCCTCGACGTGGAAGGCGTGGACGGGGTGTTTATTGGCCCGGCGGATTTGAGCGCCGACATGGGCTTTGCCGGAAATCCGCAGCACCCGGAAGTCCAGGCCGCCATCGAGAAGGCCATTGCGCAGATCCGTGCGGCAGGCAAAGCGCCCGGCATCCTGATGGCTAGCGAGCCGCTGGCAAAACGCTACCTCGAGCTTGGCGCGCTGTTTGTCGCCGTCGGGGTCGACACCACCCTGCTTGCACGCAGCGCCGAGGCGCTGGCGGCACGTTTTATCGATATCCCGGTTACGTCAGTAAATAACAATAAATCCGTCTACTAAACGTACGATGTGGAGCGCAACATGACGACCTCTACCCTGCAAACCCATGATAATAAAGCTGTAGAACACCGCGTTATTCAGAAGCTGTTTCGTCGTTTGATCGTGTTTCTCTTTATCCTGTTTGTCTTCTCGTTTCTTGACCGCATTAATATCGGCTTTGCCGGGCTGACGATGGGCAAAGATCTGGGCCTCACCTCGACCATGTTTGGCCTGGCCGCCACCCTGTTTTACGTCACCTACGTGATATGTGGGATCCCCAGCAATATCATGCTGGCGAAGGTCGGCGCCCGGCGCTGGATCGCCGGGATCATGGTGGTGTGGGGCATCGCTTCCACCTGCACCATGTTCGCCACCAGCCCGCACACGCTCTATGTGCTGCGCATGCTGGTGGGCATTGCCGAGGCCGGATTCCTGCCGGGGATCCTCGTCTATCTCACCTGGTGGTTCCCTGCCTACCACCGCGCCCGCGCCAATGCGTTGTTTATGATCGCCATGCCGGTGACCATGATGCTCGGCTCGATCCTCTCCGGTTATATTCTGGCCATGGACGGGCTGTGGAACCTGAAAGGCTGGCAATGGCTGTTCCTGCTGGAGGGGCTACCGTCCGTGGTGCTCGGCGTAGTGACGTGGTTCTACCTGAACGACACGCCGGATCAGGCCAGCTGGCTGGATGACGACGAAAAGCAGGCGCTTAAAACAATGATCGCCCGCGAGCAGGAGTCGGCCATCGCCCGCCCCGTCACGCCGCGTTCGACGCTGCGCGAAGTGTTTACCCCGGCCGTGCTGCTCTATACCCTGGCCTATTTCTGCCTCACGAACACCCTGAGCGCGATTAATATCTGGACGCCGCAGATCCTGCAGAGCTTCAACACCGGCAGCAGCAACATTGTGATTGGCCTGCTGGCGGCGATCCCGCAGTTTTGCACCATCCTCGGGATGATCTGGTGGAGCCGCCGCTCCGACAGGCTGAAAGAGCGAAAAAAGCACACCATTCTGCCGTATCTCTTTGCGGCGGCAGGATGGTTACTGGCCTCGGCGACCCACCACAGCCTGATCCAGCTGCTTGGCATCATCATGGCCTCAACCGGATCGTTTACCGCCATGGCGATCTTCTGGACCACGCCGGATCGGGTTATTAGCCTGCAGTCGCGGGCGGTCGCACTGGCGGTGATCAATGCCATCGGTAACGTCGGATCCGCCGTCAGCCCGCTGTTGATCGGCATTCTGCGTGACAGCACCGGCAGCTTCAGCTCCGGGTTGTGGTTTGTTGCCGGCTTGCTGGTGGTCGGCGCGCTGGTGCTGACACGTATCCCGATGACGCAGCGGGAAAGCCTTGAGCACGAGCCGGGTATGGCGGCGCAGAAAATCCCGTAAGGAGCGGCTATGTGCCAAAGCCCGATCGCGAATATCGACATCAGCAAAGAGTACGACGAAAGTCTGGGAACGGATGATGTTCACTATCAGTCGTTCGCCCGCATGGCGGCCTTTTTTGGCCGCGACATGCAGGCTCACCGTCACGACCAGTATTTTCAGATGCACTTTCTGGATACCGGACAGATCGAACTGCAGCTCGACGATCACCGCTACTCGGTGCAGGCTCCGCTGTTTGTGCTCACACCCCCGTCGGTGCCGCACGCGTTTATTACCGAATCCGACAGCGACGGGCACGTTCTGACGGTGCGCGAGGATCTGATCTGGCCGCTGCTGGAAGTGCTCTACCCCGGCACGCGGGAAGCCTTTGGCCTGCCGGGGATCTGCCTCTCGCTGGCCGATAAGCCGGACGAACTGGCGGCGCTGAAGCACTACTGGCCGCTGATTGCCCGGGAATCGACGGCGCAACTGCCCGGGCGCGAACACACGCTGGTTCTGCTAGCCCAGGCGGTGTTCACCCTGCTGCTGCGCAACGCGAAGCTCGACGATCATGCCGCCAGCGGCATGCGCGGCGAGCTGAAACTGTTCCAGCGCTTTACCCAGTTGATTGACGTCCATTTTCATGAGCACTGGACGGTACCGGAATATGCCAGCGAACTGCACCTGACCGAATCGCGTCTGACCGATATCTGCCGGCGCTTCGCGAACCGCCCGCCGAAGCGGCTGATTTTTGACCGTCAGCTGCGTGAAGCGAGGCGGATGCTGCTCTTCTCCGACAGCGCGGTCAGCGAAATCGCCTGGCAGCTGGGGTTTAAAGACCCGGCCTATTTTGCCCGGTTTTTTAATCGGTTAGTGGGGTGTTCGCCGAGCGCGTATCGGGCACAAAAAGTACCGGTGTCGTCTGTTACCCCACCCCAGCCCTGACCCTCTCCCGGGTTCAGGGTGAGGGAAATCACACTCTGCGATCATATGCGAAAAGTACCAGCCGTTGTCCCAATCGTCCCTTCACGTTCACCCCCGCTCAGGCTTCAATTAAACAACAAAAACAAAACATAAATTTAACATCACTATTCCGATACGAGGTCCCTATGAAGCCTGAAGATTTCCGCGCTGATGCCAAACGTCCGTTAACCGGTGAAGAGTATTTAAAAAGCCTGCAGGATGGCCGTGAGATTTATATCTACGGCGAGCGCGTCAAAGACGTGACCACTCATCCGGCGTTTCGCAATGCGGCAGCCTCCATCGCGCAGATGTACGATGCGCTGCACAAGCCTGACATGCAGGACACGCTGTGCTGGGGTACCGATACCGGCAGCGGCGGCTACACCCATAAGTTTTTCCGCGTGGCGAAAAGCGCCGACGACCTGCGTCAGCAGCGTGACGCCATCGCCGAGTGGTCGCGCCTGAGCTACGGCTGGATGGGCCGCACCCCGGACTACAAGGCGGCGTTTGGCTGCGCGCTCGGTGCCAATCCGGCGTTCTACGGCCAGTTCGAACAGAACGCCCGCAACTGGTACACCCGTATTCAGGAAACCGGGCTTTACTTCAACCACGCCATCGTTAACCCCCCCATCGACCGTCACAAACCGGCGGACGAAGTAAAAGACGTCTACATCAAGCTGGAAAAAGAGACCGACGCCGGGATCATCGTTAGCGGCGCAAAAGTGGTGGCAACCAACTCGGCGCTGACTCACTACAACATGATCGGTTTTGGCTCCGCGCAGGTGATGGGCGAAAACCCGGACTTCGCGCTGATGTTCGTTGCGCCAATGGACGCCGAAGGCGTGAAGCTGATCTCTCGCGCCTCTTACGAAATGGTGGCAGGTGCGACCGGCTCTCCATACGACTACCCGCTCTCCAGCCGTTTCGACGAAAACGACGCGATCCTGGTGATGGATCATGTGTTGATCCCCTGGGAAAACGTGCTGATCTACCGCGATTTCGATCGCTGCCGTCGCTGGACCATGGAAGGCGGTTTTGCCCGCATGTACCCGCTGCAGGCCTGCGTACGTCTGGCGGTGAAGCTCGATTTCATTACCGCGCTGCTGAAGAAATCGCTGGAGTGTACCGGCACCCTGGAGTTCCGCGGCGTGCAGGCGGATCTCGGGGAAGTGGTGGCCTGGCGCAACATGTTCTGGGCGCTGAGCGACTCCATGTGTTCTGAAGCCACGCCGTGGGTGAATGGCGCGTACCTGCCGGATCACGCGGCGCTGCAGACCTACCGCGTCATGGCCCCGATGGCCTATGCGAAGATCAAGAACATCATCGAGCGTAACGTCACCAGCGGCCTGATCTATCTGCCGTCCAGCGCGCGAGACCTGAACAATCCGCAGATCGACCAGTATCTGGCGAAATACGTACGCGGCTCCAACGGCATGGATCACGTGGAACGTATTAAGATTTTGAAACTGATGTGGGATGCCATCGGCAGCGAGTTTGGTGGTCGTCACGAGCTGTATGAGATCAACTACTCCGGCAGCCAGGACGAAATCCGTCTCCAGTGTCTGCGTCAGGCACAGAGCTCTGGCAACATGGACAAAATGATGGCAATGGTCGACCGCTGCATGTCCGAGTACGACCAGCATGGCTGGACGGTGCCGCACCTGCACAATAATTCCGATATCAACATGCTGGATAAGCTGCTGAAATAACGCAGCGGGAGGTTTCAATGCATACAGAACAACGCCTGCGTTTTCGCGATGCGATGGCCAGCCTGTCGGCGGCGGTTAATGTTGTCACCACCGAGGGCGATGCAGGACGCTGCGGCATTACCGCCACCGCCGTCTGTTCGGTCACGGACACCCCGCCATCGCTGATGGTCTGCATCAATGCCAACAGCGCCATGAACCCGGTTTTCCAGGGTAACGGTAAGCTGTGCGTCAACGTGCTGAACCATGAGCAGGAGATCATGGCCCGCCACTTCGCCGGGATGACCGGCATGGCAATGGACGATCGCTTTGCCCTCTCCTGCTGGCAGAAAGGTCCGCAGGGGCAACCGGTGCTGAAGGGCGCGCTGGCAAGCCTTGAAGGCGAGATTAGCCAGGTGCAAACCATCGGCACCCATCTGGTTTATCTCGTTGAAATTAAAAACATCATTCTGAGCGAAGTGGGACACGGCCTGATCTATTTTAAACGCCGTTTCCACCCCGTCATGATGGAGACAGAAGCCGCAGTATGACCCCCTCCTGCGCTGGCCGTTTCCCGGCCAGCGCCAATTTCCACAAAAATTCCTAAGGTTTCCGCTTAATCACGCCGTTATATAGCCATAAGAGAAATTTTCTGTGTCTGAATACTGACAATACATGTCAGTGCGACCCGCATCATTCAGCGCATACCCTAATATACAGGAAGACCTTATGGCTAAATCGACGCGGAGCCGCTCGGCTGAACGTCTGGTCGATATTCTGGTTGAGTTACATTTAAATGGTGTGGTAAACCGCAGTGCGCTCATGGAAAAATTTAAAATTACCGAGCGCACTGTCTACCGGGATTTAAATGCGCTTTCACCTATTGTGGAACATACCGGTAACGGACTGTATCGTCTGATCCACTCCGCACAATCTCCCGGTGGACAAGGATTACATCACACGATTGCTAACTTCCTGAATGCCGATAGCTTTTTCCCGGAAAGAAATACGGAATTCTGGCAGAAACTTGAAACACGCGTTGACGAAAATCATATTCTTATTCTTGGCAACGAAGCAGAGCACACGGTAGAACGTGATATTCGTCGCTATTTATCGAAAATCGAGAAATCGATTAAGAATCGTAATGTATGCCAGATCGTTTATAAGGGTAAAACCCGCCTGATTAATCCCTATAAACTCATTAACAATAAAAATATATGGTATTTACAAGCCACCGAGAATAGCCGGCTAAAATCCTTCTCGTTGAGTCAGATTAGCTGGTTTGATATTCAACAAAAAACCTTCACGCCGGAAGAAAATGCGCTCGGACTGCTGGAAAAAAGCCTTGATCCGTGGGTGTCGGAAGACACTTTCGAAGTGAAAATATTCATTAAAGATACTATTTCACATTACTTTATGCGCCGCGACCTGCTGCCAGAACAAGAGCTTGTCGGTGAGCAGCACAACGGCGTCACGCTGCGCTGTCAGGCGGCACACGAGAACCAGATCCTGCCGCTGCTGTTCTACTGGCTGCCGAACATTCAAATCCTGGAGCCCAACTGGCTAAAAGAGAAGCTGCTTAAAACGCTGGAAAATTATCTGGCGGTAGAGCGCACAGCAGATAACCACGTGATCTCAATCACATAATTTCTCCCGGCGGCGGCGAGACGGAACCACTCGCCGCCCTCTTTGACCGCTCACCTGGCCCTTTCAACCGCTCATTCATTTACCTGTCTTTACACGCGCGTGGTTCTGGCACGATCGCTCCAGCATTAATCAATACCTCCTCATAACGAACCCTGACCCTTTTTCATTACATAAAAAACCAGGTCTTACTATGGATACGAAAAAACTACTGAAGCACGTGCCCTGGGCGTTACTCGGGATCCTCGGCGCTTTTTGTCTGGCGGTTGTCGCACTACGCCGGGGCGAACACGTAAGCGCCCTGTGGATCGTCGTTGCGTCTGTCTCCGTCTATCTTGTTGCTTATCGCTACTACAGCTTATACATCGCGCAGAAGGTCATGAAACTCGACCCAACGCGTGCCACTCCGGCGGTCATTAATAATGACGGCCTCAACTACGTGCCCACCAACCGCTACGTGTTGTTTGGTCACCACTTTGCCGCTATCGCCGGTGCGGGTCCGCTGGTCGGCCCGGTTCTGGCCGCGCAGATGGGCTACCTGCCTGGTACCTTGTGGCTGCTCGCGGGCGTAGTGCTGGCCGGGGCGGTGCAGGACTTTATGGTGCTGTTTATCTCTTCTCGCCGTAACGGCGCCTCTCTGGGTGAGATGGTCAAAGAGGAGATGGGCCGCGTGCCGGGGACCATCGCACTGTTCGGCTGCTTCCTGATTATGATCATCATCCTCGCGGTGCTGGCGTTAATCGTGGTGAAAGCGCTGGCCGAAAGTCCGTGGGGGGTCTTCACCGTCTGCTCTACCGTGCCGATTGCGCTGTTCATGGGTATCTACATGCGCTTTATCCGCCCGGGTCGCGTGGGTGAAGTATCGGTGATTGGTATTGTGCTGCTGGTTGCATCCATCTACTTCGGTGGCGTGATTGCGCACGACCCGTACTGGGGCCCGGCGCTGACCTTCAAGGACACCACCATCACCTTCGCGTTGATTGGGTATGCGTTTGTCTCCGCTCTGCTGCCGGTCTGGCTGATCCTGGCACCGCGTGACTACCTGGCGACCTTCCTGAAAATCGGCGTTATCGTCGGTCTGGCGATCGGCATCCTGGTGATTAACCCGGATCTGAAAATGCCGGCAGTGACCCAGTACATCGACGGTACCGGTCCTCTGTGGAAAGGTGCGCTGTTCCCGTTCCTGTTTATCACCATCGCCTGCGGTGCGGTCTCTGGCTTCCACGCCCTGATTGCTTCCGGTACCACACCGAAGCTGCTGGCTAACGAAAAAGACGCGCGTCTGATTGGTTACGGCGCAATGCTGATGGAGTCTTTCGTGGCGATCATGGCGCTGGTTGCCGCGTCCATCATCGAACCGGGGCTGTACTTCGCGATGAACACCCCTCCGGCAGGCCTGGGCATTACCATGCCAAACCTGCATGAGATGGGCGGTGATAACGCGGCGCTGATCATGGCGCAGCTGAAAGATGCGAGCGCACATGCTGCCGCAACCGTCAGCTCCTGGGGCTTCGTGATTTCGCCTGAGCAGATCATGCAGACTGCGAAAGACATTGGCGAACCGTCAGTCCTGAACCGCGCCGGTGGCGCACCGACGCTGGCAGTGGGTATCGCACACGTGTTCCACAAAGTGCTGCCGTGGGCTGACATGGGCTTCTGGTACCACTTCGGTATTCTCTTTGAAGCGCTGTTCATCCTCACCGCGCTGGACGCCGGTACCCGTGCGGGACGCTTTATGCTGCAGGACCTGCTGGGTAACTTCGTGCCGTTCCTGAAAAAAACCGACTCTCTGGTGGCGGGTATTCTGGGAACCGCGGGCTGCGTGGGTCTGTGGGGTTACCTGCTGTATCAGGGCGTTGTCGACCCGCTGGGCGGCGTGAAGAGCCTGTGGCCGCTGTTCGGTATCTCTAACCAGATGCTGGCCGCTGTCGCCCTGGTTCTTGGCACCGTTGTACTGGTGAAGATGAAACGCACCAAATACATCTGGGTCACCGTGATCCCTGCGCTGTGGCTGCTGCTCTGCACCACCTGGGCGCTTGGTCTGAAACTGTTCAGCGCCAATCCGCAGCTGGAAGGCTTCTTCTTCATGGCTAACCAGTACAAAGAGAAAATTGCCGCAGGCGGCGCGGACCTCACTGCCCAGCAGATTGCCAACATGAACCATATCGTGGTGAACAACTACACCAACGCAGGTTTGAGCATTCTGTTCCTGGTGGTGGTGTACAGCATCATCTTCTACGGCATTAAAACCTGGCTGAACGTGCGTAACGCCGAGGGTCGTACGGATAAAGAAACCCCGTATGTCCCGGTACCGGAAGGCGGCGTGAAGACCTCTTCACACCACTAATCCGCCCTCGCATCCCTCTCCCTGCGGGAGAGGGTTAGGGTGAAGGGAAACAACGCCCGGCAGCCCCTGCCGGGCTTTTTCTATCTGGAAGGCACAATGTTTGGTAACTTAGGCGAAGCGAAAAAATACCTCGGTCAGGCGGCGAAAATGCTGATTGGCATTCCGGACTATGACAACTACGTTGAGCATATGAAGACCAACCATCCGGATAAACCGTACATGACCTATACCGAATTCTTCCGCGAGCGTCAGGAAGCGCGCTACGGCGGGAGTGGAGAAGGCGGCGTACGCTGCTGCTAAAGGAGAGACCATGACCCCGATTGCCGTCACCCTGCTGACCGGTTTCCTTGGCGCCGGTAAAACCACCCTGCTGCGCCACATTCTGAACGCGCAGCACGGCTTCAAAATCGCCGTGATCGAAAACGAATTCGGCGAAGTCTCGGTCGACGATCAGCTGATTGGCGATCGCGCCACGCAGATCAAAACCCTGACTAACGGCTGCATCTGCTGCACCCGCTCAAATGAATTAGAAGACGCCCTGCTGGATCTGCTCGACAGCCGCGATCGCGGTGAAATCGATTTTGACCGCCTGGTGATTGAATGCACCGGTATGGCTGACCCCGGCCCGATTATTCAGACCTTTTTCGCCCATGAGATCCTCTGCCAGCGCTACCTGCTGGATGGCGTCATTGCGCTGGTCGACGCGGTTCATGCCGACGAACAGATGAACCAGTTCACCCTCGCCCAGTCGCAGGTGGGCTACGCCGATCGCATCCTGCTGACCAAAACCGACGTGGCGGGCGACAGCGAAAAACTGCGCGAGCGCCTGACGCGTATCAACTCGCGGGCGCCGATTTACATCGCGACGCACGGTGATATCGACCTCTCGCAGCTGTTCAACACCAACGGCTTTATGCTGGAAGAGCATGTCACCTCAACGCCGCGCTTCCACTTTATGGCAGATAAGCAAAACGACGTCTCGTCGATTGTGGTCGAGCTGGATTACCCGGTGGATATCAGCGACGTCTCCCGCGTCATGGAAAACCTGCTGCTCTCTTTTGCCGACAGGCTGTTGCGCTACAAAGGGATGCTGTGGATTGATGGCGAACCGAACCGCCTGCTGTTCCAGGGCGTACAGCGGCTGT
Source organism: Enterobacter cloacae complex sp. FDA-CDC-AR_0164 (assembly GCF_003071645.1). Lineage (NCBI taxonomy): Bacteria > Pseudomonadati > Pseudomonadota > Gammaproteobacteria > Enterobacterales > Enterobacteriaceae > Enterobacter > Enterobacter cloacae complex sp. FDA-CDC-AR_0164. The sequence continues at coordinate 825,114 of NZ_CP028950.1, forward strand.
ACAGCGCTGACTGGGACAGACCGTGGGGAGATGAAACACCGCGAAGCGTCATGGTGTTTATTGGGCTACAGCTGCCGGAAGACGAGATCCGGACAGCGTTTGCAGCACTGCGCAAATAACCGTACGAACGCAGCCCTCTCCGCAGTTGAGGAGAGGGCTGTGAGATTATTTCAGCGCGTCGGGCAGCGTCACAATCCACAGTTCGCTTTCTGACGCCGGCTTCGCCAGCGGCTTCACGGCGAGGGTGGTCGCAACCGGTTTATCATCAATCGTGAGCGCGCCTTGCGAATTCACCCGATAGTCCTTGAGCTTCTTGCCCTCGACCGGATTTTCCATCGCCACCTTCACGCCAAAGTCGTTATCGTTCGCGACCGCCAGCGTGTTGTTGTCAATCAGCGCTAACCCTTCGGCCTTTTCCTGCTGCCAGCCAAGCGCGCGCAAATCCACGACCTGGGTTTTAGCCGCCAGCGTAATGCCGCGCTGGGCCAGCGTCTTCTCATCATCAAACTCCGGGTATTCGCCCGGCTTATCGAAGCGTGTCAGATCGCTCGCCTTGCTGAGGTCCACCTTGTAGATGAGGTTGCGCATGCCATCGTTTTTATCGCTGCCCTGCTCAATCAGCAGCAGCTGCTGGTTATCAAGCGCCACAATATCGCCAATTTTGGCGTCACTGTTTTTGCTGTAGGCCGCGCTGTCGATGGGATAACCGTACATCGCGGTTTTCCCGGTCGCCGGGTCGAAGCTCACCAGGCGGGTAAACAGCGCCTGTTTTTTGCTTTTACCGTCGATATCCAGCGTGCTTTGCACCGCGGCAATGATACGCCCGTCCGGCATACGGGTCAGGCCTTCAAAGCCCCGGTTTGGTTGACGCCATTTAATAATATTCGGCAAGCCGCCCGCGATGGATTTCTCGCCTTCCGCCGCCTGCGGACCGTGAATCGCCAGGATCTTGCCTTTACTGTCGACGTTAATCAGGAACGGACCGTACTCGTCGCACAGCCAGTAACCGCCTTTACCGTCCGGCGTGATACCTTCCGTATCCAGCCCGCGATTGTCGCCCTTCAGCACCTTTAACGTGTCACTGAACGCCACTTCATTGGTCGAGCCAATCACGCCGCTTTGCAGCGGCAGACCGTTGATCTCGCCTTTATCGTCATGCAGAGGGCGCGCATCGACGGCCTCCGCTTTGCCATTTTGTACGCGAATCGTCATCAGCAGCGGAGCGAAATCGGGCGTGACAAAGATTTTGGCTTCGTCTTTCCCCACTTTCGGCGAATCCGCATTCGGACCGCGATCGGTCACGGTCGCAAACGTCAGGGTATCGCCCTGTTTACCGGTAAACAGCAGGCCAGAGCCGATCCCGACCGGGAGCCCCTTCGGGAACGCACCGGCAAACGCGCCGCTGTAGCTCACGCGCGTGCCTTCGGGGAAGCTGACAACATAGTGTTCGGCCGTGGGCTGCGCCGCCAGGCCAGAGAAAGAGAGCGCACAACCGATAAGCACAGGAATAATTTTTCTTTTCATATTGTTAGTATCCAGAAAGTGAAGCCAACAACGTAAAGAACAAACGTGTCAGGAAAATGACACCGCAGAGATACGCGGGCAGGCAATTGCAGGCGCATGAACCGCCAGAAATGTAAAACTAAACCACAAAGTGTAAAATTTGAAATGTTTCTGGAAATTATTAGAAAGCCAATTAATTCATGTCAAACGGTTATCCTCTGTCTCGTTCAGTGTCTATTTAGTCAAAAAACTAAACCTGTCCTAAACGTCCAGGCAATACATATTGACCCGGCGATAACTAAACATGAAAGCAACATTTCAAAAGCCAGCCATTAACAAAAACAGCATAAAAACACGACCTTAATCACATTTGCAGTCATAAACATCGCTTGTTAAGGTGGCCTCAGATGAAATTAATGACGAGGCATAAAACATGAAAAAAATGAATGTTCTTCTTCTTTCTGCTCTGACCGTCCTGTCGGGTTCCGCACTGGCTATGGGCGGCACGATTGAGCAAGGTAAAAACTTTACTAACCTTAATCTGGAAATGGGTAAATCCTCATCCGGCGTGTACCTTGAAAGCAACTGGCTCAAAAACACTGACGACGGCACGCAAACAGGTGGCGTTGGCGCCGGTTACAACCTGGAAGTGGGCCCGGTGATGCTGAATGCCGGTGCCAAAGCAATCTACCTTGGCCCGAAAAAAGGCGATAACGGCGTGGCATTCCCCATCGGTGGCGGTATTAACGTTGCGCTGACGGACAGCATCCACGTGTTTGGCGAAGGGTATGCCGCACCAGAAGGTCTGAACAACAGCGTGAAAAACTACGTGGAAGCCAACGGCGGTGTGAGCTGGACGCCAGTCACGCCTGTGACGCTGAAAGTGGGTTATCGTCACGTAAGCGTTGACGGCAAAGACGGTCGTCCTGGCCACACGCTGATCGACGGCGCATATGTAGGCGGTGGAGTCACCTTCTGATGAAACACCGCATTACCGCGCTTTGCGTTCTGAGCATCACGCTTCTGCTCACCGGTTGCGTCCAGTATAAATGGGTGAAACCGGGAGTCAGTGACGCTGAGATGAATAAAAAGCTCACGGAATGCGAAGCACAGGCCCTGATTGATCTGCCCCCGGACAATGTTGTGACCGGTTCGAGCTCGGAAAAAATGGACAAATCGAAAAAGAAAAAGGATATTTCCACGAGCTACACGGTTGAAGACGCGAATGAATATCGCCGGGATACCTTAGTCGACAGCTGCATGTTCAAAAGCGGCTGGGACAAGATTGAAGTGCAATAACCCCAAAAAAAACCTGCCGAATGGCAGGTTTTTTATTCGCGGAGTTACTTACGCACCACCACCAGCTTCTGGTTCACAAACTCTTTGATCCCCAGGTCCGACAGTTCGCGTCCGTAACCGGATCGCTTCACGCCGCCAAACGGCAGCTCTGGCGCGGTATCGGTGAGCCAGTTGATATACACCATCCCGGTCTCAATACGCGACGCCATTTTCTTCGCCCGCTCGATATCCTTGCTGAACACCGCGCCGCCCAGACCATAGTGGGAATCGTTCGCCAGTGCGACCGCTTCGTCATCATTTTTCACCACATAGATCTGCGCCACCGGGCCGAAGAACTCCTCAAAGTAGGCCGGGTTGTCGCGCGAGATATGCGTCAGGATCGTCGGCTCAAAGAAGCACCCGTCACGCTGCACCGGTTTGCCACCGTAATGCAGTGTCGCGCCGTTTTTCACCGCCTCGTTGACCTGTCTGGTCAACGTGTCCAGCGCATCCTGAGAGGATAGCGGCCCCAGGGTGGTGCTCTCGTCCAGCGGATCGCCAATCTTCACCTGCTTAAATGCCTCGGTGAATTTCGCGAGGAAGGCATCCGCAATCTTCTCATGCACGATGAAACGCTTCGCCGCCGTACAGACCTGGCCGGCGTTATTGAGTCGGGCATTCACGCCCGTCTTCACGGCCTTCTCCAGATCGGCATCATCCAGCACCACAAAGACGTCATTACCGCCCAGCTCCAGGGTCGATTTTTTGATGTGCTTCGCCGCCTGCGCCGCGACCACGCTACCCGCTTTTTCGGAACCGGTCAGCGCGGCACCCTGTACACGATCGTCGGCGATGATGTTCGCCACCTGATCCGACGAAATAAACAGGTTGGTCCATGCCCCTTCCGGTGCACCGGCCTCACGCACCAGATGTGCAAACGTCTCTGCACAGTGCGGCACGATGCTGGCGTGTTTGGCGATCACCGGGTTACCGGCCGCCAGGTTCGGGGCGAGGACACGCATCAGCTGGTAATAAGGGAAGTTCCACGGCTCAACGGCCATCAGCACGCCAATAGGGTGGTGCTCGACCCACGCTTCCCCGAGTTCGGAGTCGTACTTCACCGGGGCGAGGAACCGTTGGGCATTATCCGCGTAGTAGCGGGCGATTTGCGCGCACAGTTTCACTTCACCGCGACTCTGCTCAATGAGCTTACCCATCTCCTTGCTGGCAATTCTGGCCAGATCCTCCGTACGTTCGTCGATGAGGTCCGCAAGTTTACGCAGTACCGGCAGGCGCTGGTTAATGTCGCCTTTTGCCCAGTCCGAATGGTAAAGCGCATCGGCCGCCTTCAGCGCCGCTTCAACATCCGCGTCGGTATGGGAGGGATATTCTTTGATGAGCTGGTTTGTGGCAGGATTTACTGTCTGGTAAGCCATGTCGAATCTCCTTGTTTTACCGCTTAGGGTATTAAGGGTAGACAATATGACTGGCGATGGACGTAAAGTTGGGTATATCCGGAAGGTTCTTAGCGTGGTACTGCAACATGTCGCGCGGGCATGGTATAAAAAACGTTCCTGACAGGAGTCCCCCATGACCGAGACCCGACACATCCGCCAGACCTTTCATCGCGCCTGCGGCCACGAGCTGCGCAGCACCTGGCAGAGCACCCAGGCGTATAAACGTCATTGTCACCCACAGCTCTCTATTGGCGCGATCCTGGAAGGCCAGACGTGCTGCACAGTCCATGACAGGGAGTATATCCTGACCCCTGGCGACATCATCGTCATCCCGGCGCATGCTCCCCACAGCTGCAACCCGGTGGCGGGACAGCCACGCAGCTACCACATGCTGTATATCGACACTGACCTTTCGCTGGCACTGCAGGTCATTCGCGACCAAACGCTGTTTAATCACTATCTTGGAGTGGTTGAGAACATGACCGCGGCCTCCCTGAACGCACTGCTTTGCGCCCTTCCCCCCTCTACAGGCCGCACAGATAAGCCCCATTCACTGAGTCAGCAGGTGCAAGAGGCGTTTCTGTCGAACCTCACCGCTCCGCCTTCCCTTGACGACCTTGCCCGGCGATTTTCACTGCGCAAAGAGACGTTAATCCGCACCTTTAAACAGGACACCGGCCTGACGCCAGGACGCTTTCTCAGCATCTCTCGCGTGGAATACGCCAAAGCGCGACTGCGTGCGGGAGATGATCTCGCCGATGTCGGTTACCAGAGCGGGTTTGCCGACCAGAGCCATTTCCATAAAACCTTCGTCAGCTACACGGCCGCCACGCCTCGCCAGTACGCGACGGGCCGATCAATATCAGACAATAATCAGGATACGTAACGCCGTAAGGTGATCTCCGTTTTTGCTCTGGAGGTCACGATGGAACTGTTCTTCCCTTCCGCTTTTCTCGCCCTGGCGCTGGCGCATTTTGTAGCCCTGTTAAGCCCCGGTCCGGATTTCTTTTTGCTGGTCGGTTACGCCGCACGTTACCGGCTGCGCGGCAGTGCCGGGTTGTGCCTCGGTATCGCCGCGGGTAACGCGCTCTATATTGTGCTGGTGATTATCGGCTGGAGCGCCCTGCGCACGTTTTCGTGGCTGTTCACCCTTATCGAATTATCCGGCGCGCTCTACCTGCTCTGGATTGGATCGCGGCTGGCGCGCAGCCGCCCGCAGACGCTTGCGCTCAATGAGACTCATCAGCGGTGCCCCTCATTGCGTAAGCAAATCCTGCTGGGGCTCGGTTCGGCACTGTTAAACCCGAAGAATGCGCTTTTTTATCTGGCGCTCATGACGGCGCTGTTAGGGCCGGATGTCACGCTGCTTCAGCAGTCAACCTGCGGTGTCTGGATGGTAATGGTGGTGCTGGTCTGGGATTTAGCACTGGTGTCGCTGATGGGCTTGCCCGTGGTTCAGCGGACGCTCAGCCGTGCACTCTGGCTGATTGAGCGAACCGCTGGCGTGGTGCTGATGGCGTTTGGTGGGTGGGTCGTGTGGCGTTTTTTGCATTTTCTTCCCGCCTCCCTCTATTCTTAAGCCATGGAAAAAATAGCTGAACTTAAACGCGCCAAGCTGCTGGCGCTGTCGCTGCTGCTGATTGCCGCCGCGGCGTTTATCACCACCCTGTTCCTGCCGCAAACCTTCTGGGTGCGCGGCGTAAAGGCCATTGCCGAGGCGGCGATGGTCGGCGCACTGGCGGACTGGTTTGCCGTCGTCGCGCTGTTTCGCCGGGTGCCTATCCCGTTTATCTCACGCCATACGGCGATCATTCCGCGCAACAAAGACCGCATTGGCGACAATCTGGGTCAGTTCGTGCAGGAAAAGTTTCTCGATACCCAGTCGCTGGTGGCATTGATCCGCCGCTATGAACCGGCACAGATGATTGGCACCTGGTTCAGCCAGCCCGACAACGCCCGGCGCGTCGGGCTGCATCTGATTCAGGTAATGAGCGGTTTTCTTGAACTGACCGACGACGGACGCATTCAGCGGCTGCTCAAACGGGCGGTGCACAAGGCCATCGACAAGGTCGACTTCACCGAAACCAGCGCGGTGATGCTGGAGAGCATGACCCGGAACAATCGCCATCAGGTGCTGCTGGACGCCATCATCAACCGCCTGATCGCGCTTATCCAGCGTGACAGCACGCGGGACTTTATCGCCGACCAGATTGTGCACTGGCTGAAGACCGAGCATCCGCGCAAGGCCATGGTGCTGCCTACCGAGTGGCTCGGCGATCAGAGTGCGGAGATGGTGTCGAATGCGGTGAATACGCTGCTGGATGATATCAGCCACGACCGCACGCACCAGATCCGCCAGGCGTTTGACCGCGCCACGCTGAAGTTTATCGACAACCTGAAAAACGATCCGGAAATGGCCGCCAAAGCCGATAACATCAAGCACTATCTGAAGAACGACGAGGCGTTTAACCGTTATCTGGGCGAGATGTGGGCCGACCTGCGTCAGTGGCTGAAAGCGGATATGCAAAGCGAGGACTCGCGCGTCAGGCAGCGCATCGCCAACGCCGGACTGTGGTTTGGTGAAACGCTGTCGAACGATGCCAGCCTGCAGGCATCGCTGAACGAGCATCTGGAGCAGGCGGCGCACCGCGTGGCACCGGATTTTGCCGCGTTCCTCACGCGACATATCAGCGACACGGTCAAGAGCTGGGATGCCAAAGATATGTCGCGCCAGATTGAGCTTAACATCGGCAAAGACCTGCAGTTCATCCGTGTGAACGGCACGCTGGTGGGTGGGACGATTGGCCTGATCCTGTTTTTACTCTCGCAATTGCCTGCCGTGCTCGCGCATTAATTCGCCTCAGGCGGCGCGATCACATAGCGCGTAGGGGCAAAGCGATTGAGGATCAAATGCACCAGGAAGACCATTGTCAGGGTCGCCACCAGCGCAAAGGTCACCGAGGTAATGCGATAGAGATCGCTGAACACCAGGTCGCTGTCCGGGTGCATGTTCTGCCCGAACATAATGCCGATGGTGGTGATGCTGGAAAACCCGACCCCGGCGCCGACCTTCTCCATCACATGCAGCCGCGCGCCAAATGCCAGCCCAAGGCCGATAAGCGGCATCATCAGCAGCATATGGCTGCTGTGATCGTAAAGGATAAGCTGGACGACCAGAATGTAGAGGCAGCCCAGCACCACGCCGACCACGCGCCAGAGGGAACTCATCACCGCGCCGCGATAGTGCATGGGAAACAGAATCAATACCCCGGCCATCAGCGCGGAAAGTGAGTCGCTCAGGTCGCTTATCTGGAAGATGACGAAAATCAGGGTGGCAACGGTCCCGGAAAGCAGCGACTCGTGGCGCACGCGGGCGTCATCTTTTTCAATCAGCGGCGGCGGCTTGCGCGGCTCCACGTCCGGCAGCAGGTAATTCATCAGCGCGCTCAGGCACACCGCCATAACGCTCGCTTCGATATTGGAAAACAGCAACGTATGCCAGTCGGTGGTGGGATAGCTCATAAAGTTGAGCATCACGCTCTGGCAGACCACGCCCATCGAACCAAACAGAAACAGCGGTCCCTTACTCATAAAGCGAAAACGCATGACGTACAGGGCGAACACGACTAATGTCATGATCACCGGCCATTGCGACAGATAGCCGATGATAATGACCATTTCAACGCAGTTAAGCGAGGCGCTAAAGATAAATTGCTTCGCCACGTGGCGGTTAAAGACCGGTACCAGTGACAGCAGCATGATGGGGTAGACCACGAAAAACACGCCGTAGTGAGTGTTGTAAAAACTCGAAATGCTCAGCGCAATCATGCCGGCAAAGACGATGCGCAGGGTCTGGCGAAAGTCGTTTGCCGTATAGACGATGTTGCCGTGCGGGGTAAACACCCGCGCCAGAGTGTTAATAGACATAGTGCAGCAGGCTCACCAGGTGGATCTGCATCCCGGAGAAGAAGCGCGCAAACGGCCCTTCGCTGTTATAGAGCTGCACGGTGGCACGCGCACCGGTCGGAAGTTGCTTCGGTAGCGCCTCGTCCAGCGCCACGTGGATTCGCATACGCTGGGCATCACGAACCCACCGGTTGGAGGTTTCTGGCTCGGACAGCTCGCCGTTCACCGCCTCCTGTCCGGCGAGGATCCCCGCATCGCTGCTGGTCACATGCGCACGGAAGACGTGTCCCGGGAAGGCGTCAAACACCACGGCGGCATCGGTTCCCTGATGGGTATGGCGCAGGCTCTTCTCGCGGAAGTCGGCCACGATATCGGCCTGATTATTCACCAGCGCCAGCGCGGCCGAGCCGGAGGAGGCGTAATAACCCGGGCTAAGCTGCAGGTTACTGACCGTGCCGTCCGCCTGGGCGTAAACCTTCGTCCAGCCAAGATTCAGTTCCGCTTCATCCAGCGCGTTGCGGTATTTTTGCAGGGTGACGTTGCGGTGTTCTTCCCGCTCACCGCGCTGAATGCGCAGGTTACGGATGTTCGCCTGCAGCGAACTGACGGACTGCTCGCTGCTCTGCCAGGTGGTCCGGACTTTATCCAGATCCGCCTGCGACACGTTCTGCAGCGTGCTGAGTTTCTGATAACGATCGTAGGTCACCTTGTCGTTACGCGCGGTCAGCACGGCGGTTTTTAGGCTGGCCTGTGCGGCCGCGATCTGCGCATCCAGCTGTTCGTTAGAAAGTCGCGCCTGCTCCAGCGCGATTTGCGCTGCTTCCACTTTATTGCGAAACGGCGTGTCATCCAGCTCAAACAGCAGGTCGCCTCGCTTCACCTGGCTGTTGTTGTGTACATGGACAGCCGCCACGTAGCCGGAGACGCGCGGAGAAACCGGTGTCACCACGCGCATGACGGTGGAGTCCGGCGTCAGCGGGATCCAGATGTCCGCGACGACAAAGTAGACAAACATCAGCAGGAAAGAGGCAATACTTACCCTTACCCAGCGGGCAAACTTTTGTTCAGGAGTCATTATTTTTCGGTCTTGTTATCTTCTTCGCGGATTTTCCGCAAATTGCAGGCGATTTGATTCAATGTGGCGCTGAAAATATCGAGATGTTCCGGCGCGATGTTTTGCGATACGCGCGCCTGAAATGTCTCGATCACCCGGGAGAGCGTCCTGAGTACGGCGTTCCCCTCCGGCGTCAGCGTGAGTAGCCGGATACGCTTGTCATAAGGCGATACGGTGCGTAACAGGTAACCCTGTTTTTCCAGCTGTGTCAGCGTGCGCATCAGCGGCGGCAGTTCAATACCCTGCACCTCCGCCAGTTCACTCACCGAGACGTTATCCCCAAGCTGTTGAAGCTGCATCATCACCGTCCAGCTCGACTGGGTTAACCCGGTCTCGAGAATGGCGTCGTCAATCACGGCGCGCCACTGACGCACGATCATGGCCATCCGCATCCCCATCGGTCTGCGGCTAAACAGTTCTTCTTCACGCATGGGATATCCTCTCGTAACACGCGGTCAAGGTAATAGTTACCAGGGTAAGTATCAAGAAACGAGAGACAAAAGAGCAGGAATTGCGAAAAACGAATGCCCTCTCCCGGTGGGAAAGGGCATCAGACCGCGGAGAATTTAGCGGCTAAAACGTTTTTTAATGGCAACGTTTCCCGACGCGGTGACTACCACGTCCCGATATCCCGCCACCCGCTGGATCCAGCCGTTGCTGTCCAGGTACGCGAGGAGCGCCGCGCCCGCCTCGCCCCCCAGATGAAACCGCCGCTCGCTCCAGTCAAGACAGGCACAGCAGGCCTTACGGCGCGGATTGGCGCTTAATGAAATACCGAGCGTCAGGAACTGTTCGCGTCCATACACGGTCAGGGCTGACCCGTCCGTCTCCAGCCAGTCCTGCGCCTGCATAAAATCATAGATTTGAACGGCCACCGTCCCTGCCAGATGGTCGTAACAGGTGCGGGCTTCACGCAGGGCTTTCGGGGCGGTGGTTTCCGGCGGGGTGATGCGGCTCCACGACAGCCCCATCATCTGCTCGACCAGCTCCGCCACGTCGTGTCCTGCCAGGCGGTAATAGCGATGCCGCCCCTGTGACAGACAGGTAATCAGCTTTCCGTCCAGCAGACGGGTCAGGTGCCCGCTGGCGGTGGAGGGGGCGACATCCGCCGCCGCGCTCAGCTCGGTGGCGGTCCATGCCCTGCCATCCATCAGCGCACAGAGCATTTTCACACGCGACGGATCCGCCATGGCGGCGGCCACTGCCGCCATGGCCTGCTCCAGCAGCGCGCTGTTGTCAGGGGGTAAACGGGTCTTAAGCATGGACTGCCCATGGTCTGGTGATCTCTGCCGCCAGCTTATCATTATCCGTCAGCAGAATGAGGTGATTCGCATGGTCGCTGTACTGGGTCAGTACAGACACACCGTGAGCCGCTAACGCCGCGGCAATCTCGCCCAGCTCACCGGGACGCGCCTGCTGCAGTTTTCTGATCAGCGGTTTACGGACTGACCGGACGTTAAACCCGCCCTCAAGCAGCACGCGACGGGCTTTTTCGCCCTCTTCCACCAGGAAATGGGCTTCGGTACCAAACACGCCGCCGCCCTCCAGCCCCACACCATTACACCCCAACAGCTGGCCAAATCGCGCCAGTTCCCCTGGCGTAGCGTCGAAAATCACATGAACGTCATACATCCGCATGCCCTCCGGTTTCTGAGGCGTATTCCCGCACCACCTGCGCCACCCGAATGCGGTAGTAGGTAAAGATGGCCTCCCGCCCCTCCCTCTGCGCCGCCTGATGAAAGACGTTCTGCTTCCAGCGGCGGACCGCTTCTTCATCCCGCCACCAGGAGAGGGAGAGAATTTTGCCGTCGGTGGTCAGGCTCTGAAAACGCTCGATATCAATAAACCCGTCGATATCTGCCAGCAGGGGTTTGAGTTCGGCTGCGAGCTGCAGGTAACGCGCCTGGTGGGCAGGCACGGCCTGGGCTTCGAAAAGGACTGCAATCATGGTTGTCTCTCCGTTGTGAGGGTGCGGAGAGCATGCAGGAAAGAAAATACGGATGCTTCGGTGAAGGGCGAAGTATTGTCGCCCTCTTCCCGGGAGGGCGACAAACGGTTATCCCAGAATCGACTTCGGCTCCATAAACGCGCGGATCCCCCACTCGCCCATCTCACGCCCCACGCCGGAGTGCCTGAACCCGCCAAACGGCGCTTTAGGCTCATGGGCCAGCGTGTTCACCAGCACGCGGCCCGCGACAATCTGCTGCGCCACGCGACGCGCACGTTCGACATCCCTGCCCAGCACCATCGCACTCAGGCCATACTCGGTGTCGTTGGCAATGGCGACGGCTTCGGCCTCGTCCTGATAAGCGATCACACACAGTACCGGGCCGAAGATCTCTTCCCGGGCAATCGCCATCTGATTTGTGACGTCAGCAAACAGCGTCGGGCGCACAAACCAGCCGTCCTGCGTCCCTTCCGGACGCCCTTCGCCCCCCACCAGCAGGTTTGCCCCCTCGTCGAGACCTTTACGGATATAGCCCTGCACCCGCAGCCACTGTTTTTCGCTGACCATCGGGCCAATTTCTGTCGTGTTATCGCGCGGATCGCCGGATTTCACGGCCGCGACGGCCTGCGCCAGCGCAGTTTCGATTTCCGCCTTACGCGACTGCGGTACCAGAATGCGCGTTCCGGCCACGCACGCCTGCCCGCTGTTCATAAACCCGGCCTGCACCACCAGCGGGATAGCCTGCGCCAAATCGACATCATCAAGCAGGATCGTCGGCGATTTACCGCCTAACTCCAGCGTCACTCGCTTAACACTCTCCGCCGCGTTGCGCAGTATCGCTTTGCCGGTAACGGTCGAACCGGTAAACGAAATTTTCGCCACGTCCGGATGGCGGCTGAGGGTCTCACCGACCGTATCGCCCCGTCCGGTGACAATGTTAAACACGCCCGGCGGTAACCCGGCATCGCGCAGCGCCTCGGTGACAATGCGGGTTTGCAATGCGCTCATCTCGCTCGGTTTAATCACCGCCGTGCAGCCCGCCGCGAGCGCAGCCGCCAGTTTGCCGCAGATAAACCCCGCGTCGCTGTTCCACGGGGTAATAAGCCCGGCGACACCAAGCGGCGTCATCTGCACCGTTGCCGCCCCCGCCGTAGTCACAAACTCAAAGGCTTCCAGCGCCTCGATGGCCTGGGCAATGACATCTGCCGGGTAGCGGGCCATCCACGCCGAGCGCGAGGCTGGCGCGCCGTACTCTTCAATCACCGCGTCCAGCAGCGCATCATGACGGGCGGCCACGGCGGCATGCATGCGTTTCAGCGCGGCAATGCGTTCCTGTCGGGGGGTTTGCGACCATGCCGGAAATGCCGCTTTCGCGGCCGCGATGGCATGCTCAGCGTCTACCTCATCAGCCAGGCGAACCTGGCCAATCACCCGCGCCGTCGCCGGATTGTATAAATCAAAACGTTCGGTGCCGTGCGGGGTAACAAATTCTCCGTTGATAAAGATCTGTTCGATGTTGTGCATATAAACCTCCTCAGGCTGTATGGACACAGTCTGGCACGGCTTCTCCGTTGCGATAATCCACGCTATGCTGCAAGGGTTGTTTCGATTTTCAGGATAATCTATGCATCGTTCAGGTCTGACAGAGCTGGAAGTGGTCATGGCGGTGGTGCGGCGCGGCAGTTTTCGCGGTGCGGCACAGGAGCTGGGCATGTCCGCCACGGCGGTAAGTAACGCTATCGCCGGGCTGGAGAGCCGCCTGGAGACGCGCCTGTTTAACCGCACCACCCGCAGCGTGGCGCTTACCGACGCCGGGCAGCGCTACGTGGCGCGTATCGGCCCGGCCCTACAGGCGATACGCCAGGCCGGCGAAGAGATCCACAGTGATACCGGCGAACCTGCCGGCACCCTGCGCTTAAACGTACCGAACCATATCGGTGCGCTCTTTCTGGATCAATTGCTGATCGACTTTATGATCCGCTACCCGAAAATGCGCGTCGAGACGCTAAGCGAAGCGCGAATGATCGATATCGTCGCAGAAGGTTACGACGCCGGGATCCGTCTTGAAGAATCCGTGCCGCAGGACATGATCGCCGTGCCGCTGACCGGTGAGATCCGCCAGCTTGTCACCGCCACGCCGGATTACTTTGCCCGCCACGGCACGCCGCACACGCCGGAGGATCTGCTCTTACATCAGGGGATCGGTATGCGCATGGCGCACGGTGGGATCTACCGCTGGGAGCTGGCGCGTCGCGGGGAACAGTACGCCCTGGCGGTACCGCCGCGCTTTGCCACGTCCGATCTCTTCGCCTCGATCCGGGCCGTGAAGGCGGGATTAGGGATAGGGTTTTTACCGGAACTGTATATCCGGGAAGAGCTTGAAAGCGGGGAACTGGTGAGCGTGTTAAACGACTGGACGCAGCCGTTTGCCGGGCTGCGCTTGTACTATCCGGGGCATCGCCACGTCCCGCCAGGGTTACGGGCGCTGGTGGCGATGATCCGTGAGCGCGGGGTTATTCGAGGTTAGCTTTATTCAGCCCGTAAGCCGCGTCCAGCGAGCCCGGCGCCATGCGGGACGTGATCCCCAGACGGTTCCAGGCGTTGATCGCCACAATGGCAAAGTTCAGCTCTGAAATCTCCACGTCCGAGAAGTGCTCCGCCACGCTGCGGTAGAGCGCATCGCTCACGCCATGCACGCTAATTTGCGTCAGCGCTTCGGCGAAGGCCAGCGCCGCTTTCTCACGGGCGCTGAACAGCGGGGACTCGCGCCATGCCGCCAGATGGTACAGGCGCAGCTCGCGTTCTCCGGCGATTTTGGCCTCTTTCGAGTGCATATCCAGGCAGAAGGTACAGCCGTTCAGCTGTGAGACACGAATGTCGATCAGGTGCTTCAGCGCCGGGTCGAGAGAGGTTTTCGCCACTTCCATGCTCAGGTTGGACAGCGCGTTGGCGAGGGCAGGTGTGATCTTATGGTGGTTGACGCGAGTGCTCATTGTCTTTCCTCTTTTTTGTGCGGCATATGTCATGCGATGAGGACAATCTACGCGGATAATGACATAGTAAAAAGATACATAAACCGTCAAACGAGGTAGGACATGAAACCGGGCTATCACGCTATTTATACCCGCTATCGCGACAACATCACGCGTGGCGTGCTAAAGCCTGGCGACAAAGTCCCCGCCATTCGCGTGCTGGCGGAAGAGCTGAAGGTGGCGCGCAAAACCGTTGAAACCGCTTACGCCATCCTGACGGGCGAAGGGTATCTGGTAAGCCAGGGGGCACGCGGCACGCGGGTCAATCCGGACCTGTTACTGCCTGCGCAGCACGCCCCAGCGGAGCAGACCACCGGCACGCTTCCGGCCTCGCTGATCGGCCAGCGCGAACGGGCAGGCTTTCTGCGCCCCGGCATTCCCTCCCTCGACAGCTTTCCCTATAAAAAATGGCTGCTGCTTTCAGGCCAGGCGACGCGCGCCATGCGCCAGGAAGAGATGCTGAATCCACCCGTGCTGGGCTGGTATCCGCTGCGCCAGGCGATTGCCAGCTACCTTAATATTTCACGCGGGCTCGCATGCACTGCCGAGCAGGTGCTGATCACCAGCGGCTACAGCGGTAGCCTGCGCCTGATCCTCGATACGCTGGCCAGCCGCAGCGACAAGGTGGTGTTTGAAGATCCGGGCTACTTTATGGGCCAGCAGTTGCTCAAGCGGATCGTGCCGCGCCTGCACACCGTGCCGGTCGATCGCGCCGGGATCGATACGGAATACCTGCTGCGCCACCATCGCGATGCCCGCTTCGCCATCGTCACCCCGTCGCACCAGAGCCCGCTGGCGGTCACCCTCTCTCTGCCGCGTAAACAACAGCTTCTCGACTGGGCGAGTCAGAACGAGGCCTGGATTATTGAGGATGACTACGACGGGGAATTTCACTACACCCGCAAGGTGCTGCCGTCGCTAAAAAGCCTCGACCGGCACGACCGGGTCATTTTTATGGGCACCTTCAGCAAAACCATTATGCCGTCGCTGCGCATGGGCTACGTGGTGATGCCCGCCAGCACCCTCGGGGCGTTTACCGACTGCGCGGACATCGTTACCAGCGGCCAGCCGGTGCTGACGCAAAAGATCCTCACCGCCTTTCTCAACGAAGGCCATTTTTTCCGGCATCTTAAGAAGATGCGGGCCCTGTATCAGACCCGGCGGGAGTGGATGATTAAGGCTTTACAGGAGGTGTATGGCGACCTGTTTTTCACCGAGCAAAACGACGGTGGGATGCACATCGTGGCATTCCTTTCGAAGGGGAGTTGTGACCGGGAAATCGCGCACTGCTGGCAAGCGCAGCAGCTGCAGGTTAACGCGCTCTCGGAGTGGTATCGCGGCTCCGGCAAGCGGTACGGACTGGTGATGGGCTATAACAACGTGCGCACGTATCAGGAGGCGGTGGCACTACTTGAAAGGCCAAAACAAGAAACGCTGGAATTACTACTCTGAAATCAGATAGCTATCCACGCCATAAAAGAACGTGATAAAGATACAATCTTGAGCCTTTTTTATATTTCTAAGGAAAAGAAAATGAAAGCCATTCTGGGATTTGACTACTTATTAACGCCACGCGTGCTGGTCTTCTTCTACTGGATCGTCATGCTGGTGATTTTGATTGCCGGCGTGTATTCCATGTTTACCGATCATCTGATCACCGGATTTATCGGGATGATTTTCAGCCTGATCGGCTGTCGCGTGACGTTCGAACTGATCATGGTTGCGTTTAAGAATAACGAATATCTGCGCCGCATCGCTGAAAACACCGCGGTGAAATCAGTCGAATAATCTCTCCGTTGCGCCGGGTAGGGGTTTCTCCTTACCCGGCCAGCGCCGACCCTGCCTGCTTACACATCATAGCGCGACAACCCGACATCCTTGAGCTGCTCGTCACTCATCTTGCTCAGGATGCGACGTGTGCGGTGAATACGGTACCAATTGCGTAGCGTTTTGCCGATCCAGACAAAAACAATAAACGGACGTTTTGAACGGTTCTCGTAAAATTCCATGATGCTCTCCTCACTGTGCCAGTAGCGTTATCATCGTGGAATTCAGGTCGTACAATACAGATTCAAAAACATCTTTTGTTTAACATACAGATCCGCTAAAACTGTATCTGCATGCCGTTTTTTGCGGCAATCTGTACTGGTTTTACAATCTGTATGGTGAAAACAAAGGATACAGCATGACGCGCTACCAACATCTCGCCAATCTTCTGGCGGAACGCATTCAACAAGGGCTGTATCGCAGCGGTGAACGCCTGCCGTCGGTGCGCGCGCTGAGCCAGGAGCATGGCGTTAGCATCAGCACCATACAGCAGGCCTACCAGATCCTCGAAAATCTGCAGCTGATCACGCCTCAGCCACGCTCCGGCTATTTTGTCTCGCAACGTAAGGCCATGCCGCCCGTACCGGCAATGACGCGTCCGGTGCAGCGTCCGGTAGACGTCACCCAGTGGGATGAAGTGATGATGCTGCTGGATGCCCGTGCCGACAAAGAGATGATCTCCTTTGGCGGCGGCTCGCCGGACGTCAATCAACCGAGCCTGAAACCGCTGTGGCGTGAAATGAGCCGCATCGCGCAGCACAATCCGGGCGAGATGCTGAGCTATGACGTGCTCGACGGTCGGCTCGAGCTGCGCGAGCAGATCGCACGGCTGATGCTGGACGGCGGCTCTACCGTGGCCGCGAATGAGATTGTCATCACCAATGGCTGCCACGGCGCGCTGTCGATTGCCCTGCTCTCGATATGCAAACCGGGCGATATTGTGGCCGTGGAATCCCCGTCGTTTCACGGCACCATGCAGATGCTGCGCGGGTTCAACATCAAAGCCATCGAAATTCCCACCGATCCCGAAACCGGGATCAGCATTGAAGCGTTAGAGCTGGCGCTGGAGCAGTGGCCCATTAAAGCGGTGATCCTGGTGCCCAACTGCAATAACCCGCTGGGTTTTATCATGCCGGAAGCGCGGAAGAAGCAGGTGCTGGCTCTCGCCCAGCGGCACGATATCGTGATCGTGGAGGATGATATTTACGGCGAGCTGGCGGCGGAATACCCGCGCCCGCGCACCATTCACTCCATGGACATTGATGGCCGCGTGCTCCTGTGCAGCTCGTTTACCAAGACCGTGGCACCGGGCCTGCGCGTCGGCTGGATTGTGCCGGGGCGCTATTACGACCGGGTGATGCACATGAAATACGCTGCAGGCGGCTTTAACGTGCCGGGAACGCAGATGGCGGTGGCGGCGTTTATTCGCGACGGCCATTATCATCGTCACGTTCGCCGTATGCGCCAGATTTATCAGCAGAATATGGAAACCTATACCTGCTGGGTGCGGCAGTACTTCCCGGCGGAGATCTGCGTGACGCGTCCGCAGGGCAGTTTTTTGCTGTGGGTGGAGTTACCGGAAAACGTCGACATGGTGTGCGTCAGCAAGCAGCTGTGCCGGCTGAAGATCCAGGCAGCAGCCGGGTCGCTGTTCTCTGCGTCCGGCAAGTACCGCAACTGCCTGCGGATCAACGTTGCGTTACCGCCAACGGAGAAGCATCGTGAGGCGCTGAAGAAGATGGGTGAGGCAATTGTGATTGCGATGGAGGAGTAGTGCGGCCTGATGCCCTCCTCCACCAGGCCGGGCAAGGCGTCACCGCCGCCCGGCACTGTCACCGACTCAAAACGTCCATGAAACGCTGCCAACGATACTGCGTTCCGCGCCGAAATAGCAGTAGGAGAGCGAGTTACACGCCGCCACATAGCGTTTATCGGTCAGATTATTGACGTTCAGCTGCGCGCTCATGCCCGTGAGCCCCACCTTCGACAGGTCATACCCCACCACCATATCCACCAGCGTATACGACGGCAGCGTATGGGTGTTCTGGCGATCGCTGGTAATGCCGTTGACGTAACGAACGCCGGAGCCGACGGTCAGGCCGTCCAGCGGGCCCGTTTTCACGTCGTAGCTGAGCCAGGCACTGGCCATATTCCGCGGCGCATAGACGGCGCGCTTGCCCTCCTCTTCCGGGCTGCTCTTCTTGTAGCGAATGTCGGTATAGGTGTACGCCGCCTGCATGCGCAGGCTGTCGGTCAGTTGACCCACCGCTTCCAGCTCAACGCCCTCGGACTCGATTTCACCGATGGAACGGTACGGATCGGTCGGCTCCTCTTTGGTGGCGATATTCTTCTGGTTGATGCGGAACACCGAGGCGCTGAACTGGCTGTTCATCCCCTCGGGTTCATACTTCACGCCCGCTTCCCACTGCTTGCCTTTCATCGGGTCCAGAATGTTGCCCTGCTCATCGGCGAAACTGGTCGGCGTAAAGGCCGTGGAGTAGCTGACGTACGGCGCGACACCGTTATCAAACAGATACAGCAACGCCGCGCGGCTGCTGACGTTGTTCTTATCCAGGTCGCTGCGGGTATGGTTAACGTTATCAACGTTCGACACGCTTACCTGGTCATAACGCCCGCCCAGCGTCAGGCGCCAGCGGTCAATGGACATCTGATCCTGCAGGTAGTACCCGGTCTGGCGCAGCTTATGTTTTTCCTTGCTGTACTGGGTGATGTAATCCGGTTTCGCACCGTAAACCGGGTGGAACGCGTCGATGGGCGGGAAACCGCCGTAGTAGCCGGTCACGTTATTGGTACGGTCCTGATAATCCAGGCCAATCAGCACGCGGTGGTTAACTGCCCCGGTATCGAAACTGCCGTCGACCTGGTTATCCAGCGTGATGGCATTCATCTTCTCGTCAGAACCGGAATAGCCGCGGTTGAGCTCGGTATCGTTCAGCCAGCCCGCGGCATATACCTGATTCAGCTCCACTTTGGTGTGCAGATAGCGCAGCTTCTGGCGCACCGTCCAGCCGCTGTCGAACATGTGCTCAATGTTGTAGCCCACCATGTTTTCCCGACGATCGTACTTGTCGTAATCATCCTCACCTTCAAAGAAGGTGTTGGTGATTTTCTTACCGTTATGTGGCACCACGGTGCCGTCATAAGGCAGGCCGGAGTGGCTCCCCCCTTCCGGATCGCGGTGCAGATAGGCCATCAGATCCAGACGTGTGTTATCAGTGATGCGCCAGGTCAGGCTCGGCATCAGCGCGTAGCGCTCTTCCTTCAGCGGATCAAACTGGGAATCGGCATAGCGGGTCATACCGCTGAGGCGCACCGCCACGCGGTCGTTATCATCGACCGGACCGGTAACGTCGAACATCGCCCCGCGCTGGTTATTGTTCCCGGCAAATAGCTTAATCTCCCCGCCCGGATCGAACGACGGCTTGCGGGAGGTCAGCGCCACGATACCGCCCGGCGATGAACGGCCGTACAGCACGGAGGCCGGGCCACGCACCACCTCGATATTGTCGAGGAACCAGGGATCCACCACCAGCGAGCTGTGAGAGTTGGTGTCTCCCATCATCTTCAGGCCGTCGAGGTAGACATTATCCAGACTGCCGTCGGAGAAACCGCGCAGCACCATGTAGTCGAAGCGGTTTGACGCGCCAATCTGGTTGCTGTAAACCCCCGGCGTGTAACTCACCGCCTGGCGCACGCTGGTCGCGCCCTGCTCTTCAAACTGCTCGCGGGTAACGATAGAGACCGACTGCGGAGTCTCTATATCCGGCGTTTCAAGCTTGGTGGCAGCAGATTGCATCTGCGACGTGACCACAACGGTGTCCGTTTTTTGGGCATCCTGCGCCAGTAAAGGAAAAGCGACGCTACCGGTAACCCATCCCACCAGCAGTGCCAGACGTGACTTAGCAAACATAACCCTCTCCAAAGGTATTTCTTATTGTTAATAAGAATTATTACCTTTTTGAGAGGGCAAACAGCTATGCGCGCCGCCAGGATACGTATGCGCGGTGCTAAACCGCACGGGTTGCGTTCGCGCGAAGAGAGAAAGTAGGTTAGCGGCGTTTGCGCACGTCGCCCGGTGCAATACCGTAATGGCGACGAAACGCGGTAGCGAAATTGGTGGCGTGCTGATAGCCACACATCCACGCCGCCTGCTGCACGCTGTAGCCTTCAAGCAGATAGCGACGCGCCAGCGCGAGCCGACATTCACGCAGGTAATCGAAAAGGGTACAGCCGTAGCGTTGACGAAACTTGCTGCGCAGGCTGCTCGGGCTCATGGCGGCGAGGGCGGCCAGCTGCGCAAGAGTATGATCCTGCTCCGGAGACTGTTCCAGCCTGCTGCGCACGCGTTCAAGACGCGCATGCTCAGGCCGGCACGGGAAGGATTGCTGGCGCTGCGCCAAACCCTGGCCCAGAAGCTGATACATCAGCCCTTCCAGCAACAGCTGACGGGATAACGCGCTTAGACCCTGCTGCTGAGCATGCTGGATCCCCGCAAGGACAAACTCAGGAACGTGCCAGACCAGGGTGGGCGCATTCAGGCTTTGCCATTCCTGGAGCAGCGACTCAAGCAGGGTCTCGCGCCTGGCATCGTGTGGGAATAGACCAAACGAGAGCGTTTTCAGCGTGCTGTCGGCATCGTGACGCGCGCACATTATCTGCTCTTCACTCAGGCGGGAGCTGAAGGCCATGCCGGATCGTACGACATATTCAACGCCATTGAGCGCGATCGTGACGCCGCCTTCCAGCACCACCAGCATATAGAGTGGGCTGCTATGGCGAGAGGTGGTTTCGTAAGGTTGTAAAACGCGAACGTTGGAGTGGGTCAGTGAAATGCCGGATGAAAGCGTCATCTCTTCCACATTCCCCTGCAGCACGGCGCGGTTGTTGACCTGCGCATTTTTTAACTGCGGGAACCGGTAGTCGATGCCGTAGCGTTCACCGAATATCTGAAAATCCTCAACAAAAAACAGGCGTTTCGCTGATCTATTTTCACGCTGGAGCATATGACGGTGCCTGCATCGGGGAAAGGACAAACGAAACAGTACCATTCATTGGTGGTGGCAGCAATCACTGGGCATAAAACGTATTACGCTCCGGTCTGAGCCGGAGCGAAGAAATATATTCCAGTTAAAGAGATATATTTATGCTTGCTGCCACTCAGCAAAAACCTCTTTATGGTTTTTGGTCAGGACAACTTTATTATCATCCACTTTGTCCACCCAACCGAGCGGTATAAAGTGGTGCTTCCCACCGGATTCCGGATCGCTTTTCGCAAGCTTTATACGCTCGCCATCCAGATGGTCCACAACACCGACGTGTGTTCCGCAGCTGGCGACAACCTGAGCGTGATCCATAATTGCGTTTTTATCTACCATAATAATTCTCCCGTTTTGGTTATTTGGCCGTTGCACGGGATTAACTGTAGCGCATAAATTTGGCTTGCGGGCGCTTATTAGCATTTTGAAACATCATTGACACAACAGGATATTATGGCTACCGCGAGGCATAGCGAAGCATAATGAAAAAATAAGAATAAGATGAATTATTCTCGACGTTTATTTTTTATTTCATAATTACATTATCGCAACCAACGAGGAGGCATTAATGACGATTCGTAATATTCGTAATAATCGTACAGAAATTTCACTGGCTCTTGGTGAAGCGGTTTTAGACATTGTGCAAAAAGGCCACGAGCTGTCGCGTGAAAATCTGGCGCAGGCAATGAAAACAAAAGCAGAGAAGGAGCGCGACGATGAGCGGCTCCTGAATTACTGGAAAGCCTGTAATATGCTGGTCTGAACGAGGCGGCGTTTAGCCTGGCTAAACGCCGCCAGCCGTTACTCGTCGAAGAACCAGTAGCCCTGGTTAATCAGTCCGGTCAGTTCGTCAATAAACGCCGGATTGTTCAGCGCCTCGCCCAGCTCAGCCTGGCCGAGTTCCGTGTAGCGACACAGCACGTCCGCAGCCTTCGCATCTACCGTTTCCAGCAGTTCGCTGTTGATGAAGACGCTGCCGTTGATATTCAACACGCGCAGACCGCTCAGGCGAGACAGCGTTTCGCCACCCTGCAATGCATCACGCACTTCTTCTGCCGTGTACGGCGGTTCTGCGGTGGCAATATCCAGCTCATGGCGCGGCGTCGAGACAAAGCTACCGAACCATTTCGTGAAATCATCAGGCTTGCTGATCATGTCGATCATCATCTGGCGAATACGATCCAGCTCGTACTGTTCCACGCGTCCTGGATGTTCGCGGCAGGTCAGATCCGGATCGCTGTAGTGCTCGCCGCCCAGATCGTTTTCCAGCGCGTAATCGGCAAAGCTGCTGATCAGATCGCGACCGTTCGGACCACGGAAACCGACGGAGTAGTTGAGCGCCGTTTCGTGGGTAAAGCCGTCGTGCGGGAAGCCAGGTGGAATGTAGAGGATATCGCCCGGGGCCAGATCTTCGTCGATGATCGGCTCAAACGGATCAACGTGCAGCAGTGCCGGATGCGGGCAGAACTGGCGCATTGGCAGCTTGTCACCCACGCGCCAGCGGCGGCTTCCCATCCCCTGAATGATAAACACATCGTACTGATCGATATGCGGGCCCACGCCGCCGCCAGGGACAGAGAAGGAGATCATCAGGTCATCCAGACGCCAGTCTGGCAAGACGCGGAACGGGCGCACCAGCTCCGCGGCAGGCATGTGCCAGTGGTTTACCGCCTGCGCCAGCAGCGACCAGCCGGTTTCACCCAGGCCATCAAAGTGCTCAAACGGACCATTGCTGGCCTGCCATTTACCGTTGGAATGGCTGACCAGACGGCTATCGACTTCAGGCTCCATCGCCAGCCCTGCCAGTTCGTCCGGGGTAATCGGGTCGACAAAATCAGGGAAGGCATTTTTCAGCACTACGGGTTGTTTCTGCCAGTATTTTTCAAGAAATTCCGGCCAGTTCAGGTTCAGTTGATACGCCATGGGTAGCACCAGTGAGAGGGTAAACAGGCGCGATTATAGGGGAGACGGTCAAGGGGGAACTTGTCATGGGTCAAACGAGAGGAGAAGGCCGGCGCAAACGTCCGGCCCTGAGGGATCAATCCAGCTTCAGATCGTCATAATGCGTAATCAGTTTACCCACAATGCCGTAGTCCAGCGCTTCTGCCGGAGACATCCAGAAGTTGCGGTCGGTGTCTTTTTTCACTTTTTCCAGCGGCTGGCCGGTGGCGTCAGCAATCAGCTTGTTCACGCGATCCAGCATGCGGATGATCTCGCGCGCTTCAATCTCAATATCCGTCGCCTGACCACGCACGCCACCCAGCGGCTGGTGGATCATAAAGCGGGTGTTGGGCAGAGAGTAGCGATGTTCTTTTTTCGCCGCCAGGAAGATGGTGATCCCGGCGCTCGCCACCCAGCCGGTGCCGATGATGTGTACGTCCGGACGGATGAACTTGATGAAGTCATGGATGGTATCACCCGCTTCCACGTGGCCACCCTGGCTGTTGATGTACAGCTTGATCGGATCGTTGCTCACGCTTTGCAGCAGGATCAGTTGGGTAATGACTTTTTGCGCCAGTTCCTGGTTGATCTCACCGGAGATAACAATCGAGCGGGACTCGAGCAGTTTTTGCTGCAGCGCGCCCGCGCCGTTTGACCCTTCCGCTTTATCCTTATCGCCTTCTTTCAGTGTGTAGTGCATTGTTATGTCCTCAGCATTTAGCGCTCAAAACCAGAGTGTAGCCTGTTTTACCGGTCAAAGTCCTCAGGCGCACACAATGCGAACATCCTGCGCCGCAAACGCGTCGATAACGTCCTGTTTAATATTCGCGTCCACCACCAGCACATCAATGTCCCGGCTCTTTGCCACGACAAAGCGCGCCACGCCGGGAAGCTTGTCAGCAGTCAACGCCACGATGGTCTGGTTGCTCTGGGCGATCACCGCTTTTTTGAACGCACAGTCGGCAAAATCAAAGCCGGTCAGCCCCATCTCAGGATCCATCGCACAGCCACCGATAAAGGCCTGATCAAAGATAATCCCCTCAAGCTGGCTTGCAGCCGTGGCACCCACCGTCGCGCCGGACGCCCGCTGGATCTGCCCGCCAGTGATGATCACCTCACACAGCGGATGTTGCAGCAGCGCGGTCGCGATGGCCGGGGAGTTGGTCACCACCGTCACGCTGAGTTCGGCAGGAAGGGCTTTCGCCAGCGCCAGGTTGGTGGTGCCCGTATCCATAAAGATACAGCCACCTGCTTTGATCAGCGTTGCCGCTTTCTGCGCGATTGTGGTTTTTTGTGCACTGTTTTCCTGCTCGCGGCGGCTAAATATCCCCGCATCCGGCAGCTGAAGTACCGCGCCACCGTAGACCTTTTTACAGAAGCCCTCTTTGCTAAGCTCATGTAAATCACGGCGAATGGTGTGCTCGGAGACCTTCATTTGTGTCGCCAGTTCGGTGCACACCACCCTTCCGCTCTCCTGAAGGATCTGACGGATCAGCACTTGTCGTTGCTCCGGAAAAGCAGCATAATCGAGCATTATAAGTCCTTTAAAATAACAAAACCGAGCATCAAAGCGCATAATGTTGCACTGCGCGAGCTCTGTCAATCAGCACTCACCGCGAGGATAACAATGAACATTGCCCATGTTGCACTCTGGACCCGACACCTTGATGCACAGGTACAGTTCTGGGAAACGGTTTTTGGCGGACGCCGTAATGAACGCTACCTCAGCAAAAATCGCCCGGGCTTTGCGTCACATTTTATTACCCTGGATGGCGGGCCAACCCTTGAACTGATGACGGTGCCGGACCTGCCCGACGCCCCGGCTCATCCGGAGTTTATTGGCTGGGCGCATATCGCCATTCACGTCGGCAGCCAGGCTGAAGTGGACCGTATGGCGGCGCAGGCGCAGTCAAACGGCACCCTGCTCAGCGCCCCCCGCAAGACCGGGGATGGGTTTTATGAAGCGGTGATTGCGGACCCGGACGGCAACCGGATTGAGCTCACAGGAGAGTAAAAGACATAACGCCTGCCATGCAGGCGTTAATGTTTAATTCACCGTGGCCGGGCGCGCCAGATTTTCCTCGCCCTCACGTTGCTGCGCTTTCTCGTGCTGACGTTCCGCCAGTAACCGACAAATCTCCGCATGCTTCTCCTCGGTAAAGGTAAAGCGCGACATAAACCCAAGCCGGATCAGCGAGCCGATGGCGGGCAGCAGACAGATACCAAAGAACAGCCCCGACAGCACGCCGTCACTCTGGGTTTGCGCCTGCGGGACATAGCCGATCATCGTCAAAAACACGCCGATTAACCCACCGCCGACCGCCACCGACATCTTGCCGGTAAAGGTCTGTCCGGAGAAGGTGATCGCCGCACAGCGCTTGTGGGTGTGGTACTCCGCATACTCAATGGTGTCGGCAATCATCGACGAGGTGAGAATGTTGGACATCATCACAAACAGCGTACTCAGGCCAAGCAGGATAAACAGCATCGCCGTCTGCTGATAGCCCACAAACCACATCACCACGCGTACCGCGACATCCAGTCCGCAGAGGATCATAAACAGCTTCCGCTTCTGCATCCTGCGCGTCAGCATCGGGGCGACGAGACACACCACCGCCGCCATAATCCCCATCACGCCGATCGCCATCTGCAGACTGCCGTCACCCATATTGTTGATAAAGAAGTAGATGTAGAGGCCGCCGGCCACGTTATGGAACACGCAGAAGAAGAACGACAGCAGCACGATAAACAGCGGCTTGTTCTGGCGCAGGTTATGAAAAGTGTCACGTATCGTCACCTTTTCCGGACTCGGCGGCACACGCTCCTTAATCTGCATAAAGCCGTTGAGCATCAGCGGCAGGCCGACCAGCATCATCACCAGCGCCGCCATAAAATAGCCTTTGTCGTTGCTGTACTGGGCGAAGAACGCCGCCAGTTTCGGAAAGAAAATATTGGCGCAGGCGATCCCGGCGTTAACCCCCAGCATGGCCGCCGTCACCGCGCGGGTGCGCTGCCCGGAGTCGTTAGTCATCACCGACGACATCGACCAGAACGGGATATCAGAGATGGCGTACAGCGTTCCCCACAGAATGTACGTCACCCCGGCGTAGAGAATTTTGGTGGTCATGTCCGCTTCGATTTTATAGAACGACAGCAGCGTGACGCCGGTAATGAGTAACGGGGCGATCAGCAAAAAGTGGCGAAACTTGCCGAACCGGGTGTTAATGGTGTCCATTATGCTGGCAAATAGCGGGTCGTGAACCGCATCCCACGCGCGGGCAATCAGGAAGATGGTACTCGCCGCCAGCGCCGAAATCCCGAGCACGTCGGTGTAAAAATAGTTAATAAACGAACCCACTAAACCAAAGCTAAAACACTGACCTAATCCATAACCAAAATAAGACCACAACTCGCGAGACGGTATTTTCATTGTCATTGCCATAGTGCGTACCTGGTTGCCCGGCGGCAGACCGCCGGGTCGATATTATTAGCCCTGCGCTTTCGGGGCGATCTTACGGAGCTTCTTCATTAAGGCCATTTCACTGCGCGAGAACGGGATACCGTTCTCCTCAAAGACGTCGTGGAACCAGAGGCGGCAGTAGTCCGTAGACTCCTTCATCACCACCGGCCACGGCAGCCACGTCTGGGTTTTACCGCGCACCAGCCCCCATTGATACGGCGCGACCTTCGCCGTGTACATCAGCGGGAGCTGCTCCTCGAGGGTGCTGCCCACGTGGCGGGCCAGCCATTCGGTGCAGAAGATTGGCCGCCCAAGCGCCTGCAGCTGCTGGATAATCGCGGTCATGCGTCCGGTGTTGGTGTAAGCGTGGAAGCTCACCACGTCGGATAGCGCCAGCGCGGTTTGATCCAGCGGATGCTGATAAAACGTCTCGCCCTCCTCTTCCGCCGGCAGACGCCACGCGCAGACGGTGAGCGGCTGAGTGGGATCCTCTTCACGCACCCACCGGAACGCCAGCTTCATCAGCTCATGCGCGCAGGCCTCCAGCTTCGCGTCGTACTGCACCTCCTGCGTACCGGTCGCAAAAATGCCGCGGTTGCCCGGCTCGTTATACAGATCCCATAGCAGTACGCGCTCATCGTCGCGGAACTGGCGAATAACGTCGCGGATATAGCGCTCAATCTGCGGCCAGCAGTCGGGATTGCAGACTTTATCGCGCCCCGGGCTCGCTGCCGCCTGGCTGTTGTGCTTGCCCGGTACCGGCGGTTTTTGCGGCCCCAGATACGGTTCATCGCCGGAGAAACCGCAGTCGTCCATCAGGGTCAGCATGGTGCTGAACCCGTGGCTGTCGGCCATCGCCAGAAACGCGTCGATGCGCGCCATCAGGCCGTCGCGGTCGTGTTCCCAGACAATAAACGGCAGGTTGATGCGCAGGGTGTTGTAGCCCGCCTCCGCCGCCCAGCCCAGTTCGCGGTCAATGGTATCGGCATCGAAGGTCTCTTCCTGCCAGATATCGGTCCAGTTCACCGCCGTCGACGGTAAATAGTTAAACCCACACAGCCAGCCTTTTTGTTCATACCACGCCTGTGCCTGCTCCCTGCTCCACTGCTCTTTCATTACGCGTCCTCTTACTGATAATATTTAGCTAATAAATATTAGTTGCGGGATAAATGCGCAATTCATGACGCTCCGAAAAGCGACAGCCTTCACAAAGTTCATGCAGGCGCGAATAAGAAACGTGATCGACGGCGCGTAAGCGAACAGTTAGGGTATGATGCGGTGTCGCGAGAGGGAGAGGACGGATGAAGCGAAAAACAAAAGTCACGATGAACGATATTGCGCGGGCGGCGGGGGTGTCGCAGGCGACGGTATCGCTGGTGCTCAACCAGTCCCGTAACATCAAGCTCAGCGACGAGACCCGCCAGCGGGTGATCGGCGTGGCGACCGAGCTCGGTTATGACCGCCTGCCTGCCATTCACGCCCCGCGCAACCAGGAGGAAATCGCCCTGCTGGTAAGTTCCCTGCAAAGCTTTGATCCCTTTATCGATGCCATCAGCCAGGCGCGGGAAGCCGCATGGCGCAACGAAGCGCTGCTGACGGTGTACGACTACGGTGATGACGTAGAGCTGGCGCTGAACATTATCCGCCAGCTGGAGAAGCGCAACTGCGTGGGGATTATCCTCGCCTCCCCCGTTACCACCCTTGTCGACATGACCGCTTTTCAGGACTGCACCCGCATTCCACTGGTGCTGCTCAATCAGCGCGATCCCGGCTCGCCGCTGCTGCCGTCGTTTATTCCGGACGACTACGCCAACGCCTTCCAGGTGACCAAACACCTGATCGCCTGCGGTGCTACGCGTATCGCCCACATCACCGGCGAGAGCTGGATGGAGGCCTCCCGCCAGCGGCTGGCCGGCTATCAGGCCGCCTTACAGCAGGCCGGTTTAGCCTGTGACGAGAGTCTGGTGCGCCAGACCAACTGGCAGTTCAGCGAATCCTTTACCGCCACCACCTCTCTGCTGGCGCTGGACGAACGCCCGGACGCCATCTTCTGCGCCAGCGACTGGCTGGCGATCGGCTGCTATCAGGCGCTGGCGGTAAACGGCGTGCGCATCCCGCAGGATATGCTGCTGGCGGGCTACGACGACCAGAAGATCTCCGAGCAACTCACCCCACCGCTGACCAGTATCCAGCTTCCCTACAGCGAACTGGGACGGCTGGCGGTGGAGTACCTGTGCAATCAGGAAGATGCCGCCACCCACGTGACGCTGGCGGGCAGGCTGAAGGTACGGACATCAAGCCTCGTCTGAGGTGAAGACCATTCCGGCATAGGGTTTCTCCCGGCACGCCGCCAGCCGCGCGGCGAGGCTGCCCACGTGCAGTTCCAGCTTGTGCCCGTCCGGGTCGAGAAAATAGAACGATGCCCCCTCGCTTTTGTTTTGCTTCCAGACGGTAACGCCCGCCTGCTCCAGCTTGTGCGAGAACGGCTCAAAATCTTCCGCCGCCACGGTAAACGCGTAGTGGGTATAGTCGCTCTCCTGCGGCGGCACATACTGGCGCGCCTCGTCGTACGACAGGCAGACCCACAGATCGCCGCAGGTAAGATAGGCCCCGGTATTCCAGCGGGCGTGCAGCGTCAGCCCCAGCAGCTCGTGCCAGAAGGTAACGCTTTTTTGCAGGTCGCTGACCGCGAGGGTCAGATGGTTGAGTGATTGCAGCATGACGTGCCCTTTTGTTTTTTGCGCCAGACGTGGTACGGTAACTTCATGAACATAAACCACGCCGTGCTCACCGTAAACCGCTGGTGGCTGCCTTCTTAAAGGCGGCACGGAGTAGTTTTCCCCATTTTCAGATAGCCGCCGAAAGGCGGCTTTTACATTTCTAAGACCCCTTTCGGCACTTGCACATTAAGGAGTCTTTATGAACGTTCAAACCATCCTCACCGGCGACCGCCCAACCGGCCCGCTGCACCTGGGCCATTTCGTCGGTTCGCTGCGCCAGCGCGTGGCGCTACAGCAGACGCATAACCAGTATGTATTGATTGCCGACCTGCAGGGGCTGACCGACAACGGCAGCAACCCGCAAAAAATCCGCGACAACATCCCTGAAGTGCTCGCCGACTACCTCGCCGCCGGCATCGACCCGAACCTGACGACACTCTGCCTGCAGTCCGCCCTGCCCGCTCTCGCCGAGCTGACAATGTTGTATATGAACATCGTCACCGTCGCCCGTGTCGAGCGTAACCCGACGGTGAAAAACGAGATTGCGCAGAAAGGCTTTGCCCGCTCGCTGCCGGTTGGTTTTATGGCCTACCCCATCAGCCAGGCGGCGGACATCACTGCGTTCAAAGCCGAGTGCGTCCCCGTCGGCGACGACCAGCTGCCGATGATTGAGCAGACCAATGAGATTGTGCACAAGATGAATAGCCTGTTGCCTGCCCCGGTGCTGCGCCACTGCAAAGCGATGCTCAGCGACACCGGCCGCCTGCCCGGCATCGACGGCAGCGCCAAGATGTCGAAATCACTGGGCAACACCCTGCACCTTTCCGCCAGTGAAGAGACGATTCACCGTGCGGTCAGTGCCATGTACACCGACCCGAACCACCTGAAGGTGAGCGACCCGGGGCAGATTGAGGGAAACGTGGTGTTTACCTACCTCGACGCGTTTCATCCGGACAAAGCGAAAGTGGCAGCGATGAAGGCACATTATCAGGCGGGCGGACTGGGTGACCGGGCATGCAAGAACGAGCTGGAGGCGTGCCTGCAGGAGCTGATTGCACCGATGCGGGAACGGAGGGCGATGTACATGCAGGATAAAGGGGAGCTGATGGCGATGCTGAAGCGCGGCACGGAACGGGCGCAGGCGGTGACGCAGGGGACGCTAAAGGAGGTGAAGGTTGGGCTGGGGGTGCCGGTGTTTAGTTAAGTTAGTTTGAGCGGTGGAGT
This sequence comes from Enterobacter cloacae complex sp. FDA-CDC-AR_0164, assembly GCF_003071645.1. Taxonomy (NCBI): domain Bacteria; kingdom Pseudomonadati; phylum Pseudomonadota; class Gammaproteobacteria; order Enterobacterales; family Enterobacteriaceae; genus Enterobacter; species Enterobacter cloacae complex sp. FDA-CDC-AR_0164. The sequence continues at coordinate 855,581 of NZ_CP028950.1, forward strand.
GCGTGGGATTGGCATGAAACCGCTTATTGTCTCATTTAAGATAATATTAATGCCCCTAATAATTCTTAATTTTTCGTGTAGATTATATAAATTGCTTTAATTGCATTAATATTACATCGATATTACTCTTTATAACAGATTTAAAGAGATACTATGGCTGACGTAGAAGATATAGCGAGGAGATTATGCAATATAATCTCCTCGCCTGATACCGTGACTGGACTTATAAATGGAGGGCTATCTGTACCGTTAGATTATGGATATCGGGTTTATGGTATCGTTGACACGGACACACGATATACACACAAGACTGAGAAAATAACAATAGAAAAACCAAAAACAAACACTACGGCAGGGTCATATGAGTAAGTTTACCATCCCAATTATAAACCTGCTTCTTTGCTCATATTTAATTTTTGCCTATAGTCTTTGCTGGATTGAATTCGACACATGGCATGATAAAACAATCGCCTTTTCCATCATTACTATGAGTGCTTACATTATTTCATTAGTACTCAATAGATTACTGCCAGGAAAGATACTTACTTTAGGTGGGATCCTGAACGTGTTATCAGGCCCTGTGCTCGTGGTAGGTGCATTTGCTTGCATAGCTATCCTTGAGCCGTGGCCTTTGAAAATTCCTGGCTTATTAATATGGGTCGTGGCAATGTTATATCTACCTTCTTTTATAAACATTTAATAGAACAGTGTGGTGCCGGGTGCCTCCCGGTGAGCAAAGCCCGCATAATGACGTTAACCTATAAATTATGCCCCACCGCACAGGGGGATTCACCACAACACGAAGTATATGAAAAATACCGCGATAAAAAAGCCATTCAAACCGACAATAAGACAACAGTCATTTCGTCATTTTTCTTAATCATGCCCTGCCAGACACACTACCGCATCCACCCTTCGGCTTATAAAGCATGCCCAGCGGAATAAATCATTGCTATCTCTTTAATAGCCTCAACTTTCGCCATCTTATTAACCTTTCGATTTATTGATGTATTTCATTTTTGTGCCAGGATTTTTAACGAATAAAAATGAATGCATGGAAGATGCCCTACCTCTCCTCCGGCAAAGAGATGGACAAATAAGATGAAACTCAGGATAACATTACTTTCAGTACTGCTGGCGCTTCCGCTATTTACTCAGGCGACCTGCAACGTACCGGAGACGCTCTCCGGCAAAATCTTTATCAATAAAACGGGTCCGCTATGGTCTGTGCAAAACCCCAATGCCGATAGCCTGCTCCGGCTGGAGTTCACTGACGATACGTATACCAGCCATATCTTGCGCACAGGCAATAAGGTGCAAGGGAAATACCGTTATGAAGTTTTTAAAAGCCAAACAGGCCTGGCACACAGCGTAGGTGTTCTGGAAGCGGAGGAGGATTTTCAGGGCCAGACGACACTGTTTACCCTCACGCTCGTCTGCCTGAGCGACAGGACCGGCACCTTTGTCTACAACCAGCGCCAGGGCGCCATTAAACCGGATATCAGGCAGAACACGGGGGTCTGGATAGTTCAGGATCCTGCGACCTGAAAAATCCTACTGCCATCCGGGACATTTTCCCTTAAGCATAATCGTGAAAAAGGACAAACAGATGAACACCTACCACGCATTCCCCTGGCAACGGGTTGTTAGCGCGCAGGGCTATACGGCAAAATCAAAGGAAAATGTAATTCACTTCACCGACACGCTGTTCTGTATCGACGGTAGCGGCACCATTGTGGATATTATTCAACATAACGATGGCGCGTTCCGGCACGTACGTGACGCCGCCCGTAAAGCGGGTAAGCTCACTGAACTCTCTTCTGACCAGTATCTTCTGCCCGGCCTGATCGATTTGCATGTCCACGCCCCGCAGTGGCCTCAGATGGGCAAGGCGCTGGATAAACCGCTTGAGAAGTGGCTGAATGACTACACGTTCCCGCTGGAAGCCCGATACGCCGACGTCGATTTTGCCCGCCGAAATTATACGGAACTGGTCAGCGCGTTGTTGGCGAACGGCACAACCACCGCCGTCTACTTCGCCACCCTGCACACTGAAAGCAGCGTCGAGTTGGCCCGCATATGCCTGGCCCAGGGGCAGCGCGCCCTGGTGGGCCGCGTCGCGATGGACGATCCCTCCCAGTGCCCTGACTATTATCGGGACGAAACGGCGGCATCGGCCGAGGCGGAAACGCGTGCATTTATTCGCGCTGTCGCAGAGTTACCCGGCAATACGGCAAAACGTGTGCTCCCGGTTATCACCCCGCGGTTTATTCCCTCCTGCACGGACGACCTGCTGAAAAGACTGGGCACGGTGGCGAAAGAAACAGGCTGCCACGTGCAAACCCATTGCTCAGAAAGTGACTGGGAACATGGTTACGTTAAAGAACGCCTGGGGAAAACGGACACCGTGGCGCTGCATGATTTTGGCCTGTTGACCCAAAAAACCATCCTCGCGCATTCAAACCACATTGAAGATGACGATGCTGACCTGATTAAGAAAACCGGGGCTGGCGTCGCGCACTGCCCCCTTTCAAATTTCTATTTTGCCAATGCAGTATTCCCTCTGCGAGCAATGCTGGACCGTGGACTGAACGTCGGGTTAGGCACCGATATTGCCGGTGGCCATAGCCCCTCGGTATTTGATGCCTGCCGCCATGCCATCACCGCCAGTAAAGCCCTGAATGATGGCGTCGATGCCCGTATCAAACCGGAACACCGCGGCAGACCAGGCTCGGCAGTCAGCTTCAAGGAAGCATTCTGGTTGGCGACAGCCGGTGCGGGTGGCGTGCTTGAGCTGCCTGTAGGAAAGCTGGAGGTCGGATACCAGTTCGATGCCATCGTTATCGATACCCGGGCTGCAGGAAGCGATATTTATATTCATCCTGCTGAAGACCAGCCTGAAGATAAACTGCAAAAAATCATCTTTAACGCCAGGCGAAATAACATCAGCCGTGTCTGGGTAGACGGAAAAGCCGTGAAAGTTCAGTAAGGTCATACAGCGGCACCGTCTGCGGCATCATCGTGGCTCCCTGTGAAATGCTTTCCTTTTCTCAGGGAGAGGTATGCCAGAAGCGAGCCTGGTGTAAACACGAAGCAGGGATTATCCGCATGGCTGAACCAGCAAGCGGGGAGTTGAAGTTTTGCAGCGACCTGTTTGCCCCCCGTATTCGGCCATTGTCGTCTTCCCTGCTAAGTTTGAAATGACTTGAGTACACGTCTCCACGAAAATGCGCGCCCCAGCCAAACATGTTCTCATCCTTTTTAGCCCTTTTTCACCTCGTAATCCGGTAGCGAGAATCGAGTGATAAAGGTATTGAGCGCGTTGGTATCAGGTAGCGCGGTCAGCGCCCCTTTGCGCGTTGTCGCGAGGGCACCGCAGGCGCTGGCCTGAGCCATGGACTGGTGGAGTTGTTCAACATTCTGCGGCATCCCGCGATGTGCAATCCAGGCCAGCAACCCTGCGACAAACGCGTCGCCAGCCCCGGTTGTATCAATACTGTTGACGGTATAACCGTCGAAATGAATAACGCTGTCGCGCCACAGCACCATGGCACCTTGCTCACCGTAGGTCACGACTTTGAGTTGCGCGGGCAGAGCATTGAGAGCATTAAGCGCATGGGAAAAATCGTGAGAGCCTGTCATCCAGTGCCATTCTTCTTCCGAGAGTTTAAGAATGTCGGCCTGCGCGGCGAAATGACGCACCGTCTCGAGCATTTCATGCTTATCGGGCCACATTTGCTCCCGTAAATTCACGTCGAAACTCAGTAATCCCCCACGCTGTTTTACATGGCTGATGGCGGTGACGAGCGTATGACGACACGTTTCGGCGACCAGGGCCAAAGAGCAGAAGTGCAGAATATCGTCGCTAAAACCGGGCAGCGCATCGGGCGTTAAAAATTGATCCGCGGAGGGGTTGGTTAAAAACGTAAATCCACGCTCGCCAGCGCGGCCCAGAGAGACCAATACCGTGCTGGTTCTGTGCTGATTATCCAACTGCAGACTTTCGGTTGAAACGCCTGCGTCAGACAACGTTTTCTTCAGAAAATAACCAAAGTCATCCTCACCGACCCGGCCAATAAAACCACTCTGGCAGCCCAGACGCGCAGCGCCAATTGCCACATTGAACGGGGCACCTCCTGCGCAGGCCTGATATTGCATGTCTGAAAGCGGTAGAAGATCCACCACTGCATCGCCAAGAGTCCAGATATTCATGACATTTCCTCAATAATAATTAACTTTTTAAATGTGACCTGCGGGAAGGTCAGTTTTTTAATAGTGCTTAAGCGTGAACAGGTGCCATGGATTATCCAGGCATACGGTTTAAAAGTTATAATCCAGCATCAGCTTATATTCGGTGGTAATAGCCTCACCGTGGGTCACCCAGCTTCCGTCCTGTTTTATCAACGAGCCAGTAACTTCTCCGGACACGGTAAAACGAGAGGTCAAAGGGTAATTCGCCGATACCTTCAGGAAGCGGTTGCGGGTATTCTGGAAGACTTCGCCATCTTCAGGCTGCGCATTGTATTTCTTATAATGGCCATACCCGCCGCTGAGCGTTGTGGATAATTTCCCCCAGTTGCGCCAGACGCCGACAGACGTGGTCCAGCTTTTTTCGTCAATATCGCCCCACTGCGCCCTGTCTAAAATGGCAGAGGCAAATTGCTGGCGGAACCAGACGCCGGTGGTGTTATTAATAATATATTGCACGCCAGGCTCAATCTGAAATGAACGCACGTCGCGGTCATTTTGCGATCCACCGCTGCGGCGGTGATCGATCTGCTGATACAAATAGTTAAAGAATGAGAAATTGTCCGTAACCCGAAGATCGGTAAAGAACTTAACGCGGCCTTGCCAGCGGTCCTCGATTGAGGCGCTTCCACCCATGACATCCCAGCCATAGCGCAGACGTTTGTAAAAATATTCATGGCCGATGATCAACTGAGTCCACTGGTTTTGGCTGAGGTAAGACTGATCCTCCCACGTCCCGTTATAGTGGGTGGTTCTGCCCTCAGAAAAAGCCAGATACCAACCGGGTAACGCATCGTGTCGCATCACGCCTTGTACAAACGTCAGTGAATCATTCCCGTTGTGGAAATGGCTGTTACGCCAGTTATTGTCCTCAATGGCATATTTCATCTTCAGTTGGCCATGAACGCGGCCACCGGCAGGATTGGAGGAGCGGGCTGAGGTCCACATAACCTCTTCATCCAGATAGGACCACGGATCCACGGCAACAACCTTTCCCGAGGGATCCTTCATGATGCTCATGCTCGCATTCGCCAGCGCGGGAAACAGAAGAGCAAAAATAACAGACAGGGCATGATAGTTTTTCATAATAATATCCCGTTAAATCATTTCTTTTATTTTCAACGTCGCGTGAAAATGGTCGTTTTGAGGCAGGCTAATACTCCACGGCTTTTCTTGCATGGAATACATCCGGGTACTGAATGCCGCTTTATTGTTTATATAAAAGACAGCAATTGAGTTTTGAATGAGAACGCGTAACTCAATTTTTTCCCCGATCGGAACATCTACCCAGGATTCCGCGTTAGCCTGATGAATCGACGCGAGCGGCGCGTTGAAAAAATAGACTTTTCCTTTGCTCTTATTGAACACAACGTTCAGCATCGCATCACTGACTCTGTCGTCGGTCAGACCAAAGCTCATCACCATTCCGGCAGAAGGAACATCAATAGTTGCGCTCAACTCACCGCGTTCAGGCAAGGCCGGGTACAGCGCCGACTGTAAGGGGCCGAACGACGTGGCCGTTTTAAGCGTTTTGGTGCTCGTTAAGGTGGTCACCGGACCAGGATTCTCACTGATGACCTTCTGAAGCTCCTGGGGCAGGATGCTGTTGAGCTGGCCCTGGTCATCTGCGGTGAGCTCATGAGCAACCAGATTCCCTGCCCAGTCAATGTTGCCGCTGTCACGGTTACCGGCTTTCGTCGGGATCCAGCCGAAAACAAACAGGCGATCGTTTTTGAGTACCAGTTTACCCGCGTAAAAACCCGAGCCGTCGACCACATAATTGCCCAGTTTCCGCCACGGCCCCTCCGGATTATCCGCAACCCGGTATTGTGTCAGGCGTAACGGCCATTGGTCGCTAAAGCTGAGATACCAGCGTCCGTTGAAGTAAACCAGTGTCGGGCATTCGAGGTTGGCATTGCTGGTGATGGTGTCGTTATCAAAAAATACGCCGCGATCTTCCCAGTGCGTTAAATCCGTTGAACTGTACCGGGCAATAACCCCACGACCGTTACTGCGGGTAGTAATTAACATCCAGTATTCTTTCTTTTCCTCAACCCAAACGACGTGAGGGTCCCGGAAATCATTACCCCGATAGTTACCGCCGGGTAAAATGGTGTCCTGCGGGTGTTTCACCCAGTGAAGGCGGTCCTTACTGGTCGCGTGCATAATAGACTCAACCGGGAACACATTTTCATTGTGTGCGGTGTACCAGGCATGCCAGGTATCGCCGACTTTAATAATCGAACCGGTTCCCAATAACAGTTCAGGATCGTCAACGTCGTTAACGTAGGGGATCACTTCGGAATGGTTCTGATAGTCATACAAGTTGGCACTCGACAAGAGATGAAAAGCATGTACCCCCAGATCGCTGCCGCCGCGGACATCATTAAGATAATAAATATCAAATTTGTCATCGTTAAAAACGGGCATGGGGTCGCCCACAAATGAACCGTCAACCCGCGGGAAAAAGCCATTAATATGGGTGATACTTTTATTCTGTAATGTTTCTTTCGAAGGCTGCGCCCAGGCAGGATTATTGCCGAGTGAAAGCGCAAGCAGCGCGACAGATGCCGCAACTATTAATTTTTTCATGCTACACCTGAATGTCAGAAGTTATAATTCACGCCAACCACGGTAAACGGGTTCCATGAGTGACCGGTCGATGTCCAAAGCCCGGTTTCTTTCGTAAATTGTGCTTTGAATTCACCGTATAATCGCACTTCACCAAATACCGGATAACTCAGCGTGCCACCGATAAACTTATACCGACCGTCATAGAAAACTTCGCTGGCATTGCTGGCGTTATCTATTTTGTCCTGGCCAAATCCAACATACAGGGAGGTTAATAATGGATACCAGTTTCGCCAGAGCCCAGCCGTGACTTTCCATTCTTCTTCGACAATATCGCCCCAGCTCTGACGTTCCTGGCGGTTATGGTAATAATAGGGTCGCAAATAGAGTCCGAGATCCGGATTCACGCGGTATTGAATGGCTGGCTCAATTTCGAAAATGTACTGCTCCAGATCGCCATTCCCCGGTTCATTACCCTGAGGCTGATATTCGCCATACGCGTATCCGGCCAGGCTCCATTTGTTGGACAGTCGCAGGTCCTGCCAGACCTTGAACCGGTTTTTCCAGCGTTTCGTTGCCGTTTCGGAGCCGACCATAACTTCCGTACCGATATTACCTCGCCAGGTTTCGAAAATATGGCCCACAAAAAATTCATTGATAGTATTGGTGCCTTGATAGTCCTGATTACTGAACTGTCCTTTATAACTGTCTTCTCTGGCATTCCAGAAACCGAAATACCAGTTAGGCAATTCATCGTGCCTTAAAAAAGCCTGAATGGTGGCGAGTTTAAACTTGCCGCTGTTTTTCTTATTATTGCTCCAGCGAACATCGTCAATTTCTATCTGAGACCCGATGTTTCCGTGCAGGCCACCCACTTCCATATTACGACCGATACTGTTCCAGTGAACCGGCGGATCTTCCTGCCTTAAACGCAACAGACTGACGTCTTCGGGGTTATCCCCTTTAGAACGCTTTTTCACTTCCGCTTTTTTATTCTCCGCGTGCGCCGATAACGTCACGGGCTTTGGCGAGGTCGTGAGTTCAGGTTGTTGACCTGCAGCAACCGGAGAAGACGAAGCATGAAGGGACGATTGTTCATTACCGTTATTGGCTGATGATACACTCGTACCGTTGGTGTCTGATTCATCCTGAAAATAGCTTTGATAGTTTCCTGTAACGTCTTCAGCAATGGCAGGAAATGCCGCTAATGTCACCATTAATGCCAGCGTCTGTTTTCCTGGAACAAATATGTTTTTATCTTTCGCGGTAATGCAATTTTGAGGTATTACGCTTTCATCCATTTTGCTCTCTCATTATTCCAGACAATAACATGCCAGCCAGAGACTGGCAGAAATAAAAACTCACCCTGCAAGAAACAGGTCGGAACGGAGAATTATTTATCTAAAGACCAGTATCCCGCATCGTATAATGAGGCCACACCCTGATTTGCAAACAATGAAATATCGCGCTCGCCCGGCTGCGGATAAATACGACTGCTTAAGCAAGCGTCACCATCGTTAACAAAAACTTCCACCGATGAGCGGTCAATAAAAATTCGCAGTGACAGAACGCTGTCCGCTGGTAGCGGAATACTGCGCGTGCCTTCCAGCGAATATTCCGGATAGCGGCGCTCCACCACCAGACGCCCGGCCTGATCGTCGACGTAAATTCTCAGCCCGTCGCCCAACGCGATACCAAACTGTTCAGCCGTCGATGCGCTCAAATCCCATGCCAGCTGTACTTCGACCGCGTCAGCATCTGCCGCGACAAGGACGTTCTGATTGTTCAGGCAGCGGACGGGCGTGGGATAATAGCTGCCACGCAGCGCGGTCACTTCGGCAGCCGGTTTCATTCTCACCCGGCCATCGACAAGGCTTAATTCGCGCGGAAGCGAGAGCATTCCGGCCCAGCCATCCTGCTGTTCGGGCATCGGTGATTCCCACATATCCAGCCACCCGATGACAATGCGTCGGCCATCCGGGGTCACGAAACTCTGCGGGGCATAAAAGTCGTGGCCATGGTCCAGCTCAGTAAATTGTCCGCTGTGGGTGAACGGTTGACCTGGCTGCCAGTCCCCAAGTAAATAGCCACTCTGGAACAGGTTGCGATAGTGATACCCTTCCGCCGCCATGCCCTGCGGCGAGAACATCAGGACACGCTTCTCTCCCAGGGTGAAGAAATCCGGGCATTCCCACATAAAGCCCTTGCCTGCATCAGCCTCGGCGAAAATACCCTCGTCATGCCATTCGCGGAGATCGGTGGAACGGTACAGGCGCACCTGGCCGGTATTTTCCACGCGGGAGCCGACAACCATGTACCAGAACTCCCCTTCGCGCCACACCTTCGGATCGCGAAAGTGATGCAGTCCGGGCGGTGTATCAATCACCCTGCCGTGCCGTTCAAAATGGATGCCGTCACGACTGGTCGCCAGACACTGCACTTGGTAGAGGTTGTCGTCTGTGTCCGACGGGCCGTGAAATTTATGTCCGGTGTAGATGAGCGCCAGCGTATCGCCGTCCACCACGGCGGAGCCGGAGAAACAGCCGTCTTTGTCCGCCGGGCCTTCCGGCGCTAGCGCGACGGGCAGATGTTCCCAATGCACCAGATCTTTGCTTCGGGCGTGTCCCCAGTGCATCGGTCCCCATTTCGGGGAATAGGGATGGTGTTGATAAAAGGCGTGATACCAGCCGTCAAACCATACCAGGCCATTAGGATCATTCATCCAGCCTGCGCGAGGGGCGAGGTGATAGCGCGGATACCAGCGCGGATTAATCCCGGATTGTGCTTTTTCAAGCACCTGTTCAGCCTGTTCTAATAAGGATGTCATCGTCTTTACTCTCAGTACATTACACAGCGTTTTGCTGCAGAAAAGATGGCTCAGATGAGGATTTAGTTGAGCGCAAAAGGAAAATGGAAATAAACGTGGTGCTGAACACCATGATGCCCATGATCAGATAGGATTGGGCGAAGCCAAATCTCTCATAGCTAAAGCCTGCCAGCGGGGACAAGACAGTGCCAATGACGGAGCTGGTGCAGGCAAATCCCACCAGATAAATGGTGGAGGAGAGACGTTTGTCGAAATTCAGGCTGTTGTATTTAAATATGGCGACTAACAATATTGGCAGTTCGACCGCGTGAAGCAGTTTGGTAATGGAGATAAGCAAGGGGCCTTCCACCAGCCCGGAAGCAATCATGCGCAGCGCCATCACCATTCCTGCGAATATCAGGCCATTTTTAGCGCCAATGCGATTAACCAGCCACGGCGCACAAAACATACCCGCGGCCTCAAGAAAGACCTGGAAAGAGTTTAAATAGCCAAACATCTCGTTCCCTTCTCGTAATGTCGGGAACTGTGACGAGAAATAGACCGGGAATTGCTGATCGTATACGCCGTAAATGCAGGTTCCGACCACGAAGAATATCAGCGCCCAGAAGCGCGGCAGAGTCAGCAGACGCAGGGCGTCTTCCAGAGAAACTTTTTTAGCGCCAATTTCGAGTTTCTCCATGCTTGCCGGCGCGGCCACCTTTAAGCGGGCCAGCAGACAGAAGAAGATTAACCCTGAGCATGACGCCACCAGGAAGTTAAGGTCAGGGTTGATATTAAACAGTAACCCGGCAAAAAACGTGGCAACCGCCCAGCCCAGAGACCCCCACATGCGTGCCCGCCCAAACTCAAAGGTACTCTGACGCGCAACGCGCTCGGTATAGGACTCCAGAACGCCGATACCGCCATTAAACGTCAGCCCAATAAATAAGCCCCCGAATACGCTGCCCAGCAGAATATTAACGCTCAGCAAGTAGCTAAAAAGCAGATAAGCCGGGCCGGAGAGGATCAACAACGCGGTGATAAACCATAACAAATGTTTGCGCAGACCAAGTCGGTCCTGGATAAAGCCATAACAGACCTGTGCGAAGAGCGCGGAGACGGATAACACGGAAAAAATAATGCCGGTTTCCGATGCCTTTAGCCCCACTTCCTGGTGAAGCCAGATTGAGAGAAGTGAACTTGATGAGGACCAGGTCACAAAGAAAAAGAACAGCAGAGCGCTGAGCAGCATGTAACTTCGAGTAGGCCGTTTTTTCATCTACGTAATCTCGCAAGAAGGATATGCTAAGATGGTAACGTTAACATTTCAGGCGTACACTCGATTTTGATGTGATACTCGATGTTAATCACAAAAGTTAACGTTAACATTAATGTGTTGAGATCGCGCTCAAACTTTTGAGCGTGACTTGCGTAACCCTGGGTGTCGGTGCCTAGAATAGGACATTCGCATTGGCTCACAACACCTTACCGGGTCGAATGCATTCAGATAATGGAAAGCTATGGCGTCTTTAAAAGATGTGGCCAAATTGGCCAATGTATCGCTCATGACGGTTTCACGGGTGCTCAATGACCCGAAACGCGTAAAGCCTGAAACCCTGTCCCGTGTGCAGGAGGCGATCCTGCAGTTAAATTACGTGCCTGACCTCTCAGCCCGGCAGGTTCGTCGTGTCGGCTCCCGGAACAAAACCATCGGTGTGCTGGCGCTGGATACCGTCACCACCCCTTTTTCGGTAGAAATCACGCTGTCTATCGAAGAAACCGCACGGGCGTATGGCTGGAACAGCTTCGTGGTGAATATGTTTACCGATGATAACCCTGACGATATTGTCGACCTGCTGCTCGCCCACCGGCCCGGGGGGATCATTTTCACCACCATGGGGCTGCGTGAAGTGAGCATCCCTCCCCGGCTACTGGAGCACCCTTGCGTTCTGGCCAACTGCGAGAACACGGGAGAACCGGTTGCCAGCTATATACCTGACGATGAACAAGGCCAGTATACGGCCGTACAGGCCTTGCTGGCGGCGGGATACAGCCGCCCTCTCTGCCTGCATTTACCTGTCAACCATCTGGCGACGCGTCGCCGCCGTCGGGGGCTTGATCGCGCCTGCCGTGAAGCCGGTATCGATCCTGATACGCTTGAGCACTGCTATATGCAATTCGGCGATGAGCACTACCGGGATATTCCGGAGATGCTGCTGGCGCATATCGTTCAGGGGAAACCGCAATTTGATTCAGTCATCTGTGGTAACGACCGTATTGCCTTCATGGTGTATCAGACGCTGTTAACGCAGGGTATCCGAATCCCACAGGATATTGCTGTTCTTGGCTACGATAATCTTGTCGGCATCGGAAATTTGTTTTTACCCCCGCTATCCACGGTCCAACTGCCGCATTATGAGATTGGGCGCTTAAGTACCCTGCACATTATCAATGGCGACACCCACAAGGATAAGGTGCTGGTCGAGAGCCCCTGGCTCAGGCGCGAATCCTGTTGAGCAAGAGAGGCCGCATACCGACAACCTTTTGACAGTCACCTGGGGACATTATGCAAAACGAATTTTACTGGATAAACGAACCCGCCGAATGGCATAGCGAGAACAACACGTTATCGGTCGTGACCGACGACCACACCGATTTCTGGCGCCATACGTGGTACGGATTCGAGCGTTTCTCGGGCCACATCTACGCGACTGACGCGGCGGGTGATTTCACGTTTCAGACTCAAATCCGCGCTGATTTCAGCACGCTCTATGACCAGGCGGGGATCATGCTGATGTCGGACGAGCAACACTGGCTCAAGGCCGGGATTGAATACAATGATGGCGCGCCGGCCATTGGCAGCGTACTGACGTTACAGGCCTCCGACTGGGCAACCGGTATCTTCCCGGGTAACCCCCGGGAGTTCTGGCTTCGCCTGACCCGCAAGGGAGACGCGTTGCGGTTACAGTACTCAGCAGACGGGCTTTCGTGGCCTTTGCTGCGTTTATGCCATTTCCCGTCGGGGCCAGTGAAAGTCGGTGTCATGTGCTGCACGCCTGAACGCAGCGGCTTAGCCGTCGAGTTTAGTGATTTCAGTCTCGCTCCGGCCATGGATAAAGCGCTGCACGATCTCAGCTGATTTACATCGCGCCATCCGGTTCTACGAGCCGTTGATGGCGCTGCCTGAGCTTCCACCTGGATCACACTTTTCCCACCCGACCATTCCCTTAAAATAAACAGGTGATATTATTCACCCCGTAAATACCTCTCAACTCAACCCGAGGCTTTGATGCTGGAGAATGTCATCATCCGATAATCAGCTCCCCGACCTTTCAGGCCGGACTGATTATCAATGCGCCGAAATCGAATGCGGACACCGCGGTGTGTTTGCACGTTTTGCACATGATGATTAAACAGGTTTTCCAGTATGAATTTATCCCGTCAGGAACAACGTACCTTACACGTTCTCGCCAAAGGTGGACGTATTGCGCACGTCCGCGATAGCTCAGGCCGCGTCACCGCCGTTGAATGCTACAGCCGCGAAGGGCTGTTGCTCGCCGACTGCACGCTCGCCGTCTTCAAAAAACTCAAAACCAAAAAGCTGATCAAGTCCGTCAACGGTCAGCCCTACCGCATTAACACGACCGGGCTGAACAGCGTTCGTGCCCAGCCAGATAATCGTTAAGGAGAGGATGATGGATATCCCACGTATTTTTACCGTCAGCGAAAGCGAACACCGCATTCATAACCCGTTCACCCCGGAAAAGTACGCCACGCTGGGCCGCGTGTTACGCATGAAGCCAGGCACGCGCATTCTCGATCTCGGCAGCGGCTCGGGGGAGATGCTCTGCACCTGGGCGCGCGATCACGGCATTACCGGCACCGGCATCGACATGAGCCGACTTTTCACCGAACAGGCAACGCGCCGTGCTGATGAACTCGGCGTCAGCGAGCGCGTGCGTTTTATTCATGACGATGCGGCCGGATACGTCGCAGATGAAAAATGTGATGTGGCGGCCTGCGTAGGCGCCACCTGGATTGCCAGCGGCGTCGCCGGAACAATGGCGCTGCTGGCAAAAAGCCTCCGGCCTGGCGGGATGATACTCATCGGTGAACCCTACTGGCGTCAGGTTCCTGCGAGCGATGAGGTAGCCCAGGCCTGCGGCGTCTCGTCCATCGCAGACTTTCTCACCCTGCCCGACCTGGTCGCCTCGTTCGACGCGCAGGGCTATGACCTGGTGGAAATGGTCCTCGCAGACCAGGAAGGCTGGGACAGATACGAAGCGGCGAAATGGATGACCCTGCGTCGCTGGCTGGCGGAAAACCCTGACGATGACTTTGCACAAGAAGTTCGGGCGGAGCTGACAATTGCGCCCAAACGCCACGTCACCTACACACGAGAGTACTTTGGCTGGGGGGTGTTTGCGTTGATTGCCCGATAGCCTGAAACAGGCGGTATAGCCTTAACGACTATACCGCCTTCACGCATCAGGTATTAAGGCGGCTCAGGATAATATGAACGCGGATTCCGTCACGTTTACCCACGCTTAATCACCGGGATATCGCCCGTATCATTTAACGCCCCTGGAAATGTTTTTAACCACTGAGCGACTTTTTGTTTATTGATATTCACCACACTCATCCCTTCCAGGCATCCCCATAATTCTCTTGTATGCTGCGGCGTGATCACAATACAGTCTTTCATCACCCGGATTTTAACCGGCATACCGCTGATAAACCCTGCCCGGGTTAGCCAGTCTCCCCCCAGCGGAAGATATTTATTATCTATCCGGGCATAGAATTCACAGCAGGCGGAACTTGCTTCCGGCGTTTCTGCGCGGGGATGGACTGGCGCGGCACTGGTCTGGTTGCCGTGAAGTCGGCGGGTACTGTTTTTGCGTACCAGCTCGCGGTTTTCAATCATGCCGGTGAAAGCATCTGATTCTATTTTGCAAACCGTAAACTCTGGCTTAAAATTCGGCGCAGCCATTTTCAACTCCTTCTTAGTTGGTAGTGGTTAGCGGTATGGGGGTGTTGCAGCACCTTCATATCGCGAATTCTCTCTTTAAATTTCTCTGATACTTCCTTTGCCGTTCGGCGTAATTTCTGATGTGTATTATACAGGGCTGAATATAAATACAGCGTTTTTTGGTGGGGTAAATTTAAAAAATGCGAGTGGGATTCAGAAATCATACGGTAGTTGGTTGGCATTTTTTAGATATAAAAATTCTAGGATAGCAATGAAAGAGCTAACATCAATTATTTGAGAAAGGCGCCCAAGGCGCCTTTATGGCTTAGTCGAAGAATATACTTTGTATCATAAACGATAATCTATTAATTAAAGCAGAAACGATTTTATGCCAATGAGGCTAATTGCCGTCATCAATAAACAAAAGGATTGACGGGATGACAAACGGGACAAACACCCCTGCCGGGCTAGAGTGCAAAGTACAAATGCAATGATAAGCACACCATAAGCGGAAGGTGAGGCATTTTTTAGTTCTGTCAGGAGATTTAAATCCATACTGTCAAACCTCCTTACCAAAACTAAATTCAATACGTTGCAGGGTTGGGTTGATACGCCCTCCCATTGCAAGCAGTTCTTCAACCAATTTTTCAATCGGCCCGTCAGTTAATTCATTACCATTAAGACTGTATCTTGTGTAATGAAATTGCTTACCATTTACTCCGCTGATCGCTTTTTCAATCAAACCTTCATTATGAACTCTTCCAAATGACAAGCGGCCTACATAGCCGGATAGTTCCAACGTCTGTAAGAGATAGCTAGCAAATCCAATAAAATATGGTACAAACCATTCCCTACGAAATAATGCATCGAGTCGATCAATTGTGGGGAAAAAGTAGCTATCCAGCTCCGTGCAATCATAATTTAGCTCGACTCCATTAACCTCTAAGTAACCATACATACGCAGGCCAAACCACGGGAAATATAGATGTGGATTAATTCTGCTGGCCTTGCCTTTTTCGCCTATTGTCTTAGCCAATAAAATTAGGCAACGGTCCGCTCTTCGTAAACCTTTAGACCAGGATACAGGTACGGCAGTTCCCCAATACTCTTCGTCATAAATATAGCGGTAAAGCAAAATGAGATCATGCTGGTTAAGCTGAGCGATGCGATTGCTCACCACAGCTTCAGTTAGCGTTCCCGGCATCGCATTGAGAGCTGAAAGCTCTGCCAACTCCGCAACAGATATGTTGTTTCTATGCAATTGCAGAGATTCTCGCACTTCTGCTATTTTATTCTCGGCGATAATATCTGTCGTTTGACTATGCCGGGCGGTCAGATCACTCCAGCTTTTGAAATGGTAAAACCAGGCAACCATTTCCTGAGCATGACCAAGAGGAACATTACAGTGATTTCTGAGAAAACGAGCATGTTTGCGTAGCTGTTCTTTCTCTGGAGGCGGGAGATCAATGACATCATCATTGAATGCTAATTCTGAGAGCATATCATTTCCTTTATGTAATACCCTGCGGCCTGTAAACACAGAGCTGGAAAAGAGTGCTCTGTTAAAGCTAGATGTTAGATATGCGCGATGGCAAATTTGTCTACAGGCTGACCGGTCTGCGCGAACCTTATTAATACATTAGAAAATTTTGGCATTCTGTGTCAATAGGCATTTTTAGCTTGTACATGTGGTATGAAAGAGGCACCGAGCGTAGACCAATAACGCAGCGCTCACCATCCCTGAGCGCCAGACAACTTTAGCGAAGAACAAAGGCCAAGCCGTCGGCGTAGAAGACGACGCCAACAAGCGGGTGGACGATCTCAGCAAACCAACTAGCGGGGATACGCAATGAAACGGATGATGCTGTCCGGCTCCCTGCTGCTTGCATCACAGCGACAGTTTACCTGGCTTCAGGTTACTCGCCGCAGATTAACCGCAGCGATCCGTTACTCTGGCGTATAACGCTGTACGCTACGATTTCCTGCGTGGGCTGGCGTCTGTATGACCAATTCCCACCGTATCGCCCGGCGACTCGCCGCATCGCACAGTGGTTTATCGTGCTGGAGGTGTTCAGGTGGCGACCTACAGCTAGCTGGAATATTTTCGACTTGGTGGTCAATAACGGGCTATGGAATGCGATCAGTGCTACCGGGTTATTCGCCCGGCCACTGCTCTGATTAAGCTGCTGGCGCTGTGGCTACAGGCCAGAAGCCAGGGGGCGGATGAGGGCAATAAAGCCGCGCTTTCTTTGGTATGGACCGAGCACCTGATGTACACCTCGTTGCTGGTCATTATGTTTACCTGCGTGCCAATGTTGAACATCGACCTCGATACCATCAAATATGACACCACACGCTCGAAGCAGTGCGGGATGTCAGTACCGCAACCCGCCGATACCGGCTATCAGCCGATTATTAACTCGCTGGGCGGTAAAACCGCCGCCGTCCCGGTCTGGTGGTACTTTATTCATGTGATCAGCAAAGGCATCACCAGCGCAACGATTGCTACCCTGCCCTGCCAGCCGGACCTCCGCCAGATCCGTTTTGAGGTGCAGCACACCCGGATTAAGGATCCTGCTCTGGCTCAGGAACTGCGGGATTTCGTTGAGGAGTGTTATGCCCCTTCCCGCGCCCGTCTGAAATTTCGCACTGGAGAGCTGGACGATGACACCAGTGACGATACGGCCTGGGTGGGATCATCGTACTTTCTCAACACGGCTGGTTACTACGATACCGATCATGCACTTTCACCACATAGCGACTGGTCGTATAGCGCATCACGCGATGCCGGGCTGGCCGACACTGGCGCTGGCGGCTACCCCACCTGCAAACAATGGTGGGCGACGACACCGTTGGGCTGAAGGCCCGACTCCTGCAACTCCCGGCCCCGGATATCTGGACAGCGTTTAAAAAGATCGGTCTGCCGCAAGCGGCATATGAAGAGGCTGTGCTGCGCTCGCTGGTCAGTGAACGCAATATGCAGGTATCGCAGAACGGGCGCGTTTATCCAGGCTATGGAGGTAATGTTGATGGCACTGTCGCCAATGCAGCCACCCGGCTGGCATCCAGCGCCGGAAATATCCTCGGCAGCATAGCGGCGTTCCCGGCATTCGACAGCGTGCGCCAGGCGTTACCGATGGTACAGGCGCTACTGCAAATGGCGCTGGTGATCTGTATTCCACTGGTAACACTATGTTCGGCATGGGATGTGAAGGCGGTGATGACGCTAACGTTTGTGCAGTTTGCGCTGTTCTTTCTCACCTTCTGGTGGGAACTGGCGAGGTGGCTCGATAGCTGGCTGCTGGATGTACTCTACAACAGCGATACCCACAGTAGCTGGAATTTGGCCGGGATTCAGAATACGCAGGATGACGTAATTATCAATCTGGTGATGGGGTCGATGTTTCTGGTGCTGCCGACGTTCTGGCTGGGTGCTATGACTTGGGCAGGAGTGAGGGTTGGCGTGGCGGTGAATGGAACACTGACAGGTGGGGTTAAGGTGGCGCAGGATAGTGGGGGGAAGGCTGGGGGGATGATTATTGTGAATAAACAATAGTTCTAATAAATATACCTAATAATCTAAAGAAAAAAATTATATGCACTTAGTTATTTTAACAGAGCATGAAGGTGAACATTAATTCACCTTCATCCCTAAGGTTTTGTGCACTTATTCATTCATTGATTGAATGGCAAATTTTTCTAACATATTAGAAGATGGATGATTTGCAAGAGATACTAGCTGATTAACTAACGCGATAGGGACAATAGCATTCTCATACATGTCACACTTCAGATGTTCAACAACATTAAGAATTTCATCTAAATTAGAAAATGAATTTCTATTTAACTTTTTTATTTCTTCACTGGTTTTAATAGGTATAGTTAAAACCCAAACCCTATCCGATTTGCTACGATAAATCAATTTTCCACTGTAATAGGAAGTTGAGGCATATGGAGGAACCTTATCTAATTCCTCTTCAGTAGAAGGGCCAGGAAGTATATGCTTATAAATATAATTATTAAAAAGTGGCAGCGCTTGACCTTTTAGCAAACAAGCACTATCTCCAGAAGAGATTTGCTCTGCATGTTCAACAAAAGAACCTGATTTTTCTAAGCCGACTAATTTTAGCGAATGCTCATCAATATATAAATTACATAACTCCCTCATATCTTTATGCAATTTCGCCGTTTGTCCAAAAAAGCCTAAAGGACCATCTTTAATGAAAAGAAATCGTTTCAAAAATGAAGGTTTCCGAGTTACAATTTCTTTTATACAATGAACAATAATTATATGCTCAATCACATTCGTCAAGTATCCTAAAATACCGCTAGCCCCTAATTCCTCATCTACAACCTCATGAAACCTTAAAATATCAATAAGATTAAATGTCTCCCCACCATAGACAAAATACCCTTGACCATCTATATCAAATTTATTAACAACAACATCTTTAAATATCTCACCATTCCGTTTAGGCAAACTCCCAAATGTTATTTGGTGAAGAGATGAATCACAATCAATGCTTTTCCTTTTAAACTCATGAAATACCAACCACTTAAGTGTATCTATATATTTTTTACCGTCCCTACTCTCATTAAAAAATTCAATTATAGGTATTCTGACAGAATCAACCATTGAAAGAGAATCTAAAGACGTTGCCTTTGTAGGGATAGCAAGTTTAAATCTTGCTAGTTTTTTAAATTTTTCCATTTTTTCTGGATGGATAAAGGGATAATCCCCCAACTGTTTTAAGTCATCCAAACTAAATTCCAGTCCACCAAATTGAAAGAATGCAACCTTCGAGCTCGGATAATTTTTCCTTACAGTTACCTCAGTATAACCACCATCGACAGCTATGATGGTCGTTACGTCTCTAGATGCACCTGTATTTATTTCAATAGAATGCTCAAGGACATCTTTTTTCGACTCTTCATTGGTAGACGGGAATTTACATCTTTTCATCAAGTTTTGAACAGAAGGATCATTGATCACATGAGTATGCTGTGATTTACTAGCCCACTCGAATGGGCGGTTGCCTTTTGCATTATAGCTCATCACATACCCTTATTAGCTAAAAAACGATCAATTTGGACTGGAACAATAAAAGGATTTGTATAAGTTTTCATCCTAACAAAGCCTTTATCATTGGTTGCAGAAAAATTAACTAATGAATGTGTGAAATCTTTAAAATCATAATATTTCTCAAGTTCTTTTGTTTCATCAATATTATTTAGATGTGCGATAAACCAGTTTTGTGTATTCTTTAATATATTCGAGCTAATAGAGCTAACCTCTTGAGTAGCATATATCATCCCTAAGTGTAGCTTAGCTCCTTCTTTTGCAATTCTGTTATATATCTGACTAAGATCTTTATCATCTTTTTTAGGAAATAAGTTATGCGCCTCTTCAAAATAAAATTGGATAAAATTATTTGGAAGGTTATTGATAAAGCGATCCATAGAGATGTTAAATGTAGAACGGCAAATTTTCTCAGAGAATAATCGCTGAACTACCGGTTCCCCCTGTGACAAGTCAACAATAACAATTTTCCCTTGCTGTAGCAGACGAGGAATTTCTATTTCAAACGATTCATCCATACTTGTAGTGTGTAAATTATGCAATTGTTTTACACGAATTTTCTTATAACCACTTACTTGATTTTTTTTACCCGGTAATTTGTAAGTCGTTAAAAATACCATCATTGATTTTAAATCATCATTTGCCCATTCATATCCTTTCTTATTTATATAATCTTTAAAAAACTTCAGCTCGTCATACTGTTCCCATACTCTTTCAAACCATGTACAAGCCTCTTCAAGGGTTAATCCTTGTTTAGGATCCAAAACTCTACCCTCTAGGATTTCACCATTAATTTCTGCCGCTCCAGTAAATCTAATTTTTTCACCATTTGGCGCCTTGAAACCAGCTCTGTACAAACAACATTTATAGGCAGCAACTAATCTATTATATCTTGTCCATTCTGAACCATTCAGATTTGTGCTTTCAGGTTTTTCAAAACTAACAGCAATAAAGTTGTTAACATAGTCGCCCCCTAAAGATTGCTCTTGAAAGTAACTAGATATAAGACTAAAACCACTTTCAATGTCTTTAAAGAAATTAACTTTCATCACTTTAAAATCATTTTTCTCTAATACACTATATCTATAAACTTTTTCTTTATATAAATCATATATAGCTGTTCCAGAATCCTGTCTATTTGCATTTGCATACTCACCATTCACATCAAATATAATCTGCCCTACTGGAAATGTTGGACTTCCAGAAGATGTAAACTCAGATGTTTCAGGAGAAGCTGAATCCAATAGTATTAAAGCTTTTCTTGAAATTTCCTCTGTTGCTTCTATCACTTTCTTTACAGTATTCGACTTACCAGTACGGGTCATCCCAAACATAGCAGACCTTTTTCCTAAAAAATCTTTAGGATTTACCCATACATTAACATTTTCCTCTTGAGATTGATGTCTACGGCTAGATGAATATCTTACGCTACCAATTTTAAATTCAGAGTCCTGACCAACTAAACCGCCATCATCTCGTTGGTTTACTATAAACTCAAGAACATCTCTATTGGCTTTGTATACAGTGTAATTATTAGCTGCATAAAAGTTCTCAAGGTCAGCACCAAATTCTATATTACCTTTCTGTGTTCTATAAAATACTCCAAGAACCCTACATTCTAAACCTGAAAAACTAAATTCGTAACGTGTAAATTCATCTAACTTCCCGCCTTTCAAACTACCAGCTCGCCCTGATATATCTAAGTTATCCTTGTAATACTCTATCATTGATGATATTACATCATTATCAGTAGGGAGTTTTGTCTGAGAAAGTGCCCTAAGCAATACTGCCTCTTCAACACCGTCTTCACCATCGTAAAATGCAAGTAGAAAACAACCGGCTGGTATCCCTTTAACCTGTGCTTTCCAGGCATCACAAACTAACAGCCTAGCAATATCATAAGATAAATAGAACGGTCGACCAACAAACTGTTCCTTATTTCTACCTTCTTTTAATAAATCTGTTGATAAAGCCGCATTTAAATTCATACTATTTCCTTTTTCAATTCAGGGTCTTCAAATCTGACTTTTGATTGTTCTGCGTATTTCTCATCCGCTTCTATTGCTAACCATCTTCTTTTTTTTAATTCTGCACAAAATCCCGTTGTATTACTACCACCGAAAGGATCAAATATAAGATCGTTTTCATCTGTTAGAAAATCGATAAAGAAATTAACTATACCTTTATTCATTCGTGCTGGATGAGGTTTAATACCCATTTCCTTGCATTTTCTAATAAAAAAATCATTAGATGATACATTTGAAAAAGACATTACATTATGAGGTAATCGAACCTCTCGAGATTCATCTATAGGCTCAAGTTCAAAAAAATTGTGGGATATACTTCCACCATGATCCTTTAGAAAACCTTTTTCACTAATTTTGTGTTCAGATGGTCGCATTCCAGCATTGTAGGTTTGGCGCTCTAATAGTTTTCGCATACTTTTACTATAAGGCCGTAAGACTTTTTTATTGTCTGCTTTCGGATAATCAGTCTTAGCAAGCCACCAAACATGGGTATAGCTATCAACAGTACGCAACCTATTAACTGTGACCCATTGAGCAGGAGATGGCAATTTTGCAGGGTTATAGCAAATAAACTCCTGAATTAATCTGAGCTCAGAATTCTTCTGTTTTGTCATTTCAAACAAACATTCTAAGTGCAAAGTTGATTGCACAGGCCTCTCCGGTTCCCAAGCGTTACCTATCTCAATGACAAGTGAACCATCATCAGCAAGGAGTTGATTAAATATAGGTGTCAGTTTTTTAAACCATTCTCGGTATGCTTCGCCTATCTCATTTCCATATTTTTTCTTATTATTCAATGGGAAAGGTGGTGATGTAACGATGAGGTTTACTTTCCCTACGTATTTACTGATGTCCTCGTCATTAAGGACATCAAGAGAGTCCCCAAGATAAAGCTTTCCAAGTTCTGTTTTATAGTAGAGATTCATATGGTATTGAATACCTTGTAAATTTATCAAGTTTTCTAAAATCAAATCTGTGTTTTCTCAGCTACTTTCAGCCCAAGTAACACAGAGTCTCAAAGGGACTGAGATTCTTAAGTTCGCACGAGAAATCTATCCCTTACAAAATTCTTTTGCTGTTAAATGTTTCAGGTTTTCAGCGCATTTGAGCATTTGTAGACACAATTCTACCGTATAGCGCATCTGAGTGTACATTCTAAGACGTCAATCATAATCTGTTACAGTAGTAACAATATATTCAATAAAACCAGATAGTTCACTTTAATCACGAGTAAATTACCCTATTGCTCAATAACCAAAGTTGTGCATAATTCAAACTGATTTGTCCGCAACCAGAGCCTTAAGGTTGCCACCCTACCCGGTGAGGCTCGCCTTTTCGTCCGCTCCGTATCATCCTCGCGGACAGCGCTTAGCGCCTGATACATCCTCTACCCCACCATGCAGGGAATTCCTCCCTGTCGGGCGGTGTTTCTCTGCTTTCATCACTGGAGAAATACTATGCCAACTTCATCCATCACTGAAGCAACTTCCTTATCATTGTCTATCTCATCTGAGGCCTGGGAAAAGGTAGTCAGTTTTCCACCCGATCCCTCTCAGGAAGATGACCGCCTCGAAAACCTGATTGTCGCGACCATACTGACATTCAAAAGCGCAGGCCCGGACCGTAAGAGTATCAATTTCGGTCTGTACTGTTTGCCCGCAGACGGCAGCAGCAATGTACCGCTGATGACGCCGCTGCGCTTAATCATTGAAGATGACCACCTGTTGGTTACTGCCCTTCACACCAGCTGATTACCTCAGCATTCTTCACTACCCGTGCCGGGCGATTCCCGATCGGGAGCGTCGTACCCGGCTTCTTTATCATGAGGTTACGCTTATGAACAGAAGCAACGATCTTTACCAGAAAGTCACCGATGAAATTATCGCCGCGCTAGAGAAAGGCGTGATCCCCTGGGTTCGCCCGTGGCGGGAAGGGGAACCGGTGGTGCCGATGAATGCCCTGTCCGGGCGGTTTTATCACGGCATCAATATTCCTCTGCTCTGGAACAGCGCAGAACGACAGGGATATGAGAGCGATCGCTGGCTGACCTTCACACAAATTCGCAATGCAGGCGGAAACATCCGCAAGAACGAAAAATCCACACTGGCCGTGTTTTATCTGCCCCAGCAACGCGAGGTAGTGGACAGCAACGGAAATACGGTTCTTGATGCTGACGGCAACCCTAAATTGACATCCTACGCCGTAGTACGCGAGTTCCGGCTGTTCAATATTCAGCAATGTGAAGGACTGCCGGAGGCGTTTTCACAGCCTGTCGTGATGGTCGATGATCCTATCGCCACCGCTGAGCAGGTTGCCCGGCAAAGTGCGGTGGTGATCACTCACCGACGCCAGAACCGGGCGTATTACTCGCCGGGGCGCGACTGCATCATCATGCCGCATCCTGAGCAGTTCGCCTCACGTGAGGATTATTACGGCACGCTGCTGCATGAACTGACGCACGCTACCGGACACGCTTCACGGCTGAACCGGGATGGCATCACTGCCGGAAAGCATACCTTCGGCGATCCGACGTACAGTTTTGAAGAGCTGGTCGCCGAAATGGGAGCGGCTTTCCTGTGTGCTCATGTTGGCATCCAGTCGAAGCTACAACATGACAGTTACATCGCATCGTGGCTGAAGGTGTTGCAGCAGGACAAAAAAGCGATTTTCCGCGCCAGCGGATTAGCGCGTAATGCCTGTGAATATCTGCTTGAACAGGCACAGCAGCCGTTAGCGCTGAGCGCATGACCTTCATATCAACGGCGGAGCATCCTGCTCTGCCGTTTTTCTCCACTTCAATAAATTTGCGCTGCCCAATAAACAATTTCGCCCCAAATCTGACGGCACCAAAAGGCAAAATCCAAAGGGTGAAGGGGAAGAGAGTGAAGGGGTAACGGGCTTACCCGAAAAAGGGGAAAAGGCCATTATGCGGATATGGCTGACGCGCAAAAAGCAAAACACTACACCATCCACTGGCGAACCAGACGTCACGGAGGGATGGCTGCATCCTGAATCCGCGCAAACGCTACTGGCTGAAACTACCCGCCAACAGTTGATCCAGTTTATTCGGCAGAGCACCGCCCTTCCCGCCTCACTGTTTGAACGCTTCTGGCTGATACCAGTCCACCGCTTCGCAGAACTGGCGCAGTTGTTTCCGGCCTCGGAAAACCACCACCATTCCCACGCGGGCGGTCTGCTCGATCACAGCCTTGAAGCCGCCTGTTATGCCGCACGACTGCGGCAGAGTTATCTTTTTCCGCCTGATGCAGCGCCGGAAGATCAGGCTGCTCAGTCCGAACGCTGGACCACCGTTATCATCTACGCCGCGCTGCTGCACGATCTAGGCAAACTCATCACCGATATTGAGGTGGAAGATGCCAGCGGGCAACGCTGGTTTCCATGGCATGGCCCGCTAACCCAGCCTTATCGGTTTCGCTATCTGCCGCAACGTGATTATCTGCGCCATCCGGCTGCGGCAGCCCTTCTGCTTACCCAACTTCTCCCACCGGAAAGCCTAGACTGGCTCGCTGCTGATTCAGTTGCCTTATCCACCCTGCTTCACTGCCTGAACGGGCAATATCAGTATGCCGGGCTGGCAGGTGAACTGGTGCAGAAAGCCGACCGGGCGTCGGTGGCATTTAATCTCGGCGGCGATCCAGTTAAGGCTATCCATCGTCCACAAACCTCGCTGCCGCAGCAAATCATCGCGGCCCTGCGCGACCTGCTGGCGCATGAGTTCCGGCTCAACAACCCGAACGGCGGTTCTGACGGCTGGCTGACGGAAGAGGCGCTGTGGCTGGTCAGCAAGAACGCTGCCGATGCAGTGCGTGGCTGGTTGTTGCGCCAGGGGATTGACGCCGTACCACAACATAACGTGCGGCTGTTCGACGAGATGCAGGCACACCAGTTGCTTATTCCCTGTGAGGATAAAGCCATCTGGCATTGCCGGATTGAGGCCAGCGGCGGCTGGAGCAGTGAGCTTACGCTGCTGCGCTTTTCTCCTTCGCTGATTTGGGAAGATCCACAACAGCGGCCCGCAACATTCAGTGGAACTGTTACGCCAATAGCGGAAGTCCAGAATGAGACAGAAGCAGTGATTGCAACGGACGCGGTAGTAGAACAACTATCCCCTCAACCCGAACAGAACGATGCCCTACTTTCAGGCGAAGCATTCTGGCAGTGGCTGGTGCGTAACGTTCAGGCCCAACATCTGGAAGTCAATGAACCTAACGCCCGGATTCATACCGTCGCCGGGTCGGTGTTTCTGGTGACGCCCGGTATTTTCAAACTCTGGCTTAGCACCTGCGGTCAGAATGTCCCAGAAGAATACTGGCGGGAGGTACAGAAGAAGTTCCAGAACCTGAATCTTCACCGAAAACAAAAAAACGGCCTCAACATCTGGCACTGCGCCGTTGTCGGCCCACGCCGTTGTTCACGTCTGAAGGGATATCTGCTTGACGATCCCACGCCGCTTTTTGGAGATGACGTTCCCTTTAATAACCCTCATCTCTTGCTCAGTGAAGGAGAAGACACCCATGACCTTTGAACAGCTCCTGGAAGAGTATTTTTTTGCCCGCCTGCTACGCCCTGATACCCAGAGCTGCTATTGCACGGCAGTAAATCAGTTTACCCACTGGCGCAACGTGTTACCCGCCGAAGTCACACCGCATATGGTGCTGGAGTGGCGTCATTACCTGCTAAATGTGCGATGTATCAAGCCGGTGAGCTGGAATCACTATATGCGCCATATGCGGGCCTTGTATAACTTCGCGATTGAACAGGGATTACTGGAGCAGTTCATCAATCCATTCCAGAAAACATCACTGCGGGAATCCCGTAAGAAAAAGAAAACCCTGACCCGCGAGCAAATCCTCGCATCCCGCAAAGTGCTGAACCAGTTTATCGAACGGGAGAGAATGCAGCGCGGCTATCGTTCACCTTTGTATCCTGCATGGTTTTGGTTGACCGTGGTTGAAACCTTCAACTACACCGCTATCCGGCTGAACCAGCTTATCCATCTGCGCATTAAGGATGTCGATCTGGTCCATGACACGCTGTTTATTCAGAGCGAAGGCAGCAAAAGCCATGATGAACATATCGTTCCCATTGCCTCCCGGCTTCGACCCTATCTGGAGCATCTGCTTGAAGAAGCTAAAACAAGAGGAATACGGGCTGACGATCAGTTGTTCAACATCAACCGCTTCAGTCGGCGGACGCTGCGCCAGGGTAAACCGATGACAGAAAATCAGGTCAGTTATTTCTTTGCCAAACTCAGCGATGCCTGCCACAGCCGGTTTTCATCACATCGCTACCGTCATACCGTGGCCACAGAATTGATGCAGAAACCGGAGCAAAATTTGTATGTCACGCAGAAACTACTCGGCCACCGCGATATTAAGGTGACGCTCAGCTATATTGAACACAATGTCGAGATGCTCAGAAGTTGCGTGGAGAGAGATTGACAAAACAGGGAGTGAGTGAAAAGATCCGGCCCGAGGCTTTATAAACAAAAAAAGCCGGAGATGCGGCCATTTTGTAGTTGCCGTCAACGTCCAGCTTCATTGTACAACGTATTGATTGTTGTAGGTTTTCCGATTATCACAATCGTTTTTGGTGCCGAAGGCCGGACTCGAACCGGCACGTATTTCTACGGTTGATTTTGAATCAACTGCGTCTACCGATTTCGCCACTTCGGCACTGAAGGGGATGCGGAAACGTTGTGGATTATACCTGTCGCGCGTCGCCATGCAAGCGGCGACGCGCTAAACCTACGCTAAGTGCCCAAAAAACCAGCGCCCTGTCATTCTATCTCGGAAACCGCCAGTCGAATCACGCCTGCCGCCTTCTGCTCTGGCAGCGCCAGCACCTTCGCCCACATCTCCTGCACCATGTCGCAGGAGAGCTTCTCTTTGCCCACCGCCTTCTCCGGCATCTGCAGCAACTGGATGTCCTCGCCGTACTTGTCGGCCAGCGTTTTCATAATCGGGCGGACATCCGTCACCGCGGCTTCGCGTTCTTCCGGGGTTACGGTGTGGCGGTTTTTGCCGTAGGCCGCGCGCATCATGTCGGCGTCGGCCTGCATGCGCCGCGTCATCAGGTCTTTATCCAACATGCGCATCGGGTTGATGCCCCCTTTTACCGCCGGGTAGAGGAAGCGGAAACAGGCATCGTCGCTCACCTTCTGGATGGCGGCGGTCTGCTCCATGTTGATCGTCATATAGTTCACCACGTTAGCGTCCGGCGCGTTTTGCAGGCGCGACATCTGCAGATGCAGGATCTGCGGCTGGATGGTGTCGATAATCTTCTGCTCCGGCTCGCCGGCTTTTTGCAGGGCCGCCATCTGGTCAAGAATGCGCTGATGAAGCACAGGCTCCTGCTCTTTAATCACCTGCCAGGCGGGCATTGCGTTGAGGGTGGTATCAAGCTGCTGTTCGGGGGTGTGCTGGCGTTGTTTATCGAAGTAGACCCAGAACGCCACGACGGCGGCCAGGAGAGTCACCACGACTATACGGATCCACGTTTTATTCATCTCGCATCCTTTTCTTTTCGCTATGCCGGTTTACACCGGCACGCCGCTGTGAAAGCGAAACTCATTGTCCGGTGTCGAGATAAGTGTGGCTTCAATTTCGCCAAAAAGCTGTATGCGCGGTGAGATATCGTCGTCGCTCACCTGTTGGGCCAGCGTCAGGTAGTCCTGATAGTGGCGCGCTTCCGAGCGCAGCAGCGAGAGATAGAACTTCTGCAGATCGTCGTCGAGGAACGGGGCCAGCGCGGCGAAACGCTCGCAGGAGCGGGCTTCGATGTAGGCACCGCAGATGAGCTTGTCGATAAGCGTCAGCGGTTCGTGCGTGCGCACCGCTTTCAGCATCCCTTTGGCGTAGCGGCTGGCGGTGATTTTGACGTACGGAATGTCGCGCGCCAGCATCGCCTCGCGCACCTGCCAGAAGTGGTGCAACTCTTCTTTGATCAGCAGCACCATGCTGTCGATAAGCGCCTGGCCCCACGGGTCGTCGGTTTTGGGCATGACGCTTTTGCCAATCTGCTTGTGCAGGGCCACAAAATCCGGCTCCGGGCCTTCGCGGAAGGTGAACGCTTCGTAGGGTTTGAGCCAGTCGAGCAGCGCGTCGGCACCGCTTTCGTCGGCGACGTATTTGCGCACCAGTAGCAGCGCGGTCTGGGCGGCCTTGAGCTCGCACACCATGTGGTCGGTGAGCAGCAGCGGCAGGTTCGCCGGGTCGCGGGCGTGATCAATCCATGCTTTTGGGGTCGGGCACTGGAGGAAGTTAAGAACGGGGGCGAGTATCTGCGGGTAATCCATGGTTCTGCCTTGAAAAAGCGGTGGCATGCGCCACCGCCTGAAACGCTTAGTGACGCACGCCGTCGTCGTCTTCGTCGATGAAATCTTCGTCGTCGCCTTCTTCGCCGTCTTCACCGTTCGGATCTTCGAAGTAGGTTCCCCAGCCGTCGTATTCCACTTCAAACTTCTCGGCCAGGTTCATCAGCTGTTCGACCTGAGCGTCGATCAGTTCTGCTTTCAGCGCGCCTTCGCTCAGAATATCGCAGCAGATGACGGTGTCGCCCTCTTCCACTTCCAGCTCTTCCGGCTCGGTCACTTCGTAACCCAGTTTGAAAGCTTCTACCGCCAGTTTTTCCAGCGCGTCGAAATCGTCAGCAGAGAAATGGTGCTCGATGGTGTACAGCGCGTCCGGATCGCTACCGTCTTCCAGCAGTTCTTCGATAATCAGGCGCGTCTCTTCGCGTTGCTCTTCCAGATGTTCCGGGTTTGCCATGGCTCATTCCTCTTTAAAGTGCGGCAGATACTTCTATTTTCACACACGGACGGGTTTGCCTCCACCTTTGTTGGAAAGATTTGTGAAACGGGGTTGCAAATGAATAATTAGACATATAAAGTGAATTTTAATTCAATAAGTGGCGTTTGCCATGTGAGGATAAAATGTCTGATCTGTACAAGAAACACTTTCTGAAATTGCTCGATTTTACCCCTGCACAGCTCAATTCCCTGCTGACCCTTGCCGCTCAGCTTAAAGCCGATAAAAAAAAGGGTAAGGAAGTACAAAAGCTTACTGGCAAAAACATCGCGCTCATCTTCGAAAAAGACTCAACCCGTACACGATGCTCTTTCGAAGTTGCCGCATTTGACCAGGGCGCGCGCGTCACGTATTTAGGGCCGAGCGGCAGCCAGATTGGGCATAAAGAATCAATTAAGGACACCGCGCGGGTACTCGGGCGGATGTACGATGGCATTCAGTATCGCGGTCACGGCCAGGACGTGGTCGAAACGCTGGCGCAGCATGCGGGCGTGCCGGTGTGGAATGGGCTGACCAACGAGTTCCACCCAACGCAATTGCTGGCGGACCTGCTGACCATGCAGGAGCACCTGCCGGGCAAAGCGTTTAACGAGATGACGCTGGTTTATGCGGGTGATGCGCGTAACAACATGGGTAACTCAATGCTGGAAGCGGCAGCGTTAACCGGGCTGGATCTGCGTCTCGTGGCACCGAAAGCCTGCTGGCCGGAAGAGCGCCTGGTGGCGGAGTGCAGCGCGCTGGCGGAGAAGAATGGCGGGAAGATCACCCTGACGGAAGAGGTAGCGGCCGGCGTGAAAGGGGCGGACTTCATCTATACCGATGTGTGGGTGTCGATGGGCGAGGCCAAAGAGAAGTGGGCCGAGCGGATTGCCCTGCTGCGCGGGTATCAGGTGAACGCGCAGATGATGGCGCTGACCGGTAACCCGGACGTGAAGTTCCTGCACTGTCTGCCAGCGTTCCATGACGACCAGACCACGCTGGGTAAGCAGATGGCGAAAGAGTTCGATCTGCACGTCGGAATGGAAGTGACGGACGAGGTGTTTGAATCGGCGGCGAGCATTGTGTTTGACCAGGCAGAAAACCGGATGCATACCATTAAGGCGGTGATGGTGGCGACGCTTGGGGAGTGATCCTCTGCGGTCTTGTGCCCTCACCCCGGCCCTCTTCCACCGGGAGAGGGCGTAAGCCGGCGCCACTTCATTGATTTTTCCGCCTGAAAAAGGTACGTTTTCGCCTTAATTCCTGCGTGGACATACCAGCATTATGCCGATTATTCAGTCTGTTGAACGTGCGTTGCAGATCCTCGACCTGTTTAACGAGCAGGCCACCGAGCTTAAGATCACCGACATCAGCAAACTGATGGGGCTGAGCAAAAGTACCCTCCACTCGCTGCTGAAAACCCTGCAGCTTCACGGCTATATCGATCAGAACCCGGAAAACGGTAAATATCGCCTCGGCATGAAGCTGGTGGAGCGCGGCCATTTTGTGGTGGGCTCAATCGATATACGTCAGAAGGCCAAAGGCTGGCTGACGGAGCTGTCGCAGCGTACCGGGCAGACCACCCATCTGGGGATCCTGGACGGCCGTGAAGGCGTTTATATCGAGAAGATTGAAGGCAAGCTGGCGGCTATCGCCTATTCACGCATTGGTCGTCGGCTGCCGGTTCACGCCACCGCCATCGGCAAGGTGTTGATTGCCTGGCTTGGCGAGGCCGAGCTGAACGCCCTGCTTGAGGGCTATCAGTACACCACCTATACCCCTTCCACCCTTGCCTCCCGCGACGCGTTGCTGGAGGCCCTCGCACAGACTCGCGTGCAGGGTTACGCCTTCGACCGCGAAGAGAACGAGCAGGGCGTGCGCTGCGTGGCGGTACCGGTGTGGAACCATGAATCCCGCGTGATTGCCGCCCTGAGTCTGTCGACGCTGACGTCGCGGGTGGATGACGCCGAACTGGCCAGCTTCCGCGAGCAGCTTCAGCAGGCCGGGCTCCAGCTCTCACGCGCGCTGGGTTACCCGGCCTGAGCCGCTATTTCGCGGCCGGTTCGTAGGTGAAGTAATCAAAGTCAGCGTGGCAGCCGTCACCGCTGATGTCTTCGCAGTGCAGGCCGACAAACGCGCCGGTAAAGAAGCCGCGCCCACCGATGTAGTCATCCGACAGTTTCCACGCTTCATACGTCACCGGCACGGTGTGCCACGTGTCACCGTCAAACGAGTAGCTGTAGCGGTAAACCAGGGTGTCGACGTCAACCCGTAACCAGATGCTCTCTGCGCTGTCCGGTACCGGGATCGGCTGTTCATGCAGCGGCCACGACGGCACGTTGTGGTCAAGCTGGATCACTTTGATCGTTCTGCCCTGCCCCTCCTCGTAGTCCACAAAGCAGTAGCTCCAGTTTTTACTGTTGTAGTAGCAGGTCAGCCCGGCGCTCTGCTGGAAGTGAACCGGCGAGAACTGCATGCGCGTCTCTGCCCGGAAGGCGAAGTGCTGCCAGCGGCGTGCCACGGTCGACTGGGTAAAGGTCGAGTTAAGCGAGTCGTTGCCGTAAAGCCGCAAATACCCCGGGCGCACGCTGAGCGAGCCGAGGGTGTCGTCGAACGGAATGCGCAGGGTCTGCAGCTCCGGGTCAAGCGTGCTGCCGTCGAAATCCTCCCGCCAGCGGTCCCGGGAGGCGGCGGGCTGCTCCGCTATCTGCGGGCCGGGGACGGTCAGCTGCGCGTGTTTGCCGCCTTCAACGTACGGCCAGCCGTCGCGCCATTCGATGCGCGCAATGCCGGTCTCGCGTCCCAGCGGGCAGTAGCCGCGCCCGCCCGAGGCCAGCAGCGGTATACCCGGCAGGCGCAGCGGTCGGCTGGTGAGGTAGGCCATATACCACTCCCCGGTGTGGGTCTGCAGCAGCGAGCCGTGGCCGCTCTTCTGCAGCGGGTTCTCCGGCAGATGCCAGCTGGTCATCATCGTCACGTCCGGATGCAACTCGTACGGCCCGTCGAGCGTTTTTGAGCGCAGCACCACCACCGCGTGTTCATAGCTGGTGCCGCCTTCGGCGACCATCAGGTAGTACCAGCCCTCTTTACGATAAAGGTGCGCCCCTTCGGTGTAGCAGAGCGGCGTGCCGGTAAACAGGGTTTTGCGCTCGGGCGAAAGGGTGCTGGTCTGCGGGTCAAACTCCTGCATCACGATGGTGTTATGCGGGTTGCTGTGATGGCGCGGCCCCCACGGCCGGTAGAGGTAGTATTTGCGGCCATCGTCGTCATGGAACAGCGACGGGTCAAACCCTCCTTTGCCCATCGGGATCGGTTCGCTCCACGGCCCCTCGATGGAGGGCGCAGTGACGAGGAAGTTACGGCCATTTTTCCACGGCGAATCGACAATTTTCACGTCGGTGTACAGCAGCCAGAATTGGCCATCGGCGTAGCTCAGGCACGGTGCCCAGATGCCGCCGGAGTCCGGGTTGCCCTTCATGTCCAGCATCGACACCCTGTCCAGCGGCGTGCTGACCAGCGACCAGTTCTTCATGTCGCGGGAGTGGTAGATGCGCACGCCCGGAAACCATTCAAACGTCGAGGTGGCGATGTAGTAATCCTCCCCCTGACGGCACAGGGACGGGTCCGGGTTAAAGCCGGTGAGGATCGGGTTTGTTATCGTTGTCATGTTGCCTCCTGTTAATGGGATGCGGCTGTCGCAGCGTCGGGCACGGCGTCACCCTGCGTTGCACGGTGCTTAATCAGCTGCTGGCTGATGGCCGCCACGCGGGCGTCGGTGAGTTTGTAGAACGACAGCATGATGAACATGCCCACGTAGAGCACCACCGGCACCACGCAGAACAGAATTTTAATGGTGGTCAGCACTTCGACCGGCTGCACGCTGCTGCTGGCGGAGTAGTTCACATACGCCAGGATCCAGCCCACCACCGCGCCGCCAATCGCCAGACCGATCTTCAGGCTGAACAGGTAGGTGGAGAACACCAGCCCGTCGAGGCGGCGTCCGCTGCGACTCTCCTCGTAATCCACCACGTCAGAGGCCATCAGCCACTGCAGGGGCGTGGTGGTGTTAAAGACGAACAGGAACAGAATGTTAAGGGCGAAAATCAGGGCGATATGTTCGGCCGGGATGAAGAAAATCAGCAGGCTGATCAGGGAGTAGGCCACGATTATCCACTTGAAGGCGGTCACCCGGTCAAAGCGCCCCAGCAGGCGGGATGAGCAGAGCGAACCAAACATGGTGGCGAGGCTGCCGTAAAGCAGAAACTGCGTCGCCATCTCCGGGTGATCCATGACGTATTTCACGAAGTAGAGCGTCGCCCCGCCGCGGACCACGTTGGAGCAGGTCGCCATCATTTTGAACGCACACATAATGCGCCACTGGGTATTGCCGAAAAGAAGCTTGAGGTCTTTCGACACCGACGACCCCGGCTGCACCTCAAAGGTGTAGCGCTCTTTGGTGGTGAAGAAGCAGACGTAGAGCAGCACCACGCCACTCAACCCCAGCACGCACATGGCGCCGAAATAGCCGACCTGCTCATCGCCTTTACCTATGATGCTCACCAGCGGCAGGGCAATGCCACTGATGGCCAGCGATCCCGCCGCCGCGAGGAAAAAGCGCCAGGACTGCAGCGCGTGGCGCTCTTTCGGGTCAGCGGTGATGACGCCCGGCATGGCGCAGTAAGGGACGTTAACGAAGGTGTAAACCAGGGTCAGCAGAATGTAGGTTATGCAGGCGTAGATGATTTTACCCTGCGCGGAGAAGTCCGGCGTGTAGAAGGTCAGCACGCAGACAATCCCAAACGGGATCGCGCCCCACAGCAGGAACGGGCGGAACTGGCCGTGACGCGTGCGGGTGCGGTCAACCAGCAGCCCCATCAGCGGATCGGTGACGGCATCCAGCACGCGGGAAACTAAAAACAGCGTCCCCATAATGCCCGCCGACAGGCCAAACACGTCGGTATAGAAATAGGCCAGCAGGAACATGGTGGCCTGCCAGACAAAGCCGCAGGCGGTGTCACCCAGCCCGTAGCCAATTTTATCTTTCATGGTTAATTGCATCATTACCCCCAACGGCAGTACGTGGAACAGTGCAAACGCCAGGGTCCTGATTCAGGCAAATAAATGCCCGGTGCATCATCAGGAATACACCCTTATTTCGTGTGCTGAATTCACAACATCGTGTTAATAGAGTGTAATTAAGTGTTCAATTAACCGACAATGGTCATATCTTATTTCTGAATTATGATATTTTGCTTTTGTGACGCCACTCGACATCCTGATATCATTTAAAGACTTTGTTTTTCATGCAATTACATTATTTTCGAAATAATAAAAAACAGACATGCAAAAGCCGTCCACGGAATATTTTCCGTAGACGACAAGAGCCAGAAATATAATTAAAGGCCGAGCGCTTTTTTACCGGCGTTAATTACCTCGATGATTTTATCGGTGTCATAGATACACCCTTTCCAGGTGCCGCCGCTCACCGACTGCAGAGCCGCCCACAGGCGGGTATCGTCCGGCAAAAATGCATGGGCGTGCAGGTCAGGATGCACCGGACGCGACGCCAGCACGCGCGCCCCCTCTTCCGGCGTCAGCGGCTGTTCCGCCGTGCCGATAAAGTTAACGCTGCCCGTTAAGGACAGGCGGTCGACGCTGATCTCAATGATATCGTTGTCGCGCAGCTTGCCGATGGGGCCACCTGCCAGCGCTTCCGGCGACACATGGCCGAAGCACGCCCCGGTTGATACCCCCGAGAAGCGCGCATCGGTGATCAGCGAGACCGTCTTGCCCCACGAGATATGTTTCAGTGCGGAGGTCAGCTGGTAGGTCTCTTCCATGCCGGTGCCGGACGGGCCTCCGCCAATCACCACCATAATATCGCCCTGCTGGATCGCTTCCTGCTTAATGGCCTTGATGGCCTGCGCTTCAGAGACAAACACCCGCACCCGGCCGGTATGGCGGTAAACGCCATCGTCATCCACAACAGACGGGTCGATGGCCGTGGCTTTGATCACCGACCCTTCGGGCGCGATATTGCCGGTC
This sequence comes from Enterobacter cloacae complex sp. FDA-CDC-AR_0164, assembly GCF_003071645.1. NCBI lineage: Bacteria > Pseudomonadati > Pseudomonadota > Gammaproteobacteria > Enterobacterales > Enterobacteriaceae > Enterobacter > Enterobacter cloacae complex sp. FDA-CDC-AR_0164. Next base: position 891,135 of record NZ_CP028950.1, read on the forward strand.
GGGAAGCAGACCGTCGAGGTCAGGCCTTTCGCATGGGCGCGCTCAGGCGGCAGGATCACGTCATCCGGATCGACGCCATCCTGCTCGCGCAGGCACTGACGAAAACGCGCCCGACGCGCTGAGTTTTCCCACCAGTCGAGGTTCTCCCCGACCGTCTGGCCGGTAACGGTCATGGCATCTTCATGCAGCAGCCCCAGCTTGCGCAGATGGAGCATCACCTCCGGCACGCCGCCCGCCAGGAAAGCACGCACCGTCGGGTGGTAGTCCGGGCCGTTTGGCAGCACGCTCACCAGACGCGGAACCTTACGGTTGATGCGTGTCCAGTGCGCCACATCCGGAATGGTGCAGCCCGCCGCATGGGCAATCGCCGGGATGTGCAGCAGCAGGTTGGTGGAGCCGCCAAACGCCGCGTGAAGCACCATGGCGTTTTCAATGGCTTTGTCGGTCAGGATATCGCGGGTCGTGATCCCCCGGTTATCCAGCTCGCTCACCGCCCGCGCAGACTGACGGGCAATCTCCAGCCACACGGCCTGCCCGGACGGGGCGAGCGCGGAGTGCGGCAGCGCCAGACCCAGCGCTTCGGCCACCACCTGTGACGTTCCCGCGGTGCCGAGAAACTGACAGCCGCCGCCGGGTGATGCACAGGCGCGGCACCCCAGCTCGGCAGCCTCCTGCAGCGACAGCTCATGGTTAGCGAAACGCGCACCAATGGTCTGCACTTTTCCGGCATCTTCCCCCACGGTCGGCGGCAGCGTCGCCCCACCCGGCACCAGAATGGTCGGCAGATCATGCATGGAGGCCAGCGCAATCATGGTCGCGGGCAGCCCTTTATCGCAGGTTGCCACACCGATCACCGCGCGCCGCGTCGGCAGGGAGCGGATCAGACGACGAAACACGATCGCCGCGTCATTACGGTACGGCAGGGAGTCGAACATGCCGTGGGTGCCCTGAGAGCGTCCGTCGCACGGATCGCTGACGAAGGCCGCGAACGGGATCCCACCATGACGGGTGATCTCCTTCGCCGCCGCCTGCATCTGCATGCCAATCTCCCAGTGCCCGGTGTGGTAGCCCAGCGCAACAGGTCGCCCGTCCCCGGCGCGAATGCCGCCCTGCGTACCGATAATCAGCACCTCTTTGCCGGTCAGCTTGTTGGCGTCCCAGCCCATACCGGCGTTTTGCGTCATGCCAAACAGGTTACCGCTGGGGGATTCCATCAGCATTTGCGGGGTCAGCGGCAGTGCCCCCTGCGGCCCGGCCGCATGGGTGATGACGGCATAAAACGCATCGTCCTGTGGGGTAAAAATTTTCTCAATGGTCATCGTCGTCTTCCGGCTCAGCAGAGCTTGAGCTGTTGCAACAGGGTTTTCAGCTGCGCCTTACGCGGTTCATCCAGTGGCGACGCGGGCGGCAGCACGTACGTGGAGATCGGGCGGCCGCACAGCACAATCGCCTCTTTAATGACGTTCACAAACGGCGTATCGAGCTGATACATCTGCGGTATTTGCAGCAGGATCTGGTGGTATTCGGCCGCCTTCGCCACCTCCTGGTCACGCCAGGCCTTCAGCAGATTCACCGACACCTGCGGAGCAAAGTTACCGCTGGCCGAGATCGCGCCATCGCCCCCCAGCAGCAGGGTATTAAACAGATGATCGTCATAGCCGCACAGCACCGTGAAGTGCGGATGGGCAGATTTGACGGTGTGGATCATGCTGCGCAGATGGGCGACGGAATCGATCGTGTCTTTGATGCCGACAATATTGCTCCGCGAGTCGGCCAGGGTTTTGACCAGCGCCGGAGTCAGATCCTGCCCGGTCAGCGCCGGGAAGTTATACAGCATTACCGGCAGCGTGACGCTGTCTGCCACCTGTTCGAAATAGCGGATCAGATTCGCTTCTGACACTTTCCAGTAGTACGGGTTGATCACCACGATCCCGTCGGCGCCGGCCTGCTGTGCATGCTGGCTCAGTTCAAGGGTTTCCCGGGCGTTGGTGCCACCGGTGCCAATCAGCACCGGCACCCGGCGATCGACATGATCGACAGCAAACCGGGCAATGGTTTTACGCTCTTCGGCGCTTAGCTGGGAGAACTCGCCGCCGCTGCCCAAAAAGAACAGGCCATCGACGCCTGCGGCGATCAGGTCGTCGATCAACGCGGCGGTGCCGTGTTTATCAAGCTGTCCATCGGCGGTAAAGATGGTGGAGACAGGGGGAATGATTCCCGTGAACAACGCGGTCTGCGGCATGAGATCTCCTTGCTGAATTATTTTGTTCTACATTATAGAACAGCGTTCATTAATTTAACGATCATACTATGACGCAGAAAAAGCGCAGGTAAATGGGAGGCGATGAGGGAGTGCGGAAAATATAAGCTGGATCACATAATGACGGGCTGCGGCCTGATGCTTTCACCCTCTCCCACCGGAAGAGGGAATGTTTCACCCTTCGCTTACGCTAACAGGGCTTACCCCACCAGCATTTTCACCACCACTTTACGCACCTTCGCAGGCGCGCCCACCGCGCACAGCGGCTTGTGCACTTCACCCGGATAGAACACCACAAAATCACCTTCACTTAACACCACTGTTTTCTCCTGCCCGCCCTCGGGCAAAAACGCGATGTCTTTATCCGCCAGCCAGTCGGTGTCCGGCGTACCGTGCGGCAGGGTACTGAAGGTCATCCCCTCCTGGCCTTTCATGATTATCTGAATATCCAGATAGCGGGCGTGATACTCAGCGCGGCGCTCGGCAAACGGCTGGGTCATATCTTCAGACACCAGATAAAACAGGCTGTTGCCGTCGATGTCGTGTTTGCCGCAGGGGGTAGCATCGGTAACGTGCGCCTTGACGTACTCGATAGCCTGACGCAGTTCTTCAGGTAGCCAGGACTGCAGATGATGGATGTTGCCAGCGATCATAAATAAACCCTCAATATAAAACAGCGTTTCATTTTAATCTTTTATACGAGAATTCAGACTGTCCTACCACCGCTTTTTCGATGAGTTTTGCGCGAGCGCATGTTTATCGGGAAATGTGTTACTCCACTGTTAATCGCTCACAGGCATTTATGCAGTCTTTATGCATAACCTCAGCCCTCCGCTTTCAGGCCGTGATGCTAACTTACTGATCGTATACGCTTCATAGCAAAACTCTCTGTGACTTCACACTTTATCATTTTGGTAATTTGCTATTAAATCCCATAATTATTTATTGATTTTTCTTAAGTCAAAAATAGTTAATGGGTAATAGTGCATAGTCATTCTGCGTGCCGTTTAATTATATTAAAAATCAATAGCATAACTAAATATGTCAAAACATTAAATTCTACAAAATAATAACAACTCCAAATAATGCCAACGGATCCTGCTTAGCTATTCACCCGCAAATATAATCAAATTAATCATTATCTGATACGAATCATGCAAATGAAAACAAACTCCTTAATAGCCATTTTCACGTGAGCGACGTCACAATATTCATTATTTAAGCGCCTACTATAAATCTCGAAATCAATTGAGCTTAGCCGCCATGTAAATAAAGACATCACATGGCGCATGCCCTTTTTATTCTGAAAAACAGTTAAAGGAATAATTATGGAAAAGCATTACGTCGGTTCTGAAATTGGTCAATTGCGTAGCGTTATGCTGCACCGCCCAAATTTAAGTCTGAAACGTTTAACGCCATCGAACTGCCAGGAGCTGCTATTCGATGATGTGCTCTCGGTTGAGCGGGCGGGTGAAGAGCATGACATCTTCGCTAACACCCTGCGCGAACAGGGTGTGGAAGTCCTGCTGTTGACCGATCTTCTCACGCAAACGCTTGATATTGCGGAGGCCAAAACCTGGCTGCTGGAGACGCAAATCTCTGACTATCGCCTCGGGCCAACCTTTGCCGGCGACGTGCGCGGCTGGCTGGCAGATATGCCACACCGTGAACTGGCACGCAGATTAAGCGGCGGATTAACCTACGGTGAAATTCCGGCGGCCTTTAAAAATATGGTGGTGGATACCCATACGGCAAATGATTTTATTATGAAGCCACTGCCTAACCATTTATTTACCCGCGATACCTCGTGCTGGATTTATAACGGCGTGTCAATTAACCCGATGGCCAAAGCGGCCCGCCAGCGTGAAACCAATAATCTCCGGGCCATATATCGCTGGCACCCTGCGTTTGCCGATGGCGATTTTATTAAGTATTTCGGCGATGAAAACATTAATTACGACCACGCCACGTTAGAGGGCGGCGACGTATTAGTCATTGGCCGCGGCGCAGTGTTAATCGGCATGTCTGAACGTACTACGCCGCAGGGGGTTGAGTTCCTCGCCAATAGCCTGTTCAAACACCGCCAGGCCGAGCGCGTCATCGCTGTGGAACTGCCAAAACACCGCTCCTGTATGCACCTCGATACCGTCATGACCCACATCGACGTGGACACCTTCTCCGTCTACCCGGAAGTGGTGCGCAAAGACGCTCAGTGCTGGACGCTCACCCCGGACGGCCGCGGTGGCCTGCTGCGCACCCAGGAAACGGATCTGCTGCACGCCATTGAAAAAGCGCTCGGCATTAATCAGGTACGCCTGATCACCACCGGCGGCGACGCCTTTGAAGCCGAACGCGAACAGTGGAATGACGCGAATAACGTGCTGACCATCCGCCCGGGCGTGGTGATTGGCTACGAGCGTAACGTCTGGACCAACGAGAAATATGACAAAGCGGGTATCACCGTGCTGCCTATCCCGGGTGACGAACTGGGACGCGGCCGCGGCGGCGCGCGCTGCATGAGCTGCCCACTGGAACGCGACGGAATTTAAAGGAGCCATCATGGAACGAAAACCCACTCTGGTTGTGGCGCTTGGCGGTAACGCATTGCTGAAACGCGGCGAGCCGCTGGAAGCGGAGATCCAGCGCCAGAACATCGAGCTAGCGGCCCGCACCATCGCCGGGCTGACGGAACAGTGGCGCGTGGTACTGGTTCACGGCAACGGGCCGCAGGTTGGGCTGCTGGCGCTGCAAAACAGCGCGTACGACAAAGTCACCCCCTACCCGCTGGACATCCTCGGCGCCGAAAGCCAGGGAATGATCGGCTACATGCTCCAGCAGGCGCTGAAAAACAACCTACCCCAGCGTGAGGTGAGCGTCCTGCTCACCCAGGTGGAAGTGGACGCCGCCGATCCGGCGTTTACCAACCCGACCAAATACATCGGCCCGGTCTACAGCGAAGCCCAGGCAAAAACGCTGCAGGCGGAGAAAGGCTGGGTGTTCAAGGCCGACGGCAGCTATTTCCGCCGGGTGGTTCCCTCTCCACAGCCGAAACGCATCGTTGAGAGCGACGCCATCACGGCACTGATACAGCGCGATCACCTGGTGATCTGCAACGGCGGCGGCGGCGTGCCGGTGGTGGAAAACGCCAATGGGTATCACGGCATTGAAGCGGTGATCGACAAAGACCTCTCTGCCGCCCTGCTGGCGCGCCAGATTGAAGCCGATGCCCTGCTGATCCTGACCGATGCCGACGCGGTGTACCTCGACTGGGGCAAACCAACCCAGCGTCCGCTGGCACAGGTCACGCCGGAACTGCTCATGGGCATGCAGTTTGACGCCGGTTCGATGGGGCCAAAAGTGGCCGCCTGCCGCGAGTTTGTCGAGGCCTGCAACGGCATCGCCGGGATCGGCGCGCTGGCCGACGGGGCAGACATTCTGGCGGGCGAGAAAGGCACGTTGATTCGCCACTGAACCGTATTTTCCCCTCACCTTCCCTCTCTCCCTGTGGGCGAGGGTCGGGGTGAGGGCACCAGACAACACCATTTTAAAAGGGACGACCCAATGACCATCAATCTGAAAAACCGTAATTTCCTCAAACTGCTGGACTACACCCCGGCAGAAATCCAGTACCTGATCGACCTGGCCATCGAACTCAAAGCCGCCAAAAAAGCCGGACGTGAAAAACAAACCCTGGTCGGGAAAAACATCGCCCTGATTTTTGAAAAAACGTCCACGCGCACCCGCTGCGCCTTTGAAGTCGGTGCCTTTGACCAGGGCGCACAGGTGACCTACCTCGGCCCAAGCGGCTCGCAGATTGGCCACAAGGAGTCGATGAAAGACACCGCCCGCGTGCTGGGGCGGATGTACGACGGCATCGAGTATCGCGGCTACGGCCAGGCCATCGTGGAAGAGCTGGGCGAGTATGCGGGCGTGCCGGTGTGGAACGGCCTGACCAACGAGTTTCACCCCACGCAGATCCTCGCCGACCTGATGACCATGCTGGAGCATGCCCCAGGCAAAACCCTGCCGGACCTGAGCTTTGCCTACCTTGGCGACGCGCGGAATAACATGGGCAACTCCCTGATGGTCGGTGCCGCCAAAATGGGGATGGATATCCGCCTCGTCGCACCGAAATCGTTCTGGCCGGAAGCCGGGCTGGTTGAGCAATGCCGCGCCATCGCCAAAGAGACCGGCGCACGCATCACGCTCACCGACGACGTGGAGGAAGGCGTACACGGTGCCGATTTCCTCTACACCGACGTGTGGGTCTCGATGGGCGAGCCGAAAGAGGCCTGGGCCGAGCGCGTCAGCCTGATGAAGCCTTACCAGATTAACGCCCAGGTGATGAAAGCCACCGGCAACCCGAACGTCAAGTTCATGCACTGCCTGCCGGCGTTCCACAACGAACACACCAAAGTCGGCCGTGAAATCGAGATGGCCTACGGTCTGAAAGGGCTGGAGGTGACGGAAGAGGTCTTCGAATCACCGAACTCAATCGTCTTTGACGAAGCAGAGAACCGCATGCACACCATTAAAGCGGTCATGGTGGCGACACTCGGCGACTAATCACCGCCCGGCGCGCCACGGGGTGCGCCGGGTACAGGAGAACATCATGGGCAAGTTCAAGTTTCCCTCCGCTTACACCATTCTCTTTTTTCTGATTGCCGTTGTGGCGGCACTGAGCTGGGTCGTGCCTGCCGGTCAGTATCAGATGGCAATGAATGAAACCCTCGGTAAAGAAGTGCCGATTGCCGGAACGTACGCGCACGTGGCGGCGCATCCGCAGGGGCTGGTTTCCGTACTGATGGCCCCCATTGCCGGGCTGTACGATCCCGTTTCCGGCCAGGCCGGGGCGATCGACGTCGCGCTGTTTATCCTGATCATCGGGGGATTTCTCGGGATCGTCACCAAAACCGGGGCGATCGACGCCGGGATCGAGCGCGTAACCACCCGCCTTCGCGGACGTGAAGAGTGGATGATCCCGATCCTGATGGCGCTGTTCGCGGCTGGCGGCACCATTTACGGCATGGCCGAAGAGTCCCTGCCCTTCTATACCCTGCTGGTCCCGGTAATGCTGGCCGCCCGTTTCGATCCGGTTGTCGCCGCATCCACCGTGCTGCTCGGGGCGGGGATCGGCACGCTCGGCTCCACCATCAACCCGTTTGCCACGGTGATCGCCGCTAACGCCGCCGGGATCCCGTTTACCAACGGTATCGCCCTGCGCGTGGCGCTGCTGGTGATCGGCTGGATCATTTGCGTGGCATGGGTGATGCGCTATGCCCGTAAAGTGCGGCTGGATCCGTCATGCTCTATCGTCGCAGACAAGCAGGAAGAGAACCTCGCCCACTTCCTCGGCAATAAAGGCGAGCAGTCGCTGGAATTTACCCCGGTGCGCAAAATCATTCTGCTGATCTTCGCCCTCGCCTTCGCGGTGATGATCTACGGCGTAGCGGTGCTGGGCTGGTGGATGGCGGAGATCTCGGCGGTATTTTTGGCCAGCGCCATTATCGTCGGGCTGATTGCCCGTATGAGCGAAGAGGAGCTGACCTCGACGTTTATCAACGGCGCGCGAGATTTGCTGGGCGTCGCGCTGATTATCGGCATTGCGCGCGGTATCGTAGTCATTATGGATAAGGGCATGATTACCCACACCATTTTGCACAGCGCGGAAGGGCTGGTCAGCGGGTTGTCCACGGTGGCGTTTATCAACGTGATGTACTGGCTTGAGGTCGTGCTGTCGTTTCTTGTGCCTTCTTCGTCCGGCCTGGCCGTTCTGACGATGCCGATCATGGCACCCCTTGCTGATTTCGCTAACGTCAACCGCGACCTGGTGGTTACGGCTTACCAGTCGGCCTCCGGCATCGTTAACCTGGTCACGCCGACCTCAGCGGTTGTGATGGGCGGTCTGGCGATTGCCCGTGTGCCTTACGTGCGTTACCTGAAATGGGTTGCGCCGCTGCTGGCGATCCTGACGGTGGTGATTATGGTGGCGTTAAGCCTGGGTGCCTTGTTGTAATTTGCCGGCTGGCACTGCGCCTGTCCGGCCTACGGACCGGTGCGGTGCCACCGGTTATGTCGGGAACTGATATGGGAAATATGATGGATTACGAAGACTGCTCTCCCAGAGAACAACTGCAGCTAACGGTGTGCCAGCAGCTGATCGCCGAAAAGAGTTATCTCTCCCAGGAAGAAATCCGCCGCGATTTGCAGGAGAGAGGGTTTGACAGCATCAGCCAGTCGACCGTTTCGCGTCTGCTGAAATTGCTCGGTGTCATAAAAATTCGAAATGCCAAAGGGCTAAAGATTTATTCGTTGAATCCTCAGTTGCGCCCTGCTCCCGATGCCGCGCGTACCGTTTCCGAAATGGTGGTGAGCGTGGAGCATAATAGCGAATTTATCCTTGTTCATACCGTGGCCGGATATGGCCGTGCGGTGGCGCGAATTCTGGATTATCACCAGTTACCGGAAATTTTAGGTGTGGTTGCCGGAAGCAGTATCGTCTGGGTCGCTCCCCGGGTGGTGAAACGTACTGCGCTGGTGCATAAACAAATTAATTATTTACTCAGAACGAATTAATATTCATAAAGAACCGTTTGCATTGAGTAAAGTGTGCATTAAACCCCTTGATCCGAAAATCGAGCTGCGTATAATGCCCGACAATTTGCCGGGAGGAAGCATGGTCAAGCGTGTACGACATAACGTCTTACCGCGTCTGAAATCAGACGCTGGCCTGCCGTTTTTCTTCCCGTTGCACAATCTATTCCCAGAGCCCCTCATTTGAGGGGCTTTTTTTTGCCCGGCGTCAGGAGATAAACATGAATCCGCTTTATCAAAAACACATCATTTCCATAAACGACCTCAGCCGCGAAGAGCTGGAACTGGTTCTGGAAACCGCGGCAAAACTGAAGGCAAATCCGCAACCGGAACTGCTGAAGCACAAGGTGATTGCGAGCTGCTTCTTCGAAGCGTCAACCCGCACCCGCCTCTCCTTCGAAACCTCCATGCACCGCCTCGGCGCGAGCGTGGTGGGGTTTTCAGACAGCAGCAACACCTCGCTGGGTAAAAAAGGCGAAACGCTGGCGGATACCATTTCAGTTATCAGTACCTACGTTGACGCGATTGTGATGCGCCACCCGCAGGAAGGCGCGGCGCGTCTGGCGACCGAATTTTCCGGCGGTATTCCGGTGCTGAACGCCGGAGACGGGGCCAACCAGCATCCGACGCAGACCCTGCTGGATCTGTTCACCATTCAGGAAACGCAGGGCCGTCTGGAAAACCTGAACATCGCCATGGTGGGTGACCTGAAATATGGCCGCACCGTTCACTCGCTGACCCAGGCGCTGGCGAAATTTAACGGCAACCACTTCTTCTTCATCGCGCCGGACGCGCTGGCAATGCCGCAGTACATCCTCGACATGCTGGACGAAAAAGGGATCCCGTGGAGTCTGCATGCCAGCATCGAAGAGGTGATGGGCAACGTCGATATTCTGTATATGACCCGCGTGCAAAAAGAGCGTCTGGATCCGTCTGAATACGCCAACGTGAAGGCACAGTTTGTGCTGCGCGCCAGCGACCTCGACGGCGCACGCGAGAATATGAAGGTGCTGCACCCGCTGCCGCGTATCGATGAGATCACCACCGACGTGGATAAAACGCCGCACGCCTGGTACTTCCAGCAGGCCGGAAACGGCATCTTCGCCCGCCAGGCGTTACTGGCACTGGTTCTGAATCGCGAATTGGCTCTGTAAGGGGAAATGACAATGACACACGATAACAAACTCCAGGTTGAAGCCATCAAACGTGGCACCGTGATTGACCACATCCCTGCCCAGATCGGCTTTAAGCTGCTGACGCTGTTCAAGCTGACCGAAACCGATCAGCGCATCACCATCGGCCTGAACCTGCCGTCGGGTGAAATGGGCCGCAAAGACCTGATCAAGATTGAAAACACTTTCCTGACCGACGAGCAGGTTAACCAGCTCTCTCTGTACGCGCCGGATGCCACCGTGAACCGCATCGACGAGTACGAAGTGGTCGGTAAATCCCGTCCTAATCTGCCGGATCGCATTGAAAATGTGCTGGTCTGCCCGAACAGCAACTGCATCAGTCATGCTGAGCCGGTTTCGTCCAGTTTTGCAGTGAAAAAACGTGCCGATGACATCGCACTCAAATGCAAATACTGCGAAAAAGAGTTTTCTCATTATGTGGTGCTGGCCAACTAATTGAGGTTGGTAAAGGATCCCGGCCTCCCTATAATGGCCGGGAACATTTAATCAGCTGTTATTCTGGAGAAATCATGACCAAAGTACTCGCGACGGAAAATGCACCAGCGGCTATCGGCCCATACGTTCAGGGCGTTGATCTGGGTAGCATGATTATTACCTCTGGCCAGATCCCGGTGAACCCAAAAACGGGTGAAGTGCCAGAAGACGTGGCGGCGCAGGCGCGTCAGTCGCTGGAAAACGTACAGGCTATCGTGGAGTCTGCGGGTCTGAAAGTAGGCGACATCGTGAAAACCACCGTGTTCGTGAAAGATCTGAACGATTTCGCGACCGTTAACGCCACGTACGAAGCGTTCTTCACTGAGCACAACGCCACTTTCCCTGCACGCTCCTGTGTGGAAGTTGCGCGTCTGCCTAAAGACGTGAAAATTGAAATCGAAGCGATCGCCGTACGTCGCTAAGTTTCAGCCTGGGGCAGCCGAGGCTGCCTTTGCGCCCGGCAGGCAACGCGCTACCGGGCGTTTTGCTACTGATTCCGCGTCGCCCGTAGCAGCGTCTCCAGCGGATACACCGCCGCAATCACCACTTCATCCTGTATTTTCGCCGCGTTATCCAGCTCGCCCTGAATAGAGGCAATCTCGTTGTCATCCAGCGTCCCCTGACGCGCCACCAGATCCGTCAGCCGCAGGCCAATCGAGGCCAGCTTATCCACCTCCTGAATGACCGGTTTAATCGCCTTCAGTGCGTAGCTGTTTTCACTCAATGCCAGCGCATCGCTGGTGTTGCTTTGCCAGCGGTTGAAGACGTGGCGCAGCGCGTCGGCGCTTTCCGCGTCTTCCGCGTCGCTGACCAGGCGGTCAGCCCATTTGTTCATCTGGCGCACCGTGGCACTTTCGGCGTTGAGCGCATCAGCAAACCGGTTGAGCGGTTCGAACTGATGGTAATTTCCGGCCTGGAACTTAAGGTGCTGACGGGTGTAATACTGCGCCGGCTCAATTGCCTGCGCGAGGATTTGCAGCGGAAGGGTATCGGCGTTATTCGCCAGACGCGTGAACTGCACCTGCTGCTGAGTATGCTGCTGCAGCCCGACCGAGACCGTCGACCAGCTGTCCATTGCCTGCAGGCGGGTGTACATGTTGTCGACATCGTTAACGTCCTGCGCGGACCATAACCGCTCCGCCACCGCAAAGGTGCGCGGCCACAGGCGGATATCCACCACCGGTGCGACCACGTTTTCCGCCCACAGCGCGGCTTCCCCGCCGAGCAGGTTCACCTGATGAGCGGCGTCCGGTACCACCGGCGGGATGCCTTTGGGGATATCGTCCAGGCGCTTGCCGCTAATGGGATAGCGGGCATTGCCCACCAGGAAATAGCCGCTCAGCTTATCGTTGTCCACCGACACCACCGGGCGCGTTTCGCCCATCCAGGTATCGACGGTAAACGTCACCTGATTGTCGTCGCGCCACGCAATATCCTGTACCGCACGACGGGATTTCCCGGCGAAATCAATAAATCCACGCCAGCCGGAATCCCCTTTCACCAGGGTGAAACTCCCCTCCACCGGCTTGCCTTTCAGACGCGGCATGGTGAATGTCCAGCTTTGAGCGCTGTCGGTGTCGCCAATCACATCCTCGCCGTTTAACCCCTGCGGCACAATTTCATTGCGGTAGTGATAGGCGGTGGACTGGGGCTGATCGAGGTAAAAGCCGGTCGAGAGAATGCCTTTATAGCCATTTTGCGCCACCTGCCCCAGCGCGTCCTGGCCCTGCCAGGACTGGATCAAGATGCTTTTTGGCAGATCAGGATGAGCAATTTCATCCCAGCCCACCATCTGCCGGTGGTGTTTTTCGAGGATATTTTCCAGCTTGCGATTGAAATAGGCCTGCAGGGCGTGGCTGTCTGCCAGTGTGTTGTCGCGCATAAACTGCTGAATGGCGGCGTTCGCTTTCCACTGGGTGTCATCCACCTCATCGCCGCCGATATGCAGATACGGATCGGGGAAGATCGCCGCCAGTTCACTGACCATCGCCTCCGCAAACTGATAGGTCGCCGCTTTTGTCGGATCCAGGACCGGTTTCAGCACGCCCCAGTGGCGCGCCATCTCATACGGTCCCGGGGCGCTCATCAGTTCCGGGTAGGCCACGGCAATCGCCGAGGCGTGGCCCGGCATGTCGATCTCCGGCACCACGCGGATGCCGCGTTCGGTGGCATAGCGCACAACGTCGCGCATCTGTTCCGGCGTGTAAAACAGCCCGTCGCTGGCAAGCTGCGTGAGCTTTGGATAGCGTGTCGAGCTGAAGCGCCAGCCCTGATCGTCGGTCAAGTGCCAGTGCAGCACGTTGAGTTTTGCCGCCGCCATACCGTCAATCTGCCGTTTGATATCCGGCAGCGGGATAAAGTGTCGTGCCGAGTCAAGCAGCAGCCCACGCCACGGGAAGCGGGGGGAATCCTCAATAGTGACCCACGGCAGGGAGGTGTTTTCCGCCCCGTTTTGTATCAGCTGGAGCAGGGTTTCCATGGCGCGCAGCGCGCCAAAACGGGTGTTGGCGGTGATATCCACGCCACTGGCATCGACCGTGAGCGTATAGCGCTCATCGCTGTCCGGCAGCGGCTGCGGCTTCACTTTTTTGGTAATGGCAATGCGGATAGTGGGCTTGTCCGGTTTAACGGCCTGCGGCTGTAGCGTCCAGCCGGTTTGCAGGGCGATGCGCTGGCGCAGACGGTTGACCGCGTCGCCGAGGTCGTCTCCGGTAACGCTGACGGAAAGGGTGTTGCTGAGTACCAGTGCGCCCTGCGTCGCGGGACGTTCAACCTTCGCAGGCCAGGGCATCAGGGGAAGGTCGCCTGCCGGAGCGGCAAACGCTGACGCGCCGAGCATCAGCCCGGCGGTTAAGAGACTGTACCGTAACATGAATGTTCCTTATCTGACGGGCCAAATAAAGGCAAAACATTCAGTTAACATGCGCTCATTTTGTCGTCAAGCGAATGCGCTGACGGAGATCACAGGTTGTTGAATTTGGGAGGAAACGTACCCCCTCTCCCGTGCCGGGAGAGGGGAGAAATCACTGCCACCCATACCGACGGCTATAGAAGCCTTTGACCATCTGCGTTAGCACCATGTAGCCCGCGAGGATCGCCACCAGCCACGGGAAGTAGCTCAGCGGCAGCGCCTGCAGCTGGAGGTAGCTGGCCAGCGGCGAGAACGGCAGTGCAATGCCGAGCGCCATCACGATGCCGGTCATGACAATCAGCGGCCACGCGGCCCGGCTCTGGATGAACGGGATGCGACGCGTACGGATCATATGCACAATCAGCGTTTGCGACAGCAGCCCTACCACGAACCAGCCGGACTGGAACAGCGTCTGGTGTTCCGGCGTGTTGGCATGGAACACAAACCACATCAGGCAGAAGGTCAGAATGTCGAAGATGGAGCTGATCGGGCCAAAGAACAGCATAAAGCGCCCCAGATCGGACGGGTTCCAGCGCTGCGGCTTCTGGATCTGCTCGTCGTCCACGTTATCAAACGGGATGGCAACCTGAGAGACATCGTACATCAGGTTCTGGATCAGCAGGTGCAGCGGCAGCATCGGCAGGAACGGCAGAAACGCACTCGCCACCAGCACGCTGAAAACGTTACCGAAGTTGGAACTGGCGGTCATCTTGATGTACTTCAGCATGTTGGCGAAGGTACGACGTCCCTCGATAACGCCCTCCTCCAGCACCATCAGGCTCTTTTCCAGCAGAATGATATCCGCCGCTTCACGGGCAATGTCCACCGCACCGTCTACGGAGATACCAATATCCGCCGCACGCAGGGCGGGCGCATCGTTAATGCCGTCGCCCATAAAGCCCACCACATGCCCTTCGCGACGCAGCAGGGTGACAATGCGCTCCTTGTGCATGGGTGTCAGCCGGGCGAACAGCGTGGTGCGCTGCGCAAGCGTCGCCAGCGCATCATCGGAGAGGTGCTCAATATCACTTCCCACAACGACGTCACCCGCATCCAGCCCCACTTCATGACACACTTTGGCGGCCACCAGCTCGCTGTCGCCGGTAAGGATTTTCACGGTGATGCCGCTGGCCTTTAACGCTTTCAGCGCAGGCGCGGTGGTCTCTTTCGGCGGATCGAGGAATGCGATATAACCCTCGAGGATCAGATCGGATTCGTCGATTCGCTGATAGTCCCCTTCGCGTGCAGGCAGGAATTTGCTCGCCACCGCCACCACGCGCAGCCCCTGACGGTTCAGGTTATCGGTGACGCGCTTGATACGGCGCAGCATGGTTTCATCCAGCGGCACAATGTCGCCGTTATAGCGCACCTGGGTTGAGACATTGAGGATCTCCTGCAATGCGCCTTTGCAGATCAGCTGATGCACGTCCGGATGCTCGCTCACCACCACCGACATGCGGCGGCGCTCGAAGTCGAACGGGATCTCATCCACTTTCTGCCAGCGCCCGGAGAGCGTGCGGGCAGATTCTTCATCCACGCCTTCGAGCACGGCGACGTCGAGCAGGTTTTTCAGCCCGGTCTGGTAGTGGCTGTTCAGCCAGGCGCTGTGCAGCACGCGATCGCTGGTTTTACCGGCGATATCGGTGTGGTTCTCCAGCACAATTTTGTCCTGGGTCAGCGTGCCGGTTTTATCGGTGCAGAGAATGTCCATCGCGCCAAAGTTTTGAATGGCATCCAGGTGTTTGACGATCACTTTTTGTTTTGACAGTTTGACCGCTCCGCGCGCCAGCGTGGAGGTGACAATCATCGGCAGCATTTCAGGCGTTAACCCTACGGCGACGGAGAGCGCAAACAGCGCCGCTTCCCACCAGTCGCCCTTGGTATAGCCGTTGATCAGCAGCACAATCGGCGTCATCACCATCATAAAGCGGATCAGCAGCATGCTGACGCGGCCAATCCCCTTCTGGAAGGCATTCGGTTCGCTCTCCTGCTCGCTCACGCGCCCGGCCAGCTGTCCAAACCAGGTGTTGCCGCCGGTAGCGATGACCATTGCCTGCGCCGTGCCGCTGACCACCGTAGTGCCCATAAAGCAGAGGGTGTCACACTCGAGCGGGTTCATCTGCTGCGGGTCGCGGGTGCGCGCCACTTTTTCTACCGGCAGAGATTCACCGGTCAGCGAGGCCTGCGCCACGAACAGATCCCGCGCCTGAAGAATACGTAAATCCGCGGGGATCATGTCGCCGGCCGCCAGCTTCACCAGATCGCCCGGCACCAGCTGGTCGATGGGCAGCTCAACCCAGGCGTTCTCCCCGAGATCGTTAATGACGCGCGAGACGGTTGCGGTGTTGCTTACCATCGCTTTCAGGGCGTCTGCCGCGCGGGTAGAGCGGGCCTCCTGAATAAAGTTCAGCAGCGTGGAGATCCCCACCATCAGGGCGATAACCCCGGCGGCAAACAGATCTTCGGTGGCATAAGAGATAATGCCAAGCACGGTCAGCAGCAGGTTGAACGGGTTACGGTAGCAGGTCCACAGATGCACCCACCACGGCGCCGGTTTTTGCGCCGGAATTTGGTTATCGCCATGCACGGCACGGATTTTTTCCACTTCCGCCGCGTTCAGCCCCTCCGGATGCCCGCCAAAGGCACGCCAGACTTCGTTTTCATCCATCGCCGCCACGTTCAGGCAGCGTTGGCTCAGGGAAGCAGGGATCGCTGCAGAGGCCATATTTTTGGCATTTGGCAGCGGGTCGCGCTGAACAAGACGATGTGGCAGGTGGCGGCTCAGCATCGCCTGCAGCTGCCGGGTGATATTTTTAAACATAGTCATTCCCCCGCGCCCGCAAACGCGGACACAGTATTTCCTGCAGGCGTGGCAAGGCCGTACCTGACAGGCACTTAATGTTTTAAGCAGGAACGTGCAGGACGTTGCTGCCTCACATACCGGTGAGACAGCACAAAGGCTGGCTTACCGGAAAGAAAGAACGCTCCCGTTCAGGAGAAGCGTGGGATCGGGATCCATGTCACCTCCGGTAAGTAAAAAAGTAGGGTGCCGCCGCGCAGTATAAGGATTTAACCGTACCGTTTGCGGCGATTCGGGCGGTATTATACTCCCCCGCAAATAAACCGAACGTAAACCAGACTTTGCCCATAGCGAAAACACGCTATAGCATTAGGCTCTACTGACCACGTTGTCATTGTTACAGGGAATACAGCATGCAGAACCGCCTTACGATAAAAGACATCGCGCGTTTAAGCGGCGTGGGGAAATCCACCGTATCGCGCGTGCTCAACAATGAGAGCGGTGTCAGCGAACGCACCCGCGAGCGCGTCGAGGCGGTAATGAATCAGCACGGTTTTTCCCCTTCCCGCTCTGCGCGCGCCATGCGCGGGCAAAGTGACAAAGTGGTTGCCATTATCGTCTCGCGTCTGGATTCCCTGTCCGAGAACCTCGCCGTTCAGACCATGCTGCCCGCCTTTTATGAGCAGGGCTACGACCCAATCATGATGGAGAGCCAGTTCTCCACGCAGCTGGTTGAAGAGCATCTGGGTATGCTCCAGCGGCGCAACATTGACGGCGTGGTGCTGTTCGGTTTTACCGGCATCAAAGAGGAGATGCTGAAGCCCTGGCAGGCGTCGATGGTGATGCTGGCGCGCGATGCCCACGGTTTTGCCTCCGTCTGTTACGACGATGAGGGGGCGATTATTACCCTGATGCAGCGTCTGTACGATAAAGGCCATCGCCATATCAGCTACCTCGGCGTACCGCATGCGGACGTTACCACCGGCAAGCGGCGTCACGAGGCCTACCTGACCTTCTGTAAACAGCACAACCTTTCCGCCGTCGCGTCTCTGCCGGGGCTGGGAATGAAACAGGGCTACGAGCAGGTCGCCAGCGTGCTGACCCCGCAGACCACGGCGCTGGTGTGCGCCACCGATACCCTGGCGCTGGGCGCGAGTAAATATCTTCAGGAGCAACGCATAGAAGGGCTGCAGATCGCGAGCGTAGGCAGTACGCCGCTGATGAAGTTTCTGCACCCGGAGATTATCACTGTCGACCCGGGCTACGCCGAGTCAGGCAGGCAGGCCGCTGCACAGCTGATCGAGCAGATCAACGGGCGTGCTGAGCCGCGTCAGATCGTGATTCCCGCCCACCTTTCATAACCCTCGTTTATCCGTTTATTGTGATCTTCGCCCGATTTCGGGAACGTTCCCATTTTCGCCGTCACGCTGAAGGAGTAGGCTTGCGCTCAGGTCATTACCCCCCTCACCATCGGTCATGAGGTTTCATGATGAGTAAAGTCAAACAAGAAGATATCGACCAGTTGATTGTCCTGGTAGGCGGCCGTGAAAACATCGCGACCGTCAGCCATTGCATTACCCGCCTGCGCTTCGTGCTGAACGATCCGGCCAAAGCCGATCCGAAAGCCATTGAAGCGCTTTCCATGGTCAAAGGCTGCTTCACCAACGCCGGTCAGTTCCAGGTCGTCATCGGTACCGAAGTGGGCGATTACTATCAGGCTCTGCTGGCGACAACCGGGCACAGTTCAGCCGATAAAGAGCAAGCCAAGAAAGCTGCACGCCAGAATATGAAATGGCACGAGCAGTTAATTTCCCACTTCGCGGAGATTTTCTTCCCGCTGCTCCCGGCGCTGATCAGCGGCGGTCTGATTCTGGGCTTCCGCAACGTTATCGGTGATGTGCCGATGAGCGACGGCAAAACCCTGGCGCAGATGTACCCGGCGCTGAAAACCGTTTACGACTTCCTGTGGCTGATTGGCGAAGCGATCTTCTTCTATCTGCCGGTCGGGATTTGCTGGTCAGCGGTGCGCAAAATGGGCGGTACGCCGATTCTGGGTATCGTGCTGGGCGTCACACTGGTCTCTCCACAGTTAATGAACGCTTACTTACTTGGTCAGCAGGTGCCTGAGGTGTGGAACTTCGGTCTGTTCACCATCGCGAAAGTGGGCTATCAGGCACAGGTGATCCCAGCCTTGCTGGCCGGTCTGACGCTGGGCTTTATTGAAACGCGCCTGAAACGCATCGTACCGGATTACCTCTATCTGGTGGTGGTGCCGGTTTGCTCCCTTATTCTGGCCGTCTTCCTCGCCCATGCGTTTATCGGTCCGTTTGGCCGCATGATTGGCGACGGCGTTGCCTTCGCGGTACGTCACCTGATGACCGGCAGCTTCGCGCCGATTGGTGCCATGCTGTTTGGCTTCCTGTACGCCCCGCTGGTGATCACCGGCGTGCACCAGACCACGCTGGCGATTGATATGCAGATGATTCAGAGCCTGGGCGGTACGCCGGTCTGGCCTATCATCGCGCTGTCTAACATTGCGCAGGCCTCGGCGGTCACGGGCATTATCCTGGTCAGCCGCAAGCATAACGAGCGTGAGATTTCTGTTCCGGCCGCCATCTCCGCCTACCTCGGCGTTACCGAACCGGCGATGTACGGTATCAACCTGAAATACCGCTTCCCGATGCTGTGCGCGATGATCGGCTCCGGTCTGGCAGGCCTGGTATGCGGTCTGTACGGTGTGATGGCGAACGGGATCGGTGTCGGCGGTCTGCCAGGTATTCTCTCCATCCAGCCCGCATTCTGGCAGGTGTTTTCCCTGGCGATGGTCATCGCGATTGTCGTCCCAATGGCTCTCACCACCGTGGTTTACCAGCGTAAGTACCGTCAGGGCGCGCTGCAGATTGTTTAACTTCATCTTTCGGGGCGCAGTTGCGCCCCTTCGCATTTGCAGGAACGCATTATGAATACCCTTCCTCACTGGTGGCAGAACGGCGTTATCTACCAGATCTATCCAAAGAGTTTTCAGGACACGACGGGCAGCGGTACCGGCGATTTACGCGGCGTCACGCAGCGGCTGGACTACCTGCAAACCCTTGGCATCGACGCCATCTGGCTGACGCCGTTTTATATTTCCCCGCAGGTAGATAACGGGTACGACGTGGCGAATTACACCGCCATCGACCCGGCCTACGGCACGCTGGATGATTTTGACGAGCTGGTCGCGCAGGCCCATCAACGCGGCATTCGTATCGTGCTGGATATGGTGTTCAATCATACCTCAACGCAGCACGCCTGGTTCCGGGAATCGCTGAATAAAGAGAGCCCGTATCGCCAGTTCTACATCTGGCGCGACGGTACACCGGAACAACTGCCCAATAACTGGCGCTCCAAATTTGGCGGCAACGCCTGGCGCTGGCACGCCGAGAGCGAGCAGTACTATCTGCACCTGTTCGCCCCCGAGCAGGCGGACCTCAACTGGGAAAACCCGCAGGTGCGCGCCGAGCTGAAAAAGGTATGCGAGTTCTGGGCCG
This sequence comes from Enterobacter cloacae complex sp. FDA-CDC-AR_0164, assembly GCF_003071645.1. NCBI lineage: Bacteria > Pseudomonadati > Pseudomonadota > Gammaproteobacteria > Enterobacterales > Enterobacteriaceae > Enterobacter > Enterobacter cloacae complex sp. FDA-CDC-AR_0164. The sequence goes on from NZ_CP028950.1 coordinate 910,897, forward strand.
ACCGTGGCGTGGACGGTTTACGCCTCGATGTGATTAACCTGATTTCCAAAGACCAGGATTTCCCGGATGACGCCGTGGGCGATGGCCGTCGCTTCTATACCGACGGACCGCGCATTCATGAGTATCTTCAGGAGATGAGCCGCGACGTCTTTACCCCGCGAAACCTGATGACGGTAGGCGAGATGTCGTCGACCTCGCTGGAAAACTGTCAGCAATACGCCTCTCTCGACGGGCGCGAGCTGTCGATGACCTTCAACTTCCACCACCTGAAAGTGGATTACCCCGGCGGCGAAAAGTGGACCCTGGCCAGGCCGGACTTCGTGGCGCTGAAAACCCTCTTCCGCCACTGGCAGCAGGGCATGCACAACAAAGCCTGGAACGCGCTGTTCTGGTGTAACCACGATCAGCCGCGCATTGTGTCGCGCTTTGGCGATGAAGGGGAGTACCGTCCCCACGCCGCGAAAATGCTCGGCATGGTGCTACACGGAATGCAGGGCACCCCGTATATTTACCAGGGCGAAGAGCTGGGTATGACCAACCCGCACTTTAACCGTATTACCGATTACCGCGACGTTGAAAGCCTTAATATGTTCGCTGAACTGCGGGCCAACGGTCGCACCCCCGAAGAATTGCTGGCTATTCTGGCGAGTAAATCCCGCGATAATGGCCGCACGCCAATGCAGTGGGATGCCACACACAGTGCGGGCTTTACCGAGGGTGAGCCGTGGATTGGCGTTTGCGACAACTATGAGACGGTCAATGCCCGTGCGGCACTGGACGATACTGATTCGGTGTTTTACACCTACCAGACGCTGATTCGCCTGCGCAAAACCCTGCCGGTGCTGACGTGGGGAGATTATGAAGATCTGCTGCCTGACCACCCTGCCCTGTGGTGCTATCGCCGGCGGTCGCAGGGCCAGACGCTGATGGTGGTGGCAAACCTGAGCCGTGAGCGCCAGCAATGGGTTCCCGCGTCAGTACAGGGAACCTGGCGGGTCGCACTGAGCAACTATGCGGATGCTCCCCCTCAGCCCGACAACCTGCTGTTGCGCCCGTTTGAAGCCATCTGGTGGATACAGGAATAACCCTCAAGAGATACAGCCAGCTGTATCTCTTTTTTTATGTTTAGCGATACGCTAAATGTACGACGATAACTTTTACTTCACGGTGTGCCAAAATAAGAATAGCCCTGCCATTTAAATAACCTCGGCAGGACATTATGAAAAAGACAATTATTAAAGCAACATGTATTAGCGCATTATTATTAAGTACCCAGGGATGGTGCGGAAATACCTCCGTCGATCTTCGCTTTGGTCATAATACGCGCTCAGACGTAAATGATTCACGTATTAAAGTGATGCATCAGGCTGATAACGGTTTTTACTTCTCCGTCGAAGCGGCGCAAAACCATAACGATACGTTCTTTGGCGATACCGACCGATATAATCCGGACGAAAAAGGGTTAACGGAGGCAGCACAGGAAATCGAAACACGCTGGCGTTTTGATCTGGGAAATGGGTTCGCCATCGCACCAGGGATGGTGACCGTCTTTACCGCCAGCAATACGCATTACCGCCCCTTCATCCAGGGCTGGAAAGCATTCGATAACGGCCTGAACCTGTCTGCCCGCTACCGCTATAACACCGTTAACGACGCGCACAGTGACAAACGCCTGGATGGCAGCGGCTACACCCGCCGCGAGTCGCACCAGTTCGACCTGTGGTTCGCGTACAACATCGGGAAATTCGGCATGTCCTATAACCCGCGCTTCCGCTGGCAGGATAATGTCGATCAGGGAACCGGGGATGATACCTACTGGGAGCACACCGTAGCGTTCAACTACAAGCTCGACGACGGCTGGACGCCTTACGTCGAACTGGTGTCGCTGGATAAAACCTACCTCACTCAGGATGGCAATCATGAAAATGATTACGCCATTCGTCTGGGTATCGTGAAACAGCTCTGACAGCCTGCCTACTCCGTATCGTGCTGCAGAAGCCTGCAGCCGATACGATCGACGGCGCTTAACAGGTCCAGCTGTCCCTCTCGCTGGTATAACGAGACGGCATTCATATCAATCGACAACGGCCAGCACAGAGTCGAAAGCCCGGCCAGCGTCGAACCCTGACGGGTAATCGCAATAATCTTTAGCCCTTTACGCAGCGCGTTACGCGCCATTTCAATCAGCGACTGCGTCTCCCCGGATTTACTGATCAACACCAGCGTGCCCTTCGATACCCGGGTCAACTGGTGCATATCATTCAGAATCAGGTGCGGCAGGCTCGCCAGTGACAAAAAACGCGACAGGTAGTTGAGGCTGGTGAGAGACGCCCCGCGTGCATATAAATAGATATGGCTGGAATGGGTCAGTAACCGGGACACGTCCACCACGATATCGTCTGCCTGCGGCCCCATCGCAGGCTCGGCAGGGACAGACGTAAAATGGTCGCGTAAAAACCGATAGCGAAGCTCGGTATAACTTTTATAGCCCATTTTCTTACAGACGCGATTCACCGAGGTGGTTGTCGTAAAAGTATCACGCGCAATCTCTTTTGCCGATATATCAGAAATATTGCGTGCGTGGTGCTGAATGTATTCAAATATCAACCGTTCACTTCCCTGAAATGAATTCATTTATTACGTCCTGTTAAAACCTAACAGGATATTAGCAGAATAGCGAAATAGTCTCTGGAAGGCGCTTCACATATTGCAACATAGCGTATGACGATACGTAATTAGTATTAGCAAACCTTAAACACTGTTTTAAGTTCTCTTTATACTTTCGCTATTTTCACACCCAGGGAATTATTACAATGATGAATCAAAAAATTATCGCTGTAACGGCTTGTCCTACAGGGATCGCGCACACGTTTATGGCGGCAAGTAAAATTATTGCATGGGCAAAAGCGCATAATATTGAGGTCAAGGTCGAAACGCAGGGCAGCGACGGCGTAAAAAACAGATTAACGAAACAGGATATTGCCTCCGCCACGGCCATTATTCTTGCAACCGACGTTCCCATTCAGGACGCAGAACGTTTTGAACACGTTCCTCACCTTCAGACCCGCACGCAGGAGCTGATTAAAAATACCGACCGCTACCTGCGTCAGGCGCTGGCCATGCAGAAAAACGTCACCACTGTGACGTATGAAGACGCCATTCAGCGTTCGACTTACCAGATTTTTATCGGCCATATCATGGCGGCCATCAGCTATATGTTACCGGTCGTGGTGATGGGCGGCCTGATGATGGCGACGGCCAAAATTACCGGGCAGTTTATTAACATTGAGCATTCGCCGTTCAGCGTGCTGGATAAAATGGGCTTTATGACCATCAAGTTCATGTACCCGGTCTTTGCGATGTATCTGGCCTTTTCCATTGCCGGTAAACCGGCGCTGATCCCCGGACTGATCGGCGGCATCATGTCAGATGAGGTCTACAAACGCTTCTTTGATATTGAAGGCTTTATGCCCTCCGGCTTTTTCGGCGCAATTGGCATCGGCTTTTTTGTCGGCTATCTGGTGCGCTGGCTGAATGATGCAATTCACGTCCGACAGCAGCTTACCACCCTTAAAACCATGCTGGTCGTTCCGCTGATCACCGGTATTACGCTGGTGATGGTAATGGAATATCTGATCAACCCGATTTTTGGTTCGCTTAACCAGCTGATGGTGGTCTTTTTTACCTCGGCGGGTGATACCGGACGCGGCTTCTATTCGGCCATGATCGCCGCGGGTACCGCGTTCGATCTCGGCGGCCCGGTCAACAAGGCGGCAGGATCAGTCGCGCTTGGCCTGAACGGCATGAGCGAGACATTTGATTTAACCGCCCGCGAGCTCTCCATCGTGATTCCTTCTATTGGGGTAGGCCTCGCCGCGTTCCTCAATGGGCGTTTTGGCCTGCCGGATGTGTTCAGCCGTGAAGAGAAAACCGTTGGCAGCACTTCGTTATTGCTGGGCTTTATCGGTATTTCAGAAGGCGCTATCCCGTTCATTCTGAAAAACCCACGCCTGATCCCCGTGTTCATGACAGGAGCCGTCGCGGGTGCGCTGGTGGCGATTGCCCTCGGCGTGAAGCAGACGTTGCCCCTGCCGGCTATCTGGGGCTGGCCGCTGGCGACCAATGTGGTCGGGTACCTGGCAAGCGTCTTTATTGGCGCACTGATTTGCGCCCTGGGCGTGCTTTATCTCAGCCCAAAGAACGCCAGATAAGGAGAGCGCAATGAGCCAGATCCACGTCATAGCCCATACCCACTGGGATCAGGAGTGGTATTTCACCCGCCAGGACAGCATGGTGCTGGCGTCATACAACTTTGCGGAGGTCATCGAGACGCTGGAGCAGGACCCGGCCTGGCAGTGCTATCACCTTGACGGGCAGATGGCGGTGGTGGATGACTTTCTCGCCATCAATCCCGATTACCGGCCCCGGCTGGAAAAACTGGTCCGGGAGAAAAGCGTGTTTGTCGGGCCGTGGTTCACCCAGACGGATACCTACAACGTTCACGGCGAATCGATTATCCGCAACCTCAAGTACGGCATTTTCGCCGCTCGGGCGCTGGGGCATGCCATGCAGGTCGGTTATCTGCCGGATACCTTTGGGCATAACGCGCAGATGCCCACGATTTTGCAGGGCTGCAATATCGATAATATCGTTTTCTGGCGCGGTATCGACCACGACACTCAGGCCAAAAACAGCCAGTTTCTCTGGCGCGCGCCGTCAGGTGCAACCATCATCGCCTGTGCAATGGCGCTGGGGTATGGTGCGGCCAAGAACATGCGCGCGGAGGCAAGCCATCTGCACGGCAAGATCTACCCGATGGTGGATCTGCTGCGTTCACGGTCGCAGATTGACGACCTGCTCCTGCCCTGCGGCGGCGATCAGGTGAGCATCGACCCGGCGCTGCCGCATATCCTGCAGGCTGCCAGCGCGCACTCTCCCACGCAGGACCGTTACGTCCTCAGCTCGCTGGAGCAGTACGTCGCACTGCTGCGCACAAAACGGGAACAGCTGGCGTTATGGGAAGGTGAGCTGAAATCGCCGCGCTACACCCGCATTCACAAAACGATCGGGTCTGTGCGTTACGATATCAAAAAGAAAAATGCCGACATCGAGCAGTTCATCCTGCGACAGCTGGAGCCCACTATCGCCATGGCGCGTCATCAGGGCATTCCGGTCACGCTCCCGATTGTGGACACCCTCTGGAAGAAGCTTCTGCGAAGCCATGCCCACGACTCCATGGGCGGCTGCAACAGCGATGCCACTAACCGCGATATTCTTCATCGGCTCGAGCAGACAGAGCAGCTTTGTCACAGCCTGTGGAATCTGGTGGTGAAGTCACTGGCCGCCGCATGCTGTCAGGAGGGTGACCTGCTCATTTTCAACCCGCTGGCCACCCCGACCCGCTGCGTGATCCACACCACCCTGTACAGTCGGGCCGACAATATCACCCTGACGTATCAGGGCCAGCCGCTGCCCTTCGACGTTCTGGAACGCGAGACGTTACCCGGAGGAACGGCCATCACCCTCACCTGTGAGGGCGAACGCGAAACACACCTTCCGCCTTATTTCCGCTGGCATGTTGTTCTGCAGACGCCTCTCCTGCCGCCGGTGGGCTATATCACCGTCAACGTAACAGACACACCGGCTCCGTTTGCCAGGACCTGCGCCGCGAAAGGAGAGGCGATAGAGAATACGGTTTATCGACTGACGCTGGAGGGCGGTACGCTGGTGCTTGAAGACAAACGCAACGCCAGGCGCATCACGTCGTTATTCAGTCTTGAAGACTGCGCGAATGCCGGAGACAGCTATGATTTCTCGCCGCTCGCGGGCGATGAACCGACGCGCTGCGCGCATTTCACGCTGATCGACTGCAGCAAAACCCCTCTTTGCCAAACGATAGTGCTTGAGGCGGTCATGTCGCTGCCGCCGGATCTCGCTGGACGCCGGGAAAATACCCGCACGCCGTTATCAATGCGCATAGTGTGCGAATTACGTCACGACGATCCGAACCTGCATGTCGATAGCTCGCTGGTAAACAGCCACTGCGATCACCGGCTGCGTTTACTGATCAACAGCGATATTTGCACCCGTCACTCCCTCGCCTCGCAGCCGTTCTCGATAATCGAGCGCGAAACGGGGTACGACGATACTCACTGGCAGGAGCGCTATCGTGAGAAACCCGTGGACATCGAAACCAGCGAGGGCATTATCGCTATCGCGCAAGCGGGCAAAGCGCTGGTCGTGAATAGCCGCGGCATGAAAGAGTTTCAGGTTATTGGAAGCGATCCGGCAGTCATTGCCCTGACCTTATTCAAATCAACCGGCGTACTGGGGCGCAGCGATCTTGACTGGCGACCTGGCCGGGCGTCTGGCATTAACAATACGGTGGTCGACACGCCCGATGCGCAGCTGCTCAAACCGCTGCACTTTTCCTTCACCGTGGCGCTGGCCGATAACGCAGACCATCTGACGCTGCGCCAGCTGGAGAATCAGGCGACGGGTCACCCCTTCACCTATCAACGGCAAACGCTGCATACCCTCGATAACCGGCTTGAGCGTTTTTCGCTGCGCCTGCCCGAACGCACGCTGCCGGCAGAATTTTCGTTATTCGCCTTACCGGAACCGCTCGTTCTTTCTGCCCTGCCCCATGCACAACAATCGCCTGGCACGATCGCCCGCGTGTTCAACGCCGGGACGCAGCCTGTCCCTGTTCCGGCTGGCCTGGCAGAGCGTCCCCAGCTCAATTATCTGGAAGAACACGTACCATCGGTGACGATGATCCCCCCTTCTGCGACCTGTGATTTTTTGATTGAGGCTTAACATGAACTTGCTTGAACTCACGCACCCCGAACTGGTGTTTATTAACCCACCCTGCCGCACGCCTGAAGCGCTGATCCGCTGGCTCTCCGAACCGCTTGTCGGGCGAAACGTCATCACCGATAAAGACGCCTTTATCCAGAGCGTCTTACACCGCGAAAGTGAAGGTCCCACCGCGCTGGGCGAAGCGCTGGCCGTTCCGCACGGTAAATCAGACGCGGTGCAGAAGGCGGCGTTTTGCCTGGCGCTTTTTGATGAGCCGGTTATCTGGCCGGGGCTGGAAGGCGATGAAGCGGTCAGGATGGTTTTTCTGCTCGCCATTCCGCACGCCGAGGCCGGCAGTACGCATATGCAGCTGCTGACGGCGCTGACCAGTTCGCTGGCGGAAGAGCGCGTGCGTAACGCGCTTCTGGCGGCGCGCACCGGCGAAGAAGCGCTGTCCGCGTTGCGCAGAGAAATGCCACAAAACGCGGACGCCGAACCCGGGCGCTCACTTGTTATCCCGCTGATACTGGGGGGTATTGCGGCGGCAGCCTTTCTCCAGGCCGGACTGAACTGGGCATGCGGGGTGAGTTAACCGACTGGCGCTCGGCACATGCTGCTGAGCGCTTGTTTTTGTTGAATAATTAATCAGAATTTTCCCTCTCGTCTTTACAAACGCTGGAGTGCCCGTCGTTTGTACTCTCGTCTTTTTACTTTGTTCTGAATCAAATAAATCGCAAACATGTTTGATGCAAATCACTATATGTAGCACTTAAAATGCACGCCGACCCAACATATTGTATTTATCGTCTACTATTCCAACAACAAGACGGCGACTCAGCTCTCCGGAATTGTGGATAACACGCGTTGGGAACGTGGGAAGTCTCTGGCCTGGCTGACAATACGCCCGGTGAACACTTCTCCACCTTTGTGGATAACCTGTTTTTAAAAATGGAGTGATCATGACACCGCATGTGATGAAACGTGATGGCTGTAAAGTGCCGTTTAAATCAGAGCGCATCCAGGAAGCCATTCTGCGTGCAGCTAAAGCAGCGGGTGTCGATGACGCAGATTACTGCGCCACCGTCGCAGAAGTCGTTAGCAGCCAGATGAACGAACGCAGCCAGGTCGATATCAATGAGATCCAGACCGCGGTTGAAAACCAGCTGATGGCGGGCCCCTACAAGCAGTTAGCCCGCGCCTATATCGAATACCGCCACGATCGGGACGTTCAGCGTGAGAAACGCGGTCGTCTTAATCAGGAGATTCGTGGCCTGGTGGAGCAGACCAACTCCGCCCTGCTGAATGAAAATGCCAACAAAGACAGCAAAGTGATCCCCACCCAGCGCGACCTGCTGGCCGGCATTGTTGCCAAACACTATGCCCGTCAGCACCTGCTGCCGCGCGACGTGGTCTCGGCGCATGAGCGCGGTGAGATCCACTACCACGATCTCGATTACTCGCCCTTCTTCCCGATGTTCAACTGCATGCTCATCGACCTGAAAGGCATGCTGACCCACGGTTTTAAAATGGGTAATGCCGAGATTGAGCCGCCAAAATCGATCTCCACGGCCACTGCGGTCACGGCGCAGATTATCGCTCAGGTCGCCAGCCATATTTACGGCGGCACCACCATTAACCGCATTGATGAAGTACTGGCACCGTTCGTCACGGCAAGCTTCAATAAACACCGTCAAACCGCTGAAGAGTGGCAAATCCCGGACGCCGAGGGCTACGCGCACTCCCGTACCGAAAAAGAGTGCTACGACGCGTTCCAGTCGCTGGAATACGAGGTGAACACCCTGCATACCGCCAACGGTCAGACGCCGTTTGTGACCTTCGGTTTTGGTCTGGGTACCAGCTGGGAATCACGCCTGATTCAGCAATCTATCCTGCGCAACCGTATCTCCGGGCTTGGTAAAAACCGTAAGACAGCGGTGTTCCCGAAACTGGTGTTCGCTATCCGCGACGGCCTGAACCACAAGTTTGGCGATCCTAACTACGACATCAAACAGCTGGCGCTGGAGTGTGCGAGCAAGCGCATGTACCCGGACATCCTGAACTACGACCAGGTGGTCAAAGTGACCGGCTCGTTTAAAACGCCAATGGGCTGCCGCAGCTTCCTCGGCGTGTATGAAGACGAAAACGGCGAACAGGTTCACGACGGCCGTAACAACCTCGGCGTGATCAGCCTCAACCTGCCGCGTATCGCCCTCGAAGCCAAAGGCGACGAAGCGGCCTTCTGGGCGCTACTGGACGAACGTCTGCAGCTCGCACGAAAGGCCCTCATGACCCGTATCGCGCGTCTGGAAGGGGTGAAAGCCCGCGTTGCGCCCATCCTGTATATGGAAGGGGCCTGCGGCGTGCGCCTGAAGGCGGACGATGACGTGTCGGAGATCTTCAAAAATGGTCGCGCGTCGATTTCTCTGGGCTACATCGGTATTCATGAAACGATCAACGCGCTGTTCGGCAACCAGCACATGTATGACAGCGACGCCCTGCGTGAAAAAGGTGTCGCCATTGTTCAGCGCCTGCGCGATGCGGTTGACCAGTGGAAAGACGAAACCGGCTACGGCTTCAGCCTGTACAGCACCCCGAGTGAAAACCTGTGTGACCGTTTCTGCCGCCTGGATACCGCTGAATTTGGCATTGTCGAAGGGGTAACCGACAAAGGGTACTACACCAACAGCTTCCACCTCGACGTGGAGAAGAAGGTGAACCCTTACGACAAGATCGACTTTGAAGCCGCGTATCCGCCCGTCGCGAACGGTGGCTTCATCTGCTACGGCGAGTATCCGAACATTCAGCACAACCTGAAGGCGCTGGAAGATGTCTGGGATTACAGCTATCAGCACGTGCCGTATTACGGGACCAACACCCCGATTGACGAGTGCTACGAGTGTGGCTTTACCGGTGAGTTTGAGTGCACCAGCAAAGGCTTCACCTGCCCGAAATGCGGTAACCACGATGCGGCTCGCGTCTCGGTGACCCGCCGCGTGTGTGGCTATCTCGGAAGTCCCGATGCGCGTCCGTTTAATGCCGGTAAGCAGGAAGAGGTTAAGCGACGCGTGAAGCATTTGGGGAATGGGCAGATCGGTTAAGGCGTCGGGGGTTTCCCCTCACCCTACCCCTCTCCCGGTGGGAGAGGGCTGGGGTGAGGGCACCCGCGCGCACACACTCTGGACATCTTCTTATGCGATATCATCAATACTACCCCGTCGACATCGTCAACGGTCCCGGTACACGTTGCACCCTGTTTGTCTCAGGCTGCGTCCATGAATGCCCCGGCTGTTACAACAAAAGCACCTGGCGCCTGAATTCAGGCCTGCCGTTCACCGCAGAGATGGAAGAGCGGATCATCCACGATCTCAACGACACGCGCATTCATCGCCAGGGGATTTCACTCTCCGGTGGCGACCCGCTTCACCCGCAAAACGTGCCGGACATTCTGAAGCTGATAAAACGCATTCGCCGCGAATGTGCAGGCAAGGATATCTGGGTCTGGACGGGTTATAAGCTCGAAGAACTGAATGCTGAACAGAGGGAAGTGGTGGATTTGATTAACGTGCTGGTTGACGGCAAGTTTGTGCAGGATTTAAAAGACCCTGCGCTGATCTGGCGCGGCAGCAGCAACCAGGTTGTGCATCATTTGCGGTGATCGCTAAAGCCGTTTGTTTACGTCATGATAAAAGGCTGATTTCTCTCTCTTACCGATAGCAATAACACATACCGTCACAACGTTGTCCTGAACCTGATAGACCAAACGATAACCCTGGGATCTGAGTTTTATCTTGTCGCAATCAGGCAGGCCATGCAGGCGAGCCGATTCAACCCTGGGGTTCACCAACACGTTCGCAAGCTTCTTCTTAAACTGATTTTTTACGGTATCACCCAGCCTGGTCCACTCCTTGAACGCCCTCGGATCAAATACGAGTTCATAACTCATCCAGCCTAACCTTAATTCCTTTTTGCGGATTAGCCAGCCGCTCCCGGACTGTCTGTATGAGTTCATCTTCACTGTCGCTAACAGTGACCGTTTTCACCGGCATACGCCCCGTCTCCGCAACGTACTGAAACAGTAACCGAACGGCTTCCGTTGGCGTGATATTGAGTTTTTCAAGCACGGCATAAGCCTCGTTTTTGAGTTTGTCATCCAGACGGACGTTCAGCGTGGCCATTATGCCTCCAGTGAAATCGAATGTGTAATGCATCTTAGCATTACATTTGCATTACATCGAATTCTGGATAACGTCTCTCAAAACCGGCTCACACTCTCCATCGCCACCGCTTTAAACCCGGCGAAATCATTGCAACTGCACAGCCGTGACATGGCGCGCTCACGCAGGAAAGTCACGAAAATATCGTAAATCGCCATCGCCTCTTCGTACTCGCGCTTGCTAATGGCGAGCAGGAAAATCACGTGGGCAGTTTCATCCCCCCAGGCAATACCCTGCGGTGCCAGCACGGTGTAAACCACCGTTTTTTGTGCCAGTAGCCCGAGGGAGTGCGGTAGCGCAATGCCGTCGCCCAGCATGGTGCTGACGATGGCCTCTCGCTCCACGACCGAATCCAGAAACTCCGCGCCAACAAACCCCTCTTCTTCGAGCTGCTCGCACAGCTCCCGGAACAGCGTTTGCTGGTCAATCGGCCTGTCGATAATGCGGAAATGGGCGGCATCGAAGTATTTATCCAGCATCCACGGGCGGGTTCGGTCCACCAGCACCAGCTTACCTATCTGCTCAAGCTGGTAGTCCGTCGGGAACGGGGCGATCATCACCACCGGTTTAGACTTTTCGCTCACCCGGGCGGTCGAGATAACAAAGTCTTCGCCGATCGGTTCCGCCAGCTCATACTCGCGCAGCGTGAGCGTGCGGGTCACCTCAATCTGCGGATATTTGCGCTGCAACACCGCTTCAATCATCCGGACCATCGCATTCCCGGCATCGCAAACTAACAGCACGCGCGGCTGACGCTGGTAGCCGATGTTGTAGTGGCGCTCCAGCCCGACACCGATATGCAGTACCAGGAAACCGATCTCGTTTTCGCTGATCACATACGGCGTGTATTTCCCCCAGCTCGACACTGCCGCGAGGGTCATATCCCATGCCATCGGGTAGTGCTGCTTGATGTTATCCAGAAGCGGATTCGGGATCATGATTTGATAGCGCACGCGGGTGATCATGGTTTTGATGTGGGTGAGCAGATCCGCATGCAGTTGCTCGTCGCTGAGCAGGTTGTAGTTATAGTGGGTATTGATGTAGCGCAGGATGTAATTGACCAGCGCTTCGTCGTCATCGGCATTGATGGCACTGGGGGCAATCTCCTGGATCTGGCGTGCCGCGATGTGAACGCAGAGCCAGCTCTCTTCTGAAGGCGAAAGCGCTTTATCCGCCAGCTGTTGAATGGTCACAGCGATGTCTTTCGCCGCCTCACGGACATTCTCGGCCACATCTTCTGCGTGAAATTCCGGCAGCGGATAGCCCTCGCTGATGCGACGCACCGACACCGCACAGTACAGGCGCAGGAACAACTCGCCCTCGTCAGTCAGACGAATGTGATGCCGCGTCAGCGCATCGTGCAGCACGGGAACCATCTGCTCCGCCACCCCCGCATTGAGCGCAACGTCGGTCACCAGCGGGTTCAGGCTATCCTGCTGTGCCAGCTCCCAGAGCAGATCGGTGAGACAGGCGCGGGTCGCCATCTCGCTGCCAAACAGCTTCATGCCGTGGCGCGGTCGGGTTTCCAGCGTCAGGTTGTAGCGGTGGAACCACTCGCGCACTTCCACCATGTCACTTTGCAGCGTCGCACGGCTGACAAACCACTCATCCGCCAGATCCTCCAGCTTGAGCGAAAACGCGGAGGTAAGAAAACGGACCACCAGATAGTGCACGCGCTCCGGCCCGGTGCGGGGAATGCGCAGCGCGCGCGGGTGTGAGGACTGAAGCTGCTGATAGCGTTCTGCATCGTCAATTTTGAGCTGATAGCCATTGCCGCGGCTGAGAATAAACTGCGCACCGTGGCTCGCCAGCAGCGCGTTCAGGGCGGTGATATCAGCGCGGACGGTTCGCGTGGAGACCGACAGCCGCTGCGCCAGTTCGTCCTGCGGCAGCGTCTCGTTTTGCAACAGATCGAAAAGTTGCGCTAAACGTTGGTTCGGAAATCGCACGGGGTTGTCCTCTTACGGCTTAGGGTGAAATGACCATCTGGGATGGGCTGCCGACCGGGGTATAGTCCGGCTCGGCGCTGAGCTTGCCGTCCTGCGCCACGCGAAAACGGGTAATGTTGTCGCTGCGCTGATTCATGATGTACAGCCAGCGCCCCTGTTTGTCGAGCGTCAGGGTGCGCGGGTAATCACCACGCGTCCACACATCGTCCTGATGCGCCAGCGTGCCATCCGCTGTTACGGTAAAGTGCCCGATGCTGTTATGCAAACGGTTAGCCACATACAGCTGCTTGCCATCGGCACTGAGCGCCAGCCCGGCGGCAAAGCTGGTGCCTTTATAGCCGTGTGGCAGGGCGGAGAGGGTTTTCCCCTCCTGCAGCCTGCCCCGGGCATCCAGCGTATAGTGCGTGAGCGTGGATGCCTCTTCGTTAATCAGCCATAACGCATCGCCTTTCGGCGTAAAGACGAAATGCCGCGGACCGGCCCCTTTCGAGGAGGCACTGATAAACGGCGGATCGTTCGGGGTCAGCTTGCCTGTTTGATCGTCAAAACGGTACTGGTAGATACGATCCAGACCCAGATCGGTAGAAAAAACGTATTTCCCGCGCGGATCGGCGGCGATCATGTGCGCATGAGGGCCATTGTGATCGCTAATGGCAAAACTGCCTTCCACCGCCGCCACCGATTTCGCCGCGCCCGGCTCTCCCCGATCCTGGTGCGTGTCCGTGGCCTCCCCCAGACTGCCGTCTGCATTAACGGGCAGAACAGCAATCGAGCCGCTGACGTAGTTCGCCACCAGCAGGTGGTGACCCTTTGGCGTCAGGGAGAGATAGACCGGCCCCGCTCCGCCGGACGCCACCTGATTAAGCTCGCTCAGTTCGCCGTTATCGCCCACGCGCAGCGCCTGCACCACGCCCTGCTCCACTTCGCTCGCCAGATAGAGCGTCTTACCATCCTGCGAGACGGTGAGCTGCGCGGCGTTTGGCAGCGTGCTGACCAGCGTTTTATTCGACAGCGCACCAGTGTGAGGATCGACCGTAAAGCGGTACAGCCCCTCGCCGTTGGGGTTGTACGTCCCGACCCAGGCGTACTGCGTCTGGGCGATGGCGGTGGTAGCGAGTAACGAGAGTGAAGCGACGAGCAGATTGCGGGTGTGCATGGTGGCTCCTTTGGTTTTGTGCGGTTTGTGCCCCTCACCCTAACCCTCTCCCCAAAGGGGAGAGGGGACTATTACACCCTCTCCCCTTTGGGGAGAGGGCCGGGGTGAGGGGTAAAGACTACTTAGCCAGCTTCTTCGTCATCTCCAGCAGCGTACGCACATCTTCCGGACGCGTGTCGCCGCTGGCTTTGTCGATAATCGAGCTGTAGATATGCGGAATGATTTTACTCACGCCCGCATCAAGGGCGATCTGCAGGATCGCTTCATAGTTCTCCAGATCGATCCCACCGGTCGGCTCCAGCCAGAAATCGTGACGGGCGCAGGCTTCCGCCACTGCCTGGTATTCGTCCCGACACGCCAGGCCTCCCATCGGGAAGTATTTGATGGAGCTGCCGCCAAAATCTTTCAGCAGGGCAATCGCGGTTTCAACCGGCACAATGCCGTCCGGCGCCGTGCTGCTCAGCGGACCGGTGGAGATTTTCACCTTGCCAACGGTGCCGGTCGGAGAGACCAGGCCGTTGACCACGGATTCACTCTGCCCCAGCAGCGCACGGCTGGTTGCCACGCCGGTGAACACCTGGTTAACGTGCTGCGGCTGCACCTGACGGGCGATCTCACTGACCATCCCGGACTGGTTCGGATCGCCTGCGCCGAGGCCCACAGAGAGCGCATTATCGATAAGCTGAGCGTAGTCGCGCATATCGGCAACCGCACTGGCGACATCCGGGTAATTTTTGGAGAGCACGCCCACCAGCACGTGGCCTTCCGCCGCCTCGTAAATGGCGCTGGCGTTGGCTTTCGATCCTGCCAGCACGTTCAGGCAGACGCGGTCACGGTAAAAGTTGGGGGTCAGTTTCATGCCTTTTTCTCCTGTCCTAACACTTCACTAATGCGGCGATAAACAATGTTCAGCTGATCGGCATTCACGCTGCGCACGTCCGCTTCGATAATCCCTTCGTTGGCCTTGTAGCCACGGAAGTAAATGGCGTACTCGCCTTGCTTCAGCGCGGTCACCAGGTCGCCGGTGCCAACACCGGTGGTGGCTTCATCAAACTTAATCTCGGTACGGGCGATATCGCGACCGGCACTGTCCCAGACCACGCGTGCCGTCACGCCGTTAAGGGTATTAAGCGCGTCAATAAAGGGCGTCATCTTCGCCACCATCTCTTCGCCGCTCTCTTTGGTCGCCGTCAGGTAGTGTTCGATGGCACAGGTGAGGCCGAGGATCCCCTCTTTACCCACTTTCATTGCGCGGCCAATCCCCGCCGTCTGGCGTTTCACCCACTCAACATACTGCGTTTTGCCGATCACCAGCCCGCTGGTTGGCCCTTCAATCGCTTTCGCACCGCTGTAGATAACCAGATCGGCACCGGAGCGGTAGTAAACGTGAAGATCTTCTTCCGCGGCCGCATCCACGATCAGCGGCAGATCGTGCTTACGCGCCACCACCGCCGCCTGCTCTACGCTGAGCATGCTTTTCTGCACGCAGTGGTGAGACTTGATGTAAAGAATGGCCGCGGTACGCGGCGTGATGGCCGCCGCCAGTTGATCGGCGGAGCATTCGTTCGCGTAGCCCGCTTCCACCAGCTTGCCGCCGCCCAGCGCCACCATGGTGCCTACCGGTGCGCCAAAGTTAACGTTATGGCCTTTCGGCAGCACGATTTCGTTGTTCTCAATCGGAGTGACGTGCAGGTTCTCCAGCAGCCAGTCGCTGTCTTTGACCAGCACCGCCGCCACGGACTGGGCGATGCCCGCTGACGCGCAGGAGACCACCGTCGCCCCTTCCACATCCAGCAGCTTCGCGATGTATTCGCCGGTTTTGTTGACCAGATCCTTCATCTCGAAATAGTGATTCATGCCATCCATCGCCGCCTGCACCACGTCCGGGCGCGGCGTGGAAACCCCCAGCGCCGTCATACGGCCTGAGGTGTTGATGACTTGCTTTAAGTGATACTTCTCATAAATCGAAGGCATGTTCCGTGCTCCCTTGTTCGGTCATGTAGCCCTTGCCTGCGCGGATGGCGGCAAGCGGCACCAGAATGTGTTCAGCCTGCAGGCTGTCATTTTCAGCATCCACCAGCAGCGTTGGCTGGCGTTTTATCGTGAACAGCGTCAGGTCAGCATCAAGACCTGGCTGAATACGGCCTTTGTGCGTCAGACGCAGCCCGTCGGCGGCGTTCGCGGTGACGCACTCAATCACCTGCGGCAGCGACATGCCGATGGCGAGAAACTTCGACATCACGCTTGCCAGCGACCCTACCGGGCCGTTAATGCGGTTGCGGCAGTAAATATCCGAGCTGATGGTGTGTGGCAAAATGCCCATCGCAATGGCGCGTCTCGCCACCTCAAAGCTAAAGCTCGCCGTACCGTGCCCGACGTCCAGGCGCACACCGCGTTTCAGGGCGGAGGTGATAGACGCACGCAGTTCACCGGATGGCGTCAGAATGCGGTTCGGCTTGCCGTTGTAGCAGTGGGTGATGATGTCGCCTGAGCTGAGCAGGTCGGCAATTTCATCGAGGTTGGGCGGGTTGTTGCCAATGTGCACCATCAGCGGCAGGTCGCCGTTCTCTTTCTGGATGGCTTTCGCGCGCTCAAGCGGCGTAATGCCATTTTCGCCAACCACGCTGCTGCTCATGCGCGCTTTCAGGCCAACGATAAAATCCGGGTAGCGCGTAACGGCCTGCTTCACGGCCTTCGCATCAATGTTGGCCATATTGGCCAGTTCGTTCTGGGCAATCAGCCCCACGCGGGAGATGTTCAGTAAGGCATAAACATCGGTTGAGGCTTTACGGGTGATTTCATAAAAATCGTCCACGTCATCCGCGCCGGTACTGCCGGCATCCACCACTGAGGTCACGCCGGTGGCGATGCCCACGCTGTCCGGTTCGTCGTGATAAATAGGGGAGTTCGGGTAGCAGTGAACGTGGGAGTCAATCCAGCCTGCGCTGACGAACACTTCACCGTTCAACTCAACCGTTTTGCGGGCGGCCGCGGTAATGTCGCCCAGCGCCGCGATTTTTCCGTCCTGAATGGCGATATCGGTCAGGGTATCGTCGGTGAGGCGCGCACGGCGCAGGAGTAAATCAAACATGAGGATCTCCTGATAAGGCGGGCGCCGGGGCGCCCGCGGGCATTAAAGGGCGACCGGGAACAGCCAGCCCAGAATCATTGCACCGAGAATGGCGCCACCGGTAATCGGCTTCTGCCAGATATAGAACAGCAGCGCACCCACCAGAGAGCCGACACCAATAGGAATGGAGGCGGTCATGGCGCTGAGGATAATCAACGGCCCGAGGAAACGACCGGAGGCGTTACCGGCCCCCATCATCACGTCCGCCCCGTAGGTGGAGTTGCTCTGATTGATGGTGAACTTACGCGCCAGGATGATGACGTAGCCAATTGCCAGGCCAATCACCAGGCCGGTGATCAGCGCGGCGATAAAGTTGGTCACCGGGAACATGATGCCCGCGCCCAGCAGCAGCGCCGGAACCCCGAGGCCCACCCCGGTCTGGATCGCCCCGCCGATATCAAGGATACCGACCAGCGACCCTTCGATAATACGGGCGAACAAGAAGCTGGCACCGAACGCCGCCACCGCGCCGTAAACGCCGGTATCCATCCCCGCTTTCAGCATCGCCACGAAGGCCACTTCGTTGAACGCGCCGATGCCGTAGAGGTAGTACATATGCGTCCCGGCGAAAACACCGGAAGAGAGCAGGCCAACGAAGATCGGGAACGACCAGTCGGCATACCAAAAACCTTTATTCTGTTCCATGTCGAGGCTCCTGTTATTTACCGCTGAGCGCGTTGTGGATCATGTCGAGCCAGTTCGGCACGGTCAGATGGAAGGATTCGATCATCTTCATGTCGAAGCCACGGAAGAAACCGCTCAGCACGAACAGCGCCACGATGGCCGCCATCATCACTTTGGTGACGTGGTTCCATCCGCTCTCTTCAACGCCCTTACCGATCAGGATACCCAGCACCAGACCCGGTACGGCGTTACCCATGATCAGCTGCGCCGCGCCGCCAAAAATGGTGGCCCAGAAGCCCGATTTTTTACCCGCATCGATGGCGGCCAGCCAGAAGATCACCGGCATCACGGTGTTGACCAGCAGGTTTGCTGCAGGCACCAGCACCTTCACGGCGGTTACCTGAAGCGCAGCCGGAACAGAAGAGGCGGTGAGGTTAAGGAAGGTGACGACAATCATGCCGATTACGCCGCAGGCAATCGCCATTTTGCGCGGATCGTGCAGCGTTTCGCCGACGTTACGGTTTTTAATCATCAGTGCTGCAGCACCCCAGTTCGGGATGATGCGGTGGTCAACGTCCTGTGTGAATGCCCCTGCAGCCACGGAAGAGGCCCAGGCGTTAAAGAAGAAGCCTAACCCAAAGGAGAAGTGAGAAGCCGGATCCCCTTCACAGGAGTTCAGTTCCCCCAACGTACGAAACGCGCCCATACCCTGAGTGGTAGGCGCATGAAACATGCGTGCAGCCCCGGCCCCCACACCGACGCCAACCAGGCCGCCAATGATGAGCGATTTTATTAATATAATTAAGAACATCAGTCTGCCCTTTTATGAATAATCAGCGTTGCGTGACGAAATCCACCTGGTCGAGATTGATGGCAGTCACGTTGACGGTCACATCCAGCTCCACGCTGTAGGTGCGTCTTTCCCGGCGCAAAAAGAAGAACAGAAAAGCTTCTTTACGCACCGCTTCTTGCGCCTGAACGACCTGCACATCCTGTGGCTCAATACGCAGTAAGATATGCGGTGAGGCTTTCATCACCGCGGCCTGAACGTGGTTGAGCGCATCAGCGAAGGCGCGCGCTTTAGCGTCGCCTTTGCCCTTCACTCTCACCGTGGTTGTGAACTGTTCTTTCATGCTTATGCGCCGTGTTTCTTCTGCCACGCCTGAACCAGACGCTCGCCCAGCTCTTCTTTATCCATAAAGCCAAAGCCCAGCACATTGCAGCCTTCATTGATGGCGGTGACGCCTTCATCCACTGAACGCATGCCGTATTTGGCTTTGTAGCCATATTTGGTTTGTGCGGTGATGGCACCCGCGCCGCCGCTGCCGCAGAAGGAGATGCCGAAGGTGGCATTTTCCGCTTTCATCACGTCCCCGAGCTTCATGTCTGCCGCCACACCCGGCACGACAACCGCGCGTCCACCGGCTTTTTCAACGCCTGCCGCCACTTTCTGACCTTTACCCAGGCGATCGCCAATCACGACTGTAATCTGTTCCATGTGTTGCTCCTTAAAGGTTGTCTTTCGCGACTTCGAAGTGAACGGAGAGCAGCCAGGCCTCTTCATCAGGAAGGTTGCCAAACTGCGCGACCACTTCACGGGCAAGCCGCATTGAATCGGGAGAAATTTCGTCGAACAGCTCGGCTTCAACCTCCGGCAGCGGCTCGCCGGTCACGGACCGGTGCGCCATCGCGCGAACGTGGGAGGTGAGCATCTGTTCCTGTACTGCGTTGGGGATGATGTTGTGCCGGGCCAGCAGGGCATACACCTGCGCCAGCATGGTGTTAGCGAGCTGCTCTGTTTGCACCGCCTGATCTCCAACGTCGTTCATTACCGCTCCGTTAATCACTCGTCTTACCCCGTTAATGGCTCTGGAATAAAACTAACGTTGGGGGGGAATTGTTTGTAGCGAGTTGTTTTCCACTTCGAAGTGGAAAGGCGAGCACCGGCAGTGATCTGTGCCACATAAATATGCTGAATATAGATAAATCACTGTATTTACGTGATGAATATCACGCTATCTGACGGCAATTAAGGGGGCGTGGGAGCGAAAAAGATTATGGGCAGGCGTGCAAATATGTGAGGTGGATAAGGTTTTCTTATGCCCGGAAAGCAAACATGCGGGGGCGATTAACCGCCCCCGCACGGGGAAAGCGCGTACCGAGAATCAACGATACTTTTTGTGATAGGTATTACGCGTGGTCACAAACTGGTCGGCTGCCGCCTGGGCTTCCTTCACTTTGCCTTCGTTGGCAAGCTTCAGTGCACCGTCAATCTGGCCGACCAGCACGTCAAAGCCGTGGCGGTAGTCTTTCATCTCAGCGCTGTCTGCCGCTTTATTTTCCAGCTTTGGCGGCGTGGATTTCTGCGCGTCCAGTGCCGCTTCACGCATTTTGGTCAATGCGCCTTTCATTTCCGCCGCATTGTCCGTTTTCTGCACCACCTTCAGGTTTTCACTGAGGATGCCCATGTCGTCTTCAAGATCGGCAGCAAACGCAGAAGAACCAAGAACCAGCGTTGACGCTGCGACGATCGCTAACAGGTGTTTACGCATTGCTCACTTCCTTTTTTATTATTAAAACGCCTTTACAGGTATTACTGCCCGGCGATTTTCATCTCCGGTAAGAGGACTGAACCACACTGTATATTGCTACGTGTTTCAATATCGTTACCGACAGTAACAATATTGCGCCACATGTCTTTCAGGTTGCCGGCGATGGTAATTTCGCTAACCGGATACTGAATTTCACCGTTCTCAACCCAGAAGCCCGCCGCGCCGCGCGAATAATCGCCGGTAATGCCGCTTACGCCCTGGCCCATTAACTCGGTGACGACCAGACCGGTGCCCATCTCTTTAAGCATCTGCTCAAAGCTCAGGCCCTGACCCGCGATTCGCCAGTTGTGAATGCCGCCCGCGTGACCGGTGCTTTTCAGACCCAGCTTGCGCGCAGAGTAGTTGGTCAGCAGCCACTGCGTCAGAATGCCGTCTTTGATGATATCGCGGCGCTCGGTGCGCACACCTTCGCTGTCGAACGGCGTCGAGGCCAGCCCTTTCAGCAGGTGCGGATGCTCTTCAATGGTCAACCATTCCGGCAGGATCTGCTTGTCCAGCGAGTCGAGCAGGAACGTCGATTTACGGTAAACGGAGCCCCCGGCAATCGCCCCCACCAGGTGGCCAAACAGGCCGGTCGCCACTTCATTGGCAAAAATGACCGGGGCTTTCATGGTGGAGAGTTTACGTGGCGACAGACGGGACAGCGTGCGCTGCGCGCATTCTGCGCCAACCCACTCAGGAGACTGCAAATCGCCCAGCGCGCGACCGATGGTGTAGGCGTAATCACGCTCCATATCACCGTTCTCTTCAGCGATAACGCAGCTGGAGAGCGAATGGCGCGTTGAGCAGTAGCCCTGCAGCATCCCGTGGCTGTTACCAAACACTTTGATACCGTAGTGGCTGTTAAAACTTCCGCCTTCGGTATTGGTGATGCGTTTATCGGCCTTCAGAGACGCCTGCTCGGCACGGGCAGCCAGTTCGATCGCTTCGTCCGGCGTCACTTCCGCCGGGTGGAAAAGATCGAGATCCGGGGCATCGAATGCCAGCAGCTCTTTGTCGGCAACGCCGGCGTAAGGATCGGGCGAGGTGTAACGCGCAATATCCAGCGCAGCCTGCACCGTACGGGCAATGGCATCCGGGCTGAGATCGGTCGATGACGCGCTGCCTTTGCGATTCTGGTGATAAACCGTGATCCCCAGGGCGCCATCGCTGTTGAATTCTACATTTTCCACTTCGCCGTAGCGGGTGCTGACGCTGATGCCGGTGGTTTTGCTTACCGCCACTTCGGCGCCATCTGATTTACCTGAAGCGAGCGTCAGCGCGGTGGAGACGGCTTCTTCCAGAATCTTACGCTGCGCTTCAACTTGTGAGGTTACTTTCATCGCAAATGCCATACTGTAAGAGAGAGTTAATTGAAGTCTAACAGAGAACCGTTTTTCAGTGCGCGTCTTAACTGGTAACATTAGCCTCTTTTTTTAAGGAGCCTGACATGACTAAGCAGCCCGAAGACTGGCTCGACGACGTTCCCGGTGATGACATCGAAGACGAAGATGATGAGATCATCTGGGTCAGTAAAAGTGAAATTAAACGTGACGCCGAAGAGTTAAAACAGCTTGGCGCGGAAATGGTAGAACTGGGTAAAAACGCGCTGGATAAACTCCCGCTCGACCAGGATCTGCGCGATGCCATTGAACTGGCACAGAAAATCAAGAAAGAAGGCCGTCGCCGTCAGCTTCAGCTTATCGGTAAAATGCTGCGTCAGCGTGACGTTGAACCGATCCGCCAGGCGCTGGACAAACTGAAAAACCGCCACAACCAGCAGGTTGCGCTGTTCCATAAGCTTGAGCAGATCCGCGATCGTCTGATTGAACAAGGTGATGATGCGGTACCGGAAGTACTGAACCTGTGGCCAGATGCCGATCGCCAGCAGCTGCGTTCGTTGATCCGCAATGCCCAGAAAGAGAAAGAAGCGAACAAGCCGCCAAAGTCTGCACGCCTGATTTTCCAGTATCTGCGTGAGCTGTCTGAAAACGAAGAGTAAGCACAGCATCGCTGAGTGCCTTAACCCCGCCCCTCTCCCTGTGGGCGAGGGAGAAAAAGCCCGGTAAGCGTGAGCGCTACCGGGCTTTTTTTTACTCTACGACCGCCTGCGCTTTCTTCGCCAGACCGTCCAGCAGCTTCTGATGGATCCCACCAAAACCGCCGTTGCTCATCACCAGAATGTGATCGCCAGGCTGTGCGGCTTTCACCACCATATCCGCCAGCGCATCCACATCCGCACTCCAGTGCGCAGGCTGAATGCAGGCATCGGCCACTTCGGCCACCTGCCACGGAATATGCTGCGGCTGCAGCAGGAAGACTTCATCGGCACGCCCTAAGGATGGCGCAAGATCGTCTTTGCAGATGCCCATTTTCATGGTGTTCGAACGCGGTTCCAGCACGGCCAGAATGCGAGCGGTCCCGCCGACTTTGCCGCGTAAGGCCGCAAGCGTCGCCAGAATGGCGGTCGGGTGATGCGCAAAGTCGTCATACACCGTGACGCCGTGGGCTTCACCGCGCAGCTCCAGACGACGGCGGGCGTTAATGAACGAGCCTAACGCATCCGCCGCATCCGCAGGCTGAACGCCCACATGACGTGCCGCGGCAATCGCCATCAGGCCGTTGTGCATGTTGTGCTCGCCCACCAGGCCCCACTTCACCTCACCCACTTTCTCGCCGTCGAGCAGCACTTCCCACTCGGAGGCATCCGCATTGAGTTTTTTCGCCTGCCAGTGCCCCTGCTCGCCCACCATCTCTTGCTCGCTCCAGCATCCCATCGCCAGGGTTTGCTTCAGGTTGATGTCGTTTTCCGGCAGGATGATGCGGCCCTGACCCGGAACGATGCGCACCAGATGGTGGAACTGTTTCTGAATCGCTTTCAGGTCGTCAAAAATATCGGCGTGATCGAACTCAAGGTTGTTGAGGATCAGCGTCCGCGGGCAGTAGTGCACGAACTTGGAGCGCTTGTCGAAGAACGCGCAGTCATACTCGTCGGCTTCGATCACGAAGAACGGGCTGTCACCCAGACGCGCAGAAACATCGAAATTACCCGGTACACCCCCGATTACAAAACCTGGCTTATAACCACAGGCTTCGAGGATCCAGGTCGCCATTCCGGCGGTCGTGGTTTTGCCATGCGTGCCGGCTACGGCAACGACCCAACGGTCGCGCAGCACGAAATCATGCAGCCACTGCGGGCCAGACATGAACGGAATGTTGCGTTCCAGAACCGCCTCAACGCACGGATTACCGCGGGTCATGGCGTTGCCAATGATCACCAGATCCGGCTCAGGATCCAGCTGGCTGGCATCGTATCCCTGAATCAGAGAGATGCCCTGTTTCTCCAGAAGCGTGCTCATCGGCGGATACACATTGGCGTCCGAACCTGTCACTTCATGGCCCAGAGAGCGCGCCAGCATTGCCAGTCCGCCCATGAAAGTGCCACAAATCCCCAATATATGAATGCGCATACGTCACTATCCTTCTTCAATGTGGCGCACATTTTACTCACATGTCAGCGACAGCGAAACGCATTTCAGGTAAATCCGTATATTGCTGGCGCGATTCACCTCTGCGCTAATATTTGAATGTTTGTTAAGATTGTTGGGCTTTAGTCGTTTTAGTGAACATACAATCGCTCTACTCACAAAGATGCAGGGAAAGTGTTATGAAAACGTTAGGTGAATTTATTGTCGAAAAGCAGCACGAGTTTTCTCATGCTACGGGTGAACTCACTGCTTTGCTGTCGGCAATAAAGCTGGGCGCTAAGATCATCCACCGTGATATCAACAAGGCCGGTCTGGTCGATATCCTGGGTGCCAGCGGTGCCGAGAACGTTCAGGGCGAGGTTCAACAGAAACTCGATCTGTTCGCAAATGAAAAACTGAAAGCTGCACTGCGCGCGCGCGACATCGTGGCGGGTATCGCCTCCGAAGAAGAAGATGAAATTGTCGTTTTCGAAGGGTGTGAACACGCTAAATACGTTGTGCTGATGGATCCGCTGGACGGTTCCTCTAACATCGACGTTAACGTTTCTGTCGGTACCATTTTCTCCATCTACCGCCGCGTCACGCCTGTTGGCACGCCGGTGACAGAGGAAGATTTCCTGCAGCCGGGCAGTAACCAGGTGGCGGCCGGTTACGTCGTTTATGGCTCCTCCACCATGCTGGTGTACACCACGGGCTGCGGCGTTCACGCCTTTACTTACGATCCCTCGCTGGGCGTTTTCTGCCTGAGCCAGGAACGTATGCGCTTCCCGGAGAAGGGCAATACCTACTCCATCAACGAAGGCAACTACATCCGATTCCCGAACGGCGTGAAGAAATACATCAAGTTCTGCCAGGAAGAAGATAAAGCCACTCAGCGCCCGTACACGTCCCGCTATATCGGCTCGCTGGTTGCTGACTTCCACCGCAACCTGCTGAAAGGCGGTATCTACCTCTACCCAAGCACGGCAAGCCACCCTGACGGCAAGCTGCGTCTGCTGTATGAATGCAACCCAATGGCGTTCCTGGCCGAACAGGCTGGCGGCAAGGCGAGCGACGGTAAAGAGCGTATTCTGGACATCGTGCCGGAAAGCCTGCACCAGCGTCGTTCGTTCTTTGTCGGCAACACTCATATGGTTGATGACGTTGAACGTTTTATCCGTGAGTATCCGGACGCATAACCCATAACACGGGGAGCCCTTCAGGCTTCCCGCTTCATTTATATATTTTACCGTATAAGTGTTTATAAAAAACACGCTTTAATATTCGGTTTTGCTCCTGCATTATTTCCATAACAGTTTGACAAATATTTCCTGGAGCCTAATCGTCATGAAAAATTATTCCCGTGCTAATACCGGCATTGATTTAAATCTTATCCCTGTTTTTATTGAAGTGGTCCGCTGCGGCAGTATGGCAAAAGCCTCTGTACGTCTGGAGATGTCGCGCCCCGCGGTGAGTCTGGCATTAAAACGCTTTAATCAGCTGTTTGACGAGCCGCTATTTTTCCGCAAAGGGTTATATCTCGAGCCGACTGAAAATGCATTAGCATTAACCCAGTCTCTGGAAATATTAATGGGCGACATTCACGATAATATTGGCGCATTAAATTCAGCGACACATAAAACCCCGACACAGAATGCGCCGGGGCGGGAAAATATTATGCCGCTGTCTGAGCCGTCAGTTTAAATGATGCCATGGCGTCCATCAGCTGACGCGATTGCTCTTCCAGCGAGCGCGTCGCGGCAGAAGATTGCTGGACCAGCGCCGCATTCTGCTGCGCGGTTTCGTCCATCTGATTCACGGCAATATTCACCTGCTCAATGCCGCGACTCTGCTCCTGGGACGCGGTCGCAATCTCGCGCATCAGTTTGGTCATGCGCAGTACTTCTGTTGCGATCTCATCCATCGTTTCGCCAGCCTGCTGCGCCAGCTCGCTGCCTTCGTTTACGTGGGTCTGAGAATCACTGATAAGCGAACGAATCTCTTTTGCTGCGTCTGCGCTGCGGCTGGCGAGGTTTCGCACTTCACCGGCAACAACGGCAAACCCGCGCCCCTGCTCACCCGCGCGCGCCGCTTCCACCGAGGCGTTCAGCGCCAGAATATTGGTCTGGAAGGCAATGCCGTCAATGACGCTCAGAATATCGGCGATGCGTGCCGAACTGCCGGCGATATCACGCATTTTTTCAATGACGTAGCAGACCATTTCGCTGCCGTGATCGGCGGTGTCAGACACGGATTTCGCCAGCTGGTGCGCCTGCTCGGCGTTGTCTGCATTGAGTTTCACCGTGGCGGTGATCTCTTCCATGCTGGCGGCCGTCTGCTCAAGCGATGTCGCGGTGGATTCCGTGCGCTGGGCAAGATCCATGTTCCCCGCCGTCAGCTCGCGGCTGCCGGTATCAATTTGCGAGCTGGCATCACGTACCCGTAAAACCGAGTTCATCAGAGACTGCCGCATCCCCTCAATGGCCGCGTTCAGGCGGTTAAACTCCTGGCTCGCCGGGTCATTCAGCGTATGGGTTAAATCGCCCGCCGCCACGTTCTCCAGCTGAGCAATGGAGGCCGAAAGCGGTTTGAGCAGCATGTGACGCAGTACCAGCCACGCCAGCACAATAATGCCAGCCGTCAGCAGCGCGGCCACCACGATCAGGATCAGTACCCGGTTTTTGCTCGACTGCACGGCCTTCACTTCCGCTTTCCCGCGCGCTTCGCTCCATTTCTGAAAGACCTGCATATCATTATCAAACTGCGCCGCCACCGGGATCAGCGTGTTCTCCAGCAGATCGTAATAGCTGTCTGCGCTCTGATCGTTCAGGGCTTTCAGCATCGGGTCGATCCCCTGCTGGTTATAGGTCGCCAGGCTCGCGGCCACCTTATCCAGCAATTTTTGTCCCTGCTCATCCGCCACCCCGCCGTCGATCACGCCTTTCAGCGTTTTACGGGCCTGGGCAATCTCCTGATTGATGTTTTTCACCGATTTGGCCGCATCATCCAGCATGCCGATTTCCATCATCCGGACCGCCTGACCCGCTTCATTACGCGCGCGCAGGATCAGGGTATAGCCAGAATTAAGCTGCACCATCTGCTCACCCTGAAGGTGGTTGATGCGCTGGAGTGAAGAAGAACTCTGTGTGAGGGCATAAATGCCAATGCCGCTGACAATCAGCAGCAGAAGGGTCATAACGGCCAGTAAAGAGAGCAAGCCGGTACGAATCGATAGCGTTTTAAGCATGATATTATTTCCGGTAGCGAGATATTTCTGGGCATAAAAAAAGAGTATCGGCCGCTACCGGAAAATGTTTAGACTTTAAGCAAATTCAGCGTGTTATGGCTCTGTTACTGAAGTGTTTACACGGGTAACAGGCGAGCTTTGTCGGTTCTCCCAGAGCACCGTCAGGCCGCGCTGCAGAGCGATAAAAATAAACAACAGAATGCCAATGGCGATCTTGGTCCACCATGAACTGAGTGTGCCGTCAAAGTTGATATAGGTCTGTATCAGCCCCTGGATCGCCACGCCGAACAGCGTCCCCAGCACCGTGCCAACGCCGCCGCTGAGCAACGTGCCGCCAATCACCACCGAGGCGATGGCATCAAGTTCCACCCCGACGCCTGCCAGAGCATAACCCGCCTGGGTATAAATCGAGAAGACGATCCCCGCCAGCGTCGCCAGTCCGGTCGAGAGCATATAGATGCGGATTGTGGTGCTGCGGGTGGAGATTCCCATCAGATTTGCCGAGGTGGCACTGCCACCAATGGCATAGACCTGATTACCAAACCGGGTACGGTGGGCAAGGAAGATCCCCACCACCACCACGCCCAGCATCAGCAACCCCATCGCGCTCAGACGACCGCCGCCGGGGATTTTCCATGCCAGGCTGGAGAGCGTGTCGTAGACAGGATGGTTAATCGGAATCGATTCTTCCGAGACCAGGTAGCTCACGCCGCGCAGGAAGAACATGCCGGCGAGGGTGATAATAAAAGCCGGAATTTTCAGCGCGTCGATCAAAAGCCCCATAAAGGCGCCAAACGCGCAGCCCATCACCAGCACCAGCGGGAAGGCCAGCAGCGGCGAGATCCCCCAGAAACCGATCGCTTTTGCGAGGAATACGCCCGTGAAAGCGATCACCGACCCAACCGAGAGATCGATCCCGCCGGAGAGGATCACAAAGGTCATGCCAACGGCGATAATGCCTAAAAAGGCGTTATCCGTCAGAATGTTGCAAATCACCCGGGTAGAGGCAAAGCCCGGGAATTGCGTCAGGCAGTAGAGATAACCCAGCACAAACACGCCCAAGGTGATCATTAACGGTAAATTACGTTTTATCATGGCCACGGATCCCTTTAATGATGCTGACAAAGCGCGGCGACTGGACGATCAGCACGCAGAGCACGACCACCGCTTTCACCACCTGGTTGAGTTCCGGCTGAAAACCGGAGAGCAGGATCCCAGTATTCATACCCTGAATAATCAGCGCGCCGATCACCGAGAGCAGCAGATTAAACCGCCCGCCCATCAGCGATCCGCCACCGATAACCACCGCCAGGATCGCATCCAGCTCCAGCCATAACCCGGCGTTGTTGGCATCCGCACCACGGATGTCCGCCGCGACGATCACCCCGGCAATGGCGGCGCAAATGCCGCTCAGCACGTAGGTCAGCATGACCATCAGCCGTGTATTAACCCCGGCGTTTCGCGCCGCACGGATGTTAATCCCAACCGCTTCAATGAACATGCCCAGCGCCGTTTTACGGGTAAAGAGCCAGAACACCACTAATGTGACCAGCGCAATAACGATCGGCGTCGGGAAGAAGAACAGCTTACCGCTGCCAAGCCATGCCAGGCCGGGGGAGTTGAAGGTCACAATCTGACCCGAGGTGATAAGCTGTGCCACACCGCGTCCGGCCACCATCAGGATGAGAGTGGCAACAAACGGCTGAATTTTCAGGACCGCCACCAGAATGCCGTTCCACAGTCCGGCCAGCACCCCAGTACCTAATGCAGCCAGCAGCACCACCGGCAGGCTGTGCCCGGCGACGGTCATGGACGCTGCCGTGGCGCCGGCGATGGCCATCACCGCACCGACGGAGAGGTCAATCCCGCCGGTGGCAATCACCAGCGTCATACCAATGGCCAGAAGCGCCACCGGGGCGGCGCGGTTTAAAATGTCTATCGGACTGCCAAACAGCCGGCCATCCTGCACGATAATCTGAAAGAAATGCGGGGCGACCAGGCTATCGATCAGCAGCACCAGCAGCAACGCGATAATTTGCGGCGTGCCGGTAGGCCAGGTGAAGCGGCGCCTGGTTGCACCGGTTTGCGGAAGCGAACGGGGCATCACGATTAACTCCTTACGCCGCGATGGCATTCATGATTGCCGGAACGGACAGTTTATCCAGCGGGATCTCTGCCACCTGCTTACGATCGCGCATGATGATGACGCGATCGGCGTACCCCACCAGCTCTTCCAGCTCGGATGAGATAACCAGCAGCGCCAGACCGTCTGCACACAGCGTTTCGATAAGCCGGATAATTTCGGCGTGCGCCCCAACGTCGATACCGCGCGTCGGTTCATCGAGGATCAGGAACTGGGGTTTAGTCAGCAGCCAGCGTGACAGCAATACCTTCTGCTGGTTGCCACCGGAGAGAAATTCAATGGGCTGTTCAGCGCTCGGCGTACGAATACCGAGCTGACGGATAAATCGCTCGGCTATGGCGTTTTGTTCTTTCCGCGGGATGGGGCGTAGCCATCCGCGCTGCGCCTGCAGAGCCAGAATGATATTTTCCCGCACCGAGGCGGCGGCAATTATGCCATCGGTTTTCCTGTCTTCCGGGCAGAAGCCCACGCCCAGGCAGGAGGCCTGATGCGGCGATCGCAGGGTCTGCGGTTTACCTTTGATCAGCGCGCTGCCGCTGTCCGCAGGTTTGATCCCGAAGATCACCTCGGCGGTTTCGGTGCGCCCGGAACCCAGCAGGCCCGCCAGCCCGACAATTTCACCGGGCCGTACGTCCAGATTAAAGGGCGAGATCACCCCTTTTTTGCCAAAATCGCTGAAGGCCGCGACCGGTTTATCGCTGAGCAACGTGCGGCCTGCGCGCTGAAGCGCGTTGGTTTCCAGCTCGCGGCCCAGCATCATTTTGACCAGTTCTATCTGCGGCAGCTCGCGGGTTTCGCGGCAGCCGACAAAGCTGCCGTTGCGCAGCACCGTGATGCGATCGCTGACCTCATACACCTGATCGAGGAAGTGGGTGACGAAGATCAGGCTTACCCCCTGATCGCGCAGCTGGCGCATCAGGGTAAAGAGCATTTCGACTTCCTGGGTATCAAGGCTCGCGGTAGGCTCATCAAGGATCAGCACTTTCGCGGAGAGATCGATCGCCCGGCAAATCGCGACAATTTGCTGCATCGCGACGGAAAAACGGTTCAGCGGTTCGCGAACGTCCAGGGAGAAACCATAGGATTCCATCAGCCTGGTGGCCCGCGCTTCCATCTCTTTGCGTCGCAACAGGCCGAAGCGTCTTGGCTCACGGCCGATAAACAGGTTATCCGCCACCGACATATTCGGCAGCAGGTTCACTTCCTGGTAAACCGTCCCAATCCCCAGCTGCTGCGCATGGGCGGTGTTTTTTGGCGAAATGGCGTTGCCTTCTAGCCAGATCGTGCCGCGATCGGCATGGTAAACGCCGGTAAGTGCCTTAATCAACGTCGATTTTCCCGCACCGTTCTCTCCCAGCAGCGCCATAATCTCACCGCGTCGCAGGCTAAAATCAACGTTATCCAGCGCTTTTACACCGGGGAAAAACTTGCTTAAGCCCTCTGTGCGGAGGATTTCCTGGTGTTGTGTGTCGGTCATGTTTCCCCCTCACCCTCGCCCTCT
Organism: Enterobacter cloacae complex sp. FDA-CDC-AR_0164; assembly: GCF_003071645.1. Classification (NCBI taxonomy): domain Bacteria; kingdom Pseudomonadati; phylum Pseudomonadota; class Gammaproteobacteria; order Enterobacterales; family Enterobacteriaceae; genus Enterobacter; species Enterobacter cloacae complex sp. FDA-CDC-AR_0164. The sequence goes on from NZ_CP028950.1 coordinate 941,720, forward strand.
CCCGGTTGGGGAGAGGGAAATGTTCATGCCAGTCTACCCGCCCTTGTACACCCTCTCCCCTCTGGGGAGAGGAGTGGGGTAAGGGGCGAGGGAAAAGGCCTTAGTAGCCCATATTTTTCTTCTTCTCTAACTCTTCTTTCGCGGTGTCAGGCAGGTAGAGCGTCGATTTGGTGATCGTCACTTTTTCAGGCAGGGTGCCGTCTTTCTTGAATTTCTCCAGCGCATCGAATGCCGGGCCAGCCATGTTTGGCGTCAGCTCCACGCTGGCGTTCGCTTCGCCGTCCATCATCGCTTTATAGATATCCGGCACGCCATCGATAGAGCCGGTGAGGATATCTTTGCCCGGCTTCAGCCCCGCTTCTTTGATGGCCTGGATAGCCCCGATCACCATGTCATCGTTGTGGGCGTAAACCATGCAGATGTTCTTGCCGTTGTTTTCAGCCTTGATAAAGCTCTCCATGACCTCTTTACCTTTACTGCGGGTAAAGTCGCCGGACTGAGAGCGGATAATCTTAATGTTTGGCGCTTTGGCGATGGCCTCCGCGAAGCCTTTCTTACGATCGATGGCCACGCTCGCCCCGACGGTCCCCTGCAACTCAACGACGTTACACGGCTTGCCATCCACCTGTTTCACCAGCCAGTCACCAATTAATTGGCCCTCGAGAACGTTGTTGGCGGTGACGGTGGTCATATAGAGAGATTTGTCTTTTACATCAATGGAACGATCGAGCAAAACAACCGGGATCTCAGCGTCTTTCGCTTCCTTCAGGACCGGCTCCCAGCCAGTGGCCACAACCGGCGCAATAAAGATGGCATCAACGCCCTGGGCGATAAATGACCGCACGGCTTTGATCTGGTTTTCCTGTTTTTGCTGCGCATCGGCGATTTTCAGGGTGATACCGCGTTTCTGGGCCTCGCTTTTCGCAACGTTGGTTTCTGCCGCTCGCCAGCCGGATTCAGAGCCGACCTGGGAAAAACCTACGGTTAAAGGGGCGGCCATCGCCATAGACGACATGGCTGCCGAAACTGCTGTGACAAGAAGTAAGCGCTTCCACATATGAACGTCCTCGTAGGGGTGTTTATTGTTGGTTAAAAGATGTTCTGCGAAATGACTATAGCCAATGAAATATGTAACGAATTGCGTTACATCACACTTCAGAAAAGTGAATAAAACGTTAATCACAAGTTTGTAATCGCTTTCATTTCACCATTAAAAAAGCGGCTGAGTTTATGGATTTTCCTGTCATGGAATCGGTCTGAAAAGTGGGGAGAACGTGGAGAGAAGACGAAAACAGGCGGAGACATTCAGCGCCAGTTGGCTATAATACCTGCCACTTGTTTACCATCCATTTTAAAGGACACAGACATGAGCTTACTCAACGTCCCTGCGGGTAAAGAACTGCCAGAAGACATCTACGTAGTTATCGAAATCCCGGCTAACGCAGATCCTATCAAATACGAAGTGGACAAAGAGAGCGGTGCGCTGTTTGTAGACCGTTTCATGTCTACCGCCATGTTCTACCCATGCAACTACGGTTACATCAACCACACCCTGTCTCTGGACGGTGACCCGGTTGACGTACTGGTTCCAACGCCATACCCACTGCAGCCAGGCGCAGTCATTCGCTGCCGTCCTGTTGGCGTGCTGAAAATGACCGACGAATCTGGTGAAGATGCGAAACTGGTTGCTGTTCCGCACACCAAACTGAGCAAAGAGTACGATCACATCAAAGATGTGAACGACCTGCCAGAACTGCTGAAAGCGCAGATCACTCACTTCTTCGAGCACTACAAAGACCTCGAAAAAGGCAAGTGGGTTAAAGTTGACGGCTGGGAAAACGCAGAAGCAGCGAAAGCGGAAATCATCTCCTCTTTCGAACGCGCTGCGAAGAAGTAATTCTTACCGCTGAATAATAAGGCCCCGCGAGTCGGGGCTTTTTTGTGCCTTGCGTCTGACGCGACACTGGCACGCTAAATACGGTATAGCGGGTACCATTTCAAGGAACCAGCAGAATATATGAGCTTGTGACCCCAGATTTTGTCCCCGGCAGAGCCGACCTGTTTGAAGAGCTTGCAGGGTATTATGAGAGTGATGGCCTGATATTTACCGATAGAGGTCTTTGATATTATCTAACGCTATTAATAGCCTGCTTTTGCCCTACTCGCTGCGTTAAAACAATTACCGACGAATATGCCCGTTTCGTGTCTGCTTCAGGGCTTTATGAAGACAGGTGTGTCTACCCTTTTTGTTGCAATGCACAGCGGGTAGAATAAACGGCATACCCTGAGCTCAGGTGCTACTAATATCACCCATAGCTATTTTTTAATCGAGTTGCTGGCCAGCACACTCCTGACCGTCGCGATCGTGAGCGTTTTACATGCTACGTTTCTTTCTTCACAGCATAAAGATGGGCTACATAAAGGCGTTTGACTGTTACGGCAAAGACAGCAAATGGCAGTATCTCTGCATCATGGCATTCCAGCTCGCCTGGTTTTTGTTTTATTTATGGATCCCCTACCGTAGCGATTATGCCATTTTGCTGTTTTTACTGTTTTTTATTCCCGTCATTTCAAGCAATACGCGGTGCATCAACTACTACGGCTTTTCACGCGCCCTGTGCCTGATATGGCTGGTTGCTCCGTACATCATGCTTTTTGTTCCGCTGTTTTTGACCCGACGCCGAAGCACAGAAGAGAGCTAAGCCCATAAAAAACAACGCCACCTGACGGTGGCGTTGTTTTTTTCAGTACTGGTCTCTGTCTAACCAGTTACCGCTTACAATCCGCTTTAACCCCTCGACCGGACGCTGGTAGACGTACATCCACGCACTTCCATACGGCGTCTGGATCAACTGGCGAGCGTATTCACCGCCCCTGGTGCGCAAGGCATCAAGTTCGGCAAGTGTAGCATTATCAATACGATAAACTTCACCCTGTACTGTTCCTTCCCCAGGAACCGCGCCTGGATAGTGGCCCAGGCTATACAACTGGTAGTTCTCGATATTGTAATTCCCCAGCAGCAGGGCATTGGTCATCCAGTGACTGTTGCCTTGCTTGGTTCGTAAACTGCCGTAGACAAATATTCGCATTGCTAAAACTCAAACTGATAGAGCAGATCAAGTGCCTGGTCTACGCCGGACACTGCTTCCAGATATAGCTTAGGCATAAGGCGATAGCGTAACGTGAGTGTTGCCAGTGAGTCAAAGATCCCCACGCCATATTTTACCTGCAGACCCGGCAGTACATAGCCACTGACCACCACTTGCGAGGAGTCACCCACGCCCTGGGTGTCCAGTGCCAGATTGCTTACGCCGAACGTCTCGCCGATTTTACCCACAACCTGCCCACTTTGTGCAACCCCCAGACCCACTAACATCGAGGTCATCGCTGCACTGTCGCTCTGGCCGCTCTCCAGTCCTTGCCCACGCAGCAGGTAAGACAGGGCTTCCTGTTGGGACATTGCCGGGTCGGAGAAGATCTCAGCCTTCGGTTCATCAGCAGAGCCGGTAACGCGAACACCCGCAATAACGTCGTTTTCGGTGGCTTCCGGATTACGAATCGCTTCGATATTGAGCAGTGGCTGATCCGGCGGACCGGAGAACAGCAGTTCACCTTTACGCACTATCAGATCCTGACCATAGGCATGGAAGCGCCCTTCAGGAATATTGATCTGGCCGTTCAGACCCAGCCCCTGCTTGTCCTGCGCGACTTTCAGATCCCCCGTCAGTCTCGCCTTCAGCCCAAACGCATCCAGACGCACGTTATTGCCGACATGAACGGTGAGGTTACTGTTGATCGGAATACCGGCGCTCTTCTGCTCAACGGGTTTGAGATTTTCATTGAGCATGACTTCGTCACTGGAGACGCCCACCGCGCTCTCAGGCACCTCGTGCACCACGATGCGTGCCCACGGTACGTCCACGTTGCCGTCCAGCGTGAAGAGGCTTGGGGTGGCTTCAAAGACAATATCCGGGGATACGTCCAGACGTACCATCGGCGGTACGGTGATCCGCACCTTGCTGCCTTTGGCCGCGACACGGGCCCGCCAGTTATCAAGCTGGCTCCAGTCGGCGTCGCCGCTGAGGTTGATTTGCCCCTGCTGGGTACGCACCACCCCGGCGAGGGTCGAGCTCATCCCGTTGAAATTCATCGCAATCTGGCTTGGCTGCATATCAAACGGCATAAAGTTGCCGTCGATATCCACGCCGTTAAGCTGCATCTGGCCAAACAGCTGCGGGCTTTGCGCATTGCCCGCCAGGCGCAGGTTCGCGCTGAGCATCCCCTCCGCTTTTTCTCCGCGTGAGAAAATCGGGTTGGCCATCGCCAGGTTGAAATTGCGGATATTAACGTTACCGGCGAGATTACGGCGTCCTTGCGGATCGGTAATCTGCACCTGCCCGTCAAACTGACCGTTGTTGGTCAGACGGACAAGCCACCCCAGCTCCGCGCGGTTGTTATGCAGATCGGCACTCAGGTTGAGGGTATCAAACGCCACCGGCAGCGGTGCGTCGTTTACCTCCTGTATCACCTTCACGTTGCGACCAGAGAGCGTCACGCTACCCTGCGGCAGCCCCTCTTTGGTTGTGTCCCACGCGACATCGGCTTTCCCGCTAAAGACGCCGCTGGCCTGAGTCGTGTCCGGCATAAACGGTTTTAGCATCGCCAGGTCGAAGCGATTAAGGTTGATCTGCGCACGCCCTTCAGCCCCCGCATCAATGGTCTGCGGTACGCACAGTTCCGCATTCGGGTTGGTCCAGCAGTGCGGCCCGATACTGATCTTTTGTTCGGCGTTGCGGTAGTCCAGCGCGATAGAGCGGGACAGCGCCAGCGGCCCTACCGGGGTGTTGAAGCGGGTATTGTCCAGCGTCCCTTTCCAGCGCGCCTGTTTGCGATCAAAGCTTCCGGTCAGATGAAGCTGACCGGATACCGGCTCGCCCTGCACCTTAAGCTGGAGATCGTGCTGTTTTTCGTTACCTTTGGCATCCAGAGTGACCAGATTAATGTTCACGTCGGGCTGAGAAATGCGCTCCACGCGCAGGTTCAGGTTACCGCCAATCTGATCGGTGGATTTCACATCCCCTTCGACGCGAACCCGCGCAACGGTCAGCGCCTGCCAGCGCAGGTTGCTGGCGGTGATATCGGCCAGCAGCTGCGGAGCCTCTACCGTGCCGCGCACCTTCACTAACCCTTTCGCCGTACCGCCCAACCCTGGCAGGGCGTTATCCAGATTTGGCGCATCAATGGTGGCATCGAGATTAAGATCTTTCACCCCCAGCTCGCCTTTGATATCCGCCGTGTTACGGCCCAGCGCCACGTGCAGACCCGGGATCACCCACTGCAGATAGCTGTTGCCCTTCAGCGAGCCTTCAACGTTGACCTTATTCTGCTTCACGTTACCGGTAAGCTTGATTTCCGGCACGTCCATCTGCCACGTACCGCCATACAGGCTGCCGCGGGTTTTGATCAGGCCGTCCAGTTTTGATGGCCAGTCCGGCACCTCTTTGGCCGTGTTGATCCCCGTCAGCTTCAGCTCGCCGCGCCAGCTGATCGCCTGCTGCCAGTCGAGCAGCGCGGTCAGTTCCGTTTTACCTTCCAGCGCCGCGACGGTCAGTTTGTCGAGATTTACCTGCTGTTCGTTGCCTTTAGCATCCAGCGTAATCGTCGCAGGCGGAACACCTTGCCCCTTCACCGCCGTGCGGAACGACAGGGTGTAATCGGTCATTTTGCCGCTCAGCTTCAGCTTCAGGTCATCGGCCTGGAACTGTTTTTCGCCGGTGAACGGCCAGTAGAGCTGCTTACTGACAACCTCAAGGTTGAGCGGCAGCCCCGCTTCCGCCAGCTGCGTTTGCGCGCGCAGAACCATATCCACCGGGCCGGAGAGGTTAACGCCGACATCCAGTTTATCGCGCAGCGCCCCGCCCACGTTGACCTTCACTTTTTCGCCTTTCAGCGGGTCGATGTTGAGCGAACTGTTCAGGGTGATATCCACCGGCCAGTTGTCGCGCAGCAGGGCATTCCCTGACGCGTTAACCGAGCCCTGGTTGGTGTCGATATCCAGCGCGTCGAGTTTCATGTTGCCGTCGATGCTGCTGACTTTAAGCAGCATGTTGAAGACCGTCAGATCGGTATCGCCAGTGAGACGCAGCTGCTCGCCTTTGAACGCTTCGATATTCAGGTTCAGCGGCAAATGAACGTCCGTCATCTCCGGCAGCACAGGTTTAGAGAAGAGATCTTTCAGCGTTTCGCCCAGCGGTTTCTCTTCCGGCTGCGGGTTCTGGATCTTCGGCTCGACAATTTCTTCCTGCGCCACGTCCGCCACTTTCGGCAGCGCAATCAGCAGCCCCTGAAGGGAGGTTGGCGTCAGGGTGAGGTTTTTCTCCTGCCAGCGCAGGCCGGAGGTGAAATCCATGACAGAGACGGTGGTGTCGTCGATTTTAACATTGACGTTATCCAGCGCTACCCGATAGAGGGCAATCGGATACGGTGTGGAGAGATTCAGCGGGCCGCTATCCTCTTCCTCAACGGGGGCCGATTTCGGCATTTTCTTCGAATCTATCGCCACGTTCACGTCTTTCAGCGACAGATCGTTAACGCACAGCTTGCTGTCCCGCAGGCAGCCCAGCTTCACCGCGAGGTGAAATTCCCCCGCGTTTACCGCCACGCCAGGCTGCTCATAGCGGATGTTTTTCAGACGCAGATCGCGCCAGCCGCCTGTCACCTGGCCAATTTCCAGCCCGGGAACCCAGCGGTTAGCCGCGTTAAACAACAGATGCAGGCCAGACGTCGTTCCGACCAGAAACGCCACCGTACCGAGCAGCAGTACGATAAAAATCAGCACCCCGAGGCTTATCTTCTTCCATAAACTCATAATTCAGGCCCCAGACCGATGTAAAACTGTAAACCGTGTTCTTCTTTATCACCCACCGGCACGGCGAAATCGAGCTTGATTGGCCCGACGGGAGACTGCCAGCGTACGCCCACGCCCGCGCCGGTTTTAAAGTCGCTGCGGCGGATATCGCTTACCGCTTCGCCGCCGTCGACAAACATCGCGCCCCACCATTTTCCGCTGACGTTGTACTGGTACTCCAGCGAGCCGGTAGCCAGCTTGGAGGCACCAATCAGCTTGCCGTCATCATCTTTCGGCGCGATGGATTTGTATTTGTAACCGCGAATACTGCGGTCGCCACCGGCGAAGAAGCGCAGATCCGGCGGAACTTTGTCGAAGTCGCCGGTTTCAATCCAGCCGAGGTTGCCGCGCATCACGAAACGGTGTTTGTCATACAGCGTGCGGATCCAGACGTTTTGCGCCTGAATTACCGAGAAATCCACATCGGAACCCCACATGGTGTTGGAGTAATCGATGGAATAACGCTGGGAATCGCCCCAGGTTGGCATCAGGCCGCCGCGCGAGCGGGTACGGCTGATCATCACCCCCGGGTAGAGCAGCATGGTGGTGTTGGTGACGTTGGCCTGGGTAAAGTGGTCCAGACTCCAGCGCAGGTTAATGGCGCGCTGCCAGCCGCTGGAGAGGTCCCAGTATCGCGATACCGCAAGCGTGGTGGAATCTGCCTCGGTATCGTTCAGGTCGGTACGCTTAAAACCGCCCTGAACAAGGTAATACTGTTCAAGCGGGTTTTTCAGCAGCGGCATTTTGTAGCTGAAATCGAGCTGCTGTTCCGGCGCTGAGATACTGGCGCTGGTGGTCAGGCTGTGACCGTATGAGTTCATCCACGGCTTTTTCCACGTGGCTTTCACGCGCGGACCGACGTCGGTCGAATAACCAACACCGGTCTCAATGGTGTTCTCGGTGCGCGGCGAAACAACGCCATGCAGCGACAACACCTTGGTTATGCGCGATTTATCAAACTCCGGCGCGACAACCACCGAGTTAAACCACCCGGTGGCGGAGAGGCGGCGGTTCAGCTCCGCCAGATCACGCGACTGGTAGTAATCGCCCTTTTTGAAAGGCACGAGGTTTTGCAGATACTCTTCACGAATTTGTGAGCCTTCGAAGGTCACATCGCCGAAACGATAACGTTCGCCGCTGTCATAATCGATATCCCAGAAGGCCTGGTGCCTGTCGAGCGCAATGCCCAGCTGGCTTTTGTCGAACTGGCTGTCAAAGTAACCCTTACGCAGGGAGACGCTCGTCAGCTCTTTTTTGAAATGGTCGTAGTCACCGTGGTTCAGCACGGTACCGTTTTTCGGCCGCGTGCTGAGCAGATCCAGGTAATCCCGGTCCGTACGCGCGCCGCCGCGCAGAATGACGTTAGTGCCGCCGATCAAGACCGGCTCACCCGGTGAAACGCGGGCAATAAGCACCTGTCGCCCCTTCTTTGGCGGCGGACGGAGATCGAAATCAATGGTGGGTTCGTAATAGCCCAGCGCTTTCAGCCCTTCGCGGATCGCATCATCCACGCGCGCGCGAAAACGCCGGTCCGGCGTCACTTCGTCGCTCTCAATGGTCGACAGCTGCGCACGCACGTTTTTTTCCAGCGCCCCGGATAACCCCTCAACCTGCAAACGGACATTCGCCGCGCTGGCAACCCCGCTTGTCAGCAATAAACTGACCAAACATAACTGGCGGATTTTTGTCACGTTTTCTCCTGAATATCCCTTTTTCCACCCTGGAAGCAAATGAAGTGCCGCTCCGCGGCAAAATACGGCCTGTTAGCCAAAAACCCACATCACGGGTTGAAAACGGGTGTAACACCCAAATATTTCTTATGATTAAATCTAGACTCATTCAGCGCATTTATTGTGTTCAATTAAACGCTTCGTGACAACCTTAACCGAAACATCGCAGCCCGGGAGGCCCCCATCGTGAGTTTATTCGACAAAAAGCATCTTGTTTCACAAGCTGATGCATTACCGGGACGCAACACCCCTATGCCTGTGGCGACCTTACACGCCGTGAATGGCCATTCAATGACAAACGTTCCTGATGGAATGGAAATCGCCCTGTTCGCCATGGGCTGCTTCTGGGGCGTAGAACGCCTCTTCTGGCAACTCCCCGGCGTTTACAGCACCGCGGCGGGCTACACGGGGGGGTATACGCCAAACCCAACCTACCGCGAAGTGTGCTCTGGCGAGACCGGTCATGCCGAAGCCGTACGCGTGGTGTATGACCCTGCCGTCATTAGCTATGAGCAACTTCTGCAGGTGTTTTGGGAAAACCACGACCCGGCCCAGGGCATGCGTCAGGGTAACGACCACGGCACCCAGTACCGCTCGGCTATCTACCCTCTCACTCCTGAGCAGGAGACGGCCGCCCGCGCAAGCCTTGAGCGCTTCCAGAAAGCGATGCACGATGCCGGTGACAACCGCGAGGTCACCACGGAAATCGCCTCTGCCAAACCGTTCTACTATGCGGAAGACGACCACCAGCAGTACCTGCATAAAAACCCGTACGGCTACTGCGGTATCGGGGGTATCGGCGTCTGCCTGCCGCCACAGCTGGCCTGATTACTGGTCTAGCGCCACGCGAGCCGCGTGGCGCGTGGCATTACTGACCGACCCATAATTCATGACTTTTCCCTGCAACAGCAGGTTAAAAACCGGTGCCTGCGGCCTGTTAAGGCGGGTCTGCAGCAGGTGCACGGCCTCAATCCCCAGTTCGCGGCAGGGCACCGTGACCCCCGTGACCGGTTTTTCCAGCCGGTGCGCTAAATTCCAGGCAAAATCGGTGGTAATCAGAGAGATGTCTTCCGGAACGCGCAGCCCGTGGCGGGTTAATGCCCTCACCACACCTTCGGTCATGCTGGTGCTGTTTGGGAAAATCACCTCTGGCCACTGCGCTCTGTCATGACTCAGCAGCCACTCATCCAGCGCCCGCTCGGCTTCGTCTGCGGTAAACCACTCCGTCACGAGTAAATCACGCTGCGGCTCAAAGGCGACGTGAAAATGGCGATACGCCTCTTTAATGCCATCCAGACGAGCGTAAAGCGTATCTCGCCGAAGGCAGGTCAGCGTCAGGACCCGCCGATGCCCCTGTTCAAAGAGATACTGCATGGCGGTGAAGCCAATCGCCCGGTGATCGGGTGATACCGAATCCAGTACCCGCTCCCGGTCCACGGAATTAATTAAGACGCAGGGTTTATTGAGCGTGCTGGCCAGTTTAAATATGGTGGCATCATCAGTACCAATAATAATTATCGCGTTGATGTTCTTCTGGCTGGCCTTTTCCATAAATAATTTTACATCGGCGTGTTGTTCTTCTAATCCGCAACAGCTGACCCACACATTGTGTGGCGAGCAGGCCTCAGCAATCCCTTTGGTCACCTCAAGATAAAAAATATCGCCGCGCCCCTGAAAGGTTCTTTCCGGAGCAAAAACGGCAATACCGTTAATCAACAGCCGTCCACTGGCCATGGACTCCAGCACGCCCAGCTCTCGTGCGGTGCGAACGATCGCATCCCGGGCTTTATCGCTGGTATATGACTTGCCGCTTAATACCCTCGACACCGTGCTAACGGAATATCCCGTGAGGGCCGCGATCTCCTCCATTTTTAACCTGCCCGGCATAGTGTGACCTCGCTCTCAATCAGTTTTTGCAAATATTTGCAGAAACAGCCTTTTGATTTTAAAACCAAATTTCAGAAAGCCTGGAGATTACTTATTCACCTTGCGAGTATTCTCACAAAAACACATTGTCGCTACGCCTCGCCTTTCCTATTTTCCGGTCATCACTTCTTTTCAACTGAAATTAAGGTGTGACATGGAGAAGGTACGTTTTGGCATTATTGGTATAGGTAATATCGGTACGGTCCACGCACGTTATTTACTCGCGGGTACGGTCAATGACGCCTGCCTGACGGCAGTTTGTGACAATGCGCCGGAAAAACACCCGGCCATTCGCCAGCTGGTGGGGGCCATTCCCCTGTTCAGTGATGCCCAGGAGATGATCCAGAGCGGGCTTATCGACGCGGTGATTGTCGCCACGCCCCATTACGAACATCCGCGCCTGTCGATGCTGGCGATGCGTAACGGCATTCATACCCTGTGTGAAAAACCGGCAGGCGTTTATACGGCGCAGGTGCAGGAGATGAACGCCTGCGCGCGCGAGTGCGACGTGGTGTTTGGCATCATGTACAACCAGCGACCAAACCCGCTCTACCGGAAGGTTAAGGATCTTATCGACAGCGGTGAGCTGGGCGAGATCCGCCGCTCTAACTGGATAATCACCAACTGGTACCGCTCGCAGAGCTACTACAACTCCGGCGGCTGGCGCGCGACCTGGAAAGGAGAAGGCGGCGGCGTCTTGCTCAACCAGGATCCGCATCAGCTCGATCTCTGGCAGTGGCTGGTGGGCATGCCGGTCCGTCTGCGCGCGTTTTGCCAGTTCGGCAAACATCGTGACATTGAAGTGGAAGACGAGGTCACCGCCTATGCCGAGTATGCCAATGGGGCTACCGGTGTATTTATCACTACCGTGGCAGAAACGCCGGGGACAAATCGCCTGGAGATCGTCGGGGATCGCGGCAAAGTGGTCGTCGAAGAGGGACGGCTTCGCTACTGGCGGCTACGTGAGTCCGAAACCGCGTTTAACGCCCGCTGGCAAAACGGTTTTGGGGAGCCTGAATGCTGGGAGGTCGACATTCCTGTCGCCGCCGAATGCAGCGAACATCATGTCATTACCGCAAACTTCTGCGCCGCCATCCTGCGCGGTGAACCGCTGATTGCGCCGGGCCTGGACGGGATCCACGGCCTGACGCTCTCCAATGCCATGCATCTTTCCACCTGGACTGACGACTGGGTCGAACTGCCGATCAACGAGAAACACTACTTGCGCCTGCTCCAGCAACGCATCAGCACCTCAGTTGCTAAAGAGGCCATAAACGTGACGCTTGATGCCTCAGGCACCTGGTAACTCCGGAGACGACACGATGCTAAATATCGCCATTGTAGGTACAGGCAATATCTCACATAACCATATTCAGGGTTATTTGCAGTTTGGTCAGCGCTGCCGGATTGTCGCGCTGGTGGATATCTACCCGGAAAAAGCGCACGAGAAAAAAACGCGCTATGGCCTGACGCAGGCCCGCGTGTATGAGAGCCATCAGCAGATGCTGGCATCCGAGCCAGACGTCGATATCGTCGATGTCTGCACCCCGCCGTATGTCCACGCACAGATCAGCATTGATGCACTGGAGGCCGGGTGTCATGTGCTGTGTGAAAAGCCGATGGCCGCCTCGCTTGAGGAGTGCGACGCGATGATTGCGGCTCAGCAGGCCAGCGGTAAAACGCTCTCCATCATTGCGCAAAATCGCTTTACCGATGCCTTCTGGCGCTTAAAAGCAGCGCTGGATTCCGGCCTCGCGGGCAAAATCTGCCATGCGCAGGTGGATTCGTTCTGGTGGCGCGGCCACTGCTATTACGATCTGTGGTGGCGTGGCACCTGGGAAAAAGAGGGGGGCGGCTGCACGCTCAATCACGCGGTTCACCATATCGACGCTATTCAGTGGATGCTCGGGTTTCCATCCGAGGTGGTGGCGATGATGACCAACGTGGCGCATGACAATGCCGAAGTGGAAGACCTCAGCGCCGCAATATTCAAATATCCCAGCGGCGCACTCACGCAGCTTACCGCCTCGGTGGTGCATCACGGCGAAGATCAGACGATCGTCATCCAGGGCGAGCGCGCGCGCATCTCTGCCCCCTGGCAAGCCTGTGCCAGCGTGAGTGCTGATAACGGTTTTCCTCAGGAAACTCACGACCAGCAGCGGGAAGCACAGCTCAACGCTGTTTTTGCGCAGACACCAGCACTCGCGTGGACGTTGCATACCGGGCAGATTAACGACCTGCTGCTGAGTATTGAACGCGGCACGGCTCCGCTGGTGGATGGATTACAGGGAAAACGCTCGCTGGAGTTGATTACCGCAATTTATAAATCTGCCATCACCCGCACCGTGGTCTCGCTCCCCATTCCACGTGACGATCCGTTTTACCGTACCGGCGGGATTAACACCCTCGCCCCCCGTTTTCATGAGAAATCCACAAGCGTGGCCAACTTCAGCGAAGTGGGCGCTATCCCCCTGGGTAAAGATCTGGATCGAGGAATCTGAAGATGAATAAACATGACGGAATGAACTACGCGCCAGTCGGCAAACCTCAGCCCGTTGTCCGGGAAGGTGAGTTTGTCTTTGCCGCTGCCGCGCTCGACCACGGGCATATTTATGGAATGTGTAACGGGCTGATTGAAGCCGGCGCCACGCTGAAATGGGTTTACGATCCCGATCCGTCCAGAGTGGATAAATTTATCCAGCAGTATCCGCAGGCCAGAGTGGCGGATTCGCTGGAGGCGATCCTCGCCGATAACGAGGTGCGTCTGGTGGCAGGCGCCGCCATCCCCTCTGAGCGCTGTGCGCTGGGGCTGAAATCGATGGCGGCGGGGAAGGATTACTTTACCGACAAAGCGCCGCTCACCACCCTTGAACAGCTGGCAGATGCCAAAGCGATGGTTGAAAAAACCGGTAAGAAATACGCGGTTTACTACAGCGAACGTCTGCATGTTGAGAGTGCTGTCTTTGCCGGTCAACTGGTAAAGCAAGGTGCCATCGGCGACGTGGTACAAACGCTGGGGACAGGCCCACACCGTGAAGGCGAAGGAAGGCCAGACTGGTTTTACGATCGGCGATACTTCGGCGGCATCCTGTGTGACATCGGCAGCCATCAGATTGAGCAGTTCCTTTTTTACACCGGCAACCGCGATGCCACCGTGATAGCAAGCCAGGTCCGGAACGTTAAACACCCGCAGTACCCCGCCTTTGAAGATTTTGGCGACGCAATGCTCAAAGGCGAAAACGGCGCCAGCGGCTACTTCCGCTGCGACTGGTTTACCCCGGACGGGCTGTCCACATGGGGTGACGGACGACTGACGCTGCTCGGCACCGAGGGTTACATCGAAATCCGCAAATACGTCGATTTAACCCGTGGCGAGCAGGATGTGGTTTATCTCGTCAATAAAGAGGGGGAGTTCCGTTATCCGGTGGCAGGCCAGGTCGGATTCCCGTTCTTTGGCGAACTGATCCTCGACTGTCTCCATCGGACTGAAAATGCCATGACGCAGGCGCACGCCTTCAAGGCTGCGGAGCTCTGCGTGAAGGCTCAAATGCTCGCCAACGCGGCGGGTTAAGGGGAGCCGAAGATGACTATCCTGAATACCGCTATCATCGGCGGCGGGGCGATTCATGGCTGCCATGTCAATGCCCTGCGCCAGATACCCAACGTCGCACTGCGTGCGCTGGTCGACATCGACAGCGTTAAAGGACTGGCGCTGGCGAAAGACTATCAATGCCGTTTTTATCAGGATTACCGGGAAATGCTGCTGGATGATGCCATCGACGTGGTACACATCTGTACGCCCCATTTCGAGCATAAAGAGATGATTCTGGCGGCACTTGCCGCCGGGAAGCATGTTTTTTGCGAAAAGCCGGTGGGCATGAACACCCGTGAACTCATTGATATCACCCGTGCCGCCGATCGGGCTCAGAGCCTGCTCGGCGTGTGCTATCAGAACCGGCTCAACCCCACCAGCCAGCGTATTCGGCAGGAGTTAGGCCATGGACAGCTGGGGAAAATGCTCAGCATCAGGGCAGTACTCACATGGTCACGCGCGGGCGCTTACTACACGCAAAGCCCCTGGCGCGGTCGGCTGGCAACAGAAGGCGGGAGTCTGCTGATCAACCAGGCAATCCATACGCTCGACCTGATGCAGTGGTTCGGTGAAGGCGTGACGCGAGTGAAAGGCGTGGTGGATAGCGGTGAGCTGGCAGACGTGACCGAAGGCGAAGACAGCGCAATGGCCACGCTACACTTCGCCAACGGCGCCCGCGGCCTGTTTTATGCCAGCAATTGCCACACCACGGACGCCCCTCTCCTGCTGGAGATCCACTGTGAACACGGCTCGCTGCTGCTGAATGACAACACTCTCTGGCGCGTCACACCGGGTGAGCGGTTAAAACTGGCAAGCGATGATTCCCCCGACGGCACGGTAAAAAGCTACTGGGGGCTGGGTCATCAGCAGGCGATCCACCGGTTTTATACTGCCGTTCATCATCCGGAAAACAGAGACTATATCGATATCCGTACCGCCGGAAAATCACTCACCCTTGTGGAGGCTATTTATCGGTCATCTCAAACAAGACAATGGATAAATATCAACAACCAGAACGTAATTTGAATTCCAGACGTTAATAAAAATACGCCCCGTAAAACGGGTTAATCATTACCCTACACTGGATATTATTATGGTCAAACCAACTGAACGTAGAGTTGGTTATGGCGTGGCGCTTGGCTACGGCATAACCGATCTGTTTGGCGGAGGCGCTTTCGCCATTATCGGCACCTGGCTGTTATTTTTTTACACGACCTATTGCGGGCTGTCTGTTATTGAAGCGGGCTCTATATTTGCTATCGCCCGCGTCATTGATGCGCTGTTAAGCCCGATCATGGGTTATATCACTGATAATTTTGCGGGTACCTGGCTTGGCCGTAAATTTGGCCGTCGCCGTTTCTTTTTATTACTGAGTTCCCCGTTAATGTTTTTGTATGCCCTGCTGTGGCTGACGGATATGGGGTACTGGTATTACCTGGGAACCTATCTCTCGATTGAACTGCTGTCGGCGATGGTGCTGGTGCCGTGGGAGACGCTGGCCGCAGAAATGACGAACCGCTACGAAGAGCGCAGCCGACTTTCAGGGGTGCGCATGATCTGCTCTCAGCTTGGGGGGTTCCTTGCCGTTTCCGTCCCCGGCGTCATTATGCAGTTCACCGGGAAAGACAATCCGTTTACCTATACGCTCACCGGACTGATATTTTCCTGCATTTTTTGCCTTGCGGTGTTTATTACATGGTACACCACCTGGGAAGCGAAAGATGTGCATCAGGAGTCCGATTTTAAGATAGATAACCAGCGCAGCAGCGGGGTAGCCAATCATCTGAAATATCTGGTACTGGACCTCTTTTCGTCCTTTCGCATCCGCGCATTCCGCCTGCATATCATTATTTATATCTTCTCGTTTACTGCGATGGACGTCTTCGGCTCGGTCTTTACCTATTATGTCGTTTATTGTCTGAGCCAGGATGCGGCGGCCGTGTCGGGCTGGCTGAGCATTGCCGCCTTTGCCTCGGTACCAGGCACGTACGGATTTATGCTGCTTTTGAACCGGCTGAATATCACGCCGTCCGCCGCGCTGCGCCTCTCGTATGGCTGTATCTTCGCCGTGCTGGTATTCCTGTTTACGGTCTACCTCACCAAAACGCAGGTGCCAACGCTGCTGTTCTCGGGGGTCTTTATCCTGCTCGGTGCCGCCCGCTCTGGTCTTTATTACATCCCGTGGAATATCTACAGTTTCATCCCTGATATCGATGAGATTGTAACGCAGCAGCGCCGCGAAGGGATTTTTGCCGGGGTGATGGTATTGACCCGCAAAAGCACCGTGGCGATTGCCATTATGATCATCGGCCTGGTGCTGCAGGAGTCAGGGTTTGTGAAGGGCAGCGGCGCACAGCCTGAAAGCGCGCTGGGGGCCATTATCGGCCTGCTGATTTTCGCGACGGCGGCCCTTCTGGCCGTGAGCTTCTTCACGACCTACAAATTTAAACTGACCCGCGAGACGCACAAGCTGCTGCTGAAGGAGATTGCGCGCCGCAAGCTGGGCGGAGATTATCGCGACTGCGACGCCAACACCCGCGTGGTGATCAAACAGCTCACCGGCTATGAGTATGACCAGGTGTGGGGAGGGGATGCCACGCGCCGGGCGGCAGGAAACGCCAGTTTATCCGCCGTAAAATAGCCGTACGTACCGGGCAGCGCTTCGCTGTCCGGCCGGTTTTATGCCAAAATGTGACCTCTGGCAGATTTACACGCCTTTACGCTATACTACCCGCTGAAATAATCAGCTCAACGCTACGAGCTGACGTTCTATGTGTCTTCACACAAATGTAATTAACTTCCCTTCCGAGGATCTGGCTGAAGCCGGATAAACTATGTTAAACAGTATTTTAGTGATACTTTGTCTCATTGCCGTCAGTGCATTTTTCTCGATATCCGAGATCTCGCTGGCCGCCTCCCGTAAAATCAAACTGAAACTGCTTGCTGACGAAGGCAACGTTAACGCATCACGCATACTCAAAATGCAGGAAAATCCGGGAATGTTTTTCACCGTGGTGCAGATTGGCCTGAACGCGGTCGCCATCCTGGGCGGTATCGTGGGGGATGCAGCATTTTCACCGGTATTTCATGGCCTCTTCGCACGCTACTTTTCACCTGAACTCTCCGAGCAACTGAGTTTTATTCTCTCCTTCTCGCTGGTGACTGGCCTGTTCATCCTCTTCGCTGATCTGACCCCGAAACGCATCGGTATGATTGCGCCAGAAGCTGTGGCTTTGCGCATCATCAACCCGATGCGCTTCTGCCTGTTCCTGTTCCGTCCGCTGGTGTGGTTCTTCAACGGCCTGGCCAATAGCATTTTCCGCCTGTTTAAAATTCCGATGGTGCGAAAAGACGATATCACCTCTGATGATATCTATGCGGTCTTCGAAGCGGGTGCCCTGGCGGGCGTGCTGCGCAAGCAGGAGCACGAGTTGATTGAGAACGTGTTTGAGCTGGAATCCCGTACCGTACCGTCATCCATGACCGGACGCGAAAACGTGATTTGGTTCGACCTGCACGAAGACGAGCAGAGCCTGAAGCAAAAGGTGGCCGAGCACCCGCACTCCAAGTTCCTGGTCTGTAATGAAGATATCGACCACATCATCGGTTATGTGGACTCGAAAGACCTGCTGAACCGCGTGCTGGCTAACCAGAGCCTGGCGCTCAACAGCGGCGTTCAGATCCGCAATACCCTGATTGTTCCGGATACCCTCACCCTCTCTGAAGCGCTGGAAAGTTTCAAAACGGCCGGTGAAGATTTTGCCGTTATCATGAACGAATACGCGCTGGTGGTGGGCATCATCACCCTCAACGATGTGATGACCACGCTGATGGGCGACCTGGTTGGCCAGGGGCTGGAAGAGCAGATTGTTCAGCGTGACGAGAACTCATGGCTTATCGACGGCGGTACGCCGATTGACGATGTCATGCGCGTGCTGGATATCGACGAGTTCCCGCAGTCAGGTAATTACGAGACCATTGGCGGCTTTATGATGTTTATGCTGCGAAAAATCCCGAAACGTACCGACTCGGTGAAGTTCTCTGGCTACAAGTTTGAAGTGGTGGATATTGATAACTACCGCATCGACCAGCTGCTGGTGACGCGTATCGATAATAAACCGACCGTGCTGGTGCCGCGGATGCCTGACGCAGAAGAGAAAGTGTCGGCGTAAGGTCCATAAACATCAACGGCTCCCATCGGGAGCCGTTTTTTTATCAACTGCGTTTTTAACTACTGCATAGCACGGTGATTAAGCCATCTCAGTTTGCAGACGCATAACCTGACGGTTGACTTCAGACATCACAGACAGGTGCTGCTTGTCCTTCACTTTTGGGATAAGGATCTTGCCCTTATCAAACTCAAAAGCGCCAACATCCTTGATATACAACCGTCCACGGAACAGGATCTTCACGTACTTCGCCACCTGAAGCGGGTTGTAGCGTTGGAAAATTTTCATTCTTGTATCTCCTGCGAATCATACGCTCTTGCGGTGCCACAATCGGCCCGACTGTCCTGAGCGCAAATTTTGTTGCCCAAGAACTATAGACCAGAACTACGGTGTTACCCAGTATGCATAAGTTTATTTACCGTTTGATTACAATTATTCAGAATAATCTTTGCAAAGCTTCACTCAGGGCAGTATAAGCCGTCGTTTTTTCATGGATATGTGCGTTCACCCGCAAACTGGCATCGGGATTGCGGGAAAACCACATTGATCGCACTTATGATTAAAAGCGTATGACCAAGTGGTCGGATCACCTGCAAACAATAAGGAAACACCATGACCCTACGTACTATCCTTGCAGCAGCCTGCCTGCTTCTGCCCCTGTGGGCTAGCGCTCACGCGATTGAAAAAGGACAACGAGTACCACCAGTCGGCATTGCTGACCGGGGAGAATTGATTCTCGACAATGATAAGTTTAGCTACAAAGCGTGGAATAGCGCGCAGCTCGCAGGCAAAGTGAGAGTTGTACAACATATTGCCGGTCGTACATCCGCAAAAGAGAAAAATGCCAACCTGGTGGAAGCGATCAAGGCCGCAAAATTCCCACACGACCGCTACCAGACCACCACGATCGTTAATACTGACGATGCCATTCCTGGCTCCGGAATGTTTGTGCGTTCAAGCCTTGAGAGCAATAAAAAACTCTATCCGTGGTCGCAGTTTATTGTCGACAGCAACGGCGTGACGCGTAAGGCGTGGCAGCTGGAGGAAGAGAGTTCCGCAATCATCGTGCTGGATAAAGACGGCCGCGTGCAGTGGGTGAAAGACGGGGCATTAACCCAGGAAGAGGTGCAGCAGGTTGTCGCCCTGCTGCACAAACTGCTGGCTCAATAAATAGAGACGCGGAAGCCGGGGTTAAGGAAGGATTCGCGCGGGGTGTAGTCCAGCGGCTTACCCTGCCAGTCATGAACATGTGCCCCGGCGGCCGTGGCGACCGCATGCCCTGCCGCGGTATCCCAGACGTTCGTTGGCCCAAAGCGAGGGTAGAGCTGGGCATGGCCTTCCGCCACCAGACAGAATTTCAGTGATGAACCAATCGAGGTCGTCTGGTGTTCACCCAGCTGTTGCAGATATTCCTGCAGTTCACTGTCGCTGTGCGACCGGCTGATCACCACCAGCGGTGGACGCGCATCGCGCACCTGAATCTGCTTACGCACGCCGCACTCTTCCTTCCACGCCTTACCGTCTGCAGCGCTGTACATGACCTTCATCACCGGCGCGTATACCACCCCAAGCACCGCTTTGCCTTTTTCAATCAGCGCGATGTTGACGGTGAACTCACCGTTACGCTTGATAAACTCTTTGGTGCCGTCGAGGGGGTCCACCAGCCAGTAACGCTGCCAGTGCTGACGCTCGTCCCAGCTCTGCGGCGCTTCTTCTGACAGGACCGGGATATCCGGCGTTAAGGCCTGCAGCCCTTGCAGGATCACCTTGTGAGCCGCGATATCTGCCGCGGTGACCGGAGAGTCATCTGCCTTGCTGACGACCTCCATCGGTTTTGCACCGTCATACACCTGCATGATGGCATCTCCCGCATCCCGTGCGAGCTGACAAATCTTATCTAACATTCTCCACCTCTTTGTTAACGCAGTGGGGTTAACTCTTTGTTTTAGTTATATCGTAATGGGAACAATTCCGCTATCTGTGAAGCAATTCTGGTTTCATGGCGCTTTTTTCTGTCAGGATTCACATTTCTGTAAGCAACACGCTATAGATACATACTCTTTTGTGGCCTGGATCGAAAAAAGGACTCCTCTGATGATTAAGTTTAGCGCAACGCTCCTGGCGACGCTGATTGCAGTGAGCGTACAGGCGGCGACGGTAGACCTGCGAATTCTGGAAACTACCGACCTGCACAGCAACATGATGGACTTCGATTACTACAAAGATACCCCGACGGAAAAATTCGGACTGGTACGCACGGCAAGTTTGATCGCTGCCGCCCGCAATGAAGTTAAAAACAGCGTACTGGTCGACAACGGCGATCTCATTCAGGGTAGCCCGCTCGGGGACTATATGGCGGCGAAGGGGCTGAAGAAAGGCGAGATCCACCCGGTGTATAAAGCGATGAACACCCTGGACTATACCGTCGGCAACCTGGGCAACCACGAATTTAACTACGGCCTGAAGTACCTGCACGATGCGCTGGCTGGCGCGAAATTCCCGTACGTTAACGCCAATATCATCGACGTTAAGACGCAGAAGCCGCTCTTTACCCCCTATCTGATTAAAGAGACCGAGGTTGTCGATCAGGACGGTAAAAAACAGACGCTTAAAATCGGCTATATCGGCTTTGTACCGCCGCAAATCATGACCTGGGATAAAGCCAACCTCGACGGTAAAGTGACCGTTAACGATATTACCGAAACTGCGCGCAAATACGTGCCGGAAATGCGCGAAAAAGGCGCAGATCTGGTGGTGGTGGTTGCGCACTCGGGACTCTCCGCCGATCCGTATCAGGCCATGGCGGAAAACTCCGTTTATTATCTGAGTGAAGTCCCGGGCGTCGATGCGATTCTGTTCGGCCACGCCCACGCGGTCTTCCCGGGTAAGGACTTTGCCAACATTAAGGGTGCAGACATCGAGAAAGGGACGCTCAATGGCGTGCCGTCGGTGATGCCGGGTATGTGGGGCGACCACCTTGGTGTGGTGGATCTGGTCCTCAATAACGACGGCGGCAACTGGAAGGTCACTCAGTCAAAAGCAGAGGCGCGCCCGATTTACGACGCTGCGGCTAAAAAATCACTCGCCGCCGAAGATAAAAAACTGGTCGACGTGCTGAAGCATGACCACGACGCCACCCGCGACTTCGTCAGCAAGCCGATCGGTAAATCCGCCGATAACATGTACAGCTACCTGGCGCTGGTGCAGGATGACCCGACTGTCCAGGTGGTTAACATGGCACAAAAAGCCTATGTCGAACACGTTATTCAGGGCGACCCGGACCTGGCAAAACTGCCGGTGCTGTCGGCCGCGGCACCGTTCAAAGTGGGCGGGCGTAAGAATGACCCGGCAAGCTACGTTGAAGTCGAAAAGGGCCAGCTGACCTTCCGTAACGCCGCCGATCTCTACCTCTATCCGAACACCCTGGTGGTGGTCAAAGCGACGGGCAAAGAGGTGAAAGCGTGGCTGGAGTGCTCCGCCGGGCAGTTTAACCAGATTGATCCGCACAGCAGCAAGCCGCAGTCGCTGATTAACTGGGACGGGTTCCGGACCTATAACTTTGACGTGATTGACGGCGTGGAGTATCAGATTGATGTTACCCAGCCTGCAAAATATGACGGCGAATGCCAGGTCATTAACCCGCAGGCCGAGCGCATCAAAAACCTGACCTTTAAGGGCAAAGCCATCGACCCGAATGCCACCTTCCTGGTGGTAACCAATAACTACCGCGCCTACGGCGGCAAGTTTGCCGGCACGGGAGATAGCCATATTGCCTTTGCCTCACCGGACGAGAATCGCTCGGTGCTGGCGGCGTGGATCAGCGCGGAGTCCAAAAAAGCGGGGGGCATTCATCCGGCAGTGGACAACAACTGGCGCCTGGCTCCCATTCACAGCGACACGCCGCTGGACATCCGTTTTGAAACTTCACCGTCCGATAAAGCGGCGGCGTTTATTAACGATAAAGCCCACTATCCGATGAAGAAAGTTGCAACGGATGATATTGGCTTCGCCATTTATCAGGTGGATTTAAGCAAGTAACGCGGTGTGTGCCGGGTAGCGGCTTCGCCTTACCCGGCCTGCCTTTACGCCGCGCGTTCTTCCCGGTTCGCCATCACCTGCGGCGTATGCACTTCTATCCAGTCCGCCAGCGCGGCCACTTTCTCACTCACCTCTGTCCCTAACGGCGTCAGGCTATACTCAACGTGCGGTGGTACAACCGGATACGAGACGCGATTCACAAACCCGTCCTGTTCCAGCGCCTGTAGCGACTGGGCCAGCATCTTTTCGCTGACGCCCCCCATTTTTCGGCGCAGGTCGCTGAAACGGTGGGTTCCCTGCCGCAGGGCCACCAGAATCAGCACGCCCCAGCGGCTGGTGACATGTTTGAGAACCTCTCTGGAAGGACACTGTTCCGCGAAGAGGTTGCCATCGCGCATTTGTTCGCTGAGTGTCGGTATCGTTGTTTTCATACTTACCTTTATGTACGTACTTACTAAAAGTTAGCTATGGTGCTAGTGTGCCACAACACCAGACAAACACGAAGAGGATTCATCATGATCGCAATTACCGGCGCAACCGGCCAGCTTGGCCAGCTCGTTATCGAACAGCTGTTAAACACCGTACCGGCAAACCAGATTGTGGCGATTGTCCGCAATCCGGCAAAAGCTGAAGCCCTGAGCCAGCAGGGAATTACCGTTCGTCAGGGGGATTACGCTGACGAAAGCACAATGACCTCCGCGCTTAAAGGCGTAGATAAGCTGCTGCTGATCTCCTCCAGCGAAGTAGGTCAGCGCGCCACCCAACATCAGAACGTCATTAATGCTGCCAAAGCCGCTGGCGTGAAATTCATCGCCTATACCAGCCTGCTGCATGCGGATAAATCGCCGCTGGGCCTGCACGTTGAACACGTCGCGACGGAGAAGGCGCTGGCGGAGTCCGGCATCCCTTACGCCCTGCTGCGTAACGGCTGGTACACCGAAAACTATCTGGCGAGCGCACCGCCCGCGCTGGAGCATGGCGTATTTATTGGCGCGGCCGGTGAAGGCAAAATCGCCTCTGCCACCCGTGCGGATTACGCGGCTGCTGCGGCAAAAGTCATCTCCGGGGACGGCCATGCAGGCAACGTATACGAGCTGGCCGGCGACCACGCCTGGACGCTGAGTGAACTGGCGGCCGAACTCAGCAAACAGAGCGGCAAAAACGTGGCGTATCAGAACATGAGCGAGGCGGATTTTGCCGCGGCGCTGAAGGGCGTTGGCCTGCCTGCCGGGCTGGCGGATATGCTGGCGGACTCCGATGTGGGCGCGTCTAAAGGCGGTCTGTTTGATGACAGCCATACGCTGAGCAAACTGATCGGGCGTCCAACCACACCGCTTTCAGAGAGCATTAAAGCCATCCTGTAAATGTTGCACAATGGTTATTTTTTGTAGCATCCCCTCGGGGCATCTCTGATAATGGAGAGATGACTCATGAGGAGGTTCACCGTGCAGGGCGTACCGGAACAGTTCATTGATGAGAGAGACAGCGCGCGCTTTCGCCATCTGGCGCATTTGCCGGGCCTGGAGCTTTATCACGCGCATATTTCTGACTACGCCTTTGAGCCTCATACGCATGAAGCCTTCGGCATCGGCACCATTGAAACCGGTGCCGAACGCTTTCGCTATCGCGGTACTCAGCATCTCGCAGCGGAAAAATCCGTCGTGACCATGAACCCGGACGAGATCCACACCGGGGAGTCGGCGACGGATGGCGGCTGGCGCTACCGGATGGTTTACATTGAACCCGATCTGCTGGAAGAGGTGACCGGCCTTCGCCACTGGTGGTTTAGCGACGTAACCCGCCATGACCCGCTGCGCTCACAGCAAATCGGCAGGCTTATCTATGGCCTGTGGCATACGGACGACCCGCTGGCGCAAAAAGGCTTGCTGCTGGATCTGATCGAGACCTTCCAGCCGTTAGCCCGCCACGCGCCGGTTACCCGGGAAGGTGCACACCGGTTCGAACGGGTTCGTGAGTATATGCACGACAACTACATGCACGCCCTGACGCTGGACGAGCTGGCCAACGTGGTCTCACTCAGCCCCTACCATTTTCAGCGCCAGTTCAAGGCGCATTTCCATGTCACTCCGCATCAGATGCTGATGGCTATCCGCCTGTGGCGCGCCAAAGCGTTTCTCACACACGGCATGCCCGCCGCCGAAGTCGCCGCCGCGACCGGGCTGACCGATCAGTCCCATTTGACTCGCGCCTTTACCCGCCGCTATGGCATTACCCCCGTGCGCTACCAGAAACAGGTCGTTAAGCGCTGATGCGCAACCTCATACAATACGCGCGCCCTTCCCCCTCCTACACTGAACGCAGAATAAACCGATGTGGATGGAAAAATGATTAGTGGTGTGTTGTATGCCCTGCTTGCGGGTCTGATGTGGGGACTGATTTTTGTCGGCCCGCTGATCGTGCCGGAGTACCCGGCAATACTGCAGTCGACCGGACGTTATCTGGCACTGGGACTGATTGCTCTCCCGCTGGCGTGGCTCGGTCGTGCACGTTTGCGTCAGCTCGGCCGGCAGGACTGGTTCACCGCGCTGGCGCTGACCATGATGGGCAACCTTATCTATTATGTTTGCCTGGCGAGCGCCATTCAGCGAACCGGGGCACCGGTATCTACCATGATTATCGGCACGCTGCCCGTGGTGATCCCGGTCTTCGCTAACCTGCTTTACAGCCACCGCGACGGGAAACTGGCGTGGTCAAAAATGGTACCAGCGTTGGTGTGTACCGCCGTGGGGCTGGTCTGCGTCAACATTGCCGAGCTGCAGCATGGGCTGGAGAACTTCTCACTGTTGCGTTACGGTTCTGGCATCCTGCTGGCATTCGTTTCCGTGGTGTGCTGGGCGTGGTATGCCCTGCGCAATGCGCGCTGGCTGCGGGAAAACCCGGATAAACACCCGATGATGTGGGCGACGGCTCAGGCGTTGGTCACGCTCCCGGTTTCGCTTATGGGCTATGTGGGGGCCTGTCTCTGGTTAGGCCACCAGCAACCGGATTTCGCTCAACCGTTCGGGCCGAGACCGTGGGTCTTTGTCGGGCTGATGCTGGCGATTGCGGTGCTCTGCTCGTGGGTGGGCGCGCTGTGCTGGAATATCGCCAGCCAGAAGCTGCCGACGGTGATTTTAGGGCCGTTGATTGTATTCGAAACGCTGGCCGGGCTGCTTTACACCTTCCTGATGCGCCAGAGCGTACCGCCGCTGTTAACCGCCTGCGGGATTATATTGCTGGTCGTTGGGGTCGTGATGGCGGTGAGAGCAAAGCCGGAAAAACCGATGGTCGTTCCGGCCTCAGAGAGTTAAAACGTTTCCCAGTTCGCTTCAGACGTCGCCGCGACAGGTTTAGCCGCTGGAGTGTAGCTTTTCACCGGCGCGGCGTTGACTACCGGGTTGCGGGTAATTTTAAACACCGCTACCGCTTCGTTCAGGCGTGCCGCCTGATCTTCCAGCGCGGCCGCCGCTGCCGCAGACTCCTCTACCAGCGAGGCGTTCTGCTGGGTCACGCGATCCATCTCGGCCACCGCCTGACCTACCTGATCGATACCGCGGCTCTGCTCGTCAGAGGCAGAGGCAATCTCGCCCATGATGTCGGTCACGCGGGTGACCGCATTCACGATCTCTGCCATCGTCGCCCCGGCTTCGTTTACCAGCTGTGAGCCGGCATTCACGCGCTCGCCGGAATCGTCGATCAGCGCTTTAATCTCTTTTGCCGCCTGAGCGCTACGCTGGGCAAGGGTACGCACCTCACCTGCGACCACCGCAAAGCCACGGCCCTGCTCGCCTGCACGCGCGGCTTCCACCGCCGCGTTCAGCGCCAGGATGTTGGTCTGGAAGGCAATGCCGTCGATTACGTTGGTAATTTGCGCAATTTTGCTGGAACTGGTCGCAATGTCGTCCATGGTGCGCACCACACCTTCCACCACGTTACCGCCCTTCTTCGCGGTTGAGGAGGCATCGAGCGCCAGACGGGAAGCCTGACGTGCGTTATCGGCGTTTTGTTTTACCGTGGCGGTCAGTTGTTCCATGCTGGCAGCCGTCTCTTCCAGAGAGGCAGCCTGCTGCTCGGTACGGGAAGAGAGGTCGTTGCTGCCCGCAGAGATTTCCCCTGCACCGGTGTAAATGGTGTCTGCACCTTCACGCACCACGCCCACCGTGTTTGCCAGCGAGGTTTGCATCTCCTGAACGTTGCGCGCCAGGATTGCCATTTCATTCTTACCCTCTGCCTGAATCGGCTGGGTCAAATCCCCTGCGGCAATGGCGCGGATATGGCCAATCACATCCTGCAGCGGCAGCAGCAGAACGCGGCGCATCGCAATCCAGCTGGAGACGATCACAGCAATCACCAGCAGCATGACCGCAGAGAGGATCCACAGGATACGTTTATAATCGTTTTCGTTGTCTTTAATCCCTCTGTCCGTGAGGACGGCCTGCGCTTCACGCCATTCACGGTACACGTTCTGCATCGCGGTCTGTTTCTGCTCCGCATTCTGCTTGAACATATCTTCCAGATTGCCCTGGCCCAGCAGGACGTTCATTTGCGTTAGCGTGGCGGAGTAAATGCGGTACTGCTCTTCCAGACGGTTAGCCAGATTCTCGTCCAGACCCGGAGTATTAGGCAAAGCGTAGTATTTATCGTAATGGGACTGCGCATCCGCCAGCAGGTTCTTCGCCGTGTTCACCAGTTCATTCAACTGGCCGCCGTTAATCTGAGACGCCATGCTGCTTTGCAGACGCAGCATGCCGCGGTTCAGGGTCACGCGGGCCTGGTTGAGGCTGATCCATGCATCGGTAAACTCGGCGACATTCTGGCTTGAGAGCTGCGAGACGGTGAAGTTATCTTTGTCGTTATTCAGCGCGTTGATAAAAATGCCGGCGGAAATGACTTGCATGATGCCGAGCACAAGCAGCACCGAAATAAGAAGGGTAATGACTTTTATACGTTTAAACATGCGTTGCCTTTTTTATATGCAGGTTTGTCTGACGTGGATATATCGGCAGGCACGGCGAGTTGTTTACTGTTTCCCCACGTTAAAAAACTTTCTAAAGTAATTTCCTGCATTCATTCAGCAAGTTAAAAGTCATTATTTTTTTGTGATCTGGTTCTCACTTTTCCCCTTCCCTCTAAAGGGTTATAGCGCCGCCTTAAAGATGCATTTAAAATGCACTTTATATTATTGATGACGAGGTAACTGCTATGGCCTTCCGCGACCAACCCCTTGGCGAGCTGGCGCTCTCCATCCCGCGCGCGTCCGCGCTGTTTCGTAAATACGATATGGATTACTGCTGTGGCGGTAAGCAAACCCTGGCACGTGCCGCCTCGCGTAAAGAGCTGGATGTGGGGCTCATTGAAGCGGAGCTGGCGCAACTGGCTGAGCAGCCTATTGAGAAAGACTGGCGCACTGCAGCCCTTGCCGACATCATCGACCATATCATCGTGCGTTTTCATGACCGTCACCGCGAACAGCTGCCTGAACTGATCCTGCAGGCGACAAAAGTGGAGCGCGTTCACGCCGACAAACCTTCCGTACCGCGCGGTCTGGCGAAATACCTGA
The DNA here is from genome assembly GCF_003071645.1 of Enterobacter cloacae complex sp. FDA-CDC-AR_0164. Lineage (NCBI taxonomy): Bacteria > Pseudomonadati > Pseudomonadota > Gammaproteobacteria > Enterobacterales > Enterobacteriaceae > Enterobacter > Enterobacter cloacae complex sp. FDA-CDC-AR_0164. Next base: position 969,642 of record NZ_CP028950.1, read on the forward strand.
CCCTGCTTCACGAAGAGCTTTCCAGCCACATGATGAAAGAGGAGCAAATCCTCTTCCCGATGATCAAACAGGGTATGGGCAGCCAGGCGATGGGGCCCATCAGCGTCATGGAAAGCGAACATGATGATGCAGGCGAGCTGCTGGAAGTGATTAAACACACTACCCATAACGTTACACCGCCACCAGAGGCGTGCACCACGTGGAAAGCGATGTACAACGGCATTAACGAGATGATCGACGACCTGATGGAACACATCAGTCTTGAGAACAACGTCCTGTTCCCGCGTGCCCTCGCAGGTGAATAAAAAAGGCGCCCGAGAGCGCCTTCCTGAGGTTATCATTCGGCCACAGCATCTGTGGCCTTTTTTATTAACGCATGCCTGCCATACGTTTCTTACCGATAAATAACCATCCCAGCCCCAGCGCGATGAACCACAGCGGCGTGACGATTAACGCCTGACGGGTATCGTCTTCCAGCGTCAGCAGAACCAGCACGAAGACGAAGAACGCCATGCACACCCAGCACATCAGCTTGCCCAGCGGCATTTTGTAGATCGATTTTTCATGCAGGTGCGGACGCTGTTTGCGGTACACCAGGTAAGAACACAGGATGATGGTCCAGACGAACATGAACAGGATCGCAGAGACCGTGGTGATCATGGTAAACGCACCGATCACACTCGGGTTCACGTAGAGCATCACCACACCGCCCAGCAGGCAGATACAGGAGAAGGTCAGCCCTTTCGCCGGCACCGCACGCTTAGACAGTTTGGCAAACGCGCGTGGCGCAACCCCTTCCTGTGCCAGACCAAACAGCATACGGCTGGTAGAGAACACCCCACTGTTGGCCGAAGAGGCCGCGGAGGTCAGCACCACGAAGTTAATCAGGCTTGCGGCCGCAGGCAGTCCAACCAGTACAAACAGCTCAACGAACGGGCTCTTGGTCGGTACAACGGAGCTCCACGGCGTCACGGACATGATGATAATCAGCGCGAACACGTAGAACATAATGATACGAATCGGGATGGAGTTAATCGCGCGCGGCAGGGATTTCTCCGGATCTTTAGTTTCCGCCGCCGTGGTACCGACCAGCTCAATCCCCACAAAGGCAAACACCGCAATCTGGAAACCGGCAAAGAAGCCGCTGATGCCTTTCGGGAACCAGCCGCCGTCATTCCACAGATGCGCGAACGAAGCCTGAACGCCGGTTGGAGACTGGAAGTGCGTCAGTACCATCACCAGGCCGACAACAATCAGGGCGATAATCGCCACGATTTTGATCATCGCAAACCAGAACTCCATCTCACCGAACATTTTAACGGTGGCGAGGTTAAGGCTCAGCAGCAGAACAATCACCGCCAGCGAGGCCACCCAGTCCGATAATCCCGGGAACCAGAACTGCGCGTAGGCCGTGATGGCGACCACATCCGCCATGCCGGTCACCACCCAGCAGAACCAGTAGGTCCAGCCAGTGAAGTAGCCCGCCCAGGGGCCGAGCAGGTCGGAAGCGAAATCGCTAAAGGACTTGTATTCGAGGTTCGAGAGCAGCAATTCACCCATTGCACGCATCACGAAGAAGAGCATAAAACCGATGATCATATAAACGAAAATGATCGACGGCCCGGCAAGACTGATGGTTTTACCTGACCCCATAAACAGCCCGGTACCGATGGCACCCCCGATGGCAATGAGCTGAATATGACGGTTTGTGAGATTGCGCCGTAGCGACTGTTCAGACGACGCCTCTTCGTCGGCGACGACTTTAACCTGATCTACCATGTGATATTTTCCTGTTTATGCCTGTCTGTGTTGTTAAGGCTCTTCTGGCCTTTAAATACGTCAAAAAAATAACGGTCCCATGAAAGGACTCATCGATATTAGGTAAGAATCGGCGGGATGAATACTATGATTTGGATATTATGTTAATAATATGTTTAAAGTGAGTGTCATATCACTCATACAACGCGAAACAGCTCACAAAAATACACGCAACAGTTTCGTTTGCAAGATAAAATGTTGATTCCGTCGTAACTATAGGTTTTATCACTATATTCCTCTCCCCCGAAGGAGAGAGGAAATAAGAAAAGCTGATTACAGAATTTCCAGCAGCTCGACTTCAAACACCAGGGTGCTGAATGGCGGGATGGACGCACCAGCGCCACGCTCGCCGTACGCCAGGTTGTGCGGGATAGTCAGTTCCCATTTGGAACCCACTGGCATCAGGGTCAGCGCTTCGATCCAGCCCGCGATAACGCCGTTAACCGGGAATTCAGCCGGTTCGCCACGTGCTACAGAGCTGTCGAACACCGTACCGTCGATCAGTTTACCGGTGTAGTGCACACGAACGTGGTCAGTACGCGCCGGGATTGCGCCGTCGCCCTGATTGATCACGCGGAACTGCAGGCCAGACTCGGTGCTGTTCACGCCTTCACGCTCACGGTTCTCTTCCAGATATTTCACGCCTTCTGCAGCCATCTCTTCGAAACGCGCGCGACGCACGGCGTCAGCACGTTCGTGGATTTCACGCAGCGCACGGTGCACAACATCAACCGGAACTGCCGGGTTGTTGCCTTCCAGCGCATCAGCGATACCCGCCACCAGCGCTTCGGGTAACAGACCTTCCAGGCCGGATTCGCTCAGCTGCTGTCCTACCTGCAAGCCGATACCGTAACTTGCCTGCGCTTCGATAGTGTCAAAAGTCGGGGTGGTCATGGGTTTTCCTTCCATCACATTTAAAGTAGCGGGCAGCATATCAGCCATGCCCTTATGGGTAAAACTTTGTCTGAAGTTAAGGTGACAAACCGCGACGAAACAGAAACAATAGAGAGAACCAGGATTAATCCCGAACGAATGTCACGGATGTCGGGTTTGCTACGCCGTTCAGGCAGTTAGCAAACTATACTTCGGAGCACAGGATAAAAAAGACGCGGAGCAGGAGGAGAGCCATGCCCGGGCGATTTGAACTGAAACCTACCCTGGCGAAAATCTGGCAGTCGCCGGACAATTTTCGCATCATGGACCCGCTGCCGCCTCTGCATCGCAGAGGGATCATCATTGGCGCGCTGATGGTGATCGTGGGCTTCCTGCTTCCTTCCGGTGGCGATGACGCCGACACCGCGACGGTGACCCGCAATGCCCAACTGGATATTCAGTCGCAAACGCGACCGCAGCCGGACACACAGCCTGTGCAGACGCAACTGGTCACCCCGTCGAACGATCCGGGACAGGTTGCGCCTGTTGAACCGGAACCCATTCAGGATGAACAGCCACAGGAACAGGCAGCGGCCCCGGCAGAGCCACAGGCTCAGCAGCCAACCGGCATTGAGCAGCAGTGGCGTTCCTATCGCGTAGAGCCGGGTAAAACCCTTGCGCAGCTGTTCCGCGACCACAATTTGCCGCCAACCGATGTGTATGCCATGGCGCAGGTGGAAGGCGCAGGTAAGCCGCTCAGTAATTTGCAGAATGGCCAGCTGGTGCAGATACGTCAGAATGCCAGCGGTGTCGTCACCGGGCTCACGATTGATACGGGAAATGGCCAGCAGGTGCTGTTTACCCGCCAGCCTGACGGCAGTTTTATCAGAGCACGTTAATGTTCAGGCCGGGTAAGGCGAGCCAGCCCCCCGGCAATGCCCTTCTTAGTGACCCCGCTTATTTACCCACCAAATCCCCGAGCAGACCAGCACCAGCGCAATCGCATATTTGATGTCCAGAATGTTTTCACCGAGGAAAATGGCAGACAGCACCGTCCCGGCAACGGGAATCACAAAGTTGAACGGGGCAATCATACTTACGCGGTTCACTTTCAGCAGCGCGCTCCAGAGGGCGAACGCTACCGAAGAGAGTAACGTCAGGTACCCCAGCACCGCGACGGCCGTCATGCTATGCACTTCCAGCGTCCCTCCCGTGAGATAGCCACCCGCCACCAGCGCCGCGCCGCCGATAGCCAGCTGCCAGCCGGTCATCACCGTCGGGTCGACGGTCTGGGAGATGCGTTTTCCGTAAAGCGTGGCGGCAGAAAGGATAAAGGCTGCCAGCACCACAAACCCGTCCCCCTTCCAGACGAAGCTGAATTCGCTTAACCCGCCGTGGAAGTTAACCAGCATCACTCCGGCAAAGCCCAGAATACAGCCAAGCGTTTTGTTATAGCTGAGCTTGTCGTTGTGGTAGATGAAGTGCGCCAGCAGCACGCTGAAGAAAGTACCGGTGGCGTTCATGATTGAGCCGTTCACGCCTGTCGTGTAGGCCAGTCCGATATAAAAGAAGATGTACTGAATGCTCGTCTGCGTCAGTCCCAGGACGGTCAATTGCCCAAACTGCCCGGGCGTGAACCTGCCGATGGGCTTGCGCTGTGCTAACGCAAAGAGAAGCAGCAGCACACCCGCAAACAGAAAACGGTAACCGGCGAACACGACCTTTGAGGGAATATCATCGGTGGCAATCTGGAAGAGTTCATAACCGCTTTTTATGGCCGGGTAAGAGCTACCCCAAAGCAGACAGCAGAGCGTGGCGCAGGCATAGGCCACCTTTCGACGGGCAAATACGGGCGTGGGCAGAGCGGTTTCCATGTCGAATCTCATAAATAAAATTACGTTTCATTTTATTATCAGAGAATGCGCCAGGAATAGCGACCCTACAAGCACTAAAGCGCGAGTCTGGTCCCTTAAAAAGCAAAACGCCGGCACAAGGCCGGCGCTTCGACGTGAGCAGAGTAAAATTACTCAGCTACAACGTTAACAACCAGTTTAGCGAACACTTCGCTGTGAACCTGGAAGTCCACTTCGTGCTCACCAGTGGTACGCAGAACACCGTTCGGCAGACGAACTTCGCTCTTAGCCACTTTAACGCCAGCTGCAGTTACTGCATCAGCGATATCGCGGGTACCGATGGAACCGAACAGTTTACCTTCGTCGCCAGCTTTGGAAACGATGGTAACAGTGCCCAGTGCGTTGATTGACTCAGCGCGAGCATTAGCAGCCGCCAGAACGTCAGCCAGTTTGGCTTCCAGTTCAGCGCGACGTGCTTCGAAAAACTCTACGTTTTTCTTGGTAGCTGGAACAGCTTTACCCTGTGGAACCAGGAAGTTACGAGCGTAGCCCGCTTTAACGTTTACCTGATCACCCAGGCTGCCCAGGTTTGCTACTTTATCAAGCAGAATAACTTGCATTACCTTATCCTCTTAAAGTCGTATTAATGGACCGTGCCCGATTACTGATGACGATCAGTGTACGGCAGCAGGGACAGGTAGCGAGCGCGTTTGATAGCGCGAGCCAGCTGACGCTGGTATTTTGCACGAGTACCGGTGATACGGCTTGGGACAATCTTACCGCTTTCGGTGATGTAGTTTTTCAGCGTTGCGATATCTTTATAGTCGATCTCTTGAACGCCTTCCGCGGTGAAACGGCAGAACTTGCGACGACGGAAATAACGTGCCATATGGCTAGTCTCCAGAATCTATCAAATCAATCTGCTCGGCATGCAGAACCATTTTGCTCAGGCCGTTCTTTGCCTTGTGGCAAGAAATGAACCCCTGAACGATTACTGCGCTACCGACCGTTAAACTGTGAGTAATGGCCTGGTTTTCGTGTCCGCTAATAATAACGGGCATTTGGCACCACGCCTGCCGGTGAAAGCCGGCTTCCTCTTGCACAGAACGATGCTCAAGCACGAACTGGCAATGCGGAATTCCTGATGGACTGACCTTACGAAGGGGGGTCCTGCACACGGTACCGGACAACACCAGACGGTTGGTCATCAGAAATTACTCTTCAGAATCCCCAGCATCAGAATCATCTGCGGTTTCGTTTGCGAAATCATCGCGACGCTCACGGCGCTCGTCTTTCGCTTTAACCATCGGAGATGCTTCGGTCACTGCGTTTTTGGTACGCATAACCATGCTGCGGATAACGGCATCGTTGAAGCGGAAGGTAGTTTCCAGCTCATCGATCACTTCCTGCGGCGCTTCAACGTTCATCAGAACGTAGTGTGCTTTGTGCAGTTTGTTGATCGGGTAAGCCAGCTGACGGCGGCCCCAGTCTTCCAGACGGTGGATCGTACCTTCTGCACCAGTGATGGCAGCAGAGTAGCGCTCGATCATGCCCGGAACCTGTTCGCTCTGGTCAGGATGGACCATAAAAACGATTTCGTAATGACGCATCGAATTGCTCCTTACGGATTATTCAGCCTCCTGTCTGGGTCAGCCGAGGCCCGGGGAGGCAAGGAACGTGTTAAAGGTCGGCTGAAAAATTGACGCGTCATAATACTTGCGCGCCCCTGGAAACTCAAGCTGATTGCACAAATAATTCGCACAAAGCGTAAAGCTGGTCTAAGTGGGTGATTTAAAATTAATCACATCAGGAAGCGTTGTTTTTTTGAACAACAGCATCAGAAATGGTCACGCATCCCCGCCGGATAAGTGATTACACTTTAATCAGAGACCTTATTTATAAAAGGAGAGCAACACCCCCTTTCACAGCACGCAGTCGTGGAGCGCATATCATGAAAAAAATCGCATTTGCCGTAATGGCTGCACTTTTGCTCAGTGCAAACGCGATGGCAGCCATCAAGATAGACGGCCGGCAGGCCCAAAACATGGATGATGTGCAAAGCTTAGGCGTAATCTACATCAATCATAATTTCGCCACTGAAAGTGAAGCAGATCAGGCTCTCAATCAAGAGACCGATGCTCAGGGTGCACAATATTATCACGTCATACTGATGCGTGAGCCCGGCAGCAACGGCAATATGCACGCCAGTGCAGATATCTACCGATAACGCTTTAACGCTAGCACCAGGAAAGCCAACAAAGAGAACATAGCCATAGTTTAACTTGCCCCCTGCCCGGGGGCTTTTTTTTGCTAATGGCTCTGAAATACCACCGGTTACAACTGTTTTTCGGTATTCCAGAGCACTTATTCACTTCTGCCCGTAATAGGCGTTGGGCCCATGTTTACGCATGAAATGTTTATTCATAAGGTAATCATCAATGCCCTGAAGCTGCGGATTGATGCCGCGGGCGATCCACGCCATTCGCGCCACTTCCTCCATCACCACCGCGTTATGCACGGCATCGTGAGCGTCTTTTCCCCACGAGAATGGACCGTGCTGATACACCACAATACCCGGCGTATGCAGCGGCTCACGCTCAGCCAGCGTGTCGATAATGACGCGACCGGTGTTGAGTTCATACTCCCCTTCCACTTCGGCCTGCGTTAATGCCCGCGTGCAGGGAATATCGCCAAAGAAGTAGTCTGCATGCGTGGTGCCAAGAGCCGGAATGGGCAGCCCTGCCTGCGCCCAGGCCGTGGCATGAGTCGAGTGTGTATGCACAACGCCGCCCAGGGAGGGATAACGCTGATACAGTGCCAGATGGGTGGCGGTATCAGAAGAAGGACGCCACTTTCCGTCAACCACGTTGCCATGAAGATCCACAACCACCATGTCGTCGGCGGTCATGGACTCATAGGGCACACCGCTGGGCTTAATCACGACCCGCCCCTGCTCACGGTCGATGGCGCTGACGTTACCCCAGGTAAACGTCACCAGACCGTAGCGAGGTAGATCCATATTGGCCTCAAAGACCTGCTGCTTAAGCTTATGCATGCTCAGCCTCCATCAACCCAGCCCGCGCCATACGTTCACGGACCCAGTCCCGCGCCTTCGCCACTTCGGCTGCCGGGTCGTCCGACGTTTCACTCCACATCTCAATCAGGTAAGGCCCGCAATACCCTGTCTGTTTGAGCGTCTGGAAGCACCGTTCGAAATCCACCACCCCGGTGCCGAACGGAACATTTTTGAATACACCAGGCCGGGTATCTTTGACATGAACCGCCACGATATGACCAATACCCGCCTGCAGTTCCATCTGCACGTCGTTATCCCAGGCTGACAGATTGCCGATATCAGGGTAGAGCTGGAACCACGGATTATTCAGGTAGTGCGCGTAACCCAGCGCCTTGCTGATGGAGTTCATTAACGGATAATCCATGATCTCCATCGCCAGCGTCACCTGAGCACGGCTGGTCATGTCGACGCTCTCTTTCAGGCCGTCACGAAAACGACGGCGCGTTTCATTATTGGCGTCCTGATAGTAAACGTCATACCCCGCCAGCTGGATCACACGGATGCCGACATCCTGGGCAAAGCGAATGGCTTTACGCATGATCTCCAGCCCCTGAGCACGCACAGCATCATCTTCACTGCCAAGCGGAAAACGACGATGGGCGCTGAGGCACAGGGAAGGCACACGTACCCCCGTTTCAGCAATGGCGCTAACCAGTGCCAGACGCTGTTCGCGGCTCCAGTCCAGGCGAGACAGGCGTTCGTCCGTCTCATCCACTGACATTTCAACAAAATCGAAGCCGAGTTGTTTCGCCAGTTGCAGCCGCTCCAGCCAGCACTCCCCCGCAGGGAGTGCCTTTTCATAGATGCCGAGCGGGACTTGTTTAGACAACATACCCGCTCCTTAGCCCCAAAGCTGAGCGATTGAGCGTTTGAACTGACGCGCGGCTTCTACCGGAGAGGCGGCATCACGGATGCTACGGCCTGCGATAAAGACATGAATTGGGATACCTTTGAACAGCGGCAGATCTTCCAGCGCCAGGCCTCCGGTCACGGTCACTTTGAAGCCCATATCGGCCAGACGCTTAATCGCGCTGATATCCGCTTCCCCCCACGCTACCCCAGCGGCCTGCGCATCACGGCTGCGGTGATAAACCACCTGTTGAATGCCCGCGTCACGCCACTCCTGCGCCTGCTCCCAGGTCCAGAACCCGGTCAGCTCAATCTGCACATCACCGTTGAACTCTTTTGCCACATCCAGCGCACCTTTAGCCGTGTTGATATCCGCACAGCAAATAACGGTGACCCAGTCGGCATTGGCTTCAAAACACATACGGGAAAGAATTTTGCCCGCATCGGCAATCTTGGCATCCGCCAGCACGATTTTATGCGGATACAGCGCCTTCAGGTCGCGGACGGCGCGAACGCCTTCGCCCACGCACAGAATGGTACCGACTTCGATGATGTCCACTTCTTCCGCAATCAGGCGGGTAGTTTCGTAAGCGTGAGACAGAGTCTGGTTATCCAGCGCGACCTGCAACATTGGTAATGACATTTTCAATTCCCTCTTAAACTGCCGCCGCAGTGGCGTTATCAATTAAATCCAGCACATCCTGCTCGGTGCGGCAGGCGCGTAAACGGTCGAAGTTGGCCTCATCATCAAACAGATTCACGATCTGCATAATGCCCACCTCCTGGTGGGTGTTGGCATCAACAGCCGCCATGGTGATGAGGATGTCGACCGGGTCGTTATCTTCGTGGTTGAAAGCCAGTGGTGTTTTCAGCGTAACCAGCGCAAAGCCGGTTTTTTTAACACCCTCTTCCGGGCGGCCATGCGGCATCGCCAGCCCTGGTGCAATCACGAAGTAAGGGCCGTGCTCTGCAACACCATCCAGAATGGCCTGGTAATAACGCGGCTCGACAACATCGGCTTTTACCAGCAGGTCAACGCTAAGTTTCACCGCTTCCTGCCAGGTGCTGGCGTCGGCCTGTAAAAGGATGGAGCTGTTCTCTGCCAGCGAATCACGTAGTTTCATGTTGCGTCCTTACTTCACATCTTGTGGGAAATGCGCGTTGATCACTTCCAGCAGCTTTGGCCCAAAGTCGGCTGGCGACAGCATGTTGCGCACGCCTACCACATATTTGTTGCCTGTCACGGTGATCTCACCGGCGATGTGGGTAGAGGCGATGATGATGTCCGCGCCGTTCAGTTCACTTTTGTATTCGCCCACTGCGCAGCTGTTCACCGTGTGGTCGATGTTTGACTGGGTTAAAAACTGGTCCACTTTCATCTTCATGATCATGGAACTCCCTTGCCCATTGCCACACACAGCCAGGATACGTACGGTCATAATCGAAACTCCTTAATGAGCAGAAACTTCTGCTGTTTGTTTTTCTGCATCTTCTTCAGCCCTCAGAGAGCGGCCAGCGAAGAACATATAAGCCAGAGCAATGAGGATGATGACGGCCATAAAGATCAGGCCAACAGAGGCGAAGCCCTGCATCATCGGTGGTGCCAGAATTGACCAGTCGGCCATGCCCATCCAGGCGCTCATACCGGTGAGCTTGACCGCCCACACACACCCGAAGATTTCCACCATCCCCATCACCAGGCAGATCTTGAGCGCCGCGCGCCAGCCACCAAAGTGGTTCGCAAAGACGCCGATGGTGGCGTTGGAGAAGAACATCGGGATAAAGCCAGGAATGATCAGAATGGAAGAGCCGCAGCCCACCAGGATACCCACCGCAACCAGCTGGCCGATGGTGCCCCACATAAAGCCCCAGACCACCGCGTTTGGCGCGAAGCTGTAGATAGCCGCGCAGTCAATCGCCAGTACCGCACCTGGAATCAGACGCTGAGAGATACCGTTGAAGGCTTCGGACAGCTCGGCAACGAACATACGCACGCCCTGGGTGATAATGAAAATCGCCACCGCGAAGGAGAAACCGGTCTGCAGGATATAGACAGTCCAGTGGGTTTTACCCGCCATCGCCTGTACGACGTCAATGCCAAAGGAGAGCAGAATGGCACCGAAGAAGAGGGTCATCACAATCGCCGTAGAGACGATATTGTCGTGGAAAATATTCAGCCAGCCCGGCAGTTTAAGATCTTCGACGCTCTCTTCTTTTTTACCCAGATACGGCGCGACTTTATAGGCAATCCAGGAGGCAAACTGCTGCTGGTGGCCGATGGAGAAACCGCAACCGTCGGTGACGTCCTGCGTGGGCTTGTACATCATGTTGGAGGTGATACCCCAGTAGAGCGAGACCAGCACCGCGGTGCAGATAATGGTCGTCCACATTGGGTAGCCGAAGATAAAGAAGGAAACCGCAATCAGCCCTGCCTGCTGGAACATGATATGGCCAGTCAGCATGATGGTGCGAATACCGGTAATGCGGCGCAACAGAACGTAAATGATGTTCAGCGCCAGCGCGATCAGAACCGCATACCCTACCCAACTGTAGGCATCGCCCATGCGATCGATGGTGGCCATCATCGAGGCGTAGGTGTCAGAGATGGCGCCGTTGATGCCATAGACTTCCGACATTTTGGCCACTACCGGCTTGAAGGTGCCGGTCAAAATGCCTGAACCCGCCTGCAACAGCATGAAACCGATGATGGTTTTAATGGTGCCTTTAATAATAACGCTGACGCTTTTACGCAGCAGGATATAGCCAAGGCACGTCACGATGCCCAACAACAGCGGGGCATTAGTCATTACCTGATTAAAGAACACGGTAAAGACGTTGTAGAGGATCTCCATAACTCTCTCCAGAAATGAGAACACGAGGGGCAATCCCTGTGCGGTTGGTGACAACACTCTATTAATCACAAATAATCACCACAAGATTAAATCTGATTATTTGTGACGCATCACGCAAATTATTTCCCTGGTGTTAGTAATGATTTTCACTTCGACATGTTATATAAAATTATTTCCATATAATTCATACAATTAATTATTAATACGGTAAAAGATAACAAGAAGCGAGAAGAGCGTCCGTGACGTCATGCAGATAAAATTACACATTTTGATCGTTGCAATACGCGTGAAATGGTGCCAGCATTAATCACAACAAATCACATGTTGATTACTTTTGATTAAACCAGGAGTCAAAACGATGAGTAAAGTGAACACCATTACCCGTGAATCATGGATTCTGAGCACTTTCCCGGAATGGGGTAGCTGGCTGAATGAAGAGATTGAGCAGGAACAGGTTGCTCCTGGTACCTTTGCAATGTGGTGGCTGGGGTGCACGGGGATCTGGCTGAAATCAGAAGGTGGCGCGAATATTTGCGTCGATTTCTGGTGCGGCACCGGCAAACAGAGTCACGGTAACCCGCTGATGAAAAAAGGCCATCAGATGCAACGCATGGCGGGCGTGGAAAAACTTCAGCCAAACCTGCGTACCACACCGTTTGTTCTTGATCCGTTCGCCATTCGCCAGATCGATGCCGTTCTCTCTACGCACGATCATAACGATCATATTGATGTCAACGTGGCGGCAGCGGTCATGCAAAACTGTGCCGATGACGTACCGTTCATCGGGCCGCAAACCTGCGTGGATTTATGGATCGGCTGGGGCGTACCGAAAGAGCGCTGCATCGTCATGAAACCGGGCGATGTGGTCAAAATTAAAGACGTTGAGATCCACGCGCTGGATGCCTTTGACCGCACTGCACTGATTACCCTTCCGGCCGATCAGAAAGCCGCAGGCGTACTGCCAGACGGTATGGACGAACGTGCGGTGAACTACCTGTTTAAAACGCCCGGCGGTTCCCTGTACCACAGCGGTGACTCTCACTACTCAAACTACTATGCAAAGCACGGCAATGAGCATCAGATTGATGTGGCGCTCGGCTCATACGGGGAGAACCCACGCGGCATTACAGACAAAATGACCAGCGCCGATATGCTGCGCTTGGCGGAAGCGCTGAACACCAAAGTAGTGATCCCTTTCCACCACGATATCTGGTCAAACTTCCAGGCCGACCCGCAGGAGATACGCGTACTGTGGGAAATGAAAAAAGACCGCCTGAAGTATGGCTTTAAGCCGTTCATCTGGCAGGTAGGAGGTAAGTTCACCTGGCCGCTGGACAAAGACAATCTCGAGTATCACTACCCACGCGGCTTTGATGATTGCTTTACTCTTGAGCCAGACCTGCCGTTCAAGTCATTCCTCTGATTATTAAGGCCCATCGCCAGACCCGTGTGTCTGGCGGTTTCATATTTCTTTTAGTAATTTCACGCTATTTCAAATATCATCTTTTAAAATCAATTCTTATCGGAATAGCTCATGACGGAAGCGCAACGGCATCAAATATTACTGGAACTCCTGGCGCAAACAGGGTTTGTCACCGTTGAGAAAGTGATCGAACGTTTAGGGATTTCCCCGGCAACAGCGCGGCGGGATATTAATAAGCTGGATGAAAGCGGTAAGCTGAAAAAAGTCCGCAACGGTGCGGAAGCGATTAGCCAGCAGCGTCCACGCTGGACGCCGATGAACATTCATCAGGCGCAAAATCATGATGAAAAAGTCCGTATTGCCAGAGCGGCATCGCAGCTGGTGAACCCCGGCGAGAGCGTGGTGATCAACTGCGGCTCCACGGCGTTTCTGTTAGGTCGGGAGATGTGCGGAAAGCCGGTACAAATCATCACGAACTACTTGCCGCTCGCCAACTATCTTATCGATCAGGAGCATGAGAGCGTGGTGATCATGGGCGGCCAGTACAACAAGAGCCAGTCCATTACGCTCAGCCCGCAGGACAGCGAAAACAGTCTTTATGCCGGACACTGGATGTTTACCAGTGGCAAAGGCCTGACCGCGGATGGCCTCTACAAAACCGATATGTTGACCGCCATGGCAGAACAAAACATGCTTAACGTGGTGGGCAAGCTCGTTGTGCTGGTCGACAGCAGTAAAGTGGGCGAACGCGCAGGAATGCTGTTCAGCCGTGCTGAACAGATAGACATGGTGATCACCGGCAAAGGTGCCAACCCTGAGATCCTCCAGAAACTGAAAGATCAGGGTGTCAACGTCCTGTGCGTTTAAAGGTGCTGGCGGAAGAAGTCCACCGTAGCGTCCAGCGCCGTTGGCGTAATGCGGTGGCGAACGCCCGCTTCCCACAGGCAGGTCAGGTTGCCATCCAGCCCCTCGTGCTGCAGCGCCTGCTGAAGCCGGAACGTTTCTCCGGGTGGGACCACATCGTCCGCATCACCATGCCACAACAGCAAAGGACGATCGGCCAGACGCGGTAACGCCCGGGTAACCTCCCACTCTGCAAGCGCCGCCTCAACCTCTGTGAGTGCCTGAGGTGGAAAAAGCGTCTTCGCCAGTGAGGTAAAGTAGCCCGAGCCCATCAGACAAGCCACTGACTTCACTTCTGGATGGTGCGTCATGATCCCCAGCGCCGCCATCCCGCCCATCGATGCCCCAGCCACGGCCAGCCGATTATCAGCCACCAGCCCTGCCTGGTAAAGCGCATCGCGCAGCCCGGCAAACTCGGTCAGGCTACCGTGCAAAATGTGCCAGAACTGCCCAAGCCGCGCCTGTTCGTTGCCGGTAAAACGTGCGCCGTGGTCAGGTGCATCCGGCATGACCACACGAAAACCGGCCTGCGCGAGTGCCACCGCAAAATAGCTGTAGACCAGCTTCGATGAGGTAAATCCATGATAAAACACTATAACAGGCAGTGGTTCCTCACGTTTTCCGGCGGGTGTTGCGTGTAATATTTCACGATCACCCAGATGGCGTATTTCAATTTCAATCATTGTCGACCCTGTAATGATGAATGATTCATAATGTTGAGAACTGGGTTACGATTTCACGCTATTTTCATTCGAAAATTACGCCCCAGCTAACACTTCGGGAACATTCCCCCAAAACTAAATTCACAGACAACTACACTATGGCTATCAGGAAACGAGATATGGTTATGCGCAGGTTTGCTGCTTTATTGCTGATGTTACTGCTCAGTGGCTGTAGCGCGCTGCAGGGAACGCCACAACCCGCTCCCCCGGTGGCCGATCACCCGCAGGAAATCCGTCGTAATCAGACGGAAGGATTACAGCGTATGGGTACCGTCTCTGCGCTGGTTCGCGGCTCCCCGGATGACGCGGAAGAAGCAATAAAGGCACAAGCCGTCGCCGCCAAAGCAGATTATTACGTCATCATTATGATCGACGAAACCATCATTACGGGACAGTGGTACTCACAGGCCATTCTGTATCGTCAATGATCGTCTTCATTTGAACGACATTTACACTGCTTTGCGTCCATAGACACTTTCCTGTCCACAATAAACTCCATGCCCGCAACAATGGAAGTGAGTTTATTCGCGAAGGATTGCCCGGCGGATACCGGAGACATGTGAAATGGAGCTGACGATGAAACGAACTCTTGCTTTGACCACACTGTTGCTCTCAGCAGGTCTTGTGAGCACAACCGCGCAGTCAGCTGAATTTGCCAGTGCTGATTGTGTGACTGGCCTGAATGAAATTGGCCAGATCTCCGTGAATAATATCTCGGGGAGCCCGCAGGACGTTGAACGTGTCGTTGCATTAAAGGCCGATGAGCAGGGTGCTTCATGGTATCGCATTATCCAGATGCAGGAAGATCAGTACATCGATCACTGGCGGGTACAGGCCATTCTCTACGCGTAATCCCCCTCCGATAAAAGCCACTTACTTTTAGTGGCTTTTCGTTTTTGCAAATTTTTTATCTTTTAGCAAACCAATTAAAAACAATTAAATAACATTTTGTTACACTAAACCAGTAAACGTTATCTCTGCTCTGCCGTTGAAAAGCCATACCTTTTCAATGATGAGCAATTTATGATCAACTTTTTCCGTCGTGCAGGTCTGGGTGCAAAGCTGTCGCTGCTTACCGGTGCCAGTGTCGCCATCCTGTTTCTGTTTTTCACTTTTCTGCTCAGCCAAAAAGCCAGCCAGCAGCTTGAAGCCCTCGCGATAGAAGACCTGCATAATCAATCCACCGGCATGGTCGATATGGTGCAGATGTTTAACACCAGCCTGAGTGAAGAGGTCGAGAGTTATACCCGGCTGTTTACCACCTTTTTGCCCCAGCCACTGAGCGTTGATAACACGCAAACCCAGACGATTAACGGGATTAACGTTCCGCTCCTGAAAGGAGGGGAAACCGGGCTACATGAAAACAATACCCTTTCAGACGATTTTCTGAGCCGGACAGGGGCAATCTCGACCCTGTTTGTGCGTAGCGGTAACGACTTTGTACGCGTCGCCACATCGCTGCGCAAAGAGAACGGCGAGCGGGCAATGGGCACCGTTCTGGATACCACCAGCCCGGCTTTTGCTGCCGTCACCCGGGGCGAGGTTTATCGCGGTCTGGCGCTGCTGTTCGGCAAGCGCTACATCACCCAATACCAGCCGGTTAAAAACGCGGACGGCCAGGTCATTGCAATCATCTTTGTTGGTGTGGACATCACTCACTCCTGGAACGTCATGCGCGAGAAAATCCTCAACCGTCGACTGGGCGAGAGCGGTCACTTCTTTGTTCTGGACCGCAGCCATGGCAAAACGCGCGGGCAGTATCTGTTCCACACCAGCGCGGAGGGAAAAGTACCGGAGTGGGATAGCGCTATCCAGCAACAGCTGTTGAGTGATAAATCCGGCACGCTGGAGCGCGTCAGTGCCGATGGTCGCACGCTGACCATGGCGTATACGCCGCTGCCAGGCTGGAACTGGGCCATTGTCGGCGAAGTGGATAAATCGGTACTGCTCTCAAGCGTGACCGCCATGCGCGACCGCTTCCTGCTGGCAGGGGTGGTGCTGTCAGTGCTCTTCGCGGGTCTGTTTGTGGTCATTATACGACGCATACTGACACGCCCATTGCGCAATGTGATCCACCTGGCCCGACAGTATGCCGCAGGCGATCTGCGCTCCAGCCTGCCCGTGACCCGCCAGGATGAGGTCGGTCAGCTCATCGATGCCATTAACGGTATTGGAGGGGGACTGCAGAAAATTGTTCTTCAGGTGCGCGAGGCCGCTGCGGAGATCCATATGGGCACCAACGCGCTGGCATCCGATAGCGAAGAAATCTCCGGGCAGATTAACAAGCAGGCCAGCAGTGTAGAAGAGACGTCTGCCAGCATGGAGCAACTGGCCGCGACCGTGCAGCAAAATGCCGCCAACATGGAGCAAACGCAGCAGCTGGTAGGCGAAACGTCGCGCGCGGTACACCAGGGCGGTGAGACGGTCACCCACGCTGTCGCTACCATGGATGATATTCGCGAAGCATCAAAGCGAATCGAAGACATCACGCGCGTGATTGAATCCATCGCTTTTCAGACCAACATTCTGGCGCTTAACGCAGCGGTTGAAGCAGCCCGCGCAGGCGAGCACGGAAAAGGTTTTGCGGTGGTGGCGCAGGAGGTACGCGCGCTGGCAGGACGCAGCGCCAACGCGGTGAAGGAGATTGAACAGCTCATCGGTGATACGCTCAGAAAAGTCAGCGAAGGCCATGCGCTGTCTGAACAAACGCGTCTGGCGATGGATTCCATCATCGTGCACATCGATAACATCAACAAGCTGGTCACGGAGATTAACCATGCGTCCCGCGAGCAATCCGCGGGAATAGGCCAGGTTAATCTGGCCATGACCCACATTGGCGAAGCGTCGCACATAAACGCCGACCGCGTCTTACGTAGCGAACAAACCGCACACACGCTGCGTGAGAAAGGCTCACACCTCACCCAACTGGTGAGCCTGTTCCAGCTAAAGAGTTAGCCAACCCTGCCCGTGGCACGCAACAGCAGGTCATTTTGCACCTGCTCGCTCATCAGCGTACCGCCGCGGGTATCAAGCATCATGCGGCACCACGCCTGCGCCACGGGTGGCGATGCGTGCCGCAGCATCTGACTTCCGGCCCCCAGCAGGAAAAGCTGTTGCGTGATCTCCCGCCCCTGCGCCTCCTGCGGTTTTCGCAGTTTTTGCTGAAGCTGACGCCAGCTGCGATCGAAGTGCCTGTCCTGCCCTTTTACCTGGGCAAAATCATCCACAAGCAGGTCGAGAATGCCGGATTGCTTCGTCAGTACACGCAGAACGTCCAGGCACATAATATTGCCGGACCCTTCCCAGATGCTGTTCACGGGCATCTCACGGTACAAACGGGGAAGCTCACTCTCCTCGCAGTAGCCTGTGCCGCCGAGCACTTCCATGACTTCCGCCACAAACGGGATACCCGCTTTGCAGACGCTGTATTTCGCCGCGGGGGTGAAAAGCCGCGCCCAGGCGGCCTCCTGAGGATCGGCACGCTTGTCCCACGCCCGGGCCAGACGAAACAACAGTGCCGTCTGGCCCTCCAGCATCAGCGCCATGCGGCTCAGCACATCGCGCATAAGCGGCTGGTCGATAAGGTTTTTACCAAACGTCTGGCGTTGATGCGCATGGTAAAGCGCCACGGATAAAGCCCGACGCATCAGCCCATGGCTGCCCAGCGCGCAGTCAAACCGCGTCAGCCCGCCCATTCGGAGGATCTGGCGTACCCCTTCTCCTTCCTCCCCCAGCAGCCAGCCGGACGCATCCAGGAACTCCGCTTCGCTGCTGGCGTTAGAGCGGTTGCCGAGCTTCTCTTTCAGCCGCTCCAGACGTACGGCATTGCGTTGCCCGTCAGGTAAAAAGCGTGGAACAAAAAAGCAGGACAGCCCCCCTTTCGCCTGGGCCAGCACCAGATGCGCATCGCTTTGCGGCACAGAGAAAAACCATTTATGCCCGATAAGCCGGTAGCTGCCGTCACTGCACTTTTCCGCTTTGGTGGTGTTGCTGAGTACGTCCGAGCCGCCCTGTTTTTCTGTCATCCCCATGCCA
Source organism: Enterobacter cloacae complex sp. FDA-CDC-AR_0164 (assembly GCF_003071645.1). NCBI lineage: Bacteria > Pseudomonadati > Pseudomonadota > Gammaproteobacteria > Enterobacterales > Enterobacteriaceae > Enterobacter > Enterobacter cloacae complex sp. FDA-CDC-AR_0164. The sequence continues at coordinate 988,046 of NZ_CP028950.1, forward strand.
ATCAGCAGGCCGCGCTTTTGCGCCCCTGGGGCAAGATGAGGATCGTAACGATCGCTCATTAACGGCGTAATCCAGTCACGGAACGGCTCGGGCAGCGCCTGTTGCAGCAGCGGTGTAGCAGCAAAGGTCATGGTGACAGGGCAAAGCGTGCCCGCTTCTACCTGAGCGTGCAGGACAAAACGTGCAGCTCTGGCGACAAACGCGCCTTTGCGCGCCTCCTCTTCCCACGCCAGGTTATGGACACGGTTGGCGCAAAGTCCCTGCATTAAGAGGTGCCATGCGGGATGAAAGCGAACGTCATCCAGTCGCTCCCCGGTGGCGTCATAGCGTAATAACTCCGGCGGATTAACGTTCGCCAGCCTGCCCAGTTCCAGCGATTCCGCGGTTCCTAACTGCTGGCCGATGCTGGCAAGAAGCTCGATATCCCACTCGGCGCCTTCGCGAACAACCGCGTCACGCAGAGCGCAATCAGAGAGGAAAAGGTTGCTGTTTGAGAGCGGTGCAGGTTGATTAAAAACGGTATGGGTCTGCCAGTGCATGCTGTCTCCCTCCTTCAATGGCAATGAAGATAAGTATGGACAGGCCACGTGCACGCTGCATGGGAGTGAGGTCACACGATGACGATCCCGCTGATATCATTCGTGAAATAGGTCACAGAACATAAGAATAAACTATTTCGCGCATTCGCTTTTGTTGAATAATTTATTCTTACCCCCTTTCAGTGAGGAACGTTATGCAACCGGACGCGCACAAGCGTGCATTAATTGCAGGCTCCATTGGTAACTTTATCGAGTGGTATGAGTTTGCGGTCTATGGTTTTCTGGCGACCGTAATTGCGAAGAACTTCTTCCAGCTTGAGGGGGACGCGGGGCTGACCAGCCTGATCCTTACCTACGCTTCCTTTGCCATCGCCTTCTTCTTTCGCCCGCTGGGCGCGGTGGTGTTTGGCAGAATAGGTGACCGGATAGGCCGAAAACCGACGCTGATTATTGTACTGGTGCTGATGACGCTGGCCACCGCCGCAATCGGTATTGTGCCGGTCTATGCCAGCATCGGTATTGCCGCCCCGCTGATTATCACGCTGCTGCGCATCCTGCAGGGATTGTTCGCCGGTGGTGAGTATGGTGGCGCCGTCTCGCTGATGACCGAGTTTGCCCCACGCGGCAAGCGGGGCCTCTACGGTGCATGGCAGTCATTTACCGTCGCGCTGGGCCTGTTAGCAGGCGCTGGCATTGTCGCACTGCTCTCCGCCCTTCTGACACCGGAAGCCCTGCATGACTGGGGCTGGCGCATCCCGTTCTTCCTGGCATTACCGATGGGCGTGGTGGCGCTGTGGCTGCGGGTGAGTATGGAAGAGACGCCAAGCTTTGTGCAACAGCAGGAAAAGCCGGTTGCCACTCAGGCTGATACCGTTGCCACGCTCAATGCCATTGCGATGGGCATTGGCCGGGTGATGGTCTGGTCAGCGGCGGGTTATACCTATCTGGTGATTATGCCCACCTATCTGCAGTCGACGCTGCATACCGGGTTTAATCAGGCGCTGTTGATTGCTGTGATTTCGAACATCGGTTTTGCGCTGACGATTATTCCGTCCGGGATCCTGAGCGACAAAATCGGACGCCGCACGGTGATGATCGTCGCCACCACGTTGCTGCTGCTCCTTGCCCTGCCGCTGCTGAAGGTTTTACAGGCGGAGTCCAGCACGCTGGCCATCAAAGCGCTGGTGGTGCTGATTGCGGGTGGTCTGGTGGGGATGCTGGCAGGCCCCGGGCCGGCGATGCTCTCAGAGATGTTCCCGACGCGCGTACGGTATACCGGGCTTGGGCTGGCTTATTCCCTGTCGAACGCCCTTTTCTCGGGCTGCGCGGGGCTGATTATTACCGGGCTGATTAAAGAGACGGGCAACCTGGATATTCCGGCTTATTACGTCATGGCGACAGCGGTAGTGAGTATCTTCGCGCTGATGACGCTCAGGAAGGATGACCATTTGCGGTCACTGGAGGAGTGAGTTTTTCACCGTCTGGTGACCCTCCCACAGAAAATACGAAAGGCCGTCCTCAGGACGGCCTTGCTGTTTATTCCCCGCGCTGACGTACCGCTTCAAACAGGCAGATACCTGTTGCCACGGAAACGTTCAGAGACGACACGCTGCCCGCCATTGGAATGCTGATCAGCTCATCGCAATGCTCACGGGTCAGACGGCGCATACCTTCGCCCTCGGCACCCATTACCAGTGCCAGACGGCCGGTCATCTTGCTCTGATACAGAGTATGATCTGCTTCACCCGCGGTACCGACGATCCAGATGTTCTCTTCCTGCAGCATACGCATGGTGCGCGCCAGGTTGGTGACGCGGATCAGCGGTACGTTTTCCGCTGCGCCACAGGCCACTTTCTTCGCCGTCGCGTTAAGCTGTGCAGAGCGATCCCTCGGCACGATAACCGCATGAACACCTGCCGCATCTGCGCTTCGCAGACATGCGCCAAGGTTGTGCGGGTCGGTCACGCCGTCAAGGATCAGGAAGAATGGATTTTCCAGCCCGGCGATAAGATCCGGCAGATCGTTTTCCTGATACTGACGACCTGGCTTAACGCGGGCAATAATGCCCTGGTGAACGGCACCTTCACTTTTCTCATCCAGGAACTGGCGGTTCGCCAGCTGGATCACGACACCTTGTGCTTCCAGGGCGTGGATCAGCGGCATCAGACGTTTGTCTTCACGCCCTTTCAGAATAAACACTTCCTGAAAACGCTCCGGTGCGCGCTCCAGCAGGGCCTGCACCGCGTGGATGCCGTAAATCATTTCACTCATTGATGGTTCTCGTTCTGTCTTTTCTTTTCCCTCTCTCCGCAGGAGAGAGGGTCAGGTTGAGGGGGAGAATTACTCCGCCTGCTGTTTCTTCGCTGCGCGCTTTGCCCTGGTGGCAGCCGCAATTTTCTGCGTTTTGGTGGACGGCTTTTTCGCCTTCCGGGCCTCTTTCTTCGCGGCCTTCGGCTTCTGTTTCTTCTCACCGCGGAACGCGCTGTCTGGCTCGAAGTTTACCTTCTTACCCGCCTGACGACGTTTGCCACCGCTGTTGCCGTTGCCCCCTTTTTTCGTCTTTTCACGCGCCGTTTTACCCACATTACGCGGGGCACGCTCGCTGGAGATCAGGCTAAAGTCAATTTTACGGTCGTCCATATTAACGGCTTCGACCTTCACTTCCACGCGATCGCCAAGACGATAGGTCTGGCCGCCAGATTCGCCAATCAGGCGCTGCCCGACCTGGTCGAAACGGTAGTAGTCGTTATCCAGGCTGGAGACATGCACCAGACCGTCGATAAACAGTTCATCCAGACGGACGAAGAAACCAAAACCGGTGACGCTGGCAATCACGCCTTTAAAGACGTTACCCACCTGGTCCAGCATAAAGTCACACTTCAGCCAGTCTGCCACGTCGCGCGTCGCTTCATCTGCACGACGTTCGGCCATGGAACAGTGCTGACCGAGTTGCAGCATCTCTTCCATTGAATAATGGTAGCCACCGGTTTCGGTCGTATTACCTTTATGACCCTGCTCCTGCGCCAGCAAATACTTGATCGCGCGGTGCAGGGAAAGGTCCGGATAACGACGGATCGGCGAGGTAAAGTGGGCGTAAGACTGCAGCGCCAGACCGAAGTGACCGCGGTTTTCCGGATCGTAAATCGCCTGCTTCATGGAACGCAGCAGCATGGTCTGCAGCATTTCCGCATCCGGGCGATCGCCAATCGACTCCAGCAATTCAGCATAATCACGCGGCTCTGGCTTGTTACCGCCAGGCAGTTCCAGACCCAGTTCAGCCAGTACGGAGCGGAACGCAGTGATGGCTTCGGTCGACGGTTTATCGTGAATACGGAACAGCGCAGGTTCTTTGGCTTTCTCAACGAAACGTGCCGCCGAGATGTTTGCCAGAATCATACACTCTTCAATCAGCTTATGGGCATCGTTACGCTGGGTCTGCTCAATACGTTCAATGCGGCGTTCAGCGTTAAAGATGAACTTCGCCTCTTCGCTCTCAAACGAGATCCCGCCGCGCTCTTCACGCGCCTGATCCAGCGTTTTGTAGAGGTTATGCAGCTCTTCGATGTGTTTCACCAGCGGCGCATACTGCTCACGCAGATCCTGATCGCCCTGCAGCATATGCCAGACCTTGGTGTAGGTCAGGCGCGCATGGGAGCTCATTACCGCTTCGTAGAATTTGTAACCCGTTAAGCGCCCTTTGGTGGAGATGGTCATCTCGCAGACCATGCACAGGCGGTCAACCTGCGGGTTCAGGGAGCACAGGCCGTTAGACAAGACTTCCGGCAGCATCGGGATTACCTGCGACGGGAAGTAGACCGACGTTCCACGGCTGCGCGCTTCGTTATCCAGCGGAGTATGCGGGCGCACGTAATAGCTTACGTCAGCGATGGCAACCCACAGACGCCAGCCGCCGCCGCGTTTTTTCTCGCAATAAACGGCATCATCGAAGTCGCGGGCATCTTCACCATCAATAGTCACCAGCGGCAGATCGCGCAGATCCACGCGGCCCACTTTGGACTCTTCCGGCACGTCTTCTTTCAGGCCGACAACCTGCTCTTCAACCGCTTTCGGCCAGACGTAAGGAATTTCATGAGTACGCAGCGCCATATCAACGGCCATGCCGGTGCCCATGTTATCGCCTAACACTTCGACGATTTTCCCGACCGCCTTGGTGCGGCGGGTAGGACGCTGGGTGAGTTCAACCACCACCACAAAGCCCATACGGGCGCCCATCACCTCTTCAGGCGGGATCAGGATATCGAAGCTCAGGCGGCTGTCGTCTGGCACCACAAAGCCCACGCCAGCGTCGGTAAAGTAGCGGCCAACAATCTGGCTGGTTTTAGGGACCAGGACACGCACCACGCGCGCTTCGCGTCGACCTTTACGGTCCGCGCCCAGCGGCTGCGCCAGGATCTGGTCACCGTGAATGCACATCTTCATCTGCTCAGAGGAAAGATAAAGATCGTCTTTACGGCCTTCTACGCGCAGGAAGCCATAGCCATCACGGTGGCCGATGACGGTGCCTTTCAGCAGGTCAAGACGTTCGGGAAGCGCATAGCACTGACGGCGGGTAAAGACCAGTTGCCCGTCGCGCTCCATCGCGCGCAGGCGGCGGCGAAGGGCTTCAATTTGCTCTTCACCTTCAATGTTTAATTCAACGGCAAGTTCTTCACGATTGGCGGGTTTTTCGCGTTTTGTTAAGTGTTCAATGATGAACTCGCGGCTGGGGATAGGATTCGCGTATTTTTCGGCTTCGCGTTCCTGGAAAGGATCATGTGACATATCGGTTCCTCCGTTGTCAGCTCCGGTGGAAATTTTCTTCATTCCACCAGCAATAATTTATAAAGTGGTTGATTCTCTTCAACCAAATCGGCCAGCGTGTAGTTATCCAGTTCCTTGAGAAAACTTTGCACGGCCAGAGAAAGTGCCTGTTTAAGGCGACAAGCGGGCGTAATGTGGCAGAACGCGCTGCTGCAGTTCACCAGAGACAATGGCTCCAGTTCACGTACCACATCCCCAACACGAATACTCTGCGCCGGTTTACCGAGACGGATCCCACCATTCTTCCCGCGGACGGCAGCAACGTATCCGGCACGACTAAGTTGATTGATTATTTTGACCATATGATTACGGGACACACCGTATACCTCTGTAACCTCAGAGATACTGGTCATTTTCCCATCGGGTAACGACGCCATGTAAATCAGCGCGCGTAAGCCGTAATCGGTGAAACTTGTTAACTGCACATCAACCTCAGGAAAAAGGGAAAACGCGGATAAACCGCACAGATATTCATTAATGATGATAAACCAGCCAGATAGTAAGCGGCTAATTTATTTGACAGACGGGGCGAAAAAGCGGAGATCGAGGAGCGTTCGCCGGATGGCGCGACGCGTATCCAGCCTGCGGGTTGTCCCGCAGGCCAGCAGTCACGAAGATTATGCGTCGAACGGGTCGCGCAGGATCATCGTTTCAGTACGATCAGGGCCGGTAGAGATAATGTCGATCGGCACTTCGGTCAGTTCTTCAATACGCTTGATGTAATTCAGTGCTGCCTGTGGCAGACCGCTACGCTCTTTCACACCGAACGTCGTTTCAGACCAGCCTGGCATGGTTTCGTAGATTGGCTCGATGCCTTTCCAGTCATCCGCAGCCAGCGGAGTGGTGGTCACTTCGCGACCATCAGGCATACGGTAGCCTACGCAGAGTTTCACCTCTTTCAGACCGTCCAGCACGTCCAGTTTGGTCAGGCAGAAACCAGACAGGGAGTTAATCTGTACTGCGCGACGCACGGCTACCACGTCCAGCCAGCCGGTACGACGACGACGACCGGTGGTCGCGCCAAACTCGTTACCCTGCTTGCACAGGAACTCGCCGGTTTCATCAAACAGCTCAGTCGGGAATGGACCCGCACCCACGCGAGTGGAGTAAGCTTTGATGATGCCCAGAACGTAATCTACATAACGTGGACCCAGACCAGAACCGGTCGCAACGCCACCCGCGGTGGTGTTAGAGGAGGTGACGTACGGATAGGTACCGTGGTCGATGTCCAGCAGCGTACCCTGCGCACCTTCGAACATGACGAAATCGCCACGCTTGCGCGCCTGGTCCAGCAGATCGGACACATCAACAACCATACCGGTCAGAATGTCAGCAATCGCCATGACGTCATCCAGCACTTTCTGGTAGTCAACAGCGTCAGCTTTATAGAAGTTCACCAGCTGGAAGTTGTGATATTCCATCACTTCTTTCAGTTTTTCAGCGAACGTCTCTTTATCAAACAGATCGCCCACGCGCAGACCGCGACGAGCAACTTTGTCTTCGTAAGCCGGGCCGATACCACGACCGGTCGTGCCGATCGCTTTCGCGCCACGCGCTTTCTCACGCGCTACGTCCAGCGCCACGTGATAATCAAGGATCAGCGGGCAGGCTTCGGAGAGCAGCAGACGCTCGCGAACGGGGATACCACGGTCTTCCAGACCTTTCATCTCTTTCATCAGAGCAGCCGGAGACAGCACAACGCCGTTACCGATAATGCTGGTGACGTTTTCGCGAAGAATGCCTGATGGAATAAGATGGAGGACGGTTTTTTCACCGTTGATTACGAGAGTATGGCCTGCGTTGTGACCGCCCTGGTAGCGTACAACATATTTAGCCCGTTCAGTCAGAAGATCAACAATCTTCCCTTTACCTTCGTCACCCCATTGGGTGCCCAGTACGACGACGTTGTTACCCATTTTTTTCAAAATCACCGTTTGCTTAAAAATGGATTCTACCATCGCTTTTTCAGATATACAGCACTTTTTGACCTCAAAATACGCCAAACCAGATTACTTTTTGATCAGCCAATCGTTTTCCTCAACATGTAGTAGATAACGATGCCGGCAACCACAAGTCCGCCCCCAAATCGACGCAAAATATTATCCGGCAACTGGCTCAGAGAGGCTATCATCCGACGCCATGCACGCGGATAAAGCATCGGTCCAAGGCCTTCCAGCACCAGAACCAGGGCCAGCGCAAGCCAAATCGTTGAATTCATTTTTAATCCTTATAAAAGAAAACCACCGCTCCGTTGAGAGCGGTGGTTTGAATACTCAAACTGGCCTGAGTTTATCGCGTTGCGTTAGCCGGCGTCTTCATGTAACGGAAGAAATCGCTGTCCGGGCTGAGCACCATCACATCCTGGTTGCTCTGGAAGCTGTTCTCGTAAGCTCGCAGGCTACGGATAAAGGCGTAGAAGTCGGGATCCTGGCTGAAGGCATCGGCAAACAGTTTTGCTGCTTCGGCATCCCCTTCACCGCGCAGAATACGGCCCTGACGCTCAGATTCTGCCAGCGTCTTGGTCACTTCGTAATCCGCTGCCGCACGCAGTTTCTCCGCCTCTTCCTGACCTTGTGAACGATGACGACGGGCTACCGCTTCACGCTCGGCGCGCATACGGTTGTAAATCGCCTCGGACACTTCCGCTGGCAGGTTGATCTGCTTGATACGGACATCGACCACTTCGATACCCAGAGCAGCCATACTGTTCGGGTTGATCACCGGCACTTTGCCGTTGGTTTCAGCCTGAACGCGTTCTGCCGCTTTGGCAATGGCATCATCCGCTGCCGGGGTGGTGACTTCGTCTTCGGTTCCTGCAGAGCCGGAGTTCAGCGCATCACGCACTTCCAGCGTCAGACGACCACGGGAGTCGGTGACGATGTCTTTCACATCCAGACGACCAATCTCAGAGCGCAGACGGTCAGAGAACTTACGTTTCAACAGCACTTCCGCCTGAGAAACGTCGCCACCGCCCGTTGCCAGGTAGTAGCGGCTGAAATCACTGATACGCCATTTGATGTAGGAATCAACGATCAGGTCTTTCTTCTCTTTGGTCACGAAACGGTCGGCCTGGTTATCCATGGTCTGGATACGGGCGTCGAGCGTTTTCACCGATTCAATCAGTGGCATTTTAAAGTGCAGGCCCGGCTCAAACACCAGCGGCTTGTTCTCGCTGTCGCGCAGAACTTTACCAAAACGCAGGGTAATTCCACGCTCGCCCTCTTTCACCACAAAGATAGAGGTATAAAGCACGACCAATACGATGATGATGATCGCAATAACTGACTTACGCATCCTTATTCCCCCTGACGCTGGTAGTCGTTACGCTGCGCGTTAGCACGGCGTTGGTCCATAATGTCACCATCGTTCGAAGAAGGCGTGGTTGTGGCGCTTGAGCTACCGGATGCCGCAGGTGGCAGACGCAGCAGGTTGTTGGCACCGCTGGTATCCGCCTTTGCCGCCGGCGCCGAACCGCCTTTCAGCATCTGATCCAACGGCAGTACCATCAGGTTTCCACCTTTGCTGTCGTTAACCAGTACCTTACGCGTATGGCTCAGCACTTTTTCCATGGTCTCAATATAAAGACGTTCACGGGTAATCTCCGGAGCCGCTTTATATTCTGGCAAAATCTTCGCGAAGCGCGCCACTTCACCCTGAGCTTCCAGGACGGTCTGGGTTTTATACGCACGCGCTTCTTCAAGAATACGCTGCGCCTGACCGTTAGCACGTGGCTGAACTTCGTTGGTGTACGCTTCCGCTTCACGGATGTACTGTTGTTCGTTTTCACGGGCGGCAATCGCGTCATCAAACGCGGCCTTCACCTCTTCCGGCGGACGAGCAGCCTGGAAGTTGACGTCCAGCAGGGTGATACCCATGTTGTACGGGCGAATGGTCTCTTCCAGCTCACGCTGGGTATCGCTACGAATAACGGTACGACCTTCGGTCAGAATGCGGTCCATGGTGTATTTACCGATCACACCGCGCAGCGCACTGTCTGTGGCCTGGCGCAGACTGTCATCTGCACTGGTCACGCTAAACAGGTAGTGCTGCGGATCGGTGACGCGGTACTGGACGTTCATCTCAACGCGCACAACGTTCTCGTCGGAGGTCAGCATCACGCCGGACGCCGCCAGTTCACGGACAGACTCCACGTTCACCGCGGTCACGTCGTCAATGAAAGTCGGTTTCCAGTTCAGACCTGGCTCAACCAGATGGCTGAACTTCCCGAAACGGGTGACCACACCGCGTTCCGCTTCTTTAATGGTGTAGAACCCGCTGGCAGCCCAGATGATCACCACGGCAGCGGCAACAATGCCCACCACGCGGCCCCCTAACTGCGGGCGCGGCCCCTGAGTGGAACCTCCACCAGAGCCAGAACCTTTACCTCCGCCAAGACCACCAAGCTTCTTGCTTAGCTTGCGGAAGATATCATCCAGATCCGGCGGCCCCTGCTCGCGACCACCTTTGTTGCCATTTCCCCCAGAGTTGCCGCCTTGATTATTGCTGCTTCCCCACGGGTCGCGGTCTTGTCCGTTATTACCGGGCTGATTCCACGCCATGTATATGCTCCATATTTGTTATGCAAGGGCGAATTATTCAGGCATCCCCTTTCTGATCAGACGATATAGTCGACCAGCGCAGGTTCTTGTTTACAGAGGCGACGCCAGTCAACGATCGGCAAACGCACCTGCATCCCCACGCTGCCGTCATCCTCCATCCACTCTTTTTCTATCGCCTGAAGCTGATAAAACCGGCTGCGCAGCCTGCCTTCCTGTGGCGGCAATCGCAGCGTGTGCTGGGCTACCTCACCGGAAAGACGTTCTGTCAAAGCCTGGAAAAGCAGTGGCACACCAATACCGGTCTGAGCGGAAAGCCAGACCCGAATCGGTTTGTTCTCTTCATCTCGGTCGATACGCGGCTCAAAATCCTCCAGCATATCGATCTTGTTCATCACCAACAGCGTTGGGATGTCGTCGGCGTCGATCTCGTCGAGCACCACGTTTACCGCGTCGATGTTCTCCTGCAAGCGAACGTCTGCAGCATCAATGACGTGCAGCAGCAGAGTCGCCTGACGCGTCTCCTGCAGGGTGGCTTTAAACGCAGCCACCAGGTCATGCGGCAGGTGACGGATAAACCCTACGGTATCCGCCAGCACCGTTTCACCGACGTCGGCGACGTCAATACGACGCAATGTGGGGTCCAGGGTCGCAAACAGCTGGTCTGCGGCATAAACCTGGGCCTCAGTAATCTGGTTAAACAGGGTGGATTTACCGGCGTTGGTATACCCCACCAGCGACACCGTCGGGATGTCAGCTTTCGATCGCGCCCGACGTCCTTGCTCACGCTGTTTTTCAACGCGTTCCAGACGTGAAAGGATCTGGGTAATACGGCCACGCAACAGACGGCGGTCGGTTTCAAGCTGGGTCTCACCCGGACCGCGCAAACCAATCCCGCCCTTTTGTCTTTCAAGGTGGGTCCAGCCACGCACAAGCCGCGTTGCCAGATGGCGCAACTGCGCCAGCTCAACCTGCAGCTTACCTTCGTGAGTACGCGCACGTTGAGCGAAAATATCTAAAATCAAACCCGTGCGATCGATAACACGGCATTCGCAAAGACGTTCCAGGTTACGTTCCTGAGCCGGAGACAGCGCATGATCAAACAACACGACTGACGCGCCGGTTGCTTTTACGGCATCCGCAATTTCAAATGCTTTACCTTCACCAACAAAATACTTTGGGTGCGGCGCTTTACGGCTACCGGTAATCACCTGCATTGCTTCGACACCGGCGGAAGAGACCAGAGATTCAAACTCCTGGAGGTCTTCCATATCTTTGTCTTGCGTAAAATAGATGTGTACCAGCACCGCCTGCTCACCGGCATCATAACGGTCAAACAAGCGTAAATTCCTCAAAAAAGATCAGCGGGGAACGCAGGATCCCTGGCTCCCCGTGTGGATAACAGCCTGAAACCTTATTCGGTATCTTCGCTGTCCTGCGCAGGAGAAGAAGAACCCTGCGCGCTGCTGCCATGATGGTAGTTACTACCCGTGCCGCCGCCAGTGTTATTGCTGTGATGGGATACCGGACGAGACGGAACAACTGTAGAAATAGCGTGCTTATAGACCATCTGACTGACCGTGTTTTTCAACAGGATCACGAACTGATCGAAAGATTCAATCTGACCTTGCAGCTTAATACCATTCACCAAATAAATAGAAACTGGAACACGTTCCCGACGCAATGCGTTCAGGAACGGATCTTGTAAAGATTGCCCCTTAGCCATTCTATCTTTTCCTTATATGCTTGTTTTGTACTTAGAACCTTGCGATTCTGAAAAATTGCGCACGATACGACTCAATTGTACACATTCAGTGAGCGATATCACCAACAACCTCAATCACTTCGTTTAACGCCTGTTGCGGTTTTTCACTGTCTAACCAGTGAACACCGTCCCAACCGCGCAACCAGGTGATCTGGCGCTTCGCTAACTGTCTCGTGGCGCAAACACCTCGATAAACCATTTCATCATATGAAATCTCGCCTTCAAGATATGACCACATCTGGCGGTATCCCACACAACGAACGGAAGGCATATCCGTATGCAAATCTCCACGGGCAAATAGCGCCCGCACTTCTGCTTCAAAATCTGAAGCTAACATCTGATGAAAACGCTGCTCAATTCGTTGATGGAGCAGTTCACGGCTCGCCGGGGCGATGGCGAACTGATGCACCTGATACGGCAGAGCGTCTCCTGACGTTTGCGTCAGTTCCGTTAAAGTTTTACCCGAAATGAAAAAAACTTCCAGTGCCCGGGAAAGCCTTTGCGGATCATTTGGATGGATCCGTGCTGCGGCAACCGGGTCAATCTCGGCCAGTTGCTTATGCAAAACGTCCCATCCCTGCTCTGCCGCCTGCTGCTCAATTTTTGCTCTTACTTCCGGATCCGCTGATGGCAGAGGTGAAAGCCCCTCCAGCAACGCCTTGAAATAAAGCATGGTTCCGCCAACCAACAGCGGTATACGTCCCGCCGCCGTTATCTCGGCCATCTCGGCTAACGCATCGCGGCGGAAATCCGCTGCGGAGTATGCCTGAGCCGGGTCGAGAATATCCAGCAAACGATGCGGTGCCGCACGCAGTTCGTCTGCGTCAGGCTTCGCCGTGCCGATGTCCATCCCTAGGTAGATAAGGGCAGAATCGACACTAATCAACTCTACAGGCAAAACTTTACGCAACTCAATGGCCAGTGCCGTTTTGCCGGAGGCCGTAGGGCCCATTAAAAAAATCGCCTTTGGCAGGCTCGCCTTGCTTACGTCAATCATGTTTCAGGGCATTCATCGCCGTTTGTAAATCAACAGGTTGTAATAACCCACCTGGCGGTGTCTTCACCAGATGCGGACAAAGGCGTTCAACCTCCGCCAGCACGCTAATGGCCTGCGCCATACTCCACGGCGCATGTTCGCTTGCCAGATGGCGGGCGATCCACTGCGCGGTGTTGGCGGCATCAAACGACGTTTGCTGCGCCAGGTAGCCTATCAGTTCAGGAATCAAGTTTTGTAAATTTTGTTGGCGTAAGGGTAAAGGCACTGCGCGAATGGTCACATGTTGTGGTTCGAGCACCATTTCAATGCCCATCTGCGCCAACAGGGCCTCTGCGCGACGCAGTACCCCTGTTTCTTCAGGGGATATTTTTAGCCGAACGGGGATCAGCAGCGGTTGTGCACAGGCCGCGTTTTCACCCGGCGTAAGCTGCACTTGTTTAAGCCAGCGTTCCGCCACCGGCAATGCCAGAAGCATCACGTGGCCTTCGCGCTCCAGCAGCGCCATATCCGGTGCGATAATCGTCAGAACCCGGCCAAAACTCTGGCTGTGGCCATCCAGCGAAGGCGCTGGCACCGCGACAGGCGCTTTGCGCTCCACCGCGGGGGTTTCCAGCAATTTGCGGTACAACGCTCCCTGCTGTTTTTGATAGCCAGGTTGGGCGTTTGGATAGTTCGCTCCCGTTGGGCGCGGTGTGCTACCCGCAGCAGAGAAACGCGGGGCATCCGGCTCACGCGCCACGGCAGGTTCAGCAAAATGGTTCCGGCCCGCTGCAACACGGTTTTCCGGAAACGCGCGCGGGGCGGGTTCTTCTTTTTCCAGCGGCAGCGTTGGTTCAGCCTGCTGTTGCAATACGCTCAGCACGCCCTGATAGATAAAATCATGCACCAGACGTGACTGGTGGAACCGCACTTCATGCTTGGCAGGATGGACGTTAACGTCCACCTGGTGTGGATCGATTTCTAGATAGAGCACAAACGCCGGTTGCTGATCTGCACCCAGTTTATCTTCACAGGCCTGACGAATGGCGTGGTTGATGAGGCGGTCACGCATCATGCGGCCGTTCACGTAGCAATACTGGATCTCAGCGAAGGCGGCGCTGCTCGCGTTGGGGTCAGCCACCCAGCCGCGCATGGCCAGATCGCCATGCTGCCACTCAATGGCCAGCGCGTGCTCGAGGAACGGTACGCCGCAGATAGCGCCCAAGCGGCGCTCTTTTTGCCCACCTTCCGCCACGGCGCGGTACTGGCGCATGACTTTGCCGTTATGGCTAAGGTTAATGGTCACGTCAAACCGCGCCAGGGCAATGCGACGAATGATCTCATCGATATGCCCAAACTCGGTTTTTTCGGTACGCATAAACTTGCGTCGGGCGGGGGTGTTATAAAACAGATCCAGCACTTCCAGCGTCGTACCGACCGGATGCGCCGCTGGTTTAATCGTCACGTCCATATCACGCCCTTCGGCGTACGCCTGCCAGGCTTCCTGCTGTTCAGCGGTACGGGAGGTGAGCGTGAGGCGGGAAACGGAGCTGATACTGGCCAGCGCTTCCCCGCGAAAACCGAGGCTGATGATCGCTTCCAGGTCATCAAGAGAGGCAATTTTACTGGTGGCATGACGTGCCAGCGCTAACGCCAGCTCGTCTTTTTTAATTCCACAGCCGTTGTCACGAATGCGAATCAGCTTTGCGCCGCCGCGTTCGATATCAATATCAATGCGGGTGGCCCCCGCATCAAGGCTGTTTTCTACCAGCTCCTTCACCACCGATGCAGGGCGCTCAACCACCTCACCGGCGGCGATTTGGTTCGCGAGCTGCGGCGGTAGAACCTGAATCGGCATGAATTCTCCTTAGTTGGTCGCGGTCATCTCACCTGGCTGCGCTGCGCTGGCCGTCTGGGCGGCACCGCCCTGTGGCGCGGACTGCAGCGGATGCGCATCAAAGTATTTACGCAGACCGTTATAGATCGCTTCGGCAATTTGCTGCTGATAGCTGTCGCTGCCCAGCAGGCGTTCTTCAGCGTTATTACTGATAAAGCCTGTTTCCACCAGAATCGATGGAATATCCGGCGATCGTAGAACGCCAAGGCTCGCATGCTCCGGACGTCGCTTGTGCAATGACCCGATGCCCTGCAGCTGATTCAATACATTTGTAGCGACATCATACCCGACGCGCTGGGAATGACCGAATTGTAAATCCAGCACCGCCTGGCTGAGATAGGGATCGGCCTGGCTGTTTGCCAGCACATCACCCGCTCCACCTAACAGTTCGGACTGTTTCTCGTGCTCTTCAAGCCAGTTTGCCATTTCACTGTTCGCCCGACGGTTTGACAGCACCCACACTGAGGCTCCCGTGGCGTTACGGTTTGGCGCGGCATCCGCATGAATGGACACCAGGAAATTGGCATTTTGCTTACGTGCTACATCCGAACGGCCCATCACCGAGATAAAGTAATCGCCGTCGCGCGTCAGCACGCCTTTAAACATAGGATCGTCGTTTAACAGCGTCCGCAGCTTACGGGCAACCGCGATGGTGACATTTTTCTCCCGCGTACCGCCCGGGCCAATTGCGCCGGGATCCTGACCGCCGTGCCCCGCATCAATGGCGATAATCACTTTATCACCGCTGACCGCGCGACGTGCGCTGGCCGCCGGCCGCGTCACGGTATTGCTGCTGGTAACGCTGGTAATGCGGTCGCTGTCCGTTTTAAACGGATTACGTGCCGGTTCAGATGGGCGCGGGGTATAAACCGGCTCTTCCACGCGTTTCGCCACCACCGGTGGAGGCGGAGGCGGCGGAGGGGCGTCAGCGTTGATGGTAAAGACCACCGTATAATTCGCACCGTTTTGCTGCTTAACCGCTCTGGTTTTACCCTTTTCGGTTAGGTCGACCACCAGACGCAATGACTGGCTATCTTTTGGCGAGCCGGAACGAATGCTTTTAACCAGATTATTGCCGCTGAACTGGAGCGGTAACCCCTGGATAACCCCGGTTTGTTTGATATCCAGCGCCACGCTGTGGCTGTCTGGCTGTGAAAAAGCATATTCCGGATCGCCCATAAAGCTGAACGTGATCCTGGCCTGGCTTTCGCCGTTCGACACCTGAATATCCGACAGGCTTGCCGCCCCGGCCTGCGCGCACAGCAGCACCGTGGCAGCCAATAACCAACCTTTAACGCGACTAATCATCCCGTCATCCCTACGCTTAACCGGCCAGACGCGCCAGTAAGGAACTACCTGATGAGGAAACAGCACTGATGCGTGCCTCACGCCCTTGTGCCTGGTAATCTAAGTGAATTTCGACATCCGGGTCAGGCAACACACCCGCACCTTGTTGCGGCCACTCCACCAGGCAGATGGCATCATTGGCAAAATAATCACGGATCCCCATAAATTCCAGCTCCTCGGGATCCGCAAGGCGGTATAAATCAAAGTGGTACACCATGAGATTTTCAAGGGTGTACGGCTCTACCAGCGTGTAGGTTGGGCTTTTCACATTGCCTTTATGGCCTAACGCCTGCAGAAAACCCCGGCTGAAGGTGGTTTTACCCGCACCTAAATCACCATACAGATAAATGACGGTTGCCCCCTGACAGGCCTGTGCCACGCGTTTGCCAAGATCTAAAGTGGCTTGTTCATCAGGTAAAGAAATCGCTCGATTAGTCATTTTCTACGTCAATCACATCCGGGTTAACAACACGCCGTAGCGTGCAAAAAAGATCGGTGGCCAGCATTCCGCGTGTACCGTAACGTGCCGCCAGCTTATCCGCCGCGACACCATGGGCCACACAGCCAGCGCAGGCTGCATCATAAAGGGGAAGTTTCTGTCCAAGCAATGCGCCAATGATGCCGGAAAGCACATCGCCCATTCCGCCGCTCGCCATGCCCGCATTTCCGGCATCGACAATGCCCAGTGCCTCGTCGCTGGCGACAACGGTTCCTGCCCCTTTCAGAACGGCAACACCTCCGTAACGTTTTACCAGACGCCGGGCAGAAAGTAAGCGATCGCTTTCAATTTCTGCCACGCTGCAGTTAAGCAGGCGCGCGGCTTCGCCGGGGTGCGGCGTCAGAATGCGATTGTGACGCTTATCAGGATTGATTGCCAGAAGGTTCAGCGCGTCGGCATCCCACAGCATCGGTTTACGAAAATTCTCGACCTTCTGCAGGGCCTGTTTCCCCCAGGCCTGCTGCCCAAGCCCCGGGCCAATGACCACGACATCCGCCCATTCGAGACTCTCTTCAAGCGACTGCGGCGTCAATTCATGCACCATCAGCTCCGGACGGGCCGTAATAATTGGCGCACTATTTTCGATGCGCGTCAGCACCCGCACTAAACCGGCACCACAACGCAATGCCGCTTCCCCCGTCATGCGGATAGCCCCCGCCGTGCCGTGGTCACCTCCAATGATCACCAGCCTGCCGTGATCGCCTTTATGGGACGTCGGGCGGCGCGGCGGTAGCCACTGTGCCAGCAGCGAAGCATCAACGCGCGAAACGTGGGTTTCCTGTCCGGCAAGCCAGCTCTCCAGCCCCAGTGCGTTATGGTGCAACGTTCCCGTGACATCCCGCGCTTTACCGGTAAGCAGCCCCGGTTTCAGGGCGATAAAGGCAACGGTGTGCGCGGCCTGAATCACCGCGCCCGGCGTCGTGCCGGTTTGCGCCATCAGGCCAGAAGGTATATCCAGGGCCACCACCGGCGCGCTGTGGGCATTGGCACGTGCAATCAGGGTGGCAACCGGGTCGCGCGGCGCACTGCGTAGTCCGGTGCCCAGCAGGCCATCAATAATCACATCAATCTCTTCCGGCCAGACGATATCGGTGGCATGAATAACACCGCCCGCGTTCAGCCAGGCTTCCCGCGCCGCACTGGCCTCTTCTGGCAGCGGTTTATCGCTCTCCAGCGCCAGCAACGTCACGTGGATCCCGGCGGCAACCGCCAGTCGGGCGACGACATAACCGTCACCGCCGTTATTGCCGTGTCCGCATAAAATCAGCCAATGCGACGATTCAGGGTAAGCCGTGCGGGTAACGTTAAACGCCGCTTCGCCCGCGCGTTGCATCAGTTCATACAGGGTAATGCCGAGGCTGTCTGCGGCCTCTTTTTCGGCGTGCCGGAGGTCATCCGCATGCCAGATGGAATGTGGTATACTTTCGGGGTTTTTCTTCACAGTATGGTCCGTCATGTCACAGCCCCTCGATCTCAATGAATTAGCGCAAAAAATTAAACAGTGGGGTGCTGAGCTTGGCTTCCAGAAGGTGGGTATCACCGATACCGACCTTTCCGCCAGCGAGCCGAAACTGCAGGCATGGCTGGATAAACAATACCATGGCGAAATGGAGTGGATGGCGCGTCATGGCATGATGCGTGCCCGCCCACACGAGCTGTTACCCGGTACATTACGCGTCATCAGCGTACGCATGAACTACCTGCCCGCCAACGCGGCGTTTGCTCGCACGTTAAAAAATCCCGCTCTCGGTTACGTCAGCCGGTACGCCCTGGGCCGTGATTACCATAAGCTTCTGCGTAACCGTTTAAAAAAACTTGGGGAAACTATTCAGCAGCACTGTGTGTCGCTGAATTTTAGACCGTTTGTAGACTCTGCGCCTGTTCTTGAACGCCCGATAGCAGAAAAAGCCGGGCTTGGCTGGACAGGTAAGCACTCACTTATCCTTAGCCGCGACGCCGGATCGTTCTTTTTCCTCGGTGAACTGCTCATAGATTTGCCGCTGCCGGTAGATGGTCCGGTAGAGGAAGGTTGCGGGCGCTGCGTGGCCTGCATGACCATCTGCCCGACGGGTGCCATCGTTGAGCCTTATACGGTGGATGCGCGCCGCTGCATCTCCTATCTCACCATTGAACTCGAAGGGGCGATACCGGAAGAATTCCGTCCGCTTATCGGGAACCGTATCTACGGCTGCGATGACTGCCAGCTGATCTGCCCCTGGAATCGTTACTCGCAGCTTACGGATGAAGACGATTTCAGTCCTCGTAAAGCGCTTCATGCGCCTCAGCTTATCGAGCTCTTCGCCTGGAGTGAGGCCTGGTTCCTGAAAGTCACCGAAGGATCCGCCATTCGGCGTATTGGGCATCTGCGCTGGCTACGAAATGTCGCCGTTGCGCTGGGCAATGCGCCCTGGGATGAAGCCAATATTCAGGCGCTCGAAAGTCGCAGAGGTGAGCACCCACTTCTTGATGAACACATAGAATGGGCGATTGCGCAGCAAATCGAGAAGCGTAATGCCTGCGTTGTCGAGGTGCAGCTGCCGAAGAAACAACGGCTGGTGAGAGTGATTGAAAAAGGGCTTGTACGGGATGCTTGATATATTCACAGCCTGTGAATAAAAATAAAAACTCAAGCGCCATCGGGGCTGGCAATGAGGTCAAGTGATCTAAATAACATTTTGAAATGAAATTTACTTAATTAAATTCAGTATGTTACGAAGATATTATTCACCCTGCTAATTTTCTTCTGGTCTGTAACTGAGTAGGGCTTCTGTGGATAACTCTGTTCACAAGAGTATTTCAGATGCAATAGAAAATGTCCCCAACGAAGCATTCCGCTGTGGATAATCTGGAGATGATAAGAATTTGGAGCGGGAAACGAGACTCGAACTCGCGACCCCGACCTTGGCAAGGTCGTGCTCTACCAACTGAGCTATTCCCGCTTGGGTGGTCCGTGCTGTGGAAGCACTTTCAAATTTTGGAGCGGGAAACGAGACTCGAACTCGCGACCCCGACCTTGGCAAGGTCGTGCTCTACCAACTGAGCTATTCCCGCTTGGGTGGTCTGTGCTTTAGAAGCACCTTCAAATTTTGGAGCGGGAAACGAGACTCGAACTCGCGACCCCGACCTTGGCAAGGTCGTGCTCTACCAACTGAGCTATTCCCGCAAATTTGCACTGCTTTTGTTGCTGTCGTAACGTGTATTTCTCTGTCGTTACGGGAGGCGCATTATACGAGAAATCCGTTTAGCTGCAACCCCCCTAAAAGCGTTTTTTGTGAAATTCAGTTCAAGTGATGGAATATTCATCGCTTTGCACGTTTTTACACCATTCATGCGTTCTGTAGGCCGGGTAACGCGCAACGCCCCCGGCAACCGCCTGAATTACAGCTTAATAAAGTTCTCGCGATAATACGCCAGTTCGGCCACAGACTCACGGATATCGTCCATGGCCTGATGCGTACCCTGCTTTTTAAAGCCATCCAGGATTTCCGGTTTCCAGCGACGCGCCAGCTCTTTCAGGGTGCTCACATCCAGATAGCGGTAATGGAAGTAAGACTCCAGCTCCGGCATGTACTTAAACAGAAAACGGCGATCCTGACCGATGCTGTTACCGCAGATAGGTGATTTGCCCGCCGGAACCCACTGTTTCAGAAACGCAAGCGTTGCCAGCTCCGCCTCGCGATCGCCCATGGTGCTGGCCTTAACGCGCTCCACCAGCCCGCTCCCCGTATGGGTGCGCACGTTCCACTCATCCATTAACGCAAGCTGGTCGTCGGACTGATGAACCGCGATAGTCGGCCCTTCCGCCAGAATATTCAGGTTGGCATCGGTCACCAGGGTTGCAATCTCAATAATGCGATCGCGCTCGGGATCCAGCCCGGTCATTTCAAGATCGATCCAAATCAGGTTGTTTTCATCCGCGCTCATGTTATTTTCCACCCTTCTCGCATAACCGGCTGTAGCAGGTTAACTAGTATTAATTAGAGTGTATCATAGAGGTTTTGCCCCTTACGGGCGACCAGGAGCCAGCGCGATTGAGTAAAAATAAACTCTCCAAAGGGCAGCAGCGCCGTGTGAATGCCAATCACCAGCGCCGTCTTAAAACCACTTCGGAGAAGGTCGATTACGACGACAACCTGTTTGGCGAACCGATGGAAGGCATCGTCATCAGCCGTTTCGGTATGCACGCCGACGTGGAATCCGCCAACGGTGAGATTCACCGCTGCAACATCCGCCGGACGATTCGTTCTCTGGTAACCGGCGATCGCGTGGTCTGGCGCCCGGGTAAAGAAGCGGCGGAAGGCGTCACGGTAAAAGGCATCGTTGAGGCGGTCCACGCGCGTACGTCGGTACTGACCCGTCCCGATTTCTACGACGGGGTTAAACCTATCGCAGCCAACATTAACCAGATCGTTATCGTCTCAGCGATTTTGCCCGAACTTTCGCTCAATATTATCGACCGATACCTTGTCGCCTGTGAAACGCTGCAGGTTGAACCGATCATCGTACTCAACAAAATCGATCTGCTCGATGAAGACGGTATGAACTTCGTCAACGAGCAGATGGATATCTACCGTAACATCGGGTATCGCGTTCTGATGGTTTCCAGCTATACCAAAGATGGTCTGAAACCGCTTGAAGAGGCGCTTACCGATCGCATCAGCATCTTTGCGGGACAGTCCGGTGTGGGCAAATCAAGCCTGCTGAACAACCTTCTCGGCCTCCAGCAAGAGATCGTGACCAACGATGTGTCTGATGTTTCTGGCCTGGGCCAGCACACCACGACCGCGTCACGCCTGTATCACTTCCCGCACGGCGGCGATGTCATTGACTCCCCGGGCGTGCGTGAATTCGGTTTGTGGCACCTTGAGCCGGAACAAATCTTCAACGGATTTGTCGAATTCCATGATTATTTAGGCGCTTGCAAATACCGCGACTGTAAACATGACAATGACCCGGGCTGCGCTATCCGTGAAGCGGTCGAGAAAGGCGAAATAGCGGAGACCCGCTTTGAAAACTACCACCGCATTCTCGAGAGCATGGATCAGGTAAAAACGCGTAAAAACTTTTCTGATTCTGATAACTGACAACTAAGCTAAGCATCGCTAAAATCGTCCCCTTTTTTCAGGTTCCGGCGCTTTGCGGCCGGATCTGGAACGACAAAACAATGGCCTGGAGGCTACCTTGTTAAACTCATTTAAACTTTCGCTTCAATACATTCTGCCGAAACTGTGGCTCACTCGCCTGGCGGGCTGGGGCGCGAGCAAACGAGCGGGCTGGCTGACCAAACTGGTCATCGACCTTTTCGTAAAATATTACAAGGTCGACATGAAAGAGGCGCAGAAGCCGGATACCGCCAGCTACCGCACCTTCAACGAGTTTTTCGTCCGCCCACTGCGCGACGACGTGCGCCCGCTGAATACGGACCCTAACGTGCTGGTGATGCCTGCAGATGGCGTGATTAGCCAACTGGGTCACATCGAAGACGACAAAATCCTGCAGGCGAAAGGCCATAACTACAGCCTGGAAGCGTTGCTGGCAGGTAACTACCTGATGGCGGATCTGTTCCGTAACGGGACCTTCGCGACCACCTATCTCTCACCGCGCGACTATCACCGCGTGCACATGCCGTGCAACGGCATCCTGCGTGAAATGATCTACGTTCCGGGCGATCTGTTCTCCGTGAACCACCTCACGGCGCAGAACGTACCTAACCTGTTCGCCCGTAACGAACGCGTCATTTGCCTGTTTGATACTGAATTCGGCCCTATGGCGCAGATTCTCGTGGGCGCGACCATTGTCGGCAGCATTGAAACCGTCTGGGCTGGCACCATCACCCCACCACGTGAAGGCGTGATCAAGCGCTGGACCTGGCCTGCCGGTGAAGAAGAAGGCTCTGTCGCCCTGCTGAAAGGTCAGGAGATGGGTCGCTTCAAGCTGGGATCAACCGTTATCAACCTGTTTGCACCGGGTAAAGTTAAGCTGGCCGAACAGCTTGAAAGCCTGTCGGTCACCAAACTGGGTCAGCCGCTGGCCGTCTCTACCGAAACCTTCGTAACGCCGGTGGCAGAACCTGCACCGTTGTCCCAAGAAGAGATCGACGCCGAGCACGACGCCAGCCCGCTGGTTGACGACAAAAAAGACGAAGGCTAATAACAGAAGGATCGCTGACGTGCGCCCGATTATCGTTCTACTGATGGCCTGGTGCCTCAGCATGGGGGCGTACGCAGCGACAGCCCCCGACGCAAAACAGATAACCCAGGAACTGGAGCAGGCAAAAGCGGCAAAACCCGCTCAGCCAGAGACCGTTGAGTCGCTCCAGTCCGCCCTGAACGCGCTTGCGGAGCGAAAAGGCTCCCTTGAGCGTGCGCAGCAATATCAGCAGGTTATCGACAACTTCCCGAAACTCTCGCAAACGCTGCGCTCGCAGCTCAGTAATCTGCGTGATGAACCGCGCGATATACCGGCGGACATGTCTTCTGATGCGCTGAATCAGGAGATCCTCCAGGTCAGCAGCCAGCTTCTGGAAAAGAGCCGTCTGGCTCAGCAGGAGCAGGAGCGGGCGCGTGAAATTGCCGACTCGCTCAGCCAGCTTCCCCAGCAGCAAACCGATGCCCGCCGCCAGCTTAATGAAGTTGAGCGTCGCGTTGGCACGCAAAGCGGCAACACGCCGCAAGCGCAGGCGCAGAATCTGGGGCTGCAGGCCGAATCTGCTCGCCTCAAAGCCCTTGTCGATGAACTGGAGCTGGCGCAGCTGTCCGCCAATAACCGCCAGGAGCTGTCGCGGATGCGCTCTGAGCTGGCGCAGAAGCAGAGCGAACAGTTGGATGCATATCTGCAGGCCCTGCGTAATCAGCTTAACAGCCAGCGGCAGCGCGAAGCCGAGCGTGCGCTTGAAAGCACCGAGCTGCTGGCGGAAAACAGCGCGAACCTGCCCAGCGGCATCGTTGAGCAGTTTAAGGTCAACCGCGAGCTCTCTGCGGCGCTGAACCAACAGGCGCAGCGTATGGATCTGGTAGCCTCGCAACAGCGCCAGGCTACCAATCAAACCCTGCAGGTCCGCCAGGCGCTTAACACACTTCGTGAGCAGTCCCAGTGGCTAGGGTCATCAAACCTGCTGGGTGAAGCGTTACGCGCGCAGGTCTCACGCCTGCCGGAAATGCCCAAACCGCAGCAGCTGGATACCGAAATGGCTCAGCTGCGCGTGCAGCGACTGCACTTTGAGGATCTGCTCAACAAACAGCCGCAAATCCGCCAGATCCGTCAGGCTGACGGACAGCCGCTGACCAGCGAGCAGAACCGCATTCTGGAAGCCCAGTTGCGTACCCAGCGTGAACTGCTGAACTCCCTGCTCCAGGGCGGGGATACGCTGATTCTGGAACTGACCAAGCTCAAGGTCTCTAATAGCCAACTGGAAGATGCGCTGAAAGAGGTGAATGAGGCAACGCACCGTTATCTCTTCTGGACCTCCGACGTGCGGCCGATGACCTTCTCGTGGCCGATTGAGATTGTCCAGGATCTGCGCCGCCTTATTTCGCTGGATACCTTCAGCCAGCTGGGCCAGGCCAGCGTGATGATGCTCACCAGTAAAGAGACCATTTTCCCGCTGCTGGCCGCGCTGATTCTGGTGGGCTTCAGCATTTACTCGCGCCGGTATTTCACCCGATTCCTGGAACGCTCCAGCGCCCGGGTGGGGAAAGTTACGCAGGATCACTTCTGGCTGACGTTACGCACCGTCTTCTGGTCGATTCTCGTCGCCTCACCGCTACCGGTCCTGTGGATGACGCTTGGATATGGCCTGCGGGAAGCCTGGCCCTACCCGCTCGCGGTGGCCATTGGCGATGGCGTCACTGCCACGGTGCCACTGCTGTGGGTGGTAATGATTTGCGCCACGTTCGCGCGGCCCAACGGTTTGTTCATCGCTCACTTCGGCTGGCCGCGTAATCGCGTTGCACGCGCCATGCGTTACTACCTGATGAGCATCGGACTGATTGTGCCGCTGATTATGGCGCTGATCATGTTCGATAAACTCAACGACCGGGAATTCTCAGGGTCTCTGGGCCGCCTCTGCTTTATGCTGATATGCGGGGCGCTGGCAATTGTCACGCTCAGCCTGAAACGCGCCGGTATTCCGCTCTATCTGGATAAATCCGGTAACGGCGACAACATGTTCAACCGGCTGCTCTGGAACCTGCTGCTGAGCGCACCGCTGATTGCCATGCTGGCAGCGACGGTGGGTTACCTGGCGACCGCCAAGGCGCTGCTGGCGAGGCTTGAAACCTCGGTGGCGATTTGGTTCCTGCTTCTGGTGGTGTATCACGTGATACGCCGCTGGATGCTGATCCAGCGCCGCCGTCTGGCATTCGACCGTGCCAAGCACCGGCGGGCAGAGATCCTCGCCCAGCGTGCGCGTGGCGAGGAAGAGCCAAACCATGTCAACAGCACAGAAGGCACGACGGAAGCTGACGAAGTCGAGCTGGATCTGGATGCCATCAGTACCCAATCCCTGCGACTGGTACGCTCCATCCTGATGCTGATTGCCCTGCTGTCGGTGATATTTCTGTGGTCGGAAATTCACTCCGCGTTTGGCTTCCTGGAAAACATCTCCCTGTGGGACGTAACGTCCACGGTACAAGGTGTGGAGAGCCTGGAGCCGATTACCTTAGGCGCGGTGTTGATTGCCATTCTGGTGTTGATCATCACCACCCAGCTGGTGCGTAACTTCCCGGCGCTGCTGGAGCTGGCCCTGCTGCAGCATCTCGATTTAACCCCGGGGACGGGATATGCAATTACCACCATCACCAAATATCTGATCATGCTGTTTGGCGGGCTGGTCGGCTTCTCAATGATTGGTATTGAATGGTCGAAACTGCAGTGGCTGGTGGCGGCACTTGGTGTGGGGTTAGGGTTTGGCTTACAGGAGATCTTCGCCAACTTTATCTCTGGCCTGATTATTCTGTTCGAAAAACCGATTCGTATTGGCGATACGGTAACGATCCGCGATTTGACCGGCAGCATCACCAGGATCAACACGCGCGCCACCACCATCAGCGACTGGGACCGTAAAGAGATCATCGTGCCGAACAAGGCGTTTATTACCGAGCAGTTTATCAACTGGTCGCTGTCAGACTCCGTCACGCGTGTGGTGCTGACGGTACCTGCGCCGGCGGATGCCAACAGCGAAGAGGTCACTCAGATCCTCTACACCGCCGCAGAGCGCTGTTCATTCGTGATCGATAACCCGGCGCCAGAAGTGTTCCTGGTGGATTTACAACAGGGGATCCAGATTTTCGAACTGCGTATTTACGCCGCCGAAATGGGACACCGTATGCCACTGCGTCATGAGATCCACCAGCTGATTCTGGCAGGGTTCCGTGAGCACGGCATTGATATGCCGTTCCCACCGTTCCAGATGCGTCTGGAAAGCCTGGACGGGCGTAAAAAGGGAAGAACGTTAACGTCAGCGGCGCGCACACGCCCGGCAGGAAGTCTGTAACCCTTCTCCCCTCCCTTCCGGGAGGGGAATGTTTAACCGCTACGCCACTTCCGTCAGCAACGCCACAGAACGTCGGCGGTAATTCTCATAAATCCCCATCGCCAGAAGCGAGAAGAAGACCGGGCCGCCCACCATCCACAGTGCGCTACTCCAGTCATTCGCCTCAATCACCGGCTGAATAACGGTAAAGATGTTGGCGAATGCCACTACCAGCACCACCACCGCGGTTGCCAGCAGCGTGGCGGCGCGCGTTTTGAAAATCACAAACGGACGCTCAAGATCCTCCTTCGCCTTAAAGAACGGGAAGGCCAGGCTCAGAAAGAGATAAGGCAGCGTCATCGACACGTTCGCCATCAGGGTCAGCTTGTTATAAAACGCTGACGCGGTATCCCCACCAAACGACACCAGCAAAATGAACACGCAGACCAGCAGGCACTGCATCCACATGGCGTTGGCGGGCATACCTGCGGTATTCAGTTGCGTCATGCGTGCAGGCCACAGCGCTTTTGGCGTGCCCTGAATTATCGCTTTCAACGGAGAGTAAATCAGCGTGAAAAACGCGCCGGTATAGGCAAGGAACATGGACAAGCCGGTGATGCGTGCAAACCAGACGCCCATCGTTGCCGCCGCTTCCGGTGTCAGATTCATCGCTTGTCCCAGCGTCATCCCCAGGCTTTTCATCAGCACATAGGTAATGTTGCCCAGGTTAGTGGTGTTGTTGCTGAGTACCTGCTGCCAGTTGGTGCTGACGCCCCAGAGGAAAATTGCCAGCGAATAGCCAATGGAGATAACTATCGCGGCAAAAATAATGCCTTTCGCAAAGTTCTTTTCCGGGTTCTCGGTCTTGTCGACCAGGCCGCCCACCGCCTCAATACCGCCGTACGCAAAAATGGCAAACACCACAAAGGAGAGCATAGCGAGCCCGGACTGATAGCTCGGGTTGGGCGAGGAAACGAAGTTCACCTCCTGAGCGAAGTGTCCGCCGTTCAGGCACAGAATGGCAATACTGACCAGCAGCAGCACCAGGTTCAGGCACATCACCGAGATCCCGCCCACGGCGGTAATGCGGGCAATTTTGTTGATGCCCTTAGACGCCACCAGCGTTACAACCACCATCCAGCAGACGGCCAGAATCCCGACCACCTGCGTGGAGCTCAGACCGGCCAAAGACCAGACCTGAGTGTAATCGCTGCCGAAAACAAACGTCGAAAACGGTACCCAGACCTTGGCCGCCGTACTGACCATCCAGACCACATACGAGGAGAACCACATAAACGTGCCGATAAACGCGTAGCGCGGGCCGATGCTGTTGTTCATCCAGGAATAGATCCCGCCCTCTTCTTTGCGGTAAGCCGCCCCCATTTCAGCCATCATCAGCGCAAACGGTATGAAGAAAAACAGGGCCGAGACGATGTAGAACGGCGTTGCGCTGTAGCCCATCAGATAGAAAGCCGACGGGCTGTTGGCAAAGCCAAAGACGGAGGTAAAAATCATCAGGATGAGCCCGGTGAGGGTCATCTTTTTAAGTGACTGGGACATAGCGCCATCCAAAGGAAGTTAAACTGCGCGGATGGTAGCAGAAGACCAGACTAATATTGTGGCTATTAGGGGCAAATTAAGAAAAAGACCTGCGTACAGAGAATGTGGCAGTTTTTAATGTTGTCGTGCGGAAATGGAAAGGTTAATTGACATCAGAGGTGAGCCGGGTAAGCGACAGCGCTACCCGGCAATGCGATGCGTTATGCGCGATCGACCGTAAACGCGATCACTTCGCCCAGCTGTTCTGCACCCAGCGCCAGCATCACCAGACGATCAACGCCCAGCGCCACGCCGGAGCAGTCCGGCAGACCCGCTTTCAATGCTTCCAGCAGATGGGTATCAATGGGCTGCTGCGGCAGACCACGTGCCGCGCGCTTGCGGTTATCCTGCTCAAAACGCTGCTGCTGTTCGCGTGCGTCGGTCAGTTCGTGGAAGCCGTTCGCCAGCTCGATACCTTTGTAATAGACCTCAAAACGCTCCGCCACGCGGTGATCTTCGGTGCTGATCTGCGCCAGCGAAGCCTGGCTTGCCGGGAAGTGATATACAAACGTCGGCCGGTCTTTGCCAATTTGCGGCTCAACGCCAAAGGTGAAGAGCAGTTGCAGCAGCGTGTCGCGGTCTTCTTCGGTATCTGCCACGTTGCTCAGATCCAGTTTTGCCGCCACTTCGCGCAGCTGCGCTTTATCCGCAGAGAGCGGATCAATTTCCAGGTAACGCTGGAAAACCTGCTGATAAGAGAGCGTTTCCGCTTCTGAGCACTCCAGCACCTGCTGCAGCAGATCGTCCACCTCGTTCATCAGGCGGTACATATCATAATGCGGACGGTACCACTCCAGCATGGTGAATTCCGGATTGTGGTGACGCCCCATCTCTTCATTACGGAAACTGCGGCACAGCTGATAGACCGGGCCACATCCTGCCGCCAGCAGACGTTTCATGTGGTATTCCGGGCTGGTCATCAGATACAAATTCATGCCCTGTGAGTGGCCAGGACCAACAAAACGGGTTTCAAACGGGACCAGATGAATATCCGTTACCGTTGCCTGACTCATGCACGGGGTTTCCACCTCAAGGACGCCGCGGTCGGCAAAGAAGCGGCGGATCTCCGCCATAATTGCAGCGCGTTTTAGCAGGTTGGGGATGGATGCGCTCGGCTGCCAGGTGGCCGTTTCGCTCATGAGTTTTTCTCCGATTTCAGACAAGGGCACGAAGTCTACTCGTTACCAGGGACGGAGACAAATTTTGCGCAGTAAAAAAGCGCATTTCATTTAGGTGAACAATTGCGCGACGAAATTCATTACTCACCGCGATAAATCGCCGCACAGAACAGCAAAAAAATCGAACACGTCAAATTTCCCTGACATCCACGCGGTTATACTGCTTTACCCATAAAGGAGCAGTGGAAACGCTTTCGCAATCGTCCTTTTGGACGGGTGAACTACCTTTAGTTTATCGCGTTGCGAAATAACAAAAATCTGGAGGAATGTCGTGCAAACTTTTCAAGCCGATCTTGCCGTTATAGGCGCTGGCGGGGCTGGATTACGTGCTGCGATTGCTGCAGCACAAGCTAATCCCAACGCTAAAATCGCATTGATTTCAAAAGTCTATCCGATGCGCAGCCATACGGTTGCCGCAGAAGGAGGATCCGCCGCCGTTGCGCAGGATCATGACAGCTTCGAATACCATTTCCACGACACGGTTGCAGGGGGCGACTGGCTTTGCGAGCAGGATGTCGTTGACTACTTTGTACACCATTGTCCTACGGAGATGACCCAGCTTGAACAGTGGGGATGTCCGTGGAGCCGTCGTCCGGACGGCAGCGTCAACGTTCGCCGCTTCGGCGGGATGAAGATCGAACGTACCTGGTTCGCCGCCGATAAAACCGGCTTCCACATGTTGCACACCCTGTTCCAGACCTCCCTTCAGTTCCCACAGATTCAGCGCTTTGACGAACATTTCGTCCTCGACATTCTGGTTGATGACGGTCAGGCGCGCGGTCTGGTGGCGATGAACATGATGGAAGGCACCCTCGTCCAGATCCGCGCCAACGCGGTGGTAATGGCTACCGGCGGTGCGGGGCGTGTTTACCGCTACAACACCAACGGGGGTATCGTCACCGGTGACGGCATGGGCATGGCGCTTAGCCACGGCGTGCCGCTGCGGGATATGGAGTTCGTGCAGTATCACCCTACTGGCCTGCCGGGCTCCGGCATTCTGATGACGGAAGGCTGCCGTGGTGAAGGCGGGATCCTGGTCAATAAAAATGGCTACCGCTATCTGCAGGATTACGGCATGGGTCCGGAAACCCCGCTCGGCGAGCCGAAAAACAAATACATGGAACTGGGCCCGCGCGACAAAGTGTCTCAGGCCTTCTGGCACGAATGGCGCAAAGGCAACACCATCGCCACGCCACGCGGCGATGTGGTCTACCTCGACCTGCGTCATCTTGGCGAGAAGAAACTGCTGGAACGTCTGCCGTTCATTTGCGAACTGGCAAAAGCCTATGTTGGCGTCGATCCGGTGAAAGAGCCGATTCCGGTACGTCCAACGGCCCACTACACCATGGGCGGTATCGAAACCGATCAGCAGTGCGAAACCCGCATTAAAGGGCTGTTTGCCGTGGGCGAGTGCTCTTCTGTCGGCCTGCACGGTGCTAACCGTCTGGGGTCAAACTCACTGGCGGAGCTGGTGGTCTTTGGCCGCATGGCGGGCGAACGCGCGATGGAACGTGCTGCCACCGCCGGCGAGGCGAACAGCGCGGCGCTGGATGCCCAGGTCGTTGACGTCGAAAAACGGCTGAAGAGCCTGGTGAACCAGGAAGGAAATGAAAACTGGTCGAAAATCCGCGACGAGATGGGCCTGTCGATGGAAGAAGGCTGCGGTATCTACCGTACCCCTGAACTGATGCAAAAAACCGTGGATAAGCTGGCAGAGCTGCAGGAGCGCTTCAAGCGCGTGCGCATTACCGATACCTCCAGCGTGTTCAACACAGACCTGCTCTATACCATCGAGCTGGGTCACGGCCTGAACGTGGCGGAATGTATGGCGCACTCTGCGCTGGCACGTAAAGAGTCACGCGGCGCGCATCAGCGTCTTGATGAAGGCTGCACCGAACGTGATGACGTCAATTTCCTGAAACACACTCTCGCCTGGCGCGATGCGGATGGCACCACCCGTCTGGACTACAGCGACGTGAAAATCACGACGTTGCCACCGGCTAAACGCGTGTATGGCGCAGAAGCAGAAGCCGCCGAGAAGAAGGAGAAGGCGAATGGCTGAGATGCAGAAACTGAAAATCGAAGTGGTGCGCTACAATCCGGAAGTGGACACCGCACCGCACAGCGCATTCTATGAAGTCCCTTATGACGAGCAAACCTCTCTGCTGGATGCGCTCGGCTATATCAAAGATAACCTTGCGCCGGACCTGAGCTACCGCTGGTCGTGCCGTATGGCAATCTGCGGCTCCTGCGGCATGATGGTCAACAAAGTGCCGAAACTGGCCTGTAAAACTTTCCTGCGTGAATACACCAAAGGCATCAAAGTAGAAGCGCTGGGTAACTTCCCGATTGAACGCGATCTGGTGGTCGATATGACCCACTTTATCGAAAGTCTGGAAGCGATTAAGCCGTACATCATCGGCAATCCACGTACGCCGGATCAGGGGACGAACACCCAGACGCCAGCTCAGATGGCGAAATACCATCAGTTCTCCGGCTGCATCAACTGTGGTCTGTGCTACGCCGCGTGTCCACAGTTTGGTCTGAATCCAGAGTTTATTGGCCCGGCGGCCATTACCCTGGCACACCGCTATAACGAGGACAGCCGCGACCACGGTAAAAAAGAACGTATGGCGCAGCTTAACAGCCAGAACGGCGTCTGGAGCTGTACTTTTGTGGGTTACTGCTCCGAAGTCTGTCCGAAGCACGTCGACCCGGCCGCCGCTATTCAGCAGGGTAAAGTGGAAAGCTCGAAAGACTTTCTTATCGCCACCCTGAAACCACGCTAAGGAGTGCATAATGACGACTAAACGCAAAGCCTACGTGCGGCCAATGCCGTCCACCTGGTGGAAGAAACTGCCGTTTTATCGCTTCTATATGCTGCGTGAAGGCACCGCAGTGCCGGCGGTCTGGTTCAGCCTGGAGCTGATGTACGGCGTTTATGCCCTCAAACATGGCCCTGAAACCTGGGCCAGCTTTGTCGGCTTCCTGCAAAACCCCATCATCGTGATCCTGAACCTGATTGTGCTCGCGGCAGCGCTGCTTCATACCAAAACCTGGTTTGAACTGGCGCCAAAAGCGGCGAACATCATCATTAAAGACGAGAAAATGGGGCCAGAGCCGGTCATTAAAGGGCTATGGGGCGTGACGATCCTCGTCACTGTGGTCATTCTGTTTGTCGCACTGTTCTGGTAAGGAGACTACTGTGATTAATCCAAATCCAAAACGTTCTGACGAGCCGGTCTTCTGGGGACTGTTTGGTGCAGGGGGGATGTGGAGCGCCATCATCGCGCCGGTCATCATCCTGCTGGTCGGTATTATGCTGCCACTGGGGCTGTTTCCGGGCGATGCGCTGGGTTACGAGCGAGTACTGGCCTTTGCCAGCAGCTTTATTGGCCGTGTGTTCATCTTCCTGATGATCGTCCTGCCGCTGTGGTGTGGCCTGCACCGTATTCACCACGCGATGCATGACCTGAAAATCCATGTCCCGAGCGGGAAATGGGTGTTCTACGGTCTGGCAACCATCCTGACGGTGGTTACGCTGATTGCCGTGGTTACTATCTGATACATCAGGCCCGCCTCCCGGCGGGCCTTTCATTTCTGCATTTTCCCCACCAGCCACTGCGCAAACTCACGCATTGCAGGGGTTTCTGTCCGTGACTGCAATCGGGTTAACCAGTAACTGCCCAGCTCAATCTGTGTTGCAAACGGCTGAATGATACGTTCGCTGTTCAGCAGATGAGTGAACATACCCACAGGTGCGATAGCAATTCCCACGCCGGCCTGCGCGGCTTCCAGCATGGTAACGGATGAATCAAACACCATCACCCGATGCGTTGGTGACGGCGGGAGTTCGCCCGCGGCCTGCATCCACGCCGACCATTCATCGCGTCGGTAGGAGCGCAGCAGCGTAAATTTTAGTATGTCCGCCGGTGCTTGTAGCCCGACGGCGATTTCAGGCGTGCACAGCGGAGCCAGCGGCGCAGAACACAGAAACGTCGCTTCAGTGCCATGCCACGCCCCTCCACCGTAGCGGATCGTGTAATCAAGCCCTTCGGCGGCCGGATCGACGCGGTTATTATGGGTCGAAAGATGCAGATCGATATGCGGATAGCGGCGACGGAAATCATCCAGCTGCGCGAATAACACCCCGGTCGCAAAAGTCCCCACCACGCCAATTTTAAGCTTCTCCAGCGCGCGATGACTGGCAAAGCGATCCAGCATGCCGGCGATACGATCAAACGAATCGTTCAGCACCGGCAGCAGATTCTCGCCCTCTGTCGTCAGCATCAATCCGCGCGAAACCCGGACAAACAGCTGACAGTTCAGATGTTGTTCCAGCGTCTTAACGTGCTGACTGATGGCTGAATGGGTGACATTCAGCTCAATGGCAGCATTAGTAAAACTGAGGTGCCTTGCAGCGGCTTCGAAGGCACGAAGCGAATTAAGCGGTAAATAGCTGCGTGTCATCGACCCATCCGTTAGAAAAATTAACAGCTAATGCTAAATTTAACCGTTTGTCAGCCACAGTCAAATCCAACAGACTGGGTATGTCTGACGGGCCCGGACACTCCCTTGACTCGCTATTACGGAAGATAACTGATGATGAAAAAATCCCTGTGCTGCGCCCTGCTGCTCAGCACCTCCTGCGCTGCATTAGCCGCACCTCTGTCAGAAACACAGCTGGCGAAGGTCGTGGAACGTACCGTTACGCCCCTGATGAAAGCGCAGTCTATTCCGGGTATGGCGGTCGCCGTGATCTATCAGGGCCAGCCGCACTACTTCACCTTCGGCAAGGCCGATGTCGCCGCGAACACACCCGTCACTGCACAAACGCTGTTTGAGCTGGGCTCAATCAGCAAAACCTTCACCGGCGTTCTGGGTGGCGATGCTATTGCTCGCGGTGAAATTTCGCTGGGCGATCCGGTGACCAAATACTGGCCTGAGCTGACCGGCAAACAGTGGCAGGGCGTTCGCATGCTGGACCTGGCAACCTATACTGCCGGTGGCCTGCCGTTACAGGTGCCCGATGAGGTTACCGATAATGCCTCGCTGCTGCGTTTTTACCAGTCCTGGCAACCACAGTGGGCGCCAGGCACCACGCGTCTTTATGCAAATGCCAGCATCGGTCTGTTTGGGGCTCTGGCGGTGAAACCTTCTGGCATGCGCTTTGAGCAGGCGATGACGGAGCGGGTCCTGAAGCCGCTTAACCTGAACCATACGTGGATTAACGTTCCGAAGTCAGAAGAACCGCATTACGCCTGGGGTTATCGTGACGGTAAAGCGGTTCACGTTTCGCCCGGCATGCTCGACGCCGAAGCGTATGGCGTGAAAACCAACGTGAAGGATATGGCGAGCTGGGTGATGGCTAACATGGCTCCCGATGGCGTACAGGATGCCTCACTGAAGCAGGGCATGGTGCTTGCACAGTCTCGCTACTGGCGCACAGGCTCGATGTACCAGGGCCTGGGCTGGGAGATGCTCAACTGGCCGGTAGAAGCTAAAACCGTGGTGGAGGGCAGCGACAACAAGGTAGCGCTTGCGCCGTTGCCCGTGGCAGAAGTGAACCCTCCGGCTCCACCGGTAAAAGCGTCATGGGTACATAAAACAGGCTCGACGGGCGGATTTGGCAGCTACGTGGCATTTATTCCTGAGAAGGAACTCGGCATCGTTATGCTGGCGAACAAGAGCTACCCGAACCCGGAACGCGTGGAAGCGGCATACCGTATTCTGAGCGCTCTGCAGTAAAATCTTGCCGGGTGATGCTGATGCCCACCCGGCCTGCAAAATTCCCGCATTTTCCTTGCTGTCATCTACACTTAACAAAAAACAGTAAGGAAACTCCTATGCGCATTTTGCCTGTTATCGCCGCAGTGACAGCCGCGTTTTTAGTGGTTGCCTGCAGCTCCCCTACTCCCCCTCCCGGCGTCACCGTTGTCAGCAATTTCGACGCACAACGTTTTCTTGGAACATGGTATGAAATCGCGCGCCTTGACCACCGTTTTGAACGGGGTTTAGAGAAGGTCACGGCAAATTACAGCCCGATGGATGACGGCGGTATTCAGGTTATCAACCGGGGCTATAATCCGGACCGGGAAATGTGGCAGCAGTCGATTGGACAAGCGTACTTTACCGGCGACCCGCGACGGGCCGCGCTCAAAGTCTCCTTCTTCGGCCCGTTCTATGGCGGATATAACGTGATCGCGCTCGACAGAGAGTACCGTCACGCGCTGGTCTGCGGGCCGGATCGCAACTATCTGTGGATCCTCTCTCGCACCCCAACCCTTTCACCTGAGATGAAACAGCAGATGCTGGACGTCGCGACCCGGCAAGGGTTTGATGTGTCGAAACTCATCTGGGTAGAACAACCCCATTAATGGGTGCTGAGCTTCAACCCAATAATACCGGCCACAATCAGGGCGAGACTGGCGATACGCGCCAGACTCGCTGACTCACCCAACAGCAGGATCCCCGTGATGGCCGCCCCCACGGCGCCAATTCCCGTCCAGACGGCATACGCTGTCCCCACCGGTAAAGAACGCATCGCCCACGAGAGCAAAACGATACTCACAATCATCGCGGTGATGGTAATGACGCTGGGTGTCAGGCGGGTAAAACCGTGGGTGTACTTCAGACCTATCGCCCATACCACTTCGAGCAGGCCAGCAATAACAAGAATGATCCAGGACATTTCAGGCTCCTTAACTTAAATGCAAGTTGGGGCCGTCCCCGATGAAGGAAGCGCTTACGGGTCGTCCCGCAAGGCAAAGATTACGCCTCATATTTTGGTTAGCGTGCGATTTTTTTTCAATCCTTTTGTGCTGAACATGTTAAGGCAAGAAATAGCCGCAGTATGCCGCGCAGTTCAGGCATTTATCACTCATCCGACTTCTCTATGATGATGTGCTTTCTGATGGCAGGAAGCCAAACCACTAGCCGACTGCGAATATAATATGTTCAAAATTCTTTTGATTGACCGTTGTCACTTCACCCGCACCGGGTTTGAAGCATGGCTCAATCATTCCGGTTTATTTCCGGAAAACGTCGTTGTGACCGGCCTGAATAATCTTTTCCTCGCCAGAGAGCACATTCTGCAATGGAAACCGACGCTGGTCATTGCTGACCTGCATGGGTTCAGACAGGATGTCCATCCCTTTCAGTCCCTCTCATCTTTGCTGAACGCCAGCGAAAGAGTGCCCTTTATTTTGCTGCAATCGGGTGAGGATAGTGAAATGACCGCCTGGCTGAAGCAATTCCCGGTCTGGTCATCGCTGTTGAAAAATGCCCGTCTTGAACAACTGGGGACAGTTATCCACGACGCACTCATTTCGCACGCGAACAGTGAAAAGCCAAAGGTAACCGCGCCTTTGCTGACGCGCCAGGAGGAGAAAGTGCTGACGTTGTGGATGGAGGGTGCCAGCAATCAGAAAATTGCGGCTCACCTGAGTATTAACGGTAAAACGGTCTATACCTATAAACGGAATATCCGCATGAAATTGCATATGGATACGCGTTATTCACCGTTTTTATCCCTGCAGGAATCAGAAAGCTGACGGTACGAAACCCGTCTGGTTCCGTACCGTTTATTCAATTACTGCTGTGCTTTACTTGCCGCACCAGAGATTGCGCTACCACCTTCAGAAATATCCTGACCAACGCCACGCGTGGTATTACAGGCTGTTAATACTGAAGAAAGTACCAGGACTGAAAAGATCGCTGCAATTGTCTTCTTAACCATAATATCGTCCTTTTATAGCCAAAGTTGTTTTGTGTATAGCAATTTAAGAATAGACAATATCCCGTCGTTTGACGGAAAAGGACGCATTTTTAGGAAAATTAGACGGGGTTAGCTGGCCGCGTGAGAAATGATATGGCCGAGATCCTGGATATCTTCCCCCATTCCACGCGCGGTGTTACAGCCGGAAAGCAACGCGCTGGACAGCGCTAACAGAAGCAGAATTTTAACGGTACGGTTCATCATCCCTGCCTGCAAAAAACAGGCGCAGCGGGCGCTGCGCCTTCAGTCTTGACGTAAATTACTTCACGCGAGATACGTATTCGCCGGAGCGGGTATCTACTTTGATCACTTCACCAGTCTGTACGAACAGTGGAACTTTAACCACTGCACCGGTGGACAGGGTAGCTGGCTTGCCGCCAGTACCTGCGGTATCACCTTTCAGACCTGGGTCGGTTTCAACGATTTCCAGCTCTACGAAGTTTGGTGGGGTAACAGCGATAGGCTGGCCGTTCCACAGGGTCACGATGCACTCAGCCTGGTCCAGCAGCCATTTTTCGCTATCGCCAATCGCTTTAGCATCCGCAGACAGCTGCTCGAACGTTTCGTTGTTCATGAAGTGCCAGAACTCACCGTCGTTGTACAGGTAAGTCAGGTTCATATCGACAACATCAGCGCCTTCAGCGGAGTCAGTAGACTTGAAGGTTTTCTCAACACGGGTACCGGTCAGCAGGCGACGCAGCTTAACGCGCGCGAATGCCTGGCCTTTACCTGGTTTAACGAATTCGCTGGCTTCAACCGCGTACGGTTCGCCGTCCATCATGATTTTAAGACCAGCACGAAAATCGTTGCTATAGTACGTTGCCATAAGGCCCTCTAAATTTGTTAACTGGTAGCTAAGCCACAAAATGGCGCATATTGTAACCCTAAACACCCCGTCCAGAGAAGATTGGTTATCGCAACTTGCCGATGTAATCACCAGTCCTGATGAATTGCTGCGTCTGTTAGACCTCGATCAGCACCCAGAGTTGCTTGCAGGCCGCGAGGCTAAGCGACTTTTTGCCCTGCGTGTTCCCCGCGCGTTTGTTGCCCGTATGGAGAAAGGAAACCCTGACGATCCATTATTAAAACAAACGCTTACTGCGCAGGAAGAGTTTATATCAGCGCCAGGATACAGCACCGATCCTCTGGAAGAGCAGAACAGTGTGGTACCGGGTTTACTGCACAAATATCTCAACCGTGCCCTGCTGCTGGTGAAAGGCGGTTGCGCGGTAAACTGCCGTTATTGTTTCCGTCGCCACTTCCCGTATGCCGAAAATCAGGGTAATAAACGCAACTGGCAGGTCGCCCTGGACTATATCGCCGCCCATCCGGAACTGGATGAGATCATTTTTTCAGGTGGCGATCCGCTGATGGCAAAAGATCATGAGCTGGACTGGCTGTTGACCCAGCTTGAAGCCATTCCACACATCAAGCGTTTGCGCATCCACAGCCGTTTACCGATTGTTATTCCGGCACGTATTACGGACGGTCTGGTATCTCGCCTTGAGCAGTCTCGTTTACAGGTTCTGCTGGTGAACCATATCAACCATGCGAATGAAATCGATGAGGCATTCCGGGCGGCGATGGCGCGTCTGCGCAAAGCGGGGGTGACGCTGTTGAACCAGAGCGTGTTGCTGCGCGGTGTGAATGATAATGCCCGGGTTCTGGCGGAGCTCAGTAATGCGTTATTCGATGCGGGCGTGATGCCCTACTACCTGCACGTACTGGATCGTGTGCAAGGCGCGGCGCATTTCATGGTCACGGATAATGAGGCCCGGCAGATTATGCGCGAACTGTTAACGCTGGTTTCAGGCTATATGGTGCCGAAGCTGGCGCGAGAGATTGGCGGTGAGCCGAGTAAGACACCGCTGGATTTGCAACTGCGGCAACAATAACGGCAGGTGGCGCTACGCTTATCCGCCCGGTGGGGTTGGGCGCAGCGCCATCAGCAATGTAGATCAGTTAGGGCACTTATAGACCTGGCCATTCATCTGGCTGGCCGTTGGCACGAAGCTGGACAACATCCCTTGCGACGGGCTGCTCACACCGTAAATCACGTTGCCACCCATCTCTGCAGCCTGGTTACGCAGCGCGTTAGCGGCACCGCGCATAGATCCACCTTCTTCACCGTGCTGACCCGACATCCAGTTGCTTTGCTCACCGGTTGCCGTGCCTAAAAACTGGCACTCGTTACCCGGCTTATCTTCAACAAAGCGAACGCCCTGACCTGCAGCAGACAGCTCATTGCTGGAGCTACAACCCGCCAGCAGCAATGCTGCTCCTACGATCCCTGCACAGACTTTTACGCGCATGTTATTCCTCGTTTTCAATAAGCTGGACAGCAGATGTTGTCCGTGTGTAAACCTTATACTAAAAAGATGACCAAAAGAAAAACCCCCGAGCATTTCTGCCCGGGGGTTTTTCTCATTCTAAGCGGTAAAGCGCACGATTACATCATGCCGCCCATACCACCCATGCCGCCCATACCCGCAGCACCTAAGTCAGGTGCGTCGCCTTTAGGCATGTCAGTCACCATGCACTCGGTAGTGATCATCAGACCCGCTACAGAGGCCGCGTACTGCAGTGCAGAACGGGTCACTTTGGTTGGATCCAGGATACCGAAGTCGATCATGTTGCCGTATTCTTCAGTTGCAGCGTTGTAACCGTAGTTACCTTCGCCCGCTTTCACCATGTTCGCAACCACGGATGGCTCTTCACCGGCGTTGGAAACGATCTGACGCAGTGGTGCTTCCATTGCGCGCAGCGCAACTTTGATACCCACGTTCTGATCTTCGTTCTGAGCAGTCAGGCCAGCCAGTTTAGCGGCAACACGCACCAGCGCGACACCACCACCAGCTACCACGCCTTCTTCTACTGCTGCACGGGTCGCGTGCAGAGCATCGTCAACGCGTGCTTTCTTCTCTTTCATTTCAACTTCAGTTGCCGCGCCCACTTTGATTACTGCCACGCCGCCTGCCAGTTTCGCTACGCGCTCCTGCAGTTTTTCACGGTCGTAATCAGAGGTTGCTTCTTCAATCTGCTTACGGATCTGAGCAACACGGCCCTGAATAGCCGCTTCTTCACCCACGCCATCGATGATGGTGGTGGTGTCTTTGTTGATCACAACGCGTTTAGCCTGGCCCAGGTCTTCCAGGGTCGCTTTTTCCAGCTCCATACCGATCTCTTCAGAGATTACGGTACCGCCAGTCAGGGTAGCGATATCCTGCAGCATCGCTTTACGGCGGTCGCCGAAGCCAGGTGCTTTAACCGCAGCCACTTTCACGATGCCACGCATGGTGTTAACCACCAGGGTCGCCAGTGCTTCACCTTCAACGTCTTCAGCAATGATAACCAGCGGCTTGCCTGCTTTCGCAACGGCTTCCAGCACTGGCAGCATTTCACGGATGTTGGAGATTTTCTTGTCAGCCAGCAGGATGAATGGGCTTTCCAGCTCAACAGCGCCCGTTTCTGGCTTGTTGATGAAGTATGGGGACAGGTAACCGCGGTCGAACTGCATACCTTCAACCACGTCCAGTTCGTCTTCCAGACCGGTACCGTCTTCAACGGTGATCACGCCTTCTTTACCGACTTTGTCCATCGCTTCCGCGATCAGTTTACCTACGGTTTCGTCGGAGTTAGCGGAGATAGTACCAACCTGAGCAATCGCTTTAGAGTCGGAGCATGGAACGGACAGCGCTTTCAGCTCTTCAACCGCCGCAGTAACCGCTTTGTCGATACCGCGCTTCAGATCCATTGGGTTCATACCCGCAGCAACGGCTTTCAGACCTTCGGTGATGATAGCCTGTGCCAGTACGGTTGCGGTGGTGGTACCGTCGCCTGCAGCGTCGTTCGCTTTAGAGGCAACTTCTTTCACCATCTGCGCGCCCATGTTTTCGAACTTGTCTTCCAGCTCGATTTCACGTGCTACAGAAACACCGTCTTTCGTGATGGTTGGCGCGCCGAAGGATTTATCCAGCACTACGTTACGGCCTTTCGGGCCCAGGGTCACTTTAACTGCATCTGCCAGTACGTTTACGCCGCGGAGCATTTTTACACGAGCGTCGTTACCGAATTTTACGTCTTTAGCTGCCATGTTCTTATTTCCTCAAATTCTCGTGCGTAAAATTACGCTTCAACAATTGCCAGAATGTCGCTTTCGGACATGATCAACACTTCTTCATTGTCGATCTTCTCGGATTTCACGCCGTAGCCATCGTTGAAAATTACGATGTCACCAACTTTAACGTCCAGTGGCTGCACAGTTCCGTTTTCCAGAATGCGGCCCTTACCGACAGCGATGATTTCGCCACGCGTTGATTTTGCTGCTGCAGAACCAGTCAGAACGATGCCGCCAGCAGACTTGGTTTCAACTTCTTTACGTTTGACGATCACACGATCATGTAACGGACGAATACTCATTGATAGCTCTCCTTTGAGAAAGTCATTATCAGTTATGGATGACGCCGGTCCGCATGCGGTTTTCCGACTAGTGCCCTGAGAGATGGGGATAGCTTTTTCTCCCTTCAAGGGGCAGACGAAAAAAAATTTGCGAAAGTGTTACCATCGCCTCTCTTTTGATCGTGGCAGGGCGATGTCAATGAGTGGACTAAAACAGGAGTTGGGACTGGCGCAGGGCGTGGGTCTGCTGTCGACCTCCTTGTTAGGTACGGGTGTGTTTGCGGTACCCGCGCTGGCAGCTCTGGTGGCCGGCAATAATAGCCTGTGGGCGTGGCCAGTGCTGATTGTGCTGGTGTTTCCGGTCGCGGTCGTGTTTGCCATCCTCGGACGGCATTTCCCCAGCGCGGGCGGCGTAGCGCACTTTGTCGGTATGGCGTTTGGTCCGCGACTGGAGCGGGTCACCGGCTGGCTGTTTCTTTCTGTTATTCCGGT
Organism: Enterobacter cloacae complex sp. FDA-CDC-AR_0164; assembly: GCF_003071645.1. Lineage (NCBI taxonomy): Bacteria > Pseudomonadati > Pseudomonadota > Gammaproteobacteria > Enterobacterales > Enterobacteriaceae > Enterobacter > Enterobacter cloacae complex sp. FDA-CDC-AR_0164. The sequence goes on from NZ_CP028950.1 coordinate 1,029,362, forward strand.
CGGTCTACCGGCAGCGTTGCATATCGCGACCGGTTTTGGCCAGGCGCTGTTTGGCTGGCATAACGAGCAACTGCTGCTGGCCGAGCTGGGTACGCTGGCCATCGTCTGGTGGGTCGGCTCACGGGGTGCCAGCTCGAGTGCCAACCTGCAAACCGTCGTTGCAATACTGATTGTGGCACTCATTGTCGCCATCTGGTGGAAAGGGGATATTACGCTGAAGGAGATCCCCTTCCCCGCGGTAAGTGACGTCAACCATTCGCAGCTGTTCGCTGCGCTATCGGTGATGTTCTGGTGTTTTGTCGGGCTGGAGGCGTTCGCCCATCTGGCCTCTGAGTTTAAACAACCGGAACGGGATTTCCCGCGCGCCCTGATGATTGGCCTGCTGTTAGCAGGTACCGTTTACTGGGCCTGTACCGTGCTGGTACTGCATTTCAACGCGTTCGCCGCGGATAAAGCGGCCGCTGCCTCGCTGCCGGGCATTGTGGTGCAACTGTTTGGTCTGAAAGTGCTGTGGGTCGCCTGTGTTATTGGCTATCTGGCCTGTTTTGCCAGCCTCAATATCTACATCCAGAGCTTTGCGCGTCTGGTATGGTCACAGGCGCTTGGTAGACCAGAGAGCCGCCTTGCGCGCCTGTCTAAACGTCAGCTGCCGTTGAATGCGCTTAATACCGTGCTGGGCTGCTGCGTCTTGAGTTCGCTATGTATTTACGCGCTGAATATCAATCTTGATGCCCTGATCGTGTACGCCAACGGGATTTTCATCATGATCTACCTGCTGTGCATGCTGGCGGGTTGTCGTCTGCTGAAAGGTCGCTATAAAGCGCTGGCAGTGGTTGGTGGCGTGCTTTGCCTGCTGTTGCTGGCGATGGTGGGGTGGAAAAGTCTGTATGCGATTAGCATGCTGGCGGGGCTGTGGCTGTTTTTACCGAAACGCGGCACCCTGTAAAACAAAGCCCGGTAGCGATTCGCTTACCGGGCCTGGCCTCTTTTACCGATCGTCTTTATGGTCTAAACGGTCGCGCTGTTCATCTTTACGCTGATACTCCCCTTCGAAAGTATCCCCCGGCCCTGTACTGAAGCCACCGCCCGGCATACGGCTAAAACGCAGATGCGGCAGTAGCTTCATGGTCAGGTGTTTTTGCACCGGCGGCAGAAGCAGCAGCAGGCCGAGGAAGTCAGTGAAGAACCCCGGCAGGATCAGCAGCAGGCCAGCAATAATCAGCGAGACGCTTTTGATCATCTCTGCGGCCGGGCTTTCGCCTGCGGCCATCTTCTGCTGCATTATCAGGAAATTTTTGAAACCCTGATTACGCACCAGCGACATGCCGATCACCGAAGTGAAAATCACCAGAATCAGCGTTAGCAGGACACCCAGTACATGGGAGACCTGGATAAAAATTGAAATCTCGATGTAAACATAGAGAAAGAAAGCAATAAATGGTACCCAGCGCACTGGCATCTCCTGTGTGGCAGGCGCCCTCAGGCCCCTGTCTGAATGTGTTCGCGAAACGCGTCTGTAAGAAATGGTGACGGTTAGCCAAAATTCAATCGGTTTGCACGGATATTTTTTCTGGAAATTTTAAAGCGGTGACTCATTTCACAGATTAATAATTATCATGGAATCGGGTCGATAATAAGTGATCCAGATTACGGCAATTCGCTATCATCAGCATATGATCTCGAACATCTGGCTGATTGAGGGAATAATCGTCGGTCAGAAAATATTCAAAACCACATAAATACTGTGTGTTTAGTACAATCCATCGGCAGCTTGAAAAGAAGGTTCACATGTTAAACAACATTCGTATCGAAGAAGACTTGTTGGGTACCAGGGAAGTTCCAGCGGATGCCTACTATGGTGTTCACACTCTGAGAGCGATTGAAAACTTCTACATCAGCAACAACAAAATCAGCGACATCCCTGAATTTGTACGTGGCATGGTGATGGTGAAAAAAGCCGCAGCACTGGCCAATAAAGAGCTGCAAACCATTCCGAAAAGCGCGGCAAATGCGATTATCGCTGCCTGCGATGAAGTGCTGAACAACGGCAAATGCATGGATCAGTTCCCGGTCGATGTCTATCAGGGCGGCGCGGGTACCTCCGTCAACATGAACACCAATGAAGTACTGGCAAACATCGGCCTGGAGTTGATGGGTCATCAGAAAGGTGAATACCAGTATCTGAATCCGAACGACCACGTTAATAAATGTCAGTCCACTAACGACGCCTATCCAACCGGCTTCCGTATCGCGGTGTATGCCTCCGTGGTGAAACTGGTGGACGCCATTAATCAGCTGGGTGATGGCTTCCAGCGCAAAGCCGTTGAGTTCCAGGACATCCTGAAAATGGGTCGTACCCAGCTGCAGGACGCGGTTCCGATGACCCTCGGTCAGGAATTCCACGCGTTTAACGTGCTGCTTAACGAAGAAACTAAAAACCTGCTGCGCACCTCCGAGCTGCTGCTGGAAGTGAACCTGGGCGCAACCGCCATCGGCACGCGTCTGAATACGCCGGACGGTTACCAGCAGCTGGCGGTACAGAAGCTGGCTGAAGTCTCTAACCTGCCGGTTGTGCCTGCAGAAGATCTGATTGAAGCCACCTCCGACTGCGGCGCGTACGTTATGGTTCACAGCGCCCTGAAACGTCTGGCGGTGAAACTCTCCAAAATCTGTAATGACCTGCGCCTGCTCTCTTCCGGTCCACGCGCTGGTCTGAATGAAATCAACCTGCCAGAGCTGCAGGCCGGTTCGTCCATCATGCCGGCGAAAGTGAACCCGGTAGTGCCAGAAGTGGTGAACCAGGTCTGCTTTAAAGTCATCGGTAACGATACAACCGTGACCATGGCCTCTGAAGCCGGCCAGCTGCAGCTGAACGTCATGGAGCCGGTCATCGGCCAGGCAATGTTTGAATCCATCCACATTCTGACCAACGCCTGCTACAACCTGCTGGAGAAATGCGTTAACGGCATCACCGCGAACAAAGAAGTTTGTGAAGGGTATGTCTACAACTCCATCGGCATCGTCACCTACCTCAACCCGTTCATCGGCCACCATAACGGCGACATCGTCGGTAAGATTTGCGCCGAAACAGGTAAGAGCGTGCGTGAAGTCGTTCTGGAACGTGGACTGTTGACCGAAGCCGAGCTGGACGATATCTTCTCGGCCCAGAACCTGATGCACCCGGCATACAAAGCGAAACGATATACCGATGAAAGCGAACAGTAGCAGTTCAGGCTAGGCTTCCTTAAGGCACGTCACTTGTGACGTGCCTTTTTTCTTTATAGGCGTTACCAAAATACAACAATTCAATATCAACTTGTTAATAAGCAAGGCAGGTCCTTATGTTTGGAGCAGAACTCGTCATCGTCCTGTTGGCGATTTATTTGGGAGCAAGACTCGGGGGTATCGGCATTGGTTTTGCCGGCGGTCTCGGGGTGCTCGTACTTACCCTTATCTTTCAGATTAAACCCGGCGCAATCCCTTTTGACGTTATCGAAATCATCATGGCGGTTATTGCCGCTATCGCAGCCATGCAGGTGGCAGGCGGTATGGACTACCTGGTGAGCCTGGCGGAGCGTATGTTACGCCGCCATCCAAAATACATTACCTTCCTTGCCCCGCTGGTGACGTGGTTTATGACCATTCTCGCCGGTACTGGCCACACCGCCTTCTCCACGCTGCCGGTCATTACCGAAGTGGCGAAAGAGCAGGGCATCCGTCCGTCTCGTCCACTCTCGATTGCCGTGGTCGCGTCCCAGATTGCGATTACCGCATCACCTATCTCCGCTGCGGTGGTCTTCTTCGCCGGTATCCTTGAGCCTATGGGCGTGAGTTACCTGACGCTGCTGGCCATCTGTATTCCGGTGACGCTGATTGCAGTGATGATCACCGCCGTGCTGTGTAACTTCCTCGGCGCCGAACTGAAAGACGATCCGGTTTATCAGGAGCGTCTGGCAAAAGGTGAAGTGAAACTGCGTGGTAGCCAGGTCTTCGAACTGAAGCCGCATGCAAAACGCTCTGTCTTGCTGTTCCTGATCGGTATCGTTGCGGTCATGTTCTACGCAACCGCCATCAGTGACACCGTGGGTCTGATCCAAAACCCGGTCCTGCCGCGTAACGAAGCGATTGTGGTATTCATGCTGACTATCGCTACGCTGATCAGCATCACCTGTAAAATCGACACCAGCGAAGTGCTCAACGCCAGCACCTTTAAATCCGGTATGAGCGCCTGCGTGTGTGTACTGGGTGTGGCCTGGCTTGGTGATACCTTCGTGAAAGCTCACATCAGCGATATCCAGACCGTTGCGGGCGACCTGCTGCACAACTATCCGTGGCTCCTGGCTGTGGTGCTGTTCTTTGCCGCAACCCTGCTTTACTCTCAGGCGGCCACCACCAAAGCCCTGATGCCTGCGGCGCTGATGCTGGGTGTTACCCCGCTGACGGCTATTGCCTCGTTTGCTGCCGTTTCTGCACTGTTCGTTTTACCCACCTACCCAACCCTGCTGGCGGCGGTTGAGATGGATGACACTGGCTCGACTCGCATCGGTAAGTACGTGTTTAACCATGCGTTCCTGATCCCGGGCGTGGTGGCTATCTCGCTGTGCGTGATCCTCGGCTTTATCATTGGCGGCATCGTGCTGTAAACAATGATGGGTTGTAAAAATAGTTAAAAACGGGCCGCTCTGCGGCCCGTTTCATTAATGACCAATAGCCTTGCGTGATATAGTGAAGACTTTCGTGATGAGGAGGTCGACTTGTGAACACGCCTGATGCTGTTGTTGTCCTTTGTACCGCCCCTGATGAAGCCTCTGCCCAGGATCTCGCCGCCAAAGTGCTGGCCGAAAAACTGGCAGCCTGCGTGACGCTCCTTCCTGGCGCCACCTCCCTTTACTACTGGGAAGGTAAACTGGAGCAGGAGTACGAAGTCCAGATGTTGCTCAAAACCAATCTGGCGAACCAGCAGGCACTCCTGGACTGCCTCAAATCTCATCATCCTTATCAAACCCCCGAACTGCTGGTATTGCCAGTGGTCCACGGCGACAACGATTATCTCTCATGGCTCAACGCTTCCTTACGCTGATCCTGCTGCTGTGCAGCACATCAGTTTTTGCCGGGTTATTTGACGCTCCCGGCCGTTCGAACGTTATTTCTGCCGACCAGGCATTTGTTTTCGATTTTCAACAAGACCAGCATGACCTGAATCTTACCTGGCAGATAAAAGAGGGGTATTACCTCTATCGCAAGCAGGTCAGCATCACGCCTGCTCAGGCAAAGGTAGGCCCACTTCAGATGCCTGCGGGCGAGTGGCATGAAGACGAGTTTTTCGGCAAAAGTGAAATCTATCGCCAGCGGTTAAGCGTGCCCGTGACGCTCAATCAGGCCGATAAAGGCGCCACAGTGACCGTCACGTATCAGGGCTGTGCCGACGCGGGCTTCTGCTATCCGCCGGAAACCAAAGTCATTCCGCTGAGCGAAGTTAAAGCGGCCGACAGTATGCCTGCGCCTCCCGCAGATGAGAGCGCCGGAATGAAGGACGACGGTCACACAGCACTGCCCTTCTCCGCCTTGTGGGCTTTACTGATTGGTATCGGCATCGCCTTCACGCCGTGCGTGCTGCCCATGTATCCGCTTATCTCCGGAATTGTCCTTGGCGGCAAGCAACGTCTTTCAACCGCACGCGCCCTGCTGCTGGCCTTTATCTACGTGCAGGGTATGGCGTTAACCTACACCGCACTGGGCCTCGTGGTTGCTGCTGCCGGACTGCAGTTCCAGGCTGCACTTCAGCACCCTTATGTGCTGGCTGGCCTGTCGATCGTATTTATTCTGCTGGCGCTGTCGATGTTTGGTTTGTTCAGCTTACAGCTGCCGTCCGCGTTGCAGACTCGCTTAACGCTGATGAGTAACCGTCAGCAGGGGGGCTCCCCGGGCGGCGTGTTCGTGATGGGTGCCATCGCCGGGTTGATTTGCTCACCGTGCACTACCGCGCCACTGAGCGCGATCCTGCTATATATTGCCCAGAGCGGTAACATGTGGCTCGGCGGTGGTACGTTGTATCTCTACGCGCTGGGAATGGGTCTGCCATTGATTCTGGTAACGGTATTCGGCAACCGTCTGCTGCCCAAGAGCGGCCCATGGATGGAGACGGTGAAAACCGCGTTTGGTTTTGTCATTCTGGCGCTGCCGGTGTTCTTGCTCGAGCGTATTATCGGCGACGCCTGGGGGATGCGCCTGTGGGCAATGCTCGGTGTTGCCTTCTTCTGTTGGGCGTTTATCACAAGCCTGGCAGCGAAAAAGCCGTGGATGCGTCTGGTGCAAATCCTCCTGCTCGCCGCCGCGCTGGTGAGCGTACGGCCACTGCAGGACTGGGCATTTGGCACACCCGCGGGACAAACGCAGGCGCATTTGAACTTCATCCAGATAAAGAACGTGGATGAACTCAACAGCGCACTGGCGCAGGCGAAAGGCAAACCGGTCATGCTGGATCTGTATGCTGACTGGTGTGTCGCCTGTAAAGAATTCGAAAAGTACACGTTTAGCGATCCGCAGGTGCAAAGTGCACTGAAAGAGACGGTTCTGCTCCAGGCAAACGTCACCGCCAACAGTACAGCGGATAAGGCACTGCTGAAGCAACTTAACGTGCTGGGTCTGCCAACCATTCTGTTCTTCAACGAACAGGGCCAGGAGCAGCCTGCACAGCGTGTAACCGGGTTTATGGACGCGACGGCATTCAGCGCGCATTTGCGCAATCGCCAACCGTAAACAACACTTGAAACGGGACAAACCGTTGGGAATAACGGAGGAGATAACCGTGCAACGCGAAGACGTACTGGGACAAGCCCTGCAATTACTTGAGATTCAAGGGATCGCCAGCACCACGCTTGAGATGGTAGCCGACCGTATTGATTATCCTCTGGATGAACTCATGCGCTTCTGGCCGGATAAAGAGGCGCTGCTTTACGATGCCCTGCGTTATCTCAGCCAGCAGGTTGATGTCTGGCGCAGGCAGCTAATGTTAAATGAAGAACTGACTGCGGAGCAAAAGCTGCTGGCGCGTTATACCGCCCTGAGCGAATGCGTAAGCAACAACCGTTATCCGGGTTGCCTGTTTATTGCCGCCTGCACCTTCTACCCTGACCCCGGCCATCCTATCCATCAACTGGCGGATCAGCAAAAGCGGGCGGCGCATGATTTCACGCACGAACTGCTGACCACGCTCGAAGTGGATGACCCGGCGATGGTCGCTAAGCAGATGGAGCTGGTACTGGAAGGTTGCCTGAGCCGTATGCTGGTAAACCGTAGCCAGGCCGATGTGGATACAGCACACCGTCTGGCCGAAGATATCCTGCGTTTTGCACAGTGTCGTATGGGTGGCGCGCTGACGTAATCTGTCTGAAGAATTTGACCTGTTCGGCGCGTAAACCGTCAGATTGCCGCAAAGTTAAGCAGTTGAACGGCTTTTCCCGAAATAGTGTTGACGATCAGGCGCGATTGCGGTTTAATGCGCTCCGTTGCCCGGATAGCTCAGTCGGTAGAGCAGGGGATTGAAAATCCCCGTGTCCTTGGTTCGATTCCGAGTCCGGGCACCACTATTTAAAGAACCCAGCCTATGGCTGGGTTTTTGCTTTCCTGCGTCTGATAAACTCTCCTGTAACCACTCTCTGGTCACATCCTCGTAAACCTGTTCCTGCAGTATTTCATGGCGCTTAAAGTGGTCCTGTGCACGCTAAATTCCGTACTGATCTGAAGTGTTTGGGGGATCCTGAAGGGAGATGATGGGGGTTGGGGTTACCGTATCGTGGCTTCGCCTTGTCTGGCGGCACTCTTTGGGGAATTCAGATGTGTATTTCGCGCCCCAAAGCAAAAAACCCCGCACCATACGGTACGGGGTTCTTTTAATTGATGCCTGGCAGTTCCCTACTCTCACATGGGGAGACCCCACACTACCATCGGCGCTACGGCGTTTCACTTCTGAGTTCGGCATGGGGTCAGGTGGGACCACCGCGCTAAAGCCGCCAGGCAAATTCTGTTATCTGTATCAGCTGAAAATCGTCTCTCATCGCCAAAACATCTTCGGCGTTGTAAGGTTAAGCCTCACGGTTCATTAGTATCGGTTAGCTCAACGCATCGCTGCGCTTACACACCCGACCTATCAACGTCGTAGTCTTCAACGTTCCTTCAGGAGACTTAAAGTCTCAGGGAGAACTCATCTCGGGGCAAGTTTCGTGCTTAGATGCTTTCAGCACTTATCTCTTCCGCATTTAGCTACCGGGCAGTGCCATTGGCATGACAACCCGAACACCAGTGATGCGTCCACTCCGGTCCTCTCGTACTAGGAGCAGCCCCCCTCAATTCTCCAGCGCCCACGGCAGATAGGGACCGAACTGTCTCACGACGTTCTAAACCCAGCTCGCGTACCACTTTAAATGGCGAACAGCCATACCCTTGGGACCTACTTCAGCCCCAGGATGTGATGAGCCGACATCGAGGTGCCAAACACCGCCGTCGATATGAACTCTTGGGCGGTATCAGCCTGTTATCCCCGGAGTACCTTTTATCCGTTGAGCGATGGCCCTTCCATTCAGAACCACCGGATCACTATGACCTGCTTTCGCACCTGCTCGAGCCGTCACTCTCGCAGTCAAGCTAGCTTATGCCATTGCACTAACCTCCTGATGTCCGACCAGGATTAGCTAACCTTCGTGCTCCTCCGTTACTCTTTGGGAGGAGACCGCCCCAGTCAAACTACCCACCAGACACTGTCCGCAACCCGGATTACGGGTCTACGTTAGAACACCAGCCATTAAAGGGTGGTATTTCAAGGTTGGCTCCACGCAGACTGGCGTCCACGCTTCAAAGCCTCCCACCTATCCTACACATCAAGGACCAGTGTTCAGTGTCAAGCTATAGTAAAGGTTCACGGGGTCTTTCCGTCTTGCCGCGGGTACACTGCATCTTCACAGCGAGTTCAATTTCACTGAGTCTCGGGTGGAGACAGCCTGGCCATCATTACGCCATTCGTGCAGGTCGGAACTTACCCGACAAGGAATTTCGCTACCTTAGGACCGTTATAGTTACGGCCGCCGTTTACCGGGGCTTCGATCAAGAGCTTCGCGTTGCCGCTAACCCCATCAATTAACCTTCCGGCACCGGGCAGGCGTCACACCGTATACGTCCACTTTCGTGTTTGCACAGTGCTGTGTTTTTAATAAACAGTTGCAGCCAGCTGGTATCTTCGACTGATTTCAGCTCCACCCGCAGGGGCTTCACCTACATATCAGCGTGCCTTCTCCCGAAGTTACGGCACCATTTTGCCTAGTTCCTTCACCCGAGTTCTCTCAAGCGCCTTGGTATTCTCTACCTGACCACCTGTGTCGGTTTGGGGTACGATTTGATGTTACCTGATGCTTAGAGGCTTTTCCTGGAAGCAGGGCATTTGTTACTTCAGCACCGTAGTGCCTCGTCATCACACCTCAGCGTTAATAAGGTACCGGATTTACCTGGAACCTCCGCCTACATGCTTAAACCGGGACAACCGTCGCCCGGCTAACATAGCCTTCTCCGTCCCCCCTTCGCAGTAACACCAAGTACAGGAATATTAACCTGTTTCCCATCGACTACGCCTTTCGGCCTCGCCTTAGGGGTCGACTCACCCTGCCCCGATTAACGTTGGACAGGAACCCTTGGTCTTCCGGCGAGCGGGCTTTTCACCCGCTTTATCGTTACTTATGTCAGCATTCGCACTTCTGATACCTCCAGCACCCCTCACAGGACACCTTCAACGGCTTACAGAACGCTCCCCTACCCAACAACGCATAAGCGTCGCTGCCGCAGCTTCGGTGCATGGTTTAGCCCCGTTACATCTTCCGCGCAGGCCGACTCGACCAGTGAGCTATTACGCTTTCTTTAAATGATGGCTGCTTCTAAGCCAACATCCTGGCTGTCTGTGCCTTCCCACATCGTTTCCCACTTAACCATGACTTTGGGACCTTAGCTGGCGGTCTGGGTTGTTTCCCTCTTCACGACGGACGTTAGCACCCGCCGTGTGTCTCCCGTGATAACATTCTTCGGTATTCGTAGTTTGCATCGGGTTGGTAAGCCGGGATGGCCCCCTAGCCGAAACAGTGCTCTACCCCCGAAGATGAGTTCACGAGGCGCTACCTAAATAGCTTTCGGGGAGAACCAGCTATCTCCCGGTTTGATTGGCCTTTCACCCCCAGCCACAAGTCATCCGCTAATTTTTCAACATTAGTCGGTTCGGTCCTCCAGTTAGTGTTACCCAACCTTCAACCTGCCCATGGCTAGATCACCGGGTTTCGGGTCTATACCCTGCAACTTAACGCCCAGTTAAGACTCGGTTTCCCTTCGGCTCCCCTATACGGTTAACCTTGCTACAGAATATAAGTCGCTGACCCATTATACAAAAGGTACGCAGTCACCCCATAAAGAGGCTCCCACTGCTTGTACGTACACGGTTTCAGGTTCTTTTTCACTCCCCTCGCCGGGGTTCTTTTCGCCTTTCCCTCACGGTACTGGTTCACTATCGGTCAGTCAGGAGTATTTAGCCTTGGAGGATGGTCCCCCCATATTCAGACAGGATACCACGTGTCCCGCCCTACTCTTCGAGTTCACAGCCTGTGTGCTTTCGTGTACGGGACTGTCACCCTGTACCGTGCGACTTTCCAGACGCTTCCACTAACACACAAGCTGATTCAGACTCTGGGCTGCTCCCCGTTCGCTCGCCGCTACTGGGGGAATCTCGGTTGATTTCTTTTCCTCGGGGTACTTAGATGTTTCAGTTCCCCCGGTTCGCCTCGTTAACCTATGTATTCAGTTAACGATAGTGTGACGGATCACACTGGGTTTCCCCATTCGGACATCGCCGGGTCAAAGGTTCATATCACCTCGCCGGCGCTTTTCGCAGATTAGCACGTCCTTCATCGCCTCTGACTGCCAGGGCATCCACCGTGTACGCTTAGTCGCTTAACCTCACAACCCGAAGATGTTTCTTTCGATTCATCACCGGTTTGCGAAAATTTGAGAGACTCGAACACACATTAACTGTGTGTCGTTTCAATTTTCAGCTTGATCCAGATTTTTAAAGAGCAAATATCTCAAACGTCACCCTAAGATGAGTTTTGAGATATGTCGGCAGGTGACTTTCACTCACGAACCAGCAAGTGGCGTCCCCTAGGGGATTCGAACCCCTGTTACCGCCGTGAAAGGGCGGTGTCCTGGGCCTCTAGACGAAGGGGACACTGAAGTCTCAATCGCAAGACGCCTTGCTATTTACTTTTCATCAGACAATCTGTGTGGACACTACAAAGGCAGGTTCTTTAAGGTAAGGAGGTGATCCAACCGCAGGTTCCCCTACGGTTACCTTGTTACGACTTCACCCCAGTCATGAATCACAAAGTGGTAAGCGCCCTCCCGAAGGTTAAGCTACCTACTTCTTTTGCAACCCACTCCCATGGTGTGACGGGCGGTGTGTACAAGGCCCGGGAACGTATTCACCGTAGCATTCTGATCTACGATTACTAGCGATTCCGACTTCATGGAGTCGAGTTGCAGACTCCAATCCGGACTACGACGCACTTTATGAGGTCCGCTTGCTCTCGCGAGTTCGCTTCTCTTTGTATGCGCCATTGTAGCACGTGTGTAGCCCTACTCGTAAGGGCCATGATGACTTGACGTCATCCCCACCTTCCTCCAGTTTATCACTGGCAGTCTCCTTTGAGTTCCCGGCCGGACCGCTGGCAACAAAGGATAAGGGTTGCGCTCGTTGCGGGACTTAACCCAACATTTCACAACACGAGCTGACGACAGCCATGCAGCACCTGTCTCAGAGTTCCCGAAGGCACCAAAGCATCTCTGCTAAGTTCTCTGGATGTCAAGAGTAGGTAAGGTTCTTCGCGTTGCATCGAATTAAACCACATGCTCCACCGCTTGTGCGGGCCCCCGTCAATTCATTTGAGTTTTAACCTTGCGGCCGTACTCCCCAGGCGGTCGACTTAACGCGTTAGCTCCGGAAGCCACGCCTCAAGGGCACAACCTCCAAGTCGACATCGTTTACGGCGTGGACTACCAGGGTATCTAATCCTGTTTGCTCCCCACGCTTTCGCACCTGAGCGTCAGTCTTTGTCCAGGGGGCCGCCTTCGCCACCGGTATTCCTCCAGATCTCTACGCATTTCACCGCTACACCTGGAATTCTACCCCCCTCTACAAGACTCTAGCCTGCCAGTTTCGAATGCAGTTCCCAGGTTGAGCCCGGGGATTTCACATCCGACTTGACAGACCGCCTGCGTGCGCTTTACGCCCAGTAATTCCGATTAACGCTTGCACCCTCCGTATTACCGCGGCTGCTGGCACGGAGTTAGCCGGTGCTTCTTCTGCGGGTAACGTCAATTGCTGCGGTTATTAACCACAACACCTTCCTCCCCGCTGAAAGTACTTTACAACCCGAAGGCCTTCTTCATACACGCGGCATGGCTGCATCAGGCTTGCGCCCATTGTGCAATATTCCCCACTGCTGCCTCCCGTAGGAGTCTGGACCGTGTCTCAGTTCCAGTGTGGCTGGTCATCCTCTCAGACCAGCTAGGGATCGTCGCCTAGGTGAGCCGTTACCCCACCTACTAGCTAATCCCATCTGGGCACATCTGATGGCAAGAGGCCCGAAGGTCCCCCTCTTTGGTCTTGCGACGTTATGCGGTATTAGCTACCGTTTCCAGTAGTTATCCCCCTCCATCAGGCAGTTTCCCAGACATTACTCACCCGTCCGCCACTCGTCACCCGAGAGCAAGCTCTCTGTGCTACCGTTCGACTTGCATGTGTTAGGCCTGCCGCCAGCGTTCAATCTGAGCCATGATCAAACTCTTCAATTTAAGTTTGATGCTCGTGAATTAAACTTCGTAATGAATTACGTATGTTCACTCAGAGACTTGGTATTCATTTTTCGTCCGAGGACGTTAAGAATCCATGTCACTTTGAGTGCCCACACAGATTGTCTGATAAATTGTTAAAGAGCAGTTGCGACGCGGCTTACAGCTCACCGTCGCGAGGTGGCGTATATTACGCTTTCCTCTTTCAGAGTCAACCCTGAAATTCAGGATTTTTTCTCTTCAACCGACCGGGTTAACTGTGAAGTGATTCACATCCGCCGTGTCGATGGAGGCGCATTATAGGGAGTTCTCTGCAGGCCGCAACCTAAAAGTTGCAAAAAGATGACTGACTGCTGTATTCCCCAGCAAAACCCCGCTTTATACCCTTTTACGCACAGACTTATCCACAATTGAGGCGGGATCTCTGTGCGATCCTACGGATTAACAGGCAAGATCAACTATACTAGCGACAAATATTCCCCCACCAGGCCACCCCATGACCACACAACAACTGACGCGTGACTGGCGCCTTCCTACAGCAGGCATCATGTTGCTGGCGATCCTCTTAGCCGGGTTTACCCTGCATACGCACTGGAACACCTTTCTTCAGTGGTGCCTTGCCACGCAAATTACCCTGCACCGTTATCTGGTGATGTACCTGCTCCAGCTTAACAACCACCAGTACAGCGGCGGGTTATGGCTATTAACCGGCGCCTTCTTCTATGGCGTGTTGCACGCCATCGGGCCGGGGCATGGGAAATTCATTGTGACGACCTACCTCACGACAAATAAAGAAAGCGAACGGGCCGCCCGGGTCGTTCCTTTTCTTGGCAGCCTGATGCAGGGCGTCAGCGCCATTCTCTTTGTCTTTATTCTGGCGGTAGGGTTTAACCTCGCATCGGGGGATATCAGTACCAGCCGCTGGTACGTCGAGAAGATCAGCGCGGTGCTCATCGGTGCATTTGGTGTATTTGTCATTTACCAGGCGCTGAAAAGCCTGCGACCTCGCCGGATGGCTATCTCAGCTATCACGCCCCTTCATCAACATAATGAACACTGTGGTTGTGGTCATCACGGTGTAGGTGCAGATCTGGCGCAAGGCGACTGGAAAACCCGGTTGGGCGTCATACTGGCGATTGGTGCGCGTCCGTGCAGCGGGGCGATCATGATCCTGATGTTTTCAAATGCGCTGGGTATTGTTACCTGGGGGATGGCCGCGGTCATGACCATGTCGCTGGGAACGGCGTTGTCGATTATGGGCCTGTCACTGGCGGTACGTTATGCCCGAGAGCGGACGGTGGCCTGGTTTGGCGGCGGGGCTTCACTCAGCTGGCTGGTTCCGGTCTTTAAAATAGCCGGCGGGATAGTCCTGATCCTGTTCGCGACCGTGCTGTTCCTGACGGTACTCCCCATCAGTGCCAATGGCGATTACATCGCCGCAGGCTGCTAATAAAAGAAAACCCGCCAGCGGCGGGTTTTTTTATTACTCGTTGATTCGTGGATGCTGGTCCACCAGGCGGGAGCGTTTTTGCTGCAGCTCTTCAATCTCTGCATCAATGTCTTCAATCTTCTGCTCTACATTATCGTAGTGTTCGCGCAGGATCTCTTTCGCTTCCTGGATATCAGACGCCGCAGGCGTGGCCCCTTTAAGAGGACGATTCGCCGTCTCCTTCATGGTAATACCGGTAATCAAACCAATCACCGCGATAACCATCAGGTAATAAGCCGGCATCATCAGGTTCTGCGTACTTTCCACCAGCGAGGCGGCAAGCGTCGGGGTCAGACCGGCAATCAGCACCGAGATGTTAAAGGCAGCCGCCAGCGCACTGTACCGAATGTGTGTCGGGAACATCGCAGGCAGCGTCGAGGCCATCACCCCGATAAAGCAGTTAAGGATCACCGCCAGCATCAGCAGACCGGCAAAAATCAGACCCAGCACATTACTGTTAATCAGAATAAAGGCCGGGATTGCCAGGGCAAAAAGCGCGACACTCCCCAGAATAATGAACGGTCGACGGCCAAAGCGGTCACTCAACAGCCCCATAATCGGCTGCACAAACAGCATACCCACCATGATGGCGATAATAATCAGCACACCGTGGTCTTCTGAATAGTGCAGGTTATGCGACAGATAGCTCGGCATGTAGGTCAACAGCATGTAGTAGGTCACGTTCGTGGAGATGACCAGACCAATACAGGTCAGCAGGCTGCGCCAGTGCTTCGTCGCAATCTCTTTAAAGGAGACTTTCGGGCCATCCTGCAGTCCTTCGCGGTCGCCCTGCTCCAGCTTCTCAACGTGCTGCTGAAACGCCGGCGTTTCTTCAAGAGCATGACGCAGGTAAAGACCGATAATCCCTAACGGCAGCGCCAGGAAGAACGGAATACGCCAGCCCCAGGAGAGGAAGTTCTCTTCACCGACGACGGTAGAAATCAGCACCACCACGCCCGCACCCAGGACAAACCCGGCAATCGAGCCGAAGTCCAGCCAGCTTCCCATAAAGCCGCGCTTACGGTCCGGGGAATACTCTGCGACAAAGATAGAGGCACCCGTATACTCACCGCCTACGGAGAAGCCCTGGGCCATCTTACAAAGCAGCAGCAGAATCGGAGCCCAGATGCCGATGCTGGCATAGGACGGTATCAGGCCGATACAGAACGTACTGATCGACATAATGACAATGGTGATAGCAAGGATCTTCTGGCGACCATATTTATCGCCAAGCATACCGAAGAACAGACCACCCAGCGGGCGAATCAGGAAGGGGACGGAGAACGTACCCAGCGCGGCAATCATCTGCAGACTGGGGTCGGCGCCGGGGAAGAACACTTTACCTAACGCATAGGCCACAAAGCCGTAAACACCAAAATCGAACCATTCCATCGCATTACCCAGCGAGGCGGCGGTGATCGCTTTGCGCAGTTTGGCGTCATCAATAATGGTGACGTCGCGAAGCGTGATGGGTTTGATTTTTTTCCTTCTGAGCATAGCTATCCTCGTAGACTCGGCCCTGTCCGTTTCACAGTCCCGTATGCGATCTGTGAACCATGGGATCCGCTCCATGCGAATCGCCTTATTCAAGCGTAGCAGGTTTACTTACATTGACGTTTTACGTCGATACAACCGAACCTGTTGACGCCTGCCTGGGCAGTTAATGACCTTTTTACCCTACCAGCGTTTATATTTGTGATCAACTTCACACATATATTTATGTTACGTCAGCTGGCTGCAGTTTTTGTCAATTAGCGCAAATCTGCACGTTCTCAATCGCCATAAAAACACATCCTCACACACGTCATTATTTCCCGGACAACGGAAAATGAAACCCCATTACTTCACATCAGATTTACATAAATTCTAACCCTCCGCCGCGCGTTTAAAACGTTTACGTCAATATGTGATGCAGATAACTAAAACACTGTTTTATTTTAATTGAATCATCATTCCAATGATCGCATGATAATTCCGAATACCACGTTCCCGGTGCTGTGGCACCGCGTTTACCAGGATCGCTTTTTTAGTTTTATTGCATGGGTAATGACACCATCGAACCCAAAGACATTCAATTCATTGAATTTATTGATTTATTTTAGTTTTTGCCGCCCGCCATGCGGGATACGATTTGAGGGTTATCTATGAAGATTAAAGCCACGATTGAACGCATACCGGGCGGTATGATGCTAGTTCCGCTTGTACTGGGCGCTATCCTGAATACCCTGGCTCCTGAAACCGGCGCTTATTTTGGCGGGTTCACAAAAGGGATGATTACGGGCACCGTTCCCATTCTGGCCGTCTGGTTCTTTTGTATCGGCGCCTCAATTAATTTACGGGCAACAGGCACCGTATTACGGAAATCCGGCACGCTGGTGATTACGAAAATTGCCGTGGCCTGGGTAGTGGCAATGATCTGTGCGATGTTCATTCCGGAGAATGGAATTCAGACCGGATTCTTCGCCGGATTATCGGTTCTGGCAATTGTCTCTGCGATGGATATGACCAACGGCGGTTTGTATGCCAGCCTGATGAACCAGTACGGCACCAAAGAAGAGTCAGGTGCATTTGTCCTGATGTCTCTGGAGTCCGGTCCGCTGATGACCATGCTGATTCTGGGCTCTGCTGGCCTGGCGTCCTTTGAACCCCACCACTTTATCGGCGCGATCCTGCCCTTCCTGATCGGTTTTGCTCTGGGTAACCTGGATCACGATCTGCGTGATTTCTTCAGCAAAGCCACGCCGGTGCTGATCCCGTTCTTCGGTTTTGCGCTGGGTAACACCATCAACCTGAATGTCATCCTCGATACGGGTCTGCTGGGTATCGTGCTGGGCGTGGCGGTGATCATCATCACCGGTATTCCGCTGATTATTGCCGACCGGGTCATTGGGGGAGGAAACGGAACGGCGGGGATCGCCGCCTCTTCTGCCGCAGGTGCAGCCGTGGCCAACCCGGTGATCATTGCGCAGATTAACCCGGCTTTTGAACCGGTGGCCGCGTCCGCGACGGCACTGGTTGCAGCCAGCGTGATTGTGACCGCGATTCTGGTTCCCATCATCACCGCACTGTACGCAAAACGTGTCGGACATGTTGCTGAGGTTCAGACAGAGCCTAAGCCTGTTGAAACACACCACTAACCGGTGCTCCCCCTCCCGGTGAGAGGGGGATTTCAGCCACCAAAAATCTCTTCCACCATCCCATCCACAAGCCGTTTTGCCGAGCACAGCCTCGGCATACCCAGCGCGACAGTGTGCCAGCTTTGCGTCACCGACCAGCTCACCGGATGGTTATCCGCCTGACACCAGTCGCCCAGCCAGCCGAGCATGTCTTTATGATCTATCAATCCCGGCGACGCGGGCGTTGTCAGCCACTGATGGTAGAAATGGCGGGTGGAAGGAGAAGCGTTGATGCCCTGCGCAAGATAGTTTGCCGCCATACTGCGTAAGTTATCCTTGAGCATCGCCGCCACGTCTTCATTCGCCAGGCGACAGGCATCACCAAATGCACCCCAGCGCAGCTCTTCCAGGACGACATAGCAACGCCCGGCCAGCGACCAGCCATCGTAGTGACCGGCTCGCCAGCGGGTAAAAATTTGTTCACTGTGCTCACCCGCCTGCACCGTCAGCCCTCGCTGGGAGAGCGCCTTCTCTTTATAGGCGGCTCGTTGCGTAAAATGAGCGGAAAGCTCAGCGTACTGCTGAATCAGGCCGGGCGATTGCTGGGCCCGCGGGTTAGTCTGCTGACGCAGCGCAATCAATTTGTCTGCCATCAGCGTCAGCGCAAGGTGCCCGGGGTCAAGCATACCGGCCAGCTTTTCCGCCAGCCCCAGGCGCAGCGCCGCATTTTCATTAAGCATACCCGCCATCGCCCAGGGCCGTAGCCGGGTATGCGTCATGATCTCCTGGGTCAAACGCTCACGAAACTGCAGCTGTTGTGGTCCCGGGTGGGGATGACGCGCCGCGTCTACCCCCTGAACCAGATCGACCATAAATTTTGGATGAATACACTCCAGCGTTCGCCCGGGGCCGTCCAGTAGTTGTGTTGTCATGGTTGTTCTGCCGCGAATAGGGTTTGAATATCATCGCGTAACAGTCGGGTATCTTCCTGTATCCACGTCGCAGTCGTGATACTTTGCTTTAACAGCTGGCTGAGCGCTCGGGTCGAATGCTCATTTTGCTGACGTACTGCGAGGCTATCACGCAAACTTTCCTGTAACCCGGTCAGGCATAACGAAAATTCCGCAAAGAACGTTGCCATCCCCGCCGTAACAGAGACATCGACCTGGGCGGTCAAAGCTTTACGGATTTGTTCACAGAACTGGTCGATATGCTGCTTGAATTTTTCATGCAGCTGTTCAATATCAATGACATAGCGTGTGCGTGCGACAACATAATCTTCCCAGCCCCAGCCCGGGTTATTCAGCCAGCGAGAGACGGTTTCACGCATGCTCGCGGCGCCCGCTGGCTGGCCTGCCGGGCGGTGGTCCTGCGCAATCGCATCGTTAAACAGGGCCCGGGTGTTGAAGTTAAGTTGATGCGCCTGAAACGCCGGGAAGCTTATCCGCGCGCGAAAACCCGCATGGCTGAGTTGTTCTTTAATACGCGTTTCGATTGGCCGCATAGCTTCATTCAGCGAGCGCGCCAGCGTCGACTCCAGTTGATCGAAGCGTAACGCCAGCTCCCGGCCGATCTTCGTCTGCGCATCCAGCATGATCAGCTCGCAGGAGGAGCGGATTTTACTCAGCGCAATTTGCGCCTGCCCTTCATCATCCAGTACCAGCTGTTTCAGCGCCTGCGGCTCGTCACGGCGAAGATCCCGCGGTTCGATGCCCGCCAGGTCGAGAACAGAGCGGGCGCTAAACACATGGCTAATCGCCTGCTGGAGTGAAGTATTCTGCGACATCATAAAGTCAGCGGTGGCGTTAAGCGCCTGCTCCACTTCATGCTTCACTTCGTCGCTCACCACGCGCTGACGCGTATGCAGCAGAGCCATGTCCTCTTCCAGACGCGCGATATTCAATTCCAGCGCCTCAAAAGCGACCGTCAGCCCCTGGTAGCGGAAGTCCAGGTACTCCCGGGCATTTTGGGCGTAGTTAAGCAGCTTATGCGACGCCGAACGCAGGGCGAAGAGCGATGCATTGGCATAGGCGGCATAAATAAGCTTGCGGATCGGCTGTTCAAATAACGAATCTTCCCACAGCAAATCGGCAGCATGACGAATATGGTCGATGTCGTCCAAATCCTCCGTACGCCAGCGGCGTCCCAACGCGGCTTCGGCAAAATCCTGAACCCAGCGCTGCTCCTTGTGATCCGGTAGCTGACCGTGGGTAGTCATCTCATAACGGGCGCGGTTCGCCAGATACGCCCACATCGACGAAACGGGATAAATTTGCCCCGGCGAAATATTCCCTTTCATTAAGGTGCCGGAGATCATCGCTTTAACCTGTTCTTCATCGTCGCTGTTACGATCTTTCTGATCGAATTTATTGACCAGCGCATACAGCGGCACCGATTTACCGGCGACTGAAATGGCCTGCCGGACCTCTTGATCGGAAATCGATTTGAGCTGGGTGTAATCCATCACCGCCAGCACCGCCGACGCGCGTGATAACTGCTCGCTCAGCATTTTTTGCAGATGCGGTTGCCCGGCCTCATTCGGCCCGGGGGTATCAAGCAGCGTCAGTTGCCCAAGGTGGGCATCCAGACCCGCGAGATGCACGAACTCCACTTCAATCACCGGAATGTGTTCGATGGACGCATATTCAACGAACGGAAACTCGACGCCCAACGCCTGTGAGAGCCTCACCAGGTCGTTAAGGCTTTTCAGACAATGAAATATCGGCTGCGCACCAAGGTGATGCTTCTCGAAAGCCTCACCATTTTCAATTCTTTCCAGCAGCGTAATCATGTCCTTATCAATTTCCAGACGCTGCGCCAGCTTCCCGCGATCGTAATCGCAGAGCTTTTTCTGTAACAGGAGGATTAATTCATCGATAGGAGAGACGTGAGCAAAATGGAGCACCGGCTCTTTCTGACCCGGCGTATGACGGATCAATGTCGGAAGCGCCGTCATCGGTCGGTTGCGGTTCGGCAACACTTCGGTTCCGACAATGGCATTAATGGTGGTCGATTTCCCCGCTTTCATGGTGCCCACAATTGCCAGCACCATTTCCAGACGGGTTATTTTCCGTAATTCATTATTCAGCATAGCCTGCTGGGCTTCGACACCCCGCGCACTAAAATGCAAAGGTAAGACGTTGTTCTTTTCACCGGTAATGGCTGCGGCGGTGCTTTCCAGCTTCGCCGTCGGCATTGATTTCAACGTATCAAGATTTTGCAGGGCGAGCTGTAACAAACGCTCTGCTTCCTGGCTTAATTCAAAAATGGTCTGTGTGTGCATGATAAAAGCCTTTCCTTAACGCAAATTTATTACTTTTATTAAGCCACTGGTTTTAATTATGTTGTTCAGGCTTATATGATCACGTGTGGAAAACATGTTCACCGAAATATAACTGATTGAAGATAATCAGAAATAAATCGCTATCCTTGCATGGCGTGTAAAGCTTCCCCTCTGGCATGACAGCCAAAAGATAAAAGCCTGGCCCATTTTTAAGAAACTTCAGGATATATCATCATTATTTACCCACCTAAAAAGAGAGGTAATGCGTCACCGCCATAAGATATGGATGACGGGGAAGTCAGGAGATAAATAACAATGTGTCGCTTCACCTTATCCGAAATGGAGGTGCGTAGCAATTTGCTGCAATAAAATATTCGATATATTTACTGCCATTTCTTTCCACCGTGTTAATGCCGTAAGCATCGCTTAACTGACTGACAGGAAATGTCACTGGCGACACGCTTTTTGCTTTTTTTTTAAATAGAATATCACCGACAACGGTGTGGATTTGCGTTATACTTGCCCCCTTTTTCGGCACCCAGCCGTCATTTTGCTGGCACTTTCCAGCGTGTTACGCACTTTTTGAGGATACCCTTATGCAACTCCCACACTGCCCGAAATGCAATTCTGAATACACCTATGAAGATAATGGCATGTTCATCTGCCCGGAATGCGCTCACGAATGGAATGACGCCGAGCCGTCGCACGATACTGATACGCTTGTTGTAAAAGATGCGAACGGTAATCTGCTGGCTGATGGCGACAGCGTCACCGTGATTAAAGATTTGAAGGTTAAAGGCAGCTCTTCCATGCTGAAGATCGGCACTAAAGTGAAGAATATCCGTCTGGTAGAAGGCGACCATAATATTGACTGCAAAATTGACGGCTTTGGCCCGATGAAACTGAAATCAGAGTTTGTGAAAAAGAACTGATTTACCCGCCCGGTGGTGCTTCGCTTACCGGGCTGGCGAGAACTACACTTAACGGGCTCTTCTTACGTGAGGTATAGATTATGCCGTTAAGTCCCTACATCTCTTTCGCCGGTAACTGTGCCGAGGCCTCCGCCTTTTATCAGCACGCCGTCGGCGCAGAGCTCCTCTATAAAATCACCTTCGGTGAAATGCCAAAAGGCGACAGCAGCGAAGAAGGCTGTCCGTCTGGCATGCAGTTTCCGGATTCGGCGATCGCCCACTCGAATGTTCGCATTGCGGGCAGCGATATCATGATGAGTGATGGGCAGCCGCCCGGCAGCAAAGCACAGTATGCCGGGTTCACGCTGGTGCTGGACACCCAGGACGTGGCGGAAGGCAAACGCTGGTTCGACAATCTGGCCGCGGAAGGCCATATCGAAATGGCCTGGCAGGAGACCTTCTGGGCGCACGGTTTCGGTAAAGTCACCGACAAATACGGCGTGCCGTGGATGATTAACGTCGTTAAGCAACAGCAGTGATCTTCTGGCGGTGGGCAGTCTGCCCCCGCCTGTCATCAAACTCCCCTCAACTCTTCAAACTCCCGCAACCGAGACTTAACCCAAATGTCATATTGATGCGCCAGCATGAGGCCACATTTATTGTGAGGCCCAGCATATGCAAACTGTTATCCGCGTCGAGAAACTGAGCAAGACCTTTCATCACAACAAGGCCCTGCATGCCGTTGATCTGACCGTCCAGCAGGGCGAAATGGTGGCGCTCCTGGGGCCATCCGGCTCTGGTAAATCCACCCTTATGCGTCATTTAAGCGGCCTTATCACCTGTGATAAGACCTCAGAAAGCCACGTCGAGCTGCTGGGCAACACCGTGCAGCGTGCAGGACGCCTGGCGCGGGATATCCGCAAAAGCCGCGCCCAGACGGGCTATATCTTCCAGCAGTTCAACCTGGTCAATCGCCTGACGGTACTGGAGAACGTGCTGATTGGCGCGCTCGGCAGCACCCCGTTCTGGCGTACCTGTCTGCGCTGGTTCTCCCCCTCTCAAAAGCAGGAAGCGTTGCAGGCGCTGACCCGCGTCGGAATGGCGCATTTCGCCCACCAGCGCGTCGCCACCCTGTCCGGTGGACAGCAGCAGCGCGTGGCTATCGCCCGTGCCCTGATGCAAAAAGCGCAAATCATTCTTGCCGATGAACCCATTGCCTCGCTGGACCCGGAATCGGCTCGCATCGTGATGGAAACCCTGCGCGACATCAACCTCAACGACGGCATCACCGTGGTGGTGACGCTGCACCAGGTGGACTACGCCCTGCGCTATTGCGAGCGCATCGTCGCGTTGCGTCAGGGGCATGTGTTCTTTGATGGCCCAAGCCATCAGTTTGATAACGACCGTTTCGACCATCTCTACCGCAGCATTAACCGCGTCGAAGAGAACGCGCAGGCTGCTTAATTAAAACCGATCCGAGGAAAGTACATGAGCTACAAAGCCGTTGCCGCGCTGGCGTTTACCAGCATGTTCAGCATAAGCACTCTGTTAAGCCCTGCGTACGCCCAGGAGCAGGAAAAAGCGCTGAACTTTGGCATTATTTCGACGGAATCACAGCAGAACCTGAAACCTCAGTGGGAACCGTTCCTGAAAGATATGGAAACCAAACTGGGGATCAAAGTGAACGCCTTCTTCGCCCCGGACTATGCGGGCATCATCCAGGGGATGCGCTTTAACAAAGTCGACATCGCCTGGTACGGCAACCTCTCCGCCATGGAAGCGGTGGATCGCGCGAACGGCCAGGTCTTTGCCCAGACCGTTGCCGCAGATGGCTCTCCGGGTTACTGGAGCGTGCTGATCGTCAATAAAGACAGCCCTATTAACAACCTGAACGACATGCTCGCCAAACGTAAAGAGCTGACGTTTGGTAACGGCGATCCCAACTCCACCTCAGGTTTCCTGGTGCCGGGCTATTACGTCTTTGCTAAAAACAACGCCTCTGCCAGCGAGTTTAAGCGCACCGTGAACGCCAGCCATGAAACCAACGCGCTGGCCGTGGCCAATAAGCAGGTGGATGTCGCCACGAATAACACCGAGAACCTCGACAAGCTGAAAACCTCGGCACCGGACAAGCTGAAAGCGCTGAAGGTTATCTGGAAATCCCCTCTGATCCCGGGCGACCCCATTGTCTGGCGCAAAAACCTGTCTGAGACCACCAAAGACAAGGTGTACGACTTCTTTATGAATTACGGCAAAACGCCGGAAGAAAAAACGGTTCTGGAACGCCTGGGCTGGGCACCTTTCCGCCCGTCAAGCGACCTGCAGCTGGTCCCGATTCGCCAGCTGGCGCTGTTTAAAGAGATGCAGGGCGTGAAGGACAACAAGGGCCTGAAGGAGGAGGAGAAGAGCAGCAAAGTGGCTGCGATTCAGGCTCAGCTCGAAGACCTTGACCGCCTGACCGCGGCGCTCGGCGCCATGAGCAGCGTGAATAAAGCGGTGCAATAACGCTTACCGCCCTCTCCCGGTGGGAGAGGGCATTCAGACCAAAGGGGCACACATGCAAACCATCACCCTCCCACCGCCGAAACGCAGCTGGTTCTCGCTTTTTAGCTGGGCCATTTTGCTTGCGGTGCTCGTTATCTCCTGGCAGGGCGCGGAAATGGATCCGCTGCTGCTGTTTAAAGATGCCGGCAATATGGCCACTTTTGCCGCCGACTTCTTCCCGCCTGATTTCAGCCAGTGGCAGGATTACCTCAGCGAAATGGCGGTCACTCTGCAAATCGCCGTCTGGGGCACCGCCCTGGCCGTCATCCTTTCTGTTCCGTTCGGCCTGATGAGCGCCGAGAACATCGTTCCGTGGTGGATTTACCAGCCGATGCGTCGCCTGATGGACGCCTGCCGCGCCATCAACGAAATGGTCTTTGCCATGCTGTTCGTGGTGGCCGTCGGCCTGGGTCCGTTCGCCGGGGTGATGGCGCTGTTTATTCATACCACCGGCGTGCTCTCCAAGCTGCTCTCCGAAGCGGTGGAAGCTATCGAGCCGGGCCCGGTCGAAGGGATCCGCGCAACGGGCGCCAACAAAATTGAAGAGATTCTCTTCGGCGTACTGCCCCAGGTGATGCCGCTGCTGATCTCCTACTCCCTGTACCGTTTCGAATCCAACGTTCGTTCCGCCACCGTCGTCGGCATGGTGGGCGCAGGCGGTATTGGCGTCACGCTGTGGGAAGCGATTCGCGGGTTCCAGTTCCAGCAAACCTGCGCCCTGATGGTGCTCATTATCATCACCGTCAGCCTGCTGGATTTTATGTCTCAACGTTTGCGTAAGCACTTCATCTGAGAAGCGAGGCTTTGATTTGTATGCACTTATCCAGACATCCGACCAGTTACCCTACCCGCTGGCAAGAGATAGCGGCAAAGCTCGAGGTGGAACTTCGCACCCACTACCGCTGCGGAGACTACCTGCCTGCCGAGCAGCAGCTTGCCGACCGCTATGAAGTGAACCGACACACGCTGCGCCGCGCCATTGATCAGCTGGTCGAGCGCGGCTGGGTGCAGCGCCGTCAGGGCGTCGGCGTGCTGGTGTTGATGCGCCCGTTTGACTATCCGCTCAATGCGCAGGCGCGTTTTAGCCAGAACCTGCTGGATCAGGGCAGCCACCCGACCAGCGAAAAACTGCTGTCGGTGCTGCGCCCGGCCTCAAGCCACGTCGCGGACGCGCTGGGCATTCAGGAGGGCGACAATGTCATCCACCTGCGTACCCTGCGTCGGGTCAACGGCGTGGCGGTGTGCCAGATAGACCACTACTTCGCCGACCTGGCGCTGTGGCCGGTGCTGCAAAATTTCTCCAGCGGCTCGCTGCATGATTTTCTTCAGGATGCCACGGGCATCTCGCTTAAACGTACCCAGACGCGCATCAGCGCCCGCCGCGCGCAGGCCAAAGAGAGCAAAGTGCTGGAGATCCCCAACATGGCTCCGCTGCTCTGCGTACGTACCCTCAACCACCGTGACGGCGAAATAGACGCGACGGAATACTCCGTCAGCCTGACCCGCGCCGACATGATCGAATTCACCATGGAGCACTGAATGCATTTCGACACCTCCACCCGCCAGCGCTGGATGGGCGTACTGGCGCACAGCCAGCCCGCTGCGCTTTCGGACCGCATGCAGGCGCTGAATCTGACGCCGGAATATGACCTCATCCGCGCGCCGGAAATCGGTCTGGTGCAGATCCAGGCGCGTATGGGCGGTACCGGTGAGCGCTTCTTCGCCGGCGATGCCACCCTCACCCGCGCAGTGATCCGCCTGAACAGCGGCACGCTGGGCTACAGCTACGTGCTCGGGCGCGACAAACCACACGCCGAACGCTGCGCGGTGATTGACGCCCTGTTACAGGAACACCCTCATTTCCAGACCCTGATGGAAACCCTTATTGCCCCGCTGGAAGCCGACCGTGCTGCACTGATTGCCGCCCGCCAGGCCCAGATAAACACCAGCCGGGTCGACTTCTTTACGCTCGTTCGCGGAGATAACGCATGACGCTTCAACCCGCTTTTACCCTGGCCGTCCAGGATGCCCAACAAAGTTTTCGTCGCCTGCTGAAAGCCATGAGCGAGCCGGGCGTCATCGTCTCGCTGCATCAGCTCTCTCAGGGCTGGCTGCCGCTGAATCTGGCGACCACCAGCGTACTGCTGACGCTCGCCGACAACGACACCCCGGTGTGGCTCTCTGGCGCGTTATCGAATGATATCGCCAGCCAGAACCTGCGCTTTCACACCAACGCCCCGCTGGTTGAACAACCCCGGCAGGCGGTGTTTGCCGTGGCCGACGAGCAAATCAGCCACGAGCAGCTTAATGCCCTGAGCGAAGGAAGCGCGGTGGCACCGGAGACCAGCGCCACGCTGATTTTGCAGGTATCAAGCCTGAGCGGTGGCCGCATGCTGCGCCTCACGGGGGCGGGTATTGCCGAAGAGCGCATGGTCGCGCCACAGCTGCCGGAGTGCATCATTCATGAACTGACCGAACGCCCGCACCCGTTCCCGCTCGGTATTGACCTGATCCTCACCTGCGGAGAACGCCTGCTGGCCATCCCTCGTACCACTCATGTGGAGGTGTGCTGATGTACGTTGCCGTCAAAGGGGGCGAGAAAGCTATCGCCGCCGCCCATGCCTTGCAGGCGCACAGACGACGGGGTGATGACGCGCTTCCCGAGCTCAGCGTCACCCAGATTGAGCAGCAGCTCAATCTGGCCGTCGACCGGGTAATGACTGAAGGCGGCGTCGCTGATCGCGAACTGGCGGCGCTGGCGCTGAAACAGGCCAGCGGCGACAACGTCGAAGCCATCTTCCTGCTGCGCGCTTATCGCACCACACTGGCGAAACTGGCGGTGAGCGAACCGATCAATACGGCAGAAATGCGTCTGGAACGTCGTATTTCAGCGGTCTATAAAGACATCCCCGGTGGCCAGCTGCTTGGGCCCACCTATGACTACACCCACCGTCTGCTGGATTTCACCCTGCTGGCGAACGGCGAAACGCCCCAGCTGAGCACCTCGGATGCAGAGCAGATTCCCTCCCCGCACGTTTTTAGCCTGCTGGCGAAACAGGGTCTGGCGAAGGCCGAAGACGATACTGGCGCGCAACCTGACGACATCACCCGCACGCCGCCGGTTTACCCCTGTTCACGCTCGTCGCGCCTGCAGCAGCTGATGCGCGGCGACGAGGGGTATTTACTGGCGCTGGCCTACTCCACCCAGCGTGGCTACGGCCGCAACCATCCGTTCGCGGCGGAAATTCGTAGCGGCTACCTTAACGTCGAGATCGTGCCCGAAGAGCTGGGTTTTGCGGTGAACGTCGGCGAACTGCTCATGACCGAATGCGAAATGGTGAATGGATTTGTCGCCCCCGAGAACGAGGCCCCGCATTTTACCCGCGGTTATGGGCTGGTGTTCGGCATGAGTGAGCGCAAGGCAATGGCGATGGCGCTGGTCGACCGTGCCCTGCAGGCACCGGACTACGGCGAAGCAGTCTCCGGCCCGGCGCAGGACGAGGAGTTCGTGCTGGCCCATGCGGATAACGTCGAGGCCGCGGGCTTCGTTTCCCACCTCAAGCTACCGCACTACGTCGATTTCCAGGCCGAACTGGAACTGCTGAAACGCCTGCAACGGGAGCGCGCACATGACTAACTTAAGCGGCTACAACTTTGCTTATCTGGATGAACAAACCAAACGCATGATCCGCCGCGCCATTTTGAAAGCGGTGGCCATCCCCGGTTATCAGGTGCCGTTCGGCGGTCGCGAAATGCCCATGCCATACGGCTGGGGTACCGGCGGCATTCAGCTGACCGCCAGCGTCATTGGCGAGTCGGACGTGCTGAAGGTCATCGACCAGGGGGCTGATGACACCACCAACGCCGTGTCGATTCGCCAGTTCTTTCAACGCGTGACGGGCGTCAATACCACCGAAAAAACCGAAGATGCGACGCTGATCCAGACCCGTCACCGCATTCCGGAAACGCCGCTGACGGAAGATCAGATTTTGATTTTTCAGGTGCCTATTCCGGAGCCCCTGCGCTTTATCGAGCCGCGTGAAACGGAAACCCGCACCATGCACGCCCTGGAAGAGTACGGCGTCATGCAGGTGAAGTTGTATGAGGATATCGCCCGCTTCGGCCATATCGCCACAACCTACGCCTATCCGGTCAAGGTCAATGGACGCTACGTGATGGACCCGTCCCCCATCCCCAAATTCGACAACCCGAAGATGGACATGATGCCTGCCCTGCAGCTGTTTGGTGCCGGGCGTGAAAAACGCATCTACGCCGTACCGCCTTACACCCGCGTGGAGAGTCTCGATTTCGACGACCACCCGTTTACGGTGCAGGAGTGGGACGAGCCGTGCGCCATTTGCGGCTCAAAACACAGCTATCTGGACGAAGTGGTGCTGGATGACACGGGCAAACGGATGTTTGTCTGCTCCGACACCGACTTCTGCCGCCAACAGAGCGAGGCGAAAAGCCAATGAAACCGCTGCTTTCGGTTAATAACCTGACCCACCTTTACGCGCCGGGCAAAGGCTTCAGCGGCGTCTCGTTTGAGCTGTGGCCGGGCGAGGTGCTGGGCATTGTCGGCGAGTCCGGCTCGGGCAAAACCACCCTGCTGAAATCTATCTCTGCACGACTGACGCCGCAAAAGGGCGACATTTTATATGAGGGCCGGTCGCTGTACGGCATGAGCGAGGCCGAACGCCGTCGCCTGCTGCGCACCGAATGGGGCGTGGTGCATCAACATCCCATGGACGGCCTGCGCCGGCAGGTCTCGGCCGGAGGCAATATCGGTGAAAGGCTGATGGCCACCGGCGCACGCCATTACGGCAACATCCGCGCCACGGCACAGCAATGGCTGAGCGATGTGGAGATCCCCACCTCGCGCATTGATGACCTGCCCACCACCTTCTCCGGCGGTATGCAGCAGCGCCTGCAGATTGCCCGCAATCTCGTCACTCACCCGAAGCTGGTGTTTATGGATGAACCCACCGGTGGGCTGGACGTCTCCGTTCAGGCGCGTCTGCTCGACCTGCTGCGCGGCCTGGTGGTGGAACTGAACCTGGCCGTGGTGATTGTCACCCATGATTTAGGCGTTGCCCGCCTGCTGGCGGACCGTCTTCTGGTGATGAAGCAGGGTCAGGTGGTGGAAAGTGGGCTGACCGACCGCGTACTCGACGATCCCCACCATCCGTACACCCAACTGCTGGTGTCATCGGTATTACAGAATTAAGAGGCCCCCATGATCCGCGTAGAAAATGTCAGTAAGACCTTTGTGCTCCACCAGCAAAACGGCGTGCGCCTGCCGGTCCTGCACAGCGCCTCTCTGGAGGTTAGCAAGGGTGAATGCGTGGTGTTGCACGGCCATTCCGGCAGCGGCAAATCGACGCTGCTGCGCTCCCTGTACGCCAACTATCTGCCGGACGAAGGCCACATCTATATTCGTCATGGCAATGAATGGGTCGATCTGGTGCAGGCGCCGGCGCGTAAGGTGCTGGACGTGCGCCGCTCGACGATCGGCTGGGTCAGCCAGTTTTTGCGGGTGATCCCACGGATCTCCGCCCTGGACGTGGTCATGCAGCCGCTGCTGGACCTGGGCGTTCCGCGCGAGACCTGCGCCGCGAAAGCCGCCGGCCTGCTCACGCGCCTGAACGTGCCGGAACACCTCTGGCACCTTGCCCCGTCGACCTTTTCCGGTGGCGAGCAGCAGCGGGTGAATATCGCCCGCGGGTTTATCGTCGACTACCCGATTTTACTGCTTGATGAACCCACTGCCTCGCTCGACAGCAAGAACAGCGCGGCGGTGGTTGAACTGATCGAACAGGCCAAAGCACGCGGCGCGGCGATCGTGGGGATCTTCCACGACGACACCGTTCGCTCCCGCGTCGCAGACAGGCTGCACCCGATGGGGACGCTCGCATGATCGTGAATAACGTAAAGCTGGTGCTGGAAAATGAAGTCGTTGATGGCTCGATTGAGATCCAGGCCGGAGAGATCCGCGCCTTTGCGGAAACCCAGAGCCGCGCCCCGGAAGCGATGGACGGTGAAGGAGGCTGGCTGCTGCCAGGTCTTATCGAACTGCACACCGATAATCTGGATAAATTCTTTACCCCGCGTCCGAAAGTCGACTGGCCTGCCCATTCCGCGATGAGCAGCCATGACGCGCTGATGGTCGCCAGCGGCATCACCACCGTGCTGGACGCCGTAGCGATTGGCGACGTGCGCGACGGCGGCGACCGTCTGGAAAACCTCGAGAAGATGATCAACGCCGTGGAAGAGACGCAAAAACGCGGCCTTAACCGCGCCGAGCATCGTCTGCACCTGCGGTGTGAACTCCCGCATCACACCACTCTGCCGCTGTTTGAAAAGCTGGTGGACCGCGAACCGGTCTCACTGGTCTCGTTGATGGACCACTCGCCGGGGCAGCGTCAGTTCGCCAGAATAGAGAAATACCGCGAGTATTATCAGGGAAAATACTCGCTGACCAACGAGGAAATGGCGCGTTATGAAGAGGAACAGCGACAGCTTGCGGCACAGTGGTCTCAACCAAACCGGCTCTCCATTGCCGCCATGTGTCGGGATCGCAACATTGCCTTAGCCAGCCATGATGATGCGACGCATGAACATGTGCGCGAATCACACCAGCTTGGCAGCGTAATCGCTGAATTTCCCACCACGTTTGAGGCAGCAGAAGCCTCCCGCACCCACGGCATGAACGTCCTGATGGGGGCGCCGAATATCGTGCGCGGCGGCTCACACTCCGGCAACGTGGCGGCAAGCGCGCTCGCGTCGCTAGGTCTGCTGGATATCCTCTCGTCCGACTACTACCCCGCCAGCCTGCTGGACGCCGCCTTCCGGGTCGCGGCTGACGAAAACAATCGCTTTACGCTGCCGCAGGCGATTCGTCTGGTAACGAAAAACCCGGCAACGGCACTCAATCTTCACGATCGTGGAGAGATAGCTGAAGGTAAACGGGCGGATCTGGTGCTGGTTCACCGTAAGGGCGAGCACATCCATATCGACCACGTCTGGCGTCAGGGAAAACGGGTGTTCTGATGGGAAGACTAATCTGGCTAATGGGGCCGTCAGGCTCT
The DNA here is from genome assembly GCF_003071645.1 of Enterobacter cloacae complex sp. FDA-CDC-AR_0164. Classification (NCBI taxonomy): domain Bacteria; kingdom Pseudomonadati; phylum Pseudomonadota; class Gammaproteobacteria; order Enterobacterales; family Enterobacteriaceae; genus Enterobacter; species Enterobacter cloacae complex sp. FDA-CDC-AR_0164. The sequence continues at coordinate 1,060,669 of NZ_CP028950.1, forward strand.
GGTAAGGACAGCCTGCTGTCCGCGTTACGGCAGCGGGAACATCCCCAGCTTCTGGTTGCGCACCGCTATATCACCCGTGCGGCGAATGCCGGGAGTGAGAACCATATCGCCCTGAGCGAGCCGGAATTTTTCACGCGCGCCGGGCAAAATCTGCTGGCGCTCAGCTGGCACGCCAACGGTTATTACTACGGGATAGGCATCGAGACAGACCTGTGGCTGCACGCCGGGTTCGACGTGCTGGTCAACGGCTCACGCGCGCACCTTCAACAAGCGCGCGCCCGCTATGAAGCAGCGCTGTTGCCGGTCTGTCTGCAGGTCTCGCCTGATGTGCTGCGCAGCCGGTTGCAGAGCCGGGGTCGCGAAAACGCCAAAGAGATCGAGCAGCGGCTTGAACGTGCGGCGCGCTATACCCCATCGAACTGTCATATCCTCAATAACGACGGAAGTTTGCTACAGTCAGTCGATAACTTTTTAACGCTTATCCGTCAGAAGGAGAAACAGCATGCCTGACTGCCAGCTTCGCCCCGCCACTGCCGACGATGCGCAGATTGTTTATGCGCTGATTTGCGAACTCAAGCAGAGTGAGTTTGATCATCAGGCGTTCCACGCCGGGTATCTTGCCAATCTGCAGGACCACAATATGCGCTACCAGCTGGCTGAACTAAACGGCCAGGTGGTGGGCATGATTGGCCTGCATATGCAGTTTCACCTGCACCACGCCAGATGGATTGGCGAGATCCAGGAGCTGGTGGTCATGCCGCAGGCGCGCGGTCTCAGGGTGGGCAGCCAGCTGTTGGCCTGGGCGGAGAACGTGGCGCGGCAGGCGGGCGCTGAACTGACAGAGCTATCCACCAGCGTGAAGCGCCTGGACGCTCACCGTTTTTATGCGCGTGAAGGGTATACGCAGAGCCATTTTCGTTTCACCAAACTGTTGTAGAGGTGCACGATGAGTCTGACGATTACGTTAACGGGAACCGGTAGCGCTCAGCTGGTGCCGGTGTTTGGCTGCGACTGCGCCGCGTGTCGCCGGGCGCGTCTGCAGGATAACCATCGCCGTCGCCCCTGTAGCGCGGTAGTCAAATTCAACGATGCGGTAACGCTGCTGGACGCCGGTATCCCGCACCTGATGGACGACTGGCCAGCAGGCAGCTTTCAGCAGTTTTTACTGACCCACTACCATATGGATCACGTCCAGGGGCTGTTCCCCCTGCGCTGGGGCGTCGGTGCCCCTGTTCCGGTGTACGGTCCGCCAGACGAGTCGGGGTGTGACGACCTGTTTAAACACCCGGGGATTCTGGATTTCAGCCATACGGTAGAGCCGTTTGTGGTGTTTGAACTGCAGGGCCTGCGGGTCACGCCGCTGCCGCTGAATCACTCGAAAATCACCTTTGGCTACCTGCTGGAGTCCGCCCACAGCCGCGTGGCCTGGCTCTCCGATACCGCCGGATTACCCGATAAAACGGTAAAATTCCTGCTCAATAACCGGCCGCAGGCGATGATCATCGACTGCAGCCACGAGCCGCGTGACGAAACGCCGCGCAACCATTGCGATCTGAATACGGTTATTGCCTTAAATGAGATCATCGGCTGTCCGCAGGTGATCCTGACCCATATCAGTCATCAGTTCGACGTATGGATGATGGATAACCCGCTACCCGACGGGTTCGAGGCGGGATATGACGGAATGACGTTGTTGCTGGATTAGGTCACTCCCTCTCTGAATGAGAGGGCGAGGCGTATGGATGCTAAACCGCGCGTATCAGCGATCGTAATCGTCTTCTAACCGGCGTTCATCTTCTTCTAACTGACGTCTGTCATCATCCAGCTGGCGTTGACGCTCATCCAGACGGCGACGGCGATCCTCCAGTTGCCTGCGGCGATCGTCATACTGACGGCTGTCGGTCTGGCGGCTGCGATCGTAGCGATCGTCGTCGTCATCGCTACTGCGACTGCTGCTGGGGTTATAGGCATCGTTGATCGCCTGCTGAATATTGCCAATGGCTTCATCAATAACATCGGCGTGAGCCAGTTGGCTGGTAAGTGACAGCAGACCAAATAACAGAGCGGTAGAGTAACGTTTCATAAGACCAGACTCGCAGGTGGACTGGCCTTACGGTAATGAACAACAGCTGGCTGGGGTAGCGGAGGAATCTCATTTCTGCGCCTGTTCAATCACCCCTATCGCTTCCACTCTCACCTGATGTCTCCCGCCCTCAAATTCTGCATTGAGCCAGGCATCGACAATCATTTTTGCCAGCTCAAGGCCAACAACACGTGAGCCAAATGCCAGTATATTGGTGTTGTTATGCTGCCTTGAAAGCTGCGCAGAATAAGGCTCACTACATACCACTGCACGAATGCCGGGGTATTTGTTGGCCGTAATAGAGATCCCAACGCCGGTACCACAAATTAAGATGCCGCCATCAACTTCACCGTCGAGCAGGGAGGTCGCAACAGCGCTGGCATAATGCGGGTAATCGGTGCGTTCGGGCGACCAGGTGCCCTTATCCACCACCTCTACGCCACGCCCACGCAGATGGGCCAGTATGTCCTCTTTCAGTATGAAGCCAACGTGATCGCAACCAAACGCAATCCTTTTCATGATTTGCCTCTCAGTGAGTAAACTTTACGAACGCGATGTATTTTGTGATTTAAGACCGGTTAGTTGTGCAATAAAACCACAAAACCATCGCGTTCTGAGCGTGTTCTACACCCCTGAGGATCGCATTTCAACCCTGACCTGATGGTTAAGTTTGCCTGTAAGTCTTAGGCCATTAAATGCCGAAGAAATTAAGTAATTGATTTACAACGAATGAAGCAACAACACACAGCCAAAAACTTCACAACCAATAAAACTTTATGAATTTATAAATACTGTGAAGTTGGCAACATATTTCCCGGGAAGGTTGTGATGATATAGTGTCGTCTTCATTTTTAAGGACAACAGAGAGCGATGAGTCAGTCAGAATTTGAAAAAGAGCTGCCTAATGGCATCGGTCTGGCACCTTACCTGCGTATGAAACAGGAAGGGATGACCGACAACGAGAGCCGTATCGTCGACTGGCTGCTTCAGCCAGGTAACCTGAGCGGTGCGCCGGCAATTAAAGATGTTGCCGAAACACTGCTGGTCTCGGAAGCGATGATCGTCAAAGTAGCCAAGCTGCTCGGGTTTAGCGGTTTTCGTACTCTGCGCGCAGCGCTTGTGGACTACTTCTCTCAATCCGAGCAGGTGCTCCCCGCTGAACTCGCCTTTGATGAAGCGCCACAGGATGTGGTTAATAAAGTGTTCAACATTACGCTTCGCACCATTATGGAAGGCCAGTCGATTGTTAATGTGGATGAAATTCATCGCGCAGCACGTTTCTTCGCTCAGGCTAACCAGCGCGATCTGTACGGCGTCGGTGGCTCTAACGCCATTTGTGCCGACATCCAGCACAAGTTTTTACGTATCGGCGTGCGCTGCCAGTCTTATCAGGACGCCCATATCATGATGATGTCAGCATCGCTGCTGAAAGAGGGAGACGTAGTGCTGGTGGTAACACACTCAGGACGCACCAGCGATGTGAAAGCCGCAGTAGAGTTAGCGAAAAAGAACGGTGCGAAGATTATCTGCATTACCCATAGCTATCATTCACCCATTGCCAAACTCGCTGATTATATTATTTGTTCGCCAGCACCAGAGACCCCTTTATTAGGGCGTAACGCCTCCGCGCGTATATTACAACTCACACTATTAGATGCTTTATTTGTATCCGTTGCACAACAGAATATTCAACAGGCCACACTCAACATGCAAAAAACCGGTGCTATTGTGGATTTCTTCTCCCCTGGCGCCCTGAAGTAACGATAAAAGGTTGATCCCGTATTAACGGGATCAACAAAAATATACCCTACATTGAGAACACTGCTATGAATAAATATCTGAAATATTTCAGCGGCGCCGCTATGGGCTTAATGTTATCTACCAGCGCATTTGCTGCCGCAGAATATGCGGTAGTATTAAAAACATTGAACAATCCATTCTGGGTGGATATGAAGAAAGGGATCGAAGATGAAGCAAAAACCCTGGGGGTAAGTGTTGATATTTTTGCTTCGCCGTCAGAAGGTGATTTTCAGTCTCAACTGCAGCTTTTTGAAGACTTGAGTAATAAGAAATACAAAGGCATTGCCTTTGCCCCACTCTCCTCGGTCAACCTGGTGATGCCCGTCTCACGCGCCTGGCAGAAAGGCATTTTTCTGGTCAACCTCGATGAAAAAATCGATATGGATAACCTGAAAAAAGCCGGCGGTAACGTTGAAGGTTTTGTCACGACGGATAACGTAGCCGTTGGGGCAAAAGGCGCAGGCTTTATCATTGATAAACTCGGTGTGCAGGGCGGTGAAGTCGCGATTATTGAAGGGAAAGCCGGAAATGCATCGGGAGAGGCACGCCGCAATGGCGCGACAGAAACCTTTAAAAAAGCAAGTCAAATCAAGCTCGTTGCCAGCCAACCCGCCGACTGGGATCGCATTAAAGCCCTGGATGTCGCCACCAACGTTTTGCAACGCAACCCGAATTTGAAAGCCTTCTACTGTGCAAACGATACCATGGCAATGGGCGTGGCACAGGCGGTGGCAAACGCCGGTAAAACAGGAAAAGTACTGGTCGTTGGCACGGATGGCATTCCTGAAGCACGTAAGATGGTCGATGCCGGACAAATGACCGCCACCGTCGCGCAGAACCCAGCGGATATTGGTGCCACGGGCCTGAAGTTGATGGTGGATGCGGCGAAAACCGGCAACGTGATCCCCCTAGAAAAAACGCCTGAATTCAAACTGGTTGATTCGGTTCTGGTGACGAAATAACTGATATCCGGTGCGGTCAGAAGCCCACACCCCAGCTCTCTCCCACAGGATGAGAGGGAAAACATAAGGAGTAAACATGGTCACGCCATATATCTCAATGGCGGGGATCGGCAAATCCTTTGGTCCGGTTCACGCATTAACGTCGGTTGATTTAACTATTTATCCCCACGAGATTCATGCGTTATTAGGGGAGAATGGCGCCGGTAAATCAACCTTAATGAAAGTATTGTCGGGAATACATGAACCGACCAAAGGAACTATTACTATCAACGAGGTAAATTACGACAAGCTCGATCATAAACTGGCAGCACAGTTGGGCATTGGCATAATTTACCAGGAACTTAGCGTTATCGATGAATTAACTGTTCTGGAGAATTTATATATTGGCCGTCATCTGACGAAAAAAGTCTGTGGCGTCAATATGATCGACTGGAAAGAGATGCGCATTCGCGGCGCAATGATGCTTTTACGCGTGGGATTGAAAGTCGATTTAGATGAAAAGGTGGCGAATTTATCCATCAGCCACAAGCAAATGCTGGAAATTGCAAAAACATTAATGCTCAACGCTAAAGCGATCATTATGGATGAGCCCACATCGTCTTTAACCAATAAAGAGGTGGATTATCTTTTCCTGATCATGAATCAATTACGTAAAGAGGGCACAGCAATTGTGTATATCTCGCATAAGCTCGCAGAAATCCGCCGCATTTGCGACCGCTTTACCGTGATGAAAGATGGAAGCAGCGTCTGCACGGGCATGGTGAGTGATGTCACAAACGACGATATTGTGCGCCTGATGGTGGGCCGCGAGTTGCAAAACCGCTTTAACGCGATGAAAGAAAGTACCGGCAACCTCGAACGCGATACCGTGTTCGAAGTGAAAAACGTCACCAGCCGGGACAAGAAAAAAGTACGTGATATCTCGTTCAGCGTGAACCGCGGTGAAATCTTTGGCTTTGCAGGACTCGTCGGCTCAGGCCGCACCGAGCTGATGGACTGCCTCTTCGGGGTGGATAAACGCGCTAGCGGTGAAATCCGTCTCAACGGTAAAACCATCTCCCCACACTCGCCGTTGGATGCGTTGAAAAAAGGGATGGCCTACATCACTGAAAGCCGTCGGGAAAACGGCTTCTTCCCCAACTTCTCTATTGCTCAGAACATGGCGGTCAGCCAAAGCCTGAAAAATGGCGGCTACAAAGGCGCCATGGGCCTGTTTCGCGAACATGAAGAGCGCAAAACTGCTGAAACGCAGCGCCAGCTGCTGGCGTTAAAGTGCCATAGCGTGGAGCAAAACATCACTGAGCTCTCAGGCGGAAACCAGCAGAAGGTGCTGATTTCCAAATGGCTGTGCTGCAACCCGGACGTCATCATTTTTGATGAACCTACCCGCGGCATCGACGTCGGCGCAAAGGCCGAAATCTACAAGGTGATGCGCCAGTTGGCTGACGAGGGCAAGGTCATCCTGATGGTGTCATCCGAGCTACCTGAAATTATCGCCGTCTGCGACCGCATCGCCGTGTTCTGCGAAGGGCGACTGACGCAAATCCTGACCAATCGCGACGACATGGGCGAAGAGGAGATTATGGCATGGGCATTACCACAAGAGTGAAACGCGATATGGACGAAAAAAAACCGTTTAATTTCGCGCTGTTCTGGGACAAGTACGGCACCTTTTTCATCCTCGCGATCATCGTTGCCATCTTTGGCACGCTGTCGTCGGAATACTTCCTGACCACCAACAACATCACTCAGATTTTTGTCCAGAGTTCGGTGACGGTGCTGATCGGGATGGGCGAGTTCTTTGCCATTCTGGTGGCAGGTATCGATCTGTCCGTCGGGGCGATTCTGGCGCTGTCCGGGATGGTGACCGCAAAGCTCATGCTGGCCGGCGTCGACCCGTTCCTGGCAGCGCTCATTGGCGGCGTGCTGGTTGGCGGTGCGTTAGGCGCGATCAACGGCTGTCTGGTCAACTGGACCGGGCTGCATCCGTTCATTATCACCCTGGGCACTAACGCCATTTTTCGCGGCATTACGCTGGTGATTTCGGATGCCAACTCGGTATACGGCTTCTCGTTCGACTTTGTAAACTTTTTTGCCGCCAATCTCTTAGGTATTCCCGTGCCGGTGATCTTCTCGCTGGTAGTGGCGGTGATCCTCTGGTTCCTCACCACCCGTATGCGGCTGGGACGCAACATCTACGCGCTGGGCGGTAACAAGAACTCGGCGTTCTACTCCGGTATTGACGTGAAGTTTCATATCCTGGTGGTTTTCATTATCTCCGGTGTGTGTGCAGGGCTGGCAGGCGTGGTGTCAACGGCACGACTGGGGGCAGCAGAGCCGCTGGCTGGTATGGGCTTTGAAACCTACGCCATTGCCAGCGCCATTATCGGGGGAACCAGCTTCTTTGGCGGTAAAGGGCGCATCTTCTCTGTCGTGATTGGGGGGCTCATCATCGGCACCATCAATAACGGACTCAATATTTTACAAGTACAAACCTACTACCAACTGGTGGTGATGGGCGGGTTGATTATCGCCGCTGTCGCCCTCGATAGATTGATCAGTAAGTAAGGAATTGACGATGAAAATTTCCCCCTCCCTGATGTGTATGGACCTGCTGAAATTCAAAGAGCAGATCGAATTCATAGACCAGCACGCGGACTACTTCCATATCGATATCATGGACGGTCACTTTGTGCCCAATTTGACGCTATCACCGTTCTTTGTCAGCCAGGTGAAGAAGCTCGCCACCAAACCGCTGGACTGCCATCTGATGGTGACGCGCCCCCAGGACTACATTAGTCAACTGGCACAGGCCGGAGCGGATTTCATCACCCTGCATCCGGAAACGATTAACGGTCAGGCCTTCCGCCTGATTGACGAAATTCGCCGTCATGGCATGAGAGTCGGTCTGATCCTCAACCCTGAAACGCCCGTTGAAGCGATGAAATATTACATTCACAAGGCGGACAAAATTACGGTCATGACCGTCGATCCTGGCTTTGCCGGGCAGCCTTTCATTCCGGAAATGCTCGAAAAAATTGCCGAGCTGAAAGCCTGGCGCGAACGTGAAGGGCTGCGCTATGAGATTGAGATCGATGGCTCCTGCAATCAGTCCACCTACAAAAAACTGATGGCCGCCGGGGCTGATGTCTTTATCGTCGGGACGTCAGGACTGTTCAACCACGCAGAGAATATCGACGACGCATGGCAACTGATGGCCGGACAGATTCTTTCGGCAAAGAACGAGGCCCTTCCTCATGCAAAAACAGCCTGATGTCGTTGCCGGAGTGGATATGGGCGCTACCCATATCCGTTTTTGCCTGCTTACAGCCGAGGGGGCCGTGCTGCACTGTGAAAAACACCGTACAGCAGACATTATCCGTTCAGGCGTCATGTGCGGCGTCGCAGAAATGATCGTTGCAAGGCTTCGCCACTATCAGGTTCGCTGTCGGGGTCTGGTGATGGGTTTTCCTGCGCTGGTCGGCAAAGACAAACGCACCATTATCTCGACACCAAACCTGCCATTACAGGCAACAGACCGACGGGACCTGGCGGGCAAACTGGCAGACGCGCTGGGATGCCCGGTCGAATTCTACCGTGACGTTAACCTCCAGCTCTCTTTTGATGTTATGCAGCACAACTTGCAGCAACAGCAGGTTCTGGCAGCCTATCTCGGTACCGGCATGGGGTTCGCCATCTGGCTGAACGGCGCGCCCTGGACAGGTGCACACGGGGTCGCGGGCGAGCTTGGACATATTCCGCAGGGCGATATGTCACGCCATTGCGGTTGTGGTAACACAGGATGTCTGGAAACCGTCTGTTCCGGTATTGCCCTGAAACAGTGGTATGAACAACAGCCCCGTGATTACGCGATTGGCGAGATTTTTACCTCAGCGTGTCATGACCCCTTTGTCATACAGCTCTTAAATCATGCAGCCCGAGCCATTGCCACCAGCGTAAATCTCTTCGACCCGGATGCGGTGATCCTCGGCGGCGGCGTGATGGATATGGTCGATTTTCCACGCGACGCGCTGATTGCCAGAATTAAACAGCATCTGCGCCGTCCGCTGCCGTATGAGGCAGTCCGTTTCATTACAGCATCATCGTCATCCTTTAACGGTGCTCAGGGGGCGGCGACCCTGGCTCTCAGCCAGTTCCTGTCATCACCTTGCGCAACGCCTGCGCCAGCTGTACATGGGTAAAAGGCTTACGCAGTAACGCCACGTCCGGCAGTTGCGGGTTATGCGTCGGACGCAGATCCTGGCCGCTGATCAGCAACACCGGAAGCTGCGGATAATGGCTGCGCACATGGTTGATCACCTCGGCGCCGCTGAGGTTGCCGGGCAGCATTAAATCGCTAATAAACATGCCAATATCCGGTGACGCGTCCAGCATCTTCAGGGCCTGTTCGCCGTTGTCCGCTTCAATCGTCAGATAGCCCAGCTGATGCAGCTGCTCGCACAGGGTCTGGCGGACATCGGCTTCATCTTCCAGCACCAGTACCAGGCGTTCATTTTCAACGGCAGCCGCGGCGGCCTGGGTCTCATCAGCAGAACGAACAGGCAGCGTCGAGCGTGGCAGATGCAGCCGCACGGTGGTCCCCTGCCCTGGCGCGCTTTCGATCTCCACGCGCCCACCGGACTGGCGTACAAAACCGTAGACCATCGACAGGCCTAATCCGCTACCGCTCCCGGTTTGCTTGGTCGTGAAGAACGGTTCGAAGACCCGGGATTTGACCTCCTGCGACATTCCACTTCCCCGGTCAATAACCTCCAGCGCCACCATATCCTGCCTGCGTCCGTCACTGCGGGTCACGCGCTGATTCCACGTGCGGATCTTAATAACCCCCGTCTGTCCCTCCATCGCATCGCGGGCGTTCATCACCAGGTTAATAATGGCGTTTTCCAGCTGGCTGACGTCTATCCACGCCGGCCACGCCGGTGATTGCGCTTCAATTTCCAGCGTCAGGGTGGCCGGCAGCGAGTGGTACATCAACTCCCGCAGGTTCTCGAGCAGCGGTTTCATCTCTACCGCGTGCGGCGTCAGGGATTGCTTGCGGGAAAACGCCAGCAGGCGCTGGGTCAGCACCGCACCACGCTCGGCGGCCTTGAGTGCCCGGGTGATACGCGGGGCGTCATGTGAGTCAGGATCGGTGAGTTCCAGACTGCCAATGATCACCGCCAGCAGGTTGTTAAAGTCATGCGCCAGACCGCCCGTCAGCTGCCCGACGGCCTTCATCTTCTGGCTGTGCAGCAGCGCCTCTTCCAGCCCCTGACGCTCGATGCGGTCGATCTCCATCTGCGTGGTTTTTTCTTTCAGCAGGCGGGTGGTGTGGACAAGCGAGGCGGTGTTGCGGGCAAAAACGTTAAACGCTCGCGCCAGCTCACCCAGCTCATCACGGCGCTGCAGCCCGGGGACGGAAACATCCTGCTCGCCGTGAGCAAGGCGCGACATCGCCCGGGAGATGGCCGTCAGGTTGGAGGCCAGATTACGGTAGATATACCAACAGGCGCACCCGGTGATGATCAGCGCCAGCACGGCGAACACGCTGATAAATACGCTGATGGAGCGCAGCTCCTGGTGACTCTGGGCAGTACGCAGCCGGGAGGCCTGCGCCACCTGTTCAACGTACTGATTGATGTCGCTGTTTAATATCGCCACCAGCGCCTTGATGTGGAACATATACCAGCTGATCGCCAGATCGCTCTCCTCCAGCTGCGTCGAGAGCGGAACAAGCTTGTGAAGCTCGGCATTAAAATCGGGCAGGATAGCGTTCACCACGGGCTGCGTCACGCTTCGGGGCAGCGTTGCCGTCACGGCATCCAGCTGCTGAACCGTGGCGCGCGGCGAGGGCGTTTCAATAGCGGCGATGATGAGCCTGTCCATTTCCATAAGCTGTTGCGCATCCGGGACGTTGCTGGCGTAACGGCGGTTGATGTCCTGCAGATGGCGCAAATAGCTCTGGCTTTGATAGAGCGCGCTGAGAAGCGCATTACGCTCCAGATGACGCCGCTGCCCGCGCTCCAGCATGCCCGTCACGCTCTGCTGTAACTCATTACTTCTCTGAATAATTCGCGCCACCAGCGCGGGCTCCTGTTGCGCCAGTGGCGCATCGGCAAGCTGTTCCAGCGAGTGACGCAGCGCCATCTGCGTCTGCTTCAGGCGCTCGGCTTCGCCCTTGTATTCCAGCGCGCCTACAACTTGCGAGAGCCGCACCGCCGCCGTTGCCACATTGGCGGTATCGCGGGCGAGGTTCATGCTGCCGGTCATGTCATCCAGCGTCTGCTGCTGCACCTGTTCCTGGATCTGGCTGGCATGACGAAAGCCGAGCACCGCCACGCCGCTGACCATCAGCGTCACCGCCACCACCAGCAGATTAAAAATCAGCAGGCGACCACGGGCGCTGGCAAAGAAGGGCGGACGGTGTGATGGCATACGGTAAGCTCCGGTGCAATGTGATGCCCTCACCCTGGCCCTCTCCTGCTGAGAGGGAAAAAGCGGGGAATTGTGATGTAAGTTAACTATTCATAACTATGACAAATATGAACGGCTTCTGACATTTTGCATTTACCAACCTGTGATGAAGTGCGGATATCGACATTCAAGGAGATCCGCCATGAGCAGAACCCCGGTACTGGAGATGCGCAACATTGCCAAAACGTTTGGCCATTTCCACGCGCTCAAGGGTGTGGATTTGACGGTGTACCCCGGTGAGATCCACGCGCTGATGGGGGAAAACGGCGCAGGAAAGAGTACCCTGATGAAGATCCTCGCGGGGGCCTATACCGCCACCAGCGGCGAGATCCTGATTGACGGACAGCCGTTTCACATCAAAGGGCCAAAGGATGCGCTGGCCGCGGGTATCACCCTCATTTATCAGGAGATGCAGCTTGCCCCCAATCTGACCGTCGCTGAAAACATTTTCCTGGGCAGCGAGCTGTCGCGCGCGGGGCTGGTACAGCGCAAAGAGATGGCCGCACAGGCGCAGGCGGTGATTGACCGTCTGGGCGCGCACTTCAAGGCGACCGACCTGGTAATGAGGCTGACCATCGCCGAGCAGCAGCAGGTTGAAATTGCCCGCGCGCTGCACCGCAACAGCCGCATTCTGGTGATGGATGAACCCACCGCCGCCCTCTCCTCACGTGAAACCCATCGCCTGTTCGAGCTGATACTGCGCCTGCGAGAGGAAGGAATGGCGATTATCTATATCAGCCACCGCATGGCGGAAGTGTATGAACTCTCCGATCGCGTCAGCGTTCTGCGTGACGGGCAGTACGTCGGTAGCCTGACGCGCGACAAACTGAACGCCTCTGAGCTGGTGAAGATGATGGTCGGCCGTCCGCTAAGCGATCTGTTTAACAAAGAGCGCGATATCCCGCTCGGCAGCCCGCGTCTTAACGTGCATCACCTTACCGACGGCAAGAAAGTGCTCCCCTGCAGTCTGCAGGTGCGTTCCGGAGAAATTGTCGGGCTGGCAGGTCTGGTGGGCGCCGGACGTTCCGAACTGGCGCAGCTGATCTTCGGCGCGCGCAAAGCCACGGGCGGCATGATTGAGGTCGACGGCGAACCGGTGGTGATCCACTCCCCGCGTGCCGCCATCGACAACGGGATCGGTTTTCTCACCGAGAACCGCAAAGAACAAGGGCTGTTCCTCGAGCTGGCCGCACAGGAGAACATCACCATGGCGACGCTGGAGCGCGACGCCACCTTCGGCATGCTGAATCGCAAAAAAGCGCAGACCATTTCTGACGATGCAATCGCCCTGCTTAACATCCGCGTGCCGCATTCACAGGTCCGCGCGGGTGGCCTGTCCGGGGGCAATCAGCAAAAGCTGCTTATCTCCCGCTGGGTGGCCATCGGCCCACGCATTCTGATTCTGGATGAACCGACGCGCGGCGTCGACGTCGGGGCGAAAAGTGAAATCTACCGCATCATGAACCAGATGGCGCGCAAGGGCGTGGCGATCCTGATGATCTCCAGCGAGCTGCCGGAAATCGTCGGCATGAGCGACCGCGTCTATGTCATGCGTGAAGGCAGCATTGCAGGTGAACTTCACGGGGCAGAAATTTCACAGGAAAACATCATGACGCTGGCGACCGGCGTGAACGACTCTCCTCATCAGGCGGTGCAACTATGACAAATTCAACCCATCCGCAGCAGGTGGCGAAGTCCGCCTCTGCCAAAAAAATGCTGATGAGCGATCTGATGCAGACGGTCGGCATTTTGCCCATCTTGATCCTGATTGTGGCGGTATTTGGTTTTATCGCGCCTAACTTCTTTACCGAAAGTAATCTGCTCAATATCACCCGCCAGGCGTCGATCAACATCGTGCTGGCCGCAGGGATGACCTTCATCATTCTGACCGGCGGGATCGACCTCTCCGTCGGCTCCATTCTGGGCACCACGGCCGTGGCGGCGATGGTGGTGTCGTTAATACCTGAGTTCGCCATGCTTTCTATTCCGGCAGCGCTCATGCTCGGCCTTGTGCTGGGTTTGTTCAACGGCGCGCTGGTGGCTTTTGCCGGGCTGCCGCCGTTTATCGTGACGCTCGGTACCTATACGGCACTGCGCGGTGCGGCTTATCTGCTGGCGGACGGTACGACCGTCATTAACTCCAACATTAACTTTGAGTGGATCGGCAATAACTACCTTGGACCCATTCCGTGGCTGGTGGTGATCGCGCTGGCGGTCATTGTGCTGTGCTGGTTTATTCTGCGTCGCACCACGCTTGGCGTTCACATTTATGCGGTTGGCGGCAACATGCAGGCGGCGCGTCTGACAGGCATTAAGGTCTGGCTGGTGCTGTTGTTTGTGTACGGCATGAGCGGGCTGCTCTCGGGCCTGGGCGGCGTGATGAGTGCCTCGCGTCTCTACAGCGCCAACGGCAACCTGGGCATGGGCTACGAGCTGGATGCGATTGCGGCGGTGATCCTCGGCGGTACCAGCTTTGTTGGCGGGATCGGCACGATCACCGGCACGCTGGTGGGGGCGCTGATCATCGCCACGCTTAACAACGGCATGACGCTGATGGGCGTCTCCTACTTCTGGCAACTGGTGATCAAAGGGGCGGTGATCATCATAGCGGTGCTGATCGACAAATACCGTACCCGACACCATCAAAGTGCATAACAACAATACCCTACAAGCGAGGAAGAGAAGATGCGTTTGAAACCGTTAGTGACCGCGCTCTGTGCTGGCGCGCTGCTTGCCGCAACGCCGTTTGCGCAGGCGAAAGATCTGAAGTCCATCGGCGTGACGGTGGGCGACCTGGCCAACCCATTCTTCGTGCAGATCACCAAAGGTGCCGAGCTGGAAGCGCGCAAACTGGCGGGGGATAACGTCAAAGTGACGCTGGTCTCCAGCGGTTACGATCTCGGCCAGCAGGTGGCGCAGATAGACAACTTTATTGCGGCCAAAGTGGACATGATCATCCTTAACGCCGCGGATTCCAAAGGGATCGGCCCGGCGGTTAAACGCGCGAAAGAGGCCGGGATCGTGGTTGTCGCGGTTGACGTCGCGGCGGAAGGGGCGGATGCCACCATCACCTCCGATAACACCCAGGCGGGGGAAATGGCCTGTAAATACATTACTGACCGCCTGAAAGGCAAAGGCAACGTGGTCATCATCAACGGGCCGCCAGTGTCCGCGGTGCAAAACCGCGTCGAAGGCTGCCAGACCGAGTTCAAAAAACATCCGGATATCAAGGTGCTCTCTGATAACCAGAACGCCAAAGGTAGCCGTGAAGGCGGTCTGGAAGTGATGACCTCACTGCTGGCGGCCAATCCGAAGATCGACGGCGTGTTCGCGATTAACGATCCGACGGCGATCGGTGCCGATCTGGCAGCAAAACAGGCCCAACGCAATGAATTCTTTATCGTTGGCGTAGACGGCAGCCCGGACGGCGAGGAAGCGCTTAAGCGTGAAAACTCCCTGTTTGTCGCGACGCCGGCTCAGGATCCGCAGGTAATGGCGGCAAAAGCGGTTGAGATCGGCTATGACATTCTGCAGGGCAAACCTGCGCCTAAAGAGCCTGTGCTGATCCCGGTGACGATGATCGATAAAAAGAACGTCGGATCCTATAAGGGGTGGACAGTGAAGTGATGTAGTGCGGTTTGATGCCCTCACCCTGATCTTCTCTTCGCGGGAGAGTTGGGGTGAGGCCTGACATAGCGTCCAGGGGGCCCCATGAAACGCTCCGAAATCAATGAAATCCTTGGCCACACGCGGCAGTTCTTCTCCATGCACGACGTGCATCTCCCTCCCTTTGCCAGTTTTCCGCCGACGAAATGGCAGCAGCTTGATCCGGCCGCCTGGCAGGAAGTGTTTGATCTCAGGCTTGGCTGGGACGTAACGGCATTCGGCGGCGACCATTTTGCCGCACAGGGGCTAACGCTCTTTACCCTGCGCAATGGCTCACCGAACGGCGTGCCCTATGAAAAGTGCTATGCCGAAAAAATCATGCACGTCCGGGATGGTCAGGTGACGCCCATGCATTTTCACTGGCGTAAACGGGAAGACATCATCAACCGTGGCGGCGGAAACCTGATCGTCGAGTTATGGAATGCCGATGCACATCAAGAACCTGAAAATACCGACGTGACCGTTACCCTCGACGGCTGTCTGCAAACCCACGCGCCCGGCAGTCAGTTACGCCTGCAACCCGGGGACAGCATCTGCCTCACCCCCGGCCTGTACCACAGTTTCTGGGGCGAACGCGGTTTTGGCGACGTACTGGTGGGGGAAGTGTCATCGGTGAATGACGATGAACACGATAACCATTTTTTACAGCCCATTGCCCGCTATAACAATATCGAAGAAGACGAACCGGCGGTGCTGGTGTTGTGCAACGAGTACAACCTGTTTCGGAAATAAGGAGTAAATAATGCCATTGATTTCTCTTGCCGACGGTCTTGAGCACGCCAGGAAACACCGCTACGCGCTCGGCGCGTTTAACGTTCTCGACTCCCATTTTTTGCGCGCGCTGTTTGCTGCCGCGAAACAGGAACGCTCGCCGTTTATCATTAATATTGCGGAAGTCCACTTTAAGTATGTCTCCCTGGAGTCGCTGGTCGAAGCGGTCAGGTTTGAAGCCGCCCGTCATGATATTCCGGTGGTGCTCAACCTCGATCACGGCCTGCATTTCGAGGCGGTGGTACGTGCGCTGCGCGTAGGCTTCAGCTCCGTGATGTTTGATGGCTCCACCCTGAGCTACGAAGAAAACATTCGCCAGACGCGGGAGGTGGTGAAGATGTGCCACGCGGTTGGCGTATCGGTAGAAGCGGAGCTGGGTGCGGTAGGCGGTGACGAAGGTGGCGCGTTGTATGGCCATGCGGATGAAGCGTTGTTTACGGACCCGCTGCGGGCGCGCGAGTTTGTCGATGCCACCGGCATTGATGCGCTGGCGGTCGCCATTGGCAACGCGCACGGTAAATACAAAGGCGAGCCAAAACTCGATTTCCCTCGTCTGGACGCCATTCGCCAGCAGACCGGCCTGCCGTTGGTCTTACACGGCGGCTCCGGCATCAGCGATGCCGATTTTCGTCGCGCCATCGAACTGGGGATCCATAAAATCAACTTTTATACCGGTATGTCACAGGCCGCGCTCTCCGCCGTTGAGCAACGGATGGCAAAACGTCAGCCTCTGTACGATGAATTTGCAGAACTGTTGCTGGGTATAGAAGAGGCGATTACCGATACGGTCGCCGCGCAAATGCGCATCTTTGGCAGCGCGGGGCAGGCATAATGGAACGTAAAGGGATTATCGCCGCCGGCAATATGCTGGTGGATCACGTCCACCAGATTGTGCAATGGCCGGAGCGCGGCTGGCTGGCGGAAATTACCCACAGCGAACGTTCAACCGGCGGTGCGCCGCTGAACGTCCTGCTGACGCTGGCCAAAATGCACGTTGGCCTGCCGCTGCAGGCCGTCGGCCTGATTGGCGAAGATAGCGACGGCGATTACATCCTGGCGATGCTCGACCAGTATCACGTCAACCGCCAGCGGGTGCAGCGCACGACCTTTGCGCCAACCTCTATGTCGCAGGTTATGACCGACCCCAGCGGGCAGCGCACTTTTTTCCACTCCCCGGGCGCCAACCGTCTTCTGGATCTGCCCGCCTTCGACCGCCTCGACGGCGCAATGAAGATTTTCCATCTCGGCTACCTGTTACTGCTCGACAGCCTGGATATGCCCGATGACGAGTACGGCACCCGCAGCGCACGGCTGCTGGCCCAGATGCGCGATCAGGGGTATGAAACCTCGCTCGATCTGGTCTCGCGAAAGGGTGACCCTCGCTATCAGCCGCTGGTCCTCCCTGCCCTGCGCCATCTTGATTATCTGGTCATCAACGAACTGGAAGCCGGCGAGTTTAGCGGGCTGGAGATGCGCGACGAGAACGATGCCCCGCACATTGCCCATATCGCGGAAGCCGCCTCACAGCTTCTGGCAGCTGGCGTGCGTCAGCGGGTGGTGATCCACTGTCCGGAAGGGGCGTGGGGGTTAACACCGGACGATGAAGGGCGCTGGATCTCCTCCTGGTTGCTGGAGCGGGAAGAGATTATCGGCAGCGTCGGGGCGGGTGATGCCTTCTGCGCAGGCTTCTTATACGGCTGCCATGAAGCGTTGCCGCTGGTCGAGAGTATTTATCTGGCCCATGCCTGCGCGCGGGCAAGCCTGCTGGCTGCGAACGCCATTGATGGGGCAAAAACGCTGGCCGAGCTGCAGCTGTTTATTAAAGAGAATATTTAAGCCGCTTTCTCGCTGTGAGACACATCGGCAGCAAAGACGTAGCCCAGCCCACGGACGGTTTTAATGAGTACGGGCTGATGCGGGTTGGCTTCTATTTTACGGCGCAGGCGCATGATCAACACATCGATTGTGCGGTCGAACACCTCGGCACTTTCGCTGTGCGTCAGCTCGAGCAGTTGTTCCCGGCTGAGCACCCGCCGGGCGTTCTGGGTGAGCGCCAGCAGCAGACCATATTCTCCCTGGGTCAACGGTACGGGGTTACGCTGCGGATCGCTGAGTTCACAGCGGGAGGTATCCAGCGTCCAGCCATTGAACGTCACGCCCGCCACGCGTGGCACCGGGGTGTCTGCGGCCAGCGCCCCGGTCCGGCGAAGCACGGCTTTAACCCGGGCAACCACCACGCGCGGGTTAAACGGTTTGCCAATATAATCGTCGGCCCCCATCTCCAGCCCCACCACCACGTCTGACTCACTGCCCAGCCCGGTCAACATCACCACCGGCAGCTCCGGACGTTGCTTTTGCAGGTGCAGTAATACCTGCAGGCCGTTGATATCCGGCAGCATCATATCCAGCAGGACAAGGGCGATGTGTGGCTCATGCTGAACCAGACTCAGCGCGTCCTGGCCGTTATGGCAGACGAGCACGCTAAAGACGTGCTCACTCAGCACATCCTGCAGCAGCTCGCAGACTGCGGTATCGTCATCAACCACCAGAATCGCCGGTTTCATCGCATGCTTCCATCAGGGGATTATGTTAAGTCTGAACTATTCTGCCGTCGGCTCCAGCCAATTTGACTTTTACATGACGGAATTACAACCCATGTCACATCCACTGCCCATTCGACACGTCAATTTTGACGATTGGCTGTTTTTCGTCAGGGTTTTGCCCCTCAGTTGGCCGTAAAGTCTGTTGATACCCACAATAAAAACATGGCATAGAAGCTGCATAGTGGGGCGTAAGCATTGATTAACTGGAGCAGACTGATGAAAAAAGTCGTCACGGTTTGCCCTTATTGTGCCTCGGGTTGCAAGATCAACCTGGTGGTCGATAACGGCAAAATCGTCCGGGCGGAGGCCGCCCAGGGGAAAACCAACCAGGGCACGCTGTGCCTGAAAGGCTACTACGGCTGGGATTTTATTAACGATACCCAAATCCTTACCCCACGCCTGAAAACCCCTATGATCCGCCGCGAGCGCGGTGGCAAGCTGGAAGCCGTCTCCTGGAGCGAGGCGCTGGATTATGTCGCCACGCGCCTGAGCGCCATCAAAGCCAAGTATGGCCCGGATGCGATCCAGACTACCGGCTCTTCACGCGGTACTGGTAATGAAACCAACTATGTAATGCAAAAATTCGCGCGCGCCGTTATTGGTACCAATAACGTCGACTGCTGCGCTCGCGTCTGACACGGCCCATCGGTTGCAGGTCTGCACCAGTCGGTCGGTAACGGCGCTATGAGTAATGCGATCAACGAGATAGATAACACCGATCTCGTGTTTATTTTTGGCTATAACCCGGCGGATTCTCACCCTATCGTCGCGAACCACGTGATTCGCGCCAAACAGAATGGGGCGAAAATCATCGTCTGCGATCCGCGCAAAATTGAAACGGCACGTATTGCGGATATGCACATTGCACTGAAAAACGGCTCGAATATCGCGCTGTTGAATGCGATGGGCCACGTCATTATTGAGGAGAATCTGTACGACCAGGCGTTCGTCGCGACCCGTACGGAAGGGTTTGACGAGTATCGGAAAATTGTCGAAGGCTACACGCCGGAGTCCGTTGAAGCGATAACCGGCGTAAGCGCGCAAGAGATCCGTCAGGCAGCGCGGATGTACGCCGGGGCGAAAACCGCGGCCATTTTGTGGGGCATGGGCGTAACCCAGTTCTATCAGGGCGTGGAAACCGTACGCTCCCTGACAAGCCTCGCGATGCTGACCGGAAATCTGGGCAAACCGCATGTGGGCGTGAACCCGGTGCGTGGTCAGAATAACGTGCAGGGTGCGTGTGACATGGGCGCACTGCCGGATACCTATCCGGGCTATCAGTACGTTAAGTTCCCGGAAAATCGTGAGAAATTCGCGAGGGCCTGGGGCGTGGAGAGCCTGCCGGAACATACCGGGTATCGCATCAGCGAGCTGCCGCACCGTGCGGCGCACGGTGAAGTGCGTGCCGCCTACATTATGGGTGAAGATCCGCTGCAGACCGACGCCGAGCTGTCAGCGGTGCGTAAAGGCTTTGAGGATCTCGAACTGGTGATTGTCCAGGACATCTTTATGACCAAAACCGCGGCGGCGGCGGATGTGATTTTACCGTCAACGTCATGGGGCGAGCATGAAGGTGTTTACACGGCGGCAGACCGCGGCTTCCAGCGCTTCTTCAAAGCGGTGGAGCCGAAGTGGGATCTGAAAACCGACTGGCAGATCATCAGCGAAATCGCTACCCGCATGGGTTATCCGATGCACTACAACAACACCCAGGAAATCTGGGACGAGTTGCGCAAACTGTGTCCGGACTTCACCGGTGCCACCTATGAGAAAATGGGTGAGCTGGGGTATATTCAGTGGCCATGCCGCGATGAGTCAGAGGCCGATCAGGGCACGTCGTATCTCTTTAAAGAGAAGTTCGACACCCCGAACGGACTGGCGCAGTTCTTCACCTGCGACTGGGTCGCGCCAATCGATAAACTCACCGATGAGTATCCGATGGTGCTCTCTACCGTGCGTGAAGTGGGCCACTACTCCTGTCGCTCAATGACCGGTAACTGTGCTGCGCTGGCGGCACTGGCGGATGAACCGGGCTATGCGCAGATCAACACCGCTGACGCAGAGCGTCTGGGCATTGAAGATGAAGCCCTGATCTGGGTGCACTCGCGTAAAGGACGCATCATTACCCGTGCGCAGGTCAGCGACCGACCTAACAAAGGAGCGGTCTATATGACCTACCAGTGGTGGATTGGTGCCTGCAACGAACTGGTGACGGAGAACTTAAGCCCGATAACCAAAACGCCGGAGTATAAGTACTGCGCCGTACGCGTGGAGCCGATTGCTGACCAGCACGCCGCGGAACAGTATGTGATTGACGAATATAGCAAGCTGAAAGCCAGACTGCGCGAAAGCGCGTTGGGTTAATGCTGTTAATTAATCGATGAATAAAAGGGGGTGACTTATTCACCCCTTTTTTATTTCTTAATAAGCTATTTATATTATCAATATATATTGTGCACGCTGCCCCGCAGCAATAATGTCATTAGCACCGAAATAAATACCCGGCTTTGTATTTTAATTCAGTGAGAGAATCTCCCCCGCGAGCGTCTAATGCCCTCTTTCACAAGCATTATTGTGAGACGAAACGCGGCGGACACCGGGAAATGTTCATTCACCTTTACCGCGCCCGTTTTTTTCTTCTGCGACGACGATTATACTGCGCGGCGTGTACCCAGATGATAAGAATCCATGAAATCAATTTTTCTGATGTTGTTATTTTTTACGTCACTCGTCCACGCGGATGAGATTGGCAGCCAGTACAAGCAACAGGCGGAAGCGGGTGACGCCCGCGCCCAGTATTACCTTGCCGATACCTACTTCAGTTCCGGCGACAGCAAGCAGGCCGCGCAGTGGGCAGAGAAAGCAGCAAAAGGGGGCGATGTCGACGCCATGGCGTTGTTATCGCAAATCCAGTTTACACAGGGCGATTACGCGCAGGCCAAAGCGCTGGCGCAGCAGGCCACTATCGCCGGCAGTAAACGCGGCGCAATTATGCTGGCACGCGTGCTGGTCAACACCCAGGCAGGAAAAACTGACTACCCACAGGCCATCGCACTGCTGCAAACGGCAACCGAAGATATCGACAACGACTCCGCGGTGGATGCGCAAATGCTGCTGGGGATGATTTATGCCAACGGCGTTGAGGTGGCGCAGGACGACGTCAAAGCCGCGTCGTGGTTCAAACGCAGCTCCTCCCTTTCGCGTACGGGTTACGCGGAGTACTGGGCCGGAATGCTGTTCCAGCAGGGCGAGAAAGGCTTTATAACGCCGAATAAGCAGAAAGCGCTCTACTGGCTGAACCTGAGCTGTACCGAAGGGTTTGATACGGGATGTGAAGAATTTGACGCGTTGAGTGGGGAGTAAAGTCTCTTACACGGCCCTCTCTTTTGGACAGAGAAGGAATGCGAAAAGGCCGGGTTAACCCCGGCCTTTTTATTTTACTGGTCTGCGGTCTTATCAAAACGACCCAGCACTTCGCGTTCATACGCCAGCGCTTTTTTACGGTCGAATTTGTGCTCCCACTTAGCGATAACCAGCACCGCCAGGGCGTTACCCACCACATTCAACGCCGTACGCGCCATGTCGAGGATACGGTCGACACCGGCGATAAACGCCAGACCTTCCAGCGGGATCCCTACGCTGCCCAGGGTCGCCAGCAGGACGACAAAGGAGACGCCAGGTACGCCTGCGATGCCTTTTGAGGTCACCATGAGGGTCAGCACCAGCACGATCTCCTGCCACAGAGACAGGTCAATGCCGTACAGCTGAGCAATAAAGATAGCCGCAATACTCTGGTACAGCGTTGAGCCGTCCAGGTTAAAGGAGTAGCCGGTTGGCACCACAAAGCTGGTAATCGATGCCGGCGCGCCGTAGGCCTCCATCTTCTCGATAATACGCGGCAGTACGCTTTCAGAGCTTGCCGTGGAGTACGCGAGAATCAACTCATCTTTGAGAATACGGATCAGGATCCAGATGCTCAGCCCACACAGGCGCGCCACAATTCCCAGCACCACCAGCGCGAAGAACAGGATGGCGAAGTGAACCAGAATCACCAGCTTCGCCAGCGGCCACAGGGAGGCGAAACCGAAGTTCGCCACGGTTACCGCGATAAGCGCAAACACCCCAACCGGCGCGTAGCGCATCACCATGTGAGTCACTTTGAACATGGTTTCAGAAATTGAGCGGAACACGGTGACCAGCGGTTCACGGTGCGTGGCAGGCAGGGAGGAGAGACCCAGACCAAACAACACCGAGAAGAAGATGATCGGCAGCATCTCGCCCTTCGCCATGGAAGCCACGATGTTGGTCGGCACCAGCGAAAGGATGGTTCCCATCAGGCCATGCGCGTGGCTCTGTACTTCAGCGGTAGTGCTTTGATATTTCGAAATATCCACCGTCGCCAGCTGCGACATATCGATCCCGGATCCTGGCTGGAACACGTTCGCCAGCGTGATCCCCAGAATGATGGCAATCGTCGTGATCACTTCGAAATAAAGAATTGTCTTCGCGCCGATACGGCCTAACTGTTTTGCATCCCCCACACCGGCAATGCCGACGACCAGCGTTGAGATAACAATCGGTACGACAATCATCTTGATCAGATGAATAAAGATATCCCCTGCCGGCGAGAGCAGGTTCGCAATCAGCCACTCGCGGCTGTCGCTGTGATAATGCAGGTAGCTACCCAGCAGGATACCCAGCACAAGGGCTAGCAAGATTTGCCAGGCCAGGCTGACTTTAACGTTTTTCATAGAAACTGACTTCCTCAATGAAGCGCCCTATTCACATAAACTGCATGAATATGGATACATACTGAAAGGGTATGAATTGTGTTGCGTTGGTTTATGGGATTTTTTAACGCGGCGTATGAGTATCATTTGCGCGGCATGTTGCGCAAGCCTTAAAGAACGGCACATTTCGCTACAAAAAGCGGTCATGACGTGAGTTTGTCACAATTCCCATCAATAACTTTTTGTTATAAAAAGGCTTTTTTAATGGAAATTGTGAATAATCGGCACGGTGAATTATTTTCCTTCAAAGTTTCATTCGCTCATTTTTCATACTCTTCAAACAATGCGTGATCTGTAGCCCAAATAATAAACAAAGCTTGTAAAGCCCCTACTATTAACGTTTTTGCGACATATTATTAACATCTTACAAGGAGAAAAAAAGCCATGAGCCAAGTACATAAACACGACATTCCCGCAAACATTGCGGACCGTTGCCTGATAAACCCGGAGCAGTACCACGAGAAGTATCAGCAATCCGTCTCCAGCCCGGACGTCTTCTGGGGTGAGCAGGGCCATATTCTTGACTGGATTAAACCTTATCAGAAGGTGAAGAACACCTCCTTTGCGCCCGGCAACGTCTCCATTAAATGGTACGAAGACGGCACGCTGAACCTGGCAGCAAACTGTCTTGACCGCCACCTTGCCGAACGCGGTAATGAAACGGCCATTATCTGGGAGGGTGACGACGCCTCTCAAAGCAAACACATTACTTATAAAGAACTGCACCGCGACGTGTGCCGCTTTGCCAACGTTCTGCTGGAAAGGGGCATTAAAAAAGGCGACGTGGTGGCTATCTATATGCCAATGGTGCCTGAAGCGGCAGTAGCCATGCTGGCCTGCGCGCGCATCGGTGCGATTCACTCGGTGATTTTTGGCGGCTTCTCACCGGAAGCGGTAGCCGGACGTATTGTCGATTCCAGCTCGAAACTGGTGATCACGGCCGATGAAGGCGTGCGCGCTGGCCGTGGCATTCCCCTGAAGAAAAACGTCGATGAAGCGCTGAAAAATCCGAACGTGAAAACCGTCAGCAACGTCATCGTCCTCAAGCGTACCGGTGGCAAGATCGACTGGAACGAAGGACGCGACCTGTGGTGGAGCGATCTGATTGAAAAAGCCAGCGATCAGCATCAGCCGGAAGAGATGAACGCGGAAGACCCGCTGTTTATTCTTTACACCTCCGGCTCAACCGGCAAACCGAAAGGCGTGTTGCACACCACCGGCGGCTATCTGGTCTATGCCGCTACCACCTTCAAGTACGTATTCGACTACCATCCGGGCGACATTTACTGGTGTACTGCCGACGTAGGCTGGGTCACCGGTCACAGCTACCTGCTTTACGGCCCGCTGGCCTGTGGTGCCACTACGCTGATGTTTGAAGGCGTACCGAACTGGCCAACGCCGGCGCGCATGTGTCAGGTGGTCGACAAACACAAGGTCAATATTCTCTATACCGCCCCAACGGCGATCCGCGCATTAATGGCGGAAGGCGATAAGGCCATTGAAGGCACTGACCGCTCTTCGCTGCGCATCCTCGGTTCCGTTGGCGAGCCCATCAACCCGGAAGCCTGGGAGTGGTACTGGAAGAAAATCGGCAACGAAAAATGCCCGGTGATGGACACCTGGTGGCAGACCGAAACCGGTGGCTTTATGATCACCCCTATGCCGGGTGCGACGCAGTTAAAAGCCGGTTCAGCAACTCAACCGTTCTTCGGCGTACAACCTGCGCTGGTGGATAACGAAGGCAATCCGCTGGACGGAGCCACCGAAGGCAATCTGGTAATCACCGATTCCTGGCCGGGCCAGGCGCGTACCCTGTTCGGCGACCACGAGCGCTTTGAGCAGACCTACTTCTCGACCTTTAAAAACATGTACTTTAGCGGTGACGGCGCCCGGCGTGACGAGGACGGTTATTACTGGATAACCGGGCGCGTGGACGACGTGCTTAACGTCTCCGGCCACCGTCTGGGTACCGCGGAGATTGAATCCGCGCTGGTATCTCATCCGAAGATCGCCGAAGCCGCCGTCGTCGGGATCCCACACAACATTAAAGGCCAGGCGATTTACGCCTACGTCACGCTGAATCATGGCGAAGAGCCGTCACCAGAGCTGTATGCCGAGGTGCGCAACTGGGTACGTAAAGAGATTGGCCCGCTTGCCACGCCGGACGTGCTGCACTGGACCGACTCTCTGCCGAAAACCCGCTCAGGCAAAATTATGCGCCGCATATTGCGCAAAATCGCAGCCGGTGACACCAGCAACCTCGGTGATACCTCAACGCTTGCCGATCCTGGCGTGGTGGAAAAACTGCTCGAAGAGAAGCAGTCCATCGCAATGCCATCGTAACGCGATCTCCCCTCTCCCCCCCGGGAGAGGGAATAAAAAAACCTCCCCTATAAATACTTCTGGAGACCTCTGATGAATAACGATATTTGTCAGCAGATAGAGAATAGTGCGCACTACAGGGAGCTCGTGGATAAACGGCAACGGTTTGCCTTCTTACTTTCCATCATCATGCTGATTATTTACGTCGGCTTTATTCTGCTGATTGCCTTTGCCCCACACTGGCTCGGTACGCCGCTGCACGCGGGCACCAGCGTCACGCGCGGAATTCCGATTGGGATTGGCGTGATAATCATTTCGTTTGTGCTGACCGGCGTGTACGTCTGGCGCGCCAATGGCGAATTCGATCGTCTTAACAGAGCAGTCCTGGCAGAGGTAAAAGCATCATGAAGAGAGTCCTGACGGCGCTTGCCGCCACACTTCCCTTTGCCGCCAACGCCGCTGATGCCATCACCGGCGAGGTGCAGCGCCAGCCAACCAACTGGCAGGCGATTATCATGTTCCTGATTTTCGTGCTGCTGACGCTGTACATCACGTACTGGGCCTCGAAACGCGTGCGCTCCCGTAATGATTACTACACCGCAGGCGGCAACATTACCGGTTTTCAGAACGGGCTGGCGATTGCAGGCGACTTTATGTCCGCCGCTTCCTTCCTCGGTATCTCCGCGCTGGTGTACACCTCCGGCTACGATGGTCTGATTTACTCCCTCGGCTTCCTTGTGGGCTGGCCGATTATTTTGTTCCTGATCGCAGAACGCTTGCGCAACCTGGGCCGCTATACCTTCGCAGACGTGGCCTCCTACCGGCTGAAGCAGGGGCCGATTCGTACCCTCTCCGCCTGCGGCTCGCTGGTGGTGGTCGCGCTGTATCTGATTGCGCAGATGGTCGGCGCGGGTAAATTGATCGAACTGTTGTTCGGCCTGAACTACCACATCGCGGTGGTGCTGGTGGGTGTGCTGATGGTGATGTACGTCCTGTTCGGCGGCATGCTGGCCACGACCTGGGTGCAAATCATCAAAGCGGTCCTGCTGCTGTTCGGCGCCAGCTTTATGGCCTTTATGGTCATGAAACACGTCGGATTCAGCTTCAATAATCTGTTCACTGAAGCGATGGCGGTACACCCGAAAGGGGAAGCGATCATGAGCCCTGGCGGGCTGGTGAAAGACCCTATTTCTGCGCTTTCGCTCGGTCTGGGTCTGATGTTTGGTACGGCTGGCTTGCCACACATCCTGATGCGTTTCTTCACCGTGAGCGATGCGCGTGAAGCGCGCAAAAGCGTCTTCTACGCCACGGGCTTTATGGGTTACTTCTACATCCTGACCTTTATCATTGGTTTTGGCGCCATCATGCTGGTGGGGGCGAATCCGGCGTTTAAAGACGCGGCGGGCGGGCTGATTGGCGGTAACAACATGGCGGCAGTGCATCTGGCCGACGCGGTAGGCGGTAATCTGTTCCTTGGCTTTATCTCGGCCGTGGCCTTCGCCACCATCCTCGCGGTGGTTGCCGGGCTGACGCTGGCGGGCGCGTCTGCGGTATCGCACGACCTCTATGCCAACGTTATCCGCAAAGGAGCAAGCGAACGTGATGAGCTGAAAGTCTCGAAAATCACCGTGCTGGTGCTGGGCGTGGTCGCTATTCTGCTGGGGATTTTGTTCGAGAAGCAGAACATCGCCTTTATGGTGGGGCTGGCCTTCTCCATTGCGGCAAGCTGTAACTTCCCTATCATCCTGCTCTCCATGTACTGGTCAAAACTGACCACACGTGGGGCGATGATTGGCGGCTGGCTGGGGCTTTTGACGGCCGTGATTCTGATGGTCCTTGGCCCGACGATTTGGGTACAGATCCTCGGTCACGAAAGCGCTATCTTCCCGTATGAATACCCGGCGCTGTTCTCCATTGCCGTGGCGTTTATTGGTATCTGGGTCTTCTCCGCGACCGATAACTCGCCGGAAGGTAACCTGGAGCGTGAGAAATTCCGCGCCCAGTTTATCCGCTCACAAACGGGTCTGGGCGTCGAGCAAGGCCGCGCGCACTAACCTCGTCTCCCCGGCCTTTCCGGCCGGGGAAATCAGAACATCACCCACGCCACCAGCGGTGCAATCAATACCATCACCACGCCAGAGAGCATCATCACCAGGCTTGCCACCACCCCTTCCTGCTGCCCGAGTTCATACGAACGTGCCGTTCCCGCACCGTGCGATGCCGCGCCAAATCCCGCCCCTTTCGCCATTCCTTCACGGATCGACAGCCGCAAAAAAAGCATGTCGCCAACCGCCATCCCGAAGACGCCCGTCACGACCACAAATAACGCGACCAGATCCGGCTGTCCGCCGAGCGGCTTGGCCGCGGCCAGCGCAAACGGGGTGGTGACCGAACGGACGGCCAGGCTGCGCTGAATTTCATCGGGCAGCGTAAACAGCCGGGCCAGCCAGACGGAACTGCAGACCGCCACCACCGTGGCCGTGATCACGCCAGCGCTGAGCGACATCCAGTGGCGTTTGATGATCGCCAGGTTGTCATACACCGGTACCGCAAAAGCAATGGTCGCAGGCCCCAGTAGCCACAGCAGCCAGTGGGATTCCCCAATGTAGTTCTGCCAGGAGATATGCCCGAAGACCAGCATCAGGACCAGCAGGATCGGCGTGAAGACCAGCGGCATCAGCGGCAGCGCGTGAAAACGGCGATACAGCCGTTTATTGGCAAAGTAGATCGCCAGGGTGGCAATCAGGCACAACACGCTTATCTGGAAGTTAGTCATGCTTTTGCCTGCTGATTTCAAACCGATACACTTTATCAACCACCCAGGCGGTGGCCCCCAGCACCATCAGCGTGCTCAGCGCAATGACCGCGAAGATGCGCCAGCCATCTACCCTCAGCAGTTGCGCATAGTTCACCACCGCGACCACGGCGGGCACAAAGAACAGCAGCATTTCCGCCAGCAGCCAGCGCGCGCCGGCGCGTACCCAGTTGAGGGGGATAACGCGACAGAGGATAAGCGTCAGCATCAGCACCATTCCGACCAGGTTGGCAGGCAGCGGCAGATGCAACCAGTTGACAAGATATTCCGCGAAAACAAACAGTCCCGCATAAAGCAGTACCTGAACCGGTACCTGAAGTCGTTGCACAACGGCAGGCGTAACACGGCTTAACGCCACGGCCATGGGGGTTTTCCTCAAAAATGAGACGAGGCGCCAGTATAGTGAGCGCACGTAATGGACTGAAATGAATTAAAATCATCAAAGGTATAGTTCCGAGGAATAATCATGGACATAAGAACGCTGCGCTATTTTGTCGAAGTGGTTCGTCAGCAAAGTTTTACCCGCGCAGCGGAGAAGTTGTTTGTCACCCAACCCACCATCAGCAAGATGCTGAAAAACCTCGAAGATGAACTGAACTGCACCCTGCTTATCCGCGACGGACGCAAGCTGCTGCTGACCGATACCGGGCGGGTCGTCTTTGAACGCGGGCTGGCGATCCTGGCGGAGTTCCGCCAGCTGGAAGCGGAGCTTGGCGATATCAATCACCTGACAAAAGGGCTGCTGCGCCTCGGCATCCCGCCGATGGTTGGGATGATGATGGCCGGCCCCATCAGCCTGTTTCGCCAGCGTTATCCCGGCGTTGAGCTGAAAATTTCCGAGTTTGGCGGCTTAACGGTTCAACAGGCGGTCACCAACGGCGAGCTGGATGTCGCCATGACCGCCCTCCCCGTGGAGGAAGAGAGCGGTCTGGCGACGCTGCCGCTCTTTAGCCACCCGCTGTGCGTGCTGGTACCCCGCTCTGGTGACTGGCTGAAGGTCGACACGGTGAAACCCGAACGGCTCGGAGAACACCCGCTGCTGATTTACAACGAAGATTTCGCCCTCAGCCGCCAGCTGATGGCGCTGTTTAATCAACACAACGTGAAGCCGCGCATTGCGGTGCGCAGCGGGCAGTGGGATTTCCTGGCCGCGATGGTGCAGGCAGGTGTCGGCATTGCGATTTTGCCGCAGCCGATTTGCGAACGGCTCGATAAAAACACCCTGCGCTGGATCCCGCTGGAAAGCGATTTACACTGGCAGTTAGGGATGATTTGGCGCGAAGGGGTTTATTTATCGCACAGCGCGCAGGCGTGGCTGAAATGCTGTGAAGGATTTTGGGTTCCCTGACCCTCTCCGGGTGGAGAGGATCAGGGTGAGGGCATCAGCCCGCACGGACTACTGATTCTCTATCAGCAAGGCTTCCAGCAAATCCAGATCGTGCAGCAGTTTTTGCAGCGTCTCATTGCTGATTTGCCGCGTGGCGCGCAGATGGTACAGCTCGGCACGCTCTGAGCGCAGCGCCGCCAGACGGAACCGGCGCTCCAGGTTCTCCTCCTGCAGCGAACTTTCCACATCGTTGCGGCCATCGGCACGACGACGCAGGTTACCAATCACGCGCGAGCTCACTTCAGTCAGCAGCTGGTTGTCGATGTTCTCTTCCGTGTCCGCCGCAAGACGTTCTTCCATCTTCTGAATGGCCACAATCGCCACTTCGGCGGTCGCCGCGCGGGCAATACGCTCCTCTTTATGCTGCTGAGTCGAGTCACCCGTCTCAATATGCTGCAGCAGAAGAGGCAGCATTATCACGCCGACAAACAGTGAGAACAGAATCACCCCTGCCGCCAGGAACACCAGTTCATAGCGCGCCGGGAAGACATCGCCCGTGGGCAGCAGCAGCGGAATGGACAGCACACCGGCAAGCGTAATCGCCCCGCGAACGCCAGCAAAAGAAGCAATCAGCAGCTCCCGCGTGGTCCACGAGCCGAACTCCATCGGTTTTTTCGTCAGGAAGCGCATGCTGAATTTTTTCATCGTCCACAGCCAGCCGAAACGCACCAGCATCAGCGCCATGTAGATCAGCACGATATCGGTGAACAACATCCACGTTTCGACGTTCGGGTCGGCCTCGGCCGCCACCAGCGAGGATTCCATGATGCCCGGCAACTGCAGGCCCAGGAGCAGGAACACCATCCCGTTAAAGACAAATTCCAGCATCGCCCAGGTGCTGTTTGCACGCAGGCGCATGGCCAGCGGCGCACGGCGCATTACGCCGGAGCGGGTGATGGTCATCCCTGCCGCCACCGCCGCCAGAATGCCCGACACGCCGATATGTTCGGCAATCAGGTAAGAGGCAAACGGCAGAAGGAACAGCAGCACAATCTGTGTCGCCGGTTCATCGCCGCCCCAGCGGCTGAGGAAGCGCAGCGAACGACCATACAGCCAGCTCACCACAAACCCGGCCAGGATACCGCCAATCGCCACCTTGAAGAATTCCAGGGTCGCGCCGCCTACGGTAAAGATCATCGTGCCCATCGCGACGGCCACGGCAAATTTCAGGGCAACCAGGCCAGAGGCGTCATTCATCAGCGCCTCACCCTGTAAAATCCCCATGATTTTCTTCGGAATACGGCCTTCACCGACAATGCCGGACAACGCCACGGCATCGGTTGGTGACAGCACCGCGGCCAGCGCAAAGGCCGGAATTAACGGAATGCCCGGTACCGCCCAGTAGATCAGGAAACCAATCCCGACCACCGTGACCACCACGAGCGCCAGCGCCAGACCTAATATCTCTCGCCCGTGTTCAAGGAATTCACGCGTGGGCGTTTTCCAGCCATCGGCAAACAGCAGCGGCGGAATAAACAGCACGAGGAACAGTTCGGGGTCGAACTCCACGTGCAGGCCAAACGTCGGCCACGCCAGCAGCGCGCCGATGGCAATTTGCATTAATGGCAGGGGGACCTGAAAGGGCAGTACGCGTGTGACTACCCCGGATAGCGAGACCACAAGAGTCATGATGAGTATTGTGAAGAAGATTTCCATGCGTTCCCTGTTTGCTGTGTTTCTTAAAAGCCAAACCTAAGGCGTCGTGCCGATTATTCTATCTTCCCCAGAGTAACGCAAAAGACAACGGGATGAGTCCTGAAAATAAAAACGGGCGGCCTGAGCCACCCGTTTTCGCATCAATGGACAACTTAGATTGCCCAGCCGCCCGCGTAGAACGCCACCAGCGCGACGGCAATCACAACGGTGCCGATGTTCAGCTTGCGCCACTCGCCGGAGACCAGACGCCCAATCACCAGCGACGCGAAACCGATCATGATGCCGGTCACGATATTACAGGTCAGCACGATAAAGACCGCCGTGATGAGGCCTGACATCGCATCCACAAAATCAGCAAAATCGATTTTCGCCACGTTGCTCAGCATCAGCAAACCAACGTACATCAGCGCAGGTGCGGTCGCGTAGGCCGGCACCAGGTAGGAGAGCGGAGAGAGGAACAGGATCAGCAGGAACAGCACGCCAACGGTAATGGCCGTCAGGCCGGTTTTACCGCCTGCCGCCGTACCCGCAGCGGACTCGATATACACCGCAGCCGGAGCCGCGCCCACCAGACCCGAGAAGACGCTGCTCAGGGAGTCGGTGGTCAGCGCTTTGCCGCCATCGATAATCTGACCGTCTTTATCCAGCAGGTTCGCCTGACCCGCGACGGCACGGATGGTACCCGTTGCATCAAACACCGCGGTCATCACCAGCGCCAGCACGCTTGGCAGGATCACCGGGTTCAATGCCCCCATGATATCCAGACTGCCAATCAGAGAGTTGCCTTTGTCATCGCTCAGCGACGGCATGGCGAAAATCCCGGAGAAGTGAACATTAGGATCGAAAATCAGGCCAACAATGGACACCCCGATAATGGTCAGCAAAATGCCGCCCGGGACTTTCAGTTTTTCCAGACCAATAATCACCGCCAGACCGATCAGGGACATAATGACCGGGAAGCTCGCGAAGTGACCCAACGCCACCGGCAGACCGTCCAGCGGGTTCTTGATCACCAGGCCGACGCCGTTTGCGGCAATCAGCAGCAGGAACAGCCCGATACCAATGCCGGTGCCATGCGCCACGCCCTGAGGCAGGTTGCGCAAAATCCAGCTACGGATGCCGGTGGCGGAGATAACGGTAAACAGTACCCCCATCAGGAACACGGCACCGAGCGCAACCGGTACGCTGATGTGCTGACCCAGAACCAGGCTGAAAGCGGTAAAGGCGGTCAACGAGATTGCACAACCGATTGCCAGCGGCAGGTTCGCCCACAGGCCCATCACGATGGAGCCAACGCCCGCCACGAGACAGGTAGCAACAAAGACGGCCGCCGGTGGGAAGCCCGCTTTACCCAGCATACCCGGAACGACAATGACGGAGTAAACCATCGCCAGAAACGTGGTCAGACCGGCAACGATTTCCTGACGCACGGTGCTGCCGCGAGCCGAAATTTTAAAGATGGCGTCAAGCGAACCGCCAGTACGCGCAGATGGCGTAGACATAGAAAACATCCCCTGAGAGTTTTTATAGAAAGTCCGTAAGCATGGTGGAGACGCCACTGCCAGCTAAACGTCAAATCCGTGTTTTGCATTTGCGACGAAAGGGGCGTCACAGAAAAAGCAAACGTTTAGCTCCGCGCTTACAAACGGGTGGTCAAATTAAGGCAAACGATTATCTAGCCTAATCCCCGCCCTTTTCAACTGAACTTTATCGTTTTTCGCTAAAATTCCCTTATGACGCTGAAGAAATAAACAGAGGATGCGCAAACGTTATCGTCTGTGCGCAATTTGTTTACATTTCACTCCCCACCCGGAATCGATAACGGGCCACCTTGCTCCAGCGTTTTTTGCCAGCCAGGGCTGCTCTCCACTTTTTTCTTCCAGGCCTGGGTATGCGGGAGGTTATCGATGCCACCGCGCGCCAGCAGGGCAAAAATCGGGAAGCTCATCTGAATATCCGCCATGCTGAGCGTATCGCCGGCAAACCAGCTGTTATGGGCAAGATGCGACTCAATAAAGCGTGCATGGGTTTCAAGCTGGCGGTTGAGATACGCTTTTTGCACTCCCTGCCCCAGCGCTTTACCCAACGTGCGGATACCAAACGGCACGGGCGGCTTACCGAGGCTACTGAAAACCAGCTTCATCAACAGCAGCGGCATTAGCGAACCTTCGGCATAGTGCAACCAGAAGCGGTACTGCACCTTATGCGCAGGATCCAGAGGCTTAAGCCGCGACTCCGGATCGTAGGTTTCCTGAAGATATTCGAGGATGGCCCCCGACTCGGCGAGGATCAGGCCGTTATCTTCAATAACCGGCGATTTGCCCAACGGGTGCACTTTTTTGAGCGACTCAGGCGCCAGCATGCTCTTTTCGCGCTGGTAACGAACAATCTCATAGGGCAGGGAAAGTTCTTCCAGCGCCCAGATCACACGGTGTGAGCGGGACTGGTTCAGGTGGTGTACCGTGAGCATTGTGTTCTCCTTTTATTCATACTTTTTAACTATAGAAAATCGAACAACACCGCGAAAAAAATTCGCCTAAAAAATGGCCTGACCGACTGGCGAAAAGACGGGTCTTGCATAGAATTAAAGTGTCAGCACAATCCGGAACCTCCCCAACACGCTCGACATGAGGGGTGCTGATGTCGGGGGAAACCCTCCCGTGAACCAGCGGGATAGAGTGAAAGACAAAGACCGGGAAAAACTAAAGCGCCCTTTTGTGGCGCTTTAGTTCTTTATGAGGTGCGGTATGAGGTGCGGTTTTCCGCCGGATCTCAGTCTTCCTCCAGCAACCGCGCCCCTGTCCCCTGCTCACCCAGCCTGTCGCCCGGGTTACGCAATGGACAATCACTGCGCGACAAACAGCCGCAGCCAATACATCCGTCCAGTTCATCACGCAGCGCTACTAGCGTGTGAATGCGTCGATCCAGCTCTTCACGCCACTGAGAGGAAAGCTCTTTCCACTCTTTCGGGCTGAGAGAGTGCCCTTCCGGCAGCACGCCGAACGCATCGCCGATGGTGGCCAGGGGGATTCCGATTCGTTGGGCAATTTTGATAATCGCGACATAACGGAGCACATCACGCGTGTAGCGTCGCTGGTTTCCGGCGTTTCGGATGCTTTTAATTAACCCTTTGCTTTCATAGAAGTGGAGCGCCGACACCGCAACGCCGCTTCGCTTCGCCACTTCGCCGGGGGTTAACAACGCTTTAATTCGCGGCAATCTCTTTTCCATAAAACCTCTTTACCTCAAGTTAACTTGAGGAATTATACTCGCCCGCAGAGAAAACGACGAATCAACCAGGGCAGTTGTATCTACAGAGGGGCAACCTTATGTCGCATCAGCAAATTATTCAGACACTTATTGAATGGATTGATGAACATATCGACCAACCGTTGAACATTGATGTGGTCGCTAAAAAATCCGGCTATTCGAAATGGTATTTACAGAGAATGTTCCGTACCGTTATGCACCAGACGCTGGGTGAGTACATTCGTCAGCGCAGACTGCTGCTGGCGGCGCAGGCCTTACGCTCAACGCAGCGGCCCATTTTTGATATCGCGATGGATCTGGGATATGTGTCGCAACAAACCTTTTCCCGCGTGTTTCGCCGCGAGTTTGACCGCACACCGAGCGACTATCGCCACCAGTTGAATTAATGGCTCTCAATGCAAAGGTTGCTGCTGCCAGGTCATAAACTCCTGGGGCGGCATCGCTTTCGCGAAATGCCATCCCTGACAGAACTGAACGCCACGCTTCAACAACCAGCTCACCTGCTCTGCCGTTTCCACCCCTTCCGCAATGGTTTTAAGCCGCAGGCTTTGTGCCATCTCAATAATATGCTCGGCGATAAGGTGGCTGGTGCTGTTGGTTGTTAGGGTGTCGATAAAGGATTTGTCGATTTTCAGAATATCGACATTCAGCGAATAAAGGTTGTGCAGGTTAGAGTAACCCGTTCCAAAATCATCAATCGCCACTTCGTAACCCGCCTGACGGAACGCCTGAATAACCGGAGTGGTTTTAGGGACATCAATAAAACCGCGCTCCGTGACTTCGATTTTAATTTGCTGCGCACGCACGGCGTAGTGTCGGGCCTTGTCCGAAATCATGGCGATCAGCCGTGAAGAGTGGAAATCCGTGGCCGACAGGTTAATCGAAATATAGAGATGCGGATGCATTGCCAGGAATGTGCCCAGATCGCTGAATACCTCTTCGACAACATAATCCGTAATTCGCTCGCTCATGCCCTCTTTTTCCGCCAGCGGAATAAATTCAGCCGGGCTCATGACCGGCCCGTTAAAGCCAGGCCAGCGTAATAACGCCTCGGCTCCCACGCACTGGTTGTTCTTGATATCAATAATCGGCTGATAGTGGACACAAAGCTGGCGTTTATTGAGCGCTCGCTGCAGTAACCGCCCGGGAGAATTGAGTTCACGATGGGTGCGAGACCACACCAGCAAAATAATTATGCTGCAGATCATCCCCAGCGGTAGCGTCAACGTCGCCTGGTGATAAAGCATTTCATAAAAACGTTTATTCGACGTCGACACGATAGCGGCAATAGGCCGTTTTGGGGATTTGACGACCGTATAAAAACGGTTATCTTTTTGAAATACCGATTCCTTATCCCGAATCATCGAACTTAATAAAGAAACATTCGCGCGCTGACTGACGGAAAAGAATGCATTCGTTACCGTGTCGTATACCCCCCACGAAAGGGAATGATCTGTCGACATTACTTCGCTGTAGGAAAGCGGATTGACCACCACAACATAATTTCCGCGCTGCATATATGTCATTTTATAGCCAGTAAAAAATGGCGTATCGCGATAATAATAGATAGCAACGTCAGGTTTACGCGTGTAATTAGCAGTGGATATCAGATAAGGATTGGCGGGTGTAAAAACGGTCGAACAAAGAAAACTCTGACCTTCTGCATAAATTAAATCCGCAACAAACAGACGACCCCGAACAACGTTCAACATATATTGGCGATGTTCTGGTGTACAACGCTCACCCTGATATTTTTCAGCCTCGTCGCGGGCCAGATCAACCTGTTGAATTACCAGCTCTGTTTTGTCTAACGCCAGTTCAGCAAAGGTGCGTAGTTGGGCGCTTGTTTCCGACACGGCTCTTATCTGGGCAAACCATAGCGCAAGCATCACCGGCAGCATAACTACCATGATGATCCCTACCACCCTGAGCATCTTGCGCCGCGCGCTACGATTCATTTCCCGCCCTATATCCCTGCATGTTGTACGCCTGTAGTAATGAAGGCCGGATGCTTTGTTTAACAGGTGATTACGTTGCATGAATCATGCGAAGTTAGCAACTGACTTTTAGTATTAAAAATCTTAATTTTCGTTATGACGATAATATTTTCCCGTAAGCTAAACTGTAAGTATTCGTTCCGTTTCAATTAAGGAAAATAATTATCCAGCGGGTACGGGAGGTTTTAAGATAACACAACAGAGGATCGTTGATTAAGCCAAACTTCTGACAGTGTGAAAAAACAACAACGGCAACATGACATTTTATGCTATTTACTCGCGCGTATTTTAGTTTTTGATTTATAAATAATCAGCAGCCACCACCGTTTTCCCCCGACCCGTACGCTTGGCGTCATATAATGCTTTATCGGCACGCATCAGTAATCCTGAAGTATCGCGTTGGCCCTGGCAGACCTCCACCGCCCCGGCGCTGAATGACAGCACCAGCTTTTTCTCTCCCACCACCAGCGGGTTGGTTTTGAGGGCAGTACGTAGCCTCGCCGAAAAAAGGGCGCCCGCGTTGCCGTCGGTTCGCGCCAGCAGGAGTAAAAACTCCTCGCCGCCCACACGGCCAAGCGCAGCGTTCTCGGGGCTTAACTCACGGATAGCCTGGCAAAAGTGGATAAGCGCCCGATCGCCCACCTGATGCCCCCACCGATCGTTGATCTGTTTGAAAAAATCCAGGTCAAACATGAGCACGCAAAAATGGCTGTCAGCATCCTGCCTGGCATTTGCCGCCAGCGCGGATTCTAGCTGCTGTAAAATGGTTGAACGGTTAAAACACCCGGTAAGATCGTCCGTGGTGGCTTTCACTTCCAGCTGCTGTTCGGCTTTTTTACGCTCGGTAATATCAAGCCCGATATTCAGGACTGAGCTGTCCGGCAGCAGAATGTTTGACCACAAAACCGTCAACGGCGTACCGTCTTTACGCAGTGGATGCCACTCGTACATATCCTTTAGCGGCGAGACATTTACCGACTCCCTGACCCGTCGCCGCTCTTCCGGGTCGGGGTAAAACAGTGAGAGCGGATCGGCATGGGCGCTGATCTCCGCCATTGTCCAGCCAAACACTTTTTCACACTCAGCATTCCACAGCACGCAGCGGTTAAATTTATCGAATGAGTTCATTAAAACAGGCGCTCGTTCAAACAGGGTTTTATATTGGGTCACCACACGCTGCATTTCCTGCGCTGTTTTTTCACGAACGATAATTTCTGAAAAATAGTCTTTTAATTTTTCGACCAGCACCGCAACAATACTTTTCAGGATGGCCAGAGAATATAACGGCTCAGCAAACGCCAGAAAGAAATAGCCGCTGCCTTGTCCGTTATGGGTTGAAAGCTTACATAACACCCCGCTTTGCAATTGCGAATAGCCAGGATGATGAGCGGAGAATAATGCGCGGCCGATATTCTCTTTCCAGTAGACGACCCGCCACGCGCGGTGATGCTTCTCCAGCAGGGTACCGGCAAGAAAATCGGCCACCTCAAATGAGTGACAGGTCACTTCACCGGCACAGACCACGCGCTGCAGCCCGTCAGTATCAACGCTAATCCAGGCCAGGCTTGCCCCGAAGGCCCGGTTGATCGTCTCAAGCATCTCGCCCAGCGAACAATGGGCGTGAAGCTGGGGCATCAGATCTGCCAGCGCATGCAACGCCCGCAGGCTGTCATTAACAATCTCACGTCGTTTTTCTTTCATTTTTTTCGCAGATTATTAAGCGTTAAACCGGACGCAACTTTCTTCAGATTCAAAAATCGGCGAGCCAGAGCAGGATGCTGAATATCAGCACAGCTGGAGTGCGAGACGTTGTGTGTAATTAAAAACGTACAAAGAGAAAAAACCCAATAAAATTCAAAAACCTGAATTATAGAATGCGAGTAAATTTATTTATC
Source organism: Enterobacter cloacae complex sp. FDA-CDC-AR_0164 (assembly GCF_003071645.1). Lineage (NCBI taxonomy): Bacteria > Pseudomonadati > Pseudomonadota > Gammaproteobacteria > Enterobacterales > Enterobacteriaceae > Enterobacter > Enterobacter cloacae complex sp. FDA-CDC-AR_0164. The sequence continues at coordinate 1,099,160 of NZ_CP028950.1, forward strand.
CACTCAAGCATAATCCAAAGGGTTGTTGCTGTAAACGTTCTACAGCACACCTCAATTTGCAGAGGTTTTGTTATCTCAATGAATTTATTACCTGGAAGCGATAAAAGGGGGTCATTAGCGTGCAAAGATATATTTTCCCCTCAATCCTCGTGCGACGCCTGGCTGTGATAATTCCTGCTTTTTTCACCCGTCTGAGGCTGGCGAATAAATCAACAAATGTGATATAGTTCACACATATTGTGTAACGAGAAACACTGTTTCATTCAGTTCGTCTGCTTTGTTGAGGATGGGTTTTATGGCAACCATTACTACCAGCATGGTTCTCCTGCGCTGGCCTTTGTTAAGTGCGGTGCTGATGTTCCTGGCCAGCACGCTAAACATTCAGTTTCGTAAATCTGACTATGCTGGCCTTGCTGTCATCAGCACCCTGTTGGGGTTGGGCGCGGCATGCTGGTTCGCAACGGGCCTGCTTGGCATCACCCTGCTGGATCTCGCTGCCGTCTGGGAAAATATTAAAGTGGTCATGGTGGAAGCCATGAGCCATACCCCGCCAGACTGGCCGATGGTGATTACCTGATCCCTGAGATGAAGAAAAAAACCCAGACCGAGGTCTGGGTTTTTTGTTTTAAACCGTCGGATATCAGAAAGGAATATCGTCGTCGAAGTCCATTGGGGGTTCGTTAGACGGTGCTGGCGCGGACTGCTGCTGTGGGCGAGACTGCGCGCCACCGCTGAACTGGTTGCCGCCCTGTGGCTGCTGAGGCTGACCCCAACTGCCCTGCTGCTGCTGACCGCCACCTGCTGGTGCGCCACCGCCCTGACGGCCACCGAGCATCTGCATGGTGCCACCCACGTTGACCACAACTTCCGTGGTGTACTTCTCAGCGCCGGCTTGATCGGTCCATTTGCGGGTACGCAGCTGGCCTTCAATATAAACCTGTGAACCTTTACGCAGATACTCACCAGCCACTTCCGCCAGTTTGCCAAACAGCACAACGCGGTGCCATTCGGTCTGCTCTTTCATCTCACCGGTCGCTTTATCACGCCAGGATTCGGAAGTAGCCAGCGTAATGTTGGCAACTGCGCCACCACTCGGCATGTAGCGTACTTCCGGGTCCTGGCCCAGATTACCGACGAGAATCACCTTATTTACGCCTCTGCTGGCCATGTTCGTGTCTCCTGAATACGTTTCTTAATAGTGTAAACGCGCGAGTGTACCATTTCCACGCTGCAATTTGCATAGTTGCGTAGTCGGTTCCGAAATCTCCCGCGAACTCGACATTGTTACACAGTGAATCAGAAAATGCATTCCAATACTGTATATTCAAACAGGTCATTTTGTGTCATAATTAGCCGTTTCTGACAGCCGTTTGTCCTTCAAACAAACCAGGCAATCCGTGTTCCAACCGGGAAAGGTGAATGGATAAGATCGAAGTTCGGGGCGCCCGCACCCACAATCTCAAGAATATCAACCTCATAATCCCTCGCGACAAACTCATCGTCGTGACCGGGCTTTCGGGGTCTGGCAAATCCTCACTGGCTTTCGACACTTTATATGCCGAAGGACAGCGTCGTTACGTGGAGTCACTCTCTGCATACGCACGTCAGTTCCTGTCACTGATGGAAAAACCGGATGTAGACCATATTGAAGGGTTATCACCTGCTATCTCCATTGAGCAGAAATCCACCTCGCATAACCCGCGTTCAACGGTTGGTACGATTACCGAAATTCATGACTACCTGCGTCTGCTGTATGCACGCGTGGGTGAGCCGCGCTGCCCGGATCACGACGTCCCGCTGGCCGCGCAGACCGTAAGCCAGATGGTGGATAACGTGCTGTCGCAGCCGGAAGGCAAACGCCTGATGCTGCTGGCGCCCATCATTAAAGAGCGTAAGGGCGAGCACACCAAAACGCTGGAGAACCTGGCAAGCCAGGGCTATATCCGCGCCCGTATCGACGGCGAAGTGTGTGACCTGTCGGATCCGCCTAAGCTGGAGCTGCAGAAGAAGCACACCATCGAAGTGGTGATTGACCGTTTCAAAGTCCGTGACGATCTGGCGACCCGCCTGGCCGAATCCTTCGAAACCGCGCTGGAACTCTCTGGCGGTACGGCCGTGGTCTCCGATATGGACAACCCGAAAGCGGAAGAGCTGCTCTTCTCCGCCAACTTTGCCTGTCCGATTTGTGGTTACAGCATGCGCGAGCTGGAGCCGCGTCTGTTCTCGTTCAACAACCCGGCGGGTGCCTGTCCGACGTGTGACGGACTGGGCGTACAGCAATATTTTGATCCGGACCGCGTGATCCAAAACCCGGAGCTGTCGCTGGCTGGCGGTGCGATCCGCGGATGGGATCGCCGCAACTTCTACTATTTCCAGATGCTGAAGTCGCTGGCAGAGCACTATAAATTCGACGTCGAAGCCCCGTGGGCCAGCCTGAACCCGAACGTGCACAAAGTGGTGCTGTTCGGTTCCGGCAAAGAGAACATCGAGTTCAAGTACATGAACGATCGCGGTGATACCTCCGTGCGCCGTCACCCGTTTGAAGGGGTGCTGCACAATATGGAGCGCCGCTACAAAGAGACCGAATCCAGCGCGGTTCGCGAGGAGCTGGCGAAGTTTATCAGCAACCGTTCCTGTGCGACCTGTGAAGGTACGCGTCTGCGCCGTGAAGCTCGCCATGTGTTTGTTGAAAACACGGCGCTGCCGACCATCTCAGACATGAGCATCGGTCACGCGATGGACTTCTTCAACAACCTGAAGCTCTCCGGCCAGCGCGCGAAAATCGCGGAAAAAGTCCTGAAAGAGATCGGCGATCGTCTGAAGTTCCTGGTGAACGTCGGCCTGAATTACCTGACGCTTTCCCGCTCCGCAGAGACCCTCTCCGGTGGCGAAGCTCAGCGTATCCGCCTCGCGAGCCAGATTGGCGCAGGCCTCGTCGGCGTGATGTATGTGCTGGATGAACCCTCAATCGGCCTGCACCAGCGTGACAACGAGCGTCTGCTCGGCACGCTTGTCCACCTGCGTAATCTCGGTAACACGGTGATTGTGGTTGAGCATGATGAAGACGCGATCCGCGCCGCTGACCACGTTATCGATATCGGCCCGGGCGCTGGCGTACACGGCGGTCAGGTGGTCGCGGAAGGAACGTTGAAAGATATTATGGCGGTGCCGGAGTCATTGACCGGCCAGTACATGAGCGGCAAGCGCAAGATTGAAGTGCCGAAACAGCGTGTACCGGCGAACCCGGAAAAAGTGCTGAAGCTGACCGGTGCGCGCGGCAACAACCTGAAAGATGTGACGCTGACGCTGCCGGTTGGTCTGTTTACCTGTATCACCGGCGTATCCGGTTCCGGTAAGTCGACGCTGATCAACGATACGCTGTTCCCGATTGCGCAGACGCAGCTGAACGGCGCGACGCTGGCCGAACCGGCGCCGTACCGTGACATCCAGGGGCTGGAGCATTTCGATAAAGTGATCGATATCGATCAGAGTCCAATCGGGCGGACTCCGCGTTCCAACCCTGCCACCTATACGGGCGTGTTCACACCCGTACGTGAACTGTTTGCAGGTGTGCCGGAAGCGCGTTCACGCGGGTATACGCCAGGACGTTTCAGCTTTAACGTGCGCGGCGGACGCTGTGAAGCGTGCCAGGGCGACGGGGTTATCAAGGTTGAGATGCACTTCCTGCCGGATATTTACGTGCCGTGCGACCAGTGCAAAGGCAAACGCTATAACCGCGAAACGCTGGAGATTAAGTACAAAGGCAAAACCATCCACGAAGTGCTGGATATGACCATCGAAGAGGCGCGTGAGTTCTTTGACGCGGTCCCTGCGCTGGCGCGTAAGCTGCAGACGCTGATGGATGTGGGCCTGACCTATATTCGTCTGGGGCAGTCTGCCACCACGCTGTCTGGCGGTGAAGCACAGCGCGTGAAGCTGGCGCGTGAGCTCTCCAAACGCGGTACCGGCCAGACGATGTACATTCTCGATGAGCCGACCACCGGTCTGCACTTTGCCGATATCCAGCAGCTGCTTGATGTTCTGCATCAGCTTCGCGATCAGGGCAACACAATTGTGGTCATTGAACACAACCTGGACGTGATTAAAACCGCGGACTGGATTGTCGATCTCGGCCCGGAAGGCGGCAGCGGCGGCGGTGAAATCCTCGTCTCCGGTACGCCAGAGACCGTGGCAGAGTGCGAAGCCTCGCACACCGCGCGCTTCCTCAAACCGTTGCTGTAATTGTCACACGGAGAGTTGCTGTCGGGTCGCTTCCGGCAGCAGCTCTACCGCCTGCTGATAAGACGCGTCCACCAGATAGTAAATTTGCGAACCCGGCAGTGAACCGTCGAGATAAACGGTGCTCCAGTGCGCTTTGTTGAGATGCTTGCTTGGCCGGACGTCATGGTGCTGCTGGCGTAACAGCTCCGCCAGTTCCGGGCTGGTTTTCAGTGACGCCGCCGGGCGACCCTCAACCTCTTTCACCATCGCAAACAGAATATCCCCCACTTTAATCTGCGTGGCTTTCCAGTCGCTGTGAACGCTCTGCTCCGCGCCAGGTTTACTCATGCAGTACTGAAGTAGCTCCGAAATTGTCATCTTTATTCCCCTTGTAGCGTTGCGATAATTTTACGCGAACCACCGTGAATACGATGTTCTCCCAGCCAGATCCCTTGCCACGTTCCCAGCAGTAACCGACCATTGTGCACCGGCAGCATCAGCGATACGCCCAGCAGAGAGGATTTGATATGCGACGGCATGTCATCTGCTCCCTCATAGTCGTGTTCATAAGGGGCGTTGTCCGGAACGGTTTTGAGAAAATGCTGCTCCATGTCAGACCGGACGGTGGGATCGCAATTTTCATTAAGCGTGAGAGAGGCTGACGTGTGCTGAAGCAGCAGATGCAGTAACCCCGTCCTGATGCGCGAGAGGTCGCGAATTTGCCCAATGACTTCATCAGTCACCAGATGAAATCCACGAGGTTTCGCGCTTAAGGTCAGGGTCTGTTGATACCACATGTGCTGCTCCGTTATGAAAGATGAATCTTTCTAAGTGTGCAGCAAGAAAGCGAAAGGTAAAACCCACAGCGACGAGATTTGATTAAAAAAGAGGCAACCTCGCCGCCCGGCGGTTAATACTCAGAATTAACAATCACTTCTTCGCCAAACTTTCCGGCCATGGGCAACGGTCGGTACGTAGAGTTTGAGGCGCGTAACACCCTGATCCCTCTGGCTCCGACGTCATGCGCGGCGGTGATATCGTTATCTGAATCGCCATAGAAGACTTTGATGTTCTTCTGTTCCAGCCATTGGGTTTTGGTGTTTTGGCCAGGTTTGTCGCCGGCAAAAATAACCGGATTCATGCTGGAAGCCGGGATCTGAAAATCATCCTGCAGCGTTTTAGAGACGGTTTCGGTTTTGGTCTGGCTGCGTCCGGTCACAAAGTAAATGCTGTCACCGCGTTTAACGTGCATGGCGATAAGCGCGCGCGCCACCTCTTTAGGAATGCTGAACTCGTCCCAGCCGTTATTCATCTTTTCCCAGAACTCGGGGTTCTTCAGATACGCTTCGCTGTCCGGTGAGTAGTTTTTTTTGCCCCGCCAGAATCCCGGGCTGGAAAACAGGACCGTATCGTCGATATCAAAGCCTACAGCCATTGGCGGGCGCCCCAACAGGCTATTTTCGATTTGGGCTACGGATACCCAGTGAACAGGTGCCTGCTCGGCAAGCATGGCGGCTGTTGTGCCGGTGTAAAGTGGCGTCGGTGCGGAAGCGCGCGCCACGACGGCACTATTTAGCGAGAACAATAAGCAGGCGGCGCTGAGCGCCAGTGTGATCTTGCGCATGTTTTCCCCTGAATATTCAGTTTGTTATCGTTTTATTTTGAGTGAATGGTCAAAAAACTATCCGACCATAACCCCGGGGGGAGATGAAGGGAAGGAGTTTTTACTTATGAAGCTGAATAAAAAGAAGAAGATCACAAAGCGCGGATGAGGTCTGAAGGCCCGGTAGACGCAGCGCCACCGGGCAAGATTTTTGTGCGTCCTGATGCTCTCACTCGGCCCTCTCCCGCAGGGAGAGAGGGATGATAGTGAGTGCTTACATTACTGCAGCAAACGCCTGCGCAACACGATGAACGTTGCTGGCATTAAGCCCCGCCACGCACATACGGCCGCTGGAAATCAGGTAGACGCCGAACTCTTCACGCAGGCGATCGACCTGAGCCGCGCTGAGGCCGGTGTAGCTGAACATCCCACGCTGCTTAAGCAGATAGTCAAAATTATGCCCTGGGACGGCCTCTTTCAGCACGTCGACCAGCTCCTGACGCATCGTCAGGATGCGCTTGCGCATAGATTCTACTTCGGCGAGCCACGACGCTTTCAGCCGATCGTCACCCAGCACCGTGGCGACTACCTGCGCACCAAAGTTTGGCGGGCTGGAGTAAATGCGGCGCACGGTCGCCTTCAGCTGTCCGAGCACACGCCCGGCCGCTTCAGGGTCCTCACAGACCACTGACAGGCCGCCGACGCGCTCACCGTACAGGGAGAAGATTTTTGAGAACGAGTTGCTGACCAGCGCAGGCAGTCCGGCGCTGGCAACGGCGCGGATAGCGTAGGCATCTTCTTCCATGCCCGCGCCAAAGCCCTGATAGGCGATGTCGAGGAAAGGGATCAGGTTACGCGTCTTCAGCACGTCGATTACCGCATCCCACTGGGCATTAGTCAGGTCTGCACCGGTCGGGTTATGGCAGCACGGATGCAGCAGAACAATACTGCGCTCCGGCAGCGTATTCAGTTTTTCCAGCAGCGCGTCAAAACGCACGCCATTGGTTTCGCTGTCAAACCACGGATAGGTCTGCACCGTAAAGCCCGCGCCCTCAAAAATCGCCACGTGGTTTTCCCACGTCGGGTCACTGACCCACACGCCAGAATCCGGGAAGTATTTTTTCAGAAAGTCAGCGCCAACTTTTAATGCGCCCGAGCCACCCAGCGTCTGGATGGTCGCCACCCGTTTTTGTGTCAGCACGGCGTGATCGGCACCAAACAGCAGCGGCGCAATGGTATTGCGGTAGCTGTTTAACCCTTCCATTGGCAGATAGAGCGAGGCCCCGTGCGGGACGGCGTTAAGACGCGCTTCCGCTTCTGCCACGGCTTGCAGCTGAGGAATAATGCCCTCCTCGTTGTAATACAAACCAATACTGAGGTTGACTTTGTCGCTGCGAGGATCTTCTTTGAAACGCTCCATTAAGGAGAGAATGGGGTCGCCGGCATAGGCGTCAACTTTCTGAAACACGCGATGATTCTCCGGAATTCGATGAGGCAGGGATTTCAACAATAAACCGGATATGACAGAAGATCGAGAGCGATATCAGATCCGTTCCTGCAGATGTCGTCGAATCTGTTCAATGCGTTCAGCGAGCGAACCAGAAACAGGCAGATAGGGGATATTTCTGTCTGTTAACGCGCGGATGTACCATGCCTGTTGTCGCTGGCGGAATGCAGCCCCCTGACGGGTACCATCCTGAACAAAAGGAAACTCATCGCCACAGAGCACCACCAGAGAATATGCACGCCCGGCTAATTCCTCTAGCTCGCGTGGCGCGCTGCCAAACTGGTCGAGCATATAAAACAGCGTGGTTAAGGGCGAGGTATCGCAAACCAGGAAGGGAGCCGTGCTGGCCATCGCTTCACGACGCACCTGCTCGCGGGCAATATGCAGCAGATCGTCGCATCCCAGCACGCCGTTCTTCTCTTCCCAGTATTCTCGGCCAAACTCGGCGACAAATGGGGCGTTGAGCGTCGTCGCCAGTGCGCGGGAAAGCGTGCTTTTTCCTGTCGATTCGCCCCCTAATAAACAAATCCGAAAGACAAAGCTACGGTAGACCTCCGGGGACATCATCGTGCGGTAGCGATGGACGTCAGAACGTATCAGGGTTCCCGAGGGCGCATCAGGCCCCTTCGGACGCTGGAGGCGGACATGCGTAACCTGCTTGCCAAAACGCTGGCTTAACACCGCCGCAAATCCGTCGCCGTAGTCTTCGGCGGTAAATACGGCCTGTGGCTGGCAGTGAAGTATTTTTTCACACAGCGTTGCCACGTAATGCCGGTGAAGATCGGCATCCGCATCATTATGCGGCAGTGGTTCAAGCGCATGGGTCGCGATGACCTCCGGCGTCAGCACAAGGTGATGACATTGCGGGAAGCGCGCGCTTAACCAGTGAAGGCGCTTGTCGGGGTCATAACCCGGAATTTCCGGACGCGAATAACTGATGATATAGACCGTCTCACACTGGGCCAGCGCAGCGTTTATCAGCGCTTCATGCCCCACGTGTAATGGCGCGAATTTGCCCACAACCAGACCGTCGCGATAAGGCTTCACTGGGCGCGAATCTCCTTACGCCACTGATATAAACCGTGCCAGGCATTAAACCAAAACACCAGATATAAACCCGCGGTCAAATGCAGACCTCTCATCGCATATAACGGTACCGCCAGCGTGTTTACAGCCAGCCAGACGTACCAGTTCTCCAGGCGTCGCCCCATTAACATAAACTGTGCAAGCACGCTGAATGTCAAAATAACGGAGTCCATCCAGGGGGCCCAGGCGTTAGTGTAGCGATGCAAGATCAGGCCATAACCCGCGGCCACCAGCAGGGCGCAGGCGAGCAGGATAAAGAAATGTCTGGGCCGGGTACGCCGAACGGGCAATACCTCCCCGCGATGACCTTTGAGCCAGTGCACCCAGCCGGTGATGCTGGTGATGATGAAAAAGAGCTGCAGGGTAACGTCAGCGTAAAGCTGAACCGAATAAAAGACCCAGCCATAAAGCCCACTGCCGATGATGCCTATCCACCACGTGTGAATACTGTTTCTGGCAGCCAGCCAGACCGAGAGGGCATAAGCCAGACAAGCGGCCATTTCGGATGGTGACATTACCCCTCCCTGGAAAGGTCTGTTAGTCGATGTACTTCATCGCAACCCTTGATGTCAGGCGCGTGATAAGTTCGTAAGCACTCACTTTTGTGATTTCAGCGATGCGTTCAACAGGTAAACCCTCACCCCACATCACCACGTCATCACCCGGTTTATCCTGGGCATCTGGCCCGAGGTCAATGCAGATCATGTCCATCGCCACGCGGCCCACGATGTTCGCTTCACGGCCATTGACCAGTACCGGCGTGCCGGACGGCGCGGCGCGAGGATAACCATCGCCATAGCCCATCGCCACCACGCCAAGGCGTGTGTCGCGCTCGCTGATCCAGGTTCCGCCGTAGCCCACGGGTTCACCCGCTTTGTGATCGCGCACGGCAATCAGGTTGGACACAAGGGACATTACCGGCTGGAAACCAAAATCCGGCCCCCAGGGTCTGTTCTCCAGCGGAGAGACGCCGTAAAGAATAATGCCAGGACGCGCCCAGTCGAAGTGCGACTGCGGCCACAGCAAAATACCGCCAGACGCGGCAATGGAGCGCATTCCTGGCTTGCCTTCGCAGAAAGTATTAAAAATATCCAGCTGCTGCTCGGTCGCGCCACACTCGGGCTCATCGGCACGGGCAAAGTGGCTCACGATATTCACCGGCTGACGGACGTTTTTGCACTGACACAGACGCTGATAAAACGCGTCCGCCTTTTCCGGGCGCACGCCCAGACGGTGCATGCCGGTATCGAGCTTCATCCAGACGGTGACAGGCTCACTCAGCTCGGCGGTTTCCAGCGCCGCGAGTTGTTCTTCGTTATGTACCGCGGTGTGCAGATGCTGGTCAGCAATGGTCGGCAGATCTGCCGCTTCAAAAAAGCCTTCCAGCAGCAAAATCGGTTGAGTGATCCCACCCGCGCGCAGGCGGATGGCTTCTTCAAGACGGGCGACGCCAAAGGCGTCGGCATCGGGGAGCGTTCGCGCGGTCTCAATAAGACCGTGTCCGTAAGCGTTCGCTTTCACGACTGCAACGAGTTTACTGGCGGGAGCCAGTTCACGCAGACGTTGCAGGTTGTGTCGCAGAGCGCGGCGGTTAATGACTACAGTTGCCGCTTGCATTTGAATTCCTTAGAAATTACTCATCATCATATTGAGGACCGGCGTAGTTGTCGAAACGCGACCACTGTCCGTTAAAGGTCAGACGTACCGTACCAATAGGGCCGTTACGTTGTTTACCAATAATAATTTCGGCGATCCCTTTCAGGTCGCTGTTCTCGTGATAAACCTCATCACGGTAGATGAACATGATTAAGTCGGCATCCTGCTCGATGGAGCCCGATTCACGCAGGTCGGAGTTGACCGGGCGCTTATCAGCACGTTGTTCAAGGGAGCGGTTAAGCTGCGACAGCGCCACCACGGGCACATGCAACTCTTTGGCTAACGCCTTGAGCGAGCGGGAAATCTCCGCGATTTCCAGCGTACGGTTGTCGGACAGCGACGGCACGCGCATCAGCTGAAGGTAGTCAATCATGATAAGGCCAATGCCGCCATGTTCACGGGCGATACGGCGCGCACGGGAGCGCACTTCCGTCGGCGTCAGGCCGGAGGAGTCATCGATATAAATATTCCGTTTTTCCAGCAGGATACCCATGGTGCCGGAGATACGCGCCCAGTCCTCATCGTCGAGCTGGCCGGTACGGATACGGGTCTGATCCACGCGCGACAGCGACGCCAGAGAACGCATCATGATCTGTTCTGATGGCATCTCAAGACTGAAGATAAGAACCGGCTTGTCCTGCAACATCGCCGCATTTTCGACGAGGTTCATCGCAAATGTCGTTTTACCCATGGAGGGACGCGCCGCGACGATAATCAAATCCGACGGCTGCAGACCCGCGGTTTTCTTATTGAGATCGTCATAGCCGGTGTTCACGCCGGTGACACCGTCGTGCGGCTGCTGGAACAGTTGCTCAATACGCGCGACGGTAGCATCAAGCACATCAGCGATATTTTTCGGGCCTTCGTCTTTATTTGCCCGGCTTTCCGCGATTTTAAAGACGCGGGACTCGGCGAGATCAAGCAGGTCTTCGCTGGTACGCCCCTGCGGATCAAAACCGGCTTCGGCGATCTCATTCGCCACCGAGATCATCTCACGAACAACCGCACGTTCGCGCACAATATCGGCATAAGCGCTGATATTCGCCGCACTTGGTGTGTTTTTTGACAGTTCCGCCAGGTAAGCAAACCCACCCACGCTGTCCAGTTGCCCCTGACGCTCCAGCGATTCCGCGAGCGTGATAAGGTCAATCGGGCTGCCCGACTCCTGCAGACGTGCCATTTCGGTAAAGATATGACGGTGCGGACGGGTATAGAAATCCTCGGACACCACGCGCTCGGCGACGTCGTCCCAGCGTTCGTTATCCAGCATTAAACCGCCCAACACCGACTGTTCCGCTTCAATCGAGTGCGGCGGGACTTTTAATCCTGCGACCTGGAAATCACGCTCGCGAGGTTCAGTCTGTTTGTTGAAGGGTTTGTTTCCTGCCATAGTGAATGGAGTTACCGAGATAAAGAGTGGGTCGAAAGATTACCATATTTTTCTGACGGAGGGAGCATGGCAACGCGCATTGAATTCCAGAAACATGGTGGGCCTGAAGTGTTAAACGCGGTGGAGTTTACCCCCGCAGCGCCTGGTGAAAACGAAGTTCAGGTTGAAAACAAAGCCATCGGCATTAACTACATCGACACCTATATTCGCGGCGGTCTCTATCCGCCTCCCTCCATGCCAAGCGGACTGGGAACGGAAGCGGCAGGCGTCGTGCTCAAAGTGGGCAGCGCCGTTAAGCATATTAAAGAGGGCGATCGCGTGGTGTACGCGCAATCCGCGCTGGGTGCCTACAGCTCCGTGCACAACGTGCCGGCCGATAAAGCCGCCCTTCTGCCAAATGCCATCTCGTTTGAACAAGCGGCCGCCTCATTCCTGAAAGGGCTCACGGTCTATTATCTGCTGCGCAAAACCTATGAGATCAAACCTGACGAGCAGTTCCTGTTTCATGCCGCGGCGGGCGGCGTGGGGCTGATCGCCTGTCAGTGGGCCAAAGCGCTCGGTGCAAAACTTATCGGTACGGTGGGCAGTGCACAAAAAGCCCAGCGCGCGCTTCAGGCCGGCGCCTGGCAGGTGATTAACTACCGTGAAGAGAGCATTGCTGAGCGCCTCAAAGAGATAACCAACGGCAAAAAGGTGCGCGTGGTTTATGACTCGGTGGGTAAAGATACCTGGGAGGCGTCGCTGGATTGTCTGCAGCGTCGCGGGCTGATGGTGAGCTTTGGCAACGCCTCGGGCGCTGTGACCGGCATTAATCTTGGCATTCTCAACCAGAAAGGGTCGCTGTATGTGACTCGCCCTTCCCTGCAGGGGTATATCACTAACCGGGAAGAGCTGATCGAGGCCAGCAACGAGCTCTTTTCGCTGATCGCCAGCGGCGTGATTAAAGTGGATGTGGCGGAGGCGCAGAAATACGCGCTAACCGATGCCAGGCGAGCACATGAGGTGCTGGAGAGCAGAGCGACACAGGGTTCAAGTCTGTTAATTCCCTGACCCCTAAAAAGAAATTGGGCTTCCCGTGGGAAGCCCTTTCTTTTTTTAGTTCGGCTGTATGTAGGGTACAGCTCGATGAATTCTTTAGCGGCAGTCATAGTGACAGATTCGATAAGTAAATCCTATTCTGTTCTAAGCAATGCTGCTGGAAAAGTTGCAGGTATGTGACGAACACCTCAATACCTTAGTAACGAAAACGGTTATTGCGCTGATAAGTGGGCAGTTTTGGTGATTTAATCGCCCGTATTACCCACACCACGGCAATGGCCAGCAGCAGCCACGGCAGGAGCTTCAGCGTCAGGGCAAATAATCCCCCGATAAACATGACCACCGTCGCCACGACGATAGCCGCCAGAATCCCGAGCAGGGAAATCCCCGTCATCATCAGCATGACAAAAAAGCCAATCACAAAAAGTAGTTCTAACATGGTGCTCTCCCACGCGTTCCCGAATGATACCGCGATCATTACAAGAATCATGCCAACCATAACCCGCTGTTCTTAAAGCAAAACGCCCCGCACGGGTGTGCGAGGCGTGGTGAATTTGACGATCTTTTAGCGAAAATTATCGCTTATCAGCGACCAGACGTAGCGCGTGTTCCAGCACCTCGATGTCTGCACCGGCTTTATGCGCGTTCTCGCTAAGGTAGCGACGCCACTGGCGTGCTCCCGGGATCCCCTGGAACAGGCCCAGCATATGACGGGTGATATGACCAAGATACGTCCCGTTACTCAGCTCACGCTCAATGTAGGGATACATGGCGCGTACCACGGCCACCGGGTCGGTATCTGCGCCTTCAACGCCAAAGATTTCCCTGTCGACCGTCGCCAGAATGCCTGGATTTTGATACGCCTCGCGCCCGACCATTACGCCATCCATATGCTCCAGGTGTGTTTTGGCCTCTTCCAGCGATTTAATGCCGCCGTTGATCGACATCGTGAGCTGCGGGAAGTCACGTTTTAGCTGGTACACGCGCGGGTAGTCCAGCGGCGGGATTTCACGGTTCTCTTTCGGGCTAAGTCCGGAGAGCCAGGCTTTACGCGCATGGATGATAAACATCTCGCACTCGCCTTTCCCGGAGACCGTATTGATAAAATCGCAGAGAAATTCGTAGCTGTCCTGGTCGTCAATGCCGATACGGGTCTTGACCGTCACCGGAATGGAAACCACATCGCGCATCGCCTTGATGCAGTCTGCCACCAGGGATGCATTGCCCATCAGACACGCGCCGAACATGCCGTTCTGCACACGATCGGACGGACAGCCAACGTTAAGGTTAATCTCGTCATAGCCGCGCGCTTCTGCAAGCTTCGCACACTGCGCCAGCGCAGCGGGATCGCTACCGCCAAGCTGCAGCGCAACCGGATGCTCTTCTTCGCTGTAGGCCAGATAGTCGCCCTTTCCGTGAATAATTGCTCCGGTGGTCACCATTTCGGTGTACAGCAGCGTATGGCGGGAGAGCTGACGCAGGAAGTAGCGACAGTGTCTGTCCGTCCAGTCGAGCATCGGCGCAATGGAGAAACGGTGTGCAGGGAAAGCAGTCTGTAATTCTGACGACATGGCGAAGTTTTAAGCATCTGGTGAAAAGGGGGCGCTACTATAGCATAAAGAAAAGCCGGAGGCGCAGCGCCTCCGGTGCACTTTAGAAGGTCATGCTCAGCTGGGCGCCTGCGCCCCAGGTCTCGTCTTCACCGTACAGGCCCATCAGGTCGACATGGACCGTGTTAAACGGTGCAAAACCGACACCGCCAGTAAAGACATTGCTGTCGTTACCTTTCATGTCAGCACGGAAACCCGCACGCACCGCCAGCCAGTTCAGCGGCGTCACTTCGGCGCCTACGCCAACATACTGAGAAGTGTCTTCGCTTTTGAAGCCTTTGGTTTCCGTCAGATCGCCATCGGCGGTTAACGTCACCAGATCGTTATGCCAGGCGGCACCCGCGGTAACCAGAGGGCGGATCTGGTAGGTGTCTTTATAGCTCACCACCTCACCCGTGCGCCCGTTGCGGATGCGAATGTCTTTGGTGTCGATATCGCGTGACATCAGGTTTTGTCCGCTCACGCCGACCGTCCAGTGCTCACCAAAATCGGCCGCGATACCGGCATCAACGTTAAAGCCGGTGTCGTCAGTACGGTAGCGGCTGTCGTTCCACTTGTTGCTGTCATAATCGTAAATGGAGGTGGTGTAGTTATAGACCCAGGTCTTTTGCAGTTTTGGAGTCACGCCAACAGACACCGGAACACCGCCAAGCTCGAACTGACGCGCCACCGCGATACCATAGTCGGAGACAATTGCCGCCCGGCCAGACGCCGTTGAGTTGAGGTTTTTCGTGATTTGATCGGTGCCGTTCAGCGCAGCGTCCAGTGCAACGCCGGCAGCCACCGCATCGCTGCGTTGAATACCGCGCAGGTAATCAATATCTTGCTGATCAATAGAAGAACTGACGCGTCCGTGGGCATAGCCTTTAGCCATAAAGGCCACGGAAAGGACATCGTTAGGAATACTGACGGCTATCCCCGCACCCGCCGTGGCGCGTGCCGTTTTGCCCTTGAGATAATCCAGCTCATCGGCGAGATCTTTCGCCGCGCCCTGGAACTGGTTGATGGAACCTAACGGGTTGGTAATGATCTCAATCGGTGTAAGGTTATCAACCACGTCTTTGTAATGGTTGATTTTATCGTTGATGGTATCAATCTCATCCTGAAGATTGTCTTCATCGGTCACCTGCACGCCAGCGGACGGTAAAATGACCGTCACATCGTCGTCCGGTTTCGCCTTCGCCAGTAGCGCAGGGTTGATTAACGCCCCGCTGCCATAGTTTCCGGCCGCGACACCCGTGCCCCCCATGGCGTCGCTACGTGATTCTGTCCAGGTATTGGCTGCTCCCGCCTGATTTGCCATAAACAAGGAGACAGCGATGCTAACCACCGAAAATTTAAAATGTTTTTTCACAGTATGCTCGTCTTATAGTCTGTTATTAAATAACCCCTGTCTGTTATCTCCCAAACAGGAACGAACTATTGCTGTGAATAAGTGCAAAAAGACCCGCTATTTCCTTAAGTTAAATTCCCGCCAGGCCTGTTGTTATTTGTGACGGCCCTCAATATTTATAGAAGAGGAAATTATTTTTTCCCAGGTTTTCCATCGTGCGGTCCGAAAAACTGAGGAGGGTGGTCTACCCAGCGATCTTCGCGCGTGGCGGCGTACTCCGGATTAAGCGGGTAATAGATACGGTTATGCTTCTTGTTGGCCTCACCGACCACCAGAAGCCGTACCTCTTCGCCGGTGTTGTTGATGAAGGTATGACAGACCCCGGTTCCGGCGGGAAAGCCCACGCTGTCGCCAGGTTCAAGTTTCCATAAATATCCGTTAATCCAGGCTTCAGGGTAGCCTTCAAGCACGTAGATAAACTCTTCTTCGTCGCTTTCAGCATGTGGATAAGAGGTCCGTCGGCCTGGCGGTAAACGCTCATGGTGTATACCAATGCGTCCAAGACCGAGCTTACGCGCCAGCGGTGCGCCAATGGAAAAACGTTCACTACTGTCGGGATAGGTTGAGTCATCTGCGCCTTCTATGTCGCGCCAGTGTCGAATACAGTCAGGTCTTTTCATCGTTTATTCCCCGGATTGCGTTGCGTCAGGTATAGCACAGCCTGGCGGATCTCGGTGTTTTTAGCAGAACATGATAAAGTGGGGGTTTTCCAGCCTATAACATCCGGGGTGCTAAATGGATAAGTCCACAAAAGAGCTGTTAGCGCAGGCAGAAAAGCTGTGCGTGCAACGCAATGTGCGCCTGACTCCGCAGCGCCTTGAAGTATTACGTTTGATGAGCCTGCAGCAGGGCGCGATCAGCGCGTACGATCTGCTTGATCTGCTGCGCGAAAGCGAGCCACAGGCTAAACCGCCAACGGTGTACCGCGCGCTGGATTTCCTGCTGGAACAGGGCTTTGTGCATAAAGTTGAATCGACAAACAGCTATGTGCTGTGCCATCTGTTCGATCAGCCAACCCATACGTCGGCCATGTTTATCTGCGATCGCTGCGGCAGCGTGAAGGAAGAAGGTGCGGAAGGCGTTGAAGATATTATGCATACGCTGGCAGCCAAAATGGGCTTTGCGTTGCGTCATAACGTGATTGAAGCGCACGGCCTGTGCTCAGCCTGCGTAGAGGTAGAAGCCTGTCGTCACCAGGATGAGTGCCAGCACGACCATTCGGTACTGGTGAAGAAAAAGCCGCGTTAACGGCAAAAGAAAAGGCGGCCCGAAGCCGCCCTCAGGGGGAGTAAAGGATTACCAGCGATAATCGTTACGGGTTTCCCAGTCTTTCACTTCGTTTTCAGCACGATCTTTCTCGTAGCCGTAACGTTCCTGAATTTTACCCACCAGCTGATCGCGTTTACCTTCGATGATGGTCATATCATCATCCGTCAGCTTACCCCACTGTTCTTTCGCTTTACCTTTGAACTGCTTCCAGTTGCCGCCGATTTCGTCTTTATTCATAATCGTGTCCTCGTGTTAAGCGTCTGTAGGTTTCGTCCGCTTCGTTCTTTTCTGCTGGACGTGATTATTATTGTAGTTAAGGATCCGGCAGTTGTTTTTATATTCGGAATCTTTAACCGTCACGATATATCGTGGCGGGAAGGCAGCCAGGTGTTATTTCGCCAGTGACGATGCCAGATAAAGGCCAGCGATAGACCACGTAACGCGAGGAAAACCGCCAGAGCCAGCCACAAACCGTGGTTGCCCAGATACGGCAGCGTCAGCAACGTCAGACCAAATCCCGCCGCAGCGACCGCCATGCTATTGCGCATCTCCGCACCTCGCGTCGCGCCAATAAACATGCCGTCCAGCAGATAACACCACACGCCCACCACCGGTAAGATTGCCTGCCAGAAGAGATAGTGACTCGCCAGTTCGCGCAGCGATGGGAGGGAGGTGAGTAAAGCAACGATCTGTTCACCCAGACAGGCGTAAATGAGTGCAAACACCAGCGCCACCAGGCCTGACTGACGACAGGCGGCCCGCCACACCTCGCGGAGCTGGCCGCTTTCGCGTGCACCATACGCTTGTCCGGAATGGGCTTCAACGGCATAGGCAAAGCCATCCAGCGCATACGCGGTAAAGGTGAGCAGCGTCATCAGGACCGCATTAACCGCGACGATCTCCGGCCCAAGTCGCGCCCCAAAGACCGTCAGCGCGCCAAAGCAGAGCTGAAGCAGTAACGAGCGCAGCATAATGTCGCGGTTAAGCGCCAGCAGCGTGCGGATATTACCGCGCCACGCGGTTTTGAGCATCGCAAGCGAGATACCGCGCAGGGCCAGCACGCGCCAGACCATCCACAGGCCGATGAAAAAGGTACCGTATTCTGCAATTGCCGTCGCCAGCGCGGCGCCCTGCACGTTCATATGCAGACCCATCACCAGCCAGACATCAAGCACGATGTTGAGAAGATTGCCTGCCACCAGCAGAATGACTGGCGCACGGGCATACTGCACGCCGAGTAACCAGCCAAGCAGAACCAGGTTCGCCAGTGATGCAGGCGCGCTGAGCCAGCGAATTTCAAGGAAGCGCCGCGCCTGCTCAAGTACCGCCTCGCTACCGCCAACGACATGCAGCGCCAGATCAATCAGTGGCGTGCGCAACACCACGATCAGCGCACCCGCGCCCAGGGCAAGGATCAAGGGTTGTACCAGCGCACGCGCCAGACGCAACGGATCTTTTGCGCCGTACGCCTGAGCCGTAAGCCCGGTGGTACTCATACGCAAAAAGAGCAGCAGCATGAAAAGGAAGCTGGTTGCCGTCGCGCCGATCGCGACGCCGCCCAGATAAACGGGGGAATCCAGATGACCAATAACAGCCGTGTCTACCAGTCCCAGCAGAGGGACGGTGATATTGGAAAAAATCATTGGCAGTGCAAGACGCCACAATGCCTTATCTGATGTCGTCAGCAGTGACATGAAAAATACCGGCAGTGGAGATTGAATCAGGCTACGGCAGGTCCGTAGCCTGTTATGACATGATTACAGCCATTCACCGTTGCGGATAACCCCAACAGCCAGCCCTTCAATAGAGAAGTTATGTTCGCGGAGATCCACCACAATCGGGGAGAACTCGTTGTTTTCAGGCAGTAACTGGACGGTGTTACCCTGCTTTTTCAGACGCTTAACGGTAACTTCATCGTCAATACGCGCGACCACAACTTGCCCGTTGCGCACGTCCTGGGTTTTATGAACTGCGAGCAGATCGCCGTCCAGAATACCGATATCTTTCATCGACATGCCGCTGACGCGCAGCAGGAAATCTGCGCTCGGTTTAAACATGCCTGGGTCAACCTGGTAGTGACCTTCAATATGCTGTTGTGCCAGCAAAGGTTCACCTGCCGCGACACGGCCCACCAGCGGAATGCCTGTCTCTTCTTCCACCAGCAGACGGATGCCACGTGAAGCGCCCGATACAATCTCAATGACGCCTTTACGCGCCAGCGCTTTCAGGTGTTCTTCGGCAGCATTCGGAGAACGGAAACCCAGACGCTGAGCGATCTCCGCACGCGTGGGTGGCATACCCGTCTGGCCGATATGATCCCGGATGAGATCAAACACCTCTTGCTGCCTGGTCGTTAACGCTTTCATTCCGCCCCCTGGGTGTATATACAGTTATGCTGTGAGTATATACAGTCAAAGGCGATTTTGGAACCAAAAACTGCACAAAAAACCAGGGACTTAATTATTTCTCGAGGCTTACCGGAAATGTGACCAAAGCAGCGTGACCCAGGTGATGACCGCAGTGATAATCGCCAGCAATACGGCAGCGGACCCCATGTCTTTCGCCCGGCCGGAGAGCTCATGGAAATCAGAGCCGATACGGTCCACCACGGCCTCAATAGCGCTATTGAGAATTTCCACTATCATCACCAACAGCACGGAGCCGATCAACAAAACGCGGGTAATCGCATCAACATCAAGGAAACAGGCGATAATCACCGCGATGATAGCGGCGACGCCCTCCTGGCGAAACGCGGCTTCATTGACCCACGCGGCACGGAAACCTTTCCATGAATAGCCGGCGGCTTTGATGATTCGGGTTAACCCAGTGGTATTATTGGCCATTAAAAGAACCTTTTAATTAAAATAGCGTCAGTAACCGTAGGCGCAGCGTGTTTCGCTGCTGCCTGAAGTATGACGGGTAACAACAGAAATTTTGCGCGCTTTCTGTTATCCTTGCGCCGCAATTGCATTATTAACCAGAGGCTTTACATCGTTTATGTCCGGCTGGCCACGAATTTACTACAAATTACTTAATTTACCATTAAGCGTCCTGGT
Source organism: Enterobacter cloacae complex sp. FDA-CDC-AR_0164 (assembly GCF_003071645.1). NCBI lineage: Bacteria > Pseudomonadati > Pseudomonadota > Gammaproteobacteria > Enterobacterales > Enterobacteriaceae > Enterobacter > Enterobacter cloacae complex sp. FDA-CDC-AR_0164. The sequence continues at coordinate 1,118,989 of NZ_CP028950.1, forward strand.
AAAAAGCAAGTCTATCCCAGCGGAACCCGCGCTGGAATTGGGGCTCGATACGTCACGCCCAATTATGTACGTTTTGCCTTATAACTCGAAGGCAGACCTACTGACGCTTCGCGCCCAGTGTCTGGCGCATGATTTACCTGACCCGCTTGAACCCCTCGAAGTCGACGGCACTCTGCTGCCGCGCTATGTGTTCATTCACGGCGGGCCGCGCGTGTTTACCTATTACACGCCAAAGGAAGAGTCCATCAAGCTTTTCCACGACTATCTCGACCTGCACCGCAGCAATCCGAGTCTGGATGTGCAGATGGTGCCGGTATCGGTGATGTTTGGTCGTCGCCCGGGCAGAGAGAAAGGTGAAGAGAACCCACCGCTGCGCATGCTTAACGGCATTCAGAAATTCTTCGCGGTCTCCTGGCTGGGACGTGACAGCTTCGTGCGTTTCTCCCCGTCCGTTTCGCTGCGCCGTATGGCGGACGAACACGGCACCGACAAGATTATCGCGCAGAAACTGGCGCGCGTGGCGCGTATGCACTTCGCCCGTCAGCGTCTGGCTGCCGTCGGCCCGCGTCTTCCTGCACGTCAGGACCTGTTCAACAAGCTGCTGGCCTCCAAAGCGATTGCCAGGGCCGTTGAAGACGAAGCGCGCAGCAAAAAGATTTCCCATGAGAAAGCACAGCAGAACGCTATTGCGCTGATGGAAGAGATTGCCGCGAACTTCTCTTACGAGATGATTCGTCTTTCCGATCGTATCCTGGGCTTTACGTGGAACCGCCTCTATCAGGGCATCAACGTTCATAACGCCGAGCGCGTACGCCAGCTGGCCCATGATGGCCATGAGATTGTCTATGTCCCCTGCCACCGCAGCCACATGGACTATCTGCTCCTCTCCTATGTGCTCTATCACCAGGGTCTGGTACCGCCGCACATCGCTGCCGGCATTAACCTGAACTTCTGGCCAGCCGGCCCGATTTTCCGCCGCCTGGGGGCGTTCTTTATCCGTCGTACCTTTAAGGGCAACAAGCTCTACTCCACCGTATTCCGTGAATATCTTGGCGAGCTGTTCAGCCGCGGTTATTCCGTTGAATACTTCGTGGAAGGGGGTCGCTCCCGTACCGGTCGTCTGCTCGATCCTAAAACCGGCACACTGTCGATGACCATTCAGGCGATGCTGCGCGGGGGAACCCGCCCGATCACGCTGGTACCCATCTACATTGGCTACGAGCACGTGATGGAAGTGGGCACCTACGCCAAAGAGCTGCGCGGTGCGACCAAAGAGAAAGAGAGCCTGCCGCAGATGCTGCGCGGCCTGAGCAAGTTACGCAACCTTGGCCAGGGCTACGTCAACTTTGGCGAGCCGATGCCGCTGATGACCTACCTGAACAACCATGTTCCGGAGTGGCGCGAGTCTATCGATCCTATCGAAGCGATTCGCCCGGCCTGGCTGACGCCTACGGTCAACAGCATCGCCTCTGAACTGATGGTGCGTATTAACAACGCCGGTGCGGCAAACGCCATGAACCTGTGCTGTACGGCGCTTCTGGCCTCTCGTCAGCGTTCACTGACCCGTGAACAGCTTACGGAGCAGCTGGATTGCTATCTGGATATGATGCGCAACGTGCCGTACTCGGTGGATTCGACCGTACCGGTAAGCACGGCAAGCGAGCTTATCGAGCATGCCCTGCAGATGAACAAGTTTGAAGTCGAAAAGGACACCATCGGCGACATCATCATTCTCCCGCGCGAGCAGGCGGTGCTGATGACTTACTATCGCAACAACATCGCGCATATGCTGATGCTGCCCTCGCTCATGGCGGCCATCATCACCCAGCATCGTCGCATCTCGCGTCAGGAGCTGTTGCGTCATGTTGAAACGCTCTATCCAATGCTGAAAGCGGAGCTGTTCCTGCGCTGGGACAAGGACGAACTGGCGACTGAGCTGAATAAACTGACCGAAGAGCTGCGTCGTCAGGGGCTGATTACCGTCACGAACGACGAGCTGCATATCAATCCGTCACGGTCCCGTACCCTGCAACTGCTGGCGGCGGGCGCGCGCGAAACGCTGCAGCGCTACGCCATCACCTTCTGGTTGCTGAGCGCGAATCCGTCCATTAACCGCGGTACGCTCGAGAAAGAGAGCCGGACGCTGGCACAGCGCTTGTCTGTTCTGCACGGGATTAACGCCCCGGAATTCTTCGACAAAGCGGTCTTCAGCTCTCTGGTGCTGACGCTGCGTGATGAAGGGTTTATCAGTGATACGGGCGATGCCGAGCCGGAAGAGACGCTGAAGGTGTACCAGATGCTGGCCGAACTGATCACGTCTGATGTGCGTTTAACGATTGAAAGTGCGACGCAAGGCGAGTGAAGCGTGCAGCGGTCTGATGACCTGCGATGAAAACAAAAACGGCAGCCTTCTGGCTGCCGTTTTTTTTACGAAAAGTAGCTCATCGCCAGCCCTAAAAACAGCACCAGACCGACATAGTTGTTATTCATAAACGCCTTGAAGCAGGCTTCACGCTCCCGTTTCGCAATCAGCTTCTGCTGGTAGACAAACAGCATTCCCGCCACCAGCACGGCCCAGTAAAACGCCCAGTTGAGCCCGTTCAGGTAACCCATCGTCACCATCAACGCCAGCACCGCAACCTGCAGGATACCGATGATCAGCTTGTCATGACGTCCGAAGAGGATCGCCGTCGATTTAATGCCAATCTTCAGGTCATCGTCGCGGTCTACCATCGCGTATTGCGTGTCGTATGCCACGGCCCAGAGAATGTTCGCCAGGAACATCAGCCAGCAGCTTAACGGGACGGACTCACTCACCGCCGCAAACGCCATCGGGATCGACCAGCCAAACGCCGCGCCCAGCACCACCTGAGGCAGGTGGGTGTAGCGCTTCATGAACGGATAAACCCAGGCCAGAGCCAGGGCCGCGACTGAAAGCAGAATGGTCATGGTGTTCAGGGTTAACACCAGCAGGAAAGAGAGCAGCACCAGTACGATAAACAGCGTACGGGCCTCTTTTTCGGTCACTTGCCCGCTGGGCAACGGACGATGGGCCGTACGTTTTACGTGCCCGTCGAATTTACGATCCGCATAGTCATTGACCACGCAGCCCGCCGCACGCATCAGCCAGACGCCTGCAATGAACACCCCCAGGATCCACAGCGGCGGTACCCCTGGTGTTGCTACCCATAGCGCCCAAAGGGTCGGCCACAGCAGCAGCAGCGCGCCGATGGGTTTATCTGTACGCATCAAGCGGTGATAAGCCAACAGCTTATTCTGCGTCAGGCTCCACTCCATTTTTTCTTCCTCTTAGTACAACGGCGATGCCGGTAAAAAAAGCTCCGTCAGTATTAACGGCTTACCGCTCAGGCGAAGGCGGGAACGACGCCCCCACAGTTCGGCATCGCGACCAATCTCAATAAAATCCCGGGTAAGCTCGGATGACGTGAAAAGATAACGCCCCAGCGGCGTATTCCCCAGCCGTTGTAGCGCCAGCTCTGGCCCGGAAAGGGTGGACTCGGGAACGACCGTTCGTCCGGCAAGCCATGGCTCACCGTCTGCACAGAGTAAAATTTCGCGCAGCCAGTAGCGTTCTTCCTGCGGCAACAGGGGCAGCTCAGAGGCGATCTCAGCGCAAGAGACAAACCCTTCCTGAACCAGGGTCACCGTAACGGTTTTGCCCTGCTGCTCGAAACGTTTAGTCATGGAATCTTCCAGCAGCAGCCAGTCCAGTTGCTCCGGGTCAAGCGCAGGTATTTGGTCGAAATAGCGCAGCGCACGCAGTTGCGTTAGCGCGGGGTGTGACATGCCAGACTCTCCGATACATAACGTAATGGCATTGTATCGCAGAAAAGCGGATTGAGGGGGGCCAAACGTTATTTAACGATCACGATCGCAACAAGAGCGCAACAGCCCGTGTGACACCAAAAAAAGTGCGCCCACTCAGGCGCACTAAACTACTAACAAATCAGCACTGTGGGGAAACGGTTACCCCTTGCCTTTTACACTGCTGATAAAGGTGGAACGGGCAGTGGTTGAACCTAAACGTTCGGCTTCATCAAGCAGTTTCAGCGCTTTGTCGACATCGCCGCGCTTCACCGCCTGCTTAATGGCGTTATTGAAGTATTCTTCGGTGTCGTTCAGTACCGGCTCGGCTTTCTTCGCCGGAGCTGGGGCTGCGGTTGCAGCCGGAGCGGCCGCCGTAGCAACGGGTGCGGCATACACAGGCGCAGCAGTGTTCCCCACCGTGACCGGGCCTGTACCGGATGAACCAAACAGAGGGCCAACCAGTACGCTGGAAGCACTGTTTGTTGAGACTTTCAGCTTCAGCAACCCGTCGGTGACATGACGCGCTAACGGATCCGGGATATCCGGAACAGAGTTACCGGTTCCTTTGGCATAGGCTTTTGCCGGATCGGTGAGCTTAGTGGTCTGCTGCAAATCTTTGTCCGTGGTGAAGACCAGGACATAAATCTTCTGCTGTCCCAGAGCAGGCGTCAGGCGCATTTTGCCTTCGAGGCGGTCAGCGCTCATGACGCCAGGTTCCTGGTAACCAAAATAGTCGCTCGGGAAGAAGGCGGATGGCGTCAGATTTTGGTCCAGAATCAGGACGTTAGGTGCAAATACGCTGGTCTGCTTGCTTACTTCGCTGGTCAGCGTCAGGGTCAGCTCACCAATATTGGCCGGGACGCTGAAAGCGGCAACCGGACCGGCAATCCCCGGCACGTTAAGCTGTTGGCCTGCCGCAGAAAGTTGGGTTGACTGGGTTTTGGATTGGTCAACCGGCATCCAGGTCAATTGCTGGAGCGCCGCCGCCGGGATGGCAGGCGCAGCGCTGGTATTTTGTGGCACGAAATTGACATCTGCGAAGGTGATCGCCGGAACACAGGCCAGCAGCCCCGCAGAGAGGCACAGCGCGACGAGACTTTTCTTCATTTTCATTGTTATTACCTCTGATAGCGTGAGCACTGCGGTGGCCAGGCAATAGCGCGCAGCACCCTAAGGATAGAGGGGCTTACGCCCCTCTTTTTAGGTCATTACGTCAGGTCTACCGAATTACCACCAGATTTCCATCTGGGCACCGAAGGTCCACTCGTCGGAGTCGCCACGGCTGAAGGTTTTCGCGGAAGTGTCGCTATACGCTACGCCAGAGGTGTAACCTGCGCCTGAGTCGTTGTTCGCATAGCCCCATTTCTCATCCCACTTCGCGTAGGTTGCGAAGACACGGATAGCCGGGCGAGACCAGATGCTGTCGCCTGCCTGCCATTGCTGTGCCAGGGTGATTTTGTATTGGCTGTTTTTCTCGTCAGTTTTCTGAGACTTAACGTTGTCGTAGCCCACTTCAAGCAGGGTGCTCATGATTGGCGTCCATTTGAACATTGGACGCACGCCGACAGTCCACCACTCTGTACCATTGTTGTTGTCACGATCGATATTCTGGTACATACCGACGTACATCAGGTCCCAACGGTCTGCCAGGGTGATTGCACCGTGGTCCAGCACACGCCACATGGAACCGTCGTTATCAATGCTACCGCCCTGCGGAATACCTTTGCCGTTAGAGGTCATGGAGTCCGTACCGTACTGCAGCACGAACTTGTTGAAGCCTTTCAACATGCTCTGGGTGTGTTCAGCGGTGAACAGCCAGCCATCTTTAGAGGCGCCAGGCTGCAGATAGTAGTCGTCAGGAATGTTGGTGTGACCATAGTCAACACCCAGTTCCAGTGTACCACCCGGGTTGGTTTCCAGGCCGGCCAGACGGACGTCGAAGACATCGTTTGGTACTACGTTGTCATAAATACGATCGCCGTTCGCATCACGATCGGCGAAGGTTGCAGAACCGCCGGACTCAGAAGAACGGGTCGCGGCCAGAGACAGTTTACCGAAGCCCAGATCGATGTTTTCGATACCCGCACCAGGACCAGAGATATCCCAGTAGTAGAAGTCGATCATGTGGACGTCATGACGCTGATAGAAACGCTTACCGGCCCAGATGGTGGAGCCTGGCAGCCATTCAATCAGGTTTTTACCCTGCACGTTTGCTTCACGGAAGGCCGGGCTGGTGGATTCCCAGTCATTCTGCTGAGAAACGGAATACGCAACGTTAGTGTCGAAATAGAAGCTCTTATCGCCCTCTTTCCACACTTCCTGACCCAGTTTCAGTTCGGCGTAGGTTTCACATTCGTTACCGAGACGGTATTTACTTTGTGCACCGGTTGCCTGGAAACATTGTTGTTCACCGCCACTCCCGGTCCAGCCAATGCCAGAACGAGCATAACCTTTAAAGTCCACGGCACCCGCGTGTGCAGACAAAATGCCTGCCGTCACGGCGATTGCCAGAGGAAGTTTGCGCAGAGTAATCATCATTCTATCTCCTGAGATCATTGCTTTTCTTTGTAATTGGAATGCTTAAACGCCTGGCTCTTTGTGCAACCGACGACATGCGGTGCCATCCTCACGGAACAGATGGCAACGCTCTGGCGGCAAACCGATAGCGAATGTGGCACCCTCTTCTACCAACACCACGTCATTCTGGCGGTAGACCAGGTTCTGACGGATGGCGGGGATCTGGATATGAATCTGTGTTTCGTGACCAAGTTGTTCGACGACCTGAACGTCACCTTCCAGCGTCACATCGGCGATGTGGCTCGGCAGTAAATGCTCAGGACGAATACCGAGGGACATATTGGCCCCCACCTGTACGTTGGCGCTGTCGACCGGCAGCCACACTTGCTGACGGTTTGGCAGCTCCACCTGTACCTGTTCAATGGCTGTCGCGGTCACTTTGACGGGCAGGAAGTTCATCTTTGGCGAGCCAATAAAGCCCGCAACAAAGCGGTCTGCCGGGTAGTGATAAAGCTCCAGCGGTTTACCCACCTGCGCCACGCGACCGGCGTCCAGCACCACAATTTTGTCGGCCAGCGTCATCGCTTCGACCTGATCGTGGGTGACGTAAATCATCGTGCGGCCAAGACGTTTGTGCAGACGGGAGATTTCGATACGCATCTGGACGCGCAGGGCGGCATCCAGGTTAGAAAGCGGTTCATCGAGCAGGAACACACGCGGTTCGGCGACCAGCGTACGGCCAATTGCCACACGCTGACGCTGACCACCGGAGAGGGCTTTTGGTTTACGCTCAAGCAGGTGTGCCAGCTGTAACACTTCCGCCACCTGCGTGACGCGCTGGTTAATCACCTCTTTTTTCGCGCCCGCCAGCTTCAGACCGAAGGACATGTTCTCGGCTACGGAAAGGTGGGGATAGAGTGCATAAGACTGGAAAACCATGCCGACGCCACGTTCGGCAGGCGGAATGTCATTCATTCGGGTATCACCAATCAGCAAATCGCCGCTGGTGATGGTTTCAAGACCGGCAATCATACGCAGCAGAGTTGATTTACCGCAGCCAGATGGGCCGACAAATACCACGAATTCACCTTCGTGGATGTCCAGATTGATGTCTTTCGACACCACAACGTCACCCCAGGCTTTCGTTACATTACGCAGCTGTACGCTCGCCATGCCCTTCTCCCTTCGTTACAACCTGTCACCGACAGAAACATTCAAGATAAGTTCACTATGGGGTATCCATTACTTTCGTGAATCCTCCACCCCCCGGCTTTTTTATGGGGGAGGAGGCGGGAGGATGAGAGAGCAGGCTCTGCGACCGCCGCTGGAGGGCTGAGGCGAAATTCGTGAAGCCACCTGCAAAATTCACTGTGTTTTTATGTGCGCCAGCACTCATAACTTAAATTTATGTAACGGAGATCACACAAACGGGGGGTGGGGCGTAGGGGTTGGGAGGATGGAAAGAGGATGTCAAATAAGGAGACTGAGTCACGTTGAACCACCTCAGTGTATCCACGAGCACATCACCAAAAAAGGATGGCAGATATGAAGATCAAGACTGGCGCACGCGTTTTCGCATTGTCCGCCCTTGCAGCAATGATGATTTCCGCACCGGCTCTCGCCAAAATTGAAGAAGGTAAGCTGGTTATCTGGATTAACGGCGATAAAGGCTATAACGGCCTGGCCGAAGTGGGCAAGAAATTCGAGAAAGACACCGGTATCAAAGTTACCATTGAACACCCGGACAAACTGGAAGAGAAATTCCCGCAGGTGGCTGCAACGGGTGACGGTCCGGACATCATCTTCTGGGCACATGACCGTTTCGGTGGCTACGCCCAGTCGGGTCTGCTGGCTGAAGTGACGCCGGACAAAGCTTTCCAGGACAAACTGTACCCGTTCACCTGGGATGCCGTTCGCTATAACGGCAAGATCATCGCTTACCCAATCGCGGTAGAAGCGCTGTCTCTGATTTACAACAAAGACCTGGTACCCAACCCACCGAAAACCTGGGAAGAGATCCCGAAACTGGATAAAGAGCTGAAGGCGAAAGGTAAGAGCGCGCTGATGTTCAACCTGCAGGAACCGTACTTCACCTGGCCGCTGATTGCTGCCGACGGCGGTTACGCGTTCAAATTTGAAAACGGCAAATATGACGTGAAAGACGTGGGCGTGGACAACGCTGGCGCGAAAGCAGGCCTGACCTTCCTGGTTGACCTCATTAAGAACAAACACATGAACGCGGATACCGACTACTCCATCGCAGAAGCGGCGTTCAACAAAGGCGAAACCGCGATGACCATCAACGGTCCGTGGGCCTGGACCAACATCGACAAGAGCAAAATCAACTACGGCGTAACCCTGCTGCCAACCTTTAAAGGCAAGCCGTCTAAACCGTTTGTTGGCGTGCTGAGCGCAGGTATTAACGCTGCCAGCCCGAACAAAGAGCTGGCGAAAGAGTTCCTGGAAAACTACCTGCTGACCGATCAGGGTCTGGATGAAGTGAACAAGGACAAACCGCTGGGCGCGGTTGCGCTGAAATCCTTCCAGGATCAGCTGGCGAAAGACCCACGTATCGCGGCAACCATGGATAACGCGCAGAAAGGCGAAATCATGCCGAACATCCCACAAATGGCAGCGTTCTGGTACGCCACCCGTACCGCCGTCATCAACGCAGCAAGCGGTCGTCAGACGGTTGATGCTGCGCTGAAAGATGCTCAGGGTCGTATCACGAAGTAAGGCTTTTATCCCCTCTCTCCCCTGCGGAGAGAGGGAGAACAAAATGTGTTGTAGAGGAAGAACCCCATGGATGTCATTAAAAAGAAACACTGGTGGCAAAGCTCTGCCCTGAAGTGGTCTGTAATGGGTCTGCTGTGTCTGCTGGTGGGTTACCTTGTTGTTTTAATGTACGTACAAGGGGAATATCTGTTCGCCATCATGACGCTGATTTTAAGCTCTGCTGGCCTGTATATTTTCGCCAACCGTAAAGCCTATGCCTGGCGATATGTTTACCCGGGCGTGGCCGGGATGGGTCTGTTTGTCCTGTTCCCGCTGATTTGTACCATTGCTATCGCGTTCACCAACTACAGCAGCACCAACCAGCTTGCTCAGGAGCGCGCCCAACAGGTGCTGATGGACCGCTCTTATCAGGCGGGCAAAACCTTTAACTTCGGCCTGTATCCTGCGGGCAGCGAGTGGAAGTTAGCACTCACTGACGAAGAAACCGGCAAAAATTATGTCTCCGACGCTTTCAAATTTGGCGGCGAGCAGAAGCTGGCCTTAAAAGAGGCTGCGGCCCTGCCGGAAGGCGAACGCGCTAACCTGCGCATCATTACGCAGAACCGTCAGGCACTGACGCAGCTTACCGCCCAACTGCCGGACGAAAGCAAAGTGACCATGAGTTCACTGCGCCAGTTCTCCGGGACACAACCGCTTTATACGCTGGCGGACGACGGCACGCTGACCAACAACCAGAGCGGCGTAAAGTACCGTCCAAACAACGACATTGGTTTCTACCAGTCCATTACGGCTGATGGCAAATGGGGTGATGACAAGCTCAGCCCGGGCTACACCGTGACGATAGGCTGGGACAACTTCACCCGCGTCTTCACCGATGAAGGGATCCAGAAACCGTTCTTCGCCATCTTTGTCTGGACCGTAGTGTTCTCCATACTGACGGTGATCCTGACCGTTGCCGTGGGCATGGTGCTGGCGTGTCTGGTGCAGTGGGAATCTCTGAAAGGGAAAGCCATTTACCGCGTGCTGCTTATTCTGCCGTATGCCGTCCCGTCGTTTATCTCGATTCTGATTTTCAAAGGGCTGTTTAACCAGAGCTTCGGTGAAATCAACATGATGCTGAGCGCGCTGTTCGGCATCAAACCGGCCTGGTTCAGCGACCCCATCACCGCCCGCTCGATGATTATCATCGTGAACACCTGGCTCGGTTATCCGTACATGATGATCCTGTGCATGGGCCTGCTGAAGGCGATTCCGGACGATTTGTACGAAGCCTCGGCAATGGATGGCGCGGGTCCGTTCCAGAATTTCTTTAAGATTACGCTGCCGCTGCTCATTAAGCCGCTGACGCCGCTGATGATTGCCAGCTTTGCCTTCAACTTTAACAACTTCGTGCTGATTCAGCTGTTGACCAACGGTGGGCCTGACCGTCTTGGCACCACCACGCCGGCAGGCTATACCGACCTGCTCGTCAGCTACACCTACCGTATCGCCTTCGAAGGCGGCGGCGGTCAGGACTTCGGTCTGGCGGCAGCGATTGCCACCCTGATCTTCCTGCTGGTTGGCGCTCTGGCGATTGTGAACCTGAAAGCAACACGCATGAAATTCGACTAAGGAGGGCACAAAATATGTCTATGGTCCAACCCAAATCTCAGAAACTGCGCCTCTTCGCGACGCATTTAGGGCTGCTGATTTTTATCGCGGCAATCATGTTCCCGCTGCTGATGGTCATCGCCATCTCCCTGCGTGCCGGTAACTTCGCGACCGGGAGCCTGATCCCGGATGAAATCTCCTGGGAGCACTGGAAGTTAGCGCTGGGCTTCAGCGTTGAACACGCGGATGGCCGCGTCACGCCACCGCCGTTCCCGGTGCTGTTATGGCTGTGGAACTCGGTGAAAATTGCCGGGATTACCGCGATTGGAATTGTCGCACTCTCCACGACCTGTGCTTACGCCTTTGCCCGTATGCGTTTCCCGGGTAAAGCCACGCTGCTGAAAGGGATGCTGATTTTCCAGATGTTCCCGGCAGTACTGTCACTGGTGGCGTTGTATGCCTTGTTTGACCGACTGGGCCAGTACGTGCCGTTTATCGGCCTGAACACCCACGGTGGCGTCATCTTCGCCTATCTTGGCGGTATCGCGCTGCATGTGTGGACCATCAAAGGGTATTTCGAAACCATCGACGGCTCGCTGGAAGAAGCGGCGGCGCTGGATGGCGCGACCCCGTGGCAGGCATTCCGTCTGGTGCTTCTGCCGCTGTCGGTGCCGATCCTGGCGGTGGTCTTTATCCTGTCGTTTATCGCAGCCATCACCGAAGTGCCGGTCGCTTCCCTGTTACTGCGTGATGTCAACAGCTATACGCTGGCCGTCGGTATGCAGCAATACCTCAATCCGCAGAACTATTTGTGGGGCGACTTTGCTGCGGCGGCTGTACTCTCCGCCATCCCTATCACTGTCGTGTTCCTGCTGGCGCAGCGCTGGCTGGTGAATGGCCTGACGGCGGGCGGTGTGAAAGGTTAAGTTTCATTTGTTATGCCACTGCAACCCTCAACTTTAGACGTATTGTATTGACCCAACTTGTGACTGTTGTTAGGCGGCCTCCGGGCCGCCATTTTTTTATTCCCGTTTCAGCCGTTTCGAATTGCACAGCCAGAGCGTGATCACCAGCAGCAGGATCGCCGCCGAATAGATCAGTACGTCGAGCGGGGAGGTATGATCCACGATGATCAGCCGCACAATCGCGGTGATCCCGATGTAAACAAAATAGCGTAGCGGGAAGTGAAAGCCCGACTGGAAATACTTCACAATCAGCGCGATAAATTCAAAGTAGAGAAAGTAGACCACCAGGCCTTCCACCAGCTCATATTTGCTGGTTTGTTCAGGGGCGAACAGCACATCCGCCAGATGCACCGTCTCTTTTCCCAAAAAGACGACCAGTATCAGGCCAAGGCTCAGCAGACCGAGGTTCAGCACGGTCTGGAGGATTGTTGAGATAAACTCAACACGCGGGCGAGTCAGGGATGTCATAGAGCACCTCATTCTCCAGGGCGAGGTTCCTGTATAACGCAAAAATGTGACGGTGATCTATATTTTTTGTTTATATTATGTTCAGCGCTGTGGCATGTTGCACTGTGACACGCTTATTTCGACGAAGGGATGATGAAATTAACCATTCAACGCGCCACCGTGGATGATGCAAAACAGCTGAGTGAAATGGGGTATGCCAGCTACCGGCATCACTTTGGGCATCTATGGGAAAGCCAGACAGAGCTTGCCGCCTTTCTTGAGCAGGAATACGCACCGCAGGCGATAGCAGACAGCCTGATGCAGCCGGGCACTTACTGGCTCATTGCCAGCGCACAAATACCAGTCGGATTCGCAAAATTCTCAACCCAGCAGACCATCGAGCCCGAGGGGCTGTCGGGTACGCTCCTGCATAAACTCTATTTATTGCCGGATGCCACAGGACACCGCTACGGCGAGCAACTCCTTGCGGAAGTGATTCGCCAGGCAAAAGCCTGTTCGGAAAATCTGCTGTGGCTGGAAGTCCTCGAAAAGAACCCTCGCGCACGCCGGTTTTACGAAGCGCAGGGGCTGAAACATGTCAAAGACACCCTCTTCGTCACTGCGGCGCAAACCAGCACCCTCCATATTATGTCGATGCCAGTCTAAGGAGATGTATGCCAGAGCAACGCCAGGCGGCTATTCGTCATGTTGTCTGCGGCGAAAACGTCGTCATTTACGAACCCGCGAATCTTTATGAGTGTTCGCTGGGCGATAACGTCTTTATCGGCCCGTTTGTTGAAATCCAGGCTAACTCGCACATCGGTGCTGACAGCAAAATTCAGTCCCATACCTTCATCTGCGAGTACGTCACCGTCGGTGAGCGCTGTTTCATTGGCCATGGGGTGATGTTCGCCAACGATATGTTCCGCGACGGTAAACCCAATGCCGACCGGCGCAGCTGGGGACACATTCGCGTGGGCAACGACGTTTCAATCGGCAGCGGGGCCACCATTCTGGCTGTCTCAATTTGCGATGGGACGGTGATTGGGGCGGGAAGCGTGGTGACAAAGTCCATCACCGAGAAAGGGGTTTACGCCGGCAACCCGGCGAGGCTGTTGCGGCGTTTGTAATGTGCCCGGCAGGCGTAACGCTACCGGGCACTCACGCATCATCTGAAGTTGATGTTCTTATCGCTGGTCATGTCGTACAGCTGGAATTTACGACCCAGCTGCTGACCACCGTCACGCGTCAGCGGCGTCCAGCCAATTGCCGCACGGCTGCGGGTTGGGCCTGACGAGAACAGATCCAGCGGAATGGAAACGTACACGCCTTTGGTGAAGTCCCCTTCCCCGTACTCGTCCGGCGAGACGTTAGTGATCGTGGCATAGCCACCGACCACCACACCGCTGTCGAAGTGTTTAGAGATATCCAGCGTGCCGCCTTTATCCCCCGCCAGATACTGACCAACGCTGGCTTTCACCAGTACGTCCGGGGCAAACGACGGCGTCCAGTAGGCCGTCAGATGGCCGGTTTTAACGCTGTAATCGGTGAACTTCATCATGTCCTGCGCGCTGCGCCAGTCACGCTGTTTGACGTAGTTGGCATCAAGACCGAACGCCCAGTTGCTGTCTACCGGACGGTAGAGCACTTCAGCCCCCGCGCCGCCAAACATCGTTTCCAGATAACCGCCGTAAACCTGGCCGTAGAAACCGTTACCAAAGTACTGGAAGTAGTTGGCCTGCAGGTTGTTTACGTAAGCGTCGTTCTGCACATATTCACGTACGCGAGTACGCACGCGCGGCAGTTTCGAGTCGTTCGGCGGGTTGGTATAGTTGAACTTGTCGTAGTTGTTGGCAAGGTTACCGAACAGGCTGCCGGTGGTCAGCAGGTGGTCGGTGACCCACAGATCCGCCGTCGCCATGACGCCCAACTGATACATGTAGAAGTTTTCTGGCCCACCAACAGACTGGTTCAATACCGGATCGATATGGAAATCAAAGCGCGACTTATCGATATACCAGCCCTGCTCGGTGGTGTCTGGCACCACTGGCTCAACGCGTTTTTGCACCAGTTCGGTTTCATGCCCCAGCGGTTCGCCTTCCAGATGGCGCTTAAGGCTGGCGACATCCGTTTCCGTCGTAACCTGCGGCATGTTCAGACGGTTTTCGGTCACGCGGATCGTGCTGATCCCGTCCGGTAGATCGTTCATGATGATCCGGTTGGCGCGTTCGATCCCTTCCCGCGAGTCGCGGTATTTCACCTGCTCGCCGGTCACGTACAGCGTATCACCTTTCACCTGAATCTTCGGATCCGCCAGACCGGCGTTGTATTTCAGCAGTGTCAGCTGGTTCGCCACGACGGAGTGCTGCAGAATGGCATCCTGCGGCTCCGGCTGGTAGGCAGGGCGCGCGTTGTCGTTGTAGTGTGGCCGCATATCGTTAAAGTTGGTACGCAGCGTCACGCCAAACATCACGGTATTGCCACGCTCATAGCTGAGGTTAACGTCAGCCCAGTCAGCCACACGGTAAATGGCACCGACGTTAAATTTGCTCTTCTGCTCAATCTTGCCGGCGAAATCCTGTGAATAGTCATTCCCTTCGTATTCCAGCTTCAGGCGCAGCGGCTGCCAGGGCGTCTGGTACTCTACGCCGCCAAACAGCGAGGCCGGGCCGTGGAACATCTGGTCGCCGTTGATGGAGCCCGCTTTCTGATAGCTATTATCGCGATAGCAATATTTGTCGCTGTAGGAGCAGAACGGGTTTTTCACGTTGCCGCTGGTGCCCAGATACCCCCAGCCGAGACCGAGCGAGAAATCAAACGGTCCCCAGGCTTTGCTGGCCACCACGTATTCCGCATCAAACAGACCGGTACCGCCGATATCCCTGGCACCAACGGAGACCTGCGGCATCCAGTAACTCTCTTCCCACAGACGCAGCTTCACGTCGAACGCTTTATCTTTGTAGGTCTGATCGCCGGAGAAGGACTCGACGCTGCTGTACCGTTTGGTGCGCACGTCAGTGTAGCGCAGCGTGGTTTCGAGCCACGGAAACAGCTGTACAGCGGCGGAGTAGTAGCGATACTGATCGTTATCGCGGTAGTTGAGGCTGATTTCCCCTTCCCGCGCCATGCGCGCGGTAGGCGTTTGCAGTAAACCGACGCCGCCGAAGTCTGACTGAGACGGGCCAATGGGTGCCGGATACGTTTCTGCATGGCAGGCGGCACTCACGCACAACGCCAGCATGCTATAGAGATAGGTTCTTTTCATTATTCCGGTATCCGCTGTTTCAGGGAGTGAAGGATATCGGCGTTCAGCCCGTCATATGCCTTCGTCCAGAAATGGTCGGCAAAACCGACAAAAATGACGCTGCCTGGCATCGGTTCGATATGGCGTTTATTCCAGTAGGCTACCGGTGCTTTTTGCGTTTGGCCGTCCGGGTACACCACCCATGCGTAGCTCTTATCCGCACCGCTCAACAAATTTTGTTCATCGAGATAGCTCGCCACATCGCGACCCGGCATAAACGGCTTGTCACCCGGACTGCTGACAAGCCCGAACACGGTAATGGTAGAAGGCTGAACAGGTAGCCAGAGCGTGTACTCGCCTTCCAGTGACGGGTTAGCCGTTTCCGCGACGCGAACGTGGTCCGGATCGAGATTGACCGGCAACCGTCCGGTGACCTTTAGCGCCTTAAGCTGCTGGCGAAGGCTGTTAATGGCCGCCGCGTCGTCACCCTCTTCCTGCTCCGCCAGCCCTGTTAGCCTGGCGAGCAGCGCGTTATGTTGTTGCTCCGCCACCACCGTCGCCTGTCGTTCACTGATGACCGCACCCGGCCACCAGCTGTTCGCCAGCCTTGGCTGGCCGACGAGATCGATCAAGTGTCCGGCGTTGGTCAATGTTTTAGGCTTCGTATTGTCCTGCGTATAGACTTTCACCGTCCCGGCAGACCATGCGAGCGGCGTAGCAAAGCTTGCGATCAGCGCAACGCGAATTAGTGTTTTCATGATTTCGCGGCCTTGATCAGCGTGGTTTTGACCGGGAAGAATCCGGCCCCCAGATACTGTAACGACTGGCGTATCTGGCCGTCATCGTCCACCCAGAAGCGGTTATGCCAGGTTGCCTGATCGGTAGTGACCTCTTCATCCAGCACGCGAACCCGAGTTTCGTCGCTGCCCACATTGACGCTGTCCGTGCCATCCCAGCGGAAGGTGGAGCGGGCGGTGGCATAGCGAACCTGCTTGTGTTCGGTCCAGCCCATCGTGCGGGTCCAGCTTGCCCCGTCGGTTATCTGGTTCGGCTTGTTCAGCGGATCGGCGGCGAGATTGTTGACTTCAAGCAGGTTGTCGCCCCCGAGCAGGGTTTTCACGATACGGCTATGCTGCGTTACGATGGTGGCCTGATCCTGCGTCACCCATTTCTGCTGCCCGTTTTCATCGAAAGCGAGCACCACAAACAGCTGTGGGCCATCGTTGAGCTGCATGTACTGACTGGCATAGGGCATGTTCTGAAGTTCGTCATCGGTCAGATGCACGCCCGGCGTACCGAACATGCTTTCCCACAGTGAATGGCCCAGCCCTTTGGTGGTGGCCGAGCACGCCTGCAAAAGCAGACAAATCAGGATGATCCCAGGTCGCTTCACGACTCTTCTCCGCATTATTGCCGGGTGATGCTGCGCTTACCCGGTCTACAGGTCCCGAAGGCTACTGAAAAGCCAGAATAACCACACCGAAGTGTGGTTATGATTAAAACACCCGTTATTACTGGGTGCTGGTGGTCGTGGTGGTCGTGGTTCCGGTATTGGAGCCATCACCGCCACCGGTTGCCGCCAGGGCGACACCCACGGCTGAACTTACGGTGCTGGCGCTGGACGCGGTAGAAATCCCCGCAGACGCAGACGTCGCAGCCGAACCTGCCGCTTCTCCGACCTGAACCGGAGCCGCATTAACAGATGTCGCCGCAAGCGCAGATATGGCGAAAATGCCATACAGTACTTTCTTCATAAGAATTTCCCTTCATTTAATGAATGGAGATTTGCCCAAAAAGAATTTCAGGCGGATTCGAGTATACACAACTAAAGGTGAGGGTTTGCCGTAGGGGTAAATAGAAGAAGGGTTTTCGGACAATTGGATAAAATGGAAACAAAAGGACGATTAGATAATAATATAACTTATATAAATCAATGAAATAGAATTATATTCCGTGACGGTAATTATCCGTATTTTCCTAAAATAAACCGCAGCAATTAACAGGTTAACAGCTATTTTCAGATTAAACTCACTACAGGAATTTGAGTTTAATAACAGACATCAGGAATTATCCGATAAAAAAATGCCGGCATTTCGCCGGCACTTTTTCATGACACTTTAATTACGCGCGCCATGCTTTATAACGGTTGATCAGACCATTTGTGGAGCTGTCGTGGCTGTTAATCGCGTTATCGTCACCCAGTTCAGGCAGGATACGGTTTGCCAGCTGTTTACCCAGCTCAACGCCCCACTGGTCAAAGGTGAAGATGTTCAGGATAGCGCCCTGAGTGAAGATCTTATGCTCGTACAGGGCAATCAGCGCACCCAGGCTGAACGGCGTAATTTCGCGCAGCAGGATGGAGTTGGTTGGACGGTTGCCTTCGAACACTTTGAACGGCACAACGTGGTCCAGCGTGGCCGGATCTTTACCCTGGTCGCGGTATTCCTGCTCAACCACGTCACGAGACTTACCGAACGCCAGCGCTTCAGTCTGTGCGAAGAAGTTAGACAGCAGCTTCGGATGGTGGTCTGACAGCGGGTTATGGGTAATGGCCGGGGCGATGAAATCGCACGGAACCATTTTGGTGCCTTGGTGGATCAGCTGATAGAACGCATGCTGGCCGTTAGTGCCTGGCTCGCCCCAGATGATTGGGCCAGTCTGGTAATCCACAGCGTTACCGTTACGGTCAACGTATTTACCGTTGGATTCCATGTTGCCCTGCTGGAAGTAGGCCGCAAAACGGTGCATGTACTGGTCGTATGGCAGAATCGCTTCGGTTTCAGCCCCGAAGAAGTTGTTGTACCAGATACCAATCAGCGCCAGCAGCACAGGCAGGTTTTTCTCAGGTGCAGTGGTGGAGAAGTGTTTATCCATCGCATGCGCGCCGGAGAGCAGCTCAACAAAGTTGTCGAAGCCGACGGAGAGGATGATCGACAGGCCGATAGCGGACCACAGAGAGTAACGACCGCCCACCCAGTCCCAGAACTCGAACATGTTCGCGGTGTCGATACCGAACTCGCTAACGGCTTTCCCGTTGGTCGACAGCGCGGCGAAGTGTTTCGCCACGTGCTTGTTGTCGCCTGCGGTTTTCAGGAACCAGTCGCGCGCGCTGTGGGCGTTGGTCATGGTTTCCTGAGTGGTGAAGGTTTTAGACGCGACCAGGAACAGGGTCGTTTCCGGATTCACGTTCTTCAGCACCTCGGCGATGTGGGTACCATCGACGTTAGAAACAAAGTGCATGTTGAGGTGGTTTTTGTATGGGCGCAGCGCTTCGGTGACCATGAATGGGCCGAGGTCAGACCCGCCGATACCGATGTTAACGACATCCGTAATCGGTTTGCCGGTGTAGCCTTTCCAGCTTCCGGAGATGATCGCTTCAGAGAAAGCTTTCATCTTTTCCAGCACCGCGTTCACTTCCGGCATCACATCTTTGCCGTCAACGATAATCGGAGTATTGCTACGGTTACGCAGCGCCACGTGCAGCACGGCACGGTCTTCGGTGCGGTTGATCTTCTCACCGGAGAACATGGATTTGATGGCGTCGGCCAGCTCAGTCTCTTTCGCCAGATCCTGCAGCTTCGCCAGCGTTTCTTCGGTAATGCGGTTTTTGGAGAAATCCACCAGCATCAGGTCATCGAAGGTCGCGGAGAACTTATTGAAACGATCGGCATCTTTCGCGAACAGGTCCGCGATGGTGACGTCTTTCATTTCATCATAATGTTTCTGTAGTGCCTGCCAGGCAGCGGTCTGCGTTGGGTTGATGTTTTTCATTAGCAATACTCTTCTGATTTGAGAATTGTGACTGCGGTCGATTGTAGCGCCTGCAAATAAAAATTGTGATGGTTTTTATGCCATTGCCCTGGCCTGCATCAAACACAGGTGAAAAGACCCGAAAAGTATAGCTGCTGAAACGCCCTTCAGGGGCGGCGAAATGTCGGTCAAAAGGCGGTAAAAAGGAGCATAAAATATGGCCCTGTTATAAGTCCTGTTACTGAGGGGTACCCCCCCATAAAAAATCCGCATAATCCCAGCATTGACAGGACCTCCCCCACATTTTATTTATAGGGCCGTATTTTGCGCCTGCACCTGTTCTCGTTTCATTCTTGTGCCAAGGTCGCTTTATTCATTCCCTGACACGAGGTTGTTATGACGAGTTTTGTGGTCGCCAAATTTGGCGGCACCAGTGTGGCCGATTACGATGCCATGAACCGCAGCGCCGATGTGGTGCTGGCCGATCCGAATACCCGCCTGGTGGTGCTTTCCGCCTCTGCTGGCGTGACGAACCTGCTGGTTTCTCTGTCTGAAGGACTGGAAGCAACCGAACGTTTCGTTAAGCTGGACGCACTGCGCAAAATTCAGTTCAACATCCTTGAACGTCTGCAGAATCCGAACGTGATCCGTGAGGAAGTGGAACGCCTGCTGGAAAATATCACTACCCTGGCTGAAGCCGCCTCTCTGGCGACCTCCACCGCGCTGACCGATGAACTGGTCAGCCACGGCGAGCTGATGTCCACGCTGCTGTTCGTGGAGATCCTCCGCGAGCGTAACGTCCATGCCCAATGGTTTGACGTGCGTAAAGTCATGCGCACCAGCGATCGCTTTGGCCGTGCCGAGCCGGATGTTGAAATGCTGGCCGAGCTGACCCAGCAGCAGCTGGCTCCGCGCCTGGCAGAAGGGATGGTGATCACTCAGGGCTTTATCGGTAGCGAAGCCAAAGGCCGTACAACAACGCTTGGCCGCGGCGGCAGTGACTATACGGCAGCCCTGCTCGGCGAAGCGCTGCATGCCACCCGTGTGGATATCTGGACTGACGTGCCGGGTATTTACACCACCGACCCGCGCGTGGTCTCTGCGGCGAAACGCATTGATGTGATCGCGTTTGAAGAGGCGGCCGAAATGGCCACCTTCGGCGCGAAAGTATTGCACCCGGCGACGCTGTTGCCGGCCGTGCGCAGCGATATCCCGGTCTTCGTTGGCTCCAGTAAGGATCCCAAAGCAGGCGGTACGCTGGTGTGCAAGAAAACCGAAAACCCGCCATTGTTCCGAGCGCTGGCCCTGCGCCGCCGCCAGACGCTGGTGACGCTGCACAGCCACAATATGCTGCATTCTCGCGGTTTCCTGGCGGAAGTGTTTGGCATCCTCGCGCGCCATAATATCTCCGTGGATTTGATCACCACATCCGAAGTGAGCATCGCGCTGACGCTGGACACCACTGGCTCCACGTCAACCGGCGACACCCTGCTGACGCAGTCGTTGCTGATCGAACTCTCTGAGTTGTGCCGCGTGGAAGTGGAAGAAGATCTGGCGCTGGTTGCCATCATCGGCAACAAGCTGTCGCGTGCCTGCGGCGTGGGCAAAGAGGTCTTCGGCGTACTCGACCCGTTCAGCATTCGTATGATTTGCTACGGCGCCTCCAGCTACAACCTCTGCTTCCTGGTGCCAGCCGATCAGGCCGAGCAGGTCGTGCAAAAACTTCATCAGAATTTGTTTGAATAAAATTCGTTAGCACGATAAACAATACCTATAAGCCGGGCACAGACCCGGCTTTTTTATAACTAAACAACACGACAATACTGCAAGGACTATCTATGTTATCCGCCATCACCCGGCTGTTCCCGTTGTGGGCACTGCTGCTTTCCGTACTCGCGTATTACACTCCCACCCACTTTACGGGCATTGGCCCGTGGGTCACGACGCTGCTGATGCTAATTATGCTCGGCATGGGCGTACACCTGAAAATTGACGACTTCAAACGCGTTCTGTCGCGCCCAGCCCCCGTAGCGGCAGGAATTTTCCTGCACTACCTGGTCATGCCGCTTGCGGCGTGGCTGCTGGCCATGGCCTTTAAAATGCCGCCAGATTTATCCGCCGGTATGGTGCTGGTCGGCAGCGTGGCCAGCGGCACGGCATCCAATGTGATGATTTACCTGGCAAAAGGTGATGTGGCGCTCTCGGTGACCATCTCTTCCGTTTCAACGCTGGTGGGCGTGATTGCCACGCCGCTGTTAACGCGTCTGTATGTGGATGCGCAGATTCAGGTAGACGTCATGGGGATGCTGCTCAGTATTCTGCAGATTGTGGTGATCCCGATTGCGCTGGGCCTGGTGATTCACCATCTGTTCCCACGCGTGGTCAAAGCCGTTGAACCGTACCTGCCTGCCTTCTCGATGGTCTGCATTCTGGCTATCATCAGCGCCGTGGTTGCCGGCTCTGCATCGCACATTGCCTCAGTGGGCTTTGTGGTGATCATCGCGGTGGTGTTGCATAACACCCTTGGTCTTTTGGGCGGTTACTGGGGCGGGAAGCTGTTTGGTTTCGACGAATCTACCTGTCGTACGCTGGCAATCGAAGTGGGGATGCAAAACTCGGGGCTGGCCGCAGCACTGGGCAAGATCTACTTCTCGCCGCTGGCAGCCCTGCCGGGTGCGCTGTTCTCCGTCTGGCATAATCTGTCCGGCTCGCTGCTGGCAGGCTACTGGTCAGGCAAACCCATTAATGAGCCCGCGAAAAAAGATGCAGTGAAACAGGGTTAATTTCCTTCGCTTGCTTTACACTGGAGCCTCCCCTTCAGGAGGCTTCAGCAATGGCTACACCACGTTTGACCCAGAAAGACATGACGGAAGCTGAGCAGCGCGAACTGAAAACGCTCCTCGACCGCGCTCGTATCGCCCATGGCCGCACGCTGACTAACGCCGAAACCAATCAGGTTAAAAAAGAGTACATCGATAAATTGATGGCTCAGCGTGAAACTGAGGCGAAACAAGCCCGCAAGCTGAAAAAAGAGCAGGCATATAAACCCGATAAAGAAGCGACCTTTTCCTGGTCAGCCAATACCTCACCCCGTGGAAGGCGCTAATTAGCGCCCTTTCTTTTTACGGCCCGGCTGGACGAAGCGTTTGCCCGCAGGCTTGCCGCGGCTTTTCTCTTCTGATGGCGGCGCTTTCACCACCGGGCGCTTAATGGCCTGGGTTTTCGGTTTGGCTTTCGTTTTTGGCTTCGCTTCAGACGATGAATTCTCGATGAGCCTGAACAGCTCAATCAGTTCGTCATCCGTTAAATCACGCCACTCGCCCAGTGGAATACCGGACAGACTCACGTTCATAATGCGCGTACGTTCGAGCTTCACCACGTCATAACCGAAGTGCTCGCACATCCGGCGGATCTGACGGTTTAAGCCCTGCACAAGGGTAATGCGGAAAGCAAACGGCGCCTCTTTCTTCACCTTGCACTTCTTCGTGACGGTCCCCAGAATCGGCACACCTGCGCCCATACCGCGGATAAAGTCGTCCGTGACCGGCTTATTGACCGTGACGATGTACTCTTTCTCGTGGTCGTTACCGGCACGCAGAATTTTGTTCACCAAATCGCCGTGGTTGGTCAGGAAAATCAGCCCCTGTGAGTCTTTATCAAGGCGGCCAATCGGGAAGATACGGCTGCTGTGATTAACGAAATCAACAATGTTGTCCCGCTCGCCGTCTTCCGTGGTACTGACGATGCCAACCGGCTTATTCAACGCGATAAATACCAGGTCTTCCGCATCACGCGGTTCAATGAGCTGACCATTCACTTTGACCACGTCACCGGGGACGACCTGATCACCGATGGTGGCGCGTTTGCCGTTGAGGAACACGTTACCCTGTTCAATGTAACGGTCCGCCTCGCGACGTGAGCAGATCCCGCTCTCGCTAATGTATTTGTTTAATCGTGTTGATTGAGTTGGCAGCATAGTTTCTCCTGTAAAGGCGAAATATACCTTAGGTTTGGGCTGGTAAAAAGATTAGCCGACGGTTACCGGGCATCATGCCCGGCGTAAACCTGCAGGTTTTCAGGTTAACCACCTTATAAAGGCGCTTTCAGAGATTAATATTCATCTCGATCGTCGTCTTCATCCGGCTGCTCCATGACGCTATAAGCGACCGCGCAGAATAACGAGTTGAGACGCTTCATGTCCCCCAGCAACCCCAGGTGCAGGGAGCTGGTTTCAATGCTCTGGACGTTCTGCTGGTGCAGTCGTTCAACGTGGGCGTGCGAGTAGCGCCGGTTGAGGATACGGAAGCGATGTTTGTTACGACGCAAACGGCGTGCGCTCGGTACGTCGCTGGAGAAGAAGACCAGCATCGCCAGCTTCAGGTTGCTCAGCAACTGCTCGTGCAGCGCCTCCAGCTCCTTCAGGCCTTCAACCGAGAAGGCGCGGCGCGCGGCAAGGGATTTGTCAGCAATTTCACTTCCCATACGCTCCACGATATCCGAGGCCTGCTCGAGGTTAAGCGACATTTCGATGATTTCCGCCCAGCGGCGGGACTCTTCCTCTGCCAGTTCATCCTGCGGAATACGCGCCAGGTAGAGCTTGATGGCGGTATAGAGCACGTTGATATCGTCCGCCAGCCTGCGCAGCTCTTTCTCTTCTCGCGGCTCTCCGTGCATGACCTTTTGCAGCCCTTCAAGCATCGTTTCCATGGCATCGCCCATGCGCAGCGTCTCGCGCGCGGCATTAGCCAGCGCCAGTGCCGGGGTATCCAGCGCGGAGGTATCCAGATGCTTAGGTTTCAGACGCGCATCCAGCTCCGGTTCATCCCGGATAAGCCGTTCGCAGAAGCGGGCCATGGGTTCAGCAAAAGGCACCATCGCCAGGCAACGCACCAGGTTGTAAAACACGTGGAAATAGATAACAAGCTCAGCCTTCGGTAACGGGAGATTGTCCATCAGGTTAGCCAGCGGATAGACAAACGGCAGAATAATCAGGCTGCCCACCAGCTTAAACAGCAGGCTTCCAAGCGCCACGCGCCGGGCAGCAGCGTTTGCGGCGCTGTTATTGAGCATCGCCAGCAGGCCAGATCCAAGGTTGGCCCCGATCACCAGACACAGCGCGACCGGGAAAGAGATCGCCCCCGCGGCGGTTAACGTCGCCGTCAGCAGCACAGCGGCCAGGCTGGAGTAACTGACGATGGCAAATACCGCGCCGATCAACGCATCCAGCATGATGTCCCCGGTCAGCGAGGCAAAGATGACCTGAACGCCGTTGGCCTCGGTGATGGGGGTCACCGCCTGCACAATCAGCTCCAGCGCCAGCAGGATCAACCCAAGGCCAATCCCCACGCGGCCAAGCTGTCCGGCACGCGTCTGCTTACGGCCAAGGAAGAAGATGACACCGATAAAAATCAGCAGCGGCGACAGCCAGGAGAGATCGAAGGTCAGGATACGCGCCATCAGCGCGGTACCCACGTCAGCGCCCAGCACAATGACCAGCGCGGGTGCCAGCGCCACCAGATCCTGCGCCACAAACGAGGTCACGAGCAGGGTCGTCGCATTACTGCTCTGCACCAGTGCCGTCACGCCGATGCCCGCGCAGAAGGCGAGCGGCTTCTTCTCAACGCTGCTGCTGAGAACGGTGCGTAAGCGCGCGCCAAAGACGCGCATAACGCCGGTACGGACAATATGCGTGCCCCATACCAGCAGTGCTACTGCGGAAAGCAAGTGTAACAGGGTCAGCACGGAAGGTTCTCCTCCTTATCGTTCTACGTTTTTATGATTCAGTATAAGGGTTTAAACGTAAGAAAGAGACAGGGCGCCCAATGAGCGCCCTGTTTGTTGTAAGGAAAAGTGACGTTAGTCAGCGTCGTAGCCTAAATTGGGTGCCAGCCAGCGTTCAACCTCTGAGACACTCATGCCTTTGCGCAGGGCGTAATCTTCAATCTGATCGCGCTGCAGCTGCGCGACGGCGAAGTATTTGCTGTCGGGATGGCTGAAATACCAGCCGGACACCGATGCCCCAGGCCACATGGCGAAAGACTCGGTGAGCTTCATGCCGGTATGGGCTTCTACATCCAGCAATGTCCAGATAGTGCCCTTTTCGGTGTGTTCCGGGCAGGCTGGATAGCCCGGAGCCGGACGAATCCCCTGGTAGTTTTCGCGGATCAGCTCCTCGTTGCTGAGGTTCTCATTGGCCGCGTAGCCCCAGTGTACCTTGCGCACGCGCTCGTGGAGATACTCAGCGAAGGCTTCCGCCAGACGATCGGCAATCGCTTTCACCATGATTTTATTGTAATCATCGTGCTGCGCGTCGAACGCCTCCGCCAGCGCATCTTCCTCAAGACCCCCGGTCACGGCAAACGCCCCGATATAATCCGCTTTCCCGGAAAGCTTCGGTGCAACGAAATCGGCCAGGCAGTAGTTAGCAAAGCCCACTTTCTCGGTTTGCTGGCGCAGATGGCGACTTACTGCCAGCACGTGCGTGCGGGTCTCGTCGCGATAAATTTCGATGTCGTCGCCCACACGGTTCGCCGGGAACAGGCCCACCACGCCGCGCGGGTTGAGGCTTTTCTGCGCACTCAACTGGTCAAGCATTTCGTTGGCGTCGTTGAACAGGCGTTTGGCTTCTTCCCCGACCACCTCATCTTCAAGGATGCGGGGATATTTACCCGCCAGTGACCAGGTCATGAAGAACGGTGTCCAGTCGATGTAGTTACGCAGCGTCTCGATGCTGGCAGTGACGTCCTGAACGCCCAGACGATGCGCCACAGGGGGCGTATAGCTGGCCCAGTCAAACGCCAGATCGTTATCGCGCGCGGCCTGGAGTGTCACCGGCGGCGTCCGCGGTTTCTTACGGCCATGCTGAATACGCACGGTCTCGTACTCTTTGCGGGTACGCGCGACAAAATCATCACGCTGGGTGGCAGACAACAATGCCGACACGACGCCCACGGTACGCGAGGCGTTTTGCACATAAACCGTCGGGCCACTGTAGTTCTGCTCGATTTTCACCGCCGTGTGCGCTTTGGACGTTGTCGCCCCGCCAATCAGCAGTGGAATGGTAAAGCCCTGACGCTCCATCTCTTTCGCTACGTTGACCATCTCGTCCAGCGACGGGGTAATCAGCCCGGAAAGTCCAATCAGGTCAGCATTCACTTCGCGCGCGGTTTTGAGGATTTTATCCGCCGGCACCATCACGCCAAGATCGATAATCTCGTAGTTATTACACTGCAGTACGACGCCCACAATGTTCTTACCGATGTCATGCACGTCGCCCTTCACGGTGGCGATCACCATTTTACCGTTGCTGGAGCCTTTCTCTTTGCTGGCTTCGATAAAGGGTTCGAGATAGGCCACCGCCTGCTTCATGACGCGTGCGGATTTCACCACCTGCGGCAGGAACATTTTGCCTTCGCCAAACAGATCGCCGACCACGTTCATGCCGTCCATCAGCGGCCCTTCAATCACTTCAATCGGGCGCGTGGATTGCTGACGTGCTTCTTCGGTGTCCTGTTCAATAAACTCGGTAATTCCCTTAACGAGTGAGTATTCCAGACGTTTTTTCACGTCCCAGGCACGCCACTCCGCCTGCTGAATGTTTACCGATGCATCGGATTTACTGCCGCGGTATTTCTCGGCCAGATCCAGCATGCGCTCGGTGGCGTCATAACGCCGGTTGAGGACCACGTCTTCTACGGCGTCGCGCAGTTCCGCCGGCAGGTCGTCGTAAATGGCCAGCTGTCCGGCGTTAACGATCCCCATGTCCATACCGTTACGGATAGCGTAATAGAGGAACACGGCGTGGATAGCTTCACGCACCGGATCGTTACCGCGGAAGGAGAATGACACGTTCGATACGCCGCCGGAGATCAGTGCATGCGGCAGCTCGCGTTTGATGTCTTCACACGCGCCGATAAAGTCCTGCGCGTAGTTATTGTGCTCTTCAATGCCGGTGGCAACCGCGAAGATGTTCGGGTCGAAGATGATGTCTTCCGGCGGGAAGCCCACCTCTTCGGTCAGAATTTTGTATGCGCGGCGGCAAATCTCAATTTTACGCGCCCGGGTATCGGCCTGGCCCATTTCATCGAAGGCCATCACCACCACGGCGGCACCATAACGGCGCACCATCTTCGCGTGGTGGATAAAGGTATCAACGCCTTCTTTCATCGAGATGGAGTTAACAATGCCTTTACCCTGAATACACTTCAGCCCTTTCTCGATGACTTCCCACTTAGAGGAGTCAATCATGATCGGCACCCGGGCAATGTCCGGCTCACCGGCAATCAGGTTGAGGAAGCGCACCATCGCCGCTTCGGCGTCGAGCATCCCCTCATCCATATTGATGTCGATGATCTGGGCGCCGCTCTCAACCTGCTGGCGGGCCACGTCCAGCGCTTCACTGTACTTCTCTTCTTTAATCAGCCGTTTGAATTTCGCCGAACCGGTCACGTTAGTCCGCTCCCCGACGTTCACAAACAGGCTATCGTCACCGATGGTCAACGGCTCAAGGCCGGCCAAACGGCAGGCAACCGGCAGCGTAGGCAGTTGACGCGGCGGCAGACCCGCCACCGCATTGCTCATCGCGGCAATATGCTCTGGCGTGGTACCGCAGCAACCACCGACGATATTCAGAAAACCGGATTCGGCCCACTCGCGGATTTGCGCCGCCATGGTGTCTGCATCCAGATCGTATTCACCAAAGGCGTTCGGCAGGCCGGCGTTCGGGTGTGCGGTGACATAGCATTCAGCGATGCGCGAAAGTTCCTGCACATACTGGCGCAGCTCATCAGGACCCAGCGCGCAGTTCAGGCCGAAAGAGAGCGCTTCAGCGTGACGCAGGGAGTTGTAAAAAGCTTCTGTGGTCTGGCCGGAGAGGGTACGACCAGAGGCGTCGGTGATGGTACCGGAAATCATGATCGGCAGGTCGACGCCCAGCGCCTCGAACTCCTCTTTCACCGCGTAAATCGCGGCTTTGGCATTGAGGGTGTCGAATACCGTTTCAATCAGGATCAGATCGGAACCGCCTTCCACCAGCGCTTTGGTCGATTCACGATACGCCGCCACCAGCTGATCAAAGCTGATGTTACGAAAGGCCGGGTCGTTCACATCGGGTGAAATCGACGCGGTGCGGTTGGTCGGGCCAAGCACCCCGGCCACGTAGCGCGGTTTGTCCGGTGTACGGGCTGTCCATTCATCAGCGCAGGCGCGGGCCAGCTTTGCCGCGGCAAGGTTTATCTCCGCCGACAGGGATTCCATCTGGTAATCCGCCATGGCGATGGTTGTCGAGTTAAAGGTGTTGGTTTCGACGATATCCGCACCCGCCTCGAAATACGCGTTGTGGATCGCCGAAATGACCTGCGGTTTGCTGAGCACCAGAAGGTCGTTGTTACCTTTGAGGTCGCATGGCCAGTCGGCGAAACGCTCGCCGCGGAAATCGTCTTCACTCAGACGATAGCTCTGGATCATGGTACCCATGCCGCCGTCCAGCACCAGAATTCGTTTATTTAACTGCGCACGCAGTTGCTCTACTTTGCTGCTCACACTTGCTCCCGACAACGCTCAACCAGGCCAAAAGGCCAGCAGTCCATACTGGCACAATCTCGCAGGGTGTAAAAGTCACACAGCGGTAACATGAGACATGTTCACTATCACTCATCCGATCAGTCAGGATAACGGTTGCAAAATCACCAAATAAAACGAAAATGATTTCCACGATACAGAAAAAGGAGTTCGTCATGGTCACGACCGTTCCCGCTAAACGCGGCAGAAAACCTGCTGCCACCACCGCCGCCTCTCAGGGCGGACAGGTTCAATCGCTCACGCGCGGTTTGAAGCTGCTGGAATGGATAGCCGAGTCGCACAGCAGCGTGGCCCTGACAGAGCTGGCACAGCAGGCTGGCCTGCCGAACTCAACGACCCATCGACTGTTGACCACGATGCAGCAGCTGGGCTTTGTGCGCCAGGTGGGCGAGCTGGGACACTGGGCAGTGGGCGCACATGCGTTTATCGTCGGCAGCAGCTTCCTGCAGAGCCGCAACCTGCTGGCGATTGTGCACCCTATTCTGCGTAAGCTGATGGAAGATTCCGGCGAGACGGTAAACCTGGCCGTGCTCGACCAGAGCGACCATCAGGCCATTATCATCGACCAGGTACAGTGCACGCAGCTAATGCGTATGTCGGCACCGATTGGCGGCAAGCTGCCGATGCATGCCTCCGGGGCGGGGAAAGCGTTTCTGTCGCAGCTCAGCGAAGAGCAGGTCACCGGGCTGCTGCACCGTAAAGGGCTGCACGCCTACACCCACGCCACGCTGGTCTCACCGGTACATCTGAAAGAAGATCTGGCCCTGACCCGCAAGCGCGGCTATTCGTTTGATGACGAGGAGCATGCGTTAGGCCTGCGCTGCATTGCGGCCTGCATCTTTGACGAGCACCGCGAGCCGTTTGCCGCCATTTCGATCTCCGGACCGATTTCCCGTATGACCGATGACCGCGTCACGGAGTTAGGTGCGCTGGTGATTAAGGCGGCGAAAGAGGTCACGCTGGCGTATGGCGGGATTCGATAACATCGGGAGCACCTGAATCCCTCTCCCGTCGGGAGAGGGGGCATTACACCGCATACCGGATACAAAACCGTTGTTTGCGGCGATAGGCATACACATCTTCCACATGCCCATTCTTGATGCGCGTCTGCAGGCCCCGCCAGTAGCTGGCACGAAACAGGTCATCATGCATCTCTTCAAACAGTGGCCTGATGCGCGGGTCAGCGCACAGCCAGTGGCGAAACTCCTCAGGAAAGACATCTCCCGGTGAGATGCTGTACCACGGCTCGCCGGACAGTTCATCTTCCGGATAGCGGGGCTGCGGTATATCGCGGAAATTCACCTCAGTCATATAGCAAATTTCATCATAATCGTAGAACACCACCCGCCCGTGACGGGTGACCCCGAAGTTTTTAAACAGCATGTCGCCCGGGAAGATATTCGCAGCGGCAAGCTGACGGATAGCGTTGCCGTATTCTTCAATGGCATCACGCAGTGCCTGACCTTCGGACTGCTCCAGCCAGATATTGAGTGGGATCATGCGGCGTTCGATATAGAGATGGCTGATGGCAATTTTGTCACCCAGGTCGGTGATTTTCGCCGGCGCTTCCTGCAGTAATAACGCCATTAATGCCGGATCGATCTGCTGCTTATCCAGCACAAAGTTCTCGAACTCCTGGGTGTCCGCCATTCGCCCGACGCGATCGTGCTCTTTAACCAGCTGGTAGCAGGCGCGGACGTGAGCAGCGGTCATCTCCTTCTGCGGCGCGAACGTATCTTTGATGACCTTAAACACCCGATCAAAACCCGGCAGGGTAAAGACCAGCATCACCATGCCGCGAATACCGGGGGCTTCGATAAATTGCTCATCTGCCGTGGTGACATAGCGCAGATATTCCCGATAGCTTTCCGTCTTGGCGTGTTTCTGACAGCCAATGGCCATGTACAGCTCGGCGGTGGTTTTCCCCGGCAGGATCTCGCGCAACCACTCCACCAGAGCAGCAGGCAGCGGGGCATACACCATAAAGTAGGAGCGGGCGAAACCAAAGACAATGCTGGCCTCGGCGCTGGTTGTCAGGCAGGTATCAACAAACAGTTCACCGTCATCGGTACGATGGATGGGTAACAGAAACGGCACAATGGCCGACGGTGTCATCAGTTTACCGACCAGCCAGGCGGCCTTATTACGGTAAAAAAGCTCATTGGCAACCTGCAAATGGCTTTGCCCGAGCACCTCTTCGCCAAAGGTCTCCTTGAGATGCGCAGAGATATAGCCGATATCACGGGTTTTATTCTCCCAGGGCAAACGCAGCGGCAAATCCGTTAATACGCGATGCAGGAGCTTTTCCCAGCCGCGATCGGGAAAGAAATCCTTCGCCAGCGGACGCGGAATAGTGCGAAAGCGGCGCTCCGGCTGGGAGCTGAAGATAAATAACCGCTCAGGAGATAATGAGCGGTGGTCAAATAACCGGCAATAGACGGAGTTGAAAAAGCTCTCCGCAATCTCGAAGCGCGGGTAATCAGGTAACAGATGGGTGTAATGCTCCTTCACGCGCAGTAAAAACTCCGCGTCAGGGATTTTGCCGTCGGTAATGCAGCGCAACTGCTCCACCACCAGACCCACATGGTGATCGTAAAGGTGGATTCGCTGCTTCATGGCCTGCTGAACCGCATGCCAGTCGGCGTGCTCAAAACGCTGCTGCGCGCCGGATGTGACTTCCAGGAAACGTCCGTACTGGGCATCGAAGCCCTGCAGAATAGTTTGGGCAATCAGTAATTCCAGACCACGCGACATTGTTCATGCTCCCTCACCCCGGCCCCCTCCCGACGGGAGAGGGAGTATGTTCACAGGCCCGGTAGCGTGCCACCGGGCGTTACACGGCTCAGAACTGGGCTTCTTCCGTCGATCCCGTTAAGGCGGTGACGGAGGAGGTGCCCCCCTGGATGATAGTGGTCACGTTATCGAAGTAACCGGTCCCGACCTCCTGCTGATGCGAAACGAAGGTATAGCCCTCTTTACCGGCAGCAAATTCCGGCTGCTGCACCTTCTCAACGTAATGCTTCATGCCTTCACCCTGCGCGTAGGCATGCGCCAGGTCGAACATGTTGAACCACATGCTGTGAATGCCAGCCAGCGTGATGAACTGATACTTGTAGCCCATGTCGGACAGCTGCTGCTGGAAGCTGGCGATGGTTTTATCATCCAGTTTCTTCTGCCAGTTGAAGGACGGCGAGCAGTTATAGGCCAGCAGTTTGCCCGGATATTTGGCGTGGATAGCATCTGCAAAGCGTTTTGCCAGCGCCAGGTCCGGCGTGGAGGTTTCGCACCAGACCAGGTCCGCATACGGTGCATATGCCAGCCCACGGCTGATCGCCTGTTCAATGCCAGCATGGGTACGATAAAACCCTTCGCTGGTGCGTTCACCGGTAATGAACTCGCTGTCGTAAGGATCGCAGTCAGAGGTGATCAGGTCAGCCGCATCCGCATCGGTACGGGCAATCACCAGCGTGGGTACGCCGAGCACGTCAGCCGCCAGACGCGCCGCAACCAGCTTCTGAATCGCTTCCTGGGTTGGGACAAGGACTTTCCCGCCCATGTGTCCGCATTTCTTCACTGACGCCAGCTGGTCTTCGAAGTGAACGGCCGCTGCACCGGCCTCAATCATCGATTTCATCAGCTCAAAGGCGTTCAGCACGCCGCCGAATCCCGCTTCCGCATCCGCGACGATTGGCAGGAAATAGTCAATAAAACGCGGATCGTTTGGCTCAATGCCTGCCGCCCACTGGATCTGATCCGCACGGCGGAAGGTGTTGTTGATCCGATCCACCACGGTTGGTACCGAGTTTGCCGGATAGAGCGACTGATCCGGATACATGCTGGAGGCCAGGTTGGCGTCCGCCGCAACCTGCCAGCCGGAAAGATAGATGGCTTCGATGCCGGCTTTCGCCTGCTGCAGGGCCTGGCCGCCAGTCAGCGCGCCGAGGCTATTGATGTAACCTTTTTTGGCACCGCCGTGCAGCAGCTCCCACATTTTCGCCGCGCCGCGCTGCGCCAGGGTACATTCCGGATTGACCGAGCCACGCAATTTCACCACCTCTTCCGCGCTATACGGGCGGCGGATGCCTTCCCAGCGAGGTTGGGTCCACTCTTTCTTCAATTCTTCGATTTGTTGGGTACGGGTTTTCATGTGCAGATGCTCCATATTGTTG
This sequence comes from Enterobacter cloacae complex sp. FDA-CDC-AR_0164, assembly GCF_003071645.1. Lineage (NCBI taxonomy): Bacteria > Pseudomonadati > Pseudomonadota > Gammaproteobacteria > Enterobacterales > Enterobacteriaceae > Enterobacter > Enterobacter cloacae complex sp. FDA-CDC-AR_0164. The sequence continues at coordinate 1,151,814 of NZ_CP028950.1, forward strand.
TGGGGTGAATTACGCCAGGAAGCGGTAGCCCGGCAGGGTCAGGAAGTCGATTAAGTCATCGGATGTGGTGATTTGCTCCATCAGGCGTGCGGCGTCATCAAAACGTCCGCTGCTGAAGCGGTGTTCACCCAGTTCGTCCTGGATCACCCGCATCTCTTCGGCCAGCATCTGACGGAACAGGGATTTGGTCACCGGCTTGCCGTTGCTGAGCGTTTTTTGATGGTGGATCCACTGCCAGATTGAGGTACGAGAGATTTCGGCGGTAGCGGCATCTTCCATCAGGCCGTAGATCGGCACGCAGCCGTTACCGGAGATCCACGCTTCAATGTACTGGACGGCTACGCGGATATTGGCGCGCATGCCCTCTTCCGTACGCTCGCCCGCACACGGTGCCAGCAGGTGTTCTTCAGCCGTTGGGGCATCCTCATCACGCGTCACAAACAGCTGGTTTTTGTTCTCACCGAGTACGCGGTTGAAGACGTCCATTGCCGTATCCGCCAGACCCGGATGCGCGATCCACGTTCCGTCATGGCCATTTCGTGCTTCAAGCTCTTTATCGGCTCTCACCTTGTTGAGCACCTGATTGTTACGTTCAGCATCTTTGCTTGGGATAAATGCCGCCATTCCCCCCATCGCAAAGGCCCCACGCTTGTGGCAGGTCTTAATCAACAGGCGTGAGTAGGCACTCAGGAACGGTTTATCCATGGTGACCACCTGGCGATCCGGCAGTACACGATCGGGATGATTTTTCAGGGTTTTGATGTAGCTGAAGATGTAATCCCAGCGTCCACAGTTCAGCCCAACAATATGGTCGCGCAGCGCATGCAGAATTTCGTTCATCTGGAACACGGCAGGCAGCGTTTCAATCAGCAGGGTGGCTTTAATGGTGCCACGCGGCAGGTTGAAACGATCTTCCGTGTAGCTAAACACTTCACTCCACCAGGCCGCTTCCTGCCAGGCCTGTGTTTTCGGCAGATAGAAATAGGGGCCGCTGCCTTTTGCCAGCAGATTCTTGTGGTTGTGGAAGAAATAGAGGGCGAAGTCAAACAGACTGCCCGGAATGGCTTCGCCGCGCCAGGTGACATGCTTTTCAGGCAGATGCAGTCCACGTACGCGACAGATCAGAACCGCCGGATTGGGTTTCAGTTGATAGATTTTGCCGGCTTCGTTGGTATAGCTGATGGTGCCATTTACGGCATCGCGCAGATTGATTTGCCCGTCGATAACCTTATACCAGTCCGGCGCCAGTGAGTCCTCAAAATCTGCCATAAAGACTTTTACGTTCGCGTTCATGGCGTTGATCACCATTTTGCGCTCCACCGGGCCGGTGATTTCGACGCGCCGATCCTGTAAATCATCCGGAATGCCGCGGATTTTCCACTCACCACGGCGAATGGAAGCGGTTTCCGAAATAAACCCAGGCAACTTGCCATCATCAATTTCCTGCTGCTGATGAATGCGTGCCGCCAGCAGCTTATTGCGCGTTGGCGTAAAGCGGGTCACCAGTTCGGTCAGGAATTCGACAGCGTCTGCTGTCAAAATTTGCTGTTCTTGCTCGCCATGCGGCTGGGTAAAGGCCAGTTCATCGACCGTCGTTGCCTGTTGAGTCATTACTCTGCTCCTCATCAAAGATCCAAAATCACGCCCCCGATGCGAACGAAAGATCGTTGTGTAGTTTTCGCTCAGCAGAATTAAGACTATCTATATTTTTCCCAAAATCAAAAACAATTTCCATTTTAATTATTAAATGAACTTAACACATTGATTAATATGAAATTAAAGTTTTATTGTTTGTTGAGTGGTATTTCGGAAATGAAAAAGGCACCCGAAGGTGCCTGATGTGAATAGCTGAAACGCTTTAGGATCGTTTAGTGCAGAAGATTACTCCAGCGTTGGATTCATGTGGCGCAGATCGTATGGTGTGATCTGGTAGACGTAATAGTTGAGCCAGTTCGTAAACAGCAAATTCCCGTGGCTACGCCAGGTGGCTCTCGGTTTGTTCTGTGGATCGTTTTTGGGGAAATAGTTGTACGGAACGGCCGGATTCAGACCGGCTTCAACGTCACGGAAATACTCCGACGCGAGGGTGTTCGGATCGTACTCAGGATGGCCGGTAACAAAGGCAATGCGCTTGTCTTTACTGGCAAACAGGTAAGCATCCCCGTCTTCGGTTTCGGCCAGGATATCGAGATCGGTGTAATCACGAATCAGCTGCGCCGGGAAATCGGCGTAGCGCGAGTGTGGGGCCAGGAAGGAGTCATCGAACCCGCGCGTCAACAGGGCGTGAGGCAGGACAAGGTGGTGCTCGTAAACACCTGAAAGCTTCTCAGTGCGGGTTTGTTTGGGGATCCCATAGAGGATATTCAGGGCGGCTTGTACCGCCCAACAAACAAACAGCGTGGACGTGACGTGCTCTTTAGCCCACTCCAGTACCTGTTTGATCTGCGGCCAGTAGGCAACATCATTAAATTCGACCAGGCCCAGCGGTGCACCGGTCACAATCAGCCCGTCGAAGTTTTCGTCGCGAATGTCGTCGAAGTTACAGTAAAAGTTATTCAGATGCTCAGAAGGCGTATTTCGCGACTCACGGGCATCGATTCGCAGCAGCTGGATATCAACCTGCAGCGGCGAGTTCGAAAGCAAACGCAGGAACTGGTTTTCTGTTTCGATCTTTTTCGGCATCAGATTGAGAATAAGCACCTTCAGTGGGCGAATTTCCTGACCTGTAGCGCGTGAAGTCGTCATCACAAAGACGTTTTCATCACGTAAGAAATTGACGGCTGGTAGCTCGTCCTGCACCCGAATCGGCATAACCTCATATCCTCACAGCATACGTATAAACGTTTAGACATCCAGACAGCTAACGATACCCAGAAACAGGCTGAATGTCGAGTCTGCAAGCGGAAGGTGAGAAAGTTTCAAGGAGGAAGTAAGAAGCCCAAAAAGCAAAAAACCCCGCACCATACGGTACGGGGTTCTTTTAATTGATGCCTGGCAGTTCCCTACTCTCACATGGGGAGACCCCACACTACCATCGGCGCTACGGCGTTTCACTTCTGAGTTCGGCATGGGGTCAGGTGGGACCACCGCGCTAAAGCCGCCAGGCAAATTCTGTTATCTGTATCAGCTGAAAATCGTCTCTCATCGCCAAAACATCTTCGGCGTTGTAAGGTTAAGCCTCACGGTTCATTAGTATCGGTTAGCTCAACGCATCGCTGCGCTTACACACCCGACCTATCAACGTCGTAGTCTTCAACGTTCCTTCAGGAGACTTAAAGTCTCAGGGAGAACTCATCTCGGGGCAAGTTTCGTGCTTAGATGCTTTCAGCACTTATCTCTTCCGCATTTAGCTACCGGGCAGTGCCATTGGCATGACAACCCGAACACCAGTGATGCGTCCACTCCGGTCCTCTCGTACTAGGAGCAGCCCCCCTCAATTCTCCAGCGCCCACGGCAGATAGGGACCGAACTGTCTCACGACGTTCTAAACCCAGCTCGCGTACCACTTTAAATGGCGAACAGCCATACCCTTGGGACCTACTTCAGCCCCAGGATGTGATGAGCCGACATCGAGGTGCCAAACACCGCCGTCGATATGAACTCTTGGGCGGTATCAGCCTGTTATCCCCGGAGTACCTTTTATCCGTTGAGCGATGGCCCTTCCATTCAGAACCACCGGATCACTATGACCTGCTTTCGCACCTGCTCGAGCCGTCACTCTCGCAGTCAAGCTAGCTTATGCCATTGCACTAACCTCCTGATGTCCGACCAGGATTAGCTAACCTTCGTGCTCCTCCGTTACTCTTTGGGAGGAGACCGCCCCAGTCAAACTACCCACCAGACACTGTCCGCAACCCGGATTACGGGTCTACGTTAGAACACCAGCCATTAAAGGGTGGTATTTCAAGGTTGGCTCCACGCAGACTGGCGTCCACGCTTCAAAGCCTCCCACCTATCCTACACATCAAGGACCAGTGTTCAGTGTCAAGCTATAGTAAAGGTTCACGGGGTCTTTCCGTCTTGCCGCGGGTACACTGCATCTTCACAGCGAGTTCAATTTCACTGAGTCTCGGGTGGAGACAGCCTGGCCATCATTACGCCATTCGTGCAGGTCGGAACTTACCCGACAAGGAATTTCGCTACCTTAGGACCGTTATAGTTACGGCCGCCGTTTACCGGGGCTTCGATCAAGAGCTTCGCGTTGCCGCTAACCCCATCAATTAACCTTCCGGCACCGGGCAGGCGTCACACCGTATACGTCCACTTTCGTGTTTGCACAGTGCTGTGTTTTTAATAAACAGTTGCAGCCAGCTGGTATCTTCGACTGATTTCAGCTCCACCCGCAGGGGCTTCACCTACATATCAGCGTGCCTTCTCCCGAAGTTACGGCACCATTTTGCCTAGTTCCTTCACCCGAGTTCTCTCAAGCGCCTTGGTATTCTCTACCTGACCACCTGTGTCGGTTTGGGGTACGATTTGATGTTACCTGATGCTTAGAGGCTTTTCCTGGAAGCAGGGCATTTGTTACTTCAGCACCGTAGTGCCTCGTCATCACACCTCAGCGTTAATAAGGTACCGGATTTACCTGGAACCTCCGCCTACATGCTTAAACCGGGACAACCGTCGCCCGGCTAACATAGCCTTCTCCGTCCCCCCTTCGCAGTAACACCAAGTACAGGAATATTAACCTGTTTCCCATCGACTACGCCTTTCGGCCTCGCCTTAGGGGTCGACTCACCCTGCCCCGATTAACGTTGGACAGGAACCCTTGGTCTTCCGGCGAGCGGGCTTTTCACCCGCTTTATCGTTACTTATGTCAGCATTCGCACTTCTGATACCTCCAGCACCCCTCACAGGACACCTTCAACGGCTTACAGAACGCTCCCCTACCCAACAACGCATAAGCGTCGCTGCCGCAGCTTCGGTGCATGGTTTAGCCCCGTTACATCTTCCGCGCAGGCCGACTCGACCAGTGAGCTATTACGCTTTCTTTAAATGATGGCTGCTTCTAAGCCAACATCCTGGCTGTCTGTGCCTTCCCACATCGTTTCCCACTTAACCATGACTTTGGGACCTTAGCTGGCGGTCTGGGTTGTTTCCCTCTTCACGACGGACGTTAGCACCCGCCGTGTGTCTCCCGTGATAACATTCTTCGGTATTCGTAGTTTGCATCGGGTTGGTAAGCCGGGATGGCCCCCTAGCCGAAACAGTGCTCTACCCCCGAAGATGAGTTCACGAGGCGCTACCTAAATAGCTTTCGGGGAGAACCAGCTATCTCCCGGTTTGATTGGCCTTTCACCCCCAGCCACAAGTCATCCGCTAATTTTTCAACATTAGTCGGTTCGGTCCTCCAGTTAGTGTTACCCAACCTTCAACCTGCCCATGGCTAGATCACCGGGTTTCGGGTCTATACCCTGCAACTTAACGCCCAGTTAAGACTCGGTTTCCCTTCGGCTCCCCTATACGGTTAACCTTGCTACAGAATATAAGTCGCTGACCCATTATACAAAAGGTACGCAGTCACCCCATAAAAGAGGCTCCCACTGCTTGTACGTACACGGTTTCAGGTTCTTTTTCACTCCCCTCGCCGGGGTTCTTTTCGCCTTTCCCTCACGGTACTGGTTCACTATCGGTCAGTCAGGAGTATTTAGCCTTGGAGGATGGTCCCCCCATATTCAGACAGGATACCACGTGTCCCGCCCTACTCTTCGAGTTCACAGCCTGTGTGCTTTCGTGTACGGGACTTTCACCCTGTACCGTGCGACTTTCCAGACGCTTCCACTAACACACAAGCTGATTCAGACTCTGGGCTGCTCCCCGTTCGCTCGCCGCTACTGGGGGAATCTCGGTTGATTTCTTTTCCTCGGGGTACTTAGATGTTTCAGTTCCCCCGGTTCGCCTCGTTAACCTATGTATTCAGTTAACGATAGTGTGACGGATCACACTGGGTTTCCCCATTCGGACATCGCCGGGTCAAAGGTTCATATCACCTCGCCGGCGCTTTTCGCAGATTAGCACGTCCTTCATCGCCTCTGACTGCCAGGGCATCCACCGTGTACGCTTAGTCGCTTAACCTCACAACCCGAAGATGTTTCTTTCGATTCATCATCAGTTTGCGAAAATTTGAGAGACTCGAACACACATTAACTGTGTGTCGTTTCAATTTTCAGCTTGATCCAGATTTTTAAAGAGCAAAATTTCACAATGCACTTCGCAGTACATTTTGAAATTTATCATTCATCAGACAATCTGTGTGGACACTACAAAGGCAGGTTCTTTAAGGTAAGGAGGTGATCCAACCGCAGGTTCCCCTACGGTTACCTTGTTACGACTTCACCCCAGTCATGAATCACAAAGTGGTAAGCGCCCTCCCGAAGGTTAAGCTACCTACTTCTTTTGCAACCCACTCCCATGGTGTGACGGGCGGTGTGTACAAGGCCCGGGAACGTATTCACCGTAGCATTCTGATCTACGATTACTAGCGATTCCGACTTCATGGAGTCGAGTTGCAGACTCCAATCCGGACTACGACGCACTTTATGAGGTCCGCTTGCTCTCGCGAGTTCGCTTCTCTTTGTATGCGCCATTGTAGCACGTGTGTAGCCCTACTCGTAAGGGCCATGATGACTTGACGTCATCCCCACCTTCCTCCAGTTTATCACTGGCAGTCTCCTTTGAGTTCCCGGCCGGACCGCTGGCAACAAAGGATAAGGGTTGCGCTCGTTGCGGGACTTAACCCAACATTTCACAACACGAGCTGACGACAGCCATGCAGCACCTGTCTCAGAGTTCCCGAAGGCACCAAAGCATCTCTGCTAAGTTCTCTGGATGTCAAGAGTAGGTAAGGTTCTTCGCGTTGCATCGAATTAAACCACATGCTCCACCGCTTGTGCGGGCCCCCGTCAATTCATTTGAGTTTTAACCTTGCGGCCGTACTCCCCAGGCGGTCGACTTAACGCGTTAGCTCCGGAAGCCACGCCTCAAGGGCACAACCTCCAAGTCGACATCGTTTACGGCGTGGACTACCAGGGTATCTAATCCTGTTTGCTCCCCACGCTTTCGCACCTGAGCGTCAGTCTTTGTCCAGGGGGCCGCCTTCGCCACCGGTATTCCTCCAGATCTCTACGCATTTCACCGCTACACCTGGAATTCTACCCCCCTCTACAAGACTCTAGCCTGCCAGTTTCGAATGCAGTTCCCAGGTTGAGCCCGGGGATTTCACATCCGACTTGACAGACCGCCTGCGTGCGCTTTACGCCCAGTAATTCCGATTAACGCTTGCACCCTCCGTATTACCGCGGCTGCTGGCACGGAGTTAGCCGGTGCTTCTTCTGCGGGTAACGTCAATTGCTGCGGTTATTAACCACAACACCTTCCTCCCCGCTGAAAGTACTTTACAACCCGAAGGCCTTCTTCATACACGCGGCATGGCTGCATCAGGCTTGCGCCCATTGTGCAATATTCCCCACTGCTGCCTCCCGTAGGAGTCTGGACCGTGTCTCAGTTCCAGTGTGGCTGGTCATCCTCTCAGACCAGCTAGGGATCGTCGCCTAGGTGAGCCGTTACCCCACCTACTAGCTAATCCCATCTGGGCACATCTGATGGCAAGAGGCCCGAAGGTCCCCCTCTTTGGTCTTGCGACGTTATGCGGTATTAGCTACCGTTTCCAGTAGTTATCCCCCTCCATCAGGCAGTTTCCCAGACATTACTCACCCGTCCGCCACTCGTCACCCGAGAGCAAGCTCTCTGTGCTACCGTTCGACTTGCATGTGTTAGGCCTGCCGCCAGCGTTCAATCTGAGCCATGATCAAACTCTTCAATTTAAGTTTGATGCTCGTGAATTAAACTTCGTAATGAATTACGTATGTTCACTCAGAGACTTGGTATTCATTTTTTGTCCGAAGACATTAAGAATCCATGTCACTTTGAGTGCCCACACAGATTGTCTGATAAATTGTTAAAGAGCAGTTGCGACGCGGCTTACAGCTCACCGTCGCGAGGTGGCGTATATTACGCTTTCCTCTTTCAGAGTCAACCCTGAAATTCAGGATTTTTTCTCTTCAACCGACCGGGTTAACTGTGAAGTGATTCACATCTGCCGTGTCGATGGAGGCGCATTATAGGGAGTTCTCAGCAGGCCGCAACCGCTAAATGACAGAAAAATGACTGACTGCTGCATTCCCCAGCAAAACCCCGCCTTATACCCTTTTACACACAGACTTATCCACAGAGATACGAAAAAGTGAAAATTCGCGAGCGTTGCGCAAACGTTTTCGTTAAAATGCTCGCGCTTAACAAGGATGCCTCGTCAGGTGTGTTAGATGAGTTTTTCGCTGGAAAATTCATCTAACGCTCTCTGTAATCGTGAAATCCAGGGGATTTACCATGCAACAACGTCGTCCAGTCCGCCGCGCTCTGCTCAGTGTTTCTGATAAAGCCGGTATCGTCGAATTCGCTCAGGCACTTTCTGCACGCGGTGTGGAGCTGCTTTCTACAGGTGGTACCGCTCGCCTGTTAGCAGAGAAAGGTCTGCCGGTAACCGAAGTGTCCGATTACACCGGTTTTCCGGAAATGATGGATGGACGCGTCAAGACCCTGCACCCGAAGGTCCACGGCGGTATTCTTGGTCGTCGCGGCCAGGACGACGGCATTATGGAAAAGCATGATATCGCGCCAATCGACATGGTCGTCGTTAACCTCTACCCGTTCGCGCAGACCGTTGCCCGCGAAGGCTGCTCTCTGGAAGACGCCGTCGAAAACATTGATATCGGCGGCCCAACCATGGTGCGCTCAGCGGCTAAGAACCATAAAGATGTTGCCATCGTGGTGAAGAGCAGCGACTACAACACCATTATTAATGAGATGGATGCCAACGAAGGGTCGCTGACGCTGGAGACGCGTTTCGACCTCGCCATCAAAGCATTCGAGCACACCGCCGCGTACGACAGCATGATCGCCAACTACTTCGGTAGCCTGGTGCCTGCTTATCATGGCGAAAGCACTGAACCTTCCGGCCGCTTCCCGCGTACGCTGAACCTGAACTTCATTAAGAAGCAGGATATGCGTTACGGTGAGAACAGCCACCAGCAGGCTGCCTTCTATATAGAAGAAGCGGTAAAAGAAGCCTCTGTTGCGACCGCACAGCAGGTTCAGGGCAAGGCACTCTCCTATAACAACATCGCTGACACCGATGCAGCGCTCGAGTGCGTGAAAGCGTTCAGTGAACCCGCCTGCGTAATCGTGAAGCACGCGAACCCATGTGGCGTAGCGGTAAGCACCTCCATTCTTGACGCCTATGATCGCGCCTATAAAACCGACCCAACCTCCGCATTCGGCGGCATTATCGCCTTCAACCGCGAGCTGGACGCTGACACAGCACAGGCCATCATCTCCCGTCAGTTTGTCGAAGTGATCATCGCTCCTTCTGCATCCGACGAAGCCCTGAAAATTACCGCGGCAAAACAGAACGTGCGCGTACTGGTGTGCGGCCACTGGGCTGAGCGCGTACCGGGTCTGGACTTCAAACGCGTGAACGGCGGTCTGCTGGTTCAGGATCGCGATCTGGGCATGGTCACCGCGGGCGATCTGCGCGTCGTGACGAAACGCCAGCCTACCGAGCAGGAACTGCGTGACGCGCTGTTCTGCTGGAAGGTTGCGAAGTTCGTGAAATCCAACGCGATTGTCTATGCAAAAGAGAACATGACCATCGGAATAGGCGCAGGCCAGATGAGCCGCGTTTACTCCGCGAAAATTGCCGGTATCAAAGCGGCTGATGAAGGTCTGGAAGTGAAAGGCTCGGCAATGGCCTCTGACGCCTTCTTCCCGTTCCGTGACGGTATCGACGCTGCTGCTGCTGTGGGCATTACCTGTGTTATCCAGCCTGGCGGCTCAATCCGTGACGACGAAGTCATTGCCGCTGCTGACGAACACGGCATTGCGATGATCTTCACCGACATGCGTCACTTCCGCCATTAATCCACGGAGCAGAAAATGAAAGTATTAGTCATTGGTAATGGCGGGCGCGAGCACGCTCTGGCGTGGAAAGCGGCCCAGTCGCCGCAGGTAAAAACCGTCTTTGTGGCACCGGGTAATGCCGGTACTGCGCTGGAACCCACGTTACAGAACGTCGCTATCGGCGTGACCGATATCCCGGCCCTGTTGAGCTTTGCTCAGCAGGAGAAAATCGATCTGACCATCGTGGGTCCGGAAGCGCCGCTGGTGATTGGCGTCGTTGACGCCTTCCGGGCTGCTGGCCTGCAAATCTTCGGCCCAACGGAAGGGGCTGCACAGCTGGAAGGTTCGAAAGCCTTCACCAAAGATTTCCTCGCACGTCATAACATCCCGACGGCGGAATATCAGAATTTCACCGAAGTAGAGCCAGCCCTGGCTTACTTACGTGAAAAAGGTGCGCCTATCGTTATCAAAGCCGACGGTCTGGCCGCCGGTAAAGGCGTTATCGTGGCGATGACGCTCGAGGAAGCCGAAGCCGCGGTTCAGGATATGCTGGCAGGCAACGCCTTTGGCGATGCGGGCCATCGCATCGTGATTGAAGAGTTCCTTGACGGTGAAGAGGCGAGCTTTATCGTGATGGTCGACGGCGAGCATGTTCTGCCGATGGCCACCAGCCAGGATCATAAACGCGTTGGCAATGCAGATACCGGGCCGAACACCGGCGGTATGGGCGCTTACTCCCCTGCCCCTGTGGTCACTGACGAAGTGCATCAGCGCACCATGGACCGCATTATCTGGCCAACCGTCAAAGGCATGGCTGCCGAAGGTAACACTTACACCGGTTTCCTCTATGCAGGCCTGATGATCGACAAGCAGGGCAATCCGAAGGTGATTGAGTTCAACTGCCGCTTCGGCGATCCGGAAACACAGCCAATCATGCTGCGCATGAAATCTGACCTGGTGGAACTGTGTCTTGCCGCCTGTGAAGGTAAGCTGGATGAGAAAACGTCTGAGTGGGATGAACGTGCTTCTCTGGGCGTGGTGATTGCTGCGGGGGGTTATCCGGGTAATTACAATACCGGTGATGAGATCCACGGTTTACCGCTGGAAGAAGTAGAAGGCGCGAAGGTATTCCACGCCGGCACGAAGCTGTCTGACGACGATCGTGTGCTTACTAATGGCGGCCGTGTACTGTGTGCGACCGCGCTGGGTCACACCGTTGCAGAAGCACAGAAGCGTGCCTATGCGCTGATGGCAGATATTCACTGGAACGGTAGCTTTAGCCGCCAGGATATCGGCTATCGCGCAATTGCGCGTGAGCAGGGCGAGTAATTCTTCAGCCAGCCCCTCTCCCGTCAGGGAGAGGGGACGTCACTCAAAAACTCTTTTCTGTCGGCTGCCAGGTGCAGAAGTCTTCGTTCGCGACCAGCAGCAGTTGAGAACCTTCCGGCGCTTCCAGCCACGCCACACTCACTTCCATTGATGAATGCCGCTGACGGCGCTCAATATGTTCGGTTGCCCAGGCTTCAAGCTCAGGCTTAACGGTTTGCCCTTCGCAGGTTGTTACCGTGCCATCGGCATGCCACCGCCCCTGGCGCAGCACAACGCGTCCCTGACGCAGCGCATCGCTGGTCTGGCGGATTTGTTCGGCACGATAACGATAGAGTGCGACTTGATCGCTGGAAAGCTGCTGCTTTTGACCGCTGACTTCCCGCTGCATAAAGCTCAGCTCGCCATGGTCATCAAAACGCACTTTCACATGTTCGGGGGTCTTGCTGTAGACATTCAGTTCTATCAGCGACAGGTCATCGCCCTGCCAGCGATACTCCGCGGTCGACGTATTGCCGTTATGCCACGGACTGAAAGCAGAAAGCAGATGCACTTCGCCGCCAGAATCTTTGCGCCAGATCCTCACCGCACCCTGGTTGTCAGCGTAGCCGCTGGCGGTAAACGGTGGCAGAGAGGTGTCGTGGCTACAGGCGGACAGAAACATCACGCCCGCCAGCGCGAAAAGACCACGCCAGACAGACAAAAGGGGCGTTGCCGCCCCTTCGTTAAAACTGTTCACTGCCACGCGTCTTACTTAACAGCGTCTTTCAGTGCTTTACCAGAAACAAATGCCGGCACGTTAGCTGCGGCGATTTTGATTTCTTTACCGGTCTGCGGGTTGCGGCCAGTACGCTCAGCGCGGTGGTTCACTTTGAAGGTACCGAAACCAACCAGTTGTACAGCATCACCTTCTTTCAGAGACTCAGTAATAGCAGCCAGGGTAGATTCCAGAGCAGCTTTAGCCTGCACTTTAGACAGATCAGCCTTGTCCGCAATTACATCAATCAGTTGAGTCTTGTTCATAAGTTATCCTTTCAATGTGTTTATCGCTTGCTAAGCATCGAGTGCGACGAAAATGCCAAAAAAGCACTCTCCTGCATACACGCACCGATAGCCACTTTTTTTCGCCCCCCAAATGTAGACCAGACAAGGGGCGAAAGGGAAGAGTCGAGGAGCGACAAAACGAGCGTTATATCAAGTTTTGTTGTCTCATTGGTTAAAAATTATACCAATATTGCTCTCACCAGCCTCACGTAAGTCCGCACGGAGCCCTTTTATCAGCTCAATATCACGTTCTTCACACTCTGCCAGCAGGCGGAAAATTTCCCACTGGATATCCCATTCCTGCTCAACCGCGGGGTTCACTCGCAGCTCTTCGTCGGTCATTTCCCGACCTTCCTGGGTCATTTCCAGCATCGCGACGGTCGTAATGGATGCCTTGCTGACTTCGATAGCATGCTCCAGGGTTTCACCGCTCAGACGGGAATGAATCAGTTCGCTTAATGCCACGCAGGCATCAATGGCCGGATAGACACCATACAGGTCGTAGTCATCCGCAGCCGGGATCGCCTCTTCAAGCTTTTCAAGCTGAGAGTCGAAGTTCACCTTAGCGTCTTTGACCGTCAGCGTCTCCCAGATTAAATCCAGGATGCGGCGATAAATCTGCCCTTCACCAAAGCCTGTCTGCTTGCAGAACGCGGCATAGTTGGGATACATGCGCTCGCACAGGCAAGCCATAAAAGTCACGTGCTGCCAGCTTTCCAGCTTCTCAAGGCGCAGATGAATCGGGTTTTGTAGCATGATGAGGTCTCGAATCGAAAATTAGCCGCAGTTTACCTGAATCATCACTGAATTTCTTGCCAACGCGTAAAAGCCGGACGCCCTGACGCTACGGCATCAGCCCAGCGGGTGGGCTCCGGTAAGCGATACCCTTTCATGCAGCGCTGCACCCACGCCAGCGCACTGTCCGTGCTCACCCGATGCCCGGTGGCGATAAACAGGGGGTTACAACGCGCTTTACTGCGCCAGACCCACGCCAGTTGCTCACCCTTATCGATGAGAGGTGCCAGCGCGCCTGGCTCGGCGGAGAGCGGCTCAAACGCACCGCACAGGCGTTTTTTAGCCACACCGATGGTGGGGACATCCACCAGCAGCCCAAAATGGCTGGCGACGCCTAAGCGGCGCGGATGAGAGATACCATGGCCGTCGACAAACAGCAGGTCGGGTTTTTGCGAGAGTTGCTCCCACGCTGCCAGCAGCGCGGGATATTCACGGAATGAGAGAAAGCCAGGAATGTACGGCATGGTGGTGGCGATACGCGCCACCTTGTACTCCACCAGTTCCAGCGAGGGATACTTCAGCAGCACCATTGCCGCCCGCGTCACTTCACCTCCCTGCTCAAACCCCACATCTGCTCCGCCAATGTACTGCGGCGGGTCTGTGTCCAGACGATCCTCGCGGATCACGGATGAGGCCAGTTCTATCTGTTGAGCGCGTAATGACGCGAGATCCATAACCACTCCTTACTGATGATAATGTGCAGAAAGTCGGTGCACCGCCTCCACAAACGCGCCAGCATGTTCTGGCGGTACATCCTGATGAATACCGTGCCCGAGGTTGAACACGTGTCCTTCGCCCTGGCCGAAACCAGCAAGAATGGAGGCCACCTCTTCCTCAATACGGGCAGGCTGAGCATAGAGCATAGACGGGTCCATGTTGCCCTGCAGCGCCACTTTGTCACCCACGCGACGGCGCGCATCGGCAATATCGGTTGTCCAGTCGAGACCCAGCGCGTCACAGCCGGTTGCGGCCATGGCTTCCAGCCACTGCCCGCCGCCTTTGGTGAACAGCGTCACCGGCACCCGGCGACCTTCGTTTTCACGCAGCAGGCCATCGACGATTTTATGCATGTAATACAGCGAGAACTGCTGGTAATCGCGCCCGGTCAGCACGCCGCCCCAGGTATCGAAAATCATCACCGACTGCGCGCCTGCTTTAATCTGCGCGTTAAGATAGAGTGTGACGCTCTTCGCCAGCTTGTCGAGCAGCGTATGCAGCACCTGTGGCTCCGCGTACATCATCTTTTTAATGACGGTAAAGGCTTTGCTGCTGCCACCTTCTACCATATAGGTCGCCAGCGTCCACGGGCTGCCTGAGAAGCCAATCAGCGGCACTTCGCCTTTCAGTTCACGGCGAATTGTGCGCACGGCGTTCATCACATACCCCAGCTCCTGCTCAGGATCCGGTACCGGCAGCTTATCAACGTCGGCTTTGCTTTTGATCGGGGAGGTGAAACGCGGACCTTCACCGGTTTCGAAATAGAGCCCAAGGCCCATGGCATCCGGAATGGTCAGAATGTCCGAAAAGAGAATAGCGGCATCCAGCGGGTAGCGTCGCAGCGGCTGGAGCGTCACTTCGCAGGCCAGCTCGGCATTTTTGCACAGCGACATAAAATCACCCGCCTGCGCACGCGTGGCTTTGTACTCTGGCAGATAGCGCCCCGCCTGGCGCATCATCCACACCGGGGTGACATCAACGGGCTGGCGCAGCAGCGCACGCAGATAACGATCGTTCTTCAGTTCGGTCATTTTGCAGTTCCTTATTGCGTCAGTCCGTGAGTGTAACACTACTCATACTCGGCCCGACACATTGCCACGGTATCTTCTATCAGCCGACGGGCTACCGTTCCCGGCGGGGGTAACAGTGGCAAATCGTCATAACGGTACCAGTTCGCGTCCAGCAGCTCTTTCTGGTCGATAACAATCTCACCGCTATCGTATTCGGCCATAAACGCCGTCATCAGCGACTGCGGGAACGGCCACGGCTGAGACGTTACGTAACGCAGGTTCTTCACCCGGATCCCGCTCTCTTCCATCACTTCACGCGCCACCGCCTGCTCCAGCGTTTCGCCCACTTCAACGAACCCGGCAAGAACTGTATGAATGCCGTTGCGATGGCGGGTATGTTGCGCCAGCAGGATGGAATCGTCACGCCGGATAGCGACGATAATGCACGGCGCAATCTGCGGATAATAGCGTTCACGGCAGTGGCTGCAGAGCATGGCCCACTCGGTTTTGCTCGGGTGCATGGTATGCCCGCAGTAGCCGCAGTATTTATGCGATCGGTAAAACTCGGCCAGCTGCACGCCACGGCCTGCCAGCTGGAACAGGCCCACATCGAGATCCAGCACCTGACGAACGGATCCCATGTCCTGGCGGCGAGGCTGCTGGATCAACCACACCGGCTCCCCTTGCCACTCGCCGATCTTCAGCGCAGGCTGACCAACGAGATCGAAACGATCGGCAGTGCCATAGGGTATTTCCCCACCGGGCAGCCATAATTTTTGTTCGTGACTGACAATCCACCAACCCAGATCTGATTTTTCAATAATACGATCCATATCTATTGCACTACCTTCGCTTCACTGACATGTTGTTAGCATTGTGGTTACATTTTGGATAAGCAGAATCAATTCTAAACCTTGCGGAGTCGAACATGTTAAACCAGCTAGAAAGCCTGACTGAGCGCGTTAGAGGAAGTAACAAACTGGTGGATCGCTGGCTACATGTGCGCAAGCATCTACTCGTGGCTTATTACAATCTGGTCGGTATTAAGCCTGGCAAAGAATCGTTTATGCGGCTGAATGAAAAAGCGCTGGATGATTTTTGTCAGAGCCTGGTCGACTACCTGTCCGACGGCCATTTCAATATTTATGAACGCATTATCCGCGAAATGGAAGGCACTAGCCCGTATTTAACGGCATCCAAACTCTACCCGCTGCTGGAAGCCAATACCCAGCAGATCATGAATTACTACGATTCCACCCTCGAGAACGCCATCGATCACGACAACTACCTTGAGTTTCAACAGGCGCTGTCCGATCTCGGCGAAGCGCTGGAAGAGCGATTCTCGCTGGAGGATAAGCTGATCGCCCTCGTACTGGATAACGATTCTAAGGCCAGCAACGAAGATAACATCGCGCGGCCTGCTTGAGTTCTTAATCGTTAACGAGTAGTTTACAAACATTCGCCCCTCTCAGGAGGGGGTATTACACGAAATCATTCATGCGATAGCGTGAACGATGGCGTGTAAATTTCTTGTCGGAGTGCCCAGTGTGAAAGCACGGGCTGAGACCGTTAATTCGGGATCCGCGGAACCTGATCAGGCTAATACCTGCGAAGGGAACAAGAGTAAAACTGCTGTAGTATCGCCCCCGGGCGATCTCCTCTTGCTTCATCCGTCGTCTGACAAGCCATGTCCTTCACTTTTGGAATGAGCTATGTCTACTACTAAACTGACCCGCCGCGAACAGCGCGCACAAGCCCAACACTTCATCGACACCCTGGAAGGCACCGCTTTCCCGAACTCTAAGCGTATTTACATCACCGGCTCTCAGGCGGATATCCGCGTTCCGATGCGCGAAATCCAGCTTAGCCCGACGCTTCTTGGCGGCAGCAAAGAAAACCCGCAGTATGAAGACAACGAAGCCGTGCCGGTGTATGACACGTCTGGCCCGTACGGCGATCCTGATGTGGCCATTAACGTGCAGCAGGGTCTGGCAAAACTGCGCCAGCGCTGGATTGACGCGCGTAACGACTGCGAAGAACTGACGGTTCGCAGCTCTGCCTACACCAAAGAGCGTCTGGCCGACGACGGCCTGGACGAACTGCGCTTCGCGGGCCTGCTGACGCCGAAACGTGCGAAAGCGGGCAAATGCGTTACCCAGCTGCACTATGCGCGTCAGGGGATCGTCACCCCGGAGATGGAGTTTATCGCCATCCGTGAAAACATGGGCCGTGAGCGCATCCGTAGCGAAGTGCTGCGCCACCAGCATCCGGGCGAAGGTTTCGGTGCCCGCCTGCCGGAAAACATCACCCCGGAGTTTGTGCGCGATGAAGTGGCCGCTGGCCGCGCGATTATCCCCGCCAACATCAATCACCCGGAATCCGAACCGATGATTATCGGCCGCAACTTCCTGGTGAAGGTCAACGCTAATATCGGTAACTCCGCGGTCACCTCCTCCATCGAAGAAGAGGTCGAGAAGCTGGTCTGGTCAACGCGCTGGGGTGCGGACACGGTAATGGATCTCTCCACCGGGCGTTATATCCACGAAACCCGCGAGTGGATCCTGCGTAACAGCCCGGTGCCTATCGGAACGGTGCCGGTCTATCAGGCGCTGGAGAAAGTGAACGGTATCGCTGAAAACCTCACCTGGGAAGCGTTCCGCGACACGCTGCTGGAGCAGGCTGAACAGGGTGTAGACTACTTCACCATCCACGCGGGGGTGCTGCTGCGCTACGTGCCGATGACCGCGAAGCGTCTGACCGGCATTGTCTCGCGCGGGGGCTCAATCATGGCGAAGTGGTGTCTGTCTCATCATCAGGAAAACTTCCTCTACGAACACTTCCGCGAGATCTGCGAAATCTGTGCCGCTTACGACGTCTCGCTGTCGCTGGGCGACGGCCTGCGCCCTGGTTCCATTCGTGATGCCAATGACGAAGCGCAGTTTGCCGAGCTGCACACGCTGGGCGAGCTGACCAAAATCGCCTGGGAGTATGACGTGCAGGTGATGATTGAAGGCCCGGGCCATGTCCCCATGCAGATGATCCGCCGCAATATGACGGAAGAGCTGGAGCACTGCCATGAAGCACCATTCTATACCCTGGGGCCGTTGACCACCGATATTGCCCCGGGTTACGACCACTTCACCTCCGGAATTGGTGCGGCAATGATCGGCTGGTTCGGTTGCGCCATGCTCTGCTATGTGACGCCAAAAGAGCACCTCGGTCTGCCCAACAAAGAGGACGTGAAGCAGGGGCTTATCACCTACAAAATTGCCGCCCATGCTGCGGACCTGGCGAAAGGCCATCCAGGCGCGCAAATTCGCGATAACGCGATGTCGAAGGCCCGCTTTGAATTCCGCTGGGAAGATCAGTTT
Organism: Enterobacter cloacae complex sp. FDA-CDC-AR_0164; assembly: GCF_003071645.1. Taxonomy (NCBI): domain Bacteria; kingdom Pseudomonadati; phylum Pseudomonadota; class Gammaproteobacteria; order Enterobacterales; family Enterobacteriaceae; genus Enterobacter; species Enterobacter cloacae complex sp. FDA-CDC-AR_0164. Next base: position 1,170,031 of record NZ_CP028950.1, read on the forward strand.
AACCTCGCGCTCGACCCGTTTACCGCCCGCGCCTATCACGACGAAACCCTGCCGCAGGAGTCCGGCAAAGTGGCCCATTTCTGCTCCATGTGTGGGCCAAAATTCTGCTCGATGAAGATCAGCCAGGAGGTGCGTGACTACGCCGCCGCGCAAACCATTGAAGTGGGCATGGCGGATATGTCAGAAACCTTCCGCGCGAAAGGCGGCGAAATCTACCTCAAAAAAGAGGAGGCGTAATGTACCAGCCCGATTTCCCACCCGTGCCCTTTCGTTTGGGGCTCTACCCGGTGGTGGACAGCGTGGAGTGGATTGCCCGCCTGCTGGAGGCAGGTGTACGCACGCTGCAGCTACGCATCAAAGATAAACGCGATGAGGAGGTGGAGAACGATGTCGCCGCCGCCATCACGCTGGGGCGTCGGTATAACGCCCGCCTGTTTATCAACGACTACTGGCGACTGGCGATAAAGCACCAGGCCTACGGCGTGCATCTGGGTCAGGAGGACCTGGAGACCACAGACCTGAATGCCATCCGGGAAGCCGGTTTGCGCCTGGGTGTCTCGACCCATGACGATATGGAGATTGACGTGGCGCTGGCGGCTCGCCCTTCGTACATTGCGCTTGGACACGTCTTCCCGACGCAAACTAAACAGATGCCCTCCGCGCCACAAGGGCTGGCACAGCTGGCGGCTCACGTGAAGCGTCTTGCGCAGTACCCGACCGTGGCCATCGGCGGGATTAGCCTTGAACGCGCTTCGGCCGTGCTGGATACCGGTGTCGGCAGTATCGCCGTCGTCAGTGCCATCACTCAGGCCGCAGACTGGCAGGCCGCCACCCGGCAGCTCTTACAACTGGCAGGAGCAGGCGATGAATGATCGTGACTTTATGCGCTATAGCCGCCAGCTCCTGCTGGAGGATATCGCCATCGACGGGCAGCAAAAGCTGCTCGCCAGCCGGGTTTTGATTGTCGGGCTGGGCGGATTAGGCGCGCCTGCCGCGCTCTATCTGGCCGGTGCAGGCGTGGGCACGCTGGTACTGGCCGATGACGACGAGGTGCATCTTAGCAACCTGCAGCGTCAAATCCTCTTTACCACCGAGGATATCAACCAGCCCAAAGTACACATTACCCGCCAGCGCCTGAACCAGCTGAACCCGGATATTGAGCTCATTGCGTGTCAGGAGCGGCTCAGCGGCGACAATCTGCTCCGAGAAGTCGCCCTGGCCGACGTGGTGCTGGACTGCACCGACAATATGGCAACCCGCCAGGCGATCAACGCCGCCTGTGTCGCAAAAAATACGCCGCTTATCACCGCCAGCGCGGTGGGATTCGGCGGGCAGATGATGGTCCTGACACCGCCGTGGGCGCAGGGCTGCTATCGCTGTCTGTGGCCAGACGATGCTGAGCCAGAGCGTAACTGTCGCACCGCGGGCATTCTTGGCCCGGTTGTGGGGGTGATGGGTACCCTGCAGGCGCTCGAGGCCATCAAGCTGCTCAGCGGTATGGAGACCGAGCGCAACACGTTGCGGTTATTTGACGCCCGCTCCAGCGGCTGGCGTCATCTGGCGTTACACCGCGCCAGCCACTGCCCGGTATGTGGAGGCGGCAATGCGCATTCTGTTTAACGATGAGCCGATGAAATGCGAGGACGGGCTCACCGTTGCCGTGCTGCTCGATAAACTGCGCCAGCTCAAGCCGGGAACGGCGCTGGCGCTCAATCAACAGATCCTGCCGCGCGAGCAGTGGGAACATCAGCAGGTCAGTGAAGGCGACCAGATCCTGCTGTTTCAGGTTATTGCAGGGGGCTGAGATGTTACGTATTGCCGATAAAGTCTTTGATTCACATCTGTTTACCGGAACCGGGAAATTCGCATCACCCCAGCTGATGGTCGATGCCATCCGTGAAAGCGGCAGCCAGCTGGTCACGCTGGCGTTAAAACGCGTGGATCTGCGCCATCACAGTGATGCCATTCTGGCGCCTTTACTGGAAACTGGCGTCACGCTACTGCCAAATACTTCCGGCGCGAAAACGGCCGAAGAGGCCATTTTCGCCGCCCAACTGGCGCGTGAAGCGCTCGGCACACGCTGGCTGAAGCTGGAAATTCACCCGGATGCTCGCTGGCTGTTGCCCGACCCGATCGAGACGCTGAAAGCGGCAGAAAAGCTGGTACAACAAGGGTTCATCGTTCTGCCTTACTGCGGTGCCGATCCGGTACTCTGCAAACGTCTGGAAGACGTTGGCTGCGCCGCCGTTATGCCGCTGGGCGCACCTATTGGCTCCAACCAGGGGCTGGAAACCCGGGCGATGCTGGAGATCATCATTGAGCAGGCCACCGTTCCGGTGGTGGTGGATGCGGGTATTGGCGTACCAAGCCATGCCGCGCAGGCGCTGGAGATGGGGGCGGATGCGGTGTTGGTGAACACGGCCATCGCGGTTGCCGACGATCCGGTCATGATGGCGCGCGCGTTTCGCATGGCGGTGGAGGCTGGCCTGCTGGCACGGCAATCAGGCCCTGGCTCACGCAGTTTTCAGGCGCAGGCCACCAGCCCGCTGACCGGTTTTCTGGAGGCAATCTCATGACCACCTTTACCGACCGCTGGCGGCAGCTTAACTGGGACGACATTGCCCTGCGCATCAACAGCAAAACGCCGGTCGACGTCGAGCGCGCACTGAATGCACGCCATCTGACCCGCGACGATTTAATGGCCCTGCTCTCCCCTGCGGCCAGCGCTTATCTGGAGCCGATGGCCCAGCGCGCCCAGCGTCTCACCCGACAGCGCTTTGGCAACACGGTAAGCTTTTACGTCCCGCTCTATCTCTCAAACCTGTGCGCCAATGACTGTACCTACTGCGGCTTCTCCATGAGCAACCGCATTAAGCGTAAGACGCTTGATGAGGAGGAGATCGCGCGCGAGTGTGCGGCCATCCGGGAAATGGGCTTCGAGCATCTCCTGCTGGTCACCGGTGAACACCAGGGCAAAGTCGGGATGGACTACTTCCGCCAGCACCTTCCTGCCATTCGTCGTCAGTTCGCCTCGTTGCAAATGGAAGTGCAGCCCCTGTCGCAGGATGAGTATGCGGAGCTCAAAACGCTCGGACTGGATGGAGTGATGGTCTATCAGGAAACGTACCACGAAGCGACCTACGCACGGCATCACCTGAAGGGCAAGAAACAGGACTTCTTCTTCCGCCTTGAAACGCCGGACAGGCTCGGACGTGCCGGGATCGACAAAATTGGCCTTGGTGCGCTGATTGGGCTTTCCGATAGCTGGCGCGTGGATTGCTATATGGTGGCGGAACATCTGTTGTGGCTTCAGCAGCACTACTGGCAGAGCCGCTACTCCATCTCCTTCCCCCGGCTGCGCCCGTGTGCTGGCGGGATTGAACCGGCCTCACTCATGGACGAGCGCCAGCTGGTACAAACGATCTGCGCGTTTCGCCTGCTTGCCCCGGAGGTTGAATTATCGCTCTCAACACGTGAATCACCGGCGTTCCGCGACCGCGTGATCCCGCTTGCGATAAACAACGTGAGCGCATTTTCCAAAACACAGCCGGGCGGTTACGCCGATGATCACCCTGAACTGGAGCAGTTTGCCCCGCATGATGGACGACGTCCGGAAGCGGTCGCCGCGGCCCTGAGCGCGCAGGGGCTGCAGCCGGTCTGGAAAGACTGGGACCGCTGGCTGGGAAGAGCCTCGCAATTACGCTGAAACATACTGCAACTCCGCAGAAATAAAACGAGGCGGCACGGAGAGTCACAACCGGATGATTGTCAGCTATCGTCCGGTTTTTTATTGTCATGTGGTCAGCAACGGACGCTGACCAGGGCGAAAAGCTTCTTCCTCGTTTCGCCCTGCCTCTGACTTATCGTGCACACTGAATTTCTGATTTTATGAGTAATTTCTTAGCCATTCTTAAGATAAATCATCTCGTCTGAAATCGTGTTCCGTATAATTCACAGCTAACCGCAGGACTGCGACTATGCTGAGAGGATATCGGCAGACGAAAAGCATTCACCCTCAGGAATGATGTACAACTCATGGCACTTCACAGCAAAAAACTCTCTTTTACCCGGCCAATAATGGCCAGCTTCGCGGGGATACTGTGCAGTTTTGCACTGATCGCTGTCGTGGTTACGCTTTCGCAACGAAAGGATTTTCTTGAGGATTATCATAAAATTAATGGTAATTTCACGCATAATCTGGCGGTTAACTATACCGAATCAATGTTGCGTGAAAACGACTATATTCTTGGTCGTTCTGCGATGTACTTTTCCCGCAACGAAATACTGAATGAGACGCTGAACATCAACCCGACGCAAGGGTTGCAGATGTTGATGCATTTGCAAAACCTGATGCCGACCGTGTCATCCATCTCGCTGGCCGACACGGAAGGGCATTATTTGCACGTTCCAGAAGCGCCTCCCACGGAAAAGAGTAAAAACGCCGATCCGCGGACTCGCCCGTGGTTTGTCGCCTACGCGGAAGCCAGTATTTTCAGCCATTATACCCACCCTTATATGGACTACTTTACCGGGCATCCAACGGTCACGCTTTATAAGCCATTGATTTCAACAGAAGGCAGACTCAAGGGAACCCTCGCCTTTCATCTTGATTTGGCGTCGATGGGGTATACCCTTCGACAGATGGTGGCCCCTGTACAAGGGGAATTCTTCGTCGTCGAGCGCGACGGAACCGTGGTGCTTCATCCTGACACGGGCGCGCTGTTCAAAAAATACGTGAGCGAAGCGCTGATGGACAAAATGACCAGCGGCGAGGGGCATTTATACGACCGGAAAAGTAAAACCTGGTATTACTACTACTCCTTCACTAACCCGGATTGGTTTGTCATCTACCGGGTCTCTGGCGCGACCCTGACGGATATTACCCGCCACGAAACCACTATCGTTGGCTGGGGATTTGCACTGGCGGCGATTATTATCATTCTCTTCGGTTTGTACCTTCGCCATGCCTCGCGTACCGTGCTGATGCATATTATCAACGCCATCAAAACTGGCGACGTCAGCCAGGCACCGCGTCTGGAAGCGATGCTGAGTCATACCATCCAGTCGAATAAAGAGCGTGAGATGGCATATGTCCGCCAGGCAACCCACGATGCGCTAACAGGCTGCAAAAACCGCCGCGCGTTCGATACCGATGTGGAAGAGTTAATGGCGGCTCAACAGCCTTTCGCACTGGCGCTGGTGGACATCGATAACTTCAAATCAATCAACGATACCTGGGGCCACCTTAGCGGCGATATTGTCCTGCGTAACGTGGCGCGTGAAGGGATCCAGATCATGCAACCGCACCACATCTCGGTGTACCGGTATGGTGGAGAAGAGTTTGCGGTGGTCTTCCAGGCTACGCAAATTGCTGATGCAATCTCGTTGCTGGAAGCATGGCGTACCACCATTGAAAAACGCGTCTGGCGGGAAGAAAACCTACAGGTCACGTTCAGTGCAGGCCTGGGGGAATGGCATTTCGAACCGCTGGAGCAATTTGTCGGGAGCGTGGATAACGCACTTTACAGCGCAAAACAGCAGGGTAAAAACCGTATCCTTCGGACCTCCATCCGTTAATTTCTTCCCTCCCACGCTGTCCGTTTCGACGGGCAGCGTGCGCTTTCATGCAAAATTGTAACCGGTTTCAGAAAATCACCCATTTCTTTGTGATGCCTGACACACAATCGCGGTAAAGCGGTTGTTGAAGCGGTCTGCACGGGATAATTATCAATAAACACATGTAGATCGAGGCTGATTATGAAGAACATCGTTTTATGCTGTGCAGCGGGAATGTCAACCAGCATGCTGGTTCAACGTATGAAAGACGCCGCGCAGAAAAAAGGGGTTGAAGTCACCATTAAAGCCGTTCCGGTTGCGGAGTTTAAAGATAATATCGCGACGGCTGACATCGTATTGCTGGGGCCACAGGTTAAATACGAGCAGGCTAAACTTCAGGCGCAGGCCGATCCGCTGGGTAAAAAGGTCGCGGTTATCGACATGATGGATTACGGCATGATGAAAGGTGATGTCGTCCTGGAAAAAGCGCTTAAATTACTGGAGTGACCCGTGGAAGATTTAGAAACAACGATCATGGAACTGCTGGTCAACGCGGGAGCAGCGCGCAGTGCTGCCCTTACGGCGTTGCAGATGGCCCGTAAAGGTGACTTTGACGAAGCCGAAAAGGCGATGGAAGAGTCGCGTGAATACGTGAAACATGCCCACACCATCCAGACGCAGCTGATTGGTCTTGATGAAGGGACCGGAAAGCTGCCGGTTAACCTGATCACCGTCCACTCTCAGGATCACCTGATGAACGCGATGGTCATTCAGGACCTGGCGGGCGATATGATTGAGCTGTATCGTCGGCTACCGCTGATAAACTGAAAAATATGCAGACATAAAAAAACCCGCCGAAGCGGGTTTTTTATTTGCTGAATCAACGATTACTCGTTGTCAGAACCACCCAGACCTGCGTTCAGCAGTTCTGCCAGGCTCGCGGATGCATCTTCAGCAGTTACCTGCGGTGCAGCTGGCAGTTCGCCTGCAGCACGACGACGCATACGATCCTGATGGTACGCATAACCGGTACCAGCCGGGATCAGACGACCCACGATAACGTTCTCTTTCAGACCGCGCAGTTCATCACGCTTACCTGCTACAGCGGCTTCGGTCAGGACACGCGTGGTCTCCTGGAACGATGCTGCAGAGATGAAGGACTCGGTTGCCAGAGACGCTTTGGTGATACCCAGCAGATCGCGCGAGAAGGTCGCAGCGATTTTGCCGTTCGCTTCCAGATCGCGGTTAGCGATCTTGACGCGTGAGTATTCAACCTGCTCGCCTTCCAGGAACTCAGAGCTGCCTGCGCTATCGATGGTTGCTTTACGCAGCATCTGACGAACGATAACTTCGATGTGTTTATCGTTAATCTTAACGCCCTGCAGACGGTATACGTCCTGTACTTCGTTAACGATGTAACGAGTAACAGCATGCACACCACGCAGACGCAGGATGTCGTGCGGCGCTTCTGGACCGTCGGAAACCACGTCACCACGTTCTACACGTTCACCTTCGAACACGTTGAGCTGACGCCATTTAGGAATCATCTCTTCGTACGGCTCGCTGCCATCTACTGGGGTGATAACCAGACGGCGTTTACCTTTGGTCTCTTTACCGAAGGAGATGATACCGCTGATTTCAGCCAGGATTGCAGGCTCTTTCGGACGACGTGCTTCGAACAGATCCGCAACGCGTGGCAGACCACCGGTGATGTCCTTGGTACCGCCGGATTCCTGAGGAATACGCGCCAGGGTGTCACCAGAACTGATCTGTACGCCATCTTCCAGCTGTACAATCGCTTTACCCGGCAGGAAGTACTGCGCAGGCATATCGGTACCAGGGATCAGAACGTCGTTACCCTGAGCATCAACGATTTTCAGTGCAGGACGCAGATCTTTACCACCGGCAGTACGCTCAGCAGAGTCCAGAACGACCAGAGAAGACAGACCGGTCAGCTCGTCGGTCTGACGAGTAATGGTCTGGCCGTCGATCATGTCAGTGAAGCGGATGAAACCACTTACTTCGGTGATAACCGGCATGGTGTGTGGATCCCAGTTTGCAACGGTTTCACCGCCGGCAACCTGCTCGCCATCACCTTTCGCCATAACAGCACCGTAAGGCACTTTATAGCTCTCTTTGGTACGACCGAATTCGTCGATCAGCTTCAGCTCGGTGTTACGAGAGGTCACAACCAGCTTGCCTGCGGAGTTAACAACAGACTTCGCGTTGCTGAGCTTGATGCTACCTTTGTTTTTCACCTGGATGCTGGATTCAGCAGCCGCACGAGATGCCGCACCACCGATGTGGAACGTACGCATCGTCAGCTGTGTACCCGGTTCACCGATGGACTGTGCCGCGATAACACCGATTGCTTCACCTTTGTTGATGATGTGGCCACGCGCCAGGTCACGACCATAGCAGTGCGCACATACACCGAAATCGGTGTCACAAGATACAACGGAACGAACTTTCACAGAGTCAACAGAGTTCGCTTCCAGCAGGTCACACCACTGTTCGTGCAGCAGCGTGTTGCGTGGAACCAGAATGTCTGCGGTACCCGGCTTCAGAATGTCTTCCGCGGTTACACGACCCAGTACGCGATCGCGCAGCGGCTCTTTAACATCACCACCCTCGATAACCGGGGTCATGGTGATACCTTCGAGGGTGCCACAATCGTCTTCGGTCACAACCAGATCCTGCGCAACGTCAACCAGACGACGCGTCAGATAACCGGAGTTCGCTGTTTTCAGTGCGGTATCCGCCAGACCTTTACGCGCACCGTGAGTAGAGATGAAGTACTGGAGTACGTTCAGACCTTCACGGAAGTTCGCGGTGATTGGCGTTTCGATGATGGAGCCATCTGGCTTCGCCATCAGACCACGCATACCTGCCAGCTGACGAATCTGTGCTGCAGAACCACGCGCACCGGAGTCGGCCATCATGTAAATGCTGTTGAAGGAAACCTGCTGCTCTTCTACGCCGTCACGGTTAATCACGGTTTCGGTTTGCAGGTTATCCATCATCGCTTTGGATACACGATCGTTCGCCGCAGCCCAGATATCGATAACTTTGTTATAGCGTTCGCCCGCGGTAACCAGACCAGACTGGAACTGCTCCTGGATCTCAGCAACTTCGGCTTCCGCTTCAGAGATGATCTCGTGTTTCTTCTCTGGGATAACCATGTCATCGATACCAACAGATGCACCTGAACGCGCTGCATATGCAAAGCCGGTGTACATTGTCTGGTCAGCGAAGATAACCGTCGGCTTCAGACCCAGAATGCGGTAACAGGTGTTCAGCATTTTGGAGATCGCTTTCTTACCCAGCGCCTGGTTGACGATGGAGAAAGGCAGACCTTTCGGCACGATCATCCACAGAATGGCACGGCCAACGGTCGTGTCTTTCAGGCTGGTTTTCGCAACGAATTCGCCGTTAGCATCTTTTTCATATTCAGTGATACGCACTTTGACACGCGCATGCAGAGAGGCCAGGCCAGCGCGATAGATACGCTCAGCTTCTTTAGGGCCAGTCAGCACCATGCCTTCGCCTTTGGCGTTAACACAGTCGCGGGTCATGTAGTACAGACCCAATACAACGTCCTGAGAAGGAACGATGATTGGTTCACCGTTCGCTGGAGACAGGATGTTGTTAGTAGACATCATCAGCGCACGCGCTTCGAGCTGGGCTTCCAGCGTCAGCGGTACGTGAACAGCCATCTGGTCACCATCGAAGTCGGCGTTATATGCCGCACAAACCAGCGGGTGCAGCTGGATAGCTTTACCTTCGATCAGTACCGGTTCAAATGCCTGGATACCCAGACGGTGCAGTGTTGGTGCACGGTTCAGCAGTACCGGGTGTTCGCGGATAACTTCGTCCAGGATATCCCAAACGACAGCTTCTTCACGCTCAACCATTTTCTTAGCGGCTTTGATGGTGGTGGCCAGGCCACGCAGTTCCAGCTTGCCGTAGATGAACGGTTTGAACAGCTCCAGTGCCATTTTCTTCGGCAGACCGCACTGATGCAGACGCAGGTATGGACCTACGGTGATAACAGAACGACCGGAGTAGTCAACACGCTTACCGAGCAGGTTCTGACGGAAACGACCCTGTTTACCTTTGATCATATCGGCCAAAGATTTCAGAGGACGTTTGTTAGAACCGGTGATCGCACGACCGCGACGACCGTTATCCAACAGGGCATCTACCGCTTCCTGCAGCATACGTTTTTCGTTACGTACGATGATGTCCGGCGCAGCCAGATCCAGCAGACGTTTCAGACGGTTGTTACGGTTGATAACGCGACGATACAGATCGTTCAGATCCGACGTTGCGAAACGACCACCATCCAGCGGAACCAGCGGACGCAGATCTGGCGGCAGAACCGGCAGAACGGTCAGGATCATCCACTCTGGTTTGTTACCAGACTGAACGAACGCTTCCAGCAGTTTGATACGCTTGGTCAGCTTTTTACGCTTGGTTTCGGAGTTGGTTTCGTTCAGCTCTTCACGCAGCTGCTCGCACTCTTGCTCCAGGTCCATGCTTTTCAGCAGGGCCTGAATAGCTTCCGCACCCATCTTGGCGTCGAATTCGTCACCGAACTCTTCCAGCGCGTCCAGATACTGTTCTTCGGTCAGAATCTGGTGGCGTTCCAGGTTCGTCATACCGCCTTCGATAACCACATAAGATTCGAAGTACAGAACACGTTCGATATCGCGCAGCGGCATATCCAGCAGCAGGCCGATACGGGACGGCAGAGATTTCAGGAACCAGATGTGCGCAGTTGGAGATGCCAGTTCGATGTGGCCCATGCGCTCACGGCGCACTTTGGTCTGGGTCACTTCAACGCCGCACTTCTCACAGATCACACCACGGTGTTTCAGGCGCTTGTACTTACCGCACAGGCACTCGTAGTCTTTTACTGGCCCGAAAATTCGTGCACAGAAAAGGCCGTCACGCTCAGGCTTGAACGTACGGTAGTTGATGGTTTCCGGCTTTTTAACTTCACCGAAAGACCATGAACGGATCATGTCTGGCGAAGCCAGAGCAATTTTGATCGCATCAAACTCTTCGGTTTTAGTCTGCGCTTTCAGAAACTTTAATAAATCTTTCACGGATTTGCTCCCGTCGGAGTTAGCACAATCTGGTGTCGGGGGTTAGCCCGACACCAGTGACCTGTTTGAGCGAGAATTACTCGTCTTCCAGTTCGATGTTGATACCCAGCGAACGAATCTCTTTCAACAGTACGTTGAAGGACTCTGGCATGCCCGGTTCCATCTGATGATTGCCGTCCACGATGTTTTTATACATCTTGGTACGACCGTTCACGTCATCAGACTTAACGGTGAGCATTTCCTGCAGGGTGTATGCTGCGCCGTATGCTTCCAGCGCCCACACTTCCATCTCCCCGAAGCGCTGACCACCGAACTGCGCCTTACCACCCAGCGGCTGCTGAGTAACCAGGCTGTAAGAACCGGTAGAACGAGCGTGCATCTTGTCGTCGACCAGGTGGTTCAGTTTCAGCATGTACATGTAACCTACGGTTACCGGACGCTCGAACTGTTCACCGGTACGGCCATCAAACAGCGTAATCTGACCAGACGTTGGCAGACCACCCAGTTGCAGCAGCTCTTTGATTTCAGCTTCTTTTGCACCGTCGAATACCGGCGTTGCAATCGGCATACCTTTGCGCAGGTTCTCTGCCAGACGCAGCACTTCTTCATCGCTGAAGGTGCTCAGGTCGACTTTCTGACGAACGTCGGTACCCAGATCGTAGGCACGCTGGATGAATTCGCGCAGTTTCGCGACTTCTTCCTGCTGTTTCAGCATGGCGTTGATCTTATCGCCGATACCTTTCGCAGCCATACCCAGGTGGGTTTCCAGAATCTGACCGATGTTCATACGAGACGGTACGCCCAGTGGGTTCAGTACGATATCTACCGGCGTACCGTTAGCATCGTGCGGCATATCTTCGATCGGGTTGATCTTAGAGATAACACCCTTGTTACCGTGACGACCTGCCATCTTATCACCAGGCTGGATCTGACGTTTAACAGCCAGATACACCTTAACAATCTTCAGCACGCCTGGTGCCAGATCGTCGCCCTGAGTGATTTTACGGCGTTTCGCTTCGAGTTTTTTCTCGAACTCGTGTTTCAGTTCGTCATACTGCTCAGCCAGCTGTTCCAGCTGATTTTGTTTCTCTTCGTCGGTCAGGCCCAGTTCCAGCCAGCGATCGCGTGGCAGTTTGTCGAGCTTCTCAGCTTCAACGCCACCGGCAACCAGCACCGCATAGATACGGCTGAACAGACCCGCTTCGAGGATTTGCAGTTCTTCAGACAGGTCTTTCTTAGCCTGTTTGAGCTGCATCTCTTCGATTTCCAGCGCACGCTTATCTTTCTCAACGCCGTCACGGGTGAAGACCTGAACATCGATAACCGTACCGGAAACACCGTTTGGTACGCGCAGAGAAGAGTCTTTAACGTCAGACGCTTTCTCACCGAAGATAGCACGCAGCAGTTTCTCTTCTGGCGTCAGCTGGGTTTCACCTTTCGGCGTTACCTTACCAACCAGAATGTCGCCGCCGGTCACTTCTGCACCGATGTAAACGATACCGGATTCATCCAGTTTGGAGAGCGCAGCTTCACCCACGTTAGGGATGTCAGCGGTGATCTCTTCTGGCCCCAGCTTGGTGTCACGGGACACACATGCCAGTTCCTGAATGTGGATGGTAGTGAAACGATCTTCCTGAACCACACGTTCGGAGACGAGGATGGAGTCTTCGAAGTTGTAACCGTTCCACGGCATGAACGCTACGCGCATGTTCTGACCGAGCGCCAGTTCACCGAGGTCAGTGGACGGACCGTCTGCCAGCACGTCGCCGCGCTCAACGGGCTCACCCAGAGACACACAAGGCATCTGGTTGATACAGGTGTTCTGGTTAGAACGGGTGTATTTGGTCAGGTTATAAATGTCGATACCTGCTTCGCCCGGGTACATCTCGTCTTCGTTAACTTTGATAACGATACGGGAAGCATCCACGTACTGAACAGTACCGCCACGTTTAGCCACCGCAGTAACACCGGAGTCAACGGCAACAGCACGTTCCATACCGGTACCAACCAGCGGCTTATCAGCACGCAGAGTTGGAACGGCCTGACGTTGCATGTTCGCACCCATCAATGCACGGTTGGCGTCATCGTGTTCCAGGAACGGGATCAGGGACGCACCGACGGATACCACCTGCTGGGTGGATACGTCCATGTAGTCAACCTGGTCGCGGCTGAACAAGCTGGATTCGCCTTTGCTACGGCAGGTAACCAGATCTTCTACAAAGTGGCCTTCGTCATCCAGGTTGGAGTTCGCCTGAGCGATAACGTAGTTGCCTTCTTCGATAGCAGACAGGTAGTGAATTTCGTCAGTTACAACACCGTCGGTCACTTTACGGTACGGCGTCTCAAGGAAACCGTATTCGTTAGTCTGTGCGTACACGGACAGGGAGTTGATCAGACCGATGTTTGGACCTTCAGGCGTTTCGATTGGACATACGCGACCGTAGTGAGTCGGGTGTACGTCTCGAACTTCGAAGCCTGCACGTTCACGGGTCAGACCGCCTGGGCCGAGTGCAGAGATACGACGTTTGTGCGTGATCTCAGACAGCGGGTTGTTCTGGTCCATGAACTGAGACAGCTGGCTGGAACCGAAGAACTCTTTCACTGCTGCAGAAATCGGCTTGGCGTTGATCATATCCTGAGGCATCAGGGTATCCAGATCGCCCAGAGACAGACGCTCTTTCACCGCACGCTCAACACGTACCAGGCCAACGCGGAACTGGTTTTCCGCCATTTCGCCTACGGAACGGATACGACGGTTGCCGAGGTGGTCGATATCGTCCACTTCGCCTTTGCCGTTACGGATATCGATGAGCTTCTTCATCACTTCGATGATGTCGTCTTTGCTCAGGATACCGGAACCTTCGATCTCATCACGCAGCAGAGAACGGTTGAACTTCATACGACCAACCGCGGACAGATCGTAGCGGTCTTCGGAGAAGAACAGGTTCTCGAACAGGCTTTCAGCCGCTTCGCGAGTTGGTGGTTCACCAGGGCGCATCATGCGGTAGATTTCTACCAGCGCGCTCAGACGATCGGTCGTTGGATCGACGCGGATAGTCTCAGAGATATAAGGACCGTGGTCCAGATCGTTGGTGAACAGCGTTTCGATGCGTTTGTGGCCAGACTGGCTCAGCTTAGCCAGCAGATCCAGGCTCAGCTCCATGTTCGCCGGGCAGATCAGCTCGCCAGTTGATTCATCAACGTAATCTTTCGCGGCTACTTTTCCAGCAATGTATTCAACCGGAACTTCGATGAGTTTGATATCATCTTTTTCCAGCTGACGGATGTGGCGCGCGGTAATACGGCGGCCTTTTTCCACATACACTTTGCCGTCGGCTTCGATGTCGAACGACGCGGTCTCACCACGCAGACGCTCTGGCACCAGCTCCATCTGCAACTTGTTGTCGCGGATTTCAAAGATTACTTTCTCAAAGAACAGGTCCAGGATCTGTTCAGTGGTGTATTGCAGCGCACGCAAAATGATGGTCGCAGGCAGTTTACGACGACGGTCGATACGGACAAACAAGTTGTCTTTAGGATCGAACTCGAAGTCCAGCCAGGAACCACGGTAAGGAATGATACGCGCGTTATACAGTACTTTACCGGATGAGTGTGTTTTACCTTTATCGCTGTCGAAGAAGACACCCGGGCTACGATGCAGCTGGGAAACGATAACACGCTCAGTACCGTTGATGACGAAAGTACCGTTGTCTGTCATGAGTGGAATTTCACCCATGTAGACTTCTTGTTCTTTAATGTCTTTTACGGTGCCTTCTGGCGCTTCGCGCTCATAGATCACCAGACGCAGTTTTACGCGCAGCGGTGCGGAATAGGTCACGCCACGGATCTGACATTCCTGAACGTCAAACACCGGTTCGCCAAGGCGGTAGCTGACGTACTGCAGCTCGGAGTTACCGCTGTAGCTCTGAATCGGGAACACGGAACGGAAGGCTGCTTCCAGGCCGTACTGCCCTTCAGGATCTTGCTCGATAAACTTCTGGAACGAGTCAAGCTGGATAGAAAGGAGATATGGAATGTCCAGAACTTGTGGACGTTTACCAAAATCCTTACGAATACGTTTTTTCTCGGTATAGGAGTAAACCATAGGGTTCCTCAGCTCGCTGACAAGTCGACCCATCTGTCCGACGAAGGGACAGTTTGTGCAACACCATTTTGTGGACCGGAAAATTGAATACTTTCCGCAATACCTGTTGCTATCACGCTTAAATCATTTCGTCGCGATTTACACAGAGCGCGCACCCTGTCGCAATATATTAAGTCGTCGATAGAAACATGCATTGTCAGGACAACCAGTAGTCAAACAGTGTGAAATGCTACTGATGCCTTACAGCGCAAAAAGGCTGGTGACTAAAAAGTCACCAGCCATCAGCCTAATGACTTAGGCTGCAACCAGAAAAGTTGGCTTATTTAACTTCAACTTCAGCGCCAGCTTCTTCCAGAGATTTTTTCAGTGCTTCTGCGTCGTCTTTGCTCACGCCTTCTTTCAGCGCAGCTGGAGCAGCTTCTACCAGGTCTTTAGCTTCTTTCAGACCCAGGCCAGTTGCGCCACGTACTGCTTTGATAACAGCAACTTTGTTAGCGCCAGCAGCTTTCAGAATTACGTCGAATTCAGTTTTTTCTTCAGCAGCTTCAACCGGGCCAGCAGCTACAGCTACAGCAGCAGCAGCGGAAACACCGAATTTTTCTTCCATTGCAGAGATCAGTTCTACAACGTCCATTACGGACATAGCTGCAACTGCTTCAATGATTTGATCTTTAGTGATAGACATTTAAATTGTTCCTGAAAATCAGAATAAGTTTATACGTAAGCAAATGCTTTATAAAGATAACTGCGATTAAGCAGCTTCTTTTGCATCGCGAACAGCAGCCAGAGTGCGAACCAGTTTGCCAGCCGAAGCTTCTTTCATGGTTGCCATCAGGCGTGCAATTGCTTCTTCGTAGGTCGGCAGGGTTGCCAGGCGATCGATTTGCGATGCCGGGATCAACTCACCTTCAAAGGCTGCAGCTTTGACCTCAAATTTTGCATTCGCTTTCGCGAACTCTTTGAACAGACGAGCAGCAGCGCCCGGGTGTTCCATAGAGTATGCAATAAGGGTCGGACCAACAAACGTGTCTTTCAGGCACTCGAAAGGAGTACCTTCAACTACGCGACGCAGCAGGGTGTTACGAACAACACGCATGTATACGCCAGCTTCACGACCTGCTTTACGCAGTTCAGTCATTTTGTCTACAGTAACGCCACGGGAATCCGCAACTACTGCAGACAGCGCGCCTTTGGCTACTTCGCTGACTTCAGCAACAATCGCTTGTTTGTCTTGAAGATTTAAAGCCATTAGCTTTGCTCCTGGATGTTTGCCGGAACTCATGTTCCGGAACTCACTTCACTCTCCCCAACGGAAAGAGCGTCTTAATACGGTGAGCAGAAACAAGCCAGAGTATCCAAAAATAATCTTAGCGTTCTGTCACCGTCTACGCAGGGCATTAAGTTTCTTGCGAAACACCTGCGGTCTTCGACGGAGGCCTGGATTAGGCCAGGCTCCAACGAACAAATCTTTTAGCCGCTAACTTTTGTTAGCAAACGTGGGGGTAAGATTGTAGACAAAATCACCGCCCACGTAAAGGCATTAGTTTGCAGCAGCGCTCAAGCCAGCCTGGTCAACTGCAACACCTGCACCCATGGTGGTGGAGATGCTAACTTTCTTGATGTACACGCCTTTCGCCTGAGTTGGTTTTGCTTTTTTCAGCGCTACCAGCAGAGCTTCCAGGTTTTCTTTCAGTTTGTCAGCGTCAAAGTCCACTTTACCGATGGTGGTGTGGATGATGCCGTTTTTGTCGTTACGATAACGAACCTGACCTGCTTTAGCGTTCTTAACAGCTTCAGCAACGTTAGGGGTTACAGTACCCACTTTCGGGTTTGGCATCAGGCCGCGTGGACCCAGAACCTGGCCCAGCTGGCCAACAACGCGCATTGCATCTGGAGAAGCAATAACAACGTCAAAGTTCATTTCGCCTTTCTTGATCTGGTCAGCCAGATCTTCCATACCTACCAGTTCAGCGCCGGCAGCTTTAGCCGCTTCAGCGTTTGCACCCTGAGCAAATACAGCTACGCGTACGGAACGGCCAGTACCGTGTGGCAGTACAGTTGCACCGCGAACGTTCTGATCAGATTTACGAGCATCGATGCCCAGGTTAACAGCAACGTCAACGCTTTCAACGAACTTAGCGGTAGCCAGTTCTTTCAGCAGAGCGATAGCTTCGTTGATGTCGTACTGTTTGGTCGCATCAACTTTGTCACGGATCACGGACATGCGCTTGGTCAGTTTAGCCATTTCTTAGTCCTCCACTACCAGGCCCATGGAACGTGCAGTACCTTCGATTGAGCGAGTCATCGCTTCAATGTCGGCACCAGTCATGTCGGCAGCTTTGGTCTGCGCGATTTCCTGCAGCTGAGCGCGGGAAATTTTACCCACTTTGTCTTTGTTCGGTTTACCGGAACCAGACTTGATACCCGCCGCTTTCTTCAGCAGAACTGCTGCTGGAGGGGTTTTGGTAACGAAAGTGAAAGAACGGTCAGCGTATACAGTGATAACAACTGGGATTGGCAGACCTTTTTCCATGGATTCGGTTTTGGCGTTGAACGCTTTACAGAATTCCATGATGTTCACACCCTGCTGACCCAGAGCTGGACCAACTGGTGGACTTGGGTTCGCCATACCTGCTGCAACCTGCAGCTTGACGTAGGCTTGTACTTTCTTAGCCATTCTAAAATCCTCTGATTGGGTGATAACGCCTCAAGGAGGCTCCCCGTGAATAAAATCGTTTTACAGGCCGCAGCCCATAAAAACAAAAGGCGCGAAATTGTATTCCAATCTCGCGCCTTGTGCAACGATTAAATCGTCGCTTTTTTGATCGCTGCTTAGGCTTTTTCTACCTGGGCAAAGTCCAGTTCTACCGGGGTCGCACGACCGAAGATAGAAACGGACACTTTCAGGCGGGACTTTTCGTAGTCCACTTCTTCAACCACGCCATTAAAGTCAGCAAACGGACCGTCATTAACACGAACCATTTCACCCGGTTCAAACAGCGTTTTCGGACGCGGCTTATCACCCACCTGCTGCAGGCGGTTCATAATCGCATCAACTTCTTTGTCGCTGATTGGTGCCGGACGGTCAGACGTGCCGCCGATAAAGCCCATCACGCGCGGTACGCTGCGCACCAGGTGCCAGCTCGCGTCGTTCATAACCATCTGAACCAGCACGTAACCCGGGAAGAATTTACGCTCGCTTTTGCGACGTTGGCCGCCACGGATCTCGACCACTTCTTCGGTCGGAACCATAACTTCGCCAAATAACTCTTCCATGTTGTGTAATTTGATATGCTCACGCAGCGACGTTGCTACGCGGCCTTCAAAACCGGAAAACGCCTGAACGACGTACCAGCGCTTTTTAGGGGCTTCAGACATCTCAGAACCTCAGGCCAGTGATAAAGGATACCAGGCGAACCAGAATACCATCCAGTCCCCATAGGATCAGTGACATTACAGCGGTAACCGCCGCTACGATCAGCGTGGTGTGCAATGTTTCCTGGCGAGTCGGCCAAATTACCTTGCGGACTTCGGTACGCGCTTCGCGAGCAAAAGCGACAGTCGCTTTGCCTTTTGTCGTCAACAGCGCGACACCACCCGCTGCAGCAATCAGAATTACCACTGCAAGCGCGCGTAGCGGCAGCATCATGTCACGATAAAGGTAGTTGCCGACAATCGCTACAATCAGCAGCACGGCTACGACTACCCATTTCATCGCTTCCAGGCCGCGCCCGCTCCCTTGAGCTTCGGTATTCGCACTCATAAACCAACCTGTCAGAAGTATTCTACAAACATTTTCACCCCGCGATTGCGAGGCAAACCAAATCGAAATGCTAATTCGCTTTTCGGATTATACGCTCTCTGCAGAGCCTGTCTCAGCAATGATTATGACAAATTTAATCACTGATGAGCCAGGTTCTGATCTGAAAGCGTGCAAAAAGGGCATCAAATGATGCCCTTTTATTGCGCATTGCGTCAAATGTTATCAGCAATTAGCCGAGAACTTTAGCAACCACGCCCGCGCCAACGGTACGGCCACCTTCACGGATTGCGAAACGCAGACCGTCGTCCATCGCGATTGGGTGGATCAGCGTCACAACCATCTTGATGTTGTCGCCTGGCATTACCATCTCAACGCCTTCTGGCAGTTCGATGGTACCGGTCACGTCAGTTGTACGGAAGTAGAACTGTGGACGGTAGCCTTTGAAGAACGGAGTATGACGGCCGCCTTCGTCTTTAGACAGGATATACACTTCAGATTCGAACTTGGTGTGTGGCTTGATTGAGCCTGGCTTAGCCAGTACCTGACCACGTTCGATTTCTTCACGTTTGATACCACGCAGCAGAACACCTACGTTCTCACCAGCACGGCCTTCGTCCAGCAGTTTGCGGAACATTTCAACGCCAGTACAGGTAGACTTAGCAGTCTCTTTGATACCAACGATTTCAACTTCTTCGCCAACTTTGATGATACCGCGCTCAACACGACCGGTAACAACGGTACCACGACCGGAGATGGAGAATACGTCTTCGATTGGCAGCAGGAACGGCTTATCAATCGCACGCTCTGGTTCTGGGATGTAAGAATCCAGGAAGCCAGCCAGTTCGATGATTTTCGCTTCCCACTCAGCGTCGCCTTCCAGCGCTTTCAGCGCGGAACCACGAACGATTGGGGTGTCGTCGCCTGGGAAATCGTACTGAGACAGCAGTTCACGAACTTCCATCTCTACCAGTTCCAGCAGCTCTTCGTCATCAACCATGTCACATTTGTTCAGGAACACGATGATGTAAGGAACGCCTACCTGACGACCCAGCAGGATGTGCTCACGAGTCTGAGGCATTGGGCCGTCAGTCGCAGCAACAACCAGGATCGCGCCGTCCATCTGCGCAGCACCGGTGATCATGTTTTTAACATAGTCGGCGTGGCCTGGGCAGTCTACGTGCGCGTAGTGGCGAGTCGGGGTGTCGTACTCAACGTGAGAGGTGTTGATGGTGATACCACGAGCTTTTTCTTCTGGCGCGTTATCGATCTGGTCGAATGCACGAGCAGAACCACCGTAGGTTTTAGCCAGAACGGTAGTGATTGCAGCGGTCAGCGTTGTTTTACCATGGTCAACGTGGCCGATAGTACCGACGTTAACGTGCGGTTTTGTACGTTCAAACTTTTCTTTAGACATCGATTGTCCCTCTAAGACACGGATAAATCGGTGATATCACCACATCAACCAGGCGAAATGCCTGAATTGTTGAATACAGTAAAATTGAAACAGAGAGAAACGGGAAGGAGAAGTGAAGTGGTGCTGATACCCAGAGTCGAACTGGGGACCTCACCCTTACCAAGGGTGCGCTCTACCAACTGAGCCATATCAGCACGTATTGGAGCGGGCAGCGGGAATCGAACCCGCATCATCAGCTTGGAAGGCTGAGGTAATAGCCATTATACGATGCCCGCATCCTGAAACTCGGCTACCCAGTTCTTTCTGTAACAAAAAAAGAGATTTCTCTCTTTTTAGGTTCGAGCTGATTCAATTTTCAAACCAGCTCCGGCGGCTTAACGCTGCCAGAAAGTGGTGGTGGGGGAAGGATTCGAACCTTCGAAGTCTGTGACGGCAGATTTACAGTCTGCTCCCTTTGGCCGCTCGGGAACCCCACCGGACTTGATGGTGCCGACTACCGGAATCGAACTGGTGACCTACTGATTACAAGTCAGTTGCTCTACCTACTGAGCTAAGTCGGCATCAAGTAGCGCGCATTCTATGGAGACATGCGCAGTCATGCAACTAAAAAATTGCATAAAACGTTCTTTCGCTCACATTTTATTCGAAACCAGGGTTAACCGCTGTAAATTCATCCACTCAAGGTCAAAAATTCAACATCTACGCCCGATTTACACCACTTATACCGTATCGTGATGACTCCCGCGTAAAGCATCGCTTCCCCATATTTTTTCTTATTATTCCTGTCATCTGGTGTTAACCTCCTGCCCATTGTCCAAAATTAACTATGTTGAGCCCGGACGCGCTGTGTTGTGCTGGCTCACTGAAGCATGCTTATGAGCAAAAAAGAGCAAACGTTAATGACACCTTATCTTCAGTTTAACCGTAGCCAGTGGGCTGCACTGCGTGACTCCGTCCCGATGACGCTGACGGAAGGCGAAATCGCACGGTTAAAGGGGATAAACGAAGATCTGTCGCTGGAAGAAGTGGCAGAAATCTATTTACCACTCTCGCGCTTGCTTAACTTCTATATCAGCTCCAACCTGCGCCGTCAGGCGGTGCTGGAGCAGTTCCTCGGGACGAACGGCCAACGCATTCCTTATATCATCAGCATTGCAGGCAGCGTGGCCGTCGGTAAAAGTACCACCGCACGCGTATTGCAGGCGTTACTGAGCCGCTGGCCAGAACACCGCAGCGTGGAGCTCATCACCACTGACGGTTTCCTGCACCCGAATGAGGTGTTAAAGGAACGCGGGCTAATGAAGAAGAAGGGCTTCCCGCTCTCTTATGATATGCACCGTCTGGTGAAGTTTGTCTCTGACCTGAAATCGGGCGCGCCTAACGTGACGGCTCCGGTCTATTCGCACCTGATCTACGATCGCATCCCGGGTGGAGACAAAACGGTGGTTCAGCCGGATATCCTGATCCTCGAAGGATTAAACGTTCTGCAAAGCGGGATGGATTATCCTCACGATCCCCATCATGTGTTTGTCTCTGACTTCGTCGATTTCTCTATTTATGTCGATGCGCCGGAAGACTTGCTGCAGAACTGGTATATCAACCGCTTCCTGAAGTTCCGTGAAGGCGCGTTCACCGATCCTGACTCCTATTTCCACCACTACGCCCAGCTTTCTGAAGAAGAAGCCATTAATGTGGCGCGAGGGCTGTGGAATGAGATCAACTACGTGAACCTGAAAGAGAACATCCTGCCCACCCGTGAGCGCGCCAGCCTGATCCTCACCAAGAGTGAGAAACACGCTGTCGACCAGATCCGTCTGCGCAAGTAATCACGCAGACATAAAAAAAACCGGCTTAGCGCCGGTTTTTTTATTGATGGATTACGCCATCGGCTTTTCGCCATTCTCATCCTGATCGACCGCGAAGCAGGCAACCAGCTGACCGCCATAATCCTTGAGCTGTGGCTGCAACTGGGTGCACGGGCCAAAGCGGCGACTGCAGCGGGCGTTGAATGCACAGCCTGGAGGCGGATTCAACGGGCTGGGCAATTCACCCGTCAGCTTGATACGCTCGCGACGATCGTCAGGGTTCAGGCGCGGGGTCGCAGACAGCAGCGCCTGGGTGTACGGGTGACGAGGATGAGTAAAGATCTGCTCTTTTGTCCCCTTCTCCACGCAGCGCCCCAGATACATCACCATCACTTCGTCGGCAATGTGCTCCACAACCGACAGGTCGTGCGAAATAAACACGTACGACAGCCCCATGTCCTGCTGCAGATCCATCATCAGGTTCAACACCTGCGCACGCACAGAAACGTCGAGGGCAGATACCGGCTCATCGGCGATGACCACGTCAGGGTCGAGCATCAAACCACGCGCAATTGCGATACGCTGGCGCTGGCCGCCAGAGAACATATGTGGATAACGATCGTAATGCTCGGTCTTCAGGCCCACTTTCGCCATCATCGCCAGCGCTTTTTCACGACGCTGCTCTTTGTTCAGATTGCTGTTAATCAGCAGGGGCTCTTCCAGAATCTGTCCCACTTTTTTACGCGGATTCAACGATCCGTACGGGTTCTGGAACACAATCTGGATTTTCTGACGGCGCAGTTTCTGCGCCTGCGGATCGTGCTTGAGCAGGTCCTGTCCCTGATAATAGAGCTCACCGCCGGTGGGGACTTCAATCATCGTCAGCAAACGACCCAGCGTCGATTTGCCACAGCCTGACTCACCGACCACCGCCAGCGTTTTGCCGCGTTCAAGGGTAAAGGAGACGCCATCCAGCGCTTTCACCAGGCGTTCAGGCGCAAACAGCCCCTTCTTCACCGGATAGTATTTTTTCAGGTCGATAGCCTGCAACAGCGGTTGTTGCTTGGTGGCCTGTTGCGTACTCATAGTGTTGGCCTCCCGGCATCATCGAGTGGGTAGTGGCATTTCGACTGACGACCGTCAGCAAGCAGGTTGAGCTCTGGCTCTTCTGCACGACATTTGTCTGTGGCATACGGACAACGCGGATTAAGCAGGCAGCCCTGCGGTCGGTCATATTTACCCGGTACGACGCCCGGAAGTGATGCCAGGCGCGCTTTGTCCTGGGCAAACTCCGGCAACGCACGCAAAAGCGCCTGCGTATACGGGTGACGCGGCGCGCGGAAAATATCGTGCGAATGTCCAGTCTCGACCACCTGCCCTGCATACATCACGATAATTTTGTGCGCCGCTTCGGCCACCAGCGCCAGGTCATGCGTAATCAGCACCAGCGCCATGTTCTCTTTCTGCTGCAGTTCCAGCAGCAGCTCGATGATCTGCGCCTGGATAGTCACGTCCAGTGCCGTTGTCGGTTCATCCGCAATCAGCAGTTTTGGCCGACAGGCAATCGCCATAGCGATCATCACACGCTGGCTCATCCCACCGGAGAGCTGGTGCGGGTAAACGTCCAGACGCGATGCCGGGTCAGGGATACCGACCTGATTTAGCAGATCGATCGCACGCTGACGCCGGGTCTTCTTATTCCCGCCCTGGTGCACCTTGATGGCTTCCATAATCTGGAATCCCACGGTGTAACAAGGGTTCAGGCTGGTCATTGGGTCCTGGAAGATCATCGCCACTTCCGCACCGACCAGCTGGCGGCGCTGCTTTTCGGAGATACGCTGCAGGTCCTGACCGTTAAACTCCAGACTTTCGGCCATCACACGGCCGGGATAATCAATCAGCCCCATGATGGCCAGTGAACTGACCGACTTACCGGACCCCGACTCACCCACAATGCCGACCACTTCGCCCTGATTTACGCTGTAGCTGATGCGGTCCACGGCGCGAAACGGAGTGCCTTCGTCACCGAAGTGCACCGATAATTTATCTACATTTAATAACGCCATCTCGTGCCTCTTACTGCTTCAGTTTGGGATCAAGTGCATCACGCAGGCCATCACCCATCAGGTTAAATGCCAGCACCGTCAGCAGGATTGCCAGACCCGGGAAGGTCACAACCCACCAGGCGCTTTGGGCGAACTGCAACACATCGGAGAGCATGGTGCCCCACTCCGGTGTTGGCGGCTGCGCACCCATGCCCAGGAAGCCAAGAGCGGCCATATCAAGAATGGCGTTAGAGAAACCGAGCGACGCCTGAACAATCAGCGGCGCCAGGCAGTTCGGGAAGATGTTGACGAACATTTGACGCATCGCGCCAGCACCCGCCACGCGGGAGGCCGTTACGTAGTCGCGGTTTACTTCCACCAGCACCGCCGCACGTGTGAGTCGCACATAGTGGGGAAGCGCCACGAAGGTTAATGCCAGCGCGGCGTTACTGATAGACGGACCAAAAATCGCTACCAGTACCAGCGCCAACAGCAAGCTGGGCAGCGCCAGCATGATATCGACGATACGCATGATGATGTTATCGATAATGCCGCCGAAGTAGCCGGCAACCAGACCGAGTACGATCCCCATAACCAGCGACAACACGACCACCAGGCAGCCGACCAGCAGCGACAGACGCGCACCGTACATCAGACGCGACAGCACATCGCGGCCCACGTCATCGGTACCCAGCAGGTGCGACAGGCTACCGCCGTCCTGCCATGCTGGCGGTGCCAGCAACGCATCACGGAACTGATCCGCCGGGTTATACGGTGCAAGCACGTTGGCAAACACCGCAATCAGGATCATGACAGAGACATAAACCAGTCCCACCACCGCGCCTTTGTTGCGCTTGAAGTAGTGCCAGAATTCCTGCAGCGGCGTCATGGGAACCGGTGCAGTAACCACTTTATTTTCAGAAACGTGTGACATGATGGCCCCTTACTTCTTATGACGAATACGCGGGTTCACCACGCCGTAGAGCAAATCGACCAGCAGGTTGACGAGAATAATCATCGTCGCGACCAGCAATACCCCGCCCTGCACTACCGGATAATCACGGCGCTGCAGTGCGTCAATCAGCCAGCGTCCGAGGCCCGGCCAGGAGAAGATGGTTTCGGTCAGGATCGCCCCCGCCAGCAACGTCCCCACCTGCAGTCCAATAACGGTCACCACCGGCAGCATGGCGTTACGCAGGGCGTGAACGATAATGACGCGCATACGCGTCAGACCTTTGGCGCGTGCGGTGCGAATGTAATCCTCACCCAACACTTCCAGCATTGAAGAACGGGTCATACGCACGATAACCGCCAGAGGAATGGTACCGAGCACCATCGCAGGCAGGATCATATGTGCCACCGCATCAATGAAGTTACCCTCTTCGCCCCAGATAGCCGTATCGATCAGCATGAAACCGGTCAGAGGATTCGTATCATCCAGGAAGACCATATCGCTGACGCGTCCGGAGACCGGCGTCAGGTTTAGCTGCACCGAGACCAGCATGATCAGCATCATGCCCCACCAGAAGATAGGCATGGAGTAACCTGTCAGCGCCAGGCCAACAGCCGTATGGTCGAAAATAGAGCCACGTTTCACGGCGGCCAGGACCCCAACAGGGATACCCACCGCAGTGGCGAAAATCATGGCGCAGACACCAAGCTCCAGTGTCGCTTTAAAACGCGGCACGAACTCGTCCCACACCGGAAGACGGCTTTTCAGCGAAATCCCTAAATCACCGTGCAACACGCCCCAGATATAGTTGAGGTATTGCTGCCACAGTGGTTTGTTCAGGCCAAGCTCAGCCAGCAGCTGTGCATGGCGTTCAGGTGAAATACCACGCTCGCCCGCCATAATCATTACCGGGTCGCCGGGGATCATATGGACGAAGGCAAAAGTGAGAAGGGTGATACCGATAAACGTGGGGATAACAAGTCCCAGACGTCGGAGGATGAACTGCAACATAACCCGGATTCTCTCTGATGACGTACAACCAGTTGGCGTGACGTCTGTATTGCTCACAAATGTAAATTCCCTCTCTCTTCAGGAGAGGATTAGGGTGAGGGAATGCATGCACGCCCTCACCCCTGCCCTCTCCGTAAAGGAGAGGGAGAACACCCTACTTATTATTCAACAGAGACGTTTTCGAAGTGGTGTTTGCCCAGTGGATCAACCACGTAGCCCTTCACTTCTTTACGCACTGGTTCGTACACGGTGGAGTGAGCCACAATCAGAGCCGGAGCCTGATCGTGCATCACAACCTGAGCCTGTTTGTACAGCTCGATACGTTTGTTGTGATCGTCGGTCGCACGCGCCGGCTGGATCAGGTCTTCAAACGGCTTATAGCACCAGCGAGAGTAGTTAGAACCGTCTTTCGCAGCTGCACAGCTGAACAGGGTAGCGAAGAAGTTGTCCGGATCCCCATTGTCACCGGTCCAGCCCATCATCACCGCCTGATGCTCACCCGCTTTGGCACGCTTCAGATACTCGCCCCACTCATAGGTCACAATCTTGGCCTGAACGCCCACTTTAGCCCAGTCAGCCTGAACCATTTCAGCCATACGGCGTGCGTTCGGGTTATACGGACGCTGTACTGGCATCGCCCACAGCTCAACGGTAAAGCCTTTCTCCTGGCCTGCTTCTTTCAGCAGCGCTTTCGCTTTCTCAGGATCGTAGGTGTAGTCTTTAACGTCGTCGTTATAGCCCCACATGGTTGGTGGGATCAGGTTCTTGGCGGCAACACCCGCGCCCTGATAGACCGCTTTAATGATCGCTTCTTTATTCACCGCATAGGTCAGCGCCTGACGGACTTTCACGTCATCAAACGGTTTCTTCTCGGTGTTGAAGGAGAGGTAACCCACGTTCAGACCAGCCTGCTCCAGCAGGTTGATGTTTTTATCCTGCTTCATGCGCGCGATGTCAGCCGGGTTCGGGTATGGCATGACCTGGCATTCATTTTTCTGCAGTTTTGCGTAACGCACAGAAGCATCAGGCGTGATGGAGAAGACCAGACGGTCGATCTGCGGCTTGGTGCCCCAGAAGCCCGGGAAGGCTTTATACAGAATACGGGAATCTTTCTGGTACTGCAGAAGCTGGAACGGACCGGTACCGATTGGGTTCAGGTCCACTTTCTCCGGGGTGCCGGCTTTCAGCATGTTGTCCGCGTACTCTTTAGACAGAATAGAGGCGAAGTCCATGGCCAGGTCAGCCAGGAATGGTGCTTCCGGACGCGTCAGCACGAACTGAACGGTTTTATCGTCCACTTTTTTCACTTCAGCGATCAGGTCCTGCAGGCCCATCCCTTCGAAGTATTCATAGCTGCCGCCAGACACTTTGTGATACGGGTTCTGAGCGTTTTTCTGACGGTCGAAGGAGAACACAACGTCATCGGCGTTAAAATCGCGCGTTGGTTTGAATTCTTTGTTGTCCTGCCACTTCACGCCCTGGCGCAGGTGGAAGGTATAGGTCTTACCGTCTTCGCTGACGTCCCACTTCTCCGCCAGACCTGGGATCACTTCCGTGGTACCGGTTTTGAATTCAACCAGACGGTTATAGATAGGCACAGAGCTTGCGTCGTAAGTCGTACCAGAGGTAAAGAGCTGTGGGTTAAAGCCTTCCGGCGAGCCTTCAGAACAGTAAACCAGGGTTTTTGCCTGTACGCTTGCTGCCACGGTCATAGCCACCAGGCTCAGACCAAGCTTCAGCATCCCTGACTTCTTCAAGGAAATACTCATTATTCTGCTCCAATGTGATGTTTTGCTTTGTTGTGTTACGCCGCCAGACCTTTATTTATTTTTTACCCGGTCCGGTCGGTGATGCCCGAAGGCGTTTAAGGGATGGAGAATCCTTTCAGAAGAGCGTTTGAGTTGCAGCGCAGATCGTCCCTGAAATGCCCCTCATGCCCTACAATCTGTCAACAGAATGTGAAAACGTCAATACAGGTGACGGGGATTTACGCTGAGTGTGAGAAACCGCAAACAAAGATTAAAAAAACTATGTATGCCAGTTTTCAGCAGGGAAATTTATGCTACTCGCTATGTTGCAGCACAATTATCTTCATATTTCGCAACAATCAGTGATTAACTTTTATTCAGATCGGGTAAATTTTCTTGCAGAACGGTGATTATCTGAGCACTAAATACCGCGAACGTTAAAACGCACAGCGAAAAATGCTGAGGTTATCCATAAGCAACGCGAAAAAAGATCAATCTATATATAAAAAAATACAATGGATTATGTCACAAAATCGTTAACAGACAGGAAGAAGGCGGGATAAGGGGCGTTTTGGTGAATCAGGATGAGTAAGCTGCTAATGCAAAAAGGGCTAACCTTGCGGTTAGCCCTTCTTTAAATGTGGTCGGCGAGAGAGGATTCGAACCTCCGACCCACTGGTCCCAAACCAGTTGCGCTACCAAGCTGCGCTACTCGCCGAATGCGGAGCGCATCTTACTGCTGAGGTGCGCCCCCGTCAATCCCTTAAATTAAAAAAGCCCTTCAACTGGCGATATTCTCGCCAGACGCGTTACTGCGCGGCTTTCGCCTTGCTATCAGGGAGTTTGCACCAGTTGTTATTTTCGTTGATACCGCCGTCAGGAGAGGTGTAACCCAGGCAACCCAAAATGGTGTCGTACAGTTCAACGTGACGACGCGGCACCTTCATGTCTGCCTCTTTTTTCAGGTGGGCAAACATCTTCGCTTTCTCCGGATCTTCGAGGTACTTGTCCGACATCCACACCATCATGGGCACGCGGAACTGTTCCGGAGGAGCCATATTACGTGGCGTACCATGCAGGTGCTCAAATTCATTAATTGACTCACCGTGATCCGCTGCATAGAACACAATCGCTTTCTTATCGCGTACCTGGTCAATCACCGAATCGATAAAGTGATCCACATACAACACTGAGTTATCGAAAGAGTTAATCAACTGGTCTTTAGTACAGTCTTTATCCACACCAATACATTCCGGCGTCCACCTGGCAAAGCTACGCGGATAACGTTGGGTGTAATTAAAGTGCGATCCCTTGGTATGCAGAATAATCATATGCTTACCATCAGGATTTCCATTAAGAGAGAGCTTCATCTCATCAATCAGCAACATATCATCGACAGACTTGCCACGGTTACGTGGTTCCGCACCGATTTGCTCACGATAGGCAATGTTCTGCGCCATGGTGTTACTGTAGAACCACATCTCGCTTTGCATTGCATACAGAGCGGAAGTAAAGCCGAGCTGGTGAAGCACCGAGAAGACATTTTGCTCTTTCAGTGTTCGCTGCGGGTTATCGCTCGCTCCACCCTCGCGCACAAACATGCAGCGTAAGGAGAGCTTGGTGGCGGTATCACAGGAGTAACCGCGATAGGCAACCAGGTTTTTCTCCTGAGCCAGTTTAGGCGTGGTATCACGGTCATAACCCAGAATGCCCATATGATCCCAGCGTGTCGTTTCACCAATGATAAAGACGACATAGGTATCATCGATATCTTTTGGCGCGTCATAGGTAAATTTCTTTGCCGGGTTCAACAACGATTTGTTATCAGAGGATTCGTCCACCTGTGCCCAGGCATACAGCCCCAGAGCGGAAATCCAGTTTGACGGCAAATAAGAATTTGCAACCACACCACCGTAGCTTGGCATGTCCACGCCAGACGTACGCTCATAATTTTTCTGCTTCACTTCCAGCAGGCGAATCGGCCCCCAGACCATCAACCCAGCGAGCAGCACAATCGCGACACTTCTGAAACGTTTCCCCGGCGTGCGAATCTGGTGTACCAGCGTGTACCGGCAGCGGTTGCTCCAGATGAGCAGCAGAGGCAAGGTACTGACTGCCACCAGCCAGAGAATAAAGTGCAGACCAACGACCTCTTTAGAGAGATCTATATCCGTCGTCATCACCGAAGCAATAATGCCGTAGCCAATGACAACGTTCATAAAAGTCATGTAATAACTGGCACCAGCGGAGCACAGCACAATAAACGTTGCCAGTACTCGCCATACGCGGCGGCCAAACAGGGTGAGAACCCGGAATAAAAAGAAGGTGACCAGTACAGCAGCGACCAATTCGACAACCGCTGCAACTCCTTTCCAGACGGTAAAATCGTGCGCGTATCCGTCAAACCGACGGAAAAAAACAGCGCCATTCATAAACAGGCCGATGTACAACGCCAGCAAAAAGCAGAGCTTTTGTTGCGCCATCGATTTAATGTATTTCATGCAAGCTACCCGGAAAAAGGGACGGTACCACCGCCCACTCGGTATTAAAAGTAGGCAGATTAGATATACGCTCAGGGGATCGTTAATCAGAAACGTCTACAAGCGTGGTAAGTAGACCACAGGGATGGGAAAAAGTGGCAACAGAGAATGTGATCGGTGCAGTTATTTACAAAAAAGCAAATCCTGAAACCGACGTTTTCATCTAAGCCTCAGTTTTTAAGATAATAAAAAGGCCGGATAACCGGCCTTTTTTTGTTGTCGTCAGGCATGCGCTTCGTTAAAGACTTCACGCTGCGGCTGGCGAATGGTGGTCGACAAGGCCAGCGAGATTATCAGCAAAGCAAATATCACGCAGAAGGTTACATAGAACCCACCGAACAGCGAGGCGATTAACGAGCCGCAAATACTGCCGATGCCAAAGCCCAGATAGATAACACCGTAGTTTTTCGCCAGATTGTTCAGGCCGAAGAACTCACTGACCAGCGACGGGAAGACTGTAATCGTGCCGCCGAAATTAAAGGCCACACAGGCAATTGCGGCGAAGAACGTGGCTTCGTTCAGTGGGGCAAACAACAGCGCCGCCATCCCCACCAGCGAGACAACCTGCCCGATGGTAATCACGCGGATACGGGCAATTTTGTCAGACAGAATCCCGAGCACCAGACGGCCAGAGAGGTTGGCAATGGAGATGACGGTGACCGCATTCGCCGCTGTTGCCGCATCCAGTTTCACCATTCCCTGAGCAATATCTTTCGCCACCCCAATCACATACAGACCGCTCATGCAGGCTGTCAGAAACATGACCGCCAGCATCCAGTACTGTGGTTGACGCATAGACTGCGCGAGGGTGAAATCATTCTCCACCACACCGTTAACGGTTTTCACTTCCTGCTGCGGCGCATCTTTCATCAGCGTGGCGCCGAACAGGATCATGACCAGAACGATAGCGCCCCAGATCATGAACGTTTTTTCGAGCCCCACGGAAGCAAGCAGGTGGGAATCGATAAATTTAAAACCGAGGCTCCCCAGGCCATAGGACCCGATGGCAAACGCAGAGATTAAACCTTTACGTTCCGGGAACCACTTCACACAGTTTGACAGGGTCAGCAGATAACCTGCACCGTCGGCAAGTCCCACCAGCACCCCGGCGCTCAGCCACAGCATCATCAGGTTGCTGGAATGCGCCGTCAGGAAAAAGCCCACGCCCAACAAGATACCGGATGCCATCGTCACCCGCTTCACGCCGAATCGCTCCTGCAATTTTCCCGCGACGGAAGATGAAAGCGCCAGCCCGAGGCTCAGCAAGCCGAAGGAGAACGCCACCTGGCTGACCGGTGCACCAAGCTTATCGGAAAGTGCACTGTTAAACAGGCTCCAGGTATAGACCGACCCCAGCGCAAACTGGGTCACGATGGTGCCAAAAAGCGTTAGCCAGCGCGTACGGTTGTAAGTTGATGTGTTCATGGCAGTTGTCCTGCAAGAGAAAGTAAGGGAATTCGCTGAGGACAACGATAAACAAAACCTTAATATGCCTGGGGTAAAACGGCATGAAATGCAGGAGGAATGGAATGAAATGCCATAAATCGGGAATGAATGACCTTGCCGGGGAATGAAGCGACAGCATGTTAGTGACTGCTATCTCTACAACCCCCACGGCTATTGTATTCAGGATGTTATCGGCACGTTTAAAAAAGTAACAACCTTAAAAATTAGCGCTCACGCCCAGGGTGTACATAAACTCCTCACCCGTGGTGGTGTATTCCCCTTGTGCCAACGACGCATAGGCCGCCATATGCGTGTTAAACGGAATATCCGTTCCGACGGTTACATCCATCCAGTTGCCGCTTTGCGTCGGTGCCGGCGTCTGTGGCATCCCAAACTGGGATTTCCACTGGTTTTCACCAAACTGCTGGTTATAGCTTATCTGCGCCCACGGGCGAAGCTCGCCGTACTGTGTATCCACGCGCCAGCCGAGCGTGCTGACACTGGCATGCCAGAGTGGGTCGGTAAGCCCCTGCGTCGTCGCGCTGTCACCAAATTCGTTGATCATCATCGGTGCCGTGCCGTCATAACGCCATGCCATCACCGGACCGGTCGTGATACGCCCTGACACCGGAATGTTCCAGCCCACGCTCATGGCCCCTGCCGGCGTGGAACCCGACGGTAAACTCAGCGCAAGTCCAGGGGCATTTTGTGAGGACTGAATCCGCTCGGCGAGAATATCCTCATAACGCGGTTGGTGATCCGCATCCCATGTATAGCGTTCCGCCGTATTACTTTGGGCGTCTGAAACGATATATTCCTGTTGCCAGGCAAATGCTGTATTACAAAAAAACAGACAGGCTGAAATCCCCGCCAGGCCAGAAACAGCATGGCGACCACTGATTTTTTTTATCATCATCAAAGCGACTCCAGAGAGAGCCGAATTCGGCGATATTTGTCATTGTTTAGGAAGAGTTTTGCGGGCATATGGCCCTGTATTAACTATTGTCTTTATAGTAGACACGTCAAGCCTGACAGAATGAAAATTTTGCGATAACCGTTTCATTAAGGGAGATAACCGATGCAGCGTTGCGGTTGGGTAAGCCAGGATCAGCTTTATATCGACTATCACGATCGGGAATGGGGCGTACCGGAGACAGAAGGGAAAAAGCTTTTTGAGATGATCTGCCTGGAAGGTCAACAGGCGGGCTTGTCATGGATTACGGTGCTTAAGAAACGGGAAAACTATCGTAATGCTTTCCATCAGTTCGATCCGGTCGCCGTCGCTGCCATGACCGAGGATGATGTGGAACGGCTGGTCCAGGATGCAGGCATCATCCGCCATCGCGGTAAGATCCAGGCCATCATTGGTAACGCGCGCGCTTATCTGGCGATGGAGCAAAACGGAGAACCGTTCTCAGAATTTGTCTGGACGTTTGTGAACAATACGCCGCAAATTACCCAGGCCGCCACGCTCGCGGAAATCCCGGCCTCCACCCCGGCGTCGGATGCGCTCTCTAAGGCGCTGAAAAAACGCGGCTTTAAATTTGTCGGCTCCACCATCTGTTACGCCTTTATGCAGGCCTGTGGCCTGGTCAACGACCACGTTACCGGCTGCGTCTGTCATCCAGGGAGGCACCATGATCCGCAAATGGGAAAGTGATAATGCCGGGCCACTCCTGAGTCTGTGGCTTGAAAGCACCACGGAGGCGCACCCGTTTATCAGCGCAAGCTACTGGAAAGAGAACGAAGGTATGGTGCGGGATGTTTACCTGCCCGCCGCCGAAACCTGGGTATGGGAAGAAAATGGAATGCTGCGCGGCTTTATCAGCGTCATGCAGTCCCAGTTTGTGGGCGCGCTGTTTGTCTCAACTGACTTTATTGGTCGGGGGATTGGGCGTGCGCTGCTGAACCATGTTCAACAGCGCTTCCCGTATTTAAGCCTGGAGGTCTACCAGAAAAATGTCCGGGCGGTGAATTTCTATCATGCACAGGGTTTTCGCATTGAAGACAGCGCCTGGCAGGATGACACTCAGCACCCAACGTGGATCATGAGCTGGCAGGCGGATCAAACGCCGTGAGCGTAAGCTCGGGTCCCTGATATTTCTCGACCCAGGCCAGCGCCGTGTTCCCCGCGCAGCCATTCCCCAGCTTCGAGCTGGGGAGATCTTTGGTCAGAACGTTTACTGCACCGTTTTTACAAATACCGCCTTCGCTCGGCTCCAGGTCTGGCCATGCCCCCTGGTGAATGCAGATAACGCCAGGTTTAATCCCGTCGCTCACTACCGCCCCTGCCAGCACCTGGCCACGCTGATTCCAGACGCGAACCACGTCACCGTCAACGATCCCACGCGCGCGCGCATCTTCGCTGTTCAGGGTCACGGGCTCTCGCCCGGCAACCGCATACCGCTCGCGCAGTGATGAATAGTTAAGCTGGCTGTGCAGGCGATGGGCAGGATGGGCCGATAACACCTGCAGTTGTTCCGGCTGGGCATTACCGTGCCACTCGTCCGGCTCAAGCCACGTTGGATGCGCCGGACAGTCGGCATACTTAAATTGGGCGATACGCTCGCTGTAGATCACAATCTTCCCGCTCTCGGTTTTCAGCGGATGGTTCTCCGGGTCGCGGCGGAAATCGGCGAAGCGAACAAACTGCGCATTCTGTTCGCTCTCCGGCATCTCAATAATCTGGTTCGCTTCCCAGAACTGTGCAAATGGCGGCAGCGTCACGCCCTGCGGGGCCCCGCGCTGACCTGCAATCTGGTAGAACGTCTCCAGCCACTGCAAATCCGTTTTGCCCTCGGTAAAACGCTCGCGCCCCCCCGTTTCCCACAACTCGCTCAGCTCAGCAAACACCTCAAAATCATCACGCGCCTCATCACGCGGCGCCACGACGCGCTTCATCGGTACCATATGCTGATTGCTGTAGTCACCGGTCATAGTGAGGTCGTTACGCTCAAACGAGGTGGTCGCCGGCAGCACAATATCGGCATGTTTGGCTGAGGCGGTCCAGAAGCATTCTGAGATAACCACCAGTTCTGGCTTCTGCCAGGCGCGGATCAGGCGATTCGTGTCCTGGTGATGAGTAAAGTTCGCGCCGCCGGCCCACCAGACAAACCGGATATCCGGAAAGTGGCGATCCAGACCGTTATGCTGATAAAACCCGCCCGGGTTTTCCAGGGCTTCAACAATGCGCGCCACCGGGATTTTATCCACGGCATCTACACCGCCCTGAACCGAGCCCTGCAGAGAAGCCAGCACTGCCGCTTTGCGGGTCGGGTTGCCGCCATTGGCGAAGTGATAAGAGAGACCAAACCCACCGCCCGGCGTACCAATCTGCCCGAGCATGGCGGCCAGCGTCACGAGCATCCAGTGTTTCTGCTCACCGAACTGCTGGCGCTGCATCCCCCATCCGGACATTAACATCGTGGTGTTTTGGTGGAATAACGCTGCCAGTTCACGCAGTTTGGCCGCAGGAACCCCACAAATCTCTGCCGCCCACTCTGCCGTTTTGGCCATACCGTCTGTATTGCCCGTCAGATAGTCGGCGAAGTTGTCAAAACCGGTGGTACAGCGTGCGAGGAACCCGGTATCGTGCCAGCCGTTCTCCACCAGCGTATGGGCAATGCCCAGCATCATCGCCACGTCGGTGCCCATATGCGGGGCAATCCACTCGGCGCTGTCGCCGAAGAAGTCCATGGTTTCAGAGCGCATCGGGTCAATGCAGATAATGCGCTTGCCGCTTTTACGCAGCGCATCGAAATACGGGATCCCCTGCTCGTCACTGGCATTCCACGCGATTTTCAGGGTGTTGAGCGGGTTGGCGCTCCACAGCACCACCACATCGGTGTGCTCCAGCACCAGCGGCCAGCTGGTCTGCTGCTGATACACTTCGTTACCGCCCACCACGTAGGGCATGATCGCCTGCGCTGCGCCGGTGGAGTAATCCCCAAGATGCCCGGTATACCCCCCGGCCAGACTCATATAGCGCTGCAGTAACGTCGAAGCCTTATGCAGCACGCCATTTGAACGCCAGCCGTAAGATCCGGCAAAAATGGACGACGGGCCATACGTGTCGCGAATACGTTTGTGCTGCGCATGGATCAGCGCCAGCGCGTCATCCCAGCTCACCCGGACAAACTCATCCTGACCACGAATACCCTGCGGCTTGTCTGGCGACGCCAGAAATCCTTTACGCACCATCGGCCAGCGCACGCGCGTTTTGCTGTGCACCTGATCGCGAACG
The DNA here is from genome assembly GCF_003071645.1 of Enterobacter cloacae complex sp. FDA-CDC-AR_0164. Taxonomy (NCBI): domain Bacteria; kingdom Pseudomonadati; phylum Pseudomonadota; class Gammaproteobacteria; order Enterobacterales; family Enterobacteriaceae; genus Enterobacter; species Enterobacter cloacae complex sp. FDA-CDC-AR_0164. The sequence goes on from NZ_CP028950.1 coordinate 1,205,770, forward strand.
ACGGTCTGTAAAGAGTTGGGATGTTGCGTTGGCAATGCCCCGCGAGACGACAGAACATTTTCGCCATCGGTTTCGACCAGCATCGGCCCCCAGTGGGCGGCGGTCAGAATCGTTTTTGTTGAGGTGCTCAAGCGTGCGCTCCTGGTTGCGTGCAGGTTTTACGGCCTTCTTAGTGAGGCAGTTTATGGTTTGTCACAAATTTCAGAGTTATACCCGGAATTTTCTCCGTATCTGGACGTCATAATCAACTGCCACGCGCGTCGTGGCAAAGAATAAAAAGGATTAAGGAAATAAGATGAAAAAACGCGTATTCGTTATTGCCGCTCTGGTGAGCGGTGCACTGGCTGTTTCTGGCTGCACAACAAACCCTTACACCGGTGAAAGCGAAGCAGGTAAATCCGGCATCGGCGCGGGTCTCGGCTCGCTGGTAGGGGCCGGTGTGGGCGCACTCTCCTCCTCCAAGAAAGACCGCGGCAAAGGCGCGTTAATTGGCGCAGCGGCAGGTGCAGCCCTGGGCGGCGGCGTGGGTTATTACATGGATGTGCAGGAAGCAAAACTGCGCGACAAAATGAAAGGCACCGGCGTGAGCGTGACGCGCAGCGGCGATAACATCATCCTGAATATGCCAAACAACGTCACCTTCGACAGCAGCAGCGCAACGCTGAAACCAGCAGGGGCGAACACCCTGACCGGCGTGGCAATGGTGCTGAAAGAGTACAACAAGACCGCGGTGAATGTGATCGGTTATACCGACAGCACCGGCAGCCAGGATCTGAATATGCGCCTGTCTCAGCAGCGTGCCGATTCTGTGGCCAGCTCGCTGATCACGCAGGGCGTTGCAGCAAACCGCATCCGTACCAGCGGCATGGGCCCTGCAAACCCTATCGCCAGCAACAGCACGGCGGAAGGCAAAGCGCAGAACCGTCGCGTTGAGATTACCTTAAGCCCAATTCAGTAAGGGCTGCCCCCCTCTTCCAGGGGGAGAGGGGGATAGGGCATCATGCCGCCACGTCGGCATGAACCGCTTGCCATCGCTAATTTTCCCGCTAAGGTGTTCTCACTCACTTCAGGGAATTCAGCGATGAGCAAACCAACACGGGCCACAATCAGCGACGTGGCGAAAGCCGCCAAAACCGGTAAAACCAGCATTTCACGCTACCTCAACGGCGAGAAACATCTGCTGTCCGATGCGTTGCTCGCTCGTATTGAACAGGCTATTGCCGATCTCGACTACCGCCCGAGCCTTATGGCGCGCGGGCTCAAACGGGGTCGTACCCGTCTTATCGGGCTTATCATCGCCGATATCACCAATCCCTACTCCGTTAACGTATTGAGCGGAATTGAAGCCGCCTGTCGCGAAAAGGGCTTTACGCCGCTGGTCTGTAACACCAACAACGAAGTCGATCAGGAGCTGCATTACCTGGATCTGCTGCGCAGCTATCAGGTCGAAGGGATTGTGGTGAATGCCGTGGGCATGCGTGAAGAGGGCTTAAACCGCCTGCAGCAATCCTCCCTGCCGATGGTTCTCATCGACCGCAAAATCCCGGAATTCGCCTGCGATGTCGTCGGGCTGGATAACACTCAGGCGGCGACAACCGCCACTGAGCATCTGATTGAACAGGGCTTTGAAGCCATCCTGTTTCTGAGCGAACCTCTGGGCATGGTCAACACCCGTCGTGAGCGACTGAGCGCGTTTCGTGCCACGCTGGAGCGTTACCCCGGCGTGATTGCCGAGAATGCCGAAACGCCCCTCCACGAAGCCGATCAGCTCGACAATACCCTGCGGCAGTTCCACACCCGCCATCGCGGAATGCGTAAAGCCGTTATCTCTGCCAACGGGGCGCTGACCCTGCAGGTCGCCCGCTCGCTTAAGCGCATCGGCCTGCACTGGGGAAGCGATATCGGTCTGCTGGGGTTCGACGAACTCGAGTGGGCAGAACTGGCTGGCGTCGGGATCACCACCCTCAAACAACCCACCTGGCAGATTGGCTATGCCGCTGTTGAACAAGTGGTTCGTCGTATTGAAGGCACCAGCGATGCCGTTCGCGAACAGGTATTTTCCGGCGAGTTGATTGTTCGCGGCTCCACCGCCCGTTAATTTTCCCTTGTGATACCGATCATAAATTCAACATCCTGACCTTTTCTTTGGAACCGGTTCCATCTAGCGTAATAGTATTGATGTATTGCGATGGAGTCCGACGATGGGCAGAAAAATCATGGTGGTCACCGCCGCGTATGGCGCGGAACAGGTGCGACAGGCAGGTGGTCAACGGGCAATGCTGCCCGTCATTGCGGGCGCGGGTGCCGACGGCGTCGAGATCCGCCGCGAGCTGTTCAACAGCGAAGAGCTGCTGGCGCTGCCCGCGCTGGGTGAATCCATTGAGCTGCTGGGCCTGCTGGCATGCTACTCCGCCCCTGCGGCCCTGTTTATGCCCGATGGCGCCCTCAACCCTGACCTGCCCCGTTATCTCAGCGAAGCCAGTACCCTGAATGCGCTGTGGCTCAAGGTCTCGCTGGGTCATTTCAGCGACACCCAGCCGCTTCACGCCCTGCGTGCCCTGCTCGATGAAAGCGGTATGGCCCTGGTGGTGGAAAACGACCAGACCGACTGCGGCCAGCTTGCGCCGATGCAGCGCTTCAAAGCCGCCTGCCGGGACATGGCGCTGCCCGTCACGCTGACGTTCGACATGGGCAACTGGCTGTGGGTGGGCGACTCCCCGGAAGAAGCCGCGCGCCATCTGGCCTCCGCAGTGAGCTATATCCACGTTAAAGCCGCCGTGCCGCATAAAGAAAATTTCCGCGCCGTGGCGCCGGATCGGGCCGATGCGCGCTGGCTGGATCTGCTTTGTCAGCTGCCCGCCGATGCCCCGCGTGGTATCGAGTTCCCGCTGGAAGGGGCGGATTTAACCGCCGTCACCCGTCATTACGTAAACCTGCTGCGTGAGGAGTAAACCATGCACAAGACGCTGGATGTGATCACTATCGGCGAAGCCATGGCGATGTTTGTCGCCACCGAAACGGGCGACCTGAGTACGGTGGAGCACTTTATCAAACGCGTGGCGGGGGCTGAGCTGAACGTCGCGACCGGCCTGGCGCGCCTGGGTCTGAATGTCGGCTGGGTCAGCCGCGTGGGTGATGACAGCTTTGGCCATTTCGTTCTCGATTCGTTGAAAAAAGAGGGCATTGATGCTTCCGGCGTCACCCTCGATGGACGCTTCCCGACCGGTTTCCAGCTTAAATCGAAAGTCGAAAATGGAACCGATCCCATTGTGGAGTATTTCCGTAAAGGGTCTGCGGCGAGCCACCTCTCAGTCGAGGATTACCACGCCCACTATTTCGCCTCCGCACGCCATCTGCATCTGAGCGGCGTGGCGGCCGCGCTTTCTGCCAGCTCGTATGCATTACTGGATCATGCCGCAACCACCATGAAGGCTCAGGGGAAAACGATCTCATTCGATCCTAACCTGCGCCCGGTACTGTGGAAAAGCGAAGCGGAAATGGTCGAGAAGCTGAATCGTCTGGCGTTTCAGGCTGACTGGGTTCTGCCGGGCGTGAAAGAAGGCATGATCCTGACCGGTAAAAACACCCCTGAAGGGATTGCCGATTTTTACCTTAACAAAGGGGTAAAAGCGGTGGTGCTGAAAACCGGCGCCGATGGCGCCTGGTTTAAAACGGCTAACGGCGAGCAAGGCGCAGTCGCGGCCGTGAAGGTTGATAACGTGGTTGATACCGTCGGCGCTGGCGATGGTTTTGCCGTGGGAGTCATTAGTGCCCTGCTGGAAGGCAAACCGCTGCAGCAGGCCGTCGCCCGGGGCAATAAAATTGGCTCGCTGGCAATCCAGGTGCAGGGCGACAGTGAAGGATTACCGACCCGCGCACAGCTGAACGAATAAATTCCGTTTCCCTCCCCCTCTCCTCAGGTAGGTCAGGGGGAAACAAAACAAACCACCGTGTACCCTACATACAACGGCGGTACAAACCTCAACAACAGAGGCAAGCCTATGAACAGTTCGACCAATGCAGTAAAACGCTGGTGGTACATCATGCCAATCGTGTTTATCACGTACAGCCTGGCGTACCTTGATCGTGCCAACTTCAGTTTCGCGTCCGCGGCAGGGATCACCGAAGACCTGGGGATCACCAAAGGTATCTCTTCGTTGCTGGGTGCCCTTTTCTTCCTGGGCTACTTCTTCTTCCAGATCCCCGGCGCTATCTATGCGGAGCGTCGCAGCGTCCGCAAATTGATTTTCGTTTGCCTGATCCTGTGGGGTGCCTGCGCCTCACTGACCGGCGTGGTGAATAATATTCCTGCTCTGGCAGCCATTCGCTTTATTCTTGGGGTCGTTGAGGCAGCGGTAATGCCCGCGATGCTGATTTATATCAGCAACTGGTTTACAAAATCCGAGCGCTCACGAGCCAATACTTTCCTGATCCTCGGTAACCCGGTCACCGTGCTGTGGATGTCGGTGGTTTCTGGCTACCTGATCCAGTCCTTCGGCTGGCGCGAAATGTTCATTATCGAAGGGGTGCCGGCGGTTATCTGGGCATTCTGCTGGTGGATGCTGGTAAAAGACAAACCTGCGCAGGCGAAATGGCTCTCCGAAGATGAAAAAGCAGCTCTGCAGGCGCAGCTGGATAAAGAACAGCAAGGCCTGAAAGCGGTGCGTAACTACGGCGAAGCATTCCGCTCGCGTAATGTGATTTTGCTCTGCGCCCAGTATTTCACCTGGAGCATTGGCGTGTACGGTTTCGTACTGTGGCTGCCATCGATTCTCCGCAATGCCGGTGAAAACCTTGGCATGGTGGAAGTGGGCTGGCTGTCGTCCGTGCCTTACCTCGCAGCCACAATCGCCATGATCATTGCGTCATGGGCATCGGACAAAATGCAGAACCGTAAGCTGTTTGTCTGGCCGCTGCTGCTGATCGCTGCCTTTGCCTTCATTGGTTCCTGGGCCGTCGGCGCGAACCATTTCTGGGTCTCTTACACCCTGCTGGTGATTGCGGGCGCGGCAATGTACGCCCCTTATGGACCGTTCTTTGCGATCATCCCGGAGATGCTGCCGCGTAACGTGGCAGGCGGCGCGATGGCACTGATTAACAGTATGGGGGCGCTGGGCTCGTTCTGCGGCTCCTGGTTTGTGGGTTACCTGAACGGAGCAACCGGCAGCCCATCCGCATCGTACATATTTATGGGGGTAGCGCTTTTCGCCTCCGTGTGGCTTACTCTGATTGTTAAGCCTGCTAATAATCAACAATTACCTGTCGGCGCACGCCACGCCTGAATCCTTAAAAATCAACGGAGATTAGCATGAAGCCGTCCGTCATTTTGTATAAAGCACTGCCGGAAGATCTGCAGAAACGCCTTGAGGAACACTTCACCGTTACCCAGGTGAAGAACCTCAGCCCGGAAACCGTGGCACAGCACGCCGATGCGTTCGCCAGCGCCGAAGGTTTGCTGGGTTCAAGCGAAAAAGTGGATGTCGCCCTGCTGGAGAAAATGCCGAAGCTTCGTGCTACCTCTACCGTTTCCGTGGGCTATGACAACTTCGACGTGGATGCCCTTAACGCCCGCAAGATCCTGTTGATGCATACGCCACATGCGCTGACGGAGACCGTGGCCGACACGCTGATGGCGCTGGTCCTCAGCACGGCGCGTCGTGTGGTCGAAGTGGCCGATCGCGTTAAAGCTGGCGAATGGACAAAAAGCATTGGTCCGGACTGGTTTGGGGTGGATGTTCATGGCAAAACGCTGGGCATCGTTGGCATGGGCCGTATTGGCCTGGCCCTGGCGCAGCGTGCACATTTTGGTTTTAACATGCCGATTCTGTATAACGCGCGTCGTCATCACAGTGAAGCCGAAGAACGTTTTAACGCCCGCTACTGCGAGCTGGATACGCTGCTGCAGGAAGCCGATTTTGTCTGTCTGATCCTGCCGCTGACGGACGAAACCCGTCATCTTATCGGTAAAGAGGCGTTTGAAAAAATGAAGAAAACGGCCATTTTCATCAACGCGGGTCGTGGCCCGGTGGTGGATGAGAAGGCGTTGATTGAGGCTCTGCAACAGGGTGAGATCCACGCTGCCGGTCTTGACGTGTTTGAACAGGAACCGCTGCCGGTGGACTCCCCGTTGCTTTCATTGCCCAACGTGGTGGCCCTGCCCCACATCGGCTCAGCAACCCATGAAACACGCTACAATATGGCTGCAACCGCGGTAGACAACCTGATCGCTGCCCTCAGCGGAAAGGTGGAAATCAACTGCGTTAACCCGCAGGTTCAGCGATAGAAATGAAAAAACCCGCCAGAAGGCGGGTTTTTAAAATTTGTGCTACTGGGTTGGAAGCTTACAGGCTTACAACGTTACCAGCTGCTGGGCCTTTAGCGCCGCTTTCGATGGTGAAGGAAACTTTCTGACCTTCATCCAGAGATTTGTAGCCTTCGTTCTGGATAGCAGAGAAGTGTACGAACACGTCTTTAGAGCCATCGTCAGGAGTGATGAAGCCGAAACCTTTATCAGCGTTGAACCATTTTACCAGACCAGTCATTTTAGCAGACATAGAATTACCTTAATTAACAAATATATTGTGCCTTCCGGCTTGATGGATTGTGTTACAGATTTTTAAGCGATGAAGGAAGGGTCACTACGAAGGGTATCTATGGATAACAATCTGGACTGCTTTACTAAACTGCTTTAGGTCTGTGTAACAAACCGACCTGTATAGTTATACCGATGTGGTAGAAGAATAACAAGCGTTATTTTCGCCCGGAATAAAAAACCCCGCCTGAGGCGGGGTTTTCCGATTTATTCTGTGGCAGCGACCGCTGCACTCCACGCCTGACTAAAGGCCTGGTGCTGGGAGGCCAGTGGCCCAATCAGCGCATTATACTGGCTTGCCTGCTGCGAGGTCGGGAACTGAATACCGTTGGCCACAAAGCTCACCTGAGTGCCCTGCTGGGAGATGAAGTCCCCCACCTGAACCAGCTGCTGCGTGAAAATTTGCGCGGCTGGGATCAGCGGTTGCATCGCTTCAGAAGGTTTCGACACCACTTTCTCATACACTTTGTCGAAGACCGGTTTGAGATCGTCGCCCTGCTTCAGCGCGGAACGTGACGCGTCCGCCTGCATTTTCGCATTCTGCAGCTGTTGGCTCAGCACGCCGAGCGCACCGTTGGACTGGCGCAGCGGTTCACGTTGCGTCATGTAATCCTGCGGGACGCGAATAGCGTTCACGCTATCCACAACCGGACGGATACCGGAATCCATCGCCTGGCTCACCTGCTGTGAATAACCATAAAGAATGGCGTAATCAGACACGAAGGGGCCAAACTGTTTTTTCTGATCCGCAGTCAGCGTCGGCAACCGTTCACCGCTGCGCATCACCGTATTCTGTAGAAAATCGATAAACGCTTTGCGCTGATCGCCTTCTTTATCAAAACACCCACTCAGGCTAACAACCATCAACAACGCCGCAATAGGCGCAAACCAGCGAGAGCAGGACTTTCCTGTCGCCATTTCATTACTCCTTTCACCCAAAAAAGCGCACACCGGCACATGCGTGCCCGACGCTGACAAGGATAGTCCAGGTCAGCCCTGCAAGATACTCTTTTCATGCAAAACGGCTATTGCCGTTTTATTTCTTACTATTTACAAAAAAATACCTGGCGAAGCCGACATAAGCGTAATCAGGTAATTAGTCTCACCCTGGCAACGGCTGAAACGCATAAAGCGATCGTTACCGCACGATTAATCACATCCGTGACGATCCGTCGTTTGTATTAGGGACTATTCTTAACAGGCTCTCTGATGTTCTTGATCCCGGTATGTGATTTAAGAGGAGTCCTCAATGGAATATAAAGATCCTGAGCTTGAGCTGCTGAGCAGCCTGGAACAGATTATTTTTAAAGATGTACCGCAGACGTTAACCCTGCAACAAAGATCCAATCCCTTTAAAGAATATGAGCAATTGCGCAAAGGGACTGGATTAAAAACTGAAGAATTCGCCAGAGCGATGGGTGTCAGCGTGGCTATGGTGCAGGAGTGGGAGTCAAAACGCGAAAAACCCACTCCAACCGAGCTAAAGCTGATGCGCCTGATTCAGGCCAACCCTGCACTCAGCAAGCATATAGCATGATGCAGTAAAGTGAGTTACCGCCCCCGCCTTTGCGGGGGCTTGTGTTTTAAAGGGGGGCACACCGCCAACCCGCCTCTTCCCAGACCAGTTCATGCGTCAATGCTAACCCCCGCAAAAAAGCCTCATCGTGAGAAACCACCAGCAATGCCCCGGGGAAACCGGCCAGTGCGGCTTCAATCGCCTCGACCGAGGCCAGATCCAGATGGTTGGTCGGTTCATCCAGCAGTAAAAGCTGCGTAGCGTCTTCGCGCCACAAAACACAGGCCAGTGCAGCCTTGAGACGTTCCCCGCCGCTCAGCTCAGCCAGCGGAAGCGCCACTTTGTCGGCGCCCAGCTGAAGCTGCGCTAAACGGGTTCGCAGCACACCCTCTTCCAGAGGTGTATGACTCAGATTGAGATGCGCCATCACCGACTGCGAAAGATCGAGCTGCGACAGATGTTGATCGAGATAAGCGCAGTTTACCGATACCTTACACGTTCCTGAGAGCGGAGCCACTTCGCCGAGAATGGCTTTTAAAAGCGTCGATTTACCGCAGCCGTTCGGTCCTTTTAGCGCCACGCGCATCGGTCCGTCCATTCGCCAGTTCGTCGGCGGGAGAGTGACGTGTGGCAGCACCAGCCCCTCCATCACCAGCACCTGTTTCCCCTCAGCAATCTGGCTTCCAGGCAACGTGAACATCACCGGATTCTCCTCTTCAACTCGCTCCCGGGCCTTGTTCACCGCGGCATTCAGCGCTTCATGTTGATCGCCATGCTGTTTTTTCCAGGTGCCAATGCGCTCTTTGGCGGCCATTTTGTATCTGACCCGCTCGAACGAGGCGATATTAAGGTTATCGACCGTACGTAACGTCTTCGCCGAACGCCGCTGGCTTTCGTCGTGCTCTTTTTGCATCCGCGCGCGGGTGCGTTTGCGTTCTGTTGCCGCATGTTCCAGTGCCGCACGGGCTGCCTGCTGTTCGGCGTCCCGCTGATGCGTATAGTCGTCGTAACTGCCACCGTAGTGGCGAAGACCCGAGGCGCTCAGTTCAAGAATACGCGGTACCTTCGCCAGCAGTTCACGGTCGTGGGAGGCCACCAGCACGCCCCCCTGATAACGGGCGAGCTGGTCGTAGAACCACTCACGTCCCTGCCGGTCGAGATGGTTGGTGGGTTCGTCCAGCAGCAGATAATCCGCATCAGCCGTAAACGCGCCACAGAGCAACGCGCGAATGCGCTCGCCGCCGCTGAGTTCCATGGCTGATTTATCCGGGTCAAATGGTGGAAGTTTTGCGTGGAAAAACGCCTCGCTCAGACGTTCTGCTACATCCCAGTGTCCGTCGAGTAACGCCAAATCATCGGGCTGGTAGTCACCGCTGTCGATGCGCTTACGCGCCGCAAAAATCGCCTCATACCCCAGCAGCTCAGCAAGCGTGGTTCGCGGGGAGATATCGGGCTGTTGTGCCACATAAGCGTGCGTTGCAAAACGTTCGATATGACCGCTGGCAGGTTCATCACACCCTGCCAGCAAACGTAGCAGACGTGTTTTACCGCTGCCGTTGCGGCCAACCAGCGCGCACAGTGACGGCGCCAGAGAAAGATTCAGCGGACCAAAAAGGGTATCGCCCGTCGCAAACTGACAGGTCACCTGATGCAAAATAAAAGAAGGGGATTGCGCAAAATGAGCCATAAGCACTCCTGAATGAAATCAAAACATCCCCTGCCGACGCGGTCGCGTTTAGCAAGGATCGAAATTCATCAGTCGTGTTTGTTCATTTTCGGGATGCGCTCCAGAGGGAGAAATATAACGAGAAACAGGATAACGGTAATTTGCTGACCATTTCAAGGTGAATTTTTAGGCGATTGCACTGCGCTTACCTGGCTCACAAAAAACGAGACATAAAAAAACCCGCCGAAGCGGGTTTTTTCTCATCTGCTGGCCCGTCACCGGGCACATGCACGTTACTGCAGCAGCGAAATATCCGCCACGCGCAGGAACAGCTCACGCAGTTTTTCGAGCATAGAGAGACGGTTGATACGCAGCTCTTTATCTTCCACGTTCACCATCACTTTCTCGAAGAAGGCATCGATGACATCACGCAGTTCCGCCAGCTCCACCAGGGCTTCCTGGTAGCGGCCTTCGGCGAAATACGGCTCCAGCTTGTCACGCAGTACCACAACCTGCATCGCCAGGGCGATCTCTTCTGGCTCTTTCAGCGTCGCAGCGTTGACACGCTCGTTCAGCGTTTCGTCGGATTTCGCCAGAATGTTAGAGACACGCTTGTTAGCCGCGGCCAGTGCGGATGCAGCTTCCAGCGTACGGAAGTGGGAAACCGCCTTCATACGCGCATCGAAATCTGCCGGACGGGTTGGACGACGTGCCAGTACCGCCTGAATGGTATCGACGGTGTAACCTTCGTCCTGATACCACGCACGGAAGCGACCAAGCATAAAGTCGATCACATCGTCGACCACGTTGGCGTTGGTCAGCTTATCACCGTACAGACGTACCGCTTCTTCAGTCAGGGTCTGCAGATCCAGGTTCAGGTTCTTTTCAACGATGATACGCAGCACGCCCAGGGCAGCACGACGCAGCGCAAACGGGTCTTTGTCGCCTTTTGGATGCTGGCCGATGCCAAAGATACCTGCAAGGGTGTCCATCTTATCGGCAATCGCGACCGCACAGGCCACCGGATTAGACGGCAGCGCGTCACCCGCGAAGCGCGGCTGATACTGCTCGTTCAGGGCCACGGCCACATCTTCCGCTTCACCGTCGTGACGCGCGTAGTGCATCCCCATCACACCCTGGGTGTCGGTAAATTCGAACACCATATTGGTCATCAGGTCACACTTGGACAGTAAACCCGCGCGCGTTGCGTGGTTCACATCCGCACCGATTTCACGTGCGATCCAGCCAGACAGCTCCGCAATACGGTCAGTCTTGTCGCGCAGCGTACCCAGCTGTTGCTGGAACAGCACGGTCTGCAGACGTGGCAGGTGATCTTCAAGACGCTTTTTACGGTCGGTGTTGAAGAAGAACTCGGCATCCGCCAGACGTGGACGCACCACTTTCTCGTTACCGGAGATAATCTGGATCGGATCTTTTGATTCAATGTTCGCCACGAAGATGAAGTTTGGCAGCAGCTTGCCGTCGTTGGCGTAAACCGGGAAGTACTTCTGGTCACCCTTCATGGTGTACACCAGCGCTTCAGCCGGCACGGCCAGGAATTTCTCTTCGAACTTCGCGGTCAGTACCACTGGCCATTCAACCAGAGAGGTTACTTCTTCCAGCAGGCTGTCGCTCAGATCCGCTTTACCGCCAATCTTACGCGCCGCGTCTTCCGCATCCGCCTTGATTTTGGCTTTACGCTGTTCGTAGTCAGCAATAACTTTACCGCGCTCCAGCAGGATCTGCGGATACTGGTCAGCATTGTCGATGGTGAACTCAGGCTCGCCCATGAAGCGGTGCCCACGGATCACGCGATCGGACGCCACACCCAGGATGGTGGCCGGAATAACGGTATCGCCCAGCAGCAGCGTCACGGTGTGCACAGGACGCACGAAGTGCACGTCGCTTGCGCCCCAGCGCATCAGTTTTGGAATCGGCAGCCTGGCCAGCGACGTGGCAATCATGTCAGGCAGCAGCGCTTGCGCACTTTCACCTTTCACATGTGCACGGTACAGCAGCCACTCGCCTTTATCGGTGGTCAGACGCTCAGCCTGATCGACGGTGATACCACAACCACGCGCCCAGCCTTCAGCCGCTTTGCTTGGCTTGCCTTCAGCATCAAACGCCTGAGCAATCGCCGGGCCACGTTTTTCAACTTCACGATCCGGCTGAGACGCCGCCAGGTTCGCCACTTTCAGCGCCAGACGACGCGGAGCAGCAAACCATTCAATTTTACCGTGTGCCAGGCCAGCGTTATCCAGCTCAGCAGTCACGTTCGCAGCAAAAGATTCAGCCAGGCTGCGCAGGGCTTTTGGTGGCAGCTCTTCGGTGCCAATTTCCACCAGGAAAGTTTTCTCAGACATGGCCGCCTCTTATTTGTTTCGGTTGCACATCGGGAAGCCAAGGGCTTCACGGGACGCATAGTACGCTTCTGCAACGGCTTTGGTCAGGGTACGAATACGCAGAATGTAGCGCTGACGTTCAGTCACGGAGATGGCTTTGCGGGCGTCCAGCAGGTTGAAGCTGTGGGCGGCCTTCAGAATACGCTCGTAAGCAGGCAGCGGCAGCGGAGACTCCAGCGCCAACAACTGCTGCGCTTCTTTCTCGTACTGCTCGAAGCAGGTGAACAGGAAGTCCACATCCGCGTATTCGAAGTTATAAGTGGATTGCTCCACTTCGTTCTGATGGAACACGTCGCCGTAGGTGGTTTTACCCAGCGGGCCGTCGCTCCAGACCAGGTCGTAAACGCTGTCTACGCCCTGAATATACATGGCCAGACGTTCCAGACCGTAGGTGATTTCGCCGGTAATCGGTTTACATTCCAGACCGCCAACCTGCTGGAAGTAAGTGAACTGCGTCACTTCCATACCGTTCAGCCACACTTCCCAACCCAGACCCCAGGCACCCAGCGTTGGGTTCTCCCAGTTATCTTCCACGAAACGGATATCGTGAATGGTTGGATCCATACCCAGCTCTTTCAGTGACCCGAGGTACAGTTCCTGAATGTTGTCTGGCGATGGCTTAATCACCACCTGGAACTGATAGTAATGCTGCAGACGGTTCGGGTTTTCGCCGTAACGGCCATCGGTCGGACGACGTGAAGGTTGCACATAAGCAGTCGCCATTGGCTCCGGCCCCAACGCGCGTAAGCTGGTCATTGGGTGTGAAGTGCCTGCGCCTACTTCCATGTCCAAAGGTTGAACAATGGTACAGCCCTGACGAGCCCAGTAATCCTGTAAGGTCAGGATCAGGCCCTGGAAGGTCTTGGTATCAAACTTTTGCATAGTATGTCGTGCTGGATACGTGTGGTTTTAAATGGAAGGGACCAGTATACCCGCTGCCTGCAAGATATACAGTACGAAACGGGTTTGTTTAGGGAAAATTGGGGAAATAAGCCACCACGCCAGGCAGCTGCCGGCGTCTGGCTGTTGATTATGCGAGCGGCTTAGCGCATGGAGAGATGTAAAAACTGACCGTCTGCGTCAAACGAACAGACAAAGCCCTCTTTACGGGACGTATGGCCTTTCAGCTCATAACTCCCCTGGAATCGCTCAAATCCGGTGACATCAATGTTCTGCGCATCCGAGTTATAGCGGCGCGCAGCCTGATCCTTACAGAACTGCTCCATATTCAGGGAGCGTTCCGGGCTGATTTTTCCCTGCTGTGCTTTTTGCACGGGTGCAGAGGGTGGCGTACTGCATCCTGCCAGGATAAACAGCAGAAAGAGTGACGCCGCACGCTTCATCATCATTTTTATTACCGCCCTGTTCAGTGGCTGTTATTTTTAGTAGCAAAGCTTTTATAGATTATGCCCTGGCATTCTGCGAACCTCGCGGCTTTCAAACAAGGCTGCTCAATAAAACTCAGAATTTTCCAGAGAGAGGCTTCAATACAATCGCAGTCACACTGAATTTACAAGGGATGATGAGGAACTGATGTCGTCAAAAATTAGCTGGATTGATAATCTGCGAGGAATAGCGTGTCTGATGGTGGTCATGATCCACACGACGACCTGGTATGTCACCAATGCGCACAGTATCAGCCCTGTTAACTGGGATATAGCCAATATTCTTAACTCCGCGTCGCGGGTCAGTGTGCCGTTGTTCTTTATGATTTCCGGCTTTCTCTTTTTTGGCGAGCGTAGCGCGCAACCGCGGCATTTTATCCGTATCGCCGCCTGCCTGGGCTTCTACAGCGCCGTGGCCTTGCTCTATATCACCCTGTTCACCTCGATTAACGCCGGGCTATCTCTCAAATACCTTCTGCAAAAACCCGTCTTCTACCATCTGTGGTTTTTCTTCGCCATTATCGTTATCTATCTGGTTTCCCCACTGATTCAGGTGAAAACCGTGAGCGGGAAAATGCTGCTGGCGCTGATGGTGGTCATTGGCATCATAGCTAACCCGAATACGGTCTCGCAGAAAATTGATGGTTTTGAATGGTTACCGGTCAATCTCTATATCAACGGCGATACCTTTTACTACGTGCTCTACGGCATGCTGGGGCGAGCTATCGGGATGATGGACACCCAAAAACGCGGCATGAACGGGCTATGTGCAGCGTTGTTTATCATCGGCGTGATCGTGATTTCGCGTGGAACGCTGCATGAACTGCAATGGCGCGGCAATTTTGCCGATACCTGGTACCTGTATTGCGGCCCGATGGTCTTCATCTGTGCCGTATCCCTGCTTACGCTCGTCAAAAACACCCTGAACGCACGCCCTCTTCCGGTGCTGAGCGTTATCTCCCGGCACTCGCTCGGTATATACGGTTTTCACGCGCTGGTGATCCACGCCCTGAGAACGAGAGGGGTCGAGTTCAAAAGCTGGCCGGTGCTGGATATCCTGTGGATTTTCACCGTCACGCTGATGGCGAGCCTGCTGCTGTCAATGCTGCTGCAGAAGGTCGACACCCGCCGCTTCGTCAGTTAACGCTGCGCTGTCGGGCACGATGATACTGGCGCGGGGAGGAAAACCCCGCGGCCAGTGAGGCCTGTTCCACGCCACGCCCTTGCAACAGCCACTGTTCAGCCACCGCCAGACGCAACTGCTCCAGATAGTCGCGAACGCTTATCCCTAAATGCGTCTGAAAAAGCCGCGTTAAATGGCGCGGGCTGACATGCGCCAGAGCGGCAATCTCGGGTAAAACCCAGGCTTTGTGCGGCTCGGTGGTAAGCGCATCCTGCGCACGATGAATGGCCGGGTGAAGATGATTGCGGTAGCGTAACCATGGCGACAGCTGGGGATCGTCCCCGGAGCGACGAAACCAGACCACCATTTCGCGCGCCACGGCCAGCGCTTTTTCTGCGCCACACAGACGGTTAATCATATGCAGCGCCAGGTCGATGCCCGAGGTGATGCCGGCGCTGGTCCAGATATTCTCATCCTGCACGAAGATCCGGTTTTCTTTGATGATTGCCGTCGGATCCGCCGTACGTAAACGGCTTATAACGTCATGATGCGTTGTGCACTGCCGGTGGTTCAGCAAGCCCGATTTTGCCGCCAGCAACGCCCCTGAACAGACGCACATGACGGTGATATCCTGACGATGAATTTTTGGCTGCAGGCGCATTAACCAGTGCTGGATCAGCTGCGCCTGCGGCGTTGAGAACTGAAAGCGGGAGTCGCTTACCCCCGGCAGCACCAGCAAACTGCCCTCAGACAAGCTTTCCGGCAGCGGCTGAATACCGCCCATCATCAGACCAATCGACGTCGGAACCTCTGCCTGCGGACCAATGTAATGCAGGCGAAACGCGTCTCCTGCCAGCACAAAGGTCTCTGCCGGGCCCGTCATGTCTAATGACAGCACCCCGGGCAACATCACAAACCAGACGTCGATGCTCATTACAGTAACTCCAGCGTCTCCGCAACCGTTTTAATGTCGGCAAACCGCCCGGCCAGAACCGTCTCGGTACGATGGCGCAGTTCCTCTGCGCTCAGGGTTATCCCCTTGTGCGTCATTGGAAACGTGAGCGTTGCCTCGCTAACGAAGGTCACAGCATAGCCCAGATCGGATGCCACCCGCGCAGTGGTTTCACAGCATTGCTCCGTGCGAATGCCGCACACGATGAGCTGATTAATGTCTCGCTCACGCAGCCAGCGGTCAAGCCCGGTATCCGTGAACGCATTATGGACGTGTTTCTGGAAGACCACGTCCGGCTGATGACGTAAAAAGGCCATCGGTTTGACATAGCCGCTTTGCAGTGTGAACGGACCGTCTTCATCTACATGGAAAATATCAACGACAGGAATGCCACGCGCCTGGCAGCCCTCAATCAGCCCCAGCATCGCCTGCTGAAAGGCAGGAATCTCGTCCTCCTGCCAGTAATGACGATGATGAAAAGACTGCTGAGTATCGATGTTGATTAATGCAGTACGTGACATGTTGAATCTCCTCGCCAGTGGGTATGACACCATACTGGCAAGGAAATAAAGGCCCGCACAGACCAAAAAAGGACAACCTCGTGCCTCTGACAGACAACCGTATTTACGACATCAGCGGCAGCAGCTGTTGGTAGATTTTGCGAAAGACCTCGCGTCTTTGCGCATAACGCGCATGACGTGCCGCGTCAGGCAGATGCGCCTGTTCCAGTTGAAGCTGCGGTAACAGCTGAGAAAGCGGCGTTTCCGGGTTCATAGCAATCTGCGCCAGTCGCGCTGCACCGAGCGCAGGCCCCACATCACCACCGGTACGAAAATCGAGCTGCAGTCCGCTGATATCAGACAGCATCTGGCGCCAGTAGCTGCTACGCGCACCGCCGCCAATCAGGGTGATACTCGCCGGCGTCACACCGCAGTCATGTACCACGTCCATTCCGTCCGCCAGGGCATATCCCACGCCTTCCAGAACGGCACGAGCCAGTTCCGCCGGACCATGCTGATGGGTTAACCCAAAGAATACCCCTTTCGCTTCCGGGTTGTTATGCGGCGTGCGCTCGCCGGAAAGATAGGGTAAAAACCAGACGGTACCCGCACTTTCATCCGCCTGCTGTGCAGCAGCAATCAGTGCCGGAACATCAGCCATCCCGGTCAGTTTCGCGGCCCAGTCAAGGCAAGAGGCGGCGCTCAACATAACCGACATCAGATGCCATTTTCCCGGCAGCGCATGGCAGAAACTGTGAACGGCACTTTCAGGATTACTGCGATAACCCTCGCTGACCGCAAAATAGACGCCAGACGTTCCCAGCGAAAGCATCGCCTGCCCGGCTTCCACCATCCCGACCCCCACGGCACCCGCCGCGTTGTCACCGCCACCGGCCACCACCGGGACAGCAGGCATATTCCAGCGTTCTGCGACGGCAGGCTGTAAGGTACCCGTTATCTCACTGCCCTCATAGAGCGCTGGCATATGTTCGCGAGTCAGGTGGCAGGCATCGAGCATGGCCTCGCTCCAGTCACGTTTGGCCACGTCGAGCCACATCGTGCCGGCAGCGTCGGACATGTCGCTGGCGAAATCACCCGTCATGCGAAAACGCAGATAATCTTTTGGCAGTAAAACTTTCGCCACCTGACGGAAAATTTCCGGCTCATGGCGGTGTACCCACAGTAACTTTGGTGCGGTAAAACCGGGCATCATCAGGTTGCCGGTAATACTGCGGGAGGTGGGTACTCGCTCTTCAAGGAGTGCGCACTCTTCTGCACAGCGACCATCGTTCCAGAGAATGGCCGGTCGCAGGACGTGATGCTGACTGTCCAGTAACGTCGCGCCGTGCATTTGCCCGGCAATGCCGAGGGCTTTGACGTCACGCAGACTGTGCTGTTCACCTAGCGCTTTGATTGCACGATCCGTTGCCAGCCACCACTGCTCCGGATCCTGTTCCGACCATAGCGGATGCGGACGTGAGACCTGCAGCTTTTCTGTCTGCGTTGCTAACACGTCGCCCTGCTCGCTTAACAGGATGGCTTTCACACCCGATGTGCCAAGATCAATCCCGATATACATTCGGTGACTCCTTTAACAGAAATGCCCGGTGGCGCGACGCTTACCGGGCTTACGTTATTATCTACTCACTGTTATTTATCGAACAGGTAGTGATTAACCAGGTTTTCCAGCAGCTCCTGATGCCCGCTCTGATGCTGCGGTGCCAGTTGATGTTGTTCAGCGTACTTCGCGACGTCCGCAAGCGATAACTGGCCTTTCAAAATTTGCTGACCCAGCTCACTGTTCCAGCCGCTATAACGCTTCGCGACACGTTTATCCAGTTCACCGTCTTCAATCATACGGGCGGCGACTTTGAGCGCCAGCGCCATGGTATCCATTGCGCCAATATGGCCGTAGAACAGGTCGTATTTGTCGGTGCTCTGACGGCGCACTTTGGCATCGAAGTTCAGCCCGCCGGTGGTGAAACCACCCGCTTTGATAATTTCATACATCACCAGCGCATTCTCTTCCACGCTGTTCGGGAACTGGTCGGTATCCCAACCCAGTTGCGCATCGCCGCGGTTAGCATCAACAGAACCGAAGATACCCAGCGCGATAGCAGACGCGATCTCGTGATGGAAAGAGTGGCCGGCCAGCGTGGCATGGTTGGCTTCAATGTTAACTTTGATCTCTTTTTCCAGGCCGAACTGTTTCAGGAAGCCGTACACGGTAGCAACGTCGTAGTCGTACTGGTGCTTAGTAGGTTCCTGAGGCTTCGGTTCGATCAGCAGCGTACCGCGGAAACCGATTTTGTGTTTATGGTCGACCACCATCTGCATAAAGCGGCCAATCTGCTCGCGCTCCTGACGCAGGTCGGTGTTGAGCAGGGTTTCATAGCCTTCACGACCGCCCCACAGCACATAGTTTTCGCCGCCCAGCTGATGCGTGGCGTTCATTGCGGTAACCACCTGCGTTGCCGCCCAGCTAAACACTTCCGGATCCGGATTGGTTGCCGCACCCGCGCCATAGCGTGGGTTGGTAAAGCAGTTGGCCGTGCCCCACAGCAGCTTCACGCCGCTTTGCTGCTGTTTAGCCGCCAGCACATCCACCATCTGCGCGAAATTGTTCAGATACTCTTTCAGTGAGGCGCCTTCCGGCGACACATCCACGTCATGGAAGCAGTAGTAGGGCACGTTCAGTTTGTGGAAGAATTCAAAGGCGACATCGGCTTTACGCTTCGCCAGCTCGATGGCCTCACCCGGCTGCTGCCATGGACGGTCAAAGGAACCCACGCCGAACATATCGGCTCCGTTCCAGCAGAAGGTATGCCAGTAACAGGCGGCAAAGCGCAAATGATCTTCCATGCGCTTACCCAGCACCAGCTCATCCGGGTTGTAGTGACGAAATGCTAAAGGATTGGTTGTTTTCGGGCCTTCGTAACGAACACGATCGAGTTGGTCGAAATAAGCTTGCATATTGAGCTCCATAATCAGGGTATGCGGCGAGTCGTTGATACAGGAGTAATAGTGAATAGACATTTTGGCTTGCTCAATTACGTTATTTCACACTGCTATTGAGAGAATGCACAACTGTGCGCTGGCTCGCAAAATAATGTGCAGGCAAACTATTTTTCGCTCCCTCTTCCATAATCAAATGTAATTAAGACGTTACGTATTTTAAAATTCGATCGCGGTCATAAATTCAGAAATAAACCAAATATCATAATGCGAAGATAAAAATCTGTAATTGCCAGCCCGCCTTTCCCCGTTAAAAATTTGCTGCGTCCCAGCAGTGAATGTTTCTTTTATCTCAGCAACACATAACCCTACAAAAAGGCCCTATAATTATGAAGATAAAGAACCTGTCCCTTACTCTCTGCACTACGCTCCTCCTTGCAAGCTTTGCCGGACATGCCAAGGAAGTCAAAATTGGCATGGCGATTGACGATCTGCGTCTTGAACGCTGGCAGAAAGATCGCGATATTTTTGTGAAAAAAGCGGAATCACTTGGCGCGAATGTGTTTGTGCAATCCGCGAACGGCAACGAAGAAACGCAAATGTCGCAAATTGAGAATATGATCAACCGCGGCGTCGATGTGCTGGTCATTATCCCTTATAACGGCCAGGTATTAAGTAACGTCGTTAAAGAAGCCAAACAAGAAGGCATAAAAGTCTTAGCCTATGACCGCATGATTAATAATGCGGATATCGATTATTATATTTCGTTCGACAATGAAAAAGTGGGTGAATTACAGGCTAAAAGCCTGATCGACAAAGTACCTCAGGGCAATTATTTCCTGATGGGCGGCTCGCCGGTTGATAACAACGCCAAGCTGTTCCGCGAAGGGCAAATGAAAGTCCTGAAGCCGTATATCGACAGCGGTAAGATTAAAGTGGTCGGCGATCAGTGGGCGGATGGCTGGCTGCCAGAAAACGCGCTGAAAATCATGGAAAACGCCTTAACCGCCAACAACAATAAAATCGATGCTGTCGTCGCATCCAACGATGCCACCGCAGGGGGCGCAATCCAGGCACTCAGCGCCCAGGGGCTGGCAGGAAAAGTGGCTATTTCGGGTCAGGATGCCGACCTCGCGGGCGTCAAACGCATCATGGCAGGCACACAAACCATGACCGTCTACAAACCGATTACCCAGCTTGCGAATACGGCGGCGGAAATTGCCGTGGAGCTGGGAAATGGTAAGCAACCTAAGGCAGACGCGACGCTGAATAACGGGCTTAAAGATGTTCCGGCTCGTCTGCTCACCCCCATTGAAGTCAATAAAGACAACATTGACGCCACCGTCATTAAAGACGGTTTCCACAAGAAGAGTGAACTGTAATCCAGCGCGCCCCTGCTCTGCGGGGGCGCATCGAGTTGTACTGTTCTTCCCTCGGGTCATGTGGAGCAGTTATGCCTTATTTACTTGAAATGAAAAGCATCACCAAGCGCTTTGGCGCGGTGAAAGCGGTCGACAACGTCAGTCTGCGGCTCAATCCCGGCGAAGTGGTCTCGCTGTGTGGCGAAAACGGATCGGGCAAATCGACGTTGATGAAAGTGTTGTGTGGGATCTACCCGCACGGCAGTTACGAAGGCGAAATTGTCTTTGCCGGTGAAGTGATTCAGGCGACACACATTCGCGATACCGAACGCAAAGGCATCGCCATCATCCACCAGGAGCTGGCGCTGGTGAAGCACCTCACCGTGCTGGAGAACATTTTTCTGGGGGCCGAAATTTCACGTCATGGCGTTCTGGATTACGACACCATGACGCTACGCTGTGAAAAACTGCTGGCCCAGGTAAGTCTCGCGATTTCCCCGGATACGCGCGTCGGTGATCTTGGCCTCGGGCAACAACAGCTGGTTGAAATCGCCAAGGCGCTGAACAAACAGGTAAGGCTGCTGATCCTCGATGAGCCAACGGCCTCCCTCACCGAGCAGGAAACGGCCGTCCTGCTCAATATCATTCGCGATCTGCAAAACCACGGCATTGCGTGCATCTACATTTCACACAAGCTCAATGAGGTAAAAGCCATTTCGGACACCATCTCTGTGATCCGCGACGGTCAGCACATCGGCACACGTGAAGCTGCCGGCATGAGTGAAGATGACATTATCACCATGATGGTGGGGCGCGAGCTCACGGCGCTCTATCCAAACGAACCGCACACCACGGGTGACGAAGTGTTACGGGTGGAAAACCTCACCGCGTGGCATCCCGTTAACCGCCACATCAAGCGCGTTAATGACGTCTCGTTTTCCCTTCACAGCGGCGAAATCCTCGGTATTGCGGGGTTAGTCGGGGCCGGGCGAACTGAAGCCGTCCAGTGCCTGTTTGGCGTATGGCCGGGCCGCTGGGAAGGCCGTATTTTTATCGACGGACAGCCGGTAAAAATCGAGAACTGCCAGCAGGCGATTGCCCACGGTATCGCCATGGTGCCGGAGGATCGCAAGAAAGATGGCATCGTCCCGGTCATGGCAGTGGGTAAAAACATCACGCTTGCCGCGCTCGATAGGTTCTCCGGTACGCTGAGCAGCCTCGATGATGCTGCTGAGCAGCAGTGCATTCTCCAGTCGCTCGCCAGACTCAAGGTCAAAACATCCTCCCCGGAACTGGCCATTGGACGTCTGAGCGGGGGCAACCAGCAGAAGGCAATCCTGGCGCGCTGCCTGCTTCTCAACCCACGCATATTGATCCTGGACGAGCCGACGCGTGGGATCGATATCGGCGCCAAGTACGAAATCTACAAACTGATTAATCAGCTTGTACAGCAAGGGATTGCCGTCATTGTCATCTCGTCTGAGTTACCCGAAGTGCTCGGCCTGAGCGATCGCGTGCTGGTCATGCACGAGGGAAAACTGAAAGCCAATCTGATTAACCAGAACCTGACGCAGGAGCAGGTGATGGAAGCCGCTTTAAGGAGCGAACGTCATGTCGAAAAGCAATCCGTCTGATATTAAAGTCGCTGTTCCGACGCCCGGCGCGTTTGCCGGGCTAAAAGCGCTGAACCTGCAGGTTTTCGTGATGATCGCGGCGATTATTGCCATCATGTTGTTCTTTACCTGGATGACCGATGGCTCGTACTTAAGCGCGCGTAACGTCTCTAACCTGCTGCGTCAGACTGCCATTACCGGCATCCTCGCGGTGGGCATGGTATTCGTGATTATCTCGGCGGAAATCGACCTGTCGGTGGGGTCGATGATGGGTCTGCTTGGTGGCGTGGCGGCCATTTTTGACGTCTGGCTTGGCTGGCCACTGCCGCTGACCATTGCGGTTACGCTGGTGCTGGGTCTGCTGCTGGGCGCCTGGAACGGCTGGTGGGTTGCCTACCGTAAAGTCCCGTCGTTCATTGTCACGCTGGCGGGGATGCTGGCCTTCCGCGGGATCTTAATTGGCATTACCAACGGCACCACCGTCTCCCCTACCAGCGCAGCCATGTCACAAATTGGTCAGAGCTACCTCGCCGATAGCGTCGGCTTTACGTTCGGTGTGATTGGGTTGCTGGCGTTTGTGGCCTGGCAGTGGCGTGGACGAATGCGCCGTCAGGCGTTGGGTCTGGCATCGCCAGCGTCAACGTCCACAGTCGGTCGTCAGGCACTCACTGCGGTCATTGTACTGGGCGCAATCTGGCTTCTGAACGACTATCGCGGTGTCCCGACGCCGGTATTGCTGCTGGCACTGTTGCTGCTGGCCGGGATGTTTATGGCCACGCGTACCGCGTTTGGTCGCCGTATTTATGCCATCGGCGGCAACCTTGAGGCTGCCCGCCTTTCAGGGATCAACGTCGAGCGCACCAAACTCGCCGTCTTCGCCATTAACGGCCTGATGGTTGCTATCGCCGGGTTGATCCTCAGCTCGCGTCTGGGGGCGGGTTCTCCCTCGGCCGGGAACATCGCCGAGCTGGATGCTATCGCCGCCTGCGTCATTGGCGGCACCAGCCTCGCAGGCGGTGTCGGCAGCGTGGCAGGCGCGGTGATGGGGGCATTTATTATGGCTTCGTTGGATAACGGGATGAGTATGATGGACGTCCCGACGTTTTGGCAGTATATCGTCAAGGGAGCCATTCTTTTGCTGGCAGTCTGGATGGACTCTGCAACCAAGCGACGAGCCTGATAACAATATTGTGACTTATTTGGGAAGTTAGCCATGTTTGAAAAGCGTCACCGCATCACGTTGTTATTCAATGCCAACAAAGCCTACGACCGTCAGGTGGTGGAGGGCGTTGGTGAATATTTGCAGGCGTCGCAATCCGAGTGGGATATTTTTATCGAAGAAGATTTCCGAACCCGTCTCGAAAACATCAAAGAGTGGCTGGGCGATGGGGTCATCGCTGACTACGACGACCCCGTCATTGAGCAATTGCTGACTGACGTCGACGTTCCGATTGTTGGCGTCGGCGGGTCTTACCATGCGCCCGAGCACTATCCGCCGGTCCACTATATCGCCACCGATAACCATGCGCTGGTTGAGACCGCCTTCCTGCATTTGAAAGAGAAAGGCGTCCATCGCTTCGCGTTTTATGGTCTACCGTCAACCAGCGGCAAGCGCTGGGCAGTTGAGCGCGAACATGCTTTCTGCCAGCTTGTCGCGCAGGAGAAGTACCGCGGCGTGGTTTATCAGGGGCTGGAGACCGCGCCGGAAAACTGGCAGCACGCGCAAAACCGACTGGCGGACTGGCTGCAAACCCTGCCGCCGCAAACCGGCATCATTGCCGTTACGGATGCTCGTGCCCGCCACGTCTTGCAGGTCTGCGAACATTTACACATTCCGGTGCCGGAAAAACTGTGCGTCATTGGCATCGATAACGAGGAGCTGACGCGTTACCTCTCTCGCGTGGCGCTCTCGTCCGTTGCACAGGGTACGCGTCAGATGGGTTATCAGGCGGCGAAGTTACTGCATCGTCTGCTGGATAAAGAAGCGTTGCCGCTTCAGCGCTTACTGGTTCCCCCTGTCCGTGTAGTCGAACGCCGTTCAACGGATTACCGCTCCTTAAGCGACCCGGCAGTTATTCAGGCCATGCACTACATTCGCAACAACGCCTGCAAAGGGATTAAGGTCGATCAGGTGCTGGACTCGGTGGGCATTTCCCGTTCGAATCTGGAGAAGCGGTTTAAAGAAGAAGTGGGCGAAACCATTCATGCGGTCATCCACGCCGAGAAACTGGAGAAAGCGCGCAGCCTGCTGATCTCCACCTCATTGTCGATCAACGAAATCTCACAGATGTGCGGTTACCCGTCGCTGCAATATTTTTATTCGGTGTTCCGAAAGGAGTATGAAAGTACGCCAAAAGAGTACCGGGAGCGTCACAGCGAAGTGATGATGTAGAAAAAAGAGAAAAAAAAACGCCTTCCGATGGAAGGCGTTTTTTTGAATTACATATGTGCGGCGATTAAGCGCTGGTTATCCTGGTACATCGCGAACAGATAGTTGTTATAGCTCTGTCCCTTGGTCGAATAACCTTTCAGCTTGTGGATCATCGTGCTGGCCGTCACTTCCTGATCCGCTTTACGCAGCTGAGCGCGCGATTTACGGAACGATGAGTAGGCCGGATGCGTGTTCAGATTCACCACGTAGGCATTCACGGAATCTTTCACCGATTCAAACTGAGAATAGCCTTTCACCTTACCTGGTGCATTGTTACAACGCCCCTTGATACATTTCATACCAAACAGGTTGTTGTTATTACGCGCCAGTTTCGAGGTACCCCAGCCACTTTCGGCTGCAGCCATGGTCGCAACCATGCTCCCCGGGATAATGTCGACACGCTCTAAGAGAGAGTTCCATGGCACACGGCGCGTGTTACCGTTCCAGCTCACCTTGTAGCGTTTGGTGATATCTTTCAGGCGCGCGCGTTCTGATGGCGACCAACGGCTATCGTACTGTTTGGCAATCAACCAGTTACGATCCGCAGTAATCGCGGCGTTTTGACTTGTGATGTAAGGCATTACCGTCCGGAGAAACGCTTTTTTCCTTGGTGTTCCGGAAGGGTATTTTCGCAAATCAGGAAGTGAACTACTCTTTGCACTATTGCGAGAATACTCTTGTTTACTGCTAACCTTACTACTTGTCGTCTTTATTACGTGGGCTTTCTTACTCGTTGTATCCGTGTGCGTCTTCGCAAGCACCTCACCCGAAAATGCCATGGTGAGTAACATGAGTATCGCGGCCCCATATCGTCGAATGGGAGTCGATATCATTAGGTCTCCTGGTCGGATATAAACATTCCAACACCTTATTTTTTTCACAAATTTGAGAGCGGAATCTCAAATCATAACAAAAATAGACTGCAAGAGCACGTATAGAAATAGTCCAATTCCGAAACTATGTCACCTGAAACCTGCTCACATAAGCATCAATTCTGAAAAATTGTGCGCGAACTCGCAGATAACTTCCTAATTTTGCGCGGGATCACTCATCCTCACGCGTCATCCTTGCAGAAAGCCCCGGGGGATGAGTTTTTACCCCACACCTGATGGCACACTGGTCAAAAATGCCGCGACAGGAAAATGGAATGAAACGCACCGCATTAGCTTTTCTGATGTTACCCGTACTGGCTCATGCTGACTGGTCATCACCGGGTTTCAACGCCTTTAGCGCCGAAGGTACCGGGATATTTACCAGCCAAGCAAAGCTTGCGAAGGGTACTCGCCCTCTTACGCTGAGTTTTGACAACACGTGCTGGCAGCCAACGGATGCAATAAAACTCAATGAGATGCTGTCGCTTAAAAAATGTGACGGCACGCCGCCGCAGTGGCGACTGTTCCGCGACGGCGAGTACCAGATGCGTGTCGATACCCGCTCCGGTACGCCCACACTGATGCTGACTATTCAGAGCACAGCGGAACCGTCGGTTGCAAACGTTACCCGCCAGTGTCCGAAGTGGGACGGTAAGCCCCTGACGCTTGAAGTTGGCAACGATTTCCCGGAAGGATCGGTGGTCCGTGATTTCTACAGCAAACAGACTGCAACAGTGCAGAATGGAAAAATCACCCTGCAACCCGCCGCCAACAGCAACGGCCTGCTGCTGCTTGAACGCGCCGAAACCGACAAACCTGCGCCGTTTAGCTGGCAAAACGCCACCGTCTATTTCGTGCTGACTGATCGCTTCGTCAACGGCGATCCCTCTAACGATAACAGCTATGGACGCCACAAAGATGGCATGCAGGAGATCGGCACCTTCCACGGTGGCGATCTCAAGGGGCTTACAACCCGGCTCGATTATTTACAGCAGCTGGGCGTGAATGCGCTCTGGATAAGCTCCCCGCTGGAGCAGATCCACGGCTGGGTTGGCGGTGGCACCAAAGGTGACTTCCCCCACTACGCCTATCATGGCTACTACACCCAGGACTGGACCACGATTGATGCCAACATGGGCACCGAAGATGATTTACGCCACCTTGTCGATGAAGCGCATAAACGCGGGATCCGCATCCTGTTTGATATCGTCATGAACCACACGGGTTACGCGACGCTCGCAGACATGCAGGCGTTCCAGTTTGGGGCCCTTTATCTGCAGGGTGATGAACTGAAAAAAACGCTGGGCGAGCACTGGACGGACTGGAAGCCGGGAGCAGGCCAAAGCTGGCACAGCTTCAACGATTACATCAACTTCAGCGACAAAGCCGCCTGGGAAAAATGGTGGGGTAAAAAGTGGATCCGCACCGACATTGGTGATTATGACAATCCCGGCTTCGACGATTTAACCCTGTCGCTGGCATTCCTGCCGGACCTGAAAACGGAGTCGACGACCCCTTCCGGTTTACCCAACTTCTACCAACATAAACCTGATACCCACGCGAAGGCCATTTCGGGCTACACCCCGCGTGATTACCTGACCCACTGGCTCAGCCAGTGGGTACGTGACTATGGCATTGACGGTTTCCGTGTGGATACGGCAAAACACGTGGAACTCGAGGCCTGGCAGCAGTTGAAAGATCAGGCAAGCCAGGCGCTGGCAGCCTGGAAAGGCGCGAACCCCGACAAAAAACTCGACAATACCCCGTTCTGGATGACCGGCGAGTCATGGGGCCACGGCGTGATGCAAAGCGATTATTACCGCCACGGGTTTGACGCGATGATCAACTTTGATTATCAGGAGCAGGCAGCAAAAGCGGTCGGTTGTCTGGCGGACATCGACCTGACCTGGCAGCAGATGGCGGAAAAACTGCAAAGCTTCAATGTCCTGAGCTATCTCTCGTCGCATGACACACGCCTTTTCCGTGAAGGCGGCCAGCGTGCCGCAGAGCTGCTCCTGCTCGCCCCGGGCAGCGTACAAATTTACTACGGCGATGAATCCGAGCGGCCATTCGGACCGACAGGGTCCGATCCATTACAGGGCACCCGCTCGGATATGAACTGGCAGGACGTGACGGGCAAGCAGGCCTTAACCGTCGCCCACTGGCAGGTTCTGGGCCAGTTCCGCGCCCGTCATCCCGCAATAGGTGAAGGCAAACAAACCACGCTGTCGCTGAAAGAAGGCTACGGCTTCGTTCGCGAGCACAATGGCGATAAGGTCATGGTGGTGTGGGCGGGTAGTCAATAACGACGCCAACCGGTTCCCTCTCCCCCTCCGGGAGAGGGATATTTCACCAGAACAATCCACTACCTAAATACCTTCCCACCACATAAAACAACAATCCCGACCGCATCTCTCGATTTGCACCAGCACGGTGCTAGCGTTATGGTTACCCACTTTCAAAATAAGCTCGACAGATCACCTGCTATGACGTTTTCACTTTTCGGCGACAAATTCACCCGCCATTCAGGCATTACTCGCCTGATGGAGGACCTCAACGACGGGCTGCGCACACCAGGCGCCATCATGCTC
This sequence comes from Enterobacter cloacae complex sp. FDA-CDC-AR_0164, assembly GCF_003071645.1. Lineage (NCBI taxonomy): Bacteria > Pseudomonadati > Pseudomonadota > Gammaproteobacteria > Enterobacterales > Enterobacteriaceae > Enterobacter > Enterobacter cloacae complex sp. FDA-CDC-AR_0164. The sequence continues at coordinate 1,233,729 of NZ_CP028950.1, forward strand.
GGCGGCGGAAACCCGGCTCAAATCCCGGAGATGAACACCTATTTTCAGACGCTGCTGGCTCAGATGCTGGAAAGCGGGAAAGCAACCGATGCGCTTTGCAACTACGACGGCCCGCAGGGTAAAACCGAACTGCTGACACTGCTTGCTGAAATGCTGCGCAAAGAGCTGGGTTGGGATATCGAACCACAGAATATTGCACTGACAAACGGCAGTCAAAGCGCATTTTTCTACTTGTTTAATCTGTTCGCAGGCCGTCGCGCCGACGGCACCACCAAAAAAGTGCTGTTCCCGCTGGCGCCAGAGTACATCGGCTATGCCGATTCCGGCCTCGAAGAGGATCTGTTCGTCTCGGCGCGCCCGAACATTGAGCTGCTGCCAGAAGGCCAGTTCAAATATCACGTCGACTTTGAACATCTGCATATTGGTGAAGAGACGGGCATGATCTGCGTATCACGTCCAACCAACCCTACGGGCAACGTCATCACCGACGACGAACTGATGAAGCTGGATGCGCTGGCGAATCAGCACGACATCCCGCTGGTGATTGATAACGCTTATGGCGTGCCGTTCCCGGGGATCATCTTCAGCGAAGCACGTCCGCTGTGGAACCCTAACATCGTCCTGTGTATGAGCCTTTCCAAGCTGGGTCTGCCGGGCAGCCGTTGCGGGATCATCATCGCCAATGAAAAAATCATCACCGCCATTACCAACATGAACGGCATTATCAGCCTTTCCCCGGGGGGAATCGGCCCGGCGATGATGTGTGAAATGATCAAACGTAATGACCTGCTGCGCCTGTCGAACGAGGTTATCAAGCCGTTCTATTACCAGCGGGTACAGGAAACGATCGCCATTCTTCGCCGCTACTTACCGGAAGAACGCTGCCTGATCCACAAACCTGAAGGGGCAATTTTCCTGTGGCTGTGGTTTAAGGATCTGCCGATCACCACCGAGCTTCTCTACCAGCGCCTGAAAAAGCGCGGCGTGTTGATGGTGCCGGGTGATTACTTCTTCCCGGGTCTGGATAAGCCGTGGCCGCATACGCATCAGTGCATGCGCATGAACTACGTGCCCGATCCGGAAAAAATCGAAGCGGGCGTGAAAATTCTCGCCGAAGAGATTGAGTACGCCTGGCGCGAAGATAGCCAGTAACGCGTTACGCCAGATTATGCAGCCGTTCGGTGCGTAATCTGGCGGGGTCAACGCAGCGCAGCGCGTGGGTTGGGCACGCCTCCACACAGGCAGGTCCAGCCTCGCGATCTGCGCACAAATCACATTTCATCGCCTGAACGCGGTTCCCCACTCGCTGAACCTGCATTGCCCCAAACGGGCACGCTACCACACAACTTTTACAGCCAATACAGCGCGCCGGCTCCACCCGCCAGGCACCCGCGGTGTGGCGAATCGCCTGTGTCGGACAAACAGTGGCACAAGGGGCATCTTCACACTGATGGCAGCCCACAGCTGTAGTGAATGCACCGCCTTTGACCACCCGAATGCGGGGCGCAAACGCGCCTGCAGAAAGCATTCCCTGATGCGACACCACGCAGGCCACTTCGCAGGTACGGCAGCCAATGCATTTTTCCGTATCAGCCAGGATAAATCGGTTCATCTGTCACGCTCCGCGCACGTTAAAACCCAGCTCTTTTGAGATAGCCTCTGCCGTTTCCCGCAGCGGTTTCAGCAGGTTTTTTTCACCAATTTGCTTCATGCGGGACGTCGAGAGCGAAATGGAGATCGCGTACGGCACGCGGCCATGAATATCAAACACCGGTACGGCAAGACAGGAGACGCCCAGCTCGTTCTCTTCTTTATCCATCGCCATGCTGTGCTCGCGGATTTCCGCCAGCTCGTCATACATCGCGCTCAGTTCGGTAATCGTGTTGCGGGTGAGCGGCTGGATCTGCTCCTGATGGCTCTGCCAGTAGCTCGCCACATAGTCCTGATGACCAAACGCCATGTAGATTTTGCCCATCGCCGAACAATAGAGCGGCATATGCTGACCGATGTAAGCACGCGTGCGCAGCATACCGGTTGTGGGCTCCAGCTTATAAATCAGAATGGCGTGATCGTCCTCGCGGCTTGAGAAGTTCACCGTCTCACCGGTGGCGATATTCAGCGTCTCAAGGTGCGGGGCCGCCACGTGAATGATATTCAGCGACGACAGCGCCTTTTGCCCGACGGCGATAAATTTGGTGGTCAGGCGGTAGCTGCCCGCCGCAGGCGCCGGGGTAACATACCCGCACGACTGTAATCCCTGCAGTAAGCGGTGCACGGTGCTTTTATTCAGCCCTGCCAGTTCCGATAAATGGGCCAACGGACACCCGTTCGGGTAGTTGCTGAGGATCTCAATCAGCATCAGGCCGCGAAACAAGCTCTGGCTACCTGCTGGCCTCTCTTTTTCTTGCGTCATTTCGCTCTCTTTCGTGCTCATCCAATGGCTCCTTTTTATCGCGTCCTGATGGTAGCGCAAAGTGTGGTTCAGTTCACGATCTCAACAGAAAAAACACAACCATTTGATTTTAATCGATTTTGAAAATCATGAATGTCGTTGATCTGGCAAAATTTGAACGCTATATTTGAAATCAGATTTCGCATAGTGAAATTTAGCGATAAAAAAGCACTCGCACTTGCCCCGACAAAAACAGGAGAACAGGGATGAAAGTGACCTTTGAAGAGTTAAAAGCGGCGTTCAGGCGGGTCCTGGTCGATCGCGGCGTAAAAGCGGACACCGCCGACGCCTGCGCGGAGATGTTTGCCCGCACCACGGAATCGGGCGTCTATTCACACGGGGTTAACCGCTTCCCTCGCTTCATTCAGCAGCTTGATGCCGGCGACATCATTCCTGATGCCCAGCCAACACGGGTGACCTCGCTAGGTGCCATCGAACAGTGGGATGCCCGACGTTCCATTGGCAACCTGACGGCGAAAAAGATGATGGATCGCGCCACCGAACTGGCCGCCGACCACGGTATCGGCCTGGTGGCACTGCGAAACGCCAACCACTGGATGCGCGGTGGCAGCTACGGCTGGCAGGCCGCAGAGAAGGGGTACATCGGGATCTGCTGGACTAACTCCATTGCCGTCATGCCAGCCTGGGGCTCGAAAGCGTGCTGCATCGGCACTAACCCTCTGATCGTGGCGATTCCGTCTACGCCGATCACAATGGTCGATATGTCGATGTCAATGTTCTCCTACGGCATGCTGGAAGTGAATCGCCTGGCCGGACGCACGTTGCCGGTGGATGGGGGCTTTGACGATGAAGGGCATCTCACCAGAGAACCTGGTGTGATCGAGAAAAACCGCCGCATTCTGCCGATGGGCTACTGGAAAGGATCGGGCTTATCCATCGTCCTCGACATGATCGCAACCCTGCTCTCCAACGGATCCTCCGTTGCGGAAGTGACCCAGGACAACAGCGACGAATATGGCGTGTCACAAATCTTTATCGCCATCGAGGTCGATCGTTTGATCGACGGACCCACCCGCGATGCCAAACTGCAGCGCATCATGGACTTTATCATCAACGCCGAGCGGGCTGATGACAACGTCGCGGTTCGACTGCCGGGTCATGAATTCACACGTCTGCTCGAAGAGAACCGCCGCAACGGCATCACCATTGACGACAGCGTGTGGGCGAAAATCCAGTCTCTGTAAGGAGTGGGCCATGATTTTAGGACATATATCGCAGCCAAATCCGTGTCGCCTGCCGCGGGCGATAGAGAAAGCACTCGATTTTCTGCGCACCACGGATTTCACGGCGCTGGCACCTGGCGTGGTGGACATTGACGGACGTAACATCTTTGCTCAGGTGCTCGACCTCACCACCCGGACGTGGGATGAGAACCGTCCCGAAGTGCACCGTCGCTATCTGGACATACAGTTTCTGGCATGGGGTGAAGAGAAAATCGGTGTCGCCATTGATACCGGCAATAACGAAATAAGCGAATCGCTGCTGGAACAGCGGGATATTATTTTTTATCACGGCAGCGAAAATGAATCATTTATAGAAATGACGCCCGGCACGTACGCCATATTTTTTCCGCAGGATGTTCACCGTCCTGCCTGCATTAAAAATAAGGTATCGGCAATTCGTAAAATTGTGGTGAAAGTAGCAATCAGCGAAATAGATTAATTTTCTGAACTCTATTGGGAATGCGAAATGACTAACACCGGTTTTATAATTGGTGCGTACCCCTGCGCACCCTCGTTTCACCAGCAAGGGGAACAAGAAGAGCGGGACTTCTGGCGAGCGCTTTCCGATACGCCAGATATTCGCGGGCTGGAGCAACCGTGTCTTGAGGATCTCCATCCGTTGGGTGACGAATGGCTGTTCCGCCATACGCCGGGAGACTGGCAAATGGTGGTTACCGCGGTGATGGAAACCATGCGCCGCCGCGGCACAAATGGCGCGTTTGGCCTGGCCTCTGCCGATGAAGAACAGCGCAAAGCCTGCGTTGACTATTACCGCCATCTGCTGCGAAAGATTGATGCCATCAATACTCGCTTTCCAGGCAAAATTATTGCCCTGGAGATGCAAGCCGCGCCGCAGGCGGGAAACCCGTCTGTTGAACAAGCTACCGCTGCGTTTTCCCGTTCTGTACATGAAATCACCTCATGGGACTGGTCATGCGACCTGGTGCTTGAACACTGCGATGCCATGACCGGCCCCGCGCCACGAAAGGGGTTTTTGCCCTTAGCGCAGGTGCTTGAGGTGGTGAAAGAAACGGATATCAGCGTATGCATTAACTGGGCGCGGTCGGCTATCGAAGGACGCAATACCACGCTGCCGCCTGAACATGTTAAAGCCGCACTTGAGGCCGGGAAGCTGGGCGCACTGATGTTCTCCGGGACCTCCGTCCGCGGAGCGTACGGCGAATGGCAGGATCTGCACGCGCCATTTTCCCCGTTCTGCGCCGACAGTTTAATGACCACCGAACAGGTAAACGCACTTTTTACTGCGGCGAGCGCCGCAACATTGAAATTCTCCGGTATTAAATTACTGGAAATAAATGCTAATGCTAACGTCAGCCATCGTATCGCTATTTTGCGCGACGGCATTAGTGAAATGAAAAAAGCAACGCAATAACAATAAAAATCTTATTCCGGTTACATTCACTGAGATATTAAATATGAATATTTCTACTCATGCTCTACAAGCGGATATTCCGCGCCAGCGCTGGTTAAGAATCATTCCGCCTATTCTTATCGCCTGTATTATTTCATATATGGACCGCGTGAATATCGCATTTGCGATGCCAGGCGGTATGGATGAAGAGTTAGGTATCTCTGCCACCATGGCAGGCCTGGCGGGTGGGATCTTCTTTATCGGTTATCTGTTCCTGCAGGTGCCCGGCGGCAAGATTGCCGTGCATGGCAGCGGTAAGAAGTTTATTGGCTGGTCACTGGTTGCCTGGGCGGTGATTTCGGTCCTGACCGGCGTTGTGACCAACCAGTATCAACTGCTGGCACTGCGCTTCTTACTCGGTGTGGCAGAAGGCGGGATGCTGCCTGTGGTGCTCACGATGATCAGTAACTGGTTCCCGGACGCCGAACGCGGCCGCGCCAATGCGATTGTCATCATGTTTGTTCCCATTGCGGGGATCATCACCGCGCCCCTGTCGGGCTGGATTATCACCGCACTCGACTGGCGCTGGCTGTTCATCATTGAAGGGCTGATGTCCATTGTGGTGCTGGTGCTCTGGGTATTCACCGTCTACGACCGCCCGCAGGAGGCTCGCTGGATCTCCGAGGCCGAGAAAAATTATCTGATACAAACGCTGGCCGCAGAACAGCAGGCTATTGCCGGAAAAGCGGTGAAAAATGCCTCGCTGAGGGCGGTTCTGTCCGACAAAACCATGTGGCAGCTGATTGCCCTGAACTTCTTCTACCAGACCGGGATTTACGGTTACACCCTCTGGCTGCCGACCATTCTCAAAGAGCTGACGCATACCAGCATCGGCCAGGTGGGAATGCTCGCCATCCTGCCTTATGTCGGCGCCATTGCGGGCATGTTCCTGTTCTCCTCACTGTCTGACCGTACCGGCAAGCGCAAGCTGTTCGTCTCCCTGCCGCTGATTGGCTTCGCGCTCTGCATGTTCCTCTCCGTGGCGTTGAAAGAGAACATCTGGCTGGCCTATGCCGCGCTGGTGGGCTGTGGCTTCTTCCTGCAGTCCGCTGCGGGTGTGTTCTGGACGATTCCGGCGCGCCTGTTCAGCGCAGAGATGGCCGGTGGCGCTCGCGGCGTGATTAACGCCCTGGGTAACCTCGGTGGGTTCTGCGGCCCTTACGCGGTGGGCGTGCTGATCACCCTCTACAGCAAAGATGCCGGGGTGTACTGCCTCGCGGTTTCGCTGGCGCTGGCCTCGCTGCTCGCCCTGATGCTACCGGCGAAATGCGATGCCGGAGCGGAACCCAACCCCGGCGTGAACCCGCATAAGCACGCAGCCTGATCCCCCCGCCCTCTCCTGAAGAGAGGGCGTAAGACAAGAGAGTCAACGATGAGTGAAAAAGAGCCCTTCTGGCTGGGTATCGATTGTGGCGGAACGTATCTGAAAGCCGGTCTGTACACCCGCCAGGGCCAGGAAGTCTGTATTGAGCGCCGCGCGGTTGCCACACTCAGCCCACACGCAGGCCACGCTGAGCGGGATATGCACCAACTCTGGCAGCAGTGCCACGCCACCGTCGCCCTGCTGCTTAAGAAGGCCGGCATCGGCGGCGCACAAATCAAAGGCGTCGGGATATCAGCTCAGGGTAAAGGACTGTTTTTACTGGACAAGTATGACCAGCCGCTCGGCAACGCCATGCTCTCCTCTGACCGCCGGGCGCTGGAGATTGTACAGCGCTGGCAGCAGGACGGTATTCCTGAAAAGCTTTATCCGCATACGCGCCAGACGCTATGGACGGGGCATCCCGCCTCCCTCCTGCGCTGGGTGAAAGAGAATGAACCGCACCGTTATCAGCAGATTGGCTGTGTGATGATGGCGCACGACTACCTGCGCTGGTGCCTCACCGGCGTTAAAGGGTGTGAAGAGAGCAACATCTCTGAATCCAATCTCTACAACATGAACACCGGGCAGTACGACCCGCAGCTCACACGCTGGCTCGGCATCGACGAAATTGACGGCGCGCTGCCGCCGATCGTCGGTTCAGCAGAAATGTGCGGGGAAATCACCGCTCAGGCCGCCGCCCTGACCGGTCTCGCAGCGGGTACACCCGTTGTGGGGGGGCTGTTTGATGTGGTTTCCACCGCGATCTGCGCCGGGTTACATGACGACAGCACGCTCAACGCCGTGATGGGCACCTGGGCTGTCACCAGCGGGATCGCCAACGGTATAGGCCATAACGAGCCGTATCCCTATGTGTATGGGCGCTACGTTCATCCGCAGCACTACATCGTTCACGAAGCCAGCCCCACCTCGTCCGGTAACCTCGAATGGCTAACCACACAGTGGGGCGACATGTCATTCGATGCGATCAACCAGGCCGTGGCCAGCCTGCCGAAAGCCGGAAGCGATCTGCTCTTCCTGCCGTTCCTCTATGGCAGCAACGCCGGGCTGGAGATGACCTGCGGGTTTTACGGCATGCAGGCCCTGCACACCCGCGCGCATCTGTTGCAGGCGGTCTATGAAGGTGTGGTCTTCAGCCACATGACCCATCTTAACCGCATGCTAGCGCGCTTCACGCACGTGCAGGCATTGCGCGTAACCGGCGGCCCTGCCCATTCAGATGTGTGGATGCAAATGCTCGCGGACGTCAGCGGTCTGGCAATAGAACTGCCACAGGTCGAAGAGACCGGCTGTTCCGGCGCGGCGCTGGCCGCGCTGGTGGGTACCGGCGTTTATCCCGATTTCCGCACCGCGCAGCAGGCTGTCAGACATCACATTCGCGTCATCACACCCGACAAGCATGCCCATGCGGCCTACCAGCGCAAGTATCAGCGCTACCAGCTACTGATTTCAGCACTACAGGGCTATCACGCCCATGTTAAGGAGCACGACCTATGAGCCGACCATTACTGCAGCTGGCGCTCGACCATACCTCACTTCAGGCCGCACAGCGCGACGTCGAGCGGCTTGCGGATCACGTCGATATTATCGAAGCAGGCACCATTTTGTGTCTCACCGAAGGGCTTAATGCCGTGCGCGCACTGCGCCAGCAGTGTCCGAAAAAAACGATCGTGGCTGACTGGAAAGTGGCCGATGCCGGAGAAACGCTGGCTGAACAGGCGTTTGGCGCAGGCGCGAACTGGATGACCATTATCTGCGCCGCGCCGCTGGCAACCGTCGAGAAGGGTCACGAGGTGGCTCTGCGCTGCGGCGGGGAAATTCAGATGGAGCTGTTTGGTCACTGGACGCTGGATGATGCGCGAGAATGGCACCGTATCGGGGTCACACAGGCCATTTATCACCGTGGGCGCGACGCACAGGCCAGCGGCCAGCAGTGGGGCGAGGCGGATCTCGCCAGCATGAAAGCCCTCTCGGATATCGGCCTGCAGCTCTCGATCACCGGCGGCATTACCCCCGCCGACCTGCCGCTGTTTAAGCAGATCAATGTGAAAGCGTTTATTGCCGGACGGGCACTGACAGGCACTGCTAACCCACCGCAGGTGGCCCATGCATTCCATTCACACATCCGCGACATCTGGGGGGAGTCACCATGCGTCAGCATCCGTTAGGTATCTACGAAAAAGCGCTGCCGAAAGCGCTCACCTGGCCAGAGCGCCTGGTGCTGGCAAAAAGCTGCGGATTTGATTTTGTCGAGATGTCGATCGATGAAACCGATGAGCGCCTGTCCCGCCTTGAGTGGAACACCGCGCAGCGCGCCTCTCTGGTTGAGGCGATGCTGGAAACCGGGGTCGCGATCCCGTCGATGTGTCTGTCTGCCCACCGCCGTTTCCCGTTTGGTAGCCGGGACGAGACCGCCCGCGAGCGCGCACGCGCCATCATGACCAAAGCCATCCGTCTGGCGCGCGATCTCGGTATTCGCACCATCCAGCTTGCCGGGTATGACGTCTATTACGAAGAACATGACGAAGGTACCCGGCAACGCTTTGCCGAAGGGCTGGCATGGGCCGTGGAGCAGGCCGCCGCCGCGCAGGTCATGCTGGCAGTGGAGATCATGGATACCGCGTTTATGAACTCCATCAGCAAATGGAAAAAGTGGGACGAAATGCTCGCTTCGCCATGGTTCAGCGTTTATCCGGACGTCGGCAACCTGAGCGCGTGGGGTAACGATGTGGCCGCCGAGCTGACGCTGGGCATCGATCGCATCGCCGCCATCCACCTGAAAGATACCCAGCCCGTGACTGAACAAAGCCCCGGACAGTTTCGTGACGTACCGTTCGGCGAGGGGTGCGTCGATTTCGTGGGCATATTTAACACGCTGAATCAGCTCAATTATCGCGGCGCATTTCTGATTGAAATGTGGACTGAAAAAGCCAAAGAACCGGTACTGGAAATCATCCAGGCACGCCGCTGGATTGAAGCCCGGATGCAGGAAGGAGGGATGACATGTTAGAACAACTCAAAGCCGAGGTCCTGGCGGCAAACCTGGCGCTGCCCGCCCACCAGCTGGTGACTTTCACCTGGGGCAACGTCAGTGCGGTGGATCGTGAACGCGGCCTGATGGTGATTAAACCCTCCGGCGTGGAGTATGACGTGATGTCCGCAGAGGATATGGTGGTGGTGGACATTGCCACGAGCCAGGTGGTCGAGGGGGTTAAAAAACCCTCTTCCGACACGCCAACCCACCTGGCGCTGTATCGCCGTTACCCTGAAATTGGCGGCATTGTGCATACCCATTCCCGCCACGCCACTGTCTGGGCGCAGGCAGGGCAGGATTTACCGGCATGGGGTACCACTCACGCTGACTATTTTTATGGTGCGATCCCCTGCACGCGGTTGATGACCCCGGCTGAAATTGCGGGTGAATACGAATACCAGACCGGTGAAGTGATCATCAAAACCTTTGAGGAGCGCGACGTAAACCCGATGCAGATCCCGGCGGTGCTGGTGCATTCTCACGGCCCGTTCACCTGGGGAAAAAATGCGGCCGATGCGGTACATAACGCTGTGGTGCTGGAAGAGTGCGCCTTTATGGGGCTGTTTTCACGCCAGCTTGCGCCACAGCTACCGACGATGCAGCAGGAATTGCTCGATAAACATTACCTGCGCAAGCATGGAGCAAATGCCTACTACGGCCAGTGATCACCCGGAATTAATATGCTCCTTACAGTACCGCCGTTTCCAGACGGCGGGCGTTAAGCCGGTATGCTTTGAAAATATCTGCCGGAAATACCCGACATCATTAAAACCGCAGCGGGTTGCCACTTCGGTCAGGGACGCGGAGTCGTTCAGCAACAGCTTTTCTGCCGCCCTGACGCGCTGGCGATGGATCGCTTCCGTCAGGGTTAAGTGAAAGGTCCGGCGAAATACGCGTCCCAGATAATCGGCATTGCAGTGCAAGGCTTTTGCCAGTTGCGATGTGGAAAGCGGCAGATGAAACTGCGTGCGAATAAGCTGTTTTGCCTTCCATGCCATGGCCGCGCCGGCTTCATCGGCTCTGTCTTCATAACCTGAGGAGATCGACACTTGCTGTAAAATCAGCAGCAAAATCATTTCCAGCGCCACGCTTCGCTGTAATTTTTCCTGCTCACTCAGGAATTGCCGGAATAGCGCAATCACATATTGAGCATCGCGCACGCAGCAATGTTGTTCAATGGCCACCGGAAAAGCATGTGGCAAAGGCGACGATTGCGCTTCGACCTCAAAATGCAGCCAGTAGAACCGCAGGTCCGCCGGGAAATCTTCTGTCCCCACGTGTCGACGCGCCGGCCAGAGCAGTAAGCTCTCTCCCGCTTTCACCTCAAAGAGCGTGTTTTCTTCCTGGATCGTTAATGTCCCTTTTTCGACGAAGATAATCTCCCACGAGGTTAATTTGCGCGCCGGATGCCGGCCCACGCCCCGGGAAATAAAGAGCCCACCATTTTGCACTTTAATCGGAAGCGCTATGGATAATTCAAGCATGGATATTCACCATTCCGCTCTGATTGCCATTAATATTCATCTTATGCTTTGATTATTAATGAATATCTTCCTGCCTTCCCGATCGAAATCACAAATTTATCATCAGGTCGGAATCGTCACCTTTTTATACTTTTCCCTTCCCTTGTTGGCCTGAGCGTTCGGTGCAGAATGAATGGGGTACCTTGCATAAATACGATAAAAATCGATTACCGAGGAGTTACCTCATGACTTCCACACCGATTACAGAATCACAGGTCGTACAAGGGGCTATGGATGACCGCCTGTCAGTCCGCGAAAAAATAGGCTACGGCCTGGGTGACGCGGGTGGCACGGTCATTACCTGCCTGATCATGAATTTTCTTACCTTCTTCTACACCGACGTTTTTGGTCTGACGCCTGCGCTCGTTGGCACGCTGTTTATTGCCCTGCGCGTGTTTGATGCCATTTCCGATCCGGTGATGGGGGTGATTGCCGACCGAACACAAAGCCGTTGGGGGCGTTTTCGCCCGTGGCAGCTGTGGGTGGCGCTTCCTGTCGGGGTTATCGGTGTACTGACCTTCACCGTGCCTGACGCCAGCATGGGGGTGAAAATCGCCTGGGCGTTTGGTACCTATCTGCTGTTGTCAGTGGGCTATACCGCCATCAACGTGCCCTACTGCGCGCTGATCAACACCATGACCACCCGCCACAGCGAGGTCATCTCCTGCCAGTCATGGCGCTTTGTGCTGTGCGGTGTGGCGGGCTTTTTGGTCTCTGTTGGCCTGCCGTGGCTGGTCGCAGCGCTGGGCGAGGGCAACGCCGCGCGAGGCTATCAGCTCGGCGTTGGGGTGTTGTGCGCCATCGCCGTGGTGATGTTCCTCTGCTGCTTCTTCTGGGTGCGTGAGCGCGTCCCGCTGGCGCTGATGGGCAAATTCACCTTACGCGAGCACCTGGCCGGCCTGCGCAACAACGATCAGCTCCTGCTGATGCTGGTGATGTCATTCCTGCTGATCAACGTCTTCAACATCCGTGGCGGCGGCTACATGTACTTCATCACCTACGTGCTCCAGGGCAGTACCGCTTATACCTCGCTGTTCTTCACGATGGTGACCTTTGCCGCCATTCTCGGCGCGGTGATCGTGAATCCCCTTTCTCGCCGGATTGATACCGTCAAACTCTATTACTACACCAACCTCGTGCTGGCCGCGCTCGCGGCAGGAATGTGGTTTCTGCCAGGCGGTCCGGCTCATCAGACGCTCTGGCTGATCGTTATTCTGAGTAACGGCGTCATTCTCGGTTTTACCCTGCCCCTGCACTTCTCGCTGATGGCATTTGCAGATGACTATGGTGAGTGGAAAAACGGGGTACGTTCATCTGGCATGAACTTCGCTTTCAATCTGTTTTTCATCAAGCTCGCCTGGGCGTCCAGCGCCGGGATCATCAGCCTGGTGTTTATCGCCGTCGCCTACCAGCCGGGCGCGGGCAACCAGACACCAGCCTCGTTACAGGGAATTACTGCGATGGAGACGCTGCTCCCCGCCCTTTTCCACCTGCTGCTGGCGGTCTCAATCCGCTGGTGCAGACTCAACAATCCCATGATGTCGCGCATTGCCACCGATCTGCGCCAGCGTCACGTATCGTCCTGAGGAGAATGACATGTCCATAATGGAAGCCGACCTGCACACACTGAACATCAACGACCCGTTTCTCGGTCAGTATCAGCGGCTGGTGCGTGATGTGGTGATCCCCTACCAGTGGGATGCGCTAAACGATCGCGTTACCGAAGCCGAACCGAGTCACGCCATCACCAACTTCCGCATTGCGGCAGGGCTGGAACAGGGGGAGTTCTATGGGATGGTGTTTCAGGACAGCGACGTGGCGAAATGGCTGGAAGCCGTCGCGTGGTCGTTGTGCCAGAAGCCCGACCCGGAACGTGAAAAAACCGCCGATGAGGTGATTGAGCTGATTGCGGCGGCGCAGTGTGACGATGGCTATCTCAACACCTACTTCACGGTGAAAGCACCCGGTGAGCGCTGGACGAATCTCGCCGAATGCCACGAATTGTACTGCGCCGGACATATGATTGAAGCTGGCGTGGCCTATTTTCAGGGGACCGGAAAACGCCGTCTGCTGGAGGTGGTATGCAAACTGGCGGACCATATCGACCGGGTCTTTGGCCCCGGCGAGGAGCAGCTTCACGGTTATCCGGGCCATCCGGAAATTGAGCTGGCGCTTATGCGGCTTTACGACGTCACTCAGGAACCGCGTTACCTGGCCCTTGTGAAATATTTTATCGACACGCGCGGCACACAGCCTCATTTCTACGATATCGAATATGAGAAACGGGGCCGGACATCGTACTGGAACACGTACGGCCCGGCGTGGATGGTCAAGGACAAAGCCTATAGCCAGGCGCATCAACCGCTTGCCGAACAACACACCGCCATCGGCCACGCGGTTCGATTTGTCTATCTGATGGCGGGCATGGCGCATCTTGCTCGCCTGAGTCATGACGAGGGTAAACGCCAGGACTGCCTGCGACTGTGGAATAACATGGCCCAGCGACAGCTCTATATTACCGGCGGGATCGGCTCGCAAAGCAGTGGCGAAGCCTTCAGCAGCGATTACGATTTGCCTAACGATACGGTATATGCCGAAAGCTGCGCCTCCATTGGCCTGATGATGTTTGCCCGCCGGATGCTGGAGATGGAAGCGGACAGCCAGTACGCCGACGTGATGGAGCGTGCCTTATACAACACGGTACTGGGCGGCATGGCGCTGGACGGTAAACATTTCTTCTATGTGAACCCGCTGGAGGTACACCCTAAAACACTGGCATTTAATCATGTCTACGACCACGTTAAGCCGGTTCGCCAGCGCTGGTTCGGCTGCGCCTGTTGCCCGCCCAATATCGCCCGCGTGCTCACTTCGCTGGGCCACTATCTCTATACCGTTCGTCAGAACGCGCTCTTTATCAACCTCTATGTGGGGAACGACGTCGCCATACCGGTAGATGAGGGCACCTTACAGCTACGGATTAGCGGTGATTATCCATGGCAGGAAGAGGTCAACATCGAGATCACCTCACCTGCCCCGGTGACCCACACGCTGGCACTACGTTTACCAGACTGGTGCACAAGCCCGGCCGTGTCACTGAACGGCGAAAGGGTCACGGGTGATGTCTCCCGGGGGTATCTGTACCTCACCCGCCGCTGGCAGGAGGGAGATACCCTTACGCTGACCTTACCCATGCCGGTCCGCCGCGTGTACGGTAACCCGCTGGTACGCCAGCAGGCCGGTAAAGTCGCGCTGCAGCGTGGCCCGCTGGTCTACTGCCTGGAAGAGGCCGACAATGGCGCGAACCTGCATAACCTCTCCCTGCCTGAGCAGAGCGAATTTCGGGTCTTTGAAGGAAAAGGGATCTTTGCGCACAAGATACTGATTCAGGCGGAGGGCATCGCGCGTCACGCTGATGAGGAAGGCACGCAGGCACTGTGGCAGTACGATCGCGCCCCGGTGCAGCGCCAGCCCCGGACGTTGACCTTTATTCCGTGGTTCAGCTGGGCAAACCGGGGAGAAGGGGAAATGCGGATTTGGGTGGATGAGGCCTGAAGGTATCTGTCCTGTCAGCCTCACCCCAACCCTCTCCCACAGGCGCGGGAGATAAAAACCGAGGCCGGGTAAGGCAATCGCCACCCGGCTTTAGATCAGAAACGCCAGGACATGCCGGTCATCAGCGCGAAACTGTCTTCGCGGTCGATCATCGGACTGTTCTTCACGTCGTCAGGTAACACGGTATAGACCGCGCTGGCGTTGATAAACAGATTCTGGGTTAACTGATATTTAGCCGCGAGACCCACATACGGCGTCCAGCTATCACCTGCGGTGTATTCATTGAGGCCTGAGCGGCGAGACTCATTGCCGGATACACCGTAGTAGTAATCGTTATAGCTTTCGTCGCTGTAGAAAATACCTACCGATGGCGTCAGCGTCAGACGTTCCATCCGAACCGGACGGAAGTATGAGATTTCACCGATCACGCCGCCGCTCTCATCCATCGCATCACCCGAGACCGCCACTTTCAGCGAGCCCCAGTGTTCATGGCGGTAGTACGCCCCGCCGAGAAACGCTGATGCTTTACGCTCATCGAGGTGTTTCATCTGAGCGTCGTCGTTATCTTCAGGATCAAATCGCAGTGGCATCCACGATGCGGTCATGCTGAATTCATTTTTTTCGTCTTTCCACAGGATCCATCCGCCGGTGGTCTGGCGAATATAAAACCGGTCGCCTTCATAGCTAATTAACGGTACCGCCGTGGTATTTTCGTTATATCCTTTATAAGGCGACTCATTAAATACAGCCCCCGCCCCAAGTGAAAAATCACCAGCCATTGCAGATGATGTTGCAAATAACGTGGCTGCGATGAGTAAATTGTATTTAATAGTCATTACATGTAATCCATTTAGACGCCAAACAAGCGAGGCGAATAATAATGGTTACAAATTTGCCAATGCAACGCTGCAGTTTATATAATATTATATATAAAAACATATAGATGGGTGCGCATGATGAATAAGTTCCAGCTAAAACCACGCGAGTTAAAAATTATTTCCGTCATCGCAGCCACCCACAGTATTGGCGATGCCGCAGCCCTGCTGGGCATGGCACAGGCTAACGTCAGTAAATACCTTTCTGATTTTGAAACGCGTGTCGGTCTAAAAGTATTTGAGCGCACGACCCGTCAGCTGGCGCTAACCCAGTTTGGCGAAGCGTTACTCCCCTACATTGACGCCACGCTGGATAAAAATAGCCAGCTCATTAATTTCATTGCTGATTATAAGCATGAGAAGCGCGGAAAAGTGACCATTTACGCCCCAACGGGTATCGTGATGTATCTGGCGAGACACGTGATCCATCAGATTGAGGACATCGGTGATATCCGTATCTCGTTAAAAACGTACAACCTGGATCGTAATGAATATTCCGAAGGGGTCTCGTTCCCCGATGATTGCGATATTCTCATTACCTATGCTCAGCCGAAAGATGAAAGTCTGGTCGCCAGTGTGTTAACGAAATATTCCGTCACGGCATTTGCCACTGAAGAATATTTGAAAAACCACCCCTTAACCGGACCTGAAGATTTAATGAATCACTCCTGTATTTTAATAGACTCGATGCTGGTGGATGAGGCGAACATCTGGCGTTTTCGCGTCCACGGCAGCGAGACCGTATATGATTACAGAGTGACCGGGAATTATATTTGCGACAATACGCAGACGGCGCTGGAACTGGCACGAAATAATCTCGGTATTGTTTTTGCGCCGAAAGAAAGCCTGAAAAAAGAGCTTAAGAGTGGTTCTCTGGTTCCCTGCTTCCCCCATCAGGAAGAGTGGTGGCTCGACCTGACGGCGATATTCCGCAAACGTGAATACCAGCCCTGGCGCGTGCAGTACATTCTGGACGGCGTACTGAACTGCCTGCGTCAGCAAATTGCTCAGGCTGCCCAGGGGCAACCTGAGCTGGAGAATTAGAACAGCCCCAGTGGTTTATCGGAATAACTCACCAGCAGGCATTTCGTCTGCTGGTAATGCTCCAGCATCATCTTGTGGGTTTCACGCCCGATGCCCGACTGCTTATAGCCCCCAAAAGCCGCGTGCGCCGGATAAGCGTGGTAGCAGTTGGTCCACACGCGCCCGGCCTGAATGCCCCGCCCCATTTTGTAAGCCAGATTACCGTTGCGGCTCCAGACGCCAGCCCCGAGGCCATACGGCGTATCGTTAGCGATCTCCTGCGCCTCTTCCATCGTTTTGAAGGTGGTGACGGCCAGCACCGGTCCGAAAATTTCCTCCTGGAAGACGCGCATGTTGTTTTTGCCGAACAGGATCGTCGGCTCCAGGTAATATCCGTCCTGCAGATCGCCGCCCAGCATTTTACGCCGACCGCCGGTCAGGACATCCGCCCCTTCTTTCTTGCCAATATCAATGTAGTTGAGGATAGTGTCCATCTGCCCGTGCGAGACCTGCGCGCCCATCTGGGTCACGTTATCAAGCGGGTTACCGCTGCGGATAGACTCGACGCGGCGAATGGCTCGCTCCATAAAGCGCTCATAGATAGACTCCTGCACCAGCGCGCGGCTTGGGCAGGTACAGACTTCACCCTGGTTAAAAGCAAACAGCGCAAAGCCTTCCAGGGCTTTATCGAAGAAGGCATCCTCTTCCTCCATGACGTCGGCGAAGAAAATGTTCGGCGATTTACCGCCCAGCTCCAGGGTCACTGGAATGATGTTCTGGGTCGCGTACTGCATGATCTGCTGACCCACTTCCGTCGACCCGGTAAACGCGACTTTGGCGATCCGTTTTGAGGTCGCCAGATATTCCCCTATCTCACCCCCCGCCCCGTTCACCACGTTAATCACGCCTGGCGGGAGAAGGTCGCCAATGACTTCCATCAGCAGCAGAACTGACAGCGGGGTCAGGCGGGCCGGTTTGAGCACAATGCAGTTACCCGCCGCCAGGGCGGGAGCCATTTTCCAGCTCGCCATCAGCAACGGGAAGTTCCACGGAATGATCTGCCCCACCACGCCCAGCGGTTCGTGGAAGTGGTAGGCCACGGTGTCGCTGTCTACCTCGCTAATTCCGCCCTCCTGAGCGCGAATACAGGAGGCAAAATAGCGGAAGTGGTCAATGGCCAGCGGCACGTCTGCCGCCATCGTTTCACGGATTGGCTTACCGTTATCCCAGGTTTCCGCCGTTGCCAGCAGCTCCAGGTTCTGTTCCATCCGGTCAGCGATTTTAAACAATATCGCCGCTCTGTCCTGAACAGAGGTATGCCCCCATTTGTCTTTGGCTTTGTGCGCGGCGTCCAGTGCCAGGTCGATATCCCCCTTGCCGGAGCTGGCTATTTCACACAGCGGCTGGCCGGTAACGGGCGTCAGATTGGAATAGTATTCGCCGCCGACGGGTGCAACCCAGTCGCCGCCGATAAAGTTTTCATAACGGGGCTTCAGCTTGAGGGGAAAACCATACTCGCCAGGCTGGATACGCGATGAGGGAGGATTGTTTGTCATGATCGTCTCCTTGCTGTTGGTGTACAACAAGGGTAGTACCGGCTGGCGATTTTCTCGCCAGCCGGTAACGGTGTTTACGACGGGGGTCACGGAGTTTCAGGAAATAATAACGAATCCCGCAATAAATGATCGTTGCCACGACGACGGGTAAAGCCGATGCGGTTGAAATATTCCAGGATCTGGATCGCCAGCTTGCGCCCGACGTTCAGCCGATCGCGGAAATCTGCTGCGCAGGTCGTGCCTCGCGCCTGATCCAGCTCGCGGATCAGGTTAGCAAACGCCACAATGCGATCGTTACGGTAATAACGATCTTTCACGATCGCGACGATTAATCCCTGCTGCGCCGCATGGCGCAACACCTGGCGCATCACCTGTTCGTCGGTATTCGTTTCACGTGCGAGATCGCGAACCCACCACGGCTCGTCGCCAAACAGCGGGGCCACTTTCTGCCATATCGCCTCTTGCCCGGCGTTGAACCCGGCTTTGTGATCCGGCAGATGCAGCCAGCCGTGGTGGCTTTTTATCAGCCCACTTTCGCGCATGTTTTCAATCAGCAGCAGCACCAGCGCATCGTTTTCCATCGGCAACGCCATGCGTCGCAGGCGTTCACGTCCCGGGCCGGGTTCATCCTGATGCTGTTCATGGTAAGTGGCGAGCGTGGTCAGTACCTTGCGCTGCCAGCATGCTGCGACCGGGGCATTCAGTAAATTGTTACCCGCCTGAATAAAACCGGGCTCCTGGGTCAGCAGGCGTAATCCTTCCGCGCTGAGCTGACGAGCCCATGCGAAATCGCTCAGATTGACGGCACCGCGCTCAAGATGAACAAGCAACGCGGCTTTATCATCCGCGGCCTGCGCCAGCGCTCCCAGCCATTGCAGATACTCCGGCTTGCGCTTGCCGCGACGCGGCGGGTTGAGCGCTACTACCCGCGCCCCGGCCAGCGTCTCCCGGGCCGAAATGTCACGCAGTACCAGACGGTCATTATCCGCGAGCCACAGTGGCGAATCGAAAACCAGTTCGGCAAAGTCGTTTTCCAGCAGTGACACGCGCCCGGTGATATGGCTGGCCGCGTGGTGGATATGCAGCGGCTGCCATTGGGTCAGCGGCACATGCGTCTGCAGGGCGACGATCGCCCGCTCAGAAGGCTCTGGCGGTACACCGGCCAGCAGCCAGTCGCCACGGTTAAGCTTCTCTTTTTCCGCATCGCCCGCAATATTGAGCGCGATCCGCTGCCCGGCATGGGCATGCTCTACGGGCTGGTTCTGCGCATGCAAACCGCGCACTCGCATCGGGGCGTTGGCACCCGTGAGCCATAAGGTATCGCCCACGTTCACTTCACCGCTCAGCGCGGTACCGGTGACCACCAGCCCCGCGCCTTTAACGGTAAAGGCCCGGTCGATCGCCAGACGGAAACGATGATGGCTGGCATGCTCGCGTGAAGTAAGCTGCTGCAAATGGTGGCGAAGTTCGTCAATACCGCGCCCTTCTGTCGCCACGGTGACGAACAATGGCGCATCGGCAAATCCATACTCCCGCAAGGTCGCCTGCACGGTTTCACGCACCGCGTTGAGTCGCGCCTCATCGACGCGGTCAGCTTTGGTCAGCGCAACGGTCAGCTGCGGGTTGCCCGTCAGCTGTAAAATTGCCAGATGTTCACGCGTTTGCGCCATCACGCCGTCATCACAAGCCACCACCAGCAGAGCATGATCGATGCCACCGACGCCCGCCAGCATGTTAGAAAGAAACTTCTCGTGTCCCGGTACATCAATAAAACCCAGCACCGGGCCATCAGGCTGAGGCCAGTAGGCATAGCCCAGATCGATGGTCATGCCGCGTTTTTTCTCTTCCGGCAGACGATCGGCATTCACCCCGGTCAGGGCCTGTAATAAGGTGGTTTTTCCGTGGTCGACGTGACCGGCGGTGGCAATAATCATTTCAACAGCATCTCCAGAAATCGCGCTTCATCTTCAAGACAGCGTAGATCCAGCCACATTCGGCCATCGTAAATGCGCCCGATAACCGGTGCTGGCAAGGCACGCCAGCGCGCCGACAAAGCGTCAAGCTGGCTGCCGCGTCCGTCACGGGGTGTAAATGTGAGCGCCGCGCTGGGCAGCCTGTCCACCGGCAGTGAACCGCTGCCGATCTGCGACTGACAAGCTTCAAGGCGCACGTCAAAATCGGGGTAGTGCGGCGCAACGTGTGGCAAGAGCAGTTCACCCTGGGCGCGAATTGAGGCGGCATCACGGGCCAGCAGGCGCAGCGTGGGCAGACGTTCAGCCAGTTTTTCCGGGTGGAGATAAAGGCGCAGCGTCGCTTCCAGCGCAGCAAGCGTCATTTTATCGGCTCGCAGTGCACGCTTGAGCGGGTGCTGCTGCAGCTTCGCAATAAGCGCACGTTTACCCACGATAATCCCCGCCTGCGGGCCGCCAAGCAGTTTGTCGCCGGAGAAACTCACGAGACTGACGCCCGCCGCAATCATCTCCTGCGGCATGGGCTCTTTTGGCAGACCGTACTGGCTCAGATCGACCAGCGAACCGCTACCGAGGTCGGCCACCACTGGCACACCCAGCTCACGGCCCAGCTCCGCCAGCTCCGCCTCTTCAACGGTTTTTGTGAATCCGGCTATCTGGTAATTACTGGTGTGGACCTTCATCAGCAGCCCGGTATTTTCATTTACTGCCGCGCGATAATCTTTTGCATGCGTGCGGTTGGTGGTGCCCACTTCATGCAGGGTACAGCCCGCCTGGCGCATAACATCCGGAATGCGAAACGCACCGCCAATCTCGACCAGCTCGCCACGGGAAACCACCACCTCTTTACCGCTGGCGGTCGCTGCCAGCATTAACAGTACCGCCGCCGCGTTGTTATTCACGATGCAGGCATCTTCCGCGCCGGTCAGCTCGCAGAGCAGGTCCGCCAGCGCCCGATCGCGATGTCCGCGCCCTGCGCCGTCCAGATCGTACTCAAGCGTCACGGGGGAACGCATGGCCTGCACGACCGCAGCGACGGCCTCTTCTGCCTGTTGAGCGCGACCAAGGTTGGTGTGCAGCACGGTTCCCGTCAGGTTGATGACCGGGCGTAACGCGCTTTGTGCTTTCTCCTCGAGCCTCAGCTCCACTTCCTGCCCCCACGCCGCACACCAGTCCGGCAATGCATTTTCTGTCTGAATATGGCTGCGGGCTTCGTCCTGAAGCAGACGTAATATTTCAACCGTCGCAGTATGGCCGAACCGCGCAACGGCAGCATGCACGCGCGGCTCGCGAAGAAGACGGTCGGTTGCAGGGATCTGGCTGTACAGGGAGTGATGAGTTGTCATGAAAGCGCCTGGCGAGTAAATATCATCCCCCCTCCCGACGGGAGAGGGAGTCAACATAAGAAGGGATTGTACCGCCTCCTGCTGCGAAGTGTTATAACCCGCATCAAGCCTTTGGCGGTTCGGTACGGGCAAAGCTCTCGCGCTGAAAGAGTGTTTCTGCAAGCTTCACCAGCAATGGACGGTCGACGCACCAGCCGGGGGAAACGCGGCGGAAATTGAGATAACCGATGGCGCAGGCAATGGCTATCGTTGCCAGGTTCAGGCTATCGGGTTGAATTTTTCCCTCCCGGATAAGCTGTTCGCACCAGTCCAGGCTGCGGCTGATTTTTTCACGCTGGCGTAACAGTTCCGTTTCAGACTGCTGGGCGGCGGGTCTTGCCTGCTCGCGCACGGACGTTAACGCCGCATCCATAATACCGTCGGCCAGCGCTTCAATTTGCTTCATTGCCAGGGCCGCGTTTGGATCGGCCGGTAACATCGCCGGGGCCACGCCGAGCAGCTCGATGTACTCCGCAATAATGGGGGAATCAAACCAGTACTGGCCTTCGTCTGTTACCAGCGCCGGCACTTTTCCCAGCGGGTTGTACTGTGCCACACCGTTTTCAGCGTGATAAGGCTGTTCATTGACGAACTCGAATTCAATCCCTTTCTCCAGCAGGAGAATCGAGATTTTTCGCACGAAGGGACTGGTGTAGCTGCCGATAAGTTTCATTGCCTGATCCTTGATGCCGAAAAAAGTCAGTATGGATCAAGCGATGAAAAAAGGGCAGGTATGCGTGTCGCATTCCTGCCCTGAAGGGGTTAGTGATCGAGATAGAGGTAGTGCATCCAGCTGGTCATACGCAGCAGCACCTTACGCATTACCGAGACGTGAGCAAAGTGATCCGAATAGACCGCCACCTGAGCATAAATGCCGTCGGGCAGCGCATCGACATCAGCATTCGGCTCCAGCTCGATAGTGCCTAATACGCCATCGGTGCCAGGGATCACGGTCAGTGACTGCAGCGCACCCTGCGCCTGGTATGACCCCCCCGGCACCACCGGCAGAATACTGGTGAGCTTGCCGGAGAAGACCTGGCCCGGCAGCGCGTTGAAGACCACTTCCGCTTCGTCGCCCGGCTTCAGACGCAGCAGCGAGTTCTGACGGAACTGGGCCACAATCTGGCGTTTCTGTTCAGGAATAAAGACCATGACCGGGCGCAGCGGCAGCGCGGCAGCATAGGTCCCCGGACGAATAAGCACCTGCGTGATATAGCCATTGCTCGGCGCACGCACCACGGTCTGATCCAGGTTGTATTTCGCTTCAGCAAGCTGAGCACGCAGGGAAGCAACCTGGGATTGCTCACCGTTGACCATACTGTCTAACTGACTTTGTATTTGCGTCTGTTCAGCCACCGAGCCTTTTACCAGCGCATCCTGCGCCAGATAGTTTTGCCGTGCGTTGTCGATATCGCTTTCAGAGAACGGGTTAACCTTTGCCCGGCTGCCTTTCAGGTAGCGCTGGTAATCTTTATACAGGCGGTCACGTTCAGCGGACACGCGCGTGGTATTGGCGACCGCTTCCGCAAGCTGCGCTTTGAGATTGTCGATATTGTGCGTGGCGGTGACCAGGTCGGCCTGCAGTCTGTCAACGCGCGCCTGATAGCGGCCCGGATCAAGTTTAAATAACACTTCGCCTTTTTTAATTAGCTGGTTATTTTTATCGGTAACTTCACTCACTACCCCAGTAACCTGCGGCGTAATCGGAATGGAAATAACCGCTTTTTGCGCCGTAAAGGTATAGGGATGGTTATAGTTCATCAACAGGATAAGCCCGGCGACAATAAACACCCCGCCTAATGTTGCGGTCGCGAGGGTCCACTGGTTTACCGGAATACGGAATATTTTAAAAATGGCCCAGGCAAAGGCCACATAGGTCAAAATAATCAGCAGATCCATGATTAGTGCTCCAGCGTGTTCTTGTCAGCCGTGGGAGGTACCGCTGCCAGTTTTTGTTCTAATTCGGCCACACGTTTAGTCAGAGCATCCATACCCGGGACCTCATCAGGTTTTGAGATGTGGTTCTGCATCCCCCAGCCGCGATCTTCGCGGTACAACGTGGCCCAAATCCACAGGAACGGCCAAATCGCATGGAGCGTAAACAGGCTAATCCATCCCGCCGTATGAATGGCATCCGCATGGGGATGATTCCGTTTTTTGGCCATATTATAAGGAATATCATGGATGGCGATGATTCCGTAAAAAAGAACCAGAAATACAAAAATCAATACGCCCAGCGCAAAATAGTTGAGAAACATATTCTCCTCACTTAAACAACGTCAACTCATTAAATTAATAAAACGGTACGCAACCTAATTAATTTTTTATAAATACGAGGTGTACTTATATTTCAGAGCCGGGGAGTATCGTTTTTTATAATATCTCCATGCAAGTTTATAAGCGTGTCAAAATATATCCTGAATAATAATAGACTTAACCTTACAATATGAGCGTAACGTACCTTATTGCTTTTCGCCATACCACACATGAAAAGTCATTTTTTAGCTTTATGTGTGACTTCATGACATCCTGGCGTTGAATCGCCAGGCAGAATTTGTCGCCGATCACATCCGGAGAATTCTGCATAAAAATTTTTTGTGAAATTAGTCACAATCCAGAAACAAACTCACGACAACCAAATGTGATTTACATCACAGAAGTGGGTGGTTTTTGCTTTATTTATCGCCATCGTATTTTTTTTATCCACCATTTTTGTGACGAAGATCACTTCATTCATATCTGCACCCCCTACATTTACGTGATTCATATCACACAAATTTCCGTCGTCTGGACAGTTGAACGATTCAGTGCCAGATTTCACAGCATCAGAACAGGGCCCGGCTACCTCTGCCGCCTCATTAACAATAAACCTCGGGCCGCAAGCCTAAGCGTAAACAGAAGAAGGGGTGTTTTATGTCATCCGATTTCAAGATCAAAGTTCAAAGCTTTGGTCGTTTCCTCAGCAATATGGTGATGCCAAATATCGGCGCGTTTATCGCGTGGGGTATCATCACTGCGTTGTTCATTCCGACAGGGTGGTTGCCTAACGAAACGCTGGCGAAACTTGTTGGCCCAATGATTACCTACCTGCTGCCGCTGCTTATCGGGTTTACCGGGGGTCGTCTGGTGGGTGGAGACCGTGGTGGCGTTGTGGGTGCCATCACGACGATGGGGGTTATCGTCGGTGCGGATATGCCGATGTTCCTCGGTGCAATGATTGCTGGCCCTCTGGGCGGCTGGGCAATTAAGAAATTCGACGTCTGGGTTGATGGTAAGATCAAATCCGGCTTCGAAATGCTGGTGAACAACTTCTCTGCGGGCATCATCGGTATGATCCTCGCGATTCTGGCGTTCCTCGGCATTGGCCCTGCGGTTGAAGTGCTGTCCAAAGTTCTGGCGGCAGGCGTTAACTTCATGGTTGCGCACGACATGCTGCCGCTGGCGTCTATCTTTGTTGAACCGGCGAAAATCCTGTTCCTCAACAACGCCATTAACCACGGTATCTTCTCACCGCTGGGCATTCAGCAGTCTCATGACCTCGGCAAGTCCATCTTCTTCCTGATTGAAGCCAACCCGGGCCCGGGCATGGGTGTTCTGCTGGCGTACATGTTCTTTGGACGCGGCAGTGCGAAACAGTCTGCGGGCGGTGCGGCTATCATCCACTTCCTGGGCGGTATCCACGAAATTTACTTCCCTTACGTGCTGATGAACCCACGTCTGATCCTGGCCGTTATCCTCGGCGGTATGACGGGCGTGTTCACCCTGAGCGTGCTGGGCGGTGGTCTGGTTTCTCCGGCCTCTCCAGGCTCCATCCTGGCGGTCCTGGCGATGACCCCGAAAGGTGCCTATTTCGCTAACATCGCAGCCATCTGTGCGGCAATGGCCGTCTCCTTCGTGGTCTCTTCTATCCTGCTGAAAACCAGCAAAGTGAAAGAAGATGACGATATCGAAGCGGCAACCCGTCGTATGCATGACATGAAAGCCGAATCAAAAGGCGCAACGCCGCTGGCGGCGGGCGATGTCTCTAACGACCTGAGCCACGTACGTAAAATCATCGTGGCCTGTGACGCGGGTATGGGTTCCAGCGCCATGGGTGCCGGCGTGCTGCGTAAGAAAGTGCAGGATGCGGGTCTGACCAACATCTCCGTCACCAACAGCGCCATCAACAGCCTGCCTGCAGATGTTGACCTGGTGATTACGCACCGCGATCTGACCGAACGTGCGATGCGTCAGGTTCCTCAGGCACAGCACATTTCGCTGACCAACTTCCTGGACAGCGGCCTGTACACCAACCTGACCGAACGTCTGGTGGCCGCGCAGCGTCATGAAGATAACGAAGTCAAAGTCCGCGACAGCCTGAAAGACAGCTTTGACGCGAACGACAGCCACCTGTTCCGCCTGGGCGCAGAAAACATCTTCCTGGGCCGCACGGCGTCCCACAAGGAAGAGGCGATTCGCTTTGCCGGTGAACAGCTGGTGAAAGGCGGCTACGTGCAGCCTGAATACGTTGACGCGATGCTGGAGCGTGAAAAGCTGACCCCAACCTATCTGGGTGAATCCATTGCGGTTCCACACGGTACGGTTGAAGCGAAAGACCGCGTACTGAAAACCGGCGTGGTGTTCTGTCAGTATCCGGATGGTGTACGCTTCGGTGAAGAAGAAGACGACATCGCCCGCCTGGTGATTGGTATCGCCGCTCGCAACAACGAGCACATCCAGGTGATTACCAGCCTGACCAACGCGCTGGATGACGACTCTGTCATTGAACGTCTGGCCAACACCACCAGCGTGGAAGAAGTGCTGGCGCTGTTGAACAAGTAACGGAACCTCTTCCCTCTCCCCCTGTGGGGAGAGGGTTAGGGTGAGGGCAAAGCCTCACCCCAGCCCTCTCGGGTAAAAACATTGATTAAGGTTAATACTATGAAAGCATTACATTTTGGCGCAGGTAATATCGGTCGTGGCTTTATCGGTAAACTGCTGGCAGACGCAGGCATTACGCTGACATTCGCCGATGTGAATCAGGTAGTCCTGGATGCCCTGAATGCCCGTCATAGCTATCAGGTACACGTGGTAGGCGAAAACGAGCAGGTTGAGACGGTGTCTGGCGTTAATGCGGTAAGCAGCATTGGCGAAGACGTTATCGACCTCATCGCCAGTGTCGATCTGGTGACCACGGCCGTTGGTCCGGTGGTGCTTGAGCGCATTGCCCCTGCGGTGGCGAAAGGCCTGGCAAAACGTAAAGCGCAGGGCATCGACACACCGCTGAACATCATCGCCTGTGAAAACATGGTGCGCGGCACCACGCAGCTGAAAGGCCATGTGCTCGCCGCCGTCGCGGACGAAGATAAAGCCTGGGTGGAAGCGCACGTCGGCTTTGTGGATTCCGCCGTTGACCGTATCGTTCCGCCGTCAGAATCCGCCACCCACGATCCGCTGGAAGTGACCGTGGAAACCTTCAGCGAGTGGATCGTCGATAAAACCCAGTTTAAAGGCGCGCTGCCAACCATTCCGGGGATGGAATTAACCGATAACCTGATGGCCTTTGTCGAACGTAAACTCTTCACGCTGAACACCGGGCATGCTATAACCGCGTACCTCGGAAAATTGGCCGGTCATCAGACCATTCGTGACGCGATCCTCGATGAGAGCATCCGTGCGGTGGTTAAAGGGGCAATGGAAGAGAGCGGCGCGGTGCTGATCAAACGCTACGGTTTTGATGCTGAGAAACATGCAGCATACATCCAGAAAATCCTCGGTCGTTTTGAAAACCCGTATCTGAAAGATGACGTTGAGCGCGTAGGCCGTCAGCCACTGCGTAAACTGAGCGCGGGCGATCGCCTGATTAAACCGCTGCTGGGCACGCTGGAGTATGGTCTTGCGCACGCCAACCTGGTGAAAGGGATTGCCGCCGCGATGCATTACCGCAGCGAACAGGATCCACAGGCGCAGGAGCTGGCTCAGCTGATTAACGATAAAGGCCCGCAGGGTGCGCTGGCGCAGATCTCTGGTCTGGATGCCAACAGCGACGTGGTTGTGGAGGCGGTGAACGCTTACAACGCAATCAAATGATGCAGAGTGCGGCGCAGGATAGCCTGCGCCCAAATAACAGATTGTCAGATATGCAGGCAATAATGGAACAAACCCAGGCCTTTGAAAATCGTGTGCTTGAGCGTCTGAATGCTGGCAAAACCGTACGAAGTTTCCTGATTGCCGCCGTCGAGTTGCTAACCGAGGCGGTGAATATTCTGGTACTTCAGGTGTTTCGCAAAGACGACTACGCGGTAAAATATGCTGTAGAACCGTTACTGGACGGAGACGGACCGCTGGGCGATTTATCGGTACGTCTGAAGCTGATTTATGGTCTTGGCGTGTTGAACCGACAAGAGTATGAAGATGCCGAGCTGCTGATGGCACTGCGCGAAGAGTTAAATCATGACGGTAATGAGTACACCTTTACCGATGATGAGATCCTTGGCCCCTTCGGCGAGCTACACTGCGTCTCCGCGCTTCCCCCTGCTCCCCATTTTGATAACAGTGACCCTGAGCTGTACGCGATGCAAAAGCTGCGTTATCAACAGGTTGTCCGTTCCACAATGGTCCTTTCCCTGACTGAGCTGATTTCCCGAATCAGCTTAAAAAAAGCGTTTCAGAAGTAAGCCTGCTCACATTGGTGTATCCTTCCCTGTAAATTCCCCGTTTTCAGAGTTATTTGTCATGAAAGAAGTCGAAAAGAACGAAATTAAACGCCTGAGCGACCGCCTGGATCTGATCCGCCACCAGATGGCTGGTCTCTCACTGGTTGAGTCCGCCGAGAAGTATGCCGAGCTGGAGAAAGAGAGTGAGAAGCTTGAAGCGGAAATCGAGCGTCTGCGCGAAGTCAAAGGCCAGAAGCTGAGCAACGAAGCCCAAAAGCTGTTGAGCATGCCGCACCGTCGCGCCATCACTAAAAAAGAGCAGGCCGACATGGGCAAGCTGAAGAAAAGCGTCCGTGGCCTGGTGGTGGTTCATCCCATGACCGAGCTTGGTCGCGAAATGGGTCTGAAAGAGATGACGGGTTTTTGTAAGACCGCGTTTTGATCGTCCCCTGCCCTCTCTCCCAGGCGAGAGGGCGAAAACCATACCGCGTCGCCCCCCTCACCGCTTAAAATTGGCCCAACCAATCTCCCGGTAATCACTTTCCTGGTTCACAATTCCACTAATTCCCCTCACAAAATCATTGCTGACTCATAACAACTGGTTAACCATTTATTGTCATTCACCCTACAACACAATATTGGCAGGACCACTTTTACACAGTTTGTGACGCAGAGATGAGCGGAGACTCACCCGCTACGCAGACTGTCTGGTCCTCAGGAGACCTGCATGAGCCTCTGGCAACAAAACTACGATCCGGCTGGCAATATCTGGCTGTCGAGCCTGATCGCATCGCTTCCGATCCTGTTCTTCTTCTTTGCGCTGATTAAGCTCAAGCTGAAGGGATACCTGGCCGCGACGTACACCGTTGCCATTGCGCTGATGGTGGCACTGTTCTTCTATAAAATGCCGGTTGATCGCGCGCTGGCCTCCGTCGTCTATGGTTTCTTCTACGGCCTGTGGCCGATTGCGTGGATCATCATCGCGGCGGTCTTTGTCTACAAAATCTCGGTGAAAACCGGGCAGTTCGACATTATCCGCTCATCGATACTTTCCATTACCCCGGACCAGCGTTTGCAGATGCTGATTGTCGGTTTCTCCTTCGGGGCTTTTCTGGAAGGGGCGGCCGGGTTTGGCGCACCAGTTGCCATCACCGCGGCGCTGTTAGTCGGGCTGGGGTTCAACCCGCTTTACGCCGCAGGTCTTTGTCTGATCGTTAACACCGCGCCGGTGGCGTTTGGTGCGATGGGGATCCCGATTCTGGTCGCCGGGCAGGTCACCGGTCTGGACAGCTTTGAAATTGGCCAGATGGTTGGCCGTCAGCTGCCGTTCCTGACCATCATCGTGCTGTTCTGGATCATGGCGATTATGGATGGCTGGCGCGGCGTGAAAGAGACATGGCCTGCGGTGGTCGTCGCTGGCGGCTCGTTTGCCATTGCCCAGTATCTCAGCTCGAATTTCCTCGGCCCCGAATTGCCGGACATTATCTCTTCACTGGTGTCGCTGGTCTGCCTGACGCTGTTCCTGAAACGCTGGCAGCCGGTACGCATCTTCCGTTTCGCCGATATGGGTGCTTCACACGTCGATCAAACCCTGGCACGTACCGGTTATACCGCGGGACAAATCATTCGCGCATGGTCTCCGTTCCTGTTCCTGACCGCCACGGTTACGCTCTGGAGTATTCCACCGTTTAAGGCCCTGTTCGCACCGGGTGGCGCACTGTATGAGATGGTCATTAACATCTCCGTGCCGTTCCTCGACAAGATGGTCGCCCGCATGCCGCCCGTGGTGCACGCCGCCACGCCGTATGCCGCGGTGTATAAATTTGACTGGTTCTCAGCAACCGGCACCGCAATCCTGTTTGCCGCTATCCTGTCTGTGGTGTGGTTACGCATGAAGCCAGCGGCTGCAGTACAGACTTTTGCGGCTACCATTAAGGAGCTGATGCTGCCGATCTACTCCATCGGCATGGTGCTGGCGTTCGCGTTTATCTCGAACTATTCCGGCCTGTCATCGACACTGGCGCTTGCGCTGGCGCATACCGGCCACGCCTTCACGTTCTTCTCGCCGTTCCTCGGCTGGCTGGGGGTGTTCCTGACCGGTTCAGATACCTCATCTAACGCCCTGTTTGCGGCCCTGCAGGCGACGGCAGCCCAGCAGATTGGCGTGTCGGACATCCTTCTGGTGGCCGCCAATACTACCGGCGGCGTGACCGGCAAGATGATCTCACCGCAATCCATCGCCATTGCCTGTGCGGCGGTGGGACTGGTCGGTAAAGAGTCGGACCTGTTCCGCTTTACCGTGAAACACAGCCTGATATTCACCTGTATGGTCGGGGTGATCACGACCCTGCAGGCCTATGTCTTAACCTGGATGATCCCATGATAGTCATGCCCAGACGCCTGTCCGACGAGATTGCCTCTCGCGTACGGGCGCTGATTGAAGAACAACAGCTGGAAGCGGGCATGAAATTGCCCGCCGAGCGCCAGCTCGCCGCCCAACTGGGTGTATCTCGTAACTCCCTGCGTGAGGCGCTGGCGACGCTGGTCAGCGAAGGGGTACTGGTAAGCCGTCGGGGCGGCGGCACCTTTGTCCGCTGGCAGCACGATGACTGGTCCGAGCAAAACATCGTGCAGCCGCTTAAAACGCTGATGGAAAACGACCCGGACTACAGCTTCGACATCATTGAAGCGCGGCACGCCATCGAAACCAGTACCGCCTGGCATGCGGCCATGCGGGCCACTGAAGCCGACAAAGAGAAGCTCAAAGCCTGCTTTGACGCCACCCAAAGCAGCGACCCGGACATCGCCTCGCAGGCGGACGTGCGGTTTCATCTGGCGATTGCCGAAGCGTCGCACAACGTCGTTCTGCTCCAGACCATGCGCGGTTTCTTCGACCTGCTGCAATCCTCCGTGAAGCAGAGCCGCCAGCGTATGTATCTGGTCCCGCCGGTATTTGCCCAACTGACCGAACAGCACGAGGCGGTACTCAACGCCATTCTGGCCGGAGATGCTGAGGCCGCGCGCAAAGCGATGATGGCGCATCTGGGGTTCGTGCACACCACCATAAAACGATTCGATGAAGATCAGGCCCGACAGGCGCGTATTACCCGTCTGCCTGGCGACAGTGATATTTCCAGGGAGAACAAAGCATGATTATTTCAGCAGCCAGTGACTATCGCGCCGCGGCGCAGCGCATTTTGCCGCCGTTCCTGTTCCACTATATCGACGGTGGGGCATATGCCGAATACACCCTGCGCCGCAACGTGGAAGATCTGTCGGAAGTAGCGCTGCGCCAGCGCGTGCTGAAAGATATGTCTGAGCTGAGCCTTGAGACAACGCTGTTTAACGAAACGCTTTCCATGCCGGTGGCCCTTGCACCAGTCGGTTTGTGCGGCATGTACGCCCGCCGGGGTGAAGTCCAGGCGGCAGCGGCGGCGGATGCCAAAGGTATTCCGTTTACCCTCTCCACCGTCTCCGTCTGCCCGATTGAAGAAGTGGCCCCGACCCTCCAGCGTCCGATGTGGTTCCAGCTGTACGTCCTGCGCGATCGCGGCTTTATGCGCAATGCGCTGGAGCGTGCCAAAGCCGCGGGCTGTTCAACGTTGGTCTTTACCGTTGATATGCCGACGCCTGGCGCCCGTTACCGTGATGCCCACTCCGGGATGAGCGGCCCAAATGCTGCCCTGCGTCGCTACTGGCAGGCGGTAACGCACCCGCAATGGGCCTGGGATGTCGGTGTGAATGGTCGCCCGCACGATCTGGGGAATATCTCGGCCTATCTCGGTAAACCCACCGGGCTGGAAGATTACATCGGCTGGCTGGCGAATAATTTCGATCCGTCCATCTCGTGGAAAGACCTGGAGTGGATCCGCGAATTCTGGGACGGCCCGATGGTGATCAAAGGGATCCTCGACCCGGAAGATGCCCGCGATGCCGTGCGCTTTGGCGCTGACGGTATTGTGGTCTCTAACCACGGCGGACGTCAGCTTGATGGGGTACTCTCTTCCGCACGCGCACTGCCGGCGATTGCCGATGCGGTGAAAGGTGATATCGCTATCCTCGCCGACAGCGGTATCCGCAACGGGCTTGACGTGGTGCGTATGATTGCCCTTGGCGCAGACAGCGTATTGCTCGGACGCGCATATCTTTATGCACTGGCTACGGCTGGTCAGGCAGGGGTGGCGAATCTGCTCAACCTGATCGAAAAAGAGATGAAAGTGGCGATGACGTTGACCGGCGCAAAAACGATTCGCGAAATCAGCAAGGACTCCCTGGTGCAGGAGTTGGGTAAATTACCCGTCGCACTGGCACCGCTTGCCCAGGGTGACGCAGCCTGACGCCCGTCTGATACCCCTTCCCCCTCTCCTCGCGTCCGAACTCCCCTCGGGCGCTTTTTTTTGTCAAAAATAACATCTAGGTAACATATTGGATAAGAAAATTTGACATACCTGTGCCGCACGCAATTGTATAGACAAGCAAATACAAGAACACAAAAACACCATCACATCAGAGGGGAGCGTATGAGATATTCAGGTCAGGTGGATATTCAGCAGGTGATCGACGACAGTCCCTTTTCCGGGTTTCACTGGGTGCTCATCGTGCTGGGCTTTCTGGTGCTGGCGATCGATGGTTTCGATACCGCAGCAATGGGCTACATTGCGCCCACGCTGTCGGCGGAATGGGGCATACACAAACAGGATCTGGGACCGGTACTGAGCGCAGCACTGCTCGGGCTGTCGCTGGGAGCGCTGGTCGCAGGCCCGGTATCGGACCGGATAGGCCGCAAGCGCGTACTGGTCTTTTCTTGTCTGTTCTTCGGCCTTTCAAGCCTGGGGACGGCCTGGGCACAAAGCCTTAACACCCTGACGCTATGGCGGTTTCTGACGGGCCTGGGGCTGGGTGCCGCCATGCCGAACGCCATCACCCTCATCTCAGAGTTTGCCCCTCAGCGCTGTCGCGCCATGGCGATTAATACCATGTACTGCGGCTTCCCGCTGGGCGCGGCCGGCGGTGGGGCGATATCGTCCTGGCTTATCCCGCATCATGGCTGGCGAAGCGTACTGCTGACCGGCGCGATAGCACCGCTGATATTAACGCTGCTGCTGATGCTTTTTTTACCGGAATCGGTGAAATACCTGGTGCAGCGCGGGACAGACGTGATGCAGATCCGCCGTATCGCCAGCCGTTTCGCCCGCACGACCCTCGATGGCGTCACCGGTTTCTTCCTCGCAGAGGATCGGGTCGCCGCCAAAAAAGGGAGCGTAGCACAGCTGTTTTCACAGCCCTGGCTGCCTGGTACCCTGATGCTATGGGTAACCTATTTTATGGGGCTGGTGATTTATTACGTTCTGCTTAGCTGGATGCCGACACTGATGCTGGGGATGGGCTATCCCCTCGCGGAATCCGCATGGCTCACCTCGCTGTTCACCTTCGGCGGTACCGCAGGCATCCTTCTCGCGGGCTGGATGATGGATCGCTGGGAGGCACACAAAGTGGTCGCAGGTGGCTTTGTCCTGACCATGCTGCTCATTCTGGCGCTCGGCATTGAACATAACCATATCGCCCTGTTTGGCGGCTTGATTTTCCTGATGGGGATCGCGATGAACGGCGCGCAATCGGGAATGCAGACGCTGGCAGCCACCTTTTATCCTACCGAGTGTCGCGCAACGGGCATTGCCTGGATGCAGGGCATTGGCCGCTTTGGTGGCGTGGCGGGCACCATGACCAGCGCGCAGCTTCTCTCAATGCAGTGGCAGGCAGACAGTATTTTGATGATCCTTAGCCTGCCCGCCCTGCTGGCGGCCGCGGCAACCTTCTACAAAATGCTGCGTTGCCGCTCGCAGGATCTCGGCGTCGCATAAGCGGCCCGGTTTCTGCTATTCTGCCCCCGCAATTAAGGGGGCAGCATGCTTAACATCGTTTTATTCGAACCAGAAATTCCGCCGAATACCGGCAATATTATCCGCCTGTGCGCCAACACCGGTTTTCGTCTGCATATCATCGAGCCGATGGGTTTTACGTGGGACGACAAACGTCTGCGCCGCGCGGGGCTGGATTATCATGAATTTACGGCCGTGGTTCGCCATCATGATTACGCCGCGTTTCTGGAAAGCGAAAACCCACAGCGCATGTTCGCCCTGACCACCAAAGGTACGCCGGCACATAGCGCCGTGCGCTATCAGGACGGTGATTATCTGATGTTTGGCCCGGAAACGCGCGGCCTGCCGGCCACCATTCTTGATGCTCTGCCCGCTGAGCAGAAGATTCGTATTCCGATGATGCCGGACAGCCGCAGCATGAACCTGTCAAATGCGGTGTCGGTGGTGGTGTATGAAGCATGGCGCCAGCTGGGATACCCGGGCGCCATTCTCAGAAGTTAAATACCGTCACCATACTCAAACGTATGGTGAATACCGTTGAAGTGCTGATCCATATCCATCGACGGTTTGTCGCTGTCTGGTTTACCGACAATACGAGCCGGTACGCCAGCGGCGGTCGTGTGCGGCGGAACAGGCTGCAGAACAACCGAACCGGCGCCAATCTTCGCACCACGACCCACTTCGATGTTGCCGAGGATCTTGGCGCCCGCGCCAATCATCACCCCTTCACGGATTTTCGGATGGCGATCGCCGCTGGTTTTACCGGTGCCGCCTAACGTGACCGACTGCAGAATCGAAACGTCATCTTCAATCACCGCGGTTTCACCGACGACAATGCCGGTGGCATGGTCAAGCATGATCCCGCGGCCAATTTTCGCGGCCGGGTGAATATCCACCTGGAAGGTCACGGAAACCTGGTTTTGCAGGAAGATAGCCAGCGCGCGGCGGCCTTCATTCCACAGCCAGTGGCCGATGCGATAAGCCTGCAAGGCATGAAAGCCCTTCAGATACAGCAACGGCGTAGAGTATTTGTCCACCGCCGGGTCACGCGTGCGCACGGCCTGGATATCACAGGCAGCAGAAGCGATCATTTCAGGGTCAGCGGCATAGGCCTCTTCCACCACTTCACGAATGGCGATGGCGGGCATAATCGAGGAAGCCAGTTTATTGGCGAGCATATAGCTCAGGGCGCTGCCGAGGTTTTCGTGCTTGAGTAGCGTCGCATGATAGAAACTGGCCAGCATTGGCTCGCAGTCAGCCAAAGCCCGGGCTTCAGCTTTAATATTGTTCCAGACGATATCCAGTTCTTCACACGGCATTGCTTACTCCAGACGACATGTTAATGACCGGCCAGTTCTGTGCTGGCCGGGTCATAGTGCTAACAAGAATCCCTGCGACTAGTTACTGCTGCGCTCATCCTTGCGCGAACGACCTAATAAGGTCAATGCTGCCTCGCGCGCATTTTTTCCGCAATACAATACCTGATAAATTTCCTCGGTTATTGGCATTTCGACACCAAAACGGTGCGCCAATTCGCGAACTTCTTTGGTATTGCGATAGCCTTCAACCACCTGACCAATCTTCTCCTGCGCGCCTTTCACATCCATGCCCTCACCGAGCATCATGCCAAAGCGGCGGTTACGGGACTGGTTGTCGGTACAGGTCAGCACCAGATCGCCCAGGCCCGCCATGCCCATGAAGGTGGTCGGATCGGCACCCAGTGCTGCGCCAAGGCGGGACATCTCGGTTAAGCCGCGCGTAATCAGTGCGGTACGTGCGTTGGCACCAAAGCCAATCCCATCGGACATTCCGGCGCCGATCGCAATCACGTTCTTCACCGCACCGCCCAGCTGTACGCCGATAAAATCGGGGTTGCTGTAAACGCGGAAGCTTTTACCGCAGTGCAGCAGATGCTGAAGATCGTCGGAGAAGGCCTGATCGGTTGATGCCAGTGAGATCGCCGTCGGCAGGCCAGCGGCCAGCTCTTTAGCAAACGTCGGCCCCGAGATAACCGCCAGCGGGATGTCATCACCCAGCGCTTCGCGGGCGACATCCTGCAACAGGCGTCCGGTTTCGGCTTCCAGCCCTTTGGTGGCCCATACAATGCGCGCATCAGGGCGCATCAGCGGCTTGATCTGACGCAGCACTTCGCCAAACACATGGCTCGGCACCACAATCAGAATGTTGCGGCTGGCCGCCAGCGCGGTCGCAAGGTCACTTTCAAGGTGCAGGGAGTCTGGGAACGGAACGTCCGGGAGGAACGCCACGTTGCAACGGTCGCGTTGCAGCGTCGCGATATGTTTTGGGTCGTGGCCCCAGAGAACCACTTCGTGACCATTTCTTGCCAGCGTGATGGCAAGAGCGGTGCCGTATGAGCCGGCACCGATCACAGTCATTGACGCATTAAGAGTGCTCATCAGGCATCCTGATGTTGTTCAGTACCTTCGCCAGCTTGCTGCTGCAGATAGTTCATGAACAGCGCATCAAAGTTAACTGGCGCAAGGTTCAGTTGCGGGAATGTACCGCGAGAAACCAGGCTGGTGATGCATTCGCGAGCATACGGGAATAGAATGTTCGGGCAGTATGCACCCAGGCAGTGCGCCATCTGGTTGCCTTCGATGCCGCCGATGGAGAAGATGCCGCCCTGCTGAACTTCACACAGGAATGCAGTCTCTTCGCCCAGAGAGGCAGTAACAGTCACACGCAGTACGACTTCATACACGTCATCCGCCAGTTGGGTAGATGCGGTATCAAGATCAAGTTTAACCTCTGGCTGCCAATCTTTCTGGAAAACGTGTGGCGCATTTGGCGCTTCGAAAGAGACATCCTTGGTGTAGATACGCTGGATCTGGAAAGTCATTTCGGTGTTGTTTTGTTCTGACATGGAAAAACCCTTTTTAATTGTCCTAAAGTCTCTTAGCTCAGCAGCGGATCGAGTCCACCACGGGCATCGAGCGCATACAAGTCATCACAGCCGCCAATGTGCTGCGCATCAATAAAAATCTGCGGAACCGTCGTACGACCACTACGTTGGATCATCTCTTCGCGTTTAATCGCGTCACCGTCAATCGGCAGTTCTTTGAACGCTACGCCTTTGCTGTTCAGAAGCGCTTTTGCACGGTGGCAGAACGGGCACGTTGCTTTGGTGTAGATCTCGATATTGGCCATTACTGAACTCCTTATTTACCGCGAACCAAAGGAAGATTTTCCCCGCTCCAGCCGGAAATACCTTCTTTCAGAACCGTTACGTTTTCGAAGCCTGCTTTATGCAGCGCGCTGGCAGATTCCTGCGCCTGCATACCGGTCGCGTCAACAACGATAATCGGCTGGGCTTTATGTTTCTCAAGCTCGCCAACGTTGTTCGCTTTGATTTCAGCAGGTAACAGGTTGATAGCACCAGCAATGTGACCTTTACGGAAATCGTCACGCTGACGCAGATCGACCACGACGGCATCTTCTTTGTTAATCAGACGCGTCGCTTCACCACGGGTGATAACCTTAATCTTAGACGTCAGGCCTTTAAATGTGGTGAACAGCACAGCAGCCAGCAGGCCAATCCACGCGATGCTCAGAACCGGATGGCGGCTAACGAATTGCATAATTTCTTGCATGGAGGGTAACTACTCCGACTTAGTGATTAAAAAAACCAGGACAGGAGTATACCTGTGCGTTGTGGCAAATACAGCCAGCGACCATAACCTAATCCATTTTCTGAGGCCTGCCACCTAAAAAATTGCCTCAAAAGCGTCCGCTAAGCACCTTGCCCCTGCGCTTTCTTTGATCTTCTGCGGCTATTTGATCGATTCAGCTGTAGTAAAATTACGCAAATTTTGACTCTTGAGCATGAGGTTGTCGCAATGTCGGTTTCTAAAAAACCTATGGTACTGGTGATTCTGGATGGCTATGGCTACCGTGAAGATCAACAGGATAACGCCATTTTCAACGCCAAAACGCCGGTGATGGACGCGCTGTGGGCAAAACGTCCCCACACCCTGATTGATGCGTCCGGGCTGGAAGTGGGTCTGCCAGATCGTCAGATGGGCAACTCCGAAGTTGGCCACGTAAACCTGGGTGCAGGTCGTATCGTGTATCAGGACCTGACGCGTCTGGACGTTGAAATCAAAGAACGTACCTTCTTCAACAATCCAGTACTTTGCGGCGCGGTGGACAGAGCCGTGGCGGCCGGTAAAGCAGTTCATATCATGGGTCTGCTCTCCGCCGGTGGCGTACACAGCCACGAAGATCACATCATGGCGATGGTTGAACTGGCGGCTGAGCGCGGCGCAGAAAAAATCTATCTGCACGCTTTCCTGGACGGTCGTGATACGCCACCACGCAGCGCAAAAGGTTCACTGGCCTCCTTTGAAAACAAATTCGCCGCGCTTGGCAAAGGACGTGTGGCCTCCATCATCGGGCGCTACTACGCAATGGACCGCGACAACCGTTGGGATCGCGTTGAACAGGCCTATGACCTGATGACGCTGGCAAAAGGTGAATTCCAGTTCGCGACCGCGGTGGAAGGTCTGGAAGCCGCTTACGCGCGTGATGAAAACGATGAATTCGTGAAAGCAACCGTCATTCGTGCTGAAGGCCAGGCTGATGCCGCCATGGAAGACGGCGATGCGCTGATCTTCATGAACTTCCGTGCTGACCGCGCGCGTGAAATCACCCGTGCGTTCGTGAACAGTGATTTCGACGGTTTCACCCGTAAGAAAGTGGTGAAGATCGACTTTATTCAGCTGACCGAATACGCCGCTGACATCAATGCGCCATGCGCTTATCCACCCGCTTCACTGGCCAATACCTTCGGCGAGTGGATGGCGAAGAACGACAAGACACAGTTGCGTATCTCCGAAACCGAGAAATATGCCCACGTCACCTTCTTCTTTAACGGCGGTGTTGAAGAGCCGTTCAAAGGCGAAGATCGCATTCTGATTAACTCACCCAAAGTAGCTACCTACGATCTGCAGCCAGAAATGAGCTCTGCCGAGCTGACTGAAAAACTGGTTGCGGCAATCGAAAGCGGCAAATACGACACCATCATCTGTAACTACCCGAACGGCGACATGGTGGGTCATACCGGCGTGATGGAAGCCGCCGTAAAAGCGGTTGAAGCGCTGGATCACTGTGTTGAGCAGGTCGCGAAAGCGGTTGAATCCGTTGGTGGCCAGCTGCTCATCACCGCTGACCACGGTAACGCAGAACAGATGCGCGACCCGGCAACCGGCCAGGCGCACACCGCTCACACCAACCTGCCTGTTCCGCTGATTTATGTGGGTGATAAATCACTGAAAGCAGTGGAAGGCGGCAAGCTTTCCGACATCGCGCCAACCATGTTGTCGCTGATGGGCATGGAGATCCCTGAAGAGATGACTGGTAAGCCGCTGTTCATCGTGGAATAATCGCTCCCCATGAGGGGAAAGGCGATTTTTTCAATCACATGGGTCGTGAAGCCGCTTAGGTTATCAGTCAGACCTCTGCTTTGCGCCAGCGCACTCAGCGCTGGCGTATTGCTGTGCGCCGCATCCGCCCACGCGGATGACCGTGACCAGCTGAAATCCATTCAGGCCGATATCGCCGCGAAAGAGCGTGCGGTACGCCAGCAACAGCAGCAACGCTCTGCTCTGCTCGCTCAGCTTAAGCAGCAGGAAGAAGCCATCTCCGCTGCCGCACGTAAATTACGTGAAACGCAAAACACCCTCGCCCAGTTGAATAAACAGATCGACGAAATGAACGCGTCGATTGCCAAACTGGAACGCCAGCGTGATGCCCAGGAACGCAACCTTGCCGCGCAGCTTGATGCTGCTTTCCGCCAGGGAGAGCACACGGGCCTTCAGTTGATCCTCAGCGGTGAAGAGAGCCAGCGCGGTCAGCGTCTGCAGGCCTACTTTGGTTATCTGAACCAGGCACGTCAGGAAACTATCGCACAGCTGAAACAGACGCGCGAAGAGGTCAACACGCAAAAAGCCGAGCTCGAAGAGAAGCAGAGCCAGCAACAGACGCTGCTCTACGAACAGCAGGCGCAACAAGCGAAGCTTGAGCAGGCCCGCAACGAGCGCAAGAAAACCCTTTCCGGTCTCGAGTCCTCTATTCAGCAAGGCCAAAGCCAGCTGAGCGAAATGCGCGCCAACGAATCGAAACTGCGTAACAGTATCGCCCGCGCGGAAGCGGCGGCGAAAGCGCGCGCCGAAAAAGAGGCCCGCGAAGCACAGGCCGTACGCGACAAACAGCAGGAAGCCTCACGCAAAGGTACGACCTACAAGCCAAGCGAAAGCGAACGCTCCCTGATGTCACGTACCGGCGGTTTAGGCTCCCCTCGTGGTCAGGCTTACTGGCCCGTGCGCGGTACAATTCTGCATCGCTATGGCGAACAGCTGCAGGGTGAACTACGTTGGAAAGGGATAGTTATCGGTGCGTCTGAAGGTAGCGAAGTAAAAGCCATCGCCGATGGCCGTGTGATTCTGGCCGACTGGCTGCAGGGTTACGGGCTTGTGGTAGTGGTGGAACACGGTAAAGGCGATATGAGCCTTTACGGCTACAACCAGAGCGCACTGGTCAGCGTTGGTACTCAGGTGCGCGCCGGCCAACCCATCGCCCTCGTGGGCAGCAGTGGCGGTCAGGGCCGCCCGTCACTCTATTTCGAAATTCGTCGCCAGGGTCAGGCGGTCAATCCACAGCCGTGGTTGGGAAGATAAGTTTTGCTTCAATTTCGTCGAATTGTTCTCTCCTTCGCCAGTGCACTGGCGCTGGCAGCACCGGTCTACGCTGGCAAACTCGCGATAGTGATTGATGACTTCGGTTATCGTCCGCACACCGA
The DNA here is from genome assembly GCF_003071645.1 of Enterobacter cloacae complex sp. FDA-CDC-AR_0164. Lineage (NCBI taxonomy): Bacteria > Pseudomonadati > Pseudomonadota > Gammaproteobacteria > Enterobacterales > Enterobacteriaceae > Enterobacter > Enterobacter cloacae complex sp. FDA-CDC-AR_0164. The sequence goes on from NZ_CP028950.1 coordinate 1,274,487, forward strand.
GAATCAGGTACTGGCGATGCCGGCCGCCATCTCTGTCGCCGTCCTCCCGAATGCGCCGCACGCGCGTGAAATGGCGATCAAAGCGCATAACAGCGGCCATCAGGTTCTCATCCATCTGCCGATGGCACCGCTCAGCAAGCAGCCGCTGGAAAAAGATACTTTGCGTCCTGATATGAGCAGCGATGAGATCGATCGCATCATTCGCGATGCTTACAATAAAGTGCCGTACGCCGTCGGGCTGAACAACCACATGGGTAGCGCGATGACCTCCAGCCTGTACGGGATGCTCAAAGTGATGCAGTCGCTGGAGCGCTATAACCTCTATTTCCTCGACAGCATGACCATCGGCAACAGCCAGGCGATGCGTGCCGCGCAGGGTACAGGCGTGAAGGTAATAAAGCGCAAGGTGTTCCTCGATGACACCCAGAACGACGCGGATATCCGCGGGCAGTTCAATCGCGCCGTACAGCTAGCACGACGCAATGGCTCGGCTATTGCTATCGGCCACCCGCATCCGTCTACCGTTCGCGTTCTGCAGCAGATGCTGCCGACATTGCCGTCTGATATTACGCTGGTTCGTCCTGGCGATCTGCTGAATGAGCCACAGGTTGATACGTCGCGTCCTGGCAATGCACAGCCACCGGTAACGCAGCCGCGCAATCCATTCAGGGGTGTGAAAATTTGCAAGCCTAAGCAGTCACCAGAGCCTGTATATGCTACTCGATTCTTTACCGTGATAGGGGAAAGTATCAGCCAAAGTTCCTTAGTGAAATATATGCAGCATCAATGGCAAGGCTGGGGTAAAAAAGCATAATTGGCCCGCCAACGCAGGCGGGCAGAGCATGGCAACGAGATGAGCGCCCGTATACTTCCTGCATGCGGGCTATTTTTTATCCTCAAACTGATACCAGGCTTTGAAATATTTGAGAAAACTGTATAGCGTTGCATAGAGTCCCGTCACGACGCCCACTTTCCCCTGCCGCCAGGCACCACTGAAAAGATACCATTTAAAAAACGCCCCAATGGCACTAATAAGGCCTCGTCCAATTGAAGGGCGGATCTTCTGATATTTGACCAACCTTGTTGTATAGCTATTGAGCTTATTAAACACTTCATTCAGGTCATAAAAGGTATCATGGCGTACTTGCCCAGCCATGATGAAAGCATTAAGTTCACCTTCCACCTTGTCATCAACTGGTCGGAGATTAAATCTTGCACAGGTGCGATTAAAAAGACGTACAGGGAAATCTGGCGACGATACTGGATAGATAGTACGAACTTCTTTTCCGAGTACGTACCAGTATCGAGCAATACGCCAGGCATGATCTGGTGGAGGCTCAGCCCCACTCTTCAGATTCAGAATAAAGGATACAGTCAGGTCATCCAGGATTTCATCGCTATCCATGCATAACACCCAATCATGAGATGCAAGACTCACCGCATAGTTCATTTGGTCCCCATGCATCGTATATTGTCTATAGATAGGGCTTAAATTATAACTTTCACAAATGGATAGCGTGTTATCTTTACTTCCGGAATCAACAACAATCATTTCATCTGCAATTTTAAGAAGAGGAGGCAGAACATGGTTAAGAACCCTGGCTGAATTGCAGGTGAGTAAACAAACAGTTAACTTGAACATTCCCTTACTCTTTTCGAAAATGACCTACACAATTGTAGCAGGGAAAGTGTATTTAAGTGAATATCGAAACAATCAGCAAATAATAAATAAAATCGTCTTTTGTGACATCCATTCCATACTCTTCATTCCTTAAAGTAGGCCTGTAAACATACTTTTGCCTTTATCCAGGCACTAAAAAGTACTGTTTGACCAGTAGAGAGTGACCTGCACAGTGCGCCAAGCATTCTAACCCATTGAAATTATTAAACAAAAAATTAATTCCTCATTAAAATAGATGTTCACATTACTTATCATTATGCTTATACTGTTAGCAGAATGTTTAAAATGTGGTTTGTCAAACAAATGAAAAAAATCATCCTTTATTTTAAAGCACTTAATCGTCAACGAAATCATAAGACTCATGAATTAAAACGTCGGCTTAAACTCTATAAATTATCTAAAAACATTCCCGATAAAAGAGGCAAACCTTTCGATAGTTCCTCAGTAAAGCGGATCCTCTTTCCTTTTTTAGATTTAGGGATTGGTGATGCCGTTTGTCATACCGGAATGTGGAGAGAACTGAAAAAGGCTGGGTATATTGTCCAGATCGCGGCAGAAGAAAGAAACAGGGCTTTATTTGAAAAAATCGTTGATATTGATGAGATTTTTATCATTGATATCAATGAGTTAAACTCCATCTCACAAATAGAGACTGACCTGATCATTAATCCTTATGCATGGATGAAAAGAAAAGAGCTCTTTAGTGTACAACTGCTGCAGAAAACGCAATATAAATATGCGATGAGTTTTGGTGGCTGGCTTAATAAGCCCTACAATTTACAACTGCCAGCGGAGGGAGACTTTCACATTACTGATCCACAGAAAAAGATGCTTACTGCATTAAATATTCACACAAAACACTTATCTTACTCTTTACCAGCTTTACCGAGCCACGAAGAGACTATTAATGAGTATCTTCTTCCTTTTAAAGGAAAAAAGTGGATCGTAATCAACCCCTTTGCCAGTGTAGATGAGCGAAGTCTTAGTCGCGAGCAATTAGTAAGCCTGATTTCAAAAATTTCAGAACCAAAAAATAATCATATTTTCATTGTTGGTGAAAGAAAAAAGACTGAAAAATTAAACATTCAGGATCCTGCAGTTTCCGTATCTATTTTCCCGTCATTATGGGACACCGTTGCGCTAATCAAGCAGGCAGACCTTGTCATTTCAGTGGATACCGCTATTGTCCATATTGCCTGCGCTTTAGATAAAAAGCTCGTAGCTATATATTACTCAATGCTTCTTGATCATAATAAGAATTACGAAGGCAATAAAATATTCGGCCCGATAGGCGAAAATGCAAAACAACTTATTTTCAATAAATACGATAGAAAAATCGACATAAATTTAATTGCCACTGAAGCCAAGAATATTTTAGATGGCAAATGCGTTATAGAAGAAAAAGATAAATACCTGTGATGAAAGCCGGCCGGATTTAAATCCGGCCGGCTTTTACTCTCAATCCCAGCTCAGGATAACCTTCCCGGACTGGCCAGAGCGCATCGCGTCAAAGCCTTCCTGGAACTCATCAATGGAGAAGCGATGGGTGATAATCGGAGACAGATCCAGACCAGACTGGATCAGTGCCGCCATCTTGTACCAGGTTTCGAACATCTCGCGGCCGTAGATACCTTTGATGAACAGCCCCTTGAAGATAACCTTGTTCCAGTCGATAGACATATCAGACGGTGGAATGCCCAGCATCGCAATACGCCCGCCGTGGTTCATGGTGTCCAGCATGGTGCGAAACGCCGGTGGTGCACCGGACATCTCAAGACCCACGTCAAAACCTTCGGTCATGCCCAGCTCTTCCATCACGTCGCTCAGGCTCTCTTTAGAGACATCCACCGCGCGGGTCACACCCATTTTGCGCGCCAGCGACAGGCGATACTCGTTCACATCGGTAATCACCACATTGCGGGCACCAACGTGCTTCGCCACCGCGGCCGCCATAATCCCGATGGGACCCGCGCCGGAAACCAGTACATCTTCACCGACCAGGTCGAAAGAGAGCGCCGTGTGTACCGCGTTGCCGAAGGGATCAAAGATAGAGGCCAGATCGTCAGAAATGTTGTCCGGGATTTTGAACGCGTTAAACGCCGGGATCACCAGGTATTCTGCGAAGCAGCCCGGACGGTTCACGCCCACGCCGATTGTGTTGCGGCACAGGTGCGTGCGTCCACCGCGGCAGTTACGGCAGTGACCACAGGTAATATGACCTTCACCCGAGACGCGGTCGCCAATGTTGAAGCCTTTTACTTCCTGACCCATGCCCACCACTTCGCCGACATATTCGTGGCCCACGACCATCGGTACCGGAATGGTTTTCTGCGACCACTGGTCCCAGTTGTAGATATGAACGTCAGTGCCGCAAATGGCGGTTTTACGAATTTTGATCAGCAGATCGTTATGACCGACTTCCGGCTCCGGCACGTCGGTCATCCAAATCCCTTCTTCCGCTTTCAGTTTGGATAACGCTTTCATCACACGTCCTCAGGCAATTACGCCCAGCTGTTTGCCGATGCGGGTAAAGGCTTCCACCGCACGTTCAATTTGTTCAGGCGAATGCGCCGCAGACATCTGGGTGCGGATACGCGCCTGGCCTTTTGGTACCACCGGGAAGAAGAACCCGGTAACGTAAATTCCTTCTTTCTGCAGCTCGCGGGCAAAATTCTGCGCCACAACCGCATCGCCCAGCATCACCGGGATAATGGCGTGATCGGCACCGGCGAGCGTAAACCCTGCGGCACCCATTTTTTCACGGAACAGGCGGGCGTTTGACCACAGACGGTCACGCAGCTCAGCGCCAGACTCCACCATTTCCAGAACTTTAATGGATGCGGCAACGATCGCCGGCGCCAGCGAGTTGGAGAACAGGTATGGACGGGAACGCTGGCGCAGCCACTCAACCACCTCTTTACGCGCAGCAGTATAACCCCCTGACGCGCCGCCGAGCGCTTTACCCAGCGTACCGGTGATAATGTCCACGCGACCCATTACGTCACAGTATTCGTGAGATCCACGGCCGTTCTCACCAACAAAACCGACGGCGTGTGAATCATCAACCATCACCAGCGCATCGTATTTGTCTGCCAGGTCGCACACGCCCTTCAGGTTGGCAATCACGCCATCCATAGAGAACACGCCGTCGGTGGCGATCAGCACATGGCGGGCACCTGCTTCACGCGCTTCTTTCAGGCGCGCTTCCAGTTCAACCATGTCGTTGTTGGCGTAGCGGAAGCGCTTCGCTTTACACAGGCGCACACCGTCAATGATAGAAGCGTGGTTCAGGGCGTCGGAGATAATGGCATCTTCTGCGCCGAGCAGCGTCTCAAACAGACCACCGTTGGCGTCGAAGCACGAGGAGTACAGGATCGCATCTTCCATCCCCAGGAAGTCCGCCAGCTTTTTCTCAAGCTGCTTATGGCTGTCCTGCGTACCGCAGATAAAGCGTACGGAGGCCATACCGAAACCGTGGGTGTCCATGCCTTGTTTTGCCGCGGCAATCAGCTCAGGGTGATTCGCAAGACCTAAGTAGTTGTTCGCACAAAAGTTGATCACATGGCTGCCATCGGCAACGGTGATGTCCGCCTGCTGAGCAGACGTGATAATACGCTCTTCTTTGAACAACCCTTCCGCACGTGCGGTGTCGAGGTCGCTGTTTAACTGTTTGTAAAAATCACCACGCATTGCAATTCTCCAGACTCGGCAAATTTTGGCACATATTACCCAACCCTGGCCGCCATGACGAGATGACACATTATCTCTTCTCGTTTTTGCAGCATAAATCACGTGTACCCTTGCGCTATGTCGGTGAATGGCTGAAGGGCAGCCATACTAATGATATGATAAGAACATTAGCGTCCGGGATTGTCCCCGGACTCCACACTTCAAAGGTTACAGTTATGATCATCGTTACCGGCGGCGCGGGCTTTATCGGCAGCAACATTGTTAAGGCCCTCAATGACAAAGGCATCACCGACATTCTGGTGGTGGACAACCTGAAAGACGGCACCAAGTTTGTAAACCTGGTGGATCTGAACATCGCTGACTATATGGATAAAGAAGACTTCCTTATCCAGATTATGGCAGGTGAAGAGTTCGGCGAGATCGAAGCCATCTTCCACGAAGGTGCATGCTCTTCCACCACCGAGTGGGACGGCAAGTACATGATGGACAATAACTATCAGTACTCCAAAGAGATCCTGCATTACTGCCTGGAGCGTGAAATTCCGTTCCTGTACGCCTCTTCTGCAGCAACCTACGGTGGCCGTACGTCAGACTTCATCGAATCCCGCGAATATGAGCAGCCGCTGAACGTCTATGGCTACTCCAAATTCCTGTTCGATGAATACGTGCGTCAGGTTCTGCCTGAAGCCAATTCCCAGATTGTGGGTTTCCGTTACTTCAACGTGTACGGACCGCGCGAAGGCCACAAAGGGAGCATGGCGAGCGTCGCGTTCCACCTGAACACGCAGCTGAACAATGGCGAAAGCCCGAAACTGTTTGAAGGCAGTGACGGCTTCAAGCGTGACTTCGTCTACGTAGGCGACGTGGCGGCAGTGAACCTGTGGTTCTGGGAAAACGGCGTCTCCGGTATCTTTAACCTGGGGACAGGCCGTGCGGAATCCTTCCAGGCCGTGGCGGACGCCACCCTGGCGTACCACAAAAAAGGCAGCATTGAATACATTCCGTTCCCGGACAAACTGAAAGGTCGTTACCAGGCCTTCACGCAGGCGGATTTGACCAACCTGCGTGCAGCGGGTTACGACAAACCGTTTAAGACCGTTGCCGAAGGCGTAACGGAATATATGGCCTGGCTGAACCGCGACGCGTAAGTATGAAAATTCTGGTGATCGGCCCGTCATGGGTGGGCGACATGATGATGTCGCAAAGTCTCTATCGCACGCTCAAGGCGCGTTATCCCCAGGCGATAATTGATGTGATGGCACCTGCCTGGTGCCGTCCGTTGTTATCGCGTATGCCGGAAGTTAACGAGGCGATCCCAATGCCGCTCGGCCACGGCGCGCTGGAAATTGGTGAGCGTCGCAAGCTCGGCCATAGCCTGCGCGAAAAGCGCTATGACCGCGCCTATGTCCTGCCTAACTCCTTTAAATCCGCCCTGGTACCCTTCTTTGCGGGCGTCCCCCATCGCACCGGCTGGCGTGGAGAAATGCGCTACGGTCTGCTGAACGACGCGCGCGTGCTTGATAAAGACGCCTGGCCACTTATGGTCGAGCGCTACGTCGCGCTGGCCTATGACAAAGGCGTGATGCGCAGCGCAAAAGATCTGCCGCAACCGCTGCTCTGGCCCCAGCTCCAGGTCAACGACGGTGAGAAATCCCACACCTGCAACGCGTTTGGAATTTCATCAGAACGCCCCATGATCGGTTTCTGCCCAGGAGCAGAGTTCGGCCCGGCAAAACGCTGGCCGCATTATCATTACGCTGAGCTGGCAAAACAGCTGATCGATGAAGGTAATCAGGTCGTGTTGTTTGGCTCGGCGAAAGACCACGAGGCGGGTAACGAAATTCTGGCTTCGCTGAATACAGAACAGCAGGCATGGTGCCGTAATCTGGCAGGGGAAACCCAGCTGGAACAGGCGGTAGTTTTACTTGCCGCCTGTAAAGCCGTCGTCACCAACGACTCAGGCCTGATGCACGTCGCCGCTGCGCTCAACCGGCCGCTGGTTGCTCTGTATGGCCCCAGCAGCCCTGACTTTACGCCACCGCTTTCTCATAAAGCGCGCGTCATACGTCTGATCAGCGGTTATCACAAGGTGCGAAAAGGCGATGCGGCTGAAGGCTATCACCAGAGCCTGATCGACATCACGCCCGAGCGTGTCCTTGAAGAGCTCAACGAGCTGCTGTTGAGTGAAGAAGGATAACGGATGCGGGTATTGATCGTTAAAACCTCTTCCATGGGCGATGTCCTGCATACTCTGCCGTCGCTCACCGACGCCATGCAGGCCATTCCCGGCATTCGTTTTGACTGGGTGGTGGAGGAGGGCTTCGCACAGATCCCCACCTGGCATGAAGCAGTAGACCGCGTGATCCCGGTTGCTATCCGCCGCTGGCGTAAAGCGTGGTTCTCAGCACCGATTAAGGCTGAACGTCAAGCCTTCCGTGATGCGGTGCAAACGCAGCGTTACGATGCCATTATTGACGCACAGGGTCTGGTCAAAAGCGCCGCGCTGGTCACGCGTCTGGCACATGGCGTAAAGCACGGTATGGACTGGCAAACCGCCCGCGAGCCGCTTGCGAGCCTGTTCTATAATCGCCGCCACCATATCGCGAAACAGCAGCACGCCGTGGAGCGCACCCGCGAGCTGTTTGCGAAAAGCCTCGGCTATGCAAAACCGGACACGCAGGGTGATTACGCTATTGCGCAGCATTTTTTGCGCGATGCGAAGACGCACACACCGCCCTATCTGGTCTTTCTGCATGCCACAACGCGCGATGATAAGCACTGGCCGGAATCACACTGGCGAAGACTCATTGAGCTAATGCAACCGACCGGCATCCATATTAAACTCCCGTGGGGCGCAGAACACGAAAGGCAACGCGCAGAGCGTTTGGCCGCGGGTTTTTCAAATGTGGAAGTGTTACCTAAACTCACGCTGGCTCAGGTTGCCGCGCAACTGGCAGGCGCCAGCGCCGTCGTATCCGTGGATACCGGATTAAGCCATTTAACCGCAGCGCTGGACCGCCCCAATATCACCCTTTTCGGTCCGACCGACCCGGGGCTGATCGGGGGGTACGGTAAAAACCAGCATCAAATGGTCAGTCCGACGCAGCAGATGAGAGACATTACCGCAGATGCGATTTTTTCGTTTTTACAGGGCAGCCATCGGCTTTCTAACAGGGATATTTAACCCATGAGTTATGTATTTCTGCTGATTTTACTTTTTCCGGTGAAACTCATCCGGAAGCTGTTTCGCAAAGACACGGGCAGAAACCTTGTCATTCAGACAGCCAAAATCGGTGACTTTATCAATGCAACGCCTCTACTGGCGTATCTGCAAAAAAGCGATGTGCTGATCAGCCGCAGCGTTAACGCATTGGCTCAGCATGACGACAGTATCGAAGAGATCTTTTTTGTGGAGCAGCAAAAGCGCAACCTGTGGCGTAAGCTCTGCTTCGCCTGCCGGATCATGAATCGCTACGACAATGTCTATCTGCTGCAGCCCAACAGTGTGAATCTCTTTTTCGCCTCAGCCTGTAATGCACAAAACAAACAATTTTTAAGCACTTATACGCGCAGATGGTATCACGGAATTTTTTATGCCACGGCTGATGGTACCGTTGAGCATGCCAAAAAGACGCTGTCCGTCACTAACTATCTCAAGCTCGCCGATCGCGCGCTCACCTGGCAGGACTCACCCAAGCACGCCACAAAGCCCCTGTTCAAGCCTGCGGTTTACCCGCAAATTCTCGATAAACCCGGGGTTATCCGAATTGGTATCAGCATTTCTGCAGGCAATAAAGCAAAGACGGTTCCCCCGGTTATCTGGAAGCGTATTGTCGATCACCTTGCCGACCTGCCCTGCGAGTTTTATGTTTTTGGTGCACCGAACGAACAGCCGTGGATGGATGACATCACCCGCGCTTACGGTGAAATTCCCAATTTTATCAACCTCATTGGAAAAATATCGCTCGAAGAGCTCCCGTGGGCGATATCCAAAATGGATTGTTATATTGCGTCAGATTCAGGGAATATCTACATTGCCGATGCGGTGGGCGTCCCGGTGGTGTTGCTGTTTGGCCCTTGCTGCCATTATGAACAACGTCCGCTTGGCAAGGTATTGCTGATTGGGAATGATGAAAATATAAACTCTTACGTCTTTGAAACGCGTTACTACTTCAGCCAGCCGAAAGAAGAGCTCTTTGAGGTGACAGACGAAGATTTGGCGAGAATCAGTCATTTGTTGTCTACTGTTGCGCATAAAAATAGTGAAATCGAGAAGGCTTAAGATGGGCTCTCTGACTAAGCAGTTTTACCGTTATACCCATAAAAGAAACATGCGTCACAATGAAAATTTGTGGCCGTATGTGAAGATTGCGCGAAATGAAAGCGGCGAGATTTCTGATTTTGTCTATCGTGGTCAGCCCGTTCAACTTACAGCCCTTACTTCTCTCAAAAATGCATTTAGCGGAGAAGTGTTAATTACCGCCACTGGCCCCTCAGTCAAAAAAATAGATTTTTCAACATTACCCGTAGATGTCATTCGTACGGGGGTAAATGGGGCATGGCATCTTCATAACCAGCTTAATTTTAGCCATTACTTTATTGTTGACATGACTTTTATTGACCGGCAAACAGCGTTGTTAAAGCGTATCGTAGCCAATAAAAATTTGCTTCTGTTTACAACGGCTATGGGGGTGGTTAAGCTTATTGACCGTTTTTCATACGAAAATATCCACTGCCAGATAGCCATAATCGAAGATATTTGCTACGAAACGTATAAACCCTCAATCAAACGCGAAGCGCTTTTTGATACCCTCAAGGATCGTCCTGGGATCGTTTTTTCTGAAAATACGCCAAATAGCGCTTTTAGCCTCGATATTTGTCAGGGTATCGTTGATGCCGGTACAGTGGTTTACTGGGCATTGCAGGTCTTATATTACATGGGGTTCTCAAAAATCTATATTGCTGGACTGGATATGACACACTTCTCTCAACCGCGATTTTATGAGAAAGCCGAAACCATGCTGCCTTCGTTTCTGGAAGATAAAGTACAGGATATTGTTCTTCCTGCACTCTCTCTTGCAAGTAAGATTTTTGCTTCTGCAAACAAAGAGGTGATTAATCTTTCCCCTCAAAGTGCTATACCTTCTTCTGTTTTTGTCAGAAAGGATTTTACGGATGTTTTTAAATAGACTGCCGCGTATTACATTTTACCCTTTTGTAGCATTTATGTTTTTAAGCATGATATTCTGTGGGGTGTCTAAGGTAAATATTCTTTTCCACGTTTCCCTGGCCCTTTTTCTTATCACCATAATGATGGTAAAAAGCGCCAGAGAGCGGTTTATACATGACAAAGAATTTCTTCCAGCACTTGGGCTACTAACCCTATTTGTCCTTTATTTTTCACTCTCGAACCTTTGGGCCGAGACATCACACTTAAGTTCTGCTCTTACCCATTCATTTTACATCCTTATTTTCTTCTGCCTGTACCGGCAATGTGAGCTTGAAAACAAGAAGAAATACCTGATTGGTTCAGCTTATTTTGGAATTGTTACACTGACTTTACTGACATTAGTCTATGTTAATAAAACACATCTACTTATCGGACGCCTAAGACTTGCTTTTCCCTATGCACCCGACAACGTCATTGACCTGGGCGGATATATGGCATTGGGGATTATTTTAAGTGCGATTCTCGTGCGAGAAACCCGCAGCCTTTGGTATTATGTTCCGGTTCCGTTGTTGTTGAGTGGCTTATTACTGACGCAAAGCCGTGGACCATTATTGGCGTTAATGATAGCAACAGCTGTCGTATTCTGTATTAAACCAAAATGGAACAAGAAATTTGTGTTCTTGTCCCTGGCCACTCTGCTTATACTGGGCATTACACTTTATTACAGCGGCTTTTACGACCTGCTTATAAAGCGGTTTGAAGATTCTAACCAGGCTGGCTCCGTTCGTTTTGGCATCTGGCAGCATGCTTTTGAAGTAACAAAAGAAAGATTAGTATTTGGCTGGGGATTTAATAAAGATCTGTCATTCATTAATGGTTATAAACAGCATGTGACGACTACACACAGCCTCTACTTCGGTGCCTTTCTTAAGGGCGGAATCGTAGGGCTAACGCTGTTTTTAGCGATGATTGCCTACGCATTCAGGCAATGCCTGAGACACCTTGCTGTAGACCACAAAGCCGAGGTTGCGGTACTGATTTTCGCTCTCGTATTTTATTCCACTCAGGGGATGTTCGTTATCAGTAATCCGCGCGAATACTGGGTGTTATTCTGGATACCATTAGCCATCATATTTAGTACACCCGTGAAAAAAACCGTTCAGAGATAATCTTTAGGCGCCGGTTAACCGGCGCTTCTTTTACTCCGATAAAACTCCGCCAGCGTCATCCCCACCGTCTTGTCCGACAGCCATGTAAACAACTGTTCCAAATCCTGGTACAACCCTTCAATGGCCGCATCATCTTTGAACGTAGGACTTCCGCCGGGCATAAATTCTGAAGAATGGAGCATAAACTCCACATAATCATTGCCCTGCGACAAGCACTGTTGTGCGACCTTAATCATCTCAGACGCATTTCCACCGGACGGACGCAGCCAGTTAACTGACGGGGAACGGTATTTCCCACGCAGCCGATCGTAGCCCTGTTTAACGGTATTCAGCCAGGCCGGGTGTTTATACTGAATACTCATCGGCACTTCGAGCAGAGGGCTATTTCCCGGGCGGGAAATATCCTCTGTATCGATAAAGTAGGCATGGTCAGGGAAATGCTGATAATTCGTTCCTCCGTGACCCTGCGGCGCCCCTTTGGCATTTCGCCAGTTCACCCGTGGGGTGACGGAACAGTCAACCTGATAACCCAGCTCTATCAGCAAGTTTGCGTAGCGACGATCAAACGCCCAACGCCCGGCACGGTGGCTCAGCATTTTGGTCTGGAAGGTCTCTTCCAGCAAGTGCGTCATAAAAAGCACTTTCTCGCGCATAATTTCATCTGAAAACTCAATCAGATAAGGTTGCCAGCGCCAGTCATCACCGGTGAGGTCATGTTCAGGTGGGCTGTTCCACGCATGAAGATGCATGCCAACCTCGCCCTGGCCGCGGGCAATCACGTCTTTTGCGAACTCAATGAAAACCGGTTCGATCGCCATCTCATAGTTGGTCAGCCAGACCGGCTTAAAACCAAAACGCTCGCATAGCGCCTGAAATCGTGCCAGGTAGCGTGCGTTTTCCGTTTTGATAACACGGTGGTTTTGCCAGAGATTATCGCCTTCTGTATCAATGGTGATGATAAACGCTGGTTTTTTCATAATGAGTCCGTAAGACGTAAGAGTGAGGGCTATGTTACGCACTCTGCGAAGGAGGAGTAAACCCTTCCAGGGAAATTCCTGACATTATGGAGAAAGAGTGCAAGTCGCCATCAGGTCTATTAGAATTGCTGACAGTATACCGCTGATAAGATCATGATGATTAACCTACTCGACACGCCTGATTTACGTATTTTACTTATCAAACTTCGACATCATGGCGACATGTTACTCACAACTCCGGTCATTAATTCGTTACGTCAAAAATGGCCCACGGCGCAAATCGATGTTCTTCTTTATGAAGAGACACGCGATATGCTCGCCGCGCATCCGGCGATCGGCACCATCTACGGTATAGATCGTAAATGGAAGCAGCTCGGCACCCTGAAACATCTGCAAAAAGAGTGGCAGTTACTCTGTGCCTTAAGAGCGCAGCGTTATCATCTGGTGATTAACCTTGCCGATCAGTGGCGCAGCGCCATTGTTACCCGTTTCACCGGCGCGCCAGTACGCCTTGGGTTCGCGTTTAACAAGCGAAAAAACGCGTTCTGGCGTTTTTGTCATACCGATTTGGTTTCTGTCGCCAATCACCCGTCGCTCCATACCGTTGAGCAAAATCTTTCTATTCTTTCACCGTTGCCCGTCCCGGCTCAGCCAGCCGTCACTATGGCCTATCGCGCAGAGGACTGGGATCGCGCGCGCCAGCTACTGACACAACAGGGTGTGGCTGATAACTACGTGGTGATCCAGCCCACGTCACGCTGGTTCTTTAAATGCTGGGACGAAGGCAAGATGGCGCAAACCATCACGGCACTCCAGCAGGATGGCCACACTGTAGTTCTCACCGCTGGCCCGGATAAAAAAGAGCTGGCGATGATAGACCGCATTCTCGCCGCGGCGCCAAAAACGGGCGTAGTCTCTCTGGCCGGTCAACTCACGTTGCGCCAGCTGGCATCACTTATCGATCATGCGCACCTCTTTATTGGCGTCGATTCCGTTCCGATGCACATGGCCGCCGCGCTTCAGACGCCGTGCATTGCTCTCTTCGGCCCGTCAAAACGGGTGTTCTGGTCGCCATGGCAGGTCAACGGTGAAGTCATCTGGGCTGGCGATTTTGGCCCACTTCCCGACCCGGACGCCATTGATACCAAAACAACTGAACGCTATCTCGACGCCATTCCCGTTGATGTCGTGATCTCCGCCGCCAGGAGATACCTGTAATGAAACACCATCGTCTGGCGATTGTTCGCCAAAAATATCGTCCTGATGGCGGGGCGGAACGCTTCGTTTCCCGCGCACTTACCGCACTGAGCAACCAAAACCTGGAGCTCAACGTCATCACGCGTGAGTGGCAGGGGGAGAAGCAGGACGACTGGCATATCCATATTTGCGACCCGCGTAAATGGGGCCGAATCAGTCGCGAACGCGGGTTTGCACATGCCGCGCGTGCGCTGTGGGAACAGCAGCAGTTTGACATTGTGCAGAGCCACGAGCGTATTCCTGGCTGCGATATTTACCGCGCAGGGGATGGCGTGCACCGGCGTTGGCTGCTGCAGCGTGCGCGCATTCTACCTGCCTGGCGTGCACAACTTTTGATGCACGATCGCTACCATCGCTACGTCATGCACGCTGAACGTGAAATGTATCAGGCTCCTGAATTGAAAGCCGTTATCTGCAATGCGGAGATGATCAAACGCGAAATCATCGAAGACTTTGATATTGACGCAAAAAAGATACATGTGATTTATAATTCAATAGATTCCAGCCGCTTCGTTCCGGCAACCGAAGGACTGCGCGCTGCACTGCGTCGGCAACTCGGATTGCCTGTCGATGCCGTGGTGTTGTGTTTCGTCGGGTCAGGTTTTGAACGTAAGGGACTGGCCAGCGCTATCCGCGCTATTGCGGGCACACCCGCGTGGCTGATTGTGGTTGGACAGGATAAAGCAGAAAGTCGTTACCGTGACCTCGCCCGTTCATTGGGCTGTGAGGGGCAAATTCGCTTCCTGGGGATGCAAAAAGAGACACTGCCATTTTACCAGGTATCCGATGGATTACTGCTGCCAACGCTGTATGATCCTTTTCCAAACGTCATTCTTGAAGCGATGGCCTGCGGTTTGCCCGTCATTACTTCAGTGAGTTGCGGTGGTGCAGAATTTATTGAGCAAGGTCAGAATGGCTTTTACTGTGATGCACTTGATATCAGCAGATTGAAGGAGGCAGTCATGACCCTTCCATCTTTGGATAAGAATAACGATATGGGGCGGGTAGCGCGTGAGCGCGTAAAAGAAGCGACCCCAGAAAAATTATCAAGTCAGCTTATTTCGCTTTATCAAAAATTACTGGATTAAAAATGCGCATCCTAATGATTATTGATGGTTTGCCCGGTGGAGGAGCCGAAAAAACGGTTCTCACCCTCTCCAGCGGATTGATAGAAATGGGGCATCAGGTCTCCCTTTTCTCCCTGCGAAAGGTGTGCGACTACGCCATCCCGGCAGGCATTGATTATCAGGTCATTCAGGATACGTGTAAAAAGCCCTGGAGAAAGCTCACCGAGATCCCGCGCCGGGCGCAGCTGCTGGACAATGCCATTGAGCAGGCTGAGCGCAGCGGGAAGTTCGACGTCATATTCTCGCACCTGCATAAAACCGATCGTATTGTGGCGCACAGTCGTGCGCTGGATCGCGATAAGGTCTGGTTCTGCGTGCATGGCATGTTCTCATTCTCCTACCTGCGTCATCGCCACGGCCTTTCACGCTGGTTTAAACATTACAAAATTCGTCATACCTACGAAAACCGAAACGTTGTCGCCGTCTCCGCCGCCGTGCTGAAAGATCTCTCAGAGACGCTGTCCATCGACCTTCGTCGCAAAGCGGTTATCCATAATCCCTTTGATATTCCTGAAATCCAGCGTCTGGCGGATGCGCCTTTTGAGATGCAGGGGCAGGATTATATTATTCACGTGGGTCGTTTTCATGAACATAAACGCCACGACCGCCTTCTGCGTGCCTATGCGCAGAGCAAAATAGACGCATCGCTGGTGATGATGGGCAACGGTTCTGACACCAAAATTCAACAGCTTAAACAGTTAGCGAAAGAACTCGGGATCGAAGACAAGGTTATTTTCCGCCCCTTCGAGTCCAACCCTTATCCGTGGATTAAAGGCGCACGGCTTTTAGTGTTAAGTTCTGACTGTGAAGGTTTTGGTAACGTACTGGTAGAATCCATCATCTGCCAGACGCCGCCTGTCAGTACGAACTGTCCTGGCGGGCCCGCTGAAATCCTCACGGGTACGCTGGCGCGCGGGCTGTCGGAGATGAATGACGAATCACTGGCGAAAACACTGGCCGATCTCTATACCTCCCCGCCTGTCGTTGATAGCGCAACGATCGCGTCGTTCGGGATAAATGCCATTTGCCAGCAATATGTTGCGTTGGTAGACAATCAATAATAATCAGGTTTCTTATGCAAAATTCAGCGCCATTATTAAGCGTGGTGGTTGCCGTTTATAACGGCGAAGCTTTCCTGGATCAGTTCTTTACCTGCCTTGCGAATCAACAGATCGACAGTATGGAAGTCATCATCGTCAATGATGGCTCCACGGACAGTTCGATGCAGATAGTCGAAACCTGGCGTGAAAAACTGCCGCAAATGCAGGTTATCGAACAGGAAAATCAGGGTGTATCCATTGCGCGCAATACCGGTCTGGCCGTCGCTACCGGCCAATATCTCTCTTTCCCGGATATTGATGATGTCTTTAAGCCCGGCATGTATCAGCGCTTGCTTGATATGGCCATCACGCAGAATCTGGATGTCGCCACCTGCAACGGAAACTACGTCTGGGAAAACAATAAGAAGCCTTCACGGCCGATTTTCCCGGAAGACAAGCTGGCCTCGACAGGCGTCATGACCGGTGCGGCCTGGTTAAAAAAAGCGCTCGACTCACGCAAGTTTCTGCATGTGACCTGGCTGAATATCTATCGCCACGACTTTATTCGTCAGAACGGTTTTCGTTTTGAGCCCGGCCTGCGTCATCAGGATATCCCATGGACTACCGAAGTCTTGCTCGCAGCTGACCGCGTGCAGTACACCAGTGAACGTTTTTACGACTATTACATTCACTCCGCATCGGTTTCCCATATGCCGGACAATGATGACACGCTGATTCGCTCGGCGCGCCATTACATGAAAATTCTGCAGATGCTGGATGCCATCAACCAGCGTTACCCGGAAAAAGTGAAAGATATCCCCGCCTGCCACTGGCAAATCGCCAAAGAGGGGCTTGGGATCATTCATACCTTCGACAATATGAAGGATGTGCAGAAGAAGTCGATGATAATAAAAGAGTTCTTCGACACGGGTATCTGGAGGCTTATCTGGAAAAGTGCCAAAAGCCCCCGTTTGCGCTGGCGCCTGGGCCGACGCTACTTCCGTTTAAAACGGTATCTGGCATAAGAGATAGCTTTACCCGGCTTAAATGCTTAGAATTTCCCCGCCGAAACTAAAAAACGGATAATCGCTTGGAATTGTTGTATACCGCCCTGCTCTACATCATTCAGCCACTGGTGTGGCTGCGACTGTTGCTTCGTAGCCGTAAAGCGCCTGCGTATCGTAAACGCTGGGCTGAACGCTATGGTTACTGCCGCAATAAAGTCGTGCCGGACGGTATTTTGCTGCATTCCGTTTCTGTGGGCGAAACGCTGGCGGCGATCCCGCTGGTTCGCGCCCTTCGTCACCGCTATCCGTCACTGCCGATCACGGTCACGACCATGACGCCGACGGGGTCTGAACGCGCATTATCGGCGTTCGGTAAAGACGTTCAACACGTCTATTTGCCTTACGACCTGCCTTGCGCCATGAATCGCTTCCTGAATACCGTTCGCCCGAAACTGGTGATCGTCATGGAAACCGAGCTGTGGCCAAATATGATTTCCGCCCTGCATGCCCGTAAAATTCCGCTGGTGATTGCCAACGCGCGCCTTTCAGAGCGCTCGGCGAAAGGTTACGGCAAGTTAGGTAAATTTATGCGCCGCCTGCTCAGCCGAATTACGCTGATTGCCGCGCAGAACGAAGAAGACGCGGCGCGCTTTCTTGCTCTGGGCCTGAAGCGCAACCAGCTTGCGGTGACGGGTAGCCTGAAGTTCGATATCTCCGTCACGCCTGAACTCGCCGCCCGTGCGATTACGCTGCGTCGCCAGTGGGCACCGCGTCGTCAGGTGTGGATTGCAACCAGCACCCATGACGGCGAAGAAGCCATTATCCTGCAGGCCCATCGTAAGCTGCTGGAAAAATTCCCCGATTTGCTGCTGATTCTGGTCCCCCGTCACCCCGAACGTTTTAAAGATGCGCGTGAGATGGTGCAGAAAGGCGGCTTCAGCTTTACCCTGCGCAGCAGCGGTGAGATCCCCTCCGGCAGCACTCAGGTGGTGATTGGCGATACAATGGGCGAGCTGATGCTGCTTTACGGCATTGCCGATCTGGCTTTTGTCGGCGGCAGCCTTGTGGAGCGCGGCGGCCATAATCCGCTTGAGCCGGCCGCACACGCCATTCCGGTGCTGATGGGCCCACACACGTTTAACTTCAAAGATATCTGCGCTAAATTGCAGCAAGCCGACGGGTTAATTACCGTGACCGACGCGGACTCGGTGGTCAAAGAGGTCTCAACCCTTCTGACCGACGAAGACTACCGCCTCTGGTATGGTCGCCATGCTGTCGAAGTGCTGCATCAGAACCAGGGCGCACTCACTCGTCTGCTGCAACTTCTGCAACCTTATCTGCCTCAGCGGAGCCACTAATGTCAACGCGTCTGTCGGTCGTGATGATCGCCAAAAACGCCGCCGACCTGCTTCCGGACTGCCTGGCCTCCGTCGCCTGGGCTGACGAAATTGTCCTTCTCGACTCCGGCAGTGAGGACAACACGGTGGATGTCGCCCGTGCCGCGGGTGCAAAGGTCTTTATCGATACCGACTGGCAAGGCTACGGCATCCAGCGACAGCGCGCGCAGCGCTATGCTACTGGCGATTACGTGCTGATGCTGGACACTGACGAGCGCATTACACCAGAGCTCCGCCAGGCCATTCAGGCGGTGCTGGCAGCACCTCAGCCTGGCGCGGTATACAGCATTGCACGTCGCAACTATTTTCTTGGCCGCTTTATGCGCCACAGCGGCTGGTATCCAGACCGCGTAATGCGCCTCTACGAGCGTGAGCGATATCAGTACAACGATAATCTGGTCCATGAATCCCTGGCATGCGACAGCGCCCCCGTCATTCCTCTGACGGGCGATCTGCTGCATCTGACCTGCCGGGATTTCGCCAGCTTCCAGCGCAAACAGCTTAACTATGCCACCGCATGGGCACAGGAGCGCCACCTGCGCGGCAAGAAGGCCACGCTGACCGGAATTTTCACCCACACGCTGGGGGCATTTCTGAAAACACTGCTGCTGCGAGGCGGCGTGCTGGACGGTAAACAGGGGTGGTTACTGGCGGTGGTGAATGCCCAGTATACTTTCAACAAATACACCGAGCTGTGGGCGCTCTGCCGCGGCTACTCAGAGAAAACGTGAGCCATGAGCACAAAAGCGATTTATCCGGGTACCTTTGATCCCATCACCAACGGTCATCTTGACATCATCACCCGTGCGGCATGCATGTTTGATAAGGTGATTCTGGCGATCGCCGCCAGCCCCAGTAAGAAACCCATGTTCGATCTCAATGAGCGCGTTGCACTTGCCACTGACGCTATCTCACATCTGCCAAACGTCGAGGTGGTGGGCTTCAGCGATCTGATGGCCAACTTCGCCCGTGCCCGGCAGGCTAACATTTTGATCCGTGGGTTACGCGCGGTGGCTGACTTCGAATACGAAATGCAGCTGGCGCACATGAACCGCCACCTGATGCCAGAGCTGGAGAGCGTGTTCCTGATGCCCTCAAAAGAGTGGTCGTTTATCTCTTCCTCGCTGGTCAAAGAGGTGGCGCGTCATCATGGTGACGTGACCCATTTCCTGCCGGCTAACGTCCATCAGGCGTTGATGGAAAAATTAAAGTAGCCCTATTTCTGGCACTGACGGCAATAGAACGTGGCGCGCTGGGCGTGCTTCGTTGCAATAATCGGTGTCCCACAGACTCTGCACGGCTCACCCTTACGGCCATATACCTGCAGCTCCTGAGCAAAATAGCCTGGTTTACCGTCGCTCTGCAGGAAGTCCTTCAGGGTGGTCCCCCCTTGCTCAATAGAACGCAACAGCACCGCTTTAATCACCCGGACCAGCAGTTCACACTCCTGGGATGACAGCGACGAGGCCAGCCGATCGGGATGGATCCCGGCGGCAAACAGCGATTCGCTGGCATAAATATTCCCTACTCCCACCACCAGCTTATTGTCCATCAGCCACGGTTTGATCGGGGTTTTCTTCTTTGCACACTTCGCTTTCAGGTATTCCGCGTTAAACGCCTCAGAAAGCGGCTCTGGCCCCAGATGCGCCAGAACGCTGTGTCCTTCAAGCTCTTTGGTCCACAGCCATGCGCCAAAGCGTCGTGGGTCGGTGTAACGCAGCACTTTACCATTGCTCATCACCAGATCGACATGGTCATGCTTTTCCGCGGGCAGTTCTTCGGTAAGGATGCGCAGACTACCGGACATACCGAGATGGATGATAATCCAGCCGTCGGGCAGCTCCAGCAGCAGATATTTGGCGCGACGCTGGACGCTGAGAATCGGTTTATCGCTTAACGCATGGATTTCATCGGATACCGGCCAACGCAGGCGACCGTTGCGAACGATAGCATGAAGAATAGTCGCGCCGACCAGATGCGGCTCAATACCGCGGCGGCTGGTCTCTACCTCAGGTAATTCAGGCATGGTTCCTCCGGAGTAAGATGCAGAATGCAAAAAACCCCGCAGTTGCGGGGTTTTTCAATACAAGGAGGCTAAAATTATTTGATTTTAGCTTCTTTGTACAGTACGTGCTGGCGTACAACTGGATCGAATTTTTTCAGTTCCAGTTTTTCCGGCTTAGTACGTTTGTTCTTCGTGGTGGTGTAGAAGTGACCTGTACCAGCAGAAGAAACCAGCTTGATTTTCTCGCGAATACCTTTAGCCATGATTTATTTCCTCTTTAAGTACTTAGTACTTTTCGCCACGGGCACGCAGTTCGGACAGAACTGTATCAATGCCTTTCTTATCGATTACACGCATACCTTTAGCAGATACGCGCAGGGTGACAAAACGCTTCTCGCTCTCAACCCAGAAACGGTGAGAGTGCAGGTTCGGCAGGAAACGGCGTTTAGTCGCGTTCAGTGCGTGGGAACGGTTGTTACCGGTCACCGGACGCTTGCCAGTAACTTGGCAGACTCGGGACATGTCTATTCTCCAAAAATCAAATTAGCTCGAGCTTCGTATGGGGTATCGGCGCCTCGTCAGGCTTTACAGCCCGGTCATCGCATAGTTCTATTGAACTCTCGATTGCCAGGCCCAAATGCCAAACCCGAGATTCTCAAAGGTGGCGTAGTATACGCTGACTCGGCGGTGTGCTCAAGTCCCGAACAGACAAAGATCCCGATGGATCGCGAGAAATAGCCTAAATCCAGCCATGTTCTGCAAAAGAAATGTACTCGCCGCGACCAATTATCAGATGGTCGAGCACACGAATGTCCATGAATTGACAGCATTTGATAATGCGTTCGGTCATCTCTTTGTCAGCTCTGCTTGGTTCTGCACAGCCAGAGGGGTGATTATGCGCGAGTATCACGCCGGCTGCATTCACTTTTATCGCTTCCCGCACAATTTCTCGCGGATGAACCTCAACGTGGCTCAGTGTTCCGGAAAAAAGACGGCTATGTTTTAGTACCCGGTTCCTGTTATCAAGAAAGATCACCATAAAGATCTCGCGCTCCAAATCTGATAGCTGGCTCTGGAGAAATACGCGTGTCATATCCGGGGTGAGTATGGGATCTTCCTCTTCCATACGGACGTCGTAAAAACGGCGGGCCAGCTCAGCAATCCCCCTCAGTTGGGCGAACTTCGCCACGCCAATTCCTTCGACGTGCCTGAATTCCGTCAGATCCGCCGTCAATAAGCCATACAGCGAACCAAAATGGTCGATGAGCTCCTTTGCCAGCGTAAATACCGTTTTGCCGGGCGTTCCGGTGCGTAAAAAGAGTGCCAGCAACTCGTCGTCCTTTAACAACGTGACGCCATAGCGCAGCATTTTTTCACGCGGTAGCAGCAGTTCAGTCTCTTCCATGCCTGTCTCCTTCGGTTTGCCATCATGCTGCCACAGCCACCCCCGGCGCTCGACGCCCACTTTTCATTCCTGCGTAACGCCTCGCAAACTGGCCGAAGGACAAAATCACCCCCTTTTTGGGATTGTGATAAAATGCCCGCTCTCTGGTGAAACCCAACAGGAAAGAATCATGATGAGCCTGGCCGGTAAAAAAATCGTTCTTGGCGTGAGCGGCGGTATTGCTGCCTATAAAGCGCCGGAGCTGGTGCGTCGTTTGCGCGAGCGCGGGGCGGATGTGCGGGTCGCGATAACGGAAGGCGGCAAAGCCTTTATCACGCCTCTGAGCCTGCAGGCCGTTTCAGGGTACCCCGTCTCTGACAGCCTCCTTGATCCGGCCGCCGAAGCCGCGATGGGCCATATTGAGTTGGGAAAATGGGCAGACCTGGTTATCCTTGCCCCCGCCACAGCAGATTTAATTGCCCGCGTAGCAGCCGGCATGGCAAACGATCTGGTCTCGACCATTTGCCTGGCCACGCCCGCACCTGTTGCCGTCGTCCCCGCGATGAACCAGCAGATGTACCGCAACGCCGCCACCCAACATAATCTGACGACGCTGGCCTCACGCGGCCGGCTCATCTGGGGGCCGGACAGCGGTAGCCAGGCGTGTGGTGATGTGGGTCCTGGTCGTATGCTTGACCCGCTGACCATCGTTGAGCTGGCCGCCGGCCATTTTTCGCCTGTCAACGATCTGCAACATCTCAACATCATGATTACCGCGGGTCCAACGCGCGAGCCGCTGGACCCGGTGCGTTACATTACCAACCATAGCTCCGGTAAAATGGGCTTTGCGATTGCTGCCGCAGCGGCAAAACGCGGTGCAAAGGTCACGCTGGTGAGCGGCCCGGTCTCGTTACCGACACCGCCGTTCGTGCAGCGTATTGATGTCACCACCGCCCTGGAGATGGACGCCGCCGTACAGGCGCATGCGCAGAACCAGCAGATCTTTATCGGCTGCGCGGCTGTTGCAGATTACCGTGCCGAAACCATTTCCGGGTCAAAAATTAAAAAGCAAGGCGATGAATTAACACTAAAAATGGTGAAAAATCCGGACATTGTTGCGGGTGTCGCCGCACTGAAAAGCCATCGTCCTTACGTTGTTGGGTTTGCCGCAGAAACAAATAATGTGGAAGAATATGCCCGGCAAAAACGTACCCGCAAAAACCTCGATTTGATTTGCGCGAACGACGTATCGCTGGCTACGCAAGGATTTAACAGCGACAGCAACGCACTGCACCTTTTCTGGCAGGATGGAGATAAAGTCTTACCGCTTGAGCGCAAGGAACTCCTGGGCCAACAATTACTGGACGAGATCGTTACCCGTTATGATGAAAAAAATCGACGTTAAGATTCTGGACCCGCGTGTTGGTAAGCAATTTGCGCTGCCAACCTATGCCACCTCCGGCTCTGCCGGTCTTGACCTGCGCGCCTGTCTCGATGACGCCGTAGAGCTGGCTCCGGGTGCAACCACCCTGATCCCAACCGGCCTGGCAATCCACATTGCTGACCCGTCTCTGGCAGCGGTGATCCTGCCGCGTTCTGGTCTGGGTCATAAGCATGGAGTGGTACTGGGTAACCTGGTCGGCCTGATCGACTCTGACTACCAGGGTCAACTGATGGTTTCCGTCTGGAACCGTGGTCAGGACAGCTTCACCATTGAACCGGGCGAGCGTATCGCACAGATGGTCTTTGTACCGGTGGTTCAGGCAGAATTTAACCTGGTGGAAGACTTTGACGCCACCGACCGTGGCGAAGGCGGCTTCGGCCATTCCGGGCGCAAATAACCGCCCGACCGACACGTATCTCACAGCGCCATAATGCAATAACAAACCGCAAACGTCAGTTTGCGGTCGCTGTGTGGATGCCAGCCTGGCAAGTGCTTATTTTCAGGGGTATTTTGTAACATGGCAGAAAAACAAACCGCGAAAAGGAACCGTCGCGAAGAAATACTTCAATCTCTGGCGCTGATGCTTGAATCCAGCGATGGTAGTCAACGCATCACCACCGCAAAACTGGCCGCCTCCGTGGGCGTGTCTGAAGCGGCGTTGTATCGTCATTTTCCGAGCAAAACCCGGATGTTTGACAGTCTGATCGAATTTATCGAAGACAGTCTGATCACTCGCATCAACCTGATTCTAAAAGACGAAAAAGACACGACTGCGCGTTTGCGTCTGATTGTGCAGCTCATTCTGGGCTTTGGTGAGCGCAATCCGGGCTTAACCCGTATCCTGACTGGCCACGCGCTGATGTTCGAGCAGGACCGATTGCAGGGCCGTATTAACCAGCTCTTCGAGCGTATTGAAGCACAACTGCGCCAGGTACTGCGCGAGAAAAAAATGCGTGAGGGTGAAGGTTACAGCACCGATGAAACGCTGCTGGCAAGTCAGATCCTGTCATTTTGCGAAGGCATGCTCTCCCGCTTTGTTCGCAGCGAGTTTAAATACCGTCCAACGGACGATTTTGACGCCCGTTGGCCGTTAGTGGCGGCACAGCTGCAATAATCTTCAGGCCCGGTAAGCAGAACGCCACCGGGCTTGATATTACACGCCGAAAGCTTCGCGATACCCACGTACCGCAGCCAGATGATCCGCCATCTCAGGCTTCTCTTCCAGATACGCAATCAGGTCTTTCAGGGTGATGATTGAGGTCACTTTACAGCCGTAATCGCGCTCAACTTCCTGGATAGCAGAGATTTCGCCACGCCCGCGTTCCTGACGATCCAAAGAGATCAGCACGCCAGCAAGCGTAGCGCCGTTGGCCTGAATAATCTCCATCGATTCGCGAATAGCGGTACCAGCGGTGATCACATCGTCCACCAGCATCACGCGACCCTGCAGCGCGCTGCCTACCAGATTACCGCCTTCACCGTGGGTTTTAGCCTCTTTACGGTTAAAGCAGTACGGTACGTCGCGGTCGTGGTGTTCCGCCAGCGCAACCGCGGTGGTAGTGGCAATCGGAATGCCTTTATAGGCCGGGCCAAACAGCAGGTCAAAATCAATGCCGGAGTCCACCAGCGCTTCGGCATAGAAACGGCCTAACAATGCCAGATCGCGCCCGGTATTAAACAGTCCGGCGTTGAAGAAATAGGGGCTCTTACGCCCGGATTTCAGCGTAAACTCGCCAAATTTCAGGACCTGCTTGTTAAGCGCAAACTCAATAAACTCACGCTGCCAGGATTTCATGGGCTTACTCCTCCGACTTTTGCTTTTGTACGAACAAAAAAAAGGCGACTCATCAGTCGCCTTTAAAATCAATTTTCTAACGCCGCCTTCTGCGTCGTTACGATAGATTCAATTCCCCCTCGGGCCAACGCCAGCAAGGTAAGAAGTTCTTCATGGGTAAACGGCTCACCTTCTGCCGTGCCCTGCACCTCAATGATGCGACCGTCTTCAGTCATCACCACGTTCATGTCAGTCTCAGCAGCGGAATCTTCGACGTATTCCAGATCGCAAAGCGCTTCACCGTTAACGATACCCACGGAAACAGCCGCGACCATCCCTTTCATCGGATTCGTTTTCAGCTTACCGGCTGCAACCAGCTTATTCAGGGCATCAGCCAGCGCCACACATGCACCGGTAATCGACGCCGTACGCGTACCACCGTCTGCCTGAATGACGTCGCAGTCCAGAGTAATGGTAAATTCACCCAGTGTTTTCAGATCAACGGCGGCGCGCAGCGCACGTGCGATCAGACGCTGGATTTCCATGGTACGGCCGCCCTGCTTGCCTTTTGCCGCTTCGCGGGCGTTTCGGGTATGGGTTGCACGCGGCAACATGCCATATTCCGCAGTGATCCAGCCCTGGCCCTGACCTTTCAGGAAGCGTGGAACGCCCTCTTCGATGGACGCGGTGCACAGCACTTTGGTGTCACCAAACTCAACCAGTACGGAGCCTTCTGCGTGTTTTGTATAGTTACGGGTCAGGGTGACGGGACGCACCTGATTGGCGCTACGACCTGCTGGACGCATGATGAAATCTCCGGCTTGAAACGAATGTGGCTGCGCATTATACGGATAAAGGACGCTTATTCCTATCCTGAGAAGCCCCCGAAAGCTATAATCCCCCCATCTCTCCTTTAAAAACGGGAATGTCTATGATCCGCAGTATGACCGCCTACGCCCGGCGTGAAATCAAGGGTAGCTGGGGTAGCGCCACATGGGAAATGCGCTCGGTAAACCAGCGCTACCTGGAAACGTATTTCCGTATGCCGGAGCAGTTCCGCAGCCTTGAACCTGTTGTGCGCGAGCGTATCCGTGCTCGTCTGACGCGCGGTAAAGTGGAATGTAACCTGCGTTTTGAGCCTGATGCCAGCGCCCAGGGTGAGCTGATCCTCAACGAAAAACTGGCGAAACAGCTAGTCACTGCAGCGAACTGGGTCAAGATGCAAAGCGATGAAGGGGAAATCAACCCGGTCGATATTCTGCGCTGGCCTGGCGTCATGGCCGCCGGTGAGCAGGATCTGGACACGATTGCCGCTGAAATTCTCAGTGCCCTCGACAGCACGCTGGATGACTTTATCATTGCCCGCGAAACTGAAGGCCAGGCCCTCAAAGCGATGATTGAGCAGCGTCTGGAAGGCGTGACCACCGAAGTGGCTAAAGTCCGTACCCATATGCCTGCGGTCCTGCAATGGCAGCGTGAGCGCCTGGTGGCCAAACTGGAAGAAGCGGAAGTTCAGCTGGAAAATACCCGTCTGGAACAAGAGCTGGTGCTGATGGCACAGCGCATTGACGTCGCCGAAGAGCTGGATCGTCTGGAAGCGCACGTTAAAGAGACTTACAACATCCTGAAGAAGAAAGAAGCCGTAGGGCGTCGTCTCGACTTTATGATGCAGGAGTTCAACCGCGAGTCGAACACCCTGGCCTCTAAGTCGATCAATGCTGAAGTGACCAACTCCGCCATTGAACTGAAAGTGCTGATTGAGCAGATGCGCGAGCAGATCCAGAATATCGAGTAACGCTTTATTCAAGCCGCTTTCTCATCATGGCCCCGTTCAGGGGCCATTTTTTTATCGGAACAGGCTATCGGCGGCAAACGCCTATAACATGAATAATTGTAATGTGAAAATTACCGTTTATCGCCATCACACCCGGCCAAACAACGTTCAGTCATTACCAAAAATAAGGCTAACGTCCTCACACAAGAAAAACTAAATCGTGACAGACCGCACAAAACGCTACCCTGTTGCCCTCACTATCGGGGGAACACATGCTGCTACATATCCTTTATCTCGTCGGGATCACTGCCGAAGCCATGACCGGTGCACTCGCTGCCGGACGCCGTCGTATGGATACGTTTGGGGTCATCATTATTGCTACCGCCACCGCGCTGGGAGGCGGATCGGTACGCGATATCCTGCTGGGGCATTACCCTCTCGGCTGGGTTAAGCACCCCGAGTACATCATCATTGTGGCTGTCGCCGCAGTGCTGACCACTATCCTTGCTCCTGTAATGCCCCATCTTCGACGTTTGTTTTTAGTGCTTGATGCTCTGGGCCTGGTCGTGTTCTCCATCATCGGGGCACAAATTGCGCTGGATATGGGCGAAAGCCCGGTGATTGCCACTATTGCCGCAGTCGTGACGGGCGTATTTGGCGGCGTACTGCGCGATATGTTCTGCAAACGCATTCCCCTGGTGTTTCAAAAAGAGCTCTACGCCGGGATATCCTTTGCATCAGCCGTTCTGTATATCGCTTTACAGCATTATGTTTCCAGCCATGACGTCGTGGTCATCGCCACCTTGTTATTTGGCTTCACGGCTCGCTTGCTTGCGCTGCGCTTGAAACTGGGACTGCCCGTGTTTCATTACACTCAGGACACCCACTGACTGGCCGCTATCTATTCTCCCCAATAAGATAGCGGCGTTTATCAGCCATAAGCGACAGCAAGCTCACGTCAGAATCCTTGCACTCCCTGCTTGCCGAGCCAGGCAACCAGGCCGGCAATGCCAGGATCATGAATAAACGCAACGAGCTGCCGGGCTTTCTCCTTTCCTGTGCCGGGAAGTGCCTGCCAGTCTGCTGCGTTACGCTCACGCATTTTCTGCCACGTCAGGTCTCCCATAGCGTTTAGCGAGGCCTGCGTCAGCGGAACACCCAATGCCATGATCCAACGAATAAAGGGTCGCTCCCGTACCAGATTAAAGCGATGCCAGAGCGCCTGCCCGCGTGCTGCGGAAAACCCCGGGGTAGACTGCAGCTGCGCCTGCGTTAATGTCAGCCATGAGAAGATATGTTCAAAATGATGCGCCTGATGCAGCGCCCGCCAGCCTGACTCACCGACTCCTTCAATATTCAGCACGTGCTTTGAACTGAGCCATTTCAGGCGGGCAAAGAACTGCTCCATACACGCCGGCGAGGCGTAAAAACAGCTCTGCGCATGATAATGCGAGGCCGGGGGTGTAGGCTTTTGTCTCTCTTCCCCCCGCCAGACCACCTTATCGAACCGCGGGATACCCTGCCCGGCCAGACTGACCTGTATCTGATCACCCGTCGCAATATCCAGCCTTTGCCAGCGTTCAACGGACCCAAGACTGACCCGTTGTACCTGCTTATCATCCAGCAGGACAGGGACCAGCGCCGCCACGACCGAGATTTTTCCCGTGCGCCCCACGGCAAAATGAATATCTCTTACTTCGGCGATCTGTGCGACCGGGGGGTATTTCCATGCGACGACCCAGCTGCCTTCTCCGGGCAACCAGTTTTCGCCGGGAGGAGCATCCGCGGACCGCACCACAATGCCGTCCGTGGCAAAGGGTAATGCCGTGTTGTGCCACGTCGAGCGCTGTTTCTCGACTGCATCAACAGTCTGTACAGGCAGAGTATAACGGGCCGTCAGGGAAAAGCCGGCTTGAGATAACTCAGACAGCGCACTCGACATCACTTTCGGCCCATCCGGCCAGGCCCAGATAAATATCCCTGTCTGGCTCAGAAGCGGACTGTCCTTTTGCCGCATCATCGCGCCCGCCACTTTTGCCCGTGCGTTCATTCCCCCCATCTGTCGCTGAAGATGGTTGTCGCGTAACCAAAAAAGCTCTCCCTGTAAGACGCTGTTGGCCAGCGCTCCGGTCACTTTTTTGGGCACTGCGGGAATTAAATACACTTGTGCAGTCCAGTCTTCACCTTTAAGCCCATCACCACGACTGATAGCCTGGGTTAACTTTCCGTCGCGATACACCAGCGTCACGGCTACCCCGTCGACTTTTGGCTGCATCCAGAGAGTGTCACGACCACGCATCCACTGGCGTAGCTCTTCTTTACTGGCCGCTTTATGCACTCCCGTATGGGCAACAGGATGTCTTACGCTCCCCGTAAGAACCGGTAAGGTCGCCTCAGAAGGTATATCGCCGAAGCAGCGCTGCCACTGCTTTAAGCGGCCATTGAGCTGGTCATAGACGTCGTCATTCACCTCGCTCACGCCCTGCTTCCAGTAGGCATCATCCCAGCGTTTGACTTGCGCACTCAATGTCGCAATCTCTTTCTCTGCTTTTGCCTGAGACCACACGGGACACACCGCCGCACCGTAGCCGCACCACAACAGCATTAATCCGCTCATCCATCGCCACATCGCCACCCCTCCTTTGCGTTGGTGGAGGTATAACCCGACGCGGAAAACCGTGCTAATGGCAATCTTTCACTCTGCGAGGCGTTGTCAGACGTTTATTTTTATTGCTGCAAAACAGCTGTAAAACCTGAAAACGGCGCGCAAAATTCAATAATGCAGGGGAAAAAGTGTGACAAAGGCTACGTCACACAGCGGCGACGTGTATAATAAGCCCGTATGTAGGACTTCTTCGTTAACACATACAAAAGACTCTCATGGCTCAAGGCACGCTTTATATTGTTTCTGCCCCTAGTGGCGCGGGTAAATCCAGCCTTATTCAGGCACTGTTAAAAACCCAACCGTTGTACGACACACAGGTTTCTGTTTCTCACACCACGCGTAAACCGCGTCCGGGTGAAGTGCACGGTGAACACTATTTCTTTGTTGATCACGATGAATTCAGAGCGATGATTGGCAGAGACGCGTTTCTTGAACACGCAGAAGTTTTCGGTAACTACTACGGCACTTCGCGTGAAACCATTGAGCAGGTTCTGGCCACGGGCGTAAATGTGTTCCTGGATATCGACTGGCAGGGCGCACAGCAGATTCGCAAGAAAATGCCTGATTCACGCAGTATCTTTATTTTACCGCCATCGAAAGATGAGCTGGATCGCCGACTGCGTGGCCGCGGTCAGGACAGCGAGGAAGTGATCGCCCGGCGTATGGAGCAGGCAGTTGCAGAAATGAGCCATTACGCGGAATATGATTACCTTATTGTGAATGATGATTTTGATGCCGCGCTGAGCGATCTCAAAACCATTCTTCGCGCAGAACGCTTGCGTATGAGCCGCCAGAAGCAGCGACATGACGCATTAATCACCAAACTGTTGGCAGACTGAACCCACTTTCAGTATCATGCCCAGTCATTTCTTCACCTGTGGAGCATTTTAAGTATGGCACGCGTAACTGTTCAGGACGCTGTAGAGAAAATTGGTAACCGTTTTGACCTGGTGCTGGTCGCCGCGCGTCGCGCTCGTCAGATGCAGGTAGGCGGTAAAGATCCGCTGGTACCGGAAGAAAACGATAAAACTACCGTTATTGCACTTCGCGAAATCGAAGAAGGTCTGATCAACAATCAGATCCTCGACGTACGTGAGCGCCAGGAGCAGCAAGAGCAGGAAGCCGCAGAACTGCAGGCCGTAACCGCCATTGCTGAAGGTCGTCGTTAATTAAACCTGCGGGTCGCCCTTGTATCTGTTTGAAAGCCTGAATCAACTGATTCAAACTTACCTGCCTGAAGACCAGATTAAGCGTCTCCAGCAGGCGTATCTCGTTGCACGTGACGCTCACGAGGGCCAGGCACGTTCAAGCGGTGAACCCTATATCACGCACCCGGTAGCGGTGGCCTGTATTCTGGCCGAGATGAAACTCGACTACGAAACGCTGATGGCCGCCCTGCTGCATGATGTGATCGAAGATACCCCTGCCACCTACCAGGATATGGAACAGCTGTTTGGCAAAAGCGTTGCCGAGCTGGTGGAAGGGGTCTCTAAGCTTGATAAGCTGAAATTCCGCGACAAGAAAGAGGCGCAAGCCGAAAACTTTCGCAAGATGATTATGGCGATGGTGCAGGATATCCGCGTCATTCTTATCAAACTTGCTGACCGTACCCACAATATGCGCACGCTGGGCTCACTTCGCCCGGACAAACGTCGCCGCATTGCCCGTGAAACCCTCGAAATCTACAGTCCGCTGGCGCACCGTTTAGGTATCCACCACATTAAAACCGAGCTGGAAGAGCTGGGTTTTGAAGCGTTATACCCGAACCGCTATCGCGTGATTAAAGAGGTGGTGAAAGCCGCACGCGGCAACCGTAAAGAGATGATTCAAAAGATCCTCTCTGAAATTGAAGGGCGTTTACAGGAAGCGGGAATTCCGTGCCGCGTCAGCGGTCGCGAAAAACATCTGTACTCCATCTACTGCAAAATGGTGCTCAAAGAGCAGCGTTTTCATTCGATCATGGATATTTACGCGTTCCGCGTGATCGTCCACGACTCTGATACCTGCTACCGCGTGCTGGGCCAGATGCACAGCCTGTACAAACCGCGTCCAGGACGCATGAAAGATTATATCGCCATTCCAAAAGCGAACGGCTATCAATCTTTGCACACCTCGATGATCGGTCCACACGGCGTGCCTGTTGAAGTGCAGATCCGCACCGAAGACATGGACCAGATGGCGGAGATGGGTGTGGCTGCACACTGGGCTTATAAAGAGCACGGTGGTGAAAGCAGTACAACCGCACAAATCCGCGCCCAGCGCTGGATGCAAAGCCTGCTGGAGCTGCAGCAGAGTGCGGGTAGCTCGTTTGAATTTATCGAGAGCGTTAAATCCGATCTCTTCCCGGATGAGATTTACGTTTTCACCCCAGAAGGCCGCATTGTCGAACTACCTGCAGGCGCTACGCCGGTCGACTTTGCTTACGCCGTGCATACCGATATCGGCCACGCCTGCGTGGGCGCGCGCGTCGACAGGCAGCCTTATCCGCTCTCTCAGCCGCTTTCCAGCGGCCAGACGGTGGAAATTATTACCGCACCGGGCGCACGTCCGAACGCGGCCTGGCTGAACTTTGTCGTGAGTTCCAAAGCACGCGCCAAAATCCGCCAGTTGCTGAAAAACCTCAAGCGCGATGATTCCGTCAGCCTGGGGCGTCGTCTGCTCAACCATGCGTTGGGTGGTAGCCGTAAGCTGGCTGAGATCCCGAAAGAGAACATTCAGCGTGAGCTGGAGCGCATGAAGCTCGCCTCGCTTGATGACCTGCTGGCAGAAATCGGTCTCGGCAACGCCATGAGCGTGGTCGTGGCGAAGAACCTGCAGCAGGGTGATACCACGGCGATCCCGACGACGACGCAAAGCCACGGTCATCTGCCGATCAAAGGCGCGGACGGCGTACTTATCACCTTCGCGAAATGTTGCCGTCCTATCCCGGGTGACCCGATTATTGCGCACGTCAGTCCGGGTAAAGGGCTGGTTATCCACCACGAATCCTGTCGTAACATCCGCGGCTATCAAAAAGAGGCGGAGAAGTTCATGGCAGTCGAGTGGGATAAAGAGACGGCACAGGAATTTATCACCGAAATTAA
This sequence comes from Enterobacter cloacae complex sp. FDA-CDC-AR_0164, assembly GCF_003071645.1. NCBI lineage: Bacteria > Pseudomonadati > Pseudomonadota > Gammaproteobacteria > Enterobacterales > Enterobacteriaceae > Enterobacter > Enterobacter cloacae complex sp. FDA-CDC-AR_0164. Next base: position 1,307,131 of record NZ_CP028950.1, read on the forward strand.
GGTGGATATGTTCAACCACCAGGGTGCCCTGGCGAACCTGACGGCAGCAATCAATACGGCCTCTTCCAACATTCAGAGCCTTAATACGGAAGAGAAAGATGGCCGCGTCTACAGCGCCTTTATTCGTCTGACCGCCCGTGACCGCGTGCATCTGGCGAACATTATGCGCAAGATCCGCGTGATGCCGGACGTGATTAAAGTCACCCGTAACCGAAACTAGACTTATGAATTCAAAACGTTACGAGCGTATCTGCGAAATGCTCGCCAGGCGTCAGCCTGACCTGACGGTCTGCATGGAGCAGGTCCACAAACCTCATAACGTCTCTGCAATTGTCCGTACCGCAGACGCCGTAGGCGTGCATGAAGTGCACGCCGTCTGGCCGGGTGCTCGCATGCGAACCATGGCTTCAACTGCCGCAGGCAGTAACAGCTGGGTGTCCGTCAAAACCCACCAGACTATTGGCGAAGCCGTATCGCACCTGAAAGGTCGCGGTATGCAGGTCCTGGCCACTAACCTGTCCGCAAAAGCCGTCGATTTTCGTGAGATCGACTACACCCGCCCGACCTGTATTTTGATGGGTCAGGAGAAAACCGGGATCACCCAGGAAGCGCTGGATCTGGCGGATCAGGATATCATCATCCCCATGATCGGCATGGTGCAGTCTCTCAATGTCTCCGTGGCCTCTGCGCTCATTCTCTATGAAGCGCAGCGCCAGCGTCAGAACGCGGGCATGTACAAGCGCAGCAACAGCATGCTGCCGGAAGAGGAGCAGCAGCGCCTGCTGTTCGAAGGTGGTTACCCGGTGCTGGCTCGCGTCGCGAAACAGAAAAAACTGCCTTACCCCCACGTCAACGCGCAGGGCGAAATTGAAGCCGATGCCGAGTGGTGGGCCACCATGCAGTACGCAGGATAACCGATGAAAGGCCGTCTGCTGGATGCCATATCGCTCAATAGCCTGACGGGCGTAGGTGCGGCGCAAAGCAGTAAACTGGCAAAAATTGGCCTGCATACCGTGCAGGATCTCCTGCTCCATCTCCCCCTGCGTTATGAAGACCGCACCCAACTCTATAAGATTGGCGATCTGCTGCCTGCCATTTACGCCACCGTTGAAGGCGAAGTACTGAACTGCAATATCACCTTTGGCGGACGCCGGATGATGACCTGTCAGATCAGCGACGGCACCGGCATTCTCACCATGCGCTTTTTCAACTTCAATGCGGCCATGAAAAACAGCCTTGCGACCGGTCGCAGGGTACTGGCCTATGGTGAAGCCAAGCGCGGGAAATACGGCGCAGAGATGATCCACCCGGAGTATCGCGTTCAGGGAGATCTGAGCACGCCGGAGCTGCAGGAGACCCTGACCCCGGTTTATCCGACGACCGAAGGCATCAAGCAGGCAACGCTGCGTAAACTCACCGACCAGGCGCTGGAACTGCTGGATACCTGCGCCATTACCGAGCTACTGCCGCCTGAGCTGGCTCAGGGCATGATGAGTCTGCCCGAGGCGCTGCGCACCCTGCACCGCCCGCCGCCAACCCTGCAGCTTAGTGACCTGGAAAGCGGCAAACACCCCGCTCAACGGCGTCTTATCCTTGAGGAATTACTGGCTCATAACCTGAGCATGCTGGCGGTAAGGGCGGGCGCGCAGCGTTTTCATGCCCAGCCCTTAAGCCCGCGAGATGAACTCAAAGATAAGCTGCTGGCCTCACTGCCGTTTAAACCTACCGGTGCACAGGCACGCGTCACGGCCGAGATTGAACGCGATATGGCGCTTGATGTGCCCATGATGCGCCTGGTTCAGGGGGATGTGGGGTCCGGTAAAACGCTGGTTGCAGCCCTGGCTGCCCTGCGCGCAATTGCCCATGGCAGGCAGGTGGCGCTAATGGCCCCCACCGAACTGCTGGCTGAACAGCACGCTAATAACTTCCGCGCGTGGTTTGCCCCGCTTGGGATTGAAGTGGGCTGGCTTGCCGGGAAGCAAAAAGGTAAAGCACGTCAGGCACAACAGGACGCCATTGCCAGCGGTCAGGTACAGATGATTGTCGGCACGCACGCGATTTTCCAGGAGCAGGTGCAGTTTAATGGTCTTGCCCTGGTGATTATCGACGAACAACACCGCTTCGGTGTACACCAGCGTCTGGCGCTGTGGGAGAAAGGGCTGCAGCAGGGCTTCCACCCGCATCAGCTGATCATGACTGCCACACCTATCCCGCGCACCCTGGCAATGACCGCCTACGCCGATCTCGATACATCGACCATCGACGAACTGCCGCCGGGCCGTACACCGGTCACCACGGTCGCCATTCCGGACACACGCCGCAGCGATATCATCGACCGCGTGCGCAACGCCTGCACTCACGAAGGCCGTCAGGCCTACTGGGTCTGCACGTTAATTGAAGAGTCTGAACTGCTTGAAGCGCAGGCCGCGGAAGCGACGTGGGAAGAGCTGAAGCTGGCGCTGCCCGAGCTGAACGTGGGTCTGGTTCACGGGCGGATGAAGCCTACTGAGAAACAGGCGGTGATGCAGTCGTTCAAACAGGGTGAACTGCATTTGCTGGTTGCCACAACGGTGATTGAAGTCGGCGTAGACGTGCCCAATTCCAGCCTGATGATCATCGAAAACCCGGAACGTCTTGGCCTTGCGCAACTCCATCAGCTGCGCGGCCGCGTTGGCCGCGGTGCTGTCGCCTCTCACTGCGTGCTGCTCTACAAAGCACCGCTCTCGAAAACCGCACAGATGCGTTTGCAGGTGCTGCGCGACAGTAACGACGGTTTTGTGATTGCACAAAAAGACCTGGAGATCCGCGGCCCAGGCGAACTGCTGGGCACGCGTCAGACGGGTAATGCCGAATTCAAAGTGGCGGATTTACTGCGCGATCAGGCCATGATCCCCGAAGTTCAGCGCCTCGCACGCCATATTCATGAGCGCTACCCCGAACAGGCGGCAGCGTTAATTGAGCGCTGGATGCCGGAAACTGAACGCTATTCCAACGCCTGATCTCAGGCAAACATCGGCAGCATCAGGTAAAGCTTAATCACCAGCGCGTTGACGATATCAATGAAGAACGCCCCGACCATCGGAACCACCAGAAACGCCATATGCGAAGGCCCAAAACGTTCTGTGATCGCCTGCATGTTGGCGATAGCCGTCGGCGTTGCCCCCAGACCAAACCCACAATGCCCCGCCGCCAGCACTGCTGCATCGTAGTTTTTGCCCATCATGCGCCAGGTCACAAACATGGCGTAGAACGCCATAAACAGCGCCTGAACGGCCAGAATAGCCACCATCGGCAGCGCCAGTGAGGCCAGCTCCCAGAGCTTGAGGCTCATCAGGGCCATCGCCAGGAACAGCGACAGGCAGACGTTGCCAAGCACCGATACGGCACGTTCAAATACGCGGTAGAAGCCCATCAGCGCCAGACCGTTACTCAGCAGCACCCCAACAAACAGCACGCACACAAACGTCGGGAGCTCGAACGCTGAACCTGCCAGCCATTGCGCAACCACTTTGCCCACCGTCAGACAGATGGCAATCATCGCGATAGTTTCAATCAACACCAGCGAAGTGATGGTGCGTCCGACGTCGGGTTTTTCAAAGGCAGTGGGCACCAGCTCATCGTCCGGTCTTCCGTCTGGCGTACCAGAGTGCTTCACCAGATACCGCGCCACCGGCCCGCCGATCAGGCCGCCCAGCACCAGACCGAAGGTGGCGCAGGCCATCGCCACTTCGGTGGCGTTTTCAAAGCCGTAGCGCTCAGTAAACAGCTTGCTCCACGCCGCCCCGGTACCGTGGCCACCAGAGAGGGTGATTGATCCGGCCAGCAGCCCCATCAGCGGATCCAGCCCCAGCAGCGTGGCCATCCCGATACCAATGGCGTTTTGCATCACTAGCAGCCCTACCACCACGATCAGAAATACGCCGAGCACTTTGCCACCCGCCCGCAGGCTCGCCAGGTTGGCATTCAGGCCAATGGTGGCAAAGAAGGCCAGCATCAGCGGATCTTTCAGGGACATATCAAAATCAATTTCCCAGCCCATGCTTTTCTTCAGCACCAGCAGGGCCAGCGCCACCAGCAGTCCGCCGGCAACAGGTTCAGGAATGGTGTATTTCTTCAGAAGGGAAACGCTGTGTACGAGCTTACGGCCAAGCAGTAAGACCAGCGTTGCGGCAACAAGGGTCGACAACGTATCGAGATGAATCATAAAAGGCTCCTGTTATGCGCGTGTTCCATACACACGCGGCGTTATCCTGGGCCGGCTTGCGCTCCTCATGAGCCGCCGGCGCAAAAAGTGTAATTTTTTTTCCCCATGGGTTGTAGAAAACCTGCTCACAGCAGCAGATTTTCTTGTCTTTTTTTGTTGGCAATCGTTTGCTTTTACCAGGTGGTCAGATAAAATGCCCGCTTTTCCACCGTGGGATTGCCGCCGATGTCCGTTAACACCCTTGAGTCTCCCGATGCGCAACCGATTGCGCAGAAGCAAAATAGCGAACTGATTTACCGCCTTGAAGACCGTCCGCCTCTTCCTCAGACGCTCTTTGCCGCCTGCCAACACCTGCTGGCTATGTTCGTTGCGGTGATCACCCCGGCGCTGCTGATCTGCCAGGCGCTTGGTTTACCGGCTCAGGATACACAGCACATCATCAGTATGTCCCTCTTTGCCTCCGGCGTAGCGTCCATTATTCAAATTAAAGCGTGGGGCCCGGTGGGGTCTGGATTGTTGTCGATCCAGGGCACCAGTTTTAACTTCGTCGCACCGCTGATCATGGGCGGTACAGCCCTCAAAACCGGCGGCGCGGATGTTCCGACCATGATGGCGGCGCTGTTTGGCACGCTGATGCTGGCCAGTTGCACCGAGATGGTGATCTCCCGGGTACTGCACCTGGCGCGTCGCGTGATCACGCCGCTGGTATCCGGCGTGGTGGTGATGATCATCGGCCTGTCGCTGATTCAGGTTGGCCTGACCTCCATCGGTGGCGGTTATGCGGCAATGAGCGACCACACTTTTGGTGCACCGAAAAACCTGCTGCTGGCCGGCGTGGTACTGGCAATCATTATTCTGCTTAACCGTCAGCGTAACCCGTATCTGCGTGTGGCATCGCTGGTGATCGCCATGGCGGCCGGTTATCTGCTGGCCTGGGCGCTGGGTATGCTACCGGAGAACACCCCGCAGACCAACAGTGCGCTGATCACCATTCCAACGCCGCTGTACTACGGCCTGGGCATTGACTGGGGTCTGCTGCTGCCGCTGATGCTGGTCTTTATGATCACCTCGCTGGAGACGATTGGCGATATCACCGCCACGTCTGATGTCTCCGAGCAGCCGGTCTCCGGCCCGCTGTATATGAAACGCCTGAAAGGCGGCGTACTGGCGAACGGCCTGAACTCGTTTGTCTCTGCGGTCTTCAACACCTTCCCGAACTCCTGCTTCGGCCAGAACAACGGCGTGATCCAGCTGACTGGCGTTGCCAGCCGCTACGTCGGTTTTGTGGTGGCACTGATGCTGATCGTCCTCGGCCTGTTCCCGGCGGTAAGCGGTTTTGTGCAGCATATACCTGAACCGGTGCTGGGCGGCGCAACGCTGGTGATGTTCGGGACCATCGCGGCTTCCGGCGTACGTATCGTCTCCCGCGAACCGCTGAACCGCCGCGCCATCATGATCATTGCCCTGTCGCTGGCCGTGGGTCTGGGTGTTTCACAGCAACCGCTGATCCTGCAGTTTGCCCCGGACTGGGTGAAAAACCTGCTCTCTTCCGGCATTGCGGCAGGCGGTATCACCGCGATTGTTCTGAACCTCGTTTTCCCGCCTGAGAAAAATTGATCGCCCTCACGGCAGGCTGTCAACGCCTGCCGTGACATCTCTTTACACCATTCCCGCCTTGAGCATTGCGCATAAATCGTGCATAACTCCCTTATGTGCGTTTCGCGGGATGGAAGACCATGAAATTTATTGGAAAGGTACTCGTCTATCTTCTGGTGGCCCTGCTCATTGTGGTGCTGGCGCTCTATATTCTGCTCCAGACCCGCTGGGGAGCATCTCAGGCCAGCAACTGGATAACGGTGAATACCGATTACGAACTCAATTTCGACCTGATGGATCACCGCTTTTCGTCACCTTCCCACATCATTCTGGAAAACGTCACGTTTGGCCGCGACGGTAAACCCGCCACGCTGGTGGCCAGGAAAGTCGATATTGGTCTGAGTAGCCGACAGGTCACCGATCCGCTGCACATGGACACCATTACCCTGTTCGATGGCACGCTTAATCTTTCTCCTCAGACGGCACCGCTCCCGTTCCAGGCGGACCGTTTGCAGTTAAACAACATGGCCTTTAACAGCCCCAATACGGAATGGGATCTCAGCGCACAAAAAGTGACGGGCGGCGTCAGCCCGTGGCAGCCAGAAGCAGGCAATGTGCTGGGTAAAAACGCACAGATCCAGGTGAGCGCAGGCTCGCTTACCCTGAACGGCGTGCCGACCACCAACGTGCTGATCCAGGGACAACTCAACGGCAAAGAGGTGGTGCTGAACACCATTGGTGCCGATATGGCGCGCGGTTCGCTCACCGGGTCCGCCCTGCGCAACGCTGACGGCAGCTGGATTATCGACACTATGCGTCTGAATGAGATCCGCCTGCAAAGCGATAAGTCGCTGGTGGATTTCTTCGCGCCTCTGACCACCATTCCCTCGCTGCAGATTGGCCGTCTGGAAGTGACTGACGCACGCCTGCAGGGGCCGGACTGGGCGGTGACCGATCTCGATTTAAGCCTGCGCAACCTGACACTCAGCAAAGGCGACTGGCAAAGTCAGGAGGGGCGTTTGTCCATGAACGCCAGCGAGTTTATTTATGGCTCTCTGCATCTGTTCGACCCGATCATGAATGCGGAGTTCTCCCCGCAAGGCGTGGCGCTGCGCCAGTTTACCTCCCGCTGGGAGGGCGGCATGGTACGCGCTTCCGGCAACTGGCTGCGCGAGGGTAACGCGCTGGTGCTGGACGATGTCGCCATCGCCGGGCTGGAATACACCCTGCCGCAGAACTGGAAAACGCTGTGGATGGAGCCGTTACCGGAATGGCTGAACAGCCTGACGCTGAAAAAATTCGGCCTGAGCCGCAACCTGGTTATCGATATCGACCCGGCCTTCCCGTGGCAAATCACCTCTCTTGATGGCTATGGTGCGAACCTGCAGCTGGCGAAAGATCGCCAGTGGGGCGTATGGGGTGGCAGCGCAACGCTGAACGGCGCGGCGGCGACCTTTAACCGCGTGGACGTGCGTCGTCCGTCGCTGGCGCTGAACGCTAACGCCTCAACGGTAAACATTACCGACCTGAGCGCTTTCACCGAAAAAGGCATTCTGGAAGCCACGGCGACGGTATCACAGCTTCCGCCACGGCAGACGACAATCAGCCTGAACGGACGCGGCGTGCCGCTCAACGTGCTGCAGGCGTGGGGCTGGCCGGCGCTGCCCATTGGCGGTGATGGCAATATCCAGCTAACCGCCAGCGGCAGCGTGCAGGCCAACGCACCGCTGAAGCCGACGGTTAACGGGAAACTGAATGCGGTAAATATGGATAAACAGCAGGTGCAACAGACGATGACGGGGGGAGAGGTGTCGACACTATCCTCGCCCCAGCCCTCTCCCTGAAAGGAAGAAGAAGCAAACCCTTCCCTCCCCCCGTTGGGGAGAGGGTTAGGGTGAGGAAAATTAAAGGTGTACCACCACCTCATTACCCTCCGCTTTCACCACCACGCCCCACTCGCTCCCGGCCTCTGAGCCGCCTTTTACACCACTCAGTTTCTGCACGTTGCGCAAGCAGACCGACCAGTTTCGTGCGTCACCTGTGCCGGTAATGGTCACGGTGTCGCCACTGCGTGTGGCTTTCAGCGTAAATGCCACAGAACCGTCCGCCGCAGGCACTTCGCTCACCGCCATCGCGCCATCGCCCAGGTTAAACAGCTGGAAAGCTGTCCCCTCGTTCCAGGCGTAGTCCGGTTTCTGTTGATTGTTGCCCAACGCCAGCAGGGTGTTATCGCGCACATAGACCGGCAGGCTGCGGAAATCATGCTGCTGTTTATGCCAGCGGCTGCCCTCGATTTCATCGTTATGCCAGAGATGGGTCCAGCGCCCTTCCGGCAGATAAAACTGCACGTCACCGGCCTCAGAAAACACCGGGGCTACCATCACCGACTCCCCCAGCATGTACTGACGGTCGAGGTAATCGCATGCCGGATCGTCCGGGAACTCCAGCATCATCGCCCGCAGCATCGGTGTGCCATACTCGCGAGCCAGGGCAGCCTGGCGATAGAGATACGGCATCATCTGACATTTCAGCTGAGTGAAGTGACGCACCACATCACAGGACTCATCATCGTACGCCCACGGTACGCGGTAAGATTTGCTGCCATGCAGGCGGCTGTGGCTGGATAACAGCCCAAACGCGCACCAGCGTTTGTAGACGTGTGCCGGCGCGGTGTTCTCAAACCCACCGATGTCATGGCTCCAGAAGCCAAAACCGGACAGACCAATCGACAGCCCGCCGCGCAGGCTTTCCGCCATCGATTCGTAGTTGGCGTAACAGTCGCCACCCCAGTGCACCGGGAATTGTTGCGCACCTACCGACGCCGAGCGGGCAAACAGCACCGCCTCATCCGCGCCCACCGTTTCTTTCAGTACGTTCCACACCAGTTCGTTATAAAGGTATGCGTAGTGGTTGTGCATCTTCTGCGGATCTGAACCGTCAAACCACTGGACATCCGTCGGGATGCGCTCGCCAAAGTCGGTCTTAAAGCAGTCGACGCCAATATCCACCAGGCCTTTCAGCTTGTCGGCATACCACCGGCACGCGTCCGGGTTAGTGAAGTCATAAATCGCCAGGCCCGGCTGCCATTTGTCCCACTGCCACAGGGAACCGTCCGGGCGCTTGAGCAGGTAGCCCTTCTCTTTCAGTTCGCGAAATACCGGCGACTTCTGGCCGATGTACGGGTTAATCCACACGCAAACCTTCAGCCCTTTCTCCTTCAGGCGGCGGATCATCCCTTCCGGATCCGGGAAGGTCACCGGGTCCCACTCAAAATCACACCACTGGAAGGCCTTCATCCAGAAGCAGTCGAAGTGGAAGACATGCAGCGGCAGATCGCGCTCGGCCATGCCGTCGATAAAGCTGTTCACCGTGGTTTCATCGTAGTTAGTGGTAAACGAAGTCGTGAGCCACAGGCCAAAGGACCATGCCGGGGGGAGTGCCGGACGCCCGGTGAAGCGCGTATAACGGTTCAGGACCTCTTTTGGCGTCGGGCCGTCGATCACGAAGTACTCCAGATACTCCCCTTCGACGCTGAACTGCACTTTGGAGACTTTCTCCGAACCCACTTCGAACGACACGTTTTCCGGGTGGTTCACCAGCAACCCGTAGCCGCGGTTGGTCAGATAGAACGGGATATTTTTGTATGACTGCTCGGTACTGGTGCCGCCGTCGCGGTTCCACGTTTCGACCGTCTGGCCGTTGCGCACCAGGGCGGTAAAGCGCTCGCCCAGACCGTAGACCGTTTCACCTACGCCCAGATCCAGACGCTCAAAAACATAATTACGATCGGTACGGATATCCTGCACGTAACCGTTGTTTTTCAGCTGACTGCCGGTAATACGCTGGCCGTTGCGCAGAAAATCCAGCGCCCAGCACTCGCCTTTGGTGACGCGTACGCTGAGGTGACCGCTTTTCAGCTCAGCAAATTCGGCATTGTTTTCAATCTCAACGTTCATCTCTTTGATGACATTCAGAGGATAGTGCGGACCGTTGTTCAGCGCGCCCTGGAAGTGCTCGATACGCACGCCAACAATCCCTTCCTGCGGGGAGAAAAGACGGACGGTGAACATCAGGGTATCGAGCTGCCAGGTGCGCTCACGCACGTCGCGCGGCGCCACGTACACCACCAGGTCATTGCCCTGCTGCTCCACGTCGAACACCTGTACCGGATACGTCACGTTCAGACCCGGTTGAATAAGCCAGTTTCCATCACTGATTTTCATGCTTTCGTCCTCTTAGTTCTGTAATTCTTTACTGACTGGCAGGTTGTCAAACTCCTGCTGATTGCGGCGCGCGCCGTGTGCCAGCTCGCTCATGATTTTGGTCAGGAAAGGCGTTTTCAGGATGTAGTAGCGTTTGGCGATGATGGCGCTCAGTACATAGCAAACCGCCGGGGCCAGGGTGAACAGGCCGATAATGATGCTGATGGTCGCGCTGTTCTGGGTTTTAGCTGCGGCGTCATAACCACCTCCTGCCAGCATCCAGCCGATCATCGCACCGCCCAGCGCCAGGCCGAGTTTCAACACAAACAGCGTGCCCGCGAAGCTGATGCCGGTAAGACGCTTGCCGTTGGTCCATTCGCCGTAGTCGACGGTATCGGACATCATGACCCACTGGATCGGCGTCACCAGCTGATGCAACACCCCAATCACAAAGATGAAGGTGAACATCACCACCGTGGCATGCATGGGAACGAAGAACATCGCCACGCTGACCGCTGCCAGGGCGGCGTTGGTCCACCAGAAGATGCTGACCTTGCATTTCCAGTCGGTGAGCGGTTTCGCCAGCGCAGAGCCAATCAGGTTGCCGACACAGTAGGTGGTGAGGAACGCGACAAAGATTTCCGGCGAGCCCATGATCCAGGTGCAGTAGTACATCATCGCGCCGCCACGCACGCAGACGGCGAGGATATTGAGAATGGTCAGCACACCAACAATACGCCACTGGTCGTTGTGCCAGATATCTCGCAGGTCTTCGCGCATGGAGGTGGTGCTCGGCGGCACCTGGATGCGCTCTTTGGTGGTGAAGAAGCAGAACGCCAGCATCAGAAACGCGACCACCGACAGCACGGCGATCCCGCCCTGGAAACCGAACGCTTTGTCATCGCCACCAATCAGGTTAACCAGCGGCATCATCAGTACCGTCGAGAGCATGCCGCCCGCGGTCGCCAGCACAAAGCGCCAGGACTGCAGGGAGATACGCTGCGTCGGGTCGTTGGTGATCACACCGCCCAGGGCGCAATAAGGGATGTTAACCACGGTATAGAGCAGCGTCAGCAGCGTGTAGGTAATGGCGGCATAAATCATTTTGCCGTTGAGGCTGAGGTCCGGCGTGGTGTAGGCCAGCACGCAGACAATGCCGAACGGGATAGCACCGAACAGTATCCACGGCCGGAATTTACCCCAGCGGCTGCGGGTGCGGTCAGCGATCAGGCCCATGCACGGGTCCGAAATCGCATCCAGCGCACGTGCCAGCAGGAACATCGTGCCGACAAACCCGGCAGGAATGCCGAAGATATCGGTATAGAAAAACATCATGTACAACATAACGTTATCGAAGATGATGTGGCTGGCGGCGTCACCCATGCCGTAGCCAATCTTCTCTTTTACTGACAATACGTCGCTCATTTTTTATCCTTCACGCTGTAGGGGGCGCTGAGACCGGTTACAGATTTTTAAACCATTGTTTCAGGAGCGGGTATTGCGTTTTCTGGTTAGCTGGTTACGTTTCTTGTTTTTTGTGATCGCGGTAAATATTGACGAGCACGAAATGCTAACCTGAGGATTTTCTTAGGAATTAACTGAAACAGGGGTGTTAAGGTCAAAAGAGAGGTGAAAAAAGTGTGCCGGGGTATGTGGTAAATGCCTGAAAGTAGCTATAATGCGCCCCGCCTCCATGTAGCAATGCAGGCGCGGAAGATCGTCATCTCCGGTGAGGTGGCTGGACTTCAAATCCAGTTGGGGACGCCAGCGTTCCCGGGCAGGTTCGACTCCTGTGATCTTCCGCCAAAATTCTTTGAATAGATTTTTCTCATATTTGTTTCACCATTAAACTCAAATAATAATTAAATCTATTCACTAAAATTTTTATGTGACTCTTCTGCTTTTCAGTAATTTTTAAGTCATCCTTTTTCGTTTTTTCACCCACAAATATTCAGGCATTAAACTTTACCCATGTGTTTCAAATAATTAATTACGTTGATGTTTATTTGTTCGGTTATATTACGAATATCATAATAGCCAAACTTTAATCGTGAGGTATAATTCCTGAACGACAAAACGCGTTGCATTTCATATCTAACGAGTAGGATATCTGCGTTAAGTTATCATTCACTCACCCAACCGCATATGCAACAACGGAAACGCATTCCCCTGTCCGTCGCGTTCTGAGCGCCCCACCTCCACAAATCCCATATGCTGATAAAACGCAACGCCCTGCGGGTTTTGCTCGTTTACATCCACTTCATTCGCACCAAAATGCGCAATGGCATAGTTCAGCAGCAATTTCCCTACGCCCTTCCCCCGGCTCGCATCATCCACAAACAGCATTTCAATGCGGTTTTCATCGACGCCTAAAAAGCCATGAATAACACCCGCTTCATCGCGGGCAATCATAACCTTGAGATTGGGCAGATAGGCATTGAGCAATAACGGGCGCAGGGTCGCAATATCACTTTCCTGCAAAAAATGGTGGGTGGCACGAACGGAAGACTCCCAGACTGTGACGAGACGTTCGAAGTGTGAGGGGTGTGCGGTTTCGATTTTCATGAGGGGGATCATTATAGAGCGCAGCGATTAAATCAAGTATCCAGAAGCATGGAGGCAATAAAATGAAGACCTTAAATGAAGTAATAAACTCTCGAAACTGTGAAAGTCGAGAGCGTATCAAGGAAATGGCCCGGAAGTTGGTGCAGGAGACTGGTCAGCAGATAGAGCATGAAAAGCAAGAATCCCCAACAGACATTGAGAATAAAGAAACCAGCTAATCCTTCATGGTAGTTGTTCGGGTAAACCGAACAACTGAGGAACGGTAAATATTATAGCGCCCTGTCCCCCCTCACCCTAGCCCTCTCCCTCCGTTAGAGGGAACTGGCCGTGCGGTTTGTCATCCCCCACCTTAATCTCCATCACTGCATATACCCCGTCTTTAGGCACGACCACGGTGACGTTTTCCACCGGCACGCCTGCCGCGATATGAATATCCTGCAGCTGCCGGAGCGTCCGCGGGTAAATATCCTCCCAGCCGATACAGCGCAAAATAAAATCGATTTGTGGGCTGCTGGCCAGCATATTCGAGACAATCACCGCCCCGCCGGGCTTTATCAGCCGCAGCGCACGCTGGAGAAAAATCACCGCATCGGCATCGTTGAAATAGTCGAAAATCCCCAGCGCATCCACCAGTTCGGCCTGATGCTCGCCCAGCTCATGCAGTAAATCTTCGTTACGCACCAGCGTATGGAGCAAGTTGCGCCTGAGCAGGGTCAGCTGTTCACCCACGATAATGCCTTCCTGCGCCGCCATGGTTTCGGCCCAACTGAGCGCCACTGGGTCTTTATCCACCAGCGTCAGATACACCTGCTGGCCGTCGAGCTTCGCCTCGCGCAGCGCCTCCAGCACGGGGATTGCAGCCCCGCTCGCCAGGCTCACCCAATTGTTATCGTTCCCGTTGCGGATGTATTTATCCACCATCGCAGCCAGTACTTTTGCGCGGGAGCGCACACCAATGGCATCGTTCGCATGGATAAACCACTGGCGGCTGTCGCTGTCCATTCGGGTTCCGTCTGGCAGGCGCTCCTCCAGCGGGTTTTGCACCACAAAAAGCGCCAGCGCAGAGGGAACCAGCCGGGTACGCCACGCGGTGAGCGCCGGACGATTGCGGTAGGCTTGCCCGGAATAACGGTTCTGTGGGATAAGCACGGCCTGTCCCCCCTCTTCGTATTCAATCAACGGAGGACGAAGCGCCGGGTCGGCTTTCAACGCCCGATTAATCGAATTGATCTCACGGGCAGTGTCGTCCTTCATCGGCCACTGGTCGCTAATATCCGGAAATGACGCACTGAAAATGGTCATATTTTCCGGTGCGTCGCCGCGAAAAGGCTGCCAGTTCATGTCGTCGTCTCCCGTTGAGCTTTTAACGGAAGTCTATCCAGGCGAGCCAGTAAAACCCTACGAAGAAAGCACGATCTTTACTGCTTAACCCACACCAGCTGATCAACCTTGAAGCCCAGACTGCGCGCGGTGTTCAGGTAATCCTGCTTCACCGCATCTGGGATGGTCGGTGTGCGTGACAAAATCCACAGATAATCCCGGTTCGGGCCGCTCACCAGCGCATACTGGTACTTATCGTCCAGCTTGATCACGTTATAGCCGCCGTAGAAGGGGCCGAAGAACGACACCTTCAGCGCTGCCGTCGTCGGTTCGCCGGTAAAGTACGCTTTGCCTTCACTCTCATTCCACTTGTTTTTGACCGGGTCGAAACCCCGGTTAAGCACGCTGATGCCACCGTCGCTGCGCTCGCCATAGGTGGCGGTCACCTGCTCCAGACCCCGTTCGAAGCGGTTTTTCAGGCGGGCAACTTCATACCACTTGCCGAGATAGCGGCTGGCTTCAAAATTTGAAATGGGCTTTACGCCTTTCGGTGGCGTAGGGGATTTACAGGCCACCAGAGTCAGGGCAATGGCGACACCCGTCACAACAGGCCATAGTTTCATGAGAATTCCTTTCATTTGCACGGTTGGAAGTAAAGTGTAGTGCACCGTTACGGCGCTTCATCCCGTGAGGGAAAATTCGTAGTATATTGAGAGTATTCCTCCACTCTGGACACGGACATGGCTTACTCCATCGGCGAATTCGCCAGACTCAGCGGGATCACCGCCACGACGCTGCGGGCATGGCAGCGTCGCTATGGTTTACTCAAGCCACAGCGCACGGAGGGCGGCCATCGCCAGTACAGTGATGAGGACGTCCAGCAGGCACTGAAAATCCTCGACTGGGTGAAAAAAGGCGTGCCCATCGGCCAGGTCAAACCGCTACTGGAACGCCCCGTCCCGCGCCGGACCAACAACTGGCAAACGTTGCTTGAGACCATGCTGCAACGCCTGCAGGACGGGAAAATTGAGTCCCTGCGCCAGATGATTTACGACGCCGGCCGCGAATACCCCAGGCCAGAGCTGGTTGCAAATGTGCTGCGTCCGTTGCGCAGCCAGATGTCAGCCAACATCCCTGCCGCCATGACCCTGCGCGAGATCCTCGACGGCATTATCATCGCCTATGCCTCGTTCTGCCTTGAGGGCGACAAAAAAGCGCCGGGTGATAACATCCTGCTCAGTGGCTGGTACCTGAATGACCCGTGTGAAATCTGGCTCGAGGCCCTGACGCGTACCGGACAAGGGCACCGTATCGATATTTTGCCAACCCCCTCCACGTCACTGGCGCCTGAGATTTTCCCCGAGCGCAAATGGCTTCTGGTGACCAGCGGTAAACTGACCGCCGCCCGGAAAAAGCAGGTGGCGCAGTGGCAGCAGCAGGTATCCCTTGAAGTGATTATCCTCTGATTATTTTCTCCTGCGGTAAACTTCACGAAAAGTTGAATATTTTTCCGTCCCGCAAATGCTAACGTTTTCCTGTGACTGACAACCCCACAGGAAAACACAATGAAAAAAACAACCCCTCTGCTGATGCTGGCCGCCATGGCCTTTACCCCTGCCGCGTTTAGCGCCCCTGCCGGCACCCTGAGCGTACATATTCTCGACCAGCAAACCGGGATGCCGCCATCTGACGTTACCGTCACGCTGGAGAAGCAGCAGCAGAACACATGGACCCAGATTGCCAGCGGCAAAACCGACCACGACGGACGTATCAAATCACTCTATCCGCAGGATCAGGACATGCAGCCAGGCGTGTATAAAGTTACCTTTAAAACCGCTGATTACTTCCACGGCAAAAAGCTGGACACCTTCTTCCCGGAGATCCCAGTGCTATTTACCGTGACCCGAACCAACGAGAAACTTCACATCCCGCTTCTGCTGAGCCAGTACGGCTACTCGACCTATAAGGGCAGTTAAGCCGCATTGATTTTAAAGGATAATAAAAAATAACTCCGCCAATACTTGGACAAATTACTCATGTTGTGTAAGTTTTAGATATACGAACTGGAGACACACACCATGACAATGAAACCTGTAATCGGTATTAGCGGATGTTTGACCGGTTCCGCCGTTCGCTTCGACGGCGGACATAAGCGTATGGGCTTTGTCATGGACGAACTGGCCCAGTGGGTGAATTTCAGGCCCGTCTGCCCTGAGATGGCCATCGGCTTGCCGACGCCACGCCCTGCACTGCGTCTTATCGTGACGGACAGCGGTGAAACCCAGATGCGTTTTAGCCACGCCCCGCACGAAGACGTTACGCAAAAGATGGCTGACTTTACGGCAGATTATCTGCCTAAAATCGGCGATCTGGCGGGCTTTATCGTCTGTGCGAAATCCCCCAGCTGCGGCATGGAACGCGTGCGGCTGTATGATGAAAACGGCAACCGGGGCCGCAAGGAGGGTGTCGGGCTGTTCACTGCCACCCTCCTTGAAACCCTGCCATGGTTACCCGTGGAAGAAGATGGCCGCCTGCACGATCCGGTGTTGCGGGAAAACTTTGTTGAGCGTGTTTTCGCGCTTCATGAACTGAACACACTGCGCGCCCAGGGTCTGACGCGCCGTGCGCTATTAGATTTCCACAGCCGCTACAAACTTCAGCTGCTGGCGCACCATCAGGCGGGATATCGTGAAATCGGCCCGTTCGTTGCCACGCTGCACGAGTGGGAAGATCTGGACGCCTTCTTTGTGGCGTACCGCGAAAAGCTGATGACCATCCTGAAAAAACCCGCCTCGCGGAAGAACCACACCAACGTGCTGATGCATATTCAGGGGTATTTCCGTAACCAGCTAAACAGCCGCCAGCGCGGCGAACTTCGCGACGTGATCCTGCACTACCGTAACGGGCAGTTGCCCATCCTCGCGCCGATCACGCTGCTGAAGCACTACCTGGCCGAATACCCTGACCGGTATCTGATGACGCAAAACTACTTTGATCCCTATCCTGATGATTTGGGTCTGCGTCTGGCAGTCAAGTGATCATAAAAATGCGAAGGCCCCATTGACCCTCAGAGGCCCAAAGCAGTACCCCGTTTAGACGACACCCTCACTGTCGTCTCTTTTTTTGCATTTAACCTTAAAGACTGTAATTATATACAGGCTACAGTGCAAAAAAGGAGCCTGCCTGTGATCAAAAGCCTGCACATCCAAAACTACCGCTCGATTCGCGACATGTCGCTGGAGCTGGAAGCGCTCAATATCGTCTTCGGCCCCAACGGTACCGGGAAATCGAATATCTACAAGGCGATACACCTGATGCACAGCGCGGCGCAGGGGCAGTTCTCCCAGGCGCTGGCAAATGAAGGCGGTATTCTGAAGGTGTTCTGGGCAGGTAAGACCCGTAGCGACCAGCTCCGGCGGATGAATCTTGCGGTGGAAACGGACACTTACGAGTACGAGCTGCAGGTGGGCTTTGTCGAGCAACTGCCCTATCCCTCCCAGTTTCAGCTCGATCCGGTCATTAAAGAAGAGTCCATCTGGCTTACCGGTCAGCGCCGTCGCCCTTCATCACAGCTGATGAAGCGCAGGAATCAGGCGGTATTTCTCAACAACGTGCACCACGAAAAAGTGACTCACAGCGGCACGCTGTATGAAAACGAATCGGTGTTCGGGCAGCTCGGCGAACCGCATCTCTACCCGGAAGTGTCGCAGATGCGCGAGTCCCTGCGTAACTGGCGCTTTTATCATGAATTTTCCGTCTCATCCGGCTCGGCGATGCGTGCCCCGCAGGTCGGTTTCCGCTCCCCGGTACTGGCCAGCGACGGCGCCAACCTGGCGGCCGCATTTCAGACCATTGTCGAGATTGGTGATGAAATGTTGCTGATGCGCATTCTCGACCAGGCCTTCCCCGGCTGCGAGTTTTACAGCGACAACACCGGCGGCCGCTTTCGCATGATGATGCAGCGCGAGGGGCTGAGCAGGCCGCTGGAACCGGCGGAGTTTTCCGACGGCACGCTGCGCTTCCTGTGCCTGGCGGTAGCGCTGTTAAGCCCGCGCCCACCGGCCTTTATCGCGTTGAACGAACCGGAAAACAGCCTGCACCCGCAGATGCTGCCCGCGCTGGCGAGCTTAATCGCCGAGGCCAGCCGCTACTCGCAGATCTGGCTCACCAGCCACTCGCCGGAGCTGGCGAAGTTGATTGAGAAGCAGCGGTCGTTTTCATTGTATGAGCTGTCGATGGCGGAGGGAGAGACGCGGGTGGAGAGGCTGGGGTAGTTTTTTGTCTTCTTGCTTCATCAAATTGAGTGATTAATAAGTGACAACGCCTTCGACCAACCACCAGTGAACTGCGGGGATGCGCTGAAGGGCTGAAGGGCTGAGCGTCGTCAGTATTGACCAGCCAAAGATATGTGAATGACTAAGATCCCGGTTCAGTAACCGAGATCTTAGTTTTACTCTTTTCTCAGATATACCAATATACCATATGTATTTTTATTTTTTATGGGTAATCAAGACACTGAAATGTTGTATCACAGTAATTATGCCTCAGATCCAGCCCATTATTTTTTGCTACAACTTGCCGATTTTTATCATTTTTTTAGCACGTTAGCGATCAATAACATTACTCCAGCAAAACTACCAATGTATATACTTATTTTACCTAAAAACAAAATAATACTCGGTGAAAAAGATATTGGTATTCCTTTATAAACTAAGAAAAAAACCTCTCCGCATGCATATAAAACGATCCCTGTCAGAAAAATTGAAACCATACTAAATACTATAAAAAAAACCAGAGGAAGAGTATATTTTAGTATTTTCATCTACCATCTCCTACTTGCTTCATTTTATACTCTGTATATTTACCTCCAACTTCTGAAGAAATACTACCACCAATGTCACCAATTGAGCTTGGCACATTGCTTGGTTTCATTTCTTTTGAAAGACCATAATCCCCTTTTATTTCAGTAAACTGTCTTAGGTCAGTGTTAAACTAGGGATCCCAACCACCTTTCCACCAGTTAGCACCAGCGTTAACTCCCCATTTAAGGCCATTGCCAGTGCCATAACCCACAACGGAACCTGCACCATTTACTAACGCACCAGATATTGGATCTTTACCTTCAAGCCAGTTTCCTAATGCACCTCCGGCCGCATTCCAGCCAACTGTTCCTCCAATACCATTTCCGGCACTGATCACATTAACCCAGCCACCAATAATAGCTGTTGTTGGGTCTATAGTTCCATCAGCTAGATAGTTGATACCAGCATTAGCACCTGCGCCTAATCCCCATAAGACCTGAGCGCTACCGGGTAAGAGAGCTACACTGCCTGTTGCAAGCGCCACCCCTACGGCATCACGTTCATTCATTGCTTTCTGACATGCGGCCCCACTCGGATTATCGGAACAGGTCGTCATATCGACGCCGTGCTGGCGTATCCACGCTGCCTGAGCCTCTTCACTACCGTCGAATAAATTATTCTCAACACTATTCTTCCCTGCACTGGCCCCGGCCGCCGCACCAGCCGTATTTCCCCCGGCCAGCCCGCCAGCTATGCCCGCTGAAACAGATGCCAGCGTACTCACGGTCTGCTTCTGCCCTTCCGTCAGCGTCGACGGGTCTGTGTCCGGATAGAGCTGTCTGGCAATCGCTGTCGCAATCAGTTCGCCGGATGCCGCCCCCACAGCGCCTGCTGTTGGTGATGCTTCCCCCCTTCAGGGTGACGTTGTTGCCCGCAATCACGCTGCCGTTATTGACGGTAACGTCCTTCGGCGACAGGTAAAGCTTCGGCACCATCACCGTTTCGCCGTTGACGGCGTCCTTCTCCCACCACAGTAAGCTGTGGTCGAGCGCAGCAATCTGATCCGCAGTCAGCGAGACGCCAAACTGCAGGCCCAGCGACTGCTGCGCCGCCGCGGCGTTATCCATCAGATCCAGATCGGAGCCGATACCGTTCAGGTAGCGGTTATCGGTCTGGTCGAGTACTACGTTGGAAACATAGCGGGTATCGAACGCCGCATCGCCGAGGAAGCAGTAATAAATTAATGACGAAGCCGAAAAGTCTTACGCCACTCTGCCGGACTCACGCCAAAACGCGCCTTAAATTGCTGGCGCCAGGTCACCGCAGAGTTAAACCCTACCAGCTCTGCCACGCTTTCAATGGGCATATTTCCGGCTTCTAACAATATCTGGCTGCGCCGCAGGCGCTCGGTGGTCAGCCAGTCAGCCACGCTCATTCCGGTGGCTTTTACAAAATGGCGGGTAAGCGTGCGGCGGCTCATCGATACCACCTCTGCCAGCGAGTCCAGATTATGCGGTTCGGCAATGTGCTGCTGGAGATAGTCAATCAGATAGTTAATTCGTCCGTCACGGGTATCTTTCGGTACCGGCTGGGCAATAAACTGTGCCTGCCCCCCCTCGCGGTGTGGCGGTACGATCATACGGCGGGCAATCTGGTTAGCGACCACGCTGCCAAAGCGCTGGCGGATGATGTACAGGCAGCAGTCAAGCGCGGCAGCGGTACCCGCAGAGGTGATGATATTGCCGTCATCGACGTAGAGCGCATTGATATCCAGCTTTACGTCCGGGAAAAGCGTCTGAAACTGATGTTCAAACTCCCAGTGCGTGGCCGCGCGTTTACCGTCGAGAATGCCCGCATAACCCAGCACAAACGACCCCAGACAAAGCCCGACGATCTCCGCCCCGTTGTCTCTGGCCTGGACCAGGCTGTCGAGAAGCGTCTGGGGCGGGCGTTGCTGGACATGCTGCCAGTAAGGCACCACGACGATATCTGCCTGGCCGATGGCGGAGAAATCGTGAGTCGCGTTAAGCGCAAACCCGTCTGTGGATGTCAATAATCCCGGTTTTTCGGCGCAGATCAACACACTAAAGCGCTTTTCGCCGGATACCGTATCACCGAACAAAATGCAGGGAACGGAGTAGTGGAATGGGCTGAACCCGTCTACTGCAACAATCGCGACGTTGATTAGCGCCATGTATCTCTCCTTTCCCCTGATGATGCTCAGAATATAACGGTTTCACCATCCTCGGGAATGCTCACCGCATCTCCAATCAGGTTCGCGTCAACGTACTCACGCAGCGCATGGCGGGTCAACAGACAGTGGTTGATGGCCTCCATATGGGTCGCCACAATTTTCGCCTGCGGCAGCAGTAAGTGGACGTTGAGCACATCTTCCTGGCCCATGATAATCGGCCCAAACCCGATGACGTGAGCATAGCCCGCGTTAAGCACCACCACATCCGGCTGATGCTTTTGCAGATCGGCTGCCACTTCATCACGCCAGATGGTATCCCCGACAATGTAGAGCGTCTTCTCATCAGGATGACGTAAAACCACGCCACAGGCTTCACCCAGCCGTTCCGCCAGCTCCGGCACGGCGTAAGCACGATCGGTACCGTGCTGGCCGCCGCGGGTTTTCGCGATCCGGATATCGCCAAACCCCGTCTCCTCGGTCATTACCGTCAGGTGGGTAAATCCCTGGCTGCGCAGCAGCGCGGCGTCGCTGTCGTTTTGCACAAAGACAGGTTTATCTTTGCCGATCAGTTCGACTGCGGCGCGATCCCAGTGATCGTCATGGGTATGGGTGACGATCACGGCATCCGCCTCCAGCAACGTGTTGACGTCAACGGGAAGCTCGACCATCGGGTTGCGGATCTCCGCATGCGCCGTGCCGGGGAAGCCCGGATAAGCGCCCTTCGGGGCCAGCATTGGGTCGATTAAAAAGCGTTTCCCGGCGTAGGTAATCAGCTGAGTGGCATTACGAATCTGGGTGATGTTCATGGGTATTCTCCTCATAGTGTGAAGAGGAGAATAGCCCGATGCCGCGCGTAACGATGTGGGCCACAGGGCGATGATCGATGAAATCGGGTCAACGTTATCGCATCCGCAACGCATCCACCACCAGCGAAAAGGCCGGCGACGGCTGCTTTCGGCTCGGGTAGTAGAGATAATACCCCGGGAAGGGCAGACACCAGGGTTCCAGCACGCGGATTAACCGGCCTTCAGCAATATGATCGCCAAACTCGTCTTCGGGCAGGAAAGCAATCCCGAATCCCGCCAGGGCAGCTTCGACAATATGCCAGGAAGTATTAAAGGTCAGCTGGCCATTCACGCGCACGTTCAGATCGCCACCGTCATGATCAAAATCCCAGACGTAAATCCCGCCGGATTTAATCATCCTCTGGTTAATGCACTGGTGCTGCGTCAGCTCATGCGGCGTTTGCGGAACAGGATGACGGGCGAAGTAGTCCGGCGAGGCGACCGCGGCCATACGCAACTGCGGGCCTATCGGCAACGCAATCATGTCTTTATCGATGGTATCTCCCATACGAACGCCCGCATCGAAGCGGTCGGCAACGATATCGCGAAAACCGTGATTGGCGTCGAACTCGATGTGAATGTCGGGGTATTGCCGCAAAAGTGGCGTCAACTTAGGTAACAGAGTACGCGATAACACATCGGGTCCACAGGTGATCCTCACCGTGCCGGCGGGCTTGTCGCGAAGCTCCGTCAACATGTCCAGCTCCGCTTCGATTTCATCGAAACGGTTGCCAATCGCGTTAAGCAAGCGTTCACCGGCTGCGGTGGGGGAAACGCTGCGGGTGGTGCGGGTCAGCAGGCGGATCTGCATCCGGTTCTCCAGCCCGGTTATGGCCTGGCTTAACGCGGGCTGGGTCACGCCCAACTGTGCCGCGGCACGGGTAAAACTGCCCTCACGCGCCACGGTGACAAAAGCAAAAAGATCGTTCAGGTTACGCTTCATCACACCCTCATTTATAAGCCATACTTATAAGCCCATTAAGCATTGATTAGCTAGTCAGAATACACCCGCCGTGTAAAATTTTCACTGTGACCTGACGTCAACCACATTCCAACCCTTCATCTGCATGCGTTATTCCCGTGAATAGCGCCCGGCCCCGGCTTGTCCGAATCTGGCCGAACGAATAACAAGGTAAACACGATGTCCGCTATGGTGAACGAAACATCAGCGCGCCAGTCCCGTGCCTGCTGGAGCGGCGTGCTGGCAATGACCCTCTGCGCTTTTACGCTGGTCGCCTCAGAATTTATGCCTGTAAGTCTGCTGACGCCCGTCTCGCGGGATCTCGCCGTCAGCGAAGGCCTGGCGGGCCTCGGGATCGCGATATCCGGCGCGCTGGCCGTATTGACCAGCCTGTTTCTCTCTTCTCTTGCGGGAGGCATTAACCGCAAATCGCTGCTGCTGGGCCTGACGGCATTGATGGCCGTCTCCGGTCTGATTATCGCCGTGGCTGAGAGCTATCCCCTTTATATGCTGGGACGCGCACTGCTTGGCGTGGCCATTGGCGGCTTCTGGTCGCTCTCCGCGGCGACCGCAATTCGCCTTGTGCCACCGCATCAGGTTCAACGTGCGCTGGCCATTTTTAACGGTGGCAACGCCCTGGCGACCGTCGTTGCGGCTCCGCTCGGCAGCTGGCTGGGGGAGACAATCGGCTGGCGCGGTGCCTTTTACTGCCTGGTGCCCGTCAGCCTGCTCGCGTTTATCTGGCAGTGGTTCAGCCTGCCTTCCATGTCCGTGGAAAAGCGCACCGCGTCGTCCACCAGCGCCTTCGGCCTGCTGAAAAAACCACTGGTGGCAAAAGGAATGGTCGCGTGCGGCGTCTTTTTCATGGGGCAGTTCGCGCTGTTTACCTACGTGCGTCCGTTCCTGGAAACCGTGACTTTCGCCAGCGCGACGCAGTTATCGTTAATCCTGCTGGTGATTGGCGTGGCGGGTTTTATCGGCACCCTGCTGATCGGCACGTTTCTGCGCCGCGGATTTTACACCACGCTGGTCGCCATTCCCGTGGTGATGGCGCTGATTGCCGCGGCACTGATGGCCTTCGGCCATCACCTTGCCGCCGTCACCGCCCTGCTCGGCCTCTGGGGACTGGTCGCGACGGCCGCCCCCGTCGGCTGGTGGACCTGGGTTGCCAGAACGCTTCCTGAAAATGCCGAAGCGGGTGGCGGACTGATGGTGGCAATGGTGCAGCTCTCCATTGCGCTCGGCTCCACGCTCGGTGGCCTGGCCTTTGACCACAGCGGTTGGCAAAGCACCTTTGCACTCAGCGGTGTACTGCTTATCGCCGCTGCCATGTTCACGTTTCACACCTCACACAACGACACACTTCACAGGAGTTAATCATGAGAAGATTCACTATGGCGCTCGGGCTGTTAGTTAGCGCCTTCGCCGCCAGCGCTGCCGATATGTCCCGGGGCGCAGATAATTTCTATAAAAGCGATAAGGTTACGCAGCAGAAGGTGACCTTTAAAAACCAGTATCAGATGAACGTCGTCGGCAATCTGTATCGGCCAAAAGAGGCGGATAAAAACGCCAGACTGCCGGCGATCGTGGTTGGCCATCCGATGGGCGCGGTGAAAGAGCAAAGCGCCAGTCTCTATGCGCAAAAGCTCGCGGAACAGGGCTTTGTCACCCTGGCGATTGATCTCTCATTCTGGGGGGAAAGCGAAGGTAAACCGGGGCATCTGATCTCACCAGAAATCTATTCCGATGATTTCAGCGCGGCCGTGGATTATCTGAGCACTCAGTCCTTTGTCGATCCGCAGCGCATCGGGGTGCTGGGCATTTGCGGCAGCGGCAGCTTCGTTATTAGCGCGGCGAAAATTGACCCGCGCATGAAAGCGATCGCCACCGTCAGCATGTATGACATGGGCTCCGCCTTCCGCAACGGTCTCAACCATTCCGTGACGGTTGAACAGCGTAAAGCGATGATTGCCTCTGCCGCTGAGCAGCGTCTGAAAGAGTATCAGGGTGCAGAGACAGCCTACATTCCCGGGACGGTAAATAAGCTGGATGATTCTACGCCGGCTATCCAGCGTGAGTTCTTCGATTTCTATCGCACCGAACGCGGCGGGTACACGCCACAGGGCGAGAAAGAGGCGCTGACGACGAAACCGATGATGAGCAGCATCGGCAAGTTTATGAACTTCTACCCGTTCAACGATATCGAAACCATTTCACCGCGTCCGATGCTGTTTATCACGGGTGATAAAGCGCATTCGAAAGAGTTTAGCGAAGACGCCTATAAACGCGCCGGTGAACCGAAAGAGCTGTATATCGTGCCGAATGCAGGCCACGTTGACCTGTATGACCGCACGGATCTGATCCCGTTTGCAAAACTGGCCTCGTTCTTTAAAGCCAACCTGAAATAACCCGGTAAGGCGTATAACACTGTTATACGCCTTTGTCCTGACTACCAGCCCGGCACCGCGCCACCGTTAAAGAGGGTCTCTGCGGCCTTCGCCACTTCCGGCGACTGATACGACTGGATAAATTCCTTCACGTTTTCCGCGTCTTTGTTGTCTTCCCGCGTCACCACGATATTCACATACGGCGAGTTTTTATCTTCAATAAACACGCTGTCATGCACCGGCGACAGCCCGGTTTGCTGGAGATAGGTGGTGCTGATAATGGCAACATCCACTTTCGGATCATCCAGCACGCGCGGCAGTTGCGCCCCTTCCAGCTCCATAATGTTCAAATGCTTCGGATTGGCGGTGATATCCAGCGCCGTCGGCAGCAGGCCAACGTCCGGCTTCAGGGTAATCAGCTTCTCTTTTTGCAACAGCAGCAGTGCGCGGCCAAGGTTGGTCGGATCGTTTGGAATGGCGATGGTCGCGCCGTCCTTCAGCTCAGACACGGATTTGATCTTGCGGGAGTAGCCGGCCATCGGGAAAACAAAGGTATTCGCTACAGCAACCAGCTTGTAGTGATGCGCCTTATTATCTTCTGCCAGGAACGGGCGATGCTGGAAGACATTGGCATCAAGATCGCCCTGACTGGTGGCATCATTGGGCAACAGCGAGCCGCTGAACCCCACCAGTTCCACATCCAGACCGTATTTCTCTTTCGCCACTTTTTTAGCGACTTCCGCCACGTCCTGCTCCGCGCCGTTAATCACGCCGACTTTGATGTGTTTGGCATCGCTGCCGCCTTGATCGCAACCTGCCAGCAGCAGGCCCGCGAGAACCAGAGCACCCAATCGAAGTTTCACGAGACATATCCTTTTGATAAACGTTTCAGTGACTATATCGACAACGGTACGGCTGGCTAAAAAACGAAAAAGCATCAATAAGACGGATAAGTTATATGTGCGGGGGCGCTATTGATCCGACCTGAGCATGCCCGCACGGCGTAACGGCGTTTCACGTAAAAACCACGACAGTACAAACGCCAGCACCATAATGCTTGCCGCCAGCAGGAACACCGCGTGAATGGCTGAGCCAAACGCATCAAGGTAATCGAGCCGCAGGGTCTCTGGCAGCCGGTGAATGGCCGCAGGATTGAGCTCATGCGGTAACTCCGCCCCTTGCGGTAAACGGTCCATCAGACCCGATTGCAAAACGTGGGTGAAGACCGCGCCAAACAGCGCGACGCCGATGGCCCCGCCAATGGAACGAAACAGCGTGACCCCGGAAGTCGCTACCCCGTATTGATCGGCAGAGACGCTGTTCTGCACGGCCAGCACCAGTACCTGCATGACCAGCCCCAGACCCATCCCCAGCACGCCGGTAAAAATGTACAGCTGCCAGGTCGGCGAGTGGATCGAGATACGCGTCAGCAGCACCATGCCCACCACGCCAAGCAGCGTACCGGCGATCGGAAACAGACGGTATTTTCCGGTACGGCTGATAATCCGCCCGCTGATGATCGAGGTCAGCAGCAGTCCGCCCATCAGCGGGATCAGCTGCAGACCGGCCTGAGTCGGCGTGGCGTCTTTCACAACCTGCAGATAGAGCGGCAGGAAGGTGACCGAGCCAAAGAGCGACATCCCGATAATAAAGCCAATCAGGCTGCAGAGCAGAAAGCTGCGATCGCGGAACAGCGAGAGCGGAATGATCGGCTCCCAGGCCAGACGCTCCTCATAGATAAACCCGGCGATACCCGTCAGGCCAAAGGCCAGAATGCACCACAGCTGCGGGTCGTTCCACTGGCGTATCGTCCCGCCTTCAGTGGTAAACAGGATGATACACAGCAGCGCCATGCTGAGGTAAATCGCCCCCAGATAATCAATCTCGTGCTTGTTGCGCCGTGCGCTGCCGTGGAACACCGCGCCTATCACCAGCAGGGCAAAGAGGCCAAGCGGCAGGTTGATATAAAAAATCCAGCGCCAGGAGGCGTGCTGTACGATAAACCCGCCGATAAGCGGCCCGATCACCGTCGCCAGACCAAACACGCCGCCAAACAGCCCCTGATAGCGGCCACGCTCCGCAGGCGGAATAACGTCCGCCACGGCGGCCATGCTGATGACCATCAGACCGCCGCCGCCCAGCCCCTGCAGGCCGCGCATCAGCACCAGTTGGGTCATGTTTTGCGCCAGACCACAGAGCACCGACCCTGCCAGAAACAGCACAATAGCGATTTGAAGGACGATTTTACGCCCAAACAGATCGCCGAATTTTCCGTACAGCGGCACCACAATGGTCGAGCTGAGAATATAGGCCGTCACCACCCAGGAGAGTTTATCCAGGCCACCCAGTTCCCCAACAATGGTGGGCAACGCCGTGGAAACAATCGTCTGGTCCAGCGCCGAAAGCAGCATCACCAGCAGCAGCGCGCTGAACAGCAGCTTTATCGACGGCGCGTTTTGCGCAGGTTGAGTCATTACGTCGGACTCCATAAGAGATCGCTTGAAATTAATTAACTGGATAATTAATATTTAAGTAAGTGATGAATAAGATCAAGAGATCCTGCGACTATGCCAGCACATAAGGACAATTCTGAACCGCGCCGCCCCGGTCGACCACGCGGCGGAAAGCGGGCAACCGCCAGCCGCGAACAGCTGCTGGATATTGCGTTGAGCCTCTTTTCCCGCCAGGGGATCGCTCAAACCTCGCTGAACGCCATCGCCAAAGAAGCGGGCGTAACGCCAGCGATGCTGCATTACTACTTCACTTCACGAGAACAATTGCTCGACGCGATGATTGAGGAGCGCTTCCTGCCCTTACGTAATCGGATCGGCGCAATTTTCGCCGAAAACCCCGACTCGCCGGTCAACGCATTAACGCAAATGGTGAAAGTACTGGCCGAGCTGGCGGAGCAGCACCGCTGGTTTGCCCCGCTGTGGATGCAGGAGGTCATCGGGGAGATGCCTGTACTGCGCACGCATCTGCACGCGCGGTTCGGTGACGACAAATACCAGGCAACGCTCGCCACCCTTAAACGCTGGCAGCAGGAAGGGCAACTGAACCGGGCACTCGCGCCAGAACTGCTGTTCACCACGCTGCTAAGCCTGGTGCTGGTGCCGTTCTCAAGAATGCGCAACGACGAGAGGCTACACGCCCTCTCGCCAGAGATCATTGTGCGTCATGCGCTGGCCGTGATGGGCAACGGCATCGGCGGTTAAAGGGATTTGGTCAGATAATGCCTTTGCATACCCGGGTACGGGTAATCCGGCAACGACATCTGCAGCTGATAGCCCTGCTTTTCATAGAATGGACGTGCCTGGAAGCTGACCGTATCCACCAGCGCATGGGTGCAGCCTTTGCGTCGGGCTTCGTCTTCCGCCGTTTTGATAAGCTGGCTGCCGACGCCCGATCCCCGCACGGTGTCGCTGACCCACAGAAAATCGATGTTTAGCCAGTCGCCTTTGCGCACGCCAATTAACCCACCCAGCATCACGCCCTTATCGTCTCGCACATAAACGCCAATGTCGCCGCTAAAGTTTGAGAGATCTAAAAATTGTCCGTTGTAGGCGCGAAGTCCTGTTAATAATTCTTCTTTTTCATCGTGTGTGACGTTATCCGTCGTGCTCAGATGCATATTTTTCTCCTTATTTTCTGTGCAATATTAATATTGCACAGCCTTTCCTTCATCAAAACTCCTTTTTTTCTCCATTCTTTAAACATTGAAATATTCATTCAATAAGTACTTAAAAAAAGTCTTTCCAATACGCACCTGAAACGTATAATGAGAACGATCATTCTCACTTTTATAGGGTAACCGACGATGAGCACAAAACTGGAAGAACGCCAAAAACAGC
Source organism: Enterobacter cloacae complex sp. FDA-CDC-AR_0164 (assembly GCF_003071645.1). Taxonomy (NCBI): domain Bacteria; kingdom Pseudomonadati; phylum Pseudomonadota; class Gammaproteobacteria; order Enterobacterales; family Enterobacteriaceae; genus Enterobacter; species Enterobacter cloacae complex sp. FDA-CDC-AR_0164. The sequence continues at coordinate 1,336,058 of NZ_CP028950.1, forward strand.
GTCAGGACGACATCATCGCTGCCGCGCGTCAGTGCTTTCGCACCAGCGGTTTTCATGCGGCCAGCATGTCGCAGATCGCCAGCGAGGCAAAGCTCAGCGTCGGGCAAATCTACCGTTATTTCAGTAACAAAGATGCGATTATTGAAGAGATGATTCGCCGTATCATCGACTCACGCATCGAAGAGATTCAGGGTAAAACGCTGGTCGAGGGGATGCCTCAGGCGCTCGCCTGGCGACAGACCCTGAATGAAGATGACGATGCGCTGATGCTTGAGATGTCGGCTGAAGCCACGCGTAATCCCCAGGTGGCGGCCATGCTGGTCGAAGCGGAACAGCGGATGTTTGCTAATGCCTGCGCACACCTGAAAAAACAGTTTCCCCACCTGAGTGATGATCATATTCGCTGCTGCGTGGAGATTACCGCGGTAATGATTGAGGGGTCTATTTACCGTCGACTCACCCCCTTAAACGTACCCTCTGAACAATTAGAGCCTCTTTATCAAAATATTTTAAATATGCTTTTCTCTGCGAAGTAATCGCATGTGAATAATTAGCGGGAAGACGTTATTCCCTTATTAACATTTCCGGCTCTGCCGGAGATGCGGTATCGCTGTGCCTTTAAATAGCCCCCTTCCTTGTTAAGCCATTAACAGGGCAGGCATCGTTCACCCTGGAAAAAATTATGAAAACCATAACAACCTCCATCGCAGCATTATTCCTCCTGACGGGGTGCGATAATGCACAACCAACTGCTCCTCAACATCCCCTCCCGCAAGTGGGGATTGTTACGCTCCTGAGCCAACCCGTTTCCGTGGTCAGTGAACTGACCGGACGCACCACGGCCGCCATGAGCGCGGAAGTGCGTCCTCAGGTGGGCGGCATTATTCAGAAACGGCTCTTTACCGAAGGCGATACCGTGCAAGCCGGACAGGCGCTGTATCAAATTGACCCTTCCAGCTACCGCGCCGCCTACGATGAGGCCGCCGCAGCCCTGAAACAGGCGCAGGCGCTGGTGCAGGCCGATTGCCAAAAAGCTCAACGCTATACACAACTGGTGAAAGACGACGGTGTATCGCGTCAGGATGCCGAAGATGCAAAGTCCACCTGCGCGCAGGACAAGGCCAGCGTGGAGTCGAAAAAAGCAGCCCAGGAAAGCGCGCGCATTAACCTCAACTGGACCACGGTGACCGCCCCGATTGCCGGACGTATTGGCATCTCTTCGGTCACCCCCGGCGCACTGGTCACTGCCCAGCAAGAGACCGCACTCGCCACCATTCGCGGCCTGGACAATATGTACGTCGATTTAACCCGCTCCAGCGCCGATCTTCTGCGATTACGCAAACAAACGCTTGCCAGCAACAGCGAGACATTGAGCGTGTCGTTGATCCTTGAAGATGGCAGCACCTATCAGGAAAAAGGCCGTCTGGCCCTGACTGAAGTGGCAGTGGACGAATCCACCGGGTCGGTCACACTGCGCGCCGTCTTCCCCAACCCGCAGCATCAGCTTCTGCCCGGGATGTTTGTTCGCGCCAGAGTGGATGAAGGGGTAATGAGCGAGGCCATCCTCGCCCCGCAGCAGGGAATTACCCGTGATGCCAAAGGCAACGCCACCGCGTTGGTGGTGGGGGCCGGCAATAAGGTGGAACAACGTCAGCTGGAAACGGGTGACACCTACGGTGACAAATGGCTGGTGCTGAGTGGGCTGAAGGCTGGCGATAAGCTGATTGTGGAGGGCACCGATAAAGTGACCGCCGGTCAGCAAGTTAACGCCGAAGAGATGAAAACCGCGGGAGGAAACGCCTGATGTTTTCCCGCTTCTTCGTGCGTCGCCCGGTTTTTGCCTGGGTGATTGCTATTCTGATTATGCTCGCCGGGGTGCTGGCGATCCGTACCCTGCCCGTCGCGCAGTATCCCGACGTCGCCCCGCCGTCGATCAAAATCTCTGCCACCTACACTGGCGCGTCGGCACAGACTCTGGAAAACAGCGTCACCCAGGTCATTGAGCAACAGCTGACCGGGCTGGATAACCTGCTCTATTTTACCTCCACCAGCAGTTCGGACGGCTCGGTAAGCATCACCGTCACGTTCGAACAGGGAACTGACCCGGATACCGCGCAGGTTCAGGTGCAGAACAAAGTGCAGCAGGCCGAGTCGCGCTTGCCGACCGAGGTACAGCAGGCCGGCATTACGGTGCAAAAATCGCAGAGTAACTTCCTGCTGATCATGGGCGTGTACGATAAAACCGACCATGCCAGCAGTTCGGATATCGCCGACTGGCTGGTGAGTAATATGCAGGATCCGCTGGCACGCGTAGAAGGCGTCGGCAGCCTGCAGGTGTTTGGTGCGGAATACGCCATGCGCATCTGGCTTGACCCGGCAAAGCTGGCGTCGTACTCGCTGATGCCATCCGACGTTCAGAGCGCCATTGAAGCGCAGAACGTGCAGGTTTCCGCCGGTAAAATCGGCGCGTTACCCGCGTCCGGTACCCAGCAGTTGACCGCCACCGTGCGTGCCCAGTCGCGCCTGCAGACGGTCGATCAGTTTAAAAATATCATCGTTAAGAGCCAGTCCAGCGGCGCAGTGGTGCGTATCGGCGACGTGGCGCGCGTGGAGATGGGCAGCGAGGATTACACGGCTACCGCCAGGCTGAATGGCCACCCGGCAGCCGGTATGGCGGTGATGCTCTCGCCGGGCGCAAATGCGCTCAATACCGCTACCGCGGTGAAAGCTAAAATTGCCGAATTCAAACGGGCAATGCCGGAAGGTTATGACGTGGCCTATCCGAAAGACAGCACCGAGTTCATTAAGATCTCGGTGGAAGATGTGATTCAGACGCTGTTTGAGGCCATTATCCTCGTGGTGGTGGTGATGTATCTGTTTCTGCAGAACATTCGCGCCACGCTCATCCCCGCGCTGGCGGTGCCGGTGGTTCTGTTAGGCACCTTTGGTGTGCTGGCGCTGTTCGGTTATTCCATCAATACCCTGACGCTGTTTGCGATGGTGCTGGCGATAGGTCTGCTGGTCGATGACGCCATCGTGGTAGTGGAAAACGTCGAGCGCATTATGCGCGATGAAGGTCTGCCCGCCCGCGAAGCCACCGAAAAATCGATGGGCGAAATTTCCGGTGCGCTGGTCGCCATTGCGCTGGTGCTTTCCGCCGTGTTTCTGCCGATGGCCTTCTTCGGCGGCTCAACCGGCGTCATCTACCGCCAGTTTTCGGTCACCATTATCTCAGCGATGATCCTCTCGGTGGTGGTGGCGCTGACCCTGACACCCGCGCTCTGCGGCTCGGTACTGCGCCATACGCCTCCTCACAAAAAAGGGTTTTTCGGCGCGTTTAACCGCTTCTACAGTAAGACCGAGCATGGCTACCAGAATAAAGTCCTGCGCGCGCTGCGCCGCTCCGCGGGCATGCTGGTGGTCTACGCCCTGCTCTGTGGCGCGATGGCCGTGGCAATGCTGAAGCTGCCCGGCAGCTTCCTGCCCACGGAGGACCAGGGTGAAATCATGGTGCAGTACACCCTGCCTGCCGGTGCGACAGCAGTACGTACCGCGGAGATCAGTCGCCAGGTTCGCGAGTGGTTCCTCACTAAAGAGAAAGCCAACACCGATGTGATTTTTACGGTCGAGGGCTTTAGCTTTAGCGGCAGCGGCCAGAATGCCGGGATGGCGTTTGTCTCCCTGAAAAACTGGTCCGAGCGTAAAGGCGATGAGAACACCGCTCAGGCGATTGCCCTGCGCGCCACTCAGGAACTCGGCTCCCTTCGCGATGCCACCGTCTTTGCCATGACGCCCCCGGCCGTAGACGGCCTCGGCCAGAGCAACGGTTTTACCTTCGAGCTCATGGCCAGCGGTAGCACCGATCGCGACACGTTACTGAAGATGCGTAATCAGCTGATCGGCCAGGCGAATCAGGACACCTCCCTGCATGCCGTTCGCGCCAATGATTTGCCGCAGATGCCGCAGCTGCAGGTGGATATCGACAACAACAAAGCCGTATCGCTGGGGCTTTCCCTGAGCGACGTCACCGATACCCTCTCCAGCGCCTGGGGCGGAACCTACGTGAATGACTTTATCGATCGGGGCCGCGTGAAAAAAGTCTACATCCAGGGAGACAGCGATTACCGCGCCGTGCCTTCCGATCTCAACAAATGGTACGTGCGCGGCAGCGACAGCACCATGACGCCGTTCTCCGCTTTCGCCACCACGCGCTGGGAATATGGCCCGGAGAGTCTGGTGCGCTACAACGGCTCGGCGGCCTATGAAATTCAGGGCGAGAACGCCAGTGGTGCCAGCTCCGGTACGGCGATGACCCGGATGGAACAGCTGGCGAACAACCTGCCGGCCGGCACAACCTGGGCGTGGAGCGGGTTGTCGTTACAGGAGAAACTGGCGAGCGGCCAGGCGATGAGCTTGTATGCCCTCTCCATCCTGGTGGTATTCCTGTGCCTGGCCGCGCTGTATGAGAGCTGGTCGGTGCCGATTTCAGTCATTCTGGTGATCCCGCTTGGGGTGCTGGGTGCGGCGCTGGCCGCCTCGCTGCGCGAGCTGAGCAACGACGTCTATTTCCAGGTGGCACTGCTGACCACCATCGGCCTGTCGTCGAAAAACGCCATTTTGATCGTTGAGTTTGCGGAGGCGAAAGTCGCGGAAGGTTACTCCCTGACGCGTGCCGCGCTGCGTGCGGCTCAGACGCGACTGCGTCCGATCATCATGACGTCGCTGGCGTTTATCGCCGGGGTAACACCGCTGGCCGTCGCCACCGGTGCAGGCGCCAACAGCCGCGTGGCGATTGGGACCGGCATCATCGGCGGGACGCTCGCGGCAACGATGCTGGCCATCTTCTTTGTTCCATTATTCTTCGTACTGGTGAAACGTCTCTTCTCCGGTAAGCACGCAAACCGGAGGTCATAATGTTTCGTGTATCTGTTTTAGTGTTAGCGCTGCTGAGCGCAGGCTGTGTTTCGTTAGACCCTACCTACCAGCGTCCTGACGCGCCCGTCCCGGCCACGTTGCCGGGCACCCATGGCGAAGCCACCGCCGTGGTCAGCCAGTGGCAGCAGGTGATGAACGATCACCGCCTGAACAAGGTGGTAACAATGGCACTCACCAGCAACCGCGATGTGCAAAAAGCGATTGCTGATATCGACGCCGCCCGCGCCCAGTATGGTGAGACGCGCTCGTCTCTGTTCCCGTCGGTGGATGCCAGCCTGAGCCATACCCGCAGCCGCACGCTGGCCAGCGGCGTGAGCACCAGCGATGAGGCTAACGGCGCCGTCTCCAGCTTCGAGCTGGATCTGTTTGGTCGTAACCAGAGCCTCTCGCGCGCCGCGCGTGAAACCTGGCTTGCCAGCGAGTTCACGGCGCAGAACACGCGCCTGACAATGGTCAGCGAGCTGACCACCGCCTGGATTACTCTGGCGGCAGATAACAGCAATCTGGCGCTGGCAAAATCCACTCAGGAGAGCGCAGCGAACTCGCTCAAGATTGTGCAGCGTCAGCAGGACGTCGGGGTCGCCGCCGCAACGGATGTCAGCGAAGCAATGGCGGTTTATCAGCAGGCCCGCGCAAGCGTCGCCAGCTATCAGACGCTGGTGATGCAGGACAAAAACGCCCTGAATTTGCTGGCGGGCGAGACGGTACCGGAAAACCTGCTACCCGGTACGCTGGAGAGCCTGAGCGATAACGCCATCACCCTGATCCCGGCGGGCGTTAGCTCCGCCACGCTGCTGCGTCGCCCGGATATTCAGGAGGCTGAACATAACCTGTTGAGCGCTAATGCCAACATCGGTGCTGCGCGCGCCAACTTCTTCCCGACGATGTCGCTTACCGCCAGCGCCGGGGTCGGCAGCGATTCGCTCTCGTCATTGTTCAGCCACGGCATGAAGGTCTGGTCGTTCGCGCCGTCCATCTCCCTGCCGCTGTTCAGCGGCGGCAATAACATGGCGCAACTGCGCTATGCCGAAGCGGAGAAAAAAGGGCTGATTGCCACCTATGAGAAAACCATCCAGAGCGCGTTCAAAGATGTAGCCGATGCGCTGGCGCGCCGCGAAACCCTGAGTGAAGAGCTTGACGCGCAAAGTGAATACGTGGCGGCAGAGCAAAAAACGCTGGATGTGGCAACGCGCAGCTATCAGGTGGGGGCGGGTGATTACCTGACCGTTCTCACCGCGCAGCGCGCCCTGTGGTCGGCACGGGCATCATTGATTGCCCTGCAGCAGACCGACTTTGAAAACCGTATTACGCTGTGGCAGTCGCTGGGCGGAGGGATTCAATAACCGCCGGTGCCGGTCCGGGTCAGGGTTCTCATACGCAGGAAGACAAAAATTCATACTTTCGGCTGGCGTCGCTACACTGAATGTAACGATATATTTCATGGGAAGCCTGTGACGTCTAAAGGGGATTTTGATGAAAGCTGCACACCTGGTTTGCCTGCTCGTTTGTCTGCTCTTCGCCGCGTTTGTCCATGCCCAGGAAAAAGACGATCCCGTGAAAGAGGCCCAGATAAAGCAGCAGATCCTTAAAGATGTGAAGAAGGCCTGCACGCCCCAGAAAAAGCAGAGCGATAAAGCCTGGCAGGCGATGATTTTGTCGTCTGAGGCCAATCAACTGTTGATCAAAAACGCCATCACGGCCGTGAAGCGCGACAATCTGGATGCTTACTGGGACGCGGTCAGTCAGGTAGATTGTATGGAAGATTATTAAGCGTGAAGCCGGGCTTCACGCTTTTTTTAGCGCTTTCGTACATCCGGAATAATCAAATCCCCGCGCAGAACATAGGACCCCAGCATCTGCGTTTTCTCCGTCAGCCAGCCCACAATACGTGCCGCCATAGCATCCATTGAGTATTCAATGGCCGGGATCACCGGGATACCCGGCAGATGCAGCGATCCGGCAAGGCTAAAGACCATAATGTCGTCCGGCACGGATTTATTAAACGCCTGCAGCTGCGGGATCACCCGCTGAGCTTCCTGTTCGTCCGCCACCAGCAGCGCGTTAAAATTCAGCGTGCTCGCATTGTTAAGCAACTCCTGCAGCGCAACGGATGAGGAGGTGGCATCCATAAAGACGAGGTTGCGATTAAAGGGCAGGAAATTTTTCTCCAGCGCGTGTTTATAGCCCAGCAACACCTGGTCGGCGAAACCGCTGCCTTGCGGATGGATCAGGGCTATCTGGCGTCGCCCCTGGCTGGTCAGATAGTTACAGGCGGTTTCGGCGGCAAAGGCGTGATCGAACTGGATGCTGTTGGAATTATCGGACTCCATGCAGTCAACGAGGATGACATTGTCCATCTCGACGTCCAGCGGGAAACGCGCGCCAATCACCAGGATGTCATCACATAACCCACAGGAAAGTTCTTCCAGGGCGTGCATCACTTCCGCTTTGGTATGCGCGAAGCGCAACAGCAGATGTTTTTGATGCTGGCTGAGGTGCTTTTCCAGCGCGTAAAGATAACCGGTGGTCTGGTTAATATTCTCCTGCGCGCAAATCACCCCAATACACCCCGTCGACTGGCTCAGCAGCGACTGCGCAATTACATTGGGCCGGTAGTTCAGTTCATCAACCGCTTTTAAAACGGCCTGGCGGCTGGCTTCCTTTACGCCACGCGACCCACTCAACACTCGCGATACCGTGGCTTTAGACACCCCGGCAAGACGTGATACATCATTGATTGTCGACATCTCTTTCCCCTGGCAGGCTTACTTCGCACCTGCAAATTCCATCACCGCTACGGCTCATATTATAGCCAGAATGGAGTATATCCTTTTCCGTTTTTCATGGAAACCGATTTTCCATTTCAACTCAAAATGATGTCAAAACGCGCAAATTATGTGACATGCATCTGTTTAATTAGCGTCATAAGTAGTGGATCTTGATGGTTGTCACACTTCTGTCTTTTATAAATGGAAACCGGTTTCCGTATAATGTCCAATCATCCTCGCAATAACTTTTTACATTTAGAGGATGGTTGTCGATGTTCAAGATTATGCTGTGTTGCTCTGCCGGGATGTCCACCAGCCTGCTGGTCAGCAAAATGGTCGATGTCGCGAAAGAGCGCGGGTTGCCGGTAAAAATAGACGCGTATGGCGTTTCCGAATTTGATACGCAGTTTCCGCAGTACCAGGTTGTCCTTCTCGGACCCCAGGTGAAGTACATGTTACAGACACTCTCAGACAAGGCGGCTACAAAGGGCATCCCGGTCCAACCCATCGACATGATGGATTACGGTATGCAACGTGGCGATAAAGTACTGGACTATGCTCTGTCGCTCATCGAAGCGGCACACTAAAAGGTGTTCACATGAGTTCGTTATATCAATCAATGGTCGCGGTTATTGAGCAGTCAATTACCCCGCTGGCCGCGAAGCTCGGCCAGCAAAAGTATGTGATTGCCATCCGCGACGGCTTTACCGCCGCGCTGCCGTTTATGATCATCGGCTCGTTTATGCTGGTGTTCATCTTCCCGCCCTTCTCCGCGGATACGACGAACAGCTTTGCCCGCGGCTGGCTGGATTTCTCCCAGACTTACCGTGAACAGCTGATGCTGCCGTTCAACCTCAGCATGGGCGTGATGACGTTCTTCATTTCGGTGGGGATTGGTGCAAGCCTGGGGCGTCAGTTTAACCTCGATCCGGTGATGTCCGGTCTGCTGGCCTTTATGGCCTTCCTGCTGGTGGCGGCTCCGTATGCCGACGGCAAGATCTCGACCCAGTACCTCTCCGGCCAGGGGATTTTCACCGCGCTGATCACCGCCATCTACTCCACCCGCGTGTATGCGTGGCTGAAGCAGAACAACGTGACCATCCGTCTGCCGAAAGAAGTGCCGACCGGTGTGGCGCGTTCGTTTGAGATCCTGATCCCGGTCATGGTGGTGATCGGTACCCTGCACCCGCTGAACCTGTTTATCGAAGCACAAACCGGGATGATTATCCCGCAGGCGATTATGCACCTGCTGGAACCGCTGGTCTCTGCGTCTGACTCCCTGCCTGCCGTTCTGCTCTCCGTGCTGCTGTGCCAGATCTTCTGGTTTGCCGGTATCCACGGCTCGCTGATTGTCACCGGCATCATGAACCCGTTCTGGATGGCCAACCTGTCCGCAAACCAGGCGGCACTGGCGGCTGGCGCAGCGCTGCCACACGTTTACCTGCAGGGTTTCTGGGACCACTACCTGCTCATTGGCGGCGTCGGCTCCACGCTTCCGCTGGCCTTCCTGCTGCTGCGCAGCCGCGTCACACACCTGCGCACCATCGGCAAAATGGGCGTTGTGCCCAGCTTCTTTAACATCAACGAACCGATTCTGTTCGGCGCGCCAATCATCATGAACCCGATGCTGTTTATCCCGTTCGTGTTTGTTCCGCTGGTGAACGCCTGCCTGGCGTACGGCGCCACCAAAATGGGCTGGCTGGCACAGGTGGTGTCGTTAACCCCGTGGACGACCCCGGCCCCTATTGGCGCATCGTGGGCGGCAAACTGGGCGTTGAGCCCGGTGGTGATGTGTCTGGTGTGTATGGTGATGTCAGCGCTGATGTACCTGCCGTTCCTGCGTGCTTACGAGCGTACGTTGATGAAAAACGAAGAGCAGAAAGCCCAGGCAACCGTCGGTGCCGCTGAAACAGCAAGTCATTAAGTCAAAGAGGAAAGGTCATGAAATACGCATTTCCCGATAATTTCTGGTGGGGCAGCGCAAGCTCCGCCCTCCAGACCGAAGGGACACGAGAGGGTGAAACCACCTGGGATTACTGGTTTGCCCGCGAGCCAAACCGTTTTCATAATGGCGTGGGACCGCAGCACACCTCCACGTTTTATCAACACTGGAAAACGGACATTCAGCTGTTAAAGCAGCTGAACCACAACAGCTTTCGCACCTCGATTAGCTGGGCGCGCCTGATCCCCGACGGTATCGGTGAAGTGAACCCGGAAGCGGTCGATTTTTATCATCAGGTCATTGATGAGCTGATTGAACAGGGTATTACCCCGTTTATCACCCTGTTCCACTTCGACATGCCGATGGCGATGCAGGAGATTGGCGGCTGGGAAAACCGCAACGTGGTGGACGCTTACGCCCGTTATGCGCAGATTTGCTTCGATCTGTTTGGCGATCGCGTGCTGCACTGGTTTACCTTCAACGAGCCGATTGTGCCGGTGGAAGGCGGCTATCTGTACGATTTCCACTATCCCAACGTGGTGGATTTTCGTCGTGCGGCCACCGTGGCGTATCACACCGTGCTGGCGCATGCGCAGGCGGTACGCGCTTACCGTGCCGGGCACTACGCCGGGGAGATCGGTATCGTACTGAACCTGACGCCGTCCTATCCGCGCTCGCAAAACCCGGCTGACGTCAAAGCGGCACACATTGCGGACCTGATGTTTAACCGCAGCTTCCTTGACCCCGTCCTGCGCGGCGAATACCCGGCGGACCTGGTGGCGTTGCTGAAATCTTACGATCAGCTCCCCGCCTGCAAACCGGAAGACAGTTTCCTGATTGCGGAAGGAAAAATCGACCTGCTCGGCATTAACTATTATCAGCCGCGTCGCGTGAAATGCCGTGACAGTGCGGTGAACCCACAGGCACCGTTTATGCCGGAGTGGTTCTTTGATAATTACGAAATGCCTGGTCGCAAGATGAATCCATACCGTGGCTGGGAAATTTATGAGCCGGGTATTTACGATATTCTGATTAACCTGCGCGACAATTACGGTAACCCACGCTGTTTTATTTCTGAGAACGGTATGGGTGTCGAAAATGAACAGCGCTTTATTGAGAATGGTCAGATAAACGATCAATACCGCATCGATTTTATTTCCGAACATTTGGCCTGGCTGCATAAAGGTATTAGCGAAGGGTGCCAGTGTCTTGGCTACCATATGTGGACCTTTATTGATAACTGGTCGTGGTGTAATGCGTATAAAAATCGCTACGGATTTATCCAGCTCGATTTAACTACCCAGCAGCGCACCATCAAGAAAAGCGGCGAGTGGTTTGCCGCCACCGCATTAAATAACAGTTTTGACAGAGAGTCAGCGTAATGATCGCATTAGAAGAAGCCGTAATGGAAATTATCGTCAACGCCGGTCAGTCGCGTAGCCTGTGTTTTGAAGCCCTGCACGCGGCGCGTCAGGGCAACCTTGACGAAGCCAAAAGCCTGCTGCGCGAAGCCGATGGCTACGCGCGCCAGGCGCACAAAATGCAGACCAAACTGATCGAACAGGATGCGGGCGAAGCCCGCCAGCCGATGACCTTAATAATGGTTCACGCGCAGGATCATTTAATGAATTCCCTGCTGGCACGTGAATTATCCGAAGAAATAATCCATTTATATCAGAGATAATGTATGGCGAAAAAACGTTAATGTAATCACTCTGTACCTAAAATAGAAATCCACTTGTTCTGATGATAGCGACAAACTCTGTCAGATCGGAGCGGGATGGTTATTGTCTGAATAAAATTAAACTATATTGAGATAACCATGAATTATATTAAAAAACTTCCATTAACCATGGCGGTTATCGCCGCGCTTTGCCCAATTTCTGTACTCGCACAAGAATTTACGCAAGAGCAAATCGACGCCATCGTGGCGAAAGCGGTAGACAAAGCGCTAGCCGAACGGCAGGCCAAAATGGACGCCGCCGTCGCGAAAAAAGCGGACGTGGTCACCGAACCGCAAAGCGCGGCGCAATCACCGGACCTCGCGATTCCGTTTGGGGTTAAATTTACCGGCTATGCCCGCTACGGCGCGCACTTCCAGGCAGCCGATCAGAAATACGTGGCGGTAGACGGTTCCTATAACGGCGCATCCGCAATCGGTCGTCTGGGTAACGAAGGCAACGGCGGTGAATTCCAGCTCTCCAAAGCCTTCAAGGGCGACAACGGTGCCATCTGGGACATCAACGTGATGATCGACCACTGGGGCGACGAGGTTAACCTGAAAAAAGCCTATGCCGGTGTGACCAACATTATGGCCTCCAACCCGAACGCCTACTTCTGGGCTGGCCGTGACTTCCACCAGCGTCCACAGCAGGGTATCAACGATTACTTCTGGATGAACCACGACGGCCAGGGTGCCGGGGTGAAGAACTTCGACATCGGCGGCGTGCAGTTTGACGTTGCCGCGGTGGCCGCGGTGGAATCCTGTAGCCCAGAAGTGATGGAAGATGAGGCGAACCCGTCGCGCATTACCTGTACCGGCGGTTCCGGCACGGGCGACAAGGGTAACTATGCTGCGACCTCAAAAATCCACGGCATGAAAGTCGGCCCGCTGGATCTGGAGCTGTACGCGAACTACGGTTTTGACTCCAAAGCCATTGAGAGTGAAGAGCGTCTGAAGGCCTGGCAGGGCGGCGTGGTGCTGAGCCACACCAACGACAGCGGCGTGAATAAGGTGATTGCCCGTTATTCTGATAACGCGGACAACAGCGTATTCAACAAAACCGAAGATCTGACCACGGTCTACGCCAGCTTCGAAGGGCTGTACAAATTCACCCAGGCCACGCAGGTGGAGTACATCCTCGCCTTCCACGACTACGACAACAGCCGCGATAAAACCGACAACCGTAAGAACTACAACGCCATCGTGCGTCCGATGCACTGGTGGAACGACGTTCACTCCACCTGGCTGGAAGCAGGCTGGCAGCACGTGGATTACGACAATGGCGGTGATAACAAAGGCTGGAAGCTGACCCTGTCGCAGAACATGTCTATCGCCATGGGGCCAGAGTTCCGCCCAATGCTGCGCTTCTACGTGACCGGCGGCAAAGTGGATAACGAACGCACCGCCCGTGTGAACGGTACAAAAGATGAGACGCTGGATGATTTCAACGTCGGCGCGATGTGGGAAGCGTGGTTCTAAGCAAGGTAAAAGCAAAACGGCAACGCACGTTGCCGTTTTTCGTGTTTGCACCCTCTCCCTGTGGGAGAGGGTCGGGGTGAGGGCATCAGGCCACACCGCACCCGGCAAGACCCATGTTATGCTACACAAAAACCAACATAACAGGGGAGAACATGGGTTCCACACGTAAAGGAATGCTCAACGTTCTGATCGCCGCCGTTTTATGGGGCAGCTCAGGGGTTTGCGCACAGTACATCATGGAGAAAAGCCAGATCTCGTCCCCTTACCTGACGATGATTCGCCTGCTGTTTACCGGCGTCATCTTGCTGACCCTCTCCTTCGTTCATGGCGACAAGATTTTCTCAGTCATCAAACATCGTAAAGACGCCCTCAGCCTGCTGTTTTTCTCGCTGGTTGGTGCGCTCACCGTCCAGCTCACCTTCCTGCTGACGATTGAAAAATCCAACGCGGCGACGGCCACCGTGCTGCAGTTTCTCTCGCCAACGATCATCGTCGCCTGGTTCGCGCTGGCGAGGAAAAAACGTCCCGGCGTGTTTGTTTTATCCGCCATTTTGACGTCACTTGTCGGCACCTTCCTGCTGGTCACCCACGGTGATCCAACCTCGCTCTCCATCTCCCCTGCCGCCCTGTTCTTCGGTATCGCCTCGGCCTTTGCCGCCGCGTTTTATACAACCTACCCGTCGACGCTTATCGCCCGCTACGGCACGCTGCCGATTGTTGGCTGGAGTATGTTAATCGCGGGGGTCGTGCTGACGCCGTTCTACGCCGGACGCGGGACCACCTTCGTGATTGATGGCAGCCTGCTGCTGGCGTTTTTCTATCTGGTGGTGATTGGCACGGCGCTGACGTTCAGCCTGTATCTGAAAGGCGCACAGATGATTGGCGGGCCGAAGGCGAGCATTCTGAGCTGTGCCGAGCCGCTGAGCAGCGCCCTGCTGTCGGTGATTTTGCTTGGGGTGGCGTTTACGCTGCCGGACTGGCTGGGCACGCTGCTGATTGTGTCGTCGGTGGTGCTGATTTCGATGGATTCGAGAAGACGGGTTCAGACATCGGCGTAGCCTGATGCCCTCACCCCATCCCTCTCCCACGGGAGAGGGAGAAAAGCATTACTTCGCCTTAACCTTCCCCGCCACCAGCAGCGCCGTCAGCAGCATCAGGGTTCCTGAAATCACCAGCGGTGACGTCAGCCCCAGATGGTCCAGCGCAACGCCGCCGATCGCCGCACCGCAGGTGTTCGCCAGCTGGATCACCGCGACCTGAATCGACCCGGCTTTTTCCGCCTGATCGGCGAGCGAGCGGGTGATCCACGTCGACCAGCCCACCGGCACCAGCGCAAAAGCAAAGCCCCAGATAATCGCAATCGCCGACGCAACCCACTTATCGCTGCCCCACAGCACCAGCACCGCAGCGCTAATTGCCAGCACCAGCGGCGCGCCCGCCAGCGCCACTTTCAGAGAACGCTTCAGGAACGCGGACGACAGCGAGGTGCCGACAAAGCTGGCGATACCGAAGCTCAGGAGCACCAGCGTCAGGCCATCCACATCAAACCCGGCCATGTTCATGAATACCGGGCGGATATAGGTGAAGAAGGCAAACTGTCCGGCAAATGCCATAAAGATGGCGGTCATCCCCGCCAGCACGCCCGGGCGCTTCAGCAGGCTGAACATATTCTGTTTATGGTGTGCCGCTTCCCCCGGTAAGGACGGCAGCGCTTTCCAGACCCAGAGAATGCAAAGCACCCCCATCACCGCGGCAGCGTTAAAGACGTTACGCCAGCCGATGATCCCGCCAAGGAAACTGCCCAACGGCGCAGCAATGACCAGCGCGATCGAAACAGCACCAAAGATCACGGAGAGGGCTTTCGGCACGGTGCGCGCGGGAACCAGACGCATGGTGAGCGAGGCCGACATCGCCCAGAAGCCGCCTAATCCCAGCCCCAGACAGGCGCGACCCAGCAGCAACAGGGTGAAGTTATTGGCAAAAGAGACCAGCAGGCAGGAGAGCGTCAGCAGCACGCTGAACAGAATGACCACTTTGCGGCGGTCGATGGCGCCGATCACCTGGGTAATAAACAGGCTCGCGAACATCGCCACAAAGGCGGTCACAGTGACGGACTGCCCCGCCACCCCTTCGGAAATGCCCAGATCCTGCGCCATCGGCGTCAGCAGGCTCACCGGCAGAAACTCAACGGTAATCAGGCAGGCAACGCAAAATGCCACGGAGAAAACCGCCGACCAGTTGGGGCGAGTGACCTCCTGGGTCTGCGGTCTGGGTGTGGGCTGAATGTGTTCTGTCATGGCGTCACCTGAAGATAAAAACGTGCGGAAAAGTCGCGCAGTTTATCATCAAAAGTGTGACGGATTTAACGATTTGACAACTTTTGTCGTTTTTAATGAGCCTGAAGAGAGCGCGTCGTCGACTGATACCTTTTCTGCATAACGAAAATGAAAATTCAGTATCCACATTTGAGGTGAAACAATCATAGCGTCTGAAAAGGAGAAACTATGAAAACACGTAATTTATCTCAAAATCTTACCGTCAGTGCCGTCGGCTACGGTGCCATGGGTCTGAGTGAATTTTATGGCCAGACTGATGACAACGCCTCGCTGCGGGTATTGCATAGCCTCATCGATCTGAACGTGACGTTTATTGATACCGCAAATTTATATGGCCGTGGTCATAATGAAAGACTAATCGGTCATTTTCTTGCCGGGCTGGATAAAAGCACTCGCGAGCAGTTCAAAATAGCCACGAAATGCGGCATCGATCGCTCTCCCGACGAGTCTTATGCCCGCACCATCAACAATACGCCTGACTATATCATCCGCTGCTGTAATGAGTCCCTCAAGCGGCTTGGCGTGGAGCGAATCGACCTCTTTTATCTACACAGACTGAGTAACACCACCCCGGTCGAAGAGAGTATGGATTGTCTGCGCACCCTTGTGAAAGAGGGCAAGATCAACCACATAGGCCTTTGCGAAGTGTCGGCGTCAACGCTGCAACGGGCCCATGCGGTACATCCGGTCACCGCGCTGCAAACGGAATATTCTCTGTGGACACGCGATATCGAGGAAAGCATTCTGCCGGTCGTGAAAGCGTTAGGCATTGGTCTGGTGCCCTACTCGCCTCTTGGCAGAGGCTTCCTGACGGGAAAATACCTGAACAATAGCGAATTTTCAGAGGGTGATTTCCGTAAAAATAACGAGCGCTTTATGCAGTCCAGCCTCGATCATAATCGCCAGCTGCTCGATGTCATCCACCCGCTGGCGGCGAAATACGGCTGTACCGCGGGTCAGATTGCCCTTGCCTGGCTGTTAGCGCAATACGATCGGCTGGTTCCCATCCCGGGCACTAAGCACACCGGCTATCTGGCCGAGAACGCGCGCGCTGCCAACATTGAGCTTGAGAAGAGCGATATTGAATCATTGAACAACCTGCATCGCCGTATAGAGATTAAAGGCGATCGCTATTCTGCCGAGGGTATGAAGGGCGTGAACGCCTGATACCTCATCATGAAAATAAAAAAACCGGGTTTTCCCGGTTTTTTTATATCGGATACGCCGTGCCGTTAGCGATAAACGCTCAACGCGACGCCTTCCCCACCGCCTACACACAGCGCGGCGACGCCACACTTGCCGTCATTACGGACCAGGGCATGAACCAGCGTCATCAAAATCCGGCAGCCGGATGCGCCTATCGCATGCCCAAGCGCGATTGCCCCGCCGTAAGAACCTGACCCATAATGACCTGAGAGATATTACTGGCCTCTACGCCAGATTCTTTCAGGAGCGCCTGAATGACCCGGCTTCCCAGGTCAGCGGCGGAATGTTCCGCAAGCGCGCCCAGAAATGCGCCCGTCGCCGTGCGGCGGGCTGCAATAATGACAACCTCGCTCATGCATGACTCCCTTTCAGTCCCGGCAACGTATGACCCGTCGCAGCGATTGCCGCGCGGTAGGCGGTAAGACCGTTCATACAGGCGGGAACGCCGGCATACACCGCCATCTGTATCACAATTTCAAGCAGCTCTTCCGGCGTCACGCCGGTGTTGAGCGCGCCTCTCATGTGCAGTTCCAGCTGCGGCATAGCATTACCCAGCGTCACAAGCGAGGCGACAGTCAGCATTTCGCGCGTTTTGAGTTCCAGTCCCGGACGTCCCACCACATCCCCGAACGCATAGTCGGTTATCAGGGCAGGCAGGCCCAGGTCCAGTTCGCTCAGGCGGCGGGTGACTTTATCCGCGAGCCCTGCTTCAAGACGGTCCATGATCTCTCTGCCATAGCGCGTGCGGTCATTAATTTGACTCATAAGATTTCTCCATACGGGATTGTTTTGCGGTCAAGGTTGCAGGAATAACCGCGACAAGCAGAACGGACAGGCCGATAGCCGTGCCGGCGACGATATACAGGAGAGGCATTGAAAATGATGAAACCATCCAGGCACCGATCGACGCGCCGATACCAATGGCGGTATTGAAAAACGAAACGTAGATTGCGGAGGCCGGGAAGGCTTTATCTTCAGCCATACGTAAAACCCACGTCTGGAAGCCGACAAATATTCCTGACACGGCAACGCCCCAGATAATCATGCTGGTGAATATCAGCGCAGCAGAGAGCGAGGAACCTGACAGGCCCAGGAACAGCAGCACTGCACAGATCAGCAGTACAGACAGCGAAACCGTCAGCTTGAGATACTTATCAATCATCACGCCGGTCAGGAAATTACCGGCCAGACCCGCGATGCCGTAAACAAAAAGCACGGCGGGAATAAAGGCGGTGGACAGTAAACTCTGCGTGTGAAGCCAGGGTTCAATGTACGTAAAGGCGGCAAAGTGCGCCGTAACAGCCAGCAGGGTTGCTGAGTAAATTTTCCATAGGGTAGACGATTTCAGCACGCCCTTAAGCGCATCCAGGCCAAGCGCGCTTTTGCTGGCGATCTGGGGAACAAGCACGCTAATACCCACAAAGGCAATTACGCTCAGCGCGGCCATCAGCCAAAATGCCTGCCGCCAGCCGAAGTGGATACCAATGTAGTTGGAAACCGGTACGCCAAAAACGCTTGCTGCGGAAACGCCACCAAATACGATTGACGTCGCCGCACCAATATATCTGGCAGGAACCATGGCAACCGCCGTTGCGCCGATCATCGCCCAGAATGCACCGTGAGCAAGCGCGCCCAGCACGCGGGCACTAAGCAGCATTCCGTAGGTGTTTACCGTCGCGGCCATGACGTTAGAGATCAGAAGCACCACGGTGAGCACGAGTAAAAGCCGCTTCTTAGCCACATTGCCTAAAAAGACGGAGGCAAACAGCGCACTCAACGCCCCCACCCAGGCATAAAGCGACACGGTCATGCCCACCGCGGATTCCGAAGACCGTAATCCCTCTGCGATTGGCGTTAATAATCCGACCGGCGCCAGTTCGGTAGTGACAATAGTAAACGTTGAAATAGCCAGAATGAATAACGCAAGCCATGACCTTAACGTCATATTTTGCGGAGAGAGTTCTGAAGTCATACTACTTACCTCAATAATGGTTTAAATAATGTGCCAATTTTTTTCTGCTGCATATCGGGTAAGCGCGGAATGCTCCCCCACACAGACGGGATGCCCAATGGCTTCGAGCATTGGAATATCCGAAAGATCGTCACCGTAGGCATAACAATCCGCTGGATTAATCTCCTTATCCCGGCAAAACGTCATCAGGGCGTCTTTTTTACCCGCTCCAATTGTTTCGGGCAGGCCGATTTCCCCCGTCAACTCGCCTGCGTCATTTATTATTAACGGAGCACAGAGTATGTCCGTTACCCCAAGATATTTCGCAATGGGTGACAGAATCGGAAGCATAGAGCCCGATATAAATACGGTGTACATGTTCTGTCTCTGATGACTTTTAAGTGCTGAAACGGCACTCTCAATAAAAAATTCGTTTTCTGGCTTACGCCTGAACCATTCATCGCCCATTTCTTCCAGATAACGACAAGACACACCTTTAAACTGGCGATAATACTCTCTGTTCAGCGTCTCCCTTGGCACACCGTTTTTTACGTCGACGCGAAAACGAGACATATAGCGTTGAAGACGATCGTTTTGATTATTTTCCCTGCACCAGAAGTCATAGAAATCAAACATACTTTTAATATTTATTAGCGTCTCATCAACGTCAAAAAATGCGGCGTGGTTTCATCGCGCCCCTGACGATACTGCTGATAGTTATGGGCGGGCACCTCAACGTGACGAAGCTGAATATAATTTGATTCGGGTAAACTCTTTTTATTATCGATAGAGGATTCAACAAACTTAAGCAGTTCGCGACGAATATCGGCAGAAAGAACAACAGAGAAACGATGGAACATGGATTCCATTTCACTCTCAGCACACGCAATTTCTTTAATGTCATTGACAGCGCGCAGTTCCAGCAGTTCCAGCAGTTCCAGCAGTTCCAGCAGTTCCAGCAGTTCCAGCAGTTCCAGCAGTTCCAGCAGTTCCAGCAGTTCCAGCAGTTCCAGCAGTTCCAGCAGTTCCAGCAGTTCCAGCAGTTCCAGCAGTTCCAGCAGTTCCAGCAGTTCCAGCAGTTCCAGCAGTTCATTAACACCGTTTTCTTCACAGGAAAACTAGCGAACGTTTTCATTGATTTTTAAGGAGATAAAATCTTTCTCTGTAAAAGTATTTTTTAACGGGAAGCGTGATACCAGTACATATTTAGATGACATAATTACTCCGAATATTGATTGAGTGAGGATTCGGGTAGAAATTTATCAATATAGGAAACAATTGGAATTGTTAAATTTGTAATATATTTTTGGTATTACTGTTGAAATGGGTTTACTGCCCGCATTTAGCGTGTAATATCGAAATGGAAAAAAGACGAAATACCTTTTCGCATTCAGGACCCACGTATGGCCACAGCAGAACATTTAATCAGCAATAACCTGCCCAGTATCAAACAATTACAATGCTTTCTCGCTGTCGCACATGAACTGAACTTCCGTAAGGCTGCCGAACGCCTACGCATGACTCAACCGCCATTGACGCGTCAGATAAAATGCCTTGAAGCGGTTCTGAAACGTCAGTTGTTCAGCCGCAACACGCATGACGTTAGCCTCACAGAAGCAGGCCGTGCGCTGGTTGTTCAGGCTGAAAAAATACTCAAAGACATCAGTAACCTAAAAGTAGATCCTCTCTCTTCTGAAACGAGCCTGCGTATTGGACTCACGCGGACCCTTAATTTTGAATATATTGAACCCGTGAATTCCCAGCTTCAAAAAATGAACGCGGGAGATGATGTCGAAACGCCGGACCTGACGTCAGCCCAACTGCTGCAAAGCTTGTCTAAAAACATGCTGGATCTGGTGCTGACCGGTGAAAAAGGAACGGGTCACGAAGACATTGTTCAATACCGCTGGGTCTGCCAGGAACCGTTGCTCATCGCAATGCCCTCTTTACACCCTGCCAGCCTGAAAGAGAAAGTCGCGCTGGAGGATATTAGCGATCTTCCCATTTTCTGGTTTTCCAGAAGTGCCAACCCGTCATTTTACGACAAATGCGAAAGCTACTTTGATACGCTGAAAACGCCTCTGAAGCGGATAAAAGAGCCGGATGATACCCTTGTGATGCTAAGCCGTATCGCAAGAGGGAAAGGATTTGCGCTGCTGCCTCAGTCGAAATGCACCTTTAATCAGGAAGGACTTTGCTACCGTGAACTCACGGACGCCGAGGCAAAAAGGTTAAACATAGATATCTATGCCGCCACTCGCCTCAATGAAAATAGAGAGGAGATCCTTAACGCACAGAATGTGTTATGCGGGAAAACGGCTTAATGCAGGTAAAACACGCCCTCTTCCGGCAGGAAAAGCTGGTTATAGCGTAACTGGAAGGCGTTTAGCTCCTGCGGATCGGGCTCCATTTCACGCATAAAACCCAGCGTCAGACGGACCTGCGCGTCCGTGATCGGCGCGGCCAGACGGGCTTTACGCAGCATGCGATGCCAGGCAAGCAAATTCTCTTCACTGCCATCGACAATGCAGACCTGCCAGATCAGCAGCACCTGGGCGGCATTTTGCAAATGCGCTTCGTCCGGGCGTTCAAGGTAGCGGATAAACTCATTGCCGGGCGTTTTTCCGAACTGATCGATCATCGATTCCACAGGAACCGGGGTGATCCCCAGCCGCTCGCTCAGGCGTTTAATTGCGCGACGTGAATCTGAGGTCAGGACCCGAAATCCCACCACAAACACCACGGCAAGCGTTGCCAGCATTATCCAGACCATGCGTTCTCCTCTACGTCAGCCGCTCATCATAGCGGGAAACGCGCGGCGTCGACAGCGGTCAAGGCCATAATAGTGCAGTGAAAAAAGGTGGAAAATCGTTATGAGGGCAGCGCCAGGTATGCTGGCGAGTAGTGTGCGGAAGACAGCCCGCGCAGAACGGGCTGCGGGGCTGTTGCTTTAGACCGGTCAGCGTACCTGCAGCCCTTTCAGCAGCGCGTCATGGAAGCGCTGAGGGTCCTGCATCTGTGGCGCATGACCCATGTCGTTAAACTCAACCAGCGTCGCATGCGGAATGCGTTTTTCCGTCTCCTTACCCAGTACTGCATAGTTGCCCAGCGTCTTGCGGATCGCCGGCGGGGCGAGGTCTTTCCCGATGGCGGTGTTGTCTTTGGTGCCGATCATCAATAATACCGGCATCTTCAGTTCACCAAATTCGTAGATCACCGGTTGGGTATAAATCATGTCGTAGAGCAGGGCTGAGTTCCAGGCGACACGCGTTTTGCCCGGCCCATTGTTCAGCCCGGCCAGCATCGTCACCCAACGCTCATACTCCGGCTTCCACTCCCCGGCATAGTAGGTATTTTTCTCGTACTGACGAATACCATCGGCGCTGGTTTTAAGTTCACGCTGATACCACTGATCGACCGTAATATGCGGTACGCCGCGGGCTTTCCAGTCTTCTAAACCAATCGGGTTAACCATCACCAGCTGTTCCACTTCCTGTGGCCACATGAGCGCGTAGCGGGTCGCCAGCATGCCGCCGGTCGAGTGCCCAATAACCGTCACGCGATCGACGCCGAGCTGCTTAAGCAACGCGTGGGTGTTATCCGCCAACTGCTGGAAGGTGTACTGGTAATGCTCGGGTTTGGTGGATTTACAAAAACCAATCTGGTCTGGTGCCACCACGCGGTATCCGCTGGCGGAAAGTGCGCGGATAGTCCCCTCCCACGTTCCGGCGCAGAAGTTTTTACCGTGCATCAGCATCACGGTGCGGCCGTTGGGTTTTTCTGGCTTAACGTCCAGATAGGCCATATCAAGCGGCTGATGTTGCGAGGTAAAGGTGAAATGCTTAACCGGCCAGGCGTAATCAAACCCCTCCAGCTTCTCACCGTACGTCGGCGCATCCGCCGCCAGGGCGGGGGAGGCAAGCGCCACCAATAGCGCAAGACAGGATAGTCGTCGGTTTACCATGCAAGCTCTCCATAACAAAACGGACAAAAGCCGCGGGGTGCGGCAGCAAAATTAAAATGTAGAGCATTGCAGGGAGCGGGTCTGTAAAGGGGGGTAAAGGTGGGATGTAAAAAAAAGCCCGGCGGTCAACCGGGCAAAGAAGTTACCTGCACACTCAGGCTACTTTTAATTTCTGCATCCGATTTTCACGGCGGATCTTACGTTCTTCCAGCACCGCGACCATCGCCATCAGGACGATACAGCCGATGGCGGCGGCATCCAGCGCGGCAAAGGTGCCCGCCCAGCCGGTGAGGCCGAAAATCGGCGTGCCGTCGGCGATCATACCCAGACCCAGCTTGGCGAAGCTGTCACCGATCAGGTAGGCGAAGGTGCCTTTAATTCCATCGGCAGCGCCGATCGCTTTTTTCGGTACGAAGCCGACTGCTGCCACGCCGATCAGCAGCTGTGGACCAAACACCAGGAAGCCGAGCGCGAACAGGGACGCCAGGTAAACGTACTGGTTGCTGGCGTGCTGGTAGACGCCGAGCGTGGCGATAATCAGCGCCAGCGCGACGCAGGCCACCAGCGCACGGCGACCATTGGCGAGGTCCGAGAGCCAGCCCCACAGCAGCGTGCCGACCAGCGCGCCCACTTCGAACAGGGTGAAGCCCTGAATCGCAACTTCTTTGGAGAGCTTCAGCTCCTGGAAGGCATACACGGTGGACCACTGGTCGATACCGATACGCACCACGTACAGGAAGATGTTGGAGAAACAGAGCAGCCAGATCACTTTGTTTTTCAGCACGTACTCAACAAAGATCTGCCATTTGGACATCTCGTTTTCTTCGGTCTCTTTGTCCTCTTCGCTGATCTCCTCGCCGAACAGCTCTTCGGCTTTGCCGAGGCCATACGATTCCGGGGAGTCGCTGCCGTAGCGCAGGCCAATAAAGCCGACAATCAGGGCGATAATCGACGGGAAGATAAACATGCCGATCACGTGGCCGTCGAACAGGTAGTTCGCGCCGAACAGCGCCACGCCTGCCGCACCTGCCCCACCGAGGTTGTGGGAGATGTTCCACATGCCGAGGTACGAACCACGCTTGCGGCGAGGGGTCCATTTAGTGATGGTGGAGTAACTGCACGACCCGCCGGTACTCTGGAAGAAACCGCTCAGAGCGTAGAAGGCGATCATCATAAACAGGCTGACGGAGCCCGCGCCCATGCTGGCGCTGAAGCCGAGCATACAGATGGCGGAGAGGATCAGCATAAACGGCAGGAACTGCTTGGTGTTTTTGCCGTCCGCGTAGTAGGAAACGACGGTTTTACCCACGCCGTAAGTGATGGAGAAGCCCAGGCCAATCATGCCCAGCTGCGTCATGCTCAGCCCGTAGGTTGAGATCATGTCGTTCTGCGCGATGTTAAAGTTTTTGCGGATCAGGTACATGGTCAGGTAGCCGATAAAGACCACCAGGTAAGACTGCATGAACGGTTTGAACCACATTTTACGCCGCACATCGAGCGGCAGATCCAGGGTCGGTTTGCGCACCTGATTTAAGAAGGCCAGCATGATTGGTTTACTCCTGAGCTGATTTTTGCAGCATTGTAAAAACCAGCCGGGAGCGACGCCTGAGACAGCGTCCAGGTGAAACCAGGAAAATTTCTTAGTTTTGCGCCATTCGGGATGAAAAGGTGAAGCACATCACGCTTCGTGTGCCTCGCGCGGTGCCTGCGCATGCAGGAACGGCAGCAGCAGCAGGGCCGAAATTCCTGCCGCGATGGCGATCACGGCGAAGAAACCGCTCCAGTGCCAGACGTCGATCACCCGCGCCAGCGGCCAGCCGGAGAGCGAAGCGCCAAGGTAAGCAAACAGCCCGACAAAGCCCGTCGCGGCCCCCGCGGCGTCTTTGTGTGAACACTCCGCCGCCGCCATGCCGATCAGCATCTGCGGGCCAAAGACGAAAAAGCCGGTGGTGAAGAAACACGCCGCCTGCATCACGTAGCTGGCAAACGGCATCAGCCATAGCGAACCAACGGAAAGCAAAATCCCGGCGGCGAAGATCAGGTTCATCGGCCCGCGGTTACCGTTGAAGAGCTTATCCGAGCCCCATCCCGCCACCAGCGCGCCGATAAAGCCGCCCAGCTCGAACATCGTCACCGCCGAGTTGGCGGTCACCAGATCGACGCCCAGGGTTTCGGACATATACAGATTGCCCCAGTCGTTGATCGCCGCACGCACCACGTAGACCAGCACGTAGCAGAGGGAGAGTAACCAGATATAGGGATTTAACAGCACATATTTGGTGAGGATCTCTTTACGCGTCAGCCCTGCACCTTCCTGCTGTTGAGCGACTTCCATCTCGTCGTGCCGCCAGTCGCCTACCGCGGGCAGGCCCACGGTTTGTGGCCTGTCACGCAGTCGCCAGCAAAGAAACAGCCCGGCAACGATCGCCAGCCCGCCGGCAATCATCATTCCCGTGCGCCAGCCGTAGTGCAGCGCCGCCGCCCCGACCACCATCGGAATAAGCGCCCCCCCGACGTTATGCGCCGTGTTCCAGATAGCCCACCAGCCGCCACGCTCGTTGCGCGAGTACCAGGCGGTGAGCAGACGGGCACACACCGGCGCGCCCCATCCCTGGAAAAAGGCGTTCAACGCCCACAGCAGCGCAAAGGCCCAGAGCGAGGTGGAGAAGCCAAACAGAATGTTCACCACCCCGGTGGCAATGAGTCCAGAGCCCATAAAATAACGGGCATTCGAGCGGTCGCTGACGATACCGGAGAAGAACTTCGACAGGCCGTAGGTGATGTAAAACAGCGTCGCCAGCAGGCCAATATCGGTGCGTGTCATCACCCCGCTGGCGAGGATTTCCGGCGCGGCGGCGTTGAAACTTTTGCGGGTAAAGTAAAAAAGCGCATACCCCAGCCAGATGGTGATCAGGATATGGCGACGCCAGTAACGATAGCGGGCGTCAATTTCACGTTTATCGTTTAGCGGGGCGGCATTCGCCGGGGTTTTAAACATGCTGACTCCTCAGCGGTAAACTGACGCTGACGCGCGTGCCGTGGGTGCAGGAGATCGTCAGGGTGCCGCCCAACGCCTTGACGCGCTCACGCATGCCCGCCAGGCCAAAACCCAGCTGGCCGGAGCCCGGCGGCAGACCGCAGCCATCATCTTCAATCACCAGCATCAGGCGTTCATCCTGTTGCCATCCCTGCAGCGTTACCGCGCTGGCGCTGGCGTGCTTAACAATATTATTCAGCCCTTCCTGACAGACGCGGAACAGCGTGACGCGCTGGCCCTCGCTCAGCAAAGATTCATTGATGCGCCAGTCAAGATGGCTGACGATCCCGCGGCTTTCCAGCTCCATCTCGCGCATCAGAGACCGTACCGCCTGCTCAAGCGTAAGATCGTCCAGCTGGCGCGGTCGCAGCCTGCCAAGCAGTCGCCGCACCGAGTCATACACGCCAAGAGAGAGCTGTTCGATATGTGCCCCGCCCTGCTTTACCCCGGCGTTTTCGGCCGCCAGACGCTGAACGATGCCCGCCTGAGTGCGAATGGCGGTAATGGTCTGGCCGATGTCATCGTGCAACTCGCGGGCCACCTCCTGCCGGACGCTCTCTTCCGTTTCCAGCAGGCGTTCTGCCAGACGGCGATTACGCGCCAGCTCGGTTTGTAATGAGTGGTTAAGTTCACGCAGGCGCTGAATCCCTGCCCCCAGCAGCAGCCCGGTCAGGCTCTGGGCCAGCAGGGAGAGCAGTAAATCGACGGGGTGATCGTGCCAGGTCTGGCTGGCAATCAGCGCGATAGCGTTCATCAGGGTGGCAATCAGCGCGCCCTGCCAGCCGTAGTGCCACGCAAGGGCAATAATCGGCAACGCCAGGCAAAACGGGGTAAAGCGCGACAGCTCATCGGGCAGGCCAAGCTGCAGCCACAGGCTGATCGCAAACAGCAGCAGATACCAGATAAGATGCCGGGCGCGCCAGTTTACCGGCTGAGAGACCAGCGCCGGTCCGAGCGGCTGCCAGACGGTACTGGTGAGGTAGTGCCAGATAACCAGGCAGGTGGGAGCCAGCGTCAGACCGCCGGTCAGCGTCAGCAGAAGGGCGTTAAGCATCTCCTCCTCGCCGGTCCACGGCAGGGACTGCAACAGCGCGGCGGCAATCAGCGCAGCCCCCTGACGCAGCAGCGTGCGCCAGTCGCGCTGGTGACGATAACGGGAGATCAGCGCCACCGGGATCAGCGTGAGTACGCTCCCCGTCACCAGTAAAGGCAAGTGCGCCAGCGCCACCTCCTGCGCCAGCCAGACCAGCATCAGCCATTCGGCGCCCAGCAGTACCGGCCAAAAACCGCGCGGGCATTGCAGCATCAGCCCCAGACGCAGGCCAAACGGGAAAAGCAGCACCGCCAGCTCCGGGCGTTCAACCAGATGCAGGCTGATGCTCCACAGGCAGAACCAGGCGGCGGAGAAAATGGAAAAACTGGCAGCAACGGCGATCAGCCGTGAAAACAGCGGGTTCATTGCCAGCTGTCGAACATGCGGCGCGCCAGCTCAACGTCATTACTGACGCCGAGTTTTTCCATCAGATTAGCGCGGTGAACGTGAACGGTTTTTGGCGACAGCCCCAGGTCCACGGCAATCTCTTTCACCGACATCCCCTGTGCCAGTTTTTCTGCCACCTGACGTTCGCGTCGGGTGAGTGGGTCCTGTCGCCCTGCCGCCAGCTTGATGGCGATATCCGGCGTCAGGTAGCACCCGCCGGTGGAGACCGTGCGCACGGCAGCGATCAGTTCGTCCGGGCTGCAGCGCTTGGAAAGAAATCCACGTGCGCCTGCGTTCAGTGCCTGCTCAACCAGCGCCGGGCTGTCATGGACCGAGAGCATCACGATCGCCATCCCTTTCGGTAACTGGCTCAGCAGCTCGAGTCCGGAGAGATCCGGCATCGAGATATCGCAGATACAGACCTGGACACCGCGCCCGGGCAAACCAGCCAGCGCCTCGCGACCGGAGCCGAACTCCGCCACCACCTGAAAATCAGGCTCAAGGTTCAGCAGCTGGGCAAATCCGGAGCGGACGATGAGGTGGTCGTCGATAAGGGCGATGGTGGTCATGGCGCGTTCCTGGCGGGTTAAAAAACGCGCTTACCTTAACGATAAGCGCGTGGGGGTTCAAGCTTTGCGCTATTTACTCGAAGAACACCGCAATTTTGTTAAACATGGTGGGATCGGACTGGTTGCGCACCACTTTCTCGACATCTTCCAGCTTGTCGATCTGCGCAATCATTTGCTCCAGACGCTGATCGTCATTCACCAGTAGCCAGATGCGGCTGTGCTCGCTGCCCTGAATGGGCAGACAGAGGATACCTTCCACGTTAAACGCGCGGCGGGCAAAAAGCCCACAGACGTGCGTCATCACGCCAGGGTGGTTGCGGACGGTGAGTTCCAGAATGACGTTATCATGTTGTTTCTGCATGGCTTATTCCCCCACCATCTCAGTATTTGCCGCACCTGGCGGCACCATCGGGTACACTTTTTGTTCAGGATCGATACGCACGTGGATCAGCGCCGGGCCAGGACGAGAAATCGCCGCCTGCAGCGCCGCATGAGGGTCCGCTTCGGCGTTCAAATCGCAGGTATGCAGGCCAAAACCGGCGGCAATCTGCATAAAGTTAATCGTGCCTGGATAGGTCGCGGCAAACACGCCCTGCGTATAGAACAGACTCTGCTGCTGGTGCACCAGCCCCAGCGCCTGGTTGTTCATCAGGATGATTTTCACGTCTAACTGGTTTTCGGCTGCCGTCGCCATTTCCTGAATGTTCATCATCAGGCTACCGTCACCGGAGAAGCAGATCACCTTGCGATCGGGATTGGCCAGCGCCGCGCCCACTGCCGCCGGCAGGCCAAAGCCCATGGTCCCCAGCCCACCCGAGGTCAGCCACTGACGCGGACGGTTCAGCGGGTAGGCCTGGGCGGTCCACATCTGGTGCTGGCCCACGTCGGTGGTGATAATCGCGCTGTCATCAACGCAGGCGGCCACGGCGTTAATCAGCCCGTAATGGCTCAGCGGGTCCCCCTCGGTTGGGATAGCGCCCGGGAACTCTTTTTGCAGATCGGCAACCAGCTGACGCCAGTCGGCGCGATCGGAAGCGTCCGTTTGCGGAATCAACTGCGCCAGCACCTCGGCAACATCACCCTGAATCGCCACATGCGGCTGCTTGATTTTACCCAGCTCGGCACGGTCGATATCCACATGGATGATTTTGGCGTTCGGGCAGAACTGCTCGGTCTTGCCAATCGCCCGGTCATCAAAACGTGCACCCAGAACAATCAGCAAATCCGCTTCTTGCAGAATATAGTTCGTGCTGCGCGCGCCGTGCATCCCCAGCATACCCAGCGACAGCGGGTGCGCTTTTGGCAACATACCCAGCGCCATCAGGGTCATGGTGGTGGGCAGGCTGGCTTTCTCTGCGAGCTGGCGTACCGCGTCGGAGGCATTAATCGCCCCGCCACCCAGATAAAGCACCGGGCGTCTGGCGGCGTTAATCATCGCCGCTGCAGCCTGCACGCTCTCTGCGCGGAATTGCGGCGCTGGCGCACGTTCACCCGGCTCCGGCAGCACGTCAATCTCGATCTCTGCGGTCTGAACATCCTTAGGAATGTCTATCCACACCGGGCCGGGACGGCCGGATTGCGCAATACGAAACGCATCGCTGATAACCTGAGGAAGCTCGGCGATATCGCGAACTAAATAGTTATGTTTAGTGATGGGGATAGAGATGCCGTAGGTATCCACTTCCTGAAACGCATCGGTACCGATCATGGAGGACGGCACCTGGCCGGTGATGCAGATCAGTGGAATTGAGTCCAGGCGCGCGTCGGCGATAGCGGTGACCAGGTTAGTCGCACCCGGGCCACTGCAGGCCATACAGACCGCGGGTTTGCCCTGCGTACGCGCCATGCCCTGAGCGATGAAACCCGCGCCCTGCTCGTGACGCGCCAGAACGTGACGAATCTGCGTGCTTTGGCTTAACGCATCATACAGCGGCAGCACGGTGCCGCCCGGGATCCCCGCAACCGTGGTGATGCCCTGTCGTTCCAGCAAATGAACGATTAACTGCGCGCCCGTGAAACGCGTTTTGGTGGATGTTGTGCCCGAACTTGCCATGCTCCAGTCCTTTTCTTCTGAGCCGACTTTCCGGGGAGGGTCCTTAAACGAAAAACCCCGCCCGGTTTGCGCCGGCGGGGTTTTGGATTCGTGTGTTGATCCAGTCCCTACGGCGCATTGCCGACGACCACCACCACACGCACGACGACCACTGCGGCTGGTTGCGCAGTTGCTAGTAGGGTCGAGGTGAACATGGATGCTGTCATTGGGGACCTGTGTTTGGAATCTATTGATAGAATTTATACAAACACAGCTTTTCGGGCATGACAATGGAAATATTTTCATCTGCGCAAAAATGCGTCGAAGATCACGTTTCGTTTGTTGCGTGCAGAAAACAAAAAACCTCGCCTGAGCGAGGTTTTTTTTCAGAGGTTTTGCGGTTGGTCGCCGCAGAACACACTGTGTTACGTCAACGCAAAAAGTATACGCGATCGAAGACGAACGCGCAATTCAGGCACGGATTTTGACGTTTTTGAGTATGGACCGCCTTCTGAATTTTGTCCAAAAAATACTGTTCATGCATACAGTATTTATCTATACTGAGGGTGTTCGCAGTGAGCGAGGGGGCCGCAGTTCTACCGGCGCAACGAAGTCCTGGCTGAAACGGGTGGTGCCGTCAGTGCCTTAACCCCCTGAAGTGAGCACACTGTGTTACGTCAATCCAGGTGCTGGTCACAGGCGGCGGAAAGGTACGCCAGCATCGTGCTCCTTTTAACCAAAAGGAGACGCGTATGAGCGTAGTGGATATGGTGATACTTATCCTCAAACTCATTGTTGCTGTACTGCAACTACTTGATGCTGTCCTGAAATACCTTCGGTGATTCAGGTTCAAGTCGCACCTGAGAGGGGCGGGCAACCGCCCCTCTTTAATAACGAGGGAATGCTATGTCGCGTCTGTTAATTGAGCCTGTCACGCCAGAAGAACCTGGCTATATCGCCTTAAAGGCCGAAAGTATCGCATCGAATTTCAACATGCTGCGCCGGCTGGAAGAGAACTGGCAGCGCGGTGAAAACCGTTTTAACGCACCGGGCGAAAAGCTGCTGGGCGCCTTTTTGAACGGCAAGCTGGTGGGCGTATGCGGTCTTAACCGCGATCCCTTCAGCCAGCAACCGCGCGCCGGCCGCATTCGTCATCTCTACGTCAGCGAGAAGTGCCGCGGGCTGGGCATTGGTAAGCAGCTTCTGACCGTGGTAATGGCCGATGCCAGCATCTGGTTTGATTTTCTCAACACCCACGCGCCGGACGCTGCATACGGGTTTTATCATCAGGCGGGCTTTACGCTGGTCTCGGATGAACCACGGGTCACACACCGTCTGTTTTGCGCGGTGTGACCGGCTGGCAGCATCAGGTGGTGAATGTTACAGTTGAGTGACAATTCACCGCCAGATACGCCATGACCATTACCGTCTTCTGCATTTTACTGTTCGCCGCGCTGCTGCATGCCAGCTGGAACGCCATTGTTAAAGCCGGTACAGACAAGCTCTATTCAGCAATCAGCGTTAGCGGTTCCGCCGCGTTTATCGCCCTGGTATTACTGCCCTTCTCCCCACAGCCGTCTGCTGCCAGCTGGCCGTTTTTAGGGGTCTCCTGCGCGCTGCAGGTGGTGTACACGGTGCTGGTTGCAAAGACCTACCAGGTCTCCGATATGAGCCAGACCTATCCGCTGATGCGCGGTACGGCACCGCTGCTGGTGGCATTGATAAGCGTGCTGGTGCTGGGAGATAGCCTGTCATGGCTCGCGTGGTCCGGCATCGCCGTGATCTGCCTGTCGATTCTGGCTATGGCCATGAACGGCCGCATGACGTCGCGTAAGGGGGTCTGGCTTGCCCTGCTCAATGCCTGCTTTATCGCCGGGTATACGCTGGTCGATGGCACCGGCGTGCGGTTATCAGACACCGCGCTGGGCTATACGCTATGGACCTTCTTTATGAATGGTTTCTGCCTGCTCTTCTGGGCGATGTTGGCGCGCCGACGCGAAGCTTCCAGATACCTGCGTACGCACTGGAAAAAAGGGCTGCTCGGGGGTATCGGCACCATGGGCTCTTACGGGCTGGCGCTCTGGGCGATGACCCAGGCTCCGCTGGCCGTGGTCGCCGCCCTGCGTGAAACATCCATCCTCTTCGGGGCGCTGATCGCATTTGTGCTGTTAAAAGAGAAGGTTGCGGGACTGCGTATCGCGGCCGCAGTGGGAATTGCGGGCGGGGCGATCCTGCTGCGCCTGGCATAAATCACTGGCAACATTAGTTGCCGATCTTGTTTACAAATCCTGCCTTTACCCCTTCTGACATTCATCACAGGAATGCTTAATTTGTCATCTCTCTGTGGTAGATTCCTCGCGCATTTATGGGAATGCGTAGTCACTTATTCTTTATTTCTCTCTTTTGGCAAAAGTATTCAGCGACATGAAAAAACACAGGAACGTTAACTTATTGTTGATGCTGGTGTTACTGGTGGCCGTCGGTCAGATGGCGCAAACCATCTACATTCCGGCGATCGCCGATATGGCAAAGGAACTTAACGTCCGCGAGGGCGCAGTACAGAGCGTAATGGCAGCTTATCTGCTGACCTATGGCGTTTCGCAGCTGTTCTATGGACCGCTGTCTGACCGCGTCGGGCGTCGCCCGGTGATTCTGGTGGGTATGTCCATTTTCATGGTGGCGACGGTGATTGCCATTACCACCCATAACCTGACCATATTGATTGCCGCCAGCGCCCTGCAGGGTGTCGGCACCGGCGTCGGTGGGGTGATGGCGCGAACCCTGCCACGCGATCTCTATCAGGGCACCCAGCTCCGCCATGCCAACAGTTTGTTAAATATGGGCATTCTGGTTAGCCCGCTGCTGGCGCCGCTGATTGGTGGCCTGCTCGATACGATGTGGTCCTGGCGTGCCTGCTACGCTTTCCTGCTGGTGCTGTGCGTAATTGTGACCTTCAGCATGGCGCGGTGGATGCCGGAAACCCGCCCAACGGACGCGCCACGCACCCGCCTTATCACCAGCTATAAAACGCTGTTCGGCAACGGCGCGTTTACCTGTTATCTGCTGATGCTGGTTGGTGGCCTGGCGGGTATTGCCGTGTTTGAAGCCTGCTCCGGCGTGCTGCTGGGTGCCGGGCTTGGCCTGAGCAGCATGGTGGTCAGTATCCTGTTTATTCTGCCCATCCCGGCCGCGTTCTTTGGTGCCTGGTTTGCCGGCCGTCAGAACAAGCGTTTCTCAACGCTGATGTGGCAGTCGGTGATCAGCTGCCTGCTGGCAGGTCTGATGATGTGGATCCCGGGGCTGTTTGGCGTGATGACCGTCTGGACGCTCCTGATCCCGGCAGCGCTGTTCTTCTTCGGCGCGGGGATGCTGTTCCCGCTCGCCACCAGCGGCGCAATGGAGCCGTTCCCGTTCCTCGCAGGCACGGCGGGCGCACTGGTGGGGGGACTGCAGAACATCGGTTCCGGCGCGCTGGCCTGGCTCTCGGCGATGATGCCGCAAACTGGCCAGGCTAGTCTGGGTTTGCTGATGACGCTGATGGGGCTGCTGATTTTACTGTGCTGGCTGCCGCTGGCGTCGCGTGTTCCCCATCACGAGCAGCCGGTTTAACCGCATGATGGCCCGGCTTCTCGCCGGGCTTTTCACAAACAGGCGCGATCATGGCCTGCAGCAGCGGCTCTGGCGCAGGACGCCAGGCGCCCTCTTCCCCGTCGTAAAACTGAATATCCGCGTTGATAGCGTAGGGAATTTTGGCCTTTTGCAGTTCGCAGGCCATAAACGAGGCAAACGCCATTTGCGATGCGGTGGGGGTGAAGTGAGTTGATTCACCCACGCCCCAGCCGCCCACCCAGCTGACGTGACCGGTTTTTTGCTGCCAGTGCAGCGCGGTCGCAATACGATTATGGATAGCCGCTTTCTCCGCCACCGTCCCGGACGTCCACGGATATTTACCGTTACTCTTTAGCGGACCCCACGGGAAAATGTGCCACTCCGCCAGCAGATAATTTTGGCTGTGCGCCGGGAGTTTCAGGCTGGAGAGGTCTTCTGGCGCAGCCCGCAGACGTGGCGCGATGAAGATCATGCGATTAGCATCAATTGCATGAATGTCTTTGACAGTTTTCTCGTAAACCCGGTTAAGCGACGCGGCGTTATGGTTGAGCTTGTCCGCCGGTTCATAAATCAGGTCAAAACCCAGCAGGGGATAGCTTTGGCCGAAGTAGTGCGCCACGGCAATCCACCAGTTAATCACCTCTTTTTCCGTCTCGGCTTTCGGGTCGTTTTTATATTCATCGGCCTGATAAGCGATAATCGGGATCACCCCGTATTGCTCGCAGGCTTCCACCAGCTTACGCAGATGAATCAGCCGCGCCTCCGTCGGTTCATCGGCCACGCGGATACGCACATGGCTGATACCCTTCGCACGAAAATCGCGAACCACCAGCGGATCGAACTCCCGAATGCCGCGCTCGGTGCGCGCCCAGTCTACGTCCATCCCCACGCCCAGCTTTTGCGCATAAAGCGCAGCCGTCAGCGGTGGCTCAGCGGCAATCACCCAGCCGGAAGAGAACAGTAACGCAGTGGCAATCAAAGGCTTTAACACGGTGTACCTTGCGAGAAATCAAAAGCATTACCTGTATTTAGCACGCTTTTTCACATTTGGTGTAGCGCCAAAGCGTAATAATTCTTCAGCCAGCCAGTTCTCTCAGCCAGCTAATAAAGGCATCTATTTTCGGCCACTGTCGTCCTGGCAGGGTCGACATGTAGTAATGCTGATGGCATTTAAGCGTTTTCTCCCCAAACGGTGCAATCAACTCACCGCGTTCGAGCCGCTTTTGTACCAGCCGTTTTCGCCCCATCGCGACCCCGACATGGTTCATTGCCGCGACAATCGCTAAATCAGAACGATCGAAGCCAATGCCCGATGATGATGGCATGTTCACTGCAAAATGTGCCGCCCAGCTGAGCCATTCGTCGGTACCGGAATCGTTGCTCCAGGCCTGGCGATCGTGCAGGAGCGTACAGTGGCTGAGGTGGGCGGGATTTTTCAGCAGGTCATGTTCCCGGGCATACGCCGGCGAGCAGACGGGTAAAATCGCCTCGTCCATCAGGAAGTGATGCGTCAAATTGGCTGGCGGCGTATCGTCGAAATAGAGCGCCAGATCGATACCGGTTCGCTGCATATTGACGTTTTCATTGCCGGTCAGGATGGTCAGCGAGATCGCGGGATAACGCCGGGTGAAATCTCCGAGCATAGGCACCAGCCAGCACTGGGCAATCGACGGGCGAGAGTAAACCGTCAACGTGCCGGACAGCGCCTGATTCTTGATATCCAGGATCTCCTGGTTCAACGTATCCAGCGACGATTTCAGCGTCCAGTAGACGCGTTTCCCCTCCTGCGTCAGCTCCACTTTACGGTGGGAGCGGACAAACAGCGCTATCCCTAACTCCTCTTCCAGCAGGTTGATACGGTGACTCACCGCACTGGGGCTGAGCGACAGCTCCTCCGCCGCCAGCGCGAAGGACTCGTGGCGGGCGGCCACTTCAAACGTATACATTTTTGACAGCTGCCAGCCGTTTAACAGCCGGTTTCGGCCTTCATTTGCGTCATTCATCGCACTTCTCACACAGACTTTTGCTGCTCAGAATACCGCTCAAAGTTGAATTTATGTGAACCAAATACGCATTAAGTGCGCTTTTTTGAGTCCAGTCACGCGTTTGATCCAATCTGGCTCATCTGAAAGGCAATTTATATCGTTTGTCAGCACCCGCTGATTTTTCGTCCAATACCCGTAAATAACATAAGGGTGAGGTGAGATATGGGTGCTCAGGTCTGGGTTGTGGCGACGCTGCTCATCAGCATCGCGTTAATCGTATTAACTATCGTAAAACTGAAGTTTCACCCGTTCCTGGCGCTGCTGCTGGCGAGCTTTTTTGTCGGTGCCATGATGGGAATGCGCCCGCTGGACATGGTGAATGCCATTGAAAGCGGTATTGGCGGCACGCTCGGCTTCCTGGCGGCGGTGATCGGGCTTGGCACCATCCTCGGCAAGATGATGGAAGTGTCCGGTGCGGCAGAACGCATTGGGATAGCGCTTCAGCGTTGCCGCTGGCTGTCAGCTGATGTCATCATGGTACTGGTGGGGCTTATCTGCGGCATTACGCTGTTTGTTGAAGTCGGCGTCGTCCTGCTTATCCCGCTGGCCTTCTCCATCGCCAAAAAGACCCATACCTCGCTGCTGAAGCTGGCCATTCCCCTCTGTACCGCGCTGATGGCGGTGCACTGCGTGGTTCCGCCGCACCCGGCGGCCCTGTTTGTCACGAATAAGCTGGGGGCGGACGTGGGGACGGTTATCGTCTACGGTCTGATGGTTGGCCTGCTGGCCTCGCTGGTTGGCGGCCCGCTGTTCCTGAAATTGCTGGGCGATCGCCTGCCCTTCAAAGCCGTCCCGGCTGAATTTTCTGACCTCAATGTTCGTGAAGAACATACGCTGCCCTCGCTGGGAGCCACGCTGTTTACCGTGCTGCTGCCCATTGGCCTGATGCTGGTGAAGACCCTCGCCGAGCTGAATATGGCAAGAGAAGGCACGCTGTATACGCTGCTGGAATTTATCGGTAACCCGATCACCGCCATGTTCATCGCCGTGTTCGTCGCCTATTACCTGCTGGGGCTGCGCCAGCATATGGGGATGGGTACGATGCTGACCCATACCGAGCATGGCTTTGGCGCCATCGCCAACATTCTGTTGATTATCGGCGCGGGCGGCGCGTTTAACGCCATCCTCAAAACCAGCGGCCTGGCCGATACCCTGGCGCACATTCTGTCGAACCTGAATATGCACCCGATCCTGCTCGCGTGGCTGGTGGCGCTGGTTCTGCACGCGGCGGTGGGGTCGGCAACGGTGGCGATGATGGGCGCAACTGCCATCGTCGCACCCATGCTGCCGCTCTATCCTAACGTCAGTCCGGAGATCATCACCATTGCCATCGGTTCCGGTGCCATTGGCTGCACGATCGTGACCGATTCCCTCTTCTGGCTGGTGAAGCAGTACTGCGGTGCCAGCCTGAACGAGACCCTGAAGTACTATACGACGGCGACGTTTATCGCCTCGGTACTTGCACTTGGCAGCACATTCCTGCTTTCTTTCATTATCTGAGCGCGAAGAGACGTACTATGGAAAACGCAACTATCAGCACCTTAACCGCACAGTTCCCTCTGATTGAGGATCTGATTGCCCTGAAAGAGACCACCTGGCTAAACCCACGCACCACCTCGCTTGCTGAAGGGTTGCCGTATGTCGGGCTGAGCAAAGCCGATGTGGACGACGCGCATGCACGCCTTAACCGCTTTGCGCCGTATCTGGCAAAAGCGTTCCCCGAAACGGCGGCCACGCAGGGGATTATCGAGTCCGAACTGGTGGCTATCCCGGCGATGCAGAAAAGGCTGGAGAACGAATCGGGGGTGGCCATTCCCGGCACGCTGCTGCTGAAAAAAGACAGTCATCTGCCTATCTCTGGCTCCATCAAAGCGCGCGGGGGCATCTATGAAGTGCTGACTCACGCCGAGAAACTGGCGCTGGAAGCAGGGTTGCTAAGCGTCGAAGACGATTACAGCATCCTGCTGGAACCGCGTTTTAAAACGTTCTTCAGCCAGTACAGTATCGCGGTGGGATCCACCGGCAACCTCGGGATGTCCATTGGCATCATGAGCGCGCGCATCGGCTTTCAGGTTACGGTGCACATGTCTGCCGATGCCCGTGAGTGGAAAAAAGCCAAACTGCGCAGCCACGGTGTGATCGTCGTGGAATATGAGCAGGATTACGGCGTGGCGGTGGAGCAAGGACGTAAGGCCGCGGAGAGCGATCCGAACTGTTTCTTTATCGACGATGAGAACTCCCGCACGCTGTTCCTCGGCTATGCGGTGGCAGGCGAGCGGCTAAAAGCGCAGTTTGCCGCACAGGGTCGCGTGGTGGATGCGGAACATCCGCTGTACGTCTATTTGCCCTGTGGCGTCGGTGGCGGTCCTGGCGGCGTGGCGTTTGGCCTGAAGCTGGCCTTTGGCGACAACGTACACTGTTTCTTCGCCGAGCCGACGCACTCCCCGTGCATGCTGCTGGGGGTCTACACCGGGCTGCATGATGCCATCGCCGTGCAGGATCTGGGTATCGACAACGTGACGGCCGCCGACGGGCTAGCGGTTGGACGCGCGTCTGGCTTTGTGGGCCGGGCGATGGAGCGGCTGCTTGACGGGTTCTATACCCTTTCCGATCAAAGCATGTACGACATGCTCGGCTGGCTGGCGCAGGAAGAAGGCATTCGCCTTGAGCCGTCGGCGCTGGCGGGCATGGCCGGGCCGCTGCGTGTTCCTGTCGCATCCGCGAACGCGACCCATCTGGTCTGGGCAACCGGCGGCGGAATGGTGCCGGAAGACGAGATGGCGAAGTACCTGGCTAAAGGGAAAAAATAAACTGCAGATGGGTGACCGCAAACAGCAGTGACAACGACAGCACCGCGAGGGCGATCAGGAACTTATCGCGCACCGCCTTCGGCTGTACAAAATCGTCCTGCGTCACATCCATTACGTTGCGACTGCGGGTATAGCGCCACAAAACGATCGCCACAAGCGCCAGCACGACCAGTGAGATCCAGAATGGCACGCCTGTGCGATGCCAGTTGTGCTTGATGGCGAGGGCAATCAGCGCGCCATACCCCAGTAACGTACGCAGCCAGGCCAGCGACGTCCGCTCCGGCTGCAGGCCGGGGTCGGCTTCGCGTCGCGCTTTGCGGTTATCCACCATACAACACCAGCACCATCACCACGCCCGCTACCGCCAGCAAAATCATGCTGATGATGAGTAACCCACGCGTATAGGGAAGATCCTGCTTAAGCCGCATCGCCTTTTCGTTACGCAGCCAGCGCAGGTAGCCGTATATGGCCAGCACGCCGGCAAACAGGCACAGCAGCAACGCCAGCACTTCGCGGATCAGCGGCGTGGCAAAATCAGGCGCGAGCTGGTCAAGCCCCACACCCGCGGCGAGAAAGCCCAACGCGGTGCGGATCCATGCGAGGAACGTACGCTCATTAGCCAGCGAGAAGCGGTAGTCAGGGGCTTCACCGAGGCGGGAAATTTTCATGAAGATTCCTTGTCTGCTACAGGCAGGTTCCAGCATAGCGTAAATCGACAAGGACAAGGAGACCGGCATCGGGCGATGCCGGTCAGGACGATTAATGCAGCGCTGGCCAGTACGCTTTGTTGGCCTCGATCAGGTCATCCAGAATCGCTTTCGCAACGGAGGCGCTCGGCACCGTTTTCGACAGCGTAATCGCCTGCCACAATTTCTGGTACGAGCGCTGCTCCCAGGCATCCACTACCAGTTTTTCCACCGCTACCTGTTGGCTCATCAACCCTTTCTGGAAGTGTGGAATATCGCCCACCGTTAACGGCTCCGGCCCGTTATGACCGACCAGGCACGGAATTTCTACCATCGCGTCGGCATCAAAGTTATGAATGGCACCGTTGTTGGGCACAATCAGCAGCATGCGCTCCTGAGTGTTGAAGGCAATCGCAGTCGCCAGATCGACGATGTACGACGCATGTTCGTCGATTTCCAGCTCCCCGGCGGACGATACACCGGCTTCGATAATCGCCCGGCAGGCGCTGAACACATGCTTCTCACGGTGATCCATCACCTCGTTAGCGCGCGTGCGTTCCGGATTGGAGTGCGCGACCACGTAGTCCGGGAACAGGTAGTATTTCAAATAGGTGTTTGGCATGGTGTCCGGATCCAGCGCCTGCACATCTTTTGCCTTCGCGAACGTGTCGTTCCAGCTGGCTTCGGTATGGGCATTGTCAGAGGGCGGCACATAGCCATTTTTCGCGACATATTCGCGCAGTTTCGGCATTAAATCATTGCCGTTTGCATCTTCAATGGATGTCCACCATCCGAAGTGGTTCAGTCCGTAGTAACGCACGCGCATCTCTTTACGGTCTTTAAGGCCGACTATCTGCGCCATACGCCCTTCTATGCCGATGGGCATATCGCAGATGTTGAGGATTTTGGCGTTGGGTCGCAGGCGACGGGTCGCTTCAGCCACGATGGCCGCCGGGTTCGAGTAGTTCAGCATCCACGCATTCGGGGAGTATTGTGTCATGTAATCGACCAGCTCCAGCACGCCGCCAATAGAGCGCATGCCGTAGGCGATCCCGCCGGGTCCGCAGGTCTCCTGACCCAGCACACCGTGACGCAGGGGGATTTTCTCGTCTTTTTCACGCATCGGGTATTTCCCCACGCGGATATGTGCCATCACAAAATCGACGTCGGTAAAGGCCGCGTCAGGATCGGTGGTGTAGCTAAACTCAATCTCCGGAGCCTGCTCTTTAAGGATGATCTTGCACGCCTCGGCGATGGTCTCCTGACGTGCGCCGTCGTTGTCATAGAATTTCAGCGCGCGCAGCGGAAAACGGTCGCGGTTGGCTAACAGCATCAGGACGATCCCCGGCGTGAAGGTACTGCCGCCGCCTGCAATGACAACTGAGAATTTTTTCATGATATAGCCTCTGTCAGGGTAGTTTGTTCGTTTGTTGAAGGGGTTTTCATCAGCGATTCAAGCTGGTCTCGCACCTGAGGGACGTGCAGTCCAACAATCACCTGAATGCCGTTGCCGCGTCGCACCACACCGTGTGCACCCAGGGCCTTAAAGACGTCGTCGCTTTGGGTTTGCGCCATGTCGACCAGCGCGATACGTAAGCGGGTGGCGCAGTTATTAATGCTTTCGATATTGGCCGCGCCGCCCAGCGCCTGCAGGAATCCGGCGGCTTGCCCAACCTGCTGGCTGGCGGCAGCCGGTGCGGTGGTTTGCCCGCGCGCCGCTTTATAATCCGCCTTGCTGTAAAGTTTGACTTCGCTCTCTTCACGGCCCGGGGTTTTAAGGTTCAGCCGTTCAATCAGCGTTTTGAAGACCACGAAATAGAGGCCGGTGAAGCAAAGACCGATACCCATCTGGGTGAATACCGTCGAGGCGTGGTTGTGGAACATGGGGATCCAGTTTTGCGGCAGAAACTGGTCCAGCAGTCCGCCGCCCATGTTGCCCACGACGCCGAAGATGTACATCACCGTCGCCATCGTGGCGGCCAGAACGGCGTGGACGGCAAACAGCAGCGGCGAAATGAACAGGAAGGTGAATTCCAGCGGCTCGGTAATGCCCACCAGCACGGCGGTCAGCGTGGCCGGGATCAGCAGGCCTGCCACTTTGACGCGGTTTTCCGGTGACGCGGTGTACCAGAGCGCCAGCGCAATCCCGACAGAGCCAAACACTTTGGCGTTGCCATGAAGCGCAAAACCGCCTTCCGGGAACAGGGTTTTCAGCGGCAGCGTGCTTTGGCTAAATTCCTGAAGATGCTGCGCCCAATAAACCAGGATGCCGCCCTCGACCGCTGCCGGGCCAAAGATAAACGGACCGTAGACAAAGTGGTGTAATCCGGTAGGGATCAGAATGCGTTCCAGGAAGGTATAAACCCACACCCCCAGCGCACCGGCAGAGCGTAAAAAGGCCTGCAGGGACTCAATGCCCAGCTGCACTTTCGGCCAGCCCAGCAGCGTCAGCCAGGCGCAGGGGATCATCACAAAGAACGCGAGGATAACGACAAACGAGGTGCCCTGAAAAATCCCCAGGAAAACAGGCAACTGCTTGTCGAAATAGCGGTTGTGGATGGCGGTGACAATCCCCGAAATCACAATCGCCCCAATGATGCTGGTATCGAGCGTTTTGATACCGGCAATCATGGCCAGTCCGCTGCCGGCAGTGGGCTCAGCGGCGAAGTCGACGCCAAAGAAATGACCCCATGTCATCCCCATCGCATTGATAAAGTAGTTCCAGGTCAGAAAACTGATTAGCACCGCCAGACAGGCACGTCCCTGCGCCTGCTTCGCCAGACCAATCGGTAAACCCACGGCAAAAATCAGCGGCATATTGCGAAACACCGCCCAGCCGCCCTCTTCAATGATGTGAACAATTTGCGCGAACAGATTATCGGGGGCGGTTAAGGCCTCGCCCACAAACAGCGGGTTGCGAAGCATGATGGCGATCCCGACCACGATCCCGGCAAAGGGAAATAACAACACCGGGGTAAACATGGCGCCGCCAAAACGTTGTATTTGACTGAGCATTTTTAAATCCTCACGTAACAACCTGTAGGGGGTAGAGGCCTTTATGATTTTTTGCTGGGCCTGAAGTGAGCATAAGAATTTACCCATGGGCGAACATGACGTGCCGCTGCGATTCGTGATCGCATTCATGGTTTTATTTTGACCAATCAGGTCTACTTTTCGTGCTTAATATGGACATGTCAGGACGCAAGCCACGCGTTAATACGGGCAGAGAGGTCTACTGGTGATCTACAAATCTATCGCTGACAGGTTGCGGCTGCGGCTAAATTCGTCGGACTACAATATCGGGAGTCCGCTGCCGGGTGAGAAAGCGCTGGCGCAGGAGTTTGGCGTGGCGCGGATGACCATTCGAAAGGCGCTGGATCTGCTGGTGAACTGGGGGCTGGTTGAACGCCGACACGGTAGCGGGACATTCGTGGCGCGTAAAGATGTCCACCACGAAACCACCAATCTGACCGGGCTGGTGGAGGTGCTGCGCCAGCAGGGAAAAGAGGTGCAGAGCAAGGTGCTACAGTTCGAAGTGATGCCCGCCCCGCCCGCTATCGCCAGCCAGCTCCGCATTCAGGTGGATGAGCGCATCTACTTCTCGCGCCGGGTGCGTTATGTCGACGGAAAACCCCTGATGCTGGAGGACAGCTTTATGCCCGTGAAGCTGTTCCGCACGCTTTCACTGGCACATCTGGAGGGGTCGAAGTTTGATTACATCGAGAAGGAGTGCGGAATAACCATCAGCGGCAACTACGAGAGCCTGACGCCGGTGCTGGCAGATAAACAGCTCGCCGGTTACCTGAACCTGCCGGAACAGACGCCGCTGCTGCGGATAACGTCTCTCTCCTACAGCGACAGCGGCGAATTTCTCAATTATTCCGTGATGTTCCGTAATACCCGTGATTACCAGGTGGACTACCATCTGCGGCGCATCCACCCGGAAGACCTGCTAACTCATCCCCCAGAACAGCACCGCCAGTAGCTGCGGGGTAATAATGCGCAGGAACATCACCAGCGGGTAGACCGTGGCGTATGACAGCGCCGCCGCGCCGCTGGTGGCGTGCAGGTTGTTGGCAAAGGCCAGTGCGGGTGGGTCAGTCATTGATCCGGCGAGCATGCCGCAGAGCGTCAGATAGTTCATTTTGGCGAACATCCGCGCCAGGATCCCCATCGTCAGGAGCGGAATCGCCGTGATAAATATCCCGTAGCCAACCCAGCTCATCCCCTCGCCCTTCACCAGGGTATCGATAAAATCGCCCCCGGATTTCAGGC
The DNA here is from genome assembly GCF_003071645.1 of Enterobacter cloacae complex sp. FDA-CDC-AR_0164. Taxonomy (NCBI): domain Bacteria; kingdom Pseudomonadati; phylum Pseudomonadota; class Gammaproteobacteria; order Enterobacterales; family Enterobacteriaceae; genus Enterobacter; species Enterobacter cloacae complex sp. FDA-CDC-AR_0164. The sequence continues at coordinate 1,378,905 of NZ_CP028950.1, forward strand.
CGACCACCGCCAGAAACAGCACAATTCCCAGCTCGCGCAGCGCCAGGTTGGCGCTTGGCGGCATAAACCAGTAGAGTTTACCGATACAGCCGATACGCCCGAGGATCAGTGCCATAATCAGCGGTCCACCCGCCAGGCCCAGCTTGAGCGCAACCGGAAAACCCGGGACATACAGCGGAATGGAGCCAAGCAGCACTCCCAGCCCGATACCGATAAAGACCGGCAACATCTGCACCTGCTGCAGTTTTTGCTGGGCGTTACCCACCATGTCCGCTACCGCATCAATGGATGACGGGCGCCCAACCAGGTTCAGGATATCGCCGAACTGCAGGCTGGCTTCCGGGCTGGCGACCAGTTCCACCCCAGCACGGTTAAGACGGGAGATCACGACGTCATAGCGCTCCTTAACCTGCAAATCGCGTATTTTCTTGCCAAGCACGTGCTCGTTGGTCACCACGACGCGCTCTACACGCATATCGGTGCCGCGCGTGGAGAGCGAGGTCTCCACCTCCTGACCAATCACCAGCCGCGCGTTGTTTAAATCCCCGGGCTGTCCGACCAGGTGCAGCAGGTCACCCTGCTGAATAATGGTCCCGGGCGCAGGTACCATCAGCATATCGTCACGTTTAAGGCGTGAGCAGATAATATTGGCGCTGTTCAGGATCGGCACATCCTGAATCGCCATATTGTTAAGGTTGGGGTTATCGACGCGAATGTTGATGGTTTTGATCGGCATATGACCGTTGGTGAGCGTGGTTTCGTGGTCTTTCGCCTCGTTTTCGACGTTAATGCGAAAGAGTACCCGCACCAGCCACATGGAGAGCAAAATGCCGCAAATCCCAAACGGATAGGCCATGGCGTAGCTCATCCCCATCTGGTCGACAATACCGGGAGAGATGCCAAGATCGCGCAGAATTTGCTGACCCGCACCCAGTGCAGGCGTATTGGTGACCGCCCCGGAGAAAATACCCAGCACCACCGGCAGCGGAATATCGAAGAGCTTATGCAGAATGGCGGTGACCAGCCCTCCCATCACCACAATGCCGAAGGCAAACAGGTTCAGCCGTAATCCGGAGACCCGAAGGGAAGCGAAAAAGCCAGGCCCCACCTGAATACCGATGGTGTAGACGAAGAGGATCAGACCGAATTCCTGGATGAAATGGAGCATTTCGGCGCTGAGCACCAGCCCAAGCTGGTCGGCAAAATGGCCGACAAAAATCCCGCCGAACAGCACCCCGCCTATCCCAAATCCGACGCCGCGGATTTTAACATTGCCAATCCACAGACCCACCACTGCGACCAGGGCCAACACGCTAACGGTTAACGCGATATCACTCATGATCCACTTCCTGTGCATAACCTTAGTTATGCTAAGGATTCTCTCAGAGCCGCACGCGGTTGTATGGGCGATGGCGCACAAAAAAGCCCTGCCGGGGCAGGGCTTTATCTTTTCATCCTCTCCCTGTGGGAGAGGCAACAACCCGCAGAGGGTTAACTGTTCAGCGCAGGACGCTCGCTAATGGCGATACGCTGCGGTGCAATGGCTTCCGGCACGTTGCGGGTCAGGTCGATATGCAGCAGCCCGTTGGTAAATGTCGCGCCGGACACTTCCATATGGTCAGCCAGAGTAAAGCTCAGGCTAAACGGCTGATTAACCAGGCCCTGGTGCAGCCATTTGGTCTCGGTTTCTTGTTTTTCCGGCGTACCTTTCACGGTCAGGCGCGTGCCTTCGAGCTGAATATCCAGATCGTCCTGGCGGAACCCGGCCAGCGCAAGGGTGATGCGATAGTGGTTGTCATCGCTTTTTTCGATGTTGTACGGCGGAAACGTCTGTTGCTCGGTGGTGCTTTGCAGGGCATTAGCCAGTTTGTCAAAACCAATCCACTGACGCAGCAGGGGGGATAAATCGTAGTTACGCATACTAAATCTCCTTCTGAGAAGCGAGTTCGGCACAGTTTATTTTTGTGCGCAGTTGTTCCTGCAAATCCTCATGGATTCACATATGCTCCCATTACGGCAAGCAATTCTGGGTGGGCCGCTCGCGCGACCCGCATAATCAGTTGATCTCGATACGGCGCGGTTTTTTCTCTTCCGGAATCACACGTTCCAGTTCGATAAACAGCAGGCCGTTGACCAGGTTCGCGCCTTTCACGTGAATGTTCTCGGCTAACTGGAACTTGCGTTCAAAGTTGCGCTCGGCGATACCCTGATAAAGGTAGGTGCGTTCTTTCTGCTCGGCCGTATGTGAACCTTTCACCACCAGCAGGTTGTCCTGCGCGGTGATCTCCAGTTCGTTCTCTGCAAAACCGGCGACGGCAATGGCGATGCGGTAGTGGTTTTCATCAACCAGTTCAACATTGTATGGAGGGTAGCCGTTGCTCTGGCTTTGGTTATTTTCTAAATGGTTAAACAGGCGGTCAAAACCAATTGCAGAACGGTATAGCGGGGAAAGATCGAAGTTACGCATAAATAAAAGCTCCTGAAATCAGCGAGAAATTGTAGCCTTCCACCATGGACAGGCCAGTGTGCCCCTGAACACCCCGCAGGCGTGTTCGTTATCGGGTCACATTCTTAAAATGGGTCTGGAACCGGTCTTTTCAAGCGCAGCGGGCGCACTTTTTTTTGCACTTTCGTGCATCTCGCTTAGACTGGGACAACAGCACAAAGGGTTAAATTGCGATGGCTGCCACAGTGCGGGGTTATCGGGCTATCCATTTTGAACGAGGCTCGCTATAACCCTGAGTTGCAGGTTTATGCAGTGCCATTAACGATGACTGAGTGATGATGAAAAATGTTCTGATAAAGCTGACGACGTTCAGCGGGGTTGTTTTACTTTGCGGGTGTTCGAGCGTGATGTCTCACACCGGCGGTAAAGAAGGAACATATCCGGGGACGCGTGCCAGCGCTGAGATGATCTCCGATGACGATACCAACTGGGGCACAAAATCCCTGGTCATCCTGGATATGCCGTTTACGGCTGTGGCCGATACGCTTTTGCTGCCGTGGGATATGTTCCGTAAGGACAGCTCCGTGCGCTCGCGGGTAGAGAAAAGCGAGCAGCAAAATCTGGCCACCAATTCCGTCATTCCACCCGCTTAACGCCAACGCGTTAACGCTGCCCGGTTTCCGTTAGCCAAAGCTGACGGAAACCTTCTGTCTCTTCCATCCATGCAATAAAACGCCCGTCCGGGGAAAACACGACCGCATCACCAGACGGTGGATTGCCGTGATCGGACGTCAAAAACGTCACCTCTCCGGTTTGCGCATCACAGCAGGCAATCCGCTCTTCCAGCACAAATCCCAGACAGTGACCGGCTGGGTGCCAGGTAAATGCCGACTGAATGTCACTTTCGTTATGCGTCAACTGGCGTGGTTCGCCGCCTTCTGGAGCGATAAGCCACAGCTGCACAATGCCCTTATCATCACGCATCAGAAACGCAATCTGCGTCCCCTGCGGGTTGCAGCGCACCCAGTGACGCGGCACGTTTACCAGCCCCGGGAATGCCCGCTGGTGGGTAAAGGTCAGCCGGCGCTGCATGACACCCGCCGGGGGCGCAGGCAGCGTCTCAGGAGTCCCCTGCAGCGGCGCATCGCCCGCGCGTTTCCATCCCTGCTCGTCGTTGGGCAGATCCACAATAAACAGTTCTGGCACTTTCTCGCCTGTCGCAGACACGGTATCGCCGATAAACGCCAGCCTGTCATTGCCCACCCAACCCTCTTCATAGGCTCGGTTGATCTCATCGCTGCCGGGCTGAGGTGCGGGCGTCGTGCGGCTCACCAGCACGCTCCAGAAGGTGCCGGAATATTCACGTGGATGCGTCCCTTGCGGCGTCACCGGGCCAAAAGGCGCTGCGACGCCGACGTTGCGTAAATCGAGCTTCGGGTCACGCTCATGCAATACATGGTCGTTGTAGGTAAAGCTCACGAACTGTCCGTCAGGGCTAAAAACGTGCACGTGGCTGCCGCCACGCAGCGCGCCTGCGGTATAAGGCGGCGTGATATCCATGGCATCCAGGTTACTCACCTGACCGTTGTGTACAACCACGCCCTGACGATGATGAAAATCGTAGTGCCAGTCTGCATCCGGGTTTTCCGGGCCGTGGATAAAGACATATTTGTCCTGCTGCGGATGAACGGTCACCACGCCAACATGCGCACCGTGACTGGCGCGATAGATCACCTCGACGTCACCCGTAATGACATTGACCCGCTCAATGGTTTCACCGGTGAACGATGCGCCGGATGGACGCACATCGTAGGCCAGCCACTGGCTGTCCGGCGTCCAGGTATTGATATTGGTAAGCTGGTGATGACGGGAGGCGAAGGTGATTTGTTTCATGGCGTTACCCTGATGCGCAGTTATCGCATCAGGGTAAAACATTGCGGGGAATTAGCCTACACGTTTGACGTCACCCACCAGCAGGATGTAGGAGAGCGCACCGAGCAAGGCCACCGCGGAGATATAGATCAGTGCCGGGCCAAAGCCATAGTCCTGAGCCAGATAACCGATGACCAGCGGAACCGTGATCCCCCCCAGTCCACCGACAAAGTTGAACACGCCCCCGGTCAGACCAATCAGGCGCATCGGGGCCAGCGAGGAGACCAGTGACCAGGTGATGGAGGCAAAACCGTTACCGAAGAACGCAATCGCCATCAGCGTCATAATCCAGACCGGATCGTTGGTGTAGTTTGCGCCCATGATGCAGGTGGAGATCAGCAACCCGCAGATAATAGGCGTTTTACGCGCGACACCCAGCGAGAACCCTTTTTTCACCAGCCTGTCCGCCAGCCAGCCGGAAAGCAGCACACCAAAGAAGGCCGCCAGGAACGGTACGGTGGTCATAAAGCCCGCCTTCAGCGCGGTGATGCCTTTTTCCTGGGTCAGATAGTTCGGGAACCAGGTCAGGAAGAACCACAGCGTGGAGGTCACCGCGAACTGCCCCAGATAAACCCCCACCAGCTTGCGGTGGAAAACCAGCTTCCAGTCGGCTTTGGTCAGCGGCTGACGCGCCTCTTTTTTCACCGGCGCATCGCCATCCACCAGGCCGCCACCGTCGCGGATATAGTCCAGTTCAGCTTTGCTGATACTTTTGGTGAGACGCGGCGGTTGATAGACCTTGAACCAGATCAACGACCAGATAATGCCGATCCCCCCGGTCACAATAAAGACCCAGTGCCAGCTCAGCAGTTCCTGGATCCAGATCAGCAGCGGCGTCAGGAACGCCAGGCCGACAAACTGCCCGGAGGTGTAGAATCCAACGGCCGAGGCGCGTTCATGCTCCGGGAACCAGCTGGTCACCATGCGGTTATTGGTCGGAAACGCCGGGGCTTCGAAAATCCCGGTGATCGCACGCAGGCCAATCAGCGACATCAGCCCGGTGGCAAAGCCCTGGAACAGGGTCGCCACCGACCAGCCGAAGATGGCAATGAAATAGGTCAGGCGCGAGCCGACGCGGTCAAGGAACCAGCCGCCGGGGATCTGGCACAGCGTATACAGCCAGGCAAACGCCGAAAAGACGTAGCCCATTTCCGCTTTGCTGATCCCAAACTCCTCCTGAATATGGGCTGAAGCCACGGCAAGGTTGGCGCGGTCAACGTAACAGATGACCACAGTAATAAAGATCATGACCAGCGTCAGGTAGCGCCGACGCCCGGTTTTTGCAGCAGTAACAGGAATATCCATCGCAATCTGTCTCCAGATTTTGGGCATAGCGAAGCCGCTCACCATGCCCTGTAATTTACAGAGGGTGTGTGTTTGTTATTGTTGAAATTACTTTTTAGTGGCGATGTGCTTTGGCTGAATTACCACTCAGCGACAGAGCCATCTTCATGACGCCATAACGGGTTGCGCCAGTCAGGCGCGTTTTTACTCAGCTCAATGACTTTGGCTTCGTCGATATCCACGCCAAGGCCCGGCTTCGTTAACGGTTTAAAGAAACCGCCTTCCATGCTGAAATCATCTTTGTTTTTCACAAAGTCGAGCAGTTCCGCGCCCTTGTTATAGTGAATGCCCATGCTCTGTTCCTGGAATACCGCGTTGCGCGAGACAAAGTCGACGTGCAGACAGGCTGCCAGTGCGATCGGCCCCAGCGGACAATGCGGTGCCAGCGCCACGTCGTAGGCTTCCGCCATCCCGGCGATTTTGTAGCATTCCGTGATGCCGCCGGCATGCGACAGATCCGGCTGCAATATCGCCAGGCCGCCAGCTTCCAGCACGCGTTTGAACTCGAAGCGCGAGAACATGCGCTCACCGGCGGCAATCGGGATATGCGTCTGTGCGGCCAGTTTCGGGTAGTACTCCGCCTGCTCGGCCAACACCGGCTCTTCGATAAACAGCGGACGGTACGGCTCCAGCTCTTTAATCAGCACTTTGGCCATCGGCGCGCTGACACGACCGTGGAAGTCCAGGCCAAACTCAATCTCGTTGCCGAACGCTTCACGGATCTGCGCCACGGTATTTACCGCGCGGTCTACCGCCCGTGCGTTGTCGATGACGCCCATCTCTTCGCAGCCGTTCAGTTTAAAGGTGTCAAAACCAATATTGCGCAACTGCCTGATACCGTCGATTACCTCCGCGGGACGGTCGCCGCCCACCCAGCTGTACGCTTTGATTTTGTCGCGCACCAGGCCGCCCATCAGCTGCCAGACCGGGGCATTCAGCACTTTGCCTTTGATGTCCCATAACGCCTGGTCGATACCGGCGATGGCGCTCATCAGAACCGGTCCGCCCCGGTAGAAACCCGCGCGGTACATCACCTGCCACAGGTCGTTGATGCGGGCAGGATCTTGTCCTGTCAGGTACTCGCCCAGCTCATGCACCGCCGCTTCCACGGTACGCGCACGCCCTTCAATGACCGGTTCGCCCCAGCCGACCACGCCTTCATCGGTTTCGATTTTCAGGAACAGCCAACGCGGCGGTAAACGGTACGTGGTGAGTTTGGTTATTTTCATTTCACTGCCTCTCGATACGCTTTCACAAATGCGGCCGCCTGCTGTGCGGTACGTTCGACGGATTGCCCGGCGCGATAGAGATCGCTGCCCAGACCCGCCCCGACACAACCTGCGTTGATCCACTGCGCCAGGTTTTCTGGCGTCACGCCCCCCACGGCAAAGACCGGTACGCTGGCGGGCAATACCGCTTTCAGCGCGCTGATATAGGCCGGACCAAAAGCCGATGACGGGAAAATTTTGAGCGACTGCGCGCCCGCATCGAGAGCCGCGAACGCTTCTGTTGCCGTTGCGCATCCCGGGCAGACGGTCATGCCGTAGCCCACTGCGCGGCGGATCACCTCAGGGTGAATATTCGGCGTCACAATCAGCCTGCAGCCCATCTGCGCAAGCTGGTCCACCTGCTCCGGTTGCAGAACGGTGCCAGCGCCAATCAGCGCCTTATCACCAAACGCGTCCACAACCGCCGGGATGCTCTTTTCCCACTCTGGGGAATTAAGCGGTATTTCCACGGCGTCAAAACCGGCGTCGATCGCTGCGCCTACGTGCGCTAAAACCTCGTCGGGCGTGACGCCGCGCAGGATAGCGATGAGGGGAAGATTAGTTTGCCACTGCATGAGCGATGCTCCTTATTCCTGCCTGAAATGCCGTGTCGCCCTCTACCGCCGCCACGTCCCGCCCGATGGCATTGAACGCCTGGCGGTAGCGAGAGGTCAGCGATGAACCCGCGACGAGGGTGATGGTCTGTTGCCCGGCGAACTGCTCGCTCAGGCTGGCGACTTCCGCGCCAATCAACAGGCCCGATAAAAATTCGCTGACCTGCGTACGGGGAAGCGTGCCCAGTACATGCGAAGCGCGAACTTCAAAAAGTTGCGGCAAAACGGCAGGGCTGGCGATACCCCGCTCCAGCCCGGCGGCAAAGGCCTCGGGCGAAGCGTCCTGCTCCGGCAACCCCGCGCCCACCAGCGAGTGCGTCAGCAGCAAGTGGTGCAGCTCACCGGTCATCACGGTGCGAAAATCGTGGATGTGCTCAGCGTCGGCCTGCACCCATTTACAGTGCGTGCCGGGCATGACGTAGACAGAAGAAGGAGAGAGCGTGCGCGCGCCAAGGAGCTGGGTCTCTTCGCCGCGCATCACATTGTGGTTATCGTTCCGGGAAACGCACAATCCTGGAATAATCCAGATATTGTCACCAACGGACGTTAACTGCTCGCCAATGGCAGCGAACGCGGCAGGTACGGGCAGATAAGGCGCGATCTTCCAGCCCACGTTACTGCCCACCATGCCCGCCATGACCACCGGCGTGGCGCCCTCGCGCCAGTTGTGTGTCACCTCTGCTAACACCGCCTCGGGGGATTTACCGTTCAGGCGCGTCACGCCTGCTTCTGATTGCCTGCTTTCCAGGCACTGCTCGCCCTGATACAGCCAGGCGCGCAGATTGGTCGATCCCCAGTCAATAGCGATGTAGCGAGATGTCATGTGATTTCCTTCAACCTTCGTGTCGAGCTGGCGATCATCGTGAGTGCCGCCTGCTCTGCCGCATCGCCGTCCTGATGCCGGATAGCATCGAACAGCGCTTTATGTTCCTGGAGCGTTTTTGGCATGTTGGCCTCATCGCCCATCCAGGTTCGTTCAAATACCGCGCGCTGTAGCGAGCTGATGGCAACGCTAAGCTGCTGTAATACCGGGTTATGAACCGACTGCAGCACCGCTTCGTGATAGCGGATGTCCGCTTCGTTGAACGCATCCCGGTTCTGGTTATTGGCAATCATGTCGTTCAGGGCGGACTCAATCTGAGCCAGGTCTCCTGACGTTGCACGTTCCGCAGCCCAACGGGCAATGGCCGGCTCTACCAGGTTTCGTACCTCACTCATCGCGCCAATCAGCCTTGGGTCGTAGTCGTTTTCCAGCACCCACTGCAGGACATCGGTGTCGAGGTAGTTCCACTGATTACGCGGGGCGACAAAGGCGCCGCGGTAGCGCTTCATTTCAATCAGCCGCTTTGCCATGAGCGAGCGAAACACTTCCCGAATGATGTTGCGCGAGGTTTCAAACTCCTCACACAGCTCTGCCTCAGCAGGCAGCGGTGAACCGGGAACGTACTTTCCACCCACGATCTGGGTGCCCAGCGTGATGACGATGCGATCGGTTTTATTGAGAGTCATGGAGAGTCCTTATGCTCTGTATGTTCAGGACTACTTTACCTCGACCGCTGAATTTCGCCTCACTTTTGCAGTACAAACGTGACGCCTTTCGTCATTACCGTGGCTGTAATGTAGTACAATCAATTAATGTTGTACTACAATCCAGATCACAAAAAGAACAATTCGATAAATTCAGCGCAAAAAAAAGCCCCGGTTGATAACCGAGGCTGATGAGCGTGAAACGCTGTTACTGCAGAACAAATTTCTCGATCGCGTAGGCAACGCCGTCTTCGAGGTTAGATTTGGTCACGAAATTGGCCACGTCTTTCACCGACGGGATCGCATTGTCCATTGCCACACCCATGCCCGCATATTCAATCATCGCAATGTCGTTTTCCTGATCGCCCAGCGCCATGATCTCGTCCGGTTTGATGCCCAGCGTATCTGCCAGCGATTTCACACCGGTGCCTTTATTGACGCGTTTATCCAGGATTTCGAGGAAGTACGGCGCACTTTTCAGCACGGTGTATTTCTCTTTTACCTCAGCCGGAATGCGCGCTATCGCTTTGTCCAGGATGTCAGGCTCATCAATCATCATCACTTTCAGGAACTGGGTGCTCGGATCCATTTTCTCAGCTTCGCAGAACACCAGTGGGATCGTCGCGACATAGGATTCATGTACGGTGTAATAGCTGATATCACGGTTAGCGGTATAGAGCGTATTGCGATCGAGCGCGTGGAAATGGGAACCGACCTCGCGGGACAGTTTTTCCAGGAACAGGTAATCGTCATAGTTCAGCGCGGTTTGCGCCACCGTGCTGCCATCCGCCGCCTTCTGTACCAGCGCACCGTTATAGGTAATGCAGTAATCGCCCGGCTGATTCATGTGCAGCTCTTTCAGGTAGCTGTGCACGCCCGCATACGGACGACCGGTGGTCAGTACCACATTCACGCCTTTTGCGCGCGCAGCGGCAATCGCGTTTTTAACGGCTGGAGAAATAGTGTGGTCTGGCAGCAACAGCGTGCCGTCCATGTCGATAGCAATAAGTTTGATAGCCATAGGGTCCCCGGGATAAATGAGTGCTGCCTCATGCTAACGCGATTAAGCCCACAAAAATAGAGCTACATTGCGCAACAAAAGCCCCCTTTTACGCCTGTCCCGGGGATAACGGCTTACTCGCGGGTGAGGACTATTTTGCCAAAAGCACCGCGGTCGAGGTGTACAAGCGCCTCTTCAAGCTGGTTAAAACGGTAGCGGTGTTCAATCACCGGTTTCAGCCCCGTGACATCGACTGCGCGGACAAAATCTTCCAGCGCACGGCGGTGCCCGACACCAATCCCCTGAATCACAGGTGATTTCAGCAAGAGTTCGCTGGCAGGCAGCGAGATTTCACTCCCGGCCAACACGCCAATGACGGATATGCGCCCGTGAACGGCAACGGCCCGCAGGGAATGTCTCAGGTTCTCCCCGCCAACGGTTTCAATAATATGGTCGATACCGCGATCCTGCGTCAGCGCGTAAATCTCGTCAGCCCAGTTCCCTTTAAGCCGGTTGATGCCCCGATCGGCACCGAGCGTTTTAGCCAGCGCCAGTTTTTCATCACTGCCCGACGTCACAAAAACTTCTGCACCGTGTGCTTTGGCGATTTGCAACGCGAAGATTGCGACACCGCCAGTGCCTTGCACCAGCACCGACTGTCCGGCACGTAACTGTCCGCGCTCCACCAGTGCAAACCATGCGGTAAGCCCCGCGCAGGGTAAGGTGCTGGCCTCTGCGTCATCCAGCGTTTCCGGGGCGGCCACCAGCCAGTTTTCACGCATGATCACGTATTCAGACAGCATCCCCTGAAAATAACCGCCCAGCGTCTGGTAGGGCAAATTGCGGGCGTCGCCTTTCGGTTTACCGTCTACCCACTCCGGAGAGAAGGTGGAGATGACGCGAGCTCCGGGTTTAAAGCGGGTAACGCCTTCACCCGTACTGTCCACCACGCCTGCCATGTCAGATGCCGGGGTAAACGGGAAGGTGAGCGCGATCGGCATGTTGCCTTCGATGACCATTTTATCGCGATAGTTGAGCGCGACAGCGTTCACCCGCACGCGCACTTCACCCGGGCCCGGCTGGGGTACAGGCGCCTGAGTGAGTCTGAGGTTTTCACGCCCAAGGGCGTCCATTGACCAGCATTGCATCATCTCTGTCATCTTATTCTCCTGTTATCAAATGCACTTCAGTACTGACAGTCTAACGTTGACTCATGGTCGCCAGTGGCGATACCTTTTCCCACCATTGATTCCTGAAGAACGACAATCCATGACCGATACGCTGAAGGATATTCCCGTTTTTGTCGCCGCCGTAGAGGCAGGCAGTTTTGCTCAGGCCGCGGTGCGTTTGCATTTGTCGCGCTCGGCGGTAGGGAAAAGCATTGCTCGCCTTGAAGCGCGGCTGGGAGTACGCCTGTTTCAGCGCACAACGCGTAGCCAAAGCCTGACCGATAACGGTGCCCTTTTTTATGAACGTTGCCTGCGAGCACTCCAGGAAATCCGTGGCGCGGAGTCGCTGCTGGAAACAGGGAAACATCAGGTGAGTGGCCGTCTGCGTGTTGCCATGCCGGTGCTGTTTGGTCGCCAGTGCATCGCCCCGCTGCTGATAGCCTTGACGCAGGAGCATCCTGCCCTTGAGCTGGAAATGTCATTCAGCGATCGCGTAGTGGATATCGTCGAGGAAGGGTTTGATATGGCGGTGCGAAACGGCGCACTGCCGGACAGCACCATGCTGGTCGCCAGACGCCTGGGGGAACACCGAATGGTGCTGTGCGCCGCGCCGGAATACCTGAGAAATAACGGCCAGCCTGAAACCGTTGCCGATTTACGCCAGCATAAGGCCATTAACTACCTGCGTGCCGGCAGGGTGTTACCGTGGGAACTGGCGGACCACGAAGGCACGCAGCACACCCTAATTCCCCGCTCATCCCTCAATATGGACGATCTGCAGGCTATCTGCGACGCAGCGCTGGCCGGGCATGGTATTGCATGGTTACCCTGCTGGATGGTGCGCAAAGAGCTGCAGAATGGAAGGCTCATCCCACTCTTAAAACAGGCACCGGATGTGCGTTTCGACGTTCACGCGGTCTGGCAGCAGACGCCGCATCTGCCCCTGCGAGTCAGGATTGCGGTCGACATGCTGGTCAGCCGGTTACCGTCAGTCCTGTCGCTGGAACTGGATGTTGATAATTCTGCGCCCACAAAAAAGCCGTGCTAAACGCACGGCCTCTGACTTGCGGTGTAACCACCCTTAGATATCGATATTCGCCGCTTTCAGGGCGTTCTCTTCGATAAAGGCACGACGTGGTTCAACCGCATCGCCCATCAGGGTTGTGAACAGCTGATCGGCTGCAATCGCGTCTTTAACGGTCACGCGCAGCATACGACGGCTTTCCGGATCCATGGTGGTTTCCCACAGCTGATCCGGGTTCATTTCACCCAGACCTTTATAACGCTGAATAGACAGACCACGACGGGACTCTTTCACCAGCCATTCCAGCGCCTGCTCGAAGCTTGCTACCGGCTGACGACGTTCACCACGTTCGATAAACGCATCGTCTTCGATAAGACCACGGAGCTTCTCACCCAGCGTACAGATACGGCGATATTCCGGACCGGTCACAAACTCGTGCTCCAGAGGGTAATCGGTATCTACGCCGTGAGTACGCACGCGCACAATCGGTTCGAACTGCTGCTGAGCGTTCTGCTGGACATCAAACTTCCACTGGCTGCCGTGCTGCTCTTTCTCGTTCAGCTCGGTTACCAGGGTGTTCACCCAGCGGGTCACAACCTGTTCATCGCTCAGATCGGCTTCCGTCAGGGTTGGCTGATAAATCAGCGCCTTCAGCAGCGATTTAGGATAACGACGCTCCATACGACCAATCATTTTCTGCGCCGCGTTAAACTCGGACACCAGACGCTCCAGCGGCTCACCGGCCAGTGCAGGGGCGTGAGAGTTCGCATGCAGGGTCGCACCATCAAGCGCGATCGCGATTTGGTACTGATCCATCGCTTCGTCGTCTTTGATGTACTGTTCCTGTTTGCCTTTCTTCACTTTGTACAGCGGTGGCTGTGCAATGTAGACGTGGCCACGTTCAACAATTTCTGGCATCTGACGATAGAAGAAGGTCAACAGCAGCGTACGGATGTGCGAGCCGTCGACGTCCGCATCGGTCATGATGATGATGCTGTGGTAGCGCAGTTTGTCCGGGTTGTACTCGTCACGGCCGATGCCGCAACCGAGCGCGGTGATCAGCGTTGCCACTTCCTGAGAAGAGAGCATCTTGTCGAAACGGGCCTTCTCTACGTTGAGGATTTTACCCTTCAGCGGCAGGATAGCCTGATTCTTACGGTTACGGCCCTGCTTCGCAGAACCGCCCGCGGAGTCCCCTTCCACAAGGTACAGTTCGGACAGCGCCGGGTCGCGTTCCTGGCAGTCAGCCAGTTTGCCTGGCAGGCCAGCTAAATCCAGCGCGCCTTTACGACGGGTCATTTCACGGGCTTTACGCGCCGCTTCACGGGCACGTGCCGCATCGATAATTTTGCCAACCACGATTTTCGCGTCTGACGGGTTTTCCAGCAGGTATTCGCTCAGCAGTTCGTTCATCTGCTGTTCAACCGCCGATTTCACCTCAGAAGAGACCAGCTTGTCTTTAGTCTGAGAGGAGAACTTCGGATCCGGTACCTTCACGGAGACAACCGCAATCAGGCCTTCACGGGCATCATCACCGGTGGCGCTGACTTTCGCTTTCTTGCTGTAGCCTTCTTTGTCCATGTAGGCATTCAGGGTACGGGTCATTGCCGCACGGAAGCCCGCAAGGTGAGTACCGCCGTCACGCTGTGGAATGTTGTTGGTGAAGCAGTAGATATTTTCCTGGAAACCGTCGTTCCACTGCAGCGCCACTTCCACGCCAATACCGTCTTTTTCGGTAGAGAAGTAGAAGATATTCGGGTGAATGGGCGTTTTGTTCTTGTTCAGATACTCAACGAACGCCCGGATACCGCCTTCGTAGTGGAAGTGGTCTTCTCTGTTGTCGCGTTTGTCACGCAGACGAATCGAGACGCCGGAGTTCAGGAACGACAGTTCACGCAGGCGTTTCGCCAGAATCTCATATTCGAACTCGGTAACGTTGGTGAACGTTTCAAGGCTCGGCCAGAAACGCACCATGGTACCGGTTTTGTCGGTGTCACCCGTAACAGCCAGCGGTGCCTGCGGCACGCCGTGCGTATACAGCTGACGGTGAATTTTGCCTTCGCGCTGGATAACCAGCTCCAGTTTCTGCGACAGGGCGTTAACCACGGACACACCTACACCGTGCAGACCGCCGGAAACTTTATAGGAGTTATCATCGAACTTACCGCCTGCGTGCAGAACGGTCATGATAACTTCCGCAGCCGATACGCCCTCTTCCGGGTGAATACCGGTTGGGATGCCACGACCGTCATCGGTGACGGAGACGGAGTTGTCCGCATGGATCGTGACCACGATGTCTTTACAGTGACCCGCGAGCGCTTCGTCGATAGCGTTATCTACCACCTCGAATACCATGTGGTGCAGACCGGTGCCGTCATCCGTGTCGCCGATATACATACCCGGGCGCTTACGCACCGCATCCAGCCCTTTCAGGACTTTGATACTGGAGGAGTCATAAGAATTCGACATCAACGTTTCTCGCTCATTTCAACTTGGGTTAATCCGTTATTTTACCCTTTTCCACGGTAAACATCTTCGAATTTTCGTCCGACATGTCTATAACGTGTTCAGCGCTAATCGCACTGACGAAAACCTGTGACTGCGTGGCTTTTAAGCGGCTGGCAAGCAGCCCGCGCCGCGCGTCGTCAAGTTCCGAGGCAAAATCATCTATCAGGTACAGGCAGCGTCGCCCGCTCTCGCGGGTCAAAAACTCTCCCTGCGCCAGGCGCAGCGCACACATCAAAAGCTTGAGCTGCCCACGCGACAGCGTGTCTTCCACCGGCGCACCGTCGGCACGAATGCGGAAATCCGCCTTGTGCGGGCCATGTGCGGTGTAGGTCAGCATGCGGTCGCGCTCGAAATTTCTCTCTAACACTTCGGCATAATCTGTCTCTTTCTCCCAGCCGCGCTGGAAGGAGAAGGTGAGAGAGAATTCAGGTAAAAACTGTTTGCAGGTGTCGGCCATATCGTCGGCGATACCCGCGCTGTATTCGGCACGCCAGCAGCTGATTTGTTCCGCAAGGGGAATTAATTCCTTGTCCCACGGGCGCAGCTGGGCGTAGCGTGTCACCTGGCGCAGTGCAGCGTTACGCTGCTTAAGCAGGCGCTTCAGGTTGCTCCAGGCGTTAAAGAAACCGGCTTCGTTGTGAAAGCATCCCCAGTCAAGGAAGGCTCTTCTGTATTTGGGGCCGCCATTGAGTAAAGTAAACCCCTCCGGCGTAATCAGCTGCATTGGCATCAGCAGCGCGAGCTCAGCCACTTTGTGGCCGTCAGTACCGTCGATACGAACCTTGCTGTCGCCCTGCTTGTCTTTGGTCAGACCGATGGCCGTTTCACGCTCCTCGCCCTGCAAACGCCCGTGCAGAACAAAGGCTTCCTGTTCGTGGCGAATGACGCGGCCAATTTGCAGACTGCGAAACGCCCGTCCGTGGCCGAGCGTGTAGATGGCCTCAAGCACGCTGGTTTTACCGCTGCCGTTCGCGCCAACCAGGAAATTAAAGCCAGGGGATAAAGCGAGATCCGCGTTTTCGATATTGCGGAAATCTTTAATTAAAAGGCGCGTCAGTGACATATCTGGATTTCTTCGGGCCAGGGCGTAATCGGCTCAGCCCGTTTCAACGCGGACTGCACGCAGACCCTGGTGCGTACACGAAGTACGAGACAGGGGCGAGCACAGCCCGGGTTGAAAAAGGCAAGTAAGATAGCCCGATAGCGTTCACTACAGCCTCATCGGCATGACAACGTAAGCCGCACTTTGGCTGGCCGCATCTTCAATCTGTACACTCGAAACGGAGTCGGTCAGCAGAATGCGAACGTTCTCGCATTTAAGCGCGTTCAGTACATCCAGCACATAACTGACGTTAAAGCCGATTTCCATCTCAGTCCCGGCATAGGTGACGTCCAGAATCTCTTCTGCCTCTTCCTGCTCCGGGTTGTTGGCGGTGATTTTGATCTGATTTTCGCTCACATACAGACGCACCCCGCGGAATTTCTCGTTAGAGAGAATCGCGGCGCGGGCAAAGGCCTGCTTGAGGCTGTCGCAACCGGCTTCCAGCGTTTTGTCCGGGTTCTTCGGCAATACGCGGCGATAATCCGGGAAACGACCGTCAACCAGCTTCGATGTGAAGACAAAATCACCCACGTGAGCACGGATGTTATTGCTGCCGATCTGCACGCGCAGTGGCGTATCACCACCGTCGAGCATACGCATCAGCTCAATCACCCCTTTACGCGGTACGATCACCGAATGGTTTGGCAGCGAGTCGCCAATGGGCATAGAACAGACTGCCAGTCGGTGACCGTCGGTAGCCACGGTACGCAGCTCTTCACCTTCGGTTTCGAACAGCATGCCGTTTAAGTAGTAACGAACGTCCTGATGCGCCATTGAGAACTGCGTGGCTTCAATCAGACGCTTCATCGTTGCCTGCGGCAGGGTGAATTCAACTTCACTCTGCCAGTCGTCCAGGTTCGGGAAGTCCGCGGCTGGCAGCGTGGAAAGCGAGAAACGGCTGCGGCCAGAGCGCACCAGCATACGGTCGCCTTCCAGCTGCACGGCAATTTCAGCGCCTTCCGGCAGCCCGCGGCAGATATCAAAGAATTTACGTGCCGGAACAGTGGTCGCGCCCGCTTCATGCGGCTGAGACAGCGTAACGCGCGCGATCATTTCCATTTCCAGATCTGTGCCGGTCAGCGACAGCGTACCGTCCGCGACCTGAAGCAGCAGGTTTCCGAGAATTGGCAGCGTTGGGCGGCCACCTAATGGGCCACTCACCTGTTGCAGCGGTTTTAATAAATGTTCACGTTCAACGGTAAATTTCATAGCGTCACGATGATAATGTTCTGATTAAATTGGAAAAATCTTCTTTTATGTCGTGGCTTTCTTCGCGTAACTGCTCAATCTTACGACAAGCGTGCAGCACGGTCGTATGGTCACGGCCACCAAACGCATCGCCGATCTCCGGCAGACTGTGGTTGGTTAACTCCTTTGCCAGCGCCATCGCCATCTGACGCGGACGCGCCACCGAGCGGGAACGACGTTTAGACAGCAAATCTGCCACTTTGATTTTGTAGTACTCGGCCACCGTCTTTTGAATATTGTCGATAGTGACCAATTTTTCCTGCAGTGCCAGCAAATCGCGCAGCGCTTCACGCACAAAATCGATGGTGATCGCACGGCCGGTGAAGTTGGCATTGGCAATCACGCGGTTCAGTGCCCCTTCAAGCTCACGGACGTTGGAGCGCAGACGCTTGGCAATAAAGAACGCCACTTCACCCGGCAGGCGAATGTCGTTTTCATCGGCTTTCTTCATCAGGATCGCGACGCGGGTTTCCAGTTCCGGTGGCTCGATCGCCACGGTCAGGCCCCAGCCAAAACGGGATTTCAGACGATCTTCAACGCCGTTGATCTCTTTTGGATAACGATCCGACGTCAAAATGATCTGCTGATTACCTTCCAGCAGCGCATTAAAGGTGTGGAAAAACTCTTCCTGGGATCGTTCTTTGTTGGCAAAGAACTGGATGTCATCGATAAGCAGTGCGTCAACAGAACGGTAGTAGCGTTTAAACTCTTCGATCGCATTGTTTTGCAGGGCTTTTACCATGTCCTGAACGAAGCGCTCGGAGTGCATATACACCACTTTCGCATTTGGCTTACGCGCCATAATGCCGTTGCCTACCGCATGCAGAAGGTGCGTTTTACCCAAACCCGTGCCGCCATAAAGGAACAGCGGGTTGTAGGCACCACCGGGGTTATCTGCAACCTGGCGTGCCGCCGCGCGCGCCAGCTGGTTCGATTTACCTTCAACGAAGTTATCGAACGTGTGTTTAACATTGACGTTAGAACGGTAGGTTTGCTCTGCCGGAGCAGGCACGTTGTCCCAGCCCGAACGGGTCGCCGGAAGGGCGCGCGGTGCCGGCGCGGGGGCTGCCTGAGCAGGTATTGCCACATTTACCGTTTCACGCACGGTCTGCGTGACCGGTTTTGTTCCCACTTCAAAGCGTAGCTGTGGCGCATCGGATCCGCAGAAATCATTCAGCAGTCCATTGATGTTATTAAGGTATTTATCCCTTACCCAATCGAGCACAAAACGGTTTGGCGCATACAAAGCCAGCGTGTTATCGCTCAGTTCCGCCTGCAAGGGGCGGATCCACATACTGAATTCTGTGGCTGGTAACTCATCCTGCAATCGGGCAAGACACTGCTGCCAAAGCGAAAGTGACACGGCGGACTCCACTCGAACAATAAAAGAAAACTATTGAATATTCATGATTGTTGGCGCACATCGACATGACCCTGTGCAAAAGGGTGATGTGCGAACCGCTATCTGCGGTTATACCCGGCCAGGATCGCTGGATCCCGATCGGGACCGCGGATCATAGCCTAAACTGAGCCAGAGATCTTCTGTTTCTCACAGATTCTTCCCGATTTATCCACAGGAAGATCGGAAACCGGGTAAGTGTAAACGATCCTGGGGCGAGTACCCTACGATTTAGCCCGCATATTGGAAAAATTAATGAGCACAGACAATTTCTTGCTTAAATGATCTAACGAAGATCCGGGACGATCCTTGCGCTTTGTTTGGGAGGCCGTATAATCCTCGACCCGGCGCGTGATGCTCATCTTCCTGCGTCGTCCGTTGCTCATTTTCCACGCGAAAACGTGCGGAAATACGCGGGAAATAAGGAAAGAGAATTGACTCCGGAGTGTACAATTATTACAATCCGGCCTCTTTAATCACCCACGCTGAGGCGTTAGTCGTTCGAAACTCGTTCGGGTATACGCAAAAGTCAGTGAATTTATTCAAGTTTAGGTAGAAATCGCCATGAAACGCACTTTTCAACCGTCTGTACTGAAGCGCAACCGTTCTCACGGCTTCCGTGCTCGTATGGCTACTAAAAATGGTCGTCAGGTTCTGGCACGTCGTCGTGCTAAAGGCCGCGCTCGTCTGACCGTTTCCAAGTAATAAAGCTAACCCCTGAGTGGTTAAGCTAGCATTTCCCAGGGAGTTACGTTTGTTAACTCCCACTCATTTCACTTTCGTCTTCCAGCAGCCACAACGGGCTGGCACGCCGCAAATCACCATCCTCGGCCGCCTGAATTCGCTGGGGCATCCCCGCATCGGTCTTACTGTCGCCAAGAAAAACGTTAAGCGTGCGCATGAACGCAATCGGATTAAACGTCTGACGCGTGAAAGCTTCCGTTTACGTCAGCACGAACTGCCTTCAATGGATTTCGTGGTGGTGGCTAAAAAAGGGGTTGCCGACCTCGATAACCGTGCTCTCTCGGAAGCGTTGGAAAAATTATGGCGCCGCCATTGTCGCCTGGCTCGCGGGTCCTGATAGCCCTCATTCGGGTCTATCAACGCCTGATTAGTCCGCTACTCGGGCCGCACTGCCGTTTCACGCCAACATGCTCAAGCTACGGAATTGAGGCATTGCGCAGGTTTGGAGTGATAAAAGGCAGTTGGTTGACGGTGAAACGCGTATTAAAATGCCACCCTTTACACCCAGGTGGAGACGATCCCGTCCCGCCAGGACCCTTTGATACCAGAGAACACTAACGATGGATTCGCAACGCAATCTTCTTATCATCGCTTTGTTGTTCGTGTCTTTCATGATCTGGCAGGCATGGGAGCAGGATAAAAATCCTCAACCCCAGCAGCAGACCACGCAGACTACGACCACCGCAGCGGGTAGCGCCGCCGACCAGGGCGTACCGGCCAGTGGCCAGGGGAAACAGATTACGGTTAAGACCGATGTGCTTGAGCTGACTATCAACACCCGTGGTGGTGATGTTGAGCAGGCGCTGCTGTTGACCTACCCAAAAGAGCTGAAGTCTAACGAACCGTTCCAGTTACTGGAAACCACGCCTGAGTTTATCTACCAGGCCCAGAGCGGCCTGACCGGTCGTGATGGCCCGGATAACCCGGCTAACGGTGCGCGTCCACTGTACAACGTCGAGAAAGAGACCTTCGTACTGGCTGATGGTCAGAACGAAATCGCTATCCCGATGACCTACACCGACGCCGCGGGCAACACCTTCACCAAAACCTTCACCCTGAAACGCGGTGAATATGCGGTGAACGTGGGCTACAGCGTTCAGAACACCGGTGCGAAACCGCTGGAACTGTCGACCTTTGGTCAGCTGAAGCAGTCCATCAATCTGCCGTCTCACCGTGACACCGGAAGCAGCAACTTTGCGCTGCATACCTTCCGTGGCGCGGCGTACTCCACGCCTGATGCGAAGTACGAGAAATACAAATTCGACACCATTGCCGATAACGAAAACCTGAACGTCAGCGCTAAAGGCGGTTGGGTGGCAATGCTGCAGCAGTATTTCGCCACTGCGTGGGTGCCAACGAACGACGGTACTAACAACTTCTATACCGCGAACCTGGGTAACGGTCTTGCAGCCATTGGCTACAAATCTCAGCCGGTTCTGGTACAGCCGGGTCAAACCGGTAAGCTGGCAAGCACCCTGTGGGTCGGTCCGGAAATCCAGGACAAAATGGCTGCCGTTGCGCCGCACCTGGATCTGACCGTGGACTACGGCTGGTTGTGGTTCATCTCTCAGCCGCTGTTTAAGCTGCTGAAGTTCATCCACAGCTTCCTGGGTAACTGGGGCTTCTCCATCATCGTTATCACCTTCATCGTACGTGGCATCATGTACCCGCTGACTAAAGCGCAGTACACCTCCATGGCGAAGATGCGTATGCTGCAGCCTAAGATTCAGGCAATGCGTGAGCGTCTGGGCGATGACAAACAGCGTCAGAGCCAGGAGATGATGGCCCTGTATAAAGCAGAGAAAGTGAACCCACTGGGTGGTTGCTTCCCGCTGCTGATTCAGATGCCAATCTTCCTTGCGCTGTACTACATGCTGATGGGTTCCGTTGAGCTGCGCCACGCGCCGTTCGCCCTGTGGATCCATGACCTGTCTGCACAGGACCCGTACTACATCCTGCCGATCCTGATGGGCGTAACGATGTTCTTCATCCAGAAGATGTCGCCGACCACCGTGACCGACCCGATGCAGCAGAAGATCATGACCTTTATGCCGGTCATCTTCACCGTGTTCTTCCTGTGGTTCCCGTCAGGTCTGGTGCTGTACTATATCGTCAGCAACCTGGTGACCATTATCCAGCAGCAGCTGATTTACCGTGGTCTGGAAAAACGTGGCCTGCATAGCCGCGAAAAGAAAAAGTCCTGATTCGGTAAGTTAACGCTAAAATAAGGGCGGTCGATTGACCGCCTTTTTTATTTGTATTGAACGAGACCAACCATGAGCCATAACGACACTATCGTCGCCCAGGCAACCCCACCGGGACGCGGTGGTGTAGGCATTCTGCGTATCTCCGGCCTGAAGGCCCGCGAGGTCGCCGAAGCGGTGCTGGGTAAACTGCCAAAGCCGCGCTACGCTGATTATCTGCCGTTTAAAGACACTGACGGCACGCCGCTGGACCAGGGCATTGCGCTGTGGTTCCCGGGCCCGAACTCCTTTACCGGAGAAGACGTGCTGGAGCTGCAGGGCCACGGTGGCCCGGTCATCCTCGACCTGCTGTTAAAACGCATTCTGACGCTGCCGGGCCTGCGCATTGCAAAGCCAGGTGAGTTCTCCGAGCGTGCCTTCCTGAACGATAAGCTTGACCTCGCACAGGCAGAAGCAATTGCTGACCTGATCGACGCCAGCTCCGAGCAGGCAGCCCGCTCCGCACTGAACTCGCTTCAGGGCGCGTTCTCGGCGCGCGTGAATCATCTTGTGGAAGCACTTACTCACCTGCGCATCTATGTCGAAGCGGCTATCGATTTCCCGGATGAGGAGATCGACTTCCTCTCTGACGGTAAAATTGAAGCTCAGCTCAATAGCGTGATGGCCGATCTCGACGCGGTGCGTGCCGAAGCACGTCAGGGTAGCCTGCTGCGCGAGGGGATGAAGGTCGTGATTGCGGGCCGCCCTAACGCCGGTAAATCGAGCCTGCTCAACGCCCTGGCGGGCCGTGAAGCGGCGATCGTCACCGACATCGCCGGTACCACCCGCGACGTGCTGCGTGAGCATATTCATATCGACGGCATGCCGCTGCACATCATCGACACGGCAGGTCTTCGCGACGCCAGTGACGAAGTAGAGCGCATCGGTATCGAACGTGCCTGGCAAGAGATTGAGCAGGCTGACCGCGTGCTGTTTATGGTGGACGGTACCACGACCGATGCCGTTGATCCGGCGGACATCTGGCCCGACTTTATTGCCCGCCTGCCGGCAAAACTGCCGATCACCGTGGTGCGTAACAAAGCGGATGTAACCGGCGAAACGCTGGGTATCAGTGAAGTGAATGGCCACTCACTTATTCGCCTGTCGGCCCGTACCGGTGAAGGCGTTGACGACCTGCGCAACCATCTCAAACAGAGCATGGGCTTTGATACCAGTATGGAAGGCGGCTTCCTTGCGCGCCGTCGTCACCTTCAGGCGCTGGAAGACGCGGCACGCCACCTCGATCAGGGGAAAGCGCAGCTGCTTGGCGCATGGGCGGGTGAACTGCTGGCGGAAGAGCTGCGTCTGGCGCAGCAAAATCTGAGTGAGATAACCGGCGAATTTACCTCGGACGATCTGCTGGGACGGATTTTCTCGAGCTTCTGTATCGGCAAGTAATTACCGCTGATGAAGGGTGATTTCCTCCCGGGAAATCACCTTTGTCCAAATGGCAACTCGCCTAATCCCTTTTATCCCCCTATTCTGCTTGCCTGCATCTATGGGGGGTTTATGGCTCGTTTTCTGTTTTGTAGTTTTGCGCTGGTTCTGCTTTATCCATCGGGTATTGATATGTATCTGGTGGGGCTGCCGCACATTGCCCGCGATCTGGGTGCCAGCGAGGCGCAGCTGCATATTGCGTTTTCGGCCTATCTCGCCGGGATGGCATCATCGATGGTATTTGCCGGGAAAATCGCAGACAAAGCGGGTCGTCAGCCCGTGGCCATTACCTGTGCCATCATCTTCGCGCTGGCGTCAATGCTCTGCTCCCTGGCCCAGGACAGTACTCTGTTCCTGACAGGACGCTTTATCCAGGGAATAGGTGCCGGTGGCTGTTATGTAGTGGCCTTCGCCATCCTGCGCGATACCTTAAGCGCTCAGCGCCGTGCCAAAGTGCTTTCCATGCTCAACGGTATTACCTGCATCATTCCGGTGATGGCGCCGGTGGTGGGCTATCTGATCATGCTGAAATTCCCGTGGCAGAGCCTGTTCTGGACGATGGCGGCCATGGGTGCGCTGGTCTTTATCCTCTCGATCACGGTGTTGAAAGAGACCCATCCAGGCTCGCAAAACACAGGCCATACGGCAACCCTTCATCCGGCCGAGACGCTGCTAAACCGCTTTTTCCTGAGTCGCCTGGCCATTACCACACTGAGCGTGGCGGTGATCCTGACGTATGTAAACGTTTCCCCGGTGTTGCTGATGGAGACCATGGGGTTTGATCGCGGTGAGTATTCCACCGTGATGGCACTTACCGCGATGGTCAGTATGGCCGTCTCGTTCTCGACGCCGTTCGCACTGAATATCTTCCGTCAGCGCACACTCATGCTAACCTCTCAGGTGCTGTTCCTCGCTGCGGGGGGGATTCTGGCGACCACCAGCACACATGCGCTGATGCTGGTAGGGATTACGCTGATTTGCGCCGGCTTCTCCGTCGGCTTTGGCGTGGCGATGAGTCAGGCGCTTGGCCCGTTCTCGCTGCGCGCGGGTGTGGCAAGCTCGGTGCTGGGTATTGCACAGGTCTGCGGTTCGTCGCTGTGGATATGGCTGGCGGCGGTCATCGGCCTTAATGCGCTCAATATGCTGATCGGGATTCTGATTGGTTGTAGCATGCTCTGCATCACCTTACTTATGGTCATCCAGCCCGCGGCCCATTATGAAGAAGCCAATCAGCAGTCTCGATCTTAACCTGTTGTTGTGTCTGCAGCTTTTGCTGCAGGAGCGCAGCGTAACCAAAGCCGCGAAACGGATGAACGTAACCCCGTCCGCGGTAAGTAAATCGCTGGCGAAACTGCGCGACTGGTTTGACGATCCGCTGTTTGTGAAAACACCGTTAGGCCTGCTGCCGACACCGCTGACGATGAGCCTGGAGCAGGATCTGGCCGACTGGATGCAGATTGGCAATCAGATCCTCGATAAATTCCATCATGACTCCCCGGGCGGGCTGACGTTCGTGCTGGCCGCGGAAACGCCTCTGATGTTGATCCGTTTTAATGCCCTGCTCGAGCAGGTCAATCAGCGCTATCCACAGGCCACGGTAAAGATGCGCCACTGGGATTACGACTCGGTGGATGCCATTACGCGCGGAGAAGTCGATCTTGGCTTCACGGGCCGTGAAACGCATCCGCGCTCCCGCGAGCTGTTGAAGCTCATGCCGTGGTTTATCGACTACGAAATTCTGTTCAGCGACCGTCCCTGCGTCTATTTGCGCGAAGATCATCCGGCTCTTCAGGAGGAGTGGAACCTGGAGACTTTCCTGCGCTATCCGCATATCAGCATCTTCTGGGAGCGCAGCGACACCTGGGCGCTTGATGAGGTGCTCAGAGAGATGGGACGTGAGCGCAATATCGCCATGAGCCTGCCCGGTTTCGAACAGTCGATGTTTATGGCGGCGCAGCCAGGCCATAACTACATCGCCACGGCGCCACACTACTGCCATCACTATAATCAACTCCACCAGCGTAAGCTGATCGCCCTGCCCATTCCCATTGATGAAGCCCAGGCTGAAAAACTGACCGTTCCTTTCACGCTGATCTGGCATAAACGAAACAGCCATAATCCGAAAATCCTCTGGCTCCGTGAGACAATCAAAGCGCTATATGCCGCTCCAGCGCTTATTTTTGCCTAAGAAAATGTAAAGTTGGGTCCTCAGGCTTCTCTTACTCCCATTTACTGATTAAAACAGAAGGCAAGTTAAGCGATAATCATGTAACCGTTTAACCGAATACGACCATTATCAAGGAGCGAAAAATGGCAACGCACTTTGCAAGAGGGATACTGACAGAGGGACATCTCGTATCGGCCAGAATTTCATCCGCGTGTCACCAGGAAGCACGTAAACTGCCGGAGCATCGCCGGACGCGGTTTTTGGCATCCCGCGCGCTTCTCGCTGAGCTGATGTTCATGCTGTACGGCACCAGTGAACTGCCGGATATCCTCACCCAACCTGAAGGCCGCCCGGTCTTTGCCGACCCGGAGCTGCCGCGTTTCTCCATTGCCTACACGGGCAATATCATTGGCGTCGCGCTCACCACTGAAGGGGATTGCGGCCTGGACATGGAGCTTCAGCACGCAACCCGCGGCTTCCACGGCGCGAACCCGCACGATGACTACCCGCTTTCCAGTAATGAAAAGCTGTGGGTGCGTAACCAGAACGATCCCATCGAGGCCAGAGCTCAGCTCATTACCTTACGCCAGAGCATTCGAAAGCTCTGTGGCTGTGCATCAGACGACGCCAGCCTGCTGCAATTGCTTCCAGGCTCCGGACGCCTGCGTTCCGCTAAAGCCACGCTGGTAGAGGCGCTCAGCGATGCTGAAGACGTACTGATTTGGTCCATCGCGGTGACTCCCGCCATCGAACGATTGAAAATCTGGGAATTTGACAGTCAACACGGATGGAGTAGCCTTCCGGATGTGCCCGAGCGAGCCAACGAACCCGCCGCGCGCCTGATGAGATTAACCAGTTTACCGGCAGAAAAAGCATATACCCTTAGCTGATCCATTCAGGGTCATCATGATGAAACAGGAGTAATCATGTCTGATACGTTGAAAGTTGTTACGTTACTGGGAAGCCTGCGCAAAGGTTCATTTAACGGGATGGTTGCCCGCACGCTGCCTCAGCTGGCACCGGCAGGTATGGACATTAGCGCCCTGCCATCGATTGGCGACATTCCGCTTTACGACGCGGACGTGCAGCAGGAAGAAGGGTTTCCACAGAGCGTAGAAGCGCTTGCAGAGCAGATCCGCCAGGCAGACGGCGTGGTGATTGTTACGCCTGAATATAACTACTCCGTCCCGGGTGGCCTGAAGAACGCCATTGACTGGTTATCCCGTCTCCCGGAGCAGCCGCTGTCGGGTAAACCGGTGCTGATCCAGACCAGCTCTATGGGCGCGATTGGCGGGGCACGCTGCCAGTACCATCTGCGTCAGATCCTGGTCTTCCTGGATGCGATGGTAATGAACAAACCGGAATTTATGGGGGGCGTGATTCAGAACAAGGTCGACCCGCAGACGGGTGAAGTGGTGGATCAAAGTACGCGTGACCATCTTTCTGGCCAACTGACCGCGTTTGGTGATTATATTAAGCGAGTGAAAGCTTAAACGTAGCCTGACCCCCTCACTCTGGCCCTCTCCCACAGGGAGAGGGCGCAAACACAAAAGCCCTTTTCGACGAAAAGGGCTTTCTGTTTATTTGGCATCAATAAAAACAATCTTCAGCACAAACAGCAGCGCCACAATGATGACGCACGGGCTGAGGTCGCGGAAGCGACCGGTACCAATCTTCATGACGCAGTAGGAGATAAAGCCCAGCGCGATACCTTCGGTGATCGAGAAGCTAAACGGCATCATCACCGCGGTAATAAACGCAGGCACCGCTTCGGTTAAATCATCCCACTTCACACGCGACAGGCTGGAGGTCATTAACACCCCCACGTAGATCAGCGCGCCGGCTGCTGCATACGGAGGCACCATGCCCGCCAGCGGCGACAGGAAGATCACCAGCAGGAACAGGATACCCACCACAACCGCCGTCAGACCGGTACGGCCACCCACAGAGACACCTGAAGAGGATTCAATGTAAGCGGTAACAGACGATGTACCGATAAACGCACCGGTGACAGAGGAGACACTGTCAACAAACAGCGCCTGCTTCATGCGCGGGAATTTCCCATTCTCATCCGCCAGGCCGGCTTTGTCGGTCACGCCAATCAGCGTACCGGAGGAGTCAAACAGGTTAACCAGCATGAAGGAGAAAATCACGCCCGCCAGACCCAGGTTCAGGGAGCCTGCCAGATCGACGTGCCCAATGACGGTAGACACGCTCGGTGGCGCGGAGACAATCCCTTTGTACTGCACATCGCCCAGCATCCAGCCCAGTAGCGTGGTGACCACGATGGAAACCAGCACGGCCGCATGAATATTGCGCGAAGCCAGGATAGCGATGATAAAGAAGCCCAGCACGCCCAGCAGCACGTTGTGCGAGGTCAGGTGACCGATGCTCACCAGCGTGTCCGGGTTAGCCACGATAACGCCTGCGTTTTTCAGACCCATCATGCCGATAAACAGACCAATACCGCTGGTAATCCCCACGCGCAGGCTCACCGGAATATTGGCTATCATCCAGTAACGTACGCGGAAAATGGTCAGCAACAGCAGGCCAACCGCGCCCCAGAAGATAGCGCCCATGCCGACCTGCCATGGCAGACCCATCGCCTGGACGACCACGAACGCGAAGAAAGCGTTTAGACCCATTGCCGGGGCCAGCGCCACGGGCAGGTTAGCGAACACACCCATCAGGATACTGCCCAGCGCAGCGATCAGACAGGTGGTCACGAAGACGGCGCTGGTGTCCATGCCAGCAACGCCCAGAATTTGTGGGTTAACAAAAACGATATAGACCATCGTCAGGAAGGTGGTGAAACCGGCGATCACTTCGGTGCGTGCCGTTGTGCCGTGCTCACGCAGTTTAAACACGCGCTCAAGCAGACCCTGACCAGATGTCTGGGTAGTGTGTTGTTGACTCATCATCAATTTCCGAACAAGGAGGGAAAATTCGTCGCTATCCTATACCAAAATGCGACAATAGTGGCGGTTACGAGAGACATTTTTTCATTGATTTTGCTTATACGGCAACGATTGCGTCTCATTAAACTGCCGTACGTAAACGTTAAACTTGTAAAAAGGGAAAGGCATGTCCGGAATTGAAGCGGTATTTTTCGACTGCGACGGTACGCTGGTCGACAGTGAGGTCATTTGTTCCCGCGCGTATGTGACCATGTTCAGGGAATTTGGCATTACGCTGGATCTCGAAGAGGTGTTTAAACGCTTTAAGGGCGTGAAGCTCTACGAGATCATCGACATCATTAACGAAGAGCACGGTGTGGATCTGGCAAAAGCAGATCTGGAGCCGGTCTACCGCGCCGAGGTCGCACGCCTCTTCGACTCCGAGCTGGAGGTCATTGCCGGGGCGAATGCGCTTCTGGATGCGATGACGGTGCCCATCTGCGTGGTCTCGAACGGTCCGGTCAGCAAAATGCAGCACTCGCTGGGTAAGCTTGAAATGTTGCACCACTTCCCGGAAAAACTGTTCAGCGGCTACGATATCCAGCGCTGGAAGCCAGACCCGGCGTTGATGTTCCATGCAGCAAAAGCGATGAACGTTAACGTGGAGAACTGCATTCTGGTGGATGACTCTTCTGCGGGAGCGCAGTCGGGGATTGATGCGGGTATGGAGGTGTTTTACTTCTGCGCCGATCCGCACAACAAACCGATCGATCATCCAAAAGTGACGACCTTCACCGATCTGGCGCAGCTGCCAGAATTGTGGAAGGCTCGCGGGTGGAATATTACTCGCTGAAAAAAAGCCGGATAGCGCTGACGCTTATCCGGCCTATAAGATTCGCAGGCCCGGTAAGCGCAGCAGCACCGGGCATGTTAGCGCATCACTCTTTCGGATCTTTACCCGCCAGCAGCTTGTCCAGCTCATCGCCACCAACGTGACGGAAATCCTGTCCTTTCACGAAGTAGAAGATGTATTCGCAAATGTTCTGGCAACGGTCACCGATACGCTCGATTGAGCGCGCGCAGAACAGCGCGGTCAGGACGCTTGGGATCGTACGGGAGTCTTCCATCATGTAGGTCATCAGCTGACGCACGATGCCTTCATACTCCTGGTCGACCTTTTTGTCTTCACGGTAGATACGTACCGCTTCGTCCAGATCCATTCGCGCAAAGGCATCCAGTACGTCATGCAGCATCTGCACGGTATGACGACCCAGCGACTCGAGGCTCACCAGCAGTGGCTGGTGCTGCTGAGAGAATTTCTCCAGCGCGGTGCGGCAGATTTTATCTGCAACGTCACCAATACGCTCCAGCTCGGCGATGGTTTTGATGATCGCCATAACCAGACGCAGGTCGCTCGCCGTTGGCTGACGCTTGGCGATAATACGCACGCAGGCTTCATCAATGGCGACTTCCATCATATTGACGTTTTTATCACCTTCGATAACGCGCTTCGCCAGCTCGCTGTCCTGGTTGTGCATCGCGGTAATGGCATCGGAAAGCTGCTGCTCAACCATGCCACCCATGGTCATCACCTGAGTGCGAATACTTTCCAGCTCTGCGTTGAACTGGCCTGAAATGTGTTTGTTAAGATTGAGATTGTCCATAGCGCGCTCCTGAATCAACCGTAACGACCGGTGATATAGTCTTCTGTTTGCTTTTTAGCGGGCTTGGTGAACAGATCGTCCGTATTACTGAACTCAATCAACTCGCCCAGGTACATAAACGCCGTGTAATCGGAACAACGCGCAGCCTGCTGCATGTTGTGGGTCACGATAACCACGGTGTAATCCTGCTTCAGCTCGGTGATCAACTCTTCAATACGGCCGGTTGAGATCGGGTCCAGAGCTGAACACGGCTCATCCAGCAACAACACTTCCGGGCGAATGGCGATACCACGCGCAATGCACAGACGCTGCTGCTGACCACCGGAGAGAGAGTAACCGCTCTGGTGCAACTTATCTTTGGTTTCGTTCCATAATGCGGCCTTGGTCAAAGCCCACTGAACGCGCTCATCCATATCCGTACGGGAGAGCTTTTCAAACAGACGTACGCCAAAGGCGATGTTGTCATAGATGGACATCGGGAACGGCGTCGGTTTCTGGAACACCATCCCGACTTTCGCACGCAGCAGGGCGATATCCTGGCTGTTGGTCAGAATGTTATCGCCGTCCAGGATAATTTCACCTTCGGCACGCTGCTCCGGATAGAGCGAATACATTTTGTTAAAGGTACGCAGCAGCGTGGATTTACCACAGCCAGACGGACCGATAAATGCCGTGACCTGGTTCCTGGCGATATCCAGGTTGATGTTCTTCAGGGCATGGAATTTGCCGTAGTAGAAGTTCAAATCACGAACCTGAATCTTACCCGGGGCAGTATCAACCATACTCATTGACTCATTTCCTCATTCGGCGCCGCGATCTGCCGCGCCGTAAAAATTTAACCGTGTTTCTGCTTCGCGAAAATGACGCGCGCCAGAATGTTCAGCAACAGTACGCAAAGGGTAATGATCAGCACCCCGGCCCAGGCCAGCTGCTGCCATTCCGCGAATGGGCTCATCGCAAATTTAAAAATCGTCACCGGCAGGTTGGCGATCGGCTGCATCATGTCCGTACTCCAGAACTGGTTGGAGAGGGCAGTAAACAGCAGCGGCGCCGTTTCGCCTGCAATACGGGCAATGGCCAGCAGGATACCGGTCATGATCCCGGAGACGGAGGCTTTCAGCGTAATCGCGGAGATCATTTTCCACTTCGGCGTGCCCAGCGCGTAAGCCGCTTCACGCAGGCTATCCGGCACCAGTTTCAACATGTTCTCGGTGGTACGAATGACGATAGGTACCTGCAGCAGCGCCAGCGCAATCACGCCGGCCCAGCCGGAGAAGTGTTCCATCTGCGCCACCACAATGGTGTAAACAAACAGACCGACCACGATAGACGGCGCTGACAGCAGGATGTCGTTAATGAAACGAATCACCTCTGCCAGCCAGGATTTACGCCCGTACTCCGCCAGATAAATCCCCGCCATAATGCCAAGCGGTGTACCAACTACCGTCGCCCAGAGGATCAGCAAACCGCTTCCCGCCAGGGCATTCGCCAGGCCGCCGCCCGCCGTATTTGGCGGCGGCGTCATCTCGGTGAACAGTGACAGCGACATCCCGTCGATGCCGCGTACAACGGTTGAGAACAGGATCCAGACCAGCCAGAACAGACCGAACGCCATCGTTGCCATTGAGAGCGTCAACGCAACGCGGTTTTTGAAACGACGCTTCGCCTGCATTTTGCGACGGGATTCCGCCAGCGCAGTGGTGCTTTGCATTTCGAGAGTTGCCATTAGCGTGCCCCCTCATTTTTTGCGAGACGCAGGATCATCAGCTTGGAGATCGCCAGCACAATGAAGGTAATCACAAACAGGATCAGGCCCAGTTCCATCAGCGCCGCGACGTGCAGCCCGGATTCCGCTTCGGCAAATTCATTCGCCAGTGCGGAAGTAATACTGTTACCCGGCATATAGAGGGAGGCGCTATCGAGCTGGTAGGTGTTACCGATAATAAAGGTCACCGCCATGGTTTCACCCAAAGCACGGCCTAACCCCAGCATGACGCCGCCAATCACCCCATTTTTGGTGAACGGAAGGACGATGCGCCAGATAACTTCCCAGGTGGTGCAGCCGATGCCGTAGGCCGACTCTTTCATCATCACCGGGGTTTGTTCGAAGACATCGCGCATTACCGCCGCAATGTACGGAATAATCATAATGGCGAGGATCACCCCCGCAGCCAGAATACCGATACCGAAAGCCGGGCCAGAGAACAGGGTGCCGACAAACGGAATGGCAGAGAGAACATTACCCACCGGTTCCTGGAAGTACGTTGCGAACAGGGGAGCAAAGATAAACAGGCCCCACATGCCGTATACGATACTTGGAATAGCGGCCAGCAGTTCAATGGCGATACCCAGTGGACGA
The DNA here is from genome assembly GCF_003071645.1 of Enterobacter cloacae complex sp. FDA-CDC-AR_0164. Taxonomy (NCBI): domain Bacteria; kingdom Pseudomonadati; phylum Pseudomonadota; class Gammaproteobacteria; order Enterobacterales; family Enterobacteriaceae; genus Enterobacter; species Enterobacter cloacae complex sp. FDA-CDC-AR_0164. Next base: position 1,410,997 of record NZ_CP028950.1, read on the forward strand.
CGCAGCCAGCCCGGCGCCAGTTCCGTCAGGAACAGGGCGATACCAAAGCTCACCGGCACCGCAATCAGCAGGGCGATAAACGACGTCACCAGCGTGCCGTAAATCGGCACCAGCGCACCGTAGATATCGTTCGGCGCATCCCACTCTTTGGTCCACAGGAAAGAGAAACCGAATTTCTGGATGCTCGGCCAGGAGGAGAAAATCAGGGACACGATAATGCCGCCCAGCAGCAATAGCACAATCAGCGCAGCCAGTTTGACCAGCGCGCTGAAAATCATGTCACCTTTTTTACCCGGAGGGTTAAATGCAGGCTTTGTTGCAGCCATAAATCACTCTTCTGTTAAACGCGTTTACGAAATCGGCGGGTAGCGCGAGCGCCACCCGCCATTTTCGTCAGAATACTAAATTAATACAATGCTTTACCGCTGCTGTCTTTCACGTTGGTTTTCCATGCAGCGCGAATCTGCTCAACCACGTTGTCCGGCAGGGTGGCGTAATCCAGCGCGTTAGCCTGTTTGCCGCCGTTTTTGTACGCCCAGTCAAAGAACTTCAACACTTCAGCGCCCTGCTCAGGTTTCTTCTGCTCATTGTGAACCAGAATGAAGGTGGTAGAGGTGATTGGCCACGCACCGTCGCCTTTCTGGTTAGTCAGATCCTGAGCGAAGGATTTGCTCCAGTCAGCGCCTTTTGCAGCGTTAGCAAAGTTCTCTTCAGTTGGGCTGACTGGCTTGCCATCGGCAGAAACCAGTTTGGTGTAGGACAGGTTGTTCTGCTTAGCGTACGCATACTCTACATAGCCGATAGAACCAGGCAGACGCTGTACGAACGCGGCGATACCGTCGTTGCCTTTACCACCCAGACCGGTTGGCCAGTTAACGGTAGAGCCGGAACCGACTTTAGATTTCCACTCTTCGTTCACTTTCGCCAGGTAGCTGGTGAAAACGAAAGAGGTACCGGAACCATCTGCACGACGAACCACTGCGATGTTCTGCGAAGGCAGTTTGACACCCGGGTTCAGTTTGGTGATGGCTTCGTCATCCCATTTTTTGATTTTACCGAGGTAGATGTCACCCAGGGTTTTGCCGTCCAGGACCAGCTCGCCTGATTTCAGGCCTGGAATGTTAACGGCCAGCACAACACCACCGATAACGGTCGGGAACTGGAACAGGCCTTCCTGCGCCAGTTTGTCATCAGACAGTGGAGCGTCTGATGCGCCGAAATCAACGGTATTCGCGGTAATTTGTTTTACGCCACCGGAGGAGCCGATACCCTGATAGTTAACCTTGTTACCGGTTTCTTTCTGGTAGGTATCCGCCCATTTGGCATACACCGGCGCAGGGAAGGTTGCACCAGCGCCAGTCAGGCTTGCTTCTGCAAATACAGAGAACGCGCTCAGAGATAAGGTCGCGGCGACAACAGTTGCGACAGTGGTACGCATAACTTTCATAATGTCTCCTGCAAGATTTTCGTAAATCGTTGTTTAGTGGCTACGATGAGCAAAATAGGACAAACAGGTGACAGATAAATGTACGAATTATGACAGTTTTATGACAATGGAAATTTAGCTTAAATATCAGTAAAAATTCATTTAATTATCATCTAGTTAACCACTTACATGACAGCAAGTTTTCAGAAATATTTTCTTTATGTGACACTGAAAAAAGTAGCTGAAGATGACAGATTGTCATAAATAAAAATGCGGATGGGTTGATTAAAAACAAACCAGGAAGGGTAAAAAAGCTCCACCCGAAGGTGGAGCCTGAGGGGATTATTCTACGGTGACCGATTTCGCCAGGTTACGTGGCTGGTCAACGTCAGTGCCTTTGATCAGCGCGACGTGATAGGCCAGCAACTGCAGCGGAACGGTGTAGAAGATAGGGGCAATCACCTCTTCCACATGCGGCATCTCGATGATGTGCATATTGTCGCTGCTCGCAAAGCCGGCGTCTTTATCGGCGAAGACGTACAGTACACCACCGCGGGCGCGGACTTCTTCGATATTGGACTTCAGTTTTTCCAGCAGTTCGTTGTTAGGTGCTACAACGATGACCGGCATGTCTGCGTCAATCAGCGCCAGCGGGCCGTGTTTCAGCTCGCCTGCTGCGTAAGCTTCCGCGTGGATGTAGGAGATCTCTTTCAGCTTCAACGCGCCTTCCAGCGCAATTGGATACTGATCGCCACGGCCGAGGAACAGGGCGTGATGTTTGTCAGAGAAATCTTCCGCCAGCGCTTCAATGCGTTTGTCCTGAGACAGCATCTGCTCAATACGGCTTGGCAGCGCCTGCAGGCCATGAACGATGTCATGCTCAACAGCCGCATCCTGCCCTTTCAGACGCGCCAGTTTCGCCACCAGCATCAGCAGAACGGTCAGCTGAGTGGTAAACGCTTTGGTGGAGGCCACGCCGATTTCCGTGCCTGCGTTGGTCATCAGCGCCAGATCGGATTCACGAACCAGCGAAGAACCCGGCACGTTACAGATGGCCAGAGAGCCCAGATAGCCCAGCTCTTTAGAGAGACGCAGCGCCGCCAGGGTGTCCGCCGTTTCGCCAGACTGGGAAAGGGTGATCATCAGGCTATTACGACGCACCGCGGATTTGCGGTAGCGGAATTCTGAAGCGATTTCGACGTCACACGGAACACCGGCCAGGGATTCAAACCAGTAGCGGGAGACCATACCGGAGTTGTAGGAGGTACCGCAGGCCACGATCTGAATATGCTCAACCTTACCGAGCAGCTCATTGGCGTTGGCACCCAGTTCGCTCAGGTCCACCTCGCCGTGGCTGATGCGCCCGGTCAGGGTGTTTTTGATGGCGTTCGGCTGCTCGTAAATTTCTTTCTGCATGTAGTGACGGTAAGCGCCTTTGTCGCCTGCGTCGTACTGCAGATTGGATTCGATCTCCGGGCGTTTCACCTGCTCGCCTTTGGTATCGAATACCGTCACGCTGCGACGCGTCACTTCCGCGATATCACCCTCTTCCAGGAAGATAAAGCGACGGGTAACCGGCAGAAGTGCCAGCTGGTCAGAGGCGATAAAGTTCTCGCCCATGCCCAGACCGATAACCATTGGGCTACCGGAACGTGCGGCCAGCAGCGTGGACGGATCGCGTGAATCCATGATTACCGTACCGTACGCACCGCGCAGCTGAGGGATCGCGCGCAGCACCGCTTCACGCAGTGTACCGCCCTGCTCCAGCTCCCAGTGAACCAGGTGAGCAATAACTTCGGTGTCGGTTTCAGAGACGAAGGTATAGCCGCGCGCTTTAAGTTCTTCGCGCAGCGGTTCGTGGTTTTCGATAATGCCGTTATGCACGACCACGATGTGTTCGGACACATGCGGGTGCGCATTGCCTTCAGACGGTTCGCCGTGGGTCGCCCAGCGGGTGTGCGCAATACCCGTACCACCGTGCAGCGGATGATCTTCCGCAGCCTGGGCCAGCATCTGCACTTTACCGAGACGACGCAGACGGGTCATATGCCCTTCTGCATCCACAACTGCCAGACCGGCAGAGTCGTAACCACGGTATTCCAGACGACGTAAACCTTCGAGAAGGATTTCAGCAATATCACGCTGCGCAACTGCGCCAACAATTCCACACATAGTTTAATTTCCTGATTATGGCGTTATGCCATGCGTTGTCGCTGACCTGTATTTGCCCTTTCCGGGCACCCCGAGCCTTGTAGAGAGTGGGGTTATTGTTATAAGTACTGCCTTTGGGGGGAGGATTATGTTATCCCCTCACCCCATCCCTCTCCCCAGAGGGGCGAGGGCAAAAAACACCGCACCGAACGAACTCTCTCCTCGCGGGAGAGAGCAGGGTGCAGGTCGTTACTTTTTCTTCACCGGGCGTTTCCAGCCCTGCTTGTGAACCTGCGGCACGCGGCTCAGCACCAGCTCATTGTCGGCAACATCGCGCGTCACGGTCGTCCCAGCGGCAATGGTTACCCCGTTCCCGACCGTCACCGGTGCCACCAGCTGTGTATCAGAACCGACAAACACATCATCACCGATGATGGTTTTAAACTTGTTGGCACCGTCATAGTTGCAGGTGATTGTTCCTGCACCAATGTTCACGTTATCGCCAATTTCTGCATCGCCCAGGTAGGTTAAATGGCCGGCTTTGGAACCTTTGCCCAGACGCGCTTTTTTCATCTCAACGAAGTTGCCAACATGGGCGCCTTCGAGCAATTCAGCGCCAGGGCGCAGGCGTGCGAACGGCCCAATGGTGCATGCCGCGTCCAGATGTGCATCTTCAACCACGCTGTACGGGCTAATGTCGCAGTCGTCACCGATGACGCTGTTTTTGATAACACAACCGGCACCAATTTTGACGCGGTGGCCAAGCGTGACGTTGCCTTCAAAGATAACGTTAGTATCGATTTCAACGTCGCGCCCGTGAGATAAGGTCCCGCGCAGATCGAAACGCGCCGGGTCGCGCAGCATAACGCCTGCCAGGAGCAGTTTTTCAGCCTGTTCGGACTGATAAACGCGTTCCAGGCGGGAAAGCTGAAGGCGGTTATTCACCCCTTCGGTTTCGCTAATGCGTGCCGGATGAACCGCCGCAATCTCACGCCCTTCCTGATAGGCCATCGCGATGATGTCGGTGATGTAGTACTCACCCTGCGCATTATTGTTGGTGAGCTTCGACAGCCAGCGCTTCAGGTCCGCGCCATTGGCAATCAGGATACCGGTGTTGATCTCCTGAATCTGACGCTGTGCGTCGCTGGCATCTTTATGCTCAACGATACCCGTTACGTTACCGTTTTCGCGGGTAATGCGGCCATAGCCGGTCGGATCGTCAAGTACGACGGTTAACAACCCGATGCCACCCTGCGGTTTAGCTTCACGCAGGCGGGCAAGGGTGTCGACAGAGATCAGCGGGACGTCGCCGTAAAGCATCAGAATATCTTCGTCATCCGCAAAGAACGGGGCGGCCTGCTGCATGGCGTGTCCGGTCCCCAACTGTTCTGCCTGAAGCACCCAGTTGAGTTTGTCATCGTTCAGCGTCTTTTTAAGCAGATCGCCGCCGTGACCATAGACCAGATGGACCTGACGGGCACCCAGTTCATTAGCGGCATCAATGACATGCTGCACCATCGGCTTTCCTGCCAGCGTGTGCAGTACCTTTGGAAGATCGGAATACATGCGGGTACCTTTACCGGCGGCAAGGATGACCACGCTCATTGTATTGTTCAACATACGCGTCCTGACTGTAATTTGAGTAAGAAGTTAAACCCGTTGACGTTGAAAATTCTACATATTTTGCGTCATAAAATGGAATGGCGTTAAAACGTTCAACATCAGTCAATAATGGCTATTTGAGGCGATTTTTAGGGGCAGAGTAAACCCCTTTTCCTCTGGAAAATAGCCTTCTCGCGATAAGTCGCTAGCACACACAATAGCTTAGCTATTCTTTTGGATCATGAATAAAGATCGGTGTGATACGAAACCATAAAAAAAGCCAGCCTGGAAACCAGACTGGCTTTGTGCTTTTCAAGCCGGTGTTACATCGCTTTTTTGGTCAACTCGATAACGCGCAGTTTCGCGATCGCTTTGGCCAGCTCCGCAGACGCCTGAGCGTAATCCACGTCACCATGAGAGCTGCTAATGTGCTCTTCAGCCTTACGCTTCGATTCCAGGGCTCGTGCTTCGTCGAGATCCTGGCCACGAATAGCGGTATCGGCCAGAACGGTCACGCTGCCAGGCTGCACTTCAAGAATGCCGCCGGACAGATAGATAAACTCTTCATGACCGAACTGTTTAACGATGCGGATCATACCAGGCTTAATGGCGGTGAGCAGCGGTGCGTGACCCGGGAAAATACCCAGTTCACCTTCACTACCCGTTACCTGGATTTTCTCGACCAGACCAGAGAACATTTGTTGCTCTGCGCTGACGACGTCCAGGTGGTAAGTCATTGCCATATCACCCTCCGATTAAGGCGTTAAAGTTTTTTGGCTTTTTCCACGGCTTCGTCGATGGAACCAACCATATAGAACGCCTGCTCCGGCAGGTGATCGTATTCGCCTTCCATGATGCCTTTAAAGCCACGGATGGTGTCTTTCAGGGAAACGTATTTACCCGGAGAACCGGTGAATACTTCCGCAACGAAGAACGGCTGGGACAGGAAGCGCTGGATCTTACGCGCACGTGCTACCACCAGTTTGTCTTCTTCAGACAGCTCATCCATACCCAGGATGGCGATGATGTCTTTCAGTTCCTGGTAACGCTGCAGCAGGGACTGTACGCCACGCGCGGTGTCGTAGTGTTCCTGACCCACAACCAGTGGATCCAGCTGACGGCTGGTGGAGTCCAGCGGGTCAACGGCCGGGTAAATACCCAGAGACGCGATCTGACGGCTCAGTACCACGGTTGCGTCAAGGTGCGCAAAGGTGGTGGCTGGGGATGGGTCAGTCAAGTCATCCGCAGGTACGTATACCGCCTGAACGGAGGTGATAGAACCGGTTTTGGTTGAGGTGATACGTTCCTGAAGAACACCCATCTCTTCCGCCAGCGTCGGCTGATAACCTACCGCTGAAGGCATACGACCCAGCAGTGCAGATACTTCAGTACCGGCCAGGGTGTAACGATAGATGTTATCAACGAACAGCAGAACGTCACGGCCTTCGTCACGGAACTTCTCAGCCATAGTCAGGCCAGTCAGCGCAACGCGCAGACGGTTTCCTGGTGGCTCGTTCATCTGGCCGTAAACCAGGGATACTTTGTCCAGAACGTTGGAGTCGGTCATTTCGTGGTAGAAGTCGTTACCCTCACGAGTACGTTCACCTACGCCCGCAAATACGGAGTAACCAGAGTGCTCGATCGCGATGTTACGGATCAGCTCCATCATGTTTACGGTTTTACCTACACCCGCACCACCGAACAGACCAACTTTACCGCCCTTCGCAAACGGACACATCAGGTCGATAACTTTGATGCCGGTTTCCAGCAGTTCCTGAGAGCTGGACAGCTCTTCGTAGGAAGGTGCTGCGCGGTGGATAGCCCAACGCTCTTCTTCACCGATGTCGCCTTTCATGTCGATTGGTTGACCCAATACGTTCATGATACGACCCAGTGTTGCTTTACCTACCGGGACTTCGATCGGGTGCTCAAGGTCTTTAACTTCCAGACCACGACGCAGACCGTCGGAAGAACCCATCGCGATGGTACGCACGATACCGCCGCCGAGCTGCTGCTGAACTTCCAGCACCAGGCTCTCGTTACCATTCTGTACCTCAAGCGCGTCGTACACGCGTGGTACGGCGTCCTGAGGGAACTCGACGTCCACCACGGCGCCGATTACCTGGACAATCTTTCCAGTAGCCATCTTGAATCCTCTACGTAATTCGTAAACCTGGTTAAACCGCGGCGGCCCCCGAGACGATCTCGGTGAGTTCCTGAGTAATGCTGGCCTGACGAGCTTTGTTGTAAACCAACTGCAGCTCTTTAATCAGGCTGCCGCCATTATCGGTCGCGGCTTTCATCGCCACCATTCGTGCGGCCTGCTCGCTGGCCAGGTTTTCTACAACGCCCTGATAAACCTGAGATTCAACGTAACGACGCAGCAGGGTATCCAACAGCGGTTTCGGATCGGGTTCATACAGGTAATCCCAGGATTTTTGCTTCAGCTCGTCATCTTCTGATGCCGGTAAAGGCAGCATCTGAGTGAGCGTTGGAACCTGAGACATGGTGTTAATAAATTTGTTGCTGACAACGTACAGTCTGTCCAGACGGCCTTCATCGTAAGCCTGCAACATCACTTTAACCGGGCCGATCAGCTCGGACAGGGAAGGGTTATCACCCATACCCGTCACCTGAGCGACAATGTTGCCACCAACGGAGTTAAAGAAAGAGACGCCTTTAGAGCCGATCATTGCGATATCGCACTGAACGCCTTTTTCAGACCATGCTTTCATATCCGCCAGCAGTTTTTTGAACAGGTTAATGTTCAAGCCGCCACACAGACCACGGTCGGTCGACACCACCAGGTAGCCCACGCGCTTAACGTCGCGTTCTTCCAGGTAAGGGTGCTTATATTCCAGATTACCGTTTGCAAGGTGACCAATCACTTTGCGCATGGTTTCTGCATAAGGACGGCTGGCCGCCATGCGATCCTGCGATTTACGCATTTTGGAAGCGGCGACCATCTCCATCGCTTTAGTGATCTTTTGCGTGTTCTGGACGCTTGCGATCTTACTACGTATCTCTTTTGCGCCGGCCATGAGCTTCTCCTCAATGCCAGGCGGCTTGTCCTGAGACAAGCCGCCGGACGATTACCAGGATTGGGTTGCTTTGAAGGAATCGAGGATAGCTTTCAGCTTGCCTTCGATTTCGTCGTTATAGCCACCGGACTGGTTGATCTCTTGCATCAGCGGAGCGTGATCACGGTCGACGTAAGCCAGCAGAGCGGCTTCGAAGCTACCGATTTTCGCCAGTTCCACATCTTCGAGGTAACCGCGTTCAGCCGCGAACAGAACCAGGCCCTGCTGAGCAACAGACATTGGTGCGTACTGTTTTTGCTTCAGCAGCTCGGTCACTTTCTGACCGTGGCTCAGCTGTTTACGGGTTGCTTCGTCCAGATCGGATGCGAACTGAGAGAACGCAGCCAGTTCACGATACTGTGCCAGCGCGGTACGAATACCACCGGACAGTTTCTTGATGATCTTGGTCTGAGCAGCACCACCCACACGGGATACGGAGATACCCGGGTTAACTGCCGGACGAATACCGGAGTTAAACAGGTTGGTTTCCAGGAAGATCTGACCATCGGTAATGGAGATTACGTTGGTCGGAACGAACGCAGAAACGTCACCCGCCTGGGTTTCAATGATTGGCAGCGCGGTCAGAGAGCCGGTTTTACCCTTCACTTCACCTTTGGTGAAGTTCTCGACGTATTCCGCGTTAACGCGGGAAGCACGCTCCAGCAGACGAGAGTGGAGGTAGAATACGTCGCCAGGGAACGCTTCACGTCCAGGTGGACGACGGAGCAGCAGGGAAACCTGACGATATGCAACGGCCTGTTTAGACAGGTCATCGTATACGATCAGCGCATCTTCACCACGGTCACGGAAGTATTCGCCCATTGCGCAACCGGCGTATGGTGCCAGGTATTGCAGTGCAGCAGATTCAGAAGCGGTCGCCACAACAACGATGGTGTTAGACAGCGCGCCGTGCTCTTCCAGTTTACGAACCACGTTAGAAATGGTGGACGCTTTCTGGCCGATAGCCACGTACACACATTTGATGCCGGAGTCACGCTGGTTGATGATGGCGTCGATAGCCATCGCGGTTTTACCGGTCTGACGGTCACCGATGATCAGTTCACGCTGGCCACGACCGATTGGAATCATGGCATCAACGGACTTATAACCAGTCTGCACTGGCTGATCAACGGACTGACGGTCAATAACGCCTGGTGCGATAACTTCGATTGGGGAGAAGCCATCGTGCTCAACCGGACCTTTACCGTCGATTGGCGCACCCAGGGTGTTAACAACGCGACCCAGCAGGCCACGGCCAACCGGCACTTCCAGAATACGGCCAGTACACTTAACCTTCATGCCTTCGGCGAGGTCAGCGTATGGACCCATCACAACTGCACCTACGGAGTCGCGCTCCAGGTTCAGTGCGATAGCGTAACGGTTACCCGGCAGGGAAATCATCTCACCCTGCATACAATCGGCCAGGCCGTGGATGCGGATAACACCGTCACTTACAGAAACAATAGTACCTTCGTTGTGAGCTTCGCTCACAACACTGAACTGAGCAATGCGCTGCTTGATCAGTTCGCTGATTTCGGTGGAATTCAGTTGCATGCTCCAGTCCCCTTAAGACTGCAAGACGTCTGCAAGGCGTTCAAGACGGCCGCGTACGCTGCCATCAATGACCATATCACCCGAACGGATGATTACGCCTGCCATTACAGACTTATCGATTTTGCAATTCAGCTTAACTTTGCGTGACAGACGTTTTTCCATCGCGGCGGTAATTTTCGCAAGCTGTTCATCACTCAGTTCAGTCGCAGAAGTCACTTCGACTTCAGCGGTAGCTTCACTAAGGGCACGTAAGTGCTCAAACTGCTCGAGAACATCCGGGAGCACACGGAGACGACCATTTTCTGCCATTACCTTAATCAGGTTCTGACCATTGGCATCCAGTTGCTCTCCGCACACGGCGATAAACGACGCGGCGAGAGTTTCAGGCGCTAACGCACCAGAAAGCAACTCGGCCATTTGTTCGTTTTTCGTCACCTCAGCGGCAAACGCCAGCATATCCTGCCAGCGATCGACATTTTGGTGTTCGACAGCAAAGTCAAAAGCTGCTTTGGCGTAGGGGCGAGCTACCGTAACAAATTCAGACATCAGCCCCTCCCTCCTTACAGTTCAGCGACAAGTTTGTCCACGATGTCGCTGTTAGCAGCTTCATCCACGGAACGTTCGATGATCTTCTCGGCGCCAGCAACAGCCAGAATCGCAACCTGCTTACGCAGTTCTTCGCGAGCACGTTTACGCTCAGCTTCAATTTCAGCCTGAGCTTGTGTCACGATCTTAGTACGTTCCTGTTCTGCTTCAGCTTTGGCTTCGTCCAGGATCTGCGAACGGCGTTTGTTAGCCTGTTCGATGATAACCTGAGCTTCCGCTTTCGCTTTTTTCAGCTGGTCTGTCGCGTTGGCCTGTGCAAGGTCCAAATCTTTCTTAGCGCGTTCTGCAGAAGCCAGACCGTCAGCAATTTCTTTCTGACGTTTTTCGATGGCAGCCATTAAAGGCGGCCATACATACTTCATGCAGAACCAGACAAAGAGAATAAACGCGATGGCCTGGCCGAGGATTGTTGCGTTCATGTTCACAGCACAATACCTCTTTAATATCTGTGGCTTAGGGTTTTAAAACTACTACTACGCGACAGCAAACATCACGTACAGACCCAGACCTACAGCGATCATTGGGATAGCATCCACCAGACCCATAACGATAAAGAACTGAGTACGCAGCAGAGGAATCAGATCAGGTTGACGCGCTGCGCCTTCCAGGAATTTGCCCCCGAGGATGCCGATACCGATCGCAGCACCGATAGCCGCCAGACCCATCATCACAGCGGCAGCCATGTACAGCAGATCCATATTCAGGTTTTCCATGACAGTCTCCAGTTTGTTTCAATTAAAACGTAGTAGTGTTGGTAAAAAATCAGTGCTCTTCAGACGCCATCGACAGATAGACGATCGTCAGAACCATGAAGATAAAGGCTTGCAGCGTAATGATCAGGATGTGGAAAATGGCCCAAGGCACATTCAGAATCCACTGTGACCACCACGGCAGAAGACCCGCGATCAGAATGAAAATCAGCTCACCCGCATACATGTTGCCGAACAGTCGCAGACCCAGTGAAACAGGTTTGGACAGCAGGCTAACGCCTTCCAGGATCAGGTTGACCGGAATAAACGCCCAGTGGTTGAACGGCTGCAAGGTAAGCTCTTTCACGAAGCCGCTTACGCCTTTCATTTTGATGCTGTAGAAAAGAATCAGGATAAACACGCCCAACGCCATCGACAGGGTGATGTTCACGTCAGCGGACGGCACCACGCGCAGTGCTGGCAGACCGAGGACATGTTCGCCAATCCACGGCAGGAAATCGATTGGCAGCAGGTCCATCAGGTTCATCAGGAATACCCAAACGAACACGGTCAGGGCCAGCGGAGCAATCAGCTTGCTCTTACCATGGTACATGTCTTTGACGCTGCCATGGACGAAGCCGATGATCATTTCGATGAACGTCTGGAATTTCCCTGGAACACCGCTGGTCGCTCTTTTCGCAACACCGCGGAACATGGCCAGGAACAGAAGACCCAAAACGACCGAGAAGAACATGGAGTCGATGTTGATCGTCCAGAAGGTGGCCGGGGGGTTATGCGGATCCACCAGCGAGAATGTACGCAGGTCCAGCTGAAGGTTATTCAGATGGTGACCTATGTAATCCTGCGGCGTCATATTTTCTGAAGCCATGATGCCTTTTACCCTTTGTTGTTGATTACAGCTGGAGCCAGAACTTGTACCACCAGCACCAAAACCCACGTTGCTATCAGCGGCATGAATACCACTTTCAAAACCGCCAGCGCCATCACCAGTAGAGCAAAGGTCAGCAACACCTTACACACTTCACCGAGAGCGAAGGACCAGGCCACACGGCCTTTGGCGGGTGTATGCGCCTGATGACGCCAGGCAAAAATCATAAACAATACGTTTGGCAGAACAACCGCCAAACCCCCGCACACGGCGGAGATGCCCCAGAAGGGGTCTTTGAGGCTAAACAGCAGTCCACTTGCTATCACAGCCAGAAACTGAATGAACAGAAGCTTACGAGCAACGTTTCTACTCAAGAGCGACACAGACATCACGTTTTTACTCCTGCTCCCTTCGAGGTATGCCGCGTGTCGTATAAAACGTCCTTTAAGGCTCAGAGTCAAGCATCAAAAAGCGGTCAAATTATACGGTGCGCACCCGTGATTTCAAACATTAAGTAGCGAAAAGGTGAATAAATGTTTAAATATTTTTCCCCGCCGCTATTTTTTAACTTTTCCTGAAAGCCACGACCTTCGACCAAAACTGCAAACAGCGCGAAAACGTTGGCTACAAAGCGTGCACGAGATCACAAAACACACATTTGCGATAAGGGTGTATTTATCAAAGACGCAAATCGGTTTATTTCATCTTTATGAAATTAAAGACAAATTATCGTAACTATTTTCAAAACAGCCCGGTATATAATAAAAACCTTTTATTGACATTCTTAATAAATATTTAACATTCGATTCTGGTTGCCGTATTCCACTTTTAGCAGGCTGATATTTTCGATGTTGACTATCTTCATGCTGAACAATGGCTGTTACGTTAACCGTTAGAAAAACCTTAGTAACACAGAGGTTAAACTCTCCTCGGTAAAACCCGAGAATTAGTGCTGTTATTTAACATGGTCAGAACAGCACGAATTCCACAATTTTTATTAAATATTTAAAAATTGTTTGGCTTAATTATCACCAGATGACGTTCACCCTCAAGCTGAGGAATGTTTAATTTCTCAACGGATTCGACAGCAAAACCTTCCGGAAGCTGTTCAATTTCATCGCCCGGCAACTGCCCTTTCAGGGCATAAAAGCGGCCATCTTGTGCAGGCAAGTGCTTACACCAGCTCACCATATCATTGAGCGACGCAAACGCGCGGCTGATAACACCGTCAAACGGCGGCTCCGCAGGGAACGCCTCTACCCTGCTCTGTACAGGGGCGATGTTCTCCAGCTTCAGCTCATGCTGGACCTGACGTAAAAAACGGACGCGTTTGCCAAGGCTATCCAGCAGCGTGAAATGGCTCTCAGGGCGGACAATCGACAGCGGGATCCCCGGCAGGCCAGGACCTGTGCCCACATCGATAAAGCGCTCCCCTTTGAGATACGGCGCAACCACGATGCTATCGAGGATATGACGAACCAGCATCTCGTTGGGGTCGCGAACAGACGTCAGGTTGTACGCTTTATTCCATTTGTTCAGCATATCGACATAGGCCACCAGCTGAGTTTTCTGGTGATCGGTGAGCGAAATACCTGCCTGTTCCAGCAGACGAGAGAGTTTATTGAGCACAGTGGGTACCTGTTTAGACATAAATTGCCCGGTGGCGCTTACCGGGCCTACGAATTAGCAGGGCGGGTAGCGAAGCGCCACCCGCCAAAAGCACTGGATATTATGCGCTACGGCGCAGCATACCTTGCTTTTTCAGCCACACCAGCAGAATCGAAATCGCGGCAGGTGTGACACCGGAGATACGGGACGCCTGACCGATCGACACAGGCTTGTGATCGTTCAGCTTGGCGATCACTTCATTGGAAAGCCCCGTCACCTGACGGTAGTCCAGCATTTCCGGCAGCAGCGTATTTTCGTTGCGCTGCTGTTTTTCAATCTCATCCTGCTGACGCGCGATGTAACCTTCGTATTTGACCTGGATCTCAACCTGTTCAGCCGCTTCAGCGTCTTCAAGGCCAGGCGCAAACGCGGTCAGTTTCACCAGGTTCTCGTAGGTCACTTCAGGGCGACGCAGCAAGTCTTCGCCGCTGGCTTCGCGCGAAAGCGGCGCAGTTAAGTGAGCATTCACTTCTGCAGCGGTTTCCGCCTGTGGATTCACCCAGGTGGTTTTCAGGCGCTGACGTTCCTGCTCAATGCGTTCCAGTTTTTCGTTATAGCGCGCCCAGCGTTCGTCATCCACCAGACCCAGTTCACGACCCACTTCGGTCAGACGCAGGTCGGCGTTATCTTCGCGCAGCATCAGGCGATATTCCGCGCGAGAGGTAAACATACGGTACGGTTCTTTGGTACCCAGGGTGCAAAGATCGTCGACCAGCACGCCCAGATAAGCCTGAGAACGCGCAGGTGCCCAGCCCTCTTTCTCCGCAGAGAAGCGTGCTGCGTTCAGACCGGCAAGCAGACCCTGAGCGGCAGCTTCTTCGTAACCGGTCGTGCCGTTAATCTGGCCGGCGAAGAACAGACCGTGGATGAATTTGCTCTCCAGGGTTGGCTTCAGGTCACGCGGATCGAAGAAATCGTACTCAATAGCGTAGCCAGGACGAACGATTTTCGCGTTCTCCATACCCTGCATTGAGCGAACAATTTGCATCTGCACATCGAACGGCAGGCTGGTGGAGATGCCGTTCGGGTAAATTTCATTTGACGTCAGTCCTTCCGGCTCCAGGAAGATCTGGTGCTGGTTACGATCGGCAAAGCGCATCACTTTGTCTTCGATCGACGGACAGTAACGCGGGCCGATCCCTTCGATCACGCCAGCGTACATTGGGCTGCGGTCAAGGTTATTGCGGATCACGTCATGGGTTTTTTCGTTGGTATGCGTGATGTAGCACGGTACCTGCTGCGGATGTTGAGCCGCATTGCCCATGAACGAGAACACCGGCATGGGGTTATCACCGTGCTGTTGTGCCAGCACGCTGAAATCAATGGTGCGCGCATCAATACGCGGTGGCGTGCCTGTTTTCAGGCGACTGACGCGCAGTGGAAGTTCACGCAGACGACGAGACAGCGGAATGGACGGCGGATCGCCAGCACGGCCACCGCTGTAGTTATCCAGACCGATATGGATTTTGCCATCCAGGAAGGTCCCGACAGTCAGTACGACGGCTTTCGCGCGGAACTTGAGGCCCATCTGGGTTACGGCACCCACAACGCGATCGTTTTCAACGATAAGATCTTCTACCGCCTGCTGGAAGATCATCAGGTTTGGCTGATTCTCCAGGGCAGTACGTACCGCCTGACGGTAAAGCACGCGGTCTGCCTGAGCACGAGTAGCGCGCACAGCGGGACCTTTGCTCGCGTTTAGTATCCTAAACTGGATGCCGGCATGATCGATCGCTTTCGCCATCAGGCCGCCAAGTGCATCCACTTCTTTTACCAGGTGTCCTTTCCCAATGCCGCCAATCGCCGGATTACAGGACATTTGTCCCAGCGTGTCGATATTGTGTGTCAAAAGCAGGGTCTGCTGACCCATTCGCGCTGCGGCCATTGCGGCCTCAGTGCCTGCATGACCCCCGCCAATGATGATGACGTCAAAAGGATCCTGATAAAACATGGTGGTCTGCCTCGCGTAAAGCGGTATGAAAATGGATTGAAGCCCGGGCCGTGGATTCTACTCAACTTTAGTCTTTCGAGAAAGCATTGGGATCCTGGGCTATTAAAAAGAAGATCTTTTTATTTAGAGATCTGTTCTATTGTGATCTCTTATTAGGATCGAGTACCTCTGTGGATAAGCCCGATCTCACGATGAAGATCATGCAGTTAGAAAGGATCGTTTGCTGTGAATGATCGGTGATCCTGGCCAGTATAAGCTGGGATCAGATCGCGACTTTATACACAGGCCCAAAACAGCCTCAGAGTTATAACTTGGATAACTACCGCTTAATACGAGCTTTTAACCAGAGTTATCCACATCTGTTCGCGCGATCTTTAATCGTTTTTGAGTAAATTTTTCCATTCACCCAGCCAGATCTCCGCTGGATCTTCCGGAATGTCATGATCGAGGATGTTGATCTTCAGTGTTTCACCCAGCTGTTTTGCCCCACAGGCAGTCACAGCGGCTTCGACTTTCTCTATTGCACCGCAAAAGGTGTCATATTCACGACTGCCGATACCCACCGCGCCAAAACGGACGTTTGACAGGTCAGGCTGCTGTTCCAGCAGTTCGTCATATAAAGGTTGCAGATTATCCGGCAGATCGCCTGCGCCGTGCGTCGAGGTGATCAGTAGCCAGACCCCATCAGTCGGGAGATCGTCAAGCAACGGGCCGTGCAGTGTTTCGGTGGAAAAGCCCGCGTCTTCCAGCTTCTCAGCCAGATGTTCCGCAACGTATTCCGCGCCGCCCAGGGTGCTGCCACTGATAAGGGTAATGTCCGCCATTGATCGCTCGCTCAAATAAAGAGGGGCTCATTGTACGCTGTGAACGAGCTGGGATCTACCTGTGGAAAATGTGGGAATGAATTTGCCCGATCAGGGGCGGATGGTACGCATGATCGGGTTCTGCAGGGAGATCAATGTTTCAGTGGACTGAATTTCATCAATTGTTTGGATCTTGTTGATAAGTACCTGCTGGAGGGCATCAATAGAGCGGCACATCACCTTTATAAAGATACTGTAGTGCCCGGTGGTGTAGTACGCCTCTGTGACTTCTTCAAGCGCGTTGAGCTTCGCCAGGGCTGACGGATAGTCTTTGGCGCTTTTGAGAATAATGCCAATAAAGCAGCAGACGTCATAACCCAGCTGCTTAGGGCTGACGTCGATACGTGCGCCGGTAATAATCCCCGCCTGTTTCATCTTTTCCACGCGGACGTGGATTGTGCCCGGACTGACGCCAAACTGTTTCGCCAGTTCCGCGTAGGCAGTACGTGCATTGGCCATTAAGGCCTCCAGGATGCCGCGGTCCAGATTATCGATCTGATAATTTTCCATAGATTTTTCTTATGAACATTAATGAATCTCTCTATTCTAGCGCCTTATTTTAATGAATCAAAAGTGAAGGTGGCTTTTTGTTGATGGGTTATTGAATAACAGGCCATTTCTGTTGCTTAATCTCTATCAACAGGACGCAGGAGTATAAATAATGAAAACCGCTTACATCGCAAAACAACGCCAGATCAGCTTCGTTAAATCCCATTTTTCACGTCAGCTGGAAGACAAGCTTGGTCTGATCGAAGTCCAGGCGCCCATTCTCAGCCGCGTGGGTGACGGGACGCAGGACAACCTTTCTGGATGCGAAAAAGCGGTACAGGTGAAAGTGAAAACACTGCCAGACTCCCAGTTCGAAGTGGTGCATTCCCTTGCGAAGTGGAAACGTCAAACCCTGGGACAACACGACTTCAGCGCGGGCGAAGGGCTTTACACGCACATGAAAGCCCTTCGCCCCGATGAAGACCGTCTTACGCCAATGCACTCCGTCTACGTCGATCAATGGGACTGGGAGCGTGTCATGGGCGATGGCGAGCGTCACGTCGGTACGCTGAAATCCACCGTAGAGGCGATCTACGCCGGGATCAAAGCGACCGAAGCGGCAGTGAGCAAAGAGTTTGGTCTGGCACCGTTCCTGCCGGAATCGATCCACTTTGTCCACAGTCAGGAACTGCTGAGCCGTTATCCCGATCTGGATGCCAAAGGCCGTGAGCGTGCGATCGCCAAAGAATTGGGTGCTGTGTTCCTGATCGGGATTGGCGGCAAATTGTCTGACGGTAAACGCCATGATGTGCGTGCGCCGGATTATGATGACTGGAGCACGACGGGTGAGGGCGAACGCGCCGGTCTGAACGGCGATATTCTGGTCTGGAACCCGGTGCTGGAAGATGCGTTCGAGCTCTCTTCAATGGGGATCCGCGTGGATGCTGACGCCCTGAAGCGTCAGCTGGCACTTACCGGGGATGAAGATCGCCTCACGCTGGAGTGGCACCAGGCGTTGCTGCGCGGAGAGATGCCGCAGACCATTGGCGGCGGTATTGGCCAGTCTCGTCTGACCATGCTGCTGTTGCAGCTGCCTCATATTGGTCAGGTGCAGTGCGGTGTCTGGCCACAACAGGTACGCGATCGCGTTGAATCTCTTCTGTAATTAGCGCTGCCAGCGTCTTAGCAGGCGGCTACGTAACCCGGTATCAAAGCGCCAGATATGATCGAAGATGCGCATGATGCCGGGCTTTCCATGGGCAGACATCGCCACAGCATGGAAACGGTGCTGGTGCACTCGCTGTAGCTCCTTCACTTTATTCACCACGTCATCCGGTAGCCGCTGGGCAATAAAATCGGAGATGACCACGGCGTCAGCGTCATACCAGTCTCCGCCCTGCATCCGCTCAACGATGCTTCGAAAACAGCTGGCCAGATCGGTACCGCCACGAAAGCGCTGGCTTAAAAAGCGGATCGCCTGCTCAATACCCTGCTGATGTGTCAGTTCATACCCCACAACTTCGCTGGAAAAGAGCATGATGAAGCAGCGACGTCGATCGGCGAGCGCCACGCGCATCAGAGCCAGGCAGAACGCTTTCGCGCACTGTTCGTTAAACCCTCCCATCGAGCCGGACGTATCCACGCACACAATAAAAGGCCCGCGCGGCTGTTCGTCAAAATCCTGATGGATGACCGGGCGCTGGCTGAGCTTTTCACGCCAGGCTTCGCCATGCAACCGGTAGGTCAGAAGCTGTTTTTCCACCAGCCGGCGATAAAACTCGTACTCAAGCTCGGTCATCCCCAGCGTACTCAGCTCCGTGGGCAGCAGGCGCAAAATATCGTCGCTTTGCTGGAGCCCATCCACCTGCTCAGGCACGGTGGCCGGTTCACGGACCAGGGTGCGGAAGGTCTCCATTGGGGCATCTTTCTTTGGGACCGATTTTGCCTCCCGTGAGCGACCCAGCTGTTCGGCAAGCTTCATCAGCTCTGGCTGCTGTGCCAGAAAATCGCCGTACTTGACGATGAGCTGGTAATCTCCGCGCCGCAGCTGACCAGCGCTCATATCCCAAAGACGCCCGGCGGCGTTTTCATTTTCCACCAGCACCTGCTCCAGCTGACCGCTTAAGGTCATGCGTTCCTGCACTTCGCTAAGCAGCTGTTCACGCTCCTCATCCAGCAACTGCTGGTTCAACGTTGTGGCCTGCACCACCAGGCTGAGGCGCCAGCGTTGTAAAAAGAGGGTGTGTAGCGCGGGGGTAAACGTGGCGTTATCCGTGACCAGCGCTCGCGCCTGGCTGGCAAACGGAGAGTGTACCGTGTCGAGTAACGTCAGGGTTTGCGGGAGCTGGGCGATAAACTGTGACGTAGAGAGCCGCTGGCACTGCTGATAGCAGGCCACCTCGTCAGTTAATTCAGGGGGGACTTCGGTCTCTTTGAACCGCTGACGCAGGTTTTCGCGCCAGCGCGGGAGATCGTCGGTCATCGCCTTTTTGAGCCGCGGGAATTTTTCAAAAAAAGCCGCCAGCTGCGGGGAGGCCAGAAGGGTGATGACCACCTCTTCGATCAACCCCTCTTCGCTGACGGCCAGCATGACGTTAAGCGTATCCAGCGTTAGCATTGACGAGCCTGTTTGATCTGCGCGCTGACATCCTGCAGGCTGGCTTCGATGCGACCTAACCAGTCGCTATGAATAAAGAGGCATTTTTGCTGCTCGCTGAAGCGCGTATGTTGCTGGTGCCATTCCGTATCCAGCGCTTCAAGCTGGTGTTTAATCTCTTCCGGCACGCTGTCAGAGGCGGTTCCCGGAAGCGCAAGACGCGATCCCTGCAGGCTGACGTCGCGGATCACCAGATGCTGGCTGCTGTCCACTTCCAGGGTCAGCGGCTGGGCAAAACCGATGCCGTTAAGTTTGCCGCGGATCTCCCCGCCCTTATCAAGCCACTGAGCCAGTGGTTCTCGTTCCACGGTGATATGGACCACCTGCATATCATGCAGCTTAAGGGGCTGCTGAAGCAGGAGCGTCAGCGTTGTACTGGTCAGTTCGGACGGCAGCTCATAATGCGCTTTGCGGGCGAACATGCCGCCAAGGCGGTTTACTTTCAGCGCTGTTTTGTCGCTTTGTTGTTGCTGCAGCTGAATACGCCGTTGGGCAATTGCCCCGAGCTGGTTGAGCATCGACTGCTGGCCCCAGGCGTGTCCGGTCATCAATACGTCAAGCTGCTGCTGCATCAGGTTCATGCCTTCCGCATCGTGCCAGAGGCAATCTTTTAAAAGGATCAGATCGATTGGCGCAACGGCATCGCGGCCGCTGAACAGGGCGCTGGCCTGCAGCAGGCGGATCGCTTTTTTCCAGCGACGGTCGGAGACATACGGCGCAGAAGGCAGTAAATCGAGCTGCTGGCGCAGCAGATAGATCAGCTCAAACACCGAATCCGGCAGTGTGATTTTGCCGATATCCTCCTGCCACTGGTAATACTCCTCATCCGTGACCTGCAGCGAAGCGGGGACCGGGTTTTCATTCTCATCCTGCTGGCTGACCAGCATCGAGCGGAAGTTGGATTTATCCTGCACTTTGTCGAGCCACAGGCGGATCAGCATGCGGTCATACAGCGCTTCAAGGCTGCTGTCGGCTTCCGGGAGTTCGTTAGAGGCCGCCACCAGCAGGCGCATCGGGATTTTCTCTTCGCTGGCACCGTTGCGGAATCGGCGTTCGTTTATCGCCGTGAGCAGGGTGTTCAGAATTGCCGGCCCTGCTTTCCAGATCTCATCAAGAAAAACAATTTCCGCTTCCGGAAGATACCCCTCAGTCAGGCGCTGATAGCGCCCCTCATCTTTCAGCGCCTGAATGGAAAGCGGGCCGAAAACTTCTTCTGGGGTGGAAAAGCGGGTCATCAGGTATTCGAAAGCGCGGGCGTTCTGAAAGGCAAATTTCAGCCGGCGGGCAATCAGGCTTTTGGCGATGCCCGGAGGACCAAGCAGAAAGACGCTTTCACCGCTCAATGCCGCCAGTAAACAGAGGCGAATGGCGTGGCTACGCTCGAAAAGGCCTTTTTCCAGCGCGCCGCTGAGGCGGGAAATTCTTTCTGCTATTAAATGTGAGTGAGCCATAATAGTTTTGCATCCTTTCGCCGTCGTGGCGGCCAATTGAAGCGAGTATAGACGTTTCAGTCAGGGCTGGTAATAGACTGAAGTGCGGCGCTATTTTCTTTGCGCTACATTAATGCGGTTGCATTTAGGGGTACGATTTTGCATTGAATCGTGCATACTGTGCGCTTTTTGTGGGCCAAGGGACTAAGCACACATTTGTTATTTAAACGAAAAGACTAGTCTATGAGCACTGATAATAAGCAATCATTACCCGCAATAACGCTTGCGGCGATCGGGGTTGTCTACGGTGATATCGGCACCAGCCCGCTTTATACGCTTCGTGAATGTCTGTCCGGTCAGTTTGGTTTTGGTGTTGAGCGCGATGCCGTCTTTGGCTTCCTGTCCCTCATCTTCTGGCTGCTGATCCTGGTGGTTTCAGTGAAATACCTCTCCTTCGTTATGCGTGCAGATAACGCCGGTGAAGGGGGGATCCTGACTCTGATGTCCCTTGCCGGGCGGAATACCTCCGCCAGAATGACGTCGGTGCTGGTCATTATCGGCCTGATTGGCGGCAGCTTCTTCTATGGGGAAGTCGTCATTACGCCCGCGATTTCGGTTCTCTCGGCGATAGAGGGGCTGGAAATTATCGCGCCACAGCTTGATTCGTGGGTTGTTCCGCTGGCGATCCTTGTCCTGACGCTGCTGTTCATCATCCAGAAGCACGGCACCGGGCTGGTGGGCAAGCTGTTCGCTCCGATTATGCTGGCCTGGTTCCTGGTCCTGGCGGCACTCGGTTTACGCAGCATTATTGCTAACCCGGATGTGCTGCATGCGCTGAACCCTTACTGGGCCGTGCATTTCTTCCTTGAATACAAAGTGGTTTCCTTCGTCGCGCTCGGTGCCGTCGTGCTCTCCATCACCGGTGTTGAGGCGCTGTATGCCGATATGGGGCACTTCGGGAAACTGCCTATCCGCGTGGCGTGGTTTTTAGTGGTCCTGCCGTCGCTGGTGCTGAACTATTTCGGTCAGGGTGCGCTGCTGCTGCAAAACCCGGAGGCGATTAAGAACCCATTCTTCCTGCTGGCTCCGGACTGGGCGCTGGTGCCCATGCTGATTCTGGCGACGCTGGCGACCGTTATTGCCTCGCAGGCGGTAATTTCAGGCGTGTTCTCTCTGACACGTCAGGCCGTGCGTCTGGGGTATCTCTCGCCTATGCGCATTATCCATACCTCCGAGATGGAGTCGGGCCAGATTTACATTCCGTTCATCAACTGGCTGCTCTATTTCGCCGTGGTGATTGTCATCGTCAGCTTCGAGCACTCCAGCAACCTGGCGGCGGCGTACGGTATTGCGGTAACCGGTACGATGGTACTGACCTCGCTGCTCTCCACCACGGTAGCGTACCGAAACTGGCACTGGAACAAATTCCTCGTGATGATGATTCTGGTCGGCTTCCTGTGCATTGACGTGCCGCTGTTCTCCGCCAACCTCGACAAGATTGTCTCCGGTGGCTGGCTGCCGTTGACGCTCGGTCTGGTGATGTTCATTGTCATGACCACGTGGAAAAGCGAACGTTTCCGCCTTCTGCGCCGTATGCATGAGCACGGTAACTCCCTGGAGGCTATGATTGCCTCGCTGGAGAAATCGCCGCCGGTCCGCGTGCCGGGCACCGCGGTGTATATGTCGCGTGCGCTGAACGTTATCCCGTTTGCGCTGATGCATAACCTCAAGCACAACAAAGTGCTGCACGAGCGCGTGATCCTGCTGACCCTGCGCACCGAAGATGCCCCGTACGTCCACAATGTCCGCCGCGTGCAAATCGAGCAACTGTCGCCGACCTTCTGGCGCGTCGTGGCAAGCTACGGCTGGCGTGAGACACCAAACGTCGAAGAGGTATTCCATCGCTGCGGTCTGGAAGGTCTGAGCTGTCGCATGATGGAGACCTCGTTCTTTATGTCCCACGAGTCGCTGATTATTGGCAAGCGCCCCTGGTATTTGCGTCTGCGCGGCAAGTTGTACCTTATCCTGCAGCGTAACGCCCTTCGCGCGCCTGACCAGTTTGAGATCCCGCCTAACCGTGTGATTGAGCTGGGAACGCAGGTCGAAATCTAGGTCCTCGTGTGGCCTGATGCCCTCTCCCGGATGGAGAGGGTGCAACCCTAAAAAAGCGGTAACCAAAGGGTTACCGTTTTTGCATTTATCGCCTTCTCATTTCAC
Source organism: Enterobacter cloacae complex sp. FDA-CDC-AR_0164 (assembly GCF_003071645.1). Lineage (NCBI taxonomy): Bacteria > Pseudomonadati > Pseudomonadota > Gammaproteobacteria > Enterobacterales > Enterobacteriaceae > Enterobacter > Enterobacter cloacae complex sp. FDA-CDC-AR_0164. The sequence goes on from NZ_CP028950.1 coordinate 1,434,268, forward strand.
GTAGCGAAACGTTTCGACGCCGATCACAAATCTGTTATGTCATGGTGGTTTTCTGAACACCGTTAAGACTAAACTGATTTCAGCGAAACGTTTCGCTAGTGGAGCAAGAAAATGAAGAAAGGCACCGTTCTTAACGCAGAAATCTCATCGGTTATTTCCCGTCTTGGACATACCGATACGCTGGTGGTTTGCGATGCAGGCTTACCGGTTCCGCGCAGCACAACCCGTATTGATATGGCGTTAACGCAGGGCGTGCCCTCGTTTATGCAGGTACTGGACGTGGTGACGGCGGAGATGCAGGTTGAGGCGGCCATTCTCGCGACGGAAATTAAACACCATAATCCGCAACTCCACGAAACGCTGCTCAGCCACATTGAGCAACTGCAACAACACCAGGGAAACACCATAGAAATTCGTTACACAACGCACGAGCAATTCAAACAACAAACCGCAGACAGTCAGGCGGTGATTCGCAGCGGGGAGTGTTCCCCGTATGCGAATATCATTCTCTGTGCTGGCGTCACCTTCTGAGGCCATCATGGACGCATTACTGCAACTGAAAGGGATCGATAAAGCGTTCCCGGGCGTAAAAGCCCTCTCTGGCGCGGCTCTGAACGTTTATCCCGGACGCGTAATGGCGCTGGTGGGCGAAAACGGGGCCGGCAAATCCACCATGATGAAAGTGCTGACCGGTATCTATCAACGCGATGCCGGCTCGCTGCTGTGGCTGGGTAAAGAGACCACGTTCAACGGCCCGAAATCCTCCCAGGATGCGGGTATCGGTATTATCCACCAGGAGCTGAACCTGATCCCGCAGCTCAGCATTGCGGAAAACATCTTCCTCGGACGTGAGTTCGTTAACCGGTTTGGCAAAATCGACTGGAAAACGATGTATGCCGAAGCGGACAAACTGCTAGCGAAGCTAAACCTGCGCTTCAAGAGCGACCGTCTGGTGGGCGACCTCTCCATTGGCGATCAGCAGATGGTTGAAATCGCGAAGGTGCTGAGCTTTGAGTCGAAGGTCATCATTATGGATGAACCGACGGACGCGCTGACCGATACCGAAACCGAATCTTTATTCCTCGTTATCCGCGAGCTGAAATCGCAGGGACGCGGGATTGTCTATATCTCTCACCGTATGAAAGAGATTTTCGAGATCTGCGACGACGTAACGGTCTTCCGCGACGGGCAATTCATTGCCGAGCGCGAAGTCGCCACGCTGACCGAAGATACCCTTATCGAAATGATGGTGGGACGTAAGCTCGAAGACCAGTATCCGCATCTGGACAAAGCACCGGGTGAGATCCGCCTTAAGGTGGATAACCTCTGTGGCCCGGGCGTGAACGATGTCACCTTTACCCTGCGCCAGGGGGAGATCCTTGGCGTGGCGGGGTTAATGGGGGCAGGCCGTACCGAGCTGATGAAAGTGCTCTATGGCGCACTGCCGCGTACCAGCGGTTATGTCACGCTCGACGGTCATGAGGTAGTGACTCGCTCTCCACAGGATGGCCTGGCAAACGGCATCGTCTATATCTCTGAAGACCGCAAGCGTGACGGCTTAGTGCTGGGGATGTCGGTAAAAGAGAACATGTCGCTTACTGCCCTGCGCTATTTCAGCCGCAGCGGTGGCAGCCTGAAGCACAAAGATGAACAGCAGGCGGTCAGCGATTTTATCCGTCTCTTCAACGTTAAAACGCCGTCGATGGAGCAGGCGATTGGTCTGTTGTCCGGTGGTAATCAGCAAAAAGTGGCCATTGCACGCGGTCTGATGACGCGCCCGAAAGTGCTGATCCTTGATGAGCCAACCCGCGGCGTGGACGTGGGGGCCAAGAAAGAGATCTATCAGCTGATTAACCAGTTCAAGGCCGACGGCCTGAGCATCATTCTGGTCTCTTCCGAGATGCCAGAAGTATTAGGCATGAGCGATCGCATTATCGTCATGCATGAAGGGCATCTCGGTGGTGAATTCACTCGCGAGCAGGCCACCCAGGAAGTTCTGATGGCTGCCGCTGTGGGCAAGCTTAATCGCGTGAATCAGGAGTAAGAAGATGACTACCCAGGCTGTTTCTGGTCGCCGTTATTTCACAAAGGCATGGCTGCTGGAACAAAAATCGCTGATTGCCCTGCTGGTGTTGATCGCGATTGTTTCGACCATGAGCCCAAACTTTTTTACCGTTAATAACCTGTTCAATATTCTTCAGCAGACGTCGGTTAACGCCATTATGGCGGTAGGGATGACGCTGGTGATTTTGACGTCGGGTATCGATCTGTCCGTCGGTTCCCTGCTGGCGCTCACCGGTGCGGTTGCGGCTTCAATTGTAGGGATTGAGGTCAACGCGCTGGTGGCCGTTGCAGCTGCGCTGGCACTTGGGGCGGCAATTGGTGCCGTGACCGGTGTGATTGTGGCGAAAGGTCGCGTTCAGGCGTTCATTGCGACGCTGGTCATGATGCTCTTGCTGCGCGGTGTCACCATGGTTTACACCAACGGCAGTCCGGTAAATACCGGCTTTACGGATAACGCCGATCTGTTTGGCTGGTTCGGTATTGGTCGTCCGCTGGGTATCCCGACGCCGGTCTGGATCATGGCTATCGTTTTCCTCGCGGCGTGGTACATGCTGCATCACACCCGTCTGGGTCGTTATATCTATGCGCTGGGCGGTAACGAAGCGGCAACGCGTCTGTCCGGGATCAGCGTCAATAAAGTCAAAATCATCGTCTATTCGCTGTGTGGTCTGCTGGCCTCTCTGGCAGGCATCATCGAAGTGGCGCGCCTCTCTTCTGCGCAGCCAACGGCGGGGACGGGGTATGAGCTGGATGCCATTGCGGCAGTCGTTCTGGGCGGTACGAGTCTTGCGGGCGGTAAAGGTCGCATTGTTGGGACATTGATCGGCGCACTGATCCTTGGTTTCCTGAATAATGGTTTGAATTTATTAGGTGTTTCCTCCTATTACCAGATGATCGTTAAAGCAGTGGTGATTTTGCTGGCGGTTCTGGTAGACAACAAAAAACAGTAACTGACGACACTACAGGACATCTTAGATATGAACATGAAAAAACTGGCTACCCTGGTTTCTGCTGTCGCGCTGAGCGCAACCGTAAGTGCTAACGCAATGGCGAAAGACACCATCGCGCTGGTTATCTCCACGCTGAACAACCCGTTCTTCGTCTCTCTGAAGGACGGTGCACAGAAAGAAGCTGACAAACTGGGCTACAACCTGGTGGTGCTGGACTCTCAGAACAACCCGGCGAAAGAGCTGGCAAACGTTCAGGACTTAACCGTACGTGGCACCAAAATCCTGCTGATCAACCCAACGGATTCTGACGCTGTGGGTAACGCCTTGAAGATGGCAAACCAGGCGAAGATCCCGGTCATCACCCTTGACCGTCAGGCGACGAAAGGCGACGTAGTCAGCCACATCGCTTCTGATAACGTTCTGGGTGGCAAAATCGCGGGTGACTACATCGCGAAGAAAGCGGGTGAAGGCGCGAAAGTTATCGAACTGCAGGGTATTGCCGGTACGTCAGCGGCGCGTGAGCGTGGTGAAGGCTTCCAGCAGGCTGTTGCAGCGCACAAATTTAACGTACTGGCCAGCCAGCCTGCTGACTTCGACCGCACGAAAGGTCTGAACGTGATGCAGAACCTGCTGACCGCGCACCCTGACGTGCAGGCTGTGTTTGCACAGAACGACGAAATGGCGCTGGGCGCGCTGCGTGCTCTGCAGACCGCAGGTAAATCTGATGTGATGGTTGTCGGATTTGACGGCACGCCGGATGGTGAAAAAGCAGTAAAAGATGGCAAACTGGCGGCGACCATCGCTCAGCTGCCTGAGCAGATCGGCGCAACGGGCGTGCAGACTGCTGATAAAGTGCTGAAGGGCGAAAAAGTTCAGGCCAAATATCCTGTTGACCTGAAACTGGTCATCAAGCAGTAAAAGGCGAATCAGGCAGTCGCTGGCTGCCTGAGGGACACCCTATAAAGAAAAGTGTGGCATACGCCACCGGGTCACACCGGTGGCGCTCTCAGATGGACACCTCAACCATGAAAACCGCAGGCAATCTTGTCGTCCTTGGCAGTATCAATGCCGATCACATTCTTAACCTTGAATCGTTCCCGACACCGGGCGAAACCGTCACCGGTAATCAGTATCAGGTGGCATTCGGCGGTAAGGGCGCCAACCAGGCCGTCGCCGCAGGACGCAGTGGGGCGAAGATCGCCTTTATTGCCTGCACGGGTGATGACGATACCGGTGAGCGCGTACGCAAACAGCTGGCCAGCGATAACATTGATATTGCGCCTGTCAGCGTTGTCGAAGGGGAATCAACCGGCGTGGCGCTGATTTTCGTCAACGCGGAAGGTGAGAATGTCATCGGTATTCATGCGGGGGCTAACGCCGCGCTGACCACTGAGCGGGTGGACGCACAGCGCGAGATCATCGCGAATGCCGAAGCGCTTCTGATGCAGCTGGAATCACCCGTTGAAAGCGTCCTGGCGGCCGCAGAGATAGCGCATCAAAATCATACCACTGTCGTACTCAATCCTGCGCCTGCGCGGGTATTATCAGACGAGCTGCTGGCGCTGGTGGATATCATTACCCCGAACGAAACTGAAGCGGAGAAACTGACAGGCGTTCGCGTTGAAAATGATGACGACGCCGCGCGGGCGGCGAAAGTGCTGCACGATAAAGGCATCGGCACCGTTATCATTACCCTTGGCAGCCGTGGAGTGTGGGCCAGCGTAAACGGGGAAGGCCGTCGCGTGCCGGGCTTTAAGGTTAAGGCGATTGATACCATCGCGGCGGGAGATACCTTTAACGGTGCATTGGTGACTGCGCTGCTGGAAGGCAAGAGAATGGATGATGCTATCCGCTTTGCCCATGCCGCCGCGGCGATTGCCGTAACGCGCAAAGGTGCCCAGCCTTCCGTTCCGTGGCGTAAAGAGATTGATGAATTCTTAAGTCAGCAGGGGTAACGCTTGGCCACAATGAAAGATGTCGCCCGCCAGGCGGGCGTTTCTACGTCGACAGTCTCCCACGTCATTAATAACGATCGCTTCGTTAGCGAGGCTATTCGGGAAAAAGTCGAAGCCGCGGTTAAAGATCTCAACTATGCGCCGTCCGCGCTGGCGCGCAGCCTCAAGCTCAACCAGACGCGCACCATCGGCATGCTGATCACCGCCAGTACCAACCCCTTTTATTCTGAACTTGTTCGCGGTGTCGAACGCAGCTGCTTCGAGCGTGGTTACAGCCTGGTGCTGTGCAATACCGAAGGGGATGAGCAGCGAATGAACCGCAACCTGGAGACGCTGATGCAAAAACGCGTCGACGGGTTACTGCTACTGTGTACCGAAACACATCAGCCCTCGAAAGAGATTATTCAGCGCTACCCTTCTATTCCCACGGTGATGATGGACTGGGCGCCGTTCGACGGTACCAGCGATCTCATTCAGGATAACTCGCTGCTGGGAGGTGACATGGCCACCCAGTATCTGATCGATAAAGGCTATACCCGCATCGCCTGCATTACCGGCCCCCTGGATAAAACCCCGGCGCGTTTGCGTCTTGAGGGGTATCTTTCTGCGATGGCGCGGGCGGGGCTTACTGTTCCGGATGGCTACCGTATTACCGGTGATTTCGAATTTAACGGCGGCTTTGAAGCTATGCAGAAACTGCTGTCGCAAGCGCAGCGTCCGCAGGCTGTGTTTATCGGCAACGATGCGATGGCGTTTGGCGCGTATCAGGCGTTATATCAGGCGGGACTGCGTGTTCCACACGATATGGCGGTGATTGGTTACGATGACATTGAACTGGCCCGCTACATGACGCCGCCGCTCACCACGATTCATCAGCCAAAAGATGAACTGGGCGAGCTGGCCATCGATGTGCTTATCCACCGAATGGCCGAGCCCGGCCTTCAGCAGCAACGTCTGCAGCTTACTCCTGTTCTGATGGAACGGGGTTCGGTTTAGCCTTTGCTTTGTGGCGCTCTTTGATCAGGTTGCGGCCATCTTTGGGTTTTAACAGCATAAAGACCAACGCCGACACGACGGTGAGTGCGCCCATGGTAATAAAGGTATAGTGGAACTGTTCGACGGTGTTCGCGCTGTCAAAACCTTCATAAAACCGCAGTACCGCCGCACTGACGGCCACCCCCAGACTGATCGACAACTGCTGAGTCACTGCCAGCACGCTGTTGCCGCTACTGGCGTTATCGTCGGTCAGGTCGGCGAGGGTGATGGTGTTCATCGACGTGAACTGTGTCGACATTGCCATTCCCAGCACAAACAGGGGCAGGATCAGCATCCAGACCGGTAAAGAGGCGGATTGCAGGGAGAACTGCGCGATCATCAGCCCGATAAAGACCGTTACACCTACCAGCGTCTTACGATAGCCAAACCAGCGCAACACCTGCGTGACGGTTGATTTGGCCAGAATAGAGCCCATCGCCGTGGGTGCCATCATGCAACCGGCAATCAGAGCCGGGTAGCCGAAACCCACCTGCAGCATCAATGGCATCAGGAACGGCACGCAGCCCGTCCCCAGGCGTGAGGCAATGTTGCCCGCAATCCCCACGGAAAACGTTCGGGTGTTAAACAGCGACAGAGAAATTAACGGCGTAGGGTGATGGCGTGCATGACGTATATAAAGAAGGAACAGCAAAATACCGCCGAGGATGACGGAGAGTGCAATCCATGTCGCCACGATCTTCTCACCAAACAGCTCCATCCCACTGGAGAAGAGCACCAGGCTCAGGCCAAACAGGAAAAAACCACGCATATCGAAACGGCGTCTTGGGGTGGTGAAGTTCGGCATATATTTGCGGGCATAAAGCAGCCCCGCGACGCCAATGGGAATATTAATCAGGAAGATCCAGTGCCAGCTTGCCCAGGTGACGAATACCCCGCCGAGAACCGGACCCAGTATGGGGCCGACCAGGCCGGGCATCGTGACAAAGTTGAGCACAGGAAGCAGTTCGCTGCGCGGATAGGCGCGCAGTAACGCCAGACGCGCCACGGGCATCATCATTGCCCCGCCAACGCCCTGAAGAACACGGAAGATGACCAGCTCTGTAAGAGACGTTGACAGCGCACAGGCCAGAGAGCCGAGCGTAAAGAGCGTCACGGCCAGCATGAATATTTTGCGGGTGCCGAAGCGGTCAGCCAGCCAGCCGCTCACCGGAATGAGCATCGCGACAGTCAGGGTATAACTGATGATGGCGGACTGCATCGCCAGCGGGGATCGGTTAAGGCTTTGTGCAATCGCGGGTAGCGCTGTGTTGAGGATGGTGGCATCCAGTGCCTGCATAAAGAACGCCATGGCTGCAATCCACGGCAATCCGGCCATGCTGCGCGCTTTTTTCTCTCTCATTTATGTACCTGCTGGTGGGTTGGCGCGGCCAGCAATGCCTGGCATGCATCCTGGGCTCGCTGCCCGTCGCTCTCCTGAATGGCATCAACAATCGCCTGGTGCAAATCCAGCTTTACCACTTCGTCTTGTGTAATAGAGGTAAAGTAGGTGTGGTATACCGAATGGAATAAAGAGGCAAAGGATGTCAGGAACGGATTGGCGCTCATCATATAGATGTGTTCATGCCAGGCCATATCAACCTCAATCCAGCGTTCGCGATTGAAGTGTTTTTTCAGGAACACCATCTCTTCCATCAGGGCATTGAGCTGCGCTTTCTGTTCTGCCGTCCCGAGCGTGGCGGCAAGGAGGCAGGCCTGAGGTTCAAGACTGCTGCGCATCACCAGGAAGTGATCGACGACCTGATGAAAGTTATCTTCCGTCATCCACCATGAGAGCAGTTCCTGATCGAGGAAGTTCCAGTTGCTCTGTGGCATCACACGCGTACCAATGCGAGGACGCGGAAGCACCATGCCTTTTGCCGTTAAGGTTTTCACCGCTTCGCGAACGGCGGTACGGCTCACCCCAAACTGCTCACCCAACTCCATTTCACCCGGCAGGATGCTCCCCGGGGCATATTTACCCGCTAAAATCAGCTGAGCCAGTTTTTCTGCCAGCACATACGACAGGTTTTTTTGGGCAGCCAGTTGTTGTGCGCTTAATGGCATCGCGTTTATTCCTTAAAGATTCATGCTGATAATTATGCCACCTCGGGTGTTATTGTGGTTGCAGATACATCAAATAGAACAATTTGTAGCTTGATTTCACCCCTGTTGGTGAAAAAAAACACGGACAGAAACTTTTTTTGAATTTCCTCTTGTCACTTCAGAATAACTCCCTATAATGCGCCTCCACTGACACGGAACAACGGCACACACGCCGCCGGGTCAGCAGAGATAAGCGAAAATAAATGCTTGACTCTGAAGCGGGAAAGCGTAATATGCACACCCCGCGCCGCAGCGAAAACGAAGCGGCACTGCTCTTTAACAATTTATCAGACAATCTGTGTGGGCACTCAAAGTGACATGGATTCTTAATGTCTTCGGACAAAAAATGAATACCAAGTCTCTGAGTGAACATACGTAATTCATTACGAAGTTTAATTCACGAGCATCAAACTTAAATTGAAGAGTTTGATCATGGCTCAGATTGAACGCTGGCGGCAGGCCTAACACATGCAAGTCGAACGGTAGCACAGAGAGCTTGCTCTCGGGTGACGAGTGGCGGACGGGTGAGTAATGTCTGGGAAACTGCCTGATGGAGGGGGATAACTACTGGAAACGGTAGCTAATACCGCATAACGTCGCAAGACCAAAGAGGGGGACCTTCGGGCCTCTTGCCATCAGATGTGCCCAGATGGGATTAGCTAGTAGGTGGGGTAATGGCTCACCTAGGCGACGATCCCTAGCTGGTCTGAGAGGATGACCAGCCACACTGGAACTGAGACACGGTCCAGACTCCTACGGGAGGCAGCAGTGGGGAATATTGCACAATGGGCGCAAGCCTGATGCAGCCATGCCGCGTGTATGAAGAAGGCCTTCGGGTTGTAAAGTACTTTCAGCGGGGAGGAAGGTGTTGTGGTTAATAACCACAGCAATTGACGTTACCCGCAGAAGAAGCACCGGCTAACTCCGTGCCAGCAGCCGCGGTAATACGGAGGGTGCAAGCGTTAATCGGAATTACTGGGCGTAAAGCGCACGCAGGCGGTCTGTCAAGTCGGATGTGAAATCCCCGGGCTCAACCTGGGAACTGCATTCGAAACTGGCAGGCTAGAGTCTTGTAGAGGGGGGTAGAATTCCAGGTGTAGCGGTGAAATGCGTAGAGATCTGGAGGAATACCGGTGGCGAAGGCGGCCCCCTGGACAAAGACTGACGCTCAGGTGCGAAAGCGTGGGGAGCAAACAGGATTAGATACCCTGGTAGTCCACGCCGTAAACGATGTCGACTTGGAGGTTGTGCCCTTGAGGCGTGGCTTCCGGAGCTAACGCGTTAAGTCGACCGCCTGGGGAGTACGGCCGCAAGGTTAAAACTCAAATGAATTGACGGGGGCCCGCACAAGCGGTGGAGCATGTGGTTTAATTCGATGCAACGCGAAGAACCTTACCTACTCTTGACATCCAGAGAACTTTCCAGAGATGGATTGGTGCCTTCGGGAACTCTGAGACAGGTGCTGCATGGCTGTCGTCAGCTCGTGTTGTGAAATGTTGGGTTAAGTCCCGCAACGAGCGCAACCCTTATCCTTTGTTGCCAGCGGTCCGGCCGGGAACTCAAAGGAGACTGCCAGTGATAAACTGGAGGAAGGTGGGGATGACGTCAAGTCATCATGGCCCTTACGAGTAGGGCTACACACGTGCTACAATGGCGCATACAAAGAGAAGCGAACTCGCGAGAGCAAGCGGACCTCATAAAGTGCGTCGTAGTCCGGATTGGAGTCTGCAACTCGACTCCATGAAGTCGGAATCGCTAGTAATCGTAGATCAGAATGCTACGGTGAATACGTTCCCGGGCCTTGTACACACCGCCCGTCACACCATGGGAGTGGGTTGCAAAAGAAGTAGGTAGCTTAACCTTCGGGAGGGCGCTTACCACTTTGTGATTCATGACTGGGGTGAAGTCGTAACAAGGTAACCGTAGGGGAACCTGCGGTTGGATCACCTCCTTACCTTAAAGAACCTGCCTTTGTAGTGTCCACACAGATTGTCTGATGAAAAGTAAATAGCAAGGCGTCTTGCGATTGAGACTTCAGTGTCCCCTTCGTCTAGAGGCCCAGGACACCGCCCTTTCACGGCGGTAACAGGGGTTCGAATCCCCTAGGGGACGCCACTTGCTGGTTCGTGAGTGAAAGTCACCTGCCGACATATCTCAAAACTCATCTTAGGGTGACGTTTGAGATATTTGCTCTTTAAAAATCTGGATCAAGCTGAAAATTGAAACGACACACAGTTAATGTGTGTTCGAGTCTCTCAAATTTTCGCAAACCGGTGATGAATCGAAAGAAACATCTTCGGGTTGTGAGGTTAAGCGACTAAGCGTACACGGTGGATGCCCTGGCAGTCAGAGGCGATGAAGGACGTGCTAATCTGCGAAAAGCGCCGGCGAGGTGATATGAACCTTTGACCCGGCGATGTCCGAATGGGGAAACCCAGTGTGTTCCGACACACTATCGTTAACTGAATACATAGGTTAACGAGGCGAACCGGGGGAACTGAAACATCTAAGTACCCCGAGGAAAAGAAATCAACCGAGATTCCCCCAGTAGCGGCGAGCGAACGGGGAGCAGCCCAGAGTCTGAATCAGCTTGTGTGTTAGTGGAAGCGTCTGGAAAGTCGCACGGTACAGGGTGACAGTCCCGTACACGAAAGCACACAGGCTGTGAACTCGAAGAGTAGGGCGGGACACGTGGTATCCTGTCTGAATATGGGGGGACCATCCTCCAAGGCTAAATACTCCTGACTGACCGATAGTGAACCAGTACCGTGAGGGAAAGGCGAAAAGAACCCCGGCGAGGGGAGTGAAAAAGAACCTGAAACCGTGTACGTACAAGCAGTGGGAGCCTCTTTATGGGGTGACTGCGTACCTTTTGTATAATGGGTCAGCGACTTATATTCTGTAGCAAGGTTAACCGTATAGGGGAGCCGAAGGGAAACCGAGTCTTAACTGGGCGTTAAGTTGCAGGGTATAGACCCGAAACCCGGTGATCTAGCCATGGGCAGGTTGAAGGTTGGGTAACACTAACTGGAGGACCGAACCGACTAATGTTGAAAAATTAGCGGATGACTTGTGGCTGGGGGTGAAAGGCCAATCAAACCGGGAGATAGCTGGTTCTCCCCGAAAGCTATTTAGGTAGCGCCTCGTGAACTCATCTTCGGGGGTAGAGCACTGTTTCGGCTAGGGGGCCATCCCGGCTTACCAACCCGATGCAAACTACGAATACCGAAGAATGTTATCACGGGAGACACACGGCGGGTGCTAACGTCCGTCGTGAAGAGGGAAACAACCCAGACCGCCAGCTAAGGTCCCAAAGTCATGGTTAAGTGGGAAACGATGTGGGAAGGCACAGACAGCCAGGATGTTGGCTTAGAAGCAGCCATCATTTAAAGAAAGCGTAATAGCTCACTGGTCGAGTCGGCCTGCGCGGAAGATGTAACGGGGCTAAACCATGCACCGAAGCTGCGGCAGCGACGCTTATGCGTTGTTGGGTAGGGGAGCGTTCTGTAAGCCGTTGAAGGTGTCCTGTGAGGGGTGCTGGAGGTATCAGAAGTGCGAATGCTGACATAAGTAACGATAAAGCGGGTGAAAAGCCCGCTCGCCGGAAGACCAAGGGTTCCTGTCCAACGTTAATCGGGGCAGGGTGAGTCGACCCCTAAGGCGAGGCCGAAAGGCGTAGTCGATGGGAAACAGGTTAATATTCCTGTACTTGGTGTTACTGCGAAGGGGGGACGGAGAAGGCTATGTTAGCCGGGCGACGGTTGTCCCGGTTTAAGCATGTAGGCGGAGGTTCCAGGTAAATCCGGTACCTTATTAACGCTGAGGTGTGATGACGAGGCACTACGGTGCTGAAGTAACAAATGCCCTGCTTCCAGGAAAAGCCTCTAAGCATCAGGTAACATCAAATCGTACCCCAAACCGACACAGGTGGTCAGGTAGAGAATACCAAGGCGCTTGAGAGAACTCGGGTGAAGGAACTAGGCAAAATGGTGCCGTAACTTCGGGAGAAGGCACGCTGATATGTAGGTGAAGCCCCTGCGGGTGGAGCTGAAATCAGTCGAAGATACCAGCTGGCTGCAACTGTTTATTAAAAACACAGCACTGTGCAAACACGAAAGTGGACGTATACGGTGTGACGCCTGCCCGGTGCCGGAAGGTTAATTGATGGGGTTAGCGGCAACGCGAAGCTCTTGATCGAAGCCCCGGTAAACGGCGGCCGTAACTATAACGGTCCTAAGGTAGCGAAATTCCTTGTCGGGTAAGTTCCGACCTGCACGAATGGCGTAATGATGGCCAGGCTGTCTCCACCCGAGACTCAGTGAAATTGAACTCGCTGTGAAGATGCAGTGTACCCGCGGCAAGACGGAAAGACCCCGTGAACCTTTACTATAGCTTGACACTGAACACTGGTCCTTGATGTGTAGGATAGGTGGGAGGCTTTGAAGCGTGGACGCCAGTCTGCGTGGAGCCAACCTTGAAATACCACCCTTTAATGGCTGGTGTTCTAACGTAGACCCGTAATCCGGGTTGCGGACAGTGTCTGGTGGGTAGTTTGACTGGGGCGGTCTCCTCCCAAAGAGTAACGGAGGAGCACGAAGGTTAGCTAATCCTGGTCGGACATCAGGAGGTTAGTGCAATGGCATAAGCTAGCTTGACTGCGAGAGTGACGGCTCGAGCAGGTGCGAAAGCAGGTCATAGTGATCCGGTGGTTCTGAATGGAAGGGCCATCGCTCAACGGATAAAAGGTACTCCGGGGATAACAGGCTGATACCGCCCAAGAGTTCATATCGACGGCGGTGTTTGGCACCTCGATGTCGGCTCATCACATCCTGGGGCTGAAGTAGGTCCCAAGGGTATGGCTGTTCGCCATTTAAAGTGGTACGCGAGCTGGGTTTAGAACGTCGTGAGACAGTTCGGTCCCTATCTGCCGTGGGCGCTGGAGAATTGAGGGGGGCTGCTCCTAGTACGAGAGGACCGGAGTGGACGCATCACTGGTGTTCGGGTTGTCATGCCAATGGCACTGCCCGGTAGCTAAATGCGGAAGAGATAAGTGCTGAAAGCATCTAAGCACGAAACTTGCCCCGAGATGAGTTCTCCCTGAGACTTTAAGTCTCCTGAAGGAACGTTGAAGACTACGACGTTGATAGGTCGGGTGTGTAAGCGCAGCGATGCGTTGAGCTAACCGATACTAATGAACCGTGAGGCTTAACCTTACAACGCCGAAGATGTTTTGGCGATGAGAGAGATTTTCAGCTGATACAGATTAACAGAATTTGCCTGGCGGCTTTAGCGCGGTGGTCCCACCTGACCCCATGCCGAACTCAGAAGTGAAACGCCGTAGCGCCGATGGTAGTGTGGGGTCTCCCCATGCGAGAGTAGGGAACTGCCAGGCATCAATTAAAAGAACCCCGTACCGTATGGTGCGGGGTTTTTTGCTTTTGTTTTTTTCCGTCGCCGAAGGCGGCATCAGACTGCACACCAATTCAAAATAAACGCGGCGATCTCCTCAACGTTATTCAAATCCAGTACCGGTATCTCCAGATCCAGGGCTACGTCACTGGCGACTGCAATTACATGCTCATCGAGCGTCAGCTCGTGAACATCATGCCCGGCATGGCTTCTGAACAGCAGGATCTTCGCCACCGCGTCATGCTTAAACCCCTCAACCAGCACCAGATCCAGAGTAGAGAGATCCATCCGGCTAACCAGATACATGAGATCCAGCGGCGCTTCATCCGGTGTTTCAGTCATCAATGCCCAGCGCTGATCACTCGCCACCATCGTTTGGGCTGCTCCCGCCTTACGCAGCTCATAGCTGTCTTTTCCCGGCTTATCGACATCCATATTGTGATGCGTATGCTTAATTAATCCGGGGCGAACACCTTTAGCGCAAAGCGCAGGGATCAGTTTTTTCAGCAGCGTCGTTTTCCCGGTACCACTCCAGGCTGAAATGGCCAAAACAGGTATCATTTTTTCTCCTGCATCATCTGCAAATCTTCTGTGGTATTGACGTTCATAAACGCCGACTTCAAATCGCTAAAATCAACGGGATGGCCGCCTGACTGGCGCATAAAAGTCATCACCCTGCGCTCTCCTGCCGTCAGGTACTCCTGTAACGCCGGAACTAACGAACGGTGGATCAACGCAACAGCAGGGTGGTCGCGTTCACCGTCATGAGCCCAGACAACGGGTGCGCTACCACGAAGCCGTACCATGCGTTCGACAAGACAAGACGGAATAAACGGGGTATCACACGGACAGAAGATAAACCACTCCCCGTGCGACTGCTGCATAACCGAAAGTATACCGGCCAGCGGCCCGGGGTAATTCTCCTGGGTATCCTCGTAAACGGGATACCCGCTACGCTGATAAACATCTCTATGCCTGTTAGCGCTGATGGCCATTGTCATGACCTGGCCCGCAAGCGTATCAGCGACATGCTGCCAGAGTGGCTTACCGTTAAGGAGCTGAAGACCTTTATCTTTCCCCCCCATTCGGGTTGCCTTGCCACCCGCCAGAACAACGCCGATTATTTGTTGGCCATGATTCATGAATATCGCCTCTTTTATTGTGGGATTGACCCTGCTAACGTGTCACTCTCAATGAAAGGAGCACCACCATGAAATGTAAACGTCTGAATGAAGTCATTGAACTCCTCCAGCCGGCCTGGCAAAAAGAACCAGAGCTTAATCTGATGCAATTTTTACAGAAACTGGCGAAAGAGTCAGGTTTTGACGGCGAACTGACAGACCTTTCTGACGATATCCTGATCTACCATCTCAAAATGCGCGACTCTGCCAAAGACGCTGTTATTCCTGGTATTCAGAAAGATTATGAGGAAGATTTTAAAACCGCGTTGCTGCGCGCACGTGGCGTAATTAAAGAGTAAAAGCTTGTAAGCGGCGGCACCGAAATCGCCACAAGATGATATCCTGAATCATTCGTATAATTTCCGGATGATCGGATGAACGACCAGGCTTTTACTTTCCAGACATTACACCCGGATACCATTATGGATGCGCTGTTTGAACAGGGTATTCGGGTGGATTCCGGGCTAACCCCCTTAAATAGCTACGAAAACCGCGTCTATCAGTTTCAGGACGAGGATCGTCAGCGCTTCGTCGTAAAGTTCTATCGCCCTCAACGTTGGTCCGCAGAACAAATTCAGGAAGAGCACCAGTTTGCTCACGATCTGCTGGATGATGATGTTCCCGTTGCCGCGCCGCTTAAATTTAATAACCAAACGCTGCTCACCCACGAAGGGTTTTACTACGCCGTATTCCCAAGCCTGGGGGGCCGCCAGTTTGAAGCGGATAATATCGATCAGATGGAGTGGGTTGCCCGATATCTGGGACGCATTCACCAGACGGGACGCAAAGAAGACTTTATTGCCCGTCCGACAATCGGTATTCAGGAATACCTGCTTGAACCTCGTCAGGTATTTGAAACCTCGGCGCTAATCCCCAAAGCGCTTAAGGATAATTTCCTCAACGCGACCGATAAACTTATTGATGCGGTGAAAACCTGCTGGCGCGATGATATTTCCGTTTTGCGTCTGCACGGCGATTGTCACGCTGGTAATATTCTCTGGCGTGATGGCCCGCTGTTCGTCGATCTCGATGATGCACGTATGGGGCCAGCGGTTCAGGACCTGTGGATGCTGCTCAATGGCGATAAAGCTGAGCAACGGATGCAGCTTGAAACGATTATTGAGGCCTATGAAGAGTTTAGCCCTTTTAATTCAGACGAAATTGTCCTGATTGAACCTTTACGCGCGATGCGTTTTGTTTATTATCTCGCATGGTTAATCAGGCGTTGGGACGATCCTGCATTTCCCCGTAATTTCCCGTGGCTTACCGGAGAGGATTACTGGCGCAGCCAGATATCCACATTTACTGAGCAGGTTAAGGTTCTTAAGGAGCCCCCTCTGCAATTAACGCCGATGTATTAATTGGACACACCCAGGAGAGAGTTAATCATGAAAAAAATTTGGCTGGCGCTGGCAGGTATGATTCTGGCATTTAGCGCTTCTGCTGCGCAGTTTACCGACGGCAAACAGTATACGACACTGGAAAAGCCAGTCGCTGGCGAGCCACAGGTTCTGGAGTTCTTCTCGTTTTATTGCCCACATTGCTATCAGTTCGAGCAGGTGCTGCATGTTTCCGATAACGTGAAGAAAAAGCTTCCAGAAGGCACCAAAATGACCAAGTATCACGTTGAGTTCCTGGGCCCATTGGGTAAAGACCTGACTCAGGCGTGGGCGGTAGCTATCGCGCTGGGCGTGGAAGATAAGATCACTGCACCAATGTTTGAAGCAGTCCAGAAAACCCAGACAGTTCAGACGACTGCAGATATCCGTAAAGTCTTCGTGGATGCCGGTGTGAAAGGTGAAGAATACGACGCGGCATGGAACAGCTTTGTGGTGAAATCTCTGGTAGCCCAGCAGGAAAAAGCCGCCGCAGACCTTCAGTTGCAGGGCGTTCCGGCGATGTATGTTAACGGCAAATATCAGCTGAACACGCAGGGCATGGACACCAGCAGCATGGATATCTTCGTACAGCAGTACGCGGATACCGTGAAATATCTGGTCGAGAAGAAGTAAGATCAATAAAGAAAAAAACGCCGGTCACTGACCGGCGTTTTTGTATGAAGATTTAATCTTTTCTATCTGTTCATCTTTCTCATTCCAGAGCGTATTCAGCCAACGCTGGAAAAGACGTTTGAAATTCTTATCGTTAACGTAATCCCCGTGCAACCCGTCATCAACCGGCACCAGCTCGATACGTACAACGATCCGCGTCAGCTTGCCGCTGAGCATATCGAAGAACGGTGTCCTGTCGTTTTCCGGATAGCAGAGCGTGACGTTGAGTAATTTATCGAACTGCGCGCCCAACACGTTAAGCGCCATCGCAATGCCCGCAGCCTTGGGCGGCAGCAGGTGCTGATAAGGAGAGCGAGTTTGTTGACGCTTCTCTTCCGTAAAGCGCGAGCCTTCCACGAAGTTCACAATGGTTGTCGGATGCGCGCGAAATTTTTCGCAGGAACGGCGCGTGGTTTCCACATCTTTACCACGACGCTCCGGATGACGAAGCAAATAGCTGCGCGAATAGCGTTTCATAAACGGCATATCGAGCGCCCAGCAGGCCAGACCGATAAAAGGCACCCAGGCGAGCTGCTGTTTCAGGAAGTATTTGTTCATCGGGATATGTTTGCGGAAAAGCACGCATAACACCACGATGTCTGCCCAGCTGTGGTGGTTGCAGATAAGCAGGTACCAGTTCTTTTTGTTGAGGCCTTCAAGCCCTTCCACATCCCACTTCAGGTGTGGGTTCAGGTACAACAGGAACGCCAGTCCTTCACACCAGCAGTACATCATGAAATTACAAAATGCGGATACGGCTCGCCATACCACGGGCACGGGCAGCAGCAACTTAATGATGCCGGCAACAATGATCGGCACAGAACAGGCGACAGTCACCAGAATAGTTAAAATGATGCTTAAAGGTAATGTTATTGCTGCGAGCAATCTCGACATGATGAGCTTTTTCAGATGGTTAGCTGTAAGTGAGCGGCCGGCTATCCGGTGCAGGGCGCTGATTTTATCAGAAATCAGACAAAATAAGGGTGCTTTCATGCCAGGCGTTGCGGGATAACGCCCGGGAGCAGAAGATTTCGCTATAACGGCATGCGGCCCTGGGCTTATATCCACATAGACTAAATTGTCATCAATTGGCCATAAAGATCAAATGAAACATAATAACTCTATGATATATAGCATCTATTTATTATGAGGTATGTACTTTTAGCGTCTGTTATTCCTATGACGTAAAAGTATGCACAAACTTATCCACAGATTTATTTTTGCGAGCGATCCTCACGATCGCAAAATCTTTTCCTGTATCTGGCGCTAATAACTGATGTTTTCATCCTTCTGTGGCATCCTTTACGCATAAATTGATTAAAGGCACGGACATTATGGTTCAGATCCCAGAAAACCCTCTTATTCTCGTCGACGGCTCTTCTTACCTGTATCGGGCGTATCATGCGTTTCCTCCTCTGACCAATAGCGCAGGGGAACCTACCGGCGCAATGTACGGCGTGCTAAACATGCTGCGCAGCCTGATCCTTCAGTACCAGCCAACCCATGCGGCAGTGGTGTTTGATGCGAAAGGTAAAACCTTCCGCGACGAGCTTTTTGAGCATTACAAATCTCACCGTCCGCCAATGCCTGACGATCTGCGTGCGCAGATTGAACCGCTGCACGCGATGGTAAAAGCGATGGGCTTGCCGCTGCTGGCCGTCTCTGGGGTCGAAGCCGATGACGTAATAGGCACGCTGGCACGTGAAGCAGAAAAAATGGGTCGTCCGGTACTGATCAGTACAGGGGATAAAGATATGGCGCAGCTGGTAACGCCAGGTATCACCCTGATTAACACCATGACCAACACCATCCTTGGGCCTGAAGAGGTGGTTACAAAATATGGCGTGCCGCCAGAGCTGATTATCGACTTCCTCGCGCTGATGGGCGACTCCTCGGATAACATCCCAGGTGTCCCTGGCGTGGGTGAAAAGACCGCCCAGGCGCTGCTTCAGGGATTGGGCGGGCTGGATACACTGTACGCGGAGCCGGAAAAAATCGCCGGCCTCTCCTTCCGTGGTGCAAAAACCATGGCCGGAAAGCTGGAAGAGAACAAAGAGGTGGCTTATCTCTCCTATAAGCTGGCAACCATTAAAACCGATGTTGAACTGGAACTGGGTTGTGAGCAGCTTGAAGTGCAGCAGCCTTCCGCAGACGAACTGCTAAGCCTGTTTAAGAAATACGAATTCAAGCGCTGGACCACGGACGTGGAAGCCGGTAAATGGCTGCAGGCAAAAGGGGCCAAACCGGCCGCTAAGCCAAAGGAGACGATTGTCGTTGATGCCGAAGAGCTGGCAGAAGAAGAGGCCATCGCGCTCTCTTTCGACAACTACGAAACCCTCCTTGAAGAGTCACAGCTGGTGGCGTGGATTGAGAAACTCAAAAAAGCGCCGTTCTTTGCCTTCGACACGGAAACCGACAGCCTCGATAACATCTCCGCCAATATGGTCGGCCTGTCATTTGCGACGGAGCCGGGAATGGCGGCCTATGTGCCCGTTGCACATGATTACCTCGATGCGCCTGATCAGATCCCGCGTGAGCGTGTGCTGGAGCTGTTGAAGCCGATTCTGGAAGATGACAAGGCGCTTAAGGTCGGGCAAAACCTCAAATATGATCGCGGCATTCTGCAAAACTATGGCATTGAGCTGCGCGGCATTGCATTCGATACCATGCTGGAATCTTACATTCTCGACAGCGTGGCGGGTCGTCATGATATGGACTCTTTATCCGACCGTTGGCTTAAGCATAAGACCATTACCTTTGAAGAGATTGCCGGAAAAGGTAAAAACCAGCTCACCTTCAATCAGATTGCCCTGGAAGAAGCGGGTCGCTACGCGGCCGAAGACGCCGATGTCACGCTGCAACTGCACCTGAAGATGTGGCCAAAACTGCAGAAGCACGAAGGTCCGCTGAACGTGTTCCAGCACATTGAGATGCCGCTGGTACCTGTGCTCTCGCGCATTGAGCGCAATGGCGTAAAAATTGATCCGACGGTGCTGCATAACCACTCCGGAGAACTGGCGCAGCGGTTGACCGAGCTTGAGCAGAAGGCGCATGAGCTTGCCGGCGAACCGTTTAACCTTTCGTCTCCGAAACAGCTTCAGACCATCCTGTTTGAAAAACAGGGAATTAAGCCGCTGAAGAAAACCCCTGGCGGCGCGCCATCAACGTCTGAAGAAGTGCTTGAGGAACTGGCGCTGGATTACCCGCTGCCAAAAGTGATTCTCCAGTACCGTGGTCTGGCGAAGCTGAAGTCTACCTATACCGATAAACTGCCGTTGATGATCAACCCTAAAACGGGCCGCGTGCATACCTCGTATCATCAGGCTGTGGCGGCGACCGGTCGTCTCTCCTCGACCGATCCAAACCTGCAGAACATCCCGGTACGCAATGAAGAAGGCCGTCGTATCCGTCAGGCGTTTATCGCGCCAGACGACTACCTGATCGTCTCGGCCGACTACTCGCAAATTGAGTTGCGTATTATGGCGCACCTGTCACGCGACAAGGGGCTGCTGACGGCCTTTGCGGAAGGAAAAGATATCCACCGTGCAACGGCGGCTGAAGTCTTTGGGCTGCCGCTGGACAGCGTGACTCACGAGCAACGTCGCAGTGCGAAGGCGATCAACTTCGGTCTGATCTACGGCATGAGCGCCTTTGGCCTTTCGCGCCAGCTCAACATTCCGCGTAAAGAGTCGCAGAAGTATATGGATCTCTACTTCGAGCGTTATCCGGGCGTGCTGGAATATATGGAACGCACCCGCGCACAGGCGAAGGAGAAAGGCTACGTCGAAACCCTGGATGGTCGTCGCCTTTATCTGCCGGACATCAAATCAAGCAACGCCGCACGTCGTGCCGGTGCAGAACGTGCTGCCATCAACGCCCCGATGCAGGGGACGGCGGCAGATATTATTAAGCGCGCGATGATTGCGGTTGATGCGTGGCTGGAAAAAGAGAAGCCACGCGTGAAGATGATCATGCAGGTACACGATGAACTGGTATTCGAAGTCCACAAAGATGATCTGGACGCTGTGTCGAAGAAGATCCACGAACTGATGGAAAGCAGCATGACGCTTGACGTGCCGTTGCTGGTGGAAGTGGGCAGCGGTGAAAACTGGGATCAAGCTCACTAAGGGTTCTGCCAATAACGCGCTTTTTATGTAAGTTAGCAACATAACAAAGTGCGTTTTGTGATGATCATTAGAATTCCCTATGTAAAGAATGAAAAAAAACTACAAAAAGTGCTTTTTCTACAGCAAAAAAAGGGGTAGAGTTATTCGCGTAGGGTACAGAGGTAAGATGTTCTATCTTTCAGACCTTTTACTTCACGTAATCGGATTTGGCTGAATATTTTAGCCGCCCCAGTCAGTAATGACTGGGGCGTTTTTTATTGCGGCAAAGAAAAATCCAGGCAAAAAAAAGCGCGGACATCGCCGCGCTCGATATTACTCTTCTTCCGCTTCCGTCGCGGGTTCCAGCTCGTTGAACCAGCTATCGAGCTTCTGACGCAGCTTGTCGACACCCTGCTTTTTCAGCGAGGAGAACGGCTCCACCTGTACGTCGCCGTTAAAAGCCAGCACCGCTTCGCGAACCATATTCACCTGCGCTTTACGCGCGCCGCTCGCCAGTTTATCCGCTTTAGTCAGCAGTACCAGCACGGCTATCTCACTTGAGACAGCCCAGTCGATCATCTGCTGATCAAGATCTTTCAGGGGATGGCGGATATCCATCAGCACCACCAGACCTTTCAGGCACTGGCGTTTTTCCAGGTATTCACCCAGCGCGCGCTGCCATTTGATCTTCATCTCTTCCGGTACTTGCGCGTAACCATATCCCGGTAAGTCGACCAGGCGTTTGCCTTCTGCCACTTCAAACAGGTTAATCAGCTGAGTACGGCCAGGTGTTTTTGAGGTACGCGCCAGGCTCTTCTGATTGGTCAGCGTATTCAGGGCGCTGGATTTCCCCGCGTTAGAGCGGCCAGCAAAAGCCACTTCAATGCCAGTATCAGAAGGAAGGTGGCGGATATCGGGCGCACTGGTGACAAAATGCGTCTGTTGGTAGTTCCAGGTAGTCACGTGGTCGTCTCCAAAATCGTAATCTGAGGGGGATTATACCTGAATGCCGGCAAAAGACTTTTTTGATTGCACAGTGCCTGTAGGTTAAAACCCTGGCGGTTGTGAGAGATTGGCTATGAATACTATGGGAGATTTCAGAGAATTCGCAGGCGTTAAAAAAGCCAAATTGTTTTAAATCATAAGCTTATTCTCGGGTAATTATCTGAAAATCCGTTTTTGTGCCGTTTCGTTGCTTGTCAGTTTAACTGAACAGGGTAAAGTGTGCGTCAGGGCGAGGAAGCCAACAGGAAACAGACTTAAGGATTAGGGTCAGGAGCGCCAGGAGGCGAAGACGCAGGATTGTCAGGATGACCAACGCCTGGAGGCGTTTTAACAGGAAACGGAACCGTATCATGGACGGTATTAGCCAAGGGATAAACAGGGTTTGTTGTTGGCAAACACGGAATGTCTGACCCGTTAAGGGTTGTGAGTCAGGAAAAAAGGCGACAGATTGCTCTGTCGCCTTTTTTCTTTGCTTGCTTTCTGCTAGATTTCGCCGCAATTCTATACTGAAGAAAACGACTTAAAGATAAAACATCATGAAAAAACCGACCTCCGCTGCGGGCGCTAAACGCCCTGCAAAAGCACACCGCAAAACGCGCGAAGAACTGAACCAGGAATCGCGCGATCGCAAACGCGATAAAAAACATCGCGGTCATGCTGCGGGTAGCCGTGCAAACGGTGGTGATGCTTCTGGCGCTTCTGCGAAAAACAAGCAGCAGAAAGACCCACGTATTGGCAGTAAAACACCTGTTCCACTGGGCGTGACAGACACCCCGGTCACTAAGCAGCACAAACCAAAGAGCGAGAAACCTATGCTTTCACCGCAGGCTGAGCTGGATTTGCTGGAGAACGATGAGCGCCTGGACGCGCTGCTGGAACGTCTTGAAGAGGGTGAAACCCTGACCGCCGAAGAGCAGTCATGGGTTGATGCCAAACTGGACCGCATTGATGAGCTGATGCAGAAGCTGGGTCTGTCTTACGACGATGACGAAGACGAAGAAGAAGACGAAAAGCAGGAAGATATGATGCGTCTTCTGAAGGGTGGAAACTAACATTTGCATCCGGCAGGGACGATAGTCCTGCTAATAACCCTTCCGGTTATATGTTATCTGGTGTGGTTATTCGTTAAACTACGGCGGTTGTCGCGGCGACAGAAGTGGCTGCGCACCCGAGTGATGGCCCGCGATGGGGCCAGAACGGGCCGCCGTATGCGAACGCGACACCAACGGAAGGAGTGAGCATGTCTGTACCAACTATCGACTGGGATTTGGCCCTAATCCAGAAATATAACTATTCCGGGCCGCGTTATACGTCATACCCCACCGCGCTGGAGTTCTCCGATAGTTTCGGCGAAGCGGCGTTTCAGCAGGCTGTCGCACGCTACCATGAGCGTCCGCTGTCGCTCTATGTCCATATTCCGTTCTGCCACAAGCTCTGCTACTTCTGCGGCTGCAATAAAATCGTTACCCGTCAGCAACATAAAGCCGATCAGTATCTGGATGCGCTGGAGCAGGAAATTCTGCACCGTGCCCCACTGTTTGCCGGCCGTCACGTCAGCCAGCTTCACTGGGGTGGGGGGACGCCAACGTATCTGAATAAAGCGCAGATCAGCCGTTTAATGACGCTCCTGCGCAACAACTTCCGTTTTAACGACGATGCTGAAATCTCGATCGAGGTCGATCCGCGCGAAATTGAGCTGGATGTACTGGATCACTTACGCGCTGAAGGTTTCAATCGCCTGAGCATGGGCGTGCAGGACTTCAACAAAGAGGTGCAGCGGCTGGTGAACCGTGAGCAGGATGAGGAGTTTATCTTTGCCTTACTCAACCACGCCCGCGATATCGGCTTTACGTCGACCAATATCGACCTGATTTACGGCCTGCCTAAGCAAACGCCGGAGAGCTTCGCCTTCACGCTGAAACGCGTGGCCGAACTCAACCCGGACCGCCTGAGCGTCTTTAACTATGCGCATCTGCCGACGCTGTTTGCCGCTCAGCGCAAAATCAAAGATGCCGACCTGCCTTCTGCCCAACAGAAGCTGGATATTCTGCAGGAAACCATCGCCTCGCTGACCGAAGCCGGTTATCAGTTCATCGGCATGGATCACTTTGCTCGTCCGGATGACGAGCTGGCTATTGCCCAGCGCGAAGGCGTACTGCATCGAAATTTCCAGGGCTACACCACCCAGGGCGACACCGATTTGCTGGGGATGGGCGTCTCCGCCATCAGCATGATCGGTGACTGCTACGCGCAGAACCAGAAAGAGCTGAAGCTTTACTATCAGCAGGTAGATGACGCGGGCAACGCGCTGTGGCGCGGTATCGCGTTAACGCGCGATGACTGCATCCGTCGTGACGTGATTAAGGCGCTCATCTGTAACTTCCGTCTTGATTTCAGCGAGGTGGAAGCGCAATGGGATCTGCATTTCAGCGATTACTTTGCTGATGACCTGAAGCTGTTAGCGCCTCTGGCAAAAGATGGGCTGGTGGATGTTTCAGAACGTGCAATTGACGTGACACCCAAAGGGCGCCTGTTGATTCGTAATATCTGCATGTGCTTCGACGCCTATCTGCGTCAGAAAGCGCGTCTGCAGCAGTTCTCACGCGTCATTTAAGACGTGCCAACATATTTGGCCGGGTAAGGCGAAGCCGCTACCCGGCTTTTTTGTTAGCGACTCTCTAGCTAAACAGCCCAACCAGCGCCGCGCACAGCACAGCAGCAACGGCTGTTTGTGGCGTGTGGCTTTCAGCTGCTCCACTTGAGAGCATATTCACTAATGTTTCCAGCATGATGATTACCCTCACTTTCCGGGCACGATCATACAAAAATCATTGATACAGTAAAGCGCAAAATAGCAGCAATTTGCTCTCAATTAATAACCTTTACACAAGGGTAAAGATCACTCCATGCCCAGCTCTTTCAGCTTACGCGTCAGGGTATTACGTCCCCATCCCAGCAGGCGTGCCGCTTCCTGCTTATGGCCCTGTGTATGGCGGAGTGCGGTGGTCAACAGCGTGCGCTCCATCTCGGGCTGGGCTTCAGACAGCAAGTTTTGATGACCGGAACGCAGCGCGCGATCGGCCCACTGTGCCAGCAGCGTCGCCCAGCTGTCCGGCAATGCATGTCCGGTGCTGCTTTCTGGCGCAGTCGCTTCAAACAGTTCAGCCGGTAAATCCTGAATCAGGACTTCCTGTCCGGCGGCCATTACGGTCAACCAGCGACAGGTGTTTTCCAGCTGACGCACGTTGCCCGGCCATGCCAGGCGGGTGAGGGCGGCATCGGTTTCCGGGTGCAGCTGCTTGGCTTCCACGCCCAGCTCGCGGGCAGCGACCTGCAGAAAATGGCGCGCCAGGCGGGGAATATCTTCACGGCGTTCACGTAGCGGTGGCAAATGAACGCGGATCACGTTCAGGCGATGGAATAAATCCTCACGGAATTTACCTTCCTGGACGCGCTGCTCCAGATTCTGGTGCGTCGCGGCAATAATGCGTACATCGACCTTCACCGGCGCATAGCCACCTACGCGATAAAACTGTCCGTCGGCCAACACGCGCAGCAAACGGGTCTGGACATCCAGCGGCATATCGCCGATTTCATCCAGGAAGAGTGTTCCACCGTCAGCCTGTTCGAAGCGACCCTGGCGAATGGTATTCGCGCCGGTAAAAGCCCCTTTCTCATGGCCAAACAGTTCGGATTCAATTAAATCCTTTGGGATGGCGGCCATATTTAGAGCGATAAACGGTGCTTTTGCCCGCGGGCTGTGGCGATGTAAGGCATGCGCTACCAGCTCTTTACCGGTTCCCGATTCACCGTTAATCAGTACGCTGATGGACGAGCGTGACAGACGGCCAATGATACGAAACACATCCTGCATGGCTGGCGCTTCGCCAATGATGTCCGTCGTGGGCCCGAAGTCAGGCGTGTGACGAGGCTGCTGCTGCTCCTGGTAGTGGCTGATCGCGCGCTCAACCAGGGCGACCGCTTCGTCGATATCAAACGGTTTGGGCAGGTAATCGAACGCCCCTTGCTGATAGGCGCTCACCGCGGCGTCCAGATCGGAATGCGCCGTCATTATGATGACCGGAAGCATAGGATGGCGTTGTTTGATCTGCTTTAAAAGCGCCAGCCCGTCCATTCCCGGCATGCGAATATCCGAAAGCAGCACATCCGGCGTTTTGGTGGTGAGTGCGTCGAGCACTTCGCTGCCGCTCTCAAACGTCGTGCAGCTTAATCCTGCCCCTGTGAGCGCGCGTTCAAGCACCCAACGGATGGAGCTATCGTCATCGACTACCCAGACTATCCCTCGTTGCATAAACGTCACCTTTATTTTTTAATCGGCAGGAAAACCGAAAACTCGGTATGTCCCGGCCAACTGGTAAATTCAATTTTTCCAGAGTGTTGATCGATCAAACTACGGGCAATGGATAACCCCAGGCCGGTACCGCCTTCGCGACCGCTGACCATCGGGTAGAACAGGGTGTCCTGAAGATGCGACGGAATACCCGGCCCGTTGTCCTCAACGTCGATGCGAGCAGCCAGACGATAGCGCACGCCGTGCAGTGTGAGCTGGAACGCGGTGCGGGTGCGCAAAATAATTTCGCCCCCTTCCGGCCCCAGCGCCTGCAGGGCATTACGCACAATATTCAGCAAGACCTGCTCAATCTGATCCGGGTCGTGCGCCAGTTCCGGCAGGCTTGGGTCGTAGTCACGGACCAGCGTGACGTTCTCCGGCAGCTCCATCGAGACGAGTTTCACAACCCGCTCAGCTACTTTATGAATACTTTCTGAGACATGCATGCCGGGCTGTTGTGGCCCGAGCAGACGGTCAACCAGGTTACGCAGGCGGTCTGCCTGCTCAATAATGACGTTGGTGTACTCCGCCAGCGCAGGGTCGGGCAGCGCTTTGGTCAGGAGTTGTGCCGCACCGCGTAAGCCACCCAGCGGGTTCTTGATTTCATGCGCCAGGCCTCGCACCAGGTCACGGGCGGCAATTTGCTGAGCATGCTGAAGTTGTTCCTGGCTCAGGCGGCGCTGATTATCCATCGGCGCCATTTCAAGCAGGATCAGCCCTTCTGGAAGCCGTTGTGCGGTAAGCGATAAAATATGTGAGCGCCCGTCGATCACCAGCGTGACTTCGTTATCGGTAAAGCCCTGACCGGCCTGCAGACTTTCCTGCATCAGGCCAATATTCAGCGAGAAATAGCTCAATAATTCCGGAAGCGGGGTGCCAAACAGTTTGCGTGAGCTCTGGGCGAGCAGCTGCTGCGCCGCCGGGTTGGCGTAATGTACGGCCAGCTCGTCGTCGACCAGCAAAATACTGTTAATTAAAGAATTGAGGATCTGCCCAGCATCGGGCAGCGTGCCAGTTGCCATTCAGCAGTCTCCTGGAGTTGGTTGCACTAATTTAGTGCAGTATAGCTTTTTCGTCGTAAAAAGCGCGTGAAATCAGTTTGTTGGTGGAGAAAAAAGCCCATCCGGAGATGGGCTGAAAGTTTCCACGGCAACAAATAAAAGCTTGTGAGATCGCGCGTAAAAGGGCGCGCGAAACTCATTGAAACTTAAACGCTGTAGTACAGTTCGAACTCAACCGGGTGTGGCGTCATACGCACACGGTCGTTCTCTTCAGTACGCAGGGCGATGTAAGCATCGATAGCGTCGTCAGTGAACACGCCACCCGCAGTCAGGAACTCGCGGTCTGCGTCCAGCGCCTGCAGGGCTTCTTCCAGAGAGCCTGCAACCTGTGGGATCTCTTTCGCTTCTTCTGGCGGCAGGTCGTACAGGTTTTTGTCCATGGCTTCGCCTGGGTGGATCTTGTTCTTGATACCGTCCAGACCCGCCATCAGCAGTGCTGCGAAGCAC
Organism: Enterobacter cloacae complex sp. FDA-CDC-AR_0164; assembly: GCF_003071645.1. Classification (NCBI taxonomy): domain Bacteria; kingdom Pseudomonadati; phylum Pseudomonadota; class Gammaproteobacteria; order Enterobacterales; family Enterobacteriaceae; genus Enterobacter; species Enterobacter cloacae complex sp. FDA-CDC-AR_0164. The sequence continues at coordinate 1,461,986 of NZ_CP028950.1, forward strand.
AGGTATGGGTTAGCAGCTGGATCCGGGAAGCGAACTTCGATACGACGCGCTTTAGGAGACGCTACCACAGGGATACGGATAGAAGCAGAACGGTTACGCGCAGAGTACGCCAGCATTACCGGTGCTTCGTAGCCTGGGACCAGACGCTTGTAGGAGTTAGTGGTTGGGTTCGCCAGGGCGTTGATCGCTTTAGCGTGTTTGATTACGCCGCCAATGTAATACAGAGCCTGCTCAGACAGACCGGCATATTTGTCGCCAGAGAACAGGTTGGTTCCGTTCTTGGACAGAGACATGTGGCAGTGCATACCGGAACCGTTATCGCCAAACATTGGTTTTGGCATGAAGGTCGCGGTTTTACCGAAACGGTGCGCAACGTTGTGCACAACGTATTTGTAGATCTGAATTTCGTCTGCTTTTTTGGTCATGGTGTTGAAGCGGGTTGCCACTTCGTTCTGACCCGCAGTCGCCACTTCGTGGTGGTGAGCTTCAACCACCAGGCCCATCTCTTCCATAACCAGACACATGGTGGAACGGATGTCCTGAGCGGAGTCGACCGGAGGAACCGGGAAGTAACCGCCTTTAACGCCAGGACGGTGACCTTTGTTACCACCTTCGTATTTGGTGGAGGAGTTCCATGCACCTTCGATATCGTCGATGGCAACGTGGGAGCCAGAAATAGAGGCACCGAAACGGATGTCATCAAACAGGAAGAATTCTGGCTCTGGCCCGAACAGTACGGTGTCTGCGATACCGGTTGAACGCAGGTACTCTTCAGCGCGTTTCGCGATGGAGCGTGGGTCGCGGTCGTAGCCCTGCAGTGTGCCTGGCTCGAGGATGTCGCAACGGATGATCAGGGTTGGTTCTTCGAAGAACGGATCAATGACCGCAGTGGAAGCGTCAGGCATCAGAACCATGTCAGATTCGTTGATACCTTTCCAGCCGCCAATGGAGGAGCCGTCAAACATTTTGCCTTCTTCAAAGAATTCGGCGTTTACCTGATGAGCAGGAATAGTGACGTGCTGTTCTTTACCTTTGGTATCGGTGAAGCGCAGATCAACAAACTTCACTTCATGTTCGTTCAGCATCGTCAAAACGTGTTCAGCGGACATACTTAACTCTCCAGATTGGTCATTGTCGTCGTGGTAACGAGGTCTTCAATTTCTGTCTTGGGCTGGCTGTGTGCCATTTTTTTGCCGTATTTTTATAAAGCGAAATCTGTGCCAACTTTTAAAACACCCCAAAAAGGCGTTATCATGCGCACCATAGTGCAAAAGTGCTGCACCACAATGGTTATGTTGCACCAGTATAGTGCTTCAGTGTGAACACTGAGCACCATATTGGTGCAATTTTCGTTAAAGTGCCCTTTTTACGCTCCGTGAAAGCGATCACAAAGCATCTCTGCAATACTTGTTTGCGGGGGATGTTTGTGATCCTGTTTTGTAGTGCGATTAATCCGTGTACAATAACGCGCTATTTCTAATGCCTGAGGCAAAGTTGTGATCGAAAATTTGCGTAACATCGCCATCATCGCGCACGTCGACCATGGTAAAACCACCCTGGTTGATAAGCTGCTGCAGCAGTCCGGTACGTTTGATGCTCGTGCCGAAACTCAAGAGCGTGTGATGGACTCCAACGATTTGGAGAAAGAGCGTGGGATTACTATCCTCGCGAAAAACACCGCTATCAAATGGAATGACTACCGTATCAACATCGTTGATACCCCAGGGCACGCCGACTTCGGTGGTGAAGTTGAGCGCGTGATGTCCATGGTGGATTCCGTGCTGCTGGTGGTTGACGCATTTGACGGCCCAATGCCGCAAACGCGCTTCGTGACCAAAAAAGCATTTGCCCATGGCCTGAAACCTATTGTTGTTATCAACAAGGTTGACCGTCCGGGCGCGCGTCCTGACTGGGTTGTTGATCAGGTGTTCGACCTGTTCGTTAACCTCGACGCGACCGACGAGCAGCTGGACTTCCCTATCATTTACGCTTCGGCGCTGAATGGTATCGCGGGTCTGGATCACGAAAATATGGCGGAAGACATGACTCCGCTGTATCAGGCGATTGTCGATCACGTACCGGCTCCGGATGTTGATCTTGATGGTCCGCTGCAGATGCAGATCTCCCAGCTGGACTACAACAACTACGTTGGCGTTATCGGTATCGGCCGCATCAAACGCGGTAAAGTGAAGCCGAACCAGCAGGTTACTATCATCGATAGCGAAGGCAAAACCCGTAACGGTAAAGTGGGCAAAGTGCTGACTCACCTGGGTCTGGAGCGTATCGACAGCGAACTGGCTGAAGCGGGCGACATCATCGCGATTACCGGTCTGGGCGAGCTGAACATCTCTGACACCATCTGCGACCCGCAGAATGTGGAAGCGCTGCCAGCCCTGTCCGTTGATGAACCAACGGTAACCATGTTCTTCAACGTCAACACCTCTCCGTTCTGTGGCAAAGAAGGTAAATTCGTTACCTCTCGTCAGATCCTTGACCGCCTGAACAAAGAGCTGGTGCACAACGTTGCGCTGCGCGTTGAAGAAACTCAGGATGCTGACGCATTCCGCGTTTCTGGTCGTGGTGAGCTGCACCTGTCTGTTCTGATCGAAAACATGCGTCGTGAAGGTTTCGAAATGGCGGTTTCCCGTCCGAAAGTTATCTTCCGCGAAATCGACGGCCGTAAACAAGAGCCGTTCGAGAACGTAACGCTGGACGTTGAAGAGCAGCATCAGGGTTCTGTTATGCAGGCTCTGGGTGAGCGTAAAGGCGACCTGAAAAACATGAATCCAGATGGCAAAGGCCGCGTACGTCTCGACTACGTGATCCCAAGCCGTGGTCTGATCGGTTTCCGTTCAGAGTTCATGACCATGACGTCCGGTACCGGTCTGCTGTACTCCACCTTCAGCCACTACGACGACGTGCGTCCGGGTGAAGTTGGTCAGCGTAACAACGGCGTTCTGATCTCCAACGGTCAGGGTAAAGCGGTTGCGTTTGCGCTGTTCGGTCTGCAGGATCGCGGTAAGCTGTTCCTGGGTCACGGTGCTGAAGTTTATGAAGGCCAGATCATCGGTATTCACAGTCGTTCTAACGACCTGACTGTAAACTGCCTGACCGGTAAGAAACTGACCAACATGCGTGCGTCCGGTACTGACGAAGCAACGGTTCTGGTTCCACCGATCAAGATGACCCTGGAGCAAGCTCTGGAGTTCATCGATGACGACGAACTGGTAGAAGTGACCCCACTGTCTATCCGTATCCGTAAACGTCACCTGACCGAGAACGATCGTAAACGTGCAATGCGCGGTGCGAAAGAAGAGTAATACGGTCAATCCGTAGGCCGGGTAAGCGCATGCGCCACCCGGCACGTAAAAAGCCGCTGAGCGATCAGCGGCTTTTTTTATTATCAGAACGAATACCTTAACCCCAGGCGGATACGGTACTGCTCGCGGTTGTAATCATTCCATCTGTCCAGCCACTGAAGCTCGAGATAGGGCAGCCAGTTTTTATCGATTTTATAGCTAAATTTGTGGGTGATTTCCCAGTGATGGTCTTTGCCATTTTTGCTGTGGTAATCGTTCACGCGCTGGAAAAAATGCGGTTCAAAGGTATAGAAAAACGCATCCGTGACCTTGAAATTCCAGTAGTTAGCGAATTCGTGGGTGTCGTTTTTATCCATCTGGCCATTGTAGTCCGGCGTATCGTAATTGTTGTGGTTATAGCGATAACGGAAGGTCAGGTTAAACCAGTCGAGAAATTTATAATTGGTATCCAGATAGATAGCGCCTCCGGACCCGGCGCTGCTGTCATTCAGTAAACCGCCAGGCTGAAAGGTGAGTTTATCGGTCGGTTTAAAAAGCGGATACCACCCTTCAATTTCGTTATAGCTGTGCTTAAGTTCGTCCCATTTGCCCACGTTATAGGCGTTAGTGAACATCAGCCCCGCGCCGTTATCGAAGTTATAGCCGGCACGCAGGATCACTTCGTGCAGTTCAGAGGCCGTATTATAGGCTTCGCGCGTTTCGACATAGGCGCTGGCAACTGCCGAGCAGGACACAGACGACACAACCAGTGCAGTAACGATTCTTTTCATAATCAGTCCATGTATGAGGTACAGAAAGGCCCCCCTCCTGTTACACAGGAAGGGAATCAGGGCCGGATTTATTGTTATAAAGTGACTGCTGACGCTTTATTGTTGGTGGTTAACTCAGGGGGTTTTGCGGGTTGTTTTTTCCGTTTTCCAATCTCCTCAATAATAAAGGCGAAGCGTGCTTCGTTGAGTTTATAAAAGAGTCCCATGGTTATCGCGGCAACGATCGCCAGGCCGCACGGCCAGAGAAAAATTAGCTGACGGAGCCCCAGTAGCGTGCCCGGACTCTGCACGGCATGTGGAATGTAGCCAATCTGCGTCAACATAATGCCCGGCAGGAAACCGGCGAGGGCGGCGGAGATTTTGCGCGAGAAGGTATAACCGGTATAAACCGACCCTTCGGCGCGAATGCCTGTTTTCCACTCGCCATAATCCACGGTATCGGGCACCAGCGCCCAGTTGAGGCTGTTTACGAATGCCGTACCGAAAAAGGCCATGCAGGAAAAGAGCACAAAGAGCAGGGAGCTGGTTCCCCAGAGGAAGTTCATCACGTCGCCCACGGCCCACAGCGTCAGCCCGCCAAGGTAGACCGGCTTCTTGCCGAAGCGCTTAACCGCGCCAGGCACCAGAAACACGCCAACCAGAATGCAGCCCATACTGAAAAAACCCATCCACGACAGCAGATGCAGATCGTTTAGCACGTACTGGGTGTAGTAGACCTGAATCGCCAGTTTGATATTAAACGCAGCGAGGGTGCAGAGGTTGGCGATACACAACACCAGCAACGGCGGGTTGCGGAAAATGGCACAGAAGGATTTCAGGATGCCGGGCTTATGATGATCGGGCGTAACCTCCACATAGCGCTCTTTCACACCGCTGTAGCACCACCACATGCAGAACAGACCGCCGGTGACGAACACCAGTGCGGCCACCAGATAGCCGAGAGAGGGCTGGCTGACAAACAGCGCCTGGATTGGCATAAACCCCACGGTACAGAGCAATAAACCAACCGTTGCGCCGCCCTGGCGCCAGGCCGCAAGCTGCGCCCGCTCGTTCGGATTTTTAGTGATGGCGGGAACCATCGCGCCGTAAGAGCAGTTCATCAGGCTATAACAGAGGCCAAACATCATGAAGAGCAGGGTGGCAATAGCGGTTTTCACCGTCAGGCTAAAATCGGTGGCCACAAACTGCGCCGTGGCCACCAGGGCAACCGGCACCGAGGCATAAAGAATAAACGGCCTGAATTTGCCTCTGGCACCGATGTTACGCCGCGAATCCAGCAACACCCCGGTCAGCATGTCGGTGAATGCGGTAAAGAACTTCGCCACCAGGAAAATAATGCCGCCATAAAAAGCGGGCATGCCCAGTTCATCAGTATAAAACTTCAGCAGATACAGCGTGCCAATACAGAGCATCAGGTTAGAGCCAAAATCGCCCATCCCGTAGGCGCACTTTTCGCGCAGGCTCAGCTTCAGGATTAACGGATCACTCTTGTGTGTCATGGTCGATCCTCACAGCGCCCCGCAGGGCGCTCTCTCAAGTCAGTTATGCTGTACGTTTGCGCAGTTCAATTTCTTCCACGATGCGCACATACATCTTCTCGTTGAGGTTGTAGAAACAGCCCATCGCCACGATGGTGATGACGGCCAGCAGACTGGGGTAGATAAATATCAGTTGCCGCAGCCCTTCAACCGTTCCGGCGGATTGCACCACGTTTGGCACATAGCCGATTTGCGTGAGCATGATGCCGGGGAAGAAGCCGGCCAGCGCCTGTGAGACCTTCCGGAAGAAGGTAAAGCCGGTATAGACCGTCCCTTCGGATCGCACGCCGGTACGCCACTCGCCGTACTCCACGGTATCGGACACCAGCGCCCAGTTGAGGCTGTTCACAAAGGCTGAGCCGAAGAAGGCCAGACAGGAGAACGCCACAAAGCTCACCGAACCACCGCCAAAGAAGTAGTTGAGCAGGTCGCCTGCCACCCAAATCAGCAGCCCGCTGATATAGACCTTTTTCTTGCCGAAGCGACGCACCGCGCCGGGCATCATAAAGACGCCGATAAAAATGCAGCCCATGCTGAAAAAGCCCATGTAGGACAACAGAATAGGGTCGTTCAGCACGTACTGCGTGTAGTAAACCTGAATGGCGAGCTTGACGTTAAAGGCCCCCAGCGTGCACAGATTGGCGATGCAGAGAATAAACAGCGGTCGGTTACCGGCGATGGCGCGAAACGACTGCAGCAGGCCGGGCTTCTGGGCTGGATTGGCGGGCTGCATCTCAACGTAACGCTCGGTCACGCCCTTATAGCACCACCACATAAAGAACAGCCCGAACAGAGAGAAGAGGGTCGCGGCAAAGATATACCCAAGCTGGTCATTGCCTTCAATCAGGTTCATTACCGGCACAAACCCGACGGTACAGAGCAGCAGGCCAAGCGTGGCGCCGCCCTGACGCCAGGCGGCCAGCGAAGCGCGCTCGTCCGGGTTTTTGGTAATGGCCGGCACCATCGCACCGTAGGAGCAGTTCATCATGCTGAAGAACAGGCCGTAAAGCATGAACAGCACGGTCGCCATCACCGTTTTGCCGGTGATTTCAAACGGCGTGCCGACAAAGTTTGCGATGGCCAGTAACGTCACCGGGAACGCCGCATACAGCACGAACGGGCGGAATTTGCCCTTAGGACCGATCTTGCGTCGGGAATCGAGTATGATACCCGTGCCCATATCGGTGAAGGCGGTGAAGAACTTGGCAATCAGGAAGATGATCCCGCCGTAGGTACCAGGCAGGCCAAGAACGTCGGTGTAGAACTTCAGCAGATACAACGTGCCGATATCCAGAAGGATGTTAGAGCCGAGATCGCCCATCCCGTAGGCGAGTTTCTCTTTAAACGGCAGGCGTAGCGTTGCCGGATCGGAAGCGTGTTGACGCATTATTGTTCTCCATCTGCCCGCAGGTTTCCCCGCGGGCGAGCCTTATCAGATATGACGTAAGGTGCTAAACAGGTCTGCCCATTCGCTTTGCTGGCGATAAAACACCGGCGGTTTGCCGAGCGGAGCGTCAACGGTGATGTCACCGCCCTCATGCGTTTCACCCGTCCAGGCATTCACCCAGGTGTCCTCAGGCAAATAGAGCGTCCAGTCACGACGGCCTTCTTCATGGACCGGTGCCACCAGCAGATCGCGGCCAAACAGATACTGGTATTTCAGCGTGTAGCTGCGCGCATCGTTTTCGTAATGCAGGAACAGCGGACGCATCACCGGCAGGCCGCTTTTCGCGTTCTGCGCAACGGCGGCTTTGATGTAGGGCTTCAGGGTAGTGAAGACGGTCGTCATACGCGCAAAGTGGGCGATGGTTTCGCCGTCGCCATCAAACTGCCAGTTATCGCCAGGGCGGTTGCCCTCGTGGGTACGCATCATCGGTGTGAAGGCGCTGAAGTCGCACCAGCGCAGCAGCAGCTCTTTGCTGCGTTTCATCTCAAACAGCGTGGTATAACCGCCGATGTCGCTGTGATGCAGCCCGTGCCCGGTCATTGCCAGTGAGAGTGCCGCAGGAACCACTGACGCCAGACCGTCGTCCAGGCTCCAGTCGACGTTCTGATCGCCGGCCCACATCATCACCGAGTGTTTCTGGCTGCCGGTATAACCCGCGCGCATAAAGAACAGGATCTCGCCGAGCTTGCCGGTCTCTTCCAGCGCCTCGTAGTTACATTTCGCCCATAGCGCAGGCCAGGCGTTGTGCATGATTTCCGCGCTCACGCCGTTGTGCAGGAAGGTATCAGTCGGCAAATATTCACCAAAATCAGCCATCCAGCCGCCACAGCCCAGCGCTATCAGGTTCTTTTTGATGACCTCTTTGTACCAGTCGTAGGCTTCCGGATTCGTCAGGTCGATAACGCCCGCGTAGAACTCGCCGAACTCGACGTGATAGTCCTGCCCGTCGGCGTTTTTGGTCAGATAGCCGCGTTTCGCCGCCTCTTCACAGAGGTCTCTGTCGCTGGCCACGTAAGGGTTGATATAGGAGAGGAACTGCACGCCTTCCTGCTTCCACTGCGGGATACGTGTATCCAGCTGCGGATACAGATCGCTGTTCCACTTCCAGTTCCACATCACGCGTTTGCCAAAGGAGGTCATCCGGATGCCGGACCAGTCCTGCGCCCAGATACCGTTCACCTTCACTCCGCCGTTGCGCATGGTGTCGAGCTTTTGCTGGCACACGTCGGTGCCGCCCTGAACGCCCAGCGTTACCCCGTCGTAAACCCAGTCCGGCAGTTCGGGCTGACGACCCAGTAACCCGGTCAGTTTTTCCAGCAGATCGACATACGATTGCGCGCATTCGAAGCGCAGCGTGGCGTTATCCTCCCAGAAGGCCAGCTCGTGGAACCCCGGCGCGCTGAAGTCGAAATTCATATAACAGCTGTTATCCACGTGGCAGTAGTACTTCTGGGTACTCACAAAGGTGGGTTGCGGGAAGAAGGTCCAGTAGTAATCGCCGCCCGCGTTCTCTTTGCAGTCTGCCTGCCAGGTGACGTAGGTCTGCTTATTACGGCCCACGCCCTGCTCGCTGGTCCACAACGGGAACGGCTTGCCGCGCAGGTCGAAGTAGGAGAACTGCTCTCCGCAACCATAGATATGATCCTCGGGCTGGGCCGCCAGCCGCAGCCAGATGCGGTTATGGCAGGTGGCATCATTTTTGAGTTTCAGCTCCAGGCGTCCTTCGGCATCCACACCCACCAGTAGCGTGGCGCTGACGGCGTCACCCCGGGTAAAGCGAATCGCCCAGCCCGCATTTTGCGGCGCGACGGTGGCCTCGGTCAGGGCAATTTTTTCATTAAGTTTGTCTTTGATGCTGAAGTTGCCGCGAAACATCTCGATATCGGCTTCACCTGCGCCGATCCACAGGCACGGGGTGTCGGCGGTGTGGGACAGAATCAGACGATCCTGCCAGCTCAGGGTGAAACCATGTTCACTGCTTTTAAGAATAATATTGTGTAGGGTACGCATAAGATCTCCGTTTTTATTATTTGGCCTGGCTATCCAGTAATCCGGCGGCAACGGCCGGGGCTAACCCTGGCGCCAGCGGTAAGCGAGGGATCACCAGGCAATGCAGCAGATGATAAATATCCTGCTTGCCGTCCCAGACTTTGGTGGTCACTTCGTTATGGATATCCAGCTCCTGCCACCATGAACCGTTCTCGTAGTCGATCAGGTATTTGATGCAGTAATCCCACCATTTCTGATACCAGGCTTCGTACTGCGCCTCGCCGGTGACGGTATAGAGCGCATAGGCCGTTCCCATCGCTTCGACAATCGGCCAGCGCACGCGCTCGCGAACGATGGGTTTACCGTCCCAGCCAACGGAATAGACAAAACCGTCGGCACCATCGGGTGCCCAGGCGTCGCGGATTGTGGCGTGGAACAACCCTTTTGCATCTTCCAGCAGCCATGCGGGTGGTGTTTCAAAACGCGCTTCCAGCGCAGCGCGCAGGTGCAGCATCAGGCGGCCCCACTCGATCCAGTGGCCTGGCGTACCGCCGTAGGCGCGAAAACGGTGAGCGGGGTTATCAATGTTGTAATCGCGGATGGGGTTCCACTGTGTATCGAAATGCTCATTAACCCGGTACTCGCCCTTGCGTGCCACGTCGTGAATGATCACCGAGGCAATGCGCAGGGCGCGGTCGAGCCATTTACGGTCATGCGTCACGTCATACACAATCAGGAAGGCTTCGACAGCGTGCATATTGGCGTTGCCGCCACGGTACTCTTCGGTTTTGCTGAAGGCCTCATCCCAGGATTCCAGGCACATCTGTTCCTGTTCGCTCCAGAAATAACGCTCAATCACCTCAATGGCATCGTCCAGTAACTTGCGAGCCTGCGGATGGCCGGTGGTGACGGCGCTGGCCGCGCCCAGCAAAACAAAGAAGTGCTGATAGCCCTGCTTGGAGGCATCCATAACGCCTTCATCGTTAATACAGGCGTACCAGCCGCCATATTGCGGGTCACGCAGCGGACCATTCAGGGCGTTGATGCCATGCTCCACCAGGGCATATGCGCCGGGACGCCCCATGTTTGCCGCCACGGCATAAACGTGCAGCATACGGGCGGTGATCCACAGATGCGTGCCCATATCGCTGCGCACCTGACCGTTATTGCCCAGCCAGCCAAAGCCGGTCGGCACGGCGGCGTTTTTACCGAAATCGAGAATGCGGTCAGTCTCTTGTTCAAGCCAGCGGTTATGGCTCAGGGTGTTAAACCATTTCATGTTCGGGTCCTTTTTTAACGGCGAGCCATCATTTCGTCGACGATCTCACCCAAACGCTGCAGTTTCGGCACAGAAATATCACGGAGCATCAGTTCCGTGTCCGGCAGGCCAATCACTGATGACCAGACGGCGCGGCCGGCTAAAAAGCCGGATGCACCCGCCTGCATCGCAACACGCACCGCCCTTGGGAACAACTTATCGTCCACGCCGGATGAGAGGATCACCCACGGCATGGCGATGTTCTCGTTCAGTTTTTGCGAGGCAGTCAGCAATTCCTGCTGAGAGCCTTTGCCGAACAGGGGCATCTCCACTTTGTAAAGGTCAGCTCCGCTGTCTCCCAGCTCTTTTGCCGCGTCGATAATGGCCTGTTCACGATTAAACGTCGCGCCGCGACGCGGCGGGCGGACTACCGGCTCAATAATGCTGAGCAGTCCATTGTTATGGCACAGCTGATTGAACGCCTTCACCATCTCCAGACGCTGCTGCGGATCTTCGTCGCTACGCCACAGCACCAGTAGCTTCAGCGCTTTACCGCCATCGCGCCTGACCGCCTGGGCATCAACGTTTTTATCGATGACGACGCTGTCAACGGGGATCCCGTTCCCCGGAATAAATTCGTCTGCTGCCACAATCATCGCGCAGTTTTTGGCAACGGCCTGTTGCTCTACGATCTGCTGGTAGCAAAACTGCTGATCGACAAGAATGGCGGAGGCATACGGCGACAGAATTTTGGCCGCGTTGACCTTAAAGTCGGTGAGATGCCGATCGGTGACCGGCACCGGTGCGCCCGCCGCAGCAAACATCAGGCGCATCGCTTCGCGCTGGTCAACGGCCAGCATCGCAAAACCGCCGGAAGGTCGGGTGATATCTTTCAGGGTGTACATCGTCATTCCTCAGTCCTTTCGTATCAGTGTGTTTTTTTCAGCCCGGCGGATGCGCGAACTTGTTCAAGAATGGCTGTCCAGTCTTCGCGCCCGCGTCCGGCGGCCCGCGCCTGGTTGTAGACTTCACGGGAGGCCGCGCCCAGCGGCATCGGGATGTGGAGCTGGTTTGCCACGTCCAGCGCGATCCCCAGATCTTTATGCGCGAGGTCGATCATAAAGGCCGGTGTAAGATCGCCTTTGAGCACCTTGTTAGGCCATGAGGTGGTGAAGTGGCCTTTGCCTGCTGGCGTACCGCTCATAACGCTGAGCGCCACATCGAAAGAGAGGCCGAGGGCTTCACACAGCACGGCGGCTTCAGCGGACAGCGCGTTCAGGGCAATGCTCATGTAGTTGTTAATAAGCTTCACGCGGATGCCCATGCCTGGCCCACCTGCGTTTATCAGTTCATTGCCCATCGCCATCAACACCGGCGTGGCACGTTCAACCTGCTGCGCGGTGCCGCCAGCCAGAAGGAGTAATGTTCCGGCGACGGCATGGTCCGATGTGCGTCCGACAGGCACATCCATCATGCTGAAACCACGTTCAGCCATGTCGTGGATCAGGGCATCGGTCTGTAGCGGGTGAATGGTGGACATATCAATGACCAGCGCTTCGCGGGATAACCCTTCGCAGACGCCCTGCTCACCAAACAAGACTGTGCGAACCAGGTCTCCGTTTGGCAGCATGGTGATGACAAATTCGGCCTCCTTTACTGCCTGTGCAGGCGTGGCTGCAGCCAGGGCTCCACGCGCCACCGGGGCCTGTATCGCCTGTGGGTTTACATCAAAAACGTGAAGCTGGTGGCCCTGTTTAAGCAGATTCGTTGCCATAGGCGCACCCATCTGTCCTAACCCGATAAAGGCAATTGCTGACATGCTTCTCTCCTGTCACATCGTGTCAATTATTGAGCGTTTGTGTTGTCTGTTTTTGATCGTATTTGTAATTTATAGTCAAAAAATTGACAGGGGTCACTTTTTAAACATTTCGTGAAATTAAAATGAGAGCATCAGAAAACGCAGAAGGAATCACCATGACTCGCATCGTTTGTGTCGGCATTACCGTGCTGGATCGCATCTGGTATCTCGATGATTTACCGAAAGAAGGTGGCAAATATGTCGCAAAAGACTATACGGAGGTGGGCGGCGGTCCAGCGGCGACTGCGGCGGTGGCGGCAGCGAAACTGGGGGCTGAGGTGGACTTTATTGGCCGGGTGGGTGATGACGATACCGGCAGAAGACTGCTCGCGGAGCTGGAGTCCCTGGGGGTAAACACGCGCTATACGCGGATGGTGAAAGGAGCCCGTTCATCGCAATCGGCCGTGCTGGTGGATGGCCACGGGGAGCGTGTTATTGCTAACTACCCCAGCCCCGATCTCCCGACTACAGCGGCATGGTTGCAGGATATCGATTTTTCGCAATGGGATATCGTATTAGCCGACGTGCGCTGGCACGAAGGGGCTAAACAGGCGTTCACCCTTGCCCGCCAGCAGGGCGTCAGCACGCTGCTTGATGCCGATGTCACCCCGCAGGACATTGCTGAACTGGTCGCCTTAAGCGATCACGCGGCCTTCTCCGCGCCGGGTTTGCGGCGTTTAAGCCAGCTGGACGATACGGAAAACGCGCTGAGAAAAGCACAAACGCTCACAAATGGACATGTCTACGTCACGCAAGGGCGTGAAGGGTGTTACTGGCTGGAGCAGGGCGCGCTTCGTCATCAGCCGGGATTTGCGGTCGACGTGGTGGATACCACAGGTGCAGGGGATGTCTTTCACGGCGCGCTGGCGGTGAGTCTGGCGCAGCAGGGGGCGTCACCAGACGCGGTACGTTTCGCGAGCGCGGTTGCGGCACTGAAATGTACCCGGCCCGGCGGACGGGCGGGTATACCTGACTGTGATCAAATCCGCTCTTTTTTGTCACTTTTTGTATAAAATGCGGGGCGTGATGGTTTTCAGAGGACAGCCCATGAGCCTTACCGAACTGACCGGCAACCCGCGGCACGATCAACTGCTTACGTTGATTGCTGACCGCGGCTATATGAACATTGATGAACTGGCGCAACTGCTGGACGTCTCAACGCAAACCGTGCGCCGGGATATCCGCAAGCTGAGTGAGCAGGGGCTGATCACGCGTCATCATGGCGGCGCGGGCAGGGCATCCAGCGTGGTGAACACCGCATTTGAGCAACGTGAAGTCTCCTTGACCGAAGAGAAGCGGGCCATTGCCGAAGCGATTGCCGACTACATTCCCGATGGTTCAACCATCTTCATTACTATCGGGACGACGGTGGAGCACGTTGCCCGGGCGCTGCTCAACCATAATCATCTGCGCATCATCACCAACAGCCTGCGGGTGGCGCATATTCTGTATAAGAACCCGCGCTTTGAAGTGATGGTGCCTGGCGGTACGCTGCGTCCGCATAACGGAGGCATTATCGGGCCTGCAGCGACGGCGTTCGTGTCAGGCTTCCGTGCCGATTACCTGGTGACCAGCGTCGGAGCAATTGAACACGACGGCGCGATGATGGAGTTTGACGTTAATGAAGCCAGCGTGGTGAAAACCATGATGGCCCACGCGCGACATATTTTACTGGCGGCCGATCATACGAAATACCACGCCTCTGCTGCCGTTGAAATTGGTAACGTGTCGCAGGCAACCGCGCTCTTCACCGATGAGCTACCGGGATCTGCGCTGCACAATCATCTCAAATCCAGCAAGGTTGAAGTCGTTGAGGTGAATTCAGGCGACGAACAGCAGGCAGGCTAACCCTTCTTAATGGCCCGATATTCAGGCTCGGGCCTTTCCTTTCTGTAAGCTGAATCTGGCGCATAGCCAAACCTTATCTTTCCCGCTACAGTTACTTTTCCACGGCGAGCAGGAGATAAAAAATGCTTTATATCTTTGACTTAGGAAATGTAATCGTCGATATCGATTTTAATCGGGTGCTGGGCGCATGGAGCGACTTTAGCCGTGTCCCGCTGGCGACGTTAAAGCAGAGTTTCGCCATGGGCGAGACCTTCCATCAGCACGAGCGCGGCGAAATTAGCGATGAAGAATTTGCTGAACGTCTGTGTCATGAAATGGATGTGCCGTTAAGTTACGAGCAGTTTTCCCATGGCTGGCAGGCAGTATTCGTCGCGATCCGCCCGGACGTGATCGCCATTATGCATAAACTCCGCGAGCAGGGGCATCGGGTTGTGGTGCTGTCGAATACTAACCGTCTGCATACCACGTTCTGGCCTGACGAGTATCCTGAGGTGCAGGCGGCGGCCGATAAAATCTACCTCTCCCAGGAGATGGGGATGCGTAAACCCGAAGCGCGTATCTATCAGGCGGTTCTGCAGGCGGAAGGATTCACCGCGGCCGATGCGGTCTTTTTCGACGACAATGCCGATAATATAGAGGGAGCTAACCAGTTGGGTATCACGTCAATTCTGGTGACCGGAAAGGAGACGATACCAAACTATTTTGCGAAGCAGTTATGCTAAAAACCGTTCATCAAAAAGCCACGCATCATACTCGTCCGCTCAGGGCGTGGCTGAAACTGCTCTGGCATCGCATTGATGAGGACAACATGACCACGCTAGCGGGTAACCTCGCCTACGTGTCACTGCTCTCGCTTGTGCCGCTGGTGGCCGTCATTTTTGCGCTATTTTCCGCTTTTCCAATGTTTGCAGATGTCAGCCTGCAGCTTCGCCACTTTGTCTTTGCGAATTTTATTCCCGCCACCGGGGACGTCATACAGAACTACATTGAACAGTTTGTCGCTAACTCCAGCAAAATGACGGCGGTTGGGGCGTGTGGCCTGATCGTCACGGCGCTGTTATTGATGTACGCCATAGATAACGCGCTGAATGCCATCTGGCGGAGTAAAAAGGCGCGGCCCAAGGTTTATTCCTTTGCGGTGTACTGGATGATCTTAACGCTGGGGCCCTTGCTGGCCGGAGCGAGTCTGGCTATCAGTTCGTATCTGCTTTCGCTGCGCTGGGCCAGCGATCTCAACGGCGTTATCGATAACCTGTTGCGTATCTTCCCGCTGATTTTATCGTGGCTCTCTTTCTGGCTGCTTTACAGCGTGGTACCGACCACGCGCGTGCCTAACCGCGATGCGGTCGTGGGCGCGCTGGTCGCGGCATTGCTCTTTGAACTGGGCAAAAAAGGGTTTGCCCTTTACATCACCATGTTCCCGTCTTATCAGCTGATTTACGGCGTGCTGGCGGTGATCCCCATTTTATTTGTCTGGGTCTACTGGACCTGGTGTATCGTCTTGCTTGGTGCCGAAATAACTGTCACTCTCGGCGTATACCGCGAACTTAAAAAAGCAGCAGAAGCTGAAAAACAACAAGAAGCAGACCAACCATGATTGCATTGATACAGCGCGTAACCCGTGCCAGCGTCACCGTGGAGGGAGAGGTGACGGGTGAAATTGGCCCAGGACTTTTAGTGTTGTTAGGTGTCGAAAAGGATGATGACGAACAGAAAGCCAACCGCTTGTGCGAGCGCGTGCTGGGCTACCGCATTTTCAGCGATGCGGAAGGTAAGATGAACCTGAACGTTCAGCAGGCGGGTGGCAGCGTGCTGGTGGTCTCCCAGTTTACGCTGGCGGCCGATACCGAGCGCGGCATGCGCCCGGGTTTCTCTAAAGGTGCCGCACCGGATCGTGCAGAAGCCCTTTACGAGTACTTTGTGGCGCGTTGTCGTCAACAGGACATGAATACGCAAACCGGACGATTCGCTGCAGATATGCAGGTATCGCTGGTGAACGATGGCCCCGTCACATTCTGGCTCCAGGTATGAGCCAACTGGCGGCGTGGCCGCGGGTAACAAGAGAGAGTACAGCTATGTATCACCTTCGAGTACCGCAAACGGAAGAAGAGTTAGAAGCCTATTACCAGTTCCGCTGGGAAATGTTACGCAAGCCATTACATCAGCCAAAAGGGTCTGAGCGCGACGCCTGGGATGCGATGGCCCATCACCAGATGGTGATGGACGAAGAGGGTAACCTCGTCGCCGTCGGGCGTTTGTACATCAATGCCGATAACGAAGCTTCAATCCGCTTTATGGCGGTTCATCCTTCCGTGCAGGATAAAGGCCTCGGCACCTTGATGGCGATGACCCTTGAGTCCGTCGCCCGTCAGGAAGGGGTTAAGCGCGTCACCTGTAGTGCCCGCGAAGACGCCGTCGAATTCTTCGCCAAACTCGGTTTTGTTAACCAGGGGGAAATCACCGCCCCGCAAACCACGCCGATTCGTCACTTTTTGATGATCAAACCCATCGCTACGCTGGATGATATTCTCCATCGCGCCGACTGGTGTGGGCAGCTCCAGCAGGCCTGGTATCAGCACATTCCCCTGAGTGAAAAAATGGGCGTGCGTATTCAGCAGTACACCGGGCAAAAATTCATTACCACCATGCCGGAAATCGGCAATCAGAACCCCCATCACACCCTGTTTGCCGGCAGCCTGTTTTCACTCGCCACGCTGACCGGCTGGGGGCTAATCTGGCTGATGCTCCGCGAACGCCATCTTGGCGGCACCATTATTCTGGCCGATGCCCATATTCGTTACAGCGCGCCGATCAGTGGTAAGCCGAGCGCCGTTGCCGATTTGGGCGCACTTGGGGGCGATCTCGACCGCCTGGCGCGCGGGCGTAAAGCGCGCGTACAGATGCGCGTTGAGCTGTTCGGCGATGAAACGCCGGGTGCCGTCTTTGAAGGTACCTACATCGTTCTTCCTGCGAAGCCGTTTGGCGCGTTTGAAGAGGGTGGAAACGAAGAAGAGTAGGCTCCGGCGTCCCGGCATGATTGCCGGGCTAATTCCCCGCGCCGATCCGTCTGGCAATATCCCTCAGAAGATCGCGCGCAGACGGGCTGACCCCGCCAAGCTGGAAAAATCCATGGATAACCCCCAGCCACCGCTGAGCCGTACACGTGACGCCTTGCTCAGTCAGGCGCTGATATAGCGCCTCACCTTCGTCGCAAAGCGGATCAAACTCGGCAGTAATGATGTGCACGGGAGGCAGGCCGCTAAAATCCTTTCGCCAGAGCGGGCTCGCTTCAGGATGCTGGCGTTCCGTGTTGGCCAGATAGAGCTCATATCCGCTCAGCAGCGTATCGCGGGTGATGACGTAATCCGCGCCATTACGGGTATAGCTTTCAAAAGAGGCCGTGGCATCCAGCATCGGGTAGATAAGAATGAGCTGAGCAGGCTGCCAGAGTCCGGAAGACGTGAGCCGCAGAGCCGTCACCAGTGCCAGATGGCCTCCCGCGCTGTCCCCGCACAGGGTGATACGGTTTTTATCCACGCCAAACATATCCGCGTATTGCCAGATCAGATGTGCGCCTCTTTCTGCATCATCATGGGCGGCAGGGTAGGTATGTTCAGGAGCAAGTCTGTACTGGATCGCAATGACGCGGCAGTTGCCATAAAACGCTAACTGGCGCAGTTGATTATCGTGAGTATCGAAGCCGCCGCTGATAAAGCATCCCCCATGGTAGTAAATAACGGTCGGCAGCTTTTCAGCAGCATCTGGCGGAGAGAAGACGCGATATGTGATGCCTTCGAGGTTCAGCGTCTCTACGTCAACGCGCGTTTCTGTCTCACCGGCAAGCGCCGTGCTGGCAATATAGCCTGCTCTCCGGTCATCAATACTTTGGCTACGCGCAGAAGGACGTCCTGCTGCGATGAACGCCTGAACCAGCGTATCAATCCCTTTTTCGAGTGCCATGTGGGTCCCTTTAATCTGTATGAATATACAGTGTTATAACTCAGTTTGTTGTCGAGTGAAACAGGGAAAACGAGGCTGAAAACGATTCTGGAAAGCGGCTCGCAAAAGTAAACATGGATATTAAATTTGGCTTTAGTCCTGAATAACGCACGTGTAGTTTGCCTGCACAGTGATGCTGGAAGATATGCGAGAGGAAGGCGAGGATGTTGCAGTCAACCAGATACAGGCCGGGCAAACCAACGTTGCCCGGCACTGTGAGTGGGGATTACTCCCCTTCACCCGGGAACAGGAACGGGTTAATAGAGCTGCGGGCAAAGCCCTCTTGCTCCATTTTGGCGTCCAGAATCAGCGAGGCGAGATCGTCGGCGACGGCTTCGACTTTCGGGTCTTTTTCCTGATAAAGGATCTTCAGGTAGGTACCGCAGTCGCCGCAGCTTTCAGCTTTGACCGCCGCGTCTTCATTTTCCAGCGACCAGTAGTTGAGATCGCGCGTCTGCTCGCAGTTGCTGCATTTAATGCGCACCACGTGCCACTCGGTTTCACACAGGTTGCAGTGCAGATAACGCAGCCCTTGAGTGGTACCGATCTGCACCATGCTGGACACCGGCATTGAGCCGCATACCGGGCAGAATTGACGCGCTTCACCGTATTCGGCGCGGGCTTTACCCGGGATCAGGCTGGCCATTTGCGCCCAGTAAAGCGACAACGCCGCCCAGATGAACGGCGCTTTGTCGCTGCTGACCAGGGAGAAATCGGACGCAAACAGCGCGCTCGCCATCTCTTCCAGCTCCTGATCGGAGGCTTTTTCCAGATTCTCAATGACCGCCAGCGCGGTACCGCTCATCTCGGGTTTCAGCTCGGCAATCAGGGAGTGCAGCAGCGTATGCCAGTGCTTATCGCGCGGCAGAACGTGGATATCCAGCGGAGGCTTACCCTGCTCGCTGGCCTCTTTGATGCGCGCGGTCAGGTCAATTTGCAGCGGGTGGTCGTATAGCACCACTTCCTGCGCATGGGCAACCAGCGCGGCAAAACGCAGAAAATCGCCCAGTGGGTTGTTCTCTGCCAGCTCGCGCAGACGCTCTGCGCGGCGGTTATAGAGGTTCTTGAGTCTGGGGAATAACAACGGCGGAATATAATCCGCCGTGCGTTTCTCGCTCGAACCCAGCTCATCTTGCGGGATTATGCGAATACTCATTCAGATGACTTTTCCTGTTTCTGGCGGACCTCTCGGTACCAGCGCGGGTGATGTTTCTTCGCCCACGTACTGGTTACCCAGCCTTCCACCATCGCGGTAATGGTGCCTTTCACCCAGAGGGCGGCGTAAATATGCACCATGATAACCACAATTAACGCCACTGCGGCAAATGAATGCAGCATCAGCGCGAATCGGATCACCGGGATTGAGAAAGCAGGCGCAAAATACGGACGCCAGATGATCACGCCGCTCACCAGCAACAGGACCAGGAAGATAATCGCCGCCCAGAATACGCACTTCTGGCCGAAGTTATAACGCCCGGTATCACCCACTTCCTCGTTGACGACGATCTTACGAATATTCTTCGCCCAAAAGATATCATCCCGATTGATTAGGTTATGGTGCCAGTATCGGAAAAACATGATGATGAACGACGCGAACATGATGACGCCAACAAACGGGTGCAGTATACGCGCCAGCTGTGGTGTCCCCATGATCTGCATCAGCCAGTTGAAGGAGGGGAAGAAGAACCCCAGCCCGCTTATCGCCGCCAGCATGAAGCAGAAGGCGGTGACCCAGTGGTTGATGCGTTCCGGCGCGGTATAGCGCACGATGGTGTCACGTTTTTTCATTTGCGCACCTCGTCTTTCTCTTCATGCAGGTTGTCGTCTTCCTCTTCCGCGCGGTTCGGACCGACACCGACATAGTGGAAGATGCTCGCTGCGAAGGTGGCAGCAAAACCCACCGCTGCCAGTGGTTTCCAGATGCCTTTCCAGAACTTCACGGTCGCGCTGATTTCCGGGTTCTCCGGCAGGCCGTGATACAGATTCGGCTTGTCTGCGTGGTGCAGCACATACATCACGTGCGTGCCGCCCACGCCGGCCGGATCGTACAGGCCTGCGTTGTCGTAGCCACGGGTTTTCAGTTCGCCCACGCGTTCAGCCGCCAGCGTTTTCATATCCTCTTTGGAACCAAAGTGGATAGCGCCCGTCGGACAGGTTTTCACGCACGCAGGCTCCTGGCCGACGTTTACGCGGTCTACGCACAGCGTGCATTTGTAGACGCGGTTGTCTTCCGGGTTCATGCGAGGGACATCGAACGGGCAGCCCGCTATGCAGTAGCCGCAGCCAATGCACTGTTCGGACTGGAAGTCGACGATACCGTTAGCATACTGAATGATAGCCCCTTCTGACGGACATGCCTTCAGGCAGCCCGGATCCGCACAGTGCATACAGCCGTCTTTGCGGATAAGCCATTCCAGTTTGTCGTTCTGTTCCACTTCCGAGAAACGCATCACCGTCCAGGACTTGGCGGTCAGGTCAGCCGGGTTGTCGTACACCCCGACGTTGTGACCCACTTCATCACGGAGGTCGTTCCACTCAGAACAGGCCACCTGGCAGGCTTTACAGCCGATACAGGTGGTCACGTCGATAAGCTTCGCCACTTCCTGCTGGTGGTCCCGCGCCTGAGGCGCGGGCGTGAAACCGTTAGTCGCGGAACGACGGATAATGTCTTGAGATTGATAAGCCATAAGTCGTCTCCGTTACACCTTTTCCACGTTCACGAGGAAGGCCTTAAACTCCGGCGTCTGCGTGTTCGCATCACCGACGAACGGCGTCAGGGTGTTCGCAATGAACCCTTTCTTCGCCACGCCCTCATAACCCCAGTGAATCGGAATACCGATGGTATCCACCTGCTGACCGTGAACGTTCAGCGTGCGAATACGCTTGGTCACCACCGCCTTGGCCTTGATGTAGCCACGGTTAGAAGAGACCTTCACGGTATCGCCATGGGCAATGCCGAGCTTGTTCGCCAGCTTCTCGCCGATCTCCACAAACTGTTCCGGCTGCGCGATAGCGTTAAGCAGCGCGTGCTTGGTCCAGTAGTGGAAGTGTTCGGTCAGACGGTAAGTGGTGCCCACATACGGGAACTTGTCTTTTTTACCCAGCGCGTCGAAATCGCCCTTAAAGATGCGGGCTGCCGGGTTAGAGACCACGTTCGGGTGCAGCGGGTTGGTGCCCAGCGGCGTCTCAAACGGCTCGTAGTGTTCCGGGAATGGCCCTTCCGCCATCTTATCGATAGCAAACAGGCGTCCCATCCCTTCAGGCTGCATGATAAACGGCCCGACATCGCTGCCTGGAGGGGCAGTACTGTAGTCCGGAATATCCACACCGCCCCATTTCGCGCCGTCCCATTTCAGCAACTGACGCTTCGGATCCCACGGATTACCCTGCGGGTCAGCGGAAGCACGGTTGTAGAGAATGCGGCGGTTCAGCGGCCATGCCCAGGCCCAGCCCAGCGTATTGCCGAGGCCTGACGGGTCAGCATTATCGCGGTTGGCCATCTGGTTACCTTTCGGCGTCCAGCTACCGGCAAAGATCCAGCAGCCACTGGCGGTCGTGCCGTCATCACGCAGGTGCGCGAAGGTACTGAGCTGATCGCCTTTCTTCGCCAGCACCGTCCCGGTGGCCGGGTCGATAACATCTGCCAGCGCTTTACCGTTGCTCTCCATCGCCACTTCTTCCGGCGCTGGGTTTTCCGGCGTCGAGTAGTTCCAGGTCATGTTCAGCACCGGTTCCGGGTTCGCACCGCCTTCTGCCGCATACATCTTACGCAGGCGTAAGAAGATACCGGCCAGGATCTCGCCGTCGTTCATGGCGATGCCCGGGGCGTCCGCACCTTTCCAGTGCCACTGCAGCCAGCGGCCGGAGTTCACGATGGAACCGTTCTCTTCCGCGAAGCAGGTAGAAGGCAGACGGAACACTTCAGTCTGAATCTTCGATGGGTCAACGTCATTCGACTCACCGTGGTTCTGCCAGAAGGTCGACGTCTCGGTGTTGAGTGGGTCAATCGTCACCAGGAACTTCAGTTTCGACAGCGATTCAACCACCTTGTTCTTGTTCGGGAATGAGGCGACCGGGTTAAAGCCCTGGCACAGATAGCCATTCACCTTGCCCTGATGCATCATCTCGAAGTACTGCAGAACGTCGTAACCTTTGTCCCACTTCGGCAGCCAGTCAAAGCCCCAGCTGTTTTCCGCTGTCGCTTTGTCACCGAAGAAGGCTTTCATCATCGAGACGAAGAACTTCGGATAGTTGCCCCAGTAGTTCACCTGACCTTCGAGCAGTGGTTTAGGCGTGCTGGCTGTGAGGTAGGTTTGCAGGTCGGTCTGTTTTTCGCTTGGCAGGTTCATGTAACCTGGCAGGCTTTGAGACAGCAGACCAAGGTCGGTCAGACCCTGAATGTTGGAGTGACCACGCAGGGCGTTCACGCCGCCGCCAGCCATCCCCATGTTGCCGAGCAGCAGTTGAACCATCGCCATGGTACGGATGTTCTGCGCGCCGACAGAGTGTTGGGTCCAGCCGAGCGCGTAGAGGAACGACGCCGTTTTGTCTTTCGCGCTGGTTTCGGCGATAAGCTCGCACACCTTCAGGAAGTCTTCCTTTGGCGTACCACAGATGTTTTCAACAACGTCCGGCGTGTAGCGGGAGACGTGCTCTTTCAGCAGGTTCCACACGCAGCGCGGATGCTGCAGCGTCGTATCACGCTTCGCAAAGCCTTTCTCGTCCAGCTCATAGTTCCAGCTGGTCTTGTCGTATTTGCGTTTTTCGGCGTCATAACCGCTGAACAGTCCATCTTCGAAGTGGTAATCCTCACGCACGATCAGGCTGGCGTTGGTATAGGCTTCGGTGTATTCGCGGTTATATTTTTCGTTGGTCATCAGGTACAGCAATACGCCTGACAGGAAAGTGATGTCAGTACCTGAACGAATAGGGGTGTAGAAATCCGCCACTGACGCAGTACGCGTAAAGCGGGGATCGATCACAATCAGTTTCGCACCGTTGTGGATTTTGGCTTCCATCGCCCAGCGGAACCCGACAGGGTGCGCTTCAGCGGCGTTACCACCCATCACCACAATAAGGTTGGCGTTCTTGATGTCGACCCAGTGGTTGGTCATCGCACCGCGACCAAATGTTGGAGCAAGACTTGCTACCGTTGGTCCGTGTCAGACACGCGCCTGGTTGTCGACCGCGAGCATACCGAGTGCACGCGTAAATTTCTGGGTTAAATAGCCGGTTTCGTTACTGGAAGCAGAGGCACACAGCATCCCGGTGGAGAGCCAGCGGTTGACGGTGACGCCTTCAGCGTTCTTCGCAATAAAGTTGGCATCGCGGTCTTCTTTAATCAGTTTAGCGATGCGGTCAAATGCGTCTTCCCAGCTGATTTGCTGCCATTTATCGGAACCTGGCGCACGATATTCAGGGAATTTGAGGCGGCTTTCGGAGTGGATAAAGTCAACCAGGCCGGCACCTTTCGGGCACAGCGCGCCGCGGTTGACCGGATGGTCCGGGTCACCTTCGATATGGAAGATAGACGCTTTGGCGTTTTTAGCACCGTCGCCGAGGCTATACATCAACAGCCCGCAACCGACAGAGCAGTACGTACAGGTATTACGGGTTTCACGGGTGCGCAGCAGTTTATATTGCCGCGTCTCCGCCAGCGCTACACCGGGTGCAAAACCCAGTGCCGCCGCCGTGGTGCCTGCCATACCGCCAGCGCAGATCTTAAAGAACTGCCTTCTGCTGACCTGCATGGGTCACTCCTTGTTTCGACATTGCTTACATATGTAGTTTTGACTTCGCGGTTGAACGGTGACCGCAAAGGAGAAAAATTTGCGTTAATCCCTCAGTTCTACGAGGGATATCATCAGAATACCACAATGTCGGTACGCCTGTTCCAATGGCGTTAATACAAAGTGAACGTATTATCACTGTGTTGATTATAAAGTGTGACACGAGTCACATTATTGCCCCGGCATGTTAAAGGGCTGTATCACCGCCTCGGTTGCGCCTCTCCCAAATGAGTAGGTAAACTTGATGAGGATGGGTGCTGAAAAGTTGATCCATACTATGCGTATGGCCTGCGGTTTGTGATGCAATAGCAGGCTCACCTCCGTG
This sequence comes from Enterobacter cloacae complex sp. FDA-CDC-AR_0164, assembly GCF_003071645.1. Taxonomy (NCBI): domain Bacteria; kingdom Pseudomonadati; phylum Pseudomonadota; class Gammaproteobacteria; order Enterobacterales; family Enterobacteriaceae; genus Enterobacter; species Enterobacter cloacae complex sp. FDA-CDC-AR_0164. The sequence continues at coordinate 1,486,127 of NZ_CP028950.1, forward strand.
GTTGTTCAGGAATACCGCTGTGTCTAAACAAAACCGTGTTACCCACTCGTCGCCACTGCCTGCCGGTATCGTGGAACTGTCGGTACACAGACCGCCCCACATTACCCACACCACGCCTGATTTTCTGGCGGAGGAAGTGCCCGTTGCTCTGGTTTACAACGGTATTTCCCATGTGGTGATGATGGCCTCGCCGAAAGATCTGGAGCTGTTCGCGATTGGTTTTTCCCTCTCGGAAGGCATCATTGAGCACCCGCAAGAAATTTACGGTATGGATGTGGTGAAGGCCTGCAACGGCCTTGAAGTGCAAATCGAACTCTCAAGCCGCCGCTTTATGGGGCTCAAAGAGCGGCGACGCGCGCTGGCCGGGCGTACCGGATGTGGGGTTTGCGGGGTAGAGCAGCTCAATGATATCGGTAAGCCTGTCGCACCTCTGCCGTTTACCCAGACCTTCAATCTGGCCCATCTCGACCATGCCCTTGAACATCTGAATGACGTGCAACCTGTCGGCCAGCTGAGCGGATGCACGCATGCGGCGGCATGGGTTCTGCCATCGGGCGATATTGCCGGGGGGCATGAGGATGTCGGCCGCCATGTGGCGCTGGATAAACTGATGGGCCGCCGGGCGCGCGAAAGCGAACTCTGGCAGCAGGGGGCGGCACTGGTCTCCAGCCGCGCCAGCTACGAGATGGTGCAAAAGTCGGCGATGTGCGGCGTTGAAATCCTTTTTGCCGTATCGGCCGCGACCACGCTGGCGGTGGAAGTGGCGGAGCGCTGTAACCTGACGCTGGTGGGGTTCTGTAAGCCGGGAAGGGCGACGATTTATACCCATCCGCAGCGATTAATAGTTGATCAGTAAATTTGAAAAAGAATAGCAAATCCTTCCGCTTTTAGTTGTTCATGATGAGGTCTACTATTTATCTCATCAAGGCACGGTGCCTTAAACAAACAACTAATTGAAAGGGTTTATATCATGAAAAGCATCAAAACTTTTGTCGCAGTAATCGCTCTGGCTACATCTTTCGGTTCTTTCGCTGCACAGACTGTGACCGCAACCGCCTCTACCATTGATGGCGCAGAAGCGAAAATTGCTGCACAGGCTCAGGAAGCGGGCGCGTCATCTTACAAAATTACGCAGGCGTTTACCGGTAACCGCGTACACATGACCGCTGAACTGAACAAATAAGCTGCCACACCGTCGAAAGAGCGCCCCCGGGGCGCTTTTTTTATTGGATACCCGCCAGGCGCAGCAATGCAGTCACGACCGCTGCCGCCACGATCACCACAATTAATGGCATTTTTCGCCATGCCAGAAATACTGCAAACGCCACGCCCAGTACGCGCGCCATACCGGCAAAATGCTCACCTTCATAGAAAGTGGTCGCCAGCGCGACGGAAAACAGCAAAACCGTTGCCGCATCTGAAAGCAGAGCCTGAGAGCGGTCTGACAGCGCCAGTCGGTTGCCGAGTTTTGCCCCGCCGAGACGCATTAAATAGGTTCCCACAGAAAGAAGGGCGATACCGAGAATAAAGACCGTCATATTCCCCATTATTTTTTCCTCGCAGCAAGACCCAGTAAAGAGAGCAGAACCGGTAAACCCACCGGGGCAAACGGCACGGCGGCCAGTGACAATGCAGCACCGCTGCAGGCGCGGATCAGGGTGGTGCGATTTTTAAAAGCCGGCACCACTAACGCCAGTAAAATCGCCGGGAATACCGCATCCAGCCCGATGGTTTCAAGGTCCGGCAACAGTTTGCCAACTATGGTGCCCAGCAATGTACCCAGCGGCCAGACGATCGCCACGCCTAAACCGCATAACCAGTATGCCGCCTTACGCTGTTCGGGCGTTTTTTGCGACAACCCGAACACCACGCTTTCGTCGTTCATAATGTGGCAACCCAGAAAACTCAGGCCACGTTTACCCACCAGTTCACGCACCGTCACTCCAAACGGTACATGACGTGCATTAACCAGTAATCCGGCAGCTGCCGCCGCCAGAGGGTTACCGCCGCTTGCCACAATGCCGATGAACATAAATTCAGAGGCACCTGCCAGCACGGTAATAGAGAGTAAAAACGGGACCCAGACCGGGAAACCGTAGGCCATTGCCAGCGAGCCATAGGACATCCCGACGACGCCTACCGCGAGACACACCAGGATGATTGCTTTTATCGTGTCGCCTTTCAGGGTGGAGAGAGGATGCTTCATACTATTTTAGCCATATCGAACGTATTTCCATTATAATGAACGCATCAGAGCCGTTTTTCAAGACGAACGATTCGTTCGATTTATAGAACAAAGGGGCCGTTTTTATGACGCAGCCAATCAGCGTGATCGCTAAAAGTCTGGTGCGAGAACGCCTGCGAACCGGACTTTCACTGGCGGAAATCGCGCGCCGTGCCGGGATCGCTAAATCCACGCTGTCGCAGCTGGAATCCGGCAACGGGAATCCCAGCCTGGAGACGCTCTGGTCACTCTGTGTGGCGCTGGACATTCCTTTTGCCCGTTTGCTTGAACCGCAGCAGCCGACCACTCAGGTGATCCGCCGTGGAGAAGGAACGAAGGTGGTTGCCGGACAGGCCAATTATGAAGCCATTTTGCTGGCGGCGTGCCCGCCGGGCGCGCGTCGTGACATCTACCTGTTACTCACCCAGCCGGGTGCCGACCGCATTTCTCAGCCACATCCGGCAGGCTCAGTGGAGCATATTATTGTGACGCAGGGTAGAGCGCTGGTTGGTCTGATCGACGCGGCGGAAGAGCTTGGCCCGGGGGATTACATTTGCTATCCCGCTGACCAGCCGCATATCTTTAAGGCCCTGGAGCCGGATACGCACGCGCTTCTGGTGGCTGAACAAAATTAACGCAGATACGGAAAATCATGTCGCTTAAAGCCATTGCCAAAGAACTGGGGCTGTCTGTTACCACCGTCAGCCGCGCCCTTAACGGGTATGACGATGTCTCCCGCGAGACGCGCGCCCGCGTCGAAGCGGAGGCTCAGCGCCGTGGCTACCGGCCAAACACCTTCGCGCGTCGCCTGAAGATGGGCAAAATCGACGCCGTGGGTCTGGTTTTTCCGGTGCATCCTGTTCCGCTCAATAACAGCGTCTTTATGGACATGGTCGGCGAAATTAGCCACGAACTGGCGCGACATGAAATCGATCTCCTGCTGATTGCCGATGACGATCTGGCGGACAAGCACAGCTATATGCGTATGGTGCAAAGTCGTCGCGTGGATGCGCTGATTGTGGCGCACACGCTGGATCATGACCCGCGGCTGGAACAGCTTCAGGCCGCCGGTTTTCCCTTTCTCGCGCTCGGGCGCAGCCAGCTGCCGCAGCCCTATGCGTGGTTTGATTTTGACAACTATGCCGGCACGTACAATGCCACCCGCTGGCTGATTGAAAAGGGACATCGCCGCATCGCTTTGCTGGGTGAAAGCAACAATCAGGCCTTCATCACCCAGCGCCGCCAGGGTTATCTGGATGCGCTACGCGAAGCCGGGTTATCCAGCGAATGGCTGCGCGCCATGCCGCCTTCGCGCCGCGTGGGTTACGCCACGACGAATGAACTTCTCTCGCTGCCGCAGCCCCCCACGGCCATCATTACCGACTGCAACACTCACGGCGACGGCGCGGCCATGGCGCTGGCGCAGCGGGGTCTTCTCTGCGGTGAAAACGCCGTTTCGCTGGTGGTTTACGACGGCTTACCGCAGGACAGCATTGTCGATGTTGATGTGGCGGCGGTTATTCAGTCCACCCGCCAGGGCGTCGGGAAACAGATCGCTGACATGGTGCGTCAGTTGATTAACGGCGACGATATCGCTCAGCTACAGGTGCTCTGGCAGCCAGAGTTCTTCCCGGGCCAGACGGCCTAAACACAGCAAAATTCCAAAGCCGATCACAGATCCGAAACGTTTTGGTTTGTATCCGAAACGTTTCGGATCAACACTCAGATCATCCCGATGACAGGAGAGGTCTGATGCACGATTCCATTTTTCGACTCGAAAGTAAGGCGGTTGACCTGGTGATCACCACGCACCCGTTCGCCGAAATTCTCTACTGGGGGCCGCACCTTAACCACTTTTCACCGCAAGATGTGGTAAGTCTTGCTCGTCCGGTGGCGAACGGCAGGCTCGACGTTGACGCCCCGGTGACGCTGATGGCGGAGCTGGGACACGGTCTGTTTGGTTCGCCCGGTATTGAAGGGCACCGCCAGGGGCTGGACGGGTCGCCTGTCTTTAAAACTACCCATGTGCAGCACCAGGGGCAAACCCTGACGTTAACGGCGGAAGATGAACATGCCGGGTTGCGTCTGACCAGCGAGCTGGCACTTGATGCAAGCGGGGTTCTGGTGGTGCGTCACGGTTTAACTAACCTGCGGGCGCAGGCGTGGCAGGTTGATCGTTTCGCCGTGACGCTACCGGTCGCCGAACGCGCGCAGGACGTGATGGCGTTCCACGGACGCTGGATCCGTGAGTTCCAGCCGCATCGCGTGAAGCTTGAACACGACAGCGTTGTGATTGAAAACCGCCGCGGCAGGACCTCTCACGAACACTTCCCGGCGCTGATCGCCGGTACGTCCTCATTTAACGAAATGCACGGCGACGTCTGGGGCGTGCATCTGGGCTGGAGCGGCAACCACCGCCTGCGTGCGGAAGTCAAAACCGACGGACGCCGCTATCTGCAGGCCGAAGCCCTCTACCTGCCGGGAGAAATGGCGATTGAAGAGGGGGAAACGCTCTGGACACCGCGCCTGTATGCGAGCTACTCCGCACGGGGTCTGAACGGCATGAGCCAGTCGTTCCACCGGTATCTGCGCGAGAACGTTATCCGCTTCCCTGAAAACAAACCGCGCCCGGTACATCTCAATACCTGGGAGGGGATCTACTTCAGCCATGACCCGGCGTACATCATGCGCATGGCCGATGAGGCTGCGGCGCTGGGCGTAGAGCGTTTTATCATCGACGACGGCTGGTTCAAAGGCCGTAACGATGACCACGCGGCGCTGGGTGACTGGTACCTGGACGAGAAAAAATACCCGGACGGGCTGACGCCGGTGATTAACCATGTGAAAAAGCGCGGCATGGAATTTGGTATCTGGATTGAGCCGGAGATGATTAACCCGGACTCGGATCTGTATCGTGCCCATCCCGACTGGATTCTGGCGCTGCCGGGCTACACCCAGGCAACGGGCCGTCATCAACTGGTGCTCAACCTGAATATTCCGCAGGCTTTTGAATATCTGGTCGAGCGCATGAGCTGGCTGCTGGGCGAACATGCCATCGACTACGTTAAGTGGGATATGAACCGCGAACTGGTACAGCCCGGGCACCACGGCAAAGCCGCCGCGGATGCGCAGACGCGGCAGTTTTATCGTCTGTTAGACGTGCTGGGCGAGCGTTTCCCGCACATTGAATTTGAGTCCTGCTCCTCGGGCGGTGGGCGTATCGATTATGAAGTCCTGACCCGCAGTCACCGCTTCTGGGCCTCTGACAACAACGACGCGCTGGAGCGCAATACCATCCAGCGTGGCATGAGCTACTTCTTCCCGCCGGAAGTGATGGGCGCGCATATCGGTCATCATAAATGTCACGCCACCTTCCGCCAGCACAGCATTGCTTTCCGCGGCCTGACGGCACTGTTTGGCCACATGGGACTGGAGCTTGATCCGCTCACCGTCGATGCTCAGGAGCGTGAAGGCTATCGCCATTACGCCGCGCTGCACAAGCAGTGGCGGGAAGTCATCCATCACGGTACCCAGTGGCGCGTGGATATGCCGGATGCCAGCACGCTGGCGCAGGGTATAGTGAGCGAAGACAAAACGCAGGGGTTGTTTATGGTCAGCCAACTGGCCATGCCGGATTACACGCTCATGATGCCGCTGCGCATGCCGGGGCTCGACGCGCAGGCGCAGTACCGCATCACGCTGCTCGATCACCCCAACATTCGACTCACCGGTGAGGGCGGGCACACCATGCGCAAGCTGCCGGCGTGGATGGAAACGTCCCAGACGGCCAGCGGTGAGTGGCTGATGCAGGCGGGGATCGCACTGCCGATTCTGGACCCGGAAACCGCCATTCTGATTGGCGTTGAACGCGTGTAAGGGTGATGGGCCGGGAGACTGGCCCTCCGTTGAGGATAAAAATAATGAACACAACAACCTGTACCCACAAAGACAACCCTAACTTCTGGATCTTCGGGCTGTTCTTCTTTCTCTACTTCTTCATTATGGCCACCTGCTTTCCGTTTCTGCCGATCTGGCTGTCGGATGTCATTGGCCTGAACAAAACCCATACCGGGATCGTATTCTCCTGTATCTCGCTTTCGGCCATCGCCTTCCAGCCCGTGCTTGGGGTCATTTCGGATAAGCTGGGGCTGAAAAAACACCTGCTGTGGATTATCACGGTGCTGCTGTTTCTGTTCGCGCCGTTCTTCCTGTATGTCTTTGCGCCACTGCTGAAAAGCAGTATCTGGCTGGGGGCATTGAGCGGTGGTCTGTATATCGGTTTTGTCTTCTCCGCAGGTTCAGGCGCGATTGAGGCCTACATCGAACGCGTGAGCCGTAACAGCGTGTTTGAATACGGCAAGGCGCGCATGTTCGGCTGTCTCGGCTGGGGGCTGTGCGCTTCAACGGGCGGTATTCTGTTTGGCATCGACCCGTCGTATGTCTTCTGGATGGGATCAGCGGCTGCGCTGCTGCTGATGCTGTTGCTGGTGGTTGCGAAACCGAAGCCAAACCAGACTGCGCAGGTGATGAATGCGCTGGGGGCTAACCAGCCGCAGATCACCGCCAGGACGGTCTTTAACCTGTTCCGTCAGCGCAGAATGTGGATGTTCATTCTGTACGTCATCGGTGTGGCCTGCGTGTATGACGTTTTTGACCAGCAGTTTGCCACCTTCTTTAAAACCTTCTTCGCAACGCCGCAGGAGGGAACGCGAGCCTTTGGTTTTGCCACCACGGCGGGGGAAATTTGCAACGCGATCATCATGTTCTGCTCGCCGTGGATCATCAACCGTATCGGCGCGAAGAATACGCTGCTGATTGCCGGGCTGATTATGGCGACGCGCATTATCGGCTCGTCGTTCGCCACCACCGCGGTGGAGGTCATTGCCCTGAAGATGCTGCACGCGCTGGAGGTTCCGTTCCTGCTGGTGGGGGCGTTCAAATACATCACTGGCGTGTTCGATACCCGTCTGTCGGCCACTATCTATCTGATTGGCTTCCAGTTTGCCAAACAGTCGGCGGCGATTTTCCTCTCTGCTTTTGCCGGGAATATGTATGACCGGATCGGTTTCCAGGAGACCTACCTGATGCTGGGGTGTTTTGTACTGGCGATTACGGTGGTCTCGGCCTTTACGCTGAGCAGTAAGCAGGAGATTGCGGCGCGCCGCGCTGCGGTGGAGGCAAACTAACGCAGGACGCTGCCGCGGATGCGGCAGCATTAACGCTTAGGGCAGGTAAAACACCGCTTTCAGTTCGGCACTCACGGGGCTGTTGTCGGGGTTCGAGGGCATTACCTCACCCATGTATTTCCACCAGCGCTGACAAACGTCGGTCGTTGCCACCGCGTTCCAGCGCGCTTCCGATTCAATTTCAACGCTCGCAAACAGCAGGTTACGCGCCTCATCGAGATAGATAGCGTAGTGGTGCGCACCGTGGTCTTTTAATACCGCCTCCAGCTCTGGCCAGATGGGGTTATGGCGACGCGCGTACTCGTCGTGCGCGTCAGGGTTCACCTGCATCACAAATGCTTTGCGGATCATCATGCCTCCAGCCGCTTTCGCGGGCCGCTATGGGTACAAATCCAGTGCCGACAGCATCGGCGTGACGCCAAAGCGTTTACCGAGTGCAATCAGCTCTTCCCGGGTGATGGTCTGCTTCATGCCGCCCATCGACAGGACCTTCACCAGCACCTCGGCGGACTTCTCGGCGGTATCAATCAGACCAAACGTTTCGTCGAGCGTCGGCCCGCTGCCGAATACCCCGTGGAACGGCCACAGCACCAGGGAGTGGGACTGCATTTCGATGGCGGTGGCCTGGCCGATTTCGTCGGTACCCGGCACCATCCACGGCAGAATGCCGACCCCGTCAGGGAAGACCACCAGACATTCGGTGCTGCCTTCCCACAGCTTTCGCGTGAGGTAATCGCTACTGTTTTCCAGCACGTAGGTCAGGGCTATCAGGTTAGTGGCGTGACAGTGCATGATCACCCGGTCTTTGCCGTGGGTTGCCTTGATACGCTCACAGTGAGAGAGGAAGTGCGCCGGGAGTTCAGACGTGGGCACTGCATCGTCCGTCAGCCCCCAGAGGATGTGATAGCCTGCGCCGTCGCTGTCCACTCTCACCACCCCGAGGTTGGCCTGCGGGTCGAGCTGCACGTTACGGAAGAATTTACCGGAACCGGTGACGATAAACGGCGTACTGGCGAGCTGCGGCATTGGCTGGCTCAGGGCGATATAGCGCGGCTTCTGATGGAACTCGGCGGCGAACGGTTCAATGTCGGCATCATCCAGGCGCAGCGTCAGGTTACCGCCATTGCGCTCGTCCCAGCCTTTCAGCCAGGCGTCGGAGGTGGCTTTAATCATGCCCTGGACGAACCAGGCGTTAGTGATGGTCTGCATAGTGTTTCATTTCCCGTGATCGTGGTGAGCGTTTCCCTCACCCCGCCCTCTCCCACAGGGAGAGGGGGTAAAAGTGGCCTCTTCTACAGAAAGAGGGTGAGGGCATATTTATCCGCGCTGACTCAGCACGTCTTTCTCATACATCCGCACGTTATCCAGCCACTGACTGCCCGCTGGGGTGTCGTTACGCTGGCAGTACATCTCCCACACCGCCTGCCACGGCAGGGTTTTCTGCTCTTCCAGCAGCACCAGGCGCGCGGTGTAATCGCCGTTCTCTTCCAGCTGCTTCAGGGCGCTGGTGGGCTCCAGCAGCGCACGCAGCAGGGCTTTTTTCATGTTGCGGGTGCCAATCACCCAGGCCGCGATGCGGTTGATGGAGGCGTCAAAGAAGTCGAGGCCAATGTGCACGCGGTCAAACAGATCGTGGCGAATGATTTCGCTGGCAATGGCCTGGGTTTCGTCATCCAGCAGCACCACATGGTCGCTGTCCCAGCGTACGGGACGGCTCACGTGCAGCAGCAGGCGGGGTACGTAGAGCATGGCGGCGGAGATTTTGTCGGAGATCACCTCCGTCGGGTGGAAGTGGCCGGCATCCAGGCACAGCGCGGTCTGGCGGCTGGTGGCGTAACCCATGTAAAACTCGTTCGAGCCAACGGTGTAACTTTCCGCACCAATACCGAACAGCTTGCTCTCTACGGCGTCGATGTGGTGCGCCGGGTTCAGTTTTTCGCTGATGGCTTCATCCAGCGCCGCCAGCAGGCGCTGACGCGGGGCCAGACGGTCAACGGTGATGTCTTTCATGCCGTCCGGGATCCAGATGTTCATCACCGACGGCGTGCCGAGCTGCTCGCCAAAGTACGCGGAGACGCGGCGGCTGGCTTTTACGTGGTCAATCCAGAACTGGCGGATATCGTCGTTCGCGTGGGCAAGGGTAAAACCGTCGGCGCTCAACGGGTGCGAGAAGCAGGATGGGTTGAAATCCAGGCCCAGCTGGTTGGCTTTCGCCCACGCCACCCAGTTTTTAAAATGCGCAGGTTTGATCTCGTTACGCGCGACCGGCGTGTCAGATTCCAGATAGATAGCATGCAGGTTCAGCCGCTTAGGCCCCGGGATCAGGCTCAGCGCCAGCTCCAGGTCGGCGCGCAGTTCGGTGGCGTTACGCGCTTTGCCCGGATAGTTGCCGGTGGCCTGAATGCCCCCCGTCAGCGAGCCGCCCGGGTTCTCGAAACCGGCAACGTCGTCGCCCTGCCAGCAGTGCATGGAGACCGGCAGACGATCGAGCTGGCGCAGCGCCTCATCGACATCCACGCCGACGGCGGCGTAACGCTGTTTAGCCAGGTCCCAGGCTTGTTCAAGTTGAGTGGTCATGCGCAAAGCTCCTTAGTCAGTCGGTTTTGCTGAAACTGCGCCCGATAGCGGGCAATTTCATGGCAGGGATTGGGAATGAACGTGGTCAGCGTGGCGTTCGCCGACACCACCGTGCGGAAATCGTCCACGCTGGCGAGTTCGTCCAGGGTCATGAGCTGAATGCCAATATTGCCGAGCGTCGACGCTTCAATCGGGCCCGCCACCACGGTGATCCCGCAGGCATCGGCGCAGAGCTGGTTCAGAAGCTGGTTCTGGCAGCCGCCGCCGACAATATGCAGCTGAGTGAACGGCCGGCCACGAAGGTCGGCCAGCTCGCTCAGGATCTCGGCATACAGCAGGGCGAGGCTGTCGAAAATACAGCGTGCCAGCTCTGCCGGTTTCGATGGCACGGGCTGCCCGGCGTCGACGCAGGCGGCCTGGATTTCGGCGCTCATGTCCGCCGGGTTGATAAAGCGGTCATCATTGGGATTGATCAGGAAACTGCAGGCTTTCAGTCTTTCCGTGTCGGCAATAAGCGCGGGCAGGTCGGTAATGTTCTGCTCTTTAAGCACGCGCTGGAGCAGCCACAGACCCATGATGTTCTTCAGCACGCGGTAGCGCCCTTCGGCACCGCCTTCGTTGGTGATGTTCGCGGCCAGCGCGGCATCGCTGGTGTAGGGGGTTTTGCTCTCAAAGCCCATCAGCGACCAGGTCCCGGAAGAGAGGTAGGCCGCGTCGTTACCGGCAAGCGGTGACGCAATGACGGCGCTGGCGGTATCGTGACTCGCAACCGCCACCACCGGGATCGCATTACCCTGCGGGCACATCCATTGCCCGATCACATTGCCAGGATGCGTCGGCGTACCGAACCAGGAGGGTGAAGCCCCGGTCCAGGCCAGCAGGTGTTCATCCCAGTTATCGGAGTTGATGTTCACCAGTTGCGTGGTGGTGGCGTTGGTGTATTCCCAGTTCATGTTGCCGGTCAGGCGGTAGCTGAAGTAGTCCGGGATCAGCAGTGCATGCGCCACGCGGGGAACCAGCGCCGGCTGCTGTTCGACCAGCGCGCGCAGTTGATAGAGGGTATTGAATGGCAGGAACTGAATGCCGCTGCGGCCATAAATATTCTCTTTGCCAAGCCCGGCAATCGCACGCGCCATCAGGCCGTCGGTGCGGCTGTCGCGATAGGCTATCGGCAAACCAACGCGTTCACCGTTGCTGTCCAGCAGTACGTAATCGACGCCCCAGGTATCGATGCCGATACTGTCGATACGGATCCCCGCATCGCAGACCTTCTGCAGTCCGGTGCGGATCGCTGCCTCAAGGCTGTCGATATCCCATACCTCACAGCCGTCCTGCTTTTGCAGGCAGTTAACAAAGCGGTGCATCTCGCGAAGCGAAAGCGTCTGCCGCTTGCCGTCATAAGTGGCCAGCATTACACGGCCGCTGGATGCGCCGAGATCGACAGCCACGCAATGGCGAAAAGTCATGGTTGTGTCCTTCTTAAAGTCATTAGCGGTGAGTGTAAAAAAAGGAACCCATCACCACCTTCTCGCCAGTGACAGCGGTTTTCCGGGGCTGGCAAGAAAGCAAAGGTGAACGTGAGGGAGTTCACAGTTTCCAGGCGTGACGGGGTTTGCAGGCAGTGTGACGCTTACCGCATTTCCTGATCTTTCAGCCTGTTTCTTGAAAAACGGACAGTTTTTGCGAGGTTTACGGTCGAAAATTTAAGGTGAGGGGACGGGGCCTTAATTACTATTTTGAGAACATTTCTCATTGGTGGGGGCCGTTATGACCGTACTGCACAGCGTGGATTTTTTTCCTTCGGGTGGGTCGTCTGTCGCGATTGAACCGCGACTCCCTCAGGTGGCGTTTCCTGAGCATCATCATGATTTTCACGAAATTGTGATTGTTGAACACGGAACGGGGATCCATGTGTTTAACGGCCAGCCGTATACCATCAGTGGTGGGACGGTCTGCTTTGTGCGCGATCATGACCGGCACTTATATGAACATACCGACAACCTGTGCCTGACTAACGTGCTCTACCGTTCGCCCGATGCGTTCCAGTTCCTGTCCGGGCTGAACCATCTCCTGCCGCAGGAGAAGGACGGCATCTATCCTTCGCACTGGCGGGTGAATCAGTCCACGCTGCAGCAGGTGCGTCAGCTGGTGAGCCAGATGGAACAGCGCGACGAGGGACAGGAGACCCACGTCATCGCCACGCGTGAGCTGTTGTTTATGCAGCTGCTGGTGCTGCTGCGCCGCAGTAGCATGGTGGCCGGGCTGGAGAATAACGATGCGCGTTTGACTCAACTGATGGCCTGGCTGGAGTACCATTTCGCCGAGGATGTCTGCTGGGAAACGCTGGCGGATGATTTTTCGCTGTCGCTCCGGACCTTGCATCGTCAGCTGAAGCAACAAACCGGACTGACGCCCCAGCGCTATCTGAACCGTCTGCGCCTGATTAAAGCGCGCCATCTGCTGCGTCATACCGATGAGAGCGTCACGGATATCGCCTATCGTTGCGGCTTCGGCGACAGTAACCACTTTTCGACCCTGTTTCGCCGGGAATTTAGCTGGTCACCGCGCGATATTCGCCAGGGAAAGGACGCGTCACTGCAGTAACGCGAGGGTTGTCACCGTTTCCCGTGGGCAAAAACGCTAATAATGTCAGGTTATTTGCTGTCGAGGTTGTGTCGTGGTTGCTCAGCTAATGCTTCGCAAAGTGGATTTTTTTGCCTCCGCCGGCCAGGCCGTCGCGGTGGCGGATCGCTATCCGCAAAACGTCTTTGCCGAGCACACCCATGAGTTCTGCGAGCTGGTGCTGGTGTGGCGGGGCAATGGCTTGCATATCCTCAACGATCGGCCCTACCGCATTACGCGTGGGGATCTGTTTTACATCCGTGCTGAAGACAAACACGCCTACGCTTCGGTCAACGACCTGGTCCTGCAGAACGTGATTTACTGCCCTGACAGGCTGAAACTCAACGTCGACTGGGCGGCTTACATTCCGGGTTTTAATGATACGAAGTGCGCGGCGCACTGGCGACTGAGCAGTAACGGCATGACGCAGGTGCGACAGGTGATTTCTCAGCTGGAGCAGGAGAGCCAGAAAAGCGATCCTGAGGCTCATCAGATGGCAGAACTGCTTTTCGCCCAGCTGGTCATGACGTTGACGCGCCATCGCTACGCCATTGATAACCCGTCGGCTACCGCGCAGGAAGCCCTGCTCGATAAGCTCATTACCACCCTGGCGGGCAGCCTTAACAAAAGCTTTGTGCTGGAGAAATTCTGCGAGCAGGCGCAGTGCAGCGAGCGCGCGTTGCGCCAGCAATTCCGCACCCAGACCGGGATGACGGTGAACCACTATCTGCGCCAGCTGCGCATCTGCCATGCCCAGTACCTGCTTCAGCATACGGAACTGATGGTTAGCGATGTGGCGATGCGCTGCGGCTTTGAGGACAGTAACTATTTTTCGGTGGTCTTTAACCGCGAGGTGGGGATGACGCCGGTTCAGTGGCGTCATCGCAGTCGTAAAGCGGCGTAATCAGTTCGCCATGCCGAGGCCCACAATGTTGGCTGCAATAATGATCACCACGCACCCCAGACTCAGCACGCCCACCGGGCGACGCCCGGCGTTGTTCCACTCTTTCAGAAGCAGACCCACCAGCCCACCGCACAGCACGTAGAAGCTCATGTGCAGCATCCAGCTCATATAGTCATACTGCGCCGGAATACTGGCGTGACCCCACGCGTAGAAGAAGAACTGGAGATACCACATCAGCCCACCGAGCGCCGAGAGCAGCACGTTCCCGATAATCATCTGTTTAGCCAGCGAGAAGTCGGCTTTCAGTGACAAGGTCTTCACGGTTGCCAGACGGAAAAAACAGAAACCGAGGTTAACCACCGCTCCGCCACCCATGATCACCACGTAGCTTGGCAGTGCCACGTACAGCGGGTCGACGCCCAGTGCGGCAGCGGCTTCATGCATCGGTTTGGCGGCGTTCATCGCGAATGACATGCCTGCGGAGAAGATCCCGCACATCACCGCCAGCAGCAGGCCTTTCTTCAGGTTGAACTCTTCGGCTCTGATGCCCATTTTGCGCTCTTTCAGCTGCCCTGCGCGGGTGACAATGCCCACGCCAATAACGGCCACCAGCACGCCCAGCAGCGTCATCTGGCCGCCTTTGGTGTTGATCAGCACGTCAACGTTGCCGTTGAGGATTGGCGTCATCAGAGTGCCGACAATCAGCGTAATACCAATCGCGATGCCAATGCCCATCGACATGCCGAGGTAGCGCATGGTGAGGCCATAGTTAATGTTACCGACGCCCCACATGGCGCCAAAGAGAAAGACCGGCAGCAGGGTGGAGGCGTTAAAGGAGGAGAAGTAGCCCCAGAAATCCGGGAGCAGCATGGCGCTGATGGTCCAGGGAAGAATTATCCACGAGACCACACCGCCGACGGACCACATGGTTTCCCATGACCACTGTTTGACCTGTTTAAACGGGGCATAGAAACAGGCTGCACTGGCCGCGCCTATCAGATGCCAGAAAATACCCATCGTAATCGCATGATTCATGTTTACATCCTCATCGTTTTTATATGCCGGTGGCTTCCCACCAACCCGATGAGTGTAAAAATTAAGCAGTCGGGTAACCTTCGGAAGGTTGCCGCACTTTGGTTTTGAATGGCAATCAACGCGTTAACCGGGTGAGCAGACTCACAATTTCAGCAATAATCGAAAACCGAATAACCTTATAAAAACTACGGCATTGATAATCATTTTCAATATCATTTAATTAACTATAATGAACCAACTGCTTACGCGGCATTAACAGCTGTGCCGCCCGACAATAATGGAGAGGATTATGAGTTATACACTGCCATCCCTGCCGTATGCCTACGACGCACTGGAACCGCATTTCGACAAGCAGACGATGGAAATCCATCACACTAAACACCACCAGACCTATGTGAACAACGCGAACGCCGCGCTGGAAAGCCTGCCAGAGTTCGCTAGCCTGCCTGTTGAAGAGCTGATCACCAAACTGGACCAGCTGCCAGCTGACAAGAAAACCGTTCTGCGTAACAACGCAGGTGGTCACGCTAACCACAGCCTGTTCTGGAAAGGCCTGAAAACCGGTACCACCCTGCAGGGCGACCTGAAAGCGGCTATCGAGCGCGATTTCGGTTCTGTAGACAACTTCAAAGCGGAATTCGAAAAAGCCGCTGCGACCCGTTTCGGCTCTGGCTGGGCGTGGCTGGTTCTGAAAGGTGACAAACTGGCGGTTGTTTCAACGGCTAACCAGGACTCCCCGCTGATGGGTGAAGCAATCTCTGGCGCATCCGGTTTCCCTATCCTGGGTCTGGACGTGTGGGAACACGCTTACTACCTGAAATTCCAGAACCGTCGCCCGGACTACATCAAAGCCTTCTGGGACGTGGTGAACTGGGACGAAGCAGCAGCGCGTTTCGCCGCGAAAAAATAAGGTTGCATTGACGCCTGTGAGAAGCGAGTCTGATGACTCGCTTTTTTTGTATCTGCAGAAAGGAGCAGCGATGCATTTTCCGGTGAATGTCTTTACAGGCAAGGTAAGGGAGTACGACGGCAGCCGCCCGAGCGCCATCGCCAAAATTCAGGTCGACGGCGAGTTGACGTTAACCGACCTCGGGCTGGCGGGCGATGAGCAGGCCGAAAAGAAAATCCATGGCGGGCCTGACCGCGCGCTGTGCCACTATCCGCGGGAACACTATCAGCACTGGATAACCGAGTTTCCCGAACAGGCGGATATGTTTGTCGCGCCAGCGTTTGGTGAGAATCTCTCAACGGAAGGGCTGACCGAGAAAAACGTCTTTATCGGCGATATCTACCGCTGGGGCGATGCCCTGATTCAGGTGACGCAGCCGCGCTCGCCGTGCTTCAAACTAAACTATCATTTCGGCATCAGCGACATGTCTGCCCGGCTACAGAGCGCGGGTAAAACGGGCTGGTTATATCGGGTGGTGCTGGCAGGACAGGTATCGGCAGATGCGCCGCTGGTGCTGGCATCGCGCCTGAGTGATGTCTCGGTATATGACGCCTGCGCGATCGCCTGGCATATGCCGTTTGATGACGACCAGTACCATCGGCTTTTGTCCGCTGCAGGGCTGTCCACGAGCTGGACCCGAACGATGCAGAAACGCCGTTTAAGTAGCAAGATCGAAGATAATTCGCGGAGATTGTGGGGGAAATAGTTTCCCCGCAGAAGAGGCAAGCCGGGTCAGCGATACCGCCGCCCGGCTAAACGGCTACGAACGTTTATACAACGGCAGCCACAGCGTTAACCGCAACCCACCCAGCGGGCTGTCGTCGGCTTTCACCCAGCCGCGATGCTGCTGCATGGCGGTTTCCACAATCGCCAGACCCAACCCCGTGCCGCCAGATTCACGGTCACGCGCCTCGTCGGTACGGTAGAACGGACGGAAAATCTGTTCGCGGTCTTCCGGGCTTACCCCAGGACCATCGTCATCAACGATGATGGTGATCCCGTCTTTATCCACCGAGAAGGCTACTTCAATCTTCGTGTGCGAATAGCGCAGGGCGTTACGCACGATGTTCTCCAGCGCGCTTTCCAGCGTGTTGGGGTTACCGTACAGCGGCCATGGCCCTGGCGGGAAGTTGACGGTAAAGGATTTCCCCATCTGCTCCGCTTCGAACGCCGCGTTATCCAGCACTTCATGCCACAGGTGGTTGGCTTTCACCGTTTCGCTCACCAGCGCGTTTTTCTGCTGATTGCGCGACATGACCAGCAGGTCGTTAATCATGCTGTCCAGACGATGCGCTTCCGTTTCAATACGTTCCAGCTCTTTGCTCTCACCGCTGCGGCGACGCAGCAGCGCGGTGCCGAGCTGTAAGCGCGTGAGCGGCGTGCGCAGCTCGTGCGAGATATCCGACAGCAGGCGTTGCTGTGCCGTCATCATGCGGTCGAGGGCGCTCACCATCTGGTTAAAACTGGTCCCGGCGGCAAGGAACTCCTGCGGACCGGCTTCCAGTTCAGGGTGTTGTCGCAGGTTACCCTGCGCCACTTCGTCCGCCGCGTTTTTCAGCTTACGCGCCGGTTTCGCCAGACTCCACGCCAGCCACAGCAGCAGCGGTGAGCTAACCAGCATGGTGACAATCAGCAGCAGAAGCGGACGGTCAAACAGCAGGTTGATGAAATCGGACTGGGAGTTGCTCGCCGGGCGGATCAGGTAAAGCTGGTAATTATCCTCGCCATCTCTGACGGAGAAGGGGCCCACCATCTCAACCCGACCGTATTTTTTCTTCTGAGGATGGTCGGCGTTATCCGCCTGACCAATGAAGTTACGGATGATCTGCATTTCATTGCGATCGGCGCCAATCACGCGCCCTTCGCTGGTCACCAGCAACAGGCGCTGTCCTGGCGGTGCCCATTTGTCGATAGCGCGAAACAGCCTGCGCCACCACATTAAATCGTTCGGCGGGTCGTTTGCCAGCTCGGCTTCCACGTGCTGCTCGATCATCACGCCCTGACGTTGCTCGCTGTCGAGAAGCTCCGTCATCTGGCGTGAGTCGAGTTTTGGCAACATCAAAACCAGCATTAAAACCAGTGCCAGCGTCAGCCAGAAAATGGCGAAGATGCGGGCTGTTAAGCTTCCTATCATGAAGCGGAAACCATCAGATAACCGCGACCACGCAGGGTTTTAAACCACGGGTGCCCGTCCTTGCGTTCCGGCAGCTTGCGGCGCAGGTTCGAGATATGCATATCGATGGCGCGATCAAACGGGGTGAGGCGTTTGCCGAGCACTTCCTGGCTCAAATGTTCACGCGATACCACCTGGCCGAGGTGCTGGGCCAGCAGATACAGCAGGGTGAACTCGGTGCCAGTCAGTTCCAGCGTTTCACCGTCAAAACTCGCTTCCTGACGGCCCGGATTCAGGCTCAGGGAGTCGACTTCCAGCGTCGGTGAACTGTTGTCGCTGTTCTGCTGCTGTTCGCTCCAGTGAGAACGACGCAGGATAGCGCGAATACGGGCAACCAGTTCACGGTCGTTAAACGGCTTTGGTAAATAGTCATCCGCGCCCAGCTCAAGGCCAAGTACACGGTCAAGTTCGCTGCCGCGAGCGGTCAGCATAATTACGGGCGTCTGGTGTGTCTGGCGAAGCTCTTTCAACGTATCAATGCCGTTTTTCTTCGGCATCATAACGTCGAGCAAAAGTAAATCGATGCTGTCGTCAAGGAGACTCAGCGCCTGCTCGCCATCATGGGCAACCAGAACGTTGAAACCTTCCATGTCGAGCAACTCCTTTAAAAGGGATGTGAGCTCTCGGTCATCATCAACTAACAGGATTTTATTCATTGTTTAAATACCTCCGAGGCAGAAATTACGACATCAAGGCTATCTAATCCATGACTTTACGTTGTTTTACACCCCCTGACGCATGTTTGCAGCCTGAATCGTAGACTGTCTCTCGTTGAATCGCGACACGAAAGATTTTGGGAGCAAGTGATGCGCAAAGTTACCGCTGCCGTCATGGCCTCAACGCTGGCGTTCAGTACATTAAGCCAGGCCGCTGTAGCTATCCCCGGCGATAACGGGCCCTCAACGGAGGGGGCAACGCAGCACAGCAGCCAAAGCCATATGTTTGATGGCATAAGTTTAACCGAACATCAGCGTCAACAGATGCGAGATCTGATGCAGAGGGCACGACACGACCAGCCCCCTGTTAATGTTAGCGAAATGGAGACAATGCACCGCCTTGTCACCGCAGAAAAATTTGACGAAAGCGCTGTACGCGCTCAGGCCGAAAAAATGGCACAGGAGCAGGTTGCCCGCCAGGTAGAGATGGCGAAGGTCCGCAACCAGATGTTCCACCTGCTAACGGCCGAGCAGCAAGCGGTTTTGAACACAAGACATCAGCAGCGAATGGACCAGTTGCGTGAGGTTGCACGGATGCAGCGAAGCTCAGAAACAACGTTTTTCAGTAGCAATAGCAGTACCCGTAGTAACCAGTAAACCCTGTTTTCCTTGCCATAGACACCATCCCTGTCTTCCCCCACATGATGTGGGGGTTTTTTTTGCCCTTCATTCTGCTTTGTTAACCGTTTATTCATCCTTTGACTCCCCATGCTTCCGTTATACTAGCGGCATGACATGACAGGAGCGTTTATGAATCAATCCTATGGAAGACTGGTAAGTCGGGCAGCGATTGCAGCGACCATCGTGGCTTCAAGCCTGTTAGTGATTAAAATTTTTGCGTGGTGGTATACCGGCTCAGTCAGTATTCTCGCGGCGTTGGTGGACTCGTTGATGGATATTGCCGCCTCGCTGACGAACCTGCTGGTTGTGCGTTACTCGCTGCAACCGGCGGATGAAGAACACACGTTTGGGCACGGGAAAGCCGAATCGCTGGCCGCGCTGGCGCAAAGCATGTTTATTTCCGGCTCCGCGCTGTTTCTGTTTTTAACCGGTATTCAGCATCTCGTCTCGCCGTCACCGATGAACGATCCCGGCGTGGGCGTGGTCGTGACGATTGTGGCACTTATATGCACACTTGTTCTGGTAACGTTCCAGCGCTGGGTTGTTCGCAAAACGCAAAGCCAGGCTGTACGGGCGGATATGCTTCATTATCAATCTGATGTTATGATGAATGGCGCTATTCTTATTGCGCTCGGTCTGGCCTGGTATGGCTGGCATCGGGCCGATGCGTTGTTTGCGTTAGGGATTGGCATCTATATTTTATATAGCGCCTTACGGATGGGGTATGAAGCGGTGCAATCGCTTCTGGACCGCGCCCTCCCGGACTCAGAACGTAATGAAATTTTTTCTATCGTGACCTCCTGGCCTGGTGTCAGAGGTGCACACGATCTTCGAACGCGGCAGTCAGGGCCGACCCGCTTTATTCAGATTCATATTGAAATGGAAGACAACCTGCCACTGGTTCAGGCTCACGTTATTGCTGAGCAGGTCGAGCAGGCGATTTTGCAGCGTTTTCCTGGTTCAGACGTCATTATTCACCAGGATCCCTGCTCGGTTGTACCCGGACATGTTGAGCTTTCGTAATTGGTTGTAAAAAAGTGAGCCAGGCCAGCATTTTGTGTATAAATTACCGCCATTTGGTCTGACCTGAATCAATTCAGCTGGAAGTGATTGATATACTATTTGCAGTATTCGTTGGTCGATAAATTCTTCCGGCAACAGATTTCAATTTTGCATTCCTAAGTTCAGAGGTAGTCATGATTAAGAAAATCGGTGTGTTGACAAGCGGCGGTGATGCGCCGGGCATGAACGCGGCAATTCGTGGGGTTGTCCGTTCAGCGCTGACGGAAGGCCTGGAAGTTTTTGGTATCTATGATGGTTATCTGGGCCTGTATGAAGATCGCATGGTTCAGCTCGACCGTTACAGCGTGTCCGACATGATCAACCGTGGCGGTACCTTCCTCGGTTCTGCGCGCTTCCCGGAATTCCGTGATGAACACGTCCGTGAAGTGGCTATTGAGAACATGAAAAAACGTGGCCTCGACGCACTGGTTGTTATTGGTGGTGACGGCTCGTACATGGGTGCAAAACGTCTGACTGAAATGGGCTTCCCGTGCATCGGTCTGCCGGGTACGATCGACAACGACATCAAAGGCACTGACTACACCATCGGTTATTTCACCGCACTGGGCACCGTTGTTGAAGCGATTGACCGCCTGCGCGACACCTCTTCTTCCCACCAGCGTATCTCCATCGTGGAAGTGATGGGCCGTTACTGTGGTGATCTGACGCTGGCTGCGGCCATCGCCGGCGGTTGTGAGTTCGTGGTGGTTCCGGAAGTGGAATTCAGCCGTGAAGATCTGGTGGCTGAAATCAAAGCGGGTATCGCAAAAGGCAAGAAACACGCCATCGTAGCCATCACCGAGCATATCTGTGACGTTGACGAGCTGGCGAAGTACATCGAAACCGAAACCAAACGTGAAACGCGCGCTACCGTTCTGGGCCACATCCAGCGTGGGGGTTCCCCGGGTCCATACGACCGCATCCTGGCATCACGTATGGGTGCATACGCCATTGAACTGCTGCTGCAGGGTCATGGCGGTCGTTGCGTCGGTATTCAGAACGAAAAACTGGTTCACCATGACATCATCGACGCCATTGAAAACATGAAGCGTCCGTTCAAGGGTGACTGGCTGGACTGCGCAAAAAAACTGTACTGAGCGGTGACTTTCCCCCGGTCGCGCTGAGTTAACCGGGTCCGCAGTCCACGCTCATAAAGGCCGGGTAAGGCGATATCGCCGCCCGGTTTTTTTATGCCTGCTCGTTTTTTATTCCTCTACGTTATAGCCAATCTTTTTTTATTCTTTAATCATTGGTTAGCTTTCTGGCACGCTGCAAGCATCAAAACACTACACAAGAGATCCGGGCGATGAATAAATGGGGCGTGGGGTTAACATTATTGCTGGCATCGACCAGCGTTCTGGCTAAGGACATCCAGTTACTGAACGTGTCATACGACCCGACGCGTGAGCTGTACGAGCAGTACAACAAAGCCTTCGCGGCACACTGGAAACAGGAAACCGGCGACAACGTGGTGGTGCGTCAGTCGCATGGTGGCTCCGGTAAGCAGGCGACTTCAGTCATCAACGGGATTGAAGCCGACGTGGTTACCCTGGCGCTGGCCTATGACGTCGACGCCATCGCCGAGCGTGGGCGTATCGATAAAAACTGGATCAAACGCCTGCCAGACAACTCAGCGCCTTACACCTCGACCATTGTTTTCCTGGTGCGTAAGGGCAACCCAAAACAAATTCATGACTGGAACGATCTGGTTAAGCCGGGCGTTTCCATTATCACCCCGAACCCGAAAAGCTCGGGTGGCGCACGCTGGAACTACCTGGCGGCCTGGGGCTACGCGCTGCATCACAACAACGGTGACCAGGCGAAAGCCCAGGCGTTCGTGAAAGCGCTGTATAAAAACGTTGAGGTGCTGGACTCTGGCGCACGTGGTGCCACGAACACCTTCGTTGAGCGTGGGATTGGCGACGTGCTGATCGCATGGGAAAACGAAGCCCTGCTCGCCACCCACGAACTGGGTAAAGACAAGTTCGAGATCGTTACGCCAGGCGAATCTATCCTCGCCGAACCTACCGTTTCTGTGGTTGATAAAGTGGTTGAGAAGAAAGAGACCAAAGCGGTGGCGGAAGCGTACCTGAAGTATCTCTACTCGCCAGAAGGCCAGGAAATTGCGGCGAAAAACTACTATCGTCCACGCGATCCGGCAGTGGCGAAGAAATATGAAAGCGTCTTCCCGAAACTGAAGCTTTTCACCATTGATGAAGAGTTCGGCGGCTGGGCGAAAGCGCAGAAAGAGCACTTCTCTAACGGCGGAACTTTCGACCAGATCAGCAAGCGCTAAACGTTAGCAGGACAGACCCGGTGACCCGGCGCGAGAAATCCGCCGGGTTTTTTATTTGGTCATCATTTTGCGTTACTCTTTCGCCACTATCGAAAACAGGGAACGCATTGTGAAAAAAATACTATTACTGATTCTGGTTGTCATCATTCTTGCCGCGGGTGGCTGGTACTGGATGAAAGCGGGTAATCCGAATGCGTTGCGTCATATCGTTCTCGACCAGTGTCTGCCGAATCAACTCCAGCACCGTAACCCGGCCCCGTGCGCGCAGGTGAAGCCTGATGCGGGTTATGTGGTGTTTAAAGACCGCAACGGGCCGCTGCAGTATCTCCTGATGCCGACTTACCGTATCAAAGGAACCGAAAGCCCGCTGTTGACCGAGCCGAATACGCCCAACTTCTTCTGGCTGGCCTGGCAGTCACGCAACTTTATGAGCATGAAGCGCGGGGCCGAGGTGCCGGACAGTGCAATTTCGCTCGCCATTAACTCCCCGACAGGCCGTACGCAGAACCATTTTCATATCCATATCTCCTGCCTGCGCCCGGACGTGCGCGAGAAGCTTAATGCTGCGCAGGGGCAAATCAGTACCCAGTGGTTACCGTTCCCGGGCGGGCTGGAAGGGCATGAGTACCTCGCCCGTCGCGTGACGGAAAATGAGCTGGTACAGCGCAGTCCGTTTATGATGCTGGCTGAAGAGCTGCCGGAAGCGCGTGACCATATGGGGCGCTTCGCGCTGGCCATGGCGCAGCAGTCGGATGGATCGTTTGTCTTACTGGCGACCGAACGTAACTTGCTGACCCTGAATCGCGCGTCGGCTGAGGAATTGCAGGATCATCAATGCGATATCCTGAAGTGACATCACCATAAATAGCGTTTACTCGTCCTGCCTGTCGCCGTAGACTTGCTGAAAAAAACGACAGGAGACAGGAATGTCGCTCTGGTTAACGCATCCTCTGTTTGTGCCCTCATTGATAGTCGGCGTCACCATCGTGCTGTGGGCGACGTCGCTATTGCCGGAATTTATCACCGCGCTGCTGTTTTTCACGGCGGCGATGGCCGCCAGAATCGCCCCGGCGGAGGTGATTTTTGGTGGTTTTGCCTCGTCTGCATTCTGGTTAGTGTTTAGCGGCTTCGTGCTGGGGGTGGCAATCCGTAAAACCGGTCTGGCGGACAGGGCCGCACGGGCGTTGTCGGCAAAACTCACTGATTCGTGGGTATTGATGGTGGCAAGCGTGGTGGGGCTGAGCTACGCGCTGGCGTTTGTGATGCCGTCGAATATGGGCCGTATCGCGCTGCTGATGCCGATTGTCGCCGCCATGGCCAAAAGGGCCGCCATCCCCGACGGTTCCCGCGCGTGGTATGGCCTGGCGCTGGCCGTCGGGTTCGGAACCTTCCAGCTCTCGGCGACCATCCTGCCTGCCAACGTGCCGAATCTGGTGATGAGTGGCGCCGCGGAGGGCTCGTACGGGATCCATCTGAACTATGTCCCGTATCTGCTGCTGCATACACCCGTCCTCGGGATCCTGAAAGGGGGCATTCTGATCGGCCTGATCTGCTGGTTGTTCCCCGGCAACCCGAAACCGGCCACCGATCTTACGCCGCCTGAACCGATGGGCCGGGATGAAAAGCGTCTCGCCTGGCTGCTGGCGGTGGTGCTGGGGATGTGGGTGACAGAGAGCTGGCATGGCATTGGACCGGCGTGGACGGGTCTTGCGGCGTCGGTCATCGTCATGCTGCCACGCGTCGGGTTTATCACCGGTGAAGAGTTTTCTGCGGGAGTGAACATGCGCACCTGCATTTACGTGGCGGGGATTCTCGGGCTGGCGATTGTAGTGACCCAAACGGGTATCGGTTCCGCGGTGGGGGAGGCGTTATTGCGGATTATGCCGCTTGATGCCAACAGACCGTTCACCAGCTTCCTGGCGCTTACCGGTATTACCACGGCGCTCAACTTCATTATGACCGCGAACGGTGTACCGGCGTTGTACACCACGCTGGCACAGAGTTTTTCGGACGCCACCGGTTTCCCGCTGTTGTCGGTGATCATGATTCAGGTACTGGGGTATTCCACGCCGCTGCTGCCGTATCAGGCGTCGCCGATTGTGGTGGCAATGGGTTTAGGGAAGGTGCCTGCAAAGGCGGGGATGTTGCTCTGTCTGGCGCTGGCGATTGCAACGTATCTGGTGCTGCTGCCGCTGGATTATCTGTGGTTTAGCGTGCTGGGGAAAGTGTAATTTCCCTCCCCGGTGGGGGAGGGAAGTCGGTTTTTACGCCTGTTTAGCCGCTTCTGCTGCTTTAACGATCACCGCGAAAGCGTCAGCTTTCAGGGATGCGCCGCCAACCAGCGCGCCATCGATGTCTGGCTGGGTGAACAGCTCAGCAGCGTTGGATGCGTTAACGGAACCGCCGTACTGAATAATTACCTGCTCAGCCACTTTCGCGTCCGCTTTAGCAATGTGGTCACGGATAAATTTGTGAACCGCCTGCGCCTGCGCAGGGGTCGCTGATTTGCCGGTACCGATCGCCCAGACTGGTTCGTACGCGATAACCGCGCCTTCGAATGCTGCAGCACCCTGCGTTTTCAGCACGGCGTCGATCTGACGAGCACACACTTCTTCCGTTTTGCCTGCTTCGTTTTCGGCTTCGGTTTCACCGATGCACAGAACCGGGATCAGACCCTGCTCTTTCAGCACCGCGAATTTCTTCGCGATAAATTCGTCGGATTCTTTGTGGTAAGTGCGACGCTCAGAGTGGCCGATGATGATGTATTTCGCGCCGATATCTTTCAGCATTTCAGCAGAGGTTTCACCGGTGAATGCGCCTGACAGGTTAACGTCAACGTTCTGTGCGCCCAGAATGATGTGGCTGCCATCAGCGGCATGTTTAGCCAGATCCAGGTACATATCCGGCGGAGCGATAGCAACCGCGCAGCCCGTCACGCCCGCCAGCTCTTTACGCAGGTTCGCAACCAGTTCGTTTACCATGTGGCGGCTGCCGTTCAGTTTCCAGTTACCCATCACTAAAGGATGTCGCATTTCAATTCTCCACGCTAAATTAGCGAATTAAGGAATATGGCCGCCCTGTCGGGCAGCATGGTCTGTGAATCAGTATAGAGATTTTCCCTCGAAAGGCTTTGCTTTTTGTCATTAATTCGACCCGCCGAGTGTGTCTGATAGTGCCAGCTTAATCGGTTCAACAGCGAAGGTCAGTCCTTTTTCGCCGTTATCTGCCACCACATAGCGTATGGCCCCTTCGGTATCGGCGTAGTAACGCTTGTTTTTACCGGCGGTGAGAAGTTTTTGCAGCTTTTGCTGGCTTTGCTTTTTGGTCAGTGCGGGCGTAAAAGCCTGCAGTATCGCGCTCATGTACTCGAGCGCTTTTGCCTTAGCGGCTTTCTGCTCTGGCCCCTGAATCGGCAGCCAGGTTATCTGCATGCTTTTGATTTTTAGCGTGCCGCGCTCCAGCGCAGTGGAGGCATATAAATTCTCGTTAATCTTGCTCGCAGCCCGGGTCAGGGTTGGCGTATCCCGGGAGCTGTCAATGGCGCGGAATTCATCCAGCGGTAGCGTGGGGTTGGTTTTATTGAAGGTTTCACGAAACTGGCTGATTGACTGATCGAACGAGGGCGCACCTGCCAGCAGATAGGGGGCTGTCGTCGGGGCAGTGGTTTCGGCGGCGTGCAGGGGAACACCCGCGATGAGCATCGCTAAACACAGGAAAAGAGAACGTGCCGAACTTTTCATCAACATTGCCCCTGGCCGTAAGTGTTCATGATTAAATCGATATCTGGTCGGCTTGTCAAAAGGTCACAACTCCAGGGTAAAATGCGCGCTATATGATAATAAGGAACCTTACATGACCATACAGCAGTGGTTGTTTTCATTCAAAGGGCGTATTGGACGCCGTGACTTCTGGATCTGGATGGCGACGTGGATCGTTGCCATGCTGCTTCTGTTTTTCGTGGCCTTCAACGCATGGCTCAGCACACAAACGGCGGCGTTTGCGCTGGTCTGTTTACTGTGGCCAACCGCGGCCGTGGTGGTGAAACGTCTGCACGATCGCGGCCGTTCCGGCGCGTGGGCTTTTCTGATTATTCTGGCGTGGATGCTGGTGGCCGGGAACTGGTCGATACTTCCGTCCATCCTTCCCTGGGTGGTGGGCAGACTGCTACCAACCATTATTTTTGTCATGATGGTGGTCGATCTGGGCGCGTTTATCGGCACCCAGAGCGAAAACAAATACGGCAAAGACACCCTTGAGGTGAAATACCGCTGATCACCAGTAGTGTTCGGCGGTCATATGGCCCGGCCGGCGGCGAAGATGTTTCGTCATCTGCCGGGTATCCTTCAGAAGCTGCTGCGTGTCGCGAACCATCTGCGGGTTGCCACACAGCATGACGTGGCTGGTTTCAGCGCTCATCGGCAGGCCAATTGCGTCTTCCAGTGCACCACTCTCAATCAATGCCGGTACGCGGCCCGTCAGTGAACCTGCTGCGGTTTCGCGGCTGACCACGGTCTGAATTTTCAGTTTCCCGCCGTACTGCTTTTCCAGCGCCTGCATCTGCGGAAGATAGCTCAAGTCTGCGGCATAGCGCGCGGCGTGAACCAGCACGATATTTTTAAAGCGCTCAAGGTCTTTGCCGTACTGCAAAATAGAGAGATAGGGGCCAATGGCCGTGCCAGTTGCCAGCATCCAGAGGGTGTCGCAGTCCGGGATTTCGTCCAGCACGAAGAAACCGGCCGCTTCACTCACAATTTGCACATCGTCACCGGGCTTAAGCGCGGCAAGGCGTGGGCTGAGTTTGCCGTCCGGGACGGTAACCAGATAGAACTCGAGATCCGGGTTATCGGGGGCATTAACGTAGGAATAGGCGCGCTGCACGCGCTCGCCGTCAACATCCAGCCCCAGCTTCGCAAATTGCCCGGCCGTAAACGGGTGGACGGGAGCATGCAGGGTGAGACTAAATAGCGCATCGGTCCAGAACTGTATTTTTGTGACTTTACCTGTTACCCAGTCCGCCATGATCTTCTCCTGTGCTTTTTCTCTGGTCTATCTTCCGGACTTGTGGTGAAGATTTCCAGCCCATTTGGGCCGGAAAGCTCTATCGATCAAACGGTTTTACAGAATGTGCGCCTGCACGTCAGGGTCTTTACGATCCAGATAGTGAACAGACCGAATGCGGCGAATGGTGCGCGATTTACCGCGGATCAGCAGGGTTTCGGTGGTGGCCATATTGCCCTTACGGGTGATGCCATCCAGCAGGTCACCTTTGGTGATGCCGGTTGCGGAGAAGACAACGTTGTCGCTGCGCGCCATGTCATCCAGCGCAAGCACCTTGTTGGCTTCAATACCCATCGCTTCGCAGCGTTTCAGCTCTTCTTCGCCAATACGGCGATTCTCTTCGCTGTCGCCTTTGACTTCGTGACGGGGCAACAGACGGGCCTGCATGTCGCCATCCAGAGCGCGGATCACCGCGGCGGAGACCACACCTTCCGGTGCGCCGCCGATGCCGTAAAGCACATCCACTTCGCTGTCTGGCATGCAGGTCAGGATAGATGCTGCCACGTCGCCATCCGGGATGGCAAAGACGCGCACGCCGAGTTGTTGCAACTGGGCAATGGTGGCATCGTGGCGCGGTTTCGCCAGAATGGTCACGGTGAGCGCGCTAAGCGGTTTTTCCAGCGCCCTGGCAACGTTACGCAGATTCTCTTCCAGCGGCAGGCTCAGGTCGATAGCCCCTTTGGCTCCGGGGCCGACAATCAGCTTTTCCATGTACATATCCGGTGCGTTGAGGAAACAGCCTTTGTCCCCTACCGCCAGCACGGCCAGCGCGTTGGCCTGGCCCATTGCCGTCATGCGGGTACCCTCAATCGGGTCGACGGCGATATCCACGGCATCACCTTTGCCGGTGCCCACTTTCTCACCGATATAGAGCATTGGCGCTTCGTCGATCTCGCCTTCGCCAATGACGATGGTGCCATCGATATTGACCTGGTTAAGCACAATGCGCATGGCATGGACAGCCGCACCGTCTGCGGTATTTTTGTCGCCACGGCCGAGCCATTTATAGCCCGCCAGTGCGGCAGCTTCGGTGACGCGGGAAAACTCGATAGCCAGTTCACGTTTCATGAGGTACTCGTGCAATCAAAAGGAATTGCACGAAGTTTATCACAGAGTGGGAGTGGGTGCGGTCGGTCCCCTCTCCCCGGCGGGGAGAGGGGAAGGGTGAGGGGAGAAATTACTGCTCGTGCTCTTCCCACGCCAGGGCGCGTTTCACCGCTTTCTTCCAGCCGCTGTAGCGATAGTTACGCTCAGTGGTTTCGATGCCAGGGCGGAATTCGCGTTCGATAACCGCTTTTTCCTGCAGTTCATCCAGATTCTGCCAGAAGCCGACAGCCAGACCTGCGAGATACGCCGCACCCAGCGCGGTGACTTCACGTACTTCCGGGCGCTCTACGCGGGTGCCCAGAATGTCGGACTGGAACTGCATCAGGAAGTTGTTGGCAACGGCGCCGCCGTCCACGCGCAGGGCGTGCAGACGAATGCCGGAGTCAGCCTGCATTGCTTCCAGTACGTCGCGCGTCTGATAAGCGATGGATTCCAGCGTCGCGCGGATAATGTGGTTCGAGTTTACCCCACGGGTCAGGCCGAAAATCGCGCCGCGTGCATACGGGTCCCAGTAGGGGGCGCCCAGACCGGTAAAGGCCGGAACCACATACACGCCGTTGGTGTCCTTCACTTTGGTTGCGAAATACTCGGAGTCAAACGCATCGCTGATGAGTTTCATCTCGTCACGCAGCCACTGAATAGACGCACCTGCCATGAACACCGCACCCTCCAGCGCATAGTTCACTTCACCGCGTGGGCCGCAGGCGATGGTGGTCAGCAAGCCGTTTTCTGATTTCACCGCTTTCTCACCGGTGTTCATCAGCATAAAGCAGCCGGTACCGTAGGTATTTTTCGCCATCCCTTCCTTAACGCACAGCTGGCCAAACAGCGCCGCCTGCTGGTCACCGGCAATACCGGCAATTGGAATACGCGTGCCGCCTTTACCGCCGATATTGGTCTGACCGTAAACTTCAGAAGATTTGCGGACTTCTGGCAACATCGCGCGCGGGATATCCAGCGCGTCCAGCATCTTGTCATCCCACTCCAGGGTATTGATGTTGAACAGCATGGTGCGCGAGGCGTTGGTATAATCAGTGACGTGGACACGCCCCTGGGTCATCTTCCAGATAAGCCAGGTGTCGACGGTACCGAACAGCAGCTCACCGCGTTTTGCACGTTCACGTGAACCCTCAACGTGGTCGAGGATCCATTTCACTTTGGTACCGGAGAAATACGGGTCAACGACCAGACCGGTTGCGCTACGCACATAGTCTTCCATACCGTCGCGCTTCAGCTGTTCGCAGATTTCTGATGTACGGCGGCACTGCCAGACGATGGCATTGTAAATGGGCTTACCGGTTTCGCGCTCCCAGACGATAGTGGTTTCACGCTGGTTGGTAATACCGATAGCGGCAATCTCGTCGGAACTGATATCGGCTTTCGCCAGCACTTCTACCAGCGTGGAGCTTTGAGAAGCCCAGATCTCCATAGGATCGTGTTCGACCCAGCCTGGACGAGGATAGATTTGCTCAAATTCGCGCTGTGACACGCTGACGATATTCGCGTCATGATCCATTACGACAGCGCGGGAGCTGGTAGTGCCCTGGTCGAGCGCAACGATATATTTTTTTTCGGTCATGGTATGTGTCCCGTAGTCAGATTACAGCGAAGCTTTTTGTTGTGCGGTAGAAGTCGTTTCCTTCTCCTCTTCCACACAGGTGTCGCACGGTAAATGGCGACCAATTAATTTGCGGTAGCTAAATGCACCCAGCGCAGCCCCGACAACCGGTGCAAACAGCGGTACCAGGAAGTAAGGGATATCTTTACCGCCGGTGAAGGCCACGTCGCCCCATCCTGCGATAAAGGCAAAAGCTTTAGGTCCGATATCACGCGCCGGGTTCATCGCAAACCCGGTCAGCGGGCCCATGGATGCACCGATCACCGCAATCAGCAAGCCAATCAGCAGCGGTGCCAGCGGGCCGCGCGGAATGCCGTTTCCGTCGTCGGTCAGCGCCAGGATAACGCCCATCAGAATAGCGGTAATCACCATTTCAACTGCGAACGCCTGCACAAAATTGATATGCGGGTTGGGATAGGTTGAGAAAATGCCTGCCAGATCCAGACTTTCGACACTGCCACGCACCATATGATGTGTCTGTTCGAAGTCGATGAAAAGATTGTAATAAAGCCCGTAAACTAACGCCGCTGCGCAAAACGCGCCGGCAAACTGAGAAAGGATGAAGGGAACAACTTTGCGTCCGTCGAAGCACGCGAACAGCCACAGCGCGATGGTCACCGCCGGGTTAAGATGTGCGCCGGAAACCCCTGCGGTCAGGTAGATGGCCATCGCCACGCCCAGACCCCAGATAATACTGATTTCCCACTGACCGAAACTGGCACCCGCCACTTTCAGTGCAGCAACACAGCCCACTCCGAAGAATATCAACAACCCGGTACCAAGGAACTCGGCAATGCACTGGCCTTTTAAGGTTGATGTCTGACTCATAATCGGAATCCTGAAGAAATTGATGTTTATTGTTAGCATGACCGCCCGTGACAGCCACGATGCCCTGTAGACATAGTGTTAATTTATCGTTAACGAGCAAAAACGAGAAATATCGAAATCAAAATGTGTGGTCTGCGTCAATAAAATGAGCGTTTTCGCGCCATAAAGCGCATTTTTACACCAATAGCAAAATGTGAGCTGAATCATTTCATTAACGAATCAGTTAACAATTTAGGGGTATATGCCGCGAACGCACCAGGACGAGGCCGAAAAGTGTTGCAAACCACGATCTGCGCGGTCTGCCGCTGGACAGGGGCGACGGGGCTTCATACAATCGGCATATCTGTTGTGCGCGTTTACGTTAAAGCGTCGCCTTGCAATTCAGGAGAGGTAGGATCATGTCTTTAGAAGTGTTTGAGAAACTGGAATCGAAAGTACAGCAGGCGATTGACACCATCACGCTGCTGCAGATGGAAATTGAAGAGCTGAAAGAGAAGAACAACAGCCTGGCGCAGGAAGTTCAGAACGCCCAGCACAGCCGTGAAGAACTGGAGCGCGAAAACAACCAGCTGCGTGAACAGCAGAATGGCTGGCAGGATCGTCTGCAGGCGCTGCTGGGGCGTATGGAAGAAGTGTAATTTCTTTCGGGAAATGCAGAACAGGCCGGGTAAGGCGTCGCCGCCACCCGGCTTTTTTTATTACTCGATATCCAGCGGATCTTCGGAAAGGATAATCCCGGTGTTATCGGCATAGAGATGGTCACCGGAGAAGAAGGTCACGCCGCCGAAATTGACGCGCACGTCGCTTTCGCCGATACCTTCACCCGCAGCACCCACCGGAATGGCCGCGATAGCCTGAATGCCAATGTCCAGGTCTTCGAGATCGTCCACCTGGCGCACTGAGCCATACACCACAATGCCTTCCCACTCGTTCTGTACGGCAAGACGGGCGAGCTCAGCATCAATGAGGGCACGACGTACGGAGCCCCCGCCATCAACCAGCAGAACGCGGCCACGGCCGTTCTGTTCGAGCAGATCATAGAGCAACCCGTTATCCTCGAAACATTTCACCGTGACGATTTGTCCGCCAAACGACGACCGCCCACCAAAGTTGGAGAACAGCGGTTCAACGACGTTGACATCTTCCTGGTAGATGTCACAAAGCTCGGAGGTATCGTATTTCATAGGTTTAACGCTCAGTTGCTGCGAATGTGTTCAGTATATCGTGCTAAATGCGTTGTTGGCAAAATCATCAATTGTTAATTGATATTTGTCAGTTAACCCAGCGTCTGACTTAAGACAATCCCGATGACGAACAACAGGTTAGTCAGCAGCGCCCCTTTTACCGTACGCTCCAGCATTGGCGGCATGGCCGCAGGGCTGAGTTCACGCATGACGAATCGCGCCTGCTTAATCAGCAGCGGTGCGGCGAGTACAAACAGCCAGCCCCATATGCTGTGCAGCGAGATAACGTTAAACAGCGCCAGGCACAGCAGAGCGCCCAGCAGCAGACACGCATGATAACGGCGTGCATTAACGGGCCCCAGACGCACGGCCAGCGTGTTTTTGCCGTTCTCACGGTCGCTGTCGATATCGCGCAGGTTGTTGATGTTAAGCACCGCCGTCGCCAGCATGCCGCAGGCGGTTGCCGGCAGGAACAGGGCCGGGATCAGGGTATGTGCCTGTAAGTACCCACTCCCCATCACGCTCAGCCAGCCGAAGAACACCAGCACGGAGATATCACCCAGCCCAATATACCCATAAGGGCGGGTACCGACGGTATAGGTAATGGCGGCAATAATGGCGAGCAGACCCAGTACCAGGAACCCAATGAAATCGCTGGGGGTTTTAGACGCCACCGTTACCAGCGCCAGGCCGGAAAGACAAATCAGCGCCACGGTGATGATCAGCGCGCGCTTCATCTGCGCCTGGGTAATGACCCCTTTCTGCATACCGCGCAGTGGCCCGATACGGTCGGGTTTGTCGCTGCCTTTAACCGCATCGCCATAGTCGTTGGCGAGATTGGAGAGAATTTGCAGCAGACCGGCGGTAATCAGTGCCAGCCCGGCAACCAGCGGATCGAAATAGCCTTGCCACCAGGCAAGCGCCGTACCGACGATAATGGCGGCAAAGGCCAGAGGAAGAGTTTTAGGGCGCAGACTTTCGAGCCACGCCTGAGTACGGCTGATGTCAGTCATAGTAATTTAGCCAATAAAAATGGGGGCTTTAGCCCCCATTAAACGTGATGAGAATGCAGTAACCGCGATTATAGGATAAAACGGCTCAGATCTTCATCTGCCACTAACGCATCCAGGTGTTTACCCACATATTCTGCGTCAATGGTAATGCTTTGACCGTTCAGGTCGCTCGCATCATAAGAGATATCTTCCATCAGGCGCTCCAGCACGGTGTGCAGACGACGGGCACCGATGTTCTCGGTGGTTTCGTTGACCTGCCAGGCGGCCTGGGCGATGCGTTTGATACCGTCTTCAGTGAACTCGATGTTCACACCTTCGGTTGCCATCAGCGCTTTGTACTGTACGGTCACAGAGGCATTTGGCTCGGTCAGGATGCGTTCGAAATCTTCAGTGGTCAGCGCCTGCAGCTCCACGCGAATCGGCAGACGACCCTGCAGTTCCGGGATCAGGTCAGACGGTTTCGCCACCTGGAATGCGCCAGAGGCGATAAACAGGATGTGGTCCGTTTTGACCATACCGTGTTTAGTGGAGACGGTGCAGCCTTCAACCAGCGGCAGCAGGTCGCGCTGAACGCCTTCACGGGAGACATCCGGGCCTGAGGATTCGCCACGCTTACAGATTTTGTCGATTTCGTCGATAAACACGATACCGTGCTGCTCAACCGCGTCGATAGCATCCTGCTTCAGCTCTTCCGGGTTCACCAGTTTCGCCGCTTCTTCTTCGATCAGCAGCTTCATGGCGTCTTTGATTTTCAGCTTACGCGCTTTCTGCTTCTGGCCGCCCAGGTTCTGGAACATGGACTGCAGCTGGCTGGTCATCTCTTCCATGCCAGGCGGTGCCATGATTTCCACACCCATAGGGGCAGCAGCAAGATCGATCTCAATCTCTTTGTCGTCCAGCTCGCCTTCACGCAGTTTTTTGCGGAACGCCTGACGCGCCGCTGACGGCTCAGCCTGCTGTTCAGCCTGGCCCCAGTTGTTCTTCGCCGGTGGGATCAGGACGTCAAGAATGCGCTCTTCCGCCATCTCTTCGGCGCGGTAGCGGTTTTTCTCAATCGCCTGGACGCGCACCATTTTAATCGCCGAGTCGGTCAGATCGCGAATGATGGAGTCCACTTCTTTACCCACATAGCCCACTTCGGTGAACTTGGTGGCTTCGACTTTGATGAACGGGGCGTTAGCCAGTTTCGCCAGACGACGGGCGATTTCGGTTTTACCGACACCGGTCGGGCCGATCATCAGAATGTTTTTTGGCGTCACTTCATGGCGCAGCTCTTCTTCGAGCTGCATGCGGCGCCAGCGGTTACGCAGGGCAATAGCCACGGAACGCTTGGCGTTGTCCTGGCCGATAATATGTTTGTCCAGTTCGCTGACAATTTCGCGTGGGGTCATTTCAGACATGGGAGATCCTTACGCTTTAGACGGTAATTCTTCGATGGTGTGGTTGTGGTTGGTATAGATGCAGATATCACCTGCAATATCCAACGCCTTCACCGCGATATCGCGCGCGTTCATGTCGGTATTTTCCAACAGCGCACGGGCTGCAGCCTGGGCGTACGGGCCACCAGAGCCAATAGCAATCAGATCGTTTTCAGGCTGAATAACGTCACCGTTACCGGTGATGATAAGCGAAGCGGTTTCATCGGCCACCGCCAGCAGCGCTTCAAGTTTGCGCAGCATGCGATCGGTACGCCAGTCTTTCGCCAGCTCAACGGCGGCTTTCACCAGGTGACCCTGGTGCATTTCCAGTTTGCGTTCAAACAGTTCGAACAGCGTGAAGGCGTCAGCCGTGCCGCCTGCAAAACCGGCGATCACTTTGTCGT
The DNA here is from genome assembly GCF_003071645.1 of Enterobacter cloacae complex sp. FDA-CDC-AR_0164. Lineage (NCBI taxonomy): Bacteria > Pseudomonadati > Pseudomonadota > Gammaproteobacteria > Enterobacterales > Enterobacteriaceae > Enterobacter > Enterobacter cloacae complex sp. FDA-CDC-AR_0164. The sequence goes on from NZ_CP028950.1 coordinate 1,521,122, forward strand.
TGTATAAACGACGAACTTTCTTCACGTTGCCTTTCATTACGGTATTACCCAGCGTGGCCTGGCCATCACCGGCGATTACCACGTGGCCGTTACGGCGTACACTTACTATTGTTGTCACGAGCAGACCCCCTGGTTACAGAATCGGGAAACAGAAGCCCTGAGCCTGTGCTCAGGGCTGAATAGAATGATAGATGGGGGGGAATTTGGGGGTTTCAACCCCCGGTAGCGAGTCGAATGCAGTTTGTGTGTCCCGCCACTTTCAAACGGGAAATGGTTCCGTCGGCATTTTCTTTGCCTTTGACCGGGCCAATCACCACGCGATTCCAGCCGTTATTGGTGGTAATGCGTGAATCAAACCCTTCAAAAGCCAGCTGTGCGCGCACCGTTTCCGCCTGCTCAGCACCTTTGAATGAACCACATTGCACCATCCAGCGGCGTTCGTCTTTTTTCTCAGCAGTCTGTTTCGGCGCATCGGTCTCTTTGGTTACCGGTGCGGCCTGCTGCATTTTCGGCTGCTGCGCAGTGGTATGCGCCGGCGTCTGCAGCAGATCCTGATACGGCTGAGCCGCCTGCTTCTGCGGCTGGGCCTTCGGCGGTTGCTGCACTGGCTGGGACTGCGCCGTTCGCGTTTGCTGCTGATACGGCTGTTCCGTCACCCGCGGCTGCGTTTTAGGCTGCTGCACTGGCTGGGTTTGCGCCCACTGCTGTTGTTGCTGCTGTTGGAGCTGCTGCTGCGCCTGACGACGCTGCAGCGTTTGCTGACGCTGTTCCGGCGTCTGCTCGTTCCACGGCACTTCATTCAGCTGCGTAGGCTGCTGGCGCATATCGGCCTGCATTTGTGCCAGCAACTGACGCTGTTCATCCGTCAACTGGCTGGCATTTTGCACTTCACCACCCGCTGAAGGTTCGGTCGGCGCACGTACGCCAGGCTGACGGCTTTCCAGCTCTTTGATATAGCGCCAGCGCTCTTCAGGCTTCGGCGGAAGGCCGTTTCCGGCAACCTTGCTGGCCTGAAGCGCCTCGGACTCTTCTTTTTTATGGTGCGTGATGAAGTACAGACCACCAATAAAGGCCACGACTACAGCCGCAGCAATAGCGACCATCGCTGGCGAGACAGCAGGCAGGTTACGTTGCTTTTTCCTTGAGCTACTCTTTTTGCGTCGCGAAGGTGCCGGCTGGCCGCGACGTACATAATCTCGTTGTGCCACTATCGTTTCGCTGTATTTATTCGTTCGTCAGCCCGCCATGTTACTTAAGCGGCGGGGCTTTGACCAGATAAGGGTGTCTGAAAGACATTTACTTTAAGTCAATGCCTGGGTAGAACCGCGCACAATCAATTCACAGTCCAGCAACCGCGAGCCGCTGTTAACTGTTTGACCATGCAGCTGATCCAGCAGAAGAAGCATCGCTTCACGCCCAATATCATAGCGCGGCTGCGCCACGGTCGAGAGTGGAGGATCGCAAAATTCTGACAGCGAAATATTATCGAATCCGATGATCGACAAATCTTTCGGTATGCGCAGGCCGCGGCGCTTCGCATACGATAATGCCCCCAGTGCCATCACATCGCTGTGACAGAACACCGCGGTCGGCGGCTCAGGCAGATCCAGCAGCTTCTCCAGCGCCTGTCCACCGGCTTCAAAGGTGAAATCCCCGCGAGCAATGTAGTGCGGGTCGACGGTGACACCGGTACGGCGCAGCGCCTGAACGTAGCCCTGCAGGCGGTAGTGGCACAATGGCATCTCTTCCGGCCCGGCAATGCAGCCAATACGCTTGTGCCCCAGCTCCTGAAGATAGTTGACGGCGTTGAACGCGGCGGTCAGGTTATCAATATGTACCGTCGGCAGCTTCAGCTCGGGTGCAAACTCGTTGGCCATCACCATCGGCGGTAAATTGCGCTGCTCTTCAATGCTGGCATCAAACGGCAGGCGAGACCCAAGCAGCAACATGCCGTCGATCTGCTTGGTGATAATGAGGTCGATAAAGGTTTTTTCCTGCTGGTTCTGGTGAGCACAGTCGCCAATCAGCACCAGATAACCTTGCTCTGCGGCCGTCACTTCGATACCGCGAATAATCTCGCTGAAGAAGGGATCGCAGATGTCCGGCACAATCACCAGGATGGTGCGCGACTCATTGCGTTTAACGTTTCGTCCCATCGCCTGCGGGAAATAGCCCACTTCCAGCGCAGCCTGCTCTACCCGGTTACGGGTCGCCTGGGAGACTTTATCCGGGTTCATTAATGCGCGGGACACGGTTGCCGTAGAGACTTGTGCTTTCTGGGCAACGTCTTTCATGGTCGCCGTGGCAACCTCTTTCCTGGACTTCAACGTCTTCTCCTCGCCTGAACACCGAACTTCTGACGCCACCATTTTTACAGATAGTTAATGGAATCGGTTACAGAATTTTCATAAAAAGTGTGAGGAGCGTTAAATTTTTCGATCCGTCTTCAGCCTTCGATAGGATCAACGTCCAGCACCCACTTCACTTTGCGCGCTTCCGGTAGGGTATTGATCAGCACCAGCGCGCCGCTGACGATATGTTGCAGGCGGATGCGCGAAGGGTGCTGGAGCAAAATCTGCCAGCGGAAACGTCCACCACGCTTTGGTGCCAGCGCCGGCACCGGCCCCAGTATCCACAGCGGGTTATCCACCAGCGGACTGGCCTGCAGGAGGTTTCTCAGCTGCTGCAGGAAAAGCGGTGCCTGCTGGTTGTTGTGATCTTCTGCGCGAATGATGACGTGGCTGGTCCACGGCGGAAGCTGCATCGTCTGGCGTTCTGCCAGCGCCTGCTCCGCAAACGCGTCATAGCCTTTATGCAGCAGGGTTTGCAGTAACGGATGTTCAGGATGGTGGGTCTGTAAAACCACCTCACCCTGTTTGCCTGCGCGACCGGCACGTCCGGCAACCTGGGTATAAAGCTGGGCAAAACGTTCTGCAGAGCGGAAATCGGCCGAAAACAGCGCGCCGTCTACGTCCAGCAGGGCGACCAGCGTTACGTCCGGGAAGTGGTGCCCTTTGGCCAGCATCTGCGTGCCAATCAGAATGCGTGCGCCACCGCGATGCACTTCCGCCAGCTGCTGTTCCAGCGCCCCTTTGCGGCTGGTGGTGTCACGGTCGATGCGGGAAAGAGGAACGTCAGGGAAGAAAGGCTTAAGGGCCTCTTCCAGTTGCTCCGTCCCCAGGCCGACCGGCACGATATGCGTTGAGCCACATGACGGACACTGGCGTGGTACCGGCCGCTGGCTGTCGCAGTGGTGGCAGCGCAAATGGCGCTGGGCCTGATGGAACGTGTAGTAGTGGTCGCAGCGCGGGCATTCGGCAATCCAGCCGCAGTCGTGACACAACAGCGCCGGGGCAAACCCGCGGCGGTTAAGGAATAAAATGACCTGATTACCGGCCTGCAAATGCTGGCGCATCCGGGTGATAAGCGCAGGCGCTAACCCCGCCTGCACCTGCTGGCCTTTTAGATCCAGCACATGCTGAATAGCAGGGCGCGCGTTCCCTGCGCGCCGCGTCAGGCGCAGCATGTGGTATTTACGCTGGCGAACGTTATGCAGCGTTTCGAGGGCGGGCGTCGCGGAGCCAAGAATAATCGGGATTTGCTCGCTGTGGGCGCGATAAACGGCCAGATCGCGGGCGTGATAGCGCCAGCCTTCCTGTTGCTTATAGGAGCTGTCATGCTCTTCATCGATGACGATAACGCCGAGGTTTTTAAACGGCGTAAACAGCGAGGAACGGGTGCCAATCACAATCGCCGCTTCGCCGTTTTTGGCTTTCAGCCAGGCGCTGAGGCGCTCGCTGTCGTTCAGGCCCGAATGTAACACTTCAACCGGCGCATTAAACCGCTCGCGAAAACGGGCGATGGTTTGTGGTGTAAGGCCGATTTCCGGAACCATCACCAGCGCCTGTTTACCCTGCGCAAGCACGTTTTCCAGTACGCTGAGATACACTTCTGTTTTGCCGGAGCCGGTGACCCCTGCCAGTAGCCAGGCGGAGAAATGATCGGAGGCGCTGTGAATGGCTCCTACGGCGGTGGCCTGCTCGGTGTTGAGTCGCAGACGATCCCCTGAAACGGAGAAACTGTCCCGCCAGTCATAAAGGGCAGGCGCCTCGCTTGCCAGTTCGCTCAGCCCTTTTTTGCGCAGGGCCTGTAGCGCCGTTTCGCTCACCTCAAGCTCGTCAACCTGATGTCGCCAGATTTTCCCCTGACGCAAGGCCGCCAGCGCCTGCTGCTGTTTCTGCGAGCGTTTCAGGCTATTGATATCGACCGCCTGACCCTCTTCAGTGGCAAACCAGTACCACAGGGGAGCGTGGCTGGCACTTTTACCCTGACGAAGCATAATAGGCAGGGCGTGGAACAGGACATCGCCGATGGGGTGATGGTAGTAATCTGCCGCCCACAGCAGGAGCCGCCAGATGCTGGTGGAGAAAACGGGCTCGCTGTCCAGTACCTCCGCGACGGCTTTCAGCTCATTGAGCGGCAATTCGCTCTTATCGCTTACCGACACCACAATCCCAATACGCTGCTGTTTGCCAAATGGCACGGTCACGCGACAGCCCGCTTTGGCGCTCATGCTGTCAGGCAGCAGATAGTCAAAGGTGCGGGGAAGCGGAACGGGCAGGGCAACGTGAGCGACGGGCATCGAATCTTCCTGACTTGAAAAGTGGCGCGTTAGTATACACATTAGTGAAAGCGGCGTGCGGATCAGTTTGCATACGTTGGTCAAATTCTGTATGATTCGCCGCCTTTGGTGTACTTTACGCCAAAGAACTTACATTCAACATCGCGTGGTGTCTGGCGTTAGGGCTGGAAGAGCGACGCGGCCTTAACTGAGGTTCTCCCATGAAAAAAGATATTCACCCGAAATACGAAATGATTACTGCAAACTGTTCTTGCGGTAACTCTATCCAGATCCGCTCTACCGTGGGTCACGATCTGAACCTGGACGTGTGCGGCAAATGCCACCCGTTCTACACTGGTAAGCAGCGTGATGTTGCAACCGGTGGCCGTGTTGACCGCTTCAACAAGCGTTTCAGCATCCCGGGCGCTAAGTAAGTTTCCCGAAAAAAAGGCACCGCAAGGTGCCTTTTTTGTATCCGCTTCTCAGTATTCCCACGTATCCGGGTCGATACCCAGTTCACGCATGATCACCTTCGCCTCTTCCGGAATTTCATCACTACGCTCTTTGCGCAGATCTTCATCGTTTGGCAACGGTTGACCGGTAAACGCATGCAGAAACGCTTCGCACAGCAGTTCGCTGTTGGTCGCGTGGCGCAGGTTGTTCACCTGACGACGCGTACGTTCATCGGTGAGGATCTTCAACACCTTCAGAGGAATGGAAACCGTAATTTTCTTTACTTGCTCACTCTTCTTACCGTGCTCAGCGTATGGGCTGATATATTCGCCGCTCCATTCAGCCATGAGATACCTTTAATCCTCTCAGTCATTAATCTAAAGGTGCAAAACCCGTCATCGCCAGTTTTGACCGTAATCCAGCGTAGTTTACCGTAGAGACGATACCGTGGCACGGATATTGCCGCTGCAGCGTGCACTAAAGCATATAATTTTAACGGCTATTTGCGCATTGCTCAATCTATACGCAAAGAAGTTTAGATGTCCAGATGTATTGACGTCCATACTTTCAGTGTTTACTCTGGTGCCTGACTTTTCACCTCTTTTAGCCAGGAAGCCTTCACCATGACGCGTAAACAGGCCACCATCGCAGTGCGTAGCGGATTAAATGATGACGAGCAGTACGGCTGTGTTGTCCCGCCAATTCATCTTTCCAGTACTTACAATTTTACCGGTTTTAATGAACCCCGTGCGCATGACTACTCCCGTCGCGGCAACCCGACGCGTGACGTAACCCAGCGCACGCTGGCGGAGCTGGAAGGCGGTGCAGGCGCCGTGTTAACCAACACCGGGATGTCTGCGATTCACCTGGTGACGACGGTATTTCTGAAGCCGGGCGACCTGCTGGTGGCACCGCACGACTGTTACGGTGGTAGCTATCGTCTGTTTGACAGCCTCGCAAAACGCGGGTGCTACCGCGTGCTGTTTGTCGATCAAAACGACGAACAGGCGCTGAAACAGGCGCTGGCAGAGAAACCGAAGCTGGTGCTGGTGGAAAGTCCAAGCAATCCATTGTTGCGTGTCGTCGATATTGCGAAAATTTGTCAGCGCGCAAGGGATGCGGGAGCGATAAGTGTAGTGGATAATACCTTCCTCAGTCCGGCCCTTCAGAACCCGCTTGCGCTGGGTGCCGATCTGGTATTGCATTCATGCACAAAATATCTGAACGGTCATTCTGATGTGGTAGCGGGCGTGGTGATTGCAAAAGATCCCGACGTTGTCACCGAACTGGCATGGTGGGCCAATAACATTGGCGTCACTGCGAGCGCTTTCGACAGCTACCTGTTGTTGCGCGGTATCCGCACGCTGTCGCCGCGCATGGAAGTGGCGCAGCGCAATGCTCAGGCGATTGTCGATTTCCTGAAGACCCAGCCGCTGGTGAAAAAGCTCTATCACCCGTCGCTGCCGGAAAACCAGGGGCACGAGATTGCCGCGCGTCAACAAAAGGGATTTGGCGCGATGTTAAGTTTTGAACTGGACGGTGACGAGCAAACGCTGCGTCGCTTCCTGAGCGGGCTGTCATTGTTTACGCTGGCGGAATCATTAGGTGGGGTTGAAAGCTTGATCTCCCACGCCGCGACCATGACGCACGCAGGTATGGCACCAGAAGCACGTGCCGCCGCCGGTATTTCTGAGACGCTGCTGCGTATCTCGACCGGTATTGAAGATTCTGAAGATTTAATTGCCGATCTGGAAAATGGCTTCCGGGTCGCAGCCAAGGGGTAATCATGAGTGTGATAGCGCAGGCAGGGGCGAAGGGTCGTCAACTGCACAAGTTTGGTGGTAGTAGTCTTGCTGATGTGAAGTGTTACCTGCGTGTCGCAGGGATCATGACAGAGTATTCGCAGCCGGGGGACATGATGGTTGTCTCCGCGGCTGGCAGCACCACCAACCAGTTGATTAGCTGGCTCAAACTGAGTCAGACCGATCGCCTTTCTGCGCATCAGGTGCAACAGTCCTTACGTCGTTACCAGAGTGAGCTGATTGCCGGCTTACTGCCAGCGGACGTCGCGGACGGGTTGATTAGCGCCTTTACGCATGACCTTGAGCGTCTGGCTGCCCTGCTGGACAGCGGTATTACCGACGCGGTGTATGCCGAGGTGGTCGGTCACGGTGAAGTGTGGTCTGCGCGCCTGATGGCGGCCGTGCTACAACACCTGGGCGTGGATGCGGCCTGGCTTGACGCGCGCGACTTCCTGCGCGCCGAACGCGCCGCTCAGCCGCAGGTGGATGAAGGCTTGTCATATCCGCTGCTGCAACAGCTGCTGGTTCAGCATCCGGGCAAACGTATTGTGGTGACCGGCTTTATCAGCCGCAGCAGTGCCGGTGAAACCGTGCTGCTGGGACGTAACGGCTCTGACTACTCAGCGACGCAAATTGGTGCGCTGGCAGGCGTTTCCCGCGTCACCATCTGGAGCGACGTGGCCGGTGTCTACAGTGCTGACCCGCGTAAAGTGAAAGATGCCTGCCTGTTGCCGCTGCTGCGTCTGGACGAGGCCAGCGAGCTGGCCCGCCTGGCGGCACCGGTTCTGCATGCGCGCACGCTACAGCCCGTTTCCGGGAGCGACATCGACCTGCAGCTGCGCTGTAGTTACACCCCGGATCAAGGCTCTACCCGTATCGAACGCGTCCTGGCGTCCGGTACGGGGGCGCGAATTGTGACCAGCCATGACGACATCTGCCTGATTGAGTTCCAGGTCCCGGCGGGCCAGGATTTCAAACTGGCACACAAAGACATCGACCTGATCCTCAAACGCGCCCAGGTGCGTCCGCTCGCCGTTGGCGTGCATAACGATCGCCAGCTGCTGCAGTTCTGCTACACCGCTGAAGTGGCGGACAGCGCCCTGAAAATTCTTGATGAAGCGGGCCTGCCGGGCGAGCTTCGCCTGCGTCAGGGTCTGGCGCTGGTGGCGATGGTGGGGGCGGGCGTTACCCGCAACCCGCTGCACTGCCACCGTTTCTGGCAGCAGCTGAAAGGCCAGCCGGTTGAATTCACCTGGCAGTCGGAAGAGGGCATCAGCCTGGTGGCCGTACTGCGTAAAGGACCCACCGAGAGTCTGATTCAGGGGCTGCATACCTCTCTGTTCCGTGCGGAGAAACGCATTGGACTGGTGCTGTTTGGCAAAGGAAACATCGGCTCACGCTGGCTGGAGCTGTTCGCTCGCGAGCAGGTGACCCTCTCAGCGCGTACCGGGTTTGAATTTATTCTCGCGGGCGTGGTGGACAGCCGCCGCAGCCTGTTGAACTACGAAGGGCTGGACGCCAGCCGGGCGCTGGCCTTCTTTAACGATGAAGCGGTTGAACAGGACGAAGAGTCGCTGTTCCTCTGGATGCGCGCGCACCCGTATGACGATCTGGTGGTACTGGACGTGACCGCCAGTGAACAGCTTGCCGATCAGTATCTTGATTTTGCCAGCCACGGTTTCCATGTTATTAGCGCCAATAAGCTGGCGGGGGCGAGCAGCACGGACAAGTACCGTCAAATCCACGACGCGTTTGAAAAGACAGGCCGTCACTGGCTGTATAACGCCACGGTGGGCGCTGGCTTGCCGGTTAACCATACCGTGCGTGATTTGATTGAAAGCGGCGACAGCATTCTGGCGCTGAGTGGCATCTTCTCCGGCACGCTCTCCTGGCTGTTCCTGCAGTTTGATGGCACCGTACCGTTCACTGACCTGGTGGATCAGGCATGGCAGCAGGGCTTAACGGAGCCTGACCCACGCGTTGACCTCTCCGGTAAAGACGTTATGCGTAAGCTGGTGATCCTGGCGCGTGAAGCCGGTTATGACATCGAACCTGATGCCGTCCGCGTTGAGTCGCTGGTGCCTGCTGGCTGTGAGGACGACTCTGTCGACCATTTCTTCGAGAACGGCGAAGAGCTGAACGAGCAGATGGTGCAACGTCTGGAAGCGGCAAACGAGATGGGGCTGGTGCTGCGCTACGTGGCGCGTTTCGAAGCGAACGGAAAAGCACGTGTGGGTGTCGAGGCGGTTCGTCCTGAACATCCGCTGGCGGCACTGCTGCCGTGCGATAATGTTTTCGCCATTGAAAGCCGCTGGTACCGTGATAACCCACTGGTGATCCGTGGCCCGGGTGCGGGGCGCGATGTGACCGCCGGGGCTATCCAGTCCGACATTAACCGTCTGGCTAAACTGCTGTAATCTTTCTTGTTCCCTCTCCCGGTGGGAGAGGGACAGGGTGAGGGCATCAGACCGCACTCACCCGCCATCATGAACTCCCTTCATCTTCCCTGAGCATTCCTCACCATTCCTGGCGATTATTTCTGTTGACGTCCCTCCGCTTTTCCGTCATTTTTACATCTGGACGTCTAAACGTATAGAAGTTCGAAACACAACACACAATGACACGCGATTGATGAGGTAAGGTATGAGCTTTTTTCACGCCAACCAGCGGGAAGCCCTGAATCAGAGCCTGGCCGAAGTAAATGGTCAGATTAACGTCTCTTTTGAATTTTTCCCGCCGCGCACCAGTGAAATGGAGCAAACCCTCTGGAGCTCTATCGATCGCCTGAGCAGCCTGAAACCGAAGTTTGTCTCCGTCACCTACGGTGCCAACTCCGGTGAGCGTGACCGTACGCACAGCATCATTAAAGGCATTAAGGACCGTACGGGTCTGGAAGCGGCTCCGCACCTGACCTGTATCGACGCGACGCGCGATGAGTTGCGTGCCATTGCCCAGGACTACTGGAACAACGGTATTCGCCATATCGTCGCCCTGCGCGGTGACCTGCCGCCGGGGAGCGGTAAACCGGACATGTACGCTACCGATCTGGTCGCGCTGCTGAAAGAGGTCGCAGACTTCGACATTTCCGTTGCCGCTTACCCTGAAGTTCACCCGGAAGCGAAAAGCGCCCAGGCGGATCTGCTTAACCTGAAGCGTAAAGTTGACGCCGGTGCGAACCGCGCCATTACCCAGTTCTTCTTTGATGTGGAAAGCTACCTGCGCTTTCGTGACCGCTGTGTGTCCGCGGGCATCGACGTCGAAATTATCCCGGGAATTTTGCCGGTCTCTAACTTCAAACAGGCGAAGAAATTTGCCGATATGACCAATGTGCGCATTCCGCACTGGATGTCTAAAATGTACGAAGGGCTGGACGATGACCCGGAAACACGCAAGCTGGTGGGCGCAAACATCGCGATGGACATGGTGAAGATCTTGAGTCGTGAAGGGGTGAAGGATTTCCACTTCTATACGCTCAACCGCGCGGAAATGAGTTACGCCATTTGCCATACGCTGGGTGTTCGGCCTGGCGCATAACAAATAGAAGCCCTCTTCGGAGGGTTTTTTGATTTATAAGGGTTTTATTTACCCGCCATATCAGCAATGCTGCCTTTGACGTACAGAACGCACATACTTTCAATGGGAAATTAAACGGAATTAACTATCGAATCTGTGGGTTATCTCAACTATACCTTATCAACAAGGGCGTATATCGTAACCGTAACACTGTAAAAGGGAGCATAGCGATGAGCACGTCAGACGACAGCAATAATGCGGCATCAATCGGCAAGTGCCCGTTCCATCAGGGCAGCGTCGATCACAGCGCGGGGGCAGGCACAGGCAGCCGCGACTGGTGGCCAAAACAACTCCGCGTCGATCTTCTTAATCAACATTCCAACCGTTCTAACCCTCTGGGTGAAGACTTTGACTACCGCAAAGAATTCAGCAAACTCGATTACTCAGCGCTCAAGGGCGATCTCAAAGCACTTCTGACCGACTCTCAGCCGTGGTGGCCAGCCGACTGGGGCAGCTATGCGGGCCTGTTTATCCGTATGGCCTGGCACGGCGCAGGTACCTATCGCTCCGTTGACGGTCGCGGTGGCGCAGGGCGCGGTCAACAGCGCTTTGCCCCCCTGAACTCCTGGCCAGATAACGTAAGTCTGGATAAAGCGCGCCGTCTCCTGTGGCCTATCAAGCAAAAATACGGTCAAAAAATTTCCTGGGCTGACCTCTTCATCCTTGCCGGTAACGTGGCGCTGGAGAACTCTGGCTTCCGTACCTTTGGTTTTGGGGCCGGGCGTGAAGATGTCTGGGAGCCGGATATGGACGTGAACTGGGGTGATGAAAAAGCCTGGCTCACCCACCGTGACCCGGAAGCACTGGCGAAGCGCCCACTGGCAGCCACCGAAATGGGGCTGATTTACGTTAACCCGGAAGGGCCAAACGCCAGCGGTGAACCGCTGTCAGCGGCCGCGGCGATCCGTGCCACCTTTGGCAACATGGGGATGAACGACGAAGAGACCGTTGCGTTGATTGCAGGCGGTCATACCCTCGGTAAAACCCACGGTGCAGGTGAGGCGACCCATGTCGGCGCCGACCCGGAAGCCGCGCCAATTGAAGCGCAGGGTCTGGGCTGGACCAGTACGCACGGTACCGGCGTTGGCGCAGATGCGATCACCTCCGGGCTGGAAGTCATCTGGTCACAAACGCCGACCCAGTGGAGTAACTACTTCTTCGAGAACCTGTTCAAATACGAGTGGGTGCAGACCCGCAGCCCGGCGGGTGCGATTCAGTTCGAAGCCGTGGATGCACCAGACATTATGCCTGATCCGTTCGACCCGTCGAAAAAGCGCAAACCGACGATGCTGGTCACCGATCTGACGCTGCGTTTTGACCCCGAGTTCGAGAAAATCTCCCGCCGCTTCCTGAACGATCCGCAGGCCTTTAACGAAGCCTTTGCGCGCGCGTGGTTCAAGCTGACCCACCGTGATATGGGGCCAAAAGCGCGTTACATTGGTCCGGAAGTGCCGAAAGAAGATCTCATCTGGCAGGATCCACTGCCGCAGGCGGTGTTCAACCCGACCAAAGAGGACATAGAGAGTCTGAAAGCGGAAATCATTGCCTCGGGTCTGTCCGTGAGCGACATGGTTTCCGTTGCCTGGGCGTCTGCATCGACCTTCCGCGGTGGCGATAAGCGTGGCGGCGCCAACGGTGCGCGTCTGGCACTGGCACCTCAGCGCGACTGGGAAGTTAACGCCGCAGCGGTTCGCGCGTTACCCGCTCTGGAAGCTATTCAGCGTACCACGAATAAAGCGTCACTGGCCGATATCATCGTGCTGGCAGGTGTGGTGGGTGTTGAACAGGCGGCGAAAGAGGCCGGCGTTTACGTCAATGTACCGTTCACGCCGGGCCGCGTTGATGCGCGCCAGGATCAGACGGATATCGAGATGTTTAACCTGCTCGAACCGATTGCCGATGGCTTCCGTAACTACCGTGCACAGGTTGATGCCTCCACTACCGAGTCTCTGTTGATTGATAAGGCCCAGCAGCTGACGCTCACTGCACCAGAACTGACTGTGCTGATTGGCGGTCTGCGCGTACTGGGGGCGAACTTCGATGGCAGTCAGAACGGCGTGTTCACCCATCGTGAAGGCGTGCTGAGTAACGATTTCTTCGTGAACCTGCTGGACATGAATACCCAGTGGAAAGCGACCAATGAATCAAACGAGCTGTTTGCCGGCAGCGATCGCGCCAGCGGTGAAGTGAAATACACCGCCACGCGTGCCGATCTGGTATTCGGTTCGAACGCCGTGCTGCGCGCGCTGGCCGAGGTTTACGCCAGCAGCGACGCCCATGAGAAATTCGTCCGCGACTTTGTTGCCGCTTGGGCGAAGGTGATGGATTTGGATCGGTTTGATCTGCAGTAAATACAATCCCCGCTTCGGCGGGGATTTTTTTATTATCCGGCCATACCGGTTACGCCCACTCCCGCAGGAACCGTTGCCCGTACTGATCGGCCACCAGCAGCGCCGCGTAAACCTGATCAGGTGACACCCCGCCTGGCATGTTGTGAATGGTTTCCCCCTCTGCGCAGGCAGCCTCGGCAATCAGCCGCATTTTAAGCGGAATATCCTCTTTAATATTCAGTTGTGCCAGCGTGATGGGCAAACCTACGCTGTGACACAGCGCCGCGACGGTTTCAATTTCCTCTACCGGGGCATTTTCCAGCACCAGTTGCGTCAGCGTCCCAAACGCCACTTTTTCACCGTGATAGAACGAATGTGCCTCCGGCACGGCGGTCATTCCGTTGTGAATGGCGTGTGCGGCCGCCAGTCCACCGCTTTCAAATCCAACGCCGCTCAGATAGGTATTGGCTTCAATGATGCGCTCCAGCGCCGGTGTGACCACGTGCTGCCCGGCCGCGAGCATCGCTTTCTCACCCTCTTCAATTAACGTGTTGTAGCACAGCTCGGCGAGGGCTAGCGCAGCCTGGGTACATTTTCCGCCCGCCATCGTGATTGCGCCGCTACGGGAACAGGCGCGCGCTTCAAACCAGGTGGCAAGGGCATCGCCTATCCCGGCGGCCAGCAGACGCGGCGGAGCGCCAGCCACCACCCGGGTGTCGACAATCACCATGTTCGGGTTATGCGGCAGCATCAGGTAGCGATCGAATTCACCGCTGTCGGTATAAATGACGGAAAGGGCGCTGCACGGGGCGTCGGTGGAGGCGATAGTCGGGGCGATGGCAACGGGTACGTCCATAAAATGCGCCAGCGCTTTGGCGGTATCCAGCGTTTTCCCGCCGCCGATACCGAGCACCGCCATACAGTCGGCGCCGTCGGCCCGTTTTTTCAGGCGATCGATTTCGTTTTGCGAACATTCGCCCCCGAAGGGCACGATTTCAGCATGAATTTCCGCTTTTTTGAAACTCTCAAGCAAGGTCTCTTGTGCAAAACCCAGCACAAACTTATCACCCACAACCAGCCAGCGTGTTGCCAGTGGTTTCAGATAGTCGCCGAGACGGGTGAGAACATCAGCGCCCTGGATATATTTCCCCGGCGATTGAATGATACGGTCCATAACAGATCTCCCTTAGAGGTTGAGGTTACCAAACGCGTTTTTCCAGTCGTGCTCAAACTTCTCTATGGCTGACTCTACCGCCGGGGTGCCGAGCATTTGTTGCGCTACATCTAAAGGAAGCGTGATTGCTTCACATCCGGCGAGCAGGCAGTCCAGCGCCTGACGTGGTGTTTTGAAGCTGGCGGCCAGTACGCTGCTTTCTGGGGCGTGCCGTTCGAGCAGGGATTGCAGCTCCTGTACCATACGAATGCCGTCCCCGCCCTGAGCGTCGACGCGGTTAACATACGGTGCGACATATTTCGCTCCCGCCAGCGCGGCTAGTAAACCCTGAGCGGCGCTGTAAACGGCCGTGCCCAACGTGGTTATGCCCTCTTTTTTCAGCATTTTTATCGCTATAAGGCCCTGCGCGGTCACCGGGATTTTCACCACGATGTCAGGAATGGCGTTACTCAGGCGTTTGGCTTCTGCCACCATCCCTTCGGCTTCACGGCTCATGGTCTGGGCAAACAGCGTACCCTGTGGCCCGATGGCGTTTTGCAGACGCGGCAGTACGTTCCAGAGGGTTTCGCCGCTGGCGGCTACAATGCTCGGGTTGGTGGTGACGCCGGCAATCGGAAAAATGCGCGCCAGGCGCTCAACCTCTGCCACGTTGGCGGTATCCAGATACAGTTCCATTATTTTTCCTTAAGTCAGAAGGGTTAACTTAAGGATAAGGTGGGGCTGCTGGCCGGGGATACAGGTCAATTTTGCCAAATACTGGACAAATGTAATGTGCTTAGTGAAGTGAGAGGGCGATCACAATGCTAGTTTTTGGCAGTCAGCTGGCTGTGATACTGGCGGCGGTACTCGGAAGGGGAGCGTTCGGTATGTTTACGAAAGAGGCGGCAGAAGTAGTTGCTGTCTGTAAAGCCGCAGCGGGCGGCAATGTCTTTGATTTTTAGATCATAACCCTTGAGCAACTGGCGCGCGTGTTCCAGACGCGTTTGGGTCAGGTATTCATTGAACCCCACGTTCCCGGTCTTCTGAAACAGATGTGAAAGGTAGTTGGGTGAAATATAAAACGCCCGCGCCACGGAATCGCGGGTCAGCGGTGAGGCGTGATGTTCATCGAGATAGCGCCGGATGGCTTCAAACAAAGCACGACTGCGGCTGTCAGTATGAATGTCGCTGCCAAGAAGATCGCGACAGTGGCTGAGCATACTCAGTACCACCAGTCTGGCCGTTTCCTGTTCATCAGGCTGCATCTGCAGCTCGGCCAGCGTTTGCAGGAGAAACGCTCCGGTTCGGGGGCCGCGCCGGGCAACCTGCTGGTGCTGTATAAGCACGTTATCCCGATAAAGACGAAGCGACAGCTGCTGTTTACCGAAGCTGATGCTGAGCGCGTGACCGGTATGAAGTAACCCCTCCGCAGAGGAAGAAAACCACGCTTCGCAGGCATTATCGAGGTTAATGACCAGGCAAGGCGTTGTGCGGGAGTGTGGGTCGGGCGGGGCGACAAACCGTACGTCACGTAGCGCGACGGTGCCATTAATGAGGTCGGTCAGAAGGGTGCTGATGTCGTGGTGCATGGCGTGAATACCGGATATCGCCCGGCAGCGTTAGCGCTGCCGGGCCTGTATGAAGCCAATGGATTAGCCTGTGTTACGCATACCTGCCGCAACGCCTGCAATCGTCACCATCAACGCCTGTTCGACGCGTGGATCCGGCTCTTTACCTTCTTCTTCCGCCAGACGTGAACGGTGCAGCAGCTCCGCCTGCAGGACGTTCAGGGGGTCGGTGTAGATGTTACGCAGCTGGATGGACTCGGCAATCCACGGCAGATCCGCCATCAGGTGCGAGTCGTTAGCAATGTCCAGCACCACTTTGATGTCGTCTTCCAGCAGTTCGCGCAGCTCTTTACCCAGCGTCCACAGCTCAGGCTTCACCAGACGCTGATCGTAGTATTCCGCCAGCCACAGGTCTGCTTTCGAGAAGACCATCTCCAGCATACCCAGACGGGTGGAGAAGAATGGCCAGTCGCGGCACATGGTTTCCAGTTCGTTCTGTTTGCCATCTTCCACCACTTTCTGCAGCGCCGCGCCTGCGCCCAGCCAGGCGGGCAGCATCAGACGGTTCTGGGTCCAGGCGAAGATCCACGGGATGGCACGCAGAGACTCTACACCACCGGTCGGGCGGCGTTTAGCCGGGCGTGAACCCAGCGGCAGTTTACCCAGCTCCTGCTCAGGGGTAGCTGAACGGAAGTAAGGCACAAAATCTTTGTTTTCACGCACATAGCCGCGGTACAGATCGCAGGAGATATCTGACAGCTCGTCCATGATATGGCACCAGGACTCTTTCGGCTCTGGTGGTGGCAGCAGGTTCGCTTCCAGAATTGCACTGGTATAGAGCGACAGGCTGCTGATGGTCACTTCCGGCAGGCCGTACTTGAAGCGGATCATCTCGCCCTGTTCGGTCACGCGCAGGCCGCCTTTCAGGCTTCCCGGCGGTTGTGACAGCAGTGCCGCATGCGCTGGCGCGCCACCACGGCCAATCGAGCCGCCGCGTCCGTGGAACAGCGTCAGTTCGATGCCCGCTTTTTCACAGGTTTTGATCAACGCATCCTGTGCCTGATACTGCGCCCAGGATGCCGCCATGACGCCCGCGTCTTTTGCGGAGTCGGAATAGCCAATCATCACCATCTGTTTGCCCTGAATAAAGCCGCGGTACCAGTCGATATTCAGCAGCTGCGTCATGACGTCGTTGGCGTTGTTCAGGTCATCAAGGGTTTCAAACAGCGGTGCAACCGGAAGGGCATAGTCGATACCGGCTTCTTTGAGCAGAAGGTGAACGCCCAGCACGTCAGACGGCGTTTTCGCCATGGAGATCACATAGGCAGCCACCGATCCTTTCGGCGCATCAACGATCGCTTTACAGGTGTTGAGCACCTCGCGGGTTTCGTTGCTTGGCTCCCAGTTACGTGGCAGCAGGGGACGCTTGGAGTTCAGTTCGCGGATCAGGAAGGCTTGTTTGTCCGCTTCGGACCAGCTTTCATAGTCGCCGATGCCGAGATAGCGGGTCAGTTCGCCCAGCGCTTCGGTATGACGGGTGCTTTCCTGACGGACGTCAATACGCACCAGCGGCACGCCGAAACACTTCACGCGACGCAGGGTGTCGAGCAGTTCGCCATTCGCGATGATGCCCATTCCGCAGGCCTGCAGTGATTTATAGCAGGCATACAGCGGCTCCCAGAGCTGCTCGTTCTGGCTCAGCAGGCCTTCCGGCTTCGGCAGGCGCTGGCCTTTCAGACGCGCTTCCAGCCAGGCCTGCGTCGCCATCAGTTGGCCACGCAGTTTTTTCATCAGGAAACGATACGGCTCGCTGGCACCTTCTTCGCCGGCCAGCGCGCGCAGTTCAGGCGTGGCCTCTACCATCGACAGCTCGGAGATCAATACCTGAATATCTTTCAGGAACAGGTCGGTTGCTTTCCAGCGGCTCAACAGGAGCACGTGGCGGGTAATTTCCGCGGTGACGTTCGGGTTGCCGTCACGGTCGCCGCCCATCCAGGAGGTGAAGCGTACCGGCACAAAATCGACCGGCAGGCGGTAATCCAGATTCGCTTCCAGCTGCTCGTTCAGCTCACGCAGGTAGTTCGGCACCCCTTCCCACAGGCTATTTTCCACCACCGCAAAGCCCCATTTGGCTTCGTCGACCGGGCTTGGACGATGCTTACGAATTTCATCGGTGTGCCAGGACTGGGCAATCAGCTGGCGCAGACGGCGCATCAGCTGGTTGCGCTCGTAGTCAGCAATGTCTTTGTTATCCAGCTGTTTGAGGCAGTTGTTCACTTCCACCATTTTGTGGATCAGGGTGCGGCGAGTGATTTCGGTTGGGTGAGCGGTCAGAACCAGCTCCAGCGAAAGGGACTCCACCGCTTTTTTGATGATGTCTTCGTTGAGGTCTGGCTGGTCTTTCAGTTTACGAAGCGTACGGGCAATGACTTCCGGGTTGCTGGCAGCTTCGCCATTCGGCGAAATGCTGTGGTATTGCTCAGCGGTGTTTGCCAGGTTCAGAAACTGGCTGAAGGCGCGGGCAACGGGCAGCAGCTCATCGTTAGAAAGGTTCTGCAAGGTGGTGAGCAGCTCCTGACGACTGGCCTCGTTACCTGCACGGGAAGATTTTGACAGCTTGCGGATGGTTTCAACGCGGTCGAGGATGTTTTCCCCCAACGCATCTTTGATGGTATCTCCAAGCACTTTGCCGAGCATACTGACATTACTACGCAACGCGGAATATTGTTCGTTCATAAAAACCCAGTCACCCCATCATTTTTGTTTATGCCCAATCGAAAATCTTTTGGACAATATTTTGTCATCTCCCTTTATAAAGCCACGTAAAACCCCCGTCGTCAATTGCTGCGAAAACGGTTCAGCAAACGAATAAATGTGGGTAATTTACGAAATTTAATTCGCTTTGCGTCAGATAAGAGATGCTTATGGGAATGTGACGAAGATCGCGGGATTTGTTGCCCTTACCCTGACCCTCTCCCACCGGGAGAGGGAACCCTCAGGGGCATTTTAATGCCAGCAGAAGTGATGCACGACCTGGGTAATCAGTTCACGGGTCGGTTTGATAAAGCGCGTTTCCAGATATTCATCCGGCTGGTGAGCCTGGTTGATGGAACCCGGGCCAAGCACCAGCGTAGGACACAGGGTCTGAATAAACGGTGCTTCGGTGCAATAGTTCACCACGTCGGTTTTCTCGCCGAGCAGCTTTTCCACGACTTCAACCAGTTGATGATCCGGCGGACATTCGTAGCCAGGGATCGGCGGATGAAGCTCGGAGACCGTCAGGCGGCCCGGCCAGCGCTCGCTGACCGGCGCCAGCGCTTCGGTCAACAGGCCGTCGAGATCGCTCAGCGTCATGCCCGGCAGCGGACGGATATCCATATGCAGTTCGCAGCAGGCGCAGATACGGTTGGATGCATCGCCACCGTGCAGGCTGCCGAGGTTCAGCGTCGGGTAAGGCACGGTGAATGCGTCGTAGTGATAACGCTCTTTCAGCGAGTCGCGCAACTGCATGATGCGGCCGATGGCGTCGTGCATCAGTTCGATGGCGTTGACGCCGCGCGCCGGATCGCTGGAGTGGCCTGACTGGCCCAGCACGCGCACCGCCGTGGAGATATGGCCTTTGTGGGCGCGGATTGGCTGCAGTGACGTTGGTTCACCAATAATGGCGCAATCCGGGCGAATTGAGGTGTTTTCAGAGAAGTAGCGCGCGCCGGCCATGCTGGTCTCTTCATCGGCAGTGGCCAGAATGTAGAGCGGTTTCTTCAGCGTTGTCACGTCCACGTCACGCAGCGCATCGAGGATAAAAGCAAAAAAGCCTTTCATGTCGGCGGTGCCCAGACCGTAAAGCTTGTTGTCATGCTCGGTCAGGGTGAACGGATCGCGCGTCCAGCGGCCATCGTCAAAGGGAACGGTATCGGTATGACCGGCCAGCAGCAGGCCGCCGGCACCCTGTCCGGTACTGGCGAGCAGGTTAAATTTATGGCGTGTTCCGGGAACGGGCTGAACCTCAACGTTAAACCCAATATCGCTAAACCAACCTGCCAGCAGATTGATTAAAGACTCATTGCTCTGATCCAGCGCTTCTTCGGTCGCACTGATGGAGGGTGTGGCAATCAGGGCGCGGTAAATCTCGATAAATGGCGGTAAGTTCATTTTCATTGTTGACACACCTTAGGTCGTGATAGTATCAATATTCATGCAATAAATGTGAATAAAAATACATTAACGTTGAGCATAAAGGAACCCGATGTTGAATACGCTGATTGTAGGCGCTAGCGGTTATGCGGGCGCAGAGCTTGTAAGCTACGTGAATCGCCATCCTCATATGACCATAACCGCTTTGACCGTGTCAGCGCAAAGCAATGATGCAGGAAAGTTAATTTCCGATTTGCATCCGCAACTTAAAGGCATTGTTGATCTGCCGCTGCAGCCAATGTCTGACATCCGCGCGTTCACCGACGGCGTTGACGTGGTGTTTTTAGCTACCGCGCACGAAGTCAGCCACGACCTGGTTCCGCACTGTCTGGTGGCCGGCTGTGTGGTGTTCGACCTCTCCGGCGCCTTCCGTGTGAATGACGGCGCGTTCTACGAAAAATATTACGGTTTCACCCATCAACACCCTGAGCTGCTGGAAAAAGCGGTATACGGCCTGGCGGAGTGGAGCACAGATAAACTGAAGGAAGCGGATCTGGTTGCCGTGCCGGGCTGTTATCCGACGGCGGCACAGCTTTCTCTGAAGCCGCTGATCGACGCAGACCTGCTGGATCTGAACCAGTGGCCGGTGATCAACGCCACCAGTGGTGTCAGCGGCGCGGGGCGTAAAGCCGCTATTGCCAACAGCTTCTGCGAAGTGAGCCTTCAGCCGTATGGCGTGTTCAATCACCGCCATCACCCTGAAATCACGACGCATCTGGGTGCGGATGTCATCTTCACGCCGCATCTGGGCAGCTTCCCGCGTGGGATCCTCGAAACCATCACCTGCCGCCTGAAACCCGGCGTGACCCACGAACAGGTGAGCGAAGCCTTTACGCAGGCCTATGCGGACAAACCGCTGGTGCGCCTGTACGACAAAGGCGTGCCGGCGCTGAAAAACGTGGTTGGCCTGCCATTCTGCGACATTGGCTTTGCCGTGCAGGGTGAGCACCTGATTGTGGTGGCTGCGGAAGATAACTTACTTAAAGGCGCTGCCGCGCAGGCAATGCAGTGTGCAAATATTCGTTTCGGTTTCCCGGAAACCCAGGCTCTTATTTAAGGTGTGATGATGAACCCATTAATTATCAAACTCGGTGGTGTACTGCTGGACAGCGAAGAAGCGCTGGAGCGTCTTTTTACCGCGCTGGTGAACTATCGCGAATCACACCAACGTCCGCTGGTGATTGTGCACGGCGGCGGCTGCGTGGTTGATGAGCTGATGAAAGGGCTCAACCTGCCGGTGAAAAAGAAAAATGGCCTGCGCGTCACGCCTGCTGACCAGATTGATATTATTACCGGTGCCCTGGCGGGGACGGCGAACAAAACGCTGCTGGCGTGGGCGAAGAAACACCATATCGCCTCAGTCGGTCTGTGCCTGGGCGATGGTGACAGCGTAAAAGTGACCCAGCTCGACGAAGAGCTCGGACACGTTGGACTGGCACAGCCTGGTTCGCCTAAGCTGATTAACATGCTGCTGGAAGGAGGATTTCTGCCGGTGGTGAGCTCTATCGGGGTGACCGAAGAGGGCGAGCTGATGAACGTCAATGCAGACCAGGCGGCAACGGCTCTGGCGGCTACGCTGGGCGCGGACCTGATTCTGCTCTCTGACGTAAGCGGTATTCTCGACGGCAAAGGCCAGCGTATTGCGGAAATGACCGCAGCGAAAGCCGAACAGCTTATCGAGCAGGGCATTATTACCGACGGCATGATCGTCAAAGTCAATGCGGCGCTGGATGCTGCGCGTACGCTCGGACGTCCGGTGGACATCGCCTCCTGGCGCCACGCGGAGCAACTCCCGGCGTTGTTTAACGGCACGCCGATTGGCACGCGTATTCTGGCGTAAGCAATTTACCGATTCTGCAGGCCCGGTCAGCGCAGCGCAGCCGGGCAATGAAATTCAAAGATATTAAGGAAGCATGTTATGGCACTTTGGGGTGGGCGTTTTACACAGGCAGCGGATCAACGGTTCAAACAGTTCAACGACTCTTTGCGCTTCGACTACCGCCTGGCCGAGCAGGATATCGTCGGCTCTGTGGCCTGGTCCAAAGCGCTGGTCACCGTGGGCGTTCTGACCGCAGACGAACAGCTGCAGCTGGAAGAGGCGCTGAATAACCTGCTGGAAGAGGTGCGTCTTGACCCGCAGCAGATCCTCGCCAGCGATGCGGAAGATATTCACAGCTGGGTGGAAGGGAAACTCATCGATAAAGTCGGCCAACTGGGTAAAAAACTGCATACCGGGCGTAGCCGTAACGACCAGGTCGCGACTGATCTGAAATTGTGGTGTAAAGATACCGTTGGTGAACTGCTGGCAGCCAACCGTCAGCTGCAGGGCGCGCTGGTGGAAACCGCGCAGAACAACCAGGATGCGGTGATGCCGGGTTATACCCACCTGCAGCGTGCGCAGCCGGTAACCTTTGCGCACTGGTGTCTGGCCTACGTTGAGATGCTGGCGCGTGATGAAAGCCGTCTGCAGGATACCCTGAAGCGTCTGGACGTGAGCCCGCTGGGCAGCGGTGCGCTGGCAGGGACGGCCTATGAAATCGACCGTGATCAGCTGGCAGGCTGGCTGGGCTTTGCTTCAGCCACCCGTAACAGCCTGGACAGTGTCTCTGACCGTGATCACGTGCTGGAGCTGCTTTCCAATGCGTCTATCGGCATGGTGCATCTGTCGCGCTTTGCCGAAGACCTGATTTTCTTCAACTCCGGTGAAGCCGGGTTTGTTGAGCTGTCTGACCGCGTGACGTCAGGCTCCTCCCTGATGCCACAGAAGAAAAACCCGGATGCGCTGGAGCTTATCCGCGGTAAGTGTGGCCGTGTGCAGGGCGCGCTGACCGGCATGATGATGACCCTGAAAGGGCTGCCGCTGGCGTATAACAAAGATATGCAGGAAGACAAAGAAGGGCTGTTCGACGCGCTCGATACCTGGCTGGACTGCCTGCATATGGGCGCGCTGGTGCTGGATGGCATTCAGGTGAAACGCCCGCGTTGTCAGGAAGCGGCGCAGCAGGGCTATGCAAACTCGACCGAGCTTGCCGATTACCTGGTGGCGAAAGGCGTACCGTTCCGTGAAGCGCACCATATTGTCGGTGAAGCGGTGGTTGAAGCCATTCGTCAGGGTAAGGCGCTGGAAGCGTTGCCGCTGACCGACCTGCAGAAATTCAGTGCTGTTATCGGTGATGATGTGTATCCGATTCTGGCGTTGCAGTCTTGTCTGGATAAGCGTGCAGCGAAAGGCGGCGTGTCACCGAAGCAGGTCGCGCAGGCGATTGCGGATGCGAAAAACCGGCTGGTTTGATGAGTGCGGGCTGGTGCCCTCACCCCGCCCTCTCCCACGGGGAGAGGGCGTAAACACTAAAAATGGCAACTTCGGTTGCCATTTTGCTTTTATCCCCGGCCTTTTTACGCAAAAAAAATGCGGACCACGGGGTCCGCAAAAGTTCACGTTGGCTTTAGTTGTTCGAGTTTTGAGAGAAACTCGCTGACGGTGCGGGGACGTCAAGGGTCAAACACGTTCCGCCTCGTCTATGTGGTGTATTATTCAACAGAAGGCTTGATAGGGATAATCGTTCGTTGCTATGCTATCTATCGCCATGAACTATCGTGGCGACGGAGGATGAATAATGAATATTCGTGATCTTGAATACCTGGTAGCGTTAGCCGAGCACCGCCATTTTCGCCGCGCGGCAGATTCCTGCCACGTCAGCCAGCCTACCCTGAGCGGCCAGATCCGCAAGCTGGAAGACGAGCTGGGCGTGATGCTGCTGGAGCGCACCAGTCGTAAGGTACTGTTCACCCAGGCAGGTCTGCTGCTGGTGGATCAGGCGCGCACCGTGCTGCGCGAGGTCAAAGTGCTCAAGGAAATGGCAAGCCAGCAGGGGGAGGCGATGTCCGGCCCGTTGCATATTGGCCTGATCCCAACCGTTGGCCCGTACCTGTTACCGCACATCATTCCAATGCTGCATCAGACGTTCCCGAAACTCGAAATGTATCTGCATGAAGCGCAAACCCATCAGCTGCTGGCGCAGTTAGACAGCGGCAAGCTCGACTGTGCCATTCTGGCGCTGGTCAAAGAGAGCGAAGCTTTTATCGAAGTGCCGCTGTTTGATGAGCCCATGATGCTGGCGATCTATGAAGATCACCCGTGGGCGAACCGCGATCGCGTGCCGATGGCCGATCTGGCCGGTGAAAAACTGCTGATGCTGGAAGATGGTCACTGCCTGCGCGATCAGGCGATGGGCTTCTGCTTCGAAGCGGGTGCTGACGAGGATACCCATTTCCGCGCAACCAGCCTTGAAACGCTGCGGAATATGGTGGCGGCGGGCAGTGGGATCACATTGCTGCCGGCACTGGCCGTGCCGCGCGAACGTAAACGTGACGGCGTGGTTTATCTGCCATGCATTAAACCAGAGCCACGTCGTACCATTGGTCTGGTTTATCGTCCGGGTTCACCGCTGCGCAGCCGCTATGAGCAGCTGGCAGAGGCCATCCGTGGTTCGATGGATGGCCATTTTGACAATGCGTTAAAACAGGCGGTTTAAGCCGTTCAGTGCCGCGACCCGATAGGCTTCCGCCATGGTCGGGTAGTTGAAGGTGGTGTTAACGAAGTACTCGATGGTGTTACCACCACCTTTTTGCTCCATGATCGCCTGGCCGATATGAATAATCTCCGCCGCGCGTTCACCAAAGCAGTGAATACCGAGGATCTCTTTCGTCTCGCGATGGAACAGGATCTTCAGCGTACCCACGCTCATTCCCACGATTTGCGCCCTCGCCAGATGTTTAAACTGTGCGCGACCCACCTCGTAAGGCACCTTCATTGACGTCAGCTGCTGCTCGGTTTTCCCGACGGAGCTGATTTCCGGGATAGTATAAATACCTGTCGGAATATCTTCGATCAGATGTGCCGTCGCTTCGCCTTTCACCAGCGCCTGCGCCGCGATGCGTCCCTGATCGTATGCTGCAGAAGCCAGGCTTGGATAACCGATAACATCACCGACAGCATACACATGCGGCAGGGCTGTCTGGTACATGCTGTTCACCTTCAGCTGACCGCGGCTGTCGGTTTCGAGCCCGATATTTTCCAGAGCCAGAGAATCAGTGTTACCGGTACGGCCGTTGGCGTACAGCAGGCAGTCTGCTTTCAGCTTCTTGCCCGATTTCAGATGCATGATCACACCGTCGTCGCAGCCTTCAATTTTCTCGTACTCTTCGTTGTGGCGAATCACCACGCCGCTGTTCCAGAAGTGGTAAGAGAGCGAGTCTGACATTTCCTGATCGAGGAAGGCCAGCAGGCGGTCGCGGGTGTTGATCAGGTCAACTTTCACGTCCATACCCCGGAAGATCGACGCATATTCGCAGCCAATCACCCCTGCGCCATAGATAATCACATGACGGGGTTCGTGGTGCAGGCTCAGGATGGAGTCGCTGTCGTAAATGCGCGGGTGGGAGAAGTCCACGTCTGCCGGATGGTACGGGCGTGAACCACAGGCGATGACAAATTTTTCCGCCGTGATGGTTTCGACCGACCCGTCGTGGCATTCGAGTGCCAGGGTGTGTTCATCAACAAAGTGCGCATTGCCCTGCAAAATTTCACAGTGGTTACGCTCATAAAACCCCTGGCGCATCCGTGTCTGCTGGTTAATAACGGTATCCGCATGATTCAGGATGTCAGCAAAGGAGGAACGAAGAAGTCGGGAGTGGTCGCTGTAAAGAGGGTTCTGGTTAAATTCAATAATGCGGCTAACGGCATGGCGGAGGGCTTTGGAAGGGATGGTGCCCCAATGGGTGCA
Source organism: Enterobacter cloacae complex sp. FDA-CDC-AR_0164 (assembly GCF_003071645.1). Taxonomy (NCBI): domain Bacteria; kingdom Pseudomonadati; phylum Pseudomonadota; class Gammaproteobacteria; order Enterobacterales; family Enterobacteriaceae; genus Enterobacter; species Enterobacter cloacae complex sp. FDA-CDC-AR_0164. The sequence continues at coordinate 1,546,602 of NZ_CP028950.1, forward strand.
ACCACCGCCAACGTTATGGTAGCGCTCTATCACCGCTACTCTGGCTCCCTGTTTCACCAGTCCCATAGCAGCGCCTTCGCCGCCGGGGCCGGAACCTATCACAATTGCGTCGTAATCGTAGGAATGTGGCATGGTAAGGCTTACCTGTTCTTATACATAAAAGCAACAGAATCATAACATCATTGCCCGAGTAACCCAATTATCGTTGTGCTTTTTTCCGGCAGTGGAGCACAAACCGTACGTAAACAATCATTCACAAAGCCAGGCAAACAGATTAATTTTATTCTCTGGTATAGTGCCATCAGGCCTTTGGAAGGATTCAACTATCGTGATGGGCGTAAGAGCACAACAAAAAGAGAAAACCCGGCGTTCGCTGGTGGAAGCCGCATTCAGTCAACTGAGTGCCGAGCGTAGTTTTGCCAGTTTAAGCCTGCGTGAAGTTGCGCGCGAGGCCGGGATTGCGCCAACGTCCTTCTATCGTCATTTCCGTGATGTGGATGAACTGGGTCTGACCATGGTCGACGAGAGCGGGCTGATGCTGCGTCAGCTTATGCGCCAGGCGCGGCAGCGTATTGCTAAAGGGGGGAGCGTGATCCGCACCTCTGTGTCGACCTTTATGGAATTTATTGGCAATAACCCCAACGCGTTTCGCCTGCTGTTGCGGGAACGTTCCGGAACATCAGCCGCGTTCCGTGCCGCTGTGGCGCGTGAAATTCAGCATTTTATCGCGGAACTTGCCGATTATCTTGAACTCGAAAACCATATGCCGCGTGCGTTCACTGAAGCACAGGCTGAGGCGATGGTGACGATTGTTTTCAGCGCGGGTGCCGAAGCGCTGGATGTCAGCATCGAACAACGCAAGCAGCTCGAAGAGCGACTGGTATTACAGCTCAGGATGATCTCCAAAGGCGCGTACTACTGGTATCGCCGTGAACAAGAGAAACTGGCACATCAAACCGAAGAGTGAAGGTGAGTAATGAAACAGTCAGGTCAGGATAAGGGTACGCTGTTGCTGGCATTGATCGCTGGCTTATCAATTAATGGCACGTTTGCGGCTGTGTTCAGCTCGATCGTTCCATTTTCTATTTTCCCGCTCATTGCGCTGGTGCTGACGGTGTACTGTCTGCATCAGCGTTACCTGAACCGCACCATGCCGGTCGGGTTGCCTGGGCTGGCCGCGGCCTGCTTTATTCTTGGCGTGTTGCTGTATAGCACCGTGGTGCGTGCAGAGTATCCGGATATCGGTTCTAACTTCCTGCCGGCGGTACTTTCCGTGGCGCTGGTGTTCTGGATTGGCTCGCGCATGCGTAGCCGCAAGCACGAGCTGCCGGAGTAAGAGAGTGGGGTTGCAGGCAGGTTGACCTGCCTGCCATCACGTTACTTCGCGGTGAGAAGTACGCCGCACTCCATATGGTGCGTATACGGGAACTGATCGAAGAGAGCCAGACGTTCAACATTGTGCGTCTGGCTTAATGTTTCGAGATTCTTGCACAGCGTTTCCGGGTTACAGGATATGTACAAAATACGCGGGTACGCCTGCACCATCTTCTCGGTTTCGCTGTCCAGGCCACTGCGCGGCGGATCGACAAAAATCGTCTCACACTGGTAGCTCTTCAGATCGATCCCCTCCAGGCGATTAAACTGACGTACGCCATTCATGGCCTGCGTGAACTCTTCTGCAGACATACGGATGATCTGCACATTGTCGATGTGATTGGCGGCAATGTTGTACTGTGCAGCGGCAACGGACGGCTTGGCAATCTCCGTCGCCAGGACGCGCTCAAAGTTACGCGCCAGCGCCAGGGAGAAGTTGCCGTTCCCGCAGTACAGCTCAAGCAGATCGCCCTTTGACCCTTCGGTCGCCTTCAGCGCCCAGTCCAGCATCTGTACGTTCATTGCTGCGTTTGGCTGGGTAAAGCTGTTCTCAACCTGGCGGTACACCATCTCTTTTCCCGCCACCGACAGACGTTCGTCGATGAAATCCTGATCCAGCATGATTTTGGTTTTTGTCGCACGACCAATCAGGTGAATGTTGATGTTCTGCGCGCGCAGGGCATCGCGCAGCGCTTCTGCCTGCTCGCGCCATTCGTCATTCAGCGCTTTGTGATACAGCAGAGAGACAATCGCCTGGTTGCTTTGTGTGGTCAGATAATCAATCTGGAACAGCTTGTGGCGCAGCACAGGGTTGTTGCGTACGCCGTCGATCATCAGCGTCATGAGCTGGTTGATGAGTTCACTCGCCGCCGGGAAACTGTCAACCCGAATGCGGGACTTCGTCTGCTGATCGAAAATGATGTGGTACAGGTCGTCACCTTCGTGCCAGATGCGGAATTCCGCACGCATGCGGTAGTGGCTAACGGGCGAGCGGAACACCTCAGGAACGGGCGCGTTGAAAGGCGTCATCATACTTTGCAGGCGGACAACTTTCTCTGCCAGCTGTGCGTCGTACTGTTCTGTTGGGAGGTGTTCGGGGGTCATGATGCGTCCTGAGTGATAAAGAATTACGCGGGGATTGTAGGGATTGTGCAGTGGATGTCCAGATTTAATGGCCAATAGCTATCTGGACATCTATACGTGTCTAATTGTAGCATTCTGTTTCCGGTCTCCTGAGAGTGAAAAGGGAATCCAGTGAAAATCTGGAGCTGACGCGCAGCGGTAAAGACTGGCGGGATGAGAATTGTAGACACTGTGAAAATGGGAAGTCTTCATCCGCAAAACGCCACCTAGCCCGAAGACCTGCCGGGATCACGTCGCATTTGGTTTCGTCATCGCGTGCTATAGATGAAGCCTGCGGCATCCTTCTTATATTGTGGATGCTTTAACAATGATTAAAAAAGTATCGCTGTTGACGGCGTTGTCCGTCACGGCATTTTCGGGCTGGGCGCAGGATAGCGACGACTCGTTGGTGGTGACAGCAAACCGTTTTGAGCAACCTGTTAATACCGTTCTTGCACCAACGTCTGTGGTGACGCGCGAGGATATTGATCGCTGGCAGGCAAAGAGTGTTGTTGAAGTGATGTCGCGTTTACCCGGGGTAGATATCGCGCAAAGTGGCGGCTTGGGCGCAACCTCTTCTACATTTATTCGCGGTACGGAATCCCGTCATGTTCTGGTATTGATTGATGGTATTCCTCTAAACAATGCAGGGATCAGCAATGTTCCTGACCTTAGCCAAATTCCAACATCGCTGATTCAACGCATCGAATATATTCGCGGTCCGCGTTCTGCGCTGTATGGCTCTGACGCGATTGGTGGCGTGATCAATATCATCACAGGGCGAGATAAACCGGGTGCAGAAATTTCTGCAGGCGTAGGTTCTAAGGGGTATCAGACCTATGATGGTTCTTTCCAGCAAGTACTGGAAAAAACCAAAATCACCATGGCGGGTAATTACACTTATACCCGTGGTTTCGATATCGGTGCGAAAGATGCTCCGCGTCAACCGGATCGTGACGGTTTTATGAGTAAGTCACTTTACGGTTCTGTGGAACAGCAAATTACCGATAGCGTAAGTGGTTTTTTCCGCGGCTTTGGTTACGACAATCGCACTGCGTACGACGGCTATGACCATTACGATGCTAACTTTAACGTTGATGGACGACCGGATACGCGCCAACTCTACAGTCAAAACTGGGATACGGGCCTGCGCTACAGTCAGGGGATATTTAAATCGCAGTTGGCCATAGGTTATGGTCGCAGCAAAGATCAGAACTATGACCCGAAGAAAGGGCGTTATTCAGATTCCGCAACGACGGACGATGTGAAGCAGTACACCACACAGTGGTTAAATTCCCTTGAAGTAGGTCATGGTAATATAGGTGCGGGCCTGGACTGGCAGAAACAAAAAACTCAGGCTGGTTCTAGTACTATGGATAACGGCTATGAGCAGCGCAATACGGGCGTCTTTCTCTCGGCGATGCAGCAATTTGATAGCATCACGCTAGAAGCTGCGGCACGTAACGATGATAACTCGAATTTTGGCAATCATGCTACGTGGCAAACCAGTGCTGCGTGGGAGTTTATCGATGGTTACCGGATTATTGGTTCATATGGCACGGCTTATAAAGCACCGACAATGAGCCAGATTCACAGTGAGAAATATGGCAATCCTGACCTTAAGCCTGAAGAGAGTAAACAGTGGGAAGGGGGCTTTGAAGGTTTGACGGGGCCGGTTAACTGGCGCGTAACAGGTTATCGTAACGACATTGATAACCTCATTGGCTACGACGCAAACTACCGTTACTACAATGTGGACGAAGCCCGTATCAAAGGCATTGAGGCCACGGCGCAGTTTGAAACAGGTCCGGTAGGGCACCAGATTTCCTATGACTATGTTGACCCACGTAACACCAAAACCAATGAAGTTCTGGCTCGCCGTTCTAAGCAACAGGTTAAGTATCAGCTTGATTGGCAGGTATGGGATCTTGACTGGAACGTTTCCTATCGTTATTTGGGTACACGCTATGACGTTGCGGTCGATCCGAATACCTATTCTACAGAACGTGTGAAAATGGGCGGCGTAAGCCTGTGGGATGTCGCAGTTTCATATCCTGTCACCTCTCACCTTACAGTTCGTGGTAAAATAGCCAACCTGTTCGATAAAGATTACGAGACAGTTTATGGCTACCAAACTGCAGGACGGGAATACACCTTGTCTGGCAGCTACACCTTCTAATCCGCGTCCCACCGTGCTGGTATTTGATTCCGGCGTCGGTGGGCTTTCGGTCTATGATGAGATCCGACATCTTCTGCCGGATCTCCATTACATTTACGCCTTTGATAACGTCGCGTTCCCGTATGGGGAAAAGAGTGAAGACTTTATTGTTGAGCGTGTGGTTGAAATCGTCACCGCGGTACAAAAGCGTTATCCCCTCTCGCTGGCGGTCATCGCCTGTAACACGGCCAGTACAGTATCGCTTCCTGCATTGCGCGAAAAATTCCAGTTCCCGGTTGTAGGCGTTGTTCCTGCAATAAAGCCTGCCGCACGTCTGACGGCAAATGGCATTGTTGGTTTACTGGCAACGCGAGGCACGGTGAAGCGTCCTTATACGCGCGAGTTAATCGACCGCTTTGCCAACGAATGCCAGATTGCGATGCTCGGTTCGGCGGAACTGGTCGAGATCGCCGAAGCGAAGCTGCACGGAAAGGCAGTGCCGCTTGAAGAGTTGCGCCGTATTCTCCGCCCGTGGCTGCGGATGCCGGAGCCACCGGACACCGTTGTGCTGGGGTGTACCCATTTCCCTCTATTACAGGAAGAGTTATTAGAAGTTCTGCCTGAGGGCACGCGGCTGGTGGATTCGGGGGCGGCTATAGCCCGACGTACGGCCTGGTTGCTGGAACATGAAGCCCCGGATGCAAAATCTGCCGATGCAAACATCGCTTTTTGTATGGCCATCACCAACGAGACCGAGCAACTTTTGCCCGTTTTACGCCGTTATGGCTTTGAAACGCTCGAAAAACTGGCGCTGTAGCACGATTTTGAGCAAAAAAGAGACGGTTGAACGTTTTTTTTAAAAGAGGGGTTGTCAACGTCTGAGAACTCCCTATAATGCGCCTCCACTGACACGGAACAACGGCTTACAAGCCGCCGGGTTAGCGGGGTTCAGAGATGAACACCAACAGAGAAAAGCAAAAATAAATGCTTGACTCTGAATGAGGAAAACGTAATATACGTGACCTCGCGACGGTGAGCTGTAAGCCGCGTCGCAACTGCTCTTTAACAATTTATCAGACAATCTGTGTGGGCACTCAAAGTGACATGGATTCTTAATGTCTTCGGACACTAAATGAATACCAAGTCTCTGAGTGAACATACGTAATTCATTACGAAGTTTAATTCACGAGCATCAAACTTAAATTGAAGAGTTTGATCATGGCTCAGATTGAACGCTGGCGGCAGGCCTAACACATGCAAGTCGAACGGTAGCACAGAGAGCTTGCTCTCGGGTGACGAGTGGCGGACGGGTGAGTAATGTCTGGGAAACTGCCTGATGGAGGGGGATAACTACTGGAAACGGTAGCTAATACCGCATAACGTCGCAAGACCAAAGAGGGGGACCTTCGGGCCTCTTGCCATCAGATGTGCCCAGATGGGATTAGCTAGTAGGTGGGGTAACGGCTCACCTAGGCGACGATCCCTAGCTGGTCTGAGAGGATGACCAGCCACACTGGAACTGAGACACGGTCCAGACTCCTACGGGAGGCAGCAGTGGGGAATATTGCACAATGGGCGCAAGCCTGATGCAGCCATGCCGCGTGTATGAAGAAGGCCTTCGGGTTGTAAAGTACTTTCAGCGGGGAGGAAGGTGTTGTGGTTAATAACCGCAGCAATTGACGTTACCCGCAGAAGAAGCACCGGCTAACTCCGTGCCAGCAGCCGCGGTAATACGGAGGGTGCAAGCGTTAATCGGAATTACTGGGCGTAAAGCGCACGCAGGCGGTCTGTCAAGTCGGATGTGAAATCCCCGGGCTCAACCTGGGAACTGCATTCGAAACTGGCAGGCTAGAGTATTGTAGAGGGGGGTAGAATTCCAGGTGTAGCGGTGAAATGCGTAGAGATCTGGAGGAATACCGGTGGCGAAGGCGGCCCCCTGGACAAAGACTGACGCTCAGGTGCGAAAGCGTGGGGAGCAAACAGGATTAGATACCCTGGTAGTCCACGCCGTAAACGATGTCGACTTGGAGGTTGTGCCCTTGAGGCGTGGCTTCCGGAGCTAACGCGTTAAGTCGACCGCCTGGGGAGTACGGCCGCAAGGTTAAAACTCAAATGAATTGACGGGGGCCCGCACAAGCGGTGGAGCATGTGGTTTAATTCGATGCAACGCGAAGAACCTTACCTACTCTTGACATCCAGAGAACTTAGCAGAGATGCTTTGGTGCCTTCGGGAACTCTGAGACAGGTGCTGCATGGCTGTCGTCAGCTCGTGTTGTGAAATGTTGGGTTAAGTCCCGCAACGAGCGCAACCCTTATCCTTTGTTGCCAGCGGTCCGGCCGGGAACTCAAAGGAGACTGCCAGTGATAAACTGGAGGAAGGTGGGGATGACGTCAAGTCATCATGGCCCTTACGAGTAGGGCTACACACGTGCTACAATGGCGCATACAAAGAGAAGCGAACTCGCGAGAGCAAGCGGACCTCATAAAGTGCGTCGTAGTCCGGATTGGAGTCTGCAACTCGACTCCATGAAGTCGGAATCGCTAGTAATCGTAGATCAGAATGCTACGGTGAATACGTTCCCGGGCCTTGTACACACCGCCCGTCACACCATGGGAGTGGGTTGCAAAAGAAGTAGGTAGCTTAACCTTCGGGAGGGCGCTTACCACTTTGTGATTCATGACTGGGGTGAAGTCGTAACAAGGTAACCGTAGGGGAACCTGCGGTTGGATCACCTCCTTACCTTAAAGAACCTGCCTTTGTAGTGCTCACACAGATTGTCTGATGAAAAACAGCAGTAAAAAACCTCTACAGGCTTGTAGCTCAGGTGGTTAGAGCGCACCCCTGATAAGGGTGAGGTCGGTGGTTCAAGTCCACTCAGGCCTACCAAATCTGTCATGCAGATTTGAAGAGGTTGGTCATACGATGGGGCTATAGCTCAGCTGGGAGAGCGCCTGCTTTGCACGCAGGAGGTCTGCGGTTCGATCCCGCATAGCTCCACCATCTTTTACTGCGAAAACAAGAAAACTTCAGAGTGAACCTGAAAAGGTGCACTGCGAAGTTTTGCTCTTTAAAAATCTGGATCAAGCTGAAAATTGAAACGACACACAGTTAATGTGTGTTCGAGTCTCTCAAATTTTCGCAAGCCGGTGATGAATCGAAAGAAACATCTTCGGGTTGTGAGGTTAAGCGACTAAGCGTACACGGTGGATGCCCTGGCAGTCAGAGGCGATGAAGGACGTGCTAATCTGCGAAAAGCGCCGGCGAGGTGATATGAACCTTTGACCCGGCGATGTCCGAATGGGGAAACCCAGTGTGATCCGTCACACTATCGTTAACTGAATACATAGGTTAACGAGGCGAACCGGGGGAACTGAAACATCTAAGTACCCCGAGGAAAAGAAATCAACCGAGATTCCCCCAGTAGCGGCGAGCGAACGGGGAGCAGCCCAGAGTCTGAATCAGCTTGTGTGTTAGTGGAAGCGTCTGGAAAGTCGCACGGTACAGGGTGAAAGTCCCGTACACGAAAGCACACAGGCTGTGAACTCGAAGAGTAGGGCGGGACACGTGGTATCCTGTCTGAATATGGGGGGACCATCCTCCAAGGCTAAATACTCCTGACTGACCGATAGTGAACCAGTACCGTGAGGGAAAGGCGAAAAGAACCCCGGCGAGGGGAGTGAAAAAGAACCTGAAACCGTGTACGTACAAGCAGTGGGAGCCTCTTTTATGGGGTGACTGCGTACCTTTTGTATAATGGGTCAGCGACTTATATTCTGTAGCAAGGTTAACCGTATAGGGGAGCCGAAGGGAAACCGAGTCTTAACTGGGCGTTAAGTTGCAGGGTATAGACCCGAAACCCGGTGATCTAGCCATGGGCAGGTTGAAGGTTGGGTAACACTAACTGGAGGACCGAACCGACTAATGTTGAAAAATTAGCGGATGACTTGTGGCTGGGGGTGAAAGGCCAATCAAACCGGGAGATAGCTGGTTCTCCCCGAAAGCTATTTAGGTAGCGCCTCGTGAACTCATCTTCGGGGGTAGAGCACTGTTTCGGCTAGGGGGCCATCCCGGCTTACCAACCCGATGCAAACTACGAATACCGAAGAATGTTATCACGGGAGACACACGGCGGGTGCTAACGTCCGTCGTGAAGAGGGAAACAACCCAGACCGCCAGCTAAGGTCCCAAAGTCATGGTTAAGTGGGAAACGATGTGGGAAGGCACAGACAGCCAGGATGTTGGCTTAGAAGCAGCCATCATTTAAAGAAAGCGTAATAGCTCACTGGTCGAGTCGGCCTGCGCGGAAGATGTAACGGGGCTAAACCATGCACCGAAGCTGCGGCAGCGACGCTTATGCGTTGTTGGGTAGGGGAGCGTTCTGTAAGCCGTTGAAGGTGTCCTGTGAGGGGTGCTGGAGGTATCAGAAGTGCGAATGCTGACATAAGTAACGATAAAGCGGGTGAAAAGCCCGCTCGCCGGAAGACCAAGGGTTCCTGTCCAACGTTAATCGGGGCAGGGTGAGTCGACCCCTAAGGCGAGGCCGAAAGGCGTAGTCGATGGGAAACAGGTTAATATTCCTGTACTTGGTGTTACTGCGAAGGGGGGACGGAGAAGGCTATGTTAGCCGGGCGACGGTTGTCCCGGTTTAAGCATGTAGGCGGAGGTTCCAGGTAAATCCGGTACCTTATTAACGCTGAGGTGTGATGACGAGGCACTACGGTGCTGAAGTAACAAATGCCCTGCTTCCAGGAAAAGCCTCTAAGCATCAGGTAACATCAAATCGTACCCCAAACCGACACAGGTGGTCAGGTAGAGAATACCAAGGCGCTTGAGAGAACTCGGGTGAAGGAACTAGGCAAAATGGTGCCGTAACTTCGGGAGAAGGCACGCTGATATGTAGGTGAAGCCCCTGCGGGTGGAGCTGAAATCAGTCGAAGATACCAGCTGGCTGCAACTGTTTATTAAAAACACAGCACTGTGCAAACACGAAAGTGGACGTATACGGTGTGACGCCTGCCCGGTGCCGGAAGGTTAATTGATGGGGTTAGCGGCAACGCGAAGCTCTTGATCGAAGCCCCGGTAAACGGCGGCCGTAACTATAACGGTCCTAAGGTAGCGAAATTCCTTGTCGGGTAAGTTCCGACCTGCACGAATGGCGTAATGATGGCCAGGCTGTCTCCACCCGAGACTCAGTGAAATTGAACTCGCTGTGAAGATGCAGTGTACCCGCGGCAAGACGGAAAGACCCCGTGAACCTTTACTATAGCTTGACACTGAACACTGGTCCTTGATGTGTAGGATAGGTGGGAGGCTTTGAAGCGTGGACGCCAGTCTGCGTGGAGCCAACCTTGAAATACCACCCTTTAATGGCTGGTGTTCTAACGTAGACCCGTGATCCGGGTTGCGGACAGTGTCTGGTGGGTAGTTTGACTGGGGCGGTCTCCTCCCAAAGAGTAACGGAGGAGCACGAAGGTTAGCTAATCCTGGTCGGACATCAGGAGGTTAGTGCAATGGCATAAGCTAGCTTGACTGCGAGAGTGACGGCTCGAGCAGGTGCGAAAGCAGGTCATAGTGATCCGGTGGTTCTGAATGGAAGGGCCATCGCTCAACGGATAAAAGGTACTCCGGGGATAACAGGCTGATACCGCCCAAGAGTTCATATCGACGGCGGTGTTTGGCACCTCGATGTCGGCTCATCACATCCTGGGGCTGAAGTAGGTCCCAAGGGTATGGCTGTTCGCCATTTAAAGTGGTACGCGAGCTGGGTTTAGAACGTCGTGAGACAGTTCGGTCCCTATCTGCCGTGGGCGCTGGAGAATTGAGGGGGGCTGCTCCTAGTACGAGAGGACCGGAGTGGACGCATCACTGGTGTTCGGGTTGTCATGCCAATGGCACTGCCCGGTAGCTAAATGCGGAAGAGATAAGTGCTGAAAGCATCTAAGCACGAAACTTGCCCCGAGATGAGTTCTCCCTGAGACTTTAAGTCTCCTGAAGGAACGTTGAAGACTACGACGTTGATAGGTCGGGTGTGTAAGCGCAGCGATGCGTTGAGCTAACCGATACTAATGAACCGTGAGGCTTAACCTTACAACGCCGAAGATGTTTTGGCGATGAGAGACGATTTTCAGCTGATACAGATTAACAGAATTTGCCTGGCGGCTTTAGCGCGGTGGTCCCACCTGACCCCATGCCGAACTCAGAAGTGAAACGCCGTAGCGCCGATGGTAGTGTGGGGTCTCCCCATGTGAGAGTAGGGAACTGCCAGGCATCAAATTACGTAGTAAGCCGGTGCATAAATCCGGTGGTTACAGCAGTCTTCGGTGGAGCGGTAGTTCAGTCGGTTAGAATACCTGCCTGTCACGCAGGGGGTCGCGGGTTCGAGTCCCGTCCGTTCCGCCACTTATTAAGACATTAAGCCTGCCTACCCGGCAGGCTTAATGGAAAAAGACTTTAGGGGCGTAGCTCAGTTGGTAGAGCACCGGTCTCCAAAACCGGGTGTCGCGAGTTCGAGTCTCTCCGCCCCTGCCATATATAATCCTTTGCTTCGGCAAAGGATTTTTTTTTGCCTGAAAGACGCCAGTCCCCTCTTCAGACGTTGCAGCCAGCATTTCTGCTGGCGCATGCATCAATCCATAATGTTGATTTTTAGAAGATCTTTTATCTGCGATTGCTTATCGCTGTTCTGGAGCCAGATGGCATACAGCGGTCTGGAAAGCGTGGTGGAGTCCACAACGGTATGCAACCCGGGTTTCGTGTCTGCCCAGCGAACAGGTAACCAGGTGCACCCCTTCAGCAAGGAGAGCTGCTGACAGGCGATCTCCGCAGAGCTGGTTGTTAACTGTGGCACATCATCCGGAGCAATCAATCCCGCCTCGTGTTGCTGGAAATCTGGCCCCCACTCCAGACGCAGATAGGTCAGGTCGGCTTTCATCATTGAAGGCTCGGAGGCATAAAGCGCAAGGCCAAACTGGCCAACAATCTGGCTGCTAAATTCGTCCATTTTGGGGGCTTCGGTCGTGATCAGAAGATCCAGCTGGCGCTCGTGCAGTTGCTTAACGAGCGACTGACGTTGCGCAATCCGCGCTTCAAATTGCAAATGGTTGTGGGAAGGGTAGAGCCGGGTCAGCCACTGACTGAGCATACATTCCCACAACGATGCGCTGGCCCCAATGGAAAACTCGTTATGCCTCGAGGTGTGCGCAACCTCTTTACGTGCCGCCTGCCAGGTATTCATCAGGGTCTCTGCATACGGCAGCAGTTTTTCACCGGCTGGCGTGAGGCGTATGTTGTTGCGGTGGCGGGTAAAAAGATTCACACCCAGTTGATTTTCCAGCTGTCGAATACGAAAACTGACCGCTGACTGCGTCAGGTAAAGGGCTTCCGCTGCTCGCCCAAAGTGGCGCGTTCTGCTCACTTCCAGGAAAGTTTTTAGCAATTCCGTATCCACATCTTTCTCCGCAAAATAATTTGTCGTTATGATTTAAATGTTTTGTTTTACACTCTGTCAAGCGTAACTAATACTCCGCGCCATAAATAGCTCGGCCAAAGAATTAGGAGCGTGTAGGATGGCGGAAAGCTTTACGACGACTAATCGTTTTTTCGACAATAAAAATTATCCACGCGGGTTCTCTCGTCACGGCGATTTCACCATCAAAGAGGCGCAGATGCTTGAGCGTCATGGTTATGCCTTTAACGAGCTGGATCTGGGTAAACGTGAGCCTGCAACTGAAGACGAAAAACAGTTTGTCGCAGTCTGCCGTGGCGAGCGTGAGCCACAGTCTGAAGCAGAACGTGTATGGATCAAGTATATGGCACGCATTAAGCGTCCAAAGCGTTTCCATACGCTGTCTGGCGGTAAGCCGCAGATGGAAGGTGCTGAAGACTACACTGAGTCTGACGACTAACAAGAAAAGGGGCTGTGGCCCCTTTTTTTATGCCAGTAACTTTTGCAGGTGCAGGAGCAAGCGATCGATCGCACGATAGCTTAACGCTTCCTGCAGATGCCGCCTCTCAATGTCAGGGCACTTTTCCACATCGGCGATAGTGCGGGCGACTTTTATAAGACGCTGCCATGCGCGAATGGAAAGCCCAAAGCGCGTCAACGTATCCTCCAGCCAGCATGAATCTTCAGTATTAAGAGGACAAAACTGCCGAATCTCAGCGTTATCAAGACGGGCATTCAGCTTATGTTGACGCATATACTGCCGGGCCTGCGCGGCGATAACCCGCTCGCGAACCTCCACCGTACTCTCTCCTCTGGCGCTGCTCTGGCTGAGCAGGCCGGGAGGAGGCAAGGGGATTTCCAGCGACAAATCGAAACGATCCAGGAAAGGACCAGATAACTTCCCCAGGTAGCGCAGCATCTGTTCAGGCGTGGAGCGATTGTGGTTTCCCTGATAATGGCCCGATGGGCTGGGGTTCATTGCCGCTACCAGCTGGAACCGCGCGGGATAGCTTATTTTGGCGCGTGTACGGGAGATGTGGATCTCACCCGATTCGATGGGCTCCCTCAGCGCATCCAGAACGCGGCGTTCAAATTCAGGCAGTTCATCCAGAAACAGGATGCCGTTGTGCGCCAGAGAGATCTCTCCCGGCCCTGGTATGGTGCCACCGCCGACCATGGCCGCCAGTGAGGCACTGTGGTGCGGAGAGCGAAACGGGCGACGTCGCCACTGTTTTTGCAATGACACTGAACTCACCAGACTAAATATCGCCGCGCTTTCCAGCGCTTCATGGTTATTAAGTGGAGGCAGTAAACCATTCAACCTGCTCGCCAGCATCGTTTTTCCTGTACCCGGTGGGCCAATCAACAACAGGTTATGTCCGCCGGCAGCGGTGATCTCCAGCGCCCGCTTCCCCTGCTCCTGGCCGTAAATATCGCTCAGATCGTCCGGGCTTTCTGCCAGGGGATCGCCTGATTCTTCCGGCTCTGACAGCACATGTTGCCCCTCAAGATACGCGCACACTTCCTGTAAATGCCCGGCTAGCAGACATCCTCTCTCGGCTATCAGGCTCACTTCTGCACCATTTTCATTGGCAACAATGATTTGTCGACCTGCGCGAATAGCCTCCAGTGCACCCGAGATGGCACCAGGAACGCCCCTCAGCGCGCCTGTGAGCGCCAGTTCACCGATGAACTCATATGCGCCTAGTCTGCAGCTGTTAAGCTGCTCAGAGGCGGCGAGGAGCGCTATAGCGATAGGTAAATCATATCGCCCTCCCTCTTTAGGCAAGTCTGCAGGCGCAAGGTTGATGGTGATTTTCTTTGCCGGAAAGGTATAACCGCTATTAATAATCGCACTGCGCACCCGATCTCTGGCTTCCTTTACCGTGGTCTCCGGCAATCCAACCAGCGTCAGCCCGGGCAGCCCGTTGCTGAGATGAACTTCTACCGAAATAAGCGGTGCTTTTACTCCAATGGCCGCTCGGGTATAAACAACTGACAGTGACATAAGCACCTCCTCAGGAGATGACTATGCCCGTGACCGATATGCATGTTTAGCCACATTTAGCGGATTTACGCATCCTCTTCCGAGGTTTTAACGTCAAGATGTAATCTTTTCTTTTCTGCGGAACCCTGCTCGCAAAAAAATGTACAGGCGATATACCGCTCTGTCCGTGCTGAAAAAATGAAAAATATTCACTATCTAATTTCTTCATATAAAACAATGCGTTCATAAAATATGATTCGCAGGCTATCGAAACCAGCCATAAATAAATCTTGTGTTTGATTTAAAAACTGTGATAACTCTTTAGGTATTCCTTCGAACAAGATGCAAAAAGAACTGAAAATGACAGCCCTTCTACGAGTGATTAGCCTGGTCGTGATTAGCGTGGTGGTGATTATTATCCCACCGTGCGGGGCTGCACTTGGACGAGGAAAGGCTTAGAAATCAAGCCTTAACGAACTAAGACCCCCGCACCGAAAGGTCCGGGGGTTTTTTTATGACTAAAAAACTTACATGAGGAGCAGAGAATGACTAATAGCACAAAATTCTGTTTCTCCCGATTTATGACGGGGAACTAACTATGAATGGTGCACAGTGGGTAGTACATGCGTTGCGCGCACAGGGAGTCGACACTGTCTTCGGTTATCCGGGGGGCGCAATAATGCCGATTTACGATGCATTGTATGACGGCGGCGTGGAACACCTCTTGTGCCGACACGAGCAGGGCGCAGCGATGGCCGCCATTGGCTATGCACGTGCCACCGGTAAAACCGGTGTCTGCATGGCAACCTCAGGGCCGGGCGCCACAAACCTGATCACCGGCCTGGCGGATGCACTGCTTGATTCCGTTCCCGTTGTCGCCATCACCGGTCAGGTGGCTTCTCCCCTCATTGGCACTGATGCCTTCCAGGAAGTGGACGTGCTCGGCTTGTCACTGGCCTGCACCAAACACAGCTTCCTCGTTCAGTCTCTGGAAGAGCTGCCGCGTGTGATGGCAGAGGCGTTTGAGGTGGCAAACTCTGGTCGCCCTGGACCGGTTCTGGTTGATATCCCGAAAGATATCCAGGTTGCTCTGGGCGATCTGGAACCGCACTTCTCCACCGTTGAAAGCGACGATGCATTCCCGCACGCCGCGGTGGAAGAGGCGCGGCAGATGATTGCCCACGCTAAACAACCGATGTTGTACGTAGGGGGTGGGGTTGGTATGGCACAGGCCGTTCCCGCCCTGCGCGAATTCATCGCGGTTACGCAAATGCCCGCCACCTGTACGTTGAAAGGTCTTGGCGCGGTAGATGCGGACTATCCGTACTATCTGGGCATGCTGGGGATGCACGGTACCAAAGCGGCGAACCTGGCCGTGCAGGCGTGTGACTTGCTGATCGCCGTAGGTGCCCGTTTTGATGATCGTGTCACCGGCAAGCTGAATACCTTCGCGCCGAATGCCAACGTGATCCACATGGATATCGACCCGGCGGAGATGAACAAACTGCGTCAGGCGCATGTGGCCCTGCAGGGCAATCTCAACGCGTTATTACCGGCTTTACAGCAGCCTCTGAAAATCGACGCATGGCGTCAGCACACCGCCGATATGCGCGTTGAACATACCTGGCGTTACGACCATCCTGGTGACGCCATCTATGCGCCACTGCTGTTAAAGCAATTGTCCGACCGTAAACCGGCAGACTGTGTGGTCACGACGGATGTAGGCCAACACCAGATGTGGTCAGCACAGCACATGACTTACACGCGCCCGGAAAACTTCATTACCTCCAGCGGCTTAGGGACGATGGGCTTCGGTCTCCCTGCCGCGGTAGGGGCGCAGGTTGCCCGCCCGAACGATACGGTTATCTGTATCTCCGGTGACGGCTCTTTCATGATGAACGTTCAGGAGCTGGGCACCGTTAAGCGCAAGCAGTTACCGTTGAAAATCGTCTTGCTCGATAACCAGCGTTTAGGAATGGTTCGTCAGTGGCAACAGCTGTTTTTCCAGGAACGCTACAGTGAGACTACCCTGACGGATAACCCCGATTTCCTCATTCTGGCCAGCGCCTTTGGTATCCCTGGCCAGCACATCACCCGTAAAGACCAGGTTGAAGCGGCACTCGACACCATGCTGTCAAGCGAAGGGCCGTACCTGCTTCATGTCTCAATCGACGAGCTTGAGAATGTCTGGCCGTTGGTACCGCCAGGTGCCAGTAACTCACAAATGCTGGAGAAATTATCATGATGCAACATCAGGTCGCCGTGCAGGCTCGCTTCAATCCAGAGACATTAGAACGCGTTTTGCGTGTGGTACGTCACCGTGGCTTTCAGATTTGCTCTATGAATATGGAGACGGCCACTGATGCTCAAAATATCAGTATCGAATTAACCGTTGCCAGCCCGCGGTCGGTCGACTTACTGTTTAGTCAGTTAACAAAACTGGTAGACGTTGCACATGTTGCTATCTGCCAGAGCACAACCACATCACAACAGATCCGTGCTTAAGCGCGACAGGAAGAGAAAATGACGACAAAAAAAGCTGATTACATTTGGTTCAATGGTGAGATGGTTCGCTGGGAGGACGCGAAAGTCCACGTTATGTCCCACGCGCTGCATTACGGTACCTCTGTCTTCGAAGGTATCCGTTGCTACGACTCACACAAAGGGCCAGTGGTGTTCCGTCATCGCGAACACATGCAGCGTCTGCATGACTCAGCCAAAATTTATCGTTTCCCGGTTTCTCAGAGCGTGGATGAGCTGATGGAAGCCTGCCGCGACGTGATTCGTAAGAACAACCTCACCAGTGCCTATATTCGTCCGCTGGTGTTTGTAGGTGATGTGGGCATGGGCGTGAACCCGCCAGCCGGTTATACCACCGATGTGATCATTGCTGCGTTCCCGTGGGGTGCTTATCTGGGGGCTGAAGCCCTGGAGCAGGGGATCGACGCAATGGTTTCTTCCTGGAACCGCGTGGCACCAAACACGATCCCGACGGCGGCAAAAGCGGGCGGTAACTACCTCTCCTCACTGCTGGTCGGTAGCGAAGCGCGCCGTCACGGTTATCAGGAAGGTATCGCGCTGGACGTGAATGGCTATATCTCTGAAGGTGCAGGTGAAAACCTGTTCGAAGTGAAAGACGGCATTCTGTTTACGCCGCCATTTACCTCTTCCGCTCTGCCGGGCATTACCCGTGACGCCATCATCAAGCTGGCAAAAGATTTGGGTATCGAAGTCCGTGAGCAGGTCCTGTCCCGCGAATCCCTGTACCTGGCCGATGAAGTGTTCATGTCCGGTACCGCGGCAGAAATTACGCCGGTTCGTAGCGTAGACGGTATTCAGGTTGGTGCTGGCCGCTGTGGTCCGGTCACCAAACGTATTCAGCAAGCCTTCTTTGGCCTCTTCACCGGTGAAACGGAAGATAAATACGGCTGGCTGGATCAGGTTAATCAATAAGCATAAATATGGGACGGCACGCACCGTCCCATTCAATAGTCAGACGGGAGTAAATAAAGCATGCCTAAGTATCGTTCCGCCACCACCACTCATGGCCGTAACATGGCGGGTGCCCGCGCACTGTGGCGCGCCACCGGGATGACCGACGCCGATTTCGGTAAGCCTATTATCGCCGTGGTGAACTCCTTCACCCAGTTTGTGCCGGGCCACGTGCACCTGCGCGATCTCGGCAAACTCGTTGCCGAGCAAATCGAAGCCTCCGGCGGTGTGGCGAAAGAGTTCAACACCATTGCGGTGGATGACGGTATCGCGATGGGTCACGGGGGTATGCTCTATTCACTGCCGTCGCGTGAGCTGATCGCCGACTCGGTGGAGTATATGGTGAACGCCCATTGCGCGGATGCCATGGTTTGTATCTCCAACTGCGACAAAATTACCCCAGGGATGCTGATGGCTTCCCTGCGTCTGAACATTCCGGTGATCTTCGTCTCCGGCGGTCCAATGGAAGCGGGTAAGACCAAGCTTTCCGATAAAATCATCAAGCTCGACCTGGTCGATGCGATGATTCAGGGCGCGGATCCAAAAGTTTCTGATGAGCAAAGCGATCAGGTTGAACGTTCTGCGTGCCCAACCTGTGGCTCCTGCTCAGGTATGTTCACCGCGAACTCCATGAACTGTCTGACCGAAGCGCTGGGTCTGTCTCAGCCGGGCAACGGCTCGCTGCTGGCGACCCACGCCGACCGTAAACAGCTGTTCCTCAATGCCGGTAAACGCATCGTTGAGCTGACCAAACGCTACTATGAGCAAGATGATGAAAGCGCGCTGCCGCGTAATATCGCCAGCAAAGCCGCGTTTGAAAATGCCATGACGCTGGATATTGCCATGGGCGGTTCCACCAACACCGTTCTCCACCTGCTGGCCGCTGCGCAGGAAGCTGAAATCGACTTCACCATGAGCGATATCGACAAGCTGTCCCGCAAAGTACCGCAGCTCTGTAAAGTTGCGCCGAGTACCCAGAAATACCACATGGAAGATGTCCACCGTGCGGGTGGCGTACTGGGTATTCTCGGTGAACTGGATCGCGCCGGGCTGCTGAACCGCAACGTCAAAAACGTGCTCGGCCTGACGCTGCCGGAGTCGCTGGACAAATACGACGTCATGCTCACGAAAGACGATGCGGTGAAAAAGATGTTCCGCGCCGGCCCGGCAGGTATTCGTACCACCCAGGCCTTCTCACAGGATTGCCGCTGGGACACGCTGGATGACGATCGTGCAGAAGGCTGTATTCGCTCACTGGAACATGCCTACAGCAAGGACGGCGGTCTGGCCGTGCTCTACGGTAACTTTGCAGAAAACGGCTGTATTGTAAAAACCGCAGGTGTGGATGACAGCATTCTCAAATTCACCGGCCCGGCAAAAGTGTACGAAAGCCAGGACGACGCGGTAGAGGCTATTCTCGGTGGTAAAGTGGTGGAAGGCGACGTGGTTGTCATTCGCTATGAAGGGCCGAAAGGCGGGCCGGGTATGCAGGAGATGCTCTATCCCACCACCTTCCTGAAATCCATGGGCCTCGGTAAAGCCTGTGCGCTGATCACCGACGGACGTTTCTCTGGCGGTACGTCTGGTCTCTCCATTGGCCACGTGTCACCGGAAGCGGCAAGCGGCGGCAACATCGCGATTATTGAGGATGGCGATCTGATCGAAATTGATATCCCGAATCGCGGTATTCAGTTGAAACTGAGCGACCAGGATATTGCGGCGCGTCGTGAAGCCCAGGAAGCTCGCGGTGACAAAGCCTGGACGCCAAAAGATCGCCAGCGCGACGTCTCCTTCGCCCTGCGTGCCTATGCGAGCCTTGCCACCAGTGCAGATAAAGGCGCGGTGCGCGACAAATCGAAACTTGGGGGCTAATGATGGCCGAGTCGCAACCGTTATCCGCCGCCCCTGAGGGGGCGGAATACCTCAGGGCGGTGCTACGTGCACCGGTCTATGAAGCCGTGCAGGTTACGCCGCTGCAGAAAATGGAGAAACTCTCCTCGCGCCTCGACAACGTGATTCTGGTGAAACGCGAAGACCGCCAGCCGGTACACAGCTTCAAGCTGCGTGGCGCCTACGCGATGATGGCCGGGTTGACCGACGAGCAAAAAGCGCGGGGGGTAATTACCGCCTCTGCGGGCAACCACGCGCAGGGCGTCGCGTTCTCCTCTGCGCGCCTGGGGCTGAAAGCGCTGATTGTTATGCCGGTTGCTACTGCCGATATCAAAGTGGATGCCGTACGCGGTTTCGGCGGTGAAGTGTTGCTCCACGGCGCAAACTTTGACGAAGCCAAAGCAAAAGCGATAGAGCTGGCGCAGCAACAGGGGTTTACCTGGGTGCCGCCGTTCGATCATCCGATGGTCATTGCCGGGCAGGGGACGCTGGCGCTTGAGCTGCTGCAGCAGGATGCGCATCTCGACCGCGTCTTCGTGCCGGTTGGCGGTGGCGGCCTCGCGGCGGGCGTAGCGGTGCTGATCAAACAGCTGATGCCGCAAATCAAAGTGATTGCCGTTGAGGCGGAAGACTCGGCCTGTCTGAAAGCGGCGCTGGATGCCGGTCATCCGGTGGACTTACCACGCGTCGGGCTGTTTGCTGAAGGCGTGGCGGTTAAACGCATTGGCGATGAAACCTTCCGTCTTTGCCAGGAGTATCTTGACGATATTATCACCGTCGACAGCGACGCCATTTGCGCCGCAATGAAAGATCTGTTCGAAGATGTGCGTGCGGTAGCGGAACCTTCCGGCGCGCTGGCGCTGGCGGGGATGAAGAAATACATCGCGCAGCACAACATCCGCGGCGAGCGTCTGGCGCATGTCCTTTCTGGTGCCAACGTGAACTTCCACGGTCTGCGCTATGTTTCCGAACGCTGCGAGCTGGGTGAGCAACGCGAAGCGCTGCTGGCGGTTACCATCCCGGAAGAGAAGGGCAGCTTCCTGAAGTTTTGTCAGCTGTTGGGCGGCCGTTCAGTCACGGAGTTTAACTACCGTTTTGCCGACGCCCGAGATGCCTGCATTTTTGTCGGCGTACGGTTAAGCCGTGGTCTGGAAGAGCGTAAAGAGATCCTCCACCTGCTCCACGAAGGTGGTTACAGCGTCGTGGATCTCTCCGACGATGAGATGGCGAAACTGCACGTGCGTTATATGGTGGGCGGGCGTCCGTCGAAGCCGCTGCAGGAACGTCTCTACAGCTTCGAGTTCCCGGAGTCACCGGGCGCGTTGCTCAAGTTCCTGCATACGCTGGGCACGCACTGGAACATCTCTCTGTTCCACTACCGCAGCCACGGTACCGATTATGGACGCGTGCTGGCCGCCTTCGAACTGGGCGAGCACGAGCCTGATTTCGAAACGCGGCTGAACGAGCTGGGCTATGAGTGTCACGATGAAACCCATAACCCGGCGTTCAGGTTCTTCCTGGCGGGCTAGTGGTTAGGCAGTATCTGCCAGAAGGCATCAATAAGCGGCTCCTGCAGCCGCTTTTTTTGTGCGCATACGCCAAGCTCAAACGGCGTTTTTTCGTCGCTGCGCTCCAGAATCATCACGCGATTACGCACCGGTTCCGGGCTGTTCTCCAGGACCACCTCCGGCAGCAGTGCCACGCCGCAGCCCAGCGCCACCATTGACACCATCGCCTCATGCCCGCCAACCGTCGCGTAAATCGACGGGTTGCTGATCTTCTGGCGACGAAACCAGAGCTCAATACGACGGCGCACCGGCCCCTGATCGGCCATGATAAAAGGCACCGTGGACCACTCCGGTTTTTCCACCGACACCTGATTACGCACCGGGCAGGGTAACGCGGGGGCAATCAACACGACCGCCAGGTTTTCCAGCATTGAGAACGCGACAGCGCCTGGCAGGGTTTCGGGTTTCCCGGCAATGGCGAGATCCGCCTCGCCTGTCACCACTTTTTCCATTGCGTCGGCGGCATCACCGGTGGTGAGTTTAATTTCCACCGACGGTTGTTCTGCGCGAAAGCGGTCAAGAATCGGCGGCAGATGGCTATAGGCCGCGGTCACGGAGCAGAAAATATGCAGCTCGCCGGACAGCGATGGCCCTTTCTGGTCAATGGTGTGTCGCAGCTGTTGATACTGCAGCAGCGTTTGTTGGGCAAAGACCCGTAACTCCTCACCGGCCTCCGTCAGGGTGACGGTACGGTTGTCGCGTACAAACAGAGGCTGGCTGAGGTCTTCCTCAAGGCGCTGGATCTGGCGCGAAAGCGTGGAGGGACTGACGTGCATCGCCCGGGCGCTGCGCCCAAAGTGACGGCTTTCCGCCAGATGCAGGAACATTTTCAGATCGCGTAAATCCACTGATTTCACTCCCCCTTTTTACATTGCAAATATTGCAACGTGACGTTGTGAATATATCAATTTCCGCAATAAATTTCCTGTCATATAGTAAGTTCATTCTCGCAAAAGCGAACCGAACAATAAGCACAACAACACAACATCACGGAGTCCATTATGGCTAACTACTTTAATACACTGAATTTGCGCCAGCAGCTGGCGCAGCTGGGCAAATGCCGCTTTATGGCGCGCGACGAATTTGCCGATGGCGCGAGCTACCTTCAGGGTAAAAAAGTGGTCATCGTCGGCTGCGGCGCCCAGGGTCTGAACCAGGGCCTGAACATGCGTGACTCCGGTCTGGATATCTCCTACGCCCTGCGTAAAGAAGCGATTGCTGAGAAGCGTGCGTCCTGGTGCAAAGCGACCGAAAATGGTTTTAAAGTCGGTACCTACGAAGAACTGATCCCCCAGGCAGACCTGGTGGTTAACCTGACGCCAGACAAACAGCACTCTGACGTTGTGCGTTCTGTGCAGCCGCTGATGAAAGACGGTGCGGCGTTGGGTTACTCCCACGGCTTTAACATCGTTGAAGTGGGCGAGCAGATCCGTAAAGACATCACCGTTGTGATGGTGGCGCCGAAGTGCCCGGGTACAGAAGTACGTGAAGAGTACAAACGTGGCTTCGGCGTGCCAACGCTTATCGCCGTTCACCCGGAAAACGATCCGAAAGGCGAAGGTATGGCGATCGCCAAAGCATGGGCTGCAGCAACGGGTGGCCACCGTGCGGGCGTTCTGGAATCGTCTTTCGTCGCGGAAGTTAAATCTGACCTGATGGGTGAGCAAACCATCCTGTGCGGTATGCTGCAGGCGGGCTCTCTGCTGTGCTTCGACAAGCTGGTGGAAGAGGGTACAGACCCGGCATACGCAGAAAAACTGATTCAGTTCGGCTGGGAAACGATCACCGAAGCGCTGAAGCAGGGCGGTATCACGCTGATGATGGACCGTCTGTCCAACCCGGCGAAACTGCGTGCTTACGCGCTGTCTGAACAGCTGAAAACGATCATGGCACCGCTGTTCCAGAAACATATGGACGACATTATCTCCGGCGAGTTCTCTTCCGGCATGATGGCGGACTGGGCTAACGACGATAAGAAACTGCTGACCTGGCGTGAAGAGACCGGTAAAACCGCTTTTGAAACCGCCCCACAGTTTGAAGGTAAAATCGGCGAGCAGGAGTACTTCGATAAAGGCGTTCTGATGATTGCGATGGTGAAAGCTGGCGTTGAGCTGGCGTTCGAAACCATGGTGGATTCCGGCATCATCGAAGAGTCTGCCTACTATGAATCACTGCACGAGCTGCCGCTGATTGCGAACACCATCGCCCGTAAGCGTCTGTACGAAATGAACGTGGTTATCTCTGATACCGCCGAGTACGGTAACTACCTGTTCTCTTACGCTTGCGTACCGCTGCTGAAAGAGTTCATGACGACTCTGCAGCCGGGCGACCTGGGCAAAGCGATTGCGGAAGGTGCAGTGGATAACGCGCAGCTGCGTGATGTAAACGAAGCCATTCGCGGCCATGAAATCGAGAAAGTGGGCCAGAAACTGCGTGGCTACATGACCGATATGAAACGTATCGCGGTAGCAGGTTAATACCCGGGCGGGCTTGCCCTGACCTGACTAAACGTACAAGGCCTTCTCTGAGAGAAGGCCTTGCTGTTATTTGCGGTACAGAACCTTAATAACATGGTAGCCAAACTGCGTGTGCAGTGGGCCTGTGGGTTCCAGCACCGGGCAGGAAAAGACCACTTTATCGAACGCCGGAACCATTTGACCCTGACGGAATTCACCTAAATCACCGCCGCGTTTACCTGACGGACAAATAGAGTGTTTCTTCGCCAGTTTGCCGAAGTCGGCGCCGTTTTTGATCTGCTCGAGAAGATCCAGAGCCAGTTTTTCTTCTTTTACAAGGATATGCAGTGCTGCCGCGGTTTTTGCCATGATCGTGCCTTGAGTGGTATGGATTAGGCTCGCTATACTACCACGCTGTTATTCTC
The DNA here is from genome assembly GCF_003071645.1 of Enterobacter cloacae complex sp. FDA-CDC-AR_0164. NCBI lineage: Bacteria > Pseudomonadati > Pseudomonadota > Gammaproteobacteria > Enterobacterales > Enterobacteriaceae > Enterobacter > Enterobacter cloacae complex sp. FDA-CDC-AR_0164. The sequence continues at coordinate 1,570,519 of NZ_CP028950.1, forward strand.
CCCTCCTGACTTTCATTGAGTGATCATTTATGCGTTTAAACCCCGGACAACAACAAGCCGTCGAATTTGTCACTGGACCCTGTCTGGTGCTGGCGGGCGCGGGATCCGGCAAAACGCGCGTCATTACCAATAAGATTGCCCACCTGATCCGCGGCTGCGGGTATCAGGCTCGCCACATCGCGGCGGTGACGTTCACCAACAAAGCAGCGCGCGAGATGAAAGAGCGTGTCGGCCAGACGCTGGGGCGTAAAGAGGCGCGCGGTCTGATGATTTCCACCTTCCATACGCTGGGGCTGGATATCATCAAACGTGAATACGCCGCGCTGGGGATGAAATCCAACTTCTCACTGTTTGACGATACCGACCAGGTGGCCCTGCTCAAGGAGCTCACCGAGGGGCTGATCGAAGATGATAAGGTTCTGCTGCAACAGCTGATCTCGACGATCTCCAACTGGAAAAACGATCTGATGACCCCGGCCCAGGCCGCGGCGATCGCCAAAGGCGAGCGGGATCGGATCTTCGCCCACTGCTACGGTCTGTACGATGCGCATATGAAAGCCTGTAACGTACTGGATTTCGACGACCTGATCCTGCTTCCCACGCTACTGCTGCAGCGTAATGAAGAGGTGCGTGAGCGCTGGCAGAATAAAATCCGCTACCTGCTGGTGGATGAGTATCAGGACACCAATACCAGCCAGTATGAACTGGTGAAACTGCTGGTGGGACAGCGCGCGCGTTTCACGGTGGTCGGAGATGACGATCAGTCCATTTACTCCTGGCGCGGTGCGCGTCCGCAAAACCTGGTCCTGCTGAGTAAAGATTTCCCGGCGCTGCAGGTGATCAAACTGGAGCAGAACTACCGTTCCTCCGGGCGTATCCTTAAAGCCGCGAATATCCTGATCGCCAACAACCCGCACGTGTTCGAAAAACGCCTGTTCTCCGAACTGGGTTACGGTACAGAGCTAAAAGTGCTCAGCGCCAACAATGAAGAGCACGAAGCGGAGCGGGTCACAGGCGAACTCATAGCCCACCACTTCGTCAATAAAACCGAATACAAAGATTACGCGATCCTCTATCGCGGCAACCACCAGTCACGCGTCTTTGAAAAGATGCTGATGCAAAACCGCATCCCGTACAAAATTTCAGGCGGAACCTCCTTCTTCTCGCGGCCCGAAATCAAAGATCTTCTGGCCTACCTGCGTGTGCTCACTAACCCGGATGATGACAGCGCGTTTCTGCGTATCGTGAATACCCCGAAACGAGAAATTGGCCCGGCGACGCTACAAAAGCTTGGCGAGTGGGCGATGACGCGTAATAAGAGTCTGTTTACCGCCAGCTTCGATATGGGGCTGAGTCAGACGCTCACCGGACGCGGCTACGATTCATTAACCCGCTTTACACACTGGCTTGGTGAAGTGCAGCGGCTGGCAGAGCGCGAACCTATCGCCGCCGTGCGCGACCTTATCCACGGTATCGACTACGAGTCCTGGCTGTATGAAACCTCCGCCAGTCCGAAAGCGGCCGAGATGCGCATGAAAAACGTTAACCAGCTGTTCAGCTGGATGACTGAAATGCTGGAAGGCTCGGAGATTGATGAACCGATGACCCTGACGCAGGTGGTTACCCGCTTTACCCTGCGCGATATGATGGAGCGAGGCGAGAGCGAAGAAGAGGCCGATCAGGTTCAGCTGATGACGCTGCATGCATCAAAAGGTCTGGAATTCCCGTATGTCTATCTGGTTGGCATGGAAGAGGGGTTACTGCCGCACCAGAGCAGCATTGATGAAGATAACGTCGATGAGGAGCGCCGTCTGGCCTATGTAGGCATCACGCGCGCTCAGAAAGAGCTGACCTTCACGCTGTGCAAAGAGCGTAGACAATATGGTGAACTGGTGCGCCCGGAGCCGAGCCGTTTCCTGCTGGAACTTCCGCAGGACGACCTCATCTGGGAGCAGGAGCGTAAAGTGATTACGGCTGAAGAGCGGATGCATAAGGGGCAGGCGAACGTCGCTAACATCCGCGCCATGCTGGCGAAAGCCAAAGAGAAGGGGTAGGTTGTTACACGCCCGGCAAGCGTAGCGCTACCGGGCATGTCCGACCCATTATTTCACCTCAAGCACCCAGTGTACGTAGCTCTGCCACTGACACTCCTGCTCGACCATCTCCGCCCCAAGCGGATGATTATCCAGCCAGTTTTCTGGCAACGTCAGCGAAAGTTTCTCGTCATCCGCCACCAGATTGAGTGCCGGCAGCAAATCATCGCGGCGGCGGCTGGCAAACAGAATAGCCAGACGCAGCAGGCGGCACATATGCTCGGCTACGCGCGGCGGTACGGCGTTTTGCTGATGCAAAGAGGAGAGGTCAACGGCATTGGTCTGGTTCAGCAGCAGCGTTGCCAGCAACTTTTTCTGCGCAGGGGTATAGCCGGGTAAATCGAGGTTACGCACCAGATAAGCGGCATGAGCCGGAGCCTGTTTAAAATCAATGCTCAGCCCGATTTCATGCAGTGCACAGGCACTTAGCAGCAGATCGCGACTCAAAGGGTCCAGATCCCAGGCATTAGCCACATGATCGGCGAAGCGTGACGCCAGCTGTGCCACGCGGCCTGCCTGATCGATATCAACCAGGAAACGACGCTGCACGTTTCGCAGGGTACGGCTGCGAATGTCCTGATCGACCGACAGGTGCAACATCCCGTAGACCAGACCTTCACGCAGCGCGCCGCCCGCCAGCGTCATACATGTGATGTTCAGCTCGGTGAAAATGGCGATCAGGATCGCGAGCCCGCTCGGGAATACCAGCGCGCGTTCAAGCGTCAGGCCTTCAATTTCCAGCTCTTCCAGACGTCCGCACTGAATGGCACGCTGTTTAAGCTGCTGAAGCTTGGCAAGCGTGATCCGCTCATCCATGCCCTGCGCCATCATAATTTCCTGCAATGCCTGCACGGTACCGGAGGCCCCCACGCAGACTTTCCAGCCGTGGTAGCGCAGTTCGTCCATCACCGGGCGTAACACCTCGCGTGCGGCAGTTTCCGCCTCGTCGAAGTTTTCCTGACCCAGATTGCGGTCAGTAAAGTAGCGCTCAAGCCAGGTTACGCAACCCATCGACAGGCTGAATAGCGACGTTGCCTGCGCACCGGTGCCGGTCACGAGTTCGGTACTGGCGCCCCCGATATCCACAACCAGACGACGATCGTCGCCTCCCGTGGTGTGCGCAACGCCCTGATAAATCAGGCGCGCTTCTTCTTCACCGCTGATAACCTGCACCGGACAACCGAGAATTTCCTGCGCTTTGGCAATAAAATCCACGGCGTTAACCGCCAGGCGGAGTGTTGCAGTGGCGACGACGGTGATTTGGGAATGCGGGATATCCTGCAGACGCTCTGCAAAGAGTCGCAGGCACTGCCAGCCACGTTCCATGGCTTCAGGAGAGAGGTGATTATCGCTGCTCAGGCCCGCCGCGAGGCGGACCTTGCGCTTAATGCGCGTCAGCGTTTGTATGCTTCCCGCCACCTCGCGCACAACCAGCATATGAAAACTATTCGAACCGAGATCAATTGCCGCATAAAGCGAGGTGGAGCTGAGCATAATTGTTTAACCTGAGCGACGACGATTACGCGGCGCGCCAGATCGACGCGGGCCATTGCCGGAGCGGGCGCGGGTAAGGCGCTTAGCCGGCGGCAGTTCGCTTAATAGCGCATCCGGGTTGTACTTACTCACCGGAATAGAATGGCCGATGTACGTCTCAATCGCCGGCAGGTTCAGCGCATACTCTTCACACGCGAGGCTGATAGAGTGGCCGCTTGCACCCGCACGACCGGTACGACCGATACGGTGTACATAGTCTTCGCAGTCATCCGGCAGGTCATAGTTAAAGACGTGCGTAACGGCTGGAATGTGCAGGCCGCGCGCTGCGACGTCGGTGGCGACCAGAATATCGAGATCGCCACGGGTGAATTCTTCAAGAATACGCAGGCGTTTTTTCTGCGCAACATCGCCCGTCAGCAGGCCAACACGGTGACCGTCTGCAGCCAGATGGCCCCAGATATCTTCACAGCGGTGCTTGGTGTTCGCGAAGATAATGGCGCGGTCTGGCCACTCTTCTTCGATCAGCGTTTGCAGCAGACGCATTTTCTCTTCATTGGAAGGATAGAAGAGTTCTTCTTTGATGCGGTGGCCGGTTTTCTGCTCGGGTTCCACTTCCACATATTCGGCGTTGTTCATCTGCTCGAATGCCAGTTCGCGTACGCGATACGACAGGGTCGCAGAGAACAGCATGTTGAGGCGCTGATTCGCGGGTGGCATGCGGCGGAACAGCCAGCGGATATCTTTAATGAAGCCCAGATCGTACATACGGTCAGCTTCATCCAGCACCACAACCTGGATGGCACCAAGGTTAATGTGGTTCTGTTTTGCGTAGTCGATAAGACGGCCGGTGGTACCGATCAGGATATCCACACCGCTTTCCAGCACTTTCAGCTGCTTATCGTAACCATCGCCGCCATAAGCCAGGCCGATTTTCAGGCCCGTAGCCTGCATCAGGGGTTCAGCGTCTGCGTGGATCTGTACCGCCAGTTCTCGCGTCGGGGCCATAATTAGCGCGCGCGGCTGGTTAACTTTGCGGTCTGCAATCGCTGGATGAGAAAGTAAATAATGAAACGTTGACGTTAAAAACGCCATCGTTTTGCCAGTACCGGTTTGCGCCTGTCCTGCTACGTCACGTCCCGCCAGCGTCAGCGGCAGGGCGAGAGCCTGAATGGGCGTGCAGTTATGAAACCCTTTATTTTCAAGGGCTTCGATGACTTTTGGGTGCAGGGCGAAGTCGGAAAACTTCTGTTCTGTTAAATGTGTTTTGCTCATAGTGTGGTAGAATATCAGCTTACTATTGCTTTACGAAAGCGTATCCGGTGAAATAAAGTCAACCTTTAGTTGGTTAATGCGACATCAACACGTCGTTGATGAGGGCGAAACCAACGCACCAGGCTTATTCCTGTGGAGTTATATATGAGCGATAAAATTATTCACCTGACTGACGACAGTTTTGACACGGACGTACTTAAGGCTGACGGGCTGACACTCGTCGATTTCTGGGCTGAATGGTGTGGTCCTTGCAAAATGATCGCCCCGATTCTGGATGAGATCGCTGACGAATATCAGGGCAAACTGACCGTTGCCAAGCTGAACATCGACCAGAACCCGGGCACCGCACCAAAATACGGTATCCGTGGCATTCCGACCCTGCTGCTGTTCAAAAACGGCGAAGTGGCAGCGACCAAAGTGGGCGCACTGTCCAAAGGTCAACTGAAAGAGTTCCTCGACGCTAACCTGGCGTAAGGTTTCTTTGCTGCGCGTCCAGAGCGCCTAAATTATGTGGAACTCTGGACGCCCGGCTGAAGTCGTGCTAAGTTAGCTATGACTTCGTTTTAAACATATCTTGTTGTTTGAATCTTGTTTTACCCGATACTTCCCGTTGTTGACACAAACAGTGCGTGAAGTTGCTAAATTCCGGGCTTGTCACTCAATCCGTCTTGTCGTTTCAGTTCTGCGTTTTTTCCCTGTGACCAGACAGCGAACAGACATGAGTTGATGGCCGCTAAACAGGCATGGATGACCCTGCCATACCATTCACAACATTAAGTTCGAGTATCACCCCGAGTTTAAGAACCCACACCATTATGAATCTTACCGAATTAAAGAATACGCCGGTTTCTGAGCTGATCACTCTCGGCGAAAATATGGGGCTGGAAAACCAGGCTCGTATGCGCAAGCAGGACATCATTTTCGCCATCCTGAAGCAGCACGCTAAGAGTGGCGAAGATATCTTTGGCGACGGTGTGCTGGAGATATTGCAAGACGGATTTGGTTTCCTCCGCTCTGCAGACAGCTCCTACCTCGCCGGCCCTGACGACATCTACGTATCCCCTAGCCAAATCCGCCGTTTCAACCTCCGCACTGGTGACACCATTTCAGGTAAGATTCGTCCTCCAAAAGAGGGTGAACGCTACTTTGCGCTGTTGAAAGTGAATGAAGTTAACTTCGACAAACCGGAAAACTCCCGTAATAAGATCCTGTTTGAGAACTTAACGCCGCTGCACGCGAACTCTCGCCTGCGCATGGAACGTGGTAACGGCTCAACTGAAGATTTAACCGCTCGCGTCCTGGATCTGGCATCGCCAATCGGTCGTGGCCAGCGTGGTCTGATCGTCGCACCGCCAAAAGCGGGTAAAACCATGCTGCTGCAGAATATCGCGCAGAGCATCGCTTATAACCACCCAGACTGCGTACTGATGGTACTGCTGATTGACGAACGTCCGGAAGAAGTGACCGAGATGCAGCGTCTGGTTAAAGGTGAAGTGGTTGCTTCTACCTTTGACGAACCCGCATCTCGCCACGTTCAGGTTGCGGAAATGGTTATCGAGAAGGCGAAACGCCTGGTTGAACACAAGAAAGACGTGATCATCCTGCTCGACTCCATCACCCGTCTGGCGCGTGCCTACAACACCGTCGTTCCGGCTTCCGGTAAAGTGCTGACGGGGGGTGTGGACGCTAACGCCCTGCATCGTCCAAAACGCTTCTTCGGTGCGGCACGTAACGTGGAAGAGGGCGGCAGCCTGACCATCATCGCTACGGCGCTGATCGATACGGGTTCCAAAATGGACGAAGTTATTTACGAAGAGTTTAAAGGTACAGGTAACATGGAGCTGCACCTCTCTCGTAAAATTGCTGAGAAACGCGTCTTCCCGGCAATCGACTACAACCGTTCCGGTACCCGTAAAGAAGAGTTGCTCACCACCCAGGAAGAGCTGCAGAAAATGTGGATCCTGCGCAAAATCATCCATCCAATGGGTGAAATCGACGCAATGGAGTTCCTCATTAACAAACTGGCGATGACCAAAACTAACGACGATTTCTTCGATATGATGAAACGCTCGTAACGCAAATAAAGCCAGCAAGCGCCACGTTTTTACGTGGCGTTTTTCTTTTATGGCTTATACGCTATTAATGCAGACTCCCATTTCAGATCAGTCAGTGCGACAATAAGACTGTTTGTGCAGTTAATGAAATAATTGATTGAAAAATATACAAAGGGAGTTGTAAGAAGCCTTCTTTATTACTTCTGAGGCAGGGGCTTCATGGTTATACTTCCGGGACTAACTTTTGTTGAGAGCAATCCATTGTGAATCTACTCACCGCCGTTACTGAGCTAATCAGTATTTTTTTATTCACAACCTGTTTTTTGTTCATCGCGCGTAAGGTGGCCAAAAGAATAGGGTTGGTGGATAAGCCTAATTTTCGTAAACGTCATCAGGGACTTATTCCTCTGGTTGGAGGGATTTCTGTTTACGCTGGTATCTGTTTCACGTTTGGTATTGCGGATTATTATATTCCACACGCCGCCCTCTACCTTGCCTGCGCCGGTGTCCTGGTGTTAGTCGGGGCGCTGGATGATCGGTTCGATATCGCGGTAAAAATTCGCGCCACCGTCCAGGCCGCCATTGGCGTGATCATGATGGTCGTTGGTGGGCTATACCTGAGAAGCCTCGGTTATGTGTTCGGACCCTGGGAGTTAGTACTGGGTCCCTTTGGTTTCTTCCTGACACTGTTTGCCGTCTGGGCGGCGATAAATGCTTTCAACATGGTGGATGGTATTGACGGCCTGCTCGGTGGATTGTCGTCGGTTTCGTTTGCCGCAATCGGCATCATTTTATGGTTCGATGGTCAGTACAGCCTGTCGATGTGGTGTTTTGCCATGATTGCCGCCATTCTGCCTTATATCCTCTTAAATCTCGGTGCGCTCGGTCGTCGCTATAAAGTGTTTATGGGTGATGCGGGCAGTACGCTGATCGGCTTTACCGTTATCTGGATTTTGCTGGAGACCACACAGGGTAAAACTCACCCGATTAGCCCGGTAACAGCGCTGTGGATTATTGCCATTCCGCTAATGGATATGGTGGCGATTATGTATCGTCGTCTGCGTAAAGGAATGAGTCCTTTCTCTCCCGATCGCCAGCATATTCACCATCTCATCATGCGTGCCGGTTTTACTTCACGTCAGGCGTTTGTGCTGATTACCCTGGCTGCCGCTATTCTGGCCGCAATTGGGGTGGCTGCGGAATATGCTCATTTCATCCCTGAATGGGTCATGTTGGTATTATTCTTGCTAGCGTTTTTCCTGTACGGCTACTGCATTAAGCGCGCATGGAAAGTGGCGCGGTTTATTAAACGTCTTAAACGCAGGATGCGTCGCAACAGTGGCAACAATACAACATTAACTAAGTAAAACCGGGACTATGATGACTCAACCGTTGGCGGGAGCGAAATCAGTGGTAACTGAGAATGAGCTGGATATTCGGGGTTTGTTTCGCGTGTTGTGGGCAGGCAAACTTTGGATTGCGGGGATCGCGCTGGGGTTTGCATTGTTAGCGCTGGCCTACACCTTCTTTGCAAAACAAGAGTGGAGCGCTACGGCAATCACTGATAAACCAACGGTTAATATGCTCGGGGGGTTCTATTCCCAGCAGCAGTTCCTGCGTAACCTGGATATCAAAGCCAATCTGGCCACCCCAGATCAGGCTTCCGTCATGGATGAGGCCTATAAAGAGTTTGTGATGCAGCTGGCTTCCTGGGATACGCGCCGTGATTTCTGGAGCCAGACGGATTATTACAAGCAACGGATGGTGGGCAACAGTAAAGCCGATGCCGCGCTGCTGGATGATATGATTAACAACATTCAGTTTATGCCGGGAGATGCACTGCGTAACGTCAACGACAGCGTCAAGCTGATTGCCGAAACCGCGCCGGATGCCAATAACCTGTTGCGCCAGTACGTTGCCTTTGCCAGCCAGCGTGCGGCAAGCCACCTTAATGAAGAGCTGAAAGGTGCCTGGGCTGCCCGTACTATACAGATGAAAGCGCAGGTTAAACGTCAGGAAGAGGTGGCTAAAGCCATCTTCGCCCGCCGTGTACACAATATTGAGCAGGCGCTGAAAATTGCCGAACAGCACAATATTTCCCGCACCGAGACGGACGTGCCGGCAGATGAACTGCCTGATTCAGAAATGTTCCTTCTCGGGCGCCCAATGCTGCAGGCTCGACTGGAAAACCTCCAGGCCGTTGGCCCTGATTTTGACCTCGACTACGATCAAAACCGCGCGATGCTGAACACCCTGAATGTCGGTCCAACAATGGACCCGCGTTTTCAGACCTATCGTTATTTGCGAACGCCTGAAGAACCTGTAAAACGCGATAGTCCGCGCCGCGCATTCCTGATGATCATGTGGGGGATTGTGGGTGCGCTGACTGGCGCAGGCGTGGCGTTAACGCGTCGTCGCACTAACTAAGAACGCCGTCTACGATGAAGGCTGCGGCCTTCATCGTTTAATCGAAGAGAATCGATGTGAAAGTACTTACCGTATTTGGCACCAGGCCGGAGGCCATTAAGATGGCACCTCTGGTTCATGCGCTGGCCAGTGATCCTGATATTGAAGCGAAAGTGTGCGTCACTGCCCAACACCGTGAGATGCTCGATCAGGTCTTAACTCTCTTTTCTATCGTCCCGGATTACGATCTCAATATTATGAAACCGGGGCAGGGGTTAACGGAGATAACCTGCCGTATTCTGCAAGAGCTCAAGCCGATTCTGGAGTCCTTCAAACCTGACGTGGTTCTGGTGCATGGCGATACCACCACCACGGTGGCAACCAGCCTGGCTGCGTTTTACCAGCGAATTCCTGTCGGCCACGTTGAGGCGGGTCTGCGTACCGGCAACCTTTATTCGCCGTGGCCCGAAGAGGCCAACCGCACACTCACCGGCCATCTGGCGATGTACCATTTTGCGCCCACCGAAAACTCACGACAGAACCTGCTGCGTGAAAATATTGCCGACAACAAAATCTTTGTCACCGGGAATACGGTGATTGATGCCCTGATTTGGGTTCGTGACCGCGTGCTGTCAAACAACGATCTTCAGAAAGAACTCGCCGCACGCTACCCCTTCCTGAACAATGGCAAAAAAACCATTCTGGTCACCGGCCACCGTCGCGAGAGCTTTGGACGCGGTTTTGAGCAAATCTGTCATGCCCTGGCGGAAATCGCCGCGCAGAATCAGGATGTGCAGATTGTCTACCCGGTACACCTTAATCCTAACGTCAGCGAGCCGGTCAATCGTATCCTTGGGCATATAGAAAACGTCCTGCTGATTGAACCGCAGGACTACTTGCCGTTTGTCTGGCTGATGAACCACGCCTGGCTGATCCTGACCGATTCCGGTGGTATTCAGGAAGAGGCGCCGTCTCTCGGCAAGCCTGTGCTGGTCATGCGTGAAACGACCGAACGCCCGGAAGCGGTGAAAGCGGGCACGGTACGTCTGGTCGGCACCAATGCACAGCTGATCGTCGAAGAGGTAACGCGCCTGCTTCACGACGACGAGGAGTATCAGGCGATGAGCCGGGCCCATAACCCGTATGGCGATGGGCAGGCTTGTGGCCGTATTTTGCATGCACTTAAACACAATCGGGTATCGCTATGAGTTTTACTACCATCTCTGTCATTGGTCTTGGCTACATTGGCTTGCCCACAGCGGCAGCGTTTGCCTCCCGTCAAAAACAGGTTGTGGGCGTGGATATCAACGCGCGTGCGGTGGAAACCATTAACCGTGGCGAAATTCATATCGTGGAGCCCGATCTCGACCGCGTGGTGAAAGAGGCGGTTGATGGCGGATTCCTGCGTGCCAGCACGACGCCGGTCGAGGCGGATGCATATCTGATTGCGGTGCCAACCCCCTTTAAAGGTGACCATGAGCCCGACATGGCTTACGTCGAAGCGGCGGCAAAATCGATTGCACCGGTCCTGAAAAAAGGGGCTCTGGTGATCCTGGAGTCCACTTCGCCCGTCGGCGCTACCGAACAGATGGCGCAGTGGCTGGCGCAAGCCCGACCTGACTTACGCTTCCCGCAGCAGGCGGGCGAGGAGGCTGATATCAATATTGCTTACTGTCCTGAGCGCGTGCTGCCAGGTCAGGTGATGGTAGAGCTGATTAAAAACGATCGCGTGATCGGCGGCATGACGCCAGTCTGTTCAGCACGCGCCAGCGCGCTTTACAAGATTTTCCTTGAAGGCGAATGTGTGGTGACCAACTCCCGCACCGCCGAAATGTGCAAGCTCACGGAAAACAGTTTCCGGGACGTGAATATCGCCTTCGCGAATGAACTGTCGCTGATTTGCGCCGATCAGGGGATTAACGTCTGGGAGTTGATTAGCCTGGCGAATCGCCATCCGCGCGTGAATATCCTCCAGCCTGGCCCGGGCGTGGGCGGTCACTGTATCGCTGTCGACCCGTGGTTTATTGTGGCGCAAAACCCGGCGCAGGCCCGCCTGATCCGCACCGCGCGTGAAGTGAATGACAGCAAGCCACACTGGGTGCTCAGTCAGGTGAAAGCCACCGTAGCGGACTGTCTGGCTGAGAGCGGCAAACGCGCCAGTGAGCTGAAAATTGCCTGCTTTGGTCTGGCATTCAAACCGAATATTGACGACTTACGCGAAAGCCCGGCGATGGAGATTGCAGAGATGATCGCTGGCTGGCACACCGGCGAAACGCTGGTGGTTGAACCCAATATTCATGAACTGCCGGCAAAACTGGCGGGCCACTGTACGTTGACCGCGCTGGATGAGGCGCTGGCGACGGCGAATGTGCTGGTGCTGCTGGTGGATCATAAAGAATTTAAAGCGACGTCCGGTGATGCCGTACGCCAACAGTATGTGGTTGATACGAAAGGTGTCTGGCGTTGAGCCACCTGAAGGGGGTTCTCGAGTCCCTTGAGTGGGAGAGTGCCTTTTTTGGTCTGCCATCAGCCATCGTACGCCTGCGCGACGATGCGCCGGTTCTGACTGACGCCGACTTCACCGCCTGGCCGCGGGTACAGGCCAGGATCCCCGCAGACCGTGCCGACCTGCTCGATGCGCTCCAGCAACAAGGTTTTCAGCTGGTTGAAGGCGAGGTTGATCTGTCCATTACGCTCGTCTGCCATGATTCGCCCGGTGCGGAAGTGGCAACGGAGCAGGATATCCCCGCGCTGCGTCAGATGGCGGCGCAGGCGTTTGCCCGGAGCCGCTTTCGTGCACCGTGGTATGCACCGGACGACAGCGGGCGTTTCTACGCCCAGTGGGTAGAGAACGCGGTAAAAGGCACCTTTGACCATGTGTGCCTGGTGTTTCGCACTGCAGGCGGCCAGATTGAGGGATTTGTCTCGCTTCGTAAGCTCAACGCGAACGAGGGGCGTATTGGTTTATTAGCCGGGCGCGGCATGGGCGAAAAACTCATGCAGGCGGCGCTTCACTGGGCGCAGCAGCAACAGCTTTTGACTCTGCGGGTGGCAACCCAGATGGGCAACACCGCCGCGCTTAAACGTTATATCGCGAGTGGTGCCAACATCGACGCCACCGCTTACTGGTTATACAGGTGACAAGATGATTCCATTTAACGCACCACCCGTCGTGGGCACTGAACTCGACTATATGCAGTCTGCTATGGGCAGCGGCAAACTCTGTGGTGACGGTGGTTTTACCCGTCGCTGCCAGCAGTGGATGGAACAGCGGTTTCACAGCGCTAAAGTCCTGCTGACCCCGTCCTGTACCGCATCGCTGGAAATGGCGGCGTTGTTGCTGGATATCCAGCCGGACGATGAAGTGATCATGCCGAGCTATACCTTCGTCTCTACAGCGAATGCCTTTGTCCTGCGTGGTGCGAAAATTGTCTTTGTGGATATTCGCCCGGATACCATGAACATCGATGAGACGCTGATTGAAGCGGCAATCACGGACAAAACGCGTGCGATTGTGCCGGTTCACTACGCGGGTGTGGCGTGTGAGATGGACACCATCATGGCGATCGCCAAAAAACATGACCTGTTCGTGGTTGAAGATGCCGCTCAGGGCGTGATGTCGACCTATAAAGGGCGAGCGCTGGGAACGATCGGCCATATCGGCTGCTTTAGCTTCCACGAAACCAAAAACTATACCGCCGGTGGCGAAGGTGGTGCGACGCTGATTAACGACCGTGCGCTGGTCGAGCGTGCGGAAGTGATCCGTGAAAAAGGCACCAACCGCAGCCAGTTCTTCCGGGGACAGGTAGACAAATATACCTGGCGCGATATTGGCTCAAGCTATCTGATGGCCGATCTGCAGGCGGCATACCTGTGGGCGCAACTGGAGGCAGCGGACCGCATTAATCTTCAGCGCCTGTCCCTGTGGCAAACTTATTACGACGCGCTGCAACCGCTGGCTCAAGCCGGACGAATTGAGTTGCCGACCCTTCCGGCTGATTGCGTCCATAATGCCCATATGTTCTATATCAAACTGCGCGATAACGACGATCGCAGCAAGTTGATTGCCTGGCTAAAAGAAGCCGAAATTCTGGCGGTGTTCCACTATATCCCGCTGCACTCCAGCCCTGCAGGAGAGGCATTTGGGGTCTTCGCGGGTGAAGATCGCTACACCACGAAAGAAAGTGAGCGTTTGCTTCGTTTGCCACTGTTCTACAACCTCGCGCCTGTTAACCAGCGTACGGTGATTAACACCCTTCTGAGTTATTTCGGCTGATATGTCTCTGGCAAAAGCATCGGTGTGGACCGCCGCGTCCACACTTGTCAAAATTGGCGCCGGGCTACTGGTCGTCAAGCTGCTGGCCGTCTCATTCGGCCCTTCAGGCGTCGGGCTGGCGGGGAATTTCCGTCAGCTTGTGACCGTCCTTGGGGTACTGGCCGGCGCAGGGATTTTCAACGGCGTCACGAAATACGTTGCGCAGTACCATGATGATGCGGCCCAGCTTCGCCGTGTTGTCGGTACATCCTCGGCGATGGTCACCGGCTTTTCGACCCTGATGGCGGTTATTTTCCTGCTGGCAGCGGCACCCATAAGCCAGGGGTTATTTGGTCACACCCATTATCAGGGGCTGGTTCGTCTGGTCGCGCTGGTTCAGCTGGGCATTGCCTGGGCTAACCTGTTGTTGGCGCTGATGAAAGGCTTTCGTGATGCGGCCGGGAACGCACTGGCGTTAATCCTCGGCAGCGTCATCGGCGTGATTGCCTACTATTTTTGCTATCGGCTGGGCGGCTATGAAGGCGCGTTGCTGGGGCTGGCGCTGGTACCGGCATTAGTGGTCGTTCCGGCGGCGTTCATGCTAATGCGTCGGGGCACCATTCCGTTGAGTTACCTGAAACCTCAATGGGATAAGGTGCTGGCAAGCCAGCTGGGAAAATTTACCCTGATGGCGCTCATCACCTCCGTCACGCTCCCCGTCGCCTATGTGATGATGCGAAACCTGCTGGCGGCGCATTACAGCTGGGACGAAGTTGGGATTTGGCAAGGGGTGAGCAGTATTTCCGATGCCTACCTCCAATTTATAACGGCTTCCTTTAGCGTCTATTTGCTGCCAACCTTATCGCGCCTGACCTCCAGGCAGGATATCACGCGCGAAATTTCCCGCTCACTGCGGTTTGTCCTTCCCGCCGTTGCGGCAGCCAGTTTAACCGTATGGCTATTGCGCGATGTCGCCATCTGGCTGCTCTTCTCCGCGAAGTTTACCGCCATGCGCGATCTGTTTGCCTGGCAACTGGTGGGCGATGTACTGAAAGTGGGGGCTTACGTTTTTGGTTATCTGGTGATTGCGAAAGCCTCGCTACGGTTGTATATCCTGGCGGAAATCAGCCAGTTTGCATTACTGACCGCATTCTCACACTGGTTGATCCCGGCACACGGTGCGCTGGGGGCGGCTCAGGCCTATATGGCAACCTATATCGTTTATTTCGCTGCCTGTTGCGGCGTATTTTTACTTTGGCGTAAACGCGCATGACTGCACTGATTCACATACTGGGATCGGATATCCCACACCATAACCAGACCGTGTTACGGTTCTTCAATGATGAACTGGCATCGGGGGATCCCGACGCTCGTGAGTTTATGGTTGCTGGTCAGGATAATGGCCTGAGCGTGGCGTGTCCGACGCTGACACTCTCTTTCTGGCCGGACAAGGCTGCGCTGGCGAAGGCGGTTGTTGCCAAAGCCAAAGCGGATCGTGAGCAACGTTTCTTTTTCCATGGGCAGTTTAATACCGGCCTGTGGCTGGCGCTCCTGAGCGGGGGGATCAAACCTTCGCAGTGCAGCTGGCATATCTGGGGAGCCGATCTCTACGAAGTCTCCAGCGGCTGGAAATTCCGTCTTTTCTACCCGTTGCGGCGCATGGCGCAGGGGCGTGTGGGATGCGTTTTCGCGACCCGTGGCGATCTCAATTATTTTGCTAAACGCCACCCTGACGTACGCGGTGAGCTACTCTATTTCCCGACCCGAATGAACCCGGCGCTGAACAACATGGCGAATGATACGCCGCGCGAGGGTAAACTGACGATTCTGGTGGGTAACTCAGGCGATCGCAGCAATGAACATCTTGCCGCGCTCAGGGCGGTACATCAGCAGTTTGGCGACACCGTCAATGTGATTGTGCCGATGGGGTATCCGGCCAATAACGATGCCTATATCAATGAGGTCCGCCAGCAGGCACTCGCGTTATTTAGCGCCGCGAATGTGCACATTCTCCACGATAAGCTGGAATTTGATGAGTATCTTGCGCTGCTGCGTCGGTGCGATCTGGGCTATTTCATCTTTGCGCGTCAGCAAGGAATTGGCACGCTGTGTCTGCTGATTCAGGCGGGTGTGCCCTGCGTACTCAATCGCGAAAACCCATTCTGGCAGGACATGGCGGAGCAGCATCTGCCGGTGCTGTTTACTTCCGATGTGCTTAACGAAGAGGTGGTCCGCGAAGCGCAGAGACAACTGGCGCTGGTGGACAAAAGTGCCATCGACTTCTTTAGCCCGAACTACCTCACGCCGTGGCACCGCGCGCTGCGTATCGCTGCAGGAGACAAAGCATGAGCCAGTTGCAATTCAGCGGCTTACTGATCGTTTGGCTTCTGAGCACTTTATTTATCGCCACGCTCACCTGGTTCGAGTTTCGCCGGGTGCGTTTTAACTTTAACGTCTTCTTCTCGTTACTGTTTCTTCTGACCTTCTTTTTCGGATTCCCGCTGACCAGCATTCTGGTCTTCCGGTTTGACGTGAGCGTTGCCCCACCCGAGATCCTGCTCCAGGCGATCCTGGCAGCGACCTGCTTCTACGCCGTCTATTACGCCACCTATAAAACGCGCCTGCGTTCAGCGCAATCCACCGCGCCGCGCCGGGCGCTCTTCACCATGAACCGGGTGGAGACGCACCTGACGTGGGTGATGCTGATGACGATCGCGCTGGTAAGCGTGGGTATCTTCTTCATGCACAATGGTTTTCTGCTGTTCAAGCTCCAGTCCTACAGCCAGATTTTTTCTGCCGAAGTGTCGGGCGTGGCGCTTAAGCGCTTCTTCTACTTCTTCATTCCGGCGATGCTGGTGATCTTTTTCCTGCGTCAGGACAGCAAAGCCTGGCTGTTTTTCCTGGTGAGTACCGTCGCCTTCGGTTTCCTGACCTACATGATTGTGGGAGGGACGCGTGCAAACATCATCATCGCTTTCGCAATCTTCCTGTTTATCGGCATCATCCGCGGGTGGATCTCTTTATGGATGCTGGTGGCTGCTGGGGTGTTTGGCATTGTTGGTATGTTCTGGCTTGCCCTGAAGCGCTACGGGCTCAACGTAGCCGGTGACGAGGCGTTTTACACATTCCTCTATCTCACGCGCGACACCTTCTCGCCGTGGGAAAACCTGGCGTTGTTGCTGCAAAACTACGACAAAATCGATTTCCAGGGCCTTGCGCCTATTGTGCGCGACTTTTATGTCTTTATCCCAACCTGGCTGTGGCCAGACCGCCCCGGCGTCGTACTCAACACGGCAAACTATTTTACCTGGGAAGTGCTGAACAACCACTCAGGCCTTGCGATCTCACCTACGTTGATTGGCTCGCTGGTGGTGATGGGGGGAAGCTGGTTTATCCTGCCGGGGGCGGTGGTGGTGGGGCTGATCATCAAGTGGTTTGACTGGCTCTACGTGCGCGGCAACGAAGAAACAAACCGCTATAAGGCGGCTATTTTGCACAGTTTCTGCTTTGGTGCCATTTTCAATATGATCGTTCTGGCGCGTGAAGGGCTGGATTCATTCGTGTCGCGCGTAGTTTTCTTCATGGTCGTTTTTGGCATCTGCCTGTTACTGGCCAAACTGTTGTACTGGCTGTTTGACAGTGCAGGGCTTGTGCATAAGCGCGAGCCGCAGGGCAGCACAACGCTGTCGCAAGTGTGAGTAGGGAAAGTCATGACGGATAAAACTTCTGCACCGCGCTATACGCTGCGCGGTCTGCAGCTTATTGGCTGGCGCGATATGCAACACGCGCTGGATTTTCTGTTCGCTGGTGGTCAGATGAAATCCGGTACGCTGGTCGCCATCAATGCGGAAAAGATGCTGGCGGTGGAAGACAACGCCGAAGTAAGAAGCCTGATAGAAGCGGCTGAATTTAAATATGCCGACGGTATCAGCGTGGTGCGTTCAATCCGCAAAAAGTATCCTGGCGCTAATGTATCTCGCGTGGCAGGGGCCGATCTCTGGGAGCAACTGATGGCACGCGCAGGGGCGGAAGGCACGCCGGTATTCCTGATTGGCGGTAAGCCGGAGGTACTGGCGCAGACCGAAGCGAAATTGCGCAGTCAATGGAATGTTAACATCGTGGGCAGCCAGGATGGCTACTTCAAACCAGAGGCCCGGCAGGCGCTGTTTGAACGCGTTCGCGACAGTGGAGCGAAAATCATCACCGTGGCGATGGGCTCCCCACGCCAGGAGATCCTGATGCGTGACTGCCGTCAGGTGTGTCCGGATGCCCTTTATATGGGCGTTGGCGGAACGTATGACGTCTTTACCGGCCATGTTAAGCGTGCGCCCAAAGTCTGGCAAAACCTGGGGCTGGAGTGGCTGTATCGCCTGCTATCTCAGCCGACGCGGATTACACGACAGATCCGTCTGCTTCGCTACCTTACCTGGCACTACACCGGGAAAATGTAATCAAAATGTAGCGCGATATGCTGTTCGCGCTGCAACTCCCCTGCAAAACTGCTGCGAATCTGTGCAATGCATTCATTTTTTTTATGCATCGTTTGCCATTTGCCGCATTTTAAGAAACCATTCGCCCCGTATTTTAGTACCCCTAAAAAACAATACCTGGCCTGAAGTCGGGAAACAGCAAACACAATCGAGGATCTATGGCAGAGAAAAAACCGGAGCTACAGCGTGGGCTGGAGGCTCGTCATATTGAACTGATAGCGCTGGGCGGCACTATCGGCGTGGGCCTGTTTATGGGCTCCGCAAGCACGCTCAAATGGGCAGGACCTTCGGTCTTGCTGGCTTATATCATTGCGGGATTGTTCGTTTTCTTCATCATGCGTTCGATGGGCGAAATGCTCTTCATGGAGCCCGTCACGGGTTCCTTCGCCGTTTACGCGCACCGATATATGAGCCCGTTCTTTGGCTACCTGACGGCATGGTCATACTGGTTTATGTGGATGGCGGTTGGCATCTCTGAAATCACGGCGATAGGGGTCTATGTGCAGTTCTGGTTCCCGGACATGGTCCAGTGGATACCGGCGCTGATTGCCGTGGGGCTGGTGGCACTGGCAAACCTTGCCGCGGTTCGTCTTTATGGTGAAATCGAATTCTGGTTTGCGATGATCAAAGTCACCACCATCATCGTGATGATTGTGGTCGGGCTGGGCGTTATCTTCTTCGGCTTTGGCAACGGCGGGCACGCCATTGGCTTTGGTAACCTGACCGAAAACGGCGGCTTCTTTGCGGGCGGCTGGAAGGGCTTCCTGACGGCACTGTGTATCGTTGTGGCCTCTTATCAGGGGGTCGAGCTTATCGGTATTACCGCGGGTGAAGCGAAAAACCCGCAGGTTACGCTGCGAAGCGCCGTAGGCAAGGTGCTGTGGCGTATCCTGATTTTCTATGTGGGGGCGATCTTCGTTATCGTAACCATCTTCCCGTGGAATGAAATTGGCACGACCGGTAGCCCGTTTGTCTTGACCTTCGCGAAGATTGGCATCACGGCAGCAGCAGGCATCATTAACTTTGTGGTTCTGACGGCGGCGTTGTCAGGTTGCAACAGCGGGATGTACAGCTGCGGACGTATGCTCTACGCGCTGTCCAGAAACAACCAGCTGCCAGCGGCAATGGCGAAAGTTTCGCGTGCGGGCGTACCGGTTGCGGGTGTGGCGGTGTCGATTGTGATCCTGCTGATTGGCTCCTGCCTGAACTACATCATCCCGAATCCGCAGCGCGTGTTCGTTTATGTCTACAGCGCCAGCGTGCTGCCAGGTATGGTGCCCTGGTTTGTTATCCTGATTAGCCAGCTGCGTTTCCGTCAGGCACATAAAAAGGCCATCGCCAGCCATCCGTTCCGTTCCATTCTGTTCCCGTACGCCAACTATTTGACGATGGCGTTCCTGGTTTGCGTATTAATCGGAATGTACTTTAATGAAGATACGCGCATGTCGCTGTTTGTCGGGATGATCTTCCTGGCGGCGGTGACCGCGGCGTATAAGCTTTTTGGTCTGGGCCGCCGCGCTACCTCGCAGAAAGTGGAGGAATAAGCGGCAAAATGTGCAAACCATAACCAAACGCGCATTTTTTTCAAAAAAGCACTAGACAGCGGGGTCGGAGGTACGTAATATCCAGCCCCGCAACGGCGCTAAGCGCCCGTAGCTCAGCTGGATAGAGCGCTGCCCTCCGGAGGCAGAGGTCTCAGGTTCGAATCCTGTCGGGCGCGCCATTTTAGTCCCGGCGCTAGAGCTGCGGTGGTCTGAGAAGTAGTCAGTACCGCGTGAAAGAATACAGTGGTGGCTATAGCTCAGTTGGTAGAGCCCTGGATTGTGATTCCAGTTGTCGTGGGTTCGAATCCCATTAGCCACCCCATTATTGAAAGAGTTGTGAATTGCGAAGGTGGCGGAATTGGTAGACGCGCTAGCTTCAGGTGTTAGTGTTCTTACGGACGTGGGGGTTCAAGTCCCCCCCCTCGCACCACGACTTTTTAATGAATTGAACTAAAAATTCAAAAAGCAGTACATCGGCGAGTAGCGCAGCTTGGTAGCGCAACTGGTTTGGGACCAGTGGGTCGGAGGTTCGAATCCTCTCTCGCCGACCAATTTTGAACCCCGCTTCGGCGGGGTTTTTTGTTTTCTGCGCCTTTCCCCCTCTGTAGTGATTCCACGACAACAGCCGGCTTCCTTGTCGCGATTCAGCGACACATAACACACTGAAAGTAAAAGATATAATAATTTGGCGGCATTCGTGTCTCCTCCAGACGACATTTCGTCGTGTTTATCAGCAGGTTGTCGGGTCTAAGATACCGCTCAACAACATAATTTCCTTTTATCTTAAAATGTTGCGCGATGTAAAAGTTCTGCGTGTTAAGTTGGCACGTTACGTGCAATAATATACGTGTAGATGCTCATTCCATCTCTTATGTTCGCCTTAGTGCCTCATAAACTCAGGAATGACGCAGAGCCATTTACGGTGCTTATCGTCCACTGACAGATGTCGCTTCGGCCTCATCAGACACCATGGGCATAACGTTGAGTGAAGCACCAAATATGTTGTCTTACAGACCTGTTTTAACGCCTGCTTTTATAGCAGGCGTTTTTTTATGCCTTATTCCCGGTAAACGTACATGATCAGGGCGACCAGTATCAGAGCGGCTGACGAAACGCTGTAAAGCGCTTGTATGGAGCCAAACCCTGCCGCCGCCATCGCGGCAATACCGGTGAAAAGCGAGGCACTGAGCGTTTGCCAGCGCCAGGCTTTACTGCTGGCCGAAGCCATGTGCGTGGTTTGAAAACTGCTGAGTACGGCAAACGTGCCGGCCGCAAAGAGAACATTTGAGGCCAGGTGTGCGACAAATATCATCCCCAGCGCGCATGCCATCCACCCGGACAACAGCGGGAGCATCCCATACGCAGCAAGGAAGATGCCGAGACACAGTAAAATCCGTGGCGTGCGTGCTGCAAAACGCGTCAGGCTGTCTCTTTTTAGCAGCAGGGGACCGCAAAGTTGTCCCATGCTCCTTGCAAAAAGCAGTGGCAAAGCAAGGCTGGCCGCATCCTGAGGATGGATCTGCTGTGCCATTGCCGGAAGAAGCGCCATGGCCGGTGAACCGACGGCGGCCAGCGCAGGCAAAATCAGCAAACTGCGTTTCTGCCGGATGGTCAACATCTGCCAGCGTAAAGCCGCAGGCGCTTTCTCTTCAGTGGGGACTGCCAGTGTGGGCGCTAAAAATACACGACCTGCCAGCCAGAGCATGAACAGCGATCCGAGAAAGCTGATGGCATCAATGGCCAGCAAGGCGAGGATGGCGATCTTCTGGAAAAGTACCATCCCCAACCCGGTGCCTAACAAAACCTGAGCGGCAAAAATCACATTCTCGAGGCAGGTTGCGGCAGGCAGTTCTGCTTCTCTGAGTCCGCGTTTAAAGAGCAGCGTCAGGGCAGGCCAGCTCATTCCGCTAAGCAGTGCTTCGGTGGACTGCACGGCCAGTAACGCAGGGATACTGTGATAGTGCACGCCGAGAAGGGGAAAGAGCAGGGCCAGTAAGCCAAGCCCCTCGGTGAGCATCAACAGGGGTATCGGAGAATAGCGTACACACAGCTTTTCACTGATGAGGCTGCCGATAAAGCCAGGTAGCGTGGCGAAAAGAAAGGCGAGGGTAAGCAGTGCGGGCGGGGCGGACCATGCTAACAGTAAGCCGAAGACCACCACCTGGGTGACGCCATTTCCCAGTGATGTAAAGATAAAGGCACAGGCCAGCAGGCGCAGCCAGCGGTGGCAGCGCAGCGCTTCAATAAGCGCGTACAAAAGGGAGTTCATGACGATTTCCTTTCAAAAACGATTCAGTCCACGCGGCACTCGTCGCGTGTATGGAAAAAAGTTAATGAAAAGACGTCGTTACATTGGCGGGTTCGTTTTCAGATGACGTGGTAAAGAATGTAGCAGGCGAAGGGGAATAAAAAAAGGAGGCCGTCTGGCCTCCTTGTTATTTATTGCTGGTTGCCATTATTTTGCAGCGTTAATAACAGCCCATCGCGGCGCATGGCAGCAGCCTCTTCCGGCTTGTGCTGCTTGTCCAGCGAATCGGCGAGCCACGCGTAGTCAAACGCGTCCGGGCGCTGTTTCAGCGCTGCACGGAAGGCGAGACTCGCTTCCTGCCATTCACCGTGCTTCATCAGCGACTGGCCCAGCGTACTCCACAGCAGTGGACGGTCGCCGACGGCTTTAATCTGCTGACGCAGCATTTTTTCAATTTGCTCAGGGTTATTGGTTTTCAGACGCGGGATCACCATAACCAGGCGATCGTCATACTGTCGCTTCAGTCCGTCGAGGAGGATCTCCTGCGCCGTGTCATGATCGTCACATTCAATCAGATGTTCTGCCATCGCAACCTGCAACGGAACCTGCTGACGCGTTTTCCGGCTCTGATTCTTCCACCAGGTTTTCAGACCATCGCTGCCGAGATCGGCACGCGCCTGATCCATCAGGCCAATCCATGCCAGACGCTGGAGTTCATCACGATGCTCATCATCACCGACGTCGGCTTTGGCCATCGACGGAATGATATCCAGCAGTGAACCCCAGGCACCGGTGCGAATATAGGCCTGCTCGGCAAGACGCAGCACTTCCGGGTGGCGTGGCGAGACTTCCAGCAGACGGTCGATACCGTGACGCGCGGCGTGGTTTTCGTTGCGGGCCAGCTGCAGGCGAACGCGGGTGATCTCAACGGGAATCGGGTCTTTCGGAGAAAGTTCTGACGCGCGTTCCAGGTGCTGGTTGGCGCGGGCTTCGTCACCCCGCTGTTGCGCTGCCTCGGCGGCCAGCAGATAGTTCACCACCGGCTGTTCGGCATGGTCAGCATTTTTCGACATCAGCTTTTCAACCTGCTGATAGTCACCCTCGGCCAGCTTAAGCAGTGCCTGCTCAGTCTGCTTACGGGCGCGGCGGCGTTTACGGCCAACGAACCAGCCACGCGTATGCGCACCGGTACGGAAAATTCGGCGCAGGATCCACTCAACCGCAAGGAGCACCACCACACCGAGGATCAGGATGATCACCAGACCCGTTACGCTGGTTTCGATGTTGTAGTTATCGGTCTGGATCAGGACGTAACCCTGATGACCGGCAAGCATCGGCCCCAGGACGATCCCGGCGATCAGCAGGATGAAGAGTAAGAGTACTTTAAGCATCATTACTCTCCTTGTGGCGCGCTTTCAGGCGCTGGCGCGGCGGCAGGGGCCTGGGCGTGAGGTTCTGCCGGAACGCCCGGCTGCGCCAGCAGGTTGCGCACGCGCGTCTGCATCAGTTTTTCCAGAATCGGCTGGCTTTCCAGCTTGTCCGGCACGTTCATGGTGATGTTCTGCTGGCTCAGTTTATCAATGTCATCGAGGAAAGCCGTGGTCGTGGCATCATCGGTATTGTAGTAAGCACGTACCCATGTCGAGACGTTATCAAGCGCCTGTTTGTAGGTCTCTTCCTGATGACGCGGCACGGCCTGGGCCGCCACCAGCAGGCGGGAGCGAATGTTTTCGCGCAGATAAATGTCCTGATTCGGCGCTAACAGCGGAACGGCGGTTTCGTCGCGGCGGCGGATAGTAATGAAGCTATCCATAAAGTTCTGCCAGCTTTTTTGCAGATTCACGCGCCATTCGCTCAGGGAGCTGGAAAGCTCGGTGCCGTCAGAATCCATCGGGGAGTCATCGTCGTTGTTATCCGCCAGCTGCAGGTTATCAATCTGGTTTGAAAGCTGATTGACCTTCAGGATGATGCCATCGTAGTCCACCTGCGAAACGGCAGAGAGGCTGGCGATATCTTCGGTAATGGCACGACGCGCGGTAATGAGGCTCGGATCGTTCATGTCTGCCAGGCTCGCATCAGCGCTTTTCAGCAGCGCGGCGGCGGTGGTGACGTCCTGATCGCTCCAGAGCTTACGTCCGGCCAGCTTCACCAGGAAATCGGCCTGCGAGAGCAGCCAGGTTTTGGCATCGGTACCGGAAATCGTGGCGACTTTCTGCTGCACGTCGTCCAGCTGTTTGGTCAGATCTTCCTGTTTGCTGTTCGCCTCAGCGAGCGCCGCGGACTGCTGTTTAATCACCGTTTCCAGTTCAGTTTTCTGCGTCTCCTGCGCTTTTTGCAGGGCGGTAAGCTGATTGACCAGCGTGTCGTTGGTCGCCGTCTGGCTGGAACCTTGCTGTTTCACCAGGCCATAGAGGCCAACGCCTGCGGCCAGCGCAATGGCGATGGCTATCGCGCTCAGCGCGAGGCTGGTTTTATTGCTGCCGTTCTTCTTCTCAACGGTTTTCTCAGTCGTTTCTGACTGCGGCGTGATGTCCACAGTCTCCCTGGTCTCTTCAACCACGGCGGAGGATTTATCGTGTTCCGTCATTATGGCTTCCCATTATGAGAGTTATTGTAATGCGCGCAGCAGCGCATCGTTGTCAGCGTTATCAGCGATCCGAATATCTTGCCAGCCCAGTTCCCGGGCCTGGTTCGCCAGACGCTCACTGACGACCAGAAGCCGGCAGTGGAGTAACCAGTTTTCACGATACCAAAGGGGCACCAGCGACCAGAGCTGCTGCAGCATTTCACCGCTGGTCACCACCAGGGTCGTAATGCCGCGCATATGCCAGCGCATCGCCTCTTCCGCACCATCGTAATGTTTTGCACAACGCTGATAGCATTCGCAGAACGTGACCTCAGCCCCGCGTTCCCGCAGCGTTTCACCCAACAGTTCGCGCCCGCCGTTACCGCGTAAAATGAGTGCACGCTTTCCGGCAATAGTTTGTAATTCAGGTAATTGTAGCAAGACTTCGCTGATTTCCCGATCTAACGGGTAACGAACGTCTGTTCCGCTTACGGTATGCAACGCCAGTGCCGTTGTACGACCAATCGCAAAATAGTGAGGGGCGGTTGGCCAGTTAAGCCCCTGCTGTTGTAGCTGCGCCTGGGCAAATTCCACCGCATGTTGCGACAGCGCAAACAGCAAGTCGCCCTGCTGGAGGGTATTCATATGGTCGGCAAGCGCGGACAGCTCCCGACCGGGGGAGAATTCAATGAGCGGAAAACTCCAGGCCACCTGCCCCAGTGCGCGCAGACGGCTCACTAATTGCTCTCCTGCGGGAGAAGGGCGGGTGACAAGAATACTCATGCAGGGGGTTCTCCATTATAAACTTCAGCCAGGATCTCACGGGCGCCGTTATCCAGCAGCTCTTCTGCCAGCGACACGCCAAGCTGTTCGGCATCTTGCGCTTTACCGCGACGTTCGCCGCGGACCATCTGTGAACCGTCCGGTGCGCCAACCAGCGCTCGCAGCCACAGTTCACCGTTAATTAATTCAGCATAGCTGCCAATCGGCACCTGACACCCTCCTTCGAGGCGGGTGTTCATGGCGCGCTCGGCGTTAACGCGGATAGCGGTCTCATCATGGTTCAGTGGGGCAAGCAGCGCGCGGGTACGCTCATCATCCAGACGGCATTCAATGCCGACGGCACCCTGACCCACAGCCGGCAGCGACAGCTCAGGCGGCAACGCGACGCGAATGCGCGACGTCAGCCCCAGGCGCTTCAGACCCGCAACCGCGAGGATAATGGCATCGTAATCGCCGTTATCCAGCTTGCTCAGACGCGTACCAACGTTACCGCGCAGCGAACGAATGATCAGGTCCGGACGACGTTCTGCCAGCTGACACTGACGACGTAAACTGGACGTGCCAACCACGCTGCCTTCTGGCAACGCATCGAGCGAATCATAGTGATTGGAGACAAACGCATCGCGCGGATCTTCACGCTCGCAAATGGTCACCAGCCCCAGCCCTTCTGGGAACTCGACGGGCACATCTTTCATCGAATGTACGGCGATATCGGCGCGGTTCTCAAGCAATGCCAGTTCCAGTTCTTTGACAAACAGGCCCTTGCCGCCCACTTTAGCCAGTGGCGTATCAAGGATCACGTCACCGCGCGTGACCATCGGCACCAGCTCGACGCACAATCCACTGTGGCAGGCTTCAAGGCGCTGCTTAACATAATGTGCCTGCCAGAGCGCAAGAGGGCTTTGGCGTGTGGCAATTCTCAAAACATTGTCTAACATGCTTGTTACCGTCATTATCAATCGCTAACCATCCTAACATTGTTGACTCTGGGATGGCAGTTTTACGGTGATGAAGAAGAGAGGGACAGGGCGGGGTTCTCGTCAGCCACAGCCGTATTAAGGAATTTACACGTACAGAACGGTGCTACACTGTATGTAGCGCATCTTTCTTTACGGTCAACCGGCAAGGTGTTAAATTGATCACGTTTTAGACCATTTTTTCGTCGGTACCACCATAATGATAAGGGCGAAAAAAGGTAACGGTTCTCTTTTTGTAATACTGCGGGTCCGCTGTTATTTCTGTTTTGAATAGCGTGCGACACCCGGAAACATCAGGCGATACGTCTTGTACCTCTATATTGAGACTCTGAAACAGAGACTGGATGCCATAAACCAACTGCGTGTCGATCGCGCGCTTGCTGCTATGGGCCCTGCTTTCCAGCAGGTATACAGTCTTCTGCCGACATTATTGCACTATCACCATCCGCTGATGCCTGGCTACCTTGACGGTAACGTTCCCAGAGGCATCTGTCTTTTCACGCCTGATGAAACCCAACAACACTACCTGACCGAACTTGAACTCTACCGTGGCATGCCGCCGCAGGAATCACCGAAAGGCGAACTGCCGATTACAGGCGTTTACACCATGGGCAGCACCTCCTCGGTTGGGCAAAGCTGTTCTTCGGATCTGGACATCTGGGTCTGTCATCAGTCCTGGCTCGATAACGACGAGCGTCAGCTGCTGCAGCGAAAGTGCAGCCTGCTGGAAAGCTGGGCCGCGTCGCTTGGCGTAGAAGTCAGTTTCTTCCTGATTGATGAAAACCGTTTCCGTCATAACGAAAGTGGCAGTCTGGGTGGTGAAGACTGCGGCTCAACCCAGCACATCTTACTGTTGGACGAGTTTTACCGTACTGCCGTACGCCTGGCCGGTAAGCGTATTCTGTGGAATATGGTGCCGTGCGACGAAGAAGAGCATTACGACGATTACGTAATGTCGTTGTACTCCCAGGGTGTGTTGACACCAAATGAATGGCTGGATCTGGGTGGCCTCAGTTCGCTTTCCGCCGAAGAGTACTTTGGCGCGAGCCTCTGGCAGCTCTATAAAAGCATTGATTCGCCGTATAAGGCCGTGCTGAAAACCCTGCTGCTGGAAGCCTATTCCTGGGAATACCCCACGCCGCGTTTGCTGGCGAAAGATATCAAACAGCGTCTGCACGACGGAGAAATTGTCTCCTACGGGCTGGATGCTTACTGCATGATGCTTGAACGCGTCACCGAATACCTGAAAGCCATTGATGACACCACGCGTCTCGATCTGGTGCGTCGATGTTTCTACCTCAAAGTCTGTGAAAAACTCAGCCGCGAACGCGCATGCGTGGGCTGGCGTCGTGAAGTGGTCAGTCAGTTGGTTAAAGAGTGGGGATGGGACGAAGAACGTCTGTCGATGCTTGATAACCGCGCCAACTGGAAAATCGATCAGGTGCGTGAAGCGCACAACGAACTGCTCGACGCCATGATGCAAAGCTACCGCAACCTTATCCGCTTTGCGCGTCGTAACAATCTCAGCGTTTCCGCCAGCCCGCAGGACATCGGGGTGTTGACGCGTAAACTGTATGCGGCGTTTGAAGCATTGCCGGGTAAAGTCACGCTGGTTAACCCGCAGATTTCACCGGACCTGTCAGAACCGAACCTGACCTTTATCTATGTGCCGCCGGGCCGCGCAAACCGCACCGGCTGGTACCTGTACAACCGTGCGCCAAGCATGGACTCGATCATCAGCCATCAGCCGCTGGAATATAACCGCTACCTGAACAAGCTGGTGGCCTGGGCCTGGTTCAACGGCCTGCTGACCTCGCGTACCCGGCTGTTTATCAAAGGCAACGAGGTTGTCGATTTAGCCAAACTGCAGGAGATGGTGGCGGATGTCTCCCACCACTTCCCGCTGCGTCTGCCGGCGCCGACGCCAAAAGCGCTCTACAGCCCGTGTGAAATTCGCCATCTGGCGATTATCGTCAACCTGGAATATGACCCGACAGCGGCCTTCCGCAATCAGGTGGTCCATTTTGATTTCCGCAAGCTGGACGTCTTTAGTTTTGGCGAGCAGCAAAACTGCCTGGTGGGCAGCGTAGACCTGCTGTACCGCAACTCGTGGAACGAAGTGCGTACTCTGCACTTCAACGGCGAGCAGGCGATGATCGAAGCGCTGAAAACGATTCTCGGCAAGATGCATCAGGACGCTGCGCCGCCGGACAGCGTTGAGGTGTTCTGCTATAGCCAGCATCTGCGCGGTCTGATCCGTACCCGTGTGCAGCAGCTGGTTTCGGAGTGCATCGAACTGCGCCTCTCCAGTACCCGTCAGGAAACCGGTCGCTTTAAAGCACTGCGCGTCTCCGGACAGACCTGGGGCCTGTTCTTCGAGCGCCTGAATGTTTCAGTACAGAAGCTGGAAAACGCCATCGAGTTCTACGGCGCTATTTCGCACAACAAGCTGCATGGCCTGTCAGTGCAGGTGGAAACCAACCACGTGAAACTGCCACAGGTCGTGGATGGCTTTGCGAGCGAAGGGATTATTCAGTTCTTCTTTGAAGAGTCGGGTGATGATGCCGGTTTCAACATCTACATCCTGGATGAGACGAACCGCGCTGAGGTTTATCACCACTGTGAAGGCAGTAAAGAGGAGCTGGTGCGCGACGTCAGTCGCTTCTATTCGTCCTCACATGACCGCTTTACCTACGGCTCCAGCTTCATCAACTTTAACCTGCCGCAGTTCTACCAGATTGTGAATGTAGACGGACGTTCGCAGGTCATTCCGTTCCGTACGCAGGCCGTTACGCCAGCGGTTCCCGCCAGCCAGGACACTACCCCGCTGTTGCAGCAGTATTTCTCCTGACAGTTTTTGCCCGGTATGCAGCGCACCACCGGGCAAAACAGACTCAACGAAAACGCACGTCTTCGCCTGCCTGCGCGGTCGCCGCCTGTTCCAGCAGATCCCAGAACGTTTCGCCGCTACGGTCACACACCCATTCGCCCTCTTTCAGATCGAAATGGTAGCCACCCTGTTTGGCGGCCAGCCAGACCTGGTGAAGCGGCTCCTGGCGGTTAATAATAATTTTGCTGCCGTTTTCGAAGCTCAGGGTCAGAATGCCGCCGTTGATCTCACAATCGATATCGCTGTCGCCGTCCCAGTCGTCAAGCCGCTCTTCGATGGTCATCCATAAGGTGTCTGCAAGGCGATGGAATTCACTGTCGTTCATGGTTTTGTTCCTGTTTTTCGTGATGCCGGCAGTATAACGCTAAATAATTCCCGTTGCAGGAAAGCGGCAAACTCTTGCTTTTGTGTCTTCTCCTGCGATGATAGAAACAGATTTGAACTTACGGGCAACTTTATAATGAAAAACGTTTTCCGAACGCTTGCCGTTCTCATCACGCTGTTTAGTCTGACGGGCTGTGGACTGAAGGGACCGCTTTACTTCCCGCCAGCGGATAAAACGGCGCCGCCGCCGACGAAACCTGTGCAAAGCGGTATTGAGTCTTCCACGCCAGACACGAACGATCGTGGCAATAATGGTGGTCCGACTCAGGTTAATCTCTGACGATTACGTTCTGTACCCGCGCAATGGAGCGAATGATGCAGTTCTCTAAGATGCATGGCCTTGGCAACGATTTTATGGTCGTCGACGCGGTAACGCAGAATGTCTTTTTCTCCCCGGAACTGATCCGCCGCCTGGCGGATCGGCATCTGGGCGTGGGGTTCGATCAGCTGCTGGTGGTTGAGCCGCCGTACGATCCTGACCTCGATTTCCACTACCGTATTTTTAACGCTGACGGTAGTGAAGTCTCCCAGTGTGGCAACGGTGCGCGCTGTTTTGCCCGCTTTGTCCGCCTGAAAGGGCTGACGAACAAGCGCGATATCCGCGTCAGTACCGCGAATGGTCGCATGGTGCTCAGCGTCACCGATGACGATCTGGTTCGTGTGAATATGGGCGAGCCGAACTTTGAACCTTCCGCCGTGCCGTTTCGCGCAAACAAAGCGGAAAAGACCTATATTATGCGTGCGGCCGAGCAGACAGTATTGTGTGGCGTCGTCTCGATGGGAAACCCGCACTGCGTGATTCAGGTTGATGATGTGGAGACCGCCGCCGTTGAAACCCTCGGCCCGGTGCTGGAAAGCCATGAACGCTTCCCGGAACGCGCGAACATTGGTTTTATGCAGGTGGTGAAGCGTGAACACATCCGTCTGCGGGTGTATGAACGCGGCGCGGGCGAAACCCAGGCCTGCGGAAGCGGTGCCTGCGCGGCAGTGGCCGTCGGCATCGCTCAGGGGTTACTGGCAGAAGAGGTTCGCGTGGAGTTACCAGGCGGTCGTCTTGATATCGCCTGGAAAGGACCGGGTCATCCGCTGTTTATGACTGGCCCGGCGGTACATGTCTATGACGGGTTTATCCATCTATGAAGCAACCAGGGGAAGAACTGCAGGAAACGGTGACGGAACTGGACGACAGTGCTGTTGTTGATTATCTGCTGAACAATCCCGCGTTTTTTATTCGCAATGCACGTCTTGTCGAACAGATGCGCGTGCCGCATCCGGTGCGCGGGACCGTGTCGCTGGTCGAATGGCACATGGCCCGCGCGCGCAACCACATCAATCAGCTTGAAGAGAACATGACGCTGCTCATGGAACAGGCGAACAATAACGAAAGCCTGTTCTATCGACTGCTGCATCTGCAGGCGCGTCTGGCCTCGGCCCACAGCCTTGACGAGTTTCTCAGCCGTTTCCACCGCTGGGCGCGAGAACTGGGGCTTGCAGGCGCAACCCTTCGTCTCTTCCCCGACCGCTGGCGCATTGGTGCACCGTCTGGTTTCACCCATCTGGCGCTCAGCCGTCAGGCGTTTGAGCCGCTACGTATTCAGCGTCTGGGGCATCAACATCACTATCTGGGGCCGCTGAACGGACCTGAATTGCTGGTGGTATTGCCAGAAGCCAAAGCGATTGGTTCGGTGGCCATGTCACTGATGGGGCGCGATGGTGACTTAGGCGTGATGTTATTTACCAGTCGCGACGCGCATCACTATGAGCAGGGGCAAGGTACGCACCTGTTGCAGGAGATCGCCCTGATGCTGCCTGAGCTGCTGGAGCGCTGGATTGAGCGCGTATGACGGACGGACTTCTTGCCACTGACGTCGCGCGATTTCTGCGCTACCTGGGGGTTGAACGTCAGCTTAGCCCCATAACGCTGCTGAACTATCAGCGTCAGCTTGATGCCATCATGCAGATTGCCGATGAAATCGGCCTGAAAAGCTGGCAACAATGTGACGCTGCGACGGTTCGTGGCGTCGTCGTGCGTAGCCGCAGGAAAGGGTTAGGCCCGGCGAGTCTGGCGCTCAGGCTCTCTGCCCTGCGCAGTTTCTTCGACTGGCTGGTGAGCCAGGGCAGCCTTAAAGCCAACCCGGCGAAAGGCATTGCCACGCCAAAAGCACCGCGTCATCTGCCTAAAAATATCGACGTCGATGATGTCAATCGCCTGCTGGATATCGATCTTAACGATCCGCTGGCGGTGCGTGACCGCGCGATGCTGGAGGTGATGTACGGTGCCGGACTGCGTCTGTCTGAACTGGTCAATCTCGATATAAAACATCTCGATCTGGACACCGGCGAAGTGTGGGTGATGGGCAAGGGCAGCAAAGAGCGCCGCCTGCCGATTGGTCGCAACGCTGTCGCCTGGATTGAGCACTGGCTTGACCTGCGCGGGCTGTTTGGCGCGGAAGAAGAGGCGCTGTTCCTGTCGAAACTCGGCAAGCGGATCTCGGCGCGTAACGTGCAGAAGCGTTTTGCGGAGTGGGGCATTAAACAGGGGCTGAACAGCCATGTTCACCCGCACAAGCTGCGCCACTCTTTTGCGACCCATATGCTTGAATCAAGCGGCGATCTGCGCGGCGTGCAGGAACTGCTCGGCCACGCGAATTTGTCCACCACCCAAATTTATACCCACTTAGACTTCCAGCACCTTGCCTCGGTGTATGACGCGGCGCATCCACGCGCCAAACGGGGGAAATAATGCGTTTTTACCGCCCACTGGGTCAGATTTCAGCCCTTACCTTTGACCTTGATGACACCCTTTATGATAACCGCCAGGTGATCCTGCGTACCGAGCAGGAGTCGCTGGCGTTTGTGCAGAACTATCACCCGGCGCTGAAGACGATGCAGAACAAGGACTTCCAGCAGCTGCGTCAGTCCCTGCGGGAGACCGAGCCGGACATTTACCATGACGTGACCGAATGGCGTCGACGTGCGGTTGAACAGGCGATGCTGAATGTTGGCATGAGCGCGCGTGATGCGGCGATAGGGGCTGAAGCGTCCATGGAAAACTTCGCCAAATGGCGCAGCCGTATTGATGTGCCACAGGAAACCCACGATACGCTGGCCGCGCTGGCAGAGAAGTGGCCGCTGGTGGCGATTACCAATGGCAATGCCCAGCCTGAGCTGTTTGGTCTTGGCGATTATTTTGAGTTTGTGCTGCGCGCGGGCCCGCACGGGCGCTCGAAACCGTTTAACGATATGTATCACCTGGCGGCGGAAAAACTGAACCTGCCGCTCGGCGAAATGTTGCATGTGGGTGATGACCTGACCACGGACGTGGCCGGGGCGATCCGCTGCGGCATGCAGGCCTGCTGGATCAAGCCGGAAAACGCTGACCTGATGACAACGCCGGACAGCCGTCTTCTGCCGCACGTGGAAATTTCACGGTTGGCATCCCTCACGACGCTGATATAATCATCAATTGTTCTGTATAAATTAACAGGGTTTTGGCGAAGGAATCACATTCGCCTGCCTGACATTACGTGACGGTGCCAATGGACGTTTCTTACCTGCTCGACAGCCTTAATGACAAACAGCGTGACGCGGTTGCCGCTTCGCGCACCAACATGCTGGTGCTGGCTGGGGCGGGCAGTGGTAAGACGCGCGTGCTGGTACACCGTATTGCGTGGCTGCAGAGCGTGGAAAACTGCTCGCCGTACTCCATTATGGCGGTGACGTTTACCAACAAGGCGGCGGCAGAGATGCGCCACCGAATCGCACAGCTGATGGGCACCAGCCAGGGCGGCATGTGGGTGGGGACTTTCCACGGTCTGGCGCATCGCCTGCTGCGGGCGCACCATATGGACGCTAACCTGCCGCAGGATTTCCAGATCCTCGACAGCGAAGATCAGCTGCGTCTGCTGAAGCGTCTTATCAAGGCGATGAATCTCGACGAGAAGCAGTGGCCGCCGCGTCAGGCAATGTGGTACATCAACGGCCAGAAAGACGAAGGGCTGCGTCCGCACCATATTCAGAGCTTCGGCAACCCGGTCGAGCAAACCTGGCAGAACGTTTATAAAGCCTATCAGGAGGCGTGCGATCGCGCAGGTCTGGTGGACTTTGCTGAGCTGCTGCTGCGTGCGCATGAGCTGTGGCTCAACAAACCGCATATCCTGCAGCACTATCGTGAACGCTTCACCAATATTCTGGTGGACGAATTCCAGGATACCAACAACATCCAGTATGCATGGATCCGCCTGCTGGCCGGTGATACCGGCAAGGTGATGATCGTCGGTGATGACGATCAGTCTATCTATGGCTGGCGTGGGGCGCAGGTGGAAAACATTCAGCGCTTCCTCAATGATTTCCCCGGTGCTCAAACCATCCGTCTGGAGCAGAACTACCGTTCGACCAGCAACATTCTGAGCGCCGCCAACGCCCTGATTGAGAACAACAACGGGCGTCTGGGTAAAAAGCTGTGGACCGATGGCGTTGACGGTGAACCGATCTCTATCTACTGCGCATTCAACGAACTTGATGAAGCGCGCTTTGTGGTGAACCGTATTAAAACCTGGCAGGACAACGGCGGCGCGCTGGAGCAGTGTGCCATTCTCTATCGCAGCAACGCCCAGTCGCGCGTGCTGGAAGAGGCGTTGCTGCAGGTGAGTATGCCGTACCGTATTTACGGCGGCATGCGCTTCTTCGAACGTCAGGAGATCAAAGACGCACTCTCGTATCTGCGTCTGATCGCAAACCGTAATGACGATGCGGCGTTTGAGCGCGTGGTGAACACCCCAACTCGCGGCATCGGTGACCGTACGCTGGACGTGGTGCGTCAGGCCTCCCGCGATCGCCAGCTGACACTCTGGCAGGCGTGCCGCGAGCTGTTGCAGGAGAAAGCGCTCGCCGGACGTGCAGCCAGCGCCTTACAACGCTTCCTGGAGCTGATTGATGCCCTGGCACAGGAAACGGCCGATATGCCTCTGCACGTACAGACTGACCGGGTGATTAAAGACTCCGGTCTGCGCACCATGTATGAGCAGGAGAAAGGCGAAAAGGGCCAGACCCGTATTGAGAACTTAGAGGAACTGGTGACGGCGACGCGCCAGTTCAGCTACAACGAAGAAGACGAAGATTTGATGCCGCTGCAGGCGTTCCTCTCCCACGCGGCGCTGGAAGCGGGCGAAGGGCAGGCAGACACCTGGCAGGATGCGGTTCAACTTATGACCCTGCACTCCGCCAAAGGTCTGGAGTTCCCGCAGGTGTTTATCGTCGGGATGGAAGAGGGGATGTTCCCGAGCCAGATGTCGCTGGATGAAGGTGGGCGTCTGGAGGAGGAGCGTCGTCTGGCCTATGTTGGCGTGACGCGCGCGATGCAAAAGCTGACGCTGACCTATGCCGAAACCCGACGCCTGTACGGTAAAGAGGTGTATCACCGTCCGTCGCGCTTTATCGGCGAGCTGCCGGAAGAGTGCGTGGAAGAGGTACGCCTGCGCGCCAGTATCAGCCGCCCGGTCAGCCATCAGCGTATGGGCTCGCCGATTGCTGAAACGGACACCGGCTACAAGCTGGGTCAGCGCGTGCGTCATGCTAAGTTTGGTGAAGGCACCATCGTCAATCTGGAAGGTAGCGGCGAGCACAGCCGCCTGCAGGTGGCGTTCCAGGGGCAAGGTATCAAATGGCTGGTGGCAGCCTACGCCAGGCTGGAAACTGTGTAACTTTCAGAAAAATATCATTATTTTGTAATAATCTGCTAGCCTTATACGTTGAAGGTCAATTAATGCCCTTCAGCGTTCCGTTGCGTGTTGACGCCACTATTACTGCTGGCGTAACATGCGCGCACGATTACGCTAAGAGGACATTCGCCTTGGACACACCCAGTAGATACTGGCTCAATTCCCTGTCATCCAGGAACAACTCCTAAGGCTATCTCCTCTTGCTGATGGCCTTAGTGGTTGTCAGCGACCTGCATTATTCCCGTCGCGCTGAGTCAGGCTGTTTAATGGTCTGAAACCCAATTTGTTTCTGTGTGCCCACCGAACTGTCCGATATTTTTTGCATTGGGAGTCCCGGTCATGTTGAGCGCATTTCAACTCGAAAATAACCGACTGACTCGGCTTGAAGCCGAAGAGTCACAGCCCCTCATTGATGCCGTATGGGTGGATCTGGTCGAGCCGGACGACGATGAGCGCCTTCGCGTACAATCTGAGCTGGGGCAAAGCCTGGCAACCCGCCCGGAACTGGAAGACATCGAAGCATCTGCTCGTTTTTTTGAAGATGAAGACGGTCTGCATATTCACTCCTTCTTCTTCTTT
Source organism: Enterobacter cloacae complex sp. FDA-CDC-AR_0164 (assembly GCF_003071645.1). Lineage (NCBI taxonomy): Bacteria > Pseudomonadati > Pseudomonadota > Gammaproteobacteria > Enterobacterales > Enterobacteriaceae > Enterobacter > Enterobacter cloacae complex sp. FDA-CDC-AR_0164. The sequence continues at coordinate 1,606,274 of NZ_CP028950.1, forward strand.
GAAGACGCCGACGATCACGCAGGTAACTCCACCGTGGCGTTTACCATTCGTGACGGTCGCCTGTTTACCCTGCGCGAACGTGAGCTGCCCGCGTTTCGTCTCTACCGCATGCGCGCCCGTAGCCAGGCGATGGTCGACGGTAATGCCTACGAACTGCTGCTGGACCTGTTTGAAACCAAAATCGAACAGCTGGCGGATGAAATTGAAAACATCTACAGCGACCTGGAAAAGCTGAGCCGCGTCATCATGGAAGGTCATCAGGGCGATGAATACGACGAAGCGCTCTCGACGCTGGCAGAGCTGGAAGATATCGGCTGGAAGGTGCGTTTGTGTCTGATGGATACCCAGCGCGCGCTGAACTTCCTGGTGCGTAAGGCGCGTCTGCCGGGCGGTCAGCTGGAGCAGGCGCGTGAGATCCTGCGCGATATCGAATCCCTGCTGCCGCACAATGAATCGTTGTTCCAGAAGGTCAACTTCCTGATGCAGGCGGCGATGGGCTTTATCAATATCGAGCAGAACCGCATCATCAAGATCTTCTCGGTGGTCTCGGTGGTCTTCCTGCCACCAACGCTGGTGGCCTCGAGCTACGGGATGAACTTTGAGTTTATGCCGGAGCTTAAGTGGAGCTTTGGCTACCCTGGCGCGATTATCTTTATGATCCTCGCCGGGCTGGCGCCGTACCTCTACTTCAAGCGCCGTAACTGGCTGTAAACTTCAGGCGGGTGGCGTTGTGCCTGCCCGCCTCATCACCGCTTACAATCCTTTGCGCGTTCTGCGCTGGGTATAAAGGGCGTCTGCAACAAAAATCGCCAGCGCCACCCAGATAAAGGCAAACGTCACCATCTTATCTGCGCCCGGTACTTCGCCGTAAAACACCACTGCCAGCAGGAACATCAGCGTCGGACCGATGTACTGAAAGAAGCCCAGCGTGGAGAGACGCAGGCGCGTTGCGGCACCGGTGAAGCACAGCAGAGGAATGGTGGTTACCACACCGGCCGCCATCAGCATCAGATTCAACGACAACGGGTTACTGCCCATATGGCTGGTTGCGCTGTCGGCAATACCAAACAGGTAAATCGCCGCGACCGGCAATAGCCACAGGGTTTCAAACAGCATCCCGGTCTGCGCTTCCACGGCTATTTTCTTCCGGACCAGCCCGTAAAACGCAAAGCTGAACGCCAGGCCCAGAGCGATCACGGGCAGCGAACCGAAGGTCCACAGTTGGACCAGCACGCCGCAAAAAGCGAGGATGACCGCCAGCCACTGCATACGACGGAAACGCTCGCCCAGAAAAATCATGCCCAGAACAATGTTGACCAGGGGATTAATAAAATAGCCCAGGCTCGCTTCGAGCATGTGATGGTTATTGACTGCCCAGATAAAGAGCAGCCAGTTGCCGCCTATCAGCACGGCTGAGAGGGCCAGCAGGAACACCTTTTTCGGCGTTTTCAGCAGCGTTTTGACGCCAGACCACTGACGGCTAACGCTCATCAGCGCGATCATAAAGAAAAACGACCAAATCACACGGTGTGTGAGGATCTCGTCAGCGGGTACGTAAGCGATAAACTTGAAGTACGCCGGTGCGATACCCCAAATAAAATAAGCGGCAAGGGCGAGTAGTACGCCCTGCCGCGTTTGTTTAGCATCCATCGGGATAATCCGTTACAAAAAAGTGAATTAATTTTACCCGATTTTAGGGTTTCAACCCACCATATAAGTGGCAGTTGCGCTGGCGATATAGACCTGCTCTTCGTTATGCAATTCAACGCGGGCGACGGCAACCTTATTCCCGGCGCGCAGCAGGCTGCTGGTGGCGGTAAAACGGTTTCCGCGCCCGGGACGCAGGTAATCGACGCGTAAATCGATGGTGCCCATACGCGACAAACGCTGGCGCAACTCGTCTTCATTGATGGTGTCATGGCGCGTCAGCGTACTGCCCACACAAACCAGGCCCGCCGCCACATCCAGCGCTGAGGCAATCACCCCGCCGTGCAAAATACTCTGCGCCCAGTTGCCTACCATCATCGGCTGGTTGTTGAAGCTGAGCTGGGCAAACGCCTTTTCGTAGCGCTCGAGCTCCAGACCCAGTGCACGGTTAAACGGCATATGGTAAACAAAAATCTCGCCCACGAGTTTTAACGCTTCTTCGGCGGTAAGCATGGCTGACATGAGGCATCACATCCTTATTGTTAATAAAATGTTGATTTTATGCTTCAGCAATAAGGAATTCCACTTTCAGAAACGAGGATGCAGCAGTTGTCGCAGAAGTATGTAGAATATCCGCCACATAACAATTCAACTAATTAACTCTTTGCAGGAGAACACCACCGATGCGGACGTATCTGGCCTGGTTACTGGCGGCGGTTGCGCTGCCCCTCACAGCATATGCCCAGGAAGCGACGATTAAAGAAGTTCACGATCAACCTGCCGTGCAGGGCAGCATTATCGCGAACCTTCTTCAGGAACATGATAATCCGTTCACGCTGTATCCGTATGACACCAACTACGTGATATACACGCAGACCAGCGATCTCAACAAAGAGGCGATAAGCTCCTATAACTGGTCCGATAATGCGCGTAAAGACGAAGTGAAGTTCCAGTTAAGTCTCGCGTTCCCGTTCTGGCGCGGCATTCTGGGACCGAATTCGGTGCTCGGCGCCTCTTACACGCAGAAATCCTGGTGGCAGCTTTCCAACAGTGGCGAATCTTCACCGTTCCGTGAAACCAACTATGAGCCGCAGCTGTTCCTCGGTTTTGCGACCGATTATGAATTCGCGGGCTGGACGCTGCGTGACATTGAGGTGGGCTTTAACCACGATTCAAACGGACGCTCCGACCCTACCTCGCGCAGCTGGAACCGTGCCTATACGCGACTGATGGCGCAAAACGGCAACTGGATGGCGGAAGTGAAGCCGTGGTTTGTGGTGGGCGATACCGACGACAACCCGGATATAACCAAATATATGGGTTACTATCAGCTCAAAATCGGCTATCAGTTGGGTGACGCGGTGCTGAGCGCCAAAGGTCAGTACAACTGGAACACCGGTTACGGTGGTGCGGAACTGGGTCTCAGTTATCCGGTGAGCAAGCACGTTCGCCTCTATACTCAGGTTTACAGCGGTTACGGCGAGTCGCTTATCGATTACAACTTCAACCAGACCCGTGTAGGTGTGGGCGTGATGCTGAACGATATTTTCTAGGCAGCTCGAATGTTTTTTCGTTAAACGTTGAAGTTTCTCTCTCAGGCGCTGAAAATAGCGCCTGTTTTATTTCTGGCAAATGGGGTTAACGTGGCGCAGGCGGAAGTATTGAATCAGGAATCGCTGGCTAAACAGGTTTTGCATGAAACCTTTGGCTACCAGCAGTTCCGCCCTGGCCAGGAAACCATCATTGAAACCGTGCTGGAAGGCCGCGATTGTCTGGTGGTCATGCCTACCGGCGGCGGTAAATCCCTCTGCTATCAGGTGCCCGCGCTGGTGCTCAACGGCCTGACGGTCGTGGTATCGCCTCTTATTTCCCTGATGAAAGATCAGGTCGATCAGCTCCTTGCCAACGGCGTGGCGGCAGCCTGCCTTAACTCCAGCCAGACCCGCGAGCAGCAGCAAGAGGTTATGGCCGGTTGCCGTACCGGGCAGGTTCGCCTGCTGTATATCGCGCCGGAACGTCTGATGCTGGATAACTTCCTCGATCATCTGTCGCACTGGAATCCGGTCCTGCTGGCGGTGGATGAAGCCCACTGTATCTCCCAGTGGGGACATGATTTCCGCCCGGAATATGCGGCGCTCGGCCAGCTCCGTCAGCGTTTTCCCGAACTGCCGTTTATGGCACTCACCGCGACGGCAGATGACACCACGCGTCAGGATATCGTCCGGCTGCTGGGGCTGAACGATCCGCTGATTCAGGTCAGCAGCTTCGACCGCCCGAACATCCGCTACATGCTGATGGAAAAATTCAAGCCGCTGGATCAGCTTCTGCGCTACGTGCAGGAGCAGCGCGGGAAGTCCGGCATCATCTACTGCAACAGCCGCGCGAAGGTGGAAGACACGGCCGCGCGCCTGCAGAACCGTGGTTTTAGCGCCGCCGCCTACCATGCCGGGCTGGAAAACGCAGTTCGCGCCGATGTGCAGGAGAAATTCCAGCGCGATGACCTGCAGATTGTGGTGGCGACGGTGGCGTTCGGAATGGGGATCAACAAGCCGAACGTGCGCTTCGTCGTACACTTCGACATTCCGCGCAATATCGAATCGTACTACCAGGAAACCGGCCGCGCCGGGCGTGATGGACTGCCTGCAGAAGCCATGCTGTTTTACGATCCGGCCGACATGGCGTGGCTGCGCCGTTGTCTGGAAGAGAAACCGCAGGGCCAACTGCAGGATATCGAACGTCACAAGCTCAACGCGATGGGCGCGTTTGCCGAAGCGCAAACCTGCCGCCGTCTGGTGCTGCTCAACTACTTTGGCGAGGGGCGTCAGGAGCCGTGCGGCAACTGCGATATCTGTCTTGACCCACCAAAGCAATACGATGGCCTGATGGATGCGCGCAAAGCGCTCTCGACCATCTATCGTGTGAACCAGCGCTTCGGCATGGGCTACGTGGTGGAAGTGTTACGTGGGGCGAATAACCAGCGTATCCGCGACATGGGACACGATAAGCTGCCCGTCTACGGTATCGGCAAAGACCAGAGCCACGAGCACTGGGTGAGCATCATCCGTCAGCTGATTCACCTGGGCTTTGCCACGCAAAACATTGCCCAACACTCCGCGCTTCAGCTTACCGAAGCGGCACGTCCGGTGCTGCGCGGGGATATCGAACTGAAGCTCGCGGTTCCGCGCGTTGTCGCCCTGAAGCCGCGGGTGATGCAAAAATCGTACGGCGGCAATTACGACCGCAAGCTGTTTGCCAAACTGCGCAAGCTGCGTAAAGCCATTGCTGATGAAGAGAACATTCCGCCCTACGTGGTCTTCAACGACGCGACGCTTATCGAGATGGCAGAGCAGACGCCGCTCAGCGCCAGCGAAATGCTCAGCGTCAACGGTGTTGGTACGCGCAAGCTGGAACGCTTTGGCAAAGAGTTTATGGCGCTTATCCGTGCTCATGTCGACGGTGACGATGAGGAGTAGTCAGCCAGCCTAAAAAATGTCAGGATGGTGACTCACTTAATTATTTCCCTGCGAGTTAATTATGTTAATGCTATTTCTTACCGTGGCGTTAGTGCACATCGTTGCGCTCATGAGCCCGGGTCCTGACTTTTTCTTCGTGTCCCAAACCGCCGTCAGCCGCTCCCGCAAAGAAGCGATGATGGGGGTGCTGGGTATCACCATGGGCGTTATGGTCTGGGCGGCTGTGGCGCTGCTTGGTCTGAACCTGATTCTGGCGAAGATGGCCTGGTTGCACAACATCATCATGGTTGGCGGGGGGCTTTACCTTTGCTGGATGGGCTACCAGATGCTGCGCGGGGCGTTGAAGAAAGAAGAGAAAAAGCCGGAAGAGCCGAAAGTTGAGCTGGCAACGGGCGGCCGGAGTTTTATTAAAGGGCTGCTCACCAACCTGGCGAACCCAAAAGCGATTATCTATTTCGGCTCCGTGTTCTCCCTTTTTGTGGGTGACAACGTGGGTGCGGGTGCGCGTTGGGGCATCTTCCTGCTGATCGTGGTGGAAACTTTTGCGTGGTTTACCGTGGTTGCCAGCCTGTTTGCCTTACCGGCGATGCGCCGCGGTTACCAGCGTATTGCGAAGTGGATTGACGGCTTCGCCGGCGCGTTGTTCGCCGGCTTTGGCATTCATCTCATTATTTCTCGCTAAGCATGACGCGCTGACGCAAGCAGCGCGCCTACCAGCATAAACAGCGAACCAAAGATTTTGTTCAGGGCCTTCATCTGCTTAGGCCCTTTAATCCACACCGCAATCCGCTGCGCCAGCGTCGCGTAACCAATCATCACGATGATATCGACAACAATGGTGGTCGCACCCAGCACCACGTACTGCATAACCTGTGGCTGATGCGGGACGATAAACTGCGGGAACAGCGCGGCGAGGAAAACAATACTTTTCGGGTTGGTCAGGTTCACAAACACCGCGCGTTTAAACAGGCGCCCGCGTGTTTGCGTCTGGGCGAGCGTATTAAGATCAATTGAGCCTGCCGCACGCCACTGCTGAATACCGAGCCAAATCAGATACGCGGCACCGGCCCATTTCAGCACGTCAAAGGCCAGTACCGAGCGGGAGAACAGCGTACCCAGACCAATGCCCACCAGCACGATATGAATGCCCAGACCGGTCTGCAAACCGGCAATGGACGCCGCGGCACCGCGATAGCCGTGGTTGATGGAGGTGGTCATGGTGTTAATGGCGCCTGAACCTGGGGAAAGGCTAAGGATGATGGATGTCAGCAGATAAGCGAACCACCACTCGAAGGTCATTTGAAACTCCCGAATTGTCTGTTTTTATGCCACAATACGCTATTGTTACGTCATTTTGTGACCGGTGACGAAAAAACGATATTCCTTGGCTTACGGGGGTGGAAACCCGATGTTTCAGCAGAAAAAGGACTGGGAAACACGAGAAAACGCATTTGCTGCTTTCTCTATGGGGCCGCTGACCGATTTCTGGCGTCAGCGTGAGGAAGATGAGTTTACGGGTGTTGGCGATGTTCCGGTACGCTTTGTGCGTTTCCATGATGAGAAAAACGATCGGGTGATCGTGGTCTGTCCGGGACGTATCGAGAGCTACATCAAATACGCTGAACTGGCCTATGACCTGTTCCATCTGGGCTTCGATGTGTTGATTATCGACCATCGCGGGCAGGGGCTTTCTGGCCGCTTATTGTCGGACACGCATCGCGGTCATGTGGATAACTTCAGCGATTACGTCGACGATCTTGCCGCCTTCTGGCAGCAGGAGGTTCAGCCGGGCCCATGGCGTAAGCGCTATATTCTGGCGCACTCCATGGGTGGGGCGATTTCGACGCTGTTTTTACAGCGCTATGACCACCAGTGTGATGCCATTGCGCTTACCGCGCCGATGTATGGCATCGTCATGCGTTTTCCGGACTGGATGGTGCGCCATATTCTCGACTGGGCTGAGGGCCATCAGCGCATTCGTGAAGGGTATGCCATTGGGACAGGGCGCTGGCGCGCGCTGCCGTTTGCCCTCAACGTATTGACCCATAGCCGGCAGCGTTATCGCCGTAACCTGCGTTTTTATGCCGATGAACCGCGCCTGCGCGTCGGTGGCCCGACATATCACTGGGTGCGGGAAGGGATCCTTGCCGGTGAACAGGTGCTTGCTGGTGTTGGTAAAGATGATACGCCGACACTTCTGATTCAGGCTGAAGAAGAGCGTGTGGTGGATAACCGCATGCATGACCGCTTTTGTGAACTCCGCGCTGCGGCCGGTCACCCTTGCGAAGGGGGTAAACCGCTGGTCATCAACGGCGCGTACCATGAGATCCTTTTTGAAAAGGACGCTATGCGCTCAGTCGCGCTAAACGCCATTGTTGAATTTTTCGACAGGCATAATTGATTGTTGTTTTACCACCAGAGGTTGAAATCCCTATGTACCAGGTTGTTGCATCTGATTTAGATGGCACGCTGCTTTCGCCCGACCATACCTTGTCGCCTTACGCGAAAGAGACCTTAAAGCTTCTGACCGCCCGCGGGGTGAACTTCGTGTTTGCCACCGGCCGCCACCACGTGGACGTGGGGCAGATCCGCGATAATCTTGAGATCAAATCGTACATGATCACCTCCAACGGTGCGCGCGTGCACGATACCGATGGCAACCTGATCTTTACGCATAACCTGGATCGCGACATTGCCGCCGATCTGTTCGGCGTAGTGCATAACAACCCGGACATTATCACTAACGTTTATCGCGATGACGACTGGTTCATGAATCGCCATCGCCCGGATGAAATGCGTTTCTTCAAGGAAGCGGTATTTAACTATTCCCTGTACGAGCCAGGCCTGCTGGAGCCGGAAGGGATCAGCAAGGTGTTCTTTACCTGCGAAAGCCACGAAGCGTTGCTGCCGCTGGAACAGGCGATTAATGCGCGTTGGGGTGACCGCGTCAACGTGAGTTTCTCGACCCTGACCTGTCTGGAAGTTATGGCGGGGGGTGTTTCCAAAGGGCACGCGCTGGAAGCCGTGGCGAAACGTCTTGGCTTCGAACTGAAAGACTGTATCGCCTTCGGTGATGGCATGAACGACGCCGAGATGCTCTCTATGGCGGGCAAAGGCTGCATTATGCAGAATGCACACCAGCGTCTGAAAGACCTGCACCCGGAACTGGAAGTGATTGGGTCTAACGCTGACAACGCGGTACCAAAATACCTGCGCAAACTGTTCCTTGAATAATCTTCATTTGATTGTTTATTGCTCAGTTGTCAACTAAAGAGTTCGCTACAATGCCTGTCCTTCTTTCTGAGAGACAAGCATTGTGGCGCTACTCATTATTACCACTATCCTGTGGGCCTTCTCTTTTAGCCTGATTGGCGAATACCTCGCCGGGCACGTCGACAGCTACTTCTCGGTGCTGATGCGCGTGGGGCTGGCGGCGCTGGTATTCCTGCCCTTCCTGCGTACACGCGGGCAATCGCTGAAGACCATTTTGCTGTACATGCTGGTGGGGGCGATGCAGCTCGGCATCATGTACCTGTTCAGCTTCCGGGCTTACGTCTACCTGTCTGTCTCTGAATTTCTGCTTTTCACCGTGCTTACGCCGCTCTATATCACGCTGATTTACGATCTGCTCAGCAAACGTCGTTTGCGCTGGGGATATCTGTTGAGCGCGGCGCTGGCGGTGATCGGGGCGGCGATTATTCGCTACGACAAAGTGAGCGACCACTTCTGGACCGGGCTGATGTTCGTGCAGCTGGCGAACCTCAGCTTTGCCATCGGTATGGTCGGGTACAAGCGCCTGATGGAAACCCGCCCGATGCCACAGCATAACGCGTTCGCCTGGTTCTATATGGGGGCAGCGATCGTCGCGGTGGCGGCATGGTTTATGCTCGGTAACCCGCAAAAGCTCCCGACGACAACCCTGCAGTGGGGCGTTCTGGTCTGGCTGGGCGTGGTGGCATCGGGGCTGGGTTACTTCATGTGGAACTACGGCGCTACGCAGGTAGACGCCGGTACGCTGGGGATCATGAACAACGTGCATGTGCCTGCAGGGCTGCTGGTGAACCTTGCCATCTGGCAGCAGCAGCCTCACTGGCCGAGCTTCCTTATTGGGGGAGCAGTGATTCTGGCTTCGCTGTGGGTCCATCGCCGTTGGGTCGCTCCGCGCTCCGCACAAACGGAAGATGGTCGCACGCGTGGTTCCGCGCAGAGCGAATAAACGCTTCCGTAATCGGCTGACGCTGCTCGCCATCGCGCACGGCGGCGTACAGCCGGCTCCATAGTCCCTCACCCAGGGTTTTGGTGACAACCAGACCCTGGCGTTCAAAACTCTCCACAACCCAGTGTGGCAGCGCCGCGATGCCCATTCTGGCGGCAACCATCTGAATCAACAGCAGGGTGTTATCCACGCTTTTGAGCTGCGGGCTAATGCCGGCCGGCTGCAGGAAGTGACGCCAGATATCCAGCCGACTGCGCTGTACCGGGTAAATCAGCAGCGTTTCACTGGCTAAATCTTCCGGGGTGATACGCGTTTTACTGGCCAGCGGATGATCCGGAGCCAGCACCAGACGTACCTCATAATCAAACATTGGTGAATAGTGCAGGCCGCTGCGGGGCAGAATGTCTGAGGTCATCACCAGATCCAGTTCGCCCTGCTGGAGCGACGGCTGCGGGTCGAACGTCACGCCGGATTTGAAATCCATCTCCACCTGCGGCCACCTCTGGCGGAAGTTCTCAAGCGCGGGTGTCAGCCATTGAATACAGCTGTGACACTCAATGGCGATACGCAGCCTGGTTTGCTGCGGCTCGTTACAGGACTGCAGCGCGCTGGCTATTTGCGGCAGCACCTGATTAGCCAGCTGCAGCAGGATCTCGCCCTGAGGCGTAAAGCGTAGCGGCTGGCTCTTACGCACAAAAAGACGAAAGCCGAGGCGTTGTTCCAGATCGCTGAACTGGTGAGAAAGGGCGGACTGGGTCTGGTGCAGCGTGGCTGCCGCCGCCGCGAGAGAACCGCAATTTCGCAACGCTTGTAGCGTTTTCAGGTGTTTAATCTCGATCATGAAAGTCCTTCACTTCGCCATGAACATTTTGCGCTTGAGGAATATACAGTAACTGCCAATTATGGATGTGTAAACATCTGGATGGCTAAATACGAAAAATTCACAGGGGACACACCATGACAATTCGCAATCACACTCTCGGTTTCCCTCGCGTTGGCCTTCGCCGCGAGCTGAAAAAAGCGCAGGAAAGTTACTGGGCAGGTACCTCTGGCCGTGAAGAATTGCTGGCCGTGGGCCGCGAACTGCGTGCGCGCCACTGGGAACAGCAAAAGCAGGCGGGCATTGACCTGCTGCCCGTGGGCGATTTCGCCTGGTACGACCATGTTCTAACCACCAGCCTGCTGCTTGGCAACGTGCCGGCTCGTCATCAGAACAAAGATGGATCGGTAGATATCGACACCCTGTTCCGCATTGGCCGTGGCCGTGCGCCAACAGGAGAGCCTGCGGCAGCGGCGGAAATGACCAAGTGGTTCAACACCAACTATCACTATATGGTGCCGGAATTTGTGAAAGGCCAGCAGTTCAAACTGAGCTGGACCCAGTTGCTCGACGAAGTCGATGAAGCGCTGGCGCTGGGCCACCAGGTGAAACCGGTACTGCTGGGGCCGGTAACGTATTTGTGGCTGGGTAAAGTGAAAGGCGAGCAGTTTGACCGTCTCAGCCTGCTGAACGATATTCTGCCGGTCTACAAACAGGTGCTGATTGAACTGGGTAAACGCGGAATTCAGTGGGTGCAAATCGATGAGCCTGCGCTGGTGCTGGAGCTGCCGCAGGCGTGGCTGAAAGCGTTTAAACCCGCTTACGATGCCCTTACTGGTCAGGTGAAGCTATTGCTGACCACCTATTTTGAAGGCGTGACGCCGAACCTGAGTACCATTACTGCGCTGCCGGTTCAGGGTCTTCATGTTGACCTGGTCCACGGCAAAGATGACGTGGCCGAACTGCACAAACGTCTGCCTGAAGAGTGGTTGCTTTCGGCCGGACTGGTGAATGGCCGTAACGTCTGGCGCGCCGATCTGACCGAGAAATATGCACAGATTAAAGATATCGTCGGCAAACGTGAGCTGTGGGTGGCCTCCTCCTGCTCTCTGCTGCACAGCCCAATCGATCTGAGTGTGGAAACCCGCCTTGATCCCGAGGTGAAGAGCTGGTTTGCCTTTGCGCTGCAAAAATGTGAAGAGCTGGCGCTGCTGCGTGATGCGTTAAATAGCGGTGACACCACGGCCATTACCTACTGGAGCGCCCCCATTCAGGCGCGTCGTCATTCGGCACGCGTCCACAACCCGGCGGTCGAAAAACGTCTGGCGGCCATTACCGCGCAGGACAGCCAGCGTCAGAGCCCCTATGAGGTACGTGCCGAAGCCCAGCGTGCCCGCTTCAACCTGCCAGCGTGGCCAACCACCACCATCGGCTCCTTCCCGCAGACGACGGAGATCCGCGGCCTGCGTCTGGATTTCAAAAAAGGCAACCTCGATGCGAATCACTACCGCACCGGCATCGCTGAGCACATCAGACAGGCGATTGTTGAGCAGGAACGTTTAGGTCTGGACGTGCTGGTACACGGTGAAGCCGAGCGTAACGACATGGTGGAATACTTCGGCGAACATCTGGACGGTTTCGTCTTTACGCAGAACGGTTGGGTGCAGAGCTATGGTTCCCGCTGTGTGAAGCCACCGGTGGTGATTGGTGACGTCAGCCGCCCGCAAGCAATCACCGTAGAGTGGGCAAAATTCGCCCAGTCCCTGACCGACAAACCGGTGAAAGGGATGCTGACCGGCCCGGTGACGATCCTCTGCTGGTCCTTCCCGCGTGAAGATGTGACCCGTGAAACCATCGCCAAACAGATTGCGCTCGCGCTGCGTGATGAAGTGGCCGATCTGGAAGCGGCGGGTATCGGCATCATCCAGATTGATGAACCGGCGCTACGCGAAGGTTTGCCGCTGCGTCGCAGTGACTGGGATGCTTATCTGAAGTGGGGTGTGGAGGCTTTCCGCCTCAACGCCGCGGTCGCGAAAGACGACACGCAGATCCACACCCACATGTGTTACTGCGAATTTAACGACATTATGGATTCGATTGCCGCGCTGGATGCCGACGTGATCACCATCGAAACGTCGCGTTCAGACATGGAACTGCTGGAGTCCTTCGAAGCGTTCGAGTATCCAAACGAAATTGGGCCGGGTGTCTACGACATCCACTCCCCGAACGTACCGAGCGTGGAGTGGATTGAGAGCCTGCTGAAAAAAGCCGCCCAGCGGATCCCGGCTGAGCGCCTGTGGGTCAACCCGGACTGCGGACTGAAAACCCGCGGCTGGCCGGAGACCCGCGCGGCACTCGCGAACATGGTCAGGGCGGCGCAGAATTTGCGTCAGGCCTGATAAATCCGAAGCCCGGCAAGGCGTAGCCGCGACCGGGCTTTTGTTTTACGCTTTTTTCCCGCCGTACTGGCTGAACCATGCCAGCATCCGCTGCCAGCCATCTTTAGCCGATTCCGCGTGATAGCTCGGACGATAGTCGGCATTAAAGGCGTGGCCGGCATCCGGGTAAACGATGATTTCAGCTTTTGCATTGGCTGCACGGAGCGCATGGCGCATGGTCTCTACCGTATCAAGCGGGATCCCGGTGTCCTGGCCGCCATACAGCCCTAAGACTGGGGCATTTAACTCGGTGGCGATATCAACGGGATGCTTCGGCGAGTTCAGCGTTTTCTCCCCCACCAGTTTGCCGTACCAGGCAACGGCGGCTTTAAGCTGCGGATTATGTGCGGCATACAGCCAGCTGATACGTCCTCCCCAGCAGAAACCCGTCACCATCAGACGATGTGCGTCGCCGCCATTGCGCGCAGCCCAACTGGCCACGTGGTCCAGATCGGCCAGTACCTGTGCATCCGGCACTTTGCTGACCAGGTTGCTGAACAGCGTCGGTATATCACTGTAGTCGTTCGGATCGCCCTGACGGAAATAGAGCTCTGGCGCAACGGCCAGATAACCTTCCAGCGCCAGACGGCGGCAAAGGTCGCGAATATGTTCGTGAACGCCGAAAATTTCCTGAACCACAATCACGATGGGCAGCGGGCCGTCGGCCGATTTTGGCCGCGCGTGGTAAGCAGGCATATTCTCCCCCTGCGAGGGGATGGAGGTCTCACCTGCCGTAATGGCCTCTTCAGGTGTTGAGACGATGGTTGATGCATGAGGGGCCGCTGCAGGTGCAAAACCGGTTTTTTCAGTCATGGCATTCTCCGTACCAATGAGTTAGCGCAAAGGTAAATATAGTCACCAGGTTAACAATTCACAGTGCCTGAAACGGTCTATCTTTTGTGCAGCACCTGACGATATAACTTGTTAATGTGATGTGAATCACTATTTCATGGAAATTTACTGCAATCATTTTCATTCATGGTGAGATGTGTCACGTAATTCTGCTTACTGCTTCTGTAAAGTACCTTTTTACTTCTTCTGACTAACCGACCCACAGAGGAGTCACCTATGTCTAAGTCTGATGTTTTTCATCTCGGCCTCACTAAAAACGATTTACAAGGGGCTACGCTGGCTATCGTCCCGGGCGATCCTGAGCGTGTGGAAAAGATCGCCGCGCTGATGGATAAGCCGGTTAAGCTTGCTGCCCATCGTGAATTCACCACCTGGCGCGCTGAGCTGGATGGCAAAGCGGTGATCGTCTGTTCTACCGGTATCGGTGGCCCGTCCACCTCAATTGCTGTTGAAGAGCTGGCGCAGCTGGGCATTCGTACTTTCCTGCGTATCGGGACTACCGGTGCCATTCAGCCGCATATCAACGTTGGCGACGTGCTGGTGACAACCGCTTCCGTGCGTCTGGACGGCGCGAGTCTGCACTTTGCCCCTATGGAATTCCCGGCGGTGGCGGATTTCGAATGCACCACCGCACTGGTTGAAGCCGCGAAATCCGTTGGCGCAACCACCCACGTAGGCGTGACCGCCTCTTCTGATACCTTCTACCCAGGCCAGGAGCGTTATGACACCTTCTCCGGCCGCGTGGTAAGCCGTTTCAAAGGTTCTATGGAAGAGTGGCAGTCTATGGGCGTAATGAACTACGAAATGGAATCTGCAACCTTGCTGACCATGTGCGCAAGCCAGGGTCTGCGTGCCGGTATGGTGGCGGGCGTTATCGTCAACCGTACCCAGCAGGAGATCCCGAACGCGGAAACCATGAAGCAGACCGAAAGTCATGCTGTGAAAATCGTGGTTGAAGCAGCGCGTCGCCTGATCTAATCCCTTGTTATACGAAAAAAGGCCGACCCGTTCGGCCTTTTTTTTGCGTAGCGCCTCGCAGGAAAACCCTTTCAAACTGGACGTTTATACAGCACAATTCTATTTTGTGCAGGTAATACGTTGATGCAGGGGGCATTGTGGATATCTCAATCCTGATTTATGCAGTGATTGCGCTGGTGGGCGTGGGGGCAGGCTGGCTGATTTCCAGCTACCAGCACGCGCAACAAAAGGCCGATCAGCTGGCCGAGCGCGAAGAGATAGTCGCCGATTTAAGCGCGGCAAAACAGCAGGTTGCGCTGAGCGAACACTGGCGTGACGAATGCGAACTGCTCAACAACGAGCTGCGCAATCTTCGCGATATCAACACCTCGCTGGAGGCCGATCTCCGCGAAGTGACTACCCGCCTCGAATCCACCCAGCTGCATGCGGAAGATAAAATCCGCCAGATGATGAACAGCGAGCAACGCCTCAGCGAGCAGTTCGAGAACCTCGCGAACCGCATTTTTGAACACAGCAACCGCCGCGTAGACGAACAAAACCGCCAAAGCCTGAATAGCCTGCTAACGCCCCTGCGTGAACAGCTGGACGGCTTTCGTCGTCAGGTACAGGACAGCTTTGGCCAGGAGGCTCGCGAGCGGCACACGCTGGCGCATGAAATTCGCAATCTTCAGCAGCTGAATGCGCGAATGGCGCAGGAAGCGGTCAACCTGACCCGTGCGCTGAAGGGCGATAACAAAACCCAGGGCAACTGGGGAGAAGTGGTGCTGACCCGCGTGCTGGAGGCCTCTGGCCTGCGGGAAGGGTATGAATACGAAACGCAGGTGAGTATCGAGAACGATGCCCGCTCGCGTATGCAGCCTGATGTGATTGTGCGGCTGCCGCAGGGCAAAGATGTGGTGATAGACGCCAAAATGACGCTGGTGGCTTATGAGCGCTATTTCAATGCGGAAGATGACTACACCCGCGAGTCGGCGTTGCAGGAGCACATCGCCTCCGTGCGTAACCACATTCGTCTGCTGGGCAGAAAAGACTACCAGCAGTTACCCGGCCTGCGCTCGCTGGATTACGTCCTGATGTTTATTCCGGTTGAACCCGCGTTCTTGCTGGCGCTCGACAGACAGCCTGAACTGATTACCGAAGCCCTAAAAAATAACATTATGCTGGTGAGCCCCACCACGCTGCTGGTGGCATTGCGCACCATTGCCAACCTGTGGCGCTATGAACATCAGAGCCGCAATGCGCAGCAGATTGCCGATCGTGCCAGCAAGCTTTACGACAAAATGCGCCTTTTTGTGGATGATATGTCCTCGGTTGGGCAAAGCCTTGACCGCGCCCAGGATAACTATCGCCAGGCGATGAAAAAACTCTCTTCCGGGCGTGGCAACTTACTGGCGCAGGCCGAAGCGTTTCGTTCCCTGGGTGTGGAGGTGAAGCGCGAGATTAATCCGGAATTAGTTGAGCAGGCCACCGCCCAGGATGAAGAGTTTCGCCTGCGCGAAGGCGCTGGCGAACAAAAGACAAACAGTGAAGACAATACGTTAGCGACAGATTTAACGTCAGACGAGCGTCCGGCACGTTTCTTTCGCGAAGGTTGAAACGTAGGGCAAACGCGCCCAATCTGTTACACTTCACGAACATTTTACTGATAAGCAGGCTCTGAGATGGTTGACGATTCACAAGACACGACGCACTTTGGCTTTCAGACTGTCGCCAAAGCGCAGAAAGCTGATATGGTGGCCCACGTATTTCATTCCGTGGCGGCGAAGTACGATGTGATGAATGACTTGATGTCGTTCGGCATTCATCGCTTGTGGAAGCGCTTCACCATCGACTGTAGCGGTGTGCGTCGTGGACAAACGGTACTGGATTTAGCCGGCGGTACAGGCGATTTGACAGCAAAATTCTCCCGTCTGGTGGGCGAAACCGGTCGCGTTGTTCTGGCAGATATTAACGACTCAATGCTCAAAATGGGACGTGAGAAGCTGCGTAACATCGGCGTGGTAGGTAATGTCGAGTATGTGCAGGCGAACGCCGAAGCGCTGCCTTTCCCGGATAATACCTTTGACTGCATCACTATCTCCTTCGGCCTGCGTAACGTCACCGATAAAGAAAAAGCGCTGCGCTCCATGTACCGCGTGTTAAAGCCGGGTGGACGCCTGCTGGTGCTCGAATTCTCCAAACCGATTCTTGAGCCGTTAAGCAAAGCTTACGACGCATACTCATTCCATGTGCTGCCGCGCATTGGTGAGCTGGTGGCAAACGACGCGGAAAGCTATCGGTACCTGGCGGAATCTATCCGTATGCACCCGGATCAGGACACCTTAAAGGCCATGATGCAGGATGCGGAATTCGAGAACGTTGAGTATTTCAACATGACGGCAGGTGTCGTCGCGCTGCATCGTGGTTATAAGTTCTGAGTGGAGGTTTCCCGTGCCCTTTAAACCCTTAGTCACCGCAGGCATCGAGAATGTCCTGAATGCCTTTCTTTACCGCGCACCGGCGCTAAAAGTCGCACGTCAGCGGCTTAACGGCAAGGTGCTGCGTGTTGTTCTGAAAGAGTTCTCGACACCGCTTGTGCTGGTTTTCAGTGAACGCCAGCTTGACGTTCTGGGTGAGTGGGAAGGTGAAGCCGACTGCTCCGTGATTACGCACATGAGCGTGCTGCCAAAATTACGTGACCGTCAGCAGCTTACGGCGCTTATCCGCAGTGGTGAGCTGGAAGTGGAAGGCGACATTCAGGTCGTACAGAATTTCGTTGCGCTCAGCGATCTGGCCGAGTTTGACCCGGCAGAGCTGCTTGCGCCTTTCATTGGCGACATTGCTGCCGAAGGGATCGGTAAAGCCATTCATGGCGGTACGGCTTTCCTTCGCAAGAGTCTGCAACGGCAGCAACGCTATGCGGCGGAAGTGCTGACTGAAGAGTGGCGTATGGCCCCTGGCGCGCTTGAAGTTGCATGGTTTGCGGAAGAGACCGCAGCGGTTGAACGCGCGGTGGATGCCTTAACCAAACGGCTGGAAAAACTGGAGGGCAAATGACGCCTGGTGAAATTCGGCGCCTCTATTTTATCATCCACACCTTTTTGAGTTACGGGCTCGACGAGCTTATCCCCAAAATGCGTATCACGCTGCTGCTTCGCATCTGGCGGCGGATGTTGTTCTGGATGCCTAATCGTCATAAAGATCAGCCGCTGGGTGAACGTCTTCGCCTGGCGCTCCAGGAACTGGGCCCGGTATGGATTAAGTTCGGGCAAATGCTCTCGACTCGCCGCGATCTTTTCCCGCCTCAGATTGCCGATGAACTGGCACTGCTGCAGGACCGCGTTGCACCGTTTGACGGTGTGAGAGCGAAAAAACAGATCGAAGAGGCGATGGGCAATATTCCTGTCGAGACCTGGTTTGACGATTTCGAAATAGAACCTCTTGCTTCAGCCTCTATCGCCCAGGTGCATACAGCACGTCTGAAAGAGAACGGCAAAGAGGTGGTTATCAAAGTGATCCGCCCGGACATCCTGCCGGTAATCCGAGCGGACATGAAGCTTATCTATCGGCTTGCACGCTGGGTTCCGCGCCTGCTCCCCGACGGACGCCGTCTGCGCCCAATGGAAGTTGTGCGGGAGTATGAAAAAACGCTGATTGATGAATTAAACCTGCTGCGTGAATCGGCAAATGCCATCCAGCTGCGCCGGAACTTTGAAAACAGCCCGATGCTCTATGTGCCGGAAGTGTATTCGGACTACTGCAGCCAGAACATGATGGTAATGGAGCGGATTTACGGTATTCCGGTCTCGGATGTGGCAGCCCTGGAAAAGCAGGGAACCAACATGAAGCTGCTGGCCGAGCGTGGTGTACAGGTCTTCTTTACCCAGGTATTCCGCGACAGCTTTTTCCACGCGGACATGCACCCGGGGAATATCTTCGTCAGTTATGAGCACCCGGAAGACCCGAAATATATCGGTATTGACTGCGGTATTGTGGGCTCGCTGAACAAAGAAGATAAGCGCTATCTCGCTGAGAACTTTATTGCCTTCTTTAACCGTGATTACCGCAAGGTGGCCGAGCTGCACGTTGATTCTGGCTGGGTTCCGCCGGACACCAACGTCGAAGAATTTGAGTTTGCTATCCGTACCGTCTGCGAGCCGATTTTTGAAAAGCCGCTGGCAGAAATTTCCTTCGGACACGTATTGCTGAACCTGTTTAACACGGCACGCCGCTTCAACATGGAAGTGCAGCCACAGTTAGTTTTACTTCAGAAAACATTACTTTACGTTGAAGGTGTAGGTCGACAGCTCTATCCTCAGTTAGACTTATGGAAGACTGCGAAACCTTTCCTTGAATCCTGGATTAAGGATCAGGTGGGCATTCCGGCGCTGGTGCGCTCTATTAAAGAGAAAGGCCCGTTCTGGATAGAAAAAATGCCTGATATTCCTGAACTGATTTACGACAGTTTGCGTCAGAGCAAGAACCTTCAGCACAGCATGGATAAAATCGCCCGCGAGCTTCAGTCCAGCCGTGTTCGACAGGGGCAGTCGCGCTATCTCTTTGGCATTGGAGCAACGCTGCTGCTGAGTGGTACGCTGTTGCTGATTACTCGCCCTGACTGGCAGATGATGCCCGCCTGGCTGATGGCTGGCGGTGTTGTGGTCTGGCTCGCCGGCTGGAGAAAAACGCGCTGATTTTGCGTCGCTATCGACGGGTCGCCTACGTATAATGCGACCTGACTCATTAATCATCTATCCCTGAGGTACATGTATGGGTGGTATCAGTATCTGGCAATTGTTGATCATTGCCGTCATCGTCGTGCTGCTGTTTGGCACGAAAAAGCTCGGTTCTATCGGCTCCGATCTGGGCGCGTCTATCAAAGGCTTCAAGAAAGCGATGAGCGATGATGAGAGCAAGCAGGATAAAACCAGCCAGGATGCTGACTTTACTGCTAAATCCATCTCCGACAAGCAGGAAGAGGCGAAAAAAGAAGACGCTAAACGCCACGATAAAGAGCAGGTGTAATTCGTGTTCGACATTGGTTTTAGTGAGCTGCTGCTGGTCTTTGTGATTGGCCTGATAGTGTTAGGACCCCAGCGTCTGCCGGTGGCGGTGAAAACCGTTGTGGGCTGGGTACGCGCGCTGAGATCGCTGGCTTCGACCGTACAAAATGAGCTGGCGCAGGAACTTAAGCTGCAGGAGTTTCAGGAAAGCCTGAAAAAGGTGGAAAAGGCGAGCATGGATAACCTGACGCCTGAACTGAAAGCCTCAATGGATGAACTGCGTGAAGCGGCAGAATCCATGAAGCGCTCCTACAGCGTCAACGATCCTGAAAAGGCGAGCGATGAAGCCAACACCATCCACAACCCGGTGGTGAAGGACAGCGAAGCGCAGCGCGAGGGCGTTACGCCTGCCAGCGCGGAGCATCAGGCTACCGCGCCTGAACAAACGCCGCAGGAATCTGAACCGAAAAAACAGGCGCAGCCGGAAGAACCGGTAGTAAAAGCGGCTGACGTTAAGCCTGCCGAGCCTGTTTCCGAATCATCCCCCTCGTCGAGTGATAAAGCGTAAACATGGCAGTAGATGATACCCAACCGCTGATTACGCACCTCATAGAGCTGCGTAAGCGCCTGTTAAACTGCATTATCGCGGTTTTCCTCATTTTCTTATGCCTGGTCTATTTCGCCAATGATATCTACCAGGTTGTCTCTGCGCCGCTGATCAAGCAGATGCCGCTGGGGGCAACGATGATCGCAACCGACGTTGCATCACCGTTCTTTACCCCTATTAAGCTCACCTTCTGGGTATCGCTGATTGCCTCTGCGCCGGTCATTCTTTATCAGGTGTGGGCGTTTGTGGCGCCAGCGCTGTACAAGCATGAACGCAAGCTGGTGATCCCGCTGCTGGTATCCAGCTCGCTGCTGTTCTATATCGGCATGGCGTTCGCCTACTTTGTTGTCTTCCCGCTGGCCTTTGGCTTCCTGACGCATACCGCGCCGGAAGGGGTTCAGGTGTCGACGGATATCGCCAGCTACCTCAGCTTTGTGATGGCGCTGTTTATGGCGTTCGGCGTGGCATTCGAAGTGCCGGTAGCCATTGTGCTGCTTTGCTGGGTAGGAGTGACGACCCCTGATGACCTGCGTAAGAAGCGCCCGTATATCCTGGTCGGCGCGTTTGTGGTTGGCATGCTGCTCACACCACCTGACGTCTTCTCACAAACACTGCTGGCAATACCGATGTATTGTCTGTTTGAAGTCGGCGTATTCTTCTCGCGTTTCTACGTGGGAAAAGGGCGTCGGTCGGATGACGAAGACGATACGTCGGAAAAGACCACTGAAGAGTAAAACCAGCCGCCCGTCAGGGCGGTTGTGCTATGGGGAATCGCATGTTTGATATCGGACTCAACCTGACCAGCTCGCAGTTTGCGAAAGACTGCGATGAAGTCGTCGCGCGTGCTTTTGCCGCCGGGGTGAAAGGGCTGCTCCTGACGGGAACCAACCTGCAAGAAAGCGAGCAGGCGCAGCAGCTTGCTCAGCGCTATGATCGCTGCTGGTCAACCGCTGGCGTGCATCCTCATGACAGCAGCCAGTGGACGCCGCAGAGCGCTGAAATCATACACAGGCTGGCGAAAACCCCTGAAGTCGTGGCCATTGGCGAATGTGGTCTCGATTTCAACCGTAACTTTTCCACACCAGCCGAACAGGAAAACGCCTTCACCGCCCAGCTCGCCCTGGCGGCGGAGCTTGGAATGCCTGTGTTTATGCACTGCCGTGACGCGCATGAGCGCTTCCTCGCCTTACTGGAACCCTGGCTCGATAAACTGCCCGGTGCGGTACTGCACTGCTTTACCGGTTCACGGCAGGAAGCGCTGGATTGTCTGGAACGCGGGTTATATCTGGGCATTACCGGCTGGGTTTGCGATGAACGTCGCGGGCTTGAGCTTCGCGAGCTGTTGCCGGTGATCCCGGCGGACCGCTTGCTTGTTGAAACCGACGCACCTTATCTGCTGCCGCGAGATATGCAACCCAAACCGGCTTCTCGACGTAACGAACCGGCCTATCTGGGGCATATTCTTGAGAGCGTAGCGCGCTGGCGCGGAGAAGACCCGCACTGGCTTTGCGCACAGACGGATGACAACGTGCGTCGCCTGTTCGGGATAGACGTTTAAACTTTGCGGAAGTCGGTGTTTTTCACGCTCTGCAATACTTGCTTATTCAGCAGGTTGAGCAACAGCATGGAGCGTGCTTCACCGTCAGGCTCGGCGAAAATCGCCTGTAAGCCCTCGAAAGCCCCTTCAGTGATGACGACGCTGTCGCCTGCGTAGGGGGTTTCCGGATCGGTGATGCCTTCAGGTTGCTGGTACACCGAAAGCTGATGAATCACCGTTGACGGGACCGTGGCCGGGTGAGCGCCAAAACGCACAAAGTGGCTGACACCGCGTGTGGCGCTGATGGTCGTGGTGTGAATCACTTCCGGGTCGAACTCAACGAACAGATAGTTCGGGAATAATGGCTCACTGACGGTCGTGCGCTTCCCGCGCTGCATTTTTTCAAGCGTGATCACGGGTGTCAGGCAATTTACAGACTGACGTTCAAGATGTTCCTGCGCGCGCTGAAGTTGCCCGCGTTTGCAATACAGTAAATACCAGGCCTGCATAATCACTCTTTCCCTTAGTTCGGGGCGCAAGCATATCAAAACCCTGGCGGGATCGCTAAGTTGATTATAATGGGGGAAAAGGGAACAGAATGCATAAGTTCACGCTAATTTAACAAAATTACAGCATCAAGCAGGCTTACGCCGTATAATGAAGCGCTTACAGAGAGGCCATGACTAACTGCATGAAATACCACGATCTCCGCGACTTCCTGACGCTGCTGGAAAAGCAGGGCGAACTCAAACACATTACACTTCCTGTTGATCCTTATCTGGAAATGACAGAAATTGCTGACCGCACCCTGCGTGCCGGTGGCCCCGCTTTACTGTTTGAAAACCCAAAAGGGTATTCGATGCCGGTGCTATGCAACCTGTTTGGTACACCGCGCCGTGTGGCGTTGGGGATGGGACAGGAGGACGTCACGGCGCTGCGCGAAGTGGGTAAACTGCTGGCGTTTCTGAAAGAGCCAGAGCCACCGAAAGGTTTCCGCGATCTGTTCGATAAACTGCCGCAGTTTAAGCAGGTGCTAAACATGCCAACCAAACGTCTGCGCGGCGCACCGTGTCAGCAGAAAGTGCTGGAAGGCGATGCGGTGGATCTGACAAAAATTCCTGTCATGCAATGCTGGCCTGAAGATGCTGCGCCGCTTATCACCTGGGGGCTCACCGTCACGCGTGGTCCGCACAAAGAGCGACAAAATCTGGGTATTTACCGCCAGCAGCTGATTGGCAAGAATAAGCTCATCATGCGCTGGTTGTCACATCGTGGCGGCGCCCTGGATTTCCAGGAGTGGTGTGCTGAACACCCGGGCGAGCGTTTCCCGGTTTCCGTTGCGTTAGGCGCCGATCCGGCCACGATTCTGGGGGCGGTAACGCCAGTGCCGGATACGCTGTCCGAATATGCCTTTGCAGGCCTGCTGCGCGGAACCAAAACCGAAGTCGTGAAGTGTATTTCTAATGACCTTGAAGTTCCTGCCAGCGCGGAGATCGTTCTGGAAGGTTACCTTGAGCAGGGCGAAATGGCACCGGAAGGGCCATACGGTGACCACACCGGCTATTACAACGAAGTTGATAACTTCCCGGTGTTTACCGTCACGCACATCACCCAGCGTGAAGATGCGATTTACCACTCCACCTATACCGGACGTCCACCGGATGAACCGGCGGTACTGGGAGTGGCGCTGAACGAAGTGTTTGTGCCGATCCTGCAAAAGCAGTTCCCGGAAATTGTTGATTTTTACCTGCCACCGGAAGGGTGTTCGTATCGCCTGGCGGTGGTGACGATGAAGAAGCAATATCCTGGTCACGCTAAACGCGTGATGATGGGCGTATGGTCTTTCCTGCGCCAGTTTATGTATACCAAATTTGTTATTGTCTGCGATGATGATGTTAACGCCCGCGACTGGAATGACGTTATCTGGGCCATTACTACGCGAATGGATCCGGCGCGCGATACGGTGTTAGTCGAAAACACGCCGATAGATTATCTGGATTTTGCCTCGCCGGTCTCCGGCCTTGGCTCAAAAATGGGACTGGATGCCACAAACAAATGGCCCGGCGAAACCGAGCGTGAATGGGGTCGACCGATCAAAAAAGATCCTGCCGTGACCGCGCGCATTGACGCGATCTGGGATGAACTGGCCATAATGAATAACGGTAAACCTGAAACAGGCCGTTAAGCCCTATAGACTTCACGACAGAGAGAGCGAATGACAACCTTAAGCTGTAAAGTGACCTCGGTAGATGCTATCACCGACACCGTATATCGCGTCCGTTTAGTGCCTGAAGCGGCATTCTCTTTCCGCGCCGGTCAGTACTTGATGGTCGTGATGGATGAGCGTGATAAGCGTCCCTTCTCTATGGCTTCTACGCCAGCAGAGCAGGAATTTATTGAGCTTCATATTGGTGCGTCTGAGCTTAACCTGTATGCGATGGCCGTCATGGACCGCATTCTGAAAGAACGTGAAATCGTGGTGGATATTCCTCACGGTGATGCCTGGCTGCGTGAAGATGAAGACCGTCCGCTGATCCTGATTGCGGGGGGAACGGGTTTCTCTTATGTGCGCTCTATCCTGCTGACGGCCCTGGCGCGTAACCCGGATCGCGATATCACCATCTACTGGGGCGGCCGCGAAGAGAAACATCTCTACGACCTCTCTGAACTGGAAGCATTAAGCGTCAATCATCCACACCTGCGCATTGAGCCGGTGGTGGAGCAGCCTGAAGAGGGCTGGCGTGGGCGCAGCGGTACGGTACTGACGGCGGTGCTGCAGGATCACGGCACGCTGGCGGGACATGATATCTATATTGCTGGCCGTTTTGAGATGGCGAAAATTGCCCGTGACCTGTTCTGCAACGAACGTGACGCGCGTGAAGACCGTCTCTTCGGCGATGCGTTCGCGTTCATTTAAATAAAAAACCCGCCCCTGACAGGCGGGAAGAACGGCAACTAAACTTTATCTCTTCGCCACTGGCGCCATAACTGCGATGGCTGCGCGTGCTCACCCGAATCCCTTACTTCCGTAAGCGCATCGGGCGCCGCTCGCGTGCCGCCGTGTTCTGGCGACACTGGCTGTAAGAACCCCTCGAAGATTTACACTCGCTCAAATACCGTCGCGATACCCTGACCCAGCCCGATACACATCGTCGCCAGACCAAACTGAGCGTCTTTGCGTTCCATCAGGTTAATCAGCGTGGTGCTGATGCGTGCCCCGGAACAACCCAGCGGGTGACCGAGGGCGATCGCGCCGCCATTGAGGTTAATCTTGTCGTCTATCTGATCCATCAGGCCCAGATCTTTGATGCACGGCAGGATCTGCGCGGCAAAGGCTTCGTTCATCTCAAACAGATCGATATCACTGGTGGTTAAGCCTGCTTTTTTCAGCGCCAGCTTCGAGGCCGGCACCGGACCGTAACCCATAATGGACGGATCGCAACCCACCACCGCCATCGAACGCACCCGGGCACGAGACGTCAGGCCTAACTCGCGGGCACGGCTTTCACTCATCACCAGCATCGCGGCGGCCCCGTCAGATAGGGCAGACGAGGTGCCTGCCGTTACCGTACCGGTGACCGGGTCAAACGCCGGGCGCAGCGTAGAAAGGGTTTCTACAGTGGTTTCCGGGCGAATCACTTCATCGTAGCTGAACTGCTTCAAAACGCCGTCAGCATCGTGACCACCGGTTGGGATGATCTCATGCTTAAATGCGCCGGACTGCGTTGCGGCCCAGGCGCGTGCGTGGGAGCGCGCGGCAAAGGTATCCTGCATTTCGCGGCTGATGCCGTGGAGGCGGGAAAGCATCTCAGCGGTCAGGCCCATCATTCCCGCCGCTTTCGCCACGTTACGGCTCATACCCGGGTGGAAATCAACCCCGTGGCTCATCGGCACGTGGCCCATGTGCTCCACGCCGCCGACCAGACAGGCCTGCGCATCACCGGTCATGATCATGCGTGCCGCGTCGTGCAGCGCCTGCATTGACGAACCACACAGACGGTTAACGGTCACCGCCGGAACTGAATGCGGGATCTCCGCCAGCAGCGAAGCGTTACGGGCGATGTTAAAGCCCTGTTCGAGGGTTTGCTGTACACAGCCCCAGTAAATATCGTCGAGCGCAGCGGGATCCAGTGCCGGGTTACGCGCCAGCAGGCTACGCATCAGGTGCGCGGAGAGGTCTTCCGCGCGCACATTACGGAATGCACCGCCTTTTGAACGGCCCATCGGGGTGCGAATCGCATCAACAATGACAACCTTTTCCATTGTGACTCCTTAAGCCGTTTTCAGCTCGCCAACCGGACGGGCTGGCTCAACTGCTGGGTAATAGGGTTCGTTATGGCGCGCTTTGTTACGCAGACCTTCCGGCACGTCATACAGCGGGCCGAGGTGCTGGTACTGCTGAGCCATATCGAGATAACGGGCGCTGCCGAGCGTATCCAGCCAGCGGAACGCGCCGCCGTGGAACGGAGGGAAGCCGAGGCCGTACACCAGCGCCATATCGGCTTCTGCCGGGCTGGCGATAATGCCTTCTTCCAGGCAACGCACCACTTCGTTGATCATTGGAATCATCATTCGGGCGATGATTTCATCGTCGGTGAAGTCACGTTTCGGCTGGCTGACGTCGGCCAGCAGGCCATCCACCGCCTCGTCTTCTTCTTTCTTCGGTTTACCTTTGCTGTCTTCTTTATAGCGCCAGAAGCCCAGGCCGTTTTTCTGACCAAAGCGGCTGGCGTCAAACAGGGCGTCAATGGCGTCGCGGTAATCTTTCTGCATGCGCTGCGGGAAGCCTGCCGCCATCACCGCCTGGGCGTGGTGTGCGGTGTCAATGCCGACCACATCCAGCAGATACGCCGGACCCATCGGCCAGCCGAACTGTTTTTCCATCACTTTGTCGACTTTGCGGAAATCCGCACCGTCGCGCAGGAGCTGGCTGAAACCGGCGAAGTACGGGAACAGCACGCGGTTGACGAAGAAGCCCGGACAGTCGTTGACCACGATTGGGGTTTTGCCCATTTTGCTGGCCCATGCCACGACTTTGGCGATCGTTTCGTCAGAGGTTTTTTCCCCACGGATCACTTCGACAAGCGGCATACGGTGCACCGGGTTAAAGAAGTGCATACCGCAGAACTTTTCCGGGCGCTTCAGAACGCCTGCCAGTTCGCTAATCGGGATGGTGGAGGTGTTTGAGGCCAGTACGGTATCAGGACGAACCTTCTCTTCGGTTTCCGCCAGCACCGCTTTTTTGACTTTCGGGTTCTCAACGACCGCTTCAACGACCACATCCACACGGTCGAAACCGCTATAGTCCAGGGTCGGGTGGATTGTCGAGATCACCCCTGAGAGTTTCAGACCGTCAATTTTGCCGCGTTCCAGCTGTTTATTCAGCAGCTTGGCCGCTTCGGTCATGCCCAGCGTCAGGGATTTCTCGTTGATGTCTTTCATCACCACAGGCACGCCTTTCCAGGCCGACTGATAAGCGATGCCGCCGCCCATAATGCCTGCACCGAGTACCGCCGCCTGTTTTGGCGTCTCAACATTTTTGGTCAGCTGTTTCGCCTTACCTTTCACGAATTGATCGTTCAGGAAGATGCCCACCAGTGCGCGAGCTTCATTAGTGTGCGCCAGCGGAACAAAGCTTTGGTTTTCCAGTTTCAGCGCTTCATCACGGCCAAAGCGGGCTGCGGCTTCAATCGTTTTAACGGCGGTAATGGGCGCGGGGTAGTGTTTGCCTGCCGTCTGCAACACCATCCCTTTGGCGATGGTGAAGCTCATGGCGGCTTCAATTTTGCTGAGTTTCAACGGTTCCAGCTTCGGCTGACGTTTGGCTTTCCAGTCGAGGTCGCCATTAATGGCCTGATGCAGAATGGCGAGGGAGCCTTCAATCAGTTTTTCTGGTTTAACCACACCGTCCACCAGGCCTATTTTCTGCGCCTGTTCCGCCCCGACATCTTTACCGGCGGCGATAATCTCCAGGGCGCTATCGGCACCCAGCATGCGTGGCATACGTACGGAACCGCCAAAGCCTGGCATGATGCCCAGCTTTGTTTCCGGCAGGCCGATGCGCAGGTCTGGCGTGGCCAGACGATAGTCGGTTGCCAGCACGCACTCGCAGCCGCCGCCCAGCGCGTAGCCGTTAACGGCGGAGACTGTCGGAACAGGCAAATCTTCCAGACGATTAAAGACGCTGTTGGCAAAGTGCAGCCACTGGCTCAGCTGTTCTTCCGGGACCTGGAACAGTGAAAGGAATTCGGTGATATCTGCACCGACAATAAAAGCCGCTTTGTTTGAGCGCAGCAGCAGTCCTTTTAATTCAGATTGTTTTTCAAGCACATCCAGCGCCTGGCCAAGACTGGCCACCGTCGCGGTATCAAGCTTGTTGACTGAGCCGGGGGCATCGAACACCAGTTCGGCAATGCCATCTTCCAGCCAGTTGAGGTACAGGGTGTCGCCTTTGTAGAGCATGTCAGTCTCCTGAATCCAGCAAGTGGATCTGGTCATACCAGATGAGACGGAGTGTGGGATTTATGTTAATAAAATGCAAATTTCTCATTAAGAAATTGCTGCATTGATCACGGTCGGTGGAAATCACGCAGTCGGAGTCAGGTGTGCTAAGATGCGATGACTTGAGCTCAGAAAAATGAAAGGAAGAAAGATGGACTCACTGGCTTCGCTTTATAAAAATCATATCGTTACCCTACAGGAACGTACCCGTGATGTACTGGCGCGCTTTAAGCTGGATGCGCTGTTAATCCACTCCGGAGAGCTGATTAACACCTTCCTGGATGACCATGCGTATCCGTTTAAGGTCAACCCGCAGTTCAAAGCCTGGGTGCCGGTCACGCAGGTCCCAAATTGCTGGTTGCTGGTGGACGGGGTGAACAAGCCGAAACTGTGGTTCTATCTGCCTGTCGATTACTGGCACAACGTTGAGCCGCTGCCGACCAGCTTCTGGACGGAAGAAGTGGACGTTATCGCTTTACCAAAAGCCGATGGCATTGGCAGCCTCCTGCCAGCCGGGCGCGGCAACATTGCTTATATTGGCCCGGTTCCCGAGCGTGCGCTCGGTCTGGATATTCCGGCGGATAAACTCAATCCGAAAGGGGTTCTGGATTATCTGCACTACTATCGCGCTTATAAGACCGACTACGAACTTTACTGCATGCGTGAAGCGCAAAAAACGGCGGTAAATGGTCACCGTGCTGCGCATGAAGCGTTCCAGTCTGGCATGAGCGAGTTCGATATTAACCAGGCGTATCTGACCGCCACCGGCCACCGTGACACTGATGTCCCTTACAGCAACATCGTCGCGCTGAATGAGCATGCGTCCGTTCTGCACTACACCAGGCTCGATCACCAGGTGCCATCCGAGATGCGCAGCTTCCTGTTGGACGCCGGGGCAGAGTACAACGGCTATGCGGCCGACCTGACCCGCACCTGGGCGGCAAATGCGGATACCGATTTTGCACAGTTGATTAAAGACGTTAACGATGAGCAACTGGCACTTATTGGCACCATGAAAGCGGGAACCAGCTATGTGGATTACCACATCCAGTTCCATCAGCGCATCGCTAAACTGCTGCGTAAGCACCAGATCGTGAAAGATATGAGCGAAGAGGCGATGGTAGAAAACGATCTGACCGGGCCGTTCATGCCGCACGGTATTGGTCACCCGCTGGGTCTGCAGGTTCATGATGTTGCCGGTTTTATGCAGGATGATACCGGTACGCACCTGGCCGCGCCGTCTAAATATCCTTACCTGCGCTGCACGCGTATTCTTGAGCCGCGTATGGTGCTGACCATCGAGCCGGGTATCTACTTTATCGAATCGCTGTTAGCGCCATGGCGTGAAGGCCCGTTCAGCAAGCACTTCAACTGGGACAAAATTGAAGCGCTGAAACCGTTTGGCGGTATTCGTATCGAAGATAACGTGGTGATCCACGAAAACGGTATTGAGAATATGACGCGAGACCTGAAGCTGGCCTGATGGATAGCTGGCTGATACCGGCTGAACCGGTCACCTTTGTTGAGGAAATTAAGAAGAGTCGATTCATTACGCTGCTGGCACATACCGACGGCGTTGAGGCGGCAAAAGCGTTTGTTGAGTCCGTTCGCGCGCAGCACCCTGACGCACGTCACCATTGCGTGGCGTGGGTGGCAGGGCCGCCGAACGATTCACAACAGCTGGGGTTTTCCGATGACGGTGAACCGGCAGGCACAGCCGGTAAACCCATGCTCTCCCAGTTGATGGGCAGCGGCGTGGGTGAAATCACCGCCGTGGTCGTTCGCTACTACGGCGGTATTTTATTAGGCACGGGTGGACTGGTTAAAGCGTATGGCGGTGGGGTTCAGCAGGCACTGAATATGCTGATTACCACCCGCAAAACGCCGCTCACCGAATATACTTTACTGTGCGATTATGGCCAGTTATCCGGCATTGAGGCATTGCTAAAGCAGTTTAACGGCGTCATCGCGCACAGTGACTATCAGGCAATGGTGCAACTGCGTGTGGCGCTTCCGCAGGCGGAACTGGCTGCTTTTTCAGCAAAGCTGGCGGATTTTAGTCGCGGTTCGTTGCAATTGCTGCCGATTGAAGAATAATCCCCACCTCACTTTTTTGAATACCAAAGGAAGCGGCAGAGATGCATTTTCGTGCCATTACCCGAATCGTTGGACTGCTGGTCATACTTTTTTCCGGGACGATGATTCTCCCAGGACTGGTAGCGCTTATCTACCGGGACGGCGCGGGGCGGGCATTTACCCAGACCTTCTTTGTCGCGCTGGCGATTGGCTCTCTGCTGTGGTGGCCAAACCGTCGTCAAAAGGGTGAGCTGAAATCTCGCGAAGGGTTTCTGATTGTTGTTCTGTTCTGGACAGTGCTGGGAAGCGTGGGTGCGCTACCCTTTATCTTCTCTGAGCAGCCTAATCTGACCGTCACGGATGCGTTTTTTGAATCGTTCTCGGGTTTAACGACGACCGGGGCGACCACGCTAGTCGGGCTAGATTCCTTACCGCACGCCATTCTCTTTTATCGCCAGATGCTGCAATGGTTCGGGGGGATGGGGATCATCGTCCTGGCCGTGGCCATCCTGCCTATTCTCGGCGTCGGGGGGATGCAGCTCTACCGTGCGGAAATGCCGGGCCCACTGAAAGATAACAAGATGCGCCCGCGCATAGCCGAGACGGCGAAAACCCTGTGGCTTATCTATGTCTTACTGACGGTCGCCTGTGCGTTAGCGTTATGGTTTGCCGGGATGCCTGCATTCGACGCTATCGGGCACAGCTTTGCGACGATCGCCATCGGCGGGTTCTCGACCCACGATGCCAGCGTGGGTTACTTCGACAGCCCCACCATTAACACGATCATTGCCATCTTCCTGCTGATTTCCGGCTGTAACTACGGTCTGCACTTCTCCTTACTCAGCGGGCGTAGCCTGAAGGTGTACTGGCGTGACCCGGAGTTTCGCATGTTCATTGGTGTCCAGCTTACGCTGGTCATCATCTGTACCGTGGTGTTGTGGTTCCACGATGTCTATAACTCCGCGTTGACTACGTTAAATCAGGCATTCTTCCAGGTGGTGTCGATGGCAACCACCGCCGGTTTTACAACGGACAGTATTGCGCGCTGGCCGCTGTTCCTGCCGGTACTGCTGCTGTGTTCTGCGTTCATCGGGGGTTGTGCGGGGTCGACGGGCGGTGGCCTGAAGGTGATTCGTATTCTGCTGTTGTTTAAGCAGGGGAACCGTGAACTTAAACGTCTGGTCCACCCGAACGCG
This sequence comes from Enterobacter cloacae complex sp. FDA-CDC-AR_0164, assembly GCF_003071645.1. NCBI lineage: Bacteria > Pseudomonadati > Pseudomonadota > Gammaproteobacteria > Enterobacterales > Enterobacteriaceae > Enterobacter > Enterobacter cloacae complex sp. FDA-CDC-AR_0164. The sequence goes on from NZ_CP028950.1 coordinate 1,637,597, forward strand.
GTTTACAGCATCAAACTGGGTAACCGTGCCCTGCCGGAACGTATTCTTGAAGCGGTGTGGGGGTTCTTCTCGGCCTATGCGCTGGTCTTCATCGTCAGTATGCTGGCGATTATCGCGACGGGGGTGGATGATTTCTCTGCCTTTGCTTCCGTCGTTGCAACGTTGAATAACCTCGGGCCTGGCCTGGGGGTTGTGGCGGATAACTTTGCCAGTATGAACCCGGTCGCGAAATGGATCCTCATCGCCAACATGCTGTTTGGTCGTCTGGAGGTCTTTACGCTGCTGGTGCTGTTCACCCCAACATTCTGGCGCGAGTAAGGAGTCGTCGGTGAAAACACTTATTCTTTTCTCTACGCGGGATGGGCAAACGCGTGAGATTGCCTCATATCTGGCTTCAGAATTAAAAGAGCTGGGGATTTACTCTGATGTGGTGAACCTGAACCGCACGGAGCAGATAGCCTGGCAGGATTACGACCGTGTGGTTATTGGCGCGTCTATTCGTTACGGGCATTTCCATCCGGCGCTGGATCGTTTTGTGAAAAAGCATACGGCAGTGCTCAATAAACTGCCCGGGGCTTTTTACTCGGTCAATCTGGTGGCGCGTAAACCTGAGAAACGTACGCCGCAGACCAACAGCTATACGCGCAAGTTTCTGTTGAGCTCTCCGTGGCAGCCGGACATCAGCGCCGTCTTTGCCGGCGCGCTGCGTTATCCGCGCTATCGCTGGTATGACCGCTTTATGATTCGCCTCATTATGAAGATGACCGGTGGCGAAACCGATACGCGCAAAGAGGTGGTGTATACCGACTGGTCGCAGGTCGCCAGTTTTGCGCGGGAGATCGCACATTTATCAGGCGATTCGCGGCTTAAATAGGCGTGAAGTTTGAAAAGTGAGCGAACGAAAAGTTTTTTGTATTTTGTGCTTGTCACTTCAGAATAACTCCCTATAATGCGCCTCCACTGACACGGAACAACGGCACACACGCCGCCGGGTTAGCGGGGTTCAGAGATGAACACCAACAGAGAAAAGCAAAAATAAATGCTTGACTCTGAATGAGGAAAACGTAATATACGTGACCTCGCGACGGTGAGCTGTAAGCCGCGTCGCAACTGCTCTTTAACAATTTATCAGACAATCTGTGTGGGCACTCAAAGTGACATGGATTCTTAATGTCTTCGGACACTAAATGAATACCAAGTCTCTGAGTGAACATACGTAATTCATTACGAAGTTTAATTCACGAGCATCAAACTTAAATTGAAGAGTTTGATCATGGCTCAGATTGAACGCTGGCGGCAGGCCTAACACATGCAAGTCGAACGGTAGCACAGAGAGCTTGCTCTCGGGTGACGAGTGGCGGACGGGTGAGTAATGTCTGGGAAACTGCCTGATGGAGGGGGATAACTACTGGAAACGGTAGCTAATACCGCATAACGTCGCAAGACCAAAGAGGGGGACCTTCGGGCCTCTTGCCATCAGATGTGCCCAGATGGGATTAGCTAGTAGGTGGGGTAACGGCTCACCTAGGCGACGATCCCTAGCTGGTCTGAGAGGATGACCAGCCACACTGGAACTGAGACACGGTCCAGACTCCTACGGGAGGCAGCAGTGGGGAATATTGCACAATGGGCGCAAGCCTGATGCAGCCATGCCGCGTGTATGAAGAAGGCCTTCGGGTTGTAAAGTACTTTCAGCGGGGAGGAAGGTGTTGTGGTTAATAACCGCAGCAATTGACGTTACCCGCAGAAGAAGCACCGGCTAACTCCGTGCCAGCAGCCGCGGTAATACGGAGGGTGCAAGCGTTAATCGGAATTACTGGGCGTAAAGCGCACGCAGGCGGTCTGTCAAGTCGGATGTGAAATCCCCGGGCTCAACCTGGGAACTGCATTCGAAACTGGCAGGCTAGAGTCTTGTAGAGGGGGGTAGAATTCCAGGTGTAGCGGTGAAATGCGTAGAGATCTGGAGGAATACCGGTGGCGAAGGCGGCCCCCTGGACAAAGACTGACGCTCAGGTGCGAAAGCGTGGGGAGCAAACAGGATTAGATACCCTGGTAGTCCACGCCGTAAACGATGTCGACTTGGAGGTTGTGCCCTTGAGGCGTGGCTTCCGGAGCTAACGCGTTAAGTCGACCGCCTGGGGAGTACGGCCGCAAGGTTAAAACTCAAATGAATTGACGGGGGCCCGCACAAGCGGTGGAGCATGTGGTTTAATTCGATGCAACGCGAAGAACCTTACCTACTCTTGACATCCAGAGAACTTAGCAGAGATGCTTTGGTGCCTTCGGGAACTCTGAGACAGGTGCTGCATGGCTGTCGTCAGCTCGTGTTGTGAAATGTTGGGTTAAGTCCCGCAACGAGCGCAACCCTTATCCTTTGTTGCCAGCGGTCCGGCCGGGAACTCAAAGGAGACTGCCAGTGATAAACTGGAGGAAGGTGGGGATGACGTCAAGTCATCATGGCCCTTACGAGTAGGGCTACACACGTGCTACAATGGCGCATACAAAGAGAAGCGAACTCGCGAGAGCAAGCGGACCTCATAAAGTGCGTCGTAGTCCGGATTGGAGTCTGCAACTCGACTCCATGAAGTCGGAATCGCTAGTAATCGTAGATCAGAATGCTACGGTGAATACGTTCCCGGGCCTTGTACACACCGCCCGTCACACCATGGGAGTGGGTTGCAAAAGAAGTAGGTAGCTTAACCTTCGGGAGGGCGCTTACCACTTTGTGATTCATGACTGGGGTGAAGTCGTAACAAGGTAACCGTAGGGGAACCTGCGGTTGGATCACCTCCTTACCTTAAAGAACCTGCCTTTGTAGTGCTCACACAGATTGTCTGATGAAAAACAGCAGTAAAAAACCTCTACAGGCTTGTAGCTCAGGTGGTTAGAGCGCACCCCTGATAAGGGTGAGGTCGGTGGTTCAAGTCCACTCAGGCCTACCAAATCTGTCATGCAGATTTGAAGAGGTTGGTCATACGATGGGGCTATAGCTCAGCTGGGAGAGCGCCTGCTTTGCACGCAGGAGGTCTGCGGTTCGATCCCGCATAGCTCCACCATCTTTTACTGCGAAAACAAGAAAACTTCAGAGTGAACCTGAAAAGGTGCACTGCGAAGTTTTGCTCTTTAAAAATCTGGATCAAGCTGAAAATTGAAACGACACACAGTTAATGTGTGTTCGAGTCTCTCAAATTTTCGCAAGCCGGTGATGAATCGAAAGAAACATCTTCGGGTTGTGAGGTTAAGCGACTAAGCGTACACGGTGGATGCCCTGGCAGTCAGAGGCGATGAAGGACGTGCTAATCTGCGAAAAGCGCCGGCGAGGTGATATGAACCTTTGACCCGGCGATGTCCGAATGGGGAAACCTAGTGTGATCCGTCACACTATCGTTAACTGAATACATAGGTTAACGAGGCGAACCGGGGGAACTGAAACATCTAAGTACCCCGAGGAAAAGAAATCAACCGAGATTCCCCCAGTAGCGGCGAGCGAACGGGGAGCAGCCCAGAGTCTGAATCAGCTTGTGTGTTAGTGGAAGCGTCTGGAAAGTCGCACGGTACAGGGTGAAAGTCCCGTACACGAAAGCACACAGGCTGTGAACTCGAAGAGTAGGGCGGGACACGTGGTATCCTGTCTGAATATGGGGGGACCATCCTCCAAGGCTAAATACTCCTGACTGACCGATAGTGAACCAGTACCGTGAGGGAAAGGCGAAAAGAACCCCGGCGAGGGGAGTGAAAAAGAACCTGAAACCGTGTACGTACAAGCAGTGGGAGCCTCTTTTATGGGGTGACTGCGTACCTTTTGTATAATGGGTCAGCGACTTATATTCTGTAGCAAGGTTAACCGTATAGGGGAGCCGAAGGGAAACCGAGTCTTAACTGGGCGTTAAGTTGCAGGGTATAGACCCGAAACCCGGTGATCTAGCCATGGGCAGGTTGAAGGTTGGGTAACACTAACTGGAGGACCGAACCGACTAATGTTGAAAAATTAGCGGATGACTTGTGGCTGGGGGTGAAAGGCCAATCAAACCGGGAGATAGCTGGTTCTCCCCGAAAGCTATTTAGGTAGCGCCTCGTGAACTCATCTTCGGGGGTAGAGCACTGTTTCGGCTAGGGGGCCATCCCGGCTTACCAACCCGATGCAAACTACGAATACCGAAGAATGTTATCACGGGAGACACACGGCGGGTGCTAACGTCCGTCGTGAAGAGGGAAACAACCCAGACCGCCAGCTAAGGTCCCAAAGTCATGGTTAAGTGGGAAACGATGTGGGAAGGCACAGACAGCCAGGATGTTGGCTTAGAAGCAGCCATCATTTAAAGAAAGCGTAATAGCTCACTGGTCGAGTCGGCCTGCGCGGAAGATGTAACGGGGCTAAACCATGCACCGAAGCTGCGGCAGCGACGCTTATGCGTTGTTGGGTAGGGGAGCGTTCTGTAAGCCGTTGAAGGTGTCCTGTGAGGGGTGCTGGAGGTATCAGAAGTGCGAATGCTGACATAAGTAACGATAAAGCGGGTGAAAAGCCCGCTCGCCGGAAGACCAAGGGTTCCTGTCCAACGTTAATCGGGGCAGGGTGAGTCGACCCCTAAGGCGAGGCCGAAAGGCGTAGTCGATGGGAAACAGGTTAATATTCCTGTACTTGGTGTTACTGCGAAGGGGGGACGGAGAAGGCTATGTTAGCCGGGCGACGGTTGTCCCGGTTTAAGCATGTAGGCGGAGGTTCCAGGTAAATCCGGTACCTTATTAACGCTGAGGTGTGATGACGAGGCACTACGGTGCTGAAGTAACAAATGCCCTGCTTCCAGGAAAAGCCTCTAAGCATCAGGTAACATCAAATCGTACCCCAAACCGACACAGGTGGTCAGGTAGAGAATACCAAGGCGCTTGAGAGAACTCGGGTGAAGGAACTAGGCAAAATGGTGCCGTAACTTCGGGAGAAGGCACGCTGATATGTAGGTGAAGCCCCTGCGGGTGGAGCTGAAATCAGTCGAAGATACCAGCTGGCTGCAACTGTTTATTAAAAACACAGCACTGTGCAAACACGAAAGTGGACGTATACGGTGTGACGCCTGCCCGGTGCCGGAAGGTTAATTGATGGGGTTAGCGGCAACGCGAAGCTCTTGATCGAAGCCCCGGTAAACGGCGGCCGTAACTATAACGGTCCTAAGGTAGCGAAATTCCTTGTCGGGTAAGTTCCGACCTGCACGAATGGCGTAATGATGGCCAGGCTGTCTCCACCCGAGACTCAGTGAAATTGAACTCGCTGTGAAGATGCAGTGTACCCGCGGCAAGACGGAAAGACCCCGTGAACCTTTACTATAGCTTGACACTGAACACTGGTCCTTGATGTGTAGGATAGGTGGGAGGCTTTGAAGCGTGGACGCCAGTCTGCGTGGAGCCAACCTTGAAATACCACCCTTTAATGGCTGGTGTTCTAACGTAGACCCGTAATCCGGGTTGCGGACAGTGTCTGGTGGGTAGTTTGACTGGGGCGGTCTCCTCCCAAAGAGTAACGGAGGAGCACGAAGGTTAGCTAATCCTGGTCGGACATCAGGAGGTTAGTGCAATGGCATAAGCTAGCTTGACTGCGAGAGTGACGGCTCGAGCAGGTGCGAAAGCAGGTCATAGTGATCCGGTGGTTCTGAATGGAAGGGCCATCGCTCAACGGATAAAAGGTACTCCGGGGATAACAGGCTGATACCGCCCAAGAGTTCATATCGACGGCGGTGTTTGGCACCTCGATGTCGGCTCATCACATCCTGGGGCTGAAGTAGGTCCCAAGGGTATGGCTGTTCGCCATTTAAAGTGGTACGCGAGCTGGGTTTAGAACGTCGTGAGACAGTTCGGTCCCTATCTGCCGTGGGCGCTGGAGAATTGAGGGGGGCTGCTCCTAGTACGAGAGGACCGGAGTGGACGCATCACTGGTGTTCGGGTTGTCATGCCAATGGCACTGCCCGGTAGCTAAATGCGGAAGAGATAAGTGCTGAAAGCATCTAAGCACGAAACTTGCCCCGAGATGAGTTCTCCCTGAGACTTTAAGTCTCCTGAAGGAACGTTGAAGACTACGACGTTGATAGGTCGGGTGTGTAAGCGCAGCGATGCGTTGAGCTAACCGATACTAATGAACCGTGAGGCTTAACCTTACAACGCCGAAGATGTTTTGGCGATGAGAGACGATTTTCAGCTGATACAGATAACAGAATTTGCCTGGCGGCTTTAGCGCGGTGGTCCCACCTGACCCCATGCCGAACTCAGAAGTGAAACGCCGTAGCGCCGATGGTAGTGTGGGGTCTCCCCATGTGAGAGTAGGGAACTGCCAGGCATCAAATAAGTGAAGAGGCCATCCGAAAGGATGGCCTTTTTGCGTTTTTATCCCTTCCTCGTTGCTCTAAACTAATCACCTATCCCCCCGTATATACGGTAAACTATCCCGGTTTTTGTCTCAGGATAGCGTCTATGAATCACTCCCTTAAGCCCTGGAATACCTTTGGCATTCAACGTAATGCTAATAAAATTGTACGTGCCGATACTGCACAGCAGCTGCTGGATGCCTGGCAAAGCGCAACAGAACAAGACGAACCTGTACTGATTCTGGGCGAAGGAAGTAATGTCCTGTTTCTCGATGATTTTGCGGGAACGGTGATCGTTAACCGCATCATGGGAATTGATGTGGAAGAGCGCGCCGATAGCTGGCATCTGCACGTTGGCGCCGGTGAAAACTGGCATCATCTGGTGCAATACACCCTGGACAAAGGGATGCCAGGACTGGAAAACCTTGCCCTTATCCCTGGCTGCGCCGGATCATCCCCCATTCAAAATATCGGTGCCTATGGCATCGAACTGAAACACGTTTGTGAATACGTAGATTGTATTGAGCTGGCGACCGGCGCGGCTCAGCGTTTAACCGCTGAACAGTGCCGTTTTGGCTACCGTGACAGTATTTTCAAGCATGAATATCAGGATCGCTACGTGATTGTCGCCGTAGGCCTGCGTCTGTCAAAAAACTGGCAGCCGGTGCTGACCTACGGTGATTTAACGCGTCTCGATCCCGAAACGGCGACTGCCCGTGATGTTTTTGACTCGGTGTGCCATATGCGCACGACCAAACTTCCTGATCCTAAAGTGAATGGAAATGCGGGAAGCTTCTTCAAAAACCCGGTTATCAGCAGCGAAAACGCCCAAGCGTTTCTTGCAGGTTGGCCTGCCGCACCCCATTACCCACAGGCGGATGGTAGCGTGAAGCTGGCCGCGGGCTGGCTTATCGATCAATGCCAGTTAAAAGGCGCCTCCGTGGGCGGTGCGGCCGTTCATCGTCAGCAGGCTCTGGTGCTGATTAATCAAAACGATGCGACCAGCGAGGATGTTGTCCGGTTGGCCCATCACGTCCGTCAGCAAGTGGGCGAAAAATTTAACGTCTGGCTGGAGCCAGAGGTCCGCTTCATTGGCCGTACGGGTGAAGTGAATGCCGTGGAGGTTATCGCGTGAAGGACAATACTATCCCTTTAACCCTGATAAGCATTCTTGCCGACGGTGAATTCCATTCCGGCGAGCAGCTGGGTGAACACCTGGGCATGAGCCGTGCCGCCATTAATAAGCATATCCAGACCCTCCGCGACTGGGGTGTCGATGTCTTTACGGTACCCGGAAAAGGCTACAGCCTGCCGGAGCCGATTCAGCTGCTGAATGAAGAGCTGATCCGCAGCCAGGTAGAGCATGGCAATGTTGCGGTCTTGCCGGTGATCGATTCGACCAACCAGTACCTTATGGATCGACTCAGCGAATTATCCTCCGGGGATGCCTGTGTAGCCGAGTACCAGCAGGCCGGGCGTGGCCGTCGAGGCCGCAAGTGGTTTTCGCCATTTGGTGCCAACCTCTATCTCTCCATGTACTGGCGTCTGGAGCAGGGGCCCGCTGCTGCTGTTGGCCTGAGTCTGGTCATCGGGATTGTGATGGCAGAAGTGCTGCACGATCTGGGCGCTGATAAGGTGCGGGTGAAATGGCCAAACGATCTTTATCTGAACGATCGTAAACTTGCCGGTATTCTCGTTGAATTAACGGGTAAAACAGGCGACGCGGCGCAAATTGTCATTGGTGCCGGCCTCAATATGGTGATGCGCAATGTACAAAATGACGTGGTGAATCAGGCGTGGACCAACCTGCAGGAAGCGGGGATCACCATCGATCGCAACACCCTTGCCGTGCGTATGATTAAAGAATTACGCAGTTCGCTTTCGCTCTTTGAACAAGAGGGGCTGGCATCCTTCCTGTCCCGTTGGGAAAAGCTGGATAACTTTATTAACCGTCCGGTGAAATTGCTGATTGGTGATAAAGAGATCTACGGTATTTCCCGCGGCATCGACGCACAGGGCGCGTTGCTCCTGGAACAGGATGGCGTGATTAAACCCTGGGTGGGCGGTGAGATTTCACTGCGCAGCGCGGAATAACCCATTATGCGAAAACCCGCATGCGCCGCTCTGGCCGTCATGATGAGTTTACTGTTCTCCCCCCTCTCTCAGGCGGGCCAGGCCTGGGAGAGTTACAAAGCACGCTTCTTTACGCCGGAAGGGCGGATTGTCGATACCGGCAACGGCAATGTTTCGCATACTGAAGGCCAGGGCTTCGCTATGCTGATGGCGGTGGCTAACGACGATAAAACCACGTTTGATAAGCTCTGGAAATGGACTGACAGTACGCTGAAGAACAAAGAAAATGGTCTGTTTTACTGGCGTTATAACCCTGCCGAGTCCAACCCGATTGCTGACAAAAATAACGCCGCCGATGGCGATGTCCTGATTGCCTGGGCGCTGTTGAAAGCGGATACGCGCTGGCATGACAAACAGTACAGCGCCGCATCGGATGCGATAACGAAAGCACTCATTAGCCACACCGTGACCCGTTATGCGGGTTACCGCGTGATGCTGCCCGGCGTTCAGGGGTTTACCCTCGACGGTGAGATCGTGCTAAACCCCTCTTATTTCGTCTTCCCGGCCTGGCAGGCCTTTGCCAGCCGCAGCCATTCGCCGGTCTGGGGCAAGTTGATTCAGGATGGCCATCGCTTGCTGGCAAAAATGGGATCGGGTAAAGCCAGACTTCCCACGGACTGGGTCTCACTGGGCTCTACGGGCACGCTGTCCCCGGCCAAAGCCTGGCCGCCACGGATGAGCTACGACGCGATCCGCATTCCACTTTACCTGGCCTGGTCTGATAAGAAGAGCCCGCTGTTAACGCCGTGGCGAGCCTGGTTCGGTCAGTTCCCCCGCGAACAAACTCCCGCATGGGTAAACGTGACGACCAATGAATATGCGCCTTACATGATGGAAGGGGGGCTGCTGGCGGTACGTGATTTAACGATGGGACAGCCATCCGGAGAACCCGAGATCACTGCAAAGGATGATTACTACTCCGCAAGCCTGAAAATGCTTGTATGGCTTGCTGAGCAGCCATAACGGAACGGGTGAGCCCTCTCCCTTGGGGGGAGAGGGAAATGCGGTTTACTGCGGATAAGGTACCCAGTCTCCACCGTTCAGGCGAACGTACGGTTTATTCTGATACTGAATCACAACCGCGTTCGCGTTCTCAGAGACTTCGGCAGTTTGCGGCAGGTTACTGGTGAGCTGATCCCAGTTCACGCTGTCTTCCACAAACAGTTTGCCGTCAACCGCGCGGGCAACCAGTTCTGAAATGGCCAGATAGCTGGTTGGCTGAGCGATCTCAATCGGTGCGCCCTGATGAGGTGCCTTCATACCAAAGAATTTAATGCCTGCCGGTACGTTGGTAATAGACGGGCTAGGGATATCACGCAGACCTGACACCTGCATTCTGTCGCCTTTCAGCGCGGCGCCGTGTTCAGGTACCACAACCACCATCACTTTACGGCCCGATTTATCCAGCACCGTAAAGAACGCGTCCAGTTCATCGAAGAATTTCTGCGCACGAACTTTATAATCTGCCGTTTTGCTCACGCCAGGGAAGTGGTTACCATCGTGAAGCGGCAGCGTGTTGTAGAACGTTGCACTGCGCGGATTACTGTCTTTTTCGATGGTCTTCAGCCAGCGTTGCAGCACGGCGGTATCGTCATAAACAGGTGAACCGTCAAAGCCCAGCAGAGTGACCGGCAGTCCGGTTTGATCCATCAGCTGTGCCTGCATACCACCCTGTTCGCGCACCTCTTTCAGGAAGTTACCGAACTGGCCGTTATGTCCCAGCATCAGATGCTGCGTGAAGCCCAGTTTTGAGAGGTTATCGAACAGATAACACTGGTTGCCGGCGGGTTGATACAGGTTCTTATGCGATGTCTGACCGCAGCTTGCACGAAGCAGGCGAATTGCCGCCGGGCCGCTGTACGAGGTGGCAGAGTTAAAGTCTTTAAACTGGATATCGAAATGGGACCACAGCGGGTGAGACATCAAACCCGCGGCATCGACGTCAGCCCAGGAGAGTGAACAGATGTTGATCACCAGCAGCTCAAACGGCTGAGCATCCGCCGGCAGGGCTTCCGGGAATTTGGTCTGACGTTTATCTTCCGCGGTATAGAAGCTGGAGAGCCAGGCGTTCAGGTTAGTGGACGTCGGCGGTGCGGTCTGCGTCGGGATATCGCCGACCACAGGCGTATCACCTGCTGTCGTGACGGTTGCCGCTGCACTTCCCCCGGTAGTGGTCACCGTGGTCGTGGGTTGACCCGCGGGCCACAGGGAGAAGTCTGGACCTGCAAGCGTCAGCACGTTCAGCCAGATCATAATGGCGACGACAAATACCGTGACGCGGATCCATTGTGACAGGAACAGCCAGGCTACCAGCAGCACAAAGACGGCACCTATCATTTGCCAGTTAATAAAGCGCTCGGTCAGGTCAAGGACATAGCTGGCGCTAAACCCTGCCACCTGCGAACCCTGACTCATAATGCTGTCCGGTCCCGGCAGCCAGGTGTCATGCCAGAACAGAGCAAAGCCGACAGGGATAGCAATCCAGTGACGCAAGCGATGCAGCCTGATATTGGGTAAAGGCATCAGCAGGAAAGCCATAAACACCAGGTTGAGCAGGGGATGGAAATTCAGATAGCCTGCCCACAGCAGACCAAACTTCACCAGAAAGTAGAAGTTCCAGCCGGAAAGGCCGCGCCAGTATTGCCAGAGCGGCGATGGTGACGAAGCGGTATAGGTAGAATTAGTCATGTTTTCGGTCTGCCTTGACGTGTGATGCCCGTGTCAGTGTTCCGGCTGGTTTTACATAGCGAGGTTTTACAAACAGCACTCTGGCCGTATCGCGGATACGGCGTATGGAATGGCGTGCATAGTAGCCAAGCGGGAAAAAGATCAGCGCACAGAATACGACCAGTTGAATGATATCGCTGATATTCATGATGGTGCGTTCTCCCCATTCTCAGTTAACAGGCGAAGGGGTTCCGGTATTCGCCGCCAGACGTGTCCGTCATGTCGGGCGTTGAGAATCGGTTTGGCATCGCTCTTCACGGTGAGCGGTTTCGCCCATTGTTCAGGCTCAAGGGCGCGCATCTGCACCAGCTCTGCACTGATAGAATTATCTTCGAACCAGATCATACGGTTCGAGAAAATATCCCCGGTTGGCAGGGGGAAGATATGGTTAAGGGCGGTATCAAGATCGTTTATCCGGCAGAAAGACAAGAACAGCACCAGGCGGTTGTCGCCGATGGTCATGATGTCTCCTGTGCGGTTCGGGCGGCACAAGGTGAGCGCCTGTTCAACGCGGATACCCGGTACCGGGCGCAGGGCAACCATCACCCCTTTCCCGTCTGCAGGAAGCAGCGTGTTGCTCATCATGTTGCCGACGGCGTCGCAGAAGGTATCCCATTTCTGGTATCCACGCAGCTTCATCGGCTGCGTCATGGAGAGCAGGGTGGAGATATCTTCCGGTACGTGACGGTTGAACTGCTGACCCTGAACGCTTTCGAGAAGCGTCAGGCAGCGTGATAACGGCGCATTCCACGGAATCACCATATTGGCACCGCAGCCCAGAAGCAGGCGCTCATCCGTGGCGCGAAGGCTGGTGTTATTTTCGCGCACCACTATTTTTAAGGCGCTTCCGCGCTGGCGACGTAAGGTGTGGATCTGTCGCGCCAGCGTTTCAATCTGGTTATTTTGCATGAGCGAAAAAACAATGGTTGCCGCCTGAGTTGTGCGAGCTTCATTAAAAAGCGCTTCGTTAGAATCAAACAACGACCAATTTTCCGAGAGCGCAGGTGCCCCTTCTAAAACGGCAATATGGCTCAGGATTCGTTTTTCATCGCTGCGCGGTTGCACCACGGTTTCTTCCTGCTGCGCCAGGTGCCATTCGCCCTCAATATGTTTAAGGGTGAGCTGTTGTCTGGCGCTTACGCCTTTTTCATTACACCAGAACGCAATATCGTAGAGATAGCTGTCTGCCTGGTTCCGAAGACTCGCCAGACCAAACAGGGAGCGATATTCGCCCATTAAAAGGGAAAACAGTTTGTCATTATTACTGCCAGGATTGACTATCAATAGCGTGCAATTTTGAAATTTTGCCCATTTATTGATTTTTTCCAGCCAGGGCAGTAGTTTTTCAGCAGGGATATTTTGCAGGGCGTTATTTGAGCATTTCAGAATCACCAGATAGTGATCCGGATCAATAGAGCACTGAATGTCGCGGGACAAAAAGTATAGACTATCGGCCTCCGCAGGCATGGAAAATAATCGCACCGTCTGCGGACCGCGATCGTTTTCAAGGGTGATAATTTTCTTTGGCTCTTCGCCCATGCTCACGACGGCCACGCGGGAATCCTTGCCCTGAGCGGCAATTGTCTTGTTTACCAGACTGATAGCATCTTCATTACGATCCGTATTAATCCACCAGACTCCTCCGACTGGCATGTGGCTCAATTCGTCCCATAATGACTGGATGCCAATAGAAAATATGGAGTCCACGGTGTCCCTCTTTTCGTTTAATTTCTCTGTATCTCAGTTTACTAGCGAAAGCGTAGAAATAAACCTAACATTGAAATTAAAGAACATCAGATTTAGCATGTAAATGAAATTTGATAGGGCAGGAAGCCTCGCTACTTCTGATTGTGCGATTTTACTCAAAGGGATGGAATAGAATGGATAATAACGAACCCGGCACCCCAGTCGACTCAACCCTGGGTTACACATTCCAGAACGACTTTCTGGCGCTGACGCAGGCGTTTTCATTACCTGAAATAGATTACACCGACATTTCCCAGCGGGAACAGTTGGCCGCGGCTATTAAACGTTGGCCGCTATTAGCTGAATTTGCCCAACAACAATAAGGGAGCCATTGATGGCCATACTAGGATTACAGGGCGTCCGTGGTGGAGTAGGTACAACATCCGTTACCGCGGCGCTGGCGTGGTCATTACAGCTTTTAGGTGAATCGGTATTGGTGATTGACGCCTGTGCCGATAATTTGCTGCGCATGTCGTTTAATGTCGACTTTACGCGTACAGAGGGTTGGGCTCGCGCGCTGCTTGATGATAAAGACTGGCGCGATGCGGGTATGCGTTATACCTCGCAGCTTGATGTACTGCCCTTTGGCCAATTGACCACTACCGAGCGTGAAAATGAAGCTGCCTATCAGCGTCTGTTTTCCCAGTTCACCGTCGCGCTGCAGGAGCTGAAAGAAAAAGGCCATTATAAGTGGATCCTTCTGGATCTGCCGCACGGCGCCGGCACGCTGACCCGACAGCTTATGGCGCAGTGCGATCGCGTGCTGTCGATTGTGAACGTCGACGCGAATTGCCATATCCGTCTGCATCAGCAAGGGTTGCCTGAAAATGGTCATATCCTGATTAACGATTTACGCATTGGCAGCCAGATCCAGGACGATCTGTATCAGGTTTGGCTGCAAAGCCAGCGCCGTCTGCTGCCGATTGTTATCCATCGTGATGAGGGCATGGCGGAATGCCTTGCCTCCAAACAGCCACTCGGTGAATACCGCAGCGATTCCCTGGCGGCAGAAGAGATCCTGACGCTGGCGAACTGGTGTCTGCTGCACTTTGCCAAAGGGGCAGAGCCTGCAGGGAGTTCTGTATGAGCCGTCTCGCCAGCTGGTTACTCATCCCGCCGGTCAGTTCGCGTCTGAGCGAACATTACCGGCATTTTCGCCGGCACGGAGCTTCGGCATTCAGCGCCGCGCTCGGCTGCTTCTGGATGATTCTGGCCTGGACGTTCATTCCCCTCGAACACCCGCGCTGGCAGCGCATTCGTGCGCAGCACAGTGAGTTATATCCGCATATTCATCCCGACCGCCCGCGGCCGTTGGATCCGGCGCGTTATATCATTCAGGCTGTCTGGCTGGTGGCCACGTCGTCCCGCTCAGAACACAAAGCGCCGCGCTGGCGCAGCTTCTCCCGCGTGCAACATTTACGTGAGCGCTACCACCAGTGGCTGGACAGTTTGCCTGACCGCGTGGGTGACAAGACCAGCCATCTGGATAACCATAAAGAGCTCGGGCATCTGCACCCGGGCTTGCGGCGTTTTATACTCGGCGTAATCGTCGTTTTCTCGCTCATTCTGGCCCTGGTCTGTATTACGCAGCCCTTTAACCCTCTGGCGCAGTTCACCTTCCTGATCCTGCTGTGGGGCGTGGCATTGCTGGTGCGCCGTATTCCGGGACGCTTCTCCGCCCTGATGCTGATAGTGCTGTCGCTGACCGTCTCCTGTCGCTACATCTGGTGGCGTTACACCTCAACGCTTAACTGGGATGACCCGGTCAGCCTGGTGTGCGGTCTGGTTCTGCTGTTTGCGGAAACGTACGCCTGGGTTGTACTGGTGCTGGGGTATTTCCAGGTCATCTGGCCGCTCAACCGTCAGCCGGTTCCGCTGCCAAAAGACACGTCACAATGGCCGTCTGTCGATCTCTTCGTGCCGACCTACAACGAAGACCTGAGCGTGGTAAAAAACACGATTTACGCCGCGCTGGGTATCGACTGGCCGAAAGATAAACTCAAAATCTGGGTCCTGGATGACGGCGGCCGCCCGGCGTTCCGTCAGTTCGCGGAAGAGGTGGGTGTCGAGTACATCGCCCGTACCACCCATGAACACGCCAAGGCCGGGAACATCAACAACGCCCTCAAATATGCCAAAGGTGAGTTTGTCTCAATCTTTGACTGCGACCACGTGCCGACGCGCTCGTTCCTGCAGATGACGATGGGCTGGTTCCTGAAGGAGAAAGAGCTGGCGATGATGCAGACGCCGCACCACTTCTTCTCGCCGGATCCATTTGAACGTAACCTTGGCCGTTTCCGTAAAACCCCTAACGAAGGCACGCTGTTCTATGGCCTGGTGCAGGACGGGAACGACATGTGGGATGCGACCTTCTTCTGCGGTTCCTGTGCGGTTATCCGTCGTAAACCGCTGGATGAGATCGGTGGCATTGCCGTCGAAACGGTCACCGAAGATGCGCATACCTCGCTGCGCCTGCACCGTCGGGGCTACACCTCCGCGTATATGCGTATTCCGCAGGCCGCGGGTCTGGCAACGGAATCTCTCTCGGCGCACATCGGCCAGCGTATTCGCTGGGCGCGCGGCATGGTGCAGATTTTCCGTCTCGATAACCCCCTGATTGGGAAAGGGCTGAAACTCGCGCAGCGTCTGTGCTACGTCAACGCCATGTTCCACTTCCTGTCCGGTATCCCGCGCCTCATCTTCCTGACCGCGCCGCTGGCGTTCCTGCTTCTTCACGCCTATATCATCTACGCGCCTGCGCTGATGATTGCGCTGTTCGTTCTGCCGCACATGATTCACGCGAGCCTGACGAACTCGAAGATTCAGGGTAAATACCGCCATTCGTTCTGGAGTGAAATCTACGAAACGGTGCTGGCCTGGTACATCGCGCCGCCGACGATGGTGGCGCTGATCAACCCGCACAAAGGTAAATTCAACGTCACTGCGAAGGGCGGTCTGGTGGAAGAGGAGTATGTCGACTGGGTCATCTCCCGGCCGTACATCTTCCTGGTGTTGCTGAATATCGTGGGCGTGATTGCCGGTATCTGGCGCTACTTCTACGGCCCGGAAAACGAGATCCTGACCGTGTTCGTGAGTATGGCATGGGTGTTCTACAACCTGATTATCCTCGGCGGCGCGGTTGCGGTGTCGGTGGAGAGCAAACAGGTCCGCCGTGCGCATCGCGTGGAAATCTGCATGCCTGCGGCAATCGCCCGTGAAGATGGTCACCTCTTCTCCTGTACCGTGCACGACTTCTCAGACGGTGGTCTGGGGATAAAAATCAACGGTCAGGCGAAGGTGCTGGAAGGGCAGAAGGTTAACCTGCTGCTGAAACGCGGCCAGCAGGAGTACGTCTTCCCGACGCAGGTGGTGCGTGTAGCCGGTAATGAAGTCGGTCTGCAACTGATGCCGCTGACGAAAAAGCAACATATTGATTTTGTGCAGTGTACGTTTGCCCGCGCGGACACGTGGGCTCTCTGGCAGGACAGCTTCCCGGAAGATAAACCTCTGGAAAGCCTGCTGGATATTCTGAAGCTGGGGTTCCGTGGCTATCGTCACCTTGCAGAATTTGCCCCGTCGTCGGTGAAATTAATTTTCCGGTCCCTTACTTCGCTGGTTTCCTGGATCGTATCGTTCGTTCCTCGTCGTCCCGAGCGGGATGAGGCGAAGCAGGCGGACCCGGTTATGGCTCAACAATGATGATAACGCGATGAAAACTAAACTTTCCTGGTTATGTGCAGTGGCAATGGGGGTAAGTGCGCTCCCCACAACGATGGCTAACGCAGCACCCGATAACGCAGCGGCAACGCCTGCTCCGACGGTGCCTGTGGTCGCCCAGGCGACCGATCCGGTTATCACCGCGGCACCCGGTCAAACGGAAAACGTCATTCCGAACCAGCCTACGGACGGCAACACCCTACCGGCAGACAGCAATGTCGTCGGTCAGGTGATGCCGGGCGTACAGGGAGCAAACGCGCCTATTGTCGCGGAAGATGCCCCGTCACGGGACGTGAAGCTGAGCTTTGCGCAGATTGCGCCGCCGCCGGGCAGCATGGTGCTGCGCGGTATTAACCCTAACGGCGGCATTGAGTTCGGTATGCGCAGCGATGAGGTTGTCTCTCACGCCATGCTGAACCTTGAATACACGCCATCACCGTCGCTGTTGCCGGTACAGTCTCAGCTGAAGGTTTACCTGAATGATGAGCTGATGGACGTCCTGCCCGTCACGAAAGAGCAACTGGGTAAGAAAACACAGGCCCAGGTGCCAATTAACCCCCTTTTCATCACCGACTTTAACCGCATACGTCTTGAGTTTGTCGGTCACTACCGTGACGTCTGTGAGAACCCTGCCAGCAATACCCTTTGGGTAGACGTAGGACGCAACTCTTCGCTGCAGATGACCTACCAGTCGCTGGCGCTGAAAAACGACCTCTCGTCGTTCCCGGTTCCGTTCTTTGATCCGCGTGATAATCGTCAGTTAGTGCTGCCAATGGTGTTTGCGGCGTCTCCGGACGTCACCGAGCAGCTGGCGGCCACCATTGTGGCATCGTGGTTTGGTTCACGTTCCGGCTGGCGCGGGCAGAACTTCCCGGTGATGTACGACAAAATGCCGGACAGAAACGCGATCGTGTTTGCGACCAACGCGAAACGTCCTGCCTTCCTGCGCGATCACCCGGACGTAAAAGCGCCGACCATTGAGATGATGAGCCACCCGGATAACCCGTACGTGAAGCTGCTGGTGGTCTTCGGGCGTGATGATAAAGACCTGGTGCAGGCGGCCAAGGGCATTGCCCAGGGTAACGTTCTGTTCCGTGGAAACAGCGTGGTGGTGGATGAGGTTAAACCGCTGCTGCCGCGTAAACCTTATGATGCACCAAACTGGGTGCGTACTGACCGTGCCGTCACGTTTGGCGAATTGAAAACGTATGAAGAACAGCTGCAGGCGACGGGGCTTGAGCCAGCCCCGATTAGTCTGTCACTGAATCTGCCGCCAGACCTGTACCTGCTGCGCACCAACGGTATTGATATCAATCTGAGCTACCGTTACACCGCGCCGGCAACCAAAGACAGCTCGCGCATGGATATCAGCCTGAACAACCAGTTCCTGCAATCTTTCAGTCTGACAAGCACGCAGGATACTAACCGACTGATGCTCCGTCTGCCGGTGTTGCAGGGGCTGCTGGACGGGAAAACGGACGTCTCTATTCCGGCGCTGAAGCTTGGGGCGATCAACCAGCTGCGCTTTGATTTCCAGTACATGAACCCGATGCCCGGCGGCTCGGTGGATAACTGCATCACCTTCCAGCAAGTACAGAACCACGTTGTGATTGGGGATGAGTCAACCATCGACTTCTCGAAGTATTATCACTTCCTTGCCATGCCGGACCTGCGTGCATTTGCCAATGCCAGCTTCCCGTTCAGCCGTATGGCCGATCTCTCTGAATCCATTGTCGTCATGCCAAAAGCGCCAAATGAGGGCCAGGTGACGACCCTGCTGGACACCATGGCGTCCGTGGGTGCGCAGACCGGATTACCGGCAATTAACGTCACGTTGACTGACGATGGTAGCCAGATCCAAAACAAAGACGCGGACATCATGGTGATCGGTAACATCCCGGATAAGCTGAAGGATGACAAGCGTATCGATCTGCTGGTCAAAGCAGCCCAGTCCTGGGTTAACACGCCACTGCGTCAGACCGAGTTCCCGAGCATTATGCCGGATATCAACGATCGTCAGGCCAGCGTGCAGACAACCGTTACGTCTCAGGGGCCAATGGCCGCGGTGGTTGGCTTCCAGTCACCTTACAACGAGCAGCGTAGCGTAGTGGCGCTCCTGGCGGACAGCCCGCGTGGGTATGCGTTACTCAACAGCGCGATGAACGACAGCGGCAAACGTGCCGCGATGTATGGTTCGGTGGCGGTGATCCGCGAGTCTGGGGTCAATAGCCTGCGCGTGGGCGATGTGTACTATGTGGGCCATCTGCCGTGGTTCGAGCGTCTGTGGTATGCGCTGGCTAACCATCCGGTTCTGCTGGCTATCCTGGCCGCCGTCAGCGTGGTGTTGCTGGCGTGGGTGCTGTGGCGTCTGCTGCGTATCATCAGCCGTCGTCGCCTTAACCCGGATGAGTAACAGGTGATGAAAGCGTTTCGCTGGTGTGTGTTAGCAGCGTTGATGCTGGCGGCGATCCCTCTTCGCGCCGCCTGCACCTGGCCTGCCTGGGAGCAGTTTAAAAAGGATTACATCAGTGAGAGCGGGCGTGTCATTGATCCCAGCGACACGCGCAAAATCACCACGTCGGAAGGGCAAAGCTATGCGTTGTTCTTTGCCCTGGCCGCGAACGATCGCAAAGCCTTTGATCAATTGCTGACGTGGACGCGCGACAACCTGGCCGGGGGCAATCTGAACGATAATTTGCCCGCCTGGCTATGGGGTCAGAAAGACCACGACAACTGGGCGATAATCGATACCAACTCCGCCTCGGATGCCGATGTCTGGATTGCCTGGTCACTGCTTGAGGCGGGTCGGCTGTGGAAACATCCGGACTATACCCGCACGGGTAAGGCGCTCCTTAAACGCATTGCCCATGAGGAAGTGGTGAAAGTACCGGGACTCGGCTCCATGCTGCTGCCCGGGAAGGTCGGTTTTGCCGAGGAGAAAGCCTGGCGCTTTAACCCCAGCTATCTTCCTCCGCAGATAGCGAGCTATTTCACGCGCTTTGGTGCCCCGTGGACGACCCTTCGTGAAACCAATCTGCGCTTGTTGCTGGAAACGGCGCCAAAGGGGTTTTCGCCGGACTGGGTGCAGTATCAGAAAAACAGAGGCTGGCATTTGCAGCAGGATAAATCGCTGGTGGGCGGCTACGACGCCATCCGCGTCTACCTCTGGGTCGGAATGATGAGTGACAAAGACGCCCAGAAAGCCCGGTTGCTTACGCGCTTCCGGCCGATGGCGACAATGACAACGAAACACGGTGTACCGCCGGAAAAAGTGGATGTGGCGAGCGGGAAGCCTGCGGGCAAGGGGCCGGTCGGCTTTTCCGCTGCGATGCTGCCTTTTTTACAGCAGCGTGATGCGCAGGCGGTACAGCGCCAGCGCGTTGCAGATAATTTTCCCGATAATAATGCCTATTACAGCTACGTACTGACTCTCTTCGGGCAAGGATGGGATCAGCATCGTTTTCGCTTCACCGCTCAAGGTGAATTAATACCGGACTGGGGCCAGGAATGCGCAACTTCACAGTAAATCTACTCAGTTTATCGCTTGGCCTGGCACTGATGCCGCTGGCTCAGGCCGCTAACTCCCCGCAGCAGCAACAGCTGCTGCAACAGGTGCGGCTGGGTGAATCGACGCAGCGTGAGGATTTGGTTCGTCAGTCGCTCTACCGCCTTGAGCTGATTGACCCGAACAACCCCGACGTCATTGCGGCGCGCTTTCGTTACCTGCTTCGTCAGGGTGATAACGCCGGTGCGCAAAAAGAGCTGGATCGTCTGAAAGGGATCGCGCCGCGCTCCAGTGCGTATCAGTCCTCGCGCAATACGATGCTGCTTTCTACGCCTGAAGGCCGTCAGCAGTTACAGCAGGCCCGGTTACTGGCTACAACGGGTCATACTCAGGAGGCCATTGCGGCCTATGACAAGCTTTTTGACGGTAATCCGCCGGGCGGTGACGTGGCGACGGAATACTGGAATGTTGTGGCGAAAGATCCTGCCCGCCGTGGTGTCGCCATTAACCAACTGAAGAAAATTAACGCCAGCAGCCCGGGCAATACGCAGCTGCAGGGTACACTGGCCCAGCTGCTGTTCCAGACCGGACGCCGCGATGAAGGCTTTGCGGTGTTGCAGGAGATGGCCAAATCCAGCAATGGCCGCAGCCAGGCATCTGATATGTGGTATGAGCAGATCAAAGATCAGCCTGTCAGTAACGCCAGCGTCAGCGCGCTGCAAAAATACCTGAGCGTCTTCAGCGACGGCGACAGCGTAGCGGCGGCGCGTACTCAACTTGATACGCAGCAAAAACAGCTCGCCGACCCAACGTTCCGTGCAAAAGCACAAGGGCTGGCGGCGGTGGATGCCGGGCAGGGCGATAAGGCGGTGGCGGATCTGCAAAAAGCGGTCAGCGCAAATCATGCCGACAGCGAAGCCGTGGGCGCGCTTGGACAGGCGTACTCTCAGAAAGGCGATCGCGCCCGTGCGGTGGCGCAGTTTGAAAAGGCGATCGCCCTCGATCCGCAGAGCGATAACCGCGGCAAATGGGACAGTTTGCTGAAAGTTAACCGCTACTGGCTGCTGATACAGCAGGGTGATACCGCCCTGAAAGCGAACAATACGGCGCAGGCGGAACGTTATTACCAGCAGGCGCGTACCCTCGACAATACCGACAGTTATGCGGTGCTGGGGCTGGGAGATGCCGCAGCGGCGCGTAAAGACACGGCTGCGGCGGAACGTTATTACCGTCAGGCGCTGCGTATGGACAGCGGTAACAGCAATGCCGTTCGTGGCCTTGCCAATGTTTATCGTGCGCAGTCCCCGGAAAAGGCCGCGCAGTTTATCCAGTCGCTCTCTGCCAGCCAGCGCCGAAGCATTGATGACATTGAACGCAGCCTGACCAACGAGCAGCTGTCAGCCCAGGCAGAACAGCTGGAAAACCAGGGCCAATACGCTCAGGCGGCGGAAATTCAGCGTCGTCGTCTGGCACTCTCTCCGGGCGACGTCTGGATAACCTACCGTCTGTCGCGCGATCTCTATAGCGCGGGCCAGCGCAGCCAGGCGGATAACCTGATGCGCCAGCTTGCCAGCCAGAAACCGTCCGATCCGGAACAGGTGTATGCCAGTGGGCTGTATCTCTCCGGAAACGATCAGGACCGGGCCGCGCTCACGCATCTGGAGACGCTTCCGCGCAGCCAGTGGAACGCCAATATTAAGGAGCTTGCCGACCGCCTGCAGAGTAACCAGACGCTGGAAACGGCAAACCGACTGCGCGACAGCGGCAAAGAGCAGGAGGCGGAAAACCTCCTTCGCCAGCAGCCGTCCTCTACCCGTATCGACTTAACCCTTGCGGACTGGGCGCAGCAGCGTGGCGATCTGGAGGCCGCGAAAACGGCTTACAACACCGTGCTGGAGCGTGAACCGCAGAACGAAGATGCGATCCTCGGTCTGACCGAAGTGTATAGCGCCCAGGGCAACAAAGAGGCAGCCCGTGCCGCGCTGGCAAAACTGCCTGCTGCGCAAAACGGAGAGCCGCTGTCGCTCAATATGCAGCGCCGGATCGCGATGGCGCAGGCAGGCCTTGGGGATTCCGCCGCCGCAGAGCAGACGTTCAGCAAGATTATTCCTCAGGCGAAATCACAGCCTGCATCTATGGAAAACGCGCTGGTATTACGTGATGCCGCCCGTTTCCAGACGCAAAATGGTCAGCCTCAGCAGGCACTGGAAACGTATAAAGATGCGATGGTGTCGTCAGGCGTCACGACGACACGTCCGGCTGACAATGACAGCTTTACCCGCCTGACGCGTAACGACGAAAAAGACGACTGGCTGAAACGCGGCGTGCGTAGCGACGCCGGTGATTTGTACCGTCAGCAGGATGTTAACGTCACGCTGCAGCATGATTACTGGGGCTCCAGCGGCACCGGCGGCTATTCCGATCTTAAAGCGCATACCACCATGTTACAGGCGGATGCACCACTGGCGGATGGCCGTATGTTCCTGCGTAGCGATTTGGTCAATATGGATGCCGGGTCCTTTTCCACCGATAACGGTACCTACGATCCGAAATGGGGCACTTGTGCCGAAACGCCGTGTAGTGGCAACACGCATCAGTCAGCAAATGGCGCGAGTATTGCTGTGGGCTGGCAGAACAAAACCTGGGCGTGGGATATTGGTACCACGCCGATGGGCTTTGACGTTGTTGACGTGGTCGGTGGTGTAAGCTACAGCAGCGACCTGGGGCCAATCGGTTATACCGTTAACGCCCATCGTCGCCCGATCTCCAGCTCTCTGCTCGCCTTTGCCGGGCAAAAAGATACCAACACCGGCACCACCTGGGGCGGCGTGCGCGCAACCGGCGGTGGCGCGAGCATCAGTTATGACAAAGGTGAGGCGCACGGCGTCTGGTCGAGCCTGAATGCGGAAACGCTGACGGGTAAAAATGTGGAAGATAACTGGCGCGTCCGCTGGATGACCGGTTACTACTACAAGCTCATCAATAAAAACAATGAGCGTCTGACCGTCGGCGTGAGCAACATGCTCTGGCACTACGATAAAGATCTGAGCGGTTATACCCTGGGTCAGGGCGGTTATTACAGCCCGCAGGAGTATGTCTCCTTCGCGTTGCCTGTCACCTGGCGTAAACGTACCGAGAACTGGTCCTGGGAGCTGGGCGGATCGGTGTCATGGTCTCATTCTAAAACTAACGACGTGATGCGCTACCCCATTCAGGGACTGATTCCGACCGATGAGCCCGGTCGCTACACCGACAGAGGCGAAATGGAAACCGGCAGCAGCTCCTCTGGCACGGGTTATACCGCACGGGCCATTATCGAGCGCCGGGTCACGTCCAACTGGTTTGTGGGCCTCGGTGTGGATATTCAGGAAGCAAAAGATTATACCCCAAGCCACGCACTGCTTTATGTACGCTACTCTGCTGCAGGCTGGCAGGGCGATATGGACTTACCGCCGCAGCCGCTTATCCCTTACGCGGACTGGTAATCGGATTTAACTTAATCCATTTGTAAGTCTCTCTTAAAAGTACAGCAATCGGGTATACTCAGGCGCACCAGGTTTACACCCTGGTGCGCCCTGCGCTTCGAGTTTTGTGGAGAGTCATTTTGCGTGTCAGCCGTTCCTTAACTATCAAACAGATGGCGATGGTTTCTGCCGTCACAATGCTGTTTGTACTCCTTTTTTGCGTAATTTTGCTGTTTCATTCCGTACAGCAGAATCGCTATAACACGGCTTCGCAATTAGAAAGTATTGCCCGCTCGGTGCGTGGCCCGCTCTCTGCCTCTATTTTGAAAGGGGATATTCCCGAAGCGGAAACCATTTTAAAACGCATTCAGCCTGCCGGTGTCGTGAGCCGCGCAGACGTGGTGTTACCCAATCAGTTTCAGGCGCTGCGGATGAGTTTTATCCCCGAGCGCCCGGTCCCCATGATGGTGATGCGACTGTTTGAACTGCCGGTGCAGATTTCGCTGCCGGTCTATTCGCTTGAGCGTCCCGCGAATCCACAGCCGTTGGCCTACCTTGTTCTGCAGGCAGACTCGTACCGCATGTACAAGTTCGTCATGAGCTGGGTTGTCACGTTAGTGACCACTTGCTTACTTATGACGCTTATTCTGAGCGTGGCGCTGACCTGGTGTATTAACCGTCTGATTGTGCATCCGCTACGCCGGATTGCCCGGGAGTTGAACACGCTTTCACCGCAGGACCAGGTGGGGCATCAGCTTCCGCTGCCGCGTCTTCATCATGATGACGAGATTGGTATGCTGGTACGCAGCTATAACCTCAACCAGCAGCGGATGCAGCGCCAGCAGGATGAGCTGAACAGCAGCGCCACGCGCTTCCCGGTGTCGGAGCTGCCCAATAAAGCCTTCCTGATGGCGATGCTGGAACAGACTGTCGCCCGCCAGCAAACCACCGCGCTGATGGTGATCGCCTGTGAAACCCTGCAGGACACCGCCGGCGTGCTCAAAGAGAACCAGCGTGAAATGCTGCTCTTGACGCTGGTGGAGAAAGTGAAGTCCGTGCTGGCCCCGCGCATGGTGCTGACCCAGGTCAGCGGGTATGACCTGGTGGTAATTGCCAACGGCGTGAAAGAGCCGTGGCATGCGATCACGTTAGGTCAGCAAGTACTCACTGTCATTAATGAGCGGCTGCCCATTCAGGGCATCCAGCTTCGTCCAAGCGCCAGTATCGGTATTGCGATGTACTACGGTGACTTAACGGCGGAACAGCTTTACCGTCGTGCTTTCTCGGCGGCGTTTACCGCCCGGCGCAAAGGGAAAAATCAGATCCAGTTCTTCGACCCGGAACAGATGGAAAGGGCGCAGCAGCGCCTGACGGAAGAGAGCGACATTTTGACCGCGCTGGATAACCGTCAGTTTGCCCTCTGGCTCCAGCCGCAGGTGAATTTGCTGACGGGCGAGGTGATCAGCGCGGAAGCGCTGCTGCGCGTGCAGCAGCCGGATGGTTCATGGGAATTGCCGGAAGGGCTCATTGAGCGCATCGAATCCTGTGGCCTGATGGTCACCGTCGGTTACTGGGTGCTGGAGGAGTCGTGCCGACAGCTTGCTGCCTGGCAGGAACGAGGCGTGACGCTCCCGCTGTCGGTCAACTTGTCCGCCCTGCAGCTGATGCATCCGACCATGGTGTCTGAGATGCTGGAGCTGATCCATCGTTACCGGATCAAGCCTGATACGCTAACGCTGGAAGTCACGGAAAGCCGGCGTATTGACGATCCTAATGAGGCGGTCGCGATTCTGAAACCGCTGCGTAATGCCGGTATACGCATCGCGCTGGACGATTTCGGTATGGGTTATGCCGGGCTGCGTCAGCTCCAGCATATGAAAACCCTGCCGGTGGATGTGCTGAAAATCGACAAAGCCTTTGTTGAAGGGTTGCCGGAAGACAGCAGCATGGTCCAGGCCATTATCCAGCTGGCCCGCAGCCTGAAACTGCAGCTGATTGCCGAAGGGATTGAGACAGACGCGCAGCGCACCTGGCTGGCTGAAGCGGGCGTGGAGGGCGGACAGGGCTTCCTGTTTGCACCGGCTGTTCCGTCGGATGTCTTTGAACAACGCTACCTTTCCGGTGGGGACAATAGCGCAAACGTGTAATTTTGTTGCTGGCTTGTGCGAGCCAGCTCAAAGTTCTTAACATTTGTGTTTCAAATTTGAACTGGGTTTATTTCTGTCCTGTTATACGGGTGTTATTTTAGAGCCGCAGGTTAACCATAATCTTACAAAGCCTGTGGTTTTTCTTCCCAAGGACACCCTATGAAAACCTCACTCTTCAAAAGTCTCTATTTTCAGGTCCTGACAGCCATCGCAATCGGTATTTTGCTTGGTCACTATTACCCTGAACTTGGCGCACAAATGAAACCGCTTGGCGACGCATTCGTTAAGCTCATCAAAATGGTCATCGCCCCGGTGATCTTCTGTACCGTCGTGACGGGCATCGCTGGCATGGAAAGCATGAAGGCGGTAGGCCGTACCGGTGCAGTGGCGCTTCTCTATTTCGAAGTGGTCAGTACCCTTGCGCTGATTATTGGTCTTATCATCGTGAACGTGGTGCAGCCCGGCGCGGGGATGAACGTTGACCCGTCGACGCTGGATGCCAAAGCGGTCGCGGTGTATGCCGATCAGGCGAAAGACCAGGGGGTAGTGGCCTTCCTGCTGGACGTTATCCCAGGCAGCGTCATCGGTGCATTTGCCAGCGGTAACATTCTGCAGGTGCTGCTGTTTGCCGTCATGTTTGGCTTTGCCCTGCACCGTCTGGGCAACAAAGGCCAGCTGATCTTTAACGTCATTGAAAGCTTCTCGCAGGTCATCTTCGGCATCATCAATATGATCATGCGCCTGGCGCCTATTGGGGCCTTCGGTGCGATGGCATTCACCATCGGTAAGTACGGCGTGGGTACCCTGGTGCAGCTGGGTCAGCTCATCATCTGCTTCTATATCACCTGTATTCTGTTCGTGGTGGTGGTGCTGGGCTCAATCGCCCGCGCGGCAGGGTTCAGCATTTTCAAATTTATCCGTTATATCCGCGAAGAGTTGCTGATTGTTCTGGGGACCTCTTCATCCGAATCGGCCCTGCCGCGCATGCTCGATAAGATGGAAAAGCTGGGCTGCCGTAAATCGGTGGTGGGGCTGGTCATCCCGACGGGCTACTCCTTCAACCTTGATGGCACCTCGATATACCTGACAATGGCGGCCGTGTTTATCGCTCAGGCGACCAACAGCCATATGGACATTTTCCATCAGGTTACCCTGCTGGTGGTGCTCCTGCTCTCGTCTAAAGGGGCCGCAGGTGTTACTGGCAGTGGTTTTATCGTGCTGGCAGCCACCATTTCCGCGGTCGGACACCTGCCGGTGGCGGGTCTGGCGCTGATTCTCGGTATTGACCGCTTTATGTCTGAAGCCCGTGCCTTGACCAACCTCGTAGGTAACGGTGTGGCAACGGTAGTCGTGGCAAAATGGGTGAAAGAGCTGGATCACAAAAAGCTCGACGATACGTTAAATAATCGCCAGTCAGACAGCAAAACTCCTGGTTTATCCTCTTAATATTGTCACAAATGCCCGCATTCCCTTGTCGGGATGCGGGCTCCTGCGCATAATAACTGTTCGTACCTGTCATAATTCGACAAGATTTTTTTTGGGTATATTTCACTTCTGACCGTGACGTTTTGTAGAACACGCGGTCTAATCGACGTGTTTTCATCGTCATCTTTTAGAGTGAAACGCGTCGCGAGACACTCTCTTTAACCAGGAATGTTGATCAGGGGTTCACATGCAGGGCACAAAAATTCGACTCTTAACCGGCGGTTTGCTGATGATGGCAGCAGCCAGTTATGTGCAGGCAGATGCGCTCCAGCCAGACCCGGCCTGGCAACAAGGGACACTAGCGAACGGTTTTCAGTGGCAGGTTTTAGCCACCCCACAACGTCCAAGTGACCGTGTTGAAATCCGTCTGTCTGTTAATACCGGCTCCCTCACGGAAAGCACTCAGCAAACCGGTTTTAGCCACTTTATTCCTCGACTGGCGCTCACGCAGAGCGGCAGTTTACAAGCAGTTCAGGTGCGTTCGCTCTGGCAACAGGCCATTGATCCGAAACGCCCGCTTCCTCCGGCTGTGGTCTCGTATGACTACACCATGTTCAACCTGAGCCTGCCAAATAACCGTAACGACCTGCTCAAAGAAGCCCTTACGTATCTCGCCGATGCGTCGGGCAATCTGGCGATTACGCCGGAAACCGTTAACTATGCGCTGAGCAACAGTGACATGGTTGCCACCTGGCCTGTGGACACCAAAGAGGGCTGGTGGCGTTACCGCCTGAAGGGTTCAACGCTGCTTGGGCATGACCCGGCCGAGCCGCTGAAACAGCCGGTGGACGCTGAGCAGGTAAAATCGTTCTACCAGAAATGGTACACCCCGGACGCGATGACGCTTATCGTGGTGGGGAATGTGGACAGCCGTGCGGTGGTGGAGCAGATCAACAAAGCGTTTGGCGAACTGAAAGGCAAACGCGAAACACCGGCCCCTGTCCCAACGCTCTCTCCGCTGCGTGCAGAGCCTGTCAGCATTATGACGGATACCGTTCGTCAGGATCGCCTCTCCGTCATGTGGGATAACGCCTGGCAACCAATCCGTGAGTCAGCGGCGCTGCTGCGCTACTGGCGTGCCGATCTGGCACGTGAAGCGCTGTTCTGGCACGTTCAGCAGACGCTCAGCAAGAATAACGTGAAGAATATCGGTCTCGGCTTTGACTGCCGCGTGCTGTTCCAGCGTGCACAGTGTGCCATTAACGTTGAATCGCCGGGCGATAAGCTGAATGCGAATCTGGGCGTGGTGGCAAAAGAGCTGGCAAAAGTGCGCAAAGAGGGTCTGTCGGAAGAAGAGTTCAATGCGCTGGTCGCACAGAAAAAACTTGAGCTGCAGAAGCTGTTTGCAACGTATGCCCGCGCCGATACCGACATTCTGATCAGCCAGCGTATTCGCTCACTGCAGAATCAGGTGGTGGATATCGCGCCGGAGCAGTACCAGAAGCTTCGTCAGGACTTCCTGGAGGGGTTGACCGTCGATATGTTGAATCAGGACTTACGTCAGCAGCTGTCGCAGGAAATGGCGTTGATTCTTCTGCAGCCGAAAGGCGAGCCGGAATATGACATGAAGGAACTTCAGTCGACCTGGAATACCATTATGGCCTCCGCGCCGCAGCCATCGCAGGCTGCTACGGCAGATGATTTGCACCAGGACGCAACGGATATCCCGCAGGGGCAGTAATGCCCCTCATCCAGAACCCTCTCCCTGTCGGAGAGGGTTTTGTTTTTACTGTGGCATTGCCTCACGCGGAATAATTGCCCCGCGATACTGGATCACGGTGCTCGCCGTCAGGTGTCCACGCTGGGCCGCCGCTTCTGGCGTCCCGCCCGTCAAACGCACCGCCAGATAGCCCGCACTGAATGAATCACCCGCCGCCGTCGTATCAATCACTTTCTCTTTCGGCAACGTCACCGCAGGAACGTCGATGACGGCTTCACCTGCGATGGCGACCAGACATGAATCAGCCCCGCGCTTAATCACCACTTCACTTACGCCGGCGGCCTGCGTACGCGCAATCACCTCATCAACGGGTTTCTCACCCCACAGCGCATCTTCATCATCAAGCGTCAGGAAGGCGATATCGGTGCATTGCAGTATCTGCTGATAAACCTGCTGCGTCTCTTCACGGCTGGCCCACAGGCGCGGACGGTAGTTATTATCGAAAATAACCTTGCCGCCATTGGCGCGGCATTCACGCAGTAACGACAGCAGCTTTTCACGGCTGGCTGAGCTTAAAATAGCCAGGCTAATCCCGCTCAGATAAAGATAATCAAAGGTGGCTAACGCTTCGCAGATGGCAGCCGCAGCGTCGCTCTCCAGCCAGAATTTGGCCGCGGCTTCGTTACGCCAGTAGTAGAAGGTCCGCTCGCCGGTAGCGTCGGTTTCAATGTAGTAAAGCCCCGGCAGGCGGTTTTCCATACGCTGTATCAGCGAGGTGTCCACCTGCTCACTCTGCCAGGCTTCCAGCATTTGCTGGCTGAAACTGTCCGTCCCCAGGGCGGTGACGTAGTTCACGGTAAGGGCCTCAGGGGCAACCTGACGGGCAATATAAACGGAGGTGTTTAACGTATCGCCACCAAAACCGCGGCTGACTTCCGCGCCTTTTTGTGACAGCTCAATCATGCATTCGCCAATCACGGCAATTTTCTTGGTCATAGTCGTGAACCTGAACAGAGTAATTTTCGGTAGTGTGCGCTGAGTGAATTATGTGGTCAACTATATTAAAACGACGTTCCATTATTTTATTTGAGCCAGCGCGTGTTCCTGTTAATTTCTGCCCGCTTAATTTCATTTTCCCGGTGAATTGAACATAAAGTTCTCAATTGCCGGGCCGATAACCCTTTGACGAGTCCAGAAAGGCCATCCAACAACAGGACATCTGAAATGAAGTCAGAGCAGGTTATCCAGCGGCTGAGCACTACGCCTGAGGCAAGTATTGAGAACTTGCAGGAGCATCGCTACTGGCTGCAATGTGAGCGTGCGTACACCTATCAGCCGATCTACCGAACGGACGGTCGACTGATGGCTATTGAAATTTTGACCGTCGTGACGCACCCGTCAAACCCCTCACAGCGTATCGCACCGGACCGCTATTTTGCCGAAGTTGCCGTGCGCCAGCGCCTGGATGTGCTGGAAGAACAGCTCCGTATGCTGGCAACCAAACAGGCCTTTTTCGAACAGCACGCCATCCTCGCCTCGGTCAACGTCGATGGACCCACCCTGCTGGCGCTGCGCCAGAACGCGAAATTACAGGAGCTGATCGCCTCCTTACCGTGGATGCGCTTTGAGCTGGTGGAGCATGTTCGTCTGCCACAGGACTCATCATTTGCCTCAATGTGCGAATTCGGCCCGCTGTGGCTGGATGACTTTGGCACCGGGATGGCGAACTTCTCTGCCCTCAGCGAAGTGCGTTACGACTACATTAAAGTGGCCCGCGACCTGTTCATTATGCTGCGCCAGACCCCGGAAGGGCGGAATCTGTTTACGCTGTTATTACAGCTGATGAACCGCTACTGCCAGGGCGTGATAGTGGAAGGCGTGGAAACGCTGGAAGAGTGGCGTGATGTGCAAAATTCTCCCGCGGCGGCGGCACAAGGCTATTTCCTCTCTCGTCCGGTCCCAATGGATACCCTCGATTCCGTGATAACGATCCTCTGATCTGCCCGCTTCCCTTTGTCTGAACTATAGTTTTACAGGTAAGGTCATCAGGAAAGGGGATAACAATGACAAAAACAACCAGGGTAATCGCCTGGACAGCAGGGATTTTATTGTTGTTGATCGTGGTCGCCGTCGTCATTATCGCGACGTTTGACTGGAACCGCCTTAAGCCGACCATCAACCAGAAAGTCTCCACCGAACTCAATCGCCCCTTCGCCATACGCGGCGATCTCGGGGTGGTGTGGGAACGCCAGAAAGAGGAGACCGGCTGGCGAAGCTGGATCCCCTGGCCGCATGTCCACGCCGACGACATCATTCTCGGCAACCCGCCGGATATTCCTGACGTGACAATGGTGCATCTGCCCCGCGTAGAAGCCACGCTGGCCCCGTTAGCGCTACTGACCAAAACGGTTTACCTGCCGTGGATCAAGCTTCAGCAGCCCGATGCGCGCCTGATCCGCCTTTCCGAAAAGAACAACAACTGGACGTTTGATCTCGCCAGCAGCGACGAAAAAGATCCCAATGCGCAGCCCTCATCATGGTCATTCCGTCTCGACAATATTCTCTTCGATCGCGGGCGGATCGCCATCGACGACAAGGTCAGCAAAGCTGATATCGAGATCCTGGTCGATCCGTTGGGCAAACCGCTGCCGTTTATCGAAGTGACCGGCGCAAAAGCGAAGGGCGATAATGCCAAAGCCGGGGATTATGTTTTCGGCCTGAAGGCCGAAGGGCGCTACAAAGGGCAGCCCCTGACCGGCACCGGCAAAATTGGCGGCATGCTGGCGCTTCGAAGCGACTCGACGCCATTTCCTGTGCAGGGGGATTTCCGCTCCGGGAACACGCGGGTGGCCTTCACCGGGACCGTCAACGACCCTATGAACATGGGGGGCGTTGATCTGCGGCTGAAATTTGCCGGTGATTCGCTGGGTGAACTGTATGAACTCACTGGCGTCCTGCTGCCAGATACGCCACCGTTTGAGACGGACGGGCATCTGGTGGCAAAAATCGACACGGAAAAATCGTCGGTATTTGATTATCGCGATTTCAATGGCCGTATTGGCGACAGCGATATCCATGGCTCGTTGACCTATACCACCGGAAAACCGCGCCCGAAACTGGAAGGCGATGTGGAGTCTCGCCAGCTGCGCCTGGCCGATTTGGGGCCGCTGATCGGGATTGATTCAGGTAAAGGCACAAAATCAAAAGAGGTGAAGAAAGATCGCCAGCCGGCGGGGAAAGTCCTGCCTTACGATCGCTTTGAAACCGATAAGTGGGACGTAATGGATGCGGATGTTCGCTTTAAAGGGGGCAAAATCGAACATGGCAGTACGCTGCCGATCAGCAATCTTTCGACCCATATCCTGCTTAAAAATGCCGATTTACGCCTGCAGCCGCTGAAGTTTGGTATGGCGGGTGGGACCATCTCATCGAACATTCACCTCGAAGGCGATAAAAAGCCGATGCAGGGGCGTGCCGATATTAAGGCCCGCCGGCTCAAACTGAAAGAGCTGATGCCGAACGTGGAATTGATGCAGAAAACCCTGGGTGAAATGAACGGCGATGCGGATATCCGCGGCGTGGGGAATTCCGTGGCTGCACTGCTCGGGAGCAGTAACGGTAACCTGAAGCTTCTGATGAATGACGGGCTGGTGAGCCGTAACCTGATGGAGATCTTGGGGCTGAACGTCGGGAACTACGTCATCGGGCAAATCTTCGGTGATGATGAGGTGCGGGTGAACTGTGCGGCGGCCAACCTGGATCTGGTCAACGGCGTGGCGCGCCCGCAGATTTTTGCTTTCGATACGGAGAACGCGGTTATCAACGTGACCGGTACCGCCAGTATGGCCTCCGAGCAGCTTGATTTAACCATCGATCCGGAAAGTAAGGGGATTCGTATCATCACCCTGCGTTCGCCGCTCTACGTGCGTGGGACCTTTAAAAATCCGCAGGCGGGTGTGAAACCCGGTCCGCTGATTGCGCGCGGCGCGGTGGCGGCAGCACTCGCGACGCTGGTTACGCCAGCGGCGGCGCTGTTGGCGTTAATTTCGCCGTCAGAAGGGGATGCGAATCAGTGCCGGAACATTTTGTCGCAGATGAAAAAATAACGTGCGGCTTTCGGGACCTTTACCCTCTCCCTGGGGGAGAGGGTATCAGGCCGCGGTGAATTACAGAGACTGGTGCTTCGTCTCGTGGGTCAGCAGCAGGGCAATCAGCGTCAGTGCTGCCATGGCGGCCAGGTAAACGCCCACGTAGAACAGGCCATAATTTGCCTGCAGCCAGGTGGCGATATAAGGCGCAACGGACGCACCCAGAATAGAGGCAACGTTATAGGAGAACGACGCGCCGGTATAACGCACTTCCGTCGGGAACAGCTCTGGCAGCAGCGCGCCCATCGGGCCGAAGGTCAGGCCCATCAGGCTCAGACCAATGAGCAGGTACGCCATGACCAGCGCAGGGCTACCTGAACCCAGCAGCGGCGGGAAGACGAACAGGGCAAACAGAATGATCAGCGTGGTGATAACAATCATGCTTGAGCGACGACCAAACTTATCCGCCAGCAGGCCGGCAATCGGCACCATGACGCCAAACCCAATGACCGCCATCATCAACATCCACAGCACTTCGTTACGCGGCAGGCCGAGCCCAACCGGCGCGGCGGCGGCGCTGAACGTCATTGAGTAGACCGTCATGATATAGAACAGCGTGTAGGTCGCGAGCATGATAAACGTGCCCAGTACCGTCACGCGGACGTGTTTAGTCAGCAGCGTACCCAGCGGCACTTTTACCTGTTTTTTCGCGGCGGCAACTTTAGCGAAAACCGGCGTTTCGTGAAGCGACACGCGGACATACAGGCCAATCAGCACCAGCACGGCGGAGAAGACGAACGGAATACGCCAGCCCCAGCTCATGAACTGTTCGTCCGTCAGCAGCCAGGAGAGCAGCAGGAAAGTCCCGTTCGCAAAGAAGAAGCCAATCGGTGCGCCAAGCTGCGGGAATGAACCGTACAGCGCGCGTTTGCGTGCCGGTGCGTTCTCCGTGGCCAGCAGCGCCGCACCCCCCCATTCACCGCCCAGCCCCAGACCCTGACCAAAACGCGCCAGCGCCAGCAGCATCGGGGCCAGAATACCAATGGTTTCGTAGGTAGGCAGCAAGCCGATAGCGACGGTGGAGATCCCCATCGTCAGCAGCGAGGCCACCAGCGTGACCTTACGGCCGATGCGATCGCCGAAGTGTCCAAACAGGGCAGAGCCAATCGGACGCGCAACAAACGCGATCGCAAAGGTAGCCAGAGACTGCAGCGTGGCTGCCGTCGGGTCACCCTGCGGGAAGAAAATATGCGGAAAGACAATGACCGCTGCGGTGGCATAAATGTAAAAGTCGAAGAACTCAATGGCGGTGCCAATCAGCGAGGCGACGACAACTTTGTTTCGCGAGTTAACCGGCGCGGTTTCCGCGCCGGAGTCGAGTGTTGTGGCTGTTGCTTGCATAATATTTTCTTATTTTTAGTCGGACGAAAGGCCATATTACGCACAGCAAAAGCGACATTTCAATCTGTAACAAAGCCGCGCACTGGTGATAAAAGCAACAAAAAGCGGATAATGTTCAGGCCAGACAAAACACTTCTATGAAATGCTTCACAGTTTTCAAATATCAGCTGATAAAACTGGTTTTTGGTTAAATAAAAGTTACGGACTGGATTTATATGCTGAAATGATGAATCGGGCTGAAGTTTCAGCCCGGGAGAGACGTTATCGGTGTGTTTTACCCGGCATGCGCGGGTCGTCTTTGTACTCGGCGGTGGCAATCCATGCCGCGCAGAACAAGGTCAGGCGGGCGAAGAAGTAGAAGAACGCCATCAGCCCCAGCACCGAGCCAAACGCCGCGCCAGAAGGGGATTTCACCAGCGATGGCAGAGTGTAAGTCATCACAATTTTGATCACTTCAAAGCCTATCGCCGCAATCAATGTGCCGCGGATCAGCGCCTTCTTACGCGGACGATGGCGGGGCAAGCGCCAGAAGATCCAGAAGAACAGCAGATAGTTGGCGAAGATGGAAATAGCCAGTCCAATGCCGCGCCATGCGGGCTTCAGCCACTCGATGTAGTCCAGATAGAGCGCAGAGATAATCATCTGCTGCGCCGAACCGGCGACAGAGGTGATGGAGAGCGTCACAATCAGCGCGACGAGCAGGCCAATCAGCGAAACAAAGTCGCGAAGATACTTAACCCAGATTTTCTCCTGGTCCTGAGGCTTACGCTCCCACACCTCGCGCGACTGGGCACGAATGGCCTCGCGGAGGTTGCCCATCCAGTTAATCCCGGAGTAAAGGGCAATCAACAGACCGACGATACCGACCGTCGTACGTTGCTGTACGGCGGTATTAATGGTGTTTTTGAGCGTGGTGGCAAGGGTCGGATCACTGACGTTATTCAGGATTTTATTGAAGATATCCTGCAGCAGCGTTGGGTGTGACGCGAGCACAAAACCGGCTGCGGCAAAAGACACCATCAGGATCGGGATCATCGATAAAAAAGAGAAATAGGTGATGGCAGCACCAAACTGGTTACCCATGCGGTCATTAAACCGCTCTGTTGCGCGTATCAGGTGCGCAATCATGGGGAACTGCTGTATCCGCTCTGCCAGGCTGGTGACAGTCCCCAGCGCTTTGCTGGCGGTGCCTGGCATTTTTACTTCTTCAGGCCCGGTTTCCATCTTCTGGATGGGTTCGTAATCTAAATGTTGGGTAGGTCGTTGCGGGTTGTTTTCCGGCGTCACGCGACTTTTCCTTTTCGTTTGGCTGGATGTTATTGAATTATAGCTTGCGACTAATCCACGTAAGCTTTTGTGAGTGCAGTCAGCCACTCCATAAACAGATGTACCCGACGGGAGAGATTGCGCCGGTGGGGATAAATCAGCGATACCGGCATCGGTTCCGCCCGGTACTGTGGGAGAACTTCAATCAACTTCCTGGTGCGCAGAGCGTCACGCACGCCAACGCGCGGCACCTGGATAATACCCAGCCCGGCGATGCACGACGCCTGATACGTTTCTGTGCTGTTGACGGTCAAAACCCCGCCCGTCTTCACCCACTGCGTCGACGTACCGTTATAAAACTCAAAGCCCTGGGGACGTGTTCCCAGCGTGGCGGCGTAGTGAATGACGGCGTGTGAACCCAAATCTTCCAGCGTTTCCGGATAGCCAAAACGCGTGACATAATCCGGGCTGGCGCAGTTAATCACCGACAGCTTGCCCAGCGGGCGGGCGATAAGTCCCGAGTCTTTGAGCGCGCCGACGCGTACCACACAATCAAACCCTTCACGAATAACATCCACCAGGCGATCGCTGCTGCTAAGTTCCAGCTCGATGCCCGGATATTGCTGCAGAAAAGCAGGCAGTTTGGGGATGACTAAATTTCGAGCAACGCTGACGGGCATATCCACGCGTAACCGACCGCTGATGGTGGAGGGGTCATGCTGGAACATACCGTCCAGTTCATCCAGGTTTGTCAGAAGATCTTTTGCCCGCTCGTAATACACCATGCCGTCCTG
Organism: Enterobacter cloacae complex sp. FDA-CDC-AR_0164; assembly: GCF_003071645.1. Taxonomy (NCBI): domain Bacteria; kingdom Pseudomonadati; phylum Pseudomonadota; class Gammaproteobacteria; order Enterobacterales; family Enterobacteriaceae; genus Enterobacter; species Enterobacter cloacae complex sp. FDA-CDC-AR_0164. The sequence continues at coordinate 1,674,080 of NZ_CP028950.1, forward strand.
CGTCAGGCTTACGCGACGCGTGGTTCGGTGCAATAGCTGGGTTCCCAGTCGGTTTTCCAGCGCCTGAATTTGCCGCGAAACACTGCCTTTCGGCAGCGTCAGTGACTCCGCCGCCCGGGAAAAACTCTCCAGTTCCGCGACACGAACAAACAGCTGCATTGCGTGAATTTTATCCATAGACGAAGCTCATTGTTGTTGCAATTGAAACAGTGAAGCGCTCTGCGACATCTTTATTGATCTTCTATCACCTAATAAGCTCTTTCTCAATCTCCACGACAGTCAAAACGAGGTTTCTTATGTCTGAACGTATTGCATTAGTCACAGGTGGTAGCCGTGGTCTGGGTAAAAACGCGGCCTTAAAGCTGGCAGCAGACGGAACGGGAATTATCCTGACCTATAACCGAAGCCAACAGGACGCGCTGGATGTTGTGCGCGAAATTCAGCAAAAAGGCGTTAACGCGGCCGCATTGCAGCTCAACGTCGGAGATGTTGCCAGTTTCGACCTTTTTGCCGCTCAGCTTCAGGAAATCCTTAAGACCGTATGGCAGCGTGAAACCTTTGATTATTTATTAAACAACGCCGGGACGGGCTTGTACGCGCCCTATGCCGAGACAACGGAAGCCCAGTTTGATGAGGCGCTGAATATCCATTTCAAAGGGCCTTTTTTCCTGACGCAGCGTTTGCTTCCCTTGCTGAACGACGGTGGGCGGATCCTGAACGTCTCCAGCGGGCTGGCCCGTTTTACGCAACCCGGTTCCGGCACCTATGCAGCAATGAAAGGGGCGATGGAAGTGCTGACCCGCTACCAGGCGAAAGAGCTGGGTGCGCGCGGTATCTCCGTCAATATCATTGCTCCCGGTGCGATAGAAACCGACTTTGGCGGCGGACGCGTGCGTGACAACGCGCAGCTTAACCAGATGCTGGCATCGCAGACGGCGCTCGGGCGCGTAGGGCTGCCGGATGATATCGGTGATGCCATTGCGGCGCTGCTCAGCGATAAACTGGGCTGGATGAATGCGCAGCGTATTGAAGTATCAGGCGGTATGTTCCTGTGATGCCTTCGCTTAAGGGGATGGAACCTCTTAAGGAAATCCTCAAATTGAATGTGTCCAGATAATGGGAGATATAAATAACACTGGTGGATTTGTAACGTCTCCGTTCATTGAGTTTTTTCTTAAATAATGCCTCTGTAGAATCTCCCTTCGCGACTCTCAGAGGGAGAAAAACGATGCGGGTAATTATGTTTGACAGGCAGTCCCTGTTTATTCACGGAGCGATACACAGTCTTCAGAAATTAATTCCGGAAATAAATATTACGGGAAGCTGTCAGGCAGAAGATTTACGGGCGCAAATTTCAGCGTCACCCTCGGCTATCGTCATGATTGACGGGAATTTAATTGAGGATGAGGGGATCGCCTGGTTGGAAGCGATCATGCAGCGTTTTCCGACGATACGCGTGGTAATGGTTCTGGCTAAAAAAGAGGCCCGATGGGTTGAGCAATTGCTGCAGCGAAACGTGATGGCCATTATTCCCCGCAATGCGCACCCGGAGCGCTTTTCCGCGGTGCTGGATTCGGTCTCCCGAGGAATGGTGTGCTTCCCCGGTGAGTGGGTGAGGCAACCGTCGGCGCCGCAGGCGTTATTATCCTTAAGCGAACGCCAGCGCGAAGTCCTGAAATTACTGGCGGCGGGGGAGTCCAACAAAGAGATCGGACGCAATCTCAACATCAGCGCCGCCACGGTGAAAGCGCACCTGGAAGCGCTTTTCCGCCGCCTGGAGGTGAAAAACAGAACCCAGGCCGCGATGTACTATACCCGGGCGACGGCCTGAAGAATTGCGGTCGGGAGTGAGGTCGTCTCACCGAAACTGAGCATCATCAACACCAGCGCGTCGTGCTGCTGTTGGGTTAACGGGCGTTTAAATTTTTCCCGCAGCAGCGTTTCGCACAGCTGAATATCATCGTGAAGTAAATATTCAGCCTGTAGCGGCGTGATAAGACGCTGAAAACATTCGCCCTGGCGAATAACATGGCCATAGCCAATAACCCATAAACCGTTTTCATCACGATATTTCTCCAGAGAAAGCCCCTGGTGTTTTTTTATTAACGCAATGGCGGCAGAAGATATCTTCAGCGCATGACCTTTCATATTCGTTTCCTCTTAATGGCAATATTGTAGAGGAAACGACACACGCGAAATATCCGCCAAATGGCTATAGGTCAGGAATAATTGCTGAGATATTCCTGCTTCAATAAACCGAACAGCCAGTCATTATGCCATTGTCCGCCAAGGTAATAACTCTCGCGTAACTCGCCCTCCAGACGAAAGCCCGTTTTTTCCAGCAGGCGTCTGGAGGCGATATTCCCCGCCGTGACGGTGGCGGTGAGGCGGCGTATGCCGCCCTGATGAAAGGCGTAACCGCACAGCGCCTGCAGCGATTCGAAGCCGTAACCTTTCCCCTGGGCCGCAGGTGCAAAAAGAAAACCCACTTCCGCGCAATCGTCATCGCGATGAATATAACCGGTGACGCCGAGCGGTACGCCGGAGGTGGCGTCACGCACAACGAGGCAAAGCCAGTGCGCGCTGCCCGGCGTCCAGGGCGTCAGACGAGAGTCGAACGCCTCGCGGATCGCCTCCACGGGGCGATCTTCCGCGACAAAACGCATCACCTCGGGGTCGTGCTGTAACGCCTGGAAAAAGGGCCAGTCATGGTCTTGCAGCGGTGAACAGATAAGACGCGATGTCGTTAAGACAGGCATTCAGATTCTCCTGAAACATTTAAAATGATTTTCGTGGTGTCACTTTATTTCAACAGAAAGTCAGGTATGGTTAACCTCGTATAAATAAAAAGAAAAACGGCCATTACGGGCCCATTCTGGTTGTCTTCGTTGTCGCTTAAGGAAAACAATGACTCTCAGCACAGCACACCCTATCCGCGAACAGTTCGAACACTGTCTGGCGGTTATTCGCCAGGCCTCGGTTGAAATTTTACTTCTCCTGAATGTACATGTTTCTGAGGGAAAAGATCCACGCTGGTTTCTGGAACAACTGGACAGCGCGCGTTTAGGCCTGGGGGGCTGGAATGCGGTTGCGAAGACGCTCAATTTGAATGACGCGGAGATGTCCGAATTCACGCTGCAATTGCGCCTGCTTCAGCAGCGTGTTCCTCAGTACGAAAGCGGTCAGGATGTCAGTGAAAACCAGCTGATTGCCGCGATGCGGTTTGTGACTACGCTGGAGCACCTTCGTTTGCAACAGCCTCTTCTGACCTACAGCACCGAAGTGGCGCCTGGCAGTGAACTCCAGCAGCAACAGGCGCACAAGCAGGTGCGTACGATTGAGTTGATGATAAAAGGGCTCATCCAGCAGGCCTGGCCCGATCAGGTGCGGCTGAATAACCATCTTAAAACCCTGTTTAACGCGGACCGCGTGCGGCGCTGGCTGAAGCTTGGTGACATCAATGATGTGCTGAGTGGCATGATGTTCAGTGAGCTGGCACAGATGCTGGTGGATAAAAAAGAGTTCAGCCGCTACTACGCCTCGCTGTTTAACGATCCGTCAATGCTCACGCTGATGGTGGAACCGCGGAAAACCCTGCAAACCTTCCTCGATGATATTCGGCAAATCCGCAACAATATTACCGTGCAGAAAGCGTTAAGTTCGGCGCAAATCCAGCTGCTGGATAACTACTACACGCAGATCACCCGACCGGTTCAACGTGCTTTTGAAGAGGGGAGAACCCGCGTCAACCCGGCCGGACTGATGGCGGTGGATGCCAGCGAGCTGCATGCTTTCTGGGAAAAGGCGCAGAAAATGGATCGTGTGACCGGCGGGGATCTCTTTGAGGTTCGTGACACGATTGAAAAACCGACCCAGCGCGCACCGCGCACGCCAGAACAGCGTGAGCAGCTTATTTCCGGCGCGTTATGGGGGGCGGTTGGCGTGATGGTGATTGCCATTGTGGCGGGCGGCTTCTGGCTGGTAACCAGCAGTAAACCCCAGCCTGCAGCCGGGAACGTTGCAGAAACGGCCCAGCCTCAGGAGATGCGCGAAACCCCCTCCTCGCGCGAGACGCTGTCGCGCATGGGCGTGACCTGGGACGAGAATAATTTCCGCTCGGCGATTAACCGCAATGATACCCGGGTGGCACTGCTGTTTTTGCAGGGAGGGATGGACTGGAAGCTCTCCTGGACGGAAGAGGCGATGTCGGCTGACTATGACGACGTTCTGGAGCTGATGTTGCGCTACCGACAGAACATGGTGGAACAGAAGCCGTGCCGGCGCTTTATCAACACGCTCAGCCATGCCATGTCGAATGGCGAGTCCCTGACGTCAATGCGTAAACAGTATCTGAAGGCGTTTTGTACCGTGCCTGCCGTGGTGAAGCGCCAGCAGCATGATCTGGATTTGGCGACGCGTCGGGCACAATCACAGCCGGATGCCACCACAAAAAAATGGCAGTCCATCCAGACCGCCATTTATGAAGTGATTCGTTAATCCTGTCTTCTCCCTCTCCCGGGAGGAGAGGGATGGATACGGGCATCAGACCGCAGAAGGTCACGGCTCCCCATACAACCCAATCAACCGCCGTACCACGCCGTTAGTCCAGCCGAAGCCATCCTGCAGCGGGTACTCACCCCCGCCCCCTTCGCGCGGCGTACTGCTGGCGATGTGATATTTCTCAATCAGTTTATGGTGGGCTTTATAGAAATGATTCACCGTCTGCAGCCAGCTCCAGGCAATCTCATCGCCCAGCGAGTCATTGCCGTACTGTTTGAAGCCCTGAATCGCCATCCACTGCAGCGGCGCCCAGCCGTTGGGTTTATCCCACTGCTCGCCGGTCTCGTACTCGGTGGCCAGAATCCCGCCCGGCGTCAGCAGACGTGCTTTTACCGCATCAGACAAGCGTTCAGCCTGCTCGTGGGTCGCCATGCCAACGTACAGCGGCACAATGCTCGCCGCTGAGAACAGCGCCATGACCTCGCGGCGCCAGTCGTAGTCACGGTAACAGCCATTCTCGTCATCCCACAGATACCGGTTCACCGCGGCGCGGCGATCGCTGGCTTTCTGGCGGAACAGTTCCGCGGTCTCTTTATCCCCTTTCGATGCCGAAATATTGGCGATCGCGCTTTCCAGTTTGAACAGGAACGCGTTCAAATCGATAGGGATAAACTGCGTGGTGCGGATGCTGGCAAGTCGGCCAGGCTCCCGCAGCCAGCGCGAGGAGTAATCCCAGCCGGAGGCCGCGCCTGCGCGCAAATCGCGATAAACCTCATTCGGCGGACGGCCAGAGTGACGGGCGGTTTCCACATCCTCAATCCATGATTCATCACGCGGCGTGTCACGGTCGTCCCAGTAGCGGTTTAACAGCGAGCCATCCGGCATACGCACCGCGCTGCGATAGGCCTGATTAAGCAGCAGCGATTCCGCCCCGTCCATCCAGAAGGCGTGCTCCATTTTGAGGTGTTCAAGGTAGCGCTTTGCACCGCGCACACCATCCTCTTCAAACAGCTCTACCATCAGGGCAAATACTGGCGGCTGGGAGCGGCTGAGATAATAGGTACGGTTACCGTTCGGGATATGGCCGTAGCGTTCAATCAACCACGCGAAGTTATCCGCCATACATTTCAGCAGATCGTTACGTCCGCTCTCTGCCAGACCCAGCATGGAGAAGTAGGAATCCCAGTAATAGGTCTCGCTAAAACGCCCGCCGGGCACGATATAGGCCTGCGGCAGCGCCAGCAGAGAAGACCAGGGGATGTGGTCCTGCGGCTCGCGCGTCAGCACGGGCCACAGGCTGTCAATGTGCTCTTTTAGCGACAGGCCGGGGTCGGAGACATATTCCGTGGTATAGGTCTCTGGCAGCCAGAAGTGGTTCTCCACGAACCGGCGCAGGTCGAAATCCCGGTGGCGTCTGACCTTGCGATAGCGGATCAGAATATCCAGAGGATCCATCTTCGGGGCACAGTCGGGGAAGGTTTTGCTGTCCGCAAACAGCCGTGTCGACTGCACGTGCTCGAACAGTTCCAGATAGCGATCGGCGGGCGTCAGAGCATCAGAGGCGGGTAGCCCCTCAATCATTTCGGGTTCCGGCTCCGCCTCAATCATTTCATCCAGTTTTAACTCGCAGGGATCGGTCTCGTAGCGCAGCTCTTCTGCAATCTCGAACTCGATGTTCTCGGCAGCCTGTAGTTTCTGGTTGAACATGGCGATAAGGACCTCCGGTTGTGTGTTCAAAATAACAGTTTTTTCCGGGCGTCTTATAAGCGTAGACATTCGCTTCGGTGTTGGCTGAGGGAAATGTGCGGTTGATCACGTTTTTAAACGCGAGGTATTTGCGGAGTTAGAACAGCAATTGGCTGAAAAATAAAGGCTAAAAGGGATTTTTAGACAGATTTATGGGGCAAATAATTCAGAGCATTCGTTGTGCAACGATTTATGTCTGAAACAAACGCCCCTCCGCAGAGGGGCATTTTGCTTAACGCATGGTGACAAATTCTTCGGCCGCTGTCGGGTGGATCGCAACGGTGTTATCGAAGTCTTTCTTGGTGGCACCCATTTTCAGCGCCACGGCGAAGCCCTGCAGGATCTCGTCCATGCCAAAGCCAATGCCGTGGATACCGACAATCTTCTCTTCCGGACCCACGCAGACCAGCTTCATGCGGCATGGCTGACGGTGAGAGGTGACGGCGGTATACATCGCGGTGAATGCAGATTTATACACTTTCACCTGGTCGTCGCCATACTGCTCGCGCGCCTGAGGTTCTGTTAAGCCCACTGTGCCGATTGGCGGGTGGCTGAAGACCACGGTCGGAATGTTACTGTAGTCCAGATGCTCTTCCGGTTTGTTGTTAAACAGACGCTCAGAGAGGCGACGGCCCGCGGCAACCGCAACCGGCGTCAGTTCGACCGCACCGGTGTTATCGCCCACCGCGTAAATGCCCGGAACGCTGGTGTTCTGGAATTTATCGACAACGATATACCCTTTCTCATCGGTTTTAACGCCCGTCGCCGCCAGGTTGAAGTTGTCGTTAGCCGGTTCACGACCAATCGCCCAGATCAGGCAATCCACAGTCTGGCTACGGCCATCTTCCAGCTCAAGCGTCAGGCTACCGTCTGCATTTTTCACGACCGCTTTTGGCACGGCGTGGGTGTGCAGCGTTGGGCCTTCGGTATTCATCACTTCGACCAGCGTATCGACGATCAGCGGGTCAAAGTTGCGCAGCGGCGCGTGTTTACGCACGAACAGGTGCGTTTCTGCGCCCAGGCCATTAATCACACCGGCCAGTTCTACGGCGATGTATCCCGCGCCCACCACGGCAACACGTTCTGGCAGAGCAGGCAGCTCGAAGAAACCGTCGGAGTCGATACCGTATTCCACACCGGGAATATCCGGGTGGCTCGGACGCCCGCCGGTCGCGATCAGGATGTGATCGGCAGTGATCGTCTCACCGTTAACTTCTATCGTCTTCGCATCAACAAAGCGCGCAAAACCATGAATAACATCGACGTTGTTCTTGCCCAGCACATTGTCGTACGAGGTATGAATACGGTCGATATAGGCAGTACGGCTGGCGATCAGCTTGTTCCAGTCAAAGTTATTGAGGGTGGTGTCAAAGCCGTAATCCGGGCCATACATATGGATTGCTTCACGGATCTGGGCCGCATGCCACATCACTTTCTTCGGTACACAACCCACGTTGACGCAGGTGCCGCCCAGCGCTTTGGCTTCGATCAGCGCACATTTCTGGCCATACATGGCCGCGCGGTTGATGGAGGCGATGCCGCCGCTGCCGCCGCCGATTGCGATGTAGTCATAATGCTTAGTCATAGCTTTTATCCTTAATCGTGAATTGCCGCGATTGTATACCTGAAATCAATAGTTTCCACCGATGACTGCGATTACTCCGGCACGATCCAACTGACGGTGGCATGGCCCGTTCCGGCCGGCACCAGCGTCTTGTGCAGCCACGGCAGCACGTTGTTCATCTGCGCTTCGAGCTTCCATGGCGGGTTGATCACAATCATGCCGGAAGCGGTCATGCCGCGCTGGTCGCTGTCCGGGCGCACGGCCAGTTCAATTTGCAGAATTTTGCGGATACCGGTCGCTTCCAGGTCTTTGATCATGCGTTTAATTTGCGCACGCAGCACCACCGGATACCACAGGGCATAGGTGCCCGTCGCAAAGCGTTTGTAGCCGTCGTTAATACCGCTCACTACCGCCTGATAATCGGTTTTGATCTCATAAGGCGGGTCGATCAGCACCAGACCGCGACGGGATACCGGCGGCAGTTTGGCCTTCAGCTGCTGGTAGCCATCCGCCTTTTCCACACGGGCGCGGCTGTCTTTCTGGAATTCAGAACGCAGCAGCGGGAAGTCGCTTGGGTGCAGCTCGGTCAGCTGAAGGCTGTCCTGCTCGCGCAGCAGCTGGCGGGCAATCAACGGCGAGCCAGGGTAGTAGCGCAGCTGGCCGTTGCGGTTAAAATGATTCACCACACCAATGTAGGGCTCCAGCTCTGCCGGCAGGTCGTCCTGCTGCCAGATGCGGGCGATCCCTTCCAGGTATTCCCCGGTGCGTTCGGCATGTTCGCCGCTCAGCTGATAACGTCCCGCGCCCGCGTGGGTGTCCAGATAGAGAAACGGTTTATCTTTCTCTTTGAGTGATTCAATGATCAGGCTCTGAACGGTGTGTTTAAGGACGTCGGCGTGGTTGCCTGCGTGAAAGCTGTGGCGATAACTGAGCATGAATGAATGTGTTCCAGGTAGTAAACGTAGGCCTGATAAGCGTAGCGCCATCGGGCAAAAATAGAGCGTATCGCCACAGTATACAGAAAAGTTTATCCTGCCGCGAAAGCGCAACGTCTGGCATTGAAATCCTCTACACTTATCCCCATTCTAGATCGCATATGCACAGCGCCGGATGCGCGCTTCATTCATCTTATTCAACAGGACAGCGTTTATGACCAATCCATTACTGACGCCTTTTTCGTTGCCACCGTTTTCTAAAATCCTCCCTGAGCATGTGGTTCCAGCCGTAACACAGGCGCTGGACAACTGCCGTGCGGCGGTAGAAAGCGTGGTGGCGCAGGGCGCGCCGTACACCTGGGAAAATCTGTGTCAGCCGCTGGCCGAAGTGGATGACGTGCTGGGACGCCTCTTCTCCCCGGTAAGCCATCTGAATTCAGTGAAAAACAGCCCGGAACTCCGTGAAGCGTATGAACAAACCCTGCCGTTGCTCTCTGAGTACAGCACCTGGGTTGGTCAACACGAGGGGCTGTACAAAGCCTATCGCGACCTGCGCGATGGCGACCACTATGCCGAACTCAACACCGCGCAGAAAAAATCGGTCGATAACGCTCTGCGTGATTTCGAACTCTCCGGCATTGGTTTGCCGAAAGAGAAACAGACCCGTTACGGTGAAATTGCGGCCCGTCTGTCTGAGCTGGGCAACCAGTACAGCAACAACGTGCTGGACGCGACCATGGGCTGGACGAAGCTGATTACCGACGAAGCCGAGCTGGCCGGTATGCCGGAAAGCGCGCTGGCGGCGGCGAAAGCGCAGGCCGAAGCGAAAGAGCAGGAAGGCTTCCTCTTAACCCTGGACATCCCGAGCTACCTGCCGGTCATGACCTACTGCGACAATCAGGCGCTGCGCGAAGAGATGTACCGTGCGTACAGCACCCGCGCTTCCGATCAGGGTCCGAATGCCGGTAAGTGGGATAACAGCCCGGTGATGGCTGAAATCCTCGCGCTGCGTCACGAGCTGGCACAGCTGCTGGGCTTTGAGAGCTACGCTTCCAAATCCCTCGCCACCAAAATGGCGGAAAATCCACAGCAGGTCCTCGATTTCCTGACTGACCTGGCGAAACGTGCGCGTCCGCAGGGCGAGAAAGAGCTGGCACAGCTGCGCGCCTTCGCGAAAGCGGAATACGGTGTCGATGAGCTGCAGCCGTGGGATATCGCCTGGTACAGTGAAAAACAGAAACAGCACCTTTACAGCATCAGCGATGAGCAGCTGCGTCCTTACTTCCCGGAAAACAAAGCCGTTAACGGTCTGTTTGAAGTGGTTAAACGCATTTACGGGATCACCGCCAAAGAACGTACCGACATCGACGTCTGGCATCCGGACGTGCGCTTCTTCGAACTGTATGACGAGAAGAACGAGCTGCGCGGGAGCTTCTACCTGGATCTGTACGCTCGCGAGAACAAACGCGGCGGTGCATGGATGGATGATTGTGTCGGGCAGATGCGTAAAGCGGACGGCTCCCTGCAGAAGCCGGTAGCGTACCTGACCTGTAACTTCAACCGTCCGGTGAATGGCAAGCCTGCACTGTTTACCCATGACGAAGTGATTACCCTGTTCCACGAGTTCGGCCACGGCCTGCACCATATGCTGACCCGTATCGAAACCGCAGGCGTTGCCGGTATCAGCGGTGTGCCATGGGATGCGGTCGAACTGCCAAGCCAGTTTATGGAAAACTGGTGCTGGGAGCCGGACGCGCTGGCGTTCATCTCCGGCCATTACGAAACCGGCGAGCCGTTGCCGAAAGAACTGCTGGATAAAATGCTGGCGGCGAAAAACTACCAGGCGGCGATGTTTATCCTGCGTCAGCTGGAGTTCGGCCTGTTCGACTTCCGTCTGCACGCCGAGTTTAGTCCGGAGCAGGGGGCGAAAATCCTCGAGACGCTGGCCGAGATTAAAAAGCAGGTCGCCGTTATTCCTGGCCCAACCTGGGGCCGCTTCCCGCACGCGTTCAGCCATATCTTCGCGGGCGGCTATGCGGCAGGCTATTACAGCTACCTGTGGGCCGACGTGCTGGCGGCGGATGCGTTCTCTCGCTTTGAAGAAGAGGGCATTTTCAACCGTGAAACCGGCCAGTCGTTCCTTGATAACATCCTGACGCGCGGCGGTTCTGAAGAGCCAATGGTGCTGTTCAAACGCTTCCGTGGCCGCGAGCCGCAGCTGGATGCGATGCTTGAGCACTACGGAATTAAAGGCTAACCGTTACGTGAAGATCTGTTTAGTCGATGAAACAGGCGCCGGAGACGGCGCCTTATCTGTTCTGGCCGCCCGCTGGGGGCTGGAGCATGATGATGAAAACCTGATGGCGCTGGTGATGACGCCGGCGCATCTGGAATTACGTAAGCGTGACGAACCCAGGCTCGGCGGGATATTTGTCGATTTTGTGGGGGGCGCCATGGCGCACCGGCGCAAGTTCGGCGGCGGTCGCGGTGAAGCGGTTGCCAAAGCGGTTGGCGTCAAAGGAAGCTATCTTCCGGACGTGGTGGATGCCACGGCGGGTTTAGGGCGCGATGCGTTTGTCCTGGCCTCGGTAGGGTGTCACGTGCGGATGCTGGAGCGCAATCCGGTCGTGGCCGCGCTGCTCGACGACGGGCTGACGCGCGGCTATGCCGACCCGGAGATTGGACTGTGGCTGCAGGCGCGCTTGCAGTTGATTCACGCCTCCAGCCTGACGGCGCTGACCGATATCACTCCGCGTCCGCAGGTGGTCTACCTCGACCCGATGTTCCCGCATAAGCAGAAAAGCGCGCTGGTGAAGAAAGAGATGCGGGTGTTCCAGTCGCTGGTCGGACCGGATTTAGACGCGGATGGTTTGCTGGCGCCTGCTCGTCAGCTAGCCACGAAGCGCGTGGTGGTGAAACGCCCGGACTATGCGCCGCCGCTGGCGGACGTGGCCACGGCCAATGCGGTGGTTACCAAAGGGCACCGGTTTGATATTTATTCGGGGACGCCGGAACAGGAAGGTTAGGGTGTGCAGTTTGATGCTGTCACCCCAACCCGCGCTGGAAAGAGGCTCGAACGGTTCCCTCTCCCTTTGGGAGAGGGAAAGCAGACTTACTCGTCTTCTTCGTCACGCAGTGGAACAATCAGCATATCCACATGAACGGTGTTAATCAGCTGACGCGCGGAAGACATCAGCTTGCTCCAGAAGTCCTGGTGGTGACCACAAACGACCAGGTCCATATCGTATTTCTTAATCGCATCAACCAGCACCTGACCCAGATCGCCGCTGCCGCTTAAGGTTTCGGTGATAGGGTAGCCCGCGTTGGTGGACAGTTCGCTCAGGGCGTGGTGTGTCTCTTCAGAGATGCGTTTCTGCATATCACCGAGATTGACGTCAATCAGACCGGTATAGAGGTCGGAGTAATTCACATCAACGTGGATAAGAGAAACTTTCGCGTTGTAAGGGCGTGCCATGGATACCGCTTTATCAACCAGCACTTTACTCTCCGGAGAGAGGTCTACCGCGATGAGAATGTGTTTGTAAGCCATAGTGTTACTCCTTCCTTAAGTTATCGATGACTAAATGGAAAAGCCGTCGTCTGATGCTTTCATTACGGCCCAGTAAAACATATTTTTCAAGCTTTGGTGTTGATAACGATTAACCTTGTGGCAAAAAAATTAACGGATCTCCTACACTATTTAATGAGCCGTTCGGATATTAAAACGCGAACCGGATCGACTTTTGTTCATTCTTTCACTGAACTGTCTGTCAGGGCACTGGAGTGCGGTAGCTCAGAGGCCTTGCTTCGTGGGCGTACGCCGGGGAGGATGTATGATTAGCACCGTCGCATTGTTTTGGGCGTTATGCGTGGTTTGCATAGTGAATATGGCGCGCTACTTCTCATCGTTACGTGCGCTGTTAGTGGTACTTCGTGGTTGCGATCCGTTGCTTTATCAGTATGTGGACGGTGGAGGGTTCTTCACCTCGCACGGACAGCCCAGCAAGCAGATGCGTCTGGTAGGGTATATCTATTACCAGCGCTATCGCGATCACCACGATGAAGAGTTTATTCGCCGTTGCGAGCGTCTTCGCCGTCAGTTCATTTTAACCAGCGCCCTGTGTGGTCTGGTTGTGGTCAGCATGATTGCCTTGATGATTTGGCACTGAGCATAAAAAAAGCGGGTCAGTTTCCGGACCCGCTTTTTTATCGCGTTCTGCCGATTAGATAAGCTTCAGCGAAATCCAGTACAACCCACCCGACAGCAGGATAGAGGCCGGAAGGGTAAATACCCAGGCCATCAGAATGTTGGTCACGGTTTTGCGTTGCAGACCGCCGCCGTCAACAATCATGGTCCCTGCCACGGAAGAGGAGAGTACGTGGGTGGTCGAAACTGGCATACCGGTATAGCTCGCCAGACCGATTGAAACCGCCGCCGTCATCTGCGCGGACATACCCTGCGCATACGTCATGCCTTTCTTACCGATCTTCTCGCCGATGGTGGTCGCCACACGACGCCAGCCAATCATCGTACCGATACCGAGAGCCAGTGCGACAGCCATGATGATCCAGATTGGCGCGTACTCAATAGTATTGAGCATATCGCCTTTCAGTTTCTTCAGCAGACGCTGGTCGTCAGCATTCACTTCTGGCAGCTTCGCCACTTTATCCGTGACATCAGAGATGCACAGCATAATGCGACGCAGTTGACCACGTTGCTCAACGGACAGTTTGTCGTAGCTTTCGATATTACCCAGCATGCCTTTGGCACGTTCCAGCGCGTTAATCGCGTTTGCCGGATGGCAGTGGAATTCGCCCGGCGCAGTGGTAGCGCCTGCTTCAGGAGAAGGGATCAACTGGTCAACGCCGGTTGCCTTCTTCAGCAGCTCAGGGTGTTGCTGGAAATAGATTTCAACGTTGTTCACCGCATCACGGGTACGGGTGATTTCGTAACCGGAGGCGTTCATGTTGACCACGAATCCCGCCGGTGCGACGCCAATCAGTACCAGCATTACCAGACCAATGCCTTTCTGACCGTCGTTCGCGCCGTGAGAGAAGGCAACGCCGATAGCGGAAAGGATCAGGGCAATCCGCGTCCAGAATGGCGGCTTTTTCTTGCCGTCTTTCTTCTCACGCTCTGCCGGCGTCAGGTGAATACGGGAGCGTTTTTTCGTATTGCTCCAGTAACGACGCAGGATGAAAATCAATCCGCCTGCGACCACCAGACCCACGATAGGGGAGACAATCAGTGAGGCGAAAATTCCCAGCACTTTCGGGATGTTTAACGCATCAACAACCGAGGTACCGGTCATGAGGGCATTCGTTAACCCAATACCGATAATCGCGCCGATGAGGGTGTGAGAACTGGATGCAGGCAGGCCGAAATACCAGGTACCGAGGTTCCAGATAATTGCAGCAAGCAGCATTGAGAACACCATAGCGAGGCCATGGCCAGAACTAACGTTGAGAAGCAGATCCGTTGGCAACATATGCACGATCGCATATGCAACGCTCAGTCCACCCAGAAGAACACCAAAAAAGTTAAATACCGCCGCCATAACAACCGCGAGCTGCGATCGCATTGCGCGAGTGTAGATAACCGTTGCTACTGCGTTTGCAGTGTCGTGGAAGCCGTTGATCGCTTCGTAAAACAGTACAAAAACCAGAGCAAGCAATAATAAAAGCCCGGTATGTAAATCCAGGCCAGCAAACAAATGTAGCATAGGACGTTACGCCATTTTGAGGACATGAACGCGGCGCATTATCCAGGACAAATGCGCGGCGGGCAAAGTGAAATATAGCTTTTTTTTGATATAACTTCGGCTTTGTTGGCGTTAGGTAAAGAAATATATTTTATATTTCAAGTATATGACTGATATCTCGGTTAATTGCGCTGGTGTGACCACAGAGGAAACTTTACAATCCGCGGCAGTTAACGAAGAGGATTTTGACGTGGAAAGGTTTGATGCCGTGGTAATTGGCGCCGGTGCGGCGGGTATGTTTTGTGCGGCGATGGCCGGACAGGCGGGTCGTCGCGTGCTGTTGCTGGATAACGGTAAAAAGCCAGGACGTAAAATTCTGATGTCCGGTGGCGGGCGCTGCAACTTTACAAATCTCTATGTCGAACCTGCAGCTTATCTGAGCCAGAACCGTCATTTTTGCAAATCGGCCCTGGCGCGTTACACCCAGTGGGACTTTATCGACCTGGTGGGTAAGCACGGTATCGCATGGCATGAGAAGACGCTGGGCCAGCTGTTCTGTGATGACTCCGCCCAGCAGATTGTCGATATGCTGGTGGCCGAGTGTGAGAAGGGCGGCGTGGTGATGCGCCTGCGCACGGAAGTGCTGGAGGTGTCCCGCGATGAGCAGGGCTACACGCTGCAGTTAAACGGGGAAAGCGTCAGCGCCGATAACCTGGTGATTGCCAGCGGTGGCCTCTCCATGCCGGGGCTCGGTGCTTCACCATTCGGCTACAAGATTGCCGAACAGTTTGGCCTGAACGTGCTGCCCACCCGTGCGGGGCTGGTACCGTTCACCCTGCATAAGCCCCTGCTGGAACAGCTCCAGACGCTTTCTGGCGTCTCGGTTCCGTCGGTCATTACGGCTGAAGACGGTACGGTGTTCCGTGAAAACCTGCTGTTTACCCACCGTGGTCTTTCCGGCCCGGCGGTACTGCAAATCTCCAGCTACTGGCAGCCGGGGGAGTTTGTCACGGTTAACCTGCTACCCGATTGCGACCTGGAGGCTTTCCTCAACGAGCAACGCGCGGCGCACCCGAATCAAAGCCTGAAAAACACGCTGGCCATGCAGTTGCCAAAACGTCTGGTGGAATGTTTGCAGGTGCTGGGTCAGATCCCCGATGTGTCGCTCAAGCAGCTTAACAGCCGCGAACAGGAGGTGCTGGTTGAGACGCTGACAGCCTGGCGGGTGCAGCCCAACGGCACCGAAGGCTACCGCACGGCGGAAGTGACGCTTGGCGGGGTCGACACGAATGAACTCTCCTCACGCACCATGGAAGCGCGCAACGTGCCGGGGCTCTATTTTATTGGTGAGGTGATGGATGTGACCGGCTGGCTCGGCGGGTACAATTTCCAGTGGGCATGGGCAAGTGCCTGGGCGTGCGCTCAGGCGCTGGCAGAAGACAAGTGACATAAGAGCACTGCCACTCGTCACAGATGGCTTTACGGGCTGACGATGGTTACGTCTGTTACAGCAAGAATATTGCTCGCGGCCACGGTCCCCATCTTGATATATGACGCTGCGGTAACGCCGCCAATATGCGGTGAAATAACCACGTTTTCTACGGACTGCCAGAGGTGCGGCGCCGTCAGCGGCTCGTGGGTAAAGCTGTCCAGCGCTGCGCTGTGCAGCGTGCCATCCCTGAGCGCCGCCAGTAACGATTCATCGTCGATCAGTCCGCCGCGTGCCGTATTTACCAGAATTGCGTTCCGCTTGCAGTGTGCGAGCGTCTGGCTATTGATCATCCCCCGATTCTCATCGGTCAGCGGACAGTACAAAGAGATGACATCGGAACGGGAAAGAAGTCCATTCAGCGTTTCTGCGCGTTCGCACAGGGCAGGCATGGACTTAGCATAGGGATCGTAAGCCAGCACCTTCATGCCGAATGCGTGGCCAATATGTGCCACACGCGAGCCGATAGCACCCAATCCGATGAGCCCTAACGTTAAGCCCTCCAGTTCAATGGATTTATGCGTCGCCTTATCCCAGTGCCCGTCTCGCAGGCGCTTGTCCAGAGGCACCACCGACTTTGCGCAGGCGAGGATCTGCGCCCAGGTATGTTCAGCCACTGCCGCCGCGTTTGCACCTGGCGCAGCGCGGACGGCGATGTTGCGCTCGGCCGCTGCCGTCTGGTCTATCACATCGATCCCGCTTCCGTGCTTGGAAATAACCTGCAGAGCGGGGGCGGCATCCATGACTTTCGCGGTAATCTTGCCGTAACGTACCAGAATCGCCACAGGATTGTGTCGTTCACACAGCGCGATCAGTTCATCTTCTGTGGGCTGGCGGCCCGCAAACACCACCTCAAAGCCCTGCAACATTACCATGGCCTGCTCCGCCAGGTCGCTTCCGGTAACCAGAACTACGTCTTTGCCCCCCATCACAGCGTCTCCCCGTCATCTAACATACCTGCCTTACGCAGCGCGTCATCAAGCCAGTGTGGACGTAAATCGCCTTCACGGATGGCGGCAAGGCGTCGGGTCTCCATCTCCAGCTTTCCTTTTGCCAGCGCGATAACTTCCTGAACCTCATCGCGCGGGATGACTACCACGCCGTCGATATCCGCGACAACCAGATCCCCGGCCTGAACCGTCGCCCCGGCGACTGAAATGGGATGATTAACCCGACCAGAAATTAGCTTTGTCGGGCCGCAGGGGTTCAGACCGGCAGAAAAGACAGGGTAGTGACCTTTGCTCAAGGTATCGGCGTCTCGTACAGCGCCGTCAATAATAATGCCCGCAATGCCGCTCGCCTGAGCCTGAGTGGCCATGATTTCCCCAAGCAGCGCGCAGCTCAGGTCGCCTTTGCCATCGACGATCAGGACATCGCCGGGCTGCGCCACCGCCATCGCGGCATGAATCGCCAGATTATCACCCGGACGGACTTCAACGGTGATGGCCGGACCCGCAACGGACATGTGTGGGGCCAGCGGTTTGATGCGGCCATGAAGCGTACCGCGGCGACCGGCCACGTCGGCCAGAATAGCGGCCTGATACTCGGCAGCCCGACGAACGTCCTCGGCAGAAACGCGATCAAACTGGCGATTAATCGGTTTTTTTTCAGTAACGGACATGAATGCCTCCATATTGTTTTACTAAGTAAAATGTAGGTGTACAGTGCAAAACAACTATAGCGGTGTTGCTTTCCTTTTAGCCAGACCCGAGATGGCGTTTGTGATGTAAACACGAAGTGACTCACAAAATTTGAGGTACACTCACTGCCGGGCTAACAAGGAGATAATGATGGGGAATGAAGGCGTTGTAGCGGTTGAAAAAGCGCTGGCTTTACTGGATTGCTTCCGTCCTGGAGATGAGAGCCTGACGCTGACCGCGCTGGCACAGCTATCGGGTTATCACAAAACCACGGTTTACCGCTTGATGAATTCTCTTGAACGGATGAATTACGTCGTCAGGCATGAAGACGGCAATTATGCGCTGGGCCCACGTCTGCTTTACCTCGGCAAGCTGTATGAACAATCTTTCCATCTTTCCCGAGTGGTTCAGCCAGAGCTCCAGGCCTTATCCCTGGCGTCTCAGGAGAGTGCCAGCTGGTATGTGCTGGAGGGAGGGCAGCGGCTTTGCCTGTTTCGCGCTGAAGCGTCGCATGGCCTGCGACACAGCAATCTTCCCGGTAGCCAGTTTCCGCTCGATAATTCGGCCATCAGTAAGGTATTACGCCATTGGGGGCTCAATGAGAGCCTGCCGGAGGGAGACGCTGAACTCCCTTTCTACACGTCAGGTGCACGCGATCCCCATACCGCTGCGTTTGCGATGCCTGTCTTCGGCGTTCACGACAAGCTGGTTGCGGCGTTAGCCCTGACCGGCCCCATCTCACGGCTGACGGAAGATCGTCGTGAGAAGGAGATAGGTCAGTTGATGAAGGCGGCAGCAAGCCGTCTGTCGCAGAAAATGGGAGCCAGTAAGCTCTTCTGTCAGCAGTTTTTTGGGGAAACGAGCGATACGGCGGAAGAAAATCTTTAAATGCAGAAGCGGGACAGTTGTCCCGCTTCTGTCAACGCTAATGCGTGACCTGTTTTTCGTGTAGCTGAGCGTTGCGGGCCTGTCGGCCCATAATGACCCCGGCCACGCACAGCGCGGCCAGCGGAAGCATCGCCAGCGTGTAGCTGCCCGTACGCTCATTGATAATGCCGTACGCGTTTACCATCACCGCCCCGCCTATCAGGTTTGCGATGGCACCAATCGCGGCCAGTCCCGCCGCCGCTGAGGTACTGCTCATCCAACCGGACGCCAGCGCCCAGAAAGGCCCTTTCATTGAATAGGCGCCTATCAGCATAATGCTGAGGATAACGATCGTGGCAGACAGCGAAACGCTCACAAAGGCGGCGAACACGCCGGCGGCAATTATGAATAGCGTGAGTGCGGTATGCCAGCGGCGTTCGTTGGTACGATCGGAATTCCGTCCCCATACAATCATGAGAACAGATGCCAGACCGTAAGGAATGGCGTTAAGCAGACCTGTCTCAAGATTATCGAGATGGAAGGATTTCAGCAGTTGAGGAGACCAGACGCTGATGGTGGTACCCGCGGACGATGCACCCGCGTAAATAAGCGCCATCAGCCAGATTTGGCGATGCTTTAACAACTGCCAGGTGGTCTGGTGTCCGATATTCTTTTGCTGATTGCGCTCGGTTTCCAGCGTGGTTTCCAGCCATTGTTTCTGTTCACTGCTAAGCCAGCTCGCCTGATGAGGGCGATCCCGGAGAATAAACCAGGCGGCAATACCCAGCAGCACCGCCGGCAAGCCTTCAATAATGAACAGCAGATGCCAGCCGCGAAGACCCAGCCAGCCATCCAGTGACAGTATCAACCCGGAAAGCGGGGAGCCAATGAAGTTAGCGAGTGGGATGGCGACCATAAAGGACGCAATAATGCGTGCGCGGTAGCGGGACGGGATCCACCAGGTCAGATACAGCACGACGCCCGGGAAGAAGCCCGCCTCTGCAGCACCGAGAAGAAAACGGACGATATAGAGCGACGTGGTGTTCTGCACCAGGGACATACACATGGAGACGATGCCCCAACTGATCATAATGCGCGGGATCCACAGCCGGGCGCCGACTTTCTGCATGGCCAGGTTGCTGGGTACTTCAAACAGAAAATAGGCCACGAAATAAAGACTGCTGGCGAAGCCAAATGCAGCTTTGCTGAGGCCAAGGTCCTCATTCATCTGCAGCGAAGCCATGCCGATATTCCCGCGATCGATAATGGAGACCAGGTAACTGACAATCAGAAACGGGAGAATACGCCAGATCACCTTCCGCATCGTCTCTCTTTCTATGTCCTCGGTGGCGGTAGCACCGTTACGTAAATGTTCTGTCATTGTGTCCTCGCAGGGTATGTTCTTTGTTTTATTAGGTACAACTGAGTTTTATTAAACAAAACCACTATAGCGACGGCGCGTTCTTTTTATCCAGTTAATGGAAGGTTTAAATGATGTAAATAAGAGGTGACTCACAGATAGTGCGCTCCAGATATATCGCTCACAGCAGTCGAACCAGCCGCAAAGAGGAGACTCTAAAAGGGTGATAATCACGCAGCGCAATTATTGCACCAACTTTTTTCCTCCGATCCACTAAGCTTCGACCAGGCCAGACAACTCCAGGTGCCCCGCTGCGTTCGCGGGGTCATTTTTCTTCCCGGTCAGAGCACCTTTCATGCAGCTACTCAGCATCATTATTTTGCTTACCCTTACGGTGGTCATCCATTCGCTGTGGATGTTTTGCGTTTTAAAATTCATTAACTTAGAGGTCGACTCTGCGGTGCGTGTGGTTTTGCGTAACGTCGGGATCGTTATCTCCATGATCTTCGCCCATCTTCTTGAAGCCGGTCTCTTCGCCGGGTTTTATTTTGTTATTGATGCATTTAACGACTGGAACACCAGCTTCTACTTTTCGCTGGTCAGTTACGCCACGGTGGGATACGGCGATGTCACGTTGCCTCAGCACTGGCGGCTGATTGGGGGTGTGGAAGGTCTGGTCGGCGCCTTGATGGTGGGCTGGTCAGTGGCGGTTCTGGTGGCCGTACTGCAGCGTTTGCGCGGCATGAGCGCCTAAACGGCAGATGCGCGACCCCATGGAGTGCGGTAAAGTACCTCTCTTTGCCGGGCCTGGAAGGCCGCGGCTTTAAGGGTTAAAGGCTGGTAAACAGCCTGCCCCTTTCCGTTCCTGGTTTACGCCAGTTTGCATGGTGCTGTGTTTTGTCTGCCAAAAGGGTTGTGTATGTCTGCTGCTCATCTCGGTTTCCCGACTGAAACCGTTGTTGTCTTTGTAGTGATGGCCGTCGGGGCGATGTTTATCGACCTCTTTATGCACCGTCACGATAAACCGATCTCGCTGAAAAGCGCTGCCATGTGGTCCCTCTTCTGGGTCATGATGGCCATGGCTTTCGCCGGGTTCCTGTATGTTCACCACGGCGCAGAGATGGCGAGCCTGTTCCTCACCGGTTACGCGCTGGAAGAGGTGCTCTCCGTCGATAACCTGTTTGTGATGATGGCGATTTTTGCCTGGTTCGGCGTGCCGGATAAATATCGTCACCGCGTCCTCTACTGGGGCGTGCTGGGGGCGATTGTTTTCCGCGGTATCTTTGTGGCCATTGGGACCAGCTTGTTAAGTCTGGGGCCTTACGTCGAGGTTATCTTCGCGCTGGTCGTCGGCTGGACGGCGGTGATGATGCTCAGACGTAATGAAGAGAGTGACGAGGTTGAAGATTACTCCGGCCATCTGGCTTACCGTCTGGTGAAACGCTTCTATCCTGTCTGGCCTAAAATCAGCAGCAATGCCTTTATTCTGACCCAGAAAGAGGTGGACGCGGAGCTGGAGAAACCTGAAAACCAGGACGTAACGGTTGGACGCGTGAAGAAGGCGAAACGCTACGCAACGCCGCTGCTGCTTTGCGTGGCGGTCGTGGAACTCTCTGATGTGATGTTCGCGTTTGACTCCGTGCCGGCCATTATTGCCGTCAGCCGTGAGCCGCTTATTATTTACAGCGCAATGATGTTCGCCATCCTCGGCTTGCGTACGCTCTACTTCGTGCTGGAAGCGCTGAAGCAGTATCTGGTGCATCTGGAGAAAGCGGTGGTGCTGCTGCTGTTCTTCGTGGCGTTCAAGCTCGGATTAAATGCCACCGATCACTTCTGGCACCACGGTTACAGCATTGGTGCCACGGCAAGCCTGTTTGTGGTGCTTGGCGTGCTGGCGCTGGGGATTATCACCAGCGTGATGTTCCCGGGTAAGAAAGAAGCCCATTAAAAGCAAAACGGCAACCTTTGGTTGCCGTTTTCGGGTAGACAGTGTCTAACACTTAATCGGTGAATGTCGACGCTTGCGCGGTGGATGGAAGTGCCGCCAGTGTGCATCCTGCGCCGCCGCCAGCAGTTCATGGTCGCCGCGGGTATCGCCCCACGCGCGCAGGTGGTAGCTATTCAGATCGCCATACACTTTTTCCAGCCTCGCCACCTTCTGGGCACAGCGGCAGTTGTTGCCGGTGATACGCCCGGTCAGCTTGCCGTCTTTCACTTCCAGCTGTGTGCCAATCAGCTTAATCCCCAGCTTGTCAGCCCACGGCTGGAGCACCAGCGCCGGAGAGGCGGAGCAGATGGTCACTTCCGCACCGGAATTCACCTCTGCGGCGACGGCCAGTACGCCGGCAGGGCGCATCAGCTTGTCCCAGTATTTTTCGCAAAACGCTTCCGCCTGCTGGCGTAGCCAGTGTTCATCCACGCCCGTCAGGAACGTTTTAATCAACACTTCCTTCAGCTCATCGCGCGTCAGCTTACGACGCACGCAGTGGAGCGTGGGCAAGGCCATACGCACCAGGCGGCCCGCGAAGTAACGTTTACCAAAGGCAAAACGCAGGAAAGGGATAAAGCTGTCGTGGTGCGTCAGTGTTCCATCAAAGTCGAAGACGGAGAGCACGTTGGATTTGGCCACGGCCTCGTCGGCAATCATATTGGTCATAAATACGTCTTAGCTAAAATACACATTCTGTTGATTAGTTTACCTGCTTTACCCTGTCTGTCCTTCTGTCTTGAGCATTTTTTTCGCGATCTTGCGATCGGAAAGTGAGTCCATTTTTGGTCTCAATAATAATTGGTTGAAAAGCGAGCTGTCTATATTATCGCCACATTGAGCGCTATTTCGGGGGAACGTTGGCCCCCACCGGTAAGGAAAATATTCACTCACTGAATCTATTTTGATATGACGTTTAGATCGCTTATTTCAATCCTCTCGTTAAGTCTGGCTTCGTTTTCGGCATTGAGTTTTCAACTGCCGGCGTCGATGCTGTCAATGAACCGCGAGCTCGCCCTTTCTCCGGCAAAATCCGCGCTGCTGCACCAGGAAACAGGACCACTGCGTACCCGGATCCTTGATCAATACCAGAAGTGGAAAGGCACCCACTATCAGTGGGGCGGGACCACACATCGGGGCGTGGACTGCTCCGCGCTGATGCAGCATCTGTTCAGCGATGCGGCGCACCTTAATCTGCCGCGCACGACGGGCGAACAGATCCATCGCGGCGTGAAGGTGGCGCAATACCGTCTGAAGGCGGGGGATTTGGTCTTCTTTCTGACCGGTCCAGACCGAAGGCACGTGGGCGTGTACATCGGCAATAGCCAGTTTATTCATGCCTCACGCAGCCAGGGCGTAACCGTTTCAACCCTGACTGATGACTACTGGCAGGCGCACTATATTACTGCCCGACGGGTCACAGACCGTTCTGTCTGAGGGATCAGATGATGTCATCCACCACGCCGCCATCGACGCGCAGTGCCGCGCCCGAGGTGGCGGAGGCCTGGGGCGAGCAGACATACACCACCATATTGGCGACTTCTTCCACCGTCGCGGCACGCTGGATAACCGAGCTCGGGCGGTGAGTCATCACAAACTCTTTCGCCAGTTCCTCCAGCGATTTGCCGGTTCTCTCGATCTCGTCTTTCATCATGCCGGCAAAACCGTCTGAAAGGGTGGGACCGGGCAATACGCTGTTCACCGTGACACCGCTTCCCGCCACGAACTTCGCCAGCCCGCGAGCGAGCGACAGCTGCGCCGTTTTGGTCACGCCATAGTGGATCATGTCTGCCGGAATATTGCAGGCCGACTCGGACGAAATAAACACCACGCGTCCCCAGCCTTTCTGCACCATACCCGGCAGCAACGCACGGGAGATACGCACGCCGGACATCACGTTTGTCTGCCAGTAACGCTCCCAGGTGTCATCGTCGGTGCCATAAAAATCCTGCTGGCCGTAAATGCCGGCATTGTTGACCAGGATGTCGACGTGGGTCGCCACGTTCAGCAGCGATTCCACCCCTTCAGCCGTGCTGAGGTCGGCAATCGCAGCGCGTACCTGCACCCCAGGCACAACCTGTTGTAGCTGCTGGATACCTTTATTCACAGACTCCGTGCTACGGCCATTGATGATCACTTCCGCACCGCTTTCAGCCAGCCCTCGGGCTATGGCGAAGCCGATCCCGCCGGTAGAGGCGGTCACCAGCGCGACTTTCCCCGTAAAATCGATCTTCATCATCTGCTCCTTATCGTGTTTAACGTTCGGACCTTAAAGCGTAGCAGGTGAGGATGGCGGCTCCTGGCTAAAAAGGCGCAGCAGGGTCTCAACCTGTTCATCCAGCGGGCCGAGGGAGCGTTTCACAATCAGGTGCAGCGGCGTAGCCCGGCGTGCGCCATGGCTAAGCGGCAGGCGTTTAAGCACCCCCAGATCAAGCTGGGTCTGAATACGCTCCTCTGGCAGCCAGCCATAGCCGACCTGGGACATCACCGCCTCTATGGCTGCGTCAATGGTGGAAAAGGTCCACGACTCACCGGCCGCACGCGCGGCGGTCTGGCTGTCGGCTATCTGAATGAGCGGCCACGGGCGCAGCATATCGTCGTTAAGCGGCGCGTCGAGGCTAAAGAGGGGATGTTGATGATGCGCCACGGCAACAAAGTCGATATTCATCAGCCATTCGCCAAGACCGGTTATGTCCTGGCGGCGGGTTAACACCATCACGTCGGCTTCATCATTAATGACATCGGTGCGGCTATTTTCCAGCACTTCGGTGAGGCGGACCTGCGTTTGCGGATACAGCTGCTGGAACTGACGCAAAATAGCAAACAGGCGTCGGCGCGGGAAAATGCTGTCCACCACCAGATCTAACCGCGTGCGCATTCCATTACGCAGGCTTGCCGCACGGGTCTCAACATAGGCGAAGGCTTTCAGCAACGGTTTAACCTGGTTGAGCAGGAGTTCGCCGGCCGGGGTTAAGACAGCCCGCCGCCCCTCGGGCACCAGCAGCGCCACGCCCAGCCGCTCCTGCAGCAGCGACAGGTTATAGCTGACCGAGGACTGGCTGCGGTTGGTCTCTTCCGCTGCTTTGGCAAAGCTACCTGCCTCGACCACTCTTTCCAGTAATGACCATTGTTCAAGCGTCGTCTTATGCATGATTAATCTAAAATTTGGATGAATTTGATTCAAACATAGCGTTATTCATTCATTTTTTGAAGGGGTACGATCGTCTCATCAAAACAAAGGAGACACATTATGAACACCTTCGACAAACATGACTTAAGCGGCTTCGTCGGCAAACACCTTGTATATACCTACGATAATGGCTGGAACTACGAGATTTATGTCAAAAATGAAACCACCCTTGATTACCGTATTCACAGCGGGATTGTGGCGAACCGTTGGGTGAAAGATCAGCAGGCTTATATTGTTCGCGTAGGGGAGAGCATCTATAAAATTTCCTGGACAGAACCAACCGGTACCGACGTGAGCCTGATTGCAAACCTGGGTGACAAACTGTTCCACGGCACCATCTTCTTCCCACGTTGGGTGATCAACAATCCAGAAAAAACCGTCTGCTTCCAGAACGATCATATTCCATTGATGAATGCGTATCGTGATGCGGGTCCGGCATACCCCACTGAAGTCATTGATGAATTTGCGACGATCACCTTTGTTCGCGACTGTGGGGCGAATAATGAAAGCGTTATTGCCTGTGCGGCGAGCGAGTTACCAAAAAACTTTCCTGATAATTTAAAATAAGCGCGACAATTAACTAAAAAGAAAAGTTCCCGGCTATTTATTCTTTTAAAAGAAATAGCCGGGATTTTTTTTGTTTGTTGATGTTAGGTTTAAAAAATTGCAGGCAAAGGTCGAGTTTGATCACACAATAAATAATTCATAATAATTTAACTCTTTGTATTTTAAGTGGTTAATGGGTGGGCAAAGTGAATGGAATGTCTTTCTTAATTTTTCCCTAAGAAATGTTAGCTACCTTGATATAAGTTTATGGTTCGTTGAAATAAACGAGCCGGCATTTGGTTAATATCAACAGCGTGCCATTCTTATTTCAAGGAAATTAATGATGAGTGATTTTTTGCCTTTTTCCCGGCCGTCCATGGGTAGCGAGGAATTAGCGGCGTTGCAGGAGGTATTAACCTCCGGCTGGATCACCACAGGACCGAAAAATCAGGCGCTTGAAGAGGCATTCTGTCAGCTAACCGGGAATCAACATGCGATTGCCGTCAGCTCAGCGACCGCGGGAATGCATGTCACGCTGATGGCGCTGGGTATTGGTCCAGGCGATGAAGTGATTACCCCCTCCCTGACCTGGGTATCCACACTGAATATGATTGTGCTGCTGGGCGCAACCCCGGTGATGATTGATGTGGACCGGGATACGTTGATGGTCACGCCGGATGCGGTCGACGCCGCCATTACGCCACGTACAAAAGCGATTGTTCCGGTTCATTATGCCGGCGCGCCGTGTGACATCGACGCCATTCGCGCCATCGGGGAACGTCACGGTATCCCAGTCATTGAAGATGCGGCGCATGCAGCCGGCACGTACTACCACTCGCGTCACGTGGGCTGGCAGGGCACCGCGATTTTCTCATTCCACGCCATTAAAAACATGACCTGCGCCGAAGGCGGGTTAGTGGTCACGGACGATGCGCAACTGGCGCAGCGGATCCGTAGCCTGAAATTCCACGGCCTGGGTGTGGATGCCTACGACCGCCAGACGCACGGTCGTGCGCCGCAGGCAGAAGTTATCACGCCCGGCTTCAAATACAACCTGGCGGATATCAACGCCGCGCTGGCGCTGGTGCAGTTGGGCAAACTGAAAGAGGCCAACGCACGACGTCATGACATTGCTGAACGCTATCTGCGCGAGCTTGCCGATACGCCGTTCCAGCCGCTGCGTATTCCTTCATGGCCGCACGTCCACGCCTGGCATCTGTTCATCATTCGCGTGGATGAAGCCCGCTGCGGGATTTCTCGCGACAACCTGATGGCAGCCCTGAAGGAAAAAGGCATTGGCACCGGCCTGCATTTCCGCGCGGCGCACACGCAAAAATACTACCGCGAGCGTTTTCCTGATGTATCGCTCCCGAATTCTGAATGGAATAGCGCGCGTATTTGTTCTCTCCCCCTTTTCCCGGACATGACTCATGACGACACAACCCGCGTCATTACCGCGCTCCATCAGCTTGCAGGAAATTGATATGTTCAGCGCACCGCCTGTACAAAAAGTTTCTGTGGTAATCCCCGTTTACAACGAACAGGAGAGCCTGCCCGAACTGATCAGCCGCACGACGGCCGCCTGCGACACGCTCGGCAAAGCCTATGAAATACTGCTGGTGGATGATGGCAGTAGCGATAATTCCGCGCTGATGCTGACCGAAGCCGCGCAGGCCGAGGGCAGCCATATTGTTGCCGTGCTGCTTAACCGTAACTACGGCCAGCACTCCGCCATTATGGCCGGGTTCAGCCACGTGACGGGCGATCTGATTATTACGCTTGATGCCGATCTGCAAAACCCGCCGGAAGAGATCCCGCGTCTGGTTGCAAAGGCCGATGAAGGGTACGACGTGGTCGGCACGGTGCGGCAAAACCGTCAGGACAGCCTGTTCCGTAAGCTGGCTTCCCGCACAATCAACCGTCTGATCCAGCGAACCACCGGCAAAGCGATGGGCGATTATGGCTGCATGCTGCGCGCCTACCGCCGCCATATTGTCGACGCCATGCTGCACTGCCATGAACGCAGCACGTTTATTCCCATTCTCGCGAACACCTTTGCCCGTAAGGCGACGGAAATCCCGGTACTGCACGCCGAGCGCGAGCACGGGGAGTCGAAGTACAGCTTTATGCGTCTCATCAACCTGATGTACGACCTTATCACCTGCCTGACCACCACGCCGCTGCGCCTGTTGAGCGTTTTCGGCAGCATCATTGCCGTGTTCGGCTTCGCGCTCTCCGTGCTGCTGGTGTTACTCCGCCTGATCTACGGTCCCCAGTGGGCGGCGGAAGGGGTCTTCATGCTCTTTGCCGTGCTGTTTATGTTCATCGGCGCCCAGTTTGTCGGGATGGGCCTGCTCGGGGAATACATTGGCCGTATTTATAACGATGTTCGCGCACGTCCGCGCTACTTTATTCAACGTGTTGTCCGCCAGGAACACAAAGCATCTCAAGAGGAAATTCACCCATGAAAGCTGTTGTCTTTGCCTATCACGATATGGGGTGTGCGGGCACGCTGGCCCTGCTGGAAGCGGGCTATGAAATCGCTGCAATCTTCACGCATCCGGACACGGCCGGAGAGAATAACTTCTTTGGCTCGGTGGCGCGTATCGCCGCAGAGCGCGGTATTCCGGTTTACGCCCCGGACGATGTCAACCATCCGCTGTGGGTGGATCGCATCCGGGCGCTCGCGCCTGATGCCATCTTCTCGTTCTATTATCGCAACCTGATTTGCGATGAGATTTTAAGTCTGGCCGCAAAAGGGGCATTTAATCTTCACGGCTCTTTGCTGCCCGCCTACCGTGGCCGCGCACCGCTGAACTGGGTGCTGGTGAACGGTGAAACGGAAACCGGCGTCACTCTGCACCGTATGGTGCACCGCGCAGATGCCGGTGCCATCATCGCGCAGCAGCGCGTGGCTATCGACGCGGATGAAACTGCGCTGCAGCTTCATCAGAAGCTCTGCACCGTAGCGCAAAGCCTGCTACGTGATGTGTTGCCGGCGATCCTTAACGGCACCTTCAGCGAGACCGCGCAGGATGAGAGCCAGTCGAGCTGTTTTGGCCGTCGCCGGCCAGAAGATGGTCGCCTGGACTGGAACAAGCCGGCTCGTCAGTTGCACAACCTGGTGCGTGCCGTTACCGACCCCTGGCCGGGGGCGTACAGCTTTGCCGGCGTGAGTAAATTTATCGTCTGGAAATCCCGCGTACGCGACGACATTCCTGCCGCCAAACCGGGCACCGTTGTCTCGGCTTCCCCGCTGATTGTCAGCTGCGGCGAGCAGGCGCTGGAGATCGTTACCGGGCAAACCGATAACGGCGTTTATGTTCAGGGCGCGCAGCTGGCTCAGTCTCTGGGGCTGGTCACTGGCGCACTCATCACCAGCGCACCGGTTGTGGCCATCAAACGCCGCACCCGCGTGCTGATCCTCGGCGTCAACGGTTTTATCGGCAACCACCTGACCGAGCGTCTGCTGAAAGACGATAACTACGAAATTTATGGTCTGGATATCGGTGCTGATGCCATCAGTCGTTTCCTCGACAACCCGCGTTTCCACTTTGTGGAAGGGGATATCAGCATTCACTCCGAGTGGATTGAATATCACATTAAAAAATGTGACGTGGTGCTGCCGCTGGTGGCGATTGCCACGCCGATTGAGTACACCCGTAACCCGCTGCGCGTGTTCGAGCTGGACTTCGAAGAGAACCTGAAGATCATCCGCGACTGTGTGAAATACGACAAGCGCATTATCTTCCCGTCAACTTCTGAAGTGTACGGCATGTGTACTGACAAAAACTTCGACGAAGACACTTCTAACCTGGTCGTCGGGCCGATCAACAAACAGCGCTGGATTTATTCCGTCTCCAAGCAGCTGCTCGACCGCGTGATCTGGGCCTACGGCGAGAAAGCGGGTCTGCGCTTTACGCTGTTCCGTCCGTTTAACTGGATGGGGCCACGTCTGGATAACCTTAACGCGGCGCGTATCGGCAGCTCACGTGCCATCACCCAACTGATCCTGAACCTGGTGGAAGGCTCGCCCATCAAGCTTATCGAAGGCGGTAAACAAAAACGCTGCTTTACGGATATCAGCGACGGTATCGAGGCGCTGTTCCGCATCATCGAAAACAAAGAGGGTCGCTGCAACGGAGAGATCATCAACATCGGTAACCCGGATAACGAAGCGAGCATTCGCGAACTGGCTGAGATGCTGCTGGCAAGCTTTGAACGTCATCCGCTGCGCGATCGCTTCCCGCCGTTTGCCGGTTTCCGTGAAGTGGAAAGCAGCAGCTACTACGGTAAAGGTTATCAGGACGTTGAGCACCGGAAACCCAGCATTCGTAATGCGAAACGCTGCCTGAACTGGACACCGACGGTGAAGATGGATCAGACCATTGATGAAACGCTCGATTTCTTCCTGCGCACCGTGGAGCTGTCGGAACAGGTCTCATGAGAAAAGTCGGTTTACGCATTGATGTCGACACCTTCAGGGGGACGCGTGACGGCGTACCCAAACTGCTGGAACTGCTGAGCAAGCACAACGTGCGCTCATCCATTTTCTTCAGCGTGGGGCCTGACAATATGGGACGTCATTTATGGCGTCTGGTTAAACCGGCATTTCTGTTCAAAATGCTGCGCTCACGCGCAGCCTCTCTCTACGGCTGGGATATTTTGCTGGCCGGAACCGCATGGCCCGGCAGGCGCATTGGCGCGGGTAATGAAGCCGTTATCCGCGACGCGGCGCAGCACCATGAGGTTGGACTGCATGCCTGGGATCACCATGCCTGGCAGGCCTGGGCTGGCGTCTGGGATATTCCACGCCTGTCGCGTGAAGTTGAGCGCGGCATGCTGGAGCTGGAGGCCATCACCGGTCAGACGATTCGCTGCTCCGCCGTGGCGGGATGGCGTGCCGACCAACGCGTAGTGAAAGCCAAAGAACCCTTCGCGTTTCGCTACAACAGCGATTGCCGCGGCACCGGGCCTTTTTTGCCGCTCATCGGGGAGAATCGCCTGGGGACGGTACAAATCCCGGTCACGCTTCCCACCTGGGATGAAGTGGTTGGGCGCGAGGTTAGTGCCGGAGGGTTCAATCGCTATATTCTGGACTGCATTCATCGCGACACTGGTACGCCCGTCTATACCATCCACGCGGAAGTGGAAGGGATTGCGTATCAGCATGATTTCGATGCACTGTTGACGATGGCCGCTCAGGAGGGCATTCAGTTTTGTCCATTGAGCGAATTGCTGCCAGAGGATCTTAGCGTCCTGCCCGTGGGCAAAATTGTGCGTAATGAACTGGCTGGCCGGGAAGGCTGGCTTGGCTATCAACAAACCGTGAGTCCGGTATCATGAAAGCAGCCCGTTATGGCTTAGCGCTTCTCGCACTGTTTATCGTTTACTACCTCATTCCGATCGATATCCGCCTGCTGTGGCAGCCTGATGAAACGCGCTATGCGGAAATCAGCCGCGAAATGCTGGCGTCTGGAGACTGGATTGTCCCGCATTTTCTGGGGCTGCGTTACTTTGAAAAGCCGATTGCGGGCTACTGGATCAACAGTATCGGGCAACTGCTGTTTGGGCATACTAACTTTGCCGTGCGCGCCGGCGCCATATTCTCAACCGGGTTGACGGCTCTGCTGGTGATCTGGATGGCGTGGCGCCTGTGGCGGGATAAGCGCGTTGCCATTTTCTCCGGCCTTATCTTCCTGACCCTGTTCCTGGTGTATGGCATTGGTACGTACGCCGTGCTGGATCCCATCATTACCCTGTGGCTGGTGGCCGCTATGTGCAGCTTCTGGCTGGCCTCGCAGGCTGAAACCGTGGCCGGAAAAGCGGGTGGCTACGTGCTGCTCGGGCTTGCCTGCGGCATGGGGGTGATGACCAAAGGATTCCTGGCGCTGGCGGTGCCGGTAATAGGCGTGCTGCCGTGGGTGATTGCGCAGAAGCGCTGGAAAGAGGTGCTGATCTTTGGCTGGATGGCCATCGTGAGCTGTGTGCTGATCGTCCTGCCCTGGGCGCTGGCCATTGCGCACCGAGAGCCTGATTTCTGGCGCTACTTCTTCTGGGTTGAGCATATTCAGCGCTTTGCCCAGAGCGATGCTCAGCACAAAGCGCCGTTCTGGTACTACCTGCCGTTCCTGCTGGCCGGCAGTCTGCCGTGGCTGGCGCTGTTGCCCGGCGCGTTTCGGCTGGGCTGGCGCGAAAGAGACAACACGGGCGGTGGCTTTTATCTGCTTGGGTGGGTCGTGATGCCGCTGCTGTTCTTCAGCATTGCCAAAGGCAAACTGCCAACCTACATCCTGCCGTGTTTTGCTCCGCTGGCTATCCTGATGGCGCGCTATGCCTGCATCGCGGCGGACAAAGGGGCCAGAGCGTTACGCATTAACGGCGGGATTAACCTGGCGTTTGGTGTGATTGGCGTAGTAGCGGCGCTGGTGGTCTCGCCGTGGGGGGTTGCTAAGCATCCGGTCTGGACATCCGTTGAGCTGTATAAAGTCTTCTGCGCGGTGCTGGCGTTTCTCGTCTGGGCGGCTGTCGGCTGGTTTACCGTGCGGCAAAGCGCGCAGCGCTGGTGGCTGGCGGCGTTGTGTCCTGCTGGCGTGGCGCTGCTGATTGGGTTTGCCATTCCTAACCTGGTGGTAGATTCCAAACAGCCGCAGTCGCTGGTGGATACCATCCGTGACCCGCTTCAGAGCAGCCGGTTTGTGCTGGCGAACAATGTTGGCGTGGCCTCCGGGCTGGCGTGGGAGCTTAAGCGTAATGACATCATTCTGTTTGGTCAGAGCGGCGAGCTGAGCTACGGGCTAGCGTACCCGGATGTGAAAGACCGGTTTGTTGAGAAAGATAATTTTGCGCAGTGGCTGGCAACGCATCGCCAGCAGGGGGGCGTGTCACTGGTGATCCTGCTGTCAAAACACGACGATATTAAGCGGGCTCATCTGCCAGAACCGGACAGCCTGTATATTCAGGGCCGTCTGGCCTGGCTGCAGTATTTACCGCAATGACGACCTGGCTCTGGTTGATACTGGCAAGCCTGCTGACCTGCGCAGGGCAGCTGTGTCAGAAGCAGGCCACCCGTCCGGCGAAAGCCGGGCGGCGTGGCGCGCATATTATGCTGTGGCTGGGCCTGGCATTGCTGGCGCTGGGCAGCGGCATGCTGGTCTGGCTGGTGGTCCTGCAGCGCCTGCCTGTCGGCGTTGCCTACCCTATGCTGAGCCTCAATTTTGTCTGGGTGACCCTGGCGGCGAAAGCATTCTGGCATGAAAAAGTCGCGTTGCATCACTGGCTGGGCGTCGGGTTCATCATCATCGGCATTGTTATCCTCGGAGGAAGCCTGTGAGAGGAACGTTCTGGGCGTTATGCAGCGTAATGCTGGTCAGCGCGGCGCAGCTGCTGCTGCGCTATGCCATGCAGGCTCTGCCGCCAGTCAGCGAGCTTTATGCGTTTGTCTCCGCGCTCTGGCACTTATCATCCGGTACTGGCGCGCTGCTGCTGGGACTCATGGGGTATGTGGCCTCGATGGGCTGCTGGTATCTGGCGTTGCATCGCATGGCGCTCAGCAAAGCGTATGCCTTGCTGAGCCTCAGTTACATTCTGGTGTGGGCCGCGGCCATTTTGTTGCCCGGCTGGAACGAACACTTTTCCTGGCACGGGCTGGCGGGAGTCGGGATGATTATTCTCGGCGTGCTGGTGATTTTTATGCCACGGACATCCCGTGGTGAGCAATCGTCCCGGCGGTAAGGGTATAAGGCGTTGAGGTGCAGACGGCAAGACTGAGCGAGCCGAACTGGAGCTGGCTTACCGAATGCGTCTGCGACGTGCTGTCGATGCTGACAATCTGCCAGGCGCTACCGCCTCGCTGCTTCACGATGGCCTCTTTACGCGTCCAGATCCCCCAGAAAGCAGAAAGCTTTGTCTCCGGGTCTTCGCGCTCCAGCTCCGCATGTTCCGCCACGCTGAAGACGGCGTTAGCCAGCGCCTGCCAGTTTTCACGTGGGCGGATAACTTCGATATCACACCCCACTTCGCCTTCGTCGCTCAGCAGCAGCGCGATATTATCGCCGCTGTGACTCAGGTTAAACCAGAAGGGCTGCGCATCCACGAAGGTCGGCTTCCCTTGCTCACCATAGACGATCTCGGGTAACGGAGAAGGAGAAAGCGTTTTGGCGAGCAAGGTTCTCCCCGCCAGCCAGGATGCATTTCGTGCACCCGCAGGTGCCATATGTGCAAGCGTCGACGCCAGCGGGTCTGCGCTCAGGGTGGAGATCTTTCCCAGTATAAACTGGTACATAGTTACGCCCAGCGTTTGATGATTATCGACGTGTTGATGCCGCCAAATGCGAAGTTATTGCTTTGCAGATACTCGCAGTCAATCTGACGGGCTTCACCCATAATATAATCTAAAGCACCACATTGCTCATCCGGTTGTCTTAAATTGAGCGTCGGGGCAAACCAGCCCTCACGCATCATCTGCAGGCTCATCCAGGCTTCCAGCGCCCCACAGGCGCCTAACGTGTGGCCAAAATAGCTCTTCAGCGACGAAATTGGCACGTTGTCGCCAAAGATGGCGGCGGTGGCCTGGCTTTCGGCGATATCACCGCGATCGGTGGCGGTACCGTGCGCGGAGATGTACCCCATATCTCGCGCGCTTAACCCTGCTAACGCCAGCGACTGCTCCATACAAATTTGCATGGTTTCTCGCTGTGGCTGGGTGATATGGGCTGCATCACAGTTGGTGGCGAAGCCAACGATCTCGCCATAGATAGTTGCACCGCGTGCTCTGGCATGCTCAAGCTCTTCCAGAATCAGGGTGCCTGCGCCTTCCCCAATGACCAGACCATCACGCTGCGTATCAAATGGCGAAGGGGTGGTTTTCGGCGCATCGTTGCGCTGGCTGGTCGCGAATAAGGTGTCAAATACCGCCGCCTCTGACGGACAAAGCTCCTCTGCTCCGCCTGCGACCATCACGGTCTGATAACCGTGACGAATGGCTTCCCAGGCGTAGCCAATGGCCTGACTGCCCGACGTACAGGCACTCGACGTCGGAATAACGCGACCCCGAAGGCCAAAGAACAGGCCGGTATTCACCGCGGTCGTGTGCGGCATCATCTGCACATAGGTCGTACCGGTGATGTTGTGGGTGTGTTTTTCGGTGAGCATGGTGGCGAATTCGCTGACCGGCCCGGTACTGCCTGTGGAGGAGCCATAGGCGATACCGGTTTGGCCATTCGTGAGCACCGCCTCGCCAATCAGCCCTGCCTGCTCCAGCGCCAGCTCGGTGGCGCGGGTCGACATCAACGACACGCGGCCCATGGCGCGAATACGCTTGCGGGTATAGTGTTCCGGC
This sequence comes from Enterobacter cloacae complex sp. FDA-CDC-AR_0164, assembly GCF_003071645.1. Taxonomy (NCBI): domain Bacteria; kingdom Pseudomonadati; phylum Pseudomonadota; class Gammaproteobacteria; order Enterobacterales; family Enterobacteriaceae; genus Enterobacter; species Enterobacter cloacae complex sp. FDA-CDC-AR_0164. The sequence continues at coordinate 1,708,946 of NZ_CP028950.1, forward strand.
AGGGTGAAATCATCAATCGGCGCGCCCAGCAGGGTGTGCAGGCCATCGTAAACCTGCCACTCCGGCATTTTGCGTACCGCGTTGTCATACGCCAGCAGCCTGCGGGAAACGGATTGCCAGTCCTCACCGAAGGCGGTAACGCCGCCCATACCGGTAATCACCACGCGACGCGTCATAGCATTCCTCCGTTAATGGAAATGACCTGGCGGGTAACGTAGCCTGCAATATCTGACATCAGATAGCTGGCAAGTCCTGCAACCTCTTCGGCCTGGCCCATCCGTTTCATGGGAATGATGGACATTGCCTCTTTCAGCGCAGCCTCTTCCATTTCAATCATGCCGGTATCAATCAGCCCCGGCGCAATGCAGTTCACGGTGATGTTGCGTTTTGCCAGCTCAATTGCCAGTGCTTTGGTCGCGCCAATAATGCCCGCTTTTGCCGCGCTGTAGTTCACCTGACCGCGGTTGCCCATCATGCCGGACACGGAGGATAAGGTGATAATGCGCCCCCCTTTTCGGGTGGCGATCATCGGCATAATGCAGGGTTGAATAACGTTATAAAAACTGTCGAGGTTGGTATGGATGACGCTGTCCCAGTCGTCTTCGCTGAGGGCCGGAAACGCACCGTCGCGGGTGATACCGGCATTACTGACCACGCCATACCATGCGCCGTGGGCCTCGATATTCTGCTCCAGCACGTCACGGCACTGTTCGCGGTTACCTGCATCGAAAGAGAGCAGGCGACCCTGACCGCCCGCCTGTGTGATGGTATCCAGCGTCGCCTGCGCGCCTGCGGCGTCACGGTGGTAATGTACGCCTACGGTAAACCCGTCAGCGGCAAGCTGGCAGGCGATGGCACGACCAATGCCTTTGCTGGCCCCGGTGACCAGTACGGAACGACTCATGCGTGGGATCCCTGATTAAAAAGCGATGTTAATTCTTCTGCGCTCGGCTGGAAGGTATTGACCCGGCCCGTGGCCAGCGTCTCCTCACCTGAGGAGATCGTACATTCAAAACTGCCGAAGCGTTCATCCTGCATCAGCAGTCTGACGGTGATGTCCAGCGTCGCGTCTTTTGCGAAATGTCCACTGGCGCAGACCAACTCGCGCGCACCCAGCACCATGCCCAGCGCAATATGATCTTGCCCTTTCTGCTGGCGATGCCAGCCTGACCAGACGCCAACGGTCTGCGCCATCAGTTCGAGCGCGTACCAGCCAGGCAAATCGCCCTCGGCATTCAAAAAGGGCGCCAGTACGCTTTGGCCGTTGACCGCGACACGGCATACGGCGGAATCGTCGGTGACGCGTTCAACGGATCCCAGCAGCATCATTGGCGCATCGTGCGGCAGATAGTCGACGGGTGATAAGTAGCTCATGACACTCTCCCCAGCAGGATGCTGGCGTTGTTGCCACCAAACGCGAACGAGTTAGATAAAATGACCGGTTTTTTCAGCGCGGTGCTCTGGTGCAGCACGCCGCACGGCAACAGCGTTTCGTCCGGCGCGTAGCGGGCGAAATCCTGTGGGGGTAACGGCAGGTCACGCGTCAGAATAAGCCAGCTCAACGCCGCTTCGGTGATTCCGGCAGCGCCCAGCGTATGGCCGGTAAGGTGTTTAGTAGAACTGCTGGGCACGTTTTCTCCAAAGAGGTCGTGTACCACGTGTGATTCAATCTGATCGTTGAGCGGTGTGGCGGTGCCGTGCAGGTTGATATAGCCAATATCCTCCGGCTGCAGACCCGCGTCATTGAGCGCCTGGGTAATGGCGCGAATGGCGCCTTCACCCTGCGGATGCGGCGCCGAAATATGGTAAGCATCGCTGGACTCGCCTGTTCCCAGCAGCGCGACCCCGGCGGGTTCACGGGTCAACACCATCAGCGCAGCGGCTTCACCAATGGTGATACCCCGACGGTCGCGGCCAAACGGCTCGCAGAGCGTTGGAGAAAGCGATTCCAGACTGTGAAAGCCATTGACGGGCATCCGGCTCAGGGTATCTGCGCCGCCCACAATGGCAATATCCACCAGCCCGGCATCAATCAGACGCCGGCCGCTGATAATTGCCCGCGCGCTGGAGGAGCAGGCGGTCGAGAGGGTATATGCCGGGCCCTCAAGCTGTAACCAGTTAGCCAGAAAGCGGGACGGATCGCCCAGCTCCTGTTGCGGATACTGCCACCGGGTGCTGGCTTCGCCGTTGAGCGTTAATCGTACGTGCTCATCCCCTTCATCGAGGCCGGAGGTGCTGGTACCCAAAACCACGGCCACGCGGTCGCGGCCGACCCGGGCAATCGCGTCGTCAACGGTGGACTGAATCTGTGCCAGCGCGGCCAGCAGCAGCTGGTTATTGCGGGTGCGGTGCGCGGACAGGGTATCCGGAATGGACGGCAACTCGCCTTCCACGCCACCCAGCACGGCGTCGGGCGCATCCTGCAACCACCCGGACCGACAATGCATGCCGGGGGCTACGCCCGCCGTCAGGTTAGCGGCAATCTCATCCAGCGAGTTACCCAGCGCGTTGACCATGCCAACAGCAGAAATGTAAATCATCTCAGTCACCCAGATATTGAATGGTGATGTGGTAGTTAAAGACGTGTTGCTCGATGCTGATTGGCACGCGCTTGCCTTTGCGTTGCAGGTAGACAATGTCAGTCACCAGCTTGCCGCTGGCATTGCGTAGCTCGCGCCGATCGCCCTTGTCTTTAAGCGTCCAGCCCTTTGGCAGTTGTGGCTGCCAGGCGCTGAGTGGCCAGTGGCTGAGCATCACATCGGCCAGTACCTGGCTGGCGGGAGGCAGCTGCGGCACAACGATCGACTGTTCGGTGTGGATCCCGGTGTCGTCGTAAGTCGCCAGGAACAGACGGATACCGACGGAAGAGAGCCCGGCAAGCGTCACTTTGTGATCATCCGCGTTGAGCATGACCAGCAGGGACTGCGTTTGTCCGTTGAAGGTTCCGGTCAGCAGCTGCTGCGAACTGACCGCCGGGGTAATACCGGGCGGCGGCAGCGTCACTCGGGTTCCTGGCTGAAGCCAGGCCTGCGGACGTGTCCCTTCAGTATCGGTCGAATGGCTACAGCCTGCCAGCAGCAGCGTCGCGACCAGCGCGGCTGCGCGGTAAAAAGCATTCATTTTCGTTTTCTCTCTTTCTTAACAGGCATCGCCAGCGGCGCCAGCAGGAAGGCGGTAAAAATGCCGCTCACCAGCACAATACCGAAGCTGCTGATGGCCTGCGTGGCGCTGAACACGAGCATGCCTAACGTCAGCAGCGTGGTCATCATCGCCAGCGTGATGGCCAGCATCGACGTCAGCGGCGTACCGCGCGGGTTGCCGAAAAACAGCGTGTAGTTAATGCCAATGCCGAGCACCAGGACCAGCGCCAGCAGTGAAAACAGATTTACCGGATGCCCCGTGACGGCCAGCGCGGCCAGCCCGCAGCTGAGCGACAGCACGGACGGGACCAGACTGATAAGCCCTTTTCGCCAGCCGAGGCGTACCATCGCCCCGCAGGCAATCACCGCCAGCGCGACAAACAAGAGTCCCGTTAACAGCGTGCGGTAGAGCGCAAACAGGCTGTCAAAACTGGCCTTGCGATCGACCCAGACGACGCCCGCATGACGGGCGGCTACTTCGCTGAGTGCGGTGCTGTTCCGGGCGTTGTCCACCGGCACTAACACACCGCTTTCGCCGTCAGGCAGGGTCAGCCACAGCAGACGCCAGCCTTCGCTGGCCGGACTGGCGAGCCACGCCTCCACGCTCACGGGCATGGCATTCAGATTCGGTGTGACGGTGCTCAGTCCCGCGTTTCGCAGCGCGTTCGTTATGGCTGGCGCGGCCTGCTGCAACAGCAGCAGATCGCTTTTCTGGCGCGCCAGCGAATTTAAGGGAAGGGTACGCCAGCGGGTAATATCCCCCGCTTTTTGGGCCTGGGCTAACGCCGGGGTAAAGGCTTCCAGCCGTTCCAGCGTTTGCTGCGGCGATGCGCCATACACCACAAACCATTTCTGATCGACACCTTGCCCGGTCAGGGCGGTAATGGTTTTCTCCTGTGCCAGAATGTCTTTGGGCAGCGCCTGTAGCTGGGCGATATCGTCGTTGACCTTCAGGGTGGCAAGCCCGGCAGCCGAGACCAGCGCCAGTACCACAGGCAGGCCCACAGAGAGTTTTTTATTGCGTCGCCAGGCGGCCAGCCAGCGCAACATCAGGACCATAAACGGAACCGGACGCACCGGCAAACCACGGCACAGCCAGGGATGCCAGAAAATCACCGTCAGGCAGGAGGCGCTCAGCCCCACCGCGGCAAACACCGCCATCTGGCGGATCCCGGGGAAGGGGGCCAGCATCATAATCAGGTAGGCGGCAACGGTCGTCAGCAGCGCCAGCAGCAGCGCATTACGCACTTTGGCCAGGCTTTGCCACGGGGAATGTTCTGCGCCGTGCACCATGCGTTCGGTGAGGTAATAGAGCGTGTAATCCGCTGAAATTCCGATGATGCTCATGCTCATCACCAGCGTCATCAGATGCAGTTCGCCAAACAGCAGCAGCGTCACCACCGTGCCCGCCAGCGCACCTGTGGCAATGGAAATCAGACACAGCAGCAGGGGTTTCAGGGAACGAAACACTGCCACGATCAGCAGGATAACCCCAAGGATCGTGACGATGCCCAGCGTGGAGATGTCCCGTTTTGCCTGCTGGCTGGCGTAATCACTGTAAAACACGGTACCGCGTGAGAGCAGCTGCGCCTGCGGAAAGCGCGTTTTCAGCGTCTCCTGCAGGGCGGTAAGGGTGGTTACCATCTGATGGGTTTGCTGCATATCAAACGATGATCCCGCCAGCTCACCGTGCAGCATATACCAGTAATTTCCACTGGCATCCTGGGTGACCAGCCAGCCGTCCATCAGCCGTAGCTTCTGGCTGTTTTGCGCCAGCGCCAGCTGCGAGCCGCGCATCAGCATCAGGGGATCGTTTTGCAACTCTTTGCCACTCACGCCGGAAAAGGCCGAGTAGAGCTGGGATAAAATCCACTGCGCCTGCGCCTCACCGCCGTTTTGCAGGCGGGCCCGGGTGGCCGAATCAATCAGGCCGTTGCGATGCTGCCAGAAGAACTCGCCCCAGGCCTTTTGCCCGGCGGCGTCCATCGGGCCTTTAACCTCCCTGAGCGAATGGCTGTTTTTCAACAGATCCAGCCACTGCTGCGCCACCCGTGGATCAGGTTCTTTACCGGGACTGACCAGCCAGACAAGCTGGCGGTCAAGACGCTGTATAAACGCGTCGTTGAGTGCCGGCGGGATTGCCCCGAGCGTCTGCTTCGGCAGCATAGCCAGTACGCTGCTGTTCAGGCGCGCGCCGGGCAGCAGCGACAGCAACACGCCCAACAGAATCAGGCATACCGTCGCCCACAGCAGCGCCGGGCGCAGGGATTTACGGTGCGGCAAAGCGTTGGCGTTCGTCATCGGTCAGTCTGGCGGGCGTCAGTGTGTGGCGGGAAAGGACGATATCGGTACGGTCGCCCTGCTTATCGTTGAGGCGAATCGTCTCAAGGTAGGTCGCGCCGCCCAGATCGAGGGTGGCGAAAATTTTGTCCAGCGGTGTCGTTGTGGGGGTCAGCACCAGCGACCAGCGGCCTTCGCCGAGATCGCGAAAATCGATGCGGAAGTTCTCTTCCAGCACCTTGCGGTCGGCCTGGAACAGCGCCCGCAGCAGGTGGTTGAACTGGAACATCTGCGGATTATTGTCGGCGGTAATGGTCTGCGGAGGCTGGCCGTTGATCGTCTGGATCATCCGTTTATCATCCAGCAACAACGTCATGGGGAAAGGCGCTTTTTGATCCCACAGCAGGCCGCTGTCGCGTGCGATCAACATTTCGCCCTGCGAGCGCAGCGGCTGCGGCAGATCCTTAATCGTCCGGACCTGTTCGAAATGCGCACGCACGACAGGTTGCCCGGTAAACCGCTGCTGCAGCTCATCCAGCGTTACGGCGCTCACCAGCGGGCTGATCATCAGTGCCAGCACAGGCAACCATTTCATGGCGTAACTCCCATTCGTTCAAACAATATAGCCGGGCTGACAAAGCACATTTCACGGCTGGCTTCTTCGACGGCCACCTGGATGGTATAGCCGGTGGTGGTACGTTTACCGGTTTGCGCGTCGAAAATTTGATAGGCGATGCGCAGACGGTTTTCATACTCTTCGATGTGCGCGCGCACACGGATGCGCTGCTCAAAGGTCACCGCATCGCGGTATTTCACCCGGGTATCGACTACCGGCCAGACATAGCCTGACGCCTTCATCTGTCGATAGCCGTAGTTAAACTGGTTGAGCAGCGCCTCGCGGGCAATCTCAAAGTAGCGGAAATAGTTGCCGTGCCAGACCACGCCCATCATATCGACGTCGTGGAACGGAACGGTGATTTCTACTTCGGTCGTAAAGCGGGGATCGGTCAGCACCCTTTACTCCTTCTCTTTGGCATCCGGCAGGTGCCAGAAATCGAAAAAATTAAACCAGTCGAGCGGTGACATTAAGGCGTAATGCTCAAGCCGCTGTGCATAGCGATCGACGGCCTGTTGCAGCGCCTGCTGGCGCTCCCCGCGTGGCAGAAGCAGCGGGTCGGCAAACGGCTCGCAGTGTATCGTGAGCGCACCCTGCTGACGCAGGGCGTAAATCAGCACCACCGGGCAGCGCAGAATGGAGGCGAGAATAAACGGCCCTTGCGGGAACGGGGCGGGCTGTCCCATAAATGAACTCCAGATCACCCGCCAGTCGCCGCCGCGCTGTGGCGTGACCGCTATGCGATCGCCCACAATGGCGACCCATTCACCGCGCTCAAGCTTCTCTTTGATGGCGATGGCGGTATCCGGCCCAATGTCCGTCACGGGCATCAGGTTAATCCCCGCCTGGGGTGCCATCTCGGTCATGATCTGTTTAAAGCGCTGCGCGTTATCGCTAAAGACCAGCGCGTTGATGACTTTGCTGCCTTCCAGCTGAGCCAGTGCCCGGCAGGCTTCCACATCGCCAAGATGCGACGCGAGCAGCAGTTTGCCTTGCGATGCGTCAGCATCCAGCACGTCATACGCACCGGGAGCAAAGACCACGTCACGATGAAACTTCAGTTCGCCGCGCCAGCTGGCGACTTTATCCAGCATGGCGTTACCGAAGCGCATAAAATGGAAAAAGCTGTTAAGGCGTGGCGGAACAGGCATGTTCCGCTGCGTCAGCACCTGCTTCACTCGTGCTGTCCACTGCTGTGAAGCCTGTCGCGCCGGTCGGGCCGTAAGCCAGTACACCCCGATAACCGGCCACAGCAGCACGGTAAAGGCCCGGCGGCCAAACAGCTGCCAGACGCGCAGCATCAGGCGCATACCCCACAGGCCTTTCACCTCGTCCTGCTGCGCCCAGTGCTGGCGGCGACGACGAAACAGCAGGGCGGGAATGCGGGGCAGCATGCCGAAGAACAGCCGGGTGTGCATCAGCGAGATCCGCACGTTGTCTTTGAGCGCGTCGAAATGGGATAACCCGTCCGGCGGATAGGTAACGCGGGTCGGCAGAAAATAGCTGGTATTGCCCTGCCAGTAGAGACGGACCATCACTTCGGTGTCAAAGTCCATACGTTTGCCAAGCGGCACGCGTGCGGCCAGCTGCAGCGTGGGCGAGACCGGGTAGACCCGAAAACCGCACATGCTGTCTTTAAGTTGCAGGGACAGGGTTTCAATCCATACCCAGACGTGCGTTATCCAGCGACCGTAGAGGCGGGAGCGCGGAATGGAATCATCGTAAATGGGCTGGCCAGAAATCAGCGCCTCCGGGTGACGCTCAGCCAGAGCCAGCATTTTGGGGATATCCTCAATAGCATGCTGGCCGTCGGCATCCACCTGTACGGCGTGGGTATAGCCCGCGCGGGCAGACTCTTCCAGCCCCTTAATGACCGCGGCACCTTTACCTGCGTTTTGCGCCAGACGTACCAGCGTAACCTGGGGCTGCCCGGCGGCCAGACGCTCCAGAATGCGGCGCGTCTGCTCGTCACTTCCGTCATCGACCACCAGACAGGGCAAGCCGAACGGTGCCAGCCGCGACAGTACTTTTGCCATCATCGCGCCATGGTTGTAGCACGGGATCAGCACGCAGGGGCGGAAGGTTACTGACACAGGCGAATCTTCCCGCTGCTGGCAGTATGGCGATCGTCACCGGCATGGCGCTGGTAGCTGAAGGTCAGTATCTGACGTTCGGCATGCCAGTTAAGGACCAGCGTGACCGTGGTATCCGGCAGCAGAGGGGCCTGGAATTTCACATTTTGGATGCTGTGAAAACGGTAACCCGGCGCCAGCAGCGTGGTGGCGTAGTGCATGACCCAGTCAATCTGTGCCACACCTGGCAGCAACGGCTGTACGGCAAAATGCCCCTGGAACCAGAACAGGGAGGGGTCAAGATGCAAAACGATTTCCAGGTGCTGCGGCTGTGCCTGGTGGCGTTCGATTTCATGAATTTTCATGAAACAACTCCTGTAACTGCGCATAGACACGCTTATTCATACTGTTTACCGGCATCTCATCGATAATGCGCCAGTAGCGGGGGACGGCGACCGGTTCAAGCCAGGGCCGCAGGGCGCGGCGCCAGGCCAGTTCCTGCGTTTTTTTGCCCTGCTGATGCCAGCGCTGACGGGTCTTCTCATCCAGAACCAGCAGGACACCTATACCCTGACGACCTCCGCGAGTAACCGGTAACGCTGCGGCTTCACATATGCCCTCAAGCTCCAGCAGGCGACGTTCAATCTCGTTCAGTGAGATACGCTTTTCTTCGATTTTGACCACCCGACCACGACGTCCGGCAATGCTAAAAAAACCGTTACTGTCGAAGTGCAGGATATCGTCCAGCTCTAACCCTGCGGCTTCGTGAATGAGCGGGGAGGTCACGCGGCAGATTTCCCCTTCACTCTGGAACACCACGCCGGGGAAGGCGAGCCAGGGAACGCTGTCCGCCTGACGGTGCCGCCAGGCGAGGATCCCGGTTTCGGTGCTGCCGTAGATTTCATCCGGCCAGACGTTAAGCCAGCCATGGGTCTCCGTGACATCGCACCAGGGCAGCATTCCCCCGGCGGAGATCAGCATCACGACGGGAGGGGCAGTCAGCTCGGTATCCAGCCGTTTCAGGAACGCCGGACTGCTGATAAAAAGGTACTGCCTGTCGTGAGGGAGTGCCGCCAGCTGCTCAGCGTAATAGAGCATGGCGGCGTGCAGCGGAAGCCCCATCGCCATTGGCAACATGATGCGGAACGTCAGGCCATAGAGATGTTGTGGTACGACCGAGGCCACAATGCTGCAGCCCGCCAGGCGTTCGCCAAAACGGTTCGCCAGCAGGCACGCTTCACGGTCCAGGCTGGCGATGTGCTTAATGACCCGGCGCGGGGTGCCCGTGGAGCCCGATGTAAAAAGCTCAACAAAGCGCGCGTCGTCAATGACGGACAACGGTGCCCATTGGCGCGCGGTCTGGGGGGAGGAGGTCACCACAATGACCTTTCCCTGAATATCCAGCGTCTTATCGCTCAGGACACCGCTAAACAGCGACTGCTGTTCGTCGAGCAGAGAGACCCGGCTATGGCCTGGAATGACCGGGGTTTTACCGGCATGCAGTGAGGCCAGCAGCGCAACAATAAACAGGTAGCTGTTTTCAAAGCACAGCGCCCAGCGTTCACCCTCCTGCTGTCGCAATGCTTCTACCAGCAAGGTGACATCGTGGCGCAACTCACCCAGCGTCCAGGTGCGATCGTCAAGCCAGGCGATCGGCATGTCGTCAGGGCGTGGAGCATTTAACCACTGGCCAAGCGGGAGGGGTTTATTCATCGAGCTTCTCTTTTTTCATCACCCGTTGACGCACCAGCCACTCTGTCGCCATCAGCGTGCCCATCAGAAAATAAGCCACCATACCGTTCCACACTGTCCAGACATGCATATCGCCGTGTAGCACGGTAAACAGGGCTATCGCACCGTTACCGAGGAAAAAACCGCACCACACCAGCGTCACCTTACGGGTATATCGCACACCCGCCGGAGGCAAATTCGGTTCACGCAGACGTGCCAGCCGTTCAACCAGCGGCATGGTTGTCCACAGTGAGCCGCCAAACACGGCCAGCATCACGAGATTAACCACCACCGGATAGAGCAGCAGCCACTGATGCGCTTTCAGCAGATAGCTCGCCGCGCAGAGCGCCAGGCCTGCCAGCGCAACGCACTGCACCACATACCGCATCGGGCCTGCGTTTCGCCGCGCCTGATGCAGACGCAGCACCAGCACCAGGGCCATTAGCGGCAACAGCCAGTGCAGACCGTTGTGCGTCAGCCCCAATCCAATCAGGAATGGCCACGCCAGCAACACGACTCCCGTCAGGAGTGGGATCGCCGGAAACGCTCGTCCTCCAGGCACGGTGGTTTACTCGTCGCGCAAAAGCTGAGCGACAGCGTCAACCACATCCTGCACGGTACGGACAGATTTGAAGGTTTCCGGTTTGATTTTCGTCCCCGTTTTCTTCTGCAGGTGAACAATCATGTCCACTGCATCGATACTGTCCAGATCCAGATCTTCGTACAGGCGAGCCTCAGGCGTGATTTCCTGTGGGTCGAGTTCAAACAGCGTAGCCAGGAGTTCGCAGACTTCCTGATAAATGGTTTCTTGTTCAGTCATAACGGATCACATCTCAGGCGCGTTGAGCGTTGATAAAAGAAGCCAGCGTGGCGACGGAAAAGAAGTGCTGACGCATCTCTTCGCTTTCGGCAGACAGCACCACGCCATACTGGTTTTTCACGGCCAGGCCAAGTTCGAGGGCGTCGATAGAGTCGAGACCCAGTCCATCACCAAACAGCGCAGCATCGGTATCGATATCCTCGGCGGTAAGCTCGTCCAGATTCAGCGTGGTGATGATGAGATTTTTAATTTCAAGATGAAGCGCTTGCATCATTAATTCCTGACAAAGATTGAAGGCCTGATGTTAATCGATGCTGCAGATGCCGGTTTAACTGCCTTGCCGCCAGTGCCGGTTCTTGTGTCTTCGCATCGTAAAAAGCGTCGATATTCACGCGATCGCGAACATCTACGGTGAAAACAGGTTTTACGGGCGGTACGTCGTACCAGTGACTTTTTTTATCCAGCAGAGGTTCGCTGCAGTGGATCACCACGATGCGCAGGTCGCTGTGGCAGCGCACGGCAATATTTGCCGCGCCGCGCTGGAGGGAGATTGCCTCTCCCGACCGGGTTCGTGTGCCTTCCGGGAAGATTAACAGCGTGTCGCCCTGGGCCAGACGCTGCTGGCTTGCACTGAGGAGCGTTTCCGCTTCGCTGTTAATCAGGTAATCCGCTGCGCGAATGACGCCGCTGACAAAGGGATTGCGGAGCAACGCACCTTTCACCAGACAGTCGGTTTCGGGCATGACGGACGCCAGGATCACGTAATCAATCAGCGTCGGGTGATTGGCCACCACCAGACAACCACGGTCCCCGCGAAGGGCGTCAAGATTGTGAATGCGATAGTCCAGTACCCCGGTGCCACGGGCGACATGTAAGAAAAAGCGGAAGCTGGCCGCGATACTGCGACGCGCCAGGCGACGGCGTCTGGCGCGGTCGCGCTGAACCAGCAACAGCAGATTGAACCACACCAGCGACAGCAGCAACCCGCCCGTGCCAAACAGCACGAAGCAGAAGCCGGTCATCATCAGACGCCATAACCAGTTGATACGGGCAGTCAGGCGGCTCATTCGCGTGTCCATTGCCACAGCAGACGTTCGCCTGAAACCACAAACTGCCGTTCATCGCGGAGGTACCGTTGCAGGAACATCAGGCTCTGCGGCAGGAGAGGTTCTTCACCCGTGCTGCCGCTGCGGGTTTCGCACTGCAGTGTGCTCCCGGCTTCAATCACCAGGGCCAGTGCGTAGGGCCAGGTAGGCATATGCGGCGGTAAACCCGGATGATAAAAATCGGGCAGGGCGCCGTCAAAATCGACCAGCAAGACGCGGGAATAGCCCGCCTGAAGCAGGCTCAACACTTCACATAATGCCTGCTGGAAGGTGTCCAGCCCGGCAGAAACAGAAGACGAGACGATGGGGTGTCGCGCAGTGATCGTCAGGTTGCCCACCGCCGAATTGTGCACGGACATGGCAAAGTCTGTCGGCGAGACGGCCTGACCGGTCGCCAGGGAGTGCAGGATGCGGAAATTACGCTCCAGTTCGCCATGACGGCTGGAATAGACAACGGCATCAATCGCGTGGCGGCGAAGCAGGGTGAGTCCGAGGTCTACCGCCAGCTTACTGCCCGAGTTGAGGCGGCGCGCGGTCATCATTGGCAGTTCGGTAAGCTTAGGCAGCGGCGCAGCCGGGTCGAGGGTAAGGTGCTGGCGTGACCACGCCTGCCACTCTGCGGCATCGCTCAGGCCTGGCGCTCTTGCCTGCCAGTCAATTATGTTCAGTGAAAATTTCATCTACGCGCGTCCGCGGAAAACCATCATTAAAAGACAGGCAAGCCTGCCGGGCAGTTCAACTGCTCTATTGTTCAATTTTTTGACAAATCAATAGGGTATGGCCTACCCCAAGGTTGTCCAGCCGCTGTTCTACGTGGAAACCGGCCCGCTCCAGGTAGTGATAAAATTTCTCTACACTGTAAAACCGGCTGTTGCCGTTCGCCATACAGGTGAAATAAAGCGAGGTAGCATTCAGGCTGAATGAGGCGGCTTCAAATTTTTGGGCATCCCAGAACAGTTCCATGATGCACAGTCGCGCGCCGGGCTTCATAACCTGTGCAACGCGAGTCAACATGGCGACAATCTGGTCCGGAGAGAAACAATCCAGGAACTGGCTCATCCACCAGATATCTGCTTCGCCCGGCAATGTCGCATGACTAAGCATATCGACAGCATGGAAGCCAATGCGATGAGATAAACCTGCTTTTTCGATGTTTTCCTGCGCCAGCGTTATCTGCTGTGGCAGGTCAAGGATCGTCACGGCAACATTGTCGTCATAGCGGCAGCAGCGTAACGCCCATTTACCCGTATTTCCGCCCACATCGTACAATTTTGTCGGCGAGCTTGCGAATATATATGGCAGCGCCGCGTCGAAAGCGGCATCAGAATAGTAATGATCAAAAGCGAACCAGCTCTCTTTTGCCTGCGCGGGTAATTGTGATAATGCCGGATAGATGGTTGGCCAGTTGCCAAACACGGATAATCCCGCCGGTTTTTCTTCCTGCAGGGCATCGGCCAGATGGAATAACCCCTGGTAACAAACATCCTGCGTGAAATCCATATTCACGCGGGTCATGGTGTCATGCAATAAGAAATGGCCCACCTTTGCCAGGAAATAGCGCCCTTCTTTACAGGTAACGATCCGCCCGCTTAATCCCATATCCAGCAATACGCTTACGCTATAATTGCTCAGAGTACTGTTTTCGGTTATTTCCTCGAGACTTGCCCCTGTTTTCCCTTTTTTATCCAGCCAGGAAAGCACGCCCGAATTACGCAGACAACGCGCGGTCTGAAACAGCATCGGCGCAAAAGCGATGCGTTGCGCTTCGGTAATGGCGTCCAGCGCGTTGAGGGTGTCCTTTTCGTACATGCGTGCGTAACCTTATGAGGCCGAGAAAAACGTTATCGGGCCATTTCGGCCCGACATGAGGAAAATATTACAGCGCGGCGCCTGCAGAGAGGTTCATCTGAATATCGTGGTCGAGGTTATGAACCCAGCGGTTATAGTTCTTGTGGATTTTACCGTCGGCGGCTTTCAGGTTCATACTGCTTTCGTAATTAATTGAATAGCTTGTCGCAGAATAAGGAATACGGATTTCGACCGAATGGTCGCGTGCCTGCAGACGGCCTTTAATTACGCCCGGGCCCGCTTCGCTCATGATCCAGTCGCGCTTCTGGCCTGCTTTCAGAATGGCGGTTTTCACCTGCTCAGCGGTGTGGCCTGTACTGACAGTAGCGTGAACCTGATCGATTGGGGCGGTACGCGCGCAACCGGCCAGTGCGCCGACGACAGCAACAGTAGCAAACCATTTAATGATCTTTTTCATCAACAACTCCGTATCAATAATAACAATTTAAATCAGAAATTTTAAAAAATTATATTTTGGCGGGGTATTATCGCTAATGAAGATAATTTTTGTCGATATAAAAGTGGGTGTTTATTTTACGTGAGGGGAGGTGTAATGCATTGAAACGAAAGGGTGAGAATTATATGCCATGTAATTTGCGTTAAATAAATATTTGCATGACGATTCATTTATTAGGGCGGAATAAATAACGCGAAATCCTCCTTACCGAAAATGAAAATTACCGCGCGGTGAGCGTCGCGGTAATTTTCGGTGTGTTGCACAGTTACGCGTTGTGGGACCCGTTATCCCGGCAGACGGCTTTTCGGTCGCCCTGGACCCAACAGGATCGCCAGTTTGCTGCCACCTTTGGTGGTTTCCATCCAGATCTTACACACGCTGGTCAGCGGGACTGACAGTAACATCCCGACCGGCCCCAGCAGCCATCCCCAGATCAGCAACGACAAGAACACCACCAGCGTCGACATTCCGAGACGGTGGCCCATCATGCGCGGCTCAAGGATATTGCCCAGCACCATATGCACGACCAGGAACAGCGCCCCCACCAGCATGCACTCGTAAAAGCCATTGAACAGAAACGCCTGAATCATCGGCGGCACGGCGGAAAGCACCGCGCCGATGTTGGGTACGTAGTTCAGCAGAAACGCCAGTACGCCCCACATCAGCGCGAACTGCACGCCCATCAGCATCAGTCCCAGCCAGACAATCACCCCGGTCCAGACGCTTAACAGCGTTTTCAGGGCCAGATATTTGGACACGCCCTTCAGGGCCCGGTGTAAACCCGCAATATGAATTTGCGGGTTATTCAGCGCAAAGCGCAGCTTATAAGGAACATGGCGGACCTCGAACAGCATAAACACCACCGTCATCACCAGCAGCAGGATGCTGGCCATCGCGCCGGAAAGGCCGGTCATCAGGGTGGTGGCGTAGGTCATGACCTTCTCTGAATCCATGCGGCGTAACATCCGCTCGGGTGAGATATGCAGGTTAAGAAAAGGCATCATCTCCTGAAGCGAAACGATCTTACGCGTCAGCTCTTTGTTGTACTGTGGAAGCATGGTGGAGAATTCACTGAGCGACGCCGCCAGCACGCCGAAAAGCGCCGTCAGGGCAATCATCATCACGATGACCACGATAGTAATGGCTACCGGACGGCTGATGCCCCGGCGCAAAAACCAGGTCACCAGCGGATTAAGCACAATGGCAAAAAAGAGCGCCAGCAGGAGCTGGACAATGATGTCAGCGGCAGCATGGATACCTGCGAGGATAACCACCAGGCAGGCGAGTTTTAATAAGATGTGAAGTCCTGCTTTGTCGGACTGGTTCGGTATCATGCGGGTTCCTTAATGTGATAGCCCGTTAAGTGTAGTGCCCGGTGGCCGCTTCGTCTGGAGCCGATAATCTGAAAGTCAGTGCTGATTTTCTTATCCTGCCGTGGTAATAGTGAAACACTGTTGTAAAAATTCAGGTTAAACCCCATGCCAGAGCATGCCGCCGAACCGGCGCTGAGCGGATTGCGCCTCAATCTGCGCATTGTTTCCGTTGTGATTTTTAACTTCGCCAGTTATCTGACGATTGGCCTGCCGCTGGCGGTGTTGCCGGGCTATGTCCATGACGTCATGGGTTTTAGCGCATTCTGGGCGGGGCTGGTCATCAGCCTGCAGTATTTCGCCACGCTCCTGAGCCGCCCGCATGCCGGGCGCTATGCGGATCTGTTTGGGCCAAAGCGCATCGTCATTGTGGGGCTCTGCGGCTGTTTTCTGAGTGGTCTGGGCTACCTGCTGGCCGCTACCACCAGCCACTGGCCGCTGGTCAGCCTGGCGCTGCTCTGTCTGGGGCGAGTGATTCTGGGTATCGGACAAAGTCTGGCGGGTACCGGTTCGACGCTGTGGGGCGTGGGTGTGGTGGGTGCGTCCCATATTGGCCGGGTGATCTCCTGGAACGGTATCGTCACTTACGGCGCAATGGCGCTGGGCGCACCGCTGGGGGTGATTTGTTATGCCTATGGCGGGCTATCCGGGCTGGCTATCACCATTATGGTCGTCGCGCTGCTCGCGATTCTGTTTGCCCTGCCGCGCCCGAAGGTGAAGGCCAGCAAAGGCAAGCCACTGCCGTTCAGGGCGGTGTTAGGGCGCGTCTGGCCTTATGGTATGGCGCTGGCGCTGGCAACCACCGGCTTCGGCGTGATCGCCACGTTCATCACTCTCTTCTATGACGCCAAAGGCTGGGACGGCGCAGCCTTTGCCCTGACGCTGTTTAGCTGTGCGTTTGTCGGCGCGCGTTTGCTCTTCCCGAACGGTATCAACCGTCTGGGGGGACTGAATGTGGCGTTGATCTGCTTTGCGGTAGAGATTGTCGGGCTGGTGCTGACCGGGATTGCCACCGCACCGTGGATGGCGAAAATGGGCGTTTTCCTCGCCGGCGCTGGCTTTTCGCTGGTCTTCCCGGCACTCGGCGTGGTCGCGGTAAAAGCCGTGCCGCAGCAGAACCAGGGGTCGGCGCTGGCGACCTACACGGTGTTTATGGACATGTCGCTGGGCATTACCGGGCCGCTGGCGGGGCTGGTGATGGCGTGGGCAGGGGTTCCGGTAATCTATCTTGCCGCGGCGGGTCTGGTGGTTATCGCATTGATGCTGACATGGCGGCTAAAAAAATGGCCCCCGGTGCAGGCACCGGAGGCCACGTCATCATCGTGAAGAATTACTGGATCACGATGGTGTTAATGATGTTTTCAGCAGCTGTCTGCGCTTTCTGCTGATTTTCCGCCGGCAGAGTGATCTGCAGGGTCAGCAGTTTGTTATCGACCTTGCCAAGCACCACGGAAGAGTAAGCGGTCTGGCCTTTTGCTGAAATGATGCTGTCCAGCTGTTGCAGCGTGTGGCCTTTCAGTTCGATAGATTTATTGGTCACGACCTGCAGCTGCGGATCGCGGCTGCGCTGCTGATCTTCCAGACGTTTGGTCATGACGGCCAGGTCTTCGCTGGTGTCGTCGCCCACAATCACAATAACGGCTTTCTGCCCGGTTGCATCGGAGTAAACGTGCATATTGTTCGCCTGGGTACCCAGCTTGCCGCTCTGGTCAGTCATATCTGCCGGCAGAGAGAAACTGAGTTTACCGTCCAGCAGACTCACCGGCTGACCGGTGGCGTTGCTCTCTGCAGACGCGCCCTGAGCAGGCGTTTTCGTGTCGCTGTTATCACAGGCTGCAAGGCCCACAACCAGCAGGCCAATCCCGACATATTTAACCAGATTGCGCATTAACTTCTTCCTTTCGATAAACGGCCATAACGGCTGATTGGCTCATCTTATCACAACTGATAAAGCGAACCCTTAACCAGCCTGCAATGCTGTGATTTCAGATTTATCTGCGAGTCTTTTCAGCAGCATATTCAGCAGGACGCCGTACATCGGCAGGAAGAACACAATGCTGATAAGCACCTTGAAGCAGTAGTCCACAAGGGCGATTTCCATCCAGTGCTGGGCCATAAATGCGTCCGGGCTACGCCAGAATGCGATAAAGAAGAAGGCCAGCGTGTCGCTGACGTTGCCGAACAGCGTGGACGCCGTGGGTGCCATCCACCAGCGATGATTTTGACGCAGGCGGTTAAACACGTGAACGTCGAGGATCTGCCCCAGCGCGTAGGCCATAAAGCTGGCGGAGGCGATACGGGCGACAAACAGGTTGAAGTGCGTTAATGCCTCGAACCCCTGCCAGCTTCCCATATAAAACAGGGAAGAGATCACGTACGAAATGAACAGCGCCGGCAGCATGACCGCAAAAATAATGCGGCGAGCCAGCGGTGCGCCGAAAATACGCACGGTCAAATCAGTGGCGAGAAAAATAAACGGGAAACTGAACGCGCCCCACGTGGTATGAAAACCAAAGATGGAGATCGGGAGTTGCACCAGATAGTTGCTGGAGGTAATCACCAGCAAATGAAAAAGCGAAAGCCAGAACAACGCTTTAACGCGCTGCGAATCAGAAAACTGCATCATGTTGTAACCTTTTTATACGTTGGGGTGAGGGAACCCAATAAAAACCGCAGCATGATACTGCTTTGGCCGGACATTGCAATGGTTAGTTTTTACGCAATCGTTAACCTGGTTGCATTGCCGACGATGGGGCGTAAACTACAGCCGTTTTTACCTGACCGAGAAGAACATGACCGATCTGTTTTCCAGCCCAGACCACACCCTTGATGCTCAGGGCCTTCGCTGCCCGGAGCCGGTAATGATGGTACGTAAAACCGTGCGCAACATGCAGACCGGTGAGACGCTGCTGATCATCGCCGACGACCCCGCCACCACCCGCGACATTCCCGGTTTTTGTACCTTTATGGAACATGAGCTGGTGGCACAGCAGACCGAAATGCTGCCGTACCGGTATGTGATCCGCAAGGGGTAAATGCGGCCTGATGGCCTCACCCCGACCCTCTCCCACCGGGAGAGGGAGAAAACTTTTCTAAACCATCGTTTCAAAATTTCACGCTTTTGTGAGGCGCTTCACCTCCGCTTTTCCGGCCGTAGTCTAGTTTTTAAGCGTACAAAAATAAAACACTGTTTTAACGCTTATCTCACTACCCTGGAGTTGACCCGATGAAAACGACCCTCAAGCCGTTACTGGCCGCCATGTGCCTCTCCGCTTTTGCCTGCTCTGTCGCTGCGCAAACCATCAAAGCCGCCGATGTGCACCCTGAAGGCTACCCGAACGTGGTGGCGGTTCAGCAAATGGGTGAAAAACTCAAACAACAAACCGACGGCAAGCTGGAGATTAAGGTCTTCCCCGGCGGCGTGCTGGGGGATGAAAAACAGATGATTGAGCAGGCGCAGATGGGGGCGATCGATATGATCCGCGTCTCGATGGCGCCGGTGGCGGCCATCCTGCCCGATATCGAAGTCTTCACACTGCCCTACGTTTTCCGCGATGAAGACCACATGCACAAAGTGATCGACGGGGATATCGGCAAGCAAATTGGCGATAAGCTGACCGCCAACCCGAAATCACGACTGGTGTTCCTCGGCTGGATGGACTCCGGCACCCGCAACCTGATCACCAAAGATCCGATTGTTAAACCCGACGATCTGAAAGGGAAGAAAATCCGCGTACAGGGCAGTCCGGTGGCGCTGGCGACGCTGAAAGATATGGGCGCTAACGCGGTGGCAATGGGGGTGAGCGAAGTTTACAGCGGGATGCAAACCGGCGTGATTGACGGCGCGGAGAATAATCCACCGACCTATGTCGCGCATAACTATATGCCGGTCGCCAAAAACTACACCCTCAGCGGCCACTTTATCACCCCGGAAATGCTGCTCTATTCAAAAGTGAAGTGGGACAAACTCAGCGCCGACGAGCAGAAAAAGATCCTGACCCTGGCCCGTGAAGCCCAGTTTGAACAACGTAAGTTGTGGGAAGCCTATAACGCCCAGGCGCTGGAAAAAATGAAGGCTGGCGGGGTGCAGTTCCACGAGATCGACAAAACGGTATTTATCAAAGCCACAGAGCCGGTGCGCGCCCAGTATGGCGAAAAGCATCAGGATCTGATGAAAGCCATCGCTGACGTCAAGTAACCGGAGTACGTATGTCCGAACTCTATCTGAAGTGGATGGACCGTCTCTACCTGCTGGCGATGGCCGTGGCGGGCATCTCGCTGCTGGTGATGACGATTGTGATCCCCATCGGCATCTTTTCGCGCTATGTGCTTAACCGCGGTGAATCCTGGCCGGAGCCGGTTGCCATCATCTGCATGGTGACCTTCACCTTTATCGGCGCGGCGGTCAGCTACCGTGCCGGTTCGCACATTGCGGTGAATATGCTCACCGACCGGCTGCCCGGGTCGTTAAAAACCGTCTGCGCACGGGCCGTTGATCTGCTGATGCTGCTGATCGCTGGCCTGATGTTCTGGTACAGCTACTGGCTGTGCGTCGAACTCTGGGAGCAACCGGTCGCCGAATTTCCGGTCCTGACCTCCGGCGAGAGCTATCTGCCGCTGCCGGTGGGCTCTGCCGTTCTGATCCTGTTTGTGATTGAGCGCCTGCTGTTTGGCTCGCAGGAAAACCGTCCCGTCGTGCTGATCGGCAACCACAGTTAAGGGGTGAACAATGGATGCATTCGTTTTGTTATTCACCCTCGCCATTTTGCTGGCGCTGGGGATGCCGGTGGCTTTTGCCGTCGGGCTAAGCGCCGTCGCGGGCGCGTTGTGGATAGATTTACCCCTCGAGGCGCTGATGATTCAGATAACCAGCGGGGTGAATAAATTCACGCTGCTGGCGATCCCCTTCTTTATTCTCGCGGGTGCGATTATGGCGGAAGGGGGGATTGCCCGACGGCTGGTCAATTTCGCCTACGTGTTTGTTGGCTTTATTCGCGGTGGGCTGTCGCTGGTGAATATTGTGGCCTCCACGTTCTTCGGCGCGATTTCCGGCTCGTCGGTGGCGGATACGGCCTCCATTGGCAGCGTAATGATCCCGGAGATGGAGAAGAAGGGCTATCCGCGCGAGTATGCGGCGGCGGTGACCGCCAGCGGGTCGGTACAGGCGATTTTGATCCCGCCCAGCCACAACTCGGTAATTTATTCCCTCGCGGCAGGCGGGACGGTCTCTATCGCGACGCTGTTTATCGCGGGGGTGCTGCCAGGGCTGCTGCTCGGCGTAAGCCTGATGGCAATGTGTCTGGGCTTTGCCCGCAAACGTGGCTACCCGAAAGGGGAAAAAATTCCCTTTAAGCAGGCGCTGAAAATCACGCTGGACGCGCTGTGGGGGCTGATGACTGTAGTGATTATTCTCGGCGGGATACTGTCCGGGATATTTACCGCAACGGAATCCGCTGCCGTGGCCTGTCTGTGGGCGTTCTTTGTCACCATGTTTATCTACCGGGACTACAAATGGAACGAACTGCCGAAGCTGATGTGCAGGACGGTGAAAACCGTCACCATCGTGATGATACTGATTGGCTTTGCGGCGGCGTTTGGCGCGGTGATGACCTACATGCAGCTCCCGAGCCGTATCACCGAGTTCTTCACCTCGCTCTCCGATAACAAGTACGTGATCCTGATGTATCTCAACATCATGCTGCTGCTGATCGGCACGTTAATGGACATGGCGCCGATCATCCTGATCCTGACGCCAGTGCTGTTGCCGGTAACCAATTCGCTGGGCATCGATCCGGTGCATTTTGGGATGATCATGATGGTGAACCTGGGGATCGGGCTGATTACGCCGCCGGTCGGTTCGGTGCTGTTTGTGGCGAGCGCGGTAAGTAAACAGAAAATCGAGCATGTGGTTCGCGCCATGCTGCCGTTTTACGGCATGCTGCTGGTGGTGCTGGCGATGGTGACGTACATCCCGGCCATCTCGCTGTGGCTGCCGCGCGTGTTAGGGATGCAGTGACGCCGTTTTCCGCCCTCTCCCGGTGGGAGAGGGCATCTCGTGTTATTGTCGACGTAATAAGCGGAGCGCGTTCGCCGTCACCAGTACCGTCGCGCCGGTATCCGCCAGTACCGCCAGCCACAGGCCGGTTATACCGAGCAGCGTGGTGACCAGGAAAATCCCCTTCAGGCCCAGCGCAATCCCGATGTTCTGACGGATATTGGCCCGCGTGGCGCGCGCCAGAGCAATCATCTGCGCCAGCCCGGTCAGGCGGTTGTGGGTGAGCGCCGCGTCGGCGGTTTCCAGCGCCACGTCGGTGCCGCTGCCCATTGCAATGCCAATGGTGGCGGCTTTCATCGCCGGGGCATCGTTGATTCCGTCACCCACCATTGCCAGTGGTGCATGATTGTTCAGTTCCGTTACGGCGCTCACTTTATCCGCAGGCAATAACCCGGCTTTAAACGCCAGCCCCAGTTCACCGGCAATCGCTGCCGCGGCTCGCGGGTTATCCCCGGTGAGGATCACCCCCTGCACGCCCAGTTGATGCAGCGCGGCGACGGCGTCTTTTGCATCGTCACGCAGGGTATCACGCAGTGCCAGCATCCCTATCGCCACGCCGTTTTGCACCACCATCACCACGGTTTGCCCGGCCTGTTCCAGCGCCTGGACTGGCTGGCTCAGCCCGGCCGCCGGAAATGTATTCGCGGCAACGATCAGGACGTTATTCCCTTCAACGTCGGCTTCAATCCCGGACCCGACCAGCGCCCGCTGTGCGGTGGCGGCAGGGATGTCCAGCCCACGCGACTGCGCCTCGCGGACTATCGCCTGTGCCAGCGGGTGGGTGGAGCCTTGTTCGACGGCAGCGGCCAGGGCGAGCAGCGTATTTTCACTGACCTCCTGAGGATAAATGCCCGTGACCTGCGGTTTACCCACCGTCAGCGTACCGGTTTTATCGAAGGCGATATGTTGCACCTGGCTCAGCTGCTCCAGCGCCGCGCCACCTTTAATCAGCGCTCCACGACGCGCCGCGGCCGCCAGACCGGAGGTAATGGCCGCCGGCGTGGAGATCACCAGCGCGCACGGGCAACCAATCAGCAGCAACGTCAGACCTTTATAAACCCAGCCTTCCCAGGCTGCGCCCAGGAATAACGGTGGAATAATTGTCACCAGCAGGGCGACCAGCATGATGGCGGGGGTGTAGATCCGGCTGAAGCGATCGATAAAGCGCTCAACGGGTGCGCGACGCTCCTCGGCCTCTTCAATCAGCTTCAGGATGCGGTCGATGGCGCTCTCACCCGGTCCGGAGAGGACCGTGAGTTGTACCAGACGATCGACGCTGGTGGCGCCTGCAGGCACTTTCTCGCCCGCTGAGCGTTCAACCGGAATCGACTCGCCGGTGAGGGCACTTTCATCGAAACTCGCCGTGGCGGTAAGCAGTTCACCGTCCGCAGGCAGACGCCCGCCGGCGGCGACCTCAATCACATCACCCGGGCGCAGCGTGTTAATTGCCACCGTCTGGCGTTCGCTGCCTGTCACCCGCGTTGCGGTTTCCGGTTTCAGCGCCATCAGCGCGCTGACCCCTTTCCGTGCCCGACTCGCCGCCCAGCCCTCAAGGCGCTCGCCAATTAAGAACAGCAACAGCACCATGGCCGCTTCCGCCGTCGCGCCAATAAACAACGCGCCGATCGCCGCCACGCTCATCAGCGTTTCGATGGCGAACCAGCTTCCGCTTTTCATCAGCCGCACGGCCTGACGGGCAATCGGGAACAGTCCGACAAGCGTCGTGGCGATGAACGCCAGGTTACCGAACGGGTGGTTAAACTGTTCCAGACCCCAGCTCAGGGCCATCATGATGACAAGGGTGATAATGGGCAGGTTTTCTCGCAGGGCTGACGTCTTTTCGACAGGTGCGGTTTCGCTGCGCAGGCTGTAACCGGCCTTACTGACGGCGGCTTCAACCAGCGTGCTGATGTCATTATCGGCGCTGACCAGCAGCTTTTCGGTGGCGAAGAGGACCTGGACGTGGCTGACGCCCGGGACCTGTTTTACCGCGTTTTCGACTTTACGGGCGCAGGCCGCGCAGTCCATACCGTTGACCACCCAGCTGTAGCAGTTTGCGCTTTCCGGGAGCGGCAGCGTGTTTTGCGTTTCGCATGCGCCGTCGCAGCAGCAGTCGTCCTTCGCGGGAACGGGGCTGAGCTTAAGTGCCGAGAATTGTGGAACTTTTTTAGGTGTTTCTGGAGTCGACATGGCAGTCTCCGGTAATGATAATTTTCTCATTAACCGCAGCATACACTCTGGAGTCGACTCCAGAGTCAAGGCTTATTTAGATATACAGTGAACGCACAATCAGGAAGTGCCCGGCAAAGTAGCAGGCGGCGGCAATCGCGTTATCCGCACGGAAGCGGCGACGATAGTGGCTGCCCAGCCAGACGATATTCCCGAGTAACAGCAGCGTGGCACCAAAGAACGCGGACATTGCCGGTGCCGTCGGACGGAAGAACCACAGTTCACCCGCCAGCCATACCATCACCAGCGTCATGGCGATAAACGTGCAGACAGGCAAGCGCATCTCTTCCAGACGCGTCCAGATCACCGCGATCAGCAGCGCGCCAATGACCAGCAGCACCAGCGGCAGCGGCCAGAAGAAGGAGAGCGTCATCTGGCTGGCGAAGTAAATGGTATAAAGCAGATGCGACAGGAAAAATGCCCCAACGGCATACAGCAGGCGCTGTCGCGGCAACAGGGTTAAGGCATCACCAATCAGGGACGCACACAGACCGGCAAGAACCAGATAGCTGACGGCGTTAAACATGGGCGCTTGCCAGGCAAGCAGCAGGAGTAACAACAGCGTGACGGGTTTAAACAACCATCGCTGCCAGGCAGGGCCGCGATAGGATGCATCGACGTAAAGCCATGCGGAAAAACAGACAGCGATAAATGACCAAAGCATATTAACTCCCTGTAACTGTTGAGTCTGAATAATCAGTTTCTTATTCAGTGTAGTGATGGGGGCAGGCGTTTGGCAATGCCGGGGAAGGCAAGGTATCCTGAATTCCGTATAATCTGATGGGATTTTTGAATGAGCAAGATGCCGCTTTTTTTCGTTATCGTGGTGGCGATTATCGTCATTGCCGCCTCCTTTCGTTTCGTGCAGCAGCGCCGTGAGAAGGCGGACAACGATGCCGCGCCGTTGATGCAAAAACGCGTGGTGGTAAGCAATAAACGCGAGAAAGCCCTCAATGACCGACGCTCGCGCCAGCAGCAGGTTACGCCGGCGGGAGCCACCATGCGCTATGAAGCGAGCTTTAAGCCGGAAACCGGCGGGCTGGAGATGACCTACCGTCTGGAGGCGCAGCAGTACCATCAACTGACGGTGGGAGAAAAAGGGATGCTGAGTTACAAAGGGTCGCGGTTTGAAGGGTTTACGCCAGATCGGTAATGTTCCCTCTCCCGCAGGGAGAGGGGTAAGCTGAGGCTTGAGGCGCCTTACTTCTTCGCCTGGGCCTTAAATTTCTTCATCCACACCAGCAGTTCAAATACGCCAAAAATAAACACGCGCAGCTGCTGCCAGCCGGTCATCTGCGGACCGTCTTTTGGCAGGCCGTTTTTCAGCATCACCATCTGCAGGGCGTGCATGAAGGTGGTAAAGATAAAGGCCACGTTCACAAAGATGTTCATCGGGCGCGGGAACGGGTGCACCAGATTGAGGAGCAGAAATGCCCAGACGCCCAGCATCAACAAACGTCCCACATTAATCAGTACTGGCATTGGATTCTCCTTGTGCCTGACGGTGATACAGACGATAAGCGACCTGACCTGCCACTTTTTCTCGGTGCAGATCCCAGTGTACCGGGACCGGCGGTAAACCATTTTCGACTTCGCTTTCGACGTAGATTAACGCGTCATCCGCCAGCCAGCCGTTGTTTTCCAGCAGGGATAACGTCTCTTCCAGCAGCCCCTTGCGGAACGGCGGGTCGACAAACACCACGTTGTGCGGCGTGCCCTTTTGCGCGAGGAAGCTCAGTGTGTTGGTATTCACTACTTTGGCGTTGGTCGCTTTCAGCGTTGCCAGATTTTGCTGCAACGTCTGCGCAACGCCGCGCTCCATTTCCAGCAGCGTGGCGCTGGCGGCATAGCGCGACAGCGCCTCCAGACCCAGCGCGCCGCTGCCCGCGAAGCAGTCCAGGCAGTGGGCATCCACCATTGAGGGGGCCAGCCAGTTAAACAGCGTTTCGCGTACGCGGTCCGTGGTTGGGCGTAGTCCGGGGCTATCCGGCACCGGTAATTTCCGGCCTCGCCACTGGCCGCCGATAATACGAATTTGACCGGCTGGGGCGCGGTTGGGTTTCTTCATCTCTGGAAAGCTCTGTTAACAATTGGCCTGCGATTGCGGGCGGTGATGTCAATTAAGTAAAGTGTTAGACTATTTCATCATTTTTTTAGCTTCCATGTATATAGCGCCGCGAGGAGTGTAGTCGCAGATGGCAAAACAAAAAAAACGTGGCTTCTTTTCCTGGCTGGGCTTCGGTGAAAAAGAGCAAGAAACAGAGCAGAAAACCGAAGAACAACAAGCCGTTGAAGAGCAGTCTCAGCCTGAAACGCCGGTAGAAACTGCCGCCGTTGTCGACGCGGAAGAGCACGCGCACAGCAAAGAAGAGACCGAAGCCTTTGCTGAAGAGGTGGTGGAAGTTACCGAACAGGTTCAGGAAAGCGAGAAGCCAGAACCCGTTGTGGTAGAAGACGTTATCGATACGCCGCAGGCGATTATCGAGCATGAAACGTTGCCGCTGCCGGAAGAGGTGAAAGCCGAAGAGGTTTCAGCGCAGGAGTGGCAGGCCGAGGCAGAAACCGTCGAAATTGTTGAGGCGGTGGAAGAAGAAGCACAAGACGAGCCAGCGCTTACCGACGAAGAGCTGGAAGCCCAGGCGCTGGCGGCAGAAGCGGCGGAAGAAGCGGTTATCGTTGTGCCGGTGGAAGCGCAACCAGAGCAGGGTGAAGAGGTTGCTCAGGAGCAGGAAAAACCCACCAAAGAAGGTTTCTTCGCCCGCCTGAAGCGTAGCCTGCTCAAAACCAAAGAAAACTTAGGTTCCGGATTTATCAGTCTGTTCCGCGGCAAGAAGATCGACGACGATCTCTTTGAAGAGCTGGAAGAGCAACTGCTGATCGCCGACGTTGGGGTGGAAACAACCCGTAAGATCATCGCCAGTCTGACCGAAGGGGCGAGCCGCAAGGAGTTGCGTGACGCCGAAGCGCTGTACGGTCTGCTGAAAGACGAGATGGGCGAAATCCTCGCAAAAGTTGACGAACCGCTTAATATTGAAGGCAAAACGCCATTTGTTATTCTGATGGTTGGCGTGAACGGTGTGGGGAAAACCACCACCATCGGCAAGCTGGCGCGACAGTTTGAGCAGCAGGGCAAATCGGTGATGCTGGCGGCAGGTGATACCTTCCGTGCGGCGGCGGTTGAGCAGCTGCAGGTCTGGGGCCAGCGTAACAACATCCCGGTGATTGCGCAGCATACCGGTGCGGATTCCGCCTCCGTTATCTTTGACGCTATTCAGGCGGCGAAGTCGCGTAACGTGGATGTGCTGATTGCCGATACCGCAGGGCGTTTGCAGAACAAAGCGCACCTGATGGAAGAGTTGAAGAAAATCGTCCGCGTCATGAAGAAGCTGGACGAAGAGGCACCGCATGAAATTATGCTGACCATTGATGCCAGCACCGGACAGAACGCCATTAGCCAGGCGAAGCTGTTCCATGAAGCGGTAGGGCTGACCGGGATCACGCTGACCAAACTGGACGGCACCGCGAAAGGCGGGGTGATCTTCTCCGTGGCCGATCAGTTCAATATTCCTATCCGTTACATCGGTGTAGGCGAACGTATTGAGGATTTACGTCCGTTTAAAGCGGACGACTTTATTGAGGCACTATTTGCCCGAGAGGACTAACAATGATTCGCTTTGAACACGTCAGCAAGGCCTATCTCGGTGGGAGACAAGCGCTGCAGGGGGTGACATTCCACCTGCAGCCAGGCGAGATGGCATTCCTGACCGGCCATTCCGGCGCGGGGAAAAGTACCCTGCTCAAGCTTATCTGTGGGATCGAGCGGCCGAGCGCCGGGAAAATCTGGTTCAGCGGCCATGATATTAGCCGTCTGAAAAACCGTGAGGTGCCGTTCCTGCGTCGTCAGATTGGCATGATTTTCCAGGACCACCACCTGCTGATGGATCGCACCGTTTTCGATAACGTGGCCATTCCGCTGATTATTGCCGGTGCCAGCTATGATGATATCCGTCGTCGCGTCTCTGCGGCGCTGGATAAAGTCGGGCTGCTGGACAAAGCGAAGAACTTCCCGATCCAGCTGTCTGGCGGTGAACAGCAGCGTGTGGGGATTGCCCGTGCGGTGGTGAACAAACCTGCGGTACTGCTGGCGGATGAACCGACCGGTAACCTGGACGACGCCCTGTCAGAAGGGATTTTGCGTCTGTTTGAGGAATTTAACCGCGTTGGGGTGACGGTATTGATGGCAACGCACGACATCGGGCTGATTTCCCGTCGTTCGTACCGCATGCTGACCCTGAGCGACGGTCATTTGCACGGAGGCCTCGGTGAATAAGCGTGATGCAATAAACCAGATTCGGCAGTTCGGAAACCGGTTTGACCGCTTCCGTAAGCCGCAGGGCGGCGGTGACGGCAATCGTAATGCGCCAAAGCGTGCGAAAGCGGCGCCTAAGCCGAACTCCCGCAAAACCAACGTGTTCAACGAGCAGGTGCGTTATGCGTTCCACGGTGCGTTGCAGGACCTGAAAAGCAAACCGCTGGCGACGTTCCTGACGGTGATGGTGATTGCCATCTCCCTGACGCTGCCAAGCGTCTGCTACATGGTCTATAAAAACGTTAACCAGGCGGCGTCGCAGTACTATCCTTCTCCGCAGATCACGGTCTATCTGGATAAGGCGCTCGACGATAACGCGGCGGCGCAGGTTGTGGGGCAAATCCAGGCCGAACAGGGCGTAGAGAAAGTGAATTATCTCTCTCGTGAAGAAGCCCTGGGTGAGTTCCGTAACTGGTCAGGCTTTGGCGGTGCGCTGGACATGCTTGAAGAGAACCCCCTCCCGGCCGTGGCGGTGGTGATCCCGAAACTCGATTTCCAGGGGACCGATTCGCTCAACACCCTGCGTGACCGCATCACCCGTATCAACGGGATTGATGAAGTGCGCATGGATGACAGCTGGTTTGCGCGTCTTGCTGCGCTGACCGGGCTGGTAGGGCGCGTGGCGGCGATGATTGGTGTGCTGATGGTGGCGGCGGTCTTCCTCGTCATCGGTAACAGCGTGCGCCTGAGCATTTTCGCGCGTCGCGACACCATCAACGTGCAGAAACTGATTGGTGCGACGGATGGCTTCATCCTGCGTCCGTTCCTGTACGGCGGCGCATTGCTCGGTTTTTCCGGCGCATTTCTTTCACTGATATTGTCAGAAATTTTGGTGATGCGGCTGTCCTCTGCCGTAACCGAGGTGGCGCAGGTTTTCGGAACGAAGTTTGATATCAGCGGCTTAGGGTTCGATGAGTGCCTGTTACTGCTGCTGGTGTGCTCGATGATCGGCTGGGTGGCAGCATGGCTGGCAACCGTGCAACATTTACGTCACTTTACTCCCGACTAATAAAAGCGTGATATAATCTTTCCCTGCACCGAGATGTTCGCTCTGCAGGGAAAGCGTCCCTGTTGTCTCTTCCCCTGTTATCATCTCCATGTCACAATTTGTGCGTAATTTATTCACCGTTGCACCTGGAACTTGTGGATAAAATCACTGTCTGATAAAAGAGTGAATGCTAATCTCGTGGCTCAAACGCTTTGGCATGGTTGTTGCCTGATGGGGACAGCCTGGACCAGAAGAAACATTGAGAGGAATGAATGACCAAAGAAATGCAAACTTTAGCTTTAGCCCCTGTTGGTAACCTGGAATCTTATATCCGGGCTGCGAACACCTGGCCGATGTTAACGGCCGAGGAAGAAAAGGAGCTTGCTGAAAAGCTGCATTACCAGGGCGATCTGGAAGCAGCGAAAAAGCTGATCCTGTCTCACCTGCGCTTTGTTGTTCACATTGCTCGTAATTATGCGGGCTATGGCCTGCCGCAGGCGGACTTGATTCAGGAAGGTAACATCGGTCTGATGAAGGCTGTACGTCGCTTCAACCCGGAAGTGGGTGTGCGACTGGTCTCCTTCGCCGTGCACTGGATCAAAGCAGAAATTCATGAATACGTGCTGCGCAACTGGCGTATCGTGAAAGTCGCCACGACAAAAGCGCAACGTAAACTGTTCTTCAACCTGCGTAAAACCAAGCAGCGTCTGGGCTGGTTCAACCAGGATGAAGTTGAAATGGTGGCGCGCGAGCTGGGCGTATCCAGCAAAGACGTGCGTGAGATGGAATCCCGTATGGCCGCGCAGGACATGACCTTCGATATGTCCTCCGACGACGACGGCTCTGACAGCCAGCCAATGGCACCGGTTCTGTATCTGCAGGATAAAACCTCTAACTTTGCTGACGGCATTGAAGAGGATAACTGGGAAGATCAGGCCGCGAACAAGCTGACTTCAGCAATGGAAGGCCTCGACGAACGTAGCCAGGATATTATCCGCGCCCGCTGGCTGGACGAAGACAACAAGTCCACGCTGCAGGAGCTGGCCGATCGCTACGGCGTCTCCGCTGAACGTGTGCGTCAGCTTGAAAAGAACGCCATGAAAAAACTTCGCGCCGCTATCGAAGCGTAATTTCCGCGATGTTCCCGATAACCCTCGAATGCAAATTCGGGGGTTTTGTTTTTTTATCTCCCGCTCTGGCGAATTCCCTCCCCCTGGCAAACACTTACAGATGCGCTAAGCAGGTGAATTTCTCAGGGGGACAGGGTGAAAAACAGTGAACTGAATGACCGGCGTTTGCAGGCGACGCCGCGCGGTATCGGCGTGATGTGTAACTTCTACGCCGATAAAGCCGAAAATGCCACGGTGTGGGACGTCGAGGGTAACGAGTATATCGACTTCGCCGCCGGGATTGCGGTGCTGAATACCGGCCATCGGCATCCAAAAGTTATTGCCGCCATCGAAAAACAACTCCA
The DNA here is from genome assembly GCF_003071645.1 of Enterobacter cloacae complex sp. FDA-CDC-AR_0164. Taxonomy (NCBI): domain Bacteria; kingdom Pseudomonadati; phylum Pseudomonadota; class Gammaproteobacteria; order Enterobacterales; family Enterobacteriaceae; genus Enterobacter; species Enterobacter cloacae complex sp. FDA-CDC-AR_0164. The sequence goes on from NZ_CP028950.1 coordinate 1,739,501, forward strand.
CGCATTTACCCATACGGCATATCAGATTGTCCCGTACGAAGGCTATGTGGCGCTTGCCGAGCGCATCAACCAACGTGTACCCGTTGATGGGCCTGCCAAAACGGCTTTCTTCTCTACGGGAGCAGAGGCGGTCGAAAACGCGGTAAAAATTGCCCGCGCGTATACCCGTCGTCCTGGCCTGATCGCCTTTGGCGGTGCCTTCCACGGCCGTACCTTTATGACGATGGCGTTGACGGGGAAAGTGGCGCCGTACAAACTCGGTTTCGGTCCGTTTCCCGGATCGGTTTATCACGCACACTATCCAAATGATCTGTACGGCGTCAGCACGGCAGAAGCGTTAAAAAGCCTCGAACGCATCTTCAAAGCCGACATTGCGCCGGACCAGGTGGCGGCCATTATCCTGGAACCGGTTCAGGGGGAGGGGGGATTCAACATTGCCCCCGCCGATTTTATGCAGGCCCTGCGCGAACTGTGCGATACGCACGGAATTTTGCTGATTGCCGATGAAGTGCAAAGTGGCTTTGCGCGAACCGGCAAGCTGTTCTCGATGGAACACCATTGCGTGAAGCCGGATTTGATCACCATGGCGAAAAGCCTGGCCGGCGGGATGCCGCTCTCGGCGGTCTCTGGCCGGGCGGAAGTGATGGATGCCCCCGCTCCTGGCGGGCTGGGCGGGACTTACGCCGGCAACCCGCTGGCGATTGCCGCAGCCCATGCCGTGCTGGATGTGATTGATGAAGAGGATCTCTGCACGCGCGCGGCGCATCTTGGCCATCATCTGGTGGAAGTGCTGAACAAAGCGAAGGGCGACTGTCCGTTTATCGCTGATATTCGTGCCCAGGGCTCAATGGTGGCGGTGGAGTTTAACGACCCGCAAACCGGGCTGCCGTCGCCGGAATTCACGCGTCAGGTCCAGGAGCGTGCGTTACAGGAAGGTCTATTGCTGCTGAGCTGCGGCGTGTACGGCAACGTTATCCGTTTCCTCTATCCGCTTACCATCCCCGAAGTTCAGTTCCGTAAAGCGCTGGATATTATCTCCGCGTCGCTGACACGTTAAAGCCCTGGCCCGGCGGTGATCCCTGCCGGGCTTATCATATATTCATTTCAAATTAGCTATTCCAAAATCATAAAAATGGGGTATGTTTTAGCAGAGTATGCTGAAAAAGCGCGACTGTCATACCTATAACTGAAATAAAGCGCTACACAACAACATCACGACAATCGTAATAACCATAATAATGGGGAATCTCAGGATGAATATGAAGGGTAAAGCGTTACTGGCAGGATGTATTGCGTTGGCATTCAGCACGATGGCACAGGCCGATATTAAAGTGGCTGTCGTGGGCGCGATGTCCGGTCCGGTAGCACAGTACGGCGACCAGGAATTTACCGGCGCAGAACAGGCGGTTGCAGACATTAATGCTAAGGGCGGCATCAAGGGCGAAAAACTGCAGATCGTAAAATATGATGATGCCTGTGACCCGAAACAAGCGGTTGCCGTGGCGAACAAAGTGGTGAACGACGGGATCAAATACGTTATCGGTCACCTGTGCTCCTCTTCCACGCAGCCCGCGTCTGATATCTACGAAGACGAAGGCATTCTGATGATCACCCCGGCTGCAACGGCGCCGGAGCTGACCGCTCGTGGCTATAAGCTGACCCTGCGTACCACCGGTCTGGATTCAGACCAGGGCCCAACCGCGGCAAAATACATTCTGGACAACGTGAAGCCGAAGCGTATCGCGATTGTTCACGACAAACAGCAGTACGGTGAAGGTCTGGCGCGTGCCGTGCAGGATGGTCTGAAGAAAGGCAATGCCAATGTGGTCTTCTTCGACGGTATCACCGCCGGTGAGAAAGACTTCTCCACTCTGGTGGCACGTCTGAAGAAAGAGAATATTGATTTCGTTTACTACGGTGGCTATCACCCTGAAATGGGACAGATCCTGCGTCAGGCACGTGCGGCCGGCCTGAAAACCCAGTTTATGGGCCCGGAAGGGGTTGCGAACGTTTCCCTGTCTAACATCGCCGGTGAGTCTGCTGAAGGCCTGCTGGTGACCAAACCGAAGAACTACGACCAGGTGCCTGCGAACAAACCGATCGTGGATGCCATCAAGGCGAAGAAACAGGATCCAAGCGGCGCGTTTGTCTGGACCACCTACGCTGCGCTGCAGTCTCTGCAGGCGGGTCTGAACCAGTCAGCCGATCCGGCTGAGATTGCCACCTGGCTGAAAGCCAACTCTGTCGATACCGTGATGGGTCCGCTTTCCTGGGATGCGAAGGGCGATCTGAAAGGCTTCGAGTTCGGCGTGTTTGACTGGCATGCTAACGGAACGGCGACCGACGCCAAATAAAAGCAAACGGCAACCTTTCGGTTGCCGTTTTAGTATTTGCTCCCTCTCCTGTGGGAGAGGGGCGGGGTGAGGGCATCAGGCGGCATTCAGCAAACCTGACGTTTCTCCCACCCGTTCTCCTGCGCCGTAAACCCTAACGCCTGCATAAACGCCGCCATCACGCCGCGGTCTTCCACGCCCACGTCGGCCATCCACCAGGAGGTAACGTTCGGGTTTTCACGGATTATCTCTTCAATTAAATACTGCCCCACACCGCGACGACGGGTCACGTCACGTACGCGCAGTGAGTCCAGCGCCCCTTCGGTGCCGCTCAGGGTCACGCGAACCGCGGCGAGCAGACGCTCGTTAAAGCGTGCGGCGTAGATGCGGTGTGTCTCATCGACGCGGAGTGAAGAAGGGGAATATTCCGGCCAGATCTTGCCCAGGTCGATATGATCCTGGTCGCTAAAGGTCACCAGACGCACGATAGTCAGTTTCATTAGCTGCTTGTCCAAATCAAATTGAGTAGGGGCAGTGTACTCAATTTATTCCCTCAGCGGCTTCCTCTTTTTATCCCGGCTCACCAGGTGATTAGTTTTTTGGCAGCGCAAAGGGCAGTTTGAAAACACATGGATCGAAAAATAAGCAGAATTTTAACCTGAATGGCAGTGAATTATTCGGCGCTTTGTACCGTTATTTTATGCTGCAAACTGCAATTTTATTTGTTTATCTCTGCCTTGTTTCAGAATATTATCTTTGCTTAATCGCCTGAAAAATAGAGATTTTAGTCTGGTTTTTATGAAAAAACTGCGCTAAACCATTAAAGGCGCTGGTAAAAATAGCGTTGTGCATTAAAAGTACAGAATGCTTTTTAACCATAATAAAACAAAATATATACACGACATCACGAATGGGGATTCAGAGATGAAAAGGAACGCGAAGACGTTAATCGCGGGGATGGTTGCATTGGCGATTTCGCATGCAGCCATGGCGGAAGATATTAAGGTTGCTGTAGTGGGTGCGATGTCCGGTCCTGTTGCCCAGTGGGGGGACATGGAGTTCAACGGTGCTCGCCAGGCAATCAAAGACATCAACGCCAAAGGCGGCATCAAAGGCGACAAGCTGGTTGGCGTGGAATATGACGACGCCTGCGATCCCAAACAGGCCGTCGCGGTCGCTAACAAAATCGTGAACGATGGCATCCAGTACGTGATTGGCCACCTGTGCTCGTCGTCCACCCAGCCTGCGTCTGATATCTACGAAGACGAAGGCATTCTGATGATTACCCCGGGCGCAACCAACCCTGAACTGACTCAGCGCGGTTATCAGCACATCATGCGTACTGCCGGTCTGGACTCGTCTCAGGGACCAACCGCCGCCCGATACATCCTCGATACCGTCAAGCCGACGCGCATCGCCATTATTCATGACAAACAGCAGTACGGCGAAGGCCTGGCGCGTTCCGTTCAGGACGGGCTGAAAAAAGGCGGCGCGAATATCGTCTTCTTTGATGGCATCACCGCTGGCGAGAAAGATTTCTCCGCGCTGATCGCCCGCCTGCAAAAAGAGAATATCGATTTTGTTTACTACGGCGGCTACTACCCGGAAATGGGTCAGATGCTGCGTCAGGCGCGTTCGGTCGGGCTGAAAACCCAGTTTATGGGGCCAGAAGGCGTCGGTAACGCCTCCCTGTCGAACATCGCCGGGGACGCAGGCGAAGGCATGCTGGTGACGATGCCAAAACGCTATGACCAGGATCCTGCGAACAAGGCTATCGTAGACGCGCTCAAGGCGCAGAAGAAAGATCCAAGTGGTCCGTACGTCTGGATCACCTACGCGGCGGTGCAGTCTCTGGCAACCGCGCTGGATCGCACCGGCAGCAAAGAACCGCTGGATCTGGTGAAAGATTTAAAAGCACACGGGGCGAACACCGTGATTGGGCCGCTGAACTGGGATGAGAAAGGCGATCTGAAGGGATTTGAGTTTGGTGTCTTTAAGTGGCACGCCGACGGTTCGTCCTCGGTCGCCAAATAATTATCCCACCGCCCGGACCGCCGGGCGGGTATAAAAAGGTTTGCATATGTCCGAGCAGTTTCTCTATTTCCTGCAGCAGATGTTTAACGGCGTCACGCTGGGAAGCACCTACGCGCTGATCGCCATTGGCTACACGATGGTTTACGGCATTATCGGCATGATTAACTTCGCCCACGGCGAGGTCTACATGATCGGTAGCTATGTCTCCTTTATGATTATCGCCGCCCTGATGATGATGGGTATCGACAGCAGCTGGCTGCTGGTCGCCGCCGGGTTTGTCGGCGCGATTGTTATTGCCAGCGCCTATGGCTGGAGCATTGAACGCGTGGCGTACCGGCCGGTGCGTAGCTCCAAACGCCTGATTGCGCTGATCTCCGCCATCGGGATGTCGATCTTCCTGCAAAACTACGTCAGCCTGACGGAAGGCTCGCGCGACGTGGCGCTGCCAAGCCTGTTCAACGGTCAGTGGGTGGTCGGTGCCAGCGAGAACTTCTCTGCCTCTATCACCACCATGCAGCTGGTGATCTGGGTGGTGACCTTCGTTGCAATGCTCGCCCTGACGGTCTTTATCCGCTACTCGCGTATGGGACGCGCCTGCCGTGCCTGCGCAGAAGATCTGAAGATGGCGAGCCTGCTTGGCATCAACACCGACCGCGTTATCGCCCTGACCTTTGTGATTGGGGCAGCGATGGCGGCGGTCGCGGGTGTCCTGCTGGGGCAGTTCTACGGCGTTATCAACCCGTACATCGGCTTTATGGCCGGGATGAAAGCTTTCACCGCGGCGGTCCTGGGCGGTATCGGCAGTATTCCAGGCGCGATGATTGGCGGCCTGATCCTGGGCGTGGCCGAAGCGCTCTCCTCCGCGTATCTGAGTACGGAATATAAAGATGTGGTGTCGTTTGCCCTGCTGATTCTGGTTCTGCTGGTAATGCCTACCGGTATTCTGGGTCGTCCGGAGGTAGAGAAAGTATGAAACCGATGCATTTCGCAATGGCGCTCCTCTCAGCCGCCATGTTCTTCGTGCTGGCAGGCGTCTTTATGGGCGTCCAGTTAGAGCTGGACGGCACAAAACTGGTGGTGGATACCGCCGCCGACATTCGCTGGCAGTGGATATTCATTGGCACCGCGGTCGTGTTTCTGTTCCAGATGCTGCGTCCTGTGTTCCAGAAGACGCTGAAAAGTGTCTCCGGTCCGAAATTCGTTCTGCCGGCTCTCGACGGCTCAACCGTTAAGCAGAAGCTGTTCTTCGTGGCGCTGCTGGTGGCTGCGGTGGCGTGGCCGTTTGTGGTCTCTCGCGGTACGGTCGATATCGCGACCCTGACCATGATCTACGTGATCCTCGGTCTGGGCCTGAACGTGGTGGTGGGGCTGTCTGGCCTGCTGGTGCTGGGCTACGGTGGTTTCTACGCCATCGGGGCCTATACCTTCGCGCTGCTGAACCACTATTACGGTCTCGGCTTCTGGACTTGTCTGCCGCTGGCGGGCCTGGTCTCCGCCGCCGCGGGCTTCCTGCTGGGCTTCCCGGTCTTACGCCTGCGCGGTGACTACCTGGCGATTGTGACTTTAGGCTTCGGCGAAATCGTGCGTATCCTGCTGCTCAACAACACCGAAGTGACCGGCGGCCCGAACGGGATCAGCCAGATCCCGAAACCGACCTTCTTTGGTCTGGAGTTCAGCCGTACGGCTCGCGAAGGGGGCTGGGATACCTTCAGCAACTTCTTTGGCGTGAAGTACGATCCGTCCGACCGGGTGATTTGGCTCTACCTGGTGGCGCTGCTGCTGGTGGTGCTTACCCTGTTTGTGATTAACCGTCTGCTGCGTATGCCGCTGGGCCGTGCGTGGGAAGCGCTGCGTGAAGATGAAATCGCCTGCCGTTCACTGGGCCTCAACCCGACCCGCATCAAGCTGACCGCGTTTACCATCAGCGCCGCGTTTGCCGGATTTGCCGGTACGCTGTTTGCCGCGCGTCAGGGCTTTGTCAGCCCCGAATCGTTTACCTTTGCTGAATCTGCCTTTGTACTGGCGATTGTGGTGCTCGGCGGTATGGGCTCGCAGTTTGCCGTTATCCTGGCGGCCATTCTGCTGGTGGTCTCTCGTGAGCTGATGCGCGACTTTAACGAATACAGCATGCTGATGCTGGGTGGTTTGATGGTGCTGATGATGATCTGGCGTCCGCAGGGCTTGCTGCCGATGACCCGTCCACAGCTGAAGCTGAAAAACGGGCAAGCGAAAGGAGAGCAGGCATGAGCCAGCCATTATTATCCGTTAACGGCCTGATGATGCGTTTTGGCGGCCTGCTGGCCGTCAACAACGTGAATCTGGATCTGCACAAGAAAGAGATTGTCTCCCTGATTGGCCCTAACGGCGCGGGGAAAACCACGGTCTTTAACTGCCTGACCGGTTTCTACAAGCCGACGGGTGGCACCATCAAGCTGCGCGACCAGCATCTGGAAGGGCTTCCGGGCCAGCAGATTGCCCGCATGGGGGTGGTGCGTACCTTCCAGCACGTGCGTCTGTTCCGCGAGATGACGGTGATAGAGAACCTGCTGGTGGCGCAACACCTGCAGCTCAAAACCGGCCTTTTCTCTGGCCTGCTGAAAACCCCGGCCTTCCGCCGTGCTCAGGATGAAGCGCTCGACCGCGCTGCCACCTGGCTCGACCGTATCGGCCTGCTGCAGCATGCGAACCGTCAGGCCAGCAACCTGGCCTACGGTGACCAGCGTCGTCTGGAGATCGTGCGCTGCATGGTGACGCAGCCAGAAATCCTGATGCTCGATGAACCGGCGGCAGGGCTTAACCCGAAAGAGACCAAAGAGCTGGACGAGTTGATTGCCGAACTGCGCGATCATCACGACACCACCATCCTGCTGATTGAGCATGATATGAAGCTGGTGATGGGCATTTCTGACCGTATCTACGTGGTGAACCAGGGCACGCCGCTGGCAAACGGGACGCCGGAAGAGATCCGCAACAACCCGGACGTGATCCGTGCATACCTGGGTGAGGCATAAGATGGAAAAAGCGATGTTAACGTTCGACAAGGTTAATGCTCACTACGGCAAGATACAGGCGCTGCACGATGTCAGCCTGCATATCAATCAGGGCGAAATCGTCACCCTGATTGGCGCGAACGGTGCGGGTAAAACCACGCTGCTCGGCACCCTGTGCGGCGACCCGCGCGCCACCAGCGGGCGGATTGTCTTTGATGGCAAAGATATTACCGACTGGCAAACCGCCAGAATCATGCGTGAAGCGGTAGCGATTGTCCCGGAAGGGCGTCGCGTCTTCTCACGCATGACGGTGGAAGAGAACCTTGCGATGGGCGGCTTCTTTGCTGACCGCGACCAGTACCAGTCCCGCATCAAATGGGTCTATGAGCTGTTTCCGCGTTTGTGGGAGCGCCGTATTCAGCGGGCCGGCACGATGTCCGGTGGTGAACAGCAGATGCTGGCGATTGGTCGCGCGCTGATGAGCCAGCCGCGTTTGCTGCTGCTGGATGAACCGTCGCTCGGTCTTGCGCCGATCATCATTCAGCAAATCTTCGACACCATCGAACAGCTGCGTAAAGAGGGGATGACTATCTTCCTCGTCGAGCAGAACGCCAACCAGGCGCTGAAGCTCGCCGACCGCGGCTACGTGCTGGAAAACGGCCACGTGGTGCTCTCCGATACCGGCGACGCGCTGCTGGCAAACGAAGCGGTGCGAAGTGCCTATCTCGGCGGCTAGATAAAAGCAAAAGCAAAAAGGCAACGTCAGTTGCCTTTTTTCATGCAGGGCACCAGACCGCACCGAACTTACCCCAACCGCCTTCACACAACCATCATCCGCCTGACGTTTTGTTGTCATCTCACTGTAAAGAAACAGTTATTTTTCTGTCATTCGAGCATGTCATGTTACCTCGCGAGCATAAAAACGCGTGATATCGCGCATCCGGCACAATAAGAGAGATGACAATGACATCGTTACGACACACAGCTTTGGGTCTGGCAATGGGGCTGACTTTTGCGGCGAACGCAATGGCTGTCACCACCATTCCGTTCTGGCATTCCATGGAAGGGGAGTTGGGTAAAGAAGTTGACTCCCTGGCGCAGCGTTTCAACGACACCCATCCGGATTACAAAATTGTGCCGGTGTACAAAGGTAACTACGAGCAGAGCCTGAGCGCGGGCATTGCCGCTTTCCGTACCGGTAATGCACCTGCGCTGCTTCAGGTTTACGAAGTCGGTACTGCGACCATGATGGCCTCTAAAGCCATTAAACCGGTCTACGAAGTGTTTAAAGACGCAGGTATCAACTTCGACGAATCGCAGTTCGTGCCGACCGTGGCGGGTTACTACACCGATTCCAAAACCGGTCATCTGCTGTCTCAGCCGTTTAACAGCTCCACGCCGGTGCTGTACTACAACAAAGACGCCTTCAAGAAAGCCGGTTTAGATCCGGAACAACCGCCAAAAACCTGGCAGGATCTGGCGGCGTACACCGCTAAGCTGAAAGCGGCGGGGATGAAGTGCGGCTACGCCAGCGGCTGGCAGGGCTGGATCCAGATTGAAAACTTCAGCGCCTGGCACGGCCTGCCGGTGGCCACTAAAAACAACGGCTTCGACGGCACCGACGCGGTACTGGCGTTCAACAAGCCAGAGCAGGTGAAGCACATCGCTCTGCTTGCCGATCTCAACAAGAAGGGCGATTTCAGCTACTTCGGGCGTAAAGACGAATCCACCGAGAAGTTCTACAACGGTGACTGTGCGATTACGACCGCCTCTTCCGGCTCTCTGGCGGATATCCGTCATTACGCAAAATTCAACTACGGCGTAGGCATGATGCCTTACGACGCTGACGTGAAAGGCGCACCGCAGAACGCCATCATCGGTGGGGCGAGCCTGTGGGTCATGCAGGGCAAAGACAAGGGCACCTACAAGGGCGTGGCCGAGTTCCTCGACTTCCTGGCGAAACCAGAGAATGCCGCCGAATGGCATCAGAAAACCGGCTACCTGCCTATCACCACGGCCGCGTATGACCTGACCCGCGAGCAGGGCTTCTACAGCAAAAACCCGGGCGCGGATATCGCGACGCGTCAGATGCTCAACAAGCCGCCATTGCCGTTCACCAAAGGCCTGCGTCTGGGGAACATGCCGCAGATCCGTACCATCGTAGATGAAGAGCTGGAAAGCGTGTGGACCGGGAAGAAAACCCCACAGCAGGCCCTGGATTCTGCGGTAGAGCGCGGTAATCAGCTGCTGCGCCGCTTTGAGCAATCAACAAAGTCTTAATCATTTTACCCTCATCCTGTCCCTCTCCCTGCGGGAAGGGCTGGGGTGAGGGCTACCTATGCTGAGCTAAACTATGTCCTCATCCCGTCCGGTGTTCCGTTCGCGCTGGCTGCCGTATTTGCTGGTCGCGCCGCAGCTGGTCATCACCGTTATCTTCTTTATCTGGCCTGCGGGCGAGGCGCTCTGGTACTCGGTACAAAGCGTCGATCCGTTTGGGCTTTCCAGCCAGTTTGTCGGGCTGGATAACTTTACCGCGCTGTTCCATGACAGCTATTACCTCGACGCCTTCTGGACGACCATGAAGTTCAGCGCGCTGGTCACTGTCAGCGGCCTTGTCGCATCGCTCTTTTTCGCGGCGCTGGTGGATTACGTGGTGCGCGGCAGCCGTCTGTATCAGACGCTGATGCTGCTACCTTACGCCGTGGCGCCTGCCGTCGCCGCCGTGCTGTGGATCTTCCTGTTTAACCCAGGGCGCGGGCTGATTACCCATTTCCTGGCGGAGTTCGGCTACGACTGGAACCACGCCCAGAACAGCGGTCAGGCGATGTTCCTGGTGGTCTTCGCGTCGGTGTGGAAACAGATCAGCTACAACTTCCTGTTCTTCTTTGCTGCGCTGCAGTCTATTCCGCGCTCGCTGGTTGAAGCCGCGGCGATTGATGGTGCAGGGCCGGTCCGTCGTTTCTTTAGGCTGTCGCTGCCGCTGATTGCCCCGGTGAGTTTCTTCCTGCTGGTGGTCAACCTGGTTTACGCCTTCTTCGACACCTTCCCGGTGATCGACGCCGCCACGGCCGGTGGCCCGGTGCAGGCCACGACGACGCTTATCTATAAGATCTATCGCGAAGGCTTTGCCGGTCTGGATCTCTCGGCATCCGCCGCCCAGTCGGTCGTGCTGATGTTCCTCGTCATCCTTCTCACGGTAGTGCAGTTCCGTTATGTCGAAAGTAAGGTGCGCTACCAATGATCGAGAACCGTCGCGGGCTGACGATGTTCAGCCACACCATGCTGATTTTGGGCATCATCGTCATTCTGTTGCCGCTATATGTGGCCTTCGTTGCCGCCACGCTGGACACCAAAGCGGTGTTTGATACGCCGATGACGCTGATCCCAGGCGGGCATCTTTTCGAAAACATGAAAACCATCTGGACCCAGGGCGTGGGCGCTAACAGCGCGCCATTCTGGCTGATGATGCTGAACAGCTTCATCATGGCGTTCGGTATTACGGTGGGCAAAATCACGGTGTCGATGCTCTCGGCCTTCGCCATCGTCTGGTTCCGCTTTCCCCTGCGTAACCTGTTCTTCTGGATGATCTTCATCACCCTGATGCTGCCGGTAGAAGTGCGTATCTTCCCGACGGTGGAAGTGATCGCCAACCTGAAGATGCTGGACAGCTACGCAGGTTTAACCCTGCCGCTGATGGCCTCGGCCACCGCCACCTTCCTGTTCCGCCAGTTCTTTATGACCCTGCCGGACGAGCTGATTGAGGCCGCGCGTATTGACGGAGCCTCGCCGATGCGCTTCTTCCGTGACATCGTGCTGCCGCTGTCGAAAACCAACCTTGCGGCGCTGTTTGTCATCACCTTTATCTACGGCTGGAACCAGTATCTGTGGCCGCTGCTGATTATTCAGGACGTCAATCTTGGCACCGCCGTGGCGGGCATCAAAGGCATGATCGCCACCGGTGAAGGCACCACGCTCTGGAACCAGGTGATGGCGGCGATGCTGCTCACCCTTATCCCCCCGGTCGTTATCGTTTTAGCCATGCAGCGTGCGTTCGTGCGTGGTTTAGTGGACAGTGAGAAATAAGATGGCAGGTTTAAAATTACAGGCAGTGACCAAAAGCTGGGACAACAAAACCCAGGTCATTCAGCCGTTAACGCTCGACGTGGCGGACGGGGAATTTATCGTGATGGTTGGCCCGTCAGGCTGCGGAAAATCGACGCTGCTGCGCATGGTTGCCGGGCTTGAACGTGTGACCAGCGGCGATATCTGGATCGATCGCCAGCGCGTGACCGAGATGGAGCCGAAGGACCGGGGCATCGCGATGGTGTTTCAGAACTACGCCCTTTACCCGCACATGAGCGTGGAAGAGAACATGGCCTGGGGGCTGAAAATCCGCGGGATGGGCAAAAGCCATATCGATGAGCGCGTGAAAGAGGCGGCGCGTATTCTGGAACTGGATGGCCTGCTCAAGCGACGTCCGCGTGAACTGTCCGGCGGACAGCGCCAGCGCGTGGCGATGGGGCGCGCCATTGTGCGTGACCCTGCGGTGTTCCTGTTCGACGAGCCGCTCTCAAACCTTGATGCCAAGCTGCGCGTGCAGATGCGCCTTGAGCTGCAGCAGCTGCACCGTCGTCTGAAAACCACCTCCCTGTATGTGACGCACGATCAGGTGGAAGCGATGACCCTCGCCCAGCGCGTGATGGTGATGAACAAAGGCGTCGCCGAACAGATTGGCACCCCGGTGGAGGTATACGAGAAACCGGCCTCCCGCTTTGTGGCGAGCTTTATTGGCAGTCCGGCGATGAACCTGCTGGAAGGGCGGATCAGCAGCGCCGGTACGCACTTTGAGCTGGAAAGTGGGATGGCGCTGCCCGTAAACGGGTACTATCGTGGCTATGCCGGGCGTAAGATGACGCTTGGTATCCGCCCGGAACATATTGGGTTAACCTCACAGGCGGAAGGCGGCGTGCCGCTGGTCATGGACACGCTGGAGATGCTGGGGGCTGACAACCTGGCGCACGGACGTTGGGGTGAACAAAAAATGGTGGTGCGTCTGGCCCATCAGGAGCGCCCTAAAGCAGGCAGCACGCTGTGGCTGCATCTGCCGGAAAATCACCTGCACGTATTCGACGGTGAAACAGGACAACGTATATGAGTAACTGGCCTTATCCCCACATCGTCGCCCACCGGGGCGGCGGTAAACTGGCGCCGGAAAACACGCTGGCGGCTATCGATATGGGCGCGCATTACGGTCACACGATGATCGAGTTCGATGCCAAGCTATCGAAAGACGGCGAGATTTTCCTTCTGCATGATGACAACCTCGAACGCACCAGCAATGGCTGGGGCGTGGCGGGAGACCTGCCGTGGCGCGATCTGCTGAACGTCGACGCCGGAAGCTGGTACAGCAGCGAGTTCAAAGGCGAGCCGCTGCCGCTGCTGGCGGAAGTGGCCGACCGCTGTCGCCTGCACGGCATGATGGCCAATATCGAAATCAAACCAACCACCGGCACCGGGCCGCTCACAGGTAAAGTCATTGCGCTGGCCGCGCGTGAGCTGTGGGAGGGCATGACGCCACCCCTGCTGTCGTCGTTTGACATTGATGCCCTGGAGGCGGCGCAGGCGTCCGTTCCGGCGTTGCCGCGCGGACTGCTGCTCGACACGTGGCGTGATGACTGGCGTGAGCTGACCAGCCGTTTAGGGTGTGTGTCGATTCACCTGAACCACGCGCTGCTGGATGAGGCACGGGTAAAAATGTTGAAAGCGGCGGGGCTGCATATTCTGGTCTATACCGTCAACAAACCCCAGCGCGCGGCGGAGCTGCTGCGCTGGGGGGTGGACAGTATCTGTACCGATGCGATTGACGCGATCGGCCCGAACTTTAGTTCTGCGAAGAATTAAGCATCCCGCCATTCGACGGTGACTGGGACGGCAGCATATGCTGCTGTCCGCTGCCCGACGAGGTCATGCCGCCCAGCATTCCGCCGTTCGGGTTAGGCAGCGGCTGCTCACGCACCTGACCCTGCTGTATGCGCTGGGTGTTGGTGTTCATCTGGTTTTGCAGGCTTTGCTGCTGCATCTGGGTCTGCGTTTTCAACTGCTGGTTCAGCATCCCTTTCTGCTGTTGCTGCTGGCTCATCATCTCCGTTTGCATACGCTGCTGGCTTGGAATGACGTAGCCCTGCTGGTTCGGGTTGTTCATCGTATTGAGTGGCTGTGCGAGCGCGGCAAACGGAAGCAGCGCCGTAAGAATCAGTAAGCGTTTCATTGTCATCTCCTTCTTTTGAGGCTTCTCTTAAGTTTACCCTGATTTCACCATGACGATGATTTTTTAGGAGTTGTGAACCAGGCTTAAGCGGGGAATATGGCCCTCTTCACCTGGAGAACAATAATGATGAAACCAACGTTTTTGCGCTGGATAGCGATCGCCGCGCTGATGGCAGGCGGCACATTTAGCGTGGCGGCCAACCCGCCAGCGGCTCCGCCAGTTTCGTACGGCGTGGAGGAAGATGTTTTTCATCCCGTGCGGGCAACGCAGGGGATGGTGGCGTCGGTGGATGCGCTGGCAACGAAAGTGGGCGTCGATATTCTCCGGCAGGGCGGTAATGCGGTGGATGCGGCAGTCGCGGTGGGCTATGCGCTGGCGGTGACGCATCCGCAGGCGGGGAACCTGGGCGGCGGCGGCTTTATGATGCTGCGGACCAAAGACGGCAAAACCACCGCCATCGACTTCCGTGAGATGGCCCCCGGACAGGCTTCCCGCGATATGTTCCTTGACGATCAAGGCAACCCGGATAGCAAAAAATCCCTGACCTCGCACCTCGCCTCCGGTACGCCGGGCACCGTCGCAGGCTTCTCCCTGGCGCTGGAAAAATATGGCACCCTGCCGCTCAACAAAGTGGTACAGCCTGCGATTAAGCTCGCCCGCGAAGGTTTTGTGGTGAATGACGCCCTGGCTGACGATCTTAAAACCTATGGCAGCGAAGTGATTCCGAATCACGAAAACAGCAAGGCTATCTTCTGGAAAGACGGCGAACCGCTGAAGAAGGGCGATAAGCTGGTGCAGAAGAACCTGGCGAAAAGTCTGGAGCTGATTGCGGAGCACGGCCCGGATGCGTTCTACAAAGGGGCGATTGCCGACCAGATTGCCGAAGAGATGCAAAAAAACGGTGGGCTTATCACCAAAGCGGATCTCGCGGAGTACAAGGCCGTCGAGCGTGAGCCGATTCACGGAAGCTATCGCGGCTATGACGTTTTCTCGATGCCGCCTCCGTCTTCCGGCGGCATTCACATCGTGCAGATCCTTAACATTCTTGAAAACTTCGATATGCACAAGTTCGGCTTCGGCAGCGCGGATGCCATGCAGGTGATGGCAGAGGCGGAAAAACGCGCCTACGCCGACCGTTCAGAATACCTGGGCGACCCGGACTTCGTGAAGGTGCCGTGGCAGGCGCTGACCAATAAAGCCTATGCCAAATCGATTGCTGATGAGATTGACATCAACAAGGCCAAACCGTCGAGCGAGATCCGCCCGGGCAAGCTGGCACCGTATGAGAGCAACCAGACCACCCACTTCTCGGTGGTGGATAAAGACGGTAACGCGGTGGCGGTGACCTATACCCTCAACACCACCTTTGGTACAGGCATCGTGGCAGGCAACAGCGGGATTCTGCTCAATAACGAGATGGATGACTTCTCGGCCAAACCGGGCGTGCCGAACGTCTACGGGCTGGTGGGCGGGGATGCGAATGCGGTCGGACCGAAGAAGCGTCCGCTGTCGTCCATGTCGCCTACCATCGTGGTCAAAGACGGTAAAACCTGGCTGGTGACTGGTAGCCCTGGCGGCAGCCGTATTATCACCACGGTACTGCAGATGGTGGTGAACAGCATCGACTTTGGAATGAATGTTGCCGAAGCGACGAACGCACCACGTTTCCATCATCAGTGGCTGCCGGATGAGCTGCGCGTTGAGAAGGGCTTTAGCCCGGACACCTTAAAACTGCTGGAGCAGCGCGGACAGAAGGTGGCGCTGAAAGAGGCAATGGGCAGCACCCAGAGCATTATGGTCGGCCCGGACGGCACGCTGTTTGGGGCCTCGGATCCGCGTTCGGTGGACGATTTGACGGCGGGGTTCTGATTTTATTGCCCGGTAAGCGTCGCGTTACCGGGCAATTTATCACTTCAGCCGCGCCATGTAATACGCGTCCACATAGTCGCCGTTACGCAGGGCGAAGTTCCTGCCGGTCCCTTCGATTTCAAACCCAAACTTCTTATACAGCGCCAGTGCCGCTGGGTTATCCGCAAAAACCGTGAGCTCAATGCGTTCAATGCGCAACCAGTTGTCGCAGAGATTGACCATTTCGCGCATGAGCGCACGACCCACACCGCGTCCCTGTACATCAGCGGCCACGCTAATGCCGAACGTTGCAACGTGGCTGCGGCGGGGATTTTCCATCACATCGAGTGCCATATGGCCAACCACTCGCTGGTCAAGACAGGCGACGAGATGCCGTCTTCCCGGTTTCGTCGCGACCCGGTCATGCCACATATCCATTGAGGGATGGGGAAGTTGTAGCGTGTCGTGATACACCCCAGGATGCGACATAATGTCACGTAACGCTTCTGCATCGCGGGCTTCGATATGGCGTATCACAATCTCACTCATTCCTTCATCCTCAGTCAGTTAAACGTCCATTCCAACATCAGTGAGATTAAAATTTGAGTCAACTGCTAATTTTTGCAAAAAAGATTGGACAAGTGCGAATGAGAATGATTATTATTGCTCTGCGTTCAGGAAGACCCCTACGGGAACCTGAAAGCACGACATTGCTCACATTGCTTCCAGTATTACTTTAGCCAGCTTTTCGCTGGCTTTTTTTTGTCTTTTTTCGCCCGCTCCCCGTGGAAGAGGGCTGGGGTGAGGGCAAAACTTGCGCTATGGTTGCACTCAGTAACCTTAAAAAGGACTGAGCCATGACATTACATTGCGCATTTATTGGATTTGGCAAAAGCACCACGCGTTACCACCTTCCGTATGTTCTCAACCGCAAAGACAGCTGGCACGTTGCCCATATCTACCGGCGTCGCGCGAAGCCGGAAGAGCAGTCTCCCCAGTACTCCCATATTCATTTCACCTGCGATCTTGATGAGGTCCTCAACGATCCGCAGGTCAAACTTGTGATTGTCTGTACCCACGCTGACAGCCATTTCGAGTACGCAAAACGCGCGCTGGAGGCGGGCAAAAACGTGCTGGTGGAAAAGCCGTTTACCCCGACAATGGCAGAGGCGAAAACGTTGTTTGACCTGGCGAAGCGCAAAGGGCTGACCGTCACGCCGTACCAAAACCGCCGCTTTGACAGCTGCTTCCTGACGGCAAAAAAAGTGATTGAGAGCGGTAAACTGGGTGACATCGTCGAGATTGAAAGCCACTTTGATTACTACCGCCCGGTGGCCGAAACGCATCCCGGCCTGCCGCAGGATGGCTCATTCTATGGTCTGGGCGTGCATACGCTCGATCAAATCATCTCTCTGTTTGGCCGACCGGACCACATGGCGTACGACATCCGCAGCCTGCGCAACAAAGCCAATCCGGATGACACCTTCGAAGCCCAGCTGTTTTACGGCGACCTGAAAGCCATCGTCAAAACCAGCCATCTGGTGAAAATTGACTACCCGAAATTTATTGTGCATGGCACCAGAGGCTCGTTTATCAAGTACGGTATCGACCAGCAGGAGACCAGCCTGAAGGCGAACATTATGCCCGGCGACCCGGGGTTTGCGGCGGATGACTCCGTGGGCGTGCTGGAGTATGTCAACGCAGAGGGCATCACCGTTAAAGAGGACGTGAAACCCGAAGCGGGTGACTATGGCCGCGTTTACGATGCGCTGTATGAGACCCTGACTAACGGTGTACCCAATTACGTCAAGGAATCTGAAGTTATGACCAATCTCGAACTCCTTGAACGGGCCTTCGAACAGGCCTCTCCTGCCACGATAACCCTCGCCAGATAAGAAATTATAACTCCTCTTTGCTTGTTCTAAATTTTTGAACAGAGGAGTCAATTTTCACCCTCTATGATCCCAGGCCGTTTGCGTCCACACTTACTCCATCGAAACGAACTGAGGGTGAAACAATGATCTACTTACGCAAAGCAAACGAACGTGGTCACGCGAATCATGGCTGGCTGGACTCATGGCATTCATTCTCGTTTGCTGACTACTACGACCCGAACTTTATGGGCTTCTCCGCACTGCGCGTCATTAACGATGACGTGATTGATGCAGGCCAGGGCTTCGGTACCCACCCGCACAAAGACATGGAAATCCTGACGTATGTGCTGGAAGGGGCGGTTGAGCACCAGGACAGCATGGGCAACAAAGAGCAGGTTCCGGCGGGCGAGTTCCAGATTATGAGTGCGGGTACCGGGGTGCGTCACTCTGAATACAACCCAAGCAAAACGGAAAAACTGCACCTGTATCAAATCTGGATCATTCCGGAAGAAACCGGCATCACCCCGCGCTACGAACAGCGCCGCTTTGATGCTAAACAGGGCAAACAGCTGGTGCTCTCTCCGGATGCGCGTGACGGTTCGCTGAAAGTGCACCAGGATATGGAACTGTACCGCTGGGCGCTGGCAAAAGACGAACAGTCTGTCCATCAGATTGCCGCTAACCGCCGCGTCTGGATCCAAGTGGTGAAAGGCGAGGTGTCTATTAACGGCACGAAAGCTACCACGGCGGATGGTCTGGCAATCTGGGATGAGCAGGCACTGTCCGTGCATGCCGACAGTGAAAGCGAAATTCTGCTGTTTGATCTGCCACCGGTGTAATAAATCATAAATAAATGCCCATCCTTCCCTTTGACAGGGGAAGGATGGGCTTTGTCCGTGATAAACTGAGCAAATCTATCACTTACGATTTCTCAGGACGATGAAAAAGAAACGCCCCGTACTTCAGGATGTAGCCGATCGCGTCGGTGTGACCAAAATGACGGTCAGCCGGTTTTTACGTAACCCGGAACAGGTTTCCGTGGCGTTGCGTGGCAAGATTGCCGCTGCCCTCGATGAACTGGGGTATATCCCTAACCGCGCCCCCGATATTCTTTCGAATGCGACCAGCCGCGCGGTTGGCGTCCTCCTGCCTTCCTTAACCAACCAGGTTTTTGCCGAGGTGTTGCGCGGCATTGAAAGCGTGACCGATGCCTTTGGCTATCAGACCATGCTCGCCCACTATGGGTACAAGCCGGAACTGGAAGAAGAACGTCTTGAGTCCATGCTCTCCTGGAACATCGACGGCCTGATTTTAACCGAACGTACTCACACCCCCCGTACGCTAAAAATGATTGAAGTGGCAGGCATTCCGGTGGTGGAGCTGATGGACAGCCAGTCGCCGTGTCTCGATATTGCGGTGGGCTTTGATAACTTCGAAGCGGCGCGCCAGATGACGGCGGCCATCATCGCCCGCGGCCATCGGCATATTGCCTACCTGGGTGCACGTCTGGATGAACGTACTATCATCAAACAGAAGGGATACGAGCAGGCAATGCTCGACGCCGGTTTAACACCGTACAGCGTGATGGTTGAGCAGTCCTCATCCTATACGTCGGGTATTGAGCTGATGCGTCAGGCACGACGCGAGTATCCGCAACTGGACGGTATTTTCTGTACCAACGATGACCTTGCGGTCGGTGCAGCGTTCGAATGCCAGCGTCTGGGGCTGAAGATCCCTGAAGACATGGCGATTGCCGGTTTCCACGGCCACGACATCGGCCAGGTGATGGAACCCCGTCTGGCGAGCGTCCTGACACCGCGTGAACGTATGGGCCGTATTGGCGCAGAACGCCTGCTGGCGCGCATACGTGGCGAGACGGTGACGCCGAAAATGTTAGATTTAGGTTTCACCTTGTCACCGGGTGGATCTATTTAAGCTGACAAATTTGAAGTGGGTCACACTTATTCACTTCGCGCACGTTTGGATATTGCTTCTCTTTTGCCCCGGCAGGACAATGTTACCGATAACTGTTACCCGTAACAATTGACTGAGGGACACCCTTTGAGCACGACTAATCATGATCACCACGTTTACGTCCTGATGGGCGTTTCCGGTAGCGGTAAATCTGCCGTGGCCAGCGAAGTGGCGCATCAACTTCATGCGGCGTTTCTTGATGGCGACTTCCTCCATCCGCGCAGCAATATCATGAAAATGGCCTCCGGCGAGCCGCTGAACGATGACGACCGCAAACCGTGGTTGCAGGCGCTGAATGACGCCGCGTTCGCGATGCAGCGTACCAACAAGGTTTCCCTGATCGTCTGCTCCGCGCTGAAAAAAACCTACCGCGACCTGCTGCGTGACGGCAACCCGAACCTCTCTTTCATCTACCTGAAAGGCGATTTCGAGGTGATTGAAAGCCGTCTGAAGGCGCGTAAAGGCCACTTCTTCAAAACCCAGATGCTGGTGACGCAGTTCGAAGCGCTGCAGGAGCCGGGTGACGATGAGAAAGACGTCTTAGTGGTTGATATCGATCAGTCACTGGAGGGTGTTGTTGCCAGCACCATCGAGGTCATTAATAAAAGGCAGTAAGTTTTGAGTACATTAACGCTAGTTTTAACAGCAGTTGGTTCCGTATTGCTGCTGCTGTTTTTAGTGATGAAAGCGCGTATGCATGCTTTCGTTGCCTTAATGGTGGTGTCTATTGGTGCAGGTCTCTTTTCCGGTATGCCGCTCGATAAGATCGCAGCGACGATGGAAAAAGGGATGGGAGGCACGCTGGGTTTCCTGGCCATTGTGGTCGCGCTGGGCGCGATGTTTGGCAAGATCCTGCATGAGACGGGCGCAGTCGACCAGATTGCCGTCAAAATGCTCAAATCCTTCGGACACAGCCGTGCGCACTACGCGATTGGCCTCGCCGGTCTGATTTGTGCGCTGCCGCTGTTCTTCGAAGTGGCCGTGGTGCTGCTGATTAGCGTGGCGTTCTCGATGGCGCGCCATACCGGCACTAACCTCGTGAAGCTGGTGATTCCGCTGTTTGCGGGCGTGGCGGCTGCGGCGGCGTTCCTGCTGCCTGGGCCTGCGCCGATGCTGCTGGCTTCTCAGATGCACGCCGATTTTGGCTGGATGATCCTGATTGGCCTGTGTGCGGCAATCCCGGGAATGATTATTGCCGGCCCGCTGTGGGGCAACTTCATCAGCCGTTACGTTGAGCTTCACATTCCGGATGACGTCACCGAGCCGCACCTTGGCGAAGGCAAAATGCCGTCCTTCGGCTTCAGCCTGGCGCTGATCCTGCTGCCGCTGGTGCTGGTGGGGCTGAAAACCATCGCCGCGCGTTTCGTGCCGGTGGGGTCTACCGCGTACGAATGGTTTGAGTTTATCGGCCACCCGTTCACCGCGATCCTGGTGGCGTGTCTGGTGGCGATGTACGGCCTGGCGATGCGCCAGGGCATGCCGAAAGACAAAGTGATGGAAATCTGCGGCCATGCGCTGCAGCCTGCGGGTATCATTCTGCTGGTGATCGGTGCCGGTGGCGTGTTCAAACAGGTGCTGGTGGATTCCGGCGTGGGTCCGGCGCTGGGCGAAGCCCTGACCGGCATGGGGCTGCCCATTGCGGTGACCTGTTTCGTACTGGCTGCGGCGGTGCGTATCATCCAGGGCTCTGCGACGGTGGCATGTTTAACCGCCGTGGGTCTGGTGATGCCGGTGATTGAACAGCTTAACTACTCCGGTGCCCAGATGGCCGCGCTCTCAATCTGTATTGCGGGCGGTTCGATTGTGGTGTCACACGTCAATGACGCCGGCTTCTGGCTGTTCGGTAAATTTACCGGTGCGACCGAAGCGCAAACCCTGAAAACCTGGACGCTGATGGAAACCATCCTCGGCACGACGGGTGCCATTGTCGGGATGATTGCGTTTACGCTGCTGAGTTAAACCCGGCTAAAAGCAAAAGGACAACGTGAGTTGTCCTTTTTTGTTTTTACCTAGCCCTTCATCCACGCGCGGATCCCGTCCAGGAACATCTGCGTCGCCATCATCACCAGAATCAACCCCATCAGGCGCTCCAGCGCGTTTACGCCTTTCTCACCCAGCAGACGCAGGAACAACGACGACTGCAGCAGAATGATAAACGTCCCGCCCCAGGCAATCAGCAAGGCAATCACCAGATGGCTCATCTGATTGGGGTACTGATGCGACAGCAGCATCAACGTTGCCAGAATCGTCGGTCCGGCGACGAGGGGAATCGCCAGCGGCACAATAAACGGCTCTTCCCCCGCGGGCAGGCCGCTGCTGCTGCCTTCGGCGCTCGGGAAAATCATCTTAATCGCTATCAGGAACAGGATAATCCCACCGGAAATCGAAACCGTTTCGGCACGCAGATTCAGGAAGGCGAGGATTTTCTCACCGGCAAACAGGAAGATGAACATCACCAGCAGCGCGATAAGCAGCTCGCGGATCATGATCGCCCGACGGCGTTTGGGTTCGGTGTGCTTCAGCACCGACATGAAGATAGGCAGGTTGCCCAGAGGATCCATTATCAGGATCAATAAAACCGCCGCGGATATGATTTCACTCATTAAAATTATCCCTGAAACTCTCTATGGTTATTATGATGATTAGCGCTATTTCTGATTGGCGGGCCATCATCGATTAATTTCGCTTGCGACTTTGGCAGCATTTTGTAATGTGA
The DNA here is from genome assembly GCF_003071645.1 of Enterobacter cloacae complex sp. FDA-CDC-AR_0164. Lineage (NCBI taxonomy): Bacteria > Pseudomonadati > Pseudomonadota > Gammaproteobacteria > Enterobacterales > Enterobacteriaceae > Enterobacter > Enterobacter cloacae complex sp. FDA-CDC-AR_0164. Next base: position 1,761,538 of record NZ_CP028950.1, read on the forward strand.
AGCATATCCCAGTTGAATACTGGTTTGCACAATCAGCACACACCCTCTGCAGGAAAAAAATGCTATGAAAAACGTTGGTTTTATCGGCTGGCGCGGTATGGTCGGCTCTGTTCTCATGCAACGCATGGTTGAAGAGCGCGATTTTGACGCCATCCGCCCGGTCTTCTTCTCCACTTCCCAGCTCGGCCAGGCTGCACCTTCTTTTGGCGGCAGCACTGGTACGTTGCAGGATGCTTTCGATCTGGAAGCGCTGAAGGCACTCGACATTATTGTCACTTGCCAGGGCGGCGATTATACCAACGAAATTTATCCAAAGCTGCGTGAAAGCGGCTGGCAGGGCTACTGGATTGATGCGGCGTCTTCACTGCGCATGAAAGACGATGCCATCATCATTCTCGACCCGGTCAACCAGGACGTCATCACCGACGGCCTGAACAACGGCGTAAAAACCTTTGTCGGCGGTAACTGCACCGTCAGCCTGATGCTGATGTCCCTCGGCGGCCTGTTCGCGCAGGACCTGGTGGAGTGGGTCTCCGTGGCGACTTACCAGGCCGCGTCCGGCGGCGGTGCGCGCCATATGCGCGAGCTGCTGACGCAGATGGGCCAGTTGCACCACAGCGTTGCGACCGAGCTGGCAAATCCGGCCTCCGCTATTCTCGATATCGAGCGTAAAGTCACCGAGCTGACCCGCAGCGGCGAGCTGCCGGTGGATAACTTTGGTGTACCGCTGGCCGGTGGTCTGATCCCGTGGATCGACAAACAGCTGGATAACGGCCAGACTCGCGAAGAGTGGAAAGGTCAGGCTGAGACCAACAAAATACTCAATACCGCGAACACCATTCCAGTTGACGGTCTGTGCGTACGTATCGGCGCGCTGCGCTGCCACAGCCAGGCCTTCACGATTAAACTGAAAAAAGATGTGTCGATTCCGACCGTGGAAGAGCTGCTGGCTGCACACAACCCGTGGGCGAAAGTGGTTCCAAACGATCGCGACATCACCATGCGTGAATTGACCCCGGCTGCCGTCACCGGCACGCTGACCACCCCGGTTGGTCGTCTGCGTAAGCTGAACATGGGGCCGGAGTTCCTTTCTGCATTCACCGTCGGCGACCAGCTTCTGTGGGGCGCAGCCGAGCCGCTGCGTCGCATGCTGCGCCAGCTGGCGTAATAATTTGTTAAACCCCGGGGGGTGATTTTCACCCCCTTTTCCGCGTACTACATGGAGTAAAACGCATATGTCTTATTTTTTATCAGGAGTCATTTAGAGCGTTGGCTATGCTTTAAGGAAGAGTTATTTCTTACCTGAGGTTAGGACGGGGCTGAGAGGATGCCCGTTCAGGTCACATTAAAGTCGTCCCAGGCGCTAAAAAAGGACGACATAAAAAACAGGATGAATACCATGTCCGATCGTGTGGATAGAGACGTGATTAATGCGCTTATTGCGGGTCATTTTGCCGACCCCTTTTCCGTACTGGGGATGCACCGTACCGAGGCCGGGCTGGAAGTCCGGGCACTGTTACCGGATGCCACAGAAGTGTGGGTTATCGAACCCAAAACCGGCCGCAAGGTCGGCAATCTGGAATGCCTCGATTCTCGTGGCTTCTTTTCGGGCGTAATGCCCCGTCGTAAAAACCCTTTTCGTTATCAGCTTGCCGTTATCTGGCATGGTCAGCAAAATCTCATCGATGATCCCTACAGTTTTGGGCCTCTTTTACAGGAGATGGACGCGTGGCTGCTGTCTGAAGGTACCCACCTGCGACCTTATGAAACGCTGGGTGCCCATGCCGATACGATGGATGGCATCACCGGCACGCGGTTTGCCGTGTGGGCGCCTAACGCCCAGCGAGTCTCCGTTGTCGGCCAGTTCAACTACTGGGATGGCCGTCGTCACCCGATGCGTCTGCGCCGTGAAAGCGGTATCTGGGAGCTGTTTATCCCCGGCGCGCACAACGGCCAGCTGTATAAATTCGAGATGATCGATGCGCACGGCAAGCTGCGTATTAAGTCCGACCCGTACGCCTTCGAAGCGCAAATGCGTCCGGAAACCGCGTCAATGATTTGCGGCCTGCCGGAAAAAGTTGTCCAGAGTGAAGAACGCAAGCAGGCCAACCGCTTTGATGCGCCAATTTCCGTCTACGAAGTGCATCTCGGTTCCTGGCGTCGCCATACTGATAACAACTTCTGGCTCAGCTACCGGGAGCTTGCCGACCAGCTGGTTCCGTACGCGAAATGGATGGGCTTTACCCACCTTGAGCTGCTGCCAATTAATGAACACCCGTTCGACGGAAGCTGGGGTTATCAGCCGACCGGGATGTATGCCCCGACGCGTCGCTTCGGCACGCGCGATGACTTCCGCTATTTTATCAATGCCGCGCACGCCGCCGGGTTAAACGTGATCCTCGACTGGGTGCCGGGCCATTTCCCGTCCGATGATTTTAGTCTTTCAGAGTTTGACGGCACTAAGCTGTACGAGCACAGCGACCCGCGCGAAGGCTATCACCAGGACTGGAACACGCTGATCTACAACTACGGTCGTCGTGAAGTGGCAAACTACCTCGTGGGCAATGCGCTGTACTGGATTGAGCGCTTTGGCATTGATGCCCTGCGCGTTGATGCCGTGGCGTCGATGATCTACCGCGACTACAGCCGCAAAGAAGGCGAGTGGATCCCGAACGAGTATGGCGGCCGTGAAAACCTGGAAGCGATTGAGTTTCTGCGCAACACCAACCGTATTATCGGCGAGCAGGTAGACGGTGCGGTGACGATGGCGGAAGAGTCCACCGACTTCCCTGGCGTCTCCCGTCCACCGTCAACCGGCGGACTGGGGTTCTGGTACAAATGGAACCTGGGGTGGATGCACGACACGCTCGACTACATGAAGCTGGATCCTGTCTACCGTCAGTATCACCATGACAAACTCACCTTCGGGCTGCTCTACAACTACACCGAGAACTTCATGCTGCCGCTGTCGCATGACGAAGTGGTGCATGGCAAAAAATCCATTCTCGACCGCATGCCGGGCGATGCATGGCAGAAGTTCGCCAACCTGCGCGCCTACTACGGCTGGATGTTCGCCTTCCCGGGTAAAAAACTGCTGTTTATGGGCAATGAGTTCGCCCAGGGGCGCGAGTGGAACCACGACACCAGCCTCGACTGGCATCTGCTGGAAGGGGGAGACAACTGGCACCACGGCGTACAGCGTCTGGTGCGGGACCTGAACCTGACCTACCGTCACCACAAAGCTCTGCATGAGCTTGATTTTGACCCGTACGGTTTCGAGTGGCTGGTGGTGGATGACCATGAGCGCTCGGTGTTTGTCTTTGTGCGGCGGGATAAAGCCGGCAACGAAATTATCGTCGCCAGCAACTTTACCCCTGTACCGCGCCATCATTATCGCTTCGGGATTAACCAGGCCGGCAAGTGGCGTGAAATCCTGAATACCGATTCCACGCACTACCACGGCAGCAATGCCGGTAACGGTGGTCTGGTGCAAAGCGATGCCATTGAAAGCCACGGGCGACCGAATTCCCTGAGCCTTACGCTACCGCCGCTCAGTACCATCTGGCTGATCCGGGAGGGGGAATGACCCAGCTTACGGCAGGTAAACCCGAACCGCTCGGGGCACATTTTGATGGAAAGGGGGTGAATTTCACGCTCTTTTCTGCCCATGCGGAGCGGGTTGAACTGTGCGTATTTGACGGCGAGGGTAATGAACATCGTTACGACCTGCCGTCTCGCACAGGAGATACCTGGCACGGCTACCTGGCCGGGGGACGGCCAGGAATGCACTACGGCTATCGCGTACACGGCCCGTGGGCACCTGCGCAGGGGCACTGGTTTAACCCGGCGAAGCTGCTGATCGATCCGTGTGCGCACCGCGTGGATGGCGAGTTTAAAGACGACCCTATTTTCCATGTCGGCTACGGTGAACCCGACCACCGCGACAGCGCCCCCGTGGCGCCTAAAAGCGTGGTGGTGAACGATCTCTACGACTGGGAAGACGATGCCCCGCCGCGCACGCCGTGGGGCAACACCGTTATCTACGAGGCGCATGTTAAAGGGCTGACGTATCTGCATCCGTCGATCCCGAAAGAGATGCGCGGCACCTATAAGGCGCTCGGTCATCCGACCATGATTGCCTACCTCAAGCACCTCGGGATCACGGCCCTGGAGCTGTTGCCCGTCGCGCATTTTGCCAGTGAACCTCGTCTGCAGCGGCTGGGGCTCAGTAACTACTGGGGCTACAACCCGCTGGCGATGTTTGCGCTTGAACCCCGCTATGCCGCTCATCCGGACAAGGCGCGGGACGAGTTTCGTGATGCGGTAAAGGCGCTTCATGCGGCAGGTATTGAGGTCATTCTGGACGTGGTACTGAACCACAGTGCGGAAAGCGATCTCGATGGACCGACGCTCTCCATGCGCGGAATTGATAACCGTAGCTATTATTGGATCAGGGACGATGGCGATTACTTCAACTGGACCGGTTGCGGTAACACGCTCAATCTCAGCCACCCGGCGGTCATGCATTTCGCGTATGAATGCCTGAAGTACTGGGTGGACACGTTCCACGTCGACGGTTTTCGTTTTGATCTGGCACCGGTTATGGGGCGTACGCCGGCCTTCAGCCAGCAGGCGCCGCTGTTTGAAGCGATCAAAAACTGTCCGGTGCTGTCACAGGTTAAGCTCATTGCCGAGCCGTGGGACATCGGTGAAGGGGGTTATCAGGTCGGGAATTTCCCGCCCCTGTTTGCCGAGTGGAACGATCACTATCGCGATGCCGCGCGCCGCTTCTGGCTGGAACGGAATCTGTCGCTGGGGGAGTTCGCCGGACGCTTTGCCGGGTCCAGCGATCTTTTTAAGCGCGATGGCAAACGACCGTCTGCGACGATCAACCTGCTGACGGCGCACGACGGTTTTACGCTCCGGGACTGCGTTTGTTTCAATCAGAAACACAATGAAGCGAACGGTGAGGAGAATCGCGATGGTACTAACAATAACCATAGCTTCAATCATGGTATAGAAGGGTTAGGCGGAAGCCTTGATGTTATCGAGCGGCGACGCGCCAGCGTGCATGCGCTGCTGACAACGCTGTTATTGTCGCAGGGCACGCCGATGCTGCTGGCAGGCGATGAACATGGTCACAGTCAGCATGGTAACAACAATGCGTATTGCCAGGACAACACGTTGACCTGGCTCGACTGGGGTGAAGCGAACAGCGGGTTGATTCACTTTACCGCTGCGCTGATCCATCTTCGCCAGCAAATTCCCGCGCTCACCGCCGATCGCTGGTGGGAAGAGGGCGACGGTAATGTCCGCTGGCTGAATCAAGACGCGCAACCCTTAAGCGCGCAAGAGTGGCAACACGGCGTACCACGCCTGCAAATCCTGCTTTCGGAGAGGTGGCTGGTCACGCTGAACGCGACGGATGACGTCGCTGAGATTGTTTTACCTGACGGGGAATGGCGCGCTGTTCCCCCATTTGCCGGAGCGGATAATCCGGTAGTAATGGCTGTCTGGCACGGGCCTGCGCACGGAGTGTGCGTATTCCAAAGATGATAAAAAAGGAGTTAGTCATGGTTAGATTAGAGAAGAACGATCCCTTAATGTTGGCACGCCAGCTACCATTAAAAACTGTTGCCCTGATACTCGCAGGCGGGCGTGGTACTCGTCTGAAAGATTTGACCATCAAACGCGCCAAACCTGCCGTCCACTTTGGTGGTAAGTTCCGTATTATCGACTTTGCGCTCTCCAACTGCCTGAACTCAGGCATTCGCCGCATTGGCGTCATTACGCAGTATCAGTCGCATACTCTGGTGCAGCACATCCAGCGCGGCTGGTCATTCTTCAGTGAAGAGATGAATGAGTTTGTCGATCTTCTGCCTGCCCAGCAGCGCGTTCACGGTGAGAACTGGTATCGCGGGACGGCGGATGCGGTGACGCAAAACCTCGACATTATTCGCCGTTATAACGCGGAATACATTGTGATCCTCGCGGGCGATCATATCTACAAGCAAGACTACTCCCACATGCTGATCGACCACGTCGAAAAAGGGGCGCGTTGCACCGTGGCATGCTTGCCCGTGCCTGTTGCTGAGGCGACGGCATTTGGGGTGATGCACGTCGACGCCGACGACAAGATTATCGATTTTGTCGAAAAACCGGCGAACCCACCGACAATGCCAGGGGACGATACCAAATCGCTCGCCAGCATGGGGATCTATGTCTTTGATGCCGATTATCTTTACGCGCTGCTGGAAGAAGACGACAAAGACGAAAACTCCAGCCACGACTTCGGCAAAGATATCATTCCGAAAATTACCAAAGCTGGCATGGCGTATGCACATCCCTTCCCGTTGTCCTGCGTGCAGTCTGATCCGAATGCTGAACCTTACTGGCGCGACGTCGGAACGCTTGAGGCCTACTGGAAGGCAAACCTCGATCTCGCGTCGGTGACGCCTGAACTGGATATGTACGACCAGAACTGGCCAATCCGTACCCACATGGAATCGCTGCCGCCGGCGAAATTCGTTCAGGACCGCTCCGGCAGTCACGGCATGACGCTGAACTCACTGGTGTCCGGCGGATGCATTATCTCGGGGTCGGTGGTGGTGCAGTCGGTGCTGTTCCCCCGCGTGCGCGTGAACTCATTCTGTAATATCGATTCGGCGGTGCTGCTGCCGGATGTCTGGGTCGGACGCTCATGCCGTCTGCGCCGTTGCGTTATCGACCGTGCCTGCGTCATACCTGAAGGCATGGTGATTGGTGAAAATGCGGAAGAAGACGCGCGTCGTTTCTACCGTTCGGAAGAGGGGATCGTGTTAGTAACACGGGAAATGTTGCGGAAGCTGCAGGTCAAACAGGAGCGATAATGCAGGTTTTACATGTATGTTCTGAGATGTTCCCGTTGTTAAAAACGGGCGGTCTGGCGGATGTTCTTGGCGCATTGCCTGCGGCGCAAATCGCCGGGGGGGTAGATACCCGAGTTCTGTTGCCCGCTTTTCCGGATATCCGGCGTGGTATTCCAGATGCAAAGGTGGTCACTCGTCGTGAAACCTTCGCCGGACGCATCACCCTGCTGTTTGGACATTACAATGGCGTAGGCATTTACCTGATTGATGCGCCGCATTTATACGATCGACCGGGTAGCCCGTATCACGATACGAACCTGTTCGCCTATACCGACAACGTGCTGCGTTTCGCACTGCTCGGCTGGGTCGGTGCTGAAATGGCAACCGGGCTGGATCCGTTCTGGCGCCCGAATGTGGTACACGCTCACGACTGGCACGCCGGGCTTGCACCGGCGTATCTGGCGGCGCGCGGCCACCCGGCGAAATCGGTCTTTACCGTTCACAACCTGGCGTATCAGGGCATGTACTATGCCCATCACATGAATGACATCGATCTGCCATGGTCGTTCTATAACATGCACGGGCTGGAGTTTAACGGGCAGATTTCGTTCCTGAAAGCCGGCATCTACTACGCCGATCACATTACGGCCGTGAGCCCGACCTACGCCCGGGAAATTACCCAGCCGGAGTTTGGTAACGGTCTGGAAGGGCTGCTGCGACAGCGCCATCGTGAGGGCCGCCTGTCGGGGATCCTCAACGGCGTTGATGAGCAGATCTGGAATCCGGAGACCGATCTTCTGCTGGCGGCACGCTATGGCCGCGATTCCGTGGAAGACAAAGCGGAAAACAAACGCCAGCTGCAGATTGCGATGGGGCTGAAGGTGAACGATAAAGTGCCGCTGTTCGCCGTCGTCAGCCGTCTGACCAGCCAGAAAGGGCTGGATTTAGTGCTGGAGGCGCTGCCGGGCTTACTGGAGCAGGGGGGGCAACTGGCGCTGCTCGGTGCCGGCGACCCGGTGCTGCAGGAAGGTTTCCTTGCGGCAGCGGCGGAACACCCCGGGCAGGTAGGGGTGCAGATTGGCTATCACGAAGCGTTTTCGCACCGGATTATGGGCGGTGCTGACGTCATTCTGGTGCCGAGCCGTTTCGAACCGTGTGGCCTGACGCAGCTCTATGGCCTGAAATACGGCACGCTGCCGCTGGTACGTCGTACTGGCGGGCTGGCGGATACCGTATCGGACAGTTCTCTGGAAAACCTTGCGGACGGTATCGCCAGCGGGTTTGTCTTTGAGGACAGTAATGCCTGGTCGCTGCTGCGGGCGATTCGGCGTGCTTTCGTCTTGTGGTCCCGTCCATCTCTGTGGCGTTACGTTCAGCGTCAGGCGATGTCTCTGGACTTTGGCTGGCACGTTGCGGCGCAGTCATACCGCGACCTTTATCAACGCTTGATGTAACGAGGCGAAGTTACTGATATGAATGCTCCTTTTAGCTATTCTTCACCCACGCTCAGCGTTGAGGCGTTAAAGCACTCTATCGCCTATAAGCTGATGTTTACCATCGGGAAAGACCCGGTCATCGCCAACAAACACGAGTGGCTGAACGCCACGCTGTTTGCCGTGCGTGACCGCTTAGTGGAACGCTGGCTGCGCTCTAACCGCGCCCAGCTCTCGCAGGAAACGCGGCAGGTTTATTACCTGTCGATGGAATTTTTGATTGGCCGCACGCTGTCCAATGCGCTGTTGTCGCTCGGTATCTATGACGACGTCAAAACCGCACTGGAAGAGATGGGGTTAGATTTAGAAGAGCTGATTGACGAAGAGAATGACCCGGGCCTCGGTAACGGCGGCCTGGGGCGTCTGGCCGCCTGTTTCCTGGACTCGCTGGCGACGCTGGCCCTGCCGGGCCGCGGCTACGGGATTCGCTACGACTACGGCATGTTCAAACAGAACATTGTGGAAGGCCGACAGAAAGAGTCTCCGGACTACTGGCTTGAGTACGGCAACCCGTGGGAATTCAAACGACACAACACGCGCTACAAAGTGCGCTTTGGTGGCCGTATTCAGCAGGAGGGAAAAAAATCCCGCTGGGTTGAGACGGAAGAGATCCTGGCCGTGGCCTATGACCAGATTATCCCCGGCTACGACACCGATGCCACCAACACCCTGCGCCTGTGGAGCGCCCAGGCCAGTAGCGAAATCAACCTCGGTAAATTCAACCAGGGCGACTATTTTGCGGCGGTGGAAGATAAAAACCACTCTGAAAACGTCTCCCGCGTACTTTATCCGGACGACTCGACCTATTCCGGACGCGAACTGCGTCTGCGTCAGGAGTATTTCCTTGTGTCCGCGACGATTCAGGACATCCTGAGCCGTCATTATCAGCTGCACAAAACCTACAGCAACCTGGCGGAAAAAACCGCGATTCACCTCAACGACACCCACCCGGTGCTTTCGATCCCCGAGCTCATGCGTCTGCTGATCGACGAGCACAAGTTCAGCTGGGATGATGCGTTTGAAGTGACCTGCCAGGTCTTCTCGTACACCAACCACACCCTGATGAGCGAAGCGCTGGAAACCTGGCCGGTCGACATGCTCGGTAAAATTTTGCCGCGCCATCTGCAGATTATCTTTGAGATTAACGACTACTTCCTGAAGACGCTGCAGGAGCAGTATCCAAACGATACTGGCCTGCTGAGCCGGGCCTCAATCATTGATGAATCCAACGGTCGCCGCGTGCGTATGGCCTGGCTGGCGGTGGTGATCAGCCACAAGGTGAACGGGGTTTCCGGACTGCACTCGAACCTGATGGTGCAGTCGCTGTTTGCTGATTTCGCGAAGATCTTCCCGACGCGTTTTTGCAACGTGACGAACGGTGTTACCCCGCGTCGCTGGCTGGCGCTGGCTAACCAGCCGCTCTCCGATGTCCTGGACGAACATATTGGCCGCACCTGGCGTACCGATTTGAGTCAGCTGGGCGAGCTTGAACAGCACCTGGATTTCCCGGCGGTGAACAAAGCCGTGCGTGAAGCCAAGCTTCTGAACAAGAAGCGGCTGTCGGTGTATCTTGCGCTGCACCTGAACGTGGTGGCCAACCCGAAAGCGTTGTTTGATGTGCAAATCAAGCGTATCCATGAGTACAAGCGACAGCTCATGAACGTGCTGCACGTCATCACGCACTACAATCGCATCAAAGCCGACCCAACGGCCGACTGGGTGCCACGGGTGAAAATCTTTGCCGGTAAGGCGGCGTCGGCATACTACATGGCGAAGCACATTATTCATCTCATCAATGATGTGGCGAAGGTGGTCAACAACGATCCGGATATTGGTGACAAGCTGAAGGTGGTCTTTGTCCCGAACTACAGTGTGAGTCTGGCGCAGCTGATCATTCCGGCGGCGGACCTGTCTGAGCAGATTTCCACGGCCGGTACGGAAGCCTCAGGCACCAGTAATATGAAGTTTGCCCTGAATGGCGCACTGACCATCGGTACGCTGGATGGCGCGAACGTTGAGATGCTGGAGCATGTCGGGGCAGAGAATATCTTTATCTTCGGTAACACGACGGAGGAGGTGGAGGCGCTTCGCAGGAAGGGCTACTCGCCGCGCGAGTACTACGAAGAAGATGAAGAGCTGCGCCAGGTGTTGACGCAAATCGCCACCGGCGTGTTTAACCCTGAAGAGCCGAGCCGCTATCGCGATCTGGTCGATTCACTGATTAACTTTGGTGACCACTATCAGGTGCTGGCGGATTACCGCAGCTATGTCGACTGCCAGGACAACGTGGACGAGTTGTACCGTCAGCAGGAGAAGTGGACCAGCGCCGCGATGCATAACATCGCCAATATGGGGTATTTCTCATCAGACCGTACTATCAAAGAATATGCTGAAACTATCTGGCATATCGATCCCGTGCGGTTATAAAAAAACAGAGCCGGGTGGCGGCTTCGCCTGACCCGGCTTGTGCGATTTGCAGGCCCGGGAAGCGTAACGCCACCGGGCTTTTTTACATCACGATGCTAATGACAGCTCACGCTTTCCCGCGTTCTGCGCCAGCCACTGCGCCACGCGCGACTGCTGCTCGGCATCCAGCCACATCCCTTCTTTGGTACGACGCCAGATGGCATCATCCAGGCGGCGCACCCACTCGTTCTCAACCAGATAGCGCAGTTCGGCTTCGTAGAGTTCGTGACCGAAATGTTCACCCAGGTCGGCAAGCGTTTTGGCTTCACCCAGGATCCATTCCGTATTACTGCCGTAGGTACGGGCGTAGTGACGTGCCATCCCTTCGGTGATGAACGGGTAGCGACGGCGCAGTTTCGCGGCATAATCATCGCGGTTATCCCCGATATCGCCGCCAGGCAATACGGCACCTTTAGTCCAGGCCGGGCCAATGCCTTTGTAGTACGGCACCAGTTTTTCCAGCGCGTGTTCGGCCAGCTTACGATAGGTAGTGAGCTTGCCGCCAAAGACCGACAGCAGCGGTGCCTGGCCGTCCACGTCATGAATATCCAGCGTATAATCGCGGGTGATGGCCTGCGGTGAGTCCGATTCGTCATCACACAGCGGACGCACGCCGGAGTAGGTCCAGACCACGTCATCGCGTGCCAGCTGTTTTTTGAAGTGCGCGTTATACACTTTCAGCAGGTAGCTGACTTCACTTTCGTCGATCTCGACATTTTTCGGATCGCCTTTGTACTCCACGTCGGTGGTGCCGATGATGGAGAACTCGTCCATCCACGGGATCACAAACACGATACGTTTATCTTCGTTTTGCAGGATATAGGCCTGCTTCTGGGTATGCACGCGTGGCACGACAATGTGGCTGCCTTTGATCAGGCGGATGCCGTACGGTGAAGGCAGGTGCATTCCCTCATCAAAGAACTGTTTCACCCACGGCCCGGTGGCGTTCACCAGGCCGCGCGCTTTCCAGCTGAACTTCTCGCCGGTATCCACGTCTTCCGCTTCAACAATCCACAGGCCGTTTTCACGACGGGCAGCCGTGGCGCGGGTGCGGGTTTTCACCTCGCCGCCTTTTTTCACCACCATCTGCGCATTGGCAAGGACCAGACGCGCATCGTCTACCCAGCAGTCGGAATATTCGAATCCGCGCACGATTTCAGGTTTAAGGACCGATTCTGAGCCAAAACGCAAACCGGTCGATCCTGGCAGGCTGGTACGTTTGCCCAGATGATCGTACATAAACAGACCGATTCGAATCATCCACGCCGGACGCAGATGCGGGCGGTGGGGCAGGCGAAAGCGCATCGGAATCGCCAGATGCGGGGCCATTTTCAGCAGCACTTCACGTTCGGCCAGGGCTTCGCTGACCAGGCGGAATTCGTAGTGTTCCAGGTAGCGCAGGCCACCGTGGATCAGTTTGGAGCTGGCGGACGAGGTCGCGCAGGCGAGATCGTTAGCTTCCAGCATCAGCACGGATAAACCGCGTCCTGCAGCATCGGCCGCAATCCCGGCACCGTTGATGCCACCGCCTATCACAATCAGATCTTTGGTTTCCATAACACCCTCACGCACTTTCGTTAAAGCTCAGAAATGTTCGATATCGCTCATAATAGCAAAGGAACGCGCTTTTGGTAACATCAAAAAAACAATTTAGAGTGATATGGATAACATAATGGCGTTTACCCGCCGCCAGGACGTACACTACGGGGTAAAATAGTGCCGCTTGATGCCCTCGCCCAACCGTCTCACTTCAGGAGAGAGTGGGGGCGAGAGGAAGCGCACCACACCTGAATATAAGATGAGAGCACCATGGATCAGTTTGAATGTATTAACGTAGAAGAAGCCCATCAGAAAATGCACCAGGGAACGGCTGTGCTGGTGGACATCCGCGATCCACAGAGCTTTGCGATGGGCCACACGCCAGGCGCGTTCCACCTGACCAACGACTCCCTGGCCGCGTTTATGCGCGATAACGACTTCGACACGCCGGTGATGGTCATGTGCTACCACGGCAACAGCAGTAAAGGTGCAGCGCAGTACCTGCTTCAGCAGGGCTACGATGCGGTTTACAGCGTCGATGGCGGCTTCGATGCCTGGCATCGTCATTTCCCGGCAGAAGTTGAATACGCGTTTGAGCGCTGATACCGCTATACTGTCCCCTTTTGTGTGGAAATAAGCGACGGCTGCCCATGTTGATGATCACCTCTTTTACCAACCCGCGCGTCGCCCAGGCGTTTGTCGACTATATGGCGACGCAGGGCGTTATTCTGACCATCCAGCAACATCATCAGACCGATGTGTGGCTGGCCGACGAGAGCCAGGCCGCGAGGGTAAATGAGGAGCTGGCGCGATTCCTTGAGAACCCCGGCGACCCGCGCTATCTGGCCGCAAGCTGGCAATCAGGCCAGACGGGCAGCGGGCTGCACTATCGTCGTTTTCCCTTCTTTGCCACCGTGCGCGAACGCGCGGGTCCGTTTACGCTGCTGCTGATGGCGGCCTGCATTATCGTGTTCATTATGATGAACGTGGTCGGCGACCAGAGCGTCATGATCGCCCTGGCATGGCCCTATGACCCTTCACTGGACGTTGACGTCTGGCGCTATTTTACCCACGCGCTGATGCACTTCTCGGTGATGCATATTCTCTTTAACCTGCTGTGGTGGTGGTACCTCGGCGGTGCCGTCGAGAAGCGTCTGGGCAGCGGGAAGCTGATTGTGATCACCGTCATCAGTGCCCTGTTGAGTGGCTATGTGCAGCACAAATTCAGCGGCCCGTGGTTTGGCGGATTATCAGGTGTTGTGTATGCCCTGATGGGCTACGTCTGGCTCAGAGGTGAGCGCGATCCTGAAAGTGGCATCTATCTGCAACGCGGGTTAATAACCTTTGCGTTAATATGGCTAATTGCTGGATGGTTTGATCTGTTTGGTATGTCTATCGCCAATGGTGCACACGTCACCGGGCTGGCTGTTGGGCTGGCGATGGCGTTTGCCGACACGCTCCATGCGCGAAAACGAACATAATTCTCAGGGATAATTGATGAAACAAACACAACGTCATGACGCCATTATCGAACTGGTTAAAAAACAGGGATATGTCAGCACCGAAGAGCTGGTCGAGCAGTTTGCCGTCAGCCCGCAGACCATTCGTCGTGACCTGAACGACCTTGCCGATCAAAACCGTATTCTGCGCCACCACGGCGGGGCGGCGTTGCCGTCCAGCTCGGTCAACACCTCATGGCATGACCGTAAAGCCACGCAAACGGCGGAGAAAGAGCGCATTGCGCGGAAAGTCGCCAGCCAGATCCCTAACGGGGCGACGCTGTTTATTGATATTGGCACCACGCCGGAAGCGGTCGCCCATGCGCTGCTGGATCATGAAAACCTGCGCGTCGTGACCAATAACCTGAATGTCGCGAATACCCTGATGCAGAAAGACGATTTCCGCATCATCCTTGCGGGCGGCGAGTTACGTAGCCGCGACGGCGGCATCATCGGTGAAGCGACGCTCGACTTTATCTCTCAGTTCCGTCTCGATTTCGGCATTCTCGGGATCAGCGGTATCGACAGCGATGGCTCCCTGCTGGAGTTTGATTATCATGAAGTCCGCACCAAGCGCGCGATTATTGAGAATTCACGCCACGTTATGCTCGTGGTGGACCACTCCAAGTTTGGCCGTAACGCGATGGTGAATATGGGCAGCATCAGCATGGTTGATGCGGTTTATACCGACGTGATGCCGCCGGCAGGCGTGATGCAGGTGATTAAGGATAATAATCTGCAACTGGAACTGTGCTGACGTAAAAGCAAAACGGCAACCGAAGGTTGCCGTTTTTAGTTTGTGCAAAACAGGCCGGGTGAGGGCACCCACGCGCACCAGAATTACACGCCGTACCCCATCATCTTCAGCAGCTGCTGTGCATGCTGCACCGCATCCTGACGATGGGCGACGCCCAGCTTCTGATAGAGATTGCGGATATGGGTTTTGATGGTGGTCGCCGCCACCGCCAGTTCACCGGCGATCTGCTCGTTGCTGTAGCCTGAGTAGATCAGCCCCAGCACTTGCCATTCGCGCTGAGTGAGCGGGCTGGTGCGGATCAGTTCCGGTACTTCCGGATGGTTCAGCAGACGTTCAACAAAGTTCTCATCAAAGTGCGCAAACTTATGGCGATGGTGCTGGTTAATCTCACGCAGAATACGCTGGGCACGATGCTGATCCAGCTCTGGCAGCGTATTGAGTTGAATCAACTGTCGCAGCTGCTGGGCCATCACTTCACCTTCAATGACAAAGTGGCTGATAAACCCGGTGCGGTTCGCCAGCTGCAGCGCTTCCAGCAGGACGCGCTGGGCATCGTTTTTGCGGCCCGCCTGCCAGTAAAGCTGGTTCAGCAGAAGCAGGTTGCGGTTGAGATCGCTCATTAGCCGCAGGCTGCGGGCGTTTTCATTAAGCTCTTCCAGCACGATTTCGGCAGGTTCTAATTCACCGAGCAGGATCTGGACGCGGGCAATGTTGCGCCACTGGCTCTGCAGGAAGTGGTTGTTGGCAAATTCCGGTTTAGGGGTCTGACGTAACCAGTTGGCGGCGGATTTTTTGTCGCCGGTCATCTGCCAGTAAATCACCCGCACCTTATCGGCGTTGGACACCCAGTCGCTGTGGTACTGACCGTTACCGAGCAGGTTTTCCAGACGGTTAAGGTGGTTGCGGGCGTTATCGAGATCGCCACGCGCCAGCGAGCACTGGACCAGCAGTGCCAGACACTGCAATTGCTGCTGTGGCTGGAAGCTGGAGAGAACGTCCACACCCTGACGGGCGCAGCTTTCCGCTTCATCCAGACGCGACCATGCCCAAAGGAGCTGTGCACGAATGCGCAGCAGGAACTCGTGCATCGGCAGCTGTTCCAGATGCTGCTCACGAATCAGCTGGAAGGCCTTTTCCTGATTTTCCCAGGCGGCCTGCAGGAACCCCTGCGCAAACAAAATTTCACTTTGCTGGATCAGGCTCCACAGCGCGTAATGCCAGACATCGTGGCGGCGGGCCATCTGTTCAGTTTGTTGCATGAGCGAAAGGGAGCGCGTCAGCTCGCCTTTGCAGTGCAGAACTTCACCGTGTACCGAGGTGGCCACAATACGGCTGTAGAAATTGGCCAGCGGCAGTTCATCCAGCGCAACCATCGCCAGGCGCTCTGCCTCTTCCGGATCACCGTCGTTAATCGCCACCTGCGCCCGCAGGGCGTTGAATTCGCCGTGCAGGGTGGCATCCATATCGCTTTCCATCTCCTGCTCGGCACGTGCCAGCAGGGTATTTACTTCACTGTAGCGATGCTGGCTCTGCATCAGCCAGGCCTGCAGCAGCACCAGGCGCGGATTCTCCAGCAGGCTCTCCCACGGCAGGGCTTTCAGTGACTCTTCAAGCAACGTCAGCTCGCTGTGGTTAAACAAGCCCCATGCGTGGTTAAGGAGGATATCGCGCAGCATGCCGGCATCACCGGCGGCAAGCGCGTGGTGAATCGCCTCGCTCGGGAAACCTTGTGCCATCCAGCTTTCGGCGGCGGCGCGATGGATTTCCGGCAGTTCCGTCGCAAGCTCCCACTGACAGCGCTGGCGCAGGAAACTGCCAAACAGTGGGTGATAGCTGAACCACTCGCCGGGATCGTCCATTCGGGTCAGGAACAGGCCCTGGCGTTCAATCTCTTCCAGCTGCAGCTGGCCGTTTTCACAGCCGGTCACGCGCACGATCAGCGCGTCGTTCATGGAACGCAGCAGAGAACTTTTGAGCAGGAAATTTCGGGTCGACGGATCAACGCTGTTCAGCACTTCGTCGACGAGATAATCAGAAAGATGGCTCGCGTTAATCCCCGCCAGGCGACGCGCAGACTGGTGCGTCGGGCTGTTATTTTGCCGGGCAGAGAGAGCAATCAGCTGCAGCGCCGTCGCCCAGCCGGCGACATCATCACACAGGCGGCTGCTTTCGGAGGCCTCAATTGGCGAGTTCAGTCGACAGTCAAAAAACTGTTTGGCTTCCTGATGGGTAAAGGCCAGCTGCTGGCTGCCGACTTCCAGCAGCTGATCGCGCACGCGCAGGTTGGCGATGCCCAGTTGCGGCAGGTTACGCGACAGCACGACCAGGGTCAGGTTTTCCGGCTGATGACGCAGGAAGAAACGCATCGATTCATGGATAACCGGGTTAGTGATGAGATGATAATCATCAATCACCACGTACAGCGGGCGATGCCATTCGGCCAGTTCGATAAACAGCTGTGAGAAAAGGGAAGACAGGCTGGCGTACTGGCGTTTTTGCACCATGACCTCACTGGCAACGCAGTGTCCGTTGGTTGCCTGCTGAATGGCAGCAATCAGATAGCTGGCAAAACGCTCTTGCTGGTTATCGCCCTCATCAAGGGAGTACCAGCCAAGGTCGCTCTTACCTGCGGCCCATTGCGAAATGAGCGTTGTTTTTCCATAACCTGCAGGGCTCGTAACCAGCGCCAGTCGGAAATTATGCGCGCCGGAAAGTTTAGCCAGCAGACGCTCGCGGACCACTGTATGGTCAAGACGAACCGGGCGACTTAATTTAGACGGAATCAACATAGTTTTCACTTCACTGTGGGGAACGAGAGAATTTATTTTTTTTGCGCTTCGTAATTAATAGCTATAAGGTCGGCCAGAAAGAGAACTATTGCAAGTTATGTCTGGGTTTTGTGGCTCTGAATTTGCACTCTGTCACAAAACATTCAGGCGAGTACCGGAACTTTTCCAGAATGGCTTTAACACCGCGTCAGCGCTGGCTTGTCCCAGTGTCACACGGTTACGCTGAAACTGGTTTCAGAAAGGTATAGTGACGTCAAATTTAATAAAGTTCGGGTAAAGTTGAGTGAGATTAATAATCCCCTTAGGTAAGGCCCCATTGCAGAAATATTATTCTGCGTAAGTAATCATTTCGGCGCGGATTAATTTCATCCGAAACTGTATTTCATTTTTTTGACATTCTCCCCGGTTATCTTTTTTTCTTCCTGGCACACTCACACTATGCTCTCAGAGTGGCCTTGATCACACTTTTATGCTCATCCCCGCTACTCCTCCCTGCCTAATCCCCTGCGGGATGAGGAAGAGGCGAAATGAGCCTGGCACACTAGCGCCAACATGTGTTTTCTCTCTACAGGATGCCAATTCCCTATGTCACAGCCTACCTTTAACAAAGCTCAATTCCAGGCTGCCCTGACGCGTCAGTGGCAGCGTTTTGGCCTTCACGCTGCAAACGAGATGACGCCTCACCAGTGGTGGCAGGCAGTGAGCGGTGCGCTCGCGGAGCAGCTGAATGCTCAACCGTTGGCAAAACCGGCGAAAGACCAGCGCCACGTTAACTACATCTCAATGGAGTTCCTGATTGGCCGTCTGACAGGTAACAACCTGCTGAACCTCGGCTGGTATCAGGAGGTGGGTGATGTGCTGAAAGAGCATGACATTAACCTGACTGACCTGCTGGAAGAAGAGATTGACCCGGCGCTGGGTAACGGTGGTCTGGGACGTCTGGCGGCCTGTTTCCTTGACTCGATGGCCACCGTCGGTCAGTCGGCCATTGGCTACGGTCTGAACTACCAGTACGGCCTGTTCCGTCAGTCGTTTGCTGATGGTCATCAGATGGAAGCGCCGGATGACTGGCACCGCAATACTTACCCCTGGTTCCGCCACAATGCACAGCTTGATGTGCAGGTGGGCATTGGTGGTAAAGTCACGAAGCAGGGGCTGTGGGAGCCTGCGTTTACCCTGACCGGCGAAGCCTGGGATCTGCCGGTGCTGGGCTACCGTAACGGCGTGGCGCAACCGCTGCGTCTGTGGCAGGCAAAGCATGCTCATCCCTTCAACCTGACCAAATTCAACGACGGCGATTTCCTGCGTGCCGAGCAGCAGGGGATCGACGCTGAGAAACTGACCAAAGTCCTTTACCCGAACGACAACCATCTGGCGGGCAAGAAACTGCGTCTGATGCAGCAGTACTTCCAGTGTGCCTGTTCCATTGCGGATATTCTGCGTCGTCATCACCTGGCGGGCCGCAAGCTGGCGCAGCTGCCGGACTTCGAAGTGATCCAGCTTAACGATACGCACCCGACGATTGCGATTCCTGAACTGCTGCGCGTGCTGATTGACGAGCACCAACTGAGCTGGGATGACGCGTGGGCGATCACCAGCCGTACGTTTGCCTATACCAACCACACCCTGATGCCTGAAGCGCTGGAGTGCTGGGATGAGAAGCTGGTGAAAGCCCTGCTGCCACGTCATATGCAGATCATCAACAAGATTAACGACGCGTTTAAAAAGCAAGTGGATAAAACCTGGCCGGGCGACAAAGCGGTGTGGGCGAAGCTGGCTGTGGTACATGACAAACAGGTGCGCATGGCGAACATGTGCGTGGTGAGCGGTTTTGCGGTGAACGGTGTGGCGGCGCTGCACTCGGATCTGGTGGTGAAAGACCTGTTCCCGGAATACCACCAGCTGTGGCCGACCAAATTCCATAACGTGACCAACGGCATCACGCCGCGTCGCTGGATTAAGCAGTGCAACCCGCTGCTGGCCGGCCTGCTGGACAAAACCCTGAAGAAAGAGTGGACCAACGATCTGGACCAGCTTATCAATCTGGAAAAGTATGCCGACGACGCGGCATTCCGCGAGCAGTACCGCGCCATTAAGCTCGAAAACAAAGTGCGTCTGGCGCATTTTGTCAAAGCGCGTACCGGGATTGAGATCAACCCGAACGCCATTTTCGATATTCAGATCAAACGTCTGCATGAGTACAAACGCCAGCACCTGAACCTGCTGCACATTCTGGCGCTGTATAAAGAGATCCGCGAGAACCCGCAGGCTGACCGCGTACCGCGCGTGTTCCTGTTTGGGGCGAAAGCCGCACCGGGCTACTACCTGGCGAAAAACATTATCCTCGCCATTAATAAAGTGGCCGCGGCCATCAATAACGATCCGAAAGTGGGTGACAAGCTGAAGGTGGTGTTCCTGCCGGACTACTGCGTCTCTGCAGCTGAGATGCTGATCCCGGCGGCGGATATCTCCGAGCAGATCTCCACGGCAGGGAAAGAAGCTTCCGGTACCGGCAACATGAAGCTGGCGCTGAACGGTGCGCTGACCGTCGGTACGCTCGACGGCGCGAACGTCGAGATCGCCGAAAAGGTGGGGGAAGAGAACATCTTTATCTTCGGCCATACCGTCGAAGAAGTGAAAGCCCTCAAGGCCAAAGGTTACGACCCGGTGAAATGGCGTAAGAAAGACAAAGTTCTTGATGCGGTTCTGAAAGAGCTGGAAAGCGGTAAGTACAGCGATGGCGATAAACATGCCTTTGACCAGATGCTGCACAGCATGGACAAACACGGCGGTGACCCGTATCTGGTCATGGCGGACTTTACGGCCTATGTGGACGCGCAAAAACAGGTCGATGTGCTGTATCGCGACCAGGAAGCGTGGACCCGGGCGTGCATTCTGAACACCGCCCGCTGCGGGATGTTCAGTTCTGACCGCTCAATCCGTGATTATCAGGCTCGTATCTGGCAGGCAAAACGCTAAGGAAGCGCGATGGAGAGTAAACGTCTGGACAGTGCCGCGCAGGCGGCGGGGATCAGCCTCAGTTACATTAATGCTCACGGCAAACCACAGTCTATTGGCGCCGACACCAAAAGACGTTTGCTGGATGCCATGCACAAGACCGACGCGAAAGCGTCGGTTGCTCCGGTGCCGAACGTGAAGGTGTTTACCGCCGGTAAAAAGATGCCGCTTACGGTAAACGGGCGCGGCGAATTTAGCTGGCTGCTCACGACCGAAGAGGGGCAACAGCACAAAGGCCACGCCACCGGTGGCAAAGCGCTTAACCTTCCGGCAAAACTGCCGGAGGGCTATCACACGTTAACCCTCACGCAGGACGACCAGCGTTTTCATTGTCGGGTGATTGTTGCGCCAAAACGCTGCTATGAGCCGCAGGCGTTGCTCGAGGGTAAAAAGCTGTGGGGGGCCTGCGTGCAGCTCTACACGCTGCGCTCTGACAGCAACTGGGGTATCGGCGATTTTGGCGACCTGAAAAAGATGCTGGCGGATGTGGGCGCGCGCGGCGGTGCGTTTATCGGCCTCAACCCCATTCATGCGCTCTATCCGGCGAACCCGGAAAGTGCCAGTCCGTACAGCCCATCATCCCGTCGCTGGCTGAACGTGATTTACATTGACGTGAATGCCTTAGACGATTTCAAAAGCAGCAAAGAGGCGCAGGCGTGGTGGAACCTCACGACCACTCAGCAGTCGCTGAAGCAGGCGCGCGAGACGGACTGGGTAGACTATGCCACCGTCACCGCACTGAAAATGGCCGCGTTACGTCTGGCGTGGAAAGGTTTTTCGCAGCGTGATGACGAGCAGATGTCGGCTTTCCGCCAGTTTGTAGCTCAGGAAGGCGAGAGCCTTTACTGGCAGGCGGCGTTCGATGCATTGCATGCTTATCAGGTAAAAGAGGACGAAATGCGCTGGGGCTGGCCGGTATGGCCGAAAGCGTATCAATCTGTCGATACGCCCGAAGTGCAGGCGTTCTGCAAAAAATATGCTGACGAGGTGGATTTCTTCCTCTGGCTGCAGTGGCTGGCTTACAGCCAGTTTGCCGCCTGCTGGCAGGTGAGCCAGGGCTATAAAATGCCGATCGGCCTGTACCGCGATCTGGCCGTTGGCGTGGCGGAAGGCGGGGCGGAAACCTGGTGTGACCGCGAGCTTTATTGCCTGAAGGCCTCCGTGGGCGCACCGCCGGATATTCTTGGCCCGCTCGGCCAGAACTGGGGCTTGCCGCCGATGGATCCGCACGTCATGGCTGCGCGGGCTTACGAGCCGTTTATCGACCTGCTGCGCGCCAACATGCAAAACTGCGGCGCGCTGCGAATTGACCACGTGATGTCCGTCCTGCGTCTGTGGTGGATCCCTTATGGTGAAACGGCTGACCACGGCGCGTATGTACAGTATCCGGTTGACGATCTGCTCTCGATCCTGGCGCTGGAGAGTAAACGTCATCAGTGCATGGTGATCGGCGAAGATCTCGGTACCGTGCCGGTTGAGATTGTCAGTAAGCTCCGCGACAGCGGCGTTTACTCCTATAAAGTGCTCTATTTTGAAAACGACCATGAGAAAACCTTCCGCGCGCCGAAAGCGTACCCTGAACAGTCAATGGCAGTCGCGACGACGCATGACCTTCCTACGCTTCGTGGCTATTGGGAAAGCGGCGATCTGACGCTCGGTAAAACGCTGGGTCTGTATCCGGATGAAGAGGTCTTACGTGGGCTGTATCAGGATCGCGAGCTGGCGAAGCAAGGGTTGCTTGATGCGTTACACAAGCATGGCTGCCTGCCGAAACGCGCCGGGCATAAGGCATCACTGATGTCGATGACGCCTACGCTCAACCGCGGATTGCAGCGCTATATTGCCGACAGCAACAGTGCCCTGCTGGGTCTGCAGCCGGAAGACTGGATTGATATGGCGGAGCCGGTGAACATTCCGGGTACCAGCTATCAGTACAAGAACTGGCGTCGCAAATTGTCCATCACGCTTGAGAAGATGTTTGCCGATGACGGGGTGAACAGGCTGATTAAGGATTTGGATAAGCGCAGAAAAGCGGTGGGTAAAACGCGGTAGTCTCGCAGAGAGAAGAAAGCCGGGTAAGCGCAAGCTACCCGGCTTTTTGATATCAGATAACCATGTTCAACAGCAGAACCCCGACCAGACCACACACTGAAATAATGGTTTCCAGTGCAGACCAGGACTTGATGGTTTCACCGATAGTCAGGTTGAAATATTCCTTGAACAGCCAGAAGCCCGGATCGTTCACGTGAGAGAAAATCACGCTACCGGAACCTACCGCGATAACCATCAGCTCAGGGCTCACGCCCGTCGTCACAATCAGCGGCGCAACGATACCACCGGCGGTGATTGCCGCAACGGTTGCAGAGCCGAGCGCGATACGCAGCACCGCAGCGATAGACCACGCCATCAGCAGCGGTGACACATTGGTTTCATGCATCATGGCCGCGATGTATTTATCCACGCCGCTGTCGACCAGCACCTGCTTGAACGCACCGCCACCACCGATAATCAGCAGCATCATGGCAATGATTTTGATGGAAGAGGTCAGCGTGTCGTTAATCTGATCCATTGAACGACCACGGTTCAGGCCGAAGGTGAACATCGCAATCAGCACCGCAATCAGCGTCGCCATCACCGGGTCGCCCAGGAACTCGGCAACGGACAGGAACGGGTGGCCTTTTGGCAGGATCATTTCCGCCACGGCACGCATCGCCATCAGGATGACCGGCACCAGAGAGGTCCAGACGCTGACGCCAAAACCAGGCATCTCTTCTTCCGTGAAGGTTTTCGCGCTGTACAGACCTTCCGGGATAGGCTTATCAATCCCTTTCAGGAAGCGGGCATAAACCGGGCCGGCCAGGATCACCGTCGGGATTGCCAGAATCGTACCGAACAGCAGGGTTTTACCCATATCGGCATGGAAGATGGTGGCGATCGCGGTTGGACCCGGGTGTGGTGGCAGGAAACCGTGCGTAACGGACAGCGCGGCGGCCATCGGTACACCGACATACAGCAGTGGAATGTTCGCTGCCGCTGCGATGGTGAACACCAGTGGCAGCATCAGCACGAAGCCCACTTCATAGAACAGTGCGAAACCGACGGTAAACCCGGTTAACACAACTGCCCACTGGATATTCTTCTTACCAAATTTGGCAATCAGCGTGGTGGCAATACGCTGGGCGCCCCCACAGTCCGCCAGCATTTTGCCGAGCATAGCGCCAAAGCCCATGATCAGTGCCAGGCTACCGAGCGTGCCGCCGACACCGGCTTTAATGGAGCTGATGACTTTCACCAGCGGCATCCCTTGCATCAGACCGACTGCAAGTGCCACCAGAACCAGAGCGATAAACCCGTTCATTTTGAAACGGATCATCAAGAGCAGTAATAACACAACACCGATAGCAACGATGACTAATGGCATGATTTACCTGGCCTTTGAATTGTTATGGGTAACGTCATTGTTTCAACGACAAATTCCGATTGTCCCAACTGGGAACAGAGTGTTAACGGCACTAATACTGTTGCCTTGGAAACTACTAAGTTTAGTCGGCTGTTATGAAGGTGCTTAGTGCCCACGAGAATGATACGGGTAACATGCCGTGGTTGAGAATCACCCTAGGGGGCTAAATTTGAATTATGAGACGCAGGTCAACATATGGGGAGGCAAGGCAGGGAGGGGAAAACAGGCCCGGTAAGCATAGCGCCACCGGGCAAAAGCAGGCGGACGCTTAGTAGTAAGAGTGCTCGCCGCGCTGGTGTTCGGTCAGATCGCGCACACCTTTCAGTTCCGGGAATTCGTTCAGCAGCTGCTTCTCGATCCCTTCTTTCAGCGTGACATCAACCATTGAACAACCGTTACAACCGCCGCCGAACTGCAGGATCGCCAGGCCGTCTTCAGTGATTTCCATCAGGGAAACACGACCGCCGTGGCCCGCCAGCTGCGGGTTGATCTGAGACTGCAGCAGGTACTCGACGCGCTCCATCAGGGGGGCATCGTCAGACACTTTACGCATTTTGGCGTTTGGCGCTTTCAGGGTCAGCTGAGAACCCAGCTGATCGGTGACGAAGTCGATCTCCGCATCTTCAAGATACGGTGCGCTCAGCTCATCAACGTAAGCCGTGAGCTGTTCAAATTTAAGGGCAGTGTCAGTCGCTTCCACTGCGTCCGGAGGACAATAAGAGACACCACATTCTGCATTCGGAGTGCCTGGATTGATCACAAACACGCGGATCTGCGTCCCTTCTTCCTGATTTGCCAGCAGTTTGGCAAAGTGCGCTTGTGCAGAATCGGAAATACGGATCATAGCTTTGGCCTAATAGTTGACTAAATTACCTGGGTATAATCATACGCCCATTGAAGAAGGGCTACAAGGTACGGCACAGACACCATACCTGAACCGACGCGGCGCCGCTTTGCAAAAGCAGTCGGGAAAGTTCAGCAACGGTACTGCCTGTGGTGACGACATCATCCACAATCGCGATATGGAGGCCTTTGACCGGGAATTCAAGACGAAAGGCATTTTTGAGGTTCCTTTTGCGAAGCCGGGCCGTGAGCTGATGCTGGATAGCCGTGTTATGGACGCGTTTGAGCGCACGGGCGTCGTACCGACAACCGAGCCATCGGGCGAGCGGGCGGCAGAGCAGGTCACTTTGGTTGTAGCCGCGTCGCCAGTATCGGCGACGGTATAAAGGCACGTTGACCACCATATCGATGTTCGGCAGACCGCGGGTGCGTCGCGTCTGTAAAACGGCCAGCAGTAACAGGCGGGCGAGGGGACGCGCCAGCACACTCTGGCCGGCAAACTTCAGCGCATGTATAAGGCCGCTTAACGGCGCAACATAATCATCCACAGCCACCAGGGCACACCACGGCGGCGCTTTTTTCAGGCAGCGGCCGCAGGGAACGTCTCGCCCGGTGGCCGCTAGCCCACACTGCGGACACGTCATCGCCTGCCTTTTCAGCGAGCGGGTGCAAACGGAGCAGACGCCCCATGCGCTGAGGGCAAGCGGCATCCGGCATAGCCAGCACAAGCCAGGCACTGTTAACATGTGCAACCTCCATGTGAAAAAAGAGAACAGTAACTGATGAAGACGCTGTGGTGGCAGACCGTAGGGACGGGAAATTGCCATCTTGTGCTGCTGCACGGATGGGGACTGAATGCCGAAGTATGGAATTGCATAACCGGGGAAC
Organism: Enterobacter cloacae complex sp. FDA-CDC-AR_0164; assembly: GCF_003071645.1. Lineage (NCBI taxonomy): Bacteria > Pseudomonadati > Pseudomonadota > Gammaproteobacteria > Enterobacterales > Enterobacteriaceae > Enterobacter > Enterobacter cloacae complex sp. FDA-CDC-AR_0164. The sequence goes on from NZ_CP028950.1 coordinate 1,787,138, forward strand.
TCGCCTCGCAATTTACCCTGCATCTGGTGGATTTACCGGGCTTTGGCCGCAGCCGCGGCTTTGGGGCAATGTCGGTCGAGGAGATGGCGCAGCAGGTGCTGGACGCTGCGCCGCAACACGCCATCTGGCTGGGCTGGAGCCTGGGCGGGCTGGTGGCGAGCCAGATTGCGTTGACCCATCCCGAGCGCGTGCGTGCGCTGGTCACGGTAGCCTCGTCACCGTGCTTCAGTGCAAAGGACGACTGGCCGGGCATAAAGCCGGATGTGCTGGCCGGGTTCCAGAAACAGTTGAGCGAAGACTTCCAGCGGACCGTTGAGCGTTTCCTGGCCCTGCAGACAATGGGAACCGACACCGCGCGTCAGGATGCCAGAGCGCTGAAGCAGACCGTGCTTTCCCTGCCGATGCCGGACGTTGAGGTGCTTAACGGGGGGCTTGAGATCCTCAAAACTGTCGATTTGCGTGAGCCGCTGGCCGCGCTGGCGATGCCGCACCTGCGTATCTACGGCTACCTCGACGGGCTGGTGCCGCGCAAAGTGGTTCCAGTGCTGGATTCACTCTGGCCACAAAGTGAGTCTCTGGTGATAAACAAAGCCGCGCATGCGCCGTTTATCTCTCATCCGGCGGAGTTTTGTTCAGCGCTCGTTGCGTTAAGTCAACGTTTAGACTGATTATTTTCTATCCAGCCTGGAAAAAGTTTCACACCGCAACCATACTCCAGATGTCGTTGCGGTTGTTCTGCCTACGATAATCAAAACAACAATCCTATGGAGAGTCAGGCTATGAAACTTGTTACAGGTATCGTCACTTCTCTGGTTATTGGGTCACTTTCATTTGGCGCCTTTGCGGCACAAGAGCTGGAAAAAGATAAAGTTGCCGGGATGAATCTGACCAAAGTTGGTGAGATTTCTACGTCTGACACGACCGCGCCGATGGACGCCAAAAAAGAGCTGTCTAAGAAAGCGGATGAGCTGGGTGGGAAGTACTACGTCGTCACCAGTGCAGAAAAACAGACCAAAAACGTGCGCGCAACGGCGGACGTCTATAAGTAATACGATAATGCCGGGCAGCGATGCCCGGCTTTATGCGCGCAGTGCCCACCACTCTCTGAGGCAGGCTTTTCCTTCCGGGCAGCTTTTACAACTGCCGGACAGGCAGCCCTCCGCCTCTTCCTGAATACGCACCGCTTTTCCCATGGCTTCCAGTCTTTCCAGCATGGCATCGATCATCGGCTGTGGCGTATGCAGGGTGAGGCTTAGCTGTTTCGCCTCCATTCGCCCTTGTAACGCCAGCAGGTCACGTACCTGAATCAACGATGCCATGGCTTACCCCTTAGTGACAGTCGCCCGCCGGGCTGTTGCAGCAGGTGGCAGCCGTTTTGCGGTTTGCCAGCAGGTTGATATCAACCCGGCTGCGTGCCCGGCGTAGCAGGCCGAGAACGAGCACGTTAAACAGCACAACCGCCAGGATGCACACCAGGCTATAACGCGGGTGCTGGCTAAAGTTAACGGTCTGATAAAAGAGCGTCGCCAGTGAGTACGCGATGTTGAGCCCCCACAGAATGGAGAAGCCCATCCAGCCACGGCTGGACTCGCGGGCAATCGCACCCATGACGGAGATGCACGGAATATAGAGCAGAACAAAGATGAGGTAGCTGTAGGCCGCAGAGGCGCTGCCAAATTTCTCGCTCATCACGCCCATGGCACCCGTTGCCATTTCGCCGTCACCTTTACTGGCCTCGATAGGGTTCGCCAGCACGCTCAGGCTGAAGGTGTCTTTCAGGCTCTGCCATGTCTCTTCGACGGCGCCCAGCAGTTCGTTACCGAGATGAAACTCTGCCGGATTGAACGCTTGCTCTTGGATGTTCTCCGCGGTGTAGAGCGTATTCAGGGTCCCGACGACCACCTCTTTCGCCATCGCACCGGTGAACAGACCGACGGTCGCCTGCCAGTTATCGTCATGGACGCCGATCGGTTTGAAGACCGGGGTTATGACGCGGCTGACGGAGGCGAGGGCGGAGTCGTTGATGTTATCCGCAGCCTGTCCGCTCAGGGTGAAGCTGTTCAGCGCGCTCAGGAAAATACTCACGATAACAATCACTTTACCGGCACGCAGGACGAAGCCTTTCAGGCGCTGCCAGGTCTGGATCACCAGGCTTTTAAGATGGGGGACGTGGTAGACCGGCAGTTCCATAACGAACGGCGACGCTTCGCCGCGCATGATGGTGTGTTTCAGCATCAGCCCCGTGAGGATGGCCATGACGATACCCAGCACGTACAGCGAGAAGACCGCCAGCGCCCCCTGCTGCCCAAAGAAGGCCGCGGCAAAGACCGCGAAGATAGCCAGTCGCGCACCGCAGGACATAAACGGTGCCATCATAATGGTCATCAGACGTTCACGCGGCGCATCCAGCGTACGGGCACCCATAACCGAGGGCACGTTACAGCCGAAGCCCACGATCAGCGGCACGAAGGATTTGCCCGGCAGACCGAGCGCCTGCATCAGGCGATCCATGACGAAGGCGGCGCGCGCCATGTAACCGGAATCCTCAAGGAAGGAGAGGAACAGATACATCATGCCGATTTGCGGCACCAGAGGCAGTACGGTGTTGATACCACCGCCAATCCCCTGGGCAAGGAAGATGGTCAGCCATTCCGGGAAATGCAGGGTGTAACCCACCCACTGAATGCCATGAACAAAGATAGCAACGGAACCGGCATCGAAAATCGGCTGGAGTGCGCCACCAATGTTAATGGCGAGCAAGAACATCAGGTACATCACCAGCAAGAAGACCGGCAAACCGAGGAAACGGTTAAGCACAACCTTATCCACGGCAGCGGTGAAGCGGCTCGGTTCCGCCGTCAGGGCGTTACTGACCACGTCGCAAATCGCGGCGATGGCCTGATAGCGAGCATCAGCGATATGCAGGGCCGGGTCATCCAGCTCGTCGCTCAGACGGGCGAGGACCACGTCCAGTTTATCTGCCGCATGACCAGCATAGGCGCGGCTGTAGATATCCCCTTCCAGCATTTGCAGGCCGAGCCACAGGCGCTGTTTTGCGGGCATGCTTTTGTCCATCTCTTGCGCCAGCAGATCCGCTTCGCGCAGGAGCGGCTGGGCGTAGTGCACCAGCTCAACGTTACGATTTCCCGCGTGGCGATCGATAGCCAGTTTCAGGGCATCAATACCGCGGGCGCGCGTCGACACCAGCGGAACGACCGGGCACCCCAGCCGTGCGGAGAGGGCATCGACGTCGATACGCAGTTTCTGTTTCTCAGCAATGTCGAGCATGTTGAGCGCCACGATGCAGGGAATGCCCAGCTCCAGCAGCTGCAGCGTCAGGTAGAGGTTACGCTCAAGGTTTGAGGCATCAACCACGTTGATGAGCAGATCCGCGTCGCCGCTAAGAATATAGTGGCAGGCAATCTGCTCATCGAGCGAAGTTTGCGAGGAGATCGTGGTTAAGGAGTACGTGCCGGGCAGGTCAACCAGCGTGACCTGGTGATCTGTTGTTGAGAACAGGCCTTCTTTACGTTCAACCGTTACGCCAGCCCAGTTACCGACGCGCTGGCGCGCACCCGTGAGCTGGTTAAATAGCGTTGTCTTGCCGGAATTAGGATTGCCAATTAAGCCAATAGTTAATTTTTTCATTTTTCTGGACTCACTGAAACCGCTGGCTTGTTATCGGGATAAGGCTTCGACTTCTATTAATGCGAGATCTTTTTTACGCAATACCAGATTTACGCGTCGGGTTTCGATATGCACCGGATCACCTAACGGGGCGACGCGCACGACCTGAAATGACGAGCCGGGCAGCATGCCCAGCGACAGCAGCTTTTGTCGATAGGCCGGGCTAATTTCGTGGGTAAAACCGGTAATTTTCCATGCACTGTCTGGAGTGAATTGCATAATGCCTGATTCCACGAGAGGTTAAAATATCTACTATGGGATGATAATGAGAATAGTTTTTATCAGCAATAATAAAACTGTGACGGAATGTTGTTTGCGGTATTAATTTACGGCCTGTTTGACCTTGCTCAATATTTACTGATTCTGCGGCAGGGAGAGGAAAGGCTTATTTGTTAATAGTGTGATCACTGATGGTTGAAATATAGATATACAACCGGTTTCATATTTTACAATTAATTTCGGCGGGATATCGGCCCGGTGAGTGACGCATCACCGGGCCTTTTTTATGCGGTTAGCGTTTCTTACCCATTGCTGCCGCCAGCGCATCCATCATGGCGCTGTTGCCCGCAGGCTGGGCGTCACGTCCGCGTGGCTTCGCCGCTTTTGCGGCCGGGCGCTGCTGCTCGCGTCCGCCGCCGTTACTGCCGCGGCGCGCGCTGGTTTCACCTGGCTGCTCGTCCAGACGCATCGTCAGGGCAATACGCTTACGCTGCAGATCCACTTCCATCACCTTCACCTTCACGATGTCGCCCGCTTTGACCACGGTATGCGGATCTTCAACGAATTTATCGGCAAGGGAAGAGATGTGGACCAGACCATCCTGGTGCACGCCGATATCGACAAACGCGCCAAAGTTGGTGACGTTAGTGACCGCCCCTTCGAGTACCATGCCCGGAAGCAGGTCATTCATGGTTTCAACGCCGTCGGCGAAGGTCGCGGTTTTAAACTCAGGACGCGGATCGCGGCCCGGTTTTTCCAGCTCTTTGATGATGTCCGTGACCGTCGGCATCCCGAACTGTTCGTCGGTAAAATCGACCGCCTTCAGGTTACGCAGCGCGCTGCTGTCGCCCATCAGGTCTTTCAGCGCCTGCTGGGTTGCGGCCAGAATGCGTTCCACTACCGGGTACGCTTCCGGGTGAACGGTTGAGGCATCCAGAGGGTTATCGCCGTGGTTGATGCGCAGGAAGCCCGCGCACTGCTCAAACGCTTTTGGCCCCAGACGGCTCACCTTCAGCAACTGCTGGCGGTTCTGGAACTGGCCGTTTTCATCACGCCAGGCAACGATGTTTTGCGCCATCATGCGGGTTAAGCCCGCCACGCGGGTCAGCAGGGGAACAGAGGCCGTGTTCAGGTCAACGCCGACGGCGTTTACGCAGTCTTCCACGACCGCATCCAGCTTACGGGCCAGCTGAGTCTGGCTCACGTCATGCTGATACTGGCCGACGCCGATGGATTTCGGGTCGATCTTAACCAGCTCCGCCAGCGGATCCTGCAGACGACGGGCGATAGAAACTGCACCGCGCAGCGAAACGTCCAGGTCCGGGAACTCCAGGGCGGCCAGTTCAGACGCCGAATAGACGGAAGCGCCCGCCTCGCTGACAATCACTTTCTGTGCGGTGACTTTCGGGAACTGTTTCTGCACGTCGAGGTAGAAACGCTCGGTTTCACGGGAGGCCGTACCGTTGCCGATGGCCACCAGCTCCACGTTGTATTTCTCGCACAGCGCCGCAACCACGACGGCAGCCTTCGCCGCCTGGCCGGTATGCGGATAAATGGTGTCGGTAGCCACCAGCTTGCCGGTACCGTCAACCACGGCCACCTTTACGCCGGTACGCAGACCCGGATCGAGACCCATGGTGGCGCGCAGGCCGGCAGGTGCGGCCATCAGCAGGTCGTGCAGGTTACGGGCGAAGACGTTGATTGCTTCGTCTTCGGCGCGTTCACGCACGGTGCCCATCAGTTCGGTTTCGAGGTGCATCAGCACCTTGATGCGCCACGTCCAGCTCACCACGCCTTTGCGCCAGCTGTCTGCCGGCGCGTTGTTCAGGCGCAGGCCGAGGTGGTCGATAATGATCTGCTCGCAGTGGCTCTCTTTTGGTGGCTCGTCAAACTGTGGATCGGCATTCAGGGAGAGCTGGAGCACGCCTTCGTTGCGGCCGCGGAACATCGCCAGCGCGCGGTGTGAAGGGGTGGTAGAGATGGGTTCGTGATGATCGAAATAATCGCGGAACTTGGCGCCTTCTTCCTCTTTCCCGCTGACCACGCTAGAGACGATGTGGGCGTTTTTCCACAGATAGTCACGTACTTTCGCGAGCAGGGCGGCATCTTCGGAGAAGCGCTCCATCAGAATGTAGCGCGCGCCGTCGAGTGCGGCTTTGGTGTCTGCGACCCCTTTATCGGCATCGATAAACTTCGCGGCTTCGGTTTCCGGGTCGTGGGACGGTTCGTTCCACAGCAGTTCGGCCAGCGGCTCCAGGCCTGCCTCAATGGCAATCTGTCCACGGGTGCGGCGCTTCGGTTTGTACGGCAGATAAAGGTCTTCGAGTTCGGTTTTGCTCAGGGTGCCGTTGATTGCGGTTTCCAGCTCGCTGGTCAGTTTTCCCTGTTCGCCGATGGATTTGAGGATCGCCTGACGACGGTCTTCCAGTTCGCGCAGGTAACCGAGACGGGTCTCCAGGTTACGCAGCTGCGTGTCATCCAGACCGCCGGTGACTTCCTTACGATAACGTGCAATAAACGGCACGGTGTTCCCTTCATCAAGCAGGCGAACGGCAGCTTCTACCTGTTCGGCTCTGGCCTGAAGTTCACCCGCAATAATGCGGCAGAGCGAATCTTTCATCATGGCTTTATCATCTGTTGAGTCGAAAAAATCAGGGGATAGTTATACGGGCTGACACGGCAAAATGCCAGCCGCGGAGGGCGCTCTCGGACTATTTAACGTACGTAATTTCGTTGACGTACCAGCTGGCTTCGCCGCCAGGGGTCTGCACGACGGCCAAATCGCCCACTTCCTTTTTCAGCAGCGCACGGGCCATTGGTGAGTCGATAGAGATGTAATCCTTACGACCAAAAATTTCGTCATAGCCGACGATGCGAAAACGCAGGGTGTCGCCATCGTCGTTCTCAATCTCGACCCACGCGCCGAAAAACACTTTGCCTTCCTGCTGTGGGGAGTAATCCACTATTTTGAGGTTCTCAAGGCATTTGGTCAGATAGCGGACCCGGCGGTCGATTTCACGTAACCGTTTTTTGTTGTACTGGTAGTCAGCATTTTCACTGCGATCGCCCAGGCTTGCGGCCCAGGTCACTTTTTTGGTCACTTCAGGACGCTCTTCGCGCCACAGGTAATCCATCTCTTTTTTGAGTTTCTCATACCCTTCGCGGGTGATCAGGGGCGTTTTCATGGGGTGACCTTAAGACTCGACATCATTGCATTCTTTGCGCACATTACGTATCACGTAGTCTAACAGACAACGTTAATAATGATTTATGTGATGAAATGTGCAGATAAGCTGCTGTTAAATATGCTTTGTAACAATTTCGACTAGAATTTATACCAGAATTAGCTGGTCGAACACGTGCACTTTTTTAGAATACGCTGTTATTAGACTATCCGAACCTTTGGGAGTACACACAATGCAAGAGAACTACAAAATTCTGGTCGTGGATGACGACATGCGCCTGCGTGCGCTGCTTGAGCGTTATCTGACCGAGCAGGGCTTCCAGGTTCGTAGCGTGGCCAACGCTGAGCAGATGGACCGTCTGCTGACCCGCGAATCATTCCATCTTATGGTACTCGACCTGATGCTGCCTGGTGAAGACGGGCTTTCCATCTGCCGCCGTCTGCGTAGCCAGAGCAACCCTATGCCGATCATCATGGTGACGGCGAAAGGGGAAGAGGTTGACCGCATCGTTGGTCTGGAAATCGGCGCTGACGACTACATTCCAAAACCGTTCAACCCGCGTGAACTGCTGGCCCGTATTCGCGCCGTGCTGCGCCGTCAGGCGAACGAACTGCCTGGCGCACCGTCGCAGGAAGAAGCGGTGATTGCGTTTGGTAAGTTCAAGCTGAATCTCGGTACCCGTGAGATGTTCCGTGAAGATGAACCTATGCCGCTCACCAGCGGTGAGTTCGCGGTGCTGAAAGCGCTGGTCAGCCACCCGCGTGAGCCGCTTTCACGTGACAAGCTGATGAACCTGGCGCGCGGCCGTGAATACTCCGCAATGGAACGTTCTATTGACGTGCAGATCTCCCGTCTGCGCCGCATGGTGGAAGAAGATCCGGCGCATCCTCGTTATATTCAGACCGTATGGGGTCTGGGCTACGTGTTTGTCCCGGACGGCGCTAAAGCATGAGGCGAATGCGCTTCTCTCCGCGAAGCTCATTTGCCCGTACGCTGTTACTGATTGTCACCCTGCTGTTCGTCAGCCTGGTGACAACCTATCTGGTGGTGCTGAACTTTGCGATCCTGCCGAGCCTCCAGCAGTTCAATAAGGTTCTGGCATACGAAGTGCGTATGCTGATGACCGATAAACTGCAACTGGAGGACGGCACGCAGTTAGTTGTTCCCCCGGCGTTTCGCCGTGAAATCTACCGTGAGCTGGGTATTTCGCTTTACTCCAACGAAGCGGCAGAAGACGCTGGCCTGCGCTGGGCGCAGCATTATGAGTTCCTCAGTCAGCAGATGGCGCAGCAGTTAGGTGGCCCGACGGAAGTGCGCGTTGAGGTCAACAAAAGCTCGCCGGTCGTCTGGCTGAAAACCTGGCTGTCACCCAATATCTGGGTGCGCGTCCCGCTGACCGAAATTCACCAGGGTGACTTCTCACCGCTGTTCCGCTACACCCTTGCCATTATGCTGCTGGCGATAGGCGGCGCGTGGCTGTTTATTCGTATACAGAACCGACCGTTGGTCGACCTGGAGCACGCTGCGCTGCAGGTCGGTAAAGGGATTATTCCTCCGCCACTGCGTGAGTACGGCGCCTCGGAAGTGCGTTCCGTGACGCGGGCCTTTAACCATATGGCGGCCGGCGTGAAGCAGCTGGCAGACGACCGTACGCTGCTGATGGCGGGCGTGAGTCATGACCTGCGCACGCCGCTCACGCGTATCCGCCTGGCGACGGAGATGATGGGCGAAGAGGATGGTTATCTTGCGGAGTCCATTAACAAGGACATCGAAGAGTGTAACGCCATCATCGAGCAGTTCATTGACTACCTGCGCACCGGGCAGGAGATGCCGATGGAGATGGCCGATCTGAATGCGGTACTCGGTGAAGTGGTCGCGGCGGAAAGCGGCTACGAGCGAGAAATCGACACCGACCTGCAGGCCGGTGAAATTCAGGTGCGGATGCACCCGCTTTCCATTAAACGTGCGGTGGCCAATATGGTGGTTAACGCGGCCCGTTATGGCAATGGCTGGATTAAAGTCAGCAGCGGGTCTGAGCTCAACCGCGCCTGGTTCCAGGTCGAAGATGACGGTCCGGGCATTAAGCCAGAGCAGCGTAAGCATCTGTTCCAGCCGTTTGTGCGGGGCGATAGCGCGCGCAGTACCAGCGGAACCGGCTTAGGCCTGGCGATTGTGCAGCGTATTGTAGATAACCATAACGGCTTGCTGGAGATTGGGACCAGTGAGCGGGGTGGTTTAAGCATTCGCGCATGGTTACCGGTGCCGGTGACGCGCGGGCAGGTGAGAGAGAGTTAAAAAAGGGTGGCAAAAGCCACCCTTTTTTTTGCAGGTCGGGTCAGGTATTACAGCTTCGGTCCCGCACTCACCAGCGCTTCACCTGCCGGGGTATCGGTATACTTCTCGAAGTTCTCAATAAACAGTTTCGCCAGCGATTCTGCTTTCTCACGCCACTGCTCCGGTGAGCCGTAGGTATTGCGTGGGTCGAGAATACGGGTCTCTACGCCCGGCAGCGCCGTCGGGATTGCCAGATCAAACATCGGCAGCGTGAAGGTTTCGGCGTTATCGAGTGAACCATCCAGAATGGCGTCGATAATGGCGCGGGTATCTTTGATGGAGATACGTTTGCCGGTGCCGTTCCAGCCGGTATTCACCAGGTACGCCTGTGCACCGGACGCCTGCATGCGTTTGACCAGCACTTCCGCGTACTGCGTCGGGTGCAGCGACAGGAACGCTGCGCCGAAGCAGGCGGAGAAGGTTGGCGTTGGCTCCGTCACGCCGCGCTCGGTACCGGCCAGTTTGGCGGTAAAACCAGACAGGAAGTGGTACTGCGTCTGGCTGGCGGTCAGGCGGGACACCGGAGGCAACACGCCGAACGCATCTGCCGTCAGGAAAATCACCTTCGTCGCGTGGCCCGCTTTTGACACCGGCTTCACGATGTTGTCGATGTGGTAAATAGGGTAAGACACGCGGGTGTTTTCGGTTTTCGAAGCATCGTCGAAGTCGATCGTTCCATCGGCACGCACGGTGACGTTTTCCAGCAGCGCATCGCGGCGGATGGCATGGAAGATATCTGGCTCCGCTTCTTCAGACAGGCGAATGGTCTTCGCGTAGCAGCCCCCTTCGAAGTTAAACACGCCGTCATCATCCCAGCCGTGCTCGTCATCGCCAATCAGACGACGTTTCGGATCGGTAGAAAGGGTGGTTTTACCGGTGCCGGACAGGCCGAAGAACACCGCCACATCCCCTTTTTCACCGACGTTTGCCGAACAGTGCATGGAGGCGATACCGCGCAGCGGCAGCAGGTAGTTCATCACCGAGAACATCCCTTTCTTCATTTCGCCGCCATACCAGGTACCGCCGATCAGTTGAATACGCTCGGTCAGGTTGAAGGCGATGAAGTTCTCGGAGTTAAGACCCTGCTCTTTCCACTGTGGGTTCGTGCATTTCGCCCCGTTCATCACGATGAAGTCAGGGGTGAAATCCTGCAGCTCTTTGTCGTCAGGACGAATAAACATGTTTTTCACGAAATGCGCCTGCCAGGCCACTTCAGTGATAAACCGCACGGAAAGACGGGTGTCGGCGTTAGCGCCGCAGAAAGCATCAACGATAAACAGACGCTTGCCGGAAAGTTGATGGGTAACGAGCCCTTTCAGATGCTGCCAGGTTTCCGGAGAGAGCGGTTTGTTATCGTTCTTCCCTTTGCCTTTATCAGCCCACCACAGCGTGTCGCGGGTGGTCTCGTCTCGGACGATGTATTTATCTTTCGGCGAACGACCGGTAAAGATACCGGTATCGACGGCGATAGCACCAAGGTTAGTCAACACACCTCGCTCGTATCCTTCCAGTGCTGGATTGAGCTCTTCCTGATACAGCGTATCGTAATCGGGGTTGTAGACGATTTCCTGGACGTCGTGAATACCATAAGCCTTGAGATCTTGCGGGGTTAAACCAGTAACACGCATATCACTGCTCCTTAGCCAATATGTACTGTCTGAAATTGTAGGGTTTTTGTGAGGTTGTTAACCGCGACGGGGCTCATAGATTTACGCATCTGGACAAAACCCTTACTAACGGAAAACGCTGCGACTCCAGTCACAGGGCAGGCGGATTATCGCAGGAATCGCTTTTTGGTTGGGGAAAATGTTCCGAAAAGGTTAATGGCTGGTGATTTTATCGGAAGGAATGTGAATGTAATCGCATACACGTAAGAAAATTACGTAAGAGTTACAGTGTTAAAAACGATTCAGCCAGAGAGGGCTTTTTTGCACTTTGCCCTCTCGCAAAAGGGAGAGGGCAAAGTGAGGGCAGGCTTTGCTTAGTGGACCTGAGGATCCGCCGGGGAGGCGTTGTTGCGGATCTCAGCAATATCCATCGAATTGAACACGTAGTGCGTACCGCAGTAGTCACAGTGCATATCGATTTCGCCGTCTTCCGCCATGATGCTGTCGATCTCTTCATCCGGCAGGGTCTTCAGCGCGCCAGCGCAGCGTTCACGTGAACAGGTGCACTTAAATTCCACCGACTGTGGATCGTAAACCGTCACTTCTTCTTCGTGATAAAGACGCCACAGGACATCGGTCGCCGACAGGGTGAACAGCTCTTCTGCTTTGACGGTTTCCGTCAGAGTCGCGAGGTGCTCGAAGTCGTTGGTCTGCGCGTCCTGCGCAGGCAGAACCTGCAGCAGCATACCGCCAGCAGCAGGCTGACCGTCTACTTCACCGGTGCGGATGAACAGACGCGTCGGCAGCTGTTCAGAACGCATGAAGTAATCTTCCAGGCAGGCCGCCAGCGTATCGCCTTCGAGGCCAACCACGCCCTGATAGCGCTCACCTTCCTCCGGGGAGATGGTGATGACCAGATAGCCATTACCCACCAGCGTTTTCAGGTCCGCGTTTTCAGGAACATCGCCCTGTACGCGCGCCACGCCACGCATCTGCTGCTGGTTATTACCGTTGATGACCGCCAGGGTCATAGGGCCATCACCCTGCAATTGCACGGTGATATCCCCGGCAAATTTCAGGGTGGCAGTCAGCAGGCTGGTGGCAACCAGCAGTTCGCCCAACAGGGTTTTCACCGGCAGCGGGTAGTTGTGGTTTTCCAGAATCTGTTTCCAGGTTTCGGATACGGTGACCAGCTCGCCGCGCACGGCGAATTGTTCAAACAGATAGCGGTGTAATTGGTCGTGTTGGGCCATAATAGTCTCTCGTGCAGGTGAGGGTTACTCGGTCTCACCGTGTTTAAATTTCATCAGATCGCGGCGCTCTTTTTTATCCGGACGCCGGTCCGGGTGGGGCATTGTCAGCGCATTCATTTTGCGCGCCAGCGCGGTCTTCTCGCGTTTTTCAATGCTCTCAGCCGTCTCTTCATACAGCAGTACGGCTTCGGTTGCGGGCCGTCGTTGTTCAGTAATGGCTTTAATCACCACGGTACGTTCATCGTTGCCCTGACGCAGCGTTAAGGTGGCATTCAGTTCGACCAGCTTGCTCGGTTTGCTGCGCTGGCCGTTGTAATGCACTTTACCGCCGTCGATCATGTCGCGGGCAAGGGCGCGCGTTTTATAAAAACGGGCCGCCCACAGCCATTTATCCAGTCTTACCCCTTCAGAGGGTTTTTCTTTCATGGCCTCTCCTTCACGGTCAGTGAGGGGATCATCTGGCGATAGTCGTTCAGCCCCGGATGGCGCAGATAGCTTTTTTCAGCCAGGCCAGAGTCAGGATTGGTAACGCCCAGACAATAGCGAATGCCAAACCTGGCCGCGGAATCCAGAATAGGCTCGCTGTCATCAATAAACAGCGTGCGTTCCGGCTGCAAACCGGTCTCTTCCGCCACCGCATGCCACAACCGCTGATCCTCTTTCGGATAACCAAATGTGTGGGTGGAAAGTAATAAATCAAGGTGCGAAGCAAGACCCGTATGCTCCAGCTTCACGGCCAGATTGTGAGGATGGGCGTTGGTCAGCAAGATACGGCGCTTGCCGCTCGCTTTCAGCGCATCCAGAAAAGGCACGGTATCCTCACGCAGTACGGCGCGCGGGCCCTGGGCGGTGGTCATGGCACAAATATCCAAACCGAGGCGCTCGCTCCAGTAGTCAAGACAGTACCAGTTTAGCGTATGCTGCACCGCGCTATATTGCGAACGAATGAATTCCTGCGCTTCTGCCGGGGAGATCCCCTGCTGTTCACCATAGGTTTCCGGAACCAGCTTTTGCCAGAAATAGTTATCAAAGGCGAGATCGAGCAGCGTGCCGTCCATATCCAGCAGAACGGTATCAACCTCCTGCCAGGCGATATCAAGATGCATAAGGGGGAACTCCAGCCTGAAGAAACGTGCGCGACAGGGTAGCACATCTTGTCGCGCATCGACGTTATCAGATCAGGCTCTCAGAGGAGGGGATCAGCTTAGGGTTAAGGCAATTTTCGTAATACTGCTGGATGTCGGCAAGCCTGGTGCGTGAGCGCTGATAGCGACGCAGCGCCATAAAACCGTTCCAGCAAATGCATACCAGCATCGCAATCATCAGCAGCGAGGTGCCGATGTAGCGCCACAGGCCTGCGCTGTCCGGCATGCGGTGCAGGCCGATGTGGCGCGTGCCGTTGGCATCGGTAAAGATACTCGTCACAATCCCTTCAGCGCTAAACGGCGTCTGCATCAGCATCTGCGCCAGGCGCTGGAACTGGCCCCATTGTTCCTGAGCCGGGTAGTCATAAAGTGCGACCTGCGGGTATGGCTGATCGACCAGGTCGCTCCCTTCATCACTGACGATCACAAAGCCACCCGGTGCCGGGCTGTTCAACGCCTGCGCCGCGCGGGTGGTTTCGCGCATCACGAAGGGTGCGGTTGACGTGGCGACCAGATTATCCAGCGACTCGGCGCTGACCGGACGCAGCAGCACGTTAACGCCATCCAGCCGGCCCGCTTCCGCGCGTTTCACCAGCGAATCCCAGTCTTTACTGTTACCCAGGTTCACAAGGGCGTTTTTGAGACGTACGCATTCGTCCTGAGCGGAACACAAATCCTGCGTTTTCAGAACGATGTCACCAAAGTCGTCCAGAAGCACCATCCCCGATTTCTGAATGGCCGAGCGCAGGGCAGGGCTCACGCGTGAGTCGTCATCGGGTTTCGGGTGCAGCTGGCGGTTGACCGTCTGGGTAAGCGACGTGGCTTTATTGACAACCTCAGATTCAGGCAGCGGCAGCGGCGGCGCATCATTCCAGATAATTTGCGAGCAATCGAACGGCATGAACGGCGAGCTCTGACGCGTATTCCATGCGCCAGGCGTATGAATGTTACACATCCCGGTGCCCTTCAGGCGCAGCGTATCACCGACCCGCACGCCAGCCTCGTCCAGTTGGTTGACGCTGGTTGCCTCAATGGTTTGCGCCCCTTTTATCCATGACAGGGTAAATTTAATGGGCATATCCAGCGGGACAAACAGCAGAAGCATGATAAAGACCAGCGCTGCCCCCCCGGCAATGACCGCACTGCGTAACCAGTGCTGAAGCGGGAAATTTTTTACTTCATCATGCAGGGATAAAAAGCGCCCCTGGCGCACCACATGGCGGTCAAGATAGATATCGATATCGGTTTTCTGCCCTAAATCCTGGGCAATCCACGGCTGCCAGTGGCGCGGGTAGATAAGATCGATAATACCGAGCGAGATATTATTGAGGTGCTCCTGGTCACTCTCACCGAACAGACCCCAGCGCTTAGGAGTACCGCGCAGGCAGTGGATCTCACGTAGCGAGGTTTTTGCCGGCGGGGCAAAGAGCCCCCACAGTCCGGCTGCCAGCAACAGCACCGCACCGCCAGCCAGCCAGGGGACAAACACATCCGGCGTCAGCAGGCAGATGAAAAAGAGCAGGAACGCGGCCACGATCAGAATCGCTTCGCGAATGCCGTCAGGGCGGCTCAGGGCGTACTCTTCATGCGTCTCCTGGCGAATGTTCAACAGCTCGATCTGCTCTGTCTCTTCGCCACGAATGGAGGCCTGCGTTGAGCTTGCGCGTTCCAGCGCAAAACGCGGGGCTTCCTGAAGATATTCATTCAACGTATGGCCGTTGAGCGAGATAACCAGCGGCAACGAATCGGTATGGATCAGCTCTACGCTGTTTTCGTCATTAATGTACTGCTCCCAGGACGGGGGCAGATGCACTTCAACCGAATCCAGGTAATAGCGCCATTTATTGGGATCGTCTGTGGTGATGCCATAGCGGGTGATGGAGCGCGTCACACTGAGCACTGTGTCACTTTGCGCATTTAACTTGATCGCCACCGGCGCAGCAGTTGCCCCCGTCGGCCCAGGTGTTAACTGAGAACGGTTCAGTGTTTCGAGATAGTTTTCTACTGCATCGCGCTCTTCTTGCGTCAGTTTACGCGTCGTCGCACCGGCAAAGGCGTTTAAAAAGGGCAGCCGGTAACGACGCCTTACGCGACGCCTGTATACCCACCCTGCAACCAATGCGCCGGCCAGCATAGCAGCGAGAACAATCAAAATGGTGCTCATGCTTTCCCCATCTTACTTATCTTCTTACAGGTGTAGTCAGTAGCACCTTTAACATTGAATGAGAGTCTGTGGTTGGCTATCGGCAAGTATGGAGTCGAACTTGAGCATTCTGAAGCGCATCCCAGTGACCGATGATGATAGCAAAGCCTGTTATGGCGCGATATCAGCAAATTCCTGGAAACATTTCAACCTCTTGACATTTGTTTTGAATTGAGGATTGATTCCTGTTACGTTGCATAAATGTAAATACAGAACAATTGACATTGCCGAAACCGTGCGGTGTATCGCACAATAAAGCCAGTTCCCACTGCTAAGACCCCATCACGATGAGCAAACCACTACAAAAACCCACCATTCTGAATGTTGAAACAGTCGCAAAATCGCGCCTGTTTAATGTCGAAAGTGTGGATCTGGAGTTCAGCAACGGTGTGCGTCGCGTTTACGAACGTATGCGCCCTTCTTCGCGCGAAGCGGTGATGATTGTTCCTGTCGTCGACGACCATCTGATCTTAATCCGCGAGTATGCCGTGGGAACCGAATCTTACGAACTTGGGTTCTCGAAAGGGCTCATCGATCCGGGTGAAACGGTCTTTGAGGCGGCCAATCGCGAGCTGAAAGAAGAGGTCGGTTTTGGCGCGAACGAACTGACGTTCCTGAAAAAACTGAGCATGGCACCCTCCTATTTTTCCAGCAAAATGAACATTGTGGTTGCTGAGGATCTCTATCCAGAATCGCTGGAAGGGGACGAGCCGGAGCCACTGCCACAGGTTCGCTGGCCGCTGGCCCATATGATGGACCTGCTTGAAGACCCTGACTTTAACGAGGCCCGCAACGTGAGCGCGCTGTTCCTGGTACGCGAATGGCTGAAGGGGCAGGGGCGGTTATAACAGCCTGATGTCCGCAACTTATGACAGAACAAAAAAAACGGCAACCTGAGGTTGCCGTTTTTACGTTGCCCGTTAGAACAACTCGTGCGTTTCGCCGTTATCAATGATTTCTGTACCCACCTCATGCACCGCCTGTGTGGTCGGCTGCGTGCCCTCGATGAAATACTCTGCACGGCTATTGCCGCCATTGGCGAGCTGCCCGGTGCTGCGGTCGATATTGACGGTAACCACGCCCGGTGGTGGCGTCAGCGGTTGCTCCGGAACGCCTTCCAGCACGGATTTCATATAGGCATCCCAGGCCGGTTGCGCACTCTTCGCGCCGCCTTCGTAGCCAGAAATCTGATCTTTAATCGCGCCTGAAGCCGTGGTGCGGCCTAAATCACGGCGATGATCGTCAAAACCGATCCAGACTGACGTCACCACGCCCGGGCCGTAACCGGAGAACCACGCATCTTTCGAGCTGTTTGTTGTCCCCGTTTTACCGCCGATATCATGGCGCTGTAAATCACGTCCTGCCCGCCAGCCGGTCCCTTGCCAGCCAGGTTCGCCGAAGATGTTGGTGTTCAGCGCGCTCTTTATCAGGAACGACAGCGGCGTGTTGATGACATGCGGTGCATACTCCTGTGCCCCGCTCTGCGCCACCAGCGACTGGTTAGCCTGTTCCAGCTGCGGCTGCGGCAACACAGGGTTCGTCTGCTCCTGAGACACGGCAACGTCTTCCATGTCCTTGTTTTCAATCACTTCAGATTTTGGCGTATTGCCGTAAATGACCGGAATATCGCAGTCAGGGCAGGCAATTTTCGGCTTCGCTTCAAACAGCACGCCACCCTGGTCGTTCTCGATTTTACTGATGAAGTACGGGTCAATCAGGAAGCCGCCGTTAGCCATCACCGAGTACCCCCGCGCCACCTGAAGCGGCGTAAAGGACGCAGAGCCTAACGCCAGCGATTCGGTGCGCACGATGTTCTGAGCCGGGAAACCGAAGCGTTGCAGATATTCCGCGGCATAGTCGACACCCATCGCACGCATTGCGCGCACCATCACCACGTTTTTCGACTGCCCAAGACCCTGACGAAGACGAATAGGGCCTGAATATTCCGCCGGTGAGTTCTTCGGCTGCCAGTCAGAACCGGCACCGGCATCCCAGCGGGAGATAGGCACGTCGTTCAGGATACTGGCGAGGGTCAGTCCCTTATCCATGGCTGCGGTGTAGAGGAACGGCTTGATGTTAGAGCCAACCTGACGCAACGCCTGGGTGGCGCGGTTAAATTTGCTCTGGTTGAAATCGAACCCACCGACCAGGGCCAGCACGGCACCGTTCTGCGGATTGATAGACACCAGGGCCGAGTTAACGTCTGGCACCTGCGCCAGCCACCAGCTGTCGCCCACCTTGCGTACCCAGATTTGCTGTCCGGTCTGGACGACATCCGTCACTTTACGCGGCGTCGGGCCTTGCAGGGTGTCTGAGCGGTACGGGCGAGCCCATCGGATCCCGTCCATACGCAGGGAGACAGACGTTCCATCCGCCAGCGTTGCCACCGCTTCCTGCGGATCGGCCTGAGTCACCACGGCAGGAAGGAGCGGGCCATAGGTGGGCAGCGCTTTCAGCGTACTGGTGATTTTTTTGCTGTCCCAGGCGCTTTCGCCGACTTTCCACAGCACATTCGACGGGCCGCGATAACCGTGGCGCATGTCGTAATCCATCACGTTGTTACGCACCGCTTCCTGAGCCGCCTGCTGAACGTTGCGGGTCACGGTGGTGTAAACGCGGTAGCCATCTTCGTAGGCTTTATCGCCGTAGCGGCTCACCATCTCCTGACGCACCATTTCGGTGAGATAAGGGGCAGAGAAGGCAATCTCCGGCGCATGGTAGTTGGCATCGATGACATCGTTGCGCGCCTGTTCGTACTCGCTCTGGCTGATATAGCCTTCGCTCAGCATACGTGACAGAACGACGTTACGACGCGCCGTAGCGCGTTCAAGCGAGTAGAGCGGGTTGAAGGTCGATGGCGCTTTAGGCAGACCGGCAATGGTCGCCATTTCGCTTAACGTCAGCTGCTCGACAGGTTTACCAAAGTACACCTGCGCGGCCGCACCAACACCGTAGGCGCGGTAGCCGAGGTAGATTTTATTGAGGTACAGCTCAAGGATCTCGTCTTTGCTTAACAACTGCTCAATACGGATCGCAAGGAACACCTCTTTGATCTTACGGGTCAGGGTCTTTTCTGGGCTAAGGAAGAAGTTACGCGCCAGCTGCTGTGTAATGGTACTTGCCCCCTGAGAGGCATGACCGGAGAACAGCGCAATACTTGCAGCACGGAAAATCCCCACCGGATCGACACCGTGGTGCTCGTAAAAACGGCTGTCCTCGGTAGCGATAAAGGCTTTGACCATTACGGGCGGAAATTGATTTAAGGTCAGCGGGATACGACGCTTTTCGCCGTACTGCGCCATTAACTCGCCATCGGCGCTGTAGACCTGCATCGGGATCTGGAGTCGCACATCGCGAAGCGTAGCGACATCAGGCAGCTGCGGCTCAATATATTTGTACAAACCATAAATCGAGCCTGCTCCCAGCAGAATGCAACAGACTGCAAGGATTAATAAATACTTTACGAACTTCACCGGAGATTTCCCATTTGGTTTCACTTGGGCAGTTTCTAAACAATCGCGCGGTAGTATAAAGGCAAGCCTGATTCATTGATATAGCCGTCACCTGACGGGCGATAAGGAGATCGTGAAGCATGGCTTTTAAAACATGGCAAACAGGCGTTCATATTCAACAGGATAGGGTGCAGATAGTGGCGCTGGCCCGGGAGCGGTCGGGCTGGCGTTTGTGCCGCTGGTGGGCGATCACTCTGGCCGACGGGATTATCCGGGATGGCAAAATTTGCCAGCCTGAACAACTGGTTGACGCCCTGCGCGACTGGCGGAAAACGTTGCCCCACTCCCACCGGGTGTTTCTCTCATTTCCGGCGGCCCGCACGCTGCAACGATCGCTCCCCCGTCCGGGCGTGGCGCTGCGCGACAGCGAACAGCTCTCCTGGCTGGGGGCGACGCTCGCGCGTGAACTGGAGATGGCTGCTGACACGCTCTGTTTTGATTATGCGCAGGATACATTCAGCAATACATTCCATGTCACCGCGGCACAAAACAACGAAATTCACCCCCTGCTGACGCTGGCAAAGATGTTGCGTTTACGGCTCGTGACGATCACCCCGGATGCCAGTGCGCTGGCGAATCTTCTCCCTGCGGTAGCGCCGGCGCAGTGTGTCGCCTGGCGGGATGGGCATCAGTGGCTGTGGGCGATGCGCCATCAGTGGGGACGGCGTTTTACCACGGAAGCGGAAAACGTGGCCGATCTCGCGGCACTGCTGGCCCTCACGCCGCAGGACATTGCCCTCTTTGATAGTCAGCGAGACCCCTGGGACGCGCTGGTTCGTTGCCATGCTCCTCTGCCGGCGTGCGGCGCTGATTATACCGTCGCGCTGGCGCTGGCCATGAGTGAGGTACCGGAATGAGCATGACGAACTTTCTGCCGTGGCGGCGGCAGCGACGCGTGCGCTGCCTGCGATTCTGGGGCGTACTGTTTGTCGCTACGTGGCTGCTGATACTGATGGGGGTTTTCAGCCTGCGGATGAATCCTCTCGTGATGACGCGTGCGTTGCATATTCAACTGGCGGGCATGCAGTCCGTGCAGCAGGCGCTGGTGTCTCGTACAAGGTCAGGCACGGAGACGCCGACGCCCGCGCCAGCGCCTCAACGACGCGCCTGGCAGCCGGTGCTGGAGTCCTTTGCCGGGATGATGCCATCCCAGGTCTGGCTGACCGAACTGCGCTATCAGCCCCCTTCACTGATGTTAACCGGATATGCCGCAACACTCCCCGCGCTCTCTGCTCTGCGGGATGGGCTCGGAAAGATGGTGGGGTTTACCCCGGGGCCGACGGGGGAATTACAGCAGGACGACCAGGGGCGCTGGAGGTTCACCTTTCATCTGCGAAGCGAGGGCTAATGCGTGGAAATCTTGTTCGAACGCTGGTGCGAAAGTAGCCCCCGATGGCGGGTGCTGTGCTGGTGTCTGAGCGTTCTCTTTCTGGGGAGTATGACGTGGGGCATGGTGATTCGACCGGTAACAAAGCAGGTGGCTGAACTTCAGCGGCAGGTCAGCGAGGCCGCACAGGCTAATGTCTCGCTATGGCCCGCCGCCAGTCATGTGCCGCGGCGTCACGCCCCCCGTGAAGCCACGGTAATGACGCCTTTTTCGCCACTCGAGTTTCATGGGGCGGGTACAAGACTGGTTCACTGGAAGCCGTTGCAAAACGGAGGGGAACTGACGCTGGATGCTGAATGGCAGGCCATCCCGACTGTTTTCACCCGGCTGGCGCAGTGGGATGTTCAGGTTGCCGCCTTTGCTCTCTCTGCACAGGGTTCGGCATTACGCCTGCGGGTGGAGCTGGAGGAGCAGCATGCAAAATAGCGCGCGTTGCCTGCTGGTGTGTTGCGCCCTGTTAGTGACCGGGATGCGGGATCCTTTTCGCCCGCCGGATGACCCTTGTGCGGTAGGGCAACTGGCGCAGTGGCATTACCACGGGATGGTGGGCAGCACGCAGGACACTGGCATTTTACAGGACGGGCAAAAGCGCTGGCATCGCCTGACACCGCAACAGCATCTCCCGGTGGGCTGGCGGGTAACGGCCCTCAATGAAAGGGAACTGGTCGTCGATGTGGGGGATGCATGTGAACCCAGACAATGGACGTGGCAACGAGAAGGAACGAAAAAGAATGAACATAAGGATAACGCTGTGGCTGCTGGCGTTCAGTCATCCGCTGTGGGCCGCCGCGCCAAAGCCGGTCACGCTGGTGGTGGATGAGGTACCGGTGGTGCAGGTGCTACAGGCGCTGGTCGCACAGGAGAACCGTAATCTGGTGGTATCGCCAGATGTCAGCGGCACGCTGTCGCTCAATCTGACACGCGTCCCCTGGCGACAGGCGCTACAGACGGTCGTCACCAGCGCCGGGCTTGTTCTGCATGAAGAAGGGGGCATTTTTTATGTTCACACCGCAGCCTGGCAGCGTGAACAGCTGGAGCGCAAAGAGCAGGAGCGGACACGCCGACAGCTTGATGCGCCGCTGGTCTCGCACAGCATACCTTTTTCTTACGCTGACGCCGGGGAGCTGCAAAAAGCGGCGGAAAAACTGCTCAGTCCAAAGGGGAGTTTGTCTGTCGACAAGCGCACGAACCGTCTGCTGATACGGGATAACCAGGCGGTGCTTGATACGCTGCAGCACTGGGCGACACAGATGGATATCCCTGTCGAGCAGGTGGAACTGGCGGCGCATATCGTGACCATCAATGAAAAAAGCCTGCGTGAGCTGGGGGTGAAGTGGAATCTCGCCGACGCAACGGAGGCGGGCAAAGTCGGGCAACTCACAACGCTTGGCAGCGATCTGTCCGTGGCAAACGCCACCACCCATGTGGGTTTTAACATTGGGCGGATTAACGGCAGGCTGCTGGATCTGGAGTTGTCGGCGCTGGAGCAAAAGCAGCAGGTCGATATCATCGCCAGCCCGCGACTGCTGGCCTCGCATATGCAACCGGCCAGTATTAAGCAGGGCAGTGAGATCCCATATCAGGTCTCCAGCGGTGACAGCGGGGCGACCTCCGTGGAATTTAAAGAGGCGGTGTTAGGCATGGAGGTGACGCCGGTGGTGCTGCCCGGCGGTCGCGTACGCCTGAAGCTGCACATCAGTGAAAATATGCCAGGACAGGTGCTGCAGCAGGCCGATGGTGAAACGCTCGCCATCGATAAACAAGAAATTGAAACCCAGGTGGAAGTAAAAAGTGGAGAAACGCTGGCGCTGGGCGGAATTTTTTCGCAAAAGAATAAAACCGGAAGCGATCGCGTGCCCGGGCTGGGCAACATCCCGTGGCTTGGACAGCTTTTTCGCCATGACGGAAAGGACAATGAACGACGGGAGTTAGTGGTGTTTATTACACCACGACTGGTCGGTATTCGCTG
The DNA here is from genome assembly GCF_003071645.1 of Enterobacter cloacae complex sp. FDA-CDC-AR_0164. Taxonomy (NCBI): domain Bacteria; kingdom Pseudomonadati; phylum Pseudomonadota; class Gammaproteobacteria; order Enterobacterales; family Enterobacteriaceae; genus Enterobacter; species Enterobacter cloacae complex sp. FDA-CDC-AR_0164. Next base: position 1,809,639 of record NZ_CP028950.1, read on the forward strand.
AAGAGTCACGATCCTCCCAATGATTTTGCATTCAGATTGTTGCAGATGTTTGACGTGGGGCATGAATTAGCATACAAGGAGTACCGATTTGAGTTGGACTTACGTCTTATTGCCTTATGCGTCTGGTGCGGTGATTTAATCAGTTGCCAAACAAGCCGGAGTATTGAGATAATTTTTAGTCTGACTCTCGCTCTATTGCATATGAGGTTTCAGTTCATGTCCTGCTACGCCGGGTGTCTGCGAAGCGGGGATTACCATTAACGAATAGTCTTAGTAGTACCGATAAAATGGCAGAGAAACGCAATATCTTTCTGGTTGGGCCTATGGGTGCCGGCAAAAGCACTATTGGGCGTCAGTTAGCTCAACAACTCAATATGGAATTTTACGATTCTGATCAAGAGATTGAGAAACGAACCGGAGCTGATGTGGGCTGGGTTTTCGACGTAGAAGGCGAAGAAGGTTTCCGTGACCGAGAAGAAAAAGTGATCAACGAACTCACGGAAAAGCAGGGCATTGTTCTGGCAACAGGCGGTGGCTCTGTCAAATCTCGCGAAACCCGCAACCGTCTCTCCGCCCGTGGCGTAGTGGTCTATCTCGAGACGACCATCGAAAAACAGCTGGCACGTACGCAGCGCGATAAAAAGCGCCCGTTGCTGCAGGTTGAAACGCCACCACGCGAAGTTCTGGAAGCGTTGGCCGATGAACGCAATCCGCTGTACGAAGAGATTGCTGATGTGACCATTCGTACTGACGATCAGAGCGCTAAAGTGGTTGCAAACCAGATTATTCATATGCTGGAAAGCAACTGATTCTGGCTTTATATACAATCGCCTGCGGGTAAAAGCATTAAAGGTGGATGTCGCGTCATGGAGAGGATTACAGTTACTCTCGGGGAACGTAGTTACCCAATCACCATCGCGGCTGGTTTGTTTAACGACCCAGCTTCCTTTTTACCACTGAAAGCGGGTGATCAGGCGATGCTGGTCACCAATGAGACGCTGGCTCCGCTTTATCTCGACTGCGTTCGCCACCTGCTTGAACAGGCGGGCGTTAAAGTCGACAGTGTGATTCTGCCCGATGGCGAGCAGTATAAAAGCCTGGCGGTACTGGATACCGTCTTTACCGCATTGCTGCAAAAACCGCATGGTCGCGATACAACACTGCTTGCCCTGGGCGGCGGTGTTGTGGGCGATCTGACGGGCTTTGCGGCTGCAAGTTATCAACGTGGTGTGCGTTTTATTCAAATCCCTACCACGTTACTGTCTCAGGTCGACTCTTCTGTCGGCGGCAAAACGGCCGTTAACCATCCGCTCGGTAAAAATATGATTGGCGCGTTCTACCAGCCGGCATCGGTGGTGGTGGATCTCGACTGTCTGAAAACCCTACCGAAACGCGAGCTGTCTTCTGGCCTGGCTGAAGTGATCAAATACGGCATTATTCTGGATGGCGAGTTCTTTGACTGGCTGGAAGAGAATATGGATGCGTTGCTGCGCCTGGATGAGGCGAAACTGGCTTACTGCATTCGTCGTTGTTGTGAGCTGAAAGCGGAAGTTGTCGCTGCAGACGAGCGTGAAACGGGCTTACGTGCTTTACTGAATCTTGGGCATACGTTTGGTCACGCGATTGAAGCCGAAATGGGTTACGGTAACTGGCTTCACGGTGAAGCAGTCGCTGCCGGAATGGTAATGGCTGCCCGAACTTCTGAACGTCTGGGGCAGTTTAAACCGGAAGAGACGGCACGCATCATCACGCTGCTTGGGCGTGCGGGCTTGCCGGTAACCGGGCCGAAAGAGATGTCGGCACAAGCGTATTTACCCCACATGATGCGCGATAAAAAAGTATTGGCAGGTGAGATGCGTCTTGTACTCCCGCTTGCAATAGGGAAGAGTGAAGTACGCGGCGGAGTGCCGCATGATGTGGTTCTTGGCGCTATTGCTGACTGTCAGCAGGCGTAACAACTAGAAAGGTCAGGCCACTGTTACAGGTGGTCGTTTAGCTTCAGGCGAAATGCAAAGTCGTTGGCATAAGCCTTTGAGTGGGGTGTTAAATGGATGAATTCAAACCAGAAGACGAGCTGAAACCCGATCCCAGCGATCGTCGTACTGGTCGTTCTCGTCAATCTTCAGAACGTGATAACGAGCCGCAGATCAACTTTGACGATGTTGATCTGGATGCAGACGATCGTCGCCCTTCGCGTAGCCGCAACGCGCGTGATGAGCGAGAAGAAGAGGGTTATGAGTCCGAAGAAGATTCAATGGACGAAGAGCCTGTAGAGCGTCGCCCACGTAAACGTAAAAAAGCCGCTGCGCAGAAACCCGCCTCCCGCCAGTACATCATGATGGGACTCGGCGTTCTGGTGCTCGTGCTGCTGATTGTCGGTATTGGTTCTGCGCTAAAAGCGCCTTCGACCCCTTCCGGTGAGCAAGCGGCATCCACTGAGAAGAGCATCAGCCTCTCTGGTAACGATGCGACCGATCAGGCGAATGGTGCGCAGCCAGCGCCGGGTACCACCTCCGCCGAGCAGACTGCCGGAAATACAACACAGCCGCAGGATGTTTCTCTGCCGCCAGTTTCTTCTACCCCCGCACAGGGTCAGGCACCTGCCACGCCGGAAGGCCAGCAGCGTGTAGAAGTTCAGGGCGACCTGAACAATGCCCTGACGCAGCCGCAAAATCAGGCGCAGGTGGACAATGCCGTGGTTAACTCTACGCTGCCAACTGAACCTGCGACCGTTGCACCGATCCGCGGTGGTAACGCTCAGCCGCAAACGGCTGCAACCGAAACCAAACCGCGCCAGACGCAACCTGCGACCCGTCCTGAACGTAAGCAGGCTGTGATTGAACCTAAGCGTGAAACCAAACCTCAGGCAGTCGTCAAAGCGCCTGAAGTGAAAGCGCCAGCTCAGACAAAACGTACTGAAACGGCCACGGTGAGCGAACCGGCAAAAGCACCGGTTACGCAGACAGCACCGAAAGCAACGGCGACCACCACGGCACCGGCTGCCACTTCGGCACCAGCTGCAACTGCACCTACTGCACCTGCAGCAACGGCAACAACCAGCGCCGCAGCAGGCAAGACTGCAGGTAACGTCGGTTCGCTGAAGTCAGCCCCGTCCAGCAATTACACGCTGCAGCTGAGCAGTTCGTCTAACTATGACAACCTCAACGGTTGGGCGAAGAAAACGAATCTGAAAAACTATGTGGTTTATCAGACCACCCGTAATGGTCAGCCGTGGTACGTGCTGGTAAGTGGCGTTTATGCTTCAAAAGATGAAGCGAAACGTGCTGTCGCAACGCTGCCAGCCGACGTTCAGGCGAAAAACCCATGGGCTAAGCCAATTCATCAGGTTCAGGCTGATCTGAAGTAATGTTTAAAGCGCAGGATGCTGTCGGAGCTTTCTCCACAGCCGGAGAAGGTGTAATCAGTTAGTCAGCATGAAAAAAAATCGCGCTTTTCTGAAATGGGCAGGGGGGAAATACCCCCTGCTTGATGATATTAAAAAGCACCTGCCGAAAGGCGAGTGTCTTATCGAGCCCTTTGTGGGCGCTGGATCGGTATTCCTGAATACCGATTTTTCTCGTTATATCCTGGCGGATATCAACAGCGACCTCATCAGCCTCTACAACATCGTCAAGCTGCGGACCGACGAGTACGTGGAAGAGGCTCGGAAGCTGTTTACACCCGAGCACAATAATCCGGACGTTTACTACCAGTTCCGCACTGAGTTTAATCAGAGTCAGGATCCGTTCCGCCGGGCGCTGTTGTTCCTCTATCTCAATCGACACGGCTACAACGGTCTGTGCCGGTATAATCTTCGTGGTGAATTTAACGTGCCGTTTGGCCGTTATAAGCGTCCGTATTTCCCACAGGATGAGTTGTATCACTTTGCTAAAAAAGCGCAGAATGCCGAATTCCACTGCCTCTCCTATGAAGAGTGCATGGAGCTGGCTGGTGTAAACTCGGTGGTCTATTGCGACCCGCCTTACGCACCGCTGTCCGCGACGGCAAATTTCACCGCTTATCACACCAACAGCTTCAGTCCGGCCGAGCAGGCCCGTCTGGCGGAGATGGCGGAAAAGCTGGTCAGCAAAAGAATTCCGGTGTTAATTTCGAATCACGATACCCCTGATACGCGCGAATGGTACAAAGCCGCGAAGCATTTTCAGGTTAAAGTGCGGCGTAGCATAAGCAGCAACGGCGGCACACGTAAAAAGGTGGACGAACTCCTGGCGCTTTATCGCCCCTGAGCCGTTTTGCCCGCCGGTAAACACATTTCAAGGAGATGCGGATGAAACAGTTTTTGATTGCTCCCTCAATTCTGTCGGCCGATTTTGCCCGCCTGGGTGAAGACACTGCAAAAGCACTCGCGGCGGGCGCGGATGTCGTCCATTTCGACGTTATGGATAACCACTACGTTCCTAATCTGACCATTGGCCCGATGGTGCTTAAAGCGCTGCGTAACTACGGTATTACCGCGCCGATTGACGTTCATCTGATGGTGAAACCGGTTGACCGTATCGTGCCTGATTTTGCCGCTGCGGGAGCCAGTATCATCACCTTCCACCCTGAAGCGTCTGAACATGTGGATCGCACGCTGCAGCTCATCAAAGAGAATGGCTGTAAAGCGGGTCTGGTTTTCAACCCGGCTACGCCGCTGAGCTATCTCGACCATGTGATGGATAAGCTGGATGTCATTTTGCTGATGTCCGTTAACCCGGGCTTTGGCGGTCAGTCGTTTATCCCTCATACGCTGGATAAACTGCGTGAAGTGCGCCGTCGTATTGATGAGTCAGGTTACGACATTCGTCTGGAAGTCGACGGTGGCGTAAAAGTGAATAACATTGGTGAAATTGCGGCAGCGGGCGCGGATATGTTCGTTGCAGGTTCAGCGATTTTCGACCAACCGGATTACAAAAAAGTCATTGATGAAATGCGCCGTGAACTGGCGAAGGTAAGTCATGGATAAATTGCAGGCAACACGGGGTATCGCATTTGACCTCGACGGCACGCTGGTCGACAGCGCGCCGGGCTTAACCAGCGCCGTAGACCAGGCGCTGTATGCTCTTGAACTGCCCGTTGCGGGCGAAGAGCGTGTCATCACGTGGATTGGCAATGGCGCCGATGTCCTGATGGAGCGCGCGTTGACATGGGCCCGCCAGGAGCGTGTGTCCCAGCGTTCCGCACAGGGTAAACCGAGCGTGGATCATGCGGATATCCCGCAGGAAGAACAGCTGCGTATCCTGCGTAAATTGTTTAATCGTTTCTATGAAGAGACGGTCGAAGAGGGCAGTTTCCTGTTCCCGGATGTCGCAGAAACGCTGAGTGCGCTTCATGCCAACGGCATTCCGCTGGGACTGGTGACAAACAAACCGACACCTTTTGTCGCCCCTCTGCTGGAAGCGCTGGACATCGCAAAGTATTTTTCCGTCATTGTTGGCGGTGATGATGTGCAGAACAAAAAGCCGCATCCGGAACCGTTACTGCTGGTGGCAGGAAAATTATCCTTAACGCCCGCGGAGCTGCTCTTTGTCGGTGATTCCCGCAATGATATTCTGGCTGCCAGGGCGGCGGGTTGTCCTTCAGTGGGATTAACCTATGGCTACAACTACGGTGAGGCCATCACGCTGAGTGAGCCGGACGTCGTGTTCGACCACTTCAAAGATTTGTTGCCCGCACTCGGGCTTTCGCACAGTGATAATCAGGAATTGAATAATGACTAAGCCCATCGTTTTTAGTGGCGCACAGCCGTCAGGTGAATTGACCATTGGTAACTACATGGGTGCGTTACGTCAGTGGGTCAGCATGCAGGATGATTACCATTGCATTTACTGCATCGTAGATCTGCATGCTATCACTGCACGTCAGGATCCTGAGAAGCTGCGTAAAGCCACCCTGGACACCCTGGCGCTGTATCTGGCCTGCGGAATTGATCCTGAGAAGAGCACCATTTTCGTTCAGTCTCACGTTCCAGAGCATGCGCAGCTGGGCTGGGCGCTAAACTGCTACACCTACTTCGGCGAACTGAGCCGCATGACGCAGTTCAAGGATAAATCCGCGCGCTACTCAGAAAACATCAACGCCGGTCTGTTTGATTACCCGGTACTGATGGCAGCAGACATTCTGCTGTACCAGACCAACCAGGTGCCGGTTGGCGAAGATCAGAAACAGCATCTGGAACTGAGCCGCGATATCGCCCAGCGCTTTAACGCGCTGTATGGCGACGTGTTCAAAGTGCCTGAGCCGTTCATTCCAAAATCCGGCGCACGCGTAATGTCGCTGCTGGAGCCAACCAAGAAGATGTCCAAGTCTGACGATAACCGCAACAACGTTATCGGCCTGCTGGAAGACCCGAAATCGGTGGTTAAAAAGCTCAAGCGTGCGGTGACCGACTCCGATGAGCCACCTGTTGTGCGTTACGACGTGCAGAACAAAGCGGGCGTCTCCAACCTGCTGGATATCCTCTCCGGTGTGACGGGTCAGAGCATTCCTGAGCTGGAACTACACTTCGAAGGCAAGATGTATGGTCACCTGAAAGGGGAAGTGGCGGATGCTGTTTCCGGCATGCTGACCGAGCTGCAGGAGCGTTATCACCGCTACCGTAACGACGAAGCTTTCCTGCAGAAAGTGATGAAAGAGGGCGCGGAAAAAGCCAGTGCCCGCGCGTCTGAAACCCTTAAAGCGGTGTACCAGGCGATTGGGTTTGTGGGTAAACCGTAACCCTGTTTTGTCGGGTAAGCATGAGCGCTCCCCGACAAAAAACGCGCTGAGCCAGACAAAAAACCGGGACATTCCCGGTTTTTTTACGCCTGAAAAACGCTTACTGCTGTGCGGCCGGGCCGCAGCCACCGATGATCTTAGAAATGGAAATTGCCGGGTGCAGCAGGTAATCATAGCTGCAGTTATTTTTGGTATTTTGAACGTGACCGGTGCAGGCGGTCAGAGTCGATAACATGCCTACCAGAACGGCGGCTTTTGCCAGTTTAAACATACGCATTCCTTGTCTGAAAAACCGAAAATTGGATCTAACGTGAGGGAATAAATGGAAAAATTCCATTTCGCGGGCGGTATGTTATCGAGAGCGGTAAGAGGGGAGTAGTCCGCATAAGGACTACTCCGGGAAGGGGGAATATGCGTTAGTGATTCGAGAACCAATTCAGTTTATCGCGCAGCTCCACCACGCGTCCGACAATAATCAGCGCCGGGCTTTCAACCTGCTGTGCCAGCTCACCTAACTGGGTCAGCACGCCGTTCACCACGCGCTGCTTAATGGACGTGCCGTTTTCCACCAGCGCGACGGACATATCCTCTTCCATGCCGTGCTCAAGCAGTTTGGCCTGAATGGTCGCGGCCTGGTTTAACCCCATATAGAACACCAGCGTCTGTTTTTCGGCGGCCAGGTTATGCCAGTCCAGCTCACTGCCGGTTTTCAGGTGTCCCGTCACCAGGCGTACGCTCTGGGCATAGTCACGGTGGGTCAGCGGAATGCCCGAGTAAGCTGAGCAGCCGGAGGCTGCCGTGATGCCCGGCACCACGGAAAACGGAATACCCGCGTTGCACAACGTTTCCAGCTCTTCACCGCCGCGACCAAAGATAAACGGATCGCCACCCTTGAGGCGCACCACGCGTTTTCCTTTTTGCGCTTCGCGCAGCAGGATCTGGTTAATCTCCTCCTGCGGCACACAGTGGTACCCGGCACGTTTACCGACAAATACGCGGTCAGCATCGCGGCGGACCAGGTTCATTATCTCATCGGAGACCAGACGGTCATAAACCACAATATCCGCCTGCTGGATCTGCTGCAGCCCTTTCAGCGTCAGCAAACCGGCATCGCCCGGGCCGGCACCCACCAGCACCACTTCACCACGATGATCCAGCGGCTCGCAGAGCAACTGCGCCGTCGTCTCTTCCACCGCTTTATGATCCTGATTCGCCAGCGACTGGGCCAGCCTGTCATTCACAAAGAATTTTTCCCAGAAGCGACGGCGTTCGCCCACGGTCGCGAAGGTTTGCTTAACCCGGGAACGCAGCTGCCCGGCATAGTGGGCAATCTGGCCAAGATGCTGCGGCAGGATGGCTTCCAGTTTTTCCCGCAGCAGGCGGGCCAGAACGGGAGAGCGGCCGCCGGACGATACCGCAATCATCAGCGGCGAACGGTCAATGATCGACGGCATGATAAAGCTGGCTTCCTTCGGAGCATCCACCACGTTACAGAAGATGCGGCGCGCTTCACAGGCGTCGCTGACGCGCTGATTCACTTCATCGTCATCCGTGGCGGCAATGGTCAGCCAGCAGGTATCAAGCAGGGATTCATTAAACCCCCCCTGCACCAGCGTGAGCATCCCTTCTTTTTCCCAGGCCTCAAACTGCGGGGCAAAAGCCAGGGCGTTAACGGTGAGTCGGGCTCCTGCTTCTAACAGCAAGCGCGCTTTGCGTTCAGCCACATCGCCGCCGCCTACAAGCAGACAGTCGCGATGGCGTAATTGACAGAAAATCGGCAGGTGGTCCACGACATTACCTCACAGCATTCAAGGAGGGGGTAAGAAATTGAGGTCAGGATAACAGCAGGAATCGTACAGAACATACGGTTTTTCCTGCCGTTACCCATAAGGGGTCATAAGCTTTTCATATTGAAAAGGCGAGAGATTAGCCTTTCAGCTGCACCTTACCGTCCTTCACGCGGACATCGTAGGGCTTCACGGAATAATGCTCATCTTCCATGCAATACCCGTCGCGTAAACGAAAACGCTGTTTCTTCAACGGGCTGGCGACCCAGAGTTCACCCTGATGCTCCGCGATTAATCCCCGGGACAGGACACTGGCCTCAAAGAACGGGTCGATATTGCTGATGGCAAAAACCTGTTCATCATGGCGAGGGCGGAATATCGCGACCTGCTCGTTACCCAGCAGGGCACAGACCCCGGTGGCAGGCAGAATGTCGTTAATGTTGCAGATGTTTACCCACTGGCTCATGCGTTTTCCTCCACCAGAGTCACCGGAATACGTTCATAAGGTGTCGCCGGACGATGCTGCTCGCGTTCTGCCACAACCTGCACATTCGGGTCGCGCTGAGTGCTGTTGATAAAGTGTCTGAAGCGAGTCTGCGCCGCCGGGGTGTTGACGGTTTCAGTCCACTCGCAGATCACCGCCTCGCGCAGGCGCGCCATTTCCGCTTCCAGATGGTCGTTCAGGCCCAGTTTGTCGTCAATGATGACCGATTTCAGGTACTCGATGCCGCCTTCCAGGTTATCGAGCCAGGACGCGGTACGGGTCAGCTTATCGGCGGTACGGATGTAGAACATCATAAAGCGGTCGAGATACTGAATCAGCGTATCGCGGTCGAGGTCTGCAGCCAGCAGGTCTGCATGGCGTGGTTTCATGCCGCCGTTACCACAGACGTACAGGTTCCAGCCTTTCTCGGTGGCAATGATACCCACATCTTTACCCTGCGCTTCCGCACATTCGCGGGTACAGCCGGAGACGCCAAACTTCATTTTGTGCGGTGTACGGATGCCTTTGTAGCGGTTCTCCAGCTCCACACCGAAGCCGACGCTGTCGCCTACGCCGTAGCGGCACCAGGTGCTGCCCACACAGGTTTTTGCCATACGCAGCGCTTTCGCGTAGGCGTGGCCGGTTTCGAATCCCGCGTCAATCAGCTGACGCCAGATTTCAGGCAGGTCATCTTTTTGTGCACCAAACAGGCCGATACGCTGAGAGCCGGTGATTTTGGTATACAGGTTAAATTCGCGCGCGATACGGCCAACGGCGATCAGCCCTTCCGGGGTGATTTCGCCACCGGCGGAGCGTGGGATGACGGAGTAAGTCCCGTCTTTCTGAATGTTCGCCAGGAAGTTATCGTTGGTATCCTGCAGCGGCGTATGTTCTGGTTTGAGAACGTACTCGTTCCAGCAGGAGGCCAGCAGGGAACCCACGGTAGGTTTACACACTTCACAGCCATAACCCTGACCGTGTTTCGCCAGCAGTTCGTCGAAGGATTTGATGCCTTCCACGCGGATCAGGTGGTACAGCTCCTGGCGAGAGTAAGCGAAATGCTCGCACAGGTTATTGTTGACTTCGATACCCTGTTTCGCCAGTTCTGCGTTCAGAACCTGTGTGACCAGCGGGATACACCCACCGCAGCCGGTACCGGCTTTGGTTTCTGCCTTCAGGGCCGCGACGGTATGGCACCCTTTATTGATGGCCGAAATCAGCATGCCTTTGGTCACATCGAAGCAGGAGCAAATCTGCGCGCTGTCGGGCAGTTTATCCACGCCGATGGACGGCTTACCGCTGGACGCATGCGCCGGAAGGATCAGCGCGTCCGGGTTTTCCGGCAGTTCGATGGCGTTCAAGACCAGCTGAAGCAGGTTACCGTAGTCGCTGGTATCGCCCACCAGCACCGCGCCGAGCAGGGTTTTGTTGTCCTGACTGACGATAAGACGTTTGTACACCTCTTTGCTTTCATCGAGGTAAACATAGCTGCGTGCGCCCGGCGTGCGGCCATGCGCATCGCCAATACCGCCTACGTCTACGCCCAGCAGTTTCAGCTTGGCGCTCAGGTCAGCCCCTTCGAAGGCGTTCTGGTTGCCGAGGATATGGTCAACGGCAACCTGCGCCATTTTGTAGCCAGGCGCGACCAGACCGTACACGCGGTTGTTCCAGCTGGCGCATTCGCCGATGGCGTAGATATCCGGGTCGGAGGTCTGGCAGGTATCGTTAATCATGATCCCGCCGCGCTGAGCGACGGCCAGACCGCACTGGGTGGCCAGCTTGTCGCGCGGGCGAATACCGGTAGAGAAGACGATGAAGTCCACTTCCAGTTCGCTGCCATCGGCAAAGCGCATGGTTTTCCGCGCTTCGGTGCCTTCCTGCACAATCTCTTTGGTATTTTTGCTGGTGTGAACCTTCACGCCCATGCTTTCGATTTTACGGCGCAGCTGGTCACCACCCATGTGGTCAAGCTGCTCTGCCATCAGCATGGGGGCAAATTCGATGACGTGGGTTTCAACACCGAGGTTTTTCAGCGCACCGGCGGCTTCCAGACCCAGCAGCCCCCCCCCGACCACGGCGCCACGTTTACTGCGGCGTGCACATGATTCGATCGCATTGAGATCTTCGATGGTACGATAAACGAAGCAATCCTGCGTTTCCGAGCCTTTGATCGGCGGGATCCACGGGTACGAGCCAGTCGCCATGATCAGCTTGTCGTAAAAAACCGTACGTCCGGCGCTGGAGTGGATCACTTTTTCCTGACGGTTGATGGTGATAGCGCGTTCGCCCACCAGCACTTTCACGCCATGCTTCTCGTAGAAACCATCGCGCACCAGAGAGAGCTCTTCAGCGGTATGATGGGAGAAGTAGGAAGACAAGTGCACACGGTCGTACGCCTTGCGGGGTTCTTCACAGAACACGGTAATATCGAACTGGTTAGCATCGGCTTTATCGAGAAGATCCTCAATAAAGCGGTGGCCGACCATGCCGTTACCGATGATAGCGAGTCTGACTTTGCTCATTTTTGCCTCGATTTCTTTTCTATTACTGCCTACCTTAACGATTCAGCAGGGGCACTTATTGATGCAAATCAAATACGCCTTCGCCTACTCCTTAGGTGGTATATGACTGATTTGTCAGGATTTTTATAAGTTGTGGAAATCGCTGGCTTTTCGAGGTCGCCGATTTTGTGTACAAATTAAGGGGCGCGTTGTCAAAAATGCGTACTCCCAAATTTCAGCCGCGTTTTTCAGGGGAAAGGCATGTCTACAACACCGCTTGGGCTTATTCAGAATGTTCGCTTACCGGGTCGCGAAGGGCTGTGGCAAATCGCCATTGAGCAGGGTCGTTTTGGTGGCATAACGCCGATGGGCGATACCGAAGACGAAAACGTAAGAATCTTAAACGCGCGTGGCGGCCTTGCCATCCCCCCGTTTATAGAACCGCATATCCACCTTGATACCACCCAGACGGCAGGCGAGCCGAGCTGGAACCAATCCGGTACGCTGTTTGAAGGCATTGAGCGCTGGGCGGAGCGTAAGGCACTGCTTAGCCATGAGGATGTAAAAGCGCGCGCCTGGAAAACGCTGAAAGGGCAAATTGCCAACGGTATTCAGTTTGTGCGCACCCACGTGGACGTCTCTGACCCGACGCTCACCGCCCTGAAGGCCATGCTGGAGGTGAAGCAGGAGGTTGCGCCGTGGATCACGCTGCAAATCGTGGCGTTCCCGCAGGAAGGCATCCTTTCTTACCCGGACGGCGCGGCGCTGCTTGAGGAGGCGTTGAAGCTAGGTGCCGATGTGGTCGGGGCAATCCCGCATTTTGAATTCACCCGCGAGTATGGCGTGCAATCGCTGCACATTGCCTTTGAACTGGCGAAGAAATACGACCGTCCGCTGGATATCCACTGCGATGAAATTGACGATGAGCAGTCCCGATTTCTGGAAACGGTGGCCACCCTGGCTTATGAATCAGGGATGGGCCCGCGGGTCACGGCCAGCCATACCACGGCGATGCACTCCTATAACGGGGCATACACCTCGCGGCTTTTCCGCCTGCTGAAGATGTCAGGCATCAACTTTGTCGCCAATCCACTGGTGAATATCCATTTACAGGGACGCTTTGACGATTATCCCAAACGACGCGGGATTACCCGAGTGAAGGAGCTGCTGGAGGCGGGGATCAACGTCTGTTTCGGGCATGATGATGTCTTCGACCCGTGGTACCCGCTTGGCACCGGCAATATGCTGCAGGTACTGCATATGGGGCTGCATGTGTGTCAGATGATGGGGTATTCGCAAATCGACAACGGTTTGAACCTGATAACCCACAACAGCGCCCGAACCTTCGGCCTGACGGATTACGGTATCGAAACGGGAAATCTGGCTAACCTGATCGTGCTGCCTGCGGAGAGCGGGTTTGAGGCGGTGCGCTGCCAGGTGCCGGCGCGCTGGTCGATTCGGGAGGGGCGAGTGATTGCCACGACGCAGCTTGCGCAGACGTGGATCAAAATGGACGACGTTGCGGAAGAGCACATCTTCACGAAAAACAGCCCCTTCGCTGAGCGCAAAGGGGCGTAGGGGATCAGTGGGACGCCGCTGCCGTATTATGCTGGCGGTGGCGGGTCACAAAGCCCAGAACCAGGCACATCACAAACACCACCGCGTACAAACCGTTAGCGGTATGCAGCGCGGCCAGCGGGCCGCTGTGGGCGACGATCGGGCCGGTGACCACGAAGGTCAGCATGGTACCGATGGTGCCGCAGGTCAGCACGAAGTTCACCAGTTTCGGTGACGCCACTTTGGTCTGCAGAGAGCCCAGCGTAATGATAGAGGTGTAAATCGCACTGGAGAAGAAGCCCAGGGTCAGGATGAACCACGGCATATGCTCCGGTGAACCGTTAATGAACAGGTACATCAGCACGGTTGCCATGCCTGCCAGCACGGTCAGAATGCGCTGCAGGTCGAAGAAGCGCAGGATGAAGCTAAACGCCCACATGCCGAACATGTAAGACATCCAGAAATCGCTCACCAGTTTACCCGCGTCGTTCAGGCTCATGCCCAGGCTTTTGGCGTATTCCGGTACCCAGGAGATAAAGCCCAGCTGACCGAGGATGTAGCACAGTGCGGCAACGGAGAGGAACAGTACGCCGATACCCCATTTCTCTTTCGCGACCGGCTCGTCCGTGGATTGCGCTTTTTTGCCCAGAACCGGGAATTCACAGCCGAAGGTCAGAATAAAGATTGCCACGTAGACCAGACCGATACAGGCATAAACCCAGTACCACTCAATGCTGCGTGCCAGCAGAACGGCCGCTACCATCGGGAAAATCATCCCCGCCATGCTGAAGAAGGAGTCGGTAAACAGCAGACGTGCGCCACGCTGACGGCCTTCATACATGTGGGTAATCAGGAACGTACCGATGGACATCGTAATACCGCTCACCAGACCCAGCACAAACATGGCGGCAGAGAACAGAGCGATGCTGTGGCTCACCATTAAACCCGCTACCGCGGCGACCATCAGCACGAAACCAAAACGCAGCTGCGTTTTCAGTGGAACAATTTCCATCAGCCAGGCATTCAGGAAAATGGAGATCAGGATCCCGGCGTTGAGGAAGGTAAAGGTGTTACTCATGCTGGAAACGGGCAGCTGGAAGTAGTCTGCGATATTACCCATCACCATCCCGGTGACGATCACCAACGCGCCGGTCAGGGCGTAGGAGAAGAAGCTGATCCATGTGAGCTTGATACGATTGCTGTTAGTCATGTCTGGCCTGTTCAGGAAAAGAAAAGCGCCCGAGGGGCGCTGAGAGCGGGCAGATTTTAGACATTAAAGTGATCCATTCATATCTTTTAAGAGAAATTCGAACACTATTGCAGGTTTTTATGTGATTCAGATCACATCAATAGACTTCATAACCAATCGTTTGCGTGGTTACAACTGTTTCAATTTCGTAAAATTAGGTAAAAGGCTGGTCTCCGTTCATACTGCTCTTTAGAATCAAGCCATTCGCTTTTTATACTGCGCTTTGTTAAGGAATTCTCATGCTCAAATCAACGCTGGCGGCTGTCGCAGCTGTGTTTGCTCTTTCTGCCGTTTCCCCTGCTGCGCTGGCAGCCAAAGGAGACCCTCACGTTCTGCTGACCACCTCCGCCGGGAATATTGAGCTGGAACTGAATAGCCAGAAAGCTCCGGTTTCTGTGAAAAACTTCCTCGACTACGTGAATAACGGTTTCTATAACGGCACCACATTCCACCGTGTGATCCCGGGCTTTATGGTGCAGGGCGGTGGTTTTAACGAGCAAATGCAGCAAAAGCAGCCTAACGCACCGATTAAAAATGAAGCGGATAACGGCCTGCGCAACACCCGCGGTACCATCTCTATGGCGCGTACGGCAGATAAAGACAGCGCCACCAGCCAGTTCTTTATCAACGTGGCGGATAACGCCTTCCTCGACCACGGTCAGCGCGACTTCGGTTACGCGGTCTTCGGTAAAGTGGTGAAAGGGATGGATGTGGCTGACAAGATTTCTCAGGTGCAGTCCCATGACGTTGGCCCATACCAGAATGTGCCGACGAAACCGGTTGTGATCCTCTCTGCAAAAGTTCTGCCGTAACCTTCTTTGACACGGGCGCTTCTCGCCCGTGTTTCGCTCCCCTCCCTGCGAAAGCGCGTTTTGCTGCTTATACTTGTGGCACACGGACATCTTCAGGGAGGCGTTAAGTGAAAAAACTCACCGATAAGCAAAAATCCCGTCTCTGGGAGCAGCAGCGAAACAGTAATTTCCAGGCCAGCCGCCGCCTTGAGGGGGTTGATAGCCCGCTCGTTACGCTAAACGCCCAGGATGCGCAAAGCCGTCTTGAAGAACTCAGGAGGCACTATGAGCGATAAAATCGGTGACGATCGTGACCCGTATCTCTACCCGGGTCTGAATGTGATGCGTAACCGTCTGAATATCCGCCAGGCTGACCGTCTTGCAAAGGCATCCTATGAGATCACCGCGCTGCGGGTGGCGACGCTCGGCTTAGGCCCGTCGGCGCCGGGGTTGCCGCATCTCTGTGCAATCCACCGCCACCTTTATCAGGATATTTTTGACTGGGCGGGCGATATCCGCGAAATCGATATTTATCAGGGCGACACCCGCTTCTGCCACTTCGCCTACATCGAGAAAGAGGGCAATGTCCTGATGCAGGATCTCGAGGAAGAGGGGTATCTCAACGGTCTGCAGAAAGAGGAGTTTGTGGCCCGCCTGAGTCACTACTACTGTGAGATCAACGTGCTCCATCCCTTCCGGATTGGCAACGGTATCGCTCAGCGGATCTTCTTCGAACAGCTCGCCATCCATGCAGGCTATCAGCTGAGCTGGAAAGATATCGACCCGGGCAAATGGGCGGCGGCCAACCAGAGCGGCGCAATGGGCGATTTAACGGCCCTGAACGCCATCTTTGCCAAAGTAGTGAGCGAAGCGCGGGAAACTGAGTAGAATAGGGCGGCACGTTTTTCTGGAGCCGCCATGATTCTGCTGATTGATAACTACGATTCCTTCACCTGGAACCTTTACCAGTATTTTTGTGAACTGGGTGCAGAGGTGGTGGTCCGCCGCAACGACGACATCAGCCTGGCCGAAATCGACGCGCTTGCCCCGCAGAAAATCGTTATCTCGCCGGGGCCCTGCACGCCGTCGGAATCGGGCATTTCGCTGGATGTCATTCATCATTACGCCGGTAAGCTGCCCATTCTTGGCGTCTGCCTGGGCCACCAGGCCATTGGGCAGGTGTTTGGTGCCACCATTGTGCGCGCCGCCAAAGTGATGCATGGCAAAACCGCGCCGGTGACCCATACCGGCACGGGCGTGTTTATGGGGCTTAATAATCCGCTTACCGTGACGCGCTACCATTCGCTGGTCATTGACCCGTCAACGCTGCCGGAATGCTTTGAGGTTACCGCCTGGAGCGATACCCGGGAGATCATGGGGATCCGACATCGTGAATGGGACCTCGAAGGGGTGCAATTCCACCCGGAGAGTATCCTCAGCGAGCAGGGACACCAGCTGCTGGCAAATTTCCTCAATCGTTGAATAGTGGTTGCCTTGCTGTGATTTTTTATGCATATTTTGTGATTATATTTTCACAATCACTGTGACATAAAATGGATGGTCATGACATGGCAACTGAACAATCTGCAATTACCCGCGCGACATTCGATGAAGTCATTCTGCCGATTTATGCACCGGCTGAGTTTATCCCGGTAAAAGGGAAAGGCAGCCGAGTCTGGGATCAGCAGGGGAAAGAGTATGTTGATTTCGCCGGTGGGATTGCGGTGACGGCGCTGGGTCATTGCCATCCTGCGCTGGTGGAGGCGCTGAAAACCCAGGGGGAAACCCTGTGGCATACCAGCAACGTCTTTACCAACGAACCGGCGCTGCGTCTGGGCCGCAAGTTAATCAGCGCGACCTTCGCCGAACGCGTGCTGTTTATGAACTCCGGTACCGAAGCGAACGAAACCGCCTTCAAACTGGCGCGCTACTATGCCTCCACGCGCCACAGCCCGTACAAAACCAAAATCATTGCTTTCCACAACGCCTTCCACGGTCGCTCGCTGTTTACCGTTTCCGTCGGTGGACAGCCAAAGTATTCCGACGGTTTTGGACCAAAACCGGCCGATATTATCCATGTGCCGTTTAACGATCTGCATGCGGTAAAAGCGGTAATGGATGACCACACCTGTGCGGTGGTGGTGGAGCCGATCCAGGGAGAGGGCGGCGTAACGGCTGCCACGCCTGAGTTCCTGAAAGGGCTGCGCGACCTGTGCGATGAGCATCAGGCGCTGCTGGTATTTGATGAAGTGCAGTGCGGGATGGGCCGTACCGGCTCCCTGTTTGCCTACATGCATTACGGCGTGACGCCGGATATTCTGACCAGCGCCAAAGCGCTCGGCGGCGGCTTCCCGGTCAGTGCGGTATTAACGACGCAGGAGATTGCCTCCGCGTTCCACGTGGGTTCCCACGGCTCCACATACGGCGGTAACCCGCTGGCGAGTGCCGTCGCGGGTGCCGCGTTCGACATTATCAACACCCCTGAGGTTCTGAGCGGCGTCAACGCGAAGCGTGAGCTTTTCGTGAAGCATTTGCAGCAGATTGATGACCAGTATGACGTCTTCAGCGAGATCCGCGGGATGGGGTTACTGATCGGCGCGGAGCTGAAGCCACAGTACAAAGGCCGTGCGCGCGATTTCCTGCACGCCGCCGCCCATGAAGGGGTGATGGTGCTCAATGCCGGGCCGGACGTGATGCGCTTTGCGCCGTCGCTGGTGGTCGAAAATCAGGACATTGAAGACGGGTTAAACCGTTTTGCCGCGGCGGTCGCGAAGATCGTAAACGCTTAAGACTCCGTTCGCGTTAAGCGACGGGTTAACCATATCCCATGGTGAGGGCGCTGACGCCATGCTACCGACGAAATGGTGTGCATGGTGTTCAGATGCCCGAGAACGCGCTGCAGATGCTGCTCCAGGGTACTCATTGGCCCGTGGGTGAGCGTCTCTGGCGCCTCCAGAATGTTCGAATCCCCTGACTCGCCAGGCGCGTCATACTCGAGTCGCTGCTGACACCGCTGCAGGGCAATCTCACACGACTGCAGGTAGCGCTGCGCCAGATCGGGCGTCAGCATCGTATGTTCCCGCGCCAGCGTGGTCATGGCGTTGATATGCTCAACGATAAACTGGCTGTGCGTCACCCAGAGCTTCATGTCCGCCAGATAGTGCGAGTTAAAGCCGGGCTCCTGCATTGCCTGATTCAGCGAGTTAAACAGGGCGTTATGCGCCTGGTTGACCTTCATCCGCTGATACGCCAGCGGGGAGGGCTGCGGGTCGTCACTCAGGATCAGGCGAATGGCCTGCTGGTCGGCCTCCAGCGCATCGTGGGCGTTCTGTCTGAGCAGCCCGCTTTGCCACTGAGGCCACAGCCAGACCATGCCGCCAAAGGCAATCAGGCAGCCAATCAGGGTATCGACCAGCCTGGCGATAATAAACTGCTCGCCGTTGAGCGTGAGCAACTGCAGGGTATACACCGCCGTTACCGTAAAGCCCACCATCGCCCAGCCGTAGTTTTTGCGGATGATCAGGTAGCTCACCATCGTGATCACCAGCATCCCTGCCAGCGTATAGCCTTCCGGCACGTGAAAGTGCAGCGTAACGCCCGCAATGATCAGCCCCGCCATCGTTCCGCCTGCCCGGTGCAGAATGCGCACCCGCGTCGCGCCATAGCCGTTCTGGGTGACAAACAGGATGGTCATTAAAATCCAGTACGGTTTGGGCAGATGCAGCGCCATGCCCATCAGGCTGGCAATGCTCAGCATCACGCTAATTCGCGCGGCGTTGCGCAGGGCAGATGATTTAAGGGAGAGGTAGCTTCTGAGCGCCGGCAGCAGCGGCAGGCGTTTTTGTTTGTCGGCCATCAGGTCGCGCGGATAAAGCGGACGCTGGGTTCGTAACACGCGGGCGATACGGCTGAAGTGCCAGGCGGCAAACTGACCCACCGGGTTGTCTTCATGCTGACGGGCAATCTTCTCCAGCGCGCCGAGCTGTTTGTCCATGTTAAAGCGCGTGGGGTTGCGGTGATACAGAATATCGTCAGCCAGCACCCGAAGGCGCGCGGAGACGGTTTGCGCGTTCCAGCGGATCACCGCTTCGGCATGGCTGCGCTCGACCAGTTTTTGCACCTCCTGCGGCTGGTGCAGGCTCACGGAGATATGCTCCTGTAAGTCCAGCCCCACCTGGAAGACGCGCAGCAGCCGCTTATATTCGTGGTTCTTATTGGCGGCGAGCATATGCAGCTGTTGATAACACTGGCTTATCAGGTCCACCACCTTTTGCTGACGCGTCAGCAGCGGCGGCAGTGATTTTTCTGGATCGGTATGCTGGGTGAGCAAGGTGTATTTGGCTTCACAGTAATCCGCCAGCTGCACGTAGAGCAGGCTCAGGGATTCCCGCAGCGGCTGTTCCCGCCACAGCCAGAACCAAAACCAGTTAAACAGCCCGTACCACAGCGTACCGAGGGCGTAGATCAGCAGCGGCTCCCACACCGGCATGTTGCCCGCAAGGCTCAGCGTGAAGATGGCGGCAATCAGCGACGCGGGAAGCAAACGCGCGTGCAGTGAGCTGATTTCAGCGGTTACGCCCAGGGTCATCGCCAGGACGGTGAGGATCAGCGGCAGCGGGATATCGCGGGCCAGCAAAAGCTGCACGGCGAGGCTACAACCCGCAAACAGCGAGCCGCCCACGATCAGCCGTTTGAAAAAGCGCTTATGCGGTGTATCCAGACCGGCAATGTTGCAGCAGGCGGGAACGAGAGAGAAGAGCAGACCTTGCTGAAGATGGCCCAGAATCAGGCCCACGGCCACAGGAAGGCACAACACCAGCGTTTGTCGCAGTGCGTAGTTAACTTCCGGGTGATAAATCAGCCTGCGCCACATGGGGAATAGAGACAAAAACGGCGTGACACCTTGCGATGGCACGCCGTTTGAGCGGAATTAACGCGTTCCGTAAACCACGATGGTTTTACCGTGTGCGGAGATCAGGTTCTGATCTTCCAGCATTTTCAGAATACGGCCCACAGTTTCACGGGAGCAACCGACAATCTGACCGATTTCCTGACGGGTAATTTTAATTTGCATGCCATCAGGGTGAGTCATCGCATCGGGTTGTTTCGCCAGATTCAGCAGGGTCTGAGCGATACGGCCGGTCACGTCCAGGAAGGCGAGGTTACCCACTTTCTCAGATGTCACCTGCAGACGGCGTGCCATCTGCGAAGAAAGACGCATCAGGATGTCAGGGTTAACCTGAATCAACTGACGGAATTTCTTGTAGGAAATTTCAGCCACTTCACATGCTGTCTTTGCACGAACCCAGGCGCTACGTTCCTGGCCTTCTTCAAACAGGCCCAGTTCACCGATGAAATCGCCCTGGTTCAGATAAGAAAGGATCATCTCTTTCCCTTCTTCATCTTTGATCAGCACTGCCACCGAGCCTTTGACGATGTAATACAACGTTTCCGCTTTTTCACCCTGGTGAATCAGCGTGCTCTTCGATGGGTACTTATGAATGTGGCAATGAGACAAGAACCATTCGAGAGTCGGGTCTGTTTGCGGTTTGCCAAGCACCATGCGCTGTTATCCTCTGTTATAAGCTGTCACCAGAGTCATAAGATGCATCCGGACTCTGGGGTTGCAATCGAATTCTTACCCATACCCTGGGAAGTCGGCTATCGTAACGTTTCGCAGCCAGTAAAGTTTGATGTCCTCTGCATACATGTGTAACGTCAATGTATTACTGTAGCATCCTGAGTGTTTTAGCATAGCTTTCGCCGCGTGTCTCCTGGTGTCTCGCTTCAGCATGACGCAGGTCGCCTTCCATTGCGAGAAATGTAACGCACGCGTAATCTGTCACCAAAAATGCAACGTTGGAGTGAGTGAATATGCAAGCGCGTGTGAAATGGGTTGAAGGTTTAACGTTCCTGGGCGAGTCCGCTTCAGGACACCAGATTTTGATGGATGGTAACTCCGGCGATAAAGCACCAAGCCCAATGGAAATGGTGCTGATGGCAGCAGGTGGATGCAGCGCAATTGATGTGGTGTCGATCCTGCAAAAAGGCCGTCACGATGTGACCGACTGCGAAGTAAAACTCACCTCAGAACGCCGCGAAGAGGCACCACGCCTGTTCACCCACATTAACCTGCATTTCATCGTCAGCGGGAAAGAACTGAAAGACGCGGCGGTCTCACGCGCGGTCGATCTTTCAGCGGAGAAATACTGCTCGGTCGCCTTAATGCTCGAGAAAGCGGTAAAAATTACGCATTCGTATGAAGTGATCGACGCCTGATATTGGGGGGCATCGTTCACCCTGATGCCCTCACCGAAACCCTCTCCCACGCGGAGAGGGAAATCATCAGGCGATTTTCTTCCCTTCTATCAACCGCTGTACCAGCGGCATCATAATTAATTCCATTGCCAGCCCCATTTTTCCGCCCGGAACCACTAACGTATTCATGTGCGAAATAAACGAGCCCTGCAGCATCGCCAGCAGCCAGGGGTAATCAATGCCGTCGAGATTGCGGAAGTGGATAACCACAAAGCTCTCATCCAGCGACGGGATACTTTTGGCGGCGAACGGGTTAGAGGTGTCCACTGTCGGTACGCGCTGGAAGTTGATATGCGTGCGGGAGAACTGCGGCGTCAGATAAGTAATGTAGTCTTCCATGGAGCGCACGACGGAATCCATCACCGCCTCACGTGAATGGCCGCGCTCGCTGATGTCACGCGTCAGCTTCTGGATCCACTCAAGGTTCACGATGGGCACCACGCCAACCAGCAGATCCACGTGACGCGCCACGTCATGCTGCGGCGTCACCACGCCACCGTGCAACCCTTCGTAAAACAGGACGTCGGTTGGTTCCGGCAGCGGTTGCCAGGGCGTAAAGGTGCCGGGCACCTGGTTCCAGGGAACGGCTTCATCGTAGGTGTGCAGATATTTGCGTGACTGCCCCTTGCCGCTCTGGCCGTACTCCTGAAAGGTTTGCTCCAGCAGGCCGAAGTCATTGGCCTCCGGGCCGAAGTAGCTGATGTGTTTACCCAGATCGCGCGCCTTGCGGATAGCCATATCCATCTCCGGGCGCGTGTAGCGGTGAAAGCTATCGCCTTCGACCTCCGCCGCACGGAGATTCAGTTGGGCGAAAATCTTACGAAAAGCGAGGCTGGTCGTGGTGGTTCCCGCACCACTCGAACCCGTAACGGCAATAACCGGATGTCTGGCAGACATAGCAACTCCCTGACTGGAAAGGTTTAAAGATCAGCCATGAAACGCGTTGCGGGGCATGATATTGACCGTCTCATGCAGTTCAGACCATACCAGCACCACGTCGCCGCTTTTGAGCTGGCGCTTCACATCGTTGACCTTTTGCTCAAGCGAACGTTCATGTTCACCATAATCGGTACCTTCGCGCAAGACAAAGCTTTCAATCAGATTATCGAGCGTTTCGGGGGAGAGGTCCTGCCATGGAATAATCATTTTGCACCGTCCAGATAAGGGGTAAGCCAGTCAGGAATACGCGACTCCAGCCACATTTTCGGGCGACGCAACGTTCCACCGATGAACCCCACGTGACCACCATGCTCTGTCAGCTGGTAGTGAACGTTGGCAGGCAAAAATTCCTGCGCGGGGATAGAGTGATGATCCATAAACGGGTCATCTTTGGCATGAATGATAAGCGTCGGTTGCGTGATCTTGCTGAGCAGCGGCATGGCGCTGCACTGACGGTAGTAGTCAATCGCATCGGCAAAACCGTGAATTTTGGCGGTGATCAGATCGTCGAATTCGCGGATGCGACGGACCTTTTTCAACTGACGCAGGCTCACCGGCAGCGTATCCGGATAGGCCTTCAACTTGCGCGCCGCGTTGGCTTTCAGCAGGTTGAGCAGGTAACGCTGATAGACCCGGGAAAAGCCTTTCTCCATATGGTAGCTGCACTGCTCCAGCATAAAGGGCGCGGAGACAATGACGGCCGCATCCAGCGGCACGGTGTCGCCCTCTTTTGCCAGCAGGCAGGCCAGCATATTGCCGCCCAGCGAGTAGCCCACGGCCGCTGTCGGGACGGTACCAAAGTTTTCCCGTAACCAGTGTAAAAACCAGGTGCCGTCTTCGGTTTCACCCGAGTGATAGATGCGCTTCTGGCGATTCGGTTCGCCGCTACAGCCGCGAAAGTGCATCACCACGCCGAGCCAGCCCCGCGCTTTGGCTGCCTGGATGAGCCCGTGTGCATAGGGGCTGTGCAGACTGCCTTCCAGACCGTGAAAGACCACCAGACGCGGCTTGTGGCGCGCCTGTTCTGGCTCTTCGCTCCATGCCAGGTCCAGAAAGTCACCGTCCGGTAAGTCCAGCCGTTGCCAGTGCGGCGTGAACTGAACCTTACGGCGGATGAGTCGCGGCAGCATGGTCTGCAGATGGCAATTGGCCACGCCGCGCATGGGCACGAACTCGGTGCTGTCTTCGGCGATGATGTCGAAGTCTGATGGAATGATTTGGCTCATAACGGCGATGCTAATTCTTGTCAGTTATTTTCTGTTCTTTCCGAATTGTACCCCGTTTAGCCTGGTTTTCCGAAACATGAACTGATCTCGATCACAAATATTTACCTTGATTATTACTCTCAGGCTAATGATTCCGCCCTGCGCTTAATTGATGACTTCCTCGCCACAGCGCACACTTTACTCAACGTTAAGCAAATCAGAATGATGTGCTGAATCAGGAGGTTAATAATGTTATCTGGGCAAACACCCACCCGGCAATGGAACACACGACGCACCGAGAAAGCGCGTCGTCTGGCCTCCGTACCGGTGCAGGGCAAGGTACTGCCAACCGGCGATCTTGTCGCCATGCTGGAAAAACTGATCGCGCCTGGCGACAAAGTCGTTCTGGAAGGTAATAACCAGAAGCAGGCCGATTTCCTTTCACGCTCGCTGGCTGAAGTGAACCCGCAAATCGTGCATGACCTGCACATGATTATGCCAAGCGTGGGCCGTAGCGAGCATCTGGATATCTTTGAGAAAGGTATCGCCCGCAAGCTGGACTTCTCCTTCTCCGGTACCCAGAGCCTGCGTATCTCGCAGCTGCTGGAAGATGGTCAGCTCGAAATTGGCGCTATCCATACCTACATAGAGCTCTATTCACGTCTGTACGTGGATCTCTCGCCAAACGTGGCGCTGATTGCCGGCTTTAAAGCGGACCGAAAAGGTAATCTTTATACCGGCGCAAGCACTGAAGATACCCCCGCGCTGGTGGAAGCGGCCGCATTCCATGACGGCATTGTCATCGCACAGGTGAATGAGCTGGTGGACGACGAATGCGACCTGCCGCGCGTTGATATTCCCGGCTCCTGGATTGACTTCGTGGTGGTGGCCGACAAACCGTTCTTTATCGAACCGCTGTTTACCCGCG
This sequence comes from Enterobacter cloacae complex sp. FDA-CDC-AR_0164, assembly GCF_003071645.1. Taxonomy (NCBI): domain Bacteria; kingdom Pseudomonadati; phylum Pseudomonadota; class Gammaproteobacteria; order Enterobacterales; family Enterobacteriaceae; genus Enterobacter; species Enterobacter cloacae complex sp. FDA-CDC-AR_0164. Next base: position 1,834,115 of record NZ_CP028950.1, read on the forward strand.
ACCCGCGTCTCATCAAACAAGAACATATCCTGATGGCGATGATGGCCATTAAGGGCATTTATGCGGAACATCAGGTGCAATCCCTGAACCACGGGATTGGTTTTAATACCGCGGCGATTGAACTGCTGCTGCCGACCTACGGTGAACAGCTCGGCCTGAAAGGCAAAATCTGTAAACACTGGACCCTTAACCCGCACCCAACCCTGATCCCGGCGATTGAAAGCGGCTGGGTGGAAAGCGTGCACTGCTTCGGCGGCGAACTGGGGATGGAAGAGTACATTCGTGCACGTCCGGACATCTTCTTTACCGGTGCCGACGGCTCTATGCGTTCCAACCGCGCCTTCTGTCAGCTGGCAGGCCAGTACGCCGTTGATATGTTCATCGGCTCAACCCTGCAGGTTGACGGGTATGCCAACTCCTCAACCGTGACCCGTGGTCGTCTCTCTGGTTTCGGCGGTGCGCCAAACATGGGCCATGACCCGCATGGTCGTCGTCATGCCACCCCGGCCTGGCTGAACATGATCACCGAACCTGATCCGATGCAGCGCGGTAAAAAACTCGTCGTCCAGATGGTGGAAACCTTCCAGGCAGGCGTGAAACCGACCTTTGTGGAAAAACTCGATGCTGTTGACGTTGCGAAAGCGTCCGGGATGCCTCTGGCTCCGGTCATGATCTACGGCGACGACGTGACACATGTGCTGACGGAAGAGGGGATTGCTTACCTCTATCGCGCAGAAAGTCTTGAAGAGCGCCGGGCGATGGTTGCGGCCGTCGCGGGGATCACCGATATCGGTCTGGGCGTCGATGCCAAGCGCGTGGCGCAGTTGCGCCAGAGCGGCAAAGTGGTTTACCCGGAAGATATGGGGATTCGCCGCACCGATGCCACCCGTTCTCTGCTGGCAGCAGGCAGCGTGTCAGACCTGGTTGAATGGTCTGGCGGTCTTTACAACCCACCTGCGAAATTCCGGAGCTGGTAATGAAACTTCTGCCCCAGATTCAGGTTGAAGGCGGTGCCGAATGGCTGGCGCGAACCGCCACGCAGTGTCTGATTGACGAAGCACAGTTAAGCCCGAAACCCGGTCTGGTGGACAGTCGGGGGAACGGCGCGCACCACGATCTGTCGCTCGCGTTGATGGAGCGTTCCGCGCGCAGCCTGACCCCCACGTTTCAGGCGCTGGCGCAACACAGCTGGCAGCGTCCGGCGGATATTGCGCTCAGGCAAACCATAGGGCGACTCGGCCGTGAAGGTGAGCAGCAGATGATGGCGGCTACCGACGGTGTAAATACCCACCGCGGCGCGATTTGGGCGCTAGGGCTGCTGGTCAGTGCCGTGGCGATGCTCGGTGGCGATGCCAGCGCGCAGGCGGTAGCGAATACCGCGGCACAGCTGGCGAAACTGCCCGATGACGCGGCGCCGAAAGTGTTCAGCAAAGGGCTACGCGCCACGCGCCGCTACCGGGTTCCGGGCGCACGTGAAGAGGCTCAGCAGGCATTTCCACACGTGATGCAGCGTGCTCTGCCGCGGCTTCGTCTGAGCCGTCTTAACGGCAGCAGCGAAACGTACGCAAGGCTCGATGCGCTGATGGCCATCATGACGTCGCTTACCGACACCTGCGTGCTGTCGCGCGCCGGGATGGCGGGGCTGGAGGCCATGCAGAACGGTGCGCGTGCGGTGCTGAGCGCCGGAGGATGCGCGACATCCGCAGGCCAGATGGCGCTGGCGAGATTAGACCGTCACATGCTGGCACTCAATGCCTCACCGGGCGGAGCTGCCGACCTGCTTGCCGCCACGCTGTTTCTCGATCGCATCGAAACGCCTTATTCAAAGCATTAAGAGGATGTTATGGAAAAAATCACATTAACCATGCCAGCGAGCCGCGCGTTAAGCGGCAAAGCGCTCGCAGGGGTTGTTGGTTCCGGGGATATGGAGGTGCTGTTTGCCGCCGAACCGGGCCAGACGTTAACCATTGATATCACCACGTCCGTCGACAACAGCCGCGGTCGCTGGGAGGCGTTGTTCAACCGCCTGCACACCGTCAGCAGCCTGCCTGCAGGAAAACTGACGATCCACGACTTTGGCGCGACGCCGGGGGTGGCACGCATTCGTATCGAACAGGTTTTTGAAGGGGTGAGCCATGCGTGATGATCGGAGTTTTATTGAATTAAAAGCTCGCCAGCGTGCGCAGGCATTGCTGGACGACGGGAGCTATCGCGAACTGCTGGATCCTTTTGAAGGCATTATCTCCCCGTGGCTGGGGCCGCAGGGCATCGTTCCTCAGGCCGATGACGGCATGGTGGTCGCCAAAGGCACCCTCAACGGTCAGCCTGCGGTAGTGGTGGCGATCGAAGGTGCGTTCCAGGGCGGCAGTATGGGCGAAGTGTCCGGCGCCAAAATGGCGGCCGCGCTGGAGCTGGCGGCAGAAGATAACCGCAACGGGATCCCGACGCAGGCGGTACTGTGTCTCGAAACCGGCGGCGTGCGTCTGCAGGAAGCCAACCTGGGCCTGGCGGCCATTGCCGATATTCATGCAGCAATTGTTGACCTGCGCCGTTACACCCCGGTGGTCGGGATTGTGGCCGGGACCGTGGGCTGCTTCGGTGGGATGTCTATCGCTGCTGCACTGTGCAGCTACCTGATTGTCACCCGCGAAGCGCGTCTCGGTCTGAATGGTCCTCAGGTTATCGAGCAGGAAGCGGGGATTGACGAGTATGACTCCCGCGACCGTCCGTTTATCTGGAGCATGACCGGTGGCGAAGTCCGCTATGAAAGCGGCCTGGTAGATGCACTGGTTGGCGATGGCGTGAATGCGGTGAAAGCGGCGATGAACGACGCGATTGCCAAAGGCGTGCCTGCAAAACATCGCACCGATAACTATGACGATTACCTGAACCGTCTGACGAATTTCGACACCCGCAAACAGGCCGATGCCGAACAGATTAAAGCGCTCTTTGCCCGGGAGGTGAAATGATGACTAACTCAGTAAGCCGTGGCGAACTCTGGCTGCAAACGCTCGCGCCGAACGCCAGACGCCTGGAAGGGTTATGCCCGTCCGTACAGGCGGCCGATGGTGAACTTAACGGTGAAACGGTACGTTTTGTTGCCGTGGTACCGGATGCCAACAACCACTTCCCGCGCGCGGCGAAAGGGGAAGTCGGTCTGCTGGAAGGCTGGACGCTGGCGAAAGTGGTGAGCGAAACCGTTGCCGCCGATGCCAACAGCGCCGTGAAGCGCCCGATCGTGGCGGTGATTGACGTGCCAAGCCAGGCCTATGGCCGTCGTGAAGAGGCATTTGGTATTCACCAGGCGTTGGCCGGCGCGGCGGCGGCCTATGCTAACGCGCGTCTGGCCGGTCATCCGGTGATTGGGCTTATCGTTGGTAAAGCGATGTCCGGCGCGTTTCTGGCGCACGGGTACCAGGCAAACCGCCTGATTGCCTTTAACGATAAAGGCGTGCTGATCCATGCCATGGGTAAAGAGTCTGCGGCGCGTATTACGCTACGTACCGTGGATGCGCTGGAAAAACTGGCGGCAACGATCCCGCCAATGGCCTATGACATCAGCAACTACGCCACACTGGGGCTGCTTTCCAACCTGCTGGACATCAGCAACCCGGATGCCCCTTCTGAAAACGATCTGACGCAGGTGAAAACCACGCTGCAACAGGCCATCCATGACGCTCGTCAGGACAACACCCTGAAAAACCGTCTCGGTGCTGACAATCGCCGCAGCTCTGCCCTCGTACGCGAACGCATGCGGGCAAGCTGGTAAGTAAAAAGAGACCTGCCAGATGCACTCCCCGCGGACGTAACCGTTACGTCCGCGCGGGAACCTGCATCCTGAAAATAATAATCATCGCGCCAGTGCTTAAACTTTTTTACTACAGGTGAATTATGACTTACGTAATTGTTCATGCTCTTGCACCGATTTTCGTCATCATGCTGCTGGGATTCTGGGCCGGTAAGGCAAAGATGGTCGATAACAAAAATGTCTCCCTGCTCAATATTTTCGTCATGGATTTTGCTTTGCCTGCCGCGCTGTTCAGCGCCACGGTGCAAACCCCGTGGACCGGCATCGTAGCCCAGTCGCCGCTGATTCTGGTGCTGACCCTGGCGATGTGGATAACCTACGCGGCCATTTACTTCCTCGCGACCAGCGTCTTTAAAAAATCCCCACAGGATGCCGCCGTGCTTACGCTGACGGTTGCGCTGCCAAACTATGCCGCGCTTGGCTTGCCGATTCTGGGCAGCGTGCTGGGTGAAAGCTCTTCAACCTCACTGTCCGTGGCGGTCTCTATTGCCTGTGGTTCGGTATTGATGACGCCGTTCTGCCTGCTGATTCTGGAACGTGAAAAAGCGCGTGCCGAAGGCAATAACTCCGGTTCAACGCTCTCGATGCTGCCGGTGCTGATGTGGCGCTCGATTAAAAAACCGATTGTGATGGGTCCCCTGCTGGGTGTGATTTTGTCTGCTATCGGCATCAAAATGCCTGAACTTGTTCTGGCCGCCATTAAGCCACTGGGGCTTTCTGCAACGGCTGCCGCGCTGTTCCTGACCGGGGTGATCCTCTCTGCGCGTAAGCTGCAGATCAACACCATGGTGATTACCTCAACCGTTGCCAAGCTGCTGATCCAGCCTGCGATTGCCTGGGGTATCGTTCTGATCTTCGGTCTGCACGGCTCCGTGGCGATCACCGCTATCCTGATGATTGCGCTCTCCGCCGGTTTCTTCGGCGTGGTGTTCGGTAACCGCTTTGGCGTGCAGTCTCCGGATGCGGAAGCGGTGCTGCTGTTAAGCTCGGTACTGTGTATCCTGTCGCTGCCGCTGTTTATCTCGCTGACTTCAGGAATGTAATCATGACCACAACATTACGCCCTCACGACCTCATCTGGCTTAACGCGCGTGACGCGCTGGAAGGCATCACTGACGACTGGGTGGATGCGGTATGGCATACCGGTTTGCCGGTGGTCGTGCGGCGTGATGTTGATAACGCTGGCCGTATTCCCGTTGGGGTACGCGGTTTACGCCGCGACCAGCGGGCGGCCGGTTGGGTGAAGCCAGACAACGTCGTGCGGGTGGTCTCACCCGAGGCGTTGAGCGTGACCGCCGATCTTCTGCGTTCACCGTTTGTGACTCAGCCACCGGTGCAGGTGGCGTTGCAACTTTCTCAGCAGGCATGGCCGTGGACGTGGGGAATTACGGGCAGCACGGGCTACGCCCTGGCGACCGGTATTCCGGTCATTCATGCCGACAGCGATCTCGATTTGCTGGTGCGAGCCCCTCAGCCTCTGTCGGCTGACGCTTTTCGTGTCTGGGCGTCACAGCTCAGCCGCGCGTTATGTCGGGCAGACACCCAGGTCGACACCCCTGAAGGCGGCTTTGCGCTGACGGAGTGGCTGCGCGACGGCAAAACGTTGCTGAAGACCCGCCGTGGGCCACGTCTGGTGGCGGACCCGTGGCACAGGGAGGAGTGATGAAAATACTGTTTACCTTTCCAGGGCAGGGCACCCAGCATGTCGGTATGCTGCAAAACCTGCCTGGCACGACGCTGGAGCAGGCCCGCGAGGTATTGGGTGGCGAAGTCGATACGCTGGATACCGCGGCAGCGTTAACCCACACGCGAGCCGTTCAGCTTTCGTTGTTAATTGCCGGTGTTGCCTGGGCGCGTGAGCTTGAACAACGCGGCGTGGCACCGGATATCGTCAGCGGTCTGTCTATTGGCGCGTATCCGGCCGCGGTCATTGCCGGTGCGCTGGAATTTGCCGACGCGCTGAAGCTGGTCGCGCTGCGTGGCGATCTCATGGAGCAAGCCTATCCGCACGGTTATGGCCTGACCGCGATAATGGGGCTGACCCTGCCTCAGGTTGAAGCGTTGCTGGAAGGCACCGGAACGTATATCGCCAATCTGAACGCGGAAACGCAGATTGTGATCGCCGGCACCGATGAGGGGATGGCGCAGGTGGCGAAACGCGCGCTGGCAAAAGGGGCTAATAAGGCGCATCGGCTGACCGTCAGCGTGCCTTCCCATTGCGGACTGCTGGCGGAGCCGGCGCACAAGCTGGTGGAGGCATTCACATCCGTCACGCTCACACGCCCGCGCTGTGCTTACCTGAGCGGCAGCACAGGACGCGTGCTCTGGACGCCTGAGAAAATCGCGGACGATCTGGCGATGAATATGGCGCGCACGGTGCGCTGGCAGGAAGCGGTGATTTCTGCCAACGAGCGTGAAGCCCGGCTGGCGATTGAAATGCCACCTGGCGGAGTACTGACCTGCCTGACGCGTCAGGCGGCCTGGAAAGGGGAGTCGGTTTCGCTGGAGCGCAGTGGTGTAGACGTGGCGGTACACCTCGCTAAGCGGCTACAAAGGTAGGGTCTGCGCAGGGTCGGTGGCGATACTGCGGGCATACATTCGCCCTTCGGCTGCCAGTGCCCGCAGGCTGGGGTCTTGCTCGCGGTTGCGGGCAAACACAATGGCAATCAACTGCTGCATTTGATACGGCTGAGCCAGCTTCAGTAGCTGTACTGAGTTCTCATACACTTTCTTCATTCTGCCTGGCATGAGCGTAAAGCCCACGCCCGCCTGCACCAGACTCAGCATTGAGAAAATGTCATTTACGCGGGTGACGATTTCCGGTTCGAAACCGGCAATATGAAACGCCTCCTGAAACCCGGCGTAGGTGGCAAACCCTTCCGACAGCGCGACAAACTTCTGGTCTTTGTAATCACGTAAGTCGGCAGGCCCGCTGGTGTTCAGCGTGGCAGAGGCCGGTGCGGCAAGAAAAATGTCGTCATGGAACAGGGGGAGCACTTCCAGACTGTTGCGGTCGATATCGCTTTCGGAAATAGAGATGAGGATGGCGTCGAGCAAACCGTCGTCCAGCATACGCAACAGGGTCTCGTTAGAGCCCATCGTCAGGTCCATCTCCAGGTCCGGACGGCGCAGTTTCATCCCCATAATCAGGCGTGGCACGGTTTCCAGCGTCAGCGAGTAGAGCGTGCCGACGCGCAGTCGTCCCTGGCCAACGCCGGCCGTTTTGCGCGCTTCTTCCAGCCCGCGCGCCATTACCTGCATTACTTCCTGACAATATTCCAGCAGCGTCCAGGCTGAAGGCAGCGCAATGAGATTACGACCTTTGTGCGTAAAGAGCGGGCAGCGCACATTTTCTTCGAGAGTATGCAGCGCGCGGTGCACGCTAACGCCGCTCAGGCCAAGCGCTTCGGCGGTACGGGCGATATTGCCCTTCTCCATAAAGGTCATGAAGATGCTGAGTTTACGAAATGTAATGTCGCTCGTGATATCGAAACTCATAACCCTCCCGGGGATTTAGTCGGCCTGCAGCATGGCTTCCAGCTGTTCCTGGGCGTCCAGCCACGCCATCTCGCACGCTTCGAGGCTGGATTTCGTTTTCGCCTGTGTCTGCAGGCAGTCGGTCAGTTCTGCCTTACGGCTCTGGTCATACAGACCGCTGTCGCCCAGCTTCTCTTCAACGGTAGCCAGCAGAGCGTTAAGTTTCTCCATCTCCTTTTCGAGACGGGCAATCTCTTTACGCAGCGGCTGGGTTTGAGTACGCAGTTCCGCTTCACGGCGCTTCTGGTCTTTACGCGCCTGGGCGCTGTTGGCGTTATCTTTCGACGAGTCGTCCGGCTGGTTTTCCTGCTTCTGCACGTCCGTTAGCCACTGCTGATAGTCTTCCAGATCGCCATCGAACGGCTCGACTTTGCCATCGTGCACTAAATAGAGATCGTCCGTTGTAGAGCGGATCAGGTGACGATCGTGCGAGACGACAACCAGCGCGCCTTCAAACTCAATTAACGCTTCGGTCAGCGCCTGACGCATGTCGAGATCGAGGTGGTTTGTAGGTTCATCGAGCAGCAGCAGGTTCGGACGCTGCCAGACGATAAGCGCCAGCACCAGACGCGCTTTCTCGCCGCCGGAGAAACGTTCGGTGTTTTCGGTGACTTTATCGCCCTGGAAGCCAAAGCCGCCAAGGTAATCGCGCAGCTTCTGCTCCATCTCCTGCGGCGCCAGTCGCGCGAGGTGTTGGATGGGCGATTCATCTGCGCGTAAGAATTCCAGCTGATGCTGGGCGAAGTAGCCAAGCTTAATGCCTTTTGCCAGGCCGATCTCGCCGCTGACCGGGTTAAGCTCGCCCGCGAGTAGTTTAATCAGCGTCGATTTACCGGCGCCGTTACGCCCCAGCAGACCAATACGTGAACCCGGCACCAGGTTGAGCTTGATGGAGTCGAGAATAATGCGATCGCCGTAGCCAGCGCTCACCTTTTCCATCTTCAGCAGTGGGTTCGGCAGGCTCTCGGGCTCGCGAAAACTGAAGTGGAACGGGTTATCGACGTGCGCCGGGGCGATCATCTCCATGCGTTCCAGCATCTTGATGCGGCTCTGGGCCTGCTTGGCTTTAGAGGCTTTTGCCTTGAAGCGGTCAACAAAGCTTTGCAGATGCGCCACGCGCTGCTGCTGGCTTTCGTACATCGCCTGCTGTTGAGCAAGGCGCGTCGCGCGCTGGCGCTCGAATGAGCTGTAGTTGCCGGTGTATTCAAACAGGTTTTGCTGTTCGATATGAATGATTTTATCCACCACCGGGTCGAGGAAGTCGCGGTCGTGGGAGATCAGAATCAGAGTGCCCTGATAGCTCTTGAGCCACTTCTCCAGCCAAATAACCGCATCGAGATCGAGGTGGTTAGTGGGTTCATCAAGCAGCAGCAGGTCGGAACGGCAAATCAGTGCCTGCGCCAGGTTAAGGCGCATACGCCAGCCGCCGGAGAAGTCGCTGACGGGGCGTTCAAGCTGTTCGTTGCTGAAACCCAGACCGTGCAGCAGGCTGGAGGCGCGGGAGCGAATGGTCCATGCGTCGATGGCGTCCAGCTTACCGTGGACGGTGGCGATAGCATGACCGTCATTACGCTCGTTGGCAGCGTTCAGTTCAGCTTCCAGCTTACGGTATTCACGATCGCCGTCGATAACATAGTCGAGAGCGGGTTCGCTCAGGGCAGGCGTCTCCTGGTTTACCCAGGCAAGCTGCCAGTTGCCCGGATAGGTAAAGTTACCGCCGTCAGCGCTAATCTCGTTTTTCAGCAGCGCAAGCAGGGTCGATTTTCCGCAGCCGTTTTTGCCGACCAGACCCACTTTTTGACCGGGATTGATGGTGGCGGAGGCGTTATCCAGCAGGACGCGCACGCCGCGGCGAATTTGTAACGAGGAGAAAACAATCATAGAAGCGCCGTATGTTCCGACTATGTTAATTTGTCATTATGATAATGTAAGGTGTGGGCCATTTTCCGCACCGGGCCGCCATGGTAGCCCAAAACAACGACGATACACAAAAACAGAAACAGAACCGGGAGGGGAGTGATGTCTCAGACAGCGAAAGTGCTGCTGCTGTATGCCCATCCGGAATCTCAGGACTCGGTGGCAAACCGGGTTCTGCTTAAGCCGGCTACTCAGCTCAGCAATGTGACGGTGCACGATCTCTACGCGCACTATCCTGATTTCTTTATTGATATTCCTTACGAGCAGGAACTGCTGCGTCAGCATGACGTGATTGTGTTCCAGCATCCGCTTTATACCTATAGCTGTCCGGCACTGCTGAAAGAGTGGCTGGACCGTGTGCTGAGCCGGGGGTTCTCCAGCGGGGTGGGGGGCAACCAGCTGGCGGGAAAGTACTGGCGCAGTGTCATTACGACCGGTGAGCCAGAGAGCGCTTACCGCCACGACGGTCTTAACCGTTATCCCATGAGCGATATCCTGCGACCGTTTGAGCTGACGGCCGCGATGTGCCGCATGCACTGGATGAGCCCGATTATTGTCTACTGGGCGCGTCGCCAGAAGCCTGAAGCGCTGGCGAGCCACGCCAGAGCGTATGGCGATTGGCTGGCATCACCGATTTCGGCGGGAGGTCGCTAATGGAAGGATCGAATTTACTCCTGGCCGGCGTGCTGTTTTTATTTGCCGCAGTGGTGGCGGTTCCGCTGGCCGCCCGGCTGGGCATTGGCGCGGTGCTGGGCTACCTGCTGGCCGGTATCGCCATTGGCCCCTGGGGGCTGGGGTTCATCAGCGATGTGGATGAAATTCTCCACTTCTCTGAACTGGGCGTGGTGTTCCTGATGTTCATCATTGGCCTCGAACTGAACCCGTCAAAACTGTGGCAGCTCCGGCGATCGATATTTGGCGTGGGGGCGGCGCAGGTCTTGTTCAGTGCCGCGATTCTGGCCGGGCTGTTAATGCTGACCAACTTCTCGTGGCAGGCGGCAGTGATCGGCGGAATAGGTCTTGCGATGTCGTCGACAGCGATGGCGCTGCAGTTAATGCGTGACAAAGGGATGAACCGCAACGAGGCAGGACAGCTGGGCTTTTCGGTACTGCTGTTTCAGGACCTGGCCGTGATCCCGGCGCTGGCACTGGTGCCGTTACTGGCAGGCTCTGGTGACGATCATTTTGACTGGGTCAAAATCTCCATGAAGGTGCTGGCCTTCGCCGGCATGCTGATTGGCGGACGTTTCCTGCTGCGGCCGGTGTTTCGTTTTATTGCCGCCTCTGGCGTGCGCGAGGTGTTTACTGCCGCGACGCTGCTGCTGGTGCTGGGCTCGGCATTGTTTATGGACGCGCTGGGGCTGTCGATGGCGCTCGGTACGTTTATCGCCGGGGTGCTCCTTGCCGAAAGCGAATATCGTCACGAACTGGAAACGGCTATCGATCCGTTTAAAGGGCTGCTGTTAGGGCTGTTCTTTATTTCGGTGGGAATGGCGCTCAACCTGGGCGTGCTCTATACCCATTTGCTGTGGGTGGTGATGAGCGTTGTTGTACTGGTGGCGGTAAAAACGCTGGTGCTGTACGTCATGGCACGGATATACGGGCTGCGCAGTTCCGAACGCATGCAGTTTGCCAGCGTCTTAAGTCAGGGCGGAGAGTTCGCGTTCGTGCTGTTCTCCACCGCCTCCTCCCAGAAGCTGTTTAAAGACGATCAGATGGCGCTGTTGCTGGTGACGGTCACGCTGTCGATGATGACCACCCCGCTGCTCATCAGGCTGGTGGATAAGCTGCTCTCACGGCGTTTAAATCCGACAGAGGATGAAGATGAGATGCCGTGGGTGGAGGATGATAAGCCGCAGGTGATTGTGGTGGGCTTTGGCCGCTTTGGGCAGGTGATTGGACGTCTGCTGATGGCGAACAAAATGCGCATTACGGTACTGGAGCGCGATATCAGCGCGGTGAACCTGATGCGTAAATACGGCTACAAGGTTTACTACGGCGACGCGACCCAGCTCGAACTGTTGCGTTCAGCGGGGGCAGAAGCAGCAGAATCCATCGTGATTACCTGCAACGATCCGGAAGATACGATGAAGCTGGTGGAACTGTGCCAGCAGCATTTCCCGCATCTGCATATTCTGGCGCGTGCGCGTGGACGTGTTGAAGCGCACGAACTGCTGCAGGCAGGTGTGAAGCACTTCTCCCGTGAGACATTTTCCAGTGCGCTGGAGTTGGGACGTAAAGCGCTGATTTCGCTGGGCATGCATCCCCATCAGGCTCAGCGGGCCCAGATGCATTTTCGCCGGCTGGACATGCGAATGCTGCGCGAATTAATGCCGGTACACTCTGATACGGCGCAGATCTCCCGCGTGCGGGAAGCGCGTCGCGAGCTGGAAGAAATTTTCCAGCGAGAGATGCAACAGGAACGACGCCAGCTCGATGGCTGGGATGAATTTGAATAAAGGGTAACGAAAGATGGCTGTACGTAAACGCTTTATTGCGGGCGCAAAATGCCCGAGCTGCCAGGCGCAAGATACGCTGGCGATGTGGCGGGAAAATAATATTGATGTCGTAGAGTGTGTTAAGTGCGGTCATCAGATGCGCGAGGCGGATAAAGAAGCCCGCGATCATGTTCGCAAAGAAGAGCAAGTTATCGGGATTTTTCATCCGGACTAGCGATATGCCCTGAGTTTTTTTAAGCTAAAGGGTACACGGGTGCAGATTTCCGCTACAATCTGCGCCAGCAATTTTCCCTTGCTCAGGAGATATCATGAAAGTAGCAAAAGACCTGGTGGTCAGCCTGGCCTATCAGGTACGTACAGAAGACGGTGTGTTGGTTGATGAGTCTCCGGTGAGTGCGCCGCTTGACTACCTGCATGGTCACGGTTCCCTGATTTCCGGCCTGGAAAACGCGCTGGAAGGTCACGACGTTGGCGACAAATTCGACGTTGCTGTTGGCGCGAACGACGCTTACGGTCAGTACGACGACAACCTGGTGCAGCGCGTTCCTAAAGACGTGTTCATGGGCGTTGACGAACTGCAGGTTGGCATGCGCTTCCTGGCGGAAACTGACCAGGGTCCGGTTCCTGTTGAAATCACTGAAGTGGAAGACGACCACGTTGTGGTTGACGGCAACCACATGCTGGCTGGCCAGAACCTGAAATTCAACGTAGAAGTTGTTGCGATCCGTGAAGCGACCGAAGAAGAGCTGGCTCATGGCCACGTTCACGGTGCGCACGGTCACGACCATGACCACGATCACGGCCACGACGGCTGCTGCGGTGGTCACGGCCACGATCACGACCATGGTCACGACCACGGTAAAGGTGGTTGCGGTAACGGCGGCTGCGGTTGCCACTAATTCCGTTATGCGGAAAATAAAAAAGCGGGATAATAATCCCGCTTTTTTTACGCCTCAATAATGAGGTGGTGGCGTCTCTTCTGACTGAGAGGCAATATGTGACGGCTGTGTGGCCTTCAGTTTGTCCGTCAGCAGGCGCATGAGATCCCGCAGTTTCGCCATTTCCAGTTCATGTGCGGTCACAGTCTGGTTTAGCTCTTCGATGGTGATGTCCTGGAAAGCCAGGCGGCTTTCCAGCTCAGCCATTCTCGCTTCTAACATTGTGTCCTTCATCATTCACCTCGTTGTATCTCATTAACCACAATCGGCCAGCGGCGGCGAAGTTTAACTGAGTTTATCCTTAAGTTCAGTATCTATCCCCTTGGCAAGAAACTTATTTAAACAAAAATAGTCTGAAAAGTGGCGAGAATCGGGAGAGTCTGTCTGTAGATTTCTTCCGCAACGTTTTATAGTACGTAACTCATTTACGTTTAACGCTGGGGTGAGAGTCCCCAGGCCCTGGAGATATGGATGAAATCACTGTTTAAAGTAACGCTGCTGGCGACGACGATGGCTGTTGCGCTGAACGCGCCGCTGTCCTTCGCTGCTGATACTGCTGCGAAGCCTGCTGCAACTGCAGACAGCAAAGCGGCGTTCAAAAATGACGACCAGAAATCCGCCTACGCACTTGGCGCATCTCTGGGTCGTTACATGGAAAACTCTCTGAAAGAACAAGAGAAACTGGGCATTAAACTGGACAAAGCTCAGCTGATCGCGGGCGTTCAGGACGCATTTGCAGATAAGAGCAAACTGTCTGACCAGGAAATTGAACAGACTCTGCAGGCGTTCGAAGCACGTGTGAAAGGTGCCGCTCAGACCAAGATGGAAGCGGATGCAAAAGACAACGAAGCGAAAGGCAAAGCTTACCGCGATACCTTTGCTAAAGAGAAGGGCGTGAAAACCTCCTCTACGGGTCTGGTGTATAAAGTTGAGAAAGAAGGTACCGGTGATGCGCCTAAAGACAGCGATACTGTCGTGGTTAACTACAAAGGTACGCTGATCGACGGTAAAGAGTTCGATAACTCTTACACCCGTGGTGAGCCTCTCTCCTTCCGTCTGGATGGTGTGATCCCAGGCTGGACTGAAGGTCTGAAAAACATCAAGAAAGGTGGCAAGATCAAACTGGTTATTCCACCGGATCTGGCATATGGCAAAACCGGCGTTCCAGGTATCCCTGCTAACTCTACCCTGGTCTTTGACGTAGAGCTGCTGGACATCAAGCCAGCACCGAAAGCTGATGCGAAACCAGAAGCGCAGGCAGAACAGAAAGCTGCGACAGACGCGAAGAAGTAATGGAATGAAAACCGCCGCCTTTAAGGCGGCGGTTTTTTTTATTGTGGGGCAGATATAATTAACACTGGAAAGCGTTATGCACGCTGTATTAATTTAGTTGTCCGTGTAGATAATGAGCCTGCCCTGAAAACCTAACGACAGGCTCCTGAAAAGGAGTGTTTTTTTCATGTCCAGGTCGCTTTTAACCAACGAAACCAGTGAACTTGATTTACTGGATCAACGTCCTTTCGACCAGACCGACTTCGATATTCTGAAATCCTACGAGGCGGTAGTGGACGGGTTAGCGATGCTCATTGGGTCCCACTGCGAAATCGTATTGCACTCCCTGCAAGATCTTAAGTGTTCCGCCATCCGCATTGCTAATGGTGAGCATACTGGCCGTAAAATTGGTTCGCCAATCACCGACCTTGCATTGCGTATGCTGCATGACATGACCGGCGCGGACAGCAGTGTCTCCAAATGTTATTTCACTCGCGCCAAAAGCGGCGTACTGATGAAATCAGAAACCATCGCGATTCGAAATCGCGAGCATCGCGTGATCGGTCTGTTGTGCATCAACATGAACCTTGATGTGCCGTTCTCGCAAATCATGAGCACTTTCATACCGCCTGAAACGCCGGACGTTGGCTCCTCAGTTAACTTTGCCTCCTCGGTTGAAGATCTGGTGACGCAGACGCTTGAGTTCACTATCGAAGAGGTGAATGCCGATCGCAACGTATCGAACAACGCCAAGAATCGTCAGATCGTGCTGAATCTCTATGAGAAAGGGATTTTTGACATCAAAGACGCCATTAACCAGGTGGCCGATCGCCTGAACATTTCCAAGCATACGGTCTACCTCTACATCCGCCAGTTCAAAAGCGGTGATTTCCAGGGGCAAGACAAGTAATGCGTTTTTCGCTGATGGTGACAGGCCCGGCGTATGGTACTCAGCAGGCCAGCAGCGCGCTGCAGTTTGCGCATGCGTTACTGGCTGCCGGACATGAGCTGGTGAGCGTCTTCTTTTATCGGGAAGGGGTGTATAACGCCAACCAGTTTACCTCACCGGCCAGCGATGAATTTGATCTGGTGCGCGCCTGGCAGACGCTGAACGAGACAAGGGGGGTTGCGCTGCATATCTGCGTGGCGGCAGCCCTGCGTCGCGGCGTGACCGATGCCACCGAAGCTGAACGTCTTGGCTTGCCAGGGGCCAACCTGCAGCCGGGGTTTTCGTTGAGCGGTCTGGGCGCACTGGCACAGGCTGCGTTAACCTGCGACAGAGTGGTGCAATTCTGATGAAACGCGTGGCGTTTGTTTTTTCATCTGCTCCGCACGGTAGTGCGTCCGGCAGAGAAGGGCTGGATGCGTTGCTCGCAACATCAGCACTGACCGAAGACATCGGTGTCTTCTTTTTAGGGGATGGCGTGTTTCAGCTTCTGGCAGGCCAGCAGCCGCAGGCTATTCTGGCGCGGGATTACATCGCGACCTTTAAAGTGCTGCCGCTTTACGACATTGAAACCTTTTTTGTCTGCGCTGATTCTCTGGCTGCGCGCGGTCTGCGCGATAAGACGTCTTTCGTGCTGGATATAACACTCCTCCCGGCCGACGCGCTGCGCGACCAACTTTCCCATTACGACACTGTTCTGAATTTCTGAGGCTGACATGCTCCATACCCTGAGCCGTTCACCGTGGCATTGTGATATCGACGCATTACTGAGTATGCTGCGCGAAGGTGATGACCTGCTGCTGATTCAGGATGGCGTACTGGCTGCGCTTGAAGGAAGTCGTTTCGTTGAAATTCTCAGCAATGCCCCCATATCCGTCTCTGCGCTGAAAGACGATCTTGAGGCGCGAGGTCTTTCTGGTCAAATTTCAGCCAAAATTGACGTGGTTGGCTATACTGATTTCGTCAATCTTACTGTGACGCACGCCAGTCAAATGAACTGGTGATCCGAGATCGCTGTATATTTCTTGACACCTTTTCGACGTAGCCCTAAAATTTCGCGTCCTCATATTGTATGAGGTCGTTTTATTACGTGTTTACGAAGCAAAAGCTAAAACCAGGAGCTATTTAATGGCAACAGTTAACCAGCTGGTACGCAAACCACGTGCGCGCAAAGTTGCAAAAAGCAACGTGCCTGCACTGGAAGCCTGCCCGCAGAAACGTGGCGTATGTACTCGTGTATATACCACCACTCCTAAAAAACCAAACTCCGCACTGCGTAAAGTATGCCGTGTGCGTTTGACTAACGGTTTCGAAGTGACTTCCTACATCGGTGGTGAAGGTCACAACCTGCAGGAGCACTCCGTGATCCTGATCCGTGGCGGTCGTGTTAAAGACCTTCCGGGTGTTCGTTACCACACCGTTCGTGGTGCGCTGGACTGCTCAGGTGTTAAAGACCGTAAGCAGGCTCGCTCCAAGTACGGCGTGAAGCGTCCTAAGGCTTAATGGTTCTCCGTTAAGTAAGGCCAAACTGATTTATCTTAATGTCAAACTAAACTCGTAGAGTTTTGGACAATCCTGAATTAACAACGGAGTATTCCCATGCCACGTCGTCGCGTCATTGGTCAGCGTAAAATTCTTCCAGATCCGAAATTCGGATCAGAACTGCTGGCAAAATTTGTAAATATCCTGATGGTAGATGGTAAAAAATCTACTGCAGAAGCAATCGTATACAGCGCGCTGGAGACCCTGGCTCAGCGCTCTGGTAAAAATGAACTGGAAGCTTTCGAAGTCGCTCTCGACAACGTGCGCCCGACTGTAGAAGTTAAGTCTCGCCGCGTTGGTGGTTCTACTTATCAGGTTCCAGTTGAAGTTCGTCCGGTTCGTCGTAATGCTCTGGCAATGCGTTGGATCGTTGAAGCTGCTCGTAAACGCGGTGATAAATCCATGGCTCTGCGTCTGGCGAACGAACTTTCTGATGCTGCAGAAAACAAAGGTACTGCAGTTAAGAAACGTGAAGACGTTCACCGTATGGCAGAAGCCAACAAGGCGTTCGCACACTACCGTTGGTAATCCCTTCGGAGTATTAGTCACCAGGCGGGCGCTTCAGCGAAGCTGCCCGTCCTGGGTTACTTAACTGAACGCCTAAAGAAACAAACGAGGAATCAAATGGCTCGTACAACACCCATCGCACGTTACCGTAACATTGGTATCAGTGCGCACATCGACGCCGGTAAGACCACTACTACCGAACGTATTCTGTTCTACACCGGTGTAAACCATAAAATCGGTGAAGTTCATGACGGCGCAGCCACCATGGACTGGATGGAACAGGAGCAGGAGCGTGGTATTACTATCACCTCCGCAGCGACTACTGCATTCTGGTCAGGTATGGCTAAGCAGTACGAACCGCATCGCGTTAACATCATCGACACCCCAGGGCACGTTGACTTCACCATCGAAGTAGAACGTTCCATGCGTGTTCTTGACGGCGCGGTAATGGTTTATTGCGCAGTTGGTGGTGTTCAGCCACAGTCTGAGACCGTATGGCGTCAGGCGAACAAATATAAAGTTCCACGCATCGCGTTCGTTAACAAAATGGACCGTATGGGTGCTAACTTCCTGAAAGTTGTTGGTCAGATCAAATCCCGTCTGGGCGCGAACCCTGTTCCGCTGCAGCTGGCAATTGGTGCTGAAGAAGGCTTCACCGGCGTTATCGACCTGGTGAAAATGAAAGCCATCAACTGGAACGATGCAGACCAGGGCGTTACCTTCGAATACGAAGATATCCCAGCTGAGATGCAGGACCTGGCTGACGAATGGCACCAGAACCTGATCGAATCCGCTGCTGAAGCTTCTGAAGAGCTGATGGAGAAATACCTGGGTGGTGAAGAACTGACTGAAGAAGAGATCAAAAAAGCTCTGCGTCAGCGTGTTCTGAACAACGAAATCATCCTGGTAACCTGTGGTTCTGCATTCAAGAACAAAGGTGTTCAGGCGATGCTGGATGCGGTAATTGATTACCTGCCATCCCCGGTTGACGTTCCTGCGATCAACGGCATCCTGGACGACGGTAAAGATACTCCGGCTGAACGTCACGCAAGCGACGAAGAGCCGTTCTCTGCACTGGCGTTCAAAATTGCTACCGACCCATTCGTGGGTAACCTGACCTTCTTCCGCGTTTACTCTGGTGTGGTTAACTCCGGTGACACCATCCTGAACTCCGTGAAAACGGCGCGTGAACGTTTTGGCCGTATCGTACAGATGCACGCTAACAAACGTGAAGAGATCAAAGAAGTTCGTGCGGGCGACATCGCTGCAGCAATCGGTCTGAAAGACGTGACTACTGGTGACACCCTGTGTGACCCGGATCACCCGATCATTCTGGAGCGTATGGAATTCCCTGAGCCGGTAATCTCCATCGCGGTTGAACCAAAAACCAAAGCTGACCAGGAAAAAATGGGTCTGGCTCTGGGCCGTCTGGCGAAAGAAGACCCATCATTCCGCGTATGGACTGATGAAGAATCTAACCAGACCATCATCGCTGGTATGGGTGAACTGCACCTGGACATCATCGTTGACCGTATGAAGCGTGAATTCAACGTTGAAGCGAACGTGGGTAAACCTCAGGTTGCTTACCGCGAAGCGATTCGTGCGAAAGTTACCGATGTTGAAGGTAAACACGCTAAGCAGTCTGGTGGTCGCGGTCAGTACGGTCACGTTGTGATCGACATGTACCCACTGGAGCCGGGCTCTAACCCTAAAGGTTACGAGTTCATCAACGACATCAAAGGTGGTGTAATTCCTGGCGAATACATCCCAGCCGTTGATAAAGGTATCCAGGAACAGCTGAAAGCGGGCCCTCTGGCTGGCTATCCGGTTGTTGACATGGGTGTCCGTCTGCACTTCGGTTCTTACCACGACGTTGACTCCTCTGAACTGGCGTTTAAACTGGCTGCGTCTATTGCCTTTAAAGAAGGCTTTAAGAAAGCAAAACCAGTTCTGCTTGAGCCAATCATGAAGGTTGAAGTAGAGACTCCTGAAGAGAACACCGGTGACGTTATCGGTGACTTGAGCCGTCGTCGCGGTATGCTGCGCGGTCAGGAATCCGAAGTAACTGGCGTTAAGATCCATGCTGAAGTTCCGCTGTCTGAAATGTTCGGATATGCAACTCAGCTGCGTTCTCTGACCAAAGGTCGTGCATCATACACCATGGAATTCCTGAAGTATGATGATGCGCCTAACAACGTTGCTCAGGCCGTTATCGAAGCCCGTGGTAAGTAATCCACAGGATTAAAACCTAAGTCCCGTGCTCTCTCCGAAGGGGAGAGCACTATAGTAAGGAATATAGCCGTGTCTAAAGAAAAATTTGAACGTACAAAACCGCACGTCAACGTTGGTACTATCGGCCACGTTGACCATGGTAAAACTACCCTGACCGCTGCAATCACTACCGTACTGGCTAAAACCTACGGCGGTGCTGCTCGTGCATTCGACCAGATCGATAACGCACCAGAAGAAAAAGCGCGTGGTATCACCATCAACACCTCTCACGTTGAGTATGACACCCCGACTCGCCACTACGCACACGTAGACTGCCCAGGCCACGCCGACTATGTTAAAAACATGATCACCGGTGCTGCGCAGATGGACGGCGCGATCCTGGTTGTTGCTGCGACTGACGGCCCAATGCCTCAGACCCGTGAGCACATCCTGCTGGGTCGTCAGGTAGGCGTTCCTTACATCATCGTGTTCCTGAACAAATGTGACATGGTTGATGACGAAGAGCTGCTGGAACTGGTAGAGATGGAAGTTCGTGAACTGCTGTCTCAGTACGATTTCCCAGGCGACGACACCCCAATCGTTCGTGGTTCCGCGCTGAAAGCGCTGGAAGGCGAAGCAGAGTGGGAAGAGAAAATCATCGAACTGGCTGGCTTCCTGGATTCTTACATCCCAGAACCAGAGCGTGCGATTGACAAGCCGTTCCTGCTGCCAATCGAAGACGTATTCTCCATCTCCGGTCGTGGTACCGTTGTTACCGGTCGTGTTGAGCGCGGTATCATCAAAGTTGGCGAAGAAGTTGAAATCGTTGGTATCAAAGAGACTGCTAAGTCTACCTGTACTGGCGTTGAAATGTTCCGCAAACTGCTGGACGAAGGCCGTGCTGGTGAGAACGTAGGTGTTCTGCTGCGTGGTATCAAACGTGAAGAAATCGAACGTGGTCAGGTACTGGCTAAGCCAGGCTCAATCAAGCCACACACCAAGTTCGAATCTGAAGTGTATATCCTGTCCAAAGACGAAGGCGGCCGTCATACTCCGTTCTTCAAAGGCTACCGTCCACAGTTCTACTTCCGTACAACTGACGTGACCGGTACCATCGAACTGCCAGAAGGCGTTGAGATGGTAATGCCAGGCGACAACATCAAGATGGTTGTGACGCTGATCCACCCAATCGCGATGGACGACGGTCTGCGTTTCGCAATCCGTGAAGGCGGCCGTACCGTTGGCGCGGGCGTTGTTGCTAAAGTTCTGGGCTAATTACTTATCCCTGAATTAAAAAAGGACGCTTCGGCGTCCTTTTTTGTTTTCTGCCGTTATGTGTCTGTCACAAATTTTCGCATTTTTCGTCCTCTCCCGCCCCGTATACGGGTGTTTGTGCTATTGTAATCATAACCATTCTCACTTACACTTTGCGCATATTTTGAACGGGAGTCTTTATGTACGTTTGTTTATGTAATGGTGTAAGCGACAAAAAAATACGTCAGGCCGTTCGCCAGTTTCAGCCACAGTCCTTCCAGCAGCTTCGCAAATTTGTTCCAGTGGGAAATCAATGCGGTAAATGTGTACGTGCTGCACGTGAGATCATGCAGGACGAATTGATGCAGATCCCGGAATACAAAGAGATTGCGTAAGCGCCCATCTTTTTTTTGACATCCCTGTAGCCCGATCTACGCTTCAATGAGTGGAAGCGGAGGGACTATATAATGAAAGGTGATGTTAAAATCATAAGTTATCTCAATAAATTATTGGGAAATGAGCTTGTCGCGATCAATCAGTATTTTCTCCATGCGAGAATGTTCAAAAACTGGGGCCTGATGCGCCTCAACGATGTTGAATACCATGAATCCATCGATGAGATGAAACATGCCGATAAATACATCGAGCGTATTTTATTCCTTGAAGGCATTCCTAACCTGCAGGATCTCGGCAAACTCGGCATCGGTGAAGATGTTGAAGAGATGCTTCGGTCCGACCTCAGGCTCGAGCTTGAAGGCGCAAAAGATCTCCGCGAAGCCATTGCCTATGCGGACAGTGTTCATGACTACGTCAGCCGCGATATGATGATCCAGATTCTGGCCGATGAAGAAGGGCATATCGACTGGCTTGAAACTGAGCTGGATCTCATCAGTAAAATTGGTCTGCAGAATTATCTTCAATCCCAGATTAAAGTGGCTGACTAAACAGCGTCTGCCAACCAACACTTAAACCCGCTGCCGCCAGAAATGGCCCAAAAGGCAGTGGGTTTTTTAATGCCTGTTTATCAGGAGCCGGTAAAGCGAGAATCAGCTGGTAAAGAAGCGCCAACAATGCGGCGGTTAACACCAGTGCGGGCAATATGTGCCAACCGTGCCACGCCCCCAGTGCCGAAAGATATTTCACATCGCCATAGCCCATCCCTTCACGTCCAGTCAGAAGCCGGTAGCCCCAGTAGATAATCGCAAAGCTCACATACCCTGCCATCGCGCCAGCCACTGCGTTCGAAAGAAAGTCAGGATGAAGGCAACGCTGGAAGAGCAGGCCGGTCCATAAGAGGGGACAGAGGTATTTATCCGGGAGAAGGCCGGCACGAATATCTTCACGTACCAGTAAACCGGAGAGTGCGAAGTAAACGAGCAGAAAGGGGAGGGGAATCAGCATACGCAAAGCCTCAAAGATGTTTGGTGCATACTCTTCTCATGATGCAAGGCCAGCAACGTCCGTACACAGGAATTGCGTGAGGGGTTCATAAGAAGAGATGAAAGCAGACAGGTTGCTGCAAATAATGGAATGCCCTACGCATCGCATGTCTTTGGCGCTTAATTTCTAAACGGCACTTGCGTCTTGCTCAGATTTACGTATAATGCGCGGGCTTGTCGTAGTTGACGGCGGGTTCAATCTGAACCGGAGTA
This sequence comes from Enterobacter cloacae complex sp. FDA-CDC-AR_0164, assembly GCF_003071645.1. Classification (NCBI taxonomy): domain Bacteria; kingdom Pseudomonadati; phylum Pseudomonadota; class Gammaproteobacteria; order Enterobacterales; family Enterobacteriaceae; genus Enterobacter; species Enterobacter cloacae complex sp. FDA-CDC-AR_0164. The sequence goes on from NZ_CP028950.1 coordinate 1,856,158, forward strand.
GCTAATTTTGTTACTCAACAATGCTCCCAATCGGGGAGCTACGTAAGAACGGTTACACTCTCCCATCAATCGTAATGGGTTTGAGGAGTAATCATTTTCGTTTATAAAATAATTGGAGCTCTGGTCTCATGCAGAACCAAAGAATCCGTATCCGCCTTAAAGCGTTTGATCATCGTCTGATCGATCAATCAACCGCGGAAATCGTCGAGACTGCTAAGCGCACTGGTGCGCAAGTCCGTGGTCCGATCCCGCTGCCGACCCGCAAAGAGCGCTTTACCGTTCTGATCTCTCCGCACGTTAACAAAGATGCGCGTGATCAGTACGAAATCCGCACTCACAAGCGTCTGGTTGACATCGTTGAGCCAACTGAGAAAACCGTTGATGCTCTGATGCGTCTGGATCTGGCTGCCGGTGTAGACGTGCAGATCAGCCTGGGTTAATCAGGTCATCGAGCGATTGAGAGGTTGAAACAATGATTGGTTTAGTCGGTAAAAAAGTGGGAATGACCCGCATCTTCACTGAAGATGGCGTTTCTATCCCAGTAACCGTAATCGAAGTTGAAGCAAACCGCGTTACTCAGGTTAAAGATCTGGCTAACGATGGCTACCGCGCTGTTCAGGTTACCACCGGTGCTAAAAAAGCTAACCGTGTAACCAAACCAGAAGCGGGTCACTTCGCTAAAGCTGGCGTTGAAGCTGGCCGTGGTCTGTGGGAATTCCGTCTTGCTGAAGGCGAAGAGTTCACCGTAGGTCAAGACATTAGCGTTGAGCTGTTTGCTGACGTTAAAAAAGTTGACGTAACCGGTACCTCTAAAGGTAAAGGTTTTGCTGGTACCGTTAAGCGCTGGAACTTCCGTACCCAGGACGCTACTCACGGTAACTCCTTGTCTCACCGCGTTCCGGGTTCTATCGGTCAGAACCAGACTCCGGGCAAAGTGTTCAAAGGCAAGAAAATGGCAGGTCAGCTGGGTAACGAACGTGTAACCGTTCAGAGCCTGGACGTAGTACGTGTTGACGCTGAGCGCAACCTGCTGCTGGTTAAGGGTGCTGTTCCGGGTGCTACCGGTAGCGACCTGATCGTTAAACCAGCTGTGAAGGCGTAAGGGGATAGCAATGGAATTAGTATTGAAAGACGCGCAGAGCGCGCTGACTGTTTCCGAAACTACCTTCGGTCGTGATTTCAACGAAGCGCTGGTTCACCAGGTTGTTGTTGCTTATGCAGCTGGTGCTCGTCAGGGTACTCGTGCTCAGAAGACTCGTGCTGAAGTAACTGGTTCTGGCAAAAAGCCATGGCGCCAGAAAGGTACCGGCCGTGCGCGTTCAGGTTCTATCAAGAGCCCGATCTGGCGTTCAGGTGGCGTAACCTTCGCTGCGCGTCCACAGGACCACAGTCAAAAAGTTAACAAAAAGATGTACCGCGGCGCGCTGAAAAGCATTCTGTCCGAACTGGTACGTCAGGATCGTCTGATCGTTGTCGAGAAGTTCTCTGTAGAAGCGCCTAAAACTAAGCTGCTGGCACAGAAACTGAAAGACATGGCTCTGGAAGATGTGCTGATCATCACCGGTGAGCTGGACGAGAACCTGTTCCTGGCCGCACGTAACCTGCACAAGGTTGACGTACGCGATGCGACTGGTATCGACCCGGTTAGCCTGATCGCCTTCGACAAAGTCGTAATGACTGCTGATGCTGTTAAGCAAGTTGAGGAGATGCTGGCATGATTCGTGAAGAACGTCTGCTGAAGGTGCTTCGCGCACCGCACGTTTCTGAAAAAGCGTCTACTGCGATGGAAAAAACAAACACCATCGTTCTCAAAGTTGCTAAAGACGCGACCAAAGCAGAGATCAAAGCTGCTGTGCAGAAACTGTTTGAAGTCGAAGTCGAAGTCGTTAACACCCTGGTTGTTAAAGGGAAAGTTAAACGTCACGGACAGCGTATCGGTCGTCGTAGCGACTGGAAAAAAGCTTACGTCACCCTTAAAGAAGGCCAGAACCTGGACTTCGTTGGCGGCGCTGAGTAAGTCGGAGGAGTAATACAATGGCAGTTGTTAAATGTAAACCGACATCTCCGGGTCGTCGCCACGTAGTTAAAGTGGTTAACCCTGAGCTGCACAAGGGCAAACCTTTTGCTCCGTTGCTGGAAAAAAACAGCAAATCCGGTGGTCGTAACAACAATGGCCGTATCACCACTCGTCACATCGGTGGTGGCCACAAGCAGGCTTATCGTATTGTTGACTTCAAACGCAACAAAGACGGTATCCCAGCAGTTGTTGAACGTCTTGAGTACGATCCGAACCGTTCCGCGAACATCGCGCTGGTTCTGTACAAAGACGGTGAACGCCGTTACATCCTGGCCCCTAAAGGCCTGAAAGCTGGCGACCAGATTCAGTCTGGCGTTGATGCTGCAATCAAAGCAGGCAACACCCTGCCGATGCGCAATATCCCGGTTGGTTCTACCGTTCATAACGTAGAAATGAAACCAGGTAAAGGCGGTCAGCTGGCGCGTTCCGCGGGTACTTACGTTCAGATCGTTGCTCGTGACGGTGCTTATGTCACCCTGCGTCTGCGTTCTGGTGAAATGCGTAAAGTCGAAGCAGATTGCCGCGCTACTCTGGGCGAAGTTGGCAATGCTGAGCATATGCTGCGCGTTCTGGGTAAAGCTGGTGCTGCACGCTGGCGTGGTGTTCGTCCTACCGTTCGCGGTACTGCGATGAACCCAGTAGACCACCCACATGGTGGTGGTGAAGGTCGTAACTTTGGTAAGCACCCGGTAACTCCGTGGGGCGTTCAGACCAAAGGTAAGAAGACCCGCAGCAACAAGCGTACTGATAAATTTATCGTACGTCGCCGTAGCAAATAATTTTAGAGGATAAGCCATGCCACGTTCTCTCAAGAAAGGTCCTTTTATTGACCTGCACTTGCTGAAGAAGGTAGAGAAAGCGGTGGAAAGCGGAGACAAGAAGCCCCTGCGCACTTGGTCCCGTCGTTCAACGATCTTTCCTAACATGATCGGTTTGACCATCGCTGTCCATAATGGTCGTCAGCACGTTCCAGTCTTTGTTACCGACGAAATGGTTGGTCACAAACTGGGTGAATTCGCACCGACTCGTACTTATCGCGGCCACGCTGCTGATAAAAAAGCGAAGAAGAAATAAGGTAGGAGGAAGAGATGGAAACTTTAGCTCAACATCGCCATGCTCGTTCTTCTGCTCAGAAGGTTCGCCTTGTTGCTGACCTGATTCGCGGTAAGAAAGTGTCGCAGGCCCTGGACATCCTGACCTATACCAACAAGAAAGCTGCGGTATTGGTCAAGAAAGTACTGGAATCTGCCATTGCTAACGCTGAACACAACGATGGCGCTGACATCGACGATCTGAAAGTCGCGAAAATTTTCGTAGATGAAGGCCCAAGCATGAAGCGCATTATGCCGCGTGCGAAAGGTCGTGCAGATCGCATCCTGAAGCGCACCAGCCACATTACTGTGGTTGTGTCCGATCGCTGAGACTCTGGAGACTAGCAATGGGTCAGAAAGTACATCCTAATGGTATTCGCCTGGGTATTGTAAAACCATGGAACTCTACCTGGTTTGCGAACACCAAAGAATTCGCTGACAACCTGGACAGCGATTTTAAAGTACGTCAGTACCTGACTAAGGAACTGGCTAAAGCGTCTGTATCTCGTATCGTTATCGAGCGTCCAGCTAAGAGCATTCGTGTAACCATTCACACTGCTCGTCCTGGCATCGTTATCGGTAAGAAAGGCGAAGACGTAGAAAAACTGCGCAAGGTCGTAGCGGATATCGCTGGCGTTCCTGCACAGATCAATATCGCTGAAGTTCGTAAGCCTGAACTGGACGCTAAATTGGTTGCTGACAGCATCACTTCACAGCTGGAACGTCGTGTTATGTTCCGTCGTGCTATGAAGCGTGCTGTACAGAACGCAATGCGTCTGGGCGCTAAGGGTATCAAAGTTGAAGTTAGCGGCCGTCTGGGCGGCGCGGAAATCGCACGTACCGAATGGTACCGCGAAGGTCGCGTACCGCTGCACACTCTGCGTGCTGACATCGACTACAACACCTCTGAAGCGCACACCACTTACGGTGTAATCGGCGTTAAGGTATGGATCTTCAAAGGTGAGATCCTGGGTGGTATGGCTGCTGTTGAACAACCGGAAAAACCGGCTGCTCAACCTAAAAAGCAGCAGCGTAAAGGCCGTAAATAAGGAGCGTCGCTGATGTTACAACCAAAGCGTACAAAATTCCGTAAAGTGCACAAAGGCCGCAACCGTGGTCTGGCGCAGGGTACGGATGTTAGCTTCGGCACTTTCGGTCTGAAAGCTGTTGGCCGTGGTCGTCTGACTGCACGTCAGATCGAAGCAGCACGTCGTGCAATGACCCGTGCAGTTAAGCGTCAAGGTAAGATCTGGATCCGTGTATTCCCGGACAAACCGATCACCGAGAAGCCGCTGGAAGTTCGTATGGGTAAAGGTAAAGGTAACGTGGAGTACTGGGTTGCCTTGATCCAACCGGGCAAAGTCCTTTATGAAATGGACGGCGTTCCGGAAGAGCTGGCCCGTGAAGCCTTCGGCCTGGCAGCAGCGAAACTGCCTATCAAAACCACCTTTGTAACTAAGACGGTGATGTAATGAAAGCAAAAGAGCTGCGTGAAAAAAGCGTTGAAGAGCTGAACGCTGAGCTGCTGAACCTGCTGCGTGAGCAGTTCAACCTGCGTATGCAGGCTGCAAGTGGCCAGCTGCAACAGACTCACCTGCTGAAGCAAGTGCGTCGCAATGTTGCGCGCGTTAAGACTTTACTGACTCAGAAGGCGGGTGCGTAATGACCGATAAAATCCGTACTCTGCAAGGTCGTGTTGTTAGCGACAAAATGGAGAAATCCATCGTTGTAGCTATCGAACGTATTGTGAAACACCCGATCTACGGTAAATTCATCAAACGTACGACCAAACTGCACGTACATGACGAGAACAACGAATGTGGTATCGGCGACAAGGTTGAAATCCGTGAATGCCGTCCACTGTCCAAGACTAAGTCCTGGACGCTGGTTCGCGTTGTAGAGAAAGCGGTTCTGTAATAGAGTACGCATTCTCAATACGAATAAACGGCTCAGCGATGAGCCGTTTATTTTTTCTACCCATATTGTAGAAGCGGTGTTATAATGCCGCGCCCTCGATATGGGGCTTTTTAACGGCTCTGATTTTAGAGTCTCAGGTAGTAGTTGACATTAGCGGAGCACTAAAATGATCCAAGAACAGACTATGCTGAACGTCGCCGACAACTCCGGTGCACGTCGCGTAATGTGTATCAAGGTTCTGGGTGGCTCGCACCGTCGCTACGCAGGCGTAGGCGACATCATCAAGATCACCATCAAAGAAGCAATTCCACGTGGTAAGGTCAAAAAAGGTGATGTGCTGAAAGCGGTAGTGGTGCGCACCAAGAAGGGTGTTCGTCGCCCTGACGGTTCTGTCATTCGCTTCGATGGTAATGCATGCGTTATTTTGAACAATAACAGTGAGCAGCCAATCGGCACGCGTATCTTTGGGCCGGTAACTCGTGAACTTCGTACTGAAAAGTTCATGAAAATTATCTCTCTGGCACCAGAAGTACTCTAAGGAGCGAATCATGGCAGCGAAAATCCGTCGTGATGACGAAGTTATCGTGTTAACCGGTAAAGATAAAGGTAAACGCGGTAAAGTAAAAAATGTCCTGTCTTCCGGCAAGGTCATTGTTGAAGGTATCAACCTGGTTAAGAAACATCAGAAGCCGGTTCCGGCCCTGAACCAACCAGGCGGCATCGTTGAAAAAGAAGCTGCTATTCAGGTTTCTAACGTTGCAATCTTCAATGCGGCAACCGGCAAGGCTGACCGTGTAGGCTTTAGATTCGAAGACGGGAAAAAAGTCCGTTTCTTCAAGTCTAACAGCGAAACTATCAAGTAATTTGGAGTAGTACGATGGCGAAACTGCATGATTACTACAAAGACGAAGTAGTTAACAAACTCATGACTGAGTTTAACTACAATTCTGTCATGCAAGTCCCTCGGGTCGAGAAGATCACCCTGAACATGGGTGTTGGTGAAGCGATCGCTGACAAGAAACTGCTGGATAACGCAGCAGCTGACCTGACAGCAATCTCCGGTCAAAAACCGCTGATCACCAAAGCACGCAAATCTGTTGCAGGCTTCAAAATCCGTCAGGGCTATCCGATCGGCTGTAAAGTAACTCTGCGTGGCGAACGCATGTGGGAGTTCTTTGAGCGCCTGATCACTATTGCTGTACCACGTATCCGTGACTTCCGTGGCTTGTCCGCTAAGTCTTTCGACGGTCGTGGTAACTACAGCATGGGTGTCCGTGAGCAGATCATCTTCCCAGAGATCGACTACGATAAAGTCGACCGCGTGCGTGGTTTGGATATTACCATTACCACTACTGCGAAATCTGATGAAGAAGGCCGTGCTCTGCTGGCTGCCTTTGACTTCCCGTTCCGCAAGTAAGGTAGGGTTACTGAATGGCTAAGCAATCAATGAAAGCACGCGAAGTAAAACGCGTAGCTTTAGCTGATAAATTCTTCGCTAAACGCGCTGAACTGAAAGCGATCATTTCTGATGTGAACGCTTCCGACGAAGATCGTTGGAATGCGGTTCTCAAGCTGCAGTCTCTGCCGCGTGATTCCAGCCCGTCTCGTCAGCGTAACCGCTGTCGTCAAACAGGTCGTCCACATGGTTATGTGGGCAAGTTTGGGTTGAGCCGTATCAAACTGCGTGAAGCCGCCATGCGCGGTGAAGTACCAGGCTTGAAAAAGGCTAGCTGGTAATTACCAATTGAATCACGGGAGTAAAGACAGATGAGCATGCAAGATCCGATCGCGGATATGCTGACCCGTATCCGTAACGGTCAGGCCGCGAACAAAGTTGCGGTCACCATGCCTTCCGCCAAGCTGAAAGTGGCAATTGCCAACGTGCTGAAGGAAGAAGGTTTTATCGAAGATTTTAAAGTTGAAGGCGACACCAAGCCGGAACTGGAACTTACTCTCAAGTATTTCCAGGGTAAAGCTGTTGTAGAAAGCATTCAGCGTGTCAGCCGCCCAGGTCTGCGCATCTATAAGAAAAAAGATGAGCTGCCTAAAGTTATGGCTGGTCTTGGTATCGCAGTTGTTTCTACCTCTAAAGGTGTTATGACTGATCGTGCAGCGCGCCAGGCTGGTCTTGGTGGCGAAATTATCTGCTACGTAGCCTAATCGGAGGAAAGAATGTCTCGTGTTGCTAAAGCACCGGTCGTTATTCCTGCCGGCGTTGATGTAAAAATCGACGGTCAGGTTATTACGATCAAAGGTAAAAACGGCGAGCTGACTCGTACCCTCAACAAAGCTGTTGAAGTTAAACATGCAGATAATGCTCTGACCTTCGGTCCACGTGATGGTTTCGTGGATGGATGGGCTCAGGCTGGTACCGCGCGTGCCCTGCTGAACTCAATGGTTGTTGGTGTTACCGAAGGCTTCACTAAAAAGCTTCAACTGGTTGGTGTAGGTTATCGTGCAGCTATCAAAGGGAATGCAGTAGGCCTGTCTCTGGGCTTCTCACACCCTGTTGAGCATCCGCTGCCGGCCGGTATCACTGCAGAATGTCCGACCCAGACTGAAATCGTGCTGAAAGGCGCTGATAAACAGCTGATCGGTCAGGTTGCAGCAGATCTGCGCGCCTACCGTCGTCCTGAGCCTTATAAAGGCAAGGGTGTTCGTTACGCCGACGAAGTCGTGCGTACCAAAGAGGCTAAGAAGAAGTAAGGTAACACTATGGATAAGAAATCTGCTCGTATCCGTCGTGCGACCCGCGCACGCCGCAAGCTCAAAGAGCTGGGTGCAACTCGCCTGGTGGTACATCGTACCCCGCGTCATATTTACGCACAGGTCATTGCACCAAACGGTTCTGAAGTTCTGGTAGCTGCTTCTACTGTAGAAAAAGCTATTGCAGAGCAATTGAAGTACACCGGTAACAAAGACGCCGCTGCAGCTGTAGGTAAAGCTGTTGCAGAACGCGCTCTGGAAAAAGGCATCAGCAATGTTTCCTTTGACCGTTCCGGGTTCCAATATCATGGTCGTGTCCAGGCACTGGCAGATGCTGCCCGTGAAGCTGGCCTTCAGTTCTAAGGTAGAGGTGTAAGATGGCTCACATCGAAAAACAGGCTGGCGAACTGCAGGAAAAGCTGATCGCGGTTAACCGCGTATCTAAAACCGTTAAAGGTGGTCGTATTTTCTCCTTCACAGCTCTGACTGTAGTTGGCGATGGTAACGGTCGCGTTGGTTTTGGTTACGGTAAAGCGCGTGAAGTTCCAGCAGCGATCCAGAAAGCGATGGAAAAAGCCCGTCGCAATATGATTAACGTCGCGCTGAACAACGGTACCCTGCAGCACCCAGTTAAAGGTGTTCACACGGGTTCTCGTGTATTCATGCAGCCAGCTTCAGAAGGTACCGGTATCATCGCCGGTGGTGCAATGCGCGCCGTTCTGGAAGTTGCTGGGGTTCATAACGTTCTGGCTAAAGCATACGGTTCCACCAACCCGATTAACGTGGTTCGTGCAACTATTGATGGCCTGGAAAATATGAATTCTCCAGAAATGGTCGCTGCCAAGCGTGGTAAATCCGTTGAAGAAATTCTGGGGTAATTGACCATGGCAAAGACTATTAAAATCACTCAAACCCGCAGTGCAATCGGTCGTCTGCCGAAACACAAGGCAACGCTGCTTGGCCTGGGTCTGCGTCGTATTGGTCATACCGTTGAGCGCGAGGATACTCCCGCTGTTCGTGGTATGGTCAACGCGGTTTACTTCATGGTTAAAGTTGAGGAGTAAGAGATGCGTTTAAATACTCTGTCTCCGGCCGAAGGCTCTAAAAAGGCGGGTAAACGCCTGGGTCGTGGTATCGGTTCTGGCCTCGGCAAAACCGGTGGTCGTGGTCACAAAGGTCAGAACTCTCGTTCTGGCGGTGGCGTACGTCGCGGTTTCGAGGGTGGCCAGATGCCACTGTACCGTCGTCTGCCGAAGTTCGGCTTCACTTCTCGCAAAGCAGCGATTACAGCGGAAATCCGTCTGTCTGACCTGGCGAAAGTTGAAGGCGGCGTTGTAGACCTGAACACGCTGAAAGCGGCAAACATTATCGGTATCCAGATCGAGTTCGCGAAAGTGATCCTGGCTGGTGAAGTTTCTACTCCGGTAACTGTTCGTGGCCTGCGTGTTACTAAAGGTGCTCGTGCTGCTATCGAAGCCGCTGGCGGTAAAATTGAGGAATAAGTAGCAGATGGCTAAGCAACCGGGATTAGATTTTCAAAGTGCCAAAGGTGGATTTGGCGAGCTGAAACGCAGACTGCTGTTTGTTATCGGCGCGCTGATTGTGTTCCGTGTTGGCTCTTTTATTCCGATCCCTGGTATCGATGCCGCTGTACTTGCCAAACTGCTTGAGCAACAGCGAGGCACCATCATTGAAATGTTTAACATGTTCTCTGGTGGTGCTCTCAGCCGTGCTTCTATCTTCGCTCTGGGTATCATGCCGTATATTTCGGCATCGATTATTATCCAGCTGCTGACGGTCGTTCATCCGGCCCTGGCAGAACTGAAGAAAGAAGGGGAGTCTGGACGTCGTAAGATAAGCCAGTACACCCGTTACGGCACTCTGGTGCTGGCAATATTCCAGTCGATCGGTATTGCTACCGGTCTGCCGAATATGCCTGGTATGCAGGGCCTGGTATTAAACCCAGGCTTTGCATTCTATTTCACCGCTGTTGTAAGTCTGGTCACAGGAACAATGTTCCTGATGTGGCTCGGCGAACAGATTACTGAGCGTGGTATCGGTAACGGTATCTCAATCATTATCTTCGCTGGTATTGTTGCGGGTCTCCCGCCAGCCATTGCCCACACTATCGAGCAAGCGCGTCAAGGCGACCTGCACTTCCTCCTGTTGCTGTTGGTTGCAGTATTAGTATTTGCAGTGACGTTCTTTGTTGTCTTCGTTGAACGTGGTCAACGCCGCATTGTGGTGAACTACGCTAAGCGTCAACAAGGTCGTCGTGTCTATGCTGCACAGAGCACACATTTACCGCTGAAAGTGAACATGGCGGGGGTTATCCCGGCTATCTTCGCTTCCAGTATTATTCTGTTCCCGGCAACCATCGCGTCATGGTTCGGGGGCGGTACTGGTTGGAACTGGCTGACAACAATTTCGCTGTATTTGCAGCCTGGGCAACCACTTTATGTGTTACTCTATGCGTCTGCGATCATCTTCTTCTGTTTCTTCTACACGGCGTTGGTTTTCAACCCGCGTGAAACAGCAGATAACCTGAAGAAGTCCGGTGCATTTGTACCAGGAATTCGTCCGGGAGAGCAAACGGCGAAGTATATCGATAAAGTAATGACTCGCCTGACTTTGGTTGGTGCGCTTTATATTACTTTTATCTGCCTGATCCCGGAGTTCATGCGTGATGCAATGAAGGTACCGTTCTACTTCGGTGGGACCTCACTGCTTATCGTTGTTGTCGTGATTATGGACTTTATGGCTCAAGTGCAAACTCTGATGATGTCCAGTCAGTATGAGTCTGCATTGAAGAAGGCGAACCTGAAAGGCTACGGCCGCTAAATGGTCGCCTGAGAAGTTACGGAGAGTAAAAATGAAAGTTCGTGCTTCCGTCAAGAAATTATGCCGTAACTGCAAAATCGTTAAGCGTGATGGTGTCATCCGTGTGATTTGCAGTGCCGAGCCGAAGCATAAACAGCGCCAAGGCTGATTATTTCGCATATTTTTCTTGCAAAGTTGGGTTGAGCTGGCTAGATTAGCCAGCCAATCTTTTGTATGTCTGTACGTTTCCATTTGAGTATCCTGAAAACGGGCTTTTCAGCATGGTGCGTACATATTAAATAGTAGGAGTGCATAGTGGCCCGTATAGCAGGCATTAACATTCCTGATCAGAAACATGCTGTGATCGCATTAACTTCGATCTATGGCGTCGGCAAGACCCGTTCCAAAGCCATTCTGGCTGCAGCGGGTATCGCTGAAGATGTTAAGATCAGTGAGCTGTCTGAAGAACAAATCGACACGCTGCGTGACGAAGTTGCCAAATTTGTCGTTGAAGGTGATCTGCGCCGTGAAATCAGCATGAGCATCAAGCGCCTGATGGATCTTGGTTGCTATCGCGGTTTGCGTCATCGTCGTGGTCTGCCAGTGCGCGGTCAGCGTACTAAGACCAACGCACGTACCCGTAAGGGTCCGCGCAAACCGATCAAGAAATAATCGGGGTGATTGAATAATGGCAAAGGCACCAGTTCGTGCACGTAAACGTGTAAGAAAACAAGTCTCTGACGGCGTGGCTCATATCCATGCTTCTTTCAACAACACCATCGTTACTATTACTGATCGTCAGGGTAACGCTTTGGGTTGGGCAACAGCCGGTGGTTCCGGTTTCCGTGGTTCTCGCAAATCCACTCCGTTTGCAGCTCAGGTTGCAGCAGAGCGTTGCGCAGAAGCCGTAAAAGAATACGGCATCAAGAATCTGGAAGTTATGGTTAAAGGTCCGGGTCCGGGTCGTGAATCTACTGTTCGCGCTCTGAACGCCGCTGGTTTCCGCATCACGAATATTACTGATGTGACTCCGATCCCTCATAACGGTTGTCGTCCGCCGAAAAAACGTCGCGTATAACGCTCGTTTTTTAGGTTAGTTGGAGATAGAAAATGGCAAGATATTTGGGTCCTAAGCTCAAGCTGAGCCGTCGTGAGGGCACCGACTTATTCCTTAAGTCTGGCGTTCGCGCGATCGATACCAAGTGTAAAATTGAACAAGCTCCTGGCCAGCACGGTGCGCGTAAACCGCGTCTGTCTGACTATGGTGTGCAGTTGCGTGAAAAGCAAAAAGTTCGCCGTATGTACGGTGTGCTGGAGCGTCAGTTCCGTAACTACTATAAAGAAGCAGCACGTCTGAAAGGCAACACAGGTGAAAACCTGCTGGCTCTGCTGGAAGGTCGTCTGGACAACGTTGTTTACCGTATGGGCTTCGGCGCGACTCGTGCTGAATCACGCCAGTTGGTTAGCCATAAAGCAATCATGGTAAACGGTCGTGTTGTTAACATCGCTTCTTATCAGGTTAAAGCGAATGACGTTGTTAGCATTCGTGAGAAAGCGAAAAAGCAATCTCGCGTGAAAGCCGCTCTGGAGCTGGCTGAGCAGCGTGAAAAGCCAACCTGGCTGGAAGTTGATGCTGGCAAGATGGAAGGTACGTTCAAGCGTCAGCCAGAACGTTCTGATCTGTCTGCGGACATTAACGAACACCTGATCGTCGAGCTTTACTCCAAGTAAAGCTTAGTACCAAAGAGAGGACACAATGCAGGGTTCTGTGACAGAGTTTCTAAAACCGCGCCTGGTAGATATCGAGCAAGTGAGTTCGACGCACGCCAAGGTGACCCTTGAGCCTTTAGAGCGTGGCTTTGGCCATACTCTGGGTAACGCACTGCGCCGTATTCTGCTCTCATCGATGCCGGGTTGCGCGGTGACCGAGGTTGAGATTGATGGTGTACTTCATGAGTACAGCACCAAAGAAGGCGTTCAGGAAGATATCCTTGAAATCCTGCTCAACCTGAAAGGGCTGGCGGTGAGAGTTCAGGGTAAAGATGAAGTTATTCTTACTCTGAATAAATCTGGCATTGGCCCTGTGACTGCAGCCGACATCACCCACGACGGTGATGTTGAAATCGTCAAGCCGCAGCACGTGATCTGCCACCTGACCGATGAGAACGCAGCGATTAGCATGCGTATCAAAGTTCAGCGCGGTCGTGGTTATGTGCCGGCTTCTGCCCGAATTCATTCGGAAGAAGATGAGCGCCCAATCGGCCGTCTGCTGGTCGACGCATGCTACAGCCCTGTAGAGCGTATTGCCTACAATGTTGAAGCAGCGCGTGTAGAACAGCGTACCGACCTGGACAAGCTGGTCATCGAAATGGAAACCAACGGCACAATCGATCCTGAAGAGGCGATTCGTCGTGCGGCAACCATCCTGGCAGAACAACTGGAAGCTTTCGTTGACTTACGTGATGTTCGTCAGCCGGAAGTGAAAGAAGAGAAACCAGAATTCGATCCGATCCTGCTGCGCCCTGTTGACGATCTCGAATTGACTGTCCGCTCTGCTAACTGCCTCAAGGCAGAAGCTATCCACTATATCGGTGATCTGGTACAGCGTACCGAGGTTGAGTTGCTGAAAACGCCGAACCTGGGTAAAAAATCTCTTACCGAGATTAAAGACGTGCTGGCTTCACGTGGTCTGTCTCTGGGCATGCGCCTGGAAAACTGGCCACCAGCAAGCATTGCTGACGAGTAACCGGATCACAGGTTAAGGTTTTACTGAGAAGGATAAGGTCATGCGCCATCGTAAGAGTGGTCGTCAACTGAACCGCAACAGCAGCCATCGCCAGGCTATGTTCCGCAACATGGCAGGTTCACTGGTTCGTCATGAAATCATCAAGACGACCCTGCCTAAAGCGAAAGAGCTGCGTCGCGTAGTTGAGCCGCTGATTACTCTTGCCAAGACTGACAGCGTTGCAAATCGTCGTCTGGCATTCGCCCGTACTCGTGATAACGAGATCGTGGCAAAACTGTTTAACGAACTGGGTCCGCGTTTCGCGAGCCGTGCCGGTGGTTACACTCGTATTCTGAAGTGTGGCTTCCGTGCAGGCGACAACGCTCCGATGGCTTACATCGAGCTGGTTGATCGTTCAGAATCTAAAGCAGAAGCTGCTGCAGAGTAATCTGTAGTAACGTAAAAAAACCCGCTTCGGCGGGTTTTTTTATATCCGCTGAATCCCCACTTCTCTACAATATCTGTATCTTTTCTGTTCATCTTCTGGAGTTATTCATGTGGTTGCTCGACCAGTGGGCAGAACGCCATATCAGCGATGCTCAGCGAAAAGGCGAATTTGATAACCTTGCGGGACGCGGTGAGCCGTTAGTGCTTGATGATGATTCGTATGTTGCCCCTGAATTACGGGCTGGATATCGCTTACTCAAAAATGCCGGTTGTTTACCACCGGAACTGGAGCAGCGTAAAGAGGCCATGCAACTGGCTGACCTGCTGAAAGGGATTCGCAAGGATGATCCCAGCCACCGTGAAATTAGCCGTCGACTGGCTCTCATCGAACTCAAAATGCGTCAGGCCGGAATGAGCACAGACTTTTTGCACGGTGAGTACAGTGACAGGCTAATGCAGAAAATAAATGAGGAATAACCATGTACCGTATCGGTGAACTTGCCAGGCTTGCTAACGTAACGCCGGACACTATCCGCTATTACGAAAAGCAGCAGATGATTGATCACGAGGTTCGTACTGAAGGTGGATTTCGACTCTATACCGATCATGACCTGCAGCGCTTACGGTTTATCCGCTACGCTCGCCAGCTTGGTTTCACGCTGGACTCGATCCGCGAGTTACTTTCGATCCGCATCGATCCTGAACACCATACTTGCCAGGAGTCGAAGAGCATCGTACAGGCAAGGCTTGATGAAGTTGAAGCGCGTATACAGGAACTGCAGACCATGCAGCGTTCTCTGCAACGGTTGAATGACGCCTGCTGCGGTACAGCCCATAGCAGTATTTATTGTTCAATTCTTGAAGCCCTTGAACAGGGGGCCAGTGGAACCCAGGGCTGTTGATTTTTACTTCATCCGGGACTAGACTCCCGTCGACATACACCATGCTCAGGAGAATTTATGAGCCGCTATCAGCATACGAAAGGGCAAATTCAGGATAATGCCATTGAGGCACTGCTCCACGACCCGCTTTTCAGGCAGCGTATTGAGAAGAATAAAAAAGGAAAAGGGAGTTATTTACGAAAAGGGAAACATGCAAAACGGGGTAACTGGGAGGCCAGTGGCAAGCAAGCGAATCGCTTTTTTACCACTGGCCTTCCTTTTTTCAACGTCTGATTAAGAGCGGTTATTTTGCTCTTTCAACAGATCGCGAATTTCAGTCAATAACACTTCTTCTTTTGTCGGAGCAGGCGGCGCAGCCGGTTCTTCAGCCTTTTTACGGTTAAGCTTATTGATAAGCTTGATAGCCATAAAAATGGCGAACGCCACGATCACGAAATCAAATATGTTCTGAATGAAAACGCCATAATGCATAACAACGGCAGGGACATCACCCTGTGCATCCCGAAGCGTCACGGCAAACTGTTTAAAATCAATGCCCCCGATTAACAGCCCGAGGGGAGGCATAATAATGTCGGCTACCAATGATGAAACGATCTTACCGAACGCTGCACCGATAATGACACCCACTGCCAGATCCACCACATTCCCGCGCATCGCAAATTCGCGAAATTCTTTAACTAAACTCATTTTCTTCTCCTTGAGCCAACTGACGATTATAAGTTTAACAAATGATTAGTTAATTTCCATTGGGGATAATTAATCGTTATGAAAAATAAAAGGCATGGGAATAAGAGGGTTAATAATCAGGTGCCCTTTTATAAGCACCTGATTGATTACAGGAAGAATGGACTTGGCTGGAATAAACGTTCGACGTCGGTAATAAATTTTTTATCGGTAAGGAACATAATGACGTGGTCGCCTTGCTCGATACGTAAATTATCATTCGCAATCATCACGTCGTTTCCACGCACCACGGCACCAATAATTGTTCCCGGTGGCAGTTTAATTTCATCGATAGCGCGGCCCACAACGCGTGATGTGGTTTCATCACCATGAGCAACGGCCTCAATGGCTTCAGCCACACCGCGGCGAAGGGAGGATACGCCAACAATATCCGCTTTACGAACATGGCTCAGCAGGGCAGAAATGGTTGCTTGCTGCGGTGATATCGCGATATCAATAACGCTTCCCTGCACCAGGTCAACATAGGCGCGGCGTTGAATAAGCACCATGACCTTTTTTGCCCCCATACGTTTGGCGAGCATGGCGGACATAATGTTCGCCTCGTCGTCGTTAGTGACAGCAATAAACAGATCAACTTGATCAATATGCTCTTCTGCCAGCAGCTCTTGATCAGAGGCATCGCCATAAAACACGATGGTGTTTTGCAGCTTTTCAGCCAGCTCAGCCGCGCGCTGTTGATCGCGCTCGATCAGCTTCACGCTGTAGTCTTTTTCCAGCCGGTGCGCCAGTCCCGCGCCGATATTACCACCGCCAACGAGCATAATGCGTTTATACGGTTTTTCGAGACGCTGCAGTTCGCTCATTACCGCGCGAATATGCTGAGATGCCGCGATGAAGAAGACTTCATCACCTGCCTCGACTATGGTTGAACCCTGTGGGCGAATTGGCCTGTCATGGCGGAAAATGGCTGCAACGCGGGTATCAATATGCGGCATATGCTCACGCATGGTGGAGAGCGCATTACCGATCAATGGGCCGCCGTAATAGGCCTTAACGACCGCCAGGCTCACTTTACCTTCGGCGAAGTTCACCACCTGCAGCGCACCAGGATATTCGATCAGGCGGTAGATATTGTCGATAACCAGCTGTTCTGGAGCGATAAGATGGTCGATAGGGACCGCTTCGGAATTAAACAGCTTCTCTGCATCCCGGACATAGTCCGGGGAGCGGATGCGCGCGATCCGGTTCGGCGTGTTGAACAGCGAATAGGCCACCTGACATGCCACCATGTTGGTTTCGTCAGAACTGGTCACCGCAACCAGCATGTCAGCATCGTCGGCGCCCGCTTCACGCAGGACACGCGGGTGCGAGCCATGACCTTGCACGACGCGAAGGTCAAATTTGTCCTGTAAAACACGCAGCCGATCGCCATTGGTATCGACAATCGTGATGTCATTATTTTCGCCAACAAGGTTTTCAGCCAGCGTCCCACCAACCTGTCCGGCGCCCAGAATGATTATCTTCATATCTCGTGACCTGTTCTCAACATCACTCTTTGATTAGCTTAGCGTAAAAGAAGCCATCACCTTCTTCAGCGGCCGGCAGATTCTGCAGGCCTGGGCGTTCAGGCGTGCCCGTGTCGTGTAGCACTGCATCCGGGGTACGTTTAAGGAAGGCTGCAATCTGCTGGCTGTTTTCTTCCGGAAGGACCGAACAGGTCGCATAGACCAGCGTGCCTCCTGGCTTCAGGTGTGGCCAAATGGCATCAAGAATGTCGGATTGCAGTTGAGTCAGTTCCTTGATATCGCGATCGCGACGTAACCACTTAATATCCGGGTGGCGACGAATAACGCCGGTTGCCGAGCATGGCGCATCCAGCAAGATGCGATCGAATTGCGTTTCACCACACCATTCTGCGGGTTTGCGGCCATCGCCTTGCTTAACCTGCGCTTTCATTCCCAGGCGCTTAAGGTTGTCATAGACGCGTGAAAGACGCTGCTCATCGATATCCACGGCCATGACGTTTGCCTGAGGGGCCACTTCCAGAATATGCGTCGTCTTGCCGCCTGGTGCGGCGCAGAGATCGAGGATGTGCTCGCCGTTTTTAGGTTCCAGCCAGGCCATGCAGCCCTGCGCGGAAGCATCTTGTACGGTCACCCAACCTTCATCAAAACCGGGTAAAGCATGTACCGGAGCAGGAGAGGCTAAACGCACAGCGTCAGGATATGCTTCATGTGTGAAGCCGCTCATTCCAGCCTCTTCCAGTAAAGCCAGCCAGGCGTCGCGCGTATGGTGATTACGGTTGACGCGTAACCACATCGGCGGACGCTGATTATTCGCGTCGGCAATTGCCTGCCACTGCTCTGGCCAGGCTTTTTTAAGGCGATTCAGGAGCCACTCAGGATGCAGATAACGTGCTTCACTTTGTCCGAACTCAGCCAGAAGCTCTTCCTGCTGTCGCTGGAACTGGCGCAGAACGCCATTAATCAACCCTTTCAGCATAGGACGTTTAATCACAACGGCACCTTCCACTGTCTCAGCCAGTGCGGCATGAGGCGGGATACGCGTGTGAAGAAGCTGGTAGAAGCCAACCATAATCAAATAATGCACGGTGCGCTGCTTGCCGGTCATTGGACGTGACATCAGCTTATTAACCAGCCACTCGAGCTGAGAAAGCGTGCGTAGGACGCCAAAACAGAGCTCCTGAAGCAGGGCTTTGTCTTTGTCGGACACTTTTTGCTGCAAAGCTGGCAGGATATTGCTCAATGACTGGCCCTGCTCGACAACCTGCTCAACGGCCTGAGCCGCCATACTGCGTAAATTTTGTTTTTTCATAACCGTAAAAATAAAAATGCCCGGAAACACCGGGCGCTAAAATTAAATGAGGTCAGGCAAGGCGATTGCCCGGGATAAACCATTCGCGACGAGAATTTAACAAATCCTGTGCGCTCATCGCCTTCTTACCCGCAGGTTGTAGCGATTCCAGATTCAGGATCCCTTGTGCGGTAGCTACCTGAATACCGTTCTTGCTGGCGTCGATAATCGTACCGGGCTCAGCCGTTGTGTGACCGTCAATAAGGGAGGCTTTCCAGACTTTCACCGGCTGCTCGTCGATAACCATCCAGCTCATCGGCCATGGATTAAAGGCGCGAATGCAGCGTTCAAGTTGAGCCGCTGACAGAGACCAGTCAATCCGGGCTTCTTCTTTACTCAGTTTTTCAGCGTAAGTGACCAGCGCTTCATCCTGAACTTCAGGTTTCGCCGTATTATTCGCAATCTGCTGGAGGGTTTCAATCAGCCCTTGCGGGCCAAGCTCTGCCAGCTTGTCATACAAGGTGGCACTGGTATCCTCGGCCGTAATGGGGCAGGCCAGTTTATAAAGCATGTCACCGGTGTCTAAACCTACATCCATCTTCATGATTGTGACGCCCGTTTCAGCATCACCCGCCCATAAAGAGCGCTGAATAGGTGCTGCCCCGCGCCAGCGTGGAAGCAGAGAACCATGCACGTTAATGCAACCCAGGCGAGGCATATCAAGCACAGCTTTTGGCAGAATTAAACCATAAGCCACCACCACCATTACATCGGCATTCAGGTCAGCGACAAGCTGCTGGTTTTCCTGAGGGCGCAAGGATGCTGGCTGGAAAACAGGTAACCCATGTTCTTCTGCCAGCACCTTAACAGGACCTGGCATCAGTTTTTTACCACGGCCAGCCGGGCGATCCGGTTGGGTAAACACGCCAACAACCTGGTGGCCAGAAGATAACAGCGCGTCAAGATGACGCGCTGCAAAATCAGGGGTTCCCGCGAAGATAATACGTAGTGATTTAGACACGATGATCCTTGTATCCGGGGGGACGTTATGCGCGAGAACGCAAACGATCCAGTTTCTCTACTTTCTGACGAATTCGTTGCTGCTTCAGCGGCGAGAGATAATCGATAAACAGTTTACCGACCAGATGATCCATCTCATGCTGAATACAGATCGCCAGCAGGTCGTCAGCTTCCAGTTCGAACGGATTGCCGTCACGATCCAGGGCGCGAATTTTCACTTTTTCGGCGCGCGGCACTAAAGCACGCTGTTCCGGAATAGACAGACAACCTTCCTCAATACCTGTTTCGCCACTCTTCTCGAGCAGCTCAGGATTGATTAATACCAGGCGGCCATCGCGATTTTCAGATACGTCGATCACGATGATACGCTTGTGAATGTCGACCTGAGTGGCCGCAAGACCAATACCTTCTTCGGCGTACATGGTATCGAACATATCATCAACGATACGCTGAATTTCTGCATTCACTTCTTTTACCGGTTCAGCGACGATGCGAAGGCGCTCGTCCGGAATATGTAACACTTGCAAAACTGCCATAAATTTCCAGAGTCGTGTTCAGGAGTTGATAAGAATATTATCTCCTATTCTAGACAAAACCCCCATCGATTGACAGCATCAGTGACCAATCGCAATGATTGCGGAGGCCGCTTATGGCAGGGGAAAGGATGACATCGACTGAGTTATGGCTACGGTTAATACACACCGGTTCTCTTTATGGCGATGTGATGCTGGAAGCGGCAGCACGATTGCACAACCAGACAACCATTGATGGTCCTGTTGTCAGAGACGCCGGTCTGTCTGTCAAACAGGCTGCACGGTTCTTTGCGCTCAGAGAAAGTGAGCTGGAAAGTAGCCTGCTATGGCTTGAGCTGCCGGGTAACTATCTGATCACGGCGGATCACCCCCTTTATCCCCCCTTACTCCGGACGATCCCGGATTATCCAGGCGCAGTCTTTGTTAAAGGCAACCCTAATGTACTGAATGCAGTTCAACTGGCGGTTGTTGGCAGCCGTGCGCCGTCATGGTACGGCGAGCGATGGGGAAAAATTCTCTGTGAACAGCTTTCTCAAAGTGGTTTAACGATCACCAGCGGGCTGGCCTGCGGTATTGACGGTGTCGCCCACAACGCTGCGCTATCGGCAAAAGGGCGTAGCGTTGCGGTGCTGGGTAACGGTCTCTTTAGTATTTATCCTCGTCGGCATCAGGCGCTGGCTGCGCGGCTTATCGATTCTGGTGGCGCGATAGTGTCTGAGTTTCCGCTATCAGCGCAGCCCCGGCCGGGACACTTTCCCCGGCGTAATCGAATTATCAGCGGGCTAAGTCAGGGGGTGTTCGTGGTTGAAGCAGCGGTACGCAGCGGTTCGCTTGTTACCGCACGGTGCGCGCTTGAGCAGGGGCGAGACGTGTTTGCCTTACCCGGCCCAATTGGTAACCCGGGATGCGAAGGGCCGCACTGGCTGATAAAGCAGGGTGCAACACCGGTAACGGAAGTCAGGGACATTCTTGAAAATTTGCAATATGGATTGCAATGGCTGCAGGAAGATCCCGAAAAGCGACATTATTCATCAGATCAGGGAAAGGTGGCATTGCCATTTCCCAAGCTCCTGGCTAACGTAGGAGATGAGGTAACACCTGTTGACGTTGTCGCTGAACGTGCCGGCCAACCTGTGCCAGTTACGGTAGCACAGCTACTCGAACTGGAGTTAGCAGGATGGATCGCAGCTGTACCCGGCGGCTATGTCCGATTAAGGAGGGCAAGCCATGTTCGACGTACTGATGTATTTGTTTGAGACTTACATCCATAACGAAGCAGAAATGCGAGTGGATCAGGACAAATTGACACAGGATCTTACCGATGCGGGGTTTGAGCGGGAAGATATCTATAATGCGTTGATGTGGCTGGAAAAACTGGCTGATTATCAGGAAGGCCTCGCCGAACCGATGCAGTTAGCTTCTGACCCATTGTCTGTGCGCATCTACACAGCTGAAGAGTGTGAAAGGCTGGACGCGAGCTGCCGGGGATTCATTTTATTCCTTGAGCAGATTCAGGTGCTAAACCTCGAAACGAGAGAGATGGTGATAGAGCGCGTTATGGCGCTGGATACGGCAGACTTCGAACTGGAAGACCTCAAGTGGGTCATCCTGATGGTTCTGTTTAATATTCCAGGCTGTGAAAATGCCTATCAGCAAATGGAAGAATTACTCTTTGAAGTGAATGAAGGTATGCTGCATTAATTCAATGTGCAGCACCAAGAGTTGTTATGGCCAAATCAGCACTATTCACGGTGCATAAAAATGAGCCCTGCCCGCAGTGCGGGGCTGAACTTGTTATTCGGTCCGGGAAACACGGCCCGTTTCTCGGTTGTTCCCACTATCCGGAATGTGATTATGTCCGTCCCCTGAAAAGCCAGGCGGATGGACATATCGTCAAAATTCTGGAGGGACAGCTTTGCCCTCTTTGCGGCGGCGAGTTAGCGCTACGTCAGGGCCGTTTCGGCATGTTTATTGGCTGTAGCCACTATCCTGAATGTGAACATACAGAACAAATTGATAAACCTGATGAAACGGCTATTGCCTGTCCTCAATGCCAGCGTGGACAGCTCGTGCAGCGCCGTTCTCGTTTTGGTAAGACCTTTCATTCCTGCGATCGCTATCCTGAATGTCAGTTTGTTATCAATTTCAAACCGGTAGCGGGTGTCTGCTCTCATTGCAATTATCCGCTACTTATAGAGAAAAAAGCGGCGCAAGGTTTGAAACGCTTCTGCGCCAGTAAACAATGTGGAAAGCCGGTTCCGGCGGATCAAAACAGTGAAGAATAACCTGCCATCAGGCTCCATTGCTCATGCGGTGGATGTCCTGAAAAATGAAGAAGTCATCGCCTATCCAACTGAAGCTGTTTTTGGGGTCGGTTGCGATCCTGACAGCGAAACGGCCGTTGGCCGACTGCTCACACTTAAACAGAGGCCAGTCGAAAAAGGGCTTATTTTAATCGCTGCTAACTATGAGCAGCTTAAGCCTTATATCGATGATTCCATGCTAACGCCGGAGCAGCGGGAGACTATTTTCTCAGCATGGCCCGGCCCCGTGACCTTTGTTTTCCCGGCGAAGCCGACAACGCCGCGCTGGTTGACCGGGCGCTTTGATTCCCTCGCCGTGCGCGTAACGGACCATCCGCTGGTGGTCGAGCTTTGCCTGGCCTTTGGGAAACCACTGGTCTCAACCAGCGCGAATCTGACCGGGCAGCCACCTTGCCGCACAACCGACGAAGTACGGGCGCAGTTTGGGAATGATTTCCCGGTTGCCGTCGGTGAGACGGGAGGGCGCCTCAATCCGTCTGAAATCCGCGACGCCTTGACCGGCGAACGTTTTCGCCAGGGGTAATCCAATGGAAACCTATGCTGTTTTTGGTAATCCGATAGCACACAGCAAGTCACCGTTAATCCATCAACTGTTTGCCGAGCAACTGCAAATAAATCATCCCTATGGCCGCGTGATGGCACCCGTTGATGCATTTATTCCTGCGCTGGAGGGTTTCTTCAACGCGGGTGGCAAAGGTGCGAATGTAACGGTACCGTTTAAAGAGGAAGCCTTCGAACGTGCGGATGAACTCACCGAGCGTGCTTCCCTTGCGGGTGCAGTGAATACCTTAAAACGGCTTGAGGATGGACGCCTGCTGGGAGATAACACTGACGGAATTGGGTTACTGAGCGATCTGGAAAGGCTCTCGTTTATTAAACCTGGTTTCAGGGTTCTGCTGATTGGTGCGGGCGGAGCGTCGCGGGGAGTATTGCTGCCTCTGCTGTCACTGGATTGCGCGGTGACCATTACAAACAGGACCTTCTCGCGGGCAGAAGCGCTGGCTGCGTTGTTCGCACATACCGGCAGCGTGAGCGCGGTCGCCCTGGATGAACTTGCCGATCGTGAGTTTGATCTGATCATCAACGCCACCTCCAGCGGTATCGGTGGTGACGTGCCGGCGATCCCTGCTTCGCTGGTAAGTGCCCATATTTACTTCTACGACATGTTCTATCAGAAAGGGAAGACACCTTTTTTGAACTGGTGTGAACAGCACGGCGGAAAACACGTAGCCGATGGGCTGGGAATGCTGGTGGGACAGGCGGCACACGCGGTGCTGCTCTGGCACGGTGTATTGCCTTTGGTCGAACCGGTCATTGAAAAGCTGAAAAGGGAGCTCACGGCGTGAATCAGGCAATTCATTTTCCGGACAGGGAAAGCTGGGACGAGAGTAAACAGGCGGTCTGTTTCCCGGTGCTGGTGCATGGAATGCAACTTACCTGTGCCATTCGTGGGGAAACGCTGTTGCGTCGCTTTGGTGGTTCAGACCCGTTAGAGGTGTTTTGTGAAAATCGCTGGGATCTTGAAGAGGAAGCCAGCGATTTAATCCGCGATCAGCAGGAAGACGATCAGGGGTGGGTCTGGGTATCCTGACTCAGATAGTCATTCTTCCATTTAACGTAGTTATTCGCTGAGTATTTTAATCCTTCGATCTCTGCCTCCTTCAGGGGGCGGATCTGTTTTACCGGGCTTCCCAAATAGAGATAGCCGCTCTCCAGTCTTTTGTTCTGGGGAACAAGGCTGCCTGCGCCAATCATCACGTCATCTTCTACAATGACGCCATCCAGCAAAATCGACCCCATGCCAACAAGAACCCGATTACCAATAGTGCAGCCGTGAAGCATCACTTTATGGCCGACGGTGACATCTTCTCCAATGCTGAGTGGATTGCCCTCGGGGTTATAGGAGGATTTGTGGGTTACGTGCAGAACGCTACCGTCCTGAATATTGGTGCGTGCACCAATGGCCACATGGTTTACATCCCCCCGAATGGCGACGAGCGGCCAGATACTGACGTCATCGGCCATTCGAACATCGCCGATGACCACGCTGCTGGCATCGATCATCACGCGATCGCCTTTTTGGGGGAGAAGATCTTTATAAGGACGTAATACTGCGGACATATCTACCTCGAACGATGAGCACTATATAGAAGACTTGATCATATTAATGGATCGAGGCAAGGCAAAAAGCGTCAATATTTAAGCATATTGGGTGGGATTTCAGCGAAAAGCGCGGAAAATCGACAGTTGGAAAAAAAGATCCAAAAAGTACTTGTGCTAAAAATTGGGATCCCTATAATGCGCCTCCATCGACACGGCGGATGTGAATCACTTCACAGTTAACCCGGTCGGTTGAAGAGAAAAAATCCTGAACTTCAGGGTTGACTCTGAAAGAGGAAAGCGTAATATACGCCACCTCGCGACGGTGAGCTGTAAGCCGCGTCGCAACTGCTCTTTAACAATTTATCAGACAATCTGTGTGGGCACTCAAAGTGACATGGATTCTTAATGTCTTCGGACAAAAAATGAATACCAAGTCTCTGAGTGAACATACGTAATTCATTACGAAGTTTAATTCACGAGCATCAAACTTAAATTGAAGAGTTTGATCATGGCTCAGATTGAACGCTGGCGGCAGGCCTAACACATGCAAGTCGAACGGTAGCACAGAGAGCTTGCTCTCGGGTGACGAGTGGCGGACGGGTGAGTAATGTCTGGGAAACTGCCTGATGGAGGGGGATAACTACTGGAAACGGTAGCTAATACCGCATAACGTCGCAAGACCAAAGAGGGGGACCTTCGGGCCTCTTGCCATCAGATGTGCCCAGATGGGATTAGCTAGTAGGTGGGGTAACGGCTCACCTAGGCGACGATCCCTAGCTGGTCTGAGAGGATGACCAGCCACACTGGAACTGAGACACGGTCCAGACTCCTACGGGAGGCAGCAGTGGGGAATATTGCACAATGGGCGCAAGCCTGATGCAGCCATGCCGCGTGTATGAAGAAGGCCTTCGGGTTGTAAAGTACTTTCAGCGGGGAGGAAGGTGTTGTGGTTAATAACCGCAGCAATTGACGTTACCCGCAGAAGAAGCACCGGCTAACTCCGTGCCAGCAGCCGCGGTAATACGGAGGGTGCAAGCGTTAATCGGAATTACTGGGCGTAAAGCGCACGCAGGCGGTCTGTCAAGTCGGATGTGAAATCCCCGGGCTCAACCTGGGAACTGCATTCGAAACTGGCAGGCTAGAGTCTTGTAGAGGGGGGTAGAATTCCAGGTGTAGCGGTGAAATGCGTAGAGATCTGGAGGAATACCGGTGGCGAAGGCGGCCCCCTGGACAAAGACTGACGCTCAGGTGCGAAAGCGTGGGGAGCAAACAGGATTAGATACCCTGGTAGTCCACGCCGTAAACGATGTCGACTTGGAGGTTGTGCCCTTGAGGCGTGGCTTCCGGAGCTAACGCGTTAAGTCGACCGCCTGGGGAGTACGGCCGCAAGGTTAAAACTCAAATGAATTGACGGGGGCCCGCACAAGCGGTGGAGCATGTGGTTTAATTCGATGCAACGCGAAGAACCTTACCTACTCTTGACATCCAGAGAACTTTCCAGAGATGGATTGGTGCCTTCGGGAACTCTGAGACAGGTGCTGCATGGCTGTCGTCAGCTCGTGTTGTGAAATGTTGGGTTAAGTCCCGCAACGAGCGCAACCCTTATCCTTTGTTGCCAGCGGTCCGGCCGGGAACTCAAAGGAGACTGCCAGTGATAAACTGGAGGAAGGTGGGGATGACGTCAAGTCATCATGGCCCTTACGAGTAGGGCTACACACGTGCTACAATGGCGCATACAAAGAGAAGCGAACTCGCGAGAGCAAGCGGACCTCATAAAGTGCGTCGTAGTCCGGATTGGAGTCTGCAACTCGACTCCATGAAGTCGGAATCGCTAGTAATCGTAGATCAGAATGCTACGGTGAATACGTTCCCGGGCCTTGTACACACCGCCCGTCACACCATGGGAGTGGGTTGCAAAAGAAGTAGGTAGCTTAACCTTCGGGAGGGCGCTTACCACTTTGTGATTCATGACTGGGGTGAAGTCGTAACAAGGTAACCGTAGGGGAACCTGCGGTTGGATCACCTCCTTACCTTAAAGAACCTGCCTTTGTAGTGTCCACACAGATTGTCTGATGAAAAGTAAATAGCAAGGCGTCTTGCGATTGAGACTTCAGTGTCCCCTTCGTCTAGAGGCCCAGGACACCGCCCTTTCACGGCGGTAACAGGGGTTCGAATCCCCTAGGGGACGCCACTTGCTGGTTCGTGAGTGAAAGTCACCTGCCGACATATCTCAAAACTCATCTTAGGGTGACGTTTGAGATATTTGCTCTTTAAAAATCTGGATCAAGCTGAAAATTGAAACGACACACAGTTAATGTGTGTTCGAGTCTCTCAAATTTTCGCAAACCGGTGATGAATCGAAAGAAACATCTTCGGGTTGTGAGGTTAAGCGACTAAGCGTACACGGTGGATGCCCTGGCAGTCAGAGGCGATGAAGGACGTGCTAATCTGCGAAAAGCGCCGGCGAGGTGATATGAACCTTTGACCCGGCGATGTCCGAATGGGGAAACCCAGTGTGTTCCGACACACTATCGTTAACTGAATACATAGGTTAACGAGGCGAACCGGGGGAACTGAAACATCTAAGTACCCCGAGGAAAAGAAATCAACCGAGATTCCCCCAGTAGCGGCGAGCGAACGGGGAGCAGCCCAGAGTCTGAATCAGCTTGTGTGTTAGTGGAAGCGTCTGGAAAGTCGCACGGTACAGGGTGACAGTCCCGTACACGAAAGCACACAGGCTGTGAACTCGAAGAGTAGGGCGGGACACGTGGTATCCTGTCTGAATATGGGGGGACCATCCTCCAAGGCTAAATACTCCTGACTGACCGATAGTGAACCAGTACCGTGAGGGAAAGGCGAAAAGAACCCCGGCGAGGGGAGTGAAAAAGAACCTGAAACCGTGTACGTACAAGCAGTGGGAGCCTCTTTATGGGGTGACTGCGTACCTTTTGTATAATGGGTCAGCGACTTATATTCTGTAGCAAGGTTAACCGTATAGGGGAGCCGAAGGGAAACCGAGTCTTAACTGGGCGTTAAGTTGCAGGGTATAGACCCGAAACCCGGTGATCTAGCCATGGGCAGGTTGAAGGTTGGGTAACACTAACTGGAGGACCGAACCGACTAATGTTGAAAAATTAGCGGATGACTTGTGGCTGGGGGTGAAAGGCCAATCAAACCGGGAGATAGCTGGTTCTCCCCGAAAGCTATTTAGGTAGCGCCTCGTGAACTCATCTTCGGGGGTAGAGCACTGTTTCGGCTAGGGGGCCATCCCGGCTTACCAACCCGATGCAAACTACGAATACCGAAGAATGTTATCACGGGAGACACACGGCGGGTGCTAACGTCCGTCGTGAAGAGGGAAACAACCCAGACCGCCAGCTAAGGTCCCAAAGTCATGGTTAAGTGGGAAACGATGTGGGAAGGCACAGACAGCCAGGATGTTGGCTTAGAAGCAGCCATCATTTAAAGAAAGCGTAATAGCTCACTGGTCGAGTCGGCCTGCGCGGAAGATGTAACGGGGCTAAACCATGCACCGAAGCTGCGGCAGCGACGCTTATGCGTTGTTGGGTAGGGGAGCGTTCTGTAAGCCGTTGAAGGTGTCCTGTGAGGGGTGCTGGAGGTATCAGAAGTGCGAATGCTGACATAAGTAACGATAAAGCGGGTGAAAAGCCCGCTCGCCGGAAGACCAAGGGTTCCTGTCCAACGTTAATCGGGGCAGGGTGAGTCGACCCCTAAGGCGAGGCCGAAAGGCGTAGTCGATGGGAAACAGGTTAATATTCCTGTACTTGGTGTTACTGCGAAGGGGGGACGGAGAAGGCTATGTTAGCCGGGCGACGGTTGTCCCGGTTTAAGCATGTAGGCGGAGGTTCCAGGTAAATCCGGTACCTTATTAACGCTGAGGTGTGATGACGAGGCACTACGGTGCTGAAGTAACAAATGCCCTGCTTCCAGGAAAAGCCTCTAAGCATCAGGTAACATCAAATCGTACCCCAAACCGACACAGGTGGTCAGGTAGAGAATACCAAGGCGCTTGAGAGAACTCGGGTGAAGGAACTAGGCAAAATGGTGCCGTAACTTCGGGAGAAGGCACGCTGATATGTAGGTGAAGCCCCTGCGGGTGGAGCTGAAATCAGTCGAAGATACCAGCTGGCTGCAACTGTTTATTAAAAACACAGCACTGTGCAAACACGAAAGTGGACGTATACGGTGTGACGCCTGCCCGGTGCCGGAAGGTTAATTGATGGGGTTAGCGGCAACGCGAAGCTCTTGATCGAAGCCCCGGTAAACGGCGGCCGTAACTATAACGGTCCTAAGGTAGCGAAATTCCTTGTCGGGTAAGTTCCGACCTGCACGAATGGCGTAATGATGGCCAGGCTGTCTCCACCCGAGACTCAGTGAAATTGAACTCGCTGTGAAGATGCAGTGTACCCGCGGCAAGACGGAAAGACCCCGTGAACCTTTACTATAGCTTGACACTGAACACTGGTCCTTGATGTGTAGGATAGGTGGGAGGCTTTGAAGCGTGGACGCCAGTCTGCGTGGAGCCAACCTTGAAATACCACCCTTTAATGGCTGGTGTTCTAACGTAGACCCGTAATCCGGGTTGCGGACAGTGTCTGGTGGGTAGTTTGACTGGGGCGGTCTCCTCCCAAAGAGTAACGGAGGAGCACGAAGGTTAGCTAATCCTGGTCGGACATCAGGAGGTTAGTGCAATGGCATAAGCTAGCTTGACTGCGAGAGTGACGGCTCGAGCAGGTGCGAAAGCAGGTCATAGTGATCCGGTGGTTCTGAATGGAAGGGCCATCGCTCAACGGATAAAAGGTACTCCGGGGATAACAGGCTGATACCGCCCAAGAGTTCATATCGACGGCGGTGTTTGGCACCTCGATGTCGGCTCATCACATCCTGGGGCTGAAGTAGGTCCCAAGGGTATGGCTGTTCGCCATTTAAAGTGGTACGCGAGCTGGGTTTAGAACGTCGTGAGACAGTTCGGTCCCTATCTGCCGTGGGCGCTGGAGAATTGAGGGGGGCTGCTCCTAGTACGAGAGGACCGGAGTGGACGCATCACTGGTGTTCGGGTTGTCATGCCAATGGCACTGCCCGGTAGCTAAATGCGGAAGAGATAAGTGCTGAAAGCATCTAAGCACGAAACTTGCCCCGAGATGAGTTCTCCCTGAGACTTTAAGTCTCCTGAAGGAACGTTGAAGACTACGACGTTGATAGGTCGGGTGTGTAAGCGCAGCGATGCGTTGAGCTAACCGATACTAATGAACCGTGAGGCTTAACCTTACAACGCCGAAGATGTTTTGGCGATGAGAGACGATTTTCAGCTGATACAGATTAACAGAATTTGCCTGGCGGCTTTAGCGCGGTGGTCCCACCTGACCCCATGCCGAACTCAGAAGTGAAACGCCGTAGCGCCGATGGTAGTGTGGGGTCTCCCCATGCGAGAGTAGGGAACTGCCAGGCATCAAATTTAGCGTGCTGATATGGCTCAGTTGGTAGAGCGCACCCTTGGTAAGGGTGAGGTCCCCAGTTCGACTCTGGGTATCAGCACCACTTTATACTTAGGTTAAAGTTCGGCAAGAAGTAAAAGAATTTGTCTGGCGGCTTTAGCGCGGTGGTCCCACCTGACCCCATGCCGAACTCAGAAGTGAAACGCCGTAGCGCCGATGGTAGTGTGGGGTCTCCCCATGTGAGAGTAGGGAACTGCCAGACATCAAACAAGTGAAGAGGCCATCCGAAAGGATGGCCTTTTTGCGTTATGTTTCCCGGAAAAAGTCAGACCCGGTAAGCGAAACGCCACCGGGCTAAGACACGCTTAATGGATCACTTGTGACAGGAAAGCCCGCGTACGTTCAGATTTAGGTTGTGCGAAGAACTCATCCGGCGGTGCCTGCTCAACGATTTCCCCACGATCCATAAAGATCACCCGATCGGCCACGGTTCTGGCAAACCCCATTTCGTGCGTCACACACAGCATGGTCATCCCGGACTGCGCCAGTCCAATCATGGTATCCAGTACCTCTTTCACCATTTCCGGATCCAGGGCGGATGTCGGTTCATCAAAAAGCATAATTTTCGGTTTCATACAGAGCGAACGGGCGATAGCCACGCGCTGCTGCTGACCGCCTGATATCTGGCCGGGAAATTTATTGGCGTGCTCTGCGATTCGTACCCGTTCCAGGTAGTGCATCGCCAGTGCTTCAGCCTCCTTTTTAGGCATCTTTCGTACCCAAATTGGCGCAAGCGTACAGTTCTGCAGAACGGTCAGATGGGGAAACAGGTTAAAGTGCTGGAACACCATTCCCACTTCCTGGCGCACCCGTTCGATGTTACGAATATCTTCATTCAGCTCGATGCCATCAACAACAATACGCCCCTGCTGATGTTCTTCAAGGTGGTTAATACAGCGAATGGTCGTGGATTTTCCGGACCCGGAAGGGCCACAAAGAACGATCCGTTCTCCCTGCTTAACCTTGAGGTTAATGTCTTTCAAAACATGAAACTGCCCGTACCATTTATTCACGTTTTCCAGCGTAATCATCGCGTCGGCAGGTGTCATAGTAATCTGGCTCATAATTTCCTCAGTGCGGTGTACGCCCGGTGTTAAAGCGCTTTTCCAGATGCTGGCTATAGCGCGACATGCTAAAACAAAAGATCCAGTAGATCAGAGCAGCAAAGACATATCCCTCGGTGGACATACCCAGCCAGGCAGGGTCAACGGTCGCCTGTTGCACGCTGCTAAAGAGATCGAACAGCCCGATGATGATCACCAGGCTGGTATCTTT
This sequence comes from Enterobacter cloacae complex sp. FDA-CDC-AR_0164, assembly GCF_003071645.1. Lineage (NCBI taxonomy): Bacteria > Pseudomonadati > Pseudomonadota > Gammaproteobacteria > Enterobacterales > Enterobacteriaceae > Enterobacter > Enterobacter cloacae complex sp. FDA-CDC-AR_0164. The sequence continues at coordinate 1,887,112 of NZ_CP028950.1, forward strand.
GAAGAGGGCAATGATGGTATTGACCAGGCCCGGGATAACCAGCTTGAGTGCTTGTGGCAATATCACCAGTCCCTGCGTTTTCCAGTAGCCAAGCGCCAGTGATTCCGCCGCTTCGTACTGACCTTTAGGCAGAGCCTGCAGGCCCCCACGCACCACTTCCGCAACGTAAGCGGACTGGAAAAGGATGACCCCGACCAGGGCACGGATCAGTTTGTCTATCGTTGTCCCTTCTGCCATAAACAGCGGCAACATGACCGAAGACATAAACAGAACGGTGATAAGCGGTACGCCACGCCAGAATTCAATGAAAATAACGGAAAGCACACGTACGACAGGCATTTTTGAGCGCCGCCCAAGCGCGAGCAAAATACCCCATGGCAGTGCGCCGGCTATCCCAACGGACGCGATAATCAGCGTCAGCGTTAACCCACCCCACTGACGTGTTTCAACACGTTCCAGCCCCAGGAAGCCGCCATACAACAGCACCCAAACAATAATGGGATACACCACTGCCCAACAGGCAATATAACGCCCCCGATGAGGCAGTTTTTTCCAGAACATTACGGCGATGGAGAGCAGCCCGATGGCCAGTGCCAGATTAATCCGCCAGCGCTGTTCATGCGGATACAATCCATACATGAACTGGCCAAAACGCTCATGGATAAACACCCAGCAGGCCCCTGCTTTTGTACAGTCTGCGCGAGTGGATCCCGACCAGTTAGCCTGTAAAAAAGCCCAGTTCAGCAGCGGTGGAATTAATTCCCACATAAGCCACAAACATACAATTGTCAGCAGGCTGTTACTCCAGCTGGAGAACAGATTCTTACGCGCCCAGAGAATAAAACGGCCGCCTGTCGAACTGGCAGGGCGCGAGGAGTGCGACAGTATCGCTTTTGTCATCATAGATCCTTAGCGCTCGACCAGTGCTATACGACGGTTATAAAGGTTCATCAGCAACGAAATCACCAGGCTGATGATCAGATAAACAGACATTGTGATGGCAATAGTTTCAATGGCCTGTCCGGTCTGGTTAAGCACGGTTCCGGCAAACAGCGACACCATATCGGGGTAACCAATGGCGGCCGCCAGCGATGAGTTTTTGACAATATTGAGGTATTGACTGGTCAGCGGCGGAATGATGACCCGTAACGCTTGCGGAATAATGACCTGACGAAGCGTCACCGTATGGGGTAATCCCAGCGAGCGTGCCGCCTCGTGTTGTCCGTAAGGAACGGCCTGGATCCCCGCACGAATAATCTCGGCGATAAATGCAGAGGTATAAATCGAAAGCGCCAGCGTCAGTGCTGCCAGCTCAGGAATTAAAACCATTCCGCCCTGGAAGTTAAAGCCACGCAGCTGCGGAATATCCCAGTGAAGGGCGGCCCCAAACAGCCAGTGTGTCAGAAGTGGCAGGCCAATGATAAGGATGGCGGCGGTTGGCCAGGTTTTACGAAGCTGCCCGGTTTTGAACTGATGCTTGCGGTTATAGCGGAACATGGCGGCTGAGAGAGCAAGCGCTATTACAAGGGCGGCAATGAAGGCATACAACCCTTCACCCGACTGCGGAGAAGGAATATACAACCCGCGATTACTCAGGAAAAACAGATCAAGAGCATCAATAGCCTGACGTGGCCCCGGCAGGTTGCGCAGCACGGCAAAATACCAGAAAAAGATCTGCAGCAGCGGCGGGATATTACGGAACGTCTCAATATAAAAAGTAGACAGTTTGCGCAGCAGCCAGTTTTCGGACAAACGTGCCAGACCAATAAAGAAGCCCAGTATGGAGGCAAAAACAATACAAAGTGCAGAGACCAGCAGCGTATTCAGTAAACCGACCACGAACACGCGTCCATACGTGTCGCCTTCCTGATAATCAATAAGGTGTTGAACAATGCCAAACCCCGCGCTGCGATCCAGAAAAGCAAAGCCGGAAGTAATACCGCGATTATTCAGGTTGGTTATAGTGTTATGGATGAGATACACGGCGATAAGAACAACCGCAATAATCGCAATAACCTGGAATAGCCAGGCGCGGACCGCGGGATGAGAAAAGGATAGCGATCCTTTTACGGCTGAGCGGCGATGGGACATAAAGAAACCTCGGTAACCATGACTCTGGGGCGGGCACTGCCTTAACAGTGCCCGTTACAGCAATGACTTAACGTACTGGTGGCGCGTACTGAATACCGCCGTTGTTCCAGAGATTGTTCTGGCCGCGTTTGATCTTCAGAGGGCTTTCCGATCCCACGTTGCGCTCAAAGATCTCAGCGTAGTTACCCACCTGTTTGATGATGTTGTAAGCCCACTTGTTATCCAGCTTCAGATCCTTCCCGAAATCGCCCTCTGTTCCCAGCAGATGAGCCATATCCGGCGTGGACGGTTTAGCGGCTTTCTCGTCGACGTTTTTCGAGTTGATGCCCATCTCTTCGGCATTCAGCATGGCAAACAGCGTCCAGCGAACAATGGAGAACCAGTCTTCATCGCCACGACGCACAACCGGTCCAAGAGGCTCCTTGGAGATCACTTCGGGCAGGACAATCCACTCCGCCGGGTTGCTCAGCTTAATACGCAAGGCGTACAGCTGTGACTGGTCAGAAGCCAGCGTGTCGCAACGACCGGATTCCAGCGCTTTGGCCGATTCATCGGAGCGATCGAATGTCACAGGGGTATATTTCATGTTATTTGCTTTGAAATAATCCGCGACGTTCAGCTCGGTATCGGTACCGGCCTGGATACAAACGGTCGCGCCATCCAGCTCTTTGGCGCTTTTCAGGCCCGCTTTATTGTGGGTCAGGAAACCGATACCGTCATAATAGGTCACGCCAGTAAATGCCATTCCCATGCCTGCATCACGGGAGGAGGTCCAGGTGGTATTACGGGAAAGCATGTCAACTTCGCCAGACTGTAATGCAGTAAAACGTTCTTTCGCCGTCAGCGGGGTATATTTTACTTTACTGTCGTCACCGAAAACGGCGGCGGCGACACCGCGGCAGACATCGACATCAATACCGGTAAATTTGCCGTTTGCATCGGCATAAGAGAAGCCAGGTAAACCGTCACTGATCCCACATTGAACAAACCCTTTCTTTTTAACGGCATCCAGTGTCGTACCCGCATGGGCCTGACCGGCTACAGCAAACAACATGCCCGCGGCGGCCAGGCTGGCTATCATCGTCTTTTTCATAATGCATCCTGTGTGGCGAAATTTATCGTTATAGAGGCGTTTTAAACGCTTTACCTGTCTGTGGCTTTGGCCAACGTTTATAAAGCAAACGTAATGCCAGGTTTTGCGCTCAACAAAATAGGTGACCAGTGAGCGCATAATGCTGAGTGTAGACAGGGTTAAATAAATAGAGCGCCCCGAAACGGTGCGAAATTACAACCTGTGCCACAAATCGGAGCAAAACTTTCAGCGGCTATACCTTAAAAAGAAGATATAGTTTCTGGGGTGAATATTGGCAGGGTATTAAATGTAATTAATATGTGAAAATCATCACGATAGAATATGTAATTTAACGCTGTGCATTAAAAATATGTGACTGTCCGCAGGATGAAATAAACAAGGTGGGTAAAGACAGGGCTATTTTTTTACTTATCTGAAAACGCTGCACTCTTTAAAAGCAAAAGCGCGGACAGAGCCGCGCTTTCTACACACATGATACGTTCTGATGTTACTTCGTCAGAGCAACGATACCCAGCGTCAAACCTGCCACTGCGGCAGCACCACCGGCGATAGCACCTGCTGTTTCCCAGTTGTCCTGAGTGGTGCCTTTCATACAGGTATTGGTATGAACCAGTCGGCCTTGATCGTCGTATACCGGTACACATGGAGAGTCGTGCGCGCATCCAGCAAGCAGCGCAGCGAGTAGTGCAACGGAAATGAATCTTTTCATGATGTTACCTCAGTATTATTTCTCATTCGCTATACAGCCAGGAGGGCTATTAACGAACTGGAGACTATTTTACCACCGGGATAAGGCAACGTTGCACGGGGAATAATCTCAAATTATGTTGTTTGTAAAAATCGTGGAGAAAAGTCGCTGTCAGGATGAATTAATGGAGAAAATATGAAGACGTAACGCGGCGTTTTTACTTAATGCAAATGGTTAACTATTAATGCTGTGATTATGACATATCTAATTCATTGTTTATGCTAAAAATAAAAAAGGCACCTGAGGTGCCTTTTTTGAGAAACATTACTCTTTATGTTTCGTAAACCGGCGCCGGACAACCACAAAGAAGACGGGCACGAAGAAAATTGCCAGAAGCGTTGCGGAAAGCATCCCTCCCATAACGCCTGTCCCGACAGCATTTTGCGCGCCGCTCCCGGCTCCTCTGCTGATGACCAGCGGCATCACGCCAAGGATAAAGGCCAGCGACGTCATCAGGATCGGTCGAAGACGCATTCTGGATGCTTCCAGTGTGGCTTCAATGATCCCTTTACCTTCTTTATCCATCAGATCCTTAGCAAACTCGACGATCAGGATGGCGTTTTTCGCCGACAGACCAATCGTTGTCAGCAGGCCGACCTGGAAATAGACATCATTGTTTAACCCGCGAATCGATGCGGCGAGAAGCGCGCCCGTGACACCCAGCGGCACAACCAGCATGACCGAGAAGGGAATAGACCAGCTTTCATAAAGCGCAGCCAGGCACAGGAACACTACAATCAATGAAATGGCGTACAGTGCAGGTGCCTGGTTACCAGAAAGTCGTTCCTGATAAGACATTCCCGTCCAGTCATGGCCGATACCGGAAGGCAGTTTTGCGGCGAGGTTCTCCATCAAGGCCATCGCCTCACCGGTACTTTTACCCGGCGCGGACTCACCGAGGATCTCCATCGAAGGCATTCCGTTGTAGCGCTCCAGGCGAGGCGAGCCATACACCCAGTGCGAGCTGCTAAAGGAGGAGAACGGCACCATTTCACCATTCGCGCTGCGCACGTAGAGGTTGTTGATGTCCCCTGGCAACATACGGAAGTGAGCGTCGGCCTGGACGTACACTTTTTTCACGCGTCCATGATCGATAAAGTCGTTCACATAGGTTCCCCCCAATGCCGTCGAGATCGTCTGGTTGACGTCAGAGAGGCTGACGCCCAACGCCTGTGCCTTCTCCTGGTCGACATCCAGTTTGAACTGTGGGGTATCTTCCAGACCGTTAGGACGAACGCGAACCAGCAGATCGGGGTGCGCTCTCACCATGCCGAGCAGTTGATTACGCGCCTGGGTCAGTTGGGTATGCCCCAGGTTAGCTTGATCAATCAACTCAAAGTCAAAGCCCGTTGCGGTACCCAGCTCGATAATCGCAGGCAGGTTGAACGGGAACACGAGGCCATCTTTAATCTGACTGAAGGCCTTTGTCGCACGCCTTACAATCGCCTCAACGCTATTTTCTGCGTCAGGACGCGCTTCCCAGGGCTTCAGGCTAACAAATGCAATACCGGAGTTCTGACCCTGACCACTAAAGCTAAAGCCGTTCACGGTAAACACCGAATCAACGTTAGCCTTCTCGTTGTTGAGATAATAATTTTGAACCTGGTCAAGCACCTGCTGGGTACGCATCTGGGTGGCTCCGGCGGGGAGCTGGACCATAGTCATAAATACCCCCTGATCCTCTTCGGGCAGGAAGGAGGTGGGTAAGCGCAGGAACAGTACAGCCATACCACCGACGATGATGACGTATACCACCAGATAGCGCCCGGTCTTACGCAAAATGCCGCTTACGCTGTTGCTGTAATGCTCCACGCTCCGGTCAAAGAGCGCATTAAACCAGCCGAAGAAGCCACCTTTCTTTTCGTGGTGATCGCTGGAAACGGGCTTAAGCAAGGTGGCGCACAGTGCCGGTGTCAGAATCAGAGCGACCAGCACTGACAGCGCCATAGCCGAGACAATGGTCAGCGAGAACTGACGATAGATGGCTCCCGTTGAACCGCCAAAAAAGGCCATGGGGATAAAGACCGCCGAGAGCACCATGGCGATACCCACCAGTGCGCCCTGTATCTGCCCCATCGACTTCTGCGTCGCCTCTTTTGGCGGCAGCTTGTCCTCAACCATGACGCGTTCGACGTTCTCAACCACCACGATGGCGTCATCAACCAGCAGGCCAATCGCCAGCACCATACCGAACATGGTAAGGGTGTTGATGGAGAAACCGAACGCCGCCAGAATCGCAAACGTACCCAACAGCACGACCGGCACCGCAATTGTCGGGATAAGCGTCGCCCGCAGGTTTTGCAGGAAAAGATACATCACCAGGAAGACGAGAATGATCGCTTCGAATAGCGTTTTCACCACTTCGTGGATAGAGATCTTCACAAAAGGCGTGGTGTCATAGGGGTAGACAACCTTCAGCCCCTGCGGGAAGAACTGCTGGAGCTGGGCCAGTTTGCTCTTGATGGCGGCGGCCGTGTCCAGTGCGTTTGCACCGGTAGCCAGCTTAATCCCCAGGCCGGTTGCCGCTTGCCCGTTGATTTTGGTGACCATATTGTAGTTTTCGCCACCCAGCTCGATGCGGGCCACATCTTTCAGATGAACCATGGAGCCGTCCTGGTTCACCTTGAGCGTCACGCGGCCAAACTCTTCCGGAGATTTCAGACGCGTTTGTGCAATGATCGAGGCGTTCAACTGCTGCCCCGGTACTGACGGCGTTCCGCCTAACTGGCCGGCCGCTATCTGGTCGTTCTGCGTTTTCAGCTGATTAATCACATCCAGTGGCGTCAGCTGGTATTTGTTCATCGCGTTGCTGTCGAGCCAGATGCGCATCGCATACTGGGCACCAAACAGCTGCACATCACCCACTCCCGTGGTGCGGCTAATGGCATCTTTCACGTTAGATGCGACATAGTCAGAGATGTCATCCTGTGTGAGGTCTTTGTTATCGGAAACAAAGCCTGCGACCAGCAGGAAGCTGCTGCTGGACTTCTCAACACCGATCCCTTGCTGCTGGACCTCTTGGGGGAGCAGCGGCATGGCGAGCTGCAGTTTGTTCTGCACCTGTACCTGCGCAATGTCCGGGTCTGTTCCGGACTGGAAGGTCAGCGTGATGGTGACATTACCTGCGGAATCGCTGGTGGATGACATATACATCAGGTTATCGATACCGTTCATGTTCTGTTCGATAACCTGCGTTACGGTATCCTGCACCGTTTGCGCATCAGCACCCGGATACGTTGCGGTGATAGCCACGGCGGGAGGGGCAATGGTCGGATACTGCGCGATGGGCAGTTTGAGAATGGCCAGCCCGCCTGCAATCATCAAAATGATGGCAAGCACCCAGGCGAAAACCGGCCGTTGGATAAAGAAATTAGCCATGTCGTCGTCCCTTAACCGGCTGGAGTCGTGGTGGTATCAGGCGTCGCGACGACGGTAGCGCCCGGTCTGACTTTTTGTAAGCCGCTGACAATGACGCGGTCGCCATTTTTCAGCCCTTCCGTCACCAGCCAGCGATCGCCAATCGCCTGAGGGGCAACGACGGTACGTGACTCAACCTGGTTTTTATCGTTAACCACCAGAACGGATGCATCACCGCGCGGCGTGCGGGTCACGCCTTGTTGTGGGACCAGAATCGCATCAGGCTGTGTGCCTTCATCAATGCGGGCCCGGACAAACATGCCAGGCAACAGCAGGTGCTGTGGGTTTGGGAAAATCGCGCGCAAGGTGATAGAGCCGGTACTTTCGTCGACCGTGACATCCGAGAACTGTAGCGTACCTTTCAACGGGTAGGGCTGACCATTCTCCATCACCAGCTCAACGGTGCTGGTGGCCTCTCCTTTTTGCAGGCTCGTCTGCTTCAGACGCATAAAATCACTGCTGGACTGGGTAACGTCGACATACATCGGATCAAGCTGCTGAACCGTTGCCAGGGCTGCGGCTTGCCCGTTGGTCACCAGTGCGCCTTCGGTGACGCTGGATTTACCGATGCGACCCTCGACGGGAGACGTCACTTTGGTATAGGCAAGATTAATGCGCGCGCTTTCAACGCCTGCCTGTGCGGCAACGACGCTGGCATCTGCTTGCTGCGCTGTCGCCACGGCCTGGTCGTATTCCTGCTTGCTGACATACTGCGTGCCAACCAGCGTGAGATAACGTTTTACCGTCAGGTGCGCAATGTTAGCCGCCGCCTGGGCCTTCGCGAGTTCACCTTTCGCGTTGTCATACGCGGCCTGATAGGTGGCAGGATCGATCTGATAAAGTGACTCGCCGGCTTTTACATCACTTCCCTCTGTGAAGTTACGACGCAATATGATGCCGCTCACCTGAGGACGAACCTCCGCAACGCGAAAGGCATCTGTTCTGCCCGGGAGTTCGGTGGTGACAGCCAGAGGGGCGCTTTTCACTATATGCACGCTGACCTGAGGCGCCTGCGGATGTGGTGGTTGGTTTTCCTGACCATCGCATCCAGCGAGCAGTACCGCGCAGACAATAAAACCGGATAAGGGCAAACGTCTGAAATAATTCGTCATTACTGTTCCTTTAAATACCCATGAACCGATATTTGCCGTGAATCGGTAGCAGGGCAGAGGGATAAAAATAAAATGTAGGGCGTATAATAATGAGGGTAATTAATGTTTTTTAATTTATAAGTGCGAATGAACAGGCCTTAAGGCAAAAATCAGAATCAAACCTGGTGTTAGCGGGGATATACTTCTGGCTGGTTAATCAGATAAATGGCATTTAACGTGGCTCAATTATTCATCTCATGAATTTAATTATATCTATGCATTTGTCTAAATTATTAATTAAGCGATTTGACTTTTTTTGTGCAAAATTAAAACGCAAAGTAGTGAATACTTTCGTGTACCTGATCTGTGTAAATATAAACCTTGTGAGTAACGAGTAGTCGTTTATGGCGCGTAAAAAGAAAGAAGAGGCTCAACAGACCCGTCAGCAGCTGATTGAAGCGGCTATCGGGCAGTTTGCGACGCGGGGCGTGGCGAACACGACGCTGACGGATATCGCGGATGCAGCAAATGTTACACGGGGTGCCATCTATTGGCATTTTACCAGTAAATCAGAAATATTTAATGCCATCTGGGAACAGCAATTACCGTTTCGTGACATCATTTGTGACAGACTTTCTCTTTCTGCGGGCAGCGATCCGTTGCTAATGCTTCGTGAGCAATTTATTGCTGCGTTGCAATATATTGCACATGAGCCTCGGCAATGCGCTCTTTTGGAAATTTTGTATCATAAGTGTGAATTTAATAGCGATATGATTTCAGAGTATGAAATCAGAAAACGTATTGGTTTTAATTATGAGTCTTTACGTGCCACGTTGCAGGACTGTATTTCGCGGAACCTCATTTCGTCACAGGTAAATGTTGATCTGACCCTGATTGTTTTCCACGGTTTTTTCAGCGGAATCATTAAAAACTGGTTAATGAATAACAGCAGCTTTAATCTTTATCAGCAGGCTCCTGCGCTGGTCGATAGCATTCTGGCGACACTCCCTGTCGTGCGGGTGTCGCCTCATGAGGATGATTTTAGCTCAGCGCCAGGTAACATTTCCCCTTGCGCGCAGAGCGTTTCGATGGTCTGTGCACTGACCGGTTTGCCCAACAGATAGCCCTGAAGCGTGTTGCAGCCCAGCGCCGTCAAAAAGGTTTGCTGTGCTTCGGTTTCCACCCCTTCCGCCACGACTTTCAGATTTAGCGTTTTTGCCAGGGCCACAATCGCTGAGACAATGGTGGCGTCTTCGCTTTCACCGCTTAACTCTTTCACGAACGCTCTGTCGATTTTCAATTCACAGGCCGGCAGGCGCTTGAGATAAAGCAGGCTGGAATAACCGGTACCAAAATCATCAATGGACGCTTTCACGCCCGCGTCCGTCAGCTCTGTCAGCACGCGCACACTCTCATCCGGGTTGCTCATCGCCGTGGTTTCCGTCACTTCAAGGATCAGCATCTCCGGCGGTACGTTGTGACGCGTCAGGCAGTCGAGCACCGTTTTAACCAGTGAAGGTTGTTCAAACTGCAGTGTCGACAGGTTCACCGCCATCGACCAGTTTTGATGCCCCTGAAGGTGCCACTCCCGCAACTGACGGCAGGCCTCATTAAGTACCCAGTTGCCAATCGGGATGATCAGCCCCGTTTTTTCCGCCAGCGGCAGGAACAGGTCTGGCGTCAGCAATCCCTGCTTCGGGTGTTGCCAGCGCAATAGCGCCTCGAACCCAAGGACAGGACCCGCCGGTGCGTGGAATTTTGGCTGATAAAGCAGGCGCAGTTCATTACGATCGATAGCCAGCCACAGATCGTTCATCAACTGGAGATGGGTCTGCGCCAGGGTGTTCATGGAGGGCTGGAAAAAATGATAACCGTTTCGGCCCATGTGCTTCGTGTGGTACATCGCCGCATCGGCGTTAAACATCAGCTCGCGCTCGGTTTTACCGTCGTGGGGATAGAGCGCGATACCAATGCTAAGGGTTACCACCAGTTCATAGGGATCCAGATTGAATGGGCTATCGATAGCGCGAACCAGCGAGTTGGCCAGTGAGGCCGCATCATCCGGACCTTCTCCTTCAGCCAGCAGAACAAACTCATCACCACCGATACGGGCAAGGGTGAACTGACCCTTCAGGGGCGTGAGCAGGCGCTGCGTCACGGCGACAAGCAGTCTGTCACCGACATCATGGCCGTACGCATCGTTGATGGTTTTAAACCCGTCGAGATCCATGAACATCAGTGCAAAATGGGTGCCTTCACGGTCAGCTTTGCTGATGGCCTGATCGAGTCGGTCCTCCAGCAAAACACGGTTCGGCAGACGCGTCAGCGTATCCTGCAAAGCCAGTTGAGCGAGTTCGCGGTTCGCTTCTGCAAGGGATGAGGCCAGAAGAGAGGTCCGTGCCTGAAGGCGGGCATCCAGCATCGAGACCAGCAGCGTGATCCCCAGTATGGCGAGTGCGACGACGCTGACCAGTACTGCCAGCCAGCTGCCGTTAATACCTTCATGGTGTGTCATGGTCGACATGGGGAACTGAGCGGCTTTCATCCCGGCATAGTGCATACCGGCAATGGCGATCCCCATCGTAACGGCGGCGGCAAGACGCATCAGCGACACCTGAGATGCTTCATGCCGCAAGCGGAACGTCAGCCATAATGCGGCAAGCGAAGCCGCAAGCGCAATGACAACCGAAATGACCACCCATTTTTTGTCCCAGATAATACCGGGAGAGACTTCCAGCGCCGCCATGCCGGTGTAATGCATCGCCACAATGCCACAGCCCATCACTAACGCACCGGGCAGCAGACGGCGCAAACGTAACTGCTCACAGCTAACGAGCCACAGCGCAAACAGTGACGAGCCCACGGCGATAACCATGGATAGCACCGTCAGGGTCGCGTTGTAGCGCATGCTCATGGAGAGGTCCATCGCCAGCATGCCGATAAAATGCATGGCCCACACGCCAATCCCCATGGCAATACCGCCGCCGGCCAGCCAGACGCGCGCAGCCACGCCCTGACTCCCGGCAACACGTGCAGCCATATTCAGCGCGGTATAGGCAGCAAGGATAGCAACAACAAAGGAGAGGACGACGAGGATATGGTTGTATTGGCTAACCAGCATGATCGGTTCTACTCGAGTGTGAGGTTACGCAGGCGCGGTTGAGAAGGGCGAGACATTATCATCGTAAGGTAACGGCTCAAAGGGATTTAAATCCCCGTTTTTAGTGGGTCATAACAGTGAGTTTAGCGGCGTCAGGCGGTTAGTCGAGTTCTGAGCAGTTCACTAATTTTAGCGGATTTACGGAATTCATATTGCGACACTTATCGGCTTCAGTGCTCATCAGTTCAATCCACTGCATCAGGAGCGCGTCGAAGAGGAAAACCGAGACAGCAAATACAACCAGCCACCAGTATTTACGAATCATGCGTGTCATTCCGGGTAAAGAGGTTCAGTGAGGTGGTGGAAATATACACGAAAAGTTGCGGTTTAAAAGGGGGATAAACGAAGGTTTACACAGCCTTGACGGTGACAGGCGCGGGCAATAAAAAAGGCGCATCCCCATGCCAGGTAGCGCCTTTTTAAACAAGCATTTCGCTAACCGAAATTAGTTCATGCCGTATTTTTTCAGTTTCTTACGCAGTGTACCACGGTTGATACCCATCATCAGGGCAGCGCGGGTTTGGTTACCGCGGGTGTATTGCATCACCATGTCCAACAGTGGCTGTTCAACTTCAGCCAGTACCAGCTCATACAGGTCATTAACATCCTGACCGTTCAGTTGAGCAAAATAGTTCTTCAGTGCCTGTTTAACCGAGTCACGCAGGGGCTTTTGAGTTACCTGATCCTGAGAGTTAACGGTAGAAACGGTCAGTACGTCAGAATTTACGCGTTGTTCGAACATAGTTCTGTCAGCTCTTTATTTCATTACGCAAGATTTTCGAAGTATGCCTCCAACGCCTCCAGCTGTACGCTGGCATCCTCTATGGCGTTGAATGTGCGCCGAAACTGGTCATTTGGAGCGTGCTCCTGGAGATACCAGGATACGTGTTTACGCGCAATTCGGTACCCTTTTGCCTGACCATAAAAGTCATGCAATTCCCGAACATGCGAACAAAGCAAGCGCTTTACCTCTGCCAGTGGCAGTGGGGCAAGCAACTCCCCAGTGTCCAGATAATGCTGGATTTCCCGAAAGATCCAGGGTCTTCCCTGAGCGGCACGTCCTATCATCAGAGCATCAGCTCCCGTATAGTCGAGCACAGCTCTGGCTTTAAGCGGGTCAGTAATGTCACCATTCGCGATAACCGGAATGGAAACTTTCTGCTTAACTGCCCGAATGCTGTCGTATTCAGCTTCACCATTGAACAAACAGGCGCGAGTGCGTCCATGGATGGTCAGGGCCTGAATGCCACAGTCTTCGGCCAGTTGGGCAATCTCTACACAGTTACGGTGTTCCGGCGACCAACCCGTGCGAATCTTCAACGTAACAGGAACGTCCACTGCGCTGACAACCGCGGTCAGGATAGACTTCACCTGGTCGGGGTATTGCAGAAGGGCTGAACCTGCAAGCTTGCGATTCACTTTCTTGGCCGGGCAACCCATATTGATATCAATAATCTGGGCGCCACTTTCCACGTTAATCCGCGCGGCATCTGCCATCTCTTCAGGCACGCTTCCGGCAATTTGCACGGTGCGAATACCTGGTTCATCAACGTGCACCATCCGAAGGCGGGACTTATCGCTTTCCCACACCTGTGGGTTAGACGACATCATCTCGGAAACGGTTAAACCTGCCCCCATCTCATAGCACAGCGTCCTGAACGGCCGGTCGGTAATACCTGCCATTGGGGCTGCGATCAGGCGATTTCTGAGCTGGTAGTGTCCGATGCGCATGAGTTAAGAAATGACCATACTGTGACTGCAAGGCGGCGTATATTACGCATTTTTTGCACGAGATGAAAGGCCAAACTTTGAACAATCCACTGTTGTAGATCAAGGAATCGCCGCTCTGTCCTTCAGGTGAAAATTATAAACCTGTTAAATCATAAAGTTATGATGGAATGATTATTTTATAGCCGCTTACAATTTCCCGTAACTTCTCATCATTTCTGAATAAATGCATCACTTGAGCGGGATAATCTGCTGTTTTTAGCAGCAGATTATCCCGCTTGTTTGCGATCTGAGTCGCATTTTAGAACATGATCTGCATGCGAAAAATGCGCATTATTCGACCACTACGCGACCATGAAGGGGTTGTACCGGGCGGTTATTTTCGTGGTGCATCGTGTGGGAGAATTTCTCAAGCTGCTCTGCAGAGACGGTCAGCGGGTGCTTCAGTACAATCCAGGTTACCCCCTCTGAGCACGGCGGTGTGGTCAGCGAGCCGCTAAAGCGCCAGTACGTTTTATCTTTTGGAATCAGCTTGTTCAGATTGAGATCCTGCTTAATGGAGACGTTCTGTTCGGCCTGCTCAGGCATGACGCTCCACAGCTTATTCAGTTCCGGGTTCGCGGCCCCTTTATCGAACATGACCGCCACCACCGCCAGCTCACCGGCCGCGTTTTTGTGCACCAGATGCATTTCCATCGCAAATTTCTTGCCATGCACGGTGTTTTCGCTCGGCGCGTGGAAATGGAACTGTTGCAGGGTCCAGGTTTGCTTATCGAGGGTAAGGGTATCGCGGGTTTCCGGCTTTTCACTTGCCTGAATGGTGTGGCCGTTGTTCGTCAGCGTCACAGGGCCATCAATGTAATGTGTTTGCAGCGGCGAGAGGTGCGCGTTCGCGGTGGATTGAATGTTGATGGGGGACTGGTTCATCCCGCTTTGACAGGTTTTGTAGGCCTCGTCCAGTTCGCCCCAGTGTTCCGGTGCGCCTTCGCCTTCGTAGCTCCAGTGTGATGCGCAGGCTGAAGCCGAGATAATGCTCAGCGCAAAGAGCGCAGCCTTGCCAGTAAAGTGGGTCATAGTATTCTTCCGGTGAATTATTGTGGTTCAAACCATTTTTATCAATATGATTTGTGTGGGTATTTTACCGGAGAAGGGCGCGGGAGGAGAGGATTATCGGAGGAAGAGAGGCGTGGTCAGATGACCACGCCAATGGCTTACTTTTTACGGCCCGTAATACGACACCACTCTTCTTTTTCGACCACCGGGTCGAGGGCGAAAAGATCGGCATAGGCTTCGCAAACGCTGTCAGCCTGGCTTGCCAGGATCCCGGAAAGTCCCAGCAGACCGCCGTCAACGGGCAGTACGCTGATTAACGGGGCCAGTTCGCGTAATGGGCCAGCCAGAATGTTCGCCACCACCACATCGGCTTTCATGGCTTCTGGCTGCGCATCCGGCAGATACAGTTCAAGGCGGTCAGAAACGCCGTTGCGTTCAGCGTTATCACGGCTGGCCTGAATAGCCTGTGGATCGATATCGATCCCAATGGCTTTGGCCGCGCCCAGTTTCAGCGCCGCGATAGCGAGGATCCCGGATCCGCATCCGAAGTCGATCACCGTCTTGCCGTCCAGATCCAGACTGTCCAGCCACTGCAGGCACAGAGAAGTCGTCGGGTGAGTACCGGTCCCAAATGCCAGGCCCGGATCCAGCATCACGTTTACCGCGTTTTCATCCGGAACGTCACGCCAGCTCGGGCAGATCCACAGACGTTTACCGAACTGCATTGGGTGGAAGTTATCCATCCACTCACGTTCCCAGTCTTTGTCTTCCAGCTGTTCGATTTTGTGTGCAAAACCCGCACCCAGCAGCGGATGATTTTCCAGGATCGCGACAACCTCTTTCATGTCAGTTTCTGCATCAAACAGGCCAATAACGTCGGTATCACCCCACAGGCGGGTTTCGCCCGGCAGTGGCTCAAACACCGGCGTGTCATGCGTGTCCTGGAAGGTGATGGAGACCGAACCGGCTTCCATCAGCGCATCGCTTAGCTCTTCGGCGTTAGCGCCGGTTGTATTCAGTTTTAGTTGGATCCACGGCATGGCAAAACTCTTTATTTATCAGTAGAAATCGTAGCGGGCTGTGGGACAGGCTGACCGAAACGGTTCCCGACCACAAACGCCAGTAAACTTAACAGTAACGAAGGCACAATAGGATGGAAGCCCAGGTACTGAATTTTAAATGTAGCTAGCACGGCATACAGCACACCGCCGACAATCATGCCGCTCAGGGCGCCGGCAGCGTTGGCGCGCTCCCAATAGAGGCCCAAAACCAGCGGCCACAGGAAGACGGCTTCAAGGCCGCCAAACGCCAGCAGGTTCAGCCAGATGATCATCTCCGGCGGACGCCATGCGGCTAACAGCAGCAGCGCGCCTAAAACGAGCGTAATCACCGCCGACATACGCTTCAGGCGTCGTTCATTTTGAACCTGCTCAGGACGCAGGTTCAGATAGAGATCTTTAATGATCGTAGCGGAACTCTGCAGTAGCTGGGCGTTAATGGTCGACATTATGGCGGCCATTGGCGCGGCGAGGAATATCCCCGCGGCAAAAGGCGGAAGCACTTTGACCATCAGGGTCGGGATCACCAAATCGGGAACCGTAAGGTCGGGGATCACCGCACGTCCTAACGCACCCGCCAGATGCATGCCGAACATCAGGATTGCAACAACGACCGTCCCGATAATAATACCCCGGTGAACGGCTTTGCTGTCTTTATACGAGATACAACGCACGGCGGTATGCGGCAGGCCAATAACACCAAAGCACACCAGCACCCAGAACGACGTCATAAATGTTGGCGAAAGGATATCATCCGCACCCTGTGGGGAAATCAGTTTCGGGTCAATCGCTTCCAGAGTTTCAACGGCATGGCTCAGACCACCTGCGGCGTGAACAATTCCCACCAGCAGAACGATTGTGCCAACGAGCATCACCATCCCCTGCAGCGTATCGTTCAGCACGCTGGCGCGAAATCCGCCAAAGGCGGTATACAGCGCAATGCTCACTCCAAAGATGATAAGGCCCGTCTCATAGGGGATCCCTGCAGCGGTTTCCAGCAGACGTGCCCCGCCGATGAACTGCACCGTCATTGCACCAATAAACGCGACCAGCAGGCTTAAGCTTGCCAGCCACACCAGCAGACGGCTCTGGTAGCGCGCAAACAGCATATCGTTGAGCGTCACGGCGTTATAACGGCGTGCCAGAATGGCAAACTTTTTACCCAGTATACCCAGCGAGAGCCAGACGGCAGGCAGCTGAATCATTGCCAGCAGCACCCAACCTAACCCGTATTTATAGGCTGCACCGGGGCCACCGATAAACGAGCTGGCGCTGATATAGGTGGCGGTAAGCGTCATGGCCAGCACGACACCGCCCATCGAGCGACTGCCGAGGAAATACTCATTCAGGAAAGTGCCGGTGGTTCTCTTACGCATTGCATAAACGGACAAACCAAACACGACCACCAGATACGCGACCAGCGGCAGAATGACTTCAAGCTGCATCATCATCCTCCAGCGGGATATCCCGGTAGATAAATTTCACCATTGCCCAGCACAGCAGGATAAAGACCAGCGGCACCAGCAGGCAGGCCATTTCGAACCAGTGAGGCAGGCCGGTAATGCCAATAGCCGAGTCAGGTAAGTAAGCGGTCACCAACCATGCGGCAAGATAGAGAAGGGTCAGCCACAGCGCCCATCGCGCTTCTTTATGGGCCTGAACAAAACGCTTGTCCATTTTTTGTCCCTTGTGGATGAATAAAGCGGGGATTGTACATGATGGGGCTTTCCGATCCCCAGAAATAAAAAAAGGCCGGATTATCCGGCCTTTTTGGCGTGACTGCGCGATTACTTCTCTTGCAGACCGAGTTTTTTCTCCAGATAGTGGATGTTAGTCCCACCATTCTGGAAGTGCTCGTCGCTCATGATACGCATCTGCAGTTCAACGTTGGTTTTGATACCGTCGATGATCAGCTCCTGCAGGGCGTTCTTCATGCGGGCAATTGCCACGTCACGGTTTTCGCCGTAGCAGATAAGCTTACCGATCATGGAGTCATAGTACGGCGGTACGGTGTAACCCGCGTAGATATGAGACTCCCAACGCACACCAAAGCCACCCGGCGCGTGGAAACGCGTGATTTTACCCGGGCTTGGCAGGAAGGTATTCGGGTCTTCGGCGTTGATACGGCATTCCACCGCATGGCCTTTGACCACAACTTCTTCCTGTTTGATGGACAGAGGCTGACCCGCAGCGATACGCAGCTGTTCTTTGATCAGGTCAACGCCGGTAATCATTTCGGTAACCGGGTGTTCTACCTGAATACGGGTATTCATCTCAATGAAGTAGAACTCGCCGTTTTCGAACAGGAACTCGAAAGTACCCGCACCGCGATAGCCGATATCGACACAGGCTTTAGCACAACGCTCGCCGATGTAGCGACGCAGTTCCGGCGTAATGCCCGGTGCTGGCGCTTCTTCAACCACTTTCTGGTGACGACGCTGCATGGAGCAGTCACGTTCTGCCAGATAGATAGCGTTACCCTGACCGTCAGCCAGCACCTGAATTTCGATGTGGCGTGGGTTTTCCAGGTATTTTTCCATGTACACCATGTCATTGCTGAAAGCTGCTTTCGCTTCCGCTTTGGTCATGGAGATGGACTGAGCCAGTTCAGCATCGCTACGCACAACGCGCATACCGCGACCGCCGCCGCCGCCGGACGCCTTGATGATAACCGGATAGCCAATGCGTTTCGCATGAGCACGGTTAGCATCCATGTCGTCGGTCAGAGGACCGTCAGAGCCCGGTACGGTTGGAACACCGGCTTTTTTCATCGCGGTGATTGCGGACACTTTGTCGCCCATCAGGCGGATAGTGTCAGCTTTCGGGCCGATGAAGATAAAGCCAGAGCGCTCAACCTGCTCAGCAAAGTTGGCGTTCTCAGAGAGGAAGCCATAACCCGGATGAATTGCCACCGCGCCGGTGATTTCAGCGGCGCTGATGATAGCCGGGATGTTCAGATAGCTTTTTACGGACGGAGCCGGGCCAATACAGACCGTCTCATCCGCCAGCAATACGTGTTTTAAATCGCGATCCGCGCTTGAGTGCACAGCGACGGTCTTGATGCCCAGTTCTTTACAGGCACGAAGAATACGCAGTGCAATCTCGCCGCGGTTGGCGATAACAATTTTATCCAGCATGTTCGCCTCGTTACTCGATGACGACCAGCGGCTCGTCAAATTCAACCGGCTGACCACTTTCGACCAGAATCGCTTTCACAGTGCCTGATTTGTCTGCTTCGATCTGGTTCATCATTTTCATCGCTTCAACGATGCACAGGGTATCGCCTGCGTTGACTTTCTGACCCACTTCGATGAACGCTTTCGCGTCCGGGCTCGGGGTGCGGTAGAAAGTACCAACCATTGGGGAACGTACGATGTGACCACTGATTTCTGCTGCAGCGGCAGGTGCGGCTTCAGCTGCTGGTGCAACGGCTGCGGAAAGCGCAGGCTGCTGCACTGGCGCAGCATAAGCCTGCTGCATTACCGGGAAGCTAGCGGCTGGGGCTGCACGGCTGATGCGTACAGACTCTTCGCCTTCAGAAATTTCCAGTTCGGAGATGCCTGATTCTTCAACCAGCTCGATCAGTTTTTTAATCTTACGAATATCCATGAGTGGGTTCCGTACTCTTGTTTAGTGTGATTGTGACAAGCGTTTTACCGCTGTCTGTAAAGCGTATGAATAGCCGTCAGCGCCCAGTCCGCAAATAACGCCAGCGGCGATATCTGATAGATAGGAATGGTGGCGGAACGGCTCTCGGGCGTGCACGTTGCTCAGGTGGATCTCGATAAACGGGATACTCACTGCGAGCAGTGCGTCGCGAATAGCAACACTGGTGTGCGTAAACGCGGCCGGATTGATCAGGATATAGTCCACAGTGTCTTTAGCCTGATGAATACGGTCGATGATTGCGTACTCCGCGTTCGACTGAAAATGATCCAAATCCACATTCAGCGACGTTGCTTCCGTGCTCAGACGGTTAACAATTTCACTCAATGTTAGCGAGCCATACTTCTCGGGCTCGCGGGTGCCGAGCATGTTCAGGTTCGGTCCGTTTAAAACTAAGATATGGAACTTATCAGCCATTGTGCCGCTATCTCCTGCGATTCTCCGGTAAAAAACAAAATATACCTTCGAAGCACGATTGTCACCTTTTCAGAGGCCTAAAACCGCTGTCGGGTAAACCAAAGTCGCACATTATAACGATTTCGTAGCATTTGGCAGCTAAATACTGGTCTTATCAGGGAAGATTATCAACCGCTATCCGAAAAAGATTCGCGGTTGACAGGGATTCTGCGGGAAAACGCACAGTTTCGCGAATTATCGCAACCACTGACGGAACTTCTTGTAACGCCATGCTAAAAGCGCCACAGCCAGCAGCGCGTAGAGTATGGGCTGCGGGGAGAGGATCTTCACCGACCACAGATAATGGATGGGTGCGAGGATCGCGACAAGATAGACGAAGTTGTGCAGCAGTTGCCAGCGCCTGCCCAATGTACGTTGTGCATATTGCGTTGATGTCAGTGCTAATGCCAGTAACACCAGCCAGCTCACGATACCTAACGTCAGGTACGGACGGGTAACCAGTTCGCGGCCCAGCAGTGCCAGGTTGTTAACGCCCAGTTCCAGCAAGGCGTAGCTGGTCAAATGGAGCGTCGCCCAGGCAAAACACCATAGCCCCAAAAGCCGGCGGGTGCGTATCAATAATGGCTGTTTAGCGTAGCGCGCTAACGGTGACACCAGCAAGGTCGCCAGTAAAAATTTCAGAGCCATCCGACCGGTAAAGTGCTGGATATCCTTTGCCGGATCAGCGCTAAAAAGCCCCTGGCTGGCGGCCCAGAATAACCAGATAAAAGGAAGCAACCCGGCTAAGTGCAACAGCACTTTCAGCCAGGTTATCTGTTTTGCCGTTAAACGCACTCAGAAGTTCTCCCGTAAATTAAGGCCACGGTAAAGCGACGCCACTTCATCAGCGTAGCCGTTAAACAGCAGTGTCGGCTGACGCTTCACATCCAGCGCGCCGCCGGAACCGATAAATCGCTCGGTGGCCTGCGACCAGCGGGGATGATCGACGTGCGGGTTCACATTGGCAAAAAAGCCATATTCGTCGGGCGCCGCCAGGTTCCAGGTCGTGGGTGGACGTTCGCGGGTGAGCTTAATGCTGACGATAGATTTAATCCCTTTAAAACCATACTTCCACGGCACCGTTAAGCGAACAGGCGCGCCGTTCTGCGGCGGGAGTGCTTTGCCGTAAACACCGACGGTCAGCAGCGTAAGAGGATGCATCGCTTCGTCGAGCCGTAACCCTTCGACATACGGATACGCAAGCCCACCGCCGATAAACCGATCTTTCTGGCCCGGCATCTCGTCCGGGGCGTAGCGCGTCTGGAAAGAGACATATTTTGCGTTGCTGGTGGGTTCAACCATCGCCAGCAGTTTATGCAGCGGGAAGCCTACCCAGGGCACAACCATCGACCAGGCTTCCACGCAGCGCATGCGGTAGATACGCTCTTCCAGTGGAAAACGGGTGGTGAGATCGTGATGGTCCAGCGTCAGCGGTTTTGCCACTTCACCGTCGATTTTCAGCGTCCACGGATCGGTTTTCATACTCCCCGCGTTGGCCGCAGGATCGGCCTTATCGAGACCAAATTCGTAGAAATTGTTATAGCCGGTCACTTTGTCTTCCGGCGTGAGCGTCAGTGTGTTTTGCCACTGAGCGGGCTTCGTAAAGGTGAGTGGGGCGCCAGAAGGGGCTTTGGGGCGATCGTTACCTTTAAACCAGTCGAGCAGGTCGGCATGAGCCGCAGGGGAAAGCGTCAGTGCGGTGGCGCTGATGCCAAGCATTTTCAGGATCTGGCGGCGCTGTAACATAAAGACAGATTCAGACGTTACGTCGGCTTCCGTCAGTTTTCGGGTTTTCATGGCATCCTCCGTCATGCGTTTTTCTAAGCATGACGGAGGAGAGGGATTAGCGCGAATATGTCACGAAAATTTGAAGATTAGGCAATTTTCACCAGCGCGCGGCCGTGGAACTGGTTGTCCATGATCTTGCTGGCATATTCAGGCGCCTGGCTAAGCGTGATTTCGGTTGCGCTCTGAGTAAAGAACGTGTCCGGCAAATCGCGCTGCAGACGTTCCCAGGCTGCAATGCGGCGCGCCGCCGAGGTCATCACGGAATCAACACCCTGCAGGCGAACGTTACGCAGAATAAAGGGCATCACGGTGGTGGGCAGGGCAAAACCGCCCGCCAGACCACAGGCTGCCACGCAGCCGCCGTAGTTCATCTGCGCCAGCACTTTTGCCAGCACTTTGTCACCGACGGTATCTACCGCACCTGCCCAGAGCTGTTTTTCCAGTGGACGGGTTTCGGCAAACTCGTCGCGGCTCAGAATGCGATTAGCGCCGAGCTGACGCAGGTACGCGTGGGTGTTCTCGCGCCCGGAAACTGCCGCAACCTGGTAACCCAGTTTGTGCAGCAATGTCACCGCCGTGCTGCCCACACCACCGCTGGCACCGGTCACGACGATCTCACCCGATTCAGGGCGAATACCGGCATCTTCCAGCGCCATCACGCACAGCATGGCGGTAAAGCCTGCGGTACCGATGATCATCGCTTTACGACCATCCAGGCCTTGTGGCATCGGCACCAGCCAGTCGCCTTTCACGCGCGCCTGTGTCGCCAGCCCACCCCAGTGATTTTCACCCACGCCCCAGCCCGTGAGCAGCACCTGCTGGCCGGCATGGAAGCGCGGATCTTCGCTCGCATGAACCCGGCCCGCAAAATCGATACCTGGCACCATAGGGAAATTTCGGATGATTTTACCCTTCCCGGTAATAGCCAGCGCATCTTTATAATTTAAACTGGACCAGTCGATGTCGACGGTCACTTCGCCTGCCGGCAGTCGGCTCTCTTCAACGGCCTGCACCGAGGCAAGCGTTTTGCCGTCCTGCTGTTCTAAGATCAAAGCCTGCATACAGGGTCCTCACGACTCAGATGATTGGAAAATAGCTCCTGAAGACTATACTCCCTCAGGGAAAAGCAATGCCGATTTAACGCAATAAATTGCCAGATACGCCAGGTTTGATAGTATGCCGCATTTGAAATGCAAGTTAGCGCTTACTCGCTAACCCCTCAACCCACGGAGTTATCTCAAGGATGCGATTAACGACGAAGTTCTCGGCTTTTATCACCTTACTGACGGGGCTGACCATTTTTGTCACGCTCCTTGGCTGTTCTCTGAGCTTTTATAACGCCATTCAGGACAAGCTGGTTAATCGGGTGCAGTCTGTCGCGTCGGTGATTGATAATCGTCTCCTCACCACCCCGCTGCCGGCGCTGTCCCGCGAGCTGGATGAGTTGATGGTGCCTGTCGATATTGTCCAAATCGACATTCTGCAGGGAAAGCATAATGTTTTAAGCCATGCCCGGCAGGACAGCTATCGGCCTGCGGGCGTGGTAAGCCAGTACCGGGAAGTGACGGTGCACTCCCTTAAAAACCCGGGCATGACCATAAACATGGTCTACCTCGATCCAATGGCCAGCTACTTCCGCTCGATGATGACCACCGCGCCGCTCACCGTCGCCGTCGCGTTTATTGTCCTGCTGATTTTTCTCGCGGTTCGCTGGCTGCGCCGTCAGCTCTCTGGTCAGGAACTGCTGGAGATGCGTTCCGTGCGAATACTGAACGGTGAACGCGGCCCGCAGGTGCGTGGCTCGATCCATGAATGGCCTGCACGTGCCAGCAGTGCGCTGGATATGCTGCTCTCAGAAATTCAGTTCGCCAGCGACCAGCGCAGCCGTATGGACACGCTGATCCGCTCTTACGCTGCGCAGGATAATAAAACCGGGCTGAACAACCGTCTTTTCTTTGATAATCAACTGGCCACGTTGCTGGACGATCCGGAAAAAGTCGGGACGCACGGTGTTGTCATGATGATTCGCCTGCCCGATTTCGATCTGCTGCGCGACACCTGGGGACAGCGCGTGGCGGAAGAGAATCTCTTTACGCTGATCAACCTGCTCTCCACCTTTATTATGCGTTATCCGGGTGCGCTGCTGGCCCGTTATCACCGCAGCGACTTTGCCGTGCTGCTGCCTCACCGTACGCTGAAAGAGTCAGAAAGCATCGCCAGCCAGCTGCTGAAAGCGGTGGATGCGCTGCCGCAGAGCAAAATGCTCGACAGGGACGATATGGTTCATATGGGCATCTGTGCCTGGCGCGGCGGCCAGTCGACGGAACAGGTGATGGAACATGCTGAAGCGGCAACCCGCAACGCCGTGTTGCAGGGCGCTAACGGCTGGGCAGTATACGACGATTCGTTACCGGAAAAAGGGCGCGGCAATGTGCGCTGGAGAACGTTAATAGAGCAAATGCTCAGCCGCGGCGGGCCGCGCATTTATCAAAAACCGGCGGTGATGAAAAACGGGAACGTTCATCACCGTGAGCTGATGTGCCGTATTTTTGACGGTACGGAAGAGGTCATCTCCGCGGAATATTTGCCAATGGTGCTGCAGTTTGGGCTTTCTGAAGAGTATGACCGCCAGCAGATCACCCGACTCATGCCGTTTTTGTCCTTCTGGCCCGAAGAAAACCTGGCGCTACAGGTTACCGTGGAGTCGTTAATTCGCCCGCGTTTTCAGCGCTGGTTGCGTGATACATTAATGCAATGCGAAAAATCGCAACGCAAACACATTATTTTTGAACTTGCTGAGGCGGATGTGGGTCAACACATCAGCCGGTTACGTCCGGTAGTACGGTTGATTAATGCGCTAGGTGCCCGTGTCGCGGTCACGCAGGCGGGTTTAACGCTGGTCAGTACTAACTGGATTAAGGAACTGGATGTGGAGTTATTAAAGCTGCATCCAGGGCTGGTAAGGAACATTGAAAAGCGCACGGAAAACCAGCTGCTGGTACAGAGTCTGGTGGAAGCGTGCAAGGGAACGCGAACACAAGTCTTTGCCACGGGCGTGCGCTCCAGAAGCGAATGGCAGATGTTGACAGAGCGCGGTGTGACGGGCGGTCAGGGGGATTTTTTTGCTTCCTCTCAGCCGCTTGACACCAATGTGAAAAAATATTTGCAAAGATACTCTGTTTGACCTGCCGTTTAATCCGTTTTCACGTAGAATATCGCGCCTGTAGCTTTGAGTATGACGAGCAAAAAGCCAGTGAACGACCTTTAGCGGGTTACAAATGTCAGTGAGGGACGCTACTGTGTACTCAGCCCTGAGGGAATCAGGGAAAGATTTGTAACATCAGGATACGTACTGCACAAATTTTCACCGCTGCAGATGATTTTTGCGCCTTGTCGCTGCTGCGTGTGGTTGGTAAAGTAAGCGGATTTTGTTTTCCGCCCCAGCTTTCAGGATTATCCCTTAGTATGTTGAAAAAATTTCGTGGCATGTTTTCCAATGACCTGTCCATTGACCTGGGTACCGCGAATACCCTTATTTACGTTAAAGGACAAGGCATCGTATTGAATGAGCCTTCCGTTGTGGCCATTCGTCAGGATCGTGCCGGCTCGCCGAAAAGCGTAGCCGCTGTGGGTCATGACGCGAAGCAGATGCTGGGACGTACCCCTGGCAACATCGCCGCAATCCGCCCAATGAAAGACGGCGTTATCGCTGACTTCTTCGTGACTGAAAAAATGCTTCAGCACTTCATCAAGCAGGTTCACAGCAACAGCTTCATGCGCCCAAGCCCGCGTGTTCTGGTGTGTGTGCCGGTTGGCGCCACCCAGGTTGAACGTCGCGCAATCCGTGAATCAGCCCAGGGTGCAGGCGCGCGTGAAGTGTTCCTGATTGAAGAGCCAATGGCGGCGGCAATCGGTGCGGGTCTGCCTGTTTCTGAAGCGACCGGTTCTATGGTGGTGGATATCGGTGGTGGTACCACTGAAGTGGCCGTTATCTCCCTGAACGGCGTGGTGTACTCCTCTTCCGTGCGTATCGGTGGCGATCGTTTCGACGAAGCCATCATTAATTATGTGCGTCGTAACTACGGATCCCTGATCGGCGAAGCGACCGCTGAGCGTATCAAGCATGAAATCGGTTCCGCTTACCCGGGCGATGAAGTGCGTGAAATCGAAGTTCGCGGCCGTAACCTGGCTGAAGGTGTTCCACGCGGCTTTACCCTGAACTCCAACGAAATTCTGGAAGCGCTGCAGGAACCTCTGACCGGTATCGTGAGCGCAGTGATGGTTGCTCTGGAACAGTGCCCACCAGAACTGGCGTCTGACATCTCCGAGCGCGGTATGGTTCTGACCGGTGGTGGTGCGCTGCTGCGTAACCTCGACCGCCTGTTAATGGAAGAGACAGGTATTCCTGTCGTAGTTGCAGAAGATCCACTGACTTGCGTCGCCCGTGGTGGTGGCAAGGCGCTGGAAATGATCGACATGCACGGCGGCGACTTGTTCAGCGAAGAGTAGTCATTGTGAAAGGGTAGCGTATCGCTACCCTTTCTCTCTGACACGAGAATACGCATAGCCTATGAAGCCAATTTTTAGCCGTGGCCCATCGCTACAGTTTCGCCTCATTCTGGCGGTCCTGGTTGCGCTTGGGGTCATTATTGCCGATAGCCGCCTCGGTACGTTCAGTCAGATCAGAACGTACATGGATACCGCCGTCAGTCCTTTCTACTTTATTTCAAATGGTCCCCGTGAGTTGCTCGACTCCGTTTCCCAAACGTTGTCTTCACGTGACCAACTCGAACTCGAAAACCGGGCATTACGTCAGGAACTGCTGTTGAAAAACAGCGAGCTGCTGATGCTGGGACAATATAAGCAGGAAAACGCGCGTCTGCGTGAGCTGCTTGGCTCGCCGCTGCGTCAGGATGAGCAGAAGATGGTGACGCAGGTGATCTCCACCGTCAACGATCCCTACAGCGATCAGGTTGTGATCGACAAAGGAAGCGTGAACGGTGTGTATGAAGGTCAGCCTGTTATCAGTGATAAAGGCGTTGTAGGCCAGGTTGTTGCTGTGGCCAAACTGACCAGCCGCGTTCTGCTGATCTGCGATGCCACGCATGCGTTGCCGATTCAGGTACTGCGTAATGACATTCGCGTCATCGCGGCCGGTAACGGGTGTACCGACGATCTCCAGCTGGAACATCTGCCGGCTAACACGGACATTCGTGTGGGCGACGTTCTGGTGACGTCGGGTCTGGGTGGACGTTTCCCTGAAGGGTATCCGGTTGCGGTTGTCTCTTCGGTGAAGCTTGATACGCAGCGTGCCTATACCGTGATTCAGGCGCGTCCAACCGCGGGTTTACAGCGTCTTCGCTACCTGCTGCTGCTGTGGGGCGCCGACCGCAATGGTGCTAACCCCATGACGCCTGAAGATGTTCATCGCGTCGCGAATGAACGCCTGATGCAAATGATGCCGCAGGTTCTGCCGGCACCGGATGCCATGGGACCCCCTGCGCCAGTACCGGCCCCTGCTACGGGGCTAACGCAGCCGCTGCCGGATGCACCGCCACCGCCTAAACTCTCCTCGGGAGGGCAGTAGTGGCAAGTTACCGTAGCCAGGGACGCTGGGTTATCTGGCTCTCATTTCTCATTGCGCTGTTACTGCAAATCATGCCCTGGCCGGACGACATTCTCGTTTTCCGGCCAAACTGGGTATTGCTCATTTTGCTCTACTGGATCCTTGCCCTGCCGCACCGCGTAAATGTCGGCACAGGTTTTGTGATGGGTGCCATACTGGATCTCATTAGTGGCTCTACGCTTGGCGTGCGCGCCTTGTCCATGAGTATTATTGCGTACCTCGTCGCACTTAAATTCCAGCTCTTTCGTAACCTCGCGCTCTGGCAACAGGCGCTGGTGGTGATGTTGTTGTCGCTTGCTGCGGATATCGTTGTTTTCTGGGCAGAGTTTTTAGTGATCAACGTCTCTTTCCGACCGGAAGTGTTCTGGAGTAGTGTAGTAAATGGTGTGCTCTGGCCGTGGCTGTTCCTGCTGATGCGTAAGGTTCGCCAGCAGTTTGCTGTGCAATAAAAGGTTTCTATGACGTCTCTATATCTTGCTTCTGGTTCTCCGCGTCGTCAGGAGTTGCTCACTCAGCTGGGCGTCTCCTTTGAACGCATCGTTACGGGCATCGAAGAGAAACGCGCTGAAGGCGAAAGTGCCCAGCAGTACGTTTCTCGACTGGCGCGTGAGAAAGCGCAGGCAGGCGTGGCGCAAACGCCGCGTGACTTGCCGGTGCTGGGGGCAGATACCATCGTTATTCTTAACGGTGAAGTGCTTGAGAAACCGCACGACGCTGAACATGCGGCGCGCATGCTGCGCAAAATGTCCGGACAAACACATCAGGTAATGACCGCCGTCGCGCTGGCGGACAGCCAGCACGTGCTGGATTGCCTTGTGGTGACGGACGTGACATTCAGAGTACTTACCGACGACGAGATCGCCGCTTATATCACCAGCGGTGAACCGATGGATAAGGCAGGTGCATACGGTATTCAGGGGCTGGGTGGCTGTTTTGTCAGGAAGATTAATGGCAGCTATCACGCCGTAGTCGGCTTACCGCTGGTGGAAACGTATGAGTTGCTGAGCAATTTTAACTCACTGCGTGAGGGAAGGGATAATTATGACGGCTGAATTGTTGGTAAACGTAACGCCATCGGAAACCCGTGTGGCCTATATTGATGGTGGCATTCTTCAGGAAATTCATATTGAGCGTGAAGCGCGGCGCGGAATAGTAGGCAATATCTACAAAGGTCGTGTCAGTCGTGTACTACCGGGTATGCAGGCGGCTTTTGTAGATATTGGACTGGATAAGGCGGCATTTTTACATGCCTCCGACATTATGCCGCATACCGAGTGCGTCGCGGGCGAAGAGCAAAAGCAGTTTGCCGTGCGCGATATCTCCGAACTGGTGCGTCAGGGCCAGGATCTGATGGTGCAGGTCGTCAAAGATCCGCTGGGCACGAAAGGCGCCCGTCTGACTACCGACATTACCTTGCCTTCCCGTTATCTGGTCTTTATGCCTGGCGCGTCGCACGTGGGCGTTTCGCAGCGCATTGAGAGCGAAAGCGAGCGCGAGCGTCTTAAAAAAGTGGTCAGCGCTTACTGCGATGAACAGGGCGGGTTTATCATCCGTACCGCCGCAGAAGGGATCAGTGAAGACGATCTGGCGTCTGATGCGGCCTACCTCAAGCGCGTCTGGACCAAAGTCATGGAGCGTAAAAAACGCAACCAGACCCGCTACCAGCTTTACGGCGAACTGGCGCTTGCTCAGCGCGTCCTGCGTGATTTTGCCGATGCACAGCTCGACAGAATTCGCGTGGATTCCCGCCTGACCTATGAAGCACTGCTGGAATTTACTGCCGAATACATTCCCGAAATGCCTGGCCTGCTGGAGCATTACACGGGGCGTCAGCCTATCTTCGATCTCTATGACGTCGAAAATGAGATCCAGCGAGCGCTGGAACGCAAGGTTGAACTGAAGTCTGGCGGCTATCTGATCATCGATCAGACCGAAGCGATGACGACGGTGGATATCAACACCGGCGCGTTTGTCGGCCATCGCAACCTGGATGACACCATCTTTAATACCAACATCGAAGCCACGCAGGCCATCGCCCGCCAGCTTCGCCTGCGCAATCTGGGTGGCATTATCATCATCGACTTTATCGATATGAGTAATGAAGACCATCGCCGTCGTGTGCTGCACTCGCTGGAGCAGGCGCTGAGTAAAGATCGCGTGAAAACCAGCATCAACGGCTTCTCACAGCTGGGGCTGGTGGAAATGACGCGTAAGCGTACCCGCGAAAGCGTGGAGCATGTGCTGTGCAATGAATGCCCAACCTGCCACGGACGTGGCACAGTAAAGACGGTTGAGACCGTCTGCTACGAGATCATGCGTGAAATCGTTCGCGTTCATCATGCCTACGACTCCGATCGTTTTCTGGTCTATGCTTCCCCTGCGGTGGCTGAAGCGCTGAAAGGCGAAGAGTCGCACGCGCTGGCGGAAGTGGAAATCTTTGTCGGCAAACAGGTAAAAGTTCAAATCGAACCGCTCTATAACCAGGAGCAGTTTGACGTCGTGATGATGTAAGACGCGGTACGCCGCGTGACCAAAGCTGACAAGGAGAGATGAGTGAGGCGATTGCCGGGGATTTTATTGCTTACAGGGGCAACGCTGGTCGTGATTGTCGCGTTGCTCGTGAGCGGGCTGCGCCTCGTTTTACCGCATCTGGACAGCTGGCGTCCGCAGCTGCTGGCAAAAATCGAATCCACCACCGGTGTCCCGGTTGACGTGAGCCAGATAAGCGCCAGCTGGCAGAATTTTGGTCCGACGCTTGATGTCCGGGATATCAATGCCAGCCTGAAAGATGGCGGCTATCTGAAAATCAAACGCGTCACCCTGGCGCTGGATGTCTGGCAAAGCCTGCTCCATTTTCGCTGGCAGTTCCGCGATCTCACCTTTTATCAGCTTCAGTTTCTGACCAATACCCCGCTGTCCGGCGGCGATAGCAATCAGAGCCTTGAAACCAACCGCTTCAGCGATCTCTTCCTGCGTCAGTTCGATCATTTCGATCTGCGCGACAGCGAAGTGAGCTTTATTACCCTCTCCGGGCAGCGCGCTGAACTGGCGATCCCACAGCTGACCTGGCTTAACGGCAAAGAACGCCATCGCGCGGAAGGACAGGTGAATCTCTCCAGCCTGAACGGCCAGCATGGCGTGATGCAGGTTCGTATGGATCTGCGCGACGACGACGGTTTGTTAAATAACGGCAAGGTATGGCTGCAGGCCGACGACGTGGATGTTAAGCCGTGGCTCGGCGACTGGTTACAGCAAAATATGCAGCTGGAAACCGCCCGTTTTAGCCTTGAAGGCTGGATGACCCTGACGAAAGGGGTATTTGCCAGCGGCGATATCTGGCTTAAGCAGGGTGGCGCAAGCTGGAAGGGCGAAAAACAGCAGCATCAACTTTCGGTCGATAACCTCACCGCGCACGTGACGAAAGAGAAAGAGGGCTGGCAGTTTGCCATTCCGGACACACGCATCACCATGGATAACAAACCCTGGCCGCGCGGTGCTCTGACGCTGGCCTGGATGCCGGAGCAGGATGTCGGTGGGGCGACCAGCAAACGCAGTGACGAGCTGCGTATTCGCGCCAGCAACCTTGATCTGGCCGCAATAGAAGGTCTGCGCTCGATGGCCGCCAAGCTCTCTCCGGACCTGGGTGAGATCTGGCTGGCAACGCAGCCAAGCGGAAAGATAGATTCGCTGGCGCTGGATATCCCGCTTCAGGCCACGGAAAAGACCCGTTTTCAGGCCGCATGGAAAGGTCTGGCCTGGAAGCAGTGGAAGATGTTACCGGGCGCGGAAAACTTCAGCGGTAAGCTGGAAGGGAGCGTTGAGAACGGCAGGCTAACGGTCGATATGCATGACGCCAGAATGCCTTACGAAACGGTCTTCCGTGCGCCGCTGGAAATTGAACAAGGCAATGCGGTGCTCAACTGGCTGCGTAACGATAAAGGCTTCCAGCTGGATGGGCGCCATATCGATGTGAAAGCCAAAGCGGTGCATGCGCGTGGCGATTTCCGCTATCTGCAGCCTGAAGGTGAAGAGCCGTGGCTGGGTATTCTGGCCGGGATCAGCACTAACGACGGTTCTCAGGCCTGGCGCTACTTCCCCGAGAACCTGATGGGCAAAGCGCTGGTGGACTATCTGAGCGGCGCGATCCAGGGCGGTCAGGCGGATAATGCCACCCTGGTCTACGGCGGTAATCCGCATCTTTTCCCGTACAAGCACAATGAAGGTCAATTCCAGGTGCTGGTGCCGCTGCACAACGCCACCTTCGCCTTCCAGCCGGGTTGGCCTGCGCTGAAAAATCTCGACATTGAACTTAATTTTATCAATGACGGATTATGGATGAAGGCAGACAACGTGGCGCTGGGCGGCGTAACGGCCAGTAACCTGACGGCAAACATTCCGGATTACTCAAAAGAGAAGCTTTTGATCGATGCCGACATTAACGGCCCCGGGAAAGCGGTCGGCCCCTATTTTGAAGACACGCCGCTGAAAGAGTCACTGGCAGCCACCCTTCAGCAGCTGCAGCTGGATGGCGATGTGAGTGCTCGCTTACATCTTGATATCCCGCTCGACGGTGAAATGACCACCGCCAAAGGCGACGTCCGTCTCAATAACAACAGTCTGTATATTAAGCCGCTTGAAAGCACCCTGAAGAACCTCAGCGGGCAGTTTAGCTTTGAGAACGGTAACCTGAAGAGCGAGCCGCTCACGGCCAGCTGGTTTAATCAGCCTGTGAATATCGATTTCTCGACCACCGAGGGAGAGAAAGCTTATCAGGTAGCCGTCAACCTGGACGGCAACTGGCAGCCATCGCGCATGGATGTTCTGCCGAAGCCGATTGAGGAGTCCGTTAACGGTGCAGTCTCCTGGAATGGCAAGGTGGCAATTGAACTGCCTTATCACGCCGGTGCGCGCTATAAAGTTGATATCACTGGCGATCTGAAAAACATTCAGAGCCAGTTGCCTGCACCGCTGGATAAATCGTCCGGTCAACCGCTGCCAATAAAGGTTAACGTCGATGGCAATCTTAACAGCTTCGCGCTGACCGGTAGTGCGGGTGAGAAAAACCATTTCAACAGCCGCTGGCTGCTTAACCGTAAGCTCACGCTCGACAGAGCCATCTGGACGACGGACAGCCGCACCACGCCGCCGCTGCCCGATCACACCGGCATTGAGCTTAATCTGCCGCCAATGGACGGGGCCGAGTGGCTGGCCCTGTTCCAGAAGGGCGTGGGCCAAAACGTTGATGAGGCTGCCCAGTTCCCGCAGAGCATTACTGTTCGTACGCCGTCGCTGATGCTGGGTGGACAGCAGTGGAATAACCTGAGCATTGTTTCGCAGCCGACGGCGAACGGTTCAAAAGTCGAAGCCCAGGGCCGGGAGATCAATGGCACGCTGACCATGCGCGACAACGCGCCGTGGCAGGCGGCGATTCGCTATCTTTACTACAACCCGGCCACCGCGAGCGGAAAAGATCGTCCGTCAAATACGGCGCCGTTGAATAACCCAACCCGTATCGACTTCAGCGGCTGGCCCGATCTCCAGCTACGCTGTGCTGAGTGCTGGCTTTGGGGTCAAAAGTATGGCCGTATTGACGGCGATTTCGCCATTAAGGGGAATACGCTGAGCCTTGCGGGCGGGCTTATCGACACCGGCTTTGGCCGTCTGAGGGCCGCCGGGGAGTGGGTTAATAACCCGGGCGAGCAGCGAACCTCTTTGAAGGGCGACATCAAGGGCAATAAACTGGATTCCGTGGCTAACTTCTTTGGCATCAGCACGCCGCTGCGGGGGTCATCATTTGACGTGAATTACGATCTCCACTGGCGTGCGGCACCGTGGACGCCGGATGAAGCCTCGCTGAACGGCATTCTGAAAACCCGCTTTGGCAAGGGTGAAATTGCCGATGTGAGTACCGGGCATGCGGGCCAGATACTGCGTCTGTTGAGCTTTGATGCACTGCTGCGTAAGCTGCGTTTCGACTTTAGCGATACCTTCAGCGAAGGTTTCTATTACGACTCTATCCGCAGTACGGCATGGATCAAAGACGGGGTGCTGCATACCGACGATACGCTGGTGGACGGCCTGGAAGCGGATATTGCGATGAAAGGCTCGGTCAACCTCGTGCGCCGCGAACTGGATATGGAAGCGGTGGTAGCACCTGAAATTTCTGCCACCGTCGGCGTCGCGGCGGCTTTTGTGGTGAACCCGATTGTCGGTGCGGCGGTGTTTGCCGCCAGTAAAGTGCTGGGGCCGCTGTGGAGCAAAGTCTCTATTCTGCGCTATCGCATCACCGGGCCGGTGGATAAACCGCAGATTAATGAAGTGTTGCGCCAGCCGCGCAAAGATGCACAGCAATGATTTGACGTGGGCAGGTAATTGCCTCACTCTCAATAAATACGATTTATATACCGCCACGGGCGGCAACGAACGAGTAGCAATACAATGAGTCTGAACCTGGTAAGTGAACATTTGCTCGCAGCGAACGGCCTGAGCCATCAGGACCTGTTCTCCATTCTTGGTCAACTGACCGAACGCCGTCTCGACTACGGCGATCTCTATTTCCAGTCGAGCTATCACGAATCCTGGGTTTTAGAAGACAGCATCATTAAAGATGGCTCTTATAACATTGACCAGGGTGTCGGTGTACGTGCCGTCAGCGGCGAGAAAACCGGTTTTGCTTATGCCGACCAGATTAGCCTGGCCGCACTGGAGCAGAGCGCGCTGGCTGCGCGGACTATCGTGCGCGAAACCGGTGACGGTCGCGTGAAGACGCTGGGCGAAGTGCAGCACTCTGCGCTCTATACCAGTATCGATCCCCTGCAGAGCATGAGCCGTGAAGAGAAACTGGATATCCTGCGTCGCGTGGATAAAGTCGCACGCGCTGCGGATAAACGCGTGCAGGAAGTCTCTGCCAGCCTGAGCGGTGTCTATGAACTGATCCTGGTCGCGGCGACAGACGGCACGCTGGCAGCGGATGTGCGTCCGCTGGTACGTCTTTCTGTCAGCGTGCAGGTTGAAGACGACGGTAAACGTGAGCGCGGTTCAAGTGGTGGCGGCGGTCGTTTTGGTTATGACTGGTTCCTGGGCGATGTTGACGGTGAAGCACGCGCTGACGCGTGGGCAAAAGAAGCCGTGCGCATGGCGCTGGTGAACCTGTCTGCCGTGGCGGCACCCGCCGGTACATTACCGGTGGTACTCGGCGCAGGCTGGCCTGGCGTGCTGCTGCACGAAGCGGTGGGCCACGGCCTGGAAGGCGATTTTAACCGTCGCGGCACCTCCGTATTCAGCGGCCAGATGGGACAACGCGTCTCTTCTGAACTCTGTACCGTGGTTGATGACGGCACGATGCAGGATCGCCGTGGCTCGATTTCAATCGACGATGAAGGTACGCCCGGGCAGTACAACGTGCTGATCGAAAATGGCGTACTGAAAGGCTACATGCAGGACAAACTCAACGCGCGTCTGATGGGCGTTGCGCCAACGGGCAACGGCCGTCGTGAATCCTACGCACATCTGCCGATGCCGCGTATGACGAACACCTACATGTTGCCGGGTAAATCCACACCGCAGGAGATCATCGAGTCCGTTGATTACGGCATCTTCGCGCCAAACTTTGGTGGCGGTCAGGTGGATATCACCTCTGGTAAGTTCGTCTTCTCCACTTCAGAAGCGTATCTGATTGAGAAAGGCAAAGTGACCAAAGCGGTGAAAGGGGCGACCCTGATTGGCTCCGGTATTGAAGCCATGCAGCAGATCTCCATGGTCGGTAACGATCTGAAACTGGATAACGGCGTTGGTGTTTGCGGTAAAGAGGGCCAGAGCCTGCCGGTTGGCGTCGGTCAGCCAACGCTGAAAGTGGATAACCTGACGGTGGGCGGCACCGCCTGACCTGAACCAATCTGAAAAAAATGGCGCGACTGTAAAAGTCGCGCCATTTTTTTAACGTGCGTTACCCAGCGGGATCTCCGGGTCGGGCTCGTGCGTGATGCGGTTACGTAGGTCACGACGAATGATTTCAATCGACCAGAACCAGATCAAATGCCCCACGATCTCTGAGACGTGTTCGTACCAGGGCAGTTCGAACAGCGGGGGTGTCAGCCCCATCAGCGGGAAGGAGATCATGTGAACAAAAAGCTGAGCTAACGCACCCGCCAGTAAACCTTGCCAGAGTTTAATTTTTGGGAAGACTTCAGCAACTACACAATACCCTACAGCAAAGACGATAGAGAAAATAATATGTGTTACGCCGACCGCGTTAAATATATGTCCGGCAAAGGTATAAACCGCGGCGTTAGGGTCAGCAATGCCCAGCCAGTCGCGTAAAAATACATAAGGAGGATTTAAAAAATTGCGGGAACAATCAATCTGACCTGCGGCTCTTATTAATTGCTCCGGTCCGCATGCGCTGGTGAATAAATCGGTAGGGCTTCGCGGCGGAAGCGGCACCTCTGCTCCCCATTTTACGAAGGCGGAGACAATCCCTGCAATCAAACCAATGAACGCGGCGAGTCCATAGCGCCTGCGTGAAGGCGGTGTTTGTTCAAATATATTCATTTCTTTTCCTTGTTTAACGTCATCCTGAGAAATACATTTTATTATTCATATCGGTAACAAATTAATAACAGCCTGACTGTCAGACTGTTTATAAGGTAAGGCGCAGATGGCGGCAGTGTCAATTCGCTATTCCTGGCAGGGGTGAAGGAATATTCCTGAATGACGGTCTGTATCATCCTGGAATATTCATCACAAATATACATTTCGGAAATTAAAGGTTATTCCTTTCGTCTTTCGCGCATTCCCTGAAACAACTCCGCCACGTCCACAAAATACTCGGTCAGATAGTTTATGCACACCTGAACCTTGAGCGGCAGTTTGTCTTTCTCGGTATACAACGCGTACACCGGACGCGGATCGGATTGATAGCGCGGGAAGAGGATCTCCAGTACACCGCTGTTGATCTCGTTGATCACCCACATTAACGGCACATACGCGATCCCGGCACCGGCCACCAGCCAGCGCGAAATAGTCATCGGATCGTTGGTGACGAACCGTCCTTCCGGCAGCAGTCTGGTGGAAATCCCTTCCGGGGCAATCAGCTCAAATTCATTGTCGGGGCGAACGCTGTACTCCAGCCAGGAGTGGTTGGTGAGATCGGCGGGTTTCTCCGGCACCCCGTACTGAGCCAGATAGCTTTTCGAGGCGCAGACCACCATTGGCATACTGCCCAGCCGCCGGGAGAAGAGGCTGGAGTCCTGCAATGCCCCCACGCGGATCACCACGTCCAGCCCGTCGGCAATCAGGTCCGGGGCGGGAATGCCCGTGACCAGATTGACGGTTAATCCCGGGTACTCTTTCAGCATGTCAGCGGTCATGGCGGCGAGAACATTTTGTGCCATAGTTGAAGAACAACCGATGCGCAGCGTACCGATAGGCGTGTTGTTGAAGGCGTAAAGTTGTTCGTGCACATCCTGCACTTCGAGCAGCATGCGGCGACAACCCTGATAGTAAATCTTACCCGCTTCCGTCAGCCCAATGCTGCGGGTGCTACGGTTGAGTAGCTTGACCTGCAGCTCATCTTCCAGTTTGGACACGGTCTGGCTGATGGAAGAGACGCTCATCTGAAGCTGACGTGCAGCGGCGGTAAAAGAGCCAAGTTCAACCACTTTGGCAAAGACCGACATCCGTTTTAGACGTTCCATTGTTAACTCTGACTTAAAAGTGATTTAGATCACATATTATAGATAACAGCATAACAGTTACGTTAATATATTATTAATTACATAACGGCTGCGCCATTCTCGCCCGGCGTTTCTTGCTCTCCTGCGGTGGCGTGCGCTAAAAAAGTCTGAAGCCTGCACTCTCTCTAATCAAGGTCAACATGAGTCTGTTTCCCGTTATCGTGGTGTTCGGTTTGTCGTTCCCACCGATATTTTTCGAGCTTCTTTTATCACTGGCGATTTTCTGGCTGGTGCGCAAGGTGCTGGTCCCCACCGGGATCTACGATTTTGTCTGGCATCCTGCATTGTTCAATACCGCGCTGTATTGCTGCCTGTTTTACCTGATATCGCGCATGTTTGTCTGAGGTTGATGTGAAAACGCTAACAAGAAAAATCTCCCGCACTGCCATCACCATGGCGCTCGTTATCCTCGCGTTCATCGCTATTTTCCGCGCCTGGGTCTATTACACTGAATCACCGTGGACGCGAGATGCGCGCTTTAGCGCCGATGTCGTGGCAATCGCCCCCGACGTGGCGGGTCTCATCACTGCGGTCAATGTCCACGATAACCAGCTGGTGAAAAAAGATCAGGTACTCTTCACCATCGACCAGCCGCGTTATCAGAAAGCGTTAGAAGAAGCTGAAGCGGATGTGGCCTATTATCAGGCGCTGGCTTCCGAGAAACGCCGTGAGGCAGGTCGCCGTAACCAACTGGGTGTTCAGGCGATGTCCCGCGAAGAGATTGACCAGTCCAATAACGTCCTGCAAACCGTGTTGCATCAGCTGGCCAAAGCGCAAGCGACGCGCGATCTTGCCCGGCTCGATCTTGAGCGCACCGTGATCCGCGCACCTGCCGACGGCTGGATCACCAACCTGAATGTTTATGCCGGGGAGTTTATCACCCGCGGCTCAACCGCCGTGGCGCTGGTTAAACAGAACTCCTTCTACGTGCTCGCCTATATGGAAGAGACCAAACTGGAAGGCGTGCGTCCGGGGTTCCGGGCTGAAATTACGCCGCTTGGCAGCAATCGTGTGCTGAAAGGCACCGTCGACAGCGTAGCCGCGGGGGTCACTAACTCCAGCAGCTCTAACGATACTAAAGGGATGGCGACGGTGGATTCCAACCTGGAATGGGTACGTCTGGCCCAGCGTGTGCCGGTGCGTATCCATCTGGATGAACAGCAGGGCAATCTGTGGCCTGCCGGGACCACGGCGACGGTGGTGATCACCGGTGAAAAAGACCGTGACGCCAGCCAGGACTCCATCTTCCGTAAAATTGCCCATCGCCTGCGCGAGTTTGGTTAATCGTTATGGGTATCTTTTCCATCGCCAGCCAGCACATTCGCTTCGCCGTTAAGCTGGCGTGTGCCATTGTGCTGGCGCTGTTTGTCGGCTTCCACTTTCAGCTGGAAACCCCCCGCTGGGCCGTACTGACGGCGGCGATTGTCGCGGCAGGGCCTGCCTTTGCTGCGGGCGGGGAACCTTACTCCGGGGCGATCCGCTACCGTGGGATGCTGCGCATCATCGGGACATTTATTGGCTGTTTCGCCGCACTGACCATCATCATATTGATGATCCGCACGCCGCTGCTGATGCTGATGGTGTGCTGTATCTGGGCGGGCTTCTGCACCTGGCTCTCGTCACTGGTGAAGGTGGAGAACTCCTACGCCTGGGGGCTGGCCGGTTATACCGCGCTGATTATTATCATCACCATTCAAAGCGAACCGCTGCTTGCCCCACAGTTTGCCGTAGAGCGCTGCAGTGAGATTGTCATCGGTATTGTCAGTGCCATTGTCGCTGACCTGCTTTTCTCTCCTCGCTCCATTAAGCAGGAAGTGGATCGTGAACTGGATGCGCTGATTGTTGCCCAGTATCAGTTGATGCAGCTCTGTATTAAGCATGGTGACAGCGAAGAGGTCGATAAAGCCTGGAGCGCTCTGGTGCGCCGCACCACGGCGCTGGAAGGAATGCGCAGCAATCTGAACATGGAGTCTTCGCGCTGGGCCCGTGCCAACCGCCGCCTTAAAGCCATCAACACCGTCTCCTTAACGCTGATTACCCAGGCGTGTGAAACCTATCTGATCCAAAACACCCGCCCGGACGCGGTAACCGATACCTTCCGCGAGCTGTTTGCTGAGCCGGTGGAAACCGTGCAGGACGTACACAAACAGCTTAAACGCATGCGCCGGGTCATTGCCTGGACCGGGGATCGTGATACGCCAGTGACGATCTATACCTGGGTCGGGGCCGCGACGCGCTACCTGTTGCTGAAACGCGGTGTGATCAGTAACACCAAAATCAGCGCGGTAGAAGAAGAGGTGCTGCAGGGTGAAGTGGTGATCAAGGCAGAATCCGC
This sequence comes from Enterobacter cloacae complex sp. FDA-CDC-AR_0164, assembly GCF_003071645.1. Classification (NCBI taxonomy): domain Bacteria; kingdom Pseudomonadati; phylum Pseudomonadota; class Gammaproteobacteria; order Enterobacterales; family Enterobacteriaceae; genus Enterobacter; species Enterobacter cloacae complex sp. FDA-CDC-AR_0164. Next base: position 1,926,156 of record NZ_CP028950.1, read on the forward strand.
CGAACGCCATCACGCAATGGTTAACTTCTGGCGAACAACGCTTGCCTGTATGCTCGGCACGCTGTTCTGGCTGTGGACCGGCTGGACCTCCGGCAGCGGCGCGATGGTGATGATCGCCGTCGTTACCGCGTTGGCGATGCGTCTTCCGAATCCGCGCATGGTGGCCATTGATTTCCTGTTCGGCACAATTGCTGCACTGCCGATTGGCGCGTTCTATTTTCTGGTGATCATTCCCTCAACCCAGCAGAGCATGTTACTGCTCTGTATTAGCCTCGCGGTGATGGCATTCTTTATCGGAATCGAAGTGCAAAAGCGCCGGCTGGGTTCATTGGGTGCCCTGGCCAGTACGATTAACATCATTGTGCTGGATAACCCGATAACCTTCCATTTCAGCCAGTTCTTAGACAGCGCCTTAGGTCAGCTGGTGGGTTGTTTCCTGGCGATGATGGTCATTCTGCTGGTGCGGGATAACTCTCAGGCACGGACGGGCCGCGTGCTGTTGAATCAGTTTGTCTCGGCTGCCGTGTCGTCCATGACCACCAATACCGCGCGTCGCAAAGAGAACCACCTGCCGGCGCTCTATCAGCAGCTGTTTTTACTGCTGAACAAGTTCCCGGGTGACATCGCCAAGTTCCGTCTGGCCTTGACCATGATTATCGCGCACCAGCGTTTACGTAATGCCCCCGTGCCCATCAATGACGATCTGTCGGCTTTCCACCGCCAGCTGCGTCGGACGGCCGACCACGTGCTTTCTGCCTCCAGCGATGACAAACGACGTCGTTACTTTAAGCAACTGCTTGAAGAGCTGGATATCTACCAGGAGAAGCTGAAAGTCTGGGAAGCACCGCCTCAGGTGACAGAGCCGGTAGGACGGCTGGTGTTTATGCTGCATCGCTATCAGAACGCCCTTACGGATAACTGACTGAAGTAAAAAAGCCGACGCCAAAAGCGTCGGTTTTTTTGTGGCTATACTTATTCCAGCATGCTCTTACATTCAGGAAGGGAGGACACATGACAACCCAGGCGCTTCAGGATAATCACCTTTTTCAGACCGGTTATCTGGTCAACGGCATATGGAAAACGCTGGACACGACGTTTGATGTGCTGAACCCGGCTACCGGTGAGGTCATCGCCAGAGTAGCCAAAGCCGGCAAAGCAGAAACCGAAGACGCCATTGCCGCGGCGGCCAAAGCCTTCCCGGCATGGCGCGCCAAAACCGCGAAAGCGCGTTCGGCAATTCTCTACCGCTGGTACGAACTGATCATTGAGAACAAAAGCTGGCTCGGGCGTTTAATGACCACCGAACAGGGCAAGCCCCTGAAAGAAGCGGAAGGCGAGGTGGAATACGCCGCGAGTTTTATCCAGTGGTTCGCCGAAGAGGCCAAGCGCGCGAACGGTGAAATTATTCCACCGATCAAACCGGGCTCCCGCATCCTGGCGACCCGCGAGCCCATCGGCGTGGTCGCGGCGATTACGCCGTGGAACTTCCCGATGGCCATGCTCACCCGTAAATTAGGTCCGGCGCTGGCGGCAGGGTGTACCGGGGTAATCAAACCGGCAAATAACACACCTCTCAGCGCCTTCGCGCTGCTTACGCTGGCAAAACAGGCCGGTGTACCGGATGGGGTACTCAACGCCGTAGCCGGGAATACGCATGAAATCAGTGACGCGATTATGGCGAGCCATGAGGTGCGGAAAATCTCCTTTACCGGCTCGACTTCTGTCGGCAAAACGCTGGTGCGTAACGCCGCAGAAACCATGAAGAAAGTGTCGATGGAGCTGGGAGGCAATGCGCCGTATATCGTCTTTGAAGATGCGGATATTGAGGCTGCCGTTAAAGGGGCTATCGCCAATAAATTCCGCAATGCCGGCCAGGTCTGCGTCAGCGTTAACCGTTTCTATATCCAGGAAACCGTCTACGACAAATTTGTGAATAAGCTTGCCGATGCGGTGAAGGCCCTGAAGGTCGGGAATGGTCTCGAAGAGGGCGTCATCGTGGGGCCGCTGATCGAATCCTCCGCCGTCGATAAGGTGCGTGAACACGTTGAAGATGCCGTGGCCCGGGGGGCGACCGTTCTGGCGGGCGGTAAACCCCATTCGCTTGGCGGCAATTTCTGGATGCCAACTGTCCTGGGCGATTGCCATGAAGGCATGAAACTGGCTGAAGAAGAGACGTTTGGCCCGGTTGCGGCCTGCTTCCGTTTTACCTCGGAAGATGAGGTTATCCAGCGTGCCAACAACACGCCATATGGCCTGGCGGCTTACTTCTATACCCAAAATCTGGCACGTGTCTTCCGCGTGTCGCAGGCCATCGAAAGCGGGATGATAGGAATTAACGAATGTGCCGTCTCCACAGAGCTGGGGCCGTTTGGTGGGGTAAAAGAGTCTGGCCTTGGGCGTGAAGGGTCCGTGCTGGGACTGGAAGAGTATCTGGAAGTCAAAACCCTGCATATTGGGGGATTATAATAATCAGGGCGGCGAAGGCCGCTCGCCTGGACTGGGTGACTGGCAATGAAAACCTATACCTTTGATTTTGACGAGATCGACAGTCAGGATGACTTCTATCGTGAATTTATCCGGGTGTTTGATCTTGAACGGGAAAGCGTCACCAATCTGGACACGCTGTGGGACGTGGTGACCGGCAGCCTGCTGCCGTTACCGCTGGAAATTGAGTTTATCCATCTGCCTGAAAAGTTGCGCAGACGGTTTGGCGCACTCATTTTGCTGTTTGATGAAGCGGAAGAAGAGCTGGAAGGGCAGCTACGCTTCAACGCGCGCCATTGATCAAGCCATAAAAAAGCCCCTGACCAGAAGGCCAGGGGCAAGTCGTATGATGAGATACGACGAGGGTTTATTTATACAGTTGAGCCGTTGCATGCCAGTGGTCACCCTGGTTCAGCTCGGTGACGCGATAGCTGCTGGCGCCTGCTTTTTCAGCTTTAGCGGCCAGTGCCTGACGGATATCCATTGGAGAGCCGGTAACGGACGTCACAGACACACTCCCCATAGACTGCAGATTCTGCGCCTGGTCAGCGTTCACTTGCTGTACGGCTGCACTTGCGCCGAAAGAGAGAACGGATGCCAGACCGAGGGTTGCGATGATGAATTTGGTTTTCATAGTTTTTGCTCCTGAATAGGGTTTTTGCTCAACGGCGAGAAGGGTTGAACTGCTATTTTTATGCCTGGTGCCGTTGAGTAGAGATTTTGGTCTTCAGTTATTACTAAAACTTATTTGTACAGCTCAGCGGTTGCGTGCCAGTGGTCACCTGAACGCGCTTCAATGATGCGATAAGATGACGCACCTTGTTCTTCCGCTTTTTTGTTCAGCATCTCATGCATGTCCATTGGAGACGTGCCGATTGCGCCGACAGAAACCGTACCGATTGCCTGGCGGGATTGTGCCTGCTCGGCATTGATAGCGTCAGCGGCGAAAGCACCGAATGACAGGACAGACAGGACGCTGAGCGCCGCTACAGTAGTTTTGATTTTCATGATTCTTTACCTCGTCGAATTTTTAGTGGGGTCTTTGTTTCGTGACCCTCATCACAAAATCAAGTATACACTAATAACGGTAAAAATTAATACCAGACTAATTATTTCTGTTGTTATTACGTATTAACTAGCCTGTTTTTTATAACCTAATGGCATAAAATTGTGCGTTTATTGTTCAGTGTGTGGCTGTATATCTAAGAAAATCATATGGATATCAGCTTTTGATTTTTTGTGCGATTTTTTGATTTATCATTCACCAAGTGAATGTTAATGAGCGGTAAAAAGCACTATTTGTTAAAGTAAAGGGCGGGATAAAACAGGGGGAAATGCAGCAGAAGCAGAATGATCCCCGTAGCAGGACGCCACGGGGAGGGTAATCAGAGTTCCTGCTCGAACAGATCCAGAATTGCTTCGTAGAGATCTTTCACTGAGAAGCCATTGGCGGGGGTAGTGAAGATGGTATCGTCACCCGCAATCGTCCCAAGGATGCCTTTAGGCTTACCCAGCGAGTCCAGCATACGTGCAATCAACTGTGCAGCACCCGGGCTGGTATGGATCACAACAACGGCATCGTTGTAATCGATATCGAGAACCAGATTCTTCAACGGGCTGGAGGTGGTTGGCACGCCAAGTTCTGCAGGCAGGCAGTAGACCATCTCCATTTTGGCGTTACGCGTACGTACCGCACCAAATTTGGTTAACATGCGGGAGACTTTCGACTGGTTGATGTTATCGAAGCCTTGTTCCTGTAAAGCCTGAACAATTTCTCCCTGAGAACTGAATATCTCTTCTTTGAGTAGCGCTTTAAACGCCTTCACTAAATCTTCTTGCTTAGACGAGCTTCGCATAAGTCACCCGGAATATGACGAAAGAAACAACATTATTATGCATGTGGATGAATTTTTATGCAAATTATCTGCCAGCGGTTAGGCTGAAATAATGTTATGAAAGGGAGTGATTTTATCAGATTTCGTTATCAGAAAACATGCCTGGGTCACGGCAAGCAAATAAGCTTAAAAGTAAATTAAATGTTATCAAAATGATGTTGTTTTGGTGGCGTGGCAGGGTGTATTGTAACCCCCTCTTAATTCGTTGTCGTCTGTCGTCAGATAGTCTTCTGGTGAGAGATAAAGTCGCGCGACCTCAAATTATTTAGTGACGAAAATTGTAATTAATTACCTGCTGAATTATGGTCGCCGCAACGGAGTTACAGATACTTAAGTTAACCATAATAAGGAGTTTAGGATGAAAGTCGCAGTCCTCGGCGCTGCTGGTGGTATCGGCCAGGCGCTTGCCCTACTACTGAAAACCCAACTGCCTTCAGGCTCAGAACTCTCCCTGTACGATATTGCTCCGGTAACCCCAGGTGTGGCGGTTGACCTGAGCCACATCCCGACAGCTGTGAAAATCAAAGGCTTCTCCGGTGAAGATGCTCGTCCTGCCCTGCAGGGCGCGGACGTGGTGCTGATCTCCGCTGGCGTGGCGCGTAAGCCAGGCATGGATCGTTCAGACCTGTTCAACGTCAACGCGGGTATTGTGAAAAACCTGGTCCAGCAGATTGCTGAAACCTGCCCGAAAGCGTGCATTGGTATCATCACCAACCCGGTGAACACCACGGTTGCTATCGCGGCAGAAGTGCTGAAAAAAGCCGGTGTTTACGATAAGAACAAACTGTTCGGCGTAACCACGCTGGACATCATCCGTTCCAACACCTTCGTGGCTGAACTGAAAGGCAAACAGCCTTCAGAAGTTGAAGTGCCGGTTATCGGCGGTCACTCTGGTGTCACCATTCTGCCTCTGCTGTCGCAGATCCCTGGTGTTAGCTTCACCGAGCAGGAAGTGGCTGACCTGACCAAACGCATCCAGAACGCGGGCACCGAAGTGGTGGAAGCGAAGGCGGGTGGCGGTTCTGCAACCCTGTCTATGGGTCAGGCGGCGGCACGTTTTGGTCTGTCACTGGTTCGTGCACTGCAGGGCGAGAAAGGCGTTGTTGAATGCGCGTATGTTGAAGGCGACGGAGAACACGCTCGTTTCTTCTCTCAGCCGCTGCTGCTGGGTAAAAACGGTATCGAAGAACATCAGCCGATTGGCAAGCTGAGCGCGTTTGAACAGAACGCGATGGAAGGCATGCTGGATACGCTGAAGAAAGATATCACTCTGGGCGAAGAGTTCGTTAACAAGTAAAACGGATGTCCCCACAGGCCGGGTAAGCAGTCATGCCGCCCGGCAAAAAAAACGGAGCAATGCGCTCCGTTTTTTTATGCCTGTCAGTTGGTGGCCGGGTATTCCTGAATCGTCACCTGCAGCGTCAGCTTCTTATCGTTACGCATGACTTCAACCGGGATGATAGAGCCAGGACGGATCTCCGCAACCTGATCCATGGTCTCCAGCGCCGATACCGCTGGTATGCCGTTGACCGACACGATGACATCATTAACCTGAATTCCCGCGTTAGCCGCCGGGCCGCCAGGCGACACTTCGTTGACCACGATGCCCTGAATCTGATCGATGCCACCGCCCTGCGAATGCATAGGCGCAATTTCACGACCGCCAATACCAATATAACCGCGGATCACACGGCCATCGCGGATCAGCTTATCCATGATCTTGGTCGCCAGCTGGAATGGAATGGCGAACCCAATCCCTTCCGGCGTCTCACCGTCATTGCTCTTATCGAACGAGAGGGTATTGATACCCATCAGTTCGCCCAGCGAGTTGACCAGCGCACCGCCGGAGTTACCGTGGTTGATGGACGCATCGGTTTGCAGGAAGTTCTGCCGTCCCGACGGGTTGAGGCCAATGCGACCAGTGGCGCTGATAATCCCCTGCGTGATCGTCTGGCCCAGGTTATAAGGGTTACCGATAGCCAGCACGACGTCGCCAATATGAGGGGTTCGTTTACGGTTAATAGGAATAACCGGTAAACCGCCCGTGGCGTTGATCTTCAGCACGGCCAGGTCGGTCAGGCTATCCGAGCCCACCAGCAGGGCCTCAAACACGCGGCCATCCTGCAGGGCAACGATGATCTGGTCGGCATCGTTAATCACGTGTTTGTTGGTAATGATGTAGCCGCGCTCGTCCATAATTACCCCGGAGCCGAGAGTGCGGATCTCCAGCTGGTTATGGGCTGAGCTATTGAGGCCACGGTTATAAACGTTAACCACGGCAGGCGCGGCACGGCGAACGGCCTGGTTGTAGGTCGCAGGCGTTTCATCCGCACTGTCGAACTGAGGCACCGACAGCTTATTGAACTGGCGTAAAGACGGCATGACGACCAGCAGCAGGCCGGCAACAATCAAACCGATGACAATTGAACGAAAGAGCTTTAAAAGCATGATGCGCGTGTCGTTAATAAAGGAACGATTTGCAGCATAACATGAGTTATCCGGACATCACACGCAGCGGTGATGTCCGGAATCGCAAATGCTTAGCGCAACAGAATATAGATAGACTCGTTGCCGCGCATAACCTGCAGGGCAATGACCGCCGGTTTGCTTTCCAGCACCTTGCGCAGTTCTGCGATGGATTGCACGCGATTGCGGTTCACTCCGATGATCACATCATCCTGATGCAATCCGGCCTGCGCGGCAGGGCTGCTCTTCTCGACGGTATCGACGCTAATCCCTTTCGTCCCGTCTTTCAGCTGCCCATCGCTCAGCGTTGCCCCTTGCAGCGCCGGGGCGATAAGCTCCGCGCTGGCAGAGGATGAGGTGCTCTTATCAAGCGTCACTTCGACATCCAGCGGCTTACCATCACGAATCAGGCCTAACTTCACTTTGGCACCCGGTTCGGTGGTGGCAATACGCGAGCGCAGTTCCGCAAAGCTGCTCAGCGGTTTATCGTTCAGGCTGACAATCACATCGCCCGACTTCACGCCAGCTTTTGCCGAGCCGGAGTTTGGCAGCACTTCACTGACAAACGCACCGCGCTGCACATTGATGTTGAACGCTTTCGCGATGTCAGCGCTCATCTCCATCCCTTTGATGCCCAACAGCCCGCGTTTGACCTCACCGAACTGAATGAGCTGCTGCGCCAGCGTTTTGGCCATATTGCTGGGGATAGCAAAACCGATGCCGATACTGCCGCCGCCCGGCGCCAGGATAGCGGTGTTAATCCCTATCAGCTCGCCGTTGAGGTTGAGTAAGGCCCCGCCGGAGTTCCCGCGGTTGATTGAGGCATCGGTCTGGATAAAGTTTTCCAGGCCTTCCAGATTCAGACCGCTGCGACCCAGCGCCGAGATTATCCCGGAGGTGGCGGTTTGCCCTAAACCAAACGGATTTCCCACGGCGACAGCAAAATCACCAACACGCAGTTTATCGGAGTCCGCAATGGCAATCTGAGTCAGATTGCTCGGGTTTTGCACCTGCAGCAGCGCGATGTCACTCTGGTCATCGCCGCCAATCAGTTTGGCCTCAAACTCACGCCCATCGTTCAGCTGTACGCTGATTTTATCGGCCTGACTGATAACATGATTGTTGGTCAGAATATAACCTTTGGCCGCATCAATAATGACGCCAGAACCCAGACCTTCAAAAGGCTGCGCCTGCTGGTCGGGCGACTCATCGCCAAAATATTTTTTCAGTTCTTCAGGTACGCGTTGATTTTGTAATGCCGTGCCTTCTACCTGCACGCTCACTACCGCAGGCAGAACTTTTTCCAGCATTGGCGCAAGACTTGGAATTGCCGCCTGGCCGGGTACCTGTGAAGGCAGGGCGGCAGATGCAGGGAAGGACGCCGAGAGAGATAACCCGACACTTAACGCTATAGCGCTCAACAGCTGGTTTTTTTTCTTCATCGATGCTGACTCTCGTAACCTGGAATAAAGGAAAAACGGCCCTAAAACACGTTGATGTTATTGAATTTTAAACCGCTGAACAATGAAGTGCTTACTCAATAATAGCTGGGGTCATGAAGAAAGGACGGGCGCAATAGCAGCGCCCGTAAAATAAATTCAGGTTGTGCGATTAATCGCGTTTTGCACCGCCGCGCAGCAGGCCAGACGCGCCATCTGAATAGTCGCGTGGCATCTGAACAGGGGCCTGATCGTTACCGGCTTCAGAGTCGGCCAGACGGTTACGGAATGGATTGGATTCCGCGGTCATTTCTGGCAGCAGGCTGCTGGAGCTTTTTGCCATATGTTGATAGAGCTGACGATAGTCGGTCGCCATGTTGTCCAGCAGCTCGGCGCTACGGGCAAAGTGGCTGACCAGCTCTTCACGATACTCTTCCAGTTCGGCTTTGTTCTTTTCCAGTTCGTACTGCAGTGACTGCTGCTGACGCAATTTGCGATTACCGAAACGCATGGCCACAGCACCAATGACGATGCCGACGACTAAACCGATTAGCGCATATTCCCAGGTCATGAACTTCTCCCGTTGTCTTGTTGTTCCGTAGGGTGTTGGCTCGGCTCCTGCCTGTGCCTGATATTGCCACTATAACCGCTATTTCCGCAGAAGTGGAATCCTGACGTATCATCGCGTAGTGTAGAACGGCCTTTTTTTCATCAGTCACGTCTGCTGGTGAGTATTATTTGAAGGAATAACAATACGTTTATGCAAAACCTGTCCCCTGCATCGCGATACCAACTTGCCCTTAATGAGGGTACACATCAGCCGGATGACGTTCAGCGTGAAGCGGTGAATCGTCTGGATACGATTTATCAGGAGCTCACGGCAAAACCTGCAGAGGGTGAACAGAGCGGTGGGTTGAAGGCGGCTCTGGGGCGGTTGCTCGGAAAAAAAGAGCCACAAACTCATGCGCCGGTGCGCGGTTTGTATATGTGGGGCGGCGTCGGGCGCGGGAAAACCTGGCTGATGGACCTCTTTTATCTGAGCCTGCCGGGTACCCGTAAGCAGCGTCTGCATTTCCACCGCTTTATGCTGCGGGTTCACGAAGAGCTGACGGCACTGCAGGGCAAAAGCGATCCGCTGGAGATTGTGGCCGACAGGTTCAAGGCGGAAACGGACGTACTCTGTTTTGACGAGTTTTTTGTCTCCGATATTACCGACGCCATGCTGCTGGGTGGCCTGATGAAAGCGCTGTTCGCACGCGGGATAACGCTGGTGGCGACCTCGAATATCCCGCCGGATGAGCTTTACCGCAATGGCCTGCAGCGCGCGCGTTTCCTGCCCGCTATTGATGCCATCAAACAGCACTGCGACATCATGAATGTTGATGCCGGGGTGGATTACCGCCTGCGTACCTTAACTCAGGCGCATCTGTGGCTCTCTCCCTTAAACGATGAGACCACGCAGCAGATGGATAAACTGTGGCTGGCGCTGGCGGGGGCAAAACGGGCTCATGCCCCTGAGCTCGAGATTAACCATCGCCCTCTGCAAACCCTGGGTGTCGAAAATCAAACCCTGGCCGTCTCCTTTGCAACGCTCTGTGTGGATGCCCGCAGTCAGCATGACTACATCGCGCTCTCGCGTTTGTTCCATACCGTGATGCTGCTCAACGTGCCGGTCATGACGCCGCTGATGGAAAGCGAAGCGCGCCGCTTCATTGCGCTGGTCGATGAGTTCTATGAGCGTCACGTGAAGCTTGTGGTCAGCGCCGAGGTACCTTTATATGAGGTGTATAAAGGCGAGCGGCTGAAGTTTGAGTTCCAGCGCTGTCTGTCGCGCCTGCAGGAGATGCAAAGCGAGGAGTATCTTAAGCTTCAGCATATGCCATAAATGCGACCTTCTCCCTGTGGGAGAGGGGCTGGGGGTGAGGGCGGCAGACCGCAAAAACCTTACCCCCGAAAAACCCGCCTCGAATCACATTTAAGGGTCGATCTTTGACCTCAACTTCTCTATAATCTTGCGACCCCACGTTACGAGAAGGTTTTTTTCCCGAAACTTTCTATGTGTCGGCATTAGCTATTCGAAGGGGTAGGTTTGCCGGACTTTGTCGTGTGAACCTCAACTGACTAAACGTTTGGGTGTTCACCAACGTGTAACTTATTATTTGGGTAAGCTTTTAATGAAAACTTTTACAGCTAAACCAGAAACCGTACAGCGCGACTGGTATGTTGTTGACGCGACCGGTAAAACTCTGGGCCGTCTGGCTACTGAACTGGCTCGTCGCCTGCGCGGTAAGCATAAAGCGGAATACACTCCGCACGTTGATACGGGTGATTACATCATCGTTCTGAACGCAGATAAAGTTGCTGTAACCGGCAACAAGCGTACAGACAAAATGTACTACCATCACACTGGCCACATCGGTGGTATCAAAGAAGCGACCTTTGAAGAGATGATTGCTCGCCGTCCTGAGCGTGTGATTGAAATCGCGGTTAAAGGCATGCTGCCAAAAGGCCCGCTGGGTCGTGCTATGTTCCGTAAACTGAAAGTTTACGCAGGTAACGAGCACAACCACGCGGCACAGCAACCGCAAGTTCTTGACATCTAATCGGGATTATAGGCAATGGCTGAAAATCAATACTACGGCACTGGTCGCCGCAAAAGTTCCGCAGCTCGCGTGTTCATCAAACCGGGCAGTGGTAAAATCGTAATCAACCAACGTTCTCTGGAACAGTACTTCGGTCGTGAAACTGCCCGCATGGTAGTTCGCCAGCCGCTGGAACTGGTTGATATGGTAGAAAAACTGGATCTGTACATCACCGTTAAAGGTGGTGGTATCTCCGGTCAGGCAGGTGCGATCCGTCACGGTATCACCCGCGCTCTGATGGAGTACGACGAATCCCTGCGTTCTGAACTGCGTAAAGCTGGCTTCGTTACTCGTGACGCTCGTCAGGTTGAACGTAAGAAAGTGGGTCTGCGTAAAGCACGTCGTCGTCCACAGTTCTCCAAACGTTAATCCTTTTCTGCTTACGCAGAAACGATTGGCGAAAAACCCGCTTCGGCGGGTTTTTTTTTATGGATAATGTGCAGGTTATCCACAGCATCACTGCATATATCTTCTCTTTTTCCACATTTCCAGAATCCCCTCACCACAAAGCCATCAAAATCTGGTAAACTATCATCCAATTTTCTGCCCAAATATCGGTGAATACTCGTTTTTTGTTCGATTCTTGAACAATGTGTTTTCTCTGGGATGGGCGATACAACATCTGGCTGGCCCTGTTTGGGCTGGTAGCAGTAAAAATTCTGAATATACCTGGAGGTTTTCATGGCTGTCGCTGCCAACAAACGTTCGGTAATGACGCTGTTTTCTGGTCCTACTGACATTTATAGCCATCAGGTTCGTATCGTGCTGGCCGAGAAAGGTGTCAGTTTTGAGATCGAGCATGTGGAAAAGGATAACCCACCTCAGGATCTGATCGATCTCAACCCGAGCCAAAGCGTACCGACGCTGGTGGATCGCGAGCTGACCCTGTGGGAATCCCGTATCATTATGGAATATCTGGATGAGCGTTTCCCGCATCCACCACTGATGCCTGTTTACCCTGTTGCACGTGGTGAAAGCCGCCTGTACATGCAGCGTATCGAAAAAGACTGGTACACGCTGATGAACGTTATCGTCAACGGTTCCTCTGCTGAAGCAGACGCTGCACGTAAGCAACTGCGTGAAGAGCTGCTGGCGATTGCCCCTGTGTTTGGTCAGAAACCATTCTTCCTGAGCGATGAGTTCAGTCTGGTAGATTGCTACCTGGCGCCGTTGCTCTGGCGTCTGCCAACCCTGGGCGTAGAGTTCAGCGGTCCGGGCGCGAAAGAGCTGAAGGGCTACATGACTCGCGTATTTGAACGCGATTCTTTCCTGGCATCTTTAACTGAACCGGAACGTGAAATGCGTCTCGGCCGAGGCTAATGACTGTGGAAATGTCACAACTTACCCCACGCCGTCCGTATCTGCTGCGCGCCTTCTATGAATGGCTGCTGGATAACCAGCTCACGCCGCACCTGGTTGTGGATGTGACGTTGCCGGGCGTGCAGGTTCCTATGGAATATGCACGTGACGGGCAGATCGTACTGAACATCGCGCCGCGCGCGGTGGGTAACCTTGAACTGGCCAACGACGAAGTGCGCTTTAACGCGCGTTTCGGCGGTGTGCCGCGTCAGGTTTCTGTACCGCTGGCTGCGGTGCTGGCGATTTATGCGCGTGAAAACGGTGCAGGCACCATGTTTGAGCCGGAAGCGGCTTATGACGAGGATGTTGTCGGCCTGAATGACGAAAACGGCGCTTCGGAAAACGAAAGCGAAACGCTGATGTCGGTCATTGAGGGTGACAAGCCCGATCACAATGACGATCCTGATGACGATCCGCCGCCGCGCGGAGGCCGTCCGGCACTGCGCGTTGTGAAGTAGTAAAAGCATTTTTATCGACTATCCAGTTAGTTATTCAGACTAGCTGGATTTTTTTATGTCTTTTTATGTCAAAACGTTTAATAAAGTAAATTATATACATCCCTTCTTTTTTGCTTGCCCCCACCGTTCGGATAATTTCAAGCTATATCTCCGCTGAATATAATATGTCGTTTTAAAGCTATATACACTCTTATAAATAAATATCACTTATTGATAACGTTATTCTAAATCCATAAATTAATTTTTCTAAATTGCTTGTATTTATAAAGATTATATTATCTACGCATGCTCTCAAGCATGACGATAAACAGTATGGGGTAAATTTATTTATCCCTGCTGTATTTAATATTGCAATTACTCATATGTTAAGGAATAACAAGTGAAAAAGGTTTTACTCGCTACTGCGCTCTCTCTGTGTGTGACATCCGCTTTTGCGGCTAACCCGACTGCCGTTCTGAAAGTCAAAGGTACGCTGACTAATTCAGCCTGTACGCCTCAGTTAAGCAACGGCGGAACGGTTGACTACGGCACAGTTAGTTTGGGTGGTTTAAGCTCAACGGCAGTTAACCAGCTGGGCCAGAAAGACATCGATCTGACTATTACCTGCACCGCAGCAACAAAAGTGTCCTGGAATATGATTGACGATCGCGCTGATTCTAACGCGAAACTCACCGTTGAGAATGGCATGTTTGGTGGTGGTTCTAATTCGTCTGAAAGCCAGACTTACGGTGTAGGTAAAACAACAGGTACAACACCAGTGAACATCGGAACATACTCGCTGTTCGTTAAAACTGACAGCGTAATGGCTGACGGCGCTAAAGTTGACCCAATTTACCAGCAGAATGCTACCGGTAACTGGTCAAAGAGCACCAACGGTACAACTCAGGGCGATAACTATCGTGATTTCACCGTTGCGACTGTTGGCACCCTGGCTCCACTGGCGTTCCAGACCGCAACCTTCCCACTGGTGACCTCTCTGGCGATCCAGGATACCACCACGCTGGCGATCACTGATGACACCCAGCTTGATGGTCAGGTGACTATCAGCCTGCGTTATCTGTAAGACTTTTAATCGAGTAAACGTAATTTAATTAACCGGAGAGTAAATGCGCTGCATTTACTCTCTTTTTAACGGCGCGATAAACATGGACTGTTCTGTTGTTGCTTTCAAGGAGATATTATTATGCATTGTTTAAAATCCACTTTATTTAACACGCTGATTACTGCCGCGTTATTATCTTCCAGTGTTGCTGTACATGCAGAAGGCATGGTGCCTGAAACCAGTCTGTTAATCATTGATGAAGCGACGCACAGTGGAACGATTAACGTCAAGAATACCGATTCGCATCCTTCACTTTTATATACAAATGTCGTTGACCTGCCGGACGATACCGGTCTTAAGCTTATTGCAACGCAGCCGGTGGTACGTCTTGAGCCAGGTCAGACGCAGCAGCTGCGCTTTATTCTTCAGAACAAACAGCCATTGGATGTAGAGCATTATAAACGCGTCACATTCGACGGTATTCCGCCTAAAAACGATGATAAAAAAATAAAGATTGGCATTAACATTCGCCAGGATATCCCCGTGCTTATTCGACCGGCATCTCTGGGTGTGGTCACTGATGCCTGGAAGTTCCTGAAGTGGTCCTCAAACGGCACGTCCGTCACCGTGAACAATCCCAGCAAATATGTGGTCCGTCTTGGGCAGAACGTGATGCTGCTGCCTTCAGGGGTGAGTGCCTCTCTGTCCAAAACCTACATTCTTCCTGGCGAAACGCTAACGGCTGATATGAGTAAGAAAGTCAGTGGTGACAGCAGCGTTAAGTTTTTCCCGGCCAGCCGCTATGGCGTTGAGGTCCCGAGCTTTACGTCGGAATTAAATAAATAAAATAGGGATATGACGGTGAGTAAACAAAGCCGCCTTGCACTTTGTGTCCGCGCCATTCTTTGCGGCACATTACCTCTGGTGTTACTTGATTCAACATCCGTACTGGCGAGGGAGGTCACCTTCGACACGGGGATAATGCAAACGCTGGGGTTGAATAAAGATCTCAACCATTACTTCGCAGAAGCACCGCGCTTTTTACCCGGAACCCACTCCGTTTCGGTGAAGGTCAACGGGAAAGAGCGAGGAATGGCTGCAGTTCGTTTCAACAAAGACGGCATGCTTTGCTTTGATAACGATCTCATGGAGTTTGCTGGGCTGATGCCTGTGTCAATAAAGTCCGGTGAGGAGTGTCATGATATTCGGGATAACTATCCTAAAGCCGTCATCAACGCCTTGCCTAACCAGGAGGCCGTTGAACTCTATCTGCCAGCTGAAGCGGTGAACAGTCTGTCGTCGGATATCAAAAACTTCCAGCATGGCGGAACGGCGGCGCTGCTGAACTATTCATTGTTCAGCACCCATAACGACTATGGTGACAATGACAGCAGCCGCTACTCTCAGGCCAGCCTGGAAGCCGGATTCAACACGATGGACTGGGCGCTGCGCAGCCGTTATATCCTGACGGATGACGACGGTAGCCGGAATGCCGAAAGCATTTACACCTATGCAGAGCATGTCTTTACCGCGCAAAAAATGACGATGCAGGTGGGTGAAATCAACGCCATGTCCAACGTGTTGAGCGGGGTGCCGATTACCGGCGTTCAGTTTATGCCGACCAGCGGTCTGGCGAGAGCAAGCTCTGGCGTGAGCGTTTCCGGTATTGCCCAGTCTTCCCAGGCACGTGTCGAAACCCGCCAGAACGGTCAACTGGTCTTCAGTACCCTTGTGCCAGCCGGCCCCTTCACGCTGGATGACGTGCCCGTGGTTCGCAACAATGTGGATCTGGACGTCTCGGTGGTGGAATCCGACGGCGCAACTAACCGTTTCATCGTCCCGGCGTCTCAGGTAAGGGCGCGCAACCTTTCACGCCCGCAGGGTCTAACCCTTTCTGTAGGTCAGGTGCGCAGCATCGACAGCGACTATAACGATCCGCTGGTGATGAACATCTCTGACGGCTGGCGTGTCTCCCCGTGGATGAATCTCCTGGCTTCAGGTGCCGCTGCGGAAAACTACCAGGCGGCAGGCGGCAGGACAGAGTTCCTGGTAAGCGATGACTGGACCCTTTCAACGGGTGCGGCAGTCAGCAATGCGAGCTTTGGTGACAGCAGCAGCGGGGTAAAAACCGAGCTGCAAAGTGATTACATTCTGAACGAGTACGTCGGTCTTTCAGGCAGTGCTACGCATTACAGCGGAGAGTATCGCGAACTGGCTGATGCGATGGACGATGATTATCAGGGATATGACAACACCTATTCCGGCAACGTTCGTTTCTCCTCCCCTCTGGCGGGGGTGTTTAGCGCAGGGTTCAACTACAACCAGACCAGCGGTGACGGTGAAGATTCACGTTACCTCTTGCTGTCATGGGGCAAGACCTTTACGTACGCGTCAGTATCCATGAACTGGCAAAGTGCGGTCGGTAATGTCGATGACGATCAGGACAATGAGATGTTCTACGTCAACGTGAGCATCCCGCTCGGCGGCAGTCAGTCCATCAGTACCTATATGCGTAAACAGGGTGATAGCACCTCCTATGGCGCGTCTAACAGCGGCTCGCTGGGAGACAATACGAACTATTACATCTCAGCCGATCGCGATCAGGATTCGAAAGACAACAGCTTCAACGGCAACATCAACACTAACCTGCGCTATACGCAACTGAGCGTGGGGGGCGGAACCAGTGGGGATAATCAGCGGAACTACAATGCGACATTGTCGGGTGGCGTGGCCATGCATAAAGAGGGTGTGACTTTCTCGCCGTATACGATTCAGGACACCTTCGCGATTGCCAGACTGAGCGAGAAGAAGAGCGGCGTTGAAATCTCCACTCCGCAAGGTACCGTCTGGACCGATCCATGGGGCCAGGCCGTGGTACCTTCACTCAACGAATGGCATAACTCCCGCATAGAAATTGATGCTAATAAGCTGCCGCAGAGTATGACGCTGGCTAACGGCACGAAATATATTGCCGCAGGCCATGCCTCGGTCAGCGAGATTGATTTCAAAGTACTCAACAGCCGCCGCGTCATGCTAAGCGTTAAGCAGGCTGACGGTCAGCCCCTGAGTAAAGGGATCTCGATTGTTGATGAGAAAGGTAACTATATCGTGACCACGGTTGATGATGGCCACGTCTTTATTAACGATGCCGATCAGCTGAGCGCGCTCTACGCGCTAGACGGTGACAATAACCGACTGTGTAAGATTGATTACACCCTGGCTGATAAGCGTGACGAAAATGCCTTCTATGAAGAAGTGAACGGAGTCTGCCGATGAACAGTCGACACTTATCGGGCTTAGTGGCCTTGCTGATGCTCGGTGTGATAGGAATAACCCATGCTGAAGATTGCCAGCTCAGTCTCTCACAGCCGGTGGTGGATTATCATGAGATGCGCCGGGATACGATCGAAACGACGCAGCAGGACTGGCATAAAATGGCCGATCGTGACATCACGGTAAACGTTTTCTGCCCTCAGTCTCAGCAGATGGCGGTGATACTGCGCGGTACAGCGGGAGATAAGGGGCGGTTTCTTTTTGGGCAGTCCGGCGGTGTCGCAGTCAAAATTGACAACATGACCGTCGATGGCAAAAGTTACACCGTGGGTAAAACGGTCGATCAGCTGAATTTTACGCCGGAAAACGGTACACCGACGCCGTTCTATCTGCGTAATAACGAGGCGGTGATTGCGCTTGAGAATAACCAGGTCCCTTCCGGCCAGCAGATGAGTTTCAACGTAACGCTCTCACCGGTTCTCAACGAAAGCGCGTTCAGCCATCTGACAGATCAAACTACGCTGGAAAGTGATTTGACCTGGAGCTTATTGACGAAGTAACCCTTCTTTTTGCGGCACCACAGAAAAGCGGAGCTGCAGGGGGAAAATCAAAGGCGGTTAACCGCATAAAAAAAGCCGGATGGTATTTGCCATCCGGCTTATTTCTTACACTTCCAGGTAGTTCAGAATACCGTCAGCGGCTTTACGGCCTTCGGCAATCGCGGTAACGACCAGGTCGGAACCGCGAACGATATCACCGCCAGCAAAGATTTTCGGGTTGCTGGTCTGGAACGCGTTTTCGTTGCCTTCCGGCGCAATAACACGACCCTGAGAGTCCAGCTCTACGCTGTGCTTCGCCAGCCACTCCATGCTGTGAGGACGGAAACCGAACGCCATTACTACGGCATCGGCCGGGATCACATGCTCGGAGCCTGCCACGATCTCTGCGCGACGACGACCTTTCGCATCCGGCGCACCCATCTCAGTACGCGCCATTTTCACGCCGCTCACTTTGCCATTGGCATTCACTTCAATACCCAGAGGCTGGATGTTGAACTGGAATTCCACGCCCTCTTCACGCGCGTTTTTCACTTCGCGTTTAGAGCCCGGCATGTTCTCTTCGTCACGACGATAGGCGCAGATCACGTGTGCCGCATTCTGGCGAATGGAGGTACGCACGCAGTCCATCGCGGTATCACCCCCGCCCAGCACCACCACGCGTTTGCCTTCCATGCTGACATACGGCTCATCGGCGGTTTCGCCATAGCCCATGATCTGTTTGGTATTGGCAATCAGGAATGGCAGTGCGTCGAATACGCCCGGCGCATCTTCGTTTTCCAGACCACCGCGCATGGACTGATAGGTTCCCACGCCCAGGAAGACGGCGTCGTAATCCTTCAGCAGGTCGTCGAGCTGCACGTCGCGACCCACTTCCACATTCAGTTTGAACTCAATGCCCATACCGGTGAAGATTTCACGGCGGCGGGTCATGACCTCTTTTTCCAGCTTGAAGGCCGGAATACCGAAGGTCAGCAGACCGCCGATTTCCGGATGGCGGTCAAAGACCACCGCCTTCACGCCGTTACGGGTCAGAACGTCCGCACAGGCCAGGCCCGCCGGGCCCGCACCGATGATCGCCACACGCTTGTCGGTTTGCTTCACGCCGGTCATATCCGGACGCCAGCCCATTTCGAAGGCTTTATCGTTGATATAGCGTTCGATATTACCGATGGTCACCGCGCCAAATTCGTCGTTCAGCGTACAGGAACCTTCACACAGACGGTCCTGAGGACACACGCGGCCGCACACTTCCGGCAGGGTGTTTGTCTGATGAGACAGCTCGGCAGCTTCAAAAATACGTCCTTCGTTGGCCAGTTTCAGCCAGTTCGGGATGTAGTTATGGACCGGACATTTCCATTCGCAGTAAGGGTTACCGCAGGACAGGCAGCGGTCTGCCTGTGCTTTGGCCTGGCCTTCTGAAAACGGCTCATAGATTTCTACAAATTCAATTTTACGGATCTTCAGCGGTTTCTTTGGCGGATCAACACGCTGCAGGTCGATAAACTGGTATACGTTCTGGCTCATCTGAATTCCTTACTGCGCCTGCACACGCAGCTCTGCTGCGCTACGACTACGGTGACCCAACAGGGCTTTAACATCGCTGGACTTCGGTTTAACCAGCGCGAATTTCGCAGAGAACGCCGGCCAGTTGGCCAGGATCTCTTCGCCGCGCGAAGAACCGGTATGCTGCACGTGTTCGGTAATCAAACCGCGCAGGTGTTCTTCGTGGATAGCCAGCGTTTCAACGTCCAGCACTTCCACCAGTTCAGGGTTCACGCGTTTGCGGAACTCACCGTCTTCATCCAGGACGTAAGCAAAACCGCCCGTCATGCCTGCGCCAAAGTTCACGCCGGTTTTACCCAGGACGCACACAATCCCGCCCGTCATGTATTCACAACCGTTATCACCGATACCTTCAACCACGGTGATGGCACCGGAGTTACGTACGGCAAAACGTTCACCTGCACGACCCGCTGCAAACAGACGACCGCCGGTCGCGCCGTACAG
The DNA here is from genome assembly GCF_003071645.1 of Enterobacter cloacae complex sp. FDA-CDC-AR_0164. NCBI lineage: Bacteria > Pseudomonadati > Pseudomonadota > Gammaproteobacteria > Enterobacterales > Enterobacteriaceae > Enterobacter > Enterobacter cloacae complex sp. FDA-CDC-AR_0164. Next base: position 1,945,781 of record NZ_CP028950.1, read on the forward strand.
ACAGGTGTTACCGATGATGCTGGCATCGCAGCTACGGAAGGCTGAACCGACCGGCGGACGCACCGCCAGCAGACCACCCGCCATGCCTTTACCGACATAGTCGTTGGCATCACCGGTCAGATACAGTTCAACGCCGCCGGCGTTCCACACGCCGAAGCTCTGACCCGCGGTACCGCTGAAGTGCGCGGTAATCGGGTCGGCCGCCAGGCCCTGGTCACCGTGCGTTTGCGCGATGTAACCGGAAAGCGATGCACCGACAGAACGGTCAGTGTTGCGAATATCAAACCAGAACGTTTTGCTCTGCTTGTCATCCACATACGGCTTCGCTTGCTGCAGCAGCTGCGCGTTCAGCACGCCATTGTCGAACGGCGGGTTGTTCTCGGTGCAGTAGACCGCTTTGCCAGGATGTGGCTCGGCAGTTTCCAGCAACTTAGACAGCTCCAGCTTCTGCTGTTTGGCTGTGAAACCTTCCAGCTCTTTGAGCAGGTCGGTACGGCCAATCAGATCCACCAGGCGTTTCACGCCCAGCTGTGCCATCAGCTCACGGGTTTCGCGGGCGATGAAATCAAAGTAGTTCGTCACTTTGAACGGCAGGCCGTGGTAATGGTTCTTACGCAGCTTCTCGTCCTGGGTTGCAACACCGGTAGCACAGTTGTTCAGGTGGCAAATACGCAGGTATTTACAGCCGAGCGCGACCATAGGGCCCGTGCCGAAACCAAAGCTTTCCGCACCCAGAATCGCCGCCTTGATGATGTCGAGGCCGGTTTTCAGGCCGCCATCCACCTGCAGACGGATCTTATGACGCAGACCGTTAGCCACCAGCGCCTGCTGGGTTTCCACCAGGCCAAGCTCCCACGGACAGCCCGCGTATTTCACGGAGGAGAGTGGGCTTGCCCCGGTACCACCGTCATAACCGGCGATGGTGATCAGGTCCGCATAGGCTTTTGCCACACCGGTCGCGATGGTGCCAACGCCCGGTTCGGAAACCAGCTTCACGGAGATCATCGCTTTCGGGTTGACCTGTTTCAGGTCGAAAATCAGCTGCGCCAGATCCTCGATAGAATAAATATCGTGATGCGGTGGCGGAGAAATCAGCGTCACACCCGGTACGGAGTAGCGTAATTTGGCGATATACGGCGTGACTTTATCACCCGGTAACTGGCCGCCTTCGCCCGGTTTTGCACCCTGAGCGACTTTAATCTGAATCACGTCGGCGTTAACCAGATACGCTGGCGTGACGCCAAAGCGACCGGATGCAACCTGCTTGATACGTGAGACTTTGTTGGTGCCATAACGGGCAGGGTCTTCACCACCTTCACCGGAGTTTGAATTGCCGCCGATGCTGTTCATCGCTTCAGCCAGCGCTTCGTGAGCTTCCGGGCTGAGCGCACCGATGGACATTGCCGCGGTGTCAAAGCGTTTAAACAGTTCAGTGGCAGGCTCAACGTCGTCAATGCTGACGGCTTCATCACCCGGGTTCAGCGCCAGCAGGTCGCGCAGCGTCGCCGCCGGACGGCTGTTCACCAGTTCAGCATACTGCTGGTAATCGCTGTACTCGCCGCTCTGAACGGCCTGTTGCAGCGTACGCACCACGTCCGGGTTATAAGCGTGATATTCACCGCCGTGGACATACTTCAGCAGACCACCTTGATCCAGCGGCTTACGTGCCAGCCAGGCGCGTTTCGACAGGTTCATCAGATCCTGCTGGAAGTCAGCGAATCCGGCACCGCCGATACGGCTGATAACACCCTGGAAGCAAAGTGTCGCCACGTCGTCATGCAGACCGACCGCTTCAAACAGCTTCGAGCAGCGGTAGGAGGCGATGGTCGAGATGCCCATTTTGGACATGATTTTGTACAGGCCTTTGTTGATGCCGTTACGGTAGTTCAGCATCACCGTGCGGTAATCTTTGTCGATAGCACGGGTATCCACGAGACGCGCCAGCGTTTCGTAGGCCAGGTACGGGTAAATAGCCGTCGCACCAAAGCCTAACAGCACGGCAAAGTGGTGCGGATCGCGGGCGCTGGCGGTTTCAACAATGATGTTGGCGTCGCAGCGCAGGCTCTTATCGACCAGACGCGTCTGGATAGCACCTACCGCCATTGGGGCCGGTACCGGCAGACGGTTTTTCGCAATATTGCGGTCAGAGAGCACCAGCAGAACGGTACCGTTACGCACCATCTGTTCCGCTTTGTCACACAGCGCATTCACCGTCTCTTCGAGGGTCGCTTCGGTCACGTCGAAAGTGATATCGAGCGTGTCGGCGCGGTAGTGATCCTCTTTCAGGGTGGTGAGCTGTTTGAAATCAGAGTACAGCAGGATCGGCGATTTAAAGGTCAGGCGGTGCGCCTGGCCTTCAGCTTCGCAGAAGACGTTCATCTCGCGACCGATGCTGGTGGCCAGTGACATCACGTGTGCTTCACGCAGCGGATCGATTGGCGGGTTGGTCACCTGCGCAAACTGCTGACGGAAGTAATCATAAATGATGCGTGGCTGGCTGGAGAGCACGGCAAACGGGGTATCGTCACCCATGGAGCCGACCGCTTCCTGGCCATTTTCACCGAGTACGCGGATCACGGAATCCAGCTCTTCGGCGCTGTAGTTAAACTGTTTCTGGAAGCTGGCGAGCGTATCGTCGTCCAGCTCACGACTGCCCACTTCTTCATCCGGCAGATCTTCGAATGGCACCAGGCGACGAACGTTTTTCTCCATCCACTCTTTGTACGGATGGCGGCTCTTCAGATCGTTATCGGTTTCAGCAGAGTGCAGAATGCGCCCACCGCGGGTGTCGATAACCATCAGCTCGCCCGGGCCAACGCGGCCTTTCTCAACCACTTCGTCAGGCTGGTAATCCCAGATACCGACTTCAGAGGCGCAGGTGATGAGCTTATCTTTGGTGATGACGTAGCGTGCCGGACGCAGACCGTTACGGTCCAGGTTACAGGCAGCAAAGCGACCGTCGGACATAACGATGCCCGCCGGGCCATCCCACGGCTCCATGTGCATGGAGTTAAAGTCGAAGAACGCGCGCAGCTCTGGATCCATATCCGGGTTGTTCTGCCATGCCGGTGGCACGAGCAGACGCATGGCGCGCACGATATCCATACCGCCTGCCAGCAGCAGCTCCAGCATGTTATCCATGGAGCTGGAGTCAGAGCCGGTTTCGTTAACGAACGGCGCGGCATCGTGCAGGTCAGGGATCAGTGGCGTCTGGAACTTATAGGTACGAGCACGCGCCCACTGGCGGTTACCGGTAATGGTATTGATCTCGCCGTTGTGCGCCAGGTAGCGGAACGGCTGTGCCAGCGGCCAGCGAGGGACGGTGTTGGTGGAGAAGCGCTGGTGGAAGAGGCAGATGGCCGATTCCAGACGCAGGTCCGCCAGGTCCAGGTAGAAGCGCGGCAGGTCAGCCGGCATACACAGACCTTTATAGATGTTCACCAGGTTAGAGAGGCTACAGACGTAGAACTCTTTGTCGTCCTGGAGACGTTTTTCAATGCGACGACGGGCGATAAACAGACGGCGTTCCATATCACGCGGACGCCAGCCCGCAGGGGCATTAACAAAAATCTGTTCAATTCGAGGCAGCGAGGAGAGGGCGATTTCGCCGAGTACCCCTTCGTTGGTTGGCACATCGCGCCAGCCAACAATAGACAGGGTTTCACGTTGAAGTTCTTCTTCGACGATGCGGCGTGAGGCGGCAGCTTTTTCAGGATCCTGATTCAGGAACAGCATACCGACAGCGTAGTTTTTGGCTAAACGCCAGCCGCGCTCTTCCGCAACGATACGGAAGAAACGATCCGGTTTTTGCAGCAGCAGACCGCAACCGTCGCCGGTTTTACCATCAGCAAGGATGGCACCACGGTGCTGCATGCGGGCCAGTGCGTGAATAGCAGTACGCACTACCTTGTGGCTAGGTTCGCCTTCTATGTGGGCGATCAGGCCGAAACCACAGTTATCCTTCTCAAGGGATTTATCGTACAACATATCAGTGAACCTCCCCAGGCTCGTCGGGCTTCCCACTGAACCGTGGCGCACAGGCACAGAAAGAGCATGGCGACGGGGTTTGCGTTTCATACGCGTACCTCGCATTCGCCCTCTTTTTCATCCTTTCGCGCAGGTAAACAAGTTTGAGGACTTGCTTCAGAGGGAATCTCAATTACTGCATAAATATGATGAGCAGGCTGCTCATCCAGAAAGCTTCCAGCGGATTTCCAACTTATCGGGAATTGGTACACAGGTCAAATGGCAATCTTATTTATACAAAAATGTGCTAAAGAGCTATTAACTATTTGTATATAAAAGAAATTCAACTCTATTTACAACGTTTGTAAGCTGTGGTGAGACGCAGCGGAGTGTGATCTGACTCACTATATGAAAGCGGTATTATCGATGTAGCGTGCTGAATAGCCGTTTTTTAGCAGAATAATTCTCTACGATGAAATGCAAACCCGCATAAAGTCACTGTTTTTCAGTGCTGACGCTATAAGTGAAAAAAACAATCAGAACATAAGGAAAAGTAATCACAACTGGCGTGAATGAAATTGCAGTAATCTTGAGTATTTATTCATAGAGATAAAGGCCGTCCAGGGCGATTGATCCAGGTCATCGCCGACAGAGGCTAAAAATGGCAGGCTTGTCCCCTTTCTTTGGGACGGTCTATCAGATTATGCAGTTACAGAAATTAGTCAATATGTTTGGTGGGGATCTTTTGCAGCGTTATGGGCAAAAGGTTCACAAGCTGACGCTGCATGGCGGTTTTAGCTGCCCGAACCGTGACGGGACGATCGGGCGCGGTGGCTGTACTTTCTGTAATGTGGCGTCTTTTGCTGACGAAGCGCAGCAGCATCGTTCCATCGTCGAACAGCTGTCCCATCAGGCGAGTCTGGTCAACCGTGCGAAACAGTATCTGGCCTATTTCCAGGCCTACACCAGCACATGGGCGGAAGTACAGGTCTTGCGTTCCATGTATCAGCAGGCGGTAAGCCAGGCCAGTATCGTAGGGCTGTGTGTGGGCACCCGCCCGGACTGCGTGCCGGAAGCGGTACTGGACCTGCTTAGCGAGTACAAGGAGCAGGGGTATGAGATCTGGCTGGAGCTGGGCCTGCAAAGTGCGCACGACAAAACTCTGCACCGCATCAACCGTGGACATGATTTTGCCTGTTACCAGCGCACCACACGTCTCGCGCGTGAGCGTGGGCTGAAGGTGTGCTCGCACCTGATTGTCGGCCTGCCAGGCGAAGGGCAGCAGCACGGTCTTGAGACACTGGAAAAGGTGGTCGAGACCGGTGTGGACGGAATTAAGCTGCATCCACTGCACATCGTAAAGGGCAGTATCATGGCCAAAGCCTGGGAAGCCGGGCGCTTAACCGGTATTGAGCTTGATGCGTATACGATGACGGCGGGGGAGATGATTCGGCACACCCCACCGGAGATTGTCTACCACCGCATCTCCGCCAGCGCCCGTCGTCCAACGCTTCTTGCACCGCTCTGGTGTGAGAACCGCTGGACGGGGATGGTGGAAATCGACCGTTATCTGCAAGAGCACGGCGTACAGGGATCGGCGCTTGGTCGCCCCTGGGTTCCCCGCTTACCGGCGGCGACCGCCTAACAGGCTCCCCAGCATGCCGCGTACAATCTGATTCGTGACCTGCCGTGCTGCACTTTTCGCCATGGTCTGCACGACGCCATCGCGTTTGCCGCCGCGTGGTCCGGTTGTACCAAACAGGATATCCTTAAGCCCGCCCAGGATGCCGTCGTCCACGGCAACAGACTGGCCTTTGGCGGCAGGCGCGTCCTGGGATTCGGTGGTGGCCTGTACCCCTTTTTGCAGCATCTCGAATGCCGACTCGCGATCCACGTCGTCCTCATACTTACCATACAGCGGGGAGCGGTTAATCAGGCCGTTGCGTTCATCGTCCGTCACGGGCCCCATCCGGGAGCAGGGGGCAATCACCATTGCGCGCTCCACAACGGACGGGCTGCCTTTTGCATCCAGGAAAGAGATAAGCGCTTCACCGGTGCCCAACGCCTGGATGGCCGCTTCGGTATCAAATGCCGGGTTCGCTCGCATGGTTTGTGCGGCGGCTTTGACGGCCTTCTGATCTTTCGGCGTAAAGGCGCGCAGGGCATGCTGTACGCGGTTGCCAAGCTGTCCCAGCACGTTGTCAGGAATATCGGACGGGTTTTGCGAAACAAACCAGACGCCGACGCCTTTAGAGCGGATCAGGCGGATCACCTGTTCAATCTTATCCAGCAGAACCTGAGGCGCATCGTTAAACAGCAGGTGCGCCTCGTCGAAGAAGAAGACCAGCTTGGGTTTGTCGAGATCGCCGGCTTCAGGTAACTGCTCGTACAGTTCAGAGAGCATCCACAGCAGGCTGGCGGCGTAGAGCTTCGGCATCTGGTAAAGCTTCTCTGAGCTCAGAATATTGATGATGCCTTTCCCGTTACTGTCGGTGCGCATCCAGTCCTTGATATCCAGCATCGGCTCGCCAAAGAAATGTTCGGCACCCTGTTGCTCCAGGGTCAGTAACCCGCGCTGGATGGCCCCGACTGAGGCGCTGCTGATATTACCGTACTGGTTCTGGAACGATTTGGCGTTATCACCGATGTACTGGGTAATGGCCCGCAGATCTTTGAAATCAAGTAACAGCAGACCCTGGTCGTCGGCAATACGGAAGATGATGTTCAGCACACCGGACTGCACGTCGTTGAGGTTGAGCAGACGAGCCAGCAGCAGCGGACCGAGATCGGAGACGGTTGCACGTACCGGGTGACCTTTCTCACCAAAGATATCCCATAACACGACCGGATTGTTGTGCGGTGTCCAGTCCGTGATGCCGATATTTTTGAGTCGGTCGAGCAGTTTTTCGGACGGAGTGCCTTCCTGAGCCACACCGGTTAAATCGCCTTTTACATCGGCCATAAAGACCGGTACGCCGATCTCTGAAAGCGACTCTGCCAGCTTCTGCAGGGTCACGGTTTTCCCCGTCCCGGTGGCCCCGGTGATGAGACCGTGGCGGTTGGCCATCGCGGACAGTAAAAACAGCTCTTTGTCCAGCGTGCGGGCAATTAACAATGGTGTACTCATAATGCGCTTCCTCTCTTAGTCCTCGGTCGAGTATAGGCAACCTGACGGCAAAATGGCTGAGTAAATTGCTGACTTTGCGGCGCATTATCCAGCGCGGACTATGCTTTTGCATACGGTTCACAAAATTTTGGAAAACTATGTCCAGATTCTTCTTTAACGATCGCAAACAGCTGGTCAACGACGCCATCGAAGGCATACTGATTTCGGCACCACACGCTAATCTCGTCAAACTTGATATCGATCCGGCCATTCGGGTGGTGGCGCGCAGCGACTGGGATAAAAGCCGGGTGGCGGTTATTTCAGGTGGTGGCTCTGGTCACGAACCTGCACACGCCGGGTTTGTCGGCAAAGGGATGCTCACGGCAGCGGTGTGCGGTGATCTTTTTGCTTCGCCGAGCGTTGATGCGGTGCTGAACGCCATTGTGGCGGTAACGGGCGATCGGGGTTGTCTGCTGATCGTGAAAAATTACACCGGCGACCGGCTTAATTTCGGCCTGGCGGCAGAAAAAGCCAAGCGCTATGGCCTGAAGGTCGAGATGGTCATTGTCGCCGATGATATTGCCCTGCCGGATAACAAGCAGCCGCGCGGTATCGCCGGTACGGCACTGGTTCATAAAATTGCGGGCTATGCGGCAGAGCACGGCAAATCGCTGACCGAGGTGCGCGATATCGCGCAACAGGCTTGCGATAATCTCTGGAGCCTGGGCGTGGCAATGCAAACCTGTAACCTGCCGGGCAGTGATGATGAAGAGGGGCGGATCAAGCAGGGGCACGTGGAGCTGGGGCTCGGGATCCACGGCGAGCCTGGTGCCTCGGTTGTCGATACGCAAAACAGCAAAGCCATTATCGACACGCTGGTCGAGCCGCTCAAAGCGCAGGCCGGTAACGGGCGTTTTGCGGTGCTTATCAATAACCTCGGCGGCGTGTCGGCGCTGGAGATGGCGTTGCTCACCAAAGAGCTGGCCCACTCGGCGCTGAAAGAGAATATCGCTTATCTGATTGGTCCGGCACCGCTGGTGAGTGCCCTGGATATGAAAGGCTTTTCGCTGACGTTGCTGAAGCTTAACGATCTGTTCGAAAAAGCTCTCCATGAAGAGGTGGAGACGTTGGGCTGGCAGAAGCCGGTGGCGTTTGCGCCGCTGCGCGTGCAGGAACATAGCGCGATCCATGACCGCGTGGAATATACCGCCTCGGATAATCCACGGGTCGCAGAGATCGTCTCCACGGTCACGCAGACGCTGATCCAGCTGGAAAACCGCCTCAATGCGCTGGATGCCAAAGTGGGTGATGGCGATACGGGCTCTACCTTTGCGCAAGGGGCGCGGGATATTGCGCAGCGTCTGGAGAAGAAACAGCTTCCGCTAAATGATGTGTCGACGCTGTTGCTGCTGGTTGGCGAGCGGCTGGCAACGGTTATGGGGGGCTCAAGCGGTGTGCTGATGTCGATCTTCTTTACCGCTGCCGGGCAGACGTTGCACGACGGTCAGCCGTTGCCGGAAGCACTCTTAAGCGGGCTGGCGCAGATGAAGCAGTATGGTGGGGCAGATCTTGGCGATCGCACCTTGATCGATGCCCTGCAACCGGCGCTGGAGGCATTGCAGAAAGGCGACCTTCAGGCTGCTGCGCAGGCTGCGAACGCGGGCGCTGAGGCGACAGCGAATATGGTGAAAGCGGGTGCTGGACGTTCGTCGTATGTCAACAAAGAGAACCTGGAGGGTGTGACCGACCCGGGGGCCGTGGCGGTAGCAGAGGTGTTCAAGGCAATGACCGCAGCAAAACGGTAGCGTTTTGAGTATTACACCCTCTCCCGACGGGAGAGGGTGGCGATGCGTGCAATCAGGCCGCACGCATCCCGCGAGTTCACATCAAAAATCCGCTTTCAACACCACGCGATAACGAGCTTTACCGTCACGCACATGCTGGATAGCTTCGTTGATTTTAGACATCGGATACAGTTCGGTGGTGGGCGCCACTTTAGTGCGTCCGGCAAACTTCATCAGTTTGCGCAATTCGAACGGCGTACCGGTTGCTGAACCGGAGACGCTGCGATCCCCCCCGATCAGCGTAAACGCAGGCACCGGCAGCGGTTTCATCACCGCACCGACGGTGTGGAAGTTACCGCCGTGGGCCAGCGCTTCAAAGTACGGTTGCCAGTCGAGATCGACGTTAACGGTATTGATGATCAGATCAAACTGACCTGCCAGCGATTTGAGCGCTTGCGGATCGCGGCTGTTGACTACCTTATCCGCCCCCATCGCCAGCACTTCTTTCTCTTTGGCCGGGTTCGAGCTAAACGCCGTGACTTCACAGCCCATCGCGTGCAGCAGTTTAATTGCGATATGGCCCAGACCACCAATCCCGATGACACCCACACGGCTGGTGGCGGTGACATGATGCATCAGCAGCGGTTTGAATACGGTGATACCGCCGCACAGCAGCGGACCGGCAGATTCGATATCAATGCTGTCCGGCAGGGGAATAACCCATTGCCAGTCGGCACGCAGTTTATCGGCGAAACCGCCTTTGTTCAGAATGGTAGGGACTGCGCCTTCGAGGCAGTTGATTTGGTTACCGCTGATACAGGCATCGCAGTGACCACAGCTGCGCGCCGTCCAGCCAATACCCACGCGCTGGCCGACCTTCAGCCCTTTGTCCTGTGCGGCGCTACCGAGCGCCACTACGCGGCCAATGACTTCGTGGCCGGCAATCAGTGGATACTGTGAGAAGCCCCATTCATTGTCGATCATGGAGAGATCGGAGTGGCAGATCCCGCAGTAATCAACCTGCACTTCGACGTCTTCTGCTTTTAGGTCGCCCGCATCGTATTCGTACAGCTCAAGTTCTGCACCCGCCTGCGGTGCGGCGTAGCTTTTTATCTTCGACATCGTGTTTCCCCCGTTATGGTGTGAACTGAGAGTGTAGAGCATTCAGTTTACAGTCGCTTAACAGAAGAGGGCAGGAATGCCCTTTACAGAGTTTTCAGCATCCTGACTTCGCAATCGACGTGGCCGGTACAGCCCAGCGGCGCATCAATATGCGTAAAGCCCAGATGTTCATACAGGCCAATGGCCTCTTTGAGGAAGGCGGTTGTTTCCAGGTAACAGCGTTTAAAACCCTGAGTACGCGCATGTTCAAGGGCGATAAGCGCCAGCTTTTTCGCCAGCCCTTGCCCGCGTACCGACGGCAGGAAATACATTTTTTGCAGTTCGCAGATATCCGGCTCGCTGCAGCTTAAAGGCGCCACGCCACCGCCGCCCACGACCTGGCCGTTCTGCTCAATAACCCAATAGGCGTAGCCCGGCTGGCTGTACAGCTGAAACAGCTCATCCAGATTCGGGTCGGCAACGGTATAACCTTTGTCGGCGGTCAGGCCATACTCTGCGGAAACCGTTCGGATAACGGCGGCAATAGCCGGGTTGTCCTGCTCAGTGATCCGACGCATCGTCGTCGCGACGGGGGTAATCACGCTCATAGTCTTACTCATTACAAAAATTGACACACAACTGCTGTTAATAGCACCGCAGTAAAGGGAGCGCAAGCGAGGAGTTTTCAGGAAGGATACCCCTTACGCCCTGAAGCGTAAGGGGTAAAAGCATTACAGGGCTGCAATAACCGCCTGCTGCTCGATCAGTTTGGTCTTAGCATCGGCGAAGGCAACCAGACGCTCACGCTCTTTCGCGATAACCGCTTCCGGCGCGCGGGCAACAAAGCCTTCATTCGCCAGTTTGCTTTCGATTTTGCCAATTTCCACATCGACCTTAGCCACTTCTTTTGCCAGACGAGCCAGCTCAGCGTCTTTGTCGATAAGACCTGCCATCGGGATCAGCAGCTCGGCGCCGTCGATGATTTTGGTCACGGATACCGGACCTTTGTCATCCGCAAGCAGCACGGTGATGCTTTCCAGACGCGCCATGGTTTTCAGGAAGGTGTTGTTCTCGGTGACACGGCGAACAGCAGCCTCACTGCAACCGCGCAGCAGCAGCTCCAGAGGTTTACCCGGGGCGATGTTCATTTCGGCACGGATATTACGTACCGCCACGATCGCCTGTTTCAGCCATTCGGTATCGGCTGACGCCGCTTCATCGACCTTCGCTGCATCGAATTCCGGGAACGGCTGCAGCATGATGGTGTCGGCGTTGATGCCGGCAATCACTTTCACACGCTGCCAGATGGTTTCGGTGATGAATGGAATAATCGGGTGCGCCAGACGCAGCAGACCTTCCAGAACGGTAATCAGCGTGTTGCGCGTACCGCGCAGTTCCGCTTCAGAACCGCCGTTCATTACCGGTTTTGCCAGCTCCAGGTACCAGTCACAGAACTGGTTCCAGGTGAATTCATACAGAATGCCCGCCGCGATATCGAAGCGGTAGCTGTCCAGCGCTTCGCGGAAGGCTTTCACCGTCTGGTTGAACTCTGCCAGGATCCAGCGATCGGCCAGAGACAGGGTCATCTCGCCGCCGTTGAAGCCGCAATCCTGATCTTCCGTGTTCATCAACACGAAGCGGCTGGCGTTCCACAGCTTGTTACAGAAGTTACGGTAACCTTCCAGACGCTTCATGTCCCAGTTGATGTCACGACCGGTTGAAGCCAGTGCCGCCAAAGTGAAACGCAGGGCGTCAGTACCGTGAGGTTCGATCCCATTCGGGAACTGTTTCTCAGTACGCTTGCGGATCTTCTCTGCCAGCTGCGGTTGCATCATGTTGCCGGTACGTTTTTCCAGCAGCTCTTCGAGGGAGATACCGTCAACCATGTCCAGCGGGTCGATAACGTTACCCTTGGACTTGGACATCTTCTGGCCTTCGTCGTCACGAATCAGACCGGTCATGTAGACGGTATGGAACGGAACCTGCGGCTTGCCGTTTTCATCTTTGATGAAGTGCATGGTCATCATGATCATGCGGGCGATCCAGAAGAAGATGATGTCGAAGCCGGACACCATCACGCTGGTTGGGTGGAACTGACGCAGCGCGTCGGTGTTCTCCGGCCAGCCCAGCGTGGAGAAGGTCCACAGTGCGGAGGAGAACCAGGTGTCCAGTACGTCTTCGTCCTGACGCAGGGCAACATCGGCACTCAGGTTGTTTTCCTGACGAACTTCATCTTCGCTGCGGCCAACATAGACGTTGCCTTCGCTGTCGTACCAGGCCGGGATACGGTGGCCCCACCACAGCTGACGGGAGATACACCAGTCCTGAATATCACGCATCCAGGAGAAGTACATGTTTTCATACTGCTTCGGCACGAACTGGATGTCGCCGTTCTCAACCGCTTCAACAGCCGGTTTCGCCAGCACGTCGGCGCGCACGTACCACTGGTCGGTCAGCATTGGCTCGATAACAACACCCCCACGGTCACCGTACGGCACGGTCAGATCGTGAGGTTTGATCTCTTCCAGCAGGCCGAGTGCATCCACTGCAGCGACAATCGCTTTACGCGCGGCAAAACGTTCCATTTTCTGGAATTCAGCCGGAATGTCGCTGGAGTAAACGTCGGATTCGTTACCTTTGGTGTCATACACTTCCGCGCTTTCACGGATATCACCGTCGAACGTCAGAATGTTGATCATTGGCAGGGCGTGACGACGACCCACTTCGTAGTCGTTGAAGTCGTGTGCCGGGGTGATTTTCACACAGCCGGTGCCTTTTTCCATGTCGGCGTGTTCATCGCCCACAACGGGAATGCGGCGGTTAACCAGCGGCAGCACCACAAATTTGCCAATCAGGTCTTTATAACGCGGATCTTCCGGGTTAACGGCCACGCCGGTATCGCCCAGCAGGGTTTCCGGACGGGTGGTCGCTACCACCAGGTAATCTTTACCGTCTGCCGTTTTAGCGCCGTCGGCCAGCGGATAGCGGATATGCCACATGGAGCCTTTAGACTCACGGTTTTCCACTTCCAGGTCGGAGATAGCGGTGCGCAGTTTAGGGTCCCAGTTTACCAGGCGCTTGCCACGGTAAATCAGGTCTTCTTTGTACAGACGGACAAACACTTCTTTAACGGCGTTGGAAAGGCCTTCGTCCATGGTGAAGCGCTCGCGCTCCCAGTCCACGGAGTTGCCAAGACGGCGCATCTGACGGGTGATGGTACCGCCGGATTCTGCTTTCCACTGCCAGATTTTATCGATGAACGCGTCGCGACCGTAGTCGTGGCGGGTTTTACCTTCTTCAGCGGCAATTTTACGCTCAACCACCATCTGGGTCGCGATACCCGCGTGGTCTGTCCCCGCCTGCCACAGGGTGTTTTTGCCCTGCATGCGCTGGTAGCGGATCATGGTATCCATGATGGTCTGCTGGAAGGCATGACCCATATGCAAACTGCCGGTGACGTTCGGCGGTGGGATCATGATGCAGAAGGACTCTTTGCTTTCATCGCCGTTAGGCTTGAAATAGCCCTGCTGTTCCCAGTGCTCGTAAAGCGGCTGTTCGATATCGCGTGGGTTATATGTCTTTTCCATTATTTCCAGGTTGCCGTATTCAGGTTAAAACCAGCCAGGCGGTACGCTTTATAGCGTTCGCGCGCCAGTTGTTTCAAAGATTCTTCGTAAGGGACAAAGTCTACCACTTCTGTGAAAGCGGTGGCAAAATCTGCAAAATCTATCCGCAGGCTAATCAGAATATCGCGCGCGCTGCTGTTGCGCTTTTGCGGCCAGGCAATCTCTACCGGTGCGCCGCCACGAGGGCCTTCGCCAGACAGATTATGCGGAACAAAACTCTCCGGCGGGCGTGCCCAGAGTGCTTCGTCAAGGCGGATGGCCTGCTGCTCATCTTCGCAGGCAATCAGAACGCGTTTACCTGCGCGCCAACGTTCTGCGGCAATTTCACACACCAGCTGTTCAACTGCGCTGAGGCCGTCCTGATGGGTGTCGTTGTCCAGAAGGTAGAACGTTGCATTCTTCATATATGGGGCTTCTTGTTGTGGATTTAAATGCAAGGCCGGGCTGACCCGGCCTACAAACGGCATCTTTCCGTAGGCCCGGTAAGCGTAGCGCTACCGGGCATCTGACGGCAATTACTCTTCGCCGTTAAAACCCGCACGATTGAGCAGGAACTGTGACAGTAACGCGACCGGACGACCGGTTGCGCCTTTGGCCTTACCGGAACGCCAGGCGGTACCTGCGATATCCAGATGCGCCCAGTTGTACTTACGGGTAAAGCGCGCCAGGAAGCAGCCCGCAGTAATTGCCCCGCCAGGACGACCGCCGATGTTCGCCATATCGGCGAAATTAGACTCCAGCTGTTCCTGGTACTCGTCACCCAGCGGCAGACGCCATGCGCGGTCGCCGGCCTGTTCGGACGCGCCAATCAGCTCGTGCGCCAGAGGATTGTGGTTCGACATCAGCCCTGTGATGTGATGGCCCAGCGCAATCACACAGGCACCGGTCAGCGTGGCCACGTCAATGACCGCTTCAGGCTCGAAGCGCTCAACGTAGGTCAGCACGTCGCACAGCACCAGACGGCCTTCGGCGTCGGTGTTCAGCACTTCAACGGTCTGGCCGGACATGGTCGTCAGAACGTCACCCGGACGGTACGCACGACCGCCAGGCATGTTTTCACAGCCCGCCAGCACGCCAATGACGTTAATCGGCAGCTGAAGTTCCGCCACCATACGCATCACGCCATACACTGCTGCTGCACCACACATGTCGTACTTCATCTCGTCCATGCCTTCGGCAGGCTTGATGGAGATACCGCCGGAATCGAAGGTCAGACCCTTACCAACCAGCACAATCGGACGCGCATCTTCAGACGGATTACCTTTGTACTCGATAACCGACATCAGCGACTCATTCTGGGAGCCGTTGCCGACTGCCAGATAGGAGTGCATTCCCAGCTCTTTCATCTGCTGTTCGCCGATGACGCGGGTGATGACATTCTTACTGTAGGCGTCAGCCAGCTGACGTGCCTGAGAGGCCAGATAGGCTGCGTTACAGATGTTAGGCGGCATATTGCCCAGATCTTTTGCGGCTTTAATCCCGGCAGCAATCGCCAGACCGTGCTGGATAGCGCGTTCACCACTGGTCAGCTCGCGACGGGTCGGTACGTTAAAGACCATCTTACGCAGCGGACGACGTGGCTCGCTTTTGTTGGTTTTCAGCTGATCGAAGCTGTACAGGCTCTCTTTTGCCGTTTCGACCGCCTGACGCACTTTCCAGTAGGTGTTACGGCCTTTGACGTGCAGCTCGGTCAGGAAGCAAACGGCTTCCATTGAGCCGGTATCATTCAGCGTATTAATCGTTTTCTGAATAACCTGCTTATACTGACGTTCATCCAGCTCGCGCTCTTTACCGCAGCCAATCAGCAGAATACGTTCGGACAGTACGTTTGGAACATGGTGCAGTAACAGCGTCTGCCCAGGTTTGCCTTCCAGTTCGCCACGGCGCAGCAGGGCGCTGATGTAGCCATCACTGATCTTATCGAGTTGCTCGGCGATCGGGGAGAGTCGGCGTGGTTCAAAGACGCCCACAACGATGCAGGCACTCCGCTGTTTCTCCGGGCTACCGCTTTTTACACTGAACTCCATGCACTACGCTCCTGAATCTTAAAGACAACAGCGGCTGCTACAGATAGAATTGAAACCTTTCGTAACTCATGTCCGCTGTTGTGGTGACTTCGTGTTAATCTTACGTTACTACGGTTTCGACACGTCAGAAAAAGTCCTGAAGCGTGAATCCGCCGGATGTTTTAATCTTAGCGATGATTTCGACGACTCAAGAGAATAAATGACGTTTAAGCCATGAAACAAGCGATTTTCCAGCAAAGAGACGGGTTTTTACGGGCGTATTTAAAGTGATAATCATAAGATATCTGGTGCGGGAGACGCTCAAAAGCCAGCTGGCGATCCTCTTCATCCTGCTGCTGATTTTTTTCTGTCAGAAGCTGGTCAGGATCCTCGGTGCGGCCGTTGACGGCGAAATTCCTACGAATCTGGTGCTTTCCCTGCTTGGTTTAGGGATCCCGGAAATGGCGCAGCTTATCCTGCCGCTAAGTCTTTTCCTCGGTCTGCTCATGACGCTCGGCAAGCTTTATACCGAGAGTGAAATCACCGTGATGCACGCCTGCGGCTTGAGTAAAGCCGTACTGGTGAAAGCCGCTATGGTTCTGGCGCTTTTCACAGGTATCGTTGCGGCGGTGAATGTGATGTGGGCGGGCCCAACGTCTTCCCGTCACCAGGATGAAGTGCTGGCAGAAGCCAAAGCAAACCCGGGTATGGCCGCACTGGCGCAGGGCCAGTTCCAGCAGGCGACGGACGGGAATTCTGTTCTCTTTATCGAAAGCGTGGATGGTAGCCGCTTTAACGATGTGTTCCTTGCGCAGCTCCGCACCAAAGGGAATGCCCGTCCTTCCGTCGTGGTGGCCGATTCGGGTCAACTGTCACAGCGTAAAGATGGCTCTCAGGTAGTGACGCTGAATAAAGGCACGCGCTTCGAAGGCACTGCGATGCTGCGCGATTTCCGCATCACCGATTTCCAGAACTACCAGGCCATTATTGGTCACCAGACCGTGGCGCTCGATCCAAGTGATACCGAGCAAATGGATATGCGTACCCTGTTCAATACGGACAACAACCGTGCGCGTGCCGAATTGCACTGGCGTATCACGCTAGTATTCGCCGTATTTATGATGGCTCTGATGGTCGTTCCGCTGAGTGTGGTTAACCCACGTCAGGGACGCGTGCTGTCAATGTTGCCAGCCATGCTGCTGTACCTGGTGTTCTTCCTGTTGCAGACCTCAATTAAGTCTAATGGTGGTAAGGGTAAAATTGACCCATTCGTCTGGACCTGGGTGGTCAATGGTCTGTATCTGCTGCTGGCGGTGGGACTCAACCTGTGGGATACGGTGCCTGTGCGCCGCATTCGTGCCCGCTTCTCGCGTAAAGGAGCCCTCTAATGCAGGCGTTTGGCGTTCTTGACCGCTATATCGGTAAAACTATTTTTTCCACCATCATGATGACGTTGTTCATGCTGGTGTCGCTCTCCGGCATTATCAAATTTGTCGATCAGTTGAAAAAAGCCGGGCAGGGGAGCTATGACGCGCTGGGTGCGGGCATGTATACCCTGCTCAGCGTGCCAAAAGATGTGCAGATCTTCTTCCCGATGGCGGCCCTGCTGGGTGCGCTGTTGGGCTTAGGGATGCTGGCACAGCGCAGTGAACTGGTTGTTATGCAGGCTTCGGGCTTCACCCGTATGCAGGTTGCACTGTCGGTGATGAAAACCGCGATCCCGCTGGTTCTGTTGACCATGGCAATTGGCGAGTGGGTGGCACCGCAGGGTGAGCAGATGGCGCGTAACTATCGTGCGCAGGCGATGTACGGTGGCTCATTGCTCTCAACGCAGCAAGGGTTGTGGGCAAAAGATGGTGACAGCTTCGTCTATATCGAACGTGTGAAGGGCGATGACGAACTGGGGGGCGTGAGTATTTACACCTTCAATGACGATCGTCGTTTGCTCTCCGTGCGTCACGCCTCTTCGGCCAAGTTTGACGCCGAGCATAAGCAATGGCGGTTGTCGCAGGTGGATGAGTCAGACCTGACCGATCCAAAACAGATCTCCGGCTCTCAGACGGTGTCGGGCATGTGGAAAACCAAACTCACGCCGGACAAACTCGGCGTGGTGGCGCTGGATCCTGACGCTCTCTCCATCAGTGGTTTGCACAACTACGTGAAATACCTGAAGTCGAGCGGACAGGACGCCGGACGTTATCAGCTCAACATGTGGAGCAAAATCTTCCAGCCGTTGTCCGTGGCGGTGATGATGCTGATGGCACTGTCGTTTATCTTTGGCCCGTTGCGTAGCGTGCCGATGGGCGTGCGCGTGGTGACCGGGATTAGCTTCGGCTTTGTGTTCTACGTTCTCGATCAGATCTTCGGCCCGCTGACGCTGGTTTATGGTATTCCGCCTGTTATCGGCGCGCTGCTGCCGAGCGCCAGCTTCTTCCTGATCAGCCTCTGGCTGATGCTGAAACGCTCCTGACAGACCTCTCCTCGCTTCCGGAGAACCGGAAGCGAGGCTAATCTCCTGTTTCACCCCGCACTTTTTCTCACAACCTTCAACGCCCCGCCGCGAATTTGAGTATTATTGAGCGATAAAGTCGTGAAGGGATCCTCTATGAAGCAAATTCGAATGCTGGCCCAGTACTACGTCGATCTGATGATGAAGCTTGGGCTGGTGCGTTTCTCCATGCTGCTGGCACTGGCGCTGGTCGTTCTGGCCATTGTCGTACAGATGGCCGTAACCATGGTTCTGCACGGTCAGGTCGAGAGTATCGACGTGATCCGCTCCATCTTCTTTGGCTTGCTGATTACACCCTGGGCGGTCTATTTCCTCTCCGTGGTGGTTGAACAACTGGAGGAGTCCCGTCAGCGCCTGTCAAAACTGGTCGATAAACTGGAAGAGATGCGCGATCGCGATCTGAAGCTCAACGTTCAGCTAAAGGATAATATCGCCCAACTGAACCAGGAGATTTCGGATCGTGAGAAGGCGGAGGCTGAGCGCCAGGCGACGCTGGAGCAACTGAAAATCGAAATGAAAGAGCGCGAGGTGACGCAGATCCAGCTTGAGCAGCAATCCTCTTTCCTGCGCTCGTTCCTTGATGCATCACCGGATCTGGTTTTCTACCGTAATGAAGATAAAGAGTTTTCCGGCTGTAACCGGGCGATGGAACTGCTGACCGGGAAGAGCGAGAAGCAGCTGATTCACCTGAAGCCGCAGGACGTATACTCCGAAGAGGCGGCCGCCAAAGTGATGGAGACGGACGAAAAAGTGTTCCGTCATAACGTTTCGCTGACCTATGAACAGTGGCTGGATTACCCCGACGGGCGCAAAGCCTGCTTTGAGATCCGTAAGGTGCCGTACTACGACCGCGTGGGGAAACGCCACGGTCTGATGGGGTTTGGCCGCGATATCACCGAGCGTAAGCGCTATCAGGATGCCCTTGAACGTGCCAGCCGCGATAAAACCACCTTCATCTCCACCATCAGCCATGAACTGCGTACGCCACTTAACGGAATTGTCGGCCTGAGCCGCATTCTGCTGGACACCGATCTCACCGCAGAACAGGAAAAATACCTTAAAACCATCCATGTCTCAGCGGTCACGCTGGGGAATATCTTCAACGATATTATCGATATGGATAAGATGGAACGCCGCAAAGTGCAGCTTGATAACCAGCCGGTTGATTTCACCGGTTTCCTTGCCGATCTGGAAAACCTGTCGGGTTTGCAGGCGCAGCAGAAGGGGCTGAGCTTTGTCATGGATCCCACGCTGCCGCTGCCGCACAAGGTCGTTACCGACGGCACGCGTCTGCGCCAGATCCTGTGGAACCTTATCAGCAATGCGGTCAAATTTACCCAGAAGGGGCAGGTCTCGGTTCGTATCCGCTATGACCAGGGCGACATGCTGCACTTTGAGGTGGAAGACTCCGGCATTGGTATTCCGCAGGAAGAGCAGGACAAAATCTTTGCGATGTACTATCAGGTGAAGGACAGCAACGGCGGCAAGCCCGCTACCGGCACGGGAATTGGTCTGGCGGTGTCTAAACGCCTTGCGAAGAGCATGGGCGGTGATATTACCGTCGCCAGCCATCCGGGCAAAGGCTCAACCTTCACGCTGACGGTGCACGCGCCGGCGGTGGCGGAAGAGGTGGAAGATACCTTCGAAAACGACGATATGCCGCTGCCTGCGCTGCATGTCCTGCTGGTGGAAGATATTGAGCTTAACGTAATTGTCGCACGCTCTGTCCTGGAAAAACTGGGCAACAGCGTGGATGTGGCGATGACCGGTAAAGCCGCGCTGGAGATGTTTAAGCCGGGTGAATATGATCTCGTTCTGCTGGATATTCAGTTGCCGGACATGACCGGGCTGGATATTTCCCGTGAACTGACGAGCCAGTACGCTGCCGACGAACTGCCGCCGCTGGTGGCGTTGACGGCGAACGTGCTGAAAGATAAAAAAGAGTACCTCGATGCCGGTATGGATGATGTACTTAGCAAGCCGCTGGCGGTGCCTGCCCTGACCGCCATGATCAAGAAGTTCTGGGATACCCATGATGAAGAGGAGAACACCATGACGTCTGTGGATAGCGCGAAAGCCCAAACGATACTCGATACCGCGATGCTGGAGCAGTACATCGATCTGGTTGGTCCAAAACTGATTACCGACGGTCTGGCGGTATTTGAAAAAATGATGCCGGGCTATCTGAGCGTGCTGGAGTCAAATCTGACAGCGCGGGATCAGAAAGGCATTGTGGAAGAAGGACATAAAATCAAAGGTGCGGCCGGCTCGGTCGGCTTACGTCACCTGCAGCAGCTGGGACAACAGATTCAGTCACCTGATTTACCTGCCTGGGAAGATAACGTAGGTGATTGGGTTGAAGAGATGAAACAAGAGTGGCAGAACGATGTGGCGGTGCTTAAAGCCTGGGTGGACGCCAGAAAAAAATGACCCCGGCTTAACCGGGGTGCGCGAATACTGCGCCAACACCAGGGAAATTGTGGCTGCGCCTGTTTTTTGTGTTGTTTTCGTATGGACGCCGCCTGAAAATTTAGGCCGCACGCAAATAAGATAGCAAATCTTAAATGGTTTGTTACAGGAATCAGTGAAATGTGTGAAGCATAGCGTTTTAATCAAAATTAATTATGTGCTTCAGCGAGTTGCAGAGAAGGATCGTCATGATGAAAAAGATTGGTGTCGTACTGAGCGGATGTGGCGTTTACGATGGTTCTGAGATACACGAAGCCGTCATCACATTGCTGGCCCTGGCAAGAGAGGGGGCTGAAGTCATTTGCTTCGCGCCAGACAAAAATCAGGCTGATGTCATTAATCATCTGACCGGGGAGCCGATGGCGGAAACCCGTAACGTCCTGATTGAAGCCGCGCGTATTGCGCGTGGCGAAATTCATCCTCTGATTCAGGCGGACGCCGCAGAGCTTGATGCGTTAATTGTGCCGGGCGGGTTTGGGGCGGCTAAAAACCTCAGCACGTTTGCCACGCAAGGCGCCGGGTGTCAGGTTGATCCGCATTTAAAAGCGTTATCACAGGCCATGCATGCGGCGGGTAAACCGCAGGGCTTTATCTGCATCGCTCCGGCCATGCTTCCCACAATTTTTGATTTCCCGCTGCGCCTGACCATCGGGACCGATATTGATACAGCGGAAATCATCGAGGAGATGGGAGGCGAGCACATCCCTTGTCCGGTGGATGACATTGTGGTGGATGAAGACAATAAAATCGTCACCACACCTGCGTATATGCTGGCGCAGACTATCGCGGAAGCCGCTTCAGGCATTGAAAAGCTGGTGGCCAGAGTGCTGGTGCTGACTGAATGAGGCGTCAATTCGCCGCAGGCGCCTGGGTAAAACGTATTCTTTGGCGTGCCGTGCTGGTGCTGGCGGTGTTCTGGGGCGGCGGACTGGCATTATTCAGCATTCTGCCGGTTCCGTTTTCTGCCGTGATGGTTGAGCGTCAGCTGAGCGCGTGGTTCACCGGTGACTTCAGCTATGTTGCCCACTCTGACTGGGTGAGCACAGATGAAATCTCCCCGTGGATGGGGCTGGCGGTGATAGCGGCGGAGGATCAGAAATTCCCGGAGCACTGGGGGTTTGACGTGGCGGCAATCGAGAAAGCGCTCGCCCATAATGAACGCCATGAAAACCGCGTGCGCGGCGCATCGACGCTGTCACAACAGACGGCCAAAAACCTGTTTTTGTGGGATGGCCGCAGCTGGGTGCGAAAAGGGCTGGAAGCCGGATTGACGCTGGGGATGGAAACGGTCTGGAGCAAGAAACGTATTCTGACGGTCTATCTGAACATTGCCGAGTTTGGTGATGGCGTGTTTGGTGTCGAAGCCGCGTCGAAGCGATATTTCAATAAACCTGCCAGCCGGCTGAGCCTCTCTGAAGCTGCGCTGTTGGCCGCGGTCTTGCCTAACCCAATTCGCTTTAAGGCTGATGCCCCCTCAGGCTATGTGCGAAACCGACAGGCGTGGATCATGCGCCAGATGCGGCAGCTGGGAGGAGAAGAGTTTATGGCGAGAAATAAATTGATGTAAGGCGGGTAAGCGTAGCGCTACCCGCCATGAAAGAGGCGTTAGTCTTCGTCAAACCCGGCGTTAAACAGCGCAATCACCGCCGCCAGCGCTTCCTCTTCCTGTGGACCGGTAGCTTCTACTTCAATCTGGCGGCCTTTGGCGGAGTCCAGCATCAGTAGCGCAATTACGCTGTTCGCTTCCGCCTCGGTACCTTCATCGTTACGCAGCAGAACTTCTGCATCGAAACCCTGCATCAGCTCAAACAGTTTCATCGCCGGACGTGCATGCATGCCCAGCTTATTGGTGATCTCAACGGTTTGTTTTACGGTCATGTTTTACGTTTTTCCAGCGTGCGATGACGGGACTGAACGTTCTTTCCGCGTGAACGGAAATAGTCGGCCAGCTGTTCGGCGATATAGACCGAACGATGTTTACCGCCGGTACAGCCAATCGCCACGGTCAGGTAGCTACGATTGTTTGTCTCCAGCATAGGTAACCATAGCTCAAGGTAGCTTCGCGTCTGGTAGATAAAATTGTGAACTTCTGTGTGTCTGTCGAGGAAGGCCGCGACGGGCTTATCGAGACCGGTCATTGGACGCAGCTTCGGATCCCAGTGCGGGTTCGGCAGGAAGCGCACGTCGAAAACATAATCCGCATCGATAGGAATACCGTGCTTAAAGCCGAATGACTCGAACACCATCGTCAGTTCACGCTCGCGTTTGCCCAGTAAACGGGTACGCAGCATTTCCGCCAGCTCATGCACGGACATTTCGGACGTATCGACAATCAGGTCAGCACGGGAACGCAGCGGTTCCAGCAGATCGCTCTCTTCGTCGATAGCACTTTCCAGCGAGAGGTTCTTGCTGGAAAGCGGGTGCAAACGACGGGTATCGCTGTAGCGACGGATCAGAGTATTGCGGTCTGCATCGAGGAACAGCAGCTGAGGCGAGAATGAATCAGGCAGGTTGCTCATTGCCTGTTCAAAGATTTCTGGCGATTCAGGCATGTTACGAACGTCGATACTGACGGCGGCAGAGATTTGCCTCTCCGCAAGCGTGCGTGCCAGGTCGGGCAACAGCACGACCGGCAGGTTATCTACGCAGTAAAACCCCATGTCTTCCAGCGCGCGCAGGGCCACGGATTTCCCGGACCCTGAACGGCCACTGACAATCATCAGCACCATGTTCCGTTTCTCCTCAGGACAACAGATGTGAAGGCCATCTCCTGGTTATGCATCATCCTGATTGCCTTCTGCTTCAGTGATAATTTGATATAGCTCTTCATCACTTTGGGCTGCGCGCAGTCGACGGCAAATGGTTTTATCGGCCAGGCGTTTTGCGACCAGCGAAAGCGTATGCAAATGGGTTTTCGTCTGGTCGGCAGGCACCAGCAGCGCGAAGAGGAGATCGACGGGCTGATTATCGATGGCATCGAAGGCGATAGGCGTCTCCAGCTGCACAAACACACCGACGGCACGCAGGGTGTCCTCTTCCAGTTTGCCGTGCGGGATCGCGATGCCGTTGCCGATGCCGGTACTGCCCATTTTTTCACGGGTCAGGATCGCTTCGAACACGACCTGCGGCGGCAGGCCCAGCTGTTTTGCGGCCAGTTCACTGATGATCTCCAGCGCACGTTTTTTGCTCTGGCAGTGAACAGCACTGCGCGTACATTCCTGGTTAAGGACATTGCTCAGTTGAAGAGCGGAATCGTTGTTCATCATAATTTCACCTAAGCGCTAACTGTACAAACGGCCTGTTGTGTTTCACAACAGGCCTTCCTGCACCCGTTAACTGCCCGGACAATTAGTGTTGTTTCAGTTTGTCTTTATGTTTATTGAGCTGTCGTGCAAGCTTATCAATCAAGCCGTCGATAGCAGCGTACATGTCTTGCCCTTCCGCACTGGCATGGAGCTCACCCCCGTTGACATGCAGGGTCGCATCCGAGATATGAGTCACTTTCTCCACTTTCAATACAACATAGACCTGGTTGATCCTTTCGAAATACTGCTCGAGTTTCGCGAATTTAGCATTCACAAAATCACGTAAAGCCTCAGTAATCTCGACGTTATGTCCTGTGATATTGAGCTGCATAGTGTCTTCCTTATCGGTTGTGTCAGACCAGCTGTTTACGCTGGTTAGACGGCGGAATGGATAAAGACTCTCGATACTTCGCAACAGTTCGGCGTGCCACCATAATACCCTGGTCGGACAGTATGGTGGTTAACTTACTGTCGCTCAGTGGCTTCGCGGGGTTCTCCGCGGCGATCAACTTCTTCACCAGGGCGCGAATGGCCGTTGACGACGCTTCACCGCCGCCCTCGGTATTCACATGGCTGGAGAAGAAATACTTAAGCTCAAAAATACCGCGTGGGCTGTGCAGATACTTCTGCGTGGTCACGCGGGAAATGGTTGATTCATGCATCTCGACGGCCTGGGCGATATCCGCCAACACCATCGGTTTCATATACTCTTCACCCTGCTCAAAGAACGCCTGCTGCTGTTCGACAATACAGCGGCTTACGCGGAGCAGCGTATCATTTCGGCTCTCCAGACTTTTGATCAACCATCGCGCTTCCTGCAAATTGCTACGAATGTATTGATTATCGGAGTCGTTACGCACGCTGGTGCACATGGAGGCATACTGCTGGTTGATTTGCAGGCGAGGGATGCTGTCCGAGTTCAGTTCAACGACCCAGCGGTCATTGTGTTTTCTGACCAGCACATCCGGGATGACGTACTCGGGTTCGCTGGTCTGAATGGACTGACCGGGGCGCGGATCGAGGGACTGAATCAGATTGACCGCCTCTTTCAGCACCTCTTCTTTCAGGCGCGTGACGCGCATCAGGCTGCGGAAATCGTGATTGGCCAGAAGATCCAGATGGTCGCTGATGATCAAGCGGGCTTCATCAAGCCATGGCGTCTCTTTGCTGAACTGAGAAAGTTGGATAAGCAGGCAGTCGCGCAGATCTTTTGCGGCCACCCCAACCGGATCGAAACGCTGAATGCGCTTCAGAACGGCTTCTATCTCCTCGAGTTCAATCTCTTCGTCACCCATGCTTTCCAGAATTTCGTCCAGCGTGACGGTCAGATAACCGGTGTCATCCACGGCATCGACAATGGATGTCGCGATCGCGCGGTCGGTATCGGAGAAGGGGGTAAGTTCCACCTGCCACATCAGGTAATCCTGCAGTGACTGGGTAGTTTCACCCTGATAAACCGGTAGCTCATCGTCCTGGTAGTCTGCACGCGTACCGGAAGGGGTTCCGGCGGTGTAGATTTCATCCCAGCTGGCATCCAGCGGAAGCTCGTCCGGCATCTCTTTTTGTTCGAGCGCATCGGCGGTGTCGAGTGCTTCAGTATCCTGCGACTGCTGGGTATCTACCTCTTCATGAAGATCGGCTTGCTCCAGCAACGGATTGCTATCCAGCGCTTGCTGGAGCTCCTGCTGGAGTTCTAAGGTGGACAGTTGCAACAGGCGAATCGCCTGCTGTAGCTGCGGCGTCATCGCCAGTTGTTGGCTGAGCCGTAATTGCAAACCTTGCTTCATGTTCAGAGCATTTTTCTCCGGTTCGGCGTTACATTACCTCTACCCTATCAGAGTCTGAAGTCTTCCCCAAGGTAGACACGCTTAACATGATCATCTTCGAGGATCTGCTGCGGCGTACCGTGGGCGATCAGATTGCCCTGGCTCACGATGTATGCGCGTTCGCACACGGCCAGCGTTTCACGGACGTTATGGTCAGTGATCAGTACGCCAAGCCCGCTGTCGCGCAGATGCTCAATGATACGTTTAATGTCGATAACGGAGATGGGGTCAACGCCTGCAAACGGTTCATCCAGAAGGATAAATTTCGGGTTTGCAGCCAGCGCACGCGCAATCTCAACGCGACGGCGTTCACCGCCGGACAGCGCCTGACCGAGGCTGTCGCGAAGATGTTCGATATGGAACTCTTCCATCAGCTCGTTAGCCCGGTCCTGACGCTGTTCGCTGGTCAGATCGTCACGAATTTGCAGGACGGCCATCAGGTTATCGAAGACGCTCAGGCGGCGGAAAATGGAGGCTTCCTGCGGCAGATAGCCGATACCGCGACGCGCACGCGCATGCAGCGGCAGAAGACTGATATCTTCATCATCAATGACGATGTTGCCCGCATCGCGCGACACGATACCAACGACCATGTAGAAAGTTGTGGTTTTGCCCGCACCGTTAGGGCCAAGCAGGCCTACAATTTCGCCGGAGTTGACGGTCAGACTGACATCTTCTACGACACGGCGGCCCTTGTAGGCCTTCGCGAGATTTTTTGCAGTTAATGTTGCCATAACGAATTAGTTACTCTTCTTCTGTGCCGGGGCCTGACCCTTACCTTTGTCCTGCAGCTGCGACGGAACCAGCACGGTGGTTACGCGTTTGCCTTTCTCGCTGGAGGCCTGCATTTTTTGCTCTTTCACCAGATAGGTGATTTGGTCGCCGGTGATGTTGCTGTCCAGCTGTTCCAGATAAGCGTTACCGGTCAGGATGACCAGGTCCTTCGCCAGCTCATAGTGCATATGTGTGGCGCGGCCTTTCACGGGTTTGCCGTTATCCTGCATCTGGTAGAAGGTTGCCGGGTTGCCATAGCCATCAATGATCTCTTTGCCTTGCTCGCCACCGGGACGGGTAACGACCACTTTGTCGGCGTTGATTTTAATGGTGCCCTGGGTCATGACGACGTTACCGGTAAAGGTAACGACATTGCCTTGCATATCAAGCGACTGCGTGTCGGACTCGATATGGATAGGCTGGTCAGTATCGCCCGTTACAGCAAGCGCGGGAAGACTGGTCGCCAGCATCGCACTGGCGATAATTACTTTAAGGCTGAGTTTGTTTGTTTTGAATTTCATAGGAGGTTCTAACCTTTTCAATCAGCTCGGCGTTTTTGCTGCGTAAGTTCCCGCGCATTCTTAAACCGCTGGAATTAAATGTTGTGCCATACAGTGTGACCAGATCCTGCGACGTCACGTCCTGGGTCACGAGGTTGATCTGTGCATTATCCGTCGTGATTTTGCGCAGTTGTGAGTCAGCGGTCAGGGCGTTGACTTCAACGTGGCCATACAGATAAAGCATACGGTCATTCGTCAGTTTTGCCCGGTCAGATTTAATCGACCACGTCGGCACTTTGTCTTTATCAAACGTGGTCATGACTGGCTGGGTAAACCACGAAATACCGTCATCTGAAAAATATTCAACATGCTGGGCAATCAGGCGATAGTTCAGCGCACCTTCCGGGCTGTAGACCACGGTGTCACTGTGATCGCTTTTATAGGTTGGCTCGCTCGTATTGACCACTTCCGTCTGCGTATCGTCGCGATCGGCAAGGTTCACGCCAATCAATACCAGTGCGACAAGCGAAAGCAGAATGATAACCCAACGTCTGGTTTTACTCATATCGATTGCCCTTTGGCCTCATCAAGCTTGCCCTGCGCCAGCAAAAGCAGATCGCAGACTTCACGTACGGCACCACGGCCACCGTTGATATGGGTGACATAGTCAGCGCGCGGGATCAGCAGCGGATGCGCATCGGCCACGGCGATACTCAGACCGACTTCAGCCATCACCGGCCAGTCAATCAGATCGTCCCCGACATAGGCCACGTTTTCCGGCGCGACAGCCAGTTTACCCAGTAAATCGTTGAACGCCGCCATCTTATCGGACTGACCCTGATACAGATGGGTAATGCCTAACGTTTCACAACGGTCTTCAACCAGTTTAGCTTTCCGACCGGTGATAATGGCAACGTCGATGCCTGATGTGAGCGCACAACGAATACCGTAGCCATCGCGAACGTTAAACGCTTTCAGCTCTTCACCATTATTGCCCATGTAAATCAGGCCATCAGAGAGTACCCCATCCACATCCAGGATGAGCAGGCGAATGTTTTCCGCCTTTGCCATCATATGGGTACTGACCGGACCATAACAGGTTGCAAGGGATGCACCCGCATTACTCATTGTCTTATCCTTCATTACACTACGCCTGCGCGCAGCAGATCATGCATATGTACCACACCCAGCAACTGGTCGCCATCGGCAACCATCACTGAGGTGATATGACGGGACTGCATCAGGTTCAGCACATCCACCGCCAGCGTACCCGGACGAACACGGATACCGCCGGACGTCATCACATCAGCGATGCCCAGCGTGCGAACATCAACACCCATGTCGAACACGCGGCGCAGGTCGCCATCGGTGAAGATCCCCTGGATCTTCATCAGGTCGTCACACACAACCGTCATACCCAGATTCTTGCGGGTGATCTCCAGCAGTGCATCGCGCAGGGAGGCCTCTTTACTGACGTGAGGGATCTCATCGCCAGTGTGCATAATATCGTTAACCCGAAGCAGAAGCTTACGCCCGAGCGCGCCACCTGGGTGGGAAAGCGCGAAATCTTCCGGGGTAAAACCGCGGGCTTCCAGCAACGCAACGGCAAGCGCATCGCCCATGACCAGCGCAGCGGTCGTGCTGGACGTTGGAGCAAGACCCAGCGGGCAGGCTTCTTTAGGCACTTTCACGCACAGGTGAATATCCGCCGCGCGCGCCATGCTACTTTCCGGGCGGCTGGTCATGCAAATAAGCGGAACCCGCAGCCGCTTCAGCACGGGGATCAGCGCCAGGATCTCATTAGACTCACCGGAGTTCGATAGCGCGATGACGATATCCTGCGGCGTTACCATGCCCAGATCGCCGTGCGCGGCTTCCCCCGGGTGTACAAAGAAGGAAGAGGTTCCGGTGCTGGCAAACGTTGCCGCCATTTTGCGCCCAATGTGACCGGAC
This sequence comes from Enterobacter cloacae complex sp. FDA-CDC-AR_0164, assembly GCF_003071645.1. NCBI lineage: Bacteria > Pseudomonadati > Pseudomonadota > Gammaproteobacteria > Enterobacterales > Enterobacteriaceae > Enterobacter > Enterobacter cloacae complex sp. FDA-CDC-AR_0164. Next base: position 1,974,706 of record NZ_CP028950.1, read on the forward strand.
TTGCCCATGCCCATCACCACGACTTTACCGGCACAGTAGAACATCTTCTCACATGCCAGACTAAAATCCTGATTAATGTACTGATCTAACTGCGCCAGACCTTCACGTTCAATCTCCAGAACCTCTTTGCCTGCTTTCTGAAAGTCAAAACCCGGCTGCAATTCTATTTGCGACATAATGCGTTTCCGTTTACCCAGAGAGAAGAGGCGAAAGCCAGTACAGCATCGCCATCCATACGATAAATCCACCCGTCAGCAGCGCCCCTGCGCCTTTGCCGATCTGTCGTTGCCGCCGCCAGCAGAGCAGGGCAAAAATGACGCTGACCAGCAACATCACCCCGTAATCGCGTGAGAATGCCAGGGGGTTAAAAGGCCCGGGCGTTATCAGGGCCGGCAGGCCCATCACGATGGCGATATTAAAAATGTTTGAACCGATAATATTGCCTATGGCAATGTCATCTTCACCTTTACGTGCCCCTGCGATAGCGGTGGCAAGTTCCGGCAGACTGGTGCCAATGGCAATGACCGTCAGGCCAATGGTGAGCTCACTCATGGCGAAATAGTTCGCCAGCACCGTGGCGTTATCGACGACCATGCGCGTGGCCATCGGCATGATGATCAGCGCGACGCCGAGCCACAGCAGCGCTACAGGCAGCGTGCCTTCACGCGGGAGTTCGGCGACCTGCTCTCGCGTCAGGCTATCCTGGCCCTGTTTTTCTGCCAGACGGGCGATTTTAACACTATACAGCAGCCAGATAACGGCCAGCGCCAGCAAGAAAATGCCGTCACCGTAGCTCAGTACGCCATCATAAAATACGCACCCTGCCAGCAGGCTTACGATTAACATTAGCGGCAATTCACGGCGCAGAACATCAGAATGCACGCGAAATGGATGGAGCAGGGCCGCCAGGCCAAGGATCAGTAAGATATTGACGATGTTGGAACCAATCGCGGTGCCGACGGCAAGGTCTAACTGACCGTGCAGTGATGCCGTGACAGAGACGATGATTTCAGGAAGCGAGGTGCCGACACTGACCACGGTCATCCCGATGACGACAGGCGGTACGCCAGTCAGGCGGCACAGGATAGATGCAGCAAATACCAAACGGTCAGCACTGTAGACCACCAAAAGTAAACCAATTATTAACAGTGCTATTGCTAAAAGCATCAAAAGTCCTTTCTTCAGGTATACTCGTCGGTCCATCGCGCAGGAATGGAATGGCAGGACTGCATACAGTCTGAGGCGTAACGAATTCCTAATTTTGACTTTATGCGCCGGAAAAGTAAAACAAATGCCAGCTTTCGCTAACCTCAACGGCTAATATTCTGTAAAAATGCTGAGTTTAGGGCTGATTCAGTCTGCATGCTTAACGTGAGCAGGGTAAGAAAGGAACCATAAATGAGCCACACTATGGCGAATTTAGTTGATGTCCGGGGTGTGAGTTTTTCTCGCGCCAACAGATTGATATTCGATGATATTTCGTTGACCGTACCGCGTGGCAAGATCACTGCCATCATGGGGCCGTCCGGGATCGGTAAAACGACCCTGCTGCGCCTTATTGGTGGCCAGATCCCACCCGATAGCGGTGAAATCCTCTTTGACGGCGAAAACATCCCCGAGATGTCACGATCGCGCCTGTATACTGTTCGTAAACGCATGAGTATGCTTTTCCAGTCGGGAGCGTTGTTCACGGACATGAACGTCTTCGATAACGTGGCCTATCCGCTGCGCGAGCACACCAGTCTGCCGCCAGAGCTGCTGAAAAGTACGGTAATGATGAAGCTTGAGGCCGTGGGGCTGCGAGGGGCTGCAAAACTGATGCCCTCAGAGTTGTCCGGCGGTATGGCACGCCGCGCCGCGCTGGCACGCGCCATCGCCTTAGAACCCGATTTAATCATGTTCGACGAACCGTTCGTCGGGCAGGACCCTATCACGATGGGCGTGCTGGTGAAGCTCATCTCTGAACTGAACAGCGCGCTCGGTGTAACCTGTATAGTGGTTTCTCACGATGTACCGGAAGTGCTGAGCATCGCCGACTATGCCTACATTGTGGCAGACAAAAGGATCGTCGCGCATGGCAGCGCTCAGGCGTTGCAGGAAAACGGCGATCCGCGTGTACGGCAGTTCCTCGACGGCATTGCGGATGGGCCTGTGCCGTTCCGCTACCCGGCGGGCGACTATCGTGACGATTTACTGGGAATAGGGAGTTAAGCCACTGATGCTGTTAAATGCATTGGCCGCTCTTGGACACCGTGGCATAAAAACCATCAGGACGTTCGGGCGTGCCGGATTGATGTTGTTCAACGCGCTGGTCGGCAAGCCGGAATTCCGTAAGCATGCACCGCTACTGGTGCGGCAGCTCTATAATGTCGGCGTGCTGTCGATGCTCATCATCATTGTCTCCGGTCTGTTTATCGGCATGGTGTTGGGGCTGCAGGGCTACCTCGTTCTGACGACCTACAGTGCCGAAACCAGCCTCGGCATGCTGGTGGCGCTGTCGCTGCTGCGTGAACTGGGGCCGGTGGTGGCGGCGCTGTTGTTCGCCGGGCGTGCAGGGTCAGCATTGACCGCTGAAATTGGCCTGATGCGTGCGACCGAGCAGCTTTCCAGCATGGAGATGATGGCGGTCGACCCGCTGCGTCGCGTGATCTCGCCACGCTTCTGGGCGGGGGTGATTTCCTTACCGCTCCTGACGATCCTCTTTGTCGCCGTGGGTATCTGGGGCGGCTCGCTGGTTGGCGTTCACTGGAAGGGCATCGATGCGGGCTTCTTCTGGTCGGCCATGCAGGACGCCATCGATCTGCGAATGGATCTGGTTAACTGTCTGATTAAAAGCGTGGTATTTGCCATTACGGTCACCTGGATCGCCTTGTTCAATGGCTATGATGCGATCCCGACCTCGGCGGGCATCAGCCGTGCAACTACACGTACTGTCGTACATTCGTCGCTGGCCGTACTGGGTCTGGATTTTGTGCTCACCGCACTGATGTTTGGGAATTGAGTTCATGCAAACGAGAAAAAATGAAATTTGGGTCGGCGTGTTCCTGTTACTGGCGTTGCTGGCCGCGCTGTTTATCTGCCTGAGAGCGGCGGATATCACGTCTGTGCGCACCGAGCCGACTTATCGCATTTATGCGACCTTTGATAACATCGGCGGGCTGAAGGCGCGCTCGCCGGTACGTATAGGCGGGGTGGTCATCGGACGTGTCTCTGACATTACGCTTGATGAGAAAACCTATCTGCCGCGCGTGTCGATGGATATTGAAGAGCGTTACAACCATATCCCGGACACCAGCTCGCTTTCTATCCGCACTTCCGGCCTGTTGGGTGAGCAATATCTGGCGCTTAACGTCGGTTTTGAAGACCCGGAGCTGGGAACGACTATCCTTAAAGACGGTAGCGTAATCCAGGATACGAAGTCCGCGATGGTACTGGAGGATATGATTGGTCAGTTCCTTTATAACAGTAAAGGAGATGATAAGAAGTCCGACGCTGCCCCTGCGCAGAGCGAAGATCCTGCCAGTGTCGCACCGACACCAGGCACGACGAATTAATTTCAGGAGAAGTCATTCATGTTTAAACGACTGTTAATGGTTGCCATGCTGGTCATTGCCCCTCTCACCGCGGCGCATGCTGCGGATCAGAGTAACCCGTACAAACTGATGGATGAGGCTGCGAAGAAGACCTTCGACCGGCTTAAAAACGAACAGCCGAAAATTCGTTCCAATCCTGATTATCTGCGCGACGTGGTTGATCAAGAGCTGCTGCCGTACGTGCAGATCAAATATGCGGGTGCGCTGGTTCTGGGCCGTTATTACAAAGACGCGACCCCGGCGCAGCGCGATGCCTATTTCGCCGCGTTCCGTGAATACCTGAAACAGGCTTACGGTCAGGCACTGGCGATGTATCACGGTCAGACCTATCAGATTGCGCCAGAGCAGCCGCTGGGCGACGCGACTATCATTCCTATCCGCGTCACGATTATCGATCCTAATGGCCGTCCGCCAGTACGCCTGGACTTCCAGTGGCGTAAAAACAGCCAGACCGGTCACTGGCAGGCCTATGACATGATTGCCGAAGGGGTGAGCATGATCACCACTAAACAGAACGAGTGGAGTGACCTGCTGCGCACCAAAGGCATTGATGGCCTGACCGCACAGCTGCAGTCTATCTCGCGTCAGAAAATCTCTCTGGACGAGAAGAAGTAATGTCGGATCAACTGAGCTGGTCGCGTGAGGGTGAGACGTTGAAGCTGACGGGTGAACTCGACCAGGATCTGCTGAACCCGCTCTGGGACAAACGTTTTGAAGCGATGCAGGGCGTGACGGTTATCGATCTGAGCGGCATTTCACGGGTGGACACGGCAGGCGTCGCGCTGCTGGCCCATCTTGTTGCCGTGGGGAAAAAGCAGGGGACAAGCGTTACGCTGCACGCGGCGAGCGATAATGTGGTCACCCTGGCCCAGCTCTATAATCTCCCTCAGGACGTACTGCCTCGTTAATATTTTCAGTGCGTTACTTCTGAAAGCCCTGACAGATTCAACGTCGGGGCTTTTTGCTTGTTTAAGACGACGCCACTTTGCTCTAAGATGTTGGGCTTGTTTTCACTATCAGATGATTAAGAACCCATGGAAAATCATGAAATCCAGACAGTGCTGATGAATGCACTCTCCCTTCAGGAAGCCCACGTCACTGGCGATGGCAGTCACTTCCAGGTTATTGCTGTGGGTGAGATGTTCGACGGTATGAGCCGTGTGAAGAAACAGCAGGCTGTATACGCGCCGCTGATGGAATACATTGCGGATAACCGCATCCACGCCCTGTCGATTAAAGCGTTCACCCCTCAAGAGTGGGCACGCGATCGCAAACTAAACGGTTTTTGAGTTGTGGGCGACACGCCCGCAGCACGGTTGAATTTATAAGAGAGCACACAATGGATAAATTTCGTGTACAGGGGCCAACGCGTCTCCAGGGCGAAGTCACAATTTCTGGCGCAAAAAATGCCGCGCTGCCCATCCTCTTTGCTGCGCTGCTCGCGGAAGAGCCGGTAGAAATTCAGAACGTACCGAAGCTGAAAGATATCGACACCACCATGAAGTTGCTCAGCCAGCTGGGCACCAAAGTTGAGCGTAACGGTTCCGTCTGGATCGACGCCAGCAACGTAAACAACTTCTCTGCACCTTACGATCTGGTGAAAACCATGCGTGCATCCATCTGGGCGCTTGGCCCGCTGGTGGCACGTTTTGGTCAGGGTCAGGTTTCCCTGCCGGGTGGCTGCGCAATCGGCGCACGTCCGGTTGACCTGCACATCTTTGGCCTGGAGAAACTGGGCGCCGAGATCAAACTCGAAGAAGGTTATGTTAAAGCGTCTGTGAATGGCCGCCTGAAAGGCGCGCACATTGTCATGGACAAAGTGAGCGTTGGTGCCACCGTCACCATCATGTCTGCGGCAACGCTGGCAGAAGGTACTACCATCATCGAAAACGCCGCGCGTGAACCGGAGATTGTGGATACCGCGAACTTCCTCGTGGCGCTGGGTGCGAAGATCACCGGCCAGGGCACCGACCGTATCACCATCGAAGGCGTTGAGCGTCTGGGCGGCGGCGTGTACCGCGTCCTGCCAGACCGTATCGAAACCGGGACGTTCCTGGTTGCTGCCGCGATTTCAGGCGGGAAAATTACCTGCCGCAACGCGCAGCCAGATACCCTGGATGCGGTGCTGGCGAAACTGCGTGACGCAGGCGCTGATATCGAAATCGGTGAAGACTGGATCAGCCTGGACATGCACGGCAACCGTCCAAAAGCGGTAAACGTGCGTACAGCTCCGCATCCTGCTTTCCCGACCGATATGCAGGCGCAGTTCACCCTGTTAAACCTGGTGGCGGAAGGGACGGGGTTCATTACCGAGACCATCTTTGAAAATCGCTTTATGCACGTACCGGAACTGATCCGTATGGGCGCACATGCTGAGATCGAGAGTAATACCGTGATTTGCCACGGCGTTGAGAAACTGTCTGGTGCTCAGGTGATGGCAACCGATCTGCGTGCATCTGCAAGCCTGGTGCTGGCGGGTTGTATTGCGGAAGGGACGACGGTCGTTGATCGTATTTATCACATTGATCGTGGCTATGAACGTATCGAAGATAAACTGCGCGCGCTGGGTGCGAATATCGAGCGTGTGAAGGGCGAGTAATCGTTCCGGCAGCCCCCTGCCAGAAATGACCGGGGGGTTGCTGTTCCTGTCAAAAAAACCGCTATTCCTGCGGGTCTTTCTTCACTTTCCTCTGGCGGATCATGCGCGATCTGTCGATAAATTCATGGGTAATGGGATCGTGGTAACGCGAAGGCCAGATCACCCACGGATGCGTATCCAGCGCCGTCGCAATGATCAACTCTCCCTTCGGCCAGGGGCGCGTAAGGGCATTTGCCAGGGTTGAAGAACTCAGGCCATGGCGGCGAGATTCCGCAGCCAGTGATGTGCCTTTTTTGCGCAGTGCCGCAATGATATCTGCTGTGTGCCAGTCGATAAATTTCGTGTCCATAACGCTGTCCTTAAGTTCGGATTCACTTACGCCATTTCGTCTGAAACGACTGGCCTTACTATACCCATTTCAATTTCTTGTTCTAAAAAGTTCGCGTTACTGGTAGGGATATTCAGAATAAGGCATGGCTTTATTCATGCGGTCTGTAAACCGGTGCGTTTACGTGAAAGAGGAATATACAGGTGTGTACTGGAATCTCCCCGCGAGGGCCGCGGGGAGGGGAGAGCAGGATTAACGGTCGCGCTGAACGGCGATATGGGCAAGACCAATGAGCGCATCGCGCCATGGGCTGTCCGGGATAACCTGAAGTGCGGCGATGGCTTTATCCGCCTCTTCTTCGGCACGCTGACGCGTCCAGTCCAGCGATCCGCAAATGGCCATTGTTTCCAGCACGGGTTCCAGAAGATGACGACCATTTCCCTGCTCGATCGCTTCACGGATCATTTTCGCCTGGTCGGCTGACCCGTTGCGCATCGCATGGAGTAGCGGCAGCGTCGGTTTGCCTTCGTTCAGGTCATCACCCACGTTTTTGCCGAGCGTTTCGCCGTCTGCACTGTAATCCAGCAAATCATCAATCAGCTGGAATGCGGTACCCAGATAACGGCCATAGTCCTGCAGCCCTTTTTCCTGGGCTTCGCTACAGCCAGCCAGAATGCCGGAACACTGTGCAGCCGCTTCAAACAGGCGCGCAGTTTTGCTGTAAATCACGCGCATGTAGTTTTCTTCGGTGATGTCAGGGTCGTTGACGTTCATCAGCTGAAGCACTTCGCCCTCAGCAATCACGTTAACGGCTTCAGACATGACCTCCAGCACTTTCAGCGAACCCAGGCTGGTCATCATCTGGAAGGCACGGGTATAGATAAAATCCCCCACCAGGACGCTGGCAGCATTGCCAAAGGCGGCGTTGGCGGTGGCTTTACCCCGGCGCATGTCTGATTCATCCACAACATCATCATGAAGAAGCGTCGCAGTGTGAATAAATTCGATCAGTGCCGCGATCGTGACGTGAGCATTTCCCTGATAGCCGACGGCTCGGGCAGCCAGGATGGCAATCATCGGGCGAATGCGTTTACCGCCGCCGCTGACGATGTAATAGCCCAACTGATTGATCAGCTGAACGTCAGAATTGAGTTGCTCCAGGATTGCTGCATTCACACCCGCCATATCTTGCGCGGTTAACTCGTTGATTTTTTCTAAATTCATCGCAAAAGCCGGGCTTTTTATCCTGTTTATCCCATCTTCAATGGGGTAACGAAGGGTTAGGTTTATCAATAGTAGTGCTGATTGTACTGAAAAAACGGCTCAGATAAACGTTACCTTACGCGTTGTGTTTTTTTTCTTCATGTATTGATGGTAGCACTTGTCAAAGGCTCGCGTTTTGCGTAATATTCGCGCCCTATTGTGAATATTTATAGCGCACTCTGATTCATACGAGGATGTGCGCGGAAGCGGAGTTTATATGTACGCGGTTTTCCAAAGTGGTGGTAAACAACACCGAGTAAGCGAAGGTCAGACCGTTCGCCTGGAAAAGCTGGACATCGCAACTGGCGAATCTGTTGAGTTCGCAGAAGTTCTGATGATCGCAAACGGTGAAGAAGTCAAAATCGGCGTTCCTTTCGTTGATGGCGGCGTTATCAAAGCTGAAGTTGTTGCTCACGGTCGTGGCGAGAAAGTTAAAATCGTTAAGTTTCGTCGTCGTAAACACTACCGTAAGCAGCAGGGCCACCGTCAGTGGTTCACTGATGTGAAAATTACTGGCATCAGCGCCTAAGACCTGAGGAGAGATTTAAATGGCACATAAAAAGGCTGGCGGCTCCACACGTAACGGTCGCGATTCAGAAGCTAAACGCCTGGGCGTTAAGCGTTTCGGTGGCGAATCCGTTCTGGCGGGTAGCATCATTGTTCGTCAACGTGGCACCAAATTCCACGCTGGCAACAACGTAGGTTGCGGTCGTGACCACACTCTGTTTGCTAAAGCAGACGGTAAAGTGAAATTTGAAGTTAAAGGCCCGAACAACCGTAAATACATCAGCATCGTTGCTGAGTAAGGTTTTCTCGGTCCGGTAACGGATTAAAGCCCCGCAACCTGTTGCGGGGCTTTTTACATTGGAAACCCGGTAATTTTTTCTGTAGGGAAAACGGGCATGAAGCAGCAGGCCGGCATTGGTATTCTTTTGGCGCTCACGACCGCAATGTGCTGGGGTGCGCTGCCAATTGCAATGAAGCAGGTACTGGAAGTGATGGAGCCGCCAACGGTGGTGTTTTATCGCTTTCTGATGGCAAGTATCGGCCTTGGGGCCATCCTCGCGATCAAAGGTAAGCTTCCGCCGTTGCGTATCTTCCGTAAACCGCGCTGGCTGGTGTTGCTGGCTATCGCGACGGGTGGCCTGTTCGGTAACTTCATACTGTTCAGTTCTTCCCTGCAGTATCTTAGCCCCACGGCGTCGCAGGTGATTGGTCAGCTTTCACCGGTCGGCATGATGGTCGCCAGCGTCTTTATCCTCAAGGAGAAGATGCGTGGCACGCAAATTATCGGGGCGAGCATGTTGCTCTGTGGTCTGGTGATGTTCTTCAACACCAGTCTGATAGAGATTTTTACCCGACTGACGGATTACACCTGGGGTGTGATCTTCGGTGTGGGAGCAGCAACGGTTTGGGTGAGTTATGGCGTCGCGCAAAAGGTGTTATTGCGTCGTTTGGCCTCACAGCAGATCCTCTTTTTGCTGTACACTTTGTGTACAATAGCATTATTGCCGTTAGCAAAACCGGGTGTGATCACCCAGCTTAGCGACTGGCAACTGGCGTGCCTCATTTTTTGTGGGCTGAACACGCTGGTCGGTTATGGCGCGCTGGCCGAAGCGATGGCGCGCTGGCAGGCAGCACAGGTGAGCGCACTCATTACGCTTACCCCGCTGTTTACGCTGTTATTTTCAGATTTGTTATCAATGGCCTGGCCCGATGTCTTCGTCAGACCGATGCTCAACATGTTGGGCTATCTCGGTGCGTTTGTCGTGGTTGCGGGCGCGATGTATTCCGCCATTGGTCATCGTCTTTGGGGGCGTTGGCGCAAAAATGAAGCGGTCGTAGTAGTCCCCCGCTCAGGCGAATGAGTTACGGAGAGTAAAATGAAGTTTGTTGATGAAGCGACAATCCTGGTCGTGGCAGGTGATGGCGGCAATGGTTGCGTGAGCTTCCGCCGTGAGAAATATATTCCACGTGGCGGTCCTGACGGCGGTGACGGTGGGGACGGCGGTGACGTGTGGCTGGAGGCGGATGAGAACCTCAACACGCTGATCGACTACCGTTTCGAAAAATCCTTCCGCGCTGAGCGTGGTCAGAACGGTCAAAGCCGTGACTGTACGGGCAAACGCGGTAAAGACGTGACCATTAAGGTTCCGGTCGGTACGCGTGTGATTGACCAGGGGACGGGCGAAACCATGGGCGATATGACCAAACACGGTCAGCGTCTGATGGTGGCGAAAGGCGGCTGGCACGGTCTGGGTAACAGCCGTTTCAAATCGTCCGTAAACCGTACCCCGCGTCAGAAAACGATGGGTACGCCGGGCGACAAGCGCGATCTGCAGCTGGAGCTGATGCTTCTGGCCGATGTCGGGATGCTGGGTATGCCAAACGCCGGTAAATCGACGTTTATTCGCGCGGTCTCTGCAGCTAAGCCAAAAGTGGCGGATTATCCGTTTACCACGCTGGTACCAAGCCTGGGCGTTGTCCGTATGGATAACGAGAAGAGCTTTGTGGTTGCTGATATCCCGGGTCTGATTGAAGGTGCTGCAGAAGGTGCCGGTCTGGGTATCCGCTTCCTGAAACACCTTGAGCGCTGCCGCGTACTGCTGCATCTCATCGATATCGATCCAATCGACGGTTCCGATCCGGTAGAAAATGCCCGCATCATTATCGGCGAGCTGGAAAAATACAGCGAAAAACTGGCGAACAAGCCGCGCTGGCTGGTCTTTAACAAGATCGATCTGATGGATAAAGCCGAAGCGGAAGCGAAAGCGAAAGCCATTGCTGAAGCGATGGGCTGGGAAGATAAATACTACCTGATCTCCGCGGCAAGCCAGGTTGGCGTGAAAGATCTGTGCTGGGATGTGATGACCTTTATCATCGAGAACCCGGTTGTTCAGGCTGAAGAAGCGAAACAGCCAGAAAAAGTCGAATTCATGTGGGATGACTACCACCGCCAACAGCTCGAAGAGCTGGAAGTGGAAGAGGAAGAAGACTGGGACGACGACTGGGATGAAGACGACGAAGAAGGTGTCGAGTTCATCTACAAGCACTAATCGCAGTTTAAAGCCCCCGGAAGGGGGCTTTTTTATTGCAGGCTGGACGGCAGCCAGCAGCTGGCGATTAAGCCGCCCTCAGCACCATTCTCCAGCGTCAGCTTGCCGTGGTGGAGCTGCACGATACGTTGCACAATGCTCAGCCCCAGGCCGCTGCCACCATAGCGCTGGTCAAGACGACGGAACGGTTCAGTAATCGACTGGCGGTGCGCTTCATCTATTCCCGGCCCCTGATCGATAACGCTGACCTGTGTCCCCCCGTCAACGTCGGCCAGAGTCACGCGAATCGTTGTGCCTGACGGACTGTAGCGCCCGGCGTTCTCAAGCAGATTGCGCAGCATCAAACGCAGAAGTACCGCATCACCCTGCACCGTGAGCGGACTTTTGTCCGGCCATATCACCGTATGCTCTTTGGCTTCATGTCCAAGACCGAGCGGCATGATGATATCGTCTGTCCAGTTGACGGTTTCATAGTGACCGCTCGCCATCGCCTGTCCGGCACGGGACAACATCAGCAGTTGCTCAACCGTGTGCATCAGCTGATCGATACGGGTAATTAACGTCGTGGCCTGTGGAGAGCCGGACTGCGCCATCAGTTCCAGATGCAGTCTGATCCCCGCAAGCGGCGTTCGCAGCTCGTGAGCGGCGTCCGCGGTGAAGAGACGTTCCTGTTGAATGGTGTGATCCAAACGGGCGAGGAGCTGGTTGAGCGAGGTTGTGACGGCACCAATTTCTTCCATGTCGGAATAGACAGGGAGTGGGGTTAAGTTATCCGCCGAGCGGTTCGCCAGGCTGACGCGCAGTTGATTCAGCGGCCGGGTTATCCAGGTGACCGCCCAGAATGAGAAGCACAGCGTAAAACCGACCATCACCAGAGAGGGGACCAGCAGCGAGGCAATCGCTTCACGGATCTCTTTCTCGACATGATTATTGCGCGATTTCGCCGAGAGCGTTTCGTTGACCAGAAAACCAATCTGTTCACGGCTTTCATGCCAGAGCCAGATCACGCTTATCAGCTGGAAAAATAACAGAATGACCGCCAGCAGAACCATTAATCGCCGACGCATGCTGTTCATTTCTGGCTCTCCAGACGGTAGCCTACGCCTCGGACAGTTTTAATCCGGTCTTTACCCAGTTTGCGACGCAGATTGTGAATATGCACTTCGAGGGTATTTGAGCCGGGATCGTCCTGCCAGGAATAAATATCCTGCTGCAGGGTTTCGCGGTGTACCGTTTGTCCGCTGCGCATAATCAGGCGCGTCAGCAGCGCAAACTCTTTAGGGGTTACTTCAACCGGCAGGGACTGGCACAGCACCTGCTGGGTTTGCAGATTCAGCGTAATATCGCCGTCGGTCAGTAAGTTATCGCTGTGTCCCTGATAACGACGAATCAACGCCCTTACCCGCGCCTGAAGCTCCGCAAGGGCAAACGGTTTCACCAGGTAATCATCAGCGCCAGAATCGAGGCCGTTGATACGATCTTCAATGGCATCCCGTGCTGTCAGGATCAATACCGGATTGGCGATACCCCGGCGGCGCCACTGGCTTAACTGCGTAGCGCCGTCTTTATCCGGTAAGCCTAAATCGAGGATCACCAGACTGTATTCGCCGCTCTGGATCAGGGCATCCGCCTCAGCCGCCGTGGCGGCGCAGTCGAGGGCATATCCTTCATTGGCCAGCGCCAGAGCCAGCCCTTCCTGCAATAACAGATCGTCTTCAACTATGAGTAGTTTCATCGCTAGTTATTCTGGTAGATGTCCTTATAAAGCCTGCTTTCGAAGCGAACCAGTGGAATACGACGATTACGCTGGTCGGTCGGTTCGACGGCATAGCCGGAAAGATACTGCACGAATGCCATGCGTTGCCCGCTGGCGGTAGTGATGAAGCCTGCAAGGTTATAAACCCCCTGCAGTGAACCTGTCTTGGCTGAAACTTTTCCATCCACCCCGGCCGCATGAAGGCCGGCACGGTACTGAAGTGAACCGTCATGTCCGGCAAGTGGCAGCATCGAAATAAAGTTTAGCTCAGTGTCATGTTGTGCAATGTACTGAAGTACTTGCATCATCGTTGCCGGGGAGATCAAATTATGCCGCGATAACCCAGAGCCATCGACGGCAATGGTGTTGCCAAGATCGATCCCCGCCTGTTGGCGCAGGATCTGACGTACGGCGTCGGAACCCGCACGCCAGGTTCCTGGCACGCCGAAACGCGCGTGACCAATCATGCGGAACACCGTGTCAGCAATCATGTTGTCAGACTTTTTCAGCATAATCCGTAGCAAATCGTGCAGCGGCGCAGATTGTTTGCTGGCGATCACCGTACCGGGTTGATTGACCTGCGTCTGGCGCAGCAGGGTACCGGAATAGGTTATTCCCGCTTGCTTCAGTTCATCCTTGAGAATGGCACCCGCATAGCTTGCGCCATCCTGTATCGCAAAGGCCAGCGGCAATGGGTCGGCGCGCTGTGTCAGGCACCCGGTCAGCGTGAAGCGGTTAAGATCGCCTGGCACCACGTCCAGCTCGCAATACTGCGCATCCGGGGAGCCTTTTGCGAGGGTACGAACCTGGCTGAACATCGTCACCGGGTAGTAAGACGCCACGCGAATAAACGCTAAATCATCCGGTTTTGGCGCGCTGTAAAGTGAAATGGAGAAGCAGTTACGATCCACAATCGCGGCGGCTGGCGGAGCGCTAAAGCATTGTGTCATGTCGTTCCACGGCCATCCTGGTGCTTTATCGTGGCTGGCAAAAATAGAGGTGTCGATTAACACATTGCCATCAATCTTCTGCACGCCAGATTTTTTCAGCGACGCGACCATGTTGCGGATATCCTGGCGTTTAAACGTAGGATCTCCCCCGAAACGGGCGATAAGATCGCCTTTCAGTTCGCCACCCTCGATGTTGCCTTTGGTCTCGAGCGTGGTGGTAAAACGGAAGTCAGGCCCAAGCTGAAGCAGGGCGGCGAGTGCGGTGATCACCTTCTGGGTACTGGCAGGCAGCGCCATCTGTTGACTGTGATAGTCAATCTCTGGCGACTGCGCCCCGACCTTCTGCACCATCAAGGCAAGGTTGGCACCTGCGGGTAGCTGATTAATGTACTCATCAACATTCGCGGCCTGAACGCTGAACGCTATACTGGTAGTCAATCCGATGATAAATCTGGAAAATCGCATAATCTCGCGCTAACAACCCGAAAACAAACCGTCATACTACGGTGCATAGCACTGCAAAGTAAACGATGACCCATAGTGAACTTCGCGGTAAAATGCGTATCAAATTGAAAATTGTTGCTGACCTGGGGCTTCGCTCCCGGGTCGGTTTTCTTTTTGCTTCTGGCCCGCTCATGGGGGCCGGGGCAGGGAACACTGCTCCCAACAGGAATGTTTAAGAGGTATAACAAATGCAAGCTATTCCGATGACCTTACGTGGTGCCGAAAAACTGCGCGAAGAGCTGGATTTTCTGAAATCCGTTCGTCGCCCTGAAATCATCGCCGCTATCGCGGATGCGCGTGAGCATGGCGACCTGAAAGAGAATGCTGAATACCACGCGGCGCGTGAGCAGCAGGGCTTCTGTGAAGGGCGTATTAAAGATATCGAAGCAAAACTGTCCAATGCGCAGGTTATCGATATCACCAAAATGCCTAACAATGGCCGCGTCATTTTTGGTTCAACCGTTACCGTGCTGAACCTGGACAATGACGAAGAGCAGACTTATCGCATCGTGGGTGATGATGAAGCGGACTTTAAACAGAATCTCATTTCGGTGAACTCCCCGATTGCTCGCGGCCTGATTGGCAAAGAGCAGGATGATGTTGTCACTATCCGCACCCCGGGTGGCGAAGTGGAATACGAAATTATTAAGGTTGAATACCTGTAATTCGCATCTCGACTAAGATGTTGATACATTGTAAAGAAAAGAAAAAGGCCGCATAGCGGCCTTTTATCAACTCAAGGAGCGTGGCATTTTGCTCACCTGCTGACAGAAATCCCTCGTTTTACACAGAAAATGTGTTCGATTCAGGATATCCTTAGCGTGGCAGCGAGATTTTACGCTCTTTAGATGGGCGATAGAGCACCAGCGTTTTACCGATGACCTGTACATTACAGGCACCCGTTTCACGCACGATGGCTTCCACGATCAGGTTTTTAGTGTCTCGGTCTTCAGAGGCGATTTTCACCTTGATCAGCTCGTGGTGTTCCAGCGCTTGTTCAATCTCGGCAAGCACCCCTTCGGTCAAACCATTGTTGCCAAGCATGACTACAGGCTTGAGCGGATGTGCCAGACCTTTAAGGTGCTGTTTTTGTTTAGTACTCAGATTCATCGTATATTTTTGCTTACGTTGGGATTGAAAACGGTTCATTCTACCGCCATCTCCCTTATATCGCCAAATAGCTGCGTAGAAATTTACGTCACAGGCAAGTAACGATGAACCAGGACGGAAATGTTAAATGACAGGTAAAAAGCGTTCTGCCAGCTCCAGCCGCTGGCTTCAGGAACACTTTAGCGATAAATATGTTCAACAGGCACAGAAAAAGGGGTTGCGTTCCCGTGCCTGGTTTAAACTTGATGAAATACAGCAAAGTGACAAACTTTTTAAGCCGGGAATGACGGTTGTCGATCTCGGTGCAGCACCTGGCGGATGGTCCCAGTATGCGGTTACGCAGATCGGCGGAACGGGCCGAATCATCGCATGCGACCTTTTACCAATGGATCCCATCGTCGGTGTCGACTTCCTTCAGGGCGACTTTCGTGATGAATTAGTGCTGAAAGCGCTACTTGAGCGTGTAGGTGATAGTAAGGTCCAGGTTGTCATGTCAGATATGGCACCAAATATGTGTGGAACACCGGCGGTGGATATCCCCCGCGCCATGTATTTGGTGGAGCTAGCGTTAGAAATGTGTCGTGATGTACTAGCGCCTGGTGGTAGTTTTGTTGTGAAGGTGTTTCAGGGCGAAGGTTTCGAGGAGTATCTTAAGGAAATTCGCTCCCTGTTTGCGAAGGTTAAAGTTCGTAAGCCGGACTCTTCCCGGGCCCGTTCCCGAGAAGTGTATATTGTAGCGACCGGGCGAAAATGATAACCCGCGTCTTTCAGACGAAAGTTTGAATGACACGGGATATAGAGTATCCTGACGCTGTTTTTAACACAGTTGTAATATGAGGTTAATCCCTTGAGTGACATGGCGAAAAACCTAATACTCTGGCTGGTCATTGCCGTTGTGCTGATGTCAGTATTCCAGAGCTTTGGGCCCAGCGAGTCGAATGGCCGCAAGGTGGATTATTCTACCTTCCTGCAGGAGGTCAATCAGGACCAGGTTCGCGAAGCGCGTATCAACGGACGTGAGATCAACGTTACCAAGAAAGATAGTAACCGTTACACGACTTACATCCCGGTGAACGATCCTAAGCTGCTTGATAACCTTCTGACCAAAAACGTCAAGGTGGTAGGCGAGCCGCCAGAAGAACCAAGCCTGCTGGCTTCTATCTTCATCTCCTGGTTCCCGATGCTGCTTCTTATTGGCGTCTGGATCTTCTTTATGCGCCAGATGCAGGGCGGCGGTGGCAAAGGTGCCATGTCGTTCGGTAAGAGCAAGGCGCGTATGCTAACGGAAGATCAGATCAAGACCACATTTGCCGACGTTGCAGGTTGCGACGAAGCAAAAGAAGAAGTGGGCGAACTGGTTGAATACCTGCGCGAGCCGAGCCGTTTCCAGAAACTGGGCGGTAAGATCCCGAAAGGCGTTCTGATGGTGGGGCCTCCGGGTACCGGTAAAACCCTGCTGGCGAAAGCCATCGCGGGTGAAGCGAAGGTGCCGTTCTTTACTATTTCAGGTTCTGACTTCGTTGAAATGTTCGTGGGTGTTGGTGCATCTCGTGTGCGTGACATGTTCGAGCAGGCCAAGAAGGCAGCACCGTGCATTATCTTCATCGATGAAATCGACGCCGTAGGCCGCCAGCGTGGCGCAGGCCTGGGCGGTGGTCACGATGAACGTGAACAGACGCTGAACCAGATGCTGGTTGAGATGGATGGCTTCGAAGGTAACGAAGGTATTATTGTTATCGCGGCGACTAACCGTCCGGACGTTCTTGACCCTGCGCTGCTGCGTCCAGGCCGTTTCGACCGTCAGGTTGTGGTTGGTCTTCCGGATGTACGTGGTCGTGAACAGATTCTGAAAGTTCACATGCGTCGCGTACCGCTGGCACCTGATGTCGACGCGGCAATCATCGCGCGTGGTACGCCGGGCTTCTCCGGTGCTGACCTGGCAAACCTGGTCAACGAAGCTGCACTGTTTGCTGCTCGCGGTAACAAACGCGTTGTGTCGATGGTGGAGTTCGAGAAAGCGAAAGACAAAATCATGATGGGTGCGGAACGTCGCTCCATGGTGATGACGGAAGCGCAGAAAGAGTCCACGGCTTACCACGAAGCCGGTCACGCGATTATCGGTCGCCTGGTGCCGGAACACGATCCGGTGCATAAAGTGACGATTATTCCGCGCGGTCGTGCGCTGGGTGTGACGTTCTTCCTGCCGGAAGGCGATGCCATCAGCGCCAGTCGTCAGAAGCTGGAAAGTCAGATTTCAACCCTTTACGGCGGTCGTCTGGCTGAAGAGATTATTTACGGCGCGGAGCATGTTTCGACCGGTGCGTCCAACGACATTAAAGTCGCGACCAACCTGGCGCGTAACATGGTGACCCAATGGGGCTTCTCCGAGAAGCTGGGTCCCCTGCTGTATGCGGAAGAAGAAGGCGAAGTGTTCCTGGGCCGCTCCGTGGCGAAAGCGAAACACATGTCCGATGAAACCGCACGTATCATTGACCAGGAAGTGAAGCTGCTGATCGAGCGTAACTACAATCGCGCCCGTCAGATCCTGAACGATAACCTGGACATTCTGCATTCGATGAAAGATGCGCTCATGAAATATGAGACCATCGATGCTCCGCAGATTGACGACTTGATGGCTCGCCGCGAAGTGCGTCCGCCAGCGGGTTGGGAAGACCCAGGCGCTTCCAACAATTCTGACAACAATGGCACACCGCGTGCGCCGCGTCCGGTCGATGAACCGCGTACGCCGAACCCGGGCAACACCATGTCAGAACAGTTGGGCGACAAGTAAGTCACTGCTGTTGAAATCTATGTTTGCACCTCAAACCCTGGAGCTTGCTCCGGGGTTTTTCTTTTCTGTAAAACCATATTGA
The DNA here is from genome assembly GCF_003071645.1 of Enterobacter cloacae complex sp. FDA-CDC-AR_0164. Taxonomy (NCBI): domain Bacteria; kingdom Pseudomonadati; phylum Pseudomonadota; class Gammaproteobacteria; order Enterobacterales; family Enterobacteriaceae; genus Enterobacter; species Enterobacter cloacae complex sp. FDA-CDC-AR_0164. Next base: position 1,992,738 of record NZ_CP028950.1, read on the forward strand.
TACCAGGGATTTGACCATGAAACTATTCGCCCAGGACTCGCATCTCGATCTCTCACATCCGCATGTGATGGGTATCCTGAATGTCACGCCTGACTCCTTCTCTGACGGCGGCACGCATAACACGCTTATCGAGGCTGTGAAGCACGCAAATTTGATGATTAACGCGGGCGCCACCATCATTGACGTAGGCGGGGAATCGACGCGCCCTGGGGCGGCAGACGTTTCGGTGGAAGAAGAACTGGCGCGCGTGGTGCCTGTGGTTGAAGCTATCGCACAGCGGTTCGAGGTGTGGATCTCCGTCGATACGTCTAAACCTGAAGTGATCCGTGAAGTCGCGAGAGTGGGTGCTCACATCATCAATGATATTCGCTCGCTGACGGAGCCTGGCGCACTGGAGGCGGCCGCGGAGACCGGGCTACCGGTTTGCCTGATGCACATGCAAGGACAGCCGAAAACCATGCAGGAAGCGCCAAAGTATGACGATGTTTATGCCGACGTAAATCGCTTCTTTATTGAGCATATTGCACGTTGTGAACGTGCGGGTATCGCAAAAGAGAAATTGCTGCTCGACCCGGGGTTCGGTTTCGGTAAAAATCTCTCTCACAATTATGAGCTGCTTGCGCGCTTATCGGAATTCCATCATTTCGACCTGCCATTGCTGGTTGGTATGTCGAGAAAGTCGATGATTGGTCAGTTACTGAATGTAGGGCCGAGCGAACGTCTGAGCGGAAGTCTGGCCTGCGCTGTAATTGCGGCGATGCAGGGCGCGCACATTATTCGTGTCCATGACGTTAAAGAAACAGTAGAAGCCATGCGTGTAGTGGAAGCTACACTGGCAGCGAAGGAAAACAAACGCTATGAGTAATCGTAAATATTTTGGTACCGATGGTATTCGTGGGCGCGTGGGTGATGCGCCAATCACCCCTGATTTTGTACTGAAACTGGGCTGGGCAGCGGGTAAAGTCCTTGCGCGTCATGGCTCCCGTAAAATCATCATTGGTAAAGATACCCGTATCTCCGGGTATATGCTGGAGTCAGCGCTGGAGGCCGGTCTGGCTGCCGCGGGGCTTTCCGCTTCCTTCACTGGCCCAATGCCAACGCCTGCTGTGGCATATCTGACGCGTACTTTCCGTGCTGAAGCAGGGATTGTGATTTCGGCCTCGCATAACCCGTTTTATGACAACGGCATTAAATTCTTCTCCATCGATGGCACCAAGCTGCCGGATGAAGTGGAAGAGGCGATCGAAGCAGAGATGGAAAAAGAGATCACCTGTGTCGACTCCGCCGAGCTGGGCAAAGCGAACCGCATTGTCGATGCCGCGGGTCGTTACATCGAATTCTGCAAAGGTACTTTCCCGAACGAACTGAGCCTGGCCCATCTTAAAATTGTGGTGGACTGCGCCAACGGTGCGACCTATCACATTGCGCCGAATGTTTTCCGCGAACTGGGTGCGAACGTGATTACCATCGGCTGTGAGCCTGATGGCCTGAATATTAACGAACAGGTGGGGGCGACTGACGTTCGTGCTCTGCAGGCGCGAGTTCTGGCGGAAAAAGCCGATCTGGGCATCGCACTGGATGGCGACGGCGATCGCGTGATCATGGTCGATCACGAAGGTAATAAGGTCGACGGCGACCAGATCCTCTATATCATTGCGCGTGAAGGTCTGCGTCAGGGCCAGTTGCGCGGTGGTGCAGTAGGCACGCTGATGAGCAACATGGGTCTGGAGCTGGCGCTGAAACAGCTGGGTATTCCGTTTGTCCGTGCAAAAGTGGGCGACCGCTATGTGCTGGAAAAACTGCAGGAAAAAGGCTGGCGCATCGGGGCTGAAAACTCAGGCCACGTGATCCTGCTGGATAAAACCACCACCGGAGACGGTATCGTCGCTGCGCTGCAGGTTGTTGCCGCCATGGCGCGCAACCATATGAGCCTGCACGATCTCTGCAGCGGCATGAAAATGTTCCCGCAGATCCTGGTGAATGTGCGTTTCACCGCCGGTAAAGGCGATCCGCTGGAAAATGAAAATGTGAAAGCGGTGATGGCTGACGTTGAAGCAGCCCTGGGCAACCGTGGGCGTGTTCTGCTGCGTAAATCTGGAACCGAACCGCTGATCCGCGTAATGGTGGAAGGCGAAGATGAGGCGCAGGTAAATGAATTTGCACACCGTATTGCGGATGCCGTAAAAGCTGCATAGTTTTTCACGTTAAGTGATTAAAAAGGCGGCGCTTGCCGCCTTTGTTGTGAGCAATTGATGGCTTTTTGCTGTTTTTTTCCGCAGTTGATACAATGCGTCAAAATTGCCCTTGCGAAGCACATTCGCTTTGGTTAGTATTCACACCCGCTTCAGTGGGAAACAAAAATCCTGCTAATTGGTCGAAGCATTGGTATGCGGCAAATCCGCAAGGAACAGGTTGATTATGTACGAAGCTCTTTTAGTTATTTTCCTTATTGTAGCCATCGCTCTCGTAGCGCTGATCATGCTGCAGCAAGGTAAAGGCGCTGATATGGGAGCCTCCTTCGGAGCAGGCGCTTCCGGTACGCTGTTTGGTTCAAGTGGTTCTGCGAACTTCATGACCCGCACAACGGCGATTCTGGCTACGCTGTTCTTCATCATCAGTCTGGCGCTTGGCAATATCAACAGCAACAAGACCAGCAAAGGAAGCGAGTGGGAAAATCTGAGCGCGCCAGCGAAAACTGAGCAGACTCAGCCAGCTGCACCGGCTAAGCCGACCAGCGATATCCCGCACTAAGTATTCAGTACCGAGGTGGTGGAATTGGTAGACACGCTACCTTGAGGTGGTAGTGCCCTAACGGGCTTGTGGGTTCGAGTCCCATCCTCGGTACCAATATTCCAGAAGAAAGACGTCGAAAGACGTCTTTTTTTTCGTCTGTAGATTTCGTCTGTAGAAGGGGCGTTTTCGTCGGCGGGTACGTTCGTGCCAGCGGGACCGGTTCTGTAGCGGTCGTAAAAAAGGCGCCCAGTGGGCGCCTTTTGCATTTCTGCGTAAGCATTACTTCTTAACGCTGTGCTCCAGGTTTTCAACCTGCGGCAGGCCATTACCGGCGCTTGCGGAGAGCAGGCCATTCTCAACGTAGTTGAACAGCTTCTCACGGGTATCGGTGATGTCCAGGTTACGCATGGTCAGCTGGCCAATACGATCGTCCGGCGAGAACACGGATTCACCTTTCTCCATGGTCAGACGCTCTGCTTTATAAGTCAGGTTGTCGGACACGGTGTTCAGAATCGAGTAGTCATTCCCGCGACGCAGCTCCAGCGTCACTTCGCCGGTGATCGCGCTTGCCACCCAACGTTGCAGTGCATCACGCAGCATCAGGGCCTGTGGGTCGAACCAACGGCCCTGGTACAGCAGTTTACCCAGCTGACGACCATGAGAGTGATACTGCTCGATGGTGTCTTCGTTGTGAATACCGGTCAGCAGACGCTCATAAGCGATGTGCAGCAGCGCCATCCCAGGGGCTTCATAGATGCCACGGCTTTTTGCTTCGATAATACGGTTTTCAATTTGATCGCTCATGCCCAGACCGTGACGGCCACCGATACGGTTAGCTTCCAGCATCAGTTCCACATCGTCAGAGAAGGTCTTGCCGTTCAGGGCAACCGGATGGCCGCGCTCGAAACGCACGGTAACTTCTTCCGCCTGGATTTTGACGTTTTCGTCCCAGAACTTCACACCCATGATCGGGTTAACGATCTTCACGCTGGAATTCAGGAATTCCAGGTCCTTCGCTTCGTGCGTCGCACCCAGCATATTGGAATCGGTAGAGTAGGCTTTCTCAACGGACATCTTATAGTCGAAGCCGCAGGCGATCATAAACTCGGACATTTCATGACGGCCGCCCAGCTCGTCGATAAAGTCGGTATCGAGCCACGGTTTATAAATCTGCAGCTCGGCGTTGGTCAGCAGGCCATAACGATAGAAACGTTCGATATCGTTTCCTTTATACGTACTGCCATCACCCCAGATGTTTACGCCATCTTCTTTCATGGCGGCAACCAGCATGGTACCGGTCACTGCACGGCCCAGCGGGGTGGTATTGAAATAGGTCAGGCCGCCGGTAGTATTATGGAAAGCACCACACTGAATAGCAGCAATACCTTCAGCGACCAGTTGCTTACGGCAGTCAATCAGGCGCGCGTTCTCTGCGCCATACTCTTTAGCGCGACGAGGGATTGCATCATAATCGTCCTCATCCGGCTGACCCAGGTTCGCAGTATATGCATACGGAACCGCTCCCTTCTGGCGCATCCACAGCAGTGCAGCGCTGGTATCCAGGCCGCCTGAAAAAGCGATGCCAATACGTTGTCCTACCGGAAGATGCTTGAGAATCGTCGTCATAAAATAAAACCCTGCTTGATTGACTGATTAAGAGACCGCTTTCGCTCTCGATGCATGTTTATGCAAAATAAGTGAGTATTCATTTAATCATCTTTTGTCGATGACCGGAAGAGACTCGTGCGTTTTTTGTAAAATTTTCCCTTTGTTTGACCTGGCGGAAACTGGCTTGACAGGTGGGGTTCACTATCAATATACTAAACGCCGATTTTACGTCCCGTCTTCGGTACCAAATCCCAGCATTATTTGCAAATTCTCTCCAAAACGCGTAGAATTTGCCACGTTTCAGGCGCGGGGTGGAGCAGCCTGGTAGCTCGTCGGGCTCATAACCCGAAGGTCGTCGGTTCAAATCCGGCCCCCGCAACCACTTTCCCATAAAGTTCTTTTTCAAATATACTGTGAAGACTTAGAGCCTTCGTAGCTGGATTTGAAAAAATTCTTTCGGAGAGTGCTCCAGGCCGCAGTTGCGGCTATAGGGTTCAGTTATCTAAAGCCCCGATTTATCGGGGTTTTTTGTTATCTGACTACAGAATAACTGGGCTTTACGCCCTTTTTTTATGTCTTGGGGGTGGGCTTGTCCACATTAGAGCAAAAATTAACAGAGATGATTACTGCACCGGTCGAAGCACTGGGCTACGAACTGGTCGGCATCGAATTCGTTCGCGGCCGTACATCGACGCTGCGCATCTATATTGATAGTGAAGATGGCATCAATGTTGATGATTGTGCTGATGTTAGCCACCAGGTGAGTGCGGTTCTTGATGTTGAAGACCCGATTACCGTTGCGTACAACCTGGAAGTTTCCTCACCCGGCCTCGATCGCCCGATGTTCACGGCCGAGCACTATGTGCGCTTTACCGGTGAAGAAGTGGCTCTCGTTCTGCGTATGGCCGTACAGAACCGCCGTAAATGGCAGGGAATTATCAAAGCCGTTGATGGTGAAATGATCACGGTTACAGTCGAAGGCAAAGATGAAGTGTTCGCGCTGAGTAATATCCAGAAGGCGAACCTGGTTCCCCACTTTTAACAGTCTGGATTGAGGTGAAAAGCCCGCGATGAACAAAGAAATTTTGGCTGTTGTTGAAGCCGTCTCCAACGAGAAATCACTGCCGCGTGAGAAGATTTTCGAAGCGCTGGAAAGTGCACTGGCTACAGCAACCAAGAAAAAATACGAACAAGAGATCGATGTTCGCGTAGAAATCGATCGTAAAAGCGGTGACTTCGATACATTCCGTCGTTGGGTAATCGTTGAAGAGGTGACCCAGCCGACGAAAGAGATCACCCTGGAAGCGGCGCGTTTTGAAGACGAAAGCCTGAACGTGGGTGACTATGTTGAAGACCAGATTGAATCTGTCACCTTCGACCGTATCACCACGCAAACCGCAAAACAGGTTATCGTCCAGAAAGTCCGTGAAGCTGAGCGCGCGCTGGTTGTCGATCAGTTCCGCGATCAGGAAGGTGAGATCATTACCGGCGTGGTGAAGAAAGTAAACCGCGACAACATCTCTCTGGAAATCAAGTCTGAAGGGCTGCCAGGTAACGCTGAAGCCGTTATCCTGCGTGAAGACATGCTGCCGCGTGAAAACTTCCGCCCGGGTGACCGTATTCGTGGCGTTCTGTATGCCGTACGCCCTGAAGCGCGTGGTGCACAGCTGTTTGTGACCCGTTCCAAGCCAGAGATGCTGATTGAACTGTTCCGTATCGAAGTACCGGAAATCGGCGAAGAAGTTATCGAGATTAAAGCGGCTGCCCGCGATCCGGGTTCACGCGCGAAAATTGCAGTGAAAACCAACGACAAGCGTATCGACCCGGTCGGTGCTTGCGTAGGTATGCGCGGTGCGCGTGTTCAGGCGGTTTCTACCGAACTGGGCGGTGAGCGTATCGATATCGTCCTGTGGGACGACAACCCGGCGCAATTCGTGATTAACGCAATGGCTCCGGCGGATGTGGCGTCTATCGTTGTTGACGAAGACAAACACACCATGGATATCGCTGTTGAAGCGGGCAACCTGGCGCAGGCAATCGGCCGTAACGGTCAGAACGTACGCTTGGCGTCACAGCTGAGCGGCTGGGAACTCAATGTAATGACCGTTGATGACCTGCAGGCTAAGCATCAGGCTGAAGCCCATGCGGCGATCGATACCTTCACGAAATACCTGGATATTGACGAAGATTTCGCCACTGTTCTGGTTGAAGAAGGTTTCTCTACCCTTGAAGAACTGGCCTATGTGCCAATGAAAGAGCTGCTGGAAATCGACGGTCTTGATGAAGCCACCGTTGAAGCCCTGCGTGAACGCGCTAAAAACGCACTGACCACCCTGGCACTGGCTCAGGAAGAAAGCCTTGGCGATAAGAAGCCGGCTGATGACCTGCTGAATCTGGAAGGTCTTGATCGTGCGATTGCGTTCAAGCTGGCTGCCCGTGGTGTTTGTACGCTGGAAGATCTCGCTGAGCAAGGCGTTGATGACCTGGCCGATATCGAAGGTTTAACCGACGAGAAAGCCGGCGAACTCATCATGGCCGCACGTAATATTTGCTGGTTCGGCGACGAAGCGTAATAAACTGTAGCAGGAAGGAACAGCATGACTGATGTAACTGTAAAATCGCTGGCTGCCGAGATTCAGACCTCCGTGGACCGCCTGGTACAGCAATTTGCTGATGCAGGGATCCCGAAGTCCGCTGATGACTCGGTGAACGCGCAAGAAAAACAAACCTTGTTAGCGCACCTGAACCGTGAACACGGTTCGACGCCTGACAAGCTGACGCTGCAGCGCAAAACGCGTAGCACGTTGAATATCCCTGGTACCGGTGGTAAAAGCAAATCGGTACAAATTGAAGTCCGCAAGACACGCACCTTTGTAAAACGTGATCCGCAAGAGGCAGAACGCCTTGCTGCGGAAGAGCAGGCACAGCGTGAAGCGGAAGAACAAGCTCAGCGTGAGGCAGAAGCGACTGCCAAACGTGAAGCAGAATTAAAAGCTGAACGTGAGGCCGCAGAAAAAGCGAAACGCGACGCAAGTGATAAAGTGAAGCGTGAAGCTGCGGAAAAAGACAAAGTGAGCAATCAACAGACCGACGAAATGACAAAAACCGCCCAGGCTGAAAAAGCCCGCCGTGAAAATGAAGCTGCCGAGCTGAAGCGTAAAGCGGAAGAAGAAGCCCGCCGCAAGCTTGAAGAAGAAGCTCGCCGTGTAGCTGAAGAAGCGCGCCGTATGGCTGAAGAAAACGAGAAGAACGGTGTGAACCCTGCTGAAGCGTCTGAAGACACCAGCGATTATCACGTCACCACTTCTCAGCATGCGCGCCAGGCAGAAGACGATAACGACCGTGAAGTTGAAGGCGGTCGTGGCCGTACTCGCAGCACCAAAGCTGCTCGCCCAGCCAAAAAAGGCAACAAGCACGCTGAATCTAAAGCTGACCGTGAAGAAGCACGTGCAGCGATCCGCGGTGGTAAAGGCGGCAAGCGTAAAGGTTCCGCACTGCAGCAGGGCTTCCAGAAGCCAGCTCAGGCTGTTAACCGTGACGTAGTGATTGGTGAAACCATCACCGTTGGCGATTTGGCCAACAAAATGGCGGTTAAAGGTTCTCAGGTCATCAAAGCGATGATGAAACTGGGCGCAATGGCCACCATCAACCAGGTTATCGACCAGGAAACTGCGCAACTGGTAGCCGAAGAGATGGGCCATAAAGTTATCCTGCGTCGTGAAAACGAGCTGGAAGAAGCAGTAATGAGCGACCGTGACACCGGCGCAGCGGCAGAACCGCGCGCGCCTGTAGTGACCATCATGGGTCACGTTGACCACGGTAAAACCTCTCTGCTCGACTACATTCGTTCGACGAAAGTGGCCTCCGGTGAAGCGGGTGGTATTACCCAGCACATCGGTGCGTACCACGTAGAAACCGACAACGGCATGATCACCTTCCTGGATACCCCGGGCCACGCAGCGTTTACCTCTATGCGTGCTCGTGGTGCTCAGGCAACGGATATCGTTGTACTGGTTGTTGCTGCAGACGACGGCGTGATGCCACAGACCATTGAAGCTATCCAGCACGCGAAAGCGGCGCAGGTGCCTCTGGTGGTTGCAGTGAACAAGATCGATAAGCCAGAAGCTGACATGGATCGCGTTAAAAACGAACTCTCCCAGTACGGTGTTATGCCGGAAGAGTGGGGCGGTGAAGCGCAGTTCATCCCAGTATCTGCGAAAGCCGGTACCGGTATCGACGACCTGCTGAACGCTATCCTGCTGCAGGCTGAAGTTCTGGAGCTGAAAGCGGTTCGTAAAGGTATGGCGAGCGGCGCGGTTATCGAATCCTTCCTGGATAAAGGTCGTGGTCCGGTTGCAACTGTTCTGGTTCGTGAAGGTACCCTGCATAAAGGCGATATCGTCCTGTGTGGTTTCGAATACGGTCGTGTTCGTGCGATGCGTAACGAACTGGGCCAGGAAGTTCTGGAAGCAGGTCCGTCCATTCCAGTGGAAATCCTGGGCCTGTCCGGTGTGCCGGCTGCGGGTGATGAAGTGACCGTCGTACGTGACGAGAAGAAAGCGCGCGAAGTTGCACTGTATCGTCAGGGCAAATTCCGTGAAGTTAAACTGGCTCGTCAGCAGAAATCTAAACTCGAGAACATGTTTGCGAACATGACCGAAGGCGAAGTTCACGAAGTGAACATCGTTCTGAAAGCCGACGTTCAGGGTTCTGTGGAAGCGATCTCCGACTCCTTGCTGAAACTGTCTACTGACGAAGTTAAAGTGAAGATCATCGGTTCTGGCGTAGGGGGGATCACCGAAACCGACGCCACCCTGGCTGCTGCATCCAATGCAATCCTGGTCGGCTTCAACGTACGTGCTGACGCGTCTGCACGTAAAGTGATTGATGCTGAAAGTCTGGATCTGCGTTACTACTCCGTCATCTATAACCTGATCGACGAAGTGAAAGCAGCGATGAGCGGCATGCTGTCTCCAGAGCTGAAACAGCAGATCATCGGTCTGGCTGAAGTGCGTGACGTGTTCAAATCACCGAAATTTGGTGCGATCGCGGGCTGTATGGTTACCGAAGGTATCATCAAACGTCACAACCCAATCCGCGTACTGCGTGACAACGTGGTTATCTACGAAGGCGAGCTGGAATCCCTGCGCCGCTTCAAAGATGACGTTAACGAAGTCCGTAACGGCATGGAATGTGGTATCGGCGTGAAGAACTACAACGACGTTCGCGTTGGCGACATGATCGAAGTGTTCGAGATCATCGAAATTCAGCGTACGATTGCTTAATCATCGATGCAGGCCGGGTAAGCAAAGCGCCACCCGGTAATAATTTTAAAAGGGGCTTTTTGCCCCTTTTTTGTCTGGAGAATTTATTATGGCGAAAGAATTTGGTCGCCCGCAGCGCGTAGCGCAAGAAATGCAGAAAGAGATCGCCCTCATCCTGCAACGTGAAATTAAAGATCCACGCGTGGGTGTGATGACCACCGTGTCCGGCGTGGAAATGTCCCGCGACCTGGCGTATGCCAAAGTGTTCGTGACCTTCCTGAACGATCAGGACGAAGCCGCGGTAAAAAACGGCATTAAAGCGCTGCAGGAAGCCTCTGGCTACATCCGCTCTCTGCTCGGCAAAGCGATGCGTCTGCGTATCGTGCCTGAGCTGACCTTCTTCTACGACAACTCTCTGGTCGAAGGTATGCGCATGTCCAACCTGGTGACCAGCGTGGTGAAACATGACGACGAACGTCGTGTTAACCCAACGGACGACAGCAAGGAGGACTAATGAGTCGTCCTCGTCGTCGCGGTCGCGACGTGCATGGTGTGCTGCTGCTGGATAAACCCCAGGGCGCTTCCAGCAACGATGTGCTGCAAAAAGTTAAGCGTATTTTTAACGCCAACCGTGCGGGCCACACGGGCGCGCTCGATCCGCTGGCGACCGGCATGTTGCCGATCTGCCTGGGGGAAGCGACAAAGTTTTCCCAGTACCTACTGGACTCCGATAAGCGCTATCGGGTCATCGCCCGATTAGGCCAGCGCACGGACACCTCCGATGCCGATGGTCAGGTGGTAGAAGAGCGTCCGGTGACCTTCAGCGCAGAGCAACTTGATGCCGCGCTGGAAAGTTTCCGTGGCGACACGCTGCAGGTACCGTCAATGTATTCGGCGCTGAAGTACCAGGGTAAAAAACTGTACGAATATGCACGCCAGGGCATTGACGTTCCTCGTGAACCCCGTCCGATTACCGTGTACGAACTGCTCTTTATTCGTCACGAAGGCGATGAGCTGGAGCTGGAAGTACACTGTTCGAAAGGCACCTATATTCGTACCATCATTGACGACCTGGGTGAAAAACTGGGCTGTGGTGCGCACGTGATTTACCTGCGTCGCCTGGCTGTCAGCACGTACCCGGTTGAGCGAATGGTCACCCTTGAACATCTGCGCGAGTTGGTTGAGCAGGCGGAAGCGCAGGAGATTGCGCCGGCCGATTTGCTCGATCCGCTGCTGATGCCAATGGACAGCCCGGCGGCCGATTTCCCGGTTGTTAATCTTCCTTTAACATCCTCCGTTTACTTTAAGAACGGAAACCCGGTTCGTACCACCAGTGCTCCTTCTGAAGGTCTGGTACGCGTGACCGAGGGGGATGAAGGTAAGTTTATCGGCATGGGTGAAATGGATGGCGAAGGGCGCGTCGCGCCGCGTCGCCTGGTCGTTGAGTATCCGGTTGAAGCCTGATAGCGATAACGGCTCGCCTTGCGATAAGCAGGGGAGACGAGTAGAATATCGCGGCTTAACGTTCGGCAAATTGTTTAACATATTGCGGGACGTATACTGGGATTGCTGAATTAGAGATCGGCATCCTTACATTCTTTATATTCTGGAGTTTGAAAATGTCTCTAAGCGTTGAAGCTAAAGCTAAAATCGTTTCTGAGTTTGGTCGTGGTACTAACGACAGCGGTTCTACCGAAGTTCAGGTTGCACTGCTGACTGCACAGATTAACCACCTGCAGGGTCACTTTGCAGAGCACAAAAAAGATCACCACAGCCGTCGTGGTCTGCTGCGTATGGTTTCTCAGCGTCGTAAACTGCTCGACTACCTGAAACGTAAAGATGTTGCACGTTACTCCGCGCTGATCGAGCGTCTGGGTCTGCGTCGCTAAGTCTTGCGAGTTTCAGAAAAGGGGGCCTGATGGCCCCTTTTTTCAACCAGACGGCAGCAATTCACTGGAAACTATTGTATTGTTGCTATAAATGATCTTCATTGCAGAGGTTCGCGCGGCTAATGAGAGGCTTCACCCATGGGGGTGTTGGTTGTCATTAGTCGCGAGGATGCGAAGAAGGTCGGGTTAAAACGTCAGCACACCGGTGGTGTGCTGTCATACATTTAAGAAAGGACAGAACTTTGCTGAATCCGATCGTTCGTAAATTCCAGTATGGTCAACACACCGTCACGCTGGAAACCGGCATGATGGCACGTCAGGCTACTGCTGCCGTTATGGTAAGCATGGATGACACTGCGGTATTCGTAACCGTAGTTGGCCAGAAAAAAGCAAAACCAGGTCAGGACTTCTTCCCACTGACCGTTAACTACCAGGAGCGTACCTACGCTGCCGGTAAAATTCCGGGTGGCTTCTTCCGTCGTGAAGGCCGTCCAAGCGAAGGCGAAACCCTGATTGCGCGTCTGATTGACCGCCCGGTTCGTCCGCTGTTCCCGGAAGGCTTCGTGAACGAAGTGCAGGTTATCGCGACCGTTGTTTCCGTTAACCCACAGGTTAACCCGGATATCGTTGCGATGATCGGTGCTTCCGCGGCCCTGTCACTGTCTGGTATTCCATTCAATGGCCCAATCGGTGCTGCACGCGTTGGTTACATCAACGACCAGTACGTGCTGAACCCAACGCAGGAAGAGCTGAAAGAAAGTAAGCTGGACCTGGTTGTTGCTGGTACTGAAGCGGCTGTGCTGATGGTTGAATCCGAAGCGGAACTGCTGAGCGAAGACCAGATGCTGGGCGCGGTGGTCTTTGGCCACGATCAGCAGCAGATCGTTATTCAGAACATCAACGATCTGGTTAAAGAAGCGGGCAAACCACGTTGGGACTGGCAGCCTGAAGCCGTCAACGACGCGCTGAATGCACGCGTTGCTGCGCTGGCTGAATCTCGTCTGAGCGATGCTTATCGCATCACCGACAAACAGGAGCGTTATGCTCAGGTTGACGTGATCAAAGACGAAACTATCGCAACGCTGATTGCTGAAGACGAAACGCTGGATGCTAACGAGCTGAGCGAAATTCTGCACGCTATCGAGAAAAACGTGGTTCGTAGCCGCGTCCTGGCGGGTGAGCCGCGTATCGATGGCCGCGAAAAAGACATGATCCGTGGTCTGGACGTGCGTACTGGCGTTCTGCCACGTACTCACGGTTCTGCACTGTTCACCCGTGGCGAAACGCAGGCGCTGGTTACCGCGACCCTGGGGACAGCACGTGACGCGCAGAACATCGACGAACTGATGGGCGAGCGTACTGACAGCTTCCTGTTCCACTACAACTTCCCTCCATACTCCGTAGGTGAAACCGGTATGGTGGGTTCGCCTAAGCGTCGTGAAATTGGTCACGGTCGTCTGGCGAAGCGTGGTGTGCTGGCAGTGATGCCGGATGCTGACAAATTCCCGTACACCGTTCGTGTGGTTTCTGAAATCACCGAATCTAACGGTTCTTCTTCCATGGCTTCCGTGTGTGGTGCATCTCTGGCGCTGATGGATGCAGGCGTGCCAATCAAAGCCGCCGTTGCGGGTATCGCAATGGGCCTGGTGAAAGAAGGCGAGAACTTTGTTGTTCTGTCTGACATTCTGGGCGACGAAGACCACCTGGGCGATATGGACTTCAAAGTTGCGGGTTCCCGCGACGGTATCTCTGCGCTGCAGATGGATATCAAAATTGAAGGTATCACCAAAGAGATCATGCAGGTTGCGCTGAACCAGGCTAAAGGTGCTCGTCTGCACATCCTGGGCGTGATGGAACAGGCGATCAACGCGCCACGTGGCGACATTTCTCAGTTCGCTCCGCGTATCCACACCATCAAGATCAATCCAGACAAGATCAAAGATGTTATCGGTAAGGGCGGTTCCGTTATCCGTGCTCTGACCGAAGAGACTGGCACCACTATCGAAATCGAAGATGACGGTACGGTGAAAATTGCAGCGACCGACGGCGAGAAAGCGAAATTCGCTATTCGTCGCATCGAAGAAATTACTGCAGAAATCGAAGTGGGCCGTATCTACAATGGTAAAGTGACCCGTATCGTTGACTTTGGCGCGTTTGTTGCCATCGGTGGCGGTAAAGAAGGTCTGGTTCACATCTCTCAAATCGCTGACAAGCGCGTTGAGAAAGTGACCGATTACCTGCAGATGGGTCAGGAAGTCCCGGTTAAAGTTCTGGAAGTTGACCGCCAGGGCCGTATCCGTCTGAGCATTAAAGAAGCAACCGAGCAGTCTCAGCCGGCTGCTGCGCCAGAAGCATCGGCAGCAGAACAGCAAGGCGAGTAAGTTGCATTTGCCCTCCGCTTCGGCGGAGGGCCTATTATCAGGCAGGACGCCTTGTTAAGCCGCCGGGGGACAGGACGTTCATCCAATAGTTGTCTTCGGGAGTGGGAAATGAAGCCTTTTTTGCGCTGGTGTTTCGTTGCGACAGCTTTAACGCTGGCAGGATGCAGCAACTCTGCCTGGCGTAAGAGCGAAGTCCTCGCAGTGCCATTGCAACCGACTTTGCAGCAGGAAGTGATTCTGGCACGCATGGAACAAATTCTTGCCAGTCGGGCTTTAACCGATGACGAACGCGCACAGCTTTTATATGAGCGCGGAGTGTTGTATGATAGTCTCGGTCTGAGGGCATTAGCGCGGAATGATTTCTCACAAGCGCTGGCAATCCGACCTGATATGCCTGAAGTATTCAATTACTTAGGCATTTATTTAACGCAGGCAGGCAATTTTGATGCTGCCTATGAAGCGTTTGATTCTGTACTTGAGCTTGATCCAACTTACAACTACGCGCACTTGAATCGCGGTATCGCCCTGTATTACGGCGGTCGTGATAAGTTAGCGCAAGATGATCTGCTGGCGTTTTATCAAGACGATCCTAATGATCCTTTCCGCAGTCTGTGGTTATACATCGTTGAGCAGAAGCTCGATGAGAAGCAGGCAAAAGAAGCACTGAAACAGCGCTTCGATAAATCGGACAAGGAACAGTGGGGATGGAACATTGTCGAGTTCTACCTGGGCAACATTAGCGAAGCAACGCTGATGGAACGCCTCAAGGCGGACGCAACGGATAACACCTCGCTCGCTGAGCATCTCAGTGAAACCAACTTCTATTTAGGTAAGTACTACCTAAGTCTGGGGGATAAGGACAGCGCTACGGCACTGTTCAAATTAGCGGTTGCTAACAACGTACACAACTTCGTTGAGCACCGTTATGCATTGTTGGAATTATCGCTCTTGGGCCAGGAGCAAGACGACCTGGCAGAATCGGACCAGCAATAGCTGACGACATAAACATCAGCCCGTAATCTTTTGATTGCCATCACCTTAACTGGTGAGGGCGTTGTTGTTCGTCAATACATCTACTTTGAGCCGGTTCACACTTTTCAATGAAAATTGCTAATCATTTTCACGATGAGCTAAGTAGACTGGCCGCCATTGACATTGAGGCACTCGTACTACATGGCTGAATTCGAAACCACTTTTGCAGATCTGGGCCTGAAGGCTCCTATCCTTGAAGCCCTTACCGATCTGGGTTACGAAAAACCATCTCCGATCCAGGCAGAATGTATCCCACATCTGTTGTCTGGTCGTGACGTGCTGGGCATGGCCCAGACTGGTAGCGGCAAAACCGCAGCGTTCTCGCTGCCGCTGCTGCACAACATCGATCCGGAACTGCGTGCACCGCAGATCCTCGTCCTGGCTCCAACCCGTGAACTGGCTGTTCAGGTTGCAGAAGCTATGACTGATTTCTCTAAACATATGCGCGGCGTAAACGTGGTGGCCCTGTACGGTGGCCAGCGTTATGACGTGCAGTTACGTGCCCTGCGCCAGGGTCCACAGATTGTTGTCGGTACGCCGGGCCGTCTGCTGGATCACCTGAAGCGCGGTACCCTTGACCTCTCTAAACTGAGCGGTCTGGTACTGGATGAAGCAGATGAAATGCTGCGTATGGGCTTCATCGAAGACGTAGAAACGATTATGGCGCAGATCCCGGAAGGTCATCAGACCGCTCTGTTCTCTGCAACCATGCCAGAAGCGATTCGTCGCATTACCCGCCGCTTCATGAAAGAGCCGCAGGAAGTGCGCATTCAGTCCAGCGTGACCACTCGCCCGGACATCAGCCAGAGCTACTGGTCTGTATACGGTATGCGTAAAAACGAAGCGCTGGTTCGTTTCCTGGAAGCGGAAGATTTTGATGCGGCGATTATCTTCGTTCGTACCAAAAACGCGACCCTGGAAGTGGCTGAAGCGCTGGAGCGTAGCGGCTACAACAGCGCAGCGCTGAACGGTGACATGAACCAGGCTCTGCGTGAGCAGACGCTGGAGCGCCTGAAAGACGGTCGTCTGGATATCCTGATTGCAACCGACGTGGCAGCACGTGGTCTGGACGTTGAGCGTATCAGCCTGGTTGTGAACTACGATATTCCAATGGACTCCGAGTCCTACGTTCACCGTATCGGTCGTACCGGTCGTGCGGGTCGTGCAGGTCGTGCTCTGCTGTTCGTTGAGAACCGCGAGCGTCGTCTGCTGCGTAACATTGAACGCACCATGAAGCTGACCATTCCAGAAGCGGAACTGCCAAATGCAGAACTGCTGGGCAAACGCCGTCTGGAAAAATTCGCCGCGAAAGTACAGCAGCAGCTGGAAAGCAGCGACCTGGACCAGTATCGTGCGCTGCTGGCACAGATTCAGCCTACCGCTGAAGGCGAAGAGCTGGATATGGAAACGCTGGCCGCAGCACTGCTGAAAATGGCACAGGGCGAACGTACCCTGATCGTGCCACCAGATGCACCGATGCGTCCTAAGCGTGAGTTCCGTGACCGTGACGAGCGTTTCGAACGTCGTGGCGACCGTAACGATCGTGGTCCACGTGCTGACCGTCCAGAGCGCAGTGGCGAAGAGCGTCCACGTCGTGAGCGTCGTGACGCTGGCGAAATGGAACTGTACCGCATTGAAGTGGGCCGTGATGATGGTGTTGAAGTTCGTCATATCGTTGGCGCGATCGCTAACGAAGGCGACATCAGCAGCCGTTACATCGGTAACATCAAGCTGTTCGCATCTCACTCTACTATCGAGCTGCCAAAAGGCATGCCGGGCGAAGTACTGCAGCACTTTACTCGCACCCGCATCCTGAACAAGCCGATGAACATGCAGCTGATGGGTGATGCCCAGCCACGTACTGACCGTGGTGGCGAACGTCGTGGCGGTGGTCGTGGTTTCGGTGGCGAACGTCGTGAAGGCGGTCGTAGCGAAGGCAACCGCGCTGGCGCAGGCGAAGGTCGTCGTTTCTCTGGCGAGCGTCGCGAAAGCCGCGGCCCACGTCGTGAAGAAGGTACCGCTCGTCGTCGTTTCGGTGACGCGTAAGCCTTTCGTTTCTGACGTAAAGTAATCTATACAGCCCCGATAAACACTGTCGGGGCTTTTTTTATTTCTTTTGTACTCTTGTACTGGTACAGTGCTGCGCATTAACATGCATAACCGCATTATTGACTGGAGAAAAGGCTGTATGGCGATACTTACCACCACCCAAACGTCACCTTCGCTGCTTGGCGGCGTGGTGATCATCGGCGGAACCATCATTGGTGCCGGGATGTTCTCCCTGCCTGTGGTTATGTCCGGTGCGTGGTTCTTCTGGTCGCTGGCGGCACTGGTGTTTACCTGGTTCTGTATGCTTCATTCCGGGCTGATGATCCTCGAAGCCAACCTGAACTACCGCATTGGCTCCAGCTTCGACACCATCACTAAAGACCTGTTAGGCAAAGGCTGGAACCTGGTAAACGGCCTCTCCATTGCCTTTGTGCTCTACATCCTGACTTACGCGTACATCTCAGCGAGTGGCTCCATTCTGCATCACACATTCTCGGAGTTGTCGCTGAACGTGCCGGCAAGAGTGGCGGGCTTGTGCTTCGCGCTTGGCGTCGCGTTTATCGTCTGGATGAGCACCAAAGCGGTGAGCCGCATGACGGCGATTGTGCTGGGCGCGAAGGTGATCACCTTTTTCCTGACCTTCGGCAGCCTGCTTGGGCACGTTACGCCGGCCACGCTGTTCAACGTGGCGGAGACGAATACCGCTTACACGCCGTACCTGCTGATGACCCTGCCGTTCTGTCTCGCATCGTTTGGTTACCACGGTAATGTGCCGAGCCTGATGAAGTATTACGGTAAAGATCCCCGCACGATTGTGAAGTGCCTGATCTACGGCACGCTGCTGGCGCTGGCGCTGTACGTGATTTGGCTGCTGGGGACGATGGGCAATATCCCGCGTCCTGAATTTATCGGCATTGCGCAGAAGGGCGGTAACATTGATGTGCTGGTACAGGCGTTGAGCGGCGTACTGAACAGCCGCAGTCTGGATCTGTTGCTGGTGGTGTTCTCTAACTTTGCCGTCGCGAGCTCTTTCCTCGGCGTGACACTGGGCCTGTTTGACTACCTGGCCGATCTGTTTGGTTTTGATGATTCCGCTATGGGGCGCTTTAAAACCGCGCTGCTGACTTTCCTGCCACCGATTGTTGGCGGTCTGCTGTGGCCGAATGGTTTCCTCTATGCCATCGGCTATGCCGGGCTGGCGGCGACCATCTGGGCGGCGATTGTGCCTGCGCTGCTGGCACGCAAATCACGTAAACGCTTCGGCAGCCCGAAATTCCGCGTCTGGGGCGGAAAGCCGATGATTGCGCTGATTCTGGTGTTCGGTATTGGCAACGCGCTGGTGCATGTCCTGTCGAGTTTTAACCTGCTGCCGGTGTATCAGTAACACCACCTGTCACCCTCTCCCGACGGGAGAGGGTGACAAACCGCGCTAACCTGACACTTCCTCTTTCACCTGCATCGCCAGGTCAAACGAATGCAAGCGTGCCTGATGATCGAAAATCTGGCCGTTAACCATAATTTCATCCGCCTGCGTCTCACGCAGCACCGCCTCCAGCCCGTGACGCACTTTTGCCTTATCCCCCACCAGCGACATGCTCAACGCCTGCTGAACGCCATACTGTTCGGATGCCGACCACAGCTGATGCATATTCTCCACCGGCGGCGGCAGCTGGCCGGTCTCACCGCGACGCAGCTTCACAAAAGCCTGTTGCATAGAGGTGAATAGGAATTCCGCATCGCGATTGCTGTCGGCGGCAACGATGTTGATGCACACCATCGCATACGGTTTTTCCAGACGCTCTGAAGGTTTGAAGTTTGTGCGATAGAGGTGAAGCGCCTGGTGGAGCATATCTGGCGCGAAGTGTGAGGCAAAGGCGAACGGCAGCCCCAGCTGCGCGGCAAGCTGCGCGCTGTACAGGCTGGAGCCCAGCAGCCACACCGGGATCTTCTCACCGTAGCCTGGCACCGGGCGCACGTGCGGGTTAGGGTCACGCGCGTCAAACCAGTCCACCAGTTCAGCCACATCGCGCGGGAAGTTATCGATGTCGCCGCTCATATGGCGACGCAGGGCGCGCATGGTCGGCTGGTCGCTGCCCGGCGCACGGCCAAGACCCAGGTCGATACGGCCAGGATAGAGGGTATTCAACGTACCAAACTGCTCGGCAATCACCAGCGGGGCGTGGTTCGGCAACATCACGCCACCGGAGCCAAGGTGCAGCGTGGTGGTGTTCGCCGCCAGGTAACCAATCAGCACGGAGGTCGCCGCACTGGCGATACCAACCATATTGTGGTGCTCAGCCAGCCAGTAACGGTGATAACCGCGTTTTTCTGCCAGGCGAGCGAGAT
Organism: Enterobacter cloacae complex sp. FDA-CDC-AR_0164; assembly: GCF_003071645.1. Classification (NCBI taxonomy): domain Bacteria; kingdom Pseudomonadati; phylum Pseudomonadota; class Gammaproteobacteria; order Enterobacterales; family Enterobacteriaceae; genus Enterobacter; species Enterobacter cloacae complex sp. FDA-CDC-AR_0164. The sequence continues at coordinate 2,012,040 of NZ_CP028950.1, forward strand.
CGAGAGAGTGGGTAAAGGCTTCTCGTGCTGAGGACCCTTGAGGGATCGGCGCCAGATCCAGCACCGAAAACGGAATGGTTTTATCAGTCATAACAGCTCACTTTGTCGACGGTGAATCTTTTAATAGTGCATTAAAATTTAATAACCGTTGTTAACAAAGTGAGCTTTTACATTTCTTCTTCAGCCCTGTAACACCAGCCCGGGGAGGCGTTTCCAGTAGCCGTTACAGTCGCTGCTAGCGGTTAACGGCAGCGGAGCATCACCGTTTTCATTGGCGCGGAAGGCATCCAGCATGGCGAATACGCCCGTATCCATCGGTGACAGGCGCACCATGTCGACCAGACCGTTCATCGACGCCAGTTCATTGCCGAGGTTATACACATAGCCGCTCATGGTCTGAATACCGTTCAGGACGAACACCTGCTGATTTTCCTGCGACAGCATGCTGCGCCCGTTCGGGTACTTGATGCAGCAGGTTTCACACTCGTCTTTCGGACGGTCTTCAGAGCGGGCGGTGAAGCAGCGGGCAGAATAGGCCAGCGGCAGATGACCATAGCTCAGTACTTCCACCTCAAACTGATTGCGAATGCCCAGCGTTTCGCACTGGTTGAGCAGGTTAGCCAGCCAGTCGCGCGAGAGTTCGACCGGCATGCACCAGCGCGTCATCCCCTGTTTAAGCAGCAGGCGCAGCGTCACGGCGTTATAGCAGTTCAGCGCATGGCCTGCGACAAACGGCAGCCTGCGTTCGGCGCACATGTTCACTACGCCCAGATCGCTGGCTTCCAGCAGGAATTCACCGTTCTCTACGTAGCGTTTGAGTTCACCCAGTTCGGAGGAGGCCTGGACGAGGGCGAGCGTTGAGAGCACCACCTGTTTACCGCTTCCGGCGAGGCTTTTCGCCATATCCAGCCAGTCGCCCGCTTTGGTGGCGCGGCGCTTGCTGCATACCGCTTCACCGAGGTAAATCACATCTGCGCTGCTGGTTGCGGCCTGGTGGTAAAAATCTTCCAGCGTCTCTTTTGGCCAGTAGTAGAGCACCGGCCCTAATGAATATTTCATGATTATCTCACTGCCATTTACGGTGATACGCGCCAAGCGTGGTTTGTGTACCCTCGGACATCGCACCGAGTGTCTCCATCCACGCCGGTTGCGGTGCGTAGTTCTGCGGGTCTGCCATGCAGCGATCGATAGCCTGGCGCCAGACTTTCGCCACCTGGCTTACGTACGCCGGGCTGCGCTGGCGGCCCTCAATTTTCACCGAGGCGATATTGGCGGCCAGCAGTTCTGGCAGCAGTTCCAGCGTATTAAGGCTGGTTGGCTCTTCCAGCGCGTGGTAACGCTCGCCGTCTACCAGATAGCGGCCTTTGCACAGCGTCGGGTAACCGGCATTTTCGCCATCCTGATAGCGGTCAATCAGCACGTCGTTCAGGCGCGATTCCAGCCCCTGCGGCGTTTGTTGCCAGCGAACAAAGCGGGCGGGCGAGCAGGCCCCAACGGTATTGGGGGATTCGCCGGTTAAATAGGAAGAGAGATAGCAACGGCCTTCGGCCATGATACACAGGCTGCCAAAGGCAAAAACTTCCAGTGGTACTGGCGTGACGCGCGCGAGTTGCTTAACCTGATGAATAGAGAGCACGCGTGGCAGCACCACGCGGGCAACATCAAAGTGACGATGATAAAAACGCACCGCCTCTTCGTTAGTGGCAGATGCCTGAACGGAGACGTGACGCTCAATATGGGGATAGCGTTCTGCCGCATACTCAAGCATAGCGAGGTCGGCGAGGATCAGCGCATCGGCGCCCAGCTGTGCTGCCATATCCACCGCGCGTTGCCAGCGGACGTAGCCATCAGGATGGGCGAAGGTATTGATGGCGATATGCAGTTTGCGGCGGTGCTGGTGGACGAAGGTAACGGCTTCCTGAAGCTTTTTCTCCGTAAAGTTGAGGCCAGCAAAATGGCGGGCGTTGGTATCATCTTTCAGCCCGATATAGACCGCATCGGCCCCATTTTCGATGGCCGCCTTAAGCGCCGGAAGATTTCCGGCTGGGCAGAGCAGCTCCATAATTTATCCTGATGTAGTCGATCGCAAATTTGTTAACGAGCTGGGATTTTAATTAACCCATACGCGACAATTTTTGATTTAAGGCAGCTAATGGCGTATTGATGGCACCAATAATGAGGTACACCTGACGACAGTTTGTTGATTTACGCCGCTATGTTGTGCTTCGGATATGGCAAAATAGCAGGACTATAGCTATCAGGGAGTAAAGCTCGTGCTGGATAAACTGCGTTCACGTCTCGTACAATTTGGTCCATCAATGCTGAGCGTGCCGGTAAAACTGGCCCCGTTCGCGCTTAAACGCCAGGTGCTGGAGCAGGTGCTGAGCTGGCAATTCCGCCAGGCACTGCAGGACGGTGAGCTGGCGTTCCTGGAAGGGCGCTGGTTAAGCATTGACGTCCACGATATCGGGCTGCGCTGGTTTACCTCTGTTGAGAATGACCAACTGATCGTCCGTGAGTCCGCCGACGCGGATGTGAGCTTTAGCGCCAGCGCCAGCGATCTGCTGATGATCGCCGCGCGTAAGCAGGATCCGGACACACTCTTCTTCCAGCGCCGCCTGGTTATCGAAGGCGATACGGAACTTGGTCTGTACGTGAAGAATTTAATGGATGCCATTGAGCTGGAGCAGATGCCGAAAGCGCTGCGTGTGATGTTGATGCAAATGGCAGACTTCGTTGAGGCGGGGCTGAAAACCCCGCCGGAAAGTAAACACACTTCAGTAGGTGAGCCATGCTGATTCGAGTCGAAATTGGGATTGATGCACCGGGTATCGATGCGTTGTTACGCCGCTCTTTTGCGCGGGATGACGAAGCGCAACTGGTCCACGATCTCCGCGAAGACGGCCTGATTACGCTGGGGCTGGTTGCCACCGATGACGAAGGTCAGGTGGTGGGCTATGTTGCCTTCAGCCCGGTTACCGTTCAGGGCGAAGAGTTACAGTGGGTAGGAATGGCACCGCTGGCGGTTGATGAGCACTACCGCGGCCAGGGGCTGGCGCGCCAGCTGGTTTACGAAGGGCTGGACTCGCTCAACGAATTTGGCTATGCCGCCGTGGTGACGCTGGGAGATGCTACGTTCTATGGCCGTTTAGGCTTCGAACCGGCAGCGCATTACGATCTCCGCTGCCGCTGGCCGGGAACGGAATCCGCCTTCCAGGTGCACCGTCTGGCGGATGACGCGTTTAACGGCGTGAACGGTCTGGTTGAGTACCACGACCATTTCAATCGCTTTTAATCAGGCTCTCGCGAAGCGCCTCAAAGGAGCCGTCTCCGGTGACGAGGCGCTCTTTCTGACGCTTCGTCAGTTGCTTAATGCGGTATTCCATTCTGAGCGCCAGCGATCTGTCGCCAACGGGCGCCGAAAAGGCGAGCTGTAATTCCCCTTTCCCCCGCAGCGCTTTGGCACCTTTCCCCGTTTGATGTTGCAGAAAACGCCGCGCCACATCGGTAGTGATCCCGGTGTACAGGGCGTTATCGGCGGTACGAACAAGATAGAGAAACCAGCACACGGTAAACAGATTCAGTATGTTAAGGTGAACGCACCTTAGCATGAGAGAGAGCGAAAATGGAAACTCTGACCACCATTAACCGCTGGCTGGCAAAACAGCATGTCGTCACCTGGTGCGTGTATGACGAAGGTGAAATGTGGTGTGCAAACGCGTTTTATTACTACGATCCAGAGCGCGTCGCCTTTTATGTCCTGAGCGAGGATAAAACCCGTCATGCGCAAATGTCGGGTCCGCAGGCGAAGGTGGCGGGCACGGTGAACGGCCAGCCTAAAACGGTCGCGCTGATTCGTGGCCTGCAGTTTAAAGGGGAGATCCGCCGCCTGGACGGAGAAGAGAGCGACGCGCAGCGAAAACGCTACACGCGCCGCTTTCCGGTTGCCATTGCGCTAAAAGCTCCGGTGTGGGAAATCCGCCTTGATGAGCTGAAATTTACCGACAACACCCTGGGCTTTGGCACAAAGCTTCACTGGCTACGCGCCGAGCAGGCGTAGCGCTTCACGGTTAAACGCGGGCAGATCGTCCGGGGTCCTGCTGGTGATCAGCTGGTCTTTGTCGTTCACAACCTCCTGATCGTAAAACTCAGCCCCCGCATTTTTCAGATCGATAACGATCGGTTTCACGGCCGTGAGTTTACGCCCGCGCACGACATCTGCGCTGATGAGCAGTTGCGGACCGTGGCAGATGGCAAAGACCGGTTTGCCCGTCGAGACAAAGTCTCGCGTGAAGGTCACGAACCGTTCATCCCCGCGCAGGGAATCCGGTGAATGACCGCCGGGTAACAGCAGGGCATCGAAATCTGACGGGCTGACGTTATCGATGGTTTCATCGATGGTCACGCTGGCTTCGCCCTTATGGCCTTTCACCGTTTTACCCGCCTCTTTCTCAATGGTGATGACCTCATGTCCTGCCTTGCGAAATGCCTCGGCTGGCGAGGTGAATTCTGAATCTTCAAACTCGTCGGTGATCAAGACTGCGATTTTCTTGCCCATGCTTCCTCCGTTGTTTTGGCTTCAGACAGATTTTTCTCCGCTTGTGGTAAATACTTACCTGTAACAGACTTCTAAGTGTGGTCGACGACGCTGAGTTCGCAAACGGACAATTCTGTAAAGGGGAGATGAAATGAGTCAGGTACTGATTACCGGCGCGACCGGGCTGGTGGGCGGGCATCTGCTGCGGCTGCTGCTTCAGGAGCACCGGGTTAACTATATTGCCGCCCCGACGCGTCGGCCTCTCGCGGATATCTCCGGCGTCTTTAACCCCCACGACCCGCAGCTTACCGATGCACTGGCGCAGGTACAGGATCCTGTTGATATCGCCTTTTGCTGCCTCGGTACAACGCTGCGTGAAGCGGGCAGTAAAGAGGCCTTTGTGCATGCGGACTACACGCTGGTGGTCGATACGGCGCTGACGGCTAAAAAGCTGGGGGCAACACATTTTGTGGTGATCAGTTCGCTCGGTGCCAATGCCGGGTCACCTTTTTTCTACAACAAGGTGAAGGGCAAAATGGAAGAGGCGCTGATTGCCCAGAAGTGGGAGCAACTGACCATTGTTCGCCCCTCCATGCTGCTCGGGCATCGGGATGAACGCCGTTTTAACGAATCGTTTTTCGCGCCTCTGTTCCGCATCCTGCCGGGTAACTGGAAATCCATTGAGGCAGCGGACGTGGCGCGTGCGATGCTAAAAGAAGGGCTCTCGCCATCGCAGGAGGGCGTGAATATCATCCCGTCGGCAAAACTGCGTGAAATCGCACAGGGCGAGGCGTAAACTCCCCCGGCTAATAACCTACTACTCTCCGGGGAATGCTATGACTGGTCAGTCTTCATCTCAGGCGGCTTCACCTGTTCAATGGTGGAAGCCCGCGCTCTTCTTTCTCGTGGTCATCATCGGCCTCTGGTATGTGAAATGGCAGCCGTACTACGGTAAAGCCTTTACGGCCGCCGAAACGCACAGTATCGGAAAATCTATTCTCGCTCAGGCAGATTCCAGCCCGCTTCAGGCGGCGTGGGATTACGCCATGGTCTATTTCCTTGCCGTCTGGAAAGCCGCGGTACTGGGCGTCCTGCTGGGCTCGCTGATTCAGGTGCTTATCCCGCGTCACTGGCTGGTGAAAACCCTCGGTCAGCCCCGCTTTCAGGGTACGCTGCTGGGGACGATTTTCTCCCTGCCGGGCATGATGTGCTCGTGCTGTGCAGCGCCTGTGGCCGCCGGGATGCGTCGTCAGCGCGTTTCGATGGGCGGTGCGCTTGCTTTCTGGATGGGGAACCCGTTGTTAAACCCGGCGACGCTGGTGTTTATGGGCTTTGTGCTGGGCTGGCATTTCGCCTTTATTCGTCTGGTGGCCGGGCTGCTGACGGTGCTGGTCGTGGCGACACTGGTGCAACATCTGGTGAAAGACAAAACCGTAGCGCCTGCGTCAGTTGACGTGGATATCAGTGAACCGCAGGGCGGCTTCTTCGCGCGCTGGGGCAGGGCGCTGTGGCAACTTTTCTGGAGCACCATCCCGGTCTATATCCTGGCGGTTCTGGTGCTGGGCGCGGCGCGCGTCTGGCTGTTCCCGCATGCGGACGGGGCTATCGACAACACGCTGCTGTGGGTCGTTGCAATGGCGGTTGCCGGTTGCCTGTTCGTGATCCCAACGGCCGCTGAAATTCCCATTGTTCAGACCATGATGCTGGCCGGGATGGGCACCGCGCCTGCACTGGCGCTGCTCATTACCCTGCCTGCAATCAGCCTGCCGTCGCTTGTCATGTTGCGTAAGTCATTCCCGGCGAAAGCGCTGTGGCTGACCGCGGGGCTGGTGGCGCTGAGCGGGGTGATGGTAGGAAGTATTGCACTGGTATAAAAAAAGCCCGGTAGCGTTACCGCTTATCGGGCTTTCTGTCAGACGTTCTGGTTACTTGATGTAGGTGAAGGCGGTGGTGACGTGTTTCACGCCGCTCACCCGGCTGGCGATATCGGCCGCCGCTTTCCCTTCACGGTCGGTGACCAGACCCAGCAGGAACACTTCGCCGTTTTCCGTTGTCACTTTCACGTTTGAGGATTTCACCTGGTCCGAGCCCAGCAGCTGGGAGCGAACTTTGGTGGTTATCCAGGTATCAGACGACGCGGTACCCAGGCTGATTGGCTGCCCCTGACGGATTTCATTGAAGACTTCCGTGGTGCCCTCAACGCCCATTGCGATCTGTTTTGCGCGGCTGGAGAGTTCGGTATTCGGCGACTGGCCCGTCAGCAACACTTTGCCCTGATAGGCCGTGACGTTGATACGCGCTTCTTTCTTGATTTGTTCGTCTTTCGACAGCGCACTGTTGACGCGCAGCTCCAGCGTACCGTCATCGACCTGTGTCCCTACGGAACGCGGGTCGGTTGCCGCTTTAGTACCAACCGCGGCGGTACCCACGACAGCCGCAGCGATACATCCCTGAAGCAGTAATGCAGACATAAGGACTGCGAGGGTCGATAAAGCCTTCATAAGAACTCCTTAATCATCCTGGTGAGGGAAAAGCGTGTTATCGATCAAATCGCATAAGCAGTTCACCGTGAGCATATGCATCTCCTGAATGCGCGCGCTACGGTGAGAGGGAATGCGGATTTCCACATCCTGCGGCCCAAGCAAACCCGCCAGCTCACCACCGTCATAGCCTGTTAAGGCAACGATAGTCATGTCGCGGGTGACGGCGGCTTCAACGGCTTTGACAATGTCCCGGCTGTTGCCGCGCGTGGAGATTGCCAGCAGAACATCTCCGGCATGACCCAGGGCTCGCACCTGCTTTGCGTAAATCTCATCATGCAGACGATCGTTAGCAATCGCTGTTAAGACCACATTATCGGTATTAAGTGCAATGGCGGGTAAACTCGGTCGTTCTGTTTCAAAACGATTGATCATGCTGGCAGCAAAATGCTGTGCGTTGGCGGCTGAAGTGCCATTGCCACAACAGAGGATTTTGTTGCCGTTGAGCAGGGATTGCACCAGCGTCATGGCGGCACGAGAGATAGCGTCCGGAAGGGCTTCCGCCGCTGCAATCTGAGTCTGGATGCTTTCAGTGAAGCACACTTTAATTCTTTCGAGCACGTTATCCCTTTTAAATCTTAATTATGCGTCTTCGCCAAAAGCGTTTTTCAGCCATTCGATCGCATTGCCGGTGAAGGCTACCACATCGAACCGGCAATCCACAGTATCAAAACTCCCATTATGGCGGGCAAGCCACAAGTGGGCAGTCTGTAATAATTTATGTTGTTTGGCGAGCGTCACGCTGGCGGCAGCGCCGCCAAAACGGGAAGACTGTCGGTAGCGAACTTCTACAAACACGATGACCTCACCGTCTTTCATGATGAGGTCGATTTCGCCGCCACGTCCGCGAACGTTAGCGGCGATAAAGTGCAGTCCTTTGCCTTCAAGCCAGCGACGCGCTTTTAATTCCCACGCGTCACCGGTCTCTTTACGGCTTAACTGGCCGGGACGATTTGCCCCTGCTGGTATTTGAGCCATGATAACTTCCTGTTAATCACACAATCCTGAGTGGCCGTCAGATCGCCGGTATTGCCGTTAAGCTCAAAGCCCGGCACCTGACGCATCTGGGTAAAGTGGTTCGCCAGCGCCCAGGCATCGACACCCATGGCATACAGACGTGCCAGAGAGTAGTCGTTGCGGACGGTGCTCAGCGCCTGCTGCATCAGTGCCGGGTTGCTGCCTGCGAGCATGGGAATTTCGCTGTACTGCAGGCCGTCCATCTCCAGACGGAAATCCGGGCCGGCGGTACCTTGCGCGCTGCGTGAACTGGCGTACAGCGTTGCGCCGCTCTGGCTGCCGTTACGCATTGCAATCATCGGTTTGATGAAGGCGATTTCCTGCGGGGTGGCAACGATATACGCTGCATCCACTTTACCGCCACCGCTGATCTGCGCGTCGGTAGGTGGCGCAGGGATCGACAGACCGCCAATGGTCACACTCTGCTGCTGCGGCAGGCTTGCGCTGACCGGGCTGCCGTTGAGGGCAATGCCCGCTCCACCATTGACGCCCGCGCGCAGTTCAGACGCGGAGCCGAATTTCTGCTGCAGCACAATACCGCCGCCTAACTTCTGCCACTCATCGGCAAAAGCATTAGCAACGCGATCCCCCAGCGTACTGCGTGGGATGAGCAACAGCGGAGCCTGTTTACCCTGCTCGTGAATATGACGCGCCGCATCGCGGGCTTCATCTTCCGGCGACAGCGCGAAGTAGCAAATATTGGCACGGTTCTGAACCTGCTCTGGCTGGTTGAGTGCCAGCACGTTCAGCGTGGTATTGCTCTTCATCAACTCTTCGACATTGTTTTTCAGCAGCGGGCCGACAACGATGCTCGCACCATCCTGTTGAACCTGCGCCAGTACCTGGTCAAGCGGCTTCGAACTGGTGTCGTAGATTTTCAGCTCAGCACCCGGGTTTGCGCTGGTGGTGGCCACCGGCGGTGTTTGCGCGGCAGGTTGTGCCGTTTGTTCTGCGGGCTGTGCAGGCTGAACGTTCTGCGGTTGAGGTTGTTCAGACGCGGTGTCAGTCGCCGGGGCTGCTTGAGTTTCAGCCGGCGCCGGCGTGGCGGGCTGTGCAGGCTGAACGTTCTGCGGTTGAGGTTGTTCAGACGCGGTGTCAGCCGCCGGAGCTGCTTGAGTTTCAGCCGGCGCTGGCGTTGCCGTCGTAGGGGCCGTTACCGGGTTCTGCATCGTCCCCTGTGCCGGCGTCTGCGCGGTGGTCAGGTCACTGGTTTCAGCGGCGGAAGGGCTGACCACATCGTTCACGTTTGCCGCCTGTGCTGCCTGGGTCGGTACTGCGCTGCCCGTCACTGGCGTCGTGCCGTTTTTCGCGGCTTCAAAACCCTGTTGAATAGTGCGACCGAATACCGCCGCCTGACCGTTTAAGGGCAGAAGGAGTGCAATCTTGCTGGTCGAGGCCGGCTTAAAGTTCTGCACGTTTACCAGCTGCGTCGGCAGCATTTTCGCGCCCGGATTCTGCGGGTAGCGGGTCTGCCAGTCAGTGATACCAGCTTTCAGCATCTTCGGATCGTTGCGGTTGTTAAACCACATCTGCTGCAGATCCAGCCAGCCCTGCAGGACGTTTTCATCTGCATTGATCACCAGTGCACGCGCCTGCTCCAGCGTCATAGAGGCCAGCGCCTGCCACGTGGCATCGATATTTTTCTGCTTATCAGCCCCGCCGAGCAGAGGCTCCTGGGCGATCAGCGCACGGAGCAGCGTCAGGGAAGGGCGGCCCTGTTCAGCGATAATGCCCGCCTGCCAGAAGCGAGCCTGCTGATTTTTATCCAGCGCGCTTACATCGATATCCCCGAGGATCTTTTTCGCGGCATCGTAATCTTTCAGCGCGACTTTCAGCTCGGCAGAGAGCAGGCTCTGCTCACGACGCTGAACATCATTCAGATCTTTTGGCAACTGGTTGAACAATTCGGCAGCCTGCTGGGTTTTACCCTCTTTCAGCAGTGCACGAATGGCGAGTAATTGCCAGTTGGTCTTGGTATCATTTGAGCTCTGCGACATTTGTTGCAGATAAAAGCCAGAGTCAGACTGAGCAGAACCCTGCAAATGGGCGGTGCTCTGGTCGGGTGCCTGGGTGCCACAGCCTGCAAAGATCAGGGCTGCCAGCAGGAGCGGCACGCTGCGCGTGGCTTTTTTTCGAAGAAACGTTAACGGTACCATACTGTATCCAGTGATTTTTTTTACGCAATGCTCAATATTAAATCGGCAATACGGACGAAACAATGAAACAACACGAAACGGCAGATAATTCTCAAGGCCAGCTCTATATTGTACCTACTCCTATCGGGAATTTATCTGATATTACCCAACGTGCGCTTACCGTATTGCAGGCTGTTGATTTAATTGCCGCTGAAGATACCCGACACACAGGCTTACTGCTCCAGCACTTCGCTATTAGCGCGCGTTTGTTCGCGTTACACGATCACAATGAGCAACAAAAAGCCGAAACGCTGGTGGCGAAGCTGAAAGAGGGGCAGAACATTGCCCTGGTCTCCGATGCGGGTACGCCGCTGATTAACGACCCCGGCTACCATCTGGTGCGTACCTGCCGTGAAGCCGGGATCCGCGTGGTGCCGCTGCCTGGCCCATGTGCGGCTATCGCGGCGCTGAGCGCTGCGGGTCTGCCTTCCGACCGCTTCTGCTATGAAGGTTTCCTGCCTGCCAAATCCAAAGGCCGCCGCGACGTGTTAAAAGCGCTGGAAGCTGAACCACGCACCCTGATTTTCTACGAATCTACGCATCGCCTGCTGGAAAGCCTGGAAGATATGGTGACCGTCTGGGGGGAAGCCCGCTACGTGGTGCTGGCACGCGAGCTGACCAAAACCTGGGAAACCATTCACGGCGCACCGGTAGGAGAACTGCTGGCGTGGGTGAAGGAAGACGAAAACCGCCGCAAGGGCGAGATGGTGCTGATTGTCGAAGGACATAAGGCGCAGGAGGACGCATTGCCTGCCGATGCGCTTCGTACACTTGCGCTGTTGCAGGCTGAACTGCCGCTCAAGAAAGCGGCTGCGCTGGCGGCAGAGATCCACGGCGTGAAGAAAAACGCACTGTATAAGTATGCGCTGGAGCAGCAGGGGTAATATATCGGCCCGGCAATCACGCCGGGCCAGTTTATTTTACTTCGCGGGAATGGCCTCGTACACCAGCGTTTCCAGCGGCTGCAGCGTAATCACCACGGCCTTTTGATACTCTCCTGGTACGCTTGTGTTATTGCCGTACACGGCGTTCAGACTGAACTGCGCCATGTCCCCTGTCGGGATTTCAAAGTCTTTTGCCAAATCCAGATAATAGCTTTGCGGTTTATCCGACGGGTTTCGCAAGCCCAGAATGGCTTTGTCTTTGCTCCAGGAGGCCCACCCGTAAACCTCAAGCGCCGTCGGGTCGCCACCGATCCAATGCGTATCCACCAGCACGCTGGCGTTATTTCGCGCCCATTTTGCTGCCTGCGCCAGGGTGTCCCATTTCGTCTTATTCAGCATTGATGGCGTGATATATAACTCCTGCAGTTGCGTCCCTGTGGCGAAGTAGCTCCAGACCTGATCGGCAAAATCGCTGTCCGTTTGCACCTTCTCCAGTCCGTAATAGGCATTTTCCGCGCTGACTATCCCGTGGTACATCAGCGAGTTCAGCGGGAACAGTGGGCCTTTACGCACAATAGAGCGATATGTTTCAGCATCGCGGTAGGTCATCCACTGCTGTACCGGCGTGCCGGGGCCGTAAAGGTTGATGTCATCCCCCTGACGCCAGATGGAGTCGGCATAGAACAGCCAGGACGGGCTGGCGTCGGTACCGGTTGTCAGGTTGATAAACAGATTGGGGTTTGCGCTGCGCATGTTATGCAGCAGGGCGATAGACGCATCAAAATCGGACGCGAACTGGCTACCAGTAATATGCGAGTTGGCGTTGCCCATCCCGTCGAGCTTAAACGAGGTGATATGTTCGTTTTTAATCAGCTTGATGATCTGCTCATTGAAGTTTTTGAAGTAGCGCGGGCCCGAGAGAGCCAGCTTCCCGTCTACCGTTTCGAAGCCGTACTCTTTGGCGTGGGAGACGCGAATATCGCGCGGCTTATTATAACCTCCCCACGGTGAGAGCCACAGCCCGACGGAGCTGTGCAGACTGTCCGCTTTTTCCCTGACCTTACCAAAGCCGTGGCTGAAGGCCGGGCCAAACAGCCAGCGTCCGGTACGATCGTCCCAGCCATCGTCCAGCAGGAACGCATCCAGCGCCACGCCGCGTCCGGTGATAAATTCTTTATTCCACTCATCCATCCGCCCCAGCACATCCTGTTCGGTGTAGGGGTTAAAGAAGCCGATATCCATCCAGCTGTTATAGTGCAGATAGGGTTTGTACGCCCGTGGGCGCACGGCGTCGATAAACTGGTTTACGCTACGGCGCAGCTGGCTGGTTTCCGGGAACGTGCCAAAGTAGGTGGTAAAGCTGACCGGCGCGTCAGGCTGAACCGGCGTTTTCAGCTCCACGTTCAGATTGGTCGTCGCTTCATAGGCATACGTATTAACGATTGGCTTATCCGGCAGGATAAAGAACGAATCAGCAATAATGGGCGAGCTATTGATGGCACCATCAACGTACGGCGCCTGAGACTGTTTTTTCGTCGGGAAGAAGGTGATTTTCGCCACCTCTCGCGGCTGGCCGACGGCCGCAATGGTGTAATCAATACTGGCGTATTTTCCCTTCACCAGATTCAGCTTCACCGTCACGTTAAAATCCGGACGGGTGAAATCAATGACAATCGTGTTGTCCTGTTTTTCTACATGCTTAATTGTAAAGTCTGCAGTATGAATTTTGGTCTCATCCGGCAGGGTCAGAAAGAACAGCTCCTGCGGCGTAAGCGGATGATTAGCCGTTTTGTCTTTCACTACCACCGTTGAACTGGCGTCATCAAACGAGAGGGCAATGGAGTCGTTATCGAGCGCGTATTGTGCTGCCGCCGCGCCATGAGAAACACACAAGGCAAGCATCGAGAGTGTGAGCACTTTTTTCATCAGGGTAAGATCCTTATTAGTAATGCTTCAGCATTCGGGTGATGGACTGCTCCAGCCAGTAGCGCTGGGTGCCGAAATTAATGCGCAGGTAGTGTTCGCCGTTTTGGACATAGTGGCTGCCATCTTCGAGGACGACGCCAGCCTGATGGGCGAAATGTCGGGTCAATTCAGTGGCGCTACGTTCATCTGCGCTGACGTCAACCCAGGCCAGATACGATGATTCCGGGTTCATCATTTTCCAGGCCGGGAAGTGGGTCTGGATGGCCTCTGCCAGATAGCCAGCGTTACGGCGCAGATAGCCGTTCAGCGCGTCGAGCCACGGCAAACCATGCTGGTAGGCAAGAATAATTCCCCATATCCCGAATATATTGGGTGAGGTGATGGCATTCTTCTCAAGCTGGTGGCGAAAGCGCTGGCGCAGGGTGGCATCCGGAATGATGGCGTAGGAGGTTTTCAGCCCGCCAAGGTTGAACGCTTTATTCGGGGAGGTCAGCAGGATCAGATTGTCCTGCGCCGCGCAGCCGGATGCCAGACAGCTGACGAAATGACCGTCCAGAATATGTTCGGCGTGGACCTCATCAACCACCAGAAGGGTGCCGTAGCGTTGACAGAGGTCTGAAACCTGGCGTATCTCATCGGCGTGCCAGATCCTGCCGGAAGGGTTATGCGGCGAGCAGAAGAACCACAGTTTTGGACGGTATGTTCTGAGCTGTTCTTCCACCAGATTAAAATCAAGCTGGTAGCGATTTTCCCTCACGCTCAGTGGGTTTGCCAGTATCGCTACCCCCTGACGCTGGGCGGCCATGGCAAACGGATCGTACACCGGTGTGTTCATCATCACCGTGTCGCCAGGTTTACAAAACGCCTGAACCGTATAATGCAGCGTGGAGACGGTACCGTACGTCAGCGTGATCCACGATTTATCGACGTCAACCTGATGACGTTCGCGCTGGAAGGCGATAACCGCATCGTAAAATTCGTCAAAGCACCAGGTGTAGCCGAAGGTGCCATGCTCCACGATGCGCTGGAAACCTTCTGTCACGGCAGGTGGGGAGGTGAAATCCATATCGGCAATCCACAGCGGGATAAAGCCTTCAGGCACATCACCAAAGCGCGAGCGGACAAAGGCGTGATCCCATTTTCGACACCGGTCGCTTTTACGCTCAATGATTTCGTCAAAATTAAACACCACAACCCCCTGTTAAATTAAGGCTTCAATGCCGGTTTTTACGCTTTGCACCTGCGGGCCGATGATCACCTGGACGCTGTGCGCATCCAGCACCACGACGGACAATGCACCGGCCTCTTTTAACGCCTGCTGGTCGATCAGACTCATGTCTTTCACCACCAGACGCAGCCGGGTAATGCAATTATCAAGCGACTCGATGTTCTCTTTACCGCCGAGCGCACGCAGGATAAGCCCATGATCGTATTTCGATTTTCCGCGTGCCCGGGTATTGGCCTCGACGGCCTGCTGTGCACCCTGGGTGTCCACTTCACGGCCCGGCGTTTTAATATCGTGTTTGAGGATGTACCAGCGGAAGACGAAGAAGTAGAGGGCAAACCAGGCAATGCCTACCGGGAATACCAGATACCATTTGGTCGACATCCCTTGCATGACCCCGAAGATAAGCAGGTCCAGAATGCCGCCGTCGGTGTTGCCGATGGTCACCCCCAGCAGAGCCATGACCATCAGGGCCAGGCCCGACATCACAATATGGAAGGCGTAAAGGGCAGGAGCGATAAACAGGAACAGGAATTCAATTGGCTCGGAGATCCCGGTGACGACGGAGACCAGCACGCCGGAGAGCAGCAGGCCTTTAATCACCGGGCGGTTTTCCGGGCGGGCCGTGCGATAGATGGCGTATGCCACCGCCGGTAAGCCGAAGATAAAGGTCGGCATAAAGCCCTGCGACAGGAACGCGGTAACGTGCGGGCTGAACGGCAGACCCGCTTTCAGTTCGGCGTAGAAAATGTTCAGCGCCCCGGCGACTTCATGACCATTGACCATTTCAATACCGCCCGCGGGCGTGAAGCGCACCATCGCCAGCAAAATATGGTGCAGGCCAAAGGGTTTGAGCAGTAGTACCCCCACGCCGTAGAGGAACGGGCCGAACACGTTGGTGCTCTGGATAATATGGCCAATCCCGGTAATGCCCAGCGCAACGTACTCCCACAGCAGGGGAATAAACAGCCCCACCAGTGAGAGGGTGAGGGCGGTGATAATCGGCACAAAACGAATGCCGCTAAAGAAGGCGAACGCGTCGTGTAAAACGGTATCCTGAAAACGTTCGTGCAGGAAAAAGGTAATGACCCCAACCACGATACCGCCCAGCACACCCATCTCCAGGGTTTGAATGCCCAGCACCATCGATTGCCCGACTTGTCTCATGGAGGCGGCATCGGCAAGCTGGTGGGTCGCAATCAGGTAATAATTGATGCTCATGTTCATCAGCATATAGCCAACAAACCCGGAAAAAGCGCCCACTGCTTTGTTGCGTCTGGCCAGCCCCATTGGGATCGCCATGGCAAACATGAGGGGAAGATAGGTAAAGGCGAAGCCGCCGACCATGGCAATAAAGCCAAAGGTGAGCTGAGTTAATTCGCCGCCCAGAAAGGGGAAACTTTTGAGGGTGGAGGGGCTGGTAACAGAACTACCGATACCCAGCAATAACCCCATAAAGGCCAGAAGGGAGACCGGGAACATAAAGGTCTTTCCCAGGCTCTGAAAAAACTCCCACGCTTTCGATTTAAACGACTTTTCCTGTGTCATGTAGGGACTCCTCGGAATTATTTATCGTAATGGAAGGCGCTGTCTGGCTTAAGGACGCGCCTTCATATTTGCGAGGCTTATAGTTATTTTTGAGTTATTGATGTTCTATGCGATGAGATCAGGCTTCCGCCGGGAGCAGCAATCGGTTCGCCGAGCCGCACACGGTGATTTTGCTTCTGACCACGTCTTTCATGGCATCCATGCCAACCCGCATGTAGAAACGTGGATCGTTGCCCTGCGGGTTCTCAGCAAACCAGGCCTTAACGGCGCCAGAGAACGCAATTTTTAGCTCGGTTGCCACGTTCACTTTGCAGACGCCCAGCTCTATGGTGCGGCGAACATCGTCATCCGGCACATCACTCGCCCCGTGCAGCACCAGCGGTACGCTCACCACGTCGCGGATTTCAGCCAGCCGTCGAAAGTCGATTTTTGGCCGTTTGGTATAAAGACCGTGAGCGGTTCCGATGGCCACAGCCAGGCTGTCGACGCCGGTCAGCGCAACGAAGCGTTTTGCTTCCTGCGGGTCGGTCAGGAACGCGCTTTCAGCGTCCACGCTCATGTCATCTTCCACGCCGCCCAGGCGGCCCAGTTCGGCTTCAACGCTGCAATCGTTGAGGTGGCAGAAGTCGACCACTGATTTCACCAGCTTTACGTTTTGCTCAAACGGATAGTGGCTGCCGTCGATCATCGCGCTGCGCACACCCGCGTTAACTTTGCGACGAATGTCGTCGAGCGATTCGTGATGATCGAGGTGCAGCGCCAGCGGCATGTCGTAAGTGGTGGAGTACGCGCTGCACAGGGCGTAGATCTCTTCCAGGGCAATGTGCTTAAAGGTGCCCGGCGTGCCCGCGAGGATCACCGGCGATCGCATTTCACTACACACTTCGAGGATCGCCTGGATCGTCTCCGCGTTATGGATATTGAACGCCGGTACGGCGTAGCCTTTCGCCTGGGCGTCCAGCAGAAGATATTTTGTCGAAATAATACTCATGATCGGATCCTCTCAAGCCTGCCACGGATGAATAACGACGCCCTGCACGACACGGTTAACCGTGCCGCTGGCGGACGGTGTATCCGGGGTATTGCCCACACGAAGTGACTGGGACAGGGCAAAGACCTGGGCGTACATCAGGAAGCAGAAGGCCTGCTCCATATCGATAAACGTGCGGGCAGGGGGCAGCAGGATATGCGGGCCAGCCTCAACGACCGGATCGGTTTCGGCGGCAATGGCCACCACGCGCATGGCCTGACGATCGCGGCGCAGCTCAGCAAGCAGATCCAGATCGTACTGCCGCGTATAGGGGTGGCTGGAGACAAACACCACCACCAGCGTTTCGCGATCCACCAGCGATTTAGGGCCATGACGGAAACCGGTTGGGGAATCGTAGAACGCCGCCAGCTTGCCTGCCGTCAGCTCCAGCACCTTCAGCGCCGATTCACGAGCGGCTCCCTGCAGCCCCCCGCTTCCCAGATAGACGATCCTTTTCCACGGATCGTTGCCAAAGACGCTCTGGCTGAAATCGCCCAGTGACGTGAGGATCGTCTGGCAGCGATCGGCCACATCGCGGAAGGTATGGCTGTTGATCGTCTCCGGGGCGAAGACTGCCAGGCAGCTTGCCATCATGGTGGTTATGCTGCTGGTCATCGCGAACCCGCGATCGTGTGTTTCGGCAGGCATCAGCAGCGCATACGCGTTATCGCTGTTTACCGCGGTCTGATAAAGGCTTCCCGCCTCATTACAGGTGATCGACAGGTGGTAGCACTCCGGCACACACTGGTTTGCCAGTTCAACGGCGGCTACGCTTTCCGGACTATTGCCGGAACGGGCAAACGACACCAGCAGCAGCGGGTGTGCGGCGCTCAGGTAGTCCATCGGATTCGTGACCAGATCGGTCGTCGGTACGGCGGTAATGTTTTTCCCGGTGTGGCTGGCGAGCCAGGGCGAAATGATGTCGCCGATAAAGGCCGAGGTGCCTGCCCCCGTCAACACGATCCGCAGCTCGCGCTTGCGCAGCAGCGGCGTCAGGAAGTTATCGATCGACGCGCGCAGGTTATCGATATTGTTGAGTGAGCGGATCCAGCTGGCGGGTTGCTGGCGGATCTCTTCTTCGGTCCATGTGCCGGTGGTGGCGGTAGTGTTGGTTTCTGACATAACTCAGTCCTTAGTCGTGTGAATTCCACATCAGACGCTGGCAAACGTGTCGCTATCTTTCGTTTCGTTTCACTTGTTCACTTAAGCAGTTAAATAAAATCTATAGAAAAGAAATCGAAAGTTCAATGGAAGAAAAGAAATAAAACGGAAAGTGTGATCGGCAAAGAAAAGGCAATGATTAAGGAAAGGAAAAGAAAGACCTTGCGATCGCTTGCCGCAAGGCCCAAAAACGGGACAATGAAAGGTCTAAAGGGGGAGAGCCAAACCCTGGATCCAGATCTGCTGAAGGTATAAGCCTTCATCCAGCGCAATCATATTGGCACGCTTGCCCGGTTTTAATGAACCGAGCTGGTGATCAATACCCAGCAAGCGGGCAGGGTGCAGCGAGGCCATATAGATCGCATCCGCTGGCGTTATTCCCGCCTGCGCCACCATATTGCGCACGGCGGCATCGAGAGACAGCGTACTGCCTGCAAGCCCACCGGAAGCGGTGCGTACCACCCCACCGTGCATGTTGACCTCGTCGCCACATAGCCTGTAACGTCCGTCGGGCATCCCTGCGGCCTGCATGGCATCGGTAATCAGAACGATCCGCTCTTTGGCACAGCAGGCGCACAGCCGCAAAGCACCCGGGTGAACGTGATGCCCGTCGGCAATCAGTTCCAGCCATGCCCGCGGGTCCGTCAAGCCTGCACCGACTATACCGGGTTCACGATGATGGAGCCCGGTCATGCCGTTATAACAGTGCACTAACCCATCAGCGCCCGCCTCAAAAGCGTCAAGCGTTTGATCGTACGTCGCGGCGCTGTGACCCAGCATGACCCGTATCCCACGCTGCTTAAGGTGGCGAATGGCCTGCAACGCACCGGGTTTCTCCGGTGCCAGAGCGACAACCCTGAGGGTGTGTTGCGATACTTCAATCAGCGAGTCCAGTTCGCTGACATCCAGCTCACGAAACAGCGCCGGCGGATGTGCCCCTTTGTTCTGTGGCGTAAAGTAGGGTCCTTCAAGATAGCTGCCCAGTATCTGCGCGCCAGGACCACCGGACATGCAGCGCCGGGCGATGCGTGCGAGCGCCCGGTGGACAGTCTCCAGCGGTGCGGTGACGGTCGTCGGTAAAAAAGCCCCTGTGCCTTCACGCGCTTTATGCATCGCCAGCGTGCCCAGCACCTCTGGGGCATCATCCATCACGTCCACACCCGCGCCACCGTGAACGTGGGTATCGATATACGCCGGGCAAAGCTGGTCGGCATCCCGGGCATGCACGCCAGCTGGGATCGGCTCGATGGCGGTGATAATTCCGCTCTCCATGCGTAGCTGGTGATCCTCCAGCCAGCCCTGCTCGGTCAGCAGACGACGCGCGCGCAGCACCTGACTCATATCCCTTCCTCAGCGGGGGCTTCCTCACGACAGCGCCCCAGCTCATCCACCAGGCTGGTCAGGCCGCGATGCCCGCATTCCAGGGCCTGCAGACGAAAGGCTTCACTGCTTAACCCGTCGCGCTCCAGTACCATCTCAAGTAACAGCTGCAGGTTTGTACCGGTAATCACTTCGCTGCCGGGTCTTTTCATGGCGAGTGTTGATGCCACCCGGAACGGCGTCCCCCCGAGCAGATCGGTGAGAAACACAATATCGTGCTGCCCGTCCAGTTCACTGACTGCCTGTTCAAGCTGCGCGGTCAGCCGCGCGGTGGTGGAGCTTTCAGGAAAATCGATGGCGATAAACTGCGGCTGCTCGCCGAGGATTTGTTTCATCGCCTGTTCAAGCCCGCTGGCAAACCCGCCGTGACCCGTCAAAATAATGCCTAACATTGCGACCTCTTTGCTTTACAGGAAGTGACAGAACTTACCGACAACCCCCAGCACAACGGTGATACCGATCAGGCGCAGTGGGGTCCAGCCGCGACGAACCAGCCAGAACATGGTCAGGGTATAGACCAGCGGCAGGAAAGCGGGCATCAGTTTGTCGATAACGTCGGCTTGCAGCTTGACCACCGCATCCCCGGCCTTGATTTCAAGCGTGGTGTTGAGACGTACGTAGGTTGCCACCAGCGCGCCAATGACCGTCATCCCCACGATGGAAGCCGCGTGGCCGACCTTTTTGGTATTGGCTTTAATCAGCGGGATGGCTGCCACACCCATCCGGTAGGCGTAATGTGCCAGGCCAAAACGCAGGCCAAGATGCACTACGTTAAACAGCACAATAAAGACCACCGCACCCAGTATGGAGCCTTGCAGGGCAAGGCTTGCGCCGATCCCGCCGCAAATTGGCAATAGCGTAAGCCAGAACATGGCATCGCCAATGCCGCCAAGCGGTGCCCCCACAGCGATCTTGGTGCTCTGGATACTGTTGACATCCTGCTTGGAGCGCTCCATCGCCAGGATGATGCCAATGACAAATGTCACCAGAAACGGATGCGTATTGAAGAAGCCCATATGGCCTTTCATGGCGCGGGCCAGATCCCGCTTGTTGGTATGGATCTTTTTCAGCGCGGGCAGCAGGCCATACAGCCAGCCGGAAGCCTGCATACGTTCATAGTTAAACGAGGCCTGCAGCAGCATCGAACGCCAGGCGACACGGTTAATATCCTTTTTCGTCAGCTCGGCACCAATATGTTGATCTTCATAGACGTTTTCATTCATGCCCGTGAGCAGCGTCTCTTCGTGGTCAGAAACGCCAGGCAGCGTAGTTTGATTAGATGCCATCTTCGAATTCCTCTTTCTGGGCTGCAGGTGTCGCCGGTTCAGGCGATTTACGCATCAGGTCAATCAGCGCCATTGCCAGCGCAGCCGCGGCAATCGCCAGCACCGGCAGTTTCAACCAGGCTGCGGCAACAAAGCCGATGATAAAGTAAGGGATATAGACGTTTTTCATCATGATTTTCAGCAATACGGCGAAGCCAATCGCGGGCATGATGCCGCCGGCGACGCCGAGGCCATCAATCAGACGTTCCGGCAGCACATCAATGGCGGTTTTTGCGTGTTCAGCGCCAAAGTAGATCGGCAGGAAGGCACACAGAAAATAGAAGATACCGAGCGCCAGCAGTGCCAGATAGTTGACCCTTTCGATGCCGTTCGTGTCCGCATTGGCTGCCATGCGGTCACAGCGGGACATCACTCCGGACATGACGGAGAACAGGAAAGTGATCCCCATCTGTACCGCAACCGCAAACGGGACGGCGACCCCAACGGCGACATCCGGCTTCACACCGGTGCTGATCGCAAACGTGGTGCCGACAATCGTGCCGATAATGACGTTTGGCGGTTGCGCGCCGGCCAGCGGAGCCAGCCCCATCCAAACCAGCTCCAGCGTACCGCCCGTTAAAATACCGGTGTGCAGATCGCCCAGAATGAGGCCAACCAGCGGCCCGAGCACCACCGGGCGGTGCATGTGTGTTAACCCGTTAAACATATCCAGGCCCGCGATAAAGGCGAGAATGCCCAGCGCGAATGCCTGCAAGAGACTAATTTCCATTGTGAATCCCTCAGAGCAGTTTAAAGAGATCCAAAGCAGTCTCAGTCGGAACACCCTGAACGAAGCATCCCACTCCGGCGGCTTTCAGGCCGTTAAATGCGGCGATATCGTTCGCATCGACAGAGACCGTTTTGGCAATTTGTTTTTTGCCACTGGCGTAATGCAGGTTTCCTACGTTGATACGGGTGATGGGCACGCCGCCTTTGACCAGCGTCAGAAAATCCGCGGGTGATTTGCAGACCAGCAGAATTTTCTGGCGCTCGGCAGCGCGATGAATGTTGTCGATCACTTTTTGCAGCGACCAGAAACGCACGGCGATCCCTTCTGCGAGCACCATCTCCATCAGGTTTTGTTGAACCGGATCCTCAGCGACGTCATCATTAGCGACCAGCACCAGGTTGGCCCCCGCAAACCCAACCCATTGCACACCTACCTGACCGTGGATCAGGCGTTCATCGATGCGGCATAAGACAATGTTTGGCATAGCGCTTTCCTCTTTTTAATTATGCGTTTTGAGTCGTTACGCCTTCGCAGGCGGCATGGTACTGCTGGAGTATGTCCTGAATGTGGTCGAGGATGAGGTCCCGTGGTGTCGACTTGAGAGCACCCTCGCGAACTTTGCTGTACTGCAACGGCAGGTACTGGCTGATCAGCGGCAGCGGGATCGGTTCGTCTGCCAGGTTGCGTACCAGTCGCGCAAAGGCTTCGTCGATCTGGCTGTCCGGCCAGTAATAGCGCACCCGATCGGAGTAGCTATACCCGCGTGCCAGGCGTCGCGCATTGCCATCACCGTGATAATGGCTTTGCCAGTATTCGGGGCGATCGAGCATCACGTTTTCCAGGACATGACGCAGGCCCGAACAGGCTTTTGCAGGCAGCAACTCTTCTTCAATGGCGGCCAGCGAGAACAACGCTTCACGCAGGGCAAAGGTCAGTGCCGGGCCAACTTTGAGGATGGCGAAGTGATCTTTCACCAGCTGGCGCAGCGCCTGCGGTGTCTGGTAGTCGGTAGAGTGCGCTTCAAATATCAGCGTGTCGTAAGCTTCAACCATATGACTCAGGGCGACGGCGTTTTGCGGTTGATAGTCACACACATGTGCGTGGTCAAACTCAACGCCAGGCTGAACCACCAGGCCAATAATGCGTGGCCAGATGTCGCTTAACCCTTCTTTCTCGAACGCGTGGCGGTGAGCTTCAAGGGTGGCACGCGCGGCTTCTGGGGTCGTGACGGCAAGCTCGGTGAGCGTTTCATGCGCGCCGCCCGGAACCGGCACTTCCGTACCGATGACATAGACCATGTCAGCGACATCAGCGTGCGCCAGGCTGGTTTTCTCCGCAATTTTCGCCAGGCGCGCCGCGCGCTCGGCAACGATGGCGTCGGTTAACGGTACTGGATCGTCTTCGCAGGACATGCTGCAGTCGAGGTGGATCTTTTTAAACCCGGCGGCGACATAGCTTCTGATCAGATCTTCGGCATTCGCCATCGCCTGCCGGGCAGGCAGGTTTTGCCAGCGGTTTGGCCCTAAATGATCGCCACCGAGGATCAGTTGCGATGTCGGGAAACCAAGGGATTCCGCCAGCTTACAGACGAACCCGTGAAAATCGGCGGGCGTCATACCGGTGTAACCGCCAAATTGATCCACCTGATTAGAGGTGGCTTCAATCAGCAGCGGCGTGTGATGCAGTTGGGCGTAACGAATTGCGGCTTCAAGTACCAGTGGATGTGCGGAACAAACGGCATAAATCCCGTTCGCATTCCCCCGTTTATGTTGTTCCACCATTTCTGTCAGATGTTTCACTTTCCTCTCCATTTCGGATGGTGATGGTTTTCATCTTTCGTTTTATTTCATTTAATCCTGCATCATGGTGGTATAAAAATAAAACGAAAGATAATAGTTTTCCGATCTGTTTCACAAAAGAAACATAATGAAAGGTTTCAGCGACGAGGGAGTGCGCTGACTGGAAGCAGGCAGGGCTTGCATTCCCATAAAAGAAAGGCGTTAATAGACAAAACGAAATGAAACGAAAGACCATTTATTAAGGAGCTCGCATGAGCAGCACCGATTCATCCGCGGAGAAGCGCGTCACCGGCACCAGTGAAAGGCGAGAGCAGATCATTCAGCGGTTGCGGGCACAGGGAAGCGTGCAGGTTAACGATCTTTCTCATTTATATGGCGTTTCCACGGTGACGATCCGTAACGACCTGGCGTTTCTTGAGAAGCAGGGCATTGCCGTTCGTGCTTATGGCGGAGCGCTGATTTGTGAAGGCAATGCGCCTGGCACTGAACCCTCCGTGGAGGACAAAAGTTCGCTCAATACTGCAGTTAAGCGCAGTATCGCGCAGGCGGCCGCCGCGCTGGTGAAGCCGGGTCATCGCATTATTCTGGATTCCGGGACCACGACGTTTGAAATCGCCCGTATGCTGCGTCAGCACACGGATGTGATTGCCATGACCAACGGAATGAACGTGGCGAATGCATTACTGGAAGCGGAAGGGGTGGAGCTGCTGATGACCGGTGGGCACTTGCGCCGCCAGTCGCAATCCTTTTACGGCGATCAGGCTGAGCAGTCCTTACAGAATTACCACTTTGATCTGCTTTTTCTGGGGGTCGACGCCATCGACCTTGATCGCGGCGTCAGTACCCACAATGAAGATGAAGCCCGACTGAACCGGCGGATGTGCGAGGTGGCAGAGCGTATTATCGTAGTCACTGACTCCAGCAAATTTAACCGTTCGAGCCTGCATAAAATCATCGATACCCAGAGAATCGATATGATTATCGTCGATGAAGGGATTCCGCCTGAGAGCCTGGAAGGGTTGCGTAAGAGCGGGATAGATGTGGTGTTGGTGAAGGGATAAGTTGCCCCCCTCTCTTCGGGAGAGGGGGAGAACGGTCACGTCACCGGTGCCGGGTTAAACACCGCCAGCTGGTTATGTAATCCCCATTGATCGGAGAACGTCTTCTTACGGCCGCTTGCCACGTCCAGAATGAAGTGGAACAGCTTCCAGCCGACATCCTCGATACTCTCTTCGCCAGTGGCAATGGTGCCCGCGTTGATGTCCATTAGGTCATACCAGCGGTTTGCCAGCTCGGTACGGGTGGCCATTTTAATCACCGGTACCGCCATCAGCCCGTACGGCGTGCCGCGCCCGGTGGTAAAGACCTGTACCGTAATGCCGGACGCCACCTGCTGTGTGCCACAGACGAAGTCGCTGGCAGGGGTCGCGGCGTAAATCAGGCCGCGTCTGGTGGGGCGCTGGCCCGGGGAGAGCACTTCAACTATGGCGCTCTGGCCGGATTTGGCAATCGAGCCGAGGGCTTTTTCCACCACGTTCGCCAGACCGCCTTTTTTATTGCCCGGAGAGGGGTTGGCGCTGCGATCGGTTTGTCCCATGTCGAGATAGTTATCGTACCAGGCCATCTCCTCAAGCAGGCGTTTGCCCACCTCTTCATTGATGGCGCGTGGGGTGAGCAGATGGATGGCATCACGCACTTCGGTCACTTCGGAGAACATCACCGTGGCGCCACAACGGACAAACAGATCCGAGGCATAGCCCACCGCCGGGTTCGCCGTGACGCCTGAAAACGCATCGCTGCCGCCGCACTGAGTGCCTATCACCAGCTCTGACGCCGGGCAGGTCTCGCGCTGGCGCTGGTTCAGTTTTTCCAGATGGCGCTCCGCCACCTGAAGGATATCGTCAACCATTGAACGGAATCCGACGTGATGCGCATCCTGTAAACGAACAATGCTGGCCTCGTCGACCGGAATGGCATTCACATCTTCGGTGCCCTGCAACAGACGCTCTGGCTGCAGCTTTTCGCAACCGAGACCAATGACCATCACTTCACCACCGAAATTCGGGTTCAGGGCGATGTTATGGATGGTACGAATCGGTACCACGGCCGCCGGAGCATTGATGGCCACGCCGCAGCCGTACAAATGGTTCAGACCTACCACGCCGTCGACATTCGGGTATTTCGGCAGCAGGTCGCGCTCAATGATTTTCACCACGTAATCCACCACGCCTGCCACACAGTGCACGCTGGTGGTGATACCGAGCAGATTCTTGGTGCCTACGCTGCCATCCGCATTCCTGTACCCTTCGAATGTGTACCCTTCCAGCGGGGGCAGTGGCTCAGGAACCCGGGTGGCCAGGGGGAGCGTGTTCAGCGGCGGCGCTTCGGGTAGCTCAACCAGCGACTCCTCAATCCAGCTCCCCTGAGGAATAGCGCGAACCGCATACCCGATAACTTCGCCATACCGCACGATTTCACCGTGGGCCGGGATATCCACCAGAGCGACTTTATGCCCCTGCGGAATATGTTCAGTCAGCTCCAGCCCATCCGGGAAACGGGTGCCCGCTTTTAGACCGTTGTCGTTAACAATTATCGCCACATTATCCGTGTCGTGAACTTTGATATAGAACGCCGTCGGCGACGCTTGTCGAATTTCAATGTCGGCCATTGTTCAATATTCTCCAGCAAAATGTCTGATAGTAAATGCAGCCAGGGGATGTTTATTTTCTTATCGCAGAAATAAAGACGCGGCTTGAGTCAATAAAGAATGTCAGGAGACGAGATATCAAAATGTGATCCCGATCGCTCCTTAAAACCGGCGCAGATGCCACCCGGCCAGCAATGCCTGATTCTGTGCATCAGCGCCCATCACGTTGTGCATATGCTCAAAATATTATCAAAACACGCCGCAATGCTTGAGCATTAAAACAATGTGCTGTCATGACGTGAGGATTATACTGAATGACGATTTTATAACGCCTAAATTAAGTCAGGAAATAAATATAACGCTGACGCTGCGTCTGAAAATATAAATATGAACCTGAATAAGACTGCGGAATTAAAAAGGTAAACGTGATGAATAATGATATCTTCCCGAATAAGTTTAAAGCGGCCCTCGCGGCGCACCAGATCCAGATTGGCTGCTGGTCCGCGCTGGCAAGCCCCATCAGCACCGAAGTCCTGGGCCTGGCCGGTTTCGACTGGCTGGTGCTGGACGGCGAACATGCGCCGAACGATATCAGCACCTTTATTCCGCAGTTAATGGCGCTCAAAGGGAGCCATAGCGCGCCAGTGGTTCGCGTCCCGACCAACGAGCCGGTAATCATCAAACGTCTGCTGGATATTGGGTTCTACAACTTCCTGATCCCGTTTGTGGAAACGGAAGAGGAGGCGGTGCAGGCCGTGGCGTCAACACGTTATCCGCCGGAAGGGATCCGCGGGGTCTCCGTTTCCCATCGCGCCAACATGTTTGGCACCGTCCCGGACTACTTCACACAGTCCAACAGCAACATCACCATCCTGGTACAGATTGAGAGCCAGCAGGGGGTCGATAACGTCGACGCTATCGCTGCCACCGACGGTGTGGATGGCATCTTCGTTGGTCCAAGCGATCTTGCTGCGGCATTCGGCCATCTGGGCAATGCGGGTCATTCTGAGGTGCAGCGCGCTATTCAGCACATCTTTGCCCGTGCCAACGCGCACGGCAAACCGTGCGGCATTCTGGCGCCGGTTGAGGCGGATGCCCGCCGCTATCTGGAGTGGGGCGCGACCTTCGTTGCCGTCGGTAGCGACCTCGGCGTATTCCGCTCGGCCACGCAGAAGTTAGCGGACGCCTTTAAAAAATAACCATCATTGAGGAAACGAATTATGACGCTGAAAGTGGGTTTTATTGGCCTTGGGATCATGGGTAAACCCATGAGTAAAAACCTCATCAAAGCAGGTTACTCCCTGGTGGTTGCAGACCATAATCCGCAAGCCGTGGCCGAGGTGATTGCCGCAGGCGCAGAAACCGCAGCAAACGCCAAAGCGATTGCTGAGCAGTGCGATGTCATTATCACCATGCTGCCAAACTCCCCGCATGTGAAAGAGGTGGCCCTGGGGGAGAACGGCATCATTGACGGTGCCAAACCTGGCCTGGTGGTGATTGACATGAGTTCTATCGCGCCGCTGGCAAGCCGTGAAATCAGTGAGGCGCTAAATGCGAAGGGCGTCGATATGCTGGATGCCCCGGTCAGCGGCGGAGAGCCCAAAGCCATCGACGGCACCCTGTCGGTGATGGTTGGCGGCGACAAAGCTGTTTTCGACAAATACTACGACCTGATGAAAGCCATGGCGGGATCCGTGGTGCATACCGGCGATATCGGGGCGGGTAACGTCACCAAGCTGGCAAACCAGGTGATTGTGGCGCTGAACATTGCCGCAATGTCGGAAGCGCTGACGCTGGCCACCAAAGCGGGCGTTAACCCTGATCTGGTGTATCAGGCGATCCGTGGCGGCCTGGCGGGCAGCACCGTGCTGGATGCCAAAGCGCCCATGGTGATGGATCGTAACTTCAAGCCCGGTTTCAGAATCGACCTGCACATTAAAGATCTGGCGAATGCCCTGGATACCTCCCACGGCGTGGGCGCGCAGCTGCCGCTGACCGCCGCCGTCATGGAGATGATGCAGGCCCTGCGAGCGGATGGTCTGGGCACTGCCGACCACAGCGCGATTGCGTGCTACTACGAAAAACTGGCGAAGGTGGAAGTCTCTCGCTAATAAAAACGGACGCGGGAACGCGTCCGCTATTTTTGCCGAGTGCGGTAACAGGCGACAACTATGAAAATCGTAATCGCGCCAGATTCCTGGAAAGAAAGCCTTTCTGCCTCCGGGGTTGCTCAGGCGATTGAAAAAGGATTTCGGGAAATTTTCCCCGACGCACTTTATGTTTCGGTGCCGGTTGCCGACGGCGGGGAAGGTACGGTTGACGCGTTGATCGCCGCCACCCAGGGCACAGAACAGCATGCTAGGGTCACGGGCCCGTTGGGTGAACAGGTAAACGCCCGCTGGGGCATGTCCGGCGATGGCAGCACGGCATTTATTGAGATGGCCGCCGCCAGCGGTCTGGCACTGGTCCCGGCCACCCAACGTAACCCGCTCGTCACCACGTCCCGCGGTACCGGGGAGCTTATTCTCAGCGCGCTGGATAAAGGTGCCCGACATATCATTATCGGCATTGGCGGCAGTGCCACCAACGACGGCGGCGCCGGAATGATGCAGGCGCTGGGGGCCACGCTCTGCGACGCCAACGGTACTGAAATGGGTTATGGCGGCGGCAGCCTGATGGCGCTCAACAGCGTCGATCTCTCCGGCCTCGACGCCAGGCTAAAAGATTGCACAATCCACGTCGCGTGCGACGTCACGAATCCGCTGGTTGGCGAGAGAGGCGCTTCCCGTATCTTTGGCCCGCAAAAAGGGGCGACAGAGGAGATGATCCTCACTCTCGACGCTAACCTCAGCCACTATGCCGATGTGATAAAAAAATCTCTGCGAATTGACGTGAAACAGGTTCCCGGTGCGGGTGCCGCGGGGGGCATGGGGGCGGCCCTGATGGCCTTCCTCGGCGCGGAACTGAAGAGCGGTATTGAGATTGTCAGCCAGGCACTTAACCTCGAAGAACATATTCACGACTGCACGCTGGTACTGACGGGCGAAGGGCGCATTGACAGCCAGAGCATTCAGGGCAAAGTGCCCGTCGGTATCGCCCGTATCGCCAAAAAATACCATAAGCCGGTGATCGGCATTGCCGGCAGTCTGACCCGGGATGTGGGGGTCGTGCATCAGTATGGCATCGACGCGGTATTCAGCGTGCTGAGCCGCGTCGAGTCGCTGGAAGAGGCTTACCGTGGGGCGTTTGACAATATTTACCGCGCCTCGCGCAATATCGCCACCACTTTGCAGATAGGGATGCACGCCCAAGGGTGACAGCGGGGCACAAACCCTCTATACTGCGCGCCGAAGCTGACCAGACAGTCGCCGCTTCGTCGTCGTCCCCTTTCGGGGGGAGACGGGCGGAGGGGAGGAAAGTCCGGGCTCCATAGGGCAGGGTGCCAGGTAACGCCTGGGGGGGAAACCCACGACCAGTGCAACAGAGAGCAAACCGCCGATGGCCCGCGCAAGCGGGATCAGGTAAGGGTGAAAGGGTGCGGTAAGAGCGCACCGCGCGGCTGGCAACAGTCCGTGGCACGGTAAACTCCACCCGGAGCAAGGCCAAATAGGGGTTCACATGGTACGGCCCGTACTGAACCCGGGTAGGCTGCTTGAGCCAGTGAGCGATTGCTGGCCTAGATGAATGACTGTCCACGACAGAACCCGGCTTATCGGTCAGCTTCACCTTCTTACAAAACCCCGCTACGGCGGGGTTTTTGCTGTTTGCGCTAAACGAGATGAATGACTGTCCACTCCGCTTTCTATGAAAGAACGCGGCTTATCGGCCAGCTTCAACTTTTTATAAAACCCCGCTTCGGCGGGGTTTTTCTTTTATCGGCCTTAGAAATTGCAAGCAAGTGCCACCCGATGCATCGCTCACACGACATCAATTATCACATTTGCGACATTAAGCACATTTCACTGCTTTCATCCCTTCAGTGTCTTTTTCGCATCTGCTGGCGATCGTAATCACAAAATTTCTCGCTAAATAATCCTGATTCTGCAGTATTGTTAATTTGTTATGAATGTTGCTTTTATGATCGTGAATGTTTTCTTATTTGATATATGTATATTGAATTCAAAAACATTTAGCTCATGAATGTGTGATGCATTCCACTGTTTCCCGAAAGTCAGCAAAATCACCCCTGACAAATTTGATAAATTGAAAGAATGTTTTAAACGAATTACGGTTATTTATTAATCTTTAATTGCCTGAAAGATAGTCTTTATCGATTTTTTTAACGCCGAAAAATTTACCTGTGTTATCGCCATAAAATAAATTTATTACTGCTCTTTTTGTTGATCAATATCAGCGTTATGGCGTATTTATTTTAATGTAACTCATTGATAATAAGGTGTTTTAAAGGGTTGTCGTTATGCTGATTAAGGGTGTGAAAAAGCAAATTGTGAGTAACAGCACATACCCCCGTCAGCCATATTGAGTAGAATCCACCCCGTCATAGGGAAATAAGCGCAGAATATTATGAACACTATTATTCTACCGAAAACACAGCACCTCGTGGTATTTCAGGAAGTCATTAAAAGTGGCTCCATTGGTTCTGCTGCAAGACAACTGGGCCTGACGCAACCTGCCGTCAGCAAAATTATCAGCGATATCGAATCTTACTTTGGCGTTGAAGTCATGGTGCGCAAAAACACCGGCGTTAAACTGACTGCGGCAGGCCAGGTATTACTCTCGTACTCTGAGTCGATCACCCGTGAGATGAAAAACATGGTGAGCGAGATTAACAGCCTCAGTTTCAGTACCGTCATGGATGTCTCCTTTGGTTACCCGTCGCTCATTGGCTTCACCTTCCTGTCCGAAATGATCAAAAAATTCAAGGAAGTGTTCCCGAAAGCGCGCGTCTCGATGTACGAAGCTCAGCTGTCCTCTTTCCTGCCGGCCATTCGCGACGGCCGGCTGGATTTTGCCATCGGCACATTAAGTGATGAAATGCTGCTGCAGGATCTTCATGTCGAGCCGCTGTTTGAGTCTGAGTTTGTCCTGGTGGCCAACAAATCACGAACGTGCACCGGCTCGACTACACTGGCATCACTCACGGATGAACAGTGGGTGATGCCGCAAACCGATATGGGCTACTACAAAGAACTTCTGACCACCCTGCAAGACAATCACATCAGCATTGAAAACATCGTCCAGACCGATTCCGTCGTGACCATTTATAACCTTGTCCTGAATGCCGATTACCTGACGGTTATTCCCCGCGATATGATTGCGCCATTCGGTTCCGACCAGTTTATTGTACTGCCGGTGGAAGATGAATTACCCATAGCGCGTTATGCCGCCGTGTGGTCAAAAAATTACAGAATTAAGAAATCGGCGTCAGTATTAGTCGAACTGGCAAAACAATACGCGTCACTGACCAGTGAAAGACGACGATGATTAAATAACCCTCTGATAACGCGTTAACATTTTTAAAAACACCCAGAGCTTATTTTATCCGTGCTCTGATACCCTGACTTTGCCTGAAGAAAATGAATTATTATAACGAGGATATTATGCATATTACCTACGATCTCCCGGTGACCATTGAAGATATTCAGGACGCCAGAAAACGACTGGCAGGCAAAATATATAAAACCGGCATGCCGCGCTCAAATTATCTCAGCGAACGCTGTAAAGGTGAGATATTCCTGAAGTTTGAAAATATGCAGCGTACTGGCTCCTTCAAGATCCGCGGTGCGTTTAATAAATTAAGTTCGCTGACCGAGGCTGAAAAACGTAAAGGTGTCGTTGCCTGTTCTGCAGGCAACCACGCGCAGGGCGTGTCGCTCTCTTGTGCAATGCTCGGTATCGACGGCAAAGTGGTCATGCCGATGGGTGCGCCGAAATCTAAAGTCGCCGCCACCCGTGACTACTCGGCTGAAGTGGTGCTGCACGGCGAAAACTTCAACGACACCATCGCCAAAGTCAGCGAAATCGTGGAGCTGGAAGGGCGCATTTTTATCCCACCGTATGACGATCCGAAAGTGATTGCCGGCCAGGGCACCATTGGTCTGGAAATTCTCGAAGATTTGTATGATGTGGATAACGTGATTGTACCCATCGGCGGTGGCGGTTTAATTGCCGGAATTGCAACGGCCATTAAATCCATCAACCCGACCATTAATATTATCGGCGTGCAGTCTGAAAACGTACATGGAATGGCCGCATCGTATCAGGCAGGAGAAATCATTAACCACCGCGTTACCGGGACATTAGCCGACGGATGTGATGTGTCTCGCCCGGGTAAATTAACCTTCGAGATTGTTCGCGAATTAGTCGATGACATTGTGCTGGTCAGCGAAGACGATATTCGTAACAGCATGATTGCCCTCATTCAGCGAAATAAAGTGGTTACAGAAGGTGCTGGCGCACTGGCCTGTGCGGCGTTATTAAGCGGCAAGCTTGATCACTATATTCAGGGTCGTAAAACCGTCTGCATTATTTCCGGCGGCAATATCGATCTCTCCCGCGTATCCCAAATTACCGGCTTCGTTGACGCATAAAGGATGACCTATGAGCAACACAGAAAGCATTATCGTTGGCCAGACAAAAACGTCCTCCTGGCGTAAGTCTGATACCACCTGGACGCTTGGCCTGTTTGGAACCGCCATTGGCGCAGGTGTGCTGTTCTTCCCGATTCGCGCAGGCTTCGGCGGCTTGATTCCTATCCTGCTGATGCTGGTTCTCGCTTTCCCGATTGCGTTTTATTGCCACCGGGCGCTGGCACGCCTGTGTCTGTCCGGCAGTAACGTGTCTGGCAACATCACCGAAACGGTGGAAGAGCATTTTGGTAAGACCGGTGGGGTGGTAATCACGTTCCTCTACTTCTTCGCCATTTGCCCGCTGCTGTGGATTTACGGCGTCACCATTACGAACACCTTTATGACCTTCTGGGAAAACCAGCTCCAGCTGCCCGCGCTTAACCGCGGCGTGGTGGCGCTGTTCCTGCTGCTGCTGATGGCCTTTGTTATCTGGTTTGGTAAAGACCTGATGGTGAAGGTGATGAGCTTCCTGGTGTTCCCGTTTATCGCCAGCCTGGTGCTGATTTCCCTGTCGCTGATCCCTTACTGGAACTCGTCGGTGATTGACCAGGTCAATCTGAGCGATATCGCATTTACCGGGCATGACGGCATTCTGGTGACGGTCTGGCTGGGGATCTCCATCATGGTCTTCTCCTTCAACTTCTCGCCCATCGTCTCCTCGTTTGTGGTCTCGAAACGTGAAGAGTACGAACCCGAGTTCGGTAAAGCGTTTACCGAGCAGAAATGTTCTAAAATCATCGGTCGCGCCAGCTTGCTGATGGTTGCGGTGGTGATGTTCTTCGCCTTTAGCTGCCTGTTCACGCTCTCGCCGCAGAACATGGCCGATGCCAAAGCGCAGAATATTCCCGTGCTCTCTTACCTGGCGAACCACTTTGCGACCATGTCAGGCACTAAATCAACGTTTGCCACGGTGCTGGAATACGGTGCCTCCATCATTGCGCTGGTCGCTATCTTCAAATCCTTCTTCGGCCACTATCTGGGCACGCTGGAAGGGCTGAACGGCCTGATCCTGAAGTTCGGTTATAAAGGCGATAAGAAGAAAGTCTCCGTGGGCAAACTGAACACCATCAGCATGGTATTCATCATGGGGTCGACCTGGGTCGTTGCCTATGCCAACCCGAACATTCTTGACCTTATCGAAGCCATGGGGGCGCCAATCATCGCCTCTCTGCTGTGCCTGTTGCCGATGTATGCCATTCGTAAAGCGCCGGCAATGGCGAAATATAAGGGCAGACCCGAGAACATCTTCGTCACGGTTGTGGGCCTGCTGACCATCCTGAACATCGTCTACAAACTGTTCTAAACCCTGGCTCAGGAAGAGCGGAGTAACACCATGATTGAGTTTCCGGTTGTATTGGTTATTAACTGCGGATCGTCCTCTGTTAAGTTTTCAGTACTCGATGCCAGCAGCTGTGATGCCCTGATGACGGGCATTGCAGACGGGATTAACACTGAAAAAGCCTTTATTTCCGTGAACGGGGGTGAGCCAGCCAGACTGGCTCACCATGACTACGAAGGGGCGCTGGCTGCCATCGCCCTGGAGCTGGAGAAGCGTGACCTGATGAGCAGCGTGGCCCTGATTGGCCATCGTATTGCGCACGGCGGCGACCTCTTCAGCGAGTCGACCCTTATCACGGAACAGGTTATTGAGCAGATCCGTCAGGTTTCCTCGTTGGCACCGCTGCATAACTACGCCAACTTAAGCGGCGTCGAGGCAGCCGAACGCCTGTTTCCAGGCATACAGCAGGTGGCGGTGTTTGACACCAGCTTCCACCAGACGCTGGCCCCGCAGGCCTATCTGTACGGGCTGCCGTACCGCTATTTTGAAGAGCTTGGCGTACGGCGCTATGGCTTCCACGGGACGTCCCACCGCTACGTTGCCGGGCAGGCGCATGCCTTGCTCGGGATTTCGCCTGAGGACAGCGGGCTGGTGATTGCCCATCTCGGCAACGGGGCATCCATCTGCGCGGTACGCAATGGTGAGAGCGTAGATACCTCCATGGGCATGACGCCGCTGGAAGGGCTGATCATGGGGACCCGCTGTGGCGACGTTGATTTCGGCGCCATGGCCTGGATAGCCCAACAGACCGGACAGTCATTTGAGGATCTGGAACGCGTCGTCAATAAAGAGTCCGGCCTGCTGGGGATCTCGGGAATATCCTCCGATCTGCGAGCCCTCGAAAAAGCCTGGCATGAGGGACATCAGCGGGCACAGCTGGCGATCCAGACCTTTGTTCACCGTATCGCACGGCATATTGCCGGGCACGCGGCGTCGTTACACCGCCTGGACGGTGTGGTGTTCACCGGCGGGATTGGTGAGAACTCCAGACTGATCCGCACCCTGGTGGCGGAACATCTGGCCGTCTTTGGCATCACCCTCGATGAAGCCAAAAACGCCCTGCCGGGTAGCGCAGGTGAGCGCGTGATCACCACCGATTCGTCCCGCGTGGTCTGCGCGGTGATCCCAACCAACGAAGAAAAAATGATCGCGCTGGATGCCCTCCGTCTTGGGAAGGTCACTCCGGCTGCGGCTTATGCCTGACAGAGCGAGAAATTCATGAAAGTAGCAATCGATACGCGCGTTGCCCCTTACAGCGACGCATGGGCCGGGTTTCGCGGTGAAGAATGGAAAGACACCGTCAACGTGCGCGATTTTATTCAGCATAACTATACCCCTTATGAAGGCGACGAAACTTTCCTCGCGCAGGCGACGCCAGCAACGACGGCGCTCTGGGAGAAGGTAATGGTGGGTATTCGTCAGGAAAATGCCACCCATGCGCCGGTGGATTTTGACACCAACATTGCCACCACCATCACGGCCCACGGACCGGGCTATATTGACCAGCAGCTGGAGACGATCGTCGGCCTGCAAACCGATAAGCCGCTCAAACGCGCGCTGCATCCGTACGGCGGGATCAATATGATCCGCAGTTCATTCGAAGCCTATGGCCGTGAGATGGATCCGCAGTTCGAATATCTCTTTACCGAACTGCGCAAAACCCATAATCAGGGTGTCTTTGACGTTTACTCCCCCGAGATGATGCGCTGTCGTAAATCAGGCGTGCTGACCGGGCTACCGGACGGCTACGGACGCGGGCGCATCATCGGCGATTACCGCCGCGTGGCGCTGTACGGCATCCGCTATCTGGTGCAC
Source organism: Enterobacter cloacae complex sp. FDA-CDC-AR_0164 (assembly GCF_003071645.1). NCBI lineage: Bacteria > Pseudomonadati > Pseudomonadota > Gammaproteobacteria > Enterobacterales > Enterobacteriaceae > Enterobacter > Enterobacter cloacae complex sp. FDA-CDC-AR_0164. Next base: position 2,047,728 of record NZ_CP028950.1, read on the forward strand.
GAGCGTGAGCGCCAGTTCGCGGATCTGCAGGGCAAACTCGAACGGGGTGAAGATCTGGAGGCGACGATCCGCCTGCGTGAAGAGCTGGCGGAACACAAACGCGCACTGCTGCAGATCCAGCAGATGGCAGCGAACTATGGCTTCGATATTTCTCGCCCGGCGATGAATGCGCAGGAAGCGGTACAGTGGGTTTACTTTGCCTATCTGGCCGCGGTGAAATCCCAGAACGGCGGGGCGATGTCGCTGGGACGCACGGCCTCGTTCCTGGATATTTATCTCGAACGCGATATGCAGGCGGGTCGCCTGAGTGAAATCCAGGCGCAGGAACTGGTCGATCATTTCATCATGAAGATCCGCATGGTGCGCTTCCTGCGTACTCCGGAGTTCGACACGCTCTTCTCCGGCGATCCTGTCTGGGCCACTGAAGTGATTGGCGGAATGGGGCTGGATGGCCGCACGCTGGTCACCAAAAACAGCTTCCGTTACCTGCATACCCTGCACACGATGGGACCTGCACCGGAGCCAAACCTGACGATCCTGTGGTCCGAACAACTGCCCGTCGCATTCAAGAAGTACGCTGCACAGATGTCGATCGACACCTCGTCGCTGCAGTATGAGAACGACGACCTGATGCGCGTGGATTTCAACAGCGACGACTACGCCATTGCCTGCTGCGTCAGCCCGATGGTGATCGGCAAGCAAATGCAGTTCTTTGGCGCCCGCGCTAACCTGGCGAAAACGCTGCTGTACGCGATCAACGGCGGGGTGGATGAGAAGCTGAAGATCCAGGTCGGGCCGAAAACCGCGCCGCTGCTGGATGAGGTGCTGGATTACGACACCGTGATGGCGAGTCTGGATCACTTTATGGACTGGCTGGCGGTGCAGTACATTAGCGCGCTGAATCTCATTCATTACATGCACGATAAGTACAGCTATGAAGCCTCACTGATGGCGCTGCACGACCGGGATGTTTACCGCACCATGGCCTGCGGTATCGCCGGGCTGTCGGTGGCGGCGGACTCGCTGTCCGCCATCAAATACGCCACGGTAAAACCCGTACGCGACCATACCGGCCTGGCGGTCGATTTTGTGATTGAAGGGGACTACCCGCAGTACGGTAACAATGATGACCGCGTGGACAGCATTGCCTGTTACCTGGTGGAACGCTTTATGAAGAAAATTCAGGCGCTGCCGACCTACCGCAACGCGGTGCCGACCCAGTCGATCCTGACCATTACGTCGAATGTGGTCTACGGCCAGAAGACCGGCAATACGCCGGACGGACGCCGCGGCGGTACGCCATTCGCACCGGGCGCGAACCCGATGCACGGACGAGACAGGAAAGGGGCGGTGGCCTCGTTAACCTCCGTCGCTAAGCTGCCCTTTACCTATGCGAAAGACGGGATCTCTTACACCTTCTCCATCGTGCCTCAGGCGCTGGGCAAGGATGAGAGAGTGCGCAAAACCAACCTTGTCGGGCTGCTGGACGGGTATTTCCACCACGAAGCGGCCATCGAGGGGGGACAGCACCTCAACGTTAACGTCATAAACCGGGAGATGCTGATGGAGGCGATTGAGCACCCGGAGAACTATCCCAACCTGACCATTCGTGTCTCAGGGTATGCGGTGCGCTTTAATGCGCTGACGCGCGAGCAGCAGCAGGACGTGATCTCAAGGACGTTTACCCAGGCACTGTGATCGTCGTCTGAAACAGGCCCCCTTTGGTTAAGGGGGCTTTTTTGTCCGCGGAACATACAAAAATGTTTATATAATTACTCACACATCTTCATCCGCTTCTGAAAAACAATGCGCCTGCTTTTCCCCTGAAACAGTATGTAAGGACAGTAAGATGATGAAAATGACCCGTATCACCCTGGTTGCTGCCTCGCTGGTGGCGTGCAGTTTTGCCGCACAGGCCGCTGACGTTGAAGCTGCCCCCTCTCCGGCGCAGGATCCGCTGGTGCAACACCTCAAGCTGAGCAACGATCAGATTAAGAAGATCGACGCGCTGCATCAGACGCTGGAACAAAATGTCAGCAAGATCCCGATGACCGGCGTGAAAGATGGTGCGCTGATCGAGATGTTCCAGACAGGGAAATGGGATGAAAGCACGGTGAAAAACCAGCTTGCCGCGTTCAGTAAAATTGAAGAGCAGACACGCTATTACCGCGTCAAATACTACTTTGATGTCAGCCAGGTTCTGACAGCGGAGCAGCGTAAACAGGTGAAAACCGATATGGCGAACGCGCTGGCTAACTGATGACACACCCGCGCATGTCGCGGGTTTTTTATTTCTTGATCGGCATCACTTTTAGAAAAACACATCGATTATTCATCATATCAGAGTATTTATTTCTCTCGCTTGCGAAAAGCCTTATAAATATTGTGACTTTTTTCTCCCGCTCTCCACGTATGATTTGTCCATTCCAATAACACACACCTGCAGCAGTCTGGCTCATTATCGCTGGTGGTCAGAATCCCATAAAAACAACTGGTTACCCTACAAAATAAGCGAGTGCCTTATGGATACGGCAACAAACAGCAGTGTGATTGTGAACGATTCACCCGCGGCAAAGCGGGCAGGGATGAGTGAAAGCGAGTGGCAGGAGGCCATTAAATTCGACAGCACCGATACGGGCTGGGTCATCATGAGTATCGGAATGGCCATCGGCGCGGGGATTGTTTTTCTCCCGGTACAGGTGGGGCTGATGGGACTGTGGGTGTTTCTGCTTTCGTCAGTGATTGGCTATCCGGCCATGTACCTGTTTCAGCGGCTGTTTATTAACACGCTGGCAGAATCGCCGGAGTGCAAAGATTATCCGAGCGTCATCAGCGGCTACCTCGGTAAGAACTGGGGCATCTTATTGGGGGCGCTCTATTTCGTGATGCTGGTTATCTGGATGTTCGTCTATTCCACCGCCATCACCAACGACAGCGCTTCCTATTTACACACCTTCGGCGTGACGGAGGGGCTGCTCTCTGAAAATCCGTTCTACGGTCTGTTCCTGATCTGCATCCTGGTGGCGATCTCCTCCCGTGGCGAGAAACTGCTGTTTAAAGTCTCCAGCCTGATGGTGCTGACCAAGTTATTTGTGGTGGCGGCGCTCGGGTTGTCGATGATTGGCCTCTGGCATTTAGCCAACGTGGGCATGCTGCCACCCGTGGGGCTACTCATTAAAAACGCGATTATCACGTTGCCGTTTACCTTAACGTCGATTCTGTTTATTCAGACATTAAGCCCGATGGTGATCTCCTATCGTTCACGCGAAAAATCGGTTGAAGTGGCGCGCCATAAAGCGCTGCGGGCGATGAACATCGCCTTCGCGATCCTCTTCGTGACGGTCTTTTTCTACGCGGTCTCGTTCACCCTGGCAATGGGGCATGATGAGGCGGTCAAAGCCTACGAACAGAATATTTCCGCACTGGCAATTGCCGCGCAGTTTATCAGTGGCGACGGTGCCGGCTGGGTCAAAATTGTCAGCGTTATCCTGAATATTTTTGCCGTCATGACCGCGTTCTTCGGCGTGTACCTGGGCTTTCGTGAAGCGACGCAGGGCATTGTGATGAATATTCTGCGCCGCAAAATGCCGGCAGAGAAAATCAACGAAAACACCGTACAGCGCGGCATCATGCTGTTTGCCATTCTACTGGCATGGAGCGCGATTGTGTTAAACGCGCCGGTACTGAGCTTCACCTCTATTTGCAGCCCCATCTTCGGCATGGTGGGGTGTTTGATTCCGGCGTGGCTGGTCTACAAAGTGCCGGCGTTGCACAAATATAAAGGCGTGTCGCTGGTGATCATTATCATCACCGGTCTGCTGCTGTGTGTTTCTCCTTTCCTCGCGTTTTCTTAAGGGCAAACAAGGTCGTAACGATGTCAGAGCAAACTCAATCTTTATGGAATCAATTTATTCGGGCGGTGCAGGAGGAAGTTAAACCTGCACTGGGGTGTACCGAGCCGATCTCTCTGGCGCTGGCTTGTGCGATGGCTGCGGAGCTTCTGCCGGGTGACGTCACACAGATTGAGGCGTGGGTTTCACCGAATCTGATGAAAAATGGCCTTGGTGTGACGGTACCTGGCACCGGGATGGTCGGGTTGCCGATTGCGGCGGCACTGGGGGCCATTGGCGGCAACGCGCACGCCGGGCTGGAGGTACTGAAAGATGCCACTGCCGATGCGCTGGTGCGTGCCAAAGCGCTGCTGGACGCTGACCAGGTGCAGGTCAAGCTGCAGGAGCCGTGCGATGACATCCTCTACTCCCGCGCCTGCGTTCACGCCGGACAGGCCTCGGCGATGGTGACCATCGCCGGTGGGCATACGCGGGTGGTGGAGATTGTCTGTCAGGGCGAAACCCGCTTTACGCTTGATTCTCAACCCGACGAGAGGAATGACGATCCACTGGCGGTACTTTCAAACGCCACGCTATCGCAGATCCTTGAGTTTGTGGAGCAGGTGCCGTTTGACGCGATCCGCTTTATCCTGGCTGCCGGACAATTAAATGATGCGCTCTCCCGTGAAGGTTTAAGCGGAAAATGGGGGCTGCACATTGGCGCGACGCTCAATAAGCAGCGCGCTCGCGGATGGATAGCGCAGGACCTGGGCTCGGATATTGTCATTCGCACCAGCGCGGCCTCGGACGCCCGAATGGGCGGGGCGACGCTGCCGGCGATGAGCAATTCCGGATCGGGCAACCAGGGGATCACGGCCACCATGCCGGTTGTGGTGGTGGCGGAACATGTCCAGGCGGATGATGAACGCCTTGCCCGGGCGCTGATGCTTTCACACCTTTCGGCTATTTATATCCACGCCCAGCTTCCGCGCCTGTCGGCGCTGTGTGCGGCTACCACAGCGGCGATGGGGGCGGCGGCGGGCATGGCCTGGCTGATGGGTGGAAGCTATCAGACGATCTCAATGGCAATCAGCAGCATGATTGGCGATGTCAGCGGGATGATCTGCGATGGCGCGTCCAACAGTTGTGCCATGAAGGTCTCAACCAGCGTCGGCAGTGCCTGGAAAGCGGTGATGATGGCGCTGGATGATTCGGCGGTAACGGGCAATGAAGGGATTGTGGCGCACGATGTGGAGCAGTCGATCGCGAACCTGTGTTCGCTGGCGTGCCGCGCCATGCAGGCGACGGACCGGCAGATTATTGAGATTATGGCACGTAAAGTGTAACGGTTTCCTCTCTCCCCGCCGGGGAGAGAGGATTATCGGGTGTTAAACCGGTAAATCAATTAACAGCGCGCGCAGCGGCGAATCAGCAACCAGCGTGATATTCGCTTCGTCGCGAATAAACGCCCCGTCACCGCAGGTGAGCGCTTCTTTCTCTTCCGTATGCGTCACCGCATGCACCGTACCGTGAATCGATTGCAGATAGGCGCGCGGACCATGAAGCTGGAAGCTCGCCTGTTCCCCTTTCTTCAGTTCGATATGGTGCAACCACACCTGCTGGCGCAACTGCAGGCTGCCTTGACTGCCGTCCGGGGAGGCTATCAGCTGCTGCCTGTCGCCCGTCAAATCTAACTTCTGTACCAGCGGGTTTTCCCGCTCAGGGCAGGCATCCAGCCACAGCTGCATACGGGTCAGCGTTTTATCTTTGCTGAGGTTATGCTCGCTGTAACTGATGCCCGGCTGCGTGGAGATTAATAATGCTTCGCCGGCCTTCGCCTGGACATGATTGCCCTCGCTGTCGCGGTATTCTGCTTCGCCTTCCAGGATCAGGTTCAGGATATCGACTTTCGGGTACGTACGCGGCTGGAAGGACGCGCCTGGGGCGAGCACTTCCTGATTCAATACGCGCAATGAAGCGTAACCGAGCAGTTTAGGGTCAAAGTAGTGTCCAAAGGAAAAGGTGTAGCGGGCCTGCAGCCAACCGAAATCGGCTTGTCCGCACTGTTTAGCTGTTCTTGTCGTAATCATAAACTTGACCTCTCTTTACACTAAACAATGGTAAAGGTATGGACGCTTCATTGTTAGCCAGATATTCTGCCCGGTATGTTCAAATTTCCTGAATGAGAACGAGATGGCTAAAGAGAGAGCATTGACGCTTGAGGCGCTTCGCGTCATGGACGCAATTGATCGGCGTGGCAGTTTTGCCGCGGCGGCAGATGAACTGGGGCGCGTTCCGTCTGCGCTCAGCTATACCATGCAGAAGCTGGAGGAAGAGCTGGACGTGGTGCTCTTTGACCGCTCCGGTCATCGAACAAAATTCACTAACGTCGGACGGATGCTGCTGGAGCGTGGTCGCGTCCTGCTGGAAGCGGCGGACAAGCTGACGACGGACGCCGAAGCGCTGGCGCGCGGCTGGGAAACCCATCTGACGCTGGTGACGGAAGCGCTGGTGCCCACCGAGGCGCTGTTCCCGCTGGTGAACCGGCTGGCCGACAAAGCAAACACCCAGTTATCGATCATCACCGAGGTGCTGGCCGGGGCCTGGGAGCGACTGGAGACGGGCAGGGCGGATATCGTCATTGCCCCGGATATGCACTTCCGTTCCTCATCTGAAATCAACTCCCGCAAGCTCTACAGCGTGATGAACGTCTATGTCGCCGCACCGGATCATCCGATTCACCAGGAGCCGGAGCCGCTCTCGGAAGTGACGCGGGTGAAATACCGCGGGGTCGCGGTCGCAGACACAGCCCGCGAGCGTCCGGTGTTAACGGTGCAGTTGCTGGATAAACAACCGCGTCTGACCGTCACGTCGCTTGAAGACAAACGTCAGGCGTTGCTGGCAGGCCTGGGCGTGGCAACGATGCCGTATCCGTTTGTCGAAAAAGATATTGCAGAAGGGCGGCTACGCGTGGTCAGCCCGGAGTATACCAGCGAAGTGGACATCATTATGGCGTGGCGGCGCGACAGCATGGGTGAGGCCAAATCGTGGTGCCTGCGCGAAATACCCAAGCTCTTTGCCCATCACAACAAATAAAAAATCGAGCCCGGTACGCGAAACGCCACCGGGCTTTGTTTTATGCGTTGAGTTTTGGATCGGGCCCGAAGCGGTTTTCGCCCGGTGTGCCGGCCTGACAGTTGAAGACCAGAATGACCAGCCAGCCCACAATCGGGATCAGCAGCAGCAGTAACCACCAGGCTGAACGATCGGTATCGTGTAGCCGTCGGAACAGTACGGCCCATGAGGGAAGCAGGACCAGCAGGCCGTAAATCGTGGTGAGAACACCTTCACCGCCGGCTCGTTCCCAGCCGAGAATTTTATCGATAATACCCAGCACCATGATGAGGATGAAGTTCACCAGAACGAACATCCAGTACTCTTTACGGCGAGCGCGGCCACCAAATCCAATGTAGTTGCGCAGTACTTTTAAATACCAGTCCATTTTCCTTGCCTCATTAGTCAGTCAATCACTTGTTTTTTAAGCGATCGAGGTAAGGATAGATGGAGATTGTGAATTAAAAAAGGGCATCAATTGATGCCCTTGATATTTATCCGAAACGCACGTCGCGACCGTGCGGTTCATCCAGGTCCTGCCACGGACCCACAGAGATAATACCCGTCGGGTTGATGGTCTTATGGCTGCGGAAATAGTGGGTGCGGATATGGTTGAAATCGACCGTTTCAGCAATGCCCGGCATCTGATAAATATCGCGCAGGAAACCGTACAGGTTCAGGTAATCGCTGATGCGGTGTTTATCACACTTGAAGTGGGTGACATACACAGGATCAAAGCGAACCAGCGTTGTCCACAGACGAATGTCTGCTTCCGTCAGGCGGTCGCCCGTCAGGTAGCGATGCTGGCCGAGGATCTGCTCAAGACGCTCCAGCGATTCAAACACTTTTCCCACCGCGTCGTCATACGCTTCCTGGCTGGTGGCAAAGCCGGCCTTGTAGACACCGTTATTCACGTTGTCGTAAATCCAGCTGTTCAGCTCATCAATCTTATCGCGCAGCTCAACCGGATAGTAATCCCCGGCGCGGGCCCCGTGGGCATCAAACGCGGTGTTGAACATGCGGATGATCTCTGCGGACTCATTGCTGACAATGGTCTGGTTTTTCTTGTCCCACAGCACGGGTACGGTCACGCGTCCGGTGTAGTGTGGATCGGCGCGCAGATAGAGCTGATAGAGAAAATCGTGGTGGTAGAGGTCATCACCGGTGGCGGCCGGGAAATCACTGTCAAACGTCCAGCCGTTTTCCAGCATCAGGGGGTTGACCACCGAAACCGGAATTAAGGATTCGAGTCCTTTCAGCTTGCGCACAATCAGCGTGCGGTGCGCCCACGGGCAGGCCAGAGAAACATAGAGATGATAACGGTCTTTCTCAGCCGCAAAGCCGCCTTCGCCGCTTGGGCCCGGTGCGCCATCGGCGGTTAGCCAGTTACGGAAGGCCGAAACAGAGCGCTTGAAGCGTCCCCCGGTGGATTTGGTGTCATACCAGACATCCTGCCAGACGCCGTCTACGAGTTGTCCCATTTTTTTCTCCTCCGTCAATAAGCAAAAGCGAGGAGATATCTCCTCGCTTTGTGTTCATTCAGTATAGCGTGCTTACCACTTCTTATTCAGAACGCGGTCGATGCTGTATGCGCCTGGGCCAGTGATGGCCAGCAGCAGGAAGCCACCCGCGATGGTCAGGTTTTTCATGAACATCAGAGAGTTCACGCCTTCCGCAAAGTTACTGTGGAAGATGAACGCCGTCAGCAGGGTGAAGCCTGCGGTAAACAGTGCAGTGGTGCGGGTCAGGAAGCCGAACAGAACCGCCAGGCCGCCGCCGAACTCAAGGAGAATAGTCAGTGGCAGCAGGAACCCGGGAACACCCATGGCTTCCATGTATTGCTGCGTGCCCGCATAACCGGTGATTTTGCCCCAGCCTGCGGTGATAAACAGAACCGGCATCAGAATACGCGCTACCAGAACACCAACATCTTCTAATTTTTTCATTTTACTCTCCAGGAAACCACATCAGCGGCTGAACTTTATTTGTGTGCAAATTCGGGTAGATACCGCGTCTTTGCTGTCGATGGAGAGGAGTGTAAACGGGGCAGATGGGAATTGTTAGCAAGGAAAACTGTCAATCTTCTTCAAAGATATTGAGTAACGGGGAAGGGGGAAAGTGTGCCGGGTAAGCGAAACGCTACCCGGCATAAGAACTAACGCAGCTGTTGTTGACGAATCGTCGCTTTCACCAGACGCCAGGCGCTCCAGGCACCAAAGCCGCGGCGGGCCCAGCGGATCAGCATATTTGGATGACGAACCGTCCAGATAGCCATCACGCTGCTTCCGACCAGCGCCCATGAGCGCAGGCTCAGGAAGGTATTCCAGCCCCGGTCAAAACGACGCGTCGCGTCAACCCAGTCGCGACGACTGGCAGACAAATCCAGCCGTTGCTGCTGGATCTGACTGAGCAGGAATGCTTTTCGCTTCTGACGTTCGGCTTTATCGCTCACGGCTTGTCATCCTCCAGCAGGGCGCGATCGTTGGCCAGTTCCTGGCGCGTATGGCGCAGGAAAGTGGATTTGCGTGCTTTACGCATCGTCCATATGCCGCCAATCAATGCCGCAACCAGCAGAACAACGGTGGTGGCAATCATCGCGTTGAGTCGATATTGCGGGTCAATGGCCCAGATGATTAACACCATCAGGCTCATCAGACCAAACGCGGCGAAGAGCATGGTAAGCCCGAGCATCAGCAGCATCTGGAAAAGGTTCGCTTTCTCCTCTTCCAGTTCAACCACTGCCAGTCGGACGCGCGTTTCGGCAATCCCGACCAGCGTCGTCAGAATACGCTGGCCGATGCCGAGGACGTTATTAGCAGGCCCTTGTGCGTGACGAGGATCTTCCATATTAACGACGCGTCAGGAGGACACCCAGTACCACACCTACCGCGGCACCAATCCCTACACCCGTCCACGGATTATCGCGAACATATTCGTCCGCGCGAGCTGCCGCTTCGCGGGTCTGTTTCGCCAGTGCATCACCGGTTTCACCCAGGCGATAACGGCTCTCTTTCAGCGCCTGCTCAGCTTTGCTGCGCAGTTTGCTGACCTCTTCTTTTGACTTATCTGCAGAGGAGTTCAGCACCTCTTCCAGGGTATCGGCCAGGGATTTCAGTTCAGCGCGCAGATTTTCAGACGTCGTATCTTTTGACATGATTCTCTCCTGTTGAGATTTCCGTTAACTCAATAATCGCGAGCTTCCAGCGCTTTCAGGTCGTCCTGCGCTTCTTTCAACTTCTTCTCGCGCTTAGCAATTTTTTCCGCATCCCCTTTCTCTTTCGCTTCCTGCAGGTCGTGACGGCGCTCGGCTATCTCGTCCTTCTGTTCAGCGATTTTTTTCTGGTGATCGGCACGTAGCTTGCTGTCAGAACAGTTCGCTTTCACTTCGCTCAGCGCTTTTTTGAGACCCTCAACACGATGCTGATTGTTATGCTTTTCGGCATAACTGATCTCACGCTGAATATCCTGTTCTTTCTCCTGACAGAGAGAGTTGGCGAAGGACGCTGTGCTTAAAGAAAAAAGGGCCAGAGCCAGAGTAATGCGGAATTTCATTATCGAAACCTTCCATTGTGTTGCGGCGTGAGCCGCTATCCAGAGTCAAGCGGAGTACATACATGGGGTGCTCCGCGTACTTAAGCATAGTAAGTAAACGGGGGATTCACCAAAGTGAGTGAAAAGATTCGGAATCCTGGTAATTATCCAAATCTATGCGACGAATCGCGAATCAGTGACAGCCAGGCTGCAGGCTGGTTGTCATCTTCCTGCTGGGCAATGATATAACCGTGCGGCAGCGTACGGTCGAGCACCACTTTCGCGGCGGCACTCTGCGCGCGGGAATCAAACTTAATCAGTAAAACATCGTCCTGCGGGGTGATGCTCTTAAAGCGGATGCCGTTGGCATCAAGATGATGCCACACCGAAAAACCGTCAGGCACGCTGACACCCTGACTCACCGGTCGAATGGCCAGCGTCGATTCCTGATGCGAAAGCGTCGTCCAGGCCAGGAACATGAGGCTGAGCAAGCCCAGGGCAATCATGGCCACGGCAAAACGGCGCACGGCAAGCGGTGAGATAACCATCGTTAACCTCTGGCCCCGTATTTCTTCTTCCACAGCACCACCAGCGAACCGACCAGACCAAAGACCAGCAGAACCACCGGTAACAGCATCAGGCAGGACATGAGCTGATCTTCATATTTCATGAAGACCGGCGTTTTGCCCAGCGCATAGCCCAGCGTGGTCAGGATCAGAACCCACAGCAGGCCGCTCATCCAGTTGAAGAACTGGAAGCGGGTGCTGCTTAATCCGGAAAGACCCGCAATGGTAGGCAGCAGGGTGCGTACAAAGGCGATAAAGCGGCCGATCAGGAGCGCGGAAAGCCCGTGCTTATGGAAAAGATGGTGCGCCCGCTGGTGATAATGCGCAGGAAGGTGGGAGAGCCAGTTCTGCACCAGACGCGTATTGCCCAGCCATCGTCCCTGGATATAGCTCACCCAGCAGCCAAGGCTGGCGGCGATGGTCAGTAATAAAATGGTTTGCGGAAAGGCCATTGCCCCTTTGGCACATAGCACGCCGACGAGCACCAGTAAGCTGTCGCCAGGTAAAAAGGCGGCAGGCAGTAAACCGTTCTCAAGGAACAGAATCATAAATAAGACGAAGTAGAGCATGCCAATCATGGAAGGGTTGGCCAGCGTTTCAAAATCCTGCGCCCAGAGGGCATGCAGTAGTTGGGTCAAAAGTTCCATTCAGTGTTCCTGGAAATCGGTTAACGTCACGCCTGTTATCCGGGACAAACAGCACGGCGACATTGTTGTGATTTCATTATGGTCGCTCGCGGACACATTGAGGTGTGGCCAACACTGTTCCCTGTTAATTGGCTGGTTAGCAAGCACTAACTTACAAAATAACGAATTGAATCCAATTGTAACAAAGCCCAAGGTTCTGCGTCACAGAATTTGCAGGGGTGAGATGATTTTGGCGTAAGCCATGGAGGGGAGCGAGGGGATTTACAAAGGCTGACACTATATATGTTTTGCTTACCCACCTCTGCCAGAAGGCGCAGCGAAGCGCCTGCCAGCGAAAAGGTAAACTATTTTGCCGCACTGGCTGCCGTATCGAGATGAACGACAGGATTATCGGCAAAAAGATAGCGGTCAGCGTTAAATTCGAAGTCATCGCTGGTTTCATTGAACAGCATCTGCTTGGTGTTTTCCAGGTGCTGCCACATGGCCAGTTTTGCCGCATGGGGATCTTTGCGAATCAGCGCTTTAAGGATCTGATCGTGATCGTCGCACCAGTTATCCACGGTGCGGGAATCGATGTGATCGTGCAGTTTTTTCCAGTACGGGTTGTGAACGCGCTGAGTCCACATTTTTTCCACGATTGCCGCCAGCGCGGTGTTTTGCGTTGCCAGCGCGACCTGAACGTGGAACTGCAGGTCCCACTCTGAATCACGGAAACATTTTTCCTTGCGCGCGTTTTCCTGGATTTCCATCAGCTTCATGATGTCCTGCTTGGTCACCTGGGTCGCTGCAAATTCCGCAATATTGCTTTCGATAAGCTGGCGCGCCTGGAGCAGTTCAAACGGACCGTAGCTGGCGAATTCGAGACTTTCGTCGGCGACCGGGGAGTGTTTCGGCTGATTAGAAATCACGTGAATGCCGGAGCCTTTGCGAACTTCAACGTAGCCTTCCACTTCCAGCATGATAATCGCTTCACGCACCACGGTGCGGCTTACGCTTTTTTCATCAGCGATAAAGCGCTCAGCGGGGAGTTTATCACCGACAAGGTAGACACCTTGCTCGATGCGATCTTTCAGCTCGGCAGCAAGTTGTTGATATAAACGACGTGGTTCGGTGATTTCCATATGCGCTCCAGGCAGGGTACGGCGGATTATTTGTTATACCACTTTTGCGTGCCAGTCTCCAGATTTTGCCATGAAAAAAGCCGCCCGGAGGCGGCTTCTGTGACATCAGGAGGGGCGCTAGCTTTGCGTTGCCGGTCCTCCCAGGGACTCTTTTAGCACCTCTTCTGCCGACTTACTTTTCAGCACCGTCCAGATAACCACTGCACCCATCAGGTCGAAGATAGCCAGTACGGCAAACAGCGGGCTGAAGCCGATGGTGTCCGCCAGCGCACCGACCACCAGAGCAAACAGGGTGCTTGCCGTCCAGGCAGCCATACCGGTCAGGCCGTTAGCGGTAGCCACTTCGTTACGCCCGAAGACGTCAGAAGAGAGCGTAATCAGCGCACCGGACAGTGACTGGTGAGCAAAACCACCGACGCACAGCAGGGCGATTGCCACATACGGGCTGGTGAAGAGGCCGATCATGCCCGGGCCAATCATCAGCACTGCGCCCATCGTCACGACCATTTTACGGGAAACGATCAGGTTCACGCCAAACCAGCGCTGGAACAGCGGTGGCAGGTAACCGCCCACGATACAGCCCAGATCGGCAAACAGCATTGGCATCCACGCGAACATCGCAATCTCTTTCAGGTTAAAGCCGTAGACCTTAAACATGAACAGCGGGATCCAGGCGTTGAAGGTCCCCCAAGCGGGTTCGGCGAGGAAGCGCGGCAGGGCGATACCCCAGAATTGACGGGTACCCAGAATCTGCCAGACCGTCATTTTTTTGCCGTTGTTGGTCTGATGCTGAGCTTCCTGGCCCCCAATGATGTATTCGCGTTCGTCTTCAGACAGTTTTTTCTGATCGCGCGGGTGTTTATAGAAAATCAGCCACGCCATGGCCCACGCAAAGCTCAGTACACCAGAGATAATGAACGCCATCTGCCAGCTGTGCATCACGATAGCCCACACCACCAGCGGTGGTGCAATCATCGCACCGATGGAAGAACCGACGTTGAAATAGCCGACGGCAATAGAACGCTCTTTCGCCGGGAACCACTCAGAGCTGGCTTTCAGACCGGCCGGGATCATTGCCGCTTCCGCTGCACCTACCGCACCACGTGCCAGCGCCAGACCACCCCAGCTGCCCGCCAGCGCCGTGGCGCCGCAGAAAATAGCCCAGGCGATGGCGAAGAAGGCGTAGCCGATTTTGGTCCCGAGAATATCCAGAACATAGCCTGCAACAGGCTGCATGATGGTGTAAGCCGCGGAATAAGCAGCAATGATGTAGGAATATTGCTGAGTGGAGATATGCAGCTCTTCCATCAACGTCGGGGCTGCGGCTGCCACGGTGTTACGTGTCAGGTAGCCCAGCACGGTGCCTAACGTCACCAGTGCGATCATATACCAACGTAACCCTTTAATTTTACGCATCTAAAACCTCATCGTTATGTTAATTCCGTGCCTTGCACGGCAACCTCTCGACCGTGTCCGGGAGCGGTTGTGTAACGGGAGGGGCATAACCGGGAGATGTCCCGGAACGGCCCGAACCTTGCCATAAGTAAGCGTGCATAAGTCGGTATCCGTACCGTTAAAACCGATGTTTTCACACCGGGAATGCATTCCGTCGGCTTAGTGTTTGCGACGGCGAAAAGATAACTTGTCATACAACTTTAAAAGGTGAGTGACATCACAAATGCATGATTATTTGTAGGGACATTATGTGTTACGGATAAAGCCAGTTCTGGCGCGGCCTGGCGAAGGGTTTACCTCATTTGAGGTAATTAATTTGTCTGCGTTTATTGATCTAACTCACGAAAAAATGTTCTGTCTCTGGAAATTGGTGTGATAACTTTGCAGCATCTGAGCATAAGCTTTCTGACGCTCTCGTTACGAGGAAGACGATAATGACACCGTTTATGACCGAAGATTTTCTGTTAGATACCGAATTTGCTCGCCGCCTGTACCATGACTACGCCAAAGACCAGCCAATTTTCGACTACCACTGCCATTTACCGCCGCAGCAGGTTGCCGAAAATTACCGTTTCAAAAACCTGTATGACATCTGGCTGAAAGGTGACCACTACAAATGGCGTGCGATGCGCACCAACGGCGTGGCGGAGCGCCTGTGTACCGGTGATGCAAGTGACCGCGAGAAGTTTGACGCCTGGGCGGCGACCGTTCCGCACACCATCGGCAACCCGTTATATCACTGGACGCACCTTGAGCTGCGCCGTCCGTTCGGCATCACCGGAAAGCTGCTCTCCCCGGCTACCGCCGATGAAATCTGGGATCGGTGCAATGAATTACTGGCGCAGGATACCTTCTCCGCCCGCGGCATCATGAAGCAGATGAACGTGAAGATGGTGGGGACCACTGACGATCCGATTGACTCCCTGGAACATCACGCTGTGGTCGCCCGCGATACCTCGTTTGATATTAAAGTGCTGCCAAGCTGGCGTCCGGATAAAGCCTTTAATATCGAACAGGCGACGTTCAATGATTACATGGCGAAGCTGGCGGAAGTGTCTGACACCGACATTCGTCGTTTTGCAGACCTGCAGAGCGCGCTGACCAAACGTCTGGACCACTTCGCGGCACACGGCTGTAAAGTCTCTGACCACGCGCTGGATGTGGTGATGTTTGCGGAATCAAATGAAGCTGAGCTTGATAGCATTCTGGCACGTCGCCTGTCCGGTGAATCCCTGAGCGAGCACGAAGTGGCACAGTTCAAAACGGCGGTGCTGGTCTTCCTCGGTGCGGAATATGCTCGTCGCGGTTGGGTGCAGCAATACCACATTGGTGCCCTGCGCAATAACAACCAGCGTCAGTTTAAACTGCTGGGCGCGGACGTGGGCTTCGACTCCATCAACGATCGCCCGCTTGCGGAAGAACTTTCTAAGCTGCTGAGCAAACAGAACGAGCAAAATCTGCTGCCAAAAACCATCCTCTACTGCCTGAACCCGCGCGATAACGAAGTGCTGGGTACCATGATCGGTAACTTCCAGGGTGAAGGTATGCCAGGCAAGATGCAGTTCGGTTCCGGCTGGTGGTTCAATGACCAGAAAGACGGGATGGAGCGTCAAATGACGCAGCTGGCGCAGCTGGGTCTGTTAAGCCGCTTTGTGGGCATGCTGACCGACAGCCGTAGCTTCCTTTCTTACACGCGCCACGAATATTTCCGCCGCATTCTGTGCCAGATGATTGGCCGCTGGGTAACCGCGGGTGAGGCCCCTGCCGATATTCAGCTGCTGGGCGAAATGGTGAGAAACATCTGCTTTAACAATGCGCGCGACTACTTCGCCATTGAACTGAACTAAGGCCGTTTGAGGTTGATATGCAATACATCAAAATCCATTCGCTGGATAACGTTGCCGTCGCGCTGGCGGATCTGGCCGAAGGTGAAGTTGTCACCGTTGATAACCAGACGGTAACCCTGCGTCAGGCGGTGACTCGCGGGCATAAGTTTGCCGTGAAGCCGATCGCCCAAGGAGACAACGTTGTTAAATACGGTCTCCCGATTGGTCATGCGCTGGCGGATATTGCGCCGGGTGAGCATATTCATTCCCACAACACCCGCACCAATCTGAGCGATCTGGACGAGTACAGCTATCAACCTGATTTAGCGGCGGAAGAAGCGCAGGCGGCGGATCGCGAGGTACAGATCTACCGCCGGGCGAACGGTGAGGTGGGGATCCGCAACGAGCTGTGGATCCTTCCCACCGTCGGCTGCGTGAATGGGATCGCGCGTCAAATCCAGACGCGTTTCCTGAAAGAGACCCACGACGCCGAAGGTACGGACGGTGTGCACCTGTTCAGCCACACCTACGGCTGTTCTCAGCTTGGCGACGACCACATCAACACCCGCACCATGCTGCAAAACATGGTCCGCCACCCGAACGCGGGCGCGGTGCTGGTGATTGGCCTGGGCTGCGAGAACAATCAGGTGGATGCGTTTCGCGACACGCTGGGTGAGTTTGACCCCGAGCGCGTGCACTTTATGGTATGTCAGCACCAGGATGATGAAGTGGAAGCGGGCATTGAGCACCTTCACCAGCTGTATGAGGTGATGCGTCACGACAGGCGTGAGCCGGGCAAGCTGAGCGAGCTGAAGTTCGGCCTGGAGTGCGGCGGGTCTGATGGCCTGTCCGGGATCACCGCGAACCCGATGCTGGGCCGCTTTTCAGACTATGTGATCGCCAACGGCGGTACGACGGTGCTGACAGAAGTGCCGGAAATGTTCGGTGCTGAACGTATTCTGATGAGCCACTGTCGCGACGAAGAGACGTTTGAGAAGACCGTCACCATGGTGAACGACTTCAAACAGTACTTTATCGCCCACAACCAGCCGATTTATGAAAACCCGTCTCCGGGTAACAAAGCGGGCGGGATCACCACGCTTGAAGAGAAGTCTCTCGGCTGCACGCAAAAAGCGGGCGCCAGCCCGGTGGTTGATGTTCTGCGCTACGGTGAACGTCTGAAAACGCACGGTCTGAATTTGCTCAGCGCACCGGGTAACGATGCGGTTGCGACCAGCGCGCTGGCCG
Source organism: Enterobacter cloacae complex sp. FDA-CDC-AR_0164 (assembly GCF_003071645.1). Lineage (NCBI taxonomy): Bacteria > Pseudomonadati > Pseudomonadota > Gammaproteobacteria > Enterobacterales > Enterobacteriaceae > Enterobacter > Enterobacter cloacae complex sp. FDA-CDC-AR_0164. The sequence continues at coordinate 2,065,066 of NZ_CP028950.1, forward strand.
GCGCCGGCTGCCACATGGTGCTGTTCAGCACCGGGCGCGGGACACCGTACGGTGGCTTTGTGCCGACGGTCAAAATCGCGACCAACAGCGAGCTGGCAGCGAAGAAAAAACACTGGATCGACTTTGATGCAGGCCAGTTAATCCACGGCAAAGGGATGCCGCAGTTGCTGACGGAATTCGTGGATACCATTGTGGAGTTTGCCAACGGCAGACAGACCTGTAACGAGAAGAATGACTTCCGCGAACTGGCGATCTTCAAGAGTGGCGTGACGCTGTAAGTGTAGTGCGGTTGATGCCCTCACCGCTGTGGAGAGGGTCAAACACTAAAACGGCAACCTTCGGTTGCCGTTTTGCTTTACGTTTTGTCACCGGGCTTTTGTTTACCCGCGTAACGCGTTCTTCGCTAAACGCGCGTCTTCCGCCTGGCATGCCGCTGCGGTGAACAGCACGTCCGTTGAGGAGTTCAGCGCGGTTTCGCAGGAGTCCTGCAATACACCGATGATAAAGCCGACGGCCACTACCTGCATGGCAATCTCATTCGGGATACCGAACATATTGCACGCCAGTGGGATCAGCAGCAGCGAACCACCCGCCACACCCGATGCACCACACGCACACAGCGACGCCACCACGCTCAGCAACAGCGCCGTGGGCAGATCGACCGGAATGCCCAGCGTATGCACAGCCGCCAGCGTCAGCACGGTAATGGTAATTGCCGCACCCGCCATATTCACGGTCGCACCCAGCGGGATGGAAACCGAATAGGTGTCGCGATCCAGATTCAGCTTCTCCGCCAGCGCCATGTTAACCGGAATGTTTGCCGCAGAGCTGCGGGTGAAGAATGCATACACACCGCTCTCGCGCAGGCAGGTTAACACCAGCGGATACGGGTTACGGCGGATCTGCCAGAACACCAGCAGCGGGTTAATCACCAGCGCAACCAGCAGCATGCAACCAATCAGTACCACCAGCAACTGCGCATAGCCCAACAGTGCGCCAAAGCCGGTGGTCGCCAGCGTGGAAGAGACCAGACCGAAGATGCCGATTGGCGCAAAGCGAATCACGATTTTGACCATAAAGGTCACGGCGTTCGACACGTCGTTGACCAGGTTTTTCGTTGTTTCGTTGCCGTGACGCAGGGCAAAACCAAGACCGATCGCCCAGACCAGGATGCCGATGTAGTTAGCGTTCATCAGTGCCGTAATCGGGTTAGAGACCATGCTCATCAGCAGGCCGCGCAGCACTTCCACAATACCGGATGGCGGGGTGATATCACCCGCAGCGCTGGTCAGGTGCAGCGAGGACGGGAACAGGAAGCTGAAAACCACGGCTGTTAAGGCTGCAGAGAAGGTGCCCAGCAGATACAGGAACAAGATAGGGCGAATGTTGGTTTTTTGTCCGTGTTGATGATTGGCAATTGACGCCATGACCAGCATCAGCACCAGCACCGGTGCGACGGCTTTCAGTGCGCCAACGAAAAGGGTGCCAAGCAGCCCCGTCGCTTCCGCAGCCGGTTTTGACACCATTGCCAGCAGAATCCCCAGTACCAGCCCTACCAGAATTTGTTTAACGAGACTGCCTTGCGCCAGGCGCGCAAAGAGACCAGTTGATTGTGTGCTCATAAAAATTCCTAAGTGAAATTGCGTTCCATCCTTTATGTGCTCTAAGTCACATTTATGTCCGGATGTAAGAAAATGTTTGCCTGGTTGAGTATAGGGAAACCGGATGCGGAGGGAAGCGTAAAATGCTGCATTTTACGTGTTGCGTCATAGTTTTTAACTATTCATTTACAAAAGTGTGCTGGCCCTCTCCCTGGGGGGAAGAGGGCCAGCGTAAAGGCAGCAGGAAGGACCGTAATTACCCCACCTGTTGCTTCTTATCGTGCTGACGATTAACCCAGGTATTGATAAGCAACGTCACGATCAGAATGCCAAACACCACACCGAGTGAGATAGCGATAGGGATGTGGTAGAAATCGACAATCAGCATCTTGATACCGATAAACACCAGGATCACCGACAGACCATATTTCAGCATTGAGAAGCGCTCAGCCGCGCCTGCCAACAGGAAGTACATGGCACGCAGACCGAGGATGGCGAACAGGTTAGATGTCAGCACAATGAACGGGTCAGTGGTGACCGCGAAGATAGCCGGAATGCTGTCTACCGCGAAAATCACATCGCTCAGCTCAACCAGAATCAGCACCAGCAGCAGCGGCGTGGCAAAAAGCAGGCCGTTCTTACGCACGAAGAAGTGCTCGCTCTCGATCTTGTCGGTCATGCGCAGATGACCACGGATCCACTTCACCAGCGGACGGTCGCCAATGGCGGAGCCATCTTCTTTTGCCAGCGCCATTTTGATCCCGGTGAACAGCAGGAATGCGCCAAAGACATACAGCAGCCATTCGAACTGCGTAATCAGCCAGCTTCCGGCGAAGATCATAATCGTACGCAGGATAATCGCACCCAGCACGCCGTACACCAGCACGCGACGCTGCAGGGCCGCAGGCACGGCAAAGTAGCTAAACAGCATCAGCCAGACGAAGACGTTATCGACCGCCAGGGCTTTTTCAATCAGATAGCCGGTGAGGAACGCGAGCGCCTGAGGATCGGCAACCGCACGGCCTTCCGTTGAGGCCAGGTACCACCAGAAGGCAGCACAGAAGAGCAGGGAGAGGGTAACCCACACCAGTGACCAGGCCGCAGCCTGTTTCATGGTCATGCCATGTGCGCCGCGACGCCCCTGCAAAAAGAGGTCGATCGCCAGCATGATGAGCACGACAACCGCGAATCCGCCCCACAACATGGGAGTGCCGACAGAATGCATACTATTTTCCTTACACATAAAAAACAAAAACGGCCATGGTCAGAAGACGATAGCCGTTAGCTTTTTATGCATAGACCTCGCCTTCCGGCAAGGTCTCACTTACAACCAAAAAGACGGGCTTTTTGATTGCCCGGCGACCGGATGCGGTTTTGCACGCATCGTAATGACGATCCACCGGCAAGGAAGTTACTCCCCTTTGCAGGTAACAAAATATGTCAGACCAGTGATTTCGTCAATGGTCTGCACCGTTTCATTACACAGCTTTACGCGATAGCTTCTGCGCCCACGCCATCTGCAGGGAAGACCACGCCGGTTTGACGGCGGATCTCGGTTTGCAGTTTCGCCGTGGTGCGGCTGACCGCCAGCCCAGGGTGATTCACTTCGTTGTCTTCCACCAGACGGGCGAAGACCTCTGCCTCATAGAGCATAGTGTTAATATGCTGAGGCTGCGTCAGCTCCTGCGCTTTGCCGCCACGTGGGACAATGCTCAGCTTCTGACACTCGGAAATCTTCTCGATAACCAGTGAGCCCGCTTCGCCCTGAATTTCGCTGGGCAGAACGGAATCGCTCACCTTGGAGTGCTGCAGCGTAACGCTGAAATCACCGTAATCCAGCACCACAATACCGTGCGCATCCACACCGCTTTCCAGCAGGCTGGCCGTGGCGGTGACGCCGTGCGGCTCGCCCCACAGCGCCACGGCAGAGGCCAGACAGTAAAAACCGATGTCCATAATCGAGCCGTTAGAGAAGGCCGGGTTAAAGGTGTTCGGGTTTTCACCGTCCAGATAACGCTGATAGCGCGACGAGTACTGGCAGTAATTAATAAACGCTTTACGCACTTTGCCAATCTTCGGCAGAGACTGCTGTAACAGCAGGAAGTTTGGCAGGCTGGCGGTTTTGAACGCTTCGAACAGCACCACCTGATTGTCGCGGGCAAGCTGAATCGCGGCTTCCACTTCCTGAATATTCGAGGCCAGCGGCTTCTCGCAAATCACATGTTTTTTATGGCTGAGAAACAGCGACGTTTGCGGAAAGTGCAGGGAGTTTGGGCTGGCGATGTAGACCGCGTCAATGGCGTCACTTTGCGCCATCTCATCGAGCGACGTGAACAGATGTTCAACCAGATAGTCGTTCGCAAAACTCTGCGCCTGCTCCAGGCTGCGGGAATAGACTGCGGTGAGCTTAAATTTGCCGGTTTCATGGGCGGCGTCGACGAACTGGCGGGTGATCCAGTTCGTGCCAATAACTGCGAAACGTATCATAAACGTTTACGTACTCCGTAGCAGGGAACCTTTAGCCACTGTAGCACGTGATTATTGCAAAACCAGTGCGCTACTGCGCATTACTCTTTAACGATAAATGCGTAAGCCATAAACGGGTATCGAACTCCAGCTGGTGGTACTGCGGCTCCATATGGCAGCACAGGGAGTAGAAGGCCTTGTCGTGCTGTTTTTCCTTCAGGTGTGCCAGCTCATGCACCACGATCATCCGCAAGAACGCTTCCGGCGCGTGACGAAACACGGTAGCAACGCGGATCTCCGCTTTCGCTTTGAGCTTGCCGCCCTGAACACGGGAAACGGCAGTGTGCAGGCCGAGCGCGTTTTTTAGCACATGGATCTTGTTGTCGTACATCACCTTATTGATGGGTGGCGCGCTCTTCAGATAGGTGTTTTTCAGATCCTGGGTATACTGCCAGAGCGCCTTATCGGTCGCGAAGTCATGCGTACCCGGATAGCGTTTTTCCAGCACCGCGCCCAGCTTTTGCTCGGCAATTAAGCTGCGAACCTGAGAAAGTAAGTTCTCCGGGTAGCCCTGGAGATAAGTTAGTTGGTTCATCAACGCCCCAATTTGACAATAAAACGGGTATACTCACGCACCCTTTTCAGGGATAACGCCGAAATTTTACCATTCAGGAGGGCCGATGAGCCACTTAGACAACGGTTTCCGTTCACTCAACCTTAAACGTTTCCCGGAAACGGACGACGTTAACCCGCTTCAGGCGTGGGAAGCGGCGGATGAATATCTGCTGCAACAGTTGGATGACACTGAAATCAGCGGCCCGGTTTTGATCCTGAATGACGCGTTTGGCGCGCTGGGCTGTGCTCTGGCAGAACACACGCCTTACAGCATCGGTGATTCCTACTTGAGCGAGCTGGCGACGCGGGAAAACCTGCGCCACAACGACATCGACGAATCCAGCGTTAAGTTCCTCGACAGCACCGCGGACTATCCGCAGGCGCCGGGCGTGGTGCTGATCAAAGTGCCGAAAACAATGGCGCTGCTGGAACAACAATTGCGCGCACTGCGCAACGTCGTTACCCCTCAAACGCGTATTATCGCGGGGGCCAAGGCGCGTGATATCCATACCTCAACGCTGGAACTGTTCGAGAAAGTGCTCGGCCCAACCACCACGACGCTCGCCTGGAAAAAAGCGCGTCTCATTAACTGTACTTTCAGTGCCCCGGAACTGTCCGACGCGCCAGAAACCCTGAGCTGGACGCTGGAAGGCACTGACTGGACAATCCACAACCACGCGAACGTCTTCTCCCGCACCGGCCTTGATATCGGGGCGCGTTTCTTTATTGAAAATCTGCCGGATAACCTGGAAGGCGAAATCGTCGATCTGGGCTGTGGTAACGGTGTGATTGGCCTGACGCTGCTGGCGAAGAACCCTGACGCGAGCGTTGTATTTAGTGATGAGTCGCCGATGGCGGTGGCCTCCAGTCGTCTGAACGTTGAAACCAACATGCCGGACGCGCTGGATCGCTGCGAGTTTATGATTAACAACGCGCTGTCGGGCGTTGAGCCGTTCCGCTTTAATGCCGTGTTCTGTAATCCCCCGTTCCACCAGAAACACGCCCTGACGGATAACGTCGCCTGGGAGATGTTCCACCATGCACGCCGCTGCCTGAAAATTAACGGCGAGCTGTATATCGTGGCGAACCGTCACCTGGACTACTTCCACAAGCTGAAGAAGATCTTCGGTAACTGCACCACGGTTGCCACCAACAACAAGTTCGTGGTGCTGAAATCCGTCAAGCTGGGTCGCCGCCGCTAACGCGGGGCGCTGAGTTTACACCGGCCTGCCTCGCGTGCAGGCCCGGTGAGCGTTGCGTCACTCAGAGACTCAAGGCCAGCGTTGTGCCCTGCGCAATGGCGCGTCGCGCATCCAGCTCCATCGCCACGTCGCATCCGCCGATCATGTGTACCGTTTTTCCCGCCTCACGCAGCGGATCCACCAGATCGCGCTTCGGCTCCTGACCCGCACACAAAATCACATGATCCACCTGCAGCAGCTGCGGCTCACCGCCGATCAGCACGTGCAGCCCCGCGTCATCGATCTTCTGATAGCTCACCGACGGTATCATCTTCACCCCGCGAGAGAGCAGGGTTGCGCGATGGATCCAGCCCGTGGTTTTGCCCAGGCCTTCACCGGGTTTGCTGGCTTTACGCTGCAGCATGACGATCTGACGCGGGCTTTTCGGCAGCTGGGGTCCTTCCGGTCGCAAGCCGCCGGACTGGTTAAGGCTGGTGTCGATACCCCATTCCACGCAGAAGTCGGCAATGTTCTGGCTGGTGGGTTCGCCGGGCTGACTTAAGTACATCGCGGTATCGAACCCGATCCCGCCGCAGCCGATGATCGCCACTTTTGCCCCCACCGGCGCTTTGTCACGCAAAACGTCCAGATAGCTCAGGACTTTCGGATGATCGATGCCCTCGATCGCAGGCCTGCGTGGTGCGATCCCGCTTGCCAGGATCACCTCATCGTAATCCATTACATCCGCCGGATTTACAAACTGGTTGAGGCGCAGATCCACGCCCGTCAGGTCGATCATTCGGCGGTAATAGCGCAGGGTTTCGTAGAATTCTTCTTTGCCCGGGATCTGTTTGGCGATATTGAACTGCCCGCCGATCTCAGCGGCGGCATCGAACAACGTCACGCTGTGGCCGCGCGAGGCGGCATTCACCGCAAACGCCAGACCCGCCGGGCCGGCACCCACCACGGCCAGGCTTTTTTTATGCACCGCCGGGAAAATCGGCATTTTGGTTTCGTGGCAGGCGCGGGGGTTGACCAGACACGAAGTGACCTTGCCAACAAAAATCTGATCCAGACAGGCCTGATTACAGCCGATGCAGGTGTTAATCTCATCTGCACGCCCGCTCTGCGCTTTGGAAAGCAGCTCGGCATCTGCAAGGAACGGACGCGCCATGGAGACCATGTCGGCATCACCGGCGGCGATCACATTTTCCGCCACCTGCGGGTCGTTAATGCGGTTAGTGGTCACCAGCGGGACAGACACTTTCCCTTTCAGCTTGCGCGTGACCCAGCTGAACGCCGCGCGTGGTACCGGTGTGGCGATGGTCGGAATACGCGCCTCGTGCCAGCCGATGCCGGTATTGATGATGGTCGCGCCGGCGGCTTCAATCGCCTGCGCCAGCTGTACGGTTTCGTCGAACGTCCCGCCGCCCTCCACCAGGTCGAGCATCGACAGGCGGTAGATAATAATAAAATCCGCCCCGGTACGTTCACGCACGGCGCGCACCACTTCCACTGCAAAGCGCATGCGGCGCGCGTAATCGCCACCCCACTCATCGTCGCGCTGGTTTGTGCGGGCCGCGAGGAATTCGTTGATCAGGTAGCCTTCCGAGCCCATCACCTCAACACCGTCATAGCCCGCTTCACGCGCCAGCGCTGCACAGCGGGCGAAGTCGTCAATCAGCGTCAGGATCTCATCGTGGCTGAGGGCATGGGGCGTAAAGCGGTTAATCGGGGCCTGAATGGCCGACGGTGCGACCAGATTCGGTTGATAGCTGTAACGCCCGGTGTGCAGGATCTGCAGGGCAATTTTCCCGCCCTCCCGGTGAACGGCGTCAGTGACCACGCGATGATGCGGCAGCTGGCTGGCGTCGTTCAGCACCGCACCGCCTTCCATCCCCACGCCAGAAGGCGCAGGGGCCACCCCGCCGGTAACAATCAGCGCCACCCCGTGACGTGCACGCTCGGCATAGAAGGCCGCCAGACGTTCGGCCCCGTCCGGATGTTCTTCAAGCCCGGTATGCATTGAGCCCATCAGCACGCGGTTTTTAAGGGTGGTGAACCCCAGATCGAGGGGGGCAAATAACGACGGGTAGTGGCTCATAGTCTCTTCCAGTGTAAAATTATTGTTATGTGGTCGGATGAGTTACTAATTTAGCCAGCGATGAGTAAAAGGGAAAAGGGGAATGCGGCGATTGTGATGGGATTCAAATATTGGTGTGGCCTGACCCCCTCTCCCTGAGGGAGAGGGGGCGTTATAGCTCTCAGGGAGAGGGGGCACGCACTAAACCCGGTGCCTGCCACATCGATGTCGTCAGTCCGCTGTCCACCAGCCCAAGCTGGTCGGCATAAACGGCCTGCCACTTCTGCATCATACCGTCATACAGCTCCCGGTGCGCCGGGTTCGGCGTGAACTCGCGGCTCCATTTCACCAGCCGTTCGCCTGTCGCCGTCATATCCGAAAACAGCCCGGCTCCCGTTCCGGCAGCAATCGCACAGCCCAGCGCTGTCGCCTCTTTCACTTGCGGGACGCGCACCGGCAGACCGGTCACGTCGCTTAAAATCTGGCTCCACAACGCGCCTTTCGAGCCACCGCCTGCAAACACCAGACCGTCGAACGTTACCCCTGAGAACCGTGAAATCTGCGTCAGGTTACACGCCGAGACAATCGCCGCGTTCTCTTCCAGCGCACGGAACAGCGTGGCTTTGTTGCATTTTTCCGGGTCGATGGAGAGGTTAATAAACGACGGCGCGGCGTGATACCACTGCTTGAAGTGCATAGCATCTGAGAAGATCGGCATAACACCGTGTGAACCGGCGGGCACGCGGCTGGCCATCTCCTCAAGCAGGGAGTAAGTGTCCATTCCCATCCGCTCCGCGATGAGTTTCTCTTCCGCGCAGAAGGCGTCACGGAACCAGCGCATGGTCAGGCCGGTAAAGAAGCTGATCGACTCCGCCTGCGCCATGCCGGGGATCACATGCGGATTCACGCGGATGTTCATCTCCGGGTCGGTGCGTACCTGCGGCAGGTTGACCACCTGCTGCCAGAAGGTACCGCCCAGCACGGCCGTTTGCCCGGCCCGCACGACGCCTAACCCAAGACAGCCAAGCTGCACGTCGCCACCGCCCATCACCACCGGCGTGCCTTCGCGCAGGCCGCTCTGCTGTGCGGCATCTTTGGTGATCGTACCGAGCACGGTACCGGTCTCCTTCACCGGAGAGAGGATATCGGCACGCAGCCCGGCCATGTCGAGCAGCGCCGGACGCCAGTCGCGGGAGAAGAGATCCAGCATACCGGTAGTCCCGGCATTGGACGGATCAACGGCCAGCTCGCCGGACAGTTTTGCCGCCAGCCAGTCGCTTATCATGGTGATCGTGGCGGCTTTGCGGTAGATGTCCGGACGATGGTGCGCCAGCCACAGCAGGCGCGGCATGGCGCTCAGGGCCAGGGTTTGGCCAGAGACGTCATACACTTCGGATTCAAAACGGTAGTCGTGGATCTCTTTGAGTTCGGCTACCTCGCGGCTGGCGCGGGCATCGACGTTGGCGCACGCCCAGATGGCGTCGCCGTTGCGGTCATACAGCACGATCCCCTCGCGCATTGAGCAGCAGGCCACGGACTGGATATCCGCTGCGCTCAGGTGGGCGCGCTCCAGCGCCTGATGAATACACTGGCAGGCGAGCCGCCAGTTAATGTCGAGATCAAACTCCATCGAGCCCGGCACATTCTCCACGCTCAGGTGTTTCCACTCGGCCTGGCCGACGGCAACCTGGTTGCCCTGCAAATCGAAAATTACGGCGCGAACGCTGCCTGTCCCTGCATCTAACGCTAAAAGGTAACTCATGAGCATGCCTCGTGTCAGGCGCAGGACAGGCTCTTAGCTCGCCAGAGCCAGCACCGCGCGGGCTGTCGTCTCCTCCGTCACCAGGCCATTAATACGGCGGCCTTTGAGTGCGGCATAAATCGCATCGGCTTTCTCTTCACCTCCGGCCACGCCAACGATGGTGGGCAACTGCGCCAGTTCATCGAGCGTGACGCCCAGTAATTCCCGGTGGATCTCCAGCTCGTGCACGCATTCCCCTTCGGCGTTCAGGAAATAGCCGAGGATATCGCCCACCGCCCCTTTACGGGCGTACATCAGCTGTTCACCTTCGCTGATATAGCCGGAGCGCAATATGGTGGCGTCCCGGCGCTGGTTCACCGAACCAATGCCTACCACCGCCACATCGGCCGCGGCGGCGGCGAGGATCACGTCCCGCACGCTGGATTCGCGTTTTAGGATCCCGGCCACTTCGGCGGAGGAAACGCGAAGCGGGGCGGGGATCATGCTGACGCTGCAGGCGGCATCAAGCTGACCGATGCCCGTCATATACGGCCCAACACCGCCGGAGAGCGTCACCAGGCGGATCTGCTGCGAGCTGATAAAACCGCTTAAGTGCTGCAGGCTGCTCATGGTGGTTTCACCAAATCCCACCGCCAGCAGCTGGCCGGGCTCCAGCACGCCCATCAGCGATTGTGCCGCACCAATGCCCAGCCGGACATTCATGGGCGGGGTATTCAGGGCCGGCAACACGCGAACCAGCTTGAGCCCGAAGCGTTGCTGCAGCTCGGTTTCCAGCGCCAGACACCCCTCATAACGGGAGTTGATCTGCACGCGGATCACCCCGGACTGGCGTCCTTTCTCCAGCAGACGCGAGATCTTCAGGCGCGGCAGTCCGAGCCGCTCGCCGATGTCATTCTGGGTTAATCCGTCGTGGTAGTAGCACCAGGCGACGCGGGCAACCAGCTCTTCTTCCGCCAGTGCCAGCCCGGCAAAACGACCTTCTTCCGCAGTGCGTTTATCGCTCATAATTGAACTCTTATAAAAATTTAGATCATATGTTCGTGATCGCGCAGAAAGAAAGTGTGAACCACGCGACAAAACAGATCTTTTAGATTGATTTGTGTCTGTGTGGATCTTAATCGATAAATTTGTGATCCCTGCACGGTTCTAAATATAGTTCACCGTCTACGCTTTTGAACATTATTAAATCTAAAAATCATTTGTTCAATAGCGGAGCGATAATGACGCCACTTATCGAAGCACGTGATATCAGCAAGCAGTTCTCCGGCGTACCGGTCCTGAAAGGTATTCATTTCACGCTGCTTGCGGGTCAGGTGCATGCGCTGATGGGCGGTAACGGCGCGGGAAAATCAACGCTGATGAAAATCATCGCCGGGGTGGAAACGCCGGACAGCGGTGAACTTTCGGTTGACGGCCACGCGTTTGCGCGGCTTTCGCCCGCGCAGGCCCACAGGCTGGGGATTTATCTGGTGCCGCAGGAACCCCTGCTTTTCCCCAACCTGACGGTGCGGGAAAACATCCTTTTCCGCCTGCCGCGTGAGGCCGGTATGGGGGAACGGCTGGCGGAGAAACTCCAGCAGCTGCAGTGTCAGCTCAATCTTGATGCCACCGCCAGCACCCTTGAAGTGGCGGATCAACAGATGGTGGAGATCCTGCGCGGCCTGATGCGTAACGCGAAGATCCTGATCCTTGATGAACCCACGGCGTCGCTCACCCCGGGGGAAACCGAACGGCTGTTCCGCCAGATCCGCGCGTTGCAGGCGCTGGGCGTCGGCATTGTTTTTATCTCGCACAAATTACCGGAGATCCGCCAGCTGGCGAGCCACGTCTCGGTAATGCGCGACGGCGCGATCGTGCTCAGCGGTGAAACTGCACAGTTTGACGATAACGCCCTGATTGCGGCCATGACGCCGGTGAGCCGCGAAAAAGGATTAAGTGATGCACAAAAACTGTGGCTGGCGCTGCCGGGCAATCGCCGCACGCAGCCGCAGGATTTCCCGGTGCTGCGGGTGGAAGAGCTTACCGGTGAGGGATTTATCGATCTCAGCATGGAAATCTATGCCGGGGAAATAGTTGGCCTCGCCGGGCTGGTCGGCTCCGGGCGCACCGAATTTGCGGAAACGCTGTATGGGCTGCGCCCGGTGCGCGGTGGACGAGTCTGGCTGGAAAATCAGGAAATAACCGGCGAACCCGTGGCGGCACGGCTGGAGAAAGGGCTGGTCTACCTGCCAGAGGACCGACAGGTTTCCGGCTTGTTCCTGGATGCGCCGATTCGCTGGAACACCGTGGCGCTGAATGAGCCCTCGGTCTGGCAGCAGCGCAAACGGGAGTCGGCGGTGGTGGAGCGCTATCACCGGGCGCTGGGGATCAAGCTTAACCATGCGGATCAAACCGTGCGCACGCTTTCCGGCGGCAACCAGCAGAAGGTGTTGCTGGCGCGCTGTCTGGAGGCGAACCCGCTGCTGTTGATCGTCGATGAACCGACACGCGGAGTGGATGTGTCGGCGCGGGCCGATATCTATCAGCTCATCAAAAGCGTGGCGGCGCAGAACGTGGCGGTGCTGATGATCTCAAGCGATCTGGATGAGTTCCCCGGGCTTGCCGATCGCGTGCTGGTGATGCACCAGGGCGTGCTGAGCGGCGAGTTGTCCCGGCACGCGGTCAGTCTCGACAGAATGATGGCGCTGGCATTCGGAGGGCAGTCATGAAGACCTTACTGAAAAATCGCGAACTGAGCGCGTTCATCGCCATTCTGGCGTTGTTCGCGGTGCTGGTGGGGCTCAATCCGGCCTATTTCAGCCTGCAAACGCTGGGGATGATCTTCGCCAGTTCGCAAATCCTGATCCTGCTGGCGCTCGGCGCCGCGCTGGTGATGTTGACCCGCAATATTGATGTTTCCGTCGGCTCTACCGTCGGGCTGTCTGCCATTGCCGTGGGGGTGGCTCTGAACAGCGGCTACACCCTGCCGGTATCGATCCTCTTTGCGCTGTCGATTGGCGCACTGGCGGGAGCATTTAACGGTTTTCTGGTGGTGGGGCTGCGTATTCCGGCAATTGTGGCCACCCTCGGCACGCTGGGCCTCTATCGCGGGGCGATGCTGCTGTGGACGGGAGGAAAGTGGATTGAAGGGCTACCGCCGAGCCTGAAATCGCTCTCTGAACCTGCCGCTATGGGTATTTCACCGCTCGGAATGGGCGTGGTGTTTTTAGCCGCGGTCGGCGCATGGACGTTGTCGCGCACCGCCTTCGGACGCGATTTCTACGCCGTGGGCGACAACCTTGCCGCCGCACGCCAGTTGGGCGTGGCGGTGAACCGGACGCGAATGATCGCTTTTACGCTGAACGGCATGCTGGCCGCGTGTGCGGGGATTGTCTTCGCTTCGCAGATTGGCTTTGTACCAAACCAGACCGGCAGCGGGCTGGAGATGAAAGCCATTGCCGCCTGCGTACTCGGGGGGATCTCTCTGCTGGGCGGTACCGGGACGCTTATTGGCGCCTTACTGGGGGCTTTTTTCCTGACTCAAATCGACACCGTGCTGGTGCTGTTCAGGCTGCCCGCGTGGTGGAATGACTTTATCGCCGGGCTGGTGCTGCTCGGTGTGCTGGTGCTCGACGGGCGTTTACGCCAGGCGCTGGCCCGGCATCAGCGCGCACTTAAGTACAGCCGCTTCCAGCCCGGTAACAAAGGGGGGAAGCATGTCACCCCGTTTACGAAACACAAAAAAGAGGTGGCGTAAATGAAGCTTAACTGGGAAAGCGCGCTGCTGATATTACTGGTGCTGGAAATCCTGCTCTTTGGGGCCATCAATCCGCGCATGCTCGATATCAACATGCTGCTGTTCAGCACCAGCGATTTTATCTGCATTGGCATTGTGGCGCTGCCGCTCACCCTGGTGATCATCAGCGGCGGCATTGATATTTCCCTCGGTTCGACCATCGGCCTGTGTGCCATCGCGCTGGGGGTGATGATGCAGGCGGGTTGGCCGATGGCGCTGGCGATACCGTTGACGCTGCTGCTCGGCCTGCTGTGCGGTCTGGTCAACGCTGCGCTGATCCACTACACCGGCATCAGCCCACTGGTTATCACCCTCGGCACGCTCTATCTCTACGGCGGTGGCGCACTGCTGCTCTCCGGCATGGCGGGGGCGACCGGTTACGAAGGCATCGGTGGCTTCCCGGACAGCTTTACCGCGTTCGCTAACCTCACGTTCCTGGGGTTGCCAATCCCGCTGGTGCTGTTCGCCGTGATTACCGTCTTCTTCTGGCTGATTACCCATCGCGGACGCTTTGGCCGCCATCTGTTTTTGATTGGGCAGAACCCGCGCGCGGCGCGCTATGCGGCGCTCTCGGTCAACGGGATGCCCTACGCCCTGTATGGCCTGGTGGGCGTCGCTTCGGCCATTGCTGCGCTGGTGATGGTCTCCTATTTCGGTTCGGCGCGTTCGGATTTGGGACGCGATTTACTGATGCCTGCACTGACCGCAGCGGTCCTCGGCGGCGCCAATATCTATGGCGGTTCGGGGTCGGTAATCGGTACGGCCCTGGCGGCGTTGCTGGTGGGGTATCTGCAGCAGGGTTTACAGATGGTCGGCATCCCCAACCAGGTGTCGAGCGCGCTGTCAGGGGCGCTGTTGGTTGTGGTGGTGATGGGACGTTCACTGAGTTTGCACCGTGAATGGGTGCGCTCTCTCCTCACAAAACATACCCGGAGCGTAAGATGAAAACAAAACTGATAGTCCTGGCGATGGCACTCAGCTTCGCGTCGGCACAGGCCGCGGACCGCATCGCCTTTATCCCCAAGCTGGTGGGCGTTGGCTTCTTTACCAGCGGCGGCAATGGCGCGAAAGAGGCGGGTAAAGATCTCGGCGTGGACGTCACCTACGACGGCCCGACCGAGCCCAGCGTCTCAGGCCAGGTGCAGCTTATCAATAACTTCGTTAACCAGGGCTATAACGCCATTATCGTTTCGGCGGTGTCGCCGGATGGCCTCTGCCCGGCGCTGAAGCGCGCGATGCAGCGTGGCGTCAAAGTACTGACCTGGGACTCCGACACCAAACCGGAATGCCGCAGCATCTACATCAACCAGGGCACCCCGGCGCAGCTCGGCGGCCTGCTGGTCGACATGGCCGGTAAACAGGTCACCAAACCGAATGCCAAAGTGGCGTTCTTTTACTCCAGCCCGACCGTTACCGACCAGAACCAGTGGGTGAAAGAGGCGAAGGCCAAAATCGAGAAAGATCATCCGCAGTGGCAGGTCGTGACCACGCAGTTTGGCTATAACGATGCCACCAAATCGCTACAAACCGGCGAGGGGATCTTAAAAGCGTATCCGGATCTGGATGCGATCATCGCCCCGGATGCCAACGCCCTGCCGGCGGCGGCGCAGGCGGCGGAAAACCTGAAGCGAGAAGGGGTGGCGATTGTCGGCTTCAGCACGCCTAACGTGATGCGTCCGTACGTAGAGCGCGGCACGGTGAAAGCCTTCGGCCTGTGGGATGTGGTGCAACAGGGCAAAATTGCGGTCAATGTCGCCGATCGGTTGTTGAAAAAAGGCGATCTTAACGTTGGCGACAGCGTGGAGGTGAAAGATATCGGTACGCTGAAGGTCGAGCCGAACAGCGTGCAGGGCTACCAGTATGAAGCGAAGGGCAACGGCATTGTGCTGCTGCCGGAGCGGGTGGTGTTTACCAAAGAGAACATCAACAAATACGATTTCTGACGGGGGAGCAAATGGCTGATTTAGACGACATCAAAGACGGCAAAGATTTTGGCATCGGCACACCGCAGCAGAACGTGCCGTTTACCCTGAAGGGATGCGGCTCGCTGGACTGGGGAATGCAGTCCAGGCTGGCGCGCATCTTCAACCCAAAAAGCAACCGCACGGTGATGCTGGCCTTTGATCACGGCTATTTCCAGGGACCGACGACCGGCCTTGAGCGTATCGATCTCTCTATCGCCCCGCTGTTTGGGGAAACCGACGTGCTGATGTGCACCCGCGGTATTTTGCGCAGCCAGGTGCCTGTCGCCACCAATAAACCCGTCGTGTTGCGCGCCTCTGGCGGCAATTCGATTTTAGGAGAACTTTCCAACGAGTGCGTGGCGGTGGCGATGGAAGATGCGCTGCGCCTGAACGTCTGCGCGGTGGCGGCGCAGGTGTACATCGGCAGTGAGTTTGAACATCAGTCGATCAACAACATCATCAAACTGGTGGATGCCGGTGCGCGCTATGGCATGCCGACCCTGGCGGTAACGGGCGTTGGCAAAGAGATGGCGCGCGACGCGCGGTATTTCTCGCTTGCCAGCCGTATCGCGGCCGAGATGGGGGCGCAGTTCGTCAAAACCTATTATGTCGACGAAGGGTTTGAAAAAGTAACCGCCAGCTGCCCGGTGCCGATCGTGATTGCCGGAGGCAAAAAGCTGCCGGAGCACGACGCGCTGGAGATGTGCTGGCGGGCGATTGACCAGGGGGCGTCCGGGGTGGACATGGGCCGCAATATCTTCCAGTCCAGCGCCCCGCTGGCCATGCTGAAAGCGGTGAAAAAAGTGGTACATGAGAACATGAGCGCGCGGGACGCGTTCCAGTTCTGGCAGGAAGAGAAACAGGGAGAAGCAAAATGAACGTGACATTAGTGGAAATCAACATCAAACCCGAGCGGGTCGATGAGTTTCTGGAGGTGTTTCGCGCTAACCACGAAGGGGCGATTCAGGAGCCGGGCAATCTGCGCTTTGATGTTTTACAGGATCCGCGCGTGAAAACCCGGTTCTTTATCTACGAAGCCTACAAGGATGAAGAGGCGGTGCTGGCGCACAAGAAAACCCCGCACTATCTGGCCTGCGTGGATAAGCTTGAGGACCTGATGTCAGAGCCGCGCAAAAAACGCAGTTTTGTCGGGTTGTTGCCGGCGTAACAGACCGCCGGGTAGCGCTTACGCTAGCCCGGCGATGCTCAGGCGAGGGCCAGTTCCGCCAGGATCGCTGCCAGCGTTTCGCGCGGTTTCCCGCTCAGTGACGCAAGCGGGAACGGCAGTGCAGGCGCGGCCACTTTCCCTGACATTTCTGCTGCTGCGGCCATCACCCGCAAACTGCCGTACTGGCGGAACAGTGCCCACAGCGGCGCCAGCCGGTCAGAGGCTGCGGTGTCTTTGGATCGTGCAATCGCCAGTGCCGTCTGCGGATAGAGCCCTGCGATAACCGAATACCAGACATCGAACCCGGCCTGCAGGGCTGACGCCGCCCGCCAGTCGCCACTGATGCCCAGGGTGACGTTTTCAGGAAGACGGGCACGCATGTGGGCGATATTGTCCGGTGTGCGCCCGAGCTTGACGGATTTGACGTTCGGTAGCGCCGCCACGGCATACAGCAAATCGTCGTTAAACTCGAACCCGGTGGTGGCCGGGTTGTCGTAAATGCACAGCGGAACAGAGATCCGGTGGGTCACCGTCTCATACAGGGTAAACACTTCCTCTGCCGTCAGGCGCTGGTACGACACGGGGGCCAGTAACACCCCGCGGGCGCCAGCGTTTTGCGCCTCATCCGCCAGACGGAGAATATCGTCGAGGCGAAGCGCGCCAATACTTACGCTCACCGGAATGTTGTCGGCATGCGCCACGGCACAGCGGGTGATATGCGTGCGCTCTTCAGGCGTCAGATACGCGTAACTGCCCGTCGAACCGAGGATCCCCAGTGAATCGACACCGGCATCCACCAGCGGGCGCAGCAACTGCACAAACGCCTGCTCATCAAATTTCCCCTCTCGCAATGGCGTCAGAGGGAATGCGCTTAACCCGTGAAACATCCGCTTATCCTTTTAGAGTTCAATCAGTTGAAGGTGAGCAGTGGAGCCCGGCATCAGTCGCTGCAGGTTGCTGACTAACTCATCGCCAGCCTCCTGCAACGCCGATAACGGCATCGACGGCAGACTTTCGAGAATAAACCACATGTGTTGCGCCTGGCTATCGAGACGTGTACGCACGCCCTGGCGCCAGTTCCAGCGACGGCAGGTGACGCCAATATCATCGCGCCAGATAACTTCGCCCGCATCCGGGTATTCGATAACCGGCTGGCCCTCTTTCAGGGTATCAAACGGTTCATTACCTTCGGCAAGCGTCAGACGCGGTGCGCCTGCATAAGCGGCAAGGTTCTCACCCCCGACGGGAATGGCGTAACGAATGCTGATGGCATTGTAAATATCGACCACTGGATCGAGCGGGGGCAGTGCGCCCTCTTTCAGCACTCGCTTACGCAGGGCCGATGCCGAGCAGGGCGTGCGTTTCGGTTTCGTACCAAACGCTCTGAACACGTCATCCCAGGCGCTGAGGTGCGCTTCCGCCCAGGCGACATCATCAGTGAGGACCTGCTGGCAGGCCTGTGCCAGCGCGGCAGAGGCCACGTCCGGCTGGGTTATCGGGGCGGCTTCAACCAGAATGCTCAGCGCCCGAAAGCCGGGGGCAATCCCGGTAAGACGCGGGTCTATTGACGGCGTAACGAGAGACATAAATAATCCTGTATTGACTGTTTTATACTATGGTAGTGACCAATGACTGATAAAGTCAATATAATGACCGATTCGGGTGCCGATATCGCCCAGGTAAGCCTGGCCGTCGCCACCCGCATTCGCAACTGGCGCAAAGAGAAAAAACTGTCGCTGGATGAGCTTTCACGCCGCGCCAGCGTCAGCAAAGGCATGCTGGTGGAGATTGAAAAAGGGGCGGCGAATCCCAGCATTGCCATTCTCTGCAAGCTGGCTGCCGCGCTGGGCGTTTCGGTGGCGGATATCGTTAACGTCTCCAGCGAGCCGCGGGTGCACGTCATAGAAGAAGCGGCGATCCCGGTTCTGTGGCAGGGCCCACAGGGCGGATATGCCCGGCTGCTCGCGGGCACGTCTGGCCCGGATATGATTGAACTCTGGCAGTGGGTGATGCATCCGGGGGAGCGTTTTACCTCGCCGGGGCATCCGGCGGGAACGTTTGAGCTGCTGCATGTTACTGAGGGAGGATTGACCCTGACGGTGGAAGAGACGGTGACGCAGGTGGCGGCAGGCGCTTCGGCGGTGGCGAAAACGGAAGCGGCACACGGCTACGCGAATGAGGGCGAAAATGTGTTGCGGTTTACCATGACGGTGGCGGAGTTTCACCGCTAAAAACGCCCCCTCCGTCAGGAGGGGGAGGGGATATCACGCTTCTTCCACGCTTACCCGCAGGGCTGCCAGCGCTTTACGCGCCGCTTTCAGCACCTGCTCACATTGTTCAACCGTCAGCGTCAGCGGCGGTTCAATGCGAATGGTCTTCGAGTTGTTGAGCGTTCCGGCAACCAGGACCCGCTGGCGGAACATCTCGCTCGCGAAGCTGTAGCCGATTTCGTTGTCGACAAACTCAATGGCCATCAGCAACCCTTTACCCCGCGCATCCTGCACCAGATCCGGATATTCCCGGCCCAGCTGGCGGAAACCGTCCAGCAGCATATCGCCTTTCTGTTCCGCCTGTGCAGGCAGGTTTTGATCCAGCAGCACGTTGATGGTCGCCAGCGCGGCCGCGCAGGCCAGCGGGTTACCGCCAAACGTAGTGGTGTGCAGGAACGGGTTGTCGAACAGCACCGAGAAGACCTCTTCGGTCGCCACCGTCGCGCCAATCGGCATCACGCCGCCGCCCAGCGCTTTTGCCAGACAGAGAATGTCCGGCTGGACGTTCTCATGCTCGCAGGCAAACATCTTGCCCGTACGCCCCATCCCGGTTTGGACTTCGTCGAGGATCAGCAGTGCGCCAAACTCATCGCACAACTGACGCACGGCAGGCAGATAGCCCTGCGGGGGCAGGATCACGCCGCCCTCACCCTGAATAGGCTCCAGGATCACCGCTGCCACGTCGTCGCCGGTTTTACGGCATTCGCTCAGCATGGTGCGCATAGCGCTAATGTCACCAAACGGCACGTGGCGGAAGCCCGGCAGCAGCGGCATGAACGGTTTGCGGAAGGTGGATTTGGCGGTAGCTGACAGTGCGCCCAGGGATTTTCCGTGGAACGCGCCGCTGGTGGCGATAAACGTGAATTTGCCGCGCGGCGACTGGTACGCTTTGGCGAGTTTAATCGCCGCTTCGACCGATTCCGTGCCGCTGTTGCTAAAGAAGCTGTACTTCAGTTTGCCGGGCGTTAAGGCCGCGAGCGTTTTCGCGAGCATAGCGCGAAGCGGATCGAGCAGTTCCTGGCTATGGAGAGGTTGTTTCGCAAGTTGATTCTGTACGGCGGAAACCACAACTGGATTACGGTGCCCCACGTTGAAAATTCCAAAACCACCCAGGCAATCTATAAACTCCTGTCCCTGGGTGTCGACAAGCGTATTAAGACTTCCCGCTTGCCACTCTACGGCTCCGTAATCCCCGCCGGCGGTAACAGATTTGCGATACTCCAAAAACCCTGGATTGACATGCTCTTTAAAGTAATCGATGACCTCTCGGTTAAGTTGTTTCATCTCCTCATGATCAAGCGTTCGCTTCTCAATGAGATTCAGTGCGTGCGCGGTACAGGCAAGAGCCGAGGCGCTGGAAGGTAACCTGTTCAAAATGTGCTCCCGGGGATCGCGTATCACATGATACTGGATTAAGTATTGCAGGGATTACGCCACTTCAGATGCCTTAACGAAAATCAGGATAAACACCAGGTTAACATTATGTTGCGCAAAATTTAATCATGCCGATATAACCGATACGGGATTTAGCGGTACGGCGGAAAAGGCCTGGGAAGGTGCGATTTAGAGGCCATTGCACTTATAGGGTGCAGACGCTGCGACTTAAGTGGGCGTTAACGCGTCATACTCTGCAGGTAATTTCTCTACGAAAGTATTTTAAATCAATGAATTATAAAATCTCACAAAAAGTGCGGTTTAAGTGAAATCTGCGATCTCTATCAACTTTAACAACTAAAGATAAATTCTTTACCGCCGAAAAAACATTAATCCACAAAATTAACATTCAAATAACCTGCAAGGGATGCTCACGATGTCCGCTCCAACCTTTGTCACCCAGAATGAATATCCTCTGGACGATGACACCACCTTAATGTCGACCACCGATATCCACAGTTACCTGACCCACGCCAACGACACCTTTGTGCAGGTGAGTGGCTATCAGCTTGATGAGCTGATGGGCCAGCCGCACAATCTGGTGCGCCACCCCGATATGCCAAAAGCGGCGTTTGCCGATATGTGGTACACCCTGCAAAAGGGCGAGCCGTGGAGCGGCATTGTCAAAAACCGACGTAAAAATGGCGACCACTACTGGGTGCGCGCCAACGCGGTGCCGATGGTGCGTCACGGGCAGGTGACGGGCTATATGTCGATTCGCACCAAAGCCACGGCAGAAGAGATTGCTGGCGTGGAGCCGCTCTATCGGGCTCTGAATGACGGGCGCTGCAAGAAACGTATTCATAAAGGACTGGTGGTAAGGAAAGGCTGGCTGGGGAAACTTCCAGAAATGCCGCTGCGCTGGCGCGTGCGAAGCGTGATGGCGGGGCTGTTTGCGGTGCTGGCTGCCACGCTGGTGGCCACCTCAGCGGGTGCGTACCCGCTGGCTGCCGCCGCGGTAGTTATGCTGCTGGGCACGCTGCTGTTTGAGCAGCAGATTGTTCGTCCGATCGAAAACGTGGCGCGTCAGGCGCTGAAAGTCGCCACCGGCGAGCGCAACAGCGTGCAGCACCTGAACCGCAGCGACGAGCTGGGGTTGACCCTGCGTGCGGTAGGGCAGCTGGGGCTGATGTGCCGCTGGTTGATTAACGATGTGTCAAGCCAGGTGGTGAGCGTGCGTGATGGCAGCGACAGGCTGGCAAAGGGGAATGAAGATCTGAACGATCGGACGCGTCAGACCGTGGCCAATGTGCAGCAGACCGTGGCGACAATGAACCAGATGGCCGCCTCAGTGCAGAGTAATTCAGAAACCGCCGCCGAAGTGGATAAGCTGTCAGTGGCCGCCAGCAGCGCGGCGACCAAAGGCGGAAACGCGATGCAGACGGTGGTGAAAACCATGGATGACATCGCGGATAGCACGCAGCGGATTGGCTCGATTACCTCCCTTATTAACGACATCGCGTTTCAGACCAATATTCTGGCGCTGAATGCGGCGGTGGAGGCGGCAAGAGCCGGTGAGCAGGGGAAAGGCTTTGCGGTTGTCGCCGGCGAAGTGCGCCATCTCGCCAGCCGTAGCGCCAGTGCAGCCAACGATATTCGCAAGCTGATTGATGCCAGCGCCAGCAAGGTGCAGTCCGGCTCTGATCAGGTTCATGCCGCCGGTCGTACAATGGATGATATCGTCGAGCAGGTGAAAAACGTGACGCAGCTTATCGCGCAGATCAGCCACTCCACCTCTGAACAGGCTACCGGCTTGTCAGAGCTCACCCGTGCGGTGGCCGAGCTGGACAGCATCACGCAGAAAAATGCCGATCTGGTTGAGGAAAGTGCCCACATATCCGCAATGGTGAAGCATCGCGCCGGGCGTCTTAAGGATGCGGTAACCGTGCTCCATTGAGCCAGTAAGGTTCCAGAAAGCCGTTTATTTCATCAGGAATAAGCGGCTTTATTTTTTCTGAATGTAATTATTAATGTCTTTTATTGTTAACTTTATATTAAGTAACTAAAGAAAGCACATCAGATATTTACCCCAGCCTAAGTCCGTTTTCCCCGATGCTATTTTGAAAATGCCTCATCAGAGGGTGACGTAACGATCGATTTTCGGATATTAATAGCCTACACCTATCCATTGTCGTGGTTATGAAATAAAAAAACGATCAAAGTCATAAAGTTAGTGGTTTCGTTACCGATAACGGTGATCGTCTGAGAAATAATCACATCGATGGAGAAAATATGTTCTTACATGACGTAAAGATCGGCACGAAATTATTTCTGGCGTTTGGATTCTTTATTGTCCTGATGGTGGTCAGTGCGAGTTTATCCTTGCTAAGCCTGAACCGGGCGAACAACGGAATGCAATCCATCATTACCCGTGATTATCCGACCACGGTAAAAGCGAACCAGTTAATCGACAACTTCCAGGAATTTATTGGCACTCAGCAGCTGATGTTACTGGATGAACAGGGAACGTATACAGCGCAGTCACAGCAGCGTCTTAAAGCGATCAGCGAACAGATTACGGTGATCCTCGGCGAGCTGAATACTGCGCTGCAGGATCCTGAATCACAGCGGGTTCTTGCTGAGATACGCGGCGTGCGTCAGCAGTATCTGGACTCGCGTTATCGCATTTTGCAGGCGGTGCAGAATAACGATCGGGCGGGCGCTATTCAGGAGATGATGACCAACACCCTGAAGCTACAGCAGGCCTATAAAGCCAACGTGCAGGCGTTGATCGCGATTCAGAACCAGGAAATGCAAAGCGCAGGAGTGCAGGTCGAGGGCGATTTCAAATCGAATCGCCTGCTGCTGATCCTGATCACGCTCTTTAGCGTCGCGACCGGCAGCCTGATTGGCTGGTTTATCGTGCGCTCAATCACGCGTCCGCTGGGCGAGGCGGTGGATTTTGCAAAAGCCATTGCTGAAGGCGATCTGACCGGCAGCATCACGCCGCACGGTAAAGACGAAACCGGCCTGCTGCTGCATGCGCTGATGGAGATGAAAACGCGTCTGCTGGACATTGTGCAGCAGGTCCAGACCGGTTCGGAGAATATCTCGAGTGCCGCCGCGCAGATTGTCGCGGGGAACCAGGATCTTGCCGCGCGCACCGAAGAGCAGGCCAGCTCTGTTGAACAGACCGCTGCCTCGATGGAGCAGATCACGGCGACGGTAAAAAACACCGCCTCACACACCGGAGAAGCAACTCACCTCTCGGCGGACGCTGCCATGGTGGTCAAAAACAACGGCGAAATGATGAAGCAGGTCACCAGCAAAATGCGCCTGATTAACGAGACTTCTAACCGGATGTCTGACATCATCGACCTGATCGACGCCATCGCTTTCCAGACCAACATTCTGGCGCTGAACGCGGCGGTGGAAGCAGCACGTGCGGGCGAGCACGGTCGTGGTTTTGCGGTGGTGGCAGGCGAAGTGCGTCAGCTTGCGCAGAAGAGTGCGTCATCCGCCAGTGAAATTCGTCAGCTGATCGAAAGTTCTACCAGCCAGACGCAGGACGGGATGAACCTGGTCGAGAAAGCGAGCGAGTTGATTAACGGTATGGTCGGCAACGTGGAAGAGATGGACGTCATTCTGCGTGAGATCCGCCAGGCCAGCCATGAGCAGACGGAAGGGATCTCGCAAATTAACAGCGCGATCGGCCTGATTGATGCCACAACGCAGCAGAACTCCGCCCTGGTGGAGGAGTCTGTCGCGGCAGCAGCGTCCCTGAACGAACAGGCGATGCACCTGAAAGACCTTGTCCGCGTCTTCCGCGTGAGCGATCGCGTACTGGCTTAATCCAGCTGGGAGATCTCCAGCGCTGCGCGGTCGATCACGCCGATGATCTGCTTAAGCTGCGCATCGCTGAGTTCGCCCTGGTTCACCTTCAGGTCTAGCACCGCTTTGAAGTTATCCAGAGCCCGCTTCATTTGCGGGTTTTTTCTCAGCTGGAAGCCGACGGAGCGCGCTTTAATACGCGCCTGAATTTGCGCCAGCTGCTCCTGATTTTCATCCAGCCACTGCTGACCGGCCACGGTAATCGCGATTCTCTTGCGGCCATTCTCTTCTTCGGTGATGGTGATATAGGTCTGATCCTGAAGGTAATCGAGGGTCGGGTAGATAACGCCAGGGCTTGGAGTGTAGTTTCCCTGCGTCATGTTCTCGATCGCCTTGATCAACTCGTAGCCATGGCTCGCGTTGTGGGTCAGGATATCCAGTATCACCAGACGCAGATCGCCGTGACCAAAAAAGCGTGGTCGGCGTCCGCCGCCGTCGTGTTCGTTTCGCATACTCACCCCTTCAAATTGATATATCTAAACTATATCTTAGATATATTCAGATGCAATCTAAAAGATCTTGCATTCTTGCTGATTAGCAATCATTATCATTTAAAATTGATTTAGATATATCGTATTCACCTGAGAAGGGTCTCACCATGACATCCACCCGTTACCCACAACGTGTTCGTAATGATCTCCGTTTTCGCAAGCTGGACGTGCTTCGCGTTGAGCGTGTCAGCGCAGGTTTCCAGCGCATTGTTTTAGGCGGCGAGGCGCTGGAGGGCTTTAGCTCTCGCGGTTTCGACGACCACACAAAAGTGTTTTTCCCGGCCCCAGGGGCGACCTTTGTACCACCGGTTGTTACCGATGAAGGTATCGACTGGGGCGACGGTGTGCGTCCGCAGGCGCGAGACTATACACCTCTGTACGATGCCGAACGGCATGAGCTGGTGCTCGATTTCTTCATACACGATGGCGGCGTTGCCAGCCACTGGGCGACAGAGGCAAAAGTGGGTGACACGCTCACGATTGGCGGCCCGCGCGGCTCGCTGGTTGTGCCGGAAGATTATGCCTGGCAACTGTATGTGTGCGATGAATCCGGCATGCCCGCGCTGCGCCGTCGCCTGGAAAGCATCGCAACACTGCCGGTTCGCCCGGACATTCATGCGGTGGTGACGGTCGGTGATGCGTCGTATCAGGACTATCTGGCCCATCTGAGCGCGTTCAACATCACCTGGGTTGTCGGCCACAGCGAACAGGCGGTGGCCGAGCGTCTGGCGGCGTTGACGGTGCCTGCGGAAGATTATTTTATCTGGCTGACCGGGGAAGGAAAGGTGGTGAAAAACCTGAGCCGTCAGTTTGAAACCGACGCAATCGACCAGCAACTGGTGCGTGCCAGTGCATACTGGCACGCTAAATAATCAGGCTGCGGACTCCAGCTGCGCTTCGCTCACCTGATGTTCGAGCGAGGCGCGAACGTCGTGCAGCGCCTTCTCTTGCTGGGCAAAGTAGGCTTCCATATTGCTTAGCGACGAGACCAGCAGCCAGGACTCCTCTTTCTCCAGCTCCGCCAGCTCGTTCACTAACGTGTCAATCTGCTCGCGAACCTGCGCCATTTTTTTGCGGATACGTTCCAGATCGTTCAGCCTGTCGCTTGCCATCAGCGGCTCAAAGCCCTGCTGCAGACGTGCCACCAGCGAACGAATGGCTTTAACGTCACCACGCTGTTTGGCCTGGTTGAGTTGCACCATCATCGCGTTGGCCTCTTCTTTCAGATCGTCAGCGACCAGGTCCGGATGGCAGAGCTTGCTCGCCTGACGCCAGAGACGCTTCAGTTCGTTCTGATCTTCCTCGGAGAGGTTATTGCCTTTACGAAGGCGCATTTCGGCATCGTGATGCTGCTCGCGATATTTCTCGTACTCTTCATTGGCCTCGTCGCGCGCCTGACGTGCAGGCTCTTCTTCGCGCGTTAAGCCACTCTCCAGCTCCAGCGCTTCGGCCAGCAGGTTAGCAATCAGATTGCTTTGCTGCTGCAGTTGCTTACGCGCCTCGGCGGCCTGTACGGAATCCGCAGGCAGATCGCGCCAGCGCTGGGTCAGCATCGCCAGCACCTCCACCGCCTGCGCCATATAGCGCTGGCAGCGACGGTAGTCTTCCTCACGTCGACGCGCCTCCGCCTGTTGACGTCGCAGGTTCAGCTCCGCCAGCGTTTTACGCAGGGCGAGGATCTGCTGCATCAGCGGTCCGAGGCGGGAGAAATAGAGATCGTTGAATTCATCGAGCTGTTGCACGCGGGCATTGCGACGGTCAATCAAATCCCTGAGGCGCTCTTCCAGCGCTTTTAGCTCCATCTTGCTGGCCGCCACCTGCGGGTCACGCCATTGCGTCATGGCGCGCTGGCCCTGTAGCCAGGCAGCGATCGCCGCCATGGCAACGGTATAGTTTTTCTGCTCAAGCGCCGCGACGATTGCCTGTAGCTCATCGTCAAACGCTTCATTTTTCAGCCGTGTCAGCTGGCTCTGGATGATGTCGTCGTCTTCCAGTTCAATCGCATTTTTTATGATTTCAAGCCGTTTGATCGGTGTGCTCATGATGCCTTTCGCTTTGGCGCTTAAGTATTTGAGTTAAGGTTAATTGTTGTAAACGCTACAGGAAATAATACACACGGATGATGATCGGCGCGATGGGGGATTTCTTTAGTTTTTAGGGTTTGTGAAGAAGAGTGGCACGAACAGGAAGCCGAAAGGCTGGCGGGGTAGCTTAGGCCCCGGTTCTTGTTCTGCCAGTCCTGAAGGAATACCTAAGGCTGAATGCCCTGCATAGCGAAATCGAATGATGCCATACGTACCATACGACCCGCCATCAGTTCACCTCGCTGTAGATGCCCACCACACGGCCCAGTGTTTTTATCTCATCGATACCGCATTCAAAGGGGACTTTGCCGCCCGCGACGTGGAGTTTTTTCCCCGGCAGCAGGGTTAAATCACGAAGACTGATAGTGCCTTCAATCTCAACCAGCCATAGCCCGTCGGTTAATGACGCCCCTTTTTCAACAAAGTGGAGCTTTGCCTCAGACCGGACTGCGATACCGCGAGTGAGCGGTTTGCTAAAGAGATGTGAATCGATACTCAAAGTGGAATTTTCTTCCAGCTGACCATCACTGAGAGTGAATGTAACAACAGCAACGGGATCGCCAGGTGCAGGGTTACCTTCAAACTGAGCACCTTGTCCGGTCATCAACCAGCGCAGGCTGGCCCCTGTGTCCAGTGCACATTGTACCGCGAAGTCGTAGGAGATGGTGCCGCGCGCGTAGCGGTTCTGAAGGGAACTGGCGGCAATATTGAAGTGCCGGGCCAGCTGGATTTTTTGGGTAAAACCATATACCTGACAGATTCTATCGAGTAACTCTTCATTATTCACTTGAGAATCTAAAATCAAAATATATTCCTTTGGGTATTTACTAATGCTCAATTGAGTATTAGTATCAATGCGAATTCGGGCAATCAGCGGCAGACGTTGGCAAACAGAGGCTAATGATTGCAGACATTATCAAAATGGGAATCATGCAACATGGCTTCTGAAATCGCAATCATCAAAGTGCCAGCCCTGTCGTTAGGCTGGCGCAGTTCGCTGCGCTGGAAAGCGGCGTAACGCGTAGGCCAATCCCGTTTTCAACCCGTTACGGGTGAGTAATTCACACAGTGTGAATCAACGCGAGGGACGTTATGGCAATAGAAGCGACACGTGCAACGGTCCCACTCAAGGTGGGGGCACGTCTTTCCGGGCTTAATCACGTGGCCGAACTGCGTGCCAGGTACTGGGGCGATAACGAGAAAGCGCTGGCGTGGTTTTTGGCCGAGATGCGCGATAAGCGCGATCCCTGTTTTGAAGAGAATAACAGGGCGCTGGCCGCCATCTTTTTCCTGGCTAAATTACCCGCCGCCCGTCACGAATGCGGTATCAATGAGCTGACGACTGAGGAGAAAAGAGCGCTTATCGGAGCCATGAATCATTTCCGTGCAGTCGTGAGTTTATTTCCTGAACGGCTGACCATGCCGCTTTAATCCACCCCAAAACGTAATGGCGTAAACCCGCCGGGCATTTTATTGCCTGAATTAAGGAGAATGAGTGATGCGAAATAGCGAAAACCGCACTTTTCTGAACGGGCGCGAGGAACTCCAGCGCCTGCTGGTGCAGGCGAAGATGGAGGAGCGCAGGGCGCGCGCACTCGCCGTCTCCCTGCGTCTGGAGGCATTAGCCAGTCACATCTATAAAACCGGAATGTGTGGCGAAGACGCAGCGGAACTGCTGTGTCACGAGGCTGCCCGTTACGAACGCGAATCCCAGGAGCTGCACTGATGGCCGATTTTATCGATCAGGCGCAGGAGCGTGAGCTTGAAGAGCGCGAACGTCATATTAATAGCGCTCGCCAGCGATGCGCATCGCCCTCGCGTTTTACCTGCGAGGAGTGCGACATCCCCATCCCCGAGGCGCGGCGAAAGGCGTTACCTGGAGTGGCCTTATGCGTCACTTGCCAGGAGATCACGGAGCTGAAAAACAAACATTTCCGGGGAGGATAAGTTGGTGATGTCATTTGCTTATCCGTGGAATGAACCCCGATCGGCTATTGCCAGCCCCTACCTGACTCACCCCCAATTACAGCGTCGCGACCGTCTGTTCGCGGCGCTGCAGCAAGCCAGAAAAGCGCTCGCTCTGCAGCCTGACTGCGTGCGTTTTGACGTCTGGCGCACGGTTGATGCTCTTGAACTCCATCAGGGCAGCCTGCGAGCCAATGCCTTTTTGATTCGGTTCTGCAACAGGGTATTACCGCGTCTGCAGCAGGTCTCGGCACGGTATGCCTGTTCAGGTGTTGACCGTAACGTCTCCACCGCCGTTTTTGGTGGACACTTCGACACGCCGCTTTCGCAATATCTCGCATCGCGGATGGTTACGCTGATTGCCCGCTTCAACCGTCTCCCGGATATGTCCCGCGCCGATATTGATTTGCTGGCCGCTGACATCGCTGGCTTTATTCGTTCCGAGCTGGCGAATATCAATGACGCTGACCTCGGCGAATTTCAAACCCTTCATGTCTGGTATCAGCGCGCTGGATTAATCACCCGCCAGTTCAATGTACTGCCTCCTCACTGGGAGCGCGTGTCGAAGATACTCTTTAACAAAGAGGACATTGCGCCAGCGGTGATCCGCATGTTTTCCGAAGACTGGTGGCGTGGACGACTGCGTCGCATGGCGGCCGCCTGGCGTGAGCATGTGCAGATTGCACTTGGAAACGTCAGCAAAAAGAAGTCTGCCTATGCGAGTAAACGCTGCATCACTGACTGGCGTGAACAGAAGCGGCGCACGCGTGAATTTCTTAAAGGTCTGGAACTGGAGGATGAAGAGGGCAACCGTATAAGCCTGATTGCCAGGCACGATGGCTCGGTGGCCAATCCCGCGATACGTCGCTGCGAACTGATGACCCGCATCCGCGGGTTTGAAAATATCTGCCATGAGCTTGGCTATGTGGGCGAGTTTTATACCTTAACCGCGCCGTCGAAATATCACGCCACCCTGAACACCGGCTATCGTAACGGTAAATGGAACGGGGCGAGCCCTGCGGATACACAAAACTACCTGACAAAACTGTGGGCGCGGATCCGGGCAAAACTCCACCGGCAGGCGATTCGTCTGTTTGGCATCCGCGTTGCTGAACCCCACCATGACGGTACGCCTCACTGGCACATGCTGATGTTCATGCTGCCCGAAAACGTTGAGCGCGTTCGCCGCATTATGGAGGAATACACACAGGAGGAAGACGCTTTTGAACTGCAAAGCGATAACGCCAGAAAAGCTCGCTTTCACGCTGAAGCTATAGACCCGCAAAAGGGCAGTGCCACCGGTTATATCGCTAAATACATCTCCAAGAATATCGACGGCTATGCCCTTGATGGCGAGACAGATCACGAAAGCGGCGAGTTGCTTAAAGTGACTGCATCTGCTGTTTCGGCCTGGGCGGCGCGCTGGCATATCCGTCAGTTTCAGTTTATCGGCGGTGCACCGGTGACCGTCTACCGTGAGCTGCGCCGTTTGACTGATACGCAGGCCGCACACGGTCTGAGCGTAGAATTTGCGGCAGCGCATGACGCCGCGGACGCCGGAGACTGGGCAGGATACGTCAATGCACAGGGAGGACCGTTTGTTCGTCGGGATGCGTTGCAGGTGCGCACGCTGTATGAGCCCCGTGCCGAATACAATCAGTACGGCGAAGAACGAGTCTGTATTCGCGGCGTTTACGACACCGCACTCGGCCCGGGCTCGCCGATTTTGACCCGGCTCACGCAGTGGAAAATTGTGCCGAAGCGTGCCGTTGATTTGGCCGTTGACCTTAACGGCACCGCTGCGCGTTCTTGGAGTTCTGTCAATAACTGTACGGTGAGCGACGTCTCTCAACCCCTCAGCCGGCGTGCGAGACGCGCGTTAGCCGCACGCATAACCCTCCCCAGACCGGTTGCAAAGACTCCCTTTGTCTATGACAAGGATCCGCAGAACGGAGTGGCAGAGAGAGTGATTGATGAGATACGGCTCGCCACCGGAATAACGATCAGCCGGGGGGAAGCCCTGCATCTTATGGCGGGGGGCATTAGCCGTTTTAACGACAAATGGTGCCGGGGATCTGCAGACGGATCGCTATTTCCTGCGGCACCGTCTTATCAGCAAAAGGCCCGGAAAATCCTTGAACGTATAAGGTATTTAACGCATCTGATAAGCAAAGGGATTCGCTAATCTTCATCGATATCATGTACATACCTCGCATGGTTCTGATTTTTTGCTTCACTCTTTTTATGAATACATGCTACTGTATGTTTATACAGTATCTCGTGGTGGAGGTTGTGTGGACAGAGAGTTGAACGAGCAAGTCATGATTGAACGCGTCGAGATGATTGCGCGGCTGACGACAGAAGGAACGTGTCAGGAAAGAGATCGTGAAATTGCCCTGAATTTGATCGCTGAGATTGCGAGAGGAAATTTAATCAGGAACAACGCGTTTACCGTGGTTTTCTCGGCATCACCCGTTCCGGACAGAATCAAAAAAGAGGCCAGCGTGCGGGTGAACATTACCCTGGATAAGGATCAGCTTATTGGTCCGTCCGTCGTGGAGGCGTTTCAGGATGAATTAACCCGCAGGATAAGATCCGTGTTTCCGTCAACGCTGGTTACCGTCAAAAAAGGATCCATGACCGGCGTGGAGTTGCAGGGGATTGAAAGAGAGGCCGATCGCGAAGCGCTGGACAATATCCTCCGGGAAGTCTGGGAAGACGAGAGCTGGCGCTAGGCCCTCTGCCATCTCGCGGGCAGTCTGTTGTGTCCGCGATTGTCCATCCTGCAGCGATAGCAAAAAGGGCGCCAGCGCTGGAAACTCAACGGTACCTGGAAATCCGGATGTTGGGAGCGTCTGATGAAAATCTATGCAATGCAGGGGGACACGCTTGATGCCATCTGTGCCCGTTATTATGGACGCACGGCAGGGGTGGTCGAAACCGTTCTGAACGCCAATTCTGGCCTCGCGGAGTTGGGGGTCATCTTACCTCATGGCACGCCGATAGACATGCCAGAGGTTGATAGCGCACCGACTAAAGAATCAGTGAACCTATGGGACTGAGTCTTGAGAAAATCACCACGTTTATCGCCTACTGGCTGGCCGTAGCGCTGGCCTGGTTCGGGGCGATGTCTCCTGAAAAAGTCGCGCTATACGTGGGAAGCCTCTGCGCCATTTTTACCGCGCTGACGAATTACTGGTTTAAGCGGAAAACCTATCGCTATCTGACCTCTCTTGGACTCGATAAGAAGAGTATTCGTGAACTCAATCATTAAGCGTTGCAGCGCCGCGGGCGTACTTGCCCTGGCGGTGCTGATGCCTGACTTCCGGTTACTGAACACCTCACCGGAGGGGTTGGCGCTCATTGCTGATCTCGAAGGGTGTCGCCTGTCGCCTTATCGTTGCAGTGCGGGCGTATGGACATCAGGCATTGGCCATACGTCAGGTGTCGTGCCGGGACGGGAAATTACAGAGCGTGAGGCGGCAGCGAACCTTGTTGCCGACGTGATGAACGTTGAAAGACGGCTGGCGGTATGCGCACCGGTGGAGATGCCGCCCCGTGTCTATGATGCGCTGGTGAGTTTTGCCTTTAACGTTGGAACAGGGGCTGCCTGCCGTTCCACGCTGGTGTCATTCATTAAGCGTAAACAGTGGCCGCAGGCGTGCAATCAGCTTACCCGCTGGGTGTACGTCAATGGGGTCAAAAATGCCGGACTGGAAAACCGTCGAGCTCGTGAGAAGGCCTGGTGCCTGAAGGGGAAGCCATGAAACCTCTTCTGCTGGTACTGGCCGTTCTGCTGGCCATCACGCTGTGGTTTCGTCATGACAACGTGAACCTGTCCCGCTCTCTTGCTAAAGCCAACCAGATCGCCCGCGATCAAAAAAACACTATCAACACGCTGCTTCAGCAGTTATCCGAAGCACAGCGGATTGCCAGGTCGAACGAGGATGCGCAGGTCAGGCTCCGCGAGGACCTTGCTGCCGTCGGCGAGGAGATGGCACGACGCGAAGCGGCTATCGGGAAATGGGTAAATGAAAATGAAGAGTTACGCCGCTGGTATAACGCTCAGCTGCCTGATGCTGTGCGCAGGTTGCACACCCGCGCCGCCTGCGCCTCCGCAGCACATTGTTTACAACGCCTGCCCGAAGGTGAGCGCCTGTCCGATGCCGGGAAGTGAGCCCATCACCAACGGCGATCTCAGTGCTGATATTCGTCGGCTAGAGCATGCCCTTATCGCCTGCGCGCTGCAGGTCGAAACCATAAAAGACTGTCAGGATAAACTCGATGCACAAACTCAACAGCCTGCGTCAGGCATTAATTGACGCCGTTCCCCAACTGAACGATCACCCTGATCATCTGCAGATGTCGGTGGGGAGCGGAAATATTGACGCCCGCCTCGCGTCCTCGCTCTCCTTTGAAAAAAAGTATGAACTGAAAGCGAATATCAGTAGCTTCGCCGGCGACAGCGAGGGGGTCTTCGTCCCGGTACTGGCCTGGCTGCGTGAAAACCAGCCAGATATTTTTACCCTCGATGACGGGCGAAAAAACGGGTTTCTCTTTGGCGTCACTTTCAACGACGATGGTACGGTGAATATCAGCTTTAGCCTGCAGCTCACCGAGCGCATTCTTGTTTCGCAGGAGCAGGGAACGTTGCATGCCACCTATTCCCCGGAGCCGCCGTTGCCAGAGCCCGTCACACGTCCGCTGGAGCTGTACATCAACGGTGAACTGGTCAGCCAGTGGAAAGCGTAAGTTCACCGCGCTGATGGCTGTCCAGCCATCAGCGTGAACGATTGTTGTTTCATCCCGCATAAAACCCCGTCTCGTTGCTGCCGATCCCCCTGAAGGGCATTCTCTTCTCATGAATACACTCACTTCCATGCACGGTATCGCTCGCGCGATCCGTAACCTGATTCGTATCGGTGTTGTCACCGATGTTGACCTCAACAGAGGGCTCTGCCGCGTCCAGTCCGGAGGGATGAAAACCACCTGGCTGAACTGGCTGACCTGTCGCGCCGGCCGTTCGCGCGTGTGGTGGGCGCCGTCCGAGGGAGAACAAGTGCTGCTGCTGGCCATCGGCGGTGAGCTTGATACCGCCTTCGTGCTGCCAGGTATCTTTTCCGATGACCACCCGGCGCCGTCAGGTTCCCCTGACGCACTCCACGTCTCGTTCCCTGATGGGGCGGTTATCGAGTACGAGCCCGGGAGCGGAGCACTCACGGCCACAGGCATTAAAACGGCTGACATCACAGCCTCTGAATCACTCACCGCCACCGTACCGGTGGTCCTGGTGAAGTCTGAGACGCGCATCACCCTGGATACACCTGAGGTGGTGTGTACCAACAAGCTAATTACCGCCTCTCTTGAAGTGCAGAAGGGCGGGGTAATGGCCGGCAATATTGAGCATTCCGGCGGTAAATTCACCTCCAATGGGGTGCAGGTGGACAACCATGCTCACGGCAGTGTGCAAAGCGGCGGAAGCTGGACTAAGGGGACGCAATGACGGTGCGCTACAGGGGAATGAACAGTCAGACCGGGCTCAGCATTTCAGAGGCTGAACATATCAGACAAAGCGTGCGGGACATTCTGGTCACGCCGATTGGCTCGCGGGTGATGCGCCGCGAGTACGGTTCACTGCTGGCGGCAATGATCGACAGGTCGCAGAATCCGGCGCTGCGCCTGCAAATCATGGCCGCATGTTACTCCGCTATCCAGAAATGGGAGCCGCGGATCAGCCTGACGGCCATCACTTTCGAACGTTCGGAGAATGACGGGACGCTGTATGTCGATCTCACCGGCACCCGCCAGACCTCCGGACATTCCTTTTCAATCACTATTTCATTGAGTTAAACGCTATGGCTATTGTTGATCTGAGCCAGCTCGCCGCGCCGGATGTCGTGGAGGAGGTGGATTACGAAACGCTGCTGGCAGAACGAAAGGCCACTTTTGTCTCGCTCTATCCCGAAGAAGAGCAGGAGGCAATTGCACGAACGCTGACGCTTGAGTCAGAGCCGATTGTGAAACTGCTGCAGGAGAATGCGTATCGGGAAGTTATCTGGCGCCAGCGCGTTAACGAGGCCGCGCGTGCGGTCATGCTGGCCTACGCCACCGGTAGCGATCTCGACCAGCTTGGAGCTAACGCTAACCTTGCGCGTCTGGTGATAACGCCTGCCGACGACACGACGTTTCCGCCCACGCCGGCTGTGATGGAGTCTGACACCGACTTTCGTTTGCGTATCCAGCAAGCCCCGGAAGGGCTGAGCGTGGCGGGATCGACGGGGGCTTATCAGTTCCATGGCCGCAGCGCGGATGGCCGGGTAGCGGACATCTCTGTCATCAGTCCTCAGCCTGCGAACGTTACCGTCTCCGTGCTGTCCCGGGAGAATAACGGCGTGGCGTCTGAAGAGCTGCTGGCCATTGTGCGCAACGCGCTGAACGATGAGGACGTCAGGCCCGTTGCCGATCGTGTGACCGTCCAGTCCGCCAGCATTGTCGACTACAACATTGCGGCTTCTCTTTTTCTCTTCCCAGGTCCCGAAAGCGAGCCAGTACTCAACGCGGCAAGGGCCCGGCTGCAGGCCTATATAACGGCACAGCACCGGCTCGGGCGGGATATTCGTAAGTCCGCCATTTACGCTGCACTGCATGTTGAGGGTGTACAACGCGTCGAACTGACCGCGCCTGCGGCCGATATTGTGCTTGATGAAACCCAGGCCTCATGGTGCAGCCAGTACAGCGTAACCGTTGGGGGAAACGATGAGTAATGCCCGATTGTTACCGGTGGGGTCGTCGCCGCTTGAGGTCGCGGCGGCGCGCGCCTGTGCCGACATTGAGAATACCCCCGTCCCGCTTCGTCACCTCTGGAATGCCGACAGCTGTCCGGCAAATCTGTTGCCCTGGCTGGCGTGGGCGTTTTCGGTTGATCGCTGGGATGAAAACTGGCCTGAGGCCACCAAGCGCGATGTTATCCGCAATGCATGGTTTATCCATGCACACAAAGGAACGATCGGCGCAGTACGCCGCGTGGTGGAGCCACTTGGCTATCTGATCAACGTGACGGAGTGGTGGCAAACCAACGACCCGGCAGGCACGTTTCGCCTGGACATTGGCGTGCTGGAAACCGGCATCTCAGAAGAAATGTATTACGAAATGGAGCGGCTTATTGCTGATGCAAAGCCTGCCAGCCGACATCTTATCGGCCTCAATATCATTCAGGATGTTCCGGGCTATCTCTATACCGGTGCCCTGAGCTATGACGGCGACATCATCACGGTTTACCCCGGATAAGTGAGAGCACAATGACAGTGAAGTATAAAACGGTTATCACCAAAGCCGGCGCCGAAAAACTGGCTGCCGCAACCGTCCCGAACGGGAAGAAAGTGAATTTTACGGCGATGGCGGTGGGTGATGGCGGCGGGCAACTCCCGACGCCAAATGCCAGCCAGACGAAACTCATCAATGAGGTCTGGCGTCATGCGCTGAACAAAATCAGCCAGGACAAAAAGAATAAAAATTATGTCGTGGCGGAGCTGCTGATCCCTCCGGAGATCGGCGGGTTCTGGATGCGTGAAATGGGGCTCTATGATGATACCGGGACGCTGATTGCTGTCGGCAATATGGCTGAAAGTTACAAACCTGCACTCGCTGAAGGATCTGGACGTGCGCAGACTGTGCGTATGGTCATCATGGTGAGTGATATCGCCTCCGTCGAGTTGACGATTGACACCTCAACGGTGATGGCGACGCAGGATTACGTCGACGACAAACTTACCGAGCACGAGCAGTCCCGACGCCATCCTGATGCCTCTCTGACGGCAAAAGGTTTTACTCAGCTCAATAGTGCGATCGACAGTGTCTCTGAAGTCGTTGCCGCGACGCCAAAAGCGGTGAAGGTCGCGTATGACCTGGCTAAAGGGAAATATACAGCTCAGGATGCCAGCACGGCACAAAAGGGTATCGTCCAGCTCAGTAGTGCGATCGACAGCGTGTCTGAGGTGCTGGCCGCAACGCCTAAAGCGGTAAAGGCCACCTATGACCTGGCCAAAGGGAAATATACGGCTCAGGATGCCAGCACGGCACAAAAAGGTATCGTCCAGCTCAGCAGCGCCATTGACAATGTATCTGAGACACTGGCCGCGACACCGAAAGCGGTGAAGGCTGCGTATGACAATGCTAATGGACGCGTGCCGTCAGGGCGTAAAGTAAATGGGCGGGCAT
The DNA here is from genome assembly GCF_003071645.1 of Enterobacter cloacae complex sp. FDA-CDC-AR_0164. Classification (NCBI taxonomy): domain Bacteria; kingdom Pseudomonadati; phylum Pseudomonadota; class Gammaproteobacteria; order Enterobacterales; family Enterobacteriaceae; genus Enterobacter; species Enterobacter cloacae complex sp. FDA-CDC-AR_0164. Next base: position 2,101,973 of record NZ_CP028950.1, read on the forward strand.
TGACTAGCGATATCAATATTACGGCACAGGATATTTTTAACGGTCAGGCAGTGGGGATTGGCAATGCTGAAGATTTGAATGCCTACACCATGCCGGGACTATATTATCAGCCAGCGAATGCACAGGCCCAAACGGGTAAGAATTACCCAGAGTCGAATGCCGGTTCACTTGAGGTTTATAAACACGCGGGTATTACGCAGGTTTATCGGATATACAACAACTCTCGCGCTTACATCCGCACGCTCTACAGTGGAACGTGGTCAGCCTGGACTAAACAGTATGATGCTGTAAATAAACCAACCGCTGGTGAAGTTGATGCTGTTTCAGCATCACAAGGCGGAGCATTTCAGAGAACTGTAAATTTTAATGGCGGTCTGAACGTGCGAAGTGCTACCGGGATTTTTTCTGGGGGCGATGCAGCAAGTTTTTCTGATAACAATATGCTATTGAAATCGTGGTATGGGATTGGATTTTATTGCACCTTAACCTCAGCAGGTGGTCCAGAAGCGGGTATTACAGGGTACATCAATACCCGCAACGGTCGCCTTGAGATGAAGGAGCGAATCATTCCAGGCGATTATGCCAACTTCGATGAACGATATCTCAAGTTAGCTGGGGGGAGGCTTAGCGGGAATCTGGAGATTAATAATAACGCGCCCATCATTACTTTTTCTGAATCCGATACTGGGAAAAAGTATTTTATAGTTGCTGATGGGAGTGGGTTTCGTATTAATGAAGATTCAACTGGCGGTAATTTTGTTATTTCTTATGCCGGGGCAAGCAAGCAACTAAGAACAATTGGTCAATTTGTGCCTGGTGATTATGCCAATTTTGACGCCCGCTATTACACGAAAGCGCAGTCAGATGCCGGTTATATGCCTAAAACCAGTGCGTTTACAAAAACCGAAAGTGATGGACGTTTTCAGGCGAAAGGCAGCTACACACCTGCTGGCCAGGCTTATACCAAAGCTGAATCGGATGCTCGTTATGGAACGGGAAGAACCACGACGGGTAACAATAGCGCTTATTACACCCATGGCAATGGCACTGTTTTTATGCAGGCAGTTAGAAGTATTGCAGTCGGCAATAACACTGCTGTGACTGTCACCCTGCCAACGTCATTCCCTAATGGTATTTTAGGTACTGGCGTCAGTTATTTTGGAAGCGGTGGTAATAATTCCGATTCATTTTATCTTTGCACACCTGTTGGGAAAAATCAGGTCAAAATAGAAACGCATAACTGTAACGGTACATTTTCATTAATTGTGGCAGGCTATTGAGATGAAAAAATATTTTAGTAACTCAGATAGCAGCTTTTATCTTGAAGACACTATTCAGGTTTACGAAGCTCAAGGTATTGCTGTTCCTCCAGATTTGAAGGAGATCTCAGAACAGGAATACGAATCTTTCATGGTATCACCTGACAGGATGACTCCTCATTACAATGTTAATAAAAGTTGCATGGAATGGGTTGAAATTGCCCCGCCATCACATGAAGAGTATATTTATAATGCCCAGTCAATGAAGTCGAGGTTATTGTCTCTGGCGACACAAGCTATCTCACCTCTTCAGGATGCCGTTGATTTATCTATGGCGACTGAAGCGGAAATTCTCTCTTTACAGCAGTGGAAGAAATACCGGGTATTGCTTAATCGTATTGATACCAACAACGCACCAGATATTATCTGGCCTGACGCTCCGTCTAACAATTAACACAAAGCCCGCGTATGTCGCGGGCTTCATTTTTTCTTTCTTCTAAACACTAACCCATCATTACACTCTATCCTTCCCCGACAGCAACCGGCATTGTCATATCTACATTTTTCGCGAGATAAGATAAAAAACCTTCATGATTGCTTTGAGTAAGCATTTCGCCTTTTTTTAAACGCTACCGTCAATATTTTTTTCTGGCAAACCTACGTCCTGCCATTATGCGTTGTGCTGTAACTTCACCAACGGCATTTCATTTCTAATATTTCGAACTCACCACAAAATGATGACTCCACTACACCACGGAGTTAAACGGATGGGCGACTATCATCACGGCGTGGAAGTCATCGAAATCAACGATGGCACCCGCACCATTTCCACCGTCTCGACGGCAATCATCGGCATGGTCTGTACGGCCAGCGATGCGGACGACAAGACATTTCCTTTAAACGAGCCTGTGCTCATTACCAACGTGCAAACTGCGATTGCGAAAGCCGGGAAAATGGGGACGTTGTCCGCTTCCCTGCAGGCGATTGCCGATCAGTGTAAACCGGTTGTTGTTGTCGTGCGTGTCGCTGAAGGCACCGCTGATACCGCTGAGGAAGCACAGAAAGAGACTATCTCTAATATCATCGGTACAACCGATGAAAACGGTAAATATACCGGTCTGAAAGCGCTCCTTACCGCGAAAACGGTCACTGGCGTTAAGCCACGTATTCTCGGTGTTCCGGGGCTGGATTCGCAGGAAGTGGCGACCGCGCTGGCCGCCATGTGCCAGAGCCTGCGCGCGTTTGGCTATGTCAGTGCATGGGGTTGTAAAACCATTTCAGCCGCTATCGATTACCGCAAAAACTTCAGTCAGCGCGAGTTGATGGTGATTCACCCTGATTTTCTGGCGTGGGATACCACCACCAACACGACGACCCACGCCTGGGCCACTGCACGTGCTCTCGGCCTGCGCGCCAAAATCGACCAGACGATTGGCTGGCACAAAACCCTGTCCAACATCGGCGTTAACGGTGTCACAGGTGTAAGCGCCTCCGTGTCCTGGGATCTGCAGGAACAAGCGACCGATGCGAACCTGCTTAACCAGGCCGGCGTCACCACGCTTATTCGTAACGACGGCTTCAAATTCTGGGGCAACCGTACCTGTTCAGACGATCCGCTCTTCGTCTTTGAAAACTACACCCGTACCGCGCAGGTGTTGGCCGATACCATGGCCGAAGCACACGCATGGGCAATGGATAAACCCATTACGCCAACGCTCATCCGCGACATCGTTTCCGGTATCAATGCCAAATTCCGTGAGCTGAAAACCAACGGCTATATCGTTGATGGCGCTTGCTGGTATGACCCGGAATCAAATGATGCATCGACCCTGAAAGCGGGGAAATTGTACATCGATTACGACTACACCCCTGTCCCGCCGCTGGAGAACCTGACCCTGCGCCAGCGCATCACCGATACCTATCTGGCAGACCTGTCCGATTCGGTTAACAGCTAAGGAGCTGAAGCATGGCGTTACCACGCAAACTTAAATATCTGAACATGTTCAACGATGGCCTGAGTTATATGGGCGTTGTTGAGTCTGTCACCTTACCGAAGCTCACCCGCAAACTGGAGAAGTATCGCGGCGGCGGTATGCCGGGCTCGGTCTCTGTCGACCTCGGCCTGGACGATGATGCCCTGGCGCTTGAGTGGACCATTGGCGGTCTGCCGGACGTCGCGCTGTGGGCACAGTATGCCTCTCCGGGCGCGGACAGCGTGCCTCTGCGCTTTACCGGCTCCTTCCAGCGTGACGACACGGGCGAAATCTCCGCCGTCGAAATCGTCATGCGAGGCCGTCATAAAGAGTTTGATGGTGGTGAAAACAAGCAGGGCGAGAGCGGCACCACCAAGATGTCCACCGAGTGCGCTTACTACCAGCTGACCATCGATGGCAAAGAGATCATCGAAATTGACATCATCAACATGGTGCTGAAAGTCGACGGCGTCGATCGTCTGGCGGAACACCGTAAGGCGATTGGCCTGTAAACCTTTAACCGGCCGGGACTGCCGGCCGGTAAGTTAACTTTCTGAAGAGTAACGAAATGGAAAATATCAACGAGACCGTCATTAACGAAAGCGAAAACCCGAACACCATTACGCTCGACACCCCCGTTCTGCGCGGCGAGCAAAAAATCGAAAAGGTGACCGTCGCAAAACCCAACGCGGGGACCCTGCGTGGGGTATCGCTGGCGTCGCTGGCACAATCTGACGTCGATGCGCTGATTAAAGTGCTGCCGCGAATGACCTCGCCGGCCCTGACCGAGCATGAGATTGCGCGTCTGGATGCTTCCGATCTGCTCTCTTTTGCGGGCAAGGTGATCGGTTTTTTGTCACCGGCTTCGGCTCGCTAACATTTCCCGAAAACCTGTCGGTCGATGATCTGATGGCGGATATCGCGGTGATCTTTCACTGGCCGCCGTCAGAGCTGTACTCGCTGAGCATGACCGAACTCCTTATATGGCGCGAAAAGGCGCTGCAGCGAAGCGGAAACTACCATGAGTAATAATGTCAGACTTCAGGAGTTGCTTAAGGCAGTCGACCGGGCAAGCCGACCGCTTAACGCTATTCAGAACGCCAGTCTCTCTCTCGCGGCCAGTATCCGCGATTCAGAGGCGGCGTTGCGCGCGCTTGATGAACAGGCGGGCCGCATTAACGGCTTCAGAAAAGCCAACGAACAGCTCGCCGTGACGGGGCAATCTCTTGCCCGGGCGAAACAGCAGACCGCGGAGCTGGCGCTCCAGCTCAAAAACACCCAGAACCCAACCCGTGACCAGGCGGATGCGCTGGCGGCAGCCCGCCAATCTGCCGCCGCGCTTAAGCTTGAGTACAACAATTTACGCCAGTCAGTGCAGCGCCAGCGCGGTGAGCTGGCGCAGGCAGGGATTAATACGCGCACGCTGTCGTCAGATGAGCGTCGTTTAAGACAGGGTATCAGCGAAAAAACGCTACAACTAAATCGACATAAAGAGGCGCTTGCCAGGGTCAATCAGCAACAGGAGCGGCTTAATACCGTCCAGAACCGCTACGAGTCTGGCAAACGTGTTGCCGCGGGTGTGCAGCAGTTTGCTAATGCGAGCGCAGGAATGGCAAAGGCGGGCTTTAATCAGACGTCCCGCTTTATTGCCCCAGGCATCCGTTTTGAAAAGCAGATGTCTGCCATACAGGCAAGCCTGGGTCTGCAGAAGGGGGATACCAGGCTGGAGGCCATTCGTCAGCAGGCACGGGATGTCAGCGTCAGTACAGGAACCTCTACAGATGTTGTCACCCGGGCGCAGGGCGAGTTGGCCCGATCAGGCTATGACGCCGACGGGGTGGTGGCCGCCACTGTGCCGACGGTCAACCTCAGCCTCGCAGGGAATATTGATGCCGCGAAAGCGGTCGACATCATCCGCAGCACGCAGGCCTCGTTTAACCTGGCGAATACGGATGTTGAACGCGTTGCAGATGTCCTTACCCGCGGTTTCACTGCGTCCAATACCAGTCTCACCGAACTGAGTACCGCCATTGCATCCGCCGCACCTGCCGCCGGAGAAGCCGGCGCCAGCCTTGAGGAGACCACCGCGCTGCTTGGTATTCTGATGGAAAAGGGGATGAAAGGGGCCGATGCCGGCGCAGAGGTTAGCACCATGTTGAGCCGCCTGCAGACGCCGGATGGGCAGCGTTCTGCAGCGCTGAATGAACTGAAGGTGCAAACCCGGGATGGTGAGGGTAATCCACTGCCGACAGAGAATATCCTCAAGGCGATCTCTGCCTCATTCGAAAACAGCAAAATCGGTGCGGCTCAACAAACGGAATACCTGAAGGCCATTTTCGGTGCGGATGCGATGCAAGGCGCAGGCGTACTGGTTTCAGCGGCTGGGAATGGAACACTGGATAACAAGCGCCAGACACTCCAGGGCGCGAGGGGGAGCACCGCGCTGACAGCCTCGGTTCAGGGCGATAACCTCGAGGGTGATATCAGCAAGTTCCAGGCTGCATTAAACGGCCTGAAGATTGATGTCTTCGATAAGGCCGAGGGTGCCCTGCGCACGCTGATCTCAACCGCGACCGGATGGCTTAGTACGCTCTCTCTCTGGGTCAACGCTAACCCTGCACTGACGCAAGCCCTGGTCAGCGTGGTTATGGGCGCACAAGCCTTTGCCGGTGTCCTGGGCACGCTAGGTATGGTGGTCGCCCCCATTGTGTCAGGCCTGAATCTGGTGATAACCGCTGCCGGGATGCTGGGCACGGTATTCAGCGTAGTGGGGGGGAGCATCATGACGGTGCTGGGCGCCCTGAGCTGGCCCGTTATTGCTCTCGGAGCGGCAATTGCCGCCGGCGCTTTACTGATTCTTAAATACTGGGAGCCCATTAGCGCCTTCTTTGGTGGGGTGATTGAGGGGCTTTCTGCGGCCTTCGCGCCGCTGGGCGAGCTGTTCTCTCCGCTGTTACAGGCCTTTGGTTTCATTTCAGAAAAACTGGGCGGGATCTGGCAGTGGTTCATCGATCTGATTGCGCCGATTAAGGCGACGCAGGAAACGCTCGACAGCTGCAAAAATGTCGGCGTGGCATTCGGTCAGGCGCTGGGAGATGCGCTAATGGCGCCGCTAAATCTCTTTAACAGCCTGCGCGGCAAGGCCAGCTGGCTGCTGGAGAAACTCGGCGTCATAAAAAAAGAGTCGGGCAATATCGACTCGGCTGTACCGAAAGAAGACACCTCCTCTGCTGACGCCGGCAGTGCCTGGGACCCGGCGTCACCTGTTTACAGCGGCTTCATGGGATACCAGCCGATGGCAGCAGCGGGAGGGCGTTCTTACATCGATCAGAGTAAAAGTGAATACAACTTCACGCTGCAGGGAAGCGCAGTCTCCGGAACGGATCTGACTCGTCAAATCCGGGAGGCTATAGAGAGCAGTGAGCAGGTAAAAGCGAGACGGCAGCAATCCAGCTTTATGTATGGTTAAGGAGAGAGAAAATGTTAATGGTGCTGGGTCTGTTTGTCTTTGAACGACGAACCTTACCGTATCAGTCAATGGTATTTACAAAAGACTACCGCTGGGCATCCAACGAACGCATCGGGAAACCCAAAGCCTGGCAGTACCTTGGCGAAGGTGAGACATCCTTTAACCTTTCCGGATTACTTTACCCGGAGCTCACGGGAGGGCGGCTTTCTCTCAAGGCAGTTGAGCTGATGGCGAATGAAGGGCGGGCATGGCCGTTGATAGACGGTACCGGCATCATTCACGGCATGTTTATCATTGAGAAAGTCACGCATACGCATTCGGATTTTTACAGCGATGGCACTGCCCGGAAAATTGATTTTACCCTGGTACTGAAACGCGTGGATGAATCGCTGATGACGACGTTTGGCGACCTGAGAACGCAGGCCTCAGAGCTGGTGGAAAGCGCACGTAATAGCATTGGAGGGCTGGTGGGATGATCACCGAAATGAATATCCGGGCGGGTGGGAAAATCGCCCCTGATTTTATGCTTAAGCTTGACGAGCGCGATATCACGCAAAATTTCAGCCATCGCCTTATCAGTTTGACCATGACCGACAAACGTGGGCTGGAAGCCGATCAGCTGGATATTCTACTGGATGATTCCGACGGGTTGTTAGACCTGCCTGCCCGGGGGGCAAGACTGTCCTTATGGCTGGGATGGGAGGGAACACCGCTCCAGCCGAAAGGGGACTTTACGATAGATGCGATTGAATTCCGGGGCTCGCCGGACACGCTGACCATCCGGGGATGCAGCGCAGATTTTCGTGGGAAGCTCAACGTGCGGCGCGAACAGTCGTGGCATGACACGACGATCGGCGCGATAGTCAACACCATTGCTCAGCGTAACCAGTTTACCGCCAGCGTCGGAGCGGGACTTGCATCCATCGCCATTTCTCATATCGATCAGTCTCAGGAGACTGACGCGGCGTTTCTCTCCCGCCTGGCCGAACGTAATGGTGCATTTGTTTCAATCAAAGCCGGGAAGGTTATTTTTATGAAAGCGGGCCATGCCGTGACGGCCAGTGGCACACCGCTTCCCTTAATGATGATTGAGCGTGGGGATGGCGATCGGCACCTTTTTTCCGTCGCTGACCGTGAAAATTATTCCGGCGTGACGGCCAAATGGCTGCAAACGCGTGACCCAAAACAACAAAATACTCAATTGAGTATTAATCGTCAACCCGGGGGGCAGCCGACAGAAGGACTACAGCACCCGGATGCCGCTGCACCGGTAGCGGGAGCAGGAGGCAAGGCAGAGAAGCCGCAAGAGAGGCTGGTGGGGTCGGCGGAAAACGTTTTTGAGCTCGCCACGGTTTATGCCTCTGAAGAGCAGGCGCTCAGGGCTGCGGAGGCGAAGTGGCGCGCGCTTCAGCGGGGTACCGTGAATTTTTCCATCCAGCTGGCGCTGGGACGCGCCGATCTGTATCCCGAAACACCGGTGCTGGTCAACGGCTTTAAACGGGTCATTGACGAGCAGGCGTGGATTATCAACGAGGTGGTTCATACTCTCAGCGAGAGTGGATTTACCACGCAACTTAAGCTTGAGCTGAACGTCGCTGATGAAAAATTTTCTATCTCAAATGAGTAATTTATTTGCTATTGATGTCTTTTTGGGTATTATTGATTCACAAATTGTGAATTATGTGGAGGGGTACATGTTTCATTGTCCTAAGTGCAAGCATTCCGCGCATGCGCGTACCAGTCGCTATTTAAGTGAAAATACCAAAGAGCGCTATCACCAGTGCACCAATGTGGACTGCGGCTGTACGTTCGTGACGATGGAGTCCGTGGAGCGTCTGATTGCGACACCAGGCGCCGCTGAGCGTGTCCGAACGGCTTCGCAGACCCACGGTTAGCGACTGCGCCACCGGCTCAAAAAAAATCAATAAAAAAGCCACTCAATCGAGTGGCTTAATGATTTGATTCTACAGCTAAATTTGGTGGCCCCTGCTGGACTTGAACCAGCGACCAAGCGATTATGAGAACCATAACAGCCAAAGAAAAAACAATAACTTAGATAAAAATCAGGGACTTAAAAAACCAATATCCCCCAATAAAAGCCAATAATCTTAAGTTGGTGCGACACTTTTGCGACACTTTATATGTTCGTGCTGGGTATGGCCTTCATGTTGTTTACGGCTTGCTCCGGGGTGAGTTGAAGTGAGTTATATTTGAAAACACAAACAGAGCCATCTGATAAGGATAATGCAAAAACTTTATCAGAAATTGATGAAATATACCGATATTTGGTATTGGAAGGAGTTTTACATTGACCATCCGATTGAATCAAAAATGTGTCTCTACCATTTATTATTTTGGTCGAGTTAATGTAACCCCAAAGATAGGAAACCACCGGAAGGATGCATATTATTATTATGGCTAACCTACGTGCTAATTTAAGCTCATTTAAGAAAGTGGTTTTCTTTGTAATCAACCAGAAGGCAAAGACTGAAATAGCAAAAGGTATGGCAACTTGAAGAATGTCACCCCATGGATAATTTTCAATAGATGCTCCCTCCTTATCAGATTTGTACAGGGCTACAGCCGCAATTATCCCCACTATTGCTCCAATTGCGCTAACAGAAATAAGGAAGATATATTTTATGTCATGATAATACTTGATTCTTGCAGCAAACTCATTTTCAATCATAGAATATGCTTGGGTTTTTAATTTCTCCCAATAGTCTGCCGCGACAATACCAATGCTGACTACAATGCAAGGTATTGCTATTGTGTATAATATAGATGGTAGAATTTCAGTGAAAGATGCGAACTGTAATATATTTATTTCGAACGCTGACCAAAAAGCCCAAGAGTAAATAAAAGAATTACCGATTGCATACGCACAAGCCAACGCCCATAAAGTTATTTTAAGCTCAATATTCATTTTCTTCTTACCAAGGGGTTAAGTAATAGAGCTTCCTCTAAATGATTTGGGGCAAAATGAGCATAACGCATAGTCATTTTGATATCAGTGTGTCCTAGGATTTTTTGAAGGACTAAGATATTGCCGCCGTTCATCATGAAATGGGATGCAAACGTATGTCTGAGAACGTGCGTCAGCTGCCCTGCCGGTAATTCAATTCCTGCTCTTTCCAGAGCAGATCTAAAAGCGTAATAGCACGGACTGAAAAGCGCACCGTTCTTTTTTGGCAGTTCAGCTATGATTGCTGGATTTAATGGTATTGTGCGGTTGCGCTTACCTTTCGTTTTTATAAATGTGACCTTCCCAGCGCCGATTTGGCTGCGCTTCAATTTCTCAGCCTCTCCCCAGCGGGCGCCAGTAGACAGGCAAATCCTTATAATCATCTCCAAATCTTTAGCAGAACTGTGGCGGCTTTCTTCTAAAAGCTTGTCAATCTGCTCTCCAGTAAGATAGGCCATCTCACTTTCTTCTGTTCTGAACTGACGAACATTTTCTAACGGGTTTGGAGCTTCCCATTCCCCGAGTCGTTTTAATTCGTTAAAAACGGCCAGGAAATACGCGTGCTCCAGGTTCATGGTGCGCGGCGAAACCTGAGTGACTCGTTTAGTCCTGGCAAAATGGCCATCAAGCCTTTTAGCCCTATAAGCGGTGAACAGCTGCGCGGTGAACTCAGTAGCCATAGGAGAACCCATACATTCATCAGCCCATAGCATGGCGCTTTTACGCTTTTCACCATCTCGCAGGGTTATCCCGTGGCGCTCAAACCAGAGATGTATCAGGTCTGAAAGGCGACGTTTATCTTTTCCTTGCCCAAGCCAGGGCGTATCCTCAACTTTTTGCAGGGTGTAGTTTTCGAATGCTAACGCCTCGCCTTTAGTCGCGAACTTTTTGCGGATTCTCTTCCCTTGCTTGCCATCGCTACGGTTGACGGGGTAGAAGTCCGCAACCCATTGGCCATTACTTAGTTTTCTTACGGTCATATCACTGAATCGTCAGAACAACGCGCCCAATTACGGTTATGTCGTCGATACCACAATCAAAGGCCATACCGACGCCGCTTACTCTTACTTTTTTGATCGGGATGCGCGTAAGGGTGCGAATACTAGTTTTACCTTCAATCTCCACAAGCCACTGATCGTCATAAACCTCTGTGAATGTGGTATCGACGATAAACTGGTTGTTACCCTCCAGTACACAAATGGGGGAGGAAGGCAAAGGGACTCCAGGTAAGAAAGAGACCTTATCCAGCATGTACATCCCTGCTTCATAAATCAGTCCGTCAACGATTTTGCGACGGGGCATTTTCAGAATATCCAACTCTTCATCGTCAAACTTTCTACCTTGACCAGTAGCGAGCCACTCCAGCGATGCCCCTGTTTCAGCAACGCATCTCACAACCATATCAGCCGGAAATACCCCCCTCTTAAACCTCGCAGACAGGCTGCTGGAAGCCATATCAAAATGATCAGCTAATTGTAGTTTTGAAGTAAATCCGTAGACATCCATAACCCGATCCAAGACATCACTACTGTGGCCTATCTGTTTAAAGGAAAATTTGCTCATTAGCTCACTCTTTCGATTAAGTCGAAATTGATATTGATTTATCGATTAAGTCGAAGTAGAGTCTCCGTGTTGTAGGTTAAGTCGAATATTGGTTGATAACAGTGGATATTGGCGTATCCCTAACCGGAGAAGTTTGCATTATGCGTCCCAACATTACAATCGTGATCCCTGATCCATACATCCCGCTTGATGAGTATTGTCGCCGTACAGGCATGTCTAGAAGTACAGCGGAGAACCTGATTTCATACGGAAAACTGCCGATCAAGCCTAAAGGTGCACAGAAAAAAGGGCTGGTTGAAGTGAACATGGCCGCCTTAACCGTAATGGCGTTAAGCGAATGTGATGTTTCGCTTAACGCGTAATTCATCGTACGGATTAGGGAGGAGCTAACAATGTTTGATTATCAGACTTCTAAACATGCTCATTTTGATGCAGCTTGCCGAGCGTTTGCGCTGGCGCACAATCTGGAAGATTTAGCCGCTGCCGTTGGTATGCGTCCGCAGATTCTCCGCAATAAGCTGAATCCAGTTCAACCGCACCGCCTGACCTGCGATGAGCTTTTGGCTATCACCGATTACACCGAAGATGCGCGTTTACTGGATGGGATGCTGGGGCAGATTAACTGCCTCCCGTCCGTACCCGTCAATAACGCGACTGAAGCGAACATGCAGTTTTGCGCATTAAGCGCCACTGCAAACGTGGGTGCGATCGCTGGGGAAGCCGTTTCAACTGAGCACATGACCGCCGCACGCCGCACACAAATTCTTGATCGTGCCCGTGATGCAATCCGTTCCCTTTCCGTTCTGGCTTACACCGTTGAAAGCCGCCTCCAGTCTGCGCCGGTTCTTGCTGCTGCCGTCGATATTGTGACTACCAGCGCCAGCAGCATGATGTGAGGGATAACCATGAAAGCTTTCGTTACCTACCTGAAAAAAGAATCTCCGGCCATGCAGCTGGCCAGCGGGTCAACTGGTTGGCTTGAACTGCCAAGCGGCCAGCGCTGGAACCCTGGCCACCAGTACAAATTCAATACCCATTCATCTCGTCGTCCGTGGTGGTTTCGTTTGTTCGGGATTATCAGGGGGCGTTATGGCGATTAGCTCTAAGCAACAGGAAATCGGGCTTAAGTGGCTTGGGAATATCCGCCGCAAATACTGGAGTGAGAAAAGCGAAGCCGCCGAATGGTGGGACAAATTAACACCAGAATGGCGCGGGGTTGTTTTGCATGCGGCTGCAGTTGCTTCCGGGATGGACGTTTTCAAAGCCCATCTGAGCAAATGCTACTGGTCAGAGTTATTCGAACGCCTGGACTATCGGGCAATGATTCAGCTGCGCCAGGGCATATCCAGGGCGCGTCTGACGTTTGAAGGGTTCGGGAGTTTGAGTGACAGCGATTTTTCTAAGCGCAGCGCCAACCGCCAGGTGAAAAAGGCACATCCGATCCACAGCAGTAATGGCGTACAGATGATTATCGCGCCACATATCGTTCATAAGATGCAACAGCAGGAGAATCATTAATGTCCATTATCTCTGTAAACGCCAAAGAACTGGGGCAGGAGCTTGCTGCGTGGGGTGTTCCGCATAATTACGCCATTCTCTTTCTGGAGAAAAGCACCGTTAAAAATGGCCGTGTGGCCTTACATCCGTTTTTCTTTAACGACACCGAGCACATGACAAACAAGCGCCACTGGCTGGCCGTAAATGTTGCGTACTGGTGCTGTGTATATCGCGAAGCGGAAAGCCCATTTCAGCAGGTTGAAGCGCTGGCCGGTATTCGTTCCATGTATTACGTCGCGGGTTCATTGGGTGCTGGCGAAATCAAAGCGCTGATCCAGGAATGGTGGCGCAATACCTACGAGCTGCACAAAGTGCCAGCGCCAAGCTACTCAGCCGCGCCCGTTACCGTCTCTTTCCACTAATTCACTGCCTGAATTTTTGGCCATCCCTGTGGTGGCCGGGGATTCTTTTGCCTTGAGGAAACCAAAATGCAAAAAACAAATATGGTTTTACCCGTCAATCACTCTGGTCGTGACCTACTGGCCATGCTGGCCAAAGCTACCGAGGAAGGTAAAGCAGCGTCCGCCGATCTGTGTTCTACACGTCTGGATAAGCTGGCCACTTTTGCCGCCAATGAAGGTTTGAGCGCAGCCGAAATTGTAGAGCTGATCCGTGAAGAGGCTGCGGCCATTTGCAGCAAAGGCGGCGCAGCATGGCAATAAAAACCCCTCTCAAATGGGTGGGTAGCAAAGTCCGCCTTATGCCGCAGCTGCGTGGCCATTTGCCGGAAGGAAAACGCCTGGTGGAGCCTTTCGCTGGTTCGTGCGCCGTCATGATGAATACGGATTATGACGAATACTTGATTGCAGATGTGAACCCTGATCTTATCGGGTTCTATCGCGCAGCGGCAGCTGATACTTCAGCGCTTATCGAACGTGCTAAACATCTTTTCGCCACCTTCAACACAGAGCATGGCTATTACGATAGCCGTGATTCTTTCAACCATGACGCTGATCCGGAATGGCGGCCAGCGCTATTTCTTTTTTTGAACCGTCACGGTTTTAACGGCCTTTGCCGCTATAACAAAGAGGGGCGCTTTAATGTCCCTTATGGCAAATACAAAAAACCTTACTTCCCAGAGGTTGAGATTAAAGCGTTTGCTGAAAAAGCTAAACGTGCAACCTTCGTCTGTGCCAGTTACTCAGCAACGCTTGATATGGTTAGAGATGGCTATGATGTGATTTATTGTGATCCTCCTTATCTCACTGAGTCAGCAAACTTCACCGCTTACCACTCAACTGGTTTTAACCATATGGATCAGGGAAGGTTGGCGCGTAAATTACGCCGTCTTGCTGAAAAGGGCGTGAGTGTTGTCGCGTCAAACAGCGATCTGGAAATGGTGCATTACCTTTACGCCGGATTTGAGGCAGTGAAGGTCAACGCGCCCCGCAGTGTTGGTGCCGCAGCTGCAAGCCAGAAATCTGCCGCAGAGCTGATCCTGAAATCGCCATCCGTTGTAAAGGCTCGCGCATGACGCTCGTTGCTAATGGCCAACATCACGCCGTAGATATCTGGCGGCGTGATACCTTTGCGCCCGGAACGCCAGCAAACGCGACGATCACAGAGCGCCGTTTGTGGGCAGTTAACTCACAGGATTACGAATGGCGTTCACAGTTCCTTCATGAGATACCCGACTGGTTAGCCGGGTATTTTGGCAACCGTTACGAAAAGCTGTTTGCTGGCCGTGACGGCCGCCGCCGTGCCAATACATTCCTGCGCAAAACAATCGGTGAGAATGTATTGCCACGTCTGCGGAAAGTGGCTGCGCGTTACCAGCTGGCCGCTGATGTAAGCGATCTCTCATTCGGAAAGTCATTGCAGCGCTTGCCGTCGCTTGACCGTACCGATCTCAAAAAGCTGTCTGGCCAGATATCTGGCTGGATAGCTCAGATGTTTTATGACTTCACCGACACGCTGAAGGACAAACCAAAAGACGAAAGGGAAATGCGCCAGCGCACGCTGGAGGCTTACCGCAACCTTTGTTCGCTTTCCCTCATGCTGAACAATCAGCCGCCGTACTGGGCAGAGCACGAAGCCAATGATGGCCACCTGGAAACCCGAAAAGCGGAGTCCGGCATTTTGCGTCTCATGGCACCGGAATGGTGGTATCAGCGCCTGAAGCGTGCCCGTGACCTGCAACGTGAACATCTGGCCATTGCCGTTGGCCAGGTGCAGAAATCTGCCAGCGCCTACGTATCACGTAAAACCCTGGGCGAATGGATAGACCAGAAGAAACGCAATCTGGAGTTCTTCAAAAAGTTTGATCTGATGGACGAAGAGGGCAACCGTATTGCGCTGGACAGCATGGTACACCGCAGCGTTGCTAACCCGGCAATACGTCGCTGTGAACTGATGGTGCGTATGCGCGGGTTTGAAGATATCGCCAATGAACAGGGGCTGGCTGGCGAGTTTTACACAATCACTGCGCCTTCACGTTATCACGCTGTACACAGTAAGGGCGGCTTTGTGTCTCAGTGGAACGGATTAAGCCCACGGGACACGCAGCGTTATTTATGCAACGTCTGGGCAAAAGCACGCGCGGCGATCTCCCGTGCCGGTATTCATGTTTTTGGTTTTCGCGTGGTGGAGCCACACCACGACGGGACGCCACACTGGCATATGCTGCTGTTTATGCAACCGCATGACGTTGAGGCGGTACGCGATATCCTTTGCTATCACGCCAGGATTGCCGATTCAGAAGAGCTTCAGACACCCAACGCGCTTAAAGCGCGTTTTCACGTTGAGCCTATCGATCCCGCGAAAGGGTCGGCAACGGGCTATATCGCTAAATACATCTCAAAAAATATTGACGGCTTTGCGCTCGATGGCGAGCAGGATGAAGAAACCGGGGAAAACCTGCGCGATATGGCCAAATCCGTATCGGCCTGGGCATCCCGCTGGCGGATTCGTCAGTTTCAGCAAATTGGTGGTGCGCCAGTGACTGTCTGGCGGGAGCTGCGCCGCCTGGGCGATCAGCGCTTAACTGATAGCCGCATGGATGCGGTGCTGGCAGCGGCAGATGTTGGGGACTGGGCTGCCTATACCCAGTTGCAGGGCGGCGCACTGGTTGCGCGTCGTGATCTGGTTGTTCGCCTGGCCTATGAAATTACTGAGCAGGGTAACGAGTACGCTGAAGATGTTCAGCGCGTGCAGGGGATCTATTCGCCTTTAATTCCTGATTCCGAAGTTTGCACCCGTCTGGTCAAGTGGCAGAAGGTTGCGAAGTTGGCCGAAGCGCCAGCGGAGGCGGGTTTTTCTGGCGGCAGCGCCGCCCCTTGGAGTTCTGTCAATAACTGTACGGAGGGGGGAACCCGGAGACGGTTAAAACTGGAACTGAACCAGCGAGGGTTTGCCGGAACGGATGAAGAAATCGACATTCTGAAGCGGGGAGGCGGTCTTAAATTTGGCCGTTCTGCCCTGATTTACAGGGAGGGACGGTTGCAGGAGAAGCGGAACAATCCGGAAGATGAACAATGGCCAGGCTGGCAGTGATAGCTTGTAAGTGTGTGATATCTAATAGCTAAATTATTAGTTGCACCAATAATTATTTCACATATTGTGCTTTTAGGTGTGCTGTATGCTTATACAGTATTTTGTTATTTGTGGAGGCTGCATGGATATCTTAGAGGCATCAGTAAAGCTGGAGCGCATCGAACTACTGGCAAAAATAGCCCATGCAAGTGAGATGAGTTCGAAGGAAAAAACTATTGCCTTAACGTGGATCGGTGAAATTGCTGAGGAAATGCGTTGCGTGGTCAGGGGGGAAATAAAAAACCCCCGTAGCGGGGGCGTTTCAGGCAGCGGGTGCAGCCTTCAATAAATCCAGAGCCATTTGTTTCTGATCGGGTGACAGGTTTTTGAGCAATGTTTGCACCAAAGAATCACCCGTTTTAGCGCTGGGGCTGAGAGTGTGGGAAAACGTCAAATTCATAACAAAAGTGTGCCCACACTCCACATCTGCGCATGCGCAGTAGATATCCGCAATCTGGCGGTGCTTCCGGTTAGTCTTGCGAATCACAGCCTTTGAGCCACATTCAGGGCATTCAATTTTCAGGACTCTCATATTCCGCTCTCCAGCTGTTAAATAATGCCTGGATTTTAGCCTTTTTTGTCTCATGCTGCACCCTTCTCCGTTGTTTCCGTTGCAAAATTCAGATGCAGGTGGCGCGGGATTTCCGGATCGCTGTTGATGGCCATCGCCAGGCGGCGCTGAATGGGCAAGACTTCATTTTTTTTGTAGGTGCGTTCAACCTTTTCCGGGTCGCCCAGTCCGGCAGTGTTCTGCGGAACGATACCCGCGAGCCCGGCCGGGAAGCGGTGCGCGTTCAGAATGTCCTGGGCGCTGATGTTCTTCACGCTCGCAAACTCATCTTTGGCTGAAATATCCCCCATCTCAATAAACTTGATCGCGTCCCCGTCGCCGCCAGGGATATTCACCAGGATGGTGGAGAAGTTGCCGATCCCCTTGCTGTCCCGCAGCTGCTGTTCAATCTCTTCCTCCATTTCGTCCGTCATGCTGGGGTCACGGGTATACAGAATGCCGCCAGTGTGTGCGCCGTTGTGGTAGTAGCGACGGCGGAAAATGACCGCCTCACTGTTCAGCAGGGCAGAATGAACGCCGCCGATGTAGTCCGGCAGACCATAGATGTGCTGCTGCGGGTCATACATCTTGATGAAAATGATATCGTCAGGCGGGAACGCCAGCGGTTCGCCTTCCTGTAAAACCACGTAATCCCCTGGCACAGTCTCCGCGTTTTCTTTCTCCTTACGGCGGCGCAGGTAAAGTCCCGGCAGTGGCTGAAGCCCGATCACATCGCCCCAGCCATTACGGACTTTGGCCACGGCGATATCCCCGAAAGTCAGATAATCAAACACAGCGGCTTCCAGCTCGTCGAACGTCAGCCCGCCGCCCTGATAGTCCGCCGTGACCATGTTTTTACGGGCGTGGATAATCCCGCCGTGCTGGCCGTTCAGGTTGATAAGCTGCGCCAGCGCCAGACGGTCAATCGGCTGGGTGTAGTGGTCGGCGGCGTTGTCGTACCAGATTTCCCGGTAATCGGTTCCGGTGGTCAGTACCGGTTCTGGTTTGCCAAAGCTGATAATGCTCATTTTTTTGGACTTATCACCGCGCTGCTCGCGCTTCACAAAACGTTTCTTTTTGCTCATGCTGCCTGTTTCCTTACACCCCAGTGGGATTTTGGTTTGTTTTCATAGTTCAGTGGTTCGTTATGCAGGGCGTGGGTGATTGCCCAGAATGCCTCTGCGTGGCCAGTGTCCTGGCTGCGGTCTGCAATAAAGGTGACTCCATTGCCGCTTTTAGTGCTGGCACGCCTGACTGACATAAAACTGGCGGGGATTTCTTTCAGGTTTTTGTCCCATTCGATACGCTGGCTTTCCACCACGTCTGCGGCTTTTACAACCAACTGGTTTTTGGTGTTCATGTCGTAGCGGATCGGGACAACAACCTTCATGGCAAAGTGCTGTATGTTTTCAAACACACCCTGGCCGATCCCGGTTACATCCACGCCCAGATAAGTGAAGTTGTACTGGTCGAACAGCTTTTCTATCTGCTTTGCCTGGTAGCGGAAGTTCATGCCCTTCCAGTAAATCACTTTTAGCACACGGAATTTTTCTACGGCGAACATAGGCGGGGCGACAATCACGAAACACGACAAATCGCCGCTGCGTGCCGGGTCAAAACCGCCCCATACTGGCCTGTCACCAAACGGCCGTTTTGCGTCCGGGTCGTGATCCTGCCAGGTATCAACCTCAACGCCGCACGCTTCCAGGTCGGAAAAGCTGAAAACGGAATCCTTGCTGTCCACGAACACGCACATGTAAAGCATGTCGAATGTGGCGGTGTTGTAGCGGTTGCGCAGCTTCTCAATGTTGGCCAGATTGAAGCCGCCCGCAATGGCATCTTCCATAGTGATGACATAGCGCCACTGGCCATCCGGACAGAGCCGGCCGCCGTCCCGCATTTCATCGAACAGCGGAAATTTGATGGCCGCACGTTTCCTACTGCCCTGTTTCCACTCTTCACCCGTCCAGAACGGGTACGCCTGGTGCGTTTTGGCCGATGGTGTGGAAAAGTAGGTGGTTCGCCATTTGTCATGGGTGGCCATCGCGCTGGCCACTTCATTGAGTTTTGCGAAGTTGGGCACCCAAAAATATTCATCGCAGTAAAGATGGCCACTGTATGACTGTGCGGTGTTTTTGTTGGTAGACAGAAAACGCAGCTCTGCGCCGTTGCTTAAACGGATCGGGTTCCCGGTCAGTGTGATACCGAAATACTGTTCAGCAATGTTCACGATGTAAGACCGGAACACCTCAGCCTGTGCTTTGGACGCGGACAGGAAGATTTGCGGATCACCCGTCATTACCGCGTTTTCGAATGCTTCAAACGCAAAATACCAGGTTGCACCGATCTGGCGGCTCTTCAGGATGTTCCTGACAAGCTGCCCAATGTTGCGGCGCAGGTGTTTCTGATATTCAAAAAGATGCTCTTCAGCCCAGGTGTCAAAATCCTCCTGGGTAAGTGACGAGATATCGTTTTTCTTGTACTTGCGTTTACCGCGGGGTTCATCCTCGTTATCCCCTCGCGCAGCTGCTTGCCGTTCTCCCTGGCTGCTGGCCAGCTTTTCTTTATGTTTATTGCTCTGGGCACGCAGCTTTGTGGCGTGAGCAATAAGCAAATCCATTTCTTTTAAATCCAGATCCGTTTTATTGTCGCGCCCGGCTAACAACTGGTAACGGCGTTCAATTGCCTCCTCTGTACTTTCGAAACTGAGCAGGTCAGCCCATTTATATTTTTCCGCCCAGTAGTAAACGATCCGCGCATTCGGCAGATTTAATTCTGATGCAATTTCTTTAGGCGTATAGCGGCGCAGGTAAAGAGCGCGGACAACGCCTTTTAATTCTTCTGAGTATTTAGCCATAGATTTAATTATGCCGTGCTAATGATGAAAAAACGGCGGGGTTAATTCGGGGTTGTTCGGTAAAAGCTTATAACCGAACTGTTCAGAATAAAGCGTAATGCGGGGATGTATTTAATTAGCAATAATCAAATCCACAGCAAGGGAAACAGTTAATCGACAGAGGGGGAAATATGTGTCGCATTTAAAAACTGGCTGGCTGTGTGTTGCGACTGAAGGCGATACGGTTGATGGACGAGTGATGGAGCGGCAATGGATTATCGACATGGCGGAAACCTATGATCCAAACCATTACGCTGCGTTGATATGGCCAGAGCATGATGATTCATGTGGAAACTTCGGTGAAGTGCTGGAGGCGATGTGGCAGGACGGTGATGACGGGCTGGCGCGGCTGTATGTCAGTCTGTGCCCGAATAAACGCCTGATTTACGCAAACGACGAAGGCCAGCTGCTGTATTTCTCCGTAGAGCCGGAGCTGAACTGGCGCGGAGGGGAGCGTACCTATCTGATGGGGCTGGCAGTCACAGACCATCCGGCCAGTGTCGGTACAACACGACTGCGCTTTAGTCGGCGCAAATTAAACAAACAGGGATATTACAGTTGTGTGATTTCCCGTAACGGTAAAATTACGCAGGAAGGGAAGATGAAAAACTGGCAGAAATTGTTTGGTATTAAGCCGAAATTTGAAGATGAAAATTCGCAGGACGATCCACCTGCTGATGATAAATTGCAGGCGCTCGCGAGTGCCCTGAACGATCTGGAAGCGCGTGTGGGTGCAATTGAAACCCAGCTTAATTCCGTGCAGGACGATGTTGACACTATTACCGAAGTCGTAGACACGGAAGAGTTTGCCGTTATTCGTGACAATGCAAAAGAGATTGTTACCCGATTTAATGATTTGGGTAATAAAGGCGGTCAGCGTAAACAGCGTCAGGTGCCAGCCAAATCCGGTAAATTTAGTTACCTGTAATTAGCCGCAACGCGAATAAGCAAAACATTTTAATTATCGCTTAATTGCGAGGGAGTCTTATGTTACTGAATAACCGTGCGCGGGATTTACTGGACAATTATACGGCGGGTATGGCGCAGCATTTTGGCACGCAAAACCCTGGCCGTTATTTTTCGCTAAATGACCCGCAGGAAACAGCGCTGCGTCTGGCCATGCTGGAGTCTGTTGAATTCCTGAACTGGATCACCACGCTGGATGTTGACCAGTTGAGTGGCCAGGTCGTCAACGTGGGCGCGTCTGTTCTCCATACCGGGCGCAGCGAAACAGGCCGTTTTGTCCGCCAGGTAGGGGTTGACGGCAATACTTATTCACTGGTTGAGACAGACAGCTGCGCGGCGCTGCGCTGGGATCTGCTTTCCGTCTGGGCGAACGCCGGGAAGGAAGAAAACGAGTTTTACAACCTGGTGCAGACCTTCAGCACCCAGGCATTTGCCATGGACATGCTGCGTATCGGCTTTAACGGTACACACCGCGCCAAAACCACAGACCCTAAAGCCAACCCAAATGGCGAAGATGTCAACATTGGCTGGCATGAAATCATGAAAACGATGCTGGACGGCAAGCAAATCATGACCGATCCGGTGGTGCTCGATCAGGCGGGGGATTACAAATCGCTGGATGCAATGGCCTCCGATCTGATTAACGCCAAAATCCCGGCACAGTTCCGCAATGACCCGCGCCTGGTGGTGCTGGTAGGTGCTGACCTGGTGGCTGCTGAACAGTACCGACTATTCCAGGCTGCTGACCGCCCAACGGAGAAAATCGCTGCGCAGATGCTGGGCAACACGATTGCTGGTCGTAAGGCGATTATCCCGCCGTTTATGCCTGGCAAACGCATGGTGGTTACGCCGCTTTCTAACCTGCACATCTACACCCAGCGCAATACGCGCCAGCGTAAAGCACGCTTTGAAGATGATCGCAAACAGTTCGAAAACAGCTATCTGCGTAATGAAGGCTATGCGATTGAAGAGCCGGAGCTGTACGCGGCGATTGATGAAGATGCCGTGACAATCGGCAAGCCGTCAGAGCCAGTGGAGGGTTAATCAATGTCTCTTTCACCCGCGCAGCGTCATAACCAGCGCATTGCGATGGAACAAAAGCTAAAGCAAAGCCTGGCCGTTGGTACCACGGAAAGCATGCACCTGTTGATTAAGGCACTGGAAACAGACGTGGAACAGGTACGAAGCCTGCCGCTGATTGCTGATCGCGTTGAGCACAAGCGCAACGTGCTGCTGCCGAAATGGGTTCCGACTGTGGAAGCGTATCTGGCCAGCGGTCAGGTGTATGCAAATCCGGTTCTGGCCTGGTGCGTGATCTGGCTGTTTGACGTGGGGGATCTGGATAAGGCGCTGGAATGGGCGGATATCGCTATTACCCAGCAACAGGCCACGCCGGAACGGTTGCGCAGCAATTTCCCAACGTTCGTGGCCGATACGATGCTGGCCTGGGCGGAGGAGTCTGCGGGGCGCGGGGAAAGCATTGAGCCATATTTTTCACGCACGTTTGAGAACGTGGCCACCAGGTGGCGGCTGCATGAGCAGGTGACGGCGAAATGGTACAAGTTCGCCGGGTTGCAGCTGCTGCGCGGTGAGGATGGCCAGAAAACAGCGGCGGGTGTTGATGATATCGACACGCTAAAAAAAGCCGATGAATTGTTGGCCACAGCTGAAAAATATTATTTGAAAATCAGCGTCAAGACACAGCGGCAGACCATTGCCGCACGTATTCGACGTCTCGAAAAGGAGCTTAAAGATGGCAACAGTAATCAAGTTTAAACATGAGTTGGGGCAGTTGGTGAGAGTCACGATCAGTGGTGAAAAAGGGCATGTAAAAGCCCGTGCTGAATACGTCAATTGCAGCAATCAGTACCTGATCCATTATCTGGCCGCAGATGGCCGCGCAGTGGATTCCTGGTTTGATGAAAACGAGCTGACACCCGTTCAGTCTTAAAGACTACCGCAAGCCAGGCGGGCGCGGTGGAGGGCAGAAACACGATGTGAAGCTGCGCCGTGGAAACCGGACAGCCCGCCTATTTTTTCGGGGGAGCCATGTTTAGTGGAAAGCCGCTTGATTATCAGGACGAGCCGCTAAAAAACGAAGGATTCTGGCCAGACCTGAACCTGAAGGACTTTCAGGCACAGCGAGCTATCCCGGCTGATGTTGACGCGGACACTGTTGCCCAGGCTCTGCTGGCGGCCGTGGCGGAGGTGAATGCGGAGCTGGAAAAAGTAGAAGCCAGCTGGAAGGCAAGGGGGATTCTGAGCGCAGAGGACGCGCCGGGGGCACGGATGGGGGAATTAAATGCCCTTTGTGCGCAATACATAAAGGCGGTTTTCGCCAGAGCAAAAGCGGACTTGTTGGGGGAATTCGCCACGGTTGGGCGGCGCGATACTCACCCCGGCCAGGAAAGCACGGAAACCCGCGCCGGGTTGCTGACTGAAGCCTCGGTGGTGATCCGACGCATTAAGGGACTGAAACGGGCAACGGTGAAAAAGGTATGAATCAGACACAGCTTGAAAACCTGACGGCATTCTTTACCGACAACGTGCCAGCCCGTGCGATGCAGTCGTTTGACAGCGTGGTGGATGAAATGGAGTTCGTACCGGCTGCAAAGGATATGGGGCTGGGGCAGTACCGCCAGGCGGTAATTCGTTATGACGCGGTACTGAGCTGGGAGCGTTTCCCGTATCGCCTGTGTCCGCCGCAGCTGCTTATGTCGCTGATGGCTGCCTGGCTCGATGAGGCAGACCGGGAGTTACTGGACGAAATCGGGGTAACTGAGGCGGATCCGCAGTGGGATGTGTCGGTGGCCGATGAAGAAACCGCCGATATTGTCCTGACGGTTCCCATGGCGGAAGAGCTGGTGATCCGTGAGGACGAAAAGGGATTAATCCCCTGGCAGGGCAAGCGGTGGTCACTGGTTGAGCCGGAAATCTGGACGGCGCTGACCGCAACGATTTACGGCGTGGATGAATCCGGCGCGCCTGTGGGCGATGCGTCGTGATTGCCGGAGGGGAGCTTAACAAGCGCCAGCTGGCGGAGCTGAAAAAGGCGCTGGCCAGCATGGAGCTGCCGCCCAAAAAACGGCAGCGGCTGCTGTGGCGAATGGCGAAATACGGCGTGATTGCCGCAGCTAAACGCAACGTGCGGAACCAGGAAACGCCGGAAGGGGAAGCCTGGGCAGGACGCAAAACAAAGCGCAAAGGGAAGATGCTGCGCAACATGCCGAAACTGCTGCATATCCGGGAAATGCCTGAAATTCAGGCCGTGCGGATCTATCTGCAAGGTGGCGGCTACCGGAACGGGGAAACACCTGTACCCGCTGGCACAGTGGGCTATTCACAGCAAAACGGCATGCGCGTCCGGGTAAGTCGCGCCAGCCAGCCAGGGAAGGCACAGCCAGGCAAGATGGCCACCGCTGCGCAGGGAAAAAAACTGCGTACGCTGGGCTACCGGGTGCGCCGGGGTAAGCGCTGGAAGAAGCCCACTATCCGGGAAATAACCAGCGAAATGCCATACGCACAGGCGGGGTTGCTTATCCGGAAGTTAAGCGGCAAGGCAGTAAAAACGAGCTGGACTATCGATCTCCCTTCCCGCGTATTTCTGGGAATGGGTGATGAAGACTTTAACAAGGCGCTGGCACGCCAGCTTCAGGCCATTGGCTTTGGCTGGGATGTAAATGCGCAGGATATCAGGGGGAGAACATGACCTGGCCAAATGTGACCGTTAACCAGGTAAACCAGCTACTGGGTGAAACCAATGAGGTGGAACGCACGGTGCTGTTTATCGGTACGGGAACCAAAAACACAGGCAAGACGCTGGCAGTAAACACCCAGAGCGATTTTGACGCGCTTCTGGGTGAGGCTGACAGCCAGTTAAAACGGGATGTGCTGACGGCAATGTCGAATGCTGGCCAGAACTGGTGGGGGTTCGTCCATGTGCTGGCCGCTGACAGCGAGCCGGACGCATGGGTTAAAGCGGTGCTGGCCGCGCAGGTCTCGTGTTCTGTTGAAGGCGTGGTGCTGTGCAATGACATTTCCACAAAGGCGGAAGTTAACCAGGCCATTACGCTGCGTGCGGATCTGATCGCCAAATACGGCCGCTGGGTGTGGTTCATTCTGGCCACGCAGGGAATGCAGGATGAAGAGGGACAGGCGGATTACCTTGCGCGTATGTCCATCCTTCAGGACGGCATTGCGGAAAAAGCGGTGCAGCTGGTTCCCCGCCTCTGGGGGAATGAGCCGGGTGTGCTGGCTGGCCGTCTGTGCAGCCGCGCCGTTACCGTGGCTGACAGCCCGGCGCGAGTAAAAACAGGAGCGCTTGTCAGCCTGGGCAGTGATGAACTGCCGCTGGATGGCACAGGTGCGGTGCTGGAGCTTGCCACGCTTCAGGCGCTTGAGGCGCAGCGCTTCAGCGTGCCGATGTGGTATCCGGACTATGACGGGTTCTACTGGTCAGACGGCCGCACGCTGGACGTTGAAGGGGGCGATTATCAGTCCATTGAAACACTGCGCGTGGCCGATAAAGCCGCACGCCGGGTGCGTCTGCTGGCCATCGGCAAAATTGCAGACCGTTCACTGAACAGCACGCCGGGCAGCATTGCCGCACACCAGACGCTGTTTGCAAAGCCGCTGCGCGAAATGTCCACGGCAGCAAACATCAACGGGGTTTCATTCCCCGGCGAGGTGAAGCCGCCGCAGGATGGTGATGTCACCATTGTCTGGAAAAACAAAAAGGCGGTGGAGATTTACATTGTGGTGCGCACCTGGGAAGTGCCGCTGCAAATCACCATTAGTCTGTTACTGGATGCCAGCCTGGAGGCCACCGCATGACCAAACGTATTTCGGGGATGTCGTTTGATGCTTATGTTGACGGCGATCTGATCCACATTGAAAAAATTTCTCTCGATATCACGGATAACAGCGCCGCCGCGCAAACCCGTGGTGTGCCGGATGGCCACGTTGATGGTGATGTTGCCGCAGAGGGAGAAATTGAAGTCAGTTCCAAAGTGCTGGGTGTACTGACAGCAAAAGCCCGCTCTGCGGGTTCATGGCGCGGTATTGAGCCTGTGGATTTCCTCTTCTATGCGAAAGCGGGGAATGAGGAAGTCAAGGTGGAGACATTCGGCTGCAAGCTTCAGCTGAGTAACCTGCTGGATATCGATCCGAAGGGCGGCAGCGTGGCCACGCACAAAATCAAATATTTCGTGACCAGTCCGAAGTTCGTAAACATCAACGGCGTTCCGTATCTGGAAGCGGAAGCCACGGAAAACCTGATCGGTTAAGGGGCAGGGATGCAGGAGTACGAAAAAGGCGCACTGACGCTGGCGGTTATGGGGGCGCTTATCGCGCTGGGTAAGTTACTGTCCAGCAATGAGCCTGTTACGGCGCGGCTGGCCATCGGGCGCGTGATTGTCGGGAGTGCGCTTTCTGTGGCTGCGGGTTCGGCGCTGTATCTGGTTCCGGAGTTGCACCCTCTGGCGCTGCTGGGGATTGGTTCAGCGCTGGGGCTGGCCGGACTTCAGGGGGTTGAGCTTTGGCTCAAACGTAAAGGGATTAACGCAGGGGCGGGTAAATTATGACATTAAGTGAAAAACAGCAGCTGTTTACCGTGATGGTGGCCAGTCTGATCAACTGGGCTGAAGAGCATGGCTATCGCCTGACTTTTGGCGAGGCGTACCGCACGCCGGAACAGGCGGCGCTGAACGCTAAAAAAGGCAGCGGTATCACCAACAGTCTGCACACACAGCGTCTGGCCGTGGATTTTAACCTGTTCGTGAATGGCCAGTACAAAACGGACACGGCTGATTATCTGCCGCTGGGTGAATACTGGGAATCGCTGGGCGGAACGTGGGGCGGCCGCTTTAAATCCCGTCCGGACGGTAATCACTTCAGTCTGGAGCATAACGGGGTGCGCTGATGACAAACGGCCAGTGGCTGGTAGTGGTTGCGCTGGCGTTTGTCTGGGGCTGGCTGACCGCTGACTGGCGGCGTGACAGTCTGGAGCTGGCGATCAACTCCGCCGCACAGGTTGCGGGTAACAAGTCCCGCAAGGCAATGATGGAGATTGCCAGCGAGTCCGCCAGGGGACTGGAAGAGAAGCTGGAGGCGCTGGAAAGTGGCAGACCGAAGGAAATCAGGACGGAAATCCTTAAGCCGGTATTCACTAATGTTTGCGTGTCTGATGAATTTATCCGGATGTATAACGCAACCGTCGACAATACCGAACGTACCCTATCAGGAAAATCTGAAGCGAAAATGCCCAACGGAAAATCTTCCGCGCATTAAAGGTAATACCGGGGCGGATATTGCTGCCCCTGCTATTGAATATCAGGATTTATATTCTGTGTGTGCAGCACGTCATAACGCGCTGATTGATGAAATGAATAAACGAGAGAGTGTATTAAATGGAACAGAAAATTGAATTATCCGTGTGTGGTAAAACCATTGTATTTTCACCAAACCAGACCGCCTATAACAAATTCATTAATGAAATGGCGATGGATAACAAAGTTGCCCCGGCGCATAGCTATCTTATGCGTATTGTTGAACCAGAAAGTAAAGACGCGCTGACGGAAATCTTGAAACATCCCGGTGCTGCGTTGCAGTTGACGGGCAAAGTAAATGAAATTTACGCACCAGAGCTGGAAATTGAAGTAAAAAACTGACAAGGCGAGTCCGGGCTATTGAGCGAAACGGACTCGATCAGTATTTAATTTTACGCCGTCATTATTTACCCCACGGGGAAGATTCCATTGATGATATTGCCGCCGCTGTCTGGCTGGATAATCGTTACTGGGAAAACATGCGTATTGCTACGGCAAACGGAATAGGCACTGCTTTTAAAGGCGCTGAATGAAACAGTTAGATTTTACATTAAGCCTGATCGATAAATTGTCCCGCCCGTTAAAACAGGTGCAGAACAATGTGACCGGCTTTGCGGATAAATCAAAAGCAGCGTTTATGCAGATTGGAGGCGGCGTGCTGGCGCTGGCCGGAACGGGAATGGCCATCAAAGGCGCATTGTCTCCGGCCATTGAAATGTATGACGCGCTGAATGATGCGGCCGCAAAAGGCATCGACAATTCTGCGCTTAAAACTGTTCAGCGTGATGCACTGGCGTTCAGCACCACATACGGAGCCAGCGCGGTGGAGTTTGTGCAGTCCACTGAATCAATCAATGCGGCCATCGCCGGGCTGACCGGGAATGAACTGCCGAAAGTGACCAAAGTCGCCAACGTCCTGGCGTTTGCCATGAAATCAACCGCGGCGGAAACGTCGGAGTTCATGGGGCAGATGTTCGGTAACTTTGCGTCTGATGCCGCACGCTTGGGCAAAGTGCAGTTTGCTGAACAGCTGGCCGGAAAGATGGTTTACATGCGCAAGACGTTCGGCGCGGAAATGGCCACTATCAAAGACCTGATGGAAGGCGCGCGCGGGGTGGGGACAAACTATGGTGTCGGGCTGGATGAACAGCTGGCCGTGCTGGGGCAACTGAGCCGCACGCTGGGAACGGAAGCGAGCAGCGCTTACGAAGGCTTTATGACGGGCGCGATTGATGGCGCTAAAAAGCTGGGGCTGTCCTTCACCGACGCTACCGGGAAAATGCTGTCCATGCCTGAAATGCTGACGAAGCTACAGGGCAAATATGGCAAGAGCCTGGAAGGGAACCTGAAGGCACAGGCGGAGCTGGATGAAGCCTTTGGGGACAGTTCGGCGGTGGTTAAACAGCTGTATGGCAACGTGGCGCTGCTTCAGCGCAATATCACCGAGCTGGGCGGCGCTGACGGGCTGAAACGTACCCAGGAAATGGCGGCCAAAATGGTTAAGCCGTGGGATCGCTTTATTGCCATCCTGACGGCCATTAAAACCGTTATTGGGCTGACGCTGATCCCGGTGCTTTATCCCCTGCTGAATCGCCTGGCGGATATGGGGCAGACCTTTGCCCGCTGGATGCAGCTGTTTCCCAATATTGCACGGGTGGTGGGTTATGCCGCACTGGCACTGCTGAGTTTTGCCGCCGTGGGAGCCATCGCCAATATTGTGATGGGTGTTAATACGTTTGTGATGATGGGCGTAACGAAGGTGCTGGCACCTATGGCCAGACTGCTGGGACTTAATCGCCTGGCAATGCTCGCGAGTAATGCTGTAACACAGCTGTTTACTGCCGGATTGCGTCGTTTACGTGCCACCCTCCTGGCGGCAAGTATCGCCGCCCGTGCGGGTTCCGCCTCGTTCTTGCTGATGATCGGCCCGATAGCGGCCGTTGCCCTGGCTATTGCTGGCGTGGTGCTGGCGGTTATCAAATTCTGGCAGCCGATTAAGGCGTTCGTCAGCGGTTTTATCAGTGGTTTCAGCCAGGCCAGTGGCGCACTGACTCCGTTTAAGGGGCTTTTCAGCGGCATCGCCACGGCGGTGGGCTGGGTCTGGAACGGCGTGAAAACGCTGTTTGGCTGGTTTGGCAACCTGCTTTCCCCGGTACAAATGACCGGGGAAAAACTGGCTGGCGTGACCAGCGCGGGGGAAACCTTTGGTCGTGTCGTGGCGGGTGCGGTTGGCCTGGTTCTGACTCCGTTTCAGCTGGTTTATCGTTCCATTCAGACGGTCATTGAGATGTTCGGGATCATTATTGAGGGTTGGGGTGATGTGGTTAACGCCTTTGATATTAATTCTCCTGTCGCATCATTTGAAAAAATGGCCAGTGTGATCGGTGGTGTGTTCGGGAAACTGTGGGACGCGCTGAAAGGTTCATTTACCGGAACGTACAACTGGATTATTGAAAAGCTGAATAAAATTCCGGGCGTAGATATTGCCCTGGCTGCTGATTCAGGTTCGGGAGCTAAAAAGGGAATACCCTTTAATCCTAAACAAATTGAACAGACTGCGATCACTTCACCTGAAATAAAACAGGTTGAGTATGGCGGGAATATTACGCAGCACTTAACGCAAAACACGTTATTACCGGAGCCGCCGCCAGCAATCGCCCCCAATGTACTTTTAACAGGCGGGGAGCTGAAAGGCATTGAGCGCGGCGGTATCAGTAAAACCATAAACAGTAATTCTAAGTCTGTTACGGACAACAGCCGCAAAATTGACACGGTGAATATTTATCCGAAAGAAACGCTTTCACCGGGACAATTGCAGGAGTGGCAGGAGCTAAACCCATGAGTGATTTGCTTTACATCGATCTGCTGATTGAAAACGGTAATTTCGTTCTGAATACCGGAAAAGAGCCTGAGCTGTGTAATAACCGCAAAAGTATCGGGCAGGACATTATCCACAGCATTCTGGAAAGCGGTCTGGCCACGCAGCTGGTTGGCGAACGTAGCCCGACTTTACGCGCGGATATCTTCACGCAGCTGGAGCTGCTCATTGAAGAGGATGAACGCATTGTGCCGGGAACGGTGGAAGTGAGTGAGGAAAGTCAGAAGCGGTTATGGATAACGGCGAGCACGTATGACTTTGGCGGAATATCGGCGCAGGTGGAGCTATGACGGAAAAGCCGCAGGTGGATTTTGAAGAGGTGGTGAAGTCCAGCGGGATGCCCGTTACGGAAGAGGCGGCGCGCACCCGTTTCAATGCCATCGCCGCAGAGGAAGGGCTGATTACTAACACATCGCGCATGTCTCCGTTCTGGCGGCTCATTACCGCCATTGTGACCGCGCCAGTGATGTGGCTGAAGGATGCGCTGGTTTCGGTGGTCATGACCAATATGTTTGTGGCCACTGCGGGTGGACAGATGCTGCGTCTGCTGGCCTGGGCGGTGAACGTCACGGCTAAACCTGCCAGCGCTGCGGAAGGTGTGATCCGCTTTTACAAGGAAGATTCAAAACAGGCCGTTACCGTGATGGCTGGAACGGTTGTTCAGACAGAAAGAATAAACGGCAAAATTTACGCTATGGCCACCGTGGCCGATGTGGTGATCCCGTCCGGCACGGCAAGTGCTTTGCTTTCCGTCAAAGCCACTGGAACAGGCGGGGCGTTCAACCTTGCGCCGGGTTATTACCGCATTCTGCCCGTGGCCGTGGACGGTATCAGCCATGTGGCCAGTGAAGAGGACTGGCTGACCGTTCCGGGCGCGGACGAAGAAAGTGATGATGAATTGCGCGAGCGCTGCCGGAATCAGTTCAACCTGGTGGGGAACTATCACACGGACGCGGTTTACCGTTCGATGATTGCCAGTGTGGCCGGACTGAGCATTGATCGGATTTTCTTTCTGCATGATGCGCCACGTGGTCCGGGTACAGCAAACGCGTATCTGTTGCTGGACAGCGGGGTAACGTCTGAGCCGTTTATTGAAGCCGTTAATGACTACATCAACACGCAAGGCCACCACGGCCACGGGGATGATATGCAGTGTTTTGCCATGCCGGAAACCCGTCACGATCTGAGCGTGACGGTGTATGTCAGAAACCTGAGCAACCTGGAGGCGGAACAACAGGACGCGCTGAAAAAAGGGATTGAAAACTTGATCCGCTGTGCCTTCAGGGAAAACACGGATTATGACGTGAAAAAGACATGGCCATATTCCCGCTTTTCGTTTTCGCAGCTGGGGCGGGAGGTGCACAAAACCTTCCCGGAGTCGGATTCCATTGAGTTTTCATTGAAGGATATAACAAGCGATCTGAGCGTCCCGCGCCTTAACTCCTTAACGGTGAGTCTGAAAGATGACTGATTTTCTTAAAAAGCTGGCCAGCATGGCGTTGCCGTCCTGGATGAATAAAGGTGAGCCACTGGCTTTATTGCGCACGGCGCGGAGGTTCTGGGCTGAGGTATACGGCTGGATCACGTGGCCATTACGGCAGTTTGATCCGCTGACCTGCATTGAGCCGGTACTCAATTTAATCGCGTATGACCGCGACATAAGCCGCTTCAGTGGCGAGCCGCTGAGCCTGTACCGCAAACGCGTAGCCTTTGCCTTCATCAATGCCCGTGATGCGGGTTCCGTTGAAGGATTCATTAATATTTTTGCGCGGCTGGGAATTGGTTACGTGGAGCTGGTTGAACGCCAGCCGGACATTGACTGGGACGTGATCATGGTGCGCGTCACGGACAGCCAGATCGCAGACAACACGCAGCTGATGATTCAGATAATCCGGCAGTACGGACGAACCTGCCGCCGTTATCAGTTTGAAGTGATCACATCTGAAAGCCTGGCTATCAGGGCGGGATGGGATCAGGGGGAATACGTGGTTTATCCGGCACGCCTGAGCAGCACGGATGCCAGCGGCGCAACGTTTAGCGCGAGTTTATAGGGAGAATTTATGTCACAGACAGCGATCACACTGGCCTTTGAGCAGTGGAAAACCAGCCAGGCCGTTACGGGTGAACCCGTTCTGCTGGATGAGTTTGTTTTTGCCAACGTGCCGGGGCTGGATGCCAGTAAACCGATTGACCGCAGCGAAACGCTGCCCCCTGCCGCGCAAATCGTTCACCGCCAGGCCGTCAGTCGTAAAGGTGTTGTGAATGAAAATGCCGTGGTTCACTCCGTTGTACTGGGCGCGGAAGTGGGCGATTTTTCGTTTAACTGGATTGGCCTGATTAACAAGGCGAGCAACACGCTGGCCATGATTGTTCATGCACCCCTACAGCAGAAGCTGAAAACGAAAGATGGTCAGCAGGGTAATGTTCTCACCCGTTCGTTTTTGATGGAGTATAACGGCGCACAGGCTGAAACCGGAATCAACACACCAGCGGAAACCTGGCAGATTGACTTCACCGCCCGTATGGCCGCGATGGATGAACGCCAGCGCCTGGAGAATATTGACCTTTACGGCGCGGCGGCTTTCCTGGGGAATGGCTACCTGGTAGCAAAAAACGGCACGCAATTTTACGTTACTGCCGGGGCGGGATATGTCCGGGGCTTACGTGCGCAGCTGGAAGCTAACCAGAACATTACGGTTGCAACCACGCCCGTAAAAATCTGGCTGGATGTGGCCTGGACAGGAACCCTGACGAGTGCCTGGGGCGTGGCCAGCAAAATCACCGTGGCGAGTAGCCTGGCTGATTATGTGCAGAACGGTGTGCAGCACTATGTTTTTGCCGTGGCCAGTATCGATGCAAGCGGCAATATTACCGATCTGCGCCCTAAGGGGACGCTTAACGAACAGACCGCCAGTGATGCGCTGAAAAAACATGAGCAGTCGCGTAATCATCCGGACGCTACCACGGCAGCTAAAGGGTTTACGCAACTCAGCAGCGCCCTGGATAGTGTTTCAGAATCGCTTGCGGCCACACCAAAAGCAGTTAAAGCTGCAAATGACAATGCAAATGGGCGCGTTCCGTCCGGCCGCAAGGTAAATGGCCGGGCGTTGAGTACTGATATCAGTATCACTGCGCAGGATATTTTCAACGGGCAGACCGTTGGGATTGGTGATGCTGCTGACCTGAACACCTTCACCACTCCGGGACTGTATTACCAGGCAGCGAACGCACAGGCGCAAACTGGCAGGAACTACCCGGAGAGTGCTGCTGGTTCGCTTGAGGTTTATAAGCATGCCGGAATCACGCAGATTTACAGGATTTATAGCAATTCCCGCTCATACATCCGAACGCTATACAGTGGCGTTTGGACTGCGTGGACAAAGCAGTATGACGCGGCAAATAAACCGTCTCCGGCTGATATTAATGCTGTTAATAAAAGCGGCGATACCATGACCGGGACATTAAAAGTTAATGCCGAAGTCCAGTCGGCATACGCAAATGGTTTTCGTATCGCATATGGTGATTACGGCACATTCTGGCGTAATGACGGCAATAATCTTTATCTGATGCTGACCAATAAAGGGGATGCTTACGGAACTTATAACGCGATTCGCCCATTA
Organism: Enterobacter cloacae complex sp. FDA-CDC-AR_0164; assembly: GCF_003071645.1. Taxonomy (NCBI): domain Bacteria; kingdom Pseudomonadati; phylum Pseudomonadota; class Gammaproteobacteria; order Enterobacterales; family Enterobacteriaceae; genus Enterobacter; species Enterobacter cloacae complex sp. FDA-CDC-AR_0164. The sequence goes on from NZ_CP028950.1 coordinate 2,135,526, forward strand.
CGGGTTAGTCTCGCAACTGGTGCGTTACAGTCAGATACTCCATTAAGCGTAATTAATACTATTGATGCGACAAAGGAAATTACAGCGGGTTATAGTGGGGCATTTGCTTTTGCAGAACAATATAGAACGAAAGCGCCATTCTTTAACACCTTTTCAACAACAGGCGGAAGTGAATACCACCCTCTAATAAAACAACAGGCAAGTATTCCTGGTATTAACTCCTGGGCTTTTTCAATGGGAACTCTGGTTAGCGGTGATGCACTTTCGTGGCACCTGCATATGAAGGGGAGCGGCGGCGGAGATATTAGCTATAAATGGGACGCTAACGGAAACTTTTCCGCACCAGGGCAATTAATTCCGGGTAACTTTGCGAATTTTGATTACCGTTATTACACAAAAACCCAGACCGATGCCGGGTACATGCCGAAAACGGGCGCGTATACCAAAGCTGAGAGCGATGGACGTTTCCAGCCAAAAGGGAGTTACACCCCGGCAGGACAGGCCTATACCAAAGCAGAAAGTGACGGACGCTTCCAGCCGAAGGGAAGTTATACGCCAGCTGGCGAGGCATATACAAAAGCAGAAAGCAACGCGCGATATCTTCAGGATTTCCGCCTGGGGGCACGAAGTTATCAAGTAATGGCCAGGGGAAGAATGTATGAAGTTTCAGGTAACGTTATAACGGGGCTTCAGATTGAGGGACAAGTCGATGGTGATGGCGATTATATTGTGATGCGTCCATTGCAAAAGCAGATTAACGGAACATGGTATACGGTGGCTCAGTCATGAAAATATTTAAAAATTTTACTTCTTACTTACCGAAGGCGGACGACCTTCCGGAGAATGTATTATTTCTGCTTTCTGCTGAGGGAATGGACTGGTATGAAGCACAAAAGGAATTTAGTGAGAACTCTCTCAAGATAATGTTTGATTCTGATGGAGTGATTTGTTGCGCTGAAATGGATGCATCACGGCTCTGGCCGATTAATTGTTCTGTGGCCGAGATTGAAAGCAAAAATTTACCTGATAGCTTTGAAGTTGGTGCAGGTAAGTGGATATTTGATGGTAAGAAAATTACTGCGCGGGAATTGAGTCAGGATGAAATTGAAACCAGAGCGCAAGCCCAGAAAACGCGCCTTATGAATGCAGCTACCACGGCAATTTCTACATTGCAGGACTCTGTAGATTTGGGCATGGCGACAGCCGAGGAAAATGCACTTCTACCTGTATGGAAAATTTACCGCGTGCTGTTAAATCGGGTAGACGTTACCGCAGCGCCGGATATTGACTGGCCAGAGGTGCCTGGCAATGTGGCGTGAAGCACGAATTGCGTTCAGTGATTCCGTGGCCGCGCTGAATTGTTCCGTTATCCCGGTGCATCCCTGGGTGTACGGGGTAGGACAGCAGACTGAAAACGGCGCGTATCTCAGCCCGGTAAACGCAATCAATTACCTGGCTGAGAAACTGGCCGGAACGGGCGGTGCGGCGGATATCGTGATCATGATGGTTTCTGGCCAGACGCACGACAGCTTTATGGCCAGCCTGAATAAGCTTGTGGATGTGTTCCCCAGTCCGGCATTTACCCAGGTGCGGAGGCTGGCGCAGTCCGCCGCGCAGCTGGCAGCGGAGAAAATGCAAATTCCGGCGAAATACAGTCAAAGTTTACCTGCGGCGATCCCGCTATCAGTGCCTACAAGCCGCACAGCCCTGGCGGCCGCAGCGGTGAAAAAAGCCCAGCAGGAAGCCGCAGCCGTCGCGGATTTGACGGGCTTAAACAAGCTGATGGGGGAGTTTAAACAGCAACGGGAAAGCCTGATTTCTGACATTGCCAGCGGGTTGACTGAATTGCAGGGAAAAAGCGCCAGGGCATGGGTATTTACGGCCAGCGGCGATCTGCCGTCCACGCTTCTGGAGCTGGTAAAAGGGATCCCGCTTCAGTCCTCCGTGTACACCGCCGCCATGATGCTGGTTGGCGACAATCTCGACGGCATAAAAGGAATGATACATGACATCGAACCCGACACTGGCGCTTAACGGTGAAGTAATTCTGCTGAAGAACATGCGCGTGACCGTTTCGCAGCAATTTCAGGACAAAGACCAGTCCGGCCAGACGAGTGCCACAACCAAATCAGAGCAGGGCATCAAAGGCAAAGAGCTGCGCGTATCTGGTGAAATTCCGTATAAAAATCCGGAGATCCTGCGCCGTATATTTGAGCTAGGCAGCGCGACGGATGCCAGCGGCCAGCGCCAGAAATACCGCGTTGCACATGAGGCAGCGCGGGCTGTGAATTTTCGTGAGGCGACTTTCACCGGAACCCTGGACGCCCCGCCACAGGACGGGCGTATGTCCTGGCTGGTTACGTTCACCCTGACCGAACATATCAGCGTGCAGGAAAAGCGTGAGGCCAGGACAAGCGGCAAAACCAAAGCCGTGAAGCAAACGGCGGGAAGTGGCGGCGGCCAGAACGGTGGCCAGGCTGCTGGCGAGGATGAAGAAAAACTGACGTGGTTTGAAAGTAACGTACTCAAGCCCGTAAATGACGCACTGGCATAATCATGAAACCAATAAAGCGCTTATATCTTTCAACGGATGAAATTCATCTGGCTGATGCCAGCCTGGTGCTGGAACTGAACAGCTGCGGCCGGGGGTTTATTACTGCCGGAACCACCCAGGACTATACCGGGAAACTGGTACGTCTCGATGTTGGTTACACCGATCTGGTGTTGCGCTGGTTTACCGGGTACGTGGAACGCTCTCAACCTGCTGAAAACGGCTTTCAGCGTCTGTTTGTCCGTGAGCTGGTCGGCGTATTCGAACGTCAATGGCCATGTTCCTTCCAGCACCCCACGCTGCGCGATGTGGCCAGCTGGCTGACAGAACACAGTGGGTTAACCTTCAGCGTGCCGGATGCAGATTACTCAGATCGTCCGATCCCACATTTCACCCACAGCGGTACGGGTTATCAGTTGCTGGATAATCTGGGAAAGGCTTTCGGCATCACGGATTACGTCTGGTATCAGTTGCCGGACGGGGCGGTATATACAGGCGGCGCGGAAAAAGCCCTGTTTGCTGATCGCCCGGTTGAGATCCCACATGAATTTAATCAGGGAGCAGCCGGGGGGAACTCAATGACGCTTCCCCTGGTGCAGAGTCTGCGCCCCGGTGTGGATCTGAACGGGCAAAGGGTGACAAAAGTCTACCTGCAAAATGACACGATGGCTGTTACATGGACGCCCCGCAACCGTGCCACGGGGAAGGCACTTCAAAAAACGCCTGTTCAGCGCCAGATTGAAAGCCATTATCCGGAGCTGGCATCCGGGCTGCATTTGCCAAAGTTTGGCCGTGTCATGAATCCCGTTGAGGCGGTGAAAAGCGGCAATTTCTCCGATCCGTTCCGTCCCCGCTATGCGGTTGACGTGCAGCTGTTGGACGCGGACGGCAACCCGGATAAAGACACGCCTGTTTATTCAGCCGTTCCGCTGCCGGTTCCTATGGCGGGTAATGATTCGGGGATGTTCCAGTTTCCGCCTGAAGGGACGCTGGTAGAAATCGCTTTTACTGGCGGACGGCCGGATAAACCCTTTGTGCGGCAAACCGTGCCGGAAGGAACCAGCCTCCCGGATATCCAGCCTGGCGAACAGCTGCAACAGCAGCGAGCGGAGGTGTCGCAGCGCGTCACCCAGGCGGGTGACTGGGTGAGGCAGACAGACCAGACGATCAGTGAAACCTCAATGGCGCGGGTGGTTAAGTCAGATACGGAACAGCGGGAGCTGGTCAGCCGTGAAACGACGGTTAAGGCCACGGATAAACTGACTGTGCTGGGCACGTCCACACTGCTGGCCGGAGCCATTCAGCAGGTATGCACGGGCGATTACAGCCAGGCAGTAAATAACCGGGTGACGAGTATCGGCGGCAACGATGAAACGGACATCGCCGGGAGCCAGACAGTCACAACGGGTAAAGACCTGATTGAGAAGATTGGCCAGATACGCAAAAGCGTGGCGGCCGTCCAACAGCAGATTATTGCCCCGGTGGTGTGGATTGGCTCTGGCACTATCAACGTGGCACAGCTGATGCTCGACACACTCGACGTGGTAAAAGAGCTGGCAGAGCAAACGGCAAGCCACACGCACAGCAATACGGGCGCACCGACCAACGCGGGAGCCATTCGGAACACCGGAACGAAAGCGGACACGCTGAACGGCAAATACTCCCCGGTGATTGGCAAGTAAACCAGCCCTGAACATAACCCGCGAAAGCGGGTTTTTTTTATGCCCTTCATCCCCTGGCGGGGATATCTCTTTTCTTTCCTCACAAGCGGCTATCGCTACGCGCTGCCAGCGGCGCTCTGGCGCGTTCAGCCTTTCCAGACACTCAGAGCCACCCTTAAAACAGATCGTGTCCACAACGGGGCGCTGGTGCATCACAGCGTGGCAAAAAAAATCTTTCGCAGACCAAAATCGCACTACACCGCACCCGCCTGCGGGTTTTGGATCATAAAAATTTTTCAGTTTTATTTTTCTTCAAACCGCACCGCCAGACCGCGCCAGTGCTGGCGGCTTTGCGGAAAACCAGAACTGAAAAGATTGAAAAGAATTTCAGTGTTTTTCAGTTTTTAGGATCAAAATAAAATCCCTGAAATTGCTTAACTATCAGAAATATAATGGTTTTTTTGTTTTTTGCTCACCTTTGATGATATGCGCATAATGTATTAATAATTCATGTCTGACTTCTTTGAGGTAGTGCTGGTGCGGGTTTGTGCACGAGTACTGCTTCTATCAAAAATGAAATAAAATGGAACGGAGTTAGTAATTAAACAAGGGGACGTCTAAACTCTAATGTCTCGTCACCCACGTCTTTTTCTAACCACTTCTTCCTTATAATTTCCTAAAATGTAACCCCTAATTTCCGAACCTAATTTTTCGCAAACAAATGGATAGTGAGGATCTGAGACATAAAATTGAATATTACAGTTTTCAATGAAATCACCCTCGTCATAAAACTCATGCTTTATGACTGGCATATAATTGTATCTATTCCGATAAATGCTGTGGACAATATTGAAAACATGATTATCTTCGTAAGTTGTGTTGCTGAATTTTCTCAAAAGCATATTCAAGTCGTTAGATTCTAAAGAAAAGACTTCATCGACTTCCTTCCGGTGTTTTTCTTCAAATGCTTGAATTATAGCATCTTTATACAATGGATTGATTGTGCAATAAGTGTGCCTTTTATCCAGTCTATGCTGTGGTAGTATTATTTTATTTTCAAGTAGTCCCAAGAGAGCATTATTGTGTGCTTCCCCGGCAGTTGTACCTGACTCAATGGTGCAATCATTATCCTTTAATTTTAGTAGTATTTCTTTAGCATCCAGTGAGTAATCGTTGAAACTTTTCTTAAACAATTCTACTTTTTGATGTTCATTCGCTTTTCTAGTTTCTTCTTCTTTTTGGATTTCACGTTGTTTATTTCTTAAGTAGATTTTCTTTGTCGCAAATTTTATTGCCAAATCTAATGTGTTAAACAAGGTGGCAGATAGTAAAGCGCCAAATGAGAATCCTATTACAGTTATTAATGTTAACGATAATTCATTTGGCAACTTGAAAGGACTGAGTTTTGGCTCGATAAACACCCAGCAACAAATTATCGAACCAGCGATGATAAGTAGCCTTAAAGATGACCTGAAGGTTACAAGGTTAGTTAAGTGCGACAAAACCGTCGCAATAGGGTCAGCCATTAGTGCCTCCTTGGTTTCATGAACTGTAACAGTTTACATCAGGCAACATACGGAAGGGAGATGCAAAACGCGTGAGCTACCACAGCAAAGTGAGTCTCATGCGACACTTTTGCGACATTCATACTATTAGTGAAAAAAAAGCCACTCAGTAGAGTGGCTTAATTCTTTGATTTTAAAGCTAAAATTTGGTGGCCCCTGCTGGACTTGAACCAGCGACCAAGCGATTATGAGTCGCCTGCTCTAACCACTGAGCTAAGGGGCCGTGGCGGTGAATTATAGAGGAACTCCCTTCAGCAATCCAGCCATTCACACCTGCCTGCTGTTTTTATAAACAATGCATAATCAATCCTTTATACTTCCATAAGGATGTATCAATGGGAGTAGAGATGATCAACGATATTCTGGCCCCGGGCTTGCGGGTGGTGTTTTGCGGGATTAACCCTGGGAAGTCCTCGGCGCACACCGGTTTTCACTTTGCCCATCCGGGGAATCGCTTCTGGAAGGTTATCTACCAGGCCGGGTTTACCGACAGGCTACTGAAGCCTGAAGAGGAGCAGCACCTGCTGGATACGCGCTGCGGGATTACCATGCTGGTCGAGCGGCCCACGGTACAGGCGAGTGAGGTGAACCTGCATGAACTGCGCAGCGGTGGGCGGGAGCTGATTAAGAAGATTGAAGATTATCAGCCGGCAGCGCTGGCAATCCTGGGTAAGCAGGCTTACGAACAGGCGTTCAGTCAGCGCGGTGCGCAGTGGGGCAAACAGGCCATCACCATTGGTGTCACGCAGGTGTGGGTGCTGCCGAACCCGAGCGGGCTTAACAGGGCAACGCTGGATAAGCTGGTGGAGGCGTATCGGGAACTGGATGAGGCCCTGGTTGTGCGTGGGCTCTAGGGCGGTGTTTCCTTGTCCCTGAGGGGCGGAGAAAATGCAAAAAAAAAAGCTCCCAAAAGGGAGCTTTTTCACTGACAGGATCGATTAATCGTCCAGGAAGCTACGCAGTACTTCAGAGCGGCTTGGATGGCGCAGTTTACGCAGCGCCTTCGCTTCGATCTGACGGATACGTTCGCGGGTAACGTCGAACTGTTTACCCACTTCTTCCAGCGTATGGTCGGTGTTCATATCGATACCGAAACGCATACGCAGCACTTTTGCTTCACGGGCGGTCAGGCCAGCCAGAACGTCGTGCGTTGCAGCACGCAGGCTCTCGGTCGTCGCAGAGTCCAGCGGCAGCTCGAGGGTGGTATCCTCGATGAAATCACCCAGATGCGAATCTTCATCATCACCGATTGGTGTTTCCATGGAGATTGGCTCTTTGGCGATCTTCAGCACTTTACGGATCTTGTCTTCCGGCATCAGCATGCGCTCAGCCAGCTCTTCCGGCGTTGGCTCGCGGCCCATCTCCTGCAGCATCTGGCGGGAGATACGGTTGAGCTTGTTGATGGTCTCAATCATATGCACCGGAATACGGATGGTGCGCGCCTGATCCGCGATAGAGCGGGTGATAGCCTGACGGATCCACCAGGTAGCATAGGTGGAGAACTTATAACCACGACGGTATTCAAACTTATCAACCGCTTTCATCAGACCGATGTTGCCTTCCTGAATCAGATCCAGGAACTGCAGGCCACGGTTGGTGTACTTCTTGGCGATAGAGATAACCAGACGCAGGTTCGCTTCAACCATCTCTTTCTTCGCACGGCGGGCTTTCGCTTCACCGATGGACATACGACGGTTGATGTCTTTAACCTGCTCAATGGTCAGGCCGGTCTCTTCTTCAATCTGATGCAGTTTCTGCAGGCCGCGGAACACGTCTTCTTTCACGTCATGCAGTTTTTCAGACCACGGCTTGTTCATCGCGATAGCCGCGTTGAACCAGGTTTCGCTGGTTTCGTTGCCGGTGAAGAGGGTGATGAAGTTCTTCTTCGGCATTTTGCACTGCTCAACGCACAGTTTCATGATGATGCGTTCCTGGGTACGTACGCGATCCATCATCACGCGCATGCTGTTAACCAGGTAGTCGAACTGTTTAGGCACCAGACGGAACTGTTTGAAGACTTCAGACAGTTTCAGGATCTCTTCCTGTGCGGCTGCGTGGCTGCGACCTTTTGCTTTGATGGTGTCACGCGTGACTTCGTACTGGGTACGCAGCTCGGCAAACTTCTCGCGCGCCAGTTCCGGGTCGATGCTGTTGTCATCATCGGCGGTGTCGTCGTCGGCATCTTCCTCATCTTCGTCTTCGTCATCATCCATCTCTTCCTGAGACAGTTCAGATCCAACGTGAGTGGCGGTCGGTGCCATATCTTCTTCAGCGTTCGGGTCGACAAAACCGGTGATCAGGTCAGACAGGCGCGCTTCTTCCGCTTCAACACGATCGTACTGCTCCAGCAGATAGGTGATCGCTTCAGGGTATTCGGCAACAGAGCACTGAACCTGGTTGATCCCGTCTTCGATGCGTTTCGCGATGTCAATTTCGCCTTCGCGGGTCAACAGTTCAACGGTACCCATTTCGCGCATGTACATGCGGACCGGGTCAGTGGTACGCCCGATTTCAGATTCCACGCTGGACAGGACCTGTGCAGCAGCTTCTTCCGCATCTTCGTCAGTGTTGTTGGAGGTTTCAGCCAGCAACAGATCATCGGCATCAGGTGCTTCTTCCATCACCTGAATACCCATGTCATTGATCATTTGGATGATGTCTTCGATTTGATCTGAATCGACGATATCTTCCGGCAGATGGTCATTGACCTCGGCATAGGTCAGATAGCCTTGCTCCTTACCGCGTTGGACAAGAAGTTTCAGCTGTGACTGCGGGTTTTGCTCCATAAGACGGTATCCACACTTAATTCGTTTGATTGGTGTCGGCGATGGGGCTGCCAACCTTTAAAGCGAGGGCGTACTTATATTTGTGCCGCTGCCTCTCAGTGCGGCTGCCGGGGGCTTCCCGATCGATATTCGGCACTTAAGCCGTTAAATTCATTTTTTTGCCAGCTCCTGGTTCAGCATCCAGAGTTCCCGGCGTTCTTCGCTGCTTAAGCCGTGTGTGCGCTCGCGAGCTATCAACTCTTCCTGGCGCAGCTCAAGCATCGAATCAAACATATGGTTGAGTGAGTCGGTGAACGTTTTTTCTGCAATGTCCTTATCTGCTATATCGTCCCACATCGACAGTTTTTCAAGGGTAGCAGCCTCTTTTGTGCCGCGATAATGTTCTAAAAGTTGTCCGGTGGTCAGACCTGGCTGAGACAAACAAGTGTTGACCAATTCTGAAAATAAGCCAAGCCCGGGCAATTTTTCGTGGTTCAAACCCGCCAGCGATGGCACTTGCGGAGCAAGTTCGGGGTTTTGAACCAGTAACCCTATCAGTATACGCATGGTTGTGCGTTTTAGCTGAGGCGCGGGACGAACCGCACCGTTTTCAGACTGTTTAGGCATTAAACGTTCAAGCTGGCTGTCATCCAGAATGCCGAGCTTGTTGCCTAGCTCCTGACGCAGATAGATGCGCAGCGTTTCGCCGGGCACCTGACTGATTAACGGCAGCGCCAGCGTGCTGAGCTGCGCGCGCCCGTCAGGGGTACTCAAATCGACCTGCGGCATCAGGCTGTTAAACAAAAACGTGGAGAGCGGCTGAGCCTGCTCCATCCGCGCTTCAAACGCCGCTTTGCCCTCTTTACGCACCAGCGTATCCGGGTCTTCACCGTCGGGCAGGAACATAAAGCGTAACTGACGCCCGTCGGTCATATAAGGCAGTGCGGTTTCCAGCGCACGCCAGGCGGCGTCGCGTCCTGCACGGTCACCGTCGTAACAGCAGATGACATTGTTAGTCACCCTGTACAGCAGCTGAATGTGATCGGCTGTGGTCGAGGTGCCCAGAGATGCAACCGCATAGTTGATGTCATACTGCGCCAGCGCGACGACATCCATATAGCCTTCGACGACCAGAAGGCGCGGAGGTTCCGCGTTATCCTTCAGCGCCTCATAAAGACCGTAAAGCTGGCGACCTTTATGAAAAATATCGGTCTCCGGGGAGTTGAGGTACTTCGGCAGGGCATCACCCAGCACGCGACCACCAAAACCAATCACCCGGCCACGCTTGTCGCGGATCGGGAACATCACCCGTTCGCGGAAGCGGTCGTAGCTTCGTCCCTGGTCATTGGTGACCAGCATGCCGGCATCGATAAGAGACTTACGATCTTCGCTATTGCCGCCAAAACGCTTTAACACGTTGTCCCAGCCGGGCGGGGCGTAACCAATAGCGAAACGCGCAATCACATCGTCACTCAGTCCGCGCGCTGTCAGGTACTGACGCGCAGGCTCAGCAGCAGCGTGCTTAAGAGACTGTTGATAAAACGAGTTCAGACCATCCATCAGTTGGTACAGCGTCTGCCGTTGATGGCGCTCGATCTGGCTTGGCCCACTGCCTGCTTCATACGGCACTTCAAGGTTGTGCATCGCCGCCAGCTCTTCGACGGTTTCAACGAACTCGAGCTTGTCGTAGTTCATTAAAAAATCGACAGCATTACCGTGAGCACCACAGCCGAAGCAATGGTAAAACTGCTTTTCACCGTTTACGGTGAAGGAGGGGGTTTTTTCGTTATGGAAAGGACAGCACGCATGGTAGTTCTTGCCCTGCTTTTTCAGCTTTACCCGCGCGTCGATGAGATCGACGATGTCGGTTCTGGCTAGCAGGTCATTGATGAATACGCGTGGGATTCGTCCGGCCATATGCCCCAAAAATTTTAGTAACTCATAAACGAAAACAAGCCGCGCATTCCTTCCGGAAGCACGGCCTTACGACTACAACTCTGTCTGTCATTGAGGGCTGAGGCCCTCAACTGATTAGTACAGACGAGTACGGCGTGCGTTTTCGCGAGCCAGTTTCTTCGCGTGACGTTTCACAGCAGAAGCTTTAGCGCGCTTACGTTCGGTCGTTGGTTTTTCATAGAACTCACGACGACGAACTTCAGCCAGAACACCTGCTTTCTCGCATGAACGTTTGAAGCGACGCAGTGCAACGTCGAACGGCTCGTTTTCACGTACTTTAATTACCGGCATGTAACTCTCACCTTTGATAAATTCGGTTTGCCGCTGGCATCAACGCCAGCTTATTTCAAAATGGTGCGGAATTTTACTGCAAATGCTGCTGCTTTGTAAAGCACCGACGCGTTTTTGAAAGGGACTTTAATAAGGGTGAGGAGTATACACGAGGCTTCTTCCTGGGGCGAACAAAGTTTTACATCAATCCGCATTGGCCCTACACTGCGCGGTATTGAAACGAGGTAAAACAAGTCATGCGTGTACTGGGTATTGAAACATCCTGCGATGAGACCGGCATCGCCATTTACGACGACGAAAAAGGGCTTCTTGCCAACCAACTGTATAGTCAGGTGAAATTACACGCTGACTACGGCGGCGTCGTGCCTGAACTGGCTTCTCGTGACCACGTGCGTAAAACGGTTCCCCTGATTCAGGCGGCGCTGAAAGAAGCCGGGTTGAACTCTACTGATATTGATGCTGTAGCGTATACCGCAGGCCCGGGCCTGGTGGGTGCGCTGCTGGTCGGCGCAACGGTGGGCCGTTCGCTGGCGTTCGCGTGGGATGTGCCGGCCATTCCGGTTCACCATATGGAAGGGCATCTTCTGGCGCCGATGCTGGAAGATAATCCGCCTGCGTTTCCTTTTGTGGCGCTGCTGGTTTCAGGTGGCCATACCCAGCTGATTAGCGTAACGGGGATTGGCAAGTATGAGCTGCTCGGCGAGTCCATTGACGACGCAGCCGGTGAGGCCTTCGACAAAACGGCCAAACTGCTGGGTCTGGATTATCCTGGTGGTCCGATGCTCTCGAAAATGGCATCGCAGGGCACGGAAGGGCGTTTCGTCTTCCCGCGTCCGATGACTGACCGTCCAGGGCTGGATTTCAGCTTTTCCGGTCTGAAAACCTTCGCGGCCAATACCATTCGCAATAACGACGATAGCGAGCAGACCCGTGCTGATATCGCCCGTGCGTTCGAAGACGCGGTGGTCGATACCCTGATGATCAAATGCAAACGCGCACTGGAAAAGACCGGCTTTAAGCGTCTGGTGATGGCCGGGGGCGTCAGCGCCAACCGCACGCTGCGTGCAAAACTCGCGCAGATGATGCAAAAGCGTGGTGGGGAAGTATTTTATGCCCGTCCAGAATTCTGTACCGATAACGGGGCGATGATCGCCTACGCGGGTATGGTACGTCTGAACGCTGGCGCGACCGCCGATCTGAGCGTCTCTGTACGTCCACGCTGGCCGCTGGCGGAGTTGCCGGAGGCGTAATGCCTGACCCTCTCCCGCCAGGGAGAGGGGAGTTATACGGTTACACCCGCAACATCCCTTTCTCTTCCAGAAATGTCACGATCGTCGCCAGTCCGTCGCCCGCCTTCAGATTGGTGAAGGTCCACGGGCGCTCGCCGCGCATGCGGTTGGTGTCACGCTCCATCACCTCCAGTGAGGCCCCCACATAGGGTGCCAGGTCGGTTTTGTTGATCACCAGAAAATCGGATTTGGTTATCCCTGGGCCGCCCTTACGCGGGATCTTCTCCCCTTCAGCGACGTCAATCACATAGATCGTCAGGTCAGCTAGCTCCGGGCTGAAGGTGGCGCTCAGGTTGTCACCGCCGCTTTCAACGAAGATCAGGTCCAGATTGCCGAACTTTTCGCTTAACGCTTCCACTGCCGCCAGGTTCATTGAGGCATCTTCCCGGATTGCGGTATGCGGGCAGCCGCCCGTCTCCACGCCCACGATGCGCTCTGGCTCAAGGGCGCCCGCTTCGGTGAGAATGCGCTGATCCTCTTTGGTGTAGATATCGTTAGTCACCACTGCCAGGTGATAGGTGTCGCGCATTGCTTTGCAGAGTGCTTCCAGTAACGCGGTTTTGCCCGACCCCACCGGGCCGCCCACGCCCACGCGCAGGGGATGTTTGTAATCAGCCATGTTGTCTCCTCAGGAACGGAATAATCGTGAATATTGTGTTTCGTGGCGCGCAGAGGCGATGGCCGACAGCGGCGTTGCCGCACCCAGCGCGTCGTCGCCACGCAAAAAAGCCGGTTCAAGCCCGGCGGCAAAGTGGTCGCTCAGGTCGATAATCAGCTGCTGCGCCGCCTGTTGCCCGAACGGCACCAGCTTGACGCCCGCCATGACCGCGCTCTCAATCCAGCTGTAGCCCAGGCTCAGGGCCAGCTCATGGGCGCTAATGCCCCAGCGTACTCCGAGCCACGCCATGCCGCTGAGCTGGCTTTGCATAAACAGCGTCCGCCACTCTGCCGGACAGTCCGGCTCCCAGCTTTTGAGCAGGCGCGTAAAGGCCGCCCCGCGGTTGCGTTCCTCATCACGCAGTTCACGCGTTTCCCGGCAGGCGAGAAGGTAGGCCGTCCAGCGTGTTGCCGTCGCCAAATCGTTTTGCTCGCACGCCTGATAAAGTCGGGAAAACAGCGGCAGATCGACACAGAACAAGCTCTGCTCCATCTGCAGGATCTGCCAGTTTTTGAACGCCTCAGCATCGGGGACCCAGCCTGCTTCAACGGCCCACTCCAGCCCCTGCGACCAGGTGAATGACCCGACCGGAAGGCTGCTGCTGGAGAGCTGCATCAGGCGCAGCCGCTGGCGGACGTGCTCCATCAGCCCATCAGCGCCAGCAGCGCAGAGACAATCAGCCCGCCACCAAAGGTTTTACGTAACCCGTCGTGACGGCGCAGCAGCAACCCGGCGGCGAAGCTGGCGCACAGCACCGTGGCACTGGCAAACATAAAGCCGCTGGTGAAGAGCCAGAAGCTGTGGCCAGACATCTCTACCCCGTGCGCCCAGCCGTGGAACATTGCCAGCGCCGGCACGGCCAACAGCAGGCGATTTTCGGTTTTAAACATCATCGCGCCGCAGACCGCCAGCGAGGCGATAATCAGCATTTCCATGCCGCTAAAGCCGCCAAGCAGGCTGCCTGCAACGGCCCCGGCCAGCATCATGCCGAGAGTGGCAAGAGGCAGCAGCAGCTTGCGCCCGCTCAGGGCCGAAAGTACGCCCGCACCGGTTAGCATCAGCAGATGATCAAGACCCGTCAGCGGATGGAAAAAACCGGCCTGAAAGCTGTCTGTGCCGTGTCCGGGATGCGCCAGGGCAGGAAGAGAAAAGGCCAGCAGTAACAGAGGTAAAAACGTACGCATGATGAATCCTTAATGTGAATGAGCGTGAGAGTGACTATGGCTATGGCTGTGGGCATCGCTGGTATACGCCCCTGCTTCCGGTTCAAACGGGAGGGTGGCAAATGTCACCTCGAGCCCGAACTGGCGCAGCATGTCATCGAGCACATGATCGTGGTGATAGCGCAGTTCGCCGGGCATGATCTGCAGCGGCACGTGGCGGTTGCCGAGGTGGTAGCAGGCGCGGGCGAGCAGGAACGGATCGTCGCAGCGCACGACGGAGACTGATTCCGGCGCAGCGATCACCTCGATCACCTCGCTGCCGTCGTCAGTGGTCAGCAGATCCCCCCCGCGCAGTAGCAGGCCGCGCGGCAGCATCAGCCCGGCTTCGCGGCCGTCATTCAGCGTCACGCGGGCACGGCTTTTTACCCGGACATCAATCGGCAGCGTGACGCTGGCGGTTATCGGATGGGCATGGTCAAGGCGTTGGGTCAGGTAGATCATCGTCACTCCTTAAAACAGGAAATAGCGTTGGGCCATCGGCAGAACGTCTGCCGGCTCGCTGGTAATGAGCTCGCCATCAACGCGAACCTCGTAAGTTTGTGCATCAACGGTGATGTTGGGCTGCAGGCTGTTGTGGATCATGTCGGCCTTTTTCACCGTGCGGCAGCCTTTTACGACGGCTATGCCGCTCTGCAGGCTGAGCTGGTGCGAAATGCCCTTCGCATCGGCAGCCTGGGAAACAAACGTCAGCCGTGTCGCATGGCGTGCGGCACCCAGCGTGCCAAACATCGGGCGGTAATGGACCGGTTGCGGCGTTGGGATAGAGGCGTTGATATCCCCCATCGGCGCGCAGGCGATCATCCCGCCTTTCACAATGGTGGCGGGTTTGACGCCAAAGAACGCGGGGGACCAGACCACTAAATCCGCCAGTTTCCCGGCCTCAATCGAGCCCACTTCATGGGCAATCCCGTGGGTCAGCGCCGGGTTAATGGTGTATTTGGCGATATAGCGTTTCACGCGGTAGTTATCGTTGTTCCCGGTCTCTTCCAACAGTGCGCCGCGCTGAACCTTCATACGGTGCGCCACCTGCCAGGTACGAATAATCACTTCGCCGACGCGACCCATTGCCTGGGAGTCGGACGAGGTCAGCGAGAAGGCACCGATATCGTGAAGGACATCTTCCGCGGCGATGGTCTCCCGGCGAATGCGTGATTCAGCAAAGGCCACATCCTCGGCGATATCCGGGTCGAGGTGGTGACACACCATCAGCATGTCGAGATGCTCGTCGATGGTATTCACCGTGTAGGGCAGCGTCGGGTTAGTGGAGGAGGGCAGAATATTCGGGTGCGCGCAGGCAGTAATAATATCCGGTGCATGTCCGCCGCCCGCCCCTTCCGTATGGAAGGTGTGAATGGTCCGTCCGCCGATAGCCGCCAGCGTGTCCTCAACAAACCCGGATTCGTTCAGCGTGTCGCTGTGCAGCGCCACCTGAATATCCATCTCCTCCGCCACCGCCAGTGAGCAGTTGATGGCGGCCGGCGTCGCGCCCCAGTCTTCGTGGATCTTCAGCCCGATGGCACCCGCTGCGATCTGCTCGCGCAGGGCATCAGGGTTGGAACCGTTACCTTTGCCAAGCAGGCCGATATTCACCGGTAGTGTATCGGCCGCCTGCAACATCCGTGCGATATACCAGGGCCCCGGCGTACAGGTCGTGGCGTTGGTGCCTGCCGCAGGGCCCGTGCCCCCGCCAATCATGGTGGTGACGCCAGAGACCAGCGCCTCTTCCGCCTGCTGCGGGCAGATCCAGTGGATGTGCGTGTCGATCCCGCCGGCGGTGACAATTTTCCCCTCGGCGGCGATCACTTCTGTCGCTGCGCCAATCGGGATCGTGACCCCGGGTTGTATATCCGGATTACCGGCTTTACCCACGGCAAAGATCCGTCCGTTTTTTACGCCAATATCGGCTTTAACGATCCCCCAGTGATCGATAATCAACGCGTTGGTCAGCACCAGATCCACGCAGCCGTCGGATGTCATCTGCCCCTGGCCCATACCGTCGCGGATCACCTTCCCGCCGCCGAATTTGACCTCTTCGCCGTAGACCGTGAGATCGTTTTCCACTTCTATCCACAGCTCGCTGTCGGCCAGACGCACTTTATCGCCAGTGGTGGGGCCGAACATATCGGCGTAGGCCTGGCGTGAAATTTCAGCCATTTTTCACCTCTCCCATCACCTCGCCGCGAAAGCCGAAAATACGCTGCGCGCCGCTGACCTGAACCAGCGTCACCTCGCGCTTCTGTCCGGGTTCGAAACGCACGGCGGTGCCTGCCGGAATATTCAGCCGATAGCCTTTGGTAGCTTCCCGGTCGAATTTCAGCGCCGGGTTAATCTCATAAAAGTGGTAGTGCGATCCCACCTGGATCGGCCTGTCGCCATGGTTTTCGACGATCACGTTTTGCGTGTCTCGCCCAACGTTGATCGCAATGTTTCCGGATTGGATCTGGTATTCGCCTGGGATCATCACGCGCTCCTTATACGATCGGGTTATGGACGGTGACGAGCTTTGATCCGTCCGGGAACGTCGCTTCCACCTGAATGTCGGGGATCATCTCCGGTACGCCTTCCATCACCTGGTCGCGCGTCAGGACGTGACGGCCCGCTTCCATCAGTGAGGCGACGGTTTCGCCATCGCGGGCGCCTTCCATAATAAACGCGCTGATCAGCGCGACTGATTCCGGGTAATTCAGTTTTACCCCGCGCGCAAGGCGGCGTTCGGCAACCAGCGCAGCGGTAAACAGCAACAGCTTGTCTTTTTCTCTGGGGGTCAGTTCCATAACGTTTCTCTTATGTCTGCCAGATACGCGGCGAACAGGCGGTTTTGGGGGTTAAAAGCGGGCGAAGCGACAGCCAGATATCGCGCATCACCCGCTGGCAAATCAGGTTGTCGTGGGAGAGAAAACGCACCGACAGCAGATCGTCTGTGAGCGTTGCCCCGGCAAAATGGCTCAGCGGCGTCAGCAGCTCGCGCACCGTTTCGAGGTGCGCTTCCCTGGCCGGAAAGAACAGCAGCGTGCCGACCCACGGGAGACCTGCAACGGGCGTGAGATCGCCATTGCTGAGGTGCTGACGTTCAATCAGCCGTGGCTCATCGTCGACCCAGATCTCAAGGCGGCTTTCCAGCGTGCCGTGGCTGAAGGTTTCGCCGATCACCGGGCGACCCAGACAGTACAGCTCCCATGCCAGCAGTGTACTGGAGGCCTTCAGATGAAAAACGGAACGCAGGGCGGCATTCGCACCGGGAAAGATAATGGTGTCCTGCGGCAGCCACTCCAGCGTAGCCTCATCACCGAGCCAGAAGTGCTGATTGAGACAGGCCTGCGGGCCGCTGCTGCGATAGAACTTGCTCGCGCCGGGCATGGTGATCAGCGCATGGCTTTTCGCGTCCAGATGCACCGAAATATCCAGCGTATCGCCGCCAACTATCCCGCCTGGCGGGTGCAGTAAATACAGGTGGCAGGTGTCGCCTTCGGGATAAAAAGGTCGCTGTACGGTGAGGGGCCCGATGTGATGAGCAGCGTGCAGGAGGGTTTTCTCAGGGGTGTAACAAAACTGCAGGGCAAGCGATGCCTGCCAGCCTTTGTAAGAATTATCAGTGACCTGAGCTGCTAACATGCTGCATCCATCTGCTCATCATCGGGAGACGTTTCAGTATGCCCTGGCAGAAATGAAGGCTGTCATATGAGTCGCTTATGGATAAAAAAACCGGCTCAAGGAGCCGGTTGAGAAGGTTATCGATAATCCTCTGCATCCACATCATAGCCGGACGGTTCCCAGCGGATCGCCAGTAGCGAAGCCAGCCCGATAAACGGTGCCAGGGCGATCACCCAGAACACGGCGGTATCAAGAGAGGCCACCAGCAGCGGGAACAGAAACAGCGAGAGCGTAGAACTGCTGCGCATCAGCGTCTGGTTAAGGCCCACGCCCACGCCGCGCAGAGAGGTGGGATAGCTCAGGGACGCAAACGTCATGGTATGGGCACCGGGCCCAAAGCCCTGACCGAACAGGAACAGCGCCAGCATCGCGACGGCGATAACGCCTTCCGATACGCCTTCCGGACGACCAATCAGCGCCAGCCCCAGCAGAGCAACAAGCTGACAGGCGTAGCCCGCCAGTGACATCCGCCACGCGCCGAAGCGCGGAACATAGCGCACCGCCAGCAATCCGCCGACGAAGGCAAACAGCAGGTTTAGCATCAGCGAGATCAGAATAGTGGTCAGCATCGACTGCACAAAGAAGCTGGAGATAATGACCGGCAGACCAAATGCGACGGCGTTATAGCCGAAAGACGACACCACCGAGAGCAGGGTGGCGAGCGTGGTACGTCGCAGATAGACGCCACGGAACAGGTTCAGATAGTTTGCCCACTTCGCCTTGTTGACCACCGGTGCCGGTTGATTAAGCGCATCCTGCGGCACGTGGGCGTTGATGTTATACGATTGCTGCAAGATAGCGGCCGCCTCTTTCAGGTTACCCTGATTCGCCGCCCAGACCGGGGACTCGCTCATGTAGCGGCTACGAATGGCGATAATCACCAGCGCAGGCACTGCGCCAAACCCCAGGATTAAGCGCCACAGCCAGTCGCTGTGACTTTCTGGCAGTACGGCGTAGAAGAATAACACCAACAGGTAAGAGATGCTGATTGCGGCATACCAGGTTGGGCACCACATTGCCACGCTGGAGGCCTTGTTTCCGGGGCCTTTGAGCCTGGCGAACTCGCTAAGAAACGCCATCGCCACCGGCAGATCGATCCCCACGCCGAGGCCCATCACAAAGCGTGCGCCCGCCAGCGCATATTCGTTGGGTGCCAGTGCACAGGCGATGGCCGCTACCACAAAGAACAGCATGTCGGCCATAAAGACGCGGTAGCGTCCGATCTTGTCCGTGAGGTAGCCACCCAGCAGCGCCCCGACAATCGCGCCAAAGGTAATGGCCGAGGCCACCATGCCGGTACCGGCGGGGGTGAGATTAAATTCGCGAGTGATGTCTTTGATGCCGAACGCCAGCGCACCAAGGTCGTACGCATCAAGGAAAATACCGCCCAGCGCGATACCGACTACGATGCGGGCGTTGGCCCGACCCTGAGAACCGTCGTTGACCAGACGTGAAACGTCAGAGGCGTTACGTACCCACTTGATGTCGCCATCAGGCGAATGTCCTGCCGTTGAAAGGGGAGTTGTGTCTGTAATGTCTGCCATTTTCTTTTTGTGTGGTTGTGTTGTGTCATTAACAGTTACCACAGGCAGAGGGTGACCAAAATCACATTTGGTTATAAGGCATAACTAACCCCTTACGGGGCGTCTTTTTTCTTTCTCTTGAGCTTCGACCAAATTTTGGTCTCCTGGCGACGCCACAGGCGCTGAATATTATCGTGATGACGCAGCAGGATGAGGCAGGAGAGCATTGACACCGGGAAGGTGAACTGCGGTTTGAACCACCAGACATAGAATGGCGCGATCAGCGCGCTGACGATGGCGCCCAGTGACGAGTAACCGCTCAGAAGAATGGTCAGTAGCCAGGTGCCGGCCATCACGCCGGTTAAGTCCCAGCCGATTGGGGCAATAGCACCAAAGGCGGTGGCGACGCCTTTACCGCCTTTAAAACCAAAGAATACAGGCCAGATATGGCCAACACAGGCGGCGATAGCAATGAGCCCCAGCCAGAACGGCGTTACGCCCAGCGCATACGCTCCCCAGACGGGTAACATTCCTTTCAGAACATCAAAAATCAATACCGCTACGGCTGCTCCCTTGCCGCCAATTCGTAGTACATTGGTCGCCCCCGGATTCCCGGAACCACTTTCGCGCGGGTCAGGTAACCCGGCAATGCGGCAGACCAGAATGGCGCTGGAGATTGAGCCGCAAAGGTAGGCGAGGAGGATCATTCCAGGCGCGATTGCACTCATAACGCTGTTCCGTTTTGAAAATGTATCTGTATTCTCAGCATCTGTGGATAATACGCATAATTCGCCGGAAGTGGTATCCGGTTTAGCCAAAAAGCAGGCAGGTCGTGATGGATATTGTATTTATAGAGCAACTTTCGGTAATCACCACTATTGGTGTTTACGACTGGGAACAGACCATTGAGCAGAAACTCGTGTTCGATATCGAAATGGGCTGGGATAACCGCAAGTCAGCAAAAAGCGACGACGTGAATGACTGTCTGAGCTACGCGGATATCAGTGAAACGGTTGTGGGCCACGTCGAAGGGCAACGTTTTGCGCTGGTGGAGCGTGTGGCAGAAGAGGTGGCCGAGCTGCTGCTGAGCAAGTTCAACGCACCGTGGGTACGCATCAAATTGAGCAAACCGGGCGCCGTGGCGCGTGCCGCTAACGTCGGCGTGATCATTGAGCGTGGCACAAATCTGAAAGGGAAGATTTAACGTCATAATAGCTAAACCATTTTAGGTTATACCGGTCTTAAAGCTGTATCTTTCACGGTTGTCCGCGTGGGACACCGTTTTTTTTATATCTTTTTAGGGGTTTATAGATGAGCGATATGCACTCGCTGCTGGTGGCGGCAATACTGGGTGTGGTCGAAGGATTGACGGAGTTTTTGCCGGTTTCCAGCACGGGCCATATGATTATCGTTGGCCATCTGCTTGGCTTTGAAGGCGATACCGCAAAGACGTTTGAAGTTGTCATTCAGTTGGGGTCTATTCTGGCGGTCGTTGTGATGTTCTGGCGTCGTCTGTTCGGGCTTATCGGTATCCACTTTGGCCGTCTTCCTCAGCGCGAGGGTGAAAGCAAAGGTCGCCTGACGCTTATCCATATTCTGCTTGGCATGGTTCCGGCAGTGGTTCTGGGCCTGGTTTTCCACGACACCATTAAATCGCTGTTTAACCCGATTAACGTCATGTATGCGCTGGTCGTCGGCGGTTTCCTGCTGATCGCGGCAGAACTGCTGAAGCCGAAAACGCTACGCGCGGAAGGTCTGGATGACATGACCTACCGTCAGGCGTTTATCATTGGTTGTTTCCAGTGTCTGGCGCTGTGGCCGGGCTTTTCACGCTCAGGCGCAACCATTTCTGGCGGGATGCTGATGGGCGTTAGCCGCTATGCTGCGTCGGAGTTCTCGTTCCTGCTGGCAGTGCCGATGATGATGGGCGCGACCGCACTCGACGTCTATAAAAGCATTGGCTTCCTCACCACGGGTGACATTCCGATGTTCGCCGTGGGCTTTGTCACCGCCTTTATTGTGGCGCTGATCGCCATCAAAACCTTCCTGCAGTTGATTAAGCGTATCTCGTTTATTCCGTTCGCGATCTATCGCTTTATCGTGGCGGCTGCGGTTTACGTGGTCTTCTTCTGACCGACGGCCCTCAGTCTTTAGGCTGAGGGCAATGCTTTTCCTTCCAGTCCGACACCGCCTGAATTCGACGTTTCGTCAGCTCTTCCCGGATTTCCGGTCCCTTGAAGCCCGCCTCGACAACCGCTTTAGTCGGTACCGCTTTTGCCACGTCCCACGCTGCGCGTAACAGCCGCCCCTGCGGATAATCGCAGGCTTCAAAACCGGTGCGGCCACGTACGTCGGCTTCGCTGGTCAACGCGATCTGCTCGACGCGCTGGGGTTTGCGCCATGCGTCGATGTTATCAAACAGCTTAACGATGGTGGCCGGTTTGAGGATCGGGAAGGTGTGGATCAGGTCGTGAAATTCCGCCACCAGTCTGGCGAGATCGCGGATCTCGTTGGGTACCCGCAGGCGCTGGCAAAGCCCTTCGACCAGCTTCACCCCGGCAGGACCGTGGCCATGGTGGCGCGGCCACATGGTTTTTGGCGTTAATCCTTTGCCGAGATCGTGGCACAGCGTTGAAAAACGCACATCCACCTCGGGGCTGAGCATAGCAGCCATACTCAGGGTCATCAGGGTATGCACGCCGGTATCGATTTCCGGGTGCCATTTCGCCGGGGCGGGCACGCCGAACAGCGCGTCAATTTCCGGGAACAGCACTTTCAGGGCGCCACAGTCACGCAGCACCTGGAAAAAGACCTGCGGGTTGCGGGTAGTAAGGGCGTTTTCCGTCTCTTTCCAGACGCGCTCTGGCGTGAGGTGGGCCAGTTCGCCCGCCTCGGTCATGGCGGTCATCAGTGCCAGGGTCTCATCGGCAATACGGAAGCTCAGATGCGCGTAACGCGCCGCAAAGCGCGCCACGCGCAGCACGCGGAGCGGATCTTCAGAAAACGCCGGGGAGACGTGACGCAGCAGTCGATTACGCAGATCGTCCTGACCGCCATACGCGTCAATGATCTGGCCGTCTTCGTCCTGCGCCAGCGCGTTGATGGTGAGATCGCGACGCAGGAGATCTTGCTCCAGCGTGACGTCCGGTGCGGCATAGCAGGTGAAGCCGGTATAACCCGAACCAGATTTCCGTTCGGTACGCGCCAGGGCGTACTCCTCACGGCTTTGCGGGTGCAGAAACACAGGAAAATCGCGGCCTACCTGCTGGTAGCCCGCGTTAAGCATCTCTTCAGGTGTGGCTCCCACCACCACCCAGTCTTTATCTTTGACCGGCAGACCTAACAACGCATCACGTACCGCACCACCGACCAGATAACTCTTCACGCCCTGTACTCCCGTTTTCTCTTTTCGCAAGATAATACGTAAGTCTGGCAGAGAAGACGAATTAGTTCATCCAGCGGTCTTTACGCTTACGGCTTGGGATCAGGTGAGGAAGCACCAGACCCAGCACCAGGCCAACGCCCAGCACACCGCCACCGTACATAAACCACTGCATGATGATGGTACGTTGTTTGTCATCAAGTTGCAGATTGGCGGCGTTCACCTTCTTCTGCGCGACAATCAGCTCGTTTTTCAGTTTCTGATTTTCGTCTTTCAGACCGTTAATCACGCTGTCGCTCTGGGCCACTTTCTGCTGCATTTCCGCGGTGCGCTGGTTCCAGGTACCGTCGATATTGTTCAGCTTGTCGGTCAGCGTTTTCACCTGATTTTCCAGATCCGGCACGCGGGTGCGCAGGCTTGGCACCGCGCTCAGCTCTTTCAGTGGGATCCAGGACGTGCGGCCAGTACTGTCGCGAACCTGACCATAATTGGTCTCCGCGTTGGTCTGTAACAGCGTCACTTCCTCGCCGGCATTGACCGTACCCACAAGGCGATAATTATCTCCAGGGCCACTGCGTACCCAGGTGTTCAGTTCGTCAGAAACGTAACGCTTCTCTTCAGCGTGCACGGTGGTTGCGGCGCTAAAAGCGAGGAAAGTAAGTCCAATCAGGCGTAATTTAAGCATCATTAGTCGTTATTTTCATAAATAGTGGAACGATAGTAGTGGCAACAGTGTCTCTACGCAAAGCATTCGTCAGCAATCAGAATCATCTGTGTCACGACCCTAAACATTTACGCCCGTCAAATTGCTCATTGCGTGGCAATTTGGCGCAAAATACTATGTACTGACAAACAAATGGCGAGGAAGTTCGCCCTCATTGACGCGTCTGTGACGCCTGCAAAAGTACAAGGCTATGGCTCAAGAAATCGAATTAAAATTTATCGTCGAAAAAGACAGCGTTGACGCACTCCGTCAGCATCTGCAGACCCTTTCCGGCGAACACCATGAACCGGTACAACTGCTTAATATCTATTACGAAACGCCAGACAACTGGCTGCGCCGCCATGATATGGGACTGCGCATCCGTGGCGCGAACGGGCGCTACGAGATGACGATGAAAATCGCTGGCCGCGTGGTCGGCGGTTTGCATCAGCGCCCGGAATACAATATCGACATCAATCAGCCAGAACTTGAGCTGGATCGTTTCCCGGCAGAAGTCTGGCCGGACGGCGTGCTGCCAGAAACCTTATCCGCCGAGGTGAAACCGCTGTTTAGCACCGATTTCTGGCGTGAAAAATGGCTGGTAACGGAAGGGAAAAGCCGCATTGAAATCGCCCTCGATCAGGGTGAGGTAAAAGCGGGTGAGCTTCAGGAGCCGATTTGCGAGCTGGAGCTTGAACTGCTGGAGGGTGAAGTCCAGGACGTACTGAAGCTGGCGCGTAAGCTGGTAAGCCAGCCGGGCCTGCGTCAGGGCAGCCTGAGCAAAGCGGCGCGGGGGTATCATCTGGCCGCCGGGAATGCGCCACGCCTGCTGAAAGAGACGACTATTTTGCACGTGCCACCGAAAGCCAACGTTGAGCAGGGCATGGAGGCGGCGCTGGAACTGGCGCTCTCACAGTGGCTTTATCATGAAGAGCTCTGGGTGCGTAATGTGAAAAACGCAAAAGCGCACGTGTTAGCGGCGATGAGCCTTGTGCGTCATACCCTGGCGCTGTTCGGCGGCATCGTACCTCGTAAAGCGAGCGCTCACTTACGTGACCTGCTGACCCAGACCGAAGCGCTGCTGCTCTCTGACGTATCCGCACAAACGGCGCTCTACAGCCCGCAAAACGCCGCCGCCAGGCTGGCGCTGACCGAGTTTCTGGTGACGCGCAGCTGGCGTGCCTTCCTGGATGCAAAAGCGCAGGCCAAAATTGAAGATAACTTCAAACGTTTCGCGGATATCCATCTTTCACGCCACGCGGCGGAGCTTAAAACCACCTTTGCGTATCCGCTGGGAGACCAGTATGGCGATCAGCTGATCCGCCTGTCGCGCAATATCGACAGCATGCTGCTGTTGTCGGGTGCCTATGACGGCCCTAAAGCGCAGGCCTGGCTGGAGAACTGGCAGGGGCTGAAACATGCTATCGAAACCCGTCAGCACATTGAGATTGAGCATTTCCGTAATGAAGCCATTTCGCAGGAGCCGTTCTGGCTGCACAGCGGAAAACGTTAACTCTGGCAAGGAACCCTATAATGCCGCTTTCTTCGCAGTTACAGCAGCAGTGGCAGACCGTTTGCGAACGTCTGCCTGAGTCATTACCGGCGTCATCGTTAAGCGAGCAGGCCAGGAGCGTGCTCACCTTCAGTGATTTTGTGCAGGAAAGTATCACCGCTTACCCGGACTGGCTGGAGACGCTTGAGAGCACCCCGCCGCAGGCAGACGAGTGGCGGCATTATGCGGGCTGGTTGCAAACCGCACTTGAAGAGGTCGCGGATGAAGCGACACTGATGCGCGTCCTGCGCCAGTTCCGCCGCCGGGTGATGGTGCGTATTGCCTGGGCTCAGGCGCTGGAGCTGGTCAGCGAAGAAAGTACCCTGCAGCAGCTGAGCGAGCTGGCACAGACGCTGATTGTTGCCGCACGGGACTGGCTCTATGCCGCCTGCTGTAAAGAGTGGGGCACGCCGTGCAATGAGGATGGGGTTCCTCAGCCACTCTTGATTCTGGGCATGGGCAAGCTCGGGGGCTGCGAACTGAATTTCTCCTCGGATATCGACCTGATTTTTGCCTGGCCGGAGAACGGCTCCACACGCGGGGGCCGCCGTGAACTGGACAATGCGCAGTTCTTTACCCGTCTCGGGCAACGTCTGATTAAAGCGCTGGATCAACCTACCCAGGATGGTTTTGTCTATCGCGTGGATATGCGCCTGCGCCCGTTTGGCGACAGCGGTCCGCTGGTGCTGAGCTTTGCGGCACTGGAAGATTATTACCAGGAGCAGGGGCGCGACTGGGAGCGTTACGCGATGGTCAAAGCGCGGATCATGGGAGACAGCGACGATGCCTACGCCAACGAGCTGCGCGCCATGCTGCGCCCGTTCGTGTTCCGTCGCTATATCGACTTTAGCGTTATTCAGTCGCTGCGCAACATGAAAGGAATGATCGCCCGTGAAGTGCGTCGCCGGGGTCTGAAGGACAACATCAAGCTCGGCGCGGGCGGCATTCGTGAAATCGAATTTATCGTTCAGGTCTTCCAGCTGATCCGCGGCGGACGTGAGCCTTCACTGCAATCCCGTTCGCTGCTGCCGACGCTGTCAGCCATAGAGCAACTGCATCTGCTGCCGGAAGGCGACGCGCAGATCCTGCGTGAGGCCTATCTGTTCCTGCGCCGCCTGGAAAACCTGCTGCAAAGCATCAATGACGAGCAGACCCAGACTTTGCCAGGCGATGACCTGAACCGGGCGCGGCTGGCCTGGGGAATGCACGTCGACGACTGGTCAACGTTGACCGGGCAACTGGATGCGCATATGGCCGGCGTGCGGCGTGTCTTTAACGCGCTGATTGGTGACGATGAAAGTGAATCACAGGACGATACGCTCTCTGAACACTGGCGCGAATTGTGGCAGGACGCGCTGCAGGAAGATGACACCACGCCGGTGCTGGCGCACCTGAGCGACGACGATCGCCATCGTGTGGTGGCGTTAATTGCTGATTTCCGTCTCGAACTGAATAAACGGGCCATTGGTCCGCGCGGTCGTCAGGTGCTGGATCATCTGATGCCGCACCTGCTGAGCAACGTCTGCTCGCGTGCGGATGCGCCGGTCCCGCTGTCGCGCATGATGCCGCTGCTGAGCGGGATCATCACCCGTACGACCTATCTTGAGTTGCTGAGCGAGTTCCCGGGCGCGCTCAAGCATCTGATTACGCTTTGCGCCGCCTCGCCGATGGTGGCCAACAAGCTGGCGCGGTATCCGCTGCTGCTGGATGAACTGCTCGATCCCAATACGCTCTACCAGCCGACGGCAACGGACGCCTACCGTGACGAGCTGCGTCAGTATCTGCTGCGCGTACCGGAAGAGGACGAAGAGCAACAGCTGGAGGCGCTGCGTCAGTTTAAGCAGGCGCAAATGCTGCGCGTGGCGGCGGCAGATATCGCCGGAACGCTGCCAGTGATGAAAGTGAGCGATCACTTGACCTGGCTTGCAGAAGCGATCATTGATGCGGTGGTGCATCAGGCATGGATTCAGATGGTGGCGCGCTACGGTCAGCCGAAACACCTTGCTGATCGCGAAGGCCGCGGTTTTGCCGTTGTGGGGTACGGTAAGCTCGGCGGATGGGAACTGGGGTACAGCTCGGATCTCGATTTAATCTTCCTGCATGACTGCCCGGCAGACGTCATGACCGACGGCGACCGTGAAATCGACGGGCGTCAGTTCTACCTGCGTCTGGCCCAGCGCATTATGCATCTGTTCAGCACCCGCACGTCATCCGGCATTTTATATGAAGTGGATGCGCGTCTGCGTCCTTCCGGCGCGGCCGGCATGCTGGTGACCTCAACGGAGTCCTTCGCTGAGTACCAGAAGAATGAAGCCTGGACGTGGGAACATCAGGCGCTGGTGCGAGCCCGCGTGGTGTACGGCGATCCGTCGCTGAAAACGCAGTTTGATGCCATTCGTCGGGAGATTATGACAACCCCGCGTGACGGCAGCACGCTGCAGACCGACGTGCGTGAGATGCGCGAGAAAATGCGCGCGCACCTGGGCAATAAGCATCGCGATCGCTTTGATATTAAAGCGGATGAGGGCGGCATTACCGATATTGAATTTATTACGCAATATCTGGTGCTACGCCATGCGCACGCTAAACCGAAGCTGACCCGCTGGTCTGATAATGTGCGTATTCTGGAACTGCTGGCACAAAACGACATTATGGATGAGCAGGAGGCGCAGGCCTTAACGCGCGCCTATACCACGCTGCGCGACGAGCTGCACCACCTGGCCTTACAGGAGCAGCCTGGCCACGTCGCGCTGGACTGTTTCGCCACTGAACGCGCGCAGGTCACCGCCAGCTGGCAGAAGTGGCTGGTGGAACCGTGCGTAACAAAACAAGTGTGATATTATCGCGCGCAAATTGTGAATCTTTCTGGAGTCAGGAATGAAAGTAACACTGCCAGAGTTTGAACGTGCTGGAGTTATGGTTGTCGGGGATGTCATGCTGGATCGCTACTGGTACGGGCCGACCAGCCGCATCTCTCCGGAAGCACCGGTACCGGTAGTTAAGGTCGACACCATTGAAGAGCGTCCTGGCGGCGCGGCAAACGTGGCGATGAACATTGCCTCTCTGGGCGCGCAGTCGCGTCTGGTTGGCTTAACCGGCATTGACGATGCGGCGCGTGCGCTGAGCAAGTCGCTGGCGGACGTGAACGTGAAGTGCGACTTCGTTTCGGTTCCGACACACCCGACGATCACCAAACTGCGCGTTCTGTCGCGTAACCAGCAGCTGATCCGCCTCGACTTTGAGGAAGGCTTTGAGGGCGTTGATCCTGAGCCGCTGCACGAGCGCATTAACCAGGCGCTGAGCACTATCGGCGCGCTGGTGCTGTCCGACTACGCCAAAGGTGCGCTGGCAAGCGTACAGCAGATGATTCAGCTCGCGCGTAAAGCCAATGTGCCCGTGCTGATCGACCCGAAAGGTACCGACTTTGAGCGCTATCGCGGCGCAACGCTGCTGACGCCAAACCTCTCTGAGTTTGAAGCGGTGGCGGGCAAATGTAAGACGGAAGAAGAGCTCGTTGAGCGCGGCATGAAGATCATTGCTGACTTCGAACTCTCCGCACTGCTGGTGACCCGCTCCGAGCAGGGGATGACGCTGCTGCAGCCTGGCAAAGCGCCGCTGCATATGCCGACCCAGGCGCAGGAAGTGTATGACGTGACCGGTGCTGGCGACACGGTCATTGGCGTTCTGGCGGCGACGCTGGCGGCAGGTAACTCTCTGGAAGAAGCGTGCTACTTCGCTAATGCTGCGGCAGGCGTGGTCGTCGGCAAGCTGGGAACTTCCACCGTTTCGCCGATCGAACTGGAAAACGCGGTGCGCGGTCGTGCCGATACCGGTTTTGGCGTGATGAGCGAAGATGAGCTGAAAGTGGCCGTTGCCGCCGCCCGTAAACGCGGTGAAAAAGTGGTGATGACCAACGGCGTGTTCGACATCCTGCATGCCGGTCATGTCTCTTATCTGGCCAATGCGCGTAAGCTGGGCGACCGTCTGATTGTGGCGGTGAACAGCGATGCGTCGACGAAACGTCTTAAAGGTGAAACGCGTCCGGTGAACCCGCTGGAGCAGCGCATGATCGTGCTGGGTGCACTGGAAGCGGTGGACTGGGTGGTGTCGTTTGAAGAAGATACCCCGCAGCGCCTGATTGCCGGTATTTTGCCGGATCTGCTGGTGAAAGGCGGCGATTACAAACCGGATCAAATCGCAGGCAGCGAAGAGGTCTGGGCTAATGGCGGTGAAGTGATGGTGCTCAACTTTGAGGACGGGTGCTCAACCACCAACATCATCAAGAAGATCCAGAAAGACAGCAAATAAAGTCAGCAAATAAAAAACGGGCCATCTGGCCCGTTTTTTTTCACCCTCTCTTTGCAGGAGGGGGTATCTTCGCAAACAGCCCGTTATACGCGGCTGTTATTCTGCTTCATCAACCGGTGGAATGGCCGGTGCCGGTTTTACTTCCGCTGGCGTATTGCGGTTTTCCAGCTCGTTCAGACGCTGCTCCAGCAGGGCCAGCTTCTCGCGGGTACGCAGCAGAACCTGCGTCTGCACGTCAAATTCTTCGCGGCTGACTAAATCAAGGCGAACCAACTGCGCCTGCAGCGTCTGGCGGATTTTCTTCTCTACGTCATCCCCAAACTCACGAATGCCTTTTGGCATAGACTCATGAACCTGACGCGCAATTTGCTCAATTTTCTTCGGGTCAATCATTGTGGCTTCCCTTGATAAGACGGTGTTAATGAACATTGTAGCGCGTCATGCCCCAGGATAAAGGAGATTTTATGTCTGCGCATTGCCCAGGGTAATCAATCGCGTTATAGTTATCTCGCTTATTCTCAGGGCGGGGCGAAATTCCCCACCGGCGGTAAATCAGCGTAACGCTGAAAGCCCGCGAGCGCTTTGGGTCACTACTCAAAGGACAGCAGATCCGGTGTAATTCCGGGGCCGACGGTTAGAGTCCGGATGGGAGAGAGTAACGATCAAGTCGGGCCTGGCCCGCTCACGTTATCTTTTTGCCGCTTATACGGCGCTCCTAAGACTGCCCTGATTCTGGTAACCATAATGTTAATGAGGTTTTTTTACCATGAATCAGACGCTACTTTCCTCTTTTGGCACTTCTATTGAACGTGTTGAACATGCACTGGATGCACTGCGCGAAGGCCGCGGCGTGATGGTGCTTGACGATGAAAACCGTGAAAATGAAGGCGACATGATTTTCGCCGCCGAAAACATGACCGTTGAGCAGATGGCGCTGACCATCCGTCACGGTAGCGGCATCGTGTGCCTGTGTATCAACGAAGACCGTCGTAAGCAGCTCGACCTGCCCATGATGGTTGAAAACAACACCAGCGCCTTTGGAACCGGTTTTACCGTGACCATCGAAGCGGCACATGGCGTGACCACCGGCGTGTCGGCGGCTGACCGTCTGACCACCGTACGTGCCGCGATTGCCGATGATGCGAAGCCATCAGACCTGCATCGTCCAGGCCACGTCTTCCCGTTGCGTGCGCAGGCTGGCGGTGTATTGACCCGTGGCGGTCACACCGAAGCGACCATTGACCTCGTGACCCTGGCAGGCTTTAAACCTGCGGGCGTACTGTGTGAACTCACCAACGACGATGGCACCATGGCACGTGCGCCGGAGTGCATCACCTTTGCCCGTCTGCATAATATGCCCGTGGTGACGATTGAAGATCTGGTGGAGTATCGCCAGGCGCACGCGCGCAAAGCCAGCTGAAAGGGCTGATGTGAAAAAGCCGGGGAAACCCGGCTTTTTTGTTGTGAGAGGTTAATGCGCGATTGTCTTAGCCGATCCCTGCTGTTTGCAGCAGCACCAGGCTCAAGCCCATCACCGACATACCGCACAGCACGCCATAGCTCGGGTTATTATTCGGATCGATCTCTTTCGCCAGCGGCATCAGCTCATCCACGGAGAGCGCCACCATTATCCCGGCCACGGCGGCCATGATAGCGGCCATCACCACAGGCGAGACCAGGCTGCCCAGAATCAACCACGCCAGCACGCCGCCGAGAATTTCGGCCATCCCCGAGATCCCCGCCCAGAAGACCGCGGTCCGTTTCGAGCCGGTGGCGGCATAAACCGGCCCGGCCACCGCCAGTCCTTCAGGAATATTGTGCAAAGCTACCGCCAGGGCGATACCAAAGCCCATCTCCAGATTGCTGCTGGCGGTGACATAGGTTGCCACGCCTTCCGGGAAGTTGTGCAGGCTTATGCCGAGCGTTAAGAGAATGGCCGTGCGCTTAATATTGCGCGGCATCGGGGTCACGCTTTTTTGCATTAAATCCTGCGGATGCGCGTGCGGCAGCATGCGGTCGAGGGCAAAGTAGCCAAGCAGGCCGAATACAAACATGCCATACCCCAGCACCGGAGACATGCCTTCGGTGCCCAGTGCGGCAGGGAGCATCTCCATCAGAGAGATGAGCAGCATGATCCCGGCAGCAAAGCCCAATGAGAAGGCCAGCACGCGGTTAGACGGCTTTTGACCAAGCACACCGAGAATGGCACCGATGAACGTTGCGGCGCCCGCCAGTATAGTCAGGATCAAGGGGACTGACATGCATTGCTCCTTATGATAATGATTATCATTAATATTAATGGTTCATTTCGGTCAAAGCGAGAGGCGAAACCCTGCTTTACACATTCCTTACATTCAAATTTCCTGATGATGATCTTCACGCTTATCAGCGTTCATCCGGGCGAGATTGCGCGTAATGTAGAACCATTAAATTGACACCTTCTGTAAGGATATCACCATGACTTCTTCCCGTATGCCAGCACTGTTTTTAGGCCACGGTAGCCCAATGAACGTTCTGGAAGACAACGTCTATACCCGAGTATGGCGTCATCTGGGCGAGACGCTACCGCGTCCGAAAGCGATTGTGGTGGTGTCTGCGCACTGGTTTACCCGGGGCACGGGCGTGACCGCAATGGAAACGCCAAAAACCATTCATGATTTCGGCGGCTTCCCGCAGGCGTTGTACGACACGCACTATCCGGCACCCGGCTCGCCAGCGCTGGCCCGACAGCTGGTGGAATTACTCGCGCCTGTGCCTGTGGCGCTGGATAACGAAGCCTGGGGCTTTGACCATGGCTCGTGGGGCGTACTGATAAAGATGTATCCCGAGGCGGACATCCCAATGGTGCAGTTGAGTATCGACAGCACTAAACCGGCGGCCTGGCACCTGGAGATGGGGCGAAAACTGGCGACCTTACGCGACGAGGGTATCATGCTGATCGCAAGCGGCAACGTGGTACACAACCTGCGTACAGCGCGCTGGCACGGTGAGAACACGCCATACCCGTGGGCGACATCTTTTAACGATTACGTGAAAGCGAATCTGACCTGGCAAGGGCCGGTTGAGGAGCATCCGCTGGTGAACTATCTGGATCACGAAGGCGGTTCACTCTCTAACCCGACGCCGGAACACTTTCTGCCGTTGCTGTATGTACTGGGCGCGTGGGATGGTCAGGAGCCGATCAGCATACCGGTCGATGGCATTGAGATGGGAAGCTTAAGTATGTTGTCGGTGCAGATTGGATAACGTATGCATGCCTTTCCCAAAGAGAAAGGGCCGGGGTGAGGGCTTCCGCTCGCACCCCGGCACACCCGATCACTCGACGAAAATGTGCGGATAGAACCGTGACAGATCCTGCGTGATCAGCGCGCGATCTTCGCGGATGCCAATCCCGGCTGGCTGATCGTTGATGAGCCAGCTGCCAATCAGGGTATAGCTGTCACCAAACTTCGGCAGTTGATAAAACGCCTGGACGATCATTCCTTCCTCGCCGTAAGGCCCTTCAACGGCTTCCAGCGTTTTGCCATTTTCGATAATCGACACGTTCGCCCCTTCGCGGGAGAAGATCGGTTTAACGACGTATTTCTCCATCGGCGGGTGATCGTCTTCCGCAAAGTAAGCCGGCAGCAGGTTCGGATGGTTCGGGAACATCTCCCACAGCATCGGCAGCAGGGCTTTGTTGGAGATAATGCTCTTCCATGCCGGCTCCAGCCAGCGCACGCCGGCGTCTTCCAGCTTGGTGGAGAACATTTCACGCAGCATGTATTCCCACGGGTAGAGCTTGAACAGGTTGCTTATCACCTGATCCTGCAGGTCAGTAAACTGACCTTTCTCACCCAGGCCGATATCTTCGATATAGAGAAACTCGGTCGCCACTTCAGCTTCAGCCGCGCAGTCCTGCAGATATTGCACCGTGCCACGGTCTTCTTCCGTGTCGCGGCAGCAGGCAAGGTGCAGCAGATTAAAACCATGCTGTTCGCGCAGTTCGGCGAAACGCTCAATCAGCTTTTCCTGCAGGCTGTTGAACTGGTCGCTGCCTTGCGGCAGGTTGCCGGCATTGGCCTGGTCTTCCAGCCAGATCCACTGGAAGAACGCCGCTTCGTACAGCGAGGTTGGCGTATCAGCATTGTTTTCCAGAAGCTTAGGATCTCCCACGCCGTCCCACGCCAGATCCAGACGTGAGTAAAGCGAAGGCTGGTGGGTTTTCCACGACTGGCGGACGAAACTCCAGGTGTGCTTCGGAATGCGGAACTTCGCCATCAGCGCGTCGCTGTCGATGACTTTATCCACCACTTTCAGGCACATCTGGTGCAGCTCGGCGGTCACCTCTTCCAGTTTCTCAACCTGGGCAAGCGTGAGCTTGTAGTAAGCGTCTTCACACCAGTATGGCTCGCCGTACATGGTGTGGAAGTTAAAACCGTATTCGGTCGCTTTTTCGCGCCAGTCCGGGCGCTCGGTGATACTGACTCGTTCCATGATCAGCCGCCCATTGAGCGAGTGGACGTGCCTGACGCGCTACGCTGCATGCTGGTCTGTTTCGCCACAGACTCACCGAACCCGCCACGGGTAATGGTGCTGGTGGTCGCGGGCTTCGGAGCCATCGCCGTTTTCGGTACGGTTACGGAGCGGCCAGGGGTGGCTGCGCCATAGCCTTTGCCGCTGGCATCGGTATATTGACCATAAGCCGGGCTGGCCGGGTTTTTCGAGCTAAACAGCGGCTGCTGCTGGTAACCCGCGCCGCCACTCATCAGGCGGCCCATCATGTAACCTGCCATCAGCGGCATCCAGAAACTGCCGCTGGACTGGGCCTGTGCCTGGTTTTCAGGGGCCGTGCCTGCCTGAGCCGGTGCCTGCTGACACTGACCTTCACCGAACTCTGCCACGCAGTCTTCACGTGAAGCATATTTCGGCGCAGTACGTTCCGCCTCTTTCAGGGCGTTGGTATACGCCGTTTTACACTCTGCGGCGTTGCCGGTTGCAGCAGAACAGTCGTCCGCGTTTTGATAAAGCGAAACTGTTTCATCGCTTTTCTCACAGCCTGCCAGCATAAAGACAGCCGTGACGGCCAGCGCAACAGGGGTGAGATGACGCGCGTTCCAGCTTTTGCGGAACGAAGCGTGATTGATAGATTTTGTCCGTTTCATCGTTGTCTTCCTGGACCCAGTGGTAATAACGCTCAGGATAGAGGATGAGTGGTTGAAAATGAAGCGATGATGGCCGGAATGAGGGGGATCTTTACGTTGGCTTACGTTCAGGTGTGATTTGCATACGCCCTCTCCCAAAAGGAGAGGGGTATGGCGAAGGCATCAGGCCGCAGTGGGCCCGATGACATGCTTAATTGCGGAACGGATTGTTACCGCTGCTGGCGGGTGCAGTCGTACGTGCGGCAGCTGGCTGCGCGGCAGGTGCAGCACCGTTACCGTTGAAGTTATCAACGGCGGCAACCTGCTCAGGGTTCTCTGGCGCAACATTTTCCGGAGAAGTAGAGACAGGTTTACCCAGGGTGCTGTTCAGCATCTGCAGATCCTGCTCGTTCAACGTACCCAGCGCCTGTTTGATGTTCAGCTGGTTAATCAGGTACTGATAACGTGCGCTGGAGAGCTGCTGTTTCGCGTTGTACAGCGTGGTCGTTGCGTCCAGGACGTCAACGATGGTACGCGTACCCACGGAGTAACCCGCTTCCATGGCATCAAGAGAGCTCTGTGCAGACACAACGGCCTGTTTATAGGCGTTGATGCTGCTGATAGAGGCATTCACGTTGTTGAAGGACGAACGAACGGTCTGTACCACGTTGCGGTGGGCACTTTCCAGCTGTTCGCTCGCGCCAACAAAGTTGTACTGCGCCTGTTTCACCTGAGAGGTCACCTGGCCGCCCTGGTACAGTGGCAGCGAGAAGTTCAGACCTACTTTGTTCTGACCCATGTTGCTGTCGTCGTACTGGGAGGTGTTCGTTTTAGAACCGCTGTAAGTGGTATCAGACACGCCGGTAGACGCGCTCAGGCTCAGGGTCGGCAGGTGGCCGTCCTGTGCCTGACGGATTTGCTCGCGGGCCAGATCCTGGCTCAGACGCGCCTGCAGTAACGTCAGGTTGCGGTTTTCCGCTTCTTTCAGCAGGGCGTTAACGGCCTGCGGTTTATCCGTTTTGAAGCTGTCGACGTTCAGAGACGCCAGCTCAGGGTAGTAATTCCCGGTAACCTGACGCAGGGATTCCAGCGCGTTATCGAGGTTGTTACGTGCGGTCACTTCGTTGGCCAGGACGCTATCGTATTGTGAACGGGCGTTTTGAACGTCAGTGATTGCCACCAGACCCACGTTGAAACGCTGGGTGGTTTGATCTAACTGGCGGTAAATCGCCTGTTTCTGCGCTTCGGTGTAGGAGAGCGAGTCAATTGCGCTCAGCACGTTGAAGTATGCGGTGGCGGTGTTGAGGATCAGCGTTTGCTGATCGGTCTGATACGTCACATCCTGGATGCCCGCGCTCTTTTCCTGCAGAGTCAGGGCGCGCCATTTGGACATATCAAACAGCGTCTGTGTTAATTGCAGTGAGGCGCTGGTAACATTGGAGTTAACGCCATTGGCGTCGCGGAAACCATTGCTGTAGGTATAATCTGCACCTAAACCTAACTGTGGCAGCAATGGGCTACGCGCTTCGTTAATCTTTTCAAACGCAGCATCACGATCGGCCGCTGATTTACGTAAATCAGGGTTGCCCAGACGTGCCTGCTGGTAGACCTGTAACAGGTTTTCCGCCTGGCTCATTGCACTGAAGCCCGTCAGGCTCAGGCCGATAAGGATGGGGAGCAATTTCTTCATTTGCATTCCTTGTTGTGAAGCAGTATTAGCGCTGATCTAATTAAAAAATAATTGCCGATTCTAACAGAATCTTCCATACCAAAAGGTTGGCGTTACGTGCCATCTGGCGGTAATTTGCACCAATCTACCATATAGCCTTACAAACGGCAGCCAAACAGCCTTGAAATTCATAATTTCATCACCATTGCTACCAGGACTCGACTCATGCAAAAACCAGAAAACTTGCCCGTGACATTCGCGAAAAACGATGTAGAAATTATTGCACGAGAAACGCTTTATAGCGGTTTTTTTTCAATGGAACTTTACCGTTTCAGGCATCGCCTGTTTAACGGCGAAATGAGCGGTGAAATCAGACGCGAAATTTTTGAGCGCGGGCATGCGGCAGTCTTGCTACCCTTTGACCCAGTGCGTGATGAAGTCGTGCTGGTGGAGCAGATCCGTATTGCCGCGTATGACGTCAGCGCCAGCCCCTGGTTGCTGGAGATGGTGGCCGGCATGATTGAAGAGGGCGAATCGGTCGAAGACGTTGCCCGCCGCGAGGCGCTGGAAGAGGCGGGGCTGGTGGTTGGCCGGACAAAACCGGTGCTGAGTTATCTGGCAAGCCCAGGCGGCACCAGCGAGCGCTTGTCCATTATGGTGGGCGAAGTGGACGCCACGACGGCGGAAGGGATCCACGGTCTGGCAGATGAAAACGAAGATATTCGGGTTCATGTGGTGAGTCGGGAGCAGGCTTATCAGTGGGTAGAAGAGGGGAAAATCGACAACGCAGCGTCTGTCATCGCTCTGCAATGGCTGCAACTGCATTATCAGACTTTACGAAACGAGTGGAAAAAATGAAGCGTTATACACCTGACTTCCCAGAAATGATGCGCCTGTGCGAAACCAATTTCGCACAATTGCGCCGCCTGCTGCCGAAAAACGACGCACCCGGCGAAACGGTGAGCTATCAGGTGAGCAACGCGCAGTATCGATTAACGATAACAGAATCAACGCGCTACACTACGCTTGTCGAAATTGAACAAACGGCGCCCAGCATTAGCTACTGGAGCCTGCCGTCGATGACGGTGCGCCTTTACCATGACGCGATGGTCGCTGAAGTGTGTTCAAGCCAGCAGATCTTTCGCTTCAAAGCGCGGTATGATTATCCGAATAAAAAGTTGCATCAACGCGACGAAAAGCATCAAATTAACCAGTTTTTAGCCGACTGGCTAAGATATTGTTTAGCACATGGAGCAATGGCGATTCCGGTTTGTTAGCGTCATAAACCTACCTAAGGACACCATTTGGAAAGCCTGTTGAACCTGACTGTTGCTGGTGGGGCACCAGTCAGGATATTACAAATCACCGATACCCACCTTTTTGCCGAAAAGCATGAAACTCTGCTTGGGGTGAATACCTGGGAGAGCTATCAGGCGGTACTTAGCGCCATTCACGCTGAAAATCGCCCATGCGATCTGATTGTCGCGACGGGCGATCTGGCGCAGGACCAATCCTCCGCGGCCTACCAGCATTTCGCTGAAGGCATCGCGAGTTTTAGCGTGCCTTGCGTCTGGCTACCGGGAAATCACGATTTCCAGCCTGCCATGTACAGCTCGCTGCAGGATGCGGGGATCTCTCCGGCAAAATGTGTTTTTGTGGGTGACCACTGGCAGATCCTGCTGCTGGACAGCCAGGTCTTTGGCGTCCCACACGGTGAGTTAAGCGACTTTCAACTCGACTGGCTTGAGACCAAACTGTCTGCCGAACCTGAACGTCATACGCTGCTGTTGCTGCATCATCATCCTTTGCCGGCGGGCTGTAGCTGGCTTGATCAACACAGCCTGCGCAACTCTGCCGCGCTGGACAGAGTGCTGGCGAAATTCCCGCGGGTGCAGAATCTCCTGTGCGGACATATTCATCAGGAACAGGATCTCGACTGGAATGGCCGCCGACTGCTGGCCACACCCTCGACCTGCGTTCAGTTCAAGCCGCATTGCGCAAACTTTACCCTGGACACCATCGCACCGGGCTGGCGCTGGCTCGAACTGCATCCCGATGGCCTGCTCACCACGGAAGTCTGCCGTTTAACCGGCGCAAAATTCCGCCCGGACACCGCTTCAGAAGGCTATTGATGTCTACGCTCCTCTATCTGCACGGATTCAACAGTTCGCCGCGCTCTGCGAAAGCGACGCAGTTTCGCCAGTGGCTGAGCGAACATCACCCGCACGTTGAGATGATTATCCCTCAACTGCCGCCTTACCCGGCGGAAGCCGCAGAAATGCTGGAATCGGTAGTGATGGAACACGGCGGCGAATCGTTCGGCGTGGTCGGTTCTTCGCTGGGCGGATATTACGCCACCTGGCTCTCGCAATGTTTTATGCTGCCTGCGGTGGTGGTTAACCCGGCGGTTCGGCCATTTGAGCTGCTGCGGGACTTTCTCGGGCAAAACGAGAACCCCTACACCGGCCAACAATATGTGCTAGAGTCACGCCATATTTACGATCTCAAAGTTATGCAGGTAGACCCGCTTGAAGCGCCCGATCTTATCTGGTTGCTGCAACAGACGGGTGATGAAGTGCTGGATTACCGCCAGGCAGTGGCGTATTACGCATCCTGCCGCCAGACTATAGAAGAAGGCGGAAACCATGCTTTCACGGGCTTTGAGAATCATTTCACCCAGATTGTCGATTTTCTTGGACTGCACAGCCACTGACAATCAATGCGAACTGCTAGTTTAAATCATGACGCAAACCTATAACGCTGATGCCATTGAGGTACTCACCGGGCTTGAGCCGGTTCGCCGCCGCCCTGGGATGTACACCGATACGACACGCCCAAACCATCTGGGCCAGGAAGTTATTGATAACAGTGTGGATGAAGCGCTGGCTGGCCATGCCAAACGCGTTGACGTCATCCTCCATGCCGATCAGTCGCTGGAGGTCATCGACGACGGACGCGGCATGCCGGTGGATATCCACCCGGAAGAGGGTGTGCCAGCCGTTGAGCTGATCCTCTGTCGTCTTCATGCGGGCGGTAAGTTCTCCAACAAAAACTACCAGTTCTCGGGTGGTTTGCACGGCGTGGGGATCTCCGTGGTTAACGCCCTGTCCAGACGCGTGGAAGTCAACGTCCGCCGCGACGGTCAGGTGTATAACATCGCCTTTGAAAACGGCGAGAAGGTGCAGGATCTGCAGGTCGTCGGCACGTGCGGCAAGCGCAATACCGGGACCAGCGTCCACTTCTGGCCTGACGAAAGCTTCTTCGACAGTCCTCGTTTCTCTGTTTCACGCCTGACGCACCTGCTGAAAGCCAAAGCGGTACTGTGCCCTGGCGTGGAAATTACCTTTAAAGATAACGTCAACAACACCGAACAGACCTGGCGCTATGAAGACGGTCTAAACGACTATCTGTGCGAAGCCGTTAACGGCCTGCCAACCCTGCCGGAAAAACCGTTTGTCGGTAATTTCACCGGTGATACGGAAGCGGTGGACTGGGCGCTGTTGTGGCTGCCGGAAGGCGGCGAGCTGCTGACCGAAAGCTACGTCAACCTGATCCCGACCATGCTTGGCGGTACGCACGTCAACGGTCTGCGTCAGGGGCTGCTGGATGCGATGCGCGAGTTCTGCGAATACCGCAACATTCTGCCCCGCGGCGTGAAGCTGTCGGCGGAAGATATCTGGGATCGCTGCGCCTACGTCCTGTCGGTGAAGATGCAGGATCCGCAGTTCGCCGGTCAGACCAAAGAACGTTTGTCCTCACGTCAGTGTGCGGCGTTCGTCTCCGGCGTGGTCAAAGATGCTTTCACCCTGTGGCTGAACCAGAACGTGCAGGCCGCCGAGATGCTGGCAGAAATGGCCATTTCCAGTGCCCAGCGACGTCTGCGTGCTGCCAAGAAGGTGGTGCGTAAAAAACTGACCAGTGGCCCGGCGCTTCCGGGCAAGCTGGCGGACTGTACCGCGCAGGATCTGAACCGCACCGAGCTGTTCCTCGTGGAAGGGGACTCGGCAGGGGGCTCTGCCAAGCAGGCGCGCGATCGTGAATATCAGGCGATCATGCCGCTCAAGGGTAAGATCCTGAACACCTGGGAAGTGTCGTCGGATGAAGTGCTGGCCTCGCAGGAAGTGCATGATATCTCCGTTGCGATCGGCATCGATCCGGACAGCGACGATCTGAGCCAGCTGCGCTACGGTAAGATCTGTATCCTCGCGGATGCGGACTCCGATGGTCTGCACATCGCCACGCTGCTGTGCGCGCTGTTTGTGAAGCACTTCAGGACGCTGGTGAAAAACGGTCACGTCCACGTGGCGTTGCCGCCGCTCTACCGTATCGACCTCGGCAAAGAGGTTTACTACGCGCTGACGGAAGAGGAAAAAGCGGGCGTACTGGAACAGCTCAAGCGTAAGAAGGGCAAACCGAATGTGCAGCGCTTTAAAGGGCTGGGCGAGATGAACCCGATGCAGTTGCGCGAAACCACGCTGGATCCAAACACCCGCCGCCTGGTGCAATTGACCATCAGCGACGAAGACGAACAGCAAACCAACGCCATGATGGATATGCTGCTTGCCAAGAAGCGTTCGGAAGACCGACGCAACTGGCTGCAGGAAAAAGGCGATATGGCGGATATTGAGGCCTGATGCCCTCTCTTTACTCCTCTCCCGCCGGGAGAGGGGATGGAACGAAGGCCCGGTAGGCGCTAGCGCCACCGGGCTTTTTTACATCAAAATTCCATCTTCACCGTAAACTGCACTTCACGCGGATCGCCTGGCTGGTTACCGAGGTTATTGGTCGCAATCGACGAGGTGTAGTAGGTCTTATCAAACAGGTTCTTCACGTTGACCTGCAGCGTCACCGGATACTGTAGCTTCATTTTATAGGCCGCAAAGGCATCAGCAACAACGTACCCTGGCAAATAATAATCCGCACCGTTGGTCGCGGAGCGACGGCTCACGCCGTGTCCACCGCCGCCGATTGTCAGGGTATTCCCGCCGATGACATTGTGAATATCGTACGTCAGGAACAGCGAACCGGTATGGCGCGGCACGTTTGGCAGCGGTTTGCCGGCGTAATCCGGGTCTTCCAGCACTTTCGCATCGGTGTAGCCATAGCTGGCAATAATATTGGTGTTCTCGGTCAGAGAGCCAGCCAGATCCACTTCCACGCCCTGCGAGCGCACGCGGCCAGCGGTTTTAGCAATGTTTTCACCCGCCACGCTTTCGGTGTACAGCACGTTGCGCTTGTGGATATCAAACAGCGCGATGTTGGCGGTAATACCGTTGAACAGGTCAAATTTAGCGCCGACTTCGTAGGCATTGGACGTTTCTGGCGGCAGGTCGCCAATGTAGCTCGCGATGGATGATTGCGGCATAAACGTCTGGGCGTAGTTCGCAAACAGCGAGACGGATGGCGTGAGCTTGTAGACCAGCCCCAGCTTTGGCGTCCACTGCTCGTCGCGGCTGTCGGTATTGACGTTGAACGGCCGGCCCTTGCCCGCGTACTGGGTGTAATACTGATAACGCAGCCCCGCGACGGCAATCCATTTATCCGTCAGGTACAGGGCGTCCTGAGCATAAGCGGAGTAACTCTCCTGCTTGAGCGTCTGATCGCTGTCCGCGGCGGAAACGGTCGTACACTTGCTTAGATTGCCGTAAGACGGATGGTAAATATTGAAATCTTTTACATTCTTACAGCGAATCATATCCGTGCGCAGCAGGTCGTAATTCTCATACGACACGCCGGTCAGGATCTCATTGTAAAAGCCCGCGATATCCACGTTCCCCTGCAGGTCTGCACGGGTGGAATGCATGCGCTGCGTTGATCCTTGCGTCGCATCCACACGACGGGTCAGGTTGCCGGTTTTTGCGTCATAGGCCATCACCCGCGCCTGGTTATCGCTGTATTTATCCTGGCTGTAGCTGTAATCGAACTTCGCCGTCCACTGGCTGTTAAGGCGGTATTCCGCGTTGAGCTGCGCCAGATCGGACTGGCCATCGGTAATGTTGAACGGCTCGTCAAACCGGGTTTTACGGTCAACATTCACCGGTTGTTTGGTCGTGAGATCGAAGATCGTGCCGCGATCGAACGGCGTCTTATAATCACGATGTGAATAGAGCACGGTCACGGTGGCGTCATCGCCAAACCAGGTCAGCGAGGGCGCGATAAAGGTGCTGCGCGCCTTGCCGAAACTTCGCCAGTAATCTTCGTCCTGGTACTCGCCCGTCAGGCGGTAAGCCAGGCGCGTTCCTTCAATGGGACCCGTGACATCGACCTGGCCGGTACCGCCGCCAAAACTTGAGGAGGTGCCCGAGATCGCACCGCCAAACTGTTTTTCCGGACGTCGGGTGACCACATTGATAAGCCCTCCCGGATCGAGGATGCCGTACAGCGTTGAGGCCGGTCCCTTGAGGACTTCCACACGCTCGGTGGCCGCGTTAAAGCTGCGCGGCAGCACGGTGCGCAGGCCGTTGGTCATGATTGAGCCGTCGCGGTTCGCGCCAAATCCACGGCGTACAAACGCATCCTGCGTGCCGCCCAGCGTGTTGGTCTGCACCACGTTACTGACGTTATAGAGGGCTTCATCCAGCGTGGTAGCGTGCTGATCTTCCAGCACTTTATCGCTGACAGTATTTACCACCTGCGGGATATCCAGCATCGGCATATTGGTCAGTGTGGCGGTGGAGGTGTTCAGCGGCTGATAGCCGTTGGTGGCATCGGCCACGGCATTAGGATCGGCGGTGACGGTAAGCGTTTCACCGTCCTGAGCCGCAGTGTTGTCTGCTGCCTGTACCAGCGGCGCCATAAACAGCAGTGAAAAGAGCGCGCGCCCTTTTACCCCAGAGAGCGAAGGAGTGAACGTAGCCATTACATCTGTTTTCCCGAAATATCCCGCGAATGAAGCGTCACGGAAGAATGTGTGAGTCATTGCCCTTTACGGTCTGCTCGTTAGCCATCGCTGGCATCGAACATGTAATTGAGAATCATTCAATCATGCGCTGATGTAGTAGTAAATGGAAAAAAGCAAAAATCGACTACAGCAGTACGTCCCCTCTGATACTTAGCCAGATAAGTAATTAACTCGTTGAAAATAAATTAATTAATGCGTTTATCGGCTTTCCCGTTCCTGCC
The DNA here is from genome assembly GCF_003071645.1 of Enterobacter cloacae complex sp. FDA-CDC-AR_0164. Lineage (NCBI taxonomy): Bacteria > Pseudomonadati > Pseudomonadota > Gammaproteobacteria > Enterobacterales > Enterobacteriaceae > Enterobacter > Enterobacter cloacae complex sp. FDA-CDC-AR_0164. The sequence continues at coordinate 2,178,518 of NZ_CP028950.1, forward strand.
CGATAACCCTGGGGTTTTAAGGGTGTTTCTTCTCTTGACTACTACATGGCGCAGCGGCAAACTCTCAAAAGAGAATGAGTTTTATTTTTATTTGTTAGTTTTTTATTAAGTTGGCGTTCACGTGGCTCACAACACGAATAAGTCAGGGCTGGTTCTTGAAAACCTCTCTGCTGGCTATCAGAAAAAAATCATCGTCGATGAGATCTCGCTTGCGATCCCCCCACAGAAAATAACCGTTCTGGTGGGCGCGAACGGCTGTGGAAAATCCACGCTGCTGGGCACGATCGCACGTTTGCTGCAACCGCTCGGGGGAGCTGCGCTGCTGGATGGCAAAGCCATTCATCAACAGCCAACCAAAGCGGTCGCCCGTCAGCTGGGCATTCTGCCGCAGTCACCGCTGTTGCCGGAAGGGTTAACCGTGTTTGAGCTGGTTTCGCGCGGGCGTTTCCCCTGGCAAAATTTTATGCGCCAGTGGAGTGACGAAGACGAGCAGGCCGTGGAAGAGGCACTGCGCCTGACCGGTACGGCGGAGTTTGCCCATTTGCCGGTGGAAAGCCTTTCCGGCGGCCAGCGTCAGCGCTGCTGGATTGCGATGGCGCTGGCGCAGCAAACGCCCTATATCCTGCTCGACGAGCCGACAACGTTTCTTGACCTCCGCTATCAGGTGGAAATCCTTGAACTGCTGCATACGCTGACCCGCCAGCACGGGCGCACCGTCGTGGTGGTGCTGCACGATCTTAACTTCGCGGTGAACTACGGTGATTCCCTGGTCTTTTTACGCCAGGGGAAAGTAGAGGGTGTGCTTCACGAGGGCGATACCTGTACGCCGGAACTGATCAAAGCGGTGTTTGAGGTTGACGTACATATGTCAGTTAATCCGCTCACTGGCAAACCGTTCTTCATGCCGTTTCGCCAGGTCGCAGAAAAATCATGATACGAACGTCACTGGCTTTTCTGCTCTTTGCGTTACTGCTGGTGATGGGCGCAATTGCACACCTGGGCACGGGCGCGCGCGTTATTTCTCCCCTGACGGTCGTGCAGGCTTTTGTCGATTTCGACCCGCGCAATTTCGACCATAACATCATTATCAGGCTGCGCCTGTTACGCCTCCTTGCGGCCATGCTGACCGGCGCTGCACTTGGCGTGGCAGGCGTCTTGCTGCAGTCCGTTATCCGTAACCCGCTGGGCGAGCCGCATATTCTGGGGCTGAATGCCGGCGCCGCGCTGGCCGTCGTGCTGACAAGCGCACTCGGGTTCACCCTGCCGTTTGGTCGCCCGCTGATTGCCGCCGCCGGCGCCGCCGCGCTGTTTCTGCTGGTACTGATGCTCTCCTCTTCGGGACGCACCGGGTTGACGCCGATGAAAGTCACCTTGTGCGGGGTGGCGATGTCGGCGTTCGCCTCCTCGATTACCGCCACGGTTCTGATCCTTGATGAGCAGACGCTTCTCGCCTTACGCACCTGGCTGGCGGGGGATTTGGCCGGGATAACAGAAGGAACGCTTCGCAGCGCTTCGTGGGCCGCTGGCGCGGGTTTCGCTCTTGCGCTCTGGCTGTCGCCGTCACTCAATATGCTGGCACTGGGGGACCGGATGGCCCAGGGGCTTGGCGTATCGCTTCTCAGGACGCGCCTGTTCGCGCTGCTTTCAATTGCGCTGCTGTGTGGCGCGGCAGTCTCCGTTGCCGGGCCGATTGGTTTTATTGGCCTCGTGGTGCCACAGCTGATACGGCGTCTGGTGACGGTGGATCTGCGCGTGATGGTGCCGCTTTCAGCCCTGTGTGGAGGGTTGGTTTTGCTGCTGGCGGATCTCGCCGCCCGCACGCTGTTTACCCCTTATGAACTGGCGACCGGCATTATGACCGCGCTGGTCGGTGCTCCCGTCTTTATCTTTATGGCCTCGAGGGTGTTCAAATGAGCCGGGCCGGACTGCGCGCGTTGCGTATAGGCAATTTTTCTACGCTGGTACGCCCGAGGGCGCTGGCCTGCCTTGCGCTGATTTCGCTCGCGGCCTTTATCCTGCTCGGGTTTGGCCTGACGCACGGCTCGCTGCCGATCCCGACGTCGGCCATCGGACGGGCGCTGCTGTATCCGCAAAGTCTGGAGGCGGATACGCGCTACATCGTGATGGATATCCGTCTGCCGCGTCTGCTGATGGCGGTGTTATGCGGTGCCATGCTCGGCATGGCGGGGGCAGCGATGCAGTCTGTCACCCGTAATGGCCTTGCCGACCCGGGGCTTATCGGCGTGAAAGAGGGATGTAGCGCGGCGGTGCTGGTGCTGATTTTTCAGTTCCCGGCGCTCAGCCTGGCCTGGCGACCGCTGGCGGGAATGGCGGGGGGCATACTCACCGCGCTGCTGGTGGTGGCGCTGGCGCGCGATATTTCGCGACCGCGATTTATCCTGACGGGGATCGGTGTTTCCTGGGCGTTTGCCGCGGCAATGGGGGTCTTCATGACCACCGCCGACGTGCGTGACGTGCAGACGGCTATGCTGTGGCTGGCGGGAAGCCTGCATGCAGCAAACTGGACGCTGGTGGGCATTGCGGCAGCCTGGACGCTGCCGGCATTTGCGCTATTGCTGTTGACCGCGCGCGCCGCAGACGTGGCCCTGATGGGCAACCCCACCGCAACGGGGCTTGGCGTACACACCTCGCGTCTGGCGCTGCTGCGCGTGCTTGCCCCGGTGGTGCTGACTGCGGCCTGCGTCTCCTGCGTGGGCAGTATCGGTTTTGTGGGACTGATTGCGCCACATATGGCACGCCTGCTGCTGCGCGGCGGACAAACCGCGCTGCTGACGGGAAGTGCCGTGCTGGGTGCGCTGCTGGTTCTGCTGGCAGATAACGTCGGACGTCTGGCTTTCCTGCCGCTGCAGCTGCCGGCAGGCGTAGTCATTTCATTGATTGGCGGACCGTTTTTCCTGCTGCTGCTCTGGCAGCGACGGGACAGATTTTAGGGGATGGTGATGCGTATACTTTTTTCGATGTTGTTGCTGGTGGGGTTTACCGTGAGTGCGGCGGAGCCGACGCAGACGTTTACCGACGATCTGAACCGCAAGGTGACTGTGCCCCTTCACCCGAAGCGGATTGTCTCGCTGCACGATCTGGATATCACCATTCCGCTGATTGAGCTCGGCGTGCCGCCAGTGGCAAGCCACGGGCGCACGCGGCCGGACGGTAGCCATTTTCTGCGCGCCAGCGGCATGCTGACGGGCGTTGATTTTGATAACGCCGACATCAAATTTATCGGCTCCGCGGATATCGACATCGAGGCCATCGCCGCTGCAAAGCCGGATCTGATCATCACCGAACCAACCCGTAACACGCCGGTTGAACAGCTGGAGAAAATTGCCCCGACGGTGAGTATCGATCATCTCGATGGCGGCGCGCCGGAGATCTACCGCAAGCTCGCACAGCTCACGGGCACCGAAGCCCGGCTGAAGATCCTTGAACGTCGCTATCAGGAGCAGATTAACGCCCTGAAAGCGACCATCGACACCCGCAACATTACCGTGTCGGTGATACAGGCCAACCAGGGCAAAATCAACGCCATGCACAGCTACCACTCGCTGGGGCGCGTGCTGCGCGACGCAGGATTCACATTCCCGCCGCTGATTGAGTCCATCCCTGACGGCGGTCGAATTGACGTCAGCGCCGAGCGTCTGCCCGAGCTGGATGCAGATTTTGTCTTTGCCACCTGGCGCGGGGATACCGGCGGCAAACCGCAGGATGAGCTGGCAGCGATGGATGCCGTGATGCCTGGCTGGTGTCAGTTCCTCAATGCCTGTCGCACCGGCCACTACGTACTGATCTCCCGTGAAGAGGCCATCTCGAACTCCTTTGCCTCCTTAGGCCTGATGGCCGCCCAGGTGCAGTCGCAGATTGCCGGTCGACCGCTGCCGGAGGCGTCACAGTGATCAGAAAAGACAAAGCCCGGGTTGATGTCTATGGCGACCGCTTTCGCTCGCGGGGGCACCAGCTCACGCCGCGCCTGCTGCAGGTTGCGCGTTACATCAATGAAAACCGCGAAGCGGTGATGGAGCAGACGGCGATGGAGATTGCCGCGTTGCTGAAAACCTCGGACGCTACGGTGGTACGCGCCATTCAGGCTCTTGGCTTTGCCGGGCTGCGTGACCTGAAGCAGACTCTGGAGCAGTGGTTTGGGCCGGTGGTCTCCTCCAGCGAAAAAATGTCCACCACGGTGAATACGCTCACCAGCGACGTGAACGCGAGCATCGATTTTGTGCTGGAAGGGCATCAGCATACCTGTGACGTGCTATCCGAGCCGCACAACCGCTACGCAATGGCGCAGGCGGTGTCGTTGCTGGCGCAGGCACGTCAGGTCGCGATCTTTGGGATTGGGGCTTCCGGCATTCTGGCCGAGTACACTTCCCGGCTGTTCAGCCGTATCGGTCTGCCCGCTATTGCACTCAACCGCACCGGCATTGGTCTGGCAGAGCAGTTGATAGCCTTACAGCGCGGCGACGTGCTGGTGATGATGGCGCAAAAATCGGCCCACCGGGAAGGACAAACCACGCTGCGTGAAGCGAAACGGCTGGGTATTCCCACGATATTGCTGACCAATGCTACGGACTCGCGCTTCAGCAAAGAGGCCAGCGTGGTGATCCACGTTCCGCGCGGCGGTGAAAAGGGCAAAATTCCGCTCCATGGCACGGTGCTGCTGTGTCTGGAGATGATTATTTTATCTGTAGCCTCAACGGAGCCCCAGCGCACCATCAGGTCGATGAAGCGCATTAACGAATTTCATCGCGGGTTAAAACCGGGCAAGAAGAGCGGGTGAGGGGATCACGCCGCGCCATGATTTTTCCGGTACTGCAGCGGCGTCTCGCCAATCCCTTTTTTAAAGGCGCTGATAAACCACGTCACATCGGAAAATCCCACCCGTGCGGCAATCTCACGCACGCTGGCATCGCTGTGCAGTAAGTACTCGCAGGCTTTTCGCAGCCGTAGCGTATTCAGATAGTCGTGGATCTTCTCGCCTGTTTCCGCATGAAATTTTCGCGATACATAGCTGCGTGATTTCCCCAGCTCAGCCGCCAGCGCATCCAGGCGAAATTTCTCCCGATAGTGCTCATCCAGCCAGAACATCACCTGGCTTGCCACCCCCTGACTGCTCCCCGGGGCACCGTCGTTATCATCCGGCAGCATGGCAAACAGGCTAATCAACAGCCCGGCAATGTTTTCGCTGTTCAGCGGCGGCTGATAACAGCCAAGAAGATAATCGATATGCTTCTGGCAATGCGCCAGGTCAGCGACCCAGGCCTCGCCGCCACGATGAGACAGCTTCTGCAGACGCTGCTGAGCCTGCGGAAAATCACGCAGGGTTTTCAGTACGGCATGCTGGTCGAGATGAATAATGGTGCGCCTGTAAAGGGCCTCTGCCTTCTCGTCCACCATCACCTTATGCAGAGTAAACGGTGGGAAGAAAAACAGCCGCCCGGGGCGCATGGTGTAGTGACGGTTATCGACAATCGCCACGCCAAAGCCTTCTTCCACATAGAGAATTTCCAGACACTGATGCCAGTGGTGATAGCGCACCGTATTGGCGAACAGGCGGCTAAACGACACCACGGTGTCATTTAAGGTAATCAGCTCCAGATGATCGGATGTTGGCGTGTCGCGCATAGTGCAATAAAACTCAACTTTTTCCCGTCAGAATCTCTTTATAAACCACCTTTTTAAATTTTCTTAACTGTGGGTTTATTCATCGCTCTTACCTGTGACACGGCTAACATTTCTGCCCCGTGTGGATTCACTATGCTTTGCCGCAGTTGATTACGAGGGTGAGCGTATGTGGGCGGCAAATAAAGAAAAATCAAATCCGTTGTCTTCACGCCAGGATATCGTGGCGTCACTGAATACTCTGTTGAGTGCGCTGGATAAGGCGTTTGCGCCGGGCAGTTCACGATTTTCGCTGGGCGAAACCTGTGCGCATTACAGCACGGATATCGCGCAGATGGAGGGACTCTCACGTGCGCTATGGGGGCTGTTTCCGCTGCTGGCATCCGGTGATGCCAGCCCTTTTTGCGAAAAATACCTTACCGCGATCAAACTCGGCACCGATCCGCACAGTGACGGTTACTGGGGCGAAACCGGCCCCTACGATCAGCGTCTGGTCGAAATGGCGGCCTACGGTCTGGGGCTTGCCCTGCTGGGGGATAAACTCACCGCGCACTTCACCGGGCGCGAGGTCATGAACCTGCACGCATGGCTCAACCAGATCGCCCATGCGCAAATGCCGGACAGCAACTGGAACTACTTTGCCATTATGGTGCAGCTCGGTTTTAAGCGCGCCGGGCTGCCGTATGACCAGACGGCGATTGACCGACGGTTTGCGATGATGGAGGCCTATTATCTGGGCGATGGCTGGTATTCCGACGGGCCGGGGCGGCCGAAAGATTATTACATCTCGATGGCATTCCATTTCTACGGCCTGATTTACGCCACCCTGAGCGGTGACGAGGAGAGGGCGCAGGTGCTGCGAGCGCGTTCGCGCCTGTTCGCCGAAGACTTTATCTACTGGTCAGCCGCCGACGGTGCCTCGGTACCGTTTGGTCGCAGTCTGACCTATCGCTTTGCAATGGTCGCCTTCTGGAGTGCGGTCGCCTTTTCCGGTCTGGAGGTGTTCACCCCGGGGATTGTGAAGGGCATCGTGCTGCGCCATCTGCGCTGGTGGCAGCAACAGCCCATCACCGATCGGGACGGCATTCTGACCCTCGGTTTTGCTTATCCGAACCTGGCGATGTGTGAGGACTATAACGCCCCCGGCTCGCCATACTGGGCGCTGAAAACCTACCTGATTCTGGCGATGCCGGAGGACCATCCGTTCTGGCAGGCTGAAGAGCAGCCGCTGCCCGCGCTTGCGGAAAAACGCGTCATCCCGCATGCACAGCAGATCCTGATGCATGCCGGTCAGTCGCAGCACGTCACTCTGCTTACCGCCGGGCAGCTTGAGCTGAATAACTACGTGAATACGGAAGCCAAATACACCAAATTTGCCTACTCCAGCCGCTTTGGTTTCACGATTGAGCGCGGACGGTTTGGCCTGAAACATGCCGCCTGCGACTCCATGCTGCTGCTGGCAGACGGGGATAACTATTTCCGCGGGCGCCGCGAGTGTGAAGCGGTGCGGGTCACTGACGATTATCTCTACTCACGCTGGTCTCCGTGGCATGACGTCCATATCGAAACCTGGCAAGTGCCGTTTGGTGAGTGGCACCTGCGCCTGCACCGTATCAACAGCGCCCGTCGACTGAATACGGCGGAGGGCGGTTTTGCGGTGATGAACACCGAACCGCAGATCCGTGAGAACGGATGCTGGCTTGTCGCCGGTAACGGCACCAGCGTGCTGGTCGATCTCTCTCCGGTGGTTAACCGTGAACCGGACAGCATCGTCACACCGCCGAACAGCAGCATTATGTTCCCGGAATGCGCTGCCATTCCGCTGTTGAAAACCACGCTTGCGCAGGGGGAGAGCTGGCTCTGTTGTGCCGCCGTCGCCGGCGAAAGCCAGCCGGTTATGGCAGTCCCACAACTGAATATTAGCGAGAACCGGGTTGTTATCCGCGAGCCCGGCAGTGAGCGACAGCTGTCGTTCTCATTATAAAAACTCTGACCCTACACGTCGGCGAGGATGATATGAAAAAGACCGCTACAACAAACAGAACTGAATATTACAAAATCAGCAGTTTTATATTTCTCTATTTCTTTACCTGGTCTGCCAGTATTGGCCTGCTGGCTATCTGGTTAGGCCAGAAAGCGAACCTCAGTGGTTCGGTGATTGGTACCGTATTTGCGGTGAACGGTATTTTCTCCGTCATTCTGAAGCCCATTTATGGCTATATTCTCGATAAGATCGGCATGAGTAAATACCTGCTCTATTTTGTGGTGGCAATGTCTGCCCTGATGGCGCCGTTCTTTATTTATGTCTATCAGCCGCTGTTAATGTCCAACACGCTGCTGGGGATTATTATTGGCGCACTCTATTTAAGCTTTGCCTGGTATGCGGGCGTGGCGGCGTGCGAATCCTATTCTGACCGTTTTAGCCGTTTAAATGGCATGGAATTTGGCCAGATCCGGATGTGGGGCTCCCTTGGCTGGGCAGTGGCGTCCTCCTTCTCCGGCCTGCTGTTTAATCTCTCACCAGCGTATAACTTTATTATGGGCAGCGTGGCATCGGTGGTGATGCTGATTGTCCTGTTGAGCCTGAAAGTGAACACTAACTCCGCACATGCCGGCGAAGTGCTGACGAAAGAGAAAATTGCCCCGTCAGACGTTTACGCGCTGCTGCGTAACCGTAAATTCTGGGCCTTCTGTCTGTACGTGGCCGGTGTGGCGTGGATGATGTTTATCGCCGAGCAGCAGTTTTCGCGCTATTTCGTGACCTTCTTTGATGATATTCACCAGGGCAATGCGGTGTTTGGTTATCTGGGGACCGTGCAGTCGGGAATGGAGTTTGTCATGTATATGGTGATCCCGCTGCTGGTGAACGCTATTGGCGCCAAACGTGGGCTGTTAATTGTCGGGCTGGTGGTCGGTGCGCGTCTGATTATTTCCGGTCTGTGTGATTCACATCTGTTAATTTCCATTCTTAAGCCGCTGTACGGTCTGGAAATTTGTCTGCTGCTGGTCTCCGTCTTTAAATATATTGCCGAACATTTCGATAAGCGCGTTAACGCCACCATGTATTTGCTGGGATATCAGGCGATGCTGTACGTCGGCAATGTTGTGGTCTCGTCGCCTGCCGGCTATATGTATGACCGCATCGGTTTCGAGAACACCTATATCATCATGGGCGCCACGGCGCTGATCTTCACGTTTATTTCTGCCTTTACGTTATCTGCCTGCCAGAGTAAATGGCGCGGCCCCCGCGCGCTGAACGTAGCAGAACCCTCATCACGATAATTAAGCCGTCAAAGAAGGAACCGAAATATGTTAAGTCGTATCGCAGAGGAACGCCTGCCCGCTATCCCCGTGCCCGTTGACTCGCGCGTATTCCGCGATGAACTGAGTTCAGCACGCGACCATGTCCTTGCGCTGATTAGCCGCCATTTAACGGCGTTTGGTGAGCAGTTCCCGGCGGAAACCTGCCAGCAGGGTTTTTATCCGCTGACCGACAACGTGGAGTGGACCACCAGCTTCTGGACCGGGCAGCTGTGGCTGGCGTGGGAGATGAGCGGCGAAGCGAAATTCCGCGCGATGGCGGAAAAACATGTGCGCTCGTTTGGACTGCGTATCGCCGGGCGCCACGACACAAATACCCATGATCTGGGCTTTTTGTATACGCTCTCCTGCGTGGCGGCCTGGCGACTGACCGGTAACCGTGAGGCGCGTGGCTTCTCGCTGCTGGCGGCGGAGGCGCTGCTGGAGCGCTTCCACGAGAAGGCAAAGATTATTCAGGCGTGGGGCGATCTGGCTGACCCGGAACAGGCCGGGCGGATGATTATCGACTGCAATATGAACCTGCCGCTGCTCTACTGGGCGAGCGAACAGACGGGCGATCCGCGCTTTGCCGATGCCGCCAAAGCACACGTGATGCAGGCAGCGAGGTACCTTATCCGTGAAGATGCCTCAACGTTCCACACCTACTATATGGATGTGCACACCGGCGCGGCGCGCTACGGTAATACTCAGCAAGGCTATGCCGATGACTCCTGCTGGTCGCGCGGGCAGGCGTGGGGAATTTACGGCTTCCTGTTGAGCTACATCTATACCGGTGATGCGACGATGATTGCCCTGTCGAAACGGCTGGCGAACTACTTCCTCAACCGTCTGCCGGAAGATTACGTCTGCCACTGGGACCTGGCGCTGGTCGGCACGGATGCGCTACGCGACGCGTCCTCGGCGGCGATTGCGGTATGTGGCCTGCTGGAGCTGGTGAAGCATCTGCCGGTGACCGACCCGGATCGCGAGCGGTATTCTGAATGGGCAAAAGGAATGATGTCGTCACTGACGAAACACTACCTGATGGGCAAAGATGAGAAGGGCACTGGGCTGCTGAAGCACTCCGTTTATCATCTGGCAAGCAATAAAGGCGTGGACGAGTGCGCGAGCTGGGGGGACTACTTCTACGTGGAGGCGCTGGTCAGGTTTACCCAAAGCTGGAAGTTGTACTGGTAATATGCCTCCCTGACCCTCTCCCGGAAGGGGGAGGGCAGGAATCAGGAACTGGGTAAACTTACACCCCTTGCTCCAGAATGCGGATATGCGTTTCCAGCACATCGCCCTTCACCGCGTCGCTCCACGCTTTCATGTGCGCGGTCTGCAGGTGGGCTTCAAGATGGGCCACGGTTTCCCACTGCTCAATCATAATGATCGAGTCTGGGGCAGTAGCCTGGAAGCTGGCGGTGGTGGTGGCGTCGACCATCGGCGCGTAGCCGTGGCAGCCTTCTTCCTTCAGTACGGCGGGGATAATTTTCACGAACTCATCCAGCACCGCCTGGCGGTGATGTTGGCCTGGACGAGTACGGATTTCAGCAATAACAGTAAGCATGGTTAACTCCTTCTAATTCCAGGTTACCAGTTAAGCAAAAATTTCCGCGAGATGCTTGCGATATTCTGCGATATAGCGCGGGACGTCAGGCATTTTGATGACGTCGTTAACGATAAAGGTTGGCAGCGGCGTCATTCCGAGGAACTGGTTAGCTTTGTGGAACGGCAGATATGCGCCGTCAACGCCCACCCCTTCGAAGAACTGATCTTTCTCGGTGAACGCTTCCAGCGGTGCGTTCCAGGTCAGGGACAGCATATATTTTTTGCCCTGAATCAGGCCGCCAGAACCGTATTTTTTGGAGGCGTCGGAGCGGGTGCGACCGTCGCTGGCGTACAGTGCGCCATGGCCTTCGGTGAAGACATCATCCATGTATTTTTTCACGGTCCAGGGGGCACCCATCCACCAGCCAGGCATCTGCCAGATAATCACGTCAGCCCACAGGAAGTTCTGCACTTCCGCGTTGACATCGTAATCGCTGTCCGCGCGCACGACCTTAACATCATGCCCGGCGTCGCGCAGAAAACCGTCCGCGACCTCGGTCAGGGTGTCATTCAGCTGGCCTTTAGAGTGCGCAAATTCTTTTGCACCGTTGATAATCAGAATGTTGCTCATGAGGTGTCCTCGAAGATGAAAGTATGGCGAGGATTTTACGCGCGCGAGCGATGCGGTTAAATGAGCAAAATGTGCAAAGTCTTTTGCATTAAACGCAATAATCCCTTACCAGCTGACCTTCACTTCGAAGCCGCCTTCTGCCGCATTGCCCAGCGCGACGCGCATACCATGCAGGGCGGCAATGCGCCTGACGATAGATAACCCCAGGCCGCTACCCGTTGCATCCTGTCCCGGTGGGCGATAAAAACGCTCACCAATACGCGCCAGCGCATCGGTGGAAACGCCGGGGCCGGTGTCACGCACGGTAAAACGCCGGGTGTCCAGCGTGACGTCCACCACGCTGCCCTGCGGGCTATAACGCACGGCGTTGTCCAGCAGGTTACGCACCAGCAGGCTCAGCAGCAGCGGCTGGCCCTGACGTGTGATCTGTGGAGCATGAATGTTCAGGCGAATATCAATCCCGGCCTGCTGTGCCGGATGCCAGATATCCAGCACTGCCGACTGCAGGAGATCGGCCATCACGATCGGTTCGATATCGTCGAGGTTATCCAGCGAGTCCAGACGCGACAGCGTAAGGAGCTGATCCACCAGCCGGGATGCGCGATCGATACCCGCATGCAGCTGCGCCAGCGCTTTTTGCTGCGCCTGCGGATCGTCCTGATACAGTTGCGCCACGTCGGTTTGCACCTTCAGGGCTGCGAGAGGGCTGCGTAGCTCGTGCGCGGCATCTGAGGTAAAACGACGCTCGCGGGTCATCATCTCCTGGGTTCGCGTGAACAGATGGTTCAGCGAGTCGAGCAGCGGGCGCACCTCAGTGGGAACCCCCTGAGTCGGGAGCGCGTCGGTGGCATCCGGTGAGCGGGAGCGCAGGGTCTGCGCCAGTTTTTTTAACGGTTTCAGCTCCCGGCTCAGCAGAACAATAAGCAACAACAGCATCAGGGGCAGCGCGACCAGCCACGGGGTCAACTGGGAGCTGACCACATCTACCGCCATCTCCTGGCGATACTCCCACTCCTGGCCGACCACCACGCGGTACTTTCCGTCGGGTGAGGTGAGCCATAAAAAACGCCACTCGTCGTTGTCGCCCTGCAGCCGTCCATTATCAAACCCGTCGCGGCGATAGTGGTACGGAATGTCCCGCCCGTTTTCGCCGTCATTTAATATCATCTTGCCGTCGGTGGCGTAGATGGCGAAGGCCAGCGCGTCGTCATCCAGACGACCGTGCTTCGCTTTTTTGGGGATCTCACGCATCCGTTCGGGGGCCCGGATCTCATCCAGATCCATGGTCAACAGCCGTTTGGCAAACAGCATCTGCTGCGTATCGAACAGCTTATCCAGCGTGTGGGTGGTCTGCTGCCAGGCGACCAGGCTTGCGGCAAACCACGCCGTCAGCGACAGCACTAAAAAGAGGAGCGTCAGGCGCAGCTTCAGGCTCAGGCGTTGAGTCAGTTTCATGCGTCACCCAGGGTATAGCCGATACCGTGCACGGTGCGGATAAATTCGCTGCCCAGTTTACGACGAAGATGGTGGACGTGGACTTCAACGGCGTTGCTGGAGACGTCGTCGTCCCAGGTGTAGAGCTTTTCCTCGATCAGCTTGCGCGGCAGCACGCGGCCCGCGTTACGCATCAGCAGCTCCAGCAGGGCGAACTCTTTCGGCTTGAGCGTCAGCGTTTCGCCGTCCAGCGTGGCCACGAGACTGGTGGGATCGAGCGTGACCTTTCCGTGGTGCAACTCGCTGCGGGTCTGGCCGTGGCTTCGGCGCACCAGCGCCTCAAGGCGGGCAGCCACTTCGATCAGTGCAAAGGGCTTGCACAGGTAATCATCCGCCCCCAGACGCAGCCCTTCGACACGCTGGTTCAACGCATCCCGCGCCGTCAGAATCAATACCGGCTCGCGGCGTCCGCTTTCGCGCCAGGCGCGCAGAATCTCCAGTCCGTCGATTTCCGGCAGCGTCAGATCCAGCACTACGGCATCATACGGTGCAGAATGAAGCGCGGTCTGGCCGGTTTTTCCGTCGGTGAACCAGTCCACGCTAAAGCCCATTTTGCTTAACCCCGCTTTGATGCCATCGCCGATCAACTTGTCGTCTTCAACCAGTAAAATGCGCATGTTCCCTCCTTGATAACGTCAGTAAACCCTCTGCATCAGCCTGCTGTACAGTAATAATAAATAAATTTTTCCCTTAAGAAGTTGTTAAGGTTTACCCTGTTAAATGGACTGCGAAACCACATTAAAGGGAGAGTTAATATGAAAAAATTCGCTGCGATTGCCGCCATCATGATGATGACCACTGCCCCTGTTTTTGCTGCACAGGGCGGATTTAACGGCCCCTCTGCCGCACAAACCCAGGCCCAGACGCAGGCGGGCGGTTTTGTCGATAATGACGCGAACCTCACCACCGCGGTGAAAGTGAAGGACATGAAGGACGACAGCTGGGTGAAGCTGCGCGGGAACATCACTCAGCGCCTGTCTGATGACCGCTACACCTTCCGCGATGAGACCGGTACGGTTAACGTGGAGATTGACCACAAGCGCTGGAACGGCGTGACCGTAACCCCGCAGGATAAGGTGGAAATCCAGGGTAAAGTCGATAAAGAGTGGAACGATTTTGAAATCGACGTGAAGCAGGTTATCAAACTGAACAAATAACCCCGAAAGGGCCGCGGATGCGGCCCTTTTTCTTTGTGACTCAACACGCCAGATAAGGTAGTATCTGCGGCAATATTGCCTGAAACCTTTCGGTTTCTGAGTTGAGGAATCACACATAATGAGCGATATGGCAGAGCGCCTCGCGCTACATGAATTCACGGAAAACGCCTACCTGAACTACTCCATGTACGTCATCATGGACAGGGCGTTGCCGTTTATCGGGGATGGCCTGAAGCCCGTTCAGCGCCGCATCGTCTATGCGATGTCCGAGCTGGGGCTGAATGCGACCGCCAAGTTCAAAAAATCCGCCCGTACCGTCGGTGACGTACTGGGTAAATACCATCCGCACGGCGACAGCGCCTGTTATGAAGCGATGGTGCTGATGGCACAGCCGTTCTCTTACCGTTATCCGCTGGTGGATGGTCAGGGGAACTGGGGCGCGCCGGACGATCCTAAATCCTTCGCAGCGATGCGTTATACCGAATCCCGTCTCTCCCGCTACGCTGAAGTGCTGCTGGGCGAGTTGGGTCAGGGAACCGTGGACTGGGTGCCAAACTTCGACGGTACGATGCAGGAGCCGAAAATGCTGCCTGCGCGTCTGCCGAACATCCTGCTGAACGGCACTACCGGTATCGCGGTGGGTATGGCGACGGACATTCCGCCGCACAACCTGCGTGAAGTGGCGAAAGCCGCCATCACCCTGATTGAACAGCCGAAAACCACGCTGGACGATCTGCTGGATATCGTGCAGGGGCCGGACTACCCGACCGAGGCCGAAATCATCACCTCGCGCGCGGAAATCCGCAAAATCTACCAGAACGGCCGCGGCTCCGTGCGCATGCGTGCGGTGTGGACCAAAGAGGACGGCGCAGTGGTCATCACCGCGCTGCCGCACCAGGTCTCCGGCGCGAAAGTGCTGGAACAGATTGCCTCCCAGATGCGCAATAAAAAGCTGCCGATGGTGGATGACCTGCGCGACGAATCCGACCACGAAAACCCGACGCGTCTGGTGATCGTGCCGCGTTCCAACCGCGTGGATATGGAGCAGGTGATGAACCACCTGTTTGCCACCACCGATCTGGAAAAAAGCTACCGCATCAACCTGAACATGATCGGCCTCGACGGTCGTCCTGCAGTGAAAAACCTGCTGGAGATCCTGAGCGAATGGCTGACGTTCCGCCGCGATACCGTTCGCCGCCGTCTGAACTATCGACTGGAAAAAGTGCTTAAACGCCTGCACATCCTTGAAGGTTTGCTGGTGGCGTTCCTCAATATCGACGAAGTTATTGAGATAATCCGTTCCGAGGACGAGCCGAAGCCGGCGCTGATGTCGCGCTTTGACATCAGTGAAACCCAGGCCGAAGCGATCCTTGAGCTGAAACTGCGTCATCTCGCCAAACTCGAAGAGATGAAGATCCGCGGTGAGCAGAACGAACTTGAAAAAGAGCGCGATCAGCTGCAGGCGATCCTCGCGTCCGAACGCAAGATGAACAACCTGCTCAAGAAAGAGCTGCAGGCTGACGCCGATGCATTCGGTGACGACCGTCGTTCTCCGCTGCATGAGCGCGAAGAAGCGAAGGCGATGAATGAGCACGACATGCAGCCATCTGAGCCGGTCACCATTGTGCTGTCTCAGAGCGGCTGGGTGCGCAGTGCTAAAGGTCACGATATCGACGCGCCAGGGTTGAGCTACAAGGCGGGCGATAGCTTTAAAGCGGCCGTGAAAGGTAAGAGCAACCAGCCGGTCGCCTTTATCGACTCGACGGGGCGCAGCTACGCCATCGACCCGATCACGCTGCCTTCTGCCCGCGGACAGGGCGAACCGCTTACCGGTAAGCTGACGCTGCCGCCGGGTGCAACGGTTGACCATATGCTGATGGAAGCCGATGACCAGAAACTGCTGCTGGCGTCTGACGCGGGGTACGGCTTTATCTGTACCTTTAACGATCTTGTTTCCCGCAACCGTGCCGGTAAGGCGCTGATCAGCCTGCCTGACAACGCGCATGTGATGCCGCCGCTGGTGGTGGAAAACGACAGCGATATGCTGCTGGCGATCACTGCCGCCGGACGTATGCTGATGTTCCCGGTCAGCGACCTGCCGGAATTGTCAAAAGGCAAGGGCAACAAGATCATCAGCATCCCGTCAGCGGAAGCGGCGAAAGGGGTAGATGGTCTGGCGCACCTCTTTATTCTACCGCCGCAGAGCACGCTGACCATTCATGTCGGCAAACGTAAAATCAAGCTTCGTCCGGAAGAGTTGCAGAAAGTGGTGGGCGAGCGCGGTCGACGCGGCTCGCTGATGCGCGGCCTGCAGCGTATTGACCGCGTGGAGATTGACTCTCCTGCACGCAGTACCGCGGGCGACAGCGAAGAGTAACGCCGTTATCTCCCCCTCTGTTCCGGAGGGGGAATTTCAATAAAATTTCCCGTAAAATCGTTGTTAATTCGTGCGTTGCGATTAACAATACGCGCTCGTAATAAAGTCCTTACCTGGCCACAGGTGAAGTATAATTGTCAGCTGTCAGGGCTTCAGAGGTCGCTATGCTATTCATTGTTCGTTTAATTCTTACCATTATTTACTGCATTCTGGTCTGTATTTTCGGCTCTATTTATTGCCTGTTCAGTCCGCGCAATCCGAAACATGTCGCCACCTTCGGCCATATGTTCGGCCGCCTTGCGCCGCTGTTTGGCCTGAAGGTTGAAAAACGCCTGCCGGAAGGGGCTGAGAACTTCGGTAACGCCATCTTTATCGCTAACCATCAGAACAACTACGATATGGTGACGGCCTCCAACATTGTTCTGCCACCGACCGTGACCGTGGGCAAAAAGAGCCTGCTGTGGATCCCTTTTTTCGGCCAGCTGTACTGGCTGACCGGTAACCTGCTGATTGACCGTAACAACCGCGCGAAAGCGCACAGCACTATTGCTGAAGTGGTTAATCACTTCAAAAAGCGCAGGATCTCAATCTGGATGTTCCCGGAAGGGACGCGCAGCCGTGGTCGTGGCCTGCTGCCGTTCAAAACCGGTGCGTTTCATGCTGCAATTGCGGCAGGTGTTCCAATTATTCCTGTGTGTGTTTCCAATACTTCTAATAAGATTAATCTTAACCGCCTGAATAACGGGCTGGTGATTGTCGAAATGCTGCCGCCGGTGGATACCAGCAAATACGGTAAAGATCAGGTTCGCGAGCTGGCAGCACACTGCCGTGAACTGATGGCTCAGCATATTGCGCTGCTCGACAAAGAAGTCGCAGAGAGAGAAGCCGCCGGTAAGAAGTAAGCCGGCGTTAAAAGGGAAAACGAATTCCCGCGTTGTTAGTCGTTTCAGATGGAGCTTATATGTCATTCAGTCGGCGTCAGTTTATTCAGGCTTCCGGGATCGCCCTTTGTGCGGGTGCGCTGCCGCTGACAGCCAACGCCGCCGGGCAGCAACAGCCGCTGCCCATTCCGCCGTTAATAGAATCCCGTCGCGGGCAGCCGCTTTTCCTGACGCTACAGCGCAGCCACTGGTCCTTTACCCAGGGCACGCGTGCGCCGGTGTGGGGCATTAACGGGCGTTACCTTGGGCCGACCATACGCGTGTGGAATGGCGATGACGTTAAGCTGATCTACAGTAACCGTACGACAGAAAATGTCGCCATGACCATCAGTGGTTTACAGGTGCCTGGCCCGCTGCTTGGCGGCGCGGCACGCATGATGTCGCCTAATGCTGACTGGGCGCCCGTTCTGCCGATTCGTCAGAGCGCGGCGACGCTCTGGTATCATGCTAATACCCCTAACCGCACGGCCCAGCAGGTATATAACGGCCTGGCCGGCATGTGGCTGGTGGAAGATGAAATCAGTAAATCCCTGCCAATCCCGAACCACTATGGCGTGGATGATTTTCCGGTCATTATTCAGGACAAACGGCTGGATAATTTCGGCACGCCGGAATACAGCGAGCCGGGCAGCGGTGGCTTCGTTGGCGATACGCTGCTGGTTAACGGCGCGCAAAGTCCGTATGTCGAAGTGTCGCGCGGATGGGTACGTCTGCGTCTGCTGAATGCCTCTAACTCGCGCCGCTACCAGCTGCAAATGAGCGATGGCCGCGCGCTACACGTCATCTCCGGCGACCAGGGCTTTTTACCGGCCCCGGTTTCCGTGAAGCAGCTGGCGCTGTCGCCAGGTGAACGCCGCGAAATCCTTATTGATATGACCAACGGTGATGAGGTGTCGATCACCTGTGGCGAAGCGGCCAGCATTGTGGACCGCATTCGCGGTTTCTTTGAGCCGTCGAGTATCCTGGTCTCCACCCTGGTGCTGACCCTGCGTCCTACCGGCCTGCTGCCGTTGGTGACCGATAGCCTGCCGATGCGCCTGCTTCCGCAGGAGATCATGAGCGGTTCGCCGGTGCGCAGCCGCGATATCAGCCTGGGCGACGACCCGGGGATCAACGGCACGCTGTGGGACGTTAACCGTATCGATATTACCGCGCAGCAGGGTACCTGGGAGCGCTGGACGGTTCGCTCGGACATGCCGCAGTCGTTCCATATCGAAGGGGTGAGTTTCCTGATCCGCAACGTCAATGGCGCGATGCCGTTCCCCGAAGACAGGGGCTGGAAGGATACCGTCTGGGTGGATGGGCAGGTCGAACTGCTGGTCTACTACGGACAGCCTTCGTGGCCGCACTTCCCGTTCCTGTTCCACAGCCAGACGCTGGAGATGATGGACAGGGGATCCGTCGGCCAGATGCTGGTCAACCCGGCACCCTAAACCACGATACGATTCCCGGTTCGCCGGGAATTTTTATGCCCGCCAGAAAAAGCGTGAGCACAGGATCAGCACCGGATAAATTTCCAGACGTCCCATAATCATCGCCGCACACATCAACAGCTTGGCCTCGTCTTTTAACGTCCCGAAGGTCGATGCCGTTTCGCCGAACCCCAGCCCCATATTGTTAATGCAGGCCGCAACGGTGGCAAATGACGTGAACAGATCGTATCCCAGCAGGTTCAGCGCCCAGACGAAAAAGCCCGTTATCATCACGTAGAGAAAAAAGAAGCTCCACACCGAGCGCAGAACGCGTTCATTCACGACGCTTTTGCCGACCTTAATACTCAGCAGCGCGCGCGGATGCGCGAGTTGATTCATCTCCTGAATACACTGCTTAAACATGATGAGAAAACGCAGCGCTTTGATCCCGCCGCAGGTAGAGCCGACGCAGCCGCCAAAAAAGCTGGCGCTCAACAGCAGGAAAATGGTGTGGGGTGGCCAGTGTGCGTAATCGGCCGTCGAAAGACCGTTGTCGGTCATCATGGAGCTGGCCAGAAAGAAGGCATGTACCAGGCTGTCGGTGCCGTTGTACATCCCCGCGTGCCACACCTGCCAGGCGGTGATGGCGATAATGACGGTGGCGGCACCGAGAAAGAATTTCACCTCCGGGCTGCGCCGAATCGGTTTCAGCGTGCGGCGCGCGATGACGACATACCAGAGGGTAAAGTTAAACGCGGAAAGCAGTGAAAAAGCCCCGGCGACAAGCTCAATCGCGTGGCTGTCGTAAAACCCGATGCTCTCACTTCGGGTTGAAAACCCACCCAATGAGACGGTGGAAAGCCCGTGACAGACGGCGTCAAAAAAGGGCATGCCCGCCAGCCAGTACGCCAGCGTGCAGACCAGTCCCAGCGCCAGATAGGTTACCCACAGCGTACGCGCGGTATCGGCGAGTCGGGGCGTCAGGCGCTCCTCCTTGAACGGCCCAGGCATTTCCGACTGATATAGCTTCATGCCACCGATACCGAGCAGCGGCAGGACCGCGACGGCCAGTACGATGACCCCTAATCCGCCAATGAAATTGAGCTGAGCGCGGTAATAAAGGTACGACTTCGGCAGGGCACTGACGTCCCCAATCACCGTCGCCCCGGTGGTGGTGATCCCTGAGACCCCTTCAAAGAGCGCATCGGAAAAGGAGAGTTGCAGACCGTCATCCATCCATAACGGCATGGCGCTAATCAATGAAAACAGCAGCCAGAACAGAACGATAATCACGAAACCGTCACGGGTGCGCAGCTGTATACCGGAATGACGTGTTGCCCGCCAGGTGAGTCCGCCAAGGGTGAAAAAGGTCAAAAAGGTGGTTAAAAAAGCAAAGTAGGTTCGCTCTTTATTCAGCAGGGCGATAACCATCGGCGGCAGCATGGACAGGCTGTACAGAAGAACCAGAAAACCGCAGAGGTGAAGCACAACCCGCAGCTGGGACACATGTAACGAATCGTTGAACTTCACAAAGAAACTCCGTGCCAGAATGCATCCCGGTAACTGATTACCGCAAGATATAGTGGATATTATGATCCAAAATTAACAGTGCGCTGTATTTTAACGGCTTCCAGGATTTTCTGTTTACTTCTTGCATCCTTTTCTTCAAATCCGGCGGACTAACAGCGTATAATCCCGCTCCTTTTGTCTATTTTTTCTTCGGAAGCACTATGAGCGCAATTTCCCTGATCCAGCCGGATCGTGACCTCTTCTCCTGGCCCCAGTACTGGGCGGCCTGCTTTGGACCGGCGCCGTTCCTGCCGATGTCCCGGGAAGAGATGGACCAACTGGGCTGGGACAGCTGCGATATCATTCTGGTGACGGGCGATGCCTATGTCGACCACCCGAGCTTTGGCATGGCTATCTGTGGCCGTATGCTTGAAGCGCAGGGCTTCCGTGTGGGGATCATCGCCCAGCCTGACTGGAACAGCAAAGACGACTTTATGCGTCTGGGGAAACCCAACCTTTTCTTCGGCGTGACCGCAGGCAATATGGACTCGATGATCAACCGCTATACCGCCGACCGTAAGCTGCGTCATGACGATGCCTACACGCCGGATAACGTCGCGGGTAAACGTCCTGACCGCGCGACGCTGGTCTACACCCAACGCTGCAAAGAAGCCTGGAAAGACGTGCCGGTTATCCTGGGCGGCATCGAGGCGAGTCTGCGCCGTACCGCGCACTATGACTACTGGTCAGACACCGTGCGCCGTTCGGTGCTGGTGGATTCCAAAGCCGATATGCTGATTTACGGTAACGGTGAACGTCCGCTGGTGGAAGTGGCGCACCGTCTCTCACAGGGTGAGCCGGTGAGCAGCATCCGCGACGTGCGCAACACCGCGATCATGGTGAAAGAGGCGCTGCCGGGCTGGAGCGGGGTGGATTCCCGTATCATTGATATGCCGGGTAAAATCGACCCGATCCCGCACCCGTACGGCGACGATCTGCCGTGTGCGGATAACAAGCCGGTAGAGCCAAAGAAAGCCGAAACGAAAGCTATCGTTGTTCAGCCGCCGCGCCCGAAACCGTGGGAAAAAACCTACGTGCTGCTGCCTTCCTTTGAGAAGGTCAAAGCCGATAAAGTGCTCTACGCGCATGCGTCCCGTATTCTGCACCACGAAACCAACCCGGGCTGCGCGCGTGCGCTGATGCAAAAGCACGGTGAGCGCTTTATCTGGATCAACCCGCCGGCAATCCCGCTTTCCACCGAAGAGATGGACAGCGTCTTCGCGCTGCCGTACAAACGCGTGCCGCATCCGGCATACGGCGAGAGCCGAATTCCGGCGTATGAGATGATCCGTTTCTCAATAAACATCATGCGCGGCTGCTTCGGCGGCTGCTCCTTCTGCTCCATTACCGAGCACGAAGGGCGCATTATTCAGAGTCGCTCCGAAGATTCGATCATCAATGAGATCGAAGCCATTCGCGATACCGTGCCTGGCTTCACCGGGGTGATCTCCGATCTGGGCGGTCCGACTGCCAACATGTACATGCTGCGCTGTAAGTCACCGCGCGCGGAACAGACCTGCCGTCGTCTGTCGTGCGTGTATCCGGATATCTGTCAGCACATGGATACCAACCATGAACCGACGATCAACCTTTATCGTCGTGCGCGTGACCTGAAAGGGATCAAGAAGATCCTGATCGCCTCCGGGGTACGTTACGATATCGCCGTGGAAGATCCGCGCTACATCAAAGAGCTGGCGACGCATCACGTGGGTGGCTACCTGAAGATTGCCCCTGAGCATACCGAAGAAGGCCCGCTGTCCAAGATGATGAAGCCGGGTATGGGCAGCTACGATCGCTTTAAAGAGCTGTTTGACACCTACTCGAAGCAGGCGGGTAAAGAGCAGTATCTGATCCCATACTTCATCTCCGCGCACCCTGGCACGCGCGATGAGGACATGGTGAACCTGGCGCTGTGGCTGAAACAGCGTCGCTTCCGTCTGGATCAGGTGCAGAACTTCTATCCATCACCGCTCGCAAACTCAACGACCATGTATTACACCGGCAAGAACCCGCTGGGTAAAATTGGCTATAAGAGTGAAGATGTGGTGGTGCCGAAAGGGGATAAACAGCGCCGTCTGCATAAAGCACTGCTGCGCTACCACGATCCGGCTAACTGGCCGCTGATCCGTCAGGCGCTGGAAGATATGGGTAAAAAGCATCTGATCGGCTCGCGCCGCGACTGCCTGGTGCCTGCGCCTACGCTTGACGAGATGCGTGAAGCGCGCCGCCAGAACCGCCATACGCGTCCGGCATTGACCAAGCACACGCCGATTGTGCATCAGCGTTCAAACGGTAACGCCAGTGCGAAGAAACCCGTGAAACGTAAAGCGTAAAAAATAAAAACCCCGGCGAGCCGGGGTTTTTTTATTCACCCGCCAAACTGATCGGGATCCGGGCCTAAACGCTTGCTCTTGTCCAGCTTCGCAATTTCACTCAGTTCATCTTTATCCAAGCGGAAATCCCAGACGTCGAAGTTCTCAGCGATACGCGATGGCGTGACCGATTTCGGGATCACCACCAGGCCGTTATCCAGATGCCAGCGAATAACGATTTGCGCCGGCGTCTTGCCGTATTTATCCGCGAGATCGCGAATAATTTTCTGGTCGAACACCCCTTCACCGCCCTGTGCCAGCGGGCTCCAGGACTCGGTCTGGATCTTGTGCGTGGCGTTCCAGGCGTGAAGCTGACGCTGCTGCATCAGCGGGTGCAGCTCAATCTGGTTGATAACCGGCGCGACACCCGTCTCGTCAATCAGGCGCTGCAGGTGGTGAACCTGGAAATTACACACGCCGATGCTTTTCACCAGCCCTGCCTGCTGCAGCTCAATCATCCCTTGCCAGGCGTCAACATAGTGATCGATAGCCGGGACTGGCCAGTGCATCAGATAGAGATCGACGAAATCGAGCTGGAGTTTGTCCAGACTCTCCTGCAAGGCTTCGCGGGGGCGTTTTTGATCGTCGTTCCACAGTTTGGTGGTAATGAAAAGATCGTCGCGGGGCATGCCAGCGCTGGCCAGTGCCTTACCCACGCCGTCCTCATTTTTGTACGCGGCGGCGGTATCAATCGACCGATAGCCGACTTCCAGTGCTTTATGAATGGCGGAGACGACCTCGTCGTTACCGGCTTTCCATACACCTAGCCCCAGTTGGGGCATCACGTTGCCATCCTGCAGCTTGATTACGGTTTGGTTTGCCATTTTTCCTCCTTCAGGTGCTCATCGTCGGAGGGAACCCCCGACGATGTGATGTGCATTAAGTCTGGACGAAATGTCAAAAAACGAAAGGCGGGATGTCAAAAACGCTTAGCGTGCCGCTTCGTAGATACGACGGCTCACTTCCAGCGTAATGTCGCCGTGCTCGCCCAACTGGGTCATACCGTGTTCTTCAAGTTTCGCCAGCAGGGCAGGGATGGAGCTGCCATCCAGACCATAGCCGGACAGACGCGTTGGCACGCCCAGACCTTCAAAGAAGCTGCGGGTTGCTTCAATAGCCGCGTCGATACGCGCATCGTCAGAACCTTCGGTGATGTTCCACACGCGCTCAGCGTACTGCAGCAGTTTGGCGCGTTTGGTATCACGTTTTTCGTTCCACAGTGCAGGCAGGACGACGGCCAGCGTTTGCGCGTGATCCAGACCGTGCATGGCCGTCAGTTCGTGGCCCAGCATATGGGTTGCCCAGTCCTGCGGCACGCCGGCACCGATCAGACCGTTCAGCGCCTGGGTTGCCGCCCACATCACGTTGGCGCGCACATCGTAGTTTTCCGGCTCTTTCAGCGCTGTCGGGCCGTCTTCAATCAGCGTCAGCAGAATGCCTTCCGCGAAGCGATCCTGAATTTTGGCATCTACCGGGTAGGTAACGTACTGCTCAACGGTGTGCACAAACGCATCAACCACACCGTTCGCGACCTGACGTGCAGGCAGGGTGTAGGTGTAAACCGGATCGAGGATGGCGAATACAGGCTGAACGTGATCGTTCATAAAGGCCTGCTTATCACCCGTGGTTTTACGGGAGATAACGGCACCTTTGTTGGATTCAGAACCGGTCGCAGGCAGGGTCAGCACGGAACCCATTGGGATCGCGCTTTTGATATCGCTGCCGCGGGTTTCCAGAATGTGCCACGGGTCAATACCGTCCGCGTAGTGCGCCGCAGCGGCGATGAATTTGGTGCCGTCCAGGACGGAGCCGCCGCCGACTGCCAGCAGGAAGGTGACTTTTTCATCACGGGCGATCTTGACCGCGTTCATCAGTGTTTCATAAGACGGGTTAGGCTCGATACCGCCGAACTCACGCACGTCCAGACCTTCCAGCGCGCTGTAAACCTGATCCAGTACGCCGGTTTTTTTCACGCTGCCGCCACCGTAGGTGATCAGTACGCGGGCATCAGCGGGGATCTGTGCGCGCAGGTCGGCGATAGCGCCTTTACCAAACAGAATGCGGGTTGGGGTGTGGAGATTAAAATTATTCATTGCTCGTTCCCTTATGTGGGTGAAAAACCGTGGTGGCGCTGAAGGCGACCTGATGCTGCACATTGTGGCCGTCCGGGGCTATCCTCTCAATGCACATTCCTGCCGATGTCTTGCCCATTTCTACAGAGCGCTGGAGAAAACACGGTAAACTGCGCACACTGTCAACGTCGGAAACCGTAGCCGGAGTAACGTAAAATGAACCGTGAAGCGATCTGCCTTCAGCTTACTGCGCAGATTAAAAGACTGATTGATAAAGAAAATGGTGTCGGTGACATGTTGCCTGACATTCGTCTTCTGTATGGGACGCAGCCAGGGACACGCACACCGGTCATGTACCAGCCGGGCATCGTTTTTCTCTTTTCAGGCCATAAAATTGGCTATATCAATGAGCGCGTGTTCCGGTATGACACCAATGAATATCTGCTGCTCACAGTCCCTTTACCCTTCGAATGTGAAACTTTCGCGACAGAAGCGGTACCGCTGGCGGGCATTCGTTTAAATGTCGATATCCTTCAGCTGCAGGAGCTGCTGATGGAGATTGGCGAGGACGCATTGTTCCGGCCGTCGATGCCCGCGAGCGGGATTAACTCCGCGACGTTATCCGAGGAGATCCTCTGCGCCATTGAGCGTCTGCTCGACGTTATGGAACGGCCGCTGGATGCACGCATCCTGGGCAAACAGATTATCCGCGAAATTCTTTACCATGTGCTGCTGGGGCCGGGCGGTGGGGCATTACTCGCGCTGGTCAGCCGCCAGACGCACTTCAGCCTGATTAGCCGCGTGCTCAAGCGTATCGAAAGCCAGTACACGGAAAACCTGAGCGTTGACCAGCTGGCGGCGGAAGCAAACATGAGCGTCTCGGCGTTTCATCATAATTTTAAGTCGGTGACCAGCACCTCGCCGCTGCAGTATCTCAAAACCTATCGGCTGCATAAGGCTCGTATGCTGATGATCCACGACGGCATGAAGGCCAGCGCGGCGGCGATGCGGGTGGGCTATGAAAGTGCGTCGCAGTTTAGCCGGGAGTTTAAGCGTTACTTCGGCGTCACGCCGGGGGAAGATGCGTCGCGCATCAGAATGATGCAGGGGACCTGAGGGGAGAGTCCAGCCGGGTAAGCGTAACGTCACCCGGCTTTTTTATATCATGCGCTGCAGTATTTCTTCTTAATCACGACCGCAATCGTCCCGAGCAGTCCCGCGACCAGCAGGAAAAGCGGGAGGATCATCAGGAAGGTCATTACCTGGTCTTCGTGGTGTTTCACAAAGGGGATCATATTCAGCGCGTAGCCAAGCGTGGTCACCACGCCTACCCACAGCAGGGCGCTCAACCAGTTAAAGAACTGGAAGCGGCGGTTTGACAGCCCGGAAATGCCTGCCATGGTCGGCAGCAGCGTGCGAACAAACGCCAGAAAACGCCCGGCCAGCAGCGCCAGCAGACCGTGGCGGTCAAACATGCAGGTCGCACGTTGATGATATTTATGCGGTAACTGCGCCAGCCAGCCTTTCACGACGCGCGTATTGCCGAGCCAGCGGCCCTGCAGATAGCTCAGCCAGCAACCGAGGCTGGCAGCGGAGGTGAGTATGACCATCGTCGGCGTGAAGTCCATGACGCCTTTACCGATTAATGCCCCGGCCAGTAAAAGCAGGCTGTCACCGGGTAAAAATGAGGCTGGCAGTAATCCATTTTCCAGAAACAGGGTTGCGAACATCACGAAATAGACGATACCTACAACGTGAGGGTCCGCCAGCGCGGCAAAATCGTGTTGCCAGAGCGCCGCAATAATATCTTGAATAACAGCCATGGACTTTCCTGTGGAACAGCAGATGCAGATATAGCGCTATTGTACTCCCTAATTCGCCCGTGGGGTTTGATCGCGGGCGCAACTAATGCAGACTTTTCTGGTGGCAGTGTTCACAAAAGCGTCCGGGGAGTACATTTTCAGCATGCACTCTACACGATACGTTCAAACCCTGCCGCTAAATCCGCAATTAAATCGTCAACATCTTCTAAACCAATATGCAGTCGGATCAGCGTGCCGCTGAAATCCACTTCTCCACCGGGGCGCAGAGCCGCAATTTGCTCCGGCTGGTTAGGCAGGATCAGGGATTCAAACCCGCCCCAGGAGTAAGCCATGCTGAAGAGGGTAAAATGATCCAGGTAGTTCGCCAGTTCGTCGTTACTGAGCCGTTTTTTAAGAACAAATGAGAACAACCCGCTACTGCCCGTAAAGTCACGTTGCCAGAATTCATGGCCTTTGCTGCCCGGAAGCGCCGGATGGTTAACGCGCTCGACCTGCGGGTGCCGGGCCAGCCATTCGGCCACCTTCAGACTGCTTTCATGGTGCTGACGCAGGCGCACCCCCAGCGTACGGATACCGCGGCTGGTCATGTAGGCTGTATCCGCATCCACCATCTGGCCCATCAGGTAGGCATTCTCCCGAAGTTGATCCCAGCAGCGCGCGTTGGATACCGCAGTACCGATCATGCCATCAGAGTGGCCAATCAGATATTTGGTTGCTGCCTGAATAGAGATATCAATGTCGAATTCCAGCGCCCTGAACAGGACGCCCGCCGCCCAGGTGTTGTCGATCATGATGATTGCCTCGGGGGCTTTGCTGCGCACTGCTTTCACAATAGCCGGGACGTCGTGCACTTCCATGGTGATAGAGCCTGGGGATTCCAGAAACATAATGCGCGTGTTCGGCTGGATAAGTTCAGCGATACCTTCGCCAATCAGCGGATCGAACCAGCCGGTGGTCACGCCGAGCTTGCTGAGGATTTTGGTGCAAAAATCCTGGCTTGGTTCATAAGCGGTATTGGTCATCAGGATATGGTCGCCCTGTTCCACAAACGCCAGAATGGTATTGGCGACTGCCGCCGCACCACAGGGGAACAGGGCGCAGCCCACGCCGCCTTCCAGTTCGCACATGGCTTCCTGAAGTGAAAAATGGGTTAGCGTGCCACGACGGCCATAGAACAGCCCGCCTTTGGCGCGGTTGCGCGTGGCTATTTTTTTATCCTCGACGGTATCAAATACCAGCGAAGAGGCGCGTTGAATCACGCTGTTGACCGATCCCTGAGTGTATTTTTTGCTGCGTCCTGCCTGTACCAGCGTGGTATCAAGATGCTTCTTTGTCATGTTCGCTAACCCTGTTTTTATACGTCTGGACGTCCAGACTACCACGATTGTAAAAATCTGCACCCGGGGGCTTATCGAATAAGCAGAAAATATTAGCAAAAATACGCATAAGAAATTTTTACTGCGTAAGCGCAAGGAAAGTGAACGAAAATTACGGCAGTATGTAAATACTAATGAGAACTACTATCAATTCGACGACGTTTTGATATTATTACGGTCAGATTTTGTGATTTGCGTCCTGGAGATACAGAGTGGGTAATAATTTGATGCAGACGGATCTCTCCGTCTGGGGCATGTATCATCATGCTGACATCGTGGTTAAGATTGTGATGATCGGCCTGGTTCTGGCGTCCGTGATCACCTGGGCTATCTTCTTCAGTAAGAGCGTCGAACTGCTGTCGCAGAAGCGTCGCCTCAAGCGGGAACAACAGCAACTGGCTGAAGCCCGCTCCCTGGATCAGGCCTTAGACATGACCTCATCCTTCCATGGAAAAAGCCTGACCACCCTGTTAGTCAACGAAGCACAGAACGAGCTGGAACTCTCCGCAGGCAGTGAAGATAACGAAGGCATTAAAGAACGTACCGGTTTCCGCCTGGAGCGTCGCGTTGCTGCCGTTGGCCGTCATATGGGCCGCGGTAACGGTTATCTGGCCACTATCGGGGCGATCTCACCGTTCATCGGTCTGTTCGGTACGGTCTGGGGCATCATGAACAGCTTTATCGGCATTGCGCAGACGCAGACCACCAACCTGGCGGTGGTTGCGCCAGGGATTGCCGAAGCGCTGCTGGCGACCGCAATCGGTCTGGTCGCGGCCATTCCGGCGGTCGTCATTTATAACATCTTCGCGCGTATGATTGGCAACTATAAAGCCACGCTCGGTGACGTCGCCGCGCAGGTGCTGCTGCTGCAAAGCCGCGATCTTGACCTCAATGCCAGCTCCGTTAAACCGGTGCATGCGGCGTCTAAACTGCGCGTAGGTTGATTGTATGGCGATGCGTCTTAACGAAAATCTGGACGATAACGGCGAAATGCATGAAATCAACGTGACGCCGTTTATTGACGTCATGCTGGTTCTGCTGATTATCTTCATGGTGGCTGCGCCGCTGGCGACGGTCGATGTGAAGGTGAATCTGCCAGCCTCTTCCAGCCAGCCGCAGCCGCGTCCTGAGAAACCTGTCTATTTGTCGGTGAAAGCGGATAAATCGATGTTCCTCGGCAACGACCCGGTGACGGATCAGTCTGTTATCCCGGCGCTGGATCAGCTCACCGGCGGCAAGAAAGACACCACGGTCTTCTTCCGCGCGGATAAAACCGTCGATTACGAAACCATGATGAAGGTAATGGACACGCTGCATCAGGCGGGTTATCTCAAGATTGGGCTGGTCGGCGAAGAGAAAGCGGCCGCGAAATAACAAAGAAGCTGGCGAAAGCCGGCTTTTTTTATGCGTGTCGGGCGATCAGTTTTTTGTCTCAGTGGACGCAGGCGCGTGGGACGCCAGCGCGTCTTCATCAAGCGCAACGCAGGTGACGTTTGACGTGCGGTACTCGCCGTCGGACAGTTTGCGCGTCAGGCGCAGGGTGGCCACTTCTCTGGCGAGCAGATACTGATAATTGGCCTCCAGACGCCCGAGAAGCTTCTCTTTCAGCTCAGGCCGCTGTTCGATGAGGGTATTCATCACCGCGCCGTATATCTCTTCCTTCACCTGCAGAGGATAAATCTCGCGGCGATTATGCCATTTCAGGCGTACCAGCGTCGCCGGGATCGATACCAGGTCCTGAGTTATTCGCGTCATCTCGGCATTTTTTGTGTTTCGCAGTGCATCGAGATTTTGCTTTAAGATAAATTCATCACTTTTTTTGTTATCTAAAGCCAAATAAACGTCGTTATCTTTAATTTCTTTCACGTTACTCTTCCCCCAGGTTATAAAAAATAGGGTTGTTGGTTTCACGCGTAATTAGATTAAGCCAAATTTCATTGCCGGCTTCGTTTATTTCTTTGGTTTTTTCCGCGATTATTTGACTTAGTTTCTGCGCATCTATTTCACCTTCGGCCTGCAGGTCATTCAGCAGATGGACAAAGGCTTCTATTTTAACGGCGCGAAATAACCGGTCCTTTATATGACGGTCGTGCTCTTCCAGTAACATATTACGGGATTTACCGGTGCGAGAAACGCCTATTAATATGTCAGACTCGTAATCAGAGAGCTTTCTTTTCCCCTGAGTGAAATTAGCCTCTTTTTCTGCTTCCGTCGTTTGCTGTTCCACAGGCGCAATGTGGTACTTAGCCGGGACGAGGTAGTCGGGCAGCATTTTAATTTCCTTTAATTACAACAGGGTGGGGTTGGTAAAGGCGTGAGATTCGTTGACAATATCATGAGGCAATTTTAAAATCAAAAAAAATGGAGCCTACCCATGAACAGCATTTTTTTTACGGTCATCACATTACTATTACTGACCGCTGGTGTTCTTTTATTGATGCAGGAGTTCAATAAAACGCAAGTGTCGAAAGACGCCAGTGAACCTCCGCTACCTGAACTGATGACAAAAGAGGAAGGTGAAGACCATTTCTCCGTATTGATGAACTCGGTTACACCGGTTTGGTACTGGCGGGTGAACCATGAATATATCGACTTTTTGCACGCGACAATTAAGCGAATGAAAATGTCGGAAATTAATGACACGCCTGGGTTGTTTGAAGCGCAACGCCGCTGCAGCGACCTGAATTCCGCAGTGTATAAATATTATGACAATATCAAAAAGCGTTGCCTTAACGGTGAGAAGGTCTCCTGTTCCGATCTGGACGTATTAAACCTGCGCCAGTGTTTTCGTGAGTTCAGCCTGGAGGCGTATCCGGAACTGGTGGTGCTGGTCTGGCCGGAGTATGCGCGCCCGGACGTCAATCCTGACAATGTCTGAACGTACAACGAGTGAGTTGTTGCAAACAGTCAGCGCCGTTGAGATATACTGGGCGCTGGTTTCGTTTGCAGACAGGACTTTATGGAACGCTTCTTTGAAAACGCGATGTACGCCTCTCGCTGGATACTGGCACCCGTCTATTTTGGCCTTTCGCTGGCGCTGATTGCGCTGACGATTAAGTTTTTCCAGGAAATCTTGCATGTTCTGCCGAACATCTTTTCCATTGCCGAAGCAGATTTGATTCTGGTTCTGCTCTCGCTGGTGGATATGACGCTGGTGGGCGGATTACTGGTGATGGTGATGTTCTCCGGCTATGAGAACTTTGTCTCTCAGCTCGATATCGACGAGCGCAAAGAGAAGCTCAACTGGCTGGGCAAAATGGATGCCTCGTCGCTGAAGAATAAAGTGGCCGCGTCGATTGTGGCGATCTCATCTATCCACCTGTTACGCGTATTCATGGACGCCAAGAATGTCCCGGACAACAAACTGATGTGGTATGTGATTATCCATCTGACGTTTGTGCTGTCTGCGTTCGTGATGGGGTATCTGGATAAGATCAGTAAGAAGTAATTTTCCCCCCCTCTTCCCAAGGGAGAGGGGGAGCGTGAGCACGACAGACCGCGCTATTTATCCGACGATGCCTGCCACAAATTCAATTCCCCATCCGCAACATGCTGGTCAATCCTTTTCAGCTCATCGTCGCTAAAGTGCAGGTTATTCAGGGCCTGCACGTTCTCTTCGATCTGCTCCGGACGGCTCGCACCAATCAGTACGGATGTCACGCGTTCATCCTTCAGCAGCCAGCTCAGCGCCATTTGCGCCATCGTCTGACCACGGGCCTGTGCCATCTCATTCAGTAAACGCAGGCTGTTCAGGTTGGCTTCAGTCAGCATGTTTTCCGTCAGACCGCGCACCTTCTTGCCTTCACGCTGCATACGAGAATCTTCAGGAATACCGTTCAGGTATTTTCCGGTCAGCAGACCCTGCGCCAGCGGCGTAAACGCAATGCAACCCGCCCCGTTTTTCTCAAGCGTATCCAGCAGGCCGGTGTGATCGACCCAGCGGTTGAGCAGGTTGTAAGATGGCTGGTGGATAAGCAGCGGGATCTTCCACTCACGTAACAGGTCCGCCATTTTCTGGGTGCGCTCCGTGGAGTAGGAGGAGATACCGACATACAGCGCTTTACCGCTCTGCACAGCCTGGGCCAGCGCAGCGGCGGTCTCTTCCATCGGCGTATTTTCATCTACGCGGTGAGAATAGAAAATATCCACATACTCCAGCCCCATGCGCTTGAGGCTCTGATCGAGACTGGCGAGCAGGTATTTGCGCGACCCGCCCGACCCATACGGCCCCGGCCACATGTCATAGCCTGCTTTGGTTGAGATGATCAGTTCATCACGATACGCGGCAAAATCTTCCCGCAGCAGACGACCCATGTTTTCTTCCGCGCTTCCCGCCGGCGGGCCGTAGTTGTTGGCAAGATCGAAATGGGTAATGCCGAGGTCGAAGGCTTTATGCAACAGCACCCGCTGAGAGTCGAGAGGCTGTACGTGACCGAAACTATGCCACAGACCAAGCGACAGCGCCGGCAGGCGCAGGCCGCTTTTTCCGCAGTAGCGGTACTGCATATTTTCGTAGCGGGCGGGGTAAGGGTGCCAGGACATGATGTCTCCTTTCTTGTCGATGAATTTTCGAAACAACGTTTTCATTCTGTGCTTATCAAATCACAAATCCTGTTGATAAGCGATGACATGCCTGACCACCCTGAATGATTAAAGCCCGGCAGCATCAGACTGACCGGGCGTTCACTCGTCAGAAGCTGTAGCTCATCCCCGCCTGCACGCTGGCATCGTTGTCCACGTCACCGGTGCCGACATACACCCCAGTATTGAGCGTGAAGTTATGCGCTATCGTTGCATTGATGCCTGCTCCGAAGATCCCCATCGTGTTGTTATGGCCGGAGGTGGTGTGGTAATCCGCCGCCTGAATATCAGTATCGTCGCTGAACTCTTTCTGGAAGCGTGCGTCGATCCACGGCATCATCTGCACGTTCTTGCTCAGATCGCGAAGCGTTGTGGTGAGTCTCAACCCGACCCCACTGTTCCAGGAAGAGACCTGACTGTCGGCGAAGGCCACTTCACTGTCGGAGAAGCCGTTTGCTTTGGTTTGATCCCAGCCTAAGGTGGCGTAAGGCTGCAGCAGGGTTTCACCTGGCAGCAACACGTTCACACCGGTACGCGCCTGCGCCATATACAGGGTGCCATCCGTCGAACCGTGCAGTGCTTCGGTCATGCCGCTGGTATTCCCCGTCACGTTATTCGCAGACAGGGTGTACCGCATATCGCCATAGCTGAAGCTACCGTCGGCAAACATACCCCATGTTCTGCCGTTAAGCGCCTGCTGCCAGCCACCGTACAGGCTGTAGTAATTACCGTAGACGCTGTCATTAAAGCTATCAGCGCCGTCATGGGTATCCTGCACGCGGCTGCGCGTCCATGCCAGTGCAATACCGCCAGTGACGCTATCACCGTTGTCCAGATGCGCCGTCCAGTCCACGCCACCCTGAGCGCCCTGGGTGATGCTCTTATAGTCAACATCATTGCTGAAATTGCCATTCTGATAGAGGAAATCACCCCAGACCTGCGCACCTTCCTCCTGCTTGCCGAGCAGGTTAGCCAGATGCACCTGATTCATATGGTTGCTGATATCATCAGCCACCTGATGTCCGGCCTGCTCGGCAGCGTCCAGACCGGCAACAAGGCCCTGAACGTCGCTCGCGAGGCTGCCCTTCTGGCTGTTAAATTCGATATTCCACGACTGCGTATTATCGGCGGTAAGGCGTGTCTGCGGCGCGGTATCTACGGCCACAATATTCAGACTGTTGTCATAGTTATAAGCGCCGCTACGGTTTTCAACATTCTGTTGGCCATTTGTGAAGGTGGCCGCCGCATAATTTTGCGGGGTGCTGGTGCCTGAAGTGGTGAACGTACCCAGAATCACGTTCTGCTGATTTTGTGCCGAGGGAGTAATGCTGTTGACGACAACGGCGTTATTAACCCCGGTGATATTGCCGAAATCAACAAAGCTGTCGGTGCTCATATTTACCATCGCATTACTGCCGGTGGTAGTAGCGACAAGCGTTGAGCCATTTTGCAAACTCCAGCTGGTGGCATCGTTAATTTTATCAATGGCGATGCTGTTATTGCTGGTCGTGTTCACCGTCTCGAACTGACTAATTTCACCAGAAACAGAACTGCCGGCATCCATTGACAGCGTGTCGCTACCGTCACCGCCATCAACATTGCCGTTAACATGAGAATTATTGGTCAGCACGACCGTATCATCGCCCGCACCGGTTGTAATATCACCATTTACGGTGGCATTGTTTTGCAGCGTGATGGTGGTATTGCCGCTGTTTTGACCGGTATTTACCGCACCATTAATGGTGCTGTTATCCACCAGAACAGAATTCGCTGAACTGCCGTTCAGGGTAATATTGCCATTCACGACGCTCTTATTAGTAAACGTAAGTGATGTCGACCCCTTTTCATTAATAACGCCAATATCGCCAGTGACGGTACTGTTATTCAGGGCCAGGGAATCGGCCTGGGTGCCGTACATGGCGATGGCAAGATCGCCCACGCCATCCAGGTTGATGTCACTGAACGGCTTATACTCGCTGAGTTTTTCGGCCAGGTCGCCCATGTTCTGCGCGATTTCACTCTGCGAGGCATCGACGGTGGCTCCGGTCAGCGTAATGCGGGTATCCGATTGATCGCTCCCTGCATAAATACCGCCCTTATCCATTGTACTGTTGCTGAGGGTAATATCCTGTTCGCCAGCACCGGCGCTTACAATGCTGCCGTGCAGCGCGCTCCCGTTCTCAATATTGACGGTGTGGTAGCCTTTATCCAGGGGATCGAGATAAATCGCTGAGCCCATCATATAGGTTTTATCACCCTGGTAATTGCCTGTGCTGTTTTCACCGTTCAGCGTCGCGCCATCAACCGTCACGGTGGTATTGGTGGTCGCGCCTCCGCTACCGACTTCAATCATATCGGCCGTAGCGCCGTTATTCAGGGTGATATTCGCGGTACCGCCGTTGCTTCCCTGGATATAGTGGCCTGACATATCCGTTCCGGATACCGTTAATGACTGCGTGTCGCCATCACCTCGATGACCATCCATGAAAATATTATTCGCCGTGGCGTCGGCCATAACCGCATTTGTCACACCGGGATTTTGATAAAAGCTGTCATCGGTATATTTCGTTAATCCACAGGTTTGCGTCGTCACGCCATCCTCACACGGTGTCGCTGTCGTCATTGCTGCCTGGGTACCGAAAGAGGTTAAAGCCATTAAGACACACTGCGAAAGCAATGTGCGGTTCATAAATTTACGCATCTGAAACTCCGTTAATAAAAAATCGTCGACATCCTTGTAAAGGAATTTATTTAATTTAAGAAATTTCTCATAAGTAAAGGATGTAATGAAATTTAAAAGATAAGGAGTAAGTTATTGGGGTATTTAAATCAGGAAATCTGATAATTAGGTGTTAATATATTTATGTGATAAATAGAACTGAATAGTTACCCTGCAAATTAAGCGGGTTTTCGCGAAAGGGTAGCGCTATTGATTGACGCAACCTGTTGATGATGTACTCCTCAGGAGGTATGGCCGTTAATTTAATGCGCTCCAGTTTTACATTTATTTATCCACTGACAAAGTAAAACACATTCTTAGCAGGGTAATTTTCCCCTTCGAAAATGTCTCTTTTTTCTGAATGAACGCAGGGGCAGTAAAAATTTTAATAAAAATAATGCGTGAAAGGTGATGAATTTGCTCATTCCTGCCGATAACGAGGGTAAGACTCGCCTCTGGGCGAATTCACCCTCACGGCAAGGAAGACTTATGAATATGTTGCGTAATTTCACGATCCGTTTCGTCATGCTGACGATTCTCGGGATCTTTTGTTTAATGTGGGCGGGCGTGGGGCTTTACAGCACCTGGTCTCTGTCACGGGTATCAGAGGGCAATGAGGTGGATCGCCAGCTGGTCAAACAGATGACCATACTCAGTCAGGGTAACGATCAGTATTTTCGCTTTGTGACCCGGTTGAGTCGCGCGATGGAAGTGAAAGCCGCGGGTGGCACACCGGACCTGGCCCCTGCCCAGCAGGCGCTGGACAATATGGGGAAGAAACTGGCTGAGATGAAGGCAATCTCACCAGGACCGATGGATGAGCAAGTTTCAGCTCAGGTGATCGGTAGCTGGCAGGCTTTGCTTGAGCAGGGCGTAACGCCGCAAATGCAGCAGGCGAAGCAGTCCTCTCTGGAGGGCTACCGTCAGCAGGCGAATAACATCACCCCTCCGCTGAGTCGTGCGTTTGGTGCTGCTGCGGAGAACTTTAACAACGCGGCTGCCCGGGCACTCGACAGCACCCGAGTCGTCGTAGACAGCCTGACCAGTATGACCCGCACGGTGATTATCACCGCCACGATTATTGGCCTGTTAATACTGCTCTTCACCGACCGTTACCTGATGGCGATGCTGGTAAAACCGCTGGCTCG
Source organism: Enterobacter cloacae complex sp. FDA-CDC-AR_0164 (assembly GCF_003071645.1). Lineage (NCBI taxonomy): Bacteria > Pseudomonadati > Pseudomonadota > Gammaproteobacteria > Enterobacterales > Enterobacteriaceae > Enterobacter > Enterobacter cloacae complex sp. FDA-CDC-AR_0164. Next base: position 2,214,678 of record NZ_CP028950.1, read on the forward strand.
CATTCGCCAGCAGTTCCGCCAGATTGCCCAGGGCGATCTCAGTCAGCCGATTGAACCGTTCGGTCGCAACTGCGTGGGGCAACTGGTTCCCCTGCTGAGCGCGATGCAGGATAGCCTGCGAGAAGCGGTGAGCTCTATTCGATCCGGCAGCGAGAATATCTGGCGCGGCGCGACGGAGATCTCCAGCGGTAATAACGATCTCTCGTCTCGTACCGAAGAGCAGGCCGCCGCATTGGAAGAGACGGCGGCCAGCATGGAACAGCTGACCGCCACCGTGAAGCTGAATGCGGAAAGCGCGCGTCAGGCCAGCCAGCTGGCGGATGTGGCGTCAACAACGGCCAGCCGCGGCGGCTCGCTGGTGGAAGAGGTGGTGACCACCATGAGCGGTATTTCTGAGAGCTCGAAGAAGATTGCTGAAATCACCAATGTGATCAACAGCATTGCCTTCCAGACCAATATCCTGGCGCTCAACGCTGCCGTGGAAGCGGCGCGCGCGGGCGAGCAGGGACGTGGGTTTGCCGTCGTGGCCGGCGAGGTGCGTAACCTGGCAAGCCGCAGCGCCAACGCGGCAAAAGAAATTGAGGGATTGATTACCGATTCCGTTTCCCGCGTTGAGCAGGGCGCAAAGCTGGTGGGCGACACGGGCACCACCATGGATGCCATTTTGCGTGATGTGACGGAAGTGACGACCATCATGAAGCAAATCGCGTCTGCGTCTGAGGAGCAAAGTAAGGGGATTTCGCAGGTGGGTATTGCTATCACGCAAATGGATGGCGTGACACAGCAAAACGCCTCGCTTGTGGAAGAGGTCTCGGCAGCGGCCTCCGCGCTTGAACGTCAGACCGAAGAGCTTCAGCGGTCGGTGCAGAAATTCCGCCTCTCGGCATAAACACTGCTAAAAGGCCGCCGTGTGCGGCCTTTTTTTTGGTTAAACGCAGGCGAGCCAAACGGAGCGCCGCCCGCCGCTTATCAGTGGGTGGCTTCACCAATCAGTGCGCCAGAGCCGGCACCGACGGCGGCCCCTTTCAGTACGCTGTTGCCTGTTACCGCTGCAGCACCTGCGCCCACCACGGCACCCACCGCGCCGCCTTTACGCGCAGCTTTACCTTTGTCGCCGTTTTTGAACATCGCACCGGTACCCGCGCCAACGACCGCACCGCCTACCGTGGATTTCAAATCTTTGCCCGTGGCTGCGCCAATTGCCGCACCGGCCACTGCACCGGCGGCGGTTTTATCTATCGCCATACCAGAAGTGGAAAAGATCAGGGTGCTGATAATCAGCGCTGTTTTCATCAATTTCATAACAAATCCTTTGTGACTGCTGTCGGTTGAGTCCGCTTTTCTCGTCATCTGACCTGAGAAAAACGTCCGCATAGTGCCAGTAATACCGGCTCAACCCTTAAGCAAATCATGCCCCTGGCAGGGATCCCTGTTGCCGGGCGGTGGTCCGCCCGGCAGAGAATTACGCCTGACGCTTGTCTTCCGTATTGGTCTCGAAGTCGCTCGCCGCGTGGCGTTCGTGGAGCTGCTCGTTGAGCTCGCCGCTGGTGCGGTTAACGATACGCCCGCGCTTCACGGCAGGGCGGTGTGCCACATCTTTCGCCCAGCGCTGAACGTTGGTGTACTTCTCAGCGTCGAGGAACTCGGCGGCGTTATACACGCTACCCAGCGCCACGCAGCCGAACCACGGCCAGACCGCCATATCGGCGATGGTGTACTCTTCACCGGCCACGTAGCGGCTACGCGCCAGCTGTTTATCCAGCACGTCGAACAGGCGTTTGGCTTCCATCGTGAAGCGGTCAATCGCGTACTCAATCTTCACCGGTGCGTAGTTATAGAAGTGGCCGAAACCGCCGCCGAGGAACGGGGCCGCGCCCTGCAGCCAGAACAGCCAGTTCAGGGTTTCCGTACGTCCCGCCGGATCTTTTGGTAGGAAATGGCCGAACTTCTCTGCCAGATAGAGCAGGATGCTGCCGGATTCAAATACGCGCGTGGGCGGTGTCGTGGAGTGGTCACGCAGCGCCGGAATTTTCGAGTTCGGGTTCACTTCAACAAAGCCGCTGGAGAACTGGTCGCCTTCACCAATGCGAATCAACCATGCATCGTACTCGGCACCCGTCACGCCAAGCGCCAGAAGCTCTTCCAGCATGATGGTCACTTTCTGCCCGTTTGGTGTGCCCAGAGAATAGAGCTGCAGCGGATGCGAGCCCACGGGTAACTCTTTCTCATGCGTCGCACCGGAGATAGGACGGTTAATATTGGCGAACGCGCCGCCACCGTTCTTTTTCCATTCCCACACTTTGGGTGGCTGATAGGTATTTTCGTCTGACATGTTGGCCTGCCTTTTTTGTGATGTGTTGAGGGAGTGTAGCAGGAGTTCATGGGAGGGTTTAGCGAACTGAGCGCAATACATTTCCCCTTCGCGCCACACTACACAGACAGCGGAACGGGTGTATGATAAATCACACCTCTGTCAGGTTAATTACAACGTGCAGACGACGACAACCCTTTCAACATTGCCGCCTGCCCGTCTTAGGTTGGATACATGCGTAAAGGAAAGTTAAGCAGTGACGCGCCATTCGGGACGTTATTAGGTTATGCGCCGGGTGGCGTGGCGATTTACTCTTCAAACTACGGCAGTCTCGATCCGCGTCGTTATCCGGAAGACGCGGATTTTCGCAGCTATATTGGCAATGAATACATGGGCCACAAGTGGCAATGTGTTGAGTTTGCCCGCCGTTTTCTGTTTCTCAATTATGGATGTGTTTTCACCGACGTCGGTATGGCGTGGGAGATCTTCTCTCTGCGCTTTTTGCGCCAGGTCGTGAACGATAACATCCTGCCGCTTCAGGCCTTTGCCAATGGGTCGAAACGCGCGCCGCAGGCCGGGGCGTTGCTTATCTGGCAAAAGGGTGGGGAGTTTCATGAGACCGGCCACGTTGCCGTGATCGCGCAACTGTTGGACGATAAGGTGCGCATTGCCGAGCAGAACGTTATTCACTCCCCGCTCCCGCTCGGGCAGCAGTGGACGCGCGAGCTGCGAATGACCGTTGAGAACGGTACTTACACGCTGCATGACACCTTTAACGATACCGAAATTCTCGGCTGGATGATCCAGACGGACGACACGGAGCACAGCATCCCGCAGCCGGAACTCGACGGTGAACTGCTCAAAATCAGCGGTGCGCGGCTGAAGAATAAACGTCAGTTTGACGGGAAATGGCTCAACGAAAACGACGCCCTGCAGCAGGCATATGTCCGCGCAAACGGCCACTTTATCAATAAAGATCCCTGCCAGTATTTTACCATCACCGAAAGTGCCGAGCAGGAGCTGATCAAAGCGACCAATGAACTGCACCTGATGTACCTGCACGCGACCGACAAAGTGCTGAAGGACGATAACTTACTGGCGCTTTTTGACATCCCTAAAATCCTCTGGCCGCGTCTGCGCCTCTCATGGCAGTGGCGTCGTCACCATATGATCACCGGTCGTATGGATTTCTGTATGGATGAGCGTGGCATCAAGGTTTACGAGTACAACGCCGATTCCGCCTCCTGCCACACGGAAGGGGGATTAATCCTCGAAGAGTGGGTGAAGAACGGTTACCGCGGTAACGGCCACAATCCGGCGGAAGGTTTGCTGGAAGAACTTACCGGCGCGTGGAAGCACAGCCATGCGCGTCCGTTCGTGCACATCATGCAGGACAATGACGTCGAAGAGGATTATCACGCGCTCTTTATTCAGCGCTCTCTGCTGCAGGCCGGGTTTGAAACCAAAATTCTGCATGGGCTTAACGCTCTCAGCTGGGATGCAGCCGGGCAACTGATTGACGATGAAGGCCGTCACGTTAACTGCGTGTGGAAAACCTGGGCGTGGGAGACGGCGATAGAGCAGATCCGCGAGGTGAGCGAAACCGAATATGCCGCCGTGCCGATCCGCACCGGGCATCCGGCAGGTGACGTACGGCTGATTGACGTCCTGCTGCGTCCGGAAGTGCTGGTGTTCGAACCGCTGTGGACGGTTATTCCCGGCAACAAGGCGATCCTCCCGGTGCTCTGGCAGCTGTTCCCGAATCACCGTTATCTGCTCGATACCGATTTCGAGGTTAACGACCTGCTGAAACAGACCGGTTACGCCATCAAACCGATTGCCGGACGCTGCGGCAGCAATATCGATCTGATTAGCGCCGGGGATGAAGTGCTGGACAAGTCGAGCGGCAAGTTTGTCGATCGCAAAAATATCTACCAGCAGCTGTGGTGCCTGCCGAAGGTGGATGGCAAGCATATCCAGGTCTGTACGTTTACCGTGGGCGGTAACTACGGTGGCACCTGCCTGCGCGGGGATGATTCGCTGGTGGTGAAGAAAGAGAGCGACATCGAACCGTTGATTGTGGTGAAAGACAAGTAAGCTGTTCCGGCTGTCAACACACACCCGCAAGTGTTCCTTGCGGGTGTTTTTCGTTTTCTGGCGGCTCAGTGATGCTCGTCGTGCTGCTGACTTATCTTCAGGTCAATGATGCGGCCGATCTGGTCATGATAGACCGTCAGCAAATTGTACTGACTCATCTCTGAAATGATTTGCGGGGGGACGTTAAAGCTTCTCGCCAGCTCATCGTGACGCCAGGCATCGGGACGCCGCCGCCTTACCTGAGCGCGACGGCGATTGTACTGATACCACAGAATGAGCAACCAGCCGTTAAGCGCGGCGATCAGCAAATAGATCAGCACCGTATTAAACGAGGCAATAATAATGCCCCAGCGGTAGTTGCTCTCCTCGGTTACCTGCATCCACAGATTGGCATAGAGGAAAAACAGAAAACCTCCCCATGCCAGCAGCGTCAGCACCGCATCAAAAAGACGGGGCAATAGCCGATGTTCAGTCAGAATTAGCGTATTTTCGTTCATTGAATGCTTCCTTTTCCCCGGTCCGGACTGATCCAGCGCGCACGTGCACGCTGACGTTTAAGCATGACTTTTGGAAAGGCGACGAGGGTGGTGAACAGACCAATCATCCAGTACACCATCGGGAACCAGATCACCCAGAAAAGCGAACTCGCCACGTTTCTTTCATAGCGCCGCTCGATATACAAACTGACGAGGAATTGCATCAGACACATGACCCCCAGAAGCAACCCGGTAAATTCAGGAGGAAACAGACTCTCGACGGTCAGGTTTGTGGGTAACGTAATGATATGGCTGACAATGAACAGCAACACGGTCACCGCATAGGCGAATGCCCAGAGCGTTGACAACGCGTACTCTAAAAACAGCGGCCACATGCGATGATGTTCCCAGCGCACGATCTTGCGAAGGTTAACCAGAAAGACCTCTGCACCGCCCTGCGCCCAGCGTAAACGCTGTTTCCACAGACCTTTTAACGTCTCTGGCATCAGGATCCAGCACAGCGCCCGCGGCTCAAAAAAGATATCCCAGTGTCGAAGCTGAAGCTTCCAGCTGATGTCGATATCTTCGGTGATCATATCCGGGCTCCAGTACCCCACATCTGCCAGCGCCTGTCGGCGAAAGGCCGCAATAACCCCGGAGACGGTAAAGACCCTGCCGTAGATCCGCTGCGTCCGTTTGATGAGACCAATAATCGATGAGAACTCGCCTACCTGAATACGGCCAATCAGCGTTGATCGTGTGCGAATACGCGGATTCCCGGTGACGGCCCCGACGTGGGGATACTTAATCAGCGGCTCTACCAGATAGGCTGCGGTATCACGATCGAGCAGGGCGTCGCCATCAATACAGACCAGCAGATCGCCGCGCGCCGCCGCCGCACCGGCCTTAAGCGCCACCGCTTTACCCTGGTTTTCTGCGAGGTGAATGACGCGCAGGCGCGGCTGTTCCTGCGCCAGCTGCTGCAGCACCTCTGCGGTGTTGTCGGAAGAACCATCGTTGATCGCGATAACTTCGATATGGGGGTAGCGCTGATCCAGCGCGGCGCTAATGGTCTCCCGGGCATTTCTTTCCTCGTTGAAACACGGGATCAGGATTGAAATTAACGGATCGCCGTCTAACGTGGGAGCGGGCGTCTGCTTATCCCATGACCAGTGCCGTTCAAGCTGAAACCAGAAATAGAGCCCCCCGGTTATCCAGAGCACGGACATGAACAGTGGCCAGAAGAAGACAAAATCCAGAATCAGTTCTCCGGTAAAGAGGGCAGCCACGCCCAGAGGCAACCCGAATACCAGGCATAAAATAGAGAATGCGATAATGCGATCAGTCATTGTCAGGGTACCAGTACGAAGAGAATTCAGGCCTGATGCGTGAAATATCAGGTTGGTTGTTGATGAAATCGTCGGGGTAGTAACCATAATTTTTGATGCCGTTCAGCTGGAGAACGCGCATCCACTGCGCCAGACGCGTGTCGGGCACGGCACGTTGAGGTTTCTGCTCCCAGTCCCGGGCCTGTAGCTCGAAAATGGTTTTATTGAGTGCACCGGGCCGTGCGGCAACGGCGGCGATCAACCGCGTGAGCCAGGCATCGCTTTCCTCGGCCGGAACGGATTCCATCAGCGGCATAGCCATCGGAACCGTCCAGTCGTAGGTCATCAGAAAATCATCCAGATTTTGTGCAAACCACGCTTCGCTCTCGGGCTGCAGGATGGGCAGGGCGAACATATTCCGCGCAGTTTTAATCTGCGGGCCGCGTATGTTTTTCACCGCCTGGCTAAGGCTGCGGGTAAAGCCGATGAGCGTCTGACTTTTAAAGCGACTCCAGGCATGAAGGGCGGCCGGATCGTGTTGCATCGCGGCGATGCTGCGGTTATTCCAGGCGCGTAGGGCATCCGGGCCGGCATCTTCAAAGTCTGTCAGCACCGCATCGTCGTGAAATAAGATCCCATTGAAGCTGGCGTAGCGGGCAAGATCTTCATAGATTTCCGTGACCTGCTGACGAACCTCGGGGTTCCACGGGGAGAGGCGGATGTAGGGGTCGGTAGCCTCGTGCAATTGGCCCGTTTGACGATCCCAGCGCTGTACCCGCGGGAGTGCGGGTGAGAGATCGAAAGAGAGCACCGGCATCCACGCATAGACTTTTACGCCTGCGCGAGTTTGCAGCTGCCAGGCGACAAAATTAAACAGATCGGCGCGCACCGGAAGCCGGCTGTTAGGGAAGTAGAGCGCTTTGATCGTGCCATCGCCCAGCGGATCGGAAAACGCCTGCAGGAAAACATGACTGATTTTCATGTCGTAAACCCGCTGGACAAGTTTGTTGATGTTGTTGGTTTGCTGGGCCGGATCGGGATCGTAGACATAATCGAGATCGACATGCATGACGCGCACGGGATCGGCCTCCTGAATCTGGCTGACCGTGCTGGCAAAGGATTTGAGCGAGGGATTTCCGGAAATCAAAAGACGCGGAATATTGCCGAGATCGCGCACATCCGCCAGCCCGTCTTCAAGGGTAAAGGCCAGTTGATAACCCTGCTTTCTGGCGATGGCGAGCGATGTGCCGTTCGCGGCGCCATAGGGCCAGACCCAGGCGCGGGGCGCTTTTCCCGTCACCCGGGTAATTTTATCGGTAACTTTGCGCACGTCATCAGCGATCCGCTGGTTGAACTGCCGATCGGTTTCATAACGCCCCGTCGCTTTATCGTAAAAGCGGTTGGCGATGGCGGGTTCACGGCTTCCCTGTGGGTTAGCCGGTATGCCGTAATGCGAAGCCCAGGTATGCGAGCCAATCTCAACCAGCGGAGACTGGCTTAGCTCCCGCACCATATCCCAGGTTGCAAAGCGCTCGCGGGGCGTCATCAGTCCGCCGAAATTGACCTTCTGATTCGCTGGCGTATCTACCCAACTGCCCACCGGTGCCCACAGCGCAGGGACGTTCCAGGCCTGAAGGAGTGGCCAGACGCGGGTGTAGAAACTGCTGTAGCCATCATCAAAACTGAGTAAATAGGCTCTGGGCGGCAGCGTTTTTTTGCCCTCATGCGCATCCAGAATATCCTGCACGCTAATGGCGTGATAACCGTGATGCACAAGCCAGCCGATCTGCTCGTTTAGGGCGCTGGTACGAACGGACAGGTAGCGCTGATCGGCTGCATCATCTTCAACGTCATGGTAGGCCAGAACCAGAAAATGGTTTGTTGGCCAGGGTTTACTCGCCTCAGGCTGTGGCCGTTCCTGGGGGGACATAAACGAGAGGGCCTGAGCGCAGACGCTCGCGCTGAGGCATAACCAGCCGATAATTATCAGGCTCACAGAAAAACGTTTGTTCAGCATATTCATCCTTAAAAGCGTAAATTCGCATCAAACGTGACGGAGAGATTGCTTTCTCGTTTACCGTCGAAAGGGCGCTTGTCCCAGTTCAGCATCACGCCGCTATCAATGACGTTGTTCCATTGAATGCGCTGCCCGTAACCCAGCAGGGCGATGGCACCAGCGGGCTGATTTTTCTGCCAGTATTCCCCGCCTCCGAGAACGACCTGCTGGCTCCAGAGCGTGTCGTAATGGCGGTACATCTGGTGATCGACGGACAGGGCCGCCGTTACGGAGAGATCCCGCTCCGGGTTGTAATAGAGCGTGTCCCGCAGGGTGTTGGTACTCGCTGATATACCCGGTTCGAGATCCAGCGTCAGGGTGGGTGTCTGCCACAGCCGCTCTTTACCCGTAAGGGCGAACTCCTGGCGGCGGTTATGGTCGGAAAAGTGGCTGGCAGAGGCGTTAAACTGGTACTCACGGCGTTCGTTTTGATACCAGCGAACCCAGCCTTCTCCCCGGTTTGCGCTGACGCCATTACGCAGTGCCCGTAAAGGCGTCGTGCGTGAAAGACGTTCGAGGTTTCCGCCCACCTGCCAGCTATCGTTCAGGCTGTACGCCGCCGAGAGGCGAGCACCGGGCTTGTTTGCACCGTGATAATGGTTGCCGGAGAGTTCTGCTTCGACCAGAAGGTCGCGAGGCCGCCATTCGACGCCGGCAAACAGGTGGCGGCTGCTGCCTTTGCCTTCGTCGAAATTGCCCTGCGCAAATCGGGTTCCACCAAACAGCCGCCAGTTATCCGCGACGGGCGGACCGTAGAGCGTGGCATCCCAGCTCAGATCGTGTGTGCCGCTGACGGGGTTATCAGAGTGCAGTCCTTTGCCCGCGTTCAGACGCAGTTCGGACAGGTGATGGACGTTTCTGAGCCTGTCCAGACGTCGGGCGCTCCCGTCGACAGGCGCGCGGGCGATAACGTCATCGGCCAGTAAATCCATCTGTCGCCACTCCTGCAGATCCATTGCGACGTAGGCCTGCTGCCGTTCCAGCTCGATATTGGATGGCTCCAGCGTCTCGGCCATTTTGAGCTTTTGCTCCGCCGCCCGCGGCAGACCCCGCGCCTGAAGTAAGGTGGCGTAGTCAATCTGTAATCCCTGATTTCCCGGCGCTGACGCAGCCAGACGTTGCGCCAGCTTTTCGGCTTGCGGAAGGGCATTGGTCATCAGCAAATAGTTAAAGGTGAGCGACTGCCCGATGAGCCATTGATCGTTGGGTTGCGGGGTTGGCGAACCGAAATCGTAGCGGGTCCAGGGCGTGTTACGGGTTATCTTCTCAACATACTGGCGAGCGGCCTGATACTGCCCGGTATCCAGCCAGGCGTAGAAGAGCGCATGATCGTCGTCCTGCGGATCCGGCGCATAGTCTGGATAACGTTTGAGAAGCGAGAGGGCGGCATCGGCATTTTTCTCCTCCAGATACGCGGAGATAACCCAGCCAATTGCCCAGGTCGGCACGGGATGCTGAGCCGACGTTAACGCCTGATATTCCCTGATGACCTGTGGATAATCACCGTGGGCGTGAAGCGCGCCAAGCCGATCGACACGGGCCCGGATAACGTCCTCCGCTGCCTGAGGTTCGTTTTGCCAGCGGGACAGCAGCTCGTCATAGCGGTTCAGCGCCGCTTGCGCGAGCTGCAAACGCTCTGTTTCAGTACGGGCAGGCACATCGGCGAGGCGTACCATTTCGGCGGCGGCGTTGAGTGCCAGGCGGCGACGTTGCGCGGGGGGCAGCGTCACCGTTTGTGAAAGCCGCAGGGCAGGCGTGTCGGCCCGGTTGTCTGTTAACGCATCAATCAACTCAGTACGAAGGGCGTCATCCGCTGGCGCACTATTCAACGCACGGATGTCTGCCAAAAGCCGCTCCTGGTTTTTCCCCAGGCGTGAATAGACATAAGAGAGCGTCTGGAGGTGAGCCAGAGAGGGCTTTTCCGCCACCCGTTGCCGGGCTTCCTGCAGAGCCAGTGTATCCATGCGGGCGTCGGCGAGGGTTTTGATGTAGCCGATGCGATAATCGTCGTTATCCGGTGCAAGGTTACACGCCTCCTTCCAGAGCATTAACGCAGGTTGCCACGCCTTTTGGTTTCGCCTTGCCTGAGCAGCAGCAGCCACGCCACGGGCAGGAAGAGGCATATAGACCTTATAACGCAGCCAGACCTGAATAACGTCGTCATCACGACCCGCCCAGGACGCCACCTGCAACCAGTCCGCAACCTGCTCAGGCGTCAGGGCATGTTGCTGCTGATAACGCTGAAGATATTGCAGAAAAGGTGCGTAATTACCGTTACGCGCCTGCTGAATCTGTTGTTCATATACTGATTCTGCTGCCTGAACCAGAAAGGGGAAAAGTAATAACAGAAACAATAAAGCGGGAGTGCGGTAAAAGAATAACGTATTGAAGCGAAGTGATCTTTCCATATCTATTTGCCATTTGTTTATCATAAATCCATTGCATAACACGGCCGCCTTTAAGCACGGGGTTAAAGGCCATAAATGAGAACGTTTAATCTGAATGCAGTTACGTTATGGGGTACTTACTTAAAGGTAATTATGGGTCCTTATGGTCAGGGCTAAGTGGCTGGTAATGTACACCCGATATGTTGGCAGATAAATATGTTGAAAAGCAGGGTGGTTGTTTTGAGATAATTCTGTAATGAGCTGTCCTAAACGATTATTTTGAAATGAGTTTATATTTGTAGCTTTATGATTTTATTGGTTTTTATTTATATTGTGACAAATTTGTTTATATTTTTAATGTGCCTTATTGGTGTGAATTAAAGTACTTTCCGGTGCATGTTTGGGAAGTTTCATGACAAAAATTCTTAATATCCATAAAAGTGACTTTTCTGAGATTGTTTTTTACTTATAATTAATGGCAGCCATTGAATGATAGTCTATGGGAAGGCGTATCAATGAATGTGCGAATTGAGGGTCAATCAAAGCCAGAATACATTTATCGTTAATATAAAAGCGCTATAAAACGAAGGCGGACTTCTTTCCGAAGGGTCGTTCTTGCTTTAATCTAAAAGGGATGGTTAGTGGCAACTTCAATAGTGTTAGTGACACAGGATCGCTACCTTGTCAGGGGGATGAGGATATTTTTTCCGGATATAATCCTGCTGGACTCCATTGACAGAAAGATATTTGATAACGGCGCAGATGAATATTCTGTATTGATTGATAGCCGTGCACCGCTGCGTTTATATGATTACCTGATACGCCATCCGGCCAGAACGAAAAAAACAATCTGCTGCGTTATGCTCGATATGCGGCATCGCGAGGAGAATCTGCTCAGCATGAAGTTGTTCATGAACACGTCGCTCACGGCACCCGATATGGCGTCGTTATTCAACCTGGTGCTCAACATGAAGGGCAAACGTCTGACAACAAAGTGGCTGCTGAACTTACGGCTGAGCACGCATGAAGCCATTATGCTGCGGTTGCTCAGGGCTGGCATGGCGATGGAAGAGGTGGCACAGGAACTGAATACGTCGATTAAAAGCCTCTACCGCAAACGGACCGCGCTCTCAGAACGGCTGGGGGCAGAGAACTTCAACGAGGCTTGTTTGTTTATCTTTAAAAATAAACTGCTGGATTCGGATGGGAACGATCCCTAGCTTTGCTTTACCCCAAAAGCAAAAACCCGCCACGAGGGTGCGCTACATTATAACTTGTTCCGTTAGTTTGAACCGGAGGTGGGGGCGTTCCATCTCGCAGAATTCAATTAGGTCACGTGGAAGGTTGAACCAGGCTTAAGGTGTACTATGTGTTCCATGAACATACTTTGGACTCTTCAGAGCATACAAGCATTTGAAAGTGGACTCTGATTTTGAACGAGTGTGACAAGGCAAATACCCCGGTGTAGCGAAGCAAGTTCGATCGCTAAGATATCGTAAATTCAAATGGTTATCGCCTAAACGGAGGGCGTGGCATCATGGTGACACCCCTCGGCACTGTAGTTAGCAAATTTTAATGATCATAAAAGCTACCATAAAATTTACCATCCTGATGGAACTGGTGGTCGTAATAAATGGGGTGGCGGGACGTCCTGCAGAAAATAGTGGAGGTTTAAAATGATTGTCATTAATGGTTTTAATGAATTGCTACAAATGAAAGATGGTTTGCCTGATGTAGGTTGGCTGTATGTTTCGCCATCGTTCAGCCTTTCTTCAGAAGAAGATATAGTCAATGGTCGTTATTATATTGCTGAAAACGAAGACGAAGAAATGGATTTTGAAGATAACTACGGCACTTTCCTTGAAGCGCCAATCTTTAAGGCGATCATTGACAATAAGCTAGAGCATAATCCTGCCTCAGGGAGTGGTGAGCTTCTCTACGCGGTTCGTTATTACCTGGAAAACGATGATTTTCAGGACTGAAAACCGAAAACCTCTTTAATCGTATAAAGACTTCTTTGCAGGCTTGCTAAGCCCGTCGTAGCACCCCGTGTGGATTCTATCTATGCGGGAGTGCTTGTCATAGAAATCAGCACGTTGCTGACGGTGTTCCCTCGGTTGATGCTGGCACGGTACCTTGTACCGATTCTTACCTTCCCCTGAGGAACTGCATGGCGGATATACTAAGCGCCGTTTCGGTATTTGGTGGGTTTTGTCATAACGCCCATTTTGTACCATCGGGAAGTGGAGTTGGGGGAGAGGTAAGGGTGTTTACTTCTGGTGAACCAACAAGTTGTTGGCTCAGAAAGCAAAAACCCCCGCCGAAGCGAGGGTTATAAATGAGTGGTGCCCGGACTCGGAATCGAACCAAGGACACGGGGATTTTCAATCCCCTGCTCTACCGACTGAGCTATCCGGGCAACGGGGCGCATTAAACCTGATATGCCCTCTGCCGTCAACGAAATTTGTTGTTTTCGTAACGGACTGCACACTCTCTCACCAGTTCGCCGTAATCTTAAGCAAAAAAGTGCGTCCAGAGCGCGGATAGCGGCATTGCAATCAACAGCGCGGGCAGCATATTCACCACCGCAAACATCTTAATTCCGCATATCCGCAGCCCTGTCGCCAGCAGCAGCAGGCCACCGACGGCGGTGAAGTCGGCCATCATCGCCGGCGTGGTGAGCGGAAGGATCAGTGTGGCGCAGGTAGCGAGAGCCAGCTGGATAAGCAGCATGGGCACGCAAATCGCGGCGACGGCGATGCCAAGGGTCGTGGCGAAAATGGTGGCCGTGAAGAAATCAAGAAACGCCTTCGCAATCAATATGCTGGGGTCGCCAGTCATGCCTTCCTGCATTGAACCGAAAATGCCTGTGCCGCTGGCGCAAAAAAGAATAATTATCGCGACGTAGTTCTGAATAAACGACTCGTGAGTGCCGTTTTTCGCCTTGCCCGGGTGGGCAATCAGGTTTTTGGCTTTGCTGACCGCACTGTTAATACCCTTTTCCAGATAGCAGAACTCGCCAATGAGCGCGCCGAGCAGGGTAGCAAGCACCATCACCGGCAGATTGGCGCACTTGATCACCAGCAAAATGCCGATACCTAACGAGGCCAGGCCGAATATTGAGGGCATGGAAGAGCGAATACGCTCCGGCAACCGCTGACTTAATACGGCGCCAAGTACGCCGCCCAGCAATACGGCACCGGCATTGATAAAGGGTCCGATAACCACCGTGAACTCCTGTTAGCTAATCATGGGTATTGCAGGATTATGACACGCCAGGGGCCTGTTAAGCTTAGGTTTAGGCGGGTTAACACATACTGATTGCTTCTTGCACCTCAAAATAAAAGGTGACATGATTGCGCGAAATTTCTCCTTCCTGTGTACGGAGCCGCCAATGATGATGTTGTCTGTCGCTGCGCGAACGCTCACCCGTATCGATATTATCTACTCCTGTCTCACCGTTCGGTGAGGGTAACTGCACTTATGAAAACCATGAAAATCGCCGTCAGCCGCGAGCTGGTCTCTACTGTGTCTACGCACCGCGAAAAGGTGACGCTGGATAACACTGATTTTACGGATGTGGCGGCAGTCGTCATTACCCCCGCGGAAAGTTGCAGCGGCATTCTGGCATTGCTTAAACGCACGGGCTTTCAGCTTCCGGTGTTTATTTACTCGCAAGAGCCGTCAGACGTTCCTGATGGCGCAACGGCAGTGATATCAGGTAAAGCTCAGGAGTTTCTGGAACTGGAGACGGCGGCCAGCCGGTATGAAGAGAATCTGTTGCCGCCATTTTTTGACACCCTGAGCCAGTACGTGGCGATGGGCAACAGTACGTTTGCCTGTCCGGGACACCAGCACGGTGCATTTTTTAAAAAACACCCTGCGGGACGGCAGTTCTATGAATTCTTCGGTGAGAACGTATTTCGCGCCGATATGTGCAATGCCGATGTGAAACTGGGCGATCTGCTGATCCACGAAGGCTCCGCCAAGCATGCCCAGAAGTTCGCAGCAAAAGTCTTTAATGCTGATAAAACCTACTTTGTGCTGAACGGCACTTCCGCTGCAAATAAGGTGGTCACCAATGCGCTGCTGACCCGCGGCGACCTGGTGCTGTTCGATCGCAACAACCATAAGTCCAACCACCACGGTGCGCTGATCCAGGCGGGTGCCACGCCGGTTTATCTTGAAGCGGCGCGTAACCCGTTTGGTTTTATTGGCGGGATTGACGCGCAGTGCTTTGACGACGCGTACCTGCGAAATCAGATCCGTGAAGTTGCGCCGGAAAAGGCCATGGAGAAACGCCCGTTTCGTCTGGCGATCATTCAGCTTGGTACCTACGATGGCACGATCTACAACGCCCGTCAGGTGATCGACAAGATCGGCCATCTTTGTGACTACATCCTGTTTGATTCGGCCTGGGTGGGCTACGAGCAGTTTATTCCGATGATGGCGGAAACCTCTCCGCTGTTACTGGATCTGAACGAGAACGATCCGGGCATTTTCGTGACGCAGTCGGTGCATAAACAGCAGGCCGGGTTCTCGCAGACTTCGCAGATCCATAAAAAGGATAATCACATTCGCGGCCAGGCACGTTTCTGTCCGCACAAGCGCCTCAACAATGCGTTCATGCTCCATGCCTCGACCAGTCCGTTCTATCCGCTGTTCGCAGCTCTTGATGTGAACGCGAAAATCCATGAAGGGGAGAGCGGGCGCCGGCTTTGGGCGGAGTGTGTTGAGCTGGGCATTGAGGCCCGCAAGGCGATCATTGCCAACTGCCATATGATCAAACCGTTTATTCCGCCGATGGTGGCCGGGCGTCCGTGGCAGGATCATCCCACTCACGCCATCGCCAGCGAGCGCCGCTTCTTCAGCTTTGAGCCGGGGGCTAAATGGCACGGGTTTGAAGGCTATGCCAGCGAGCAGTATTTCGTCGATCCGTGCAAGCTGCTGCTGACCACGCCGGGTATTGATGCGGAAACCGGGGAATATACCGAGTTCGGCATTCCGGCGACCATTCTTGCGCACTACCTGCGTGAAAACGGTATTGTGCCGGAGAAGTGCGATCTCAACTCGATCCTCTTCCTGCTGACGCCTGCCGAAAGCAGTGAGAAGCTGGCGCAGTTGGTGGCGATGCTGGGTCAGTTTGAACAGCATATTGAAGACGATACGCCGCTTGCTGACGTCCTGCCGACCATCTACCAGAAATACCCGGTACGGTATCGCGATTACACCCTTCGCCAGCTCTGCCAGGAGATGCACGATCTCTACGTGAGCTTTGACGTGAAAGATCTGCAGAAGGCAATGTTCCGTAAAGAGAGTCTGCCAGAACGGGCGATGAATCCGCAGGATGCGAATCAGGCGTATATTCGCGGGAAGGTGGAGTTGGTGCGCATCCGTGATGCCGGCGGACGCATTGCCGCCGAGGGCGCGCTGCCGTATCCCCCTGGCGTACTGTGCGTGGTGCCGGGTGAAATCTGGGGTGGGGCGGTACAGCGTTACTTCCTGGCGCTGGAGGAGGGCATCAACCTGCTGCCTGGCTTCTCGCCGGAACTGCAGGGCGTTTACAGCGAAAAGGATCCCGACGGGATTAAACGACTGTACGGGTATGTTTTGTCATAGTCGCCGTCATCCGTAATCCCGGCCCTCTCCCCTTAAGAGAGGGTCAGGGCTCACACCGCACTTCTTTTATACATCCTGCGTGGATGCCCAATCTTCCCGTACAACATCTCTACGCTCAGAAACCCCGCCTCCACGCAGTGCTCCAGATAGCGTCGGGTGGTGGTTTTACTTAATCCTGTCTCCTGCACGACCTCGTCGACGGAAAAACAGTGTGTCGCCTTGTCGTTAAACAACGCCTGCACCCGTGCCAGCGTATTCTCCTCAATACCTTTGCTGCCGTTATCCAGACGGTAGTTTTTCGCCTGCAGCTGGTAGAGCGAGTCGACGTTCTGCTGGTCGACAATCTTCCAGACCCGCTGTTGTTCGGCAAACTGCACAAAGCGTTCAAGCGACTGGCTGAGGCGTTTCCAGGAGACCGGCTTCAGGATGTAATCAAAGGCGCCATTTCGGATGGCCTGGCTGCAGGTGTCCATGTCGCTGGCAGCAGTAATGAAAATCACCGAACAGTTGGCGCGGGTGAGCATGGGGTCATTGATCAGTGTGATCCCTTTACCGTCCGGCAGATAGTTATCCAGCAGCATAAGCTGCGGCTGTTTGCTTTCAAGCTGGACCTGGGCGGCAGCGAGAGACGAGGCGATCCCTACCAGCCTCAGGCGCGGATGTTTACCGATAAGTTCCGCGTGCAGTTGCGCCAGTTCGTTCTCGTCTTCAACAATCAATACGTCGATAAGTTCATGTTGCATAGTCGGTATCTTCCAGTTGCTGGGCGGGACGCCGGGCGGGAATAAACAGTGAGAAAATGGCGCCGCGCGGGGTGTTATCGGCAATTTCTATCGCGCCGCCAGCCTGCGTAACATAGCTTTCGATCAGATACAGGCCAATCCCGTGATCGCCGCGTGTTTTGGTGGTGATGCCGCGTTCAAATATCCTGTCACGGATCTCCGGTTTGATGCCAACGCCCTGGTCGGCCACTTCGATAATCAGCTCCTGCTCGCTCAGTTTGATCAGCACTTCGACCGGTGCATGGGGAAGCGGTGAGCGCTGCGTCGCTTCGATGGCGTTATCCAGCAGGTTGCCGATGATTGAGATCAGCTCTTCTTCAGCCAGCGACGGGAACGGCCTGTCCAGCCGGCAGGCCGGGTCAAAACTGAGCTCAACCCCTTTCTCCCGCGCGCGGGCGGCTTTACCCAGCAGCAGACCACACAGGGTCGGGGAGCTGAAGCGGGAAGAGATAAAGTCCAGCAGCTCCTGAGCGTGTTCCGACTGCGCCTGAATATAGCCAATCGCCTCTTCATAGCGGCCCATGTGCAGCAGGCCGGACAGAGTGGTCATGCGGTTCAACTGCTCATGACGCATGATGCGCAGGTTATCGACATAGCGTTTAACCTGGCTGAGCTGGGCGCTAAGCGAGTCAATTTCATTCCGATCGCGGAAGGTGATCACCCAGCCCTGCAGCGAATCCTCAAGCATGATGCGCACCCGGCTGGCAATCACCGTGAGGGTGTTAAAACGGCAAATTTCATCATGGGTATCTTTCGCCAGCATCGTCTGCGTCGAGAAGAACGGGACAGGGTCGATAACCTGGCTAATCAGTTGCCCGCGCAGTTCACGGGCTGGCTGGCTCAGGCCAAGCAGCTTGCGCGCCGCCTGGTTGATCACCTCAATGCGCAGCTCATCATCGATGGCGATCACCCCTTCATAGATAGACTCCATCATCGCCTTTTGCTGGCGCACCAGCAGGCCGATTTCCCGTGGCTCCAGGGAGAAGATCTGCTTTTTGATACTGCGGGTAAAGAACCAGGAGAAGATAAAGAGCGCAATCAACAGCAGCACGGCGGCCAGCAGGATATTGACCACTTTGCTGACGGTAATGGTATCAAGGTAGCTGGTGAGATAACCCACCGAGACAATCCCCACCACTTGCCCCGCATCGTTGAAGATGGGCGCTTTGCTGCGCAGCGAAATACCCAACCCCCCTTTGCGGATGGTGGTGGTGCTTTTTCCCTGCAGGACCTCCTCATTGTCTCCACCGATAAGCGTCTTGCCCACTCTGTCGGCAAAGACCGAATGAAAAAGATGCAGACCTTTATTATCCCCAATCACAATAAAGCTGGCATCACTGTGAGCGGCAATTTTCTGCATAAAATCATGGATGGCTTTGATATCTTTTTGTTCAACCTCATCACGTAATGAGGGAATAAGTGCGATCTCTTCCGCCTGTATTTTGGCACGTGCGCTCATTTCCTGATAAAGCTGCTTGCCGACATCGACGTAATAATATCCGCCCAGTAACGCAAAAAGTACTGAGAAAAAGGCGACCAGCGAAATAAACAGCTTAATCTGAAACGATACTTTCATAACTATCACGCGAGGTAGCAGCAAAGATTGCCAATATATCATCTTTTTTCGCGCGGATGCCCGGTTTGCCGAAAACTTGTGATCCCTTGCACAGCAGGCCCTGTAAAAGAATTTTCCGAATAGCCTATGCGCCTGAAGCCGTCTGGAGAAATGTTATTTGATTGTTCGTTTTAGAAAAGAAACCATAAAAACCACGGCAATAAATAAGGCGTAAATCACATTAAATAAAAGAAACCATTAAAACCATAGCTGCCATAAAAACTTCGCTTTTAATATGTCATCCCTCACATAAAGTAAGCCTTTGTGACTCTAAGCTGAACGCACAAAATAACTAAGGGGCTTATTATGAGCACAACTGACGATTCTTTCTCTGTTACCCACGACCCGATTGATATTCAGCGACCATCACTCAAAGAGCGCTGGTGGCATATTATGGATACGTGGAAAATCGGAATTATCCCTCTGCCACTGTTTGTCCTGGCCGGCGCGCTGATTGCCATTGATTGCCTCGGCGGCAAACTGCCCAGCGATATCGTGGTGATGGTCGCCACGCTCGCGTTCTTCGGTTTTGCCTGCGGTGAGTTTGGCAAGCGCCTGCCGATTGTCGGTAAACTCGGCGCGGCGGCGATTTGCGCCACCTTTATTCCTTCGGCACTGGTCTATTACGGTCTGCTGCCGGATGTGGTGGTGGAGTCCACCACGAAGTTCTACAAATCCACCAACATTCTGTATCTCTACATCTGCTGCATCATTGTCGGCAGCATCATGAGCATGAACCGCACCGTGCTGATTCAGGGCTTCCTGCGCATCTTCTTCCCGATGCTGTGCGGCGAAATTGTCGGCATGATTGTTGGCATGGGCGTAGGGATAGCGCTGGGCCTTGAGCCATTCCAGATCTTCTTCTTTATCATTCTGCCGATCATGGCGGGCGGTGTTGGGGAAGGGGCGATCCCGCTCTCCATCGGCTATGCCACCCTGCTGCATATGGACCAGGGCGTGGCGCTCGGTCGCGTTCTGCCTATGGTTATGCTCGGCGGCCTGACGGCAATCATCATCTCCGGCTGCCTCAATCAGCTCGGTAAACGTTACCCGCACCTGACCGGCGAAGGCCAGCTGATGCCTAACCGTGCGAATACCGATGAAACCACCGCACAGCCTGCGTTCTCCGGTAAAGCAGACGTCACCACGATCGCTTCTGGCGCACTGCTGGCCGTTCTGCTCTACATGCTGGGGATGCTCGGCCACAAGCTGATTGGCCTGCCCGCACCGGTTGGCATGCTGTTTATGGCGGTGCTGGTCAAGCTTTGCAATGGTGCTTCTCCGCGTCTGCTGGAAGGCTCTCAGGTGGTGTATAAATTCTTCCAGACGTCAGTAACTTACCCCATTCTCTTCGCCGTGGGCGTGGCCATTACCCCCTGGCATGAACTGGTCGCCGCATTCACGCTGACCAACCTGCTGGTGATTGTCAGCACCGTCTCCGCGCTGGTGGCGACCGGTTTCTTCGTTGGCAAAAAGATTGGCATGCACCCGATTGATGTCGCCATCGTCTCCTGCTGCCAGAGCGGTCAGGGCGGTACCGGTGACGTGGCGATTCTGACCGCAGGCAACCGTATGAGCCTGATGCCCTTCGCCCAGATTGCTACCCGTATCGGCGGCGCGATTAACGTCTCTATCTCTCTGCTGATACTGGGCAACTTCCTCGTTTAAGTTTTCAGGAAAGAACAATGAAACTCGCAAGCTTTTTATACCAGGGAACACGCAGCTACGGCATCGTTCAGGCCGAAGGTGTGATTGATTTAGGTCGCCGTCTCGGCGACCGCTACAGCGACCTCAAAGCGCTGCTGCAGGGCAACGGGCTGGCTGAGGCCACCCGTTATCTCAACGACGCCGTGGATGTCCCTCTGAATGCCATCACCTTCTTACCGGTGATTGAGCAGCCGGAAAAAATCCTCTGCGTGGGCATGAACTACGCCGACAAACGCAAAGAGTTTGACCAGCACAACCCGGCGCCGACGCTGTTCGTCCGCTTCCCGGATTCGCAGACCGGCCATAACGAACCGGTGCTGAAGCCGCGTCACTCCAGTGAATTCGACTACGAAGGAGAGCTGGCGGTCATCATCGGCAAAGCCGGAGAGAACATCAGCCGTGATGAGGCGCTGCGCCATGTGGCGGGTTACAGCTGCTATATGGACGGTTCCGCCCGCGACTGGCAGCACACCTGGTTTACGGCGGGCAAGAACTGGCGTCAGACCGGAGCGTTTGGCCCGTGGATGGCGACGGCTGATGAGATCCCGGACCCGCACCAGCTGGCGATCCGCACCTGGCTTAACGGCCGTATGGTGCAGGAAGACAACACCAGCAGCATGATCCACAAGGTCGCGGAGCTTATCGAATACATCAGTACCTTTACCCGCCTCAGCCCGGGCGATGTGATCATCACCGGCTCCCCTGGCGGCGTGGGCAAAAAGCGCAACCCGCCGCTGTTCATGAAAGAGGGCGATCGCATTGAGGTTGAGATCGAGCATATCGGTCATCTGAGCAATGTGATCATGGAAGCGCCCGCCACCGGGCTTGCGGCAGCACACTGAGTAAAACGGCATGAACAGTCAACCCACTATCGATTTTCGCCACACCCTTGTGGCGAAACACCCGGAACGCTTAAGCCAGATCCGTTACCTGCTGGCAGACAGCGGCCTTGGCCTGGACAACGACATCACGCTGTTTGTCGAAGCCTGGTCCGGCACGCAGCTGGTGGGTTGTGCCGGGCTTGCCGCTAACGTCATCAAGTGCGTGGCGGTAAACGAGCAGCTTCGTGGGGAGAACCTCAGCGCACGGTTGCTGGCAGAGGTGGAAAATGCGGCGCTGGAGCGCGGCCATTTTCACCTCTTCCTCTGCACCCGTCCGTGCAACAAGGAGCGCTTTGGCCGCAGCGGCTTCTGGCCGATTGCCCAGAGCGGGAACAACGCGGTGCTGATGGAGAACACCCCGCAGGGGATCCAGCGCTACTGCCGCGCGCTCAAGTGCCAGCGCAAGGCCGGGAAGAAGATTGGCGCGATCGTGATGAATGCGAATCCGTTTACACTCGGCCACCGGCATCTGGTCGAGCAGGCCGCGGGGCAGTGCGATGCGCTGCATCTGTTTGTGGTGCGCGAGGATGCCTCGTTCTTCCCGTTCAGCGCCCGGCTAGAGATGGTACGGGCGGGCGTGGCGCATCTGCCGAACGTGATTGTGCATGAAGGATCGCAGTACATCATCTCCCGCGCCACGTTTCCGGCCTACTTCCTGAAAGAGACCGGCAAAGTACAGCAGGCGTGGAGCGAAATCGATGTGCTGATCTTCCGGGACTTCATCGCCCCGGCGCTGGGTATTACGCATCGCTTTATCGGTTCGGAGCCGTTTTGCGATATCACCCGTCAGTACAACCAGACCCTGCACGACCTGCTGGCCTCGCAGATTGACGTGGTGGAAATGCCGCGCATCAAGGTCACCGGCAACGCTATTTCCGCGTCGGAAGTCCGCCGCTTGCTCAAGACACAGCAGTTTTCCCGGATCCGGGAGATTGTCCCGGACTCCACCTTCGCGCACCTCGAAACGCATTACCGTGCGAGTGCGGAAGTCGCATAACTATCAGGAATTTATCATGAAAATTGTAAGGGAGGCGCTGGCCGGTACGCAGGAGTCCAGCGACCTGATGGTAAAAATTGCCCCCGCTCAGGGTGAGCTGGAAATTATCATCCACAGTGAAGTGATTAAGCAGTTTGGCGAACATATTCGCCAGGTCGTTAACGACACATTGCGCGCCATGAACGTGCACCAGGGATTAATTATTGTTGAAGACAAAGGGGCGCTGGACTGTGTGATCCGCGCCCGCCTGCAAAGCGCGCTCCTGCGCGCAGCCGATGAGCCAACACTTAACTGGGGGGCGCTGAAATGAGCAAACTCCGCCGCAGTATGCTGTTCCTGCCGGGCGCAAACGCCGCCATGCTCTCTACGGCATTTATCTACCGCCCGGACTCCATCATGTTTGACCTTGAAGACGCCGTCGCCCTGCGCGAGAAGGATACCGCGCGCATGCTGGTGTTTCATGCCCTGCAGCACCCGATGTATCAGGATATCGAAACCGTGGTGCGCATTAACCCGCTGAGCACGCCGTTTGGCTTGCTGGATCTGGAAGCCGCCGTGCGGGCAGGGGTGGACGTGATTCGATTGCCGAAAACCGACACCCCAGAGGATATCGATGAGCTGGAAGGGCATCTGGCGCGTATCGAGCGTGAATGTGGGCGCGAGCCGGGCTCGACCCGCGTCATGGCGGCTATTGAGTCCGCGATTGGGGTGATTAACGCCGTGGCCATTGCCCGCAGTTCTCCGCGCTTAATCGGGATCGCGCTGGCCGCCTTTGATTATGTGATGGACATGCAGACGGAACGCGGGGATGGCACTGAGCTGTTTTATGCCCGCTGTGCCGTGCTGCACGCCGCCCGCGCCGCGGGTATCGACGCTTTCGACGTGGTGTGGTCGGACGTTAACGATGAAGCCGGCTTCCTGCGCGAGGTCGATTTGATCCGCAAGATGGGCTTTAACGGTAAATCGCTGATTAACCCACGTCAGATTGACCTGTTACATAACGCCTATGCCCCAACCCAGCAGGAAGTGGATCACGCGAAACGGGTGATTGAAGCGGCAGAAGAGGGGGAGCGTAACGGCCTGGGCGTCGTGTCGCTCAACGGCAAAATGGTCGATGCCCCTATTATTAACCACGCGCAGATGGTGCTGGAACGCGCGGCGGCCTCCGGCGTGCGTCGTTAAGGATTACACAATGAATCAGACAGAACTTCTCCATGTGAATTTCCCCCATCTGCGGGACTTAAAACCGTTTGATGCTGCCCACAGCGCAACGCCATGGCTGAACAGCCCTGACGAAAAACACACCCGTAAGCTCTGTGCTTCGGTCGAAGAGGCGGTGTTACGCAGCGGGTTACAGGACGGGATGACCGTCTCCTTCCACCACGCGTTTCGCGAAGGCGACCGGGTGATCAATACCGTCGTGGCGCTGCTTGCGCGTATGGGCTTTAAAAACCTGACGCTGGCTTCCAGCTCGCTGATGACCTGTAACGACGCGCTGATCGAACACATCGAAAGCGGTGTTATCACCCGGATTTATACCTCCGGTATGCGGGGCAAGCTGGCGGACGCTATCTCACACGGGTTGATGGCCGAGCCGGTACAAATTCACTCCCACGGCGGGCGCGTGAAGCTGTTGCAGGACGGTGAGCTGAATATCGACGTGGCGTTTCTTGGCGTGCCGTGCAGCGATGAATTTGGCAACGCCAACGGCACGCACGGGAAATCGTGCTGCGGCTCGCTTGGCTATGCAATGGTGGATGCGCATTTCGCCCGTAAGGTGGTGCTGCTGACCGAAGCGCTGGTGCCGTTCCCGAATATGCCCGCCAGCCTGGTGCAGGATCAGGTGGATTACATTGTGCAGGTGGAGAGCGTGGGTGACCCGGCGAAAATCAGCGTCGGTGCGGCTCGCGTGACCAGTAATCCGCGTGAGCTGATGATTGCCCGCTACGCGGCGGATGTGATTGAACATTCAGGCTATTTCAAACCCGGTTTTTCCATGCAGACCGGCTCCGGTGCGGCGGCTACCGCCTGTACCCGCTTTATGGAGGAGAAAATGGAGCGCAGCGGCGTGAAGGCGCGCTTCGCGCTCGGGGGCATTACCGGCAGCCTGGTGGATCTGCACGAGAAAGGCCTGATCGAAAAGCTGCTTGATACCCAGTGTTTCGACGGCGAGGCTGCAGCCTCGCTGGCACGAAATCCGAATCATGTGGAGATCTCCACCAACGTTTATGCCAACCCCGGCAGCAAGGCAGCAAGCTGCGACCAGCTTGATGTGGTGATCCTCAGCGCCCTGGAAATTGACGTCGATTTTAACGTCAATGTTATTACCGGCTCTGACGGCGTAATGCGTGGGGCATCCGGCGGACATTGTGATGTGGCCGCGGCGGCAAACCTGACCATCGTGGTCGCCCCCCTGCTGCGTAGCCGTATTCCAACCGTCGTGAAGCGGGTGACCACCCGGCTGACGCCCGGGGAGAGCATCGACGTGCTGGTTACCGATCACGGCATCGCGGTTAACCCGGCACGCCCGGAAATCCGCGAACGACTGCTTGCCGCAGGCCTCAACGTTGTCGATATCAACGCGCTTTTCGAGCGGGCGATATCACTGACCGGCGTACCAAAACCCATTGAGTTTACCGACAAAATCGTCGGTGTGATCCGCTACCGCGACGGCAGCGTCATCGACACCGTTCGACAGGTGAAGGAGTAATGATGACTGTAGC
Source organism: Enterobacter cloacae complex sp. FDA-CDC-AR_0164 (assembly GCF_003071645.1). Classification (NCBI taxonomy): domain Bacteria; kingdom Pseudomonadati; phylum Pseudomonadota; class Gammaproteobacteria; order Enterobacterales; family Enterobacteriaceae; genus Enterobacter; species Enterobacter cloacae complex sp. FDA-CDC-AR_0164. The sequence continues at coordinate 2,239,657 of NZ_CP028950.1, forward strand.
GACACCCGTGCGGGCGGGTGTCAGCCTGGAGGAGCTGCTGGTGGCGAAAGAGCGCCGTGCAGCACGCCAGACTGACTGGCTCACGCACTATCAACAACCGGTGATTTCTCTCACGCTCGTCACCCCCGGGGAGATCAAAGACAGCCTGCGCTATCGCAATACGATGGGCGTGGCATTGCAGATGTGCGACCAGCTGCTGTGGGAAAACCGCTGGCAGGTGCTGGACCGCCAGGTGCTGTGGCTGCCCACCGGGCCAGAAGCAATCTGGTGCGTGGCGCATCCGGCGGCGGAAATCAAAGCGCACTGTACGGATCTGGAGCAGACTCACCCGCTCGGCAGGCTGTGGGATTTGGATGTGATCTGCCCGGCACAGGGGCATGTAGGGCGCCAGTCTTTAGGGGCACACCTCCGGCGCTGTCTGTTATGTGATGAGCCTGCCCACGCCTGTTCCCGTTCGCGTAAGCATCCTGTAGAGCAGGTGGTGGCTCGCGTGGAGAAGATGATCGATGACTGGTTTGCTCGCGACTAACCCGCAGCCATGCGATGTGCCAGGGCTCGCCGAAGAAGCGTTATGGCAGGAGCTGGCGTTGACGCCCAAGCCGGGTCTGGTGGATAAGCTCAACAACGGTGCACACCGCGATATGGACCATGCGCTGTTTACCCGCAGTATTGCGGCTATCACCCCGTGGTTTGCGCGCTTTGCAGAGCTGGGTCATACCCATGCGGATAAACCCGCGGCGGAACAAATACGGATCATTCGCCCGATGGGCATTGCCTGTGAACAGGCAATGTACGCTGCAACGTGCGGGGTGAACACGCATAAAGGCGGCATTTTTGCCCTTGGTTTGCTGTGCTTTGCCGCCGGACGTGTGAAACATGCCACGGCTGAGAGCCTCTGTAGTGAGGTGAGTCACCTCTGTCGCGGGCTGGTGGCGCGTGAGCTGGCGGCCCGCAGTGGACAGGCGACGGCAGGGGAGCGGCAGTTTCAGCAGTATGGTTTAACCGGCGCGCGGGGCGAAGCGGAAAGCGGTTTTGCTACGGTGCGTGCAGCGCTGGCGCAATGGAACGGGCACGCGCTGCATGACCTGCTGCTGCGCCTGATGGCGATGAATCAGGACAGTAACCTGGTGTCGCGCGGTGGTATGGAAGGGCTGCGCTATGTGCAGGGTTATGCGCGGGCATTACTGACGCGTGGCTGGGATCGTGATGCATTAATACAGATGGACAATGCGCTCATTGAACGGAATTTAAGCCCGGGGGGCAGTGCGGATTTATTGTCGGTAGGATGGGTGCTGGCGAAATTACCCCTCTCCTGAAAGGAGAGGGGATAATCATTAATGCGCGATAGGCTGCGCAGCGTGCGGTTCGCGTACGTGCTTGTACTTGAACAGTGCGATAAACGCGAAGAACAGTACCAATGAGTACGCGGCGAAGATAAGCCACACGGGCTGCCAGTTGGTGATGCCGTTAGTGGTGTACATCTCAACCACTTTACCGCTCACCACCCCGCCCAGAATACAGCCGAAGCCGTTGGTCATCATCAGGAACATACCCTGAGCACTGGCGCGAATTTCAGGTTTCACCTCTTTTTCCACAAACACCGAACCAGAGATGTTGAAGAAGTCGAAGGCGCAGCCGTAAACAATCATCGACAGAACCAGCAGCACGGTACCGAACGGGCTTGGGTCGCCGTAGGCAAACAGACCGAAGCGCAACATCCATGCAGCGATACTGATCAGCATGACGTTCTTGATGCCGTAGCGGCTCAGGAAGAACGGGATGGTCAGGATGAACAGCGTCTCAGAGATCTGAGAGATGGACATCATCACTGACGCATGTTCAACGATAAAGCTGCCAGAGAACAGCGGGTTATTGTCGAAGCTGTGCAGGAAGGTGTTGCCGAACATGTTGGTGATCTGCAGTTCCGCACCCAGCAGCATGGAGAAGATAAAGAAGATCGCCATGCGTTTGTTTTTAAACAGCGCAAAGGCGTCCAGACCGAGCATGGTGCTCCAGCTTTGGTTTTTCTGCTGGTTAGACACCGGAATATGCGGCAGGGTCAGGGTGAACAGCGCCAGCACCACGGAGAGTGCCGCCCCGATGTAGAGCTGCATATGGCTCAGTTCGAAGCCTGCGAAGCTCACGCCCCACATTGCCATGATAAAGCCGATGGTGCCCCAGATACGGATTGGCGGGAAATCGGTGACGATTTCCATACCGGCAGATTTCAGGCGGTAGTAGGAGATGGTGTTGATCAGGCCAAGCGTTGGCATGTAGGCCAGCGAGTTAAACAGGATCACCATGAACATCGCCCCCGGCGTGGTGACCTGGGCTGCCATAAACAGCGTCCCCGCACCCACCAGATGGCAAAGCATGTACAGCCATTTCGCACTTAACCATTTATCCGCCACGATACCCAACAGCGTTGGCATAAAGACAGCCGCAATGCCGAGCGAGCTGTAGACGGCACCGATAGACGCACCATCGAACTTGAGCGTCACAAACATATAGGAGCCGAGTGTAGTTAGCCAGCTACCCCACAGGCAGAACTGCAGAAACGACAATATTTTAAGCTGCAGCTTAAGGTTCATGTTACTTTCCTCACAAGTGAGCGGGAGATATGTTGTTATAGGAACATTCAGGGTTGTTATTTGATGCAATTCTATCAGCAGGCGAGGTTATGTTTTGTTACCTCCCGCAAAAAAATGCAATCCACATTAATTTGCAGTTTGGATTGTGATGCAAATAACATTTTCGTATGGGTGGGAGCGGGGAAGGTGCGGTCTGATGCCCTCACCCTGGCCCTCTCCCACAGGAAGAGGGCAGGGTAAAGGGTTTAGCGTCGACGGTAGTTTTTTTGCGCCGTGTTCACTTTATACAGATAACGACGCGATTCCGCAGACGGGTGTCGGGTGGTGAGCGTGGAATAGACATCCCCCGGCGCCATACTGTTGATGATATTCGCCGCCTGCACTTTGTCACTCGAGAAGACGCGCAGGACGCTGCCCGCACCGCCGTTATACGCGGTGATCACCGCATAGCGACGTGATGTCGGGTTATCAATTCCACCCAGGTAGACATTGTTGAGCATCGCCAGGTAGGCGGTACCGGTATCAATGTTGCTTTGCGGATCGAACAGATAACTGCGGCTCGGCGTACCGGATTTACCCTGAGCGCGGAAGACGTCTTTACCTGCGCTGTGCTGCACGACCTGCATCAGCCCCAGCGCGTCGGAACGGCTTACCGCGTACGGGTTAAACGACGATTCGGTCTGCATGATCGCCAGGATCAGCGACTCATCCACGCCGTACTTACGCGAGGCCTGACGCACCATGCCAATGTACTTATGCGCACGTTTGTCGAGGTGGTTCGGCACGAGGTTGATGGTGACGCTGTAGATGATCTTCAGGCCGTTAGAGCGGCTTTTCAGGCGCGTCTGCAGCAGATAATCGGCAAATTTTGTGGCACGCCCTTCCCAGCGGATGGCCTGTCCGGTCTGATCGACAACCTGGCCGTACAGGAACGGTTCTTTGGAGATGGTGATGTCATCGGCGTCGGAGTAGAGATCGATTGAGCCTGGATCATCACCCATCAGCAAGGTTTTCACGATCGCCTGACGTAACCGTGCGGCAGGTTCGGTGCCTGCGATGGTTTCAACCGTGATAGTCCCCTCATCAAAGTTGATGTGGCTACGGGTCTGATAGGCGTCGGTGTACTTAACGTAGTCCTTAGGTCCGGCAATAAGAACTTCGTTAAATCCCCATATATTTTCGATGTTATGGGCAAACTGCCCCATCAAAATGTCAAAACCGTTGGTGTCCTTTATCCAGGCTTCGTTGTAATCATCGCCTTTTTTGGAAGAACAAGAGACAAGCAACGGCGCAACAAGGGCTAGCGCTAAAAATTTTTTCATCATTCCGGGAGTGCGTGTTGTGTTTGCTTGTACGGCGGAGTTGCCCCCGCACGCTGTTATTTTTCCGGCGGCGTATAGCCTTCGATGTGGACGTCTTTGCCTTCGAACAGGAAGTTCACCATCTCCTGCTCAAGCAGTTTGCGGTGCTCCGGGTTCATCATGCTGAGTTTCTTCTCGTTGATCAGCATGGTCTGTTTTTTCTGCCACTGTCCCCAGGCTTCTTTGGAAATTTCGTTATAGATGCGCTTACCCAGTTCGCCCGGATAAAGCTGGAAATCCTGGCCTTCAGCGTCACGCTGCAGGAAAGTACAAAAAATAGTTCTGGCCATACTCATTCCTCTGTTGGTGGCTGATGCTAAACCATTGCACCGGCACGTAATTGCTGTAACAGGCGCTCCACGGGAGCCGCCAGCCCGACTGATGGCGGTTGCGCTAAGTTATACCAGAGAGCCGTTCCTTCATCCATGCAGGCAGTGATTGAGGACACGGGAAGCCACATCGGTACAATATCCAGATGGAAATGGCTAAAGGTATGACGAAACGCGGTCAGCTGCGTCAGGTTATCGGCAGCGATGCCGCGCTGTTTAAGCCATTCCCGTAACAATTCTTCATTTTCAAACTGTGGGAAGCAGTATAGACCACCCCACAGGCCGCTCGGCGGCCGCTGCGCCAGAAAGACCCCATCGCCATGCTGCATCAACAGCATGTAGCCGGTGCGTTCTGGCAGCGTCTGCTTTGGCTTTTTGCCCGGATACTGCGCCCATGAATGGTTCGCATAAGCCACGCAGAGATTATTGACCGGGCAAAGTTCGCATTTCGGTTTTGATCGCGTGCAGACCATGGCCCCCAGGTCCATCATCGCCTGGTTAAAGCGCTCCACGCCTTTTGCCGGGGTAACCGCTTCGCTGATCTCCCACAGCCGTTTTTCGACCTCTTTTTTTCCCGGCCAGCCGTCAACGGCATAGCATCGTGCGAGGACGCGCTTCACGTTGCCGTCGAGGATCGGGAAATGCTTGCCTAAAGACAGGGAGAGGATCGCGCCTGCGGTTGAACGTCCGACGCCGGGCAAATCAGCCACTTCATCGAAGGTTTCCGGAAATGTGCCGCGGTGTCGGGTCGCCACCTGCTGCGCGGCTTTATGCAAATTGCGCGCACGGGCGTAGTAACCGAGACCGGTCCACAGGTGCAGCACCTCGTCTAATGGCGCATTGGCCAGGTCGGTCACCGTTGGGAAACGTGCCATAAAGCGCTCGAAGTAAGGAATCACCGTGGCGACCTGCGTTTGTTGCAACATCACTTCGGAGAGCCATACTTTGTAAGGCGTTTTTTCAATTTGCCAGGGCAGGGTTTTACGCCCGTATTTGTCGTACCAGTCCAGCACCTGGGCTGAAAATTGAGAGGCTTGCATGGTCATCGATTCGTATAATCAGGGACGCCGATTGCAGCACAGCGTCAATCTGCTGTAAACCGGATCTTTCCCATGCTTGCATAGAAGCCTTAACTTTGGATAATGCCCGTTTCCCGAACATTCTCACAAGCAGACAACTCTTTTATGAAAAACGACGTCATTTCACCGGAATTTGATGAAAACGGTCGCCCGCTGCGCCGTATTCGCAGCTTTGTCCGCCGTCAGGGTCGCCTGACCAAAGGGCAGCAACATGCGCTGGACAACTACTGGCCGGTGATGGGCGTTGAGTTCAGCGAGCAGCCTCTGGACTTTACCGAGCTGTTTGGCCGCGACGCGCCGGTAACACTGGAGATTGGCTTCGGTATGGGGTCTTCACTGGTTACCATGGCCCACGCGCGCCCGGAGCAAAATTTCCTCGGCATTGAGGTGCACTCACCAGGCGTAGGCGCATGTCTGGCAACGGCTCATGAAGAGGGCGTTGAGAACCTGCGCGTTATGTGTCACGACGCGGTTGAAGTGCTGCACAAAATGATTCCTGACAATTCTTTGACGATGGTTCAGCTCTTTTTCCCTGACCCGTGGCACAAAGCACGGCATAATAAACGCCGTATCGTTCAGGCGCCGTTTGCTGAGCTGGTAAAAAGTAAGCTGAAACTGGGCGGTGTCTTCCATATGGCGACCGACTGGGAACCTTATGCGGAACATATGCTGGAAGTCATGTCGTCTCTGGACGGGTATAAAAACCAGTCTGCAAGCAACGACTATGTACCGCGTCCGGATTCACGTCCGGTGACAAAATTTGAACAGCGTGGCCATCGTCTTGGTCACGGCGTATGGGACTTAATGTTCGAGAGGGTGAAATAATGGCAAAGAATCGTAGCCGTCGTCTGCGTAAAAAAATGCACATCGAAGAATTCCAGGAAGTGGGCTTCTCCGTTGCGTGGCGTTTCCCGGAAGGCACCAGCGTAGACCAGATCGATCAGGACGTAGATGCGTTCATTAATGAAGTGATCGAGCCAAACAAGCTGGCCTTTGATGGTAGCGGTTACCTGGCATGGGAAGGTCTGATCTGCACCCAGGAAGTCGGTAAATGCACCGAAGAACATCAGGCGCTTGTGCGCAAATGGCTTGAAGACCACAAACTGGAAGATGTCCGCGTCAGCGAACTTTTTGACGTTTGGTGGGACTAATTAAGCAGTAAGGGGCCAGCATTAGCTGGCCCATTTTGTCTGAGGGAGTGTTTAAGATGCGCAAAACGTTGCTGGCTGTTGCCTTAATGGCAACCGGATTCACCGCTCATGCGGAGTATAAATGTAGCGTCACCCCGCGTGATGACGTGGTGTTAAGCCCGCAAACCGTGCAGGTCAAAGGCGAGAACGGTCATCTGGTGATTACGCCGGACGGGAACGTCACATTTAACGGTAAACAGTACAACCTGACCCCCGCTCAGCGTGAGCAGGCGAAAGACTACCAGGCCGATTTGCGTACCGCGCTGCCGTGGATTGATGAAGGTGCCCTGACGCGCGTAGAGAAGAGCCGCGTCGCGCTGGATAAGATCATCACCAAAGAGGTGGGTGAGAGCAGTAACATGCGCACCCGCCTGACGAAGCTCGACAAACAGCTGAAAGAGCAGATGAACCGCATTATTGAGCATCGCTCCGACGGCCTGACGTTCCATTACAAGGCAATCGATCAGGTTCGTGCCGACGGTCAGCAGCTGGTGAACCAGGCAATGGGTGGCATACTGCAGGACAGCATTAACGAGATGGGGGCTAAAGCGGTGCTGAAAGGCGGCGGTAACCCACTGCAGGGCGTGCTCGGTAGCCTGGGCGGCCTGCAGACCTCGATTCAGAACGAGTGGAAGAACCAGGAAGACGATTTCCAGCAGTTCGGCAAAGACGTCTGTAAGCGCGTGGTGTCGCTGGAAGATAGCCGCAAGGCGCTGGTGGGAACGCTGAAGTAATTTCCCCTCACCCTAACCCTCTCTCTAAAAGGGGCGAGGGGATGGTTTGCGCCCTCTCCCTTTTAGAGAGAGGGCCGGGGTGAGGGTTGCAGCATTTGCAGTGTTTCAAGGATCTTTTCTAACACCGCTTCTTCGTTATTCCAGAGTTCGTTGTTCCAAAATCGAATGACATACCAGCCTTTCTCGTTAAGCCAGCACGTTCTTTGACGATCGTATTCCTGCTTTTCATCATGTTGCCCGCCATCCAGTTCAATAGCCAGATGAGCCGCACAGCAGGCGAAACCAGAATGTAGTGATCTACAGGATGTTGTCGACGAAATTTATAATTTTCGAAACGGCGGCTGCGCAGTAGATACCAAAGCCGTCTTTCTTCTTTTGTCAGCTCCCGTCTAAGCTGTTTTGCATAAGTACGAGTAATATCCATCCCCACACTCTGCCAGCCTTTCCCTCAGCCGGCAGAATGGGGTGCAAAATCCTGAATCAGCCTTCAGGAATCTTCTGCGAGGAACAACTCAAGGAGGGAGTTTAAAAACAGTTTGCCGTGCTCGGTGATCTGCCAGTAATCCTCACACTCGGTGAGATATCCCTGCGCCAGCGCCTCGTCAATCTGCGGACGAATCGTGGCTTCCGGCAATCCGGTATAACGCGCAAACTCCGCACGTGGTGCGGGTTCCAGCAAGCGGAAGCGGTTCATAAAGAACTCAAACGGTTTATCCGCCGCCTCAACATCATGCTGACGTTCAAGGTAGCGGCCTTCCATGTAACCACGCGGATGACGCGTTTTGGCGGTACGCAGGATGCGCCCGTCAGGGAAGGTCACTTTACCGTGTGCGCCACAGCCAATCCCCAGATAATCACCAAAGCGCCAGTAGTTCAGGTTGTGCTGACACTGGTAACCCGGCTTCGCGTATGCGGAGGTTTCGTACTGCTGATAACCTGCTGCGGTCAAAAGCTGATGACCTTGCTCAAAGATATCCCACAGGGCGTCATCATCCGGCAGCACCGGCGGACGGGAACCAAACAGCGTGTTTGGCTCAATAGTCAGCTGATACCAGGAGAGATGCGGTGGGTTAAGCGCGATCGCCTGACGCAGATCGTCCAGCGCTTCCTCCAGCGACTGGTCCGGCAGGCCGTGCATCAAATCCAGGTTAAAGCTGCGCAGGCTTAAGCCAGTGGCCAGGTTTGCTGCTCGCTTTGCCTCTTCCGGGCCGTGAATGCGTCCCAGACGTTTCAGCTTCGGCTCGCTAAAGCTCTGGACACCGATCGAGATGCGGTTTACGCCTGCACGTTGATAATCGACAAAACGGTCGGCTTCAACGGTGCCGGGGTTGGCTTCCATCGTTATTTCAGCATCCGCGGCCAGGTTCAGGCGCGCACGCACGCCGTCCAGCAGCGTTTGCATCGCCGGGCCAGAAAGCAGGCTCGGCGTACCGCCACCAATGAAAATGGTCTTAACTTCACGTCCCTGTGCGTAAGGTACATCGGCATCCAGGTCGGCCAGCAGATGCGCAACGTAGTCATCATGCGGCACTTCACCTTTTAGCGCGTGCGAGTTGAAATCGCAGTACGGGCATTTCTGCACGCACCACGGGATGTGAATATAAAGACTCAGAGGCGGCAAATTAGCCATTACGCAGTGCTTCCAGTAACAGTTTCAGGGCGCGTCCACGGTGGGAAATCGCGCTTTTCTCTTCGCGGGACAGTTCCGCAGCGGTTTTGCCCTCAGACGGGACAAAGAAAATCGGGTCGTAGCCAAAGCCACCACTGCCTGCCGCTTCACGGGTAATCACACCCGGCCAACTGCCGTGGCAGACGACTGGCGTAGGGTCTTCGGCATGACGCAGATAGACCAGTACGCAGTGGAACTGAGCCTGGCGTTTATCATCTGGCACGTCTTTCAGTGCGACAAGCAGCTTTTCCAGATTCTGCTGGTCGGTGGCATCGACGCCAGAATAGCGTGCGGAGTAGATACCCGGCGCACCGCCAAGGGCATCTACCGCCAGACCGGAGTCGTCGGCAATCGCGGGCAAACCGGTAATCTGTGCGGCATGGCGCGCTTTCAGGATCGCGTTTTCGATAAACGTCAGCCCTGTCTCTTCGGCGGAATCCACACCCAGTTCGGTCTGTGCAACGACATCCAGTCCAAAATCATTTAATAGCGAGGCCAGCTCGCGCACTTTACCGGCGTTACCGGTAGCGAGAACAACTTTCTGCATGGTTTAATCCTGCTCTGTCAGCGCCGCGACTTCCGTCGGGATAGATTGCGGGTTGAGAATTTTTACCTGTTTATGCCGCCCAAGTTCACCTTTCTCGATGATCACCTGGCTTTTGGCGACACGAAACTGTTTTGCCAGATATTTGGTCAGATGCGCATTCGCCTGGCCATCAACCGGTGGGGCAGTGATGGCGACTTTTAGCTCGTCGCCATGCAGTCCAACAATACTGTCACGGCTGGCTTTAGGCTGAATATACAGCCGTAAAACCAGCCCGTCAGCGCAAGTGCTCACTGCACTCATAGCGCCATCCACAGCCCCGGCAGCAGCATATCGCCCGTGGACTGTAACAGCTCAGCGATCCCCATATTCACGACGTACAGCAGCAGAACCAGGATCATCGGAGAGAAATCGATGCCGCCCATAGACGGAAGCAGGTTACGGATTGGACGCAGCAGCGGTTCAGCCAGCTGAATTAACGCGTACTCCACCGGGCTACGGCCCTGGCTTACCCAGCTCATGATCGCCATGACCAGCAGCACCCAGAAGATCAGCAGACCGACGGTTTTTATCAGAATCAGTACGGCGGCAATCCAGATTATCGGCTGGAAGGTGATAACCATAAACAGCACAATCGCTTTGATAACGCTCAGAATAAACGCGACCAGCAGAGAAGCACTGTCAATGGGGCCCATCGCCGGAATGACGCGACGCAGCGGTCCTACGATAGGTTGCGTGATTTTCACGACAAACTGCGAGAACGGATTGTAAAAATCACAGCGGGCCCACTGCATCCAGACGCGCAGTAACAGCGCCATCGTATACAGCTCAATGACCGTTGAAAGCAGGAAAGTCAACGTCTTCATGGCGTTCCTCAGGTTTCCTTATTATTGGGTGTAATCGCGCGCACCGAAAATTGCCGTGCCGATGCGCACCATAGTGCTGCCTGCCGCGATGGCGGCTTCCATATCATCCGACATGCCCAGAGAAAGCGTGTCTACCGTTTGATAGCGCGCTTTAAGCGCCTCAAATGCTACAGCCATTTGCTGTGCCACGGCAAACTGCCTTTCATAACTTGACTCCGGTGCCGGGATGGCCATCAACCCGCGCAGGGTTAAGCGCGGCAGTGCCGCGACGTCTGCTGCCAGCGCATCCAGTTCTTCCAGCGCAATACCGGACTTGCTGTTTTCGTCACTGATGTTGACCTGAATCAGCACATTCAGCGGCGGTAACGCTTCAGGGCGCTGGTCGTTCAGGCGCGAAGCAATACGCAAACGGTCAATGGTATGGCACCAGTCGAAATGTTCAGCGACCAGACGGCTTTTGTTCGACTGCAAGGGGCCAATAAAGTGCCATTGCAGATCCGTCTTCCCCTGTTCCTGGAAGAAGCGAATTTTATCCACGCCCTCCTGCACGTAGTTTTCACCAAACGCATGCTGACCCGCCTCAATCGCATCTGCGATGGCGCTCGCAGGCTTGGTTTTACTCACTGCAAGTAACGTAATTTCTTCTGAAGCACGGCCGCAACGTGTTGCTGCAGCTGAGATTTTGTCCCGGACCTGTGCCAGGTTGTGCGCAATGTCGTTCATTTTCCGAGGAGTATTGTATGGATGTGGAAGAAATTGTGGCCCTTAGTGTAAAGCATAATGTCTCCGATCTACACCTGTGCAGTGATTCGCCACCGCGCTGGCGCAGATCAGGTCGTCTTGAACCCGCGCCGTTTCCGCCGCCCGAAGTCGATACGCTATTAAAAGCGTGGCTCAACGATGAACAGCAGGGAACGTGGTGGGCGAACGGGCAGGTGGATTTTGCCGTTACCCTGGCGGGCAATCAGCGCCTGCGCGGAAGCGCGTTTAAACAGACAAGCGGCGTCTCAATGACGCTGCGGCTGTTGCCCGGGGTCTGCCCGCAACTCTCCGTGTTGGGGGTGCCCCGGGTTGTTCCTGAGCTGTTATCCAGTGACAACGGGCTAATTCTGGTCACCGGGGCAACCGGCAGCGGTAAGTCCACTACGCTGGCAGCGATGGTGGATTTTCTTAATCACCATACTGACGGGCATATTCTGACGCTCGAAGACCCGGTGGAGTTTCTGTACCAGAGCGAACGGTGCCTGATCCAGCAGCGCGAGATTGGCCAACACAGCCCGTCATTTGCCGACGCGCAGCGCGGGGCGTTACGCCAGGATCCTGATGTCATACTGCTGGGTGAGCTGCGCGACAGTGAAACAATCCGCCTCGCGCTGACGGCGGCAGAAACCGGACATCTGGTGCTCGCGACACTGCATACCCGCGGGGCAGCGCAGGCGATTGAGCGGCTGGTCGATACGTTTCCGGCGCAGGAGAAAGATCCGGTGCGCAATCAGCTGGCCGGCAGCCTGCGGGCGGTGCTGGCGCAAAAGCTCCTCCCCGATGCGCAGGGCGGGCGCGTGGCGCTTTATGAGCTGCTGGTGAATACTCCGGCGGCGGCGAATCTCATTCGCGAAGGAAAAACGTGGCAATTGCCCGGTATTATTCAAACCGGCCAGCAGGCGGGGATGCAGAACTTTGACCAGAGCCTGGCTGAAAGACGGGCGCAGGGGCAACTCCAGGCCCCGGCGCTCAATAACCCTGTTCGAAATAGCTTTCGAGAATGATGACAGCAGACGCGGAGTCAACGCTGCCTTTGTTGAGAGCCCTGAAGCCGCCGTGTTCAAAAAGACCTGCACGTGCTTCAACGGTGCTCAGACGCTCGTCGTGGAGCTTCACGGAGACGCCAAAGCGGCCATGGATTTTATTGGCGAACTTACGCGCTCGGGCGGTAAGCGGTTGTTCAGTGCCATCCATGTTCAGCGGTAACCCAACGATGACGTCATCCGGCTGCCACTCTTTTAGCAGGCGCTCAATGAGGTTCCAGTCCGGTGTGCCGTCACTGGCCTTCAGGGCCGTGAGTGGACGTGCGGTACCCGTGATTCGCTGACCCACGGCGACGCCTATGCTTTTGGTGCCAAAATCGAAGGCCAGAAGTGTTCCGCTCATCAGGCATGCCCCGCTACGCCAGGCATAGTCAGGATATCAATGCCGATCAGTTTTGCGGCGTCACGCCAGCGATCGGCAATAGGGGTTTTAAACAGAATGTTCATGTCCGCAGGCGCGGTCAGCCAGGCGTTATCGAGGATCTCTTGCTCAAGCTGGCCTTTCTCCCAGGAGGAGTAGCCCAGCGCCACCAGCACTTCCGACGGCTGCTCAGCGGTACCCAGCGTTTCGAGCACGTCGCGAGAGGTCGTAATGACGGTGTTGTCAGAGATGCGAATACTGGAAGAGAAGACCGGCGGCGTATGCAGGATAAAACCGCGATCCTCTGCGAGTGGCCCGCCCAGCATCACCGGTTTATCAAGCCTGATTTCCGGCAGACGCTCTTCAGCCGAAATTTTCAGCTTGTCCAGAATCCCTTCAACCTGCAGGTTTTCCAGCGGTTTGTTGATGATAATGCCCATCGCGCCGTCTTCATTGTATTCACAAATATAAACCACGGCGCGGCGAAAAATCGGATCCTGGAGAGCAGGCATGGCAATAAGAAAGTGATGCTGTAAATTCATTGTCAGAGGTACTGTTTCCTGGTTTAAAAAGCGACAGCCCCAGTATGCGGACAAACCGGGGTGCTGTCACTAATAGTATTGAAAGGTTATTTCTGTAAACGTTTCTCGATGGCGTCCATCAGCATTCCGGTGATCGAAATCGGGAATTCCGCTTCGATTTCACGAATACAGGTTGGGCTGGTCACGTTCACTTCGGTCAGACGATCGCCGATGATATCCAGGCCGACAAAAATCAGGCCCTTGGCTTTCAGTGTCGGGCCAACGCGGCGGGCAATTTCCCAGTCGCTTTCACTTAACGGGCGCGGCTCACCGCGGCCACCGGCCGCCAGGTTACCGCGGGTTTCGCCGCCCTGCGGGATACGCGCGAGGCAATACGGCACCGGTTCACCATCCACCACCAGAACGCGTTTATCGCCATCTTTAATGGCCGGGAGGTAGTTTTGTGCCATGCAGTAACGCGTGCCCAGCTCGGTCAGCGTTTCGGCAATCACCCCAATATTCGGGTCGCTCTCCTTCACGCGGAAAATAGATGCGCCACCCATGCCGTCCAGCGGTTTCATGATGATGTCGCCGTGTTTCTGCCAGAACGCTTTCAGCTGTGCCTTGTTGCGGGTCACCAGCGTTTCAGGCGTCAGGTCAGAGAACCATGCAGTGTAGAGCTTCTCGTTACAGTCGCGCAGGCTCTGCGGTTTGTTGACGATCAGCGTTCCTTTCTCTTCCGCGCGCTCAAGGATATAGGTGCAGTAGATGTATTCGGTGTCGAACGGAGGATCTTTACGCATCAGAATGACATTGAGGTCGGCAAGGGCAATATCCTGCTCGGTGCCGAATTCATACCATTTGTCGTAATTCTGCTCGACGTTAACGATGCGGGTGCGTGCGCGGGCTTCACCGTTGATCAGGTAAAGATCGTTCATCTCCATGTAGTGGAGTTCATAGCCGCGACGCTGCGCTTCCAGCAGCATCGCGAAGCTGGAATCTTTCTTGATGTTAATGTTTGCGATGGGATCCATCACGATGCCGAGCTTGATCATTTTCATCTCCGTTAAAAGCCTGAGGGCTCAGGCTTAGCGTTAACCCAGATCGCCAAAACGCACCTGTAGCGCGGTAATGGCTGTGAGTGCCGTTGTCTCAGTACGCAGAACGCGAGGTCCCAACAGAATATCAGTAAACTGGTAACGCGCCGTCATGGCAATTTCGTCAGCGGACAAGCCGCCTTCCGGACCAATCAGCAGGCGAACACGTTCAACGGGTAGCGGCAGCGTATTGATGCTGGCGCTGGCGCGTGGATGGAGATTGAGCTTCAGCCCGCTTTCCTCTTCAGCACACCAGTCCTCCAGATCCATCGCCGGGCGGATCTCCGGAATACGGTTGCGGCCACTCTGTTCACAGGCAGCAATGGCAATTTTCTGCCACTGCTGGATCTTTTTATTCAGACGTTCCGCATCCAGTTTAACGCCACAGCGCTCAGAAAAAAGTGGCGTAATGAGGCTTACACCCAGTTCAATGGATTTCTGGATGGTGAATTCCATCTTTTCTCCGCGCGACATCACCTGTCCCAGGTGTATGTGCAGCGGAGATTCACGGTCATCCACTTCGCCGCGCAATATCGTTACATGCACGCTTTTTTTATCAGCACGCGTAATTTCCGCGTCGAAAACCTGATTAGAACCATCAAACAGCTGAATAGCTTGCCCTGCTCCCATGCGCAGTACGCGACCAACATGGTTGGCGGCATCGTCAGAGAGGGCAATTTCGCGGCCGACGGTAATCAGCTCAGGGTGGTAGATGCGAGGAATGCGCATAGTCAGAAATTCCATATGTCATGCGGTGTAAGCGAATTGCCGCTAGTGTAGGTTAGCTCTTTTGCGCCTGGCAAGCCCGCTGGACGTAAGGGTTGTGATTACCCTGAACTTTCGCGATGCGCGCGTCACGCTGGCATTCCCATTCCGTCACCGGATATTGCTTGTCCCACGCGTTGAACAGCTGCGTCTGCTGGCGGGAAAGGTTGAGGTCGTAACGGTCACGCATATAGAAATAGGTGCGGGCGATACTGCCGCGCGCGCGGGCCGGGGGCTCAGCGACTTTCTCTTTAAAATCAACCTTCATGCCGCACTGGCCGTACTGACCCTCTCCGCCGTTCCACTGGCTGTACATAAAGTTGCCGCGATCGCCATTCACCTCGCCAACCGCGGGTTGCAGGTTGTGCATATCGCTTTCCATCTGGCGATAGACCGGATCTTTGGCGCAATTTTTACGACCGCCATCCTGCCAGCACTGACGCTGGTGGCCAAACTGCCATGCCGGCACCACGTGTTCCCACTCGATGCGGCTGGCGCGGTTTTCATTCTTACGCACTTTATAGCCGCAGGATTCGAGATCAACGATCCCTTTTTTACCCTGCCAGTTAATCTTACAGCCGCAATAAAAATCACCGGGAACATCCGCGTTGACCTTTACGCCTGCCGCTTTTGCCTGGGAGAAACTGTTAATACCGTCGGCCAGAACCTGGCCGGAGAGTGCTGTCGCCAGAAAAGCGACCGCGAGAGAAAAATTACGGGACATCTTACACTCCGTGTCAAAACGAGCCCGCAACGTAACGAATGTTGTTCCTGTATGCAATCAGTCAGATCAGGAAAGTTCCTGAAAGTTCAGTTGGTTATTCCGCGACCAGCGGTTCACCACATTTGACGCAACGGTAGGTGGCCTCGCCGCGCACCACGCGATTATGACGGCGAACGGTAAGCTGATGCTGCTGACACTGGCAGCGGTAGGGGAAGGTATTGCGGCGTACCGACTCAAGTTCAAACTGATGGGTTCTGCGTGCCGGAACGCCCAGCACGGCTTCCATCATCCACTTCCACTCTTTGCCGTGGGGTGCCACGCGGCCAAAGTGTTTCCATACCAGCAGGTGCGCCAGCTCGTGCGGCACCACTTCCTCAATAAACGCCTGCTGATTTTCCAGCATCAGCACCGGGTTCAGACGGATCTCATAGGATTCGAGCCACGCCGTACCCGCCGCCGTGCCACGCTGTTGGTAGACGAGTTTCGGCTCAGGGTAATTCCGGCCGAGTTTCAGGTTGGCCTGGGCGAGTTTTTCCCGCAGGCTGCGCATAACGGCTTGCTGAAGGGCGATGGGGAGACGGGGTGCTTTCATAGGGGCAGAGCATAAAGCGCGAAGCGGGGAGGTGCAAGAGGCACCTCCCGCCAGAGAATTAGTCGTGTGCGCCAATCTCGCGCAGTGGACGACCTTTCATCAGGTTACGTTCAATATGTTCCAGTGACAC
The DNA here is from genome assembly GCF_003071645.1 of Enterobacter cloacae complex sp. FDA-CDC-AR_0164. Classification (NCBI taxonomy): domain Bacteria; kingdom Pseudomonadati; phylum Pseudomonadota; class Gammaproteobacteria; order Enterobacterales; family Enterobacteriaceae; genus Enterobacter; species Enterobacter cloacae complex sp. FDA-CDC-AR_0164. The sequence continues at coordinate 2,256,015 of NZ_CP028950.1, forward strand.
GTGTTTGGTTTCAGGAACCAGCCACAGCGTCAGAACAATAAAGAAGATGTTCAGGCCGGAGTAGACCCAGAAGGTGTTCGCGTTGCCCAGCGTATTGAGCATGGTCAGGAACGTCGCACCGACAATCATGTTGGCAATCCAGTTGGTCGCGGTGGAGCAGGTGATACCGAAATCACGCCCTTTCAGCGGCTGGATTTCAGAGCACAGCACCCAAATCAGCGGACCGGCGCTCATCGCAAACCCGACGATAAACATCAGCAGCATGCCCACCGCGAAATACTGGGCGGTTGGAGAGTGAATCCCCACGTGCATCATCGTGCCGAGAACCCCCATACCGGCGGCCATCACCAGGAAGCCCAGCGTCAGGGTTGGCTTACGGCCCCAGCGGTCCACTAGACCGATAGCGATAAAGGTCGCCAGAACGTTGGTCAGCCCAACGATGACGGTCCCCCACATCTGCTCGGTGGTATTGGTATACCCCGCCAGTTCAAAGATTTTTGGTGCGTAGTACATGATGACGTTCATCCCGGTGAACTGCTGCATCACCTGCAGGAGCACGCCCAGGAATACCGCACGACGGAAGTTGCTGTTCTCTTTAAACAGCGCCCAGCCTGACTGTTTTACCTTCAGGCTCTCGCGGATCTCTTCCAGTTCGTTTTTCGCTTCCGCGCTGGTATCGCGCAGTCGCAGCAGCACGCGCTCGGCATCGACGAAACGACGCTTCGCTGCAAACCAGCGTGGGCTGTCCGGCAGGAAGAAAACGCCAATCAGCAGCAGAATGGCAGGGATAATGATCACGCCAAGCATCCAGCGCCATGCGCCGCTGTAGCTGAACGCGGTATCGGAAAGGTAAGCTCCGAGGATGCCGATGGTGATCATCAGCTGGTACATCGAAATCATACTGCCACGGATTTTCTCGGGTGCGATTTCAGAGAGATAGAGTGGGGCGGTATACGACGCCACACCCACGGCCAGACCAAGCAGCACACGGGAAAGCAGCAATACCTCAACGTTTGGAGCCGCTGCTGAGAAGAGCGAACCTGCAACAAACAGAATTGCACCGATCATCAGGCTCTTTTTGCGGCCCAGCCTGAAAGAGAGCCAGCCGCTGCCCACGGCACCCACGGCCGCACCAAACATCATGGAACTTACTACCCACTCCTGGGTGTGAGCGCTTATCTGGAACTCTTCAGTGATAAAGGGTAGCGCACCGGCAATCACGCCAATGTCCAGGCCAAAAAGTAATCCTGCCAGGGCGGCGAGGAAGCAGACGAAAAATGTCATCGCCTTATTGGACGTACGCCCCTGTTTTTTATTGTCAGGCATTATGCCCTCCAGTTGGGTTATCAGTTTTATCGATGTTAAGGGTAAGTGAGCAACCCGTATAAATATGTGAGATAAATCACATTGGTGTAATCGGTTACACTAGTGTGCAACCGTAAATAAAATTAAAGCTTTGAAAATATAGAGGTAAATTAGTTGATGCGCATCGCGTTTGAATGAATTTCAGACTTAACTGAAAGGAAATGTAACAGCATAAGACATGCGATCATGCAAAGAGATTATTCTGAAAGCGAGGTATATCGGGTGGGGTGTAATCGGTTTCACGCAAAGCGCAATGTCAGGCTCTCTGGCTGACAAAAGCAAAAGGCCAGCACGGGGCTGGCCTTTTTTAACATTCGCTGTCAGTCGATTATTTCAGACCAGCAGCTTCACGCAGCAGAGCGGCTTTGTCGGTTTTTTCCCATGGGAAATGTTCACGACCAAAGTGACCGTATGCAGCGGTTTCTTTGTAGATTGGGTGCAGCAGATCCAGCATCTGAATCAGACCGTATGGGCGCAGGTCAAAGAACTCGCGCACCAGCAGCGTCAGTTGCTCGGATGGCACTTTCTCGGTACCAAAGGTTTCAACCATGATGGAGGTCGGTTCAGCCACGCCGATAGCGTAGGAAACCTGAATCTCACAGCGGTCAGCCAGGCCAGCAGCAACGATGTTTTTCGCAACATAACGCGCAGCGTACGCAGCAGAACGGTCAACTTTAGACGGGTCTTTACCGGAGAAGGCACCGCCACCGTGACGCGCCATGCCGCCGTAGGTATCAACGATGATTTTACGGCCGGTCAGACCGCAGTCACCCATTGGGCCGCCGATAACAAAGCGTCCGGTTGGGTTGATGAAGTATTTGGTTGCGGAGCTCAGCCATTCAGTTGGCAGAACCGGCTTGATGATCTCTTCCATCACTGCTTCCTGCAGGGATTTCTGGTCGATCTCTTCGGAATGCTGAGTAGACAGAACGACCGCGTCAATACCGACGATTTTGCCGTCGTCGTACTGGAAGGTCACCTGGCTTTTCGCATCAGGACGCAGCCACGGCAGGGTGCCATTCTTGCGCACTTCAGCCTGACGCTGCACCAGACGGTGTGCGTAGGTCACTGGCGCTGGCATCAGCACGTCAGTTTCGTTGGTTGCATAACCAAACATCAGGCCCTGGTCGCCCGCGCCCTGCTCCAGCGGATCGGCACGGTCAACGCCCTGGTTGATGTCCGGAGACTGTTTGCCAATTGCGCTCAGTACCGCGCAAGAGTTGGCATCAAAGCCCATATCAGAATGGACATAACCGATCTCACGAACCGTGTTACGGGTGATCTCTTCGATATCCACCCATGCGCTGGTGGTGATCTCACCGCCAACCAGAACCATGCCGGTTTTGACGTAGGTTTCACACGCGACGCGCGCTTTTGGATCCTGTGTCAGGATCGCATCAAGCACCGCATCGGAGATTTGGTCAGCAATTTTATCTGGATGTCCTTCTGATACGGACTCGGACGTAAACAGGTGTTTTGCCATGTTTTATTTCACCTAAAAGGAATTTGTTTAGCTCAAGCTGCTGTGTGGAATAGCCAAAGGAGATAATTCTACCAAGGCCTGCAGGTTAATGACACTGGCAGTCTGAGTGTTAATCAGTATGGATGGATTAACATCTGGATGGCTATTTTAGGTCAGTTCTTCGCCCGATTTCCAGTTTTTTTTGACTAACCTCTCACTGAGTTGAATTCGCTGCTGGAAATTTTTCCTGACGGCGCTGGCAACCCGCGCATTTATCTTTTGCAATTTACCCCTGTTCTCGGTATAAAACGCGGCGCGCGGCTCATACCAATAAGCGCTCGATGAACTCATCGTGTCGCCACTTCCAGCCGGGTTAAGCAGTGAACTTTTAGCTTTGGCTTGTGGTCCGTTTCAGCAGGAGCGGCCGTGGAGGTGATACGAGATAATGAACCAGTGTTTTCCGCTAATTCAGCGCAGCCGTTCTGGCGCGTATTTGATTCCCGCAACCCGCATTTCTAATCTGCAAACCTGCCGATGTTATACCCATCTCGGGGCTTCTCAGGATTCCAGGGCCGGTCACGCTTTGTGAAAACTGAACAAGGGCGCTCTTGTTAAGACAAGAGTTTTCTCGTGGTTTCGCCGAACGTTGTCATAATTAAGTTCGGACACGTGTTTACAATGATATGAATATGAAACCGGTCGCACGGTCTGGTTTTCAGCATAGTCTGCTGGGAAATGGATCCGTTTATGGGTTGTTATCGCCGTATAACGCTGCGATAGTAGTCAACTGTTTTACACTTAATACAAAGAGTTGAGGTTCGCTATGTCTGACGACATGTCTTCGCTTTCGCCTTCGTCAGCGGGCGAACAGGGTGTACTACGTTCCATGCAGGAGGTTGCGATGAGCTCCCAGGAAGCCAGCAAGATGCTGCGCACTTACAATATTGCCTGGTGGGGCAATAACTACTACGACGTCAACGAACTGGGCCATATCAGCGTTTGCCCGGATCCTGACGTTCCTGAAGCGCGCGTGGATCTCGCCAAACTGGTGAAAGCACGCGAGGCGCAGGGCCAGCGTTTGCCTGCACTGTTCTGCTTCCCGCAGATCCTGCAACATCGTCTGCGTTCCATTAACGCCGCGTTTAAACGCGCGCGTGAATCTTACGGCTATAAAGGCGATTACTTCCTGGTTTACCCTATCAAGGTGAACCAGCACCGCCGCGTGATTGAATCATTGATCCACTCCGGTGAACCGCTGGGCCTGGAAGCAGGTTCCAAAGCGGAGCTGATGGCCGTGCTGGCACATGCTGGCATGACCCGTTCGGTGATCGTCTGTAACGGTTATAAAGACCGTGAATACATTCGTCTGGCGCTGATTGGCGAAAAGATGGGCCACAAGGTCTATCTGGTAATCGAGAAGATGACAGAGATCGCTATCGTGCTGGAAGAGGCGGAGCGTCTGAACGTTATCCCGCGTCTGGGCGTGCGAGCGCGTCTGGCGTCGCAGGGTTCCGGTAAATGGCAGTCCTCAGGCGGCGAAAAATCCAAATTTGGTCTCGCGGCGACCCAGGTTCTGCAGCTGGTTGAGATTCTGCGTGAGCGTGGTCGTCTGGACAGCATTCAGCTGTTGCACTTCCACCTCGGCTCGCAGATGGCCAACATTCGCGACATCGCCACCGGCGTACGCGAATCAGCACGTTTTTACGTTGAGCTGCACAAGCTTGGCGTAAACATTCAGTGCTTCGACGTGGGCGGTGGTCTGGGCGTGGATTATGAAGGTACCCGCTCGCAGTCCGACTGCTCCGTGAACTACGGCCTGAACGAATATGCCAATAACATCATCTGGGCGATTGGCGATGCCTGTGAAGAGCACGGCCTGCCGCACCCAACGGTGATCACCGAGTCTGGTCGCGCGGTTACTGCCCACCACACCGTGCTGGTATCGAACATTATCGGCGTTGAACGCAGTGAAATTTCCGAGGTAACCCCGCCGGCTGAGGACGCGCCTCGTGCGCTGCAAAGCATGTGGGAAACCTGGCAGGAGATGCACGAGCCGGGTACCCGCCGTTCGCTGCGCGAGTGGCTGCACGACAGCCAGATGGATCTGCATGATATTCATGTGGGGTATTCATCGGGCACGTTCAGCCTGCAGGAACGCGCATGGGCAGAACAGCTTTATCTGAACATGTGCCACGACGTACAGCAGCAGCTGGACCCGAGCAACCGTGCTCACCGTCCGATTATTGACGAACTGCAGGAGCGCATGGCGGACAAAATGTACGTCAACTTCTCGCTGTTCCAGTCGATGCCGGATGCCTGGGGTATCGATCAGCTGTTCCCAGTTCTGCCGCTGGAAGGGCTGAACCACGCCCCGGAACGTCGTGCGGTGCTGCTGGACATCACCTGCGACTCCGACGGTGCTATCGATCACTACGTCGACGGCGACGGTATCGCGACCACGATGCCTATGCCAGAGTACGATCCTGAGAACCCGCCGATGCTGGGCTTCTTCATGGTCGGTGCTTATCAGGAGATCCTCGGCAACATGCATAACCTGTTCGGTGATACCGAAGCGGTTGACGTGTTTGTCTTCCCTGACGGCAGCGTGGAAGTTGAGCTGTCCGACGAAGGGGACACCGTGGCAGATATGCTCGAATACGTTCAGCTGGATCCGAAAAAGCTGCTGACCCAGTTCCGTGACCAGGTGAAAAATACCGGTCTGGACGATGCGCTGCAGCAGCAGTTCCTGGAAGAGTTTGAAGCGGGTCTTTACGGATACACCTATCTGGAAGACGAGTAAGTAAACCTGCCTCTCTCTGTTGGAGAGGGGCGGCGTGAGGGCAAGGGGCAGTACCCTCGCCTATACTCACTTGAACCCGTATGAATTAGCGGCGATAATTCGCCCCAATAAGCGATTTACAAATCAATCCCTTCCTCGTCGGGTTTAACGACGCGGAGGGGATTTTTTTTCATCTGTTTTTAATGTATCGACTTTAAAGAGGTCAGGACATGAGCACTTTAGGCCATCAGTACGATAACTCTCTGGTATCTAACGCGTTTGGTTTTTTACGTCTCCCGATGAACTTCCAGCCGTACGACAGTGACGCTGACTGGGTGATCACCGGCGTGCCGTTTGATATGGCCACGTCAGGCCGTGCTGGTGGCCGTCATGGTCCGGCAGCTATTCGTCAGGTCTCCACTAACCTGGCCTGGGAGCACAACCGCTTCCCGTGGAACTTCGACATGCGCGAGCGCCTGAACGTGGTTGACTGCGGTGACCTGGTGTACGCTTTTGGCGACGCGCGCGAGATGAGTGAAAAACTGCAGGCCCATGCCGAAAAACTGCTGGCTGCCGGTAAACGCATGCTCTCCTTCGGGGGTGACCACTTCGTCACGCTGCCGCTGCTGCGTGCTCACGCGAAGCACTTCGGTAAGATGGCGCTGGTGCATTTTGATGCCCATACCGACACCTACGCGAACGGCTGTGAATTCGACCATGGCACCATGTTCTTCACCGCGCCAAACGAAGGTCTGATCGATCCAAACCACTCTGTGCAGATCGGTATCCGTACCGAGTTTGATAAAGACAACGGCTTCACCGTGCTGGATGCCGGCCAGGTGAACGATCGCGGCGTGGATGACATCATCGCTCAGGTAAAACAGATTGTCGGCGATATGCCGGTTTACCTGACCTTCGATATCGACTGTCTGGATCCGGCGTTTGCCCCGGGCACCGGCACGCCGGTGATCGGCGGCCTGACCTCTGACCGCGCCATCAAACTGGTGCGCGGCCTGAAGGATCTGAACATCGTGGGTATGGACGTGGTGGAAGTGGCTCCGGCTTACGACCAGTCAGAGATCACTGCTCTGGCAGCGGCCACCCTCGCGCTGGAAATGCTCTACATCCAGGCCGCGAAAAAAGGCGAATAAGCCTTACGCCCGGATTGCTGCTGCGCGACGCATGCGCAGCAGCAACATGCCTCCTGCCAGCAGGGTGATAACCTGCGAGACGACCAGCACCGAAAACCCTGAGCTGACTGAACCCACCGATTTCATCACCATCCCCATCAGCAGCGGAATAAACGCCGCGCAAATATTCCCAATCCCGTTGATGATCCCGTAGGCACTGCCAACGGCTTCCCGCACCGCATGATGCTGGATAACCGCCGGAATGGCCGCCCCCTGAAGTCCCCAGAAAATATTGGCCAAGAGCATAAACAGCGCCAGCCAACCGGGCTGGTGGCTCAGCATCAGCATGACGACGGAACTCGCCGTTAAGATCCCGCCCACCACAAACAGCAGCGGTGCCTGGTCCGGGCGCATTTTGTCGAGCAGCACACCGCCCAGAAACTTTGAGCCAAGACTCAGCAGGAAGGGGATAGCCGCGAGAAAGCCGGTCGCGTGCAGGGAGAAGTGGTGTTCATCGCGCAGCCAGGCCGGAAGCCAGGCGCTGCTGCCCCAGAGATAACTCAGCGTGGCGATTTCAACCAGCAGGATCAAGCCCAGAAGCGGTGTCTGCCAGGCAACCGTAAAGGTCTGTACAAACCCGGACGTTCGGCGCTTTTCCGAATGTTGAGGGGCCGGCAGGAAACGCCAGATTAACCCCCCACCCAGCGCCAGATTGATCGCCGCGAGGGCATAAAATGAGCCCGCCCAGCCAAGGTGTGCCATCAGCCAGGTGATCAGCGGAAAGCCTACCGCCAGCCCCAGTGAAACGCCCAGCGCGGTAACGGCGTTGGGCTTACCAATCTCCCCGGCGCTAAAGTTATCGCTGATAAAGCGTGTTTTCAGTGAAAAGAGTGGGCCTTCGGCAATGCCTAAAATCAGGCGGGCGATAAGCATGCCCATCAGCGACCCCAGCAGTGGCGAGATGGCGCAGACCACGGCCCATATCGCAATGCTGGTTAACAATCCCTGTCGGTAATGTAATTTGCTTTCGATAACTGGGGTCAATAGTAAAGCGGAAAAACCATAACCCAGCAAAAAGCAGGTCATGAGCATTCCTTGTAACATTCTGTTTTCATTTAGCTGAAAATGTTCGGCAAATTCAGGGTTTAAAATCATCACCGAGATATTTACGCGGTCAACGTAGGAAATAATAATGAGCACCAGAAGTGCCAACGTGCCTTGCCATCTTGCCGTCATTTAATCCGCCTTAATCGTGCTGTATGTTTATATTTTTTATGAACGTTATTGTCACGTAACTAAAATGATTCACCTGTGAAACTCATTGTTTTAATGAGATAAATTAAATTAAAGTTTCACAGATGAAACACCAGAGGTATGCGCACATATAATTTTTAAGGAATAAAAATAAAAGAAGTCAATCTCTATTTTAAAAAATAAAAGATCATCAAAAAAATGTATTCATTCACGCCTGAATAATGAAAATTTCATATCGCTGCATTTTTTCGTGATCGCTTGCACACTTAGCTAATTAAACCTCGACTGATTAACAAATTCGTCACATTCGCGCTTGACGAAACATTCATCGCTTTTATATTGACCGTATTAAATAAGAAACAGAGTTTCATATATGAAACAAAAGCCTGGAGGATCGTGATGAGCTGGATAGGCGTATGTGACGCAGAACAAGTACAGGAAGATTTCCCTTTTAGCGGTAACGTCGAGGGCAAAGAGATCGGCGTTTATTTGATTGATGGCGAATATTTCGCGCTGGAAGACGTATGCCCGCACGCTTACGCGCTGCTGAGTCAGGGTTTCGTCGAGGACGGTAAAGTGGAATGTCCGCTGCATGAGGCGGTTTTCGATGTCAAAACCGGCCAGTGCCTGCACGGCCCCGGCGGACGTAACCTCAATCGTTACCCGGTTCGGGTATTTGAAAACCAGATCCAGATTACCTTCGTCGAGGAGACAGTGGCATGAGCGAAAGTCTGAACTTCAACCCGGCGCTGCCGGAAAGCCGTCAGTTTACCCCTCCGGCTGAGGGCGGTAACGGCGCCATCCATAAGCCCGGTGATTACCAGAACCTGATCTGGCAGACCCGCAGCCGCGTACCGGAAAACTGGGAAATCACGCTTATCTCCACGCTGGAAGACCTTTTCGAACAGGGCGCTGAAACCGTGCCGGAACTGGTCAACGGGCTGAACGCGGTACGTATGCACGATCAGCAGGGCGAGCCATGGAGCGATGCCAGCTTCCAGGCTTTCTTACAGGTTAACGGCTACTGAGGGCAATGCGATGACGACTACCGTACAAAACTATCTTGATAAAGGTCTGCGCGGCCTCTGGTACCCGGTGCTGGCGAGCTGGGAAGTTCAGTCTGCGCCCGTGGGGATCACCCGTCTGGGCGAACAGATTGTGGTCTGGCGCAACAAAGATGGCCAGGTGCAGGCGCTGGAAGATCGCTGTCCGCACCGTGGCGCGCGTCTGTCGATGGGCTGGAATCTGGGCGATCGTATCGCCTGCTGGTATCACGGCGTGGAAGTGGCGGGCAACGGCGAAGTGAAGGATGTGCCTGCGGTGGATAAATGTCCGCTGGTCGGCCAGCAGTGTGTGCGCAGCTACAACGTGCAGGAAGTGCACGGGGCCATCTTCCTTTGGTTTGGCGTTACCGCCGATCAGCAACCCGACGAACTGAGCTTCCCGGACGAACTGGCTGACACCGACGCCTACAGCAATTTTCTCTGCACCGCCGCGTGGAAATGCAATTACCAGTACGCACTGGAAAACGTGATGGACCCGATGCACGGCACCTATCTGCACTCTTCGTCGCACTCCATGGCGGAAGGGGATCGCAAAGCGGATATGGTTCTGCAGCCGACGAAAACCGGGTTTATCTTCGAGAAAAAAGGCCAGAGCGGCGTCAACTTCGACTGGGTTGAACTGGGCAACAGCGGCACCTACTGGATGCGTTTGTCCATTCCTTATAAGAAGCGTTTCGGGCCGGGCGGTCACTTCTTCATTGTTGGCATGGTGGTGCCGGAAGATAACGATAACTGCCGCGTCTTCTTCTGGCGTATCCGCCGTGTGCAGGGCTGGCAGCGCGATATGTGGCGTTTCATGTACCGTAACCGTCTGGAAAAACTGCACTGGGAAGTCCTTGAGCAGGACCGCGTGGTACTGGAGAGCATGGCGCCAGATGCACGGGAACATGAATACCTTTACCAGCATGATGTGGGCCTCTCGCGCCTGCGCCGCATGATGCAAAAAGCGGCGAAAGAGCAGCTGGCGGCGCGTGAAGCTCAGCAGGGAGCCGCCTGATGAATGGGCTGCTGAACGGGAAACGCATCGTGGTGACCGGTGCCGCGCGTGGGCTGGGCTTTCATTTCGCGAAAGCCTGCGCAGAGCAGGGCGCGGCGGTGGTGATGTGCGACATCCTTCAGGGCGAGCTGGCTGAAAGCGCGCATGGCTTAAGTGAGAAGGGCTATGCGATTGAATCACACGTTATCGATCTGGCCGATCCGCTCTCCATTTCGCGGGTGTTCAGCACCATTGGCAAACAGGGACCGATCGACGGTCTGGTCAATAACGCGGCGATGGCGACCGGGGTCGGCGGCAAGGACATGCTTGATTACGATCCGGATCTGTGGGACCGGGTGATGAGCGTTAACGTTAAAGGCACCTGGCTGGTTACCCGGGATGCGGTACCGCTGCTGCGCGAAGGGGCAGCCATTGTCAATGTGGCTTCCGATACCGCGCTGTGGGGCGCGCCGCGTCTGATGGCCTACGTGGCCAGCAAGGGCGCCGTGATTGCCATGACCCGTTCAATGGCGCGCGAGCTGGGTGAAAAACGCATTCGTATTAACGCCATCGCCCCGGGCTTAACCCGCGTCGAAGCGACGGAATATGTCCCTGCAGAGCGGCATCAGCTTTACGAAAACGGCCGGGCGCTCACCGGGGCGCAGCAGCCGGAAGACGTCACCGGCAGCGTGGTCTGGCTGTTAAGCGATCTGTCGCGGTTTATCACCGGCCAGCTGATTCCGGTCAACGGCGGTTTTGTCTTTAACTGAGGTAAAGCAACTATGGCAAGCGATCACGAAGTGAAGTACCTGGTGCCGGGGCTGGAGCGAGGCTTACAGCTGCTGCTGGCCTTTGGCGAGCAGCACCGTGAACTGACCTTTGCCGAGCTGCACAGGCTGGTCGATATGCCGAAAGCCACCGCCTACCGCGTGGTACAAACGCTGGAATACATGGGTTTTCTGGAGCGCAACACGCGAACCAATACCTTCTCGCTTGGCATGAACGTCCTGCGTCTGGGCTTTGAATACATCGCCTCACTGGATGTGGCGCAGGTCGGTCAGCCGGTCATCGAGCAGCTGCGTGACGTCAGCCAGTGCAGCAGTCATCTGGCGATCCGTGACGGGCGCGACATCATCTATATCGCCCGCGTCAGCGCCGCCGGTTCTCGCATCAATCAGGTGAGCATTGGTACCCGTTTGCCGGTGCACTGCACGTCGCTGGGGCGCATGCTGCTGACTGATATTTCGCGAGCCGATTTCGAACAGCTGTTCCCGCACGAGCGTCTGCCGGGCAACACGCCGGGCCAGATCCACGACCGTGAAGCGTTGTGGCAGATGGTGCAGCAGGACAAAGCACGCGGCTATGTGATCGGCGAATCCTTCTTCCGTCATGGCATCTCCTCCATCGTTTATCCGGTGTATGACCGCAGCGAAAGGGTGGCGGCCGTGGTGAGCATTCTGGTGCCTTCGGAGGAGATCCCGCAGACCGATCGCGAGCGCCTGCAAAACGATGTCCGCATGGCGGCGGATAAAATTTCTGGCTTCTTAGGGTATTTGTCACAGGCCAGTTAAATCATCAGGTTAACGCCAGGCGCTTCATTGCGTCGGGCATGTTTTACGCCCAATCTGGGCCAGACGAGGCAACGAACGATGTGTATAACCGGAATTGAAAAGCTGGAATTTGGCGTCGAGAACCTGACGCACTGCGCCAAATTTATGCGTGATTTTGGCCTGACGGGCGATGCCAGCGGCCAGCGTTTTACTACCCTGAGCGGCGCGCGCGTGGAGCTAAATCCTGTCGACAGCCCTGACCTGCCACCAGCGTTTGAAGAAGGAAATACGTTGCGCCGGATGACCTGGGCAGTCGCCACCCGGGACGATCTGGAGGCGCTGCGCCCGAAGCTTGAGAAGCAGCCCGGTTTTCGTGAGGTGGGCGACGCGCTGGAGTGCCGCGATCCGAACGGCATGACCCTGCGCGTACAGGTCAGCCATCAGGTGCCGGTGGAGCTGAACGTCGAGCCGATTAACCAGTGGGGCGATGCCCGCCGTATCGACACGCCAAGCCCGGTCTACGATCGCGCCCAGCCTATTAACGTGGGCCACGTGGTGTTCTTCGTGGAGGAGCTGGCGGCGGTGGAGACGTTCTACCGTGAGGTGCTTGGGTTCCAGGTGTCTGACCGCTACATCAACCGTGCGGTGTTCCTGCGCTGTGGCGTGCGCGGCGGGCATCACAACCTGTTCCTTCTTCAGCTGCCTAACCGTAAGCGGGGTCTGAACCACGTGGCCTTTACCGTACGCGACATTCACGAGGTGATCGGCGGTGGGATAGCGATGAACAAAAACGCCTGGAGCACCTTTATTGGCCCGGGGCGTCATCCGGTCTCCTCGGCCTATTTCTGGTACGTCAACAGCCCAACCGGCGGGGCGTTTGAATACTACACCAACGATGATTACCTCACCGAAAACTGGCAGCCGCGCGAGCTGGAACATTCGCTGGTGTCGTTCACCGAGTGGGCGGTAGAGGGTGGGATTGACCACGACACTCGCCGTCAGCAGAAAAAGCCGGAGGCGGTATGACCTCGCGCATTGTCATTATTGGCGGCGGTCAGGCAGGTGGCTGGGCGGCGAAAACCCTGCGTGACGAAGGCTTCGACGGCGAGATTTGCGTCGTGGCGGAAGAGGGGTGGGATTTCTACGAACGCCCGCCGCTGTCCAAGGCTGCGTTACTGGAGCCGGACGCGCCGCTACCGCGTCTCTTTCCTGAAGCGGCGCAACAGGCATTGAACCTGACATGGTGCCGGCCGGTGCGCGCGGAATCTCTCGATCGTCACGCGAAAACGGTGTGCTTAAGCAACGGTGAATGCCTTAGTTACAACATTCTTTTAATCGCTACCGGTGGTCGGGCGCGTCTGCCGGGCGATGCATGGGCGGCCCACCCGCAGGTCTATACCCTGCGCCACTGGCAGGACGCACAGCGGCTGAAGGCGCGCCTGGCAGAGAGTCAAAACCTGGCGATTATCGGCGGAGGCTGGATTGGCCTGGAGATTGCGGCCTCCGCGCGTAAATGTGGCATCGACGTGACGCTGTTTGAGCAGCAGCCCGCGCTGTGCATGCGTTCGGTGAGTGCCGAGGTATCGCAGCAGCTGGAAACACTTCACCGCGAACAGGGCGTGGATATCCGCACCGGCTGCGGAACGCTGGAGCTTGAAGATAACAATGGTCTGCCGGTCATTCACTGTGACGGCCAGCGTGAAACCTTTGATGCCGTGGTCGTCGGGATCGGTGTTGATCTCAATCTGGAGCTGGCGCGCGATGCGGGTCTGCAGACTGAGCGCGGGATCGTGGTGGACGCTCAGGGGCGAACGTCGGATCCGTTTATTTTTGCTGCCGGTGATGTGGCCCAGCACCATCACTATGGGCTGTGCATTCAGTCGTGGGCCTTTGCCCAGAATCAGGCGGTTGCCACGGCAAAGGCGATGCTCAATCCCGATGCCCCCGGCTATGACGACGCGCCGTGGCTGTGGTCGGATCAATACCAGCACAACATTCAGATCCTCGGTATTCCGCAGGCCGGCTGCACAACCCTTGCCCGGGATAATGCGCTGTTTTTCTCACTGGATGAAAACGGACGGCTGACCCAGTTGGTGGCGTTCAACGATGCGCGTACCGTCAAGCTGGCGAAACGCTGGATGGCTGCCGGAAGGGATCTGTCCGATGTGCCGCTGGCTGACCCGACTTTTTCACTGATGTCATTGCGATAGCTAACCCGCACCCGTAGGGGGAGACATGACCACATTTGAGACTAACACCGCGCCGGTTGAGGCAAGCGGTGAGGGCACCCGCACGCCCGAAAAAGCGGTGCGCTGGGCCATCCCGCTGTCATTGCTGGCCTGCGTGCTGCTGGCATTTTTCGACAAAATCAGCATTGCGGCGCTCTTTTCCGACAGCCATTTCCAGCAGGCGATGGGCATTGATTTTGACACCACGCGCCTCGGCATTCTGATGAGCGCCTTTCTGCTGAGCTACGGCTTCTCATCGGTCTTTTTAAGCGGACTGGGGGACAAGATTGCACCGCTTCGCCTGCTCACCGGCATGATGGTGGTGTGGTGCGTGCTGATGGTGGCCATGGGATTTACCCATAACTACACGGTCATGATCGTCCTGCGCATTTTGCTGGGCGTGGCAGAAGGGCCGCTGTTTCCACTGGCGTTTGCCATTGTGCGGCATAACTTCCCGCAGCATCTGCAGGCGCGAGCGACCATGTTGTGGCTGCTGGGTACCCCGGTAGGCGCGGCGATTGGCTTCCCTCTTTCTATCTGGCTGCTGAATGCCTTCGGCTGGCAGAGCACCTTCTTTGTGATGGCGATGCTCACCGTGCCGGTGCTGGTGTTTGTGCGCATTGGTCTGCGCGGGATCCGTCTGGGTGCCAAACCGGCTGCGGATCGCGAATCACAGGATGAACGACGTGCCGCGCGGCGCGAGCTGTTTGTCAGCCCGCACTTCTGGATTATCTGCATCTTTAACATCGCGTTTCTCACCTACCTGTGGGGAATCAATGGCTGGCTGCCGGGTTACCTGATTAAAGGGAAAGGCATTCATCTTGAACACGCGGGCTGGCTGTCGTCGATGCCGTTTATTGCCATGCTGGCGGGTGAGGTGATTGGCGCATGGCTTTCTGACCGGGTCGATAAACGCGCGGTGGCCTGCTTTATCTCGATGGCTGGCGCGGGATTAGGCCTGACGGCGGTCATGCATCTTGATACCCCGCTGGCCGTTATCGCGGCGATGAGCTTTAGCACCTTTATGTGGGGCACCGGTGCGCCGAACATTTTCGCACTGCTGGCGAAGGCTACCCATCCCCGGGTGAGCGCGACGGCGGGCGGTATTTTCAACGGGCTGGGAAACTTTGCGGGCGCGCTGTCGCCGGCGGTGATGGGCGCGTTGATCGCCTTCACCCACAGCATGGATTCCGGGCTGATTTTTCTGGCGGTGATGGCGGCGGTGGGCTGCGTCCTGTTACTGCCGCTGCTGAGACGTTACTGAGGAGAGTGTCATGACTGATTCAACCGTAACTGCAAAACCAGGCATTAAACCTGACCATCTGACCATGGAAGAGTGGATCGAGTCGCGCATTGCGCGCTTTGAAGGGCGTAAATATGACTGGAACGCGCTGAAGTTCCAGGCCGATTTCGATCCTAAATACCGCCGTGCGCAGATGCGCTACATCGGTACCGGGGCAACGGGCGTGGCAAGCGATACCAATACCGTGCCGGCTGAGCACTTTACCTTCTCCACCATGGTGCTGCCGTCGAAGTGCGAGGGACCATTGCATCTGCATGACGACGTGGAAGAGGTGTTCTTCATGCTTAAAGGGCAGATCACGCTGATGATCCAGGACGGCGATCACTACACCGAAACCGTGCTGCGCGAACGCGATCTGATCTCCGTTCCGCCGGGCATCTATCGCGGTCTGTTCAATCATGGTGAAGAAGAGGCGCTGATGTGCGTGATGCTCGGCACCAACAAGCCGGAAATCCCGACCTATCCGGCCGATCACCCGCTGTCGAAAGTGAAGCGGAACTAAGGGGGCGCGATGACGGGCTTTCGTGAACAGGGAAGCGGCATCCCGCTGATGCTGCTCCACGGCATCAGCTCCGGCGCTGCCTCCTGGCATAAACAGATGGCGCTGAACGGTTTTCGCGTGCTGGCGTGGGACATGCCCGGTTATGGCGAAAGCCCGATGCTGGCGGTTGAGCGCGCCAACGCGGGGGATTACGCCGACGCGCTGGCGGCCATGCTGGACCGCGCGGGCGTCTGGCAGGTCGTTCTGGTCGGGCATTCGCTTGGGGCGCTGGTGGCAAGCGCCTTTGCGGCGAAGTATCCCGAACGCGTACTGCATCTGGTACTGGCCGATGCCGCGCAGGGTTACGGCCAGGCCGAGCCGGCGCAGCGCGAGCAGGTCTGGCGTAACCGGGAGCAGCAGATGGCGCTTGGGGGCGAGATCCTGGCGCAAACCCGGGCCGCTAAATTATTACGCCCGGGCGCGCGTGAGGACGATATTGCCACCGTTGCGGCGGGCATGCGCAAACTGCGCCCGGAAGGCTACCTCGCTGCCGCATGGATGCTGGCACATGACGATATTCACGGCTGGCTGAAGCGTTACGCCGGTGACTTTGAAGTCTGGTGCGGTGAGCAGGACGCCATTACCCAGCCTGAGCTGGTTCAGGGGCTGGCGCTACGTTACGGCATGCCGTTTACCGCGATTCCCCTGGCCGGGCACGCCAGCTATCTCGATAACGACGCGTTTTTTAATCAACAGCTTTTACGTATCAACGAAGAGGTGCGCGATGAATGCACAAATTGACGGGCGCGTAGCGGTAGTCACCGGCGGTTCTTCTGGCATTGGTTTTGAAACGCTGCGCTTGCTGCTGGGCGAGGGGGCAAAAGTGGCGTTCTGTGGCCGCGACCCGGACCGGCTTGCCAGCGCGCATGCGTCGCTGCAAAACGAATTCCCTGATGGCGAGATTTTCTCTCACCGCTGCGACGTGCTGGACGCAGACCAGGTTCAGACCTTTGCCCAGGCCGTTAAGTCCCGCTTTGGCGGGACAGACTTGCTGATTAATAACGCCGGACAGGGGTATGTGGCGCACTTCAATGACACCCCGCGCGAGGCCTGGCTGCATGAAGCCGAACTGAAACTGTTTGGGGTGATTAACCCCGTACAGGCTTTTCAGCTGCAGCTGGAGCAATCGGATATTGCCTCCATTACCTGCGTGAACTCGCTGCTGGCGCTGCAGCCAGAGGAACACATGATTGCCACCTCCGCAGCACGTGCCGCGCTGCTCAATATGACGCTCACGCTCTCGAAAGAGCTGGTGAGTAAGGGCATCCGCGTGAATTCCATTTTGCTTGGCATGGTGGAATCCGGCCAGTGGCGGCGTCGCTTTGAGAACCGGGCGGATAAAAGTCAGAGCTGGCCGCAGTGGACGGCGGATATTGCCCGCAAACGCGGCATTCCGATGGCGCGTCTCGGTAAGCCGCAGGAGCCTGCGCAGGCTCTGCTGTTCCTCGCTTCGCCGCTGGCTTCGTTTACCACCGGTGCGGCGCTGGACGTTTCCGGCGGCTTCTGCCGTCATCTGTAAGGACACATCATGAAAAAAATCATGTTAATCGGCTACGGTGCCATGGCGCAGGCGGTCATTGAGCGTCTGCCCGAGCAGGTTGCCATCGGCTGGATCGTGGCGCGCGAGACGCATCATGCTGCTATCCGCCAGCAGTTTGGCGATGCGGTGGTGGCACTGACCTCGCCCGCATTATGTACGGATACTCCCGATCTGGTGCTGGAATGTGCCAGCCAGCAGGCGGTAGCGCAGTACGGGGAAGCGATTTTACGCCGTGGATGGCATCTGGCGGTGATCTCCACCGGCGCGCTGGCAGACAGCGCGCTGGAACAGCGTCTGCTTAACGCAGGCGGAAAGCTGACGCTGCTCTCCGGGGCGGTGGCGGGCATTGATGGCCTGGCGGCGGCAAAAGAGGGCGGGCTTGAGAAGGTGACCTACCAGTCGCGTAAAAGCCCGGCCAGCTGGCTCGGCAGCTATGCCGAGCAGCTTATCGATCTTAACGCCGTGTCCGAGGCGCAGATCTTCTTTGAAGGCAGCGCACGCGAAGCGGCACGACTGTTTCCGGCCAACGCCAACGTGGCGGCGACCGTGGCACTTGGCGGCGTGGGGATGGATGACACCCGCGTGCAACTGATGGTCGACCCGGCCACTCAACGCAATACCCACACGCTGCACGTCGAAGGGATGTTTGGCGAGTTCCATCTGGAGCTGAGCGGGCTACCGCTTGCCAGCAACCCCAAAACCTCCACCCTGGCGGCACTCAGCGCGGTTCGCGCCTGCCGTGAACTGACGCAGCGCTGAGGAGCGACGATGGACGATCTTAACATTTTCATTGGCGGCAACTGGCGGCGTGGCGGCGGTAACCTGATGCAGAGTCGTTTCCCGGCAGACGGTGCGGTGAACGCCACGCTCCACGCGGCAAGCCTGGACGATCTGCAGGAGGCTATCGACGCCGGAGAGCGCGCATGGCGCGATCCTGCCTGGCGTAACAGCCTGCCGCATACGCGTGCGAAGATCCTGCATAAGGTGGCGGATCTGATCGAATCCCGCGTCGATGAACTGGCCCGCATGCAGAGTCGCGACAACGGTAAACCGCTGGCGGAAGCGCGGGGGCTGGTGATGAGCGCGGCAGGCACGGCGCGTTATTTTGCCGCTGCCTGCGAGCTGCTGGAAGGTGAACTGCCGACCCCACGCCAGCCTGATATGCTTACCCTCAGCCGATATGAACCGCTCGGCGTGGTGGCAGCTATCACGCCCTGGAATTCCCCCATTGCCAGCGAAATGCAGAAAGTGGCGCCGGCCATTGCTGCCGGTAACGCGGTGGTTCTCAAACCAGCCGAAGCCACCCCGCTGATGGCGCTGGAGCTGGCGCGTATTTTTGAGCAGGCAGGCTTACCCGCCGGGCTGCTGAGCGTGCTGCCGGGTAAAGGCTCGGTGATTGGCGATGCGCTGGCGCGTCACCCGAAAGTGCGAAAAATCTCCTTTACCGGTGGCACCACCACAGGCCGTCATCTGGCGCACGTGGCGGCGGAAAAATTGATCCCGGCCTCGCTGGAACTGGGCGGTAAATCCCCGACCATTGTGCTGGAAGATGCCGACGTTGAGCTGGCTGCGCGCGGGATCTGCTACGGCATTTTCAGCTCGGCGGGTCAGGCCTGTATTGCCGGTTCGCGACTTTTTATCCATGAGCGCCTTTACGCCCCACTGATGGCGAGGCTGCTCGAATTAACGCGCGGCCTGCGGGTCGGGCATCCCTTTACCGACGGCACCCATGTGGGACCGCTGATTAACGACGCGCACCGCAAGAGCGTGCAGGCTTACGTTGAACTGGCAAAGCGTGAAGGGGGCCGCGTGCTGTGTGGCGGGGAGATCCCTGCCGATCCACTGCTGGCAAACGGCAGTTACTTCCAGCCCACCATCATCGAAGGCCTGACCAACAGCGCGCGCGCCTGTCAGGAGGAGATCTTCGGCCCGGTGCTGGTGGCGATGCCCTTTAGCGATGAAGCCGCGTTGATCCGTGAGGCGAATGACTCCGTTTATGGCCTTGCCGCCGGGATCTGGACGCGGGATACCGGGCGCGCCCTGCGCCTGAGCGAGCAGCTTGAAGCGGGCACAGTGTGGATAAACACCTACAAAGTGTTTGCGATTTCGACCCCGTTCGGGGGCTTTAAAGAGAGCGGTCTGGGCCGCGAAAAGGGCATTCAGGGGCTGAAAGCCTGGATGCAGCAAAAGAGCATTTATCTGGCGACGGGTAACAGCGTCAACCACTGGTGCGACTGAGAAAGGGTGAGTAATGAGCGAAATGATAACCGTCGGCGACGCCATCGCCAGAACGCTGGAGCAGTATCAGGTTGAGGCCATCTACGGCGTCATCTCCATCCACAATTTACCCATCGCCGATGCGGTAGGGCAGCGCGGGAATATTCGCTTTGTACCCGCACGTGGCGAAGCGGGGTCGGTCACCATGGCCGATGCCCACGGCCGTTTTTCCGGGCTCGGTGTGGCGCTGACCAGTACCGGCGCCGGGGCGGGTAACGCCGTCGGCGCGCTGGTGGAAGCCATGAATGCCTGCACACCGCTGCTGCACATCACCGGTCAGGTGGAAAAAGCCTGGCTGGATGCCGATACCGGTTTTATCCACGAAACCCGCGACCAGCTGACCTTCCTGAAGGCCAGCTCAAAACGGGCATACCGCATCAGCAACGCAAACCAGGCGATAGCGATCCTTCACAAGGCCATTCAGGAGGCGCAAACTCCGCCGTGCGGGCCGGTCTCCGTGGAGATCCCGATTGATATTCAGGGGGCGAAAATCCCCGTGTCGCTGATCACCGCTCCGGTGAAACCGACGTCGGTTTCCGCGGTTGATACGACAGTGGTCGACACGCTGTGGGCGCAGCTTAAACAGGCCAGACAGCCGCTGCTGTGGCTGGGGGGCGGCGCGCTCGGTAGCGCTGATGCGGTAAAAAAACTGGCGGATGCAGGAGTGACGGTTATCTCCAGCACCCACGCGCGTGGCGTGCTGCCGGACAGCCATCGCGCCAGCCTGCGGGCGTTTCATAACTCGCCGTCAGTTGAGGCGTTGATCGCCCAGTGCGACTTTACGCTGGTCGCCGGCTCACGCCTGCGCAGCAACGAAACCCGCTCGTGGACGCTTGAATTACCGCATCCCCGCGTCCAGATTGATATCGACCCCGCGGCGGCGAGCCGCAACTATCTGATGGACACAACCCTTGTGGCCGACTGCGCGGCGCTGTTAACCGCGCTGGCGGCTAAAGCGCAGGGGCGGGAATGGGGCGATGCACAGTGGGATACACAGGTGCAGCAGGCGCTGGCGAAAGCCGTTGCGGGGCTGCGTGAGCAGTGCGGTGCTTATGCGAAGCTCAACGACGCCATCGAGAACGCGCTGCCGCAAGATGGCCTGCTGGTTCGTGATATCACCGTTTCCGGAAGCCTGTGGGGCAGCCGTTTGTTCCGCGCCAATGGACCGCTGATGAACATTCACTCGCTGGCAGGCGCCATCGGCATGGGGCTACCGATGGCGATTGGCACGGCGATTGCCAACCCGCAACGCAAAGTGGTGGGGCTGGTGGGTGATGGTGGCGTAAGCCTGAATCTGGGCGAGATGGCAACGCTGGCGCAGGAAAAGGCCAACGTGACGCTGCTGGTGATGAATGACGGCGGTTACGGCGTCATGCGCGGCATTCAGGACAAGTATTTCGGCGGGCGTCAGTATTATAACGAGCTGCATACCCCGGACTTTACGCAGCTGGCGCATGCGATGGGGTTACAGGCGTGGAGCGTCGAACGGGCGGAGGATTTTGACGCGGTGATGACCGAAGCGCTTGCCATGCCAGGACCGTCGGTAGTGGAAGTGCGGATGGGACAGATTGGCGCGCTTAAGTTTGCCGGGCCGCCGCAGAAGACGTTGTACTAAGCGTGTTTACCCTCACTTCCGCCCTCTCCCTTAGGGAGAAGGGCGGGTGAGGGGCTTAATCAGAACACGTTAAACGGGTATTCCACGTACGCGCGGATCTCATCCCCGCCCACGTTATAGTCGCTGGCGTTGCTGGACACGCGCAGGACGGAGTAACGGAGTTTCAGTTTCAGATCTTTAGCCGGGCCGTCCTGCACCTGATACTGGATCTGGTTAAACCACTCATGCTCTTTACCGTTACTGGTTTCAGAGGTCTTGATGTTGTCGCCACGCACGTAAGCTGTGGTCCAGCTCAGACCCGGTAAGCCCAGACCGCCGAAGTCCAGCGCGTAAGAAGCCTGCCAGGAGCGCTCGTCTTCGCCGTTGAAATCAGACCAGTAGGAGTTCGCCAGCCAGATGGTATTGCCGCCGTCACCTACGCCACCCTGATCGCGATAGCTGCCATAGTGATAGCCGGTGCTGCCGCTGCTCTGCTGATACGCCACCTTGAAGGTATGAATATCCCAGATGTAGCTTGCCGCCAGGCTCCAGATGCTATTGCTGCGTCCGGTATCAAGGCTGTCTGCGTAGCGCTGATCCAGGCGTGAGTTATAGCCGTTGAAATCGAGCACCAGCTGTTGCCCGGTGCTGAACGGCTGTTTGAAGTTCATTCCCAGGTACTGCTTGTTCATCACCTCTTCCACATGAGAGGCATACAGCGCACCGCTGAACTGGTCGTTGAACTGGTAGCTCGCACCGCCGAAGGAGAGGCTCTTCAGGCCGCTGTCGTGGCGGTCGTCACTTTTGCGCTGCTCATCGGTGAAGTAACCGGCGTTCACTTCCAGACCCGTGATTTCTTTTGATGTCAGCATGGTGCCGGTAAAGCTTTCAAACAGCAGACGGGAATTGTCGGCATTCACAATCGGTAATTCCGGACGCTGGTTACCGTAGCTCAGCACGGTATTGGAAATACGCATTTTTGCTGTGGCGCCAAATTTCGCCAGATCGGATTTAGCCCGGCCATCGTCTTCCTGTTTAAAGAAGTCAATGCCGCCCGCGCCGCTCTTTCCACGACCGCCGTCCAGACGCACGCCATACTGGGCAATGCCGTCTACACCAAAGCCAACCAGCCCTTCGGTATAGCCGGATTCGAACGTGGCAACGATACCCTGACCCCATTCGGCTTTGTCCTGCTGGCCCTGATGATAATCACGGCTGATATACGCATTGCGTAAAAACAGATCTAAATGGCTGTCATCAACAAACCCTTTGCTGTCGGATTGCTGGCTTGCAACGGCGGGTAATGCGGCGAATAAACTTAACGCAATTAATGATAATTCTTTTTTCACGGAGGGAACGTCTCTGTCTTAATATTGTAAATTGAATTACTGCGAGCTCGATAATTACCCGAATGGTAAATGATTGCAATAATTATGTGACGAGACGTTTCAGGGAAATAAGCCAGTGTTTGCGCGGCTTAGAAAGGTGCTAAAGTGCTATTACCGATATGTGCGGTTAAATTAACAATTCATGCGAAATAAAAAGGAGGCAAATATGCCTCCTTTCGAATTATTTAATTCCGTCTGCGACCATACGGTCGCGAATATGCTGTGCGCGCTCTTCTGACGCCGGGTGGTCATCAAACATAGAGCTCTGGCGACCGGCTTCCAGCTTGGCCAGTTTTTCGAAGCTGGTGGCTAAACCTGATGGATTAATGCCGCGTTTGCGCAACAGATCGTAGGAGTAGTCATCCGCTTCGGATTCCTGACGCTGCGAGAACTGAGAGTTAACCAGTTTTTCACCCACATCGCCAAGCTGCGACTGTGACAGGCTGCCGACGATACCGCCCGTAGACGCCGCCGCGGCGCGGATGGCGTTAGTGCCTAACGCAACCTGCATGCCTTTCTTCACGTGGCCAAGTGCAACGTGGCCCATTTCATGGCCGATAACC
This sequence comes from Enterobacter cloacae complex sp. FDA-CDC-AR_0164, assembly GCF_003071645.1. NCBI lineage: Bacteria > Pseudomonadati > Pseudomonadota > Gammaproteobacteria > Enterobacterales > Enterobacteriaceae > Enterobacter > Enterobacter cloacae complex sp. FDA-CDC-AR_0164. The sequence continues at coordinate 2,279,029 of NZ_CP028950.1, forward strand.
GCTTCAACTTCGTTGTCGGTCATCATATCCATCAGCCCGCTGTAAACGCGGATGCAGCCGTTCGCCATCGCGAAGGCGTTTACATCTTTGGCCATGTACACCTTATAGTTCACCGGCTGGCCGTTAATGTTATCACCCAGCGCGGAGGCTATCTTATTCAGACGCTGCGTGTAGGTACTATTGGCCGGGGCAAGCGTGGCTTTTCCGTCCATATCTTTACAGGCCTGGTCGCTCAGCGCTTTAACCTGTGCGTCGCTCAGGGAGTAGGCCTGAAAGGCTTCTGCGCCTGAGGACATCAGGCCGTTAGAATCCATATTCTGACAGCCGCTCAGCAGGAGCGTTGTACCCAGGGCCAGCACTATTGCACGCATTTTCATGATGTCGCTTCCGTACTCGTTAATCTGAATAAAATCTGAAAAGTGCACCGGCAACGAAGCCGGGGTCGGGCTAAGTATAAGGAATATCTACGGGGCCGGGCGAGCAGATTGCGCAACATGCGAGCATGATCCAGAGATTTCTTAAGCTGCAAAAGAATGCTCCATGTACATGACATGCCGCTTGGGTTACATTGTTGGCACTTTTTTCCGGCGTAGCCCAAAACGCGCTGTCGTCAAGGGCATGGCCTTTAACAGTCCGATCTGGAGTTAAAATGTCCTCACGTAAAGAGCTTGCTAATGCTATTCGTGCGCTGAGCATGGACGCAGTACAGAAAGCCAAATCCGGCCACCCGGGCGCCCCTATGGGGATGGCTGATATCGCCGAAGTCCTGTGGCGCGATTTCCTGAACCACAACCCGCAGAACCCTTCCTGGGCTGACCGCGACCGTTTCGTGCTGTCTAATGGCCACGGCTCAATGCTGATCTATAGCCTGCTGCACCTCACTGGCTACGATCTGCCAATTGAAGAGCTGAAAAACTTCCGCCAGCTGCACTCCAAAACGCCAGGTCACCCGGAAGTGGGTTACACCGCAGGTGTAGAAACCACCACCGGTCCGCTGGGTCAGGGTATTGCTAACGCGGTGGGTATGGCGATTGCCGAGAAAACCCTGGCCGCGCAGTTCAACCGTCCAGGTCATGACATTGTTGACCACTTCACCTACGCATTCATGGGCGACGGCTGCATGATGGAAGGCATTTCTCACGAAGTGTGCTCCCTGGCAGGTACCCTGAAGCTGGGCAAACTGGTTGCGTTCTATGACGACAACGGCATCTCCATCGACGGTCACGTTGAAGGCTGGTTCACTGACGACACCGCGAAGCGTTTCGAAGCTTACGGCTGGCACGTTGTACGTGGCGTTGACGGTCACGATGCTGACTCGATTAAACGTGCAGTAGAAGAAGCGCGCGCAGTGACGGACAAGCCGTCACTGCTGATGTGCAAAACCATCATTGGTTTCGGTTCTCCGAACAAAGCGGGTACCCACGATTCTCACGGTGCGCCACTGGGCGACGCGGAAATCGCACTGACGCGCGAAGCGCTGGGCTGGAAATATCCTGCTTTCGAAATCCCATCTGAAATTTACGCGCAGTGGGATGCTAAAGAAGTGGGTCAGGCGAAAGAATCCGCATGGAATGAGAAGTTCGCTGCCTATGCGAAAGCCTTCCCACAGGAAGCGGCTGAATTTACCCGTCGTATGAAGGGTGACATGCCGTCTGACTTCGACGCCAAAGCGAACGAGTTCATTGCTAAACTGCAGGCGAACCCATCCAAAATCGCCAGCCGTAAAGCCTCTCAGAATGCGATTGAAGCGTTCGGTCCGCTGCTGCCAGAATTCCTGGGCGGCTCCGCTGACCTGGCGCCATCTAACCTGACAATCTGGTCTGGTTCTAAAGCAATCAACGAAGACACTGCCGGTAACTACATCCACTACGGTGTGCGTGAATTCGGTATGACCGCGATTGCGAACGGTATCTCCCTGCACGGTGGTTTCCTGCCGTACACCTCTACTTTCCTGATGTTTGTCGAGTACGCGCGTAACGCCGTGCGTATGGCTGCGCTGATGAAACAGCGTCAGGTGATGGTCTACACCCACGACTCCATCGGTCTGGGCGAAGATGGTCCAACTCACCAGCCGGTAGAGCAGGTGGCTTCCCTGCGCGTGACGCCAAACATGAGCACATGGCGTCCATGTGACCAGGTTGAGTCCGCCGTGGCGTGGAAATACGGTGTTGAGCGTCAGGACGGTCCAACCGCACTGATCCTCTCCCGTCAGAACCTGGCACAGCAGGAGCGTACTCCAGAGCAGCTGGCGAACATCGCCCGTGGTGGTTACGTGCTGAAAGATTGCGCGGGTCAGCCAGAGCTGATCTTCATCGCGACCGGTTCTGAAGTTGAGCTGGCTGTTGCCGCATGGGAAAAACTGTCTGCCGAAGGCGTTAAAGCGCGCGTGGTTTCCATGCCGTCTACCGATGCGTTCGACAAGCAGGATGCCGCCTACCGCGAATCCGTACTGCCTAAAGCCGTTACCGCGCGCGTGGCAGTAGAAGCAGGTATCGCTGACTACTGGTTCAAATATGTGGGCCTGAACGGCGCAATCGTCGGCATGACCACCTTCGGTGAATCTGCTCCGGCAGAGCTGCTGTTCGAAGAGTTCGGCTTCACCGTTGAAAACGTTGTCGCGAAAGCAAAAGAACTGCTGTAATTGTTTGTAGGGGAGGGGCGCGAGCCCCTGTCCATGCTCTCACTGAGAAGAGGGCACAAACACCCTAAACGGTAACCTTTGGGTTACCGTTTAGTTTTTTTCACGCTATCCGCCTTATATGTCCACTATTCCTCAAACATGTAACGTTCCTGTGAATTATTCCATCCAAAATGTGACGCAAGTCATATAGCGCGCTTATTGCTCTGGACAGACATTCCTTTTATTCACTGATTCGCTTATTCTAGCTGAAGCGTTTCAGTCGATTAAATGTTCGACAATTGACCAATCAATCGCAGTTTGTGACAGCAAGGATTCCCCTTCGGGCGTAGCTGGATTACTCTTTCAGCCACCTCAAACTCAGGGATAGCTTTGCAGGAGATCTATGACCGTACGCGTAGCGATTAATGGCTTCGGTCGCATCGGGCGTAACGTGGTTCGTGCTTTATATGAATCCGGGCGTCGGGCGGAAATAACCGTGGTGGCTATCAACGAACTGGCGGATGCTGCGGGCATGGCGCATTTGTTGAAATATGACACCAGCCACGGACGCTTTGCCTGGGATGTTCGCCAGGAAAGAGATCAGCTGTTTGTCGGCGACGATGCCATCCGCGTGCTGCATGAGAGCAGTATTGCCGGGCTACCGTGGCGTGAACTGGGTGTGGATATCGTACTTGACTGTACTGGCGTATACGGTAACCGCGAGCATGGCGAAGCGCATCTGACAGCAGGTGCGAAAAAAGTCCTGTTTTCCCATCCTGGCAGCAACGACCTCGACGCGACCGTCGTATTTGGCGTGAATCAGCATGAGCTGCAAGCCGAACACCGCATTGTTTCCAACGCCTCCTGCACCACCAACTGCATTATTCCGGTCATCAAACTGTTAGACGATGCGTATGGCATTGAATCCGGCACCGTAACCACGATTCATTCAGCGATGCACGATCAGCAGGTGATTGACGCCTATCATCCGGACTTACGACGCACGCGAGCCGCGAGCCAGTCAATCATTCCGGTGGACACAAAACTGGCGGCAGGTATCACCCGTTTTTTCCCGCAGTTTAATGATCGTTTTGAAGCAATTGCCGTACGTGTACCGACGATTAACGTCACCGCAATTGACCTGAGCGTGACGGTGAAAAAACCGGTAAAAGCCTGTGAAGTCAACCTGTTGCTGCAAAAAGCGGCACAGGGGGCATTTCATGGTATAGTTGACTATACGGAATTACCGTTGGTCTCAGTAGATTTTAACCACGACCCGCACAGCGCCATTGTCGATGGCACTCAAACGCGCGTCAGTGGCGCACACCTTATCAAGACGCTGGTCTGGTGTGATAACGAATGGGGCTTTGCTAACCGAATGCTCGACACCACGTTAGCAATGGCCGCTCAAGGTTTCAGGTAAGACGCATCGTGCGTCTGCAAAACTTTAAGAATCAACGAGAGGATTCACCATGTCTGTAATTAAGATGACCGATCTGGATCTGGCTGGTAAACGCGTTTTCATCCGTGCTGATCTGAACGTACCGGTTAAAGATGGCAAAGTGACCAGCGACGCGCGTATCCGTGCATCTCTGCCAACCATCGAACTGGCTCTGAAGCAGGGCGCTAAAGTGATGGTGACCTCCCACCTGGGTCGTCCAACTGAAGGCGAGTACAATGAAGAGTTCTCTCTGCTGCCAGTTGTTAATTACCTGAAAGACAAACTGTCCAACCCGGTTCGCCTGGTAAAAGATTACCTGGACGGCGTAGACATCGCTGCCGGTGAACTGGTTGTTCTGGAAAACGTTCGCTTCAACAAAGGCGAAAAGAAAGACGACGAAGCGCTGTCCAAAAAATACGCTGCACTGTGTGACGTATTCGTGATGGACGCCTTCGGTACTGCTCACCGTGCGCAGGCTTCAACCCACGGTATCGGTAAATTCGCAGACGTCGCGTGTGCCGGTCCTCTGCTGGCTGCTGAGCTGGACGCACTGGGTAAAGCGCTGAAAGAACCTGCTCGTCCAATGGTTGCAATCGTTGGTGGTTCTAAAGTTTCTACCAAACTGACCGTACTGGATTCCCTGTCTAAAATCGCTGACCAGCTGATCGTTGGCGGTGGTATCGCGAACACCTTCGTGGCGGCACAAGGCCATAACGTCGGTAAATCCCTGTACGAAGCGGATCTGGTTGACGAAGCAAAACGTCTGCTGACTACCTGCGATATCCCGGTTCCAACGGATGTTCGCGTCGCGACTGAGTTCTCTGAAACAGCGGCTGCGACCCTGAAATCTGTTAACGACATCAAAGATGATGAGCAGATTCTGGACCTGGGCGACGTTTCTGCACAGAAACTGGCTGAAATCCTGAAAAACGCAAAAACTATCCTGTGGAATGGTCCTGTTGGCGTGTTCGAATTCCCGAACTTCCGCAAAGGTACTGAAATCGTTGCTAACGCTATCGCAGACAGCGAAGCGTTCTCTATCGCAGGCGGCGGTGATACGCTGGCAGCAATCGACCTGTTCGGTATTTCTGACAAGATCTCCTACATCTCCACTGGTGGCGGCGCATTCCTCGAGTTCGTGGAAGGCAAAGTACTGCCAGCAGTAGCAATGCTCGAAGAGCGCGCTAAGAAGTAAGCCATTCAAGGGCAGGGAAACCTGCCCAATTTTCAGCGCGCTTTAAGAGCTCGCACCTTTTCTAACGGCCGAAGATACAGGACTAAGCAACATGTCTAAAATTTTTGATTTCGTAAAACCTGGCGTGATCACTGGTGATGACGTTCAGAAAGTGTTCCAGGTAGCTAAAGAAAACAACTTCGCTCTGCCAGCAGTTAACTGCGTTGGTACCGACTCCATTAACGCCGTACTGGAAGCTGCTGCAAAAGTTAAAGCACCGGTTATCGTTCAGTTCTCTAACGGTGGCGCAGCATTCATCGCTGGTAAAGGCGTGAAAACTGACGTTCCTCAGGGCGCGGCAATCCTGGGCGCAATCTCTGGTGCGCACCATGTACACCAGATGGCTGAACACTACGGTGTTCCGGTTATCCTGCACACTGACCACTGCGCGAAGAAACTGCTGCCGTGGATCGACGGTCTACTGGACGCGGGTGAAAAACACTTCGCAGCGACCGGTAAGCCACTGTTCTCTTCTCACATGATCGACCTGTCTGAAGAGTCCCTGCACGAAAACATCGAAATCTGCTCTAAGTACCTGGCGCGCATGGCCAAAATGGACATGACCCTGGAAATCGAACTGGGTTGCACCGGTGGTGAAGAAGACGGCGTGGACAACAGCCACATGGACGCTTCTGCACTGTACACCCAGCCAGAAGACGTTGATTACGCTTACACCGAGCTGAGCAAAATCAGCCCACGCTTCACCATCGCAGCGTCCTTCGGTAACGTACACGGCGTTTACAAACCAGGTAACGTGGTTCTGACCCCAACTATCCTGCGTGATTCTCAGGAATACGTTTCTAAGAAACACAACCTGCCGCACAACAGCCTGAACTTCGTCTTCCACGGCGGTTCCGGTTCTTCTGCTCAGGAAATCAAAGACTCCGTAAGCTACGGCGTAGTGAAAATGAACATCGATACCGACACCCAGTGGGCAACATGGGACGGTATCCTGCAGTACTACAAAACGAACGAAGCTTACCTGCAGGGCCAGCTGGGCAACCCGAAAGGCGAAGACCAGCCGAACAAGAAATACTACGATCCACGTGTATGGCTGCGTGCTGCGCAGACTTCCATGGTGGCGCGTCTGGAGCAGGCTTTCAAAGAACTGAACGCGGTTGACGTTCTGTAATTTAAGCTCCTCATAGCATCAGAAGGCCCGCGAATGCGGGCCTTTTTTTATGCTTTTTCAATGGTCTGCCCGGCCCGTTTATGTGATCTGTTTGGCAAAACCGGTCCTTTTTGTTTACCCTTTACTGACCTGCCTGTCTCCATGGGGGATGGATTTTGTGTTTTTGGGATAACAAAAGGAAGACTAAATGGAACAACTCGATGTTGTAGACAGCATCAATAATGCCGGTAACTGGCTGGTGCGCAACCAGGCGCTGCTGTTGAGCTATGCCGTTAACATCGTCGCGGCGATTGCCATCATCATTGTCGGGATGATCGTGGCGCGTATCGTATCAAACGCCGTAAACCGCGTGATGCTGGCGCGTCACATTGACGCTACTGTGGCTGACTTCCTCTCTGCACTGGTGCGCTACGGTATTATTGCCTTTACGCTGATTGCTGCACTGGGGCGTGTTGGCGTACAGACTGCCTCGGTGATTGCTGTTCTCGGTGCCGCCGGTCTGGCCATTGGTCTGGCGCTGCAGGGGTCGCTCTCGAACCTGGCTGCGGGTGTGTTGCTGGTAACCTTCCGTCCGTTCCGCTCTGGCGAGTACGTTGACCTGGGCGGTATTGCCGGCACCGTACTGCAGGTGCAGATTTTCTCAACCACTCTGCGAACTGTTGATGGCCGTATCGTGGTGGTACCGAACGGGAAAATTATCGCGGGCAACATCATTAACTTCTCCCGCGAGCCGGTGCGTCGTAACGAGCTGATTATCAGCGTGGCGTATGACTCTGATATCGATCAGGTGAAATCGCTGATCGCCAATATCATTGCCTCCGACGATCGTATTCTGAAAGATAAAGAGCAGACCGTTCGCCTGAACGAGTTGGGGGCATCCTCCATCAACTTTGTCGTGCGCATCTGGAGCAAAAGCAGCGATCTGCAAAACGTTTACTGGGATGTTCTGGAACGTATCAAACGTGATTTTGATGCCAACGGGATCAGCTTCCCGTATCCACAGATGGACGTGAACCTTAAACGCGAGAAAGAAGCCGAGTAATCCTCTTCCTCAGGAGGCCCGGTGAGCGGCAACGCCATCGGGCCTTTTTATTAGCAATACTAATCACCAATTAATATTATCAATTTCCTCTAATAAGGTTCTCGCAGTATAGTCAGATCCCAGGACAACTTGCTGAGAATTTATTCATGTTATCTTATTATTTTCAAGGCCTTGCATTAGGTGCGGCCATGATCCTTCCCCTTGGCCCGCAAAACGCGTTCGTGATGAACCAGGGCATTCGCCGTCAGTATCATCTCATGATTGCCCTGCTGTGCGCGGTGAGCGATTTGCTGCTGATCTGCGCCGGAATCTTTGGCGGCAGTGCGCTGCTGATGCAGTCTCCCTGGCTTCTGGCGCTGGTGACCTGGGGTGGGGTAGCGTTCCTGCTGTGGTATGGGTTTGGGGCGCTGAAAACGGCAATGAGCAGCAATCTCGAACTGGCGAGCGCCGAGGTCATGAAGCAGGGCCGCTGGAAGATTATCGTTACCATGCTGGCGGTCACCTGGCTCAACCCGCACGTTTATCTGGATACCTTTGTGGTGCTGGGCAGCCTGGGTGGGCAGCTCGACGTTGAGCCGAAACGCTGGTTTGCCCTGGGTACCGTCAGCGCCTCATTCCTGTGGTTCTTCGGTCTCGCGATTCTGGCGGCATGGCTGGCCCCGCGTCTGCGTACCGCTAAAGCCCAGCGGATCATCAACACGCTGGTGGGCGTGGTGATGTGGTTTATCGCCTTTCAGCTGGCAAAAGAGGGGATTCATCATGTTCAGGAATTGCTCAACTAAGCGTTGTCTTATGGACAACTGAGCGAGAGCCGCTAAGCTTGCTGGCATGCGCCCTGTTGTTGGGCACTCTTCGCAACATGGAGGAATGACAGTGAAGTTTAAAGTGATGGCCCTGGCGGCATTAGTGAGTTTAGGTGCGGTGTCGGTGCAGGCAAGTGAATTGCCTGATGGCCCGCACATCGTCACTTCAGGCACCGCAAGCGTGGATGCGGTACCCGATGTTGCAACGCTGGCAATTGAAGTGAACGTGGCCGCGAAAGATGCCGCTTCTGCCAAGAAGCAGGCTGACGATCGTGTTGCGCAATATCTCTCTTTTCTGGAGCAGAACGGTGTCGCTAAAAAAGACATCAGCTCTGCCAACCTGCGTACCCAGCCTGATTACGACTACCAGAACGGTAAAAGCATCCTGAAAGGCTACCGTGCCGTGCGCACCGTTGAAGTGACCGTGCGTCAGCTCGATAAACTGAACTCGCTGCTGGATGGCGCGCTGAAAGCGGGTCTGAACGAAATTCGTTCCGTCTCACTGGGCGTTGCGCAACCGGAAAAATACAAAGACCAGGCGCGTAAAGCCGCCATTGATGATGCAATCCATCAGGCGCAACAGCTGGCGTCCGGGTTCAACAGTAAGCTCGGTCCGGTATACAGCGTGCGTTACCATGTCTCAAATTATCAGCCAAGCCCGATGGTACGGATGATGAAGGCCGACGCGGCGCCGGTGTCTGCTCAGGAAACTTATGAGCAGCCGACGATTCAGTTCGACGATCAGGTTGATGTGGTATTCCAGCTGCAGCCGACCCAAAGTCAGCAGACTGAGCCGGCAAAAGCGCAGTAATCTGTCTTCACGATCCCCCTCTCCTGTCAGGAGAGGGGGATTGTTCCTTAATCCTGTCTCAACACCTTATGCCCATACGCCAGCAGCGCGTCGGTGACGTTGCGCATCATGCGGCTTTCTGGCGCAAAACGGTGCCAGTAGAGCATCCGGCGCTGATACAGCCCCGGCGTTAAGTCAATCAGCTCACCGCTTTTCAACTCTTTCTCTATCTGCAGGTGCGGGATCATACAGCAGGTGGTGCCCTGACGCGCGAGCTGCACAAACGCTTCAGACGAGTTCACGATATGACATGGCACGCTGCCCGGCGGCAGATCGAAGTTTTGCTGCAGGAAGGCCTGATGCATATCGTCCAGATGGTCGAACGCCACCGCAGGGGCTTTCAGCAGCGCGGCGCGGGTGACGCCGTTCGGGAAGTAGCGCTCGGCAAACGCTTTTGAGCCGACAAACAGGTAGTCCAGTGCGCCCAGCTGATCGACAAGACAGCTCGGCAGCGCCTGAGGCTGGATACTGACCGCCCCAACCACTTCACCGCGACGCAGGCGCTCCTGCGTACGGGTTTCATCTTCAACCTGCAGATTCAGGCGAATCGGGGAGTCCGCTAACACCGGCGCAAGGGCCGGCAACAGCCAGGTTGCCAGACTGTCGGCGTTCACCGCCAGCGAGAGCAGCAGCGGCGTTGAGCCGGTCTGTTCGTCACCCAGCCACTCATCTTCGAGCAGTTCAACCTGGCGCAGCAGGGCGAGGAGCTTTTGCCCTTGCTCCGTTGGACGCGGTGGAACAGTACGTACCAGCAGAGGCTGCCCGAACATGTTCTCCAGCTGTTTGATGCGTTGTGATACGGCGGACTGAGTGATACAAAGCTTTTGCGCTGCGCGCTCAAAACCGCGTTCACGAATAACTGCATCAAGTGCCTGTAGTGTTCTGTAGTCCGGACGTTTCATTGCTCTGGCTGACTCCTTAATTTTGCTTAATCTGCACTATGACACAATTTTCCCTTCGTGGCAGACGAAATCCACCCGACGTGTTCTATAATGCGGCCTACGTTTTCACACCACAGGCTAAACGATCATGACGCAGGATGAACTGAAAAAAGCAGTAGGATGGGCCGCTCTCCAGTATGTGCAACCGGGTACCATTGTCGGTGTTGGTACGGGCTCGACGGCGGCACACTTTATCGATGCGCTGGGCACGATGAAAGGGCAGATCGAGGGCGCAGTTTCCAGCTCCGACGCTTCCACGGAAAAGCTGAAAAGCCTTGGCATCACCGTTTTCGATCTGAATGAAGTTGACCGTCTTGGTATCTACGTTGATGGCGCGGATGAAATCAACGGCCATATGCAGATGATCAAAGGCGGCGGTGCGGCGCTGACGCGTGAAAAAATCATCGCCTCCGTGGCGGATAAATTCATCTGTATCGCCGATGCGTCAAAGCAGGTTGATATCCTGGGTAAATTCCCGCTGCCGGTAGAAGTGATCCCAATGGCGCGTAGCGCTGTGGCGCGTGAACTGGTGAGACTGGGTGGACGCCCGGAATATCGTCAGGGCGTCATCACTGACAACGGCAACGTGATCCTCGACGTTCACGGTCTGGAAATTCTCGACGCCATTGCGCTGGAAAATGCCATTAACGGTATTCCAGGCGTAGTGACTGTAGGGTTATTCGCCAACCGTGGTGCGGATGTCGCGCTGATCGGCACGGCAGATGGCGTGCAAACCATCGTAAAATGATCTGATGGGGGGAGACCTCCCCCCGCTAAAAAAATTTTGAAAAGCTAAATTCGGTGACTTGTGTCACGCTTTTTACCTCTCGTTTGCCGATCCTGCCGCATTCGCAAATTTCTACAGCATTTTCCTCTGTCATTTTGCTCTGTATGACTTTTCTTCAGAGTGCCGACGCAAACGTTCATATTGCTGCAATAGTTTTTTTTGATATGTTGGCTACAGCGGATTTAAATCCAGCACAACATCAGTTCAGACAAAAACAGGGTCGGGTAAGGTAAATGGCAAAGGTATCACTGGAGAAAGACAAGATTAAATTCCTGCTGGTTGAGGGCGTGCATCAGAAAGCGCTTGATAGCCTTCGTGCAGCAGGTTACACCAACATCGAATTTCACAAAGGCGCGCTTGACACCGAAGAGCTGAAAGCGTCCATCCGTGATGCCCATTTCATTGGCCTGCGATCCCGTACCCAACTGACTGAAGACGTGATTGCCGCGGCGGAAAAGTTGGTTGCCATCGGCTGTTTCTGCATCGGTACCAACCAGGTTGACCTGAATGCCGCCGCAAAACGCGGTGTGCCTGTCTTTAACGCCCCGTTCTCCAACACCCGTTCCGTGGCGGAGTTAGTGATTGGCGAGCTGCTGCTGTTGCTGCGTGGTATTCCGGAAGCTAACGCCAAAGCGCACCGCGGCGTGTGGAACAAACTGGCTGCGGGTTCATACGAAGCCCGTGGTAAAAAACTCGGTATCATCGGCTATGGTCACATCGGTACTCAGCTGGGGATCCTGGCTGAATCCCTGGGGATGCATGTCTATTTTTATGATATCGAAAGCAAACTGCCGCTGGGCAACGCCACTCAGGTTCAACACCTCTCTGACCTGCTGAACATGAGCGACGTGGTCAGCCTGCACGTGCCGGAAAACGCGTCGACGAAAAACATGATGGGTGCTGAGGAACTGGCGCTGATGAAGCCGGGGTCACTGCTGATCAACGCCGCGCGCGGTACGGTTGTCGATATTCCGGCGCTGTGCGATGCGCTGAAGCGTAAGCATCTGGCGGGGGCGGCAATTGACGTCTTCCCGACTGAGCCTGCTACCAACAGCGATCCGTTCACCTCTCCGCTGTGCGAATTCGACAACGTGATCCTGACGCCGCACATCGGCGGCTCGACGCAGGAAGCGCAGGAAAATATCGGTCTGGAAGTCGCGGGCAAGCTGAGCAAATATTCCGACAACGGTTCTACGCTCTCTGCCGTGAACTTCCCGGAAGTGTCTCTGCCGTTGCACGGTGGCCGTCGTCTGCTGCACATCCATGAAAACCGTCCGGGCGTGCTGACTGCGATCAACCAGATCTTTGCCGAGCAGAGCGTCAACATTGCCGCGCAGTATCTGCAAACGAACTCTCAGATGGGTTACGTGGTGATTGATATTGAAGCGGACGAAGATGTAGCGGAAAAAGCGCTGCAGAGCATGAAGGCTATTCCGGGTACCATTCGCGCCCGTCTGCTGTACTGATTCTGTTTCTGTGAGCATAAAGCCGGGTCGCTACCCGGCTTTATTTTACCAGCGCCAGGTTTTGCCCGGCGTCACTACCGCAGGCAGCGGAATATCCCACTTCTCTACCGGCAAGGCTTCCACGCCCTGACAGTCATGTGCGTACCCCACAGGCTGTAAATGATACTGCTGCCAGTTTTGCAGCGTCCTGTCATAAAAACCGCCACCCATCCCTAAGCGCTGACCCTGCTCATCAAACGCCACCAGCGGCGTGATCAGCACATCCAGTTCTGATAGGGGGAGGACGTCGCGGACGTCGAGTTTTGGTTCGGTGATTTTCAGACGATTCACCACCAGTTCGCTGTGCGGATGGTAATGTAAAAACAGCAAATTTCCCCGGCTAAACGGATGCAGCACCGGCAGGTACACTCTTTTCCCGGCGCGCCACAGCTGTTCGATCAGCGGTTGAGTATCCAGCTCGCCATCAAACGAGAGGAACAGGGCGACGGTACGCGCCATCACAACAGGGGGATAGGCCATCATACGGGCAGCGCCTTGCTGGGCAAACTGTGCTTGCTGTTCGGGAGTTAACGCACGACGGCGTTGACGCATGAGCTGACGGATGTCCTCGCGTGAGGAAGAGACTTCAGGGAGTTGGGTCATGGTAGTCGGTAGAAGAAAAAGAGAGGGAATCTCCGAGATGCCGCCGCAGGCTGTAACCCTTGAACCCTTGGTTCAAGGTGAATGTGTCGTCATAGTTTTAAGGCTTCTCGGACGAACCGAGCATGCTCACCAACCATGGAGCGCCACATTCTTGTGGTATGAAATATCGGCTCAGGGGACTGGCCCGCTTGCGAACATCTCAGAGAAATTTTGTCTTCACAGTTACTCTACCATAGTCAACTGAGAAGTGTTATTCAAACTTTGGTCCCGGTCTTTCGGGATTGCGACCTTGATCAAGCAATGCCTGTTCAATGGTCTGCTGGAGCATTTTAATGCGCTGCTCCATGCTTGCCGCGTAATCGCGGGTCTTCGCTTTTTCCTGAGTCAGTTCATAACTGATGTTCAACGCGGCGATGAAAACCAGCTGCTCAGTATTTGTGACTCTAGTGCGTTCTTTGAGATCTTGCAACCGCTGATTCAAATCGTCCGCAGCCTGATTCAAGGCATCCCTTTGTTCAGGCGGACAATTCACTCGCAGTGAACGGCCAAAAATCTGGAGATCGACGGGTTGTGCAGACATGCCACCTTCCTGCTGATTGACTGCGCTGCCTTCGCTTACTGCCCCGGGGGCTGCGAAGGGGCGACACTATAGCTACCCTGATGTGAAGATACAAGCCCTTTTCTGGTATCACCAGGGTCCAAAGTGGTAGCATATCATGAATATTCCTCCCAACGATGACGAATGCGCATGTCTATACAGAACGAAATGCCTGGTTACAAGGATTTAAACCAGTTACTGAACCAGCAGGGAGTCGGTTTAACCTCTGCGGAAATGCACGGTCTGATCAGTGGCATGCTGTGCGGCGGAAACAGCGACAGCTCATGGCAGCCGCTGATCCACGACCTGACGAACGAAGGGCTGGCGTTTGGTCACGAGCTGGCGGAAGCCGTGCGTAAAATGCACTCCGCGATCAGCGATTCGCTGGAAGACGATGGCTTCCTTTTTCAGCTTTATCTGCCTGAAGGCGATGACGTCAGCGTCTTCGATCGTGCCGATGCGCTCGCAGGTTGGGTTAACCACTACCTGTTGGGGCTGGGCGTCACGCAGCCGAAACTCGATAAAGTGACCGGCGAAGCGGGTGAGGCGATCGACGATCTGCGTAACATTGCGCAGTTGGGCTACGATGAAGACGAAGACCAGGAAGAGCTGGAAATGTCTCTCGAAGAGATCATCGAATACGTTCGCGTTGCTGCTTTGCTGTGCCACGACCACTTTACGCGTTCGCAGCCGACCGCGCCGGAAGTCCGCAAGCCAACCTTACATTAAGAAAAATAACGCACAGGAGGGTGTCATGGTTATCTCAAATCAAGAGTATTCGCGCCGTCGTCAGGCGCTGCTGGCCAATATGCAGCCGGGCAGCGCCGCGCTGATTTTTGCTGCGCCAGAAGTGACGCGCAGCGCCGACAGCGAATACCCCTATCGCCAGAGCAGCGATTTCTGGTACTTCACCGGCTTCAACGAGCCGGAAGCGGTACTGGTGCTGATTAAGAGTAATGACACCCACAACCACAGCGTGATTTTTAACCGCGTTCGCGATCTCACAGCCGAAATCTGGTTTGGCCGCCGCTTAGGGCAAGAGGCTGCGCCAGAGAAGCTGGGGGTGGATCGGGCGCTGGCATTCAGTGAGATCAACCAGCAGCTCTATCAACTGCTGAATGGCCTGGATGTGCTTTACCACGCGCAGGGCGAGTATGCGTATGCCGATGAGATTGTCTTTACCGCTCTGGATAAGCTGCGCAAAGGTTCGAGGCAGAATCTGTCCGCCCCGGCCACCCTGACGGACTGGCGTCCGGTGGTGCATGAGATGCGTCTGTTCAAATCGCCGGAAGAGCTGGACGTGATGCGCCGCGCGGGTGAAATCAGCGCGCTGGCGCACACCCGCGCCATGGAGAAATGCCGCCCGGGAATGTTTGAATACCAGTTGGAAGGGGAGATTCATCACGAATTTAACCGCCACGGCGCGCGTTATCCTTCTTACAACACCATTGTCGGTGGCGGTGAAAACGGCTGCATTCTGCACTACACCGAAAACGAAAGTGCGCTGCGCGACGGGGATCTGGTGTTGATTGACGCCGGATGCGAATTCCAGGGGTATGCGGGCGATATTACCCGTACGTTCCCGGTGAACGGTAAATTCACCCCCGCACAGCGCGCGGTGTATGACATCGTCCTCGAATCGCTCGAGACGGCGCTCAGGCTGTACCGTCCAGGCACGTCTATTCAGGAAGTGACCGGCGAAGTGGTGCGCATCATGATCACCGGTCTGGTGAAGCTCGGTATCCTGAAAGGCGACGTGGATACCCTGATTACCGAGAACGCGCATCGTCCGTACTTTATGCACGGCCTGAGCCACTGGCTGGGGCTGGATGTGCATGACGTGGGAGCATACGCTGCCGATCGTTCCCGCGTGCTGGAGCCAGGCATGGTATTAACCGTTGAGCCGGGGCTGTATATCGCGCCGGATGCCGACGTGCCGGAAGCATACCGCGGGATTGGCATTCGTATCGAAGACGACATCGTCATTACCGAAACCGGCAACGAAAACCTGACCGCCAGCGTCGTGAAAAATGCTGACGATATCGAGGCGCTGATGGCAGCGGCACGCGTATGAGCGTGATTATCGTTGGCGGCGGGATGACCGGAGCCACGCTGGCACTGGCCATCTCGCATTTTACGCAGGGAAAACTGCCGGTGCATCTGGTGGAGGCCGTTGCGCCAGAGGCCTCTGATCACCCCGGTTTTGATGCCCGCGCCATTGCACTGGCGCAGGGTACCTGTCAGCAACTCTCACGCATTGGCATCTGGCAGGCGATAGCCGACTGCGCGACGGCGATTAACACCGTTCACGTCAGCGATCGCGGTCATGCCGGTTTCGTTACCCTGGATGCGCATGATTACCGTATAGATGCGCTGGGCCGGGTCGTGGAGCTGCACGACGTCGGGTTACGCCTGTTCCGCCTGCTTAAGGATGCGCCAGGCGTGACTCTGCATTGCCCGGCGCGTGTGGCCAGTTTTAGCCGCAGTGACGCGTCGGTCAACGTGGTGCTGGATAACGGTACCGTCCTTGAAGGCCAGCTTCTGGTAGCGGCAAACGGTTCGCGCTCTTCGCTCGGCACGCAGTGCGGCGTGGAGTGGCGACAACAGCCCTACGGGCAGGTGGCCGTCATTGCTAACGTTTCGACAGCGGGTGCTCACAACGGCCGCGCTTTTGAGCGTTTCACCCAGCATGGCCCGCTGGCGATGCTGCCTATGTCCCACGATCGCAGTTCGTTGGTGTGGTGCCATCCGCAGGACAACGCGGCTGAGATACAGACCTGGTCTGACGAACGTTTTTGTACCGAGCTGCAAAAAGCCTTTGGCTGGCGGCTGGGACGTATTACCCACGCGGGAAAGCGGAGCGTATACCCGTTGTCGCTGACCACCGCCTCGCAGTCTATCTCCCATCGCATGGCGCTGGTCGGCAATGCCGCGCAGACATTGCATCCCATCGCCGGGCAGGGGTTTAACCTCGGGCTTCGCGACGTGATGAGCCTGGCAGAAACGCTTTCGCAGGCGTGGAGCGAGCAAAAAGACTGTGGTGCCTGGTCGGTGCTCAGCCATTACCAGAAGCGACGCCGGGCAGATAAAGAGGCGACGATTGGTGTGACGGATGGTCTGGTGCACCTGTTTGCCAATCGCTGGGCACCCCTGGTTGCAGGCCGCAATCTTGGGCTGATGGCGATGGAATTATTCATTCCGGCACGTGACGTGCTGGCGCAGCGGACTCTTGGTTGGGTCGCGCGTTAAGGAGTTATCACCGTGCAAAATGTTGATGTCGCCATCGTTGGCGGCGGAATGGTAGGACTGGCGCTGGCCTGTGGTTTACAGGGCAGCGGCCTGCGCGTTGCGGTACTGGAGCAAAACGTGCCTCAGCCTGTCGCGCAGGACGCGCCGCCGGAACTGCGCGTCTCGGCAATCAATGCGGCCAGTGAAAAGTTGCTGACGCACCTTGGCGTCTGGTCAGAGATCGTGGCGCAGCGTGCCAGCTGTTATCACGGCATGGAAGTGTGGGACAAAGACAGCTTTGGTCATATCGCGTTTGATGATGAAAGCATGGGCTACAGCCATCTGGGACACATCATCGAAAATGCCGTTATTCACCATGCTCTGTGGCAAAAAGCGCAGTCCTGCAGCGATGTCACGCTGCTGGCACCGGCGCAAATCCAGCAGGTCGCCTGGGGAGAAAACGACGCCTTTATCACCCTGCAAAGCGGTGACATGCTGACCGCGCGACTGGTTGTGGGCGCTGACGGTGCCAACTCCTGGCTGCGTAACAAGGCGGATATTCCGCTGACGTTCTGGGACTATCGCCATCATGCTCTGGTGGCAACGATTCGCACTGAAGAGCCGCACGGTGGGGTGGCACGCCAAATCTTCCACAATGACGGCATTCTGGCATTCCTGCCGTTGAGCGATCCGCACCTGTGTTCGATTGTCTGGTCTCTGGTTCCTGATAAAGCGCAACAGATGCAGGAGGCGACTCCCGAGGCGTTTAACCAGGCGCTGTGCGTCGCGTTTGATAACCGTCTTGGGCTATGCACCCTTGAGAGCGAGCGGCTGGTGTTCCCGTTAACCGGACGCTATGCGCGTCAGTTTGCGGCGCACCGTCTGGCGCTGGTGGGTGACGCGGCGCATACGATCCATCCGCTGGCCGGGCAGGGCGTGAACCTTGGCTTTATGGACGCGGCAGAGCTGGTTGAAGAGTTGCGTCGCCTGCATCGCGAAGGCAAAGATATCGGCCAGCATCTCTATCTGCGTCGCTACGAACGCAGCCGTAAGCACAGTGCAGCGGTGATGCTGGCAGGCATGCAGGGTTTCCGTGAGCTGTTTGCCGGCGCGAATCCAGCGAAAAAACTGCTGCGCGACCTCGGCCTTAAACTTGCCGATACCCTTCCGGGCGTAAAACCTCAACTCCTTCGCCAGGCGATGGGTCTTAACGACCTGCCGGACTGGCTGCGCTAATATAGACCCCCGTCACACTTTGTTTTCCCGGCCTCTGCGCCGGGGAAATTCGCTCGTTTGAAATAATCTAATTTCACCGCATTTTTCGCATTAGAAAATCTAATCTTACTATTTTTATGTTACGAAAATTCCGCCCGTTTTTCCGCATGAAATATCACCATCTGCTAAATCCTGTTAGAGTAATGTTAATTTTATGCGGGTTTAATCGCAGTTTGCCAGTGAATAACTCTGTAAGCTTTTTCGTGTTTTTAGGTCATAAGCTAATGTGATGGCCCGTTTTACCTTATGGTTAATCGCCGGTTTCGGTGGTAAGTTCAGGTAAAAGAGAACGTTTGCGTCGGGGTCCAGAAAGCGATCGCGGCGCCGGGTTTCGTGGCACTGTTCAGGTGTGCGAAACGCAAGACAGCCCTGCTTATTCAACGAGGAAAAGATGGCTCAACAGACTCCTTTGTACGAACAACACGTGTTATGCGGCGCACGCATGGTGGACTTCCATGGCTGGATGATGCCGCTGCACTACGGCTCGCAGATTGATGAGCACCACGCGGTGCGCACCGATGCCGGTATGTTCGACGTGTCACACATGACGATTGTCGACCTGCATGGCAGCCGCACCCGGGAGTTTTTACGTTATCTGCTGGCAAACGACGTCGCCAAACTGAAGACGCCAGGCAAAGCGCTCTACACCGGCATGCTGAATGCCTCCGGCGGCGTAATTGATGACCTCATCGTCTATTACTTTTCTGAAGATTTCTTCCGCCTCGTTGTAAACTCCGCCACCCGCGAAAAAGACCTCTCCTGGATTACCCAACACGCTGAACCTTACGCCATCGACATCACCGTCCGCGATGATCTGTCGCTGATCGCCGTACAGGGGCCGAACGCGCAGTCTAAAGCCGCCTCTCTGTTCAGCGATGAGCAGCGTAAAGCCACCGACGACATGAAGCCGTTCTTCGGCGTACAGGCGGGCGATCTGTTTATCGCGACCACCGGCTACACCGGTGAAGCGGGCTATGAAATTGCCATGCCGAATGAGAAAGCCGCCGATTTCTGGCGTGCGCTGGTGGAAGCCGGCGTTAAGCCGGCAGGTCTGGGCGCGCGCGATACGCTGCGTCTGGAAGCCGGTATGAACCTCTACGGGCAAGAGATGGATGAAGGCGTGTCACCGCTGGCGGCCAACATGGGCTGGACCATCGCCTGGGAACCGGCTGACCGTGAGTTTATTGGCCGTGAAGCGCTGGAAATGCAGCGTGAAAAGGGCACTGAACAGCTGGTTGGCCTGGTGATGACCGAGAAAGGCGTGCTGCGCGGCGAGCTGCCGGTGCGTTTTACAGATGCTGACGGTAACCCGCGTGAAGGCGTGATCACCAGCGGTACCTTCTCCCCGACGCTGGGCTACAGTATTGCACTGGCGCGTGTTCCGGCGGGCATTGGCGAAACGGCAGTGGTGCAAATCCGCAACCGTGAAATGCCGGTCAACGTGACCAAACCGATTTTTGTTCGCGCCGGTAAGCCGGTCGCCTAATCATTTTTATCAGGAGAACTTCAATGAGCAATGTGCCAGCAGAACTGAAATACAGCAAAGAACACGAGTGGCTGCGCAAAGAGGCGGACGGCACTTACACCGTAGGGATCACCGAGCATGCGCAGGAGCTGCTGGGCGACATGGTGTTTGTTGACCTGCCTGAAGTCGGCGCATCCGTGGAAGCAGGCGATGACTGCGCCGTGGCCGAGTCCGTTAAAGCGGCTTCTGATATCTACGCCCCGGTAAGCGGTGAAATTGTTGCCGTGAACGACGCCCTGAGCGACTCCCCGGAGCTGGTGAACAGCGAGCCTTATGAAGGCGGCTGGATCTTCAAGATCAAAGCCAGCGACGAATCGCAGGTCACCGCGCTGCTGGATGCCACCGCGTACGAAGCGCTGTTAGAAAACGAGTAAGCCTTAACCCTCTCCCCTTTGGGGGAGGGTAGGGTGAGGGGAACAGACGACACCCTCACCCCAGCCCTCTCCCTCAGGGAGAGGGAGAAAACACATTCACTGCACGTTTCAGGAACCATCGCTCATGACACAGACTTTAAGCCAGCTTGAAAACCGTGGCGCCTTCATTGAACGTCACATTGGGCCGGATGCTCAGCAACAGCAGGAGATGCTGAAGACAGTTGGCGCGGATTCATTAAATGCACTGATCGGCCAGATTGTGCCAAAAGACATCCAGCTTGCCACGCCGCCTCAGGTGGGTGAAGCCACCACTGAATTCGCCGCTCTGGCGGAGCTGAAGGCAATTGCCGGCCTGAACAAGCGCTATAAGTCTTACATTGGCATGGGCTACACCAACGTGCAGTTACCCCCGGTTATTCTGCGTAATATGCTGGAAAACCCGGGCTGGTACACCGCCTACACCCCGTATCAGCCAGAAGTTTCTCAGGGCCGTCTGGAAGCGCTGCTGAACTTCCAGCAGGTTACGCTGGATTTGACCGGCCTGGATATCGCGTCCGCTTCACTGCTGGATGAAGCCACCGCCGCCGCCGAAGCAATGGCAATGGCGAAGCGCGTGAGCAAACTGAAAAATGCCAACCGCTTCTTCGTGGCAGCGGACGTGCATCCGCAAACGCTTGATGTGGTTCGTACCCGTGCCGAAACCTTTGGTTTTGACGTGATTGTCGACGACGCCGACAAAGTCCTCGATCATCAGGATGTGTTTGGCGTGCTGCTGCAACAGGTCGGCACCACCGGTGACGTTCACGACTACAGCGCACTGATTGCTGAGCTGAAAGCCCGCAAAGTGGTTGTCAGCGTCGCGGCTGATTTTATGGCGCTGGTCCTGCTGACGGCTCCAGGTAAACAGGGCGCGGATATTGTTTTCGGTTCTGCACAACGCTTTGGTGTCCCGATGGGCTACGGTGGCCCACATGCGGCGTTCTTTGCCTCAAAAGATGAATTCAAACGCTCCATGCCTGGCCGTATCATCGGCGTTTCAAAAGATGCCGCCGGTAACACCGCGCTGCGCATGGCAATGCAGACTCGCGAGCAGCATATTCGTCGCGAGAAAGCGAACTCCAACATCTGTACCTCGCAGGTCCTGCTGGCCAATATCGCCAGCCTGTACGCTGTCTTCCACGGTCCTGTTGGCCTGAAACGCATTGCCAGCCGTATTCACCGTCTGGCGGATATTCTGGCCTGTGGTCTGCAGCAGAAAGGCCTGAAACTGCGCCACGCCCATTATTTTGACACGCTGTGCGTTGAGGTGGCTGACAAAGCCGCGGTGCTGGCTCGTGCTGACGCGGCAGAGATCAACCTGCGTAGCGACATCCATAACGCGGTAGGCATTACCCTGGATGAAAGCACTACCCGCGAAGATATCGTTAACCTGTTTAACGTCTTGCTGGGCGATGCGCACGGCCTGGACATTGATACGCTCGATAAAGATGTCGCGCTCGACAGCCGCTCTATCCAGGAAAGCATGCTGCGTGATGATGCGATCCTGACTCACCCGGTGTTCAATCGCTACCACAGCGAAACCGAGATGATGCGCTATATGCACTCTCTGGAGCGCAAAGACCTGGCGCTGAACCAGGCGATGATCCCGCTGGGCTCCTGCACCATGAAGCTGAACGCTGCGGCAGAGATGATCCCAATCACCTGGCCTGAATTTTCCGAGCTGCACCCGTTCTGCCCACCAGAGCAGGCGGAAGGTTACCATCTGATGATCAACCAGCTCTCCGACTGGCTGGTGAAGCTGACCGGTTACGATGCACTCTGCATGCAGCCAAACTCCGGGGCGCAGGGGGAATACGCGGGCCTGCTGGCAATTCGTCACTATCACGAAAGCCGCAATGAAGGGCATCGCGATATCTGTCTGATCCCAAGTTCTGCGCACGGCACCAACCCGGCGTCTGCCCAGATGGCGGGTATGGAAGTGGTGGTGGTGGCCTGCGACAAGAATGGCAACATTGACCTGGCCGATCTGCGTGCGAAAGCCGAGCAGGCGGGCGAAAAACTCTCCTGCATCATGGTGACCTACCCGTCCACCCACGGTGTGTACGAAGAGACCATCCGTGAAGTGTGTGAAGTGGTCCATCAGTTCGGCGGTCAGGTTTATCTCGACGGTGCGAACATGAACGCACAGGTTGGCATTACCTCTCCGGGCTTTATCGGCGCGGATGTGTCGCACCTGAACCTGCATAAAACTTTCTGTATTCCACACGGCGGTGGTGGTCCGGGTATGGGCCCAATCGGTGTGAAAGCACACCTGGCGCCGTTTGTCCCAGGCCACAGCGTAGTGCAGATTGAAGGCATGTTGACCCGTCAGGGCGCGGTCTCTGCGGCACCGTTCGGTAGCGCCTCAATCCTGCCCATCAGCTGGATGTATATCCGCATGATGGGCGCGGAAGGGCTGAAGCAGGCAAGCCAGGTGGCTATCCTCAATGCTAACTACATCGCAACGCGTCTGAAAGAAGCGTATCCGGTGCTCTACACGGGCCGTGATGGTCGCGTGGCGCACGAGTGCATCCTCGATATCCGTCCTTTGAAAGAAGAGACAGGTATCAGCGAGCTGGATATTGCTAAGCGTCTGATTGACTACGGATTCCATGCGCCAACCATGTCGTTCCCGGTGGCGGGTACGCTGATGGTTGAACCCACCGAGTCTGAAAGCAAAGTTGAGCTGGACCGCTTTATTGACGCGATGCTGGCTATCCGCGCTGAAATCGACCGCGTGAAAGCCGGTGAGTGGACGCTGGCTGATAACCCGCTGGTTAACGCACCGCACACCCAGAATGAGCTGGTCTCCGGGTGGGAGCACGATTATACCCGTGAGCAGGCGGTGTTCCCGGCCGGCATAGCAAACAAATACTGGCCGACCGTGAAACGTCTCGATGACGTCTACGGTGACCGTAATCTGTTCTGCTCTTGTGTGCCAATGAGCGAATACCAGTAATCGTTCCGCGGTTATAACGTGTTACAGGCCGGGTCAGCGTTAACGCTACCCGGCTTTTTTTATAAGGAGACATAGATGGCAATTGCACTGGTCACCGGCGCCAGCCGCGGTATCGGTAAAGCCACCGCGCTGCAGCTGGCGCGCGAAGGCTACACCGTGGCGGTGAACTATCACCACAACATTAAAGCCGCGACGGATGTGATCACGATGATTACCGACGCGGGGGGTACCGCTTTTGCCGTGCGTGCAGATATCAGTGATGAAGCTCAGGTGCTGGCGATGTTCGACAGTATCGATCGTGAAGCCGGACCGCTTACCGCACTGGTGAACAACGCCGGGATCCTGTTTGAACAATCCACGATTGAACACCTCTCCGCTGAACGGATCAACCGCGTGTTAGCCACGAACGTGACCGGTTATTTCCTCTGCTGCCGCGAAGCGGTAAAACGCATGTCGTTCAGACATGGTGGCAAAGGCGGCGCGATCGTGAACGTGTCATCCGCGGCATCGCGCCTCGGTGCTCCGGGTGAATATGTGGATTACGCCGCGTCCAAAGGTGCTGTTGATTCGTTGACGACGGGATTATCGCTGGAAGTGGCAGCGCAAGGGATCCGCGTAAACTGCGTGCGTCCCGGGCTGATTTACACCGAGATTCATGCATCTGGCGGTGAGCCGGGCCGGGTGGATAGGGTCAAATCCATGCTGCCTATGCAGCGTGGCGGTCAGCCGGAAGAGGTGGCGCAGGCGATTGTCTGGCTGTTGAGCGAGAAAGCCTCGTATGTGACGGGAAGTTTTATTGAACTGGCGGGTGGGAAATAAACATCTCCTCTCCCCATCGGGGAGAGGAGAAAAGCGTTAAAGCGTCTCGCCGTTGCTGGCAATCACGTCTTTGTACCAGTTAAAGCTCTTTTTCCGCGAGCGTGACATATCGCCGGTACCGTCGTCGTGCTTGTTCACATAGATAAAACCGTAGCGCTTGCTGTACTGGCCGGTAGTGAACGACACGCAGTCGATGCAGCCCCACGGGGTATAACCCATCAGATCCACACCATCATACGTGACGGCTTTCATCATCTCTTCCACGTGCGCACGCAGGTAGTCGATGCGGTAGTCATCATTGATGCTGCCGTCTTCTTCTACTTTGTCGTAGGCGCCAAAGCCGTTTTCCACGATAAACAGCGGTTTCTGATAACGCTCGTACAATTCGCACAGGGAATAGCGCAGACCCACCGGGTCAATCTGCCAGCCCCAGTCAGAGGCTTTCACATGCGGGTTCGGTACGCTGCCTTCAAAGCCTGAGATAGCATCGCCAGTACCGCCTTCCGCTTTCACGGCGTTGGTCATGTAATAGCTGAAGCCCAGATAGTCACAGGTGCCTTCACGCAGGATCTGCTCGTCACCCGCTTCCATATGGATGGTGAAGCCACGGCGTTCCCATTCATTAAGCACATAGGATGGGTAGTAACCGCGCAGCTGGACATCGGTAAAGACATAGCGTTCACGCATGGATTCCTGTGCAAACATCACGTCCTCTGGTTTACAGGAGAACGGATAGAGCGCCACCATTGCCAGCATACAGCCGACTTTCATTTCCGGGTTAATGCGACGCGCCGCTTTCACCGCCAGCGCGCTGGCAACGAACTGGTGGTGCAGCACCTGGTACATGGTCTCTTCCGGATTGTCATGCTCGGTATAAACCACGCCTGAGCAGCAGTAGCCAAACAGCGGCGCACGCCAGTTACGCTGGTTGTTGATCTCGTTAAAGGTCATCCAGTATTTGACCTTATTTTTGTAGCGCTCAAACACCACTTCCGCGAAGCGCACAAAGAAATCCACCACGTTACGGTTGGTCCAGCCGCCGTACTCCTGCACCAGGTGCAGCGGCATTTCGAAGTGGGAGAGGGTGATGACCGGTTCAATATTGTATTTCAGCAGCTCATCGAACATGTCGTCGTAGAACTTCAGGCCTTCTTCATTCGGCTGTGTTTCATCCCCTTTCGGGAAGATACGCGTCCAGGCGATAGAGGTGCGGAAACATTTGAAGCCCATCTCAGCAAACAGCTTGATGTCTTCTTTGTAATGGCCATGGAAGTCGATAGCTTCGTGGTTAGGATAGTATTTCCCCGGCACGACTTCCTGCGTGATTTCGCGCGGCACGCCGTGCGCACCGCCCGTTAAGACATCGCAGATGCTCGGCCCTTTACCGCCTTTGTTCCAGCCGCCTTCAACCTGGTGAGCGGCCACTGCGCCGCCCCATAAAAAGTTTTTTGGTAGGGTAAGTTTTTTCATCGCTGCTATTCTCAATAAATGACATATTGCGTTCGAGTCTAGCAAAGCGGAATTAAATGTCACGATATAACAAGTCGTTGAAAATGTAATTTGTCACATCGAAAAAACAGGGTGTTTTATTCTGTCAGTTTCTTCGCCAGTTTCCGGCCAAGTGATTCGAGAATATAGATGACGGGTATTTGTGTGGTGATATCGTACACGCCGCCTATCCGCGTCTGAGGGACATGCCAGGAGAGGTTAAAGTCCGCGAGCTTTGCCAGGCGCGAGTGCTCGTGGCTGGTTATGGAGAGCACTTTGCAGCGATGCAGGCTAAACTGGCTGGCAAAGCGCAGGATCTCTTCAGTTTCACCGGATACCGACAGCACAATCGCCAGCGCGTTTTTAGCCATATCATTGGTGACCGGGAAATAAGGATCGTCGATGTGGTTGCTGAATTTACCGATATTCGAAAAGAAGCGTGCGCCATATTTTGCCAGCGAGCCAGACGTGCCCGCACCGACAAATATAATACGTTCGGAAGATAAAATAATATCGACCGCCTCATCTAATAAAGCATCGAACTCTTCGTTATTAACGCCTTTAAAGAAGCTAATAATTTCACTGGCACCAAAATTTGCCTGCTGAGGTTCGTTCTGCTCTAAATAGAGCTTAAAGCGCACGCGGAATTCAGAGTAGCCTTCGCAGTTGAGTTTGCGGCAAAAGCGCAGGATAGTGGTCGTTGAGACGCCAGCCGCATCCGCCAGCTCGCGGATGGTCATGTACATGACTTTGTCACGATTTTTAATGACATAGTTGTAGACCATCATTTCCAGATTATTGAGACTGGCAATGGCTGCGTGGGTGAACATACTCACAATGGCGAAACTCTCATTCAGACATCATTTATTCATCATAACATGCAGCAAGTCGGCAGGATCCAATTTTATGCCCTTGATTCTTAATGATTAAATTTTAATGTGAACAAATGTTAGGTGAATAATTTGTTTATGTTCATGATTTATAGATAAAAATTATGTTTGTGAAATTATTTTAGCTAACAGGTGTTCACTGGAATCATTCTCAGTTAGCATAGACAGGTGATGAATATTCATCGTTAGTTTTCCCGGAGTTTTGTATGGTGAGCAGACCATTAATTGCACAGGGATATTCGCTGGCTGAGGAAATAGCCAACAGTATTAGCCACGGTATTGGCCTGGTTTTTGGGATTGTCGGTTTAGTGTTATTGCTGGTGCAGGCAGTGGATACGAATGCCAGCGCAATGGCCATCACCAGCTACAGTCTGTATGGCGGGAGTATGATCCTGCTGTTCCTGGCGTCGACGCTGTACCACGCTATCCCGCATCAACGGGCCAAGATCTGGCTCAAGAAATTCGACCACTGCGCTATCTATCTTCTTATTGCAGGTACCTACACGCCTTTCCTGCTGGTGGGTCTTAACTCGCCGCTGTCGCGTGGCCTGATGATTGTTATCTGGAGCCTGGCGCTGCTGGGGATCCTGTTTAAGCTGACCATTGCGCACCGGTTTAAGGTGCTGTCGCTGGTGACCTATCTCACGATGGGCTGGCTTTCGCTGATTGTGGTTTATCAACTGGCGATCAAGCTGGCGGTAGGGGGCGTGACGCTTCTGGCCGTTGGGGGCATCGTCTACTCGCTGGGCGTCATTTTCTATGTCTGCAAGCGTATCCCGTACAATCATGCTATCTGGCATGGGTTTGTGCTGGGCGGTAGCGTGTGCCACTTTTTAGCGATTTATCTCTATGTGGGACAGGTTTAATTTCAGGACGTTGATCTTCTTGCCTCCGCCCTCTCTTCGTGAGAGTAAGCAAAAAAAACGGTAACCGTCAGGTTACCGTTTTTTTATCTCGTCGCCGGGCAATGACGCCTTACTCTTCCAGCGAATACGGCAGTGGCTCAATGCTCAGTGTATTGGCATCGTCACGCACGCGGAACACGCTGTCGGCTTCCATATCGTTGTTCATGACGGCCTGAACCAGAAGGCGGCCATCATCCAGTTGAACTGCGGCTAACACCGTGCCTGTACGGCGCCAGTTCTCGCCCATCTTCAGCTCTAAATCTTCACCAGCGTCAGGCACGCGGCTGGCGTGGCCCGCCAGGGTCCACAGTGCGCGTTTGTTGGCTCCGCGGAATTTGGCGCGTGCCACCATCTCCTGGCCGGTATAGCACCCTTTCTTAAAGCTAATGCCACCCAGCGCCTGCAGGTTGGTGGCCTGAGGAATGAACTGCCCGCTGTTTGCGGCGTCAATCACCGGCAGCCCGGCTTCAATGTTCAGCGCCAGCCACTGTTGGCTGTTATTAAACTGGGCTTCACCGCGCAGCGCCTCGGTGACGCGTTCGGCGGTCGCGGTATCCGTGACTAACAGAAAGCGTTCCGCCGGGTGTTCAAACCACAGGATAGACGTTGCGCCTTCGCTGACGACCTGTTTCTGGGCATCCGGGAGTTCACTGAACAGATTTTTCAGCGCCGCACGGGCCTGGAAGCCTGCCACGCCCAGCAGAACGTGTTCATCATCCGCGGCGATAGTGACTTTTGAGAAGACCGCGTATTTTTTCAGCTCGGTGAGCTGCGCGTCCCGCAGGCTGCGGCGCTCAATAAAGGCAAAACCCTCCTGGCGACGGAACAGGCGCAGGTTGCTCCACATCTTCCCTTTTGGATCGCAGTGTGCGGCCAGCAGATGCTGGTGTTCGTCCATCTGGCTGACGTCGGCGGTTACCTGGCCCTGCAGGTATTTTTCGCTGTCTGCACCGGTGAGTGTCGCCAGCGCCCAGTCATCAAGAGTAATAAGCGTCAGCGGCAGACGCGCAGAGGCGGCGGGCTGGCGAGGAGAAAATGGTGTAAAGGCCATAACGATATCCTGAATTGCTTAACGCTTTGATAATGCCTAATGGTAAAAGAGCCTGCTGGCATTGCAAGCGCTTTCAACAGGCCATTTGTGCCATAACCCGGTTATGCGTAGCGCCACGCAAAATAGTGTAATCCGCTGTCTTTATAGGGTTTATTGTGGAAGCGCGCTCGTGGTTCGCAATATTCCAGTAAAGAAACGGTCAAAAACACGTTACACTAGCTGGTGTCCCCGCAGAGAAATCAAGAACACTGGACGGGGTGCCGACTGTGCCAAACGTAATGCAGGAAACAGAACATGGATATTAACAACAAGGCCCGTATTCACTGGGCGTGCCGTCGCGGCATGCGTGAACTTGATATTTCCATCATGCCTTTCTTCGAATATGAGTATGACAGCTTAAGCGATGATGATAAGCGTCTGTTTGTTCGCCTGCTTGAGTCTGACGATCCTGATTTATTTAACTGGCTGATGAATCACGGCAAACCCGCCGACACCGAGTTGCAACGGATGGTGCAATTAATTCAAACACGGAATCAGGAACGTGGTCCTGTGGCAATCTGACCTTCGCGTCTCGTGGCGCTCGCAGTGGATGTCGTTGTTGCTCCACGGCCTGGTCGCGGCCTTTGTGTTACTGATGCCGTGGCCGCTTAGCTATACGCCTCTGTGGCTGCTGTTGCTGTCGTTTGTGGTGTTTGACAGCGTGCGCAGCCAGCGCCGCATTCATGCCCGTCAGGGGGAGATCAAATTACTGATGGATTCCCGCCTGCGCTGGCAGGGAAAAGAGTGGGAAATTCTCGGTCTGCCCTGGATGATCGCTTCCGGCATGATGCTGCGGCTACGTAGCGTGGACAGCGGGCGTCGCCAGCATCTGTGGCTGGCCGCGGACAGTATGGATAGCGCTGAGTGGCGGGACCTGCGTCGGATGTTATTACAGCAACTGACGCAGGAGTAATTCGCGTTAGCTGAACTGTTCTGCCATTTCGCCCAGAATCTGCTCACACCAGCTTTGCAGGCGCTCATCGCTGAGATCGTACTGGTTGGTTTCATCCAGTGCCAGCCCGACAAACAGCTGCCCATCGGCAATAATCGGTTTCTTACTGGTGAACTCGTACCCTTCGGTTGGCCAGTAACCGATAAACGTGACGCCCTTCGGTGCCAGTTTGTCGTGCAGCATGCCGAGTGCGTCCAGGAACCACTCACCGTAACCCAACTGATCACCCATGCCGTACATGGCAATGATTTTGCCGTCGAGGTTAAGCGTATCAAGCTGGTCCCAGATGGCTTCCCAGTCTTCCTGTATTTCGCCGAAATCCCAGGTCGGGATGCCGAGGATCAGCACGTCGTACTGCTCCATCAGCGTAAGCGCGTCATCTTTCAGGTTATGCAACGTCACCAGTTCCGGGCCAATGATGTCCCGAATTTTCTCTGCCGCCATTTCGGTGTAGCAGGTGCTGGAACCATAGAACAGACCAATATTCATCGCGTGACTATCTCAATTCTTGCTTTGACTTTGCGCGTAGTGTACCAGAAACCGATCGCAATCAGGCATAATGGCCTGACTGCAGAATCAAAGGGGCTGATGTGGAAAAGGATCTCGCACTCATCGAACAGTTTCTCGATGCACTGTGGCTGGAGAAGAACCTGGCCGAGAATACGCTCAGTGCCTACCGGCGCGATCTCACCATGCTGGTGGAGTGGCTGGCGCACCGCGGGCTGTCGCTGGCGAACGCACAAAGCGACGACCTGCAGGCGCTGCTGGGCGAGCGGATGGAAGGGGGCTACAAGGCCACCAGTTCCGCACGTTTGCTCAGCGCAATGCGTCGGCTGTTCCAGCACCTCAACCGTGAGAAAATTCGCGAAGACGATCCCAGCGCGCTCCTGGCCTCCCCGAAACTCCCGCAGCGGCTGCCGAAAGATCTCAGCGAAGCACAAGTTGAGAGATTATTACAGTCACCCGCAGTTGACCTGCCGCTGGAGTTACGCGATAAAGCCATGCTTGAGCTATTGTATGCTACCGGTTTGCGTGTTTCTGAACTGGTCGGCCTGACGATGAGCGACATTAGCCTTCGTCAGGGCGTGGTTCGCGTAATCGGTAAAGGAAACAAGGAAAGGCTGGTGCCGCTGGGTGAAGAGGCGGTGTACTGGCTGGAAACGTATCTGGAGCACGGTCGTCCATGGTTGCTTAATGGCACTTCAATCGATGTCTTGTTCCCCAGCCAGCGCGCACAACAGATGACGCGGCAAACGTTCTGGCATCGCATCAAACATTACGCCACACTGGCGGGTATCGACAGTGAAAAGCTTTCGCCACACGTTTTGCGTCATGCCTTTGCGACGCATCTGCTGAACCACGGCGCCGACCTGCGCGTGGTGCAGATGCTGCTGGGACATAGCGATCTTTCCACGACCCAAATTTATACCCATGTCGCGACGGAACGGCTGCGGCAGCTACACCAACAGCACCACCCACGAGCGTGAGTGCCGACGAATTAGGATCTTATATGAAAAAGTCTTTCGCGCTGTTCACCCTGCTGGCAGCCTCATTTACCGGTTTTGCCCATGCGGATGACGCCGCTATCAAACAGTCTCTGGCGAAGCTAGGCGTCACCAGCAGTGATATCCAGTCTGCACCGGTTGCCGGCATGAAAACGGTTCTGACGAACAGCGGCGTGCTGTACGTGACCGAAGACGGAAAACACATTATTCAGGGGCCAATGTACGACGTGAGCGGTGCACAGCCGGTCAACGTAACCAACCAGCTGCTGATGAAAAACCTGAACGCGCTCGAAAAAGAGATGATCGTTTATAAAGCGGCGCAGGAAAAACACGTCATTACCGTCTTCACCGACATCACCTGTGGCTACTGCCATAAGCTGCATGAAGAGATGAAAGATTACAACGCGCTGGGGATCACCGTGCGTTA
Source organism: Enterobacter cloacae complex sp. FDA-CDC-AR_0164 (assembly GCF_003071645.1). Classification (NCBI taxonomy): domain Bacteria; kingdom Pseudomonadati; phylum Pseudomonadota; class Gammaproteobacteria; order Enterobacterales; family Enterobacteriaceae; genus Enterobacter; species Enterobacter cloacae complex sp. FDA-CDC-AR_0164. The sequence goes on from NZ_CP028950.1 coordinate 2,310,061, forward strand.
TCTGGCCTTCCCGCGCGCGGGCGTTGAGAGCAAGCCAGAGCAGGATATGAAAGCTATCTGGTGTGCGAAAGACCGCAACAAAGCCTTTGATGACGCGATGAATGGCAAAGGCGTGCAGCCTGCATCCTGCGACATTGATATCGCTAACCACTACGCGCTGGGTGTGCAGTTTGGGGTGAACGGTACGCCAGCGATTGTCCTGAGCAATGGCTATGTTGTTCCGGGTTATCAGGGACCTAAAGAGATGAAAGAGTTCCTCGACGCGCACCAGAAACAGTTTGGTGGTAAATAATTCGCGTGAAAGCCCCAATAAAACTGCGCCGCCGCGAGGCGGTTGAACATGCTGATTTGCCTGACGACCTCCCGCCGCTGCTAAAGCGGCTATACGCCAGCCGTGGCGTGCGTATCGCCGCCGACCTTGAGCGCAGCGTTAAAGGGATGTTGCCATGGCAGCAGTTAAACGGCATCGAAAAAGCCACAGAAATACTCTACAACGCGCTGTGTGAAGGTACGCGCATTGTGGTGGTGGGGGATTTTGATGCTGATGGCGCAACCAGTACCGCGCTGAGCGTGCTGAGCCTGCGCGCGCTGGGCTGCGCCAACGTGACATATCTGGTGCCGAACCGGTTTGAAGATGGTTACGGCCTCAGCCCGGAAGTGGTCGATCAGGCCCATGCCCGCGGCGCACAGCTGATCCTGACCGTAGATAACGGGATCTCTTCCCATGCGGGCGTCGATCATGCGCATCAGCTGGGGATCCCGGTGCTGGTTACCGATCACCACCTGCCGGGTGAAACGCTGCCTGCCGCGGAAGCGATCATCAACCCGAACCTGCGCGACTGCGATTTCCCGTCGAAATCACTCGCAGGCGTCGGCGTGGCATTTTATCTGATGCTGGCGTTACGCACGCTGCTGCGTGATAAGGGCTGGTTCGACGCCCGCGGTATTGCCGTGCCGAACCTGGCCGAGTATCTCGACCTGGTCGCACTGGGGACCGTCGCAGACGTGGTGCCGCTCGATACCAATAACCGTATTCTGACCTGGCAGGGCTTAAGCCGCATCCGGGCGGGCAAATGCCGTCCCGGTATCAAAGCGCTGCTTGAGATTGCTAACCGCGATCCGCTCAAGCTGGCGGCAAGCGATCTGGGCTTCGCTCTGGGGCCTCGCCTGAACGCGGCCGGCAGACTGGACGACATGTCCGTTGGCGTCGCGTTGCTGCTGTGCGACAACATTGGTGAAGCGCGCGTGCTGGCTAATGAGCTGGACGCCCTGAACCAGACCCGTAAAGAGATTGAACAGGGAATGCAGGTTGAAGCGCTGACCCTGTGCGAAAAACTGGAACGCAGCGGCGATACGCTGCCGGGCGGCCTGGCGATGTATCACCCTGAGTGGCATCAGGGCGTGGTGGGCATTCTGGCTTCGCGTATTAAAGAGCGTTTCCACCGCCCGGTCATTGCGTTTGCACCGGCTGGTGATGGCACCCTCAAAGGCTCCGGGCGTTCGATTCAGGGGCTGCACATGCGCGATGCGCTGGAGCGTCTGGATACCCTCTACCCGGGTCTGATGCTCAAGTTCGGCGGCCATGCCATGGCGGCAGGTTTGTCGCTGGAAGAGGAGAAGTTCGACGAGTTCCAGCGTTTGTTCGGCGAGCTGGTCACCGACTGGATTGACCCGGCCCTGCTGCAGGGCGAAGTGGTTTCCGACGGCGAACTCACGCCGGTTGAGATGACGATGGAAGTGGCACAGATGCTCCGGGATGCAGGGCCGTGGGGGCAGATGTTCCCGGAACCCCTGTTCGATGGCCGCTTCCGTCTGCTGCAACAGCGCATTGTTGGTGAGCGCCATCTGAAAGTGATGGTCGAGCCTGTAGGCGGTGGCCCGCTGCTGGACGGTATTGCCTTTAACGTCGATACCGCTGTCTGGCCGGACAACGGCGTGCGCGAAGTTGAGCTGGCATACAAACTGGATATAAACGAGTTCCGCGGTAACCGCACCCTTCAGATCATCATCGACAATATCTGGCCAATTTAGCGGCAGTAATCTCTATAAAAAAGGGCGTGGATTCGGTACAATCCCGCTCTTATCACCGCATTTTGACAAGTCCATAAAAGAAAACAGACCATGTTTGAAATTAATCCGGTAAAAAACCGTATTCAGGACCTCACGGAGCGCTCTGACGTTCTTAGGGGGTATCTTTGACTACGATGCCAAGAAAGAGCGTCTTGAAGAAGTAAACGCCGAGCTGGAACAGCCGGACGTCTGGAACGAACCTGAACGCGCGCAGGCGCTGGGTAAAGAGCGTTCCTCTCTCGAAGCTATCGTAGATACGCTGGATCAAATGGCTCAGGGGCTGGAAGATGTTTCCGGTTTACTGGAGCTGGCCGTCGAAGCTGACGACGAAGAAACCTTTAACGAAGCCGTGGCTGAACTCGACGTGCTCGAAGAGAAGCTGGCGCAGCTTGAATTCCGTCGCATGTTCTCCGGTGAATACGATAACGCTGACTGCTATCTCGATATTCAGGCAGGTTCTGGCGGTACCGAAGCCCAGGACTGGGCCAGTATGTTGATGCGCATGTATCTGCGCTGGGCGGAAGCCCGCGGCTTCAAAACCGAAATCATCGAAGAGTCTGAAGGCGAAGTGGCCGGTATTAAATCTGTCACCATCAAGATTATTGGCGATTACGCCTACGGCTGGCTGCGTACCGAGACGGGTGTTCACCGCCTGGTGCGTAAGAGCCCGTTCGACTCCGGCGGCCGTCGTCACACCTCCTTCAGCTCCGCGTTTGTCTATCCGGAAGTTGACGAAGATATCGATATCGACATCAACCCGGCGGATCTGCGTATCGACGTTTACCGCGCATCCGGCGCGGGTGGTCAGCACGTTAACCGTACGGAATCTGCGGTGCGTATCACCCACATTCCAACCGGGCTGGTGACGCAATGCCAGAACGACCGTTCCCAGCATAAGAACAAAGACCAGGCCATGAAGCAGATGAAAGCGAAGCTTTATGAGCTGGAGATGCAGAAGAAAAATGCTGAGAAACAGGCGATGGAAGATAACAAATCTGACATCGGTTGGGGCAGCCAGATCCGTTCTTACGTCCTTGATGACTCCCGCATCAAAGACCTGCGTACCGGGGTTGAAACCCGTAACACGCAGGCGGTGCTGGATGGCAGCCTGGACCAATTTATCGAAGCAAGTTTGAAAGCAGGGTTATGAGGAACCAACATGTCTGAACAACAAGCACAGGGCGCTGACGCGGTAGTCGATCTTAATAACGAACTGAAAACCCGCCGCGAGAAGCTGGCAGCACTGCGCGAGCAGGGCGTGCCGTTCCCGAACGATTTTCGTCGTGACCATACCTCAGACCAACTGCACGCTGACTTCGACGGTAAAGAGAACGAAGAGCTGGAAGCGCTGAACATCGAAGTGGCCGTTGCTGGCCGCATGATGACCCGTCGTATCATGGGTAAAGCCTCCTTCGTGACGCTGCAGGACGTTGGCGGCCGTATTCAACTGTACGTCTCCCGTGACGACCTGCCGGAAGGCATCTACAACGAGCAGTTCAAGAAGTGGGACCTGGGCGATATCCTGGGGGCGAAAGGTAAGCTGTTCAAAACCAAGACCGGTGAGCTGTCTATCCACTGCACCGAACTGCGTCTGCTGACCAAAGCCCTGCGCCCGCTGCCGGACAAATTCCATGGCCTGCAGGATCAGGAAGCGCGCTACCGTCAGCGTTACCTGGATCTCATCTCCAACGATGAATCCCGTAAGACCTTCAAGATTCGCTCTCAGATCATGGCCGGTATCCGCCAGTTCATGGTTAACCGCGACTTTATGGAAGTGGAAACCCCAATGATGCAGGTGATCCCAGGCGGTGCGTCTGCACGTCCGTTCATAACCCATCACAACGCCCTCGATCTGGACATGTACCTGCGTATCGCGCCGGAACTGTACCTGAAGCGTCTGGTCGTCGGTGGTTTTGACCGCGTGTTCGAAATCAACCGTAACTTCCGTAACGAAGGCATCTCCGTGCGTCATAACCCAGAGTTCACCATGATGGAACTCTATATGGCGTATGCGGATTATAAAGATCTGATCGAGCTGACCGAATCACTGTTCCGTACCCTGGCGCAGGACATTCTGGGCACCACTAAAGTGCCTTACGGCGAAGAAGTCTTCGACTTCGGCAAGCCGTTCGAAAAACTGACCATGCGCGAAGCGATCATGAAATACCGTCCAGAAACCAACATGGCCGATCTGGATAACTTCGACTCTGCGAAAGCGATCGCGGAAAGCATCGGTATCAACGTTGAGAAGAGCTGGGGTCTGGGCCGTATCGTGACCGAGATCTTCGAAGAAGTAGCCGAAGCGCACCTGATTCAGCCGACCTTCATCACCGAATACCCGGCAGAAGTTTCTCCGCTGGCACGTCGTAATGATATGAACCCGGAAATCACTGACCGCTTTGAGTTCTTCATCGGTGGCCGCGAAATCGGCAACGGCTTTAGCGAGCTGAACGATGCAGAAGATCAGGCTCAGCGCTTCCAGGATCAGGTTAACGCGAAAGCGGCGGGCGATGACGAAGCGATGTTCTTCGACGAAGACTATGTGACTGCGCTGGAGCACGGTCTGCCACCAACCGCAGGTCTGGGGATTGGTATCGACCGTATGGTTATGCTGTTCACTAACAGCCACACCATCCGTGATGTGATCCTGTTCCCGGCGATGCGCCCGGTGAAGTAAGCCGTTAAGACAGTAAAAAAAGCCCCGAAAGGGGCTTTTTTATTGCGCCTTGAAGGCCCTGAGCGCGTCACGGGCGACCGTCGCTTCCTGCACCATCCACGGGCTAAAGCTCCAGGGGGCAGCGTCCAGTGCGCGGAACAACGCTTCCAGTTCGACCCATTCATACTCCATCACTTCATCGTGATTAATATGCAGTTCGCTGGTGACGCGTGCTGCGAATACCGGGCAAATCTCGTTCTCCACGATCCCCGAAGGATCGGCTTCACGATAACGGAACTCAGAGGCGATGGGGGTGATATTGGCGATCTCCGCGCCAACCTCAAAGCGGCAACGGCGGATGATAGCCTGTTCCGTCTTTTCACCAGACTGAGGATGTCCACAAACGGAGTTGGTCCAGACACCTGGCCAGGCTTTTTTGCTTAAGGCGCGTCGGGTAACCAGACACTCACCTCTGGCGTTAAAAAGCCACGATGAGAAAGCCAGGTGCAGCGGGGTGTGGGCGGTGTGCGCGGCGTACTTTTCCTGAGTGCCAATCACCATTCCCTGGTCATTTACCAAAATAACGTGTTCTTGAATACTCATTGATGCTCCAGTGCCAACGATGCGGATGGCTCAGCACCATCAGCAGCTGCATTATACTGCATTCCTCCATGCGCCGTTTGCTCTCAAGAGCGGAAAAGGGCTGACCCATATCAGTCAGGGCTGGTATCATAGTGCGCCATTCACGCTGACCGAGGATCTGTTTTGTTTGCAGGAAGCCTGACGAGAAATCCCATTACCGCCGTTTTTTGTCTGACGCTGACGCTATTACTGGCAGGCTGTTCAGGAAGCAAGTCGTCGGATATGGGCAGCTATTCCGGTGCGGTCTATACCGTTAAGCGCGGGGATACGCTGTATCGGATTTCGCGCGCAACGGGGACCAGCGTGAAGGATCTGGCGCGTCTGAATAACATCTCTCCACCCTACACCATCGAGGTGGGGCAGAAACTGAAGGTTAACGGTGGCGCGTCTTCAACGAAGAAATCCTCTAAAGGCAAAACAGCTAAAGTGACACCGTCTTACGCGGTGCCGCAGTCCTCATGGCCTCCGGTCGGCCAGCGTTGTTGGGTCTGGCCTGCCAGCGGCAAAGTCGTGTTGCCTTACTCCTTGTCTGAGGGGGGCAATAAAGGCATTGATATCGCTGCTGCGCGCGGCACGCCAGTCTATGCATCAGGGGCAGGGAAGGTGGTCTACGTCGGCAACCAGCTGCGCGGTTACGGTAACCTGATCATGATTAAACATGGGGAAGATTACATCACTGCCTATGCCCACAACGATACGATGCTGGTGAACAACGGGCAGAATGTGAAGGCTGGGCAGAAGATTGCCACCATGGGCAGTACCGGCACGGACTCGGTGAAGTTACACTTCCAGATCCGCTATCGCGCCACAGCCATCGATCCGCAGCGTTATCTTCCGGCGCCAGGCAGTAAGCCAAAGTGCTAAGTGATTATATAATCGCCATTTAGTTGCAAAGAGGCTTGTATGAAGAGGCGTAAGGTCTATAATGCCTTACGCACCTCAAAGCGGGCGTAGTTCAATGGTAGAACGAGAGCTTCCCAAGCTCTATACGAGGGTTCGATTCCCTTCGCCCGCTCCAAAAACTCCCTAACGTATTCATTCCTCAGCCTTTTTCTGATTCATACGTGACGGCGCTCGTGATCCTCCTACAAAGGGGTCATACAACCGATGGCGCAGCGTGATAATCTCTATCGACGTCCAAGCGGTATCTATGTTCTGCGGATCACCGTTCCGGTTCGTTATCGCGCCCTGATAGGGCAGCGTGAAATTCATGCATCTACCCGCACAACCCACCTTGCAAATGCCAGAGCTATTGCCGCGTGTTTGCTGGAGAAGTGGTATGCGTCTCTGGAAGAGTTCAGGCAAGTGGATAAAGAGAAGATCAGGGGCAATGCCCCATTGTTGACTGGAGCAGGCAAAATCAGCCTGGCGTTGTTTTGCGATTCATTTGGAGTTGGGGCTGAGACTGTCGTCCAGCATCTTCTGGCAGCCAATGTGCCGCTGTATGCCCTTGTATCTAACCAGCGTGGCTTTCTGATTGATGATTTCAGCACGCTTGAGCGTGATCCTGATTCGCATGGGTTCGTTTTGAATAACATTGCGTATGACGGTGCTGAGGCTGCGGTAAACGGCTATATGCAGCTTTACCAGCCGCAGTTTGCCCTTGTTGAATTGCTGAACGGGCGAGAGGTTGAGGTTACGGCATTCAGGGCTAACAACGGCAATCCTCTTTCCCTCTGGTTGTTGGATTTGCCCGGGGTGACGCTGAATGCAAGTTCTTTGTTCATCAACAACGTGCAGGCTGAAAAACTGCGTAGCGCTTGGGATAAGGCGCTTGCGAAATCGGAGCCAACATTAAGTGCTCTGCCATGCGCTCCGGTAGGTGTAACACCAGCGATTCCTGTGGCCGCTACCATCAACCCGTATTGCAACCCGACATATGCGAGCATGACGGTTTCAGCATTGCTGAAAGCGTTTTTGGTCTATAAAAATACGGGCGATATTAAGCTCGCCAGCGAGGGGAAAATTCGTTCCAGAATTGAACACTTCGTGGAGATAATGGGCGATTTAACTCTAGGCGAACTGAATCGTGACGTTGTGAAAGATTACGTCACCAAAATGCAGAATATGCCCGGTAACCTGTATTTGATGCGGCGAAAATACAAGATTTCAGATACTCAAAAGCTAATTGAAATAGCGCTAGCTGATGGTCAGCCAGTTATGAGCCGAGATGCTATTGGCAGGCATATTGAGTCACTGGGTTCTATGCTCAAATGGGCTAAGAGTGAACGTTATCTTTTTGATAACCCTGCTGAGAATGTGTTGGCTCAGCGTCGTGTGATGGTGCGTGAGCAGGATCGCCGCGACCTCTTCACCGACGATGAACTAGAGCAAATTTTCTCGGCTGACTGGTTTAAGAAAGGCGCGGGAAGGCCCAATCAATACGGACGTTATACGAGCTTCCGCCCGTTTCACTACTGGTTGCCTCTGTTGGCATTATATGTGGGCGGGCGCATCAATGAGCTTTGCCAGCTTTATCTGACGGATATTCGCGAAGATAAAAACGAAGTTGCCTATATTGATTTTAACCTTGATGCGCCGGATAAGGTGATGGATGAAGAAGCGCAGGCTGGTGGCGTTAAATCATTAAAGACGGTGAATGCGATCCGTCAGGTTCCAATTCATCCGCGACTTATCGAACTAGGGCTGCTGGAGTATGTAGATGCATTGAAAGCTGCCGGATATGATCGTCTTTTCCCTGAGTTGAAGCACAACAAAATCAAAGGATATCGTGCCGCCGCCTCAAAATGGTTTAACGAAAACTACTTTGGCAAAGTCCTCGGTTTTACCCGTGACGGTAAGAAAACGTTCCATTCGCTGCGGCACACTTTCATCAACGCCGTAGACAAGTTTGAGATCAACGAACGCACGATTGCGCAGCTTGTTGGACATGTTCGGGGCAGCACCACCGCGATGACCACCTATCGTAAGGATGCTGATGTGGGTGAGCAATTGGGCGTGATTTCGCAGCTTCACTACAGTTTACCTGATATTGCGCAGTTTGATTCGCAAGCGGGTATCAAGGCGGTCATCGACGCACGGCGCAGGCATAAATCGTAAGATGTGCCAAACGCGCCAGGAAGCTCTGTGGCGCGTTTTTTATCAAGGGCAGTGGAAATCATGATGTGGAATTTGCGGCGCTTTCGTAGCTCGACTGGCGCAGCTAGATGAATCAGATGTAACCTTCAACAAGCAGCCTCTTTCGCAATATTTAAACAACTAGCGGAGTATGGACGTTAATGGCGACCTACAGACAAATTGCCGATGATGTTAAATCCCGAACGGGGAGAACAGTCAAAACATGTTGGATAGCGCATGTTAAGTCATTGCATGGGCTAACCTGCCGCGTATCTCCAAACCGCATTAGCACCGAAAGCCGTGTTTATCCTTGCCCTGATAAATGGGTTGCGGAGATCGAGCAATCAATGAGAAATCTGGGCGAGCTTTAGCTTTACTGCGCGGCTTAACTTTTGAGTCTGTTTGGCTCTATAAGGACTGTCTCGCCGCAACGGAAATTTTCGGACACAATGCCTGAGAGGGGTGCTTCCAAATCTAGGAGATCCACTTTTTCGCAGCAGATTTATCCGGCTGCATTTACACCGGGAACCGTTGAGGGTTAACAGCTATCGGTTCAGGTTTGTGTGTTGCGAAGGCGAGAAGAACGGCAGACTTACTTCTGAAAGGAACGGTTTGATACAACGAGCAAGAGAAAAGCGTAATTGTTAAAAATGTTAAAACATAAAGTGTTCTTTAAAATGTTAATCCTTCCTCGGGGGGGAAGCCGGACATATCAACCCTAAGGCCATCTGAGAAGATAGCCTGTAGGTTTGCTCGGTTCCCCTTGCCAGATGAAGATCAAGTCTTCCTCGTGGTGTGACGACCTTTCTTGAAAGATGCATTATGCGCAAAAGAAGCTACTCAAGAATCCGCCGATTGCTACTTTCACCCTCTGCTTGGCTGCATCAAACGCTTGCGCGCCCTACCTACCACAATCAACGTTACGCAGAGTTCCCATCCTGACGTTTTCCGCTAAACAGCGGTAAAGCTCCACTTACCCGGACCGGTTTACCGCATGAGGTAGGTGTCAGAGCCAACATAGCACACCCTGTTTTCCAATAAAAGTGTTATATATCATATGGGTGAGTTCATATTCTGAACGCATTAAATCTCACTGTAAAGTTGGTAAAAGCTGCTGTTTTTTAACTTTTTGAAAATATTCGGTCTAAATTCTCTGTGCAGTTTTTCGTTGCTCATTGATATATTTGAGCAGGGTATCAAGGCGAGCAATAGCTTGTGCCACAGGGTCATGTTTAGAATCCTTAAGGCTTTCGGCTATTCTTTCTTTTTCTTTTGTAAACAATTGAATAGCAAAATCTGGGATTAAATTGAAGTTTGTGAAAGCTTCTTCTAGGTCAGCCATTTTGAAGGGGGTGCCTTCCAGAGAACTGCTCTCTTTTGTTTCAAGCAGTTTTTGGCGTAGAAGTTGGCAAAAATCATCAGCAAACTCTAGGCAAAGGGTGCGAACATCATTATTTGGTGCAGGGATTTCTATAACTTGTCCTCTATCACCTAGTCGAACAATTTTGTTGGCAACGTAGTATCTTCCGTCAACCCAAGCGTTTATGACAGGATTACCATCATGCGTTGCTGCATTTCGCGCATCCTGAAAAAAAGACCCATGGCTTAGTTGCTGTATCTTCGACCAAGGTAACTGCTTGCCTGTAACTGTTTTTATCGAATCTTTAAGCGTCTGAATGACATTCGTGAACGATGAAAATCCATAAATAACAGCCTGACTATTTGACTCGGGAACCTGTTGGTTACTAGTAAATAAGTTAATCGATGTATCGCAAGCCGTTACGATGGCGGCTAAGTGGTATTGCAATTCTTCAATTTTCCCACCGCAATAGTTGGCAACCCAGCGACGATGGTTATCTGGCAGCTCGTTCATGATTTTCTCTTATCCGTAATGTGTTGGTGCATTATACCTCTATCTGATGACTAGATTGCCCTAACTCTATTTGTTAACTAATAAGTATGCCAATAAACGACCGTTTTCCGGCATCTTCCGATCCCATACTTTTACACTGATGGAAAATTAGCCTTGGCTTTTCTGGCAGGCCATCCTAAGTTGACATCGTTTTCTGGCAGGGGCCGGATGAGGATATGACTATGGCGATTTTTGGCTACGGGCGTGTTTCGACATCGCAGCAGGATACTGAGAACCAGCGTTTGGAACTTGAAAAAGCAGGATGGACGTTTGACTTTTGGTTTGCTGATATTCTTAGCGGGAAGGTTCCTGCGATGCAACGCAAAGCATTTTCTGAAATGCTCAGCAAAATCCGCGATGGTGAAACATTGGTAGTTGCAAAACTAGACCGTCTGGGACGTGATGCGATTGACGTTCTGCAAACTGTCAAGGCGCTGGCTGAGCGCAATATTAAAGTAATTGTCCACCAACTTGGCACAACTGAGCTCACTTCCGCTGCGGGTAAGCTCCTGTTGTCAATGCTGGCAGCGGTAGCAGAAATGGAGCGCGATCTTTTAATTGAACGCACTCAGGCGGGGCTCTCACGAGCAAAAGCCGAAGGCAAGAAGTTAGGTAGGCCGTCGAAAATCGCCCCTGAAGCACATAGGGCTATTATTGAGAAAAAGAATAATGGGATCAGTATTAGCGCTTTAGCTCGGGAATATAGCGTATCCAGAGCGACTATAGCCGCATTAGTAGACTGATAGCAATTTAGTTAGTTTTGAAAATTATCAAAGGCAAGAAGATTAATCTTGAAGAGTAAAAGCCCCCGATTGAGGGCTAAATTAAAAACTAATAATGGATGTTCGCGATGAAGTCAGGAAGTAGTTCTTTAAAATCATCTCGATACATATCCATATCACTCTGGAAACGAGAAATTATCTCTGATATTTCTTTGCTTTTGGATAACCTTCCTGCTGTTGCTGGTTCCAGTATCGCAGATCTAGTTAATACTCTTTTGATTACAGGGATCCATAGTGTTCTTGCACTTTCTCTGTTGACACCCTCTTTAAAGGATATTGTGTATTTATTTGGGATGGCAGAACCTAGTATTATTTCCAATATGCTGGCTATAGCATGAATCAACAATAATGATACCCCTGGTTGAGTTAATAATTTATGTTTGATGGTATCTATTTCCGGAAGTTGATTATGTCTGAATTGTTCGTTGAAATCAGACTTTATCTGGCTTATTGCTTCATTTAATGAATAAACAAAGATAATATGGCCTGCTGTAATTGTATCATCAAAAGCTTTTTTATAGAGGTCTTCATCATCCCAAATGTCTTTTTTCCGATGATATGCGCTTGTTGGATGAGCATGAAAAGCTATCAGGATTTGTGCAACTGTGTCTGTTGGTAATAAGATTCTTTTTTGGGCAGGTGTTAATACTTGGCGAAGGCCACCAGTGTATAAAGCTTCTTTATTTTTCTCGAAGTCCTTTCTTAACCTTTTTTGTATGGAATCACTGGAGCGAAAGTCTGATCGCAAAACCTTATTTTGCGAATTGTTTGCAAGCGTTATTTCATTGATTAACTCTGGATTGCTTACTTTTATAAATCTAATCGCAATTCTTAGCGCATCATCTGGTTCTTTCCCTAAATTTGAGATGCTGCCGGTGGTTTGGGCTCCATTAACAATTGAAATACCTGTAACACTTTTAATTTGACCGAGAGTTTTGGATTCATCGATGAAATCCATTTCAAAATCATGGACTAATGCAGTGATACCGTTGTTAAATACAAAGAAATTCCCTGGGTGTGCTATGGCGGTGTTTTGTATTTCGTTGTTAATTGAAAGGTCTTTTTTATTACTGCCTAAATAAGATCTCACATTGGCGCTGAATAATTTATCTTCACCATAACTATTATAAAGCTCTTTAATAAACTTCCCAGGCACTAGTGTAGAAAATGAGGCCCAGTTCTCATTTGAATTTTGATAGAAGCCGTGCATTCCGGTTAATGATATTTTATCTGATATCAAAATCGGACTGTGTTGAGAATTATATAATTCGTCAAGCGAATTCAAGCCCATTTGCTTGGAACTTACTCTCATATTATCAATGTGATAAATTGATTTTAATTTATCCATAATCGAGCGGCCAATCGAATGGAGAGGTTTTTCGCACTCTGCTGTCTCAGGGCAGTTATGAACGAACCATACATTTATCTTATCAATTTCATTGTTCCGTAATGCATCCCTTGCATCTTTTACCTGCTCCCTTATCCTAAGAGGTATATTATCTATGTCGGCAGAAAGTAAAGCAGTTTCTGCATAAGCGGTTTCTTGAGCTTTAGATGGCTTCGCTCCTTGAGGTCGGAATAACGTAGATTGATAAGATTGTATTAGATATATTTGTTTGCTTTCCCTATCTGTCATTAATATATCTATGTTTTCATCATCCCCACCTTCAGTTATTATGTCAGGAGCTATTAAATCAATACTGTCTATATTGTCATGTAACTCTATTGCATATAATGCGCAGTTTAGGTTTCCGTATTTTTCAAGATCTTTCCTTTGTTGTAATGCTGACCAGAAAGAACTATCTGCAAGCTGTGTGTATGTCATGATAAAACCCTTTCTATTGATATATATAGTTCATCTCATTAAATCTTAATATCATTATCTTAATGTTTTGTAGGCCATGTAATGTATATAAAACACTTAATAACCTATGATATACCTTAGTTTATTAGAACATAGTCTTCAAATCTTGGTCAACCAAACAGTTGAACATTATTGCCTACCATTAAACATAGGAAAGTAACTAAATGAGTAAATTTGCTGAACGAAGTAACATATAAATAATGCCTAAGTAAGTGCTACTGCATAGTTTAGGAGGCTAAGCTCTATCCTGAGCCTACTCCTACCGAACATAAATCACGCTGTCATCCCTCGAGTTTAGCTATAAAAATCCATAAGTCAGACTCTTGCTGAGTATTGCATCTAGGTTACTTTGGATGGAATGGAGCGTAGTCATGTCTAGACCTAATACAAAGCCGAGAATCATAAATTATTCATGCAGTTAGTGTAAATGAATGACGATGAATCTTGGGCGTTCTGTTTAGGGTGTTCATATACATAATCAACGAAACTTTTGTAGAGCTTAATCATCTGGGGAGTGACTTCTGACTTGCCATTCATATTATCGAGGCGCTGATAATACTCCCCTTTGGCCATTCCACTATTTCGACCTTCAGTTACGTTTGCAGTAAATTGAGCCATACCTATGCACATTTGATCTTTATGATTATTCGTTTTATCCGGATGGAGAGCGCCTTCCAGCACTTTGTCACCGCTAATGGCATGTTGCGCCCACATTGAATTGTTGGCTATGAACTTTTTAGATCCGGTGGCAATACCGTATTCAACGCGGATTCCATTGTCGTGATAACTGCCTCCTGCATCTTTTGTCGCTAGCTTTAAAGAGATACGGCAACCGGGGAGCGTTTTGTGTTCTTGCACCGAGATAATAACGGTGTCCGTATCGCAATCAGCAAAGCTGTATTCGGGGTTAACGTAGGTGTTCGTTTTAAGTAGTAACCCGGTTAAGCCGTTTTTATAGCCTTTTGCCGGTAGGGTTTTAAAGGCGTTACGGTCGCCATTCTTAATCGCTTCCCGAAAGTGATCCATACCGATGCGCGTCGCCAGTTGATCGATGCTTTCTGCTGCATAAGATGAAGATGACGCAGCGATTAACATAATGGTCAGCACAGACTTGGCTGAAAAACCGGGCTTACTAAGCCGTGTTTTTGACATGTTGTTATCCCTCAGAATCCACCCCAGCGGTGATTTTAACCGCATAATAACGCATTGATTCAAAATGTCACTATTGGTGCGTGGCTCTTTAGTGGACATCTGCGCAAATTCAGGGCATGAACATGACCCTGAGAAAACTGTTTGGACAACGAGTAAAAGAGTTGCGCATTGCCACCGGAATGAGCCAAGAAGCTTTTGCCGATCGGTGTGGGTTTGCTCGTAGCTATATGAGCCGCATTGAACGCGGCGGTTCTAATGCGTCTTTGGATGCGATTGAGGTGCTGGCTAATGCTCTCAGTGTTGAGCCGTGGCAGTTGTTAGCGTCTGACTCATCTGAAGATAACGATCCTGAACTGTTGGTTCCATACGCAGCCGATGGTTCCTGTTTTCACCCCGGTTTGGCGAGCACCCGTGATGGTTCGTTTGGCGTAGGTGATAAAGCGGCTCAGAAGCGTTTTGGCACGTTTTCTGAAGCTCTTGAGTATCTCCGTAGCATGGAGACAGCAAAATGGCGTAGGCCCAATGCCAGTGGCAACTGGAGCATTGTTTCGGCAGTGCGGTGGGGCAAACTGAGAAAGTGAAGTAAGTGTAAGTTTATAAATTCTGGATGCTGTATTAATGAACAGTCTTCTTTGGCAAAAGATGAGACACCTATGAATCAGTCTTACTCTTCTATAAGAGTCGACAAAACATCAAAACCCAGGTGCGTTACGTAGGCGTTACAGTGGCATTTCACTTCGGCAATGGAGAGTGTTTTTGAAAAATAATCATTTAACATCATATGATTGGCTAAATGCGCTGAATAATCTTGAATTGCTGTCACTTCATTCCGAAATTTTAACGCAGTTGCGTTCTAGAGGTGTCATTCGCACCAAGAATAATCCTGTTGGTGACTATGCTGAATGGCTGGTTTCTAATGCACTGGGTATGACTCTTCTCAGTAATTCCTCGGCGGGTGCTGATGCCATTGATGCTGATGGCCTGAAAGTGCAGATCAAAGCTAGGAGAGTTACGCCGGATAATCCTTCCCGGCAGCTTAGTGCCTTGCGTAACTATGAGGCAGCCGATTTTGATTATTTAATCGCGGTTATTTTCGATGGGACTTACAACATTCTTGATGCTTACAAAATCCCACATGAAGTAATACGAGATTATGCACGGCATAGTGACCACGTTAACGCACATATCGTTAACCTCAAGGGCGCGATTCTTACTGATCCCCGAGTTAGTTCCATCAAAGAAGACTTGATTGTCAGGAGTTCGGTTTCAGTCAATGAAGCGGCTATGCAAACCCTTCCACCCGAACCTGTGGAAGAGGTTTTGAATCAACCAGAGAAGATAACGAGTAGTGTTACCCTGGTCAGCCTCCTTAAGGCTATCGGGATGGAGTGCTTTGTAAACTACTACCATCATTTTGCCGATTCAAATTTATCAAGCGCTGATATCATTGAGCAAATGCACTCACGTGAGGGTTATACAGAGAAAAGTTGCCGGGGCCGTCTCAGTAAAGCGCGAAAAGTGATCAGGGATGGTTTAAGTATTGAGGCTTTGACGTTGATCGCTGACTCTGGGCGAATACAAGATTCTGTCAGAAGTGACGCGCTAAAACTTATCAGCGTTCTGGAGTGAAGCGGTTTGCAAAACGTTGTAGTTCCTCCTACAAAACCCTCCTACAATGCACCAAGTTTTTGTTAATAAATCCATGGGATTACGAGATCTTTGGAGCGGGGGTGATTTCCCTTCGCCCGCTCCAGTCTCTCCCTTTCTGAAGAAGCCCTTTAAATCCTTCTCTATCAGCAAATTAAATAGTTACCTATTTTAGTCGCCTATGGGTTCTACCATTATGATCCGCCCCTGGTAACTGTCACGCTAAGTTACACGGTGAGATGACATGATAACTCAGCGTTGGCGGCAGTTGCATCCTCACACCGCGATAGTAAAACGTGAAAAAAACCTATCCTGGCATTGTTATGACATCGACAGACTGATCACTCGCATTAAAGCCCGATATACAGGCTCTTCCAGCGCTTCGACAGATATACGAGCACCCTGATAAGGTGTGATCCCTCAGACAATCTGATGAAGTCGCTACGCTCTGCTTGTTGCTTGTACCACTAACGGGGCTTTATGGCTTCTATTGTCCAAAATCTGTTAGTTGCGCATTTTATGCACCCTGGATACCCTGAGATTAATCCTATTAACTCAAGGGTGAGCATGGCTATCGGGAAGAGACAGAACCAAAAAGAATTACCTGAAGAAGAGTTGGATCGCTTGCTGGATGATCTTGAACTCACACAGGAGCAACGAGAGTTTATAGAATCCATGCGGCAAAATAACGAGAATAAAAACAACGAGGAGTAGTGTTTATGGCGGGGATCTGTGAAGGGGGCAGCCGTAGCTGCTAATCTTCATCTTTCTAAACAAAATGGGCTAAACTCTTTATTTGAGCTTTTTTCAAATACGCATCAGGCCTATTATAGAGTAAATTCTCCGCATCCTTATTTATCCATTGCTCATTCTATTAATCCTATAAGCAGAAATTTTTTAACCTAGATCGTTAAGCATATTGGAAGAGGCGAGAGTAACCAGAATTAAAAAGCCTCTCGAAAAGAAAAAATGGGTGATAAATTATGTTATCTGAGAACATAAAGTTATTGAGTCAATCTCGATGTTGGTAGTATTATGATATAATTCAAGGGTATAGTGATGCTTTTCTTTCTATATGAGTCGCCATTTCTTCTGGTTTTTCTCAATTTCATTTGCACATCAAGAACGGCTCTGATTTTTATATCAGAAATCAATAAATTTATTAGATCAGTTGGTTTGTTATAAACTCCTCGTGCCAACTTGATCTTAAAAGACCGCATTAAATATTAAAAATATCGAAAGAATATACCCCTATGGATGGAGTGCAAAGTGAGAGCAGGTGTTTTTATAACAAACAACGGAGAGGGTTTGTGTATCAATATAGGAGATGGTTTAATTAAACTCCTACAGGGCAAATTAAAGCCTCAATGGGGGGTATTTTATTGGGTGTTTTTTGATTTTAATGAATGATAATGCGCCGAAAAATATTAATTTCCCAGATTTTTTAAATCTATTGTTCATATATATTTCATTAAATACGTGCCTACTCCTTTGCCAGAAAAATTATCGCCGGTGAGCTGTGGACGTCAGAGTGTAACCGGGAAGTGTACTTCATTCTCGTCAGCAGGGAATTGCCGGTATGAATCAGCAAGGTGAACGGCGTTTGCCGCGCAACAGAACGAAAACTAACATTCATTACAATTTGAGTTATCTACTGCAGCCTTATATAAATCAGGCTCGATGACTAAATCTTCACATTCCCGACCACTCCGTCAATAACTATCTCTTCTGGCTCTTTACCGGGCCATTCATTGCCGCACAAATTCAGGGATCAGGACAACCGGATGCCGGTCATGTATATCTACCAGACCTTGAGCTGGGCCTCCGTACGCGTAAAATCGTCACCACGGCGCATGGCATCACCGAAACGCGCTTCCTGTGGCGGGGCTACCGCCTGTTGCAGGAGGAGCAGGAAACCAGGGGTTCAGCACTTATGTTTATGACCCGAATGAATCCTGTAGCCCGCCGGCTGGGATGATCATCTGCGTGACCAGAGCAGCGGTGAGATTTACTGGTTCAGTACCGATTTGAATGGTGCGCAACTGGAGGTGACCGATGCGCGTGGCGAGGTACACTGGAGCGGCCAGTATTGCAGTTTTGGCGAAGTCCGCTATCAGACTGCAAGGGCTACAAAGCTTGTTCAGCGCACGGTGATGCCGCATTAGCCGTTTCGCTACGCTGGGCAGTATGCTGACGGTGAAACGGCTGCTCTATGTTCTGCTACTACCCTTTGCGCGCAGTCGGGCGACAGCAATAAGCCGAGCATGGGGAGAAGAAAGAGAACTGGTTGCAGCTGGAGGAGGAAGCCGGGACTGGACGGCCGCTGAACGCGAAGTAATACTAAGTACAAAAAATAATCGCCAATTATCGTCGGTTATGTCCGAAATGGGCTATACAGGCCATCATATCAATAGTGTGAAAGGGAACGGTGTTTTAGGAGGAAAATGGCAAGGCGATCCAAGGAATATTGTATTTCTCCAGAATGCTAATCATCCAAGCGGCTATGATGAACATTTACATGGTTTGCAAGGTCACCGAGGAAGTTATGACACTCCAGGTAAAGGACGATTGATAGACCGTAACCTGACCCGTAAGAATTTAAAGAGCTGTCAATAATATCAGTGAATGTGATAAATATGAGGTGTTATTATGAGTGAAATTGAAGAGTCATTAAAAAAATTTGTTGCTATTTGCAATAAATATTCACTGTCCGGGAGTTTCAATATCGTTAATGACATTGACAACGTATTCCCTTCCAACTTACCTCGCTCGGCAGAGTTGGATTATTTATATGGAAAAAATAATCCTGAGAAGTTAAAAATAGAAACAGGTTTTACGCCAATTAAATTTTATTCAGTCAGTGAACTTGCAAAAGCTCAAAGTGGTTATGAATACTTACCAGATAATTATCTTGTAATTGGCGATGATTTAGGTGGTGGTAAGCCTATAATTGCTGTTGTAGATGAAGGTAATACCTCTATTTATGCGTCTTATGACGTAGTTGAACCGTTTAAAATAGCTGATAATCTCTCTGGCTTTTTACTTTCACTAACAGAACTCATTGATTTGGTATATGGTTATTACGATATTTTTGATATAGCAGATGATAATGATGAAGTAAAAAAAGATTTTATGGATGAGTTAAAGGTAAGGGTTGTTCCATTTATCGGAGATGAAAATTTCAATGCATTTTATGATTATTTTTATGGATGAATCTCTGTGTTTCCTTTGATGGGGGATGTGGGGGTATAATTATACGGGCCGTCTTGTAGGTGGTCCGCCTGATTATTTTTGATCTATAATACGATGCTTGATATTATTTTCTTGGAAAAATTATATTATTCCACGTCAGATGAAAGGTCATGAGCTAGTCAGCAGGTTACAGTTGAGTTGATAAGAAAATTTGACCCAGCCTGCGTGTGAATAACTGCACCCACTTTGCCTTCATCCCCATCTTCAGCGCTAATCGGGAGTTAGCCAATTCTACTACATCAATATCCGATTAGTCTCGCTTGATATCTACTGTAAGGACATTTCCCTTCGTAAATGCAAGCCTCATGCCGGTGCTAATTATTACTGGTACCTTTTCCGTATAGCTGCGATCGGTATAGTGGGGGAAATATTCACGTTAAGAGCAAAAGACCGGTTCATTAATGAAGATGTAAATGTTTGCCGGTCAAATGACTTAGAAAGTGAAATAGGAACGGTATTTTGCTCCGCCGCCCCCCAAAAAAACAGCATCCTATCTGCAATCAGGACTGTTTTGCCGCTTTACTCTGTGGGCAATCGTTGCCGCCCTGCATCACAACTTTTTCACTGCGCGAAGCATCGCCATACACGCATAACGTACCTTCATCGGTATGAATTTGCTCTTTCAGCGGCAGGGACGTTTCCTGGGCGATGGCATAGCAGGAGAGCGCCGAGAAAAGGGTGAGGGCACTTATGAACAGAAAGGTTTTCATCATCTCGCTCCAGAACAGGGATAACGTCTATTGTGTTATCACACCCTTAAGCCGGCAATCGCTGCGTACCCGCTAGCTTTTTTCCATCACCGACTGGCGAGGTGTGAGTTTACCAATCACGGGGGAGAGCTCTGACGTGCGAACAGGTCGGCCATCCACCAGGCTTTTAATGCGCTCAACGCACTGAGTGAGCAACTGATCCATTGGCCACGAGATACAGGTCAGCTGTGGATAGAGCTGGGTTGCCAGAGGCGAATCTTCCAGACTCAGCAGTGATACTTCCTGCGGAACGGAAATGCCAAATTCCCGGAACAGACGCATCGCTTCAGCGGCATAGGCATCACGTTTAACCACAATGGCGGAAAACTTGCTCAGGCTGTTGATAAGCGTCAGCAGCGCCTGTTCAACATCTTCATTCGCCGTTAACACCAGCTGGCGATTAAACGGCAAAGAGTAGTTTTGCAGGACGTTGCGATAGCCTTCCACCATCTTTTTACTGTTGTCATCGTGTTCGCTGTCAATCACCAGTGCGATATTGCGATGGCCCTTACCCGTCATGTAACGACAGGCGCTTTCCGTCGCAAAGGCAAAGTCATATCCCTGAGGTTTCGCATCCACCACGGGACGATCGAAGGAGATAACATTCTCTGCGCTACCGGCCGCAACCGGCCCAAAGACTACGACAGCAACGCACTGGCGCTGAAGATCATCAACGGTGACAGCCTGCTCAACAGGGTCGTTTACGTACTCTACGATGAGCGTTTTATTCAACGCTTTCATGGCGCGGGAGAGCGCAGGCAGCAAACGTGCTCCGCTGCTTTCATCCTTCGCAGAGAGAACCAGACCAACGTAGCTTGATGACTGACTTGCCAGGTTTTGCGCGGCAAAGCTTGGGCGATAATTAAGCTCTTCTACGGCGCGCAGCACGGCTTCACGGCTCTCTTCGCGCACGCCGCGCGTCCCCGTCAACACGCGTGAGACGGTTGCTCGTGAGACATTGGCTAATCGTGATACATCGTCAATCGTTGGCATAGCATTTTCTGCGTGGTGGGTTTTGGTTATCTTAACATAACCCACCTTAAGAATCTTAGCGCCCCCCACAGGCGGTTTCACGTCTGCGCGGCGTGCAAACCCGGTAGCCACGCCGCGCCACGCACGCCACTGGCGTCGCCGTAACGGGCCGGGACGATACGGGTACGGCAGCTTTCCGAGAAGATGTAGGGCCTGATGGCGGCCGGAAGTTCGTCGTACAGCTGGCTGACATTTGATAACCCACCGCCCAACACAATAACCTGCGGATCAAGAATATTGATCACCGAGGCCAGACTGCGGGCAAAAGCGTCGATAAAGTGTCGCCAGTGGGCCCGCGCGGTCAGGTCTCCCTGGGCCGCCGCTTCAATGATGGCCTGCGCGCTCAGTTCGCTGGGATAACGGCGGGCAAAGCCGGTGCCAGAGATAAAGGTTTCGATACAGTTATGTTTCCCGCAATAGCAGGACTGCGCCGGACCATCCGTCTCGGGGGCATAGCCAGGCAACGGGTTATGTCCCCATTCGCCAGCGATGGCGTTTGGCCCCTGAAGCAGACGCTTATGTACCGCCACGCCACCGCCGCATCCGGTACCGACAATTACGCCAAAGACGGTATCTGCTTTCGCGCCTGCGCCATCAACCGCTTCAGACAGCGTGAAGCAATCTGCGTCATTGGCTATCCACACGGGCTGATTGAGCTGCTTTGCTAAATCATGCTTCAGGTCGTGACCGTTGAGCACCAGGCAGTTGCAGTTTTTAATCAGCCCGCTTTGTAGGTCGATGGCCCCCGGCAGGCCAATACCGATACTGAATGGCACTTCACTTACCGCGCGCGCTTCACCGATAAACGCCAGCAGATGGTGCATAAAGGCGTCATAACTCTCTTTTTGCGTCGGACGACGCTCACGCCAAAGGCATTCGCCCTGAGGCGAAAGCAGGACGGCTTCCATTTTTGTGCCGCCAATATCGAGTCCAAGATAGTGCATACGTTCCTCGAAAAGGAGAGGCCAGCGCCTCTCCTGAATGGTTATGCCTGACGAGTGCGGTACAGCTCGATCAGCTCCGTCACCAGTTCTTTCGCCAGAATCGAGGTCATCAAATGATCCTGAGCGTGCACCATCACCAGCGTCATTTTGGTTTTGCCTTCCCCTTCGTCAGCTTCGATCAGTTGGGTTTGTACCAGATGCGCTTCACGGGCGAAGTGCGCCGCCTCTTTCATTCGCGCGTCGGCTGAGGCAAAGTCACCTTTTTTTGCGAAGCCAAGCGCTTCGTAGCAGAGACTGCGTGACTGACCGGCATTGATAATAATGCCCATGACCTGTTCTTCTAATTCCATCAGTAACCTCTGTGTTTTCACTATCAGGCGGACTGTGCCGCTTCTTCAGATTGTTCAACCGCATTTTCATGCTCTTGTTCCAGCAGCTGCTTCTCGTACGCTTTGAGGAACGGGAAGTACATGGCCGCTGAGGTAACCATGCACAGCAGGCAGAGGATCACCGGGCTAAAGCTCCAGTTGGCCGCCCAGGATGCGCCGATAGGGGCAGGCGTTGTCCACGGTGTCATCGAGACCACGCGACTGACCAGGTCGAAATCAAGGGCAAAGTAGGCGAGGGTGGCGTTGACCATCGGAACCAGCACGAACGGCAGGAAAAAGAGCGGATTCATGATGATAGGGGCACCGAATAAAATTGGTTCGTTGATATTAAACATCCCCGGCACCACACCCATACGCCCAATGGTACGCAGATGCACCGCTTTGCTGCGCAGCAGCAGTAACGCCAGCGGCAGCGTAGAGCCGACCCCGCCAATCAGCAGGTAGTGATCCCAGAATCCCTGAACGTAAATGTGCGGGATCGCCTGACCGGCAGCCATTGCTGCCTGGTTAACCGACAAGTTCGCCATCCAGAACGGGTTCATAATTCCGGTGACAATCAGTGCGCCGTGGATGCCCGCAAACCACAGAACCTGGCACACCAGCACCGAGAGCAGAATGGCAGGCAGCGTATCGGAGGCGGCAACCAGCGGTTTCACCAGCGACATAATCGCTTCCGGAATAATCATGCCGAGCTGGGCCTCAATGAAGAGGTTGAGCGGGTGCAGAGTGACAACAATTGCCAGCACCGGGATCAGAATTTCGAACGAACGCGCAACGCCCGTAGGCACTTCTGGCGGTAGGCGGATGGTAATATTGTGACGCTTCAGGAAGGCATACAGCTCGGTAGAGTAGATAGCCACCAGAATGGCCGTGAAGATCCCTTGCCCGGAGAAATAGGCGGTAGAAATCTGTCCGTCTTTTAACGGCGCAGCCACCAGCAGAAATGCCATCAGCGACAGCATGCCAGCGGTAAGGGCATCCAGATCGTGATGTTTGGCCAGGCTCGCGGCGATCCCGACTGAAATGAAGATCGTCATGATCCCCATGCTGAAGTTGAACGGCAGCATCAGGGCTTCACGGTGATCCAACGAGAATTGCAGCCATGCCCGGGCGAAACCCCAGGACGTGTCGGGTGAGAAGGGCGGGAAAATAAACACCAGCATAAAGGAACCGACGATCATGAACGGCAGGGCAGTGATAAAGCCGTCACGAATCGAGGTCACATACTTCTGCTGCCCGACGGCGCCTGCCATCGGGGTAATTTTCTGTTCAATGACCTGGATAAGTTTCGCGTACAGAGAGCTCATGGGTTTTCCCTTCGTTATTTGTTATCTATCAGGGAGAGGGCGAAATCGAGAACGGCGCCCCCTTTTTGCATGCCGTAATCCATCATGTTGATAGGCTCAACACGGATCCCGTATTTATCAGCTTGTTTCTGAAGATCGCTTTGCATGTACTTCACCTGCGGTCCAAGCAGCACCACCTGATAGTGACCGACCTGCTCGGCGAATTCGGCCACGCCAAACGCTTTGATCTCCGCTTCCAGGCCACGCTTTTGCGCTTCGTCGACCATTTTTTTCACCAGCAGGCTGGTGGACATCCCGGCAGAACAACACAACATGATTTTTTTCATAACGTCTCCTTTGAACTTACGGCTGGAATATAGTCATCATGGAACAAAACGGAAAGCGCTTTCCATTGGTGGATAAGGTAATTGTGACCGCGATCACCTGAGGGAATCTTTCACTTTGTCCGGATGTGCGAGATCATCGCGGCTATTCACGAACTATTAAGGTCGACTTATGAACATTCATTTGATGAATGTTGCTGTGGATTTGATTGAGCAACGTCTCACACCAGCAGCCAATATAATCACCAGAAATCAACATATTACCGCGATGCGGGACGGCTTTTCCCTCGCCATGCCTTTTGTGATTGTGGGAAGCCTGATGGTGCCGCTGCTGTTTCCACCGTTCGCCATTTCAAGTGCATCGCGCCTCGGACACGTCTATCTGCTGCTGCGTCCGATGCTGTTGCCAACCTTTGAGCTGACGCTCGGACTGGTGGCGCTGATTGTCGCGTTCGGTGCCAGCGCCAGTCTGGCCAAGCAGTATCAACTCCCGGAACGGCTGTGTGGACTCACCGGCTGCCTCTCCTTTTTGCTGTTCATTGGCTTTCGGGATAACGGTGCAACGAATATTTTTCTGGGCGGGATGGGGCTTTTTACTGCGCTCATTTCAAGCGCTTACTCTATTGAAATAATAAGGTTTTTCTACAAGAGAGGGTGGTGCATTCGTCTGCCGGAGGAGGTACCGGTGATGACGCGAAATGGTTTCCAGCTGCTGATGCCGCTGCTGGTGATCATGCTCTCCATTAGCGTAATGAATGCCGTGATGCTGCAGACGACCGGACAAATTTTGCCACAGCTGATTGGCGAGGCGTTACGCCCGCTTATCGTGGCATCCGATACCCTTACGGCGGTGCTTATCTCCTTGTTTCTGTGTAATCTTTTATGGTTCGTCGGTATTCATGGCGCCCTGATCATTACGGGCATCATGAACCCGTTCTGGCTCACCTATCTGTTTGAAAACCAGCGTGCCCTGGCCGCCGGGGAAGCCGTGCTGCCCCATATTTATCTGCAGGGATTCTGGGATTTTTATCTGCTGATTGGCGGTATCGGCTCTACGCTGCCGCTGGTCTTTATGGCGATGCGAAGCCGATCCCGGCAGTTGAAGAGCGTCGGGAAAATTGGCCTTCTGCCGTCGCTGTTCAACATTAACGAGCCGATATTGTTTGGTTTCCCCGTCATCATGAACCCGGTTTTTTTACTGCCCTTTGTGTTTGTACCGCTGATAAATGCCTGTATAGCCTGGTATTTAACCCAGCTTGGCGTGCTCGACAGAGCCGTCGCCATGCTGCCCTGGTCTATGCCTTCACCGCTGGGCGCAGCCTGGTCGGCGAACGGCAGCTGGAAAAATATGTGCATGTGCCTGTTCGCCTTTTTCAATGCATGGATGCTCTATCGCCCCTTCTTTAAGGTTCATGAACGCCAGTTGATGCAGCTGGAAAAATAATCCCCGCCTCCCTGCTTCTGCCCGTTCCTGATGGGCAGAAGATTATTTCGTGACATTCTTCACAAAAATTTTCTCTTTGATCTTAAATTTGTGATTCAATCCGGCAAACATGGAAAGCGCTTTCCGTTTGTGGATGTACATTTCCAGATTTGATCCTTACATTTCCCCTGCACGTTTAACCGTGAAAATAAAAATTCAAAGGGAACCTATGCAAACGTTAATGAAATCAATACCTCTGTCCTTGATTGCTCTTACTGTCATCAGCGGTTATGCCAGCGCCGATGAGAAATATGATTTCGCCCTCCACGGCTATTTACGCTCGGGTATTCTTGCCAATAGCGATGGCAACCGGGTCGATTCGGTGGGGCTGATGCCTGACGGGAAATGGCGTCTGGGTAACGAAGAAGATACCAAAATTGAGCTGATCCCGACGGTGACGCTGAAGTCGGATTCAGGCGCAGTCGCACGTATTCAGGCCAACCTGACGCACCAGACCAAATGTACCGCCGACTGGAACTGTACTGACGATGACGGCAAAGAGACCCAGTTCCGCGAAGGGTTTGCTGAATTAACGAATCTCGATTTTGCCCCGGACATGACCTTCTGGGCCGGTAAACGCTACAGCAGCTCCAACCTTTCCAGCCACCAGTTCGACTGGGAGTACATTCAGTACAACGGAACCGGGGGCGGGTTCGATAACCTGGACTTAGGCTTTGCGCGCTTTGATGCGGGTGTGTATGCCTTCTCGACCACCGACGAAGCCAAAGCTTATCCGGTAGATCTGGGGGATCAGGGCTATCCGGACGACTATTCGCTTAACCTGTGGTTTAAAAAGATTGGCGGCACCGGGCTCGATGTCGAACTTATCGGCCACCACATGAACCGCAATGAAAACCATCCTACCTCGGCTGAGAAGGGGTACGGCGTGACCGCGCTGTACAACTTTGACAGCTTCTACGGCCTGACCAACGGATACTCCCGCATCGCTTTCCAGTATGGCAAAGGCCTGGCCGCCGCGGATTCGCTGGGTAAAAACGGCTGGGGCTGGGCAAACCTTGAGGATACGCAATCCTGGCGCGTCGTGCTGGACAGCATGGCCAACCTGGGTGACGTGGAAGTATCGACCTTTGCGTTTTATCAGAAAGACAAAAACTACCGCTGGTGGACCAACGACGATGACGGCTGGGGACGGTCCATGTGGGTAGCGGGTATCCGTCCGTATCATCAGATAACCAAAAACTTCGCCATGCAATATGAGGTGGGCTACGAATATCTGGATGATAAAAACTACATGGGCGTAAACGGTAAAGGGAAAGGTGGCCTGACCAAGGTGACCATTGCGCCGACCCTGACCTTTGATTCAGGTTTCTGGAGCCGTCCGCAACTGCGCTTCTTTGCCACCTACGCAAAATGGGATAAAGGCGTCTCGGATGCGATGGACAGAAATTACGACTGGAGCACTGGCACCCTGAGTCCGGGGGGATATTCACGTAGCGGCGATACCGATACGCTGAATTTTGGTGTGCAGGCTGAAGTCTGGTTCTGAGGAGAAAAGAGATGGCTTTCCCGATTCGAAAACTGCTTCTCGTCTCCTTACTCTCCGCGCTGGGAAGCGCGGGGGCTCTGGCGGCCGAGCAATCCCATTTTGAACACTTTATTACTCGCGATGGCGCAGCGTTAAAAGATGGCGATCGCGTCTTTCGCTTCGCCGGGATCCACGCCCCGGAGCTGCATCGTATAGAAGATGACGCGCGCGGAACCTGTAAGGCCGATCCGCGCGGCTGGGGGCAATACTTTAGATGGCCGACTGCTGAAGAGCAGGAGAACTGGATCAAAGCGCTGGTGCAAACCGGTGCTAAAGCACAGCGCGTATATGTGCTTTCCGTGCAGCAGGAAAATGATGCTGCCTGCGGACGTGAGACACATATTCTGGCACCGGCAACGCCGGACGGCATGCCGCGGCTGAATGAAACGGCCATGAAAGTGTATGACAACATGATTGCCGAGGCAGATAAGCAGGGGCTGCGCCTGATTCTGCCGTTTATTGACCACTGGTGGTGGTGGGGGGGACGAGAACAGCTGGCCGCGTTTTATCATGAAAAGCCGGAAGATTTTTATCGAACCGACAGTAAAACCTACCGTGCTTATCAGGATGTGATCCGTCAGGTGATTACCCGTACCAACACCATTACGGGACGCCATTACTACGATGAAAAGGCGATCATGGCCTGGGAAACGGGTAATGAGCTGGAAAACACCAACGCTGATTTCCTGCAGAAAACGTCGGCCTGGATCCGCAAGTGGGCGCCTCATCAGCTTGTCGTCGATGGTACCTATAAAAAGGTGAATGATTTCGCGCTCAACGATCCGAACGTCGACATCATCAGTAACCACTATTACACCAACGCCGAGAACAACCACCCCGAGCAGGTTCGTAAAGATCTGGAGGCGATTGGCGGCAAAAAGGTCTATCTGGTTGGCGAATTTGGTCTGCTCGATCAAAATGACCTTAACACTATCATGCAGGCCATTGTGCATACCGAGGTCAATGGCGCGCAGGCGGCGGGGGGCTTTATCTGGGGCTTCCGTGGTCATCGTCATGATGGTGGTTTTTACTGGCACAAAGAGTTTACCGGGCACTACAGCTACCATCTGCCTGGCTTCCCGGTTGAGGGCAAAGCAAACCAGGAGATGGAGGTCGTCAATCTGGTGCGAACCGCCTCGGCGCAAATGGCGGGGCTGAGCCAGGCGCCGGCTCTGCCGGTCCCGGAAGCGCCTAAGCTGCGCGAGAGCAACTCACCGTTTGCCATTAACTGGATGGGATCCCCCGTCGGGCGTTATTACGATGTGGAGAGAGCGACTCAGCCACACGGCCCGTGGACTCGCGTTGGTCAGGATATCTCTGACGGCAAAAATGAGTGGGATCCGGCAAAAATGGATCTCTTCCGTGATGACTATCGCAGCCTGACGCTGGGCCAGACTTACTACTACCGGGTGATCGCAAAGAACGAAAGCGGTCAGTCTGCGCCTTCAAACGTGATTCGCCTTGAGCATACGCAGAAAAACCTGCCGCCGGTCATCACTCTGCAGGATGCGCTCTCTACCACCGTGGATAAAGGCGTTCAGCTCACCGCGGCCTGGCAGGATGACAATCTGCCGGAGCCGAAGGTCAGCGTGGCATGGCATCACGAAGGCAAGGATAACGTCCACTTTTGTGACAGCACCAAAGCGGAAACCCGTGCCTGGTTCTCGGCTCCCGGTGACTATGCGTTGACCTTTACCGCTGACGATGGACTGCTGAAAAGCAGCAAGACGGTAAACGTTAGCGTGAAGGCCGCGGCGGGACCCGTGCCGGCGGACTACTGTCATTTTGGCGGCGGAACGCTGGACGTCAGCAAGGGGAAACTGAACATCACCAAGAGCGATAAAGATACGTTAGCGATTGGTGAAGACGGTTTCCTTGGTCCTTTTGCCAATGACGGAGACAGCGTGACCTGGCAGGTTAACGCCCCCTGGGACGGTAAGTTTGCCCTGCACGTGAAATTTAACGGCAAATGGGGGAGTAAGAAAAACTCATTCATTGTGAACGGCGGAACGCCGGTGAGCATTGAATTCCCGCAAACGGATGAGAAAGGCCAGACGATGATCGTACCGGTCACGCTCAGGGCAGGGGACAACACCATTAGCTTTGGCAAGTTCTCTGGCGACTGGGGATATATGTTCATCAAATCAATTGAAGTCACTGCAGAGTAGTTATTTGGCTGCCCTGTTCGGGGCAGCCCTTTTTTTCATTCAGGAGGCGTTATGAACCGGTATCAATTCCCGGAAGGTTTTTTTTGGGGCGCAGCGGCATCAGGTCCGCAGACGGAAGGCATAGCCAATAAGCCGCACCGTTCTGTCTGGGACAGCTGGTTTGCCGAACAACCGGAGCGTTTTTTTCAGCAGATTGGTCCGCAGCACGTTTGTGAAACCTACAGTAAATATAAAGAAGACGTAGCCCTGATGAAGCAAACGGGGTTTAACTCGTTTCGAACCTCTATTCAGTGGTCGCGTCTGATCGATGATTTCAAAACCGGACAGCCAAACCGCGACGCCGTCCGCTTCTATAACGATTACTTCGATGAAATGATTGCCAACGGCATCGAGCCCATCATCAATCTTTACCATTTTGATATGCCCGAGGCGCTGCAAAAAGCATATGGCGGATTTGAGTCATCCTACGTAACCGAGCTTTTTGCCCGCTTCGCCCGCACCGCGTTCGAGCTGTTTGGCCATAAGGTGAAATACTGGATAACCTTTAATGAGCCGATCGTACCGGTGGAAGGCGGTTATTTATATGACTTCCATTATCCGTGTAAAAAAGATGGCAAACTGGCGGCTCAGGTCGCCTTTAATATTATGCTGGCGCACGCCAGGGCGGTGAATGTCTACCGTGAAATGGGCTTGCCGGGTGAGATTGGTGTCGTGCTCAACCTCACGCCTTCTTATACCCGCAGCGACAGCGAGGCCGATAAAAAAGCGGCCTGGTATGCCGACCTGCTGTTTAACCGCAGCTTCCTCGACCCGCTGGTTAAACATGAATTCCCCAAAGAACTGTGCGAAATCTTAACCGCAAACGGCTGCTTACCAGAGGTTTCACGGCAGGATGTGGAGACGATCCTGCAGTCGAGAATTGATTTTCTGGGGGTGAATTATTATGTGCCGAGAAGGGTGAAAGCGCGGGAAAGCGTTTACGCGCTCGATTACTTCACGCCGGAAGTCTATTTCGAAAATTACATTGATCCTCAGGGACGGTTTAACCCTTATCGCGACAATAACGAGATCCATCCGGAAGCTATCTATGACATTGCCTGCAATATTCGCGATAACTACGGCAATATTAAATGGTATCTGGCGGAAATTGGCATCGCGATGGATCTGCAGTCCGAAGGGCCGGTGCAGGCTGATGGCGTGATAGATGACACCTTCCGTATCGCTCTGATGGAGGAGCATCTGGCTCAGCTGCATCGTGGTATCGCTGACGGCGCCAACTGTTTTGGTGTTCATCAGTGGACCTTCATTGATAACTGGTCCTGGATCAACAGCTTCAAGCGGCGATATGGCTTCTGGCGTCTGGATTTAGCCACCGGGGAGCGACAAATCAAACGTAACGCATTGTGGTTTGCGCAGCTGGCGGCTGAAAATGGCTTCACCCCTGGCGAATGTGAAAAGGATACGCAATGAGTCAGCCTTTTTACCGGATGCGTAACGGCATCAAAAATTACGCCTGGGGCAGTCGCGTAGCGCTTAATCATCTTTTTGGCCTGCTCAACCCTGACGATCAACCCCAGGCCGAGGTCTGGATGGGAAGCCACCCCGCAGGCTGCTCGGAGATTGAAACCGATACAGGGTTACGCTCTTTACAGGACCTTATTTCACAGAGGCCGGCAGAGATGTTGGGCGCCTGCGCGGGAGAAACTGCGGGGCAGTTGCCTTACCTGCTGAAGTTGCTGTCAGCGGAGCGCGCACTGTCGCTGCAGGTACATCCCAATAAGCTTCTGGCAGAAGACGGGTTCGCCCGTCAGGGCAACCTGCCCGGAGAGGATTACACCGATGCGAACCATAAGCCCGAGCTGGTTTTTGCCCTGACGCCTTTTATGGCCATGAACGGCTTCCGGCCGTATCAGGAGATTGCTAATCACTTTTTGCGCCTGGATGCCCCGGCCCTGACGTCCGCGCTGTCGCTGTTTCGCAACAACCTGCATGCTGAAGGGCTTAAGGCCTTTTTTACGCGTCTGATGGCGCTTGAGCCGACGGAAAAAGAGGGCGTGCTGACGTGTCTTGAAGCGCGACTTGCATGCGGGGTGTTTGCTCCGGTAGCGCCCTTTATCGAACGGCTACTGCGAGACTACCCGGGGGACATCGGGGCTCTGGCCCCGCTGTATCTGCGCTGCATTACGCTTGCGCCGGGTGAGGCGATGTTCCTGCGCGCCGGTACGCTACATGCCTATGTGAACGGTACGGCGGTAGAGGTCATGGCCAGTTCTGACAACGTGCTGCGTGCGGGCTTAACCCCCAAGAACATCAACGTGGCAGAATTAGTGCGCTGTACGGTGTTTGACGAAACCCCAGCCGACCGCCTCAGGATGCATCCGCACCGGGAAGAGGGGATGCAGCAATACCCGATCCCGGTAACGGATTTTCGCTTTAGCGTTATTGAACATTGCGAGCAGCAAAGCATCGGGACAGACCGTGCGCAAATTCTGCTGGTGCTGAAGGGAAGTGCCACGCTCAGCCACCCCGAGGGTGCCACCATGACGCTGAACGCCGGTCAGTCCGCGTTCATCCCGGCGGTCACAACCTTATGGACGTTGACTCAGCACGGGCAGTCTTGCCTGGTAAGCTGATGACGTAAGGCTTTCACTGCCGTGTGCAGGCAGTATGTCGGGTATAAAAAAGGCTGCTTATCGCAGCCTTTTTACATTTAGTTTTTCGGGAAGATCCACACGTGCTTTTCAGGCAGCGAAAGGTGGCAGTGCAGCGGGTCCCGGGCCTCGTGACCATAGGCGCGAATGACAAAATCATCCCCCGGCGTGCGGAACAGGTATTCCCAGCGGTCACCGAGATACATGCTGGTCAGTAACGGGAGCGCCAGCTGGTTTTCACCCGGCCCCTCGACCACCGCCACGCGCTCGACGCGGATCACCGCGGTGGCGTCTTCACCGCTTCGTACCCCTTCACCGGCCTGACCCCACAGCACCCAGCCTTTGCCTTCGATACGCGCTTTACCGTCACGTACTTCCGTTACTTTGCCGTGCAGGCGATTATTGCTGCCCATAAACTCAGCGGTAAACAGCGTTTTCGGCGAGCCGTACATCTCCTGCGGTGTGCCCTGTTGCTCGATTTTACCGTTGTTAAGCAGCAGGATACGGTCGGAAATCGACATCGCCTCATTCTGGTCGTGCGTTACCATCAATGCGGATAAGCCCAGCTTGATAATCAGCTCACGCAGGAATACGCGAGCCTCTTCACGCAGCTTAGCGTCGAGGTTAGAGAGCGGTTCATCCAGTAAAATGACCGGCGGGTTGTAGACCAGCGCCCGGCCAATTGCCACGCGCTGCTGTTGTCCACCGGAGAGCTGGTGCGGGTGGCGTTTGCCCAGATGGCCCAGCCCGAGCTGGTCCAGCACGTCCTGTACGCGCTGCTGGATCTCTTTGGCAGGAACCTTGCGCAGCTTGAGCGGATAGGCCACGTTTTCAAAAACGGTTTTGTGCGGCCACAGCGCATACGACTGAAACACCAGGCCCAGGTTACGCTCTTCCGCCGGGATCTCACTGCGCGGCGTGCCGTCATAGACTTTGTTTTTGCCAATGATAATCGAGCCCTGAGTCGGTTTTTCCAGGCCCGCCACCGCACGCAGCAGGGTGGTTTTCCCGCTGCCGGATGGCCCCAGCAGGGAGACCACTTCGCCGCGGTTGAGGTTCATGGAGACCCCTTTTAAAACAGGATTGTCACCGTAGGTCAGGTGCAGATCGTTAACCGCTAATTCAATCATGTATTTTGACTCCGAAACGAAGGGCAATGCCCAGACCTACCACCACCAGCAGGATGTTAATAAAAGAGAGCGCCGCCACAATATCAATGGCTCCCGCGGCCCAGAGGGATACCAGCATCGAGCCGATGGTTTCCGTGCCGGGTGAAAGCAGGTACACACCCGTTGAATATTCGCGTTCAAAAATCAGGAACATCAGCAGCCACGAACCGATAAGGCCGTAGCGGGAGAGCGGGATCGTGACATGGCGGGTGATCTGGCCACGCGTAGCCCCCGTACTGCGGGCGGCCTCTTCAAGCTCCGGCGCGACCTGCAGCAGGGTGGACGAGATGAGTCTCAGCCCGTACGCCATCCAGACCACCGTATAGGCCAGCCAGACGCTGAAAATGGTGCTGCGCAGCGAACGTAGCCAGACAATCAGGTTTTCACGCATCCAGTCGCTCCAGGTGAACCCGGAAAGCCAGCCCGATTTCAGCGAGTTATCCAGCCACATCGGCAGGAACAGGAACACCCAGAGAAAAGCCAGACCCGCGAGCAGGCCAGGCACGGCGCGCGGCACCAGGACGCTGTAATCCAGGAAACGCGTGGTATTGTCCGGTTTGCGGTGCATGGCGATACCGACAAACAGGTAGCACGCCACGGCCAGCGCGCCGCCAATGACCCCAATGGACATGGAGTTGACGATGGCGCGCAGCAGGTTCGGCTGCGCCCATATCGTGCGAAAAGTACTGAGGGAAAGCTCGTCCCACAGCGAAACGCCCACGCCCCAGTTTGAGATAAACGCGCGCAATACCACGCCGAGCAGGGGAACGCCGATCGTGACGGTAAGCCAGAAGGCGACCACCGCGCCCGCCACCCAGCGCCATTTACCCAGAGGTAAGGCCCGGGCCTGGGATGCTTTGCCTTTCATGGTCACGAAACGGTTGGCGGTGCGCATCAGGCGACGCTGCAGCATGACCAGCGGAATGGTGATACAGATCAGCACCACCGCAACCGCCGCCATCAGGTGGTAGGAAGGGGTACCAAGCTTGTTGGTCAGCTGGTACAGGTAGGTTGCCAGCACCATGTTGCCTTCCGGATCGCCGAGGACCAGCATCAGACCAAACACTTCAAGACCGAGGAAGAACAGCAGAACGATGGCGTACAAAATGGACGGGCGCACCATCGGCAGGCTGACCGAGGTCATCACCTGTAAGGGCGACGCACCCGCGGTACGTGCGGCCTCTTCCACATCGGAACCGACGCTTCGCAGCGCGGACGAAATATAGAGATAGGCATGCGGAACATGCGTCAGGCCAGCAATGACCACGATGCTCGACATGTCGTAGATATTCCACGGTACGAAACCAATCAGCGCCTGCGCCCAGAGGGATAAAAAGCCCACCGGACCGGCGGCCACCACGTAGCCGAATCCCAGCACCATTGGCGACACGAAAACCGGCACGAGGATCAGCGGTTCAATCAGGCGGCGGCCGGGCAGGTCGGTACGCACCATCAGAAAGGCCAGCACGCCCCCTAACGGAATGGCGATGATGACCAGCCCGAAAGCGAGAATAAAACCGCTTTTCAGCGCCTTATAGAAATCAGGGTCGGTGAAGATAAAACCAAATGATTCAAGGCTCCACTCTTTTGCCGGTGAAAAGAACGGGGCGGACAAGAAGCTCTGTATCACGATAAACGACAGCGGCGTGTAGATAACCAGGGCGGTTATCAACACGACAATACCGCGCGGCAGGCTTTGCCACTTTCTGCGTAATGTATTCATGGGGTATCCCTGGTGTTGCAGTCCAGCAAAACGAACTCAGGTAACAGGAGCGCGACGACCCGCGTCGCGCTCAGACGCTTATTTGGCGGCGGCGGTACGCCACTGTTTGATGTACTCCAGGCGTTTTTTCGGCTGCAGATACTCCAGCAGGCTTTCATCAACCGGAATAGGTTTCAGCGCATTGCCGAGCACTTTCGTCAGGCCATCGATATCATTTTTGCCGTCGATATCGTTACGAATGGACGGGATATCCGCCTGGCTTGCCAGAATACTTTGTCCTTTTTCAGACAGGACGTAGTCCAGCCACAGTTTCGCGGCATTGCTGTTTTGCGCCTGCTGGCTGATGAACGACACGCGTGATAACACCAGAGTGTAATCTTTTGGATAGGCGATCCCCAGCGACGGATCGTTCTTCGCGCGCGCTTCCGCATAGGATCCGAGGATATTAAAACCGATCAGGTTTTCCCCTGATGACACCCTCTCCATCATGGTGCCGGTTGAAGACTGAACGGCTAAGCCCCCTTTGGCGATATCGGCCAGGGTTTTGAAGTAGTTAGGATCGGCCTTGTGATCCTGCACCGAGAGCATAAAGCCCAGACCCGATTTTTCGATGTCGTAGGTGGTGACTTTGCTCTTGAATTTATCCGTCTGGCTGGCAATAAGCTTAGCCAGCGCCGCATGGGAATCAGGCACGTCGCCCGCCGGGATCAGCCGTTTGTTGTAGATAAACACGACGGGCTCATAGGTGGTGCCGTAGGCTTTATCTTTCCAGACCGCCCATTTCGGCAGCTGACTTTGCTCCGGTGATTTGTACTCCATGGCGTAGTCGGTAGCGAGCTTCAGCCCGGTGTCCATGGAGGAGCTCCAGACCACATCGCCGCTTCCGCCACCCGAGGCCTGTTCGCTGATAAAACGGTTGTACAGCTCGGTGCTGTTCATGTCGTTATATTCAACTTTGATGCCCGGATAGGTTTTTTCGAAGCCCTCAATCAGCGGCCCGGCAGCTTTGGTGTCGGTGGTGGAGTAGATCACCACTTTGCCCTCTTTGGTCGCGGCATCGACCATTTTTTGATAGTCAGCAGGGTAGCCCTGCGGCAAAGCAGACAGTGCGGAAGCAGAACACAGTACGGTAGCGGTAATCAGAGAAATTCGGAAAATGTTCGACATTATAGTTAACCTTTTAGTTACACTTGAGGAACTAATTGTCAACATAGCGCATGGCTCCGCGCCGACAATAGGGGGGCGCGGGTTGCGGTTCCGAAGTGTGATTGTCGGCGTCGTTTCAGCAATTAACACCATAAAATCCGCGACGCTTAGCAAACGAACGGTTGCGGATTACGTTTTCTCTGCCGCTTTGCGGTAAAGCCTTCTGGGATGACCGATATTGCCATACAGCATTTCGATGCTGATTAACCCACTTTCCACGCAGTATTCCAGATAACGGCGGCCCGTGGTTTTGCTGATCCCGACGTATTCCACCACCTCTTCCACCGACATTGTTTTTTCGGGGTGTTCCGCAAATAAACGCTTAATACGGTTCAGGGTGTGGGGCTCAATACCCTTTGTGGACGGGGTCTGCGAGGTGTCCGCGGCGGGGAGGTTAAACAGGCGATCCAGCGCATGCTGGTCGACAACCTTCACCTGCTGCACGGTGTGGATGAAACGCATAAAACGCTCCAGCGAGGCGTGCAGTCGCTGGAAAAAAACAGGCTTAATCAGGTAGTCAAACGCGCCGCTGCGCATGGCATGGCTACAGGTCTGCATATCGCTGGCTGCGGTGATAAAGATCACCGAGCATTCATAGCTTTTCAGGAGCGGGTTATCGATTAACGCCACGCCTTTACCGTCCGGGAGATAATTGTCCAGCAGTATCAGCCTCGGCTGATACTGGCGTATCAGGTTACACGCCTGCTCAATCGACGCGGCAATGCCCACCACGCGCAAATGGAAATTTTGCTCGATATACTCGCGATGCAGTTCCGCCAGGTGCGGCTCATCCTCAACAATCACAACATCAAGTGCTCGGGTCGTGGTCATGCGTTAGCCCTGTCGAACGGGGAGTGGATTGGGAATAAACACAGAGAATATCGTGCCTTGAGGAGCGTTATCCGTTATCTCAATGCTGCCGCCCGCCTTGTTGATATAGCCTGCCACCAGAAACAGGCCAATACCGTGCTCTGTGCCCACAATGTCGTTCTCGCTTTCCGGCTTGCTGCTGAATCCCTGGCGAAAGAGATGCGGTTTCATCGCCTCATCCACCCCGCAACCCCGATCGGCCACCTCTATCAGCAACTCCTGGTTGCGATCGGAAATGTAAAGCTCTACAGCTGCGGGAACCGGGGCTTTCAGGGTGGCGTCAACGGCGTTATCCAGCAGATTGCCAATCACCGACACCAGCTCCGTTTCCGTGATGCTGGCAGGCATGCGGGTGAGCTGGCAGGCGGGATCAAACTGCAGTTCAACGCCCTTTTCCCGGGCGCTGACATATTTCCCTAGCAGCAATCCGCACAGGGCCGGCGAGACAAAATGGGCTGAGACGAAGTCCAGCACGCGCTGCGCCCCTTCTGACTGTGCCTGGATGTAACGGATCGCCTCGTCATAGTGTTTCATCTGCAGCAACCCCACCAGCGTGGCGGTCCAGTTCAGCTGTTCATGACGCATAATGCGCAGGTTATCCGCATAGCGTTTAATCTGGCTTAGCTGGCTGCTGAGAGTGTTGATATCATTCTTGTCGCGAAAGCTATAAACCCAACCGCTTTCAACACCAGGTTCAACCTCAATCGCCACGCGGTTCACAATCACCTCGCGCTGGTTAAGCACCGCAATCTGGTCGTGGCTGCCGCGGCTAACCGAGGCGTAGCGCTGAGATAAAAAACCGGGGGACGTTTGCAGAACGTCTTCCAGCGGTTTGCCGATAAGCGCTTTCTCACTTTGATGAATATCCAGCATCTCTCTGGCGGCACGGTTAATTAAAATCAGCTGCTTTTCTTCATTGACGGCAAATACCCCTTCATACATTGCTTCCAGCAGCGCGCGTTGCTGTAAGACCAGTTGCGCAATATCTTTTGGCTCAAGGCGGAACATCTGCTTTTTAAGATTGCGGGTAAACAACCAGGAAAAAATAAACAGTAACAGCAACAGACCCATACCGTATAACCCGGACTGCCAGAGAATACGCGCATTGATATTCGCAATGTACGACGTCAAATAACCGACCGAGACAATCCCAATCACCTGATGCTGCGCATTAAAGATGGGCGCTTTGCTGCGCAGTGAAACCCCAATCCCACCCTTACGCACCGAAATAATCGTTTTGCCTTGTAATACCTCCGCATTATCCCCGCCGATCATCGGTAAATTGATGCGCTCCGGTGATTCTGAATGATAGAGATGCTGTTCCCGGGTATCGCCAATGACAATATAACTGGCATCACTTTCGGCCCGTATAGGCTGAATTAAACGGGCGATGGCGGGGATATTTCTGGCCGCGACGTTTTCCGCCAGACCCGGCATCAACGCGATTTCGCTGGCCTGAACCCGGGCGCGTTGGCCGAGATCGTGATGCAATTGCCGGTCAATAAAATGAAACAGGATGGTTCCCAGCAGAACTAACAGCAGGCAGGAGAAGCACACCAGCGCTAAAAAAAGTTTTACCTGAAAAGAGAGTCTGCGTTTCATACGACCTGACGCGGGGTGTCTGATTAGAGCGGTCTGCGCAGACTGACATGAGGAAATGGGGGATGCAATCTGGCGAAAACAGAGTTGTGACCTGGCTTTTCGTTTTGGGGGTTATAGCTATCAGGATCGCGTAAGGCTATGCTTCATCCAGCACCCGAATAATTACAGAGGCAATGTCGTGGATAAAGCGCTACTGGATGCAGGCTACCGGGCTTATACCGGAGAGAAAATTGACGTTTACTTCAACACCGCAATCTGCAAACACTCAGGAAATTGCGTGCGCGGGAGCGCTAAGCTCTTCAACCTGAAACGTAAACCGTG
The DNA here is from genome assembly GCF_003071645.1 of Enterobacter cloacae complex sp. FDA-CDC-AR_0164. NCBI lineage: Bacteria > Pseudomonadati > Pseudomonadota > Gammaproteobacteria > Enterobacterales > Enterobacteriaceae > Enterobacter > Enterobacter cloacae complex sp. FDA-CDC-AR_0164. Next base: position 2,348,599 of record NZ_CP028950.1, read on the forward strand.
GATTATACCGGATGAAGTGGACGTCGAAACGGTTGTACATGTGATTGATACCTGCCCGAGCGGTGCGCTGAAGTATCGCCAAAAATAAGCGAGGAACCATGGATATTCTGGAAGGCCATAACAAGTTTTACGTCAACGATGCTGACGGTAACCAGGTTGCAGAGATTGTCTTCGTACCGACCGGTGAACATCTGAGCATTATCGAGCACACCGATGTGGATCCGAGCCTGAAAGGGCAAGGTGTGGGTAAACAGCTGGTGGCAAAAGTGGTCGCGAAGATGCGCGGTGAAAATCGAAAAATTATCCCGCTATGCCCGTTTGCCAAACATGAGTTTGATAATACGCGGGAATATGACGATATTCGGGCGTAGAAACACACCGGCAATGGCCGGTGTTTTTTCATCTGATCTGTTCAAACAGCAGTACCACCGCAATCACTACCATCATTCCCCCTGATGCTCTGCTCACCAGACGCGCGGCCTGCGGGCGGGTGGCCAGGATGGCTTTTGAACCGTATCCCACCAGCAGATAGACCAGCGTACAGGTGATGAGGTGTAGCAAGCCCAGCGCGGACATCTGCATCGCAACCGACCAGCTTCCCTTCGGGTCAGTAAATTGTGGAAGCAGGGCCAGGAACAGCAAAAAAACTTTCGGGTTAAGGCCGCTGATACATAATCCCTTCACCGCCCACTGTTTCCAGTTTGCCGCCGAGGTTGTGGCGCTTTCCGGTGCGCCAGGAGCGCGTAACAGTGAGATACCAAGCCACAGCAAGTAAAGTGCTCCCGCTATCGTCAGCCCGGATAATGCCAGCGGATGTTGCGCCATCATGACGCCCACGCCCGCGACCACAATCAGTGTCGCCAGCAGATGCCCGGACATGAGGCCCATCACTGCGGGTACCACGCGCCGCCCGTGGATGCCGGCGCTAATGGCGTAAGCCCAGTCGGCGCCCGGCGTCATGATGAGCAGGAAAGACACCACCCAAAACCCGGCCACAATACTCATTTCCATCGTCTGTAAAACTCCAGAATTTCACCCGTCAACAGAGAGAAAGCATATCGGTATCCGGACGAAATGAGTTTTCAATGTTATGCTCAAAAGACGGTGAAATTGACAAAATCTTCCACATGGACAGCATTGATCGAAAAATTCTTGCGCAGTTGCAGGCTGATGGCCGTTTATCTCTTACGGAGCTGGCTGAACGGGTGAACCTGAGCCTCTCGCCGTGTCACCGGCGCGTGCGGGCGCTGGAGCAAAGCGGGGCCATTACGGGATACCGGGCCAGTCTCGATCCCGCCAAAATGGGGTTTAACTTTCTGGCGATCGTGTTTGCGACTCTGAAAGAGGGTGACAGAAAAGCGGTGAGCGCCTTTGAGGAGGCGGTGGAAGAGATCCCGCAAATTGTGCTGGCGCAGCGTTTGTTTGGCGATCCTGATTATCTGATGCACGTCGTGACCCGCGACCTGCCGGCTTTTCAGAAACTCTATGATGAGAAGCTCTCTGCGATGCCCGGCGTTCAGCATCTTCGCTCAACGCTGGTCATGAAAACGGTCGTGCAGGACAGGCCGTTTCCGCTCGACCTCTCAGGGCGTGACGAATAACGCGCCCGGCAGAGCGCCGGGCGCAGGGGCTTTTAGCCTACAAACATCACTGACACGCACAGTACGCCAACGATCAGCGTCAACAGGTTGCCGACAGATCGGTACGGTTTCAGGGACGGGATCAGGTACGTCGACAGCGTCGGCATGATAAACAGGATCATGGCGATAAGCGGACCGCTGATGGCATAAATCATCGAAATGGCATTCGGATTAATGCAGCACACCGCAAAGGTGATTAACGACACCCCCATGATGGAGATCGCGCGGTTAAAGGCGCGGCTCTTTTTCACGCCCACCTGGTTCAGCGATGACTTCACAATCTCCGTCGCCCCTTCGATCACCCCAAAATAGGTGCCGAGGAACGATTTCGACATGGCGATAATCGCCACAATAATCCCGGAAATCCCCAGCCATGTCGGAGAAGAGGGCATCATCGACAGCGCTGACAGAATGGTTACCCCTTCCTCTTTTGCCGAAACGATATAGGACGGTGGAATTGAGAGCAGGCAGCTGAAGACGAAGAACAGCACGCTCAGGCAGATAATCAGGTACGCCACCTTCATGATTTTCTTGCACTTGTCCATGGCGGCGTCGCCAAACTTTTCACGGCGGTCAACGGCAAACGTCGAGATAATTGGCGTATGGCTGAAAGCGAATACCATCACCGGGATCGAAATCCAGACCTGATGCAGCGTATGGCGGTCAAATGCCATCTGGCTTGTGAGCAGCGCGGGTTGCCAGCTTCCGGTCAGATAGAGCGAGACAAACAGGAAGTAGGCGATCAGCGGAAACACCAGGAAGCCCATCACTTTTATGGTGATATGCCGTCCCATCAGGAAGATCAGATTTAACACCAGCACCACGCCAAAACTGACCAGCACGCGAACGGCGGTATCCACCGTCATGTGTTTTGCCAGCTGCTCAGTTAACGAGTTGGTGATGGCCACTGCATAAATCTGCACCACCACGAAGAAGGCGATGAAATAGAGCGTGGTGATCAGGTTGCCTATCTTCCTGCCGTAATAATGGGAGACGGCGCCGGTGATCCCTTCATTGCCTTTTGTTTTCGACGACAGGATGAATTGTGCCAGCGCGCGGTGCGGCCAGTAGGTTAATGGGTAGGCCACAAGGGCAGTGATAAACAGGACGATAGCGCCTGCGGAGCCCAGCTGAATGGGCAAGAACAGCGTTCCTGCGCCCACGGCCGTGCCATAGAGAGCGAAACTCCAGAGAGTCTCATCTTTTGACCAAATTTTCGACATTAGAGCAACGTATCAACTATCAAACCAACAGAATGGAGCGCAATTTACCATAATTATGGGTTGAGAGCGCAGTTGCTTCGAAGGAGTTTGGCCGGAGCGGGCGTCCGGCCAGAGGGAATTAGCCTGCGAGGGCGCGTCGCTGCTGGCGACGTTTAAGGAATTTCTCGCGCAGCGTATCGTAAGCCCAGTTATAGAACATGGTGTACGGCAGGAAGAACAGGAAGAAACCAATTTCCAGTGTGAATGCCTGCAGCAGCGTGACGCCCAGCACCGCGGCGACTATCGACACGCCGATCACAATAAACCCGCACTCGAATCCCAGCGCATGCAGTGCGCGAATTTTTGCCGTGCGTGTGATGCGGTGAACCGGCCAGAAACGGTCGAAGCCGACGTTATAGATAATGTTCCAGAGCATGGCGGTGGTTGCCAGGATAATGGTCAATCCACCCATCTCCACCACGGAACGTTGCATAAGCCACGCCGCCGTCGGGGCGAGGATCGCCGTGGCAATCCCTTCGAAACAGACGGCATGAAAGATCCGCTCCGGCAGTTTACGTTGGAGTGCATCCTGATGTTGCATAGTTTTAGACCTCGTGAATACGCATTTTGGCGTTGATGCGGCCTATTGTTATCGCTAAAGGTGATATATTAAAGATGGTATCCATCGATAAAGTAGATAGTGCATGCGTTATTCACCTGAAGCCCTTATCGCATTCGTTGAGACCGTCGCGGCTGGCTCTTTTTCTGCCGCCGCGCGTCGGTTACGTAAAAGCCAGTCGACCGTGAGCACATCCATCGCCAATCTTGAAGCCGATCTGGGCTTTGATCTGTTTGACCGTTCGGCCCGTCAGCCGGTGTTAACCGCCCAGGGCGAACAGGTGCTGGGTTATGTGCAGGCGATCCTCGCGGCCAGCACGCGGCTTGACGAACTGGCGGTGTCGTTAACGGCACAAACGGAGGCGCGCCTGACGTTTGTTCTTTCCGATACCCTCAACCCGGACGTGCTGGAAGACCTGATGAACCAGTTCGACCAGCGCTTTCCCCATACCGAATTTGAATGCCTGATTGGCGAGGAAGAGGACGTTATCGATCTGCTGCAGAAGTCGCGTGCGCAGGTTGGTCTCACGGAAGCGCGTGACAGTTATCCGACCGATATTGGTTTTACCCGGTTGCCGATACAGACCCGAATGGCAATCTATGTCGCGACCAACCATCCTCTGGCCGGGCAGCAAGAAATCCAGGCCGATGAGCTGCACGGCTGGCGGGAGTTGCGGCTTAGCACCTATCTGGAGCGGGAGGCAACGCTCGCACGCGGACCCGTCTGGTCGGCACCCAACTACCTGTTACTGCTCAGTATGGCGGTACAGGGATTTGGCTGGTGCGTGCTGCCGTGCGCGCTGGTGGATGAATTTGCCGCCGCGAAATCGCTGGTGCAGCTGAATGTCCCCGGCTGGCCACGGGCGATCGGTATCGATCTGCTCTGGAATAAACGATCCCCGCCCGGCGTTGCCGGAAGCTGGCTGCGGCAGTATCTGCAGGATGCGCGCTAATCCTTGTGATTAAACTCACTATTTTTAAACAATTAAGATAATTGCTAATAACAATCCACTACTATCGTCATGTCATTTAACACAGAGGTTGTGATGAAAGATGTCGTTATAGTGGGTGCGTTGCGTACGGCTATCGGCTGTTTTCAGGGGGCGCTTGCACGCCACTCGGCTGTTGATTTGGGCAGCGTAGTGGTGAAAGCGCTGGTGGAACGCAGCGGGATTGCAGCACATGAAATTGATGAGGTGATCCTGGGACAGGTGCTGACCGCCGGTGCCGGGCAAAACCCTGCCCGTCAGGCGGCGCTCAAGGGTGGCCTGCCCAATACCGTCTCCGCTATCACCATCAACGACGTCTGTGGCTCAGGGTTAAAAGCGCTGCATCTGGCGACGCAGGCCATTCAGTGTGGTGAAGCGGATGTCGTGATTGCCGGCGGACAAGAAAATATGAGCCGGGCACCACACGTGCTGACCGACAGCCGTACCGGCGCGCAGCTGGGCAACAGCCAGTTGCTCGACAGTCTGGTGCATGACGGTCTGTGGGATGCGTTCAATGACTATCATATGGGCGTGACGGCGGAAAATCTGGCTCGTGAGTATGGTATCAGCCGTGAGTTGCAGGACGCTTACGCGTTAAGCTCGCAGCAAAAAGCGCGCGCGGCGATTGATGCCGGGCGCTTTCGGGATGAAATCGTCCCGGTCAGCACGCAGCGTCAGAATGGTGAGGCTGCCGTGGTGGATACCGATGAGCAGCCGCGCACCGACGCCAGCGCTGAAGGGCTGGCGAGGCTCAATCCTGCGTTTGAAACTCAGGGCTCAGTGACGGCGGGAAATGCCTCCTCCATTAATGATGGCGCTGCGGCCGTGATGATGATGAGTGAAAGCAAAGCCCTCGAGCTGGATCTGCCCGTCCTGGCCCGCATTAAGGCATTTGCCAGCGTGGGTGTTGATCCTGCGTTAATGGGTATCGCCCCGGTTTATGCTACCCGTCGCTGCCTGGAGCGCGCAGGGTGGCAGCTCTCTGATGTGGATCTGATTGAAGTCAACGAGGCCTTTGCCGCACAGGCAATCTCGGTTGGCAAAATGCTGGAATGGGATCCCCTGCGGGTGAACGTGAACGGTGGGGCAATCGCACTGGGTCATCCTATCGGCGCGTCCGGTTGTCGAATTCTGGTATCGCTGGTGCATGAGATGAAAAAGCGCAATGCCCGCAAAGGCATTGCGACGCTCTGTATCGGTGGTGGACAAGGTGTCGCCCTCGCCATTGAACGCTAAAATCCCGCCCGCATAAAAGAGCCTCCCTTCAGGAGGTTTTTTTTTACATAACGTATGACGAATTAACCGTTATTAGTACATTCTCACTCTGGTATTGAATAATTACGGCCTTAATTATTATCGTTGTTAACGTCTTAGTGTGATCCCCCTCCGATAATTTCACGTTAATACACCCTGTTTGTTGATGGGGGTCACGTCCATCTTTGCCAAAAAAAATGAAACAAATAATTACGATCCCTGTCACTAAAATAATGTTCTTTAAAAAATAAACTGCAGTTTCATAAATAAGAAACATTATTTCAGTTGAGGGTTTTTTCATGTTTAAGAAATCTCTGGTCCTTACTTCCCTTATCGGTACGTCCTTCATGGCTCAGGCCGTTACCGTCGATCTGCGCCATGAATATATCGACAGTGGTGCCAATGCTGACCGTGTCTCGGTCTCACATCGCTTTGCTAACGGGGTCGGTTTTTCTGTAGAAGCTAAATGGAAATCCGGTGGTGATAAAGCCGACCAGCCGTTTGCGGATGTGGTGGGTAACGGGCATGAAGATCAAATTAGCTGGCGCTGGAAAGCGACTGAGAATATTGCACTGACGCCGGCGTTTACCCTTGAAAGTAACGATAGCCGCACAATATATAAACCGAATCTGCATCTGCAATATAGTTTCGACAATGGCTTCTATGTTGCCGCGCGTTATCGTTATGAATATACCCGCTACCCGTCAAGCTCGAATAAAGATGACGACAAAGTTAACCGTGGTGATGCCTGGGTTGGCTGGGTAATGGGTGACTGGCGTACCGAACTCAATTATGTTTATGCGAAGAGTTCTGAAGGTATGGTTCGTAATAATAACAAAGATTATTCCAACGAATATAACGCCAAGCTGGCGTATAAGTGGGATAAAAACTGGGCACCGTATGTTGAAGTGGGTAACATCGGCGTGAAAGATACCGATGAACGCCAGACCCGCCTTCGTTTAGGCGTGGCCTATTCTTTCTGATATCACATTATTCCGCTGAACATTGCCGGGTAGCGCCAGTGCCTACCCGGCTTACCCATGTCTGATAAGCGCCGCCCAACGGGCAAAAGCCCACTGAAAAAAAAGCCCTCCGAAACGGAGGGCAAGGCCAGTTACAGAAACACAAACTCAAATCATGCATGCAACATTTCAGGTTGCTCAGGAAGTTTCGCGATATAGAGGGCGGGTTGACCGTCTTTATCGGAACTGAACAGCACCGCTTTCTCATCCGGAGTAAAGGAGGGATGCGGGTGGGTGACCTGGCGGCTATTTGCCACCGTTGCCCAGGAGGTATCGTGACGGGCAATGCGGAAGTAACTTTTTTTCGCCACGTCAAAGGCGTACAGATAAGGATCGTTATCAATGGTGTAACCGTGCGTATCCTTCACATCAACCGGCGTGCCTGAACCATCGCCCACCAGCAGGGAGCCGTCAACGTTGCTCATCAGATGGGAACAGGCGGGCATTGGCATGACTGCGTCATTGACGCCCGTATCCGGATTGAAGCTGCAGATGGTGCGGCCCTTTTGGCCCTTCAGATAAGAGACATACACAAGTGCAGAACCGTTCGGCACCCAGAATTCATGGGTACAGCTTTCGCCTTCCGCATGCGTTTTCACTTTGCGCACGTGCGTACCATCTTCGTTGACCAGCCACATGCGGGCGTCGACCAGGTCGTGGGGCCCTTCATGGCAAAACGCCACCGTGTTGTCATCGAACGGACGATAGATAGGGTGGCCAAGCCAGTTTTTCTCTTCGTGGATTGTGGTGCTTAAACCGGTTTTCAGATCCACCCGCAGCAGTCGACAGTGCGGCCCCTTATGGAAGAAGTCGTGGAAAATTTTCCAGTCGTTGAGCGGCGTCCAGTCACGTCGGGCGATTTCTATCCCAACCAGTTTGGTGCAGTCGCTGTTGGCGACCCAGGTACCGTAACCGACCCAGTCATCAGGGACACGGTACACCTCGCGTTCTACCAGGGTATGGAGATCCACCTCCAGCAGCGTGCGGTCGTTCTTCACATAGTAGAAGGATTTATCATCCGGAGAGAGGAACCCGCCAAAGGTATTATCCCCCGCGCCTTCCGTCAGCTGTACCGCTTCGGCCTTCTGCAGATCCAGCAGGTAGTAGTTCCAGTGATCGTCAAACGCTCCTGCGAACAGCAGGTGGCTGCCATCATTAAAGAAGCACTTCTGGTAGAAGTAGTTGCGGTGACAGGTCACGTCGGGTGGGGTCAGGCGGGTGACTTCCACGCCTGTATCCGGATCGTGGCTGACCGCGTAGTTCAGCTTGACCCGCATACCTTTAGCCATAATGCACTCCTTTGAACGATAAAAGTAGATTAAAAAGTGAGTGTTAAATTATCAAAACAATGTTTCATTATGTGTGACTGATGGCGCACTTTGTCTGTTTCATTGGCGAGATTACTGTCTGGCTCTCTTTATCGTGATCCGAACGCCATTTCTGGTATAAACAAACAGAAAAAATGAAACGTTGTTTTAAATGTAATTGAAAACCCCCTTCTCTGGGGCTAGACTGTGCTCATCATGAAAACGGAACGTCGTTTCGTTAATTTTCTGCCTGCGGGCACGATCATTTCTGGAGGTTACGGTGGACGTCAGACAAAGCATCCACAGTGCGCACGCCAAAACGCTGGATACTCAGGGGCTGCGCAATGAGTTTTTAGTCGAGCAGGTGTTCGAGGCCGATAAGTACACCATGGTCTACAGCCATATCGACCGTATTATCATTGGCGGGATTATGCCGGTGACGCAGACCGTCTCCGTGGGCGGTGAAGTGGGTAAACAGCTTGGTGTGAGCTATTTCCTTGAGCGTCGCGAGCTGGGCGTGATTAACATCGGTGGCCCCGGCACCATCACCGTAGACGGACAGTGCTATGAGATAGGTCATCGCGACGCGTTGTATGTCGGTAAAGGGGCGAAAGAGGTCGTGTTCGCCAGCATCGACAGCGGTAAACCGGCGAAGTTTTACTACAACTGTGCGCCCGCACATACCCCGTATCCCACCAAAAAAGTGACCCCGGCGGATGTCGCCCCGGTGACGTTGGGTGACAACCTCACCAGCAACCGTCGCACCATCAATAAATACTTTGTTCCGGATGTGCTGGAAACCTGCCAGCTCAGCATGGGGCTGACCGAGCTTGCTCCGGGCAACCTGTGGAACACCATGCCGTGCCATACCCACGAGCGCCGTATGGAAGTGTATTTCTACTTCAACATGGACGAGGACGCCTGCGTGTTCCACATGATGGGGCAACCGCAGGAAACGCGCCATATCGTGATGCATAACGAGCAGGCGGTGATTTCGCCGAGCTGGTCTATTCATTCGGGCGTAGGCACGAAAGCGTACACCTTCATCTGGGGTATGGTCGGTGAAAACCAGGTCTTTGATGACATGGACCACGTCGCGGTTAACGATCTGCGCTAGCCGCAGTCAGTTAAGCATAAACCTGCCTGTTGGTGACAGGCGCTGAAAGATTAAGGAACAAACATGATTCTGGATGCATTTTCTCTGCAGGGTAAAGTGGCTGTGGTGTCCGGTTGTGACACCGGACTGGGCCAGGGTATGGCGTTAGGGCTGGCGGAAGCGGGCTGCGATATCGTCGGGATTAACATTGTTGAGCCTACTGAAACCATCGAGCGCGTCACCGCGCTGGGGCGTCGTTTTCTGAGCCTGACCGCCGATCTGCGTAAAATTGACGCCATCCCTGAACTGCTGGATCGCGCGGTGGCGGAATTCGGCCATATCGACATTCTGGTGAACAATGCCGGACTGATTCGCCGTGAAGACGCGATTAATTTCAGCGAGCGCGACTGGGACGACGTGATGAACCTGAACATTAAGAGCGTGTTCTTTATATCCCAGGCGGCGGCGAAACATTTCATTGCCCAGGGGAAAGGCGGCAAGATCATTAATATCGCCTCTATGCTCTCCTTCCAGGGCGGTATCCGCGTGCCGTCTTATACCGCATCCAAGAGCGCGGTGATGGGCGTTACCCGTCTGCTGGCAAACGAGTGGGCGAAGCACAACATCAACGTCAACGCGATTGCGCCGGGGTACATGGCGACGAATAACACTCAGCAGCTGCGTGCTGACGAACAGCGTAGCGCGGAAATCCTCGACCGTATCCCGGCGGGCCGCTGGGGCCTTCCGGACGATCTTAAGGGGCCGATTGTATTCCTGGCCTCTCCGGCATCCGATTACATCAACGGCTATACCGTGGCGGTCGATGGCGGCTGGCTGGCGCGTTAATTGCGTGTTCCGTCTTAAACCTCTACCCGTGGGTGGAGGTTTTTTTTGTCCAAAAATTGCCATTATCCATATGGCTCAAGACGAAAAATCCATACTAAAAAATCATAAATGATATGCATCACAGTTTTATTGCTTAAAAATTAAATGATTAATAAAAACTGGCGGTATTTCTTCGTTAGTTGAAATTGTAATGTCCATCACAGATCGCTATGCCACAGCGAAATAATCCATATCTTCGCGAATTACGGCCTGACACTTTTCCGCGCTATCTCGTAATTTCAGTTAACGAATTTCGCTGTTCAGGCAGGAAAATATGACATCTATAAATGACTCTACCCTTATGCCCGCCGCGTTGCGTGATACCCGACGCATGAATCAGTTTGTCTCCATCGCGGCTGCAGTGGCCGGTTTACTGTTCGGTCTGGATATTGGCGTGATCGCCGGGGCGCTGCCCTTTATCACCGATCACTTTACGTTGAGTAACCGCCTGCAGGAGTGGGTGGTCAGCAGCATGATGCTGGGTGCGGCCATCGGCGCGCTGTTTAACGGCTGGCTTTCGTTCCGCCTCGGGCGAAAATACAGCCTGATGGTGGGGGCGATTCTGTTTGTCGCCGGCTCCATTGGGTCAGCATTTGCCACGAACGTGGAAATGCTGCTGCTCTCCCGCGTGCTGCTCGGTGTGGCGGTGGGGATTGCCTCTTACACTGCGCCGTTGTACCTCTCCGAAATGGCGAGCGAGAACGTGCGCGGCAAGATGATCAGTATGTACCAGTTGATGGTGACGCTGGGTATCGTGCTGGCGTTTCTGTCTGACACTTATTTCAGCTACAGCGGCAACTGGCGCGCGATGCTGGGCGTGCTGGCGCTCCCGGCGCTGGTGCTGATTGTTCTGGTGATTTTCCTGCCAAACAGTCCGCGCTGGCTGGCGCAAAAGGGCCGTCATGTGGAAGCGGAAGAGGTGCTGCGGATGCTGCGTGATACCTCAGAAAAAGCACGTGAAGAGCTGAACGAGATCCGCGAAAGCCTGAAGCTGAAGCAGGGGGGCTGGGCGCTGTTTAAGATCAACCGCAACGTACGTCGCGCGGTGTTCCTCGGCATGTTGCTGCAGGCGATGCAGCAGTTCACCGGGATGAACATCATCATGTACTACGCGCCACGTATCTTCAAAATGGCGGGGTTCACCACCACGGAACAACAAATGGTTGCCACGCTGGTGGTGGGGCTGACCTTTATGTTCGCCACCTTTATCGCGGTGTTCACCGTGGATAAAGCCGGACGTAAACCGGCACTCAAGATTGGCTTTAGCGTCATGGCGCTCGGTACGCTGATCCTTGGCTACTGCCTGATGCAGTTTGATAACGGCACGGCCTCAAGCGGTCTTTCCTGGCTCTCTGTTGGCATGACCATGATGTGTATTGCCGGATATGCGATGAGCGCTGCGCCCGTCGTGTGGATCCTGTGTTCCGAAATTCAGCCGCTCAAATGCCGTGACTTTGGCATCACCTGTTCCACGACCACCAACTGGGTGTCGAACATGATCATCGGCGCGACCTTCCTGACGCTGCTGGATTCAATTGGCGCGGCAGGAACCTTCTGGCTCTATACGGTTCTTAACGTCGCGTTTATCGGGGTCACGTTCTGGCTGATCCCTGAAACCAAAGGTGTCACGCTGGAGCATATCGAGCGCAGGCTGATGTCCGGCGAGAAGCTGCGTAATATTGGCGTGTAATCTGTTGCCGGGTGGCGAAGAGGCCACCCGGCTTTTTGTTAGCGCATCGCGCGTTTCAGAATACGTTCAGCCTGACGCTGGAAGTCAGCGGCGGTCTCTTCCACGGATTTCTGTCCATAATCGATGTACTGCAGAGAGGTGCCGAACTGGGCCACAATCTGCGGATCGTCAAAGTAAGGTGACACGGAAAGTTTGGCCGGCAGAGACTGCGCCAGACGCAGCCCCGCGACCGACGGATCGCTCTCTTTGATGGTGCCGTCTTCGGTCAGGAACTGCACCGCGGCTTTACTCAGCGGCACGCCACGCTCCAGACCCAGCGTGTCTACCCCCTCTTTGCTGTTCAGCAGGAAGTTAATCAGTTTCGCCGCCGCTTCCGGGTTTTTGGTGGATTTACCAATCGAGAGCATCTGCGCCGGTTTGAAGAAAAGGCCCGCATCGGTTGCGCCCGGCAGCATCGGGTAACTGCCCAGCACCAGTTTTGCCGGTGGCTTCAGGTTGTCGGAATACTTGTTGATGGTGGAGTTCCACATGTAGGTTCCCGCCCATTCTCCCTGGATCCACGGCTTCATCTCATACATGTTGCTCTTACCAAACGACGCATAGTATTTGGTGTCCGGCATGACGTGGCTATCCACCAGCGTTTTGTAGGTCTGGAAGAATTCCACCCACTGCGCTTTGCTGTAGGCGAACTTCTTGGTTTTTTCGTCCACGGCAGGGATGTTGTACTTCTGAATCATGTACGAGTTCAGCAACGCCAGCGTGTCCTGATGCTCCAGCACGACCGGGTAGTACTGCTTGCCGAGTTTACTCTCGAAGGTTTTACCCGCCGCCATTAGCTCGTCCCAGGTTTTCGGGTATGCAATACCGGCTTTTTTCCAGGTCTCGTCGTTGAAGTAGAACACGCGTGCGGTGACGGAGATCGGAATGCCGTTCAGCTTGCCGTTGATGGTGGTGGACTGAAGTTCTTTGGGATCGAACTGGGTCAGGTCGATCACGTCTTTCATTTTGTTCAGGTCGTAGAACCCGTCGCCGGTTTTCGAGAAGATTGGCAGCCAGTTCCAGTTGGTCTGCATCACATCCGGCTCGGTGCCGCCCGCAATTTGGGTGGTCAGGCGGGAGAGGTGCCCATCCCAGCCGGTGTACTCTGCTTTAACGTTGATATCCGGGTTCTGCTTATGGAATTCCTCCAGCGCTTTCAACGTCACCTGATGGCGGCCATTACCGCCCCACCAGGACATGCGTAATTCGACATCTTGCGCCATCGATGGCAAAGCGGTAAGGCCCAGCGTCGCGGAGATTGCTGCGCTTAAAAGCACTTTTTTCATTTTTATAAACTCCATCAGAGAGAGAGGTTCTGTTCAGTTTTTGCGTCAAAAATATGACATTTATTCATATCAAATTTGAAATACACCTTGCGATGAAGGCCTTTATCAATCATTGGCTTAGCTTCATCGGATGGAATTCTGGCGGTCAGTTCGTAGTCCGCAACCTTCAGATAGACGAAGAATTCGTGGCCCATGTTTTCCACGCGAACCATTTCGCCACTGCAGCCCCCGTCAACGAATGGTGCGTCGGAGAGGGAAACGAATTCCGGACGTACGCCGTAGTAAATGGCCTGCCCGGCATAAGCGGAGACTTTCTCCTGCATCCCGGCGTTCAGCGGCATGGTTTCATTGCCGATGGCGATGTGCAGTTTCCCGGCGCTTTCCACCAGCAGGCTTTGACGAATGTTCATCTCCGGCGCGCCGATAAAGCCTGCCACGAACATGTTTTTCGGCTTGTGGTAGAGGTTGTCCGGGGTATCAACCTGCATGATGTGGCCGAGTTTCATCACGCAGATGCGGTCGCCCATGGTCATCGCTTCGGTCTGGTCGTGGGTGACGTAGACGGTGGTCGCCGGTTTACCGGATTTCTTTAACTGCTTATGCAGGTCGGAAATACGAATGCGCATTGAGGCGCGTAGTTTGGCGTCGAGGTTTGACAGCGGTTCGTCAAACAGGAATACATCCGGCTTTTTCACAATCGCACGGCCTACCGCCACGCGCTGTGCCTGGCCGCCGGAAAGCTGGCGTGGCAGGCGGTCGAGTAACTCTTCCAGCTCAAGGATTTTGGCCGCTTCGTTGACCTGAGATTCAATCTGATCTTTTGGCAGTTTGCTCAGCTTCAGACCAAAGGCCAGGTTTTCACGCACCGTCATGTGGGGATAGAGCGCGTAGTTCTGGAACACCATCGCAATCCCGCGCTCTTTCGGCGCGAGGTTGTTCACAATCTTATCGCCGATGCGGACTTCACCCCCGCTGATGGTTTCCAGGCCGGCCAGCATGCGCAGGGTGGTGGATTTGGCGCAGCCGGAGGGGCCAACGATCACCATGAACTCTCCTTCAGCGATTTTCAGGTCAATGGCATGTACCGCTTTAAAGCCGTTGGAGTAGACCTTTTCCAGTTTGTTGAAGATAACTTCAGCCATAATATTTCCCTCTTAACCTTTAATTCCGCTGCTGGTGACGCCCTGGACGAAGTAGCGCTGTGCCAGGAAGAAGACAATGATGGATGGCAGAATGGAGATGCTCGCCATTGCCAGAATTTCGTTCCACGGCGCCCCTTCGGTGACGTCGATGGACATTTTCAGAGCCAGTGCTATCGGGTATTTATCCACGCTGTAGACATAAATCAGCGGCCCGATAAAGTCGTTCATTGACCACATGAACTGGAACAGGGCGACGGAGATAATGGCCGGTTTCAGGATCGGCACCACCACGTACCACAGCACCTGAAGCGAGTTACAGCCGTCAATTTGCGCCGCCTCCTCCATGTCACGCGGCACGCCGCGCAGGAACTGGATAAGCATGAAGACGAAGAACCCCTGGGTGGCGAAGGCCAGCGGCAGGTACAGCGGCATATAGCTGTTGAGCATGCCCATTTCACGGAACATCAGGTACTGCGGGATCAGCAGCACGGTGCTGGGGAGCAGCATGGTGGTGATGAGGGTAGCGAACCAGAATTTCTTCCACGGGATTTCAAAGCGCGCAAAGCCGTACGCCACGATGGTGGAGGAGATAATGGTCAGGATCACTTTCGGGATCACATACTTAAAGGTGTTCAGCATGTAATGGCCGAAGTTGTATTCGGTGCCGGTTTTCCAGCCATTCACAAAACCGTCCCAGGTCGCATGGGCAGGCCACAGGCTGAGAGTGGTGAAAATCTCGTGGTTCGGTTTGAACGACGCCGAGAACATCCACACCAGCGGATAAAGCATCAGCAGGCCGACAAACAGCAGGATCACGTAGCGCACTGCGGCGTTAATTTTCTCTCTGCGCAGCGTGCGGGCGACTTCACGCTCGGCAATCGTCCTCGCCGTGGAAAGTTGTTGGATATCAGCCATTTTTGCCTCCTTTATCGGCGGAGTAGAACACCCAATATTTCGATGACTTAAAGGCGATACCGGCAAAAATGGCCACCACCAGGAACAGGATCCACGCCAGTGCTGCGCCGTAACCCATGTCAAAGTATTTAAACGCGGTGTCGTAGATGTAGAGTGAGAACAGGTAAGTGGAATACGTTGGCCCGCCGCCGGTAATGACATACGGTCCGGTAAATTCCTGGAACGCCTGGGTGGTCTGCATAATGAAGTTGAAGAAAATTACCGGCGTGATCAGCGGCACGGTCACTTTCGTGAACATCTGCCATTTGGATGCCCCATCGATCATCGCCGCTTCATACTGCGACTGCGGAACGTTTTGCAGCGCGGCCAGGAAGATGACCATCGCGGAACCGAACTGCCAGACGCGCAGCAGGGTGACCGACATCAGGGCCAGCGAGGGCTCACCCAGCCAGTTCACCGGGTCAAAACCAAATACGCCAATAAAGCTGTTCAGCAGACCATCAATAGCAAAGAGCGCGCGCCACAAAACAGCAATGGCCACGGAGCTGCCGAGGATCGACGGAATATAGTAGGCGGTACGGAAGAATCCAATACCGCGTAATTTAAAGTTCAGAACAAACGCAATCCCTAATGCAAAGGCGAGCTTCAGGGGAATGGTCAGAAATACATACGCAAACGTCACTCCCATTGATGTCCAGAAGAGCGTGTCTTCCGTAAACATGTAGCGATAATTTTCAATGCCGTTAAATACCGGCGGGCTCATCAGGTCATAATCCGTAAAACTCAGGAAAAACGATGAGACGAAGGGGAAAGCCGTAAAGAGTATCAACCCAATGATGTAGGGTGATATCCACGCGAGCCCCAGCAGCTTGTTTTCATTCATACTTACCTACCTGGTAATCAATGGTTTAAAACGGAATCTGCGTCTGTAACAACCTTTCAGGCTGTCGAAACCGAGCCTGAACGGCGATGTTCTGGGTAATACGTGTCACGGTTACTTCATTTAACTTTGTTTTATAAGACTTTTTTCGATTTCATCGTTGAGCGAAACGCCTGGGTTTCAATACGGTAGAACTCGTGTTCCTGGATAATAAAACGTCGTTTTATTTTATATTATTGCTATTTGTTTCTGCGTCATTCGCTTAATAGCGGAAATGTGATCAAAGTCGAAACGGTGTTTCAATAAGGTGATGGGGATGGCATTTTTGCGCTATTTCAGGCGTTCAAAGAAGAGAGAGGAGGGCGGGCGGAAAGAACTGGATGATTAATAAAGACAATACCGTGGAGAAACTAACTACTAATTCTGATAGCAGGTCTACAGCTGGATCATTCTTTCGTTCAGATAATTCTTACTTTCTTGTATCATCGGACCACTGTAACCAATCAGGCAGAAATGGTCTGCACCCTCAAAAGAAGAATGGCTATGTCAGCAATGGATTTCAAAAAAAATACGGATCTCGACTTCCCCCATTACGCGGCCCCGGCAGTCAGTTCCAAAGAAATTGACCTTCTGGGACTGTTAGAAGTTCTTCTGGCGGCAAAAAAACGTATCATCGTGATTGCCTTCGCATTCGCACTGGTTGGACTGGCCATCGCGTTCTTACTGCCACAAAAATGGACCAGTAAAGCGGTGATCACACCGGCGGAACAGACGCAGTGGAACCCGCTGCGCCAGATGATGGTCGCCCTGCAGGTGCTCGACGTGGACGTGAAAATTACCCGTCCGGACGTGTTTAACCAGTTTATTAAAAAGTTCCAGTCGCAGTCGTTGCTTGAGGAGTACATGAAATCCTCACCTTACGTGATGGCACAGCTGGAAGGCACTGACGTGGATCCGCTTGAGCTGCATCGTGCGGTGGTCAATATCTCCGAAAAGATGAAAGCGGTAGATAACACCCTGGCAAAAGATGCGGATAAAGCGCCGTACGTCTCGTGGACATTGAGCTTCACCGCGCCGACGGCGGGGGATGCGCAAACGGTTCTTAAAGGTTACGTGGATTACATCTCGCAGATTGTTGAGCAGGAAACCATGGAGAATATCCGTAACCAGATCACCCTGAAAACCAAAGTGGTGGAGCAGCAGCTGGAGCTGGATCGGGTACGTCTGACGAATGTTCACAACACCAATCTGCAGCGTCTTAACTATTCTCTGGAAGTGGCCAACGCGGCGGGTATCAAAAAGCCGGTCTACAGCAACGGTCAGGCGGTTAAAGACGATCCGGATTATTCCGTCGCGCTCGGTGCCGACGGTATTGCGCAAAAACTGCAGATTGAAAAAAATCTCAAGGACATCGCTGAGCTGAACGCAGACTTCCAGAACCGGGAATACTACCTGGCGCAACTGAAAAAGCTGTCTGTCGAAGACGTCAAACTTGAACCGTTCAAGTATCAGCTCTCTCCATCCATGCCGGTGAAAAAAGACGGTCCGGGCAAAGCCCTGATTGTGATCCTGGCGGGACTGCTGGGCGGGCTGTTTGCCTGTGGCAGCGTATTACTGCGTGAGGCCATGCTCAGTCGCAATCCTCTGGTCGAGCCTGTAACGGAATAAAAAACGCAGACGAGAAGGGCGCTGTTATCAGCGCCCTTTTTTTATTTCAAAAAATCCTCACGTACCGGCGTGAAGGTATCCAGCAGCGTGCCGGGTTTAAGACACACGCAGCCGTGCATCACATGTGGCTTTTTGTAGAGGGTATCCCCGGCTGTCACCACATGTTTTTCATCTCCAATCGTGAACTCAAACTCGCCGGACAGCACATAAGTTAACTGTTCGTGAGGATGGTTATGCAGTGGGCCTGTCGCGCCCTGTTCAAAATTCACCTCCACCGCCATCATTTTACCGCCATGGACAAGAATACGGCGCGTCACGCCGTTCCCCAGATCGTCAAGCGTGGTCTCGTTGTGGAAAATAAACATATCGTCACCCCGGAATGTATTAAAACAATGTTTCATTTAATTTATATCACCAGGGGTTAAAAAGAAACGACGTGACAAAGAACTGGAAACACGATCACAAGTTTGCTTCACTGGGATAAACACTTAAGGAGGGATGATGAAAACGATCGGCCTGTTAGGGGGGATGAGCTGGGAATCGACAATCCCCTATTACCGCCTGATTAATGAAGGGGTGAAGCAACGTCTGGGGGGCCTGCATTCTGCCAGCCTGCTGCTGCACAGCGTAGATTTCCATGAAATCGAAGCCTGCCAGTCGAGCGGTGAATGGGATAAAGCCGGGGAAATACTGTCCGAGGCCGCGCTGGGGCTGGAGCGTGCGGGAGCAGAGGGGATTTTGCTCTGTACCAACACCATGCATAAAGTCGCGTCCCATATCGAAGCGCGCTGTTCGCTGCCCTTCCTGCACATTGCCGATGCAACCGGGCGGGCCATCACCGCATCCGGGTTACGTCGTGTGGCGCTGCTGGGAACGCGCTACACCATGGAGCAGGATTTTTACCGCGGTCGGTTGAGCAGCCAGTTTGGCATTGAAAGCCTGATCCCGGATGAGGCAGACCGGGCCCGCATCAACCAGATTATCTTTGATGAACTCTGCCTCGGCACCTTTAGCGAATCATCCCGGGCATATTACGTCAGCGTGATTGAAAAACTCGCGCAGCAGGGGGCGGAAGGGGTGATCTTCGGCTGTACGGAAATCGGTTTACTGGTGCCGGTTGAGCAAAGCCCGATTCCGGTCTTCGATACCGCCGCGATTCATGCCGCCGATGCCGTGGAGTTTATGCTGTCATAAACTTTGCCGATCGGATAAACGAAGCGCCACCTGACGGGCATGGGCTATCAGGTGCTCCGTAAACGCCTCCACCAGCGCTGAGACCGGGCGATGGAGGGGGCGGATCAGGCTCACGGTGAACGGGACTGACAGGCTAAACGGGCGGATGACAATATCGCGCCCGGCGTAATCCAGCGCCGTCAGTGGATTCACCACCGAAACGCCCACCCCGGCGCGCACCATGGCGCAAATGGAGGCCGCACTGTGGGTCTCGACCACCATCCTGCGCTTCACCTGATGCTCAGCAAACAGTGAATCCAGCAGCTGCCGGTAGCTGTCGGTTTGTGACAGGCTAATGTAGTTCTCACCGTGAAAATCCGCTGGCGTCAGAATCTGCTTGCGGGCAAGCGGGTGCCCGGCTGGCAGCACGCACACCTCATCTAAAGAGAGCAGTTCCGTGCGTTCCGTTCCAGCGGGCGTAGAGAGGGTTTCGGTCAGGCCTAAATCATGGCGCTGTGCGGAGAGCCACTCCTCAAGCAGCGGTGACTCCTGCGGGACAATCGTGAGATTCACCTCCGGATATCGGGCCAGAAAAGGCTGGAGCAGCGTCGGCAAAAAAGACTGTGAAAAGACGGGCAGGCAGACAATCGATAGCTCGCCCTGCCGAAACTCGCGCAGGCTTTCCGCCGCACTGACAATGCGATCCAGGCCGTACCATGAGCGCTGCACTTCCTCGAACAGGCGCAGCCCCTGTACCGTCGGGTGAAGCCTGCCCCGGGTGCGTTCGAACAGCTTCAGTCCCAGCACTTTCTCGAATCGCGCCAGCTCGCGGCTGACCGTTGGCTGCGAGGTATGGAGCATCTGCGCAGCCTCGGTGAGGTTGCCCGTGGTCATCACGGCGTGAAAAATCTCGATATGGCGTAAATTGACGGCGGGCATAGTTCACCTGAATACAAAGAACTGTCCATATCATTTTTGCATAGACTCGCGATAAAACGATATTTTTTATTCTCTTCCTGCTGTGGCGTAATCATAAAAAAATGTCACCCCGGAGAAAGACCATGCCACGCCCGCTTAACCAGACTGATACCGATTTGAATGCCGAAAACCTGCTACGCCTGCCTGCCGAGTTTGGCTGTCCGGTGTGGGTCTACGACGCGCAGATTGTTCGCGAGAAGATTGCTGCCCTGCATCAGTTTGACGTGGTGCGTTTTGCCCAGAAGGCGTGCTCCAATATCCACATTCTGCGTCTGATGCGTGAGCAGGGTGTGAAGGTCGACTCCGTCTCCCTGGGGGAGATTGAGCGCGCGCTGGCGGCCGGGTTTGATCCGAAAACCGATCCTGACGCGATTGTGTTTACCGCCGATGTGATCGACGACGCCACGCTTGCTCGCGTCCATGAGCTACAGGTGCCGGTAAACGCCGGGTCCGTGGATATGCTGGAACAGCTTGGGCAAGTTTCTCCGGGCCACCGCGTCTGGCTGCGCGTGAACCCGGGCTTTGGTCACGGTCATAGCCAAAAAACCAATACCGGCGGCGAAAACAGCAAGCACGGTATCTGGTATGCCGATATGCCCGCTGCCCTGGACGTACTGCAGCGTTACAATCTGAAGCTGGTGGGCATTCATATGCACATCGGCTCCGGCGTGGATTACGCGCACCTTGAGCAGGTTTGTGGCGCAATGGTGCGCCAGGTGATCGAGTTTGGTCAGGATCTGGAGGCGATCTCTGCCGGGGGCGGTCTTTCCATTCCCTACCGTGAAGGGGAAGAGGCGATCGACACCGATCACTATTACGGCCTGTGGAGCGCCGCGCGTGACCAGGTCGCCGCACATCTTGGTCATGCCGTGAAGCTGGAAATTGAGCCGGGTCGTTTCCTGGTGGCTGAATCCGGGGTGCTGGTGGCGCAGGTTCGCAGCGTGAAAGAGATGGGCTCGCGGCACTTTGTGCTGATTGACGCCGGCTTTAACGATCTGATGCGCCCGTCAATGTACGGCAGCTATCACCACATTTCGGCTCTGGCTGCCGATGGCCGCGATTTAACTCACGCGCCGCGTATCGAGACGGTTGTTGCGGGCCCGCTGTGTGAGTCTGGTGATGTCTTTACCCAGCAGGAAGGGGGGAAAGTGGAAACCCGCGCGCTGCCGGAAGTTAAACCAGGCGACTATCTGGTGCTGCACGATACCGGTGCCTACGGGGCGTCAATGTCCTCAAACTACAACAGCCGCCCGCTGCTGCCAGAAGTGTTGTTTGATAACGGCAAGGCGCGGCTGATCCGCCGCCGCCAGACCATTCAGGAGCTGCTGGCGCTGGAACTCGTCTGAGTGAAGTACGGCCCCGTCGTGACCGAGTCGCGTAATACCAGCGTACCGGTGAACGGCGGGATCGCGTCGACCGGTTGGTTTTTTGCCAGCCGGATCGCCTGATCGATAGCCGTAACGATCATATTGTCGATAGGCAGGTAAACCGACGAGAGCGCTGGCTCCAGCCATTTCGCGCATGGGGCATCGTCAAAGCCAAACAGGGAAATATCCTGTGGGATCCGCAGCCCCGCCTGGTGTAGCGCCTTGGACGCACCCAGCGCCATATCATCGTTACAGGCAAACAGAGCGCTAAACGCTATACCGTCGGCAATCAGCTCTTTGCAGAGCTCATATCCTCGCGTCATTCCCGCATCGCCATACTTTATCCGCCGTTCGTCCAGACGAATGCCGTGCTTTTCCAGCGCCTTACGGTAGCCCATCAGCCTCGCTTTCCCGGTTGGCGTGTGGATCGGGACGGTGATACAGGCGATCTCCCGGTGGCCCTGGTTGATCAGGTAATCCACGGCCTTAAAGGCGGCATCCTGCTGTTCGAAGAACACGCAGCGATCGGGCGCCTGGCTGACTTCACGGTTGATGACCACCAGCGGGGTTTGCACCGAATGGATCAGCTTCATGATCGCTTTTTCGCTCATGTAGCGGGTGTAAAGCACGATGGCATCGCATTTGCGATCGGCCAGCATTTGTACCGCCTGCTCTTCCTGCTCCGGGGCGTCGTGACCATCCGTGACGATCAGCTGCTTGCCGTGGGTTTCCGTCTGTCGGGAGGCCTGCTGAAGAAGACGACCAAAGTAAAAACCATCAAAGGTAGAGACCACCAGACCAATGCTGTTGCTGGTCTGGTTCGCCAGCGAACGCGCGAGAAAATTCGGGCGGTAGCCCAGCTCTTCCATCGCATTAAACACCTGCTGACGCGTACTCTCTTTAACCTGACCTGTGCCGTTCAGCACGCGCGATACCGTGGCTTTCGACACGCCCGCGCGCAATGAGACATCCAGCATTGTTGCCATTAGACATTCCTGATTCCACGTAACGATCTGCAGTTTAACACAGACCATCCGGTGCATAAGCGATGCGGGAAGGGCAAAACTTCCAGCACGATCACGCTTTTAGGTAACGATCGGTCAGTTCGAAATACAGGGTTTTAAGTGGTATGCCAAAATCGATATAAACCGCATTTTGGAATACCTGTTACGTCGTTGAGAGCTTAATCACAGAACAAAACCCGACATGTAGCTATTTTTGGTATGCCAATAGTATCCGGCTGTACACCTTATCCAATAAAAGCCCTTTTACTGAGGTATTACCCTATGGCATTACAGGAAAAACTGATCGACGCTCTGGGCAGTTTTGCCACAAAATTCAACAGTTATCGCTATATCATGGCGATCAAGTCTGCCTTTATTACCTTAATGCCGGTCATCATCGTTGGGGCATTCTCTGTCTTGATCTCCAATATGGTACTGGATCCGAAAAATGGCCTGGCGAGCTTCCAGTCCCTCTCTTTTCTCGCCACGCTAAAACCCATCACCAGCGCGCTCAATTACGCCACCCTGAATTTCCTTAACATTGGCGCGGTGTTCTTAATCGGTATCGAACTGGGCCGCATCAACGGGATCAAATCCTTATTCCCTGGCCTGCTGGCGGTGATCTGCTTTATCTGCGTGACGCCGACAACCGTCGAGATGCTGGTGGATGGTGAAATGCACGTGGTGAAAGACGTGCTGCTGCGTCAGTTCTCTGATACCCGTAGCCTGTTCCTCGGCATGTTTATCGCGATTCTGTCGGTTGAAATTTACTGCTGGCTGGAAAACCGCAAGGGGCTGAAGATCAGGATGCCGGACACCGTACCGCCAAACGTGGCGACATCGTTCTCCGCGCTGATCCCGGCGATCATCACCACTACCGCAATTGCCACATTGGGTTTCGTCTTCCATCAACTCACCGGCATGTATCTCTATGACGCGGTCTATCAGGTGGTGCAACAGCCGCTGGAGCGCGTGGTGCAAAGCCTGCCGGGCATTCTGCTGCTGATGTTTGTCGCACAGCTTTTCTGGGTGATTGGTATTCACGGCAACCAGATGATCAAGCCGATCCGCGAGCCGCTGCTGTTAGGCGCCATCACCGTTAATATGAGCGCCTTTGAGCAGGGCAAAGAGGTGCCGAATATCATCACCATGCCGTTCTGGGATGTGTACATGAGCATCGGCGGGTCGGGGCTGACCATCGGCCTGCTGATCGCGGTCATGATTGCCACCAAACGCAAAGAGATGAAAGAGATCGCCAAGCTTTCCATTGGTCCGGGGCTCTTTAACATCAACGAGCCGGTGATTTTCGGCATGCCAATCATGCTTAACCCGATCCTCGCCATTCCTTTCATTATCACGCCGCTGGTGACCGGCTCTATCGGTTACTTTGCCACCGTGACCGGCTTTGCCGGTAAAGCCGTGGTGATGGTGCCGTGGACCACGCCGCCGCTGATCAACGCCTGGCTCTCCACCGCCGGATCGATGGGGGCGGTCATCACTCAGCTTATCTGCATTGTGACTGCCGTCATTATCTACCTGCCGTTTGTGAAGATTGCTTCACGACGTGCCGAACAGGCCGCGCTGCAACAGGCGACCGACAATGCATGAGGATGTGATGACGACAAAACAGATAACCATTCCGCAGGATTTCATTCTGGGCGCGGCCGCGTCAGCCTGGCAAACCGAAGGCTGGAGCGGCAAAAAGGCGGGGCAGGATTCGTGGATCGATCTCTGGTACAAAAACGATCGCCACGTCTGGCACAACGGCTATGGCCCGGCGGTGGCGACCGACTTTATCAACCGCTTTCGCGAGGATGTGGCGCTGATGAAGCAGGCAGGGCTGACGCACTACCGAACCTCGATTAACTGGTCACGTTTTTTAACCGACTATGAAAAAGTGACGGTGGACGAGGAGTACGCCGCCTATTACGACGCGTTGTTCGATGAGATGCACCGTCAGGGTATTGAGCCGATGATCTGCCTTGAGCATTACGAGCTGCCGGGCGTGCTGCTTGACACTTACGGCGGCTGGGCTTCAAAGCAGGTTGTCGACCTGTTTGTCCGCTATGCGGAAAAAGTCTTTGAACGCTACCACGGTAAAGTCACCCGCTGGTTTACCTTCAATGAACCGATCGTGGTACAGACCCGCGTTTATCTCGATGCGCTGCGCTGGCCCTACGAGCAGAATACCGGTAAATGGATGCAGTGGAACCACCATAAGGTTCTGGCGACGGCAAAGGTTGTACAGCTGTTTCGCGCCAAAGGCTACCCTGGCTCGGTTGGCTGTATTCTCAACCCCGAAGTCACCTATCCTCGCTCGTGCGCGCCGCACGATGTTAACGCCGCAGAGAAGTACGATCTGTTCTATAACCGCGTATTTCTCGATCCGCTGGTGCACGGGCGCTACCCGCCAGAACTGTTTACGCTGCTGGAACAGCATCAGGTGGCGTGGGACTACACCGCAGAAGAGCTGGAACTGATTGCGCAGAACACCGTCGATGAGCTGGGGATAAACCTCTATTACCCGCATCGAGTGAAAGTGCCGTCTCGTGCCTGGCACCCGGAGACACCGTTCCACCCGGCGTACTACTACGAACCGTTCGAACTGCCAGGACGGCGAATGAATAAATCCCGCGGCTGGGAAATCTACCCCCGCGTTATCTACGATATGGCGATGCGGATAAAAAATGACTACCGCAACATCGACTGGTTCGTGGCGGAGAGCGGGATGGGCGTGGAGAACGAAGCGCAGTTTCGCAACAGTGACGGGGTCATTGACGACGAGTACCGCATTGCGTTCATTCGCGAGCACCTCTATTACACGCTGCTGGCGCGGGAGGAGGGGGCAAACTGTCATGGCTATATGCTGTGGGCCTTCACGGACAACGTATCGCCGATGAACGCCTTCAAAAATCGCTACGGGCTGATTGAGATCGATCTCGATAACAATCGCGCCAGGCGGGCGAAAAGGTCGGCGAGCTGGTTCCGGCAGCTGCGCGATGCGCGCGTGCTCACGCTCCCGGTCGATGATGAATGGAAGTAAGCGAAAACCATGCTGGTTCTGGTAAAATAGCGCACAAACTGGCCGGGAGGACGCCCGGCCTGCGCATTAACTGAAAAAACAGGTGAAAACGTGGATAAGGCTGTCATCCTGCCGGAAAAAAAACAGTACCAGGAAATTGGCGAGGATTTACGGGCGCAAATTATCCAGGGGCACTATCCCGTAGGTTCCCGTCTGCCGCCCGAGCGAAATATTGCTGAGAAGTACGGCGTAAGTCGTACCATCGTGCGTGAGGCATTGCTGATGCTGGAGCTGCAGGGCACGGTGGATATCCGCCAGGGTTCTGGCGTTTATGTGATGCGTATTCCTGAAGAACACGAAAACGAAGAAGAACGTTTTCTGAACAGCGACGTCGGCCCCTTTGAGATCCTGCAGGCGCGCCAGCTCCTCGAAAGCAACATCGCTGCGTTTGCTGCCAAAATGGCGACACGCGCAGACATCGACAATCTGCGCCGTATTATTGAGCAGGAGCAGCGCGCCATTGCCGCCAACGATAACAGCCAGGACAACAATAAAATGTTTCACCTGGTGCTGGCGGGGGCAACGCAAAACCAGATGCTGCTGGCAACGGTAGAGAGTATCTGGCACCACATGGACAGCAGCCCGCTGTGGCAGCAATTCAATGGGCATATCGCCAGCCGTGCATACCGCCTGAAATGGCTGGGCGACAGACAAACCATCCTCGCGGCGCTTCGCCGTCGTGACGTGATGGGCGCCTGGCAGGCGATGTTCCAGCATCTGGAAAATGTGAAAAAGAGCTTACTTGAACTCTCCGATGAAGATGCGCCGGATTTTGACGGTTATCTTTTTGAATCTGTGCCCGTGTTTCAGGGGAAGCTGGTGTGACTATTCTGCCTCTCTATGCCGCGCCTCAGTATGCGGAACAGGTAACTGACTGGATCTGGCAGGCGTTCGGTGACGGGCTTACGCGGGCGTTTTTCCAGAGCATCGTTGAACATAGCCAGACGCCGGGCGCGTTACCGTTGACCTTTATTGCTCTGGAGGGCGAACAGCTTCTGGGTACGGTCGGGATCTGGCGCTGCGATTTAATCACCCGACAGGATCTTTGTCCGTGGCTGGCTGCGCTGTACGTTGATGAAGCGGCGCGTGGTAACGGACTGGCGGGAAAACTGCAGCAGCATGTTATCGCCTATGCCGCGCAGGCCGGGTATCACGAACTGCATCTGTGGTCTGCCTGCCGCGACTTCTACGAACGTTACGGCTGGCAGTACATTGGCGATGCGCTCGAATACCCGAACAAAACGGTACATCTGTATCGCTATTCCTCTCCCGCTTCTGCTGGCGAACCTACAGAGTGACGGCGGACTAAGGTGGGGCTGAACAGGTGGGTGATATCCGGTGGCTGGCGTTGTTCGGCCAGCGCCAGTGCCAGCTCCGCAGCCTGCGTTGCCATTGTGATAATCGGGTAACGTACGGTGGTCAGGCGGGGACGCACGTAGCGGGACACCAGCACATCATCGAAGCCAATGAGTGAAATTTCTCCCGGCACCTCGATTCCGTTGTCATTTAACACCCCCATTGCCCCGGCGGCCATCGAGTCGTTATAGCTGGCAACCGCCGTGAAATTCCGTCCACGCCCCAGCAGCTCTGTCATTGCCTGTTCGCCGCCACTCTCATCTGGCTCGCCGTAGGCCACCAGCCGGTCATTACACGGCAAACCGTTTTCGCGCAGGGCATCGTAGTAGCCTTGCAGGCGATCTTCGGCATCGGAAATCGGGTGATTGGAGCAGAGATAACCAATGCGGGTATGGCCCTGCTGAATCAAATGGCGGGTAGCAAGCCAGGCGCCGTAGCGGTCGTCGAGTGCCACGCAGCGTTTCTCAAAACCGGGAATAATTCGGTTGATGATCACCATGCCGGGGATCTGCTTCATCAGATGAATGAGTTCAGCATCGGGGATCATTTTGGCGTGAACAACCAGCGCAGCGCAGCGGTGGCGCATCAGCTGTTCGATAGCCTGGCGTTCTTTTTGTTCGTTGTGATAGCCATTGCCGATCAGCAGAAAATTGCCGGTCTGATAAGAAACCTGTTCAACCGCTTTTACCATGGCGCCAAAAAACGGGTCAGACACATCGCCCACCACCAGTCCGATGGTTTCAGTAGACTGTTGGGCAAGGGCGCGGGCGTTGGCATTCGGATGATAATTCAATGATTCCATGGCGTTTTGCACCGCCTGGCGTGATGCGTCACTGGCTTTAGGGGAGTCGTTAATCACGCGCGAGACGGTCGCCACGGAAACACCAGCCAGACGGGCCACATCCTTTATTGTCGCCATTACATACCTTCTTAGTGGGGGTAAGCGTTTACACACGAAATAGTGTTGCGGAAAAGCGCCGTGCATTCAAGGGGCGCGGGGTTTCGCCCTCCACAAACGTGACGCAGCACAACCCTGGCCGTGTAATCGTTACACGGCCAGTCATGTCTGAATAATGTCAATCTGAACCTTTAGTTACACTTTGCCTCAGGCTGTTGCGATTGTCCGATGGCGAGGATGAGGGGGAGATTGATAGAGTCGAGATCCCAGAGGTATTGATTGGTGAGAATTCTTAGTACGGTTTCGTACTCTTCTCTTGCACCAACCTGCGCGGATGCGCAGGTTTTTTTTCGCCTCAACTTTGCAGTCGCTCCCGTATCACTTCTCGTGTAATCTGCCTCCATTTACTATCAACCCTTCACACTGGCTGGCAAAGGGAGTTGAGATGCTTTTTGGGTTCTTCCGTACACTCTTCCGTATTCTCTTTCGCATTCGCGTCACTGGCGATGCTCAGGCGCTTCGCGGCGAACGCGTTCTTATCACACCTAACCATGTTTCCTTTATCGACGGCATTCTGCTGGCACTATTTCTGCCCGTGCGTCCGGTGTTTGCGGTTTATACCTCCATCAGCCAGCAGTGGTACATGCGCTGGCTCACGCCGCTGATTGATTTTGTGCCGCTCGACCCGACCAAACCGATGATGATTAAACATCTGGTGCGTCTGGTGGAGCAGGGGCGTCCGGTGGTTATTTTCCCGGAAGGGCGCATCTCGGTGACCGGTTCACTGATGAAAATCTACGACGGCGCCGGGTTTGTCGCGGCGAAGTCAAAAGCAACCGTGGTGCCACTGCGTATTGAAGGGGCGGAGCGCTCCTATTTCAGCCGTCTGAAAGGGCTGGTAAAGCAGCGCGTGTTCCCAAAAATTACGTTGCATATCCTGCCGCCAACGTCGTTACCGATGCCTGACGCGCCCCGTGCGCGCGATCGCCGTAAAATTGCCGGGGAGATGCTGCACCAGATTATGATGGAAGCGCGTATGGCGGTCCGCCCGCGCGAGACGCTGTATGAATCCCTGCTGTCGGCACAGCACCGCTACGGCGCGAAGAAAAACTGCATCGAAGACATCAACTTTACCCCGGATACCTATCGCAAGCTGCTGACCAAAACATTGTTCGTGGGCCGTATTCTTGAGAAGTACAGTCAGCAGGGTGAAAAGATTGGCCTGATGCTGCCCAACGCAGGCATCAGTGCGGCGGTGATTTTTGGTGCCGTTTCCCGTGGCCGTATTCCGGCGATGATGAACTACACGGCGGGCGTGAAAGGGCTGACCAGCGCCATCACGGCAGCGCAAATCAAAACCGTCTTTACCTCCCGCCAGTTCCTCGACAAAGGCAAACTGTGGCATCTTCCTGAACAGCTTACCCAGGTACGCTGGGTCTTCCTGGAAGATCTTAAAGCGGATGTGACGACAGGCGACAAACTGTGGATTTTTGCTCATCTGCTGATGCCACGTCTGGCCCAGGTGAAACAGCAGCCGGAAGACGACGCGATTATCCTCTTCACCTCTGGCTCTGAAGGCAACCCGAAAGGTGTCGTCCACAGTCACAAGAGTATTCTGGCGAACGTTGAGCAGATCAAAAGCATTGCCGACTTTACCGCGAAAGACCGGTTTATGTCAGCGCTGCCGCTGTTCCACTCTTTTGGTCTGACGGTGGGGCTTTTCACGCCGCTGCTGACCGGTGCCGAAGTCTTCCTTTATCCAAGCCCGTTGCATTACCGCATTGTGCCGGAGCTGGTGTATGACCGTAACTGTACCGTGTTGTTTGGAACCTCAACCTTCCTCGGGAACTACGCGCGTTTCGCCAATCCGTATGACTTCTTCCGCGTGCGCTACGTGGTTGCGGGCGCGGAAAAACTGCAGGAGAGCACGCGACAGATCTGGCAGGACAAATTTGGTCTGCGTATCCTCGAGGGGTATGGCGTGACAGAGTGTGCGCCGGTGGTCTCTATCAACGTGCCAATGGCGGCGAAACCGGGGACAGTAGGCCGAATTCTGCCTGGGCTGGATGCTCGTCTGCTGGCGGTGCCTGGCATTGAAGACGGCGGCCGTCTGCAGCTGAAAGGGCCAAACGTGATGAACGGCTATCTGCGCGTGGAAAACCCCGGCGTGCTGGAAGCACCGACTGCAGAAAACGTTAATGGCGAGATTGAAACGGGCTGGTACGACACCGGCGATATTGTACGTTTCGATGAGCAAGGCTTTGTGCAGATCCAGGGGCGTGCAAAGCGCTTTGCCAAGATTGCGGGTGAAATGGTCTCGCTTGAGATGGTTGAACAGCTGGCATCGGGCGTCTCCGCCGAGAAGATGCATGCCACAGTTGTGAAGAGTGATGCAAGTAAAGGCGAGGCGCTGGTGCTGTTCACCACCGACAGCGAGCTTAAGCGCGACCAGTTACTCAGCTATGCCCGCGAGCACGGCATTCCGGAGCTGGCGGTACCTCGTGATATTCGCTACCTGAAACAGCTTCCGGTGCTCGGCAGCGGTAAGCCCGACTTCGTGACCCTCAAGGGCATGGTTGAACAGGCGGAACAACATAATGCGTGAGTCAGTACACACTAACACCTCTCTGCGCTCAAAAGGCATGATGGCGGTGATTGCCGCCCAGTTCCTTTCCGCCTTTGGCGATAACGCGCTGCTGTTTGCCACGCTGGCACTGCTCAAGGCTGAGTTTTACCCCGACTGGAGTCAGCCGGTTCTGCAGATGGTGTTTGTGGGCGCTTACATTATCTTTGCACCGTTTGTCGGACAGGTTGCGGACAGCTTCCCGAAAGGCCGGGTAATGATGTTTGCCAACGGTCTGAAACTGCTGGGAGCCGCCAGCATTTGTTTTGGTTTCAATCCGTTTATTGGCTATACGCTGGTCGGCATTGGCGCCGCAGCCTACTCCCCGGCGAAGTATGGCATCCTCGGGGAGTTGACCACCGGTGATAAGCTGGTGAAAGCCAATGGGCTGATGGAGTCCTCCACCATTGCGGCAATCCTGCTTGGCTCCGTCGCAGGCGGTGTCCTCGCTGACTGGCACGTGCTGGCGGCCCTCGGCGTGTGTGCCGTGGTGTACGGTGGCGCGGTAGTCGCTAACCTGTTTATTCCGAAACTGCCGGTGGCGCGTCCGGGGCAATCCTGGCGCTTTAAGCCGATGACCGGCAGCTTCTTCAATGCCTGCCGCGTACTGTGGCGTAACGGTGAAACACGATTCTCTTTGATGGGCACCAGCATGTTCTGGGGCGCTGGCGTTACGCTGCGCTTCCTGCTGGTGCTGTGGGTGCCGGTGGCGCTGGGGATCACGGACAACGCGACGCCAACCTACCTTAATGCGATGGTGGCGATCGGGATTGTGGTGGGCGCGGGGGCAGCGGCAAAACTGGTGACGCTCGACACCGTTGCTCGCTGCATGCCGGCAGGGATCCTGATTGGCGTTGCGGTGCTTTTTTTCGCGCTGCAACACGCGTTATTGTCAGCCTACGTACTGCTGATCCTGATTGGTATTCTGGGGGGCTTCTTCGTGGTGCCGCTGAATGCGCTTTTGCAGGAGCGTGGCAAGCAGACGGTCGGGGCGGGCAATGCTATTGCGGTGCAAAACCTCGGTGAAAACCTGGCGATGCTGCTGATGCTGGGCCTGTATTCGCTGGCGGTTAAAGCCGGCGCGCCTGTGGTGGGGATTGGCGTCGGGTTCGGTGGACTGTTCGCGCTGGCGATTGCCGGCTTGTGGGTCTGGCAGCGCCGCCGCTGATTCGGGTCGTCTTCAGCGCCTTTTCACAAGCGGGTGCAAACATTAAAAACGGCAACAGAGGTTGCCGTTTTGCTTTTTTTACGGTGCCGGATAGGTATAAACCTGATGCACCGCGTCAATCTCCGCCAGCACGTCCTCGCTCAGGTCCAGATGGAAACTCTCAATGTTGGTTTTCAACTGTTCCATCGTCGTTGCGCCCAGCAGGGTGCTGGCCACAAACGGCTGACGGCGTACGAAGGCCAGTGCCATCTGGGCAGGATCGAGCCCGTGACGCTTCGCAATATCAACGTAGGCCGCGACGGCTTTCTGCGTCTGCTCGCCGCTATAGCGGGTAAAGCGGCTGAAGAGCGTATTACGCGCGCCGGCTGGCTTCGCACCGTTCAGGTATTTACCCGTCAGCGTACCAAAGCCCAGGCAGGAATAGGCGAGCAGCTCAACCTCTTCATATTGCGTCACTTCGGCCAGACCCACTTCGTAACTGCGGTTGAGCAGGCTGTAGGGGTTCTGGATGGTGACAATGCGCGGCAGATCGTGTTTATCAGCCAGGTGCAGGTAGCGCATAACGCCAAAAGCCGTTTCGTTAGACACGCCGATGTAGCGGATTTTGCCCGCTCGCTGGCATTCGGTCAGCGCTTCCAGCGTTTCAAGCAGCGTAACGGCGGGAGCGCTTTCGTTCCAGCTGTAGCCGAGCTTACCAAAGCAGTTGGTTGGACGCTGCGGCCAGTGTACCTGGTAGAGATCAAGATAATCGGTTTGCAGGCGCTTCAGGCTGGCATCCAGCGCGGCACGGATATTCTTGCGATCGAGGATCTGGTTTGGGCGGATCCCGGCATCGCTGTTACGCGCAGGGCCGCTGACTTTCGAGGCGACAACCAGTTTCTCGCGGTTGCCGCGTTTTGCCAGCCAGTTGCCGACGTAGGTTTCGGTAAGCCCCTGCGTTTCCGGGCGTGGAGGAACAGGGTACATCTCTGCGACATCAATCAGGTTAATGCCCTGGCTGACGGCATAATCGAGTTGTGCATGGGCATCGGCTTCGCTGTTTTGTTCACCAAATGTCATCGTGCCCAACCCCAGTTGGCTTATCTCCAGAGAGCTGTGGGGGATACGGTGATAATGCATAGCCGGCTTCCTTCAATAGACATGTAGACCGCGTCAGGAACCTCCCGACAAAGGAATATAAACATGGCAGAGGGGAAGCAAAAGGGGAAGAAAAAAATCAAAAAGGCCAGCAAGGTACTGACCTCTCTCTGTTTATCGCTCGATAATTTGCGAGACTTCGTCGCGATTGATCTGCATTTTATTCCCGGACTGATCGCGGTAGCTGACCAGACCGGTGTCATCATCGACTTCCGGCTTGCCGTCTGTCAGGATCATCCGGCCATCTTTTGTCGCCATCACGTAATCGCTGCTACAGCCCGATACTGCAAACGCTAATCCGACTGCTGAAATTAACACTGCCCATTTTTTCATCGTTATCGTCCTCACCTGGCTCGTATCAAATCATAGTGTAGTAATAACCCGATATTTCGACAGGAGGAAGCGGTAAAATCTTAAAAACCAGGTGATTATGTTTGAGAGCTCTCAAAATAAGTAAAAAACTACGTTTTGAGTAAGAAATGGCGAGCAAGGAGCGCCCCGGTAAAGTTCTTTTTGAGATAAAAACCGCGTGGCAATGTCAGTATCGGCTCGCCCTGGGCACCGATCGCCTCCGTGAGCGCTTTACTGTTCGCCGCCTTTGGCCGCAGCTGTAACACCTCTCCGTGTCGGGCGGTGATGCGCTCAACCTGACCGAGGACAATCATATCCATCAGCTCTTCCCAGTCCAGACGCAGCTGATGCTCTTCATCTTCATCCGGACTCCACAGCAGCGGTGCGCCAACCCGGCGTTCAGCCAGCGGGATCTGACGTTCTCCTTCTACGGGGACCCAAAGTACGCGCTTCAGTTTATGGCGAACGTGACTGGTTTCCCACGTCACACCGGTATTCCCGGTTAACGGTGCAACGCAGACAAATGTCGTTTCCAGGGGCTTACCAAGGCTATCGATGGGAATGGTTTTTAACTCTACGCCCAGGGCGGCGAAATCCTGCTCCGGTTTACTCCCTGCGCTTGCACCCAACCACAGCTCCAGCAGCATGCCGATCCAGCCTTTATCCCGCTTCAGATCCTGAGGGATCGGCAGGCCAGCCATTGCCGCCAGCTCGCCAAGCGAAAAGCCAGCCAGACGCTGCGCCTGCTGTAGCAACTGGGTTTCGCTGGACGGCGGTGAAAGCAAGGGTAAAAGCGAATGCATGAAGGTAACCTTTTGATTAAAAAATACACTAAGAAATTGTCCCCTGTGGATAGAGTTTAACTTTTTCTGTACGAATATGCCATGTGTATGATTTATAGGTTTTTTTAGCACGCTAAAAATGGATGGCGAAGGACAAAAATTCGGTTGTTCAATTCTGGTCACTGACAATGAACAGGATCTTACACCATGTTATCCACAGAAAAGTGGGATAACTGGGCATAACCCTGACTACTGTTTCAATTTACAGCCTTGACGTGGGACGAAAATCCAATTTTCAAACAAATTGTGCCTAACTTATTGGCACAATCTGTGGATAAAACCGACGCTGTTCGATCTTTCATCAGCACAACGATCCCTGATGTGACGATCGTCACGATTAAGCGGTGTGGGTTGGTTTTATGGTTATTAACTTTATGAAACTAATGATTTTATTTTTTATTGGTAATGGAGGGAGATTGACGGCGGCTGAGGTTGTTCATCGGTAATCAGACACTTCTTCACAACTATATCCACAGAAAAGGTGAATAAAATTCCCCTTTGAGCCGCTCATCTGTTTATAACTCTGCCTGTATTTGTGAGTTATTCAAATGTTATTAGGTTGCAGCCCTGTAAGAGAGTGGTTTACCGCCTCCCTGTAGTGTGAAACAATCATTCATATATAAGGTTTAGTTTGGGGTAGTCCGGTGATTGATGACGATGGCTACCGCCCGAACGTAGGAATAGTAATTTGTAATCGTCAGGGCCAGGTGATGTGGGCCCGTCGATATGGTCAGCACTCCTGGCAGTTCCCGCAAGGCGGGATCAACCCGGGAGAGTCCCCAGAACAAGCGATGTACCGGGAGCTGTTTGAAGAGGTTGGTTTAAGCCGAAAAGATGTTCGCATCCTGGCTTCGACCCGCAACTGGTTGCGTTACAAGTTACCGAAACGTTTGGTGCGTTGGGACACAAAGCCGGTTTGTATCGGCCAGAAACAAAAATGGTTTCTACTGCAGTTGGTGGGCAACGATTCAGATATCAATATGCAAACCAGCAGTACGCCGGAGTTTGATGGCTGGCGTTGGGTGAGCTATTGGTATCCTGTTCGTCAGGTCGTGTCATTTAAACGCGATGTTTACCGTAGGGTGATGAAAGAGTTCGCAAGTGTTGTCATGCAGCTTCAGGAGATCCCGCCTAAGCCGCAGAGCGCACCTGCCTGGCGACGTAAAAGAGGTTAAGCTACGCAAATCATGCTCACCCGCTTGCGAGAAATAGTCGAGAAGGTGGCCAGTGCGCCGCGTCTGAATGAGGCGCTGAACATTCTGGTTACCGACATCTGTCTTGCGATGGAGACCGAAGTCTGTTCGGTGTATCTGGCCGACCACGATCGGCGTTGCTATTACCTGATGGCGACCCGTGGTTTGAAAAAGCCACGTGGACGCACCGTAACGCTCGCGTTTGATGAAGGTATCGTTGGTCTGGTTGGGCGACTCGCCGAACCTATCAACCTTGCCGACGCGCAAAAACACCCCAGCTTTAAATATATCCCCTCCGTAAAAGAAGATCGTTTCCGCGCCTTCCTGGGTGTGCCGATTATTCAGCGCCGTCAGCTGCTTGGTGTGCTGGTGGTACAGCAGCGTGAGTTGCGTCAGTACGATGAAAGCGAAGAGTCTTTCCTCGTCACGCTGGCCACGCAGATGGCCGCGATCCTCTCCCAGTCCCAGTTGACGGCACTGTTTGGTCAGTATCGTCATACGCGTATTCGCGCGCTTCCGGCGTCGCCGGGCGTTGCTATCGCCGAAGGCTGGATGGACGCCACTCTGCCGTTGATGGAGCAGGTGTACGAAGCCTCAACGCTTGATGAAGCGCTTGAGCGTGAGCGTCTCACCGCCGCGCTGGAAGAGGCGTCGAATGAGTTTCGTCGCTACAGCAAGCGCTTTGCCGCTGGGGCGCAAAAAGAGACGGCGGCCATTTTTGACCTTTACTCGCACCTTCTCTCCGATGCACGTCTGCGCCGCGAGCTTTTTGACGAAGTCGACAAAGGTGCGGTTGCGGAGTGGGCGGTTAAAAAGGTCATCGAAAAATTTGCCGAGCAGTTTGCGGCACTGACCGACGGTTACCTGAAAGAGCGGGCCGGTGATTTACGCGCCCTGGGGCAGCGTTTACTGTTCCATCTTGATGACACTATTCAGGGCGCGAATGCCTGGCCAAAACGTTTTGTGCTGGTTGCCGATGAACTCTCCGCGACAACGCTGGCTGAACTGCCTCATGACCGCCTGGCGGGCGTGGTGGTACGCGATGGCGCGGCGAACTCGCACGCGGCCATTATGGTGCGCGCGCTGGGAATTCCCACCGTTATGGGGGCGGATATCCAGCCATCGGTGCTGCACCGACGCACCCTGGTGGTCGACGGTTATCGCGGTGAGCTGTTGGTTGATCCTGAGCCGGTTCTGCTTCAGGAATACCAGCGCCTTATCAGCGAAGAGAATGAATTAAGCAAGCTGGCAGAGGATGACGTTAATCTGCCCGCGCAGCTCAAAAGCGGCGAGCGAATCAAAGTCATGCTCAACGCAGGTTTAAGCCCCGAGCATGAAGAGAAGCTCGGCAGCCGCATCGACGGTATCGGCTTATACCGCACCGAAATCCCGTTCATGCTGCAAAGTGGCTTTCCCTCTGAAGAGGAGCAGGTCGCGCAGTATCAGGGCATGCTGCAGATGTTTAACGACAAACCGGTCACCCTGCGCACCCTTGATGTCGGGGCAGATAAACAGCTGCCGTACATGCCGATCAGTGAAGAAAACCCGTGCCTGGGCTGGCGTGGGATACGCATTACGCTCGATCAGCCTGAGATCTTCCTGATCCAGGTGCGTGCCATGCTGCGCGCGAATGCGGCGACGGGTAACCTCAGCATTTTACTGCCGATGGTCACCAGCATTGATGAGATTGACGAGGCGCGGCGTCTGATTGAGCGTGCCGGCCGTGAAGTCGAAGAGATGATTGGCTATGCGATCCCCAAACCACGAATTGGGGTGATGCTTGAAGTGCCGTCAATGGTCTTTATGCTGCCGCAGCTGGCTAACCGTGTCGACTTTATCTCGGTCGGTACCAATGACCTGACGCAGTATATTCTGGCCGTCGACCGTAACAACACGCGTGTTGCCAGCATTTATGACAGCCTGCACCCTGCGATGATCCGGGCGTTAGCGATGATCGCGCGAGAAGCCGAACAGCACGATATTGATTTGCGCCTGTGTGGTGAAATGGCCGGAGATTCGATGTGCGTTGCAATCCTGATTGGGCTGGGGTACCGCCACCTCTCCATGAACGGCCGTGCGGTTGCCCGCGTGAAGTACCTGCTGCGGCATATCGATATTGAGGATGCCCGCGAGCTGGCTGAACGCAGTCTTGAAGCGCAGCTGGCCGCCGAAGTGCGTCATCAGGTGGCTGCCTTCATGGAACGACGCGGTATGGGCGGCCTGATTCGCGGCGGTCGCTAATACGTACTTTTCCCCTCACTCCGTCCTCGTCCTTTGTGACAGGGCGGAGGTGAGGATATAACACACTCCTCTATACACATCTTTTACATCTCTGGCGCATCCTCCGCGTCCGCCTTATGCTATGATTCGCAACTTTGGAGCCTCTGCTAACAGCAGAATCGCATTTCTACCGCTGTCCACTTTCAGCGGAATAACAACATCTTGTGGTGACAGATGAACAGTGGTTATCTGCATTTTCCGGAATTTGATCCGGTCATTTTCTCAATAGGACCTGTTTCGCTTCACTGGTACGGTCTGATGTACCTGGTCGGCTTCATTTTTGCCATGTGGCTTGCTGGCCGTCGCGCCAGTCGTCCCGGCAGTGGCTGGACCAAAAACGAAGTCGAGAACCTGCTGTATGCAGGCTTCCTTGGCGTGTTCCTGGGCGGCCGTATTGGGTATGTTCTGTTCTATAACCTCCCGGTATTCCTGAACGATCCACTCTACCTGTTCCGCGTCTGGGATGGCGGCATGTCCTTCCACGGCGGGCTGATTGGTGTGATCCTGGTGATGGTGATTTTTGCCAAACGCACCAAGCGCAACTTCTTCCAGGTGTCAGATTTTATCGCGCCACTGATCCCGTTTGGTCTGGGAGCAGGACGTCTGGGCAACTTTATCAATG
Organism: Enterobacter cloacae complex sp. FDA-CDC-AR_0164; assembly: GCF_003071645.1. Classification (NCBI taxonomy): domain Bacteria; kingdom Pseudomonadati; phylum Pseudomonadota; class Gammaproteobacteria; order Enterobacterales; family Enterobacteriaceae; genus Enterobacter; species Enterobacter cloacae complex sp. FDA-CDC-AR_0164. The sequence goes on from NZ_CP028950.1 coordinate 2,386,306, forward strand.
GTGAGCTCTGGGGACGTGTCGACCCGAGTGTCTCCTTTACTATGCTGTTCCCGGGTTCGCGTGCAGAGGACATGGCGCTGCTACCGTCTCATCCTGAGTGGCAATCCCTGTTCGATACTTACGGTGTTCTGCCGCGCCATATGTCTCAGCTTTACGAGCTGGCGCTGGAAGGCGTGGTGCTGTTTATCATCCTGAATCTCTTTATCCGTAAACCGCGTCCGATGGGGTCTGTCTCCGGTCTGTTCCTGATTGGCTACGGTGCATTCCGTATCATCGTCGAGTTCTTCCGCCAGCCGGATGCACAGTTCACCGGCGAATGGGTACAGTACATCAGCATGGGGCAGATCCTCTCCATTCCGATGATTGTCGCGGGTGTCATTATGATGATTTGGGCGTATCGTCGTCGTCCACAGCAACAACTTTCCTGAGGAACCATGAAACAGTATCTTGAACTGATGAAAAAAGTGCTCGATGAGGGCACGCCGAAAAATGACCGTACCGGTACCGGCACGCTCTCCATTTTTGGCCACCAGATGCGCTTCAATCTGCAGGAAGGTTTTCCGCTGGTGACGACAAAGCGCTGCCACCTGCGCTCGATCATTCATGAACTGCTCTGGTTCCTGCAAGGCGATACCAACGTTGCGTATCTGCATGAAAACAACGTCTCTATCTGGGACGAATGGGCAGATGAAAACGGCAACCTGGGCCCGGTGTACGGTAAGCAGTGGCGCGCATGGCCTACGCCGGATGGCCGCCATATTGACCAGATCACCACCGTGATGAACCAGCTGAAAAACGATCCGGACTCGCGCCGTATTATTGTTTCCGCCTGGAACGTCGGCGAGCTGGACAAAATGGCACTGGCACCGTGCCATGCGTTCTTCCAGTTCTATGTGGCAGACGGTAAGCTCTCCTGCCAGCTCTATCAGCGCTCCTGCGACGTGTTCCTCGGCCTGCCGTTCAACATTGCCAGCTATGCGCTGTTAGTGCATATGATGGCGCAGCAGTGCGATCTGGACGTGGGCGATTTCGTCTGGACCGGTGGGGATACCCATCTCTACAGCAACCATATGGAACAGACGCATCTCCAGCTGACCCGCGAACCGCGCGCCTTGCCTAAGCTGATTATCAAACGCAAACCGGAATCCATTTTTGATTACCGCTTTGACGATTTTGAGATTGAGGGTTATGACCCTCATCCAGGCATCAAAGCGCCCGTCGCTATCTGAGGCTGTCAATCCTGACATAACCGGTGCTGTTTAGCGCCGGTTTTTTTTCGCCTTCTTCCCGCTTTCCGACGCGTTATCCAGAATGTATGCAACGCACTGCAACCGCTTAACTTTCCTTGATAAGGGCTCGTAAAACGGTCATCCGTTGCTCGTCAATTCCAGGCCATTTCGCCACACTCCCGGCATGAAAAAAGAGAACGGTTTTACGCTTATCGAAACCCTGGTGGCTATCTCGCTGGTGGTCATTCTCAGCGCCTCCGGGCTATACGGCTGGGACAACTGGCAACGGCAGCAACGGCTCTGGCAAACTGCCGGGCAGGTGCGTGATTACCTGGTATTTCTGCGCAATGACGCAAACCGGCACAACCGTGACCACCAGGTCACATTGCGGCGCGACAGAGGCGTCACCTGTCTGATGAGCGCATTCGTGCAGGGCTGTGATAAAGGCAGTCCGTTTGTATTTATTCCCCTGTGGCCGGAGGTCACGGTAAGTGAAATAACGCCGTTATTTGGCTTCTATGGACTCAGGGATACGGCATGGGCAGGGCGAATACGCCTGCAAAGTCGTGCAGGAGAATGGCTCGTCATTGTCTCGAATGGAGGGCGAATCAGGATGTGCAATGTCACAGGAGAAGGTTCATGTCCCTAAACCAGCAGGGTTTCTCACTGATGGAAGTTCTGATTGCCACGGCGATCAGCAGTCTGTTACTGATAAGCGCCTCGCGCTTTTTACCGGGCTTGCAGCGGGCTGTTTTACAGCAATCCGGTCAGCGGGAGCTTGAGGAGGAGGTGTGGCAACGCCTTTTTTCCCTCGGCAAACAGCTTCAGCGTGCGGGGTATTGCGCCGGAAACTGTGCGGGGCAGGGACTGACGATCGGCAGGCAAGGTCGCTGTGTCATTGTACGATGGGATGCAAACAGTAACGGTAACTGGGATAGCTCGTCTTCGGAAAACGACAGCACAGGTTTTCGTCTGGAATCAGGTGCACTGGAGACCCTGCATGGGGCGACCTCGTGTGAGGGTAAAGGATGGGAGAAACTCACTGACCCCAACAGGCTTCTCATCCAGCACTTTGTGGTGAGTCAAGTTGAGCATGCGGGGTTTGCCCCCCAGCTGAATATTGAAATGACCGCCCTTCGTCAGGGCGAGCAGGGGGCCCCCTGTCAGGCTTTTTATGGCGTCACGGGGTACAACCTGTGAACCGGCAGCGCGGGATGTCCTCGCTGGCGCTGGTGTTACTTTTACTGGTGTTGGGCACGCTGATCCTCACCGGCCTCAATCAGCAGCTGACCACGTTTAGCGCACTGGTGGGCGGTGAGAGCCGCTCGGTTCAACAGCAGGCATCCGTGCAGTCAGCGCTTGAATGGGGACGCGTTCAGAGCTGGTTATCTGAGCCTGAGATCCAGTGCAAAAAGGGATCGGCATGGCGAGTTTGCCTGCGGCTACTGAATGAAACGCGTGTGCTGCTTATCGCCGGGAGTGATGACCTGCTGCTATGGCGCAGAGGCGAAATCATCGACGGCAAGATCCATTTCTCGCCACACGGCTGGAGTGATTTTTGTCCGCTTAAGGAGAGTGCGTTATGCCAGCTGCCGTGAGCAGAGAAAAAGGCTTTAGCATGGTTGAGGTATTACTGGCGATGATGCTGCTGGTGATGATTGTCACGGCACTGTCGGGTTATCAGCGGGCACTGGCGACGCGGTTCTCCATGTTTAATCAGTATCGTCAGCTCTGGCATCATGCCTGGAATCAGTCTCAGCTTTCAACAATTGCTCTCCCGGCAGGCTGGCAGGTCAGTCGGGGGCAGACAACACTCTCTGGATGTGTCAGCATCACGGTTACACTTATTTCTCCTCTGGGGCGGCGCGGCGAGATGACGCGTCTGCATTGCCCGGTTAGCCAGTAGTCGGGAGCGTCTATGTTAAGGGTCTACCACTCAAATCGTCTGGATGTGCTGGAAGCGCTGATGGAATTTATCGTTGAGCGCGAGCGGCTTGACGATCCTTTTGAGCCAGAAATGGTGCTGGTGCAGAGCACCGGTATGGCACAGTGGCTGCAGATGTCGCTTTCGCGTAAATTCGGCATTGCCGCAAATATCGATTTCCCGCTGCCCGCGAGTTTTATCTGGGAGATGTTTGTCCGCGTGTTGCCGGACATCCCGGAACAGAGTGCCTTCAACAAGCAAAGCATGAGCTGGAAGCTGATGGCATTGTTGCCGGACATGCTGCAGCATGATGAATTCGTCATGCTACGCCACTACCTCAATGACGACACCGATAAACGCAAGCTGTTCCAGCTGGCATCACGCACCGCCGATCTCTATGACCAGTATCTGGTGTATCGCCCGGAATGGCTGACTCGCTGGGAAGCGGGCGAGCGGGTCGACGGGTTACCGGAGGCGCAAGTCTGGCAGGCACCGCTCTGGAAAGCGCTGGTGGAACACACTGAGAAACTTGGCCAGCCGAAGTGGCACCGTGCAAACCTCTACCAGCGGTTTATCTCCATACTGGAAAACAGCGCTGAGCGACCAGCCCGGCTGCCCTCTCGCGTGTTTATCTGCGGCATCTCGGCGCTGCCACCGGTGTATTTGCAGGCGCTGAGTGCGCTGGGTAAACACATCGACATACATATCCTCTTTACCAATCCGTGTCGCCAGTACTGGGGCGACATTCAGGATGAACGCTGGCTTTCGCGGCTGGTGTCTCGCCAGAGACGACGCCTGTTTGAAGAGCGTACCGTGCCACTGTTTAAAGACAGCGCGTCTGCCGCACAGCTATTTGATGAGCACGGCATTCAAAACCTGCCAAACCCGCTGCTTGCCTCTTGGGGAAAGCTGGGCCGTGACTACATTCACATGCTCTCAGACATCACGTCGTCAGGCGAAGGGGATGTGGATGCCTTCGTCGAGATCGCTCCGGATAGCCTGCTGCATAATATCCAGCTCGACATTCTGGATCTCGAAAACCGCGCCGTCATGGGCGTTACGGCGAAAGAATTTGAACGCAGCGACAGTAAGCGCAAGCTGGACGGCGACGATCGCAGCGTCACGATCCACGTTTGCCACAGCCCGCAGCGCGAGGTTGAAGTCCTTCACGATCAACTGCTGGCGATGTTGCAGGACGATCCTGAGCTGACGCCACGTGACATTGTGGTGATGGTGGCGGATATCGACAGTTACAGTCCCTTTATTCAGGCTGTTTTTGGGAGTGCGACGGGTGAACGCTACCTGCCGTACGCCATTTCTGACCGACGGGCCCGCCAGTCTCATCCGGCCTTGCAGGCCTTTATTACTTTGCTTTCATTACCGGATAGCCGGTTTATCTCCGAAGATGTCCTGGCATTACTGGATGTCCCAGTCCTGGCCGCACGTTTCAATATTAATGAAGAGGGGCTGCGTTACCTTCGTCAGTGGGTTAACGAGTCCGGCGTACGCTGGGGCATTGATGATGACAACGTTCAGGCGTTCGAGCTTCCTCCTACCGGCCAGCACACCTGGCGGTTTGGCCTGACACGTATGCTGCTGGGCTATGCGATGGAAAGCAGCCAGGGCGAGTGGAATGAAGTCCTGCCCTACGATGAGTCCAGCGGGTTGATCGCTGAGCTGGTCGGTCATTTAGCTTCCCTGCTGATGCAACTTAACCGCTGGCGGCTCGAGTTGATGCAGCCGCGTCCACTGGATGAGTGGCTCCCGGTATGCAGGGCGTTGCTCAATGATTTCTTCCTGCCGGACAGTGATACCGAAGCCGCTATGGCGCTCATTGAAACGCAGTGGCAGGCAATCGTCGAAGAGGGCATGAGTTCCCACTATAACGAGGCTATCCCGTTGTCATTGCTGCGCGATGAGCTGACGCAACGGCTCGATCAGGAGCGAATTAGCCAGCGTTTCCTGGCAGGCCCAATCAATATTTGCACCCTGATGCCAATGCGTTCTATCCCGTTCAAAGTGGTGTGCCTGCTCGGAATGAATGACGGTATATACCCACGAGCCCTGGCGCCTCTGGGTTTTGATCTGATGAGTGCGAATCCAAAGCGGGGCGATCGTAGCCGTCGTGACGATGACCGCTATCTCTTCCTTGAGGCGCTCATTTCGGCTCAACGTCAGCTGTATATCAGCTATATCGGCCGCTCTATCCAGGACAACAGCGAGCGCTTTCCTTCTGTTCTGGTGCAGGAACTGGTGGATTATATCGGGCAGAGCCACTATCTGGCGGGGGATGAAGCCCGTAACTGTGATGAAAGCGCGCAGCGAGTGAAGGCGCATATCACCCGCTTCCATAGCCGCATGCCGTTTGACCCGGTGAACTACATGGTCAGCGATCATCAGAGCTATGCCCACGAATGGCTGCCTGCGGCGAAAAAAGAGGGGAGAGCGCATACCGATTTCATTCAGGAGCTTGATCCTCGCCCGATAGACACCCTGACCTTTGAACAGCTTCAGCGGTTTTGGGGGCATCCGGTACGCGCTTTCTTCCAGCAACGGTTGCAGGTCAATTTCCGTTCTGAAGAGAGTGAAATTCCTGATGCAGAGCCGTTTACGCTGGAAGGGCTGGAGCGTTATCAGTTAAACCTGCAGCTGCTGAACGCGCTGGTTGAAGAGGAAGATGCCGACAAGCTTTACCGCCGCTACCGTGCTGCGGGGCAGTTACCCTACGGGGCGTTCGGAGAAATTGTCTGGGAGGCGCAGCGCCAGGAGATGGAAGCTCTGGCAGAACGCGTGAGGGAATGCCGGCAACCCGGAACCAGTATTGAAATCGATCTCAACTGCCAGGGTGTGCAGCTCACGGGCTGGCTAACTCAGGTACAGCCGGATGGGCTCCTGCGCTGGCGTCCTTCCATGCTTAGCGTTTCACAAGGTTTGCAACTCTGGCTCGAACATCTTGTCTACAGTGCTGGCGGCCATAAAGGCGAAAGCCGTATTTTTGTCCGCAAAGAGGGCGAATGGCGCTTTCCGCCGATGGACGCAGAGCAGGCGTTACGTTATTTATCCTTGTACGTTGAAGGCTACCTGCGGGGAATGAATAAACCGCTCCTGCTACTGCCCGAGAGCGGTGGCGCCTGGATAAAAGCTTGTTATGACGCACAGAATGATGCCATGTTAACGGATGACGCTTCACTGCAGAAAGCACGGAGTAAATTCATGCAGGCGTATGAAGGTAACATGATGGTGCGCGGCGAAGGTGAGGATGTCTGGTATCAACGTTTATGGCGAACGCTTGAGCCTGAATACTTCCAGGCTATCACGGAAGAAGCACAACGCTACCTGTTACCGTTGTTCAAATTTAATCAGTCCTGAGTGCTGTATAAAAATTGCGCAGCATGGGGTGTTCATTTATGATGCACTTCTTATCACGGACTGATGTACCCAAAGAAAGAGATGTTGGTGAGTCCAGCACGCAGTTTGTTAATGATGTAGCCGTGATAAAGAGGTCGTAATGCCAGGCAGCACCTTGTTCAAAGCGTTTGTTTTGTTTGTCGCCCTTTGGGCACCTTTCACTCAGGCAGGCTCCGGTTGGCAACCCATTCAGGAAACTATCCGTAAGAGCGAAAAAGATACCCGTCAGTATCAGGCTATTCGCCTTGATAACGGGATGACTGTGCTGCTGGTTTCCGATCCGCAGGCGGTAAAATCCCTGTCGGCACTGGTGGTGCCGGTTGGGTCGCTGGAAGATCCGGAAGCCCACCCTGGGCTTGCACACTATCTGGAACATATGACGCTTATGGGTTCCAAAAAATACCCACAGCCAGATAGCCTGTCCGAATTTCTCAAAATGCATGGCGGCAGCCACAACGCCAGCACGGCGCCGTACCGTACAGCCTTCTATCTCGAAGTTGAGAATGATGCGCTGGGAGGTGCAGTGGATCGTCTGGCGGATTCTATCGCGGCTCCCCTGCTGGATAAAAAATACGCTGACCGCGAACGCAATGCCGTTAATGCTGAACTGACCCTTGCCCGTACGCGAGACGGGATGCGCATGGCGCAGGTGAGTGCAGAAACCATTAACCCGGCGCACCCGGGATCGCGTTTTTCCGGTGGTAACCTGGAGACGCTGAGCGATAAACCGAACAGCCCGGTGCTGGATGCCCTGCATGCCTTTCGCGATAAATACTACTCCGCCAATCTGATGAAAGCGGTCATCTACAGCAACAAACCGTTGCCTGAGCTGGCAAGCATGGCGGCACAGACGTTTGGCCGGGTACCGAATAAAAATATCGACCTGCCGCAGATAAACGTTCCTGTGGTCACGGACGCGCAAAAAGGGATCGTTATCCACTACGTTCCTGCACTGCCGCGTAAAGTGTTGCGCGTTGAGTTCCGCATTGATAACAATACGGCGCAGTTTCGCAGCAAAACCGATGAACTGGTCACCTACCTGATTGGCAATCGCAGCCCGGGAACACTTTCTGACTGGCTGCAAAAACAAGGGCTGGTGGAAGGTATCCGTGCCGACTCCGATCCGGTTGTGAACGGCAACAGCGGCGTGCTGGCGATCTCCGCCACCCTGACTGACAAAGGTCTGGCTCACCGTGATGACGTCGTGGCGGCTATCTTCAGCTACCTCTCTTTGCTGCGCGATAAAGGCGTCGATAAACGTTACTTTGATGAACTGGCGCACGTGCTGGATCTCGATTTCCGTTATCCGTCCATTACCCGCGACATGGATTACGTTGAATGGCTGGCGGATACCATGATCCGTGTACCGGTGGAACATACCCTCGACGCGGTCAATATTGCCGACCAGTATGACGCCGACGCGGTAAAAGCCCGCCTGGCGATGATGACGCCGCAGAATGCCCGCGTCTGGTATATCAGCCCGAACGAACCGCATAACAAAATGGCCTATTTTGTCGATGCCCCTTATCAGGTGGATAAAATCAGTGACCAGACCTTCGCCGACTGGCAGAAAAAGGCCGGTGAGATCGCGCTTAAATTGCCGGAGCTGAACCCCTACATTCCGGATGATTTCTCGCTGATTAAAACCACGAAAGCCTATCCGCACCCGGAACTTATCGTTGATGAGCCGACGCTGCGCGTGGTGTATACGCCAAGCCGCTATTTCGCGAGTGAACCGAAAGCCGATGTGAGCGTGGTTCTGCGTAACCCAAAAGCAATGAACAGCGCTAAAAATCAGGTGATGTTTGCGCTCAATGACTATCTTGCCGGTATCGCACTCGATCAGCTTAGCAATCAGGCGGCCGTCGGCGGGATAAGCTTCTCGACCAACGCCAATAACGGTCTGATGGTCAATGCCAACGGCTACACCCAGCGTCTGCCGCAGCTGTTCCAGGCGTTACTGGAAGGCTATTTCAGTTATACCCCGACCGAAGAGCAACTTGAGCAGGCCAAATCCTGGTATGCGCAGATGATGGATTCTGCCGAGAAGGGTAAAGCGTATGACCTGGCGCTCATGCCGACGCAAATGCTTTCGCAAATTCCCTATTTCCAGCGCGAAGATCGCCGGGCGCTGCTGCCCTCTATCACCTTAAAAGATGTGCTGGCGTATCGTGATGCGCTGAAAACGAACACGCGTCCGGAGTTCCTTATCGTCGGAAACATGAGTGACGTACAGGCCAAAACACTGGCAGAAAATGTCCGTACGCAGCTTGGTTCGAAAGGCGACGAGTGGTGCCGCAACCAGGACGTACTGGTTGAGAAAAAACAGAATGTGATTTTTGAAAAGGCGGGTAACAGCACGGATTCAGCCCTGGCCGCTGTGTTTGTACCCACGGGTTATGATGAATTCACCAGTACCGCGCAGAGTGCGGTGCTGGGGCAGATTATTCAGCCGTGGTTCTACAACCAGCTGCGTACAGAAGAGCAGCTTGGTTACGCGGTCTTTGCCTTCTCCATGAACGTGGGTCGCCAGTGGGGGCTGGGCTTCCTGCTGCAAAGCAGTGATAAACAGCCTGCTTATCTCTGGCAGCGTTATCAGGCATTCTTCCCACAGGCGGAAGCGAAGCTGCGGGCGATGAAGCCGGAGGAGTTTGCTCAGATTCAGCAGGCCGTCATCGCGCAGGTGATGCAGCCGCCGCAGACGCTGGGTGAAGAAGCATCACAACTGAGCAAAGATTTTGATCGCGGTAATCTGAAATTTGATTCGCGTGATAAAGTAGTGGCTGAGATAAAACAGCTGACGCCGCAGAAGGTTGCTGATTTCTTCCACCAGGCGGTGGTTAAACCGCAGGGAATGGCGATTCTGTCGCAGGTTTCCGGTAGTCAGAACGGGAAAACGGACTACGTTAACCCGAAAGGCTGGACGATCTGGAAGAGCGTCAGCGCGCTGCAGCAATCTATGCCCTGGAGTAAGAAAGAATGACCGATACCGCTGAGTCCCTTAATCCCTTACGTTTACCTCTACAGGGTGAACGATTGATTGAAGCCTCAGCGGGAACGGGAAAAACCTTCACCATTGCCGCGCTCTATCTGCGTCTTCTGTTAGGGCTTGGTGGTAACGCCGCTTTTCCACGTCCGTTAAGCGTGGAAGAGCTGCTGGTGGTCACCTTCACCGAGGCCGCTACCGCTGAGCTGCGCGGTCGTATTCGTGCCAATATTCATGAGCTGCGCATCGCCTGCCTGCGCCAGACCACGGACAACCCTCTCTACGCCAGCCTTCTTGAAGAGATTTCAGATAAGCAACAGGCCGCCCAGTGGCTGCTGTTGGCGGAACGGCAGATGGACGAAGCGTCCGTTTTCACCATTCATGGTTTTTGTCAGCGCATGCTGAGCCTGAATGCTTTTGAATCCGGAATGCTGTTCGAACAGCAGCTCATTGAAGATGAATCTGTGCTTCGCTATCAGGCCTGTGCGGATTTCTGGCGTCGCCACTGTTACCCTTTATCGCGCGATATCGCTGAAGCGGTCCATGCGTTGTGGAAAGGTCCCGAAGAGCTTCTTCGCGCTATCGACCGTTATCTTCAGGGCGAAGCGCCGGTTATCAAATCCCCGCCACCTGCAGACGAAACGCTGGCTTCACGTCATGAAAAGATCGTCGGAAAAATTGCTGCGCTCAAGCAAAAATGGAATGAGTCTGTCGGTGAGATTGAGGCGATCATCGAAAACTCCGGGATCGACAGACGTAAATTTAACCGCGGCAACCAGGGTAAATGGATCGAGAAGATCAGCGCCTGGGCGCAGGAAGAGACGCGCGGTTATCAGCTTCCGGACGCACTGGAGAAATTCTCGCAGCGTTTTTTGATTGAGCGGACTAAAGCCGACGGCATTGTGCCTGAGCATCCTCTGTTTGTTGCGATTGAATCGCTGCTCGCTGAGCCACTCACGCTCAATGACCTGATGATCACCCGCGCCATGACGGAAATTCGCGAAGCCGTATCACGTGAGAAACGTCGCCGTGGCGAACTGGGTTTTGACGATATGCTGAGCCGCCTTGATGCGGCGCTGTGCAGTGAAAACGGCGAAGCCCTTGCCTGCGCGATCCGCACCCGCTTCCCGGTAGCGATGATTGACGAATTTCAGGATACGGACCCTCAGCAGTACCGTATTTTCCGCCGCATCTGGCGACAACAGCCCGACACCGCACTGTTGTTAATCGGCGATCCGAAACAGGCCATTTACGCTTTCCGCGGTGCGGATATTTTCACCTACATGAAGGCCCGCAGTGAGGTAGAGGCGCACTATACGCTGGATACCAACTGGCGCTCTTCCCCGGGCATGGTGCAAAGCGTCAATGCGCTGTTTAGCCGCATGGATACGGCGTTTATGTTCCGTGAGATCCCCTTTCAGCCGGTAAAGTTTGCCGCAAAAAACAGCTCGCTGCGTTTTGAATTCAACGGGGTGACGCAGCCCGCCATGAACTTCTGGCTGCTGGACGGTGAAGGCTGTGGCGTCGCGGACTATCAAAATGCCATGGCCCAGCATTGTGCCGCGCAGATCCGTGACTGGCTCAGCGCTGGTGCACGTGGCGAGGCGCTGTTGTGGAAGGAAAATGAGTCAGCCCCCGTGAAGGCGTCTGATATCACGGTGCTGGTGCGCAGTCGTCAGGAGGCGTCGCTGATCCGCGATGCGCTTACCCTGCTGAACATCCCGTCCGTGTACCTCTCAAACCGTGACAGCGTTTTTGAAACCCTGGAAGCACAGGAGATGTTGTGGCTGCTTCAGGCCGTGCTGTCCCCGGAGCGCGAAAGTACGCTTCGCAGCGCACTAGCCAGCGCAATGCTCGGTCTGAACGCCCGTGACATTGATGCACTCAATAATGACGAAGCCGCATGGGATGCGGTGGTCGAAGAGTTTGTTCACTACCGTGAGCGATGGCAGAAGCGCGGTGTGATGGCGATGGTGCGCGAGCTCATGGCGAAGCGACACCTTGCGGAGAATATGCTCGCGACAGCAGGCGGTGAACGCCGTCTGACCGACATTTTACATATCAGTGAGCTGTTGCAGGAGGCGGGCACGCAGCTTGAAAGCGAACATGCTCTGGTGCGCTGGCTGGCGCAACAGATTGCCGACCCAAACAGCAACGCCTCCAGCCAGCAGATGCGTCTTGAGAGTGATAAACATCTGGTACAGATCGTCACGATTCACAAGTCGAAAGGCCTGGAGTATCCACTGGTCTGGCTGCCGTTTATCGCCAATTACCGCGTGCAGGATCAGGCCTTTTACCACGATCGCGAGTCGTTCGACGCCGTGCTCGATCTCAGTAAAGCGGAGTCCAGCGTTGAGCTGGCCGAGGCCGAACGTCTGGCGGAAGATTTACGCCTGCTCTACGTGGCATTGACCCGTTCGGTCTGGCACTGCAGCTTGGGCGTGGCGCCGCTGTTCCGCCGTCGTGGCGACAAGTCGGGGGAGAGCGATTTCCACCTGAGCGCGCTGGGGCGACTCATTCAGCTCGGCGAGCCCAAAGATGCTGCCGGATTGCGCCAGTGCATCGAGTCGCTGTGCGGCGAGCATGTTGCTCTGCACATTCCGTCGCCGCCCGATAACAGCCGCTGGCAGATGCCGGACTGGCGGGAATCTGAACTGGAAGCCCGGCAGATTCTGCGCACCATTGCCGACGACTGGCGCGTTACCAGCTACTCCGGGTTACAGCAGCACGGGCAGAGCATTGCGCAGGACCTGATGCCAAAGCTGGATATTGATGCCGCCGGAGCCGGTAGCGTACCGGTTGAGCCTGCGCTTACGCCGCATCAATTTCCACGCGGCGCGTCACCGGGAACCTTTTTGCATAGCCTGTTTGAAGAGCTGGATTTTACCCAGCCTGTCTCTGACGAATGGGTCCTGAAGATGTTACAGAGTGGGGGCTATGATGCACAATGGCAGCCGGTCCTCACCGAGTGGATCCGCGCTATTCTGCACGCCCCGCTCACGGCAGAGGGCCTCTCTCTCAGCCAGTTGACCGCCAAAGATAAACAGGTGGAGATGGAGTTTTACCTTCCCATCGCCAGCCCGCTGCGGGCTGACGCGCTTGATGCGGTGATCCGCGAGTATGACCCGTTGTCTGCCGGTTGCCCGCCGCTGAACTTCCGCCAGGTGCAGGGGATGTTAAAAGGCTTTATCGACCTGGTTTTCCGTCACGAAGGGCGCTACTACCTGCTGGATTACAAATCAAACTGGCTGGGTGAGAACAGCGAAGCCTACACCCAGCAGGCGATGGCATCCGCCATGCAAATGCATCGCTACGATCTGCAGTACCAGCTCTACACTCTGGCGCTGCATCGTTATCTGCGCCATCGCATTGCTGACTACCGTTACGAAGAGCACTTTGGTGGGGTGATTTACCTTTTCCTGCGCGGTGTGGATGCGGCTGACCCGCGTTCAGGCATCTTTAGCACACGCCCGCATGCGGCACTGATCGAGAAAATGGATAACTTATTTGCAGCAAACACGGAGGAAGTGGCATGACGATGCAGGAATTGTTGCTGGAAGCGGTAGAACAGCGACTACTGCGCCACCTGGACGTACAGTTCGCCATGATGGTGTCAGGTGATGAGCCTGCCGTGATGCTCGCCGCTGCCATCCTGAGTAAAGACGCAGGGGAAGGGCACGTCTGCCTGCCGCTTTCGCGTCTGGCGATGGATGAGAAAATGCCCGCGGCCCTGCAGTCCTGCTTTGCTCTGATGGGAGAATCCGTGGACTGGCCGACGGTATTGCACCGTTCGCCTGCCGTCAGCGCAGCCGATAGCCAGACACCCATGATCCTGACGGGCGATCGTTTGTACCTCAACCGACTGTGGCGTAATGAACTGGCGGTCGCGCGTTTTTTCAGCGAGACCAATGCGCCTCTTCCCTGCGATGAAGCCCAACTGCGGCAAACGCTGGATACCTTGTTTACCTCTGTTGAGGCGACAGACTGGCAGAAAGTGGCGGCGGCCGTGGCCTTAACACGGCGGATCTCCGTCATCTCTGGCGGCCCGGGAACCGGTAAAACCACCACCGTGGCCAAACTGCTTGCCGCCCTGATTCAGTTATCGGGTGAGCAAAAGTGCCGTATTCGTCTGGCGGCCCCTACCGGCAAAGCGGCGGCACGCCTGACCGAGTCGTTAGGTGGTGCGCTGCAGAAGTTGCCACTCACCGGGGAGCAGCTTGCCCTTTTCCCAAACGAAGCCAGCACGCTGCACCGGCTGCTGGGCGCTCAGCCGGGAAGCCAGCGTCTGCGCTATCACGCCGGTAACCCGTTGCATCTGGATGTGCTGGTGGTGGATGAGGCGTCAATGATCGACCTGACGATGATGTCGCGGTTGATTGATGCTCTGCCAGCGCACGCCCGGGTCATTTTCCTGGGCGATCGCGACCAGCTTGCCTCGGTGGAAGCCGGGGCGGTGCTGGGAGATATCTGCACTTATGCAAGCCTGGGATATACCGCTGAACGCGCTGAGGAGCTGTCCCGTCTGACCGGCTGTTCACTCGCCAGTGAAAACCATTCCCTGGCGGGGGCGCTGCGCGACAGCCTGTGCCTGCTGCAAAAAAGCTACCGTTTCGGCAGCGACTCGGGCATCGGTCAGCTGGCTTCGGCTGTGAACAGAGGCGACCGGCAGACGACCTGTGCGGTATTTGACGGTCAATTCACCGATATCGAGAAAAAATCGCTGCAAACCGGGGAAGAGTATCAGGCGATGCTTGATGACGCCCTGCAGGGGTATCAGCATTTCCTGACGGGTGTACAACAGCAATGCACGCCGGCACAGGCGCTCGCCGCCTTTGGCGAGTATCAGCTACTGTGCGCACTGAGGGAAGGGCCATTTGGCGTAAGCGGTCTGAACGACAGGTTCGAACAGCTCCTGGGCCAGAAACGTAAAATCCACCGCACCCCGCACTCGCGCTGGTATGAGGGACGCCCGGTGATGATCGCCCGCAACGATAGCGCGCTGGGGCTGTTTAACGGGGATATCGGGATTGCCCTCGATCGTGGACTGGGGCTGCGCGTCTGGTTCCAGATGCCGGATGGAAGCGTGAAATCCGTTCAGCCCAGCCGTCTGCCTGAACATGAAACGGCCTGGGCAATGACGGTGCATAAGTCTCAGGGCTCCGAGTTCAACCATGCGGCGCTGATCCTGCCGACACAGCTTTCGCCCGTCATTACCCGCGAACTGATTTATACCGCCATTACGCGCGCGCGTCAGCGCCTGTCGCTGTATGCCGATGAACGTGTGCTGCTACAGGCGATTGCCACCCGCACGGAACGTCGAAGCGGCCTGAGCGCGATATTTGAATCCCTTTAAGCGATAGCCCCCACCGGGTGGTGAGGGCTTCGTATTATCCCAGATCGGCCATCAGCACTTTTGATCGGCGCTGATAGTTGTACATCTCTTTCTTACTCTCCGGCAGTGATTCAATGTCCACCGGTGTAAATCCGCGCTCCTGGAACCAGTGAATGCTGCGCGTAGTCAGCACGAACAGCTTGTTCAGCCCCATCTGACGCGCCTGAGCCGCCACGCGCTCAAGCAGCATTTCACCCCGTGAAGAGCTCCGGTAGTCAGGATGCACCGCCACGCAGGCCATTTCTCCGATCTGCTCTTCCGGGAACGGGTAGAGGGCGGCGCAGGCAATGGTCAGGTTATCGCGCTGAATAATGGTGAATTTGTCGATCTCCATCTCCAGCTGTTCGCGGGAGCGCCGAACCAGAATGCCCTGCTGTTCCAGTGGGCGAATCAGCTCCAGAATTCCGCCGATATCATTGATGGTGGCGCGACGGATTTGCTCCGCGCTCTCCATCACAATCTGGGTGCCGATACCATCGCGGGAGAACAGTTCCTGCAGCAGGGCACCGTCTTCCTGATAGCTGATCAGGTGGCTACGACGCACGCCGCTGCGGCAGGCCTTCACGGCACCGCGCAAAAAACGCACGGTACCCGAGTGGTAATCCCCTTCGGCTTCCAGCGCTTCCACGCGAGCCTGGGCCTCATTCGGGAAGAGCTCTGGCACAATCACCCCTTCATCATTCACGACGCCCTGGGAAGAGCAAAACCCAATCATTTTCTCCGCCTTCAGCTTGATGGCCAACTGAGTGGCAATCTCTTCTGAGGTGAGGTTAAAGCTTTCACCGGTCACGGACACTGCCACAGGCCCCATCAGCACGATGGCACCGCTGTCCAGCTGGCGGTGAATGGCTTCTTCATCGATACGACGAATACGTCCGCTATGGCAATAGTCCACGCCATCGTCCACGCCGAGAGGCTGAGCGATGATAAAATTGCCGCTCACAACGTTGATGTGCGCGCCCTGCAGCGGTGTGTTGTTAAGGCTCATCGACAGGCGAGCGGTGATATCCAGCTGCAGCAGACCCGCCGCCTGTTTCACCAGCTCAAGGGTTTTCGCATCCGTGACGCGGGTATGTTTATGGTAAATCGGCTCGTGGTGATGCGCGGCCAGGTTGGCATCAATCTGCGGGCGCGCGCCATACACCACAACCAGGCGGATCCCGAGGCTGTGCAGCAGGCCAATGTCATTGACGATGCTGGAAAAGTTTTCATGCTCAATGGCTTCGCCGCCGAGCATGATGACAAACGTTTTTCCCCGATGGGCGTTGATATAGGGAACAGAATGGCGGAATCCCTGGACCAGTTCGGTTCTACGTTCCTTCACCATGACACAACCCTTAATGAATGTTTATTCGTAATTTCTGTATTTTTATTCGATTGTGGCCGTGTGTGCAAGCCTAAATTTTCTGCGACCCACAGAAATTGATAAGTAATCCGTGCGTTAGCGTATGAATGTTTACCCTTTTATAGATGACAGTTTATGCGTCATTCGTTAAAGTTTTCGGTCAATTTAGCGATTTTGTAAATCAATCACTTTTCTTGCTCGGGAGAAGCATGTCGGGATCCAATTCAGCAATAAGCCGCCGCCGGTTGTTAAAAGGGGCAGGGGCGATGTGGTTGCTTAGCGTCAGCCAGGTGGGTCTTGCCGCCACCAGTCAGGTGGTGGCGGTGCGCGTCTGGCCGTCGTCGACCTATACACGCGTTACGGTAGAATCCAATCGGGTGCTGAAATATAAGCAATTTGCCCTCAGCAATCCTGAGCGTGTGGTGGTGGATCTCGAAGGTGTTAACCTCAACTCTGTGCTTAAGGGAATGGCGGCGCAGATCCGCGGCGACGATCCGTTTATCAAATCGGCGCGCGTGGGTCAGTTTGATCCGCAAACCGTGCGCATGGTGTTTGAGCTGAAGCAAAACGTTAAACCGCAGCTGTTTGCCCTGGCACCTGTTGCGACGTTCAAAGAGCGTCTGGTCATGGATCTCTATCCGGCGAATGCGACGGATATTCAGGATCCGCTGCTGGCATTACTGGAAGACTACAACCAGGGCAACCTGGAGAAGCAGGTGCCACCGGCCCAGAGCGGTCCGCAGCCCGGAAAAGCAGGGCGCGATCGCCCGATTGTGATCATGCTGGATCCTGGTCATGGCGGCGAAGACTCGGGCGCAGTGGGGAA
Source organism: Enterobacter cloacae complex sp. FDA-CDC-AR_0164 (assembly GCF_003071645.1). NCBI lineage: Bacteria > Pseudomonadati > Pseudomonadota > Gammaproteobacteria > Enterobacterales > Enterobacteriaceae > Enterobacter > Enterobacter cloacae complex sp. FDA-CDC-AR_0164. The sequence goes on from NZ_CP028950.1 coordinate 2,403,416, forward strand.
ATATCGTACCCGGGAAAAAGATGTGGTGCTGCAAATCGCCCGCCGGCTGAAGGCGCTGATCGATAAAGAAGGCAATATGCGCGCCTATATGACGCGAAACGAAGATGTCTTTATTCCACTGAAAGTCCGCGTGGCGAAAGCCCAGAAGCAGCGTGCAGACTTGTTCGTCTCGATTCATGCCGATGCGTTTACCAGCCGCCAGCCGAGCGGTTCGTCGGTGTTTGCGCTCTCGACTAAAGGGGCAACCAGCACCGCCGCAAGATTCCTGGCTGACTCTCAGAACGCCTCGGACCTGATTGGCGGCGTGAGCAAAAGTGGCGATCGCTATGTCGACCACACCATGTTTGATATGGTGCAGTCGTTGACCATCACCGACAGCCTGAAATTTGGTAAAGCGGTGCTGGGCAAGCTAGGCAATGTTAATAAGCTGCACAAAAACAGCGTTGAACAGGCCGGGTTCGCGGTGCTGAAGGCCCCGGATATTCCGTCGATTCTGGTCGAGACCGCGTTTATCAGTAACGTGGAAGAGGAGCGTAAGCTCAGGACGGCAAAATTCCAGCAGGAAGTGGCAGAGTCGATTCTGGCAGGGATCCGGGCGTATTTCTCAGATGGGGCGACGCTGGCAAGGCTTGGGTAGTTGAGTGCGCCGGGTAACCGCCCGGCAGTTTCACAAACCGCAGATACAAAAAAACACCCTGAAGGGTGTTTATTGTTTTAAGAAGTGTTGGTTGCGGGGGCCGGATTTGAACCGACGACCTTCGGGTTATGAGCCCGACGAGCTACCAGGCTGCTCCACCCCGCGTCCGTCTTTCTACTCTTGTAGAAACTTACTTCTTCAAATTTGATTGGTTGCGGGGGCCGGATTTGAACCGACGACCTTCGGGTTATGAGCCCGACGAGCTACCAGGCTGCTCCACCCCGCGTCCGTCTTCCTACTGTCGTAGAAGATACTTCATCAAATTTTAATTGGTTGCGGGGGCCGGATTTGAACCGACGACCTTCGGGTTATGAGCCCGACGAGCTACCAGGCTGCTCCACCCCGCGTCCGTGGAAGCGCACTATACTCGGTTAGGTTTGTGATGCAACCCCTTTTTCACATAAATCATTAACTTTGTATGTAAATTGAACGGCGTTGCGATATTTGGACTATTTTTTGCTCAGAATTTGCCAAAGGGCATGTGATTCCGTTTCTTTAGAACAGTGGGTTTGTTATCTTCATCACGCGGTAATGGGCAACTTTAAGACGAGATATAATGAAAGGACGTTGGGCGAAGTATCTAATGACAGGGGCAATGGTAGCCATTCTTGCGGCCTGCTCTTCTAAACCGACCGATCGCGGTCAACAGTATAAAGACGGGAAGCTATCCCAGCCTTTCTCTTTAGTTAATCAACCTGATGCCGTTGGCGCACCGATCAACGCCGGAGACTTTTCCGAGCAGGTTTACCAGATCCGCAACGCGTCGCCACGTCTGTATGGCTCACAGAGCAGCGTTTATAACGCGGTACAGGACTGGCTACGCGCGGGCGGTGATACGCGCAATATGCGCCAGTTTGGTATCGACGCCTGGCAGATGGAAGGGGCGGATAACTATGGCAACGTCCAGTTTACCGGTTACTACACCCCGGTTATCCAGGCGCGACACACGCGTCAGGGCGAGTTCCAGTATCCCATTTACCGAATGCCGCCTAAACGCGGTCGTCTGCCGTCCCGCGCTGAGATCTACTCCGGTGCGCTGAGCGAAAACTACGTTCTGGCCTACAGCAACTCGCTGATGGACAACTTCATCATGGATGTTCAGGGCAGCGGCTATATCGACTTTGGCGATGGCTCCCCCCTGAACTTCTTTAGTTATTCCGGTAAAAACGGTCATGCCTATCGCAGCATTGGTAAAGTGCTGATCGACAGAGGCGAAGTGAAAAAAGAAGACATGTCGATGCAGGCGATCCGCGAGTGGGGTGAAAAACACAGCGAAGCCGAAGTGCGTGAGCTGCTGGAACAGAACCCGTCGTTTGTCTTCTTTAAACCGCAAAACTTTGCGCCAGTGAAAGGGGCGAGTGCCGTTCCACTGATTGGCCGCGCCTCGGTAGCTTCGGATCGTTCTATTATTCCTGCGGGCACCACGCTGCTGGCGGAAGTGCCTCTGCTGGATAACAACGGCAAATTTAACGGTCAGTACGAGCTACGTCTGATGGTCGCGCTGGATGTCGGCGGTGCGATTAAAGGTCAGCACTTCGATATTTATCAGGGCATTGGCCCGGATGCGGGGCACCGTGCAGGCTGGTATAACCACTATGGGCGCGTATGGGTGCTCAAGGCAGCCCCTGGCAGCGGTAACGTATTCAGCGGCTGATTGTGGTATTCTGAGTCGTACTGAATTAACAGAGAAGGGTGAGGAATAACCTCACCCTTTTGACATCTGAGGTTTTATGTCTGTAGTAATCAGCGATGCCTGGCGTCAGCGTTTTGGCGGCACGGCACGTCTATATGGTGAAAAAGCCCTGCAGCTGTTTGCGGATGCGCATGTCTGCGTCGTGGGGATTGGCGGTGTTGGCTCCTGGGCGGCGGAAGCGCTGGCGAGAACCGGCATTGGCGCGATCACGCTGATTGATATGGATGACGTTTGCGTCACCAACACCAACCGTCAAATCCATGCCCTGCGCGATAACGTCGGGCTGGCGAAATCTGAGGTGATGGCGGAGCGTATTCGCCTGATTAACCCGGAATGCCGCGTGACGGTGATCGATGACTTTGTGACGGCAGATAACGTCGCCGAATACATGAGTAAAGGCTACAGCTATGTCATCGACGCTATCGACAGCGTGCGTCCAAAAGCGGCGTTGATTGCCTACTGTCGGCGTTACAAGGTTCCTCTGGTTACCACCGGGGGGGCGGGCGGGCAAATCGATCCCACGCAGATTCAGGTGGCCGATTTGGCAAAGACGATTCAGGACCCGCTGGCGGCCAAGCTGCGCGAGCGCTTAAAAAGCGATTTTAACGTCGTGAAAAACAGTAAAGGCAAGCTGGGCGTTGACTGTGTCTTTTCGACTGAAGCCTTAGTCTACCCGCAGGCTGACGGTTCGGTGTGTGCGATGAAAAGCACGGCGGAAGGGCCAAAAAGGATGGATTGTGCCTCAGGCTTTGGTGCGGCCACCATGGTGACCGCCTCTTTCGGCTTTGTAGCCGTCTCTCACGCCCTGAAGAAAATGATGGCGAAGGCGGAACGTCAGGCCTGAGCCTGACGCGCGGCATCCTGTACCGCCTCACTGAGTGCGACCAGGCCCTGACCGCGCGAGGCGCTGAGCTGCGCCCGTAGCCCCAGCTCATCGAACAATGCCAGCGGCGAGTGCGTCAGCAGCTCCGCCGCGCTTTTCCCTTCCACGGCGGTTAACAGTACCGCCAGCAGCCCGCGAACGATACGTCCTTCGCTGTCGCCAAAGAAATGCAGTTTTTCACCGGATACCGTGCATCCCAGCCAGACGCGGTTCTCGCAGCCGGAAATCTCTTTCGCCTGCGCTTTGCGTTCGTCTGACAGCGCCGGCAACTGCTTGCCGAGCAGGATCAGCTGGCGATATTTATCTTCCCATTGCAACAGCGGGGCGAAAGTCTGTTTTAAGGTCTCTTCTGTGATGACCGTGCCAAACGGATGCTCGGCTAACGCTGAATTCGTCATTAATCCACCAGTATTTCAAGGGCGCGGTCAACGGCATCAACCAGCGCATCCACATCGCTTTGTGTATTATACGGCGCAAACGACGCACGCAGTGTACCGCTCACACCCAGCGCGGCCAGTAATGGCTGCGCGCAGTGCTGGCCGGCACGCAGGGCAATGCCATACCCGGCAAGCAACGTAACCATATCGCTATGATGAACGCCGGCAAAATCAAAGGCCAGCAGGCTTGAGTCCTGCACGCGGAACGATCGAAAACCCGGACGTTTCTGCAGCGCCTCTTCTGCAAGCGTCGCCAGACCCCGGCTCCAGCGTTCTGCCTGAGCGATATCCGTTTCAGCCAGCCATTCAAGCGCGGCACTCAGGCCGATGACGCCTGCGACGTTCGGCGTTCCGGCTTCCAGACGGTAAGGGACATCCTGTGTTTTAAAGCCCTCAAAGGTCACCTCGGTGATCATTTTGCCTCCCCCAAGCCACGGCGTCATTTGCGCCAGCAGGGTCGGTTTTCCGTACAGCACCCCGATCCCGGTTGGGCCATACAGCTTATGTCCTGAGAAGGCATAAAAATCAATATCCAGCTTTTGTACATCAGCGGGGAAATGCACCACGCCCTGGGCACCGTCGACCATCACCACCATGTCGTTAGCGTGGGCCACGTCGATGGCCAGAGCCAGATCCGGGCAACCCCCTGTGACGTTCGACATTTGTCCGAGTGCCAGAATGCGGCTGCGGGGGGTAATGAACTCAGATAAGCGCGCTACGTCTGGCAGAAGATCTGCACCCAGCGGCAGTTTCACAATGCGCGCGCCCGTTTGCTCAGCCACCATCAGCCATGGAACCAGGTTGGCGTGGTGTTCTGCCTCGCTGACAATAATTTCATCGCCGGGCTTTAGCCGCGGGCGCGCATAGCACTGGGCCACCATGTTAATGGCTTCAGTAGTGCCTCGCGTCCAGACGATGTTTTTCCCGCTTTCGGCGTTGATCAGGCGTGCGACCTGATCGCGCGCGGCTTCATAGCGCGCGGTTAATCGCTGTGCTTCGGCAAACTGGCTACGGTGCACGTTCCCGGCGCTCAGGCTGTAGAACTGCTGCGTCGCCTCAATGACAGCCTGAGGCTTAAGGGCGGTGGCAGCGCTATCAAGGTAAATACCGGCATCGGCCAGCGCCGGGAACTGTGCGCGAAACTGCGCGGGACTGAAAGCGTTCATGGAATTCCTCATCTCAATAGTGAGATCGTCGCGCAATTTCATCGGCAGGGCAAGAAGGTTGATATCTATCAGATTTGTCTGCTAATCCCCACTTATCCTGGCGACTCTGAAAAAGCAGGTTATGCTAAATAAGGTTAGGTGAATGTTTAAGCCTGTTATAAATCGATGTTTGAATAGCATTAATTGCTAAAGGAGAATAAGCATGAAAAAGACAGCCGCCATTATCTCTGCCTGTGCGTTGACCTTTGCCCTGAGCGCCTGTTCCGGTAACAACTACGTAATGCATACTAACGATGGCCGTTCTATCGTCTCTGAAGGGAAACCGACAACCGATAACGACACCGGTATGATTTCGTATAAAGATGCGAACGGGAACAAGCAGCAGATTAATCGCACTGACGTGAAGGAAATGAAAGAAATCGAGCATTAATCGATCGCAGGCGAAAAAAAAGCACCGCAAATTGGCGGTGCTACATTAATCACTATGGACAGACAGGGTAAATGTACAGGAAGTGAAAAATTGGTAGCGTTGCTACCGTGGTCTGAATCGCAGACCAATTGCAAACACAACAACACAACATCACAACCGTAAGCCAAAAGCCCTTCAGAACACGCATTCCGAAAAAAGCTCTTCGTTCCGGCTCAGGAAGTGCCGCCACTATAGGTATTTGCTGGTAGTTCCTCAACGGACAAATTATAATGGCTCAGATAAAAAAAACTAATAGGTTAAACATTGTTTCCTGTTTGTTAAATCTCGTTAACATCTAAGCCAGATAACCATGTCGAAGCGATTGCCACCCCTAAATGCATTACGTGTTTTTGATGCAGCAGCACGTCACCTGAGTTTCACGCGCGCAGCCGATGAGCTTTTTGTGACACAGGCCGCAGTAAGTCACCAAATCAAGTCTCTGGAGGATTTCCTAGGCCTTAAGCTGTTCCGTCGGCGCAACCGTTCATTACTGTTGACCGAAGAGGGGCAGAGCTATTTTCAGGATATTAAAGAGATTTTTTCCCAGCTCACGGAAGCCACGCGCAAGCTGCAGGCCCGCAGTGCAAAAGGCGCGCTGACGGTAAGTTTATTACCCAGTTTTGCCATTCAGTGGCTGGTGCCAAGACTCACAAGCTTTAACTCAGCTTATCCGGGAATCGACGTTCGAATCCAGGCGGTGGACCGTCAGGAAGACAAGCTGGCCGATGATGTGGACGTCGCCATTTTTTATGGCCGCGGTAACTGGCCAGGCTTGCGTGTGGAAAAATTATACGCAGAATATCTGCTGCCGGTCTGTTCACCGCTGCTCTTAACGGGCGAAAAGGCGCTGAAGACCCCCGCTGACCTGGCGCGACATACGCTTTTACATGATGCTTCTCGCCGTGACTGGCAAACTTATACCCGTCAATTAGGTCTTAATCATATAAACGTGCAGCAGGGCCCCATTTTTAGCCACAGCGCAATGGTGTTACAGGCTGCCATTCACGGGCAAGGCGTGGCGTTGGCGAATAACGTCATGGCGCAGTCCGAAATTGAGGCAGGCCGTCTGGTTTGTCCATTTAATGATGTGCTGGTCAGCAAGAACGCGTTTTATCTGGTTTGTCATGACAGTCAGGCAGAACTGGGTAAAATAGCCGCTTTCCGACAGTGGATTCTGGCGAAAGCGGCGAGCGAGCAAGAAAAATTCCGCTTCAGGTATGAACAGTAACTTTTGTGTGCCGGGCACGCATCACTTTAGGATTTAAACATGACCAGCCGATTCATGCTGATTTTTGCCGCGGTGAGTGGCTTTATTTTTGTTGCACTGGGCGCCTTTGGCGCACATGTATTAAGCAAGTCGTTGGGGGCGGTAGAAATGGGCTGGATCCAGACCGGCCTTGAATACCAGGCATTCCACACGCTGGCGATTTTTGGGCTGGCGGTGGCAATGCAGCGCCGCATCAGCATCTGGTTTTACTGGAGCAGCGTATTCCTGGCGTTAGGCACCGTGTTGTTCAGCGGTAGTCTTTACTGCCTGGCGCTTTCGCATTTACGCCTGTGGGCGTTTGTTACACCTGTCGGCGGCGTCAGCTTCCTGGCAGGTTGGGTATTAATGTTTATCGGAGCCATCCGTCTGAAACGCAAGGGCGTTGTTCATGAATAAGGTTGTTTTATATTGTCGCCCGGGGTTTGAGAAAGAGTGCGCCGCGGAAATTACTGATAAAGCGGCGAAGCGCGAAGTCTTTGGCTTTGCACGCGTTAAAGATAATGCCGGCTACGTCGTATTCGAGTGCTATCAGCCTGAGGATGCGGATAAACTCGCGCGTGAGCTGCCGTTCAGCTCACTGATCTTCGCTCGCCAGATGTTTGTTGCCGGTGAACTGCTAAAAGATCTTCCGCCGGAAGACCGCATCACGCCGGTTGTGGGTATGCTGCAGGGCGTCGTGGAAAAGGGTGGCGAGCTGCGTGTTGAAGTCGCGGACACCAACGAAAGCAAAGAGCTGATGAAGTTCTGCCGTAAGTTCACCGTACCGCTGCGCGCTGCACTGCGTGACGCAGGCGTGCTGACAAACTACGAAACGCCAAAACGTCCGGTGGTGCATATATTCTTTATCGCCCCCGGCTGCTGCTATACGGGTTACTCCTACACCAACAACAACTCTCCCTTCTTCATGGGCATTCCGCGTCTGAAATTCCCTTCAGATGCGCCAAGCCGTTCTACCCTGAAGCTGGAAGAGGCGTTCCACGTGTTTATCCCGGCGGATGAGTGGGATGAGCGTCTGGCGAACGGCATGTACGCGGTCGATCTCGGCGCGTGTCCGGGCGGCTGGACCTATCAACTGGTGAAACGCAACATGTGGGTCTCTTCGGTTGATAACGGCCCGATGGCCCAAAGCCTGATGGATACCGGACAGGTCACCTGGCTGCGTGAAGATGGTTTCCGCTATCGTCCCACCCGCAACAACATCTCCTGGATGGTGTGCGATATGGTTGAGAAGCCGGCAAAAGTGGCCGCGCTGATGGCCTCCTGGCTGGTGAACGGCTGGTGCCGTGAGACTATCTTTAACCTTAAGCTACCGATGAAAAAGCGCTATGAGGAAGTCTCGCAAAACCTGGCCTATATCCAGGCGCAAATGGATGAGCACGGCATTAACGTGGAGATTCAGGCGCGCCAGCTGTATCACGACCGCGAAGAAGTGACGGTGCACATTCGTCGCTGGTGGGCTGCTGTCGGCGGACGTCGCGACGAGCGATAATACGCGTTACATTGCCCGGTGGCGTTTTGCTTGCCGGGCAATTCATCTGAAAACGATTTAACGTTCTAAGCGCAACTGCTGCAAGTTCCCGTCCAGCTGTAAATCCGTCTGTAACGTCGCCACATCCCGGCAGATAAAGGCCATCTCTTTATGCGCCTCCAGCTTTTTGCGCCATTTTTCCGGGACCTCGTCCAGCCTGGCGTAAATTCCTTCCAGACTCTGAAAATCCGTCAGCAGTTGGGCGGCACTCTTCGGCCCGATGCCTGCCACTCCCGGAACCTTCGAGCTGCTTATTCCGGCCAGCCCCCAGTAGTCAGGAAGTTGTTCCGGCGAGACGCCAAACTCACTGGCGATAAAGGGGGCATCAAGCCAGCGCTTCTGGAAGTAATCGCGGATGCGGACGGTGGGCGAAAGCAGCTGGCAGTAGCCTTTATCGGTTGAGACGATGGTGGCCTGATGTCCGGCGCTCGCGACCTTGACGGCTAACGTGGCGGCCAGATCATCGGCTTCATTGCCATGGGCTCCCCAGCAGGGAACGCCGCGCTGTTCAAAGGCGGCGCGAATGGCCGGCATTTCGGCATGCAAATCGTCAGGCATTGGTGCGCGCCCGGCCTTGTAGTCGGGAAGGCGCTGGTGTCGCCAGCCGCTGTTACGCGCTTCATCATCAAAAACGGCAACCACATGGGTCGGTTCGCTATGGCGGATAAGTTGCTCCAGCGCGTGCAGACACGTGTCCTTACAGGGCGTACCTTGCACCGCATGGATCCGGCGAATGAGGTTGAGCGCATCGACGATAAGCAAATGAACAGCCACAGATAATCTCCCTTCTGTTTTATGGGGGAAGGGTAACATTGTCAGCGGTGGGAAACTATGTGCGGTGGGGAAAACAGGAAGAAGCCTCGCAAAACGAGGCTTCCTGAAAGGCTCAATCGCAGGTCACAATCTTCATCGCCAGACCGCCGCGAGATGTTTCGCGGTATTTGGCGTTCATATCTTTACCTGTTTCGTACATGGTTTCGATAACTTTATCGAGGCAAACGCGCGGTTCACTGGTACGACGCAGCGCCATACGTGCGGCGTTGACCGCCTTCACGGAGGCGATGGCGTTACGCTCGATGCAAGGCACCTGTACCTGTCCGGCAACCGGGTCGCAGGTCAGTCCCAGGTTATGTTCCATGCCGATTTCAGCCGCAATACAGACCTGTGTCGGGCTTGCGCCCAGCAGTTCTGCCAGACCCGCCGCAGCCATGGAGCAGGCGACGCCAACTTCACCCTGACAGCCTACTTCTGCACCGGAAATGGAGGCGTTCATCTTGTACAGTGAACCAATCGCACTGGCGACCAGCAGGTAGCGTGCCAGCGAGTTCGCGTTCACTTCGCGGATAAACTTGTCGTAGTACGCCAGTACCGCCGGAACGATACCGCAGGCGCCGTTAGTCGGTGCTGTCACCACGCGGCCACCCGCAGCGTTCTCTTCGTTTACCGCCAGCGCGAACATATTGATCCAGTCAACGACCGCCATGGGGTCCGTGGTCGTTTTGTCGGTGCTCACGAGCATCCGACGCAGCGCTGCCGCACGGCGTGGTACGCGAAGCTTACCGGGCAGAACGCCTTCGGTAGTGATCCCGCGTTCGATACCGCCGCGCATGACTTCCCAGACGCTGGTGAAGTGCTGCTCCAGCTCCGCTTTGCTGTGCAAGGCCAGCTCGTTTTTCATCATCAGGCCGGAAAGGGAGAGACCCGTTTCCTGGCAGTGACGCTGAAGATCCGCCGCGGTTTTGTACGGATAAGGCACGTCAACGGAGGATGTGCTGGTTTCACCAAAGTGGTCTTCGTCGACGATAAACCCGCCGCCGATAGAGTAGTAAGTCTGGCTGTATACCACTTTGTCGCCTGCCAGTGCGGTAATACGCATCCCGTTTTCGTGCAGTGACAGGTTGTCAGCATGGAAATTCATGCAATGATCAACCGGGAATTCCACTTCATGTTCGCCATTTGCCAGCAGCAGGCGACCGTGGGTATTGACGTCCTGGATGAAACCAGGGATCGCATCAATATCAACGGTATCCGGCAGGTTTCCTGTCAGGCCCATGATAATGGCGATATCGGTATGGTGGCCCTTACCTGTCAGGGAGAGAGAGCCGTACACATCGACAACCACGCGGGTTACGTCGTGCAAAATGCCGCGCGCAATCAAGTCATCCGTGAACTGCTTACCGGCTTTCATTGGTCCGACGGTGTGAGAGCTGGAAGGACCAATACCGATTTTGAAAATATCGAATACGCTAATCATGATGCGTCCATTGCTTTCAGTCAGAGGGGGAGGAGTGCGCCGTCCTGAGACGGCGCGGGTGATAATCAGAACATGGTGTACAGGGAGTAGAAGATTGCGGAGATAGCGATAAGCCCCATGATAACCACGAAGATATTGCTAATCTGACCGCTGTACTTGCGCATGGCAGGTACTTTCTGAATCGCGTACATCGGCATCAGGAACAGAATCATCGCGATAACCGGGCCGCCCAGGGTTTCAATCATGCCCAGGATGCTTGGGTTCAGCGTGGCAACTGCCCAGGTGGTGACCAGCATGAACAGCGCGGTCATCTTGTTCAGTTTGTTGACTTCAATGCTCTTGCCTTTACCGCGCAGAGATTTAATCACCATACCGTTGAAGCCTTCACGTGCGCCCAGGTAGTGGCCGAGGAAGGATTTGGTAATGGCGATGATCGCGATGATAGGTGCCATCCACGCGATGACCGGTGCGTTAAAGTGGTTCGCCAGGTAAGACAGAATGGTGATGTTCTGCTCTTTCGCTGCCGCCAGATCCGCCGGGGAGAGGCTCAGTACACAGCTGAAGACGAAGAACATAACGGTCAGCACCATCATGATGTGCGCACGCGCCAGGATGCTGGAGCACTTCTTCTCTGCACCGTCGCCGTACTCTTCACGCTTCGCCACGGCGAAGGAGGAGATGATCGGTGAGTGGTTAAAGGAGAATACCATCACCGGGATCGCCAGCCACAGGGTCATCAGCAGGCCGTTACCGGTTGCAGATGCGCTGCTCAGGGAGAGCGTTTCCAGCGCGGCACCGTGCCACTGTGGAATCAGATACAGCGCCAGTACCATCAGTGCAGCCACAAACGGGAACACCAGGATGCTCATCGCTTTCACGATCATCTGCTCACCGAAACGGACAATGGTCATCATGCCCACAATCAGGATCAGAGACAGAATGGCACGCGGTGGTGGCGTCATGTGCAGCTGGTGCAGCATGAAGCTTTCAACGGTGTTAGTGATTGCAACGCTGTAAACCAGCAAAATAGGGTAAATCGCGAAGAAGTAGAGCAGGGTAATCAGTTTACCTGCGCCCACGCCGAAATGTTCTTCAACGACTTCAGTAATGTCTTCGCCAGGATTTTTACCGGACAGCACGAAGCGGGTCAGGCCGCGGTGCGCAAAGTAGGTCATCGGGAAGGCAATGATAGCCATGATGATCAGCGGAATCAGACCGCCGACGCCTGCGTTAATAGGAAGGAACAATACACCAGCGCCGATAGCTGTGCCGTAAAGGCCAAGCATCCACATGGTATCTGATTTGCGCCAACCACTTCGGGATTCAATCGAAGCAACGGTGCTGGTTTGAGTGGTTTCCATCTGTATCTCCTGGAGGAAGCAAATTGTCAGGTTTGTAGTCAAATCCGATGAAAAAGTGCCTGACGGTAATATGAAATTCGTTCAGTGACGGTTTTTTAATAATTTTCGCCCGTAACTATTGGCGGGCGGAAAGATACATTCTCGTTATGAATCTATCAGTGATCCCGATCCCAATTGCAATAATCCACTTTTGATGTGGGCATCTTTAGACCATTTATCTATTAAAAAAACATCGAATAGGATTTACGGGCGCGAAGGCTACCATCAACAACATGTGAGCTAAAAGAGCACCCGCGAAGATAGGTGTCTTACGCTGTAAAGAAATGGGTTTTTAGGATTTTCTGGCAGGTAATTTAGTTTAAGGCTGATAATTTACGGTTGTAAAAACGAGGTAATCGTTTGCGTGACGTCGGAGTTTGTAAAAGGTATAAGCAATATCTATGAGTTGTTTCGGTAATAAAAAAGCCGGGCCCCACAGCATCGTGGCCCGGCTTTTATCAGGAGAGTGAAAATGTTACGTGCAGATTTCGTAGCAAGGAATGTACGCCGACCCGGGTAGCTTCATGCGGTGCTGGGCAACAAAGCCCTGCAGCATGTCATCCATGCGGCGCATCATTTCGCGATCGCCATGGATCTTATACGGACCATACTTCTCGATAGCACGGATACCCATCTCTTTCACGTTACCCGCCACGATGCCGGAGAAGGCGCGTCGCAGGTCGGCAGCCAGGACTTCTACCGGCTGGTCCGGGTACAGTTTCAGGTTGGCCATGTTTTCGTGCGAGGGTTCGAACGGGATCTGCAGGTCTGGCGCGATGCGGATTGACCAGTTAAAGCTGTAGGCATCTCCGGTGTCGCGACGGTTCTCTTTAACCAGCGGCATCGCTTTTTTCATCTGACGCGCCACTTCTGCCGCATCGTCAATGATGATGCGATAGTGACGACGCGCGGTTTCCCCCAGCGTATGCACGATAAACTCGTCCAGTACGCGGAAGTAGTCAGCGCTCTCTTTCGGCCCGGTCAGGATCAACGGCAGAACCTGATCTTTGTTAGCCGGGTTCATCAGAATACCCAGCAGGTAGAGCAGCTCTTCTGCGGTTCCCACGCCGCCCGGGAAGATGATTATCCCGTGGGCGATACGGACAAACGCCTCAAGGCGTTTCTCGATATCCGGCATAATAATCAGTTCGTTAACCAGCGGGTTAGGTGGCTCAGCGGCGATGATCGACGGCTCGGTCATGCCGATAAAGCGCCCTTCTTTGTAACGCTGCTGAGCGTGTCCCACTGCCGCGCCTTTCATCGGCGCTTCCATCGCCCCGGGACCACAGCCGGTACAGATATTCAGCTCACGCAGGCCGAGCTGGTTTCCTACCCGACGGGCATAGAGATATTCGGTTTCGTTAATCGAGTGACCACCCCAGCAGACGACCATATTAGGGGCTTCGCCCACGTGCAGGGCGCGGGCGTTACGTAAAATGGAGAACACCAGATTGGTGATATGTACCGAGCTTTCCAGGTCGAGATGCTGGAAGCGGCCTGCGTTGTGGATCTGCCCGTTAACAAACAGGATGTCACGCAGCACGGCAAACAGGTTGGCCTGAAGGGAGCGAATGATGCGCCCGTCCACAAAGGCCTCTTCCGGCGGGTTGATCACTTCAAGTTTCACGCCACGCTCGCGGCGCAGCACGTTGATATCAAAGCTTTCGAAGCGGGACAGCAGCTCTTTACTGTTGTCGGTCAGGCTTCCGGAGTTCAGTACGGCAAGTGAACAGTTACGAAACAATTGATAAAGATCGCTGCTGGCCGTGCGTTTAAGCATGTCCACTTCCAGCTGCGACAACATATCCATTGAGCCAAGAGGGCTAATATGTGTAATCAAGTGAGCTCCTTACGGGACGATTATCGTCTTTCCCTGTTGATTACAATAGCCCTGGCTTACGACGTTTCACAACCTAAAGCGCGGAATAGACCGCGCATATTGCGAAAATATTTAGGTTACTGGCGTACAAGACGGCCGGTGGCAGGCACAAAGTCCGTGTTGGTGCGCCATGGATTGATATCCAGACCACCACGGCGGGTGTAGCGCGCATAAACGCTTAACGTTTCGGGATGACAGAAACGCTGAATATCATTAAAGATGCGCTCCACGCACTGCTCGTGGAATTCGTTGTGATGGCGGAACGACACCAGGTAGCGCAGCAGTTTTTCCCGGTCAATCTTCGGACCGCGATACTGGATCTGCACGGAGCCCCAGTCCGGCTGATGGGTGATCAGGCAGTTGGATTTCAGTAAATGACTTACCAGCGTCTCTTCAACGATCTTTCCGCTTGCCGCATTTTCGAGGTAATCGGTACTGAATTCGTAATTATCCACTGCGATATCCTGATCGTCGATGCAGGTGCCGTTGAAGTGGGCAACCGGCTGCCCTTCCAGCTCATTCAGACGATAGAGTGACACGCTCACCTTGCCCTGCGCGCAGGCGCTTAAATCCCGCTCCAGGGTATGCTGAACCTCTTCCTGACTGTCGAATTTGGTCTGGTTAAAGCTGTTGAGATAGAGCTTAAAGCTTTTGGATTCCACCAGGTTCTGGCTGGCATAATCCAGTTCAACATGGCCCACAGCAACCTGCGGCAGACCGCGGGCGTTGAGCCAGGAGAGCTCGTACAACGTCCAGATATCACCGCCAACAAACGGCAGCGCGTCAGCGCGCAGGCCCAGAGGATCGCGATTCAGACTGCGCGGTACGCCCTGCAGCAGGCTTGCATCGTAGGTGTCGCGGTAATCGGTCGATTTACCCAGCGTTAAGCCCGTTAACGCCTGATGATTTTCGTAAGACATGTTTCATAGCCACTTTACAGGTACACTTATGGGCTGAGTTTATCCTGTCTTACAAGAAGAGAGAAATCGGTGGACATCGAAACTGCAAATGCCCTCACTGCCTTCACGACCCGCTATTGCGATGCATGGCATGAAACGCACGGCACATGGCCGCAAAGCACTGACTTATATGGTGTACCTTCGCCGTGTATTATCTCTTCTCCGGATGATTACGTTATCTGGCAACCGCAATCCCCGACGGGTGAGCAAAATGTAAATGCGGTTGAACGGGCAATGGACATTGTGGTACAACCAGCGGTTCACGCGTTTTATACCACGCAATTTGCAGGGGATATGCCTGCGCGATTTGCTGATATCACCCTGACGCTGTTGCAGACCTGGAGTGAAGACGATCTGCAGCGTGTTCAGGAAAACCTGATTGGTCATCTGGTCACGCAAAAACGCCTTAAGCTTTCTCCGACGCTCTTTATTGCCACGCTGGACAGTGAACTGGACGTTATCTCAGTCTGCAACCTGTCTGGTGAAGTGGTTAAAGAGACCATCGGTACCCGCAATCGCGAGACTCTCGCCCCCTCACTTGCGGAATTCCTCACCCGACTTGAGCCACTTCTGTAATCCACGATGCTATCGCGCGTGTGAGAGATCTCTTACAGAGTTGTGAGAGATCGCTGGATCATTCAGTATTGCCTTATTTAATTAAGATTAACATTACTCTATTTTTCAATACGTTAATGAGCTATCGCCGCGTCCAGGGGGGCACGGGACGGCTTACAGCGCTGCCAGCATGGGTTGTAAGACGAAGCAGAATAGCGGATTCTAGTTGTGTCGACAGGACGCCGACACGAGAAACGAACATCAGGATGATGGCGTTTCTCACCAGGAACACGTCAGGATGACGCTGCAGGAAGGCTTCAGGATGAAGCAAAAGGATCGCGCAGGATGCGTAAGGGACACCTCCAGGAAGGGAGAATGAGAGCCGGTCAGGATGGTCGGTGGGTCAGGATGGCCAGGACGTTTCAGGATGAAACAAACACATCAGGACGATGTGAGCAGGATGCACAAGGTGAAGGATGACCAGGCCTTCGGGCTTCAGGAAAAGTTGTCACGGATGAGCAGGGAGCACGAATTGTAGCTGGATTGCTGCGGAACGAACCGGGAGCACTGTTTTTACAGTGCTCCCTTTTTTTATTTCTGTCTCCTGCAATGCTATGCTGCGCGCCGTTCACTTTTTCAGTTGAGGTTACTATGACGCAACACGATAGCGTTCGTGCCCGGTTGCACGCCATCGAGGCATTATTGCGCCAACATCAGCTGTGGCAGGAGACCGCGCCGCAGCCAGAAGCCTTCGCAAGCACTCAGCCGTTCTGTCTGGATACGCTGGCACCGTTCGAATGGCTCCAGTGGGTGTTAATTCCGCGTATGCACGCGCTGCTCGACGGTGGCCACCCGCTGCCGCAGGCGTTCGCTGTTGCGCCTTATTATGAAATGGCGCTGGACGCGACCCACCCTGCGCGCGATGTCATGCTGATTGAGCTGGAAAAGCTGGATGCTGTGTTTGCCGGTGAAGATGCATGACGCTTGAGATCCTCTATCAGGATGAGTGGCTGGTCGCGGTAAACAAACCGTCTGGCTGGCTGGTGCACCGAAGCTGGCTGGACCGCGATGAAAAAGTGGTGGTGATGCAAACCGTGCGCGACCAGATTGGTCAGCACGTCTTTACGGCTCATCGTCTCGACAGGCCAACCTCCGGTGTGTTGCTGATGGGGCTTTCCAGCGAAGCGGGCCGCCTGCTGTCGCAGCAGTTCGAACAGCACCAGATCCAGAAACGCTACCACGCGATCGTTCGTGGCTGGCTGACGGAGAGCGCCACGCTCGATTATCCGCTGGTGGAAGAGCTGGACAAGATTGCCGATAAATTTGCCCGCGATGACAAAGGCCCGCAGCCTGCCGTGACGGATTACCGCGGCATGGCGACCACGGAAATGCCGGTGGCAACCAGCAAGTTTCCGACCACCCGCTACAGTCTGGTTGAGCTGTTGCCCAAAACCGGGCGCAAACACCAGCTCCGCCGTCACCTGAAACATCTGCGTCATCCGATTATTGGTGACAGCAAGCACGGCGATTTGCGACAGAACCGCAGTGCTGCCGAACATTTTGGCTGCGACCGCCTGATGCTGCATGCCAGTGAACTGAGCCTGACGCACCCGTTTACCGGCGAACCGCTGACTCTCCATGCGGGGCTGGACAACGTCTGGATGCAGGCGCTGTCACAGTTTGGCTGGCTGGGGCAACTCCCCGAAAATGAAAGGGTTGAGTTTGTATCGGGCAACGTTCAGGATGAACAGCAAGCGCAATAATCAAGGAAATACATCATGGCTGAAGTGGGCATTTTTGTCGGCACAATGTACGGCAACTCGCTGCTGGTAGCAGAAGAGGCTGAGGCGATACTCGCAGGCCAGGGCCATAAAGCCACGGTCTATGAAGACCCGGAGCTGGCAGACTGGGAAAAGTACAAAGATAAATACATTCTGGTGGTTACCTCCACTACCGGGCAGGGCGATCTGCCGGACAGCATCGTGCCGCTTTTCCAGGCAATCAAGGATCAGCTTGGCTATCAGCCGGATGTTCACTACGGCATCATTGCTCTGGGCGACAGTTCTTACGCCAATTTCTGCGGCGGTGGTAAGCAGTTCGATGCGCTTTTGCAGGAACAGAGCGCGCAACGCGTCGGTGAGATGTTGCTGATTGATGCAGGTGAACACCCTGAGCCAGAGAGTGAATCGAACCCGTGGGTTGAACACTGGGCAACGCTGCTTAAATAACGCTCTGGCCGGGCAGCCCTTCGCATACCCGGGCTCCCGCGCCCACGTGGCGCGAGCGCAAACACAAAACGGTAACGTCGGTTACCGTTTTGCTTTTCTCCCGCCTTCCGGCGAATTCCGTGAACTACCTTCCACTGCTTTGGGCTTATGCCCCAAACAACTTCTCATTGACCCCTCAATGTTGTGTTCATGCACGGTGAGGGACAGAGGCACTTCTCCCTATACTTTTCCGGTCAGTCATCAAAAAGGCAGTGCGCACTATAAAACGGCATCAAGCCGTACCAAAACTGCCAAATACTAACCCTCATTCTGGTTACCCTACCGGTGCTGTACAGAATGAACTGGCGAGAGCCTGGATTCAGGAGTGCAACAATGAGTACATTAAGCCACGCGGCGAGCAGCGCTGAGAAGCGCACAAATGCGCGCTACTGGATAGTGGTGATGCTGTTTATCGTCACATCCTTTAACTATGGTGACCGTGCCACGCTGTCGATTGCCGGTTCTGAAATGGCAAAAGACATCGGTCTTGATCCGGTTGGCATGGGCTACGTTTTCTCCGCATTTTCATGGGCCTACGTTATTGGCCAAATTCCTGGCGGCTGGCTGCTTGATCGTTTTGGCTCCAAACGCGTCTATTTCTGGTCCATCTTCATCTGGTCGGCATTTACCCTGTTGCAGGGCTTCGTCGATGTGTTCAACGGATTTGGCATCATCGTTGCGCTCTTCACCCTGCGCTTCCTGGTGGGCTTAGCCGAAGCACCTTCCTTCCCCGGTAACAGCCGTATTGTGGCGGCGTGGTTCCCGGCGCAGGAGAGGGGAACGGCGGTGGCAATTTTTAACTCTGCGCAATACTTTGCGACGGTGATCTTTGCACCCATTATGGGCTGGCTGACGCATGAAGTGGGCTGGTCACATGTCTTCTTCTTTATGGGTGGGCTTGGGATCATCATTAGCTTCGTCTGGCTGAAAGTGATCCATGAACCGAACCAGCATCCCGGCGTGAATAAAAAAGAGCTGGAGTACATTGCTGAAGGCGGGGCGCTGATCAACATGGATCAGAAATCGGCAAAAGCAAAAGTACCGTTCAGCCAGAAATGGGCGCAGATCAAACAGCTCGTCGGCTCGCGCATGATGATCGGCATCTATCTGGGCCAGTATTGCATTAACGCCTTAACCTACTTCTTCATCACCTGGTTCCCGGTTTACCTGGTGCAGGCGCGCGGGATGTCGATCCTGAAAGCGGGCTTTGTGGCGTCAGTCCCGGCTATCTGCGGTTTTGTAGGGGGTGTGCTGGGGGGCGTGATTTCCGACTGGCTGATGCGCCGTACAGGCTCTTTGAATATCGCGCGTAAAACGCCGATTGTGCTCGGCATGCTGCTCTCCATGACCATGGTGTTCTGTAACTATGTCAGCGCTGAGTGGATGATTATTGGCTTTATGGCGATGGCCTTCTTCGGTAAAGGGATCGGTGCCCTCGGCTGGGCGGTCATGGCGGATACCGCACCGAAAGAGATCAGCGGCCTGAGCGGTGGACTGTTCAACATGTTTGGCAACATCTCCGGGATTGTGACCCCCATTGCCATCGGCTACATCGTGGGAACCACTGGCTCCTTCAACGGCGCGCTGATTTACGTTGGCGTACACGCGCTGGTGGCGGTCCTGAGCTACCTGGTTCTGGTGGGTGATATCAAGCGCGTGGAACTTAAACCTGTAGTGGAGCGCGGCTGATGACGACTCAATCAAGCCCGGTGATTACCGACATGAAGGTCATACCGGTGGCCGGACAGGACAGTATGCTGCTCAACATCGGTGGCGCACATAACGCCTGGTTTACCCGTAATATCGTGGTGCTGACGGACTCCGCGGGCCACACCGGCGTTGGGGAAGCGCCGGGTGGCGAGGTCATCCACCAGACGCTGGTAGACGCCATTCCGCTGGTCGTCGGGAAAGAGGTCGCTCGCCTCAATAACGTGGTGCAGCGGGTGCACAAGGGCAATCAGTCGGCAGACTTTGACACGTTCGGCAAAGGCGCCTGGACGTTCGAACTGCGCGTCAACGCTGTCGCCGCGCTGGAGGCTGCGCTGCTTGATTTACTGGGTAAGGCGCTGAAGGTCCCGGTCTGCGAACTGCTGGGGCCAGGAAAACAGCGCGACGCGGTGACGGTGCTCGGTTATCTGTTTTATGTTGGCGATCGCAACAAAACCGACCTGCCTTATCTGGCGCATTCCCCTGGCGACCACGAGTGGTATCACCTGCGTCACCAGGAGGCACTTTCCGGTGAGGCGGTGGTTCGGCTGGCGGAAGCCGCGCAGGATCGCTACGGATTTAAAGATTTCAAGCTGAAAGGCGGCGTATTGCCCGGCGAGCAGGAGATTGAAACTGCCCGCGCGCTCAAAAAACGCTTCCCGGATGCGCGCATCACGGTGGATCCGAACGGTGCATGGCTGCTGGATGAGGCCATTGCCTTATGCAAAGGGCTGGACGACGTGTTGACCTACGCGGAGGATCCGTGCGGGGCCGAGCAGGGCTTCTCGGGCCGTGAAGTGATGGCGGAATTCCGGCGTGCCACCGGTCTACCGGTGGCCACAAATATGATCGCCACCAACTGGCGTGAAATGGGCCACGCGGTGATGCTGAACGCGGTCGATATTCCGCTGGCGGACCCGCATTTCTGGACACTCTCAGGTGCCGTTCGCGTCGCACAGCTCTGCGACGACTGGGGACTGACCTGGGGTTGTCACTCCAACAACCATTTCGACATTTCGCTGGCGATGTTTACGCACGTTGGCGCGGCGGCTCCGGGCAACCCGACCGCCATTGATACCCACTGGATTTGGCAGGAGGGAGAAGCCCGCCTGACGAAAGAACCGCTGGTAATCAAAAATGGCAAGATTGCCGTACCAGATGCACCGGGGCTGGGCGTTGAGCTTGACTGGGATCAGGTTCATCACGCACATGAGGCGTATAAAAAACTGCCAGGTGGCGCGCGTAACGACGCGGGGCCGATGCAGTACCTGATCCCCGGCTGGACATTTGATCGTAAGCGCCCTGTTTTTGGACGTCACTGATAAAAGGATTGAACGATGAGTACTTTTACTACCCCTGTAGTCACTTCCATGCAGATCATTCCGGTCGCCGGCCATGACAGCATGTTGATGAACCTGAGCGGAGCGCATGCGCCGTTTTTCACCCGCAATATTGTCATTATCAACGATAACTCCGGGCATACCGGCGTGGGTGAAATCCCCGGTGGTGAGAAGATCCGCAAAACGCTGGAAGAGGCCGCTCCGCTGGTGGTGGGAAAAACGCTGGGCGAATATAAAAATATCCTCAATACCGTGCGAAGCACCTTCGCTGACCGTGATGCCGGCGGTCGTGGCCTGCAAACCTTCGACCTGCGAACCACCATTCACGTGGTCACCGGTATCGAAGCCGCGATGCTGGATCTGCTGGGCCAACACCTGGGCGTTAACGTTGCGTCGCTGCTGGGCGAAGGTCAGCAGCGCAGTGAAGTGGAAATGCTGGGCTATCTGTTCTTCGTTGGCGACCGCACGCTGACGCCGCTGCCGTACCAGAACCAGGCGGATGAAAAATGTGACTGGTACCGACTCCGCCACGAAGACGCGATGACCCCGGAGGCGGTGGTGCGCCTGGCGGAAGCCGCGTACGAAAAATATGGCTTTAACGATTTCAAACTGAAGGGCGGCGTGCTTGCGGGTGAACAGGAGGCGGAAGCCATTACCGCACTGGCAAAACGTTTCCCGCAGGCGCGCGTCACGCTCGACCCGAACGGTGCCTGGTCTCTGGATGAAGCTATCCGCATTGGTAAACAACTGAAAGGCGTGCTGGCGTACGCGGAAGATCCGTGCGGGGCTGAGCAGGGCTTCTCGGGCCGTGAAGTGATGGCGGAATTCCGTCGCGCCACCGGTTTACCCACCGCGACCAATATGATTGCCACCGACTGGCGTCAGATGGGGCACACCCTGTCGTTACAGTCTGTCGATATTCCGCTGGCAGACCCCCACTTCTGGACGATGCAGGGGTCGGTGCGTGTGGCACAGATGTGTCATGAATTTGGCCTGACCTGGGGCTCGCACTCCAATAACCACTTTGATGTCTCGCTGGCAATGTTCACCCACGTGGCCGCTGCTGCACCGGGCACGATCACCGCTATCGATACCCACTGGATCTGGCAGGAAGGAAATCAGCGACTGACCAGAGAGCCGTTTGAGATCAAAGGAGGCATGGTGCAGGTGCCAACCACGCCGGGTCTGGGCATTGAGCTGGATATGGATCAGGTGATAAAAGCCCACGAGCTGTATCAAAAACATGGTCTGGGGGCACGCGACGATGCGATGGCCATGCAATATTTGATACCTGACTGGAAATTCGACAATAAACGTCCGTGCATGGTACGATAAACGCACTGGGACCGCTCCCATGAGCGGTCGTTTACGTGGTGTATGCTTAACGTAATGACTATGCGTAAGGATGGCTTATGAAGATTGTTATCGCACCGGATTCGTATAAGGAAAGCCTGAGCGCCCTTGAGGTAGCCACCGCGATTGAGCTGGGTTTTCGCGAGATTTTCCCCGCGGCTGACTTTGTGAAATTGCCGGTCGCCGATGGTGGAGAAGGTACCGTAGAAGCTATGGTGGCGGCGACGCAGGGGCGCATTGTCCATGCCTCTGTCTCAGGCCCGCTGGGTGAGCCTGTGGACGGGTTCTATGGCATCTCCGGTGACGAACAGAGCGCGTTTATTGAAATGGCGGCGGCAAGCGGTCTGGAGCTGGTTGCGCCTTCGCAACGCAATCCCCTTTTTACCACCTCCTGGGGGACCGGCGAGCTTATCCGGCACGCGCTGGATGCGGGCGTTAAGCATATTATTATTGGCATTGGCGGCAGTGCCACCAATGACGGCGGTGCCGGCATGGTGCAGGCGCTGGGGGTAAAGCTGCTGGATACCAACGAGCAGCCCCTTGGACAGGGGGGCGGCGAGCTGGCAAAACTGGCCCGTATCGACCTGAGCGGGCTGGATAAGCGTCTGGCGGAGTGCCGGATTGAAGTCGCCTGTGACGTCACTAATCCGCTCACCGGAGACGAAGGGGCATCCGCGGTCTTTGGCCCGCAAAAAGGCGCCACGCCGGAGATGATTGTGACCCTGGATAACGCCCTGGCGCATTACGCGCAGGTCATTGCCCGGGATCTGGATATCGACGTCATCAACCTTGCCGGCGGCGGTGCGGCGGGTGGGATGGGGGCGGCACTCTACGCTTTCTGCGGTGCGCAGCTTCGTCAGGGGATTGAGATTGTCACCGATGCGCTGCATCTGGCAGAGCAGGTGGCTAACGCCGATCTGGTGATTACGGGAGAAGGGCGCATCGACAGCCAGACGATCCACGGCAAAGTGCCGGTGGGCGTCGCGAAGGTGGCTAAACGCTTTAATAAACCGGTCATCGGTATTGCGGGTAGCCTGACGGCGGATGTCGGGGTGGTACATAATCACGGCATCGACGCGGTATTCAGCGTGATTTATACCATCTGTTCGCTGGAGGACGCGCTGGAAAATGCCAGCGACAATGTGCGGATGGCCGCTCGCAATATCGCTGCAGTACTGAAAGTGGGGCAGGCGTTCAGGCTCTGAACGGCGGGCAATCCTGTTTGCCCTCTCCCGGCGGGAGAGGGCAACGCTAGTTACCTAACACCTTCATGGCTTCCCGCGTCACATTATCCATCTCATCCAGCAGCTCCAGAAATTCCGGTTCAAGCTCTGTTTCCGGCGTGCCCGCGCGAAGCTGTTGCTCCAGCAGCTGGCAGAGATTCTTCAGCCGCGGCACACCGCTGTAGCCGCAGCTACCGTGCAGCTTATGAATGGCTTCCAGCAGATCTTCCGGGTTTTCACCCACCAGCTGCTCTTCGACCTTATTACGAATTTCCGGCAGAAACGCGACCAGCATTTGCAGCATGTCGCGGGCCAAATCAGGCTTACCCGCCGCCTGGCGCAGCGCAAGCTGCCAGTCAAAGGTGGCGTTTTGATTGACGCTGATTTCCACCGGTTCGGACGATACCGTGTACGTTCCGCCGATATGCCCCGGCTTATAGCGTAACAGCAGGCTATGCAGCTTCTCTTCGTCGATAGGTTTGGCCAGATAATCATTCATTCCGGCGCTCAGCAGCTTCTCTTTCTGGCCGGCCATCGCGTGAGCGGTGACCGCAATCACCGGCGTTTGCTGCTGATGCGGGAGCTGACGGATCAGCTCGCAGGCACGAATGCCATCCATGCCGGGCATCTGAATATCCATCAGAATTAAATCGAACTGCATCTGTTTCGCATGCTCAACCGCCTGCGCACCGCTGGTACACAGCTCTACGTGCTGAACCTGATCTTCAAGCAACACGCCAATCAGCTTCAGGTTGGCCGGATTATCATCCACCGCCATTACGCTCATCGGCAATTTTTGTTCATCGTCAATCAGCGGCAGGGCGTGCTGGCTCAGACGACAGTATTCCGTCAGTGCTGGCAGCAGGCGGGTCGCGGTAAGTGGCTTAAGCAGGCAGGCGGCGGCCCCGTCATTTTTTAACTCTTCCGCATTGATCTGGGCATGACACGGCAGGGCCAGCAGCAGGTAGTCGGTCATCGATGCGGCTTTCGCCAGCCGTTCCTGTTGCATGGTGAGCTCGCCGGTAAAGGTGACCGGGACCCCCAACAGCAGGATGTCGTAATGCTCCACGGTAAGCGCTGAGAAGGTAGGACTGTAGATCACCTCCAGCGGCGTGGTGCTTAAGATATCAAGCGTACACTGCGCCGCTGCGGCGTTCGGCTCAACGTAGGCAAGGCGCATTCCTTTCAGGCAATTGGTTACCGGACCGTCGGTCAGCACGTTCGGGTTAAGGTCCAGATTGATATGGAACCAGAACGTGGAGCCCCGGTTTGGCTGGCTGTGGAAAGAGATATCTCCCCCCATCTCCTTAACCAGTTTCTGTGTGATAACCAGACCCAACCCCGTGCCGCCATGACGTCTGGAAATACTTGCATCGGCCTGACGAAACGCCTGGAACAGACGGGACTGATCCCGCTCTGGAATACCGATGCCGGTATCGCGGATCTGAACTTCAATCTGAACCTTGTTATTACTGATGGAGCGCTTTTCCACCAGAATATCAATGTTGCCGCTTTCGGTGAATTTGATGGCGTTACCGACAAGGTTTGTTATCACCTGCTGCAGGCGCAGCGGGTCGCCAATGACGTTATCCGGCACGTCATTTTTAATGTTGAGCGTCAGCTCCAGGCCTTTATCGTGCGACGAGTGTGCGAGCAGCGTCACCACTCCATCGAGCGTGCTGCGCAGCGGGAACGGGATGCTCTCCAGGATCAGCTTGCCGGCCTCCAGCTTGGAGAAGTCCAGCACGTCGTTGATGATCGCCAGCAGGTTGTTGGCCGAGCGTTCAATGGTGTGCAGATGATCGCGCTGGGTTGGGTTCAGCTCGCTTTTTAGCGTCAGACGGGTAAAGCCAATCACGCCATTGAGCGGCGTACGCAGCTCGTGGGACATATTCGCGAGGAACTCGGATTTGATACGTGCGGCTTCCTGCGCGCGTTTTTTCGCCAGATCCAGCTCAACGTTCTGAATCTCCATCTGCTCCAGGGTTTCGCGCAGGTCAGAGGTCGCCTGGTCGACGTTGTGCTGCATCTCTTCGTGATACGCTGCCAGCGACATCGCCATCGAGTTAATGCCGTTTTTGAGCATATCGAGCTCGCCCAGCATAAACCCTTCCACCCGGCTGTCGAGCTGGCCCCGCCGAATGCGGTCGACGGTGTTAACCATGTTGCGAATGGGCCCCGTCACGTCACGCATCAAGCGCCAGCCGAAGATAAGTGCTATCCCGATACAGAACAGCATCATAACGCCGGAGATGAAAATTTCTTTGTACTGCTGCAGACGCACCGACTTGAGATCCAGCTCCAGCGCCACATATCCGAGCATATTGTCGCTGGATTTGGCGTCAGACTGGGCGGATTCATCGGGTGAATAGCTTTCCGAAATAATCGGGGTGCGCAGGATCATGATATCGCCGCGTCGCAGCACGGTGAGGTGGCGCGGGAAGGGCGTACCGTCAGGAATTTTCAGGGCCGCTGGATCCAGATGAAAATTCGAGGTGACAAAGAGGCGGTTATGCTCGTCGTAAACGGAGATGGCACGCACGATATCCGAATGACGGCGGTGCAGCACGCTGATTAACTGACCTATCGATTCGCGGTTTTGCAGGTTCATCCCATACTCACTGGAGACGGCCAGCGGTTCGATAATGCTGGCACCGGCATCTTCCAGTTGCCGCTGCAAATCGTTATAGCGGTGCACCACAAAAAAGATACTCAGCAGCAAACCGATAAGAACGGTGGGGGCGAGGATCAAAATCATCATGCGCGCGCGCAGGCTGTAGTTGGTCATGGCGTTCCGTTATGGGACAATTAGGATAATTATGTTTATGTGAGAAAAATCTCGGCGATGGCGCAATTCTACTCTGCAAAGCGACGCGTGACGACGCGTCAGATCATAACTGTTGAAGCCACTGACCTCGATCCCTTTGGCCAGGGGGTTGCGCGTCATAATGGTAAGACACTGTTTATAACAGGTTTACTGCCAACAGAACGAGCAGAAATTACGCTGACGGAAGATAAACGCCAGTTTGCACGCGGGCAGGTTAAGCAGCGTCATAACGATAGCCCGGACCGCGTGAAGCCTCGCTGCCCGCATTTTGGCGTCTGCGGTGGCTGCCAGCAACAGCATGTCAGCACAGAATTACAGCAAAAAAGTAAAAGCAGCGCCCTGGCCCGCCTGCTTAAGCACGACGTCAACGAGATCATCGCCGACCAGCCCTGGGGCTATCGTCGTCGCGCGCGTTTGAGCCTGAACTATCAGCCAAAAACTGAGCGGCTGGAGATGGGGTTTCGCAAAGCCAGCTCCAGCGATATCGTCGATATCAGGCAGTGCCCCATTTTGGTGCCCCGTCTTGAGGCATTGCTTCCTGACGTGCACGCCTGCCTCTGCGGACTGGACGGCGTTCGTCACCTCGGGCACGTCGAACTGGTCATGGCCAACAATGGCCCGCTGATGGTGCTGCGCCACACCGCGCCGCTGTCGAAAAAAGATCGGGAAAAACTGGAACGCTTTTCGCATTCCCACGAGCTGGCGCTTTTCCTTGCCCCCCAAAGCGAGATACTTGAGCAACTGACAGGTGAAGCGCCCTGGTATGCGTCAAACGGGCTACGCTTAACGTTCAGTCCGCGCGATTTCATTCAGGTAAATGATGGCGTCAATCAGCAAATGATTGAGAAAGCGCTGATGTGGCTCGATGTGCAGAAGAGCGATCGGGTACTTGACCTGTTTTGCGGAATGGGCAATTTCACGCTGCCTTTGGCCCGGCAGGCGGCAAGCGTTGTGGGCGTCGAAGGCGTTGAGGCGCTGGTGGCTAAAGGGCAGGAGAACGCACGACAGAACGGCTTGCAAAATGTGACATTCTTTCACCAAAATCTTGAGGAAGATGTGACACAGCAGCCGTGGGCGACGCAGGGGGTTGACAAAATTCTTCTCGACCCGGCGCGCGCAGGTGCACCGGGTGTAATGCAACATATAATTAAACTCGCGCCCAGGCGCGTGGTCTATGTTTCCTGTAACCCGGCAACGCTTGCCCGAGACAGTGAGGCATTAATCCGTGCGGGTTACCAGATTCAGCGTCTGGCAATGCTGGACATGTTCCCGCACACTGGGCATCTGGAATCGATGGTGTTGTTTGAGCACATCTAATTAGTTTGGCTTGTCGACTTCGACAGGCCCTGGTCCCTAAAGGAGAGGACAATGGTTGCGGTAAGAAGTGCACATCTTAATAAAGCTGGGGAGTTTGACCCACAAAAATGGATAGCAAGTCTGGGGATTTCCAGCCAGCAGTCGTGTGAACGCTTAACCGAAACCTGGGCCTACTGTCAGCGCACCACTCTGGGGCATCCTGACGCCGAACTGTTATTGTGGCGCGGCGTGGAGATGGTTGAAATCTTATCCATGCTGAACATGGATATCGAAACGCTGCAGGCTGCGCTTTTGTTCCCTCTTGCCGATGCGGATGTCGTCACTGAAGACGTGCTGCGCGACAGCGTCGGGCAATCCGTCGTGGCGTTGATCCACGGCGTACGGGATATGGCGGCAATCCGCCAGCTCAAAGCCGCACATACCGATTCCGTCTCCTCGGAGCAAGTTGATAACGTTCGCCGGATGCTGCTGGCCATGGTGGACGATTTCCGCTGCGTGGTCATCAAGCTCGCTGAACGCGTTGCCCACCTGCGCGAAGTAAAAGATGCGCCGGAAGACGAGCGCGTACTGGCCGCGAAAGAGTGTACGAACATCTATGCACCGCTGGCGAACCGCTTAGGGATTGGTCAACTGAAATGGGAGCTGGAGGATTACTGCTTCCGTTACCTGCACCCGGCAGAATATAAGCGGATTGCAAAACTCCTGCACGAGCGCCGCATTGACCGCGAGCACTATATTGAGGAGTTCGTCAGCGGATTGCGCCAGTCGATGAAAGAAGAGAATGTGCGGGCCGAAGTCTATGGTCGACCCAAGCACATCTACAGCATCTGGCGCAAAATGCAGAAGAAACATCTCGCCTTTGATGAGCTGTTTGACGTGCGTGCCGTGCGCATCGTTGCGGAGCGTCTGCAGGATTGCTACGCCGCGTTAGGGATAGTACATACTCACTTCCGCCATCTGCCAGATGAGTTCGATGACTATGTCGCGAACCCGAAACCTAACGGCTATCAGTCTATTCATACCGTGGTGCTGGGGCCTGGCGGCAAAACGGTCGAGATTCAAATTCGTACCAAACAGATGCACGAGGACGCTGAGCTTGGCGTCGCGGCGCACTGGAAATACAAAGAGGGGACGTCAGGTGGCGTGCGCTCTGGTCATGAAGACCGCATTGCCTGGCTGCGTAAGCTGATTGCGTGGCAGGAAGAGATGGCGGATTCCGGCGAAATGCTGGATGAAGTGCGAAGCCAGGTCTTTGACGACCGGGTCTACGTCTTTACGCCGAAAGGTGACGTGGTCGACCTGCCAGCAGGCTCCACGCCGCTGGACTTTGCCTATCACATCCACAGTGATGTGGGGCACCGCTGCATCGGGGCGAAAATCGGCGGGCGTATCGTACCGTTTACCTATCAGCTGCAGATGGGCGACCAGATTGAAATCATCACGCAGAAGCAGCCTAACCCGAGCCGTGACTGGCTTAACCCGAACCTGGGTTATGTCACCACCAGCCGCGGGCGCTCAAAAATTCACGCCTGGTTCCGTAAGCAGGATCGTGACAAGAACATTCTTGCCGGTCGCCAGATCCTCGACGACGAGCTGGAACATATCGGCATAAGCCTGAAAGAGGCCGAGAAATTCCTGCTGCCGCGCTACAACTTCAACGAGCTGGATGAGCTGCTGGCGGCGATTGGCGGTGGTGATATCCGTCTTAATCAGATGGTGAACTTCCTGCAGGCGCAGTTCAACAAGCCAAGCGCGGCGGAGCAGGATGCGGCGGCGCTGAAGCAGCTGCAGCAGAAAACCTATGCGCCACAACAGCGCAGCAAAGACAATGGCCGCGTTGTGGTGGAAGGGGTGGGTAATCTGATGCACCACATTGCCCGCTGCTGCCAGCCAATCCCGGGTGATGATATCGTTGGCTTTATCACCCAGGGACGCGGGATTTCCATTCACCGTTCAGACTGCGACCAGCTTGCTGAGCTGCAGTCGCATGCACCGGAACGTATTGTGGAAGCGGTCTGGGGCGAGAGCTACTCGGCGGGGTACTCGCTGGTGGTTCGCGTCACCGCAAATGATCGCAGCGGCCTGCTGCGTGATATTACGACCATTCTCGCGAACGAGAAGGTCAACGTGCTGGGCGTGGCCAGCCGCAGCGATACGCGCGAGCAGCTTGCCACCATCGATATGACCATCGAAATCTACAACCTGCAGGTGCTGGGCCGCGTGCTTGGCAAACTGAACCAGGTCCCGGATGTGATTGACGCACGTCGTCTGCACGGCGGGTAAGCCCACCTTTCTGTAAGCCGGGTAAGGCGTAGCCTTTACCCGGCATTTATTTTTAATCAGGACAGAATTATGACCCAAATTGACCGCCTGCTTGGCATCATGAAACGCCTGCGCGATCCGGAAAACGGCTGCCCGTGGGACAAAGAGCAGACTTTCGCCACCATCGCCCCGTACACCCTCGAAGAGACCTATGAAGTGCTGGACGCCATTTCACGCGAGGATTTTGACGACCTGCGTGGTGAGCTGGGTGACCTGCTGTTCCAGGTGGTGTTCTATGCGCAAATGGCGCAGGAAGAGGGGCGTTTTAACTTCGACGACATCTGCGCTGCCATCAGCGACAAACTGGAACGCCGTCATCCGCATATCTTTAGCGATGCCACCGCAGGCGATAGCGCGGAAGTGCTGGCGCGCTGGGAACAGATTAAAAGCGCCGAGCGCGCGGAGAAATCCCAGCACTCGGCACTGGATGACATCCCCCTGAACCTGCCTGCGCTGATGCGCGCGCATAAAATTCAGAAACGCTGCTCCGCGGTTGGCTTTGACTGGACGTCACTTGGCCCGGTGTTGGAAAAAGTGCATGAAGAGATCGACGAAGTGATGCACGAAGCGCAACAGGCCGTGGTAGATGAAGCAAAGCTTGAAGAAGAGATGGGCGATTTGCTGTTCGCGACCGTCAACCTTTCTCGCCATCTGGGTGTAAAAGCGGAAACCGCCCTGCAAAAAGCCAACATTAAGTTCGAACGACGCTTTCGCGAAGTTGAGCGGATTGTGGCCTCGCGCGGCCTGGAAATGAGCGGAATTGACCTCGATGCGATGGAAGAAGTCTGGCAAGAAGTAAAACGCCAGGAAACTGATCTCTAACGAAATTTTGCGATCAAGCGCAATTTGTGTGATTTTTTAAATGACAAGCGCTTGATTTGCGTCAAAAACATTTACCCAAAAGGGGCTATTTTCTCACTCCTTATGTTTGTCATTGGCTGGACAGGAGACGGAGAATGAAAGTTTGTGGCGCTCGCCGTGTTCGGGTATACTACTTTCCCGTCCTGGTTATTCCATCGTTTCACCCTAACTTCTCAGGTTCAGCATGACAACGAACTATATTTTTGTGACCGGCGGGGTCGTATCCTCTCTGGGTAAAGGCATTGCCGCAGCCTCCCTCGCAGCCATTCTTGAAGCCCGTGGCCTCAATGTGACCATGATGAAACTGGATCCGTACATCAACGTCGATCCGGGTACCATGAGTCCAATCCAACACGGGGAAGTGTTCGTTACTGAAGACGGCGCTGAAACCGATCTGGATCTTGGCCACTACGAGCGTTTCATCCGCACTAAAATGACCCGTCGTAACAACTTCACGACAGGCCGCATCTACTCCGACGTTCTGCGTAAAGAGCGCCGTGGTGATTATCTTGGTGCTACCGTTCAGGTTATCCCACACATCACTAACGCTATCAAAGAACGCATTATTGCGGGCGGTGAAGGCCACGACGTGGTGCTGGTTGAAATCGGCGGTACCGTGGGTGATATCGAATCCCTGCCATTCCTGGAAGCGATTCGTCAGCTGGCGGTTGATATTGGCCGTGAAAACGCGCTGTTCATGCACCTGACGCTGGTGCCTTACATGGCAGCCGCAGGTGAAGTGAAAACCAAACCTACTCAGCACTCCGTTAAAGAGTTGCTCTCCATCGGTATTCAGCCAGACATCCTGGTTTGCCGTTCCGATCGCGCGGTTCCGGCGAACGAACGCGCGAAAATTGCATTGTTCTGTAACGTGCCGGAAAAAGCCGTTATTTCAATGAAAGATGTCGATTCCATTTATAAAATCCCGGGCCTGTTGAAATCACAGGGCCTGGACGATTATATTTGTAAACGATTCAGCTTGAACTGTCCGGAAGCTAACCTGTCTGAATGGGAACAGGTTATTTACGAAGAAGCGAATCCGGCTGGCGAAGTGACTATCGGCATGGTTGGCAAGTACATTGAACTGCCAGATGCCTATAAGTCAGTTATCGAAGCGCTGAAACACGGTGGTCTGAAGAACCGCGTCTCCGTTAACATCAAGCTGATTGATTCGCAGGATGTTGAAACGCGTGGCGTTGAAATTCTGAAAGATCTGGATGCTATCCTTATCCCTGGCGGCTTCGGCTACCGTGGTGTAGAAGGCAAGATCGCCACCGCACGCTATGCGCGTGAAAACAATATTCCATACCTCGGTATCTGCCTGGGTATGCAGGTTGCGCTGATCGAATTTGCGCGCAACGTAGCGGGAATGGAAAACGCGAACTCTACGGAATTTGTGCCAGACTGTAAGTACCCTGTCGTGGCGCTTATCACTGAATGGCGCGACGAAGAAGGTAACGTCGAAGTCCGTACCGAGAAGAGCGACCTGGGTGGCACGATGCGTCTTGGCGCACAGGCCTGCCAGCTGTCCGACGATAGCGTCGTTCGCAAGCTGTATGGCGAGCCGGTTATCACCGAACGTCATCGTCACCGCTATGAAGTCAACAACATGTTGTTGAAACAAATTGAAGCTGCGGGTCTGCGTGTTGCGGGCCGCTCCGGGGATGATCAGTTAGTCGAGATCATCGAAGTGCCAAACCATCCGTGGTTTGTCGCCTGCCAGTTCCACCCGGAATTTACTTCAACGCCACGTGACGGGCATCCGCTGTTTGCAGGCTTTGTGAAAGCCGCCAGCGATTACCAGAAGCGTCAGGCGAAGTAAAAAAAGTTAGAACGGCAACGCGTACCCCTGGTACGCGTTGTTTGTCTGGAGTTTTAGTTTAACTTGTACTGAGGAAAATCTAATGTCCAAAATCGTTAAAGTCATCGGTCGTGAAATCATCGACTCCCGTGGTAACCCGACCGTTGAAGCCGAAGTTCACCTGGAAGGTGGTTTCGTCGGTATGGCAGCTGCTCCGTCAGGTGCTTCTACTGGTTCCCGCGAAGCGCTGGAACTGCGCGATGGCGACAAATCCCGTTTCATGGGCAAAGGCGTACTGAAAGCTGTTGGCGCCGTAAACGGCCCTATTGCTCAGGCAATCATTGGCAAAGACGCTAAAGACCAGGCTGGCATCGACAAGATCATGATCGATCTGGACGGTACTGAAAACAAATCTAACTTCGGTGCTAACGCAATCCTGGCTGTTTCCCTGGCGAACGCCAAAGCTGCAGCGGCTGCTAAAGGTATGCCACTGTTCGAACACATCGCTGAACTGAACGGCACTCCAGGCAAATACTCCATGCCTGTACCGATGATGAACATCATCAACGGTGGTGAGCACGCAGACAACAACGTTGATATTCAGGAATTTATGATTCAGCCAGTTGGCGCGAAATCCCTGAAAGAAGCAGTACGTATGGGTTCTGAAGTGTTCCACAACCTGGCTAAAGTTCTGAAAGCTAAAGGTATGAACACGGCTGTTGGTGACGAAGGTGGCTATGCGCCAAACCTGGGTTCTAACGCAGAAGCACTGGCTGTTATCGCTGAAGCGGTTAAAGCAGCAGGCTACGAGCTGGGCAAAGACATCACTCTGGCGATGGACTGTGCAGCGTCTGAATTCTACAAAGACGGTAAATACGTTCTGGCTGGCGAAGGCAACAAAGCGTTCACCTCTGAAGAGTTCACTCACTTCCTGGAAGACCTGACCA
Source organism: Enterobacter cloacae complex sp. FDA-CDC-AR_0164 (assembly GCF_003071645.1). NCBI lineage: Bacteria > Pseudomonadati > Pseudomonadota > Gammaproteobacteria > Enterobacterales > Enterobacteriaceae > Enterobacter > Enterobacter cloacae complex sp. FDA-CDC-AR_0164. The sequence continues at coordinate 2,436,568 of NZ_CP028950.1, forward strand.
AACAGTACCCAATCGTTTCTATCGAAGACGGTCTGGACGAGTCTGACTGGGATGGCTTCGCATACCAGACTAAAGTACTGGGCGACAAAATCCAGCTGGTGGGTGACGACCTGTTCGTAACCAACACCAAGATCCTGAAAGAAGGCATCGAGAAAGGCATCGTTAACTCCATCCTGATCAAATTCAACCAGATCGGTTCTCTGACCGAAACACTGGCTGCGATCAAAATGGCGAAAGACGCTGGCTACACCGCTGTTATCTCTCACCGTTCTGGCGAAACTGAAGACGCTACCATCGCTGACCTGGCTGTTGGTACCGCGGCTGGCCAGATCAAGACCGGTTCTATGAGCCGTTCAGACCGTGTTGCTAAATACAACCAGCTGATTCGTATCGAAGAAGCACTGGGCGAAAAAGCACCATACAACGGTCGTAAAGAGATCAAAGGCCAGGCATAATCGCTAAGCCTTAAAATGAAAATGCCAGTCGCAAGACTGGCATTTTTTTTGGCTATTTAAAATCGACCGCCATTTGTTCCGGAATGGTCAGCCCCTGAGTGGTTTGCACGCAGCGGGCAATATAGTCCGTAAAGCGGGGTGGCTTAGGCATGCCCATGCTAAGCAGCTTATCATTGCTGAAGCGCACGTTGAGTGTGGCAAAAGCACCGTATAAACGCATTGCTTTCAGCATCAGGCGCTCGTTGCACGGCCCAAAAATATCCTTCAGTTCGCGGCGCATTCTGACCAGCGTTTCGTAACTCACCTGAGCGTATCGATCTCCGACAGGGGCTTTCTCCAGCGCCTGCGCCATTGCCTTATCAATATCAGCAAAGCGAACGCTGTTCTCTTCCCCGGCAGAAATATGTACCACTTCCCCTGAACGTGCATCACTGGTAAGCAGCATTAACAGCGCGTCGGCACAATAGTCCACCGGAACGACATCGATTTTGTCTTCCATCGAACACATGAATTTTTGCAGCATTAACCCCATGCTAAAGACCCAGAAAATACTGCTTGAAGGCGTGCAGCCGTGACGGGTATGGCCGACGACGATAGACGGGCGGGCGATGAGCAGCGGCAGGTCAGGACAGTGCTGGCGCATCAGCTGTTCAATGGTGGATTTCGAATAGGTATATTCCACCAGATGCTCGGCGTTCTCTCTGAATTCTGCACTTTCGGCGACCAGCGAATCCTGCTCCGGCGTGCAGGACATCGCCGTGCCAACGTGCAGGAAGCGCTGTAGGGTCGACACCCGTTCCATGCGGCGCGCCAGCGCCAGGGTGCCCTCGACGTTCACCTTCCAGATAAGCGGATTGTTGCCAAATGACGCGACGGCCGCGCAGTTAACGACATGCGTCACCTTTTCAAGACGCGGATCGTTCAGGAAGGCTTCCGGCTGGCTGAGATCGCCAATGAGGATATTCTCCACGCTCAGCGAGGCCAGTGCATGCTCAGGCACGTTGAACTTACGCATATTCTCCTGCACTCGCGCCAGCCCACCTTGCGGGTCACTGGCGCGCGCAAGCAGAAGTAAATTTACGGCGCTTTCGCCGGTCAGGATTTTTTCAAGTACTGCACCACCCAGAAATCCGGTCACGCCTGTAATCAGTAAGGTTTTCATTGATACCGTCTCATTATGATTGATGAGGCGGATTGTAGGCGGGCGAAAGTAAACGGCGTTTAAATAAAAAAATGGCCAGCCTTACCGTTTCTTAAGCTTATTTTAAGGTAAGGAATTCAGGGGATGAGATTGGACATTGCAGGAGGGAAGAAAATTCAATTTATCAAGATATTTATTTTAACTTACTGATTTATATATTGTAAATGCGCTTCCTGTGTCGTGGGGATATTAAGTCAAAATGTAATTATAAAAATACTTTGTAACATCATTCATTGATGCGGTAAATAATTTAACGGATGCTTAAGTACACTTAAAATAACGAACTCGCAGGCTATTGATATATAGCCTGCGAAGGTTTTCTACAGCAACAGCGGAAGCGTTGCGCTGGCGGTTTGTTGGCTGACCTCGCCGTAATGACCGTCTATTGCAATAAGGGAATGGGTAAGCAACTCGACCAACAACATAACGCCCACTTTGGCATTGAGTGCGCCTGCGCTAAGCGGCCCCTCGGGTTTGGCTGCAACCAGTAGCATATCGCTAAGGGACGCCAGCGGGCTACGCGGCGTATTGCTGAGCGCCAGCACGGGGACGCCACGTTTGCGCGCAAGTTTTACGACGTGAAGTAAATCCCGCGTTGAGCCTGAACTGGAGATGGCTACCACCAGCGACGCTTTAGAGAGGGTGGTCGCATTCATGGCTGCACGGTGCATATCGCTGAAGAGCTGCACAGGTTTGCCCAGGCGCAACAGCTTATAATGCAGATACTCGCCGAGGATCGCACTGGCAGCGACCCCATAAATCTGGACTGACTGCGCCTGATGCAGCGCCTGTGCCGCCTTTTCCAGCAGTGCTCTGTCGAGCAGTCTGGCGGTATCCTGCAGAGCCTGTACAGACTCTTCCACTACGCTATCAATTTCATCCCCGGCCTGACGCTCTGGCTGACCCTGCTGAATGTCCAGCGCAAGTGCCATTTTGAATTCCGTGTACCCCTTACAGCCCAGCGTGCGGCAAAGACGCGTCACGCTGGCCTCGCTGGTATGACTTTCGCGCGCCAGCTCAGTGATCGTCAGGTAAAGCACCCGGGCAGGATCGTTGAGGACAAACTCACCCAGTTTTCGTTGCGTTGGGCTGTACCCGGAAGCCTCCTGGCGTAGCTTCAGCAGCAGGTTTTCATGGTCTGACATGCGAGATCCTTAATGCATTCTTCTGTCGACTAGTGTGGCGGAAAGCGGGGGAAAGATGCCAGTCATTTCGAAAAAGTATGATCGTCATCCTGGTTATTGATGATAATTTTCACTATTAATAATTAATGTGGTAAAAATTTTCATCTATACACGAGGGGATGAAAAAATGATGCAAATGTTCAGTGGGGCTTCTTCTGGCGGATGGTTTGAGAAAGCGCAGCGCTTTGGCAAATCATTTATGTTGCCCATCGCCGTCTTGCCCGCGGCGGGTTTGTTGCTGGGGATTGGAGGCGCGTTATCAAACCCCAATACCCTCACGGCCTACCCGTTTTTAGATGTCGCGTGGCTACAGGCCATCTTTACCATTATGAGCAGTGCCGGTTCGATTGTGTTCGCCAACCTCTCGGTGCTGTTTGCTGTCGGGGTCGCCGTCGGGCTGGCAAAAAATGACAAAGGAACCGCAGGGCTGGCGGCATTGCTCGCTTTTCTGGTGATGAATGCCACCATCAATGCGCTGCTGATCCTGACCGGAAAACTGGCGCTTGAGAACCCGGGTGCCGTAGGGCAGGGAATGACGCTGGGGATCCAGACGCTGGAAACCGGTGTATTTGGTGGAGTCGTCATCGGGCTCGTGACCTGCGCGTTACATCATCGGTTCAATAAAATCGCGCTTCCGCAGTTCCTGGGTTTCTTTGGCGGTTCACGTTTTGTACCGATCGTCAGCTCGCTGGCGGCAATACTTGTCGGGGCATTAATGACCGTCATCTGGCCGCATTTCCAGAAGCTGATCTTCGGTCTGGGCGGGCTTGTGGATGCCACCGGTTATCTGGGGACGATGCTGTACGGTTTCATTTTGCGCATGCTCGGGCCGTTTGGTTTACACCACATCTTCTATCTTCCCTTCTGGACGACCGCGCTTGGCGGCAGCGAGATCGTTAACGGTCAGCTTGTCGAAGGTACGCAGCGGATCTTCTTCGCCCAGCTTGCTGACCCGACAACACGCCAGTTTTATGAAGGCACGTCGCGTTTCATGTCCGGACGTTTCATCACGATGATGTTTGGTCTGCTGGGGGCCTGCCTCGCGATGTACCACACGGCAAAACCGGAGAACAAAAAACGCGTCGCGGGGCTGTTACTTTCGGCGGCATTGACCTCGTTCCTGACGGGGATTACTGAACCTATTGAGTTCTCATTCCTTTTTGTTGCTCCTGTGCTGTACGTCATTCACGCCCTGTTTGACGGGCTGGCGTTTATGCTCGCCCATATTTTACACATCACTATCGGGCAAACCTTCTCAGGCGGTTTTATCGACTTCGTGCTGTTCGGCATTCTCCAGGGCGAGGCCAAAACCCACTGGATGTTCGTACCGCTGGTAGGGGTGCCGTGGTTCTTCCTTTATTACTTTACGTTCCGTTATCTGATTAATCGCTTTGATTTTGCCACGCCGGGGCGTGAGAAAGAGGCGATGGCGGATGAAGTGACCTTTTCGCAGAGCGAGCGTGCCGTTGCAGTGATCGCCGGGTTAGGTGGCAAAGACAATCTCGAAGAGGTGGACTGCTGCGCGACGCGTCTTCGCGTCACGGTGAAGGATGGCAGCAAAGTGAATGAATCGGCGCTGAAAGCGACCGGCGCACGCGGCGTTATCGTCCGCGGCAACGGTGTTCAGGTCATTTATGGGCCGCATGTCACGATTATTAAAAACGAAGTGGAAGAGATCTTATCGTAATGAAAACTGTACTGGATAACCTGAAGGGAAAATTGGTCGTCTCCTGCCAGGCGCTGGAGAATGAACCTCTGCATAGCGCGTTTATTATGTCACGAATGGCGCTGGCCGCCGCGCAGGGTGGGGCGGCAGCGATCCGTGCCAATAGCGTGGTGGATATCGAAGCCATCAAGCAGCAGGTAGCGCTGCCGGTTATCGGCATCATCAAACGCGATTATCCGGATAGTGAGGTGTTTATCACCGCCACGATGAAAGAAGTGGATGAGCTGATGACGGTTTCTCCGGAAATCATTGCCCTGGATGCGACTGCGCGACAGCGCCCTGGCGGCGAAGACCTGGCGACGCTGGTCGCGCATATCCGCACGCGGTACCCGTCGGTACGCCTGATGGCGGATATTTCCACAACAGAAGAGGCCGTGACGGCGCAGGCGCTGGGTTTTGATTGTGTGGGGACCACGCTTTACGGTTATACGACAGAAACCGCAGGCCATGCGCTACCGGACAATGACTGCGCGTTTCTGAAAGAGGTGCTGGCTGCCGTCGACATTCCCGTGGTGGCCGAAGGCAACGTTGACACACCTGAACGGGCGGCGAGGTGCCTGGAACTTGGTGCCTTTATGGTCGTTGTCGGCGGGGCCATCACCCGTCCACAGCAAATTACTGCGCGGTTTATGGCAGCGATTGGCGCTCAAAGCACCGATGGAGCATGACCATCTGACGGGGATCTGCGATACTTATCGTTTATCCCCTTAACTGAGATGACTATGCAGTACCCGATTAACGAGATGTTCCAGACCCTGCAAGGCGAGGGTTACTTTACCGGCGTTCCCGCCATCTTTATTCGATTACAGGGATGCCCGGTTGGCTGTGCCTGGTGTGATACCAAACATACGTGGGATAAACTCGCAGATCGGGAAGTGTCGCTGTTTAGCATTCTGGCTAAAACCAAAGAGAGCGATAAGTGGGGCGCGGGAAGTGCAGAAGATCTGCTGGCGATCATTGGCCGTCAGGGCTGGACGGCGCGCCACGTGGTGATTACCGGGGGGGAACCCTGCATCCACGATCTGACGCCGCTGACCGAGCTGCTCGAAAAGAACGGCTACAGCTGTCAGATTGAAACCAGCGGCACGCATGAAGTGCGCTGTTCTCACACCACCTGGGTGACGGTTTCGCCGAAAGTTAACATGCGCGGCGGCTACGATGTACTCTCTCAGGCTCTGGAGCGTGCTGATGAGATCAAACACCCGGTTGGCCGCGTGCGTGATATCGAAGCGCTGGATGAACTGCTCGCCACGCTGACGGATGAAAAGCAGCGGATCATCGCGCTGCAGCCTATCAGCCAGAAAGAGGATGCCACGCGCTTGTGTATTGAAACCTGTATTGCCCGCAACTGGCGGCTGTCGATGCAGACGCACAAGTACCTGAACATCGCCTAAAAAAAAGCCCGGATATTCCGGGCTTTTTTTACTCACCGCGATAGATACAGCCCGCGGTGCAGGTCTCTTTGATCATCACCGCGCTCAGCAGAGGAACCTGCGGTTTCATCTGATCCCAAATCCATTTAGCCAGCACTTCACTGGTCGGGTTTTCAAGACCCGGGATATCATTCAGATAGTAGTGATCCAGACGATCGTAGGTCGGTTTGAATGCCGCCTTCAGCTCGGCAAAGTCCATGATCCAACCGGTATGCGGATCGACGTCACCGGTTATCTCAAGACGCACCATAAACGAGTGCCCGTGCAGACGGCCACATTTATGCCCTTCAGGAACATGCGGAAGGTGGTGGGCGGCTTCGAAGGTGAAATCTTTAAACAGTGTGGTGGACATTATTGCTCTCAGTAATGCGGAAAAACCGCCGCATAGTACCGGAAAGCACAATTTTTATCATTAACTAAAACGGCTCTGTTGCCGCAACGTGGTGCATACGAGAAAGGAATACTATTTTATGATTGAATTTCAATGGGTTAGTTAATCGCTTTTACCGTTAAGAACGATAACTAAAACAGGTTAGTCCATTTGGTTATTTATTATTTCCATCCCTTCTTTAATTGTTATTATCCTCGCCGTTAACCTTATCTTCAGTTTGGATTTATTCGCTTAAAGTCCGCTTGGCTACTGGAACATAACGACGCATGACAACACAGGCCCCACCTTCAAATTTGCTTCCCCTGAACCCGGAGCAACTGGCGCGCCTTCAGGCTGCCACTTCTGATTTTTCTCCCACCCAGCTTGCCTGGGTCTCCGGCTATTTCTGGGGAATGCTTAACCAGCAACCGGGCGCTGTGGCTGCTGCACCTGCAACTGCGGTAGAAATTCCGGCGATTACGCTGATTTCTGCCTCGCAGACGGGCAATGCTCGCCGTGTGGCCGAAGCGCTGCGCGACGACCTGCTGGCCGCCAAACTGAACGTGAACCTGGTGAACGCCGGGGACTATAAATTCAAACAGATCGCGTCCGAAAAACTGCTGGTGGTGGTTGCCTCAACCCAGGGTGAGGGTGAGCCGGCTGAAGAAGCGGTGGCCCTGCATAAATTCCTGTTCTCGAAAAAAGCCCCAAAACTGAACGGGACGGCGTTCGCCGTGTTTGGCCTGGGCGACACCTCCTACGAATTTTTCTGCCAGTCCGGTAAAGATTTCGACAGCAAACTGGCGGAACTGGGCGCTGAGCGCCTGCTGGACCGCGTTGATGCGGATGTGGAATACCAGACTGCAGCCGCTGAATGGCGTGCGCGCATCGTTGACGTGCTGAAAGCACGCGTGCCGAAAGAGACGCCAGCGCAGGCTGCCGTCACCGCGGCGGGTGCAGTCAATGATATTCACACCAGCCCGTTTACCAAAGAGGCACCGCTGGCAGCGAGCCTGGCGGTTAATCAGAAAATTACCGGTCGCGCCTCTGAGAAAGACGTGCGGCATATTGAAATCGATCTCGGTGATTCCGGTCTGCGTTACCAGCCGGGCGATGCACTTGGGATCTGGTACCAGAACGATCCGGCGCTGGTTAAAGAACTGGTCGAACTGCTGTGGCTGAAAGGCGATGAGCCTGTCACCGTCGACGGTAACACGCAGCCGCTCTCTGAGGCGCTGCAGTGGCATTTCGAGCTGACGGTCAACACGCCAAACATCGTTGAAAATTACGCCACCTTAACGCGCAGTGAATCGCTGCTGCCTCTGGTGGGGGATAAGGCGAAGCTGCAGCATTACGCCGCGACGACGCCGATTGTCGATATGGTGCGTTTCTCTCCGGCACAGCTGGATGCGGATGCGCTAATCGGCCTGCTGCGTCCACTGACGCCGCGCCTCTACTCCATTGCCTCTTCGCAGGCCGAAGTGGAGAGCGAAGTGCATATCACTGTGGGCGTGGTGCGTTATGACATCGAAGGCCGTGCCCGTGCGGGCGGGGCATCAAGCTTCCTGGCCGATCGCGTGGAGGAAGACGGTGAAGTGCGCGTGTTTATCGAGCACAACGACAACTTCCGTCTGCCTGCGAACCCGGAAACACCGGTCATCATGATTGGGCCGGGTACCGGTATTGCACCATTCCGCGCCTTTATGCAGCAGCGCGCTGCAGATGAGGCGCCGGGTAAAAACTGGTTGTTCTTCGGCAACCCGCACTTTACGGAAGATTTCCTCTACCAGGTTGAGTGGCAGCGTTACGTCAAAGAAGGCGTCCTGACGCGCATCGACCTGGCCTGGTCCCGCGATCAGCAAGAAAAAGTATACGTACAAGACAAACTGCGCGAACAGGGCGCAGAGCTGTGGCGCTGGATCAATGACGGTGCCCACATTTATGTCTGCGGCGACGCCAATCGCATGGCGAAAGACGTTGAGCAGGCATTGCTGGAAGTGATTGCCGAATTCGGCGGTATGGATGCCGAAACGGCGGATGAATTTTTAAGTGAGCTGCGCGTTGAGCGCCGTTATCAGCGAGATGTCTACTAATGAGCGAAAAACATCCAGGGCCACTGGTGGTCGAAGGTAAACTGACAGACGCCGAGCGCATGAAGCTGGAAAGCAACTATCTGCGCGGCACCATTGCTGAAGATCTGAATGACGGTCTCACCGGCGGCTTTAAAGGCGACAACTTTCTGCTGATCCGTTTCCACGGTATGTATCAGCAGGACGACCGTGATATCCGCGCCGAACGTGCAGAACAGAAGCTGGAGCCGCGTCATGCGATGCTGCTGCGCTGCCGTCTTCCGGGCGGGGTGATCACCACGAAACAGTGGCAGGCGATCGATAAGTTTGCGGGTGAAAATACCCTTTATGGCAGCATCCGTCTGACCAACCGTCAGACCTTCCAGTTCCACGGCATTCTGAAGAAGAACGTGAAGCCGGTACACCAGATGCTGCACTCTGTCGGGCTGGACGCGCTGGCCACGGCCAACGACATGAACCGTAACGTGCTCTGCACCTCGAACCCGTACGAGTCCGAGCTGCACGCCGAAGCCTATGAGTGGGCGAAGAAGATCTCTGAACACCTGCTGCCACGCACCCGCGCCTATGCGGAGATCTGGCTCGATCAGGAAAAAGTGGCCACCACCGACGAAGAACCGATCCTCGGCCAGACCTATCTGCCGCGTAAGTTCAAAACTACCGTGGTGATCCCGCCGCAGAACGATATCGATCTGCACGCCAACGACATGAACTTCGTGGCGATTGCCGAAAATGGCAAGCTGGTGGGCTTTAACCTGCTGGTGGGCGGCGGTCTCTCCATCGAACACGGTAACAAGAAAACCTACGCCCGCACCGCAAGCGAATTTGGTTTCCTGCCGCTGGAGCACACGCTGGCCGTGGCTGAAGCGGTTGTCACCACGCAGCGCGACTGGGGTAACCGTACGGACCGTAAAAACGCGAAAACCAAATACACCCTGGAGCGCGTGGGCGTAGAGACGTTCAAAGCAGAAGTGGAGCGTCGCGCGGGGATTAAGTTTGAGCCGATCCGTCCGTATGAATTTACGGGACGTGGCGATCGTATTGGCTGGGTCAAAGGCATCGACAATAAATGGCACCTGACGCTGTTTATTGAAAACGGCCGTATTCTTGATTATCCGGGCCGCCCGCTGAAAACCGGTCTGCTGGAAATTGCGAAGATCCATAAAGGTGAATTCCGTATCACCGCTAACCAGAACCTGATCGTTGCCGGCGTGCCGGAAAGCCAGAAAGCGAAGATCGAGAAACTGGCGCGCGACCATGGGTTGATGGACGCGGTGAAGCCGCAGCGTGAAAACTCCATGGCCTGCGTGTCGTTCCCGACCTGCCCGCTGGCGATGGCGGAAGCAGAACGTTTCCTGCCGTCATTCACCGATAAGGTGGAAGCGATTCTGGAAAAACACGGTATTCCGGACGAGCATATTGTTATGCGTGTCACCGGCTGCCCGAACGGCTGTGGCCGTGCGATGCTGGCCGAGCTGGGTCTGGTGGGTAAAGCGCCGGGTCGCTATAACCTGCACCTCGGCGGCAACCGTATCGGAACGCGTATTCCGCGCATGTTCCGTGAGAACATCACCGAGCCGGAAATTCTTGATTCTATCGACGAGCTTGTCGGGCGCTGGGCGAAAGAGCGCGAAGCGGGTGAAGGCTTCGGCGACTTTACGGTGCGTGCGGGCATTATTCGCCCGGTGCTCGATCCCGCAAGGGATTTCTGGGAGTAAACACGAGAGGTAATTATGTCCGTACTCGATCTAAACGCCCTAAATGAACTGCCAAAAGTCGATCGCATTCTGGCGCTGGCAGAAACCAATGCGCAGCTTGAAAAGCTCGACGCCGAAGGCCGCGTGGCATGGGCCCTGGAGAACCTGCCAGGTGATTATGTGCTCTCGTCGAGTTTTGGTATCCAGGCAGCGGTGAGTTTGCATCTGGTGAACCAGATTCGTCCGGACATTCCGGTGATCCTGACCGATACCGGCTACCTGTTTCCGGAAACCTACCAGTTTATCGATGAGCTGACGGACAAGCTCGGGCTGAACCTGAAAGTCTACCGCGCGGAGCAAAGCGCGGCCTGGCAGGAGGCGCGGTATGGCAAACTGTGGGAACAGGGCGTTGAGGGCATTGAGAAATACAATGAGATCAACAAGGTCGAGCCGATGAACCGGGCGCTGAAAGAGCTTAACGCGCAGACCTGGTTTGCGGGGTTACGCCGCGAGCAGTCCGGAAGTCGCGCCACGCTCCCGGTGCTGGCGGTTCAGCGCGGGGTGTTTAAAGTGCTGCCGATCATCGACTGGGATAACCGTACGGTTTACCAGTACCTGCAAAAACACGGACTGAAATACCACCCGCTCTGGGACCAGGGTTATCTGTCCGTGGGCGATACCCATACCACGCGTAAATGGGAACCGGGCATGGCGGAAGAAGAGACGCGATTCTTTGGACTCAAGCGTGAGTGCGGATTGCACGAAGGGTAAATTCTGTTCCCTTTTCCCTCACCCTCTTACAAAGGGTGAGGGACATGTTCTGTTCTACGCTTTCCCAGCTTTTGCCAGCTCTTTCACCAGCGGCAGCATCACTTTAACCACATCCCGACTGCGATGTTCAATCCGCTGCGGCAGTGCGCTATCAATATGCTGCTGATTATCCAGCAGCACGTTATGCCAGCTCGTCCCGTCCGGGAAAGCCTTCGATTTCACCCGCTGCTGATAACCGTCTTTCTTACCCAGCATCCAGTTAGTGGCTTCCACGTACAGAACAGGAATGCCCGCTTTATCGAACACTTCACCATCGTTACAGCAGCCGGTTCCGCGAGGATAATCGGGATTCCCGCCCGGGTTGCTGGTGGCATACACCCCATGGCTGCGGGCAATCGCCAGCGCGCGGTCGCGCGTCAGTTTACGCACGGTACCCGGCGTACTCTGTCCGCTGTTGAAATAGAGCTTATCGCCGACGATCAGGTTATCGAGGTTAATCACCAGCAGCGTATTTTTCCTCTCCTCGGCACTCATGCGTTTCAGGAGATTCTCCGCGCCAAGTTTTCCCTCTTCTTCACCGCTGGTGGCAACGAAACGGATCCCGTATTGGGTTGGAATGTCTTTCATTCGCTCTGCCAGTTCGAGCATCACGCCCAGACCCGCCGCGTTATCGTCCAGCCCCTGTAACGTCAGCCCGCCGAGATTATTGTCGGTATCGGCGTCGCTCATTGGCGCGTAGGTGTCCAGGTGCGCCATGATAATGATCTGTTCCGCCGCGCTACCTTCATGCGCCGCAATGACCGTACTGCCGGTCACGTTATGCCAGTTTTTTGTTTTATTGCGCGAGGTATAGACGTAGCGGCTGTGAAACGATCGGATATCGCTCTGGTATCCCATGTCAGCAAATTGCTGGCGAATATAATCGGCGGAAAGCATTTCCGCTGGCGTGCCGGTCATACGACCCGGAAAGACGGTCGCAATATGCCGCGCCTGCATATTCGCGATTTCACCATAGGGCTGATTTTTTGCCTGGGCCGGAAGGATAAAGCAAACGCCGAGCGCCAGGGCAGCGATACGGTGGCGCGTTGCGGAAAACATAGTGAGTCCTTAAAAACAGAGCAAAATTTTAACCCGCCTAGTATGAAACTGTGATCGACCATACACAATTTGAATTGCTCTTAAATGCCCGAAAATTCGCGTGTTAAGCACTTTTTGATCTTTGCTTTTCCACGGCGTTATTCCATTGAGTAACTACTCATTCCAATTCGTAATTTCATTCGATCTAAGCCGCCCCCTATAGTCCCACTATTCCTTGTTGTTAGTGAGTTGTAGCTTGTGGACTATCTGCCCCTTTTTGCCGCGATAAAAGACAGACCTGTGCTGGTAGTCGGCACCGGTGAGGTTGCCGATCGCAAAATCGCGTTTCTGCAGCGAGCGGGGGCGCAGGTACGGGTAGTCGACGAGGCGGATTTCGACGAGTCGCAAATCGACACCGTGGTGCTGGTGATTGCGGCAACCGATAACCGTGAGCTCAACCGCCGTATTTCAGAGGCGGCTCAGGCCCGTCACCGTCTGGTGAACGTGGTGGACGATCGGCCGCTGTGTTCGTTTATCTTCCCGTCGATTGTTGACCGTTCGCCATTGCTGGTGGCCATCTCCTCCGGCGGGACCGCGCCGGTGCTGGCACGCGTGCTGCGGGAAAAAATCGAAGCGCTTTTGCCTACCAGCCTTGGGCGGATGGCGGAGAAAGCGAGCTTCTGGCGTAACCATCTGAAAACGCGCCTGACCAGCGTGACGGAACGCCGTCGCTTCTGGGAGCGCGTGTTCCGCGGCCGATTTGCCAGCCTGATGCATGCCGGAAATGAAACGGCGGCGCAGCAGATCCTCGAAGATGAGCTGGATAACCCTGGCAGTAGCGGCGGCGAGATCATTCTGGTCGGTGCGGGGCCGGGTGATGCCGGGCTGCTGACCCTGCGCGGCCTGCAGGTGCTTCAGGATGCCGATGTGGTGTTCTATGACCATCTGGTCACCGACGGGGTGCGCGAATTGATTCGCCGTGACGCAGAACAAATCTGCGTAGGCAAACGGGCGGGCGAGCACTCTGTACCGCAGCATGACACCAACCAGATGCTGGTGGCGGCGGCAAAAGCGGGCAAAACGGTGGTGCGGCTTAAAGGTGGCGACCCGTTTATCTTTGGTCGCGGCGGGGAAGAGCTGCAGGCGGCGGCTGAAGCGGGCGTGCCGTTCCAGGTCGTCCCGGGTATCACGGCGGCTTCCGCAGTGACGGCCTACGCCGGTATACCGCTTACTCACCGCGATTATGCCCAGAGCGTGACCTTTGTCACGGGCCATTACAAGGCGGACAGCACCCCGTTTGACTGGTCGCATCTGGCCCAGAGTCGTCAGACGCTGGCTATCTATATGGGCACGATGAAGGCGGCGGACATCAGTGAACAACTTATTCAACACGGTCGAGAGGCAACCACGCCGGTCGCCGTAATTTCTCGCGGCACGCGCGTCGATCAGCATGTGGCTATCGGTACGCTACAGGATCTTGCCACCCTGGCGAAAGAGGCCCCTATGCCCGCGCTTATCGTGGTAGGGGAAGTGGTGCACCTGCACAGCACACTCGCCTGGTTTCAACATACAACAGACTCAGAGGGGTTTGGCTCCTCTGTGGTGAATCTGGCTTAAGGAACGGTTATGGACCAAAAACGACTTACTCACCTGCGGCAGCTCGAAGCGGAAAGTATCCATATTATCCGCGAAGTGGCAGCCGAATTCTCTAACCCGGTGATGATGTATTCCATCGGTAAAGATTCCAGCGTGATGCTACACCTGGCGCGTAAAGCGTTTTACCCGGGTACGCTGCCGTTCCCGCTGCTGCACGTTGATACCGGCTGGAAATTCCGTGAAATGTATGAATTCCGCGACCGTACGGCAAAAGCCTACGGCTGCGAACTACTGGTGCATAAAAACCCGGAAGGGGTGGCGATGGGCATTAACCCGTTCGTGCACGGTAGTGCCAAACACACGGACATCATGAAAACCGAAGGGCTGAAGCAGGCGCTGAACAAATACGGTTTTGACGCGGCCTTCGGCGGCGCACGCCGTGATGAAGAAAAATCCCGTGCGAAAGAGCGTATCTACTCTTTCCGCGACCGCTTCCACCGCTGGGATCCAAAAAACCAGCGTCCGGAGCTGTGGCATAACTACAACGGCCAGATCAACAAGGGCGAAAGCATTCGCGTGTTCCCGCTCTCCAACTGGACCGAGCTGGATATCTGGCAGTACATCTATCTGGAAAATATCGAGATCGTGCCGCTGTACCTGGCCGCTGAACGTCCGGTGCTGGAGCGTGACGGCATGCTGATGATGATCGATGACGATCGCATCGACCTGCAGCCAGGCGAAGTGATCAAAAAACAGATGGTGCGTTTCCGTACCCTCGGCTGCTGGCCATTGACCGGTGCCGTGGAGTCCAGCGCGCAGACGCTGCCGGAGATCATTGAAGAGATGCTGGTGTCGACCACCAGTGAGCGACAGGGCCGCGTGATTGACCGCGACCAGGCAGGCTCCATGGAGCTGAAGAAACGTCAGGGTTATTTCTAAGGAGCCGCCATGAACACGACCATTGCTCAACAAATTGCCAATGAAGGCGGCGTAGAAGCTTATCTGCACGCGCAACAACACAAAAGCCTGCTGCGCTTTCTGACCTGCGGCAGCGTCGATGACGGGAAAAGCACGCTGATCGGCCGTCTGCTGCACGATACGCGTCAGATTTACGAAGATCAGCTCTCTTCCCTGCACAACGACAGTAAACGTCATGGTACCCAGGGCGAAAAACTCGACCTGGCGCTGCTGGTGGACGGCCTGCAGGCCGAGCGCGAGCAGGGCATCACCATTGATGTGGCGTATCGCTATTTCTCCACCGAGAAGCGCAAATTTATTATTGCCGACACCCCGGGGCACGAGCAGTACACCCGTAACATGGCGACCGGTGCGTCTACCTGTGAACTGGCGATCCTGCTGATTGACGCCCGTAAAGGGGTACTGGATCAGACTCGTCGCCACAGCTTTATCTCCACGTTGCTGGGGATCAAACACCTGGTGGTGGCGGTCAACAAAATGGATCTGGTGAACTTCAGCGAAGAGAAGTTTGATGAGATCCGCCAGAGTTACCTGACGTTTGCTGAACAGCTGCCGGGTAACCTGGATATTCGCTTTGTGCCGCTCTCTGCGCTGGAAGGCGACAACGTGGCTTCCCAGAGCGCGAACATGCCGTGGTATAGCGGCCCGACGCTGCTCGAAGTGCTGGAAACCGTGGAGATCCAGCGCGTGGTCGACACCCAGCCGATGCGCTTCCCGGTTCAGTACGTTAACCGTCCTAACCTCGATTTCCGCGGTTTCTCCGGCACTCTCGCGTCGGGCACCGTGGCGGTCGGTCAGCGCGTTAAAGTTCTGCCGTCTGGTGTGGAATCCACCATCAGCCGTATCGTCACTTTTGATGGCGATCTGCCGCAAGCCGGTGCGGGTGAAGCGGTCACGCTGGTATTGAAAGATGAAATTGATATCAGCCGCGGCGATCTGCTGGTGGACGCTCAGGAGACGCTGGCAGCGGTGCAGGGGGCTTCCGTTGATGTGGTGTGGATGGCTGAACAACCGCTGAGCGCCGGTCAGAGCTACGACATTAAAATCGCGGGTAAGAAAACCCGTGCCCGCGTGGACGGTATCCAGTTCCAGGTGGACATCAATAACCTGACCCAGCGCGATGTCACCGAGCTGCCGCTGAACGGCATTGGTCTGGTCGACGTGACCTTTGACGAGCCGCTGGTGCTGGATCCCTACCAGCAGAACCCGGTAACGGGTGGGCTGATCTTTATCGATCGCCTCTCCAATGTGACCGTGGGTGCCGGTATGGTGCGTGAGCCAAATGAACAGGCTACGGTAGCCTCTGAGTTCAGCGCTTTTGAGCTGGAGCTGAATGCGCTGGTGCGTAAGCACTTCCCGCACTGGGGTGCGCGCGATCTGCTGGGAGGCAAGTAATGGCCGCCCATGATGAGAACGTCGTCTGGCATCCTCATCCGGTCACCGTCGCGCAGCGCGAGAAACTTCACGGTCATCGTGGCGTGGTACTGTGGTTTACCGGGCTATCCGGCTCTGGTAAATCCACGGTAGCGGGCGCGCTGGAAGAGGCGCTACACCAGCAGGGGGTCAGTACCTACCTGCTGGATGGCGACAATGTGCGCCACGGCCTGTGCAGCGATTTGGGCTTCAGCGACGACGATCGTAAAGAGAATATTCGCAGGGTGGGGGAAGTGGCCAGCCTGATGGCGGATGCCGGGTTAGTGGTACTGACCGCGTTTATCTCACCGCATCGTGCCGAACGCCAGATGGTGCGCGAGCGCGTCGGGCAGGATCGCTTTATCGAAGTGTTTGTTGATACGCCGCTGGAAATTTGCGAAGCGCGCGATCCCAAAGGGCTGTATAAGAAAGCGCGCGCGGGAGAGTTGCGAAACTTCACCGGCATTGACTCGGTGTACGAAGCGCCTGAATCGCCTGAAATTCACCTGGAAGGTCAACAATTGGTAACAAATTTAGTAAGCCAATTATTAGACCTGCTCAGACGGGACGATATTATCAGATCCTGAGACGGTATCGTTCGGGAGCTGTCTTCCCGAACGATGAGTCACGGTCACAGGATCAGCTATGCGCAACAGTGAGAACTACATTATTACCACCGGGTCGGAGCCGTTAGCGACCGACGACGAGACGACCTGGTCCTTTCCTGGGGCCATAGTCGGCTTCGTCTCGTGGTTGTTGGCCCTGGGCATCCCTTTTCTTATCTACGGCGGTAATACGCTGTTCTTCTTTCTCTATACCTGGCCTTTCTTCCTGGCGCTGATGCCTGTGGCGGTTGTCGTCGGTATTGCGCTGCACTCGCTGCTTAATGGCAAACTTCTTTACAGTACCGTGGTCACGATTGTGACGGTGGTTCTGATGTTTGGTCTGTTATTTTTGTGGCTCATGGGCTAACTTCAGCCATAATTCAAACCGTAAACAACTGTGTGACGATATTGAGCAAGGCGATTCTGCGGAAAAAATGTGGTACATTTGCCCGCGATGTTGCGGCATCTCTGTTACCCCGGCAAAAAGATCTGGGGGCGTTTTGGGATGATGATGCCGTTTTTCAGGGGGCAGGATGGGTAAACTAACGCTGCTGTTGCTGGCTTTGCTGATCTGGCTGCAATATTCGCTGTGGTTCGGTAAAAACGGACTGCACGACTATAGCCGGGTAAGCGATGACGTCGCGGCTCAGCAGGCAACAAACGCCAAACTTAAGGCGCGAAACGATCAACTCTTTGCTGAAATTGATGACCTCAATGGCGGGCAAGAGGCGATTGAGGAACGCGCACGCAATGAACTCAGTATGACTAAGCCGGGCGAAACTTTTTATCGTCTGGTTCCGGATGCGTCTAAACGCAATCAGGGCTCAGCACAAAACAATCGATAATCAGGCCCAGGATTACGACATGGCAGTAACTTTTTCGGACGTATGCGCCGTGGTGCCGGCTGCGGGTTTTGGCCGGCGCATGCAGACAGAATGTCCCAAGCAATACCTCTCTATTGGCGATAAAACGATCCTCGAACATTCCGTGGCGGCGCTGCTGGCGCATCCGCGGGTGACGCGCGTGATTATCGCTATCAGCCCGGGTGATGCGCGTTTCGCGCAGTTACCGCTGGCAAATCATCCGCAGATTACCGTTGTTGACGGCGGCGCCGAGCGTGCCGATTCCGTGCTGGCGGGCATTCAGGCCGCCGGTGAGGCACCATGGGTTCTGGTCCATGACGCTGCCCGTCCGTGCCTGCATCAGGATGACCTTGCGCGCCTGCTGGCGCTTAGCGAAACCAGCCGGGTAGGCGGTATTCTTGCCGCCCCTGTACGCGACACCATGAAGCGCGCTGAGCCGGGCAAGCAGGCTATCGCGCACACCGTTGAGCGCGTCGATTTATGGCACGCGCTGACCCCCCAATTTTTCCCCCGCGAATTACTTCACGACTGCTTAACGCGTGCGCTTAAAGAAGGTGCGACCATCACGGACGAAGCCTCGGCGCTGGAGTATTGCGGTTTCCATCCTGAGCTGGTTGAAGGACGCGCTGATAATATAAAAGTGACGCGTCCGGAAGATTTACAGCTCGCGGAATTTTATCTTACCCGTTCGACCCATCAGGAGAAGGCATAATGCGAATTGGACACGGTTTTGATGTACACGCCTTTGGCGGAGAAGGCCCAATTATCATTGGCGGCGTACGCATTCCTTATGAAAAAGGGCTGCTTGCGCATTCTGATGGCGACGTAGCATTACATGCCCTGACCGATGCATTGCTGGGTGCTGCGGCACTGGGCGATATCGGTAAGCTGTTCCCGGACACTGACCCGGCCTTCAAAGGCGCGGACAGCCGTGCGCTGCTGCGTGAAGCCTGGCGTCGTATTCAGGCGAAAGGCTACACCCTCGGCAACGTGGATGTGACGATCATTGCCCAGGCCCCCAAAATGCTGCCGCATATCCCGCAGATGCGCGTGTTCATTGCAGAAGATCTGGGTTGCCACATGGATGATGTTAACGTCAAAGCGACGACGACAGAGAAACTGGGCTTTACCGGTCGTGGTGAAGGGATTGCCTGTGAGGCCGTGGCGCTGCTGGTGAAGGCAAGCCAATGACGGACTTCGACAACCTGACCTGGCTGCACGGTAAACCGCAGGGGAACGGGCTGCTGAAAGCCAGCCCTGAAGATTTTGTTGTGGTGGAAGACCTGGGATTCGCGCCGGATGGCGAAGGCGAACATATCCTGGTACGCATTCTGAAAAATGGCTGCAATACCCGTTTTGTGGCCGATGCGCTGGCAAAATTCCTCAAAATTCATGCCCGCGAAGTGAGCTTTGCCGGGCAGAAAGATAAACACGCCGTCACCGAACAGTGGCTCTGCGCACGCGTGCCGGGTAATACGATGCCTGATTTAAGCAAATTTGAGCTTGAGGGCTGTAAGGTACTGGAATACGCACGCCATAAGCGCAAACTGCGTCTGGGCGCGTTGAAGGGCAACCATTTTACGCTGGTACTGCGTGAGATTTCGGACCGTGACGATGTGGAAAAACGCCTGAACGCTATCAATGCGTGCGGCGTACCAAACTATTTTGGCGCACAGCGCTTTGGTATCGGCGGCAGCAACCTGCTCGGCGCACTGCGCTGGGCGCAAAGCGATGCCCCGGTTCGCGACAGGAATAAACGCAGTTTTTGGTTGTCGGCGGCCCGCAGTGCGTTGTTTAATCAGATTGTGAGCGAACGGCTGAAAAAACCGGACGCGAATCAAGTTGTTGTCGGCGATGCGCTACAATTAGCGGGACGCGGGAGCTGGTTTGTGGCAACGGCTGAAGAAATGGCCGATGTGCAGTCGCGCGTGGATACTCAAACGCTGATGATTACCGCAGCCTTGCCCGGCACGGGCGACTGGGGTACGCAGGGCGATGCGCTGGCTGCTGAGCAGTCTGCCGTCGCTGATATGCAGGCATTACAAACACTGCTGGTGCGGGAAAAAGTCGAGGCGGCACGCCGTGCGATGCTGCTCTATCCGCAACAGTTGAGCTGGAACTGGTGGGACGACGTAACCGTCGAGTTACGCTTCTGGCTGCCGGCAGGTAGCTTTGCCACCAGTGTTGTCAGGGAACTTATCAACACGTCGGGTGATTATGCGAATATTGCTGAGTAACGATGACGGGATCCATGCGCCGGGTATACAGACCCTGGCGAAACACCTTCGCGAATTTGCGGAAGTGCAGGTCGTGGCACCCGATCGTAACCGCAGTGGAGCGTCTAACTCTCTGACGCTGGAGTCGTCGCTTCGCACCTTTACCTTTGAAAATGGTGATATCGCCGTCCAGATGGGCACGCCGACCGACTGCGTTTTTCTGGGCGTGAACGCGCTGATGCGCCCGCGCCCGGACATCGTCGTCTCCGGTATTAACGCCGGGCCCAATCTTGGCGACGATGTGATTTACTCCGGAACCGTGGCCGCCGCCATGGAAGGGCGCCATCTGGGGTTCCCTGCACTGGCCGTTTCGTTAAACGGCCACACGCACTACGACACGGCGGCAGCGGTGACCTGTTCTCTCCTGCGGGCGCTCAATCGCGAGCCGCTGCGTACCGGGCGCATCCTCAATATTAACGTGCCGGATCTGCCGCTGAGTGAAATCAAAGGCATTCGCGTAACGCGTTGCGGAAGCCGACACCCGGCTGACCAGGTGATCCCGCAGCAGGATCCGCGTGGCAATACGCTTTACTGGATTGGTCCTCCTGGCGACAAGTGTGACGCCGGACCGGATACCGACTTTGCCGCCGTTGATGAAGGATATGTCTCGGTTACGCCGCTGCATGTAGATTTAACCGCGTATAGTGCGCATGATGTGGTGTCGGGTTGGCTGGATCGCGCAGGAGTGAACGCGCAATGGTAAGCAAACGTGTACAAACTCTTCTGGAACAGCTACGCGCTCAGGGGATCCGCGACGAGCATGTGCTCGACGCGCTCGCCCAGGTGCCGCGTGAGAAATTTGTAGACGAGGCGTTTGAACACAAAGCGTGGGAAAACGTGGCGCTGCCTATCGGGCAGGGTCAGACGATTTCACAGCCTTACATGGTGGCGCGTATGACGGAGCTGCTGGAGCTCACGCCCCATTCGCGCGTGCTGGAAATTGGCACCGGGTCGGGGTACCAAACCGCGATCCTGGCGCATCTGGTGCATCATGTTTGCTCCGTTGAGCGTATTAAAGGTTTGCAGTGGCAGGCGCGTCGTCGCCTGAAACAACTTGATTTACATAACGTTTCGACACGACACGGTGATGGATGGCAGGGTTGGCAGGCACGCGCCCCGTTTGACGCGATCATCGTGACGGCTGCTCCACCTGAAATTCCCGCTGCTCTGTTATCGCAGCTGGATGAAGGCGGCATTCTTGTTCTGCCTGTCGGGGACGAGCAACAACTCCTGAAGCGCGTTCGTCGGCGTGGCGGCGAGTTTATTATCGATACCGTGGAAGCCGTGCGCTTTGTTCCTCTGGTAAAGGGGGAGTTGGCCTGAGACTCAGAATTATCCAGGGTTATTAAGGCAAATTCAGCGTATGGTGTGGCGCGAAAGATTCGTGTCATCACGGTAAATTTTAAGTCACTGGTAGTTAACACATTCCTGGGGGATAAATGAGCGCGGGAAGCCCTAAATTCACCATCAGCCGTGTTGCGGCATTATCACTGGTTTCGCTCTGGCTGGCAGGCTGTACAAGTTCTAATAATGCACCTGCGCCCGTCAGTTCCGTGGGGGGATCCAGCAGCTCGGGTAACACGTCCAGCGGAATGTTGATCACGCCTCCGCCTAAAATGGGCACTGCTGCGGCACAACAAAATCCGCCCATTCAGCCAATGCAGCCTCCTGTTACGCAGCCAACACAAGTTCAGCCAGTGGAACACCCTGTGCAGACTCAAAATGGCCGCATAGTGTATAACCGCCAGTATGGGAACATTCCGAAAGGTAGCTATACCGGTGGGAGCACCTATACCGTAAAACGCGGCGACACGCTGTTCTATATTGCGTGGATCACCGGGAACGATTTCCGTGACCTGGCGCAGCGTAATAACGTCCAGGCCCCGTATGGTCTGGAAGTCGGCCAGACGCTCCAGGTGGGCAATGCGACGGGTACGCCGCTCACGCCTGGCAACACCGTTTCAGCGGCCGATGTCACTGCGCAAAATAACAGCGTTAAGCCTGCACAAAAATCCACCACGGTGGTTGCTTCACAACCGGTAATTACGTATTCTGAGGATTCAGGTGATCAGACTGCTAACAAAATGTTGCCGAATAATAAAGGGACTGCGACTGTTGTCACAGCACCGACTACGGCACCTGTGGTTAGCTCTACTGAACCGACTGCCAGCAGTATGACCTCCAGTTCGCCAATTTCTGCATGGCGCTGGCCAACTGACGGCAAGGTTATCGAAAACTTCTCTTCCTCCGAGGGAGGAAATAAAGGGATCGATATCGCAGGGAATAAGGGACAGGCTATTATCGCGACCGCAGACGGTCGTGTTGTATATGCCGGTAACGCTCTGCGCGGTTACGGTAATCTTATTATCATCAAACATAACGATGATTACCTGAGTGCCTACGCCCATAACGACACAATGCTGGTCCGGGAACAACAAGAAGTTAAGGCGGGGCAAAAAATCGCTACCATGGGTAGCACCGGCACCAGTTCTACACGCTTGCATTTTGAAATTCGTTACAAGGGGAAATCCGTAAACCCGCTGCAGTATTTGCCGCAGCGATAAGTTGACGGGGCATGCCAGCCAGGGTGTCTCGTTCAGGGATCACGGGTAGGAGCCACCTTATGAGTCAGAATACGCTGAAAGTTCATGATTTAAATGAAGATGCGGAATTTGATGAGAACGGAGCAGAGGCTTTTGATGAAAAAGCCTTAGTAGAAGAGGAACCCAGTGATAACGATTTGGCTGAAGAAGAGCTGTTATCGCAGGGCGCCACACAGCGTGTACTGGACGCGACTCAGCTTTACCTTGGGGAGATTGGTTACTCCCCACTGTTAACGGCCGAAGAAGAAGTCTATTTCGCACGTCGTGCTTTGCGTGGTGATGTTGCCTCGCGCCGTCGCATGATTGAAAGTAACTTGCGTCTGGTCGTGAAAATTGCCCGTCGTTACGGCAATCGAGGTCTGGCTCTGCTGGACCTGATTGAAGAGGGCAACTTAGGTCTCATCCGCGCAGTTGAGAAGTTTGACCCGGAACGCGGGTTCCGTTTCTCAACCTACGCGACCTGGTGGATTCGTCAGACCATCGAACGGGCGATTATGAACCAAACCCGTACGATTCGCCTGCCGATTCACATCGTCAAAGAGTTGAACGTCTATCTGCGTACTGCGCGCGAGTTGTCCCATAAACTGGACCACGAGCCAAGCGCGGAAGAGATCGCCGAACAACTTGATAAACCGGTTGATGACGTAAGCCGTATGCTGCGTCTCAACGAGCGCATTACCTCCGTTGACACCCCGTTGGGTGGCGACTCCGAAAAAGCGCTGCTGGACATCCTGGCCGATGAAAAAGACAACGGTCCGGAAGACACCACGCAGGACGATGACATGAAACAGAGCATCGTCAAATGGCTGTTCGAACTGAACGCCAAACAGCGTGAAGTGCTGGCACGTCGTTTCGGTTTACTGGGGTATGAAGCTGCAACACTGGAAGACGTCGGCCGCGAAATTGGCCTGACCCGTGAACGTGTTCGTCAGATTCAGGTTGAAGGTCTGCGTCGCCTGCGTGAAATCCTGCAGGGACAAGGTCTGAATATCGAAGCGCTGTTCCGCGAATAAGCAATCTTTCATCAAAAAAGGCCCGTCGTGAGACGGGCCTTTTTCTTTTGCGTTACGGTTGTGCCGTTTCGTGCAGCAAACGCCACGTTATCTTGCCATCCTTCTGATTGAGCACGGCGGTTGACCAGCGCACATTGACGGGCTGATCCGGGCGAGTTTGCGTTTCCCGGTAGTGAAGCACTGCGCCGTTGGCCCACGTCTGTAGCGTCGTTATCTCATCAAGAACAATTTCCAGACCAGGACGGCTGCCGCGCTGAAGGTCCAGGAAACCGACAAGCGCGTTATAGTCAAAATGGACGCCACCTGGGGTGAGCATCATAAAATCCGGCTGAAAGTGGGCAAGCAGGGCGTCAACATCCCCTTCGCCCTTACCCAACCAGTTCTCCAGCATAACGTGAACGTCGATAATGTCCTGTTCGAAATGGGTCATGGTTTCTCCTGTTGCACCTCTGAAAGCACCTGCGTGTTGTTAAGACGAAAGACGTACACGACGGGCAGTAATGTGATGGTCGCAGCAACACTAAACATCCAGTGCCATGCGGCGAGCGGCGTGAAAAACGCCAGTGTCAGGTTCAGCACCTGCGAGAGCAGGAATGCCCCGGCAAAAAAACTGATCTGACGATTAAGATTCCATAGCGCGCTGGCGTCAGGCATATCGTCGCGCGCCGTCGTTAAAAATGCGCTGCTTTGCGCCGTACTGCTGCAAAGACTGCCGCCCGCGCCCATTAACGTAAACGCGACGCCAGGTAACAACACTGTGGTAGTCGGGCTGACGTTAAGCAGCAGTAAAACGCCCAGCGCCTGTAACAGGCAACCCACGACAATGAGAGGCCGGGGACCCACGCGGTTAAAATAACGTCCGGTCGCGGTGATCGCCATAAACGAGGCCAGAGACCATGGCAGCATCAGCATCCCCGTTGCGGCAGGTGTCATGTGCGCCTCGCTCTGAAGATAATACATCCCCGTGACGTTCACCCCAATAAACATGCCGGGTACGCACAAATAGACAAGCATGGAAAAACGCAGCAGCGGGTCGGCCAGCAGGGGCAGGTTTAACAGCCTGCTCGCTTTCACGGGGGGTCTCTCATTCTTAAGCCACACGCAGGCCAGGAAAACCGTCACGGCGGCGACAGGCGTTGTGGCAAAAAATATCCATCGCCAGCTGAGTGCCTGAACCAGCACTCCCCCCAGGGCGGGTGAGCATGCAGGCGCAAGCAATGCAACCAGCATGACCGCTGAGGAGAGCCTGGCACGCTCATGGGGTTTAAACTGTTGCCAGGTCAGCGCCTGTCCGACCGGGATCAGTAAACCCCCTCCCATGCCCTGCAGCACTCGCCAGGCAATCAGGCTCTCAAGTGAGGACGACAAACCTGCCGCAACGGAAGCGGCGCTAAAGAGAAAAAGCGAAAGCAGAATGACATGCTTCGGCCCGAGCCTGCGCGTCAGCAGGGTGCTGAAGGGGATGACGAGTGTCAGACCGGCAATATAGCCGTTACTGACCCAGGCAAGCGATGAGGGCGTGGCGTTGAACGCCTGAGCCATTGACGGAAAAGCGACGCTGGCGATAAACATATTAATTAAATCAAGAAAAAAGCCCAGCAGATAGACAACGGCGACTTTGCTGCGATACGACATGGCGGCACCTCCAGTGAGGGGCGTATCGTATCGGGCAGGGAGGTACGGATAAACGTTATAAAGCGCGATATACTGTCAAAAAATTTTTGACAGTAATAGGGCTGACAATGATTAATTTGCAGCGTACCGCGATGTTTGTCGCCGTCGCAGATACCGGGAGTTTCACCGCCGCAGCAGAGGCAATGGGGCTGACAAAAGCGGTGGTCAGCTTCAATATCCGCCAGCTGGAAGATGAACTGGGTGTCACCCTGTTGCTGCGTTCCACCCGTCGACTGACGTTAACCGAGGCAGGGAGGCTTTTCCATCAACGGAGCGTCGCGCTTTTAAAGGACGCGGAACGCCTGAAGGACGACGTCCGTGCAAACCATGCAGGTCTCACGGGGGAGTTGCGGATCACCACCACACCGGAGTACGGCTCGCAGGTTGTGGTCCCGTTACTGGCTGAGTTTAGCCAGCAACACCCGGACCTTCGCGTGCGTCACGTTTCGTCTTCACTGCATGCCGATTTGATTTCAGAGCGCTTTGATGTCGCCATCCGGCTGGGAACCCTTGCAGATTCACGCTACCACGCGGCATTGATAACGGAGTTCACTATTTTCCCCGTAGCGACGCCCGGCTGGCTACGTAACCATCCTGTAGAATCGCTTGAACAGCTGGCGAAAGCTGACTGGATTATTCATGAGCGCTTAGCCTCGCCGCTGCGCTGGCAGGTGAACGATGCCTGCGGTGAGCCCGCCACGCTGGAAATTAAAAAAGCACCGCGTTTGTTTGCGGACAGTGCTCAGGCGCTGATGGCCTTTGCGGTCGCGGGATGCGGTGTGGCGCTGTTGCCGGCGTGGCTGGTGCGCCATGCGCTTGATGACGGCACGCTGGTGTCGGTTTTACCGGAATATACCTTTGCGCGGCAGGGCATCTATGCGGTTTATCCCGATGCCCCGCATGTGCCCGCGAAAGTGCGCACCTTTATCGATTTTATGCGCACCCGGGTTAACTAGTCGCGCATCATTTTTTTGACGAGTGCGGAGAATTGCGCCCGCTCGTCGTTGCTCAGCCGCCCTAAAAACGCCTCATCCACGTCATTGCCGAGCGGTTTACAGCTGGCAAGCAGCGCTTCACCTTCCGGCGTCAGAAAGACGAAACGACGGCGCTTGTCCGCCGGATCGTGCTCGCGTTTTACCAGTCCACGCGCCTCCATGCGGCTCAGCATCTCCGCGAGCGTCGCCTTTGTGCTGACCGCCACTTCTGTCAGCGCAACTTGCTCAATCCCCGGATTTTCGGCAATAGACCGCAATACCGCGTACTGCGGTTTGGTCAGTTCCGGCAATGCATGTTGCCAACGGGCAGTATGCTGTTGAAAAAGCTGGCGTAACAGGTGAAACGCCTCTTGTCTCAGTTCCATGAACACTCCGACGAAAAATTCTCTCCCTATGATAGCCGCTCTTGCCCAGGATTTTAACGCGGCAATTTTTAGCAATTAATGTGATCGTGTACGAACAATATTGTCAGAAACAGGATCCGGGAGTAACGTACCTAACATGTTCGTATGCGAACGAATTAATTGAGGTGCTGAATGAGATTGATAGTTGGAATGACGGGCGCAACGGGCGCGCCGCTGGGCGTAGCGTTGCTGCAGGCATTACGTGACATGCCGGAGGTGGAGACCCATCTGGTCATGTCGAAATGGGCAAAAACCACCATTGAGCTGGAGACACCCTACACCGCACAGGATGTGGCTGCGCTGGCCGATGTTGTCCATAGCCCGGCCGATCAGGCTGCCACTATCTCATCCGGCTCGTTTCGCACCGACGGCATGATCGTCATTCCCTGCAGTATGAAAACCCTGGCAGGCATTCGCGCAGGCTACGCCGAAGGACTGGTGGGCCGTGCGGCAGATGTGGTGCTGAAAGAGGGGCGCAAACTGGTGCTGGTTCCTCGTGAAACCCCGCTCAGCACCATTCATCTCGAGAATATGCTCGCACTGTCCCGTATGGGCGTGGCTATGGTGCCGCCGATGCCCGCGTATTACAACCACCCGCAGACCGCCGACGATATCACCCATCACATTGTGACCCGCGTGCTCGACCAGTTTGGTCTGGAGCACAAAAAAGCGCGCCGCTGGAACGGGTTGCGGGAAGCAAAACATTTTTCACAGGAGAATAAAGATGGCATTTGATGATTTGAGAAGCTTCCTGCAGGCGCTCGATGAGCAAGGGCAACTGCTAAAAATTGAAGAAGAGGTGAATGCAGAACCGGACCTGGCCGCGGCAGCCAATGCCACAGGCCGTATTGGCGACGGCGCACCGGCGCTGTGGTTCGATAATATTCGCGGGTTTACCGATGCCAGGGTGGTAATGAACACCATTGGTTCCTGGCAGAATCACGCCATTTCTATGGGACTGCCCGCGAACACCCCCGTCAAAAAACAGATTGATGAGTTTATTCGCCGCTGGGATAAATTCCCCGTCACGCCAGAGCGCCGTGCAGATCCCGCCTGGGCTCAAAATACGGTGGAGGGTGAAGACATTAACCTTTTCGACATCCTGCCGCTGTTCCGTCTGAACGACGGTGACGGCGGTTTTTACCTCGACAAAGCGTGCGTCGTTTCGCGCGATCCGCTTGATGCGGATAACTTCGGCAAGCAGAACGTCGGTATCTATCGCATGGAAGTGAAGGGAAAACGCAAGCTGGGTCTGCAACCGGTTCCGATGCACGATATCGCCCTGCATCTGCATAAAGCGGAAGAGCGCGGTGAAGATCTGCCGGTCGCGATTACGCTTGGCAATGATCCGATTATTACACTTATGGGCGCGACGCCGCTGAAATACGATCAATCTGAGTATGAGATGGCCGGTGCGCTGCGCGAAAGCCCCTATCCCATTGCGACGGCACCGCTGACCGGCTTTGATGTACCGTGGGGATCTGAAGTCATTCTGGAAGGGGTGATTGAAGGCCGCAAGCGCGAAATCGAAGGACCCTTTGGTGAGTTTACCGGGCACTACTCTGGTGGCCGTAACATGACGGTGGTGCGTATTGATAAAGTGTCTTACCGCACAAAACCTATTTTTGAATCCCTCTACCTCGGCATGCCGTGGACCGAAATTGACTACCTGATGGGCCCGGCTACCTGTGTACCGCTCTACCAGCAGCTGAAAGCAGAATTTCCGGAAGTGCAGGCGGTCAATGCCATGTATACCCACGGTTTGCTGGCGATTATCTCCACCAAAAAACGCTACGGTGGCTTTGCCCGCGCAGTCGGCTTACGTGCTATGACCACGCCGCACGGCCTGGGCTACGTGAAGATGGTGATTATGGTGGATGAAGACGTTGACCCGTTCAACCTGCCGCAGGTGATGTGGGCGCTGTCCTCGAAGGTGAACCCGGCGGGCGATCTGGTGCAGTTGTCGAATATGTCGGTACTTGAACTGGACCCGGGCTCCAGCCCGGCAGGCATTACCGACAAACTGATTATTGATGCCACCACGCCTGTTGCACCCGACAACCGGGGCCACTTCAGCCAGCCGGTACAGGATTTACCTGAAACCAAAGCCTGGGCCGAAAAACTGACTGCGATGCTGGCTGCACGCCAATAAGGAGGAAAAGATGATATGTCCACGTTGTGCTGATGAGCATATTGAGGTGATGGCAACATCACCGGTGAAAGGGGTCTGGACTGTCTATCAGTGCCAGCATTGTCTGTATACCTGGCGTGACACGGAGCCGCTACGCCGGACCCACCGCGATCATTATCCGCAAGCGTTTCGCATGACGCAGAAGGATATCGATGACGCACCACAGGTGCCGACGATCCCGCCGTTACTGGCCGACGATAAGCGCTAAAAAAAAGCCGGGTGGCGGTTTCGCCTTACCCGGCCTGTTTGTTTCAGATACCGCTACTTCCCGACAGGCCCGGTAAGCATTGCGCCACCGGGTGCAGATTACACCAGGCTTTTCAGGCGATAAATCCACTCCAGCGCCTGACGCGGCGTGAGCGAGTCCGGATCGAGATTTTCCAGTGCCTCAACGGCCGGTGACGTCTCTTCTGCCGGGGCTAGTAACGACATTTGCGTGCCATCAATCTGCGTGGCCGCGGCATTCGGTGACAGGCTCTCCAGCTCACGCAATTTCTGGCGCGCACGTTTGATCACCTCTTTTGGAACCCCCGCCAGCGCGGCCACGGCCAGACCATAACTCTTGCTCGCGGCACCATCCTGTACGGTGTGCATAAAGGCGATGGTATCGCCGTGTTCCAGCGCATCGAGGTGGACGTTTGCCACGCCTTCCATCTTTTCTGGCAACTGTGTCAGCTCGAAATAGTGGGTTGCGAACAGCGTCATTGCCTTGATCTTATTGGCAAGGTTTTCAGCGCAGGCCCATGCCAGTGACAGACCATCATAGGTTGATGTTCCGCGCCCGACTTCATCCATCAATACCAGGCTGTATTCGGTCGCGTTATGCAGAATATTGGCGGTTTCGGTCATCTCCACCATAAAGGTTGAGCGGCCGCTGGCCAGATCGTCCGCTGCCCCGACACGGGTAAAGATACGGTCGATAGGGCCAATCTCCACTTTTTGCGCAGGAACGTAGCTGCCGATATAGGCGAGCAGAGCGATAAGCGCTGTCTGGCGCATATAGGTACTTTTACCGCCCATGTTTGGACCGGTAATGATCAGCATTCTTCTCTGCGGCGACAGGCTTAGCGGGTTAGCGATGAACGGCTCGTTCAGCACCCGTTCCACAACCGGATGACGGCCTTCGGTGATGCGAATACCGGGTTTATCGGTAAAGGTCGGGCAGGTGTAGTTCAGCGTTTCAGCGCGTTCTGCCAGGTTGACCAGCACGTCCAGCTCTGCCAGTGCGCTGGCGCTTGACTGCAGGTCTGCAAGGTGCGGCATCAGCATGTCGAACAGCTCTTCATACAGCTGTTTCTCCAGCGCCAGCGCCTTGCCTTTCGAGGTGAGAACTTTGTCCTCATACTCTTTCAGTTCAGGGATAATGTAACGCTCAGCGTTTTTCAGCGTCTGGCGGCGCACGTAGTGGATGGGGGCCAGATGGCTTTGTCCACGGCTGATCTGAATGTAGTAACCGTGAACCGCGTTATAGCCCACTTTGAGGGTATCGAGCCCAAGGCGTTCGCGCTCGCGAATTTCCAGCTTATCCAGGTAGTCCGTGGCACCGTCGGCCAGCGCACGCCATTCATCCAGCTCTTCGTTGTAGCCCGGGGCAATTACGCCGCCGTCACGCACCAGAACCGGAGGTGCGTCAATAATGGCGCGTTCGAGCAGCTCGCGCAGCTCGCTAAATTCACCCATGGTTTCACGCAGTTTCTGCACCGGCGCGCTATCCACATCGGCGAGCAAGCTGCGCAATTCCGGCAACTGCTGGAAGGCGTGACGCATGCGGGCGAGGTCGCGCGGACGTGCCGTACGCAGCGCCAGACGCGCAAGAATACGCTCCAGATCGCCGACCTGACGCAGCACGGGCTGCAGTTCACTGTAGCGATCCTGCAACGCGGCAATCGTCTGCTGACGACAGGTAAGCGTGTCGGTATCGCGAATGGGCATATGCAGCCAGCGTTTTAACATACGGCTGCCCATCGGCGTCACCGTGCTGTCGAGGACGGAAGCGAGGGTGTTTTCAACGCCTCCGGCCAGATTCTGGGTGATCTCCAGATTTCGACGCGTCGCGGCATCCATAATGATGCTGTCCTGCTGACGCTCCATCGTGATCGAGCGGATATGCGGCAGGGTGGTGCGCTGGGTATCTTTGACGTACTGCAGCAGGCAACCCGCGGCACACAGTCCGCGCGGGGCATTTTCCACACCAAAGCCAATCAGATCGCGGGTGCCAAACTGCAGATTCAACTGCTGGCGCGCGGTATCAATTTCGAACTCCCACAGCGGACGACGGCGCAGACCGCGGCGGCCTTCAATCAGCGCCATCTCGGCAAAATCTTCGGCATAGAGCAGTTCTGCCGGGTTCGTGCGCTGCAATTCAGCCGCCATCGTTTCACGATCTGCCGGTTCGCTCAGACGAAAACGTCCGGAGCTGATATCCAGCGTCGCATAACCGAAACCTTTGCCGTCCTGCCACAGTGCTGCCAGCAGGTTATCCTGACGCTCCTGCAGCAGGGCTTCGTCGCTGATCGTACCAGGCGTGACGATGCGCACGACTTTGCGCTCAACCGGCCCTTTTGATGTTGCCGGATCGCCGATCTGTTCGCAGATGGCGACTGACTCACCCTGATTCACCAGTTTCGCAAGGTAGTTTTCTACCGCGTGATGCGGAATACCGGCCATGGGAATGGGCTCGCCTGCAGATGCGCCACGCCGGGTCAGCGAGATGTCGAGCAGCTGCGACGCACGTCTGGCATCGTCATAAAATAGCTCGTAAAAATCGCCCATACGGTAGAACAGCAAGATTTCCGGATGCTGTGCTTTCAGCTTCAGGTACTGCTGCATCATCGGCGTATGTGCGTCGAAATTGTCGATTGTGCTCATGGAGTTATGATGTCCATTTCTTTGAAAATAATACGCTTTGGGCGGCTCAGTGGCCGTTAGTTCCTTCTATTGTCGCATGAAAAAAAGGTACGGCGCAGAAAAATGTCGCGGCATTACGAGGTGCCTTCCTGCACTAACTCAATGACAATTTTTCCATGCTCAACCCCCACTCTGACCTGCGAATGGGTGGTAAACCCCGCTTTTTCAAGCCAGTCGCCCTTTAAGCTCAGCGCCGCATGCACGCTGTAGCGTTTGGGTATCTTGGTGTTACGGTCTTCATGACGCTTTCTGAAATACCCCACTTTCAAATGACGATAGGATTTGGTGATAGCGATCTCGTGCATACGGCCTCCGGACAACGTGGACAAGGGTCATTCCTGATGCTGTATAAAATACCAGTGATTTACTGCAGGCGTGGGCTTAATACTGGAATCAGCCTTCAGAAAACAGAATGCAACACCTGAAATCAGTATCTGAAAGGCGTATTATAAATGCACTTTATTATCTGGTGAGCCGTTATGTCCGGAAAACGCATTACACGTGAGAAAGAGACGATCGCGAAAATGATCGCGCTGTATGAAACACAGTGTCCCCAGGCTTCGCAGGAAGAGGGGCATTATCAGGCGCTGAAAGCGTATGCCAATAAGCGCCTGGATAAATGCGTTTTTGATGAGGAAAAACCCGCCTGTAAACAGTGCCCCGTTCACTGCTATCAGCCTGCCAGGCGCGAAGAGATGAAGCAGGTGATGTGCTGGACTGGCCCACGTATGTTATGGCGTCATCCCATCCTGACGGTACGCCACCTGATGGATGACCGTCGCCCGGTACCGGAATTACCGGAAAAGTATCGCCCGAAAAAGTAACCGTTCAGGCGCTTCGCTGACAACCGTATCCCAACGCCTGCATGCGGGATCTCAGCCAGAATGACGCTACACCAGGCTCTCTTTATCAATCCCCAGACGCTTCATCCTTGAGAGCAGCGTGGTGCGTTTTAGCCCCAGTCGCTGGGCGGCACCTTTCGGTCCGGCCACGACACCGTTAGTCTCTTTCAGCACGCGCATGATCAGCTGATATTCGTCTTCACCTTCCTGCGCCACGTCGGTGGCTGTAACCGGGGTTTCGGGCAGGGAAACTTCGGGCAGGGAGAGTTGCAGTACGTTACCGCGCGTCAGCAATACCGCACGTTCAATGACGTTTTCCAGTTCACGGACGTTACCCGGCCACTCCATCGAGGAGAGGGTACGTAGCGTCTCGGCGGGGATACTGTCGATGTTGCGGCCCATCCGGCGGGCTATTTTGGCGGTAAACGCTTTGACCAGCAGAGGGATATCTTCCGGCCGTTCACGCAGGGGCGGCAAGCAGATTGGGAAGACGTTCAGGCGATAATAGAGGTCGCTTCGAAACTCGCGGTCGGCGACCATTTTTTTCAGATCGCGGTTGGTGGCGGCAATGAGCCGCACGTCAGTCTGGATAAGTTTGTTACTGCCAAGACGTTCAAACTCCTGCTCCTGCAGGACGCGAAGCAGTTTGGGCTGCAACTCCAGAGGCATGTCACCCACTTCATCAAGGAACAACGAGCTTTTGTCCGCCAGCTCGAAACGGCCCAGGCGCTGGCTGCTGGCACCGGTAAACGCGCCGCGTTCGTGGCCAAAGAGATCGCTTTCCAGCAGGCCTGCGGGCATAGCGGCGCAGTTCATCTTCACCATGCGGCGGCTGTTACGGTTGCTGAGGTTGTGGATCGCACGGGCAATCAGCTCTTTACCGGTGCCGGTTTCACCGAGGATCAGCACCGTACTGTCACTTTGCGCCACCATCTCCACCTGTTTCAGCACGCTGTACATGGCATCGCTGCGGCCGATGATTTCGCCAAACTCGCTGTCCACGTTATTGAGCTGTTCCGTCAGCGCCAGGTTTTCATCCACCAGCCGTTCTTTCAGACGGTGGATCTCCTGATAGGCCAGCGCGTTATCCAGTGCGATGGAGATACGCTCGGCAATCTGGCGCAACAGTTTCAGGTTGGCGGTGGTAAAGACGCCCTCTTCACACTGCGCCAGCTTCAGGACACCAAGCATAGTATTGCCGGACATCAGCGGCAGCAGGCACAGCGTCTGGATTTTATTCCCCCAGGTGTTAAACAGCATCCGCTCATAAGGCGCGAGCGCATCCTGCTCGTTGAGGTTGAGCAGCAGGATCTCTTTGCTTTTAAATACCCGCTCAGAGAGCGTGCCCGCCTCATCCACTTCACTCTGTTCGTGGGCGGGGTTTGCCTCATCAAGATAGTGGGTGGAGTAGATGTTCAGCTTGCCTTTCCGGTGCCCCCGGAGCGCAATACTGATGGCGTCGATTTTGAAATAGTGGTGGATCTCTTTTGAGACTTCGCTGACCAGCTCATCCATATCGAGGCGCGAAAGCACCGCGTTGGTGATGGCCACCAGAATCCGGAAATTGTCACGTTCGCGGCTCAGCAGGTCATAATCCACATTATTGGTGACGCGGCTTTGAATTTGCTCTGCGACCACGGCCACAATCTGGGTAAAGGTGTGCAGACGCTCGTATTCCGCCTCGCTCCACGGCTGGTCGGTGTTACGAATAAACTCGCAGCCGCCGAAGATATGCCCTTCCACCGCCAGTGGCAGCAGGCTGTAGTGGCCGAAAGGCGGGTATAACTGACTCTGCGCCAGCATCGGCCACGCTTCGCGGAATTCCTCAAAATTGCAGTGCAGCGCCTCCGGGCGGGAAAGAATACGCCGGACAGGACCATGAGCGAGGTAGGTTTCATCCTCGTACTCAAACGCTTTGCCATTGTCGCGCGTTGAATAGTAGCTCGCGCGATGGCTTGCGCTATGCCAGAGCACAATTGCGGCGCTGTCTGCCAGCGCTGATTGCCTGACCAGCCGCGTCAGGGCATCGCTCAGCGCGCCAAGATCGGGCTGCTGTAAAAGTGTGCGCGTAATGTCAAACAGGCCCTGCTGTCCAAGATCGCTCATCGGTGTATACGGCATATTGCTTTCCAATAGAAACTGGCAAAAAAGAGAAAGTCAGTGCTGACCGCTTTTGGCGCGGTTCTAGCAAATGCGGGGTAAAGGTTCCGCGTGCGGCAGATCCAGCGTCCGCTTGACGCCATACAGCCCGGTCAGGCGCACCCCTTTGCGCTCAACCACTTCACCAATCAGCGCGGCCTCTTTCCCGAAAGGATGTGCCCGCAGCTGTTCAAGTACGGATTCGGCCGCCGCGCGCTCCACGCCAATGACCAGCTTGCCTTCATTTGCAAAGTTTAGCGGGTCGAGCCCGAGGAGTTCGCACAAGCCGCGAACGGCAGGCTTAACGGGCAGCGCGCGTTCAGTGAGTTCAATACCCAGACCGCAGCGTGCCGCGAACTCATGTACCACGGCGTTAACCCCGCCGCGGGTCGCATCGCGCAGGGCTTTCACGCCTGGAAGGGAACGCAGGGTCTGGATAAGCGGGGTCAGTACCGCGCAATCACTGCGTAATTCTCCGTCCAGCCCCAGGCCTTCACGCAGGTTCAGGATCGTCGCCCCGTGGCAGCCCAGCGATCCGCTGACGATCAGCACGTCGCCGACGGCAAGCTGCTGCGCGCCCCAGTGAATGTCGGCAGGGATCGCCCCCATGCCGGCGGTATTGATGAACAGTTTGTCGGCTGCGCCACGCTGGACCACTTTGGTGTCGCCGGTGACGATGGCGATACCCGCCTCGCGTGCCGTGTGCGCCATGCTGCTGACGACCGCAGAGAGCGTCTCCATCGGCAGCCCCTCTTCAAGGATAAAGCCGCAGGAGAGAAAGCGCGGAACAGCGCCGCTGACGGCCACGTCGTTTGCTGTGCCGCAGACCGCGAGCTTGCCGATATCGCCGCCCGGGAAGAACAGCGGGTCAATCACGTAGCTGTCGGTGGAAAAGGCCAGCCTGTCGCCCTGCGCGGTCAGGGTGGAGAGGTCAATGCGGGCCTGATCCTCCTGTTCCGCCAGCCAGGGGTTATCAAACGCGTCCATAAACAGACGGTTAATCAGCTGCTGCATCGCCAGGCCGCCGCTGCCGTGTGCCATTTCAACCGTATTCATGCTTCAGACTCCTGATTGCGATACTGATACCACGCGGCACACGCCCCTTCGGAAGAGACCATCAGCGCGCCAAAAGCCGTTTGCGGGTTACAGGTGTTGCCAAATAACGGGCAGTGATGGGGTTTGCATTTACCGGTGAGCACTTCGCCACAGCGGGCCCGCGGGTCGTCACACACCTGTTGCGGCTGCGGGCGGAAGTGGGCTTCGGCGTCGAACGACCGGTAGGCTGGCGTCAGGCGCACGCCGGACTCTGCAATCAGCCCCAGTCCACGCCATTCGCTGTCGCCCTCGACGCTAAATACCTCGGCTATCGCCTGCTGGGCCACCACATTTCCACTGTCGGGGACGACACGGCGGTACTGATTTTCTACTGCACTCTGGGCTGCTATTTTCTGCTCAACCAGCATGGTCACGCCTTGCAGTAGATCAAGAGGTTCGAAACCAGCCACCACTAAAGGCCGTTCGAACTGTTCAGCGATAAAGCCGTAGGCCGCCGTCCCGATAACCATGCTGACATGGCCCGGCGCCAGAAAAGCGTCAATTCCGTTGTCCGGCTCTTCAAGCAGGCTGCGTAACGTCGGGATGAGCGTAATGTGCTGGCAAAAAAAGAAAAAGTTATCAATGTCGCGGGCTTTGGCCTGCTGCAGCGTGATGGCCGTGGCGGGCATAGTGGTTTCAAAACCAAGCCCGAAAAAGACGACCTTGCGACCGGGGTTATGGGTGGCCAGCGTCAGGGCGTCCATCGGCGAGTACACGATCCTGATATCCGCGCCCTGGGCTTTTGCCTGCAGCAGCGAGCCGTTTTTGCCCGGCACGCGCATCGCATCGCCAAAGGTACAGAAAATCACGTCAGGCTGGTGGGCTATCTCAAGGCAGGCGTCGATGCGTCCCATCGGCAGGACGCACACCGGGCAGCCGGGGCCATGGATAAACTCGATGTTTTCCGGCAGAAGCTGGTCGAGGCCAAATTTAAAGATGGCATGCGTGTGCCCGCCGCAGACTTCCATAATACGCAGCGGCTTTTCGGCGGTATAGCTCAGCTGTGCCGCCCGTGTTTTCAGATGTTCAATCAACTGCATCACCTGCTCAGGCGCGCGATATTCATCAACGTAGCGCATGGTTTACCGCTCCTCGCCGTACAGCAATGCCCCGACGTCCGGCTCCACGTCGAACATATTCTGAAGGGCATCGAGCGTGTCGCGGGCCTCCGCTTCGTTGATGATGCTCATGGCAAACCCCACGTGCACCAGCACCCACTGACCGAGGCGTGAGGCGCCGGTTTCGTCGGTGCTGCCGACAAGCGTCAGGTCGACGTCGCGCAATATGCCACACACCTCAACGCGGGCCTGATTCCCGTCAATGGCGTGAATTTGTCCGGGGACGCCTATGCACATCGTTCGCTCTCCAGCCAGTTCAGCCAGGCATCCATCCCGTCGCCGCGGGTGGCGGACACCAGCATGATGTCAATATCCGGGTTCACTTCACGGGCATAGGCCATGCATTTGTCCACGTCGAAATTCAGGTACGGCAGCAGGTCAACTTTGTTCAGCAACATCAGCGAAGCGGCGGCAAACATATGCGGATATTTAAGCGGCTTGTCTTCACCTTCGGTCACCGAGAGCACCGCGACCTTATGTCGCTCACCGAGATCGAAGCTGGCCGGACAGACCAGGTTGCCCACGTTCTCAATAAACAGGATGCCGTTGTCCGCCAGCGGCAAGCGCGGCGTGGCGTCGGCAATCATTTGTGCATCCAGATGGCAGCCTTTACCCGTATTAACCTGAATGGCGGGCGTGCCGGTTTCGCGTATACGCGCGGCGTCGTTCACCGTCTGCTGATCGCCTTCGATCACCGCGCAGGAGATGCGTCCGTTCAGGCGGTGGAGCGTTTGTGTCAGCAGCGTGGTTTTGCCGGAGCCGGGGCTGGAGACCAGGTTCAGGACCAGCTGTTTACGCGTGGCAAAGCGGGCGCGGTTGCGTGCTGCAATCTGGTTGTTTTTATCCAGAACGTTGATTTCCACCTCCAGCATCTGACGCTGGCTGAGCCCCGGCGCGTGGGTACCGGCGACGCCATGCCCGTAATGCAGGTCGCCCGCAGCGGAGTGTCGGGGGGCGAAGGTGATACCGGTTAATGCCGCTGCAGGACGAGGGGCAGGTGAAAAGGGTGCGGAGCGAAACGCGGCGTGAGGACGGTGTTCATCCCCTTCTATATACAGGTTGCCTTCAGCGCAACCGCAGGTACTACACATATTTTACTCCT
Organism: Enterobacter cloacae complex sp. FDA-CDC-AR_0164; assembly: GCF_003071645.1. Taxonomy (NCBI): domain Bacteria; kingdom Pseudomonadati; phylum Pseudomonadota; class Gammaproteobacteria; order Enterobacterales; family Enterobacteriaceae; genus Enterobacter; species Enterobacter cloacae complex sp. FDA-CDC-AR_0164. The sequence goes on from NZ_CP028950.1 coordinate 2,474,383, forward strand.
TCTCGATTTCGAGACGTTGGATCTGCATGCCGTCATCCGCCACGATGCGAAGCTCGCTGCTCTGGCATTGTGGACAGCGCTGAACCTTCGAAGAAAGCAGAGTGACGTATTGCTGACACTGCGCGCACCAGCACTCCGCCTGCTGTTCTTCAATATGAAGTTCACAGCCTTCCGCCAGCGTGCCGCGGCACACCAGCTCAAAGCAGAAGGTCAGGGCGCTGGTTTCAACGCAGGAAAAGGCCCCGACCTGTAGCCAGACGCCGGTGACGCGTTTCGCATTGTTTGCCCGCGCCTGCTGTTCAATTAACTCGACGGCCCGCTGGCAGAGGGTGATTTCGTGCATGACGCCTCCTCAATGAATTGCCCCGATAATGCAATAACGGTGCCAGCTTGATTTTTGTTAAGGCGTGACGATGTCAATGCTGTCGAAATGACACGTCGACACGGCGCGATTGACACGCTTCTTTTGATTAAAATAGTTAAAAATCAATCTGTTAAAAACTGGCATGGAATCTGCTTAACAGCCGCTATCTCCATTAACCGGATACCTTTTATGACTATTTGGGAAATTAGCGAAAAAGCGGATTACATTGCGCAGCGCCATCAGCAGTTACAGGAGCAGTGGCACCTTTACTGCAACTCTCTGGTTCAGGGCATCACCCTGTCAAAAGCCCGTCTTCACCACGCCATGAGCTGTGCAGCGCAGGGGGATATGCGCTTTGTGCTCTTCGGCCATTTCACGATAAACGTCACCCTGGCCGACACCTTCAACAGCCACACCATCGAGTACTACGTCGAAACAAAAGAAGGTGAAAAACAGTGTATTGCGAAGGCGCAGCTGATGGCCGACGGGATGGTCGATGGTCACGTCAGTAACCGCGATCGCCAGCAGGTGCTGGAGCACTATCTGGAAAAAATCGCGCCGGTTTATAACGGCCTGTACGCCGCTGTTGAACACGATCTCCCGGTCAACCTGAAACAGCTGATGGATGGAAATCCCTCAGCGAACGTGGCCTGACCATTGCGTGTCGAGAAGTGTCGACAAGACAGTTTTTCGTCAAAAATGACTATCACCAGAGGATGACCCGGTGAACCGTTTTGTAATTGCTGACTCGACGGTCTGTATTGGCTGTCGAACCTGTGAGGCGGCCTGTTCGGAAACGCACCGTCAGCACGGGCTACAGTCCATGCCGCGCCTGCGCGTCATGCGTAATGAAAATGAGTCTGCGCCGCAGCTCTGCCACCACTGTGAAGATGCCCCCTGCGCGGGAGTCTGTCCTGTTAATGCCATCACCCGTGTCGAGGGGGCGGTGCAGCTGAATGAAAGTCTGTGCGTGAGCTGCAAACTGTGCGGCATTGCCTGCCCGTTCGGTGCGATTGAATTTTCCGGCAGCCGTCCGCTGCATATCCCGGCGAATGCCAACTCCCCGAAAGCGCCGCCAGCGCCACCTGCGCCGGCGAAGGTGAGCACGCTGCTTGACTGGGTTCCCGGCGTGCGTGCCGTTGCGGTCAAATGCGACCTGTGCAGCTTTGATGAACAAGGGCCAGCCTGTGTGCGCACCTGCCCGACGAAGGCGCTGATTCTGGTCAATATTCGCGACATCGTTCGCACCAGTAAACGTAAGCGTGAGCTGACCATTAACAGTGATTTCGGCGATCTTTCTCTGCTTCAGGCGCTGAACGAGGGGGCGAAATGAACGCGGTGATGATGATTACCAGCGCGGTGGCCTATTTTGCCGCCGCCGCTGTGTTGGCCTTGATCTTCTCTTTCCATAAAACCCTGAGCGGCTGGATAGCCGGTATCGGCGGGGCGGTTGGCAGCGTGATGACGCTGGTGGCCGGTGGCCTCGTGTTAACAGGCGGACAATCTGTCGAAGCGGTGATGCCGCTGATACGGCACACCGTTGAAATTACGCCGCTGAATGCCATCTGGCTGGTGACCTTTGGTCTGTGCGGCGTGTTTATCAGCCTGTTTAATATTGACTGGCACCGCCATCAGCACACTCAGCCCAACGGTCTGCTGGTCAATCTGCTGATGGCCGCGGCGGTCTGTACCGTGACTGCCAGCAACCTCGGCGCGCTGGTGGTGATGGCCGAGATCATGGCGCTGTGCGGCGTATTCCTTACGGGCTGTAGCACCTCCGGCAAACTGTGGTTTGCGCTGGGGCGTCTTGGCACGTTGCTGCTGGCACTGGCCTGCTGGCTGGTGTGGCAGCGCTTCGGCACGCTGGACTTCTCCGCCCTTAACGGTCAGTCGCTGGGGAATGATGTCTGGCTCCTTGGCGTGATCGGCTTTGGCCTGCTGGCCGGGATTATCCCGCTGCACGGCTGGGTGCCACAGGCACATGCACATGCCTCCGCGCCTGCCGCAGCGCTCTTCTCGACGGTTGTCATGAAGGTGGGTCTGTTCGGCATTCTGACGATAACGCTCACCGGTGGGCAGCCACCGCTGTGGTGGGGCGTTGTGCTGCTGGTCGCCGGGATGATCACCGCCTTCATCGGCGGCCTGTACGCCCTGATGGAGCACAATATCCAGCGTCTGCTGGCGTACCACACCCTTGAGAACATCGGCATTATCCTGCTGGGTATTGGCGCAGGCGTTACCGGGCTGGCGCTCAATCAACCGGCGCTGATTGCGGCCGGCTTTATCGGCGGCCTGTATCACCTGATCAACCACAGCCTGTTTAAAAGCACCCTGTTCCTCGGGGCCGGTAGCGTCTGGTTCCGCACCGGTCATCGCGATATCGAAAAACTCGGCGGCATCGGCAAAAAAATGCCCGTTATCTCTCTGTGCATGCTGGTGGGGCTGATGGCAATGGCTGCGCTGCCGCCGCTGAACGGCTTTGCCGGCGAGTGGGTTATCTATCAGTCCTTCTTCGCACTCGGTCAGAGCGAGGTGTTTATCGCCCGGTTGCTCGGCCCGCTGCTGGCGGTTGGCCTGGCGATAACCGGTGCGCTGGCGGTGATGTGTATGGCTAAAGTCTACGGCGTGACCTTCCTGGGTGCACCGCGCACGCGTGAGGCCGAAAACGCCTGCTGTGCACCGGCATTGATGGGGGCGAGCGTTGTCGCGCTGGCGCTGTGCTGCATCGCGGGCGGGGTGGCCGCCCCGTGGCTTCTGCCGCTGCTGGGTAACGCCATTCCTCTGCCGCTCACCACGGCGCATACCACGGTGTCCCAGCCGATGATTGCGCTGCTGCTGATTGCCGCGCCGCTGCTGCCGTTCGTGCTGATGCTGTTCTTCAGACGCGACCGCCTCTCCTCTCGCGCACGCGGTACCGCCTGGGCTTGCGGTTACGCACACGAGCAATCCATGGTGATCACAGCGCACGGCTTTGCCATGCCGGTCAAAGAGAACTTTGCCGCGGTGCTGAAACTGCGGGACTGGCTTAACCCGGTGGGGTGGGTGCCGGGCTGGCAGAGCGCTGCCGTGCCCGTGCTGTTCCGCCGACTGGCGTTGATCGAGCTGGCGGTACTGGTTGTGATTGTGATTTCACGAGGAGCCTGACATGAGTCTGTTACTGGCAATACTTCAGGCGCTGGTGCTATTTGCCATGGCGCCGTTGCTCTCCGGGGTGAGCCGCGTGGCGCGTGCCCGGATGCATAACCGTCGCGGGCCTGGTGTACTCCAGGAGTACCGTGATTTGTTCAAGCTGATGGGACGTCAGAGCGTTTCTCCGGACGCGGCAGGATGGGTCTTTCGCCTGACACCGTTTGTGCTGGCTGGCGTCATGCTCACCATCGCCACGGCGTTACCGGTCGTCACCGTCGGATCGCCGCTGCCGGTGCTGGGCGATCTCATTACGCTTATCTACCTCTTCGCCATCGCGCGCTTCTTCTTCGCGATTGCCGGCCTCGATACCGGCAGCCCGTTTACCGGGATTGGTGCCAGCCGCGAGGCCATGCTCGGCGTGCTGGTTGAGCCGATCCTGCTGCTCGGCCTGTGGGTCGCTGCGCAGGTCGCGGGGTCAACCCATATCAGCTTTATCACTCATACCGTGTATCACTGGCCCGTGGACCGTTCCCTTCCGTTGCTTTTGGCGCTCTGCGCCTGCGCTTTCGCGACGTTTATCGAGATGGGCAAACTGCCGTTCGACCTCGCGGAAGCGGAGCAGGAGCTGCAGGAAGGTCCGTTGACCGAGTACAGCGGTTACGGCTTTGCGGTGCTGAAATGGGGCATCAGCCTCAAACAGCTGGTGGTGCTGCAGATGTTTGTCGGTGTCTTCTTCCCGTGGGGGCAGATGACGCACTTTTCCGCGGCCGGCCTGGTGCTGGCGGTGGTCGTTGCCGCGCTCAAGCTACTTGTCGGCGTGCTGGTGATTGCCCTGTTTGAGAACAGCATGGCGCGTCTGCGTTTTGTGGCGACGTCGCGCATCACCTGGGCCGGTTTTGGTTTTGCATTTTTAGCGTTCGTCTCCTTGCTGGTGGCGTGATTAAAGAGAGTTTTTATGTCTGAAGAAAAGAAAGGTCAGCAGTATCTCGCCGCGTTGCACCAGGCCTTCCCGGGCGTGGTGCTGGAGGAGTCCTGGCAAACCAAAGACCAGATAACGGTGACCGTGAAAGTGAACTACCTGCCGGAAGTGGTGGAGTTTCTCTACTACCAGCAGGGTGGCTGGCTGTCAGTGTTGTTCGGCAACGACGAGCGTCAGCTGTGCGGAAACTATGCGGTTTACTACGTGATGTCGATGGAGCAGGGCGAGAAGTGCTGGCTCACCGTGCGTGTCGAAGTGGATCCCAACAAACCGGAATACCCGTCTGTCACCCCGCGCGTGCCCGCCGCCGTCTGGGGCGAGCGTGAAGTGCGCGATATGTATGGTCTGGTCCCGGTTGGGCTTCCGGATGAGCGCCGTCTGGTGCTGCCGGACGACTGGCCAGACGAACTCTATCCCCTGCGTAAAGACAGCATGGATTACCGTCAGCGTCCGGCCCCGACCACCGACAGCGAGACTTACGCGTTCATCAATGAGCTCGGCAGCAAAAAGAACAATGTGGTGCCGATAGGCCCGCTGCACGTCACGTCTGACGAGCCGGGCCACTTCCGCCTGTTTGTCGACGGCGAGAATATTATTGATGCCGACTACCGCCTGTTCTACGTCCATCGCGGTATGGAAAAGCTGGCGGAAACCCGGATGGGATATAACGAAGTGACGTTCCTCTCTGACCGCGTGTGCGGCATCTGCGGGTTTGCCCACAGTACCGCCTACACCACCTCGGTGGAGAACGGCATGGGGATTGTGGTGCCGGAACGCGCGCAGATGATCCGCGCCATCCTGCTGGAAGTGGAGCGTCTGCACTCGCACCTGCTGAACCTCGGTCTGGCCTGTCACTTTGTCGGTTTTGACTCCGGCTTTATGCAGTTTTTCCGCGTACGTGAAGCCTCCATGAAGATGGCGGAGATCCTGACCGGGGCGCGTAAAACATACGGTCTGAACCTGATCGGCGGGATTCGTCGCGATCTGCTGAAAGATGACATGATCCAGACCCGCCAACTGGCGCAGCAGATGCGTCGCGACGTTCAGGAGCTGGTGGATATGCTGCTCAGCACGCCGAACATTGAGCAGCGTACCGTCGGTATTGGCCGACTGGAGCCGCAAATCGCCCGCGATTTCAGTAACGTTGGCCCCATGGTTCGCGCCAGCGGCCACGCCCGCGATACCCGCGCCGATCATCCGTTCGTCGGCTACGGCCTGCTGCCTATGACCGTGCACAGCGAGCAGGGTTGCGACGTTATTTCGCGTCTGAAGGTGCGTATCAACGAGGTCTTCACCGCGCTGAACATGATCGACTTCGGTCTGGATAATCTGCCGGGCGGTCCGCTGATGGTTGAGGGCTTCACCTACATTCCAAACCGCTTCGCGCTGGGGTTTGCCGAAGCCCCGCGTGGAGACGATATCCACTGGAGCATGACCGGTGACAACCAGAAGCTCTACCGCTGGCGCTGCCGTGCGGCAACCTACGCCAACTGGCCAACCCTGCGCTACATGCTGCGCGGCAATACGGTATCCGATGCGCCGCTGATCATTGGCAGCCTCGATCCGTGCTACTCCTGCACCGACCGCATGACGGTGGTGGATGTGCGCAAGAAGAAAAGCCAGGTGGTGCCGTACAAAGAGCTGGAGCGCTACAGCATCGAGCGTAAGAACTCGCCGTTGAAATAGGGGATTTTGTGCTGGCTGATGCCCTCACCCTGACCCTCTTTTGATGAGAGATCCGGGGTGCGGAGCACAGGCAGCACATAAGCAGGAGTCAACATGTTTACCTTCATCAAAAAAGTGATCAAAACCGGGACGGTGACCAGTCGCTATCCGCTGGAGCCGATGCCGGTCGATAAAAACTTTCGCGGCAAGCCGGAGCACAACCCGCAACAGTGCATCGGTTGTGCTGCCTGCGTTAACGCCTGCCCGTCAAATGCCCTGACGGTGGAAACCGATCTGAAAACGGGCGAGCTGGCCTGGCAATTCAACCTCGGGCGCTGCATTTTCTGCGGCCGCTGCGAGGAGGTTTGCCCGACGGTGGCGATCCGTCTTTCGCAGGAGTACGAGCTGGCGGTCTGGAAGAAAGAGGATTTTCTGCAGCAGTCGCGTTTCGCGCTCTGCAACTGCCGTGTCTGCAAACGCCCGTTTGCCGTACAAAAAGAGATCGACTACGCCATCGCGCTGTTGCAGCACAACGGTGATGCCCGCGCGGAGCATCATCGCGAAAGCTTTGAAACCTGCCCGGACTGCAAACGGCAGAAATGCCTGCTGCCGTCGGACCGCATCGATATTACCCGTCATATGAGAGAGGCCAGCTGATGGAAAACCTGATCGGCCCACGCGACGCTAACGGCATTCCGGTGCCGATGACGGTGGAGGAATCCATCGCCAGCATGAAGGCCTCGCTGCTGAAAAACATTAAACGTTCGGCCTATGTGTACCGCGTGGACTGCGGCGGCTGCAACGGCTGTGAGATTGAGATCTTTGCCACGCTGTCGCCCCTGTTCGACGCCGAACGCTTCGGTATTAAAGTGGTGCCTTCGCCGCGTCATGCGGACATTTTACTGTTTACCGGTGCCGTCACCCGTGCCATGAGATCGCCAGCATTACGTGCCTGGCAGTCCGCACCGGATCCAAAAATCTGTATCTCTTACGGTGCCTGCGGCAACAGCGGCGGCATCTTCCATGACCTGTACTGCGTCTGGGGCGGCACCGATAAAATTGTTCCGGTGGATGTCTACATTCCCGGTTGTCCGCCAACGCCTGCGGCCACGCTGTACGGTTTTGCCATGGCGCTCGGGCTGCTGGAGCAGAAAATACATGCCCGTGAACCGGGTGAGCGCGACAACCAGGCTGCCGCAATTCTACACCCGGATATGGTGCAGCCGCTGCGCGTGAAGGTCGATCGCACGGCGCGCCGACTCGCGGGGTATCGCTATGGTCGCCAGATTGCCGACGATTATCTGCGTCTGCTGAGCCAGGGCGATCATCAGGTCACGCGCTGGCTGGAGGCGGAAAACGATCCTCGTCTTAATGAGATCGTCGCGAACCTGAATCAGGTGGTGGAAGAGGCGCGTATCCGATGAGTGAAACGGTGGTGTTCAGTCAGCTGAGCCGTAAGTTTATTGATGAGAACGATGCCACGCCGGATGCGGCGCAGCAGGTGGTCTATTACAGCCTGGCCATTGGGCATCACCTCGGGGTGATAGATTGTCTCGAAACGGCATTAAGCTGCCCGTGGCCTGATTATCTGGCGTGGATCGCCACGCTGGAGGAGGGCAGTACGGCGCGCCGCAAAATGGAAGGCGTGCCGAAGTACGGTGAGATCGTTATCGACGCCAACCACATTGCGATGCTCGCCAGTGCTTTCGACGCCGCGCTGAGCGTGCAAACCCCACAGCAGCAGGCCTGGAGCAAAATTTTGCTCAGCATGCTGCATGATATTCATCAGGAGAGTGCCATCTACCTGATGGTGAGGAGATTACGTGACTGATGTTTTACTGTGTGTCGGCAACAGCATGATGGGCGACGACGGCGCGGGCCCGCTGCTTGCACAAATGTGTGCCGCGCATCCGCAGGGCGAATGGGTGGTTATTGACGGCGGCAACGCACCGGAAAACGATGTGGTGGCGATCCGTGAGCTGCACCCGGACAGGCTGCTGATTGTGGATGCAACCGATATGGGACTTAATCCGGGGGAAACCCGCCTGATTGATCCGGATGACATCGCCGAGATGTTTATGATGACCACCCACAATATGCCGCTGAACTATCTGGTCGATCAGATTAAAGACGACGTGGGTGAGGTATTGTTTCTGGGTATTCAGCCGGACATCGTTGGGTTTTATTATCCGATGACGCCGCCGGTGAAAGAGGCCGTCGAAGAGGTTTACTCCCGGCTTGCCGGATGGCGTGAGGACGGCGGTTTTTCCCGACTGTGAGCAGTGCCGGGTGGTGGTAGCTTCCACCCGGCCTGGACACTCCCTCGCCCTGTGGGAGAGGGCGAGGGCAACAGGCTACGCCAGATCCGCGCCGTTACTTGCAATGACCTTCTTATACCACCAGAACGATTTCTTACGCGTTCTGTCCAGCGTACCGTTGCCCGCGTCGTCGCGGTCAACATAGACAAACCCGTAGCGTTTGCTCATCTCGCCCGTGGATGCGGCCACCAGGTCAATGCAGCCCCAGGTGGTGTAGCCCATCAGCGGCACACCGTCTTCTATGGCATCGCCCATCGCACGAATATGTTCGCGCAGGTAGCTGATACGGTAGTCGTCATTAATCTCACCGTGTTCATCCATGACGTCTTTCGCGCCGAGGCCGTTTTCCACCAGGAACAGCGGCTTCTGATAGCGGTCGTACATCATGTTCATGGTGATGCGCAGCCCCAGTGGGTCGATCCCCCAGCCCCATTCGCTGACCTGGATGTGCGGATTGCGCAGGGATTTCACGATATTCGCCGCATTGGTATTACTGGCGTTCATGTCCGCCGACGCGCAGCGCGAGGCGTAATAGCTGAACGACACAAAATCGACGGTGTTTTTCAGCAGTTCATCGTCGCCAGGGTCTTTGACAATCACCACCCCTTTTTCGCGGAACACGCGGGCAGAATAGGCCGGGTAGCTGCCGCGCGCCTGCACGTCGATAAAGAACAGGTTTTCGCGGTCTTTCTCCAGCGCCATCCACACGTCTTCCGGCTTGCAGGAGTAGGGGTAGAAGTTGCCGCCGGCCAGCATACAGCCGACCTGGTTTTCCGGGTTGACCTCATGGGCGATTTTGGTCGCCAGCGCGCTTGCCACCAGTTCGTGATGCGCGGCCTGATATTTTACCTGATCTTCGTTCTCACCCTCTTCAAACACCAGCCCCGCGCCGGAGAACGGGCTGTGTAGCATGATGTTGATTTCGTTGAAGGTGAGCCAGTATTTCACCAGACCGTTAAATTCTTCGAAACAGGTACGGGCATAGCGGGCAAAGAAATCGACCATCTTGCGGTTGCGCCAGGATCCATACTCCGTGACCAGGTGCATCGGTACGTCGAAATGACACAGGGTGACCAACGGTTCGATGTTGTATTTTTTACACTCTTCGAACACTGCGCGGTAGAAGGCAATCCCCTCTTTATTGGGCAGCGGCTCATCGCCGTTCGGGTAGAGGCGGCTCCAGGCAATCGAGGTACGAAATACCGTAAAGCCCATCTCCGCCATCAGGGCGATGTCTTCTTTGTAGCGATGGTAAAAATCAATCGCCTCGTGGCTCGGGTAAAACTCGTCGTCACGCAACGTAAAACGTTTTTCCTTACCGACCTTCACCGCCAGACGATTCGCGCCGTGGGGGATCATATCGACCGTCGTCAGTCCTTTGCCGCCTTCACGGTAAGCCCCTTCACTCTGGTTGGCGGCAAGCGCGCCGCCCCATAAAAATCCTTGTGGAAAAACAGACATCTTTACCTCGCTATAAATTTAGACTTGTGCTGCTTTGGCCTGAACCGGAGCGCTCTGCAGGGCGCGTGCTTTCTCAGCCTCGTCTTCGACCGGGATATCTTCAAAACCTAAAATCAGGGTCAGAACAAACGAGAGCACAACCGCCAGCGCCATGACCCCGAATACCCAGACGATGGTCATTGGGTTGGCCGGATCGAAGAACTGTACGCTGGTAAACAGCCCCGGCGCCGCCATTGAGTGGCTGGCAAGACCGGCTATGCCAGCCACTGCCCCGCAGATGAAGCCGCTGATAAGGCTCGCAATCAGCGGGCGTTTCAGACGTACCGCCACACCATAGAGGGCAGGTTCTGAAATGCCTGCCATGATGGCAGAAGCCGCTGCCGCCAGCGCCGTCTGGCGCAGTTCCGGGTTTTTCGTTTTCCACGCCACCGCCAGCGATGAACCGCCGAGCGACAGGTTGGCTCCGATTTCCGACGGCATAACCATTCCCTCTTTGCCCGTCTCGGCAATGGTCTGAATGATCGTCGGCGTAAATACGCGGTGCATCCCGGTCATCACCAGCAGCGGCCAGAGGGCGCCCATAATGGCCACGGAGAGCCAGCCCAGATAGCCGTGAATAGTGTAGACCAGCGCTGAAATCGCGCTCCCGATCCAGATCCCGAGCGGCCCTATCAGCACAATGGCGAGCGGGGCGGCAATCAGAACGATCAGCATCGGTTTAAGGAAGTTTTTCGTGACCGCCGGCGTAATACGATCAACCCAGCGTTCGATGTACGACAGGCACCAGGTCATCACCAGCGCCGGGATGACCGTGTAGGTGTATTTCACTGCCGTCACCGGAATAAAGGCGAATTCAACGTGCTCGCCCTGTGCGGCTTTCGCCATCAGTTCGATAAAGCCCGGGTGTACCAGCACGCCCGCGATGGCAATCGCCAGCGACATGTTGGTTTTGAATTTCACTGCGGCAGAGGCGGCGACCATCAGCGGCAGGAAGAAGAACGCGCCATCGCCAATCAGCGTCAGAAGGGTGAGCGTCGGTGCCCCTTTTTCCAGGACGCCGGTCATCTCCAGGATCATTGCCAGCAGTTTGACCATTGAACCGCCGATGATCGCCGGGATCAGCGGTGACATGGTGCCGATCAGCGCATCGAGGATCCCGGCACCGATGCGGCGCAGGGTCATTTTCTGCGGGCCTTCCGGTACGGCAGGCTGCAGGTCGGTGGGCAGCAGGCTTACCACTTCGCGGTAGGCCTGAGACACGGTGTTGCCAATGATCACCTGGCACTGGTTGTCGTTGCGGACCACGCCGAGCACGCCGTTAATGCTTTTCAGGCGCGGGGCATCGGTGAGGCTTTCGTCTTTGAGGACGAAACGCAGTCGCGTCATGCAGTGGGTGACGGCGACGATGTTGTCTCTGCCGCCGAGCGCGCTGACAACGTCATTCGCCAGCGCAGCGTAATTTTTGGCCATCGGATGTAATCCTGTTATCGTTGTGAGAAATGTAGGAAACCGGTTCCACATAATCATCAATAGTTTCTTTGAATGAAACAAGATCACATTTTGTACATTTTTTCATTTCGTGATGATGATCACCTGGAGGGGTAAAAAGCGTGATATCGCCGCTGCGACAATTTTTCTGCAGTGCAGTACACTGCGCCCTGGTAGTTTCAAACGGAAGATTACGATGACCACGATGCTTGAAGTCGCGAAGCGGGCAGGCGTTTCGAAAGCGACGGTTTCCAGGGTATTGTCGGGCAATGGCTACGTCAGCCAGGAGACCAAAGACCGGGTGTTTCAGGCGATTGAAGAGAGCGGCTATCGCCCGAATTTGCTGGCACGAAATCTGGCGACCAAACGTACCCAGACGCTGGGTCTGGTGGTCACCAACACCCTTTATCACGGCGTCTATTTTAGCGAACTGCTCTTTCACGCCGCCCGCATGACGGAAGAGAAAGGGCGGCAGTTGATCCTGGCGGACGGTAAGCACAGTGCGGATGAAGAGCGCGAGGCCATTCAGTATTTGCTCGATATGCGCTGTGACGCGGTGATCATTTACCCGCGTTTCCTGAGCGTGGATGAGATGGACGACATCGTTGAGAAATGCGAACAGCCGATTATGGTCCTTAACCGCCGCTTACGGAAAAACAGCAGTCACAGCGTCTGGTCAGATCATAAAGCCTCCTGCCAGGACGCCGTGTCGCAGCTTATTCAGAAAGGGCACCGGGAGATTGCGTTTATCACCGGTTCGCTGGATTCCCCCACGGGCGTTGAGCGTCTCTCGGGCTACAAAGACGCCCTGGCACAACACCAGATCCCGCTGCGCCCGTCGCTGATTGCGCAGGGGAAATGGAACCCGGCCAGCGGTGCGGCGGCGGTGTCTGAGCTGCTTTCGCGCGGTGAAACCTTTTCGGCGCTGGTGGCGAGTAATGACGATATGGCGATTGGTGCCATGAAACAGTTGCACGAGTGCGGGATCGCCACCCCGGATGCCGTGTCGGTGATTGGCTTTGACGATGTGGCCATCGCCCCCTACATCGTCCCCTCGCTCTCCAGCGTGCGCATTCCGGTGACGGAGATGATCAAAGAGACCATTAGCCGCCTGATCTTCCTGCTGGATGGCGGTGAGTTTAAGTACCAGCAAACCTTCTCCGGCGAGCTTATCCTGCGTGACTCGGTCATTGACGGGCCTCACCGCTGATGTCGACAGCTGTCATCGTCAGAAGTGACGATGACAGCCCTGCTTTCATTTTATAAACTGCATAAAATCAACAGGTTAATAATTGGCACGGTTTATGTATATCTCCGCGCAGGACTGTAATGCTGGAGAAGCAGATGAACCGTTTTATTATGGCCGATGCCAGTAAATGCATTGGCTGCCGTACCTGTGAAGTGGCGTGTGTGGTTTCCCATCAGGCGGAGCAGGATTGCGCATCGCTCACCCCTGATACCTTTTTACCGCGGATCCACGTCATTAAAGGCGTGAATATCTCCACTGCCGCTATCTGTCGCCAGTGTGAGGATGCGCCGTGCGCTAACGTCTGCCCAAACGGGGCCATCAAACGTGAGAAAGGATTCGTGCATGTGATGCAGGAGCGCTGCATCGGCTGCAAAACCTGTGTGGTTGCCTGCCCGTACGGTGCGATGGAAGTCGTGGTGCGTCCGGTTGTGCGCAACAGCGGCATGGGGCTGAACGTGCGCGCGGAAAAAGCGGAAGCCAATAAATGCGACCTCTGCTACCACCGTGACGCCGGCCCGGCCTGTATGGAAGCCTGCCCGACGCACGCCCTGGTCTGCGTGGATCGCGACAAGCTTGAGCAGATGAGCGCGGAAAAACGCCGTCGTGCCGCGTTCGACACGTCATCGTCACTGCTGTTTTAAGTCGCGATGGGCGATAACGGCGTACAGTTGCGGGTGCGCGGCAAGGTGCAGGGGGTAGGGTTTCGTCCCTTCGTCTGGCAACTGGCGCATCAGCTACAGCTGACGGGTGACGTTTGTAATGACGGAGAGGGCGTGCTGGTGCGTCTCGCGGGTAATGGGGGGGCCTTTACCGCGAGGCTGCATCAGGACTGCCCACCGCTGGCACGTATCGATGCTGTCGACAGCCAGCCGTTTACCTGGCCAACGGTGCCGCAGGCGTTCACCATTCGCCATAGCGCGGGCGGAGCGATGGACACCCAAATTGTACCGGATGCCGCTACCTGCCCGGCGTGCCTGGCTGAAATGCGCGATCCCCGAGCGCGGCGTTATCGCTATCCGTTTATCAACTGTACCCATTGCGGTCCACGTTTTACCATCATCCGCGCCATGCCCTATGACCGCCCGGCCACGTCAATGGCGGCATTTCCCCTCTGTGAACCGTGTGAAACCGAGTACCGCAATCCCGCTGACCGCCGTTTTCACGCGCAGCCGGTAGCCTGTCCGGATTGTGGACCCGAGCTGGAATGGCGCGCGGGCGAGACCGTTGCCACCCGCGAGTCTGCGCTGAGTGCGGCGGTCCACATGCTCAAACATGGCGGGATTGTCGCCATCAAAGGGCTGGGCGGTTTTCACCTTGCCTGTGACGCATCCAACGCGCAGGCGGTGGCAACCCTGCGGGCGCGCAAACAGCGCCCGATGAAGCCACTGGCGGTCATGATCCCGCAGGCGGAGGGACTGCCGGAATCGGTGCAAACGCTGCTGCGCTCGCCTGCAGCGCCCATCGTGCTCACGCCAAAAGTATGGTGTCCTCCGCTTCCTGACGCGATTGCGCCCGGGCTGGACACCGTTGGCCTGATGCTGCCCGCTAACCCACTACAGCATGTGCTGATGATGGACTGCCAGCGCCCGCTGGTGATGACCTCCGGCAACCTCAGCGGGCGTCCGCCGGCCATCACCTGCCAGCAGGCACTGGATGAACTGGGCGACATCGCTGACGGATTCCTGCTGCACAACCGCGACATCCTGCAGCGTATGGATGATTCCGTGGTGGATCAGGACGGTATGCTGCTGCGTCGCGCGCGCGGTTTTGTGCCGGATGCCATCACGCTGCCCGCCGGTTTCAGCGCTGTCCCGGCGATGGTGTGCACCGGTGCTGATATGAAAAATACCTTCTGTCTGGTGCGCGGTAACCAGGCGGTACTGAGTCAGCACTTTGGCGATCTGAGTGACGACGGTGTCGAGGCCCAGTGGCGTTCTGCGCTGTCGATGATGCAGCAGATCTATGCGTTTCAGCCGCAGCGCGTGGTATGCGACGCCCATCCGGGCTATCACGCCCGACAGTGGGCGCAAGCCCAGGCTTTGCCGATCGACACCGTGCTTCACCACCACGCTCACGCGGCGGCATGCATGGCAGAAAACGGCTGGCCGCTTGAGGGCGGAGATGTCATTGCCCTGACGCTGGATGGGATCGGCATGGGCGAAAACGGCGCGCTGTGGGGCGGGGAGTGCCTGCGGGTAAGCTATCTCGACTGCGAACGTCTGGGCGGTCTGCCTGCGGTTGCGCTGCCGGGCGGGGACAGGGCTGCCATGCAGCCGTGGCGCAATTTACTCGCCCACTGCCTGGCGTTTGTGCCGGACTGGCAGCAGTACCCGGAAACGCGTGACGTTCAGCGGCAAAACTGGCCGCTGCTGGCTACGGCCATTCAGCGCGGTTTAAACGCGCCGCTGGCCTCATCCTGCGGCCGTCTGTTCGACGCGGTGGCCTGCGCGCTCGGCATCACGTCAGAAACCCAGAGCTATGAAGGTGAGGCCGCCTGCCGGCTTGAAGCGCTGGCCGCGCAGTGCCACGACGTTCAACATCCGGTTACGCTTCAGGCTGATAACCTTACGCGCTTCTGGCAACAGTGGCTGAACTGGCAGGCGGAACCCTGCGAGCGGGCATGGGCGTTTCACGATGCGCTGGCGAAAGGGCTGGCGGAGCTTGTCACCTCCCATACCCGGCGACTGGGGCTTTCCACCGTATGCTTCAGCGGCGGCGTGTTACATAACCGTCTGCTGCGCGCGCGACTGCGCCATTACCTCTCAGACTTCACGCTGCTTTTTCCTCATCATCTGCCGTCAGGTGACGGCGCTATCTCCTTCGGGCAGGCGGTGGTTGCTGCCGCCCGGTCATGTTCACAAAGGATGTAAAATGTTACGACTCTTACGCAATGAACCCCGCGCGGCGTTTCTGCTGCTGGCTCTGGTAATGGCTAATCTTCTGGCATGGGGCTGGGCATGGCAAACCTTCAGCGGCAGTACGGCGCTGATGGCCGCCAGCCTGCTGGCCTGGTGTTATGGACTCCGTCATGCGGTGGATGCCGACCACATCGCGGCCATTGATACCGTCACGCGTAAGATGATGCAGCAGGGTAAACGCCCTTCCGGCGTGGGGGCGTGGTTCTCTCTGGGACACTCCACCATTGTGGTGCTGGCCTCCATTGCCATTGCGGCCACCGCCACGGCGTTTCAGAAGAATATGGCATGGTTTCATGAAACCGGCAGCCTGATTGGCACCGCCGTTTCTGCAACGTTTCTGCTGGCGATGGCGCTGGTCAATCTGGTGATTTTGCGCGGCGTGTGGCGTAATTTTCAGGCGCTGAAGAACGGTCAGGTCACGCGTGACGACATCACGCTTCCGGCATCAGGCGGAGTCATGAACTGGCTGTTTGGCGCAACGTTCCGCCTGGTGAACAAGAGCTGGCAGATGTACCTGGTCGGTTTCCTGTTTGGTCTGGGGTTTGATACCGCGACGGAAATCGGTGTGCTTGGGATTTCGGCCGCCAGCGCGTCAAACGGGATGTCAGTCTGGTCCATCATGATCTTCCCGGCGCTGTTTGCCAGCGGTATGGCGCTGGTCGATACCCTCGACAATCTGCTGATGGTCGGTGCTTACGGCTGGGCGTTTAATAAGCCGCAGCGCAAGCTTTACTACAACATGACCATCACCGGCACCTCCGTGGTGGTGGCGCTGTTTATCGGCGGGCTGGAAGCTCTGGGTCTGTTGATGGATAAATTTGCCCTCAGCGGAGGCTTCTGGGATCGCATTGGCGCAGTTAATGACAACCTCGGTAACGCCGGGTTCGTGGTGGTCGGGCTGTTCGTTGCCTGCTGGCTGATTTCCATGATCAACTATCGCTGGCGCGGCTACGATGCGCTTGTCGTGCGTTCCTGACGCGGCGTCTGAACATCATTGTCGTTATCTGGCTAAACGACGTTGAAAAAAAAGCCCCGGGACATCGGGGCTGTGGACCATAAAATCCAAAGGTTACGTTAGCGTGGCAGGCGAATCAGCGTTAAGCGGGTAATGATTTCAGCAGAGCGAAAGCCTCTTTCATCCGGTCTTCGCTCACTACAAAGGCGCGCATCTGTCCTTCGCTGTCGCACCCACGAGCCACCATTCCCTGAGGTTCAATGGTGAGTTGCCAGTGCAGGTCCGGACGCTCGGTTTCGCCTGCCAGGTGCAGCGGGAGCGCTGGCGTTTTTACTTTTACCAGCATGGCGGGTAATTTCAGTGGCGCACTGCCGCCAGACAGGTTTTTCGCGAGGTACATGGCGCTCAGTTGAATGGGCTGCAGGAAGGGCAGGACCTGTCCGTTAATTTCAGCGCAGTCACCCAGGGCGTAAATATCGGGCTGCGTGGTTTGCAGGTAGCTGTCTACCTTCACGCCACGGCCTGTTTCCGCGCCGGCGCGATGCGCCAGCGCCGTTTCCGGACGCAGGCCCGTGGCGGCAACCACCACATCCACCTCAACGCTGCGGCTGCGGTCGAGCGTTGCATGAATCCCACTCCCGGTTTTCTTCAGGCTTTGCAGCTGGGATTTCAGCAGCAGATGTACGCCCATATCGGTCAGACGATGCTGTAAGCGACTACTTACTTCTGCAGGCATCAGCGCCGACAAAATGCTTGCCGCATGGTCGACCAGGGTGACGGATTTACCCGCCCGGTTAAAATCCATCGCCAGCTCTGTGCCAATCAACCCTGCGCCGACAATCATCACCCGCTTCGCGTCACGCAGCAGGGTTTCACTGGCCTGATACGCCTGCTGGCTGTTGAGGGTGATCATCAGTTCCCGGCCTTTCACCGGCGGGACAAAAGCAGACGCCCCTGTCGCCAGTACCAGCTTGTCGTATTGCCAGGTTTTGTCTTTTGCTTTCACCACATGGGCGGCGGCGTCGATATCGGTTATCCAGGTGTGCGGAAATAACCGCAGACTAAACTGTTCCGCGAACGCCCCTGCGGTCTGGCGGGTGAGGTCTTCGGCTCGCTGATTCTGGCTGATAACGTGGCTTAAATCAGGCTTGTTGTACTCGTCCATGCTGTCGGCGGCAATGAGCGTCAACGGCACGCTGGCGTCTTGCTTGCGAATGTTTTTCACCAGCTGGCGGGCGGCAAAGCCCGAGCCGATGATAACGATACCGTGGTTCATTGTGCCTCCGTTGCCAGTTCGCCAAAGACCTCTTTTCCCAGGGAACATTCCGGGCAGAGGAAATTGTCCGGCACGTCGCACCAGGGGGTACCGGGGGCAACATCCTGCAGCGGCTCGCCCTGTGCCGGGTCGTAAATCCACTGGCAGACGCTGCACTGCATGCGAGGGCCAACGTCAGCGACCGCTGTGGCGCAGGCTTGCTGCGGCGCGGGGTTTTTAGCGTTCATGTCGGGGAGCGGCGCGAGCGCCCACTGACGCGCAATGTCACGGCCATGCTGGCGACACAATTCAAGCGCGTCGATGTCCGGACGCCATTTCGCCTTCAGGCTCATGGACATCTCAAAACCGGCGTCCTGCAAACGCGTGGAGAGCCGGTCTACTGCGCCGCCGCTCCAGCCGTGGGAGCCAAATGCGCTGGCCCGTTTATTACGAAAGCGCAGGCCGGTCATCTCTTCCACAAGGCCTGCAATTTTCGGCATCATCACGTTGTTCATCGTGGAGGTGCCCACCAGCACGCCCTTGGAGCGGAAGACGTTGGTCAGGATCTCGTTTTTATCGCTACGCGCCACGTTGAAGATTTTCACCGCCACGTTCGGGTCGACTTCGTTAATACCCTGCGCAATGGCGTCCGCCATCATGCGGGTGTTATTAGACATGGTGTCGTAGAAAAGCGTGATACGGTCTTCCTGATAATCCGCGGCCCATTTGAGGTACAGCTCCACGATCTGGGTGGGGTTTTCGCGCCACACCACGCCGTGAGAGGTGGCTATCATATCCACGGGCAGGTTAAAGCCGAGGATTTCGGTGATTTTTGGCGTCACCAGACGGCTGAACGGCGTCAGGATATTGGCGTAGTAGCGCTGACACTGTTCGAATAGCTCAGTTTGATCCACTTCGTCGTTAAACAGGCGCTCGTCACAATAGTGCTGGCCGAAGGCATCGTTGCTGAACAGCACCGCATCGCCGGTCATGTAGGTCATCATACTGTCGGGCCAATGCAGCATCGGGGTTTCAACGAAGATCAGCTGTTTGCCGTTGCCGATATCCAGCGTGTCGCCGGTTTTGACGGTGTGGAAATTCCACTCCGGGTGGTGGTGATGGCCGTTAATCGAGTCGATGGCGTTGGTGGTGCAGTAAATCGGGGTGTCGGGAATGCAGGACATTAACTCGGTCAGCGCCCCGGCATGATCCTCTTCCGCATGGTTAATGATGATGTAGTCGATATCCGCAAGATCGATTTCACTGCGCAGATTTTGCACGAACTCCCGGCTGAATTTGTGATCGACGGTATCGATGAGCACGTTTTTGCCTTCACGGATGAGATAGCTGTTGTAGCTGCTGCCGCGCAGCGTTTTGTACTCCGTTCCGTGGAAGTCACGCACTTCCCAGTCACGTTGGCCAACCCAATGAATGTTATTTTTAACCAGAATAGACATAGCAACCTCAATTAATACGGCGTTTTTCAAATAAGATGACTAGCCTTTATCAAGTTGCGTGCCAGTTTTTCATGTTGCTGTTTTTTAAGGTTTTTAAATTTTATTACTCGTAATGGGTAGTCAATATGACTATCTGATTTATGGTCATTGTGACAATATGAATGGTCAAAATGACAGTGAGGCGCAGATGAGCTTTTCCGTGGACGTACTGGCAAAAATTGCCATTGAACTGCAAACCGGTATCGGTCATCAGGACCGTTTTCAGAGGCTGATTTCGACGCTGCGCCACGTGCTGGCGTGCGATGCGTCGGCACTGCTGCGCTACGACGCCCGGCAGTTTATTCCGCTGGCTATCGACGGGCTGGCGCAGGACGTTCTTGGGCGACGCTTCTCCCTGGAAGGCCATCCGCGTCTGGAAACCATCGCCCGGGCCGGTGACGTGGTGCGCTTTCCGGCGGACAGTGATTTGCCCGACCCTTACGACGGGCTGATCCCGGGGCAGGAGAGCCTGAAAGTTCATGCCTGTATCGGTCTGCCGCTGTTTGCCGGACAAAACCTGATTGGGGCATTAACCCTCGACGGCCTGTCGCCGGATCAGTTCGACACCTTTAGCGATGAAGAGCTGCGGCTGATTGCCGCGCTGGCCGCCGGTGCGCTGAATAACGCGCTACTGATCGAACAGCTGGAGAGCCAGAACATCCTTCCCGGCAGCCCGTCGGCGTTTGAACCGGTGGCACACACGGAGATGATTGGGCTGTCACCGGGGATGGTGCAGCTAAAAAAAGAGATCGATATCGTGGCGGCCTCGGATTTAAACGTGCTGATTTTCGGGGAAACCGGCACCGGTAAAGAGCTGGTGGCGAAGGGCATCCACGAAGCCTCGCCGCGCGCGGTCAACCCGCTGGTGTACCTCAACTGCGCCGCGCTGCCGGAAAGCGTGGCGGAAAGTGAGCTGTTTGGTCACGTCAAAGGGGCGTTTACCGGGGCGATCAGCAACCGCAGCGGCAAATTCGAAATGGCGGATAACGGCACGTTGTTCCTCGATGAAATTGGCGAACTGTCGCTGTCGCTTCAGGCCAAACTGCTGCGCGTCCTGCAGTACGGCGATATTCAGCGCGTCGGCGACGATCGCAGCCTGAGAGTCAACGTGCGTGTGCTGGCGGCAACCAACCGTGACCTGCGCGAAGAGGTGTTGGCCGGGAATTTCCGCGCTGACCTGTACCATCGTCTGAGCGTGTTTCCGCTTACCGTGCCGCCGCTACGCGAGCGCGGCGACGATGTGGTGCTGCTGGCGGGGTTTTTCTGCGAGCAATGTCGGTTACGAATGGGGCTTTCCCGCGTGGTATTAAGCCCCGGCGCGCGAGCCCATCTGATGCGCTACGGCTGGCCGGGTAACGTACGCGAACTGGAACATGCGATTCACCGCGCCGTGGTGCTGGCGCGGGCGACACGTTCGGGAGATGAGGTGGTGATCCACGCGCGGCATTTCGCATTGCGCGATGATACCGCTTCGTTCGTTACGCCTGCCACGCCGGAAATGGCCCATGAGAACCTGCGGGACGCAACGGAAGCGTTTCAGCGTCAGACTATCGCCCGCGCGCTGGAGCAGAATAACCGCAGCTGGGCGGCGTGCGCGCGAGCGCTGGAAATGGACGTCGCCAACCTGCACCGGCTGGCGAAACGTCTGGGACTCAAAGGTTAAATAATCCCGGCCTGGTAGAAATCCTGCAGGTTGATGGCGCCGCACAGCTTGCCGTGCTCATCCACCACCGGCGCGGCGGTGATTTTGCGTTTCATCAGCACCTCTTTGGCTTCGATGGCGCGGCTCTCGGCGTTCAGGGTCAGCCCGCCCCGGGTCATCGCTTCCGAAACCTGGGATTCCAGCTTGCCGCCGCCCACCAGCCAGCGGCGCAGGTCGCCGTCGGTAAACACGCCTTTAACGCTACCGGTTTCATCGCACACCGCTACCAGACCCAGCCCGGTGCGGCTCAGTTCCAGCATCGCATCCATTACGCTGGTGTTGAGTTTGACCTGCGGAATGGCCTCGTCGGTCCGCATCAGATGATGAACTTTATTGAGCAGTCGCGCACCGAGCGCGCCCGCCGGGTGCGAGCGGGCAAAATCTTCTTCGTTAAAGCCGCGTGCCTGCATTACCGCCATTGCCAGCGCGTCGCCCATCATCAGCGTATTCACGGTGCTGGAGGTGGGGGCGAGGTGCATCGGGCAGGCTTCGCGCTCAACGGAGATATCAAGCGTGGCCTTGGCCGCCAGTGCCAGCGGTGAGCGGGATTTACCGGTCATCGCCAGCAGCGCGACCGATTTTTCCTGCAGACGCGGGATGATGAGATCCAGCTCTTTGGCCGAACCGGAGTAGGAGATAAACAGCATCACGTCGCGGCTTTCAATCATCCCCAGATCGCCGTGCAGCGCTTCGGCCGGATGCACGAAGAACGCCGGTGTGCCGGTGCTGGCAAGCGTAGCGGCAATCTTTTTGCCGATATGACCGGACTTGCCGATCCCGGAGACCACCACTTTACCTTCGCACTGGATAATGGTGTTTGCCGCGCGCACAAAATCCTCGCCCAGACGTTCCGGCAGGCGGCTGGCTTCCTGCAGCTCCAGCATCAGGGTCTGGCGGCCTGCGTTTAACAGAAAATCACTCATCTCTCTCTCCGGTTACAATCACGTCGATCCCTTTCTCTTCCAGCGCTTTTTTGAACGCCGGGTCGATACCTGCGTCGGTAATGAGCTTATCGACGCTTTCAAGGCTGCAGACTATGTTGGGACTTTTACGGCCAAACTTCGACGAGTCTGCCATCAAAATCACTTCGCGCGCGGCGTTGCACATCGCTTTGCTGACGCTGAACACCTCGTTAAAGGTCGTCACGCCGGCGTTCAAATCGATACCGTCCGTGCCCATAAAGAGTTTATCAAAGCTGAAGTGTTCAAAGGCGTTTTCCGCCAGTTGACCGTGAAACGACGCAGATTTTTTACGGAACGTCCCGCCGGGCATCAGAATGGTTTGCTCGCTGTCGAACTCCGACAGGGCGTTGACGATGTGCAGACTGTTGGTCATCACCGTGATGTTGTTAAAGCGGCTGAGCATCGGGATCATCTGCAGCACAGTGCTGCCTGCATCAAGGATAATGGAGTCGCCATCATGGATAAATTTTACGGCGGCCTCGGCAATCAGCGCTTTCTGGTGAGTATTGATCAGCGTTTTGTGATCGATAGGCGGGTCGGCTTCATCTTTGTTGAGCATCACGCCGCCGTAGGTTCGGATGACTGCACCAGAGTTTTCGAGCAATACCAGATCCTTTCGTATTGTCGTGCCGGTGGTGTCAAAGTAGTGGGCCAGTTCTTCTACCGAGCATTTTCCCTGCTTTTGCAGATGCTCCAGAATGGCCGCCTGACGCTGACGTGGTTTCATAGGCGCTCAATTCCTTAGGTTGCGAAATGATAATTTCGCAAGCTTATCGCGTTCACAACGAAATTATCCATGTTTCAGATTAAGCGCTAATGATAGAGCATTCTGACAGAGCGAATCATGGGGAAAGATCACATCGGGTTGTAATTCCTGCAGCGATATCCCGTTAATCGCCTGGATTTTCGCCGGGCGGGCAAAAACGGTCATCCCGCGCATGATGAGGGAATCGCAGACCCTATTGTGTTCGTCCAGCGCAATGGCAACCACCACGCGCGGTTTGAAACGCCCGCCGGAACGCCCGACACCCACGCGCCCTTTCTGACACAGGGCATCAAACGCGCGGTTAAACTGGCAGATTTGCCAGCCGCCAAAGATCAGCTGGCACATCCAGGCGATGGCGGCGACGGTAATGAATGCGGTAACCATACGAGCTCCTTGTTGTTCCCTCTCCCGAAGGAGAGGGGGATACGGGCATCAGCGTGTTCGATCAGAACATCACCTGCCCGCCGGTGACATTAATGGACTGCCCGGTGCAGTAAGAGGCTTTGGGGCTGGCATAAAACAGCAGCATGTTCAGCACGTCCTGATAATCGCAGCCGCGCTTCAGCGGCACTTTGTCGATGTAATACTGCTCCACTTCCTCCTCTTTCAGCCCGAGCTTGGTGGCATATTGCGGCAGCAGGGACTGGAACATCGGCGATTTCAGCAGGTTGCCCAGCATCAGCGAGTGAACGGTAATGCCATATTCGGCCAGATCGAGGGCCAGAGATTGCGTCAGCCCTACGCCGCCAAATTTCGCCGCGCTGTAACCGGAGTTGTGTTTGCTGCCCACTTTGCCCGATTTCGAGTTGATCTGGATGATGCGCCCCTGAATGCCATCGCGGATCATCAGACGGGAAAACTCGCGTGCGCAGAGGAAATAGCCCACCAGGTTAACCTGCAGGGAGCGGTCGAAATCCCCCAGTTCGAAATCGCTGATAAAGGCCGCTTTGGCTATCCCTGCGCTGTATACCAGCAGGTCGGTACGGCCAAAAATCTCGTCCACGCCGCGGGCCAGCGCCATCACGCTCTGCTCGCTGGTGGCATCAGCACCAAATCCGTAGGCCATCCCTTCACCCAATTCGGTGTTGATGGTGTCCGCCACGCGTGCGGCTTTTTCACTCTGAATATCCACTACCGCCACGCGGTAACCCTCTGCAGCAAGCCCACGGCAGAGGAACTCGCCTAAGGTTTGTCCCCCACCAATGACAACGGCAACCTGACTCATATCTTTCTCCTTAAATTACGCAACAAACTTCAACGTGCAGCCTGGGGTGACAGCCTGCGGAACCGGGCCATCCACATGAACCGTACCGGGATATTCCGCCTGCGGCTGGCCATCAAAACGCAGGGTGATATGGCCGAGCTCCCGCAGGTTTTGTCCGGCCACGTCGCCGACGGCGGTCACGGCGTAGCGCGCGTCGCCCAACTCCAGCTGGCTCCCGGCCTTCAGCTCGCCGTTCATCTCGCCGTGACAGTGGATAAAGCAAAACTCTTCGATATCCGCGGGCGCACCTTCGCGGAAGGTAATCAGCATCTGGTCGCTGAGCGCATCGGCCGCGCTCTGACCAATGCGGGTGATGGTGGTCTGGTAAATTACGGTCATCACAGGAACCTCTTATTGGTAAATAAAGCCGGAGACAAACCAGGCAATCAGCACCGTCGGTGCGCCGGTCAGGAAACGGCTGACCAGTACAGACGGCACGCCAACGCGCACGGTGTCCTGGCGCGCTTCCGCCAGCGACAGCCCGACAGGAATGAAATCACACGCCGCCTGGGCGTTAATGGCAAACAGGGCGGGCAGAGCCAGATGCGGGGGAATGTTGCCAAGGCCAATCTGCACGCCAATCAGCACGCCGATAACCTGCGCGATGACCGCGCCTGGGCCGAGAAACGGCGACAGCAGCGGGAAGGAGCAGATAAGCGCCAGCGTCACCAGCCCGAGCGGGTGGCTCGCCAGCGGGGCGAGGCCATGGGCAATCCAGTCGCCAAGACCCGAGGCCATGATGATGCCGATCAGCGCCGAAACGAATGCCATAAACGGCAGAATGGTTTTCAGCACCGTGTCGATGGTGTCGCGCCCGGACTGGAACAGCACGGCCACGGCAGAGCCCATCCCCATTCCGACTTTTGCCAGCAGGCCGTCACTCTGTTCGGTGATTTTTTTACTCGTGTCGTAATCACGCGGGGCCGCTTTCTGAGGGGCAGCAGACCCTTGTGCCAGGTGAATGTTTTCCTCCTTCACGCCGGAGACGTAAATGTCCTCCAGGATGTACTGCGCCAGCGGACCTGATTTACCGGTGGAATGGATATTCACGGTAGGAATACGCCGCTTGGGGTAGATGCCGCAGCGCAGCGTGCCGCCGCAGTCAATCACCGCCACGCCAATTTCCGCTTCAGGCGGTTCGCCCTCTTTGAAGCCGTCGACCGCTTCCCAGCCGGTCAGCTCACGCAGTTTGTCGACAATGGCCGGACGTGTGCCTGCGGTGATATAGACGATTTTTTTGCCTTCAGTGGCGTCGAATTCCAGCGGGCCGCCCCAGCCGCCCGTTCCTTTTTCAATGCGAATACGGCTCATGCTGCGGCTCCTGAAAGATGGACTTTCTGTTCAAGCTGGATACCCATGTTCTTCTCGAAAATGGCGGTGGTGAGGTCCGTGACCCAGCCGCGGAAAAAGTTGGTGACCAGACCGACCAGCAGATAACTCACCGCCAGCGGACCGAGCGGCAGGCCAAGCGTGGTCAGGCCGCTGGCAATGCCCAGATAGACAAACAGCTCGCCGGGGTTGATATGCGGGAACAGGCCATTCATGGAGTGGCAGCTGTAGGAGGCTGCGGCGTAATAGCTGGGCTTGTATTTTTCAGGCATAAAGCGGCCGAGGCTCAGCGTCATCGGGTTGCAAAAAACAAACGTGCCGATGAAGGGCAGAACCAGGTAACGGGACAGCGGATTGCCGGCGCAGCGCTGGGCAAAGCGTTCAATGCGTTGCTGGCCGATAAAGTTAATCAGCGCGTTCATTATGACCAGCAGGCTAATCAGCAGGGGCAGGATCCCGGTCACCATGCCGGTGAACACTTCTCCGCCTTTCTGAAACAGCCCGATGAACCACTCGGCGCCGTGGGTGATGGTTTCTATCATTCTTCTCTCCTGTGGGGCTTTTTTGTTTTTGTATAACCGAGGCTAATAATAATCACTTTGAAAGGTTTTAAAGTGTTAATTAGATCTCACAATGAAAGAAAAATGGATTATTTTGAAAGTTAATTGACGGTGGGAGTCTTGGGTGGACGAAAATTGCACAGATTTGCGATGGGGTGCGTAAAGATTTGGTGGGGGAGGTGCGTACCACTTCCTTGAGGTGTTGCGGATGCTTTACCATACTGGGTTCTTATCGAACCCGTTAAATGGATGTCACATGTTCAAGCGTCGTTATGCAGCGTTATTACCTGCGCTTATTCTGCTGTCTGCCTGTAGTAGCAAACCCAAGACCGAAGCCGTGCAGCAAACGGCTGGCGCGCCTTCCGGAGGATTCCTGCTGGAGCCGCAGCATAATATGATGCAGATGGGCGGCGACTTTGCGAATAACCCGGCGGCCGAGCAGTTCATCGATAAAATGGTGAGCAAACACGGTTTTGACCGCCAGCAACTGCATGAAATTCTGTCGCAGGCGAAGCGACTGGATTATGTTCTGCGTTTGATGGATCGCCAGGCACCGACGGCTCAGGTACCGACCGGGCCAAATGGCGCATGGCTGCGTTATCGCAAACAGTTTATTACGCCGGATAACGTGCAAAATGGCGTGGTCTTCTGGAACCAATATGAAGATGCGCTGAACCGTGCGTGGCAGGTGTATGGCGTACCGCCTGAAATCATCGTCGGGATTATCGGCGTGGAAACCCGCTGGGGCCGCGTGATGGGCAAAACCCGTATCCTCGATGCGCTGGCGACGCTCTCCTTCAACTACCCGCGTCGCGCTGAATATTTCTCGTCTGAACTGGAAACCTTCCTGCTGATGGCGCGCAATGAACAAGATGACCCGTTAGATCTCAAAGGCTCGTTTGCCGGTGCGATGGGCTACGGCCAGTTTATGCCGTCCTCCTATAAGCAATATGCCGTCGACTTTAACGGAGATGGTCATATCAACCTGTGGGATCCGGTGGATGCCATCGGCAGCGTGGCGAACTACTTTAAAGCGCACGGCTGGGTGCCGGGCGGTCAGGTGGCGGTGCAGGCTAACGGCCAGGCTCCAGGGCTTGAGAACGGCTTTAAAACCAACTACAGCGTTTCGCAGCTGGCCGCTGCAGGCTTAACGCCAACGCAGCCGCTGGGAAATACGCAACAGGCGAGCCTGCTGCGTCTGGATGTCGGTACGGGTTATCAGTACTGGTACGGGCTGCCTAACTTCTACACCATCACCCGCTATAACCACAGCACCCACTATGCGATGGCCGTATGGCAACTGGGGCTGGCGGTGTCACAGGCGCGCGTGCCTGCCGCGTCGCCGTTCAGTCAGTAACGCTTGATGTTCAACCCTCTTCCGCCGGGAGAGGGTTGGGCTGATATCCAGAAACATTTCGCCACACTCCCGTTAATCTCCGCTCATTTACATCCGCATCATCTTTCATTATTGTTATGTTATAACATTTAATGCGGTGATGAGATGTCTACTTCCTTTTTTTCTCTGTCTGCGCCGGTCCGGCTTCTGATGGCGCTGGCGCTGATTGTCTTTATCGGACTGGCCGCGTGCTGGGCGGTGGCATTGCCATGATTGTGATGAATCAACTCACGGCGGGTTACGACCGCGAGCCGGTCGCGCGTCCTCTGTCCGGTGTGATTGAATGCGGGAGCATGACCGCCATCCTCGGGGCCAACGGCTGCGGTAAATCAACGCTTCTGAAAACCCTCGCCGGGTTTATCCCGCCGGTAAGCGGCCGTTTTCACTGGCAGAAAAAACGCCCGGTAATGGGCTGGCTGGCACAGCGTCATGCCCTGGAGGCGCAATTTCCGCTAACCGTGCAGGATGTGGTCAGCATGGGCTGCTGGCCTGAAGCGTCGCTTTTTTCTGGCCTTCGCCGTGAAATGCGGCTGCGCATTGCCGGTGCGCTTGAGCGGGTGGGGCTTGGAACGATGGCGCTAACGACCATTGATGAACTCTCCGGCGGTCAGTTTCAGCGCATGCTGTTCGCGCGGGTATTAGTGCAGCAGGCACCGCTGGTCATGCTCGATGAGCCCTTTACCGGCGTTGATGAAGCCACCTGCAATGTGCTGATGGACCTGATGCTGGAAATGTATATGCAGGGGCAAACGGTGCTTGCGGTGCTGCACGACAGCGAGCGTGTATCGCGCCACTTCCCGCAGACGTTACGGCTGGACGCTGACATTCCCCAGTGGAAAACCGAGCGGGTGAGGGTGGCATGATCTGGCATATCTTTTTTCAGCCTTTTATTGAGTATGGCTTTATGCGCCGCGCGCTGGTGGTTTGCCTGGCGTTGTCCGTCAGTACCACTGCTCTGGGCGTTTTCCTTCAGCTGCGCCGGATGAGTCTGATGGGCGATGCCCTCTCTCACGCCATTTTACCCGGCGTCGCGGTGGGGTATTTGCTCAGCGGTATGTCGCTGCTGGCCATGAGCGTGGGAGGCTTTATTGCCGGTATTACCGTGGCGCTGGTGGCCGGGCTGGTCAGCCGTCGAACGCCGCTTAAAGAGGACGCCAGTTTTGCCGGGTTCTATCTTGGTTCGCTGGCGCTGGGCGTCACGCTGGTATCACTGCGCGGTTCGAACGTCGATCTTCTGCACCTGTTGTTTGGCTCCATCCTGGCGGTGGATAACGATGCCGCGCTGTTTGTGGCAGGCGTTTGCATGTTCACCCTTATCACGCTGGCGATTTTCTACCGTGGGCTGGTGACCGAGGCCTTTGACACCGCCTGGCTGCAGGTAAACGCCCGCCATGTTCCCGGCTTATTACACGGCCTGTTTCTGGCGCTGCTGGTGCTTAACCTCGTTGCCGGTTTTCAGGTGCTTGGCACGTTGATGGCGGTCGGGCTGATGATGCTCCCTGCGGTAGCGGCACGCTGCTGGGCACGCACCTTACCCGGACTGCTATTGATGGCGGGTATCAGCGGTATTTTCTGCGCGTGGCTCGGACTCAGTCTCTCCTGGGCCGCCAGCCTGCCCGCGGGGCCATCCATCGTGCTTACCGCCAGCGCGCTGTTCTTTATTTCCATTTTATTTGGCACGCGCAGCAGGCTGGCTGGCAGCCTGCGTGCGCTTTTTTAACGCAAGGGGAAACGATGAAACGTACGGGATTCGTAGTGGCGCTCGCGCTAGGGATGATGTCGCAAACGGTGATGGCGAAAACGCTCAATGTGGTGACCAGCTTTTCCATTCTGGGGGATATGACCCGGGAGGTGGGCGGTGACCATGTGAACGTCACGACGCTGGTAGGGCCGGACGGCGATCCGCATACCTTCGAGCCCTCGCCAAAAGATAGCGCGGCGCTAAGCAAGGCAGATGTTGTGGTGGTCAATGGTCTGGGACTGGAAGGGTGGCTGGATCGTCTGGTGAAAGCCTCCGGGTTCAAAGGCCAGCTGGTGGTGGCGTCGCGTGGTGTGCAGACGCATACCCTCGAAGAAGAGGGCAAAACCGTCACTGACCCGCACGCCTGGAACAGCGCGGCGAACGGGGCGCTGTACGCGCAAAATATTCTCAACGGGCTGGTGAAAGCCGACCCAGAAGATAAAACCGCACTGGAAGCGACCGGAAAACCGTACATCGCGCAGCTTAAGCAGCTGGATAGCTGGGCCAAAACGCGTTTTAGCCAGATCCCGCTGGTGAAACGTAAAGTGCTGACCAGTCATGACGCGTTCGGCTATTTCAGCCGCGCCTACGGGGTGACGTTTATGGCGCCCCAGGGGTTGTCATCAGAGAGCGAGGCCAGCGCGGCACAGGTCGCTGAGATCATTAATCAGATTAAAGCGGACGGCGTGAAAACCTGGTTTATGGAAAACCAGCTCGACCCGCGGCTGGTTAAACAGATTGCTACAGCTACCGGCGCGCAGCCGGGAGGCGAGCTTTACCCGGAAGCGCTCTCGGCAAAAGGGGGCGTGGCAGAGACCTACGTTAAGGCGTTCCGCCACAATGTGGATACCCTCGCTGACAGCATGAAATAATCCTCGCCACCGCCGGTGCGCTCGCATCGGCTTTTTTCTGAAGCCCCCTCGTAAATCCCGCAGCGCATCCCCATATCTGACGAGAAAGTGCTATCTTGTGCTGCATGTTTTTCTAAGGCCTGGAGCGAGAATGACTGACCATGAATTGATGCAGCTTAGCGAAGTGGTAGGGCTGGCGCTTAAGCAACGCGGGGCGACCCTCACCACCGCGGAGTCCTGCACCGGCGGCTGGGTGGCGAAAGCGATTACCGATATTGCCGGCAGTTCCGCCTGGTTTGAACGTGGTTTTGTGACCTACAGTAATGAAGCTAAAGCGCAAATGATCGGCGTGCGGGAATCTACGCTCGAACAGCATGGCGCGGTCAGCGAGCCGGTGGTGATTGAGATGGCTATTGGTGCGCTCAAAGAGGCGCGCGCGGATTATGCAATATCGATTAGCGGCATCGCGGGCCCGGACGGGGGCAGTGACGTGAAGCCTGTCGGCACCGTCTGGTTTGGTTTTGCTACCGCCAGAGGAGAAGGGATCACCCGCCGGGAGTGCTTTAGCGGCGATCGCGAAAGCGTGCGTCGTCAGGCAACCGTTTATGCATTAAAAACGCTCTGGCAACAATTTCTACAAAATACTTGATACTGTATGACCATACAGTATAATTGCACCAACAGAACAGAAATCCACGGTGAAGCACAGTCGCTTCTCCCGGCATGACAGGAGTAATAATGGCTATCGACGAAAACAAACAGAAAGCGTTGGCGGCAGCACTGGGCCAGATCGAAAAGCAATTCGGTAAAGGCTCCATCATGCGCCTGGGTGAAGACCGTTCCATGGATGTGGAAACTATCTCCACCGGTTCGCTTTCTCTGGATATCGCGCTGGGCGCTGGCGGCCTGCCAATGGGCCGTATCGTAGAAATCTACGGGCCCGAGTCCTCAGGTAAAACAACCCTGACGCTGCAGGTTATCGCTGCGGCACAGCGTGAAGGTAAAACCTGTGCGTTTATCGATGCCGAGCACGCGCTGGACCCTGTTTATGCTCGTAAGCTGGGCGTTGATATCGACAACCTGCTGTGTTCTCAGCCGGACACCGGTGAGCAGGCGCTGGAAATTTGTGACGCGCTGGCCCGTTCCGGTGCGGTTGACGTTATCGTGGTCGACTCCGTTGCTGCTCTGACGCCAAAAGCTGAAATCGAAGGCGAAATTGGTGACTCTCACATGGGCCTCGCGGCACGTATGATGAGCCAGGCAATGCGTAAGCTGGCCGGTAACCTGAAGCAGTCCAACACGCTGCTGATCTTCATCAACCAGATCCGTATGAAAATTGGTGTGATGTTCGGTAACCCGGAAACCACTACCGGTGGTAACGCGCTGAAATTCTACGCGTCTGTCCGTCTGGATATCCGCCGTATCGGCGCGGTGAAAGAAGGTGAAAACGTGGTGGGTAGCGAAACCCGCGTGAAGGTTGTGAAGAACAAAATCGCAGCGCCGTTCAAACAGGCTGAATTCCAGATCCTCTACGGTGAAGGTATCAACTTCTACGGCGAACTGGTTGACCTGGGCGTGAAAGAGAAGCTGATTGAAAAAGCGGGCGCATGGTACAGCTACAACGGCGACAAGATTGGTCAGGGTAAAGCAAATGCAATCTCCTGGCTGAAAGAGAACCCGGCTGCGGCGAAAGAAATTGAGAAGAAAGTGCGTGAGCTTCTGCTGAACAACCAGGACGGTACGCCTGATTTCGTGGTGGATAACGCGGGTGCTGAAGAAACCAACGAAGATTTCTAATTCTCTCGTTTAAAGATGAAGGGCTGCTAATGCGGCCCTTTTTGCATTTCTGAATCAGCAGGTTTTTTATGAGTGAATCGACTTCACGCCGCCCTGCCTATGCACGCTTACTGGACCGTGCGGTGCGCATTCTTGCCGTCCGTGACCACAGCGAACAGGAGTTGCGGCGAAAACTGTCGGCCCCCGTAATGAGTAAAAACGGGCCGGAAGAGATTGATGCGACTGCGGAAGATTACGACCGCGTCATTGCCTGGTGCTATGAGCACCGCTATCTGGATGACGAGCGTTTCGCTTCCCGGTTTCTTGCCAGCCGTGGCCGCAAAGGATATGGCCCCGCGCGTATCCGCCAGGAGCTGAACCAGAAAGGGGTCGCCCGTGAAACCATTGAAAAGGCCATGCGCGAATGCGACACAGACTGGTGCGCGCTGGCAAAAGAACAGGCCATTCGCAAGTACGGCGAACCCTTGCCACGTGAATTTTCAGAAAAAGTTAAAATCCAGCGCTTTTTGCTCTACCGCGGCTTTCTGATGGAAGATATTCAGGATATCTGGCGTAATTTTGCGGATTGAACGCATGCGGGATTTTACTTCCCACTAAAGAAAACTTATCTTATTCCCACTTTTTCCAGTAGCTGGTCTGTCCAACGTTTTACCGATACAGGCTTGCTACGACATTTCGTTAGCTTGATTTCAGGATAATTATGAGCAAGAGCACCGCTGAGATCCGTCAGGCGTTTCTCGATTTTTTCCATAGTAAGGGACATCAGGTAGTTGCCAGCAGCTCCCTGGTACCGAACAACGATCCGACTCTGCTGTTTACCAACGCCGGGATGAACCAGTTCAAGGATGTGTTCCTTGGTCTCGACAAACGTAATTATTCCCGCGCCACAACCTCACAGCGTTGCGTGCGTGCGGGCGGTAAACACAACGACCTGGAAAACGTCGGTTACACCGCGCGTCACCACACGTTCTTCGAAATGCTGGGTAACTTCAGCTTCGGCGACTATTTCAAACACGATGCCATTCAATATGCGTGGGAACTGCTGACCGGTGAAAACTGGTTCAACCTGCCGAAAGATCGTCTGTGGGTTACCGTCTATGAAACCGATGACGAAGCCTACGAAATCTGGGAAAAAGAGGTTGGTATCCCGCGCGAGCGTATTATTCGCATCGGCGATAACAAAGGCGCACCTTATGCGTCTGACAACTTCTGGCAGATGGGCGATACCGGTCCTTGCGGTCCGTGCACCGAGATCTTCTACGATCACGGCGACCACATCTGGGGTGGTCCTCCAGGCAGCCCGGAAGAAGACGGCGATCGCTACATTGAGATCTGGAACATCGTCTTCATGCAGTTCAACCGTCAGGCTGACGGTACGATGGAGCCGCTACCGAAACCGTCCGTTGATACCGGTATGGGTCTGGAGCGTATCGCGGCTGTTCTGCAGCACGTTAACTCCAACTACGAAATTGACCTGTTCAGCACCCTGATTAAAGCCGTTGCGCAAGTGACGGGTGCAACCGATCTGAACAACAAATCGCTGCGCGTTATTGCAGACCATATCCGTTCCTGCGCGTTCCTGATTGCCGACGGCGTGATCCCGTCGAATGAAAACCGTGGCTATGTGCTGCGTCGTATCATTCGTCGTGCTATCCGTCACGGCAACATGCTGGGCGCGAAGGACACCTTCTTCTATAAACTCGTTGGGCCACTGATTGGCGTGATGGGCGCAGCCGGTGATGAGCTGAAACGTCAGCAGGCGCAGGTTGAGCAGGTTCTGAAAACGGAAGAAGAGCAGTTTGCTCGTACTCTGGAGCGCGGACTGGCGCTGCTGGATGAAGAGCTGGCGAAACTTCAGGGCGATACGCTGGACGGCGAAACCGCTTTCCGCCTGTACGACACCTACGGTTTCCCGGTTGACCTGACGGCGGACGTTTGCCGTGAGCGCAACATCAAAGTGGACGAAGCAGGCTTTGAAGCCGCAATGGAAGAGCAGCGCCGCCGTGCGCGCGAGTCCAGCGGTTTTGGTGCTGACTACAACGCGATGATCCGCGTTGATGGCGCATCAGAATTCAAAGGCTACGAAAATCTGGAACTGACTGGCAAAGTGACCGCCCTGTTTGTTGACGGTAAAGCCGTAGACAGCATCAACGCGGGTCAGGATGCGGTTGTCATTCTGGACAAAACGCCGTTCTACGCGGAATCCGGCGGCCAGGTTGGCGATAAAGGCGAACTGAAAGGCAACGGTTTCAGCTTCAGCGTAAGCGACACGCAGAAATACGGTCAGGCGATTGGCCATCAGGGCAAACTGACTGCCGGTTCTCTGAAAGTGGGCGAGGGTGTTCAGGCGAACGTTGATGAAGCTCGTCGTGCGCGCATTCGTCTGAACCACTCAGCTACGCACCTGATGCACGCTGCCCTGCGTGAAGTTCTGGGAACGCACGTTGCACAGAAAGGTTCTCTGGTTAACGATAAAGTGCTGCGCTTCG
The DNA here is from genome assembly GCF_003071645.1 of Enterobacter cloacae complex sp. FDA-CDC-AR_0164. Classification (NCBI taxonomy): domain Bacteria; kingdom Pseudomonadati; phylum Pseudomonadota; class Gammaproteobacteria; order Enterobacterales; family Enterobacteriaceae; genus Enterobacter; species Enterobacter cloacae complex sp. FDA-CDC-AR_0164. The sequence goes on from NZ_CP028950.1 coordinate 2,508,517, forward strand.
ACTTCTCTCATTTTGAAGCGATGAAGCCGTCTGAAATCCGCGCGGTGGAAGATCTGGTGAATGCGCAGATCCGTCGTAACCTGCCAATCGAAACCCATATCATGGATCTCGAGGCGGCGAAGAAGAAAGGCGCGATGGCACTGTTCGGCGAGAAATACGACGACCGCGTTCGCGTGCTGAGCATGGGCGACTTCTCGACTGAGCTCTGCGGCGGGACGCATGCCTCCCGTACCGGCGACATTGGTCTGTTCCGCATAGTTTCCGAATCAGGAACGGCGGCGGGCGTGCGTCGTATTGAAGCGGTAACCGGTGAAGGCGCGATTGCCAGCCTGCATGCGCAGAGCGATCAGCTGCACGATATCGCGCAGTTGTTGAAAGGTGATAGCCAGAACCTGGGCGAGAAAGTGCGCGTTGCGCTGGATCGTACGCGTCAGCTGGAAAAAGAGCTGCAGCAGCTGAAAGAGCAGGCTGCGGCGCAGGAGAGTGCAAACCTCTCCAGCAAAGCTGTAGACATTAAGGGTGTCAAACTGCTGGTCAGCGATCTGGCGGGCGTTGAGCCTAAGATGCTGCGTACTATGGTCGACGATCTGAAGAACCAGCTCGGTTCCACAGTTATCGTGCTGGCGACAGTGGCAGAAGGTAAGGTTTCTCTGATTGCGGGCGTCTCTAAGGATGTGACCGACCGCGTAAAAGCAGGGGAACTGATTGGTATGGTCGCCCAGCAGGTGGGCGGTAAGGGTGGCGGTCGTCCGGACATGGCGCAAGCCGGTGGTACGGATGCGGCGGCACTTCCTGCGGCATTGGCCAGTGTTGAAAGCTGGGTGAGCGCGAAACTGTAATAACTACAAAGCACAAGCAGACGCCATAGCGGTAACGTTATGGCGTCTTGTTCACTGCGCTATCGATAACGATAAAGTCAGGTTGAGTTTGTGTATATCGGCTAAACTTACGTTTAACAGAATGTGATGCCGTGACTGCTTACACTTTACGTGTTTGTCATCGCTTACTTTTTGGCGTTATATGATGGATAATGCCGGGATACAAGAGACCCGACTCTTTTAATCTTTCAAGGAGCAAAGAATGCTGATTCTGACTCGTCGAGTTGGTGAGACCCTCATGATTGGGGATGAGGTCACCGTGACAGTTTTAGGGGTAAAGGGTAACCAGGTACGTATTGGTGTAAACGCTCCTAAAGAAGTATCTGTCCACCGTGAAGAGATCTACCAGCGTATCCAGGCTGAAAAATCCCAGCAGTCCAGTTACTGATATTGTCGCGTCTCGCTGTCGGGCGAGACGCAACCTCTCCTGCCATTTTTCCTGCTTAAAGTTACCGTTTAATTTCAATCGCTCTGTTTTTAACCACTCTCTTACCCTTAACTCGCCTCAACATCACTATTCTGTCATCAGTTTTCTGAGAAGATGCCTGCAAAATCCGCTTATAAAACACCCTCTTTGCAGCTTTTGCATGCGAATTGCGTGTGATTTGTGCAAACGATAAAAGCTTTTGGAAAATTGTTTGACTTATAAGTCCCAGAAAGTAATATATGCGCCACGCAGCGACGAGAAGCTCTTAACGAGTTACTTGAAGCACTCGAAAGAGGCGTTGTGTGGTGAGGTGGCCGAGAGGCTGAAGGCGCTCCCCTGCTAAGGGAGTATGCGGTCAAAAGCTGCATCCGGGGTTCGAATCCCCGCCTCACCGCCATTTTGCATCCGTAGCTCAGCTGGATAGAGTACTCGGCTACGAACCGAGCGGTCGGAGGTTCGAATCCTCCCGGATGCACCATCTATTACTTCATATTGCTTTCGAAGTGATATGAATATCGAGTAGTACAATAGTAAATCCCGATGCATCCGTAGCTCAGCTGGATAGAGTACTCGGCTACGAACCGAGCGGTCGGAGGTTCGAATCCTCCCGGATGCACCATCTTCTCCGAGATAACAGCAAGGCTGTTGTTTCAAGGTCTGCGGGTTAGCCGCAAGCACCAGGGAGGATAACGTTGCTTTAGCAACGGCCCGAAGGGCGAGGCGCAGCCGAGTAATCCTCCCGGATGCACCATTTACTATTTCTGAAAGCAGTACCCTGATGCATCCGTAGCTCAGCTGGATAGAGTACTCGGCTACGAACCGAGCGGTCGGAGGTTCGAATCCTCCCGGATGCACCATCTTCTCCGAGATAACAGCAAGGTTGTTGTTTCAAGGTCTGCGGGTTAGCCGCAAGCACCAGGGAGGATAACGTTGCTTAGCAACGGCCCGAAGGGCGAGGCGCAGCCGAGTAATCCTCCCGGATGCACCATTTACTGTTTCAAAAGCATTTCCCGATGCATCCGTAGCTCAGCTGGATAGAGTACTCGGCTACGAACCGAGCGGTCGGAGGTTCGAATCCTCCCGGATGCACCATCTTCTCCGAGATAACAGCAAGGCTGTTGTTTCAAGGTCTGCGGGTTAGCCGCAAGCACCAGGGAAGATAACGTTGCTTAGCAACGGCCCGAAGGGCGAGGCGCAGCCGAGTAATCCTCCCGGATGCACCATCTTCTTTTCTGTACCACTCTCTTTCTCCCTGGTTATTCCTTCGACGTTCCGTCAGCAATCATTTCTCTTTGAGCGACAAAAACCACCGTTTACGATAAAGTAATGCTTTGTTAATCGTTTAGCGAGAGCACGATGTACGCACAGTATGACGGTTTGATCTTCGATATGGATGGCACTCTCCTGGATACCGAACCCACGCATCGTCAAGCCTGGACTGATGTCCTTGCTCGTTACGGTATGCGTTTCGATCTTCAGGCGATGATCGCCCTCAACGGAGCCCCAACCTGGCGTATAGCGCAGGCCGTGATTGAACGTAATCATGCCGATCTCGACCCGCACCTTCTGGCCCGTGAAAAAACCGATGCGGTAAAAGCGATGCTTTTAGATACCGTGCGCCCGTTACCGTTAATTGACGTCGTAAAAGCATGGCACGGGCGTCGTCCTATGTCCGTTGGCACGGGCAGTGAAAGCGCTATTGCGGAAGCGCTGCTCACCCATCTTGGCCTGCGCCATTATTTCTCTGCGGTGGTTGCCGCCGATCATGTTCAAAATCACAAGCCCGCACCGGACACCTTCCTGCGTTGTGCAGAATTGATGGGTGTGCCTGCGGTGAAATGTGTTGTGTTCGAAGATGCTGATTTTGGTATTCAGGCCGCGCGCGATGCCGGGATGGATGTTGTGGACGTCCGCTTACTGTGAGTGACGCGCTGTCACTTTTATCATTATTCGCCAGCAGTTTTTTAAGCGCCACGCTCTTGCCGGGAAATTCGGAAGTAGTGCTGGTAGCGATGCTGTTGTCTGGCGTGAGTCAGCCCTGGTTGCTCGTGTTAATAGCAACAATGGGTAATAGCTTTGGAGGGCTGACTAACGTTATTCTTGGGCGTTTCTTTCCGCTGCGTGAAAAATCGCGCTGGCAGGAAAAGGCAGTCGGCTGGCTAAAACGCTATGGCGCTGCCACGCTGTTATTAAGCTGGATGCCTGTAATAGGTGATTTACTGTGCCTGCTGGCGGGATGGATGCGCATCTCCTGGGGGCCAGTGCTCTTTTTTTTGTGCCTTGGCAAGGCGTTGCGCTATGTTCTCGTGGCATGGGCAACACTACAGGGTATGACGTGGTGGCACTAATTGGTGGAATGAATACGCGACCTTCAATCGTCAACCATTACAATTATGCTGAGTAACAATACTTTGACAGGCGGGAGGTCAATTTGATCCCGGACGTATCTCAGGCGCTGGCCTGGCTGGAAAATCACCCTCAGGCACTGAAGGGTATTCAGCGTGGTCTTGAGCGTGAAACGCTGCGCGTTAACGCGGACGGTAGCTTAGCGACAACGGGTCACCCGAAGGCGTTAGGCTCGGCGCTGACACATAAATGGATCACAACCGATTTCGCTGAAGCGCTGCTGGAATTCATCACGCCAGTGGATGGTGATATTGATCATATGCTAACGATTCTGCGCGACATCCATCGCTACACTGCCCGCAATCTGGGTGATGAGCGTATGTGGCCGCTCAGCATGCCGTGCTATATCGAACAAGGCCAGGAGATTGAACTGGCGCAATACGGCACGTCAAATATCGGTCAGCTGAAAACGCTCTATCGTGAGGGGCTGAAAAACCGCTACGGTGCGTTGATGCAGACCATTTCTGGCGTGCATTACAATTTCTCTTTACCCATGGCGTTCTGGCAGGCGAAGTGCGGCGAAACGGATAAAGACGCGATCTCCGCGGGTTATTTCCGCCTGATCCGCAACTACTATCGTTTTGGCTGGGTCATTCCGTATCTGTTTGGGGCATCGCCTGCGATATGCTCGTCATTCCTGCAGGGAAAACCGACCACGCTGCCGTTCGAGAAGACAGAGTGTGGAATGTACTATCTCCCGTACGCCACCTCCCTGCGTCTTAGCGATCTGGGTTATACCAATAAGTCGCAAAGCAATCTCGGTATTACGTTTAACGAATTGCACGAATATGTGGCAGGATTGAAGCGGGCGATCAAAACGCCGTCGGAAGAGTACGAGAAAATCGGCCTCGAAAAAGACGGTAAGCGCCTGCAGATCAACAGCAACGTGCTGCAGATTGAAAATGAACTGTACGCGCCTATTCGTCCGAAGCGCGTTACGCGCAGCGGTGAAACCCCGTCGGATGCACTGCAGCGCGGCGGGATTGAATACATAGAAGTGCGCTCGCTGGATATCAACCCGTTCTCACCCATCGGCGTTGATGAGCAGCAGGTTCGCTTCCTGGATCTGTTTATGGTCTGGTGCGTACTGGCGGATGCGCCGGAAATGAGTTCAGAGGAACTGCTCTGTACCCGTACCAACTGGAACCGCGTGATTCTGGAAGGGCGCAAGCCGGGTCTTACGCTGGGTATTGGCTGCGAGACAGCGCAGTTCCCGCTGACGAAAGTCGGCAAGGATCTGTTCCGTGACCTGAAGCGTGTTGCCCGAACCATGGACAGCATTGACGGTGGTGAAGCCTATCAGAACGTGTGCGACCAGCTGGTTGAATCGTTTGATAACCCGGAACTGACGTTCTCAGCGCGTATTCTGCGTTCTATGATTGATCAGGGTATTGGCGGCACCGGGCGTTCGCTCTCTGCGGAATACCGCGAGATGCTGAAGCAGGAGCCGTTAGAGATTCTGAGTGAAGCTGATTTTGTGGCAGAACGAGACGCGTCTGTCGTGCGTCAGAAAGAGGTTGAAGCGGCGGATACGGAGTCGTTTGAGGCGTTTCTGGCGAAACAGGCTTAACAGAAAAGAAAAAGGCCACATCGCTGTGGCCAAAATATACATCTCTGAATTCAGGGATGATGATAACAAATGCGCGTCTTTCATATACTCAGACGTGCATTTTGTAGAAGAGTTCAGTTTATTTTAAAAAAAATCACTATCGGAGGTGACGTATGCCGTTATTAGATAGCTTTACTGTCGACCATACCCGTATGGAAGCACCTGCAGTACGTGTGGCGAAGACCATGCACACCCCGCACGGCGACACGATCACCGTATTCGATCTGCGCTTCTGCGTGCCTAACAAAGAAGTGATGCCAGAGAAAGGCATTCACACCCTGGAGCACCTGTTTGCCGGGTTTATGCGCGACCACCTGAATGGTAATGGCGTGGAGATCATCGATATCTCTCCGATGGGTTGCCGTACCGGTTTCTACATGAGCCTGATTGGTCAGCCTGAAGAGAAACGCGTCGCGGATGCCTGGAAAGCGGCAATGGAAGATGTGCTGAAGGTGAAAGAGCAGAACCAGATCCCTGAGCTGAACGTATATCAGTGCGGAACTTACCAGATGCACTCTCTGGAAGAAGCCCAGGAGATCGCGCGTCATATCATCGAGCGTGACGTTCGCGTAAACAGCAACGAAGAGCTGGCGCTGCCAAAAGAAAAACTGCAGGAACTGCACATCTAGTGCACCTTTTCCCTCTCCCTCAGGGAGAGGGTAGGGTGAGGGGCGTTTAACCTCATGACCACAACCTCAACCTTCTCCTTTACCCATCGCCCACTTGTTCCTTGTGCCCATGATTACCTTCATGGCGACAGCGAGCCGTGGCATCAGCACGACTGCGCGCAATTGCTGCACACCCTGAGTGGGGTGGTGAGAGTCGATACCGCATCAGGTTGTTGGGTGGTGCCGCCCGGACGCGGCGTCTGGCTACCCGCGGGCACTCCGCACTCTTTGCGTATTACCGGCAACGTTGCGGCGCGCACGTTGTTTATCGATCCCCTCGCGCGAGCCGATCTTCCGGCAGCCTGTCAGATAGTCCAGATTTCCGGTCTGTTACGCGAACTTATCCTCACCTCGCTGACGCTTGAGGCGTCCTACTCCCCGGGCAGTCGTGATGAGCGCGTATATGAGCTCATTCTGGATGAAATCCGCACGTTGCGGGTGCTGCCGTTTCACCTGCCTGAGCCGGAAAGCGAGCCGTTGCGTACCCTTTGCCAGCAGATCCGGCTGTTGCCGGGGGAAAGTTGGGGCAGCATGCAGGCCGCAAACACGCTTGGTATGAGTGAACGCACGATGAACCGCCATTTCAAGCAGCAGACGGGGTTAAGCTACGGTGAGTGGCTAAGAAGGGCGCGCCTGCTGGAAGCGCTGCTGCGCCTGGGACAAGGTCAGCCAGTGCTACGCGTGGCGCTGGATCTGGGCTACGGCAGCCACAGTGCCTTTACGGCGATGTTTCGCCGGGTGATGGGGATATCACCCAGCGATTATTTCAAAGACAGCTAGCTGACAGCATTGAACAGGGCCTGAAGAGACGCGCGGGCCACGTCGCTGTCAATGCCGACGCCCCAGCGGCTGCTACCATCCTGAAACAGACAGCGGATATACGCCACCGAGCGGCTGTCGCTGCGCTCCCCAAGCGTATGTTCGTGATAGTCCTTAATCACAAACGGGGTCGTGACCCAGCGGCTTATACCATTGGCCGCCGCGGATAACAGCCCGTTGCCTTGCCCCTCCAGCTGGCGCATCCCGCCCTGCGTCGTGACGCTTGCCGTCAGATGTAACTGCCCGTCCTGCTGGCTGTCGCTACGGTAAGCGTGCAGGGCAAAGTCCGGTGTCTCTACCAGCCCATAACGTGTGCGGAACAGTTGCCACAACGCATGCTGCGTCATCTCTTTACCGTGCTGGTCGGTTTCCTGCTGTACGTGCTGGCTAAAGTCCTGCTGCAGGGCGCGGGGTAATTTCAGACCATGATTTTGTTCAATAAGCCACGCGCTGCCGCTTTTTCCTGACTGGCTGTTAACCCGGATCACCGCTTCGTAGGTGCAACCAATATCCTGTGGGTCAACCGGCAGATAGGGCATCTCCCAGCGTTCGTCAGGCTTGCGGGCATCAAAGCCTTTCTTGATGGCATCCTGATGCGAACCTGAAAATGCGGTATACGCCAGCCGTCCTGCCCACGGATGTCGCGGATGCACTGGCAGCTGGTTGCAGGTTTCTACCACCTCCACCACGTGATTCATGTCGCTAAAGTCCAGATTCGGGCTAATCCCCTGGCTGTAGAGGTTCATCGCCAGCGTGACCAGGCAGACGTTACCGGTTCGTTCGCCGTTCCCAAACAGACACCCTTCGACACGGTCTGCACCGGCCATCAGGGCCAGCTCCGCGCTGGCGACACCGGTGCCGCGGTCGTTATGCGGATGGACGCTGATGCAGACATCGCTGCGGCGGCTGAAATGACGGCAGAAATACTCAATCTGATCGGCATACACATTCGGTGTACTGACCTCAACGGTGGCCGGTAAGTTGATCACCATCGGGCGTTCGGCGCACGGCTGCCAGATGTCCGCCACGGCTTCGCAAATCTCCAGCGCAAATTCCGGCTCGGTAAAGCAGAAAGTTTCCGGAGAGTATTCGTATTGCCAGCGGGTGGCGGGATTCTCTTCGCACAGCGTGCGGATAAGACGCGTGGAACGGGTCGCCAGCTCAACGATTTGCGCTTTCTCCATGCCGAACACCAGGCGGCGGAACAGCGGGGCGGTGGCGTTATACAGGTGTACCGTGGCCTGCTTCGCCCCGCGCAGCGACGCAAAGGTGCGCAGGATAAGGTCTTCTCGCGCCTGGGTTAATACCTGAATGGTGACGTCATCCGGAATGCGGTTTTCGTCGATCAACTGACGCACAAAATTGAAATCCGTCTGCGAGGCAGAGGGGAAAGCGACTTCGATTTCTTTGAATCCGCAACGCAGTAACAACGCCCAGAACTGCAGTTTGCGGTTGCTGTCCATCGGCTCGGCAAGGGCCTGATTACCGTCGCGTAAATCGGTGGAAAGCCAGCGCGGCGCCTGCGTGAGGCGTTGCTCAGGCCAGCGGCGATCGGGCAGGGAAATAGCAGGTTGAGGTTGGTATTTGTCGGAAGGTGTTTTCAGCATGGTGCGCTCCTGTTGTCTTTTCACTATCGTGAATCGATTTCAGGAGCGCTGCTTTATCGTTACTGACAATCGCTGTCGCGATCTGGACACCGCACGTTAGTGCGCACCGCCGCCACCGCCTCCGGCGCCAAACGGTGGTCGGGCAAACCATACCAGTCCCAGCAGGATGATAAAGATCCCCGCCGATATCCAGAATATCTCGTTTGCCGAGATAATCAGGCCCTGGTTGGTGATCTGCTGGGCGATCCAGCCGGACGCCTGCTGCTCCGTCATTCCCATTCCCTGAAGCTGACTGTACATCTGCTGCGAGTTAGGGTTGAACGGGTTCACCGCTTCGGTCAATTGCGCATGGTGCATCGACTCGCGGTTGGTCCAAAGGGTCGTGGTGATCGACGTCCCGATGGAGCCTGCCAGCGTACGCGTAAAGTTCGACAGGCTTGATGCCGCCGCCATGCGCTCAGGCGGCAAGCCGGAAAGCGTAATGGTCGTCAGCGGCATAAAGAAGCACGCCACGGCGAAGCCCTGAATGAACTGCGGCCACGCGGACGCGCCAAAGTCCATGCCCGGCTCGAACGTATACGCGCGCCAGTAGAAGCACACCGCGTACATAATAAAGCTGAAGGTCACCAGCCTGCGCATGTCGAGCTTGTGAGCGAAGCGGCCGATAATCGGCGACAGCAGGACCGGAATTAACCCCACTGGCGCAGAAGCCAAACCTGCCCAGGTTGCGGTGTAGCCATATACCTCCTGCAACAGCTGCGGCAGCAGAACGATTGCGCCGAAGTAGAGCATGTAGGCCAGGCTGATACACAGGCAGCCGATGGTGAAGTTTCGCGACTTAAACAGCGAGAGATCGACGATTGGGTTATCGTCCGTCAGCTCCCAGACGATCAGGAAGCTCAGCGATATCACCGCGACAACGGTCAGGATGATAATCTCTGTCGAGTTAAACCAGTCCAGCTCTTTACCCTGATCGAGCATCACCTGCAGGCTACCGATCCCGACCACCAGCAGCGCCAGACCAATGGCGTCAATTCGCCGCTGCTCTGTTCGGGTTTCGCGACCGCGCAGCGTTTGCAGGGTCAGCATCACCACCAGCGCACCAATTGGCACGTTGATGAAGAAGATCCAGCCCCAGTGGTAGTTGTCGCTGATATAGCCGCCGAGGATAGGCCCGCAAATCGGTGCGACAATCACCGTCATTGACCACAGCGCCAGCGCGATAGAGCGCTTAGCGGGCGGATAGTTGTTCAGCAGCAAACTCTGCGACAGCGGAATCAGCGGCCCGGCCACAATCCCCTGAATGACGCGGAAGATGATGAGCATCGTCAGGCTGTTGGACATGCCGCACGCCCAGGAGGCGAGCACGAACAATACCGTTGACCACAGGAACAGCTTCACTTCACCGACGCGCTTCGCCAGCCAGCCAGTGATAGGGATGGAGATGGCGTTTGCCACCCCAAACGAGGTAATGACCCAGGTCCCCTGGCTCAGTGACGAGCCAAGGTTACCGGCGATGGTTGGGATCGCCACGTTTGCGATGGTAGAGTCCAGCACCTGCATGAATGTCGCCAGCGACAGCGCAATGGTCATGATAACCAGTTGCGCCCCCTCCAGCGGTTTTTGCGGCTTTTGCTGTTGCATAACGCTCACCTTCGTATTAACCGGCGTTTGCCTTCACGATGTCATCGATCAGTTTATTGACCGGATCGAGGCTAATTTCACGGGCGTTACTTTCATAAGCCGGGGTGCTGCGCACCTGACTTGCCAGGATCTGACCATCGCGGTTGGCGGTATCAACCGTTACCAGCGTAGAGAGGCCAATACGCAGCGGATGGTCCGCCAGCTGTTTTGCATCTAGTTCGATACGTACGGGCAAGCGCTGAACCACTTTGATCCAGTTCCCGGTGGCGTTTTGCGCTGGCAACAGGGAGAAGGCACTGCCGGTCCCCATATCCAGGCCGACCACTTTCCCGGTGTACTTCACGTCATCACCGTAAATATCGCTGATCACCGTCGCGGTCTGGCCGATACGCATATGGGCAAGCTGCGTCTCTTTAAAGTTCGCATCAACCCACAGGTTGTCCGCCGGAACGACCGCCATCAGCGGCGTGGTTGGGCTAATTTGGGCGCCAGGCTGGACGGAACGACGAGAGACGTAGCCGGTCATCGGGCTGACAATTTTAGTACGCTGCAGGGCAAGCCACGCGTTGCGCACTTCGGTGGCAGCCTGTTGCACGGCAGGCTGGTTTTCCAGGCTGGTGCCCAGCACCATCGCCTGGTTGGCGTTGTACTGTTGAATCGCCACGTCCAGCTGCGCCTGTGCGCTGGCAACGGCATCACGCGCGTGCTGCAGCTCTTCACGGCCAATCAGGTTGGCAGTGCCGAGGGGAACGCGACGGTTCAGGTCGCTCTGCGCCTGCGCCAGTGCGGTTTTCTGCACGTCGATGTTGGCCTGCAGCTGCTTGCTGTTGATCATCAGCTGGCGGGTCTGACGGACGCTGGAGGCCAGCGCGGTCTGGGCTTTTTCAAAAGCCTGTTGGGCGTCGGTCGGATCGAGCGTGACCAATACATCCCCTTTTTGCACAAAATCGGTGTTATCAGCCCAGACTTTCGTCACGCTGCCCGATACCTGCGCCATAATTTGTACCTGGTTCCCTGCCACGTATGCATCGTCTGTCTCTTCAGCATGACGCAATACTAAAAACCAATAGATCCCATATGCCACGGCAATAATAATAAAGAGCAATGTCAGTACAATAAGGGCGCTTTTGCGTTTGCCCTTTTTATTGACCGGTTGCTGCGGGGTAGTGCTCTCCGCATTTGCGCTCATTGTTGTTCTCCACGATCTTCTTATTTTCACATCGGCTGAGCCGAGCTGTTGTCAGAAAGGCCAGCAGTGTGACGTGCTGGCCTGTCGGTTTTCTTATGAGTCTGGGATTGTTGAGCGTGTTGTCGCGTTAGCGCAGCGCCTCTAGAACAGCGCCGTCTTCATCCATCTGGTCCAGACGGGTCAGCAGCTTGCGAGTAATGTGCTCAAGCTGGTCGCGCTCGGTGGTGCTGAGGGCAGACCACAGTTGATGCAGGCAATTATGCTGAGGTGGCAGCACCTCACGCAGGAATTGGTGACCTTTGTCGGTCAGCTGCAGATGCAGGCAGCGGCGATCGTTATCGCTTTCACGGCGTTCAATCCAGCCGCGTTTTTCCAGTTCATCGGCAATACGGGTGGCATTAGTACGGGATGAACCCAGCGCGCAGCTCAGCTCTGACGGCTGAATGCTGTGATTTTCCTGAGACTCCAGCGTAATTAACGCCATAAACAACGTCTCGTTAATCCCTTGAGCTTTCAGCATTTTATTACGATTTTCCAGTAGCTTACCCTGCATGTGCATGCACAGGCGGGTCAGCAGGATCTCCTGATACGGGAAGTCCTCATGACGACTGGCGCGGAATTTAAGCATTTGTTCAATGGGCGTAAACGAACTATCCATTTGGGCATAACCTCATTAATTACAGCCGATATAGTAACGATAGTGACAAATAATGTAAATGAATTATTTGTGCGGTTATATCCGCCAAACTTATGTCACCATCAGAAAGCGCCGGGTAAGTCCGTGACCCGGTGAGCACAGAGAGCGTTGGGAGTGAACCCGCGGAAGAGAGGATGTGAGGACGGGGGTCTGAACTATTCATGCCGGTAGAAAATATGTCACCCACATTAAAATTTCTGGGATAAATGATTACGTTTACATTAACAGACTGCAGGGCCCCTTTACACCCTAAGAGGCCCAAAGCAATGTAAAACTTAGTTAATTACGTCCTGTCGATGGTACCCACGCCACCATACTAGCAGATTCAGCGCGGCGACGATTGCCCCTATCCCACACACGCCTGACCAACCGGCATGCTGCCACGCCGAGGCTGAAATTAACGAACCCGCTGCGCCGCCAATAAAATAGCTGGTCATGTATCCGGCCGTGAGGCGGTTACGCGCCTCTGGCTTCACGCGGTAGATGACGGTCTGGTTAGTGATATGCACACCCTGCACGGTGAGGTCGAGTACCAGAATACCGACGATCAGCGCCAGTACAGAGGTATGGCCATACCAGATGGCTGCCCAGGAGAGCAGGAGCAGAACCAGCCCGGCAGAGGTCGTCAGATGGGATTTGCCTTTATCCGCCAGTCCGCCCGCCGGACGCGCGCCCAGGGCTCCCGCAGCGCCCGCCAGACCAAACAGACCAATCACCGCTTCGGAATAATTGAACGGCGGCGCGGCCAGCAGAAACGCCATTGAGGTCCATAAGATGCTGAAGTTGGCGAAGGTCAAACAGCCCAGCAACGCACGTGTACGCAGCAGTTTATCGTGTGTGAAGAGGCTGAAAACGGAGGCGAGAAGCTGCGGATAATTAAGGTGATTTTCCTGCTTCACCTTTGGCAGCCCGCGCCACAGGGCAAGCGCCATCACGGCCATCAGTACGCTCGCCACCCAATACACGGTACGCCAGCCACCAAGACTCGCCAGCAGCCCGGCGACGGTCCGCGCCAGCAAAATCCCCAGCAGCAGGCCGCTCATGATTGTTCCCACCACCTTGCCGCGCTTTTCTGGTGAGGCGAGAGTGGCGGCGAGCGGAACCAGAATCTGCGCCACGACGGAGAACAGACCCGTTAACGCGGTGCCGATAATCATCATCGTTAACGAGTGGCTGCTGGCGGTGATCAGCATCCCGCCTGCAGCCAGCAAGGTCATGGAGACAATCAGCATCCGACGCTCAAACATATCGCCCAGCGGCACGAGGAAAAGCAGCCCGGCGGCATAGCCAAGCTGCGCGGCGGTGACAATAAAGCCAGCGGAGCTGGCAGAAAGGTTAAATGCGCGGGCGATGGTATCGAGCAGTGGCTGCGCGTAGTAGTTACTGGCGACTGCCAGACCCGTTGCCACGGACATTAAAAGGATGAGTGCCGGGCTAAGCCCTTGAGTTGTTTTAGTCATCAGGTTCAGGAATCGTGAGTTAAGTGATTATTTTTCCGTGAACCATAATAGCGAATGATTGTGAATGTGGTGGGATTGTTACGTGCTGGATTGTGCGGTTTAGGGGAGTTAACCCTCTCCCGTGGGGAGAGGGCAGGTCTGAAGGGCTCTTATGACTTCTGCGCGTCCATCGCTTCTTTTACCCAGCCATCAAACTGTTGCTGGTGGGCTTTGATCCAGCCATCCACGTGGCCTTTGATGTCAGCTTCGGACGATTTCCCCGCGTGCATCATCGCGTTCTGGGCGTTGATGTCCGCCAGAGGCAGTTTCATCACCGAGAACAGCTTCGCTGCCGCCGGGTTTTTCTCAGCCCAGGCTTTGTTAGCAACGATATGCATCGTGTTTACCGGGAAGCCATAGTTCATGCCGTTTGGCAGTTTGGTGTCGATATCTTTCTGCTCGCCCGGCAGGGAAGAGAAGGGCACCTGCAGCCACACCACGTCTTTCCCCGGCTTCAGCACGTCGCTCACCCAGTACGGTGTCCAGGTGTAATAGATAACCGGTTTACCCTCTTTGAAGCGGGCAATGGTGTCGGCCATCATCGCCGAGTAGTTACCGTGGCTGACGTCGACCGTTTTCGCCAGGTCAAAGGCTTTGTTCTGGTGATTAATCACCGCCTCACAGCCCCAGCCCGGCGAGCAGCCCATCATGTCAGCTTTGCCGTCACCGTTGGTGTCGAACAGTTTGGCAATCTTCGGATCTTTCAGCTGCTCGATATTGGTGATGTGGTACTGGTCGGCTGTTTTCTTGTCGATCAGGTACCCCTGCGCCGCACCGGTCACGATGGTGCCTTCACGGTAGAATTTTTTATCCCCGCCGGCGGCGGCATACATGTCGTCGTGCAGCGGCTGCCAGTTGACGGCGGTAAAGGTGGCATCACCGGAGGCAATCGAGGTGTAGCCCACGTTGTAATCCACTTCACTTGGGGTGTTGACCGTATAGCCCAGTTTTTCCAGCGCGCGGCTGACTAACAGCGTCTGGAAGGTCTCTTCTGAAATGGTGCTCTGCACCGGTTGCACGGTAATGCCTTTGCCCGGCAGGTCTGCAGCAAACGTGCTGGTGGAGACAAGGGTGGCAAACGCTGTGGCAAAAAGTACGCGATGTCGCATCGTTGTTCCTTATTTTCTGAATGGGCGGGTGATTAACCCGACAGGGCCGGTGCTATACCAGCGACGGTTGCCGCGACTGCGTGAATCACGACCGACAGCCTGCGTCAGGCGGTCAAGGATAATGGCGAGGATCACAATGCCGACGCCGCCCACGGTGGCCAGTCCCATATCAAGACGACCAATGCCGCGCAGCACCATCTGACCCAGTCCGCCGACGGCGATCATTGAGGCAATCACTACCATGGAGAGGGCCAGCATCAGCGTCTGGTTGACACCCGCCATGATGGTTGGCATCGCCAGCGGAAGCTGAACTTTAAACAGCATCTGGCGCGGGCTGGCACCAAATGAACGCGACGCCTCGATAAGATCGGCCGGTACCTGGTTAATCCCGAGTATCGTCAGACGAATGACCGGCGGCAGGGCGAAGATAATGGTCACCACGACGCCCGGCACGTTGCCGATACCAAACAGCATCACGATCGGCACCAGGTAGACAAACGCGGGGGTGGTCTGCATCGCATCCAGCAGCGGACGAATAATCTTCGCCGCCCGCGGACTGCGCGCCAGCCAGATCCCCATCGGCAGGCCGATAGCGACGCAGAAGAGCAGTGCGGTGAGCACCAGCGCTAAGGTGATCATTGCCTGCGACCAGGCGCCAATCGCGCCGATGGCAATCAGTGAGATCAGCGTGGCGACACCCATGCCGGCGCTGCCAAACTGCCAGGCAATCAGGGAGAAGAGCACAATAGCGACCGGCGCGGGCATGCCGAGCATCAGCTGCTGGAAACCGTTCAGGATGTAATCCACCGGTACGCGGATCCCCTGGAAGACCGGACGGAAGTGAGTCACTACCCAGTCGATCCCCTCCGTGACCCAGCTATCCAGCGGGATCAGCGTCTTATGAAACGGATCCATAATATTGAAGTGCTCTGGCGCAGGGGCCGGTGCACTGTTGAGCCAGTCCGCCGCGCCGCCATCGGTTGGCGCAGGCGTGGAAGACCCCCACGCATCGGCAGATTGAGCAGCGCTGTCCGCCGCCTCGGTGGTTCCCCACGGGTTAGATTGATCAGCCATTGTTTGTCCCCTCGCGATCTAAAGCCTGCAGCAACATGCGTTTTGAGATGATGCCGACGTACTGTTGTTCCTCACTGACTACCGGTACGGCACACGGGGCCTGACCAACGTGAGAGAGCAGCTCGCTGAGCGGCGTTTCGGCGTCCACGGCAAGCGGGGAGTCGATAACCGCCGCATCAATGCCCTGATTTTCGCTGAGTGCGGTTTTCAGGGAGTCGATGGAAACAATGCCAACAAATTTATTACCGCGTTCGATCAGATAACCGTATTCCCGATCTTCATCCTGCAACAGTTTCAGTGCAGAGCGCGGACCAAAGCCCGGTGTTTTGCGGATAAGACCGTTCGGTGAACGACGGGCGATATCTTTCGCACTAAAGACCTGACTAATATCCACGCCGCGGAAGAAGGTGCGCACATAATCATTGGCCGGATTATTCAGAATTTCATCCGGCGTGCCGACCTGCACCACTTCACCATTTTGCATAATGGCAATACGGTCACCAATACGCATGGCTTCATCAAGATCGTGGGAAATAAAAACAATAGTACGTTGATGTTTAGCCTGTAATTTTACCAGTTCATCCTGCATCTCGGTGCGAATTAATGGATCGAGTGCCGAGAAGGCTTCATCCATTAATAAAATGTCTGGGTTAATGGCTAATGCGCGGGCTAATCCGACACGCTGGCGCATCCCGCCGGAAAGCTCATCCGGGTAGGCATGTGCATAATTCTCGAGGCCCACCTGACGTAATGCATCCAGCGCTTTTTCCTGACGTTCATTAGCGGTAACGCCCGCTAATTCCATGCCAAAGGCGGCATTATCCAGCACCGTCATATGCGGCATCAGCGCAAATGACTGGAACACCATTGCAATCTTCTTTCTGCGCACCTCGCGAAGTTCAGCCTCTGATATTCTGGCGATATCAATGCCATCAATCAGTACCTGTCCACGGGTGGGTTCAATCAGGCGATTGAGAAGGCGAACCATAGTGGATTTACCCGAACCGGATAACCCCATGATGACAAAAATCTCGCCTTCTTCAATGGCCAGACTGGCGTCTTTAACGCCAAGCGACAGCCCGGTTTTTTCCAGAATTTGCTCTTTTGAAAGGCCTTTCTCAATATATTTGAATGCGCGCTGAGGATGCTCGCCAAATACTTTATAAAGATTTTTCACTTCTAATTTAATTGCCATGCAATAGAGAGTGTCCTGTTATTTGTTTATGTCGATATCATTACCATGGTAAATAGTTAACTGGCATTACCCTAACATACTGAGAATCTGAGACAACCCTGGGTTTGCTTATGGCAGGAATTTTACCGTAAGCGAAGCGGCTGAATTTCCCATGAGTAAAGGGCTGAGCGTGGTTTGAATTTTTCTGAATTTTTTGCTTTTGCACAGCGAAATTTCGCCTGAATCGGAGTGATTCAGGCGAATATGAACGGGGAATTACAGTGTAGTTGCCCGTGAAATATTAGGGAGGAAATTGTTAGATTTATATTAAATTATTGAACGTTAACCCGCTCATTAAAAATCCCAGTCCTCATCTTCGGTCTCCACCGCTTTGCCCATCACATACGACGAACCAGACCCGGAGAAGAAATCGTGGTTTTCATCGGCGTTGGGTGACAGTGCCGCCAGGATCGCCGGGTTCACGTCGGCCATTTCCGGTGGGAAAAGCGCTTCGTAGCCGAGATTCATCAGCGCTTTATTGGCGTTGTAGCAAAGAAACGCTTTTACCTCCTCCTCCCAACCGGTACCGGCGTACAATTCTTCGGTATAACTCAGTTCGTTCTCGTACAAATCCATCAGCAAATCGAGGGCAAAACCTTTTAACGCTTCGCGCTTATCTTCGCTGACGTTCTCCAGCCCTTTCTGATATTTATAGCCGATGTAGTACCCGTGTACGGCTTCATCACGAATGATGAGGCGAATCAAATCGGCGGTGTTGGTCAGCTTGCCGCGGCTCGACCAGTACATCGGTAACCAGAAGCCCGAATAGAACAGGAAGGATTCGAGAAACACGCTGGCAATTTTCTTCTTCAACGGTTCGTCGGCCTGATAATACTCCAGTACCAGGCTGGCCTTTCGCTGCAATGACTCGCTTTCTTCGCTCCAGGTGTACGCCGCGTCCACATCTTTGGTCTGGCACAGCGTCGAAAAAATCGAGCTGTAGGAGCGGGCATGGACCGCCTCCATAAAGCTGATGTTCGACATCACCGCCTCTTCGTGAGGCGTCAGCGCGTCGGCCATCAGCACAGGGGCACCGACGGTATTTTGAATGGTGTCCAGCAGCGTCAGACCGGTGAACACACGGATCGTCAGCTGCTGTTCGGCGTGGCTGAGGGTTTGCCAGGCCGGAATATCGTTTGAAAGCGGGACTTTTTCCGGCAGCCAGAAGTTGCTGGTCAGGCGGTTCCACACCTCCAGGTCTTTATCATCCTGAATTTTATTCCAGTTAACGGCACTCACGCGTGACAGTTTCATCCTTTCTCCTTACAGCGCGCAGGACACGCAGCCTTCAATTTCGGTGCCTTCCAGCGCACGCTGGCGCAGGCGAATGTAGTAGAGGGTTTTGATCCCTCTCTTCCAGGCGTAAATCTGCGCCCGGTTAATGTCACGCGTGGTGGCGGTGTCCGGGAAGAAGAGCGTCAGCGACAGCCCCTGATCCACGTGTTTTGTCGCCTCGGCGTAGGTATCAATAATTTTCTCAGGGCCAATCTCATACGCGTCCTGATACAGGGCCAGATTGTCGTTGGTCATAAACGGGGCAGGGTAGTAAACGCGCCCGGTCTTACCTTCCTTGCGGATCTCAATCTTCGACACAATCGGGTGGATACTCGACGTGGCGTGGTTAATGTAAGAGATTGACCCGGTTGGCGGTACGGCCTGCAGATTCTGGTTATAGATGCCGTGGCGCATCACATCGTCCCGCAGCTGCTGCCACATCTCGCGGGTGGGCAGGAGAACCCCGGCATCGGCAAACAGCTGGCGCACTTTGTCGGTTTTCGGCTGCCAGTCCCCTTCCAGATATGGCCTGAAGTACTCACCGCTGGCGTAACGCGACTGTTCAAAGCCCGCAAAGCGCTGGTTACGCTCGCGCGCCAGCATCATTGAGGTATGCAGCGCATGCCAGGTAATGGTGTAAAAATAGAGGTTGGTGAAATCCAGTCCTTCCGGGCTACCGTAGGCGATACCTTCCCGCGCCAGATAGCCGTGCAGGTTCATCTGCCCAAGGCCGATGGCGTGCGAGGCGGCATTACCGGCTTCAATGGACGGCACGCTGCGGATGTGGCTCATGTCTGACACCGCGGTCAGCCCGCGAATGGCGGTCTCCACCGTGCGACCAAAATCGGGGGAATCCATGGTGTGGGCAATATTCAGCGACCCGAGGTTACAGGAGATGTCTTTGCCGATGTCGGCGTAGTCCAGGTTTTCGTCATACGTGGATGCGCTGTTCACCTGCAATATCTCGGAGCAGAGGTTGCTCATATTGATTCGCCCGGCAATCGGGTTAGCACGGTTGACCGTATCTTCATACATGATGTACGGATAGCCGGACTCAAACTGAATTTCGGCCAGCGTCTGGAAGAAATCGCGGGCGTTGATGTACTTCTTACGAATGCGATCGTCGGCCACCAGATCGTGATACAGGGCGCTTATCGCCACATCACCAAACGCTTTCCCGTAAATACGCTCAATGTCGTATGGGGAGAAGAGCGCCATCTCGGCATTTTCTTTGGCGAGCGCAAAGGTGATATCCGGAATCACCACCCCAAGCGACAGGGTCTTAATGCGGATTTTTTCATCGGCGTTTTCACGTTTGGTATCCAGGAAGCGCAGGATATCCGGATGGTGCGCGTGCAGATAGACCGCCCCCGCGCCCTGACGCGCCCCCAGCTGGTTGGCATACGAGAAAGCATCTTCCAGCATTTTCATGACCGGAATCACGCCGGAGGACTGGTTTTCGATACGCTTAATTGGCGCACCGGCTTCACGCAGGTTCGACAGCAGAAACGCCACACCGCCACCGCGTTTAGAGAGCTGCAGCGCCGAATTCACCGCGCGACCAATCGACTCCATATTGTCTTCGATGCGCAGCAGGAAGCAGGAGACCAGCTCGCCGCGCTGGGCTTTTCCGCAATTGAGAAAGGTCGGTGTGGCGGGCTGGAAACGGCCGGAGAGCATCTCATCCATCAGGCGTTCTGCCAGCGTTTCATCGCCCTGCGCGAGCGTCAGGGCAACCATCACCGCACGGTCCTCGAAGCTTTCAAGATAGCGTTTGCCGTCGAATGTTTTCAGGGTATAGCTGGTGTAAAACTTCCATGCGCCAAGAAACGTCTGGAAACGAAAACCGCGGCTATGGGCTTGCCCGAACAGCGTCTCCACAAAGGCACGTTCGTACCGGGCCAGCACGCGCTCTTCGTAATAGCCTTCCTTGACCAGATAATCGAGACGTTCATTCTGGCTTGCAAAGGTCATGCTGTTGGGGCGGACGTGGGTGGCGATAAACGCCTCCACCGCCTCATGATCTTTGCCAAACTGAATGTGCCCCTCACGGTCATAGAGGTTCAGCATTGCGTTTAATGCGTGGTAATCCGGTGTCGCCTGAATTACACGTTCTGCGGTTGTCGTTGCCAAAATTCGTTCACTCCTTTACGCACGTTCTCTACGTCCTGCTGTGTCCCCATCAGTTCAAAACGATAGAGATACGGCACGCCGCATTTTTGAGAAATGACATCCCCGGCGCGGCCAAAGGCATCGCCGAAATTGCGATTGCCCGCCGCGATAACGCCGCGAATAAGCTGTCGGTTGTGGGGATCGTTGAGAAAGCGGATCACCTGGCGAGGCACGGCCCCCGCGGTGCCACCTCCACCATAGCTCGGGACCACCAGAATGTAGGGGTCGTCTACCCGGATTCGTTCCCGCTCATTACGCGGGATACGTATCGCAGGCAGCCCGACGCGCTCAATAAAGCGGAGCGTGTTTTCCGAGCTGCTGGAGAAGTAGACCAGCCCACTCATGCCCTGGCGGCCTGGGTGGCGAGGCGGTTAATCATGTCGGGGCGAAAGCCGGACCAGCTGGTCTCCCCGGCGACGACGACCGGCAGCTGGCGAAAACCTTGCGCCCGCAGGGTATCGGCAGCTTCGGGCTGCAGGTCAATGTTCACCATCTCAAAGGCCACTCCACGGCTTTCCATTGCACGTTTTGTCGCGTGGCACTGAACACAATCGTTACGAGTGTAAATAATAATGCTCATGATTCGTATTTCCATTTAAAATGAGAGAGCGGCGCGAATCATCGCGTCAGGTTGTGTGTATCTTGCTAAAGGGAATACTAGATGTAGTTGTCGTAAGATTCAACCATACAAGATATGGGAATTTCAGATTAATATGGCCCCGATGATGAGCACAGCGGGGCAGGGCGGGCTGTACGGCTTTTTCAGGCGCGCAGGCAAAGAAAAGCCCCGGGGGCTGACGCGACCGGGGCGGATACGGACAGGTTGAGACGACTATTTGCGCAGGCTAAGCAGCGCCCCCACGAAGATACCCACCGCGGCTACCGTACCAAGCGTACAGAGGGGTTTTTCGCGAACGAAGGTATTGGCGCAGCTGATGGCATCGCAGGCAGCCTGCGTGGTGCGCGAACGCCCATTCATGCGGGCGCGGGTTTCACGTAGCAAAGACTGAGCCTTACGTTTTGCGGCATCCGCTTCGTCCTTCGCACCGGAACCCCAGGATTTCAGCACTTCTTCCAGCGAGTCAGCTAATTGGCTGACATCGTTACGAATATCCTGCGTGTCGTCGTTAATATCGTTTCGGTTCGGTCTGTTAAACATACGATCCTCCGTAATTTTGCGTTCCCGTTTAGTTTAGTTCAGAAATTTAATATCTGAAGCGCGTCACGCGTTATCTGGCAGTTTATGGAATATTCTGAAAGCCCTGCTAATGCTGAATACTGTAAGGTTGCCGGGCAGGAAAAGATAACGAGGAAAAGATATGTATTTACGACCTGATGAGGTGGCGCGCGTTCTTGAAAAAGAGGGATTCACCATGGATGAGGTGACATCAAAAGCGTATGGATATCGCCGTGGCGAGAATTATGTTTACGTTAATCGTGAAGCAAGAATGGGACGTACCGCTCTCATTATTCACCCGACGCTGAAAGACAGAAGTTTGTCATTTGCTGAGCCTGCCTCGGATATTAAAACCTGCGATCATTATCAGCAATTCCCACTGTATTTAGGTGGTGAAACGCATGAACATTATGGTATTCCGCATGGCTTCAGTTCGCGTATGGCGCTGGAGCGGTTTTTGAAGGGACTGTTTGGCGACGTACAGTAAATCTGCGACTGGCATTCGCCAGTCGCCTCACATCATGCTTTGGCCTGGCTGTACTGGCTGACCTTAAACAGGCGGCGACAGTAGTCGAGAAAATAGCCATACACCGCACCCATCAACATTGAAATCACGATATTTGAACTGACCGCTGCGACGATTTGATGCCAGTCTGCGCCCACTGTCAGCAGAATAGCCACGTAAACCGGCGACTGGAACGTCACGTATGCCAGAACGTCGGCGAGGTTTTTCACCCACCCTGACGGGCTAATACGACGCGCAAAGCGCATGACCGCATCGCGGTATAATCCGTAAGGCCACGCAATAATAATGTTGACCGGAATTGCCACCAGACGAGAAGAAAGTGACTGCTCAAAGGACATTCCGGAGAGGAAAATTTCGATCAGCATGTTCACGACGGAACAGTAAACAACCATCGCGAAGGTATCCGCTACCGCATGGCGCAGGCGAGATTGCGGTGAGAACATGTCTGAACTCCTTGAGAAGAACACAATAGAAACGATTTTCCCTCAGCGGTTAGTGCTTTAGGTTGGTTTGTCAGGCATGTATAGCGTATATCTCTGCCTTTGAACTAACAACTAGTTATTAATTTTTATTTAGTCGCATTTTGTCCACAAAATTCTCTAAAATTGCGTGTTTTTTGTTCGGTTCGTTATAATCTGTCCCAGTCGTCAGTTTTTGTATGTAAATCAATCTGTTGATCTTGAGCGTGTCGAAGCGAACGTTCTGCCCGAACGACGGCAGTGCGGCATGCTTTGATTTGGATTAAATCTAACCGTTTATACTGAGATAAAGATTGAATCCGGCGGTATCGACAGTTATCCGCCGATATTATTAAACGCGATATTTTAAAACATTTACATTTTTAGCAAGACGTGCCCGCGGGTGGATATTCCAGGCGAAATGAATTATTCTCTTGTCGATTTTTCGATTTACCCTAAAGAAAAGGTTTTCAAATATATGTCTTTGACGTTACAGAATCTTAATAATATCCGAACTCTGCGTGCGATGGCGCGTGAATTATCCCTGGACGTTCTTGAAGAAATGCTGGAAAAAGTCAGGGTCGTTGCTGAAGAGAAACGGAGTGAGCTGGCGGAATTAGAGCAACAACGCGCTGAGCAGCAGGAAAAAATTAATGCCCTGCTGGAACTGATGAAAGCTGATGGTATTTCACCGTCCGATCTCCTCGGTTCAGATATGGCGCAGGCCGGTAAGCCAGCGAAAAAACGTAAACCGCGTGAAGCGAAATATCGCTTTATTGATCTCAACGGTGAAGAGAAAACATGGACCGGTCAGGGGCGTACGCCAAAGCCTATTGCCAATGCACTGGCAAACGGTAAATCACTGGATGATTTTCTGATTTAATCCATGAGCCGGGCGGAAGACACCGCCCGGTTGCCTGTTTAGCAGACGCCGAAATCACCCTCTTCGGTATACAGGGCCAGGTCTGCGGCCTTCAGGGTAAATTTCTCGCCTTGCTCATTGCTGGCCTGAACCGCCACAACGCTATCGCCGTTCACTTCGAGTACTTTCAGTTTTGGGCCGCCTTTACGCGGTTGCACATAATCACCGACAGAAAACATACTACCTCCTCATCGTTTCAATGATCTTCACCTTAGCCCACGTCTGATGCCGGGTACAGCGTATTTCACCGATTACTGCTTACGAGGTACGCCGGTTCCAGGGCATCACTTTCAGCAGTCTCGCCATTCCGCAAAACCCGGTCAGACCGGCAAACAGCAGCCCGGCACCCACAAAGCCGCTCAGCAGGAAAAAGCCGCTGGAGAGCGTAAAGCCCAGCACGACCCCGCACAGGGTGAGCAGCCCGGCGGCAATTTGCACCTGACGCATCAACGGCAGCGGCTGTGATGTGTCTTCCTGCGTGATCAACCCGGCCTGCTTCCACCCCTGAATTCCGCCTTCAACGATAAACGCCTGAGCAGGCGCGGCAGCCTGAGCAAGGCGGGCTGCGTTCGAGGATGTCCGGGCGCCAGACTGGCAGTGAAAAATCACCGTTTCGCCCGCGGGCGTCTCAAGCCCGCCGGGTAAGGTGTCCAGCGGCACGGACCGGGCGGCGGGAATATGCTCGCGAGCATATTCGTCGGGATCGCGAATATCGATCAGTTTTGCACCTTCAGCAACGAGCGCATTGGCCTGCTGGGGTGAAATGAGCGGTAGTGACATGGTGGCTCCTTACGGGCAATAGAGGCTTTTCAGGGTGCTGATCAGCTGATGCACCGCATCGTTTTTAATGAAATACAGAATGCGCTGCGCTTCACGGGTGCTGTCGATAAGCCCCTCTTCACGCATACGCGCCAGATGTTGTGACGTGGCGGATGGGCTAAGCCCCGTCGCCCGCGCCAGATCGCCCGCGCTGGTACCCGGTGTACCGCACAGCATGCAGAGGATCAGCAACCGACGCGGATTGCTCATCGCTTTTAACAGGGCTGCGGCCTGTCCGGCGCTGGCCTGAAGTTGTTCGAGTTCAGTCATATTAGTTTAGTCTTTACTTAATTAAGAAAACTCTAAACTAATGGGGAGGATTAAGCCAGTGTCAAAAGCGTAAAAGAGGGTAAAAGGGCGATAAAGAGATGGCGCAGGCCGTTAAACTGGCTACGCTTAGAGAATGTTCTCTTTTTTATTTTCAATTGGTTAGCTTGCACGGAGTCGTTATGGGTTTTTGGCGTATTGTCTTTACTATTATCCTGCCACCGCTGGGCGTGCTGCTCGGCAAAGGGTTTGGCTGGGCGTTTATCATTAACATCGTTCTGACCTTACTGGGCTACATCCCTGGTCTTATTCACGCGTTTTGGGTGCAAAGCAAAAACTAAGCGCGCCACAATAGATCGCTGTATATCCCGGTCAGCACGCCCTGTGGACCAAATTGCTGTTTGATCCAGCGTGTAACCTGGCCGGTCGCCGCATGCTGCGTGGCAAGCAGCATGCGTGAATCCTGACGCGGATTATTGATTCGCCGCGTGACCAGCAGCCCGTCCTCCACCGCCTCGCGGGCCATATACTCCGGTAAAAAACCAATCCCGTCCCCAAGGATCTGACACTGGCATTTGGTGTTGAAGTCGGGCACCAGAATCGCCTCCTGGCCGTGCAGCAGCCAGCCGACCTTCTTGTTTATAGTGTGCGCCGTGTCTTCCACCATGATGTTGGGGTACAGACGCAGCTGGCTTTCGGCTATCGGCTCCGGCACGAAGGCCAGCGGGTGTTCCGGCGCGATGGCGAATACCCAACGGATGGCACCGATCTCGGTGTAATCAATGCCGCCGCCGTCGAGCAGCGTATCCGGTGCGCCAATCGCGATATTGGCCTGGTTGTTGATGATGGAGTCCCAGACGCCGTTGTAAACCTCGGTCGTGACGGTGATCTGGCAGGTAGGAAACTGTTTTTTCAGCACCTGCAACAGCCGCGCCGTATGGCGTGGGGTGTACAAAAGCTGATTGATGCAGATGCGGACCCGCGCCTCAATGCCCTGCGAAATGGTGTCTATCCCGCGCTTGATGGCATGAAAATCATTCAGCAGGTCGGTCGCTTTACGGTAAAAGTAAAACCCCGACTCGGTCAGCTCAATGCTGCGCGTATTGCGTACAAACAGCACCACATCCAGCCCGGTCTCCATACGCTTGATGGTGTAACTGATGGCAGAGGTGGTTACGCCAAGCTCGGTGGCGGCTTTGCTGAAGCTGCCAAAGCGTGCGGCCGTGGTGAAGGCCAGCAGGTTCTCTTCAGTAAAGATGGAATTCATATTACGGCTCCTGGTAGCCATCAGTTTTGAACATATTTTAACAGCGCTGTTACAACGCGTATGACGGCGGTCACAGTTCTGATTATTTGCGTCGAGCCTCGTCATATCAGGCTTCATCAGGCATAAGCAGAATGCTGTCTGAGGCGAATAAAAGCGCTAAAACATAAGTAAAAGATTGCACGGCCGCACATTTTGGCTGAATTGTTGAATTTAACTCAATAATGAATTGACTGTCGATGAATGATTTTTAAGCGGATTCTTTTCTCACCAGGCTGTTGCTATTCTCAGGTCATGAGCAATACATCATGGGGAGTCTGAATATGTCTGCGAACGAACTCGTTACTGAATTTTTGCTGGCGGCAGAGCAGGGCAATATTGACGGGCTAAAAGCCTGCCTTGAAAAAGGTGTCGATATTAATGCCACTCAACGCCAGAAAAGAACGGCCGTTATTATTGCCAGTCTGAAAAAGCATTATGACTGCGTGGCATTTTTAATTGCCGCCGGAGCAGATATTGATCAACAGGATCAGACCTGTTTTAACCCCTTCCTGATTAGCTGCCTGACAAATGATTTAACCCTGCTGCGAATAGTCTTACCCGCCAATCCGGATCTTGATCGCCTGACCCGCTT
The DNA here is from genome assembly GCF_003071645.1 of Enterobacter cloacae complex sp. FDA-CDC-AR_0164. Classification (NCBI taxonomy): domain Bacteria; kingdom Pseudomonadati; phylum Pseudomonadota; class Gammaproteobacteria; order Enterobacterales; family Enterobacteriaceae; genus Enterobacter; species Enterobacter cloacae complex sp. FDA-CDC-AR_0164. The sequence goes on from NZ_CP028950.1 coordinate 2,534,891, forward strand.
CGGTGGTGTCGGCATTACGCCTGCCAGCGAGAAAGGGCACGTTGAGATTGTGCGCGAGCTGCTGGAGAAAACCGATATTAACGTCAACCACACCAACTTCGTGGGCTGGACGCCGCTACTGGAAGCGATTGTCCTCAACGATGGCGGCGCGAAACAGCAGGAAATTGTAAAACTGTTACTGGATAACGGCGCAAATCCGCACATGACCGATAAATACGGCAAAACCCCGCTCGAACTGGCGCGGGAAAAAGGCTACCACCAGATAGCAGACCTGCTGCTGGCCGCAGGCGCGTAATTCCTTCGGCCAGCCTTTTCCGGCTGGTCGCTCATTCAGACAGTATTTTACCGACGTGCCTATTGCACGACGGCGGCCCCCTTTTATCCTCATTCAGGAGAAAATAATGCCCACCAAAATCGTCATAAAAAAGAATACCTATTTTGACTCGGTGTCATTGATGTCGGTTTCCACCAGGGCCAATAAATTGCCGGGCGTTGAGCAGGCTTTTGTGGCTATGGCGACAGAAATGAACAAAGGCGTATTAAAAAATCTCGGGCTATTAACGCCGGAATTAGCGGATGCCAAAAACGGCGACTTAATGATCGTGATTAAAGGCGAGGCGGCGAATGACGAAACGCTGGCAGCCATCGAAGCGCTTTTCACCCGCAAGGAGAGCGGCGGGAGCCATGAAGCACGTTATGCCACCCTTGCCAGTGCGAAAACCCATCGCCCTGAGAGCAACCTGGCGGTGATTTCGGTAAACGGCACGTTTGCCGCCCGCGAAGCACGTCAGGCGCTGGAAAACGATCTCAACGTCATGCTCTTCTCCGACAACGTCAGCCTTGATGATGAACTGGCGCTGAAGCAGCTGGCACACCAGAAAGGGCTGCTGATGATGGGGCCGGACTGCGGCACGGCCATTATCAACGGTACCGGGCTGTGCTTCGCCAATGCGGTGCGCCGCGGACCGATCGGTATTATCGGGGCGTCCGGGACCGGCAGCCAGGAGCTGAGCGTGCGGATCCATGAATTCGGCGGCGGCGTGTCGCAGCTGATTGGCACCGGCGGGCGCGATCTGAGCGAAAAGATAGGTGGCCTGATGATGCTGGATGCCATCGCGATGCTGGACGCTGACGACGCCACCCAGGTGATTACCCTCATCTCTAAACCGCCTGCGCCGTCGGTGGCAGAAAAAGTGCTGGCCCGCGCCCGCACCTGCCGCAAACCGGTGGTGGTCTGTTTCCTCGGTCGTCATCAGCCGCCGGCTGATGAAGGCAACCTGCAGTTCGCCCGTGGCACCAAAGAGGCGGCGCTGAAGGCCGTGCTGTTAACGGGGGTGAAAAAAGAGTCTCTCGACCTGCATCCGCTGAACTGGCCACTGATCGAAGAGGTGCGTGCCCGGCTGACACCCCAGCAGAAATACATCCGCGGCCTGTTCTGCGGCGGCACCCTGTGCGATGAGGCCATGTTCGCCGCGCTGGAAAAGTTCGACGACGTCTACAGCAACATTCAACCCGACCCGGCGAAACGGCTGGACGATATCAACGTCAGTAAAGCCCACACCTTCCTTGATTTTGGAGATGACGATTTCACCCACGGCAAACCGCACCCGATGATCGACCCGACCAACCGCATCAGCCGCCTGTTGCAGGAGGCGCGTGACCCCGAGGTGGGCGTGATCGTGATGGACTTTGTTCTGGGCTTTGGCGCGCACGAGGATCCGGTTGGCGTGATGCTTGAGGCCATAAAAGAGGCGCAGGCGACGGCGAAAGCCGATAACCGCCCGCTGGCAATTCTCGGCTATGTGCTCGGAACCGACCAGGACTCACCGTCCCTGGCACAGCAGTGTCAGCTTCTGACCGAGGCAGGGGTGATCTGGGCGAGCAGCAGCACCAACACCGGATTACTGGCACGTGAATTTGTCTTTAAAGGGGAGACTGCCTGATGACGACCTTATTTAACCAGCCGTTGAACGTGATTAACGTCGGTATCGCGCTGTTCAGTGCGGATCTCAAAAAGCAGCATATCCCCGTGACCCAGCTCGACTGGACGCCGCCGGGGCAGGGGAATTTGCAGGTTGTAGAAGCGCTGGATCAGCTGGCCCTTGCGCCACTGGCTGACAAAATCGCCGCCGCCAATAAGATTGCCCTTGAGCGCATTATCCAGTCCCATCCGGTGCTGGTGGGCTACGACCAGGCGATCAACGTTGTGCCGGGCATGACCCGCACCACCATTCTGCACGCCGGTCCGCCCGTCAGCTGGGAAAACATGTGTGGCGCAATGAAAGGGGCCGTGACCGGGGCGCTGGTGTTTGAAGGGCTGGCACGCGATATCGACGACGCGGAGCGCGTGGCGGCGTCAGGGGCGATCACCTTCTCGCCCTGTCACGAGCACGACTGCGTAGGCTCAATGGCGGGCGTCACTTCGGCATCGATGTTTATGCACATCGTTGAGAACAAAACCTACGGCAACCGGGCGTTCACTAACCTTAGCGAGCAGATGGCGAAGATCCTGCGCATGGGCGCCAACGACCAGAGCGTTATTGACCGCCTGAACTGGATGCGTGACGTGCTCGGCCCGATGCTGCGCGATGCCATGAAAATCATTGGTGAAATCGACCTGCGCCTGATGCTGGCCCAGGCGCTGCACATGGGCGACGAGTGTCATAACCGCAACAACGCCGGCACCACGCTGCTGATCCAGGCGCTGACGCCCGGGCTGATTCAGGCCGGGTATCCGGTGGCACAGCAGCGTGAGGTGTTTGAGTTCGTCGCCAGCAGCGATTACTTCTCCGGCCCGACGTGGATGGCGATGTGTAAAGCCGCCATGGATGCCGCACACGGTATTGAGTACAGCACCGTGGTCACCACCATGGCGCGTAACGGCTACGAGTTCGGCCTGCGCATTTCCGGGCTGCCGGGGCAGTGGTTCACCGGCCCGGCGCAGCAGGTGATAGGGCCCATGTTCGCGGGCTACAGGCCGGAAGACTCCGGGCTGGATATTGGCGACAGCGCCATTACCGAAACCTACGGTATCGGTGGTTTTGCGATGGCCACAGCCCCGGCGATCGTGGCACTGGTGGGTGGCACGGTGGATGAAGCCATCGATTTCTCCCGTCAGATGCGCGAGATCACCCTCGGTGAAAACCCGAACGTCACCATTCCGCTGCTCTCGTTTATGGGCATTCCAACCGCCATCGACATCACAAAAGTCGCGGGCAGCGGCATTCTGCCGGTCATTAACACCGCCATTGCCCACAAAGACGCAGGTATTGGCATGATTGGGGCGGGCATCGTTCACCCGCCGTTTAGCTGTTTTGAAAAGGCGCTGTTGACCTTCCGCGATCGCTACTTTTTATAAGGCATGCATCCATGAAAAACATGAAACTGGAGTGGAAAAGAGGTGACTGGGCGGCGTATTTCGGGTTGATGACCAACAACCTGACCAATTTGCTGACCATGATGGGGCTGCTCATTTTTGTCGTCGGCATCCCGAAGGAGATTGTTTATGGACGCATTGCGCCAGCCTTCGGGCTGGCGGTGCTGGTCGCGAGCGTCTGCTACGCGTGGTTTGGCCTGCAGATGGCGCGCCAGACCGGGCGTACGGATGTCACCGCGCTGCCTTCTGGCCCAAGCGCGCCGTCAATTTTCACCGTGACCTTTCTGGTGCTGATGCCGGTCTACCAGCAAACCGGAGATGCGGATTTCGCTATCCAGATTGGTCTGGTGTGGTGCTTCGTGGAGGCGATGATTCTGGCGGGCGGTTCGTTCCTTGGGGAAACCATCCGCAAGATGATCCCGCGCACCGTCCTGCTGTCTTGCCTGTCCGGGCTGGGTCTGCTGCTGCTGGCGATGAACCCGATGCTGCAGGCGTTTGAGGCACCTACCGTGTCGTTCATCGTGCTGCTGCTGATCTTTATTAACTGGTTTGGTAAAAAGCCGATCTTCGCCAAAATCCCGACCGGCCTGCTCTTGCTGATTGCCGGTACCGCGCTGGCGTGGATCTCCGGTCTGCAGAGCCCGGAGGCCATCAAAGCCTCAATGTCGTCGTTTGGCTTTAACCCGCCGGAAGTGCATGTCGACAGCTTTATGCAGGGACTGCCGCACGCATTACCGTACCTGGCCTCTGCCGTCCCGCTGGGTCTGGCGAACTACATTTTTGACCTGGAAAACATCGAAAGCGCCCACGCGGCGGGGGATGAGTACCCGACCCGCAAGGTGATGCTGGCAAACGGGCTGGCCTCCATGCTCGGGTGTCTGATGGGTAACCCGTTCCCGGTGACGGTTTACGTCGGCCACGCGGGCTGGAAAGCGATGGGGGCCAGCATTGGCTACACGCTGGCCTCCGGTGTGACCATGTTTATCGTACCGCTGTTCGGGCTGGGGGCGTTTATGCTCGCCATCATACCGATGACCGCCATCGTGCCGATTCTGGTGTTTATCGGGGTGGTGACCGCCAACCAGGTAGTACGGGAAACGCCCAAAGTGGAGGTCCCCGTGATCTTCATCTGCCTGTTCCCGTGGATCGCCAACTGGGCGCTGACCATGATGAACAGCGTGATGGGCGCGGCGGGGACCAGTGCGGCGAAAATTGGCACCGACGTGCTGCACAGCAAAGGTATCTACTACCAGGGACTGGTGCATCTGGGTAACGGCGCACCGCTCGCCAGCATGCTGTGGGGCTGCATCGCTATCTTCGCCATCATCAACAAACCGCTGCGCGGAGCCGTGGCCGCCGCCGTTGGGGCGTTGCTGGCGCTGTTCGGCGTGATCCACGCGCCAGCGGTTGGCTTTGCCGAAGGCAGTTCGCTGATGTTTGTCACGGCCTACCTGATGATGGGGGGCATGTTTGTGGTGAAACATTTTCTTGATAGCCGCGACGCGGTGAGCGCGGCAGCGCCGGTTTCGGAGTCCTGATAATGGCTGATGTCCTCACCCCGCACCATTTCAAAGGAAACACTATGAAAGAGCTCATGGTCGTCGCCATTGGCGGCAACAGCATTATCAAAGATAACGCCAGTCAGTCCATTGAACACCAGTCACAGGCCGTGAAATTGGTTGCAGAGTCAGTGCTGGAGATGCTGGCGTCTGACTATGACATCGTGCTCACTCACGGCAACGGCCCCCAGGTGGGGCTGGATCTGCGCCGCGCTGAAATTGCTCACGAGCGGGAAGGGCTACCCCTCACGCCGCTGGCAAACTGCGTGGCGGATACCCAGGGCGGTATCGGCTACCTGATCCAGCAGGCACTCAATAACCGCATGGCCGCCCACGGCGAGCAAAAAGCGGTCACGGTCGTCACGCAGGTGGAAGTGGATAAACACGATCCGGGTTTCGCCCATCCCACCAAACCTATCGGCGCGTTTTTCAGTGAGACGCAGCGTGATGCGCTCCAGCACGCCCATCCTGACTGGCATTTTGTTGAAGACGCCGGGCGCGGTTATCGCCGGGTGGTGGCCTCACCGCAGCCGCTGCGTATCGTTGAAGCGGAGGCTATCAAGACCCTGACGCAAAAAGGCTTTGTGGTGATCGGGGCGGGCGGTGGTGGTATTCCGGTGGTGCGCACAGCGCAGGGGGATTACCAGAGCGTCGATGCGGTGATTGATAAGGATCTCTCGACCGCGCTGCTGGCCCGCGAGATCCATGCCGACGTGCTGGTGATCACCACCGGGGTGGAGAAAGTGTGCATCAACTTTGGTAAGCCAGACCAGCAGGCGCTGGATACGGTGAATGTGGCGCAGATGAAACGCTACGTGGCGGAGGGGCACTTCCCGGCGGGCAGCATGCTGCCGAAAATCGTCGCCTCGCTGGCGTTTCTGAACGACGGCGGCAAGCGCGTGATCATCACCTCGCCGGACTGCCTGCCTGCGGCGCTGCGCGGTGAGACCGGTACCCACATTGTGAATGCGTAAGTAAAAGGAAGAGAAGATGAGTGAGAATAAAAGCCGACGCGAGTTTATTAGCCAGAGCGGCAAAATGGTTACCGCCTGCGCCCTGTTTGGCACCACTGGCTCCGTCGCGTATGCTGCAGAGACTGCGAAACCACGTTGTGAGACAGGCAAACCGATGAACATTACCGCCAGACACTACTACCTGGATAACGTGCTGCTGGAGGCCGGGTTCAACGTTGACGGCGGCGTGGCGATAAGCACCCGCACCGAACTGAAAACACTCGAAATTAATGACGGCAAAATTGTCGCCCTGCGTGATAACAAAAGCCATGCCGATGCCGCGCTGCCACACTATGATGCAGGCAGTAAGCTGATGCTGCCGGCAATGCGCGACATGCATATCCACCTGGATAAAACCTTTTACGGTGGTCCCTGGCATTCCCTTAACCGCCCGGCGGGCACGACCATTCAGGACATGATCCGTCTTGAACAAAAATTGCTGCCAGAGTTACAGCCCTACACGCAGGAGCGTGCGGAAAAGCTTATCGATCTAATCCAGTCGAAAGGCTCCACCCTCGCCCGCAGCCATTGCAATATTGAGCCGACATCCGGCCTGAAGAATCTGGAAAATCTCCAGGCCGTCTTAGCGCGCCGCAAGCCGGGGTTTGACTGTGAAATTGTCGCCTTCCCGCAGCACGGCTTGCTGTTATCGCACTCCGAAACGCTGATGCGCGAGGCCATGCAGGCTGGCGCACACTACGTGGGCGGTCTGGATCCGACTAACGTGGACGGTGCGATGGAAAAATCCCTCGACACGATGTTCCAGATTGCGCTGGATTATGATAAAGGGGTGGACATCCACCTGCATGAAACCAGCCCGGCAGGCGTCGCGGCGGTGAACTACATGGTAGAGACCGTGGAGAAAACGCCCGCGCTGAAGGGGAAACTGACCATCAGCCATGCCTTCGCGCTGGCCACGCTCAACGAGCAGCAGGTCGATGAAATCGCCACCCGCATGGCGGCGCAGCAGGTGACCATTGCCTCTACGGTGCCGATTGGCACCCTGCATATGCCGCTGAAGCAACTCCGTGACAAGGGGGTGTTCGTCATGACCGGCACCGACAGCGTCATTGACCACTGGTCGCCGTATGGGCTGGGGGATATGCTGGAAAAAGCCAATCTTTACGCCCAGCTCTATATTCGCCCGAATGAACAGACGCTCTCCCGCGCGCTGGGTATTGCCACCGGTGATGTGCTGCCGTTGAACGACAAAGGCGAGCGCGTGTGGCCAAAAGCGCAGGACGATGCCAGCTTTGTGCTGGTGGACGCTTCCTGTTCCGCCGAGGCCGTGGCGCGGATTTCACCGCGTACCGCGACCTTCCATAAGGGCCATCTTGTGTGGGGCACCGTCTCCTGACGCCACGTCGGGGTATTGCTACAGGTGATACCCCGACAGACGCAGCTCGCGATCAATCCATTCAACAAACTGCTGGATCTTCCAGGTGCGTTCGTTCATGTGCGGCATCACCAGATGATGCGCATTAATGGCGATCCCCGTTTCATCTGGTAGCACCTGCACCAGGGAGCCATCGTTCAGGTGATCGGTGGCCATCATCTTGCTTTCCAGAATAAATCCCAGCCCCATGCGCGCGGCTTCAAAGCTCATGTAAGAACGATCAAAACTCAGGCTGAAGTTGAGCCAGGGGCGGTCGATATTGTGCCAGGCAAACCATTTTTCCCAGTTGACGAGAGTGCTGGTCGACGAGATAAGCGCCTGTGAAAGCAGGTCCTGCGGCGTGTTGACGGGATGTGCACGCAGATATGCCGGTGAGGCCAGCACCACCAGCGCATCGTTTTTAATGGTCATGACCCTGTAAGCGTCCCAGTCCGGGATGCCGTGGCGAATATCAATATCGATGTTATCGCGTGCAAACTGCAGGTTCTCATAGGAGCAGGAAAGATTGACCGTAATATCCGGGTATTCACTGCGAAATTTGCCGAGCCGGCGCAACAACCACGTCAGGCCAAACGTTGGTGAAGAGTGAACGCGCAATACCGGATTATCAGCCTCTTTCATCACCTGTTCGGTTGCACGGCCGATGGCGCTCATCGCTGCGGAGACGTCGCGCAGATATTTTTCCCCCGTCGGGGTCAGGGTCACGCCTTTGCCGCTGCGGATAAATAACTTCTTCCCCATCCAGGATTCCAGCGAGGCGATCTGATGACTGACGGCTGACGCGGTGACGTTAAGCTGTTCGGCTGCCAGATGGATACTGAGAGAGTTGGCCACGGCGATAAAGGACTGAATATTTCGCAGCGAGGGTATGGGGAGGGTCTGGCGATCCTGCGCGGGCATGGCCCACTCCTTTTAAACGAGACAATTTTAAAAAACATAACATTGCGGCATCGTGTCAGCAATTTTTACCCGGCTGAATGGATTAAACATGATCCTGTTCACAGTGTTTTATCGATGAATATTGATGAGAGTTACATTTTATTTTTATGACCTGCATCGCGTATCAAATTTATCTCAGCAATAAATGAGTTTTATTGAATGGTGTTTCGTTCGATAGCCGATATATTGACGTTGAACGCATAAATAAAACGACTCACGTTGTTCGAATAATGAGGTAAAACATGTCTCGTATAGAACAAGTTGCCCCCTACATAGCGACAAAGAAAACCAATTACCGTTTCGTTGTGCTGGCATTAATATTTATTGTGTATGCCATTAACTATGCCGACCGAACAAATATTGGTGCTGTACTTCCTTTTATCATCGACGAGTTTCATATCAATAATTTCGAAGCCGGTGCGATCGCCAGTATGTTCTTTTTGGGATACGCCCTGAGCCAAATACCGGCGGGCTTTTTTATCGCCAAAAAGGGCATTCGCGGGATGGTGGCGCTGTCGATATTTGGCTTCTCGGCGTTTACCTGGTTGATGGGGACTGCGACCTCAGTGCTGGGCCTGAAGTTTATCCGCCTCGGGCTGGGGTTAACCGAGGGGCCATGCCCGGTGGGGTTGGCATCAACGATCAATAACTGGTTTCCACCAAAAGAGAAGGCCACGGCGACCGGCGTCTATATTGCTGCCACCATGTTTGCCCCCATCCTGGTGCCGCCGCTGGCAGTGTGGATTGCCATGACCTGGGGCTGGCGCTGGGTCTTTTTCTCTTTTGCCATTCCGGGGCTGGTCATTGCTGTCCTGTGGTATTTACTGGTACGTACCCGGCCTTCCGAGAGCCCTTTCGTGTCAAAGGGCGAACTGGAGACCATTACCGCAGGTCAGGCGACACCGGATGCCAGACGGGAAAATATCGTGATTTCCCCCGGCTTCTCCCGCCTTGACCGTCTGATCCGCGTACGGGATCTGTCGCCCATCAGCACGGTAAAAGGTCTGTTCACATCGAAAAATATTCTCGGTGACTGTGTGGCCTACTTCATGATGGTCAGCGTGCTGTATGGCCTGCTGACCTGGATACCGCTTTATCTGGTGAAAGAAAAAGGCTTTACGTTCATGAGCATGGGCCTCGTCGCGAGTATGCCGTGTATCGGCGGTTTTATCGGCGCGATTTTTGGCGGCTATGTCTCCGATAAATGGCTCGGGCGCAGGCGTAAACCGACCATGATGTTTACAGCCATCAGCACCGTACTGATGATGGTCATCATGCTGAATATCCCGCAAAGCACCGTTGCGGTTTGTGTCGGCCTCTTTTTTGTTGGTCTCTGTCTGAATATAGGCTGGCCCGCCTTCACCGCTTATGGAATGGCCGTTGCGGACAGCAAAACGTATCCCATCGCCGCATCAATTATTAATAGCGGCGGTAATCTCGGCGGATTTGTTTCGCCGATGCTGGCAGGTTATCTGCTGGATAAAACTGGAAGCTTTAATTCTGTCTTTATTTATTTCGGTATTTGCGCAGCAATTGGATTAGTCATGATTATCTTGCTGGAAGAACCGAAATAATAAATAAAACCTCTCTTACAATACTGGAGTAAATATATGCTTCTGAAAGATAAAGTCGCCGTGATTACCGGCGCGGCTTCTGTGCGCGGTTTGGGTTTCGCCACGGCAAAATTATATGCCGAGCAGGGCGCGAAAGTGGTCATTATTGATTTAGATGCCGAGGCCAGCCAGCGTGCGGCTGCATGTCTGGGTGAAGGGCATCTGGGGCTTGCGGCAAACGTCAGCAACGAGTTGCAGGTGAACGCAGCCATTGAGCAGGTTCTGGGTAAATATGGGCGCATCGACATTCTGGTGAATAACGCCGGGATAACCCAGCCGCTCAAACTGATGGATATTAAGCGCGACAATTACGATGCCGTACTGGATGTCAGCCTGCGCGGTACGCTGCTGATGTCCCAGGCGGTGATTCCCACTCTGCGCGCGCAGAAGTCCGGCAGCATTGTCTGTATCTCTTCAGTTTCGGCACAGCGCGGCGGCGGTATTTTTGGCGGCCCGCACTACAGCGCTGCAAAAGCCGGCGTGCTGGGACTAGCCAAAGCCATGGCCCGTGAGCTTGGGCCGGATAACGTGCGCGTGAACTGCATCACCCCGGGGCTTATCCAGACGGACATCACCGCTGGCAAGCTGAGCGATGAGATGAAAACCGCCATTCTGGCGGGTATTCCGCTCAACCGTCTTGGTGATGCACAGGATGTTGCCCGTGCCGCGCTGTTCCTGGGGAGCGATCTCTCTTCTTATTCCACCGGTATCACGCTCGACGTGAACGGCGGCATGCTGATCCATTAAGGGGAGACGAGAATGACGAATACGACAGTTCAACAGGTTGCCGCGGCCGCGTGGCGCATTCGCCGCTACGCGCTGCGAATGGGCGAAGTACAAGGTCAGGGCTATATCGGTCAGGCGCTGGGCTATGCCGACGTGCTGGCAACTGCGTTTGCGCACGGTATGACCTTCAGGGCTCAGGAGCCGGAGTGGGAAGGCCGCGACCGCTTCCTGCTCTCCCACGGACATTACGCCATTGCGTATTATGCGGCGTTGATCGAGGCGGGGATCGTTCCTGAAGAGGAACTTGAAACCTACGGCTCGGATGACAGCCGCCTGCCGATGTCCGGCATGGCAACGTATACACCCGGCATGGAGATCTCCGGCGGGTCTCTGGGGCAGGGACTCAGCATTGGTGTGGGAATGGCGCTGGGGCTGAAGCACAAACAGAGCACGGCGTGGGTAATTAACTCCATGTCTGACGGTGAGCTGGACGAAGGTTCAACCTGGGAAGCCGCCATGTCAGCCTCGCATCATGGGCTCTCGAACTTGATTGTGCTGGTGGACATTAACCGGCAACAGGCGGACGGTAATTCACATAACATCCTCGGTTTTGAGCCGCTGGAAGATAAGTGGACCTCCTTTGGCTGGTATGTACAACGCGTTAACGGTAACGATATCCCCGCGCTGGTGTCGGCGTTTGATAATGCCAGACGCTATCCCGAACAACAGCCGCGCGTCATCTTATGCGACACGCTGATGGGCAAGGGCGTGCCTTTCCTCGAGCAGCGTGACAAGAACCATTTTATTCGCGTGGATGCCGATGAGTGGCAACAGGCGCTCGCCGTGCTCGATGCGAATAAACCAGAAGGAGTCCTGTAATGAGCCAGCCCGTCGAAAATAAACCGCGTTTAACCACCTCCGCCATGATTGCCTCGATTGCAGAGGAAGGGCAGGAAACCCGGGCCGCGCCGTTTGGCCACGCGCTGGTGAAACTGGCGGCTCAGCGTCAGAACATTGTCGGCATGACGGCAGATTTGTCGAAATATACCGATCTGCATATCTTTGCCCAGGCATACCCTGACCGTTTCTTCCAGATGGGAATGGCGGAACAGCTGTTAATGGGGGCGGCAGGTGGGATGGCCAAAGAGGGCTTTATTCCCTTTGCCACCACCTATGCCGTGTTTGCCACCCGCCGTGCCTACGATTTTATTCATCAGGTCATTGCTGAGGAACACCTCAACGTCAAGATTTGCGCCGCGCTGCCGGGGTTGACCACCGGCTACGGGCCAAGCCATCAGGCAACGGAAGATATTGCGATCATGCGCGGCATTCCGGGCATGACCATTATCGATCCTTGCGATGCGATTGACACTGAACAGGCGGTGCCTGCCATTGCCAGCCACGAAGGGCCGGTTTATATGCGTTTGTTACGCGGTAAGGTTCCGGTGGTGCTGGAACAGTACAATTACCGGTTTGAAATAGGCAAAGCCGCGCTGCTGGAAGAGGGCAGTGATGTGCTGATTATCGCCTCAGGGCTGATGACCATGCGCGCACTGGAGGCGGCAAAGCAGTTGCGCAAGGATAATGTCAGCGTGGCGGTACTTCACTCACCCACGATTAAGCCCCTGGATGAAGCGACCATTCTGGCGCAAGCCGCGAAACCCGGACGTCTGGTTATTGTGGCTGAAAACCACAGTAGCGTTGGCGGGCTTTGTGAAGCCGTGGCGTCGCTGTTGATGCGCCATCGCGTTAACGTCGACTTTGACACCGTTGCGTTGCCGGATGCTTTCCTTGATGCGGGTGCGCTACCGACCCTTCACGCGCGTTACGGGATTTCGACTGCCGCCATGGTAGAGAAGATCCGGCGCAGACTCTGATTTTCAGACGGGTATGTTGTCAACGGGCGAGGGGTGTTTTACCCTCGCCTCTGTTGCGATAAAGGAGTCCGTCATGGCACAAAACATCTACGACAACCCGGCGTTTTTTGAAGGCTATGCCCGGCTACCGCGTTCGGTACAGGGTCTGGACGGCGCACCGGAATGGCCTGCGCTGAAAAGCATGCTGCCACCGTTATCCGGCAAGTCAGTTATCGATCTTGGCTGCGGTTACGGCTGGTTCTGTCGCGCTGCACGCGCGCTGGGGGCGGCAGAAGTAACCGGCGTTGATCTCTCCGAAAAGATGCTCGCCCGGGCGGCTGAACTGACGGACGACGTGCAAATACACTATCAGCGTAGCGATCTGGCATCTCTGGCGTTACCTGAGAACAGCGTTGATTTGATCTACAGTTCACTGGCGCTGCACTACCTGCCGGCGCTGGAGACCCTGTTTGAGCAAATCCGGCGGGCGCTTAAACCCGGCGGCAGCCTCGTCTTTTCAATGGAACATCCGATTTACACCTGCGCCACACGTCAGGGCTGGCTGACCGACGATAACGGCGAGCGTTTCTGGGGCGTTAATCGCTATCAGGATGAGGGCGAGCGCGTTAGCAACTGGCTGGCGGACGGGGTGATCAAATACCACCGTACGCTGGGTACCACGCTCAATGCGCTTATTAAGGCGGGGCTGACAATAACGGAAGTGAACGAATGGGGACCAACGCAGGCACAAATTGATGCCTGGCCCGCGCTGGCCGAAGAGGCGGAACGTCCGATGCTGGTCCTGATTTCTGCCGCTAAGGCTCAGTAACCCACTTTATACACCCGTCCATTCTGCACCCCTTCCACGCTGCGACGATAGGCCTGCGCCACCGTTGCGGCGGGAACACTTTCAAAGCCCGGGAAGAAGCCTTCGTACGCTTCCGCTGATTCGGTAAGCACCGTCGGGCTAATCAGGTTGATGCGGATCCCGCGCGGCAGTTCACAGGCCGCGGCGCGGACAAACCCTTCCAGGGCGGCGTTCACCGTGGTGGCATTCACCCCCTGTGCGATAGGCTCATGCGCCACGATCCCGCTTATCAGGGTGATGGAGCCGCCTTCATTGAGGTAATGCTGGCCGGTCAACGCCAGACGAACCTGTCCCAGCAGCTTATCCTGCAAGCCCTGATTGAAATCGCTGTCTTTCATGGTCGCGAGCGGGCCGAAGTGCAGGCCGCCACTGGCAGAGACAATCGCATCCACCGCACCGATGTTTTCAAACAATGCCTGCACGCTGGCCTGAGAGGTGATATCCACCTGGTAGTCGCCCTGCGTGCGACCCACGCGGATCACGTCGTGGCGACGGCTCAGCTCTTCTGTTACCGCACGACCGACCGTACCGCTGGCACCAATAATCACGATTTTCATAGCTGACTCCTTAGGTTGTGAGCCTTCATTCTTTAATAAATCAAAACTCAGATAAACTGGGCTAAAGTTAGAGGATTGCTAACCAGGGGTTTGGAATATGGATAAGCTTCGCAGCATGGAGACCTTCATTGCTGTCGTTGAGAGCGGCAGTTTTACCGGCGCGGCAGGCCGGCTGGAGATGTCGGCGGTGATGGTGGGGAAGTACATTGCGTTGCTGGAGTCTCAGCTCGGCACCCGGCTGCTGGAGCGAAATACGCGGCGTCAAAGCCTGACGGACGCCGGGCGGGTCTATTTCGACGAGGCGAAGCGGGTGCTGGAGCAGGTCTCTATCGCCGAAAGCGCGGTTGAGCGACTGCGTGCCGCCCCAGCCGGGACCTTGCGGGTCACGGCGCCCACCTCGTTTGGGGGGTGTGTGATAGCCCCTCTCACCGCGACCTTTTTGCAGCGCTACCCGGACGTGCGCGTGGAGCTGGATCTGACCAACCGGATGGTGGATCTGGTGGATGAAGGGGTCGATCTGGCCATTCGCATCGGTGACATTCATAACGACGATCTGGTGGCGAAGTACCTCTGCCCGTACCGAATGGTGATCTGCGCGGCCCCGGCGTATCTGGCGCGTTACGGCACGCCGCGAACGCCTGCCGATCTGGCGGATCATCTCTGCCTGTCACACACGGTGTGGACCGCGCGTAACGAATGGCGGCTACCGGGGGTTGAAGGCGAGATGCGCTGGAAGCGCGATGCCATTCTGCGCTGCAACGATGGCTATGGGCTACGGATGGCGGCGAGAGCGGGGGCGGGATTATTACTGCAACCCGAAGTGCTGGTGGCGGAAGAGCTGGCGAGCGGCAGGCTGGTGCAGGTGCTGGAGAACTACACGCCTGCGCCACGACCGGTACATTTGCTGTGGCGCCAGGATTTACGTCCGCTACCCAAGCTCACGCAATTTGTCGCGCATATTCTGCAGGGCGCGGAATATTTCGGCCATGCCGTTGAAGAAAAGTAATTATCAAAGCCGCAGACTTATGCTACTAAGATTAGGCACATTATAAAAAAAGAAGGTAAGCAAAGAATGTCTGTGAATAAACTCGCCAGCAGCGCACAGGGCCTGCAATCATCTGCCATCCGTGAATTATTAAAACATAGCAAAATGGCCGGGGTGATTTCGCTGGGTGGCGGTATTCCTAACCCTGCACTGTTCGATCATGAAGGCCTGAAAATTGCCGCTGATGCCGTATTATCACAGCATTTTGGTGAAGCTTTTCAGTACGGTCTGACCGAAGGCATCCCGGGGCTGCGTGAAGAAATTAAGCTCATCTGTGAAGGCCGTGGGATTTCCTGCAAGGCCGATGACGTGGTCATTACGTCCGGTTCGCAACAATCTCTCGACGTGCTGGCGCGGGCGTTAATTAACCCGGGCGATACCGTCGTCGTCGAACGTCCAACGTATCTCGCGGCACTGCAGGTATTTGGTCTGGCACAGGCCAAATTTGAATCCGTGGGCACCGATGGCGACGGAATGAAAGTGGATGAACTTGAAGCACTGGTGGCGAATAAAACCATCAAGGCGGTTTATATTGTTCCGACATTTGGTAACCCGGGTGGGGTAACGCTTTCTGAGGTGCGTCGTAAACAGCTGGTGGAATTATCGAAGCGCTATGACTTCGTTATTATCGAAGACGATCCGTACAGCGAAATTAATTATACCGATGAAGTGTTCCGCCCGTTAATTGCCCATGCCAAAGATATCGGCAATGAAGAGAACGTCGTCTATACCTCGACCTTCTCCAAAATCCTCGCCCCGGGCACTCGTGTGGGCTGGGTGCTGGTACCGGAGTGGCTGAAACGCGCGGTGGTTAATCTCAAGCAAACCACCGATCTGCACACCAGCACGCTGTCACAGCTGATGACCTACGAGTACCTGAAAACCGGTCGTCTGGCCGATCAGATTAAAATGATCCGTGAAGCCTACCGCCAGAAATACCAGACCTTTGCAAATGAACTGGAGGCGGAACTGGGTGATGTCATGACGTTCCATAAGCCGAAGGGTGGAATGTTCCTGTGGGCCAAAATGAACAATGGCATCAACACCACGCGCTGGCTGGAAAAAACGTTAAGCAACGGCGTGGTTTTTGTGCCGGGTGAGTTCTTCTATTGCAATGAGCCAGACCATACGACGCTGCGCATGTCGTTTGTCACGCCAACCGATGAAGAGCTGAAAGAGGCGGTTCGTCGCCTGAAAAAATCGCTGTAACAGACCTGCGCATAATGGCACCTGTGCTGTTATGCGCATTACTTGTGCAGTGCGGCCAGCGCCGCAAGCGTTCATGGTGAATCCCATGTTTGAATTTCTGATCGGTATCCTCACGCACACCCCCGTCTGGGTGTGGGTTCTGTTTATCTTTCTTATCTCACGCGGCCTCAATGCCCGTAAGCCTGCCACCATTACGCTGGAAAGGCTGGCCATCATTCCTGCCATCTTTCTTATCTGGGATATCTACGATCTGGTGGTTTATCGCGATCTTACTCTCGCGACGGTGGCCCTTTGGGTTGCGGGGATTGTGGCGGGCGCGGCGCTGGGGTATGTGCTGATTAAGCAGACGGTCATCACCCGCACCGACGCGCCGCGTACCCTTTATCGCCAGCCTGACAACACGGCTCTGCCGTTTATGATGCTGGCATTTGGGGTGAAATACGTGCTGGGGGTGATGAACGCCCTCTCTCCCCAGACGTTGCAACAGCCCGCCATGAGCGCGCTGGCGATAGTCTCCGGCGGGGTATTTGCCGGAGTGTTTATCGGGAAGTTTACGCGCTATGTGAGTGTGTATCTCAGCGGCGCACCGCAACCGGCTGAGTAACATTAGCGCGTTGCATGGGCCAGCGTGCGAGCAGAAGCTTCACCGTTGGCTACTCGCGTGACTTCGTGGATCCGGCAGATTTTTCCTGCACATAGCGTGGCAAACATATAAACCTCTATTTCAGCCTGATGGCCTTCGGGATACGTGACGGTCACGATATGCCGGTCAGCCAGCAGTGTGTCATGACACCCTATCTGTTCCACGCGGAAGGCGATATCGCGGATCTGCGAACGCACGTGCTCCAGGTGCTGAATAAATCCAGAATAATCAAGAGAATGACCGTCCGTGATCTGCTGATACTCTGGCGAAAAAACGTCTTTCGGATCAATCTCGCCTTTAAACAGGCCGGTCAGTAAACGGGACATTTCCTCACGCAAAATAGCATTGTCAGACTGGGTAATCAGGCGGGTGATGATGTTCATGATGACTCCTCGTTGCGTTGAGCCGCCATTATCCTTGACAGACAGAGACGTAGTTTCTGTAATAAGCCAATGAATAACGATTTTCGGCCAAATAACGTGGTCAGCTTCGAGACACTTTTGCATCCAGGTGGATACCATACGCCGTGGCACAGCCATCAGGCCGGTCAGCTCTGGCGGATTACGACGGGTCTGCTGGTTGTCGAAACAGCGTCTGGGCGTTCGGTTGTACCGGCGCAACATATCGGCTGGATCCCGCCTGGTCAGGAGCATGCTGCCTTTTCCGGAAGTGTGATTGACGGTCGTGCGATCTATCTGGATCCCGCAGGGTGTGAAGCGCTGCCCGGTGAAACGACGCTTTTCGAACCCGACGAGCTCACCAGCGCGCTGTTTTCACGCTTAAATGCTGAAGGCAGCGGGTACGATCCGCGAAAGCTCGCCCTGCTGCTGGATGAACTGGCGCGGGGCCGTCAGGTGCGCTATCTGCTGCCCATGCCAGCCGATCCCCGATTAAAGAAGGTAGCCAGCCATCTGATGCAACGTGTGGACGACAACCAGACGGTTGAGCACTATGCCTCCCTTGCGGGAATGAGCGTGCGAACATTCCACCGTCGGTTTAGCGCGGAAACGGGCATGAACGTTGTTAACTGGCGGCAACTTGCCCGCGTCATGCGGGCAATGGAGTGGCTGGCAGCAGGTAAACCGGTTGGCTGGATCGCGCTGTCGTGCGGCTACAACAGTATCAGCGCGTTTATTGAGGTTTTCAGGGCCTTTACCGGCAAAACGCCCGGGCAGTGGGCGCTTAAAGAAGCCCCTTCTGTGCGAAGGTAATGCGTGTGGCTTCGTTCAGATCCAGTGCTTTGATCGCTTCCGGGCGAACCCAGGCAACCTCCTGAAACTCGTCGTTAAACGTTACCTGCCGATTTGTGCTGATGCAGTCGAAAATCAGGTAAATCATATAAATCTCTTCCGTGGTGCCATCGGCATAGGTTTTCACCCGAATGTCATCGCGAAACGCCCAGGGTTTGACCTCCGTGATCTCCAGCGCGTCGCCCAGCTCTTCGCGAATTTCACGGCGCAGCGCCTGCTCCATGGTTTCTCCCGGCTCCATCCCGCCGCCCGATAATGCCCACTGGCCGGGAAATACGCCGCGGTCATCGGCCATTTTGCACAGCAGATACGCCCCGTCGTTCTGAATGATGGGGCAGACAATAGTTCGTTGACGCATGGTTTCTTCCTGAAAAATGAGTTTGGGCTATTTTAACAGAAGGCGGAAAGGGAAAAGGCAAACGAGGTCAGACTTTCGCCGCTGGCTTAAGCGGTATTGTTGCGGGTTACGGATGCCATGACTCCGGCCCTCTTCCACGGGCAGAGGGCCGGACAAACAAACCGCCAGTGATTAGCGCTCTCGCAGTGCCTCTTTCGCCCGGTTGAACGGCTTGATCATGTAATCCAGTACCGTTTTCTCACCGGTTTTAATGTCCACCGTCGCAATCATCCCCGGCACGATTGAGAAGTGCCTGCCTGCTTTATTCACCAGGTAATCCTGGCTGGTGCGGATAAATACCCGGTAATAGAACACCTCCGGCTTGGCTTCGTCCTGAATGGTGTCCGGCGAAATGGTTTCAACCACGCCGTGCAGCCCGCCATAAATGGCGTAATCGTAGGCGGTGATTTTTACCAGCGCTTCCTGATTCGGATGGATAAAGGCGATATCGCGCGGGGAGAGGCGGGTTTCGATCAGCAGGTGATCGTCCACCGGCACAATCTCCATCAGCTCGCCGTTAGGCGGGATGACGCCACCGATGGTGGTGACTTTGATGTTTTTCACGATTCCGCGCACCGGAGATTTCACCGTTAAGCGGGTCACTGAATCCTCGCGGCCTTTGAGGATCGCCGAGACCATATCCACTTCAGCGTTGGCCTTGGATAACGCCTCGCGGGCCTGAACATAGTACTGGGATCGCACGTCGGTGAGTTTCAGCTCCAGATCGCTTTTCTGCCGCTGCAGGCGCAGTACCTCCACGTGGCTGGCGGCGCCGGTTTTCACCAGACGCTGAGTGATCGCCAGCTCCTTATTCGCAAGATCCAATGCCGCACGCAGCTCCCGCTGGGTATCTTCCAGCTGCGCACGGCGTGAGTTATAGAGCCGGGTTTCGGCGGCGGTCAGATCGGTCCACTTCGCCAGCGAAGGGGGAAATTTCAGCGGCAGATCGTTTACCTCGGCGTACAGTCGCACGCTGGAGGCCAGCGAGGCACGGTAGCGCGCCGCGCTTTCACCAACGTTAGATTCTGAACGCGTGGGATCGAGCCGCGCCAGCACTTGTCCGGCCTGCACCTGGTCACCCTCATGGACGTTCAGCTCGGTGAGGATCCCCCCGTCGAGCGACTGTAAAACCTGCTCGCGCGAACTGGGGATCACTTTGCCCGTGCCGGTTGAGACTTCATCCAGCACGCCAAACCACGCCCAGACGCCAAGTACCACGAACATCAGTAAAGAGAAGATAACAATCCGCCGCGCACCGGTGTAGCCGCTTTCGGAGTCGAGCGCATTGTCCAGGTCGTCCATTGCGGCGACGTCACGCTGACTGATTTTCATTTTTCCACTCCCGTCCGGTTGCTGCCTGCTGCTGCTGTTGTTGCATGCGGCTGTTGTTCAGTGCCTGTGCTTTCGGCGCGTCCATCACCAGCATTCCCTCTTTGAGCACCACGACCCGCTCCACCAGTTCCAGCACCGGCACGCGATGCGTGGCGACAATCAGGGTGCGGTTGCCAAGCCAGGCGCTCAGACGCTGGATAAATTCCCGCTCGGTGTGCTCATCGAGCGACGCAGTCGGTTCATCCATCAGCACAATATTGGGGTCGCGAAGCAGCATGCGCGCCAGCAGAATGGATTGCCGCTGGCCGCCGGATAACCCCACGCCGTTCTCCATAATCGGGTAGTCCAGACCCTTCGGCAGTTTCTGCACAAAGCCCGCAGCGCCGGTTAACTCCAGCACCTCGAAAATCTCCTCATCGGTGGCGCGCGGCATGCCGAGGGTGATGTTTTCGCGCAGGGTGCCGTAAAAGAGCCGGGCGTTCTGGGTCATAAAGCCGACGTTACGCCGGACATCGGCGACATCGAGGTGCGGCAGGCTGAAGTTATCGAGCCGCAATTCACCGCCGGCGAGATCCATTCCGCCCGCCATCGCCTGCAGCAGGGTCGATTTTCCGGCGCCGTTACGCCCGAGGATCGCCACTTTTTCACCTGGCTTAATCTCCAGACGGTTAATGCGCAGGGCCATGCGCGGATCTTCCGGGTGATAGCGGAACTGCGCCTGCTCGAAAAGATAGTGACCGCGCAGTACGTCCTGGCGGATCGGCGTCTCCTCACGCTGGTTTTCTGTGGGGAGCTGCATAATGCTGTCCAGTCCCTCTTTCGCCGCTTTGACCTGCTGCCAGCGCGCCAGCACGCCGCACAGGGTAGCCATCGGAGCGATCATGCGCGAGGCCAGCATCGAGGCGGCGACCACCGAACCGGTCGTCAGCGTGCCGTCGATCACCATCGGCGCACCGACAACGATCACCCCGGCATAAACCAGGCTCTGAATCGTCATTCCCCAGCTGATCAGATTCTGGGTCAGTTCACGGGTGCGCAGGCCAGATTCAGCGGTGATCTGGATGTAGCTGTTCCACTGCTGCAAAAAGCGGTTTTCCGCCTGCATCAGCTTTATGTCCTCCAGCCCCTGCACGCTCTCCACCAGCACGGCGTTGCGCAGGGTGGATTCGTGCGCCGACTGCTTCGCGAGCTCTGCCAGCTTTTTCTGCAGTAGCAGACCGGGCAGGACCATGATCACCGCGGCGACCGGTGCGATCCACGCCAGTTGGGGAGCGATGATTGCCAGCACCACCACGAACAGGAAAAAGAAGGGCAGATCGACAATTGTGGAGATGGTGGAGGAGGTGACCATCTCGCGGATCTGCTCCAGCTCGCGTAGCTGGGAGATAAAGCTGCCGGTCGAGCGAGGGATGGCGCTGTTGCGCAGCCGCAGGGCGTGACCGAAGACCCGATCCGATACGCGCAGATCGGAGCGTTTGCCCAGCAGATCCATAATGTGCCCGCGTGCCACGCGCAGCACAAAGCCAAACAGGGTGGCGATCAGCACGCCGATGGTCAGGACATACAGCGTCGGGTAGGACTGCGCGGGGATCACCCGGTCATACACCTGCATGGAAAAGACAATCCCCGACAGGGACAGGACGTTAATGAACAGCGCGGCGAGCATCACCCAGCTGTAGGGGCGCAAGTCGCGCATCACCAGCCGGTAAAGCCAGTCCGGACGGTATTTCGAAATATAGGCATCCACGCGGCTGTCTTTTAGCGCGGCCAGTGGACGCAGGGCAATGACGTGGCGGATGGCGGGCAGCATGGCGGTCATCGAAAGCCGGTTGGTGTAGGTCTGATCGTCGAAAAAGCTGACCTCCAGCGTATCGTCGCCATCGAAATGTTCGATCACGCCGATCCTGCCGTCGTTCATTGCCGCCACGACCGGCAGACGCCAGCTGTTGATCGCCTGCTGATCCGCCGTCAGCAGCTGAAACGACAGCCCTGCTTCACGGGCCAGCTGAGTCAGTGCAGGCACCATCGGTTTTCCTTTTAGCCACGGCGCGCCCGCGAGCAGCGCACCGGGGGAGCAGGCGACGCGGTAGCGCGTGGCGACAAAACCAAAGGCCTGCGCCCACTGCGCCAGGGCCTCATCCGTCATGGTCTCACCTTGCGGGATATCGCGTTGCTTCATGGCTGGATCTCCACGGTCTGGATGGTGCGGTTATCAAGATCGAACGCGTGACGCAATTGCCCGGTGTTATAGAGGCAGTTAAGCTGCAGCTGGTGCAACTGTCCTAGGGTCTGCTGCTGGGTAAAACGCGCCTGATAGACCTCCTGCTCGGCGTTAAGCACATCGAGCAGCGGGCGCGAACCCAGATCGAGATATTGCTGCTGATAGAGTTCACGGGTGCGGGCGCTGAGCGCCTCCTGACGGCCCTGAATCTGCAGCGTGCTCAGCAGGCTTAATACCTGGCTGCGCGACTCCAGCAGTTTCTGGCGTACCTCGAGGCGGGTACGCTGAATGGTGGACTGTGCGGCTTCTACCGCGTGGCCTGCAGCGTTACGCCGGGCGGTGAGGCCGCCACCCTGATAGAGCGGCATCTGCACTTTCACCCATGCAGAGTATTGGGTACGATCCCGCGTTTCGTTACCCGCATAGCGTTCGTTCAGGTAGTGGCGCACCTCCGGCTCCAGCGAGACGGTCGGTGTCATCTGGGCGTCGGCGTAGTCGAGATTGGCCTGGGCGACGTTAGCCTGCGCCCAGGCGGCTAATACTGCCGGGACCAGACGATCGTCCGGCTCGGCAATGTCGCAGCTGCGGGCCAGCTTTTGTGGAAAATCGTTGCTGATCGTGTTGAGGGTGTTCCAGCCAAGAAAGCTCATCAACGTGGCACGGGCGCTGTCGAGGCTGGACTGGTACTGCATCAGCTGGGCGCGCGCGCCTTCGATACGTGCATCGGTCTGCACCACGTCAGAGAGTGAGGTGGCTCCTTCGTCATTACGCTGGCGGGTGAGGGTACCAATCGAGGAGAGCGCCTCAAGCTGCTCTTTGGCGGTGTCGACCATTTGCTGCCAGGTTTGCACCTGCACCATCGCGATGGCGGTATCGTGAGCGATGGTGTCGATGCTGACCAGCACGTTGGCCTGCTGCTGGGCGACGCCGGCACTTTCCGCACGCACCTGGCTTGCCACCTTGCCAAAGTCGTACAGCATTTGTGAGAGGGAAAGCACCAGCGACGGAGTAAAGCCATTATCGTCGCCGTCGTGGGTATAACCGTTATCCATGCCGGCATTAATTTGCGGATAGTATTTCGATTTGGCGACGTCCACCTCTTCGCTTTGTTGGTAGAGTTTCCCCACGGCTTCACTGATGGCCGGGTGCCAGGTGACGGCGCGGTTGACGGCTTCGCCAAGCTGCAGCGTGCCGGGGGCAGCCTTGCCGACGACAGGTGCCACGCGGCCATTCAGAGAGGGGAGTTCCTGCGTTTCACGGAGTTGTCCGGTATTGATCATCGCCGCCGGCGTCGCGGAGAGGGCGGGCACAGATATCAGGCAGCACGAGAGCCACCAGTAAGGCATCTTCATTCCCATGTCTTATCCCTAATAAAAATGTACTGCTTTATTGTTTATGCCCGGGCGCTGTGCGCCCGGGTCATTTGTGCAGGTGCTATCAGGTAACGATGTGTTGCTGGTTCACTAACTCGTCGTAGGTGGTCTGGACGTTATCCAGCGTCACGAGCGTCGTATTAGTGTAGGTGCTCCCTGAACCATCACGGTCGATGGAGATCACGGTATTGCCATTACTATTAGTAACATGCAGATAATTACCGAGCGTTGAGCTGCTCCCGTTCCAGCCCACCAGCAGATCGCCGATATCGATTTTGTCCCCCTGCGTGAGCGAGAAGTTGGTCCAGTGATCGCCGGCAGTGCTGCTGACGTTGCCCGCGGTCGCGTTGCCTGCGGTGGCGTTCAGCACCTGGTAAATCAGGGTGTCGCCGTAGGCGGTGCCGGTAATGACGTCGTTATGTTCCGAGCTGATGAACTGCGGCGCCATATTGATGGTCAGCGTGGCACTGTCTGTTTTCCCGTCGGCATCGGTCAGGGTGTAGTTGAAGGTCTCCTTCGAGGTGATGGTTGAGAGCGACACCCCGGTGTTGAGGGTGTAGGTGTAGTGGCCGTCCGCAGCAATTGCCAGCGTGCCGTAATGGCCGACGACGTTGACCGTTGCGCTGCCGGTGTACGGATCCAGCGTGGTGGTCACGCCGTTGTAGCCGGTCACGCTGAGGCGGGTATCCACCGAATGCAACTGATCCATCGCCCCGGCAGAGTCGGTGCCATCGAAGATGTTGCCGTCAACGGTGTGGCCGCTGGTAGAGTCGAACTGGGTCAGCGAGTAGGTGGTGCCGTTCACGCTTGGGGTAATGGTAATGTTCCCCACGCTGAGCCCCGGTACGCTGCCGGTATAGCTCAGCGTATAGGTCCCGGCATTCAGGTCCAGCCCGGAGAGCGCGATGTCGATATTGCCACCCAACAGCGAACCGCCGCTGAAGGAGCCGCTGCGAACAACATTCGAACCGTCACTGATTGACCAGTTCACCGTCAGGCCGCCCAATGCCAGCAGCGATGCCACGTTAAAGTGCAGCGACACGTTATGCAGCGCGGTGTTCGGATCCACCACGAAGGTTCCGCTCCCGCTGCCCTGGGTTGATGACAGCAGCGCGGTTGTCCAGCTGGCCGTCCCGACGGTGGTATCCGAGTAGGTCGTCGTGTGATGCACTGAGGTGACGTCCATCGCGGTACTGACATCGTTGACCGCATCCATCGCCCGCGCGGTTGGGGTGATGTTGAGCGATGCCGTATCCTTCGCCCCGTTTGGCGCGGTAATGGTATAGACGAACGTATCCGGCGTACTGATCGCGTCAGCACCCACACCGGTTTTCAGGGTGTAGGTGTACTGTCCGGACGCATTGATGCTCAGCGTGCCGTATTCCCCCTGAATGTCGGTCAGACCGCTGCTGTTCACCGCCACGCCGTTCACTTCTGATACCACCGCGCCGGTTGCGACATCGTTATCCAGCACATCTCCGGTGGTGGTCTCGCCCACGCTCGACACGCTGTAGACATGATCTTCCAGCACGTTCAGCGTGTAGGCGGTCAGGGCGGTGATCCCTGCAGCCGTATTCAGCAGGAAGAGGTACTCCCCGGCAGGCAGGTTCAGCGTCAGCTGAGACGAGGTACCGCCCAGCAACGGCGCACGCAGCCAGCCCGGTTCGACGCGCATCTGCTCGAAGGTCTGCGTCGCGTTATTGAACTTGTAGACATACAGGTCGAATACCGACGCCAGCGCCACACCGCCCACGGAAGCCTGAATGGTCATGGTGCGGGTGGTACCTTCCTCCACGTTGTAGATGATCGGATTGCTCAGATCGTCCAGCAGGTTCAGCCCCAGCGTGTTGCCGAGATTGATCCCCACCACGGTAAAGCCGCCCTGCGACGAGGTGCCGTTATTGATTTCATGGACCGAGGTGTCAAAGGTCAGCGAGGCCGTGTCATCCACCGCCACAATACCGTTAGCGGTAGTACCGGCACCCAGCGACAGAACCAGGTTCGCCGACGCGCTGACGCCGTTATGGGTAATGGTGTAGGTGAAACTCTCCGTCCGGCCCACGACCGAGGCGCTGGTGTCGGTCAGGTTGTAGGTGTAGCTGCCATCGCGGTTAATGGTCAGCGTACCGTACTGGCCCTGAACAACCGTGCCGTCGGCGTTCACGCTGGTGGTGACACCCAGTGCGTTGGTGACAGCAGAGATCGTGGTCCCTGCCGGTGCGTTGTCGCTGCCCGCGGTCGGGTCGGCGTCGAGAATTACGTTACCGTTCAGGCTGGTGTCGCCCGTCACGGTACCGGCGCTGGTTTCTTTCACCGCCACATCGAGGCTGGTGTAGGAGCCGGTCGCCAGCAGGTTAGTGTTATAGCTCAGCACCCGGTAGTCGCCGTTCGCCAGCCCGGTCAGGTTCAGCGATACGCCGGTGGCCCCGAGGGTCAGCAGATCGGCAAACTGGGGTTGTCCGGTATCCACCACGGTAGTCCAGGTACCGTTGACGCTGTCCCAGCGCTGTACCACCAGCTCAAGGGTATTGAGCAGGGAGAGTACCGCACCCGTGGCATTGGCGTTCACCACAATATCTGCATTGCCGCCGCTGCCCACCGTGAAGTCCACCTGAGCAGTATCATTACCCAGCAACGTGAGGACGTTGCCTACGGCACCCACCAGCAGGAAGCCATAATCACTGTACTGGCTGTTGGTGACGGTGGCCGTGGTGCTGATATCCAGCTCTTCGACGTTATTGCTGGCGGAGAGCGGGACGATCGGTGCGAGGGCTGAGCCGGGCTGCGACGTATTACCTGCGGCATCGGTGGCGGTGATCTGCAGCGTCTGACCTTCCGTCTGTTTATTGAGGAAGGTATAGCTGTAGGTGCCGTTGCTGCCCGCGATTGTGGTCACCGTGCTGCCATCGCCAAGACGGATAGAGACGGTACTGCCTGCCTCCGCGTTACCGGTCAATACGCTACCGTCAGCGTTAAAGGTTCCGGTTGGGGCCGTTGGCGCCGTCAGATCGACAATCACGCTGGTGGCGGAAGAGACCGGGCTGGTGCCCGAACTGTTCGTCGCCGTGGCGGTAAAGGCGTGAGAGCCTTCGCTTAACGCCGGGGTGGTGAAGGTCCAGTTGCCTGAACTATCTGCCACTGCCGTTCCCATCGACACGCCGTTGTTATACAGCGTGACGGTGGTGCCTGGCAGGGCCGTACCACTCAGGGTTGGCGTGGTGTCGTCAGTGGTTTTACCGTTGGTCAGGTTACCGGTGACGGTGCCGACGTTATCGTTGATGGTGGTGATAAGCGGTGCGTTCGGCACCGGCGTCGCAGGGGCAATCACCGACGTGCTGACACCGGCGTTACCCGCCTTATCGGTGGCATAGACCAGCAGTGATTCACCGTTGGTTTGGGCCGGCGTGATTGTCGCGTTAAAGTTTCCGCTGCCGTCAGCCGTCGCGGTACCGAGCACTGTTCCGGTACTGGTGGTGATGGTAACGGTGCTACCCGCTTCGGCGGTCCCGGTGACGTGCGTACCGTTGGTGATCACGGCAAGGCTTGCCGGCACGTTCGGTGCAGTCAGATCCACGGTAATGGTGGTGGTGGCCGATGGCGTACTGGTGTTGCCCGCGGCATCGGTGGCGGTGGCGGTGAAGTTATGCGTGCCTTCCGTCAGTGTGGTGGTGGTTTGCGGTAGCGTCCAGTTGCCGTTCGCATCGGCGGTGACCGTGCCGACAAGCGTCGTGCCGTCATAGATGCGCACCGTCGCGTTGGCTTCGGCGGTCCCGTTCAGCGATGGGCGCGCGTCATTGGTCGGGTTATTGCCGGTTACCGGTCCGGTGATGCTGCCGACATCATCGACAACCGCACTGATGATCGGCGCAGCTGGCGCGGCGGCATCCACGTTGATCACATAGGCGGTGGTCGGGGCGCTGGTATTGCCCGCGGCATCGGTGGCGGTAAAGGTCAGGCTGTGTGACCCGTTGCTCAGCGCCGGAGAAGGGGTAAAGCTCCATGCCCCGCCGGTCGCGACCGCGCTACCGATCTGGACGCCGTTATCGAAAATTTTCACCGTGGCGCCCGCTTCCGCCGTACCCGTGAGGGTAGGCTGCGCGTCGTTAGTCAATCCGCCATTGGCAATCGGCGTAGCCGCATTGCCCACATCATCCACAATGCTGCTCAGTACCGGCAGGGCTGGCGGCGTCGTGTCGATAGTCAGGCTAAAGGCCGCTGACGAAACGCTGGTATTACCCGCTGCATCCGTGGCCTGCGCGGTGAAGCTGTGCGCGCCCGTGGCTAAGGTGGTCGTGAGCAAGATACTCCAGTTGCCGCTGGCATCCGCGGTGCCCGTTCCGACAAGCGTTGTGCCTTCGTAGATATTCACAGTCGCAAACGGCTCACTGGTCCCGACAAGCCGTGGCACGGTGTCGTCGGTTGTCTGTCCTGAACTGAGCGGGCCGGTGATGCTGCCCACATCGTCAACGGCCTGGCTGATAACCGGCGCATTGGGTGCGCTGGTATCAACAACCAGCGTAAAGCCAGGCGAAGCCGGGCTGACGTTCCCCGCCGCGTCGGTCGCGGTCGCGGTCCAGGTATGACTGCCATTGCTCAGCGCTGATGACGGCGTAAAGCTCCATGCTCCGGTGCCATCCGCCAGCGCGGTGCCGACCGGCTGTCCGTTCTCATAGATGGTCACCGTGGCGTTGGCTGCCGCGGTGCCCGTCAACGTTGGCGTGGTGTCGTCGGTACTTTGCCCGGAAGTCAGCGGCGTCTGTACGCTGCCTGCGTTGTCTCCCGCGGTCGTGATGGCCGGTGCCGCCGGTGGTGCCGTATCCACTGTCAGGTTAAACGGTGCCGTCGTGCTGCCGGTGTTGCCAGCCGCATCGGTGGCATTGAAGGTGATGGCATGAGGCCCGTCACTCAGGGCGGTGTCAGGCGTGTAGGTCCAGTTCCCCTGGGCATTAACCACCGCGGTGCCAATCTGGTTGCCATCCACAATGATATGCACTGTGGCACCCACTTCGCCCGTACCGTTGAAGGTCGGACGCGCGTCGTTGGTGCTGTTGCCGGTAGTGAGCGTACCGGTGACCGGGCCGACGTCGTCAATCACACTGCTGACCAGTGGCGCAGCAGGGCCTGCTGCATCCACGGTAAAGGCAAAGACCGACGAGTTTGCTGACGCATTGCCTGTCGCATCGGTGGCGTAGGCGCGAAGGAGATAGTTGCCTTCGCCCAGCGGCGTGCTCGGGGTAAAGGTCCAGTTACCACTTCCGTCGACGGTCGCAAGACCAATCTCCGTACCATTATTCATGATATGGATTGTACTGCCCGGTTGTCCGGTGCCGCCGATCGTCGGGGTGGTGTCGTTGGTGACTTGCCCGCTGGTGAGGTTGCCGGTCACGCCGCCAGGGGCATTGTCGTTAACCGTATCCAGCGTTGGAACCGTTGGCGCCGTCAGGTCAACCACGACGTTCCAGCCGTTAGACACCTGGCTGACGTTGCCCTGTGGATCGGTGGCGGTAACGGTGAAAGCGTGAGACCCTTCGCCGAGCGCGGTGTCAGGGGTGAACGTCCAGGCACCGGTGCCGTCAGCCGTGACCACGGCAATCTGGGTACCGCCGTCGAAAATTTTCACCACGCTGTTCGCTTCCGCCGTCCCCGAAAGGGTTGGCGTCGCGTCATTAGTCGGATCGCCGCTCACAATCGTGGTGGCAGCATTGCCCACATTATCCGTTACGTTAGTGATCACCGGTGTGGTGGAAACCGTATCAACGACGATGGTGAAGTCTGTCGACAGACCACTTTCATTGCCCGCGGGATCGGTCTCGCGGATGGTTAGAACGTTATTGCCTTCCGCCAGCGCGGGCGGTGTGAAGACCCAGGTCCCCGTATTGCCGACCAGTGCGGTACCCAGCAGGGTTCCGTTGCTGTAAACGGAGATGGTATCGCCCACCGTGCCGGAGCCGGTAAGGGTAGGCTGGTTGTCGTTGGTGGTCTGCCCGTTGGTGAGTTGACCAGTGCCAGGGCCGACATCATCAATCACTGAGCCAATGGTCGGCGTGTCCGGTGCGGTGAGGTCAACGGTGACGGTTGCAACCGGCGAGCGGCCGCTGGTCGAGAGCCCGACCGTCGCGGTTACTTCAAAGGTGTGCAGCCCTTCACCCAGCGCAATCAGTGGGGTATAGCTCCAGTTACCGTCCGCATCAGCAATCACGTTGATCAGCGGAACCGCGATGCCGTCCTGGTAGATGGTGATAATGCTGCCCGCTTCGGCCGTACCCACGAGTGTCGGGGTAATGTCGTTGGTGGTTTTGTCTTTCACGTCGCCGGTGACAGGCGTTTCATCATCGTTAATCGCCGTAATGATGGGCACATCCGGAAGATTCGGCAGCGTACCGGTGACGGTGTAGGATGCGTCAGGACTGAGGTTGCCCGCGGCATCGGTCGCGGTCACCGTCAGCACAGCGCCATCCGTTTGGGCTGGGCTGAGCGCGATGGAGAAGGTGCCACCGGTGGCTACGCCTGTACCGAGAACATTACCATTGTTATCGGTTACAGTGATGGTAGCCCCCGCTTCGGCGGTGCCGGTCAATGGAGTACCTTGAGCGGCTATGCCAGTAACCGCGGGAGCAGCCGGATCCAGAGTATCGACGTTAACGCTAAGCGGTGCAGAGCTACCGGACGTATTGCCAGCCGGATCGACCGCGGAGACGGTAAAGGTATGCGGGCCTTCCGCCAGCGTGCTGTCGGCGGTCCAGCTCCAGTTGCCGTCCGGCTGTACCGTTACCGGCACCGTGGATGCTGTACCGTCTACGGAGACGATAACGGTGGTACCCGGTTCGCCGGTGCCCGTGAGGGTAGGCGTGCCATCACGGGTATAAAGCACATTGCTTGTGAGCTGGCTGTCAGACACCGCGTTAATCAGCGGGATTTCTGGCGCAGTGGTATCAACGGTGACGGTGAAGACCGGGCTGAGGCCGCTGACGTTACCCGCAGCATCGACTGCCGCAACGGTGATGTTGAGTGGGCCATCAGTCTGGGTCGGAAGATCGAGAGACCACTCGCCATTGCTGCCGATTTCGACGCGTCCTAGTTCAACGCCATTGTTATAAACGATGACCGTTTCGCCCGCAGTGCCAGTACCGCCCACACCGGGGGTAGTATCCGTGGTAACACCACCGTCTGGCTTACCGCCAACGGCGCTAATGACAGGCGTATCAGGTGCCACGGTATCAACGGTGATAGTGATCCCCGGTGACGCCGCCGAAACGTTACCGGCTTCGTCGGTGGCGGTGGCGGTAAATTCGTGGCTTCCCTCATCAATGCTGGCGTCAGGGCGCCAGCTCCAGTTGCCGTTACTGTCTACGGTGACGCGACCCACTTCGGTGGCAGGCTGACCATTAATGCTGTCATAAATAATAAGCACATCGTTCGCTGTGCCGGTGCCACTCAGGACCGGACGCGGATCGTTTGTGGTTTCCCCGTCGGCAACCGGTCCGGTTATCTGGCTGACGCTGTCCGTAATCACCGGTGCTGCTGGCGTAGCTGGCGGGTCGGTGTCAATGGTGATGGTCACCGGCTGGGACGGGGCGCTTTCGTTGCCCGCGCCGTCCTTGTTGGTGACGGTCAGGGTGATGTCGTAGGTACCGTTGGCCAGTGGGGTATCCGGTGTCCATGTCCAGTTACCGTTGCTGTCCACCTCGGCGTCACCAATTTTGTCGGTGCCGTTGTAGATAGTCACGGTATCGCCCGGATTGCCGGTGCCGCTCAGCGTCGGCGTGGTATCGCGGGTGGTCTCTCCCGGGTTCAGCGGGGTTTCTGTTGTGCCGCCGTCAGGGTTCACGGTGATCTCTGGCGTCTCCGGCGTGGCGGGTGCTACGGTATCGACCACCAGCACAAACGGGCTGGAGACGGTCGTATTCCCCGCGGTATCGGTCGCATGAACCGTCAGAGAGTGCGAGCCGTTGGTGAGCGGGGTGGTAGGGGTGAAGCTCCAGCCGCCGGTACCGTCGAGTGTGGCGGTACCGAGCAGGGTATTGCCATCATAAAGCGTAATAACCGTACCCGCCGGCGCGCTGCCCTGAAGCAACGGTTGCGTGTCATCCGTGGTGTCGCCGCTGGTGAGCGGGCCCTGAACGTCACCGACGTCATCGGTTACGGTTGTGATGGTCGCCGCCGGTGGCGGGGTGATATCGACCGTAAAGGTGAAGCCGCCTGACGGCAGGCTGATGTTACCTGCCGCGTCGGTGGTGACGGCGGTCAGGGTATGCTCACCGTTACCAATCGGTGTGCCTGGCGTAAATGTCCACGCGCCGCCGCTACCGACCAGCGCGGTGCCGATATCAACACCGTCCAGACGAATGGTGACCGTTGAGCCCGGTTCTGCAGTGCCGTTGAGTGTCGGGGTTGGATCGTTCGTAATGGCACCTGCGGTGAGCGCACCTGTGCTTCCCTGAACATCGTCCACCACTTGCGAAATTACCGGTACTTCGGGTGCAGTACCGTCGACAGTGATACTCCAGGCATTTGATGGCCCGCTTGGGTTACCGGCGGCGTCAACTGCCGTTGCCGTCAGCACGTGGCCGCCATCAGCAAGCGGCGAGGATGGCGTGATGCTCCATACGCCAGATGCCGGAACGAGTACCGTGCCGATGACCGTGCCGCCGCTGGAGAGCGTGATGGTTGTGCCAGGCTCGCCCGTTCCGTTTATGGTTGGCGTCCGGTCATTAGTGAGCCCGTTCTGGGCGACAGGGCCCGTAGTGGCAGAGGCATCGTCGTCCACTGAAACGATAACCGGCGTTTGCGCGGCGGTAATATCCGGCGCAATGGCAGGCGTTGTTGGCCCGGTATTGCCGGCGGGATCGGTGGCATCTGCGGTCAGGGTTTCACCGTTGGCTTTGGGTGGGGTCAGCGTGACGGTGAAGCTGCCGTCGTCATTGGCTTTCGCCTCGCCAACCGTGACGCCATTTTCGCGGATGGTCACGGTGCTGGCCGGCTCTGCGGTACCTGTCACTTTGGTACCGTCATCTGAGACAACAACGTTATCCGGAGCCAGTGGCGCCGTGGTATCTGGTGCATCGGCTGTAGCGGGCAGGCTGGCGTTACCGCTGCCGTCGGTTGCCACGACCGTCAGCACTTCACCGTTGGTCTGTGCAGGACTAATAACCGCCGTAAAGGTGCCATCGCTGTTGGCGGTGGTTTCACCGATGACCGCGCCGTTAGGATCTTTAATGGTGACGGTGCTGCCTGGCTCCGCCGTGCCGCTGACGCTCTGGCCGTTATCTGCCACCTGAAGGTTTCCGGGGGCGACAGGAGGGGTTGTGTCCGTAGCCGTGACGGTCGCAGGTGTGCTCTGGTTACCAGCAGCATCAGACGCCACCACGGAGATCTGCTGGCCGTTAGTTTGCGCCGGCGTTAACGTGGCAACGAAGTTGCCGTTGCCGTCCGTTGTCGTCCGGCCAATTATGGTGCCGTCGCTGCTGGTGATGACAATGCTGCTGTTTGGCTCGGCAGTGCCGGTAATCTGCGTGCCTGCCGGATTAAGCGTGATGTCGGGCGTTTCCGGCGGCGTGGTATCGACAATGAAGTTGATTGGCTGCGACAACCCACTCTGGTTCCCGGCAGCGTCGGTGACCTGCACCGTTATTGAGTGAGCCCCCTCCGAAAGCGGTTTGTCCGGTGTGATGCTCCAGGTGCCGTTGGGCTGAACTTTAACGGTCGCAATGGGCACGCCGTTATCAAAAATCGTAATTGTCCCACCGGGCTCTCCTCTCCCTGCAAGAACAGGTTTAGTGGCATCAGTGAACAGGCCAGAGGTAATTGCGCCTTTGATGGCGCCCGTGTCATCGTTTAGCACGATGGCGGTTGGCGCAGTTGGTGCGGTGAGATCGACGGTAACGGTGAACACCGGGGAAGCCGGTCCGGTGTTACCGGCGGCGTCGGTTGCCCGGACGGTGAGCTGATGCGTGCTTTCGCTGAGATTGATCGAAGGGGTAAACGTCCAGGTGCCGTTGCTGGCAACGACAGCGGTGCCAATCGCGATCCCGCCATCATAAATGGTGACCGTAGATCCGGCTTCCGCGGTGCCGGTAAGCTGTGGTCGCTGATCGTTGGTGCTACCACCGTTACTGACCGAGCCGGTGACCGGATTGGTATCGTCTGACACGAGCGTGATGGCTGGCGCTGTGGGGGCGACGGTATCCACCACAAAGGTCACGGCGCCGGAGGCTGGGCTGGTGTTACCTGCCGCGTCGGTCGCGGTGGTGGTAATGGAATGGCTTCCGTTAGCGAGATTTGTACCCGGGGTAAAGGTCCAGTTTCCGCTGGCATCAACCTTGGTCGTGCCAATCGGCCGACCATTATCGTACAGGGTGATGGTACTGCCTGCTTCGCCGATGCCGCTGAAGGTGGGGCGGGCATCATCGGTACGCTGACCGTTAGTCAGCGGTCCGGTTTCTCCGCCAACGTCGTCATTCACAATTACGATATCGGGCGCATCGGGTGCGGTGGTATCCGGTGCTGTAACATGGCCGGCCTGGCTGGTATTGCCTGATGAGTCGGTTGCTGTGGCGGTAAGTTGCTCGCCATTCGTCAGCGGTGTGCCCAGAACAATGGTGAATTTGCCGTCGCTACCGGTTTTACCCGTGCCGACCAGATTGCCGTCCGCGTCTTTCAGCGTAATCGTACTGCCGGGTTCGGCAGTACCTGTGACAGTTTTACCATCTGAGGAGAATTGAAGGTTGGAAGGCGCATTTGGCGGTGTGGTATCCGGATCGGAAGGATTGCCCGGCGTGCCGGGGTTCGTATTGTCATCATCATCGTCGCCACCCCCTCCGCCGCCGCTGCTTGCCGCGACAGCGATCCCGCCTGCGACAGCAAGACCACCGAGTACCCATGGCCAGATGGCTGCGCCACCGGTATCACCGCCTGAGGCCGCCAGTAATACGTCCGTGGAGGCGATAGATTCGTAGGTAGCAGCCCCGGTAGGATCTTCAATCCACCACAGCGCACCGTCACTCTCTTCCAGGACCAGCTGACTCACCCCCTCCGCGTCGGTGACGTAGAAATTCTTCAGGGTAATGACCTCGCCAGAGTGCAGCGTGACCACCAGATCGTTACCACTGCGGGCGAAGTGGGAGACATCGGCTCGCTCTACATGAAGCTCAACGATAGAGGAATGGCTCAGCGTAACCTGTGTGCCTTCCGTGGTAGTTTCCACGCCAGTGAGTTTCGATATAACAGAGATTTGGCTCATTTAGGTATTACTCCAGCAGAGTTGTCGTGAACGGCGTGCAAGATGCGCCATCTCTGCGGAAGGTAAAGCACGCCCCCGGCGGAGTTGCTGTTATTTACGCAGCACTCACCGTTATTTTTTTTAGAGCGAACGATGCCCGCCATAATCCAGAGTGGCAACATCAGAGCGAATCTAATTACTCATGAGAGAGAATGTCGTTTATTTGTATTTTTGTGTTGTATAAAACCCTGTAATTAATAGAGGTATTGGTTTTGACGATATAAAAATGATATAGCCAGAAAAGTCTGAATGTGCAAATTAAGCATCTGTAAACACTGTATGAAGCGTTGAAGGGGGCATTAATTCATAGCTGGCTATTATAATTTTAAAAATATAACATGTTGTATTTATTGTTTTTTTATTTGTTTGTAAAATGCGGTGTTTTATCATTTGCCATGAATAAATATTTAGCAGGGGACTTTTTTTAGGATGGCGTTAAACGCTATTGTTTATGCCGGCTTAATGTGCGTTTAAGTTAGGGTAACGTTTTTGATATAACATATATTATGTTAGTAATTAATTAAAAATATATTCTTGTGCGGTGCCGGAATTCTGCTACTGAGAGAAAAATAACAACTAACAGGGAGTAAAGATAAAATATCCCGGTCAATATTTAATGGGGATACGACGTCAACATGATTCTGAGAAAAAAAGAGGGGCCCGGGAATGAATAAAATGCATCGCTCACGCGTTTACTGACGTCATTCCCATTTCACCCTGGAGCCTTTTATGAACACCACCTCTGTGCGTTTGATCCCGGTGCTGATTTTTTCCCTGTTGTCTCCTCTCGCGCTGGCGATGGGCGATAATAGTACCGAGAGCAAAACACCCGACTGTCCGTCCGGACAGGTGTATGACAGTGCAACTCAGAAATGTGTGCCCGATAAGAGCAGCAGCCTTAGCGATCAGGACAAAACCAACTATGCCTATCACCTTGCTAAAAAAGGCGAGTACCAGGCGGCGCTGAACCTTCTTGATTCGTTAAAAAATAACAACACGGCTGAAGCATGGAACTATCGCGGGTATGCCACCCGCAAACTGGGTCGTACGGATGAAGGTATCGGTTACTACCAGCGTGCGCTGGCTATCGCCCCGGATTATGCCAAAGCCCGTGAATACCTGGGCGAGGCGTGGATGGTCAAGGGACGGCCGGATCTGGCCAAAGAGCAACTGAAAGTGATTGCCAGTATTTGCGGCCAGTCCTGTGAAGAGTACCGTGACCTGCAGGCTGCCATTAACGGACATCCGGAATCCTGATTTTCTCGTGGAGGGAAAACACATCGCTACCCGTGAGGTTCGCCAACAGTTAGCCGCACACCTCTCACGTCTCTGGCGTTATGGGCTGGTGTTGTCGCGAAACAGGGATGTCGCCGAAGAGCTGGTTCAGTCCACCTGCGTCCGCGCGCTTGAAAAAAGCAGTCAGTACATGCCCGGTACGCGTATCGACAGGTGGCTGTTTGCGATATTGCACTCCATCTGGATCTCTGAGCTTCGGGCACGCCATGTTCGTCAGGGGCAGGGGTTTGTCGCCAGCGACGAGCTTCTGGCACCGGATACCCGTGAACAGGATGAGACGCACCTGCATTACCTGAAGGTGATGCAGCGCGTCAACGCGCTCCCGGAAGCCCAGCGCAACACGGTTTTTTTGGTGTATGTCGAAGGCTTTACCTATCAGGAAGCCGCGAACACCCTGGCGGTGCCGATCGGTACCGTAATGAGCCGACTGGCGACGGCACGGGCAACGCTGGCAGCGTCTGCCGATGCCTTGCCCCCGGTTAAGGAGAAACGCTCTTGAACGCGCACCGTTTTACAGCGCCCTATAACGATGAGGCTATCGTGGCATGGATAGATGGCGAGATGTGTCATGCCGACGCGCAAAAATTTGAAGAAGAGCTGAGACGTGACGAGCGCCTCTCCGGGCGGACCGCCGAGTTAATGAAAAGCAATGCGGATTACCCCGGCGCGTTTGCCGCTATGCTGGATGATGCTCCTCTGGAGAAAATGCAGGCCCGGCTGGCGGAACTGCCCGATCCGAAGCCCGCTACCCCGGCTGGCGTAAGCCGGCGCGCACTCATTGCCGCGTCGGTCAGTTTCCTGGTGGTCGGTTCCGGCGTGGGATATGGGTTGCGACCCGCTTTCGCACCGTCTGATGAAAACGCCCATATTCGTGACCTCGAAGCGCAATACATGTCGCTTTACAGCGTAGAGACATTGCTGGATATGGACAGCGCGCCGCATGTTCTGCAGCGTGGGCTGGAACGGGCAGCGCAGGATATCGGCCTGCAACTTCAGGCGTCACAGCTTATCCTGCATGGAGCAGAGCTTAAAATGGTCCGCATGCTGCGCTATGAAACCACCTCTATCGCGCAAATAGCCTGGATAAATGCCGACTATGGCCCGATGGCGCTGTGCATCTCCCCGGCAGAGCAGACAACGACAGCCGCTCAACAGGAACAGCGGCACGACATGAACCTGGTGTGGTGGCAGAAAGCGGGATATCAGTTTGTGCTGATCGGCCGCAACCCGCTCCCACAGTTGCGGGGCAGTGCAGAGCAGCTGCAAAGCCTGATTTCAGGATGACGGGATACCGTTAGCCTGAATCGCAATGGTGATGGCAATCCTGTCATCAACGACCAGCGCAAATTTATCCATGCCGTAGGCCGCGCGCGAAATGGTTGTTGTCGCATCCAGCGTAAGGACCGGCGCGTGCGGATCTTTCACGACGGCGTCCAGAATGACCGGGCGGGCAATGTCGCGTACGGTCAATGTTCCGAACACCCTGAACGTTCCTGAACCCTGAGCGACCACGCGTGAGCTGATAAATTCGATAACAGGATAACGTTCAGATTCAAAAAACATGTCGCTTTTCAGTTGCCAGGTGAGCAGGCTGTTTGAGGCAACCAGGGTGGCCACGGGAAGGGTGACATGAATATGGTCATCGATATCCTTATCCGGGTTAAGCGTTACGGAACCCGTGACGCCACTGAATCTGGCCCAGGAGAGGATCCCCCCGAAGGCGTGCCAGGATAACCGTATGGCGGTGTTTTCAGTATCAATGGTATAGCTCTGCGGGGCGGCCTGCGCCAGCGGACAGAGCAACACGAACAGAATAACCAGGCGTCGCAGCATCTCAGGATCTCTTTAGGGGTGGCAAGGCGTTAACGCGCAACCCCGGGGATCTATTCGGCTTTTAGGCGTCAGGACGTCTTAATAATATCCACCGAGATCTCGACGGCGGTTACCGGACCCCGGTTTTCCAGCCAGTGGACCGTGTTGTGATCTTCCGGCCAGCCGACACCGGGACCGTAATCAGTCGCAATACCGTGACGATGATCGGTGATGGTACCTTCAAGGATAAACACGGTGCCCGGTCTGTCGATATGATTGTGCACCGGACCAAAGACCGCGCCGGGAGCGAGAGTGACTTTGCGCATGCGAAGCTGGCGCCCGGCCATGCCCGCTATTTCCGGACCCAGATCGACGACGGAGAGTAATTCAACGGTAACGCCCTGGGTTTCAGGTGCGGTGTGTTCGCTGTTCATGATGGAGTCCCCCTGAGACAAGTTTAGTCTGCAGGGAGCAGGGCAGGAGGGAATAAAAAAGGCCGCGTCTGCGGCCTCTCGAAGGGATTACTCAGTGACTTTCTTTTCCAGCTCGCTGGCACCTTCTTTGGTTTTATTCCAGCCTTTCTCAGCACCTTCTTTGGTGGCATCCCACCCTTTCTCGGTGCCTTCTTTGGTTTTATGCCAGGCTTTCTGGGAATCTTCGCTGACCTTGCTGCCTAAGTTTTCGGTTTTACCCTCTGCAGCATGCTTCTGTTTCAGCTTCAGCTCTTCGCCTTTATTCTGCTCTTCGTGCAGTTTTTGCTTCGCGTCGTTGGCGTTTGCCTTCGCCGCAGCGACGGTATCGTCAGTTGCATGTGTGGTCGCAGCAAATACTGGGGAAGCCAGCAGAACGGCAGATAATGCGATAATTGTTTTTTTCATAATATCCTCATTTAACGTTATCGGTTATGAGCGTGATTCAGCATGGCACAGACGAAGCGGCGTGGCTTTAGGAAAAAACTGTAATGTTATTTTGGCGTTATACCGTGAAGCGTATTTAGTTACGCAGAGGAATTAATTATTTTCAGGTTCAATGCCGTGTACCTGGGGCATGTATATACATATTACTGGTGGCTTTTGGCCATGAGTAAAGTTAATTAACTCACTGAGCTTCGCAAAATATATTTTGACTCTCGCCGCTTGTTGGGGAGAGTTCGCAGAACAGTTTCACGCTGTCGCTCCTGGAATAGCCTGAAAAAGGCCCGCCAAAGCGTTGGGATGTGTAAATATCGCGTTTTTGTCCCTGAGGGTCGATTGTTGTCAGTGTCCAGCTACTCAGGCGATCTTGCGGTCCGACGGGTATAAAAACATGCCAGTCTCCCTGCGGTACGAAAGAAAAATACCCGTTATTATCCGTTTGTGTCGTGGCAATGTGTCGGTCGAATTCCACTAATGAAACGGTTACCCGGGGCAGCGGTTTTCCTGCGTTATTCAATGTGCCCTCAATACGAGGGGAGGGATAATCATGGTAAACGCAGCCGCTGAACAAAAACGTGAGAGCCACGATAGCCTGGCTTACGATGCGGTTTGAGGACGCTGTCATGGGTGCGAATCCTTTTGCGATCAGGTGTTTTTCGGTGGCGTGAATGCAGTATACGCGGGTGGTGTAATTTCGAAACTATAGATTCTGTTAAGGATGTTGATTTACTGAGTTTTTCCAGACTTATGCCTGGATAAATAAAGTGTGTGAATGGACGCGTGCAGAATGTAGCTTTACGAGCTACATAATAAGAGGTCTTGTCGGGGCCTTTACAATGTTAACGTACTGACGTTGCGCTTTGCAGAAAGTCGCATCAACGAACTTTCTCTGGCGCAGGAGTGGCTGAAATCGTCATGTATTTTTTCAGGCCAGCCTCTCGTTTTACACCTTGGGGTCTGAGCCAAAAGGAAGCCTTAAGCGCGGGGAGTCGACGTTGTTCACTGTCCAGAGAAAATTACCAATGAATCTGAAATTGATACTAGCTACGGCAACGGATAATACCTCAAAACTTCCCGTAGAATACTCATTACCCAAACGGACGATTTCTTTAACGCCATCCTTAGCATCGATAAGAGCAATTGTCAGTGACTCCTCGAAAATAATGTCATTCGTTAAAAAAGATATAGTGATGATCATTAACCTGAACAGCTGCTTCCAGTATTTGCCCTTGTACAATAATGCCTGTGCTATTGCCATTGATCACTACGTTAGACTGCGCCTGGGATAAATCTGTCGCTTCCTGACCCTTTACCAGAGATATTGAATTAACCTGTTTCATAATCAATTCCACACACTCCCCATCTCCCATACTGCAAGAGCACCGCTGACAAAACCACCAATAAGTACACAAACAGGTGCATCTGGCCCATACATCAATCCCGCCATTACGCAGCCTGCGGCGTTTATCACTATTTGCCGCCCCGATTCTGAGACCTTATTCTCAGCGGTATAAATTTCGTAAACAGAAATTGCAATCGAGGGTACGACGAGCCCTTTTCCTAAACGCGAGAGCTGCATCGATTTCTCTGGATTAAGCTGGTTGCCCTCGGACAACGATAGACACAAAAAAGCCCACATGGCTTGCGCCGTGCGGGCTCTTAGGACTTCATCGGATGACTCTGGTAATCATCGATGGAGAATTTTGGTGGGCTGGCGGAGTCTGAATTGGTTGTGTAACTTGTTGTTTGATAAGTTTTAACCTTCAATTCAATTTTCAATTTGGTCCCATTGTTGGTCCTAAAAGAAAATGTCAGGTTTTTTGCAGGGGAGGGGAGGTTACAGCAGGAGCCTCTTCGTCTGTGAGATTAGCATTTTGCTTTCCTTTGGTCTGCTCTGTATTTAAGCGTTTATTTCACGTTAGTTTTTAGCAAGCCGGTAGAGCGCCTTGCTCGCAAAATATCCACTACGGAAAGATACGGGGTCTGCTCTTGCCACGAAAATCCTTTCCGATCAAAACGCACTAGTTCGTACTTATCCACCAGAAAGTTGACTGCATCAGTCAAGGTGATACCAGCATCAATATGTTCCTTAATAACAGTTTCATCACTGAATGGCGTATCGTTCAGGGTCAGACCATAGTGTTTTTCTAGTAGCCGTGTAAGAAGCATTTGCCAGACTGCAACGGGCGACAGACAGGGCTTCGCCGCCCGCGAAATTGTAGCCGGTAGAGTTTTCATGTTTGCTCTCGTGAAATTCGTTAGCGTTGAGTGGGATAAATGGCGATATATACGTAGCCGCAACTACCAAGGGTATCGGCTTCGCAGGTGAAACCATTGTGGTTCAGGGTGACACAGTGGGCATGGCGAGGATTCATTTCACCAGTGGTCAGCATTGATTCCATCTGACTGATAAAATGCGGGAATGCGACATCCAACTTCAGACACTCGGCATCACTAAACTTATCGGTGATATTTGCCCGCTCAGCCAGATAGTGCAGCCGGTTCCCCTCCTGCACCAGACGGGCTCCCAGGCGTGGCGTAATGTCCCGCTGCAGGCCCCATGTGATGTTACTCATTTATAGCCTCCTTTATTGTCAGTTCAGGGTAATACTCATTAGGCAGGCATACGGTCCGTTGCGGTCCTGGCGACGTTCGGCGTATACCGCCAGCACGCCGGGAATGTCAGGAACTACCTGACCGTTGTAATGACAGACACTGCCGCGCCACTGGTATCTGCCGGTGCAGTAGCGAAAAATACGGGAGGCCGGATGCTGACGGTAAATCGTCATCGCCCGGCGTTTACTGATAATTTTCATGTAATACCTCAAAGCAGACCGTGTTCAGCGAACGACAATATCTGCGTGCCACCGACGATAAGGTGGTCAGGCACACGGATATCAACGAGCTGGAGCGCCTGCACCAGACGCTGCGTGACAGCTTTATCGGCCTGACTGGGTGTGGTGTCACCGGAAGGGTGGTTGTGCGCAAATAACACTGCTGCCGCATTAAAGTACAGAGCCCGCTTGACCACCTCACGGGGATGTACCTCGGTGCTGCTAATGGAACCGGCAAACAGGGTTTCGTGGGCAATCAACTGGTTCTGCTGATTGAGATAAAGCACCATAAACTCCTCTCGCTCAAGCCCGGCCATTTTCAACCGCAGCCAGTCGCGGGCGGCCTGTGTGGAGGTGAACGCCACGCCAGTTTCGCGCAGGTGGCGGTCAAGCAGGGCCAGGGCATGTTGCACAGTGCGTTGTGCGCTTAGTGGGAGTACCGGAGCCAGTGGGGAAATTGACTGTTCCATCATGAGTGTCCTCAATCAATAATGCGCAGAATGGTGCTGGATTCAGGGTGCTGCAGGGCATAATCCCGCAGTCGGTAATAGTGCTCAGTCATGGCATCGCATTCGGTGCGACAGGCGTGATGGCTGTATTCAATCAGGCAGGCAGCGATACCGGCGGCTTCCGCACTCATTTCCGCATCATTGTCGTTCATGCTGTTGAGCAGATGCCATTTATCATCACTGTCAGCATCGGGAGCCATAAACGCGCCGCCATTGCTGAGCGTGTAAAAGGACCAGATACCGCCGTTGTACTCATCACAGAAGCGGTCCATCCAGGCGAAAATGCGTGGTTCCAGCGTTATCCACTGCGGGATAGTACCAAAGTACAGCGGCCAGAAATCGAGACGCTGTTCGTCAGGTACTGGTGTTGCAGTAAGGTCAAATTGAGGTTCATTAGCGGGCACCAGTTCGCATTGCGTTTGTGTCGTCATGGATTTTCTCCGTCAATAAAAAACGCCAGCGGCGATGGCTGGCGTATGAGGTAATAAAGCGCGTTTGGGAAGGTGAAATGTTGCTGGTAAATGATTCGGAGTCAGTGGGGGAAGGTGTCTGTGCGGATGCCTGTTCTGCGGATATAACGGCTAAGACCTTCACCGGCATCCGGTTAAAAGTTCCATGCCCGTCAACCATCCGACCTTCGGCATCACGAATTATCAGGCGGACGTGACTGTCCTGGTCGTTTTCAATGTTAATGTCGGTGATACCGGCAGATACCAGTGGCCCTGCTACGCAATCAGCCGATGCCCACTGCGGCAGACCAGAAAGCGTTTGTTAAAATGACTACCAACCTTCAGAGTTGCTCATTACTACTTCCCTGAAAAATAATAAAAAAGCGGCAGAATCGTGAGATTCTGCCGTTAATCGGGTATGTTCATAGAAATGATATATATCTGAATGCTTTTATATTGCTGATAGGCCGTTCTGTGCCAGGAGCGGACGTTAATGAGAACAATCTGTGGCAATCAACGGGGTGTAGGCCAATTAGACTGGACTACCCCCGCCCCGGTAGACGATTCTGCCCTATAGTTGGAACATGAATTTCTCCCCGAAGCATTAATCAGATTGGCGGCGAACCTCGATTTCAACAATATGGCGAGGTGTTCGCCCAAGCCGAGGATCGCCGTTGGCGACGGCGATGATGTCCTCATGCTCGTCGCCAGCCCACAGGCCAACAAGCTCGTGCAGAAAAAAATCCGCGTAGGAGCAGCTGGCGTCGCGCACCTGCATCACCGAAACCGTGGATTTGCTCGTGTGCAATTGGGTCAAATTTCTGACGAGCCGCGCTGGGGCAACCCAGAGAACCGGGCGAGGCGAGGCCGGAGTCGTGAATAGGTAGTAGGCGTGTTCTGACTGTTTGAGTATGTCCTCGCACTGTTTCAGGTTAATGCCTACCGTCGAACTGAAGGCCTGTCCCGAATTAGTGCCTTTGCGCTTTTTCACCTGCATAAGGGTCGCACGCTGGACCACTGTTTTCCCCTTGTCCACGATACGGCTCAGGAACAGCACGTCTGCTCCCAGCGGAGCACCGGCTTGTGTGTTCGCCCCTTCCTCCCGCTTACTGGGTTGACGCACGTTCACTGTCAGGCTCGGATACGTCGCCCGCGTCGTAGCCGAGAGTTGGCGCAACTGGCTACTCACGTTGCTAATCGCCACCTTTGTCAGACTCAGGAGGCGCGCCGTATGGGCTTCCTCGTCCTCTCCCCAGGTATCCGGATATTCGCAACAAAATTCTTCCTCAATCTGGCTAAGCGCCCTATAGATGATGCGCTCCACCGAAGGGTCGCCCAGCCAAGTTTGGGCTCCTACGCTAGGCAACACAGCGGCACCCTCGCTCCGACCTACCGGCCCCTCTAGGTCCAGTGCACCTTGCTTGGACCGCACTAGTCCCTTGCACCTCAGTTGCAGTTGCCTTACATCAGTGCCGACAAGCCGATTCGCAAACGCCAGATGCTCCTCGTCATCCATCAATCGCAAAAGCACTGGCTCGACTTCGGCGAATGCCGTCTGCTCGAGCCAAAGGCAGGCAAAATTGAGGAGCCCTTGGGCTAACTCAGGTTCCTCATTAACCCGATCGAACAGATCCTGCCGCCAGGCCTCGCGGGCGGACGGACCTAATTGGGTCCACAGCGTTTCTCTATCCCACGCCTGGGATGGTAGTTCTCTGAGGCTGGCAACGACGCTTTGCTGACTAGACCGCGCTGGGTCTCCAAACTCGTGCCAAGCAGCCGCAAGCGCGAGGTCCGAGGGTATGGTGTCCACGTACAATGTAGCAAGACTCGAGAAGGCTTTGGCAACGCAATGCTTGATATTGTCTTTCTTCTCTTTCTTCGAAATGATGTTCCAGCGCAGGAACAGATTACGTACATCCTCCGGCAATATCGCGCGACAATGTTGGATTAGCTCAGGAAATACTGACGGATCTGCTCGTTCAAAAACCTGTTCGCAAGCCCACCGGGAATTCTGCACTGTCGGCGAATTCGCATATAGAGAGGAGATCAACTCAGTCATTCCGCGGTTTGAATAGTCCGACGTCCTGTTGATATTTTTTTCCAAGTAGTCGCGTACAGGCTGCCAATGCTGCTGGACCAGTTGTTCGAAAGCCCAAGGATCCCCCCCCAGATGAGGGTCGACTAGATCAAGAACATAGATGCAATCTTCCTCGGACGTATTGACCACCAACGCCTTCATGATCTGCTGATCATCCAAATACTTATTCCGAGAATATGAGCGGTTAGCGAGCAACCATTCAACCCAAATCGCACTTGACTTGATTTCCGCCACAATGATTTCACGTAAGCCCGGAGGATCGCCATTAAGTATGCCCTCCCAGAAGATATCCTGAGCGTGCAGGTAAGAATTTGGGTCCAAGATAGAGGACGACTTCTCGATCCCCGCGGATCCGTGTCCGAGAATTTTTAAGGTCAGCGCTATCTGCCCC
Source organism: Enterobacter cloacae complex sp. FDA-CDC-AR_0164 (assembly GCF_003071645.1). Taxonomy (NCBI): domain Bacteria; kingdom Pseudomonadati; phylum Pseudomonadota; class Gammaproteobacteria; order Enterobacterales; family Enterobacteriaceae; genus Enterobacter; species Enterobacter cloacae complex sp. FDA-CDC-AR_0164. The sequence continues at coordinate 2,579,845 of NZ_CP028950.1, forward strand.
TGCTGTGCCGCATCCTTGAATTCGAACGTAAAGTGCTCACGCTCTGTTTGCGATCTATAAGGCCAACTCTTAGCTGTAATGAGGTTCTTAGTTGATAGGTGGGAGTAGTCCAAACGAAGAATGTCTTCTTGGATGGTAAAATACCGTGAGAGGAATTCGACAAGCGGTTGATCCCAACCTTCCAACGAAATACTGGCAACTGTCGATTGATTGTCGAAGTCAATATTTACTAACAAGATGATCTCCTTTTCCCCGTAGCTGGCATCGACGACCTTCGCCATGGTGGTCTGCAAATTCTCAATAAGTCTACCGTAGCCAAATCGCAGGCGGTTCAAGGAACCGCTCCTAGATAACAACAGACATTATAGAATTAAGTTGATCTTTTTATTACATCTTGATCTATTCCCAGTTGATTGGCACACGGCATTGTTAGCAAGATTCATGGTGACTCAACTACGGACTTCTGCTCTTCGCTCATAGCGGACTACGAAACTACCCCAGATTATTTCCTCGCTTCAAATCTCTTGCCTGAACTTTTCCTTCAGTCCCGCGAAGGACGACCACTACAGTTCCGACATTGGGGTTTTCGGATCTGCGGAAACGGAAGCAGGCTCAGAGGATGTTCGTTACCGAGATGCGGCAGCAAACTTCCGCAAGTTATTGCAACTGGTGCCGGATGCCATCAAGCGTCTCCGGGAAAACAGCCAGCTTTTAAGCAGATGACAGCGGCAACGTTTGCTGACACCGGTCTGATCCCGATCCCTCAGCCTCTGATTGCAGAATTACTGCGGCCCTTTTAACGTGTATAACAGCGCTGGTCTTCCGGGCACTGACCAGCAGTTGTCTGCGCTTACGTCTTGCTTGCTATCGGTGGGTGCCCAAGATACATCAGGTCAGTAAGTGCGCCTCATGAGTTTACGGTATTGATAACTTCAGGAAATAGCAATCTCCGGTGCATGCTCCCTTATTTCTTTTAAAATAGCATTACTTAGCTCATAAATTTCACTGAAAAACGGAATATCTTTTTTTAAGACAGAGTACTGTTCTATGATCACGGTACGGTCATACAGCGCCTGCAATAGGCCTTCATATATAGAAAATTCGGCTTTAAAATAATCTAGATCCCATACAAGATTATGTTTGCCATTTATGTATGACTGCAGGCGGGGAATAAAAACCTGAGCTTCTTTGTTGATCTCCCCCCAAAGCCTCTCAGAAATTTCATTATCGTCAGCATCCTGGCCAATCCGGGCACTGAACAGGTCAAAATCATAGCGAAAGGGGTTCTGTTGCCTGTCCATTTCAATATGGTCTAGGTAGCCCGATGCTCGCATGGCCTCCGTCATTTCCCCGTCAAGCCCGGGAGAAGTTCTGTTTTCGAATGCGGCCTGAGTAATGTCGTTTAACGTCGTGACAGTCACTTCTCCGTCTGAGTCCCCCACGGTTTTGATACCGTGATTTTTTAAAATACCGAGTGCCGCTTCCACAAAACGAACCGTATTTTTAGCATGACTGGCGTGCGGCGAAACCTCAAGCGCGAATGCGGCCTCTTGTTCGGAAGCACGGCGGACCATATCAGGGACTGTCACCAGAAGCCCGCATCGTTCAAGTTCAGCAGGCGAGCAGAAATTCGCATCACTGACAAGATTTATGCCTGCTTTTTTAAAGCATTGCGCCACTAAGCGTGAACAAAACTGTTTTCTGCTGTTTTCACGGAATTTCCTCGTAAATTCAGGGCCTTTCACTAAAATGGCTTCAGCAACTGAATACTGGCTGCCCACAAGGTAACGGGCCTGATTGCACGCAATTGTTGTTATTTCTTGTCCCGGATCTTTGGCCAGCCTAAGGACTTTGAAATCAGATATGGCCCTTACCGCCGATCGGTTTGGAATACGACTGAATACGCCTCCGTCACTTGTGGCTTCAATAATCGTCCCGCCAACATATATCATTGCATGAGAGTAGTGGCTGCCGGTCTGCTGGCAGATTATATCTGAGTGCATTTCATACCCCCGCTCCAGAATAATATCTCCGGGACGGAGACTGCCATGACGCAGTATGAAATACGGGCCAGCATAATCATTCGAGCTTGTAAATTTTCCCATCTTTTAATCTCCATGTTGTATTTGTGTGTTTGATCTGTCCGGACTGCCGGAACTCGAATTTAACAATGGTCTCCCTTTATACTGATTTCCCGTTACGATCTATACTGACAGTTGCCAGGCCGCCCGGCGGGAGGCCTCGGACAGAGGCATATGGCAGGAACGTTTCAAATTCACCTTTCATATTCAATTTCAATAGAAGAATGTAAAACCTTCCAGTAACAGACCGCAAGAGCTCGGGTACTGGGCGTTTTCGGATCTCAGATTACAACTGGAAGAAACTGCGTTCTTCGATAGCCAGTCTTTCAGCCTGACGATGGCATGCGGCATGTGGATGCCGGGTGATGAAGGTTCACTCTGTGCCATTACCGGACATACTGAGCAGAATGCCAAAAAGGAAGCATTCAGGACATATAGCAAGGGAGCAGGGATGAAAGAATTAACCCAGTATATTTAATGTGTCAATTATGATAGCTTCTGAATAAAAGGGGGCTATCCCCCCTTTTATTACTTGTGCCACTCAGTCAGAATTTGGTTACTAATTTCATCCGAGAGATTGTACCAATAAGCTGAGTTATTGGTTGCGTCTACAACAATAAGCTTATCATCACTATCCATGACCGCCCTTACAATTTTGGCTGCATCCTCGGCAGAGTAACTACAGTTAACATACCAGTTCGATTCAGTTGGTACAGCCCAATTCCCTAAAGATTTAATTGCATCATACACAGCTGCATAATCTTTCGTTTTAATGAGGTCGTAAGTAATAAATAAATTATTAGCCATAAATCATCTTCCAAAGGACAAAGAAAAAAGCGCCCCGGAAGGCGCTCATATATCAATGGTCTTTAAGCCATGCCTGTACTTTCTTAGCCGAATGACCTACGGCCTGTACGGCTTGAATAAGTTTGGCCTCACTAACTCCATACTTTTCAGCCCAATCACGTCTCTCGTAATCCTGTTTGATACTTATTAAATCATTGTCAGGGCTACCGATTTTGGTCTTGTCATCAGCCATTTTACTGATTCCTCGTGATACAGGCTTATGCCTGCCCATTAGTTATATGACTCCCGTGCAGCTTCGTAAACGATCAATAATCAAACAATTGACACTGATCATAAAACCAGTTAAAGGCTTTGACTCTACTCAGGATTGATGACGCCAACCCCTTTATATTGTTGTCGGTAACTCACCAGCATTGAACTCATGCTGGTGGGTGAAAGGCCAAATAAACGCCTAACATTAAAGCCGCCCTCAGCAGCGTTCGCGGAGCAATATATCGCAGCGCGCACGCGCCCGATTCTATGACAGTGATTAATACGGCAGACGTTAGGCGCTGTCACCACACAGCGGCGGTATTTATAGTTCCAAAGGAAGACACGGACAGCGGCCACGTCAATGCGGCGCAGTTCCAGCCGCCCAGAACCATTCAACAGAAAGCGATACACATCTTCGAATACAGCAGCATTTGTTACTAACGGTGCGAAAGTGATCCATATCCGACGCCTGAAATCAGATCCAGGGGTTAATCTGCTCTCCTGATTCGGGAGAGCTTATGGTCACTTTTGAGACAGTTATGGAAATTAAAATCCTGCACAAGCAGGGTATGAGCAACCCTAGCCGCTGCCACGTTTCAAGTGTCAGTAAGTTCTTTTTCAGATCTCATACAGCCTTCGGCTGGGTGAGGCGCATGGGGGAAGTTGAAGCCTTAACCGTTGAGGGTAATCGAACCATAAGCGTGCAATTTTTCAAGCCGGGCGCTATTTTATTCTTGGAAACAATTAGCACGCCACCCCAAGGACAACTCATGATCGAGTTTATCGCAGAGCATATAAACACAGTAGGCACACTTATCTCCGCTTTTGCAGCATTGCTAACAGCAGTTGCAACATTTTTCTTGTGGAGAGTAACAAGGCTATTAGCAGACGAGACAAAAAGGATGGTTGACGCATCAGTTCAACCTCATGTCGTTGTGACTCTTGAACCAAATTCTTGGGCTGCTTTTTATTTTGATATCAATATTGCTAATACCGGAAATGCCCCAGCCTATGATATTGAAATCGGATTTAATCCCCCACTGGTAAATGCAGAACATAGAAAAAATAGAGGTATACCATTTAGCAAGGTTAGCGTATTGAAAAATGGCCATTCCCTCAACAGCAGTCTTTGCAAGTATGAACAGATTAAAGATCAAGTTTATTCCGTCAGTATTAGTTGGTCTAAACAGCCGGGCTCAACTGAAAGAGAGCGGAATGAGTATTCTTATGATATGGCTTTTTTCGAGGGGGTTAGCTACTTAGGAGCAAGGAGCCCAATGACACAGATAGCCGAGCAGGTGAAAAAGATTAGAGAAGACTGGAGGCCGATTTCCCAAGGAGGCAAAAAAATTAAAACAGACAACTATAGCTCAAGTGACAGAGCCGAGGAACAACGAGCACATGAAGAGTGGTATCAGACCACTGCAAAGGAATGGGAAGAAAAGCAAAAAAGATAACTAATGCAATTGACCTGCTCCCCATAAATTAACATACCACAATCTCAGGTCCGCTCTTCGCTCGTAGCAGACCTTACGGCTCTTCAGGTGGTCCGCTTCGTGCCAGAAGAGGGCGCTGCTTGCATCATGATGTGTTGGCTTACCGGAAGCAGGACAGGAAAACAAAAATGTCTGTTTGGGACAGCATCAATTTAAAATGCATACGATGTGTTTGCTGGATTGATACATTCAACACCTGAGCTTAGTGAACTCGACAGGTCGGGGCTTGGCCTTTTTTTATCTACAAAAATGTTGGAGCACCCCAACCCATGATTTTTTAAACGAGCTATGTATTACAAATTTATCTGACGCATGTAAACTTGTCAGAAAAATACTGAACACAAAAAACGAAGATCATATGACAACGCCGACACAAACTGATACTGCTAGCTTGCTCACCATATTAGGGGTAATCGCTGCCGTCTGGGCGTTGATTTCCCCTACTAACAGGCTTCGCCTTCGCTTCTGCATGACTTGGAGAGATTGGTTTGTCGGTGGCGGAGTTTTTCTCCTCATTCATTATTTAGTTTTTGCTCCGACCTTAGAAAGGCTTGGACTGTACTATAGTTTAGGGTCGTGGAAGTGGGGGCTTGATAGTTCAAGCGCGGTTTACCTGCTTCTATTATCCGTTGCCTGCTATTTCTTTTGGCGTACAAGATTTCCTACTCTTGCTCGAGGTAGAGTCCACATATTCCGTGAATTGATTGAAAACTTGCATCTCACTAGGCGCTATGACGAGTTGGTATTATTAGTCGAACCTCAGTTGCCGAAACTAATTTCCTTGACCAAGCGGCAGTCTTTGCTCGTGCGCTGGATTGATCGCTTCGACAGGCAACAAATTGATATGGCAGCTATTTTTCGAGGTGAAAGACCAATAGTATTACCTGCATGGCGAAAGCGTTTGAATTCCTTACTTCAAAAATTGAAGTCGTGGAGTCTAGTTCGTGATGATGCCAGCACGCAAGCCCATGAAGTCCTCTTGAATCTGGTCACCTCTCCAGAGCTAACCATCCATCTGGCGGTTGCGCATCCACATTTTTGCCTTAGGCTTCTTCAATCCAATGAAGCTATACGCTCCGATTTTATTGACCACTACATAGATGCACTGCTCGATGCTCCTGGAAGTCGTCTCTACGTGGAGTTGAAAAACAATCAAAACCAGAGTGTTGGTAGTAGGTTATATCTTCCTGAAAATAACAGATTGCTTCGATTTTTCTTTGCCGACGCCGAGATGGCGCTGAAGAACGGTTTGGATAAGGCCATTGGAGAGGCTGTATGCAGACGGCTAGATGAAGATAATAAGTTGATCGAGAAACTTAACAAACCGCTAGGTTCCTACCATGACGCAGGCAGGTTCCGCTGCCCAATCAATTCGGGAATAACACTTTTCGAAATCATGATTCATGAGGGTATCCATCAGGGGCTTCAAGACCATATGTGGTTACACTATTTTGGCTACTTCGCGGAGAAGATCCTTAAGCAGATAGCTGTGCCGCCGGATGAGGAAAGCTATCAAGAGTGGCCGACACCTTATCACTTTCTTCTCTATCGCCTAGTCAGCATTGCCACGGATTGGGCTGAACAGAGCGCACGGATTAAGGACTCTGAGATACCTGAGGCTACCCGTGCTGGTGATGGTTTTGATCGGCACTATATTTCTAAGGAAGCCACTAAGTTGCTTGGCTCAATGCTAAGAGACATCATTCCAAGTGAGAAAATCTCTGCACAGTTCAAGACATATTTACTTGAGGTCGTCGTCCGTAGCCATATCAATATTCAGCGTGACACTAATTTAGCGGATGTCTCCTCATCATTTCTTACTGCGGTGATCATTGGCTCGGATATGCCGACCAAGAACTCATATCGTGTGGCCTTGAAAAGAGAATTTCAAAAAATTGACCATGTAATGAGAAGTGATGCATCAGAATTTAGGCAAGCTCTCGATGCTTCCCTTGTATGATATTGATGGAGGCTGGGTCCAAATGAAGTAGTGCGCTGATCTGCTCCCAGTTTATTAACACTCCGCAATGCTAGTAACTTCCCCAAGTCGGTTATAACAATTACCAACGTCCGCTACTCGCTCATTGCGGACCTTAGGGGACTTCAGGAAGTCCGCTCCATGCCGGGAGCGTACATTGTTGACATGGTAATCGCCGCGGATAATCTCAACCGCCTATGTGGTTACGTTCCATCGCTCTTAAAACCTTCTCTGCAGAATCAAATATATCCATCCTCTGCATATCATGCGGGTATTTGGTGTATTCATAACTTTCTATGGCGAGATCCCATGTACTTTTTTTAAATTCACACTGATATAACTGCACTGCCTTGTTCAAAATCAATGCTTCTAATGTACTGTTATTTTTAATTATTTCATCAACCTTCTTGTTGTTTATCCCAATATAGATACCTGTTATTGATTTTAGATCAATTATTTTATCAATTAAAACCGTGCCTTGTTTTTGTAATGCGTCTGTCTTTTTTATTATTCTGATTTCTTCTTCATATTTCCAATGCAGTGATTTAGTAAGCAATAATTTACTAATTATATCAGTATTATAGATATTTTCTTGACTGATTTTTAGTTTGCTTTTCATTCGGCTCTCTAAATAAACAATTTCACCTTTCGGAGCTGTAATCAGGCATTTTGTTTCATCATCAAATCCTGCTTTCTCAGTGTCGATTGCTACAACAAAGCCCTGATGCTTATCAGCATAATGTGACCACATCAATACGTTGAGTGGATTTTTAGAAAGGCATAAACAGGCAAGGTTTTGATTGATCTCATACCTCATAGTTAATGATTCAATTGATTCATCATCAAGTGCATATCCATAACTTTCGAACGGATCATTAAACTCACTGTGAGGGGTGAATTTTATAGAAATGCAGCCATCTTTGAAGAATCGATCTAATGATGCATTGTCTATGTATTTGTACAAAATCATAAAATACTCAGAATTATCTATAGGTGTTATCAGTGTACAGCCTTTCGACAGGGTAGGGGTAAGTATCCCGCTTAACCAGCACGTGCATACCCTGGATCGCCTAATAGCATAACTTTCAGGGTATAAAAGTCTATACCTCGCTCTTAGCAGACCTTACAACCAAAAAAAGATAAATATATCTGAAAAAAACTGACCACTGCGCTCATCGTTCGAAAGTACGTGGCCTACCTCTGGAGATTAAGAAAAAAATGAAAACCCTGGCAGCCACAGGCAATCAGGGTTGTCGGGAACGTGAAAATGCAACTATCAGTCGTTAGTGCAGTCCGCTAATGTTGGCAGGACCTTTTGTGCATTCCGAACATCAAGGTTAAACGATCCAACTTTCTGGTCATTGACGTAGACGTCGAACTGCCGGGCCTTACGGATATCCATGATGAAGCTGAACCAAGTATTATCTCCGTTACGCCAGCCAAGGGTTGAGGGAATGGCATATTGCTTATGGTCCATCACCACTGTGATGTCAGTACTGTCATCATGTGAGCTGATCGTTTTATCCCCTGCGAGGGTCAGAAAAACCGAGTGCTGGTAAATACCGTTCTGGTCCGGATTTTCCGTACAGTTGATGGTAAACATTTTCCCACTGGCATCCGTCACGCTGTATTCCGCATTGCCCTGGCCGTAACCTTGCTGCCAAATCCCCGGGAGCGCAGAAGCAGTAAAGCTGGTAAACAATGCTCCTGCCAGAACAAACCGGCTTAGTGAACGTATTTTCATTTCTGTCTCCTTTATCTTTGTATTTATTCCCTGTTATCAGGATTTGAGGGTATCAGCAGCCGTCCCATCAGTTTGCCGTCATGGGAATATTCAAGGAAACGCTCCCGGGTACGCGGGTCAGTTTTCTCGTGGTATTCCAGTCTGATGTTGTCGGCAATACACAGCGCATTCATCAACGGCTGCACGGTTTTTTCCTCCATATCCACGAGGTAGTAGTAACTGCCTCCCTCGCAGCCATCGGGCGACTGGCGGGTACGTAAGACCTGCAGGGTGAGACCGGATGAGTAGCCAATCTGTGACCATTCTTCGCTGACATCATCCTGACGGCTGACAACATCGCTGAAGCGCGGAGGCGTGAGGTCCTTGAATTTGCTGATGGCCTTCAGGTCATCACTCCTGTCATCGCAGGCGCTCAGAAACAGAATGGTGGCAACCAGGGCCAGCAGAGGTGGTGTTTTACGTTTCATTATTTTTTCCCTGAAATCAGACGAACTACTTTGGCAAAGACATAAATGCCGACGAAAACACCCACGGGTATGCCGACGAACGGTGTCAGTGCGACACTGGCAGCACCGGCTGTCCCTCCACCTGTTAGCAACGCAGCAACAGTGGCAAGGGTCAGGGCCGTGAGGCTCTCGGACACCCCGGTTTTGCTCAGAATGATGACGATGACAACAATGGCGATAATGGCAATGAATGGCATAGGCTCTCCCTGCGGATTAGTTGAGATAGACCTGCATTATTCCGGTGGGCTGTCGACCGGAACAAACGCAAGCAGTGACTGCTGGATAAAGCGAAAATGAGGTAAGGTCTGAATAAAGACCGGGTCTTCAACAAGACGACACAGACTGTCGTTACGCCGGAAAGTCTCCTGCAGGGGCTGAACCAGATGGATTTCATCCAGGGTGAATACAGCGATATGTCCGTCGTGCTCTGCCACCAGGTACCAGGTCTGCTGGTGGATGAGTAACCGGCAGGGAGCCAGCCGCTCGCAGCGCCGTCCCTCTGCAATCAGCGTCACCCGCCTGCCCCCGGTAATGGCCTGAATCAGTCGCCAGAAAGACAATGCTACTGACGGCGAAGAAACCGGATTAGCTGGTGCTATTACGCAGGGGGACTCATCGCACATCAGCAGTGCGTTCACCAGACGACGGTCAAAACCAGGGAAAAGACCGGCCATCCCGCTGCGGTGGGCAAAGATAAGCACGTCGGGCACCATCTGCGTCTCACTGCCAGCAGTGCGTAAGCGGCAATATCCGGACTGATACTCCAGGTCCAGATACATCAGCCGCTCGCGAAAATCACGCCGCAGCGTACGTACCGACACACCAAACTCAGCGGCCAGCTTACGTACACTCAGCGTTTCCCCCGCCACCAGACGGCTGATTATCAGTGACAGCCTGACAGCCAGCCGGTCATGGCGGCGCTCTGCCTGTGTCATGAGAGGTTCTCCAGGAAAGTTAACTGGCTGAAAATGATGTGATTATTTTAAAGAGAGGGGCGGACAGGGTATGGACACAACAGAAACTATTTTTCATTTCTGCAAAAGCCAGATGTAGCGGGGGTTACAAGCCATCCCTCGGTGAGTGAGGACCGCCAGCACGTTGCAATGCGGACAGGTGGTGTCCGGTATTAACAACGTGGCAACATGAAACGCTTACTGCAGCTGCGTGAGCATCGCTTCCGCCATCACCCATAGTGCCCGGTTAAGTTTCACGTCCCCGTCAATACCGCGAACGGCACGGGTATGTGACCGTCCTCCTTTGGCGTTACGCCCACTGAGACCGCCCTTAATCAGGTTCTCCTGAATACGCTGGTACGTTGTCCACAGGTCGTTACTCTCATCCTGCCAGCGGCGCGGAGAGAGTATTTGCGACTCAGTCACCGGCTGGTGGTCTTCACCAAAGCGGTATGTGAGAGCGGCTTTTGCCAGTGCCTGCTGTGCCGGGGGCGGCAACAGCAACGACTGCATGGCATCCCGTTTCTCCTCCACCCGGTCAAAAATCCCCAGTACCTCATACGCGCCTTCAATCACCTGACTCACCACGTCCCCCTTATGCGGCACCCGCACCTCGCCAAACGACTCACCACAGACAAGGCCGTTCTGACAAACCGCACGAAATAGTCCCGGCAGCATCTGGTACGAACTGCTGCCATCGTGAGAGTTGAGCAGGATAATTTCCGGCACCTGCTTACCGGTTATCTGTCCCTCACGCCGCAGACGCAGCATATGCTTGGTGTGTTCGCGACGATCCGGATCACGCACACGGGTCTGACAGGCAAAGAATGGCTGGAAGCCTTCCCGCTGTAGACTGTCCAACAGAGATATAGTCGGAATATAGGTATAACGTTCACTGCGGGATTCGTGTTTGTCCTCGCTGAATACGCTGGGCACCACGCGAAACAGCTCCTCACGGGTTAACGGACGGTCACGACGAATAAGATTTGCAGCGCCAAAGCGCGAAGTAAGACGGGTCATAAATAGACTCCTCATAACGGGGAAAACTAATAAAAAGAGAGCCCTGTCGCTTGTGCGACAGGGCTCGAGAAAAAGCAGGCAAGCGTTAAACATTCAGAAGAAGAAATTCCAGACAGCCCGGGCAACGGACACCACGGTGTTACGGACAGCCTGTATGACTGCCCGCACCGGGGCCGATATCAGCGGCAGGGCACTTACCGCATCCAGCGCCGCGCCGACGGTTTCACCAAAATCGTCACGCGCTTTCTCCTGGACTGTCGCTGTACGAAAGGGAGTCTGCAGTTGCGCCACCACGGGACTGCTGGCCTCACGGGGAAGGCACTTAATCATCCGCTCAGCCATCATCTGCAATCCCCACTTAGCCCGAACCGAAATGGCACACACCGGATATACTGGCTGAAATAGCTCATGCAGCAGGCAGATTTTGCGGCTGATATTCTGCTTCTGCGCAGCGGACAACTGACCATTACCGCTGGTGGGTTCGGCCTTGTCCGACTGACTGATAACGAACAGCACCTTATGCCGGTATACCTCACCAATAACCTGACGGTAAAAGTGCTCATCCACCGCCAGAGCCCGATCATCAGCCTTAATCAGCCACAGCACCAGATCCAACCGGGGAAGCTGTTGCTGGTAAAGCGCAGCATACTCAGCATCGCGGGCACTGCTTTCCCCCACACCGGGAAGGTCAACGATCGTCATCAGACGCTCACCGACCTGCAGACGAAAGCGCAGTGCCTCACGCGTACAGGCGGCCACATCACTGACCGGCGATACCTCCCCAGAAAAGAGTGCATTGCACAGACTGGATTTACCGGCTCCAGTTTTGTCCATAATGCCTATTACCGGCTCATAGTTAGTGATCTGGTTTATCTGCTGCAATAAGCGTTCAGATAACCAGTATGGCAAGCCGGACAGCGATTGCTGAAACGACTTCAATCCTTCAGAATTCTCCATCACTACTCCTCTGAAAAATAATACAAAAACGGCAGAATCGTGAGATTCTGCCGTTAATAGGATATGTTCAGGAGAATGATATCTATCTGAAGATTATTTCACTGCACACAACTGCAGAATCTCTCTGAGCCCACAACACCATTTATCGGGACGGGATCAGACCAGAACAGAGCGGACAGAGAGCCAAAAGCAAGCCATCATTATGAGCTCTGAAGAGTAGTGGCCGGAGGGCAAGATATTAACAACATGGAAAGCCATGAACACGTGATGTTGATATTGCTCAAAGGGCATTGAGATAAACTTCGACTAACCAGGAAATAGTGCGCGCAACTGTGTTTTATTCTATCAAGTGTGATTACAATCGCTGGTGTTGCCAAAGTGCCGATGACGGTCTCAGCTCCGAACCATTTGAAAACCAAAATTTCGCTTGGGGCTGTGTCTACCTTATGTTAGCTGTAGCAGTATACAATATAACCAAATTAGCCATCATGATTCTAATATTCATGGAATCGTGAAAAGTTTGATACCTGTGACCGGAAACGGCTATGAGGTATGTAGATCACTGGTTATTATTCAGTGATCAGATTGGACTGTGTCATATCATCTTCTTAATTTTCGCAAAGTTGTCACGGATGTCTAAATGGAGTCGAACGATTCAGGCGGAGTAGCCGCCAAGCACGGTTTCTTATTTCAGGACTGCGTAGCCGCTTACCATGTCACCCGAATGCTTCGTGACAAGACTATCCGCAGTGTTCGCTGCGAGGTCACAGACGATATCGACATTGTATCTGATGGATACATCGACTTCGTTCAGGTAAAAAGCACCGGCAAAACACGTTGGAACATTTCGGACATCGTTCAGAATTCAAAAGGTGCTGATAAAAAGACGATCCCCTGCAGTTCAATTTTGCACAAATCAATGCAGTGTGAGTCTGACTCGGTCCCTGGACGTAGGTACTCCATCGTCACAGAGGAAAAGGTCAATAAAACCCTTGAGTACCTGACGATCAACCCAAACGCCCGACTAGATAAGCCTGGCCGACAGGAACTCATCGATGATCTCAACAAACGCACAAACAATTATTTAACAGACTCAGGTATAAGCGTTTCAGATTGGGTCGATGCGGCTACGTGGGAAGTGTTTTCATCCCTGCGAGAACTGGAACTTCTGGGGATCAAAAACATACGGCTGGCCTCCCATGATCTACATGGGGTCATTCTCAGTTCTGAAACCGTTGCTGAAGACATTTGGTGCCGAATCCTTGATACCGTGACGCGCAAGGGCGAGCATTCTCGACGCATTCATAGTGCAGATGACAAGTCCTACTTACGACCAGACCTACTTGAGTGGTTCAAGCAGCGTGTCGAAGATGACCAATCTCGGGCAGGTCGCAAAATCTACGTCAAACGGGACTTACCCCACATCCTTACGCCATTTAGAGCACCTCTGGCTTCGGTCTGTGCTAAGCGTAAAGGCCAGGTTCTCCATCAGCAGTACTCGCTTAAGAAATACCGCTACAAGCACATCGCGGATAACGTCTGCCAATGGTTGGATGAGGTCTTTCTCCGACCAAAAGAAATGTCTGATATTCATAAACTAACAATCATTGAAAAGCGAGAACGACTAAAGAATTCCGTCTTCAAATCGCTCCATGACGTCAGCGAATTCTTGGGTCGAGTGTTGTTGCATGCAACGATCCGGCAGCACCACGAAAGCCAGCCTATCCCTTGCATGCTATACGTGGAAAAAGCAGGGGCCGAAAAAATTCTTGAAAATGTGCATATTGTTCGCCGCGATCCAGAAGGCGATCAGCTTTGGATTGGCTTCAGCGAGTTGGTGACTGATATTGACATTGCCGTCAGACTGCCGGAGTTACGGGATCGGTTGTACGAGGACATTTCAGATTGCATCGATACAGCACGCAGAAAGATCCTCGACATTAAAGACGATAACTACCTGCTTCGCCACGATATTGACGAAATTCTTGATGGTAGCCAACCTTTCGATGCTCACCTCGATCGTTTCACGTTTATTCTGTTCGTGGGCTACGACTCCAAGCTGCTAACTGAGCCTGAAATGCCGGGGTTCGAGGATGACTTGGAGAAGGAAACGACGGCGCTATTCGAAAAATTCGCGGCTGACCTGATCGAGGATTCGCCGTTTGCGAATCTTTGCATCCACGTATTCATTTATCCAGCCCCGAGTCTTGAGCGGTTAACCCAATTAGTTGATGAGAAGGTGAGAGAGGTCGTATGACAGAGGTCTATGAACAGGCGAAACATAGCCTGCAGGGTGAGGACTTCTCATCTTTCAATTATCTGTTTGCGGTTAACAAGCTGTTGTCTAATCCTGTTTCGTATGACTTAGGCCGGGACTTGATCGTGCGAGCTCTCGATTCGCGCGAGCGGTTTTCCGAGCACACCACAATATTGAAAAATATGGTGAGAAAATCAGGTTTGTTCCCGTATCTCAAAAAGGAGTTCACCAGCCTGACACCGGATGACCTGAGGGTGCTTGAGCTATACCGGACGCCATTCTCGGATGGTTTTGTTTTCCACTCAATGCAGTTCCACATATTTGATCTGCTTAAGTCCGGTCAAAACGTGGTGCTGAGCGCACCTACAAGCATGGGCAAAAGCGCAATCGTCGATTCATTGCTCGGCATGGGAACTTTGAAACGGCTTGTTCTGGTTGTTCCAACCGTGGCTCTTGCCGACGAAACCCGTCGCCGACTGCAAGAGCGATTCGGTGACCGATATCAGATCATCCACCACAGTTCCCAAGTGTGCCATTCCGATCAGGCTGTCTACGTGTTAACTCAGGAGCGAGTGAACGAGCGTGACGACATCGTCGACATTGACCTCTTCGTCATTGACGAGTTTTACAAGTTGGCGTTCCGACAACTGAAAAGCGGGGACATTGATCATCAAGACGAACGAGTCATCGAGCTCAACATTGCGTTGAGTAAACTGCTTAAGGTCTCCAGGCAGTTTTACCTGACTGGACCGTTCGTTAACAGCATTCGCGGTCTCGAAAGACTTGGGTATCCGCATACTTTCGTTTCTACCGACTTCAATACAGTCGCGCTAGATGTTAAGACGTTCGGCATCAAAGCGAATGACGACAAAGCCAAGCTCAACGCGCTAGGGGAAATCGCGCACGCATGCGTCGACGCAACGATCATTTATTGCAAGTCACCAACTGTTGCGGGCCTGGTGGCGCGCGAGCTGATCAGGCTTGGGCATGGCACTCCGACTGAGAGTCCTCATGTCGACTGGGTCAGCGAAGAGTTCGATGCCGACTGGGATTACACAGTCGCACTTAGAAACGGTATTGGCTTGCATTTTGGCGCGCTACCGAGAGCACTGCAGCAATACACCGCCGACCAATTCAATGCTGGAAAACTGCGCTTTTTGCTCTGCACCTCCACGATCATTGAAGGAGTCAACACTATCGCTAAGAACGTCGTGATCTACGACAACCGCGATGGAACTCGCAGCATTGACAAATTCACCCATGGGAACATCAAAGGGCGCGCCGGGCGCATGGGCGTTCACTTCGTCGGCAAAATTTTTTGCCTGGAGGAAATCCCGGAAGACAATCTCAATCAAGAGGTGGATATTCCGCTCGGTATTCAGGACATTGATACCCCAATCAACCTTTTAGCCAGCGTTCAACCAGACCACTTGTCCGAGTTTTCACAGGATCGTTTTGATGAGGTTTTCATAAACGACCGTGTTTCCATCGACCTTGTGAAGAAGCATTCGTACTTCCGTGTCGAGCAGTTCGAAATGCTGCAAAGCATGTTCGAGATGATGGACGACAACGAATTTTCCTCGTTAGTGTTTCACTGGACCCCCGCGACAAACTTCCTCAAGACCTTTGCAAAGATCATTGCCAGACTGGTTCCCCATACGTTCAGTCGCAATGGGGTCCCTGTTAAGCCTACTGATGTCATGATCGCAAAACTTGCTGGCTATTTAAGTGCTGAAAGTTATTCGGAATATCTGAAAAATCAGATCGATTATGCACGACAGTGGGTTTCTGAAGGGGAGAAGCGTACTCTTTCCATCGCCCTCAACAATGATTTGAAGCTCATCACCAATACCTTCGGTTATACCCTACCTAAGGTGCTCAGCTTGATGGAGGATGTAGTTAAACACCACGCTTTAAAGCGTGGTATACGCAGCAAAGTCGATTACACGCATGTCAAATTGGCGTTCGAAAGTTTCCATCTACCACCAGGTGTCAATGCCTTGGAAGAGATAGGCATTCCCATCCAGACGTTACACCGACTGGTAGACTTGCTGGAATTTTCCGACCAGGCTGATGTGGATGAGTTGTGCCAGTATCTTCGGGATACTCAGGACATTTGGAGTCGATCGATTGGATATGTGGATCAGACTTTCATCAGGCGCGCACTCGGTATTTGACGACATTGATTTAGGTACGTTTGACCGGGATACTTACATACGGAACGCGGGAAGAAGCCCATAGCGACATTTTTGAATAACTCGCATCTTCTGTAGGCTAGAGTGTCTACTAGGACGGGCTTCCAACCATTAAAAGGTTACCTATATCTGAATACAAACAAATCTGGCCTTTCCAGCCATAAGAAAGGCAATTGCTGTAAAAATAAATCAACCTCGGCTGCACCCGAAGTTCCGGTCTCCATCACCGAATATTTTAGTTCTTACTTTGGTCATATAATCCACTCTATTCATCAAATCGTTATAAGTCTGTTCAAAGTTATTCGTACTACGATTGAGGAGGTATTTTCCATTTGAGGGGTAATTAACTAATTTTCCTGAGCCGTCTATGGGGATACCTAGCGCACTATACCAGGCCGTTGTTATCATTGTGCGTAACGTATTACGACTCAAGTCGTAATCGCCTACATGATAATAAGCATGCTGATTGAAGCATAATATTAAATGGTAATGCCGCTTCCCATTTTTTGTATATTCTCTGACCCATGCGTAACGCAAGTTGGAATGCCGGCTATCAGGCCATTCTTTCCGTTGAATTTTGATATGTTTATCGTGCCCAAGTTTTGCTTTTAACGCGCTGGTAAAACGAGATATAGCACCAGAGTCAATTCTGGGTTGAAAGAATGGGTTGTCCAGATTTTCTGTATCTATTGGGTCGTGTAGATCAACACGTAGAATCATTGTATTAGGATATTCCTTGAGGGAATCATCAATAACCTGTTTAATTCTATCCCGATACAGGGATACATGTGAGCCGAACTCACTAGTATATGTCATATAGCATCCTGTTTTATGATATTGGAGTAGGTAATATATCCAATATATATTACCTATCATGATAACAAACTATTAGCCGGGCTGGGCTCAGTGTTTGTATTTACTCCTGAATTAAAGTTATTTATTATCATCAGATAATGGGATTTAAACCAGCTATGGCTATCAATGTGGTTTTGCCTTTCTTTGCCACAAGTATTCTATTTTGAGAGTACAACATACTGAGTAATTCATTTGCTTTATTACGATTTCTAAATTTATTAGGGCCATATTGGAGTACAGTATTTTTAGTAATGTAAGGTACAACAAGACGATTACAATGATTTTTTATCCACCAATAAAGCTCATCCGCCTCCGAGATTGCAGGCGTTAATTCTTGAGGTTTAGAAAATATGTGGATGTACTCATTAACATACCAGGTAGTTATCTTCACAGCATCTTCGACTGCAGAAAGAGATATATCTCCATCATTGCCATTAAAATAATGCAGCAGAGAGGCCACTCTGGCCATATTTTCTGCGACCTTAGAGGCATAGTCTCTAAAATCTGATAAGGTGCCGAGTAACCCCATATCTGACTCCACCTTGTTATAAAATTCGATCCAGCGATTTTCTGCTTCTACAGAGAACCGCAGACAAAGACGATCATTTTGATTATCTCTGGCAATACTTTCGTTAACTATCTCCATCAGTCGTTGATGGAATACCGGCAAATGTTCGCTTGAAACAACGGGGCTGGTGATTCTTCTGGAACCTTGCTTTGAATCAGGCTGGCATATGAGACATCGAGCGAAAAAACCGATCCCTTTGGCTGTATCGCCTTTACGTTGCAGATAACCTTTAAACACATCAGGCTGAACCATAAGTGCTAGCGTCAGTCTGGCATCTCTGATTAGTTTCTCTGGCTCACTTTTCCTTTCCACTGAAAACGTTGAGCCATCCCACATTTTGTTGATGAAAGGCAGTTCGTTCAGCGTGTAACCGTTAAAAATAGTGCCAGCCTCATCAGACATAATACCGACAGATCGCCAATAACCACAGAGGTAATCTTTAATAGCCGCAGGAGTGGCATCATTAAATATCTGCTTGATTCTGATCGGTGCTTCCTGGTGCGATGCCAACAGAGCTTTAAGTTGTTCATTTGTCGCCAAATGATCTTTGTTACGGCGAATATCTGATTTGATTTTTGACATCAGTGCTTTTCTTTCAAAATTAAAAATTGCTTCATCACTTCGCCAGGTATTAAGAGCATGCGTGTACTTATCAAATAATTTTTCCTCCAGTTGATATAATGGCTTCATCAGCATTTTATCAACCGTACTTTTCCGTTCACCAGATTCTGCAAGTGTCAGCAAGAAAAGTGATACTGGGCTACGTAGATTAGTCAGCCGACAAACATCAATCCGGTTCTGACAGGCAAGAGAAATTACCCCAAGAGCAGAAGCAGCAATCAAACCTTGAGGGGCCTGCGTATGCTGTTCCACTTCATAAATTGCATTTCTGATAATCTGAGGAAACGCATCTACAGGAAAAGGATGACCGTTAAACATACAATACCCTTAATACAATTCACGTTAAAAATTCCGCGCAAGTTGCTATTCCACTATTAATAGCAGAAATAGCAGGATGAAATGACTCTGATTACAACTCTTGAGTGTATGTTCAGGTGACACCTTCAAATAAGTTTGCTGCGTTGCGATAGCCATTCATCAATCTCTGATTCAACCCATCCAACAGATTTCACTCCGAGCATTCGCTTTTTGGGGAAGGAAGCGTCGTAACGCGGTGATTTGGGGTTCAACCAGTCGTAGATTGTTGCCCTTGCCATACCTGTTTTTTGGATTACCGCAGGTAAGCGGAGTATCCTAACGGTTGATGGATTGTTCATGCTTGATTGCCTCTCGTTAGTTCATTTTGGTTGTAGAAAGATTAGCGGCAAGCATTAATGCAAAAAATCCGCGTACCAAAAAAACATTTTTAACAACACTTAACTTATTGATATTTGGTGTGTTTATGTTGTCAGTGATTGAGTTTTGCGAAGAAATTAGTCAAAAATTGAAGTGGCTTTCTGGGTATATGGATGAATGTGAATGGGATATATACATTGATATGCTTAGCGAAAATTATCCTGTGATACGTAAAGAACTAAGCGAAATGCGAGATCAATTCTGGAATTCAGATAAGGTCGGAACACGTGTGATTTTGTACAGTGATCCATCTTGTAAGGAGTATAAATATTGTACTGTTGATGGAGTGGAGCAAATAAAAGAGGAATATGCAGAATTATATGATCCAGCCCAAGAATGCTGGAAAGAGTTAAAATTACGTATTTTCAGAGGAACATTTTCTCATCTTATTCTGGATCCTTTTTTAATTAATGATGTGTTTAAATTACATCTATTTTTTGCTTCAATGTCTTATCAATGGGGAAAATCAGTTATGTCAGAGAATGAGGGTGTTGCTATTAAAGCGTTCATTAAGTCAGCTGAATTATTTGATAGATGTATTGGTATGTCATTGTTTCATGTTTCTGTATCTACCCAAAAAAAATTATCACATGTTAGAGCTAAGGCCGGAAAAGAAGGTGGGAACAGTAAATCAGAAGTGTATCGAATAATTCAGGATAAGCTTGTTTATTTGATCAATAGCTCCGTACCTGAAGGTGGATGGAAAAGTAAAGCAGCTGCGGTGAATGACCTCATTGACCCCTTATGGAAATTTGTCGAAGAGTCAAATTTTGAAATTAATAATCAAAGTAAAAAATACCGGATATCAACGATGAGCCCTGATGCGTTGGCAGATACCATTATAAAAAACTGGTCAAGAAATATTGAGAGTATCAAATTGGCTTTAGATAATACGGTTACTAGAAAAAAGAAAACCAAAGGGTAAAATTCCGTATTACCTATAGGTGAGTTATCAGCACCCATTATGGGTGCTGATGAAGGATTCATCCTACAAGACGTATTCCCCTAATCCCACTATTCACGATGCTGCCGCTATCTGCTGCTTTAACAAAATCAGCCCACCACTGCATCATCGGTCGTCGTTGCTCAAGATAGTCACTTCGATTGTAAGCGCGACGAACCTCATTCTTATCCACATGAGCAAGTGCAGCCTCAATAACATCAGGCGGAAAGCCTTGCTCATTAAGGGCCGTGCTGGCAATAGAACGCAGCCCGTGAGAAACGAGTACGCCTCCTAAGCCAGCACGCTTAAGTGCGGCATTAACTGTTTGGCTGTTCATTGGCTGGGTTGGTTTGATGCGACTGGGAAAGATAAACTCTCGCCCGCCACTGAGTGACTTCATCATTTCCAGAATAGCGAGAGCCCCATCAGATAATGGAACCGTATGGTCCCGGTTCATTTTCATTCGAGCAGCAGGAATTTTCCATTCGCGGGCATTGAAATCGATCTCATCCCATCGAGCCTCAGCAGCTTCGGCAGGGCGGGTGATGGTGAGAAGCTGCCACATGAACAGACATCTTGTGGACAGGCCGATACTTGCCGTACGCATAGTTTGCATTAGCTGTGGAAGTTGATCCGGTCGAATACTTGGCATGTTTTTCTTTTGCGGTTTCTCGAATGCTTTCCCGATGTTTACGCTGGGAACCGCATCAATCAGGCCCGTGTTCTGCGCATAAATCATGACTTCATTAATTCGCTGACAAAGGCGGCGAACGGTCTCTAATGCACCTCTGGCCTGAACCGGCTGAACTGCTTTAACCAGAGTATGAGCCTTAATCTCAGTGACACGGATATCACCGATTGCCGGGAAAACATCTCTCTCAAGCGAGCGCCAGATATCGTCGGCATAGTCCTCTGTTACGCTGGCTTTCTTCACATTCCACCAACGCTCGGCAACTAACAGGAAAGTGTTGGTTTTGGCCTCTTGAGAATTTCTTACCTGTTCTTTCTGATGTTCCTGCGGATCAATGTCTTTCGCCAGTAAAACTCGAGATTCAGCTCTGAGTTTACGCGCATCAGAAAGTGAGACGGCAGGATAGGCACCGAAGCTCTGTTTGGTTCGCTGCTTGGTCAGAGGGCGATAGTAACGGAACTGCCAGAGCTTACTACCGCTGGCCTTGATTAGCAGAGTAAGCCCGTCGCCGTCATACAGCTGGTAATCGGCATCTTTAGGTTTGGCGGCTTTGATTTCCGTATCGGTTAACGGCTTAGTTTTTCTTGCCATGGGGAGTCTCCATGCGTTTAGGCCCAACGAAAACAATAGAGCTTTTCGTTGGGCCTATCAATGGGCCTAAAAGGTTCGGATTTAATTAGTTCTCTTCGGACTTCGCGGGACAAATTGAAGGCACAAAAAAACCCGCAGGGCTTGCGCCGTGCGGGCTCTTAGGACTTCATCGGATGACTCTGGTAATCACCGATGGAGAATTTTGGTGGAGCTGGCGGGAGTTGAACCCGCGTCCGAAATTTCTACATCCTCGGTACTACATGCTTAGTTTGTCTTTACATTCGCACGCCAGCTGCGAACAAACACGCCACTAACGTACTAGCCTGATTAGTTTTAACGCTTCAACCCCAGGCAGGGCTTCCACGCGATCTCTTTTGGGTTTGACCTCTCTTGAATCCCCGTCTTAAGAGCGGAAGCTAGGGAGAGAGGGCTCAGAGCAGGTTATTAAGCTGCTAAAGCGTAGTTTTCGTCGTTTGCGACTATTTTTTTGCGGCTTTTTACGAGGCAAACCGCCCCTCGGCATGCACCTTGGGTTTCGCAAATCCCGTCGAATCCAGAATCAGCCCCAATAGTGTTGAACTGAGTATACCAGATTTTAGATCCTGGATACCAGCCCGGAACGCTAACTTATTGAATAGTACAATAAGTGCGCAGAATCAACGTCCTGCGTTTTTCATAATACGTGCTTTGTCGAGCTGCCATTCGCGCTCTTTCAGATCGGTACGTTTGTCGTGCTGTTTTTTACCCTTCGCGACGCCAACTTTCACTTTGCACCAGGCATTTTTCCAGTACAGCGACAGGGCAACCACGGTGAAGCCTTCACGGTTAATGCGCCCATAAAGGGACTCCAGTTCACGCTTGTTCAGCAGCAGCTTACGGGTACGCGTTGGGTCACACACGTAGTGTGACGAGGCGACGGTCAGCGGCGTGAAGTTGGCACCGAACAGGAAGGCTTCGCCATCTTTCAGGATCACGTAGCTATCACCGATATTGGCTTTCCCTGCGCGCAGCGATTTTACTTCCCAGCCCTGCAATGCAAGGCCAGCTTCGAATTCTTCTTCAATAAAATACTCGTGGCGAGCACGCTTGTTGAGCGCAATGGTCGCCGAGCCTGGTTTATGTGCTTTTTTCTTCGTCATAAGTATCGTAAAGCCATCGGTAATCTGATTTCAAAAAGTCACCTCATTGCGTCCTGTGAGGTCTAACGCGCTATATTAGCACGAGATGAGGCTTAGCGTTTTTTTAACAGGTGATAAATGTTATTATTTGTCGGTTGTGTGACCATGGGAAATGCTATGCCTCAGATTAGCCGTACTGCGCTTGTTCCATACAGCGCGGAACAAATGTATCAGTTAGTGAACGACGTTCAGTCTTATCCAGAGTTTATTCCGGGATGTACCGGGAGCCGAGTGCTGGAGTCTGGCCCGACGCAGATGACGGCGGCGGTCGATGTCTCCAAAGCGGGGATCAGCAAGACGTTCACCACCCGCAATACGCTGACGAGCAATCAGAGTATTTTGATGCATCTGGTAGATGGTCCGTTTAAAACCCTGATGGGTGGCTGGAAGTTTACCCCCCTCAGCGCTGATGCCTGTCGCATCGAGTTCCAGCTGGACTTTGAGTTTACCAATAAACTGATTGAGCTGGCGTTTGGCCGCATCTTTAAAGAGCTGGCCTTGAATATGGTTCAGGCGTTCACTACCCGCGCCAAAGAGGTTTACAGTGTCGCATAAGATAGCTGTCGAGGTGGTGTATGCGCTGCCGGAGAAGCAATATCTCCAGCGTGTGATGCTGGAAGAAGGTGCGACCGTTGAGGCGGCTATTCGCGCTTCTGGCATCCTTGAGCTTCGTCGTGACATCGACCTGGCGAAAAATAAAGTCGGCATTTACAGCCGTCCAGTCAAACTGGCTGATGTGGTGAATGAGGGTGACAGGGTCGAAATTTATCGCCCGCTGATTGCCGACCCGAAAGAGCTGCGTCGCCAGCGTGCGGAGAAATCGGGTAAGTAGTTCGCTCTTCACCTTAAGCCTGATCTCAAAGGGGCGAGGGGGATGAAGGAAAACAAAAAAGGTGCTCATTGAGCACCTTTTTGCATCTCTGACACCTGATTATTTGGTCAGGGCAGGCTTGTTGTCGATATTGGTCAACACACCGGCGCTGCTGAAGGTCAGCGTCAGGGTCTGCTGGGACGCGTCTTCATGGCCCGGCTGCTGACGGAATACATAGAACCAGGTGTTTGTGCCGAACGGATCGGACATCATTGGGGTTCCAAGTGCAT
This sequence comes from Enterobacter cloacae complex sp. FDA-CDC-AR_0164, assembly GCF_003071645.1. Classification (NCBI taxonomy): domain Bacteria; kingdom Pseudomonadati; phylum Pseudomonadota; class Gammaproteobacteria; order Enterobacterales; family Enterobacteriaceae; genus Enterobacter; species Enterobacter cloacae complex sp. FDA-CDC-AR_0164. The sequence continues at coordinate 2,603,374 of NZ_CP028950.1, forward strand.
AAGCGACCTGCTGTTGTGTCATCCCCACACGGATTTTGGACACATCGTTAGGGGTAAGGTAGTTCCCCTGGTTGATATCAGGACGGTAAACCACTTTCTCCAGAGTGGAACAGCCTGCGGTCAACATCAGAAGAACCGCTGCGGCAGCGGTCAGCATTTTACAACGCATAGTGATTTGATTCCTTTTCGGGCCCGAGCAGAACGCGGCTCATATGTTATATGCCGATGATAATAGACCTTGCCCCACTTTGAAACCGGTCTGGCGGCGTTTTTGTTGTTCTCTATGACCCTGAGATCCCGAAAAAGTTTATGCCGCCAGCAGTTCTTTCGCGTTCGCGAGCGTATTTCGCGTGACTTCACTGCCGCCCAGCAGGCGTGCCAGCTCCTGCAGACGTGCGCGTTTATCCAGTGGCTTCATATGCGTTTCTGTCATTTCACCGTCAGTTTCTTTGCTGACGATAAAGTGATGATGACCACACCCGGCCACCTGCGGCAGGTGGGTAACACACATGACCTGCGTTGATTCACCCAACTGGCGCAACAGTTTGCCGACGACCGCCGCCGTAGGGCCGCTGATCCCCACATCCACTTCATCGAAAATCAGCGCCGGGGTTTCCATTTTACGTGCGGTAATCACCTGAATCGCCAGCGCGATACGCGACAGTTCACCGCCGGAAGCCACTTTAGAGATGGGCTGCAACGGCTGCCCCGGGTTGGTGGTGACGCGGAATTCGATACGGTCCGCACCTTCCGCCGTCAGATGGTTCTCTTCGAAACGGACATCGATGGTGAATACGCCGTGCGGCATCGCCAGCGTGTGCATGCTGTCGGTGATGTGCTGGCTCAGTTCCTGGGCGTAATGTTGACGGATCTCATGCAGCTGTTTCGCCGTCGTCAGCGCCTGTTCATGGTGCAGGTTCACCGCCAGTGACAGGGTTTCCAGCGAGTCAGCCTGATCGTCAAGCTGCTGTTGTTCATCAAGCAGGGACTGATAGTAGCCAGGCAGCTCTTCTGGCGTAACGTGGTGCTTACGCGCCAGCGAGATCTGACGGGAGATGCGTTGCTCCAGCTCAAACAGACGGTTCGGGTCGAGATCCAGACGTTCACAGTAGTGGCGCAGTTCGTCACTGGCTTCTGAAATCTGAATCGCGGCCTCTTCCAGCATATCCAGTACGCCAGAGAGTTTGCTGTCCATGCCGGCCAGCTCGGTGATGAGCTGACGAACATTATACAGCTGGCTCTGCAGGTTCACGTCTTCACCGTCAGCCAGCATGTTAAGGGCATTCTGGCTGGTTGAGAGCAGGTGACCGCTATTAGCCAGGCGCTTGTACTCTTCGTCGATAAGCTCAAATTCACCCGCCTGCGGGCTAAATTCGTTGAGTTCTTTAAGCTGGTATTCCAGAAGCTCAGCACGGGCTGCACGTTCCTGGCTTTGCTGCTGGTGCTGGGCAAGCTCACGGCAGCTTTGATGCCACTGGCGATAGTGCTCCGCCATGCGCTGAGTAAGTGCGTACTCACCTGCATAGCCATCAAGCAGCGCTTTCTGCTGCTCCGGTTTAATGAGTTGCTGGTGCGCGTGCTGGCCGTGGATCTGAATGAGTAACTGGCCGAGCTCGCGAAGCTGGGAAAGCGGGACTGCAGTGCCGTTGATAAAGCCGCGGGAACGACCATCGCTGCTGATAACGCGACGAAGTAAACACTCACGTCCGTCTTCCAGCTGGTTCTCTTCCAGCCAGCGCAGGGCGGCAGGGGTATCTTTCAGGGAGAAGCGAGCGCAGAGATCGGCACGGTTTGCGCCCCTGCGCACCATGTCACCTTCTGCACGGCCGCCGAGGCACAAGCCGAGGGCATCTATGGCAATGGATTTACCCGCACCGGTTTCCCCGGTGATCGCCGTCATGCCGCTGTGGAAATCGATCTCAAGCTCACGAACTATGGCAAAGTTGCTGATGGTCAGTTGTGCCAGCATAATTGTTTTCCTGTATGAAAAACCATGACTGTGTTTTCATACAGTATAAACTGGTTTTATATACAGTAAAGTACTGGATGCAAAATCAGAACAATTTTTTTGACCAGCCAAGCTTCGAGCTTAATGTATTGAAATAGCTGTAATCTTTCGGGTGAATAAGATTCAGGTGGTAATCACACCGACGAATGAGAACATCTTCACCTTCCTGAATAGGCAGCGCAATCTGGCTGTCGCAGCTGATCTCCAGATCGTTACGGCGGTGCGAGAAACGCAGACGGATGGTGCTGCTGCTGTTGATCACCAGCGGACGCGCCGAGAGCGTGTGCGGGAACATCGGTACCAGGGTGATGGCATCCAGTGAAGGGGTGAGGATCGGACCACCCGCAGAGAGCGAGTAGGCAGTCGACCCTGTCGGCGTGGAGATAATCAGCCCGTCAGAACGCTGCGAGAAGGCGAAGATTTCGTCGATATAGACTTCGAACTCAATCATGTGCGCCACTTTGCCGGGATGGAGCACCACTTCATTAATCGCGGTGCTGATGCGCTTCTGGCAGTCCTGCTGACACACCTGCGCTTCCAGCAAAAAGCGTTTTTCGCTGATATAATGACCTTCCAGCACGTCGGCCAGCTGCTGCTGGGCGTTGTCCGGATCGAGGTCGGTCAGAAAGCCGAGATTGCCGCGGTTGATACCGATGACCTTGATGTCATAACGCGCGAGCGTTCGGGCCGCGCCGAGCATATTGCCGTCGCCACCGACCACCACGGCGAGATCCGCCTGCTGGCCAATTTCCGCCAGCGTGCCGGTTTTGACGCTCTTCAGCTGCAGCTCCTGAGCAATCTGCTGCTCGACCATCACTTCATAGCCTTTGCTACACAGCCAGCGATACAACATTTCATGTGTCGTCAATGCGGTAGGGTGACGCGGATGCCCGACGATCCCAATACACCTGAAATGATTATTCATTTTCTGGAGGTCCTTGTGCCTGATGAATGATGACAATCTGTCTTGTTCCCTTGAATCCCGGAAACTGATCCCCATAATAAGCGAAGTTAGCGATATGAATGCAGAAAAACGCGGAGAAATTCATGAGTAGTAAAGAACAGAAAACGCCTGAGGGGCAAGCCCCTGAAGAAATTATCACGGAACAGCACGATGATGTTGAGGCTGTAGAGCCGGACGCATCTGCTGAGCAGGTGGACCCGCGCGATGAAAAAATTGCGAATCTGGAAGCTCAGCTGGTAGAAGCACAGAATCGCGAACGCGACAGTGTTCTGCGCATCAAGGCGGAAATGGAAAACCTGCGCCGTCGTACCGAGCAGGACGTTGAGAAGGCGCATAAATTTGCGCTGGAGAAATTCATCAATGAACTGCTGCCGGTGATTGATAGCCTGGATCGCGCACTGGAAGTGGCTGATAAAGCTAACCCGGACAACACTGCGATGATCGAAGGTATCGAACTGACGCTGAAATCCATGCTGGATGTGGTACGTAAGTTTGGCGTGGAAGTGGTTGGCGATACCAACGTTCCGCTGGATCCAAACGTGCACCAGGCGATTGCGATGGTGGAATCAGAAGACGTTGAAGCCGGTAAAGTGCTTGGCGTGATGCAGAAAGGTTATACCCTGAACGGTCGTACCATTCGTGCTGCAATGGTTACCGTGGCGAAAGCGAAAGCGTAATTTGCCATCTGTAGTGCCGGGTGGCGGCTTGCGCCGTACCCGGCCTACTCTCTACTCTGCAATACTTTCCCGAATCGGTTTTACCGGCAGGACTTTCACCTGCTTAATCATATTGTCCTGCACGTCCAGGATATCAATATCGTATTGCTCAATGCGCACCCGCGTGCCCGCCGCCGGGATCTCTTCCAGTGCTTCCAGAATCATCCCGTTTATGGTGCGTGCTTCATCTTCCGGTAAATGCCAGTTAAAGGCTTTATTGAGTTCGCGAATGTTCGCGCTGCCGTCGATCAGCACCGAGCCGTCGTTTTGCGGGGTGACTTCTTCCGCAAGGGAAGGGGACATTGAGGTGGTAAAGTCCCCGACAATCTCTTCCAGAATATCTTCAACCGTCACCAGCCCCTGAATATCCCCGTACTCATTGACCACCAGGCCGACCTTCTTCTTGTTACGCTGGAACTTCACCAGCTGGGTGCTGAGCGGCGTTCCTTCCGGCACGTAATAAATTTCGTCGGCGGCGCGGAGCATCACCTCTTTGGTGAACTCTTTTTTCTCGGTCATCAGACGATAAGCTTCGCGCACGCGCAGCATGCTGATGGCATCGTCCAGAGAGTCGCGGTACAGCACGATGCGCCCGTGCGGGGAGTGGGTCAGCTGGCGGACGATGGCTTTCCAGTCGTCATTGATATCAATGCCGACGATCTCGTTACGCGGCACCATGATGTCGTTAACGCTGACCTTTTCCAGATCCAGTACCGACAGCAGCATGTCCTGATTACGCCGGGAGATCTGCGAGCGTGATTCATGCACGATGGTGCGCAGCTCTTCTTTGCTGAGCGCGCTGCTGATGGTGACGTCTGCTTTGATACCGATCATCCGCATCAGAATACGCGTCACCATGTTCAGTAACCAGACCAGCGGCATCATCAGGATCAGCAGCGGTGCCAGCAGGAAGCTGCTGGGGTAGGCCACTTTTTCCGGGTAGAGCGCGGCGATGGTTTTAGGCAGCACTTCTGCAAACACCAGCACCACAAACGTCAGCACACCGGTGGCAATGGCGACGCCGGCGTTGCCGTACAGGCGCATCCCAACGATGGTACCGAGCGCAGAGGCAAGAATGTTGACGAGGTTGTTACCGATGAGCACCAGACTGATCAGACGATCCGGTTGACGCAGCAGTTTTTCGACGCGACGGGCGGCACGGTTACCCTGCTTAGCACGATGACGTAACCGGTAGCGGTTTAAGGTCATCATGCCGGTTTCCGAGCCGGAGAAATAGGCGGAGATGACCACCATGACGATCAGGGTAATGATCAGCGTGGTGGTAGAGATGTGTTCCAGGGGGAACTCCTTTGTTACTTAGCCAGCAAATTGCTGTATGAAGCGGCTGCCAAAATAGGCAAGGGTGAGAATGCCCGCGCCCGCGACGTTGAACCAGACCACGCGACGACCGCGCCAGCCTTCATGATAATGGCCCCATAACAGGACAATATAGACAAACCACGCGATGATAGAGAGAACCGCTTTATCGATATTCTCCACGCTGAACAGATTCTTCATATAAAACAGGCCCGTGCACAGCGTTAACGTCAGCAGCACGACACCGACCTGCGTGATGTGGAACATCTTACGCTCAATCACCATCAGCGGCGGCATCTCATGGTTAAAGGCCAGCTTTTTGTTTTTCAGCTGGTAGTCAATCCAGGCGAGCTGCATGGCATAGAGCGCGGCGATAATGAGCGTTGCATAAGCGAAGAGTGACAGGCCGATATGCACCAGCATTCCCGGCGTCGCTTCCAGATGCGTAATAAACTCATTGGGCATAAACGTGGCCAGGGCCAGGTTGATCAGCGCGAAGGCATACACAATCGGCAGTAGCAGCCAGCCACGGTTTTTAGAGGCGACAATGGTCATCACCGTGCAGATCATCAGGCTGACCAGCGAGCCGACGTTGAGCACGCTCAGGTTCTGTACGCTGCCATCGCCGGGGATAATGCGCGATTCCAGCGCGAACGCATGGCTTATCAGTGCGATCACCGCCGAAAGAATAGCCATGCGTCGCCAGCCGCTGTTTTTTTGCAGCAGTCCAGGAATGATCAGCGCGAGGCTGACAGAGTAGGCAACAAGGGCGATCAGTGCGAAAACAGGCATATAGGCATCGACAGTTGTCTTAATAAGAAAGAGAAGCAGTATAACGTTACGTGACGCCTGCTCCAACCGTTGCATAACAACAAAGCCGCCTTCATGTTATACTCCGGCAAAATTCTGTGTATGTGTCGCTGCCAGCGACCCAACGTTTCTACTCAGGCGAGAGACAATGTTTGATAATTTAACCGATCGTTTGTCGCGCACGCTGCGCAACATCAGCGGCCGCGGACGCCTTACCGAAGACAACATCAAGGAAACGCTGCGCGAAGTGCGCATGGCGCTGCTGGAAGCAGACGTCGCGTTGCCGGTTGTTCGTGATTTTATCAACCGCGTTAAAGAGAAGGCGGTTGGTCATGAAGTTAACAAGAGCCTGACCCCGGGTCAGGAGTTCGTCAAAATCGTCCGTAACGAACTGGTTTCGGCGATGGGCGAAGAGAACCAGGTGCTTAACCTGGCGGCACAGCCACCGGCCGTCGTGCTGATGGCAGGCCTGCAGGGTGCGGGTAAAACCACCAGTGTGGGTAAGCTGGGTAAATTCCTGCGTGAAAAGCACAAGAAAAAAGTGCTGGTCGTTTCTGCGGACGTCTATCGCCCGGCGGCGATTAAACAGCTGGAAACCCTGGCGCAGCAGGTCAGCGTGGATTTCTTCCCGTCTGACGTTGCCCAGAAGCCTGTCGACATCGTTAACGCGGCGCTGAAAGAGGCGAAGCTGAAATTCTACGACGTGCTGCTGGTGGATACCGCCGGTCGTCTGCACGTTGACGAAGCGATGATGGATGAGATCAAACAGGTGCATGCCGCTATCAATCCGGTAGAGACCCTGTTTGTTGTTGACGCCATGACCGGTCAGGATGCGGCGAACACCGCGAAAGCGTTTAACGAAGCGCTGCCGTTAACCGGCGTAGTGCTGACCAAAGTGGACGGTGACGCCCGCGGCGGTGCGGCGCTTTCGATTCGTCATATCACCGGCAAGCCGATTAAATTCCTCGGTGTGGGTGAGAAAACCGAAGCGCTGGAGCCATTCCACCCGGACCGTATCGCCTCCCGTATCCTCGGCATGGGCGACGTGTTGTCGCTTATCGAAGATATCGAGAGCAAGGTTGACCGCGCCCAGGCTGAGAAGCTGGCCAGCAAGCTGAAAAAAGGCGACGGCTTTGACCTGACCGATTTCCTTGAGCAGCTGCGACAGATGAAAAACATGGGCGGCATGGCAAGCCTGATGGGCAAACTGCCGGGCATGGGCCAGATCCCTGACAACGTAAAAGCGCAGATGGATGACAAGGTGCTGGTGCGTATGGAGGCGATCATCAACTCGATGACCCTCAAGGAACGAGCTAACCCGGACATCATCAAAGGGTCCCGCAAACGCCGTATCGCAGCCGGTTGCGGCATGCAGGTGCAGGACGTAAACCGCCTTCTGAAACAGTTCGACGACATGCAGCGCATGATGAAGAAAATGAAGAAAGGCGGCATGGCGAAGATGATGCGTGGCATGAAGGGCATGATGCCGCCAGGATTCCCTGGCCGTTAATCGCCTGGCTGTTGGCTATTTTGATGCCGGGGTGTGCCCGAAAAGCGCACCCTGGCCGTGTTTTGCAGCAGAGTTTTAACTGCTGATTGCATTTTCCCCAGAAATCAGTAAAATTTTCGGGCTTTTAATATGACACCCGGGCTCCGTTCCTCGATGGGGCCCGGTTGTTTTATTCACACAAGAGGATGTTATGGTAACTATTCGTTTAGCACGTCACGGCGCTAAAAAGCGTCCGTTCTACCAGGTTGTTGTTACTGACAGCCGTAATGCACGCAACGGTCGCTTCATTGAGCGCGTTGGTTTCTTCAACCCGATCGCTTCTGGTTCTGAAGAAGAAACCCGTCTGGATCTGGATCGTATCGCTCACTGGGTTGGCCAGGGCGCTACTGTTTCCGATCGCGTTGCTACGCTGATCAAAGCAGCAAACAAAGCAGCTTAATCTGTCACGGTGGTCATGATGAGCAATAAAGCACCTGTTGAACCGATTGTATTGGGCAAAATGGGTTCTTGCTACGGTATTCGTGGTTGGCTCAGAGTGTTTTCCTCCACTGAAGACGCTGATAGCATTTTTAATTACCAGCCCTGGTTTATCCAGAAAGCCGGTAAGTGGGAAGAGGTCGAGCTGGAAAGCTGGCGTCACCACAATCAGGACATCATCATCAAGCTGAAAGGCATTGACGATCGTGATGCCGCGAATGCACTGACTAATTGTGAAATTATCGTGGATTCGTCGCAGTTGCCGCAGCTGGAAGAGGGCGACTACTACTGGAAAGACCTTATGGGTTGCCAGGTGGTCACCACTGAAGGTTATAGCCTGGGGAAAGTCATCGACATGATGGAAACCGGGTCAAATGACGTTCTCGTCATTAGGGCAAACCTGAAAGATGCATTTGGCATCAAGGAGCGGTTGGTTCCGTTCCTCGATGGACAGGTTATCAAGAAAGTCGATCTCGCTACTCAAACGATTGAAGTAGATTGGGATCCTGGTTTTTAAATTCTCCGGATAAACGGTAAAAGACGGCGCTATGTGGATTGGCATAATTAGCCTGTTTCCTGAAATGTTCCGCGCGATTACCGATTACGGGGTAACTGGCCGGGCAGTAAAGAATGGCCTGCTGAACATCCAGAGCTGGAGTCCTCGTGACTTTACGCATGACCGGCACCGTACCGTGGACGATCGTCCTTACGGCGGCGGACCGGGGATGTTAATGATGGTGCAACCCTTACGGGACGCCATTCACACAGCAAAAGCCGCGGCAGGTGAAGGCGCGAAGGTGATTTATCTGTCACCTCAGGGACGCAAGCTTGATCAAGCGGGCGTCAGCGAACTGGCGACGAATCAAAAATTGATTCTGGTCTGTGGTCGCTACGAAGGGATAGATGAGCGCGTAATTCAAACCGAGATTGACGAAGAATGGTCTATCGGCGATTACGTACTCAGCGGTGGTGAGTTACCAGCGATGACGCTGATTGACTCCGTTGCCCGGTTCATTCCGGGTGTACTGGGCCATGAAGCTTCGGCAACGGAAGATTCCTTTGCTGATGGGTTGCTGGACTGTCCACACTATACTCGTCCTGAAGTGTTAGAAGGGATGGAAGTACCGGCGGTGTTACTGTCAGGAAACCATGCTGAGATACGTCGCTGGCGTTTGAAGCAGTCGCTGGGCCGAACCTGGCTTAGAAGACCTGAACTTCTGGAAAACCTGGCTCTGACTGAAGAGCAAGCAAAGTTGCTGGCCGAGTTCAAAAAAGAACACGCGCAACAGCAGCATGAACATGATGGGAATGCGTAATACGCTCCCGAATATCAGTTTACCCAGGATAAGAGATTAAATTATGAGCAACATTATTAAGCAACTTGAACAAGAGCAGATGAAGCAGGACGTACCTTCCTTCCGTCCAGGTGACACCGTGGAAGTGAAAGTATGGGTTGTTGAAGGTTCCAAAAAACGTCTGCAGGCATTCGAGGGCGTGGTTATCGCTATTCGTAACCGCGGTCTGCACTCTGCATTCACTGTTCGTAAAATTTCCAACGGCGAAGGCGTTGAGCGTGTCTTCCAGACTCACTCTCCGGTAGTTGACAGCATTGCTGTTAAACGTCGTGGTGCTGTACGTAAAGCTAAACTGTACTACCTGCGTGAGCGTACTGGTAAGTCTGCTCGTATTAAAGAGCGTCTGAACTAAGATTCGCTTAAGCGACATCCTGTTAAAAAGGGCTGGCCGAAAGGCTGGCCCTTTTTTATTCCATTGCACCTCTCGCATTAACCCTTTCGTCATAAATCATTTACAATGCTGGCCTCTTAACGGGAGGGAAAGTGGATAACGTACTGCATCGGCATAACTGGAAACGCGCAGCGGCTTTGACCGCGCTGTTTGCGATCCTGCTGATCGTGGTTGCGCCGCTTATCTCCATCTCGCTGCAAAAAGATCCCATGAGCGCCATGCCGGGAATGCATCATGACATGAGCATGATGTCGATGGATGAGCACCATGGCGATATGCCGCACTCGATGCCCGTCGACCATGCGGAAGCGTGTGGCTACTGTGTACTGTTAGCGCATGTGCCGGGCATGATGCTGGCGCTGATTGTACTGCTCAGTGTGGTACTGCAAAGGAGTCGCGTTACACCGCCGCAACCGCCGGTCAGCCACTGGCACTTTTTCCCCTGGCTCTTTCCTGATACCCGCGCGCCGCCGCGGCAGTCTGCTTTTTCCCTTTAAAAAAAATCGATAACTTTTTGCCTTAAAAAGGAAAAGTATGACTACCTGCACTCCGCGCGCGGCATGGGGAAACCTGCTGCGTCGACTCCATTTCTATGTCGGGCTGTTTGTTGGCCCGTTTATCTTCTTCGCCGCGCTGACCGGTACGCTGTATGTGGCGACGCCGCAGCTGGAAAACACGCTTTACCGGCACGCGTTGCACACGGATTCGGTGGGAGAGGCGCAGCCTCTGGCCGAGCAGATTGCCGTGGCGGAAAACGCCGTGGGTTCAGATCTGCGCCTGCATGCCGTTCGTCCGGGGCTGGTTGACGGTGATACTACCCGCGTAATGTTCGCTGACCCGGCGCTTGGCCCCTCGGAGAACCGCGCTATCTTTGTGGATCCCGTGAGCCTTGAGGTGCGGGGCGATATGACGGTGTACGGCACGAGTGGCATTCTGCCGTTGCGCCAGACCATCGATTATCTGCACACCTCGTTGATGCTTGGCGATGTCGGGCGTCTCTATAGCGAGCTGGCCGCCTCCTGGATGTGGGTTGCCGCGCTGGGTGGAATCGCCCTGTGGTTTTACACCCGACCAAAACGTCGGATGGACAACCGTTTCCAGAACCGCCGTCGTGTGCATGTGGCACTGGGCTGGGTGTTACTGGGGGGAATGTTATTGTTCTCAGCGACAGGCCTGACGTGGTCTCAGTGGGCGGGCGGTAACGTGGATACACTGCGTGCCCGGATGAACTGGCTTACGCCGCAGGTCAATACTACGCTCTCCGGTGTGCCTGCCATCATGGACGAGCACGCTGAGCACCGTGGGCATCATAGCGGGATGATGATGCCCGGGATGGTGATGGATCCGACGCTTTTTGATGACGTCCTGCATGCCGCCCGTACGGCGGGTATAGATGCCAGCAAGCTCGAAATCCGCCCGGCGAAAACGGCTGAACAGGCCTGGACCGTGACGGAAATCGATCGTAGCTGGCCGACTCAGGTCGATGCGGTGGCGGTCGATCCGCACGCCATGCACATTCTGGACAGAACCCGGTTTGAAGATTTCCCGTTAATGGCAAAACTGACCCGCTGGGGCGTGGATTTCCACATGGGGATCTTGTTTGGGCTGGCCAATCAGCTGTTGCTGATCGCGTTCGGTATTGCCCTGTGCGTGCTGATCGTCTGGGGATACCGGATGTGGTGGATGCGTCGTCCGGCGCAATCGGTCGTGAACCCGGTTCAGACGCTCTGTCAGAGCTGGCTGGCGCTATCGGGATGGGGAAGAGCCGTCACGGCGATAGTGAGTGTCCTGCTGGGGCTGGCGATGCCGGTGATGGGTGTGAGTCTGGCCCTGTTTGTGCTGGTCGACTGGCTGCGCTGGCGAGCGGCAACAGGCGTGTCGCTCGCAGAATCATCGGTTAAATAACCTTATGGCGTGCTGATCACCACCGCAACCCGGCGGTTTTCAGCGCGCCCTTTTGCAGTACTGTTGTTCGCAACAGGGTATTTTTTGCCTAACCCCTGCGTGGAGAGGTTGCTGCGTGGGATATTGGCTCCCTTCGCCCAGGCGTCGGCTACCGCATTTGCACGTTTCAATGACAGCGCTTCGTTGTAGCGCTCTTCGCCGTAGTTGTCCGTGTGACCGTCCATACGCGCGTGGTTCAGGCCGGTTGCCGCGAGGCGAGAGGCCATAGTCTTGATCTGCGTTTCACTTTCCGCACGCAGCCTGGCGTCATTTTTATCAAACAGGATGGTATCTGACAGGCCAAGAGACCAGTCGCCGTTCAGTTCGTTAAAACCGTAAGACTTCATCGCCGCAATCTGCTCAGGAGTGAACTTGCCTTGCGGCGGTGACTGGCAACCTGCCAGCACGACTGAGGCTAATAACAACGGCGCGAAGTATCGCTTTAACATATCGTTTCCCTTCTAATTTATCGTTTTTGTACGCTGGTTTTAACCTGGTACATATTGCGGTCGGCTTTCTCCAGTAATGCTTCCACAGAACCATTTTCCCACGCCAGAGCAAAGCCAATACTGAGTGACATTGATGCTTTTTGCCCGTTATGCAATTCGAACGGGCGGATAAACTGCTGCGATAAGGCAGCACAAAGATGTTGAACCTCAGGCTCTGAATGGACGCCGTACAGCACCATGGCAAACTCGTCGCCGCCAAGGCGGTATGACTGATGGCGCTTATCACCGAACTCGACCATTCTTCTGGCGACTTCAATCAGCACACAGTCTCCTGCCGCGTGTCCCCAGGTGTCATTAATAAACTTAAAATTATCACCGTCGAGGAAGAGCAGGGCCGAGTTTGTTTTTGCTGAGGGGTCATTCATTAATGCCGCGATGCTGTTACGAAACGCCGCACGGTTGGCAAGACCCGTCAGCGGGTCGTGCATGGCGGTGCGTAATAGCTGGGCGTTTTTCGCCTGCAGTTTAAGCTGCCACTCCTCCATTTCATCCAGAAGGCTGTTGAAGTCCTCGCCAAACTGGTGAAATTCTTCAATGCGCCCGTCTTTCACCCGTCGGGAGAAGTTACGGTTAGTGCGTACGTCATGAACGACGTCAGTAATGTTTTGCAGCGCTGTAACCATGCCGTGATGCAAGGATTGCGTAATGGTCAGTGCGACCACCGTCGCAAACAGAATACAGCCGGTGAGAACGGCAAACGACATCCAGATGAAGTGGCTTATCAGGCTGTCACGCGCGGTAAGGCGTATTTCGCCAATCGTTGAGCCGTTATGGAATACGGGCTGGGAAATCGGCTCGGGGAAAAGCCAGCGGCTGACCAGTGCGCCCAGGGTGTCGTTGTTATCCGCCGGGTTCCACGACCAGTACGCAAAGCGTTTTTTGTGCACGTTGAGGACTTCAGCCACGGCAAACTGGCCCTGTTTGCCAAGGGCGGCAAGCGTTTCATTGGCTGCCACTGAATCGTTGAACACCAGGGAGGCTTCAAGGCTGTGGCTCATGGTGGCGCCGGTTAATTCGAGATTCTTTTGTGCGTATTGCTTTAATGTCACGACGGAGGCAAAACAGAGGAGCAGCCATATTAATGTCATCGTGATGATGACGCTTATCATGCTGATTCGTCTGAGTGTTCTTTTAAACGTCGGACGTGGCGCTGAAGTGAAATCTTTATCCATGCTGCTTATTCCGTGCGAGCATTAATACATCCGGATTGACTCTCACGCCACTGCGAGTCAGCGCATCCAGATTGACGGAAAACCGGACATGGTTGCGATCAATTATCAGGCAAAAGGCGCTGCCAATAATACATTCCGGATTTTGCTCTGAGATTAATAGCAATGCTCTGCCCTGATACTGACTTATTAATTCACGTTGTTTTACGGGGGATTCCGCCCCGAAATAAATAGCATCACACGTCGCGGACAGGGCTTCCTGATCGTTACGCACAATAACGGGGGTATAAGGTAATTCGCTTTGCCCGTCCTTGCTGGTGAGTGCATGCGTGTAGTGAGAAGAAGCATAAACACAGAGTTTTGGCTGGCCGGAAAGTGACGGCCATCGGGTGTAGCTCACAATACCTGAAACGATCGAACGTACCGATTTATCGGTTTCGGTGAACGTGCCTGCCGCCGCTGCGCCCACCATAAGGAACAGCATTAGCACCAGAGTGAGTCGGAAAAAAGAGATCAAGGATAAATTTCTCACCAGAATCCGCCACTTCGCTCCGGAAATAGATGTCCTTAAGAGTTGTGGGCAGAATACCATTGTTTACCAAAGCCGTCATTATGTCAGAATTTTCCCTGCCTCGACCTAAGCTAAATCCTACACTTTGTTATATTCCGGTGAATAAAAAGAGGCTTAATTAAGTCTGCTGGAGCGCATGCTTTCATCCATGCCTTTTTGCCATGACTCGTGCAGTTTTGCTGCATTTTCAGCAGTATCGCAGCTGGCAGGAAAAGATTTGCCCGCTAATCCCCAGGCGTGGAGAAAACCTTCTTCACACACTTTCTTCTGTCCGTCTGCATATCCCCGGAGATATTCACTACGATCAACATGCGGATCATTAAAATTATCGGCCAGCGTCTGGTTATCTTTAACCGGCAGACCATTCATGGCGTCTTCTTTACCTGCATCAAACCAGCTGGGGCTGGTCCAGTCCGGGTGGAAGGTATAAGGATTGATTTGGCAACCCGATAAAATGAGCGACAACAGCACCAGAGCAATTGAACGCATAGCCATTCTCCTTTTTTCTTCAGCATAGCCTGGTAACGGAAAGTAAGGGTGTAATTTAAAGTTTACGGATCTGGCGGCTGATTTTTGCAATAAATTGGCGATCGTAAAGAAAAGTGTACGTATTTTGGATTGAAATCTTTACTTGTTATGGTATCGTTGTTTCACCTCTTCGAGGAAAACAACTATCGCAAACGAGCTTTACAGGATCGCAATCATGCAAAAAGACGCGCTGAACAACGTACACATCACTGACGAACAGATTTTGATTACTCCGGATCAACTGAAAGCGGAATTCCCGCTGAGCATCGCGCAGGAGGCTCAAATTGAGCACTCGCGTCAGACCATTTCAGACATTATCGCTGGCCGCGATCCGCGCCTGCTGGTGGTATGTGGTCCTTGTTCTATTCACGATCCTGAAGCCGCCATTGAGTACGCTCGTCGATTTAAAACATTAGCGGAGGAGGTCAGCGATAGCCTCTATCTGGTAATGCGCGTCTATTTTGAGAAGCCACGTACCACCGTTGGCTGGAAAGGGTTGATTAACGATCCGCACATGGATGGCTCGTTTGATGTGGAAGCAGGACTGAAAATTGCGCGTCGTCTGCTGGTGGAGCTGGTCAGCATGGGGCTGCCGCTGGCCACTGAAGCGCTGGATCCGAACAGCCCGCAGTACCTGGGCGACCTGTTTAGCTGGTCTGCCATTGGGGCACGTACCACGGAATCACAAACCCACCGCGAGATGGCGTCTGGCCTGTCGATGCCGGTTGGTTTTAAAAACGGTACCGATGGCAGCCTGGCCACTGCAATTAACGCCATGCGTGCCGCGGCAATGCCGCACCGTTTTGTTGGCATTAACCAGGCGGGGCAGGTTTGCCTCCTGCAAACGCAGGGTAACCCGGATGGTCACGTGATCCTGCGCGGTGGTAAAGCACCGAACTACAGCCCGGCAGATGTGGCACAGTGTGAAAAAGAGATGGAGCAGGCGGGACTGCGCCCGGCACTGATGGTAGATTGCAGTCATGGTAATTCGAATAAAGATTACCGTCGTCAGCCTGCGGTTGCGGAATCTGTGGTGGCACAGATAAAAGACGGCAACCGTTCTATTATCGGTCTGATGATTGAGAGCAATATTCATGAAGGCAATCAGTCATCTGAACAACCGCGCAGCGCAATGAAGCACGGCGTATCCGTCACGGATGCCTGCATCAGCTGGGAAACCACCGACGCGCTGCTGCGTGAGATCCATAAAGATTTAAGCGGCCAGCTGGCGACGCGTCTGGCTTAAGAGGGTAGTTATGGTTGCTGAATTGACCGCGTTACGCGATCAAATTGATGAAGTAGATAAGGCGTTGCTGGACCTGCTGGCGCGCCGTATGGCTCTGGTTGCCGAAGTGGGTGAGGTAAAAAGCAAATACGGCCTGCCGATTTACGTCCCGGAGCGTGAGGCATCCATGCTGGCCTCGCGGCGCAAAGAGGCCCAGGCGCTGGGCGTCTCGCCGGATCTGATTGAAGATGTCTTGCGTCGCGTAATGCGGGAATCCTATTCCAGCGAAAACGATAAGGGCTTCAAAACCCTCTGTCCGTCCTTGCGCCCGGTGGTTATTGTGGGTGGTGCGGGCCAGATGGGGCGTCTGTTTGAAAAAATGCTGACGCTTTCTGGTTATCAGGTTCGCATTCTGGAAAAAGAGGACTGGGAACACGCGCCAGCGCTGATGGCCGATGCGGGGATGGTTATCGTCAGCGTGCCTATCCACGTGACGGAGCAGATCATCGGCAAGCTTCCACCGTTGCCGAAAGATTGCATCCTGGTTGACCTTGCATCGGTCAAAAATGGCCCCCTGCAGGCGATGCTGGCGGCGCATACTGGCCCGGTGCTTGGCCTGCACCCGATGTTTGGTCCGGACAGTGGCAGCCTGGCGAAGCAGGTTGTGGTGTACTGCGATGGTCGTCAGCCGGAGGCCTATCAGTGGTTCCTGGAACAGATTCAGGTATGGGGTGCCAGGTTGCACCGGATCAGCGCGGTAGAGCACGATCAGAACATGGCGTTCATTCAGGCGCTGCGCCATTTTGCGACCTTTGCCTACGGTTTGCATCTGGCGGAAGAGAATGTGCAGCTTGAACAGCTGCTGGCGCTCTCTTCGCCGATCTATCGCCTGGAGTTGGCGATGGTCGGGCGTTTGTTCGCTCAGGATCCGCAGCTTTACGCCGACATTATTATGTCCTCTGAGAACAACCTGGCGCTTATCAAACGTTATTACCAGCGGTTTGGTGAAGCGATCACCTTGCTGGAGCATGGCGATAAGCAGGCGTTTATCGACAGCTTCCGTAAAGTCGAGCACTGGTTTGGCGATTATGCGCAACGTTTTCAGAGTGAGAGCCGCACGCTTTTGCGTCAGGCAAATGACAGTCGCCAGTAATGCGATGATGTATATACTAAAAGCCAGCAATGCTGGCTTTTTTCATTTTGGGGAACTGTTATGGCCGAACCGCAGCCGCTGTTGAATTACACCGGGCATCTGCCCGAATGTCCGACGTGGAGTGCCGAAGAGCATGCGCTCTACTGGGCAGATATTCTGGAGGGGGAGATCCACCGTTATCATCTGCCCACCGCGGAACACACGGTACTCTCTTTCCATGAAGAAGTAGGCTGTTTCGCTCTGCGTGAGCGTGGCGGCTTTATCGTCGCGATGCGCAATGGCATCTGGCTTGCTGACAAGCACGGCCTGCTCCAGCGCAAGGTGTGTGATAACCCCTCTAACCCGCAACTGGCGCGTTTTAATGATGGAGGTACCGATCATCATGGACGGTTCTATGCGGGAACCTTCTGGGGACCTGGGGATTACAACGGCGCCATGCTGATGCGTATCGATAATGACCTGACGCCGAAAGTGATCCAGTGTGATATTCACGGGCACAACGGTCTGGCATTCAGCCCGGACAAACAGTGGATGTTCACCTCTGACACGCCAAATGGCGTTATCTACCGCACGCCGCTTGATGAGCAAGGTGAGCCGGGGAAACGCGAGATATTCCGCCGCTTTAAAGAGGGGGAGGGCATACCCGACGGTGCTGCGATGGATGAAGAAGGCTGCTACTGGAGCGCAATGTTTGATGGCTGGCGTATCGCACGCTTTTCACCGCAAGGGGAACAACTGGAAGAGCATCGCATGCCGGTTCGTTGTCCGACGATGGTCTGCTTTGGCGGCGAGGATATGAAGACCCTGTTTATCACGACCACGCGGGAAAATATGGATGCGGATGAAGTGGCGCAGTATCCGCTCTCCGGCGCCATCTTCACCCTGCCCGTCAGC
Organism: Enterobacter cloacae complex sp. FDA-CDC-AR_0164; assembly: GCF_003071645.1. Lineage (NCBI taxonomy): Bacteria > Pseudomonadati > Pseudomonadota > Gammaproteobacteria > Enterobacterales > Enterobacteriaceae > Enterobacter > Enterobacter cloacae complex sp. FDA-CDC-AR_0164. Next base: position 2,620,915 of record NZ_CP028950.1, read on the forward strand.
GTGGCAGGGATGAAGAAAAGCCGCTTTATCGAACGTTAAGCGGGGTCAACCGGCACGACGTTTTCGCTCGGATAGCAGCCAAGCACTTTCATTGAGCGGGTGATTTCACCCAGTTCACGCAGGGCTTTCTGCATGGATGCAGATTCCAGGTTGGCCTGGATATCCAGATAGAACATCTCTTCCCACGGATTACCATGAATCGGGCGAGATTCCAGCTTCGTCATGATCAGGTTGTGGTTACGCAGTACCAGCAGGGCCTCAACCAGCGCACCCGCCTGCTGCCCGGTCGCCATCAGCAGTGTCGTTTTAGCCGGAACCTGCTCAGAGACATTGATGGCTTTACGGGCCAGTACCACGAAGCGGGTGATATTTTGCGTCTGGTTCGCCAGGTTGCGTTCCAGTACCTGCAGGCCATACAGCGCTCCGCCCGCCTCGCTGCCAAGCGCGGCCACCGTCGGGGAATTTGCCTGCATCACTTTTTCCATCGCCGCAGAAGTGCTTTCGGTGTACTCAATTTTCCAGTTCGGATAACGGTTGAGGAACTGACTGCACTGCTGGAACGGTTGTGGGTGACTGTACACCGTCTCGATTTGGCTTAGGTCGGTTGAGCCAGAGACCAGTACGCAGTGATCGATAGGGATGGTCATCTCGCCAACCAGCGACAGCGTAGTGTGCTGCAGAAGATCGTACACGTCGTTAATGGCGCCTGAGCTGGTGTTTTCAATCGGTACGACGGCGTAATCCGCCTGTCCGGTTTCGACCTGATTGAAAATATCAGCAAATTTTGCGCAGCCGCTTTCAATAAACTCTTCGAAATGACGCGCTGCGTACTGGCGTGCGGCAAGGTGAGAGTAAGAGCCTTTTGGGCCGAGGAAGGCGACACGTGCAGAGTGCGGGTTCGTTTTATTCAGATGCTGCTGGAGTAGCGCTTGCTGGGTCAGAACGGAGTCTTCGATGATGAGCTGGAACAAACGGGTGATGTAATGGGCGTCGAGGTGGTGCGCTTTGCCAAGCTGAATCAGGCGTTCCAGCAGGTCGCGTTCACGGTCAATATCACGCACCGGCCGATGGGAGTCCAGCTTGGCTTTTCCCACTTCGATGGCGAGTGTGCGACGTTCTGCCAGCAGGGCCAGTAATTTTTCGTCCAGTGCGCTGATTTTCACTCGCAGGTCCAGTAACGGGTTTTCCGGTGTCATAGTGTTGCCTGTCTCGTTTATCGTTATTAATAAAAAAGGCCTCCCGGTGTGGGAGGCCTTGTTGTTCGTCTTCGCATTCTTTATCACACGACGAAACGCCTCCCAATCAGGGGAAGGTAAAAAAGAATGCGAAGAAAAACGGTGTGTGTTTCATGAAATCATCCTGTCGTTGATACCGTTAAAGTACCCGTACTGTTTTCACGCTGTCAATAAAAAACGCGCCCGAAGGCGCGTTGGCGGTAAACTCAATTTAAAGGATTACTCTTCTTCAACTTCTTCCGCGAAGCTGGCGTCTTTCACCGACGTTGCGGCGCGACGGGCTTCACCTTTGTGTTGCACTTTATTGAGCTGCCGTTCCAGCTTGTTGATCAAATCGTTAATAGCGGTGTACATATCCTCATGTTTTGCGCTGGCGACCAGATGGCCGTTTGGAGTATTGATAGTTGCGTCAGCGATGAAACCTTGCGGCTCCTTGGACAGGATGATATGTGGGTTAATCAAATGTGTTTGCCATTTATCCAGTTTGGCGAGACGGTCTGCGACGTGTTGGCGGATTGCCGGAGTAATTTCCATTTGTTTACTGGTAATGTTCATTGTCATAAATTTTACCTCTTGTCTTTCCGTCTTGGTGATTCCAGCATACCTGTCCTAATGTCAAAATGTGTGATTTAGATCACGTTATTTTGTCGGTTTTTGTCAGGGAATGTTTTTTGTGAGGCAGGGCAGGAAGAGGTGATATTTACCTTGTGGAAGGCCCGATTTGCGGTCATAGTTGATAGGATGTGTTGAGGCTAAACCGCTTCAGCTGATCTCTGAACGCATAAAAAAACGGCAGCCCGAAGGCTGCCGTTTTGCATTGAGGCAATATCAGGTGTTGCTGCTGTTCGCGGCGATGATTTTCGCCACTTTGTCAGCCTGTGCGGTCATCTGCATCTGACGGTAAGCATTTTCCATCAGCTTCAGGCCATCACGCGTTGCCTGTGTATCCGGGTAATCACGCAACATACCTTCTACACGATTAACCACGGCAACCCATGCGCCACGGCGGGTATAGTATTCCGCAACGGAGTATTCGTATTTCGCCAGACGATCTTTCAGGAACACCAGACGTTTGGTCGCGTCAGTGACGTACTGGCTGTTCGGGTAGCCGCGCACCAGTTTGGAGAAGTCGTTGAAAGCATCACGCGCATGCTGCGGGTCACGGTCAGAACGATCCACACCGAAGAAACCTTGCAGGGCACTGTCGTCCAGCGCCATGTTGGTAAGACCGCGCATGTACATGACGTAATCGATGTTAGGATGAGTCGGGTTCAGACGCATGAAACGATCGATGGTTGCCTGAGCCAGCGGCAGATCGGCATTTTTATAGTAGGCATAGATGAGATCTAACTGTACCTGCTGCGAATACGGACCAAATGGATAGCGATTATCCAACGCTTCCAGTTGCGTTATCGCCTGTTTCCAGTTACCGTCCTGCAACTTTTGTTGTGCAGTCGCATAGATTTCATTCGGCGGATTGTCAGGGACCTGTTCATTTGAACCGGAGCAGCCCACCAAAGCCAGGCTCAACGTGGCCGCTGCCACCAGATATTTCATGCGCGTCATGACGTTTTGACTTTCCTCAAATGTTTGTCCGGGAGAAACTCTGTTCCTGCTCCCGATTAAGACCAGCTACAATAGCACACTATATTAAACGGCAAAGCCGTAAAACCCAACGTTAAACGAAGAAGCAGTTTATGGCACAACGAGTAGAACTCACCGCAACAGTCTCCGAAAATCAGCTCGGTCAACGCTTAGATCAGGCTTTGGCCGAATTGTTCCCTGATTATTCGCGTTCACGCATAAAAGAATGGATCCTTGACCAGCGCGTGCTGGTAAACGGCAAGATCTGGGACAAACCAAAAGAGAAAGTGTTAGGTGGGGAAGCCGTCGCCATCAATGCTGAAATCGAAGAGGATATCCGCTTCGAGCCGCAGGATATCCCGCTGAACATCGTCTATGAAGATGATGACATCCTGGTGATCAACAAGCCACGTGACTTGGTTGTTCATCCGGGCGCGGGGAACCCTGATGGCACAGTGCTTAACGCACTTCTCCATTATTACCCGCCTATCGTGGATGTTCCGCGCGCCGGCATCGTTCACCGTCTGGATAAAGACACCACGGGTCTGATGGTGGTGGCAAAGACCGTTCCAGCTCAGACACGTCTGGTGGAATCTCTGCAGCTGCGTGAAATCACCCGCGAATATGAAGCGGTGGCCATTGGTCATATGACCGCTGGCGGTACGGTGGAAGAACCTATCAGCCGTCACCCAACCAAACGTACCCATATGTCGGTGCACCCGATGGGTAAGCCTGCGGTAACGCACTACCGCATTATGGAACACTTCCGCATTCATACGCGTCTGCGTCTGCGTCTGGAAACCGGTCGTACTCACCAGATCCGTGTTCATATGGCGCACATTACCCATCCGCTGGTGGGCGATCAGGTCTACGGTGGTCGTCCGCGTCCGCCAAAAGGCGCATCGGATGAGTTCATTAGCGTACTGCGTAAGTTTGATCGCCAGGCGCTGCACGCAACGATGCTGCGTCTTTACCATCCTATCACCGGTATTCAGATGGAATGGCACGCGCCGATCCCACAGGATATGGTCGACCTTATTGACGCCATGCGCGTTGATTTTGAAGAACATAAAGATCAAGTGGACTGGTTATGACCAAACTGATTGTCCCGGAGTGGCCACTGCCTGAGGGCGTGGCTGCCTGCAGTTCAACCCGTATCGGCGGTGTGAGCCAGGGCGCGTGGGAATCTTTGAATCTCGGCGCACACTGTGGTGACAACCTGGAGCACGTTGAAGAAAACCGCAAACGCCTGTTTGCTGCCGGGAATTTACCGTCGAAGCCGGTCTGGCTGGAACAGGTACACGGTAAAACGGTACTGACGTTAACGGGCGAACCCTATGCGTCTAAACGGGCCGATGCGTCTTACAGTGATACCCCGGGAACGGTATGTGCGGTAATGACTGCCGATTGCCTGCCGGTTCTGTTCTGTAACCGTGCCGGTACCGAGGTGGCAGCAGCGCATGCGGGCTGGCGTGGTCTGTGTGAAGGTGTGCTCGAAGAGACCGTCGCCTGCTTTAAAGATGACCCTGCGAATATCATGGCCTGGCTCGGCCCGGCCATTGGTCCTCGTGCGTTTGAAGTGGGGCCAGAGGTCCGCGAAGCCTTTATGGAGAAAGATCTGCAGGCCGCGGATGCTTTCCTTCCTGCCGGTGAAAAATATCTGGCCGATATTTACCTGTTGGCCCGCCAGCGCCTGAATAATGTCGGCGTGACGCAGATCTTCGGCGGCGATCGCTGTACCTTCACCGAAAAGGGTGATTTTTTCTCTTATCGCCGCGACAAGACGACAGGTCGTATGGCAAGTTTTATTTGGCTGATATAACCTAAAGAATCAAGACGATCCGGAACGTGCCGTTTTCTTTTCACATAATTCAGGTCATTAACCTTGAATAATTGAGGGATGACCTCATTTAATCTCCAGTAGCAAATTTGACCTGTTATGGGAGGAGTTATGCGTCTGGATCGTCTTACTAATAAATTCCAGCTTGCTCTCGCCGATGCCCAGTCCCTTGCACTGGGGCACGACAACCAATTCATCGAACCTCTTCATTTAATGAGCGCCTTGTTGAATCAGGAAGGGGGATCGGTACGTCCGTTATTAACGTCTGCCGGCATTAATGCTGGCCAGTTACGCACCGCCATCGATCAGGCCCTGAGCCGTTTACCCCAGGTAGAAGGTACCGGTGGCGACGTTCAGCCGTCTCAGGATCTGGTGCGTGTGCTGAATCTTTGCGACAAGCTGGCGCAAAAACGTGGGGACAACTTTATTTCGTCAGAACTTTTCGTTCTGGCGGCGCTTGAATCACGCGGTACCTTGACCGACCTGCTGAAATCTGCCGGTGCAACCACCGCCAATGTGACTCAGGCGATTGAGAAAATGCGCGGAGGTGAAAGCGTGAACGATCAGGGAGCCGAAGACCAACGTCAGGCTTTGAAAAAATTTACGGTCGACCTGACCGAGCGTGCCGAGCAGGGCAAGCTTGACCCGGTGATCGGCCGTGATGAAGAGATTCGCCGTACTATCCAGGTACTGCAGCGTCGTACCAAAAACAACCCGGTGCTGATTGGTGAGCCGGGGGTCGGTAAAACCGCCATCGTCGAAGGTCTGGCGCAGCGCATTGTGAACGGTGAAGTGCCGGAAGGGCTGAAAGGTCGTCGTGTACTGGCGCTCGACATGGGTGCGCTGGTGGCCGGGGCGAAATACCGCGGTGAGTTCGAAGAGCGTCTGAAAGGCGTGCTTAACGACCTGGCGAAACAGGAAGGCAACGTCATCCTGTTTATTGACGAACTGCACACCATGGTCGGCGCGGGTAAAGCGGACGGCGCGATGGATGCCGGTAACATGCTGAAACCAGCCCTGGCTCGTGGGGAGCTTCACTGCGTAGGGGCTACCACGCTGGATGAGTACCGTCAGTATATCGAAAAAGATGCTGCGCTGGAGCGTCGTTTCCAGAAAGTGTTTGTTGCTGAGCCAAGCGTTGAAGATACCATCGCGATTTTGCGTGGGCTGAAAGAACGTTATGAACTGCACCACCATGTGCAGATTACTGACCCGGCGATTGTTGCAGCAGCCACGCTTTCGCATCGTTATATCGCTGACCGTCAATTGCCCGATAAAGCAATCGACCTTATTGATGAAGCGGCCTCGAGCATTCGTATGCAGATTGACTCGAAACCGGAAGAGCTGGACAGGCTTGACCGTCGCATCATCCAGCTCAAACTGGAACAGCAGGCACTGAAGAAAGAGTCTGATGAAGCCAGTAAGAAACGGCTGGATATGCTCAACGAAGAACTGGACGATAAAGAGCGTCAGTACTCTGAGCTGGAAGAAGAGTGGAAAGCGGAGAAAGCATCACTCTCGGGTACTCAGACAATTAAAGCTGAACTGGAACAGGCGAAAATTGCCATTGAGCAAGCGCGTCGTGTGGGTGACCTGGCGCGAATGTCTGAACTGCAGTACGGCAAAATTCCTGAGCTTGAGAAACAGCTTGAGATCGCCACGCAATCGGAAGGCAAAACGATGCGTCTGTTACGAAACAAAGTAACGGATGAGGAGATCGCTGAAGTGCTGGCTCGCTGGACCGGTATTCCGGTTGCGCGCATGATGGAAAGCGAACGCGACAAACTGCTGCGCATGGAGCAGGATCTGCATCAGCGCGTGATTGGTCAGAACGAGGCGGTTGAAGCGGTCTCTAATGCCATTCGCCGTAGCCGTGCAGGGTTGTCTGACCCTAATCGTCCGATCGGTTCGTTCCTGTTCCTGGGGCCTACGGGGGTCGGTAAAACCGAACTGTGTAAGGCGCTGGCTAACTTCATGTTTGACAGCGATGATGCGATGGTGCGTATCGATATGTCCGAGTTTATGGAGAAACACTCCGTTTCGCGACTGGTTGGTGCGCCTCCAGGATATGTGGGTTATGAAGAAGGTGGCTACCTGACAGAAGCGGTGCGCCGTCGTCCTTATTCCGTCATCCTGCTGGATGAAGTGGAAAAAGCGCATCCGGATGTGTTCAACATTCTGCTGCAGGTTCTTGACGATGGACGGCTGACTGACGGACAGGGGAGAACGGTCGACTTCCGTAACACGGTAGTGATCATGACCTCGAACCTGGGTTCCGATTTGATTCAGGAACGTTTCGGTGAACTGGACTACGGCCATATGAAGGATCTGGTGATGGGCGTGGTAAGCCATAGCTTCCGTCCAGAGTTCATTAACCGTATTGATGAAGTGGTAGTGTTCCATCCTCTGGGTGAGAAACATATTGCGTCGATTGCGCAGATTCAGCTGCAGCGTCTGTATAAACGTCTTGAAGAGCGTGGATATGAAATTCACATCTCCGATGATGCGCTGAGGCTCTTGAGCGCAAATGGGTACGATCCGGTTTATGGGGCGCGTCCGCTGAAACGCGCAATCCAGCAACAGATCGAAAACCCACTGGCGCAGCAGATACTCTCCGGGGAGCTGATTCCGGGCAAAGTTATCCGTCTGGAAGCCAACGACGACAAAATTGTGGCAGTGCAGTAAGTCACAAAACGCAAAAACGGGCCGCTTGCGGCTCGTTTTTGTTTAAAAACCAGGCCAGAATTGAGGTCTGGGATGCAAATTGCCTGGAAAGTGAGCAGTCAGTAAATAATTTTCACTTTATCCTTGCAGCTTCAGAATTACCCCCTATAATGCGCCTCCACTGACACGGAACAACGGCACACACGCCGCCGGGTCAGCGGGGTTCAGAGATGAACACCAACAGAGACAAGCGAAAATAAATGCTTGACTCTGAAGCGGGAAAGCGTAATATGCACACCCCGCGCCGCAGCGAAAACGAAGCGGCACTGCTCTTTAACAATTTATCAGACAATCTGTGTGGGCACTCAAAGTGACATGGATTCTTAATGTCTTCGGACACTAAATGAATACCAAGTCTCTGAGTGAACATACGTAATTCATTACGAAGTTTAATTCACGAGCATCAAACTTAAATTGAAGAGTTTGATCATGGCTCAGATTGAACGCTGGCGGCAGGCCTAACACATGCAAGTCGAACGGTAGCACAGAGAGCTTGCTCTCGGGTGACGAGTGGCGGACGGGTGAGTAATGTCTGGGAAACTGCCTGATGGAGGGGGATAACTACTGGAAACGGTAGCTAATACCGCATAACGTCGCAAGACCAAAGAGGGGGACCTTCGGGCCTCTTGCCATCAGATGTGCCCAGATGGGATTAGCTAGTAGGTGGGGTAACGGCTCACCTAGGCGACGATCCCTAGCTGGTCTGAGAGGATGACCAGCCACACTGGAACTGAGACACGGTCCAGACTCCTACGGGAGGCAGCAGTGGGGAATATTGCACAATGGGCGCAAGCCTGATGCAGCCATGCCGCGTGTATGAAGAAGGCCTTCGGGTTGTAAAGTACTTTCAGCGGGGAGGAAGGTGTTGTGGTTAATAACCACAGCAATTGACGTTACCCGCAGAAGAAGCACCGGCTAACTCCGTGCCAGCAGCCGCGGTAATACGGAGGGTGCAAGCGTTAATCGGAATTACTGGGCGTAAAGCGCACGCAGGCGGTCTGTCAAGTCGGATGTGAAATCCCCGGGCTCAACCTGGGAACTGCATTCGAAACTGGCAGGCTAGAGTCTTGTAGAGGGGGGTAGAATTCCAGGTGTAGCGGTGAAATGCGTAGAGATCTGGAGGAATACCGGTGGCGAAGGCGGCCCCCTGGACAAAGACTGACGCTCAGGTGCGAAAGCGTGGGGAGCAAACAGGATTAGATACCCTGGTAGTCCACGCCGTAAACGATGTCGACTTGGAGGTTGTGCCCTTGAGGCGTGGCTTCCGGAGCTAACGCGTTAAGTCGACCGCCTGGGGAGTACGGCCGCAAGGTTAAAACTCAAATGAATTGACGGGGGCCCGCACAAGCGGTGGAGCATGTGGTTTAATTCGATGCAACGCGAAGAACCTTACCTACTCTTGACATCCAGAGAACTTAGCAGAGATGCTTTGGTGCCTTCGGGAACTCTGAGACAGGTGCTGCATGGCTGTCGTCAGCTCGTGTTGTGAAATGTTGGGTTAAGTCCCGCAACGAGCGCAACCCTTATCCTTTGTTGCCAGCGGTCCGGCCGGGAACTCAAAGGAGACTGCCAGTGATAAACTGGAGGAAGGTGGGGATGACGTCAAGTCATCATGGCCCTTACGAGTAGGGCTACACACGTGCTACAATGGCGCATACAAAGAGAAGCGAACTCGCGAGAGCAAGCGGACCTCATAAAGTGCGTCGTAGTCCGGATTGGAGTCTGCAACTCGACTCCATGAAGTCGGAATCGCTAGTAATCGTAGATCAGAATGCTACGGTGAATACGTTCCCGGGCCTTGTACACACCGCCCGTCACACCATGGGAGTGGGTTGCAAAAGAAGTAGGTAGCTTAACCTTCGGGAGGGCGCTTACCACTTTGTGATTCATGACTGGGGTGAAGTCGTAACAAGGTAACCGTAGGGGAACCTGCGGTTGGATCACCTCCTTACCTTAAAGAACCTGCCTTTGTAGTGTCCACACAGATTGTCTGATGAAAAGTAAATAGCAAGGCGTCTTGCGATTGAGACTTCAGTGTCCCCTTCGTCTAGAGGCCCAGGACACCGCCCTTTCACGGCGGTAACAGGGGTTCGAATCCCCTAGGGGACGCCACTTGCTGGTTCGTGAGTGAAAGTCACCTGCCGACATATCTCAAAACTCATCTTCGGGTGACGTTTGAGATATTTGCTCTTTAAAAATCTGGATCAAGCTGAAAATTGAAACGACACACATGTTATGTGTGTTCGAGTCTCTCAAATTTTCGCAAGCCGGTGATGAATCGAAAGAAACATCTTCGGGTTGTGAGGTTAAGCGACTAAGCGTACACGGTGGATGCCCTGGCAGTCAGAGGCGATGAAGGACGTGCTAATCTGCGAAAAGCGCCGGCGAGGTGATATGAACCTTTGACCCGGCGATGTCCGAATGGGGAAACCCAGTGTGATCCGTCACACTATCGTTAACTGAATACATAGGTTAACGAGGCGAACCGGGGGAACTGAAACATCTAAGTACCCCGAGGAAAAGAAATCAACCGAGATTCCCCCAGTAGCGGCGAGCGAACGGGGAGCAGCCCAGAGTCTGAATCAGCTTGTGTGTTAGTGGAAGCGTCTGGAAAGTCGCACGGTACAGGGTGAAAGTCCCGTACACGAAAGCACACAGGCTGTGAACTCGAAGAGTAGGGCGGGACACGTGGTATCCTGTCTGAATATGGGGGGACCATCCTCCAAGGCTAAATACTCCTGACTGACCGATAGTGAACCAGTACCGTGAGGGAAAGGCGAAAAGAACCCCGGCGAGGGGAGTGAAAAAGAACCTGAAACCGTGTACGTACAAGCAGTGGGAGCCTCTTTTATGGGGTGACTGCGTACCTTTTGTATAATGGGTCAGCGACTTATATTCTGTAGCAAGGTTAACCGTATAGGGGAGCCGAAGGGAAACCGAGTCTTAACTGGGCGTTAAGTTGCAGGGTATAGACCCGAAACCCGGTGATCTAGCCATGGGCAGGTTGAAGGTTGGGTAACACTAACTGGAGGACCGAACCGACTAATGTTGAAAAATTAGCGGATGACTTGTGGCTGGGGGTGAAAGGCCAATCAAACCGGGAGATAGCTGGTTCTCCCCGAAAGCTATTTAGGTAGCGCCTCGTGAACTCATCTTCGGGGGTAGAGCACTGTTTCGGCTAGGGGGCCATCCCGGCTTACCAACCCGATGCAAACTACGAATACCGAAGAATGTTATCACGGGAGACACACGGCGGGTGCTAACGTCCGTCGTGAAGAGGGAAACAACCCAGACCGCCAGCTAAGGTCCCAAAGTCATGGTTAAGTGGGAAACGATGTGGGAAGGCACAGACAGCCAGGATGTTGGCTTAGAAGCAGCCATCATTTAAAGAAAGCGTAATAGCTCACTGGTCGAGTCGGCCTGCGCGGAAGATGTAACGGGGCTAAACCATGCACCGAAGCTGCGGCAGCGACGCTTATGCGTTGTTGGGTAGGGGAGCGTTCTGTAAGCCGTTGAAGGTGTCCTGTGAGGGGTGCTGGAGGTATCAGAAGTGCGAATGCTGACATAAGTAACGATAAAGCGGGTGAAAAGCCCGCTCGCCGGAAGACCAAGGGTTCCTGTCCAACGTTAATCGGGGCAGGGTGAGTCGACCCCTAAGGCGAGGCCGAAAGGCGTAGTCGATGGGAAACAGGTTAATATTCCTGTACTTGGTGTTACTGCGAAGGGGGGACGGAGAAGGCTATGTTAGCCGGGCGACGGTTGTCCCGGTTTAAGCATGTAGGCGGAGGTTCCAGGTAAATCCGGTACCTTATTAACGCTGAGGTGTGATGACGAGGCACTACGGTGCTGAAGTAACAAATGCCCTGCTTCCAGGAAAAGCCTCTAAGCATCAGGTAACATCAAATCGTACCCCAAACCGACACAGGTGGTCAGGTAGAGAATACCAAGGCGCTTGAGAGAACTCGGGTGAAGGAACTAGGCAAAATGGTGCCGTAACTTCGGGAGAAGGCACGCTGATATGTAGGTGAAGCCCCTGCGGGTGGAGCTGAAATCAGTCGAAGATACCAGCTGGCTGCAACTGTTTATTAAAAACACAGCACTGTGCAAACACGAAAGTGGACGTATACGGTGTGACGCCTGCCCGGTGCCGGAAGGTTAATTGATGGGGTTAGCGGCAACGCGAAGCTCTTGATCGAAGCCCCGGTAAACGGCGGCCGTAACTATAACGGTCCTAAGGTAGCGAAATTCCTTGTCGGGTAAGTTCCGACCTGCACGAATGGCGTAATGATGGCCAGGCTGTCTCCACCCGAGACTCAGTGAAATTGAACTCGCTGTGAAGATGCAGTGTACCCGCGGCAAGACGGAAAGACCCCGTGAACCTTTACTATAGCTTGACACTGAACACTGGTCCTTGATGTGTAGGATAGGTGGGAGGCTTTGAAGCGTGGACGCCAGTCTGCGTGGAGCCAACCTTGAAATACCACCCTTTAATGGCTGGTGTTCTAACGTAGACCCGTGATCCGGGTTGCGGACAGTGTCTGGTGGGTAGTTTGACTGGGGCGGTCTCCTCCCAAAGAGTAACGGAGGAGCACGAAGGTTAGCTAATCCTGGTCGGACATCAGGAGGTTAGTGCAATGGCATAAGCTAGCTTGACTGCGAGAGTGACGGCTCGAGCAGGTGCGAAAGCAGGTCATAGTGATCCGGTGGTTCTGAATGGAAGGGCCATCGCTCAACGGATAAAAGGTACTCCGGGGATAACAGGCTGATACCGCCCAAGAGTTCATATCGACGGCGGTGTTTGGCACCTCGATGTCGGCTCATCACATCCTGGGGCTGAAGTAGGTCCCAAGGGTATGGCTGTTCGCCATTTAAAGTGGTACGCGAGCTGGGTTTAGAACGTCGTGAGACAGTTCGGTCCCTATCTGCCGTGGGCGCTGGAGAATTGAGGGGGGCTGCTCCTAGTACGAGAGGACCGGAGTGGACGCATCACTGGTGTTCGGGTTGTCATGCCAATGGCACTGCCCGGTAGCTAAATGCGGAAGAGATAAGTGCTGAAAGCATCTAAGCACGAAACTTGCCCCGAGATGAGTTCTCCCTGAGACTTTAAGTCTCCTGAAGGAACGTTGAAGACTACGACGTTGATAGGTCGGGTGTGTAAGCGCAGCGATGCGTTGAGCTAACCGATACTAATGAACCGTGAGGCTTAACCTTACAACGCCGAAGGTGTTTTGGCGATGAGAGACGATTTTCAGCTGATACAGATAACAGAATTTGCCTGGCGGCTTTAGCGCGGTGGTCCCACCTGACCCCATGCCGAACTCAGAAGTGAAACGCCGTAGCGCCGATGGTAGTGTGGGGTCTCCCCATGTGAGAGTAGGGAACTGCCAGGGATCAATTAAAAGAACCCCGTACCGTATGGTGCGGGGTTTTTTGCTTTGGTTTTTTCCCGTCGCCGGAGACGGCATCAGACTGCACACCGCCACACCAGCCAACGACCCTTAGTCTTTATCCTATAACTTACCTTGCTAACAGAAAATGTGATCTTACTCTCAATGTTATTTATAACAAAATAATAACATTTGCTTTACAAGATCGTGAGTTCTCAGGACTCAGCATGCCGTTTTTATGGCAGGAGCATAATCACAATGACAGAAAGCATAACATCGAACGGGACGCTGGCTGCCAGTGATTCCCGTAGAAGGGTATGGGCAATCGTCAGTGCCTCTTCAGGGAACCTGGTGGAATGGTTCGACTTTTACGTCTACTCATTCTGTTCACTTTACTTCGCACATATCTTCTTCCCGTCCGGAAACACCACCACACAGCTTCTGCAAACGGCTGGCGTATTTGCTGCGGGCTTCTTAATGCGCCCCATTGGTGGATGGTTGTTTGGACGGATCGCAGACCGTCGAGGACGTAAGGCATCCATGCTGATTTCGGTCTGCATGATGTGCTTTGGCTCGCTGGTGATCGCCTGTCTCCCCGGTTATGATGCTATCGGGACATGGGCGCCGGCTCTTTTGCTACTGGCTCGTCTGTTCCAGGGACTTTCTGTTGGAGGAGAATACGGTACCAGCGCCACTTACATGAGTGAAATTGCCCTCGAGGGCCGGAAAGGATTTTACGCCTCTTTCCAGTACGTCACGCTTATTGGTGGCCAGCTTCTGGCCATTCTGGTGGTGGTTATTCTGCAGCAGGTCCTTACCGACAGCCAGCTTCATGAGTGGGGATGGCGAATTCCTTTCGCGATGGGCGCTGTACTGGCGGTCGTCGCACTTTGGTTGCGTCGTCAGTTGGATGAAACCTCGCAAAAAGAGGTCCGGGCGCTGAAGGAGGCGGGGTCGTTTAAAGGGCTGTGGCGTAACCGCAAAGCTTTCCTGATGGTTCTCGGGTTCACCGCGGGCGGTTCTCTCAGCTTTTACACCTTCACCACCTACATGCAAAAATATCTGGTGAACACCACGGGCATGCACGCCAACGTCGCCAGCGCTATCATGACCGCCGCGTTGTTCGTCTTTATGCTGATTCAGCCACTTATTGGCGCGCTCTCCGATAAAATAGGGCGTCGCACATCAATGCTGATCTTTGGCGGCATGTCCGCGTTATGTACTGTTCCCATTTTAACTGCGCTTCAGCACGTTTCCTCACCGTATGCCGCCTTTGGTCTGGTCATGCTGGCGATGGTCATTGTCAGTTTTTACACATCGATCAGTGGGATCCTGAAGGCTGAGATGTTCCCGGCACAGGTACGCGCTTTGGGGGTAGGGCTTTCTTATGCGGTCGCCAATGCGCTGTTCGGTGGCTCTGCGGAGTACGTCGCGCTGTCGCTTAAATCATGGGGAACGGAAACAACCTTCTTCTGGTACGTGACGGTGATGGGGGCACTGGCCTTTATTGTCTCCCTGATGTTGCATCGAAAGGGTAAAGGTATTCGTCTCTAATAGCGAGCCATCTGCCACACGGCATAGCCGGTCGTGGCACCGGCTACGTCCCAGGCAAAGTCTTTCCAGCTCCAGCCGCTCCCCGCGGGGCGGCTATCCCACAGTTCTTTTGAAGCCCCAAGGCTTACAGAGAACATCAGGCCGATTGCCGCACTACGATCCCGACTGTACCCCTGATGTTGTGCATACTCATTACCGGCAGCGGACAACATCGCGGAGGCGAGAAAGTGTTGCGCTTTATCCTGCCCGGACCAGCTATCGTTAGCCATGTGGCTACAGCCACTGAGAAAGAGAGCACTCAGCAAGAGAAGAATACGCATTAGCGGACTCCAAAAAAAAGCCCTGTCGCTGACAGGGCCTGGACATCACAGAATACGGCTGATAAGTCTGTCAATACGGATTCGACGCAGGCGACGAATAAGCTTGCGGACTTTCACCGGGTAATCGGCAATGCTCTGCAGTTCACGGTAATGCTGAACCACAGTGGTATGCGTGCGAATAAGCTCGAGCTCACGTTCACGACTGGTCGCTAACTCATGTTTCGGGTCATGGATCAGGATGGCATTTTCGAGATCCAGACGCCAGGCGCGAGGGTTCAGGTTATTGCCCGTAAGCAGCATCCATTCATCGTCGACCCACATCCCTTTCAGATGATAACTGTTGTCTTCATCTTTCCACAGACGCACGACCAGCTGGTCAGTGTTAACGTAATACTGTAAACGGCTCAGGAAACGGCGCAGGTTAATCTCATAGAGATAAGGGAGGGCACCGATAATCTTGAACGGTTGATCTTCAGGAATAAAGAAGTCGTTAGCCGTTTTGTCACCGACGATAATTTCAACTTTTTTACCATCACGCAGCAGCTGAATGATATTACGCACCAGCACGGCGGGAAGGTTGAAGTAAGGGGTGCAGATGATGAGTTTCTGCTCCGCACACGGCATCAGGTGGAAAATCGTTTTGTTCAGCAGGCTTGATTTGCCTAACCCCACCAGCGGTGTAACGGATAGCTCTTCGTTATTGGCATCGCCCTGGAAATGGTAGACCGCATCACGCAGTTCCTGGCGGAACGCGCGGATATCATTTTTAATTTCCGGGCTTTTAGGACGGTGTGGATCGTCAAGACGATTTACGCCGCGACCCTGTACTAAGTTCTTATCAACCCAATTAAACATGATATCCGCCATCTGCGGATTACGAACCAGATGGTAACGGTCATATCGATATTTATCGAGCTGATGGAGGTAAACATCATTCAGGCTCGCGCCGCTGTACAGCACGCTGTCATCAATGATGAACCCTTTGAAATGAAGGACGCCGAGCGCTTCCCGGGTATTTACAGGTACGCCGTAAACGGGCACATCGACGCCAGGATTTTCCTGCGCCGTGCGGCAATACCAGTCAGCATTGGTGTTTGAAGCAGCAGCGCCTATACGGCCACGCTGAGCGCGGTGCCAGTCGACCAGCACGCGAACATCCAGTTCCGGACGTTGACGCTTGGCTTCATAGAGCGCATTTAAGATCGCGCGCCCACCTTCATCTTGTTCAAGATACAGGGCCACAATGCAAATGCGACGCGTAGCGCCGGCAATCTTTTCCAGAAGCGTCTCCCGAAAATGGGCGGGAGCGTAAAAGAACTCTACATCATCAACTGACTGAGAAATCTTCGGTAGTTGAGCAAGGTGTTGTTGATGTTTATTACGCTTAAATTTTGACAACATCACAGTGCGTTTCTTCTCTGTTCATTGAAGGGTTGTCTGTACCATGCAAACAACATAAGCGGACAATGATACCACCAGTCCCGTCCAAAGTGGGTAACATTTCCAGTAGCTTACTCGGCTTTATCCGCTGATATCAGGCTCAGGGATAAGGCCACAATACCTTCGTCCAGCTGAATATCAACGTCAAATCCAAGTTTTCGCGCCAGGGTCACCATACCGCGATTGTTAGGCATAGTAATGCCATTGAGGCGTAACAATCCGTGATCTCGCGTATAACTGATGAGTTTTTCCAGCAGCCGTCGCCCCAGACCCAACCCTTTCAGATCGGAGCGCACCAGCACAGCAAACTCCGCATCAACATTATCCGGGTCGGAAATAGCACGCGTAACGCCGAGGATCTCATCGCCCTTATCGGAACGACGAACGGCGACAAATGCCATTTCTCGATCGTAGTCGATCTGGGTCATATTGGCTAAATCATCGTGGGTAAATTCGTTGATTTCGCTAAAATAGCGATAGTAAAGATCCTCTTTCGTTACCTGAGAGATGAACGTGCGCAGCTGCGGTTCATCTTCCGGCAGGATAGGGCGGAACAACGCGCGCTCTCCGTTTTTCATCTCCACCCACTCCTCCAGTTGCAGAGGATACGGGCGGATCGCAAGGCGGCTCTCTCTGTCACCCTCGAAAGGCGCGATATCCAGCGTGACGTCCAGGGCCGTAAACTCACTGCCGGAGGCGAGCAGCGGGTGGATGTCCAGCCGCTGGATCTCCGCGCAATCAACAATCAGGTTAGACACCTGCACCAGGAACTGACTCAACCCGGCAATATCAAGAGGGCGCAGCGCGCTTCGGCCCCGGATTTTTTTGCTTTTGATGGCCTGGATGATCAGATAGCGTGCCAGGTTCATGTTCAGTGGTGGCAAAGCCACGACCGCCTGCTCCTCAGGACGCCACTCGACGCCACCTTCCCCCAGCATGATAAGCGGGCCAAAGACAGGATCGTATTCAACCACCACGCGCAGCTCCTGAGCGCCCGCGCGATTAGCCATGCTTTGCACCAGCAACCCGTGGATCCGCGCCTGAGGCCAGGCCATTTTGACCCGGTCGAATATGGCATCAGCGGCTTGCTGTACCTCGGTCGCAGTCCGCAGATATAACATCACCCCCTGGACATCAGACTTATGCGGGATGTCCGGTGAGCGAAGCTTGAGGGCAACGGGATAGCCAATCTGTTCGGCAATATGCACGGCTTCGGCGCTGTCGCCGGCAATCCAGGTGGGCAGGGTTTGCATCCCGTAACTGCCCAGAATCGGCTGCACTTCGTGCGTATCAAGCGAGGTGGCTCCCTCTTCGATAGCCTGCTGTAAAAGCCGGTGAACATCCGCCGTGTTCGCCGTCAGGTTCCCCGGTAAAGCCGGGGTTTCACGGAGCTGCTTCTGGTTGCGGCGATACTCCACCATATGCATGAACGCCGTAATCGTGCCTTCCGGAGTGCGGTAGGTGGGCAGACCGGCTTCACTGAACAGGCGTCGTGCCTCCTGGGAAGAGAACTCACCGCACCAGTTGGTCAGCAGAGTGACATATTTACCACGAGGATGGTTCCGGACAGCGTCAATCAGTGCGCGTGCGCTTTCACTCCCGGGAGCGACCGCGCTGGGGGAGTGAATAATCATCAGCGCGTCGAAATCCTGGCTATCCAGTAAAAGGGAGATCGCCCTGATATAGTGATCGCTACTGGCATCATCGCGCAAATCGAGGGGATTGCCCGGGCTAACGCTTGCCGGCAGTGCCTCTTTCAGGCGTTGTAGCGTCTCCTCACCCAGGGTGGCCAGCTTGCCATTGCGCAGCCACAGTTCATCCAGTGCAAGTGCGGCAGGAGCCGCGCCATTACTGACAATCATTAACTTCTCACCGCGTAACGGACGCATATGGCTTAACGTCTCGACGGCGGAAAAAAGCTCGTGTGTATCCTGAACCCGCAGCAAACCCGCGCGTTGAATCGCGGCATCCCAGGCGGGATCCATGCCGGAATGCGACTGCAGCAGACGCTGGGCGGCGGGGCTACGCCCGCTTTTGATCACCAGAATCGGTTTGTTACGGGACGCGCTACGGGAAGCTGACACAAAACGACGGGCGTCGCTCAGGTGCTCAAGATAAAGAAGAATGGCGCTGGTTTTGCTGTCGCGAGCCAGAAAATCGAGCAGTTCATCAACGTCGATGTCCAGGCTGTCACCCAGAGCAATGAAGTAGGAAAACCCCATCTCACGCTGTTGCGCCCAGTCGAGGATCGTGTTCGATACCGCAGCCGATTGCGAAATGAAAGCGAGTTTGCCTTTGCGGATAGGAACCGGGGAGAAGCTGGCATTCAGCCCCTGCCACGGGGCGAGCAGGCCCAGACTGTTTGGCCCAAGAATGCGCATCTGGTAGCGACTGGCACATGCCAGAAGCTCCGGCTGCTGTTCGGGCGGAGACGAGAGAATAATGCAGGTTTTACATCCTTTCCTGCCGAGCGACTCCAGCAGGGCTGGATTACGTTTCGCATTTGTACACAGGATGGCAAGGTCCGGTATGAAAGGCAGGCTCTGCACGTCCGGCCATGCCAGCACCCCCTGAACAGCCTTATAGGCAGGCGTCACGGGCATGACGGGGCCATTAAATCCGCCGGCCAGCAGGTTACGCATCATCAGATAGCCTGCGCGATCTGGTTTCATTGATGCGCCGATAACGGCAATGGATTTAGGACGAAGTAGCGCTTCTAACCCTCGCTGGCTCATGCAGGCCTCCTGTGAATGCAAGCGACCTGATGATTTTAAACGTTTTCTGTCTCAGTTGCTGTGACGCTGCCCTTATGAACGGTTTTTCCTGCCAGGTAACGTTCACGAAAGCGGGAGAAATGGCTCCCCAGCGCACCTGCCGCGACGGTATCTCCCGCTAAATCCAGAAGGGCAATCGCCACTTCAGCGGTACAGTACTGCCCGTCAGCATGCGCTTCTCGCAGGCGGTAGGCCGAGACGCGTGAAAGGTCGACCGAAATCACCGGCAATGAATCGAGATAAGGACTTTTGCGGAACATTTTTCGCGCTTCGGTCCAGGTTCCGTCCAGCATAATAAACAGCGGCGGTTTATCTGATGGCGGTGCCGAAAGCACCTGGCGATCTTTGCCAGCATACGAGGCCGGAAATACGACCATTGGCTGATAGTCCGGGTTTGCTACTAAGTCGAGCAGGGCTTGAGGCGGTTCCGTGCGTGACCACTGAAATGCCGCGGTATCCGGCAGAATGTCGGCAATAAGGCGTCCGGTATTGCTGGGTTTCATTGGTTCGGTATCGAACATGACCAGGCAAAAACGACTCTTCGCGGTGCTCGGCGCAAGGGTCTCGCACAGACAAACTTTTAGCGGCAGCAGACAACGCTGACAGCGGCGAATACGATTGCCGCGGGCAAGAAAAGGGCGAGTCGCGCGGGCCAGGCGTGTGGCGCGCAGTTGAAGAACAGCGTTATCAGTCATGGGCGAAGTGCAGGAAAAACCCTATTTTCGCAGAGGAAGGAACGGGGCACAAGATGCGCCCCGTTAATGTTACAGTGATTCGTTTAACCAGCTATCAAACGGTGCTTTAGGAACGGCACCGTTAAGCATGTCGATCACTTCACCATTTTTGAAAATCATGATGGTTGGGATGCTGCGAATGCGAAAGCGTGCGCTCAGCTCACGTTCTGCTTCGGTATTGACCTTAACAAAACGCATTTTGCCGCTACGTTCTTCGGCAACATCTTCGAAGACTGGCGCGAAGCTACGGCACGGACCACACCACGGTGCCCAAAAATCGACAACCACCGGAAGATCGTCCTTGAGAAGTTTGTCCAGCGTAGCACCCGTAGCGTTGATAACATCGCCATCAAACAGTTCATGGCCACAACGCCCGCATTTCGCACCATCTTCAATCCGATCGTCCGGAATGCGATTAAGAGCCTGACAGTTGGCACATACGGTATTCATAACTAACCTCTGATAGAGCCGTGGGACAGCGGCAGAATGCCGATAATGTTTCTAATATGTTACATATTATCATTCAGCCTGTTTGAAACGACAATGCGTTTTATTCAATGAGAACAATAGTCACAGGCTTTTGTACGAATTTATGGCTATGAGCTTGCACATCGGGTAATCTGCGCGCTTCGCGCAGCGCTGGTGGAGAAAAGCATGAACGACGAAATGAAAAACAAAAGCGGCAAGGTCAAAGTGATGTATGTCCGCAGTGATGATGACTCTGATAAACGCACCCAAAATCCGCGTACCGGAAAAGGTGGCGGGCGTCCGGCGTCTTCTCGTGCAGACGGTGGCCGTCGCCCCGCCCGCGATGACAGAAATAACCGCGGTGATGACCGCAAACGTGATGACCGCAAGCGTGACGATCGCAAACGCGATGATTTCTCGCGCGAGGGTTCATCCCCCTGGCGTACCGTTTCTCGCGCCCCTGGTGATGAGGCGCCTGAAAAAGCCGATCACGGCGGTATCAGCGGGAAAAGCTTTATTGACCCGGAAGTGCTGCGCCGTCAGCGTGCAGAAGAGACCCGAGTCTATGGCGAGAACGCCTGCCAGGCGCTGTTCCAGAGCCGTCCTGAGTGCATCGTTCGCGCATGGTTTATCCAGAGCGTAACCCCGCGCTTTAAAGAAGCGCTGCGCTGGATGGCGGCAAACCGTAAAGCCTACCATGTGGTGGATGACGCTGAGCTGACGAAAGCATCAGGCACTGAACACCACGGTGGCGTGTGCTTCCTGATCAAAAAACGTAACGGGACTACCGTACAGCAGTGGGTTAGCCAGGCGGAAGCCGATGACTGCGTGCTGGCACTTGAAGATGTGGGCAACCCACATAATCTGGGTGCAATGATGCGTAGCTGCGCGCACTTTGGCGTGAAAGGCGTGCTGTTACAGGATGCCGCGCTGCTGGAATCTGGTGCCGCGATCCGTACCGCAGAGGGCGGGGCAGAGCATGTTCAGCCGATCACCGGCGACAGCGTTCTGGATGCCATTGAGCAGTTCCGTAATGCGGGATATGCCATCGTCACAACCTCCAGCCATGCCGCTACGCCGCTGTTTAAAGCGACACTGCCGCGTAAAATGGTGCTGGTGCTGGGTCAGGAGCGTGATGGCCTGTCCGATGCTGCGCTTTCCAGCGCGGATCTGAGCGTCTCTATCGACGGTACAGGCAATGTTGAAAGTCTGAACGTTTCCGTTGCGACTGGCGTACTGCTGGCGGAATGGTGGCGTCAGAATAAAGCATAAGACTGTGCGTCGGATGTGCCCGCTAACGGGCACATCCGATGCGTTACTCACTCTCAGCCGGTAACACTGGCATCCAGTCAATTGGCGTTTCGCCACGTTTTTCCAGCCACTCGTTCGCCAGAACAAAATGATTACAACCAAAGAAACCACGATGCGCTGACAGCGGTGACGGATGCGGTGCCTTCAGGACATGATGACGCTGCCTGTCGATAATCGCCCCTTTCTTCTGCGCGTGGGAACCCCACAGTAAAAACACCACCCCTTCACGATGCTGGTTGATAAGGCTGATGACTTTAT
Source organism: Enterobacter cloacae complex sp. FDA-CDC-AR_0164 (assembly GCF_003071645.1). NCBI lineage: Bacteria > Pseudomonadati > Pseudomonadota > Gammaproteobacteria > Enterobacterales > Enterobacteriaceae > Enterobacter > Enterobacter cloacae complex sp. FDA-CDC-AR_0164. Next base: position 2,642,544 of record NZ_CP028950.1, read on the forward strand.
CGGTAAAGGTTTCCCAGCCCAGGCTGGCGTGAGAATGTGCCTGACCGGCACGTACGGTGAGTACCGTATTCAGTAACAGCACGCCCTGGCGCGCCCAGCTTTCCAGATAACCATGCGTGGGCCGGGTAAACCCGGGCACGGTCTTTTCGAGTTCTTTGTACATATTCAGAAGCGAAGGGGGGATAGCAACCCCAGGACGTACAGAGAAAGCAAGCCCGTGAGCCTGTCCCGGTCCGTGGTAAGGATCCTGACCGAGGATAACCACTTTCACATCGCTGAGTTCGGTATAGCGAAACGCGTTGAAAACATCTTTTTGTGGCGGATAAATCGTCTGGCCAGACTGCCGCTCTGCCGCAACGGTGCTGAGGGTGTTAATAAAATAGGGCTGCTGTTTCTCTTCTGCCAGCACATCGTGCCAGGTCAACGGTGTCGTCATCTCGCTCTCCTGCGAATCACATTCTGCGCCTAGCTTAACCGCTAAAACCCGGGGTGCAAAATCCCAGGCATAAAATCACCGTAAGTCATTCAATTTATTTTGAATAGATGCGAAAGGAGTTGAGCTGGCAAAGCAATGAAATTGATCTGGGACAATAAAATCAAACCACACTCTTTGTGTGGTTGGTGTTTTTGTTGATTTAAATCAATAAATGACCGGGGTGCGAGTGATATATATACACACAAGAAACAATGGTTTTACCAATTGGCCGCGCGAGGCCGACACCAGTTAATGTAGCCTAAGGGAGGCAACACATGATTACAGGTATCCAGATTACTAAAGCTGCAAATGACGACCTGCTCAACTCTTTCTGGCTGCTGGACAGCGAGAAAAATGAAGCGCGCTGTGTAGTAGCGAAAGCGGGTTTTGCTGAAGATGAAATCGTTCCGGTGAACAAACTGGGCGAAATCGAATACCGTGAAATCCCAATGGAAGTAAAACCGGAAGTGCGCGTTGAAGGTGGTCAGCACCTGAACGTGAACGTGCTGCGTCGTGAAACGCTGGAAGATGCGGTTAAGCACCCGGAAAAATACCCACAGCTGACCATTCGTGTATCAGGTTATGCAGTACGTTTTAACTCTCTGACCCCGGAACAGCAGCGCGACGTTATTGCGCGTACCTTTACTGAAAGCCTGTAAGGTTTCAGTCTCGGGGGTGGAATAAAAAAGCCGGGGTTTTCCCCGGTTTTTTTTTACTCTTCAGTTTTCGTCTCTGGTGCGGCAGAGCTTGGTTTACGGCGTTTACCAATATTCTTGGTATCGCGGTGGCGCTGCTTCACGCGCGGCTTCTCTTTTTCTTTCTCTTTTTTCTCAGCACGTTTTGCGAGCGCTTTTTTAGACGGTTTGCCCGTCATTTTTTCACTCGGTGCACGTGTGGTCGGGCGAAGCTCATCAATAACGCGTGCTTTCAGTGGCTCATCAACGTAGCGGCCAATTTTCTGCAGCAGCAGGTAGTCATGCGCTTCGACCAGAGAGATCGCGATACCTTTGCGTCCGGCACGACCGGTACGGCCAATGCGGTGCAGATAGGTGTCGCCGCTGCGTGGCATATCGAAGTTAATGACGTGACTGACGTCCGGAATGTCGATCCCGCGTGCAGCAACGTCTGTTGCGACCAGCACGTTCACGCGACCATCAGTCAGACGTTTAATCCCTTCGGTACGCTTAACCTGCGCCATCTCGCCTTCGAGATAGCAGTTATTGATTCCGGCATTACGCAGCATTTCAGCCAGTTCATGCACACGCTCGCGCTTACGCACAAAGACGATGGTACGGGTGGCATCGTCCTGCTTCAGCAGGTGCTTAAGTAACTCAACCTTGTGTTCAAGGTTATCTGCACGGTAATACCACTGGTGGATCTTCTTGCGCTCGCGCGTGGACGGCGTCGCGGAAACTTCCACCGGATCTTCAAGCAGGCGCTCTGCGAAGTCTTTGATCGCGTCCCCTTCAAGGGTGGCAGAGAACAGCATCGTCTGGTTACGCCAGCGTGTCTCACCCGCGATATGTTCGATATCCTGCGCGAAGCCCATGTCCAGCATGCGGTCAGCTTCATCCAGAATCAGTGTTTCTACCGCGCGGCAGTCGAAGTTCTCTTCTTTAATGTACTGCAGCAGGCGACCGGTCGTCGCAACGACGATGTCCTGGTTTTCGCTGAACACTTCGGCGTGGTTCATATACGCAACGCCGCCAGTGATCGTGGCGATATCCAGATGGGTATTGGCCGCCAGCTCTCGGGCGTGATCGGCAACCTGCATCGCCAGCTCGCGCGTCGGCGTCAGAATCAAAATACGCGGCGGGCCTGATTTTTTACGTGGAAAATCGAGCAGATGCTGCAACACAGGCAGCAAGTAAGCTGCTGTCTTCCCCGTGCCGGTTGGCGCAGAACCGAGCACATCGCGGCCCTCAAGCGCAGGCGGAATGGCCGCTGCCTGAATGGCGGTCGGGCGTGTAAAGCCTTTGCTCTCAAGTGCATTGAGCAGGCTTTCATCGAGTTCAAGTTCGGAAAAAGTCGTTACAGTCATGTTCTACCTCTGTGTGGGGCGCTGATTATAGACGTTACGGCTGTAATCTTCATCTGTTTGTATGGATATCGCTTTGCGGCCACTTCGCTTTCCCCTATGCTACTCCAGTTTCACTTAGAAGGTTGCCCTGACATGTCTCAACTCAAAGCGCAGTTGCGCCGCGATGGTTTTACGTTTAAACAATTTTTTGTCGCTCACGATCGCTGTGCCATGAAAGTCGGTACAGACGGTATTTTACTGGGTGCCTGGGCACCTGTCGCAGGTGTAAAGCGTATTCTGGATATTGGGACGGGCAGCGGGCTGTTGGCGCTGATGCTGGCGCAACGTACCGAAGCGCATGTCACCATAGATGCGGTGGAGCTGGATGCGCAGGCGGCAGAGCAGGCGAGTGAAAATGCGGCTGAATCTCCGTGGGCCGCCCGGATTAACGTTGAATGTGCAGATGTGCTCGACTGGACGCCGGAGCAAACCGCGCGTTACGACCTGATTGTCAGCAATCCTCCCTACTACGCGCCCGGTGTTGAGTGCGGAACGCCTGAGCGTGAACAGGCCCGTTATACCGGCTCCCTCGACCATAAGGCGCTGCTGATCAGTGCCGCAGAGCTTATTTCAGAAGAGGGGTTTTTCTGCGTGGTTCTGCCAGAAAGCACCGGCAATGCGTTTATTGGCATAGCGCAAGAGATTGGCTGGAAATTACGTTTACGCACCGATATTGCGGATACCGAAGGGCGATTGCCGCACCGCGTGCTGCTGGCGCTCTCACCTAAAGAAGGTGAATGCTTTAACGACCGAATGGTGATCCGTGGGCCAGACCAGCGTTATTCCGAAGATTACACCGCTCTGACCCAGGCGTTTTATCTGTTTATGTGAACCTGCGGGGAGAGGATCGACGGGCCGGACTCGGCCAGCTGATCGGGGTAGTCGAGGGTATAGTGCAAACCGCGGCTCTCTTTGCGCATCATCGCGCAGCGAACAATCAATTCGGCAACCTGAACCAGATTGCGCAGCTCCAGCAGATTATTGGATACGCGGAAATTGGCATAATATTCATCGATTTCCTGCTGCAGCATCGTGATACGGCGTAATGCGCGTTCGAGACGTTTCGTGGTCCGCACAATCCCGACGTAGTCCCACATAAACAGCCGCAGTTCGTGCCAGTTATGCTGAATAACGACCAGCTCATCCGGGTTCTCCACGCGGCTTTCATCCCAGGCAGGCAGATTTTCTGTCTGACGGGCGTAAGGCATGCGCTTCGTGATATCTTCCGCGGCAGACCAGCCGTAAACCAGACACTCCAGCAGTGAGTTCGACGCCATCCGGTTCGCGCCATGAAGTCCGGTATAACTTACTTCACCGATAGCATACAGGCCATCCACATCGGTGCGACCATGATCGTCAACCATTACGCCCCCGCAGGTATAGTGGGCGGCAGGCACGATGGGCACCGAATCGCGGGTTAAATCAATCCCCAGACCCAGCAGCTTTTCGTAGATCATCGGGAAATGCTGGCGGATAAACTCTGCCGGCTTATGGCTGATGTCCAGATACATGCAGTCCACGCCAAGACGCTTCATTTCATGGTCGATGGCGCGGGCAACGATATCACGCGGTGCCAGCTCGCCTCTGGGGTCAAAGTCCGGCATAAAGCGGGAGCCGTCAGGGCGTTTCAGGTATGCGCCTTCACCGCGCAGGGCTTCCGTCAGCAGGAAATTACGCGCCTGAGGATGGAACAGGGCGGTCGGGTGAAACTGGTTGAATTCAAGGTTTGCCACGCGACAACCGGCGCGCCAGGCCATGGCGATCCCGTCTCCGGAGGCAATATCGGGGTTGGTGGTATACTGATACACTTTGGATGCACCGCCAGTCGCCAGTACCACGGCTTTCGCCTGACAGGTCTCAACCTTCTCTTTATTGCGATTCCAGACCCAGGCACCCACGACACGACGCGTACCCGGAAGGCCAATCTTGTCGGAAATAATCAGATCAACGGCATTGCTGCGCTCAAGGACCCGAATGTTAGGATGGCTGAGGGCTTTGCTGACCAGCGTGGTTTCGACTTCTTTACCGGTAGCGTCTGCGGCATGCAGGATACGGCGGTGGCTATGCCCGCCTTCGCGGGTCAGGTGGTAGCTCTCTTCACCGTTTGGCTGCACCTGTGTATCAAATAATACGCCCTGATCGATCAACCACTGCACGCAATGACGGGCATTACTGGCCACAAACTCTGCGGCATGTGCATCCACGATCCCGGCCCCGGCAATCAGTGTATCGTCGACATGCGACGCAATGCTGTCTGTCTCATCAAACACGGCGGCAATACCGCCCTGGGCATAAAACGTAGAACCTTCACTTATCGGCCCTTTGCTCAGAACGATAACGCTCTGATGTTCGGCCAGACGCAGTGCCAGGGAGAGACCGGCAGCGCCGCTACCGATGATCAGTACATCACAATGCAGTTCAGGTGTTGTGTTCATGATTTTTGTTTAATTTACTAAACAGTGTTTGGTCAGAATAGCATCCGAATGCGAGATATCGCACGTTTTTTTTGATATGAGTTGTAACCGCTAAACTCGAGGCGGAGGATTAAAACCACGTAAAAGAAAGAAAATATTTTGCGAAGCAGATCGTTAGCGTCAGATTTTGTGGTGAAATAAAGACTGGGTTGCGTTACTCTTCTGGCGGGAAAAGAGATGTTTCTTGTCATAAAGTGGTGCGTATCGTGAACAGACTTATAATGAGAGAAAATGAACAGTCTGCGGCGCGATGAACAAAAACAAAGGCGTTACGGAACTTATTGAAGATCAGACACTCTAATTCGGTGCTTGCTCAAAGTGCGGTTTTTTAAGAGTGGCGTTTCGATAACGCGTGGAATTTAGGTTTGGGGAGACATTACCTCGGATGAGCGAGCAGTTAACGGACCAGGTCCTGGTTGAACGGGTCCAGAAGGGAGATCAGAAAGCCTTTAACTTACTGGTGGTGCGCTACCAGCATAAGGTGGCGAGCCTGGTTTCCCGCTATGTACCGTCAGGCGATGTGCCTGATGTAGTACAAGAGTCTTTTATTAAGGCCTATCGCGCGCTGGATTCATTCCGGGGAGATAGTGCTTTTTATACCTGGCTGTACCGTATTGCGGTCAATACGGCAAAGAATTATTTGGTCGCTCAGGGCCGCCGTCCGCCTTCAAGTGATGTGGACGCAATCGACGCCGAAAACTTCGAAAGTGGCGGTGCGCTGAAAGAAATTTCGAACCCTGAGAACTTAATGTTGTCAGAAGAACTGAGACAAATCGTTTTTCGCACGATCGAGTCGCTCCCGGAAGATTTACGCATGGCAATTACGTTACGGGAGTTGGATGGTCTGAGCTATGAAGAGATAGCCGCCATCATGGATTGTCCGGTCGGCACGGTACGTTCACGTATTTTCCGTGCGCGAGAAGCAATTGATAATAAAGTTCAACCGCTTATCAGGCGTTGACGATAGCGGGATACTGGAAAAGGTATTAGGCATGCAGAAAGAAAAACTTTCCGCTTTAATGGATGGTGAAACGCTGGATAGTGAGCTGCTCAACGAGCTGTCTCATTCTCCCGAAATGCAAGAGACCTGGGAGAGTTACCATCTCATCCGTGACACCCTTCGCGGTGACACCGGCGAGGTTCTCCATTTCGATATCTCAGCTCGCGTGATGGCGGCCATTGAAAATGAGCCTGTCCGTCAGACCACTCCGCTGATTCCTGAAGCTCAACCTGCGCCTCACCAGTGGCAGAAAATGCCGTTCTGGCACAAGGTGCGTCCGTGGGCCAGCCAGCTCACCCAAATGGGTGTGGCTGCATGCGTATCGCTTGCAGTTATCGTTGGCGTCCAGCACTATAATACTCAGTCTGAAACTAATCAGCAGCCAGAAGCGCCAGTGTTCAACACACTGCCGATGATGGGCAAAGCCAGCCCGGTAAGTTTGGGTGTTCCGGCTGATGCATCCGCCAGCGGCGGCCAGCAACAGCAGGTTCAGGAGCAACGCCGTCGCATTAATGCGATGTTGCAGGATTACGAGTTGCAGCGTCGTCTGCACTCTGAACAGCTTCAGTTTGAGCAGGCACAAACCCAGCAAGCGGCTGTGCAGGTGCCCGGAAACCAAACTTTAGGAACGCAATCGCAGTAATGAAGCAACTTTGGTTCGCCATGTCTCTGATGGCGGGTAGCCTGTTCTTCTCTGCCAACGCCTCGGCTGATGTTTCATCCGGGGCGTTGTTGCAGCAAATGAATCTGGCCAGCCAGTCACTCAATTACGAGTTGGCATTTATCAGTATCAATAAGCAGGGCGTCGAGTCGTTACGATACCGCCATGCCCGTCTTGATAACCAGCCACTCGCCCAGCTTTTACAGATGGATGGCCCGCGTCGGGAAGTTGTCCAGCGTGGTAACGAAATCAGTTATTTCGAACCCGGTCTGGAGCCTTTCACACTGAATGGCGATTATATCGTCGATTCTCTGCCATCGCTTATCTACACCGACTTCAAACGTCTTGCGCCTTACTATGATTTCATTTCGGTAGGGCGTACGCGCATTGCGGACAGACTGTGCGAAGTAATCCGCGTTGTTGCTCGTGACGGAACGCGTTACAGCTATATCGTCTGGATTGACGCCGAAACCAAGCTGCCAATGCGTGTAGACCTGCTTGACCGTGATGGTGAAACGCTGGAACAGTTCCGCGTTATCTCCTTTAGCGTAAACAATCAGGTGGGTAATAGCATGCAGAATCTGGCGAAAGCCAGCCTGCCGCCACTGCTTTCGGTACCGGCGGGTGATTCCGTCAACTTCAACTGGGTTCCTTCCTGGATCCCGCAAGGGTTTAGCGAAGTCTCCAGCAGCCGTCGACAACTGCCAACCATTGAAACACCGGTTGAATCGCGTCTTTATTCCGATGGTTTGTTCAGTTTCTCGGTGAACATTAACCGCGCATCGGCAAACAGTTCTGAACAAATGCTTCGTACCGGACGCAGGACGGTCAGCACCACGGTTCGCGATAACGCAGAGATCACCATTGTGGGTGAATTACCGCCACAAACGGCGAAGCGTATTTCCGACAGCATTAAATTCAGGACTGCACAATGATTAAAGAGTGGGCTACGGTCGTATCGTGGCAGAATGGCATTGCGCTGGTGAGCTGTGATGTTAAGGCCTCATGCAATAGCTGTGCTTCCAGAGCCGGTTGCGGTAGCCGCGTGCTGAACAAGCTCGGGCCGCAAACCTCGCATACCATTTCCGTGCCAAGCGATCGGCCGCTGATGGTGGGGCAAAAGGTGGAGCTGGGAATTGCAGAAGGTAGCCTGCTCACGTCCGCCATGCTGGTTTATCTCTCTCCGCTGGTGGGGCTGTTTGTTATGGGCGGCGTATTCCAGATGCTGTTTGGTACCGATGTGGCCGCCATGTGTGGTGCGGCATTGGGCGGCGTAGGGGGATTCTGGCTGGCCAAAGCTCTCTCCCCGAAGCTTGCCGCACGCGAAGAGTGGCAGCCTGTTATTCTCAGCGTTGGGCTGGCACCCGACCAGCTTCGTGTTGAGACGCTCTCTTCTGAGGCCCGGTGATCCATCGGGCTTTGTCCTTTTTTACGTCCTAAAACAGAAAACGTCATTTCTTCACGCTATACCTGGCGCTAAGTACATTTCCAGGTAACGGGGATGTAGTGTAGAATGCGGCGTTTTCGCACTGAAAAACGTCAGGCTAAGAACAGCGGCCTCCAGGAATTCGTAAGGCATAATTATTTAACTATATGAAGAACATACGTAACTTTTCGATCATTGCTCACATTGACCACGGTAAGTCGACGCTGTCTGACCGTATTATCCAGATTTGCGGTGGCCTGTCTGATCGTGAAATGGAAGCCCAGGTTCTGGACTCCATGGACCTGGAACGCGAACGCGGTATCACCATCAAAGCGCAGAGCGTTACGCTTGATTACAAAGCGGCTGATGGCGAAATCTATCAGCTGAACTTTATCGACACCCCAGGCCACGTTGACTTCTCCTATGAAGTTTCACGCTCGCTGGCGGCCTGTGAAGGCGCGCTGCTGGTTGTGGATGCCGGGCAGGGCGTTGAAGCCCAGACCCTGGCAAACTGCTACACCGCGATGGAAATGGATCTCGAGGTTGTTCCGGTTCTGAACAAAATTGACCTGCCAGCTGCCGATCCTGAGCGCGTAGCGGAAGAGATTGAAGATATTGTCGGCATCGACGCGACCGATGCGGTGCGCTGCTCCGCTAAAACAGGCGTGGGCGTTACCGACGTGCTGGAACGCCTGGTGCGTGATATTCCGGCACCAGAAGGTGACCCGGATGCCCCGCTGCAGGCGCTGATCATCGACTCCTGGTTTGATAACTACCTGGGCGTTGTCTCGCTGGTGCGTATTAAAAACGGCACCATGCGTAAAGGCGACAAAATCAAGGTAATGAGTACTGGCCAGGTTTACAACGCTGACCGTCTGGGTATCTTCACGCCAAAACAGGTTGACCGTACCGAGCTGAAATGTGGCGAAGTAGGCTGGCTGGTCTGCGCCATTAAAGACATCCTCGGCGCGCCAGTGGGTGATACCCTGACCGGTGCACGTAACCCGGCAGACAAAGCGCTGCCAGGCTTTAAAAAGGTTAAACCGCAGGTTTACGCGGGTCTGTTCCCGGTCAGCTCTGACGACTATGAAAACTTCCGCGATGCGCTCGGCAAGCTGAGCCTCAACGATGCTTCCCTGTTCTATGAACCAGAAAGCTCCACGGCGCTGGGCTTCGGCTTCCGCTGCGGCTTCCTTGGTCTGCTGCACATGGAGATCATCCAGGAGCGTCTGGAGCGTGAATACGATCTGGATCTGATCACCACGGCACCGACCGTTGTGTACGAAGTGCAGACCACCAACAAAGAGATCGTCTACGTCGATAGCCCGTCCAAGCTGCCGCCACTGAACAATATCGAAGAACTGCGCGAGCCCATTGCAGAGTGTCATATGCTGCTGCCGCAGGAGTTCCTAGGTAACGTTATTACGCTGTGTATTGAGAAGCGTGGCGTACAGACCAACATGGTTTACCACGGTAATCAGGTTGCGCTGACGTACGAAATCCCTATGGCGGAAGTGGTCCTCGACTTCTTCGATCGTCTGAAGTCTACCTCTCGTGGCTATGCGTCACTGGATTACAACTTCAAACGCTTCCAGGCGTCTAACATGGTGCGTGTGGACGTGCTGATCAACGGCGAGCGTGTGGATGCGCTGGCACTGATCACTCACAACGACAATGCGCCATACCGTGGCCGTGAGCTGGTTGAGAAGATGAAAGAGCTGATCCCGCGTCAGCAGTTTGATATCGCGATTCAGGCCGCCATCGGTAACCACATTATTGCCCGTTCTACTGTGAAACAGCTGCGTAAAAACGTTCTGGCGAAATGCTACGGCGGTGACGTCAGCCGTAAGAAAAAGCTGCTGCAGAAACAGAAAGAAGGTAAGAAGCGTATGAAGCAGGTCGGTAACGTCGAACTGCCGCAGGAAGCATTCCTTGCCATCCTTCATGTTGGTAAAGACGGCAAATAACCCTAAGGAGTTGGCATGGCGAACATGTTTGCCCTGATTCTGGTCATTGCTACCCTGGTGACAGGTTTGTTGTGGTGTCTGGATAAGTTTATTTTCGCCCCAAAACGCCATGAACGTCAGGCTGCCGCACAGGCAGCCACTGGCGATGGGCTGGACGCGAAAACCCTGAAGAAAGTCGGCCCGAAACCGGGCTGGCTGGAAACCGGGGCATCGGTATTTCCGGTGCTGGCGATTGTGCTGGTTGTCCGCTCGTTTATTTACGAGCCGTTCCAGATCCCGTCTGGTTCAATGATGCCAACGCTGCTGATTGGCGATTTTATTCTGGTTGAGAAGTTTGCCTACGGGATTAAAGATCCGATCTACCAGAAAACGCTGATCGAAACCGGTCATCCGAAACGTGGCGACATCGTGGTGTTTAAATACCCGGAAGATCCGCGTCTGGATTACATCAAGCGTGCAGTGGGTCTGCCGGGTGATAAAGTCACCTACGATCCGGTGGCGAAAGAAGTTACCGTTCAGCCTGGCTGCAGCTCCGGTACCGCGTGTGAAAACGCGCTGCCAATCACTTACTCAAACGTTGAGCCAAGTGATTTTGTGCAGACCTTTGCTCGCCGTAACGGCGGTGAAGCGACCAGCGGTTTCTTCCAGGTGCCCAAAGGAGAGACCAAAGAGGACGGTATTCGCCTGGTGGAACGTAAAGAGACGTTGGGTGATGTGACCCACCGTATCCTCACCGTGCCAATCGCGCAGGATCAAGTGGGGATGTACTACCGGCAGCCAGGCCAACAGCTGGCCAGCTGGATCGTACCACCGGGACACTACTTCATGATGGGTGATAACCGCGATAATTCCGCGGACAGCCGTTACTGGGGCTTTGTGCCGGAAGCGAATCTGGTAGGTAAAGCGACCGCTATCTGGATGAGTTTTGAGAAGCAGGAAGGCGAATGGCCTACCGGCGTTCGCCTGAATCGTATCGGCGGGATCCATTAATTCTCATTAAATGAACGCGTAGCCGCGTTAATTAGCGGCTACGTGAATTATTTCAGCGATAAATCTCTTTGGACTAACGACATCCCCTGTCGTTGTGTATAGAATATTCCCCCGAAGTTTAAGGTTGGCCCTGCAAGGGTGCCACGGCACACGAAACCGCGTTGGTCTTCTCAGGTCGGTTTCGTGTGCTGCATTTTTGACGCATTCATTTACTGGTATCGCATGAACCCCATCGTAATTAATCGGCTTCAACGGAAGCTGGGCTACACTTTTCATCATCAGGAGTTGTTGCAACAGGCATTAACCCACCGCAGTGCCAGCAGCAAGCATAATGAGCGCCTCGAGTTCCTGGGTGACTCTATTTTAAGTTTCGTGATCGCGAATGCGCTTTATCATCGTTTCCCACGTGTGGACGAAGGTGATATGAGCCGCATGCGCGCGACGCTGGTTCGGGGTAATACCCTGGCGGAAATCGCTCGTGAATTTGAACTGGGCGAATGTCTGCGACTTGGGCCGGGTGAACTGAAAAGCGGCGGCTTCCGTCGTGAATCTATTCTTGCCGACACGGTCGAAGCATTAATTGGTGGTGTGTTCCTGGACAGCGATATTCAGACTGTAGAAAAGCTGATCCTTAACTGGTATCAAACCCGTCTGGACGAAATCAGTCCGGGCGATAAACAAAAAGATCCGAAAACGCGTCTGCAGGAATATTTGCAGGGTCGCCACCTCCCGCTGCCATCCTATCTGGTGGTGCAGGTGCGGGGTGAAGCGCACGATCAGGAATTTACCATCCATTGCCAGGTCAGTGGCCTGAGTGAACCGGTGGTCGGCACAGGTTCTAGCCGTCGTAAGGCTGAACAGGCTGCCGCCGAACAGGCGTTAAAAATGCTGGAGCTGGAATGAGCGAAGAAAAAACGTATTGCGGGTTTATTGCCATCGTCGGACGTCCGAACGTTGGCAAATCTACCCTGTTGAATAATCTGCTTGGGCAGAAAATTTCCATTACTTCCCGTAAGGCGCAGACCACGCGTCACCGCATCGTCGGTATCCACACGGAAGGCGCCTATCAGGCGATCTACGTTGATACCCCGGGCCTGCACATTGAAGAGAAGCGCGCCATCAACCGCCTGATGAACAAGGCGGCGAGCAGCTCGATTGGCGACGTAGAGCTGGTGATTTTCGTGGTGGAGGGCACCCGCTGGACGCCTGACGACGAAATGGTGCTGAACAAACTGCGCGACGGTAAAACGCCGGTGATCCTTGCGGTCAACAAAGTGGACAACGTGCAGGAAAAAGCCGATCTGCTGCCGCACCTGCAGTGGCTGGGAAGCCAGATGAACTTCCTTGATATCGTCCCGCTGTCTGCCGAGACCGGTCTGAACGTCGATACTATCGCAGGCATCGTGCGCAAACATCTGCCGGAAGCGATTCATCACTTCCCGGAAGATTACATCACCGATCGTTCTCAGCGCTTTATGGCCTCTGAGATCATCCGTGAAAAACTGATGCGTTTCCTTGGCGCGGAACTGCCGTACTCCGTAACGGTTGAGATTGAACGTTTTCAGACCAACGAACGCGGCGGCTATGACATCAACGGCCTGATCCTCGTTGAGCGCGAAGGGCAGAAGAAGATGGTGATCGGCAACAAAGGTGCCAAGATCAAAACCATCGGCATTGAAGCGCGCAGAGACATGCAGGACATGTTTGAAGCCCCGGTTCACCTTGAACTGTGGGTGAAGGTGAAATCAGGCTGGGCCGATGATGAGCGTGCATTGCGCAGCCTCGGTTACGGCGACGACGTCTAAGACTGAACATCGTGGATGGATGGCAGCGTGCCTTTGTCCTCCATAGCCGTCCGTGGAGCGAGACCAGCCTTATGCTGGACGTTTTCACGGAAGAGTCGGGCCGTGTGCGCCTTGTTGCTAAAGGCGCACGTTCCAAACGCTCCGGCCTGAAGGGTGCCTTACAGCCTTTCACTCCGCTGCTGGTACGCTTCGGTGGGCGTGGGGAAGTCAAAACCCTGCGCAGTGCCGAAGCCGTCTCTCTGGCGCTCCCCCTTTCTGGTATCACGCTGTACAGCGGTCTCTATGTCAACGAACTCATCTCACGTGTTCTGGAGCATGAGACTCGCTTCTCTGAACTTTTCTTTGATTACCTGCACTGTATCCAGGCGCTGGCCGGCGCTACCGGTACGCCCGAACCTGCCCTGCGTCGTTTTGAACTGGCGCTGCTTGGACACCTGGGCTATGGGGTCGATTTTTTGCATTGTGCAGGGAGCGGAGACGAGGTAGAGGATGCGATGACCTATCGCTACCGTGAAGAAAAAGGCTTTATCGCCAGCGTTGTGATAGATAACAGCACCTTTACCGGGCGACAGCTTAGAGCGCTGTATGCGCGCGAGTTTCCCGATCAGGATACCCTTCGCGCAGCAAAACGCTTTACCCGGATTGCGCTCAAGCCGTATCTTGGCGGCAAGCCCTTAAAGAGCCGCGAATTGTTCAGGCAGTTTATGCCGAAACGTTAACGTATCAGACCCTCGCTCCAGCCCTCTCATTGAGGGAGAGGGAGGCAGGGACACGAACTAAAATACCGAGGATTGTCATGGCTGAATTACTGTTAGGCGTCAACATTGATCACATCGCCACGCTGCGTAATGCACGCGGCACGGCTTATCCCGATCCGGTTCAGGCGGCGTTCATCGCTGAGCAGGCTGGCGCCGATGGCATTACCGTTCACCTGCGTGAAGACCGCCGTCATATTACCGACCGCGATGTGCGCATTTTGCGTCAGACGCTGGACACCCGCATGAACCTGGAGATGGCGGTCACGGAAGAGATGCTGACGATTGCCTGCGAGACGAAGCCGCATTTCTGCTGCCTGGTACCGGAAAAACGTCAGGAAGTGACCACCGAAGGGGGCCTGGACGTGGCGGGTCAACGCGACAAAATGCGTGATGCCTGCAAGCGTCTGGCTGAGGCAGGTATCCTGGTCTCTCTGTTCATCGACGCCGATGTAGCACAGATCAAAGCGGCTGCCGAAGTGGGCGCGCCCTATATTGAAATTCATACCGGCTGTTACGCTGATGCGAAAGACGAAACTACGCAGGCCAAAGAGCTGGAGCGTATCGCCAATGCGGCCACCTATGCCGCGAGCCTGGGTCTGAAAGTTAACGCCGGGCATGGCCTGACCTACCATAACGTCAAGGCTATTGCAGCCCTGCCAGAAATGCATGAGCTGAATATCGGCCACGCTATTATTGGCCGTGCGGTAATGAGTGGCCTGAAAGAGGCGGTCTCAGAAATGAAACGCCTGATGCTGGAAGCGCGTCAGTAATGGCTATTCTGGGCTTAGGCACCGATATCGTTGAAATAGCCCGCATTGAAGCGGTGATCGCCCGTAGCGGCGATCGCCTGGCACGACGCGTGTTGAGCGATAACGAATGGGCCATCTGGGAGACGCATCAGCAGCCGGTACGTTTTCTGGCCAAGCGCTTTGCCGTCAAAGAGGCGGCAGCCAAAGCCTTCGGCACCGGTATTCGTAACGGTCTGGCGTTTAACCAGTTTGAAGTGTTTAACGATGAGCTGGGTAAACCACGCCTGCGTTTATGGGGTGAGGCGCAAACGCTGGCAGAGAAACTCGGCGTAAATCACATGCACGTGACGCTCGCCGATGAACGCCACTACGCCTGCGCGACGGTGATTATCGAAAGTTAAAGTTTGTCCGCGTGATGCAGCAGGACAAACTTATCCCAAAGCTGCTCTTCGCTCTCGACGTGTGCCGGATCTTTCAGGATGGTATTGGGGATTGGGCACACTTTCTGACAGGTCGGTGTTTCGTAGTGGCCGATGCATTCGGTGCAGCGGTCGCTGTTAATCTCATAAATGCTCTCGCCCATCGAAATCGCCTGGTTCGGGCATTCCGGTTCGCACATATCGCAATTGATGCATTTTTTGGTGATTAACAGCGCCATCAGGAAATTCTCAGAAACAACACAAACAGGGCGGGCATTATACGCTCATTACCTGTTCAAACCAGTTTTTTTACCAGCTCTTCACTGTGCCGGATACGCTCTGGCGCGTGCTCCAGATCCTGTTGCACCAGGGCCATAAACAGCAGGTCGGTCAACATCATTTGCGCACTTGTCGAGGAGATCGCCGCGCTGCGCGTAGCCTGCTCTTCCGCGATCGTATATAAACAGCGCGTAGCCCGCTGCTGCAGCGCGTTGGGAGTAAACCCGGTGATGGCCAGAATCTTACCGCCTACGCGTAAGGCTTCATCGGTAGCCATATTGATCTCGCGGCGTTCGCCGGAATAGGAGATCGCCAGCAGCAGATCGTTAGCATCCATCGCCTGCACGGTTGCCAGCAGGGCGTGCATATCCTGCTCGACAATGGCGTTGTAACCTATTTTTGTCAGCTTCCAGCCAAAGTTACGTGCCACCAGTCCGGACGCGCCTATCCCGGTCAAAATAATACGTCGCGCTGCACGCAGCATCGCCACGCTTTCCAGTAATTTTTCTTCAGTATTCACATCAAGGGTGGCATGCATGGCCGCGACATTCTCTTTGATGAGCTTCTCTCCCACCAGACGCATCGGGTCATCGCCACGAATCTGATTATGTACCGGCATCGACTGCGGATTGGGGTTACTCACCAGCGCTTCGCTAATCGCCAGCTTGAGAGCCGGGAAGCCTTTAAAGCCAATCTTCTGGGCAAATTTCACCACGCTCGACTGACTCACTCCGGCCTCACTCGCCAGCTGCTGCGAGCTGAGATGGCGGGCATGGTCGGGCTGAGAGAGCAGAAAATCCGCCAACTTTTTATCGCTTTGAGCAAAGCCTGCATAGCGCTGGCGAATGCGAATTAAACAGTTCATAGGTTCTCCTGGCGAAATTGTGATTGTCTGCGCAAATACGAATTTTGCTCGCCTGAATGAATTTTATATTCCATTATAGTGAGATTATTATGAATTAAAAATTCTTGAGGTACAAAAGATGAATCTTGGCTCACTTGTTTCTGAAACGCGTAACCCACAAACCATGGATCTGGATGCGCTCAGCACCCTGGAACTGGTTAACCGTTTTAATCAACAGGATACGCTGGTCGCGCAGGCAGTGAAAGAGACATTACCGGAGGTGGCGAAAGCCGTCGATGCGGCGGCGGAAGCACTGAAGGCCGGTGGTCGCATTATCTACATGGGCGCCGGAACCAGCGGGCGTCTTGGTGTGCTGGATGCCTCTGAATGCCCGCCAACGTTTGGTGTGCCGCACGGTTTGGTGGTCGGGTTGATTGCTGGCGGCCCTGGCGCGCTGCTGAAAGCCGTGGAAGGAGCGGAAGACAACAAACAGCTCGGCGAGGATGACCTGAAGGGGCTAAATCTGACCGCTCAGGATCTGGTTGTTGGGCTGGCGGCCTCCGGGCGTACGCCGTACGTTATCGGCGGTCTGGAGTATGCCAACAAGACGGGCTGCACCACGGTGGCGATTTCCTGTAATCCTGGCTCGCCGATTGCGCAGGTCGCTGCTATCGCTATCTCTCCGGTTGTCGGCCCGGAAGCGTTAACCGGCTCTACGCGCCTGAAATCCGGCACCGCGCAAAAGCTGGTGCTCAACATGATCTCCACTGGCGCGATGGTGAAGTTTGGCAAGGTTTATCAGAACCTGATGGTGGATATGCAAGCGACCAACGTCAAGCTGGTGGACAGAGCCTGCCGTATGGTCATGGAGGCGACAGGAGCAAGCCGCGAAGAGGCGGAAGCGGTACTGAAACAAACCGATCACGATGTTAAACCGGCCATTCTGATGATCCTGAGCGGACTGGACGCTGCGGCCGCCAGAGCAAGGCTCAATGCCCATAACGGGTTCTTACGGGCGGCATTAGAAAACTAACAGAGGCGTGTATGGACAAAACAGCAGCGCTCGCCAGCGATATCCTGCAGGGGATCGGTGGGGAAAAAAATATTCAGCGTCTGGAAAACTGCATGACGCGCGTGCGCGTCGAGGTGCATAACGACGAGCAGCTTGATGTGCCGCGTCTGAAGCAGCTTTCCGGCGTGAGTGGTTACGTTAAACAGGGGCAACAGCACCAGCTGATTGTCGGGCCGGGAAAGGCGGCGCAGGTTGTGGATGCCATGCGTGCGCTGATGGTCGGCGGCGAAAGCGTGGCGATCGATGACGTCGAACGTACGAAGGCGCAGGCAAAGGCCCGATACAAAGCCCCCATGAGCGATGCGCTGCGACAACTGGCCAACGTCTTTATTCCGCTGATCCCGGCGTTTATTGCCTCTGGCTTAATCACCGGGATCATCAATATTCTTAAGCGTCCGGATATCGTAGGGGACTTCGCGACCCAGTATCCTAATTTATTAGGCATTCTCGGGATTTTCGGCAGCGCCGTGTTTGCCATCATGAACATTCTGGTGGGGGTCAACACCGCGAAGGTCTTTGGCGGCTCGCTGGCCATGGGCGGGGTGATGGCAGGTATTCTGTCCAGCCCACAACTGGCGCAGATAACCCTGTTTGGTGAGGCGCTCCAGCCTGGCCGCGGCGGGGTGATTGCCGTGCTGCTGGTGGTCATCCTGATGTGCTGGATCGAGAAGAAACTGCGCACCCTCCTGCCTGGATCAATTGAGCTGATCCTCAATCCACTGTTAACGACATTGATCACCGGTAGCGTGGCTATTGTGGCGTTGCAACCGCTGGGGGGCTGGATCTCTGAGGCCATCGCCCATGGCGCATCGCTGGCTATCGATCGCGGCGGTCTGTTAGTGGGTGCCGTGCTGTCAGGCACCTTCTTGCCGCTGGTACTGACCGGTCTGCATCAGGGGCTGGTGCCGATCCACGTCGAGCTGGTGCAGGCGCACGGTTACAACGCGCTGCTGCCCATCCTGTCGATGGCTGGCGTGGGGCAGGTCGGGGCGGCGATTGCCGTACTGATGAAAACCCGCAACGCGCGGCTGAAAAAAGTGATCAAAGGTGCGCTGCCGGTCGGATTACTCGGAATTGGCGAGCCGCTGATTTTCGGCGTCACGCTGCCGCTGGGGAAACCGTTCCTCGGTGCTTGCCTGGGGGGGGCGGTAGGCGGAGCGCTGATCAGCTACTGGAAAGTGGCAACGGTGATCACCTTCGGGATCTCCGGGCTGCCGCTGGCGCTCACCATCGTGACCGGAAAAGTTATGCTCTGTCTGTTAGGCTATCTGGTAGCGGTGATCGCCGGGTTCCTGTTTACCTGGCTGTTAGGATTCAACGATCCAGAGGAGTAAGGTTTGGCAAATCACGAGCGTCGCGTTGTTTTTTTCGACCTGGACGGTACGCTGCATCAGCAGGATATGTTTGGTACGTTTATGCGCTACCTGCTGCGGCGTCAGCCTTTGAATGCGCTGCTCGTATTACCTCTCTTACCCGTAATTGGCATTGCGTTGCTGCTAAAAGGTCGGGCAGCGCGCTGGCCAATGAGCCTGTTGCTCTGGGGCTGTACCTTTGGACGCAGCGAAGCGCGGCTTAAACAGCTTCAGCAGGACTTTGTGCACTGGTTTCGCGGGCATGTGACCGCGTTTCCGGTTGTTCAGGCAAGGCTCACCAGCTATCTCGACGCGAACGATGCCGACATCTGGTTGATTACCGGATCCCCGCAAGCGCTGGTGGAACAGGTCTATTATGATACCCCGTGGCTGCCGCGGGTGAATCTTATCGCCACGCAAATTACCCGCGGGTATGGCGGATGGGTACTGACCATGCGCTGCCTGGGGCATGAAAAGGTGGTGCAACTGGAGAAGCGAATCGGTACGCCACTGCGTCTTTACAGCGGCTACAGCGACAGCAAGCAGGACAACCCGCTGCTCTATTTTTGCCAGCATCGCTGGCGCGTCACGCCCGCAGGCGAACTTCAGCAACTCGAATAGTCTTATCTATAGCGGGTGTGTATAATGCCGCCCGCTTTTAGACTGGAGTATCAACCGTTGTGCAACCCTGAACGCGATCATGAATACTGGATGCGCCATGCGCTTACGCTTGCCCAGCGTGCCTGGGACGAGGGGGAAGTGCCCGTGGGTGCTGTGCTTGTCCACAATAACCAGGTGATAGGGGAAGGGTGGAACCGCCCGATTGGCCGTCACGATCCGACTGCGCACGCTGAAATCATGGCCCTTCGTCAGGGCGGAATGGTGCTGCAAAACTATCGTCTGCTTGATACCACGCTGTATGTCACGCTTGAGCCGTGCGTTATGTGTTCCGGCGCGATGGTGCATAGCCGTATCGGCACGCTGGTCTTTGGCGCGCGGGATGAAAAAACCGGAGCGGCCGGTTCGCTGATGGACGTACTGGGACACCCGGGGATGAACCACCAGGTGCAGACTATCGGTGGGGTACTTGCACCAGAGTGTGCGGGGCTATTAAGTGATTTCTTTCGAATGCGCCGTCAGCAGAAAAAGCAACAAAAGGCAGAATTGAAGTTGTCGGGCGAGTAAGTTCGTCCGGTGCCACCACCGGATAACTCTGGGCCAGCTGATTTGCCTCTGCCGCCTCTTTTTCCTTCTCCAGCAGATAACCCACCAGGCTAATCTGATATTTACGGATATTTTCCACGTAGGCGTAGGCTTCATGCCCGCGTGCGTAACCGTAGGTCAGCTTGTTGTACCACGGCTTCTGGCTCAACAGCGGCAGGCGCTGTTTTACGTCTGACCAGCTGTCCGGGTTACCTTTCGTTTTCGCCGTCAGCGCGCGCGCGTCAAGCATGTGCGCGTAACCCATGTTGTAGGCTGCCAGCGCAAACCAGATCCGTTCCTCTTCAGGCACCGTCTCCGGCACTTTGCCCATCATGTCCTGCAGATACCGTGCGCCGCCGCTGATGCTCTGTTCTGCATCGGTGCGGTCGGTCAGCCCAAGGCTCTGAGCGGTATTTTTAGTGAGCATCATTAAGCCGCGAACGCCAGTGGGCGAGGTGGCCTGAGTATCCCAGTGGGATTCCTGATAAGAGATCGCTGCCAGTAATCGCCAGTCGATCTCCTGGGCATACTTCTCAAATAACGGCTGCAGGTCTGGCAGCACGCTATCGACCGCGCGCAAGAAGCTTCGGGTGTCGACGTAATCAAAATCGTCACCGTGGCCGAGGTATTTCTCTTCCAGACGCGCCAGCGTACCGTCTTCATTGATGGTGTTGAAGAAATCGAGCATCGCCGCAGAGAGGGTCTGATCGTCATCAAGCTGGCTAAACCAGGTCACCGGCTGTTCGTCTGTCACGTCCAGCGCCACCGCGATTTCGGGGTGCACGCGCTGGAAAAGGCTGATCGCGACCGAATCAGCGATGGTGTAGGGCAGTTTTTTATCTTTTACCTGGTCCAGCAGTTCAGTCGTGCCGAGCTTAGGATCAACGGTCCAGCTCAGGTCCGGGAATTTCTTCTCCTTGAGCTCACGCAGATCGTCAATCACGACGTGACCCGGGGCGATGGTCAACTGTTGTGCATTAATCGCCGCCAGCGTTCGCGGGCGCAGGCTCCCGACCCGGTAGACCAGCTGTTGCGAAACGGAGTAGTAGGTTGGGCCTGGCTGATAGTTCTTGCTGCGCTCGCTGTTGTACACCAGCCCGGCCGCAAGGATATCGGCATCGTTGTTATCCAGGTCATCAAACAGCTGGCTGATATTCTGACGGACGGTAATTTTGAGCTTCACGCCAAGATAGTCGGCAAACTGCTGCGCCAGTTCATAATCCAGGCCAATCGTTTTGCCGTTAATGTCGCTGTAAATCAGCGGCGAGTTGAGGGTACTGACGCGCAATTCCCCCCGCTCCTGTATGGCGGCGATACGGTTTTCGGCTTTACCGAACCAGGGGATGGAAGGCCAGAGGGCCACTGCCAGCAGCAACGTTACAATGCCGATGAGCAGATAATTAATCTTTAATTTTTTCAATTAGTTAATTCTCTGCGACGCCGGGTGCCTCAGTATGCTGTAGCCATGTTAAGAATAAGGTTTGCCATTGAATGAGCGGCATTTTGCGTAAAGTTACGCCACTTGGCAACAAATTAGAGAGAGAGGTCACATCTATTGTTAAACGTAAACGTTGATTTTATTTCGACGCAAACGGTTTCGTCGACGCTCAGGATTCTCTATAATGACGCCCGTTTTCCCCCCTTGCGCACACTGTAAGCGCCCCGGCGCTTCGAAGACGAGAGACTTATGATGGAAATTCTGCGTGGTTCGCCTGCACTGTCTGCCTTCCGTATCAATAAACTGCTGGCACGTTTTCAGGCAGCCGACCTTCCGGTAAGCAATATTTACGCTGAGTATGTCCATTTTGCTGACCTGAATGCACCCCTGAATGCAGAGGAGCGAGTACAGCTGGAACGCCTGCTCAAATATGGTCCAAGCCTGAGCAGCCATACGCCAACCGGCAAACTGATCCTTGCGACGCCTCGTCCAGGCACCATCTCCCCCTGGTCTTCCAAAGCCACCGACATCGCCCACAACTGTGGTCTGAACCAGATTAACCGTCTGGAGCGCGGCGTGGCGTACTACGTTGAAGCCTCTACCCTGACCGATGCGCAGTGGCAAACCGTTGCCGCTGAGCTGCACGACCGCATGATGGAGAGTGTCTTTGCCTCTCTGGACGATGCGCAGAAACTCTTCTCCCACCATCAGCCTGCGCCGGTACAGAGCGTCGATTTGCTGGGGCAGGGCCGTCAGGCGCTGATTGACGCCAACCTGCGTCTCGGTCTGGCACTGGCAGAAGACGAAATTGACTACCTGCAGGATGCGTTTGTTAAGCTGAACCGCAACCCGAACGACATCGAACTTTACATGTTCGCTCAGGCAAACTCTGAGCACTGCCGTCACAAGATTTTCAACGCCGACTGGATTATCGACGGTGAAGAGCAGCCGAAGTCGCTGTTCAAAATGATCAAAAACACCATGGAAAAAACGCCTGACCACGTGCTGTCTGCCTACAAAGACAACGCCGCGGTGATGGAAGGTTCTGACGTGGGCCGCTTCTTCGCCGATCGCGAAGCAGGGCGCTATGATTTCCATCAGGAGCCGGCGCATATCCTGATGAAAGTCGAAACGCATAACCACCCGACGGCGATCTCGCCGTGGCCGGGTGCGGCGACCGGGTCTGGCGGAGAAATCCGCGACGAAGGCGCAACCGGACGGGGTGCTAAACCAAAAGCCGGTCTGGTCGGTTTCTCCGTCTCCAACCTGCGCATCCCGGGCTTTGAACAGCCGTGGGAAGAAGATTTCGGCAAGCCGGAACGTATTGTGACCGCGCTGGATATCATGACCGAAGGCCCACTGGGCGGGGCGGCGTTCAACAATGAATTTGGACGTCCTGCGCTGAACGGTTACTTCCGTACCTACGAAGAGAAAGTGGAGAGCCACAACGGCGAAGAGCTGCGCGGCTATCACAAACCGATCATGCTGGCTGGCGGAATCGGTAACATTCGCGCCGATCACGTGCAAAAAGGCGAGATCGTAGTCGGTGCGAAGCTGATCGTCCTGGGGGGCCCGGCTATGAACATCGGCCTGGGCGGCGGGGCTGCCTCCTCTATGACCTCCGGTCAGTCTGATGCGGATCTCGATTTTGCATCCGTACAGCGTGATAACCCGGAGATGGAACGCCGTTGCCAGGAGGTCATTGACCGCTGCTGGCAGCTGGGTGATGCCAACCCCATCCTCTTTATTCACGACGTAGGCGCGGGCGGACTGTCCAACGCCATGCCGGAGCTGGTCAGTGACGGTGGTCGTGGCGGTCGCTTCAACCTGCGCGACATCCTGAGTGATGAGCCAGGCATGAGCCCGCTGGAAATCTGGTGTAACGAATCCCAGGAACGTTATGTTCTGGCCGTCGCTGCCGATCAGCTGCCGCTATTTGACGAGCTGTGCCGCCGCGAGCGTGCCCCGTATGCCGTCATCGGTGAAGCGACCGAAGAGCTGCACCTGTCCCTGAGCGACACCCATTTCGACAACCAGCCAATCGATCTGCCGCTGGACGTGCTGCTCGGCAAAACGCCGAAGATGACCCGCGACGTTGAGACCCGTAAAGCAGCTGGCAAAGCGCTGGATCGTCAGGGTATTACCGTGGCTGACGCGGTCAATCGCGTTCTGCACCTGCCGGCCGTGGCGGAGAAAACCTTCCTGGTCACCATCGGCGACCGTACCGTGACCGGTATGGTGTCGCGCGATCAGATGGTTGGCCCGTGGCAGATCCCGGTGGCTAACTGTGCCGTCACCACCGCGAGTCTCGACAGCTACTACGGTGAAGCGATGGCGCTGGGCGAACGTACCCCGGTCGCTCTGCTGGACTTCGCCGCGTCTGCTCGCCTGGCCGTTGGTGAAGCACTGACCAACATTGCCGCAACGCAGATTGGCGACATTAAACGTATCAAACTTTCCGCGAACTGGATGGCCGCAGCGGGCCACCCGGGCGAAGATGCGGGCCTGTATGAAGCCGTGAAGGCGGTGGGTGAAGAGCTCTGCCCGGCACTCGGCCTGACCATTCCGGTGGGTAAGGACTCCATGTCGATGAAGACCCGCTGGCAGGAGGGTAACGAGCAGCGCGAGATGACCTCTCCGCTGTCGCTGATCATCTCCGCGTTTGCCCGCGTAGAAGACGTGCGCCATACCGTGACGCCACAGCTGGTGACTGAAGATAACGCCCTGCTGCTGATTGACCTGGGTAAAGGTCATAACGCGCTGGGAGCGACCGCGCTGGCGCAGGTTTATCGTCAACTGGGTGATAAGCCGGCAGATGTACGTGATGTGGCGCAGTTAAAAGGTTTCTACGACGCCATCCAGGCACTGGTGGCACAGCGTAAACTGCTGGCCTACCACGACCGTTCCGACGGCGGCCTGCTGGTTACTCTGGCTGAGATGGCCTTCACCGGCCACTGCGGCGTTGAAGCGAACATCGCGACGCTGGGCGAGGATCGTCTGGCGGCGCTGTTTAACGAAGAGCTGGGCGCGGTGATTCAGGTGCGTGCCGCAGATCGTGACGCGGTTGAAAGCGTACTGGCTCAACACGGCCTGGCAGATTGCGTGCATTATCTGGGGAAAGCCGTGCAGGGCGACCGCTTTGTCATTGAAGCGGATGGCCACGCGGTGTTCAGCGAGAGCCGTTCTACCCTGCGTATGTGGTGGGCTGAAACCACCTGGCAGATGCAGCGCCTGCGTGACAACCCGGAGTGTGCCGATCAGGAACACAACGCGAAGGCTAACGACAACGATCCTGGCCTGAACGTGAAGCTCTCCTTCGACATCAACGAAGATATCGCCGCGCCGTACATTGCGACCGGCGCGCGTCCGAAAGTGGCCGTACTGCGTGAGCAGGGCGTCAACTCCCACGTTGAGATGGCTGCTGCCTTCTACCGTGCGGGCTTTGATGCCATCGACGTTCACATGAGCGACCTGCTGGCCGGGCGTACCGGTCTGGAAGATTTCCAGGCGCTGGTCGCCTGCGGTGGTTTCTCTTACGGCGACGTGCTGGGTGCAGGTGAGGGTTGGGCGAAGTCCATCCTCTTCAACAGCCGTGTCCGCGACGAGTTTGAAACCTTCTTCCACCGTCCGCAAACGCTGGCGCTGGGCGTATGTAATGGTTGCCAGATGATGTCCAACCTGCGCGAGCTGATCCCCGGTAGCGAAGCCTGGCCGCGCTTTGTGCGTAACCAGTCTGACCGCTTTGAAGCGCGTTTCAGCCTCGTGGAAGTGACCCAAAGCCCGTCTCTGCTGCTGCAGGGCATGGTAGGGTCGCAGATGCCAATCGCCGTTTCCCATGGCGAAGGCCAGGTTGAAGTGCGCGATGCAGCTCATCTGGCTCAGCTTGAAAGCAAAGGTCTGGTGGCGCTGCGCTTTGTCGATAACTTCGGCAAGGTGACAGAATCCTACCCGGCTAACCCGAACGGTTCGGTGAACGGTATCACTGCGGTGACCAGCGAAAGCGGTCGTGCGACCATTATGATGCCGCACCCGGAACGAGTGTTCCGTACCGTGAGCAACTCCTGGCACCCGGAAAACTGGGGCGAGGACAGCCCGTGGATGCGTATCTTCCGTAATGCGCGTAAACAGCTAGGTTAAGCGTACCGCTATTCCCACAGCAGGCCCGGTGCGCGAAAACGCCACCGGGCTTTTTTGTGCCTGTCGCAAAACCGCGACAATCCGCTATTCGTGGTGTCTCCAAAAGGAGACATTTAACTCATTGAATTGTATAGGGTGTGGTGGGTTGTCGTTAAGGTGTTGCTTTTTAGCGACACTTAGCCTGGAAATCATTCAGCGGGCAATTAACGGCATGATTGCATAAAATACATAAATATCAACAAGATAATTTATTGTTTTGCATTATGGCACGAGTGTTGCATAATATTAATCAGTGGCTCATTCACCTTCTTATGTCAGCCCCTTCGGGACGTGCTACATAAACTTCGAATGACGCACAAAAAGGTGCCTGCCGTCCAACTACTGATCATAGCGTTGCTTTATCAGGCCAGGGCGAAACGTCGAGTTAGGCACCGCCTCATTCCATGACAAAGCCGGGTTTTTACCCGGCTTTGTTGTATCTGAAGGGCAGACTCAGTTACGCTCTCCTTAAACCCCGATAAAGAGAGTAATGCGTTGAAACGCTGGCCCGTTTTTCCTCGTTCCCTGCGACAGCTTGTCATGATGGCCTTTCTGCTAATCCTGCTGCCTTTGCTGATCCTGGCATGGCAGGCGTGGCAGAGTCTCAACGCGCTGAGTGCGCAGGCGGCACTGACTAACCGCACGACGCTGATCGACGCCCGACGCAGTGAAGCGATGACTAACGCCGCGCTGGAGATGGAACGCAGCTATCGCCAGTACTGCGTGCTTGACGATCCTACTCTGGAAAAGGTCTATCAGAATCAACGTAAACGCTACAGTGAAATGCTGGACGCCCATGCAGGGGTGCTGCCGGACGATAAGCTTTATCAGGCGTTACGTCAGGATTTGAACGATCTGGCGCAACTGCAGTGTAAGAACAGCGGCCCGGATGCCGCAGCGGCTGCCCGTCTGGAAGCCTTTGCGAATGCCAATACCGAGATGGTGCAGTCTACCCGCACGGTTATTTTCTCGCGCGGGCAACAGCTGCAGCAGGAGATTGCGGAACGTGGCCAGTTCTTTGGCTGGCAGGCGCTGGTGCTGTTCCTCGTCAGCCTCGGTCTGGTTCTGCTCTTTACCCGCATGATCATCGGCCCGGTGAAGGGTATACAGCGCATGATTAACCGCCTGGGCGAGGGGAAGTCTCTCGGGGATACGGTCGCCTTTAAAGGCCCGCGCGAGTTGCGCTCCGTTGGCCAGCGCATTATCTGGCTTTCTGAACGTCTGGCATGGCTGGAATCCCAGCGCCATCAGTTCTTGCGCCATATTTCCCATGAGCTTAAAACGCCGCTTGCCAGCATGCGCGAAGGAACGGAACTGCTGGCAGATGAAGTGGCGGGGCCGCTTACGCCCGAACAGAAAGAGATTGTCGACATCCTGGATGCCAGCAGCCGCAATCTGCAAAAGCTGATTGAGCAACTGCTGGACTACAACCGCAAGCTGGCGGATGGCGCGGTGTTGCTGGAAAACGTCGATATTGCGCCGCTGGTGGATATGGTGATCTCCGCCCATAGCTTGCCAGCAAGAGCTAAAATGATGCATACCGGGGTGGAGCTCAGTGAGCCAACCTGCCTCGCGGAACCGATGCTGTTGATGAGCGTTCTGGATAATCTTTACTCCAATGCGGTGCACTATGGTACTGAATCCGGTAACATTTATATCCGAAGTTATACGAATGGTTCACGGGTGTTTATTGACGTCGCTAACACCGGCACTCCAATCCCTGATGACGAAAAAACCATGATCTTTGAACCCTTTTTCCAGGGAAGTCATCAGCGGAAAGGGGCGGTAAAAGGAAGTGGGCTGGGCCTGAGTATTGCCCGGGACTGCATACGACGCATGCAGGGTGAGCTGAAAATTGCCACGGACGAACGGTCAGATGTTTGCTTCCGTATTGAACTGCCCCTGAGCCGGAAAAATCAATGAAATGAATCTATGCCTGGTGAGTATGTCACACGTCTTTTCCCGCGCCGTGCGCGCGGTGTTTTCCAGCAATATGTTTCGCCTGAGCCTGCCCTGTTTATTTCTGGCGGGCTGTGTTTCCCATGTGCCGCAAAGTGCGATTAGCGATAAACAACAAGATAAATGGCCAGATAATCAGCTGGCAGATTTCCTGTCGACCCGCTGTGACGACATCTGGAATCTGTCGGGGCATGACGTCGAGAGCAATCCGCTGTTCTGGCTACGTGGAATAGATTGCGCCCAGCGTCTGGCGCCGGTTGAGGCGCGCTCGCAAGCGGCGATGCTCAGTGACGATACCTGGCAGGACGCGTTCAAGCGTGGGATTTTACTCGCGGATGCGAAAATCACCCCCGTCGAGCGTCGCACCAACGTCACGCGGCTGGACACGTTTGTCGGAAATCTTCCGGCGCAGGTGCGCCCGGTGTATCAGCTCTGGCGTGATGGTCAGGCGTTACAACTGCAGTTGTCTGAAGAGCGTTTTCGCTACAGCAAATTACAGCAATCCACCGACAGCGAGCTTGATACGCTGCGCCAGCAGGAGCAGCACTTGCGTGCTCAACTGGATACCACGACGCGCAAGCTTGAAAACCTGACCGACATCGAAAGGCAGCTCTCGACGCGTAAACCGGCCGGAAATTATCTGCCTGACGCGCCAAAAGGGTCAGCCGCGACGCCAGACGGTGATGCGCAGAAACAAGAGGATGTGAAGCCATGACAAGCCGAAAACCTGCCCATCTCTTACTGGTGGATGACGATCCGGGGCTGTTAAAGCTGCTGGGGATGCGTCTGGTCAGTGAAGGCTACAGCGTGGTGACGGCGGAAAGCGGGCAGGAGGGGCTGAAAGTCCTGAGCCGCGAGAAGGTTGATCTGGTGATTAGCGACCTGCGAATGGATGAAATGGATGGCCTGCAGCTGTTCGCGGAGATCCAGAAGCAGCAGCCTGGCATGCCGGTGATCATCCTGACGGCGCACGGATCGATTCCGGATGCCGTTGCCGCGACGCAGCAGGGGGTATTCAGCTTCCTGACCAAGCCGGTAGATAAAGATGCCCTCTATAAGGCTATCGACAGCGCGCTTGAGCACGCGGCTCCGTCGAATGATGAAGCGTGGCGGGAGTCTATCGTCACCCGCAGCCCGATTATGCTGCGTCTGCTCGAACAGGCCCGGATGGTGGCGCAGTCAGACGTTAGCGTGTTGATTAACGGCCAGAGCGGTACCGGGAAAGAGATCCTTGCCCAGGCTATCCATAACGCCAGCCCGCGCAGCAAAAACGCCTTTATCGCGATTAACTGTGGTGCGCTCCCTGAACAACTGCTTGAGTCTGAACTGTTTGGTCATGCCCGCGGGGCGTTCACCGGGGCGGTGAGCAGCCGGGAAGGGCTTTTCCAGGCGGCAGAAGGCGGCACACTTTTCCTGGACGAGATTGGCGATATGCCGGCACCACTGCAGGTCAAATTGCTGCGTGTTTTGCAGGAGCGAAAAGTGCGCCCCCTCGGCAGTAACCGCGATATTGATATTAACGTGCGTATCATTTCGGCCACGCACCGCGATTTACCAAAAGTCATGGCGCGCAACGAGTTTCGTGAAGATCTCTACTACCGTCTGAACGTGGTGAACCTGAAAATTCCGGCACTGGCCGAGCGGGCGGAAGATATTCCGCTGCTGGCAAACCATCTTTTGCGCCAGGCGGCCGATCGGCATAAGCCTTTTGTCCGGGCGTTTTCCACCGATGCGATGAAACGGCTGATGGCCGCAAGCTGGCCGGGCAACGTGCGCCAGCTGGTGAACGTTATTGAACAGTGCGTGGCGCTGACCTCGTCACCCGTCATTAGCGACGCGCTGGTGGAGCAGGCGCTGGAAGGGGAAAACACCGCGCTGCCGACGTTTGCAGAAGCGCGTAATCAGTTCGAACTGAACTATCTGCGCAAACTCCTGCAGATAACCAAAGGCAACGTAACCCATGCGGCGCGTATGGCCGGGCGCAACCGTACCGAGTTCTACAAGCTGCTCTCCCGCCATGAGCTGGAAGCAAACGATTTTAAAGAGTAGTACCGCAAAATCTGAATGAGTATGATACTGTGAGCAACCGATTACGAAGCAGCTTACAGGCAAGAGTTTAAGGACCCACCATGAAAAAGATTGATGCGATTATTAAACCTTTCAAACTGGATGATGTGCGTGAAGCGCTGGCGGAAGTGGGCATCACCGGGATGACAGTGACGGAAGTGAAAGGTTTTGGTCGCCAGAAGGGCCACACCGAACTTTACCGTGGCGCAGAGTACATGGTGGACTTTCTGCCAAAAGTGAAAATTGAAATCGTGGTGAGCGACGATATCGTGGATACCTGTGTGGATACCATTATCCGTACGGCGCAGACCGGCAAAATTGGCGACGGTAAAATCTTCGTCTTTGATGTGGCACGCGTGATCCGTATCCGTACCGGTGAAGAAGACGACGCCGCGATTTAATCGTCAGTACCTGATTCCTGATTCAGCCGGGTGGCGCTATGCTTACCCGGCCTGCAAAACCTCACCGGCCGGGAAAGTGTAGCGCCATCGGGCGATTACAGTACTTTATGCGGCCCGAAACATTCGTAATGAATGTTGTCTTTATTCACACCCAACTCCACCAGCTGCTTCGCGGCATACTGCATAAACGCTACCGGTCCGCAGACGTAAAACTGCATCTCCGGCGCGCTGAATGCCCCTTCGTGCTGACTCAAATTCATCAGACCTTCGCTGTCAAAGCGTGCGGCTGCACGGTCGGCATCCGTCGGCAGACGATACCAGGTATGGGCGGTAAAGCGTGGCAGACCGGAAGCCAGCGCATTCACTTCATCGGCAAACGCGTGCACTTCACCGTTCTCGGCGGCGTGGAACCAGTTTACCTGCGCGCTGTGGTTTGATTTAGCGAGGGTATCGAGCATCGCCAGCATTGGCGTCTGACCCACCCCGGCTGAGATCAGGGTAACCGGCGTATTCGCCTCAACCGCCATAAAGAAGTCGCCCGCAGGCGCGGCCAGATGAACCACATCACCCACGTTAGCCTCGTTATGCAGCCAGTTTGATACCTGGCCACCATCTTCGCGTTTTACGGCAACGCGATAACGTTTACCGTCTGGTTTGCGGGTCAGGGAGTACTGCCGAATCTCCTGGTGCGGGAAACCTTCAGGCTTCAGCCACACGCCCAGATACTGCCCCGGCTGATAATCAGCGACCGGGTTGCCATCCACCGGCTCGAACTCAAAACTGGTGATGAGCTGGCTGCGCGGCGTTTTCTCGACGATGCGGAAAGCGCGGGTACCTTCCCAGCCGCCAGCCTTACTGGCGTTTTCGCTGTAGATCTGTGCTTCACGGTTAATGAACACGTTTGCCAGCACGCCGTAGGCTTTTCCCCACGCGTCCAGCACCTCCTGACCCGGGCTAAACATCTCATCCAGTGTGGCCAGCAGATGGCCGCCGACGATGTTGTACTGCTCGGGTTTGATCTGGAAGCTGGTGTGCTTCTGCGCAATTTTTTCCACGGCAGGCAGCAACGCCGCCAGATTTTCGATATTGCTGGCGTAGGCTGCGATGGCGTTGAACAGAGCTTCGCGCTGATCGCCGTTACGCTGGTTGCTCATGTTGAAAATCTCTTTCAACTCCGGGTTATGCGTAAACATACGATCGTAGAAATGGGCGGTGAGTTTCGGGCCGGTTTCGACCAGCAGGGGAATAGTGGCTTTAACTGTGGCGATGGTTTGAGCGTCGAGCATAGCAGCGTCCTTCAGTGGTGTTTTTAATAATGTATTTTAAATACATCTTATAAAAAATACCCCTGCGTTGTAAATGGTTCTTTGCAACGTGAAAAATATGCATCACAAACCTGAAAAGAAATCCGTTGAAAATGATGAGGGCTTTATTCCTCAAACCCTTGCGTGGCGGGTAGGAAAACGTTTGCGTAAAATCGTTTGTCAAGACCTGTTATCACAGAACTAATCAGTTATACTGTTGCCCGTCGTCCAACAGGACTGCCTTTTCAGGCCAAAATTTTATTGTTAGCTGAGTCAGGAGATGCGGATGTTAAAGCGTGAAATGAACATTGCCGATTATGATGCCGAACTGTGGCAGGCTATGGAGCAGGAAAAAGTACGTCAGGAAGAGCACATCGAACTGATCGCCTCCGAAAACTACACCAGCCCGCGCGTAATGCAGGCGCAGGGTTCTCAGCTGACCAACAAATACGCTGAAGGTTACCCGGGCAAACGCTACTACGGCGGTTGCGAGTACGTTGATATCGTTGAGCAACTGGCCATCGATCGCGCTAAAGAACTGTTTGGCGCCGACTACGCTAACGTACAGCCACACTCTGGCTCTCAGGCTAACTTCGCGGTCTACACCGCGCTGCTGCAACCGGGCGATACCGTTCTGGGTATGAACCTGGCGCAAGGCGGCCACCTGACTCACGGCTCTCCGGTTAACTTCTCTGGCAAACTGTACAACATCATTCCTTACGGCATTGATGAGTCCGGTAAAATTGACTACGAAGACATGGCGAAGCAGGCGCAGACCCACAAACCGAAGATGATTATCGGCGGTTTCTCTGCTTACTCCGGTATCGTTGACTGGGCAAAAATGCGTGAAATCGCAGACAGCATCGGTGCTTACCTGTTCGTTGACATGGCGCACGTTGCCGGCCTGATTGCTGCAGGCGTTTATCCGAACCCGGTTCCGCATGCTCACGTTGTGACCACCACCACGCACAAAACCCTGGCGGGCCCACGCGGTGGTTTGATTCTGGCAAAAGGTGGCGATGAAGAGCTGTACAAAAAGCTGAACTCTGCCGTATTCCCAAGCGCGCAGGGCGGCCCACTGATGCACGTTATCGCGGCGAAAGCGGTGGCGCTGAAAGAAGCGATGGAGCCAGAGTTTAAAGTTTACCAGCAGCAGGTTGCTAAAAACGCCAAAGCGATGGTGGAAGTCTTCCTGAACCGCGGTTACAAAGTGGTTTCCGGTGGTACTGAGAACCACCTGTTCCTGCTGGACCTGGTTGATAAAAACCTGACCGGTAAAGAAGCTGACGCTGCCCTTGGCCGCGCCAACATCACCGTGAACAAAAACAGCGTGCCAAACGATCCGAAGAGCCCATTCGTGACCTCCGGTATCCGTATCGGTTCTCCGGCTGTTACTCGCCGCGGCTTTAAAGAAGCGGAAGTGAAAGAGCTGGCAGGCTGGATGTGTGACGTTCTGGACAATATCAATGACGAAGCGGTTATCGAGCGCGTTAAAGGTAAAGTTCTGGAAATCTGCGCACGCTTCCCGGTATACGCATAATCTTTCTGTTTTGCAGAAATAAAAAAGGCCGCGATTGCGGCCTTTTTTTATGGGTTAACGCCGGTCAAGGGAGAGTGCTCCCGGTCCCACTATCGCCAGTAAAATAAACGCTCCGGCAATACTGATATTCTTGTAGAAGTTAATCATATTCGGCATGACGGCATCACCGGTCATATCCCAGTAGTGGTGGCCGATAATCGCGGTACCCAGCGTGTAAAATACAAAGAGTACGGCAACAGGGCGGGTGAAAAAGCCCAGCACGATCAGGATGGCGGCAGGTACCTCCATTACCACCGCAATAATGGCCGCCAGCATGGGCATGGGTGTACCCAGCGACGTCATATATTGTACGGTCCCGCTAAACCCCGTCAGTTTTGGATAGCCGAAGATAATAAACAGTACGACAAGCGCGATACGACCTATTAACAGCAACAGGTGACGTGCCTGGCCGAAATCTAAATAGCGAAGTGAGTTCATGGCAGAAATACCTCTGCAAGTGGAGTAATTTAAACGTAATACACATTTTCATTCCCTGCCATAAGTCAGATGACTGCACAGTATGTTAAATTTTCGTTAATTTATAGCAGGCTATCGACTTGCTTAATTTTTGTATTCTCGCCAGACTATGGCCTCCATTTCGGGAGGGATTCATGGTCTTGCATTCCACGCGCTGGCTGGCGCTCAGTTATTTCACCTATTTCTTTAGCTACGGTATTTTTCTGCCTTTCTGGAGCGTCTGGCTCAAGGGGATCGGCCTGACGCCCGAGACCATAGGTATCCTGCTTGGCGCTGGTCTGGTGGCACGTTTCCTGGGAAGCCTGCTGATCGCACCGCGCGTCAGCGATCCCTCCTTGCTGATTAAGGCGGTACGCATTCTGGCGCTGTTGACGCTGGTCTTTGTCGCCTGTTTCTGGGTGAGCCACCAGTTTGCATGGCTGATGGTGGTGATGGTCGGTTTTAACCTCTTTTTCTCGCCGCTGGTTCCGCTGACGGATGCCCTGGCAAACACCTGGCAAAAACAGATAACGATGGATTATGGCCGCGTGCGGCTGTGGGGCTCAATTGCCTTTGTCATCGGCTCTGCACTGGTGGGTAAACTGGTTAGCCTTTACGATTACCGTGCGATCCTTGCGCTGCTGAGTATCGGCATTGCCTCCATGCTGCTGGGGATGCTGTTGCGTCCATCGGTAATGCCGCAAGGTGAGAGCCGTCATCAGGAAAGCGCCGGCTGGCCGGCCTGGCGAAGCCTGGTGGCACAAAGCTGGCGTTTCCTGGCCTGCGTCTGTCTGCTGCAGGGCGCGCACGCGGCGTACTATGGTTTCAGCGCCATCTACTGGCAGGGGGCTGGGTACTCCGCATCTGCAGTGGGTTACCTGTGGTCGCTCGGTGTGGTCGCTGAGGTGATTATCTTCGCGCTGAGCAAAAAGCTGTTCCGGCGCTTCGGCGCGCGCGATCTGCTCCTGCTTTCTGCAGTCTGTGGTGTCGTACGGTGGGGCATTATGGGCTGGACGACGGAACTGCCGTGGCTGATCGTGGCGCAAATTCTGCACTGCGGCACCTTCACGGTATGTCACCTGGCGGCCATGCGCTATATCGCCGCGCGTGAAGGCGGGGATGTCATTCGGTTGCAGTCGGTTTATTCGGCGGTGGCGATGGGCGGCAGCATTGCGGTGATGACGGTCTTTGCGGGCTTCCTTTACCAGCATCTGGGACACGGGGTCTTCTGGGTCATGGCGCTTGTCGCCCTACCGGCGATGTTCGTTCGTCCTAAAGTCGCCGCGCGCGCGTAGCTACGATTCCAGCATGGCGCGAATATGTTCTTGCTGCTGCGTGTTCAGCGTCTCAACGGCGTGGATCAGCGGTGGTGAGAACAGGGGCAGGGCGGTCGGATAAGGGGTGATGACCAGCGCCGCTTCGCGCGGTGCCCCCTCTTTCTGATAGGCCTGCAGCGTCTGATATCGAATGTTGAGCGGCAGCAACGTCAATTCGCGCAGTTGCTGCTCTATCACGTCCTCACAGGATTTATCCTCTCCCGTCAATAACACCACCTGCTTCTCATGCAGATCGGTCTCCTGCATCAGCCAGGCGCCGAAAATGACCGCCACCAGGCTCATCTCTTCATCAGAAAAACGCAGCCCGAATTCCGCTTCCAGCTCAAACAACGCCTCTTTGGTGGTGCGTAACAGGCGGGGGTAGAGACGATGGATCTCTTCCGGCAGGCTATTGTCGATGCCTATCTCAAACAGCGAACGGTCCAGCGCCTGGGCCAGATGAATATAAAGCTGATCGGTCAGCCCCTGTTCATCGCTGAAGTTCATTCCGGTTTGCGCCCGAAAACGGGCGACCATGCGCACAATTGCCCGGCGCAGACGCTGATCCTGCTGATGCTTATCAAGCACAGGGTCAGGAGTGCGCAGCATCATAAACAGCAGCGCGAGAAAAAGTTGTTCATCGCTGTGGGTCCCTTGTGGCACACGGCGTTTCCAGTGACGAACAATCTCCTGAGCGGTGAAATATTCCCCTCTTGATTGCGTCCAGTTACGCTGCACCGATGAAAACTGCGGGGTATTCCCCAGATGATGCTGCATCAGGCAATACTGCAGATAGAGCTGCAAAAACTGTACGTCCCGGCAATCAAACGGGCGCTGAAGCTTGCGCGAGCAGAAGCTGATCAACGCCCGCAGGTTGGTATCGTCATAGAGAGGCCGGGCAATGCCCTGCTGTTTAAGCGCGGTTTTCAGCGCGGGGGTAAACTGATGCGAAACGAATTGCGGACACAGCCGCATAGCCCTGCGCAGCCAGTGCAGCAGGCATAAACGTTGATTCAGGGCTGAGCCTTCAATCCGGTAGCTGCCGTCATGGTACGTGACGATGTCGAGCCGGTGATAGCGCTGGATTTCATCGCGCGTCTCGGCTATATCTTGCCGTGCCATAGCGTCGTCCACGCCATTGGCAGCGATAATGCTCTGTGCGGTAACGGCAGCATCGGGCAGGTAAAGCATTAAAAGCACCTGGCAGCGGCGCTGCGAACTGGAAAGCACAGATGGAATTTCAAGCGTCGTCATCATCTGTCGGGTATCCAGTGGGAATGTTTGATAAGAATAGCTAAAGGATGGGCGCTGAAAAGCGCGCCGGCAGGCCTTTCACTCAGGATTGCTGGCGAACATCACAGAATTTATGACGTGAGGAATTGATGCAAACAGTTAAACAAAGCGCAATGGCGTTATTTTTGACGGTGATCCCCTTTGCTGTCGTCGCGCATCCTCACAGTTTTATCAGCCTGAAAACCGAGCTGGTAACGGACGGAACGCAGCTCAGTGGCCTGAAAATGCGCTGGACGATGGATGAAATCACCTCGGCTGACCTGCTGTACGATGCCGGGAATGCAAAACCCGGGGATGAAATCTGGAAAAAGCTGGCGGCGGAAGTGATGGCCAACGTGCTTGGTCAGCACTATTTCACCGAGTTCTGGCATAACGGACAAAAAGTGAAATTTATGAATCGGCCGACGGAATATGGCATGACCCGCGACGGACATCAGGCGGTACTGACGTTTGTCCTGCCGCTGGCGCATCCGCAACCGCTGGCTGGGCAGACCTATACGTTTTCCACCTTTGATCCCACTTACTATGTCGATATGCATTACGCAGAGGGGAGTGATGTGACGCTACCGGCAGCCCTGCAAAAAACCTGCAAGATGGCAATGCACACGCCAAAACCGAGCGAAGAGACGCTCAATTTTGCGGTCTCTCTCGATAAAGAAGATGCACCACCCGAAGACATGGAGCTGGGTAAACAGTTCGCACAGCAGGTGACGTTGCAATGTCAGTGATCGCGTCTCCGGCACGAAAATCACGCCGCTGGCTTCATCTCTGGCCGCTGGCGCTCTTTTTGCTGCTGGCCGTGTGCGGCGCGTTGTGGCTATGGCACGCCTGGCCGCAGGTGATGATGAAAAGCATTGTCTGGCAGCGCGAGGTCAACCAGCAGATGAGTGGCTTACTGAAGGCGGTGGCGGAAAACCCGACGAAGGCAGGCGGTTCTCTTCTGGCCTTCAGTTTTCTCTACGGTGTCCTGCATGCGCTGGGGCCGGGACACGGCAAAATCGTGATCGCGACCTGGCTTGCGACCCATCCGTCCAGGCTCAAATCAAGCATTGGATTGACCCTCGCATCTTCGCTGCTTCAGGGCGGCGTGGCGATTGCGCTGGTGGTGGTCGTCCTGTCGTTATTACGCCTTCCTGCTCGTCAGCTGCATATCAGCAGTTTCTGGCTGGAGAAGGGCAGTTACGCGCTGGTCGGTGTGCTGGGCTTGCTCCTGTGCTGG
This sequence comes from Enterobacter cloacae complex sp. FDA-CDC-AR_0164, assembly GCF_003071645.1. Taxonomy (NCBI): domain Bacteria; kingdom Pseudomonadati; phylum Pseudomonadota; class Gammaproteobacteria; order Enterobacterales; family Enterobacteriaceae; genus Enterobacter; species Enterobacter cloacae complex sp. FDA-CDC-AR_0164. Next base: position 2,679,306 of record NZ_CP028950.1, read on the forward strand.
CGGGCACTGAAAAAACTGCGGGCTTTACTGCACAAACCCCAGTTCAGGGCTTTTACGCCGCACCATGAACACACTGCGAACTGCGGCTGTGGGCATCAGCATCTGCCGACGCAGGCGCAGCTGCAGAACGGTGATGACTGGCGAGCGCGGCTGATGGTTGTGCTCTCAATGGGCATGCGTCCGTGTTCAGGGGCAATCATGGTGCTGCTGTTCAGTAAGGTGATGGGTGTATTTGGCTGGGGAATGCTCTCGGCATTGGCCATGGCGGCCGGGACGTCACTCACGATTTCGTCACTGGCACTGCTGGTGCACAGTTTCCGTCAACTGGCGGTCAAACTCAGCGGCAATAAAACGCCGGTGCTGTGGCGGCAGGTCGGATGGACAACGCTCGCGCTGGCGGGCGGGATGATTCTGCTGGTGGCTGCGGTAACGATGTGGATGAGCGCGGTGCCGGTGGGAAGGGGATTAAGGCCGTTTTAGTCAGGTACAGCATGGTGCCCTTTCCCGGCGGGAGAGGGCACCGCAGGCTGGATTAACGCTTCAGCGCGTCGCTCAGCTCATCACGCATGTTTGCCAGCATGGCTTTAACAACACGTGGGTTACCTGCAACGATGTTGCCGGTCGTCAGATGGTTGTGTCCGCCGGTGAAATCGCAAACAATGGCGCCTGATTCACGCGCGATCAGCTCGCCCGCTGCAAAATCCCACGGCTTCAATGACAGCTCAAAGTAACCGTCAACGCGACCGGTAGCCACATAGGCCAGGTCCAGCGCGGCAGAACCGGTGCGACGGAAGTCCGCGCATTCGGTGAACAGTTTGCCCAGAATATTCATGTAAGTGGTTGCGTGCTGCTTCGCCTTGAACGGGAAGCCGGTCGCCAGAATGGTACCGTCGAGGTCGCGTGCATTGCTGCAGCGCAGACGGTAGCCGTTCAGCTGCGCGCCCTGACCGCGGGTTGCGGTGAACAGTTCGTTACGCATTGGATCGTAAACCACGGCGACTTCAGTACGGCCTTTAATGCGTACTGCGATAGACACGGAGAAGTGTGGCAGACGTTTGACGAAGTTGGTGGTGCCATCCAGTGGATCGATAACCCATTGAACATCCTGATCGGTACCTTCAAGTTCACCGCTTTCTTCGGTGATGATGGTGTGCTGCGGGTAAGATTTGCGGATGGTATCGATAATAATCGCTTCAGCGGCTTTATCGACGTTGGTTACGAAATCATTGCTGCCTTTCTGGCTGGTTTCAACAGAATCTGGCGTTTCGTAGTGTTTGGCAATTACATTACCCGCCTTGCGCGCTGCGCGCACGGCGATGGTCAGCATCGGATGCATCGGTCTCTCTCACTGGATGTTAAAGAACGGGAAAATCGGCGCAGAGTATAGCAGCGAGATCGGAATATGTCTCTCGTTTATGATAATATGGCCGAATATTCTTCAGACACAGAATCCAGACATTAAAACTATGCTGCAAAACATTCGAATCGTGCTGGTCGAAACATCGCACACTGGCAATATGGGCTCCGTAGCCCGCGCTATGAAAACTATGGGCTTAACGAACCTGTGGCTGGTTAACCCACTGGTGAAACCCGACTCACAGGCTATCGCTCTGGCTGCGGGCGCCAGCGATGTCATTGGTAACGCGCAGATCGTGGATACTCTGGACGAAGCCCTGGCAGGGTGCAGTCTGGTGGTCGGGACCAGCGCCCGCTCCCGTACACTGCCGTGGCCGATGTTGGATCCGCGTGAATGCGGTCTGAAAAGCGTCTCTGAAGCCGAACAGGCTCCTGTAGCGCTGGTGTTTGGCCGTGAACGCGTGGGCCTGACCAACGATGAACTGCAGAAGTGCCATTACCACGTGGCCATTGCCGCTAACCCGGAATACAGCTCCCTGAACCTGGCAATGGCCGTTCAGGTGATTGCCTATGAAGTGCGTATGGCGTGGCTGGCGACGCAGGAAAAAGCAACGGCAGAGCCGCAGGAAGAGGCCGTCTACCCGCTGGTGGACGATCTGGAGCGCTTCTATGGTCACCTGGAGCAGACCCTGCTCTCTACCGGTTTCATCCGTGAAGGTCACCCGGGGCAGGTAATGAACAAGCTGCGCCGCCTGTTTACCCGTGCACGTCCGGAAAGCCAGGAACTGAACATTCTGCGCGGGATTCTGGCGTCGATTGAGCAAAAGAATAAAGAGTAGTGCCCATCCTGGTGATACGGCACGGAAGGTTAAATACCTGACTAAAACAGTCAAGTAAATAGTTGACCATTTTAGTCAGGAATGTCAGACTTGGCCCTGCTATGCAATACCCCCATTTTACTATAAAAAACCCCGGGCAGGGGCGAGTTTGAGGTTAAGTAAGACATGAGACTGACATCTAAAGGGCGTTATGCCGTGACCGCGATGCTGGACGTTGCGCTCAACTCCGAAGCGGGCCCGGTTCCGTTGGCTGATATTTCTGAACGACAAGGGATCTCCCTCTCCTATCTGGAGCAGCTGTTCTCCAGACTGCGTAAAAATGGACTGGTTTCCAGCGTTCGTGGCCCAGGCGGCGGTTATCTGCTGGGTAAAGACGCGGGCAGTATTGCAGTTGGCGAAGTGATCAGTGCCGTTGACGAATCCGTTGATGCGACCCGTTGCCAGGGTAAAGGCGGCTGCCAGGGCGGCGATAAGTGCCTGACCCACGCGCTGTGGCGCGACCTGAGCGATCGTCTGACCGGCTTCCTGAACAACATCACCTTAGGTGAACTGGTAAATAACCAGGAAGTTCTGGATGTCTCTGGCCGTCAGCACAGCCAGGACTCCCAACGCAGCACCCGCGGGCAGGACGCGATCGACGTCAAATTACGCGCGTAATAAAAAGATAAGTATTTCAGAATCAGGCCGGAGCGTTCGCTCGCTCCGTGTACTCGGTCGTACATCCAGCCGGTTGCCTGATTCCTTGCATTGAAGCGATGTACGGAGTTTATAGAGCAATGAAATTACCGATTTATCTCGACTACTCCGCAACCACGCCGGTGGACCCGCGTGTTGCCGAGAAAATGATGCAGTGTCTGACCCTGGACGGAAACTTTGGTAACCCAGCTTCCCGTTCACACCGTTTTGGCTGGCATGCTGAAGAGGCGGTAGATATCGCCCGTAATCAGATTGCTGACCTGGTGGGTGCCGACCCGCGTGAGATTGTATTCACCTCCGGTGCGACCGAATCCGATAACCTGGCGATCAAAGGTGCGGCCAACTTTTATCAGAAAAAAGGCAAGCACATCATCACCAGCAAAACCGAACACAAAGCCGTGCTGGACACCTGCCGTCAGCTCGAGCGTGAAGGTTTCGACGTGACTTACCTGGCACCACAGAGCAACGGTATCATCGACCTGAAAGAGCTCGAAGCGGCCATGCGTGATGACACCATTCTGGTCTCCATCATGCACGTAAACAACGAAATTGGCGTTGTGCAAGATATCGCGACCATCGGCGAAATGTGCCGTGCGCGCGGCATCATCTACCACGTAGACGCCACCCAGAGCGTGGGCAAACTGCCTATCGATCTGAGCCAGCTGAAAGTGGACCTGATGTCCTTCTCCGGCCACAAAATCTATGGCCCGAAAGGTATTGGTGCACTGTACGTTCGTCGTAAACCGCGTATCCGCATCGAAGCACAGATGCACGGTGGCGGTCACGAGCGCGGTATGCGTTCCGGTACGCTGCCTGTTCACCAGATCGTGGGTATGGGCGAAGCTTACCGTATTGCGAAAGAAGAGATGGAAACCGAGATGTCGCGCCTGCGCACGCTGCGTAACCGTCTGTGGGATGGCGTGAAAGATATGGAAGAAGTGTATCTGAACGGCGATCTCGAACAGGGCGCACCAAACATTCTCAACGTCAGCTTCAACTATGTTGAAGGTGAATCGCTGATTATGGCGCTGAAAGACCTGGCGGTTTCTTCCGGTTCTGCCTGTACGTCTGCAAGCCTGGAGCCATCCTACGTGCTGCGCGCACTGGGCATGACTGACGAGCTGGCACACAGCTCTATCCGTTTCTCTTTAGGTCGTTTCACTACCGAAGAAGAGATTGACTACACCATCAAGCTGGTTCGCAACTCCATCGGTCGTCTGCGTGACCTTTCTCCACTGTGGGAAATGTTCAAGCAGGGCGTGGATCTGAACAGCATTGAATGGTCACATCACTAATCGGTACATAAGGAGAATTCAACATGGCATACAGCGAAAAAGTTATTGATCATTACGAGAACCCGCGCAACGTTGGCTCTTTTGACAACAGCGACGAAAGCGTAGGTAGCGGTATGGTCGGTGCGCCAGCGTGTGGCGACGTGATGAAGCTGCAGATTAAAGTCAACAATGAAGGTATCATTGAAGACGCGCGTTTCAAGACCTACGGCTGCGGTTCTGCTATCGCCTCCAGCTCCCTGGTCACCGAATGGGTGAAGGGCAAGTCTCTGGACGAAGCACAGGCAATCAAGAACACGGATATTGCTGAAGAACTCGAACTGCCACCCGTGAAAATTCACTGTTCTATCCTGGCAGAAGACGCGATCAAAGCCGCCATTGCGGATTACAAAAGCAAACGTGAAGCAAAATAATTGAGGTTTGAGTATGTCGATTACCCTTAGCGACAGCGCTGCCGCGCGAGTAAGCTCTTTTCTGGCGAACCGTGGTAAAGGCTTTGGCCTGCGACTGGGCGTACGTACCTCCGGCTGTTCTGGTATGGCTTACGTACTGGAGTTTGTTGACGAACCGGCGTCTGATGACACCGTGTTTGAAGACAAGGGCGTGAAGGTGGTGGTCGATGGCAAAAGCCTGCAATTCCTCAATGGCACTCAGCTGGACTTTGTAAAAGAAGGCCTGAACGAAGGGTTCAAATTCACGAACCCGAACGTCAAAGACGAGTGTGGTTGCGGCGAAAGCTTCCACGTTTAACCGCGCGTCATCCGAAACCCCACCGCAGGACTCCTGCGCGTGGGGTTTGTTCTAACAGGCTACCCCTGAGATTGTTATGGATTACTTCACTCTCTTCGGACTACCCGCTCAATACCCGATTGATCTGCAGGCGCTGACGATCCGCTTCCAGGATCTGCAGCGTCAGTATCATCCGGATAAATTCGCCAGTGGTACTCAGTCAGAGCAATTGGCTGCGGTATCGCAATCTGCGACCATCAATCAGGCCTGGCAGACGCTGCGCCATCCACTGTCTCGCGCTGAGTATCTGCTCTCGCTTCATGGCTTTGATCTGGCGAGTGAACAGCACACCGTGCGTGATACGGCGTTTTTGATGGAACAGCTGGAACTGCGTGAAGAGCTGGATGAGATTGAACAGGCCAAAGATGAAGCGCGTCTGGAAAGCTTCATCAAGCGCGTAAAAGGCATGTTCGATACCCGCCATCAACTGATGGTGGAGCAACTGAACAACGAGACCTGGGATGTGGCGGCAGACACTGTGCGCAAACTCCGTTTTCTCGATAAACTGCGAAGCAGTGCTGAACAACTCGAAGAAAAGCTGCTCGATTTTTAATTTCGGAAGCAATTATGGCCTTATTACAAATTAGTGAGCCTGGCTTAAGTGCCGCACCGCACCAGCGTCGTCTGGCGGTAGGTATTGATCTGGGCACCACCAATTCTCTCGTGGCGACCGTGCGAAGCGGCCAGGCGGAAACGCTGGCTGACGAGCAGGGCCGTCATCTGCTGCCTTCCGTGGTCCACTACCAACAGCAGGGCCACGCGGTTGGCTACGACGCACGCGCGAACGCCGCGCGCGATCCGGCGAACACCATCAGTTCCGTAAAACGCATGATGGGCCGCTCCCTCGCCGATATTCAGACCCGTTATCCGCATCTGCCGTATCAGCTGCAGGCCAGTGAAAACGGCCTGCCAATGATTGCCACGGCAGCGGGGCTGCTGAACCCGATCCGCGTTTCTGCTGATATCCTCAAAGCGCTGGCGGCGCGTGCTACGGCAACGCTCGGCGGCGATCTCGATGGCGTGGTCATTACCGTTCCGGCCTACTTTGATGATGCACAGCGTCAGGGCACCAAAGACGCGGCGCGTCTGGCGGGACTGCACGTTCTGCGCCTGCTGAACGAACCGACGGCGGCCGCCATTGCCTACGGCCTGGACTCCGGTCAGGAAGGGGTGATTGCGGTTTACGATCTGGGTGGCGGGACCTTTGATATTTCTATCCTGCGCTTAAGCCGTGGGGTGTTTGAAGTGCTGGCTACCGGCGGTGATTCTGCGCTGGGTGGCGATGACTTCGACCATCTGCTGGCCGATTTCATTCGTGAACAGGCGGGTATTCCCGATCGCAGCGATGCACGCGTGCAGCGTGAACTGCTGGACGTGGCCATCGACGCGAAAATCGCGCTGAGCGATGCGCAGTCTGTCACCGTCAACGTGGCGGGCTGGCAGGGGGAAATCACCCGGGAACAGTTTAACGACCTGATCGCGCCTTTGGTGAAACGCACTCTGCTGGCCTGCCGTCGCGCACTGAAAGATGCGGGCGTTGAGGCTGACGAGGTGCTGGAAGTGGTCATGGTTGGCGGCTCCACGCGCGTACCACTGGTGCGTGAACGGGTGGGTGAATTCTTTGGCCGCACGCCGCTGACGTCCATCGACCCGGATAAAGTGGTTGCCGTGGGCGCGGCTATCCAGGCGGATATTCTGGTCGGCAACAAGCCGGACAGCGAGATGTTGCTGCTGGATGTTATTCCGCTCTCCCTGGGTTTAGAAACCATGGGGGGACTGGTGGAGAAAGTCATTCCGCGTAACACCACCATTCCGGTGGCGCGTGCACAGGAATTCACCACCTTCAAAGACGGCCAGACCGCGATGTCCATCCATGTGATGCAGGGCGAGCGCGAGCTGGTGCAGGACTGTCGTTCACTGGCGCGCTTTGCGCTGCGCGGTATTCCTGCGCTGCCTGCGGGCGGTGCGCATATTCGCGTTACCTTCCAGGTGGATGCGGACGGCCTGCTGAGCGTCACGGCGATGGAGAAATCCACCGGCGTTGAGTCGTCTATCCAGGTGAAGCCGTCCTACGGCCTGACCGATGGTGAGATCGCCTCCATGATTCAGGATTCAATGAGCTACGCCGAACAGGATGTGAAGGCGCGTATGCTGGCAGAACAGAAAGTTGAAGCCGCACGCGTGCTGGAAAGTCTGAACGGTGCGCTCGCTGCCGACGCCGCGCTGTTAAGCGCCGCTGAGCGTCAGGTGATTGACGAGGCTGCCGCGCGCTTAAGTGCAGTGGCCGAAGGCAATGATGCTGATGCAATAGAAGAAGCCATTAAAAACGTTGATAAACAAACCCAGGACTTTGCTGCTCGCCGCATGGACAAATCTGTCCGCGTCGCGCTGAAAGGCCAGTCCGTGGACGAGGTTTAATATGCCAAAGATTGTTATTTTGCCTCATGCGGACCTCTGTCCGGATGGTGCTGTTCTGGAAGCGAAGACCGGTGAGACCATTCTCGATGTTGCCCTGCGTAACGGTATCGAAGTGGAACACGCCTGTGAAAAATCCTGTGCCTGCACAACCTGCCACTGCATCGTGCGTGAAGGTTTTGACTCTCTGGCCGAGAGCACCGAAGATGAAGACGACATGCTGGATAAAGCATGGGGTCTGGAGCCAGACAGCCGTTTGAGCTGCCAGGCTCTGGTGACCGATGAAGATCTGGTCGTGGAATTCCCACGCTACACCATCAACCACGCACGCGAGCACTGATATGGGACTGAAGTGGACTGACAGCCGTGAAATCGGCGAAGCGCTCTACGACGCTAACCCGGATCTCGATCCTAAAACCGTACGCTTCACCGATATGCATCAGTGGATCTGCGATTTAGACGATTTTGACGACGATCCAAACGCATCCAATGAAAAAATTCTGGAGGCGATTCTGTTAGTCTGGTTAGATGAAGCAGAATAAATCACCTTACGGGCTGCCTTCAGGCGGCCCGTTTGCTAATAAGGATAAATAAAATGACCGAAGCGATGAAGATTACGATCTCGAATCAGCCTGCTGACGCGCGCTGGGGCGAGAAAGCCACCTACAGTATCAACAACGACGGTATTACCCTGCACCTGACTGGCAACGATGATTTGGGTCTGATCCAGCGCGCGGCGCGCAAAATTGATGGTCTGGGCATTAAACATGTCACCCTGGACGGCGAAGGCTGGGATATCGACCGCAGCTGGGCATTCTGGGCGGGTTACAAAGGACCGAAAGGCAGCCGTAAAATCGAGTGGGCGACGCTCGACGAAGCGGGTCAGAAAGAGCTGGAAAGCCGTCTGACCATTATCGACTGGGTGCGCGATACCATTAACGCCCCGGCAGAAGAGCTGGGTCCTGAACAACTTGCGCAGCGCGCCGTTGACCTGCTGTGCGGCGTGGCCGGCGACAAAATGTCTTACCGCATCACCAAAGGTGAAGACCTGCGCGAGCAGAACTATATGGGGATCCACACCGTGGGTCGCGGTTCCGAGCGTCCTCCGGTATTGCTGGCGCTGGATTACAACCCAACCGGTGATAAAGCAGCACCGGTATTTGCCTGCCTGGTCGGGAAAGGCATCACGTTCGATACCGGCGGTTACAGCCTGAAGCAGAGCGCGTTCATGGACTCCATGAAGTCCGATATGGGCGGTGCAGCAACCATCACCGGCGCGCTGGCGTTTGCCATTACGCGCGGTCTGAACAAGCGCGTGAAGCTTTACCTGTGCTGTGCGGACAACATGGTGAGCGGTAATGCCTTTAAGCTCGGCGACATCATTCGCTACCGTAACGGTAAAAACGTGGAAGTCATGAACACCGATGCGGAAGGTCGTCTGGTGCTGGCTGATGGTCTCATCGACGCGTCTGCGCAGAAGCCAGAGCTGATTATCGACATGGCGACCCTGACCGGTGCGGCGAAAACCGCGCTGGGCAACGACTACCATGCGCTGTTCAGCTTTGACGACAAACTGGCAGCCCGTCTGCTGGCAAGCGCGGCCGCGGAGAACGAACCGTTCTGGCGTCTGCCGCTGGCCGAATTCCACCGCAGCCAGCTGCCGTCTAACTTCGCCGAACTGAACAATACCGCGAGCGCAGCCTATCCGGCGGGTGCGAGCACGGCGGCCGGCTTCCTGTCTCACTTCGTTGAGAACTATCACGAAGGCTGGTTGCACATCGACTGCTCCGCAACCTACCGTAAAGCGGCCGTTGAGCAGTGGTCTGCAGGGGCAACGGGACTGGGCGTGCGTACTATCGCGAACCTGCTGACTGCCGAGTAATTGTCTTTGTCCGGCGGCGCTGTGCTTGTCCGGGCCTACGGTTTTGTAGGCCTGTTAGCCTTGCGCCAGCCGACATTATCTTGAAGTAGCCAAACTATGTCTGAAACGAAAAACGAATTAGAAACTCTGCTGGAACAGGCGGCGACCGAACCTGCCCACCGTCCGGCATTTTTCCGCACGTTGCTGGAGTCCACCGTCTGGGTTCCGGGTACCGCAGCGGAAGGCGAACAGGTTGTTGAAGACAGCGCGCTGGACCTGCTCCACTGGGAGAAAGACGACGGCACTTCGGTGATCCCGTTCTTCACTTCGCTGGAAGCGCTGCAGCAGGCTGTTGAAGACGAGCAGGCGTTCGTGGTGATGCCGGTGCGCACTCTCTTCGAAATGACGCTGGGCCAGACCTTGTTCCTCAACGCCAAACTGCCAACCGGGAAAGAGTTCACCCCGCGTGAAATCAACCATCTGATTGGCGAGGAGGGCAACCCGCTCAGTACGCAGGAAGTGCTGGAAGGGGGCGAAACGCTGCTGTTGTCTGAAGTAGCCGACCCCCCTGCGCAGATGATTGATTCGCTGACCACGCTGTTCAAAACCCTCAAACCCGTGAGGCGCGCGTTCCTCTGCTCTGTTAAAGAGAGCACGGATGAACAGCCGGTACTGCTGATTGGCATTGAAGCAGACGGCGATATCGAGGAGATTATTCAGGCTGCGGGCAGTGTTGCCACCGATACGCTGCCGGGTGATGAGCCGATCGATATCTGTCAGGTGAAGAAGGATGAGAAGGGCATCAGCCACTTTATTACCGAACACATCACGCCGTTTTACGAGCGTCGCTGGGGCGGATTCCTGCGCGATCTCAAAACCACCCGCATTATCTGATTACGCGGGGTGATTTTTCACCCCGTCGCTTCCAGCAGCAATAAATCCATCAGCAGGACCAGATTCGACTCAAACGACGTCACGCCAGCGGCTTCTGCGGCGTAATGTACCGCCTCGTCATATAAGGCAAAGTGCAAATCTGCCTTTCCCGCCAGCGTATTGGCCGAAGCGCGCGTAAAAGCCACGACCGTCATACCCACGTTTTTAGCGATTCGCGCTTTATCCAGCACCTGTTCGGTTTCCCCGCTGCGTGAGACGGCGATAAACACCTGATACCGCGCAGCGTTGCTGAGGAAAATGTTTCGGCTATCGCCCGGCCCGGAAATAAACGCCGTTTTGCCCAGCACCTGCAATTTCTTGGTGAGGTACTCGGCGAAGAGATAAGAGAAGCCGGCGCCATAAAGAAAGAAGCTCTCTTTCTGGCGCAGTAACGTCGAAAATTGCGCGCGCTTCTCCTGCGTTACCCACTGAAAGGTTTGCTGATAGTTCGCGATAAATTGACTGAAAAGCTCCGGCAGTTCGGGGCGCTGTTGTGCCTGCGCGGCGATATACGGCGTCTCGGTTAACAGCTGTTTGCAGTGCCAGATAAATTCGCTAAAACCGCTGAAGCCTAATTTCTGACACAGACGCATAATGGTAGCGGTTGAGACGAACGTCGCCTGCGCCAGTTCGCGCACCGTAATATTGCCCACCAGCAGAGGATGCTCTGTGAGGTGGGCCAGCACGCGATATTCCGCGCGGGTCAGTGACGCCCCGCGCGTTAACAGCGTGGCCAGACGGTTATCCATTATTTGGCCGGTTCAACGGGCAAATCGTCTCGTGCACCCCATTCACTCCAGGCGCCATCATAGAGCGTCACGTCGTTTACACCGAGTGTGGCGAGCGCCAGAATCACCACGCAGGCCGTGACGCCGGACCCGCAACTGGCAATAATGGGACGATGCAAATCCACGCCCTGACGATCAAAAATGGCGCGCAGCTCATCGGTCGTTTTTAATTCACCTTCAAACACCAGATCGCCCCACGGCACATTCAACGCGCCGGGAATATGGCCGCGCTTCAGCCCCGGACGCGGTTCATCCGCCTGGGCGTTAAAGCGCGCTGCAGGGCGGGCATCGACAATTTGCGCCGTTTTTTCATGGCTGACCACCAGCACGTCGGTCAGACGTTTTACCTGATGCGCATCAAACGTCGCGTCGAACTCGCCTTCCGGCAGCGTCACGTCGCCCTGCTGCAATGGCAGTTCATCACGCTTCCAGCCCGCGAGACCGCCTGCAAGAATTGAGACTTTCTCCACGCCAAAGTTTTTCAGCATCCACCAGGCGCGCGGTGCGGAGAAGAGGTTACCTTCATCGTAAACCACGAGGTGTTTGTCACGATTAACGCCAAGTTCGCGCATCGCCACGGAGAACGCTTCCGGGCGCGGCAGCATGTGCGGGAGAGGGGAGTTATGGTCGGACAGAGCTTCAATATCAAAAAATACCGCGCCCGGCAAATGCCCTGCGCGGTATTCTGCGACCATATCGCGAAGATGTTCCTGCCCGGCAGGTGCCATACGCGCGTCAATAATCTGTACTTCCGGATCGTCACCGTGCTCAATCAGCCAGTCGGCGGCGACAAAATATGAGGTGGACATGGGTTGCCTCCATTCTTTTCCGTAAAAAAGGATTGTCGGTGTTTTTTCTGACACCGACAAGCAAACCACGTTCAACTCGCGAGCACGACCCTATTTTTTCACCGCTTCACCGTTCTGCCAGGCTTTTTGCAGCACAGGCCAGTAGTCACGGTTGGCGTCAATCATGTCATCAAGAATCGCTTTTGCGTGCTCCATGGTGGGCACGGTGCGGTTCAGGGTGAACGCCTGTAGCGCTTTTTCGTAGCTGCCTTCAATGGTCGCTTCCACCAGCAGCTGTTCAGAGGCGAGCTGCTGCTGTAGCAGCGTCTGATGGAACAGCGGGACCCGACCCACGCGGATCGGCTCTGGCCCTTCAGAGGTGATGTAGGCCGGGACTTCCACCACCGCGTCGTACGGCAGATTGGTTATCGCCCCGCGGTTTTCCACCATTACCAGATGGCGCTGACGCAGGTTAAATGCCAGCGAGCAGGCGACATCGACAATAAACTCGCCGTGGACGCCCACGTGGAAGGCATCCGGTAAAATCCCGGTACGCTTATACTCTTCTGCGGCGGCAAACAGCTTTTTCTCACGCCCGTTCATCACTTCGTTCGCGCGGGTATAGTCCGGGTTCTGATGCTCCACAATCTGGTTTGGCATCAGGTAGTACTGCAGATAGGGGTTTGGCAGATATTCCGGGAAGTTATCCATGATGGGCTTGATGTTGCGCCAGGTTTTCACCCACGACGGATCCGAGTGCTGCGGATCCGTTTTGGCCGCATCTTCCGTCAGCAGGCCGAACCTCGCGATATGCCGACGCAGTTCCGGCAGCTTGTCCTCGCCGTCCACCCGCACGCGGGTAAACCAGCCGAAGTGGTTCAGACCAAAGTAGTCCACCTCCAGCTTGTGGCGGTCCACACCCAAAATGGCCCCCATGTTACGCATCGCGGCCACTGGCATATCGCAGATATTAAGCACGCGGGCGTCCGGTCGCAGGCGGCGCACCCCTTCCGCAACGATCGCGGCCGGGTTGGAATAGTTCACGATCCAGGCTTTTTCATGCGCGTAGCGATCCACCAGATCGATCAGCTCGACCATCGGCAGGATCGTGCGCAGGCCGTATGCCAGCCCGCCAGGACCGCAGGTTTCCTGGCCCACCACGCCGTGGCGCAGCGGGATCTTCTCATCCTGCTCACGCATTCTGTACTGGCCGACACGCATCTGGGCGAAGACAAAGTGCGCCCCGCTGAACGCGACTTCCGGGTCTGTGGTCACGGTGAAGGTAATGCTCTGGCTATGGTCGCGAATGACCTTCTCCACCACCGGTGCAATGGTGTTCTGGCGTGCTTCGTCGATATCGTAGAGGCGAATCTCGGCCAGCGGGAAGTCCTGCAGGCGTACCATCAGGCTTTTCACGATACCTGGCGTATAGGTGCTGCCGCCACCGGCAATTGACAGAATAAAAGGGGGTGTAAACATCTTTAGCTCCTCTCAGAGAAACGTCTCAACGGCTTCTCGCATTTTTTTGACATGCAGCCCGTAGACCACCTGAACGTTGTTACCTTGTTTGATAATCCCTTTCGCGCCGGTCGCTTTCAGGCGCGGCTCGTCGATGATGGAGACATCCTTCACCGTGACGCGTAAGCGGGTGTAGCAGTTATCCACTACCTCAATGTTTTCCCGGCCTCCCAGTCCCACCACGATGGATTCACCCAGCCCGTCATTGTTCCCCTTCGCCTGATACTCCTGTTTGCTGTACAGGCGCGTCTCCTGATCGTCATCCTCGCGTCCCGGCGTCTTCATGTTGAAGCGCAGGATCAGGAAGCGGAACACCACAAAATAGAGCGCGAACATGATGAGCCCGACCACGATGTACATCGGCCAGTTGGACTTCTCCGTGCCGAGCGGCAGGTTATAAAGAATAAAATCGATAATTCCGTTAGCGCCGATGGCATGAACACCGAACAGGGAGAAAAGCATCATGCCGATGCCGGTCAGCACCGCATGTACCACAAACAGCAGTGGAGCGACGAACAGGAACGAAAACTCAATCGGCTCGGTAACGCCCACCAGCAAAGAGGTTAATGCTGCCGGGATCAGGATGGCTTTGGCTGCCGCTTTGCGCTCCGGCCTGGCGGTCATGTACATCGCCAGCGCCGCCGCGGGCAGGCCAAACATTTTGCTGATGCCGCGCGCGTCCCACACTACCGTGCTGCTCAACTGCTTCACTTCCGGACAAGCCATTTCGGCGAAATAGATATTGCGTGCGCCCTGATAAACCGTGCCGCATACCTCTTGCGTCCCCCCAAGTTCGGTATACAGGAAGGGGGTATAGACCAGATGATGCAGGCCGGTCGGCACCAGAATACGTTCCAGGAAGCCGTAAATGGCCACCCCAACAGGCCCGGAACCTTTGATCGCCAGCGCCAGTGCGCTGATGCCATGCTGGGCAAATGGCCACAGTTCGCTCATCACGACGCCGAGCAGCATTGAGACAGGAAGCATGACGATGGCGACGAAACAGTGGCCGGAATAGATGGCCATCGCGCCGTTAAACTGTACGCCGGAGTATTTGTTGTACAGGTATCCGGACAGCGCCCCGGTCAGGATCCCGGCGAAAACGCCCATCTCCAGCACCTGCACGCCCAGCACCATACTTTGCCCGGCGGCTTTCATCTGGTCAGCGGGGGCCAGTTCGCCCTGGAGCTGCAGCGTAACGTTCATCGCGTTAATGAAAACAACAAAGGTCACCAGGCCGATCAGGGCCGCATAGCCTTTATCACGCGTGGCCAGGCCAATCGGTATCCCGACGGCAAACACCAGTGCCAGGTTAACCAGTACTGACACGGCCGATTTCGCGATAAGCTGACCAACATGCTGAATCAGCGGATGGCCGAGAAACGGCACATACTCTGCGAGGTTACCGTTCCCCAGGACGTTACCGAATGCGATAAACAGACCGACGATCGGTAAGATAAGTACCGGTCCGTACAACGATTTTCCGAAATTTTGTAGGGCGTTCACGGCTCGTTTCATGACTGTCTCTCTTAGTGAACCGCGCACTCGGGGTGCGTCTTGAGCTTAAAGCTAGCAGGCTAAAGGCGAGGTAATCCAGCTATCTTCTTGTTTTAAAAACAAATGACGTAAAAGGTAACATGTGACGTTTGCGACTGTGATCGGCATAGCAGTGCCTGAGTAAAGGCGTCGTCGCTCTGCGAGGTGCTTTCCAGATTCTAAAATTAGACTTTTTGTATTAATGAAACTTGCGGATAATACTTATCCGGAAGACGACCAACAGGCTCCATGGGCCAGGGACAAAGGATGACACCGTTTCGCTTAGCCGCGATTTCTCTCGCGCTGCTTACCACATTTTCGCTTGTCGGCTGTGATAACAGCGACGATAACTCTCAGGCTGCGGCTCCCGCAGCATCCACAGCAACGACACCGAAAGCACCGGAAAAGCCGGACGCTGAAAAGCTGGCAACGCTGGCGGCACAGAGTCAGGGCAAAGCGCTCACCCTGCTGGATACTTCAGAGGTGCAGCTTGATGGCGCGGCCACGCTGGTGCTGACCTTCTCTGTTCCGCTTAATCCCGATCAGGATTTCGCCAAAACAGTGCATGTGGTGGATAAAAAAAGCGGCAAGGTTGACGGGGCGTGGGAACTCGCACCTAACCTGAAAGAGCTACGCCTGCGCCATCTGGAACCCAACCGCAATCTGGTTGTCACCGTTGAACGTGATCTGCAGGCGCTGAACAAAGCGACATTTGGTATCGATTACGAAAAAGCCCTGACTACCCGGGATGTTGAACCGACGGTCGGTTTTGCCAGCCGTGGCTCGCTGCTGCCGGGCAAGGTGGTGGAAGGTCTGCCGGTAATGGCGCTCAACGTCAACAATGTTGACGTGAATTTCTACCGCGTGAAGCCTGAATCCCTGGCCTCCTTTGTCAGCCAGTGGGAGTACCGTAACTCCCTGACCAACTGGGAGTCCGATAATCTGCTCAAAATGGCGGACCTGGTGTATACCGGCCGGTTTGACCTCAATCCGGCACGCAACACCCGTGAAAAACTGCTGTTGCCGCTGCGGGATATTAAGCCGCTCCAGCAGTCAGGCGTGTACATCGCGGTCATGAATCAGGCCGGGCACTATAACTACAGCAATGCCGCGACGCTCTTTACCTTAAGTGATATTGGGTTGTCCGCTCACCGTTATCATAACCGTCTGGATATTTTCACCCAGAGCCTGGAAGATGGCGCGGCGCAATCCGGCGTTACCGTCACCCTGTTGAATGATAAAGGGCAGACGCTTGCCGAAGCGAACAGCGATGCTGACGGCCACGCAAAACTTGAGACTGACAAAGAAGCCGCGCTGATTCTGGCCAGCAAAGACGGACAGACCACGCTGCTTGACCTCAAGCTTCCGGCCCTCGATCTGGCGGAGTTTGATATCGCAGGTAGCCCAGGCTACAGCAAGCAATTCTTTATGTTTGGCCCGCGCGATCTCTATCGCCCTGGCGAAACGGTGATCCTCAATGGTTTGCTGCGCGACAGCGACGGTAAACCGCTTCCTGCCCAGCCGGTTAAACTCGACGTACTGCGCCCGGACGGACAGGTGGCACGCACGGTTGTCGTCCAGCCTGAGAACGGCCTCTATCGCTTCAATTATTCCCTGGACGGCGGGGCGCAGACCGGTATGTGGCATATCCGCGCCAATACCGGCGATAACCAACAGCGCCTGTGGGATTTCCACGTTGAAGATTTTATGCCGGAGCGTATGGCGCTTAATCTGACGGGACAAAAAGCGCCGGTTTCCACCGAGGATAACGTCGACTTTAACATTGCGGGTTATTACCTGTATGGCGCACCTGCCAACGGAAATTCCCTGCAAGGCCAGCTTTTCCTGCGACCGCTGCGCGAAGCCGTCGCTGCACTACCGGGCTTCCAGTTCGGTGATATCGCCGAAGAGAACCTGAGCCGCAGCCTGGATGAAGTTCAGCTAACCCTTGATGAACAGGGGCGCGGACAGGTCTCGACCGAAAGCCAGTGGAAAGAGGCGCATTCACCGCTGCAGCTGATCCTGCAGGCCAGCCTTCTGGAATCGGGCGGTCGCCCGGTGACGCGCCGTGCTGAGCAGGCCATCTGGCCGGCGGCCGATCTGCCGGGTATCCGTCCTCAGTTTGCCAGTAAGGCCGTTTACGACTACCGCACTGACACTACCGTCAACCAGCCGATCGTGGATGAAAACGGCAATGCCAGCTTTGATATCGTCTATGCCGATGCCAGCGGGGCAAAAAAGGCGGTTTCCGGGTTACAGGTTCGCCTGATCCGTGAGCGCCGTGACTACTACTGGAACTGGTCAGAGAGCGATGGCTGGCAGTCACAGTTTGATCAGAAAGACCTGGTTGAGGGCGAGCAGGAGCTGACCCTCAAGGCCGATGAAACCGGTAAAGTGACCTTCCCGGTGGAGTGGGGTTCGTACCGTCTGGAGGTCAAAGCGCCGGACGACATGGTCAGCAGCGTGCGCTTCTGGGCCGGCTACAGCTGGCAGGATAATAGCGACGGCACCGGTGCCGCTCGCCCTGACCGTGTGACCATGAAACTGGACAAGCCTTCCTATCAGCCGGGAGATACCATCCAGCTGCATATCGCTGCTCCGGCGGCGGGTAAAGGCTATGCGATGATCGAGTCCAGCGAAGGGCCGCTGTGGTGGAAAGAGATCGACGTACCGGCCAACGGGCTCGATCTCTCAATCCCGGTGGATAAGGCCTGGAAACGTCACGATCTCTATCTCAGCACGCTGGTGGTACGCCCTGGCGATAAATCCAAATCAGCGACGCCGAAACGTGCCGTCGGGTTACTGCATCTGCCGATGGGCGATGAGAATCGCCGCCTGAATGTCGCGCTGGAAAATCCGCAGAAAATGCGGCCAAACCAGACGCTGTCCGTGAAGGTGAAGGCCAGCGTCAAAGAAGGCGCCGTTCCGCAGAAAGTGAATGTGCTGATCTCGGCAGTGGACAGCGGCGTGTTGAACATCACCGATTACGTTACCCCGGATCCGTGGGAAGCGTTCTTCGGTCAGAAGCGCTACGGCGCGGATATCTACGATATTTACGGTCAGGTCATTGAAGGGCAGGGCCGCATGGCTGCACTGCGCTTTGGTGGTGACGGCGATGAGCTTAAGCGCGGCGGTAAACCACCGGTGAACCACGTGACTATCATTGCCCAGCAGGCGCAGCCGGTCGAGCTCGATGCTAACGGTGAAGGGACCGTGACGCTGCCCATTGGAGACTTCAACGGCGAGCTGCGTCTGATGGCGCAGGCCTGGACGGAAGATGATTTCGGCAGCAGCGAAGGTAAAGTGATTGTCGCCGCCCCAATCATTACCGAACTGAACACGCCGCGCTTCCTGGCAAGCGGCGATACCTCACGCCTGACGCTGGATGTGACCAACCTGACGGACCAGCCGCAAACGCTGAACGTTGCCTTTACCGCTACCGGCAAGCTGTCGCTTGAGGGCGCACAGCCGCAGCCCGTGAAGTTACCGCCGGGCGCGCGCAGCACCCTGTTTATCCCGGTACGTGCACTGGATGGTTACGGTGACGGTGAAGTGACCGCTCAGGTGACCGGCCTGCAGCTGCCGGGCGAGACGTTCGCTGCACAACAGAAGAGCTGGAAAATCGGCGTTCGTCCGGCATTCCCGGCGCAGACCGTTAATACCGGTGCCATGCTGAATCCCGGTGAGTCGTGGAGTGCACCGGCGCAGCACCTTAATGGCTTCTCTCCTGCCACGCTACAGGGACAATTGCTGCTGAGCGGGAAACCGCCTCTGAATCTGGCGCGCTATATTCGTGAGCTGCAGGCATACCCGTATGGCTGTCTGGAGCAAACCACCAGTGGTCTGTTCCCGTCGCTCTACACCAACGCGGCGCAGTTGACCGCGCTTGGCATCAAAGGGGATACGGATGACAAGCGCCGTGCGGCCATTGATATCGGAATCTCCCGTCTGCTGCAGATGCAGCGTGATGACGGAGGTTTCGCGCTTTGGGATAAAAACGGTCCGGAGGAGTACTGGCTCACCGCCTATGTCACTGACTTCCTGGTTCGTGCAGGCGAGCAGGGCTACAGCGTGCCTGCTGAGGCGGTTAACAACGCCAACAGCCGCTTGCTGCGTTACCTGCAGGACCCGGGCATGATGTCCATCCGCTACAGCGATGATACCCAGGCCAGTAAATTTGCGGTGCAGGCCTATGCCGCGCTGGTGCTGGCTCGTCAGCAAAAAGCCCCGCTTGGTGCGTTGCGTGAAATCTGGGAACGTCACGGACAGGCCGCTTCCGGGCTGCCGCTGATGCAGCTGGGGATGGCGCTTAAATTGATGGGCGACGCACCGCGCAGCCAGCAGGCGCTGGGTCTGGCCATCAAAACGCCGCGTAACGACAGCAAAAACTGGATGGCCGATTATGGCAGTGCGCTTCGTGATAATGCGCTGATGCTCTCTCTGCTTGAGGAGTACAAGCTTCTGCCGGATGCGCAAAATACGCTGCTGAACGCCTTGTCGGAACAAGCTTTCAGCCAGCGCTGGCTCTCGACCCAGGAGAGTAACGCCCTGTTCCTGGCCGGACGCTCGCTGCAAACTTTATCCGGCGCATGGCAGGCGCAAACGTCTCTGGCGGATACTGCATCAGGCGGTGATAAAGCCCTGGTACAGAACGTGAACGGCGACCAGCTTGGCGCGCTGCAGGTGACCAATACCGGTAGCACACCGCTGTGGGTACGCCTTGATAGCACCGGTTATCCGGCATCTGCACCTCAGCCATCGTCTAACGTGCTGCAGATTGAGCGCCATATTCTGGCAACCGACGGCAGTACAAAGTCGCTCACGTCACTGAAGAGCGGCGAGCTGGTGCTGGTATGGCTTGAAGTGAAGGCCAGCCAGAACGTGCCGGATGCGCTGGTTGTCGATCTCCTCCCGGCGGGGCTGGAACTGGAAAACCAGAACCTGGCGAGCAGCAGCGCCAGCCTGCAGGACAGCGGCAGCGAAGTGCAGAACCTGCTCAGTCAGATGCAGCAGGCGGATATTCAGCATATGGAATTCCGCGACGATCGCTTTGTGGCGGCGGTGCCGGTTAACGAAGGGCAGCCGGTCACGCTGGTTTATCTGGCGCGCGCCGTGACACCGGGAACCTATGAGGTGCCGGTCCCGATGGTGGAGTCCATGTATGTTCCGCAGTGGCGGGCAACAGGTGCGGCCAGTGGCCCGCTGATTGTTGTACCGTAATATGCGGCTTGTACGTCTGATACGCTCCCGCTGGCTGTGGCTGGCGGGAGCGCTTCTCGTTTTATGGGGGCTGATCCTGGCCGCTGATCGCCTGTGGCCGTTGCCTCTGAAAGAGGTCAACCCCGCACGGGTGGTGGTGGACGAAAAGGGCACGCCGCTCTGGCGTTTTGCCGACAGCGAAGGGATCTGGCGCTATCCGGTCACTCTCGAAGAGGTTTCTCCCCGCTATCTTGAAGCCTTGATTCAGTATGAAGATCGCTGGTTCTGGGACCATCCAGGCGTGAATCCGTTCTCTGTGCTGCGCGCCGCCTGGCAGGATCTTACCTCCGGGAGGGTTGTCTCAGGCGGTAGCACGCTCACCATGCAGGTGGCGCGCCTGCTGGATCCGCATCCGCGCACTTTTGGTGGCAAAATTCGTCAGCTCTGGCGAGCCATGCAGCTTGAGTGGCACCTCTCTAAGCGCGACATCCTCACGCTTTATCTTAACCGCGCCCCGTTTGGCGGTACGCTGCAGGGGATTGGTGCGGCAAGCTGGACCTACCTCGGCAAACCACCTTCGCAGCTCAGCTATTCCGAAGCGGCGCTGCTCGCCGTATTGCCGCAGGCACCAAGCCGGTTACGTCCTGACCGCTGGCCGGAACGTGCAGAAGCGGCACGCAACAAAGTGCTCGACCGGATGGTGACGCAGGGCGTCTGGTCGGCAAGCCAGGTTAAGGAGTCCCGTGAAGAAGCGGTATGGCTGGCGCCCCGGCAAATGCCGCAGCTGGCACCGCTCTTTTCGCGCATGATGCTCAGTAAAAGTCGCGATACTAAAATTGTGACTACCTTAGATGCGTCCCTGCAGAGGCAGCTTGAAGAACTGGCGATGAACTGGAAATCCCGCCTGCCAGCACGCAGTTCGCTGGCAATGATCGTCGTCGATCACACGGATATGAAAGTGCGTGGCTGGGTGGGATCGGTCGACATTAACGATGACACCCGGTTTAGCCATGTGGATATGGTGAATGCGATCCGATCGCCGGGATCGGTGCTCAAACCCTTTATCTACGGTATGGCGCTGGACGACGGTTTGATCCACCCGGCATCGCTGCTCCAGGATGTTCCAAGAAAAACGGGGGATTATCGCCCGGGTAATTTCGACAGTGGGTTTCATGGGCCGGTGAGTATGAGTGAAGCGCTGGTACGCTCTCTTAATCTGCCCGCCGTGCAGGTGCTCGAGGCATACGGACCAAAACGTTTTGCTGCGATGTTGAGTAATGCAGGTTTGCCGCTGATTTTACCTGCTGGCGCACAGCCGAATTTATCGCTGATCCTGGGGGGGGCAGGGGCGCGGCTGGCCGATATCACCGCGGCCTATAGCGCGTTCGCCCGACACGGTAAAGCGGGCCGGCTGCGCTTACAGCCAGGCGATCCCCTGTCAGAGCGGCCGTTGTTATCCCAAGGGGCGGCGTGGATCATTCGCCGTATTCTGGCCAATGAGGCGCAGCCGCTGCCGGACAATGTGCTGCCTCAGGTGGTACCTCTGGCATGGAAAACGGGAACCAGCTATGGCTACCGTGACGCATGGGCGGTAGGGCTGAATGCCCGTTACGTTATTGGGATCTGGACCGGACGACCGGACGGCACGCCTGTGGCGGGTCAGTTTGGGTTTGCGAGCGCGGTACCTCTGCTTAACCAGGTGAATAATGTACTGCAGTCTGGTTCAACGCTCGATCAGGCGCGTCTGCCACGCGACCCGCGTCCTGACGGTGTGGGGCGCGGCGTCATCTGTTGGCCGGGCGGCCAGTCGCTGCCGGAAGGGAGCGAAAATTGCCGTCGTCGCCTGGCGACCTGGCTGCTGGACGGCAGCGAGCCGCCGACATTGCTTCTACCTGAACAGGAAGGTATTCGCGGGATCCGTTTCCCGGTCTGGCTGGATAAAGAGGGCAAACGCGTGGCGGCAGACTGCCCGGATGCGACCGAGAAAGTTCTGGATGTCTGGCCGCTGCCGCTGGAACCCTGGCTGCCTGCAGCCGAGCGGCGCTCAGCACGGATCCCTTCACCATCGGCTACCTGTCCGCCCTTGTCGCAGGACTCACCTGCACCGCTGATGTTGACTGGCGTGCGTGAAGGCGCGGTTATCAAGCGTCTGCCGGGGGAATCCCGCGTCTCGTTACCGCTACAGGCCACCGGCAATAGCGGTGAACGCTGGTGGTTTTTGAATGGCGAACCGCTGGCGGTGAAGAGCCGGGTTTACACCTTGCAGCTTGATAAATCAGGCGATTATCAGGTGCTGGTGATGGATGAAGCGGGGCAGGTGGCGACGGTGAATTTCATGCTGCAGTAGCGTTAAACGTCTCTTCTGCTGTGAGCTGTTGCTAATCTTCGTCTCATTTTAAAAAAATGTTACCTGAATCCATAGGCAATGGCGCTATTGCTCATTATAATCCGCGCCACACCATACTCAGGTATGAAAAACAACAGAACATTTACAGAGGTTATCATGGCTATTGAACGTACTTTTTCCATCATCAAACCAAACGCGGTGGCAAAAAACGTTATTGGCAGCATCTTTGCTCGCTTTGAATCAGCAGGGTTCAAAATCGTTGGCACCAAAATGCTGCACCTGACCGTTGAGCAGGCTCGCGGTTTCTACGCTGAGCACGAAGGTCGTCCATTCTTTGACGGTCTGGTTGAGTTCATGACTTCTGGCCCGATCGTTGTATCCGTACTGGAAGGCGAAAACGCAGTACAGCGTCACCGTGACCTGCTGGGTGCGACCAACCCGGATAACGCACTGGCTGGTACCTTGCGCGCTGACTATGCAGACAGCTTCACCGAGAACGGCACCCACGGTTCCGATTCTGTTGAATCTGCCGCTCGTGAAATCGCGTTCTTCTTCGCTGAAGGCGAAGTGTGTCCACGTACCCGTTAATTTAACGGTTTCGTTTACACATTATTTTCGTAAATGCCGCGTGCAGACGTGGCATCCCTGCGCCAGACTTTGTACAATGCAACGCCCCGGACGAGCAGACTGCTTTCCGGGGCGTTTCTTTTCAACCCTCCATGGGCCATAACGTGTAACAACGAGGCCGGAAAAAATTATGTCTGAATTAGTGAATACCTCCGAAGTCGCCATTCCTGCGGTTCCAAATAAAAATGGAAAAATTAACCTGCTGGATCTGAACCGTCAGCAGATGCGCGAGTTCTTTAAAGAGATGGGCGAGAAGCCGTTTCGTGCCGATCAGGTCATGAAATGGATGTACCACTATTGCAGCGACAACTTTGATGACATGACTGACATCAACAAAGTGCTGCGCAATAAGCTCAAAGAAGTGGCTGAAATCCGTGCACCAGAAGTGGTGGAGGAGCAGCGCTCTGCCGATGGCACCATCAAATGGGCGATTGCCGTTGGCGATCAGCGCGTTGAAACCGTCTACATCCCGGAAGAAGACCGCGCCACGCTGTGCGTCTCCTCTCAGGTGGGCTGTGCGCTGGAGTGCAAGTTCTGCTCAACCGCTCAGCAAGGATTCAACCGTAACCTGCGCGTGTCTGAAATTATCGGCCAGGTGTGGCGTGCGGCGAAAATCGTCGGTGCGGCGAAAGTAACCGGGACCCGTCCAATCACCAACGTAGTGATGATGGGCATGGGCGAGCCACTGCTGAACCTGACCAACGTCGTTCCGGCGATGGAAATCATGCTGGATGACTTCGGCTTTGGTCTGTCCAAGCGTCGCGTAACGCTGTCGACATCAGGCGTAGTGCCTGCACTGGACAAGCTGGGCGACATGATTGACGTTGCGCTGGCGATCTCCCTGCATGCACCGAACGACGAAATCCGTGACGAAATTGTACCCATCAACAAAAAGTACAATATCGAAACTTTCCTCGCCGCCGTGCGTCGCTACCTGGAGAAATCCAACGCGAACCAGGGCCGCGTGACGATCGAGTATGTCATGCTCGATCATGTAAACGACGGTACCGAGCATGCGCATCAGCTGGCTGAACTGCTGAAAGATACGCCGTGCAAAATCAACCTGATCCCATGGAACCCGTTCCCGGGCGCGCCTTATGGCCGTAGCTCGAACAGCCGTATCGACCGTTTCTCCAAGGTGCTGATGGAGTATGGTTTCACCACTATCGTGCGTAAAACCCGTGGTGATGATATCGATGCTGCATGCGGACAGCTGGCAGGTGATGTGATTGACCGTACCAAACGTACCCTGCGTAAACGTATGCAGGGCGAGACGATTGCGGTCAAAGCTGTTTGATTCTTATGCACTCACGGCGCATTATTTGCGCCGTGAAGCATAATCTTACTGAATAATCAGTCAGATTCGTGATGACTGATCAATAATTACGGTGCGTTTCATCCGACTTTCGGGCAGTATGTAACGACGTAACAACAGTTTATCCTGACGGGCAGGGCTGTGCTGTCATCTCCGGGCTGACAGACTTATACTGTCTGTTCAAGGTTAACTGATCAGAACTTTCGCGGTGCGGGTGGCATTGTGACTTACCGGCACCTGAACCCTTTTTTTTCACGTACCAGTAGTTGTAGCGAATGAATACTGAAGCCACTCACGACCAACATGAAGCACTCTCCACTGGCGTTCGTCTTCGCAACGCCCGTGAACAACTCGGACTCAGCCAGCAAGCCGTTGCAGAACGCTTATGTCTGAAGGTTTCCACGGTTCGCGATATTGAAGAAGATAAGGCTCCGGCCGATCTGGCTTCAACATTTCTGCGTGGTTACATCCGCTCTTATGCAAAACTGGTGCATATCCCTGAAGAAGAATTACTGCCAATGATGGAGAAGCAGGCACCGGTCCGCGCAGCAAAAGTTGCGCCGATGCAGACCTTCTCCCTGGGAAAACGTCGTAAAAAACGTGATGGCTGGCTGATGAGCTTTACCTGGCTGGTGCTGTTTGTGGTGATCGGCCTGACGGGCGCATGGTGGTGGCAAAACCACAAGGCGCAGCAGGAAGAGATCACCACCATGGCCGATCAATCCTCCGCCGAGCTCAATCAGTCCGGCAATGACAACGCTCAGAGCGTGCCGCTGAATACCGAAGGTGCTGCCACCTCCAGCGAGCCGCAGACTGCCGCGACCGATGCGCCTGCAACCGATGCCGGGCAGGCACCCGCCGCAACGGCTAATACCCCTGCGCCTCAGGCTCAGGATCCAAACGCGGTGGTTGCCCCTTCTCAGGCAAACGTGGATACCGCGACCAACGCGCCAGCGGCCACTCAGCCTGCGGACAACGGTGCTGCGTCACTGCCAACCAACCCGGCCGGAACGGCTGCGCCGGCGGCGGACCCAAATGCGCTGGTGATGAACTTCTCTGCTGACTGCTGGCTGGAAGTGACCGATGCAACAGGTAAAAAACTGTTCAGTGGTCTGCAGCGTAAAGATGGCACGTTAAACCTAACTGGCCAGGCACCGTATAAACTTAAAATCGGCGCTCCGGCAGCAGTACAGATCCAGTATCAAGGAAAACCTGTCGACCTGAGCCGCTTTATCAGAACTAACCAGGTTGCGCGTCTTACCGTTAATGCCGAACAATCAGCAGCACAGTAACAGACGGGCAACGCGGGAGATTTTTCATGCATAACCAGGCTCCGATTCAACGTAGAAAATCGAAACGGATTTACGTTGGTAATGTGCCAATCGGCGATGGGGCTCCTATCGCCGTCCAGTCGATGACCAACACGCGCACCACTGACGTGGAAGCGACGGTCAATCAGATCAAAGCGTTAGAGCGTGTAGGCGCGGACATTGTTCGCGTCTCCGTGCCGACAATGGATGCCGCAGAGGCGTTCAAACTGATCAAACAGCAGGTCAGCGTTCCGCTGGTTGCTGATATCCACTTCGATTACCGCATTGCGCTGAAAGTTGCTGAATATGGCGTCGACTGCCTGCGTATTAACCCGGGCAACATCGGTAACGAAGAGCGTATCCGCATGGTGGTGGATTGCGCCCGCGATAAAAATATACCTATCCGTATCGGCGTTAACGCCGGTTCGCTGGAAAAAGATCTGCAGGAAAAATACGGTGAGCCAACGCCGCAGGCGCTGCTTGAATCCGCGATGCGTCACGTTGATCATCTTGATCGTCTGAACTTCGATCAGTTCAAAGTCAGCGTAAAAGCCTCAGATGTATTCCTGGCAGTAGAGTCTTATCGCCTGCTGGCAAAACAGATCGATCAGCCTTTGCACCTCGGGATTACGGAAGCCGGTGGCCTTCGTAGCGGTTCCGTTAAATCGGCGATCGGTCTGGGGCTGCTGCTCTCGGAAGGGATCGGTGACACCCTGCGCGTTTCGCTGGCGGCCGATCCGGTAGAAGAGATCAAAGTCGGTTTCGATATCCTCAAATCACTGCGTATCCGCGCACGTGGGATCAACTTCATTGCCTGTCCAACCTGTTCACGTCAGGAATTTGACGTGATTGGCACGGTGAATGCGCTTGAGCAACGTCTGGAAGATATCATCACCCCGATGGATGTCTCCATCATCGGGTGCGTGGTGAACGGTCCGGGTGAAGCCCTGGTGTCAACGCTCGGCGTCACCGGTGGTAACAAGAAAAGTGGTCTCTATGAAGATGGCGTGCGTAAAGATCGTCTGGATAATAGTGACATGATCGACCAGCTTGAAGCCCGCATCCGTGCCAAAGCAACAATGATGGATGAAGCGCAGCGCATCAGCATTCAGCAGGTTGAAAAATAACGTGATGGGAAGCGTGGCGCTTCCCATGTATGATTGAACCCATTCTTTGGGTTCTTTTTTGTATATAGAAAGAGAATAAACGTGGCAAAAAACATTCAAGCCATCCGCGGCATGAACGATTATCTGCCTGGCGAAACCGCCATCTGGCAGCGCATTGAAGGCACACTCAAACAGGTGCTCGGCAGCTACGGTTACAGCGAAATCCGTTTGCCGATTGTAGAGCAGACCCCGTTATTCAAACGCGCGATCGGCGAAGTGACCGACGTGGTTGAAAAAGAGATGTACACCTTTGAGGACCGCAACGGCGACAGCCTGACACTGCGTCCCGAAGGTACGGCGGGCTGCGTACGCGCCGGCATCGAACATGGTCTCCTGTACAATCAGGAGCAGCGCCTGTGGTATATCGGCCCGATGTTCCGCCACGAACGTCCACAGAAAGGTCGTTATCGCCAGTTCAACCAATTGGGTGTGGAAGTCTTTGGCCTGCAGGGCCCGGACATTGACGCCGAACTGATTATGCTGACTGCCCGCTGGTGGCGTGCGCTCGGCATTGCTGAGCACGTCTCACTGGAACTGAACTCCATCGGTTCTCTGGAAGCACGTGCGAACTACCGTGACGCACTGGTTGCGTTCCTGGAGCAGCACAAAGAGAAGCTGGACGAAGACTGCAAACGTCGTATGTACAGCAACCCACTGCGCGTGCTGGATTCCAAAAACCCTGACGTACAGGCGCTGTTGAACGATGCTCCTGCATTGGGCGACTACCTGGACGAAGCGTCACGTGAGCACTTTGCGGGTCTGTGCAAACTGCTGGAAGCCGCGGGCATTGCTTATACCGTGAACCAGCGTCTGGTGCGCGGTCTGGACTACTACAACCGCACCGTGTTCGAGTGGGTGACATCCAGCCTCGGTTCCCAGGGCACCGTGTGTGCCGGCGGTCGTTATGACGGTCTGGTTGAGCAGCTTGGTGGCCGTCCAGCCCCTGGCGTTGGCTTCGCCATGGGTCTTGAACGACTTGTTTTGCTTGTTCAGGCAGTTAATCCGGAATTTAAAGCAGATTCCGTTGTCGATATATACCTGGTAGCCTCAGGCGCGGAAACGCAGCCTGCGGCAATGCAGCTTGCGGAACGTGTGCGTGATGCACTGCCGGACGTGAAGCTGATGACCAACCATGGCGGCGGCAACTTCAAAAAACAGTTTGCTCGTGCCGATAAATGGGGCGCAAGTATTGCACTGGTGCTGGGCGAGTCCGAAGTGGCTAACGGCGAAGTGGTTGTGAAAGACCTGCGCTCTGGTGAGCAGACAACGGTAACGCAGGACGGCGTTGCGGCGCACTTGCGCACTCTATTGGGCTAAGGAGAAGGACTGCGTGGAAATTTACGAGAACGAACACGATCAGGTCGACGCGATTAAACGCTTCTTTGTCGAAAACGGCAAGGCGCTGGTTGTTGGGGTTATTTTAGGTGTCGGTGCGCTGGTAGGCTGGCGTTACTGGAACAGTCATCAGGCGGACTCCGCGCGTGACGCGTCGCTGTCGTATGAAAATACCGTTAGCGCAATCCGTGCCGATCAGCCGCAAACGCTGACGGCGGCAGAGAAATTTGCCGCTGACAACAAAAACACCTACGGTGCGCTGGCCGCACTGGAAGTGGCGCAGCAGTACGTTGATAAGAACGAACTGGATAAAGCCGCTAGCCTGCTGTCACAAGGGCTAACCGCCGCCAGTGATGAAAATCTGAAAGCGGTGATCAATCTGCGCCTGGCTCGTATTCAGGTTCAGCAGAAAAAAGCTGACGATGCGCTGAAAACGCTCGATACCATCAAAGGCGAAGGTTTTGCTGCCATTGTTGCCGATCTGCGCGGTGAAGCACTGCTGAGCAAAGGTGACAAAGCGGGCGCGCGTAAAGCGTGGCAAGCTGGCGTAGAGAGCAAAGCTTCACCTGCGCTGAGCGAAATGATGCAGATGAAAATAAATAATTTGTCCGTCTGAGAGGGACCCGATGCAATTGCGTAAATTACTTCTGCCAGGACTGCTTTCTGTTACGTTATTGAGTGGCTGTTCACTGTTCAGTGGCGAAGAAGACGTTGTGAAAATGTCCCCACTGCCGACTGTTGAAAACCAGTTTACCCCGTCCACCGCGTGGAGCACCTCCGTGGGCGATGGTATTGGTGATTTTTATTCCAACCTGCACCCGGCTTTTGCCGACAGCGTTATCTATGCGGCTGACCGCAAAGGTACCGTGAAGGCGGTTAACGCCGATGACGGGAAAGAAGTGTGGTCGGTTAACCTGGCGGAAAAAGACGGCTGGTTCTCTCGTAAACCGGCACTGCTTTCTGGCGGTCTGACCGTTGCCGGTGGGCATGTGTACGTGGGTAGCGAGAAAGCCCAGGTCTATGCTCTCAACACCAGCGATGGTTCTGTTGCATGGCAAACCTCCGTGGCCGGTGAGTCTCTGTCTCGTCCGGTCGTGAGCGACGGCATGGTACTGATCCACACCAGCAACGGCCAGCTGCAGGCGCTGAACGAAGCCGATGGTCTGGTGAAATGGACCGTGAACCTGGATATGCCTTCCTTGTCCCTGCGCGGTGAATCTGCGCCGGCTACCGCCTTTGGTGCTGCCATTGTTGGCGGTGACAACGGTCGTGTAAGCGCGGTACTGATGCAGCAAGGCCAGATGATCTGGCAGCAGCGTATTTCTCAGGCGACAGGCTCAACGGAAATCGATCGTCTGAGCGATGTCGACACGACCCCGGTTATCGTTGACGGTGTGGTTTACGCACTGGCCTATAACGGTAACCTGACCGCGCTGGATCTGCGCAGCGGCCAGGTCATGTGGAAACGTGAACTGGGCTCAGTAAATGATTTCGTGGTTGATGGCAACCGTATCTATATGGTCGATCAGAACGACCGTCTGCTGGCGCTCAGCACCGAAGGTGGTGTTACGCTGTGGACGCAAAGCGATCTGCTGCACCGCCTGCTGACCGCACCAGCACTGTATAACGGTAGCCTGGTGGTGGGTGATAGCGAAGGGTATATGCACTGGATTGACCCGGACAACGGTCGTTTTGTTGCTCAGCAAAAAGTCGACAGCTCAGGTTTCCTGACGGAACCGGTCGTGGCTGACGGCAAACTGCTGATTCAGGCAAAAGACGGCACGCTGTACGCGATCACGCGTTAATTACCCAGCGGTTGTAGTATACTAAACGGCTCCTGTTCACTCAGGAGCCGTTTTGACATTTTTAAAAACGCCGCAAATGCGACGTTTATTTGAATTTTATGAGGCTTCAAACATGGTACCTGTGGTCGCGCTTGTCGGGCGCCCTAACGTTGGAAAATCCACTCTTTTTAACCGTTTAACACGCACCCGTGATGCGCTGGTTGCGGATTTCCCGGGGCTGACGCGTGACCGTAAGTACGGTCGTGCAGAAGTAGAAGGACGCGAGTTCATCTGTATTGATACCGGTGGTATTGACGGGACAGAAGATGGTGTTGAAACCCGTATGGCGGAACAGTCGCTGCTGGCGATTGAAGAAGCTGACGTGGTTCTGTTTATGGTGGACGCTCGCGCAGGCCTGATGCCGGCGGACTCCGCTATTGCGAAACATCTGCGCTCGCGTGAAAAACCCACTTTCCTGGTGGCGAACAAAACTGACGGTATTGATGCAGACCAGGCGGTTGCGGATTTCTGGTCCTTAGGTCTGGGCGAAATCTACCCGATCGCGGCATCTCATGGCCGTGGCGTGACCAGCCTGCTGGAAACCGTTCTGCTGCCGTGGGTTGATGAAGTTAACCCGCCGGAAGAGATCGATGAAGACGCCGAATATTGGGCGCAGTTCGAAGACGGCGAAGCGGGCGAGGAAGAGCCTGAAGACGACTTCAACCCGCAGGATCTGCCGATCAAACTGGCTATCGTGGGCCGTCCAAACGTAGGTAAGTCTACACTTACTAACCGTATCCTCGGCGAAGAGCGTGTGGTCGTTTACGACATGCCGGGCACCACCCGCGACAGTATTTATATCCCGATGCAGCGCGATGAGCGTGAGTATGTGCTCATTGATACCGCAGGCGTACGTAAGCGCGGGAAAATCACCGATGTGGTGGAAAAATTCTCCGTTATCAAAACCCTGCAGGCGATTGAAGATGCCAACGTGGTCATGCTGGTCATCGATGCGCGTGAAGGTATCTCCGATCAGGACCTTTCTCTGCTCGGCTTCATTCTGAATAGTGGGCGCTCACTTGTTATCGTGGTCAACAAATGGGATGGCCTGAGTAATGAGGTGAGAGAGCAGGTGAAAGAGACGCTCGACTTCCGTCTGGGCTTTATCGACTTTGCTCGCGTGCACTTTATCTCTGCGTTACACGGCAGCGGTGTAGGTAATCTGTTTGAGTCCGTGCGTGAAGCGTACGACAGCTCCACCCGTCGTCAGAGCACCGCCATGCTGACCCGTATCATGAACATGGCAGCAGAAGACCATCAGCCGCCGCTGGTGCGTGGTCGTCGCGTGAAGCTGAAATATGCTCACGCCGGGGGGTATAACCCACCAATCGTGGTGATTCACGGCAACCAGGTTAAAGACCTGCCGGATTCCTACAAGCGCTATCTGATGAACTACTTCCGTAAATCACTGGACGTAATGGGCACGCCAATCCGCATCCAGTTCAAGGAAGGGGAGAACCCGTTCGCCAACAAGCGCAATACCCTGACGCCAAACCAGATGCGTAAGCGTAAGCGTTTGATTAAGCACATTAAGAAAAGCAAATAAGCGTTGCCGTTCTTTCTGAAGCCCGCGTTGATCGCGGGCTTTTTTTCGCCCGCTCACACCGCCAGTCCTCTCTGTGTGATGTCAATCACTATTCACTTTTAACCAAGTTTAAATCTAAGAAAGTAGACAATCATCGAATTTTCATCTTAAAGTCCAGGGTCCGGTACTAGACAAAACTAGCGACTGGTTATCAAATGGTTAACTAACTTTTCGCCGCATGTAAAAAATCGGTCAGATACGTAACTGGCCGGCGTACATGCTGGTGTTTACAAGCACGACACATACCTTCCTGGGAGAATTATGCAATCCTCTGTTAATCAAAAAGAAAGCCGAACGTTCTTCGGCCACCCTTATCCGCTCGGTTCGCTGTTCTTTACCGAGATGTGGGAACGTTTCTCGTTTTACGGCATTCGCCCATTACTGATCCTGTTTATGGCCGCTACCGTGTATGACGGCGGGATGGGGCTGGCACGTGAAAACGCGTCGGCAATTGTGGGCATCTTTGCCGGCACCATGTACCTGGCCGCACTGCCGGGTGGCTGGCTGGCGGATAACTGGCTCGGCCAGCAGAAAGCCGTCTGGTACGGATCTATCCTGATTGCGCTCGGCCACCTGTCGATTGCGCTTTCGGCCATCATGGGCGATAACCTGTTCTTTATCGGCCTGATGTTCATCGTGCTCGGTTCTGGTCTGTTTAAGACCTGTATCTCGGTCATGGTGGGGACGCTGTACAAAAAAGGCGATGCGCGTCGTGACGGCGGTTTCTCGCTGTTCTACATGGGCATCAACATGGGCTCGTTTATCGCGCCGCTGATTTCCGGCTGGCTGATTAAATCTCACGGCTGGCACTGGGGCTTCGGCATTGGTGGCATCGGGATGCTGGTTGCCCTGATCATCTTCCGTGTGTTTGCCGTTCCGGCAATGAAACGCTATGACAGCGAAGTGGGGCTGGACTCGACCTGGAACAGCCCGGTGGTGAAAAGAAACGGCGTAGGCGCATGGTTGCTGGCGCTGGCCGTTGGGGTGGCTGTTATCGTTACGCTGATCGCGCAGGGTGTGATTGTGATTAACCCGGTTGCGGTAGCCAGCGTGCTGGTTTACGTGATTGCGGCGTCCGTTGCCCTCTACTTTATCTACCTGTTCCTTTTTGCGGGCCTGAATCGTAAAGAGCGTGCCAGACTTCTGGTCTGTTTTATTCTGCTGGTCTCCGCTGCGTTCTTCTGGTCCGCCTTCGAGCAGAAGCCAACGTCATTCAACCTCTTTGCCAACGACTACACTAACCGCATGATCGGTGATTTCGAAATCCCGGCGGTATGGTTCCAGTCGATTAACGCCCTGTTCATCATCCTGCTGGCACCGGTATTCAGCTGGGCCTGGCCGAAACTTGCCAGCATGAATATTCGTCCGAGCAGTATCACCAAGTTTGTTATTGGTATTTTGTGTGCCGCCGCAGGCTTTGGTCTGATGATGCTGGCTGCGCAGAACGTACTGAATAACGGTGGCGCGGGCGTGTCGCCATTCTGGCTGGTGGGCAGCATTTTGATGCTGACGCTGGGGGAACTGTGCCTGAGCCCGATTGGTCTGGCGACCATGACGCTGCTGGCACCGGAAAGAATGCGTGGGCAGATGATGGGCCTGTGGTTCTGCGCAAGTGCGCTGGGCAACCTGGCGGCAGGTCTGATTGGCGGTCACGTGAAGGCCGACCAGCTGGATATGCTGCCGGATCTCTTCGCACGTTGCTCCATCGCGCTGCTGATTTGTGCCGCGGTGCTGATCGTCCTCATTGTTCCGGTACGTCGCATGCTGGAAAATGCGCAGACTAAACCGGCCGCTAACGCCTGATAACGCCTCGCTCGTCAATACCGGGGCAGGCGTTTGCCCCGGTAATTTACTCGACGAGGTAGAACATGCTGTTAGAGTTTGTTGGTCTTGGCGCGGTGGTGGAAACCGCTTATTTACCTGCATTACACAATCTGTATGGCGATTCACTGCACTGCCTGGGGTTTGATGTTCAGCCTGGCAGACACCCTGAAGGCGTGACGCGCTGCGCCTCTCTCACCGAACTTCTCTCGCATCCTCTTGATACCCTGTTTATTACCACGGCTTCTCTGCAGCATCTTGAGGTGCTGGAGCACGCCCTGGCGTCTCCTGTGGTGCGGATCGTGGTTGAAAAACCCATCGTCGCCACGCTCTCGCAGCTCGAAAAACTGAACAGACTGCTGGCGTTGCCCGGTGCGGCGTCCCGTGTGCTCGCACTTGACCACTGGATGGCGCGCCTCGCAACGGTTCAGCTTGGGCTGATCGGGACTTTTGCTGATATCGCCAGAATTGACGGTTTTTTGCAGGAACCGAGCGGGTTTAACGCAAAAGGAGAACCTGTCGCGCTTAACTTCGCCACGGGTGAAATGGACACCCGCACGCTTCGCCATCCTGACGGCGTTATCCTGGACATCGGCACGCATGTGCTGGCGATGCTGCGTGAAACGGTGCGTTATCTGGGGGGCGGGGATGATATGACGCTGCAGGTGGTGGCCGCTACTGACCGGCTTGGGCGTGAGATCAAACAGGGCGATCTCACCACGGCAGAGGGCAGCGCTCATCTTCGCGGGCAGCTTAGTGGCATTCCGGTGGAGATTTGGCTCAACAAATATGCGGGACCGTCAGGCGGGCGAAAAGGGTTACGGCTGTATCTGCATGACGGGCGCGTCATAAGCCACGATCGTCACGGAGCGGAAGATGTGCTCGTGCTGACGGACGGCGATCGGGTTCAGCGCTGGCATATTCCAGGCACGATTTATACGCACTGCCTGGCAGAGCGCATTCTGGGGCAGAAAAGTCTGTTCGAATGTGACCCGGAAGAAGTGAGCCGGACGACACGCCGTCGAATGGCGGAAGTAGAACTGCTGCTGACCTTACAGCAACAGCTGCGTGGCCCGCACTGAGTGCTGCGTGTTAATATCAACGCATTACAGAATGCCCAGCAAAGGAGTCATCATGTCGATTACCTGCCCGGATTGCCACGCAGAGCTTGAAGCGCAAAATGGCATCGCCCACTGTGAGCACTGCGATAAGGATATCGCGCTCGAAGCCCGCTGCCCGGAGTGTCATCAGCCACTCCAGGTCTTAAAAGCCTGCGGTGCGGTGGATTATTTCTGCCAGAACGGCCACGGCCTGATTTCGAAAAAGCGCGTGGAATTTGTCCCGGCTGAAGTTTAATCACACACGCAGCCTTCGCCTTTCTGCCACAGCTCGACCAGCGACTCAGGGGCTTCCTGCTCAGGCACCAGCACAATCATATCGGTGTACTGGGCCTGATTGTGCTGAGTCCAGATTATCTGGATGCGAAAATAACGCTGATCGCCACTCCCCGGCGAGGTGGGTTCACCCGGCGGCTGGCCGCGTGGAAATGCCTGCTCCAGGATGCTTACCACGCGCTGACGCTGGGCCTCATTGAGTGACGAAAGCGTAATGGTGCGTTGGCCGCTTAGCTTAGGGATAAAAGCGACGCCGCCTTCCCGAGCCAGCTCAACGACGGCGTCATCTGTGAGTTCCGGAACCTGCATTTACAGCACTCCCACCTGTTCCCAGGCTTGTTTTATCGCAGCCGCCACGTCGCCACCGGACCGTTTCTCGCCGTGGGCAACCGTCAGTTTTGCGAAGGCCTCAAAATCGGCATCTTGCGCCAGGTGACGGTCGCAAACTGTGTCGTACCAGGCATATCCCGCTTTTTCCCAGGCATGACCCCCAATCGCCTTCGCGGCCAGATAAAACGCCCGGTTGGGAATACCTGAATTCAGGTGTACGCCGCCGTTGTCTTCGCGCGTTTTGATAAAGTCTTTCATGTGCCCAGGCTGCGGGTCTTTACCGAGCAGAGGATCGTCGTAGGCAGTGCCGGGCGCTGACATGGAGCGCAGCCCTTTGCCGTTAATACCGTCTGCCAGCAGCCCCTCACCAATCAGCCAGTCGGCTTCATCGGCGGTCTGTTTGAGGTGGTACTGTTTGACCAGCGAGCCAAACACATCTGACAATGATTCATTCAGCGCGCCAGACTGCTCAAAATAGATAAGCCCGGCTTCGGTCTCGGTGACACCGTGGCTTAGCTCGTGGGCCACGACGTCAATGGCAATAGTAAAGCGGTTAAATATTTCGCCGTCGCCATCGCCAAAGACCATCTGCTGACCATTCCAGAAGGCGTTCTGATATTCCCGGCCATAGTGCACGGTACCGGTCAGGATCAGGCCTTTATTATCAAGCGAATCGCGCTGATACATTTTCCAGAAGAAATCATGGGTGACCCCCAAATAATTGTAGGCTTCATCAACGGCCACATCGCCATTTGACGGCTGGCCCTCATAACGCACCTGAGTACCCGGCAGCTCCTGCGTCTGTCTGGCATCGTAAATATCACGCTCCAGTTGACCGGCTTTATTGACGTGCGGCGCGGCGGGTTTGCCCGGCATATGCGCCATGAGCGTTTGCACATGCGTTAACGTCTGACGGGCGCAGCGCTGCTGCGGCTCAGAGCCACTTTCGATAATGCGACGAAGAATATAGGGGGGAATGACGCTGTGAAGATAAGACATGCTGCTCTCCTTAGTTCGGGCAAGGCCAGATAAAAGGGAATAGCAGCAGTATAGTTTGTAACCGACGAAGAATTATCCGGTTTTTCGCTGGCGCGTTTTTTTCACCGGTTTAATCTCTTTCACTTCGCTCTCCACCCAGCCGTCTGACAGACGGGTGGTGAGAACATCTCCGGCTTTCACCTGCTTCGTTTGCTTCAGCACTTTACCGTCGGTGGCGGTCGTTACGCTATAGCCTCGTGCCAGCGTCGAGAGCGGGCTGACCGCCTCGAGGTGGGTGACCGCGTTGCCAAAGCGTTCACGTGTGGTGCTAAGACGTGCACGGATAGTGTCTGCCAGTCGATACTCAAGCTGTTGGATACGCGTTTGCGCGCGATAAATCTTCGGCTGTGGGTTCTGCTGGTTCAGGCGCTGAGTAATACGCTGCTGGCGCGAGACCGCGCGCTTGAGCTGAATATCCAGCGCGACGTTCATTCGCTGACGCAGACGCTCGAGCACGGTTTGCTGACGGGCCAGCCGCAATTGCGGGTGCTGCTGTTGCAGGCGATGATGAAGCTGGGTAAACCGGCGCGTCCGGTTGGCCAGGAAATAGTCCATCGCCATTTCCAGACGCTGCTGACCATTCTGCAGCTGGCGCAGCAGCTCCAGCTGATTGCGGCTCACCACTTCCGCGGCTGCGGAGGGCGTTGGCGCGCGTAAATCCGCCACAAAATCAGCTATTGTCACGTCCGTTTCGTGGCCGACGGCGCTGACGACCGGGATCTGGCTTGCGAAAATGGCCCGTGCCACGCGTTCGTCGTTAAAGCTCCACAGGTCTTCCAGCGAACCGCCGCCACGCCCGACAATCAGCACGTCGCACTCCTGACGTGCGTTTGCAAGTTCAATGGCGCGGACAATCTGACCCGGTGCGTCATCACCCTGAACAGCGGTCGGGTAGATGATAACGGGCAGGGACGGGTCGCGGCGTTTGAGGACATGAAGAATATCGTGCAGTGCCGCCCCGGTTTTTGACGTAATCACCCCAACGCAGTGGGCAGGTGAGGGGAGCGGTTTTTTGAACTGCTGATCGAACAGACCCTCTTGCGAGAGTTTGTCTTTTAGCTGCTCGTACTTCTGCTGCAACATACCTTCGCCCGCAGGCTGCATACTTTCGACGATGATTTGGTAATCGCCGCGCGGCTCATACAGGGTGATATTGGCGCGAACCAGAACCTGCTGACCATGCTGAGGGCAAAACGTCACGCGGCGGTTGCTGTTGCGGAACATTGCACAGCGCACCTGAGCGGTGTCGTCTTTTAACGTGAAGTACCAATGACCAGATGAAGGCTGCGTGAAGTTAGAAATTTCACCGCTGATCCAGACCTGCCCCATTTCCTGCTCAAGCAGCAAACGAACCGTCTGATTAAGGCGGCTGACAGTAAAAATTGAGGGGGATTGAGTGGATAACATGTGAGCGGGATCAAATTCTAAATCAGCAAGTTATTCAGTCGATAGTAACCTGCTGAGAGGGGAGTGCAAGGTTTTTTTATAAAAAAGTGTGGATGCAATCGGTTACGCTCTGTATAATGCCACGGCAATATTTAACCACCCACCAGGTCAGAGATATTGCCCATGCTACGTATCGCTAAAGAAGCACTGACGTTTGACGACGTCCTCCTCGTTCCCGCTCATTCCACCGTTCTGCCGAATACTGCCGATCTCAGCACGCAGTTGACGAAAACGATTCGCCTGAACATTCCTATGCTCTCTGCGGCAATGGACACCGTGACTGAAGCGCGCCTGGCTATCGCCCTGGCACAGGAAGGTGGCATCGGCTTTATTCATAAAAACATGTCTATCGAGCGTCAGGCTGAAGAAGTTCGCCGCGTGAAGAAACATGAATCCGGCATCGTGTCTGACCCACAGACCGTTCTGCCAACCACCACCCTGCACGAAGTGAAAGCCCTGACCGAACGTAACGGTTTCGCCGGTTACCCGGTTGTCACCGAAGATAACGAACTGGTGGGCATCATCACCGGCCGTGACGTGCGTTTCGTGACTGACCTGAACCAGCCTGTCAGCGTATACATGACCCCGAAAGAGCGTCTGGTGACCGTCCGTGAAGGCGAAACCCGTGACGTCGTGCTGGCTAAAATGCACGAGAAGCGCGTTGAGAAAGCACTGGTTGTGGACGCGAACTTCCACCTGCTGGGCATGATCACCGTTAAAGATTTCCAGAAAGCAGAACGTAAGCCTAACGCCTGTAAAGACGAGCATGGCCGTCTGCGCGTAGGTGCTGCCGTTGGCGCGGGTGCAGGTAACGAAGAGCGTGTTGACGCGCTGGTGGCTGCGGGCGTTGACGTACTGCTGATTGACTCCTCTCACGGCCACTCCGAAGGCGTTCTGCAACGTATTCGTGAAACCCGTGCGAAATACCCAGACCTGCAGATCATCGGCGGTAACGTTGCAACGGGCGCAGGCGCTCGCGCACTGGCTGAAGCAGGCTGCAGCGCGGTGAAAGTCGGTATCGGTCCTGGCTCTATTTGTACCACCCGTATCGTGACTGGCGTAGGCGTTCCGCAGATCACCGCGGTATCCGACGCGGTTGAAGCGCTGGAAGGTACCGGTATTCCGGTTATCGCTGACGGCGGTATCCGCTTCTCTGGCGACATCGCGAAAGCGATCGCTGCAGGTGCTGCAGCCGTCATGGTTGGCTCCATGCTGGCCGGTACTGAAGAATCCCCGGGCGAAATCGAACTCTACCAGGGCCGTTCTTACAAATCTTACCGTGGTATGGGCTCCCTGGGCGCGATGTCCAAAGGCTCTTCCGACCGTTACTTCCAGAGCGATAACGCCGCTGACAAACTGGTACCGGAAGGTATCGAAGGCCGCGTTGCCTATAAAGGCCGCCTGAAAGAGATCATTCACCAGCAGATGGGTGGCCTGCGCTCCTGTATGGGTCTGACCGGCTGTGGTACCATCGACCTGCTGCGTACTAAAGCGGAATTCGTACGCATCAGCGGTGCGGGTATCCAGGAGAGCCACGTTCACGACGTGACGATCACCAAAGAGTCCCCGAACTACCGTCTGGGCTCCTGATAAATTTCCGCGCCCGGCTCATGCCGGGCGCTCTGTATTTGTTTCACTTGCCTCGGAATTAGCGTCAATGACGGAAAACATTCATAAACATCGCATTCTCATCCTGGACTTTGGTTCTCAGTACACTCAACTGGTGGCACGTCGCGTGCGTGAACTGGGCGTTTACTGTGAACTGTGGGCATGGGATGTCACGGAAGCACAGATTCGCGAATTCAATCCAAGCGGCATCATCCTGTCCGGCGGCCCGGAAAGCACCACCGAAGAGAACAGCCCACGCGCACCGCAGTACGTGTTTGAAGCGGGCGTGCCGGTATTCGGCGTTTGCTACGGTATGCAGACTATGGCCATGCAGTTGGGCGGCCACGTAGAAGGGTCTAACGAGCGTGAGTTTGGTTACGCGCAGGTTGAAGTCGTTACCGACAGCGCGCTGGTTCGCGGTATCGAAGACTCCCTGACCGCAGACGGCAAACCGCTGCTGGACGTGTGGATGAGTCACGGCGACAAAGTCACCGCTATCCCGTCTGACTTTGTGACCGTTGCCAGCACCGATAACTGCCCGTTTGCGATTATGGCGAACGAAGAAAAACGCTTCTACGGTGTGCAGTTCCACCCGGAAGTGACCCACACCCGTCAGGGTATGCGCATGCTGGAACGCTTCGTGCGTGATATCTGCCAGTGTGAAGCACTGTGGACGCCAGCAAAAATCATCGACGACGCCGTTGAGCGTATCCGCCAGCAGGTTGGCAATGACAAAGTGATCCTCGGCCTGTCCGGCGGTGTTGACTCCTCTGTCACCGCGATGCTGCTGCACCGCGCAATCGGCAAAAACCTGACCTGTGTATTCGTGGACAACGGTCTGCTGCGTCTGAACGAAGCGCAGCAGGTTATGGATATGTTCGGCGACCACTTCGGTCTGAACATCATTCACGTGGAAGGCGAGAAGCGCTTCCTCGACGCGCTGGCTGGCGAGAACGATCCGGAAGCGAAACGTAAAATCATCGGTCGCGTCTTCGTTGAAGTGTTCGATGAAGAAGCGCTGAAGCTGGAAGACGTTAAATGGCTGGCGCAGGGCACCATTTACCCTGACGTGATTGAATCTGCGGCTTCCGCAACCGGTAAAGCACACGTCATCAAATCTCACCACAACGTGGGCGGCCTGCCGAAAGAGATGAAGATGGGCCTGGTTGAACCGCTGCGTGAGCTGTTCAAAGATGAAGTACGTAAGATCGGCCTGGAACTGGGGCTGCCATATGGCATGCTCTACCGTCACCCGTTCCCGGGTCCAGGTCTGGGCGTGCGTGTGCTGGGCGAAGTGAAGAAAGAGTACTGCGACCTGCTGCGTCGCGCGGACGCTATCTTCATTGAAGAGTTGCACAAAGCTGACCTGTACAACAAAGTGAGCCAGGCGTTCACCGTATTCCTGCCGGTGCGCTCTGTCGGTGTGATGGGCGATGGCCGTAAGTACGACTGGGTTGTTTCCCTGCGTGCGGTGGAAACCATCGACTTCATGACCGCGCACTGGGCGCACCTGCCGTACGACTTCCTGGGCCGCGTCTCTAACCGCATTATCAACGAAGTGAACGGTATCTCCCGTGTGGTGTATGACATCAGCGGTAAGCCACCGGCTACGATTGAGTGGGAATGATTTTACCCTGATATCACCCCAAACCCTCTGCTTGCGCAGGGGGTTTTTTATTCTCCGTTACTTCCCACTGCCCAGCCGATATGCCAGCGCTACCACCAGCGACTGCACGAGGCACAGCGTCGCCGACTGCGAGCGAAACGCGTCAACCTGCGCCTCTTTCACCACAAAACAGAGATCGCTGAAGGTGGCCAGCGGGCTTATCTGGCTGTCGGTGATCACAATCTGCCGCGCGCCGACGCTGGCGGCGGTTTCGCTGACCATTACCGTCTCTTCCGCATACGGCGAGAAGCTGATCGATACCACAATGTCCTGCGCTTTGATGCGGTTGATCTGCTCACGCAGCATCCCCCCCATTCCGTCGAGCAGAATAGGGCGGCACTCCAGGTGGCTCAGGGCGTAGGTCAGATAGGCGGCGACGCTAAACGAGCGGCGTAACCCGGCGATATAGATTGTGTCGGCGTCGGCCAGCAGTTGTACGGCGCGTTCCAGCATCTCCGGCTCGGCGCGGGCGGCCAGCTGCTGGAGGGCCTGCGCATTTGAACGGGCGAACTCCTGCAGAATATCGAGCGGGGTTTCCGGGACGGCCTGACTTTCCATTTCGCGAAACAGCCGGGCGCGGTCACTGTAGCTGGCGGTCTCTTCCACCAGGTTCATGCGAAACAGCTGTTTCATCTCGTTGAAGCCGGTGAAGTCAAAAGCATTGGCAAAACGGATCAGCGTTGACGGCGGCACATCGGCACGCTCGGCAATGACGGCGACCGTATCAAAGGCCACGCTGTTGGTATTATCCAGCACATAGCGGGAGACCTGCTGCAGCCTCTTGCTCAGGCTATCGTAGCGATCGCGGATTTGCTGCTGCAGCTCATTCAGGCTGGTTGCTGTGGTCATTTTACCCCCTATGCATAGTTTTATGATTCTAAACGCAAAACCGCGTCTTTTAAATGCCGGCCGTCCATCTGGCCTCAAAAATGAAACAGAAGCTTCACGCATTTCAACGCCTGAAATGCCTTAATAGCGCAGGCTGCACCGGTGATAGTGGCTGTTAACATAAAAATCCATCCTTGATCACAATAATCATCATTTATTTTATTTCAACTTAAAATGGAATATTTGTTTCATATATAGTGTTCAGGTAACAGTCACGTATCAACAGCGAGAGGTTAAGGATGGAGACGGTAGCGAATTTTATTCACGGCGAGTGTGTCACCGGTTCAGGCCAGCGCGTTCAGGCAATCTTCAACCCGGCCACCGGAGAGCAGATCCGCCAGGTGGTGATGAGTACGGCACAGGAAACCGAACAGGCGATTGCCGCAGCACAGCAGGCTTTTCCTGGCTGGGCGCGTCATTCTCCACTTAAACGCGCACGCGTGATGTTCCGCTTCAAAGCGCTGCTGGAAGAGAACATGGAGCGCCTGGCCCGCATCATCAGCGAAGAGCATGGCAAAGTCTTCTCCGACGCGGTGGGCGAGCTGACCCGCGGCCTGGAAGTGGTGGAGTTTGCCTGCGGCATCCCGCATCTGCAAAAAGGTGAGCACTCCGCTAACGTTGGCACCGGTGTCGACAGCCACTCGTTGATGCAGCCGCTCGGCGTATGTGCCGGGATCACGCCGTTTAATTTCCCGGCAATGGTGCCGATGTGGATGTTCCCGATTGCGCTGGCCACCGGCAACACGTTCGTGCTGAAACCGTCGGAAAAAGATCCCTCTCTGGCGCTCGCGCTGGCAAAGTTGCTGAAAGACGCCGGCCTGCCTGACGGCGTGTTTAACGTGGTGCAGGGCGATAAAGAGTCGGTTGACGTGCTGCTGACTGACCCACGCGTGCAGGCTGTGAGCTTTGTCGGTTCAACGCCGATCGCCCAATACATTTACGAGACCGCCTCCGCCCACGGTAAACGCTGTCAGGCACTGGGCGGGGCAAAAAACCACTGCATCTTAATGCCGGATGCCGATATGGATATGGCGACGAACGCGATTATGGGCGCAGCCTTCGGCGCGGCGGGAGAACGTTGCATGGCGCTGTCGGTGGTGCTGGCGGTGGGGGATAACACCGCTGATGAACTCTGTTCCCGGCTGGAAAAACAGATTGCCGCGCTGCGCGTCGGACCGGGTCTGGACCAGACGCCAGAGAATGAAATGGGGCCGCTTATCTCCTCGGCACACCGTAACAAAGTGCTGGGCTATATCGACAGCGGGGAAACTCAGGGAGCCCGCCTGCGCGTGGATGGCCGTGGGTTCAGCGTGAAAGGCCACGAGAAAGGCTATTTTGTCGGACCAACGCTGTTCGATAACGTCACGCCGGAGATGACCATCTATAAAGAAGAGATTTTCGGGCCGGTACTTTCTGTGGTGCGTGTTGCAGATTACAGCAGCGCGGTGGACCTGATTAACCGGCATGAATATGGTAATGGCTCGGCAATATTTACCCGTGACGGTGGCTGCGCGCGCCGCTTCTGCGAAGAGGTGCAGGCGGGGATGGTTGGGGTGAACGTGCCGATCCCGGTGCCGATGGCGTTCCACAGTTTTGGTGGCTGGAAGCGTTCGATCTTTGGTGCGCTGAATGTCCACGGCAACGACGGCGTGCGTTTCTACACCCGAATGAAAACCATCACCGCACGCTGGCCGGAAATGCAGCAGGAGACTGGCGCTGCGTTCTCCATGCCGACGCTGGGCTGACAGGAGGTTTTATGCAAACCGAACGTATGACCATGGCTCAGGCCCTGGTCAGATTCCTTAATCAACAATATGTCTCCATTGATGGACAAGAAACGCCCTTCGTGGAGGGCGTGGCGACCATTTTTGGTCACGGCAACGTGCTGGGTATAGGCCAGGCACTGGAGCAGGATCCTGGCCACCTGCAGGTGATGCAGGGGTGTAACGAACAGGGCATCGCCCATATGGCGACCGGATTCGCTAAACAGCATCGCCGTCGGCGCATTTTTGCCGTCACCTCATCCGTCGGGCCCGGCGCGGCTAATATGGTGACGGCCGCGGCGACCGCCACCGCGAACCGCATTCCGCTCCTGCTGTTACCGGGGGATATCTATGCCAGCCGCCAGCCCGATCCGGTTTTGCAGCAAATCGAGCAGTACCACGATCTCAGTATCAGCACCAACGACTGCTTCCGTCCCGTTTCACGCTACTGGGACCGCATTAACCGTCCGGAACAGTTAATGAGCGCGATGTTAAATGCGATGCGAACGCTTACTGACCCTGCAGCGACGGGAGCAGTGACCATTTGCCTGCCGCAGGACGTACAGGGCGAAGCCTGGGATTATCCCCTGAGCTTCTTTGCGCGTCGCGTGCATCACATTGAACGCCGTCCGCCTGACCCCCAGCGTCTGGCCCAGGCACAGGCGTTGATTGCCCGTAAACACCGTCCGCTGGTGGTGTGTGGCGGGGGCGTGCGTTATTCCGGCGCGCATGAGGCATTTCGGGAATTTGTCGAGACGCTGCAGCTGCCGTTTGCCGAAACCCAGGCCGGAAAGGGGGCGCTGGTAAGCGATCACCCCCTTAATCTGGGGGGGATCGGTGTGACGGGCGGAATGGCCGCTAACCAGCTTGCACCCAGGGCGGATTTGGTGATTGGCATCGGCACGCGCCTGACGGACTTTACCACCGGCTCCAAAGCGCTCTTTTCCCATCCGGACGTCGAGTTCCTGCTTTTGAACGTCGCCGAGTTTGATGCCCTGAAACTGGATGCCACGGCGCTGATTGCCGATGCGCAAACCGGGCTGCACGCGTTAACGCAGGCGCTCCCGGCGTACCGAAGCCACTGGGGAGAGGAGATCGCTCAGGCGAAATCTGCCTGGCATGCGGAGTGCCA
Organism: Enterobacter cloacae complex sp. FDA-CDC-AR_0164; assembly: GCF_003071645.1. Classification (NCBI taxonomy): domain Bacteria; kingdom Pseudomonadati; phylum Pseudomonadota; class Gammaproteobacteria; order Enterobacterales; family Enterobacteriaceae; genus Enterobacter; species Enterobacter cloacae complex sp. FDA-CDC-AR_0164. The sequence goes on from NZ_CP028950.1 coordinate 2,723,931, forward strand.
GCGCTTATGGGGCCGTCAGTGGCATCCCGACGATGCGCCTGAAGTGGCAGGGCACCTTGATGCGCAGCTGGCGGAATACGGTGAGGCGCTCAATACCCGCCTGACCCAGACGCGGGTGCTGGGGCTTATCAATCAACATATCGAAGATAACGCCATCGTTGTGGGCGCGGCCGGATCGCTGCCCGGGGATTTACAGCGCCTCTGGCAGGTGAAGACGCCGGACAGTTATCACCTGGAGTACGGCTACTCCTGCATGGGGTATGAGATTGCGGCGGCGATAGGCGCGAAGCTTGCCAGCCCGCATCAGCCGGTTTACGCCATGGTGGGGGATGGCTCCTACATGATGCTGCACTCCGAGCTACAAACCGCGGTGCAGGAGGGGATCAACGTCACCGTCCTGCTGTTTGATAACGTCAGCTTCGGCTGCATTAATAACCTGCAGATGGGGCACGGGATGGGGAGCTTCGGTACGGAAAACCGTCATCGAAATCCAGATTCAGGCCGGCTTGACGGGCCGCTGGTGAAAGTCGATTTCGCCCAGAACGCGGAAAGCTACGGCTGTCGCGCGTGGCGGGTCCACGACGAGCAGAGTCTGCTGGTGGCGCTGGAGGCGTCGCGGGCGCATCCTGGCCCAACGCTGCTGGATATCAAAGTGCTGCCGAAAACCATGACCCATGATTACGCGTCATGGTGGCGAACCGGTGATGCGCAGGTCGCGGGATCGTCTGCGGTGCGCAAAGCCGCCGAGCAAACTCAGGCGCAGGTGAAAAAAGCACGCCAGTATTAAGTTTTCCCGCCGTAACGAAATTTTCATTTCATTTTCCCCTCACCCTAACCCTCTCCCCAAAGGGGAGAGGGGATGGTGTGGTGCACTCTTTTCTCCCTCGCCCCTTTGGGGAGAGGGCAGGGGTGAGGGGTTAGTAGCACCTTCTTCCATGTTGTGAGATTGATAACAAAATTTATCTCAATCATCTCAAAAGTGTTAACCCGCACTCAAAAATATAATTTTCACTATTTATAAAAATGAAATAAATGTTTTATTTAAGGGGTCGTTAGTTCACAGCATTCACCAACACCGGGAGCCGTTATGTTTAACATTGCTTTACTGGGCGCTGGCCGAATTGGCCAGGTACATGCAGCTAACATCGCCAGCCACAGTGAGACCACGCTCTGGTCTGTGGTCGACCCGAATCAGGAATTTGCCACCCGCCTCGCCACGCAATATCAGGCTCGTCTGCAGAGCCTGGAGGACGCGATGAGCGACCCAAACGTTCATGCCGTGCTGATCGCGTCTGCGACGGACACCCACGCGGATCTGATTGAGATGGCCGCCCGCCACGGCAAAGCGATCTTCTGTGAAAAGCCGGTACACCTGGATCTTGCCCGCGTGCGCGACTGCCTGAAAGTGGTTAACGAGTACAACGTACCGCTGTTTATCGGTTTTAACCGCCGCTTTGACCCGCAGTTTCGCCGGGTCAAAACCGAGGTGCAGGCCGGGCGGATCGGCAAGCCCGAATCGCTGCTGATTATCTCCCGCGACCCGTCCCCGCCACCGGCGCAATATGTGCGCGTTTCCGGCGGTATGTTCCGCGACATGACCATTCACGATTTTGATATGGCGCGCTTCATCATGGGCGAAGAGCCGGTGTCGGTATATGCCCAGGGCAGCAATCTGGTGGATCCGGCGATTGGCGAGGCGGGGGATATCGATACCGCGTTTATCGTACTGAAGTATGCCTCCGGCGCGATGGCGACCATCGTCAACAGCCGCCGCTCTTCTTACGGCTACGACCAGCGCCTGGAACTGCACGGCTCAGAAGGCCTGCTGTGCGCGGGCAATATTCTTGAAAATCAGGTGCAGCACTACGGCAAACAGGGCTGCACCGGCGCGCTGCCGGAACACTTCTTCCTGCAGCGCTACAAATCCGCTTACGCCGCGGAATGGGAACACTTTGTTGCGGTGCTGCGCGGCGAAGCGACGCCTGACTGTAGCGGCGATGATGGTGAACGTGCGCTGTACCTGGCGGATAAAGCGCTGGAATCCCTGCGTAGCCAGCGTGAGATCGTCCTCTAAACACAACAACCCTACACAGAGAGACATAATAATGAAAAAACTGATCTTAGCCGCCCTCATCGCCATGACCGCCGGGGCAGCAATGGCCGAAAACGAGCAAATTGTTTTCAGTACACCAAACCTGGCGATGCCGTTTGAAGTTCACATGCAGCGTACTGCGGTAAAAGCCGCAAAAGAGATGGGCGTAAAGCTTCAGGTACTGGACGGGCAGGGCAGCTCGCCGAAACAGGTCGCTGACCTGGAAAACGCCATCACCCGTGGTGCGCAGGGGTTCATCGTCTCCCCGAATGACGTCAATGCCGTCTCCAGCGCGGTGGATGAAATTCAGGATGCGAATCTGCCCGTTGTGACGCTTGACCGCTCCGTCGACAGCCAGAAGAAGGTGCCGCATTTTGGTGCCAACAACTACAAAGGCGGCCAGGCGATTGGCGACTTCGTTAAAAGCAAATTCCCCAACGGGGCAGACATTATTCTGCTCACCGGCCAGCCAGGTTCCTCCTCCAACATTGAACGTACCAAAGGGATCCGCGACAGCCTGAAGGCGGGCGGGGACAAGTACAAGATCGTTGCCGATCAGACCGGCAACTGGATGCGTTCTGAAGGGATGCGCATTGTGGAAAGCGTTCTGCCGTCACTGCCGAAACGCCCACAGGTGATCCTCTCCGCCAATGACGACATGGCACTGGGCGCAATTGAAGCGCTGCAGGGCCAGGGCGTGAAGCCAGGTGAAATTCTGGTGACCGGCTTTGACGCGGTCCCTGAGGCGCTGGCGCGCGTGCGCGACGGCTGGCTGGCGGTCACGGCGGATCAGCGCCCGGGCTTCGCGGTACAAACGGCGATGAGCCAGCTGGTGGCCAACGTGCGTGAGAAGAAAGCCATCACCGGCGCGGACTACCCGCCAACGCTTATCACCAAAGAAAATCTGCAGCAGGCTGAGCGCATCAGTGAGGCCGGTAACTGATTTATCCGGAGCCGCCGCGCAGGTGGCGGCTCACTATTAAGGAGGAGCAGACCGATGTCGCAACCCTTACTGAAAGTGACCGACCTGGCAAAAAGCTTTTCTGGCGTCTGGGCGCTGAGCAGCGCACAGCTCACCGTCGGTGCCGGGGAGATCCACGCGCTGCTGGGTGAGAACGGAGCGGGGAAATCCACGCTGCTGAAAGCCCTGGCGGGCGCACAGCCGCAAACGCGCGGGGATATCTGGTTCAACGGCGACACGCTGCCGGTGGATGATTCACCGGTTGAGCGGCAGAACAAGGGCATTATCACTATCTATCAGGAATTTAACCTGCTGCCCAATATGACCGTCGCGGAAAACATGTTTCTCGGGCGTGAGCCGCGTAAACGTAACCTGATTGTCGACGAAAAAGCGGTGAACCAGGAGGCGCAGGTGATCCTCGATTATCTGCAGCTGAACGTTGCGCCAACCACGCCTGTCGCCCGTCTGAGCGTAGCCCAGCAGCAGATGGTCGAGATTGCCCGGGCGCTGACGCTGAACGCCAGGCTGATCATCATGGATGAACCCTCCGCGGCGCTGAGCGACAGCGAGGTGGAAAGCCTCCACCGCGTGGTGCGCGAGCTGAAAAACCGGGGGGTGAGCATTATTTACGTTACCCACCGACTGCACGAAGTTTTCCAGCTTTGCGATCGCTTTACCGTTTTCCAGGACGGCCGTTTCACCGGCAGTGGCGCCGTGGCGCAAACCAATGTCGAGCAGCTGATCCGTCTGATGGTGGGGCGTGACGTGGCCTTTAATCGTCGTCCCGCCAGCGAAACCCATCATGAAAACAAGCCGGTCCGTCTGGCAGTAAAAGGGCTAAGCCGCGAAAAACCGCCGCTGGATCCGCACGGCATTGCCCTGCATGACATCAGCTTCCATGTCCACGCCGGAGAAGTACTGGGCATTGCCGGCCTGGTGGGGGCAGGGCGTACCGAAGTGGCGCGCTGCCTGTTCGGGGCGGATGCCTTTACCTCGGGCAGCTTTGAACTGGACGGCGTCCCGTATCAACCGCGCGACCCAATGTACGCCCTTGAGCAGGGCATCGCGCTGGTCCCGGAAGATCGCAAGAAAGAGGGGGCGGTGCTGGGGTTATCGATTCGCGACAACCTGTCGCTCTCCAGCCTCTCTTCTCTGATGCAGTGGCGCTGGTTTGTGAATACCCGCAAAGAGGACGATCTGATTGAGTCCTACCGCAAGGCGCTGCAGATCAAAATGGTCAACAGCGCGCAGGAGGTGCGCAAGCTCTCCGGCGGTAACCAGCAGAAAGTTATCCTGGCGCGCTGCATGGCGCTGAACCCTCGGGTGCTGATTGTCGATGAGCCGACGCGCGGTATCGACGTGGGCACCAAGTCGGAAGTGCACCAGGTGCTGTTTGATATGGCCAAACAGGGCGTGGCGGTGATCGTGATCTCCTCCGATCTGCCTGAAGTGATGGCGGTATCCGATCGGATCATCACGCTCAGTGAAGGCCGGGTGACCGGTGAGATCCACGGCGACGACGCTAACGAAGAGCGGCTGATGACGATGATGGCCATCAACCACAACGCCCTCAACGCGGCATAACGGAGTTTTCCATGACGCAGATGATTTCTAAAACGCAGGTTCCGGTGAAACGCAGCGGACGCCTCGATCCCATCGCCTTCTTCGAGCGCTTCGGGGTACTGATTTTCATGATCCTGCTGCTGATTTTCTTTCAGTCGCAGAACAGCAATTTTTTCTCTGAACGCAATATTTTCAACATCCTGACCGAGGTGTCCATCTACGGGATCATGGCCGTGGGGATGACCTTCGTCATTCTGACTGCCGGTATCGATCTTTCTGTCGGCTCCATCCTGGCGGTCTGCGCCATGACCGCCGCATACGTGATTAAGGGCGACAACTTCACCACCGTTGATCCGAACGCCTGGGGCGGCATGAGCTGGCTGATTGGGCTGGGGATTTGTCTGGCGATGGGCACGGCGATTGGCTTCCTGCACGGCCTGGGCGTAACCCGCCTGCGCCTGCCGCCGTTTATCGTCACCCTCGGCGGGATGACCATCTGGCGTGGCCTGACGCTGGTGATCAACGACGGCGCGCCCATTGCAGGTTTCGACCCGGGTTACCGCTGGTGGGGACGCGGGGAGTTGCTTGGCATCTCCATTCCAATCTGGATTTTCGCCATCGTGGCGCTTGGCGGGTATCTTGCGCTGCATAAAACCCGCTGGGGACGCTTCGTCTATGCCATCGGCGGTAACCCGGAGGCAGCGCGCCTGGCGGGGGTCAACGTGAAGCGCGTGCTGGTGAGTGTCTATGTGCTGATTGGCTGTCTGGCGGGACTGGCGGGCTTCATTCTCAGCGCTCGTCTTGGCAGTGCGGAAGCGGTCGCCGGGATCTCCTTTGAACTGCGCGTTATCGCCTCGGTGGTCATCGGCGGCACTTCGCTGATGGGCGGCTATGGACGCATCGGCGGCACCATCATCGGTTCCATCATTATGGGGATCCTGATTAACGGTCTGGTGCTGATGAACGTCTCGGCCTATTACCAGCAAATAATCACCGGATTAATTATCGTTCTGGCGGTGGCATTCGACACCTATGCCAAGAGCCGTCGCGGCGCATTGTGAGGATCAGGATGAAAGAGGTTCGTATTGGATTGATTGGCACCGGGTATATCGGCAAGGCACATGCCATCGCCTATGCCCAGGCGCCGACGGTATTTACCCTGCGCGGCAAACTGGTGCGCGAGATGGTGGCGGAAGTGACGCCCGCGCTGGCGGCAGAGCGGGCGCAGGCCTTTGGCTTCAACCGCTCAACCGGCGACTGGCGGGCACTGGTGGCTGACCCGGCGATTGATGTCGTGGATATATGCTCCCCCAACCATCTGCATAAAGAGATGGCGCTGGAGGCCATTCGCCACGGTAAGCATGTCTACTCGGAAAAGCCGCTGGCGCTGAATGCCCATGACGCACGTGAAATGGTGGACGCCGCGAAGCGGGCAGGGGTGAAAACGCTGGTGGGTTTTAACTACATGAAAAACCCGACGGCACAGCTGGCGAAAGAGATCATCGCCCGCGGCGAGATTGGCGAGGTGATCCACTTCTACGGTACCCACAACGAAGATTATATGGCCGACCCGCTTTCTCCCATTCACTGGCACTGTTTTAAAGAGACCGCCGGACTGGGTGCACTGGGGGACCTGGCGGCGCATATCGTCAACATGGCGCAGTATCTGGTCGGGGACATTCAGCAGGTCTGCGGTGATTTAAAAATTGTTGTGCCTGAGCGCCCGGCGCAGGCCGGTTCGTCGCAAAACGTTGCGGTTGAAAACGAAGATCAGGCGCACGCGATGGTCCGTTTCGCCGGCGGAGCACAAGGGGTGATTGAAACGTCCCGCGTCGCCTGCGGGCGCAAGATGGGACTGTCGTACGTGATAACCGGCACCAAAGGGGCCATCAGTTTTACCCAGGAGCGGATGGCGGAACTGAAGCTCTATCTGCATGACGACCCGGTAAACCGCCAGGGATTCCGCACGCTGCTTGTGGGTCCGTCACATCCGGACTATGGCGCGTTTTGCATGGGGGCGGGCCATGGTATCGGTTTTAACGATCAAAAAACGGTGGAAGTACGCGACCTGGTCGACGGTATTGCCGCTGATGTGCCGATGTGGCCGGACTTTGAAGAGGGCTGGAAGGTTTCGCGGGTGCTGGACGCCATCGCACTCTCACACCAGGAAGGCCGCTGGCTGAACGTGAACGACATTGTCTGATGAGGTATCAACGTGGAAAAGCAGTTTGATGTGATATGCATGGGCCGCGTGGCGGTAGACCTCTACAGTCAGCAAATTGGTGCCCGTCTTGAAGATGTGTCGAGCTTCGCGAAATATCTCGGCGGCTCGTCCGGCAACGTGGCCTACGGGACGGCGCGTCAGGGGCTGCGCTCATCGATGCTGGCACGCGTCGGTGATGAACATATGGGACGCTTCCTGCGAGAAGAGTTACACCAGGTGGGCTGCGATACCAGCCATCTGATCACCGACAAAGAACGCCTGACGGCGCTGGTGCTCCTCGGCATTAAAGACCGGGACACCTTTCCACTGATTTTTTATCGCGATAACTGCGCGGATATGGCCATCACGGCCAGCGATGTGGACGAACGCTACATTGCCTCCGCACGGTGCCTTGCCATCACCGGGACCCATCTCTCGCACCCTCAGACCCGTGACGCGGTGCTGACGGCGCTTAACTATGCCCGCCGTCACGGTGTTCGCACGGTGCTGGATATCGACTACCGGCCGGTACTGTGGGGGCTGACCTCATTAGGGGACGGGGAGACGCGCTTTATTGCCGCAGAAAACGTGACCCGTGAACTGCAGGAGGTGCTGCACCTTTTCGACGTCATTGTCGGCACCGAAGAAGAGTTCCACATTGCAGGTGGCAGTACCGATACCCTGCAGGCGCTGGGTCGCGTGCGCGCCGTGAGTAACGCTACGCTGGTTTGCAAGCGTGGAGCGCTTGGCTGTTCGGTGTATACCGACGCTATACCGCCCCGGCTGGATGAGGGTCTGACGGTGACCGGCGTGCGCGTTGAGGTGCTGAACGTGCTCGGTGCGGGCGACGCGTTTATGTCCGGCCTGCTGCGCGGCTACCTTAACGACGAAGGCTGGGAGCAGGCCTGCCGCTATGCCAACGCGTGTGGTGCGCTGGTGGTGTCCCGCCACGGCTGTGCCCCGGCGATGCCGAGCAAGGCTGAGCTGGACGACTACCTGTCGCGTGCGGCGTCGGTGCCGCGTCCCGATCTTGACGCGCGCCTGAACCATCTGCACCGCGTCACTACCCGCCGCCGCGAGTGGCCGGAGCTGTGCGTGATGGCCTTCGATCATCGCAGCCAGCTGGAAGATATGGCGTTGCAGTGCGGGGCATCCCTGAAGCGCATCCCGGCGCTGAAGCAGCTTATTCTGCAGGCCAGCCGTGAGGCGGCAAGCAGCGCAGGGCTTGAGGGCAAGGCCGGTCTGCTGTGTGACGGCACTTTTGGTCAGGACGCCCTGAACGCGATTACCGGTGAAGGGTGGTGGATAGGCCGCCCTATTGAGCTGCCGGGCTCCCGGCCGCTGGAGATGGAGCACGGTAACATCGGCACGCAGCTCATCAGCTGGCCGCAGGAGCATGTGGTGAAATGCCTGGTCTTTTTCCATCCGGAAGATGCGCACGGCCTGCGTCTGGAGCAGGAGCAGAAAATCGCTGAGGTCTACCACGCCTGCTGCCAGTCCGGTCATGAACTGCTGCTGGAGGTGATCCTGCCTGCCAGCATGCCGCGCAGCGATGAGCTTTACCTGCGCGCCATCTCGCGTTTTTACAACCTGGGGATTTATCCCGACTGGTGGAAACTGCCGCCGCTCTCTGCCGATGGCTGGACGGCGCTGAGCGAGATTATTGAACGTCGGGATCCACACTGTCGTGGCGTGGTGATCCTCGGGCTGGACGCCCCGGCTGAGCAGCTTCGTGCTGATTTTAAAGCCGCCTCGGGACACGCGCTGGTGAAGGGCTTTGCCGTAGGACGCACGCTGTTTGGCGATGCGTCCCGTGCATGGCTGAAACACGATATTGACGATGCGCAGCTGGTGGCACGCATCCGGGACAATTACCTGCAGCTTATCGCCTGGTGGCGCGAGCGCGGACACGCATAATTCAGGAGACGACAATGAGTGTGCAATTAGGCATTAACCCGCTGACATGGACGAACGACGATCTGCCTTCACTCGGCGCGGAGACGCCGCTGGATACCTGTCTGAGCGAAGGAAAAGAGGCCGGTTTTGCCGGTTTCGAACTGGGCAATAAATTCCCGCGTGAGGCGCGCCTGCTTGGCCCCATTTTGCAGCGCCACGATCTGCAGCTGGTCTCCGGCTGGTATTCAGGGCGTCTGCTGGAGCGTAGCGTGGAGGAGGAGATTGCCGCCGTGCAGTCCCACCTGACGCTGCTGCGCGAACTGGGGGCAAAGGTGCTGGTATTCGCCGAAGTGAGCGGCTGTATTCACGGCGAGCAACAGACGCCGGTTCATCTTCGCCCGCGCTTCCCGCACGCGCGCTGGAAAGAGTACGGCGAGAAGCTGACCGCTTTTGCCCGCTACACGCAGCAGCAGGGGGTGCAGATTGCCTACCATCACCATATGGGAACGGTCATTGAGTCCGCTGAAGATGTCGATAACCTGATGACTCATACTGGTGAGGAGGTGGGCCTGCTGCTGGACACGGGCCATCTGACCTTTGCCGGGGCTGATCCGCTGGCGGTGGCCCAGCGCTGGGCATCGCGCATTAACCATGTTCACTGCAAAGACGTGCGCGCCGACGTGCTGGCGGACGTCAAAAACCGCAAAACCAGCTTCCTTGATGCGGTGCTGAGTGGGGTCTTCACCGTACCGGGTGACGGCTGCGTGGACTATCCGCCCATCATGCGGCTGCTGAAGGCGCAGGATTATCACGGCTGGCTGGTGGTGGAGGCGGAGCAGGATCCTGCTATCGCTCACCCGCTGACCTACGCCCGTCTGGGGTATAACAACCTGAGCCGTCTGGCGCGTGACGCCGGGCTTATCTGAGGAGGTGACATGTCACGCCTGTTATCACGCTGGCAACCGCCGAGTGCGGAGGGCCGCACCCAGTCCGTCACGCCGGAACGCGCGGGCTGGGGATACGTTGGCTTTGAAGCGTATGAACTGCAGGAGGGGCAGACGCTGACGCTGCCCGCCGTCAGCGAAGAGCGCTGTCTGGTGCTGGTAGCCGGACGGGCCTCTATCAGCACACCTACCGCGCAGTTTACTGACATCGGCGAGCGGATGAGTCCGTTTGAGCGCATAAAACCCTGGGCGGTCTACGTCACGCCGCAGGAGACGGTGCAGATTAAGGCGCTGACGACGCTGGAGCTGGCGGTCTGTGCCGCACCCGGCAAAGGGTCCTTCCCGACACGGCTTATCGCTCCGCAGGATATCGACGCACAGGCGCGTGGCAAAGGCCATAACCAGCGCTACGTGCACAATATTCTGCCGGAAGATCAACCCGCCGACAGCCTGCTGGTGGTTGAGGTCTGGACCAACGAAGGCTGCACCAGTTCATACCCGAGCCATAAGCATGATACGGATAATCCACCGCAGGAAACCTACCTGGAGGAGACCTACTATCATCGCCTCAATCCCGGGCAGGGGTTCTGCATGCAGCGGGTCTATACCGACGACAGGTCGCTGGATGAGTGTATGGCCGTTTATAACCGCGATGTGGTGATGGTGCCGAAGGGGTACCATCCGGTGGCGACGCTGGCTGGTTATGACAGCTACTATCTCAACGTGATGGCCGGTCCGGTGCGAAAATGGATGTTCACCTGGGAAGACGATCACGCGTGGATCAACCGCGACTATCCACGTTGACGTTGCAGAAGCCCGCACCCCGCGGGCTTTTTTATCACCCTTATCCTGTTTTGCGCGTTACCCACCAGAACACCAGCGCCACCAGGCTCACCGCTGCGCCAGTCAGGCAGACGCCCTGCCAGCCCGCAATGGCATACGTCATCGTGGTGCTCAGCGCGCCCAGACCGCTGCCGACAGCATAAAACAGCATGTAAAGCCCGACCAGCCGGCTATGCGCCTCGGGGCGGGCGCGAAAGATCAGGCTCTGGTTGGTGACATGCAGCGCCTGCCCGCCCAAATCGAGCAGCACGATGCCAACGAGTAAAATGCCGAGCGAACGATCCATCAGTGAAATCGGCCACCACGCCAGGAGTAACAAGACCAGTGCAGCCGCGCTGGTGCGCCGGGCATATCCTCGATCGGCCCACTCTCCGGCCCGGGTTGCCGCTAACGCGCCTGCCATTCCGGCCAGGCCAAAAGCACCAATGGCGGTATGCGATAAGTTATAGGGTGGAGCACTTAACGGCAGCACCAGGGCGCTTCAGAAAATATTGAACGCAGCGAACATCAGTAAAGCCAGTACGCCGCGCACCTGCAGGACTTTTTCTTCCCGCAGCAGGGTCAGCATTGAGTGAATCAGGCGCGGGTAACTCATCGTTTCAGGCACCGCAGGCAAACGGGGCAGCCTCCACCACAGCGGAAACGCAATAATGACCATCAGCCCGGCGGCAGAGAGATACACGCCACGCCAGCCCGCGATATCACTGATGCCTCCGGAGACGACGCGGGCCACTAACAGGCCCATAAATACCCCGCCTTGTGCCGCACCAATAACGCGGCCTTGCTCATGCGGCGACGCGGCGTTGGCGGCATAGGCGATTAGCCCTTGCGTCATGGCCGTTCCTGCCATGCCGGTGGCGAGCATACCCGCCAGCAGCATCGTTGACGTCTGCGCCATGCCGACCGCGACCAGAGCGGCCACCAGTACGACAAGCTGTAGCGCCATCAGACCCCGGCGATCCACTTTATCCCCCAGAGGAACCACGAACAGCAGAGCCAGAGCACAGCCAATCTGCGTGGCGGTGACCACGCCGCCAATGGCACCATGGCTGATGCCAAAGTCTCTGGACAACGCGTCAAGCAACGGCTGTGCGTAATAGACGTTGGCCACGCTTAAGCCGCTGGCGAGGGCGAACAGCCACACCAGGCTACGCGGCATGTCGCCTGAGCGGACGAGCCCGGTTTTTCGATCTGACGGTAGTGGTGACGCGTGTGACATGTTCAAATCCTCGCCCTGGGTAATGTGGTTTTAAAAAGAAACCAGTTGAAGGCTAGGCTATGCAGTTTTAAAATGCAACCAGTTATTATTGACTAACCTGCCGGGGTAACGCTGTGCCGTCTCGTAAACCGATTGAACAGGAATTTTGTCCCGTTGCCCGCAGCGTCGATCTGATTGGCGATCGCTGGTCGCTTCTGATTGTGCGTAATGCTTTTGACGGCATGCGCCGTTTCGGGGATTTTCAGCGGGATCTCGGGGTTGCGCGTAACATTCTGGCTGACCGACTGCGCAAGCTGGTCGACGCGGGCATTCTCGCGATGCAGGGGGCGTCAGACGGTACGTCGTATCAGGAATATGTCCTGACGGACAAAGGCGAAAGCCTGTTTCCCATCGTCGTTGCGCTTCGCCAGTGGGGAGAGCAGCATCTGTTTGAGCGCGGGGAGCGCCACTCGCTGTTGATCGACAGGCGTACCGGCAAGCCGGTTCCCCTGATGGCGCCAGCAGCGCAGGATGGAACGGCGCTGAAGGCGCAAGATACTGAGGTGCAGAAAGTGACGTAACCCGACGCTCTGCAAGCCCGCGATACGCGGGCTGTTGTGTCATGCTTAATGGTTTGTTATTGCCTGCTCAATCGTGCGGGCAATATCATCCGGCTGACTCACCATCGACACGTGGCTTGCTGCCACTTCCGTGGTTTTCGCGTGGATCGTTTTCGCCATCGCACGTTCAAGCTCCGGGTTAATCATCCGGTCATTTTTGCTGACCACAAACCAGCTTGGCTTTTCATGCCAGGCCGCATGGCTCACTTTTTCCGCAAACGCGTCGGCCTTGATCGGCCCCTGAGTGGCTGCAATGGTCTGCTGTTCAACGGCGCCTGCATCCGGTGCGAAGTCTTTCATCACGGCTTCTGGCGGGAGATACAAATACCCGTCTGCCGTTTTTGCGATATCCGCACTCCCCGCTGGCGGTGGGTAACTTCCCGCCAGGTCCGCCGTCGACTGGCCGGAATCAGGCGCAAAGGCCGCTACGTACACCAGGGATTTTACCCGTGCATCGTTGCCCGCTTCGCTGATCACCGTTCCGCCCCAGGAATGACCTACCAGCACCACATCGCCATGCGCCCGTGCAATGGCGCGCCGGGTGGCGGCAACGTCATCTTTAAGCGACGTGAGCGGCAGCTGGACGGCAATCACCTCGGTATGCTGTTTTTGCAGCCGGGTAATGACCTTGTTCCAGCTGCTGCCATCGGCAAACGCGCCATGGACCAGCACCACGCTGGTTTTGCTCTCAGCAAAGGCGCTGGCGGAAAGCGCCAGCAGACCCGCCGTCAGTACAGAGCGTGCTTTCATTGTCTGGCTCCTTAAAAATGATGGACCGTTGCGTGAGGCGGTACGGTGAATTCAATGGTTTTATGGTCGATGGGTTTATGCGTGGGGTCGGCCATAATTATGGTCACTTTATGCTTCCCGGCGGGTAACCCAACCAGAATGATTGGCTCTCCGCTGGTATCGGCCCAGTGCCAGGGGGCGTCATCCACCACGACATGGATATGGCCGATACGTGGTGTGACCTTCAGCGCATCGGGCCCAAATACCGGCTCGATGCGCAGGTTTTCAGCCCGGTATTGAATAAAGACCGCCCCCTTGCTCAGCGGGCCGGCAAGCGGTGGATCGACAATCAGCTTAGCGGCCGGCTGTGGACGTTCCAGCGGGGCAACAGCGGCAGGGCCGTTGACGTCGGCAGCGCTGAGGTTATCCAGCGGTGCGGCCCAGGAGCAGGTTGTTGACGCCAGAACAAGTGCAGGGAGCAGTAAATAACGACGGATCATCTGAGTCTCTCCTCAATCGGTTTCAAATTCGGTTTCAAACAATGACAGACACAGAAAACCATTTTTATGTATCCGGGATGTTTGCGGGGAACGGCGTTTTGTACCGGCTTGTCAGCGTGGCGCTCCGGATACAGTGGGATACATTTCATCATTCCGCGCGGGGTCGGCACTGCGCACAATCGCTATCGCCAGCCCGGCAATCACCAGCGTCAGCGCGGTGGAAACCCACATTGCGCCGGCGATCCCCAGCGTTTTGTTTAGCCACGCATAGGCAAACGGCGATGCCGCGGCCATAAGCTGTGCGGGAATGAGCAGCATGCCGGTGCGGCGGGCATAGCTTTCGGCGCTGAAAAGCGTCAGCGGCAGGGTGGCTTTTACTATCGTCATCAGCCCGTTGATGGCGCCATAGCCCAGCACAAAACCGGCGGCACACCCGACAAACAGCGAGCTGCTTAACCCGATCACAAAGCAGAGCGGCATGGCGAGGGCGGTCAGGAGCGTGAGGTTGAGCGGGGTTAAGCGTGCACCCGCCAGCACCTCCGTGGCGCGTGCGCCCGTCTGGCCAACTCCCCACAGCATGCCGATGGCGACCGGCAGGCCAAAACTGGCAATAAACTCTGGCAGATGGGTGGACGTGCCGTTAGAGACAAAGGTCATGAGGGCAATAAACGTGGCATACCGCCAGCCGTTACGCCGTTCCTCGCGCACGGGCGGCGCGGTAACGTGCGGGGGGGCCGCCAGCCGCTGGTGGGGAAGCGTGCGAATCAGCACCGCACTCAGCAGGCCAAAGAGGGCGTAGATCTGCAATGCGTGTTGCCAGCTCATCACTTTCAGCAGCCCATCACCCAGCGGCCAAAAAACCGCTGATGCCAGACCGCCAGCGAGCGTGATGCGCGAGATCGTTCTGCGTGCCTGCTGGCCGTACAGGTTCACCAGCGCGGCGAACAGCGCATCATACAGCGACAGCCGCATCCCGATACCGGCAACCAGCCAGGCACCGTACCAGCCGAACAGCGTCTGCGTATATGCCATGCCCGCGCAGCTTGCGGCAATCAGTAACGTTCCGCTCATCACCACGTTCTGCCCGCCAGCGTACGCCAACAGTCGGGCGACAAAAGGGGAGACCATCGCCATTACCAGCATCGCCAGCGTCAGGCCGAGGTAGAGCTGCGGTGATGACCACCCCCGGTCGGCCACAATCGCCTGGGCAAAGGTCCCGGGCATATAAAACGAGATCCCCCAGTTGATAAGCTGATGACAACCTGCCCGGAGGGCGAGGTGACGGGGAAGGGCAGGTGTTTTCATTGTTTTTCATTCCGTTATGCAGTTGTCCTGAGCATAGCGAGCGCGCTATTGTGCTGGCAGGTCAGTCACCTTATGCGCTGTATAAGAGAAACTTTGAATGACAACGCTCAACCTGGGCTATCTCGCGACATTCCGTCTGGTTATCCAGCGCGGCAGTTTTTCCGCGGCGGCGGACCTGCTGGGCATTTCCCAGCCGGCCGTCAGCCTGCAAATCCGCCAGCTGGAGCAGTTTCTGCAAACCCGGCTGGTAGAGCGTACCGGGCGGGGCATCAAACCCACGGCTGCCGGGCAGGCGTTGCTGGTGCACGGGGAGCGTATTCAGCAGGCGGTGGATGAAGCCATTCGGTCCGTGAGTGAGTTCAGCCATGACGTGAGTGGCACCATTACGCTTGGCACGGGCGCAACGGCCTGCATTCATCTTCTGCCGCCGCTGTTGCAGCAGCTCGGACGTGACTATCCGCTTCTCAGAGTGGGCGTGACGACCGGCAATACGCTCGACATCGTCCGGGCAATTGAAGAAAACCGTCTTGATATGGGGCTGGTGACGTTACCGGTGAGCGGAAGAGCGCTCGACGTTACGCCAGTGATGGACGAAGAGTTTGTTTTTATCGCGTCGCTGGACCAGCAGGACGGTTTTCAGTCGTTGACGCCGGCTGCGTTGCACGCGCAGCCATTCATTGCTTTTGAATCAGGCAGCGGCACCCGGGCGCTGATCGACGGCTGGTTTGCGGCCGAGGGGCGAATCCTCACGCCGGTGATGCAGCTGGGCAGCATCGAGGCGATCAAGCGGATGGTACGTGCGGGGCTTGGCTACAGTATCGTGCCGCGTATGGCCGTAGACCTGGCGGCTGACCGCGAAGGGCTATGCGTGATGTCGCTCACGCCCGTGCTGCAGCGACAGCTGGCTGTGGTGATGCGCCAGGATAAAATCCTGAGCAAAGGAATAGCAGGGATAATTCGGATATTACAAAATCCTTCGACGCGTTAGCGATCGGCTGAATCAACGGTCAGGCTGGATTGCTGTGACTGGGCCTTGTCCTGATGGTGATACCAGGCGCCAATAGAGGAGTAAACGAAGCGGCCGAAGAAAAACAGGAAGCTGATAAGCAGTATGATGCGGGTCATCCGGGTGTTGAACTGATGTCGTTTTCGCATACGCGTGGCCTGACTCACTGTGTTTTTCCTGGGCATGCCCTTTTGGGCGACAGGGATATTAAGGCACAGCGGGAAGAGAGGGTCAATTCGCAAATGTGTAAATAACCGTCAATAGTTACATTAATTAATGTTATTGAAATTAATAATTGCATTTACCATATTGATAATATGAAGAAAACTATTTCAAAAAAAATGTAAGAAAGGATCGTTTGAGTAAATTAGTTTGATTTAAGTCAACGGTTTCCCTGGCCTGGTATTTAAAATCCCACCTCCATACTGTTCGCCCCGCACGTTGTCGGGCGGCAAGTACGTCAGGTTGGATGCCTGTCTTCATTTCCCTCTGGAGCGAAAGGGGTTTAAACGGGCATCTATGAACATTATTTCTTTCCTGAAAAACAATAAAGACCGCTGGTGGGCTTTACCGCTTATTTTACCGGTGGGTTTACTGCCTGTATTAAGCGTTGCCAATACCTTTACCCGATTGGGCGATGGTCTGGTGGCACTCTATTATTTACCTCTCTCCTTTCTGCTTTCGGTGATGATGTTTTTTGGTCTGGAAGCGCTTCCCGGCATCGTATTGTCACTGTTCATCCGCTACTACCCGTCGGTTGGGTTGTTCGAAACCATCGCCGGCATTTTTCATTTTATTGTCCCCGTTGTGCTCAGCTGGGGAGGGTATCGGGTGTTTGCGCCCAGACGCAGCATGACGGCTTACGGGGATGTCAGACTGATGGCGCAGCGTATCTTCTGGCAGGCCTTTTGCCCCGCGACGCTGTTTCTGGTGCTGTTCCAGTTTGCCCTCTATCTGGGTGTGTATGAGAGCCGTCAGAGCCTGGAGGGGTTGACCCCGCTTAATATTCGTACGCTGATTAACTATCAGGCGCTGCTGGTCAGTGGGCTGACGGGCGTGCCGTTAAGCTATTTACTGATCCGTCTGATTCGCCATCCGCGGTATATCAGAAGTCTTGTCTCGCAGGTGCGAATGCAGATAGACAAAAAGGTGACGGTCATTGAATTTCTGCTGTGGGCCATTGCGCTTGGCGGACTGCTTACCCTCCTGCTGCTCCCGATGAATGAAAACAGCTCGATTTTCACCACCAACTACACCCTGTCGTTGCTGATGCCGGTGATGCTCTGGGGAGCGATGCGGTTTGGCTATAAGCTGATGTCGCTTATCTGGACCCCGGTGCTGCTGGTGTCTATTCACTATTTTTACCGCTATATCCCTCAACAGTCCGGGTATGACATTCAGCTGGCAATTACCTCTTCCAGCTATCTGGTCTTTTCGTTTGTGGTGATTTACATGTCGATGCTGGCCACCTGCCAGCGCGCCGCAAATAAACGTTCCCGCAGGCTGGCGCTACTCGACCCGGTTGTCCATATGCCGAATCTGCGGGCCTTGTCGCGCGATCTTGCCAAAAACCCGTGGTCGGCGCTCTGTTTGCTGCGCATTCCGGAGCTGGAGGTGCTGGGCCGAAATTACGGGGTGTTGTTGCGGATCCTGTATAAACAGCAGCTGGCGCAGTGGGTCAATGGCACCTTGCAGCCCAGTGAGCGGGTCTATCACCTCACCGGCTGTGACCTGGCGGTTCGCCTTAACGCGGAATCGCACCAGCAACGCATTGAGGCGCTGGACGAGCATATTAAACAGTTCCGCTTTGTCTGGGATGGGATGCCACTGCAGCCTCAGGTGGGCGTGAGCTACTGCTATGTGCGCTCACCGGTGA
The DNA here is from genome assembly GCF_003071645.1 of Enterobacter cloacae complex sp. FDA-CDC-AR_0164. Classification (NCBI taxonomy): domain Bacteria; kingdom Pseudomonadati; phylum Pseudomonadota; class Gammaproteobacteria; order Enterobacterales; family Enterobacteriaceae; genus Enterobacter; species Enterobacter cloacae complex sp. FDA-CDC-AR_0164. The sequence goes on from NZ_CP028950.1 coordinate 2,741,667, forward strand.
CCCATCTCTATCTGGTCCTCGGTGAACTGGGGGTAATTGCCGATCTGTCGATTTCGACCAACCATCCGGAAAATCTGCAGCAGCGCGGTGCTGTCCATCTCCAGCGTAGCCTGAAGGACAAGGTTGCGATGATGAGCCGTCTGCAAAGTGCGCTCGACAGTAACGCGTTTACTCTGCTGGTCCAGCCGGTTTGCGGCGTGCGGGGCGATTGCTACCACGAAGTGTTGCTGCGGATGTCAGATGCAAACGGGGCGTTGCTCTCTCCCTTGCAATTCCTGCCCGTCGCCCAGGAATTTGGTCTGTCGTCGCGGGTTGATTTGTGGGTACTGGAGAACACGCTACGCTTCCTGGCAGAGCATCGGGTACATCTGCCCGGCCAGCGTTTTGCCATTAATCTGGGCCCTTCCACCGTGTGCCGTGCGCAGTTCCCGGCTGAGGTGAGTCGTCTGCTGGCGAAATACGCCGTGGAACCCTGGCAGCTGATATTTGAAGTGACCGAGTGCAGCACCTTCGGCAGTGGTGAGCAGGCGTTACATACCCTCAGGCAGTTGCAAAAAATGGGGGTACGCATTGCGATTGATGATTTCGGTACCGGCTATGCGAGCTACGCGCGGCTAAAAAGCGTGGACGCCGATATCCTTAAGATAGACGGAAGCTTTATCCGCAATATCGTCAACAACAGTCTGGACTATCAGATAGTGGCCTCGATTTGCCATCTGGCGCGAATGAAGAAAATGCTGGTGGTCGCGGAGTATGTCGAAACAGAAGAGATACGTAGCGCGGTTCACGCGCTAGGTATCGATTATGTGCAGGGTTATCTGATTGGCAGACCGGTGGCGCTTGAGTCACTGCTGGAAGCAGAGGCGTCGCCGGTCGAGACCTGAGCCGTTACGCCGCGACGTCTGAGCTCTCTTCTTCGATTTTGAGTAGCCAGCCGGTGACCGCTTCCCAGTACTGCTGCTCTTTTTCCAGATCCAGCAGCACCAGCGCATTCTGGCTAAACCAGTCTGGCGGGAAGCTCAGGGTCCAGTGGTTGTCATCCGTTTTGAGCTTCAGCGTGGGCGGGGTGGTCGTGGCCTGACGCTGGTTATTGAGCAGCACGCCGAGACGCAGCAGCTGGATAAGCGGCAGGAATTGCTTCTTCTTAAACAGCGTGAAGCGCGGCAGATCGTCAAGCTTGATGGCTTTACGATGGTAGCGCACCAGGGTCGCCATCATGGTTTGCTGCTCCTGGTTGAAGCCAGGCAGATCGCTGTTTTGCAGGATATAGGCTGAGTGGCGATGCATTCCGCTGTGGTTAATATTCAGTCCCACTTCGTGCAGCATCGCTGCCCATTTCAGCAGGGCGGCAAGCTGCGGATGCGCCAGCTTAGGGTTCTGCTCCTGCCACTGGTCGTATATCTGAACGGTTGTTTCCAGCACGCGCTTCGCCTGTTCACGGTCGATATTGTACTGGTTTGCCAGGCTTTGCGCGGTGCGGCTACGAATATCCTGGTGGCGGAAACGGCCTTCCATTTCATACAGCACACCTTCACGCAGCGCGCCGTCGGAAAGACGCAGCTCTTTAATTGCCAGCGCATCAAATACGCCGCACAGGATAGCCAGCCCCGGTACGAATACCGCTTTGCGCTCGTCGGAAAGACCCGGCAGGCTTAAGGCGTCAAAGCTTTTATGTTTCAGCACCTCTTCGGTCAGCAAGGTCAGGCGCTCAGGGGTGATAAACCCATCTTTTTCACCCATCGCCAACAGCACTTCATGTGCCGCTTTGATGGTGCCCGATGCGCCCAGCGCTACGTTCCAGCCCTGAATACGGTACTGCCAGGCCAGGTTCTCCAGTTTCTGGATAGCGGCCATGCGCGCGCGCTGGAAGTTTTCGCGGCTGATTGCGCCACCCGGGAAATACATCTGCGCAAAGCTGACGCAGCCCATACGACGGCTTTCGACCAGACGCGGCTCAAAATCTTCGCCGATCACCAGTTCCGTAGAGCCGCCGCCGATGTCGATGACCAGCTTGCGTCCTTTTTCCGGCTGAGTGTGTTCAACACCCATGAAAATCAGTCGGGCTTCCTCGTTACCGGAGATGATCTCAATGGGGTAGGGGATCACTTTTTCGGCCCGCTTGAGGAATTCAGGCGCGTTCAGCGCCTGGCGCAACGTGTGGGTGCCCACAATGCATACGCTGGAGGGCGAGAAGCCCTGCAGGCGTTCAGCAAACAGCGACAGGCAGTTTAAGCCTCGCTCCATTGCCTCTTCGCTGAGCATGCTGCGCTCATCAAGACCATCCGCCAGGTGTACACGCTGCTTCAGACGACCGATGATCTGCAACGCGCCATCCACCTCACGGGCGATGACCATGTGGAAACTGTTAGAACCAAGATCGACCGCGGCGAATTCCTGCGGGCGTGGGGTCTTATCATTTATCGGCATAGGTTAATCGGGTTGCTCGAGTGATTTGATATAGTCGTAAATCGCCAGTTGCGACCGCACTTTACGGCGATTGCCGCGCGGTACATAGCGGTTACTGAGTTCTTTGTCGATATAGCGTGCTTTCACCGTATCGCTGAACAGAATCTCGATGATATCGAGGATCTGCTGCTTCAGCCGCGGATCCAGGAGCGGTGTCGCGACTTCAATTCGGTAGTCAATATTGCGCGTCATCCAGTCTGCAGAAGAGAGATAGACCTGTTTATCACCCGCATTATCGAAAATATAGACCCGATCGTGTTCCAGGTAGCGGTCAACAATGCTGATCACGCGAATATTGTCGCTGATGCCTTCGAGTTCAGGGATCAGTGAGCACATACCGCGTATCAGCAGATTGACCGGAACGCCGGAGCTGGACGCCGCATACAGACGATCCACCAGTCCTTTGTCGACCAGGTTGTTGAGTTTCAGCGTAATGCCCGACGACAGCCCTTTCTGGGCATTGGCGATCTCTTTATCGATCATGTCGTACAGCAAGCGGCGTGAGTTCTGCGGCGAGACCAGCAGATAATCGAAGCTGACCGGGCGGTACGGGTTCTCAATAAAGTTGAACACCCGGCGAACCTCGTTAGTGATGCGTGCATCGGCAGTCAGCAGCGAGTAGTCGGTATAAATTCGCGCGGTTTTTTCGTTAAAGTTCCCGGTCCCGATGTGGGCATAACGCACCACGTCCTCCCCCTCTTTACGGGAGATGAGGAACAGCTTGGCGTGAATTTTCAGCCCGGGCGCTGAGAAGATAACGTGGACACCGGCTTCCGTCAGACGGCGCGCCCAGTGAATGTTTGCCTCTTCGTCGAAGCGCGCCTGCAGCTCAACCACCACGGTCACTTTTTTGCCGTTGTGCGCCGCATGGATCATCGCGTCGATGATGCGGGAATCTTTTGCCACACGGTAGATATTGATTTTGATCGCCAGTACGTTCGGGTCGAACGAAGCCTGACGCAGCAGTTCCAGCACGTGTTCAAACGTATGATACGGATAGTAGAGCAGGACATCGCGCTCGCGAATGGCGTCGAAACCGTTACGGAATTTATCGAACCAGAGATGGCGCAGACGCGGCAGCGGTTTGTTCACCAGATTGGCCTTGCCGACGTTCGGGAAGCCAATAAAGTCTTTAAAGTTATGGTAACGACCGCCCGGCACGATGGAGTCATAGCGAGAAATGGTCAGCTTGTCGCGCAGCATTTCCACCATGGCATCTGGCATATCGCGCTGATAAACAAAACGCACCGGCTCCGCGGTCAGGCGCTGTTTCAGGCTGGATGACATCAGCTCCATCAGGCTGGCTTCCATCTCGTGCACCAGATCGTATTCGGCGTCACGGGTCATCTTCATGGAGTAGGCGTTTAACGCGTCGTAATCGAAGAAGCCCTTGAAGATGTCGTCCAGGCAGTAACGCAGGATGTTATCGAGCAGGATCATTGGCTTGCGTCTGCGCGGGGTTTCCGGCGGCAGGTTCACAAAGCGCGGCACCTTATCGGACGGGATCTCAAGCAATGCGTAACGAATCGTGTCGCCACGAATAATTTCCACCGCTAGGTAGGTGTAGTCATCTTTCAGGAACTGCACCAGATCGGTTTCGCGGTTGATCAGAATAGGGGTAATGTGCTGGCGCAGGTAATGTTTGAAATAGTGACGCAGCCAGGTTTGTTGGTTAACTGAAAGCTGACGCTCGTTAATCAGGAAGATTTGATTGCGTGCCATTTCCAGCAGCAGTTCGTTATACAGGCCGTCAAACTCCTGATCGGCTTTCAATACGCGCGACTGAATTTTGCCCAACAGATGGCGCGAGTGAGAGTTTAAGCCCTGTTCTTCGCTGATGATGATTCGCCGTTTCAGTTCGGCAAAGCGAACCTTGTAGAACTCATCCAGGTTGTTGGAATAAATCCCCAGAAAACGCATACGCTCGATAAGCGGGTTACTTTTGTCTGCCGCTTCCTGGAGTACACGTTCGTTGAATGCTAACCAGCTTAGCTCTTTCTCGATATATAACTTTTCCTGACCCATTACAGCTCACACTCCAGTTCAATCACAGGACGTGGTAAATCCGTCTCGTCCTTATTATGGCGAGCATTTCCACGATATGTCCAACAGTGCCAGAAAAGTATGACAGTTATTTTTTTTCTGGGAGATTTTAGAGGGTTGGGGGAAGGGCATGTCGGGAAGCGCGGTGCTCACCCGACAGTGAAGACCACAGGCCCGTGCAGGCGTCGCGCCGCCGGGCACATCAAACAAACTACTCGTCAGCGGCATAACCCTGTGCAGGGAGCCTGATGCCGTCTAGCCAGGCGGCACCGTCGCGCATCTGAAGACGCCCGTCAACAAACCAGCTTACCACCAGAGGATAAATGGCGTGTTCCTGCGTCTGCACGCGTTCGGTAACGTCGTCTTCGCTGTCACCTTCAAAGACCGGCACCTTTGCCTGCAGGATCACCGGCCCGCCGTCCAGCTCGTCGGTAACGAAATGCACGGAGGTACCGTGCTCTTCATCGCCGTTTTCCAGAACCTGACGATGGGTGTGCAGGCCGGGATACTTCGGCAGGAGGGAAGGGTGGATATTCAGCAGACGACCAGCGTAGTGCCCGACAAAGGCCGGGCTCAGGATACGCATATACCCCGCCAGCACGACAACGTCAGGCGCGTAGGCATCAATCTCCTGAACCAGTTCCCGGTCAAACGCTTCACGTCCGGAGAACTGGCTGGCTTCCAGCGCGTGCGCGGGAATGTTCTCTTCCCGGGCACGTTCAAGGCCGAACGCGTCGGCCTTATTGCTGAATACTGCCCGAATGGTGCCGTTGATTTTCTTCTGTTTGCAGGCGTCAATTATCGCCTGCAAATTGCTTCCGTTACCGGAAATGAGCACCACAATGTTTTTCATTCAATGACCACACGCTGTTCGGAATCGGATGCTTTGATAATACCGATTTTCCACGCGTTTTCACCTTTGTCGGTCAGCAGTTTAATCGCCTTATCCGCTTCGCTTGCTGGCAGCGCGATAACCATGCCCACGCCACAGTTAAAGGTGCGGTACATCTCGTGTGAACTCACGTTGCCCGCAGTCTGCAGCCAGTTAAAGACGGACGGCCACTGCCAGGACGATTCGTCAATCACCGCCTGAGTGTTGTCCGGCAGGACGCGCGGAATGTTTTCCCAGAAGCCGCCACCGGTCAGGTGGGCAATGGCGTGAACGTCAACCTTCTCAATCAGCTCCAGCACGTTTTTCACGTAGATGCGGGTCGGCGCCAGCAGATGGTCAGCCAGTGGCTTGCCATCAAGCTCGGTGGTCAGTGGATCGCTGCCGCTCACGTCGAGGATTTTACGCACCAGTGAGTAGCCGTTCGAGTGCGGGCCGCTGGAGGCCAACGCGATCAGCACATCACCATCAGCCACTTTACTGCCGTCGATAATTTCTGATTTTTCTACTACGCCAACGCAGAAGCCTGCGACGTCATAATCTTCGCCGTGATACATACCGGGCATTTCGGCGGTTTCACCACCGACCAGCGCACAGCCAGACTGCAGACACCCTTCGGCAATGCCGTTAATGACGCTTGCTGCGGTATCCACGTCCAGTTTCCCAGTCGCGTAGTAATCCAGGAAGAACAGCGGCTCTGCGCCCTGAACCACCAGGTCGTTAACACACATCGCGACCAGATCGATACCGATCGTGTCGTGACGTTTTAAATCCATCGCCAGGCGCAGTTTCGTCCCTACACCATCAGTACCTGAGACCAGAACAGGTTCACGATATTTTTGCGGCAGTGCGCACAGTGCGCCGAATCCACCCAGACCACCCATCACTTCCGGGCGGCGGGTTTTTTTCACCACACCTTTGATTCGGTCAACCAGCGCATTACCTGCGTCAATATCAACACCGGCATCTTTGTAGCTGAGAGAAGTTTTGTTGGTCACGGCTCAAGTCCCCACGCGATTGCATAGCTAGTAAGAAAAATCGGCGCAATTCTAACAGTCCAGGCAAACGTTTGCGAGCCTATTCTCGGCGAGAGGATTTTTTTTTCAGCAGGCCCTGCGAATGCGCCCAAAGTTGAGTCTGTTCACGAAAATGAAACCGGTTTCGGTTTTCTCCTTGCAACAGAAAGCCCCTTTGCACATCATCAGGATGAAACCGGTTTCTGTAATTGTTTTTGCAGAAAATAACGCAGAATGAGGGAAAGTGTATGTCTGGATTCAAAGCAGATTTTCTGTGGGGTGGTGCGGTCGCAGCGCATCAGCTGGAAGGGGGCTGGAATGAGGGCGGTAAGGGGATCAGCGTTGCCGATGTGATGACGGCCGGCGCGCACGGCGTGCCGCGTGAAATCACCAACGGCGTGCTGCCAGGGAAAAATTACCCTAACCATGAAGCCATCGATTTCTACCATCGCTATAAACAGGACATCAAACTCTTTGCCGAGATGGGCTTCAAATGCTTCCGTACCTCCATCGCCTGGACGCGTATCTTCCCGAAAGGGGACGAGCTGGAGCCTAACGAAGCTGGCCTGAAATTCTATGACGACCTGTTTGACGAGTGCCTGAAGTATGGCATCGAGCCGGTTATTACCCTTTCCCATTTCGAGATGCCGTTCCACCTTGTCACCGAATACGGTGGCTGGCGTAACCGTAAGTTGATCGACTTCTTTGTTCGCTTTGCGGAGGTTGTGTTCAGACGTTACCAGCATAAAGTGAAGTACTGGATGACCTTTAACGAGATCAATAACCAGGCCAACTTCCACGAAGACTTTGCACCGTTTACCAACTCCGGTCTGAAGTACGAGCCGGGCGAAGACCGCGAGCCGGTGATGTTCCAGGCGGCACACTATGAGCTGGTGGCCAGCGCCCTGGCGGTGAAGGCCGGGCGCGGGATTAACCCGTCGCTGCGGATCGGCTGCATGATTGCCATGTGTCCAATCTATCCGCTGACCTGTGCCCCGGACGATATGATGATGGCGATGAACGCCATGCACCGTCGCTACTGGTTCACCGATGTCCACGTGCGCGGCAAGTACCCGCAGCATCTGCTTAACTACTTTGCTCGTCGCGGTTTCACGCTGGATATTACAGAAGAAGATAACGCGGCGCTGACGCAGGGGTGTGTCGATTACATTGGCTTTAGCTATTACATGTCTTTCGCCACCAAAGCGACGGCGGATAACCCGGAGCTGGATTACGACGAAAGTAAGAGCCTGGTCTCCAACCCGTACGTGCAGAAATCTGACTGGGGCTGGCAGATTGATCCGGTGGGCCTGCGTTACTCCCTTAACTGGTTCTGGGATCACTACCAGCTGCCCCTGTTCATCGTGGAGAACGGCTTTGGCGCCATCGACGTGCAGGAGAGCGACGGTTCGGTGAATGACCAGTACCGTATTGATTACCTTGCCGCGCACATCCGCGAAATGAAAAAAGCGGTGGTCGAAGATGGCGTTGATCTGATGGGGTATACCCCGTGGGGCTGTATCGACCTGGTGTCTGCCGGAACGGGTGAAATGAAAAAACGCTACGGCTTTATCTTTGTCGACAAAGACAATGAAGGTAACGGTACCCTGAACCGCAGTAAGAAGAAGTCGTTTGACTGGTATAAGCAGGTGATAGCCAGCAACGGCGACACTCTTTAATTCCAGCAGAGTAAAAACGCAAAAAGCCGGAGCTTGCCCTCCGGCTTTTTTGCCTCTAAAACACTTTGCTTGATGTACGTCAAGCAAGTTGGGTATGGTGCAATCCGAAAAAAGCGGTATAATCCCGCGATTTTTTTGCGGTTGCCCCCTCAGAGGAGAAAGAGAATGAAGATTGTGGAAGTGAAGCACCCACTCGTTAAACACAAGCTGGGCCTGATGCGTGAGCATGACATCAGCACGAAGCGTTTTCGCGAACTGGCTTCTGAAGTCGGCAGCCTGCTGACCTATGAAGCGACCTCTGACCTGGAAACGGAAAAAGTGACCATCGAGGGCTGGAACGGCCCGGTTCAGGTTGAGCAGATCAAAGGTAAGAAAATTACCGTTGTGCCTATCCTGCGTGCCGGCCTCGGCATGATGGAAGGCGTGCTGGAGCACGTGCCAAGCGCGCGCATCAGCGTGGTCGGGGTCTACCGCGACGAAGAGACCCTGGAGCCGGTACCGTACTTCCAGAAGCTGGTGTCTAACATCGACGAGCGTATGGCCCTGGTGGTTGACCCGATGCTGGCGACCGGCGGTTCAATGATTGCCACCATCGACCTGCTGAAAAAAGCCGGTTGCAGCAGCATCAAAGTGCTGGTGCTGGTTGCTGCACCAGAAGGTATCGCGGCGCTGGAAAAAGCGCACCCGGACATCGAACTCTATACCGCGTCTATCGACCAGGGGCTGAATGAGCACGGGTACATCATCCCGGGGCTTGGCGATGCCGGCGATAAGATTTTTGGTACTAAATAATCGAATAACGATAATGAAGCCGACTTTGATAGTCGGCTTTTTTTTGAATAAAACGCCAACAACAATACTACTCAGAGGAAAACACTATGACGCGCCGTGCTATCGGGGTGAGTGAAAGACCGCCGCTTTTACAGACAATCCCGCTTAGTCTGCAGCATCTGTTCGCCATGTTTGGCGCAACCGTGCTGGTGCCAATCCTGTTTCACATTAACCCGGCTACCGTGCTGTTGTTCAACGGTGTGGGTACGCTGCTTTACCTCTTTATCTGTAAAGGCAAAATCCCTGCCTATCTCGGCTCAAGCTTCGCCTTTATTTCACCGGTTCTGCTGTTGCTGCCGCTGGGGTATGAAGTGGCGCTGGGCGGCTTCATTATGTGTGGCGTCCTCTTCTGCCTGGTCTCTTTCATTGTGAAGAAGGCCGGTACCGGCTGGCTGGACGTTATGTTCCCGCCTGCCGCAATGGGGGCCATTGTCGCCGTCATCGGTCTGGAGCTGGCGGGCGTGGCGGCCAATATGGCTGGCCTGCTGCCTGCTGACGGGCAGTCACCGGATTCCAAAACCATCATCATCTCGATGGTGACACTGGGCGTAACGGTATTTGGTTCCGTGCTGTTCCGCGGTTTTATGGCAATTATCCCGATCCTGATCGGTGTGCTGGCGGGGTATGCGCTCTCCTTCGTGATGGGCGTTGTTGATACCACGCCCATTGCTGAAGCGCACTGGTTCGCACTGCCAACCTTCTATACGCCGCGCTTTGAATGGTTTGCCATTTTCACGATCCTGCCCGCGGCGCTGGTGGTTATTGCTGAGCACGTAGGTCACCTGGTGGTGACGGCAAACATCGTTAAACGTGACCTGATCCGCGACCCGGGTCTGCACCGCTCGATGTTTGCCAACGGCCTCTCTACCATTATCTCCGGTTTCTTTGGTTCTACGCCGAACACCACCTACGGTGAGAACATCGGCGTGATGGCGATTACCCGTGTCTACAGTACCTGGGTTATTGGCGGCGCGGCAATCATCGCCATCCTGCTCTCCTGCGTGGGCAAACTGGCGGCGGCTATTCAGATCATTCCGGTACCGGTAATGGGAGGCGTCTCTCTGCTGCTGTACGGTGTGATCGGCGCGTCCGGTATTCGCGTGCTGATTGAATCGAAAGTGGACTACAGCAAAGCGCAAAACCTGATCCTCACCTCTGTGATCCTGATCATCGGCGTGAGCGGCGCGAAGGTGCACATCGGTGCGGCTGAACTGAAAGGCATGGCGCTCGCGACCATCGTGGGTGTGGGCCTGAGCCTGATCTTCAAACTGATCTCCGTCCTGCGCCCGGAAGAAGTGGTGCTGGATGCTGAAGACAGCGAAAAAGCGTCACATTGATCGTAAAACCGGGCGGACGATCCGCCCGGTTCTCTCCTTGCACGTTCCGTGCTAAACTCACCGCCGATTTTATGTAAGATCTGGTTGAGGTACTTCTGAACGGACCGGCACAGCTCTCTCTGCCACTCTATCTCCCTGACGACGAAACTTTTGCGAGTTTCTGGCCGGGTGATAACCCCTCTTTACTGGCTGCACTGCAAAACGTGCTGCGTCAGGAACACAGCGGATACATCTATATCTGGTCACGCGAAGGCGCGGGGCGCAGCCACCTGTTGCATGCCGCCTGTGCGGAGCTTTCCGCGCGGGGTGATGCGGTAGGCTATGTGCCGCTGGATAAACGTACCTGGTTTGTGCCTGAAGTCATGGAGGGAATGGAACATCTCTCACTGGTCTGCATCGATAATATCGAATGTGTGGCGGGGGATGAGCCGTGGGAAATGGCGATCTTTAACCTCTATAACCGCATTCTGGAGTCGGGGAAAACCCGGCTGCTGATCACCGGCGATCGTCCGCCGCGCCAGCTGAATCTGGGGCTGCCGGATCTGGCTTCCCGTCTGGACTGGGGGCAAATCTACAAGCTGCAACCGCTGTCGGATGAAGACAAACTTCAGGCGTTACAGCTGCGCGCAAGATTGCGCGGCTTTGAACTCCCGGAAGACGTGGGGCGCTTCCTGCTCAAGCGCCTGGACCGGGAAATGCGCACGCTCTTTGATACGCTCGATCAGCTCGATCGCGCTTCGATTACCGCGCAGCGCAAGCTGACCATTCCTTTTGTGAAAGATATTCTGAAGCTGTGATGCGCTTTTCTCCCTCTGCCTGGCGCAGAGGGAGAACCAGTGCCACTGGCTAAAACTCACCTGTCTTCCAGCAAATGCTCAACCAGAAGTGGAATGGGTCTGCCCGAGGCCACGCTTTTTCCGTTCTCACGCCACAGCGCCGTGCCGCTAATATCCAGATGGGCCCATGGAATGGTCGGCGGGCAAAAATGGTGTAACAGCCAGGCCGCCGATGCGCTGATCGCCGCATTATTGGGTGGGGTATTGCACAGGTCGGCGATGGCGCTGTCGGTCTGTTTTTTTAACCGTGCATCCAGTGGCAGGGACCACACCTCATCACCGCTCCGTTTCCCCGCGCGGGTGAGCGCCTGACGCAGCGCTTCGTCCTGCGTCATTAACCCACTCAGCTCGTACCCCAGCGCTTTCACGACGGCACCGGTTAAGGTCGCCATATCAATAATATAGCGAGCCTGCGGATGACGCTGGCTGGCCCAGGCGATCGCATCCGCCAGTACCAGCCGGCCTTCGGCATCGGTATTGTTGATTTCAACCGTGATACCGTTGCAGGCGCTGGCCACCGTGCCCGGCTGCATTGCATCCGGTCCTATGGCGTTTTCCGCCAGCGCCAGTACGCCCATAATACGAACCGGCAGGCCGAGTTCTGCCACGCTCAGCATCAACCCGAGCACGTTCGCTGCCCCGCACATGTCATATTTCATGGTGTACATGCCCGCGCCTTCCTTCAGCCACAGGCCACCGGTATCAAACGTTATACCTTTGCCCACGTAGCAGCGTACCGGGCCCTCAGCGATGCCGTTATAGTGAATGGCCAGCAGCCGCGGTGGACAGGTCGCGCCTTTACCGACGGCATGCAGAAGCCCCAGACCCTGTTCATTAATTTGCTTTTCATCAAGCACTTCACACCGCAGGGCGGGGAAGGCGGCGCACAGCTTTTGCGCTTCGTCGACGACATACTGCGGCGTACAGCGATCGGACGGCATATCCGCCAGACGTCGCGCGGCGACCATTCCTCGGGCAATGGCCTGCTGTTGCTGGAAGAGAGCGTCCAGCCTTTCACGCTGTTGCGGATGACACAGGGCGGTGACATGGCGAAGGCGAACGCTTTTGCCATCGGTTTTCTTAAGCTGCAGATCGCGAAGGTCATACGCCTGGTTAAAGAGAAAACGCAGAACCTGCGTCAGCACCACCTCGTCAATATCCGTGACATCCAGTACCACATCGGCGCTGACCGGGGCTGCCAGCAGTGGACGGAGGGCGGCGAGTAACCCTTCTGTCAGACTGTCCTGCCAGAGCGCATCCGGCAGCAGCGTGATTCTGGCAAACGGAGCACAGCCAAAGCGGGTATCTGCGACGGCGTTTTGTTCACGCATTTCAGCGATGAGTGCGGTGTCCGGCAGTAACGCGCAGGCGGCCCGGGCAATAAGATGACTCCGGGGCTTTGCGTCTGCAAGGGCGGTGATAAGCTTAAAGGTAATCATTGTGACTCCTCAACTGGCGCGCGGATCCGCGCGGCATAGGCCTGCATCCATTCCTCATCCACGGGCTGATAGTGCGTTTTTTCCCGCAGGCGCTCGGCGCGAAATACGGTGAGAGGCTGGCGGGCCGTTGCCACCACAAATGAGAAGGTTTTGATGTTGGTTGCGGCGCCGAATTCGCCTTTATTATTCATGCACACCACCGAGAGATCGCCCGCGCGGCCAAAGCGCGACATCAGTTTGTCTTCCAGTTCGAAGACCACCGAGTCCGCCGCCTGCTGCGGTGACATGCCCTGTGCCATGCGGCGAACAATTTCGTAGCTGGTGCAGCCTTTCATCAGGTCTTCCCCCACGCCGGTGGCGGTGGCGGCACCGGTTTCACTGTCGCAGTAAAAGCCGGAGCCGATAATCGGCGAGTCGCCAATACGGCCGCGCTTTTTCATAAACAGACCGCTGGTGGAGGTGGCCACGCTCATCGACCCCCTTTTGTCGAGGCCAATAATCCCGACGGTGTCATGCCCATCGTACGGGCTTAAGCCTTTGTCCAGCGTTTCCCGGCAGCGCTTACGGTAATGCTGCATCGCGCGGTCGGTAAGCATGGTTTTGTCGGCAAACCCCTGACTCAGCGCCCATTCGCGCGCGCCCTGGCCGACCAGCAGGCTGTTATAGCGCTGGCGGCTTAGCGCATGGGCGACACGCACCGGGTTCGCAATATCAACCAGATCTCCCACGGCCCCAAACGCAAGCGTATCGCCATCCATATACGCCGCGTCCAGTTCGACTTCGCCATTTTCGGTTGGCAGCCCGCCGTAGCCGACGGATTTATACAACGGGAAGTCCTCGACGGCAGCAATGGCATCGACCACCGCTTCTGCTACCGGTTTCCCCGCAGCCAGCGCAGACGCAGACTCCGTGACCCCTTCAAGCGCCATTCGCCAGGTTGCGATAATTCCCCACATGCTTTACTCCTGTTTTGCAAGGGTTGGGTCGGTTTGCGTCACGGTGGCAATCTCCGCGGCGCGGTATTGTTTATCCACGATACGCATGAAAGGCAGATACAGCATGGCGCCAATCAGCAGGTTGATAAGCTGCATCACGCTGCCGCTGAGATGCCCCGTGACGATAAACCCGCTGATCACCGGCGGTAACGTCCAGGGGATAAACACCCCGGTGGTCACAGCGACGGCACCCATTTTCATCGCAGCATATTGCACGGTAACCAGGACCAGCGGCACCAGATTGAACGGGATCAGCATGATGGGGTTCATGATAACCGGCAGACCAAACAGAATCGGCTCGTTGATGTTAAACACCGAGGCCCCCGCGCCGAGACGCGCCACCTCGCGCATGTTTTTGCTGCGGGCAAAAATCAGCATCGCAATCACCAGCGAGAGCGTTGCCCCTGCGCCACCCATCCAGATCATGTCAAAAAACTGTTCGGTGATAATGTGCGGCGGCGTCGTACCCGCCTGGATGGCGGCGATGTTATCGGTCTGGTTCTCCATCCACAGCGGGCGAATGATGCCGTTGATCATTGAGCCTGAGTTAATGCCCACAGACCACAGAATGGTGATGCTGAACACCGTCATCAGCGCGCCGAAATAGGAGGTCCCGTAGTGGCGAACCGGCGTGGCGACCACCTCGTAAATAAACTGGTGAATGGTGTTGTAGTGGGTGTTTTCGAAAATGATGCGGATAATAAGCACCAGAATCATTACCAGCAGGGCCGGGATCAGCGCGGCGAACGACTCCTGCACCGCTGGCGGCACGCCATCAGGCATTCTGATGACCAGCTTTTTGCGCTTCAGCCAGCAGAACAGCTCCGTCCACAGCAGAGAGCCAATCATCGCCACGAACAGCCCTTTGCTGCCAATCCACTCCACCGGCATGACCGTGATACCGCCGTTTTCGGCCACTTTGATAAAAGGTGTCAGGATTAAAAAGGCGACCAGAGCCAGAATGCCGCAGGAAATGCGATCTTCGCCGTAGTGTTCAGCCAGGCGAAACGCCACCAGGAAGCTGATAAACAGCGACATGGTTGAGAACACCGCGTTGAACGGAATTTCAATGATGGCACTCCAGCTTTCACCAAATGCCTGAGACATAAACTGCTGATAGGTTTGGTTCGGAAAAGAGGAGATGACCAGCAGAATCGAGCCGACGATGATAAACGGCATGAAGGAAACATAGGCCCCGCGTATGGCGCCCAGATGCCGCTGTTGCGCGGTTTTGGCCGCCAGCGGCATCAGTTTTGCTTCAAGAAATCCCAGAACATTGTTCATTGTGAACTCCGTACAAGATTGAGTGGTGTTGTTATGTTATGTCTGTGGATTATCAGTGAAGCGCGGTGGCTGAAAGGTGAAACAGGTCACAAAGCACTCGCTAAGATATTATAAATCTCATGAGATTGGTTATGGAGTTACAGCGATGGAAATCAAATTGCACGCCAATGCCACCACCACGCCGCGGATCCGTCGCTATCTGCAACAATCCAATAAAAGCGACAGAGAACTGGCTACGGAGCTGGGTATTTCCGTGACGACCGTGCGGCGATGGCGCAATCGCGATCGGGTTTCTGACAATCATACGACCCCAAAAGTGATACACAAAGCGCTGAGACAAGAGCAGGTTGACCTCGTTAATGCGCTGCGTGATATCACGGGCGCACCGCTGGATGAACTGCTGCTGCTGGTTAACGGGGTGCTGGGGATTTCCGTTTCGCGGGCGACGCTGAACCGTTATCTCCGTCCCGCTTCTGCGAAACACAAAGGCGTTGAACTTCAGGGGAAAAAAGCGCTAAAGGCAGGCGTTTTACCCACAAAACTGCTGGTGCATCACCAGCCTTTATCGCTGCATATGGATGATGGCGGGGAGCAGCATCTGCTGTGGGGGCGCGAACCGGTGAGCGGCTGGTGTTATGCCCGGCTCTATGCGGGAATTTCATCACAGCTGCTGAACAACTGGATGCGTGAGTTGCTGAACGCCTGTCCGGCTGATATCCAATCTGTTGAGACTTTCGGTTTTGAACCCGACTTACCCGCGGGTGAACCTGTCGTAAAAGTACAGCCGACCAGGCACAAGGCCGTGCAGGTTGCGGTACCGCTCGGCGACATCATTCCACGAGTGAATGCTGTTCCGTTAGGGCAGGTGTTGATCGAGATGTGCGAGTTTTACAATCGGGGTAAAGCGCAGAAAAAGCTGGGAGAGAGCACGCCGCAGGCCTTTCTGGAAGCGCTGCGGCGTAAGGATTAGAGAATCTCGAGCACCTCTTCCGGCGGGCGTCCAATACGCGCCTGACCGTTTGCGACCACAATGGGGCGCTCAATCAGTTTCGGATTTTCAACCATCGCCTGAATCAGCTCAGCCTCGGTTAGACGACTGTCATTCAGATTGAGCGACGTATACAGGTCCTCTTTCTGGCGCATTAGCTCTCTGGCACTGCCCATTCCCAGCATGTGCAGCAGCTGACGAAGCGTCTGTGCATCGGGCGGTGTCTCCAGATACAGCACCACTTCCGGGTCAATGCCGTTCGACTTCAGCAGGCTAAGGGTGTCACGGCTCTTCGAGCAGCGTGGGTTGTGGTAGATTTTTACCGCGTCTGTCATGACCTGAATTCTCCTTTATTACATCTTCTCGTACGGCTTAAAGCGCTGCTGCAGACCGCGAAGCTGATCGATACGTGCATCGTAACGGGCCTGTTGCAGACTGCCGAGCTTAACCTGGGAACTGGCACTGCTCAGGAGGGAAATCGCCTGATCAAGACGTCCCACCAGGGCAAAGCCTTCGGCGCGTGCCGCAAGCTCTTGATCGCGGTTGCCCAGCTGCGCTTCTGCCTGGGCAAGCAGATCCCAGCCGTTCTGATCGTCTTTATTGTTAAAGGTGTAGCGGTTCAGAATGTTCGCCGCTTCAGCAGGCTGACCACCCTGTAAGTAAGCATTCGCCAGGTTAAGCTGCAGCACCGGGTTAGTCCGCACCTCTTTTGCCCCTTTCAGGCGATTAATCGCATCGGTGGCTTTTTTCTGCCCCAGATCGATATCCGTGGCCAGATCGAGATACCACGGGTTATTCGGATCGGCGGCGAGAAGTGGCTGCAGCGTTTTACGCGCTTCGTCATATTTGCTCGCTTCCATCGCCTGTAACGCCTGGCCATACTGAGCCGCGTTTTTCTCACGCACGTTGCCTTTCGCCAGCGCATCCAGCAGGTCGCTGGTCAGTTGGTTACGCCCGGAATTGTACATGCCAAGCGTTCGCACTTTTGCCATGTAGAAATCCTGCGACGACTGAACCACGACCGGGCGCATCTGGTTGGCACGGTTACGCGCATCCGACAGACGGCTTTCCGGTAAGGGGTGCGTCAGCAAAATTTCCGGCGGACGGGAGGAGTAGCGCGCCTGGTCGAGCAGTTTTTCGAGGAAGCTCGGCATGGCCTGCGGGTCAAAGCCCGAACGTTGCAGCACCTGAATGCCAATACGATCCGCTTCCTGTTCGTTTTGCTGGGTGAAACTGATCATCCCCTGACGTGTTCCCGCCAGCGTACCGGTTAACGCCGCCATCCCTGCCTGCGGGCTGGCCATTGCCAGCAGAATGGAACCCAATGCGCCAACCCAGGTCAGCGGAGCGTTACGCTTCTGGTCTTCCATTGCGCGGGCAAGGTGGCGCTGGGTGACGTGAGAGATTTCGTGCGCCATGACCGAGGCCAGCTGACTTTCGTTATCAGAGTAGCGGAATAACGCCGAATGCAGCACCACGTTGCCGCCAAAGAAGGCGAAGGCGTTGATTTCGTCATTATTGATTAAATAGAAGTGGAAGGGGGTTTTTACCGAGTTCGCGTGCGCGACCAGGCGCATGCCCAGCCCGTTAATGTACTGAACCAGCAACGGGTCGTTAATCAGCGGCGCACTGCCACGCAGCTGACGAACGTAATAATCCCCCATCTGCATTTCCTGCCCAATGGAGAGCGTGCTTCCTGCTGTAGTGCCCATGTCCGGCAATGAATCGGACGAGTCAGCGAAAGCTGGCAACACCTGACCGACCGTCAGTGCGGCAATCAGTGTCGCAACCAGTGTTTTTCTCAACTGCCTGAACATAACCACTGTCCTGTATTTGGGATGTGCTAATTTGACCGATGAACCGGCATATCGTTCATCTCCACTGCCCTGCGAGTGTAGCCGTGTTGAGGCATGAAGAAAATCCCATTCATCAGGGTTTTGCGGATCGTGGCAGGGAGACAAAAAGCGAAAGTCTTTTTTGTGACAGTTAGATACAATTCACGTTCTCACTCCCGCCATCCGATTCAGGGAAGGGTTGTATGCTCGAAATGTTAATGCAGTGGTACCGCCGTCGGTTTAGCGACCCGGAAGCCATTGCTTTGTTGGTTATTCTGGTCGCCGGGTTCGGCATTCTGTTCTTCTTCAGCGGTCTTCTCGCCCCCCTGCTGGTCGCGATTGTGCTGGCGTACCTGCTGGAGTGGCCAACGGCGCGTCTGGAAAATATAGGCTGTTCCCGACGCTGGGCGACCAGTATCGTCCTGGTGCTGTTTGTCGGCATTCTGCTGTTAATGTCGTTTGTCGTTATGCCTGTGGCCTGGCAACAGGGGATTTACCTTATCCGCGATATGCCTGGCATGCTGAATAAGCTTTCTGATTTTGCCGCCACGTTGCCGCGCCGATATCCCGCCCTGATGGATGCCGGGATCATTGATGCGATGGCCGAAAACATGCGCGCCCGCATCATGACAATGGGCGATTCCGTGGTGAAATATTCCCTGGCGTCGCTGGTAGGGTTGCTCACGCTGGCCGTCTACCTTGTTCTCGTTCCGTTAATGGTTTTCTTCCTCGTCAAAGATAAAGAGCAGATGCTGAACGCGGTGCGGCGCATTCTGCCGCGTAATCGCGGGCTGGCCGGGCAGGTGTGGGAAGAGATGAACCAGCAGATCACCAACTACATTCGCGGCAAAGTGCTGGAGATGATTGTGGTGGGTGTGGCTACCTGGATTGGTTTTTTAATTTTCGGGCTTAACTACTCGCTGCTGCTGGCGGTGCTGGTGGGGCTGTCGGTGCTCATTCCCTACATCGGTGCCTTTGTGGTGACCATTCCGGTTGTCGGCGTTGCGCTGTTCCAGTTTGGTCTGGGGACCGAGTTCTGGAGCTGCTTCGCGGTGTACCTGATCATTCAGGGGCTGGATGGCAACCTGCTGGTGCCGGTGCTGTTCTCAGAAGCGGTGAACCTGCATCCGCTGGTGATTATCTTATCCGTGGTGATTTTCGGCGGGCTGTGGGGATTCTGGGGCGTGTTCTTTGCCATTCCGCTGGCAACGCTGATCAAAGCAGTGGTTCACGCGTGGCCGGATGTGCCTGCGGTTGAGGATAAGTAGATAGTTGTGCGGCCTGATACCCTCTCCCGTGGGGAGAGGGGCAAATATCAAAAACGGTAACCTGCGTTACCGTATTGCATTTACCGCGTAGGTCGGGTCAGGCGAAGCCGCGGCCCAACGATCAGGCGCTTTGTTTGAGCCAGTTCAGCACCACGTCGTGGTGGTTGCTGGTTTTGAAGTCATCAAACACATGTTCAACTTTACCGTCAGCGTCAATCAGGAAGCTGATACGGTGAATGCCGTCGTAGGTTTTGCCCATAAAGGTCTTCTCGCCCCAGACGCCAAACTGCTCGCATACCTGGTGGTCTTCATCAGAAAGCAGCGTGAAGTTAAGCAGCTCCTTTTCAGCAAATCGTGACAGCTTTTCTGGCTTATCGGTGCTGATACCCAGCACTTCCACGCCGACTTTTTTCAACTCGTCCATGTTGTCGCGTAAGCCGCAGGCCTGTACGGTGCAGCCCGGGGTCATGGCTTTCGGGTAAAAATAGACCAGAACACGCTGTCCCTGGAAGTCGGTCAAATTTACTTGCTCACCATCCTGGTCAGGTAAGCTAAATTTCGGTGCGATGTCACCGGCTTTCAGTGGGTTCATTACTCAACTCCATCCTGTTCATGCTGCGAATAATTGACGACGCTTATACTGCCTTGCGCGTTTAATTCTGTACAGAGGGCTTTGAACGCTTGCTCGATATTTGACGCATCCTGCGAGGCAGGGCTGTGCGCGGTAATCTGAATAAAAAGGGTGGGAATGGCGCTGCCGTCACCCGGCTGCGTTCGGGAAACGAGTTCGGCAATATTCATCTCATGGCTGTCAAATAACGCGGTGAAGCGCTCAATCAGATGGGGGGAATCGGGGACTTCAACCTGCACCCAGACGGTCGCGGGCAGGGCCGGACGTGGGCGAGCAGTGGTGCGTTTCATCACGATCAGCAAATCCAGCTCCGCACCTTTGAGCGGCAGGGTCGATTCGATAAGGGTAATGGCATTCCATGTCCCGGACAGCAGCATAATAAACGTGAACTCTTCGCCCAGCATAGCCAGACGGCTGTCCTCGATATTACAGCCGCAGCTGCTCACATGGCGGGTGATGGTGTTCACGATACCCGGCCTGTCAGCACCCAGCGCAGTGATAACCAGGTAATGTTGTGATGAGGTTGTCAAACCTGTTCTTCCTTTGCATGGTTAAGTCTTCCTAAGGAAAGCATAAAAAAAACATGCATACAACCGCCTGAGGGCCTCAGGTCGCTTGCTTTTATTACAGTTCCAAACGTACCATTGAGGCTCTTGTTCGCACAGAGGATGGCTCATGTTCACGGGAAGTATTGTCGCGCTTGTTACACCGATGGATGAAAAAGGTAATGTCTGCCGGTCAAGCATGAAGAAGCTGATTGATTACCATGTCGCCAATGGAACCTCGGCGATCGTTTCGGTAGGGACTACCGGTGAATCTGCAACGCTAAGCCACGAAGAGCACGGCGATGTGGTGATGCTGACCCTGGAACTGGCTGACGGGCGTATCCCGGTCATCGCAGGGACAGGCGCTAACGCCACGGCAGAAGCTATCAGTTTGACCAAACGTTTTAACGACAGCGGCATCGTGGGCTGTCTGACGGTGACCCCTTATTACAACCGTCCTACTCAGGAAGGTCTGTTCCAGCATTTCAAAGCCATCGCAGAACATACTGACTTGCCACAAATTCTGTATAATGTGCCGTCCCGTACTGGCTGCGATATGCTGCCGGAAACCGTTGGTCGTCTCTCGAAAGTAAAAAATATTATCGGGATTAAAGAGGCGACAGGGAACTTAAGCCGCGTTCATCAGATCAAAGAGCTGGTTTCAGACGACTTTATCCTGTTGAGCGGCGATGATGCGACCGCACTGGACTTTATGCAGCTTGGTGGCCATGGCGTGATCTCCGTAACGGCGAACGTTGCGGCCCGCGATATGGCTGAAATGTGCAAACTGGCGGCTGCCGGTCACTTTGATGAAGCTCGCGTGATTAATCAGCGTCTGATGCCTTTGCATAATAAATTATTTGTCGAACCCAATCCGATCCCCGTGAAATGGGCGTGTAAGGAGTTGGGACTTGTAGCAACCGATACGCTGCGTCTGCCAATGACACCGATTACCGACCACGGTCGTGAAATTGTCACAGCAGCGCTGAAGCATGCCGGTTTGCTGTAGAGTTTAGGGAGATTTGATGGCTTATTCAGTACAGAAGTCGCGCCTGGCGAAGGTTGCGAGTGTTTCGCTTGTTATGCTGCTCGCTGCCTGTAGTTCAGACTCGCGCTACAAGCGCCAGGTGAGCGGTGATGAATCCTATCTGGATGCGACCCCGCTTGCTGAACTTCACGCACCGGCTGGTATGATCCTGCCGATTCAGAACGGCGATTACAATATTCCCGTGACCAACGGCAGCGGCCTGGTCGGTAAAGCGCTCGATATTCGTCCGCCAGCACAGCCTCTGGCGCTGGTGAGCGGGGCGCGTACCCAGTTCACCGGTGATACGGCGTCGCTGCTGGTTGAAAGCGCCCGCGGTACCACCCTGTGGCCGCAGGTTGTGAGCGTCATTCAGGCGAAGAACTACACCATCGATAAACGCGATGATGCCAGCCAGACCTTGACCACCGACTGGATCGAGTGGAACCGTCTGGACGAAGATCAGCAGTACCGTGGGCGTTATCAAGTCTCCGTTAAACCTCAGGGTTATCAGCAGGCGGTTACCGTTAAGCTGTTGAACCTGGAGCAGGCGGGTAAACCGGTTGCGGATGCCGCATCAATGCAGCGTTACAGCACTGAAATGCTGAACGTGATTGCCGCGGGTCTGGATAAGAACGCCAGCGACGCCGCTAACGCAGCGCAGAGCCGCAACGGCGCGACGTTTGACGTTCAGAGCGGTGCGGATGACACCGGTCTGCCAATGCTGGTTGTGCGTGCACCGTTTAACCAGACCTGGCAGCGCCTGCCAGCGACGCTGGAAAAAGTGGGCATGAAAGTGACCGACAGCACCCGTTCAACCGGTAGCATGACGGCAACCTATAAGCCGCTGTCTGACAGTGCATGGCAGGAACTGGGCGCCACCGATCCACAGCTGGCTTCCGGCGACTACAAGATTCAGGTAGGTGACCTCGATAACCGCAGCAGTCTGCAGTTTATCGATCCGAAAGGCCACACGCTGACCCAGTCGCAGAACGATGCGCTGGTGGCCGTCTTCCAGGCTGCATTCAGCAAATAAATACGAGGGCTGGTTAATCCAGCCCTTTTTATTTTCGTGCTACGCAAACGTGTGCGTGGCATAATATCCCCAGTTTTGAACACCAATCATCACACCAGGAGTAATGAAGATGCAGAAGCAAGCTGAGTTGTATCGTGGCAAAGCGAAGACCGTATACAGCACGGAAAACCCGGATCTGTTGGTGCTCGAGTTCCGCAATGATACGTCAGCAGGGGATGGCGCACGCATTGAGCAGTTCGATCGTAAAGGCATGGTGAACAACAAGTTCAACCACTTCATTATGACCAAACTGGCCGAAGCGGGTATCCCGACCCAAATGGAAGCGCTGTTGTCCGATACGGAATGTCTGGTGAAAAAACTGGATATGGTTCCGGTTGAGTGCGTCATTCGTAACCGCGCAGCAGGCTCCCTGGTGAAGCGTCTTGGTATTGAAGAAGGTATTGAGCTGAATCCACCGCTTTTTGACCTGTTCCTGAAAAACGATGCCATGCACGATCCGATGGTCAATGACTCTTACTGCGAAACCTTCGGCTGGGTGAATAAAGAGAACCTGGCGCGCATGAAAGAACTGACCTACAAAGCCAACGACGTGCTGAAAAAACTGTTTGATGACGCGGGTCTGATCCTCGTCGACTTCAAACTGGAGTTCGGCCTGTTCAAAGGCGAAGTGGTTCTGGGTGATGAGTTCTCTCCGGACGGCAGCCGTCTGTGGGATAAAGAAACGCTGGATAAAATGGACAAAGACCGTTTCCGTCAGAGCCTGGGTGGCCTGATTGAAGCGTACGAAGCGGTTGCTCACCGTTTAGGCGTTAAGCTCGACTAACTCCCTCATCGCCAAAGGATATGTATATCCTTTGGCGTCTTACCCTTGTTTCCTATGGTAATCTTGCCGTTAACCGCCTACGATCATAGCTATTATTAATGGAATAGTTCGAGGTGGTTATGCGCTGGCAAGGGCGTCGTGAAAGTGACAATGTAGAAGACAGGCGCAGCGATAGCGGCGGCGGTCCTTCAATGGGTGGGCCTGGTTTCCGGTTACCCAGCGGAAAGGGCGGTATTATTCTGCTGATTGTGGTGCTGGTCGCGGGGTACTACGGTGTCGATCTGACCGGTTTAATGACCGGCCAGCCTCTGCAGCAACAGCAGCATTCTGAGCGCTCAATCAGCCCGAACGAGGATGAAGCGGCCAAATTTACCTCCGTTATTCTCGCCACCACAGAAGAAACCTGGGGTCAGCTGTTCGAGAAAATGGGGCGTACCTATCAGCAACCCAAACTGGTGATGTACCGTGGCGCAACCCGTACCGGATGCGGCACCGGACAGTCGGTGATGGGGCCGTTCTACTGTCCGGCAGACAGCACCGTCTATATCGATCTCTCTTTCTATGATGACATGAAACGCAAGCTTGGCGCTGACGGCGATTTTGCCCAGGGCTACGTCATTGCGCATGAAGTCGGGCACCATGTGCAAAAACTGCTTGGGATAGAACCCAAAGTACGCCAGCTTCAGCAAAACGCCTCTCAGGCTGAGGTAAACCGTCTTTCCGTACGCATGGAACTGCAGGCGGACTGCTTTGCGGGCGTCTGGGGGCACAACATGCAGCAGCAGGGCGTGCTGGAATCCGGTGACCTGGAAGAGGCGCTCAATGCCGCGCAGGCTATCGGTGACGATCGTCTTCAGCAGCAGAGCCAGGGCCGCGTCGTGCCGGACAGCTTTACTCACGGCACGTCACAACAACGATACAGCTGGTTCAAACGCGGTTTCGACAGTGGTGACCCGGCGCAGTGTAATACCTTTGGCAAAGCCATGTAATGGTGGCGTTTGAACATCTGATTCGCGAGCTTGAGCACAAAGGTCATCGTCAGCTGGTGGTGCTCAGCGGCGATGAGCAATGGACATTCACGCAGGCATCAGCCCTGCGTGATGCCTTGCCCGGAGACTGGCTGTGGCTGGCGGATAACGCGTCCAGAGCCATCAGCGGGCTGCTGGGACGCGAGTTCCGGCACGCAATTTTTGATGCCCGCGCCGGGTTTGACGTCTCAGCCTTTGCGGCCCTGAGCGGGACGCTGCGTGCCGGTAGCCTTCTGGTGCTGCTGGTACCGTCCCCTGACGTGTGGGCGGAACAACCTGACAGCGATTCCCTGCGCTGGAGTGACAGCGCCGAACCCATCGCCACACCAAATTTTATTCACCACTTTTGCCGGACGATTGCCGGGGATCCTGAGGCGATAGTCTGGCTTCAGCATCAGCCTTTATCGCTTCCCGCACGATCCGACGCCCCTGACTGGCAGCCCGCCAGCGGTGCGCCGCAGCGCGAGCAGGCTGAGATCCTGGCAGCACTCCTGGCCATGAAACGCGGCGTTGTGGCCGTTACGGCCCCGCGCGGACGCGGAAAGTCTGCGCTGGCGGGCATGCTGTTGAGCCGCACGCAGGGCAGTGCCATTGTCACCGCGCCATCAAAGGGGGCGACGGAGGTTATCGCCCGTTTTGCCGGCGAACGTTTTCACTTTATGGCCCCGGACGCGCTGCTGGCCTCTGAGGAGCAGGCCGACTGGCTGATTGTCGACGAAGCCGCCGCCATCCCCGGACCGCTGCTTGAAAAGCTGGTTGACCGTTTCCCGCGCGTCCTGCTGACCACAACGGTGCAGGGTTACGAAGGAACTGGAAGAGGCTTTCTGCTTAAGTTCTGTAGCCGGTTCAGCGGGTTGCAGCGGTATACCTTATCAACCCCGGTACGCTGGGCTGCAGGATGTCCTCTTGAGCGGGTCGTCGCCAGCGCACTGCTGTTTGACGATACGCTTATCGATCTCAGCCCAACAGGCGCCATACAGTTGACCTCTCTGGCCCCGGAAGCCTGGACGAGCAACCCGGCGCTGGCGGCGAGTGTGTATGAGCTGCTTTGTGCGGCACATTACCGCACCTCACCGCTTGATTTACGCCGCATGATGGACGCGCCCGGCCAGCACTTCGCCGTCGCCCAAACGGACTCTGTCATTGCCGGGGCGCTCTGGCTGGTGGAAGAGGGGGGATTAACAGCGCAGCTCAGCCGTGCCGTCTGGGCGGGGTTCCGCCGCCCTCGCGGGAACCTGGTGGCGCAGTCCCTTGCCGCGCATGGCGGCTCCCCGCTGGCGGCAACGCTCAAAGGCCGACGGGTGACCCGAATAGCGGTACATCCTCGTCGTCAACGGGAAGGCATCGGACAGGCACTGATCCGCAACGCAAGCGGCGAGGATTACCTGTCGGTGAGCTTTGGCTATACCGATGAACTGTGGCGTTTCTGGCAGCGATGCGGCTTTGTGCTGGTGCGCATGGGCAGCCATCGCGAAGCCAGCAGCGGCTGTTATACCGCAATGGCCTTGCTGCCGCTCAGCGACGCGGGGCGACAGCTGTGTGAGCAGGCGCATCAGCGACTGCGCCGCGATGCGCGCGTGTTATCGGCCCTGAACGGTGAAAAGATCCCGGTGGACGATGGCTGGGAGGCTACCCTTAATAGTGACGACTGGCTGGAGCTGGCGGGGTTTGCCTTTGCCCATCGCGCATTTTCTACCTCCGTCGCGGCGTTAACGCGGTTGCTGCTAAGCGTGGACATGCCGCTGCCCGCCCTGCGCGGGAAAGTGGAGGCGAGAAGTGATGACGCCCGGCTCAGCGCTGAACTGCTTCTTTCGGGGCGAAAAGCGTTACTGGCCAGGCTTCGCAGTGAAACGGCGCAAGCGCTTGAAAGCCTTGAACCTGCACGCTGTCAGCAGCTGAAAGACGACATTTTGCAATGGCAATTTTTTCAATGACTTCTTCAGTAAAGTGGCATGGTCATTCCTCCTGAGAGGCGTAGAATCCAGGCCATCAAATAAGGAGACCGCCATGAAACACGATCATTTTGTTGTTCAAAGCCCTGATAAACCGGCTAAACAGTTACTGCTTCTGTTTCATGGTGTTGGCGATAATGCCGTCAATATGGGCCAGATTGGCAGCTGGTTTGCCCCGGTATTTCCGCAGGCGCTGATTGTCAGTATTGGCGGGGTGGAGCCGTGTGGTCCGAACGGACGGCAGTGGTTCTCCGTTCAGGGCGTTACGGAAGAGAACCGTCAGGCACGTATTGACGCCGTCATGCCTGTCTTTATCGACACCGTGCGTTACTGGCAGCAGCAGAGCGGCGTTGGTGCCGATGCGACCGCGCTGATTGGCTTTTCGCAGGGGTCTATCATGTCCCTGGAGAGCGTAAAAGCGCAGCCAGGCCTGGTGTCGCGTGTGATTGCTTTTAACGGTCGCTTTGCGACGTTACCGCAACGCGCGACGACGCAGACCACGATCCATCTGATCCACGGTGGTGAAGACCGTGTGATTGAACTTTCGCATGCGGTTGCCGCGCAGGAAGCACTGATCCGCGAAGGCGGGGATGTGACGCTGGATATTGTAGACGATCTGGGGCACGCGATTGATGACCGCAGCATGCAGTTTGCGCTCGATCATCTGCGTTATACCGTACCGAAGCACTACTTTGATGAAGCGCTCAGCGGTGGCAAGCCAAATGACGATGATATCGTCGAGTTTATGTGATGTAGCCCCCTCTCCCGCAGGAGAGGGGACAGAGAATCACTTCTTCTGGTCTTTCTTCGGCCAGTCGTCATCATCGTCCCACTTATCGTTAAAATCACGATGCGGTGGAAGATCCGGTTTGTTGGCGAGAAACTTTTTGTGATCAACGCGCTTAAGATCTTTAATGACGTTAAGTAACACGCCGACCAGAAACACTAACACCAGAATCCACCAGTACTTTGAAAGCCAGTCCATTCGCTATTCCTCTCAGAGCGTTCGTCAGGCGACGAGTTGCTCCATAATTCGTTGATACATACGGGCCAGCAGCTGTAAATCAGCAGCATTCACACATTCATTGATTTTATGAATGGTTGCGTTCACCGGCCCCAGTTCGACAACCTGGGCCCCCATCCGGGCAATAAAGCGTCCGTCTGAGGTGCCACCTGTCGTCAGCAGTTGTGGCTTAATTTCATTATAGTGCTCGATGGCGTTCACTACCGCATCCACCAGTTTGCCGCGCTGGGTCAGGAACGGCTGGCCGGAAAGCCACCAGTCCACGGTGTAACGCAGATTATATTTTTCCAGCAGCGCGATAACGCGCGCTTTGATCATCTCATCGGTCAGTTCAGTGCTGAAGCGGAAGTTAAACTGGACAAAGAAATCACCCGGGATCACGTTGTTGCTGCCGGTACCGGCCTTCAGGTTTGCAATCTGCATGCTGGTCGGCGGGAAGAACTCATTGCCTTTATCCCACTCGATGGTCACCAGTTCGTTCAGCATCGGTGCCGCGCGATGGACCGGGTTATCGGCCAGGTGTGGATAGGCAACGTGCCCCTGAACGCCATGAAGGGTCAAATTGCAGGTCAGCGAACCACGGCGACCATTTTTGACGACGTCTCCCACCACTTCCGTACTGGACGGCTCGCCGACCAGGCAGTAGTCGAGACGCTCATTACGGGCCATCAGCGCCTCAACGACCTTCACGGTGCCGTTATGGGCGCTGGCTTCTTCATCAGAGGTGATCAGAAACGCGAGGCGGTTTCTGTGGTTCGGATGTTGGGCAACGAAGCGCTCTGCCGCCACGACCATCGCCGCCAGCGAGCCTTTCATGTCTGCCGCACCGCGCCCGAACAACATGCCATCGCGGATGGTCGGTTCAAACGGCGGGTTGATCCAGCGATCCGCATCACCTGCAGGAACGACGTCGGTATGTCCGGCAAAGGCCAGCGTTTCGCCCTGACCGCGCCATGCCCAGAAGTTCTGGGTGTCGCCAACGTCCATGCGTTCAACGGTGAAACCGATGGCACGCAGGCGCTCAATCATTAATGCCTGACAACCTGCGTCGTCCGGGCTAAGGGAGGGACGGCGAATAAGCTGCTGAGTCAGCTCAATGACCGGGCATGACATAAACTACACCTCAACGAAAAAAGTCGGAATAAAGGGTTTCACTGAAACCCAGCAGCATAGGCTGCCCGGGCGCGCAGAGCAATGGGCGTTTGATGATTGCCGGCATTTTGAGCATCAGTTTGGCGGCACTGTCGGCGTCGGTGATGCCAGCCCGGACGGCTTCATCCAGTTTACGCCAGGTGGTACCACGGGTATTCAGCAGCGCCTCCCAACCCAGTTCCTTGATAGCGGTATGCAGAAATTCTGCATCAAGCCCGTCAACGCGATAGTCATGGAAACGGTACTCCACGTTGTTTGCTTCCAGCCAGCGGCGTGCTTTTTTGATGGTGTCGCAATTTTTAATGCCGTACATCACAACCATGGTGAATCCTTTTGTTCTTATGATGATTAAATGTTCAGTAATTTCGAAGATATATCCTTAAGTGGAATATAACACATTCAGGAATTGTCTTGATTTACACTTCTTCTTAATTCAACTCACAACTGTACGCTGAATATTCTTTCATCATTTAAGCATAGATGTCCATAAGACCGAAAATGCTAATGAACTCAGGCGGTAATTTAAATCTCACCTGCCTGTATGGTTATTTCAAAATATTGCTGAGCGTCACACAAAATTTAAGGCCCTGCGTTCATATTTATCATAAATCCCTGACAGTAGCGGGGTACAATCACAGCGATAGGTTAGACGGTCTTCACAATGATGATACGTTTTCGTAGAATGCGCATAATAATAAGAGAGGTAGTTATGATTGAACGTGAACTGGGGAACTGGAAAGATTTTATCGAAGGCATGCTTCGTAAATGACATTCAGTAAGAATTGCAAGAGCACTTAAATAAGTAAAATAACCATAGTGTGAATTAATCACACACCCTAAAAGGCGGCCCTGAGAGCCGCCTTTTTTATTACGTACTGTTATTCAGGACGTTCCTTCAGCGGGAAGCGGCGACGCACAAGCACAAAGAACAGCGGCACAAAATAAATGGCCAGGACGGTTGCCGAAATCATGCCTCCCATCACCCCTGTACCTACCGCATGCTGGCTGCTGGAGCCCGCACCGGTGCTGGTTGCCATCGGTAATACCCCAAAGACAAATGCCAGCGACGTCATCAGGATCGGACGCAAGCGCTGACGGCAGGCGTGCAGTGTGGCCGCCATCAGCTCGTGGCCTTTGGCATTCATCTCGTTGGCAAACTCAACAATCAGGATCGCGTTTTTCGCCGACAGGCCGATCACGGTGAGCAGCCCTACCTGGAAGTACACATCATTCTCCAGACCGCGCATCCAGGTCGCCAGCAGCGCACCGATGACGCCAAGCGGCACCACCAGCATGACCGAGAACGGAACGGACCAGCTTTCATACAGCGCGGCAAGACAGAGGAAGACCACCAGCAGGGAAAGCGCGTAAAGCGCAGGCGCCTGTGCCCCGGAGAGCCGCTCCTGATAAGACATCGCCGTCCACTCCAGCCCAAACCCGGCAGGCAGCTGTTGCACCAGTTTCTCCATGGTGTCCATGGCGGTACCGGTACTGACGCCCGGCGCGGCTTCACCGACGATTTCTACCGCCGAATAGCCGTTATAGCGTTCCAGACGCGGCGAACCACTCTCCCAGTGCGACGAGGCGAACGCCGAGAACGGCACCATCCCGCCTGCGTTATTACGAACAAACCAGCGGTTAATATCATTCGGCAACATACGGAACGGCGCGGCGGACTGGACATACACTTTTTTCACACGCCCACGATCCATAAAGTCATTCACATAGCTTGAGCCCCAGGCCGTCTGCAGGGTGTCGTTAATGTCGTCGATGGAAACACCCAGAGCCTGCGCCTTACGCTGATCAATATCCACCTGCAGCTGCGGGCTGTCATCCAGGCCGTTATGACGAACGCGGGTCAGGTCAGCGTCTTTGCCCGCCAGCGCTAACAGCTTATCGCGCGCCGCCATCAGCGCCGTGTGGCCTGCACCGGCGTGATCCTGCAGCTCCATGTCAAACCCGGCAGAACTGCCCAGCCCGCTAATGGCCGGTGGGCTGCTGGCAAAGACGCGCGCTTCGTTGATCTTCGTAAAAGCGTGGGTTGCGCGTTCAATGATGGCCGACGCGGTCCCCGTTTTTGTGTCGCGCTCGTCCCAGTCCTTCAGGCGTACAAACATACGGGCAACGTTCTGCCCGTTACCGCCCGGGCCAGAGCCCACGGTGGAGAAGACCGACACCACATTATCTTTCTCCTGGGTGAAGAAGTACTGTTCGACTTTTTCGACCACTTTCAGCGTCTGCTGCTGCGTCGCGCCGCTCGGAAGTTGCACGGAGGTGGTGAACATTCCCCGGTCCTCCATTGGCAGGAACGAGGTAGGCAGATGCAGGAACAGCCAGACCATTCCGCCCAGCAGCACTACGTAAATCAGCATCCAGCGCAGGCTGCGGTGCAACACTTTACCGACAGCGGATTCATAACGCGCGGCATTGCGGTTAAACATGCGGTTAAACCAGCCGAAGAACCCTTTCTGACCATGCTGCTCGCCTTTGTGCAAAGGCTTAAGAAGGGTAGAGCAGAGCGCAGGGGTCAGGATCAGCGCCACCAGTACCGAAAGCACCATTGCCGAGACGATAGTTATCGAGAACTGGCGGTAAATGGCGCCGGTTGTGCCGCCAAAGAAGGCCATCGGGATAAAGACCGCCGAAAGCACCATGGCGATGCCGACTAACGCGCCCTGTATTTGCCCCATCGATTTACGCGTGGCCTGGCGCGGGGAAAGACCTTCCTCGCTCATGATGCGCTCGACGTTTTCAACCACCACGATGGCGTCATCCACCAGAAGGCCAATTGCCAGCACCATTGCAAACATCGTCAGCGTGTTGATGCTGTAGCCAAACGCGTAAAGCACCGCGAAGGTGCCCAGCAGAACCACGGGGACAGCTATGGTCGGGATCAGCGTCGCCCGAAAGTTTTGCAGGAACAGGTACATGACCAGGAAGACCAGCGCGATGGCTTCCAGCAGGGTCTTCACCACATCCTCAATCGACGCTTTAACGAAGGAGGTGGTTTCGTAGGCGACTTTGTATTCAAGGCCGTGAGGGAAATAGTTCGACAGCTCGTCCAGGCGGTCTAACACCAGTTTCGCCGTCGCCATTTCATTTGCGCCGGAGGCCAGTTTAATCCCCAGGCCGGAGGCGGGATTACCGTTAAAGCGGCTCAGGTAGTCGTACTTTTCCGCGCCCATTTCCACCGTGGCGACATCGCCCAGCCGCACTTCTGAACCGTCCTGATTCACGCGCAGGGTGATGTTGCGGAACTGGTCCGGAGTCTGAAGCAGCGATTGCGAGTTAATGGTGGCATTCAGGGCTTGTTTTTCGACGGAAGGCGTTCCTCCCAGCTGCCCTACGGCAATCTGGGCGTTCTGCGACTTGATGGCGTCCGTCACGTCAGTCGCCGTCATCTGGAAGCTGTTCAGCTTGTCAGGATCGAGCCAGATGCGCATTGAATATTGTGACCCGTAGGCGTCGATATCCCCTACGCCGTTAATACGGCTGAGCGGGTCCTGAATGTTACTGGCAACGTAGTCCGCAATATCCTGCTTATCCATGGAACCATCGGTGGAGACAAACGCGATGGTCAAAATATTGGTATCCCCCGTTTTACGTACGGTAACGCCCTGATTTTGCACTGCCTGCGGCAGTTTTCGCATGGCTGACTGCAGCTGATTTTGTACCTGCTGCACCGCTTCGTCCGGGTCAGTCCCGGCCGTAAAGCTCAGGGTCACCGTCGCCTGGCCCGTGGCGCTGCTTTGTGAGGACATGTACATCAGGTTATCCAGACCCGTCATGTTCTGCTCGATAACCTGCGTCACGGTATTTTCCAGCGTCTGTGCCGAGGCGCCGGGATAGTTTGCTGTGACACGCACGTTAGGGGGTGCCAGATCGGGGTATTGCTCAACGGGAAGTGAAGTAATGGCCAGGACACCTGTCAGACACAACAGAATGGCAAGTACCCAGGCAAAAATGGGGCGATCGATGAAAAAATTCGCCATGAAAAATTGACCTCGTTTTGCTGCACGTCATTATTGTTTATTGCCCGCACCACTTTAGCGGCAAGACGAAGACCAAACGTGGAGAAATAAAGGAGATAATGTAAATTATCATGCGCGTTTCTCTGCGCTGCCCCCTTTACGGTTATTTACCTGTTAACGCCAGCGACGAAGGGAATGTCACGCTCACCTGTGTTCCCCCATTTTGTGGCTGCGAAAAGTGCAGGGTACCGCCGAGCCGTTCCGCGCGTTCACGCATAATATTCAGCCCGTAATGTCCCGGCGGCTCGCTGGCTTCGCCAATCCCGATGCCATTGTCGCGAATGCTCACGCTGTGCGTGCCGTCCACGGCGGTGATGCAGCTTACGGTGATCTCGCTGGCCTGCGCGTGCTTGATTGCGTTCAACACCGCTTCACGCACGATCTGCAGCAGATGCACCTGCTTTTGTGCGTCAAGGGCCAGCGAGGAGAGGCGACAGTCAAGATGCAGCTTTGCCTGCGTCTGGCTCTGCAGACCGTCGAGTGACTCCTGAAGGGCCGCCGGCAGGTTAGCGTGGTTGAGCGTCAGGCGGAAGGTGGTGAGCAGCTCGCGAAGCTGATGCCAGGCATTGTTAAGCTCGCGGGAGAAGTCGGTGATGATGGTCTGCGCGGGGGCATTCTCTTGCGGTACGGCACGCTTAAGCAGCGCAAGCTGGATCCGCAGATACGACAACACCTGCGCGAGGGAATCATGCAGTTCGCGGGCAATCGTCGCCCGCTCTTCCATCAGCAGCAACTGCTGGTAATGCTTTTGTGCCTGGTTGAAGTAAAGCCCGCGCCCGAGCATTGTCGCCACGCTTCTCATCAGCGGAAGCGGGACGCTGTCCGTCTCGCTCTGCCAGCGCAGCTCGCCGTAGAGCGTGCCCTGCATCAGCACCGGCAGGTTTTGCAGCGGCATGTCGGCTGCCTCACTTCCTTCACACAGACGCCAGTCGTCGCTGGTCCGTAACTCCAGATAATTCATCCGGGTGTATTCATGGACGATTTGCAATATATGGCGGAAACAGTGGCTGTCTATCTGTCCGGTGTTGAGCGCCTGCGAACATTTGAACAGCATTTCGAGCTGCTGGTGCGCCTCGTTCAGGTGCCGGGTCTTTTCCGCAACCGAATCTTCAAGCGAGCGATAGAGGGTGTGTAACTCCGCCGACATATGGTTAAAGGCGCGGGACAGCTGACCGAGTTCATTCGGCAAAGCGGTATCCGGTGCCGGGGTATCAAATTGTCCCCGTTCAACGCGTTCGCTTGCGGCGACCAGATTGTTGAGGGGCAAGACAACCTGGCGACGGATGCGTCGCAGGGTAAACACCGTCAGCAGCAGGATCCCCAGCGCACCGGCCAGCGAGAGCAGGGTCACCGTCTGAATTTTATGTTCGGTATAGTGCTGAAGGGCGAGCACAAAGGCATCAATGCGGCCAACAAAATCTTCGATATGGGTTTGATACCACGCGAGATCGCCGCGGGCGATGTGCGTATCCATCTCCTGCCAGGCCAGATGCAGCTGCTGGTAGCGCTGTTTGACATCGTCCGGCACGTACCAGCGGTTCAGCTTTTGTAGTGCAGGTGCGCTCAGGGTGTGTTGCCAGTGTTGGCGATGCTGTGTCAGGGAAGGGCTGTTGCGCTGCATCTCATAGCCCAGCCGGTAACTCTGCATACGCAGTGAACCCGCAATATTGATGGCTTCGGCGTCACGCTGGCTGCTGGCAAGCGTCAGCAGCGCGACGGTGCTGGTCAGAACGGATAACACAATCATCGAAAAGAAAGCCCAGGCCAGGCTTGCGGAAACAGGGCGTTTAACGGTCACAGAACGGCTTCCTGAATAAAATTGATCTGCCACAGGTTCACTGGAAATAGTTTGGCATTCCGGGCAATTGAACATTGCCTGACGACGCTGTGATGAGTAAATACCATATTCATACAAAGAATAAGGTTATTGAACCAAAAACAGGTGTCGTTATGAATCGTTTTATTATGGCTAACAGCCAGCAATGTATTGGGTGCCATGCCTGCGAAGTTGCCTGCGTAATGGCGCATAATGATGAGCAACATGTCCTGAGCGAGCGCCATTTCCATCCCCGTATTACGGTCCTTAACTCTGGCGCGCAGAACAGCCCCGTCACCTGTCACCACTGTGAAAATGCCCCGTGTGCACTCAGTTGCCCGAACGGCGCCATCAGCAAATGCGATGACAGCGTACAGGTGAATCAACAAAAATGCATCGGTTGTAAAGCCTGCATGGTTGCCTGTCCCTTCGGCACAATGGAGATTATCGTTACGCCGCTCGACAACGGCAGTGCAAAAGCTTCGGCGTATAAATGCGATCTCTGCCTGACCCGCCCGCAGGGCCCGGCCTGTATTGAAAATTGCCCGGCAGATGTGCTGATGCTGGCGACGCCTGACGTGCTGGATAACCTGGCAAAATCGCGCCGTCAGCGCACCGCCAGGCTGGAGGCGCAGCCCTGGCACAGTGAGGCAGTCAGCGAGGAGACGGCACCCACCAAACTGCAGCAGATGCACAACACACCACCACGCGGCGAGCCCGACAAACTGGCTGCCGAAGAGCGGGTTGGCCATTTCAATGAAATATACCTGCCGTTTCGGACCGAACAGGCCAGACGCGAGGCATCGCGCTGCCTGAAATGCGGGGAGCACAGCATATGTGAATGGACCTGCCCGCTGCACAACCACATTCCGCAGTGGATTGAACGGATTAACGCCGGTGACATCCTCGGCGCGGTTGAACTTTCTCATCAGACCAACTGTTTACCTGAAATTACTGGCCGGGTCTGCCCGCAGGACAGGTTATGTGAAGGTGCCTGCACCGTGCGCGATGCATCAGGGTCAGTGACCATTGGCAACCTCGAGCGCTACATCTCTGACCAGGCGCTGGCGCTGGGCTGGCGACCGGATATGTCTGGCGTTTCTTCGGTGGGAAAACGCGTCGCGATTATCGGCGCGGGGCCTGCCGGACTGGCATGCGCGGATGTGCTGGTGCGCAGCGGGGTGAGCGTAACGGTCTATGACAGGCATCCCGAAATCGGCGGCTTGCTGACCTTCGGCATTCCGGCCTTTAAGCTGGATAAATCCCTGCTCGCACGACGCAGAGAGATTTTTACTGCGATGGGGGTTCACTTCGAGCTGAACTGCGACGTGGGCAGCGATGTATCGTTGTCTCAGTTGCAAACAGATTACGACGCCCTGTTCATTGGCGTGGGAACCTATCGTTCGATGAAAGCGGGCATCCCCCATGAAGATGCGCCGGGCGTCTACGATGCACTGCCGTTCCTGGTGGGGAACACGCGCCACGTCATGGGGCTGGACGCGACGGCCAACGAACCGTTTATCGACACCCGTGGGCTCAACGTGGTGGTGCTGGGCGGGGGCGATACCGCAATGGACTGCGTGCGCACCGCGTTACGTCACGGCGCGGCAAAAGTCACCTGCGCCTATCGCCGGGATGAAGCCAATATGCCGGGCTCGAAAAAAGAGGTGAAGAATGCGAAAGAAGAGGGAGCCGCATTTGAATTTAACGTCCAGCCCGTTGAATTGACCCTTGCTGCTGACGGCAAGGTTAACGGCATCCGGATGCTGCGCACCCGGATGGGAGAGCCGGATGCGCAGGGGCGTCGTCGACCCGTCCCGGTGGAGGGCAGCGAGTTTGTCATGCCGGCCGATGCGGTGATTATGGCTTTTGGCTTTAACCCACATGCCATGCCCTGGCTGGAGAGTCAGGGCGTCAACACCGATGACTGGGGGCGAATCATTGCCTCGGTGGAAAGTCGCTATCGTTACCAGACGTCTAACCCGCAAATTTTCGCCGGCGGTGATGCGGTGCGCGGCGCTGATCTGGTGGTGACGGCGATGGCGGAAGGGCGTCATGCGGCGCGGGGGATCCTCGACTGGCTTGAGGTCAGTGTGCCGAAAACGCACTAAACCAGGCGGGCGACAAAGCGGGTTTCACGGCGTACTATAGGAAGACTCATTGTGTCGTGGAGCCCGTATGACCCTGAAAATTGACGTTATCAAAGACAAAATCCTTTCTGAAAACTACTTTGTCCTGCGTAACATCACTTACGATTTAACCCGTAATAACGGTGAAGTGATCCGCCATAAACGCGAGGTCTATGACCGCGGCAATGGCGCCACCATTTTGCTCTATAACCGTGAAAAGCAGAGTGTGGTGCTGATCCGTCAGTTCAGGGTAGCAACATGGGTCAATGGCAACCCTGACGGAAGGTTGATTGAAACCTGTGCGGGCCTGCTTGATGACGACGAGCCGGAAGTGTGCATCCGCAAAGAGGCCGTCGAAGAGACGGGCTTTGAAGTGGGAGAGGTCAAAAAAGTCTTCGAGCTGTTTATGTCTCCTGGCGGCGTGACGGAAATCGTCCACTTCTTCATCGCGGAATACAGCGATGCGCAGCGTACTCACCGCGGCGGTGGCGTGGAAGATGAAGATATTGAAGTGCTGGAGTTGCCGTTTTCCCGGGCGCTGGAGATGATGCATGCCGGGGAAATCAGGGATGGTAAAGCTGTGATATTACTACAGTATCTTCAAACGACCGGGCTGATGAACGCCTCTTTCGAACGGTGATAGAATGTATTTCGGATAAATCTATCCGATAAATCCGATTGAGCAACCCGGGCGGGAACACGAAGATACAGCCCAGTTAAGCGTTTTCGTTCCGGGATTGTGCCATTCATGCGCTATTGCGTCTCTCTTCTCTGCCTGTTTTGCGTGCTCACCTCCTCGCAGGTGTGGGCTGCGCCTGCCCAGCAATTATTTTCTGACTGGCAGGTGACCTGCAATAACCAGAATTTTTGCCTCGCACGCAATACCGGTGAACACCGGGGGCTGGTCATGACGCTCAGCCGCAGTGCCGGCGCGAAAACCGACGCTACGCTGCGTATCGATCTCGGCGGCCTTGCTGACCCTGCCGTGAAAGAAGCGGATATTGCGCCACGGTTGTTGCTGGATAAGGTTCCTCTCAAGCTGGATCGGCAGCACTGGCAGTTAACCCCGTGGCATCTGAAAAGTGATGATGCCGCCACCATCACGGCGTTTCTGAAAAATATCCAGGAAGGAAAAGCCCTGACCTTGCGCGGCGGTGACCAGGTTATCTCTCTGAACGGCCTGAAAGCCGCGCTGTTGTTTATTGACGCGCAGCAGAAACGTG
Organism: Enterobacter cloacae complex sp. FDA-CDC-AR_0164; assembly: GCF_003071645.1. NCBI lineage: Bacteria > Pseudomonadati > Pseudomonadota > Gammaproteobacteria > Enterobacterales > Enterobacteriaceae > Enterobacter > Enterobacter cloacae complex sp. FDA-CDC-AR_0164. Next base: position 2,778,987 of record NZ_CP028950.1, read on the forward strand.
TCGGGAGTGAAACGGCCTGGATTAAAAAAGGTGACGATCCGCCGTTAAGCGTGCCGCCTGCACCCGCCTTAAAAAAGGTGGCGGTAGTCAATCCGACGCCGACGCCGCTCTCCCATGCCGAACTGAATGACCTGCTGGATTATGGCACCTGGCGGATGAACAACAGCCAGTGCTCGCTCGATCCTAACCGCCGGGAAGTGCGCGTCACCGCGTTAACCGATGAAAAAGCATTGCTGATTATTAGCTGTGAGGCGGGGGCGTATAACACGGTCGATCTGGCCTGGCTGGTATCGCGCAAAAAGCCGTTTTCTTCCCGCAGCGTAAGGCTGCGTCTGCCTTTCACCCCTGCAGACGATAGCAGTGAAATCGAATTGATGAATGCCCGCTTTGATGAGAAAACGCGCGAGCTGACTACGCTCGCGTTGGGGCGCGGTCTTGGCGATTGTGGGGTCCAGACGCGCTGGCGTTTTGACGGCCAGCGTTTCCGCCTGGTGCGTTATGCAGAAGAGCCCAGCTGCGATAACTGGAATGGGCCAGATGCCTGGCCCACGTTGTGGATCACGCGCTAAATTACGCTCAGCGCCTTCTCAACCACATTCTCAACGGTAAAGCCAAAATACGGGAACAGCTTGTCGGCAGGCGCCGACTCGCCGTACCCACGCATCCCGACGATAGCACCTTTCAGCCCGACATATTTGTACCAGTAGTCGGCGATACCCGCCTCGACGGCCACACGGGCTGCGACGTTAGAGGGCAGGACCGATTCACGGTAGGCCTCATCCTGAGCATCAAAAATGTCGGTGGACGGCAGGGATACCACGCGTACCGCATGACCTTCGGCGGTCAGTTTTTCCGCTGCCTTCACGGTAATTTCCACCTCAGAACCGGTAGCAATCAGGATGACATCCGGTTTGCCGCCGCTGTCTTTCAGGATGTACCCGCCGCGGGCGATATTTTTTACCTGCTCCGGCGTGCGTTCAATCTGGGCCAGGTTTTGCCGCGACAGAATTAATGCCGTTGGCCCCGTGTGGCGCTCAACCGCCAGCTTCCAGCCAACCGCTGCTTCGACCTGATCGCACGGACGCCAGGTGCTGAAGTTTGGCGTCAAACGCAGGCTCGCCAGCTGCTCAACGGCCTGGTGCGTGGGACCGTCTTCACCCAGACCAATCGAATCGTGGGTGTAGACCATGATCTGCCGCGCTTTCATTAATGCCGCCATACGCGCCGCGTTACGGGCGTACTCAACGAACATCAGGAAGGTAGCAGTGTAGGGCACAAACCCGCCGTGATGGGCGATGCCATTGGCAATGGCGGTCATCCCGAACTCACGTACCCCGTAGTGGATATAGTTCCCGGCAATATCCTCTTTCAGCGATTTTGAGCCAGACCAGATGGTCAGGTTACTTGGAGCCAGATCCGCGGAGCCGCCCAGCAGTTCGGGCAGGAGGGGGCCGATGGCGTTCAGCGTGTTTTGCGAGGCCTTACGGGTGGCAATTTTCGCCGGGTTAGACTGCAGATTTTCAATCAGCGCCTGGGTTTTCGCTTCCCAGTCCTCCGGCAGGCTACCGCTCATGCGACGCGAGAATTCAGCGGCCAGTTCCGGGTGGGCTTTTTGATAGGCGGCAAATTTTTCATTCCACGCGTGCTGGGCTTTTTCACCCTCTTCGCGGGCGTCCCACTCGCGGTAGATCTCTTTCGGGATCTCAAACGGTGGGTATTTCCAGCCCAGTTTCTGCCGGGTCAGCGCCACTTCTTCTTCACCCAGCGCCGCGCCGTGGGCTTCCTCTTTACCCGCTTTGTTCGGTGAGCCGAAACCGATGGTGGTGCGACAGATGATCAGGGACGGTTTGTCCTTCACGCTTTGCGCTTCCTGAATCGCTTTTTTCACCGCTTCTGGGTCGTGACCGTCAATTTCATGCACTACGTGCCAGTGGTAGGCCTCAAACCGTTTTGCCGTGTCGTCGGTAAACCAGCCTTTGGTCTCCCCGTCGATGGAGATACCGTTGTGATCGTAAAATCCGATCAGCTTGCCCAGCCCCAGCGTGCCCGCCAGCGAACAGACTTCGTGAGAAATCCCCTCCATCAGACAGCCGTCGCCCATAAACACATAAGTGTAGTGATCGACAATCTCGTGGTCTGGCTGGTTAAACTGCGCCGCCAGCGTGCGTTCGGCAATCGCCAGCCCGACCGCGTTGGCTAACCCCTGGCCGAGCGGCCCGGTGGTGGTCTCCACACCCGGCGTATAGCCTATCTCCGGGTGGCCCGGCGTTTTTGAGTGCAGCTGGCGGAAGTTTTTTAACTCGGATAGCGGCAGGTCGTAGCCGGAAAGGTGCAGCAGGCTGTAGAGCAGCATGGAGGCGTGGCCGTTAGAGAGAATAAAACGGTCGCGATCGTACCAGCTGGGATCGTTCGGGTTGTGCTTCAGGAAATCATTCCACAGCACTTCGGCAATGTCAGCCATGCCCATGGGGGCGCCAGGGTGGCCGGAATTGGCTTTCTGCACGGCATCCATGCTGAGGGCGCGAATGGCATTGGCTAGCTCTTTACGGGACATAATTCACTCCGTGGCAAGGTTAAAGTTTGGCGGCAAGAAGATCTTCAAGTTTGCGCTGGTCGACGGCGAACAGGCGGATGCCTTCCGCCAGTTTTTCGACGGCCATTGCGTCCTGATTGTGCTCCCAGCGGAATTCCGCTTCGGTCATGGCTTTAGGTTTGGGGAGGACGGTTGATGTGGGCACCAGTTTGCGGATAACCGTCTCCTCTTTGTCCTGCAGCTCTTTAAGCAGGTTAGGGGAGATGGTCAGGCGGTCACAGCCTGCCAGGGCGAGGATCTGCTCGGTACGGCGGAAGCTGGCGCCCATCACGATGGTTTCGTAGCGGTGCTGTTTGTAATAGTCGTAGATATTACGCACCGATTTCACGCCCGGGTCCTCATCCACCACGTACGGATCCATCGGCTGTTTAGCCTGATACCAGTCATAGATTCGCCCGACGAACGGAGACACCAGGAAGACGCCGGCTTCGGCACAGGCGCGCGCCTGCGCAAAGGAGAACAGCAACGTCAGGTTGCAATGGATCCCCTCTTTTTCCAGAACTTCCGCCGCGCGGATCCCTTCCCAGGTTGAGGCCAGCTTAATCAGAATGCGCGATTTATCGATGCCCTGCTCCTGGTAGAGCTCAACCAGGCGGCGGGCTTTCGTGATGCTCTTCTCCTGGTCGAAGGAGAGGCGGGCGTCCACTTCGGTAGAGACGCGTCCCGGGATGCTTTTCAGAATTTCCGCACCGAAATTAACGGCCAGCTTGTCGCTCGCTTCGGCGACCTGCTGCTCCTGTGTTTTACCGCGCTGTTTACCGTAGTCGATAGCGTCATCAATCAGATGACTAAAATGAGCAAGACCGGCCGCTTTGAGCAGCAGCGAAGGGTTAGTGGTCGCATCTTCGGGCTGATAGTGGCGAATCGACTCGATATCACCGCTGTCGGCGACCACGGTAGTGAATTGTTTGATGCCGTCTAGTTGGTTCATAAATAATTACTCCTTGGAAATAAAAGAGTTACTCGAGTGCGTTAGTTCACACTTCTGCAAAAATCATGATGGACTTAACAAAAAAGCATAGCAGACGGGGGAGGCATTGCTTTCTGAGACGGGTAACATGGTTGTTATAAATTGATAACAATTTTTATTCTGCAATGGTGAGAGTTTGGCAGCCTTCAAAGTTTATGTGGCTGCCTGCGGCGATACTAGGCGGCACACCAGGGTGTGCTTCAGGATCGCAAACGTCACCCTTTTGACCGATACGTGAAAGGAAAAATAAGATGGATGATCAGTTAAAACAGAGTGCTCTCGATTTCCACGAGTTCCCTGTCCCAGGTAAAATTCAGGTCTCCCCGACAAAACCGCTGGCGACTCAGCGCGATCTGGCGCTGGCCTACTCACCCGGCGTCGCGGCGCCGTGCCTCGAAATCGAAAAAGATCCGCTGGCAGCCTATAAATACACCGCGCGTGGCAACCTGGTCGCCGTGATCTCTAACGGGACGGCGGTGCTGGGATTAGGCAATATTGGTGCGCTGGCCGGTAAGCCCGTGATGGAAGGCAAGGGTGTTCTGTTCAAGAAATTTGCCGGTATTGACGTGTTCGATATCGAAGTGGATGAGCTCGATCCTGATAAATTTATCAACGTGGTTGCCGCGCTGGAACCGACCTTCGGTGGGATCAACCTCGAAGACATCAAAGCGCCGGAATGTTTCTATATTGAGCAGAAACTGCGCGAGCGTATGAACATTCCCGTGTTCCATGATGACCAGCACGGTACTGCGATTATCAGCACCGCGGCCATTCTGAACGGTCTGCGTGTGGTTGAGAAAAATCTCTCTGACGTGCGTATGGTGGTCTCCGGCGCAGGCGCGGCGGCAATCGCCTGTATGAACCTGCTGGTGGCGCTGGGCATGCAGAAGCACAACATTGTGGTCTGCGACTCCAAAGGCGTTATCTACAAGGACCGTGAGCCGAACATGGCGGAAACCAAAGCGGCCTACGCGGTAGAAGACGACGGTAAACGCACGCTGGAGGACGTGATTGACGGCGCGGATATCTTCCTTGGCTGTTCAGGCCCGAAAGTGCTGACCCAGGAGATGGTGAAGAAAATGGCGCGTGCGCCAATGATTCTGGCGCTGGCAAACCCGGAACCGGAAATTCTGCCGCCGCTGGCAAAAGCCGTGCGTGAAGATGCCATTATCTGTACCGGTCGTTCCGATTACCCGAACCAGGTGAACAACGTTCTCTGCTTCCCGTTCATCTTCCGCGGGGCGCTGGACGTGGGCGCGACGGCGATCAACGAAGAGATGAAGCTCGCGGCCGTTCATGCCATTGCGGAACTGGCGCATGCCGAGCAGAGCGAAGTGGTCGCCTCGGCGTATGGTGACCAGGATCTGAGCTTTGGCCCGGACTACATCATTCCAAAACCATTCGACCCGCGTCTGATTGTCAAAATCGCCCCGGCGGTTGCTAAGGCGGCAATGGACTCCGGTGTGGCGACGCGCCCCATCAAAGATTTCGATGCTTACGTCGATAAGCTCACCGAGTTTGTCTACAAAACCAACCTGTTTATGAAGCCCATTTTCTCTCAGGCGCGTGCCGACGCGAAACGCGTGGTGCTGGCGGAAGGGGAAGAGGCGCGCGTTCTGCATGCCACGCAGGAGCTGATCACCTTAGGTCTGGCGAAGCCAATCCTGATCGGTCGTCCGAGCGTTATCGAGATGCGTATTCAGAAACTGGGGCTGCAGATCAAAGCGGGTGTGGATTTTGAGATCGTTAATAACGAATCCGATCCGCGCTTTAAAGAGTACTGGAACGAATACTACGCGATCATGAAACGTCGCGGGATCACCCAGGAGCAGGCGCAAAAGGCCGTGATCAGCAACACGACGGTGATCGGGGCGATCATGGTCCACCGCGGTGAAGCGGATGCGTTGATCTGCGGCACGATCGGTGATTACCACGAGCACTTCAGCGTGGTGCAGGAGATCTTCGGCTATCGCGAAGGGGTCCACACCGCCGGGGCGATGAACGCGCTGCTGCTGCCAAGCGGCAACACCTTTATTGCCGACACCTACGTCAACGACGATCCGAGCCCGGAAGAGCTGGCGGAGATCACCGTGATGGCGGCAGAAACCGTGCGTCGCTTTGGTATTGAACCGAAGGTAGCGCTGCTGTCGCACTCCAACTTTGGTTCGTCGAAATCAGCGGCGGCGTGCAAAATGCGCCAGACGCTGGAGCTGGTTCGCCAGCGTGCGCCGGAACTGATGATTGACGGCGAGATGCACGGTGATGCTGCGCTGGTGGAGAGCATTCGTAACGAACGCATGCCGGACAGCCCGCTGAAAGGTTCTGCAAACGTGTTGATTATGCCGAACGTGGAAGCGGCCCGCATCAGTTACAACCTGCTGCGTGTCTCCAGCTCTGAAGGGGTCACCGTAGGACCGGTGCTGATGGGCGTGGCGAAGCCAGTGCACGTGTTGACGCCGATTGCTTCGGTGCGTCGTATCGTGAATATGGTGGCACTGGCGGTGGTTGAAGCGCAGACGCAGCCGCTGTAAGCGCTGCGCCTGCCGGCATTACACCCAGTCCCGAATCGTAATAAAGTCTTTCAGGGCAGCCTCCGGGCTGCCTTCTTTTGGCTCGTAGCTGTACTCCCAGCGAACCAGCGGCGGCATCGACATCAAAATGGACTCCGTGCGCCCGCCGGTCTGCAGGCCAAACAGCGTGCCGCGATCCCATACCAGGTTGAACTCTACGTAGCGCCCGCGGCGGTAAAGCTGGAACTCGCGCTCGCGCACGCCGTAGTCGGTATCTTTACGCCGCGCCACGATCGGCAGATAGGCCCCGGTATACCCTTCACCTACCGCCCGCATAAAGCTGAACGCGGTATCAAAATCTGGCGTGTTGAGATCGTCAAAGAACAGCCCGCCAATGCCGCGCTGCTCATCGCGGTGCTTCAGATAAAAATAGTCATCGCACCATTTTTTAAATTTCGGGTAGATGTCGTCCCCAAACGGCTGACAGAGATCGCGTGCGGTGGTATGCCAGTGCACGGCATCTTCTTTAAACCCGTAGTAGGGCGTTAAGTCAAAACCGCCGCCAAACCACCAGACCGGATCGGCCCCGGGTTTTTCAGCAATGAAAAAGCGCACGTTGGCATGGCTGGTCGGCACATACGGGTTGTGCGGATGAACCACCAGCGATACGCCCATTGCTTCGAAGCTGCGGCCTGCCAGTTCTGGTCGATGGGCCGTGGCGGAAGCGGGCATCGCGTCTCCGTGGACGTGGGAAAAATTGACGCCAGCCTGCTCAAAGATGCCGCCGTTACGCAGCACGCGGCTGCGTCCGCCGCCACCGGCTTCGCGCTGCCAGCTATCTTCCTGAAATTCACCGCCATCTGCGGCGGCCAGTTTCTGGCAAATCTCATCCTGCAGCTGCAGCAGGAATGTTTTTACCAGCTGTGCATTGGGTTTCATCAACGTTTCCTGGAGTGCGCTTTCTGGTTATCGAACCAGTTGAAGTAACTGATTATGCCTGAGGCGATGGCGTTGGCGATCTTCTGGCGAAACGCGGTGGTGCCGAGCAGGCGCTCTTCCTCCGGGTTGGTGATGAACGACGTCTCCACCAGTACGGACGGAATTGACGGCGACTTAAGCACCACGAACGCCGCCTGTTCGGTGCTCCTGCTGTGCAGGCGATGCACCGGTTTAATCTTCTTCAGAATATGCGAGCCGAGCGTCAGGCTGTTTTTAATGGTGTCCGTCTGAACGAGGTCAAACAGCACCTGCTGTAACAGATGATCTTTGTCGGTGGCTTTTTTCCCCGCAACCTCATCCGCCCGGTTTTCACGATCGGAGAGATATTTCGCCATGGCGCTACTCGCCCCACGGTTGGAGAGGGCGAACACCGAAGCCCCCGCCGCCGACGGGTTGGTAAAACCGTCCGCGTGAATCGACATAAACAGATCGGCACCGTGCTGGTGGGCGATCTCTACGCGGTCGTACAGCGGAATAAACGTGTCGCCAGAACGCGTCAGGCGGGCGTCAATGCCATTGCTGCGTAAAATTGCGCGCACATTTTTTGCAATCGCTAACACGACATGCTTTTCTTTCGCACCGTTTTTACCAATAGCGCCGGTGTCAATTCCGCCGTGACCGGGGTCCAGCATGACCAGACGCTTCGCGCCCGGCTTTTTCGATTTCGGTTTACTGTGTCCGTTACTGGTTTTGAGCGTGCTCTCTTCTTTTGCCTGAGCCTGCTGTGCGATGCCCGTTAACGTTAAGGCCGCCAGCCCCGCTTTGAGAACCTGACGACGCGATGTGAGTGCTTTTAATGGTTTGAATGTGCTCATGCGGCCTGAATTGTAAAAATTGGGGTCCTGGTGTTATATCGTATCGTGATTAGCGTTACGACAGTCCTTATTGAGAATTGTTTTACTTTTCATTTCAATACGTGACAAAGTGACATTATGCCAAATTTTGGCGAGTTTTTCCCCGGTTATTGGCTAAACGCGATGTTCACGCCATAATCACTGTTTTTAAACCCGAAAAGGCGGTTAATACCATGGAGATACGCGTTTTTCGCCAGGAAGATTTCGAAGAGGTGATCACCCTTTGGGAGCGCTGCGATCTGCTGCGTCCGTGGAACGATCCGGAAATGGATATTGAACGTAAGTTGAATCACGACGTCAGTCTGTTTCTGGTGGCAGAAGTCAACGGCGAGGTGGTGGGAACAGTGATGGGCGGGTACGACGGCCATCGCGGCTCGGCCTATTATCTGGGCGTGCACCCGGAATTTCGTGCGCGCGGCATCGCCAATGCGCTGCTCAATCGGCTGGAAAAGAAACTGATTGCCCGCGGCTGCCCGAAGATTCAGATCATGGTGCGGGAAGATAACGACGTGGTGCTGGGCATGTATGAACGCCTGGGTTATGAACACGCGGACGTACTGAGCTTAGGTAAGCGCCTGATAGAAGATGAAGAGTACTGAGATCCATCCGGCAGATTATGATGCGCAAGGGCGTGTCAGGCTGCCCTTTTTGTTCTGGTGCGTTCTGCTGCTGCAGGCCCGTACCTGGGTGCTGTTTGTGATGGCCGCCGCGTCGCGCGGGCAGGGCGATACGCTTCTGACGCTCTTCTATCCCGATCACGATGCCTTCTGGCTCGGCTTGCTGCCGGGCGTGCCGGCGGTGGTGGCGTTTTTATGCAGCGGGCGACGGAATACGATCCCGTGCCTGTGGGGTGCGCTTCGCTGGCTGCTGATCCTTGCTCAGCTTGCGCTGCTCGTCTGGCAACCGGTGCTCTGGTGGAGCGGTGAACCGCTTACGGGGATCGGTATTGCGCTGGTCGTAGCGGATATCGTGGCGCTGCTGTGGCTGCTGACGAATCCCCGCCTTCGCGCCTGTTTTACGCATCAGGAAGATTAACCTGGCACTTTTTGCCGATACCGCACTCCAACAAGCGTTGATTTAACACGTAAGGACGTTTCAATGAAATCGCTGCGTTTACTTTTATGCGCTCTCCCGCTGGCGTTAACCGGCTGTTCAACGCTCTCATCAATTAACTGGTCTGCGGCCTATCCGTGGAACTGGTTTGGCTCTTTAACGGAAGTGACCGAGCAGGGCGTGGGTAAAATTACCGCCGCGACGGCGCTGGATCAGGACGCCCTTCAGGATGCACTGGGTGGCGGTTATCGCCTGCGCAGCGGCATGAAAACAGAAAACGGCAATATCGTGCGTTATTTCGAAGCGCTGAAGGGTGACACGCTGGCGCTGGTGATTAACGGTGATAAAGGCACGGTAAACCGCATTGCTGTGATGGACGACGACATCCCAACCGAAAGCGGTGTGAAAGTGGGAACCCCGTTTAGCGAACTCTATAAACAGGCCTTCGGCAACTGCACCAGCGCCCCGTCTGACGACGGCGTGGCGGTGGAATGTAAAGCGCAGGGCAGCCAGCACATCAGCTATCTCTTCACCGGTACCTGGAGTGGTCCGGAAGGTTTAATGCCGTCTGACGACACGCTGAAAAGCTGGAAAGTGAGCAAAATTATCTGGAAGCAGTAATTTGCGCCTGAACAAACCGTCTCGCTGAAATACGGGTATAATAGCCGCCATCAATGCCACGCTGACGTGGCATCTTTATTTCAGGAGGAGCGATGTCTCAGGTTCAGAGTGGCATTTTGCCAGAACATTGCCGCGCGGCGATTTGGATTGAAGCCAATGTTAAAGGGGATGTGGATGCCCTGCGTGCGGCCAGTAAAGCGTTCGTTGATAAGCTGGCCACCTTCCAGGCCAAATTCCCGGATGCCCATCTGGGCGCGGTCGTTGCCTTTGGTCATAACGTCTGGCGTCAACTGAGCGGTGGCGAAGGCGCCGAAGAGCTGAAGGATTTTATCCCTTACGGTAAAGGCCTGGCACCCGCAACGCAGGTCGACGTGCTGATCCACATTCTCTCGCTGCGTCATGATGTGAACTTCTCCGTTGCCCAGGCGGCGGTTGCGGCTTTTGGTGACAGCATTGACGTTCAGGAAGAGATCCACGGTTTCCGTTGGGTGGAAGAACGCGACCTGAGCGGCTTCGTTGACGGAACTGAAAACCCGGCGGGTGAAGAGACGCGTCGTGAAGTGGCAGTGATCAAAGACGGCGTCGACGCGGGCGGCAGCTATGTGTTCGTCCAGCGCTGGGAGCACAACCTCAAGCAGCTGAACCGCATGAGCGTGCATGACCAGGAGATGATGATTGGCCGTACGAAAGAGGCCAACGAAGAGATCGACGGCGATGCCCGTCCTGTCACCTCTCACCTGAGCCGCGTTGACCTCAAGGAAGACGGAAAAGGTCTGAAGATTGTTCGCCAGAGCCTGCCATACGGCACAGCAAGCGGTACCCACGGTCTTTACTTCTGTGCGTACTGCGCGCGCCTGCATAACATCGAACAGCAGCTGCTGAGCATGTTTGGCGATACCGACGGCAAGCGTGACGCCATGCTGCGCTTCACCAAACCGGTGACCGGCGGCTACTACTTCGCCCCGTCCGTCGAGCGTCTGCTGGCGCTGTAAGTGCTTTCCATCCTCTCCCGCACGGAGAGGGCTGGGGTGCGGACCACGACGGGCTGCACCCTTATTCTCTTTTCTGCTTGTAAATCACCAAACGGTATATAAAACCGTTACTCCTTTCGTCCTCGTTATAAATATTATGACTATAAGATAGTCATCACATTTATAAGGGTGCGCAATGGCCGTTACTGTACTGAAAAAAGGATCGCTGGCACTGGCAGGTTTGCTGCTGGTGGCACAGGCGCAGGCTACTGAGCTGCTGAACAGTTCGTATGATGTTTCCCGCGAGCTGTTTGCCGCCCTTAACCCACCGTTTGAACAGCAGTGGGCGAAAGACAACAACGGCGACAAGCTGACCATTAAACAGTCACACGCAGGGTCGTCCAAGCAGGCGCTGGCCATTCTCCAGGGGCTGAAAGCGGATGTGGTGACCTATAACCAGGTCACTGACGTGCAGATCCTGCACGACAAAGGCAAGCTGATCGCCGCTGACTGGCAGAGTCGTTTGCCGAACAACAGCTCACCGTTCTACTCCACCATGGGTTTCCTGGTGCGTAAGGGCAACCCGAAAAATATCCACGACTGGAATGACCTGGTGCGTTCCGACGTGAAGCTGATTTTCCCGAATCCAAAAACCTCCGGTAACGCGCGTTATACCTATCTGGCTGCGTGGGGCGCGGCGGACAAAGCTGACGGTAACGATAAAGCGAAAACCGAGCAGTTCATGACCCAGTTCCTGAAAAACGTCGAGGTGTTTGATACCGGCGGTCGCGGCGCGACCACGACCTTTGCAGAACGCGGACTGGGCGATGTGCTGATCAGCTTTGAGTCGGAAGTGAATAATATCCGCAAACAGTACGATGCGCAGGGCTTCGAGGTCGTTATCCCGAAAACCAATATCCTCGCCGAGTTCCCGGTAGCGTGGGTAGATAAAAACGTGCAGTCCAACGGCACAGAGAAAGCGGCAAAAGCTTACCTTAACTACCTGTACAGCCCACAGGCGCAGACGATCATTACCGATTACTACTACCGCGTGAATAACCCGGATGTGATGAACAAACTGAAGGATAAATTCCCGCAGACCGAGCTGTTCCGCGTGGAAGACCATTTCGGCTCCTGGCCTGATGTCATGAAAACGCATTTTGCCAGCGGCGGTGAGTTAGACAAATTGCTGGCGGCGGGGCGTAAGTAATGTTTGCAGTCTCTACCAGACGCGTGCTGCCGGGCTTTACCTTAAGCCTCGGGACCAGCCTGCTGTTCGTCTGCCTGATCTTATTGTTGCCGCTCAGCGCGCTGGTAATGCAGCTTGCGCAAATGAGCTGGGCGCAGTACTGGGAAGTGATAACCAACCCGCAGGTCGTCGCAGCCTATAAGGTGACGCTGCTGTCGGCGTTCGTGGCGTCCATTTTTAACGGGGCCTTTGGCCTGCTGATGGCGTGGATCTTAACCCGCTACCGTTTCCCGGGCCGTACGCTGCTCGACGCGTTAATGGACCTGCCGTTTGCGCTGCCGACGGCGGTGGCGGGGTTAACCCTCGCCTCGCTCTTTTCCGTGAACGGGTTTTACGGTGAGTGGCTGGCGAAGCTTGATATCAAAGTGACCTATACCTGGCTCGGTATCGCGGTCGCGATGGCCTTTACCAGCATTCCTTTTGTTGTACGCACCGTGCAGCCAGTGCTCGAAGAGTTAGGTCCTGAATACGAAGAAGCGGCGGAAACGCTGGGTGCCACGCGCTGGCAGAGCTTCCGCAAGGTCGTCCTGCCTGAGCTTTCTCCAGCGCTGCTGGCCGGTATCGCGCTGTCGTTTACCCGTAGCCTCGGTGAGTTCGGCGCGGTTATTTTCATTGCCGGGAACATTGCGTGGAAAACCGAAGTTACCTCGCTGATGATTTTTATCCGCTTGCAGGAGTTTGATTACCCGGCGGCGAGCGCGATTGCCTCGGTCATTCTTGCCGCATCGCTGCTGCTGCTCTACTCAATTAACACTCTGCAAAGTCGCTTTGGTCGACGCGTGGTAGGTCACTGATGGCGGAAGTTACTCAATTGAAGCGATACGATGCTCCCCGTATCAACTGGGGAAAATGGTTTCTGATTGGTACGGGCGTGCTGGTGTCCGCCTTTATTCTCGTCGTGCCGACGATTTATATTTTTGTTCAGGCGTTCAGCAAGGGGTTGATGCCAGCGCTGGAAAACCTGGCGAACCCGGATATGCTGCACGCCATCTGGCTAACCGTACTGATTGCGCTTATCACGGTGCCGGTCAACCTGGTGTTCGGTACGCTGCTGGCCTGGCTGGTAACGCGCTTTAACTTCCCGGGACGTCAGCTGCTGCTGACCCTGCTGGATATCCCGTTTGCCGTGTCGCCGGTGGTGGCCGGTCTGGTTTATCTGCTCTTCTACGGCTCTAACGGCCCGCTGGGCGGCTGGCTGGATGAGCATAACCTGCAGGTCATGTTTGCCTGGCCGGGCATGGTGCTGGTCACGGTGTTTGTAACCTGTCCGTTTGTGGTGCGCGAACTGGTCCCGGTGATGTTAAGCCAGGGCAGCAACGAAGATGAAGCGGCAATTCTGCTGGGCGCATCCGGCTGGCAGATGTTCCGCCGCGTGACGCTGCCGAATATTCGCTGGGCGCTGCTCTATGGCGTCGTGCTGACCAATGCCCGCGCCATTGGCGAGTTCGGTGCAGTTTCGGTCGTCTCGGGCTCTATTCGCGGCGAAACGCTGTCGTTACCGTTACAGATTGAATTACTGGAACAGGACTACAACACCGTCGGTTCCTTTACTGCCGCAGCGTTACTGACGCTGATGGCGATTTTGACCCTGTTTTTGAAGAGTGTGGTGCAGTGGCGTTTAGAGAACCAGGAAAAACGTCAGCACCAGGAGGGAAATCATGAGCATTGAGATTGCCAATATTAAGAAGTCTTTTGGTCGCACCCAGGTGCTGAATGATATCTCGCTGGATATCCCTTCCGGACAAATGGTGGCACTGCTCGGGCCGTCTGGCTCGGGTAAAACCACGCTGCTGCGCATTATCGCCGGGCTTGAGCATCAGACCAGCGGACATATTCGTTTTCACGGTACCGACGTAAGCCGTTTGCACGCCCGCGACCGTAAAGTGGGCTTTGTGTTCCAGCATTACGCGCTGTTCCGCCATATGACCGTGTTCGATAACATCGCTTTCGGTCTGACCGTGCTGCCTCGCCGCGAGCGCCCGGATGCGGCCACCATCAAAGCGAAAGTGACCAAACTGCTGGAGATGGTACAGCTTGCGCATCTGGCTGACCGCTTCCCGGCGCAGCTTTCCGGCGGCCAGAAGCAGCGCGTCGCGCTGGCGCGGGCCCTGGCCGTTGAGCCGCAAATTCTGCTGCTGGATGAGCCGTTTGGCGCGCTGGATGCGCAGGTGCGTAAAGAGTTACGCCGCTGGCTGCGTCAGCTGCATGAAGAGCTGAAATTCACCAGCGTCTTCGTCACCCACGATCAGGAAGAGGCGATGGAAGTCGCGGACCGCGTGGTAGTGATGAGCCAGGGGAACATCGAGCAGGTTGATGAGCCAGAGCAGCTCTGGCGTGAACCGGCGACCCGATTTGTCCTCGAGTTTATGGGCGAAGTTAACCGGCTGCAGGGCACCATCCGCGGTGGGCAATTCCACGTGGGCGCACACCGCTGGCCGCTGGGATACACCTCCGCACATCAGGGGCCGGTCGATCTGTTCCTGCGTCCCTGGGAAGTGGACGTGAGCCGCCGGACGAGTCTGGATTCACCGCTGCCGGTGCAGGTGCTGGAAGCTAGCCCTAAAGGGCACTACACCCAATTGGTGGTACAGCCGCTGGGCTGGTATACCGAGCCGCTGACGGTAGTGATGCGTGATGACGAGCCGCCGTACCGGGGCGAACGCCTGTTTGTTGGGCTGCAGCATGCCCGTATTTATCATGGCAATGAGCGCATAGAGACGCGCGAGGATATTGCTCTGGCGGAGTCAGCCTGATAGGTTAATGACACGTAGTTTGACCGGAGGCGCTGCGCTTAGCCGGTCTGGAATATGATCTCCGTATGCCCGGAGCGCTGCGCGCCACCGGGCTTTTTATTGGACAGCGATCTTGAACACATTAGAACACACCATCGGCAACACCCCTCTGGTCAAACTTCAGCGCATGGGGCCGGACAACGGCAGCGAAATCTGGGTCAAACTCGAAGGCAATAACCCTGCCGGTTCGGTGAAGGACCGGGCTGCGCTCTCCATGATTGTGCAGGCCGAAAAACGCGGTGAAATTCAGCCCGGCGACGTGCTGATTGAAGCCACCAGCGGTAACACCGGTATTGCGCTGGCGATGATTGCCGCGCTGAAAGGCTATCGCATGACGTTGCTGATGCCCGATAACATGAGCCAGGAGCGCCGTGCGGCGATGCGCGCCTATGGTGCCGAACTGATTCTGGTCTCTAAAGAAGAGGGGATGGAAGGGGCGCGCGACCTGGCGCTAGCCATGGCCGAACGCGGTGAAGGCAAACTGCTCGATCAGTTTAATAACCCGGATAACCCGTACGCTCACTACACCACTACCGGTCCGGAAATCTGGCAGCAGACCAACGGGCGCATCACTCACTTCGTCTCCAGCATGGGCACGACAGGCACCATTACCGGCGTATCCCATTTTCTGCGCGAGCAGGAAAAGGCGGTAACGATTGTGGGTCTGCAGCCGGAAGAGGGGAGCAGCATACCGGGTATTCGCCGCTGGCCGGCGGAATACATGCCGGGCATTTATAACGCCCAGCTGGTGGATCAGGTGCTGGATATTCATCAACGCGAGGCGGAGAATACGATGCGTGAACTGGCCGTGCGTGAAGGTATCTTCTGCGGGGTCAGCTCGGGTGGCGCGGTAGCGGGAGCATTGCGTGTTGCGCAGGCACATCCCGGGGCTGTCGTGGTGGCGATTATCTGCGACCGCGGCGATCGCTATCTTTCTACCGGCGTCTTTGGTGAAGAGAGTTATACGCAGGGGGCGGGGATTTAAGCGTCATGGAGATGATTTTATTCCGGGATAACACCCGGGCGCAGCAAACCGATATTGTCGCGGTACAGTCGCAGGTGGTTTACGGCAGCGTGGGGAACAGCATTGCGGTGCCGAACATTCGTACCCACCGGCTGACCGTCACCGCCGTGCCGACCGTGCTGTTCAGCAACACGCCGCACTACGATACCTTTTACGGTGGCGTGATCCCCGATGAGTGGTTCAGCGGGTATCTTAAGGCGCTGGAAGAGCGCGAGATCCTGCGCGAGCTTAAAGCCGTTACCACGGGCTACATGGGCAGCGCCAGCCAGATAAAATGCCTGGCGCAGTGGCTCACCACGATCAAAGCGCAGCATCCTGACCTGCTGGTGTTGGTTGACCCCGTTATTGGCGATATTGACAGTGGGATGTATGTGAAACCTGATATCCCTGAAGCGTATCGGGAGTACCTGCTGCCACTGGCGCAGGGGATCACGCCTAACGTCTTTGAGCTGGAAGTGCTAAGCGGTAAACCGTGTCGTACGCCTGAAAGTGCTATAGCGGCAGCGCAGGGGTTACTTTCCGACACGCTGAAATGGGTGGCCATCACCAGCGCGCCGGTGGCGGACGATCCGGAGAATATTCACGTGGTGCTGGTTACCCGAGACGGTGTGACCGTCAGTGCGCATCCGCGTGTTGAAACGGACCTGAAAGGCACGGGCGACCTCTTCTGTTCAGAGCTGGTGAGCGGGATCGTTGAGGGCAAAACCGTTGCCGATGCGATTCGCATGGCCGGAGACCGCGTCACAGATGTGATGATTTATACGCAGTCGAAAGGCTACGACGAGCTTATCCTGCCCGCATAAACAAAAATGGCGCCCGAAGGCGCCATTTTTCTGTGCGGCAAGAATTACTTCTTGATGCGGATAACCGGGGTTTCACCCACGGTGACGCTGCCAGACAGTTTGATCAGTTCTTTGATTTCGTCCATGTTGGAGATAACAACCGGCGTCAGGGTAGACTTGGCTTTTTCTTCCAGCAGTGGCAGATCGAATTCAATGACCGGGTCGCCAACTTTAACACGCTGGCCTTCTTCCGCGATACGTTTGAAGCCTTCGCCTTTCAGTTCAACGGTGTCGATACCGAAGTGAACGAACAGTTCGATACCGCTATCAGATTCGATAGAGAACGCATGGTTGGTTTCAAAAATTTTACCGATGGTGCCGTCAACTGGAGCAACCATTTTGTTGCCAGTTGGTTTGATAGCAATGCCATCACCAACGATTTTCTCAGCAAACACTACATCCGGCACGTCTTCGATGTTGACGATCTCGCCGGAGAGCGGAGCAACAATCTCAATAGTTCCGGAGTCTTTCTTATCATCAGAAACCAGAGATTTCAGTTTATCGAACAAACCCATGATCTTCTCCTAAGCAGTAATTTGGGCCGCATCTCGTGGATTAGCAGATTGTTTTTTCTTCAATGAACTTGTTAACCAGCGTCATTAACTCGTCCGTTGTCGGTTGAGCAAGAGCCTGCTCTGCTAACACCTTCGCATCTTCGAAGTTCGTGTTACGGATAATCTTCTTAATGCGCGGGATGGAAATGGCGCTCATAGAGAATTCGTCCAGACCCATACCCAGCAACAGAAGTGTAGCACGTTCGTCGCCTGCAAGCTCACCACACATGCCAGTCCATTTACCTTCTGCATGAGAAGCATCAATAACTTGCTTGATCAAGTTCAGTACGGACGGTGACATTGGCTGGTAGAGATGTGAAATCATATCATTACCACGGTCAACTGCCAGGGTGTACTGCGTTAAATCATTGGTACCGATACTAAAGAAATCAACTTCTTTGGCTAAATGACGCGC
This sequence comes from Enterobacter cloacae complex sp. FDA-CDC-AR_0164, assembly GCF_003071645.1. NCBI lineage: Bacteria > Pseudomonadati > Pseudomonadota > Gammaproteobacteria > Enterobacterales > Enterobacteriaceae > Enterobacter > Enterobacter cloacae complex sp. FDA-CDC-AR_0164. The sequence continues at coordinate 2,796,434 of NZ_CP028950.1, forward strand.
AATGGTCGCCGCCGCAGGTGTTTCCACCATCACGCCGATCTCAATTGACTCGTCAAATGCTTTACCTTCGTCGCGCAGTTCCTGTTTGTAGATTTCGATCTCTTTCTTCAGTGCACGCACTTCTTCAACAGAGATGATCATCGGGAACATGATGCGCAGTTTACCGAAAGCAGACGCACGCAGGATAGCGCGAACCTGATCGCGCAGGATCTCTTTACGATCCATCGCGATACGAATCGCACGCCAGCCCAGGAACGGGTTCTCTTCTTTCGGGAAGTTCATGTACGGCAGCTCTTTGTCGCCACCGATATCCATGGTACGGACGATAACCGCCTGAGAGCCACACGCTTCAGCCACAGCTTTGTACGCAGCAAACTGTTCTTCTTCAGTTGGCAGTGCGTCACGGTCCATGAACAGGAATTCAGTACGATAGAGACCCACACCTTCCGCGCCGTTGCGCTCAGCGCCATCGACGTCACGTACGGTACCGATGTTTGCGCACACTTCAACCTGATGACCGTCCAGAGTGATGGCTGGCAGGTCTTTCAGCTTAGCGAGTTCCGCTTTTTCAGTCGCAACTTGCTCCTGAACCGCGCGCAGTTTTTCGATCTCTTCGTTAGTTGGGTTGACGTAAACCACGTTGTTTACGGCATCCAGAATCAGATAATCGTCGTTTTTAACCTGAGAGGTGACGCTACCGGTACCCACAATGGCAGGCAGTTCCAGAGAACGCGCCATGATAGAGGTGTGGGAGGTACGGCCGCCCGCGTCAGTGATGAAACCGAGGACCTTTTTCAGGTTCAACTGTGCGGTTTCAGACGGGGTCAGATCGGCGGCAACCAGGATGACTTCATCCTGAATAGCGCTCAGGTCGATAATGGCCAGACCCAGGATGTTGCGCAGCAGGCGCTTACCGATGTCACGTACGTCAGCCGCACGTTCTTTCAGGTATTCATCATCCAGTTCTTCCAGGGCAGTTGCCTGACCTTCGATAACTTCATGCGCAGCAGCGTCTGCCGTCATGCTTTTATCTTTAATCAGGGCTATGATTTCCTGCTCCAGCTCCTCATCTTCGAGCAGCATGATGTGCCCTTCGAAGATGGCTTCTTTTTCTTCACCGAAAGTTTCGCCAGCTTTAGTCTTGATTGCTTCCAGTTGCGCAGATGCCTTGGCACGACCGCTCAGAAAACGTTCAACTTCCTGATCAACCTTGTCGGCAGAAATTTTTTTCCGGTCGATGACGATCTCGTCTTCTTTCAGCAGCAGTGCTTTGCCGAAAGCGATACCCGGGGATGCTAAAATGCCTGAAATCATAACCCTACCTTACTTGTGACTGATATTTAAAAGAACCCGCAAACTTACTCGAGCTCAGCCATCAGTTTTACCAGATGCTCAACTGCTTTCTGCTCGTCTTCACCTTCAGCAGAGATGGTGACAACGGTACCCTGAGTCAGACCCAGAGTCTGCAGTTTGAACAGGCTTTTTGCGCTGGCGCTTTTGCCGTTGGAAGTCACAGTGATTTCAGAAGTGAAGCCTTTCGCTTCTTTAACAAACTGAGCAGCAGGGCGGGTGTGCAGACCGTTCGGAGCGGTAATGGTAACTTCTTGCTGGAACATTGTATTTCCCCAACTTATAGGTTTAGTGTTGTGGAACTAAAGTCTAGCCTGGCGACTTAACTTTAGCCTGTATTGTTAGCGCTGACGTTTCGATCGTCATTAAACATTATGCAGCGAAAGCAAGACTTGAACCAAATCATAAAATCGATTCAGCAAGGCTATTTCGTTCACTGATTAATTTCACGCATCAAAATAATTGCTGGTTTAAATACCAGACCCAACGGGGTGAATCAATGCCAGGAGGGGTAAAACTTTGAAGCAGGCCACAAAAAAGCACCCAAAAAGGTGCTTTTTTACGCGTTATTAACATGCTGGCATTACTGTTGCAGTTCTTTTTCAGTGAACAGATCGGCAAACAGTGCGGTGCTCAAGTAACGCTCACCCGATGAAGGCAGGATAACCACAATATTCTTATTGGTAAAGGCCTCGTCTTCCTGAAGTTTGAGCGCTGCCGCAACAGCAGCACCGGAAGAGATGCCCGCCAGAATACCTTCCTCGTCCATCAGACGACGTGCGGTAGAGATAGCTTCTTCGTTGGTGATGGTCACCACTTTATCAATAAGCTTCAGATCCAGGTTGCCCGGAATGAAGCCGGCACCGATACCCTGAATTTTATGTGGGCCGGGTTTAATCTCTTCGCCCGCCAGCGCCTGGGTGATCACCGGCGAGTCGGTTGGTTCCACGGCAACGGTAATCAGGTCTTTTTTACCTTTTGTGCCTTTTATATAGCGCGACACGCCAGTCAGGGTTCCGCCGGTGCCTACACCGGAGATAAATACATCAACCTGACCGTCGGTATCTTCCCAAATTTCCGGGCCGGTGGTCTTTTCGTGAATTTCCGGGTTCGCCGGGTTGCTGAACTGCTGCAGCAGCAGATATTTCGCCGGATCGCTGGCAACAATCTCTTCTGCTTTCTGAATCGCACCCTTCATGCCTTTGGCACCTTCGGTCAGCACCAGATTCGCGCCCAGCGCTTTCAGCAGTTTGCGACGTTCGATGCTCATGGTTTCAGGCATGGTCAGCGTCAGTTTATAACCGCGCGCCGCCGCAACATAGGCCAGTGCGATACCGGTGTTACCGCTGGTCGGTTCAACCAGCTCAACGCCTGGCTTCAGCACGCCACGTTTTTCAGCATCCCAAATCATATTTGCACCGATACGGCACTTTACGCTGAAGCTCGGGTTACGTGATTCGACCTTCGCCAGAATGCGTCCATTACCGATACGGTTCAGTCGAACCAGGGGCGTATGACCGATAGTCAGCGAGTTGTCTTCATAAATCTTACTCATGGCCTGTCCTTAACTGTATGAAATTGGGATACCGTCCCAGCATACCTGTTGAACAGGTAGGGGGAAGTAAGGAATTCGCATATCTATATACTGCAAGGAAATAATGGGGATCAGTATGGAATAAGGGGCGGCATAAGCCACCCCCTTTTTACACATTTTTGCATTACTTCCATAACGCGTGCTTAGCACGGTAGCAGTCAACCCACATCGCCGTTGCGCCGCAAACGGCGACCGGCATGATGAACAGGTTGAGCACCGGGATCATGGTGAACAGACTGGTCAGCGCCCCGAACTGCATATTCGCGACTTTTTGCGTGCGCAGGGCGCTGCGCATCGTTTTGAACGGCACCTTGTGGTTATCGAACGGATAATCGCAGTACTGGATTGCCAGCATCCAGGCGCTGAACAGGAACCACAGCACCGGGGCCACCGTCTGACCGACGCCAGGGACAAAATAAAGGATAAGCAGCACAATGGCGCGGGGAAGATACCAGGCAAACTTCTGCCATTCGCGCTTCATGATGCGTGGGATATCTTTCATGATCCCCAGCATACCCGTATCCGGCGGCGTTGCGCCGGTAAGACGTGCTTCCAGCTGTTCTGCCAGCAGGCCGTTAAACGGCGCAGCTATCCAGTTTGCAATCGTCGAGAAGAAGTAGCCGAACACCAGCAGCACGGAGATAACCGCTACCGGCCAGAGCAGGTAGTTCAGCCACTGCAGCCAGTCCGGCACATGGCTCATTAGCGAAGGGATCCAGCTCTCCAGTCTGGTGAACAGCCACCAGAACGCGCCGCCCATCAGGATAATGTTAATCAGCAACGGCAGAATGACGTAGCGACGAATCCCCGGCAGTGAGACCAGTTTCCAGCCCTGAGAAAAATACCAGACGCCGCTGCGCGGGGGAGAAGATGATGTTGAAACCATAACCAGGCTGTACTCCTTTTTTCACAACCAGTGGAATTGCCCGCCTATATTATCCACTTACGGACCAATGACCAGTTCGGAAATGTTCGAAAAAACAGCAAAAAGCACGATTTAGTTCATCTTTATGCTGTGAATGCTCTGCACACACTTGCACTTGACGTAAACGGCAAATACTCTTAGTGAGTAAATGTTTGCCGTGGTGGCAAGGTGTTAGAACAACAGAGAATATAATGATGCAGGATTTGCGTCTGATATTAATCATTGTTGGCGCGATCGCCATAATCGCTTTACTGGTACATGGTTTCTGGACCAGCCGTAAAGAGCGTTCCTCTATGTTTCGCGATCGCCCACTGAAGCGCATGAAGTCCAGTCGTGATGACGATGACAGTGAAAATGACATCGACGGAAGCGACGACGACGGCGTGGGTGAAGTTCGTGTTCATCGGGTCAATACTGCGCCCGGCGCGGCTCATGGGGAGCATGAAGCCCCTCGTCAGCCTCCGCAGCACCAGTATCAACCGCCGTATGCTTCTGCACAGCCGCGCCAGCAGGCGCCGCAGCCTGGAGAAGAGCCGGTGCGTCAGCCGCCGCAACAGCCTGTCCATCAGCAGCCTGCTGCGCCACAGCCGGTTCAGCAACAGCCTGTGCAGCAACCTGCACCACAACAGCCTGCACAGCCGCTACACCAACCGCAGCAGCCTGTTCACGTGCAGCCTGCACCTCAGCCTGCGCCGGCCCCGCTCGTTGAACCAGAGCCCGTGGTTGAGCCAGAACCGGTTGTTGAAAAACCGCAGCGTAAAGAAGCGGTCATCATCATGAACGTGGCTGCGCATCATGGCACCCACCTGAATGGCGATGTCCTGCTTAACAGCATTCAACAGGCAGGCTTCAAGTTTGGCGACATGAATATTTTCCATCGTCACCTGAGTCCTGACGGTAGCGGTCCGGCGCTGTTTAGCCTGGCCAATATGGTCAACCCTGGCACCTTTGACCCGGAAATGACCGGTGATTTCGTGACGCCGGGTGTCACTATCTTCATGCAGGTGCCGTCCTACGGTGATGAACTGCAAAACTTTAAGCTGATGCTGCAGTCCGCACAGCACATTGCTGACGAAGTCGGTGGTGTGGTGCTCGACGATCAGCGTCGTATGATGACGCCGCAGAAACTGCGCGAGTATCAGGACCGCATCCGCGAAGTTAAGGAAGCCAACGCGTAATCATCGCGTTTACATCGACTCCTCCTCAACCCCCGCATGTCGGGGGTTTTTTCTCATTGATGGTGTGATATGGACTCAATCGAACAACAACTCACTGAACTGCGAACCACGCTTCGCCATCATGAATACCTCTATCATGTTATGGACGCGCCGGAAGTGCCGGATGCGGAGTATGACCGTCTGATGCGCGAGCTGCGCGAGCTAGAGGCGCAGCACCCGGAATTGATTACGCCCGACTCACCCACGCAGCGCGTGGGCGCGGAGCCGCTGGGTGCTTTCAGTCAGGTACGTCATGAAGTGCCAATGTTGTCTCTGGACAACGTCTTTGATGAAGAGAGCTTCCTCGCGTTTAACAAGCGCGTGCAGGATCGCCTCAAAAGCAGCGACTCCCTGACCTGGTGCTGCGAGTTGAAGCTGGATGGTCTGGCGGTCAGCCTTCTCTATGAAAACGGTGTGCTGGTGCGTGCCGCGACGCGGGGTGATGGTACGACGGGTGAAGACATTACCACCAACGTACGCACCATCCGTGCGATCCCGCTGAAGCTGCAAGGGGATAATATTCCAGCCCGTCTGGAAGTGCGCGGTGAGGTATTCCTCCCGCAGGCGGGCTTTGAGAAAATCAACGAAGAGGCGCGCCGTACCGGCGGGAAAGTGTTTGCTAACCCGCGTAATGCGGCGGCAGGCTCCCTGCGCCAGCTTGATCCCCGTATCACTGCGAAGCGACCGCTTACTTTCTTCTGCTATGGCGTTGGGATTCTGGAAGGCGGTGAACTGCCGGATACCCATCTTGGACGTTTATTGCAGTTTAAAGCGTGGGGCCTGCCGGTGAGTAACCGTGTTCAGCTGTGCGACTCCCCGGAAGCCGTGCTGGCGTTCTACCACAAAGTGGAAGAAGACCGCCCGACGCTTGGTTTTGATATTGATGGCGTGGTTATCAAGGTTAACTCACTTGCGCTGCAGGAGCAGTTAGGCTTTGTGGCGCGCGCGCCACGCTGGGCAGTGGCGTTTAAATTCCCGGCGCAGGAGCAGATGACCTTTGTCCGTGACGTGGAGTTCCAGGTGGGCCGTACGGGCGCGATTACCCCGGTTGCCCGTCTGGAGCCGGTGCAGGTTGCCGGCGTGCTGGTGAGTAACGCCACGCTGCATAACGCCGATGAAATTGAACGTCTCGGCCTGCGCATTGGTGACAAAGTGGTGATTCGTCGCGCGGGCGATGTTATCCCGCAGGTGGTGAACGTGGTTGAGTCAGAGCGTCCTGACGATACGCGCGCCATCGTGTTCCCGACGCATTGCCCGGTATGTGGATCTGACGTTGAGCGCGTTGAAGGTGAAGCGGTGGCTCGCTGTACGGGCGGCTTAATCTGCGGGGCACAACGTAAAGAGTCACTGAAGCACTTCGTTTCCCGTCGGGCGATGGACGTCGACGGAATGGGTGACAAAATTATCGATCAGCTGGTAGAGAAAGAATATGTTCATACGCCTGCAGATCTCTTCAAACTGACCGCGGGTAAGCTCACGGGTCTTGATCGCATGGGACCGAAGTCGGCCCAGAATGTGGTTAATGCCCTGGATGCTGCCAAAGAGACGACTTTTGCCCGATTCCTTTATGCGCTCGGTATTCGCGAAGTGGGCGAAGCCACGGCGGCGGGGCTGGCGGCGTATTTCGGTACGCTGGAAGCTCTGGAAAAAGCGAGTATTGACGAGCTGCAGAGAGTCCCGGACGTGGGGATTGTCGTCGCGACGCATGTCTTTAACTTCTTTGCCGAAGAGAGCAACCGCGAGGTGATCGGCAAGCTGCTGGAAGAGGGCATCAGATGGCCGGCTCCGGTCGTGGTCAACGCTGACGAGATCGACAGCCCGTTTGCCGGCAAAACGGTCGTTCTGACCGGCAGCCTGAGCCAGCTTTCACGTGATGATGCTAAAGCGCGACTGGTTGCGCTGGGGGCAAAAGTGGCAGGCAGCGTGTCGAAGAAAACCGACCTGGTTATTGCCGGGGAAGCCGCCGGTTCGAAGCTTGCTAAAGCTCAGGAGCTGGGCATTGAGGTTATCGACGAAGCGGAAATGATGCGCCTGTTAGGAGAGTAACGTGGAGAAAGAGCAGCTCGTTGAGATCGCCAACACGGAGATGCCATTCGGTAAATATAAGGGCCGTAGGCTGATTGATTTACCGGAAGATTATTTGCTGTGGTTTGCCCGCAAAGATGGGTTCCCGGCCGGACGACTGGGTGAGCTGATGGCTATCACGTTACTGATTAAAACCGAGGGGCTGACGCAGTTGGTTCAGCCCCTGAAACGTCCTTAAGCTTTCGCGGCGCGGGTCTCTTCCTGCGCCTGTTTTTCCGTCTGGCGTTTGTAACGACGCGCCAGCACCGCGCAGACCATCAGCTGGATCTGATGGAAAATCATCAGTGGCAGTACCATCATCCCTATCATTGAGGTCGGGAAGAGAATGTTTGCCATAGGAATGCCGTTCGCCAGGCTCTTCTTCGAGCCACAGAAGACAATGGTAATTTCATCGGCTTTGTTGAAGCCGCACTTGCGGGCCACAAAGACGTTTACGCCAATCACAATCGCTAGCAGAACAAGGCTGACCACCACGATAAACAGCAGCGAGCCTGCGCCCACCTTATGCCAGATGCCATTCACAACCGCTTCACTGAAGGCTGAATAGACCACCAGCAGAATCGATGACTGGTCGGTTTTTGAGATCCATTTTTTGTGCTTTGCAACAAACGCGCCCGTCCACGGACGAGAGAGATGACCCAGCACAAACGGCAACAGCAGCTGCAGACAGATTTTACCTACCTGTTCCAGGTTACCTTCCGCGCCGTGCATGTTCATCAGCAGACCCACCAGCAGCGGCGAAACGAAAATCCCTAACAGGCTGGATGCCGACGCTGAACAGACTGCGGCTGCGACGTTACCGCCCGCCAGAGAGGTAAACGCGATAGCGGACTGCACGGTGGCCGGCAGAATGCACAGATACAGGAAGCCGGTATAAAGGGCCGGGTCGACATTCACCGGCGCCCACCATGCGAACAGTACGCCGAGTACAGGGAAGAGGATGAACGTGCTGCACATCACCCACAGGTGCAGTCGCCAGTGGCTCCCCCCCGCAATAATGGCTTCGCGCGAGAGCTTTGCGCCGTGCATAAAGAACAACAGCGCGATGGCCGCGGTCGTCAGTCCTTCAAAAAAAGGAACGAACCCACCTCGCGCAGGGAAGAAGGAGGCCAGTAATACCGTGACAACCAGAGTAAGCGTAAACGGATCAAGAATACGAAATAGTTTCATAATGACTCCTGAAAACAGATATCGCTATTGTGCTTTTTTCCGTTTGAGAAATAAAATTGATTTATTGCATCCATTCATGAATTAAACAGATGAATTATTCCTTACGCCAGCTTCGCATCTTCGTCACCGTAGCCCATGCCCGCAGCTTCAGTCGGGCAGGGGAGATCATCGGCCTGAGCCAGTCCGCGGTAAGCCACAGCGTGAAAGAGCTGGAGAGCCAGACGGGTGTCCGGCTGCTTGATCGCACCACGCGTGAAGTCGTGCTCACGGAAGCCGGACAGCAGCTGGCTCAGCGCCTTGAACGGCTGCTGGACGAACTCAACAGTACGCTCAGAGATGTAGGTCGACTGGGACAGCAGCTGTCGGGTACCGTGCGGGTTGCGGCCAGCCAGACGATATCCGCGCACCTTATCCCGCAGTGTATTGCAGAGGGTAATCATCGCTATCCGGATATCGATTTTGTTTTGCATGACAGGCCGCAGCAGTGGGTGCTGGAGAGCATCCGTCAGGGCGATGTGGATTTTGGTATTGTTATCGATCCCGGTCAGGTGAGTGACCTGGAGTGTGAAATTGTGCTTTCTGAGCCGTTTCTGTTGCTTTGCCGGGACGACGATCCGCTAGCCGCGCAGCCGTCTGTTCTCTGGCAGGCGTTGCAGGGAGCGAACCTGGTATTACAGGATTATGCCTCAGGCAGCCGTCCGCTGATTGATTCTGCGCTGGTGACGCAGGGCGTTAAGGCGACCATTGTGCAGGAGATTGGACACCCGGCAACGCTGTTTCCCATGGTGGAGGCCGGCATAGGGATCAGTGTATTACCCGCCCTGGCGCTCCCTTTGCCGCAGGGAAGCCGTCTGGTCGTGAAGCGACTGACGCCTGCTATTGAGCGAAAACTGATGCTGGTACGGCGAAAAAACCGTTCGCTCTCCGGGGCTGCGCAGGCTATCTGGGAAGTGGTGCGTATCCAGGCGCAACGATTAACCGAGGCCCGTATACGCGATCCACTGTTTAACTCAACAGAGCGTTAGACGTAGATGTCTATTTGATGATTGTCTGATGCGTTCTTCGGACCTTCCACGTTGACCAGACTTTGCTCTTGTTTCTTCTGGGCTTCTTCCGCCTGCTGGCGCTGCAGCTGTGCGAGCTGTGCCTGCAGCACTTTGATTTGCACCTGGATAAGCTCCTGCTGTTTCTTCTTCTCTTCCGCACTGCCGGAACCGTTCGCAACCTCTTTTAACTGTTGAGTCAGCTTGGTTATCTTGTCAGTGATACGGCTGATCTGGGCAGCGATATCGTTGCCGCCGGAAGAACGACTCCCGCCACCGCTGGTTTGAATGGGCTGGGTTGTAGCCTGAATGGTCGTCATACTTTTTCCTCTCGCTGTAAAACAGAGGTATCGGCGCCAACGCAATTAGCTTGAGCAAAACTGCCATATCTGGCAGGGAAAGGTATTGATACCAAATCAGTATTGATGGTGCAGAGAAAGTGTATTGGAGGTAACCCGCAGGCTCCAGATATAAGACTAAGGTCATGCGATCGGTGATATCGCGATCTTAATTCTCAAGGAGCTTTTATGACCCTCTCGAATAATCCCTGGTTCTCTGCCGACATCATTCGTGCCGCTAAACCTGATTTCACTCCGCGGGTTGCGTTTATTCTCGGCTCTGGTCTTGGCGCGCTCGCCGAGCAGATTGTTGATGCTGTGGTACTGAGCTATGAAAAACTGCCGGGCTTCCCGGTGAGCACCGTTCACGGTCACGCCGGTGAGCTGGTGTTGGGGCATCTTGCCGGTGTTCCGGTCGCCTGTATGAAAGGGCGCGGTCACTTCTATGAGGGCCGCGGCATCGCCGTCATGACCGATGCAATCCGCACCTTCAAACTGCTGGGCTGCGAACTGCTGTTCAGTACCAATGCCGCCGGTTCATTACGTCCGGAGGTTGAACCGGGAAGCCTGGTTGCCCTCTGCGACCACATCAACACCCTGCCGGGTACTCCGATGGTCGGGCTGAACGATGACCGTTTTGGCGACCGTTTTTTCTCGCTGGCCAATGCTTATGACGCAGATTGCCGTGCCCTGCTGCAGACCGTGGCGAGCGAGAAGGGCTTTCCATTGCATGAGGGGGTGTTTGTCTCTTATCCAGGCCCTAACTTCGAAACTGCGGCTGAGATCCGCATGATGCAGATCATCGGCGGAGATGTGGTGGGAATGTCAGTGGTGCCGGAAGTGATCTCGGCGCGCCACTGTGGCCTGAAGGTGGTCGCCGTTTCGGCCATAACCAACCTTGCTGAAGGTCTGAGCGATGTAAAACTGTCGCATGAACAAACGCTTGCCGCCGCCGAACTCTCTCGCCAGAACTTCATCGATCTTATCTGCGGTTTTCTGCGCCAGCTTGCCTGAGCGAAACAACACCGTGGCCCGTGAGGGCCACTCTGCTATAAGGAATCGGGTATGAACATCACGACGCGCTTAAAGATGATGTCCTTTATGCAATATTTTATCTGGGGAAGCTGGCTCGTTACTCTCGGCGCTTACATGATTAACACCCTGGGTTTTTCCGGCTCTGACGTGGGTATGGTCTACAGCTCGAAGGGGCTTGCCGCGATCGTGATGCCCTCGCTGGTGGGCATTATTGCCGATAAGTGGCTGCGGGCAGATCGTGCATACGTGATTTGCCATCTCGTCTGTGCCGTTGCGCTTTGCTATGCCGCGCAGGTCAATGAACCGGGGCTGATGTTCTGGGTCATGCTGGTTAATGCCATGGCCTTTATGCCGACCATTGCGCTATCGAATACCCTTTCCTACTCCTGTCTTGAGCAGGCAGGGCTGGACACGGTGACCCATTTTCCAACGGTGCGGGTCTATGGCACGGTAGGCTTCATTGTGGCGATGTGGGCCATAAGCCTGATGGGGGCAGAGTTAACCAACATTCAACTCTACATTGCTGCTGCCGCGTCGCTGGTTCTGGCGCTCTATTCACTGACGTTACCGGCCATTCCGGTGGCGAAGAATAAAACCTCATCGTCGCTGACAAGCAAACTTGGCCTGAATGCGTTCGTCCTGTTTAAACAACCCCGAATGGCGGTGTTCTTTTTGTTTGCGATGCTGCTGGGCGCCGTGCTGCAAATCACCAATACTTTCGGTAGCCCCTTTCTGCATGATTTTGCGCGTAATCCGGCGTATGCGGAAAGCTTTATCGTTAAATATCCTTCTATTTTGCTCTCCGTCTCGCAGATGTCAGAGGTGCTGTTCATCCTGACCATTCCTTTCTTCCTCCGACGTTTTGGCATAAAAACCGTGATGCTGATGAGCATGGTGGCCTGGATGCTGCGGTTTGGACTCTTTGCGTATGGCGATCCTTCCGCGACAGGCGTCGGGCTGTTGATGCTGTCAATGCTGGTCTACGGTTGCGCGTTCGACTTCTTCAACATCTCCGGTTCGGTGTTTGTCGAACAGGAGGTAAGCGCTGATATCCGCGCCAGCGCGCAAGGGCTGTTTATGACGACCGTTAACGGTATCGGTGCTTATTTCGGATCGGTATTGAGCGGCGCGGCGGTAGATTATTTCTCCGTGGATGGGGTGAAAGACTGGCAGACCATCTGGCTGGTATTTGCGGCGTATGCGTTGGTGCTCGCCGTGGTGTTTTATTTCAGCTTTAACTATCGCCACACCAGTAAAAACAGCGAGTTGCGCACAGTTGCGCATTAAAGTTTTCCCGGCAGGCGGTGAAAGGCTTTAAGGTGGGAGCATAAGTGTTATCGCCAGGATATGTGTTGATGGAACGCGTCTACCGAACCGACCTCAAGCTGCTGCGCTATTTTCTGGCCGTCGCTGAGGAACTTCATTTTGGACGGGCTGCGGCCCGTCTCAATATGTCGCAGCCGCCGTTGAGCCTGCATATAAAAGAGCTGGAAAGTCAGCTCGGTACCTTACTGTTTATTCGCCACTCACGAAGCGTCGCCTTGACCCATGCGGGTAAAGTGTTGATGGAAGAGTCCCGTCGACTGCTTGCCAGCGCAAACCAGGCACTGGCGCGGGTCGAACAAATTGGACGGGGTGAGGCGGGGCGGATTGCGCTGGGCATTGTCGGTACCGCCATGTGGAGCGAAGTGCGCACGGTCATGCGCACATTTTTGAAAGAGCATCCGAACGTTGATGTCGTCTTTCGCGAAAAGTCGCCGGTAATGCAAATGGCGCTGCTGGAGCGTCGGGAGTTGGATGTCGGGATCTGGCGAATGGCAACCGAGCCCACCGCAGGGTTTACCAGTATCCGCTTACGGGATGCGGCGTTTCTGGTTGCGCTGCCGGAGGATCACCGGCTGGTGGGGGAAAGCGCAATTGCGCTCACCGAACTGCAGAATGAGTACTTTGTAACTATGCCGTCTGCGCATTCTGACTGGTCGTTCTTACAGCGCGTGTGCCAGCAGGCCGGTTTTTCACCGATGATAGTGCGTGAAGCCGATGAACCACAGACGGTGCTGGCAATGATCAGCATGGGAATGGGGATTACGTTAGCTGCTGACAGCTATGCGCAAATGCAGTGGCCCGGTGTGGTATTTCGTCCATTACAGGTACGTATACCGGCAGATTTGTATGTGGTGTATGACGAGAAGCAGGCGACACCGGCGATTAAGTCGTTGATAGCAACGTTGACGGAAGAGTGATGTTATACCGCAGATAGCAAAAAAGCGCCTTTAGGGCGCTTTTTTGCATTGGTGGATCGTGCAGGATGACTCGCTTCGCTCGCCCTTCGGGCCGTCGCCGTAAACGGCTCCGTTGCGTCACTGCGTTCGGCTCGGACCTGCTGCAGGTTCGAATCATCCATACCGCAGATAGCAAAAAAGCGCCTTTAGGGCGCTTTTTTACATTGGTGGGTCGTGCAGGATTCGAACCTGCGACCAATTGATTAAAAGTCAACTGCTCTACCAACTGAGCTAACGACCCGAAATGGTGGGCGATGACGGGCTCGAACCGCCGACCCCCTCCGTGTAAAGGAGATGCTCTACCAACTGAGCTAATCGCCCATTTCGGAACTGCTGCGATAAGGTGAGAATGGTGGGCGATGACGGGCTCGAACCGCCGACCCCCTCCGTGTAAAGGAGATGCTCTACCAACTGAGCTAATCGCCCAATCTCAATACTTATCTACACTGCGAGTCTACTTAAGTAGATGGTGGGTGATGACGGGCTCGAACCGCCGACCCCCTCCGTGTAAAGGAGATGCTCTACCAACTGAGCTAATCACCCCCGCTGTGTGGAGTCGCATTATAGGGAGAGTTGAAAATGAGTCAACGCATTTTCTAAAGTTTTTATTCGTTCGTCGTAAAATTAAACAAAACGATCGCGAAACGGGCGATGACGCATGATTTCTAAACAAAAATCGCAAACTCCCTCACGATAAAGGGATCAACATTGAGGAATCCCCCCACAGTGATAGAATATTGCCCATTGTTTTTTTCCCAGGATTTGCCGATTGCCGGCATCTTTATAACGTAAGGCCATTTCATGAAAATCAAAACTCGCTTCGCGCCGAGCCCGACAGGCTATCTGCACGTCGGTGGTGCACGTACCGCTCTCTATTCCTGGCTTTTTGCACGCCACAACAAAGGTGAGTTCGTACTGCGTATTGAAGACACCGATCTCGAGCGCTCCACGCCGGAAGCAATTGAAGCCATTATGGATGGTATGAACTGGCTCAATCTGGAGTGGGACGAAGGCCCGTATTTCCAGACCAAACGTTTTGACCGCTACAACGCCGTGATTGATGAGATGCTGGTCGCGGGTACAGCGTATAAATGCTATTGCTCCAAAGAACGCCTTGATGCGCTGCGTGAAGATCAGATGGCGAAGGGTGAAAAACCGCGTTATGACGGCCGCTGCCGCCATGACCATAGCGAGCATGCTGCTGATGAACCGTGCGTGGTGCGTTTTGCTAACCCGCAGGACGGCTCGGTAATTTTTGACGACCAGATCCGTGGCCCGATCGAATTCAGCAACCAGGAGCTGGACGATCTGATCATTCGCCGCACCGACGGTTCCCCAACCTATAACTTCTGCGTTGTGGTTGACGACTGGGATATGGAAATCACGCATGTTATCCGTGGCGAAGACCATATCAACAACACCCCACGTCAAATCAACATCCTGAAAGCGCTGAACGCCCCTGTTCCGGTCTATGCGCACGTGTCCATGATCAATGGCGACGACGGCAAAAAACTGTCTAAACGCCACGGTGCGGTCAGCGTCATGCAGTACCGCGACGACGGCTATCTGCCGGAAGCGCTTCTGAACTATCTGGTGCGTCTGGGCTGGTCCAGCGGCGATCAGGAGATCTTTAGCCGTGAAGAGATGATCAATCTGTTCTCTCTGGGCGCGGTGAGCAAATCTGCGAGCGCGTTTAACACTGATAAGCTGCTCTGGCTGAACCACCACTACATCAATACCATGCAGCCGGAATATGTGGCGACATACCTGCAGTGGCACATCGAGCAGGCAAATATTGATACTCGTACTGGCCCTGAACTGGCGGAACTGGTGAAACTGCTCGGCGAGCGTTGCAAAACGCTGAAAGAGATCGCTGAAAGCTGCCGCTACTTCTATGAAGAGTTTGACGAGTTCGACGCGGACGCGGCGAAGAAGCACCTGCGTCCGGTTGCGCGTCAGCCACTCGAAGTGGTGCGTGACAAACTGGCGGCGATGACTGACTGGACTGCCGAGAATGTGCATCATGCCATTCAGGCGACGGCAGATGAGCTGGAAGTTGGTATGGGCAAAGTGGGTATGCCACTGCGTGTGGCAGTCACCGGTGCGGGTCAGTCTCCGGCACTCGATGTTACCGTTCATGCCATTGGTAAATCACGCAGCGTAGCGCGCATTAACAAGGCGCTGGATTTTATTACTGAGCGCGAAAATCAGCAGTAATAACGCCTGAACCATGAAAAACGGCAGGGAGACCTGCCGTTTTTTTATGCATTAAATTCAGCAATGCCGAGACGTGCAAGAAAGCCGCGTATCCCTTCACGCTTTAGTAAGGCATCCAGACGCTCCTGCTCAAGGTGCGTCATATTCTCCAGCGTCTCGATGATCCCAGGACGCAAAGTAGAGGAGGGGTCACAGTACAACGATGTCACCTCCGCCAGATGGTACACCGCCTGACGGTTACGGACAGCCGGGAGGCTCATGATGTGCTCCTTCACGCGGGCATCAATGTGAATCAGCCGTGCACGTCCGCCTTTCACCCCATTGACACCCTCGGTTTTCCATCCCTGCTGGCGTATCCAGCGGTTCACCGTTTGCCGTGCAACACCCAAATTTTCTGCCAGCTCTTCGGTGGTCATTTTGCTACGGAATCTTTTCATATCAGTTCTGGTCGCGTATCCCTAAACGTTGCAACAATCCGGTAATCCCTTCCCGCAGTAACAGTGATGTCATCTGCCTTTGCTCTTCCGGCGTCATTTCATTTGCCAGCGTCAGGAGCAGGGAGTGAAGCGAGCCATCATGGCTGGCACTTTCTGGTATCTCAGCCGTTTCACTTGCCCGGCGCGCGCTGCGGATAAACTCACGCACTTTTTCATTAACGTGCACCAGACGCGCTTTGCCGCCCTGGACTCCTGGTTTTGGCGATGTAATCCAACCCTCTTTGCGTACCCATTTATTGATGGTCTGGCGGCTATAGCCAGTGAGCAGGGCTAACTCTTCTGGCGTCATTCGTTCCTTGATCATGCAATTTCCTGAATATTCGTGGGGTTAATTAACGGCTCATTTTATAGCACCGTTTTAGAGGAAAATGTGACAGGCTTAACTCATGACTGCGAGCAGACTCGCAAAGTGATTCATTTGCATGATTTTTCGGCGATTGAACCGCCGTCATTGATTTTGCCGTTGACACTCCGCAGCGGAATTCATATTATGCCGCCCGTCAACATGACAGCTTTACGATGGGGCTATAGCTCAGCTGGGAGAGCGCTTGCATGGCATGCAAGAGGTCAGCGGTTCGATCCCGCTTAGCTCCACCACACTCTGAACCCAACAGAGTGCGGTCAGTAAAGTCAACATGTGGGGCTATAGCTCAGCTGGGAGAGCGCTTGCATGGCATGCAAGAGGTCAGCGGTTCGATCCCGCTTAGCTCCACCAAAATTTGAACCCTCGTCGAAAGACGGGGGTTTTTTTTATGCTTTTGTAAAACTCTTCACCCTAATTTGTTGCTGAAATAGAGGTATTTTTGTACCTCACCTCAATCAAAATCAATAAAGCGGTCTATAAATAGACTTCAACTTGATTCGCGCAATTAATAAACCTATTATCCATCCGGTCAATGATACGAATGGAAAATAGATTATCTAACTTAATGAATAGAAAAACTTACAATAATGTAAAGATATTTATAACTGCCCTCGCGCTTTGCCTGGTTGCGGTGCCATTCTCCCGTTATATCTCTCCGCGCGCTGTTGTTAATGGTCATGACGTATATTTAGCATGGCTGCCTTTAAGCGTAATGCTGGCGGTTATTCTGGTATTTGGGCGTCGGGCGGTTATTCCTGTTCTGTTAAGTTTTACTATCACTAATATACTCAGCATTGATTTAGCACCGCTACAATATTCAGTTTTATTGTTCTGTCAGACGTTCTCGGTGTTTGCGGGGTGCGGCATCCTCAGGATCATACTGGGCAAGCGCTGGCGCTACTGCGTGCCGAACAAGCATATTGGGTTACGGATATTTTGGCTCGGCTTTATGGTACCGATAGGCATAAAAGTGTCGATGTACCTGGCAGGTTATTTGTTCCATTTCCCGGTTACTATCTCAACCTTCTTCGGTGAAGGTACCGCAATTTATAACGTAGTCGATATACAAAGTCTGATCTGCGCGGCGTTGATATTTACCATGATGTTCTATTACCCGTTAAGAATGATAATTAATCCACGTTATGCCATCACCTTCTGGCGACGCAGTGTGAAGCCCGTGTTTTTTCAAAAGAAATCGCTATATATATTAGTCTGGCTGATGCTTTTAATCGTCATCCTCGCAATTTTATGTGCTCCTTTTGAGTCACCTATTATTGCGGGCTATTTAATGCCAGTGATTTTTATTCTCTTTACGTTAGGGATCAGTCGCCTGAGCTACGCGCTCATTTCTCTTTTCTGGGCGGCATCCGCACTTCTGCTGTTGACCTATAACTATAATTTCCTCAATGGCGTGGAGTCAGGCCATTCGCTCTCCTTTATTTTGTCTGTCCTTATCTCTTTCGCCATCTGTTTGCTCTACATGTCGCGGATTTATCAGCGCAGCGAGTGGCTGAAGCAGGACTGGCAGGACAGGGCGCTAACCGATCCGCTGACCGGTTTACCGAACATTCGTGCACTGGAAGATTTTTTGCAGGACCACCCTGATGCCAAAGTGTGCTGTCTGCGAATGGACAACCTTGAGTTCTTGAGTCGTCACTACGGCATTCTTATGCGGGTGCATTGCAAACGGATGGTGACCACCTCGCTGCAGCCATTTTTGCAAAAAGATGAGCGGCTTTTCCAGCTCCCGGGCAGCGAACTGGTGCTGGTATTGCTGGGGCCGGGAACCGCTGAGCGCCTGCAGCATATGGTCGATCAGCTGAACAGCCGTAAGATTGTCTGGAACAACACCGGGCTGGATATTGAATTTGGCGCTTCCTGGGGAATGGTTGAAAACGGTGAGAAGTTACACCATACGCTGGGGCAGCTCAGCTGGCTGGCTGAGCAATCTTGCGGAGCGCATAATGTACTGGCGCTCACCAATAGCCTCGAGGTGGCATCAGGACAAACAACCGAGCGGGTTTTGATGTTAGCGCGCATTAAACATGCTCTGGATGCCGGACAGTTTCATTTATACGCCCAGCCAATCCAGAAGGCAGATGGTAGCGGGTATTACGAAATACTGACGCGCATGGAAAGCGAGGGCGAGATCATCACCCCAGACCGCTTTATACCGCTGATTGCCCAGTTTAACCTGAGCCACCGCTTCGACATGTGCGTGATGGAAAAATTACTGGTGTGGCTGCGCGATCATCCAGCGACGCATGCCGGAGTGCGTTTTTCTGTCAATCTGATGCCCCTGACGTTGATGCAAAAAGAGGTGGCCATCGAGATTTGCTCGCTCTTTGAACGCTATGGCGTAGCACCACAGGCGGTGGTGATTGAGATCACCGAAGAGCAGGCTTTCTCTAATTCGGGCAGCAGTATCAAAAACATTCAGCAGTTGCGGGACTGCGGTTTCCGGATCGCGATTGATGATTTCGGCACCGGATATGCCAACTACGAACGTCTCAGACGTCTGCAGGCGGACATTATCAAAATTGACGGGTGCTTTGTAAAAGATATCTGTACCGACGATATGGATGCGATGATCGTGCAGTCGATTTGCAACCTGGCGAAGACGAAATCACTGAGTGTGGTGGCCGAGTATGTTGAAACGCCGGAACAGCGGGAGAAGCTGCTTCACTTCGGGGTCGACTATCTGCAGGGTTACCTGATTGGTAAACCCAAACCGCTTAATGAACTACGGACATAAAAAAACCGGGAGCTGAGCTCCCGGTTTTTATTTCGCTGCAGGTGTTACAGTACCAGTGCCGCAATAGAGGCAGACAGTACGCTCACCAGCGTAGAACCGTAAACCAGCTTCAGACCGAAGCGAGAAACCACGTTACCCTGTTCTTCATTCAGACCTTTAATCGCACCGGCGATAATACCGATGGAAGAGAAGTTAGCGAAGGAGACCAGGAACACGGACAGGATGCCTTCCGCGCGTGGAGAGAGCGTGCTGGCAATTTTCTGCAGATCCATCATTGCAACGAATTCGTTAGAGACCAGTTTGGTCGCCATGATACTGCCTACCTGCAGCGCTTCATGTGCAGGAACACCCATCACCCAGGCAACCGGGTAGAAGATGTAGCCCAGAATGCCCTGGAAGGAGATACCCAGAACCGCTGCGAACAGGGCGTTCAGAGCAGAAATCAGGGCAATAAAGCCGATCAGCATCGCCGCAACGATAATCGCCACTTTGAAACCAGCCAGAATGTACTCACCCAGCATTTCGAAGAAGCTCTGACCTTCATGCAGATTTGCCATCTGCAGGTTCTCTTCGCCTTCGTCAACACGGTACGGGTTGATCAGAGAGAGAACGATAAAGGTACTGAACATGTTCAAGACCAGCGCGGCAACCACGTATTTAGGTTCCAGCATCGTCATATACGCACCCACGATAGACATGGAGACGGTAGACATTGCGGTGGCTGCCATGGTGTACATGCGGTTGCGGGACATCTTACCGAGGATGTCTTTATAGGCGATGAAGTTCTCAGACTGACCCAGGATCAGGGAGCTGACGGCGTTGAACGATTCCAGTTTACCCATGCCGTTAACTTTGGAGAGTACGGTACCAATGGCGCGGATAACGACGGGCAGCACACGAATGTGTTGCAGAATACCGATCAGCGCAGAGATGAAGACGATAGGGCACAGTACCTTCAGGAAGAAGAACGCCAGACCTTCGTCGTTCATTTTACCGAAGACAAAGTTCGTCCCTTCGTTGGCGAATCCGAGCAGTTTTTCGAACATTTCGGAGAAGCCTTTTACGAAGCCAAGCCCCACGTTGGAGTTCAGGAAGAACCACGCGAGCAAAACTTCAATAACGAGAAGCTGAACAACAAAGCGGATGCGGATTTTTTTACGGTCATGGCTGACCAGTAACGCAAGCGCAGTAACGACAACGAGTGCCAGGACAAAATGAAGGACGCGGTCCATATTTGCTCCAAATATGAGGCAGGTTTAATTTTCGTGCACATTCTATGTAACAAGCGAAAAGAAAACGAGATCAAGGACACACTATAGTTACATCCTGTGACGAGTCTCAAAATTAGTGATCCACAATACATTTTTGTTATGTTAGGTAAATGCGTGAAAAGTTAAGTTTGTGTGCTAGTCTTCACAAAAGCGTGCGCGATTGCAGGTTTTGTTAGATCGCCCCACCTTACCCGCCCGTCTATTGTTCAAAGCTATCAGAGAAATCACTATAAACTCACTAAATGATCTTGATAATCATTCTCATTTTGATAGCATTAAACATAGCAAAGGCTATATTTCCAGAGGCAGAAATGACAAACAGTCGCGTAGAGGGTAGCAGTGGCAGAGCAGCGCGCAAGTTGCGGTTCGCGTTAATGGGACCTGCGTTCATTGCTGCCATCGGCTATATCGATCCAGGTAACTTTGCGACCAATATTCAGGCCGGGGCCAGCTTCGGCTATAAGCTGCTCTGGGTGGTCGTGTGGGCTAACCTGATGGCCATGTTGATCCAGATGCTGTCTGCGAAGCTGGGGATTGCCACGGGCAAAAACCTGGCTGAACAAATTCGCGATCATTATCCGCGTCCGGCGGTATGGCTTTACTGGGTTCAGGCGGAAATTATCGCCATGGCAACCGACCTCGCCGAATTCATCGGGGCCGCGATTGGTTTTAAATTGATCCTCGGCGTCTCGCTGCTTCAGGGCGCGGTGCTCACCGGGATTGCCACTTTCCTGATCCTGATGCTGCAGCGTCGCGGTCAAAAACCGCTGGAAAAAGTTATCGGCGGGCTGCTGCTGTTTGTGGCGGCGGCCTATATCGTCGAGCTGATTTTCTCTCAGCCGAATCTGGCACAGCTCAGCAAAGGGATGATTATCCCGAGCCTGCCAACCTCTGAAGCGGTGTTCCTGGCCGCCGGGGTGCTGGGCGCAACCATCATGCCGCATGTCATTTACCTGCATTCCTCGCTGACACAGCACCTGCACGGTGGGACGCGCAAAGAGCGTTACTCTGCGACGAAATGGGATGTGGCGATCGCCATGACCATTGCCGGTTTTGTGAACCTGGCGATGATGGCGACCGCTGCCGCCGCTTTCCATTTTAACGGTCACACCGGTATTGCCGATCTCGACCAGGCATACCTTACGCTGGAGCCGTTACTGAGCCATGCTGCTGCCACGATATTCGGGCTGAGCCTGGTGGCGGCCGGTCTCTCGTCAACGGTTGTGGGGACGCTGGCAGGGCAGGTGGTGATGCAGGGCTTTGTCCGTTTCCACATTCCGCTTTGGGTTCGTCGCTCCGTGACCATGCTGCCCTCCTTTGTTGTGATTCTGATGGGGCTGGATCCCACGAGAATTCTGGTCATGAGCCAGGTACTGCTGAGTTTTGGTATCGCGCTTGCACTGGTGCCGCTGCTGATCTTTACCAGTGACAAAAGCCTGATGGGCGAACTGGTGAACAGCACGCTGGTGAAACGAACCGGTTGGGTCATTGTGGCGGTAGTGGTGTCGTTGAACCTGTGGCTCCTGGTCGGCACTGCTCTGGGGTTATAGCGTCGCGTTGAACCAAAGAAAAAGGAGCCGGGAGGCTCCTTTTTGCATTATTGATGATGCATTACTGATGACGCATTAGTGATGATGGCCGTGACCACCGTGTCCTCTGCCACCGTGACCCCAGCCACCGCGGCGGTCGTCACGATCGTTCCAGCCTTCACGGTAACCACGCTCATAGGCGTTGTTTTTGTACCAGCCGCGATGCAGGCCATTATCATGTCTGCGCCAGCGGTCGCCGCGCCACTCATAGTGACGGTTCCAGTAATCACGGTCGCGCCAGTAGCCACCGTCCCAGTATCTGCCGTAGTCGTCACGATCGCCAATTTGTAATTTAACTGATGGCAACAGGGTGATTTCGCCCGCAGTGGCGATCAGCGGGGCCGAAGCCAGTAATACCGCTGCAAGAATCAGTGACCTGAACATACTCTTTCTCCTTCACGATCGGGGCCTTTGTGGGGCCTGTTAACGCAATATTACGAGTTGGTAAAGGCTCGTTTCATCGCCTCAACTCCTAATTCATGAATGAGAGCACTTTTTGCTAAAAGTGATTTTATTTTGAGCTGTTCAGGATCCCATCAATGATTGCTAGTTCTTCCGCCGAGAAATGGCGGTTTTCCAGCATGGTCACGGCATCGTCAATCTGGGCAGTTTTACTGGCCCCAATCAGCACTGACGTTACCGACTCGTGGCGTAAAATCCAGGCCAGCGCCATCTGTGACAATTTCTGGCCGCGGCTTTCCGCCAGCGCGTTCAGTTGACGAACCTTCTCCAGCTTCTCTTTGGTGATCTGATCGGGGTTCAGGAACTTACTGCCGCTTGCCGCACGCGAGTCTGCAGGAATACCGTTCAGGTAGCGGTTAGTCAGCTGTCCCCCCGCCAGCGGCGAGAAGGGAATGCAGCCGACGCCTTTTTCCTGCAGCACGTCCAGCAGGCCTTCCTCTGGCGCACGTTCAAACATCGAATATTTCGGCTGGTGGATCAGACACGGCGTCCCAAGGTCGTTCAGGATATCGATAGCCTTGCGGGCCTGTTCTGCAGGGTAATTTGATAACCCGACGTAAAGGGCTTTTCCCTGGCGCACCACATGGTCAAGCGCTTTCATGGTTTCCAGCAGTGGCGTTTGTGGGTCAGGACGGTGATGATAGAAGATATCCACATATTCCAGCCCCATACGCTTCAGGCTTTGATCCAGGCTGGCAACCAGATATTTGCGTGACCCCCAGTCGCCGTAGGGGCCATCCCACATGGTATAACCCGCTTTGGTCGAGATGATCAGCTCGTCGCGCCATGGCAGGAAATCTTCCTGCAAAATGCGACCGAAGTTACGTTCGGCTGAGCCGGGAGGAGGACCATAATTATTGGCAAGGTCGAAATGCGTAATACCCAGATCGAACGCGCGTTGTAAAAGTTGACGGCTGTTTTCGACAAGCGTGGCGTCGCCAAAATTGTGCCACAACCCGAGTGAGATAGCGGGCAACCTGAGTCCGCTTTGCCCGCAGCGGCGATACTGCATTGTCTGATAACGATTTTTGTCCGGCTGGTAACCCATTCTGATGCCCTCTGGCGCTGAAAGGAAAAATCAGTGTATACGTTTACATTTACATGAAAAAAAAGAGCATAGCGCAGCCTTTTTTGTAAAGCATTCTTTCCATGCCCTTCTTACGACCAATTCTGGACAGCCATCACGCTTCTTTAATACTCAAAGTGAGGTCAACGTCAGAAGGACACCTGTTATGCGAACCCCATACTGCGTCGCCGATTACCTGCTGGACCGTCTTACAGATTGTGGTGCCGATCATCTGTTTGGCGTGCCGGGCGACTATAACCTGCAGTTTCTCGACCACGTAATAGACAGCCCGGATATTTGTTGGGTGGGCTGTGCCAATGAGCTGAACGCATCCTATGCCGCTGACGGATACGCCCGATGTAAGGGCTTTGCCGCGCTACTGACCACATTCGGCGTTGGGGAGTTAAGTGCCATGAACGGCATTGCCGGCAGCTATGCCGAGCATGTCCCGGTTTTACATATTGTGGGGGCGCCGGGTACGGCGGCACAGCAAAGGGGAGAGTTGCTGCATCATACGTTGGGGGATGGGGAGTTCCGTCACTTTTATCATATGAGCGAGCCGATCACCGTCGCACAGGCGGTCCTTACCGAACAAAATGCCTGTTATGAAATCGACCGTGTGTTGACAACCATGCTTCGGGAACGCCGCCCCGGTTATCTGATGTTACCCGCCGATGTGGCAAAAAAAGCCGCCACGCCGCCTGTAAACGCTCTCACTCATAAGCAGGCTCATGCCGATAGCGCCTGCCTGAAAGCGTTCCGGGATGCTGCTGAGAACAAACTGGCGATGAGCAAACGTACCGCGCTGCTGGCCGACTTCCTTGTTCTGCGCCATGGCCTGAAACATGCGCTACAGAAGTGGGTGAAAGAGGTACCGATGGCCCATGCCACCATGCTGATGGGGAAAGGGATATTCGACGAGCGTCAGGCGGGTTTTTACGGCACATACAGTGGTTCAGCCAGCACTGGCGCGGTAAAAGAGGCGATTGAAGGGGCTGACACGGTATTGTGTGTTGGCACGCGTTTTACCGATACCCTGACGGCCGGGTTCACGCACCAGCTTACCCCGGCGCAGACCATTGAAGTTCAGCCGCATGCCGCACGCGTCGGGGATGTCTGGTTTACCGGCATCCCAATGAACCAGGCGATTGAGACGCTGGTCGAACTCTGCAAACAGCACGTGCATGCTGGCCTTATGTCGTCATCATCCGGCGCAATACCGTTCCCGCAGCCGGACGGTTCGCTTACCCAGGAGAATTTCTGGAGAACGTTGCAAACCTTTATTCGCCCGGGGGACATTATCCTTGCCGACCAGGGAACATCGGCCTTCGGCGCGATTGATCTGCGTTTACCGGCTGATGTGAACTTTATCGTCCAGCCGCTGTGGGGCTCGATTGGTTACACGCTGGCGGCGGCGTTTGGTGCACAAACCGCATGCCCGAACCGGCGCGTGATTGTGCTGACGGGGGATGGCGCTGCCCAGCTCACTATTCAGGAACTAGGCTCGATGCTGCGTGATAAACAGCACCCCATTATTCTGGTGCTCAACAACGAAGGTTACACGGTTGAGAGGGCTATCCACGGGGCGGAGCAGCGGTATAACGACATTGCTTTGTGGAACTGGACGCACATTCCGCAGGCGTTGAGCCTCGATCCTCAGTCTGAGTGCTGGCGGGTCAGTGAAGCGGAACAGCTGGCGGACGTACTTGAAAAAGTGGCGCACCACGAGCGGCTCTCGTTGATTGAGGTGATGCTCCCGAAAGCGGATATCCCGCCGCTGCTCGGGGCGCTTACCAAGGCTCTGGAAGCGTGTAATAACGCCTGATTACTTGTCGTTTCGCCAGGCCATCATCATCGGTTTGCCCGCCAGCAGAAGCCAGGCGGGCAACATCACGATACAGAGCAGGGGGAAGAGCGTTGAATCCGGCACCACTACCGCCGCCATAAACAGGCTCAGCCACGCATCGCGCGTCACCACCAGCACCAGCCCCAGAATTGAGCAAGAGACCGTTATCGCTGCCGGCACCGCATCCACATGTTCATGCAGCATCAGCCCCAACGCCACGCCGATAAACACCGCCGGGAAGATACGCCCACCGCGGAACCCACATGCAGCAGCCACCACCAGCGCCGCCAGTTTAACCAGCGCAAACAGCAGGTAATCAGACACGCTGAACACCTGGCTGAAAGCCAACTGCTGCATTTCATCAAGGCCTTTAAACAGCGTTACCGTTCCGCCGATAGCCCCTAACACGCCCAGCATCAGACCACCCGCCCCCAGAATCAGCACCGGGTGCTTCAGCCGGTGCAGGCGCGGAAGGCACCATACCGCAATCATCCCGAGTGCAATGGCGATCGCGACGACGATGGCACCGCTGAAAATATCGGCAATATGCATTTGACCGTAGTGGGGCAGAGAGAGTGAGAAATGAGGATGGAAAAAAAGACTGGTCGTGAGCGCGCCAGCCGCAGCGGCCATCAGCGGCGCAAAGAGTTTATCCCAGAGCGGGACGTCGTTATTGCTGGTAAGCGTCTGAGAAAAAATAAGGGCGGCGGCAACGGGCGTGCCGAAAAGCGCCCCGATGGTGCCTGCAGAGGCGAGGATGGTCCAGTCCAGCGCACCGACCCGGGGTAAAATGCGCGAACCGAGAAAGACCGCCATACCAATGTTTACCGCCATGATGGGGTGTTCAGGACCAAGGCTGACACCGCCCGCCAGACCCAGGATCAACGCGATAATCAGCCCCGGCAGCGCCGAGGGGGGAACGGGCGCACCGATCAGTGGCTCAAGCGCCGGATCCGGCCCGGCGTGCCCGGGGCTAAAGCGGATCACCAGACCCACCGCAACGCCGGTGAGCGTCAGCATCAACATGATCCATCCCGGCGAATCCACACTGACGCCCAGTTGTGCAGGAAGCGCCGTCCATAACATCGCCTGCAACACCGACGCGACTTTCATCACGACAATGAGCACCAGACTTGAGGCAACGCCAATGATCAGCGCCGGTATTGCCAGTAAGAGCATGGTTCTGGCTCGCGGATGGAGCATGATGATTTCCTTGTACAAAACGCTATTACGTTACTTTGCACAATCAGCTTTATGGCAATAGTGCAAAAGGTGCTGAAACGGTAAAGTTATTCTGTGACGAAGATCGATAATCTACGGGCATTCACCTTCCGGTCGTTGTTGTTATCACGCCTTGAACTTACAGTGTCCCAAAGATTTATTCTGACTTTAGCGGAGCAGTAGAAGAATGACAAAGTATGCTTTGGTAGGCGATGTGGGCGGCACGAATGCTCGCCTTGCCCTATGCGATGTAAATAGCGGTGAAATTTCCCGGGCGAAAACCTATTCAGGGCTGGATTATCCAAGTCTTGAGGCCGTTGTTCGGGTCTATCTTGAAGAGCAACAGGTGAGCATCGAAGACGGATGTATCGCCATTGCCTGCCCGATTACCGGTGACTGGGTGGCGATGACCAACCATGTCTGGGCATTTTCCATCGCTGAGATGAAAAAAAACCTTGGTTTTGCGCATCTTGAAATCATCAATGACTTTACTGCCGTGTCCATGGCGATCCCGATGCTGAAGCCAGAGCATCTGATTCAGTTTGGCGGTACAGCGCCAGTAGAAGGTAAGCCGATTGCGGTCTACGGTGCCGGTACCGGTCTTGGCGTTTCACATCTGGTTCACGTCGACCAGCGCTGGGTAAGCCTGCCGGGTGAGGGCGGTCACGTGGACTTTGCGCCCAACAGCGAAGAAGAGGGCATTATCCTCGAAGAGCTGCGCGCTGAAATCGGCCACGTCTCCGCCGAGCGCGTGCTTTCCGGTCCGGGTCTGGTGAATCTGTACCGTGCGATTGTAAAATCAGACGGCCGTCTGCCGGAAAATCTGCAGCCAAAAGATGTGACCGAGCGCGCGCTGGCGGACAGCTGCATCGACTGTCGCCGTGCGCTGTCGCTGTTCTGTGTGATCATGGGACGGTTTGGCGGCAACCTGGCGCTGACGCTGGGTACCTTCGGGGGAGTCTACATCGCGGGCGGGATCGTACCGCGTTTCCTCGACTTCTTTACTGCCTCAGGCTTCCGCGGTGCGTTTGAAGACAAAGGTCGCTTCAGAAGCTATGTGCAGGACATCCCTGTGTACCTGATTGTGCACGATAACCCTGGCCTGCTTGGCTCGGGCGCGCACCTGCGTCAGGTACTGGGTCAAATCCTCTGACGACTATCCCTCTCCTGCGGGAGAGGGGATTTTTACAGATGCATCAGCTGGCGGAACTCTTTCACCTTGCTGCGACTCACCGGGACCTGAAAATCAAGATCCTTCAGACGCAAAATATAGGTGTTGTTAAACCACGGTTCGATCTCGCGGATCTTATTTAGATTGACGCAAAACGAACGGTGGCAGCGGAAAAAGTGCGCCGCCGGCAGTTTATTGCAAAACTCGGTGATGTTCATTGCCATCACGTACGATTCACGCCGTGTATAGACAAACGTCATCTTCTCGTGCGCTTCGGCATAGTAGATATCGTCGATAGGCGTCACGATGATGCGTTCATCCTTGACCAGATTTATGGTGTCGTTTTCACGTATCGCCGGGCTTGCGTTAGCAGGCGTGGCCTGTTGTTGCCATGCGGCTTCCAGCTTTCGCAGCATGCTGACAATACGCGATTCCTGGTAAGGCTTCAGAATATAGTCAAACGCTTCCAGTTCGAAGGCTTCTACGGCGTGCTCTTTCCAGGCGGTAACGAAAACAATAAACGGCTTATGGGCAAACTGATTAATATTTTGCGCCAGTAATACACCGTCCAGTGATGGAATGTTGATATCCAGAAAAATGGCGTCGACCCGGTTATGCTGCAAAAACTTGAGTACGTCCAGACCATCCTCAAAGGTACCCACAATCTCCATCTGGCTGTGCGTTTTGATAAGCCAGCTCAGCTCCTGTTGAGCCAGAATTTCATCTTCCACGATGATGACTTTCATTGATTACTCCGGCCTATGGCAACAGTGATGTCGCCGCATGAACGGGGGAGCGTTCATTCGGGACGTAAAAAGCAATTTCGGTGCCGGGTTCGAGACGGTGAATGTGCAGTCCGTCGCCGAACAACAGCTTGACCCGATGGTGCACGTTCAGCAGTCCAATTTTATTGCCCGGCATTTCGTTAGACTCCACGCGCTCAATGACTTTTGGATCAATACCGTGGCCGGTATCGCGCACGGCAATGCGCACGCGGTTACCGCTTTCGGTTACGCTGATGGTGACCACGCCTTTACCTTTACACGGCTGAATGCCGTGAACAATCGCGTTTTCCACCAGCGGCTGGATCAGCAGGCTTGGGATCACACAGTTGACCTCTTCATCGATATCGTAAATCACCGTGAGCTTGTCACCAAAACGGGCCTGCTCAATCGCGATATAGTCCTTGATCTGATACAGCTCTTTTTTGATGTCGATCTGCTCGTCATCGTTCAGTTCAATGTTGTAGCGCAGGTAGCGCGACAGATTGAATATAAGCTGACGCGCGGTGTCCGGATTCATCCGGATGGAGGACGAGATGGCGTTCAGCGCGTTAAACAGAAAATGAGGATTGATTTTGCTCTGAAGCGCGCGCAGTTCTGCCTTATTTGCCATCTCGCGCAGCTGTTCTGCACGGGAAACTTCCAGCTGGGTAGAGATAATTTGCGACAGGCCGATGGCCATCTCCTGAAGCGTGGAGGTGATCTGGTGCGCGTGGCAGTAGTAGATTTTTAGCGTGCCCGTTACCACGCCTTTTTCCCACAGCGGAATCACCAGCATGGAGTGGATTTCCGGCGTTCGGTGAGCTTCATCATTGTTCTTAATGATGATTTTACCGTAGTTGATCGCCTGTCGGGTGGTGGGGCTAATGGTATCGTCATTATCGCGGTAATTGTGTTCCCCGACGCCGACATAAGCCAGTACGTGGTCGTTATTGGTAATGGCGACCGCATCGGCATGAATATCGCGGCGGATTATATCGCAGACCTGACGTAACGACTCCGCGTTCACATGGCGGAAGAGTGGCAGCGTTTTGTTGGCGATATCCAGCGCCAGCTTCGCCTGACGCGCGGCACTGGCCTCTTTTTCTCCCTCAACGCTTTGTACCAGCAGCACGATAAAACCGATGCAGACGCTGCCGAGGATCATGGGAATACCGATTTTCGAAACGATATCCAGCCCCAGTGCGATAGTGGGGGCCCACACCACCACCAGGATCATGGTCAGCGTTTCGCACACCATGCCGGCGATGATCCCGGCGCGCCAGCGCTGCTTTTTCGGGATCTTGCGGTTAATCCATCCTGACAGTACCCCGGCAATAATACTGGTAATAAAACAGGGAATTGCCGTCACGCCACCGATATCAATCAGGTAACGGTGCGTACCGGCAATCAGTCCGGTGATGACGCCGACCCACGGGCCAAACAAAATCCCGCCGGACATGACGGCAATGATACGCACGTTAACCAGCGATCCCTCGACCGGCACGCCGGACCAGGTGCTGAACAACGCGAACAGCGAGAAGATCGCGGTGACGGCCAGCAGCTCTTTTGGCGAGTGCGCAGACTTGTGCAAAAGCTCGCGGAACAGGCGAATGCGGATAAGGAAAAACAGGCAAATCAGCATTAATGCCGCGCGGTCAAAAACCGCCAGCAGCATATTGAATATTTCGTGCACGAGTAGACCAGGGAAAACGGGAAAGAACCATGATAAAAAACCTGGCGCGTATTGACCAGCTATCCGTCAGGTTTATCAAATGGGGAAAAACCCTGTTTTGCAAAGGGGATTATCAGGAGAGGGCTGAAGTCTCCCGATTTTTTTGTGATAACGCCTGAGCAGGTAACGATTTTGATATCATCGTGTTACACAACAGATATCAGAAAGAGGCTGTCACTTTGGACGCTTCCGCTTTTCAATGCAGCAGGGTTCCGATTTTAGTGCGCACTCTTTTTTTTCATTTCCCTCTCGACAGCATGATTTTTTTTAGGTTATTTTCTAAACATGCCACATCGGTGGCAGCGTCGCTCGGACGGTCCGGGCGCTAACGTTAATCTGAGGAATCTATGGCTGAATTCAGTCCTGAACGCCGTTTTACGCGTATCGATCGTCTCCCCCCTTATGTATTCAACATCACTGCTGAACTGAAAATGGCTGCGCGTCGGCGCGGCGAAGACATTATTGATTTCAGCATGGGTAACCCTGACGGCCCAACACCGCCGCATATTGTTGAGAAGTTATGTACGGTTGCTCAGCGTCCGGATACGCACGGCTACTCCACCTCTCGCGGTATTCCTCGATTACGTCGTGCAATTTCTCGCTGGTATCAGGATCGCTACCAGGTTGATATCGACCCTGAAAGCGAGGCGATTGTCACCATCGGCTCAAAAGAAGGTCTGGCGCACCTGATGCTGGCGACACTGGATCATGGTGATACTGTACTGGTGCCCAATCCGAGCTACCCGATTCACATTTATGGCGCAGTGATTGCCGGAGCGCAGGTTCGCTCCGTACCACTGGTGGAAGGGGTCGATTTCTTTAACGAACTGGAACGTGCGATTCGCGAAAGCTATCCGAAACCTAAGATGATGATCCTCGGTTTTCCGTCGAACCCGACGGCGCAGTGCGTAGAGCTCGATTTCTTTGAAAAAGTGGTCGCCCTGGCCAAACGTTACGACGTGCTGGTGGTGCATGATTTAGCCTATGCCGATATTGTCTATGACGGCTGGAAAGCCCCTTCGATTATGCAGGTTCCTGGCGCACGCGATGTGGCGGTTGAGTTCTTTACGCTGTCGAAAAGCTACAACATGGCTGGCTGGCGCATCGGCTTTATGGTGGGCAACAAGACGCTGGTGAATGCCCTGGCGCGCATCAAGAGTTATCACGACTACGGTACCTTTACCCCGCTTCAGGTCGCGGCTATTGCAGCACTTGAAGGCGATCAGCAGTGTGTGCATGAGATTGCTGCGCAGTATAAGCGTCGCCGTGATGTGCTGGTCAAAGGGTTGCATGAAGCTGGCTGGATGGTGGACATGCCAAAAGCGTCCATGTACGTCTGGGCTAAAATTCCGGAGCCGTATGCGGCAATGGGATCGCTGGAGTTTGCCAAAAAGCTGCTGCAGGACGCGAAGGTATGTGTCTCGCCGGGCATTGGCTTTGGTGATTATGGCGACACCCATGTGCGATTCGCTCTGATTGAAAACAGTGACCGCATCCGGCAGGCGGTGAGGGGCATCAAGAGTATGTTCCGCGCCGACGGACTTCTCTCATCGAAAAGCGTCACCGAACATCACGCGTCATCATGACATAAAAAAACAGGAGCCATCGGCTCCTGTTTTTTTGACTGCATGTTCTTCACTAGATCATCAGGGCAAACGTTCCGGCCCAGACTAAAACAATCACCGAAATGCCCATAAAGAAATATTTCACGTTTCATCGCTCCGCGTATCTTGTGGTACGCATTTAAAAACAGAGTCCACCTGATTATAGAGAGCTGAAGTTGGCTTATAGCGGAAATAAGATTTTTCCCGTAATACCGCTGACTCCCGCTCAGAATTCTGTGCTTTCCTGTTGCCAGACGGCGCTAATGTACGCCTAAAAATGGGGGGTGACAAGAGGGATTTTTTTAAATAATTTCCGTCACTTACGAGTGTCGTGGAACGGCGACAGTTTGATTTCAGAACGCAATAAATTCACTTTGAGCGACGCAAAGAAAGACAGTACACAGCGTGATTACAGGTCATTGAAAAGGTTAGTTTCTTAACGAAACTAACCTTCTGGAATTTAGATATACAGCGAGGCTTCGCCAAGAGGGCGTGTTTTGAAACGGCGATGCATCCAGAGATATTGCTCAGGCGCACGCATGATTTCCATTTCGATAACTTTATTGATGAACGTAGCGGCTTCGCCTTCGTTTTCCGGATAGTTAGCCATCTCAGGGGAGATATGCAGGCGATAGCCTGATTTATCCGCTTTTCTGACCATCGTGACGGTCAACATGGAGGCACCGGAAAGACGTGAAATCACAAAGGTACCATTGGTCGTGGCGACATCTTTCACCGCAAAGAACGGAGCGAAGCTACTGCCTTTACGCCCATAATCCTGGTCCGGTGCGAACCAGACGGCCTCACCTTTTTTCAGTGCGCCAACCATGCCGCGCAGGTTGTTACGGCTGATCATCGCCTTATTCGAGCGCATACGACCACGTGTCTGCACCCATTCCATCACGGCGCTGTTGTGCGGACGGTAGGTTGCCATCATCGGCTGGCAAAGCCCCATGACGCGACCCCCCAGTTCCAGAGACATAAAGTGAACGCCGACCACCATCACGCCGCGGTTTTGCATCTGGGCACGTTTCAGGTTATCCAGGCCTTCCACATCAAACCATTTACGAACACGTTCATCAGACCAGAACCATGCCATACCGGTTTCAAGTAGAGCCATGCCGATAGATTTAAAGTTTTCAGCAATCAGTTTTTCGCGCTGTTCCGCATTGTACTGTGGAAAGCAAAGTTCGAGATTTTTACGCGCAATAGACTCACGACGTTTAAGGAAGTGGCGCGATGCGCTGCCAAGCCTGGAGCCCAGAATGCGGATTACGGGATAAGGAAGCTGAACCAGTAACCAGAGCACGCCAAGACCAAACCATGTGAACCAGTAACGCGGGTGCAGGAACGCGCGTTTGAATTTGGATTGTGACAAAATAATGGGAACCTATATAAAGTCGGTGAAAGTCACGCATTGCGTAACCACGTACCTGTTAGACCGTAGTACAAGGTCATGGTTGCAGGCTTTACCGATCTTTACGGCGTTGCCTGGCCATTGCTGACGTTGGGTGGGCGGTATAATGTAGCACCCTTTATACGGTATGTGCTATTACTCGTTCTTGATTAAAAAAGCGGCAATTCGAAAGGTCTTTGATTTTTCTGTTTTTATAAACCAGAACAGATGCGCGACGGCATCTGTTTGGATATTTTGAAAGCAGTCGTTATGCTTTCCAGGCCGCATCGCCAGGCTGTACCTGTTTATACCATGCCATCAGCGCGGCTGTACCGGGCTCTCCCTCGGCGGGGGCCCAGGTAACGAAATCCTCATCAGCCACCGGTTGATAGCCACCGTGTTTAACTTCAAAAATAACGCCGCCGTGATCCAGTGACAGCACGGCATGCCAGGTTCCCGCCTCCATCTCCAGCGCCATACACGCTTCACCTAATACGACGCGACGGGTGACGACGCCCTGGTCGTCAAAATTCAGCACGACAAAACGCCCGCGAAGGGGAAGTAACAGCTCAAAGGTATGCGGATGACGATGAGGGCGAACATAGGTGCCAGGTTCCATCGCGATGGCCAGTCGCTGAACCGGGTCGCTCAGTTCAGGATGAAAGTTACGATGCGCGCGTAAACGCGGGGCGTTAGCCGCCGCTTCACTTTGTTGCGTCAAATCGGAGAGCGTGATTTGTTTCATGATGGTTGCCTGAAAGAGAAGAGGGTCTGTGGAGCAAAGCAGTGGAATTGTAATACGGAATAACATAACCCATATAAATGAGGGTTCAATCACTGCACATCACCTCTGGAGCATAATAACCTGTGCTGCTAAATTCTCTTTAGCGGCTAAAACGTGACTGACAGGGAAAAGCGGGTGACAGAGCAAATCGATTATCAGATTGAAAAATACAGATTTACCGAGGCGAATGAACCTCCGCGTCTTACCCGTCAGTGGGCCGACGTTTTAAGCGAGTGCAAGGCGATCCAGGCCGGGGCCGAGGCGCGTCTGCGTATTGCCCTGACCAATGTCGATTACGTTACCAGCTTTGAGCTGCCTTTCCGCCTGCTGCTCGTGCGGACACCTCAGTTAATTGCCGGGTTGCGTGATGAACTGCAGCTCAGCCAGAAGAATGTCATTTTTAACGGGAAGCGGTTTGGCTGTGTCTGGAGCGTGAAGTCCGATTTGAGCGGTGTACCTGACGTTTTTCAATATCATCTGTCCACACGTATACGGCGAACGGAAGCGACACAATTGACCGCGGAACCTTTTCTGCAGATAGCCAAAGAAATTAAGCCCCCCACGGAACGTCTGAAGCGTGCTCTGTTAAGTGGTCTGGAGGTAACCGCGCTTGATGCGCTGTTCTGGTTTGGGATCCAGCGGATTGCTGCTGAGGTGTCACGTCTGAGAAAGGCCGGAATGAGAATTATCACTGCGGAAAAACAGGTATTTGATAATCTTACCGGAACCACTCGCCTTGTACCGGTGTATCGGCGCGCCGATGAGAGCATGGTGTCCCCTGCAGGAATCGAACCTGCAACTAGCCCTTAGGAGGGGCTCGTTATATCCATTTAACTAAGGGGACAAGGCGGCACGAGTATAGCCTCATTTACACTTTGCGTTAAGCTCATCGCCGCCTGACTGCTCAAAGAGTCACCATTCAGGTCGTTTTTTTTGCAGATTTATCATCGTTTTCCCGCGCTTTCTGTTCGGCCTTGCGCTTATTAGACATGTCGTTACGGATTTGCGCATGGCTTAACAGTGCGAAGATAAACGTTCCGCCGCAGATATTGCCTGCCAGCGTCGGCAGGGCGAACGGCCAGAAAAAATCGCTCCAGTGAAGCGTACCATTAAAGACCAGATAGAGGATTTCAACGGTTCCGACCACGATGTGCGTGGTGTCAGCCAGCGCTATCAGCCAGGTCATTAATATGATCACGACAATTTTGGCGCTGCCCGCGGAAGGAAACATCCACACCATGGTCGCGATTATCCAGCCGGAGATGATGGCATTCGAGAACATTTCGAACGGCGTGTTTTTCATTACGTCCATACCGATTTTCACGAAGGCATCCCGGGTGGGCTCATCGAATATCGGCATATATTCAAATGCCCATGCCGCCACGCCTGTACCGATGATATTCCCCAGCAGCACCACGCTCCATAAACGCATCAGTAAACCGAAATTACCGAGGGTAGGGTTTTGCATCACCGGGAGAACGGCGGTAACGGTGTTTTCAGTAAACAGCTGCTGGCGCGCCATAATGACAATCACAAAGCCAAAGGTGTAGCCGAGATTTTCAAGTAAAAAGCCACCGGGTACCCCTTCCAGTTGCACATGAAATATGCCCTTGGCGAGGAGTGAGGCGCCCATCGACAAGCCTGCCGCGATGGCCGACCAAAACAGAGCCATGGCATCACGCTCCATCTCTTTTTCGCCATCCTGTCGGATATGTTCATGGATCGCCATCGCACGGGAAGGAAGGCGATCTTCATTGATTTCTATCTCCTCACCGCGCTCTTTTTCCTCGCTTTCAATTTCAATTTCCTCATTACTCTCGCCAATTTTTTCTTCGCCCACTTCTTTCATAGCCACTCCAACACGATGATCTTTCTATAAAGCGTAGCGGCTTTTAATGAAATGCCCGTGGGGATGCTCTTAAATTGGCGGCAATGGCAACAAAGGCGATACATCTCATTAAAAGACATTATAAAATTGCCAGCGAAACGAATTCTAAAAGCCAGGCTATGCTGAGATCAGAGTGACGGTGGTTACTGCCCGTAATTGTGCTCGTAGACATCGGTAAACGTGCTGTTACAATCACTTGCACGTTTACAGGCGGAGCAACCCATGCTCCGTTACGGATGGCAATCAACGATAGCCATACTGAACAGGGAGATATTTATGAAACTTCGGCTGTCGGCGCTTGCGCTGGGCGCGACGATGCTTGTGGGCTGCGCCAGCTCTGGAGAGCAAACGGGACGCTCCGATCCTCTCGAAGGATTTAACCGCTCAATGTACAGCTTCAACTACAACGTGCTGGACCCGTATGTGGTTCGCCCGGTGGCAGTTGCATGGCGTGATTATGTTCCACAACCTGCGCGTAACGGGTTGAGTAACTTCACCAGTAACCTGGAAGAACCTGCGGTGATGGTGAACTACTTCCTGCAGGGCGATCCGTATCAGGGTATGGTGCACTTTACCCGCTTCTTCCTGAACTCATTGCTGGGGATGGGGGGCTTCATCGATGTTGCCGGTATGGCGAACCCGAAACTTCAGCGTGAGCAACCGCACCGTTTCGGCAGTACGATGGGGCATTATGGCGTGGGTTATGGCCCATATGTTCATCTGCCATTCTACGGCAGTTTCACCGTACGTGATGACGGCGGCGACATGGTGGATACGCTGTATCCGGTTCTGTCGTGGCTGACCTGGCCGCTGTCGGTAGGGAAATGGACGGTGGAAGGGATCGAGACGCGTGCGCAACTGCTTGATTCGGACGGTCTGCTGCGTCAGTCTTCTGACCCGTATATTATGGTCCGCGAAGCTTACTTCCAGAATCACGACTTTATTGCCAATGGCGGCAAGCTGAAGCCGGAAGAGAATCCGAACGCGAAAGCAATCGAGAACGAATTAAAAGATATCGACTCGGAATAAAGATATCGACCCGGAATAAAGAAAAAAGGTGAGCCATGCTCACCTTTTTTAATCCCTGCGCGATTAGAACGCGTAGTTGAAGTTCATGCCATACAGCCAGGCTTTACCTTCAGAAGAGAACTCATACGGCCCCTCCTTAAAGTTAACTTTTTGACCGTGCATGTAAGAGATGCCCGCATCGATAGAAGCATCTTTATTGAAGGCATAGGTTGCACCTGCGCTCAGCCAGAAGCGGTCCTGGTCCGGAATGGAGATGGAACGCTTGTCAGCCGGTACCGGACTATCATCGAAGGCAATACCGGTACGGAATGTCCAGTTGTCATCCATATAGTAGGTGGTACCCAGCGCGATACGGTAGGCATCACGGAAGCTTTCATCTTTATAGAAGAGCGTGTCACCATTGCTGTTGGTCGCTTTCAGCTCCTGGAACTGGCTCCAGCTGGTGTAGGTCAGACTATAGTGAACCGCCCACTGCGGCGCCACTTTGTTATAACCCGACAGTTCCCACATTTCTGGCAAGTGCAGGCTCAGAGAACCGCCAGTGGTACGGCCGTCGGTGCCCATTGGCAGGCCGAAGCTACCCAGAATCTGGTTATAGGCTGAAGGCAGGCTGCTCTTATAATCGCCATCGAAGTCAATTTTCACTTCGGAACGGTAGGTTAAACCGTAGCGGTTATTTTTATCGATTTCATAAAGGATACCGGCGTTCCAGCCGAAGCCCCATTCGTCACCCTTAAGGTAAGCAATTTGGGTATCTGCCGGAATACCTGCAACCTGCTGTGCCAGACCCGGAATTGGTGGCAGAGCGCCTGAGCCAGCAACGACTTTACCCAGGTCACCCGCGTAGCGCTCGATCTTCGCTTTAGCATAAACCGCATCAAAGCCGACGCCGAAGCTCCAGTGGTTGTCCAGACGGTAAGCACCGCTCAGGTTCAGGTTCAGGGTTTCAAGGTCGGTTTTACCGCCATACGCCCCTGCGGCGTAGTTATTATTAAACTCGGTAGCCAGACCGTAGTTAGACGTCACGGAAGCGCCCCAGCCGAACTGGTCATTAATTGGCGCAACGAAGTGGAGGTTTGGCACCCAGGCTGTTGGCGCGATGTTGTCTGCCTTCAGGCTGGCGCCTGTTGGCGAGCGGCCCGAGATATCAACACCCGGATCAACAAAGATTGCACCAGCAGAGAAGGTCGGACGATCGAACATCATGATCAGTGCAGGGTTACGACTCGCGTTGCCCGCATCATCAGCAATTGCGCCTTCCCCGGAATACGCACGGCCAAGGCCAGAGGAAGAAAATTCGTTTAACTGAAAGCCCGCGGACCAGGCGGACGTAGAGACGATTGCCACTGCGACTGCCAGCGCAGTCTTTTTGAACAGGGTTTTCTGGCTCATGACCATAACCTCATTGAGTTATTTTTATTCAATAATTGTTACATACCGTAACAGGAGCGCGAAGTGTAGGGTCTGAGGTATGACATACAAATCAGACCAGTGGCGAGAGTATAGGTCTGACCAGCCAGAATGTTGCAAGTTTGTTTATTAATATTTTCAAACATGTTTCTTGAAACGAGATCTGGTTGGCAAAATTGTGACCATTGCGAATCGTCTGAAAGGGTGATTTTTGTTCTAGATCATTTTTTAGTGTGATATTGGTCACTTATCCGCTTTTGCGCCATTAACGGCTGGAGAGAGCCAGCCCCGGGGCGTAAAATAGCAGCATCGTGTTTATCTCGCGTCTTGCGCGAATACAGAGGAAATTGAGCTATGAGTAAATGCAGTGCTGATGAAACCCCGGTTTGCTGCTGTATGGATGTTGGTACCATCATGGACAACTCCGATTGCACCGCCTCTTACAGCCGTGTATTCAGCAACCGCGCCGAGGCGGAAGAAACCCTGGCCGCGCTGAGCAAACGTGCACGTGAAGTCGAATCCGATCCGTGCGAAATCAAATCCACCTTTACTGACGTGGACGGTGGTGTGAAGCTGGATATCGACTTTGTGTTCGCCTGCGAGGCGGAAACGCTGATTTTCCAGCTGGGTCTGCGCTAACCTCAACGGCGTAATGCCCTCATCCTGGCCCTCTCTCACAGTAGAGGGTGCACACTAAAACGGTAACCTTCGGGTTACCGTTTTGCTTTTGTTTTCGCAGAGACATTTTCTTTTTCTTCTCTGTGCCTTAGCTCGCACTTTTTCGTTTCCCTGATTGGCTGAATGTAAAAAAATGGTTAAGACTGTTATCAGGTCAGACCACTTTATGTTTGAGTAAAAAATTTTACAGGGGAAGGTTATGAGTCAGGCGTTACCGCTTATTACCCGTCAGGGCGATCGCATTGCCATTGTCAGTGGATTACGTACGCCATTTGCACGTCAGGCGACAGCGTTTCATGGCATACCGGCTGTCGATCTGGGGAAAATGGTGGTGGGGGAGATGCTGGCTCGCAGCGAAATTCCGCCTGAGGTCATCGAGCAGCTGGTTTTTGGCCAGGTTGTGCAGATGCCTGAAGCACCCAATATTGCGCGAGAAATCGTCCTCGGTACGGGGATGAACGTCCACACTGATGCCTACAGCGTCAGCCGGGCATGTGCTACCAGTTTCCAGGCGGTGGCTAATGTGGCTGAAAGCCTGATGGCAGGTACCATTCGCGCTGGGATCGCCGGCGGGGCGGACTCCTCTTCGGTTCTGCCGATTGGGGTCAGTAAAAAGCTGGCCCGGATCCTGGTTGACGCCAACAAAGCCCGTACCGTCGGTCAGAAACTCAAACTTTTCTCACGCTTACGCCTGCGTGACCTTATGCCTGTACCGCCCGCAGTGGCGGAGTATTCCACCGGTCTGAGAATGGGCGATACCGCCGAGCAGATGGCAAAAACTTACGGGATCACCCGTGAGCAGCAGGATGCGCTGGCTCATCGCTCACATCAGCTGGCGGCGAAAGCCTGGTCGGAAGGCAAACTGGCTGATGAAGTCATGACGGCGTACATCCCGCCATACCGTGAACCGCTCTCAGAAGATAACAATATTCGCGGCAGTTCGACGATGGCGGATTACGCCAGGCTCCGTCCGGCATTTGACCGCAAACACGGTACCGTCACGGCCGCCAACAGTACTCCGCTGACGGACGGTGCCGCCGCGGTGATCCTGATGACGGAATCCCGTGCCAAAGAGCTGGGCATAAAACCGCTGGGCTACCTGCGCAGCTACGCCTTCACGGCGATAGATGTGTGGCAGGACATGTTGTTAGGGCCGGCGTGGTCCACTCCGCTGGCGCTGGAACGCGCGGGACTTACCCTCGCGGATTTAACCCTCATTGATATGCACGAAGCCTTTGCCGCACAAACCCTGGCAAACATACAACTGCTGGCGAGTGAACGTTTCGCGCGCGATGTCCTTGGCCGGGCGCATGCCACTGGCGAAGTGGATCAGAGCAAATTTAACGTTCTGGGTGGTTCCATCGCCTACGGTCATCCATTTGCGGCGACGGGAGCGAGGATGATCACCCAGACATTACATGAGTTACGTCGCCGGGGCGGTGGTTTTGGTCTCGTAACCGCCTGCGCAGCGGGTGGTCTGGGCGCGGCAATGGTTCTGGAGGCTGAATAATGGATATGCCATCTGCATTTAATCTGACGGTACGCCTCGATAACGTCGCCGTTATTACTATCGATGTTCCCAACGAAAAGATGAACACCCTGAAAGCCGAGTTCGGCGTTCAGGTGCGCGCGATGCTAAAGCAGATCCGCGAGAACAAAGCGATTCGCGGCCTGGTGTTTATCTCGGCGAAACCGGACAACTTTATTGCCGGAGCCGATATCAACATGATTGCCAGGGCGCAAAACGCTCAGGAAGCCGAAGAGCTGGCGCGTCAGGGGCAACAGGTCATGGCGGAGATCCATGCGCTGTCTATCCCGGTCATCGCGGCGATCCACGGTGCCTGTCTGGGCGGTGGGCTGGAGCTGGCGTTGGCCTGTCACAGCCGCATTTGTACCGACGATGCGAAAACCGTTCTGGGCCTGCCTGAAGTACAGTTAGGCCTCCTGCCAGGCTCCGGCGGGACGCAGCGTCTGCCGCGTCTGGTTGGGGTCAGCACTGCGCTGGAAATGATATTAACCGGCAAACAACTGCGTGCCCGTCAGGCGCTGAAAGCCGGCCTGGTCGACGAGGTGGTTCCTCACGCCATTTTGCTTGAGGCGGCGGTTGAACTGGCGCTCAAAGGACGGCAGGCAAAACGTCCTCTGCCGGTGCGTGAGCGCGTGCTGGCCGGGCCACTGGGCCGCACACTCCTGTTCAGCATGGCGGGCAAGAAAACCGAACAAAAAACCAAAGGCAACTACCCGGCGGCGAAACGTATCCTTGAGGTTATTGAAGTGGGCTTATCTCAGGGCAGCAGCAGCGGCTATGTCGCAGAAGCAAAAGCCTTTGGTGAGCTGGCAATGACGCCGCAGTCTCAGGCGCTGCGTAACATCTTTTTTGCCAGTACAGAGGTAAAAAAAGACCCCGGCAGCGAGGCGCAACCTGCCCCGCTGCATGCCATTGGCGTACTGGGTGGCGGGCTGATGGGGGGCGGAATATCTTTTGTTACCGCCAGCAAAGGCAAATTGCCTGTACGTATCAAAGACATCAATGCGAAAGGAATCAATCACGCGCTGCAGTACAGCTGGCAGAACCTTAATCAAAAGGTTAAACGCCGCCATATCAAGGCCAATGAGCGTGATAAAACCCTGGCACTGATCTCCGGCACGACAGACTACAGCGGTTTTGCCCATCGCGATCTGGTGATTGAAGCGGTGTTTGAAGACCTGGCGCTTAAGCAGCAGATGGTGGCTGACGTTGAGCAACATTGCGCACCCCATACCATTTTTGCGTCGAACACCTCGTCATTGCCCATTGGTGATATTGCGGCCAGAGCCCAGCGTCCGGAGCAGGTGATTGGCCTGCACTATTTCAGTCCGGTTGAAAAAATGCCGCTGGTGGAGGTTATCCCGCACGCCAGTACCAGCCCGCAAACCGTTGCTACCGTGGTTAAACTGGCCAAAATGCAGGGGAAAACACCGATAGTGGTGGCGGACAAAGCCGG
The DNA here is from genome assembly GCF_003071645.1 of Enterobacter cloacae complex sp. FDA-CDC-AR_0164. Lineage (NCBI taxonomy): Bacteria > Pseudomonadati > Pseudomonadota > Gammaproteobacteria > Enterobacterales > Enterobacteriaceae > Enterobacter > Enterobacter cloacae complex sp. FDA-CDC-AR_0164. The sequence continues at coordinate 2,838,201 of NZ_CP028950.1, forward strand.
CTTTTACGTTAACCGCATTCTGGCGCCTTATATAAATGAAGCGATGCGGCTGCTGACGGAAGGGGAGAAGATCGAACACGTCGACGAGGCGCTGGTGAAGTTTGGGTTCCCCGTTGGCCCAATCCAACTTTTGGATGAGGTGGGAATCGACACCGGCACTAAAATTATACCTGTGCTGGAAGATGCTTATGGAGATCGTTTTAGCCCGCCTGCAAACATTGTTTCTGCAATTTTGAAGGACGATCGCAAAGGCAGAAAAAATGAACGCGGTTTCTATCTTTACGGCGCGAAAGGGCGTAAAAGCAAGAAACAGGTCGACCCTTCGGTTTATGGGCTTATTCCGACAACCGGTCAGGGGAAACTGTCACCCGTTCAGTGTGCTGAACGCTGTGTGATGATGATGCTTAATGAAGCGGCACGCTGCTTTGGTGAGCAGGTGATTAAAAGCGCGCGCGATGGTGACATCGGTGCGGTATTTGGCATTGGTTTCCCGCCGTTCCTCGGCGGCCCGTTCCGTTACATGGACACTCTCGGTGCGGGTGAAGTGGTTGCGATCCTGCAACGTCTGGCCTCGCAATACGGTCCGCGGTTTACACCGTGTGACGAATTATTGCAGATGGCGGAACGGGGCCAGACATTTTGGCCTTCAAGGGAAACTGTCCTCGTAAGTTGAGGTCAAAAAAGGGTAAATCCTGAAGTGTATGAACCTGTTTTGGCGATTTTGTAAACAGAGATTGACTATACTTACGCCATTGAGGTAAAAAACAGCGTTTCATTCACCGAATGGATCAGGCACAATGCCCGACCATCGGGTTTTCTACCTCGGAGCGGTAATCGCGGGTAGTCAACGCCGGTGATTCTGGTTAACAAAAGCGGTGCAATATGCAAGTTTTTATCATGCGTCACGGCGACGCGGCACTCGATGCCGCCAGTGACTCAGTACGTCCTTTGACCGTCTGTGGCTGCGACGAATCTCGTCTGATGGCGACCTGGCTTAAAGGTCAAAAAGTCGACATCGAACGCGTTCTGGTGAGTCCGTTCCTGCGTGCAGAACAGACGCTGGAAGTGGTGGGGGAGTGTATGAACCTGCCAGCCAGTGTGGATGTTCTCCCGGAACTCACCCCGTGCGGTGATGTCGGCCTTGTCAGCGCTTATCTTCAGGCGCTGTGCAATGAAGGTGTCGCTTCCGCGCTGGTCATTTCCCACCTGCCACTCGTTGGCTATCTGGTATCTGAGCTGTGCCCGGGCGAGACGCCGCCGATGTTCACGACTTCCGCCATTGCCAACGTCGCTCTCGACGAAACGGGCAAAGGGGTCTTCAACTGGCAAATGAGTCCGTGCAATCTGAAGATGGCAAAAGCTATCTGATGTGACGTGCGATATGGCGGGGAGCAGAACATGCCTCCCGCCGTCCTGTCAGGGTAATTCTGGCGGCTGCCACTCTTCTACTTCAATCAACATCAGTAATGCGGCATCTCCGCCGTACTCTTTGGGTGCCTGATGAAACGCCATCACGTGGGGGTGCTGAGCCAGCCACAGCGGTGTTTGTTGCTTCAGGATATGTTTGCCGTGGCCGTGCATCACGCAGGCGCAGAAAACATGTTCGCGACGACAGGCGGCAATTAACGCGCCCAGCTCCTGCTTCGCCTGCATCTGCGTCAAACCGTGCAGATCAAGAAACAGTTCGGGCGAGTAATCCCCCCGGCGTAATTTTTTCAGCTCAAAGTGGCTGACATCTTCCCGTACGTACTTCACCGCGCCCTGCGTATTGAGCAGGGGCTGAAATTCATCTGAAAAATAGTGGCTATTATCCGCCTGCTCCTGGAGCAATCGCTTGACCGGGACTTCCGTGATTTTTTTGCGCATCGGACGGTGGACAATGATGTCCTGCTTGATTTGACGCGTCCCGGTCATCAGCTGACGGAAGAGCGCCTGATCCTCCTCGCTAAGGGATGTTTTCTTTTTCATGGGTCATTCTCATCTCGTATTTCCGACAGTGTACCCGACTAAACGCATTTTTTAACCTCAAGCGCGACGCGTCATTGCTGATTTATCGCCGTCTTCATGGCAAACTAGCCGCCGAAAATTATGCGAGCATGCCCTGGAGGAAAGAGTGGATAAAATTTTTGTCGATGAAGCAGTAAACGAGCTGCATACCATACAGGACATGTTGCGATGGTCGGTTAGCCGCTTCAGCGCCGCAAATATCTGGTACGGGCACGGTACCGATAACCCGTGGGATGAGGCCGTTCAACTGGTGCTGCCGTCCCTCTACCTGCCGCTCGACATTCCGGAAGACATGCGTACCGCACGCCTGACCTCCAGCGAAAAGCACCGTATCGTGGAGCGTGTTATCCGCCGCGTTAACGAGCGCATTCCGGTTGCCTATTTGACCAACAAAGCCTGGTTCTGTGGACACGAGTTCTATGTTGATGAACGCGTTCTGGTGCCGCGCTCGCCGATTGGCGAACTGATCAACAACCACTTTGAAGGCCTGATTAACCATCAGCCAGAGCATATCCTTGATATGTGTACCGGCAGCGGCTGTATCGCGATTGCCTGTGCGTACGCCTTCCCGGAAGCGGAAGTGGATGCCGTGGATATCTCCACCGATGCGCTGGCTGTTACCGAGCACAATATTGAAGAGCACGGTCTGATCCATCACGTTACGCCAATCCGCTCCGATCTGTTCCGCGATCTGCCAACGCTGCAGTACGATCTGATCGTCACCAACCCGCCGTATGTTGATGCGGAAGACATGTCCGATCTGCCAAACGAATATCGCCACGAGCCGGAGCTGGGTCTGGCGTCAGGCTCTGATGGCCTGAAGCTTACCCGTCGCATTCTGGCCTGCGCGCCGGATTATCTGACCGACGACGGTGTTCTGATTTGTGAAGTGGGCAACAGCATGGTACATCTGATAGAGCAGTACCCGGATGTGCCGTTCACCTGGCTCGAGTTCGATAACGGCGGTGACGGCGTCTTTATGCTGACCAAAGCGCAGCTGCTTGACGCGCGCGAATACTTCAGCATTTACAAAGATTAATCCAGCGGGCTTCGGCCCGTTTCACAACGCTCAAACACAAATAACGACATCGGAGCCGTGATGGCAGGAAACAGTATTGGACAATTATTCCGGGTGACCACCTTTGGTGAATCGCACGGGCTGGCACTGGGCTGTATCGTTGACGGCGTACCGCCAGGCATCGAACTGACCGAAGCCGATTTACAGCACGACCTCGACCGTCGTCGTCCGGGGACTTCTCGCTACACCACGCAGCGTCGCGAGCCGGACCAGGTCAAAATTCTTTCCGGCGTTTTCGAAGGCCGCACCACCGGCACCAGCATCGGGCTGCTGATTGAAAATACCGATCAGCGCTCGCAGGATTACGGCGCCATCAAAGATGTGTTCCGTCCTGGACATGCCGATTACACCTACGAACAAAAGTATGGCTTCCGTGATTATCGCGGCGGCGGACGTTCGTCTGCCCGTGAAACCGCGATGCGCGTTGCGGCAGGGGCTATCGCCAAAAAATACCTGCAGCAGAAATTTGGCATTGTGATCCGCGGCTGTCTGACCCAGATGGGCGATATTCCACTGGCTATCAAAGACTGGGATCTGGTCGAGCAAAATCCGTTCTTCTGTGCCGATGCAGATAAGCTGGAAGCGCTGGACGAACTGATGCGTGGCCTGAAAAAAGAGGGCGACTCCATTGGTGCCAAAGTCACCGTCGTGGCTGATGGCGTACCGCCAGGCTGGGGTGAACCGGTATTTGACCGTCTGGATGCGGACATCGCTCACGCACTGATGAGCATCAACGCGGTGAAGGGCGTAGAAATTGGCGACGGTTTTGACGTCGTTGCGCTGCGGGGCAGCCAGAACCGCGACGAAATCACCAAAGACGGTTTCCAGAGCAACCACGCGGGCGGCATCCTCGGCGGTATCAGCAGCGGTCAGCAGATTATTGCCAATATTGCGCTGAAACCGACTTCCAGCATTACCGTGCCAGGCCACACGATTAACCGCTCTGGCGAAGAAGTTGAGATGATCACTAAAGGACGTCACGATCCCTGTGTGGGGATCCGTGCGGTGCCGATCGCAGAAGCGATGCTGGCGATCGTACTGATGGATCACTTCCTGCGCCAGCGCGCGCAGAATGCGGATGTGACGACCACCATTCCACGCTGGTAAACATGAAAAAAACCGTCATTGCTCTGCTGGCACTGCTTGCCAGTGGAGCCAGTCTGGCCGCGACGCCATGGCAGAAAATCACCCATCCTGTGGCGGGCAGCGCGCAGTCTATTGGCGCGTTCTCGAACGGCTGTATCGTTGGGGCACAGGAACTTCCGCTGCAGTCCGATACCTATCAGGTGATGCGTACCGACCAGCGTCGTTATTTTGGCCACCCGGATCTGGTGCTGTTTATCCAGCGTCTGGGAAACCAGGTGCATAACCTGGGGCTGGGCACGATGCTGATTGGCGATATGGGGATGCCTGCCGGCGGTCGGTTCAACGGCGGACACGCCAGTCACCAGACCGGTCTCGATGTCGATATCTTCCTGCAACTGCCGAAAGCGCGCTGGAGTTCAGCCCAGTTGCTGAAACCGCAGGCGCTGGATCTGGTGGCGCGCGACGGTAAAAACGTCGTGCCATCGTTGTGGACGCAGGACGTCTTCAGCATGATTAAGCTGGCGGCGAAAGATAACGATGTCACGCGGATTTTCGTGAACCCGGCCATCAAGCAGCAGCTCTGCCTGGATGCCGGCACCGATCGCGACTGGCTGCGTAAAGTGCGCCCGTGGTTCCAGCATCGTGCACATATGCACGTTCGTCTGCGCTGCCCGGCAAACAGCCTGGAATGTGAAGATCAGCCGTTACCCCCGCCAGGCGATGGCTGTGGTGCGGAACTGCAGAGCTGGTTTGAGCCGGCAAAACCTGGAACCTCTAAGCCTGAGAAGAAGACACCGCCTCCGTTGCCGCCTTCCTGCCAGGCGCTACTGGATGAGCATGTACTTTAATGGATAATTTCGTCGAACTGTTTATGGTGTCGCCGCTTCTGCTGGTGGTGCTTTTCTTTGTGGCGATGCTGGCCGGGTTTATTGATGCTCTGGCGGGCGGCGGTGGTTTGTTAACCGTACCGGCGCTGCTGGCCGCGGGCATGAGCCCGGCACAGGCGCTCGCCACTAACAAGCTTCAGGCGTGCGGCGGCTCGCTCTCCGCGTCGCTCTATTTTATTCGCCGTAAGGTCGTCAGTCTGGCTGACCAGAAGCTCAATATCCTGATGACCTTTATTGGTTCGACCTCGGGTGCACTGCTGGTTCAGCATGTACAGTCCGATATTCTGCGCCAGATCCTCCCCATTCTGGTTATCTGCATCGGTCTCTACTTTTTGTTGATGCCAAAGCTCGGGGAAGAAGACCGGCAGCGTCGTCTGCATGGCCTGCCGTTCGCTCTTATCGCGGGTGGCTGCGTCGGGTTTTACGATGGCTTCTTTGGCCCCGGAGCAGGCTCGTTCTATGCCCTTGCGTTCGTGACGCTGGCCGGCTTTAATCTCGCTAAATCCACCGCCCACGCCAAAGTGCTCAATGCGACGTCAAACGTCGGCGGCCTGCTGCTGTTTATCATTGGTGGCAAAGTTATCTGGGCAACCGGATTTGTGATGATGGCAGGGCAGTTTTTAGGCGCACGCGCGGGCTCGCGTCTGGTATTAAGCAAAGGACAGAAGCTCATTCGCCCGATGATTGTTGTCGTCTCAGCGGTCATGAGTGCCAAACTGCTTTATGACAGCCATGGACAAGAGATCCTCACCTGGCTGGGAATGAATTAATGAACACAACCCATAAATACGAACAGCTGATTGAGATTTTTGATGGCTGTTTTGCTGATGATTTTAATACCCGTCTGATTAAAGGCGACGACGAACCGATCTATCTTCCTGCTGATGCGGACGTGCCGTATAACCGTATCGTGTTCGCACACGGCTTTTACGCCAGTGGGTTACACGAGATTTCGCACTGGTGTATTGCGGGGAAAGCGCGTCGTGAGCAGGTGGACTTCGGCTACTGGTATTGTCCGGACGGACGTGACGCCGCCACGCAGAGCCAGTTTGAAGATGTGGAGGTGAAACCGCAGGCGCTGGAATGGTTATTCTGTGTGGCGGCAGGTTTCCCGTTCAACGTCAGCTGTGACAACCTCGAAGGAGAGGTCGAGCCAGACCGTATTGTCTTCCAGCGCCGCGTTCATGCGCAGGTGATGGAGTATCTTGAGAAAGGCATCCCGGAACGCCCGGCGCGCCTGATCGAGGCCTTAAAGAATTATTACCACACGCCGGAGATCACGGCGGAATGCTTCCCTTGGCCGGAAGATCTTTAACAGAGGAAAGAAGATGATCGCAGAATTTGAATCACGCATTCTGGCGTTAATTGATGACATGGTGGAACACGCCAGTGATGATGAGCTGTTCGCCAGCGGTTATCTGCGTGGTCACCTGACGCTGGCTGTCGCTGAGCTGGAAGCAGGGGACGATCACTCTGCCGAGGCCATTCATGATGAAGTGAGCCGCAGCCTGGAGAAAGCGATCCAGGCAGGGGAACTCTCTCCGCGTGACCAGTCATTAGTGCTGGGTATGTGGGACACCCTGTTCCAGCAGGCAAAAGCCAGGTAGTCATTTCTCCTCCCTCTCCCGGTGGGAGAGGGAGGACATCGACCCGTACGTTACTTCACCCTTTTTCCTTTCAGTAACTTCCGTACCCACAAACGGTTGGGATTGAGCCCCGCAAGCGTAACGCTGTCCAGCGGAACGGGCTCATCACTCATCTGTGCCGCCAGCACTTCGGCCAGCAACGGCGCTGAGCATAATCCCCGTGAACCGAGTCCCCCGAGCATAAACAGCTGCGGATAAACTGGCGCACTCACCGCGGTATCACGGTTTTCAGCAAGATCCTGATAGGCCTCAAGCGTTGCTTCATAGTCAGGCACATTTCCCGCCATCGGCAGATGGTCCCGGGTGGCACAGCGTACGCCACAGCGCGCGTCACCGGCGCTGATATCCACCTCTTTTGCCCAGTCGGCCTGCGGGAAGCAGTTGAGCAGGCGCTGGCGATTTTGCTGCTGATCGTCTTCGCTGTAGCGCATGTCGGTCTCACCGCGATGGTAGCTGGCACCAATGCAGTGGTGGCCGTTGGACGGATTTTGTGGCGTCAGATAGCCGTCGTAGCAGAGTACCTGCTGCAGTTTTTCCAGCGCTGGCGAGGTGGGGATATGGCTGACCTGGCCGCCGACAGGGTAAAGCGGCAGCTTTTCCGTCTGGTTGAACTGGCTGATAGGGTGACCGTTGGCCAGCACTACGCAGGTATGCTGCGCCTCTTCGCCGGTGGTGAAATGCAGGTTCCAGTGCTCCGTGTGGTGAAGTGAGGCGACCTGGCGGGAATAGTGCACTGTCAACCCGCGCGACTGCGCCAGCGCAATGGCTGCCGTGGTCAGATCTGCCGGACACAGCCAGCCACCGAGCGGATAGTGGATACCGTCGCAGCCCGTATCGACGCCCGCGGTTTCGGTTATCTGCTGCGCATTCACCGCCCGGGCAATTTCGAGCGGCAGACCCAGCGACAACATGTGCGCGATTTTTTGCTGGCTCTTCTCATCCCAGCCCAGTTGCGTAACGCCACACCAGTCGTGGTCAAACGCCACAGGCAGGGCATCATACAGGCGCCGGGCAAAGGTAAAGGCTACCGGGAAAAACTGGCTCAGCGCCGGATCGTGAGCGCTTAACAGTGGGTAGAGCGCCCCCTGGCGGTTGCCGGAAGCGCCCTTTGCCGGCGCGTCGTCGGCGCAGTAGAGCGTTACCTGCCAGCCACGGTGTAAAAGCGCGAGCGAAAGCAGGGCGCTGGCAATCCCGCCGCCGACAATTGCTACCTCTCGTGAAGTGCTGGCGCTGCGTGAAAACCAGGGCGTCTGAGCGGGGATCTCCAGCATCTGATCCATTCTTCCGACCAGCATGTCGCGCTTGCGACCAAAACCTTTGGTCTTTTGCATGGTAAAGCCGGCCTCCTGCAATCCGCGGCGGACAAAGCCTGCCGAGGTGAAGGTCGCGAGCGTTGCGCCAGGACGCGCCAGGCGTGCCATGGCGTTAAACAGATGCTGGCTCCACATGTCCGGATTCTTGGCGGGAGCAAAACCATCGAGGAACCATGCGTCCACTTTCTGGTTCATCGAATCATCAAGCTTATCGGTCAGATCATTGATGTCGCCGAGCCACAGATCCAGCGTGACGCGTCCGCCGTCCAGCAGCAGACGATGACAGCCGCCGAGGTGCGGCGGCCACTGCGCCTGAAGCTGCTCCGCCCATGGCGCAAGTTCCGGCCAGTGCTGATGGGCCAGACGAAGGTCATGCGCGGTGAGCGGAAATTTTTCAAAACTGATGAAATGTAATCTTTGCAGTGTAGCGTCAGGGTGAGCAGCGTGAAACTGATCGAACATCTGCCAGAGGGTGAGAAAATTCAGACCGGTGCCAAACCCGCTCTCGGCGACCACGAACAGACTGCGCGGATGCGTGGGGAAACGGGCGTTTAACTGGTTTCCGTCGAGGAAAACATAGCGGGTTTCTTCCAGTCCGTTATCATTAGAAAAGTAGACGTCATCAAAATCTCGGGAAACAGGTGTACCCTCAGCGTTGAATTCGAGGTTGGCGGGTTGTATAGCGTTTTGTTTCACGTAAGTTACTCGTCTGACAGGCAGTGACACGATCTTAACGATGTGCGTCCATCGGTGCAAATTTCCGCAGAAAATGTCTGATCGGACTTGTTCGGCGTACAAGTGTACGCTATTGTGCGACTCGAAACTTAATATAGTGCGACTTACAGAGGTATTGAATGAAACGTGCAGTGATTACTGGCCTGGGCATCGTTTCCAGCATCGGTAATAACCAGCAGGAAGTCCTGGCATCTCTGCGTGAAGGACGCTCCGGGATCACTTTCTCTGAAGAGTTTAAAGATTCAGGTATGCGTAGCCACGTATGGGGTAACGTCAAACTGGACACCACCGGTTTGATTGACCGTAAAGTGGTTCGTTTCATGAACGATGCCTCTATTTATGCTTATCTCTCCATGCAGGAAGCGATTGCGGATGCGGGTCTGAGCGCGGAAGTTTACCAGAACAACCCACGCGTAGGTCTGATCGCCGGTTCCGGTGGCTCATCTAAAGCGCAGGTCTTTGGTGCCGACGCAATGCGTAGCCCACGTGGTCTGAAAGCGGTAGGTCCTTATGTTGTGACTAAAGCCATGGGTTCAGCGGTTTCCGCTTGCCTGGCGACCCCGTTCAAAATCCACGGCGTTAACTACTCCATCAGCTCTGCCTGTGCGACCTCCGCACACTGCATCGGTAATGCGGTTGAGCAGATCCAGCTGGGTAAACAGGATATCGTGTTTGCTGGCGGCGGCGAAGAACTGGGCTGGGAAATGGCCTGTGAATTCGACGCAATGGGGGCACTGTCCACCAAATATAACGAAACTCCGGATAAAGCATCCCGTACCTATGATGCGCACCGTGACGGTTTCGTTATCGCAGGCGGCGGCGGTATGGTTGTGGTTGAAGAGCTGGAGCACGCGCTGGCGCGTGGTGCGCACATCTACGCTGAGATCGTGGGCTACGGTGCAACGTCTGACGGCGCTGACATGGTGGCTCCATCCGGTGAAGGCGCAGTGCGCTGCATGAAGATGGCGATGCACGGCGTTGACACACCAATCGACTACCTGAACTCCCACGGTACCTCTACTCCGGTAGGCGACGTGAAAGAGCTGGGTGCGATCCGTGAAGTGTTCGGTGACAACAGCCCGGCTATCTCTGCGACCAAAGCCATGACCGGTCACTCTCTGGGTGCTGCTGGCGTTCAGGAAGCGATCTACTCTCTGCTGATGCTGGAAAATGGCTTTATCGCCCCAAGCATCAACATTGACGAAATGGACGAGCAGGCCGCAGGTCTGAACATCGTGACCCAGCCTAAAGAAGCGACACTGACTACCGTCATGTCCAACAGCTTCGGTTTCGGCGGTACTAACGCCACGCTGGTGATGCGTAAGTACAACGCATAAGTTCTGACTGATTCAAAAGGGGAGCCTGACGGCTCCCTTTTTTTATGCATTGACAAGCGGCTGATCTCGCAGGCAAACTTCCTACCTCAACATTATCCTCACGATAATGCGTAAGCGTTCAACGTCAACCAACGCACCTAAATCCTGGTTATCAGGAAGAGGGGGCGTGGTTTTTCCCCGCCTTACTCTTCATTTCGGAGTAAAGCATGACTGCAGTCACTCAAACAGAAACAACCTCTTCAGCGAACGTCTCGCTGTTTCGCATCGCGTTTGCGGTGTTCCTGACCTATATGACCGTCGGCCTGCCGCTGCCGGTGATCCCGCTGTTTGTTCATCAGGAGCTGGGCTATGGCAACACCATGGTCGGCGTCGCTGTGGGTATTCAGTTCCTGGCTACGGTATTAACCCGCGGTTATGCCGGACGTCTGGCGGATCAGCACGGGGCAAAACGCTCGGCGTTACAGGGCATGTTTGCCTGTGGTCTGGCGGGAGGTGCATGGCTGCTGGCCGCTCTCCTGCCGGTTGACGCTGCGTATAAATTTGCGCTGCTGATCGTGGGGCGTTTAATCCTGGGCTTTGGTGAAAGCCAGCTCCTGACCGGTACGCTGACATGGGGTATGGGACTGGTGGGGCCTGCACGCTCCGGCAAAGTCATGTCCTGGAATGGCATGGCCATTTATGGCGCGCTTGCCGCAGGCGCCCCGCTCGGGTTGCTTATCCACAGCCACTTTGGCTTTGCCGCGCTGGCAGCGACCACCCTGATGCTGCCGCTGCTGGCATGGGCATTCAACGGTCCGGTGCGTAAAGTCCCTGCCCATAAAGGGGAGCGCCCGTCTTTGTGGAGCGTGGTGGGTCAAATCTGGCAGCCGGGCCTTGGCCTGGCCCTGCAGGGTGTCGGTTTTGCGGTAATCGGTACGTTCGTCTCGCTCTACTTTATGAGCCGCGGCTGGGCGATGGCAGGTTTTACGCTGAGCGCCTTTGGTGGCGCATTTGTCTTAATGCGCGTGCTGTTCGGCTGGATGCCGGATCGTTTTGGCGGCGTGAAGGTTGCAGTGGCATCACTGGTGATTGAAACTCTGGGTTTGCTGTTACTGTGGAATGCACCCGTTGCGTCCGTAGCGTTGTTAGGCGCGGCGTTGACCGGCTGCGGATGCTCGCTTATTTTTCCGGCGCTGGGCGTGGAGGTGGTAAAACGTGTCGCCCCGCAGGTGCGTGGCACGGCGCTTGGCGGCTATGCGGCGTTTCAGGATATCTCATACGGGGTAACCGGGCCGCTGGCAGGTCTGTTAGCGACGTCGTTCGGGTATCCGTCTGTTTTCCTGGCGGGCGCGGTTGCAGCGGTTGTGGGCATTGTGGTGACGCTGGTGGCGTTTCGTCAGTCTTAGCGGTTAAGTGCCGGGGCGGCAAGCCTTCCCCGGTGTGCTGTCGGCCCGGCAGGCGTAGCGCCACCGGGCGAAACCGTTATGCGACCAGCCAGAAAATCGCCAGTGCAATCATTAACGCAATAAACATCAATCCTGGACGGGCAGAGAGGGTTCTGAACGTTTCCACCACTGGCGCAAACAGCGGATTGTAGATTGGCTGTATGTTTCGTGCTTCCGGCACGCCCCCTTCGCGTTCGGCGCGGCGAACGAAAATCTGGTTGAGCACATCCTGCACCTGCGCGGTGGTCAGTACCGTTTGCGGTGTGGCCTGCCAGGTTTGCTGGGCGTAATCACGAATGGCGTCAAATTCGTTCGGCTCCAGCGGCTGCTTAAGTGCCGCCTGAACCGTGTGCAGGGTTGGAGCGGTCTGGGTGCTGAGGGTCTGACGCGCCTGTAGCCAGGTCACCAGATGCGTAAACTGTTTCGCCGGGATCAGCTCGCCCGCTTTTACGCCGGAGAGTTCCAGCATTGATTGCCAGATAAGCTTCGTTGGTTCGCCGGTGGCGGCGGCCAGCTTGGTCACCATCTGCTTGAGCGTGTTGTGCTCGGCAGGCAGCAGCGGACGCTCGGTCGCAGGGCGTTGCTGAGGCTGTGGAATTGACAGCTGATTGGTTTGCAGCAGCGTCAGTACGGTTTTGAGCTGTTCCGGGGTCAGCTGGCTCAGGGCGGTCTGACCAAACTGCTGGCGAATAAAATCACTCACCGCCTGGCGGTTATTTCCCTGGCCCAACAGCTCGGTCAGCTGCGAGACAATCTGGCGTGTGCTGTGATTCTGCTGTGCAGTATCAATCCGCTGGTTCAGGTTTTGCTCGGCAGCAGGGAAATGGCGCGACTGCAAAGGTGCGTCGTTCCTGACACCTAAATCGTGCTTTACCCCAGCCCAGACTTCCGCGTTTTGCTGCGACGTCAGCGCGATCAGACGCGTGATCAGTCGCTCCAGCACGGTGCGCTGTTGTGTGGATAGCGGTTGTTCGCCTGCAACGTTTGGTGTGACAGGGCCTTCACCCGGAGGGCGCGGCGGCGTACCTGAAATGGGCTGCATCGTCAAAAATCCTTAAAGTCAAAACTCAGCGTAAACCTGGCAGACGTATATGCCTGGCGGCCAGATTATGGCACACTTGATGGGTTTTCTTCCTCTCAAACAGGTACTCAGACGTGAAAATCCTCGTTGATGAAAATATGCCTTATGCCCGCGAGCTCTTTAGCCGCCTCGGCAACGTTAAGGCTGTCCCGGGTCGGCCGATCCCGGTAAACGAGCTGGATGATGCAGACGCGCTGATGGTGCGCTCGGTAACCAAAGTAAATGAGGCGTTGCTCTCCGGCAAAGCGGTGAAATTTGTCGGGACCGCAACGGCAGGGACGGATCATGTGGATGATAAATGGCTTAAGCAGGCGGGGATCGGTTTTTCAGCCGCGCCGGGCTGCAACGCCATTGCGGTCGTGGAATATGTCTTCTCCTCTCTGCTGATGCTGGCAGAGCGCGACGGTTTTGCGTTGCAGGACCGTACCGTCGGGATTGTTGGTGTGGGCAACGTGGGCGGGCGCCTGCATAAACGTCTTGAGGCGTTAGGCATTCGCACTCTGCTGTGCGATCCGCCGCGTAAAGACAACGGTGATGAAGGCGACTTCCGTTCGCTGGATGAACTGGTTGCACAGTGCGATGTGATCACTTTCCATACGCCGCTGTTTAAAGAGGGGCCTTATAAGTCGCTGCACCTTGCTGACGAAGCCCTGATCCGTCGTCTGAAGCCTGGCTCTATTCTGATAAATGCCTGCCGGGGCCCGGTGGTCGATAACCTTGCGCTGCTGAAATGTCTGGACGAGGGGCAAGCGCTTAGCGTGGTGCTGGACGTCTGGGAGCCGGAGCCTGAGCTTAACGTTGCGCTGCTTAACAAGGTGGACGTCGCAACGGCGCATATAGCCGGTTATACCCTTGAAGGAAAAGCCCGCGGCACGACGCAGGTCTTTGAGGCCTATAGCGCCTTTATCGGCCATCCACAGCAGGTGGCGCTGGATACCTTACTGCCTGCGCCTGAATTTGGCCGCATTACCCTGCACGGACCACTCGATCAGGCAACGCTGAAACGACTGGTCCATTTGGTGTATGATGTGCGCCGCGATGACGCGCTGCTGCGTAAAGTGGCGGGTATTCCGGGTGAGTTTGATAAGCTGCGCAAGAACTATGTTGAGCGCCGCGAATGGTCTTCCCTGTATGTGATTTGCGACGACGCAACGGCTGCGACGCAGCTGCATAAACTGGGTTTTAACGCCGTTCATCACCCGGCACATTAATGTCTTCTTAATGCTCCCTGTTGGATACTCCGACAGGGACGCTTTTTTATTTCTGGAGTAAACCACCATGTCTGAAGGCTGGAACATTGCCATTTTAGGTGCCACGGGTGCCGTGGGTGAAGCCCTGCTCGAAACCCTTGCTGAGCGTCAGTTCCCGGTGGGTGATATCTATGCGCTGGCGCGTACAGATAGCGCGGGTGAACATCTGCGTTTTGGCGGTAAATCTGTCATGGTTCAGGATGCGGTCGGGTTCGACTGGACTCAGGCGCAGCTGGCGTTTTTTGCAGCCGGTGCTGAGGCTACGGCGTCTTACATTGAAGAGGCCACCAACTCGGGTTGTCTGGTGATTGATTTAAGCGGCTTGTTCGCGCTTGAGCCGGATGTGCCGCTGGTGGTGCCGGATGTGAACCCGTTTGTGCTGGCAGACTACCGTAACCGCAACGTTATCGCCGTACCGAACAGCCTGACCAGTCAGCTGCTTACCGCGCTGAAACCGCTGATCGACGAAGGCGGCCTGTCGCGTATCTTCGTCACCAGCCTGCTGTCTGCGTCTGCCAACGGCAAGCAAGCGGTTAACGCGCTGGCCGGGCAGAGCGCGAAATTGCTGAGCGGCGTTCCGATTGATGAAGACGACTATTTTGGTCGCCAGCTGGCGTTTAACATGCTGCCACTGCTGCCGGATCGCGAAGGCAGCGTGCGCGAAGAACGCCGTATTGTCGATGAAGTCCGCAAAATCCTGCAGGATGACGGCCTGATGATCTCTGCCAGCTGCGTGCAGTCTCCTGTCTTCTACGGCCACGCACAGATGGTCGGTTTTGAAGCGCTGCGCCCGCTCGCCGCAGAAGAAGCGCGTGACGCGTTTGGTCGCGGTGAGGATATCGCCCTCTCCGAAGAGAGTGAGTTCCCGACGCAGGTTGGTGATGCGACCGGTAGTGCACATCTGTCTGTTGGCTGCGTACGTAACGATTACGGAATGCCTGAGCAGATCCAGTTCTGGTCAGTTGCCGATAACGTTCGCTTTGGCGGCGCGCTGATGGCGGTGAAAATTGCGGAGAAACTCGTGCAGGAGTACCTGTACTGATGTCAGAAGTGGATCACAAGCCTGTTCATAAAATTGCCCTCGGTATTGAGTACGATGGCAGTAAGTATTATGGCTGGCAGCGTCAAAATGAGGTGCGCAGCGTCCAGGAAAAACTGGAAAAAGCGCTCTCTCAGGTGGCGAACGAACCGATAAGCGTTTTCTGTGCCGGGCGTACGGATGCCGGCGTTCACGGCACGGGGCAGGTGGTTCATTTTGAAACCACCGCTGTGCGAAAGGACGCCGCATGGACGCTGGGGGTGAATGCGAATTTACCTGGAGACATTGCAGTTCGTTGGGTTAAAGATGTTCCCGATGATTTTCATGCGCGTTTCAGCGCCACCGCGCGCCGTTACCGCTATGTCATCTACAATCAGCGTCTACGTCCGGCGGTGTTAAGCCAGGGCGTGACGCATTTTTATGAACCGCTTGATGCTGAACGTATGCATCGTGCGGCGCAGTGTCTGATTGGTGAAAATGACTTTACCTCGTTCCGTGCGGTGCAGTGCCAGTCCCGTACGCCGTGGCGTAATGTCATGCACATAAACGTCAGCCGTTATGGCGCGTATGTGGTGGTGGATATCAAAGCCAATGCCTTTGTACATCATATGGTGCGGAATATTGTGGGCAGCCTGATGGAAGTGGGTGCCGGACACCAGCCGGAGAGCTGGATTGCAGAACTGCTGGCAGCGAAGGACAGAACGCTTGCGGCAGCCACGGCGAAAGCGGAAGGGCTGTATCTGGTCTCGGTAGACTATCCGGATCGGTTTGACCTGCCGAAACCGCCAATGGGCCCGCTGTTTTTAGCGGACTAATCAAAGGTGCAATTAAGGCTTAGACAAAATGGACGTAATACGTTTTTTGATTGATTTCATCCTGCATATTGATGTTCACCTGGCGGAGCTGGTCGCGCAGTATGGCGTCTGGGTTTACGCTATTCTGTTCCTCATTCTGTTCTGTGAAACCGGTCTGGTTGTCACCCCGTTCCTGCCGGGGGATTCACTGCTGTTCGTGGCCGGCGCGTTATCCGCGTTACCGACTAACGATTTGAATGTGCATCTGATGGTTGTGTTGATGGTTATCGCCGCGATTATTGGTGATGCGGTGAACTACACGATTGGGCGGGTGTTTGGTGAGCGGCTTTTCAGCAATCCGGACTCGAAAATTTTCCGTCGCAGCTATCTCGACAAAACCCATGCGTTCTATGAACGCCATGGCGGCAAAACCATTATCCTTGCCCGTTTTGTGCCTA
The DNA here is from genome assembly GCF_003071645.1 of Enterobacter cloacae complex sp. FDA-CDC-AR_0164. NCBI lineage: Bacteria > Pseudomonadati > Pseudomonadota > Gammaproteobacteria > Enterobacterales > Enterobacteriaceae > Enterobacter > Enterobacter cloacae complex sp. FDA-CDC-AR_0164. The sequence continues at coordinate 2,854,336 of NZ_CP028950.1, forward strand.
TTGTGCGTACATTTGCACCGTTTGTGGCGGGAATGGGGCATATGTCCTATCGTCACTTTGCGGCATATAACGTTGTTGGCGCGCTGCTGTGGGTGTTGCTGTTTACCTATGCCGGCTACCTGTTTGGCGATCTCCCGGTGGTCCAGGAAAACCTTAAGTTGCTGATTGTAGCGATTATTGTGCTTTCGGTACTGCCTGGGGTTATTGAGATTATTCGTCACCGACGTGCGGCAGCAAAGCAAGCGAAGTAAATGCATACTGGCGGTTCGACCACTTTTTTATCCAAAGTTTCGGGCTGTTATGTTTTAATGTGCAACATTCATGGTCTGTTGGAGGCAAAAATGGCATTATTCGCCTCTTATAGCAAAACTGGCATACGACCAGGTTCAGGCAGAAAGGTTATCAATGAGCTGGATTGAACGAATTAAAAGCAACATAACCCCGACTCGTAAAGCGAGCATTCCTGAAGGGGTATGGACGAAGTGTGATAGCTGCGGCCAGGTTCTGTACCGCGCAGAGCTGGAACGCAATCTTGAAGTGTGTCCGAAGTGTGACCACCACATGCGTATGACGGCGCGTAATCGCCTGCATAGCCTGCTGGACGAAGGTTCTCTGGTAGAACTGGGTAGCGAGCTTGAGCCAAAAGACGTGCTGAAGTTCCGTGATTCCAAAAAATACAAAGACCGTCTGGCCTCTGCACAGAAAGAGACCGGCGAGAAAGACGCGCTGATCGTCATGAAAGGCACCCTGCACACGATGCCGGTGGTGGCTGCCGCGTTTGAGTTCTCCTTTATGGGTGGCTCAATGGGCTCTGTCGTGGGTGCGCGCTTTGTGCGTGCCGTTGAGCAGGCGCTGGAAGACAACTGCCCGCTGATCTGCTTCTCCGCTTCCGGTGGTGCACGTATGCAGGAAGCGCTGATGTCGCTGATGCAGATGGCGAAAACCTCTGCTGCGCTGGCGAAAATGCAGGAGCGCGGTTTGCCGTACATCTCCGTGCTGACCGACCCGACGATGGGTGGCGTTTCCGCAAGCTTTGCCATGCTGGGCGATCTGAACATCGCTGAGCCGAAAGCGCTGATCGGTTTTGCGGGTCCACGCGTCATCGAACAGACCGTACGTGAAAAACTGCCGCCGGGCTTCCAGCGCAGTGAGTTCCTCATCGAGAAAGGCGCTATCGACATGATCGTCCGCCGTCCGGAGATGCGCCTGAAACTGGCAAGCATCCTGGCGAAGATGATGAATCTGCCAGCGCCGAACCCGGATGAGCCGCGCGAAGGCGTGGTGGTACCGGATCAGGAACCCGAGGCCTGATAACTGAAAAGGGCAGGGCCGGATGGCGCTGCCCTTTTGCTTTCTCAACTGTTAATGACCGGGCATCATGGAAAATAAAAGCATTCCCCAAGCCACGTCGCCCCTGGCCGCGTGGCTTTCTTATCTGGAAAACCTGCACAGTAAAACCATCGATATGGGGCTTGAGCGCGTAAGCCAGGTTGCCGCGCGTCTCGACGTACTGAAACCAGCGCCGTTTGTGTTCACCGTTGCCGGAACGAACGGTAAAGGCACGACGTGCCGCACGCTGGAGTCTGTCCTGATGGCAGCAGGCTATAAGGTTGGTGTTTACAGCTCTCCACACCTCGTGCGGTATACCGAGCGGGTGCGTGTGCAAAATCGCGAGCTGCCGGAATCAGCGCATACCGCCTCTTTCGCGGAAATTGAAGCCGCGCGCGGTGAAATTTCATTAACCTATTTTGAATACGGCACCCTGTCGGCACTGTGGTTGTTTAAGCAGGCGCAGCTGGACGTGGTGATTCTGGAAGTCGGCCTCGGCGGGCGTCTTGATGCTACCAACATGGTGGATGCGGATGTGGCCGTCGTGACCAGCATTGCGCTGGATCATACCGACTGGCTGGGGCCGGATCGCGAAAGCATTGGTCGCGAGAAAGCTGGGATTTTCCGGACGAATAAACCTGCCGTGGTCGGCGAGCCGGATATGCCGCACACCATTGCAGAGGTGGCGAATGAGACGGGTGCGCGTCTGCTGCGCCGTGGCGTAGAGTGGCAGTATGAGGTTCAGGCAGACGTCTGGCGCTTTAGCGATGCGCAGGGCGCACTGGACAACCTGCCATTGCCGCAGGTGCCGCAGCCTAACGCGGCAACCGCGCTGGCGGCACTGCGCGCAAGCGGTCTGGCGGTGAGCGAGCAGGCGATTCGCGAGGGCATTGAGCGGGCGATCCTGCCCGGGCGTTTCCAGATTGTCAGCGAGTCACCGCGCCTGATCCTCGATGTGGCGCACAACCCGCATGCCGCGGCGTATCTCGCGGGACGTCTCAAATCGTTACCAAAAACCGGGCGCGTGCTGGCGGTTATCGGTATGCTTCATGATAAAGATATTGGCGGTACGCTGGCCTGCATGGAGAGTGTGGTCGATAGCTGGTATTGTGCTCCTCTGGAGGGGCCACGCGGGGCGACCGCTGAGCAGTTGATGGAACATCTCGGCAAAGGCGCAATCTATAATAGCGTGGCTCAGGCCTGGCATGCCGCGATGGCGGATGCTAAACCAGAAGATACCGTGCTGGTGTGTGGCTCGTTCCACACGGTGGCACATGTCATGGACGTGATGGACGCGGGGAGAACCGGTGGCGAGTAAGTTTCAGAACCGTTTAGCAGGAACAATAGTGCTGGTGGCGCTGGGAGTCATTATTCTCCCGGGCCTGCTCGACGGGCAGAAAAAGCACTATCAGGATGAGTTTGCAGCCATTCCTCTGGTACCGAAACCGGGCGATCGCGACGAGCCGGATATGCTGCCTGCGGCGACACAGGCCCTTCCTGCTCAGCCGCCGGAAGGCGCAGCGGAAGAGGTTCGCGCGGGCGATGCGGCTGCGCCGTCTCTTGATCCGTCTCGTCTGGCGGCGAGCAACACCAACGATATCGATCCGGTACCGGTTCCGGTCGTGCAGCCTAAACCGGCTGAGAAACCGAAGTCGGTCGAAAAAACGCAGCCGAAACCGCAGCGTGATAAAACGAGCGAACAGCTTGCCGCAGCGACAGAGACACCGCCTCCGGCGAAATCGGCTCAGCAGGAAGCCGCTCCGACGGGCAAAGCCTACGTCGTGCAGCTGGGTGCGCTGAAAAATGCCGATAAGGTCAATGAGGTGGTGGGTAAACTGCGCAGTGCGGGATATCGTGTTTACACTTCACCTTCCACGCCGGTACAGGGTAAAATTACCCGTATTCTCGTGGGGCCAGAAGCGTCCAAAGATAAGCTTAAAGGATCGCTGGGTGAGCTGAAGCAGATCTCCGGCCTGAGCGGTGTGGTGATGAGCTACAGCGCGAACTAACCCCTCCCTCACCCTTATCCTTTCTGTGAGGAGAGGGTGGGGGGAAGAGTGACGGCAGACGTCCACAGAGACGTAAAAAGCCACGGCGTTGAACATTTTTTCAGCGCCTTTTTTATTTACGCGCGGGAAGGAAATCCCTACGCAAACGTTTTCTTTTTCTGTTAGAATTCGCCCCGAACTGGATGACAGGGCGTTAAATCGTGGGACACATATGGTCTGGATTGATTACGCCATCATTGCGGTGATTGGTTTTTCCTGTCTGGTTAGCCTGATCCGTGGCTTTGTTCGTGAAGCGTTATCGCTGGTAACCTGGGGTTGTGCTTTCTTTGTTGCCAGTCATTACTACACTTACCTGTCTGTCTGGTTCACGGGCTTTGAAGATGAACTGGTCCGAAATGGAATCGCTATCGCGGTGCTGTTTATCGCGACGCTGATTGTCGGCGCTATCGTAAATTACGTGATAGGTCAGCTGGTCGAGAAAACCGGTCTGTCAGGAACAGACAGGGTACTCGGGATCTGTTTCGGCGCACTACGAGGCGTGCTGATTGTGGCCGCGATCCTGTTCTTCCTGGATACCTTTACCGGGTTCTCCAAAAGTGAAGACTGGCAAAAATCGCAGCTCATTCCAGAGTTCAGTTTCATCATCAGATGGTTCTTTGACTATCTGCAAAGCTCGTCGAGTTTCTTGCCCAGAGCGTAATGCGCTCTGAGATGTGGCTTAACGAGGAAAAGACGAATGTGCGGTATTGTCGGTATCGCCGGTTTCATGCCGGTAAACCAGTCGATTTATGACGCGTTAACGGTGCTTCAGCACCGTGGGCAGGATGCTGCGGGTATCATCACCATTGATGCAAACAACTGCTTCCGTTTACGTAAGGCGAATGGTCTGGTAAATGATGTGTTTGAAGCCCGCCATATGCAGCGTCTGCAAGGTAATATGGGGATCGGTCACGTTCGTTATCCTACTGCTGGCAGTTCCAGCGCCTCTGAGGCTCAGCCTTTCTACGTCAACTCACCGTATGGCATCACGCTTGCCCACAATGGCAACCTGACCAACGCGCACGAGCTGCGTAAGAAGTTGTTCGAAGAGAAACGTCGCCACATTAACACCACCTCTGATTCTGAAATTCTGCTCAATATCTTTGCCAGCGAGCTGGATAACTTCCGTCACTATCCGCTGGAAGCAGACAACATTTTTGCCGCCGTTGCCGCGACTAACCGCCAGATCCGTGGTGCGTATGCCTGCGTGGCGATGATTATCGGCCACGGGATGGTTGCCTTCCGCGATCCAAACGGCATCCGCCCGCTGGTGCTCGGTAAGCGCGATCTCGGTGATGGTCGTACCGAATACATGGTTGCCTCTGAAAGCGTGGCGCTGGATACCCTGGGCTTCGAGTTCCTGCGTGATGTTGCGCCTGGCGAAGCGGTCTATATCACTGAGAAGGGCCAGCTGTTCACCCGCCAGTGTGCTGACAACCCGGTGAGCAATCCGTGCCTGTTTGAATATGTTTACTTCGCCCGTCCGGACTCGTTTATCGACAAGATTTCCGTTTACAGCGCGCGCGTGAACATGGGGACAAAACTTGGCGAGAAGATTGCCCGCGAATGGGACGATCTGGATATCGACGTCGTTATTCCTATTCCGGAAACGTCCTGCGATATCGCTCTGGAAATCGCCCGCATTCTGGACAAGCCATACCGTCAGGGGTTTGTGAAAAACCGTTACGTTGGTCGTACCTTTATCATGCCGGGTCAGCAGCTGCGCCGTAAGTCCGTACGTCGTAAACTGAACGCAAACCGCGCTGAGTTCCGCGACAAAAACGTCCTGCTGGTGGATGACTCCATCGTTCGCGGCACCACCTCAGAACAGATTATTGAGATGGCGCGCGAAGCGGGTGCGAAGAAAGTGTATCTGGCCTCAGCCGCACCGGAAATTCGTTTCCCGAACGTGTACGGCATCGATATGCCAACCGCCAATGAGCTGATCGCTCACGGTCGTGAAGTGGACGAAATTCGTCAGATCATCGGTGCCGACGGCCTGATTTTCCAGGATCTGAACGATCTTATCGACGCAGTACGCGCTGAGAACCCGGATATTCAGCAGTTCGAATGCTCCGTGTTTAATGGCGTCTACGTGACGAAAGACGTTGACCAGCAGTACCTCGACTACCTTGATTCGCTGCGCAACGACGATGCGAAGGCCGTCCAGCTGCAAAACGATCTCGAAAGTTTAGAGATGCACAACGAAGGTTGATGTCTGTGCAAGTGAGGGCATTTGCCCTCACTTGCAACTCCCCGCAAAATCCTGCACAGTCTGCCCTGAAATCAGTTAGGGCGAAAATCATGAAACGACTCATTGTTGGGCTCAGTGGTGCCAGTGGCGCGATTTACGGCGTACGTCTGTTACAGGTGCTGCGCGACGTGGCAGAAGTGGAAACGCATCTGGTCATGAGCCAGGCGGCACGTCAGACCCTCTCTCTTGAAACCGACCTCTCACTGCGTGATGTTCAGGCGCTGGCGGATGTGGTTCACGATGCCCGCGATATCGCCGCCAGCATCTCCTCAGGCTCGTTTAAAACGGCCGGCATGGTTATCCTGCCTTGTTCCATTAAAACGCTCTCCGGCATTGTAAACAGCTATACCGACACGCTGGTCACCCGCGCCGCGGACGTGGTGCTGAAGGAGCGCCGTCCTCTGGTTCTTTGCGTGCGGGAAACGCCGCTGCACCTGGGACATCTGCGTTTAATGACTCAGGCTGCTGAACTCGGCGCGGTGATCATGCCACCGGTACCGGCGTTCTATCACCGGCCCGTTTCACTGGATGATGTGATTAATCAGACGGTTAACCGCGTTCTCGATCAGTTTGATATCGACCTGCCTGAAGACCTTTTCACCCGCTGGCAGGGTGCCTGAATCTGTGCACCCACAGCGTGCATGAAAAGATAACGTGCCCTGTTTCAGGGCAATTATGCAACGGCGATCATATCCTCGACATTTAATTCGCTTTTTCCCTTTTTCTCTTTCCGGTTCGTTCGGCAGACCTGCTATCTTTCACCATTAAGGCAATATCGCAACGTTTTATTAACATATTTAACGTCGAACTTTTCACCAGACGGCAATGTGGCATAAGACCTGCAAGAGAAGCCTGCAACACAACACACAACACAATACATAATAAAATCACGGTACTTGAGGGTAAATGTATGAAGAAGACGGTTCTGGCTCTGTCTTTGCTGGTGGGGTTAAGTGCGGCAGCAGGTAGCTACGCAGCGCTTCCACAGCCAGTTCGTATCGGTACAGACGCAACCTACGCGCCATTCTCTTCCAAGGATGCGAAAGGCGATTTCGTTGGGTTTGATATCGATCTGGGAAATGAAATGTGCAAACGCATTGCGGTGAAATGCACATGGGTGGGCAGCGACTTTGATGCGTTAATCCCGTCGCTGAAAGCCAAGAAAATCGACGCCATTATCTCTTCTCTCTCTATCACCGAAAAACGTCAGCAGGAGATTGCCTTCTCTGACAAGCTTTACGCTGCAGATTCACGTCTGATTGCCGCTAAAGGCTCCCCGATTCAACCCACCATCGACTCGCTGAAAGGCAAGCATGTCGGCGTGCTTCAGGGCTCAACGCAGGAAGGGTTTGCCAATGCGAACTGGCGTGAGAAGGGCGTCGACGTAGTGGCGTACCAGAACCAGGATCTGATCTACTCTGACCTGGCTGCAGGCCGTCTGGATGCGGCATTCCAGGATGAAGTCGCCGCGAGCGAAGGCTTCCTGAAACAGCCAGCGGGCAAAGAGTACGCTTTTGCTGGCCCGTCCGTGAAAGACAAAAAGTACTTTGGTGACGGTACGGGTATCGGCCTGCGCAAGGACGATACCGAGCTGAAAGCCGCCTTCGACAAAGCGTTTGCTGAGCTGCGTAAAGACGGTACCTACGACAAACTGGCGAAGAAATACTTCGACTTCAACGTCTACGGTGACTAATACCTGACGGCAATGCACTGCTGAGGTGCATTGTCGGGCGGGATGATCCAATATGGTGCAATTAATGCACTGTATTGGATCGCTGTGTGCATACTTACGCATTTATAATGCAAAAAATCCCGGCTCAAAGGCATTATTCTTTGCCTGACGGAGGGGATTGATGGCACATTAGCACCACCCCGTCGTCGTAAAAATCCCGTATGTAGACAGTTTGTTGAGGACAGATATGAAAAAACTAGTATTGTCACTTTCTCTGGTGCTGGCCTTTTCCAGCGCCACCGCGGCATTCGCAGCAATTCCGCAGAAAATTCGAATCGGTACCGATCCTACCTATGCACCGTTCGAATCGAAGAATTCTAAAGGTGAATTGGTTGGTTTTGACATCGATCTGGCCAACGAACTGTGCAAACGCATCAAAGCGCAGTGTACCTATGTTGAGAACCCACTGGATGCGCTGATCCCGTCACTGAAAGCGAAAAAAATCGACGTGATTATGTCCTCGCTCTCCATCACTGAAAAACGCCAGCAGGAGATTGCTTTCACGGACAAACTTTACGCGGCAGATTCACGTCTGGTGGTCGCCAAATCTTCCGATATTCAGCCCACTCTTGAGTCGCTGAAAGGCAAACGCGTGGGCGTGCTGCAGGGAACCACTCAGGAAACCTACGGTAACGAACACTGGGCACCGAAAGGGATTGAAATCGTCTCTTATCAGGGCCAGGAAAATATCTACGCTGACCTGACGGCAGGTCGCATTGACGCGGCGTTCCAGGATGAAGTCGCGGCGAGCGAAGGCTTCCTGAAGCAGCCGGTCGGCAAAGACTATAAGTTTGGCGGTCCATCCATCAAGGATGTGAAGTTGTTTGGTGTAGGCACCGGTATGGGCCTGCGCAAGGAAGACAACGAATTGCGTGAAGCGCTGAACAAAGCCTTTGCCGAAATGCGCGCTGACGGCACGTACGAGAAAATTGCGAAAAAATACTTCGATTTCAATGTTTACGGCGGCTAATCGCCCCGTCAAATAACGTGCAGCCCCTCCCACTGTGGGAGGGGAAAAGACACGGTTCCACCACTCACGATACGACAGGGCTCGCGGTATGCTGTACGGATTTTCTGGCGTTATTTTACAGGGCGCGCTTGTCACCCTTGAGCTGGCTCTCAGCTCCGTGGTGCTGGCGGTGCTGATAGGTCTGGCGGGCGCAGGGGCGAAGCTTTCGGCTAACAAGCCGCTGGCGCTGATTTTTGAAGGCTATACGACGCTGATTCGCGGTGTTCCCGATCTGGTGCTGATGCTTCTGATCTTTTACGGTCTGCAGATTGCGCTTAACAGCGTGACGGACGCTATGGGTATGGGACAAATCGATATCGACCCGATGGTGGCCGGTATTATTACGCTCGGTTTTATCTACGGGGCCTACTTCACCGAAACCTTCCGCGGCGCGTATATGGCTGTGCCGAAAGGCCACATTGAAGCGGCAACCGCATTCGGTTTCACCTCCTCACAGACGTTTCGTCGAATCATGTTCCCGGCCATGATGCGCTATGCGCTTCCAGGTATCGGTAACAACTGGCAGGTTATTCTTAAGGCAACCGCGCTGGTCTCTCTGCTTGGCCTGGAAGATGTGGTGAAAGCGACCCAGCTTGCCGGCAAAAGCACCTGGGAGCCGTTCTACTTTGCGGTGGTATGTGGCGTAATCTATCTGGTCTTTACGACCGCCTCCAATGGTGTGCTGCTTCTGCTCGAACGTCGCTACTCCGTGGGTGTGAAGAGGGCTGATCTGTGATTGAGATTATTCAGGAATACTGGAAATCGCTGCTGTGGACAGATGGCTATCGCTTCACCGGCGTCGCCATTACGCTCTGGCTTCTGATCTCCTCTGTGGTGATGGGCGGCATTCTGGCGGTATTTCTCGCCATTGGTCGTGTGTCGAACAATAAATTTATCCAGTTCCCAATCTGGCTGTTTACCTATGTGTTTCGCGGTACGCCGCTGTACGTGCAGCTGCTGGTGTTCTATTCGGGGATGTACACGCTTGAGATCGTAAAAGGCACTGAAATGCTCAATGCGTTCTTCCGCAGCGGTCTAAACTGTACGGTGCTGGCATTGACGCTCAATACCTGCGCCTATACCACCGAGATTTTCGCAGGGGCGATTCGCTCTGTCCCGTACGGTGAGATTGAAGCGGCGCGTGCGTACGGCTTCTCCTCCGTGAAGCTTTACCGTTGCATCATTCTGCCATCGGCGCTGCGTATTGCGTTACCGGCGTACAGTAACGAAGTGATTCTGATGCTGCACTCCACGGCGCTGGCCTTTACCGCCACGGTGCCGGACTTACTGAAGATTGCCCGGGATATTAACTCGGCAACCTATCAGCCGTTTACCGCATTCGGTATTGCGGCAGTGCTTTATTTGATAATTTCATACGTCCTGATTAGCCTGTTCCGTAAGGCAGAAAAACGCTGGTTGCAGCATATAAAACCTTCTTCGACGCACTGAGAATGATGATGGCTGAGAACAAATTAAACGTTATTGATCTGCACAAACGCTACGGCGAACATGAAGTGCTGAAAGGGGTGTCGCTGCAGGCAAACGCGGGCGATGTCATCAGTATTATCGGCTCATCCGGCTCCGGTAAAAGTACTTTCCTGCGCTGCATTAACTTCCTCGAAAAACCGAGCGAAGGCTCAATTGTGGTGAGCGGGCAGAACATCAATCTGGTGCGTGACAAAGACGGCCAGCTGAAGGTGGCGGATAAAAATCAGCTGCGTCTGTTGCGTACGCGCCTGACGATGGTTTTCCAGCACTTTAATCTCTGGAGCCATATGACGGTGCTGGAGAACGTAATGGAAGCGCCAATCCAGGTGCTGGGTCTCAGCAAACAGGACGCCCGCGACCGTGCGGTGAAATACCTGGCGAAAGTGGGTATTGATGAGCGCCAGCAGATGAAGTATCCGGTACATCTGTCCGGCGGGCAGCAGCAGCGTGTATCCATTGCCCGTGCGCTGGCGATGGAGCCGGAAGTCTTGCTATTCGACGAACCGACCTCCGCGCTGGACCCGGAACTCGTTGGCGAAGTGCTGCGCATCATGCAGAAGCTCGCCGAAGAGGGCAAAACGATGGTGGTGGTGACGCACGAGATGGGCTTTGCCCGGAACGTCTCTAACCACGTCATCTTCCTGCATCAGGGTAAAATCGAAGAGCAGGGGCATCCCGATGAGGTGTTAGCGAACCCGCAAAGCCCGCGTCTGCAGCAGTTCCTGAAGGGGTCTTTGAAGTAGGTTTAACCTTTCCCCTCTCCCTGTGGGAGAGGGCCGGAGTGTGGGCATCAGACCGCACCACACTCCAGTCGATACACCCAGTCGTCATACCGCACACCGTTAATCTCATACGCTTTTTCCAGCACCTGCGTGCGCACAAAACCCGCTTTCTCCAGTACCCGGACTGACCCGCCGTTGTCTGCCAGCACATATGCGTTAATCGCCTTTACACCCGTCTGGTTAAATGCGTAGTCACACACCGCGCGCAGTGCCTCACTGGCGATGCCCTGTCCCTGCACGGCAGGCACGACCGTATAGCCGATATCCGCCTCTTCACGATTTTCAGCGCTGATTTGCAGGCCGATATCGCCCAGCGGGGTCTCTTCATCGCGTAAGCGGATAACGAATACATGCGCTGCCGTCAGTCGTGCGGCAAACAGGCGTCGGGTCTCTTTTTCCGGGGCGATAGCGGCCATATACTGCATGATGGCGCGATCCTCGCGCAGGGCACGGAAAAAAGGCCAGTCAGTGGGTTCGAAGGGCGTGAGGTGGAGCCGGGGAGTGGTAATGGTTGCCATAGATATGCCATTTCGTCGGAACATGGCATATCACTGTAACATTATCTCACCACATCCCCCAGCGCCTCTTCTAAGTCATACCAGCGGAACGCAAACCCGGCCGCTTCCAGCCGTTTTGGCAGGGCCCGTTGCCCGCCTAACACCAGCACGGACGCTTCACCCATCATCAGGCGGATCACCGTAGCAGGCACGCGCAAAATCGCCGGGCGATGCAGGGCATGTCCGAGAGCATGGGCAAACTGTTCGTTTCGCACCGGGTAGGGCGCAACCATATTAAACGGCCCGCGCAGATCGTTATCCAGCAGCCAGAGAATACCGTTGACCATATCGTCGATATGGATCCATGCCAGATACTGACGGCCATTGCCGATTGGCCCGCCAAGACCGAGCCTGAAAGGGGGGAGCATCTTCGCCAGAATGCCGCCTTTCGGGGCAAGGACCACACCGGTGCGGAGCAGGCAGACGCGGGTATGATCGCTTTGCGCAGCACAGGCGATACGCTCCCACTGGGCGCAAAGTTTATGGGTAAACTCGTTGTGGGGCGGCTCTTCTTCCGTTACCACCACCTCGCCGAGATCGCCGTAATACCCTACGGCGGAACCCGAAATGAGAACCGACGGCGGGGTATGACTGTTACGGATAAGCTCAACCAGCTTTTCGGTGAGGGTCCACCGGCTGCTGCACAAGAGCTGTTTTTGCTCTTCCGTCCAGCGCTTATCGGCGATCGGTTCGCCTGCCAGGTTGATGACGGCGTCAAACCCGTCCAGATTCTGCTGCTCGGCCAGATTTCTCCAGATGTCGATACCTGCGCCCAGCACCTGGCGCGCTTTCTCTGGACTGCGCGTCACCACGGTGATGTCGTGATGCAACGCCTGCAGACGCGCAATGAGATGGCGACCAATCAGGCCGGTACCGCCGGTCAGCAAAATCTTCATACAACCTCCAGGGTTACGCCTGGCGTTGCCAGCTTAACGTCATCGAGACGGAATCGGCGTAACGCAGGGCGTGAAGTTTATCGATCTCTACTTCAGCATAAGTGACCCAGTGATGATCGCGTGCGATGTCGAGCACATCCTGAGTTAATTTTTCCAGTAAAGAGAAGCGGTTGTTTTCCACGTACTGGATGATTTTTTTGGTTATCGTGCGGTAGTTCAGCGCATCATTAATGTCTTCGCTGGCCCGCGCTTTCTCAGCCGGGTAGTGGATAACCACATTAATCACGATATCCTGACGGTTGGCGATCTCTTCCTCTTTGATTCCGATGAAGGTGCGTAGGCGTAAATTTTTTATACGAATAATAGCGTCATGCTGTGACATTGCAGGTCTTCTCCGTGTCAGAATTTCCTTCACATAATACATGAGAGCCTCTCCGGCACACACCAGCCACCGGCTTAAATTTGCTGGATTTTTTGCATGGCGCGTTCGGTGGCCGGACGCGTGCGGATTCGTTCAAACCAGTTGTTCACCGCCGGGTAAGACGCCAGGTCAATGCGGTGCTTTTCATGGGTATTCACCCAGGGCCAGCAGGCAATGTCGGCGATGCTGTAATGATCCCCGCCGAGCCACGGTGCTTTCTCCAGCCGACGGTTCAGAACGCCGTATAACCGCTGGGTTTCCACCTGATAGCGTTCGATAGCATAAGGAATCGGCTGTGGTGCGTAGGCAGTAAAATGGTGGTTTTGTCCGAGCATCGGCCCCAGACCGCTCGTCTGCCAGAAAAGCCACTGCAGCGTGTGGTGACGCTCGCGCAACTCTCCGCTCAGCAATTTGCCAGTCTTCTCTGCCAGATAGAGCAATATTTCTCCGGATTCAAACAGGCTCAACGGCTTGCCCCCATCGGCAGGATGGTTATCAATAATGGCCGGGATTTTATTGTTTGGCGATATAGCCAGAAAGAGAGGACTGAACTGATCGCCTTTGCTGATATCCACGCGAATGATCCTGTAATCCAGTTCGGCTTCCTCAAGAAAGAGGGTGATCTTATGGCCGTTCGGGGTAGGGGCATAATAAAGGTCGATCATTCTCAACTCCTGTCAGTGAAAATAGTGACGCCATGAAAAATGAGTATAGGTGGTTGTTGTAAATCGTGAGTTTTCATCAAGTGACAGCGAGGCAAAGAGATTATATGTTGAATGAAAACCGATCAGCCGATGAGGATGTTATGAACCAGCCCGTAATCACGTTATGGTCCGATGCAGATTTCTTTTCTCCCTATGTTCTGAGCGCGTACGTGGCGCTGGCCGAAAAAGGACTGTCATTTACGCTAAAGACGGTGGATCTGGGCGGCGGTGAACATCTGAAACCCCAGTGGCAGGGCTACGCCCTGACCCGTCGCGTACCGGTGCTGGACATTGATGGCTTCGCGCTGAGTGAATCGTCGGCGATCGATGAGTATCTGGAAGATCGGTTCGCACCACCTGAGTGGGAGCGCATCTACCCTCACGATCTGCAAAAACGTGCCCGCGCACGTCAGATCCAGGCGTGGCTGCGCAGCGATCTGGTGCCGATTCGCGTGGAACGCTCCACGGATGTGGTGTTTGCCGGGGTGAAAAAACCGGCGCTGAGTAAAGACGGTGCGGCCAGTGCCCAAAAACTGATCGATACCGCGACTTCTCTGCTGGCTCATGGTAATCCGAATTTATTCGGCGAGTGGTGTATTGCCGATACCGATCTGGCGCTGATGCTGAACCGTCTGATCCTCAATGGGGATGAGGTGCCTCAGCTGCTGGTGGATTATGCTGCGTTTCAGTGGCAGCGCGCCTCAGTGCAGCGCTATGTGGCACTCTCCGCTAAGCGGGCGGGCTGATATAGCCTGACGCTTCAGGTATGATAGGGCAGTCTGATTTCCAGGGAGTGACTGATGAAACTGATGTTTGCGTCTGATATCCATGGTTCGCTGCCCGCGACCGAGCGTGTTCTTTCTCTGTTTGCTCAAAGCGGGGCGCAATGGCTGGTGATTCTGGGGGATGTGTTAAATCATGGTCCGCGCAATGCGCTGCCGGAAGGCTATGCACCGGCGCAGGTAGCGGAAAAACTCAACCAGTATGCTTCGCGCATTATCGCCGTTCGCGGTAACTGCGACAGTGAAGTGGACCAGATGCTGCTGGATTTTCCCATCACTGCCCCCTGGCAACAGGTACTGATGGAAAATAGCCGTCTGTTCCTGACCCATGGTCATCTTTTTAGCCCGGAAAATCTCCCGGCACTGGCGGCTGGCGATGTCCTGGTTTACGGTCATACTCATATTCCGGTGGCAGAAAAACGCGGCGAGATGTATCACTTTAACCCCGGTTCGGTCAGCATACCGAAAGGTGGAAATCCAGCAAGCTATGGCATGCTCGATGAGAATACGTTAAGCGTAATCGCACTTAATGATCAGCAAGTTATTGCGCAAATAGCGATTAATCCGTAAGTTACACCTCAACTGCAAACGCGCCGAAAGAGCGCTTAGACGAGAAGGTTTCCCGATGGTGGAGCAGAGTCATTTGGCAAGTACAGAGTGGGTTGACATTGTCAACGAAGAGAATGAAGTGATCGCGCAGGCCAGCCGCGAACAAATGCGCGCGCAGCGTCTGCGTCACCGTGCGACATACATCGTTGTGCATGACGGGATGGGCAAAATTCTGGTTCAGCGCCGCACGGACACCAAAGATTTTCTCCCTGGTATGCTGGATGCAACTGCAGGCGGCGTTGTTCAGGCGGATGAAGTTCTGCTGGACTCCGCGCGTCGTGAAGCGGAAGAAGAGTTAGGGATTGCCGGCGTGCCGTTTGCCGAGCATGGTCAGTTCTATTTCGAGGACGAACATTGCCGCGTCTGGGGCGGGCTGTTTAGCTGCGTTTCCCATGGCCCGTTCGCCCTGCAGGAAGAAGAAGTAAGCGAAGTGAACTGGATGACGCCGGAAGAAATTACCGCGCGTTGCGACGAGTTCACCCCGGATTCGTTAAAAGCGCTGGCGCTGTGGATGACCCGCAACGCTAAAAACGAATCCACGAAAGCGGAAAAAGAGGAAGAGGCGGAGTAAGCCTCAACAGCTCTCCCGCAGACACAGGCTGGACGCGATAGGTTTATGATCGCGCCAGTCTCCATCATTCAGACGTTCCAGTAACGCGCGTCCCGCTTCAATCCCAATCTTACGATGTGGCACAGCCATGGTCGTCAGCGGTGGCTGACAGACCCGGCTGACGTCGCTATCGCCAAAACCCACCACGGCCAGATCGTCCGGTACTTTTATACGCCGACGCTGGCATTCATAAAGTGCCCCGCAGGCCAGTTCATCCGACACGCACACCAGTGCATCCAGCTCTGGCCACGCCAGCAGGAACTCCGGCAGTTGCGCCGCACCCGTGGAAAAACTCGGTGGCATGGCGGCGTTAATCACCCGGTTTGGTGACATATGGTGGCGAAGCATCGCTTTGTACCAGCCCTGTAAATGCTGCTGGAAAATCCACTGCTCCTGGTTAGCGCACAGCAGGCCAATATTCTGGTAGCCGCGCTTAATAACCATCTCCGTCAGTTCGTACATCGCCGCGACGTTATCAATCCCGATATTCATATCGATAGGATCGGCGCGCATGGCCCCCATTTCCATGACCGGAATGGAGGCGTTTTTCAGCCAGTGGCGGACAGTATCGGAGTGTTCAACGCTGAGCAAAATCGCAGCGGCAATGTTCGACGCCAGCAGCGTCTCCAGCAATTTTTCTTCCTGCTCGAGTCGATGCTGTGATTCGGCCAGCATGATCTGGTAGCCGGCAGGCTGCAGCACCTGCTGAAGCCCGGCGAACATCTCCGAGCAACCGGATTCGGAGAGATTAGGAACGACCATCGCAATCGTCCATGACGATGCCGAGGCCAGCGCGCTGGCAGCGAGATTAGGCATGTAACCCAATTCCTGTACAGCGGCTTCTATTTTTTCTCGCAGTTTATCGGAAACCTGTTCAGGCGTGCGGAGTGCACGGGACACGGTCATCGTGCCCACCCCGGCAAGCTGTGCGACATCGGCGAGTGTCACTTTACCGGTACTGCGCCGTTTTCGGGTTAGAGACATACACCTTCCTGCTGACCAGACGCGTTTTTATTATCATCCTTCGTTTCACGTGAAACGCAGTATACGCCTTAAATCCCTTTTTTTGCTGTGAATTCACACCATGATTACAATTTGATAGCGCTATCACACTTCTGAATGTTAGCGATTGGTAGCGCTATCTTTGTGATCCCGATCGCAGTCAATATGGGATGTGTTGAATAAAGTTTGCTCATCTTTTGCATTGTGGCGGGACGGAGAAATGCTGAAAAAGTGGATATATGATACAACCATCACGCTGCAGGAGAGCGTGGAAAGCTGGCCGCAGGCGCTGGAAATATGCGCGAAACCGTTGCTGGATCTGCAGGTGATTGGCCCGGAATACGTGACGGCCATCATTGAGCAGCATCATGCACTAGGACCTTATTATGTGCTGGCACCAGGGCTGGCCATGCCGCATGCGCGGCCGGAAGAGGGGGCCAAAGGATTAGGCCTCTCATTATTAAAACTGAAAAAGGGAGTCTCTTTTGGTGCCGGCGAGTTCGATCCCGTGGATGTTATTATTATGCTCGCGGCGCCGGATAAACACAGTCACATCGACATGATCTCTGCCCTCGCTGAATTATTTTCCAGTGACGACGATATGGCTGAATTGCATCAGGCGAATACCCTGGAGGACATTAAAACGATTATTGACCGCTTCTGATTTAATTCTCTCATCCGATTTATCACAACATTACGTTTAGCGTGATGGGGCGTGCTCTACTCAAAAAAAGGGGACAACAATGAAAATTATGGCTATTTGCGGTTCAGGCCTGGGCAGTAGTTTTATGGTCGAAATGAATATTAAAAAGGTGCTCAAGAAGCTGGCCATTGACGCCGACGTTGAACACTCCGATCTCTCCTCGGCAACGCCGGGTGCCGCCGATCTTTTCGTGATGGCGAAGGACATTGCCGCCAGTGCCAGCGTGCCGGAAAGCCAGCTGGTGGTGATCAACAACATCATTGATATCAACGAACTCGAAGCGCAGCTCCGCGCCTGGTTCGACAGACAATAATCCTGATAAGGCGAGGTGGATATGTTTATCCTTGAAACGCTGAATTTCGTTGTTGATATATTAAAAGTCCCGTCGGTGCTGGTGGGCTTAATAGCCTTAATTGGCCTGGTCGCTCAAAAGAAATCTTTTTCTGATGTGGTGAAAGGGACCATTAAAACCATACTCGGTTTTATTGTGCTTGGCGGCGGGGCCACGGTGCTGGTTGGGTCATTAAATCCGTTAGGCGGAATGTTTGAACACGCCTTTAATATTCAGGGCATTATTCCCAATAACGAGGCAATTGTTTCCATTGCGCTGGAGAAATACGGTGCCTCTACCGCGCTGATTATGGCATTCGGTATGGTGGCAAATATCATTGTCGCCCGCTTTACGCGTCTGAAGTATATCTTCCTGACCGGGCATCACACCTTCTACATGGCATGCATGATTGGGGTCATCCTCACCGTGGCGGGCTTTGAGGGCGTTGGTCTGGTGTTTACCGGGTCGCTGATCCTCGGTCTGGTAATGGCCTTCTTCCCGGCGCTGGCGCAGCGTTACATGAAGCGCATTACCGGCAACGATGACATTGCTTTTGGTCACTTCGGTACCCTGGGCTATGTTCTCTCCGGCTGGATTGGCAGCAAGTTCGGCAAAGGCTCTCGCTCGACTGAAGAGATGAACCTGCCGAAGAACCTGAGCTTCCTGCGCGACAGCTCTATCTCCATCTCGCTGACTATGATGATCATCTACCTGATCATGGCGGTGAGCGCCGGGCGTGACTACGTTGAGGCGACCTTTAGCGGCGGTCAGAACTACCTGGTCTATGCCATCATCATGGCCATCACGTTCGCCGCGGGGGTGTTCATCATCCTGCAGGGTGTGCGCCTGATTCTGGCGGAAATCGTCCCGGCCTTTACCGGCTTTTCTGAAAAACTGGTGCCGAATGCACGTCCGGCTCTGGACTGCCCGGTTGTCTATCCGTATGCGCCAAATGCGGTGCTGATTGGCTTCCTGTTCAGCTTCCTTGGCGGGCTGGTGGGTCTGTTTATCTGTGGGCAATTCAGCTGGGTGCTGATTCTGCCTGGTGTGGTGCCGCACTTCTTCACCGGCGCTACCGCGGGCGTGTTTGGTAACGCCACCGGGGGACGTCGTGGAGCGATGATTGGTGCGTTTGCCAACGGCCTGCTGATCACCTTCCTGCCGGTTCTGCTGCTGCCGGTGCTGGGGGCAATTGGATTTGCCAATACCACGTTCTCGGACGCTGACTTTGGCGCTGTCGGGATCGTGCTGGGTAACCTGGCGCGCTTCCTGTCGCCGCTTGCCATCACCGGCCTTGTTGTGGCGTTGTTCGCACTGCTGGTGGCGTACAACGTGTTCGCTAAAAACAAATCTGCGGGCGATAACGCGCAGGAAAACACCGGAGCCAAATCATGAATGAGAATGAGATAACCCATCTGGCGCGTCAGATCCGCCTTGAAACGCTGAAAATGCTGACCCTGCTGGGCTTTGGTCACTACGGCGGCAGTATGTCGGTTGTTGAAACCCTGGCCGTGTTGTACGGCGCAGTGATGAAAATTGACCCGGCCGACCCGGACTGGCCAGAGCGTGACTACTTTGTCTTGTCAAAAGGACACGCTGGCCCGGCGCTGTACAGCACCCTGGCGATCAAAGGCTATTTCCCGATGGAAGAGCTGAGCACGCTGAACCAGAACGGTACGCGTCTGCCGAGCCATCCGGACCGGCTAAAAACGCGCGGCGTGGATGCCACCACCGGCTCGCTGGGGCAGGGGATTTCCATCGCCGGTGGAATGGCGCTGTCGCATAAGCTGGCGGGACGTCCCAACCGGGTTTTCTGTATCGTCGGCGACGGCGAGCTGAACGAAGGGCAGTGCTGGGAAGCGTTCCAGTTTATTGCACACCATCGCCTGAATAACCTGACGGTATTCGTTGACTGGAACAAACAGCAGCTTGATGGCGAACTCGACGACATTATCTGTGCGTTCGATCTGGAAGGAAAATTCCGTGCCTTCGGGTTTGACGTGGTGACGGTGAAAGGAGATGACATTCCGGCACTGCTGGAGGTGACATCGCTGGTTCCGGCGGCGGATGCTCGCCCGCTGGTGGTGATCCTCGACAGTATCAAAGGGCAGGGCGTGCCGTATCTGGAGCAACTGAGTAACTCGCACCATCTGCGATTAACCGCCGAGAGCAAGGCGGCCCTCAACGAGACGATTCGCCAACTGGAGGCTTCACATGATTAAGGTTGCACCTGCAGGTCAGAAAGACGCCGTCGAGATGCGTAAAGTCTACGCGGGGTTTGTGGCACAGCAGATTGAAGCCGGGAGCGACATTATCGCCCTCGAGGCGGATCTGATGAGCTCAATGGCGATGGATGGCGTGGCACGTGATTATCCGCAGCATGTGATTAACTGCGGCATCATGGAAGCTAACGTTATGGGGACGGCGGCGGGGCTGTCGCTGACCGGACGCAAGCCGTTCGTGCATACCTTTACCGCCTTCGCCAGCCGTCGCTGTTTCGACCAGCTGTTTATGTCCCTGGACTACCAGCGTAACAATGTGAAGGTCATTGCTTCAGATGCCGGCGTGACGGCCTGTCATAACGGCGGCACGCATATGTCGTTTGAAGATATGGGCATCGTGCGGGGGCTTGCCCATTCGGTGGTGCTGGAGGTAACGGATGCGGTGATGTTTGAAGATGTACTGCGCCAGCTTATTGACCTCGACGGTTTCTACTGGGTGCGTACCATCCGTAAGCAGGCCCCGAGCGTGTATGCGCCGGGTTCGACATTTACGCTTGGCAAGGGCAACGTACTGCGCGAAGGCAGTGACATCACCCTGATTGCCAACGGCATTATGGTGGCGGAAGCGCTTGAAGCGGCGCGTCAGCTCGAACAGGAGGGCGTCAGCGCCGCGGTGATCGACATGTTTACCCTTAAGCCGATTGACCGGATGCTGGTGAAAAACTACGCCGAGAAAACCGGACGTATCGTGACCTGCGAAAACCACAGCATTCATAACGGGCTGGGATCGGCAGTGGCGGAAGTGCTGGTGGAAACCTGTCCGGTGCCGATGCGTCGGGTGGGCGTGAAGGAGCGTTACGGCCAGGTGGGGACACAGGACTTCCTGCAGAAGGAGTATGGCCTGACGGCACACGACATTGTGTCGGCGGCGAGGGAGTTGTTGTAAATAAAAAAGGCGACCCTCGGGTCGCCTTTTTAGTCAGTAACGTATTACTGCTGTTGTGAAGACTGGATCGCGGTCAGAGCGATGGTGTAGACGATATCGTCAACCAGCGCGCCACGGGACAGGTCGTTCACAGGTTTGCGCATACCCTGCAGCATTGGCCCGATGGAGATCAGGTCTGCAGAACGCTGTACCGCTTTGTAGGTGGTGTTACCGGTGTTCAGATCCGGGAAGATGAACACGGTAGCGCGACCCGCAACCGGTGAGTTCGGTGCTTTGGATTTCGCAACGTCAGCCATAACCGCGGCATCATACTGCAGTGGACCGTCGATCATCAGGTCAGGACGTTTTTCCTGCGCCAGACGCGTCGCTTCACGGACTTTCTCTACATCGCTACCTGCACCAGAAGTACCGGTGGAGTAGGAGAGCATTGCCACGCGAGGTTCAATACCGAAGGCAATCGCGGAATCGGCAGACTGAATAGCAATCTCAGCCAGCTGCTCTGCAGTTGGATCCGGGTTGATCGCACAGTCACCGTAAACGTAAACCTGTTCAGGCAGCAGCATGAAGAACACGGAAGACACCAGAGAACTGCCTGGTGCCGTTTTGATCAGCTGCAGCGGTGGACGGATGGTGTTCGCCGTGGTGTGAACCGCACCGGAAACCAGACCGTCAACTTCGTCCTGCTCCAGCATCAGCGTGCCCAGCACAACGTTGTCTTCAAGCTGCTCACGCGCAACGGCTTCGGTCATGCCCTTGCTCTTACGCAGCTCAACCAGGCGCGCAACGTAGCTTTCGCGAACCACTTCCGGGTCGACGATTTCAATACCTGCACCCAGCTCAACGCCCTGAGAGGCAGCAACGCGGTTAATTTCATCCGGGTTACCCAGCAGCACACAGGTCGCGATGCCGCGCTCTGCACAGATGGCAGCCGCTTTAACGGTACGTGGTTCGTCGCCTTCTGGCAGAACAACACGTTTGCCCGCTTTACGTGCCAACTCGGTCAACTGGTAACGGAAGGCCGGAGGAGACAGACGACGGCTGCGCTCGGAGGTTGCCGTCAGGGATTCAATCCAGTCTGCGTTGATGTAGCCCGCAACGTATTCCTGCACTTTCTCGATACGCTCATGGTCATCAACCGGCACTTCCAGGTTGAAGCTCTGCAGGCTCAGAGAGGTCTGCCAGGTGTTGGTGTTCACCATAAAGACTGGCAGGCCAGTGGCGAACGCACGCTCGCACAGCTTGCTTACGCGTGGATCCATCTCGTAAGCACCGGTCAGCAGAATGGCACCGATTTCCACACCGTTCATCGCGGCCAGACACGCAGCAACCAGCACGTCAGGACGGTCAGCGGAGGTCACGAGCAGGGAGCCTGCGCGGAAGTGTTCCAGCATGTGCGGAATGCTACGCGCACAGAAGGTCACAGACTTCACGCGGCGGGTGTTGATGTCGCCTTCGTTAATCACGGTAGCGTTCAGGTGACGCGCCATGTCGATTGCACGGGTAGCAATCAGGTCGAAGCTCCATGGCACCACGCCCAGTACTGGCAGCGGGCTGGAATCCTGCAGAGTCGCCGGATCAACTTTAACCACTTTCGCTTTAGAAGAGTCATCGAAGATTTCGGACAGGTCAGGACGGGTACGACCTTGTTCATCAACCGGTGCGTTCAGTTTGTTAACGATAACGCCGGTGATGTTGGTATTTTTCGCGCCGCCGAAGCTGCTGCGGGTCAGTTCGATACGCTCTTTCAGCTGTTCCTGGTTATCGGTACCCTGGGACATGACGAACACGATTTCCGCATTCAGCGTTTTCGCGATTTCGAAGTTCAGAGACTGAGCGAACTGGTGTTTGCGGGTCGGGACCAGGCCTTCAACCAGCACCACTTCCGCGTCTTGCGTGTTAGCGTGATAGTTGGCGATGATCTCTTCCATCAGCACGTCTTTCTGGTTGCTGGACAGCAGAGATTCAACGTGGCTCATCTTCAGCGGTTCAGCCGCTGGCAGATTGGAGTTCTTACGCACGATGGTGGTGGTCTGGTCTGGCGCATCGCCACCGGCACGAGGCTGGGCGATAGGCTTAAAGACGCTCAGACGAACGCCTTTGCGTTCCATAGCACGGATAACGCCAAGGCTGACGCTGGTCAGACCGACGCTGGTTCCGGTAGGGATCAGCATAATAGTACGGGACACGGTTTATCCTCTTTCGTTACCGCCGACAGGGGGCGGGCTACAAAACAGCACCGCCAGCATTGCTGGCGGTGTGGAATCAGGCAGTCAGGCGGTGCGCGTCTTGCGCGATGACCAGCTCTTCGTTAGTTGGGATAACGATAGCCGGACGGGTGCCTTCTTTGTTGATGAAGCCAGACTTGCCGAAGCGGGCAGCCAGGTTACGCTCGTGGTCAACTTCGAAGCCCAGAACGCCCAGTTTACCCAGGGACAGTTCACGAACCATTGCCGCGTTCTCACCGATACCACCGGTGAAGATAACCGCGTCCAGACGACCGTCCATCAGCGCAGTGTAAGAGCCGATGTACTTCGCCAGACGGTGGCAGTAAACGTCCATTGCACGTTTAGCGTCTGCTTTTTCTGCATAGTTGTCTTCAACATAACGGCAGTCGCTGGTGACTTCGGTCAGACCCAGCAGGCCAGACTCTTTGGTCAGCATTTTGTTGATCTGATCAACGCTCATGCCCAGGGTGTCGTGCAGGTGGAAAATGATCGCCGGGTCGATGTCACCGGAACGGGTACCCATCACCAGACCTTCCAGCGGGGTCAGACCCATGGATGTATCAACACATTTACCGTTGCGGATGGCAGAAACAGAACCACCGTTGCCCAGGTGGCAGGTGATGATGTTAACTTCTTCAACCGGCTTGTTCAGCACTTTAGCGGCTTCCTGAGTCACATAGAAGTGGCTGGTGCCGTGCGCGCCGTAGCGACGAACGCCGTGCTCTTTGTACAGGCTGTACGGCAGGGCATAGAGGTAAGATTCTTCCGGCATGGTCTGGTGGAACGCAGTGTCGAACACAGCCACGTTTTTGTCTTTCAGCTGCGGGAAGGATTTCAGCGCTTCAGCGATACCGATCAGGTGAGCTGGGTTGTGCAGCGGTGCGAAAGAGGCAGAGTCTTTAATGCCCTGAATAACCGTTTCGTCGATAACGACGGAACTGGTGTATTTTTCGCCGCCGTGGACGATACGGTGACCAATCGCAGTCAGCTGAGCAGACAGTTCTGGTTTTTGTGCCAGAATAGTGTTAACGATAAAGTTCAGCGCTTCACTGTGAGCGGCGCCTGCACCTAAAGCCGCTTCCTGTTTGCTGCCGTCCATCTTCCACTTGATACGTGCTTCAGGCAGATGGAAACATTCGGCCAAACCAGAGAGGTATTCGTCACCGTTGAGCGCATCGATGATGGCGAATTTCAGTGAGGAGCTACCGCAGTTCAGAACCAGTACTAACTTACTCGACATGGAAGTACCTATTATTGATACGTGGCTAAAAAAACGTCAGGGAGTCTAAAAGCGTAACGCATAATGACTCAGACATTTATGATTAACATCATGCCAAACGAACATTGTGGCATGATGGAAGAAATACATATGATTTTATGCCATTTTGAACATTTTTCAGCCAATGGCATAATATGCGATAATTTGACGAGTTAATGGTTCTCGTCTAAGGGCCTATCAGGCTGGCACAGAATACCCGATACGGGGTGCTGATGACAAAATATTTTGAACGTTGTCATAGCCTGTTGTGGTTTTGCACGAAAATTTTAATTTTTATATGTGAAGTTGAGGTACAGCCATGTCGACACCAGTGAACCCGTCCGTGAATTTTTTCAGTCTGTTTCGTCGGGGACAGCATTACGCAAAGACGTGGCCAATGGAAAAGCGCCTTGCGCCCATGTTTATTGAGAACCGCACGATCCGCGCCACGCGCTATGCGATTCGCTTTATGCCACCTGTCGCCATCTTTACGCTCTGCTGGCAAATCGCGCTGGGTGGGCAGCTTGGCCCGGCCGTTGCGACGGCACTTTTCGCGTTAAGTCTGCCGATGCAGGGTCTGTGGTGGTTAGGTAAACGTTCTATCACGCCACTCCCGCCTTCTATTTTACACTGGTTTTATGAAGTTCGCGGGAAACTGGAGGAAGCCGGGCAGGCGCTTGCCCCGGTCGAAGGCAAGCCCGATTACCAGGCGCTGGCTGACACGCTCAAGCGCGCTTTTAAGCAACTCGACAAAACATTCCTCGATGACTTGTGATTGATCATCGAAACGACGAATAAAAGAAGGCACAGTAACTCACCGTTACCGTGTCTTTTTTTTACAGTGCAATGCGCTACAGGAGTCGAAAGATGGAAATGACCCATGCTCAACGTCTGATTTTGTCCAACCAGTACAAAATGATGACTATGCTTGATCCCGATAACGCTGAGCGCTACAGCCGCCTGCAGACAAT
Source organism: Enterobacter cloacae complex sp. FDA-CDC-AR_0164 (assembly GCF_003071645.1). Taxonomy (NCBI): domain Bacteria; kingdom Pseudomonadati; phylum Pseudomonadota; class Gammaproteobacteria; order Enterobacterales; family Enterobacteriaceae; genus Enterobacter; species Enterobacter cloacae complex sp. FDA-CDC-AR_0164. Next base: position 2,879,215 of record NZ_CP028950.1, read on the forward strand.
CGTCGAACGTGGCTTTGGTTTGCAGATGCGTGAACTGGACCGCGAGTTTGGTGAGATGAAAGAAGAAACCTGCCGCACCGTGATCGACATTATGGAGATGTATCACGCCCTGCATGTTTCCTGGACCAATCTCAAAGATCAGCAGTCCATTGACGAACGTCGCGTCACCTTCCTGGGCTTTGATGCCGCAACGGAAGCGCGTTATCTGAGCTATGTGCGTTTTATGGTGAACACGGAAGGGCGCTATACCCATTTTGACGCGGGCACACACGGCTTCAATGCGCAGACCCCAATGTGGGAAAAATATCAGCGCATGCTGAGCGTCTGGCACGCCTGCCCGCGCCAGTACCATTTAAGTAACAATGAGATTCAACAAATTATTAATGCCTGACGGAGGTGCTTGTGCAGTGTAGAGGTTTTCTGTTTGATTTGGACGGTACGCTGGTGGATTCGCTGCCGGTTGTGGAGCGTTCATGGTGCCATTGGGCGGACAGACATGGCATTGACCATCAGGAAGTACTGAATTTTATCCATGGCAAACAGGCCATAACCTCATTGCGGCACTTCTTAGCAGGACGTTCTGAGGAAGAGATTCAGGCGGAGTTCAGCTATCTTGAGCACATTGAAGCCACCGACACGGATGGCATCACAGCGCTGCCGGGGGCGCATGAACTGCTTGAACATCTGAACGAAGCCCAAATCCCGTGGGCGATCGTCACCTCCGGCTCGGTGCCCGTTGCCCATGCCCGCCACAAGGCCGCAGGGTTACCGACGCCCGAAGTGTTTATCACGGCAGAGCGCGTGAAGCGCGGCAAGCCTGAACCGGATGCCTTTTTACTCGGTGCCGAACTGCTTGGCCTGGCACCAGCCGATTGCGTGGTGGTGGAGGATGCGGCAGCAGGCGTCCTGGCGGGGTTGAACGCCGGAAGCCACGTCATCGCCGTTAACGTTCCGGCGGGTTCACCCCGCCTGAACGAGGCGGATCTGGTGCTTAACACGCTGACGGCCATCAACGTTGCGAAGGCACCGGACGGAGTTGTAACCGTCTCGCTTAAAATGTAATCCCATGATATAGCCCCACATTGTTGGGGCTTTTTTATGGCAAAATTTTGTCTCCTCCACTGACAAGGATATGTTGTGAACGGTGAACTGATTTGGGTCCTGAGCCTGCTTTTAATCGCCATCCTTCTCTTTGCCTCAGGCAAGGTGCGCATGGATGCCATCGCCTTGTTTGTCATCGTTGCCTTTGTGCTGAGCGGTACGCTCACGCTGCCGGAGGCTTTCTCCGGATTTAGTGATCCCAACGTTATCCTGATTGCCGCCCTGTTTATTATTGGCGACGGGCTGGTGCGCACTGGCGTGGCGACCATTATGGGGTCGTGGCTGGTCAAGGTGGCCGGCAACAGCGAAACCAAAATGTTGATCTACCTGATGCTGACGGTTGCCGGGCTGGGGGCGTTTATGAGCTCCACGGGCGTCGTCGCCATCTTTATCCCGGTGGTGCTGAGCGTCTCCATGCGGATGCAAACCTCACCGTCGCGCCTGATGATGCCTCTGAGCTTTGCCGGGCTTATTAGCGGGATGATGACGCTGGTGGCGACCCCGCCGAACCTGGTCGTCAACAGTGAGCTTATCCGCGAAGGGTTTGAAGGCTTTAGCTTTTTCAGCGTGACCCCACTTGGACTGGTGATTCTGGTGCTGGGTGTGGTCTACATGCTGTTAACTCGTTTTGCCCTGAAGGGGGAAAAACAGGATAAAAGCAAAGACGGCTGGAAACGACGGACCTTCCGCGATCTGATCAAAGAGTATCGTCTGACCGGGCGGGCGCGCCGTCTGGCTATCCGCCCCGGCTCGCCCCTCATTGGCCAGCGTCTTGACGACCTGAAGCTGCGCGAGCGCTATGGCGCGAACGTGATCGGCGTAGAGCGCTGGCGTCGTTTTCGGCGGGTGATTGTTAACGTCAACGGGGTGTCGGAATTCCGTGCACGCGACGTTTTGCTGATTGATATGTCCACCGCCGATGTCGATTTGCGCGAGTTTTGCAGTGAACAGTTGCTGGAACCCATGGTGCTACGTGGGGAGTATTTCTCAGACCAGGCGCTGGATGTCGGCATGGCCGAAGTGTCGCTGATCCCGGAATCAGAATTACTGGGTAAAACCGTGCGCGAAATCGGCTTCAGGACCCGCTATGGGCTAAACGTGGTGGGCTTAAAGCGTGATGGCGTGGCGATGGAAGGGGCGGTAGTGGATGAGCCTATCCTGCTCGGTGATATCTTCCTGGTCGTCGGCAACTGGAAACTGATCGGTCAGCTCGGGCAGAAAGGCCGCGACTTTGTTGTACTCAATATGCCGGTTGAAGAGAGCGATGCTTCTCCGGCGCACAGCCAGGCACCGCATGCGATTTTTTGCCTGGTGTTGATGGTCGCACTGATGCTGACTGACGAAATTCCAAACCCCATTGCGGCCATTATCGCCTGTCTTCTGATGGGGAAATTCCGCTGTATTGATGCCGAAAGCGCCTACAAAGCCATTCACTGGCCGAGCATTATTCTGATTGTCGGGATGATGCCCTTTGCCCTGGCGTTACAAAAAACCGGTGGGGTGGATTTGATCGTCAAGGGACTCATGGACGCAGGCGGTGGATACGGGCCTTACATGATGCTGGTCTGCCTGTTTATCATGTGCGCCACGATAGGCCTGTTTATCTCCAATACGGCCACGGCCGTCCTGATGGCACCCATTGCACTGGCGATGGCGAAATCAATGGGGGTTTCGCCGTACCCGTTTGCCATGATCGTCGCTATGGCGGCATCTGCAGCGTTTATGACTCCGGTCTCGTCACCGGTCAATACGCTGGTGCTTGGCCCGGGAAATTACAAATTCAGTGATTTTGTGAAGATAGGCGTGCCCTTCACCGTGCTGGTGATGGTGGTGTGCGTGATACTGATTCCCGTGCTGTTCCCGTTTTAAACCCTGATGCCGGGGAGCGATGTCGCGACCCGGCATACCGTCAGAGAGGGGAGTCCTGACTGATCTCGTCCAGCGACAAATGGAAGCTCGGCACAAACACCTGCATGAAATAATCCATCTCTTCGCTGCGGCGTGATTCCAGCGTTTTTTCCAGACGCGTTTTCGCCAGCAGAAATTCGTTATTCCCCGCGGACAGCTCTTCCAGACATTTCAGGTAAGCGCATAGCGCATCCGCCTGCTTAACCAGCAATTTTTCCTCTTCCGTGTACTGATGCTCATCAATCAGCGGCTCAAAAATATCGCGCAGCTCGTCCGGCACCATGTCGATCAGTTTCTGCTGAGCAATCTTCTCAATGGCCTTATATTCCTGGGCTATCTGCGAGTTGAAATATTTCACGGGTGTCGGTAAATCCCCGGTCAGCACTTCCGAGGCATCGTGATACATCGCCAGCAGGGCAATACGCTCAGCGTTAACCTGCCCGTTGAATTTCCGGTTTTTAATGGCAGCCAGAGCGTGAGCGACCATCGCAACCTGCAGACTGTGCTCCGACACATTCTCAGTGCGGACATTGCGCATCAGCGGCCAGCGGTTGATCAGTTTAAGGCGGGAGAGGTGGGCAAAGAAATGACTCTGACTCATAGGTTACCTTTTGTCTTCACTGCGACAGACTTCATTGTGCGGGGAGGGGAGGCAAGATGCAAATCAGGCTACCGAAGTAGCCTGATTTTAAGATTACTGGTGGTAACCTGAGAGGAAACGTCCAAAGCGGCTGATGGCCATCTCGAGGTCATCTTCACGCGGCAGGGTAACGATACGCACGTGATCCGGCCATGGCCAGTTAAAGGCGGTACCCTGAACCAGCAGCACTTTTTCCTGCAGCAGGAAATCGAGCACCATCTTCTGGTCGTCATGAATATTAAAGCGTTTCGCGTCGATTTTCGGGAACATGTAGAGTGCGCCGTTCGGCTTCACGCAGGAGACGCCTGGAATATCGTTGATAAGCTCCCACGCGCGGTTACGCTGCTCATATAAACGCCCGCCCGGCACGATAAACTCGCTGATGCTCTGATAGCCGCCGAGTGCGGTCTGGATAGCATGCTGCGCCGGCACGTTGGCACATAAACGCATAGAGGCGAGCATTTCCAGCCCTTCAATATAGCCTTTCGCATGTTTTTTCGGGCCGTTTAAGACCATCCAGCCCTGACGGAAACCGGCCACACGGTAGGTTTTAGACAGGCCGTTAAAAGTCACGGTCAGCAGGTCCGGAGCCAGTGCGGCGATAGAGTGGTGCTGCGCCGCGTCATACAGGATCTTGTCGTAAATTTCGTCGGCAAAGATGATCAGGTTGTGCTGGCGGGCGATCTCCACGATCTCCATCAGCAGCTCTTTTGAGTAGACCGCGCCCGTTGGGTTGTTCGGGTTAATAATGACGATGCCGCGCGTGCGTGGGGTAATTTTCGCGCGAATATCATCGAGATCCGGGAACCAGTCAGAGGACTCATCGCAAAGATAGTGCACGGCTTTACCGCTGGACAGGGATACGGCCGCCGTCCACAGCGGATAATCCGGCGCGGGAACCAGCATTTCGTCGCCGCTGTTCAGCAGCGCCTGCATGGCCTGCACGATCAGCTCAGAGACGCCGTTGCCGATATAGATATCTTCAACGGTAACATCACGCATATCGCGCGCCTGGTAGTGCTGCATGATGGCTTTTCGTGCGGAGTAAAGTCCTTTTGAATCGCAATAGCCTTGCGCAGTAGGCAGGTTGCGGATCACATCAACCAGAATTTCATCCGGCGCTTCAAAACCAAATGGCGCAGGGTTACCAATGTTGAGTTTCAGAACCTTATTGCCTTCTTCTTCAAGGCGTTTAGCCTCTTTCAGAACCGGGCCACGGATGTCGTAACAGACGTTATCTAGCTTGCTGGATTTTTCGATAGGGGACATGAACCTTTAACCTTTTCGCGATTGTTGCCACTCCCTGCCGTGGAAGTCAGCACGGAATAATGTACTCCCCCCTCGCTTCGTTTTGAAGGGCGGGCAGGAGAAGATTTTGTGTAGGGAATGAAAATGGTGTGAATCTTTTTCGCTATCAACGAACAATTTAACTGACGTAAAGTAAGGTTAATGGTGTAATAATAGGTTTATTGTGCTGTTAAAGAATATTAAAGTTGTATATTGTGCTGATAAAAATAAATAATATCCGCAACCTGCGTGGCAGTTACGCTGAGTGACCTTTCGTAAAACCTGAATGCTTCGTTACGTGGCGTTGTAATAGTGTGCATTGGCTAAAAGTTACTCATGTGAAATTAATGTTAAGTGTTATTAATGAATGGCCTTAATCTAAATTAAAATTTATTTATTATTAACCAACAAAATGCAACTTTAGTTAATTTTAATAAAATTAGTTGAGAAGCTTAACAACCCTCATAAATCCGCAATATTGCAATAAGACTTATAAATAAAGTGGATTTGGGTTAAGATGTCTTTCAGGAAAGCTGGGCGCAGATACATATGTTTTGTATTTGTGGAACAGGTTTTCTGAATTAATTGATTGTTATTGTTAGAGTTATCTCTGGCCGGAATGGGTTAAACATCTCCTGCTACGTTGACAGCACTGCGAGAAAGATGGCAGAAAGGGTGTATCACCCTTAATGGAATTTACATAAACCTGCAAACATCTAAATATCCTGAACGTTTAAGAGAATAAAAATAACGTCATGAAACGTGCTTTCTGACTGTTGATATTAAAACAGCACAATAACTATCTGTCAGGCAGTCTGCCGGGCCGGGATGCGAGGGAAAACCTTCAGAGGGAATTGCTTAACTGTTACACACACAGCTTCAACCCGGGCAGCTCCGCACGAGCAACCTGAAAGTGAAAAGATATGATAAATGCAAATCGTCCGATAATGAATCTCGACCTCGATCTGCTGAGAACGTTTGTTGCGGTCGCCGATCTCAACACTTTTGCAGCTGCTGCTGCCGCCGTTTGCCGAACCCAGTCCGCCGTTAGCCAGCAAATGCAACGGCTGGAACAACTGGTTGGTAAAGAGCTCTTTGCCCGTCACGGGCGTAATAAGCTCTTAACGGAACACGGTATTCAGCTTCTGGGTTATGCCAGGAAAATACTTCGCTTTAATGACGAAGCATGTATGTCATTAATGTATAGCAACCTGCAAGGGGTGCTAACGTTAGGTGCGTCTGATGAGTCAGCAGACACAATATTGCCATTTCTTCTCAATCGAATTAGTTCGGTTTATCCGAAGCTTGCGCTGGACGTTAGCGTAAAACGAAATGCTTTTATGATTGAGATGCTAAATGAGAATAAGGTCGATCTGGTGGTGACCACGCACCGTCCAGGGCAATTTAATTGCCTGACGTTGCGCACGTCTCCGACGCATTGGTATTGCGCCGCTGAATATGTGCTGCAAAAAGGTGAGCCAATTCCATTGGTATTACTGGATGATCCGAGCCCGTTCCGCGATATGGTGTTGTCGGCGCTCAATGAGGCCAATATTCCATGGCGTCTGGCTTATGTGGCTTCCACATTGCCAGCGGTACGTGCTGCCGTGAAAGCGGGGCTTGGAGTAACGGCCCGTCCGGTCGAAATGATGAGCCCGGATCTGCGCGTACTGGGTAAATCAGATGGTCTTCCTGCTTTGCCTGATACGGAGTATCTGCTCTGCCACAATACGTCCAGCAATAACGAACTGGCGAAAGTCGTGTTCGAGGCGATGGAAAACTACCATAATCCATGGCAGTTCGAACATGTTACCTCCGAAGGGGGGGATGATTCCCTGATCGTTGAAGGGGACTTTGAGTGATCGACAGCTCAAAATTCTGGTAACAATTTGTAAATGTAAAAAAAAGCCACTCACGCGATTTTCGCCTGCAGTGGCTTTTTTTTGGCAGTAATACCCGCGATCACCACGTGGATTTTCAGGATAGTCGCTATTTATCAGTAAGATAAATGCTTTTGTTCAAATGTTGTGCATTTCCCGTTCAGTCTCCCTCCAGCTCGCCCCGATGTTAATAAAACAGGAAATATGTTGCTGGTTTTTTGGGTGAATTAACAAAAGCGTGTCTCAGATCAAGAAAATACTCCTCTTTGGGGGGAGGAATCGTTGGCAAATCCTGTCAAAATAGGAGGGTTATTTTTTTTACTTCCAAAACGGACACGATTCAACAACATGCATTTGACGTAAACTCAGGTACCCACCAGGGTTAAAGGGCACCAAATGTTAATGAGAATCGCTCGATGTAATTTAATGTGAAGAAACCTTTGTTAAAGTTGACAAAAGGTTATAGAAAGGAGTAAAAAACCCCATCATTTTGCTGTCTACGTCTCATTTCTGACAGTTAGTGTAAGGTTTTTCGTTCCTCCCCATGAATCGATGTGATGCCCATCTGCCAGCAAGAGCAGTGTCGTAGGTATCACTTTTGATGAGTAAGCAATGAGTATGTCAACATCCACAGAAGTCATCGCTCATCACTGGGCATTCGCAATCTTTCTTATTGTAGCCATTGGCCTGTGCTGCCTGATGTTAGTCGGCGGCTGGTTCCTGGGCGGTCGCGCCCGTGCAAGGCACAAGAACACACCTTTCGAATCAGGTATTGATTCAGTAGGTTCCGCTCGCTTACGCCTGTCTGCCAAGTTCTATCTGGTAGCCATGTTCTTCGTCATCTTTGACGTGGAAGCGCTTTACCTTTTCGCATGGTCAACTTCCATCCGCGAAAGTGGTTGGGTGGGCTTTGTCGAGGCCGCAATTTTCATTTTAGTGTTACTGGCCGGTCTGGTTTATCTGGTGCGTATTGGCGCGCTTGACTGGACGCCTGCGCGTTCACGTCGTGAACACATCAACCCGGAAAACAGTATCTCTAATCGTCAGCAGTAACAGCGAGGCAATAAGATGGATTATACGCTCACCCGCATAGATCCTAACGGTGAGAATGACCGTTACCCCCTGCAAAAACAGGAGATCGTAACCGACCCCCTGGAGCAAGAAGTCAATAAAAGCGTGTACATGGGCAAACTCGAGCATGCCATGCACGATATGGTCAACTGGGGTCGTAAGAACTCCATCTGGCCTTACAACTTTGGCCTTTCTTGCTGCTACGTTGAAATGGTGACGTCATTCACTGCGGTGCATGACGTTGCGCGTTTTGGGGCAGAGGTACTGCGTGCTTCCCCACGTCAGGCTGACCTGATGGTGGTGGCAGGTACATGCTTTACCAAGATGGCACCTGTTATTCAGCGTCTGTATGACCAGATGCTGGAGCCAAAATGGGTTATTTCCATGGGCGCATGTGCAAACTCTGGCGGTATGTACGACATTTATTCCGTCGTACAGGGCGTAGATAAGTTTATTCCAGTGGATGTTTACATCCCGGGTTGTCCGCCGCGTCCGGAAGCTTACATGCAGGCGCTGATGCTGCTGCAGGAGTCTATCGGTAAAGAACGTCGTCCGCTCTCCTGGGTGGTTGGCGATCAGGGTGTTTACCGCGCCAACATGCAGTCTGAGCGCGAGCGTAAACGCGGCGAACGTATTGCAGTAACCAATCTGCGTACGCCTGACGAAATTTAATTTGCGCCTGTGGGCATGGAGTAAACCTTCGCATATCACTACTCAAATAGCGCGAAGCCACGCCCTACAGTCACCACGGACCATTTGCAATGGTGAACAATATGACCGACTTAACCGCGCAAGAAGCCGCCTGGCAAACACGGGATCATCTGGATGACCCTGTCATTGGCGAACTGCGCAACCGTTTTGGGCCGGATGCCTTTACTGTTCAGGCGACCCGCACCGGGGTACCTGTTGTTTGGGTGAAGCGTGAGCAATTACTGGAAGTGGTCGATTTCCTCAAGAAATTGCCAAAACCTTACGTCATGCTGTTTGACTTACACGGCATGGATGAACGTCTGCGTACGCACCGCCAGGGTCTCCCTGCTGCGGATTTTTCCGTTTTCTACCACCTGATCTCAATAGACCGTAATACGGATATCATGCTCAAGGTGGCATTGTCTGAAAACGACATGCATCTGCCGACGATCACTAAACTTTTCCCGAACGCTAACTGGTATGAGCGTGAAACCTGGGAAATGTTCGGGATGACCTTCGACGGCCACCCGCATCTGACGCGCATCATGATGCCGCAGACGTGGACCGGCCACCCGCTGCGTAAAGACTATCCGGCACGTGCGACTGAATTCGACCCGTTTGAGCTGACGAAAGCCAAGCAGGATCTGGAGATGGAAGCGCTGACCTTCAAGCCGGAAGACTGGGGCATGAAACGCGGGACGGAAAACGAGGACTTCATGTTCCTCAACCTCGGTCCAAACCACCCCTCTGCGCACGGTGCTTTCCGTATTATTCTTCAGCTTGATGGCGAAGAGATTGTCGACTGCGTACCGGACATCGGTTACCACCACCGTGGTGCTGAGAAGATGGGCGAGCGTCAGTCCTGGCACAGCTACATTCCGTATACCGACCGTATCGAGTACCTCGGCGGTTGCGTAAACGAAATGCCTTACGTGCTGGCCGTTGAGAAACTGGCAGGTATCACCGTACCGGATCGCGTTAACGTCATCCGCGTGATGCTCTCCGAACTGTTCCGTATCAACAGCCACCTGCTGTATATCTCCACGTTCATTCAGGACGTTGGCGCGATGACCCCGGTCTTCTTCGCCTTTACCGATCGTCAGAAAATCTACGATCTGGTAGAAGCCATCACCGGTTTCCGTATGCACCCGGCCTGGTTCCGTATCGGCGGTGTGGCACACGATCTGCCGCGCGGCTGGGAGCGTCTGCTGCGTGAATTCCTCGACTGGATGCCAAAACGTCTGGCTTCATACGAGAAAGCCGCACTGCGTAACACCATCCTGAAAGGCCGTTCCCAGGGCGTTGCAGCCTACGGTGCGAAAGAAGCGCTGGAGTGGGGTACGACAGGTGCGGGTCTGCGCGCAACCGGTATTGATTTCGACGTGCGTAAAGCCCGTCCTTACTCTGGCTATGAGAACTTCGACTTCGAAGTCCCGGTTGGCGGCGGTGTTTCCGACTGCTACACCCGCGTGATGCTGAAAGTTGAAGAGTTGCGCCAGAGTCTGCGCATCCTTGAGCAGTGCCTCAACAACATGCCGGAAGGCCCGTTCAAGGCGGATCACCCGCTGACGACGCCGCCGCCGAAAGAGCGCACGCTGCAACATATCGAAACCCTGATCACCCACTTCCTGCAGGTTTCCTGGGGTCCGGTCATGCCGGCGCAAGAATCCTTCCAGATGATTGAAGCGACCAAGGGTATTAACAGTTACTACCTGACCAGTGACGGCAGCACCATGAGCTACCGTACCCGCGTGCGTACACCAAGCTTTGCGCACCTGCAGCAGATCCCGTCCGCCATCCGCGGCAGTCTGGTCTCCGACCTGATTGTGTATCTGGGTAGTATCGATTTTGTTATGTCAGATGTGGACCGCTAATTATGCACGAGAATCAACAACCACAAACCGAGGCTTTTGAGCTGAGTGAAGCAGAACGTGCCGCCATTGAGCACGAGATGCACCACTACGAAGACCCGCGTGCGGCGTCCATTGAAGCGCTGAAAATCGTTCAGAAACAGCGTGGTTGGGTGCCGGATGGGGCGATCTATGAGATCGCAAAAGTGCTGGGCATTCCGGCAAGTGACGTAGAAGGCGTAGCCACGTTCTACAGCCAGATCTTCCGTCAGCCGGTGGGTCGCCATGTGATCCGCTACTGTGACAGCGTGGTTTGTCACATTACCGGTTATCAGGGCATTCAGGCAGCGATTGAGAAAAAGCTCAATATCAAGCCAGGCCAGACCACGTTCGATGGCCGCTTTACGCTGCTGCCAACCTGCTGCCTGGGGAACTGCGACAAGGGGCCGACCATGATGATTGATGAGGATACTCACAGTTATCTGACGCCGGAAGCCATTCCTGACCTGCTGGAGCAGTACAAATGAAAACTGTAATTCGTACTGCTGAAACTCATCCACTGACCTGGCGTCTGCGTGATGACAAACAGCCGGTATGGCTCGACGAATACCAGAGCAAAAACGGCTATGCCGGTGCGCGTAAAGCCCTGGGCGGCATGGCGCCGGACGACATCGTCAGTGCGGTCAAAGACGCTGGCCTGAAAGGGCGCGGCGGCGCAGGCTTTTCCACCGGTCTGAAGTGGAGCCTGATGCCAAAAGACGAATCCATGAACATCCGTTACCTGCTGTGTAACGCTGATGAAATGGAGCCGGGCACCTATAAAGACCGCCTGCTGATGGAACAGCTGCCGCACCTGCTGGTGGAAGGCATGCTGATCTCCGCGTTCGCGCTGAAAGCGTACCGGGGTTACATCTTCCTGCGCGGTGAATACATCGAAGCGGCTGAAAACCTGCGTCGCGCGATTGCCGAAGCCACTGAAGCGGGCCTGCTGGGTAAAAACATCCTTGGCACCGGTTTTGACTTCGAGCTGTTCGTGCACACCGGGGCAGGGCGTTATATCTGTGGTGAAGAGACCGCACTGATTAACTCCCTGGAAGGCCGCCGTGCGAACCCACGTTCCAAGCCACCGTTCCCGGCAAGCTCTGGCGTCTGGGGTAAACCGACCTGTGTAAACAACGTCGAAACCCTGTGTAACGTCCCGGCAATCCTCGCCAATGGCGTGGAGTGGTATCAGGGCATCTCGAACAGTAAAGATGCCGGTACCAAGCTGATGGGCTTCTCCGGTCGCGTGAAGAACCCTGGCGTCTGGGAACTGCCGTTTGGCACCACTGCACGTGAAATTCTTGAAGACTACGCTGGCGGCATGCGTGATGGCCTGAAATTCAAAGCCTGGCAGCCAGGCGGTGCAGGGACCGACTTCCTGACCGAGGCCCATCTTGATCTGCCAATGGAATTCGAAAGCATTGGTAAAGCAGGCAGCCGTCTGGGTACGGCGCTGGCGATGGCCGTCGACCACGAGATCGGCATGGTATCGCTGGTGCGTAACCTCGAAGAGTTCTTTGCCCGCGAGTCCTGCGGCTGGTGTACACCGTGCCGTGATGGTCTGCCGTGGAGCGTGAAGATCCTGCGTGCTATCGAACGTGGCGAAGGCCAGCCTGGCGATATCGAGACACTTGAGCAACTGTGTCGATTCCTGGGTCCAGGGAAAACCTTCTGTGCCCACGCACCAGGCGCCGTTGAGCCACTGCAGAGCGCGATTAAATATTTCCGCGACGAATTCGAAGCAGGCATCAAGCAGCCGTTCAGCAATACCCATGCCATCAATGGGATTCAGCCGAACCTGCTGAAAGCGCGCTGGTAAAACAGAATTTTGATTAACGCTCAGTTACGACTGAGCCAACTGGAAGCATGCTAATGGCTACGATTCATGTAGACGGCAAAGAGTATGAGGTCAACGGGGCGGACAACCTGCTGGAAGCTTGTCTGTCGCTCGGCCTTGATATTCCGTATTTTTGCTGGCATCCGGCGCTGGGCAGCGTCGGTGCTTGCCGCCAGTGTGCGGTGAAGCAATATCAAAACGCGGAAGACACGCGTGGTCGCCTGGTGATGTCCTGTATGACGCCAGCCACCGAAGGCACTTTTATTTCGATTGATGACGAAGAAGCCAAACAGTTCCGTGAAAGCGTTGTGGAATGGTTGATGACCAACCACCCGCACGATTGCCCGGTCTGTGAAGAGGGCGGTAACTGCCACCTTCAGGATATGACCGTAATGACCGGTCACAGCTTCCGTCGCTATCGCTTTACCAAACGTACCCACCGCAACCAGGATCTGGGGCCGTTCATCTCTCACGAAATGAACCGCTGCATAGCCTGCTACCGCTGCGTGCGTTACTACAAAGATTACGCAGACGGACAAGATCTGGGCGTGTATGGCGCGCATGACAACGTCTACTTCGGTCGTCCGGAAGACGGTACGCTGGAAAGCGAATTCTCCGGTAACCTGGTCGAGATTTGTCCAACCGGCGTCTTCACCGATAAAACCCACTCCGAGCGTTACAACCGTAAGTGGGACATGCAGTTTGCACCAAGCATCTGCCAGCAGTGTTCGCTGGGCTGTAACACCAGCCCGGGTGAGCGCTATGGCGAACTGCGTCGTATTGAAAACCGTTATAACGGTACCGTTAACCATTACTTCCTGTGCGACCGCGGTCGTTTTGGCTACGGCTACGTGAACCTGAAAGACCGTCCACGTCAGCCCGTTCAACGCCGTGGTGATGACTTCATCACCCTGAACGCTGAACAGGCGATGCAGGGCGCGGCAGATATTCTGCGCCAGTCGAAGAAAGTGATCGGGATCGGCTCCCCGCGCGCCAGCATCGAAAGTAACTTCGCGCTGCGTGAGCTGGTTGGGGCGGAAAACTTCTACACCGGTATCGCTCAGGGCGAGCAGGAACGTCTGCAGCTGGTACTGAAAGTGCTGCGTGAAGGCGGTATTCATACCCCAGCGCTGCGTGAAATTGAGTCTTATGATGCGGTTCTGGTGCTGGGTGAAGATTTGACGCAGACCGGCGCTCGCGCTGCCCTGGCGGTTCGTCAGGCGGTCAAAGGTAAAGCTCGTGAAATGGCGGCGGCTCAAAAAGTGGCTGACTGGCAGATTGCGGCAATCCTCAACATCGGTCAGCGTGCGAAGCATCCTCTGTTTGTGACCAACGTCGACAACACGCGTCTGGACGATATCGCGGCATGGACCTACTGCGCGCCGGTTGAAGACCAGGCCCGTCTTGGCTTTGCGATTGCTCATGCGCTGGACAGCAATTCTCCGGCCGTTGAAGGTCTCGATCGCGACCTGCAGAACAAGGTTGATGTGATTGTTCAGGCCCTGGCGGGTGCGAAGAAACCCCTGATTGTTTCCGGGACTAACGCCGGTAGCGCAGAGATCATTCAGGCTGCCGCGAACGTGGCTAAAGCGCTGAAAGGCCGTGGTGCAGACGTTGGCGTGACCATGATTGCTCGTGCGGTGAACAGCATCGGTCTGGGAATGATTGGCGGTGGCTCTCTGGAAGCTGCGTTAAGCGAACTGGAATCCGGTGCTGCTGACGCCGTTGTGGTGCTGGAAAACGACCTGCATCGTCATGCTTCTGCCGCACGCGTTGACGCAGCGCTCTCCAAAGCGCCGCTTGTGATGGTTATTGACCATCAGCGCACCGCGATCATGGACAAAGCGCACCTGGTGCTCTCTGCGGCAAGCTTCGCGGAAAGCGACGGTACGGTTATCAACAACGAAGGCCGCGCACAGCGTTTCTTCCAGGTGTATGACCCGGCGTACTACGACAGCAACACCATAATGCTGGAAAGCTGGCGCTGGCTGCACTCTCTGCACAGCACCGTTCAGAGCCGTGAAGTGGACTGGACGCAGCTCGACCATGTTATCGACGCGGTCGTGGAAAAACTGCCTCAGCTGGCTGGCATCAAAGATGCGGCTCCTGACGCAAGCTTCCGTATTCGTGGCCAGAAACTGGCGCGTGAGCCGCACCGTTACAGCGGTCGTACCGCGATGCGAGCCAACATCAGCGTTCACGAACCTCGTCAGCCGCAGGATAAAGACACGATGTTTGCCTTCTCAATGGAAGGGAACAACCAGCCGTCTGCACCGCGCTCTCAGGTTCCGTTCGCATGGGCACCAGGCTGGAACTCCCCGCAGGCATGGAACAAATTCCAGGCTGAAGTGGGCGGCTCTCTGCGCCACGGTGACCCGGGCGTGCGTCTGATTGAAGCTTCCGACACCGGTCTGGACTTCTTCACCACCGTGCCGGCGAGCTTCCAGGCGCAGGAAGGGAACTGGCGTATTGCGCCGTACTACCATCTGTTCGGCAGTGACGAATTGTCCCAGCGTTCTCCGGTATTCCAGAGCCGCATGCCGCAACCGTACATCAAGCTTAACCCGGCAGATGCCGCGAAGCTTGGCGTTAACGCGGGTGCGAACATCGCCTTTAGCTATGATGGCCAGACAATCAGCTTGCCGCTGATTATCTCTGAAAGTCTGACTGCAGGGCAGGTGGGTCTGCCGATGGGTATGCCTGGCATCGCGCCGGTACTGGCGGGTGCGCGTCTTGATAATCTGCAGGAGGCAAAAGCATGAGTTGGTTAACGCCGGATCTTATCGACATCCTGCTGAGCATTCTGAAAGCGATAGTTATCCTGCTGGTGGTCGTCACCTGCGGCGCGTTCATGAGCTTTGGTGAACGTCGTCTGCTCGGTCTGTTCCAGAACCGTTACGGACCGAACCGCGTGGGCTGGGGTGGTTCACTCCAGCTGGTAGCGGACATGATCAAGATGTTCTTTAAAGAGGACTGGATCCCGCGCTTCTCTGACCGCGTGATCTTTACTCTGGCACCGATGATCGCCTTTACCTCGCTGCTGCTGGCGTTCGCGATTGTTCCTGTCAGCCCGACCTGGGTGGTGGCTGACCTGAACATCGGCATTCTGTTCTTCCTGATGATGGCAGGCCTCGCCGTGTATGCGGTGCTGTTCGCGGGCTGGTCCAGTAACAACAAATACTCCCTGCTGGGTGCGATGCGTGCTTCTGCGCAGACGCTGAGCTACGAAGTATTCCTGGGGCTTTCCCTGATGGGTGTGGTGGCGCAAGCCGGTTCATTCAACATGACCGACATCGTCAACAACCAGGCTGACATCTGGAACGTTATCCCGCAGTTCTTTGGTTTTATTACCTTTGCTATCGCGGGCGTGGCGGTGTGTCACCGTCACCCGTTTGACCAGCCAGAAGCCGAACAGGAACTGGCCGACGGTTACCACATCGAATATTCCGGTATGAAATTCGGTCTGTTCTTCGTGGGCGAGTACATCGGTATTGTCACCATTTCCGCGTTGATGGTAACGCTGTTCTTTGGTGGCTGGCATGGCCCGTTCTTACCGCCGTTCATCTGGTTCGCGCTGAAAACCGCGTTCTTCATGATGATGTTCATTTTGATTCGCGCAGCGTTACCGCGTCCGCGTTATGACCAGGTAATGTCCTTCGGCTGGAAAGTGTGCCTGCCGCTGACGCTCATCAACTTGCTGGTAACGGCGGCTGTCATTCTCTGGCAGCAGCCATAAGGGGCTATAGACCATGACCTTAAAAGAATTATTGGTAGGTTTCGGCACTCAGGTACGCAGTATCTGGATGATCGGCCTGCACGCGTTTGCCAAACGCGAAACCCGGATGTACCCGGAAGAGCCGGTATATCTGCCGCCGCGCTACCGTGGCCGTATCGTGCTGACGCGCGATCCGGACGGTTCAGAGCGCTGCGTTGCCTGTAACCTGTGTGCGGTAGCGTGTCCGGTGGGCTGTATCTCTCTGCAGAAAGCAGAGACGGTAGATGGCCGCTGGTATCCTGAGTTCTTCCGCATCAACTTCTCACGCTGCATTTTCTGCGGTCTGTGTGAAGAAGCGTGCCCAACCACGGCGATTCAGCTGACCCCGGACTTCGAACTGGGTGAGTATAAGCGTCAGGACCTGGTGTACGAGAAAGAGGATCTGCTGATTTCCGGTCCGGGCAAATACCCGGAATATAACTTCTACCGGATGGCGGGTATGGCAATCGACGGCAAAGATAAGGGCGAAGCAGAGAACGAAGCTAAGCCTATCGACGTCAAGAGCCTGTTACCGTAAGGAGAGGGCAATGGAATTCGCTTTTTATATCTGTGGCCTTATCGCCATCCTGGCTACGCTGCGAGTGATTACGCACACCAATCCGGTGCATGCGCTGCTGTACTTAATTATCTCGCTGCTGGCTATTTCCGGGGTGTTCTTTGCGCTGGGCGCGCACTTTGCTGGTGCGCTGGAGATCATCGTCTACGCCGGGGCCATCATGGTGCTGTTCGTCTTCGTGGTGATGATGCTGAACCTGGGCGGCTCTGAAATTGAGCAGGAACGTCAGTGGTTAAAACCGCAGGTCTGGATTGGCCCGGCGATCCTGTCGGCCATCATGCTGGTGGTCATTGTTTACGCCATTCTGGGTGTGAATGATCAGGGCATCGACGGCACGCCAATCGGCGCTAAAGAGGTGGGTATTACGCTGTTTGGCCCATACGTCCTGGCGGTTGAACTGGCCTCTATGCTGCTGCTGGCGGGCCTGGTTGTTGCCTTCCACGTTGGCCGCGAAGAGCGTGCTGGTGAGTTGCTGAGCAACCGCACTGACGACCGCGCGAAAAGAAAAACGGAGGAACGCGCATGATCCCCTTAACACATGGACTGATCCTCGCTGCGATTTTATTCGTTCTGGGCTTAACCGGTCTGGTTATCCGCCGCAATCTGCTGTTTATGCTGATCGGTCTGGAAATCATGATTAACGCCTCCGCGCTGGCCTTCGTGGTCGCCGGAAGCTACTGGGGCCAGACCGATGGTCAGGTGATGTACATTCTCGCCATCAGCCTCGCGGCTGCCGAAGCGAGTATTGGCCTGGCGCTGTTACTGCAGCTCCATCGTCGCCGCCAGAACCTGAACATCGATTCAGTAAGTGAGTTGCGTGGATGAACATGCTTGCCTTAACCATTATTTTTCCGCTGATTGGCTTCGTGCTGCTGGCGTTTTCTCGTGGCCGCTGGTCTGAGAATCTGTCCGCCACCGTCGGCATGGGCTCTGTGGGTCTGGCTGCGCTGGTAACAGCGTATGCGGGTATCGACTTCTTTAATAACGGGCGTCAGGCCTTCAGCGTACCGCTGTGGACCTGGATGTCGGTCGGTGATTTCAACATCGGTTTCAACCTGGTGCTGGATGGTCTCTCTCTGACCATGCTCTCCGTGGTGACCGGCGTGGGCTTCCTGATCCACATGTTTGCCTCCTGGTATATGCGCGGTGAAGAGGGTTACTCCCGCTTCTTCGCCTACACCAACCTGTTTATCGCGAGCATGGTTGTTCTGGTGCTGGCCGATAACCTGCTGTTGATGTATCTCGGCTGGGAAGGCGTGGGTCTCTGCTCTTATCTGCTGATCGGCTTCTACTATACCGATCCGAAGAATGGCGCAGCGGCCATGAAAGCGTTTGTCGTGACCCGTGTGGGTGACGTCTTCCTCGCCTTCGCGCTGTTCATTCTCTACAACGAACTGGGCACGCTGAATTTCCGCGAAATGGTGGAACTGGCGCCAGCGCACTTCGCTGCCGGCAATGACATGCTGTGGTGGGCAACGCTGATGCTGCTGGGTGGTGCCGTGGGTAAATCCGCGCAGCTGCCGTTGCAGACATGGCTGGCCGACGCGATGGCAGGTCCAACGCCTGTCTCCGCGCTGATCCACGCCGCAACCATGGTTACCGCTGGGGTCTACCTGATTGCGCGTACGCATGGTCTGTTCCTGATGACGCCGGAAATTCTGCATCTGGTGGGTATCGTTGGTGCGGTAACGCTGGTGCTGGCAGGCTTTGCCGCGCTGGTTCAAACCGACATCAAACGCGTTCTCGCGTACTCCACCATGAGCCAGATTGGTTATATGTTCCTGGCACTGGGTGTTCAGGCATGGGACGCAGCCATTTTCCACCTGATGACGCACGCGTTCTTTAAAGCGCTGCTGTTCCTCTCATCCGGTTCCGTGATTCTGGCCTGCCACCACGAGCAGAACATCTTCAAGATGGGCGGACTGCGTAAGTCCATTCCGCTGGTTTATGTCTGCTTCCTAGTGGGCGGCGCGGCGCTGGCGGCACTGCCGCTGATTACCGCGGGCTTCTTCAGTAAGGACGAAATCCTTGCCGGTGCCATGGCGAATGGTCATATCAATCTGATGGTTGCGGGTCTGGTCGGTGCGTTCATGACCTCCCTGTATACCTTCCGTATGATTTTCATCGTATTCCACGGTAAAGAACAAATTCACGCTCACGCAGGGAAGGGGATTACTCATCACCTGCCGCTGATTGTGCTGCTGGTACTCTCCACCTTCGTTGGCGCACTGATTGTGCCACCGCTGCAGGGCGTACTGCCGGACACCACCGAGCTTGAGCACGGTCGCGTTCTGACGCTTGAAATCACCTCGGGTGTGGTCGCTATCGCGGGCATCCTGATCGCAGCATGGCTGTGGCTGGGCAAACGTACGCTGGTGACTGCCGTTGCCAACAGTGCGCCAGGCCGCCTGCTGGGGACCTGGTGGTACAACGCGTGGGGCTTCGACTGGCTGTACGACATGATCTTCGTCAAGCCGTTCCTGGGCATTGCGTGGCTGCTGAAACGCGATCCGCTGAACTCCCTGATGAATATCCCGGCGATCCTTTCCCGCTTTGCAGGTAAAGGCCTGCTGTTCAGCGAGAACGGTTACCTGCGCTGGTATGTGGCGTCCATGAGCATCGGTGCGGTTGTCGTGCTGGCGCTGCTGATGGTGTTGCGTTGATCGTTAAGTGAATTTTATTCGAATTCGTTGAAAATCAGGCTCCTGCTGGGGGCCTTAAAAAGGAATGTAAATCGCCATGTTACTACCCTGGCTAATATTAATTCCCTTCATCGGCGGCTTCCTGTGCTGGCAGACTGAACGCTTTGGCGTGAAGATGCCGCGCTGGATCGCGCTGATCACCATGGGATTGACGCTCGCGCTTGGTCTGCAACTGTGGTTGCAGGGTGGCTACTCTCTGACGCAGTCTGCGGGGATTCCGCAGTGGCAGTCTGAATTTATTCTGCCGTGGATCCCGCGTTTTGGGATAACCATTCACCTGGCTATCGACGGTCTGTCGCTGCTGATGGTGGTGCTGACGGGTCTGCTCGGCGTTCTGGCGGTACTGTGCTCCTGGCGAGAAATTGAAAAATACCAGGGCTTCTTCCACCTGAACCTGATGTGGATCCTGGGCGGCGTTATCGGCGTGTTCCTTGCCATCGACATGTTCCTGTTCTTCTTCTTCTGGGAGATGATGCTGGTGCCGATGTACTTCCTGATCGCGCTGTGGGGCCATAAGGCGTCCGACGGTAAAACGCGTATCACGGCGGCAACCAAGTTCTTCATCTATACCCAGGCGAGCGGTCTGGTGATGTTGATTGCGATTCTGGCGCTGGTGTTTGTTCACCACACGGCGACCGGTATCTGGACCTTCAACTATGAAGACCTGCTGAAGACCCCGATGTCTCATGGTGTGGAATACCTGCTGATGCTGGGCTTCTTCATTGCCTTCGCGGTGAAAATGCCGGTGGTTCCCCTGCACGGCTGGCTGCCAGACGCGCACTCACAGGCGCCAACGGCGGGTTCCGTTGACCTGGCGGGGATCTTGCTGAAAACCGCGGCCTACGGTCTGCTGCGTTTCGCTCTGCCGCTGTTCCCGAATGCGTCCGCTGAGTTCGCGCCAATTGCGATGTGGCTTGGTGTGATCGGTATCTTCTACGGTGCCTGGATGGCCTTCACGCAGTACGACATTAAACGTCTGATTGCGTACACCTCCGTTTCCCACATGGGCTTTGTACTGATTGCCATCTACACCGGCAGCCAGCTGGCTTACCAGGGTGCGGTTATCCAGATGATTGCGCACGGTCTGTCCGCAGCCGGTCTCTTCATCCTGTGTGGTCAGCTGTACGAACGTCTTCACACCCGTGACATGCGTATGATGGGCGGTCTGTGGAGCAAAATTAAATGGCTGCCAGCGCTCTCTATGTTCTTCGCGGTGGCCACGCTGGGTATGCCAGGCACCGGTAACTTCGTCGGCGAATTTATGATTCTGTTCGGCAGCTTCAAAGTGGTGCCGGTCATTACCGTGATCTCCACCTTTGGTCTGGTGTTCGCTTCCGTTTACTCGCTGGCGATGCTGCACCGCGCTTACTTCGGTAAAGCGAAGAGCGAAATTGCTGCAAAAGAACTGCCGGGGATGTCGCTGCGTGAGCTGTTCATCATCCTGCTGCTGGTCGTACTGCTGGTGCTGTTGGGCTTCTTCCCGCAGCCAATTCTGGATACCTCGCACTCCGCGATGGGGAATATCCAGCAGTGGTTTGTTAATTCTGCTTCTACTACAAGGCCGTAATTCGCCATGACAATAACTCCACAACAACTGATCGCGCTGCTACCGCTGCTGATCGTCGGATTGACGGTGGTGGTTGTGATGCTCTCCATTGCGTGGCGACGCAATCACTTCCTGAATGCCACGCTGTCGGTCATCGGTCTGAACGCCGCATTAGTCTCTCTCTGGTTTGTTGGCCAGGGCGGGGCGATGGACGTCACTCCACTGATGCGCGTTGACGGCTATGCCATGCTGTACTCGGGTCTGGTTCTGCTGGCGAGCCTGGCAACCTGTACGTTTGCGTACCCATGGCTGGAAGGCTACAACGACAACAAAGAAGAGTTTTACCTGCTGGTACTGATTGCCGCGCTGGGCGGTATTCTGCTGGCGAATGCGAACCATCTGGCTGCGCTGTTCCTCGGTATTGAGCTTATCTCTCTGCCGCTGTTCGGTCTGATTGGTTACGCCTTCCGTCAGAAACGCTCTCTGGAAGCGAGCATCAAGTACACCATTCTGTCTGCTGCCGCGTCGTCTTTCCTGCTGTTTGGTATCGCGCTGCTGTACGCACAGTCCGGAAACCTCTCTTTCATGGCGCTCGGCAAGAGCCTCGGCGACGGTATGCTGCACGAACCGCTGCTGCTGGCGGGTCTGGGCATGATGATTGTTGGCCTTGGCTTTAAGCTCTCTCTGGTTCCGTTCCACCTGTGGACGCCAGACGTCTACCAGGGCGCGCCTGCTCCTGTCTCAACCTTCCTGGCGACGGCGAGCAAAATCGCTATCTTCGGGGTGGTGATGCGTCTGTTCCTGTACGCGCCGGTGGGTGACAGCGAAGCGGTTCGCGTGGTGCTGGGTATCATCGCGTTTGCTTCCATCATCTTCGGTAACCTGATGGCGCTGAGCCAGACCAACATTAAACGTCTGCTGGGCTACTCATCTATCTCCCACCTGGGCTACCTGATGGTGGCACTGATTGCGCTGCAGAGCGGTGAGATGTCGATGGAGACCGTCGGTGTTTACCTGGCCGGTTACCTGTTCAGCAGCCTCGGCGCGTTCGGCGTGGTGAGCCTGATGTCCAGCCCGTACCGTGGTCCGGATGCAGATTCCCTGTTCTCCTACCGTGGTCTGTTCTGGCACCGTCCGATTCTGTCCGCCGTTATGACCGTAATGATGCTCTCTCTGGCGGGTATTCCGATGACGCTGGGCTTTATCGGTAAGTTCTACGTGCTGGCAGTGGGTGTGCAGGCACACCTGTGGTGGCTGACGGCGGGCGTGGTTATCGGCTCTGCAATCGGTCTCTACTACTACCTGCGTGTGGCCGTGAGTCTGTATCTGAGTGCACCTCAGCAACTGAACCGCGATGCGCCGCGTAACTGGCAGTACAGCGCCGGTGGTATCGTGGTACTGATCTCCGCGCTGCTGGTACTGATCTTCGGTATCTATCCACAGCCGCTGATCACCATCGTGCAGCACGCGATGCCGCTGATGTAATCACGTTGCTGTTTGACCGCAGTGAATAAAAAAACCCGCCTCGGCGGGTTTTTTGTTGGCTTGCGGCCTTGCCCTGTCGGGAAGGCGTGAGCCTGCTGAAAGTTAAGCCAGCTGTTTACGGCTAATCAGCGGACCGTCAATCTTCTTCATTGACCGATCCAGAACTTCTTCAATGACTGACGAGAGTTCATTGAGTTCAAACTTTGCCACGTAACCGTCGGCTTTCACCTTGCGAATATGATCTTCGTTAGCATTGCCGGAGAGGGAAGAGTGGATCACCACCGGAATATCTTTCAACAGCGGGTCGGTTTTGATTTTACGCGTCAGGGTAAAGCCGTCCATCTCCGGCATTTCCAGGTCGGTCAGCACCAGTGCGATCTTATCGGTAATCGGCACACCTTCAGCCTGAGCCTGTGCCGCCAGCACGCTAATTTTCTCCCACGCGTCTTTGCCGGTGATATGCAGCTGCGCCGGGATCTCCATCGCCTGCAGACCTTTTTCCAGCATCGAGCGTGCCACTTTAGAGTCTTCGGCGACAATCGCGACGGCACCGGGCTTGATGTGGAATTTCGTGGTCTTCAGATCCGTGGCATGCAGGTCGTGGTTGGCCGGGGTGATGTCATACAGGATCTGCTCAACGTCGAGCACCATCGCCAGCTCATTGGTATCGGTCTTCTCATCCAGACAAGCGATACTGGTGATGTACCGCCCGCTGACGGCAGTTTCCGCCGCGTGCACCTGCTTCCAGTCAAGACGCATGATGTTCTCAACGGATTCCACCGCAAAAGCCTGCACGCTGCGGGCATATTCCGTGATCAGCAGGATGTTCAGCCCGGTGGTTGGCTTACAGCCCGCCACGGCAGCCAGGTCGATTACCGGGATAACCTGATCGCGAATATTCACCATGCCCATCAGCGGTGATTTCATCCCGGCGGGTTTCGTGAACTCTGGCATCGGCACAATTTCACGCAGCTTAAAGACGTTAATGCCAAACAGCTCGGATTTATTTGCGTTCAGAGAGGTGCCAAGACGGAACAGCAACAGTTCAAAACGGTTCGACAGGGTGAGATTCGCCCTGTCATCAATATCTTTCTGGAAATTATCCATTCTACCCTCGAGAGAAATGCTGACCTTTTAATCGTTATCGGCACTCTGAGAGAAAAATGAAGGACTAAACGCTGACCTTAGCGAAATCTTCGGCCAGCTCACATTCCTGGAACCGTTCACGGCACTCTGCCAGCAGGCGTTCACAGCCCCGGGCATCGTAGCGCGAGCTGACATGGGTGACGATCAGTTTCCCGACGCCCGCGTCACGCGCAAGCTGCGCCGCCTGGTGCGTAGAGCTATGGCCCCGGCTGTTGGCTTTCTCTTCCATCGCCGCCTCGAGGGTGGCTTCATGCACCATGAGATCCACACCCTGTGCCAGCAGCAACGCCGCCGGGCATGGGGCCGTGTCGCCGAAAATCGCCAGTTTTTTCCCGGGCTGCGGGGCGGCGAGATAATCCTGCCCGTTGATGATGCGCCCGTCTTCCAGCGTCACGGTTTCGCCCTGCTTCAGGCGCTGGAACAGCGGCCCGGGTTTAATCCCGTCGGCCAGTAACGCCGACGCATTGAGCGCGCCGGGTTTATCCCGCTCCTCAATGCGATAACCATAGCACTCCACCGGATGGCTCAGGGGTTGGGCTGTCACCCGATACACACCGTCATCCAGGACCACACCGGCGGTTATCTCCACCACCTCCAGGGGATAATCTGTCCATGAGCCGCTCAGACGCAGCGTGGTGTCGACAAATTCCCGGATACCCGCAGGCCCGTAAATCGTCAGCGGGTTGGCATTGCCCGCCATTGAGCGGCTGCACAGCAGGCCAGGCAGGCCAAACAGATGGTCGCCATGCAGATGGGTAATGAAAATTTTATCCAGTTTGCCGGGATGATACGGGGTATGTAACAGCTGATGCTGCGTCCCTTCACCGCAGTCAAAAAGCCATAATCCACCCCGCGTCGGGTGCTGCAAATCCAGCAGAATCGCGGTCACATTTCGTGATCGGGTTGGCACTCCAGCGGACGTACCGAGAAAAATCAGTTCCATAACGTAATCAGCCCTTTGCCGAACGGGGAGGGGTTTAGTATAACGTGATGAACCCAGGAAGGAGACTGACATGATCCAGTGGCAAGATTTACACCATAGTGAGCTCACGGTAACGTCACTTTACGCGCTGCTCAAACTGCGCTGCGAAGTGTTTGTTGTTGAACAAACCTGCCCGTATCAGGATATCGATGGCGATGATCTTATTGGCGAGAATCGCCATATTCTTGGCTGGCGGGACAACGCGCTGGTGGCGTATGCGAGGATTCTGAAAAGCGAAGACGATTTTGAGCCTGTCGTGATTGGTCGCGTGATTATCAGCGGCAACGCGCGTGGTGAAAAACTGGGCTATCAGCTGATGGAAAAAACGCTGGAAGCGTGCCAAAAACAGTGGCCGGACAAGGCATTATATCTGGGCGCGCAGGCGCACCTGCAACCGTTTTACGGGCATTTTGGGTTTACCCCCGTGACGGACGTGTACGATGAGGACGGTATTCCACACATCGGCATGGCGCGGGAAGCGAAACAGGCGTAATGGCGAGTCGTTGGCTATAGTTAGCGGACTGGTGTACTAACATGGAGAAAAATATGTCATTTCAATCCTGGGATACCCGTATCGATGACGACCTGGCCTTGCTGAGCGAAACGCTGGAAGAGGTGTTACGTTCGTCGGGCGACCCTGCCGATGAGAAATATATTGAGCTGAAAGCCCGTGCCGAAAAAGCGCTGGATGATGTTAAAAATCGCGTCAGCCATGCTTCGGACAATTACTATTACCGCGCGAAAAAGGCGGTATACCGTGCCGATGATTACGTCCATGAAAAACCATGGCAAGGCATCGGGGTAGGGGCAGCTGTCGGACTGGTGCTGGGGCTGCTTTTAGCCCGCCGTTAACGTTCCTTATACGGTTAACCACTCCCTATACGTGGGTACTGCTATTTATGGTCAGTACCCCGTATAATATGCGGTTTTAACAGGGAGAGGTTCGCGTGAATTCGATTTCCACCGCGCTGGAGCATCTGCGTAGCCAGCTTACGCAAGCGTTACCCACTGCACCCGGTTTACATCACTTCGACGTCTCTTTCCCGTTAAACGACGCCTTCGATCCCCTGGCCTGGCTGGGCGTTCAGCATTGCTATCCTCAGTTTTACTGGCAACAGCGTAACGGTGATGAAGAACTTGCTGCGCTTGGTGCCGTCGCGCATTTCTCCTCTCTGGCATGTGCCTCACAGTTTTTGCAGGCGCATGATGCGGCCCGCGACACGCGTATCTGCGGCCTGAATGCGTTTAATCCCGAGCAGGGCAGTCTGTTTTTACCGCGTCTGCTGTGGCGACGTACCGCCGGACAGGCCACGTTACGCCTGCAGCTGTGGAGCGACAGTTCACTTCACGATGATGCCCGCGCCGCGCTGGATTTTCTCCAGCAACTCGGTGAGGCGAGACCCATTCGTCCACTGTCCGTTGAGGTTGTGCAGGAAAAGCATCATCCGGAACAACCCGAATGGCTGCGCCTTATCCGCAAGGCAACCCAGACCATCGCTCGCGGTGATTTTGAAAAGGTGGTGCTCGCCCGGGCAACCGACCTGCAGTTTAAGCACTCTGTTAACCCTGTCGCACTGATGGCTGCCAGCCGCGCCCTGAACCTGAACTGCTACCATTTCTGCATGGTGTTCGATGCCAGCAACGCGTTTCTCGGCTCGACCCCCGAGCGCCTGTGGCGCAGACGCGGCAAGCTGCTGCGCACGGAAGCGCTGGCAGGCACCGTCGCCAGCCATACCGATGATAAACAGGCCGAACGGCTGGGCGACTGGCTGATGAACGACGACAAAAATCAGCGTGAAAATATGCTGGTGGTGGAAGATATTTGCCAGCGGCTCCAGCACCATACCCAGACGCTGGAGGTGCTGCCCGCCCAGGTTGTACGGCTGCGTAAAGTACAGCATCTGCGTCGCTGTATCTGGACCGAGCTCAAACACGCTGACGATGCACAATGCCTGCATGTTCTGCAGCCCACGGCGGCCGTCGCCGGTCTGCCGCGTCAGGCGGCGCGCGACTTTATCCACCACAACGAGCCGTTCGACCGCGAGTGGTACGCCGGTTCTGCCGGGTATTTATCCCCTGAACAAAGCGAGTTCTGCGTGGCGTTGCGTTCTGCCCGTGTTTACGAAGACGCCCTGCGGCTGTACGCCGGGGCGGGAATTGTCAGCGGCTCTGACCCGGAGCAGGAGTGGCAGGAGATAGAAAACAAAGCGGCCGGGCTGCGCTCTCTGCTCCTAAGGGATTAAGACTGATTCGCGCAATCCCGATTCATATCAAAATTCCAATTTTTTCTATTATTTATACTGTGTCGCATTCTTGATACCGGACAATCTCATGTCAGTAAGTTCTTTTAACCGACGCTGGGCGGCGGTGATCCTTGAAGCCCTGATTCGCCATGGCGTCAGGCACGTGTGTATTGCACCGGGTTCTCGTTCAACCCCGCTGACGCTGGCGGCCGCTGAAAACCGGGCATTTATTCACCACACTCATTTTGATGAACGCGGGCTTGGCCATCTGGCGCTGGGGCTGGCGAAAGTCAGCAACGAGCCTGTTGCGGTGATTGTGACCTCCGGTACCGCGGTGGCAAACCTCTATCCGGCGCTGATCGAAGCCGGATTAACCGGGGAGAAACTGATCCTGCTGACCGCGGATCGTCCCCCCGAGCTTATCGACTGTGGCGCCAACCAGGCCATTCGTCAGCCGGGCATCTTTGCCTCGCACCCTTCACAGGCAATCGCGTTACCGCGTCCCACTCAGGATATTCCGGCAAGCTGGCTGGTCTCGACAATCGATCATGCCATCGGGACACTGCACGGCGGGGCGCTGCATATTAACTGTCCGTTTGCCGAACCGCTGTATGGCGAAATGGATGACACCGGTCTTGAATGGCAGCGCACCCTGGGTGAGTGGTGGCAAAGTGAAAAGCCGTGGCTGCGTGCACAACCGCATCCTGAAAGCGCCAGACAACGTGACTGGTTCTTCTGGCGGCAGAAACGTGGCGTGGTGGTTGCCGGGCGCATGAGCGCCGCGCAAGGCAAGCTGGTTGCGGAATGGGCGCAAAGCCTTGGCTGGCCGCTGATTGGCGACGTGCTTTCCCAGACCGGTCAGCCGCTGCCGTGTGCCGATCTCTGGCTGGGGAATGCGAAGGCGGTCACCGAGCTTGCGCAGGCGCAGATTATTATCCAGTTCGGCTCAAGCCTGACCGGCAAACGGTTACTGCAGTGGCAGGCTACCTGTGATCCAGAAGAGTACTGGCTGGTGGACTCGCTGGACGGGCGGCTCGACCCGGCGCACCATCGTGGTCGTCGTCTGGTCAGTGAGATTGACGCCTGGCTTGCGCTCCATCCGGCTGAAAAACGCAAGCCCTGGGCCGTTGCGATCCCGGCGCTTTCGGAACAGGCCTGGGCGTTAACCCAGGCGAGCTGCGAAGCGTTCAGTGAGGCCGGGCTGGCACACCGTATTCGTCAGTATCTGCCCGAGCAGGGGCAGCTGTTTGTCGGCAACAGCCTGGTGGTTCGCCTGATAGATGCCTTTTCAAAGCTGCCAGCCGGTTACCCGGTCTACAGTAACCGGGGGGCCAGCGGCATTGACGGGTTGATCTCCACGGCGGCGGGCGTACAGCGTGCCAGCGCGAAGTCTACGCTGGCAATCGTTGGCGATCTCTCCGCGCTGTACGACCTCAATGCCCTGGCGCTGCTGCGTCAGGTTTCGGCACCGTTTGTGCTGATTGTGGTTAACAACAACGGTGGACAGATTTTCTCCCTGCTGCCCACCCCGCAGAGCGAACGTGAGCGTTTCTATCTGATGCCCCAGAACGTGCAGTTTGAACACGCCGCGGCAATGTTCAGCCTGAAATACCATCGCCCGGAAAGCTGGGAGGCGCTTGATGCGGCCCTGAGCAGTGCCTGGCGACAGCCCGGTGCAACGCTGATCGAGCTGGTGGTGAACGATGCTGACGGCGCGCAGAAACTGCAAAGCCTGCTGGCCCAGGTAAGCCACCTGTGATCCTCGCGGGCGTGCAGCAGGCTGGAAAGCCAGGTTATCCCTGGCTGGTCTTTTTGCACGGTTTTTCCGGGGATTGCCGCGAGTGGCAGACGGTCGGGGCGGCGCTGAGCGATTACCCGCAGCTGTATCTCGACCTGCCGGGGCACGGTGATTCCGGCAATACTGGCGTAACCGGGTTCGAGGAGATGAGCGATTTGCTGACCCGAACCCTGCTTAGTTACAACATACTGAATTTCTGGCTGGTGGGGTACTCCCTCGGCGGCCGCATTGCGATGTTCCATGCCTGCCAGCAGCCAGAGGGGCTGAAGGGCATTATTGTGGAAGGCGGCCATCCCGGGCTACAGGATGCCGGTGAGCGGAGTGCGCGGCTGGCATCCGATCGCCGCTGGGCGCGGCGCTTTCGCACCGAATCGCTCGACGTGGTTTTCACCGACTGGTACCGACAACCCGTATTTGCTTCCCTGACGGACGTTCAGCGGCAGGCGCTTATTCGCCTGCGTAGCCAGAACAATGGCGCGAATCTGGCGATGATGCTCGAGGCCACCTCGCTGGCCGTGCAGCCTGATTTGCGTCCGGCACTGAGCGCCTGCAACGTCGCTTTTGATTATTTATATGGTGAACGTGATGAGAAGTTCAAAGCCCTTGCGGCTGAACTGCACGCCGTACGCCATGCGATTCCCCATGCCGGACACAACGCCCACCGGGAAAACCCCGCTGCGGTTGCTGCGAGTCTGGCTCAGATACTGCGTCTTCGAATAAAGGACTCTCTATGATCTATCCTGATGAACACATGCTCTATGCGCCGGTTGAATGGCAAGACTGCTCCGAAGGTTACTCCGACATTCGTTACCACAAATCCGCAGACGGCATTGCCAAAATCACCATCAACCGCCCGCAGGTGCGTAACGCGTTCCGTCCGCTGACCGTCAAAGAGATGATTCAGGCGCTGGCAGACGCGCGCTATGACGACAACATCGGTGTTATCGTCCTGACCGGCGAAGGTGAAAAAGCGTTCTGTGCCGGTGGCGATCAGAAAGTGCGCGGCGATTACGGCGGATACCAGGATGACTCTGGCGTTCACCACCTGAACGTGCTCGATTTCCAGCGCCAGATCCGCACCTGTCCAAAACCGGTGGTGGCGATGGTGGCAGGCTACTCCATCGGCGGCGGCCATGTGCTTCACATGATGTGTGACCTGACCATTGCCGCAGAGAACGCCATCTTTGGCCAGACGGGCCCGAAAGTGGGGTCGTTCGATGGTGGCTGGGGGGCTTCCTACATGGCTCGCATTGTCGGTCAGAAAAAAGCCCGCGAAATCTGGTTCCTGTGCCGTCAGTACACAGCTCAGGAAGCGCTGGATATGGGCCTGGTGAACACCGTGGTGCCAATTGCCGATCTCGAGAAAGAGACCGTGCGCTGGTGTCGTGAAATGCTGCAAAACAGCCCAATGGCGCTGCGCTGCCTGAAAGCGGCCCTGAATGCCGACTGTGACGGTCAGGCAGGTCTGCAGGAGCTGGCAGGTAACGCCACCATGCTGTTCTACATGACCGAAGAAGGGCAGGAAGGTCGCAACGCCTTTAACGAAAAACGCCAGCCTGACTTCAGCAAATATAAACGGAATCCGTAATGCGTCGCGCGCAGGTTTACCGCTGGCAGATACCGATGGACGCGGGCGTGGTGCTGCGTGAACGGCGGTTAAAAACCCGTGATGGCATGCTGGTGCATCTGCAGCAGGGCGAGCAGGAAGGCTGGGGCGAGATTTCGCCGCTGCCGGGCTTTAGCCTTGAATCGCTGGAGGACGCGCAGGCGGTATTACTGGCGTGGGCCAGTGAGTGGCGTGAGGGCGCGAACCCGGCGTTGCCGGAGGTGCCTTCCGCGGCTTTTGGTATTAGCTGCGCGCTGGCGGAGCTGGACGGTAGCTTGCCTGCAGAGGCTAATTACCGCGCGGCACCGCTCTGTACGGGCGATCCGGATGAACTGTTTGCGCTGCTCGCCGCCATGCCGGGCGAGAAAGTGGCGAAAATCAAAGTCGGTCTCTATGAAGCGGTGCGCGATGGGATGGTCGCTAACCTCTTACTGGAAGCATTGCCCGACCTGCATCTGCGTCTGGATGCTAACCGCGCCTGGACGCCGCTGAAGGCGCAGCAGTTCGCGAAGTACGTAAACCCGGCGTACCGCAGTCGTATCGCGTTTCTGGAAGAGCCGTGTAAAACTCGCGACGATTCCCGGGCGTTTGCCCGTGAAACCGGCATTGCCATCGCGTGGGATGAAAGCCTGCGTGAAGACGGCTTTGCGTTTGTCGCCGAACCGGGTGTCCGCGCGGTGGTCATTAAACCGACGTTGACCGGCAGCCTTGCTAAGGTACGTGAGCAGGTCGCGGCGGCCCATGCCGCCGGGCTGACGGCGGTCATTAGCTCTTCGATTGAGTCCAGCCTGGGGCTAACCCAACTGGCGCGCATTGCCGCCTGGTTAACGCCAGACACTGTCCCCGGTCTCGATACGCTGAACCTGATGCAAAATCAGCTTATCCGTCCGTGGCCAGACAGCACGCTGCCGCTCATTGACGTTGAGGGGCTGGAGCCATTGCTATGAGTTTTACCGACTGGCCGTGGCGACACTGGTGCGCGAAGTATGCTGATAAACCGGCCCTGAGGCTGAACGATGAGACGCTCAGCTGGCAACAGCTGTGCGCGCGCATCGACAGACTGGCCGCAGGCTTTCAGCTGCAGGGTGTGCAGGAGGGCGACGGCGTACTGCTGCTGGCGCATAATCACCCGCAAACCCTGATGGCGTGGCTGGCATTGCTTCAGTGCGGGGCACGTATTCTTCCCGTTAACCCGCAGCTGCCGCACCCGATGCTGGACGTGTTGCTCCCGCAGATGACGCTGCGCTTTGCCCTGGTGCTGGACGGCGTCTACGACGGGCTGGTCGCGCTCAGTATGCGCGAGGCGCCGGGCGGGTGTCGCGTGGCGTGGCAACCGTCGCGGCTGGCTTCCATGACGCTGACATCCGGTTCAACCGGTTTACCCAAGGCGGCGGTCCATACCTGTGCCGCCCATCTTGCCAGTGCGCGCGGCGTGCTTTCGCTGATGCCCTACGACGATGAAGACGACTGGCTGCTCTCCCTGCCGCTGTTTCATGTCTCCGGGCAGGGGATTTTGTGGCGCTGGCTGCAGGCCGGCGCGCGCTTAACCGTCCGCGAGAAGCAGCCGCTGGCGCAGGCCCTGCAGGGCTGTACGCATGCCTCACTGGTACCGACGCAGCTCTGGCGTCTGCTTAATGCACACCAGCCTGTCGCGCTAAAAGCCGTACTGCTTGGCGGGGCCGCGATCCCTGTTGACCTGACTCAGCAGGCGAGCCAGCGGGGGATCCGCACTTTCTGTGGCTACGGTCTGACGGAGTTTGCCTCAACGGTTTGTGCCAAAGAGGCGGACGGTGAACCGGACGTCGGCGCTGCGTTGCCGGGCAGAGAGGTGCGGGTGGTTGACGGTGAAGTGTGGATCAAAGCGCAAAGTATGGCCGCAGGTTACTGGCGGGACGGTGCATTGATTCCGCTGACCAATGCACAGGGCTGGTTTGCCACCCGCGATCGCGGGGAATGGCATGACGGGCGCCTGACGATCCTTGGCCGAATGGACAACCTCTTTTTCAGCGGGGGCGAAGGGATCCAGCCGGAAAGCCTTGAGCGGGTTATTGCCCGCCATCCGCAGATAAACCAGGCGTTTATCGTCCCACTCGATGACGCCGAGTTCGGTCAGCGTCCGGTGGCGGTGGTGGAGTGTGAACCGGGAACCGATATCACCGGCTTCCCGGCGTGGGTACAGGGTAAACTGGCGCGCTTTGAGCAGCCGGTGCACTGGCTGATGCTGCCTGCAGAGCTCAAAAATGGCGGGATTAAGATCTCCCGCCAGGCATTAAAACAGTGGGTCACCCGTCTGTTGAAAGGATAATCAACCGATATCAGGTGCCGGTTTGCGCTGGCGGCGACGCAGCAGACGCAATACCGGCGGAACCACAATCACCAGGATGGCCATCGCTAACAGCACCTTCGTCACGCTGCTGTCCCACAGAATAGACATATTGCCGTTGCTGATGGACAAGGCGCGGCGCAGGTTCTGCTCCAGCATCTCTCCCAGCACAAAACCTAAAATCAGCGGTGACATCGGGAAGTGCATCTTACGCAGGATGTAGCCCAGTACACCAAGCAGCACCATCAGCACCAGATCGAAAGTGGTGCTGTGTACCGCATACACCCCCACCGCAGAGACGGCCGCGATAGCCGGCACCAGGAACCACAGGGGAATTGTCAGCATCCGGGTGAACAGACCAATCAGCGGAATGTTCATGACCAGCAGCATCACGTTGGCGATCAGCAGCGCTGCAATCAGCCCCCAGACAATATCCGGCTGCTCGGTAAACATGGCCGGTCCAGGCGTAATGTTATAGAGCGTCAGCGCGCCCATCATCACCGCCGTGGTGCCCGAGCCCGGTACGCCAAGGGTCAGCATCGGGATAAACGAACCGCAGGCCGAGGCGTTATTCGCAGCCTCTGGTGCCGCTACCCCGCGAATGTCGCCCTTGCCGAAGCTGTCACTGTTGCCGCTGAGCTTTTTCTCGGTCATGTAAGTGATGGCGCTGGCGATGGTCGCCCCGGCCCCCGGCAGAATGCCGACGAAGAAGCCAATCACCGACGAACGCAGCGTCGCGCCGATACACTGTGCGCCCTCTTTGGCACTGAAAAGCATGCGGCCCGTTTTACGCACCAGCGTCTGTCCGCTGCTGGTATGTTCCAGCATCAATAAAATTTCAGAGACCGAGAACAGGCCAATCACGACCACGATAAACTGCACGCCGTCGGAAAGGTGCACGCTGTCAAAGGTAAAGCGATAAACCCCGGTGTTGGCATCCACGCCGACGGTGGCTAACCCTAAGCCAATCAACGCGGACAAAAACGATTTCAGCGGATTCTGCGCCATCATGCTGCCGAGACAGGCGATGGCAAAGACCATCAGCGCAAAATACTCTGCCGGACCAAACGCCAGCGACCACTGGGCCAGCGCAGGGGCAAAAAGAATGATACCGCCGATGGCAATCAGCGAACCACAAAACGAACTGACCGCGGAGATGGACAGCGCCACGCCACCGCGACCCTGCCGTGCCATCGGGTAGCCATCCAGCGCGGTCATAATGGCCGCCGCATCGCCTGGCACGTTCAGCAGGATGGATGAAATACGCCCGCCATATTCACAGCCGATATACACCGTCGCCAGCAGGATCAGCGCCGATTCCGCAGGCAGATGCAGGGCAAACGCCAGCGGGAGTAAAATGGCGACGCCGTTAATCGGCCCAAGGCCGGGCAGCAGACCCACAATGGTCCCGACAAAGCAGCCGATCAGGGCTATCACCAGGTTTTCGGGGGTCATCGCCACGGCGAACCCCTGCGAGAGATAAATCCAGGTATCCATAGCGTGCTCCGTTAATTAAACCATGCGCCGAGCGGTAAGGTCACATCCAGCAGGCGGTCAAAGGCAAACCACAGCAAGATCCCCATTACCGCGCCGGAAATCCCCGCCGCCGGGAGGGTGGCGTTAAACAGCATGCCGATCACCATCGTCAGGATGGCGGTTGCCACCGGAAAGCCGAGCCACTCAAAACCCCAGGCGTACATCAGCAGAACGATGACCATCACCAGCAGACGCTGCAGAATACGGCGCGGTGGCCACTCTACGGTATCCGGATGACGGAGCAGCAGGGCCACCGAGCAGAGCAGCATCAGTCCAACAATGCCCATCGGGAAGGGGCGCGGCCCCACCGGTTCATAGCTGTATTCGCTGTGGATCTGCCAGGCGACGAACATCCCACCGACGCAGAGCAGCAGCCAAATCCCGGCAAAAATACGATCGCTCATACCGCCTCCGGTTATTTGGCAAGGCCAAAGGCTTTCGCCTGTTCGCGATAGTCATTGACCTGTTTTTTGACGTACTCATCCAGCGGCTTGCCGCTCAGGTTGAACTCAAACAGCCCGCGCAGATCGCGCTGCTTTTTAAACGCTTCGGTCTGCTGGAGTTTATTGAAGGTTTCGACCCACCACTGATATTCGGCATCGGTCACTTTTGGCCCGACGAAGAAACCGCGGATAATCGGCCAGACCAGGTCATAACCCTGTTCTTTTGCGGTAGGGACGTTCGCCAGTTGGCCCGGCAGGCGGTTCTCAGAGAAGACCGCCAGCACGCGGATTTTATCGCCGTTCAGGTAGGGCACCATTTCACTGAGATCGCCAGATACCGCCTGAACGTGATTTCCCATCAGCGCCGTCACCGGTTCGCCGCCCCCTTCAAACGCCACGTAGCGCATCTTGTGAGGATCAACCTTCGCCTGCTGTGCCAGCAGGGCGGCTTTCATCCAGTCCTGGCTGCCGATGGAGGCACCGGCGCCAATCACCACGCTGTTCGGATCTTTTTCCATGGCGGTCAGCAGGTCTTTCAGGGATTTCCACGGTGAATCCGCGCGCACGGCAATCATGCCGTAGTCGGTACCGACGGTTGCCAGCCAGCGCACGTCATCCACGCCGTAGCGGCCAAACTTCCCCTGAGACAAGTTCAATAGCGAGCCACCGGAGAAAGCCACCACCGTGCCGGCTTCCGCAGGGCGTTGCGCGACAATCGCGTTGTACGCAACGGCACCCACGCCGCCGGGCATATAGGTCACACGCATGGGTTTTGCGATAGCGCCGGTCTCCAGCATGCTGACCTGAATGAGTTTGCAGGTGAGATCGAAACCGCCGCCGGGTTTCGCCGGCGCGATGCACTCGGTGCGGGACGGGGCATCCTGCGCCTGAACGACAGAGGCACTTATCATCAATACGCTTGCAGCAAGCGTCGAAAGTAGTTGTTTTTTCATCGTTTATCCTCACGCCGGAGTTCCGGGAGTACGGGTACGGGGCTTTTTTCTGATTATGTGAACCACCTTGTAGCGGTTCCGTTGCGTGATTGTTAAAACAATAACCTTTCATTTCCCTTTCAATGCGACACCAACTTTACAGGATGTGATATGCGTCTCTTACTCGCGGAAGATAATCGTGAGCTGGCTCACTGGCTGGAGAAAGCGCTGGTGCAGGAGGGCTTTGCCGTGGACTGCGTTTCTGACGGGCGCGCCGCCGACCATCTGCTGCAGGGAGAAAGCTATGCGGTTGCCATTCTGGACATCGGAATGCCTGGCTTTGACGGTCTGGAGGTCGTGCATCGTCTGCGTAAACGCGGTCAGACGCTGCCCGTCCTGTTTCTCACCGCGCGCAGTAACGTGGCGGACCGGGTGAAAGGGCTCAACGCCGGGGCGGATGATTATCTGCCGAAACCGTTTGAGCTGGAGGAGCTTGACGCGCGGCTGCGCGCCCTGTTGCGCAGAAGCGAAGGGCGAACGCAGGAGCGTCAGCGCCTTGGGGAGCTGGAATATGACGACGAAGGCTTTTTCCTGCTGCGCGACGAGCCTCTGTCGCTCACGCCGCGTGAACTGTCGCTGCTGAAGGTGTTGATGCATCGCCGGACCCGGCCCGTTTCCCGACAGCAGCTGTTCGATCAGGTGTTTAGCCTGAATGACGACGTTAGCCCGGAGAGTATCGATCTCTATATTCATCGTCTGCGCAAAAAGCTCAGCGGTAGCGGCGTGAGGGTTACCACCCTTCGCGGACTGGGTTATGTGCTGGAGTGCGGCGATGAGGTGGGTTAAGCCGCAGTCGCTTTACCTGCAACTGCTGCTGTTTCTTGGGCTTCCGTTGTTGTTGCTGTGGGGGTTGTCAGCATTTAACAGCTATGTCAGCGCATTGCAGGCGGCCACGCAGGCTTACGACCGCACGCTGTTATCCTCTGCCCGAACAATATCGGAGCGGCTGGAGGTTCACGACGGCAGGCTGGGCGTGAATGTTCCCTGGGTGGTGCTCGACAGCTTTGAACTCAATATGAACGACCGGCTCTATTATAAAGTGGTCGATCCCGACGGGCGGGTAATCTCGGGTTATGACGATCTGCCCCGGATGCCCCCGGCAACATCCCGCACCACGCTCTATCCGGCGCTGGCCTGGTTTTATCACACCGAATATCGCGGGCAGGCGATCCGTGTCGCGCGTCTGCTGCAGCCCGTCAATGAAGGGAATATCGTCGGC
Organism: Enterobacter cloacae complex sp. FDA-CDC-AR_0164; assembly: GCF_003071645.1. NCBI lineage: Bacteria > Pseudomonadati > Pseudomonadota > Gammaproteobacteria > Enterobacterales > Enterobacteriaceae > Enterobacter > Enterobacter cloacae complex sp. FDA-CDC-AR_0164. The sequence continues at coordinate 2,915,873 of NZ_CP028950.1, forward strand.
ATGGCGGAGATTTATGTTGCGGAGACGCTCCAGTCCCGCCGCTATCTCGCCAGTCAGTTGCTCTTTTCATCATGGGTCTCTCAGGGATTGCTGGTGCTGCTGACCCTGGTGTTGACCGCGTGGTTGTTGCGTCGCGTACTGCGCCCAATGCGCCAGCTCTCTTCGCTGATGGTGCGCCGTGATCCTGGCCTGCTCGCGCCGCTGCCGGAGTTGTTGCCCTGGTCTGAGACCCGGCTGCTGATTGTGGCGTTCAACCGCTATATCGACAGGCTGCGCGGCGTGCTGTCGCGTCAGGAACGCTTCAACGCGGATGCCTCGCATCAGCTCAAAACCCCGCTGGCGGTGCTGAAAACCCAGGTCTCCGTTGCCCTGATGCGTCAGGATCCCGCCCTGTGGCAGGAGAGCCTGCGGGCAATGAATGCGACCCTGGATGACACCATTGTACTGACCGAACGGCTGCTGCAGCTTTCCGCGGTGAAGCGTAAGGAGCAGGGGGAGGGCCAGTTTGCGCCGGTGGATTTGGTTCAGGTGGTGCAAAACTGCTGCTTCTCCCGGCTGGCGCAGGCGCGCAGTAAAGCGATTGACCTGGGCTATGACGGTCTGCAGCAGCCGGTTATGATCGAAGGGGATGACGTGCTGCTGGGGGAGTTGTGCGCCAACCTGCTGGAGAATGCGATCAAATATACCCCTGCAGAAGGGACGGTGACCGTGTTTCTGCGAACAGATCAGGGCGCCGTTGAGCTGAGCGTGGAGGACAGTGGTCCGGGCATCGAAGAGGACCAGATCCAGCAGGCGATGCTGCCTTTCCACCGGCTGGATAACGTCGGAGATGCCGCCGGGTCAGGGATCGGGCTGGCGCTGGCCGCTGATATTGCCCGTCTGCACAGAAGTCCTTTGCAGCTGACGCGCAGCGAAACGCTGGGTGGCCTGAGCGTTAAAATGCGTTTTCTGCTGCTCACGTAAAAAAACACCGGGTATCAAATCGTTACAAACTACTTGTCTGCCGCACGCAGAGTGCTTGATCCCCGGGTGACTCAGGTTAAAATCTCGCGGTTTTGGGACTTCTCTATAAAATTGTGCGGGATCACGACAATGAAAAAAGTGGCATTAGTGGGCTTAGGCCTGATGGTTGTTTCTTCGGCGGCGAACGCCATCAGCTTCAACGGCTCGGCGGGTCAGGATTATACTCACCTCGGCTTTGGCCTTGGGACCGAGACCTCCGGTCTGGCGATGACCGGCGGCTGGACACATAACGATGACGATGGCGATGCGGCAAGCCTCGGCCTGGGTCTGAACATTCCGCTTGGCCCGTTCCTGGCTACCGTGGGCGGTAAGGGGATTTACACTAACCCGAACGACGGTGATGAAGGTTACGCGGCGGCGGTAGGCGGCGGCCTGCAGTGGAAAATTGGCGATAGCTTCGGCCTGTTCGGCGAGTATTACTACTCACCGGATTCGCTCTCCAGCGGTATCGACAGCTATGAAGAAGCCAACGCGGGCGCGCGCTGGACCATCATGCGTCCGATTACGATTGAAGCAGGCTATCGCTATCTGAACCTGGCGGGTAAAGACGGCAACCGCGACAACGCACTGGCTGACGGCCCGTACGTGGGGGTCAGCGCAGGGTTCTAATCACGCCGGCGCGGCATTCTGTCGCGCCAGTTTCTCTCTTCTCCCGACATCCATTTGCGCTATAGTGTTTTGACCATATAAGCGGGAGAACACAATGATTAACGTGGAGATGTTATCCACCGGCGACGAAGTGCTGCATGGACAAATTATTGATACCAATGCTGCCTGGCTTGCCGATCTTTTCTTTGAGCAAGGATTACCGTTAACGCGCCGCAATACGGTGGGCGACAATCTTGAGTCACTGGTGAATGTGCTGCGCGAGCGTAGCGAACACGCCGACGTGTTGATTGTGAACGGCGGGCTCGGTCCCACCAGCGACGATCTCAGCGCCCTGGCCGCCGCGACCGCAAAAGGTGAAGGGCTGGTGCTGCATGAAGAGTGGCTGGCGCAGATGGAGCGTTTCTTCTCCGAACGTGGCCGTGTTATGGCACCCAGCAACCGCAAGCAGGCGGAAATTCCCGCCAGCGCCGAACTGGTCGATAACCCCGTGGGTACCGCGTGTGGGTTTGCCATTACGCTGAACCGCTGCCTGATGTTCTTCACGCCGGGCGTACCGTCAGAATTTAAAGTGATGGTCGAGCAGCAGATCCTGCCGCGCCTTCGCGAACGTTTTACCCTGCCTGAGCCCCCGCTCTGCCTGCGTCTGACCACGTTTGGCCGCTCCGAAAGCGATCTGGCCCAGAGTCTTGATCATCTCTCCCTGCCACCCGGTGTCTCAATGGGCTACCGCTCCTCCATGCCCATCATTGAACTCAAGCTGACAGGACCGGCCTCAGAGAAGGCGGCGATGCTGGCGCTCTGGCCGGAGGTGCAGCGCGTGGCAGGTGAAAGCCTGATCTTTGAAGGCACCGAGGGGCTGCCGGCGCAGATTGCGTCACATCTGCAGTCTCGCCAACTGAGCGTGACCTTAAGCGAACAGTTCACCGGCGGCCTGCTGGCGCTGCAGCTGTCGCGCGCCAGTGCGCCGCTGTTAGCCAGTGAAGTGGTGCCGTTCCAGCAGGAAACGCTGGCGCAGACCGCGCGCTGGGCTTCGGAAAGAAGGGTGAAACATTTTGCTGGCCTGGCGCTGTTTGTGGGGGGGCTGGATGAGGAACATCTCAACTTTGCGCTGGCGACGCCGGAAGGCACGTATGCTTTGCGGGTTAAAATGAGCGTTACCCGCCACAGTCTGGCGGTACGTCAGGAGGTCTGCGCCATGATGGCGCTGAACATGCTGCGCCGCTGGCTGAAGGGTAAAGAGGTGGCCAGCGAACACGGCTGGATTAATGTTGTCGAATCGCTGTTTGTTGAGTGATGCCTTTGCCGGGGCGTTTTGCCCCGGCACGGTTTAGCCCAGCGCCTTCGCCAGCAGAGTGATCGGATGCTCGCAGCGCTTGCTGGTAGACATCTCTATCTGCCACTTGCAGGTTTCGCAGTCGGTGACCACGATATCTGCGCCGCTCTCTTCAATCTGGCGAAACAGCGGGGCGCCGATCGCCTGTGACGTTTCGTAGTTTTCTCGCTTAAAGCCGTAAGTGCCCGCGATGCCGCAGCACCGCGAGTCCAGCACCGTCAGCTCCAGCCCCGGAATGAGCCGCAACAGCTCAAGCGTATAGAGCGACCAGCCCATTTTCTCCATATGACACGGTGTGTGATACACCACTTTCAGCGGTAGTTCCCGCAGCGGCAGCGTCTGCCCGCTGTCCAGTTTGCGCCACAGGAAACGCGTCGCCAGCTCAATGTGCTCGCGCAGACCGGTGTTATCCACGTCCAGCAGGTGCGGATACTCATCACGCAGGGTGAAGGTACAGGTGGACGAGGTGGCCAGTACCGGAATTCCTTTATCAACGATGGCCTCGCGCAGGGATGTGACGTTGCTTTTGGCCTGTCTGCGCGCCTTATCGGTAAAACCGTTGGCAATCAACGGCACACCGCAGCACTTCTCTTTCTTCAGGAGCTGCACGCCGGTCCCCATCGCGTTGAGTACCTTCAGCAGATCTTTTCCCAGTTGCGGGTGGTTGTAGTTGACATAGCAGCCGTGGAAGAACGCGACCTGATCGGTGTACTGCGCCTGTTCCGCTGCCACGGATGTATACCAGCGCCGGAAGGTACCGTGAGAGTATTTTGGCAGGCTGCGGTGGTGGTCTATCTTCAGCGTGGCATCCAGCAGTTTTCGCACCGGCTTGAGAGACGTTGCAGCATTCACCAGCGGGGCAAAAGGCGTGGAGACACTGCCCATCAGGTCGGTGTGACTCAGGATCGCATCGCGCAGGGACGGCTTTTGCGTGCTGTAACGCGCGCGGGCTCGCTGGATGATATCGCCGATCTTCACGTCCGACGGACAGGCAACTTCGCAACGTTTACAGTTGATGCAGTATTTCAGCGCCTCATCGTACAGCGCACCGTCTTTAAGACGCAGGCGCTCGCCGTCAGGTCCGGCCTGTTTCGGGCCCGGGTAGCGCGGATTCACACCGCTGACCGGGCAGACGGTGGTACAAACTGTGCATTTGATGCAGCTTTCAAACCGGGTATCGTTCATTGCTCAGCCTCCATGCGCTGGCCAATTTGCTCTGCCACATACAGCGCCGTGACGGCGCAGACCCCGCCGCCGCAACCCTGAGCGATGGGATCGTATCCCCCCAGAAGAGAGCCAATGGCATAGAGATTACTGACCGGCTGACCAGAACGTTGCGGGTGCAGTTGCTTATCGACAATCACGCCGAACTGCTGCCAGGGTTGTGGGGTGAAGAAATCACTCTGATACCAGTCCGCGCGGGAGGGCGTTTGCCGGACATCCAGCCCCATAATGGCCTCCTGGATGCCGTCCCGACGGCTCAGCAGCCCGTTGCTGAAGAAACTGCCGCTTGCCAGCACCGTATAACGCGCGTGAAGCGGAATATCAGCGTGATTACGCGTCCAGACTTCGCTCACCGAGCCATCCGTCAGGGTGATTTTTTTCACCTCGTCACCCGCCATCCACACGCCACCCTGAGCGATAAACCGACGCTGAAGCTGGGTATGCAGGCGAATGCCGGGGACAGAAGGGGGAAGCGTCGGCAGCAGGCCAAGCGAGCAGGGCAGGCGATCCGAGAGCCAGCGCCAGAGCCGGTTGTCGCTTAAGCCAAAGCAGGCGGGCATAAACAGCGTGTCGCAACCTTCGGCAAGCGGCCGGAGCGCGGCATACAGCAGCGGCCATTTATCGTCGTTATCAAGAAAACGGGCAATATTCACCGCGCGAAACTCGCTCGGGTTGTCGCGCAGGACGTCAAGCTCAGGAAGCTCTATCTCAGCCGTTTGTGCGTTCACGCCCTGGCGACAGAGCGATGCCGCAGCGAGGTGGGGCTGGAAATCAAGAAAACCGCTAATACCCACGACCAGGACCCGTCCTGCGTTAAAGGGGGCAACAGGCACCTCTTCCGGGCTGAGCCAGGTAGAGCGCAGGGTGCCGAGCGGGGTAACCCGATGATGATTTTTCCGGGCGTTACCCTGCAGCCGTGCGCCGCACTCGGCCAGAAGGGTTTCGGCTTCATGGGCGAAGCGGTCGACGGTGTCTCTGCCCGTCAGGTTATAGGGATGCTCTGGCGGCAGGGCATCGCGATACGCCTCATCCAGCAGATCCAGCGAACCCGACGAGAAGTGCAGTGCGCTCTGGCCCCGGGTGATGATGGCGCAGCGCAGCCCCTGCTTCGTTAGCCTGATACCACAGAGCAGACCCGCCAGCCCACCACCGACAATCACGGTATCAAATTTCATCCTGTTGCTCCTTCTCAAGACCGCACAGCCCCTGGTAGACCCAGCGGGTAAACTCGCTTTCACGCAGGGCATCACCCCAGGCGACAGGCTGAATACCTTTCCAGCGTTCGTTCAGGAAATCACTGAGTTGTGCCAGCGACTGGGTGGCAGTGGTGGTATGAAAACGTTGTAACAACCCGGCGGCACGGCAGGCGCACAGCTCACCCTGGCAGGTGCCCATGCCCACGCGGGTGCGCCGACGTAAATCAAGCAGGCTGTTGACGGTCAGATTCTCCACGGCGTATTGCACTTCACCCGCCGTGACGGCTTCGCATTCACACACCAGGCTACGGCTCAGCCGTCCTTCCCCCAGCCAGACCGGCGTGCGGTCTCCGTGGCGATAGATGGCGGAACCGCGCAGGGGGGCGGAAAGGGAGATGATTTTTTGCAGCGTTTTCTCGGTGGACTGACGCGAGCCAGGCAGTGGTTGCTCTGCGGTCACACACCGTTCGCTATTACCCAGCTTGCGGCAGACGGCATCGGTTGCCCACTCGGCCATCAGGCGGTAGGTCATCAGCTTGCCGCCGGTGATGGTGATAAACCCGTCCAGGCCATCGCGTGCGGCGTGGTCGAGCAGCACGATGCCACGGCTGACGTTGCGCCCGCTCGGGTCGTTATCGCTCGCCACCAGAGGGCGCACGCCGGCATAGGCGCGAAGAATTCGGGTCTGCGCCATCACGGGAGCCAGCTTTTCCCCTTCGCGCAGCAGGATATCCACCTCGTCGGCGGTCACGCGGTTGTAATCAATCTCGCTATAGTCCACGTGGGTTGAGGTGGTGCCGATAAGCGAAATGGTATCGCCCGGCACCAGGATGTCGGCATCAGAAGGTTTGCGGCAGCGGTTGATCACGTGGTTGTTAATGCGGTGGTCGAGGATCAGCAGCGAGCCTTTTGCCGGGAACATGCGCACAGACAGCTCGGCGTACTCCGCGATGCGTTGCCCCCAGATCCCCGCCGCGTTGACCACCACGGCGGCGTACAGTTCGCCATGCTCCTTATACTGCGTATCAAAAACACGCACGCCGCAGACGCGGTTCCCTTCACGGATAAGCCCGGTCACTTCCTGCCCGGTCAGAACCTGTGCGCCGTGTTCACGGGCGTCCAGCATGTTCGCGGCGGTCAGGCGGAAAGGGTCAACCGTACCGTCCGGGACCTTCACCGCGCCGATAAGGGCCGGGTTGACAGACGGTTCCAGACGACGCGCGAGTTCGGGGTCGATGACGTCAGCCTCAATCCCTGCAGCGCGGCAGGCGGTCACAAAGGTTGGCTGAAATGAGAGATCGTCTTCGGGAAGCGTAATGAACAGACCGTTGGTCGGTTCAATGCAGTGGCGGGCAATGCGTCTGAGGATCTGGTTTTCAGCAATGCATTCCCGCGCGGATTCGGGGTCGGTCACCGCGTAACGGGCACCACTGTGTAGCAGACCATGATTGCGCCCGGTTGCGCCCGTCGCAATGTCATGGCGCTCCAGAAGCGTGACGCTCAGCCCACGCAGGGCGCAGTCGCGTGCGATGCCGGCGCCGGTGGCGCCACCGCCAATGATAATCACATCGCTGTAGCGAGGATCGTGAATTGTCATTGTTATCCCTCTGTGTTCGTTTTTTACCATTTAGCCACATCAAAACTGTGGTTTGTTTGATTTCGAACATAAACGAACGAAATTCGAAAGTGAAACGTGATTCCATGCGCTTTTCTGCGCACATTGTCATATTTCTGTAACAATTTGTGCGTTGATTCACAGTAACAATCACCGTGATTTCTTAACATCGCCGCCTCTCTGGAGTGTGGGGCAGTTAAACCCCTGTAAATTCAATACCTGGCCACGGAGGCTGTCATGCTCAGTATCTTCAAACCTGCGCCGCATCGGGCGCGTCTGCCAGAGGCAGAAATTGATCCGCTATACCGTCGTCTGCGTTGGCAAATCTTCCTGGGGATCTTCTTCGGGTACGCGGCGTACTACCTGGTGCGTAAAAACTTTGCGCTCGCCATGCCGTATCTGGTGGAGCAGGGTTTTTCTCGTGGCGATCTGGGGTTCGCGCTGTCGGGGATCTCTATCGCTTACGGTTTTTCCAAATTCATCATGGGTTCAGTGTCCGATCGCTCGAATCCACGCGTGTTCCTGCCTGCGGGTCTGATCCTGGCGGCAGCGGTGATGCTGTTCATGGGCTTTGTGCCATGGGCAACCTCCAGCATCGCCGTGATGTTCGTGCTGCTGTTCCTCTGTGGCTGGTTCCAGGGAATGGGGTGGCCGCCTTGCGGGCGCACCATGGTGCACTGGTGGTCGCAGAAAGAGCGTGGCGGCATCGTGTCGGTGTGGAACTGTGCGCATAACGTCGGTGGTGGTATTCCACCTCTGCTGTTCCTGCTGGGGATGGCGTGGTTTAACGACTGGAAAGCCGCGCTTTATATGCCTGCCTTTGGTGCCATTCTGGTGGCGGTTATCGCTTTCGCCCTGATGCGTGACACGCCGCAGTCCTGTGGCCTGCCGCCGATTGAAGAGTACAAAAACGACTATCCGGATGATTACAGCGAGCAGCATGAAGAAGAGCTGACGGCCAAACAGATCTTCATGAAGTACGTCCTGCCCAACAAACTGCTGTGGTATATCGCGGTGGCCAACGTCTTCGTGTACCTGCTGCGTTACGGCATCCTCGACTGGTCACCTACCTATCTGAAAGAGGTGAAGCATTTCGCGCTGGATAAATCCTCCTGGGCTTACTTCCTCTATGAATACGCCGGGATCCCGGGGACGCTGATTTGCGGCTGGATGTCGGACAAAGTATTCCGGGGTAACCGTGGTGCGACGGGCGTCTTCTTTATGACGCTGGTGACCATTGCCACCGTGGTTTACTGGCTCAACCCGCCGGGTAACCCATCAATCGATATGGCCTGTATGATCGTTATCGGCTTCCTGATTTACGGCCCGGTGATGCTGATTGGTCTGCATGCCCTGGAGCTGGCGCCGAAGAAAGCGGCAGGTACGGCAGCCGGCTTTACCGGTCTGTTCGGTTATCTGGGCGGTTCGGTCGCGGCGAGCGCCATTGTGGGCTACACCGTTGACTTCTTCGGCTGGGACGGCGGCTTTATGGTGATGATTGGCGGTAGCGTGCTGGCGGTGCTGCTGTTGATTGTGGTGATGATTGGTGAAAAACGTCATCACGCCGAAATGCAGGCGCGTCGTCAATAAGGAGAAGGCTGATGAAATTAACTTACGTAGCAACGGGCCTACTGGTGGCGGGCCTGATGACAGGTTCAGCGCTGGCTAACGAGAAAATAGTTATCGCCCATCGCGGCGCAAGCGGCTATCTGCCAGAGCACACGCTCCCGGCAAAAGCGATGGCCTATGCGCAGGGGGCTGATTATCTCGAGCAGGATCTGGTGATGACCCGTGACGACCAGCTGGTCGTCCTTCATGACCACTATCTTGACCGCGTGACGGACGTGGCTGAGCGTTTTCCGGCCCGCGCCCGCAAAGATGGTCGCTACTACGCCATTGACTTTACGCTGGATGAGATTCGTTCGCTGAAGTTTACCGAGGGTTTCGAGGTTGAAAACGGCAAGAAGGTGCAGGTCTATCCGGGACGTTTCCCGATGGGTAAATCTGATTTTCGCATTCATACCTTCGAAGAAGAGATTGAGTTTGTTCAGGGACTGAACCACTCAACCGGGAAAAACATCGGCATCTACCCGGAGATAAAAGCGCCGTGGTTCCACCATCAGGAAGGGAAGGACATTGCCGCGAAGACGCTGGACGTGCTGAAAAAGTACGGCTACACCAGCAAGCGCGACAAAGTCTATCTGCAGTGTTTTGACGCCGCTGAGCTGAAGCGCATCAAAACCGAGCTGGAGCCAAAGAGAGGGATGGATCTCAATCTGGTACAGCTGATTGCCTACACCGACTGGAATGAAACTCAGGAGAAACAGCCCGACGGCACGTGGGTGAATTACAACTACGACTGGATGTTTAAGCCGGGCGCAATGAAACAGATCGCGCAGTACGCCGACGGTATCGGACCGGATTACCATATGCTGGTGGCGGAAGGCTCAACGCCAGGCCACGTCAAGCTGACGGCAATGGTGAAAGAGGCGCATGCCAGCCATATGCAGGTTCATCCGTATACGGTGCGTGCGGACCAGCTACCGGCTTATGCGACGGACGTAAACCAGCTGTACGACGTGCTGTATAACCAGGCCGGGGTGGACGGGCTGTTCACCGATTTCCCGGATAAAGCCGTGCAGTTTTTGAAGTAAAAGAAAAAGGGCCGTAAGGCCCTTTTTTATTTCGCCCGGAGGGGCGGTTTACATCTCAATCTCTATATCGCCTTTTGCCCGGCAGCAGCAGGGCAAAATTTCACCTTCGTTGATGAAGGCCAGCGGTTCGGTCAGCCAGTCCACTTGTCCGGCGACTAAACGGCAGCGACATGAGCCGCAATAGCCTGAGCGGCATTGATACTCCACTTCAACCTGATGCGCCTCAAGCGCAATCAACAGGGAAGGGTGTTCTTCCCGGCACAGCACTTCGGTACCGGAAAGGCTAAGCGTTACGCGGCTCATCAGAGCTGGAAGTCGCTCAGGTCGTCGGTGTTAACTTCAGAGTCAATCTGCCCGACCAGATAAGAACTGACTTCCACTTCCTGTGGCGCAACCTGCACGTTATCGGATACCAGCCAGGTGTTGATCCACGGAATTGGGTTAGAGCGGGTTTTGAACGGCAGCTCAAGCCCGACCGCCTGCATACGAATGTTGGTGATGTACTCAACATACTGGCACAGGATGTCTTTGTTCAGGCCAATCATGGAGCCGTCGCGGAACAGGTAGTCTGCCCACTCTTTCTCCTGCTGAGCGGCCAGCACGAACAGGTCATAGCACTCCTGTTTGCACTCTTCGGCAATCTCAGCCATCTCCGGATCGTCTGTACCGCTGCGCAGCAGGTTCAGCATATGCTGGGTGCCGGTCAGGTGCAGGGCCTCGTCACGGGCGATCAGACGGATGATTTTGGCATTACCTTCCATCAGCTTGCGTTCTGCAAACGCGAAGGAGCAGGCGAAGCTCACGTAGAAGCGGATGGCTTCCAGTGCGTTAACGCTCATCAGGCACAGGTAAAGCTGTTTCTTCAGCGCACGCAGGCTCACGGTGACGGTTTTGCCGTTCACGGTGTGGGTGCCTTCGCCCAGCAGATGCCAGTAGCTGGTCATCTCGATCAGTTCGTCGTAGTAGTGCGCAATACCTTCAGCACGTTTCTGGATCTGCTCGTTAGTGACGATATCGTCAAACACCACCGCCGGATCGTTAACGATGTTGCGGATAATGTGGGTGTAAGAGCGGGAGTGGATGGTCTCAGAAAACGCCCAGGTTTCCACCCAGGTTTCCAGCTCCGGAATGGAGATCAGCGGCAGCAGCGCCACGTTCGGGCTACGGCCCTGAATGGAGTCCAGCAGCGTCTGGTACTTCAGGTTACTGATGAAGATATGCTTTTCGTGCTCCGGCAACGCCTGGAAATCGATACGATCGCGAGAGACGTCAACTTCTTCCGGGCGCCAGAAGAAGGAGAGTTGCTTTTCAATCAGCTTTTCGAAGATGTCATATTTTTGCTGATCGTAGCGTGCCACGTTGACCGGTTGCCCGAAGAACATCGGCTCTTTGAGCTGGTCGTTTTTCGTCTGTGAAAAGGTGGTGTATGCCATGAATTGGAGTCCTGTCTTACGAAATAAAGGCGGGGATATCCCCGCCCTTCATTAGATCTTACATGCGCCGCTTTCGCAGCCATCGTCCTGAATTGACGGTGCCATGTCATCCTGAGCGTCTTCCGCACCATCACGGGTGTTGTGATAGTACAGGGTTTTCACACCAAATTTGTAGGCGGTGAGCAGGTCTTTCAACAGTTGCTGCATCGGTACCTTGCCAGACGGGAAGCGCGTCGGGTCGTAGTTGGTGTTAGCAGAAATCGACTGGTCGATAAACTTCTGCATGATCCCCACCAGCTGCAGGTAACCGTCGTTGTTTGGCATTTCCCACAGCAGCTCGTAGTTGTCTTTCAGCAGCTCGTAGTCAGGCACAACCTGACGCAGAATACCGTCTTTCGACGCTTTAATGCTGACGTGGCCGCGCGGTGGTTCAATACCGTTGGTGGCGTTAGAGATCTGCGAAGAGGTCTCAGACGGCATCAGGGCAGACAGCGTGGAGTTACGCAGGCCGTGAGTCTTGATGGATTCACGCAGCGCTTCCCAGTCCAGATGCAGCGGTTCGTTAGAAATCGCATCCAGGTCTTTCTTGTAGGTATCGATCGGCAGAATGCCTTTCGCATAGGTGGTTTCGTTGAACCACGGGCACGCGCCTTGCTCTTTCGCCAGCTCGTTGGAGGCTTTCAGCAGGTAGTACTGAATCGCTTCGAACGTTTCGTGGGTCAGGTTGTTCGCGCTGCCGTCGGAGTAACGCTTACCGTGTTTCGCCAGCCAGTAGGCAAAGTTGATAACGCCGATACCGAGGGTACGACGGCCCATCGCTCCACGTTTTGCCGCCGGGATTGGGTAGTCCTGGTAATCCAGCAGGGCATCCAGCGCACGCACGGCCAGCACCGCCAGTTCTTCCAGCTCTTCCAGGCTCTTGATAGCGCCCAGGTTGAAAGCAGAGAGGGTGCAGAGCGCGATTTCGCCGTTTTCGTCGTTAACATCTTCCAGCGGTTTGGTCGGCAGGGCGATTTCCAGGCACAGGTTAGACTGGCGCACTGGCGCAACCACCGGGTCAAACGGGCTATGGGTGTTGCAGTGGTCAACGTTCTGAATGTAGATACGGCCGGTAGAGGCACGTTCCTGCATCATCAGGGAGAACAGGTCAACCGCCTTAACGCGCTGCTTACGGATGCTGTCGTCTTTTTCGTATTTGGTGTACAGACGCTCGAACTCATCCTGATCGGCGAAGAACGCGTCATACAGGCCCGGAACGTCGGACGGGCTGAACAGGGTGATGTCTTCACCTTTCAGCAGACGGGTGTACATCAGCTTGTTGATCTGTACGCCGTAGTCCATGTGACGAACGCGGTTGCCTTCAACGCCACGGTTGTTTTTCAGTACCAACAGGCTTTCCACTTCCAGGTGCCACATTGGGTAGAACAGGGTGGCTGCACCACCGCGTACGCCGCCCTGAGAGCAGGATTTTACCGCGGTCTGGAAGTATTTGTAGAACGGGATACAGCCGGTGTGGAACGCTTCACCGCCGCGAATCGGGCTACCCAGTGCACGGATGCGACCGGCGTTGATGCCGATACCGGCACGCTGGGAGACATATTTCACGATGGCGCTGGAGGTCGCGTTGATGGAATCCAGGCTGTCACCACACTCGATCAGGACGCATGAGCTGAACTGACGGGTTGGGGTACGCACGCCAGACATGATTGGCGTAGGCAGAGAAATCTTGAACGTGGAAACCGCATCGTAGAAACGCTTCACGTATTCCAGACGGGTGTCACGCGGGTAGTTAGAGAACAGGCAGGCGGCCACCAGAATATAGAGGAACTGGGCGCTTTCGTAGATCTCACCGGTCACACGGTTCTGAACCAGGTATTTGCCTTCGAGCTGCTTCACCGCCGCGTAAGAGAAGTTCATGTCGCGCCAGTGATCGATAAACCCGTTCATCTGCTCGAACTCTTCTTCCGTATAGTCTTCCAGCAGATGCGTGTCGTATTTGCCCAGCTCAACCATTTTCACCACGTGATCGTAAAGCTTTGGCGGCTCAAACTGGCCGTACGCTTTTTTACGCAGGTGGAAAATCGCCAGACGTGCAGCGAGGTACTGATAATCCGGGGCTTCACGGGAGATGAGATCCGCCGCAGCCTTGATGATGGTTTCGTGGATATCAGACGTCTTGATGCCATCGTAGAACTGAATGTGAGAGCGCAGTTCAACCTGGGAGATAGATACGTTATTCAGTCCTTCTGCTGCCCAGTCGAGAACACGATGGATTTTGTCCAGATTGATACGCTCGGTGGTACCGTCGCGCTTAGTCACCAGCAGACTCTGATTCATGTGGGTTTTACCTGTCCGTGAAATAAAAAATATCCCCCGCTTATCCACAGATCCGTCTTGTGACTAACTCTGTGGATAAATACTACATATAGGGGGTTTGCGATAAGAAAAACGCTATATGGTGAGTATTCTAGTATCGAATCTTTTCAGCACAAGGGTTGATTTTGACGTTAAATTGAGGTTGTCAAAGGGTAAAAAAGGCTAAGTCCTCGTACCGTAAGGCCTGGAAGAGATGTCAATAATTAAGAAAAAAAATTCAAAATTTGATCGAGTGCTGATTTCTTCAACGGGAGGTCAGAATTGCGCAACATGATGTCGCGCAATCTTTATAAGAATAATGGATGACGTCAGTCGTTTTTGGCGGTTGTATGCAACATATAGTTAACATCTACACCCGGTGCGAGTTTGAATTTATCGGTCAATGGATTGTAATGCAGACCGGTGATGTGCTGCTCCTTGAGCCACGTCTGATCAACCCAGCTCAGTAATTCAGCAGGCTTGATGAATTTCTTCACGTCGTGCGTGCCTTTTGGCACCATACGCAGCACATACTCCGCCCCGACGACCGCCATCAGCCAGGCTTTTCCGTTTCGGTTGATCGTTGAGAAGAAGACCTGGCCGCCCGGTTTCACCAGTTTTGCACAGGCGTGAACCACGGACTGGGGGTCGGGAACGTGCTCCAGCATCTCCATACAGGTCACCACGTCGTACTGATGGGCATGCTTCGCCGCATGTTCTTCGACGGTTTCCTGCACATATTCCACCTGCACTCCAGATTCCAGCGCATGAAGACGGGCAACCTGCAGCGGTTCAAAGCCCATATCCAGACCGGTGACGGTGGCCCCTTCGCGCGCCATGCTTTCTGCCAGAATGCCGCCGCCGCAGCCGACGTCGAGCACTTTCTTACCGAACAGGCCGCCGGAACGCTCCGCGATATAGCCCAGGCGCAGCGGGTTAATGCGGTGCAGAGGTTTAAACTCACCTTCGAGATCCCACCAGCGGGATGCCACCGCTTCGAATTTGGCAATCTCTTCATGGTCAACGTTGTGAGCCACCGGGGATTTTTCGGCATTCATGGGCGCTTTTACTCCTTATTTTGCAAGACTTCGGAGTATATCAGCCCGCGCGGTTGAATAAAGCTTATTGGTTTACCTCAATCACCGCGGCTGTGTTATAATTTGCGACCTTTGAATCCGGGATACAGTAGAGGGATAGCGGTTAGATGAGCGACCTTGCGAGAGAAATTACACCGGTTAACATCGAGGAAGAGCTGAAGAGCTCCTATCTGGACTATGCGATGTCGGTCATTGTTGGCCGTGCGCTGCCGGACGTCCGCGATGGCCTGAAGCCGGTACACCGTCGCGTACTATACGCCATGAACGTATTGGGCAATGACTGGAATAAAGCCTACAAAAAATCTGCCCGTGTCGTTGGTGACGTAATCGGTAAATACCATCCCCATGGTGATTCCGCGGTGTACGACACTATCGTCCGAATGGCGCAGCCATTCTCGCTGCGTTACATGCTGGTAGATGGTCAGGGTAACTTTGGTTCTATCGACGGCGACTCCGCCGCGGCAATGCGTTATACGGAAATCCGTCTGGCGAAAATTGCCCATGAGCTGATGGCTGACCTGGAAAAAGAGACGGTTGATTTCGTTGATAACTATGACGGCACGGAACGCATTCCGGACGTTATGCCAACGAAAATCCCTAACCTGCTGGTGAACGGTTCGTCCGGTATCGCCGTCGGTATGGCAACCAACATTCCACCGCATAACATCACGGAAGTGATCAACGGCTGCCTGGCCTATATTGAGGATGAAGACATCAGCATTGAAGGGCTGATGGAACACATCCCGGGTCCAGACTTCCCGACGGCGGCGATCATCAACGGTCGTCGTGGTATTGAAGAAGCGTACCGCACCGGACGTGGCAAGATTTATATCCGTGCCCGCGCCGAAGTGGAAGCGGACGCCAAAACCGGCCGTGAAACCATCATTGTTCACGAGATCCCGTATCAGGTGAACAAAGCGCGTCTGATTGAAAAAATCGCCGAGCTGGTAAAAGAAAAACGTGTTGAAGGCATCAGCGCGCTGCGTGACGAATCTGATAAAGACGGCATGCGCATCGTGATTGAAATCAAACGCGACGCGGTGGGCGAGGTTGTACTGAACAACCTGTATTCCCAGACTCAGCTCCAGGTCTCCTTCGGTATCAACATGGTTGCATTGCACCATGGTCAGCCGAAGATCATGAACCTGAAAGATATTCTGAGCGCGTTTGTGCGTCACCGCCGTGAAGTGGTGACTCGCCGTACTATTTTCGAACTGCGTAAAGCCCGCGATCGTGCGCATATCCTTGAAGCGCTGGCCGTTGCACTGGCAAACATCGACCCAATCATTGAGTTGATTCGCCGCGCACCAACCCCTGCGGAAGCGAAAGCGTCTCTGATTGCCCGTCCGTGGGATCTGGGCAACGTGGCCGCCATGCTGGAACGCGCTGGCGACGATGCTGCGCGTCCTGAGTGGCTGGAGCCTGAGTTCGGCGTGCGTGACGGTCAGTACTACCTGACTGAACAGCAGGCCCAGGCGATTCTGGATCTGCGTCTGCAGAAACTGACCGGCCTTGAGCACGAAAAACTGCTCGACGAATACAAAGAACTGCTGGAACAGATTGCCGAGCTGCTGCATATCCTGGGTAGCGCAGAGCGCCTGATGGAAGTGATCCGTGAAGAGCTGGAACTGGTCCGCGATCAGTTCGGCGATGAGCGTCGCACCGAAATCACGGCGAACAGCTCTGATATCAACATTGAAGATCTGATCAACCGCGAAGATGTGGTGGTCACCCTGTCTCACCAGGGCTATGTGAAGTATCAGCCGCTGACCGACTACGAAGCACAGCGTCGTGGCGGTAAAGGCAAATCGGCAGCACGTATTAAAGAAGAAGACTTTATTGACCGTCTGCTGGTGGCAAACACCCATGACACGATCCTCTGCTTCTCAAGCCGTGGTCGTCTGTACTGGATGAAGGTCTATCAGCTGCCAGAAGCGAGCCGTGGTGCACGTGGTCGTCCAATCGTGAACCTGCTGCCGCTGGAAGCGAACGAACGTATCACCGCGATTCTGCCGGTACGTGAGTACGAAGAAGGCGTGAACGTCTTTATGGCGACCGCCAGCGGTACCGTGAAGAAAACCGCGCTGACCGAATTCAGCCGTCCACGTTCTGCCGGTATCATCGCGGTGAACCTGAACGACGGTGACGAACTGATTGGCGTTGACCTCACCTCCGGTTCTGATGAAGTGATGCTGTTCTCCGCCGCCGGTAAAGTGGTGCGCTTCAAAGAGAACGCGGTTCGTGCGATGGGCCGTACTGCAACAGGTGTTCGTGGTATCAAACTGGCCGGTGAAGATACCGTCGTTTCCCTGATCGTTCCGCGCGGTGAAGGTGCTATCCTGACCGTCACGCAGAACGGCTACGGTAAACGTACTGCCGAAAGCGAATACCCGACCAAGTCTCGTGGCACGCAGGGCGTTATCTCTATCAAGGTTACCGAGCGCAACGGATCCGTTGTGGGTGCGGTACAGGTAGACGATGCCGACCAGATCATGATGATCACGGATGCCGGTACGCTGGTGCGTACACGCGTATCTGAGATCAGCGTGGTTGGCCGTAATACTCAGGGTGTGATCCTCATCCGTACCGCGGAAGATGAAAACGTCGTGGGTCTGCAGCGTGTAGCTGAGCCTGTGGATGACGAAGAGCTCGACTCCATCGACGGTAGCGTCGCAGAAGGTGATGATGAAATCGCACCAGAAGCCGATACCGAAGATGATGCAGCGGATGACGCTGACGAGTAATGTCTCCTGATGCAAAAAGGGCCGGTTTCCGGCCCTTTTCTTTTGCACAAGCAGATAAGTGAACGTTGCGACAAGGCGCGTTTACCGCTACCTTAACCACATTCTTTTTGACCCCGACGGCGGAGCCTCGCCCCTTTGAAATACCTCGTCTCCTTTCGTACCACGCTGAAAGTCTCTCGCTATCTGTTTCGGGCGCTGGCGCTCTTGCTTTGGTTGCTGGTGGCATTATTGTCGGTGTTCTACATCGTTAACGCCCTTCATCAGAAAGAAGCGGAGATCCGCCAGGAGTTTAACTTAAGCTCCGATCAGGCCCAGCGCTATATTCAGCGAACGTCCGACGTGATGAAGGAGCTGAAGTACATTGCCGAGAATCGCCTGACCGCGGAAAACGGCATTCTTGCCATCCGTGGGCGTAATGACAAAACCGAAGTACCGAATTTCGAGCCGCTGTTTCCGGATTCCGATTGCTCTGCGATGGGCAGCACCTGGCGTGGTTCACTGGAGTCGCTCTCCTGGTTTATGCGCTACTGGCGTGACAACTTTTCCGCCGCCTATGATCTGAACCGCGTCTTCCTGATTGGCAGTGAAAATCTCTGCATGGCCGACTTTGGCCTGCGCGATGTGCCCGTTGAGCGCGATGATGCGCTGAAAAGCCTGCACGAACGTATTGTGAAATATCGCAATGCGCCGCAGGACGAGCGCGGGAATAACATCTTCTGGATAAGCCAGGGGCCACGTATGGGCGTGGGCTATTTCTACGCCCTCACGCCGGTCTATCTGGGCAATCGTCTGCAGGCGCTGCTGGGGATTGAACAGACCATTCGCATGGAAAACTTCTTCACGCCGGGCAGTCTGCCGATGGGCGTGACCATTCTGGATGAAAACGGACATACCCTGATCTCACTTGCCGGTCCGGATAATCGACTGAACGTCGACCCGCACTGGATGCAGGAGCGGTCGTGGTTTGGCTATACCTCAGGCTTCCGTGAGCTGGTGCTTAAAAAGAGTTTGCCGCCTTCGTCACTGAGTATTGTCTATTCGCTGCCCGTGGATATGGTGCTTGAGCGGATCCGCATTCTTATCATGAACGCGATTTTGCTGAATCTGCTGGCCGGGGGGGCGCTGTTTACCCTGGCGCGAATGTATGAGCGCAAAATCTTTATACCCGCCGAAAGCGACGCCCAGCGGCTGGAAGAGCACGAGCAGTTTAACCGCAAGATTGTCGCCTCGGCGCCGGTGGGGATCTGCATCCTGCGCACGCAGGACGGGACCAATATCCTCAGTAACGAGCTGGCGCATAACTACCTGAACATGCTGACGCATGAGGACCGACAGAGGCTGACGCAGATTATCTGTGGCCAGCAGGTGAACTTCGTTGACGTGCTGACCAGCACGCACACGAACCTGCAAATCAGCTTTGTGCACTCCCGCTATCGTAATGAGAACGTGGCAATTTGCGTCCTGGTTGACGTCTCGGCGCGTGTGAAGATGGAAGAGTCCCTGCAGGAGATGGCGCAGGCCGCCGAGCAGGCCAGCCAGTCGAAATCCATGTTCCTTGCCACCGTCAGCCACGAGTTGCGTACCCCGCTGTACGGGATTATCGGTAACCTTGATCTTCTCCAGACCAAAGAGCTGCCGAAAGGGGTCGATCGCCTGGTGACGGCGATGAATAACTCCTCCAGCCTGCTGCTGAAAATCATCAGCGATATTCTCGATTTCTCCAAAATTGAGTCGGAGCAGCTGAAAATTGAGCCGCGGGAGTTCTCTCCGCGCGAGGTGATGAACCACATCAGCGCCAACTATCTGCCGCTGGTGGTACGTAAACAGCTGGGCCTCTACTGCTTTATTGAGCCGGACGTGCCGCTGACGCTGCATGGCGATCCGATGCGTCTGCAGCAGGTCATTTCTAACCTGCTCAGTAACGCCATTAAATTTACCGATATCGGCTGCATTGTGTTGCACGTGTGCCGGGCAGGGGACTACCTGAGTATTCGCGTGCGTGATACCGGCGTGGGTATCCCGGCGAAGGAAGTGGTGCGTCTGTTTGACCCGTTCTTTCAGGTCGGTACCGGCGTACAGCGTAACTTCCAGGGGACCGGGCTGGGTCTGGCGATCTGTGAGAAGCTCGTGAGCATGATGGACGGCGATATCTCCGTTGATACCGAGCCAGGCATGGGCAGCCAGTTTACTATCCGCATTCCGCTCTATTCTGCCCAGTACCCGGCAAAAGCGGTGGTGGACGGCCTGAGCGATAAGCGCTGCTGGCTGGCAGTACACAATGCCTCCCTGAATGATTACCTGACGGCGCTTCTTACCCACAGCGGCGTGCGCGTGTCCCGCTATGAAGGGCAAACGCCGGATGTTGACGATGTGCTGATCACCGACGAGGTGCTGGAACAACCCTGGCAGGGCAGAGGGGTGGTTCACTTCTGCCGTCGCCATATCGGTATTCCGGTCGAACGAGCTCCGGGTGAATGGGTGCACAGCGTGGCGACGCCGCATGAGCTCATGAGCCTGCTGGCACGTATTTACAGCGTGCAGCTGGAAGATAGCGACGGGGCGACGGAGTTGCCGTCACCGGATGCGCTGGCATCGCTGAATGACGATATGATGATTCTGGTGGTGGATGACCATCCGATTAACCGTCGCCTGTTGGCAGACCAGCTGGGTTCGCTTGGCTATCAGTGCAAAACCGCCAATGACGGCGTGGATGCGCTGAATGTGCTGAGTAAAAACCACATTGATATCGTTCTTAGCGACGTCAACATGCCGAATATGGATGGCTACCGTCTGACGCAGCGTATACGCCAGCTTGGCCTGACGTTGCCGGTCGTGGGCGTGACGGCGAATGCGCTGGCGGAAGAGAAACAGCGCTGTCTGGAGTCAGGGATGGACAGTTGTCTGTCGAAACCGGTGACGCTGGACGTTCTGAAACAGACGATCTCCGTGTATGCGGAGCGGGTCAGAAAAGCGAGAGTATAAAAAAAGGCCCGTCAGGGCCTTTTTTGTTGTTTCCCTCACACGCCGGGAGGGGGGAGGTGAGGCCATCAGGCCGCACACCCGGTCAACATCAATCCTTATCCGACGCGCTCAGCGTAACGGAGGAGAGATAGTTCAGCAGCGCAATATCGTTATCCACACCCAGTTTCATCATTGCTGATTTCTTCTGGCTACTGATGGTTTTAATACTGCGGTTCAGCTTCTTGGCAATCTCGGTGACCAGGAAACCTTCGGCGAACAGGCGCAGAACTTCGCTCTCTTTCGGAGACAGGCGTTTGTCGCCATAGCCACCGGCGCTGATTTTTTCCAGCAGACGAGAGACGCTTTCAGGCGTGAACTTCTTGCCTTTCTGCAGCGCAGCGAGCGCTTTTGGCAGATCGGTCGGCGCACCCTGTTTCAGTACAATCCCTTCGATATCCAGATCCAGCACGGCGCTCAGAATGGCCGGGTTGTTGTTCATGGTCAGAACAATGATCGAGATGTCCGGGAAGTGACGTTTGATATATTTGATGAGTGTGATCCCATCACCGTATTTGTCCCCAGGCATGGAGAGATCGGTGATGAGCACATGCGCATCAAGCTTTGGGAGGTTATTGATCAGTGCTGTAGAGTCTTCAAATTCACCGACTACATTCACCCACTCGATCTGTTCAAGTGATTTGCGAATACCGAACAGTACAATCGGATGGTCATCGGCAATAATTACGTTCATATTGTTCATGTATAAGGCTACCTTGCTACAGCAAGCTTTTGACGTAGGCGTCAATGTCGCTGATGTATTTTTCAATGCCAGAGGCATCTTTCTCACGAATTAGATGTTCCAGCGTTTCACATAACTGCTTGCCGGGAACCAGATTAAGCATGGCAAACACCCCTTTAAGCCGGTGTGCTGTCTGTGCCAGCGCTGCAAAATCATTCGCAGCGGACTCAGTATACAACCGCTTAACATCATCTGGTACTGTATCAACAAAGAGTGAATAGTATCCGCTGGCGTGAAGCTCGGCATTTTCATTGCCGCCTAACGGTGATTCCGCTATCTCTTCCTGCGCCAGTTGCTCTTCTATTAGTTGTAGTACAGCTTCCTGCATCGCATTGCTTATATTAAAGTTGACGCGCAGCTGGCCTGGGCCGATTTTTCGCACGCCTGGCTCATCATCGCTTAAAAGCAAGCCGGAGGCAGTAAGATTAGACGGATTATCAGTTAAAAACAGATCAAATTCTTGACTTGAGAGTCTTTCATCCGGCGTTATGCAGGCCGCGCCCCAGTTTTCTAACTGACGAACCACAATATTGCGGATCTCATTCGAGGTCACATCCACCATCACGACCACATCATCCAGCAGGCGTTCTTCGTCTTCTTCCTGTGGATTCGCCGCCATTTTAACGTGCAGTGAGTAACGCGTGCCAAGTGATTCGCGGGCCTTGATATTCAGATGGCCACCGAGCTTACGTGCCAGCTGATCGCACAGCCAGAAGGTCAGGGCATTGGCCTTGCCGTAATGATCGCTCTGGGTGTCATTCAGGAACGGGAAATGCAGATTATCGATTTCGCTTGTCGTTACGCCTTCCCCGGTATCCAGGATACGGAACGTCAGGCGATCTTCAGCCGACTCGTCGGTACTGACTTCCAGGGTGATCTTGCCGATCTGGGTGGTGGTGACGGCGTACTGAATAATCATCAGCAGAATGCGACGCAGCGCTTCGCGATCGCCGTGACGTTCATCATTCGCCGGTAAATGGTTATTGATCAGCAACTGCAGCCCTTTGCGCTTAATCACGGGCAGGACCTCAGGCACCACTTCATCGATCAGATTCTGGATAGAGAAGAGGGTCGGCGTTCCTTTCCAGAAATCATTTTCGAGCATATTGGCCAGCTGGATCTCATCTACCATGCGCACCAGCGAGTCGGCCTGGCAGGCAAGCTGATGGCTTTCAGATGTATTCAGCGCCGCCGCCTGGGTCGCCAGCGTTTTTAACGGCTTCTTGAAGGCATCACCAATATTCTGCATAAAGGCAGCGCGTCCCTGCTGGTTTTTCTCATACAGACGTTGTGCCTGCTTGAGCTTTTTATTCACCAGCACTTCACGATCCTGATCGCGGATGATGAAGATCTGCGTGCGGGAGGCGATCTGGCTGCGGAACTGTCGGATCTCATACAGCTCGTTATTAATGGTGGCCTGAATCACGCCCTGATGTTGATCCGCCATAGCGGTGATGTTCTGCAGATTGAGATGAGGCAGCAGGTGGTCAGCAATTTTATTGCTCATCACCGTACGGTTGGCTTCCTGATCGTGAACCAGCACCCCAAGCGGCAGCACGGAAATAATCTCTTCATTCAGCGCGCGCAACACGCGCAGTTCGTTACTGGTTCCTGCCGGGACCGGGGCGGCATCGCTTTGACGCCCTGACTGGAAGCGGAACGTGCTGTAGCCAAACAGCGCCAGCGCCAGCAGGCCGATATTCAGCAGCAGGGGCAGGAGGATATTTTGCAGCGTATCAAGCAGCAGGGTGCCGAACGGCACTTGCCACACCAGACGCATACCGGTTGAGTTCAGCGAAGAGGCAATTTCGATTTTCGAGCCGTTAAAGGAGATCGATACGCTCTCTGCGGCCTCTTTGTCCGATGCGGCTCGCATATTCTGAGTGCTGCTGTCCGGCTCCAGACGGAAGCTGTCGAGCGGCATATCCGGTGGAATCAAGTCATTGATGGGCAAATCGAAGGCCACCACCGTCGCCAGATGGCCTGGCTGGTTAAAGGTGGTACGCAGCGTAAAGTAATGACCATTCTGCCAGGCGAGGCGGCGCAGAGATGAGAAGCTCTCACGTTCATCAAGGGCGTTCGCCTGCTGCAGCATTTCTGCCCGGCGGGAATCGACAATGCTGCCCACGGTCGTCTCTTTGAAACCGGAAGAGAGATCTTTTAGCGGCAGGGTTGAAATCAGGATCATGCTGTTGTCCTGACCGTTCAGATAGTACATCGACCACGGCACCGTCTCGGCACCCCAAAGGGTATCAAGATAGGTTGAGATGCGCTGGGTCATCTCAAGCGTTGCGCTGTCATGAGAGCCGAAGATCAGCGCTTCGGTTTTGCGCTGTGGTTTTTCCAGATAATAGACGTCCTGCTTCAGGCGAGTCTCCTGAAGCCCGTCTCCGGAGGAGGTTGCCGGCGCGGCCGCGATGTTGTCGTAAATCTGCCAGGTTGCATAGCGCCAGGTATCAATGCGCTTGTGGACGGCGTGGGTGATATCAACAACCTGATAGCTTTTGTCCTTCAGCCAGGCGTTAACCGCGCTCTGAACCATAACCCCCATTGTGACTAGCAGCACAACGATCAAAAGAAGAAAGAAACGGGTGATGCTCCCGGGTAAGAGGGAGAATTTGCTCGGAGCGGTAGTTTCAGTCTGACTCATTGATATCTTTAACCCGTAATGGTCGTGCTCTATGGCGATAGGGCAGTATAAAGGGTAATACCTGAATTTCCAGCGTCACGCTCTTTGAACCCGCCACTTTTTCGACTGACAATATCGGAGAACGCCATTGCATGAAACATGTACAAAGCGAGTGAGAGTGTACAAATAAAAACCGATATATACCGGCAAATAGCACGAATTAACAAGAAATTGAGATTTGCAGTAATGACGCGGTTCTCAAGGAGAGAGGAAACGAATTTAGTTAATAGTCGTTACAATTTCAGGGCGGTAGCACAAAAAAACGCATGCTACGTAAAGAAAGGTAAAAAAAAACCGAATGCCAGGCATTCGGTAGAATTAGGGATAAACAGACATTCAAATCTGAATGACGGTAATAAATAAAGTTAATGATGATAGCGAGAGTTATTTTAGAGATAACGGCCGATCTTGTTTTGTCATTCAGTGCTGTAAATATTTTTAATGTAGTTTGCTGAATTTAAATGTTTTTTCTTCTCGCTTGATGATAAGTGCTAAATTCTTAAGCTCTCTGTGCTTTGTAAAAGTTCCTTGATATTTACATTTTGAAACATGTTTATCGTGAAATGAAACATTTTCAAAGTTTTCGTATCATATTCCCGTTGGATTATTCTGTAATTTTGCGGAGAATGAAATTGCCGACTGGTTAATGAGGGTTAATCAGTAAGCAGTGGCAATTATAAGGCATATAACAGAGGGTTAATAAAATGAAAGTTAAAGTACTGTCCCTCCTGGTACCAGCTCTGCTGGTGGCAGGCGCAGCAAATGCGGCTGAAATTTATAACAAAGATGGCAACAAATTAGATCTGTACGGCAAAGTTGATGGTCTGCACTATTTCTCTGACGACAAGAGCAATGATGGCGACCAGACTTACATGCGTCTTGGCTTCAAAGGCGAAACCCAGGTTAACGATCAGCTGACCGGTTACGGCCAGTGGGAATACCAGATTCAGGGCAACACCTCTGAAAGCGACAACCAGTCCTGGACGCGTGTAGCGTTCGCGGGTCTGAAATTCGCTGACGCGGGTTCTTTCGATTATGGTCGTAACTACGGTGTGATCTACGACGTAACGTCCTGGACTGACGTTCTGCCAGAATTTGGCGGCGACACCTACGGTGCAGACAACTTCCTGCAATCCCGTGCTAACGGCGTAGCAACCTACCGTAACCAGGACTTCTTCGGTCTGGTTGATGGCCTGAACTTTGCTCTGCAGTATCAGGGTAAAAACGGCAGCGTAAGCGGTGAAAACGATTCCGGTCGTAGCACCCTGAAACAGAACGGTGACGGTTACGGCGCGTCTGTGACCTACAACCTGGGCGAAGGCTTCAGCATCGGTGGTGCGATGTCTTCTTCTAAACGTACTGCTGACCAGAACGACACCGCTAACCTGGCGCTGAAAGGCGAAGGCGATCGTGCTGAAGTTTACTCTGGTGGCCTGAAATACGACGCCAACAACATCTACCTGGCGGCGCAGTACTCTCAGACCTATAACGCAACCCGTTTCGGTAACTCTCAGAGCAGCAGCGACATTTACGGCTTTGCTAACAAAGCACAGAACTTCGAAGTGGTTGCTCAGTACCAGTTCGACTTCGGTCTGCGTCCATCCGTGGCTTACCTGCAGTCCAAAGGTAAAGACATCGAAGGTTACGGCGATCAGGATCTGCTGAAATATGTTGATGTTGGTGCGACTTACTACTTCAACAAAAACATGTCCACCTACGTTGATTACAAAATCAACCTGGTTGATGAAAATGAATTCACCCGTCAGGCGGGTATCGGTACTGATGATATCGTAGCGCTGGGTCTGGTTTACCAGTTCTAATCGCTTCATCGTGTGACAAAGGGGGCCTTATGGCCCCTTTTTCGTGCCTTTTCGGTTCTTACAATTCACCCTTTTGGTGTACTCTTGCCGCCCTGGCATGAGGATAATAATGAATGGACATGACTTTTTTACGCGCCAGCTTCCTGGCTATACTTTTTTTCCTGACAGCATGTGACTCTTCCACGCCTGTGGCCAAAACGGATGCTCCCGCGGCGACGGTGCTGGAAGGCAAAACGATGGGCACATTCTGGCGTGTCAGCGTGATGAATCTCGATAAGACACGCGCTGAAGAGCTTCGCAGCAAAATTCAGTCGCAGCTGGACGCCGACGATCAGCTTCTTTCGACCTACAAAAATGACTCTGCGCTGATGCGCTTTAACCTCTCCACCAGCACTTCCCTGTGGCCGGTGAGCGAAGCAATGGCCGATATCGTGACCGAATCAATGCGCGTGGGCTACAAGACCAACGGCGCGATGGACGTGACCGTGGGGCCGCTGGTTAACCTGTGGGGGTTTGGCCCGAACAAGCAGCCTGTCACCACGCCTGACCAGGCGGCGATAGATGACGCCCGGGCCCGGACAGGGTTGCAGCACCTGACGGTGATCAACCAGTACGGACAACAGTACCTGCAAAAAGATATTCCCGATCTGTTTGTTGATCTGTCGACGGTAGGGGAAGGGTATGCGGCAGATCATCTGGCCGCGCTGATGGCCCAGGAAGGTATTTCACGTTACCTGGTGTCCGTGGGCGGTGCGTTAGTCAGCCGCGGCATGAATGCCAGCGGTAATCCGTGGCGGGTGGCGATTCAAAAACCGACCGACCAGCAAAACGCCGTACAGGCGATTGTGGATATCAACGGCCACGGTATCAGCACCTCCGGGAGTTACCGTAACTATTATGAGCTCGACGGGAAGCGGATTTCGCATGTCATCGATCCGCAGACCGGCCGCCCAATCGCGCATAATCTGGTCTCGGTGACGGTCATTGCCCCCACCGCGCTGGAAGCCGATGCCTGGGATACCGGTTTAATGGTCCTCGGTCCGGAGAAAGCCAAAGAGGTGGTCCGCCAGGAAGGACTGGCTGTCTATATGATCACCAAAGAGGCTGATGGCTTCAAAACCTGGAGTTCGCCGCAGTTCGACAGCTTCCTGGTAAGTGATAAGAATTAAAAAGCAAGGTTGCGGGTTTTTAATCAGTGGCACTCGGGCACGCTGTATGTATGCTTGTAAGAGGAGCTGATGATGAAAAACCCGACCTTTACTACCGATGACGATCGCTGGCTGGCCGTGCTGGCTCGCGATCCGCGTGCTGACGATCAGTTTGTCTTTGCCGTGCAAACGACGGGGATCGTCTGTCGTCCGTCCTGCCGTGCCCGCCACGCGTTACGTAAAAATGTCCGCTTCTACCCCGATGTAGATCATGCCCTTCAGGCAGGGTTTCGTCCGTGTAAACGCTGTCAGCCGGACAAACGCGATCCGCAGGAACAGACGCTGGCAAAAGTTGAACATGCCTGCCGTCTGCTGGAGCGCGATCCCGCGTTAACGCTGGAAATGCTGGCGCAGCAGGTCGCCATGAGTCCTTTCCACTTCCACCGCTTGTTTAAGTCCGTTACCGGTATGACGCCTAAAGCCTGGCAACAGGCGGCGCGGGTACAACGCCTGCGTACCGCGCTTGCGCAGGGGGACAAAATTACCGATGCCGTGCTGGCCGCCGGGTTTCCTGACAGCAGCAGCTATTATCGTCAAGCCAACGCTGCGCTGGGCATGACGGCGAAGCAGTACCGGAAAGGGGATGTGGCCGTGCGTTATGCGATTGGTGAGTGTTCGTTAGGCCGTTGCCTGGTGGGGGAAAGCGAGCGTGGGATCTGCGCGATTCTGCTGGGTGACGACGATGCGACATTAAGCGAGGAGCTTTTGACGCTGTTTCCAAAAGCAGAGCGAGAAACGCTGGAAGGAGAATTCGCCCGGCGTATTGAGCGGGTGATTAGCGCTATCGATGACCATACCGTGCCGCTGGCACTTCCGCTGGATATTCGGGGCACCGCTTTCCAGCAGCGTGTGTGGCAGGCGCTTCGTGACATTCCCCGCGGTGAAACGGCAAGTTATCGCCAGGTGGCGCAGACGATCGGTAGCCCAGGCGCTGTGCGTGCGGTGGCGGGAGCCTGTGCCGCAAATAAACTGGCCGTTATCATCCCCTGCCACCGTGTTGTTCGTCACGACGGTGCGCTTTCGGGCTACCGCTGGGGGCCAGAACGAAAGGCGTTGTTACTGAAACGTGAGGCAAAGAACCCGGAGGGATAATGCTCGATCTTTTTGCGGATGCGGAACCCTGGCAGGAGCCCCTTGCGCCCGGCGCGGTGATCCTGCGCCGCTTTGCGCTTTCCCGCGCGGCGGCGCTGCTTGCCGGCATCGATGAGGTGGCGGCGGTCTCGCCGTTTCGACACATGGTGACACCCGGGGGGTACACCATGTCGGTGGCGATGACGAACTGCGGGGAACTGGGCTGGGCGACAAACGCGCAGGGCTATGTATATGCCCCGGGCGATCCTGTAACCGGCCAGCCATGGCCGCCGATGCCTGACGTTTTTCGGGCGCTCTGCCATGACGCCGCCGTTGAAGCGGGCTATGCCGACTTTCGCCCGGATGCCTGTCTGATTAACCGCTACGCCGTGGGGGCAAAGCTCTCACTGCATCAGGACAAGGATGAACCCGATCTGCGCGCGCCGATCGTCTCGGTATCCTTAGGCCTGCCCGCGGTCTTCCAGTTTGGCGGATTACGCCGTAACGATCCGCTGAAACGGCTCATGCTGGAGCACGGTGATGTGGTGGTTTGGGGCAGGGAATCGCGGCTTTTTTATCACGGCATTCAGCCCCTCAAACCGGGAGTACATCCTCAGACCGGCGAGTTCCGCCTTAACCTGACGTTCCGGCAGGCATCCCGTGGCCAATAAAAATAAGAATTATTCTTGATGTAACCGTCCGGCAGTTTAAACTGCTGGCTGATTTTTATTGCCCGGATTGCCTGCATGCAACTACTTCTCCTCGTCTGGCGTCAGTATCGCTGGCCCTTCATTGCCGTCATGGCGTTAAGCCTCGCCAGCGCCGCGTTAGGTATCGGCCTGATCGCGTTTATTAACGTGCGCTTGATTGAAATGGTCGATACCTCACTCGCCGTCCTGCCGGAGTTTCTTGGCCTGCTACTGCTGTTGATGGCGGTGACGCTCGGCTCGCAGCTGGCGCTGACGGCGCTGGGACACCATTTCGTTTTCCGTCTGCGCAGTGAATTTATCAAGCGTATTCTGGACACGCAGGTAGAACGCGTTGAGCAGCTTGGAAGTGCCTCCCTGCTGGCAGGGCTGACCAGCGACGTGCGCGCCATTACCATTGCCTTCGTTCGTCTGCCGGAGCTGGTGCAGGGCATTATTTTGACCTTTGGTTCGGCGGCGTATCTCGCCTGGCTCTCCACAAAAATGCTGGCGGTCACTGCGCTGTGGATTGTTATCACCATCTGGGGCGGTTTTCTGCTGGTGTCGCGCGTCTATAAACACATGGCGGTGCTGCGTGAAACCGAGGATAAGCTCTATAACGATTACCAGACCGTGCTGGAAGGGCGTAAAGAGCTGACCCTGAATCGCGAGCGTGCCGAGCATATCTTTAACCATCTCTATATTCCCGATGCCCGCGAATACCGGCATCACATCATTCGCGCCGATACCTTCCACCTGAGCGCGGTGAACTGGTCGAACATTATGATGTTGGGCGCCATTGGTCTGGTCTTCTGGATGGCGAACAGTCTGGGATGGGCGGATACCAACGTCGCGGCGACCTATTCACTGACGCTGCTGTTTTTACGTACACCGCTCCTCTCCGCCGTGGGCGCATTGCCAACGTTGCTGAGCGCTCAGGTGGCGTTTAACAAGCTCAATAAATTCGATCTCGCACCGTTTAAAGCCGAATTCCCACGCCCGCAGGCCTTCCCGAACTGGCAAACCCTGGAGCTGCGTAACGTCATGTTCCGCTATCAGGACAACGCTTTTTCCGTCGGACCGGTAAACCTGACGATTCATCGCGGCGAACTGCTGTTCCTGATTGGCGGTAACGGTAGCGGAAAATCCACGCTGGCGATGCTGCTCACCGGTTTATATCAGCCGCAATCGGGCGAGATTTTGCTGGATGGCAAAGCGCTGAGCGCGGAGAAACCAGAGGATTATCGCAAGCTCTTCTCGGCGGTCTTTACCGATGTCTGGCTCTTTGATCACCTGCTGGGGCCGGAAGGGCAGCAGGCTAACCCTGCGCTGGTGGAGAAATGGCTTGGGCAACTGCAGATGTCCCATAAGCTTGAGCTTCAGGACGGTAAAATCCTGAACCTGAAACTCTCGAAGGGGCAGAAAAAGCGCGTGGCGCTGCTGTTGGCACTGGCTGAAGAGCGTGACATCATCCTGCTTGATGAATGGGCGGCAGATCAGGACCCGCATTTCCGCCGCGAGTTTTATCAGGTGTTACTGCCGCTGATGAAGGCGATGGGCAAAACTATTTTCGCTATCAGCCATGACGATCACTACTTCATTCATGCCGACCGTCTGCTGGAGATGCGCGACGGCAAGCTCAGCGAGTTGACCGGCGAGGAGCGCGATGCGGCGTCTCGTGATGCGGTAGCGCGCACGGCCTGATGTCTCGTCTGACCCTCTCCGACCGGGAGAGGGGATAAAATCGCGGCCGATGTGCCGCTTTTTTATGCATCCCGTCCCGTTGTTTATTCTTATTTACATATCCCCGCGCTATGCTTAATGCCATCTCATTTCATGGATTTATGATTGATGTCGGTATTAAAGAAAAATAGCGCCCGGCAGCGTGACCAGGAACGTGCGCGTCTCATCTGGCTTCTCACGACCGATAAAGCGGTCACGTCTGCGTTACTGGGCAAACTGACCCTGGCTGAGCAATATGATGTCGGCACTTTAGCCGACGATATTGCTGAGGTAGGTGCACTGGTTGCCCATTTGCCTCCGCCCGACCTGGCGGATACCCTCGAAGCACTTCCCTCGGAAGAGCGTCACGCCCTGTGGCGTCTGGTGCAGGATCACGAGCGCGGGCAGGTGCTGCTGGAGGCGTCGGAAAACGTCTGGGATGACCTTATCGATGAGATGAGCGACCGGGATATTCTTGATGCCCTGCAAACGCTGGATATCGACGAACAGATTTACCTTGTTCAACACCTGCCGCGTAACCTGACCGGCCGACTGCTGGCCTCGTTGCCTGCCGATGAGCGGGCGCGCGTGCGCCAGGTGATGCACTACGATAAACACAGCGTTGGCGCAATTATGGAGTTTGGCGTCATCACGGTGCGCCCGGACGTCACGCTTGGCACGGTGCAGCGCTATTTACGCCGCATGGGGAGTATGCCCGACAACACCGATAAACTGTTCGTGACCTCGCGGGATAAAACCCTGCTCGGTGAGCTGGAGCTGAAAACGATCCTGCTCAACAGCACTCAGCGGCGGGTGAGCGAGGTCATGGAAAACGAGCCGATGGTCTTCTCGCCGGAGGATGACGCGGAAAAGGCCGCGCGTACCTTCGAACGTGACGACCTCGTGAGTGCGGCGGTGGTGGACTCGGTCGGCAAGCTGATGGGACGTCTGACAATCGATGAGATCGTTGACGTGGTCTACGAAGAGACCGATAACGATCTGCGTGCGCTTGGGGGGATCAGCGCCGAAGATGACGTCCATGCCTCCGTGGGCAAGGCGGTCAAAACCCGCTGGGCCTGGCTTGCCATTAACCTCTGTACCGCGTTTATCGCCTCCCGCGTGATTGATGGCTTCGAACACACCATTTCGCAGCTGGTCGCGTTAGCCTCGCTGATGCCGATTGTGGCCGGGATAGGCGGCAATACCGGCAACCAGACCATCACCATGATTGTTCGCGCGCTGGCGCTGGAGAACATTCAGCCGGGTAACTTTGCCTTTCTGATCTTCAGAGAGATGGGCGTAGCGCTGATTAATGGCCTGGTGTGGGGCGGAATTATGGGCGGCATTACCTGGTGGCTGTACGACGATATGGCATTAGGCGGCGTGATGATGCTGGCGATGGTGCTGAACCTGCTGGTTGCGTCGATGATGGGCGTCATCATCCCGTTGACGATGACAAAGCTCGGGCGCGACCCCGCAGTGGGGTCGAGCGTGATGATCACTGCCATCACCGATACGGGCGGCTTCTTTATTTTTCTTGGGCTGGCAACGCTTTTTCTTCTTTAACCCGACGCTTAATTCGGGCGGGAAGGAGTGCCATCACGATAATCCCGCCCAGCACGCCAATGGCCAGGTTGCCGGTTGATACCGTGGCTGCAACGGTCACCAGCATCACGACCGTTTCCGCAATGGGGGCATTTTTCACCGTCGCGGGCTGCAGGCTATGCCAGCTGAAGGTTTTGACGGCGACAATCGCCATAATCCCGGCCAGCACGGCCATCGGGATGCGGGCCATCACTTCACTCAGCGCCGTCACCAGCACCAGAAGCACCAGACCGGCCGCAACAGTGGAAATGCGGCTTCGGCCTTTGCCCATCTCCACGTTGACGATGGTTTGACCAATCATGGCGCAGCCTGCGATACCGCCATACCAGCCGGCCAGAATGTTACCGATGCCCAGACCAATGCTTTCGCGGCGCTTGCCGGACGGGGTTGCCGTCAGCTCATCCACCAGTTTTGCCGTCAGCAGCGACTCCAGCAGACCCACAAACGCAATGCTTAATGCGCATGGCCAGATAATGCTCAGCGTATCGGTGTTCAGCGGGACAAGCAGCTGCGTCAGCCCGGGCAGGCCACCGCTCATGGTGCCTTCGTCACCCACGGTCGGCAGGATTTGCCCGTTGGTCACGGTAAACAGGGTTAACACCACAATGGCAATAAGCGGCGCGGGGATACTTTTGATATAGCGGGGCACCCAGAGGACGATCAGCAGCGTCAGCACAAACAGGCCCACAATCAGCGGGCTTCGGCTCCAGAAATGGGGAACCTGGGCGAAGAAGATCAAAATACCGAGCGCGTTAACAAACCCGGTCATCACCGACTGCGGAATAAAGCGCATCAGACGCGCCATACCGAGCACGCCGAAGAGGATCTGGATCACCCCGGCCAGCAGAACGGCCGGCAAAATGTACTGCACGCCATGCTGATGCACCATCGGGCCAATCACCAGCGCCACGGAACCCGCTGCCGCCGTGACCATTGCCGGGCGGCCGCCGAGCACGGACAGGGCAAGACACAGCACCACGGAAGCAATCAGGCTGACTTTAGGATCAACCCCTGCGACGACAGAAAACGAAATCACTTCAGGAATAAGCGCCAGGGCAGTAATCACGCCCGCCAGCGTTTCACGCATCAGCAGCCGGGGAGAGCGTAATACCGAGGCGACATGGCCTTCATGGGGTAAAGAAGAATCGGGTAATGACATAACACTTCGCAGGTTAGGGCAGGCTTCCGTGCGCGCGATCACAAAACGCAACATACTAGCCAGAAAAGCCGCCTTTTGCCAGCCGCATAGGTAATCCCTCACAAACAATCCATCATTAAATTTCACAATTACAATAATTTCTTAACCTTTAAACACCATTTAAAAGTTGTTACCGTTCCCGCGCAGCTTTTTTCACCTGCAATTTCCACGCATCACGCACTTTTACACTAAGGCATAAATTATGAAAAAAATGACTGCCATGCTCTTGTCTCTGGCCGTGGGGCTGAATACCGTCTCAATGGCGGCAAAAGCTGACACGCCAAAAGAGCAGGAAACGGACGTCCTTTTAATTGGTGGCGGTATTATGAGCGCCACGCTGGGAACCTATCTGCAAGAACTGCAGCCGGACTGGTCTATGACCATGGTCGAGCGCCTCGATGGCGTGGCGCAGGAGAGCTCGAACGGCTGGAACAACGCCGGTACGGGCCATTCGGCACTCATGGAACTGAACTACACACCGCAGAAAAAGGACGGTTCCATTAGTATCGAGAAGGCGGTTGAGATCAACGAAGCATTCCAGATTTCTCGCCAGTTCTGGTCTCACCAGGTGAACAGCGGCGTAATGCACGATCCGCACTCCTTCATCAACACCGTGCCGCACATGAGCTTTGTGTGGGGCGAGCAGAACGTTAACTTCCTGCGTGCGCGCTATGCGGCTCTGCAGCAGAGCACGCTGTTCCGCGGCATGAAATACTCCGAAGATCACGCGCAGATTAAAGAGTGGGCTCCGCTGGTCATGGAAGGTCGTGATCCGAACCAGAAAGTCGCCGCAACCCGTACTGAAATTGGTACTGACGTGAACTACGGCGAAATTACCCGCCAGCTGGTAGGTTCCCTGCAGAAAAAAGAGAACTTTAATCTGCAGCTCAGCACCGAAGTGCGTGGCTTCAAGCGCAATGCGGATAACAGCTGGAGCGTGACCGTTGCCGATCTGAAACACAATGAAGAAGAGCACGTCATCAAGGCGAAGTTTGTCTTTATTGGTGCGGGCGGCGCGGCGCTGAAACTGCTGCAGGAAACCGGTATTCCGGAAGCGGACGATTACGCAGGCTTCCCTGTGGGCGGTCAGTTCCTGGTGTCTGAAAACCCGGAAGTGGTGAATCGTCACCTGGCAAAAGTCTACGGTCAGGCTTCCGTTGGTGCGCCACCCATGTCCGTTCCGCACATCGACACCCGCGTGCTTGACGGTAAACGTGTGGTGCTGTTCGGGCCATTCGCGACCTTCTCCACGAAGTTCCTGAAAAACGGTTCCCTGTGGGACCTGCTGAGTGCGACCACCACCTCTAACGTTAAGCCCATGATGGACGTCGGTCTGGATAACTTCGATCTGGTGAAATACCTGATTAGCCAGGTGATGCTCTCTGACGATGAACGCTTTGACGCGCTGAAAGAGTACTATCCGCAGGCGAAGAAAGAAGACTGGCGTTTGTGGCAGGCGGGTCAGCGTGTACAGATCATCAAACGCGATCCGAAAGAGGGCGGTGTACTGCGTCTGGGTACCGAAGTGGTCAGTGACAAAGAAGGCACTGTTGCTGCGCTGCTGGGTGCGTCACCGGGGGCTTCTACCGCTGCGCCAATCATGCTGCATCTGATGGAAAAAGTGTTTAAAGACAAAGTTGCCAGCCCGGAATGGCAGGCAAAACTGAAAACCATTATTCCTTCTTACGGCACTAAGCTGAACGGTAACGTTGACGCGACGGAACAGGAACTGGAATACACCAGCCGCGTTCTGCAGCTGCAATATGTGAAGCCGCAAGCTGCTGCTGACGCAGCACCGAAGGCAGAGCTGAAGCCTCAGGCGGAAAACAAACCGGTCGCGGATATCGCACTCTGATGTGAAAAAGCCGGGTAGCGTTAGCGCTTACCCGGCTTAT
The DNA here is from genome assembly GCF_003071645.1 of Enterobacter cloacae complex sp. FDA-CDC-AR_0164. Lineage (NCBI taxonomy): Bacteria > Pseudomonadati > Pseudomonadota > Gammaproteobacteria > Enterobacterales > Enterobacteriaceae > Enterobacter > Enterobacter cloacae complex sp. FDA-CDC-AR_0164. The sequence continues at coordinate 2,950,810 of NZ_CP028950.1, forward strand.
TAAACCGCACAGTATCATGGCCGGGTCAGGCGTAATCGCCACCCGGCTTATCCTTAACGGACTTCTGCGGTGCCCGTCTCTTCTTCCGCCTTCCACACGCGATATTTCACTTCCACGTTTGCAGGCGTATAAACGACGATTGGCAGCTTGCTGTTATAGCGCAGCAGACTGTTGTCACCCAGATACGCGGTAACAAATTTCTTCTCTTTCTTGCCATCCGGGCAGGCCATCATGGTCGAAACCGGAGACGTCACTTTATCAAAGACGTAATAGTCGTAGCCCCAACCTTCCAGGGTTTTGCTTTCCAGCTGACCGCCCAGACGGTGCTGGTTGCAGTCCACTTCCAGCGTCTGGCCAATTAACAGTTCCACTTTGAAATTCGCTTCATCCTGCTGAGCGGGTAACTGAATGACCTGACGCTTCATCCCTTTTTCCGCTTGCGGATAAGGCGCTACTTTTTCCAGAGGCTGCGCTTTAGGGGTGTCGCTGGCGAAAGCGCTGGTGCTAACGCATGCGGCGGCAATCAGGGCAATGGCAAATTTAGGTGCTTTTTTCACAGTCATTCCTTTATGTCAAACTATCAGGCACAGGTTAACATAATGTTCGTGAATGGCTAGTGTAATTTACTTACATTTTCAATATTGGCAGCGTATAAAACTATATTCATGCACAATGAGTGGTTGTTTGTACTGCATTGGAGTCTGGCGGCAGATCGTGTTATTTTAAGCGCCACATAATGTTATTCATCTGTGAAGGGAAGAGAGAGATGGTACGTGCAAAACTGAAAACACCTGAAGGCCGCAAGTTCCTGTTGGCGCTACTGGTTGTGTTTATGATTGCTGCCGCGTGCGTTGGGCGGGCAACCATTGTTGGCGTTATTGAACAGTACAACATTCCTCTCTCTGCCTGGACGACCAGCATGTATGTCCTGCAATCAGCGATGATCTTTGTTTATAGCCTGGTGTTCACCGTGCTGCTTGCCATTCCGCTGGGTATTTTCTTCCTGGGTGGGCGTGATAAACATTAAACGCCTTTCCTGCGATAAAAAAGCCAGCCTGAGCGCTGGCTTTTTTATTGGCTCGTTGTTCTTCCTCAGGTTTTTTAATCCGTCGTATCCTATTCTGTAAGCAGTCAGGCCACTGTTTTCAGAGCAGGAGTTACAGATGCTTTCCAGATTTACGGTACTCAGCCGGATCCCTCGTGGGGTCTGGGTAGTGGGTGGCGTCAGTATGTTGATGGACATCTCGTCAGAGAGTATTCACAGCCTGCTTCCACTGTTTATGGTGACTACGCTTGGAACGAGCGTGTTGGTTATCGGCCTGATTGAAGGGCTCGCGGAGGCTACCGCTCTCTTTATCAAAGTCTTTTCGGGGGCGATTAGCGACTATCTTGGCAAGCGTAAAGGGCTGGCGCTACTCGGGTATGGCCTCGGTGCGCTGAGCAAACCCTTTTTCGCCCTCGCATCCTCTTCGGGGATGGTTTTAGGCGCGCGCCTGATGGATCGTGCGGGGAAGGGGATCCGCGGTGCTCCACGGGATGCGCTGGTCGCAGATATCACCCCGCCGGAACTGCGTGGGGCGGCATACGGCCTGCGTCAGTCTATGGATACCACCGGCGCATTTCTGGGGCCACTACTGGCCGTGGGATTAATGCTGCTGCTACACAATGATTTTCGCGCGGTTTTCTGGATAGCCCTGATCCCCGGCTTTCTTTCGGTTGCGCTGCTGTATTTCGGCCTGAAGGAGCCGAAAACCCCTGTCGAACATAAACGCACTAATCCCATCAAAAGAGAGAATTTAACGCGGCTGGGAAAATCGTGCTGGTGGGTCATTGGCCTGGGGGCGGTATTCACACTGGCACGTTTTAGCGAGGCTTTTCTTATCCTCCGTGCGCAACAGTCTGGCGTTCCCCTGGCCTTAATCCCGCTGGTGATGGTGGTGATGAACGTGATCTATTCTTTCTCGGCCTATCCGTTTGGCAAACTCTCTGATGGTATGAGCCATACCCGGCTTCTGCAGTGGGGGCTAGTCGTATTGATTGCCGCTGATGTCGTTCTGGCCCTGAGTACCCACTGGATCGGTATTATTGTCGGCGTTGCGCTCTGGGGCATGCATATGGGGATGACTCAGGGGCTGCTGGCCGCGATGGTGGCCAAAACAGCGCCTGCGGATTTGCGCGGTACGGCGTTTGGTCTTTTTAGTCTGGTCAGCGGGGTCGGGTTACTGATGTCCAGCGTGGGTGCCGGCGCTATCTGGGAACTGTGGGGCGCAGAATATACCTTTTATGCCGGCGCGGTGATTTGTTTGCTGACGCTGCTTTATCTGCGTAAAACGCCTGCCGAAGTGCGGTAAGAATACGGTTATTAAAATGCTTTTCTTTTTTTAGTCGTACGAATCTGGGCTGGACAGCATTTATGCTGATTCAACCAGCCCTGTCATCAATTGCAATAAATTCCTGCCTCTGTAATTAGCCTCCCGCTATACCGCCACGTTGTTCAATTATCACACCTCTTATCGCGTGAAATCCGGGCATGTATTCCTCTCTGCATTGCTGACGGTGTCTGGCTTGGGGCCACACCAGCTATGCAGGGACAGGGCGCTTTATCCAGAAGAGGGATGCTTTCGTTACGTCAATGCACGTGCACTGAAACATTATTTCATTTTTTTTAATCAGGATAATGAACCGGAAAAATTCACCATATGAGTGTTATTCACTAAAAAATGATTGGTTGCAAAAACAATAGAGATGTTTTGAAACGAATTAACAGGGAAATGTAGTGGTTGAGTTGATTGTTATTTCTACGATTTGAATTAGGGATATTGATAAATATCAAAAATGTAATCGTTTACAGTCGTTATTATGCGCGGTTTGAAGTGCTTGTTTCGTTTATTGAAAAAAGTCCCCGACATGTGCCGGGGTAGTTAATTGTTGTTTCTGTTTTCCCTTAACATAAATTAAAGGTAATTATTGTAATGAACCGCCATTCTATCATTTCTTTATCCGTAATAATTGCGCTTTCATGCGGAAGTGTGAACGCCTTCGCTTCTAATTTCATGACCATGGAGGAAAAAGCCACTGCTATTCAGTCGATTCGCAATGAAGCCAATCAGGCCATGGAGGATAAGCAGGCTGCATTAAAGGCTTACAATGCCGACCGTTCACCTGAAAATATGGCCCGTTTAGGGGACATCGAAAACAGCTTACGCACTGCAGGCGATCGTATTAATGCAGTACAGGCAACTGAAATGGCTCCCGATGCGCCGCGACCTGTAACACAAAGAACGCCGCAACCCCTGCAGCAGAAAACGCCACACATTACGGGCACGACTTACCGGAACGCTGTGATTTCAATGCAGCAAGTCACTACAGGGCCAGCCTTACCTGCAGGAACTGCCGTTAACCCCCCTGACGCCACCAAAACGTCTGCAGTGGCTGCGCCACAAATCACAGGCACAACTTACCGCGCCGCAGTGGTGTCTATGCAGCAAGCGACAACAGGTCCAGCCTTACCCGCTGGCACGGCGGTTACTGCGCCCTCGCTTACTCATACTCCAGCCACCACGAAAGCACCTGATAACGTTACAAGTGTTGCCATAACAAAAGACACGGGCTCGATTAACGTTGCTGTGTCCAGTATGAAGCCGGGGACGCCTGTGAATATCACGGTTAATGGTGTCACCACTACCACCACCGCAGGGGAGATCGCCAAAGTCGATCCGAATGTGCAAATCGCAGTTCCGCATGTAGACGCGTTGATCGTCTCTCAGCGTCAGGGAAGCGATCATAGCCGTAATAACTCACGACATGAGCATGGAACGGGGAACGGCAGCAACAATGCAGCCAACAGCAACAGCGCCCACGGCTTAGGCGGTGGCAATCATATTGGTGGTGGTAGCGCTCAGTCTGGCTCCAGAAACGTGGGTCACTGGTGATAGTAAATCTCTTGATGGGTTGGTTTTTGGGGGTTGTCAGTGGCTGGTGTATGGCTGGAATAGTGGCAAACCTGAAAGAAATCAGGCGACAACATGTCGAATTTGGGAAGTATTTTAAGTGAAACCCTTAAAAAAAGTGTTACTGATGAAAAAGGCTCAGTGGATATTCTTCATTCTGGCAGCGGTGACTACAACAGGATGTAGCATTGCTTCTCAACCCGAAACGGATGCATTAAGCACCCGGCCTTTCATGGGGGGGAACGGTAAACGTGTTGCGGCAATGTCAGATTTTCAAATCTGCGAGGCGTTGGGCTATGCACAGGCCCACCACGAAACGAAAGTTTACAACACGCTTTCCGCATTGTTGGAGCAACGCCAACAGGCGGGTACGCTCAGGATCGCTCAGGGTGATTGCACCGCAGCAGCGCTAAACGTCATCAATGAGGAAAAGGCCAAAGTGAAACAGTAATGCATCAGGGGCCAAAACGGGCCCCTTTTTTTCCAGTGAGTGGCATGACACCCATTTCCCTTTGCAGAAATAAAAAAACAACCCGGAAGGGTTGGTTTTCAACAATATGTTGGTCGGAAAAACGCTTCTTGGGGATGTCCTCATGTGGCTTATGAAGACATTACAAACATCGCGGTGTGTTAATCAATGGGGAGCAGGGCAGGGTTAGATATGTATAAGCTCAGACTCGTTTTGGCAGTTTCAATACACCGAACCAAACCTAATATGGCAGTAAACGCTCAATCGCGACGTAACAGATTTGGACTTACACTCGTAGCCCATCCACACTTACTCGTGGCAGATCAATTACTGTCTTAATGCTTGTTTCAATGCAGTCAATGATGGACTCACGAGGCCCGCAGCGCCAGTCTGCGCTCGCATAGAAAGAATTAAGCACCGTATTCATATTTTCAATACTTTCAAAGGCTCGAATGAGATAGTAGCAATCAAGATCGTGCAGAGAGTTACCAAACGACACCACATCGATGCCGTGGCGTTGATGTAGAGGAACGCTAATTTCTGCCATGACGTTATGAAAAAATGCTCCGGTGCCTTTGTGTAAATTGTATTGCAGTATCTCGACTGTTTTCATCATCACTGCTCCAGACGTTGGTGTATCGCACTAAGTCGATTGTCCAATGTTATTGTGTTACACAAAGGAAAATTATCAGCTAAAGTCCGCGCCAGTACATTCGATATGAGGGCTTCAAAGAAATTTATTCATTTGTAAGCCACATATCAGACTCTTCAAACATATCCTCCAGCATGCGGTTCAACTTTTCACGATCGCTTTTGCTGGCATCGCTATTGAGTCCGTTAGCCTGCATAGGCTTAACCTTCACTTCAGCATCAGGGAAGATGTTATGCACTCGCTTCGTAAGCTCGGCCAATATAATTTCTCTGGCTCCATTCAGGCCCTGAACATTTCGCTTATCGTAAACCAATTCAACAAACATAAAACCTCCGTAATAACTTCAAGTGGGGGAGGTATTTTTACTGTAAAAATATACAGCGTCAAGCGTGGCGGAGTGTTTTAAGGGGGGAGGTGTCGACCGTTGGTGCTGAAACTACAGGTAATGATTCCCATCAGAAATGATGCAATAAAAAAACCAGCCATAGCTGGCTGGTTTTAAAGAGTATTTTTGGTCGGCACGAGAGGATTTGAACCTCCGACCCCCGACACCCCATGACGGTGCGCTACCAGGCTGCGCTACGTGCCGACGCATAAAAAGAATACTACTCGATTCCGTTTTGAATGCAAGGGAATCTGTTGCTAACTGGTTTATAATTAATCAGTTAGCGATAAAGCGCTTCTCATCCGTCAGGACCTGCAGCAGCAGGCTCAGCTGCGGTTTTTGGTCTTTCAACCGCTCACCCTGCAGATTATACGTCTGATACTTCCCATTGTTGTTCAGCACCAGCGTCAGCGCTGGCGTAGTCACCACCAGCGTGCTCTCTCCGGCTGCCGTCACCCAGTTATGGCGGCGGGTGGCACTGAAGAGATCCTGCCCCTGTGAATACTCGTTTGCTGGCGTGCTGACGTGCAGCAGACGTTGCATCAGGGTCGTCATCACATCTTTATGTTCAGTCAGCATATTGATGCGCTGCGCCGGCGTTCCCGGCCAGTGGATCACCAGCGGAACATGCAGATTTGGACGCGACCACTCCATGCTCTTCGTCTCGTCACCCAACGGGATACCATGACCGGCCGTGACGATCACGACGGTGTTATCCAGCTTGCCAGACTCGCGCAACGCGTCGAGTACGCGGCCAATCTGTGCATCCACATCACCGGCAGCGCGGCTGTAGCGGCGCGCAAAGCCTTTCTGATTCGTGTCCTCAAGGTTGGTGCCGTTTAAGGCAACCCACGAGAACCAGCGGTTATCTTCCTGGGCGTAGCGTTGTAGCCAGCTTATCCACTGACTGGCGGTCTGTTCATCTGTCTGGCTCTGTGCCGCCGGCAGTGAGAAGTCTGACAGCAGCGCCTGGCGATAGAGCGCGCTATTAAAGCCATCCGATGAGAATAGCCCTAACTGATAACCCTGCTGATTAAGCCCGGTGATCAGTGCCGCAGGAATACGGGCGGACAGCACGCCGTCCATGTATCCGGCTGAAATGCCGTAGAACAGACCAAAGATACCCGCGTCGGTCGAGTTACCGGAACTCATATGCTGTGTAAACGTCACGTTCTTACTGGCGAAATCAGCCAGAGCAGGCATCTGCTTCTCGTAACGTGAATAATTCAGGCCATCGACGGTGATTAACAGGACGTTTTGCCCGCGGCCCATATCGCGATAGCGTAGTTCGCTCAGCGGATACTGAACGCTGACCGCTTCCGGATTACCCTGTTCGACCAGACGGCGCTGATACTCCTGCGCATCCAGCAGGCCGTGTTTTTCGAGGAAACGGCGGGCCGTCATCGGATAAGAGAGCGGCAGGTTAGCGCGCTGCATGGTAATAGGGCGATAGAAGTTCGCATCCGCCCAGATATACATGATGTGCGAGCTAATAAAGGAGACGAAAAAGAGCGTCGCAACGGGCTTCGCGTAATGGCGGCGCCGGGTCAGGCTGCGCAGTTTTTGCCAGCTCCAGGTGGCAAACAGCATCTCAATAAGCAGGATCACCGGAACGCTGATAAACATCAGCTGCCAGTCACGGGCCGTTTCGTTTTGATCCGGGTTGATCACCAGTTCCCAGACGATGGGGTTGAGATGCAGGTGAAAACGGGTAAAGACTTCGCTGTCGATAAGCAGCAGCGTTATCCCCGCCGTCGCGAGGATAGCGGACAAGAAACGCATGAGCCGCTGCGACATGACGATAAACGTCAGGGGGAACAGGATCAGCAGATAGGTGGCGAAAACCAAAAAGCTAAAGTGACCCACAACGCTCATCCAGGAGTAAATACGCCCGGTTAGCGTTGTCGGCCAGTCTGCGACAAACAGATAACGACAGCCAATGACCGTCGCTAACAGAATGTTGAACAGGGCAAACCAGTGTCCCCAACTGACCATCTGGGAGACTTTTTCACGGTAGCGCTGACGATTCGTCACCATAAACTGTTGTTCGTTTCCCTTAATGGGCCTGGTCGTCGCTGACGGAGGACTGTAACGCCTGGGCGAAAGATTTGGCGATCGCCTGACGCTGAGCCGGAGCAACGCTGGTATTGATAAGGTTGGTGACCATATTTCCCAAAACCATCAGGGAGAGATCGGTCGGCGTTTTATGTTTTTCCAGTACGTTGACCAGCTCACTGAGCAGTTGTTCAACGTGTTCATCACTGTAGCGGGAATGTTGTGGCATAAATCAAAATCAGTTTGTTGATGAAAGGGCAACATATTACCGTAGCGACAGCTTTTTTTCCCCTTTTTTATCTGTTGTTGCACACATGACCTGGTGGTGGTTGAATACCGCCCGGTCTAAAAGGAGAGTTTATCATGAGTCTGGAAATCAACCAGATTGCCTTGCACCAGCTTATCAAGCGTGATGAGCAAACCCTTGAAGTGGTGCTTCGCGATTCGTTACTGGAACCCACAGCGACCGTTGTGGAAATGATGGCGGAGTTGCACCGCGTCTACAGTGCTAAAAATAAAGCCTATGGTCTGTTCAGCGAAGAGAGCGAACTGGCTGATAGTCTTCGTCTGCAGCGTCAGGGCGAAGAGGATTTCCTGGCGTTTAGCCGCGCCGCTACCGGACGTCTGCGTGACGAACTGGCAAAATACCCGTTCGCAGACGGCGGTATCGTCCTGTTCTGTCACTATCGGTACCTGGCAGTAGAGTATCTGCTGGTCACCGTGCTGAACAATTTAAGCAGCATGCGCGTGAATGAGCAGCTGGATATCAGCTCTACCCATTATCTTGATATCAACCATGCGGATATCGTGGCGCGTATCGATTTAACCGAGTGGGAAACGAACCCGGAATCGACCCGCTACCTGACCTTCCTGAAAGGCCGCGTCGGCCGTAAAGTGGCTGATTTCTTTATGGACTTCCTCGGCGCCAGCGAAGGTCTTAACGCCAAAGCGCAGAACAAAGGGCTGCTGCAGGCGGTTGACGACTTTACCGCCGAAGCGCAGCTCGATAAATCTGAGCGTCAGACCGTGCGCCAGCAGGTGTACAGTTACTGCAACGAACAGCTGCAGGCGGGAGAAGAGATTGAGCTGGAGTCGCTGTCAAAAGAGCTGGCGGGCGTCAGTGAAGTCAGCTTCCAGGAATTTACTGCTGATAAAGGCTATGAGCTCGAAGAGAGCTTCCCGGCGGATCGCAGTACGCTGCGACAGCTCACTAAATTTGCCGGTAGCGGCGGTGGGTTGACCATCAACTTTGATGCCATGCTGTTGGGTGAACGCATCTTCTGGGATCCGGCCACCGATACGCTGACCATTAAAGGCACGCCGCCGAACCTGCGCGATCAGCTTCAGCGCCGCACCTCAGGCGGGAAATAACAGGCATAAAAAAAGCCCCGCAGAAGCGGGGCTTTTTTTTCGACGTGTTTGCGATTACGCGCGAACGAAGTCGATATGAGTGACTTTTGGCTTGAACGCGTGACGCTGAACAGCCTGAACTTTCACTTTTTCTTCTTTACCGCCAACAACGATGGTCAGAACTTCGCTGTAGAATTCAGGTTTGTTCTGCAGGTTCCACACTTTGTCGTGATCCAGTTCGATTGCAACTGGAGCAGCTTCGCCACCGTAAACGATAGCCGGGAACTTGTTAGCGTTACGCAGGCGGCGGCTCGCACCCTTACCCTGCACGTTACGTACTTCTGCTTCGATAGTAAACATTGATTTCTCTCTGTATTTTAAACCCTACTACAGGCGACCCAGCAGCAGGTGAGTGTTCTGCTTCACGGATATGAAGCGGGCGGCATTTTATACTCAAACGCCCCTCACATCAATGAAAAGTCCCCTTAACCGCGCAATTCGTTGGCGCGACGAAAACGGCCTTCGTAATCAAACACCTTTTCCCGAACCTGCCAGAACTGTCCTTTCATACGAGCCACAACAAAATCCGGGTGGCGCAGTAACACCTGCTGGCGCACGATATCGGCCACGGTAATCCAGCGCAGCGGTACACCGGGCGTACGGGTGTGCGGGCGAATAAAGAGTTGTTCGAAGGCCATACGCTGGGCAGGCGTATGTACCCTGAAGCGCTCGCTGACGTCTGCGCCGTCTTCATCGTAATAGGTGATTTTCAGCCACTCGCCTTTGTCATCCGCGCCGGGTTGCAGTGCCATACCGGAACAGCGCAGCACCAGCGCATCTTTTAACTTCAGCGCTGCTTTTAGCATGTCATCAGGATCGACCAGAACCGTATCGCATTCGCGACAGCGACGGGCGGCAATATCGTTTTCCGCATTGCACTGCGGGCAGTTTTTAAAGCGGAAACGGAAATCGCACTGTTCGCGATGTCCTTCGTCATCTTCAAACCAGCCCTGACAGCGGCGGCCAAAATGTTCAATCAGCGTGCCGTCTGCGGTGGTTTTACCCCAGAAGGTGTTGGCAAAACCACAGGCAGGGCAAAAGACCTGAACGGGGACGTTGTCGCTTTTGCCTTTTGGCGTGCCGACTTCCGGAGAGTAGAGATCGTGCGGGTTTCCGGCGTAATCCAGAATAAGACAGTCGGTTTTCCCGGGCGCCAGGCGCAGGCCGCGCCCCACAATCTGCTGATAAAGACTGACCGATTCGGTCGGACGTAAAATGGCAATCAGATCGACATGCGGGGCATCAAACCCGGTGGTTAACACTGACACGTTCACCAGATAGCGGAATTGTTGCGCTTTGAAGGCGTCGATCAGGCGGTCGCGCTCCGGCCCGGGCGTCTCGCCGGTGATTAAGGCCGCGTCCTCGGCGGGCAGCAGCCCGGTAATTTCTCGCGCATGCTCCACGGTGGCGGCAAAGATCATGACCCCTTTGCGCGTCGCGGCGAACTCTTCTATCTGGCTAATGATATGCGGGGTAATGCGCTTTTGCTTTTTCAGCTCCTGGTTCAACTCCGCTTCGCTGAATAACCCGTTGCTCTGCGCCTGTAACCGGCTGAAATCGTACTGCACCACCGGCATGTCCAGCCGCTCGGGCGGCGTCAGGTAGCCATGCTTGATCATGTAGCGCAAAGGAAGTTCATAGATACAGTCGCTGAACAGCGCTTTCTCGTCGCCGCGCACCATGCCGTGATAATGGTAGCGATAGATCCAGCCTTTACCCAGGCGAAACGGGGTCGCCGTCAGGCCAAGCAGGCGAAGATGCGGGTTTACCTCTTTCAGGTGAGTGAGGATTTGCTGATACTGGCTGTCGTCGTCATCGCTGATGCGGTGACACTCGTCGACAATCAGCAGCGAAAATTCACTGCGAAACAGATCAAGGTTGCGGGCCACCGACTGTACGCTGCCAAAGACCACTTTGCCGTGGCTCTCTTTACGCTTTAGCCCGGCAGCGAAAATGTCAGCTTCCAGCCCGAGCGCGCAATACTTGGCATGGTTTTGTGCCACCAGCTCTTTGACGTGGGCCAGCACCAGCACGCGTCCGCGTGCCAGACGCGCCAGTTCGGCGATCACCAGGCTTTTGCCAGCACCGGTGGGAAGCACAATGGCCGCCGGTGCATGGTGTTTACGAAACCAGGCGAGAGTAGCGTCAACGGCTTCCTGCTGATAAGGACGAAGTGTAAAAGTCATGGGGTCTCGGTTTAGTTATTTCGCATATAGTATGCCACGAAACTTTTTCCCTTGAGTGGCGCAACCAGACCATTATACTGAGCCATTCCAGACTGCTTCTTTTTCGGACCTGTTGTCCGACTTCCAGCACCATTAAGGCTAAAAAGATTTCATGCGACTTGATAAGTTTATCGCTCAGCAACTCGGCGTAAGCCGCGCTATTGCCGGGCGTGAAATTCGCGCCAGCCGCGTTACCGTGGATGGCGACATTGTGAAAGACACTGCGTTCAAACTCCAGCCTGACCATCAGGTTGAATATGACGGCAACCCGCTGACCCAACAGCACGGGCCGCGCTATTTCATGCTCAATAAGCCGGAAGGCTATGTCTGTTCTACGGACGATCCGGATCATCCAACGGTGCTTTATTTCCTCGACGAACCGGTCGCGCACAAGCTGCATGCCGCTGGCCGTCTTGATATCGACACCACCGGGCTGGTGCTGATGACCGACGACGGGCAGTGGTCACACCGTATCACGTCTCCGCGCCATCACTGTGAGAAGACGTATCGGGTGACGCTGGAGTCTCCGGTCGCGGATGACACGGCAGAACAATTTGCCAACGGCGTTCAGTTGCATAATGAAAAAGATCTGACCCGGCCTGCCGTGCTTGAAGTGATCGCGCCTACCGAGGTTCGTCTGACCATCAGTGAAGGGCGCTACCATCAGGTGAAGCGTATGTTTGCCGCAGTGGGTAACCACGTTGTCGGTCTGCATCGTGAACGTATTGGCGCAATTGAACTCGATCCTGAGCTGGCGCCCGGCGAATATCGCCCGTTAACGGAAGAAGAGATCGCCAGCGTTGGTCTGCCTTCGCATTAATTTCAGGAGAACTCTGTGACCACCAGGCCACACTCGTCGTTCAAAATCGTCTTCATTCTTGGCCTGCTGGCCATGCTGATGCCGCTGTCTATTGATATGTATCTGCCTGCGCTGCCGGTTATTTCCGCGCAGTTTGGCGTACCGGCAGGCAGCGCGCAGATGACGCTCAGCACCTATATTCTCGGTTTTGCCCTCGGTCAGCTGTTTTATGGCCCGATGGCGGACAGCTTTGGCCGCAAGCCCGTTATTCTTGGCGGGACCCTGATTTTTGCAGGGGCAGCGGTGGCCTGTGCGCAGGCGCAAACCATCGATCAACTGATTGTCATGCGCTTTTTCCACGGTCTGGCGGCGGCAGCGGCAAGCGTGGTGATCAATGCCCTGATGCGCGATATCTACCCGAAAGAAGAGTTCTCCCGGATGATGTCGTTTGTGATGCTGGTGACGACGATTGCACCGCTGGTGGCCCCTATGGCCGGTGGTGCGGTACTGGTATGGTTCAGCTGGCATGTGATTTTCTGGATCCTGGCGCTTGCCGCGCTACTGGCCTCGGCAATGATCTTCTTCTTTATTGATGAAACGCTACCCGCGGAGCGCCGACAGAAGTTCCACATCCGAACCACAATGGGGAATTTCGCCTCACTGTTTCGCCATAAGCGCGTGCTGAGCTATATGCTGGCGAGCGGTTTCAGCTTCGCCGGGATGTTCTCATTCCTGAGTGCCGGGCCGTTTGTCTATATCGAACTGAACCATGTTTCTCCGCAGCACTTCGGTTATTACTTTGCGCTCAACATCGTCTTCCTGTTCATTATGACCATCATTAACAGCCGCTTTGTCCGCCGAGTCGGGGCGTTGAACATGTTCCGCGCCGGGCTTTGGATCCAGTTTGTGATGGCTATCTGGCTGGTGCTGAGTGCTTTTACAGGCGTGGGCTTCTGGGCGCTGGTGGTGGGGGTTGCGGCCTTCGTCGGCTGCGTGTCGATGGTTTCCTCCAATGCGATGGCGGTGATCCTCGACGAATTCCCGCATATGGCAGGCACCGCCTCGTCGCTGGCCGGAACATTCCGCTTTGGCATCGGCGCCATCGTCGGGGCGTTACTGTCGATGGCCACGTTTAATACGGCCTGGCCGATGCTGTGGGCGATGGCGTTTTGCGCAACCAGCTCCATTCTTTTCTATCTCTACGCCAGTCGGCCGCGAAAGGTGGCCAGCTAACGCGCAAATAAGGCCCAGTCAGGGCCTTTTTTGTTGACACACATCAACCAAAGCTGCGTTCGTTTACCCTGTGTTTGTTTCTTTTATGTAAAATCTATTTGTGTAAAAAGTCACATCATTGTATTTAAAAAGGTTGAGTTAGATCGCAGAAACGGGTACATATAGCGCCGACGCGAGCCTGAACACCTATAAAAAAGCGCCGAATAGTGCAGGCTGGCGATGATGTGTTACTATAAATGTAAATAAATTGTGAAGTAAATTTTGCTTCCGGGGAACGAACGTGAATACATTACAACTCTCCATAGTCCATCGCTTGCCCCAGAGCTATCGCTGGTCGGCGGGTTTTGCAGGTTCGAAAGTTGAACCGATTCCGCAAAGCGTCGCGGGTTGCGAGAATTGTCTGGTTGCACTTAAGTTGCTGAGCCCGAGCGACGAAAATGCATGGCGAGTCATGGAGCGTCTCAGTGAGGCCCTGACGGATATTGAAGTGGACAGCTCCGTACTGGAGTGTGAAGGTGAACCCTGCCTGTTCGTGAAAAGTCAGGATGAATTTGCCGCGACCTGCCGTCTGAAAAACTTTGGTGTTGCTATCGCTGAGCCTTTCTCGGGCCAGTATCCTTTCTGAGCGCTAGTCTGCGGACAACAGCTGGCGCGTGTAGCTCTGCGTTGGCGCAGCAAATACGCGCTGGCACTCTCCCTGCTCGACCACTTCTCCCTGTCGCAACACAATCACCTGATGGCATAACGCCCGCACAACCTGTAAATCATGGCTGATAAAGATATAGGCCAGCCTGTGCTTTTCCTGCAATCCTTTCAGTAATGCCAGGATCTGAGCCTGAACGGTTCTGTCCAGCGACGACGTCGGTTCATCCAGAATGATCAGCTCCGGTTTGAGGATCAGCGCGCGGGCAATGGCGATACGCTGGCGCTGACCGCCGGAAAATTCAGCCGGGTAGCGGTGCCGGGTATCCGGATCTAAGCCAACTTCTGCCATAACGCGTATCACTTCTTCTTCCCGCTGCCGGACGGTCAATGCCGGCTGATGAACGCGCAGACCCTCTTCGACAATCTGTAATACGTTCAGCCGTGGGTTAAGCGAGGAGTTTGGATCCTGAAACACAACCTGCATGCGGGGACGAACGGGCAACATCTGGCGACGGTTCCAGTTGTGCAGCGGCATACCGTCAAAGAGGATCTCACCCTGCGAGGCGATTAAGCGCAGCAGTGCCAGGCCGGTGGTGCTTTTTCCCGAACCGGACTCGCCCACCAGCCCCAGCGATTCGCCCGGACGCAGGGCAAAATGGATATTTTTCAATACCGGATTCTGGTCGACGATGCGCCGCAGAATCCCTTTGCGAACAGGAAACGACACGCCCAGCCCCTCAACGCGCAGCAACGGCGCGCTGTCAGCCGGCAGGGGAACCGGGTCACCCGTGGGCTCGCTATCAAGCAGACGCTGCGTATAGGGGTGCTGAGGCGCTTTCAGCAGGGTGGCTGCGGTGTTCTGCTCGACGCAGCGTCCGTTTTGCATCACGGCGACGCTGTCGGCGAGCTTTCTCACAATGCTGAGGTTATGGGTGATAAACAGCAGGCTCATGTTCAATTCGTCACGCAACTCCCGCAGCAGCCGCAGAATTTGCGCCTGCACCGTCACGTCCAGCGCGGTGGTGGGCTCATCGGCAATCAACAGTTCGGGTCGCGTGAGCAGGGCCATCGCAATCATCACCCGCTGACGTTCCCCCCCGGAAAGCTGATGGGGAAAATCGCTCAGCCGTTTTGCGGCATTGCGAATGCCGGTTCGTTCAAGACAATCCAGAATCTCCCCCCGCGCCGCCTCTTTGCGCATGCCCCGGTGCAGGGACAGCACTTCATAGAGCTGTTTTTCCAGCGTGTGCAGCGGGTTAAGGGAGACCATCGGCTCCTGGAAAATCATGGCAATGTTATTGCCGCGAATTCCGCGCAGGGTTTTTTCATCGGCATGCAGCAGCGAGCGACCGTGAAACAGAATGTCGCCTTGCGGATAGCTGACGGGCGGAGACGGAAGCAGGCGCAGGATCGACAGTGCCGATACGCTCTTGCCAGAGCCTGACTCGCCTACCAGCGCCAGCGTTTCGCCGCGCTGGATCTGCAGCGACAACTCCGTGACCACGGTACGCGCCTCCCCCTGTTTTGAAAAGGCAATCGACAGGTTATCAATACTGAGAAGGGGCTGCGTCATCTTATACCGCCTTGTTGGGATCAAAAGCATCGCGCACGGCTTCGCCAATAAAAATCAGCAGTGAAAGCAGCACGGCCACGGCAAGAAAGGCGGTGATGCCTAACCACGGTGCCTGCAGGTTGTTCTTGCCCTGCAGCAGTAGCTCGCCGAGCGACGGGGAACCAAGAGGGAGTCCGAAGCCAAGGAAATCAAGCGAGGTGAGGGTAGTGATGGAACTGCACAGAATAAACGGCAGGAAGGTGAGGGTCGCTACCACGGCGTTAGGAAGCATATGGCGGAAAATGATCCCGCGGTCGCTCACCCCCAGCACCTGGGCAGCGCGAATGTAATCGTAATTACGGGTGCGCAGAAATTCCGCCCGCACCACGCCTACCAGCGCCATCCAGCCGAAGATGACGGTAATGCCTAACAGCCACCAGAAGTTTGGCTGTACCACGCTTGAAAGCAGAATGATCAGAAACAGCGTCGGCATGCCTGACCAGACTTCAATAAAACGTTGACCCCACAGGTCGATTTTCCCGCCGTAGTAGCCCTGAACGGCACCTGCTACTACGCCCATCACGCTGGAAAAGACGGTCAGCATCAGCCCAAAGAGGATCGAGATCCGCGTGCCGTAGAGGATGCGTGCCAGCACATCGCCACCGTTGGCATCCGTTCCCAGCCAGTTTTGCGCGGAAGGCGGGGAAGGGAAGGGGGTGGTGGTCGCAAAGTTAATGCTGTTTGCGCCAAAACGCACCGGCGCCCAGAGTGCCCAGCCGTGCTGTTCAATTTGCTGGCGAAGCCACGGATCCTGATATTCAGCGGGCGTCGCAAACGGGCCACCAAAATCGCTTTCGCTGTATTGGGTGAGAACGGGCACATACCAGCGGTCGTTAAAGTGCACCAGCAGCGGTTTATCGTTGGCAATCAATTCCGAACACATGCTTAAGACAAACAGGACGGCAAAGATCCACAGCGACCAGTAGCCGCGGCGGTTGTGGCGAAAACGGGCCCATCGGGCCTGGTTGACGGGGCTTAAACGCGGCATCAGCGGCCCTCAAAATCAATTCGGGGATCAACCAGCGTATAACTGATATCGCTGATGATATTCAGCAGCAGGCCAATCAGGGTGAAGATATAAAGTGTGCCAAACATGACCGGATAATCGCGCGACACGGTGGCTTCATATCCCAGCAAGCCCAGTCCGTTGAGGGAGAACATCACCTCTATCAGCAGCGAGCCGGTAAAAAACATACTGATGAACGTGGCAGGAAATCCGGCAATCACCAGCAGCATGGCGTTGCGAAAGACATGTTTCCACATGATCTGCTTTTCGCCGACGCCCTTCGCACGGGCAGTCACAACGTACTGTTTACGGATTTCATCGAGAAAGGCGTTTTTGGTCAACATGGTCAGGGCCGCAAAGCCGCCAATGACGGTCGCAAGCACCGGCAGCGTGATGTGCCAGAAATAATCGGTGATCTTCTTGTACCAGGGCAGGGTGCTGAAATCCGCTGACACCAGCCCCCGCAGCGGAAAGATATCGAAATAGCTGCCACCGGCAAAAAAGACAATCAACAGAACGGCAAACAGAAACGCCGGAATGGCATAGCCGATGATGATAAACGTGCTGCTCCAGACATCGAAGCGGCTGCCGTTGTGAACCGCTTTACGGATCCCCAGGGGAATAGAGACGATATAAATAATCAACGTTCCCCACAGCCCCAGGGTAATCGACACCGGCAGACTTTGCTTAATCAATGTTAAAACCGACGCGCTGCGAAACAGGCTGTCGCCAAAATCAAAGCGGAGGTAGTCCCAGAGCATGTTGAAATACCGCTCGTGAAGCGGTTTGTCGAAGCCATAACGATGGGTGATCTCGGCGATGACTTCCGGATCCAGGCCACGTCCGCCGCGATAATGGCTTTCGCTGATATTTCCCAGGCCGGTGCGGGCATGGCTCGCGCCCATTCCTTCGCCACCGCCGCCAGGCATGCCGCCGCTGTTGCCAAATTCAATGGCTGCAATAGCCTGGTCGACCGGGCCGCCGGGCGCGATTTGCACAATAAAAAAGTTAATCGTGATGATTGCCCAGAGGGTCGGGATAATCAGCAGGAGACGGCGGATCAGATACGCACCCATGATGATTCCTTATCGCCGCTCAGCGGGAAGTCTGGCGGCTTTGTTAACGTCATACCACCAGGTGTCGAAGCCCAGTGAATAGACAGGGCGTACGGCAGGCTCGGAGAACTTGTCCCAGCGCGCAAGCCGGTCTTCGCCCATATACCACATTGGCAGCATGTAGTAATTCCAGGTTAAGACCCTGTCGAGGGCGCGTCCCAGCGGCAGGAGTTTTTCTTTATCACCCTGCGCCGCCACAATTTTCGCAATCAAGGCATCAATCGCCGGGCTTTTCACCCCCGGCGCATTGTAGGAGGAGTCGATATAGCTGGATGCCCAGGAGATTTGCAGATCTGAGCTGGGCCACGGCTGCGCGGGCCACAGGGTTTGCATCATGTCGTAATCACGGCTGCGTTTGCGGTTGGTGAGCTGCGCGTTGTCGACCTGGCGAATGTTCATGGTAATCCCCAGCCGTTCAAGATTGTGCTTAAACGGCAGCACCCACTGATCGTTGCTTCCGGACGCAAGCAGCAGCTCAAAGCTTAACGGTTTGCCCGTTCTGGAATCGACGCGTTTTTGATTCTTCAGTGGCCAGCCTGCGTCATCCAGAAGTTTACTGGCTTTAAGCAGGTTGTCGCGATCGTAGCCGTCACCCTTTGACGCCGGAGGCTGAAATACCGTCGTGAACACCTCCGGTGGCAGTTCTGCTTTCAGCGGTGCCAGCAGGACAAGTTCGTCCGCTTTTGGGTAATCGCGTGCGGCATATTCAGTGTTCTGGAAATAGCTATTGGCCCGGCTGTAAGCGCCGTAAAATAGCGCTTTGTTCATCCATTCAAAATCAAAGGCCAGGGTAATGGCTTCCCGCACCCGGCGGTCAGTAAATACCGGACGCTGAATATTAAACGCCAGCCAGCGCGTATCCTGAGCGGACGCGTTTTTATGCTCGTCTTTAACGATATACCCGTTAGCGAAGTTTTTGCCGATATACCGTGTCGCCCAGTTTTTAGCGCTGCTCTCCACGCGCATATCGAACGCACCGGCTTTGAAGGCTTCAAATGCTACGTTATCGTCAAGATAGTAATCGTAGCGAAGGGTATCGAAATTCCAGCGGCCCCGGTTTACCGGCAGGTTTGCCGCCCAGTAGTCTTTGACCCGGGAATAGACAACATACTGCCCCATGCGCCAGTCGGTGATACGGTATGGGCCACCCGCCAGCGGGGGCGTGGAGAGCGGGTCACTAAGTTTGTGATCTTTCCAGAACGATTCAGGCATCACGGGCAGGGAGAACAGGCTGAGCATGTTCTCTTTATTCGGCTCACTCAGCTCAATACGCACCGTGAGCGGGGCAATGGCTTTGACCGTAACGCCTTTGTAGACAATGCGGAACTGGGGAACGCCCTCAGTCATAAATTTGTGAAATGTGAAGGCAATGTCGCTGGCTTTGACCGGCGTCCCATCGTGAAAACGCGCCCGTGGGTTAATCGAAATTTCCGCCCACGCAAAGTTATCCGCGTAACGCACGTTGTCGGCAATCAGCGGGTAGTAACTGCCGGGTTCATCATCAGACGTAACAAACAGCGTATCGTAGAGCGATTCTGTTCGCGCTGCCGCCACGCCGCGCAGGGCGAAGCGGTTGAAGTTGTCGAACGTTCCCGTAGCGGAGAGGGTCACGTTCCCGCCTTTTGGCGCGGCAGGATTGACGTAATCAAAGTGCGTAAAATTGACCGCGTACTTTGGCTCACCAATCACGGAGAACGCGATGTTCTCTTTGATGGTTTGCGCCTGGCTGGACAGGCTCGTTAATGCCAACAGCAGCAACATAAAGCGCATAAGCATCTCGCGGCGGCTCCCTTTCGACTAACCGGCTCAGTTAAGCTGAATAATAAGTGACGTCACGGGCAATGTGAAATCATTCAACGTTCAGGCTGCCATTGGCGGAACTGCTCCAGCGGCATTGGGCGGCTAATCCAGTAACCCTGAAGGAAAACAACGCCATGTTCGCGCAGCCAGGCTGCCTGCTCCGGCGTTTCCACCCCTTCGGCGACGGTCGACATATTCAGTCGCCTTGCCAGGGTGAGTACGGCATCAAGCACCGGGGAGGTCACGGTTTCCGTCCCAATCGCGTTGACAAAACCCCGGTCAATTTTGATGTAATCCATGGTGAAACGCTCAAGGTAAATCAGCGCACTGTGGCCGGTACCAAAATCATCAATCGCAATTTCAAAGCCTTCATTGTGCAGCCATTCGAAAAGATTGTTGGCTTCCCGATGGTTAACCATGTCGCGCTCGGTGATTTCCAGCACGATCTGGAAATGATCCGGCGGCATTAAGTCCAGGAAAGTGCGCATATCCTCTTTGAAGCTTTCCGCATGCAGATGCCCCGGCGCAATGTTAATGCCCAGTTTTGCGCCCGGTGGCAGAAGGGTCTGTAATACCGGCGCGTCGCGGATGATGAGGTCAAAAAGATGCAGCGTCAGCGGCACAATCAGCTTCTGCGCTTCGGCGAAGTTGATAAAGGCATCAGGCGGAATTTCCCCCATCGTCGGGTGTTTCCAGCGCATCAGGACTTCGACACCACGCATTTGCAGCGTCTCGGCATCCACAACAGGTTGATACACCACATAGAACTGGCCGCGTTTAATGGCGCTCAGGATCTCTTTGCCCGGGTTAAGACGCGTGGTGAGGATATAGAAATTAAGCGAGCCGGCCGCGATCCCGCAGACCAGTCCAAAGAACACCGCGAACAGGATTTCATCGCTCGTCCACTCTTCGGCGTACAGTTTGATCGTCAGCGGAACCTCTTTTAGGGTCGCGGTACGCGCCGGCGTTTCATGTAAATCCTGTGCCTTAACCAGTGTGGCGGACCTTGTCGACAACGCATTGTCGCCAATGATGATGGCAATGCCCGCGAACTCGTTCTGGCGTGCGGTGTAAAGCATATACGGAGTCAGGTTGATGTTTACCGAAGTAAACACGCCGCCGTCCTTCACCAGCGGATTTCGATACCAGATGGCAATCGCGGGTCTGTGCGGCATCATCGGTGTACCCGGCAGTAACGCCATATCAATTTGTTTATCGATGTGCAGCTCAGGTATCAGCTCTTCCATCGGGACGTTCATCGGACCGGTGGCTGAAGAGCAGTACGCCAGTTTATCCCTGACCAGCAAAAAGGCGCGCACGTTAAGGCTAAACGCCGCGCGAGAGGTCAGTTCAGCGTTGACGTCGTGGCAGCTGTTCAGCGTGAGCGGCTGAAGGAGATCGATAGAGCTTTTCAACTCATCGAAGTAGCTTTCCATGTAGATGCTCACGTCATCAATCAGGGTGTCGAATCTGACTTCCCGCTTGTGGTAGCTCCAGAAAAATTGCAATGAACCCAGGAGCAGGGCTGTGATCAGGCCGGTGATAAGGCTGAGGAAAAGTATCTTGCGATTACTGGAGAAGTAGCGGGTGAACATAGACGTCGTGGTTCCTGGATTGCCGCTGAATGTATTCAGTGTAACGGGCAAAAAAAAACACCGCCGAAGCAGTGCTTTTTTTTATCATATCGCCGGCCAAGGGATAACCAACGATACAATGATTATTTTAACTGCGGGTCAGTACGCGGCGCGCTTCGTTATAGCGCTTCTTCCAGTAAGGTTCGTTCATGCTGGAAATGGTCACACCGCTGCTGGTGGAGGCATGTACAAACTGGTCATTGCCAATGTAAATGCCAACATGTCGACCTGTCGAACCCGCACGGAACAGGACTAAATCCCCGGTGCGCAGTTTAGTGCGTGAAATCGACTTGCCCATCTCCTGCTGTTCGTAAGTTGAACGCGGAAGATCTAACCCAAACTGCTCACGGAAAGTACGCTGTACGAAACCGGAACAATCAATGCCTTTTTTGGTGCTACCGCCAAGACGATAACGCACGCCTTTCCAGTCAGCATACTGGTCCATAATACGGGACTTCACGTCCAGATTACGTACCATATTTTCAAATTCATCCTGAGAGGCTTGCAGTGACGAGGAATCTTCCATTCCCACAACACGCGTCTCAGGATGCATATTCTTTGCGGTGTTCGATGTACTACATGCAGATAACAGTACCGCCACTGCTATCGCCGGGATCCCCCGTAAGATATATCTCAAAATCGGTTGAGATTTGACCATTTTGTTTATTATCCCTTGAAGTCCTTAACGACAAATATCGTTATAAAAAATGCCAAACGTGACGAGACTAATTATCTGTTCACAATGAGACAATTCTTTCTGATCACATTTGTGGCGTAGCGCACAAATTTATTCACCAGCGAAATAATTATCTCTATGGGGCAAAACGAGTTCGAGATTAACCGATTGCCTGGGGTATTGCGAGCAAAAAAAGCCTTTTTTTTATAAGAAATTGTGATACAGAAAGTAAAAATTGATAATTGTTCAAAAAGCGCACGATCAAGGTTAAAAACCGTGCAACACATTCATTTTTATCACGAATATTGTGACGAAATGATGACGGGAGGGGGGGAAAGGGGAGAAAAGTGCATCAAGGATCAAAACGATCCCTGATGCATAGTGTTAATTAAGGTTAATTATTGGTTTCTGATTTGTTGCGTTTTGCCGGGGAGGTAGCGATCGAACACGGCTATTATCTTGTCGCTCAGCGGTGTCATCAGACACCACGGCAGCGCAACCAGCACAGAAGAGAGCGAACCGACTGCAATATCAGTAAACCAGTGAGCGCCAATCATTACCCGTGGGAAGGCAAAAACCACAAAAATAATCAGGGCTATCGCAAAGGCTTTTCGGCCGAAATAGCGGAGCATCACGCCGGAAAAAATAAGCAGCATCATTCCGTGATCGCCCGGGAAACTGGCCTTCGACGCATCTTTCGTTGGAATATGCAGCAGCTCGCTGACGCGATAAATATCGGGGAAGAAGAGCGTTGGGCTGGAACGCTTAACCGGAATAATGGCCGTTGCCAGCTGGTTAATTACCACCGCAAGCAGCAACATCATCAAACCAATAATCAGAATACGGCGGCGTCCTGTTTTGTCCTCTTTCAGCCAGAAAGAGAGCATCAGGCCGCCCATCGCCAGCAGCGAGCAGCCGTCAAAGGCGCGGTTATTCGTGATAGCAACCAGCCACAGGAAGGCTTCGCTCTTCACCAGTTCCTGGTTGAAGAAGTGAAAAATGGCAGAATCCAGCGGAAACCAGACACCATGATTCGCCGGGATATACCAGGAGAAAAAGAGCGCCAGACCGGCGACATTAAGCAGTAATATCAGGGGAAGTCGAGTCGTCATAACATTCAGCATAGAGTGAAATCTGGGGCAACGTTAGCCGCCCAAACTTAAACGAAGCTTCAACAGGCTGGACTGCAGGGCATTCCAGTCGGCGTTAACCGCACTAATTAACTCTATTCGGCTATCAGGTGGCGCCACATTTTGCGTTTCGATAAAGAAATCTTCGCCCTGACGGTTGATCCGCACCAGCCCGTCCGGGGTGCGCATGATCCCTTTAACACGATCGACCGGAGCCAGTCTGGCCCATTCGAGTACGCCGATGGTATCGAAAACGGTATCCGCATCGAAAATCCATCCGCAGGCCTGATAGCCCTGGCCGCTGTTAAGGTTACGACGCCAGCGCTGGTGTTCCGGCAGACTCAGGGCAGCCAGACCCTGTTTTTGCGGATGGCTGTGGGCGTGTTCCGCGCTTGCCGGGAGCGCCGCCAGGTTCAGACGAGGCAGGTCAAGCAGGGCGTTATCAATTTTCCCCTGGGTGGTCTGCACCCGCTGACGGTTGCCACCGAAGTGCTGCCACCATGTCTCCAGTGCGGACTGGCTTTCCGCCGTTGCGCGATCCTCTTTATTGGCGACGATAATATCTGCCGAGGCGAGCTGGTCGCGGAAGTTCTCGTTGGTCACGGCTTTTTCATCCAGCAGCTGACGGGGGTCCAGCAGGCACAGCGTGGCACGCAGATCGATCCACGGCTCGTAGACCGGCGCGGTCAGTAAATCGAGAATTTGCTTCGGATGACCCAGCCCGGTCGGTTCAATCAGCAGACGGTCTGGTTTGCCCTGACGCAGCAGCGTATTCAGCCCGACCTGCATCGGCAGACCATTTACGCAGCACATGCAGCCACCGGGGATCTCTTTGATCATCGCGCCGCTGTCTGCCAGTAATGCGCCATCAATACCCACTTCGCCAAATTCATTGACCAGGACGGCCCATTTTTCTGCCGGATCCTTATTGGCCAGCAGGTGGAGAATTGAGGTGGTTTTACCGCTGCCGAGAAAACCGGTAATGAGGTTGGTTTTGGTCACGTGCGCTCCAGTCGATAATTGTGATGCTATAACAATTATCCATCATCCTGGCGAAAAACGGGCGCAATGAGAAGGGGGAGGGCGAACGGAGGCAATCGCCGTTCGCCTTAAGCGCAATAATCGCTAAATATTTAACGTTTCGATAACAGCCTGACGCGCGCCATGGCGGGCGATGCGCTGATAGGCCTGGCTGATGGCCTCCACGAATAGGCTATTTTGTGCGAGATCGTGACCAAAGATTTCACTCAGCCCCAGCAGGGCGTTGACGCGCTCAGCGTCGCTGCTGGCTGCAACAAGGGTGCGGATTTTATCACTCAGCGGATCGCGCACATCAATCGCGTCGCCACGCTCGTCGGTACCGCTGACGTAGCGGATCCAGCCTGCAACGCCCAGGGCCAGCAGCGGCCACGCGGTTTTACGTTCAAGATGGATGCGGATCCCATCCAGCATGCGTTGCGGCAATTTCTGGCTTCCGTCCATCGCAATTTGCCAGGTCCGGTGCTGCAGTGCCGGATTGGCAAAGCGTTCAAGCAGGCTATCGGCATAAGCCGTGAGGTCGACATCCTTAATACGCAGCGTAGGAGCCTGCTCATTTAGCATTAACCGACGTGCGGCTTCGCGAAACGCGGTGTCTTCCATACATTCGTTGATGTGCGCATACCCGGCGAGGTAGCCCAGATACGCGAGGAAAGAGTGGCTGCCGTTGAGCATGCGCAATTTCATCTGTTCCCACGGCAGAACGTCCTGCACCATTTGTACACCAGCCACTTCCCATGCCGGGCGTCCGGCAACAAAGTTATCTTCCACTACCCACTGAATAAACGGTTCGCAGCTGACAGCACAAGGATCTTCTACTCCAAGCTCTTGCGTGATTTCTGCCAGCGACGCCTCGGTCGCGGCAGGGACAATTCGGTCGACCATGGTCCCCGGAAAGCTCACATGTGAATCAATCCACTCTGCCAGCGCCGGGTCGCGTTTCTGGGCCATCCCCAGTACCGCGTTTTTCACCACATGGCCGTTATCAGGGATGTTGTCGCAGGAGAGGACGGTAAAAGCGGACAAGCCGCGTTCACGGCGGCGGTGGAGCGCCTCGACCAGGATCCCGGGCGCGGAGTGCGGTTCAGACGGGTTCTCCAGATCGTGAACGATCCGGGAGTTGTGCAAATCCAGATTACCGGTGGCGGGATCGATGCAATAACCTTTCTCTGTGATGGTGAGCGACACAATGGCGACCTGAGGTTCACAAAATTTCTCAATGATGGCAGGCAGAGAATCCAGTTTTGCGTTCAGACATTCATGGACGGCACCGACGATAATCGGCTGGTTTCCCTCCGCCCCTTTTTCCAGCACGGTGAAGAGATGATCCTGTGCGCGCAACTGGCTCATCAGCACGTCGCCGCTGAAGAGGCTAATCTCACAAATACCCCAGTCGCCGCCTTTCTCATTCAGCACCCGGTTTGTTAACAAGGCCTGATGCGCGCGGTGAAATGCGCCGAAGCCAAAATGGACGATGCGAGAGCGTAACTGCTTACGATCGTAGCGAGGGAGCTGGACATGGGCAGGAAGCGAGGTGGAGGCAATTGTCTTCATGAAATACACACCTGATTAACCATTAATTAACAACGCCAGTGTAAAGTTATATGACAGCAAATTAAATTGGTGAGCCGTAAATATCCCCGAAGTGTGAGTTTGATCAATCAATGTGTGGCGGTGTGTTGACCCTTTACGGCAAACATGTATGGTAGTCGTCATCGTAGTCATCCATATTGGTATAACAACTTTAGAGGTGAGGCAATGGAACAGACCTGGCGTTGGTACGGGCCGAACGATCCGGTTTCTCTTGATGATGTGCGTCAGGCTGGCGCAACGGGTGTCGTGACGGCGCTGCATCACATTCCTAATGGTCAGGTATGGCCGATTGAAGAAATCAAAAAGCGTCAGGCGCTGCTGGCGGAAAAAGGCCTGACCTGGTCTGTGGTGGAAAGCATCCCGGTTCACGAAGATATCAAAACCCATTCAGGTGATTATCAGACCTGGATTGCCAACTACCAGCAGAGCATTCGTCACCTGGCGGCCTGCGGTATTGATACTGTTTGCTATAACTTCATGCCCATTCTTGACTGGACGCGCACCGATCTTGAGTACACGTTGCCGGACGGCTCAAAAGCATTACGTTTCGATCAGATTGCCTTTGCCGCATTTGAGCTGCACATCCTGAAACGTCCTGGTGCAGAAGCCGATTACACGGCTGAAGAGCAGCAGCAGGCGCTCGCGTGGTTTAACGCAGCCAGTGACGCCGAGATTGAAAAGCTGACCCGCAATATTATTGCTGGCCTGCCGGGCGCTGAAGAGGGCTATACGCTGGATCAGTTCCGCGCGCGTCTGGCGGAATACGGGAATATCGATAAAAACCAGCTGCGTGAAAACATGGCGTTTTTCCTGCGCGCTATCGTACCGGTAGCGGAAGAAACGGGCGTACGCCTGGCCGTGCACCCGGACGATCCTCCGCGTCCTATTCTCGGTTTACCGCGAATCGTGTCCACGATTGAAGATATGCAGTGGCTGAAAGAGACCGTGGACAGTATCTATAACGGATTCACCATGTGTACCGGCTCTTATGGCGTGCGTGCGGATAACGATCTGGTGCAGATGATTGAAACCTTCGGCGATCGTATTCACTTCACGCATCTGCGTGCGACCTGTCGTGAGGATAATCCAAAAACCTTCCATGAAGCAGCGCACCTGGGCGGCGATGTGAATATGGTCGCGGTAGTGGATGCGATTCTGGCGGAAGAGGTACGTCGTAAGCACGCGGGTGACGTTCGTCCTATCCCGTTCCGTCCCGATCATGGTCACCAGATGCTGGACGATCTGCGTAAGAAAACGAACCCAGGTTATTCGGCGATTGGTCGTCTGAAAGGCATGGCGGAAGTGCGGGGCGTTGAGCTGGCGCTGAAGATGACGAAATACCCGGAACTGCTGTAACGTCTGTTGCCCGGTGGCGTTGTGCCACCGGGCGAATAGCGCATTAGTCTGCGCGACCCATATAGCGTTTTTCTTCAATATGGATGCGGATTTTCTCGCCCGCGGAGAGGTATTCTGGCACCTGCACCACCAGACCGGTCGTCAGGGTTGCTGGTTTGTTGCGGGCACTTGCGGATGCACCTTTGATGCCCGGAGCCGTTTCCACGATTTCCAGATCCACGGTCTGTGGCAGCTCCAGCGCCAGCAGCACGCCATCCCAGGTCAGAACCTGCATGTCAGGCATCCCGCCTTCAGGAATGAAGAGGAGTTCTTCTTCAATCTGATCTTTGGTGAAGATATACGGGGTGTAATCTTCTTTATCCATGAACACGTATTCGTTGCCATCAATGTAGGAAAAATCAACATAGCGGCGGGTCAGGGTCACGGTATCAACGATATCGTCACCTTTAAAACGTTCTTCCACTTTCAGACCGGTACGCACATCGGCGAAACGCATTTTGTACAGCGTTGCTGCACCACGGGCGCTCGGGGCCTGAATATCGATATCTTTCACAATCAGCAGCTTGCCGTTGTAATTCAGTACCATACCTTTCTTAATTTCGTTCGCTCTTGGCATTGCAGTAATCCTGTTTACGGGTGGTAAAAAATATCGCGCCAAATTACTCGTGCTCGGCCTTTCAGGCAAGCGGAATTCGTGGCTTTTGCTATCAATACACAAAAGGTGTTACTGTGCGCGCAATGCCCGACTGCGCGGGCGTTCTTCAGCGAAAGAGAGCCTGTATGGATTGTCGTCCCGATTGTGGCGCGTGTTGTACCGCACCGTCCATTTCAAGCCCCATTCCTGGCATGCCGGACGGCAAGCCTAATGGTCAATTATTCGCAGTATAAAAATGACAAAGCTAAGCAGAAATGACTTTTTTGCTAAGAGTTTCGATTGAATGTGAAAAGCTTTCTCCATAGCCAGTTTTAGACAGTTGTAATAACTCATTTAGTCCAGAATGACTTGTAAACGAAAGGTTTTCATACAGACATATAGGAAGTTCTGAATTGTCTTTAAATCTTCTGTCTGGGCCTCCAGACTTGTTCACATACTTCCATGTCCTGCCAACGACTATGGCATCTCCAGGTACACCTTCGCTTTCAATGAATCGGCTATCACCAACATTAACGAATAGCTGGTTATAACCAACAGCGCCTACACCTTCACGGTCATAAACGAGTACTCTGTCTGGAAAAAAATGTAATGTTTGGCGACCGACATTGATAGCAATCGTCTCAATATTTGTTTTAACAAAGGGAGGCTTTGATTTGCTGATAGAGGTTACTTTTCTGCGTAGTAAGTTACCAGCTCCGGCATGATACTTGGGGTCATAAACGGCTCCAGAAGCCTCTATATGCCATACTTTTGAGCAGCTTGCGAGCTTTGCTCCACTATCATGAAGTTGCTGGTAACATGCCATCATTTGATCATCAAAGTCATAAAAAAGCACAGTAGTCTTTCTTAGCTGATCGTACATGTAAGCAAAAACAGAGATTGCTACCCCTGCGATAAATCCTATAGCGATGCACCACTCAGGCCATGCCTGTGAAAAACCGTAAAGTAACAGCGCAATCGAAAGGCACATGACCAAGGGCCATATTTGTGACTTCTTACGTTTGTTGTTCAACTCTTCAAGTAGTTCTCGGGAACTTGAATCAACGATTTCCGAGATATGGGATGACTCGATTTCCTCAAGAGGTGCATGTGTAGTGGCATGTTCTATTGGGGAGTCGTCTGGTAAATGTTGAACCTTCTTTCTGTTCTGTGGGACCAGGCTTGGTGAAAGCGAAGCACGATAATAGACCCCGCCAGCGCCGATGTGGATGTAATTTCCTCTTGGGCCAGTACCAAACCTCAGCCCTTTTATACCAATAGATGCACCGACTCCTGATTTGGATAGGTTGAATCTCATCGGTCCAACGCGAATGCTCTTCTTAACATAAAAGCTCATAGTAACTCCTTGTAATAAGTTGCATGAAAATGCATCTGAGCAAGATTTTACACTGAAAAAATGAAGAGGTTAAGAAAAGCATATGGGGGTATTTATGCTTCTATTCCCATATTTTCAATACATTGAAAATGAATAGTCACATTACTTTAAAATGTGGACATATACGGCAAACTATCAGCCAGTAAGACATTCTGTTACTGTCAATGACCAATGGACGATGAGCAAGGAATCAGTAATGAAATGTCGTACCGATTGTGGGGCTTGTTGTACTGCCCCATCGATTTCAAGCCCAATCCCAGGAATGTCGCAGGGTAAGCCTGCTAATGTAAGATGTGTTCAGTTATCTGAAGATAACCTGTGTAGCATCTTTGGGTCGCCCCTACGCCCAAAAATATGCATTAGTCTTAAACCATCAATAGAAATGTGTGCTACGAACCGCGATGAGGCTATGATTTACCTTATACAGTTGGAAGAGGCAACAGCGCCTTCGGATGAGAACGGCGTCCACCTATAATTTTATGTGACATTGTTTTGTTTTTTTAACCTCTCATTTTCTTTGCGCAAAGTTTTAACTTCCTCTAATAAGGAGGCGTCGGAAGCTGCAGTTAGCGACGATTTCTCAATCTTCGATGGCCCACGTCTTTTCGTGACAAGTTTATATTCAGAATCAAAACGCAAGTTAACGTAACTATGCTTCGAATCGGGTTTGGTGGCCTTGTAGGTCGTTTCATAAACCGAGCATCTTTTTGTTGAGCTTATGAACATAGAATCGCCACAGAAAACCATTTCAGGTGCTGACAGGTATGCTACGTTGCCTTCACAGACGAAAAGATAACACAACGCTGATTGGCGATTTTTTAATATAGTTATGCTCAGGCGAGCAACGCCTATGTGTTTGTGCTGAGGAAGACGTTGTTTAATCTTTCTAACTCGATCTACTTCGCTTTTATCGAGTCCCCGTCTTTGGGCTATGGTTGAGAAAGAACGCTCAAAATCGAGATGTAAATCAACTTCTTTATTGTCAACCCGGTTCAGTTTTACGTTGGAATCGCGAAGAAAATAAGATTCGCTTTCTGTTCTTTTGGGAAAGATTGTAAAGTACAATTTCATGGTTACATCCACTTGGATTTGTTGTTGATGCCATTATTTATCATCTTTCACGGACAATCAAAATTTGTATGTCCCATAAGTCGTGACATATAAAGACATGCATTTATAACTTATTGATATATATGTTTTTTTATTTGCGTTAAAACCCTTGAATGAGACATGCAAAGGACATCTATTTTTGTATGTTATTGTTTTTTAATGTTTTAATTTTGCATTATAATATATAGCAACTTCGGCTGCGCCTCGTTGAAATCATACCCAAGCAATAATTCTGAAAGAACTCGAGCGAAGCGAGTTCAGACGTGAGCGTAGCGAACGGATGACAGGGATCAGCCTAATCAGAACTTTTAATAACATAATATAACTACTACGAGTCGCGTAGCGACGAAGTATCACGCAGTGAGCGAAGCGAACAAGTGATAGTCCTACTGTTAACATTCAAAAATGCTGTGTGTCACTTCGGCTTCGCCTCGTGAAACTTCGTCGCTACGCGACTCGTCGGTAATAATTAGGTCGGTAGATTTGGTAAGGTAAAAGACAGTGATCTGAATATACGTTAATTGTATTTGTTTAAAGCTGTAATGTTCTTCGTTCGTGATTCATCATCCTTCCAGATCTCACACATTGGTTTTCCTGTATCGTTTCATTGCTGTGCTCCCCAATTTCAAAGAGGATACAGTCTTCGATTGGCTCAACCTTTTCGCTCTAACGAATACATACGCAAACTGTTCAAACGATTACGTGCCCGCCTGGAGTCAGGGAACAACGGTTTATCGGAACCTATTATCGATTTTGCTTACGGTTGGGTTTGCGAACAGGAAAAGGCTTCACAGCCCCATTACCATTGCTGGATTGCACTTCCACATCGTTCGGTAAGGTGGTTTGGAACTCCTGAAAGAGGGATCGCTGGTATTATTACGGAAATCTGGATGAAACTGACAGGTGGTAAAGCAACGCTGGTAAACTTGTCTAAAGCCACTAAAGACTATCCCGAGCACTACGTCATTCATGGAGATGCTCATGAATCACTTGATGACCCGGTATTCTGGCTTTCTTATCTGGCAAAAGAACGAGGGAAGTCGCAAACAGGGAAGGGAACGCGCTTGTATTCAACATCAAAATTGAGTAGTAAAGCACTGAATTCGTAAATATCGCACAGGAAGCCCGTAGAGCGTTTTTCTTTACAAGGCATGCAATTGTATTACCAATATCATAAAAATCGATTACAGCTTAGCTCAGAGCGTTTTAAGGCATGATTTGAACCTGATTAACTTTGGCTTCGGTCAGTTGCTTGATAGTTCAACGATAGTTGCTTTGCTTATAGATTCATACATTTCTTCAAAATTCCGAGCGAAGCGAGGGACTCGAACGTAGTGAGTGTCTAATGTCTACTATTATATTTTTATATTTTATATATAGAGAAAAGTAGACATATCCGTATGCTTTTTAACCAGCTTAGCTATCCGTCTTCGCTTCGCTTGACGAAACTCGCTTCGCTCGAGGTCTTGTCTTTTTAGTTGATCTAAACGAAGTAAAGGAGGGGGATGATGAGTTTCAATCAGTCTGATTTGGATATTTAACTTGATACCCTTCAAAAAACGTACTTAGCGTACGGTTGAACTTCAGACCCCGATACTATCAACAAGTATAAAACTTGAATATCCGGGAAACAGCTGAAGCAACTGGCTACAGCTCTTCACAGGCCTGTCGGATACAAGCATCTTATCGAGATATGCCAGTGAATAAAATCAATAAGCAATAAAAAGCAAACTCAATTCAATCAGTCAATAGGTTGCGTTTACATTTATTTACATAAATTCACTTTATCCATACATTTCTGTCGTGTGATAGTGCAATCGCACTTTATGTTAAAATGTAAAAGAGGGATTTTTATGTCAAATATCAAAGAATTAACTTTAAGTGAAATAGAACTAGTTAGCGGTGGTGGAAACTCTGGTGACCATGAACATAACTTCAACAGTCACTCTGAAACTGGAGCACGTAACACGCTGGGACGGAATGCACCGACACATATTTACAGTGATCCGGACACATCTAGGTGTGGTGATGCTGTGTTTAGTGGGATGGTCGGTGGTGCAATCAAAGGTGGCCTTGTTGGAATGGCAAGAGGAACTATTGGTGGAGCAGTTACCGGCCAGTGTCTCTCCGGTGGTGGAAATGGTAACGGGGGAGGAAATACAGCCGGTTCCAGTCATTGTTCAGGAGGTGACATCGGCGGTACTTGTAGCCGATAAGTAAGTATCAACGGAGGATGCTGCAATGGTTATTAAAATATTGTCTTTTATATTAAGTTTATTACTGGGTTTTGCGCTATTAAGTGGCTCCTCCATTATTGACCTATCCTGGTTTTCCTTACCTGAGGAGTTTTCAAAGATAGTAATTACATTGATTACTCTGTTTTCCACTGCTAAATTTACAGATATGATTTTAGCAAAAATAAAAACTTTCATAAAGTGACGCCTTGTAATGAATGAGCGTACGGGCCAAGTTATATATAGTAAACAAAGTGCTATCGTTTTTCTTATAGTGGTTGTTATATCAACCGTTGTAACCCTATCCCCGGCTTTTATGCTGCGCTATGTCGGACTGGATACTGCTTTTACTATTATATTTATTACCGAAATTCTAATTTCAACTTTCGTTTATTTTTTTTATCTGAAAAAGATTCCTGGATGTATAATAAAAATGAGTGGAAGTCCGGCTTCAGTTAAATTTTCAGTATTTTCATTCCTCATAATTATTTTTATACAACTTACTGTTTATTGCTACAGAAACTATTTATACCATTACGAACCATCACAGATAAACTGGATAACGGTTATAGTAATGACATTAGTAGTTCCCTATTATGAGGAGATCATCTACAGAGGCTGTGCCTTCGAGGTTGCATGCTCAATTTACAGAAAAAACCTGGTCATTCCGTGTGTAATAACTTCTTTGTTTTTTTGTCTAATGCATGGGCAGTATTACAATATGCTGGATCAGATGATTCTTTTTGTTGTATCGATGTTATTATTTGCTGTTAAAATAAAAAGTAGATCTCTTTTCTACCCTATATTAATACATTCAAGTATGAATGCATTTGTTATATTATTAAATATTCAGAGTGTTTTATAACTATGAGTATATTCAGGGAAGAAGCTTTAAATCATCACAGTGATACTGGGTACGGAGATATTGTCTTACCCACATCATTCGGCATGACAGTATACGCCCTTACAACAATATTCCTGGTTTTGAGCATCGCATTATTTATTTATTTTGATAGTTATACCCGTAAGGCACATCTTACAGGCATCGTTATGCCTTCATCAGGACTGGTGAAAATAACACCTCAATATGCCGGATACGTCACCCGACAGACTGTTTCAGAAGGTCAGCATGTCATCGCAGGTGAGCCCGTTTACCATATCAGCGGCGAGCATTATAACGAACAGGGCACAGGTACGCTGGCTGCCATGGGCATGTCCCTGAGAACTCAGTATGCCATGCTGTCTTCTCAACAGGCTCTCGAAATGCGTGACAACAGTCAGCAGCAGCACGCCATAAAACAGCGAATTGCCTCCCTGAAACCTCAGATTAAAAGTGCAGAGCAGCGCCTGTCGCTTGCCGGGCATCAGGTTGCGCTGGCCGTGTCCGTCATGGAGCGTTATAAAAAACTTGCCGGTACGCATTACGTTTCAGATATCGAATACCAGCAGAAGCAGATTGACGTCTCCACGGCACAGCAAAATGTTGAGGATCAACGTCAGGGGCTTCTGCAATTACGCACAGCAATGGAGGCCGCTGAAGACGACCTTATCCATCTCATCGTTCAGGGCGAAAGCCGGAAAGCTGAACTGGACAGGCAGTTACAGGGGATAAGACAGCAGCAGGGCGAACTGGCCGGACAGGAGCATTTTACGCTCACCGCTCCGGTATCCGGAACCGTTGCCGCCGTGCTGGTCAGGCAGGGGCAGTCGGTCAGAGCATCTGAACCTGTCATGACGCTGGTCCCCGACAATGCGCGTCTGCAGATAGAACTCTATGCCACCAGTCAGAACGCCGGATTTGTCCAGCCGGGGCAACGTGTTGCACTCAGGTTCGCTGCTTTCCCCTATCAGAAGTTTGGTGTTCAGTACGGGACTATTCGTGAGATAAGCCGTACAACGCTGACGCCGTCAGATTTACTCTCCGTATCCCCTGTCACCTGGAGGGAGAATGAAGGGCACTACCGTGTGATTGTCGAACCTGAGAATACTTTTATTCTGGCTTATGGCAAAAAAGAACCTCTTCGTCCCGGTATGACCCTCGAAGGGGATGTCAGCCTGGATACACGTCATTTGTGGGAGTGGCTGACAGAACCGCTCTGGAGCCTGAAAGGAAAACTGTAATGGGAGCATTGAACTGGACAGGGAGAAGACAGCTTCCCCTCATCCGCCAGACAGAGTCAGCGGAGTGTGGCCTGGCGTGTCTGGCAATGATGGCCAGCTGGCACGGTCTGCAGACGGATCTTCCCACCCTTCGTGAACGCTTCAGTATCAGTACTCAGGGAATGACCCTGCAGAGGCTGATTGAATGTGCTGCCGGTATCCGTTTGTCTTCCCGCGCCGTCAGGCTGGAGCCGGAAGACCTGAAGTCTCTTTCTCTACCCTGTATTCTCCACTGGAACATGAATCATTTCGTTGTACTTCATAAGGTTCGTGGGAGCAGGCTGGTTATACATGATCCCGATAAGGGGAAGGTGACAATTTCCCTGACGGACGCAGGGAAGCACTTCACCGGCGTCGCGCTGGAGCTAATGCCGGCAAGCGATTTCACTGCAAGTGATGAAAGAAAGAAAATTCGTCTACGCCAGCTGACAGGAAAAACACCCGGCCTACTGGCGGCAATGTCCCGCATCATCGTTTTTGCCCTGGCGCTGGAGATACTGACATTAGGAAGTCCTCTTCTCAACCAGCTGGTTATCGATGAAGTCCTGGTCGCCGCCGATCGAAGCCTGTTGACCGTTATTATCATCGCCCTATTACTGCTGTCACTTACCCAGATGCTGCTGTCGTTGGCCCGTCAGTGGGCCAGTATTACCTTGTCCGTTAATTTTAATATGCAGTGGACTGCCCGGGTGTTCCATCATCTGGTTCGTCTCCCTCTCTCCTGGTACGATGCACGCAGTAAGGGGAGTATTAACGCGCGTTTTGATGCGGTAGACACCATCCAGCAGGCGCTGACCACGCAGGTACTTGAAGGCATTCTGGATGTGCTGCTTGTGGTGACTGCGCTCTGCATGATGTTGTTATACAGTCCTGAAATGACGCTGATAGCGGTACTGGCAGCAGTCATTTACGGCGTGCTGAGAGCGCTCTGGTATCCGTCTCTTCGACAGTCTGCAGAAGACGTCTGGGATGCTGGGGCCAGGGAATCAGGATATTTTCTTGAAACCCTTAACGGGATCCTGAGCCTGAGAATAAACGGTGTGACTGCATTTCGGGAAGCCGCTTGGCTGAATCTTAACGTCACCCGGAGAAATACGCAGTTGCGCCAGAGTCGTCTGCTGATGTGCTATGACATTGCGCACACCCTGACCGGCAGTGTGGTATCGGCGGTTATTTTGTGGAAAGGTGCCGGTGAAGTGCTGAATGGCACCTTTACCGTCGGTATGCTGGTTGCCTACTTGTCTTATCAGATGCGTTTTTCTTCAAGTATTAGCAGCCTTACTGACAAGTTTTTTTCGTGGCGAATGCTTGCTGTTTATAATGAGCGTCTGGCTGACATTGTGCTAACCCAAACAGAAGGGCATCAGCAACGGCCCGTTCATGAAGACGTCAGTACTTCTGTCATTACCTCCGTAGTCAGTGGGAATCCGGAAGCTCATCCCCCGTTATCTATCGAGCACATCTTATTCAGCCACAAGGGCGGGAACAAACCGATACTTCGCGGAATTTCACTGGCGCTGCAGCCGGGTGAAGTGGTGGCCATTACGGGTAAATCTGGGTGCGGAAAATCGACGCTGGTGAAACTTATCCTGGGGATTCATATTCCTGATGAAGGGACAATCAGAACATTTGGCATACCGCAAACGCACCCCGATTATTTTCAGGTACGACGTCGGATTGGTACCGTATTGCAGGATGATCACCTTTTCAGGGGATCCATTGCAGATAACATCATTTTCTTCAGCGAAGACCGCAATCAGGAAAGAATGATCCAGTGTGCCCGTCTTGCGCTGATTGACACTGATATCATGGCAATGCCAATGGGATATCAGACATTAATCGGTGAAACCGGTGGTGGACTCTCCGGAGGGCAAAAGCAACGTATTTTGCTGGCAAGAGCGTTGTACAAACAACCGGGGTTTTTATTACTGGACGAAGCGACCAGCCACCTTGATGTTGAGAGTGAAATCCAGATAAGCCAGACACTACGCCAGTTGGGGCTACCTGTCCTGCTGGTTGCCCATCGCCCGGAAACCATTGCCTCTGCAGACCGGATTCTGTATCTCGCAGATGGATATTTGGAAGAACAGAAATGCCAGTACACAGGGGATAATGATTATACAGCTTATGAAGCCAATGATGATAATGTGGTTAAGGAGACCTGACTATCAAATATGCTATATTCAGCGGGATATTTACACTTGAATGACCAAAAGATAGTATGCAATGTCTGCACCTTACTCAAGGCGGGCGGTCATATCCGAGAGCATTCTTCCGATGTAATTCTAATATAATTAGCTTACTAACTCCTTCTTGATTCGGTAGAAGGTGGCACGGCTGATATCTGCCGCTTTCATGATGTGGGCTGGTTTAACGTTCTGGGCCAGCATTTCGCGAACAGTCTCACGGGCTTCCATATCTTTTTCTTTCCCCGTATATAAACCTGCCTGTTTTGCTCTCTCGATCCCCTGTGCCTGGCGTTTACGGCGGGTTTCATAATCTTGTCGTGCCATTGTCGCAAGGATATCGATCAGCATAGAGTTGACTGCCCGAAGAATGCCGCTGGTAAGGTCGTTACCGGACATTTCAACCATCTGCCAACTCGTCGGTAAGTCCATTGATACGATCACCAGCCCTTTACTGTTCAACGTAGCTTTGAGTTCAGCCCATTCTTCATGTTGAAGACGACTGAGACGGTCAATCGCTTCAATTAGAAGCAAATCGCCAGGCTGTGCTTCCGCAAGTAGGCGCATCAGTTCCATACGTTCCAGCTTCGCACCACTTGCATTCTCAATGTATTCTCCGGCAACCGACCAGTTTTTGCTTTGCGCAAATTCGCGCAAGCTTACTAATGCACGATCAGCATGTTGGCCTTCAATAGATGCACGGCAGTAGATTCGGATATTCATTATGAATTCTCTTTTGAATATCGAGTTGATACCCATATGATACATCACGTCGTTATGCTGTCAATAGAGTTTAATTTAACCCTATTGAGACTTTGTATCATGGTCTTAATCAGGTATACCCAAAAGAGATATCTTATCAGCAATTTCCCTTGCGGATATTTGGGGGCTTGATGGTACAAAACAGGGTAGTCAAAAAATCTAGGCTAAATTCATTCTCCAATCGCGCCCCTATATGGGCTTCCTTGTAAGTGTTGTTGCGCATCATCATTGTTCAGGTGTAATTTTAGGTAACCTCCTAAAAACACAGAACATCAAATGATGAAACGCCTCGTAAGAAATCCTGGAAAATTTGAAGCTCTGGAAGTATTTACAGCATTTAGCCGTGAACATGACTACAAACTAAAATCACCAGAGGACACTGAAAAATTTCTTGAACAGTTTGGCGAATCGCTCAAAGCTTCACAGGAAAATCAGATACTACTTCACGGGAAACGCATGGAAGCGTGTTTTGGTCAAGTTGCCGCCGGACTACAAGGGTGTCGCCTGATAAAAACTGAAGACACTGGTGACGTCATTTCTGATGATGCTGATATTTTACTACCTGACTATAGACTCGTCCTGAAGGACGGTCGGCAGATATTCGTTGAGGTGAAAAATACTAGTGTCCCAAACCCAACATCAACATACCTACTGAGAAAGGACTACGTAGCAAAACTTCAACGCTATAGTGAGCTAAATGGTGTTCCATTGTATTTTGCAATCTATTACCGTTGTCTCAGGATGTGGACATTGCTGCCTGTGAATTCATTTATTGAACTGAAACACAAGTACGAAACAACACCGATACATTCACTTGCAAACAATGAAATGGCGATGCTCGGTGACGTGAACGTCGGGACTAAGCCCCCTCTTGTTTTCGAACTGGTAGCTGACAATAGTAAAGATGCCTCTGTCGATGAAGAAAATCGTGCAAGTTTCATTTGCGGTGACGTGAAGATGTACTGTGCCGGGAAAGAGATTGAAGATCACGATGAGAAGAATATTGCTTTCTACCTGATGCGGTTTGGTCGCTGGGAATGTGGCGAACCAGAGGGAGAAATGGATGAAAACGGGAAACTTCACAGCGTGCGCTTCACGTTTAACCCTGAATCATTAGAGGACTTTGAACGCAACGGTTTTGCCATGTTTGGTAGCCTCAGTTCGATGATAACTGAAGCATACAACGAGCATACCGTATATGAGCAAGAAGTGACTGCTATAACTCCGAAAGCTGACCCTGACGTATTCTCTGTTGAGATTCCCAAGGATTACAAAGGTAAGGCTCTTGGTTTGTGGTGTTTCATTATGCAAGCAAATCCTGATTTCAAAATAGGGTCTGAGGAGAAAATGCATTACGAGTACACGGTGGATAAATCATGACATTCACTGACTGGCTAATTCTAAACCAGCACACCAGCGATATATCTAAAGCCATTGAGTCATTACGACCAACAACAGATTATGTGAAAGATTACATCTTCCCTGTTACGATGGCATTTGCTTCAGCCTTTCTGGGAGGGGTGTCAGCGGTCTATATCAACAAAAGACAAGAGCAACAAAAAATCGCTAGAGATAATCTGATTACTTCCATACAAGCTGTAGCGCTAGCACAAGATTGCCTGAGTAACCTAGTTGCCATCAAAACCAATTACCTTAAGATAGACAGTGATGAGCCACTTGTAAGGGCTGGTGCTTTTACAACGATAATCACTAAGTTTGATGATGTAACATTTAGTACAAACAGCTTGTATTTTATACGTCCAATACCGACCGCGAACAAAAAACTGTATGAGTCAGTCGTATGGAAAATTAAGCATCGTATTTTACGAATGAAGATTAGAGCCCCGTCATCTGAAGAGCTAAGGGGAACCTGGCGAAACAGTGTCAGAGTAGGGGCTTTGTTCGGAAACTACAACGAGGCAATGGGTTTACTCAGATACAGAAACGAGTTGAACGAACAAGTTAAAGATAAGATTTCGATGTATGGTGACATTCTGACGCTCGAACATGTCCAACAGACGCTTGGAAAAAAACTTTGTGGGGGCTTCATTGACATCACTGAAACCTCTATCGCGCTGATAGATCATGTAATCGTTGAACTTTATCACTTTCTTTCTGAGTTTCCTGCTATCGCAGAAAGCAACATTGAGTTAAGTCGAGTCAGGGAATGGGGAGGTGTGCCGACTTATGAGAACAAACAAGCGGCGTTTTTGAAGTGTATAGAACCAATTAAGAAACCAGACTTTAAAAAGTTCTTTGCTTACACAGGGATGTCAGAGCAGGAAGCGCGGGACAAGTACACGTTCAAGTCATGGTTTGACTAATAGAGAAGCGTAATCTTAGTGTTAAGTATGACTCTCGTGACACAAAATGTCCCGTAAACTTGTTCCAGTTACATTGCTGTAGATGTGCAAGAAACTTGTTAATGGTTAGTCAGATCAGAAGCAAATACATACCTACTACAAATGAGATACAGAATGGGATACATTGTGGGCTACAACCCGCATTCCACCGCCCCTGGTGCCTGATGAAATGGGATACAAAGCTGACTTATCGGTCGGGTATACTTTTTTATCGAATCCTAAACAGCAGAACATGTATTGATTAAATAACTTAATCCGTTGGCGAGTAATGCAGGGGGGATTCGCCCCTGCATTTGAAAATCCTATAGAACGTTACTTATGGCAAATTTCCCGGTCATAGACTCCACCATTTACAGCCAGCATTTGCCTTTTCTTCTTTGAAATCATACCCGTCATGATTTGCGAGCCATCTAAAAAAATACCTTCAAATGTTCCAGGGCGTGCATTCCTTCCGGCAATAATCACAGTATCTCCCACGTTTAACGCAGCAACTTTATCGTTATCATAATCCGTATTTTCGAAAATGAATTTTAATCCTTCATTCGAATCAGGGACATATAACGTTACTAACGGTTTTTTACTGAAAGTGGCTGTACCGATGCTTTTAATTTTACCAATCACCATCAAACGACACTTCTTGAAGTCATTCGTTGCCCTGAATTCGTGTTCTTTAAACCGCGCATAAACTTCCCCGGTAGTATACGCTCTTGGAAGTATATCGATTATTGATGGTTTGGATGGTTGTTGTTTTTGTTGAAAATAAGTTGAGCCTCCATTTGATACCTGTATTGATTCGGATGTACTGGCTTGGCATGGTGTTATTAATAATCCGTTCAACACATAAAGCCCGAAGGAGATGGCGACAGTTGCAATCGATTTTTTAAAGTGACGTTTAGAGTGTGCTCTCATTTTGCTTTTCCATAACTTCTAACTTAACAATATGTTCCCCATTGCGGTATATTTTCACGTTGTCAGTTGGGGACTTAACTGCATTACGGATCTCATTCATTGTATCGTTAGATAACATACCGCAGCCTTCCATATACATAACCTTACGGATATTGGTATCTGATGTATTAGTGAAGCAGCTGCTTATCCATGAAACAGGTATTTCGACTCCATGTATCAGCTTCATATATTCAACGATAAACGTATCTGTCAAGTGAAAATGTCCAACCATGTATTTCCCGTTATAGGTTTGACTAGAAGACGAAGTTATCCAGTCGTTTTTTAAAACCAAAGTCAGTGCATTATTTTTCATTTTCAGATTCTAGTTCAATAATACGGTTGTTCGTCATGTCGGTAAGACATTTCTGTTCATTATTGCAACCGGATTTTTGCTTTATCCATTCTCTTTGGGAAGGGAGTAATCGTTTTCTAGTTTCAGGGCTAAGGTTTTTCCAGACCGAATTTAGTTTCTCATCGCTTGCTTTATAACTATGTGTATCGACATTTGAGGTTACTGCATTGTTTTTGGTGGCTTCGCGGTTGTTATTATAGAAAATGGGTGCGCGAACTCCTTGAGCGTAGTCTTTAGCTGCTTTGTCCCACACACCTTGACCATTGGCAGTCAGTATTTTTCTGAACTCTGTAGTGTTGAAACTGTAACTGCGGATCTCGCCATTGAAATCTAGTTTCACGTTGACGGTGGTTGAGTTCGCAATGCCAGTCAAGAAATCCCCAGCTTCTGAACCAAGTGAACAGACTAATTCCTTCGTATCGTCGTTATTCTTTGGGCGTAGTCCGTGCATCGTGAATCTGCCGTTATCAGTTGTAGCAGTGATATCTACCAGCGGCACGATCGAGGATGATTGCTTTGTTATCGCGAAGCATATTCCCTTCAGATTTACATCCCTGTCCATTCCGAGAAACATCAGGGCGTTTTTGTCGTTGCTGGCGACACCTGCTGATTTCGCCTCTGGCAAGAAATAGACGGTACTGGAGGCGGCGGTAATACCTGAAATGAGCACAACGCCTGACGCCATGATTTTTAATGTTTTTATAAGGATAGTCATTCTGGATACCTTCTTTCTACTGCAGTCCATCGGGGGGCAGAGCACCATCCCGTGAGTCTTGCTTGTAAGAAACACTACTCGAAGAATCATGATCTTACATTGATCTGTAAAAACTATCAATAACTTGAAATTGATCTATAAAAACGATCATTTATGGTGTGAAGAATCCCGAGAATGCTTTGATGTAACTGAAACGGAGATAAGGCTATTGGGAGCGTTGGTAAGCTCCCCCTTGACAGGTATGCAAGGGGAGAGTGATTTACTGTGAGAGTTTTTTTAAGTCTTCCAGAGAGTTAATCTCGT
Source organism: Enterobacter cloacae complex sp. FDA-CDC-AR_0164 (assembly GCF_003071645.1). Taxonomy (NCBI): domain Bacteria; kingdom Pseudomonadati; phylum Pseudomonadota; class Gammaproteobacteria; order Enterobacterales; family Enterobacteriaceae; genus Enterobacter; species Enterobacter cloacae complex sp. FDA-CDC-AR_0164. Next base: position 2,992,756 of record NZ_CP028950.1, read on the forward strand.
ATTTAATACCGTTGACTGTTGCATACGATTTACTTGTCGTACTATCTACCTTGATAGCCAATCCATTGCCTTCGTCTTGGTTTACACCATCCTCCAGCTTGGTTATAAACGTCGGGTTTAGAATGCTGACTTCATGCTTGTCCTTAATATGCTGTGCAAATTTTTCAGGTGAAATCAGTTCATCAATGAAGGAGTGCAACACTAGTCCTTGCATTTTTAGTAAGTCATGATCATTTACTGTCTGTGCTTCTACATACGAAACACCAGGTGATCGGTTTCGATTGAACTTAATCACGATTCTCTGTTTTGTCTCGTCGGCGAAGGTTACTTCAAAATGACTATGCCGCCCATCAATGTCATAACAATCAATACGTTTGATAGCTTGCTTAATCTTCAGCCTAATTCGCTTACGGTCAGGGTTCTTAGTGTCATGAACATCGAAATTTCGAAATTGATCCCAGCCAGTAGTTTGGATTTCAGAGCGACGGATTTTGTACTGCTGAAATTCTCGCTCAAGCGTTATTTTTTTCTGGTTATTGGCATTAATCTGATCTGCCAATTCTTCGAGTTCATCTGTCAAAGTTGCAAGCTTTAGCAGCTTTTTAACAGCTTCTGATGCCTTTTCAATTTCAGATTCATACCAGGCCGTTTTATCTTCTTGGTGATTGTTCCAGACATGATCAGCGATTAGTTGCAAAACAGTGTGCTCAAGCTGGTATGACGTAAAACCTTTTTTACCGCAAGGTTTACCCTGAACAATTTTCGAACCACATATATAACGGTACTTGTTTTCACTTGAACCAGATTTGAACATGAAAGAACCACATTTGCCGCAAAAAAGAATACCGATACCTGAGAGTAGCGGGATTTCTGGTTCAGGGTTACCTGCTGGGTATTTTGATGAATTACGAGTGATGGCGCGGTGTCGATCTAATTTCGAAAGTGTCAAGTAGTCCACTTCCGACATAAGAGCAGGGTAGTAATCAGGAATAATGAAGGTTTCTTTTAACGGCTCATCTGATTCGGAATCGTATATGATGACACCTGATTCATCGCGTTTATCCAGCGTGAAGGTTTTTTGTCCATGAACAGTGGGGTTCAAAAAGGTTCTGATCAAATGTTTACCCCATTGTTCAGTTTTGGGGGGGAGCGCTTGACCGGTCTGGTCTTTATAAACCCTCTTTTTAGGGGCAGGGTAATGTTCGTTAAGATATCGTTGGATTCCAAGAAGAGTTTCGCCGTTTTGTTTAAGTTCGATAATCTTCTGAGCAGCGGTAAAATATATAGGATGTGGAGTAACGTATCCTGATTTTGTATCTACCCACCAAACATTCTGACCGACAGATTCTATTGCTTTTGCTGGTGTGCCCGATTTTCTTGTCAGGTTCTGTCGTATCAACGAACGGGCCTGGGCTTCAACTCGATTCTTTTTTGTCAACGATTCGTCGTGGGCGCGTGTGAACATCAACAATGAAATGATTAAATCAGTTGGATTATTCTTTACGTCAGCGTACTTATAGACCTTTTCATCCATGCCAGTAACAACGACTATCCCCCTGCTAAGTATGTTCTTGAATATATCCAAAGCGCTCCAGGCATCATCACGACTAATGCGGTCAAGATTTTCGACTACTAGCCACGAGCCAACGGGAACTTTAGCCCCAATCTGCTTGATGAACTCCGATAGCTTCCCTTCATGAGCATTTTTTCCTTTGAACGCAGACATGCCGAGATCGTGGAAAGCCGTTGTATCAAGTTCGAGATTATAGCGGGCCGCAATTTTTAAAGCGGTATCTTGCTGACGCTCCAGGGAGTTACCTTCCCGTTGTTTCACAGATGAAAAACGTACGTATGAATACAGCTTGGGTTTCATTGAGTGTGATTCCCTTCGGATGATATTGATTGATCAGATAGACCTGATGCTAACAGCATGAATGTGAATTTTAAACAGTGAATAATTATATGTTAGTCAAGCCAGCAAATGTAAGGTGTGTTCAGTTATCAAAAGATAATCTATGTAAGATTTTTGGATCCAACCTTCGTCCTAAAGTTTGCAGTAGTCTACAACCGTCTCTGGGAATGTGTTCAACAAATCGAACAGATGCCGTGACCTACCTTATCAAACTTGAGAATCAAACTTGCCCTGTAACCGTAAGCATCTCACATAATAGTTTCATTCACATTTAGAGAGACGCGGGCATAATCAATCAGCCAACAAAGGAGATCGCCATGCGTATAGTCCGTTTTACTGAATAGCAGATCATCGCCATGATTAAGTCGGTTTAAGCCGGACGAAATGCCAAAGGTGTAGGGCTGAAGGCAGACCTTTCTGAAGACACCTGCTACAACTGGAAGCCCCATTACTGCGATATAGACGTTTCTGATACTAAAGATACTGGATCTTAAGTACGAGAACAGACATCTTAAACAGATGATTACCAGCCTCTAAGCCTGAGCTGGTCATTTATCTAATCAATACATCCGGACTCAGTATCCGTCAGCCCAGTAGTTGTATAAACTAAGCTGAGGGGTTTTACCATTACCGTCCGGATATCTCATGTGACGAACCCGTTATTGCTGCATTGCAGGCGGTAGTAGAATGATATCCACGATACGATTTTTGCTAGCTGTACTTGATTCTGCGACGACAGGGATACCCGTGGCATCACAATAGGATCCACCCTATTTATACTCTGCTGAAGCTGAATTATTGCCGTCAGGGCAAACAACTGTTATCGGTGTGTAATCCCTCAACACTTGTCCTTATGGAAACACTAAACCAAAGATGATCGATTTTATGCATGATTCCTTAGTCTGTTGTCGTCGTTTTCGAACGTTTAAAGTAGTTCCAGAATGTAACCGAGAGGAGTTGCCGATTTAAATTGGCCTTATTTACCCGCTCCATGAGTGGTCTAGGGATCCGATAGGATTACGATAAAGTGCGGCTATCCGGCTATGGTGCGCATGGATAAAGGTCCGGAGTGTATTTTGCTGGTAATGACGAATGTACAGAGAAACATACTGAAACTGGAATTTAACCAGTCGGGTAAACCGAAGCAGATTGCTTTCAAGAGCATTTTAACCGGAGATACCATATAGGAGAACCTGATTATTATCTGTACAAATCACTGAATGAAGCACGAGAAATGACGGAAAAAATTGTTGTCAGAATATAGCCGTGAACGCCTGCATTAATTGTTGAATGATATGATAACGGAGGAATACTGCAAAAAAATATCTGGTCGGGATCTCAAAAATGCATGGGACAAAAAGGATCTATTAACAAATTTTACTAGGAAGTTTAGCAACGTTAGTGACAATTATGTTAAAAAATATAAATACATTATATTATTAAGAAATTGTATGCTATTTGTTCATGTTAAACAATTGTCTTTGCATTTCCTCGCGTGTAAAATGTACAAATGTATTAATGAAATGTTAGGTTGTATAAAGTTTATAACATTAATAGAAAGTATATTTGGATATTGATTTATAAAAAGCATGTTGCTTACGAGGTAAGGTTTTATGATCATTCGAGTATGCTTGATTATATTAATGCACTATCAGTTGGTTGTTCTACAGAGGGGGCAATCACTTATTGTTGAGCTTCTTGAGGAATCTAATGTTTGTCCGATAGGAATTGATAGTGTATCTCACGAATGTCGATGATATATCAGGTGGAAAATTTTTAAGTATAAACTGACATGATGGCTTATATCCATGATATTAATCTAGGTTATGCATGTCAGTAATATACACTATATACAGAGAAAATGCTATTCTGTTACTAAAATTGTACTCGAATCAAGGCTGAGTTATTCTTATCAGAAGTAAGTTTATTGTTAAATCAAAAAAAGATAATAAATACCAGCAGTTTATCTGCTGGTAATTTATAAAAAACTATACAGGATTCACTAATCCAACACAGACCGTGTAAATACTGCTTTGCTTATCTTTCTGAAAGTCTAAATCTATAATATAATCGATCTTAAGTTGTGGCCATTGAGTTATTGCTTTAGTAAAGCTTGAGTTTTCACATTGTCCATCTGCATGACCGATAATCAAAGCACCAAATTTCTGAATGTCACTAAACTCGATGTTTTTGTTGTAAATATTAGGTTGGGTATTTTCATCCCAGCGGGTTATGACTTGTGGTCGTGAAGAAGCATAAAAAGTGATCCATTCAGAAAGATACTCGCCTCCAACATACTTGAAAGGAGAATTATAATGTTTCTGCCATATTGCTTCAACTTTTTGGCTAAAAGTGATTACTCCTTGCATTTTTTGACCAGAATTGCTGATGTTCAATGCTAATACTGATATATATCCTATTAGAAAAAGTAAACCTGCTGCAAATAAAGCTAAAAATGCTTTGCTAAAAGATTGTCCATTATAATTTCTAACGCAAGCGACAATAATAGGAGGTGCTATAATGAAAAAAGGCTGAAGCCACTCTGTTAAACGACCTCCGTGATGAAAAAGGAACCATAGCCAAATGAAGAACTGTGGTATGAAAGCGATGTATATAATGACGAGTATAGAAACTTCAGTGGGCCATTTTAAATGGAGCTTATAATGATGCAATATTAATAGCATAAACAAAAGTGGGTAAAATATGCTAATTATTTTTACAATGATTTTAGGATTAAATTGTCTAATTATCTGTGAATCAACCCAATCTACAGCAGCAAAGTTATGATTCCAAAGCCATAAAATATTAGGAGTTACAATGCATACACAGAGGAATATCGCGAGGTAGAAAAAAGGCGAACGGTAACAATAGCGAATTTTTGGCACAAAAATTGTGGCGATGAAGATGGCAAAGACGAATACAAAAGTAGAATATTTAGCCATCATTCCCAATCCAGCTGCAATGGAGAACAATAACCACCACGCCGGATGACGAGTAATTGAAAAATAAAAAAATAAAAACATCCATGGCCACAACATAACAAGTAAATAATTGTCGTTGTAACTTATTATGTCGAAATTTATAATGCCAGAAAGGTTCAAAGTTAATAATGCTAGCCATGCCAATTGATCGTTACCGCTTAGGTATTTTGCTAAATACCAACAACCAAGCATGCCTATAGCAATTGCAGTAAAATGCGTACAATACCAATATAAGCTCATAGGAAAATCAATAAGCCATAATGCCGGTCGCCATATCATACCAACTAACCATGGATTCTTAGGTGAACCCCAACTAGCATTTTGTGCCCAATTGAGAGCCTCAATTGCGTCATAAGGAACAGTTGGATCAAGCCAAGTAGTCGCAATTGTCCAAAGAAGAGCGTATACGCTGATCCAAGAGAATAAATATAATTGTCTCATCAGTTCTCAAAATTTATAAAGTAAATGGTAATTTTTAATAAATGACTCTAATTAATAAAAGGTAAAATTAATGCGAGCCTTAATAATATAATAGAATCAGAACGTAAATTCTCAGCAGTTTTTTGTAATTCTTACAAGCGATGCTTTATGAATGTGTTCTTCATCCGATGAAAATGAAGCTACTCCTCTAATTGGTTTTCAAAAAAATAAGAACACCAGCGCTTAACACTTCGTCAAATGAATCTAGGTCATATTCATTTTGAACCGTTGTATAAGCTTTAAAGCAGTGTTCAGATAAATCTATAGATTCCTTACTGAGCAGTGTAACTATCAATTTAAAAGTTTTTATAAATAAATGTTTATCTCCTACTGGTATAGCCCACAGGGATTTTTCAGTTGCACGAACAGCAATGGAGTCTAAGTTATTGGCTTGAAGAGGAAAGCTGATCAATGCCAACATATTGATAAATAATAATATATACAATTTCGTCATTCTATTTAAGTGTATTGAGAAAGCGGTTTATGTAATATTTTTGCTATTTTTATAATATAAGATCATGGTTAAACTGAAGTTAAATAGAATTCCTTTTGCAAAAAAAATTTACGAGAAATATCTGAAGGATTTGCTTTTTTTATATTATCGTAATTGAGCGGTCATAGGTAGATTGAATGAAGAAAAAAGGAAGCTGCTTTCTAAGCCATGCTGGAGGGAATTTTGCTTGTTCACATGTGTTTTAATAGTGAGAACTTAGTGCCACGATATGATTTATCATGTTTGTTTTCTTTAGTAAGCTTTTCTAGTTATGATGTTGATAATGTTTTTTTAAGATTAAGTGCTATAATTATAATTGGTTCATTAAACTACTGTGTAATAAATAAGGTATACAAATGAATAAAACCAATTTTGAAGAAAAACTTGAGAAATCATTGTCAATTATGAAGCAAAAGAATATGTGGGAGTTAAATTATGCACCACCTTTATATAAAAGGTTATGGAAAAAAGGCTATCAAATCCCGCCACCTCCGTTTGCATCTGTATGGCTAAATGCATTAATATTTGGGATGTATTTTTCGATTGTATGGGGTGGGCTTATGTTAGTCCTGCTATTATTGCTTGATCTCTTCGAGATTAAAACTTTTCTAATATATTCAGTCTCGGCAGGTTTCCTTTTTGGTATATCAATGAGTATTTATCATTTATGGCGAAGAGTGGTAAATGAATTGCCTGAATGGGACGATTTATAATGAATTTTAGATAGTGTTTGGATATGCAGTTTATTAAGTGATTATAAATATACTGCATATCCTTTTTTAATCAATAATGGGTAATAAACTGTTTTTATAATATTAAATCATCGTCGACCATTACATATCTTACAAATCGAACAGGATAAGTCATTTCAATAGTATGACCGTCAATATAATGATTGATCATGTCAAATGTATAATACAAATAAGGTATGCTTTGAATTTGCGTTGAGCTCCAGTAAGGCGATGCTCCTTCACCATTATCTTGGGGTATGTCAAAATATGATTTGAAAAGGTTATTTTTAAGACAGCTTTTTGAAGAGAGTAAAGATAATTCCTCGATACTTGGCAGTCTCCATCCATTCCCTTGTTTTATTGCTTCACCAAAAGCTGTACTCAAAGTAAGGGGAGTTGGTTCTCCAGTACATCCATTCTCTATATTCCATTGCATGCCGAAAGTACAAGCCTGCCATTCTAGATTGTTTTTAAGATCTATCACTGTCGAATCTTCGGTGATAAAATCACACTGAGCATATGCTGACAAACTACTCATAGCTAATGATAAAAAAATTAAAATTTTCATTTTTTTCATGATGAAGTTAAGCCATCATAATGAAATGATGGCTACAGTTAGGTTTATTTAAGGTTATCAATTGCAATTCTTGAAGCTTCTGCGATTACTTTATCCTCATGCTTGGCTTCTTTTTCGTTTTTTGTTGTGTATACAGAAATTATAAGAGGAGCCCGGTTCTTTGGCCAGACTACCGCATAATCATTTGCCGTACCGTATGCTCCGCAACTACCAGTTTTATCGCCAACTACCCAATCGCTTGGTACGCTAGCACGAATACGCGCTGCACCGGTTGTGTTACCCTTTAACCATGTCTGATAGGTTTCCTTTTCATGTTCACTAAGTATGTTACCCAGAGCAAGGGTTTTCAGACTCTTGGCTACTGCTGCAGGTGTAGATGTGTCACGCTCATCGCCTGGAATAGCTGTGTTTAGATCTAACTCCCAACGATCGAGTCTAAAATCTTCATCTCCAATCGACCGCATGAATTTAGTCATACCCTCTGGACCACCGATATAACGTTCAAGAATAATATTAGTAGCACCATTGTCGCTATATTGTAAAGCAGCAGCAGCCATATCACCTAATGACATTCCATTATCTTTATATTTAGTTGTGATGGGTGAATGGAACTCTAAACTTCTTGTATTATAATTCACAATCTGATTAAGATTAAGTCGATTATCTTGAGAGCCTTTTAATACAGCAGCAGCTAAAAAACCTTTAAAAGAACTACATAATGGAAATCGTTCATTTGCTCTGTACGAAAATGATTTACCCGAGCCAGTGTCTAAAGCGTAGACACCAATCCTGCCATTGAAATCTGTTTCAAGGTTTTTAATCTCATCAATGCCCTTCGTATTGGCCTGTGAGAAAAATGATATTGAAATTAAACAAGAGCTAAACAAGATGGCTATTCTACTTTGCTTTACATTAAGTGACATGGTTTTACCTTATATACAATTTTCTATATTAACTAGGACATAGCGTGTATTAACTTTCAACAGCGAGCGATTATACAGTTGTTATTTTTTCTTTGAAGCAATATAATTTTTATACAGACATAACTTTTTCTTTGGGTTACCATGCGTGCCAGATTACCTTTAAATGCATTACGAGCTTTTGAAGCCTCAGCAAGATATCTAAATTTTACTAAAGCCGGACTAGAACTTCATGTAAGCCAGGCCGCCGTAAGCCAGCAGGTCAGAACACTTGAACAAATGCTTGGTGTGGCTCTTTTTACAAGAGTACCGCGTGGGTTACAGTTGACAGACGAAGGCATGCATCTTTTGCCTTCGATTACAGAAGCTTTGCAGATGATGAGTTCTGCGATGGATAAATTCCATGAAGGTAAGATTAAAGAGGTGCTTACTATTGCTGTCGTAGGGACTTTTGCAATAGGATGGCTCCTTCCTCGGATTACTGCGTTTCTTAATGAAAATCCATGGATTGATATTAGAATTTTAACGCATAATAACGTTGTCAATCTTGCTGCAGAAGGTATTGATGCATCTATTAGATTTGGAACAGGCGGCTGGATTAATACGGAAAATATTTTACTCTTTCAGGCGCCGCATACAGTATTGTGTTCCCCGGAAACATCCAAGAAATTGTACATTCCATCAGACTTAAAAAAAGTTTGCTTACTGCGTTCCTATCGAAAGGAGGAATGGAATAATTGGTTTAAAGCTGCTGGGATCGACCCTTGGACTATTACAGGGCCTATCTTTGATTCTACCAGACTTATGATAGATGCTGTAAAGTTAGGTGATTATGCAGCACTAGTTCCTTATCATATGTTTCAAAAAGAATTAAATGAGCGATCCGTGGCAAAACCTTTTGAAATTTATGCCACGCTTGGCGGTTATTGGCTTACTTTGCAGAAATCTCGGGTTAATCATAATAGTGAAGCACTTAATGTTTTCAAGGAATGGATTATCGAGCATAGCAGAGAGTTTGTATTAAAATCCTAGTCTCTGCTAAAGGTATATCAATGCTTTTTATTTAAGTAATCGTACCAAAAACTTCTCTTACCTTTATAATTGACCGTTGTAAGACATCTGATGATATGCCGGCTAATTTTTTTTGAATCAATGTTTAATATTTCACTAATCTGAAAATAATTAAGCTGCAAGTAAAAATAGTAATAAAGAATTTTTAATCCTAAAAAATGATGTTTTTTATATCTCATAAATGATTCGACATATAAACTACTTAAGACGTTATCTTTAGACAAGGTTTCACTTTGAAAGTGAAAAGCAGAGGTTCCATTAAACATTAATGAAATCAAGTCACGATATTTTTTGTCATAAATAAAAATTATTTTATAGTATTTTGAAATAGATAAAAAATCAATAAAGTCAATAAACTCCTCTTTTGTATAAACAATTGCATCGTTACGCGATATTATATTGTATACACCCAATGATAAATAGCTGTTATCACTAAAGATTAAAATTAAGTTTTGTTTCTTGTCCATGTAAATTTGTTAGTTTCAAATATTATTTATAGGTTATGTAAATTTTTTCAGTTTATGTAAATTACAAGTAAATTTTTGGTTGAAATGCTCCTTGTGTATTTTATGGCTTTTGTTTTATGATGCTATCATTAAATTTATTATTTAAAACTATTAAATGTTAAACGCTTGCTAAACGAATGTACTATTACATCACAAGTAATTGCAGTTTTTAACTTTTTGTTTATGATGTTGTGAGGGTAATTTGTTTAAATAAAATGTGTATATCATAAACTTTTTAAAGATAATGCTATGTTAGAAAAGAAGAATGTATTTTTTAATAATAAGAATTTTATTCTTATTACAGTTATTTTAATGTATTTACCCGTATCTTTAGATGCTACTATCCTACATGTTGCAACTCCATCTGTAGCTTTAGATCTTAAAGCTTCTTCAAAGGAAGTTTTATGGATTATAGATATCTATTCGTTGGTTATGGCATGTCTTTTGCTGCCGATGGGGGTATTCGCCGATAAAATTGGGTTCAAAAAGATATCTCTGATTGGAATGCTATTATTTTGTATTGCATCATGTTTAGCATATATATCTTCTAATACCATAATGTTAATTTGTGCAAGAACTTTATTGGGCATTGGGGCCGCAATGATCATTCCTGCAACTCTCTTGGCATTAAGGCTATCTTTCGTCAAGCCAAAAGAGCGTGCTGTTGCACTAGGTGTATGGTCCGCTATAGGTACTGGTGGAGCTGCATTCGGTCCATTTGTGGGTGGTCTTTTAATAGAAAATTATTCGTGGAACTCTGTCTTTTTTATCAATATTCCTATTTGCTTCATTGTTTTTTTTATGTTAATCGGTCTTAAAGAATATAAAGTATTAGGCAGTTCTAAAATTATAAATTTACTTGATCCTTTGCTTTTAATGTTTTCTATATTAATGATTGTTTTAGGTGTTAAAAACTTAGGGGCTTCTGAAGAGTTTATTACTTATTTATCATTCATTATGTTGGGACTAGTTATGTTAACGATATTTTGGAAAAGGCAGGTGATGCTCGTTCATCCAATGATAGATATTGAACTCTTCAAACATAAGCCTATATTGGCGGGGCTAATTCTTGCGTTTATCGCTATGGCCACGCTGGTTGGATTCGAATTTTTTGTTTCTCAGGAATTACAATTAGTATTTGGGTTATCACCTTTTCAAGCTGGACTGTTTCTATTTCCATTTATTATTGCGAGCTCTATATCCGGTCCTTTCGTTGGATTCACACTTACATGGTTAGGAGTTAAAAAAATTGGATTTTATGGTGTTTTATTAAGCTCGTTATGTTTCTTTTTCATGGCATTTATGGATTTTAGTTCTAATAGATGGGAGGTTTGGGTTGCAATGATTATTTTAGGGTTTTGCATAGAAGCAGCTTTAATCTCTTCTACATATGTAATTATGAATGCCGCAAAAAAAGAGAAAGCAGGGGAAGTTGGAGCAATTGAAGGAATGGCGTATGAACTCGGAGCAGGAACTGGTATCATATTATTCGGGATGATTATGACGGCTTCATTCACAGCTAATCTGTCTCTTGATTTTCTTGCTGATATCAAGCAAGCTCCTCCATTATCACTAAGTGAGGCGATCGGTATTGCAGATTCATTACCACACTGGCAAGGACAAGAATTAGTTCATGCCTCAAAAATTGCCTTTCTAAATTCTCACGGTAATGTAATGCTTGTTGCAGCAATTTTGTTGATTTTATTATCATTTATTGTTTCACATTTGCTTAAAGAGTACTCGGAACCTAATGAATAGATTTTTATGTTCTTCGTTAATTATTATATGCACACCTCAGATTAGATATTGAAATAATTAATTTAGAACTCCGATACAAATTGATATGTCTAATATCAAAGTTAATTTAGTTAGTTCTTTATCTCGATAAGTTCTAAGAATATCGGGCCTATTAGCATTTTAATTAATTATCAAATGTTGATGATTAGTAGAGGTTGACTAAATTAAGCTATGCTTCCTTATTTTTTGTTCACTTTGTTATAAACTGAAGGTTTCGTATTATATTATGCATACTCTAGAACAATTTCTCCGAGCAGTATTATTACTGAAAGAAAGAATTACAGATTATGAAAGGAATCAATACCCCTATAACATTCCAGCTTTGAAAAATTTTCATTGCTTGGATCTGCATCCGAGGGTAACTTTTTTAATGGGAGAGAATGGTAGTGGAAAATCAACTTTGATTGAAGCCATTGCAGTAGCGGCAGGATATAATGCAGAGGGAGGGTCACGTAATTTTAATTTTCATTCAAATGAAAGTCATTCTTCACTTCATCATGCAATTCGACTGGTCAGAGGAGTTAGGCGACCAAAAGATGGATTCTTTCTCAGAGCAGAAAGTTTTTATAATGTTGCAACTGAGATTGATAGTTTAGGTGTGCAAGGAGCCTATGGAGGACGTTCCCTACATGAACAATCGCACGGGGAATCATTTATGTCATTATTACTGAATCGCTTTTCACCAAATGGCCTATATATTCTAGATGAACCTGAGGCAGCTTTATCACCTACCAGACAAATGGCTGCGCTTGCTCATATTCATCGTTTGGCTCAGAGCAATTCACAATTTATAATAGCAACCCATTCTCCTATACTAATGTCATATCCAGATTCGAAGATCTTGCATTTTAGTGAAGATGGGATCGAAGAAACTAAACTTGAGAATACTGATCATTACATTGTGACTCGTCGATTTGTAAATAACCCTCGCTCTATCTTAAATGAGCTGTTGGACTATGAATAATAAGGTTTTTGTTGAAAATGTACATATAAATTGCTTAGTACCTTTTTAAGGTGTTTGTTTAAAAACAATATATTAAAAATATAGTTTTGGTAAAATGAGACAATATATAATAGGATGCGATTATTTTTCTCGAATTCTAATGTCATCGTATGGTTTGTTATATCATTTCTATATGTTTTGAATACGAAACTCATTTTCAATCATCTCTCTTTTTATTGCATGTGATTATTTTTTTAAATGATATTTTACGGAAGAGATATATTCTCTTTGTATCCAAAATAACCATTTTCATAATCATACAAAATGTCATATCCATTTAAAAAATTGAATCCTGTATTAACGAATATATGTTGCCTAGTTGTGTTTAAAAATATTTCTTTAGGAGAAGTGTTTCTTTTGTGCCCCCCAATTTTAATTTCATATTCTATTCCATCTGCTAGTTTAATATCTAATGTTGTTCCGTTAGGTAATTGTCCACCATTTAAAGTGTAGTTTGGTATTGTTAAAAACATACTTTTTACTCCTGTGTCAATAAGGACCGTACCACACTGATACCCTTGCCAACCAGTTATTTTGATACATGCTGGCGGTGCTATCCATTCATGTTTATTTTCTTTTGAAGGTTGTAATTTAATAAATGAGAACCCTTCGGCAATATCCTTATTAATTCCAACATATATGCCGTTGCGCGTAAGTTTATAACCATTATTGCTTCCTGAATTTGTGTTTAAAAGAGGATTTGTGTTTGGAGTACTTTCGCTCTGCAAGCTACTTTCTCGATCAAAACCGATGCCCATCATTGATACATGCTCAGGGTTTAGTTCAGGTTTACAATTTCTTGCAAGAGCAAGGCACTGGATTTCGTTAACAGCCAATACTGGGATAATATTCGTAGAAATGTATTTATCCCCATCACCAATAGTAACAGTTGTATTGAGCCAAGATCCAATCATAATACGTCCGGAACTGTTGTACGTGATTTTACCTGGCCTAGGTGATAGCTTACTTGCATTTGGTATTGCAGAAGCTGAAATTACTAAGCCTGTGGAGCCAGTATCAACTACCACCTCTCGTTCAGCGCCGTCTGGAAATGAGACAAATAACTTCGGCGTAGTCGCATCAATATTTAGATTGTCGTTATTGATAAATTTTAAATATACTGAATCATTGTTTTCTGAATAAATCGGATTGCTTATTTTTGCATCAGAGATGGCAGCATAAGAAGTTGTTCCTAACGGAAAAACCACATATACAATAATTAGGATGGTTAATTTTATCAGTATAGAATGTTTTTGCATGTTCGCGGCCTTTAAGATTTAGAGAAATCGTGAAATTTACATCATATATCATGCATGATATATCTTATCCTTTTTTTATTCATATCCTATACAAATATTAAAGTAACATACATCTAGTTTTTTTCTAGGAAAATTTTAATAAACAAACTATGCGTGATCTCGATCAGATTTTTCGATTATATAATGTGATTCTTTAGGTGCGTCTTGACATAGTAGCACTTATAGCTAACATTTAAAATTACTGAATCTAATACTGTACAGGTATTATTTTCAGTTGATTAAGAATTGTTTGATCTTACCCGTAATTCGTAAAAGTTATCGATTCTTCTTATATGAAAATATTACATGCTTCTAAAATTCTTGGAGTAATCGAATGAAACTCTCAAAATATTTGTGTTGTATTATAGTATTGTTTAATTCTACTGTATTTGCTGCTGAGGAAATTGATGCGGAAAATGCAAGTAAATACACCAAAATTGGAACGTTATCAGTAACTGAAGATGGTTTTACAATGTCTGACGATGATCTTTCCCAAAAGGTAGATAGTAAGGGTGGAAAGTACTACGTTATTACTTCGAAGGAAGGGAAAGAGGAGCATAAGACTATTAACGCTGACATTTATAAGTGATACCTTAGTAATACCTTATAAGGTGGTGATTTTTTTGCCACCTTCATTGATAGTCTTCAAACCCAAATTCACTATTTATCATTTTATTTTTTTGTGGCGTTGCGTGGATGGTGGATGAATGTATATTTTATTTATGCTTTCACATTATATGTAAAATTATTAAATGCTCCATTTTGTATTTGTTTTTTTTAGTTCTCGAATTTTTGCTTCCATACAAACGATTTTTCCTATGAAGAGTGAAATATTAAGACCGCCGAAAGTAGTTGTAAGAAGTTGATATAGATTTGAAATTTAAGATCTATACAGTGTAGACGTTTGATTAAGTTTACTTTCTTTACTTCGATATATTAATAAGTTACATCTGAATAAAGGTGGGGTAACATACAATACGATCAACTTAGAGTGGTATATAATAGATAAATTAGCCAGATATTAATGGAACAATGTTTTTGATAAACTATGAATAATGGTTCATTAGGCAAACCTGCTAATACCCGCTGTGTGCAGCTTGCTGAAAATAACCTGTGCATGATCTTTGGTTCCCCGCTGCGCCCGAAAGTCTGTTCCGGCCTTCAGCCGTCCGCGGAGATGTGCGGCAGCACGCGCGCGCAGGCGATCACCTACCTTCTTGAGCTGGAAGCGCTCACCGCCCCTTAAACGTCCTTAATTCGCACCAGACACGCTATCGTCAGCGTACACATCACCAGCGCAATCCAGAATACCGTGTGATAGCTCCAGATCTCGGCCACGATGCCGGCCATTGAGCCTGCAATAATCCAGCCCACGCGAGTGGTATTGGTATAAAGGGTGGTGGCGGAGCCTGCCTGGCCTGGCATCAGGTCCTGGAAATAGAGCATGCCAATCCCGGCGAGTATGCCGATATAAATGGCGTTGAGAAGCTGCAATGCCAGCAAGAGTCCTGGCGTGTGCACCGTCAGCATACCGATATAGAACAGCAGTCCTGCGACAGCCGCGATGCGCATTAAAAAACGCTTTCCGAAACGCTTCGCGTAATAGCCCGCGATCAGCATGGTCGGGATCTCAAGCCCGGCCGCGGTTCCCATCATAATGCCCGCCAGCTTCTCTGGCAGATGCAGCTCATCAATAATAAACAGTGGCATGTTGATAATATAAAGGCTGTTTGTTCCCCACATCAACGTACAGATAACAAACAGGAGCAGCGCATCACGACGGTTACGGCGCGGGGCTTCCAGTACGCCTGAAGCCACTTTAGGCTCTTTGCGCATCGACGGCAGGAAGAACCACACCATGGTGCCGCACACCACAAACGCGACAGCCGCACTCAGGTACATCACCGTAAAGCCAAATCCCATCGCCAGGGCATACGCCAGCGGCGGGCCAATGACCCATGCCAGCGACACCTGGGCACGCAGAATAGAGCTGAACATCACCGCTTCACGACCGGTATGGTCGGCGTGCTCGCGGGCGAGGGCGAACATCTGCGGGTTCGCCGTGGAACCGAAGCTGCTCAGGAACACCCCCACGAACAGCAGGATGAAATAGTTGCGGTTAAAAGCAAACAACACGCAGGCAAACACCCCGAGAAGGCAGCAAAAGACGATCAGACTTTTACGATCGCCTTTTCTGTCGGAACGCCCCGCCAGAAACTGACTCACCAGAATGCCGATGATGGCACTGCCGGTAAAAAAGAAGCCAACCATTGCCGGACGGGCGTGGACTTCATTGGTCAGAAACAGGCTCAGCGTGGGCGTCTGTAACGCCCCGGCAATACCGGTAAGGAAGGCAACAATCAAAAACGCCGTGGACGTCAAATCAAAGGGTTTTGGCGAGGCGGCGGCAGGGGTGTTATGCATACTTTCAGTATCAGCAAGTCATAAAGAGACGCGGAGTGTACGACGCTTGTCAGAAAATAAACAGGTACTGCGGTCAATTTCGCCACGAAAAATCAAAATGCCATTTCAATTAACAGGCTCGGGCTGAACTTAGCTGAAACTGACTTGCTGAACGTCAGCAAGATTCAGCTGAGCGAAGAAGAAATGTGCTGCATCTCTAAATTCTGCATCGCCATTTGTAACTTTTCTTGCAAGGTTAAGCAGAAAGCGTAAGACTTTTTGAAACGTTTCAGCGCTATCTTGTTTTAACAAACGGAGCAGGCTAGCGCATTTTTTCTCATTTAAGCTGAAACGATTCAAGTTCAGCAGGAGAGGAGAACCATGTTCCAGTTATCTGTTCAGGATATCCACCCGGGCGCTCAGGCCGGGAACAAAGAAGAGGCCATTCGCCAGGTTGCCGCTGCCCTTGTGCAGGCGGGTAATGTCGCGGACGGCTACGTTAACGGCATGCTGGCGCGCGAGCAGCAGACCTCCACTTTCCTCGGCAATGGCATCGCCATTCCGCACGGTACAACGGACACCCGCGATCAGGTGCTGAAAACCGGCGTTCAGGTTTATCAGTTCCCTCAGGGTGTGGTGTGGGGCGACGGTCAGGTTGCTTACGTGGCAATCGGTATCGCTGCCAGCAGCGACGAGCACCTGGGCCTGCTGCGTCAGCTGACGCATGTGCTGAGCGATGATTCGGTGGCTGAACAGCTGAAGTCCGCGACGACGGCGGAAGAGCTGCGCGCGTTGCTGATGGGCGAAAAACAGAGTGAAGCGCTGAAACTGGATAATGAAACATTGACCCTGGATGTTGTGGCGAGCGATCTGGTCACGCTGCAGGCGCTGAATGCAGGCCGCCTGAAAGAAGCCGGTGCGGTAGACGCGTCCTTTATCACGCGCGTTATCAATGAGAAGCCGCTGAACCTGGGACAAGGTATCTGGCTGAACGACAGTGCTGAAGGCAACCTGCGCAGCGCTATCGCGGTGAGCCGCGCGGCCAACGCGTTTGACGTTGAGGGCGCGCACGCTGCGATGCTGGTCACTGTCGCGATGACCGATGAACAGCCGGTTTCCGCGCTAAAACGACTTGGCGATCTGCTGCTGAATGACAAGGCTGAAAAACTGCTGAACGCTGACGCAAGCACGCTGCTGGCGCTGCTGACCAGCGATGATGTGCTGACTGATGACGTGCTGACCGCTGAGTTTGTAGTGCGTAACGAGCACGGCCTGCATGCCCGTCCTGGCACCATGCTGGTGAATACTATTAAACAATTCGAAAGTGAGATTACCGTGACTAACCTTGATGGCACGGGCAAACCGGCCAACGGCCGTAGCCTGATGAAAGTTGTCGCGCTGGGCGTGAAGAAAGGTCACCGTCTGCGCTTTACCGCACAGGGTGCTGATGCTGAACAGGCGCTGAAAGCGATTGGCGACGCCATCGCGGCAGGTCTGGGGGAGGGCGCATAATGAGCAGACGTGTTGCGACTATTACGCTGAACCCGGCATACGACCTGGTGGGGTTTTGCCCGGAGATTGAGCGCGGCGAAGTAAACCTCGTGCGTACCACTGGCCTGCATGCTGCAGGTAAAGGGATTAACGTCGCGAAAGTGCTCAAGGATCTCGGTATCGATGTCACCGTGGGCGGATTCCTCGGTAAAGATAACCAGGATGGTTTCCAGCAGCTGTTCAGCGAGCTGGGGATTGCTAACCGTTTTCAGGTTGTTCAGGGCCGTACCCGTATCAACGTCAAGCTGACGGAGAAAGACGGCGAAGTGACCGATCTGAACTTCTCAGGCTTCGAGGTGACTCCGTCAGACTGGGAGCGCTTCGTGAACGACTCTCTGACCTGGCTTGGTCAGTTCGACATGGTCTGCGTCAGCGGCAGCCTGCCGTCCGGCGTGAGCCCGGAAGCGTTCACCGACTGGATGACGCGTCTGCGAAGCCAGTGCCCATGCATTATTTTTGACAGCAGCCGTGACGCGCTGGTCGCCGGCCTGAAAGCCTCGCCGTGGCTGGTGAAGCCGAATCGCCGCGAACTGGAGATCTGGGCTGGCCGTAAGCTGCCAGAATTAAAAGATGTGATTGACGCTGCCCATGCGCTGCGCGAGCAGGGTATCGCTCACGTGGTTATCTCTCTTGGTGCAGAAGGGGCGCTGTGGGTTAACGCTTCTGGCGAATGGATCGCCAAACCGCCATCGGTTGACGTTGTCAGCACCGTTGGCGCAGGGGATTCAATGGTTGGCGGTCTGATTTATGGCCTGCTGATGCGTGAATCCAGTGAACATACTTTACGTCTTGCCACCGCCGTTGCTGCCCTGGCCGTTAGCCAGAGCAATGTCGGTATTACCGATCGTACCCAGTTAGCCGCGATGATGGCGCGCGTTGACTTAAAACCTTTTAACTAACAGCAGGAGAGGAATAATGAAAACGCTGCTGATCATTGACTCCGGTCTCGGACAGGCTCGCGCCTATATGGCGAAGACCTTGCTGGGAGCGGCGGCGAACAAAGCACATCTCGAGATCACGGATAACCCGGGCGACGCCGAAATGGTGATTGTTCTGGGTGATAAAATTCCCGCTGACAGTGCGCTGAATGGCAAAAAAGTGTGGCTGGGCGATATCAATCGCGCGGTGGCACACCCGGAACTGTTCCTGAGCGAAGCGAAAGGTCATGCGTCTGTTTACAGCGCACCGGTCGCGGCGCCGGTTGCCGCGTCCGGACCAAAACGTATTGTGGCGATCACGGCCTGCCCGACGGGCGTGGCTCATACCTTTATGGCGGCTGAAGCCATTGAAACCGAAGCGAAAAAACGCGGCTGGTGGGTAAAAGTTGAAACACGTGGATCCGTTGGTGCGGGCAACGCAATCACCCCTGAAGAGGTGGCTGAAGCCGATCTGGTGATGGTTGCGGCTGACATCGAAGTGGACCTGGCGAAATTTGCCGGTAAGCCGATGTACCGCACGTCAACGGGCCTGGCGCTGAAAAAGACTGCTCAGGAGTTTGATAAAGCGCTGGTGGAAGCGAAGCCGTATCAGGCAACAGGGTCCACGCAAACTGCGACGGAAGGTAAGAAAGAGTCAGCTGGCGCCTATCGCCATCTGCTGACCGGCGTGTCTTATATGCTGCCGATGGTGGTGGCGGGCGGTCTGTGTATTGCCCTCTCGTTCGCGTTTGGTATTACCGCGTTTAAAGAAGAAGGCACGCTGGCTGCTGCCCTGATGCAGATTGGTGGTGGTTCCGCGTTTGCCCTGATGGTACCGGTGCTGGCAGGCTTTATCGCCTTCTCCATCGCTGACCGTCCGGGCCTGACGCCGGGTCTTATCGGCGGTATGCTGGCGGTGAGCACCGGTTCTGGCTTTATCGGTGGTATCATTGCCGGTTTCCTGGCGGGTTACGTTGCGAAGCTTATCAGCTCGAAGCTGAAACTGCCGCAGAGTATGGAAGCGCTGAAACCGATCCTGATCATCCCGTTGATTTCCAGCCTGGTGGTGGGTCTGGCGATGATTTACCTCATCGGTAAACCTGTAGCGGGTATCCTGGCGGGTCTGACCCACTGGCTGCAAACCATGGGTACCGCGAATGCGGTACTGCTGGGAGCTATTCTCGGTGGCATGATGTGTACCGACATGGGTGGCCCGGTGAACAAAGCAGCATACGCATTCGGTGTTGGCCTGCTGAGTACCCAGACCTACGCGCCAATGGCAGCGATTATGGCGGCCGGTATGGTGCCACCATTGGCTCTTGGCCTGGCAACCATCATTGCACGTCGTAAGTTCGACAAAGCGCAGCAGGAAGGGGGGAAAGCCGCCCTGGTACTTGGCCTGTGCTTTATCACCGAAGGGGCAATTCCGTTCGCGGCGCGTGACCCAATGCGCGTGCTGCCATGCTGTATCGTGGGGGGCGCGGTAACCGGTGCTATCTCCATGGCGGTTGGCGCGAAACTGATGGCACCACACGGCGGTCTGTTCGTGCTGCTGATCCCAGGTGCAATCACGCCAGTGCTGGGTTATCTGCTGGCGATTGTGGCCGGTACGCTGGTGGCAGGTCTCTCTTACGCGGTGCTGAAACGTCCGGAAGCGGAAGGGGTCGCGAAAGCGGCGTAAGCGGTAAAACAATAAAAAAGCCGGGTGCTTATGCGACCCGGCTTTTTTTATGCCGCCTGTTCAGCGGTTTGCTGTGCCTTCAGCCAGGCAATCTCTTCTGCCCAGATGTCCGGATTAATGGTTTCCAGCACCATCGGGATACCGTCGAAACGGGCATCCTGCATAATAAAGCGAAACGCATCGTGGCCGATATTGCCTTCACCGAGGCTGTGATGGCGGTCCACGCGGCTGCCAAACGCGCTTTTCGCATCGTTCAAGTGCATTCCGCGCAGATACTTGAAGCCCACAATGCGTTCAAACTCATCGAAAGTCTTTTTCGTCTCATCAAGCGTTCGCAGATCGTAACCCGCGGCAAAGGCATGGCAGGTATCAATACATACGCCCACGCGGGATTTATCCTCCACGCCGTCAATAATGGCCGCCAGATGTTCGAACTTAAAGCCGAGGTTACTGCCCTGGCCGGCGGTGTTCTCGATGACCGCCGTCACGCCCTGGGTTTTATCCAGCGTGATGTTGATGGATTCGGCAATGCGCGCCAGACAGGCATCTTCGTCAATCTGCATCAGATGACTTCCCGGATGGAAGTTCAACAGCGTCAGTCCAAGCTGCTCGCAGCGCTGCACTTCATCAAGAAAAGCCTCGCGGGATTTCTCCAGCGCCTCCTGCACGGGATGGCCGAGGTTAATGAGATAGCTGTCGTGGGGAAGGATTTGACCCGGCCCGTAGTGGTATTTCTCACAGGCGGCTTTGAAATCATCAATCACTTCAGAGGTGAGCGGGGCGGCGCGCCACTGGCGCTGGTTCTTGGTGAACAGGGCGAAAGCGGTCGCCTCAATTTCGGCGGCGCGAATGGCGGCATTCGCAAGGCCACCTGCAGCGCTGACGTGCGCTCCAACATATTTCATAAAGGGACTCCTGTTAACCCGAAATACGTATGATAGCGGGTTAACAGGAGAAGGATGAAGTGGTTTATGCCATCAGGCTATGTACCGCGAGGTTAATCGCACCGCCGCCAACGATCAGCCAGATGAAGAGTACCAGCGCCATCAGCAGCGGTTTTGCACCTGCTTTTTTCAGCGCGCTCACGTGTGTCGTGACCCCGAGCGCCGCCATCGCCATCGCCAGCAGGACGGTATCCAGCGTGACCAGCATATCCACCACGGCTTTCGGCAGCAGGTGGAAGGAGTTAAATACCGCCACCACGATGAAAATAATCGCAAACCACGGAATGGTGATTTTACTCTTCTGGCTACTGCCTGCCGGCGCGAGTTGTTTTACGCGAGCGGCCAGGATAATCAGGAACGGAGCCAGCATCATGACGCGCAGCATTTTGGCAATGACCGCGGCATTTTCCGCATCCGGATTAATGGCGTGACCCGCCGCCACCACCTGAGCCACTTCATGCATGGTTGAACCAATATAAATGCCGTAGGTCTCCGGGCTAAACCAGTGCGCAACCAGCGGGTACATGGCCGGGTAGAGGAAAATCGCCAGCGTACCGAAAATAACCACGGTCGCGACGGCAACCGTCACTTTGCTGGATTCTGCCTTAACGACAGGCTCGGTTGCCAGTACCGCGGCAGCCCCGCAGATGCTGCTGCCGGCACCAATCAGCCAGCTGGTTTGTTTATCCAGCCCAAACACTTTCTGGCCAATAAAGCAGGCCAGTAAAAAGGTGCTGGTCAGGGTCAGGACGTCAATAGCGATCCCGCTGACGCCGACATCCGCAATCTGTGAAAAGGTCAGGCGGAAGCCGTAAAGGATAATCCCGAGGCGCAGCAGATGCTGTTTGGCGAAAATAACCCCGCCATCACAGGACTTCCAGATATGGGGGTAAACGGTATTTCCCACCACCATGCCGAGCAATATTGCCAGCGTTAAGGCACTAAAACCTGCCCCGGCGACGGCCGGAATACTGCCGCCCCATAACGCTACGCCAGTTACCACCGCGCTGAGCGCAAGACCCGGCACGAAGTGCAACAATGTACGTTGATGCTGTAAGGTGTGTTCTGACATAACCTTCTCCTTTATCTGGCTAAAAGGTTACGGCGTTGTGGCTTAAAAATAAAATTGATTATATACTTATAATCAATCTATATAAGTGGTAAGTAACCATGCACATTACGTTGCGTCAGCTGGAAGTTTTTGCCGAAGTGCTGAAAAGCGGGTCGACGACGCAGGCCTCGCAAATGCTGGCGCTGTCCCAGTCCGCGGTAAGCGCAGCCCTGACCGATCTGGAAGGGCAACTGGGGGTTCAGCTTTTCGACAGAGTGGGGAAACGGCTGGTCGTCAATGAACATGGCCGCCTGCTGTACCCGCGCGCGCTGGCATTGCTGGAGCAGGCGACTGAAATCGAACAATTGTTCCGCGAAGAGAACGGGGCCATCCGCGTTTACGCCAGCAGTACGATCGGCAATTACATTCTGCCGGAAGTGATTGCCCGCTATCGCCGGGATTTCCCGACCCTGCCGCTGGAGATGAGCGTTGGCAATAGCCAGGATGTCATCAATGCGGTGATCGATTTCCGCGTGGACATCGGTTTGATTGAAGGGCCGTGTCACAACGTCGATATCATTGCTGAACCCTGGCTGGAAGATGAGCTGGTGGTGTTCGCCTCGCCAGCCTCTTCTTTATTACAGGGTGAAGTAACGCTGGAACGGCTGGCTCAGGCGCAGTGGATCCTCCGGGAACAGGGCTCCGGTACCCGTGAAATTGTCGATTACCTGCTGCTCTCCCACCTGCCGCATTTCCGGCTGAGTATGGAGCTGGGCAACTCGGAAGCCATCAAACACGCGGTCCGTCATGGGCTGGGCATCAGCTGTCTCTCCCGGCGGGTGATTGCTGAACAGCTTGAGGCCGGCACGCTGGTCGAAATACCGCTCCCGTTGCCTAAACTGGTGCGCACGCTGTGGTGCATTCATCATCGTCAGAAACACCTTTCCAGCTCTCTGCAGCGTTTCCTGCGCTATTGCGACATGTAAACCCGCAATGCGGATCCTCTCTCCGTTGGGAGAGGGGAGATGCAGATGCGTGCTTTACTTATAATCCTGGCCGAGTCATGAAGCTCTCTTATAACTGAGCATTTCTGCCGGAAGGAACGCGTATCGTCTGCTACAATCGCGCCTCATTTGTTGAAGGGACAGCATTTTCACATGGTTTCAGAAATTAAAACCACAGAAGCGCCCGCGCTACGTCGCGAACTTAAGGCGCGTCACCTGACGATGATCGCTATCGGCGGTTCAATCGGTACAGGTCTTTTTGTTGCCTCTGGCGCAACAATTTCGGCAGCCGGCCCGGGTGGGGCACTTTTCTCTTATATCCTGATTGGCCTGATGGTGTACTTCCTGATGACCAGTCTGGGCGAACTGGCGGCGTACATGCCGGTATCCGGTTCGTTTTCGACCTACGGTCAAAAATACGTTGAAGAAGGCTTCGGCTTCGCGCTGGGCTGGAACTACTGGTACAACTGGGCCGTTACTATCGCCGTTGACCTGGTCGCCGCACAGCTGGTGATGAACTGGTGGTTCCCGGACACGCCAGGCTGGATCTGGAGTGCGCTGTTCCTGGCGGTGATCTTCCTGCTCAACTACATCTCCGTGCGTGGTTTTGGCGAAGCGGAATACTGGTTCTCTTTGATCAAAGTGGCAACCGTCATCATCTTTATCGTCGTCGGTGTGGCGATGATCGTTGGTATTTTCAAAGGCGCTCAACCTGCAGGATGGAGTAACTGGAGCATTGGCGATGCGCCATTTGCGGGTGGATTCTCGGCCATGATTGGCGTGGCGATGATTGTCGGCTTCTCATTCCAGGGAACCGAGCTGATCGGGATTGCTGCCGGTGAATCCGAGAACCCGGAGAAGAACATTCCACGCGCGGTGCGTCAGGTATTCTGGCGTATCCTGCTGTTCTATGTGTTTGCGATTTTGATTATCAGCCTGATCATTCCTTACACCGATCCAAGCCTGCTGCGCAATGATGTGAAAGACATCAGCGTTAGCCCGTTCACGCTGGTCTTCCAGCATGCCGGTCTGCTCTCCGCCGCGGCGGTGATGAACGCCGTTATCCTGACCGCCGTGCTCTCAGCGGGTAACTCCGGCATGTATGCGTCTACCCGTATGCTCTATACCCTGGCATGCGACGGCAAAGCGCCACGCATCTTTTCTAAGCTGTCCCGTGGCGGCGTACCGCGTAACGCCCTGTATGCCACAACGGTGATTGCCGGTCTGTGCTTCCTGACCTCCATGTTTGGCAACCAGACGGTGTACCTGTGGCTGCTCAATACGTCCGGTATGACGGGCTTTATCGCCTGGCTCGGGATTGCTATCAGCCACTATCGCTTCCGTCGCGGTTACGTTATGCAAGGTCATGACATCAATGACCTGCCGTATCGCTCAGGGTTCTTCCCGCTGGGGCCTATTTTCGCCTTCATTCTGTGCCTGATTATTACGCTGGGACAGAACTATGAAGCGTTCCTTGCGGACCGTATCGACTGGGGTGGTGTAACGGCGACCTACATCGGTATTCCGCTGTTCCTGATAATCTGGTTTGGTTACAAACTGACGAAGGGGACGCGCTTTGTTCGCTACAGTGAAATGGAATTTCCGGGACGCGTAAAACAATAACCGCACTTCCTCTCTTTTAGCCCGCTCGGTTGAGCGGGCTTTTTTATTGGCGATCAGAAGCTGTAGGTCATGCCGACAGTGTAACGGCGGCCATCAAGTACGGTATCGTAAGTCTCGTAATCAATCTGTTTATCCAGCACGTTATACACGCCTGCGGTTACCAGCAGGTTCTTGTTGGCGTTATAACGCAGACCCACATCAACCTGCGTGTAAGACGGTGTGCCCTGTGACATTGAGGTTCGGCTGAGATACTCAGAAGATTTGCCGCGGAAGTTCAGGCGGCTCCAGAAGCCCACATCCTGCGTGGCCTGCCAGTCCAGCGTGGTGTTGAACATATGCTTAGGCATTTTATTCAGTGGCTTACCGGAGAACTGACCGCTCTTCTGCTCGGATTCGGTATAGGTGTAGTTAGCCGTCCAGTTAACATCACGGGTGATTTTCCAGCCGAAGGTGGATTCCACACCGCGCATGTTGGCTTTATCGACGTTGACCCGGTCGCTGACAAAATCGTAGGCATGGCCGCCAATCGTACAGGCAGGGTCGGCACTGCTGTTACAGCGACGTACTTCAGTGATTTTGTTTTTGAAGTCGGTATTGAACAGCGTAACGCTGGCGTTAAGACTGTCATTGTTATCCCAGAGCAGGGCGATCTCTTCGCTCAGGCTCTTCTCCGGCTTGAGGTCCGGGTTACCCACGATCATGCCATCCAGCCGACCGCCGCCCGTTGCCTGACCCCAGTTGGCGGAGGACTGACGCAGATCCGGTGCACGGTAGCCGGCAGAAACGCCCCCTTTTAACGTCCACTGTTCTGCAAGGTGCCACACCCCATAACCGCGAGGCGTCCAGTTGGTGCCATAGTTCTGGTCTTTATCCATACGCAGACCACCGGTCGCCGTGAAGCTATCGGTTATCGCCCACTCATCTTCAGCAAACAGCGCCCAGCTCCAGCGCGTCAGTTTGTTGAGCCCGTCCGCCGCCTCAAGCTGGTTACCGTTGTCACGCAGCTTCTCATAGCGATATTGACCGCCGAGGGTCAGGGTATGGTCGCCGAGGAAGATCTGGTTCTGGTTGTTGAAAGTGGTGTTATACGAACGCATTTTGCGAACCGGGTTATTGGTCTTTTCCTGCTGGATGTAGCTGGTAGTGTTGAAGTCGCTGTAGTAACCGCTGTGGGTAAGGGAATAGGTCGTATGTTCGTAGCGGGTTTCGCTTTTGCTGTTTGGCGTGCAGGTTGCCCCGCGGCAGGTTTCAGTCGCTTTCGACTTGCCCGGCGTGCTGTTTCGGTCCTGAAGTTCGCGGGCAAAATCGAGGTCAAAATCGTTCTGCTCGTCCGGGGTAAAGTTCAGCGTGATCCCGCCGTTACGCATTTTCTGCTCATTGAAACCGTTCAGGATCTGATCTTCCGCGCGACGTGAGAGCAGGCCTGTCACTTTTGCACCGAGCAGTCCGTCAATTAACGGGCCGGAAGCGTAGGCGTTGGTCTGGAAGATATCCCCGGAATCATGGTTCTCCTGGAACGTGGCATCGCCGTGTAACGATCCGGTCCAGGCTTTGGTATTCGAGACTTTTTTGGTAATGATGTTGATTACGCCGCCCATTGCATCTGAGCCATAGAGCGATGACATGGGCCCGCGGATCACTTCGATGCGCTCGATAGACTCCAGCGGCGGTAGCCAGCCTTGCTCAATGCCCGAGTTATCGCTGTTCGGGCGCGTGCTGCGCGTGCTGACGCGCTTGCCATTGACCAGGAACAAGGTGTACTGGGACGCCATGCCGCGAATGCTGATATCGCTGCTGCTTCCGCCGCCCGTGACGACGACGCCCGGGACATCTTTTAGCGCATCGGTCACATCGCGGTAAGCCTTGTCTTCAATCTGCTGCTTTGAAATGACGGAGATAGAGGCTGGGGCATTCTGGATTTTTTGCTCAAAACCCGTGGCGGTCACCACCACGGTATCCGGGTCGGCTGCGTGAGCAAGTGGGGAGAGCATGGCGGCGCTGATGGCAACAGCCAGTAACGTAACGCGTGGTATTGTCATTTGAACATTCCATATCAAAAAGAAAAACACTCCATCGGGTAACCCTGAGAACTGTATGTATTTGTCTTGTAAGAACTCTTTGTGATGGAGAAGAGCCTGGAATTGTACAAAAGAATGTGAAATTGTAAACACAAATGATAATCGAAATCATTTGTGTTTTGATGTTGGTTGGTGAAACTGGCTTTTATTCAAAGGGATAGGGTTTTGAGGCCCGGCAGACGGAGCGCCACCGGGCAAGAAGGGAGGAACTTACTTAAACAGATGCGCCGCATGGAAGCGGAGATGATCTTCAATAAATGACGCCATAAAGTAATAGCTGTGGTCATACCCTGGCTGGATACGCAGCGTCAGCGGCCAGTCCTTCTGGCGTGCCGCTTCGGCCAGAACCGCAGGTTGAAGCTGACCGGCGAGGAACTGATCCGCATCGCCCTGATCGATCAGCGTCGGGATGGCGTCCCCCGTGTTGCTGGCCAGCATCAGCGCACAGCTGTCCCACGCCTGCCATTTATCTGTGTCACTGCCCAGATAATGGGTGAAGGCTTTCTGACCCCATGGCACCTGAGTGGGGTTCACAATCGGGGCGAATGCCGACACGCTGGTGTATTTTCCCGGATTTTTCAGCGCCATTATCAACGCGCCGTGTCCACCCATGGAGTGTCCGCTAATGGCGCAGCGGTCGCTTACCTCAAATTCGGCCTGAACCAGCGCAGGCAGTTCGTCACGAATGTAATCATACATGCGGTAATGACGTGCCCAGGGCTGCTCTGTCGCGTTCAGGTAGAATCCGGCGCCTTTGCCCAGATCGTACCCGGCATCATCGGCGACATCATCGCCACGCGGGCTGGTATCAGGCATGACCAGCGCAATCCCCAGTTCAGCCGCAATACGCTGCGCGCCCGCTTTGGTGGTGAAGTTTTCGTCGGTACAGGTTAAACCGGACAGCCAGAACAGCACGGGTGGCTTTACGCCCGTTTCAGTTGGCGGCAAAAAAATGCTGAACGTCATGGCACAGTTCAGTACGCTGGAGTCGTGCCGCCAGCGCTGCTGTCGACCTTCAAAACAACGATGCTCTTCGAGCAGTTCCATGCAGGGCTCCTTAATACGAATTGCTATTTACTCGGCCCATAATACAGAGTTTTCATTTACCTGTGAGCAACTTTCACTTTCGCAGGACGGTAAGATGCGGCATCATAAATTAACTTTTCTTTAACAATTGGAGCGGTCATGGCGCTGCGTATCGCGCTCAGTGGGTTTGTGGTTCTGGTGGTAGCGATGGGGATAGGGCGCTTTGCTTTTACCCCTCAGGTGCCGCTAATGATTGCCGCCGGGCAACTCACGCTCACCAGCGCGGGCCTGGTGGCGGCGATGAACTATCTGGGCTATCTGGTGGGAGCATGGGATGCAATGCGTGCGCACCGCTTCGTTGAAACACGCCTCTGGTTGGGTATTTTTGGTGCAGTTGCGCTGACGCTGCTTTCCGCTGCGGTCGATAACGCCGTGGTACATGGCCTGCTGCGCTTTGTGATTGGCTGCATGAGCGGCTGGTCGATGGTGCTGATTGCCGCCTGGACCAACGAGCGGCTGGGACAACTGGGGAAACCGGGTCTCAGCGCCGCGGTATTTGCCGGGCCAGGTGCTGGTATTGCGCTCAGCGGGCTGCTCGCCGTCTATATCCAGGCTAAGGCGCTCTCCGCCGGTGCAGCATGGCAAATCTACGGCGTGCTGGCGCTGGTGCTTATCGCGCTGGTGGCCCGGTATCTGCCGCGGGCGGGTCAACTTCACCGGCCGGGCAGCGCACCGGAACCGCTCGTCCTGACGAAGAATTTAAAGCGCCTGGTCTGGAGCTACAGCCTGGCCGGGTTTGGCTATATCCTTCCGGCGACTTTTTTATCGCAAATGGCGGCCGTGCGTTTTCCCGGCAGTCTGTTTGCCCAGTTTGTCTGGCCGATATTTGGTATTGCCGCCGTGGCGGGCATTGCGCTCAGCATCGTTTTACGCCACACCTCAACCTCAAACCGCAGGCTGGCTATCGTATTGTGGTTGCAGGGGGCCGGCGTACTGGCAGCCTGGCTGTTGCCGGGGATTGGCGGGTTACTGACCGGCGGCTTGCTCGTTGGGGGCGGGTTCTTGTGTGCCGTTCAGCTCTCTTTACTTTATGGGCGCGAACTGGCACCAGATCACACGCGCTACATGGCGGGACTGCTTACTACCGGTTATGCCATCGGTCAATTGATTGGCCCGGTAACGTCGGCGTTGTCGACGTGGCTCACGCACCGACTGGAGCCTGCGCTGGGGCTGGCGGGCGTCGCGCTGTTCATCGGCGGCGCACTGGTCTGGGATCGTCAGGCCGAAAGGCAACAGCAATTGCAATAATTATCGTCGTGAATACTGGATTATGTGCGCCGCCTCACGCACAATGAGCGCACACTTTTGCCACAACGAGGGCAAAAGACGCCACACCTGCAGGAGAAAAGAATGCCATCACTCAGTAAAGAAGCAGCCCTGGTTCACGAAGCTCTGGTTGCGCGTGGTCTTGAAACGCCACTGCGTCCACCCGTTCAGGAACTGGACAATGAAACCCGTAAGCATCTGATTGCTGGGCATATGACCGAGATCATGCAACTGCTGAATCTCGATCTGAGCGACGACAGTCTGATGGAGACGCCGCACCGTATCGCAAAAATGTACGTTGACGAAATTTTCTCCGGCCTGGATTACGCCAATTTCCCGAAAATCACCGTCATTGAAAACAAGATGAAGGTGGATGAGATGGTAACGGTACGTGATATCACGTTAACCAGTACCTGCGAACACCACTTCGTGACCATCGACGGTAAAGCGACCGTGGCTTATATTCCTAAAGATACGGTGATTGGTCTGTCGAAGATTAACCGCATCGTGCAGTTCTTTGCTCAGCGTCCACAGGTGCAGGAGCGTCTGACGCAGCAGATCCTGACCGCGCTGCAAACGCTGCTGGGCACCAATAACGTGGCAGTATCTATCGACGCCGTTCACTACTGTGTGAAAGCGCGCGGCGTGCGTGATGCCACCAGTGCGACCACCACGACGTCGCTGGGCGGTCTGTTTAAATCCAGCCAGAACACCCGCCAGGAGTTTCTGCGCGCCGTGCGTCACCACAACTAATCTGACAGGGCAGGCTACATGGAGCGAAACGTCACGCTCGATTTTGTTCGAGGCGTCGCCATTCTCGGTATCCTGCTGCTTAACATCAGCGCCTTCGGCTTGCCGAAGGCGGCGTATCTCAATCCTGCGTGGTATGGCGACATCACCCGCAGCGATGCCTGGACGTGGGCCATCCTCGATCTCTTTGCCCAGGTCAAATTCCTCACTCTGTTTGCCCTGCTGTTTGGCGCGGGCCTGCAGCTACTGCTCAGGCGCGGCACGCGCTGGATCCAGTCGCGTCTGACATTGCTGGTGATCCTCGGCTTTATTCACGGGCTGTTCTTCTGGGATGGCGACATTCTTCTCGCCTATGGCTTAGTCGGGCTGATTTGCTGGCGGCTCATTCGCGATGCGCACAGCGTAAAAAGCCTGTTTAACACGGGCGTGATGCTTTACGTCATGGGCCTTGGCGTGCTGTTACTGCTGGGGATAATCTCCGGTGATGCGGCAAACCGTTCATGGATCCCCGATGCCGCCAATCTTCAGTACGAGCAGTACTGGAAGCTGAAAGGAGGCACGGAAGCGATAAGCAACCGTGCGGATATGCTTGGCGATAACCTGCTGGCGCTGGGGGCGCAGTATGGCTGGCAGCTGGCAGGGATGATGCTGATGGGGGCATCACTGATGCGCACCGGCTGGCTGAAAGGGGAGTTTTCCCTTCGCCACTATCGCCTGACGGGAGCCGGGTTAATTCTTCTCGGCGTGCTGATTAATCTGCCGGCCGTGATCATGCAGTGGCATCTGCACTGGAACTACCGCTGGTGTGCGTTTCTGCTTCAGGTCCCGCGCGAGCTGAGCGCGCCCTTCCAGACGATTGGCTATGCGGCACTCATTTACGGCTTCTGGCCACAAATGTGTCGCGCAGGGATTGTCAGTGCCATTGCCTGCGTAGGCCGTATGGCCCTCAGCAATTACATTCTGCAGACGCTGATATGCACCACGCTTTTCTATCGGTTTGGCCTGTTTATGAAATTCGACCGGCTTTCGCTGCTGGCGTTTGTAATCCCGGTCTGGATGGCTAACCTGGCGTTTTCTGTTCTCTGGCTACGTTATTTCCGCCAGGGGCCGCTGGAGTGGGTGTGGCGTCAGTTAACCGCACATGCTTCAGGGGTATCATTGAGAAATACATCCAGATAACGATCTGGATCACAATCATTAACAAAACGGATGTAAACGTTTTCATCTGTGTGAGCTTCTTCACGTAGTCCCCTTTCTCTCGCTGCCAAAATAGCCACCTTGCTAAACACAGGGGGTGTCTGTGAGTTGCTGCAATCCTTTGAAGGATGGTGAATATGATCACCATTCGTGACGTCGCCCGTCAGGCGGGTGTTTCTGTGGCTACCGTCTCACGCGTGCTGAACAACAGCGCGCTGGTCAGCCCTGACACCCGCGAAACCGTAATGAAAGCCGTGACCCAGTTGGGTTATCGCCCTAATGCCAATGCGCAGGCGCTTGCCACGCAGGTCAGCGATACCATTGGCGTGGTGGTGATGGATGTCTCTGATGCCTTTTTCGGTGCGCTGGTTAAAGCGGTAGACGTTGTCGCTCAGCAGCATCAGAAATACGTGCTGATTGGCAACAGCTATCACGAGGCTGAAAAAGAGCGTCATGCGATTGAAGTGCTGATCCGCCAGCGTTGTAACGCACTGATTGTGCACTCAAAAGCCTTAAGCGATGACGAGATTTCCGGGTTTATGGAGCAAATCCCGGGCATGGTGCTGATTAACCGTATTGTGCCAGGGTATGCCCACCGCTGCGTCGGGCTGGATAACGTCAGCGGGGCGATGATGGCCACCAAAATGCTCATCAACAACGGGCATCAGCGGATCGGTTTTTTGGCCTCCAGCCATCATATTGAAGATGATGAGCTGCGGCGCGAAGGCTGGCAAAACGCCCTTAAAGAACAGGGTATTACGCCGTCTGAAAGCTGGGTCGGAACCGGAACGCCGGATATGCAGGGCGGGGAGGCGGCGATGGTGGAGTTACTGGGCCGTAATCTGCAGCTGTCTGCCGTGTTTGCCTATAACGATAACATGGCGGCCGGGGCGCTGACTGCGCTGAAGGATAACGGCATTGCGGTGCCACAGCATTTATCGTTGATTGGTTTTGATGATATTCCCATTGCCCGTTACACCGACCCGCAGCTGACCACCGTGCGTTACCCCATTGCCTCTATGGCCAAACTGGCCACTGAGCTGGCGTTACAGGGGGCGGCAGGGCTGCTGGATCCGGGCGCAACACACTGTTTCATGCCGACTTTAGTGCGTCGACATTCTGTCGCTGCCCGGCAAATTGTGGTTCCGATCACTAACTGATTACATCAGCTGATGTAACCGTTTTCAATCTGTGAGTAAATTCACAGTATCTTAACAAGGCGCTGACTATGATGTCAGCGTTTTAGGGGCTGAAACGCTATGTAACAGTGATTAATCACTTTCACCATAGCCAATGTGCCGCAAACAACGAATAAAACGCATTTCTGGAGCGTTACCGAACACGGAAGATAGAAATTTTATAAGTGAACTTCGGCTGTCAGTAACGTTTTATTAACACCTGCCTGCCGATCGTTATTCACAAGAACTACCCTGCATAAAAAAAACCGGAGATACCATGAATAAGAAGGTGTTGACCCTGTCTGCTGTAATGGCAAGCATGCTTTTTGGTGCAGCAGCGCACGCTGCGGATACCCGTATTGGTGTGACCATCTATAAATACGACGACAACTTCATGTCTGTTGTCCGTAAAGCTATCGAGAAAGATGCTAAAGCAGCGCCAGATGTTCAGCTGCTGATGAATGACTCCCAGAACGACCAGTCCAAACAGAACGACCAGATCGACGTTCTGCTGGCAAAAGGCGTGAAGGCACTGGCCATCAACCTGGTTGACCCAGCTGCGGCAGGCACGGTCATTGAAAAAGCGCGCGGCCAGAATGTGCCGATTGTCTTCTTCAACAAAGAACCTTCCCGTAAAGCGCTGGACAGCTATGACAAAGCGTTTTACGTCGGTACTGACTCCAAAGAGTCCGGCATTATTCAGGGCGATCTGATCGCTAAACACTGGGCGGCGAACCCGAACTGGGACCTGAACAAAGACGGCCAGATCCAGTTCGTGCTGCTGAAAGGCGAACCAGGCCATCCGGATGCTGAAGCCCGTACCACTTACGTTATCAAAGAGCTGAATGATAAGGGCCTGAAAACCCAGCAGCTGGCATTAGATACCGCGATGTGGGATACCGCTCAGGCGAAAGATAAGATGGACGCGTGGCTGTCCGGCCCGAACGCTAACAAAATCGAAGTGGTAATTGCCAACAACGATGCGATGGCTATGGGGGCGGTAGAAGCGCTGAAAGCGCACAACAAATCAGCCATTCCTGTGTTCGGTGTGGATGCGCTGCCAGAAGCTCTGGCCCTGGTGAAATCCGGTGCAATGGCCGGTACCGTGCTGAACGATGCCAACAACCAGGCGAAAGCAACCTTCGATCTAGCGAAAAACCTGGCCGATGGCAAAGGTGCGGCAGACGGTACGACCTGGAAAATTGAAAACAAAATCGTTCGCGTACCTTACGTTGGCGTAGACCAGTCCAACCTGGCTGAGTTTATCGGTAAATAAGTTATTTGAATTGTCTTCACTGGGCGCAACTTGTTGCGCCCTTTTATAACGCGATATGCGAGGCCAACAAGGTATAATTATGGTCAGCACAAATACTCAGTCATCTGGTGAATACTTGTTGGAAATGAGCGCTATCAACAAGTCATTTCCCGGGGTTAAGGCACTCGATAATGTTAATTTAAAAGTTCGTCCTCACTCTATTCATGCATTAATGGGGGAGAACGGCGCAGGTAAATCAACATTATTAAAATGTCTTTTTGGGATCTATCAAAAAGATTCTGGCAGCATTCTTTTTCAGGGGAAAGAGATCGATTTCCATTCAGCAAAAGAAGCACTGGAAAACGGTATCTCAATGGTTCACCAGGAATTAAACCTGGTGCTGCAGCGTTCTGTTATGGATAACATGTGGTTGGGCCGTTATCCGACCAAAGGTGTCTTTGTCGATCAGGATAAAATGTATCGCGACACCAAAGCGATTTTCGATGAACTGGATATTGATATCGATCCGCGCGCCCGCGTGGGAACGTTATCCGTATCCCAAATGCAGATGATCGAAATTGCCAAAGCGTTCTCCTATGATGCGAAAATCGTCATCATGGACGAACCGACATCGTCATTAACGGAAAAAGAGGTTAACCACCTTTTTACCATTATTCGTAAGCTCAAAGACCGCGGCTGCGGCATTGTTTATATCTCTCACAAAATGGAAGAGATCTTCCAGCTGTGTGATGAGATTACCATCCTGCGCGACGGCCAGTGGATTGCCACCCAGCCTCTCGAAGGGCTGGATATGGACAAGATCATCGCCATGATGGTGGGGCGCTCTCTGAACCAGCGCTTCCCGGACAAAGAGAACAAGCCGGGTGAAGTGATCCTTGAGGTTCGCAATCTCACCTCGCTGCGTCAGCCGTCTATTCGCGATGTCTCTTTTGACCTGCATAAGGGCGAAATTCTCGGTATCGCAGGTCTGGTTGGGGCAAAACGTACTGATATTGTCGAAACCCTGTTCGGTATTCGTGAGAAAGCCGCGGGCACCATCACGCTGCACGGTAAGAAAATCAATAACCACAGCGCTAACGAAGCCATTAATAATGGTTTTGCGCTGGTCACGGAAGAGCGTCGTTCGACCGGTATTTATGCGTATCTGGATATTAACTTTAACTCGTTAATTTCCAATATTCGCAACTATAAAAACAAAGTCGGGCTGCTGGATAACTCCCGCATGAAGAGCGATACCCAGTGGGTGATTGACTCCATGCGCGTCAAAACGCCAGGTCACCGCACGCAAATTGGTTCGCTGTCAGGCGGTAACCAGCAGAAGGTCATTATTGGCCGTTGGTTATTAACCCAGCCAGAAATCCTGATGCTGGATGAACCGACCCGCGGTATTGACGTCGGCGCGAAGTTTGAGATTTATCAGCTGATTGCCGAGCTGGCGAAAAAGAATAAAGGGATCATTATTATTTCTTCCGAAATGCCGGAATTGTTAGGGATCACAGATCGTATTCTGGTTATGAGCAATGGTCTCGTTGCCGGTATTGTTGACACCAAAACGACAACGCAAAACGAAATTTTGCGTCTTGCGTCTTTGCACCTTTAAGATCAGGGGCTCCTCATGAGTGCGTTAAATAAAAAAAGTTTTCTCACTTACCTGAAAGAAGGCGGTATTTACGTTGTTCTTTTAGTACTGCTGGCTATCATCATTTTCCAGGACCCTACGTTCTTAAGCCTGTTGAACCTCAGTAACATCCTGACCCAGTCCTCCGTGCGTATTATTATCGCGCTGGGCGTGGCGGGACTTATCGTGACGCAGGGGACTGACCTGTCAGCGGGACGTCAGGTTGGCCTCGCGGCGGTTATCGCGGCAACGCTGCTGCAGTCGATGGAAAACGCCAACAAGGTGTTCCCGGAAATGGCGACCATGCCCATTTTCGTGGTGATCCTGATTGTCTGTGCGATCGGCGCAGTGATTGGTCTGATTAACGGCATCATTATCGCTTACCTGAACGTGACGCCATTTATCACCACCTTAGGTACGATGATCATCGTTTACGGTATCAACTCCCTGTACTACGACTTCGTGGGGGCGTCGCCAATCTCTGGCTTCGACAGCGGGTTCTCGACCTTTACGCAAGGGTTTATCGCGTTGGGCAGTTTCCGCCTGTCGTACATTACCTTCTACGCCCTGATTGCCGTCGCTTTTGTCTGGATCCTGTGGAACAAAACCCGCTTCGGTAAAAACATCTTCGCTATCGGCGGTAACCCGGAAGCGGCGAAAGTGTCCGGCGTCAACGTTGCCCTGAACCTGTTGATGATCTATGCCCTGTCAGGTGTGTTCTACGCCTTTGGTGGGATGCTGGAAGCGGGCCGTATCGGCTCTGCAACGAACAACCTGGGCTTCATGTACGAACTGGATGCGATCGCAGCCTGTGTGGTCGGCGGCGTCTCCTTTAGCGGCGGCGTGGGTACCGTGTTCGGCGTGGTAACCGGTGTCATCATCTTCACCGTAATCAACTACGGTCTGACCTACATCGGCGTGAACCCGTACTGGCAGTACATCATCAAAGGCGGCATCATCATCTTTGCGGTCGCCCTGGATTCACTCAAATACGCGCGTAAAAAATAATCGCCTCTGGCATTACCTGGCCCGCTCATCGAGCGGGCTTTTTTGTGCTTCATGCCAGACTCGACTCCTCCCGGGTGACGATGCTCTCGAACCAGTCGAGCTCAGAGAGCTTGCAGGCAACCCACTGTTGAGAAAAAGCCTCTCCCAGGCTGTTGGTGAGATACTGACAGCGTGCAAATGTCTCGATCGCCTCCTGCTGAAACAGCGGCAGATCCGGCCCGTCCTGCTGAGGTTCAGGTAAATCCTGCTCGTCAAAATTTTCCAGCCCGTACAGCATTCCGCTCAGAAGCGTTGCCGCCACCAGATACGGGTTGGCATCAGCCCCGGCCAGCCGGTACTCAATACGCCGGTTATGGTCATCAGAGCAGGGAATACGCAGCGCGGCGGAGCGGGTGTTATAGCCCCAGGAGTTAAATAGCGGTTCCGTGAGGTTTTTACGCAGGCGGCGGAATGCGTTAACGCCAGGGGCGAGAATGGCGATGGAGGCGGGCATCAGCGCCAGCTGGCCAGCGATGCAGAGGCGCATCATGCTGTTCAGCGCTTCCACCGGTGACGCGAATACGTTTTCGCCATGAATATCGTTCAGGCTGAAATGGAAGTGCAAACCGCTGCCGGACTGCTGGCTGAACGGTTTGGCCATAAAGTTGGCCTGCAGACCCTGTTTCTCCGCAACGTAGCGGGTCAGGCGTCGCAGGGCCAGCACGTTATCGCAGACTTCAACGACGCGATGGCTATGCTTCAGGTTTAACTCGAACTGGCCAGATTCGGCCTCGGCCACGATCCCGGTCAGGGGGATACGCTGCAGGTGCGCCAGCTGCTCCAGCTCGTCAAACAGCGCCGCGTGTGCCGTTGAGGTATCCATATGAAAGCAGCCCTGATTTTGTGGATCCTGCGTGCCGCGTCCGGTCAGATAAAACTCAATTTCCGGGGCAATCACCGGGAAGAGCCCGTGCTGATGGAAACGAGCCAGAACGTTTTGCAATATCACCCTTGGCTCAAGCGGGCACGGTTTGCCGTCGCTCTCTTTCATGGTCAGCAGGATCTGCGCGTTATGCTGAGGGTCTTGCGAACAGGGGCGCAGGGAACCGCCGACGGGAACGCAGAGCCGGTCGGGCTCATCATCAAGCGGGGCGGCTATTTTGCCTTTATGGTCCATGGAGTAGACGGAGAGGGGGAAGTAACAGCCTTTTTCCAGATTCAGCATGTTTTCCACCGAGAGCCGCTTGCCGCGCATAATGCCATTGATATCGTTCAGGTAAACGTCAATATGTTTTGTCTGCGGGTAACGTTCCAGGTAATCCGCCACTTCCAGCGAGACGTTGTGCTGCATGGCATCAAGTTTGTCATCAAGCCAGAGGCCAGCATTGAGTGCCGTCGGGAGTGATAAACCCGGGAAGTTAAAATAGGGGCGGATATTTTTCAGGAAAAACGCATTCATTATTGAGTTCATAGTCATTCTTCAATGAAGCCGTAGCGGCAGTGAACTCAGCTTAAAAGGGGCGGCGTAAAGGCGGGATAAAAAGCGTTACGCCCGGTATAAAGAAAGTATAAAGGCGAGGCTATTTTTTCTCTTTTTTCTGCATATCAAGCAGTTGTTCTGGCGTGACGGCCGGGTAGCCCTGCGCATCTTCCGGCACTTCATGCATTGCCGGAATGGGTACCAGCGGACCTAAAAAGCGCGGTTCACGTTTGAAGATGTACAGATCGGCCAGAGCGCCAAAACGCGCGCCAAACTCACGTACGCGGACGCTCAGCATATCTTTAGGCGACGGCACGGCGTAGCACTGCGCCTGAATACCCATATGCAGTGCGATAAACAGCGCGCGTTCGCAGTGGAAGCGTTGGGTGATGATGATGAAATCGTTGGTATCGAACACCTTGCGCGTACGCACGATGGAATCCAGAGTGCGGAACCCGGCGTAGTCGAGTACGATATCAGCCGGATCGACACCGGCGGCAATCAGGTCTTTGCGCATGGTGACCGGTTCGTTATAGCTTTGCAGCGCATTATCGCCGCTCAGCAGCAGGTAATTCACTTTGCCGCTGTTATACGCGTTCAGCGCGCCCTGAATGCGGTAACGGTAATACTGATTAATCACCCCGGTGCGGTAATACTTGGCGGTACCCAGCACAACGCCGACCTGACGATAGGGCAGGTCCTGCAGGTCGTCAAAGATATACGGAGCCGTTTTCCAGCTCATCCAGCGATCAAGACCCAGCACGATCAACAGCAGTATGCCGACCAGGACAGACAGGCTGTAAAAAGCGCGCTTTAACATGCAGATGGCTCGTACCGAAGGTGAAATTTAACTCAGGCTACTTTACCCGCCTGGTTAGCGCAAGAAACAGCGAATCAACTGAGGGGTTTTTCAGCAAAGCGGCGGGCATTTCTGCCCGCCGGAGGCATTACGCAAGCAAAACACGGTCAATAGTTGAGCAGCCGAGCGCTTTCAGCGTTGCGGCGGTGGCGTCCCACTGGATCAACGGCGCGTCGGCTTTCTCTGCCAGAATAGCGCGCTGAATGTCCGGGTAGTCATAGCCATTGAGGCTCAGCAAATTCAGGGCGCCCTGAAGCGGTGGCAGCGTCGGGTTAAAGGCGGCGTTTTCGGCATAGCTTCCGGTGAAGATGCGACCATCACGACACTGCAGCGCCACACCGCTTGGGGAGTGACTGTATGGCGTGTGGCTCTTGTTCGCCGCACGAATCGCGGCTTCGCTCAGCGCATCGCCGGAAAGGGCAAAACCGTGATCCTGTTCATCCATCAGCAGCGTTTTGATGTCGAGATCTTTCGGACCAAACGCGTCAGGCAGGTAATCCCCGAGGGTATGCGGCGCACGGCCTGGCAGATTGATGCGTAACTCCAGCCCGCTGTTCAGCTCGTTCATGAACTGGCGGCAGTGGCCGCAAGGGGTGTAGTTAACGGTAATGGCGCTCAGCGCTTGTTCACCGCGCAGCCAGGCGTGGCTGATGGCGCTTTGTTCCGCGTGAACGGTCTGCTGCATGGTCGCGCCCAGGAACTCCATGTTGCCACCGAAGTACCAGGTTCCACTTACGCCGCGTGCAATCGCACCGACGTTGAAATGAGAGAGATCGGCGCGGGCGCAGGCCGCCGCCAGCGGCAGCAGCGCGAAGGCCAGCGCGTCGTCGTCCAACCCTGTGGCTTTTTTCAGTGCCGTGACGTGTTCAGCCGTCAGCAGGGCCGGGAAATGCTCATCCGCCAGAATCGGGGCCAGAGCTGATTGCACATTCTCTGCAAGCTGGGCGAAAGCAGCTTGAAAACGTGGATGCATGGCGTTTGCCTCATAAAGGTTAATGGATCGGTAGTTTACGGAGCCGCTGAGGCTTTATATGTGATCCACTTCTCATTATGTATGCAACTTATGAAAACAAAATGAAATTTGCGCGACGCATCGCAAATTTTAACCCATGACCGCCACAATCAGCGGGAAAATAAACGGTGCGAGCAGGGAGGTGATAATCCCGCAGATCACCAGTGCGAGTGAGCTAAACGCCCCTTCCTGATAATCCAGTTCAGCGCAGCGCGCGGTGCCCAGGGCGTGCGACGCGGTACCCATCGCCAGACCTCGTGCCGCTTTGGTATGGATACGCATCGCATTCAGCAGGGTATGTCCAAAGACCGCGCCGAGGATCCCCACGAATATCACACACATGGCGCTGATGGCCGGAATCCCCCCCAGGCTGCCGCCCACGGCCATCGCAATAGGCGTGGTGACCGACTTAGGCAGAATAGAG
This sequence comes from Enterobacter cloacae complex sp. FDA-CDC-AR_0164, assembly GCF_003071645.1. Taxonomy (NCBI): domain Bacteria; kingdom Pseudomonadati; phylum Pseudomonadota; class Gammaproteobacteria; order Enterobacterales; family Enterobacteriaceae; genus Enterobacter; species Enterobacter cloacae complex sp. FDA-CDC-AR_0164. Next base: position 3,032,910 of record NZ_CP028950.1, read on the forward strand.
GCCGCAATTTGCGGGGACGCGCCCATCAGCAGCGCCACCGAGGTGCCGGTGATCATCGCCACCAGGCTCCCGACAAAACAGATGGTAATGATGGATTTCCAGCGGGCGCGGATCTGGTGCAATTGCTCATATAAAGGAAAGGCGAGCGCCACCACGGCGGGCTGCAGAAGGTCGTTCAAAATTTTGCTGCCGGCAAAGTAGCGTTCATAAGGAATGCCGGTGAGAAGCAGAAACGGGATAATCACCACCATCGCCACCAGCAGCGGATTAAGCAACGGCATTTTGAAACGTGCGGCGAGTTTGCGTGCGGCGAAGAACACTGCCAGCGTTAACGGCAGCGACCACCAGATATTGGCCATCATTGTTTTGTTCCTTTCTGCCCAACCACTTTACGTTCGCCATGCACCAGATGCGAACTCCAGCTTACTACCAGGAAAACCACCAGCGTACTGACCGCGCAGGAGACCACAATGGGTCCGAACTGCGCCTGGAGCAAATCAAAATACTGCATAACCCCGACGCCGATAGGCACGAACAGCAGCGCCATATAGCGAATAAGGACAAAGCAGCCAGGGTTAACCCATTTGGCAGGCAGAATTTGCAATGCCAGCAAAACAAAGAGGATCAACATTCCAATGATACTGCCGGGGATGGTAATGGGAAGCAGGGATGCGATAAAGATTCCGGCATACAGGCAGGCGTAAATCAGGACGAATGCGCGAAGATATTGCCAGATAATGTTCAATGATTTTCTCATGGTGAAAGTCCTTGATGAAACGCATTCATCATACAATTAAACCTAAAAATGTGCCACGGATCACATCATGAATTTTGAGCATACCAGACATTCCGAAATGGAACGTCTGGTATAACCTCACCGGGTTAACCGCCGGGCTTTCCTCATGCCGGGAGAGCGGCTACTATAGCGCGTCTTTTTTCACAGGTACTGCTATGCGTGTTTTACTGGCCCCAATGGAAGGCGTGCTCGACTCCCTCGTGCGCGAGCTTCTGACCGAGGTGAACGACTACGATCTCTGCGTGACGGAGTTTTTGCGCGTGGTCGATATGTTGTTGCCAGTAAAATCATTCTATCGCCTTTGCCCGGAACTGCATCATCAAAGCCGCACCTCTTCCGGCACGCTGGTGCGCATTCAGCTACTGGGTCAGTATCCCGAATGGCTGGCGGAGAACGCGGCCCGTGCCGTAGAGCTTGGTTCCTTTGGGGTTGACCTCAACTGCGGTTGCCCATCAAAACTGGTGAATGGCAGCGGCGGCGGCGCCACCTTGCTGAAAGATCCGGAGCTGATTTACCGTGGCGCAAAAGCCATGCGTGAGGCTGTACCGTCGCATCTGCCGGTGACGGTAAAGGTGCGTCTGGGATGGGACAGCGACGCGCGGCAATTTGAGATTGCCGATGCCGTGCAGCAGGCCGGGGCCACTGAGCTGGTGGTGCATGGCCGCACCAAAGAAGATGGCTATAAAGCCGAACGTATTAACTGGCAGGCGATTGGCGAGATCCGCAAAAGACTCACCATTCCCGTTATTGCCAACGGGGAAATCTGGGATTACGAAAGCGCGCAGGCGTGCCTGAAAGAGACTGGCTGCGATGCGGTGATGATTGGCCGCGGCGCGCTTAACGTACCAAACCTCAGCCGGGTGATTAAATATAACGAACCACGTATGCCGTGGGCTGATGTGGTCACGCTACTGAAAAAATACAGCCGCCTCGAAAAACAGGGTGATACCGGGTTATATCACGTCGCGCGAATTAAGCAGTGGCTCAGTTATTTACGCAAAGAGTACAGTGAAGCGCTGGGGTTATTTCAGGAGATCCGCACGCTGCAGACTTCCGCTGATATTGCACGGGTGATTCAGTCCAGGTAACGGAATGTGCCCGGCGCTGAGCCGGGCAATGAAATCAGAAAATCATCTTGAATACACCGGTCACCACCAGCAGCCCTATCAGAAATATAATTAAAATAACCCACAGTAATATTTTCATTCGCTTCTCCTGCGTCTGTTTGTCGAAAGTAAGTGTAGCAGTGAATTTATAATGAAGATGAATTCACTCATTTAATTCATTCTTATGATGAATAATTTTCCGAATATGAAAATGTATGACAAATTACGGGTTGCCACGCGTTACTAAAAAAAAGAGCGACGTCTGGCGTAAGTTGCGCCTTTATTTTTCGCGTGAATGGCGTAATGAAACCTTTATCTCTGAGTATTCCCCTGGTTTTTATTCTGGTGGCCTGCGCGCCGGAACATGCCTCGGTTTCCCCTGTAAATATGCAATCAACAACGGCTGCGGTGAATACTACGCTGAGCCATACCGCGTGGCCGAAAGATGCATGGTGGAAAACGTATAACGATCCTGAACTCAATTCGCTGATTGCGAAGGCGCTGAACGATGCGCCGGATATGCAAATTGCCCGTCAGCGCATCACGCTGGCGGAAGCGCAGGCAAAAGCCACCCTGGCCGCCGGGGGGCCGGAAATTGATTTCTCAGCGGATGCTGAACGGCAAAAAATGTCGGCCGAAGGGTTGATGGGGCCCTTTGCGATAACCGATCCGGCGGCGGGAACCACCGGACCGTGGTACACCAACGGTACTTTTGGTCTGAGCGCGGGCTGGGATCTCGATTTGTGGGGGAAAAATCGTGCACGGGTTGAAGCCCGAATTGGCCGGGTAAACGCGCAAAAAGCGGAGCTTGAGCAAACCCGGCAACTGCTTGCCAGCAGCGTGGCGCGTCTTTACTGGGCGTGGCAAACCCAGGCTGCGGTGGGGGATGTTCTCACGGAGATTAAACACCAGCAGGACACGATTATTGCAGCCGACCGCGAACTGTATCAGCATGGGATCACCTCTTCCGTTGAGGGCGTCGAGACCGACATCAACGCCAGCAAAACTGACGAGCAACTGGCAGAAGTGAACGGAAAAATGAAAGCCGTTGAGGCGCGTCTGAGCGCCCTGACGAACACCCCCTCAGTGACGCTTACACGCCACGCCTTACCCACGGTAGAAGCCTCGCTCCCGGCTACGCTGGGGTATGAACTGCTGGCACGTCGACCGGATTTGCAGGAGGCTCGCTGGTATATCGAGGCCTCCATGAGTGACGTTGAGGCCGCCAGAGCAGCCTTCTATCCCGATGTGAATCTGATGGCTTTCTTACAGCAGGATGCCCTGCACCTGAGCGATTTGTTCCGCTCTTCTGCGCAGCAGATGGGCGTTACCGCCGGTCTGACGCTGCCCATTTTCGACAGCGGCAGGCTAAACGCCGAACTGGATATTGCCCAGGCGCAGAACAATCTCTCCGTCGCGCGTTATAACAAAGCGGTGGTGGATGCGGTGAATCAGGTGGCGCGCACGGCCAGCGAAGTCGAAACACTGACCGCCAAAAACCAGCACCAGCAGCGTGTCGAAAAAGAGGCTGCCCGCGTTGTTGCACTGGCTCAGGCCCGCTTTCGCGCCGGCATTATCGCCGGCTCCCGCGTGAGTGAGGCCAGAATACCGGCCCTCAGGGAGCAGCTCACCGGGGTGATGCTCAAAGGCCAGTACGTTGACGCCACGCTGCAGCTGACCTCGGCGCTGGGGGGCGGCTATCATCAGGGCTAAAAAGCGCGATTATCTATACTTACCTCTTTGCAGCTTTTCTGGAGGTGAGTATGACCAAAGTCGCGATTGTTACCGCATCGGATTCCGGGATTGGGAAAACCACGGCCTTGATGCTGGCTGAACGAGGGTTTGATATCGGCGTCACCTGGCATTCTGACGAAAAAGGTGCGCTGGAAACCTGCCGCGAAGTCGAGGCGAAGGGGCGGCGTGCAGAGGCGGTTCAACTTGATTTAAGCACTCTCCCGCAGGGGGCGCAGGCCATTGAAACGTTAATTACGCGCTTTGGTCGGCTGGACGTGCTGGTCAACAATGCCGGGGCGATGACCAAAGCGCCGTTTCTCGACATGCCGTTTGAGGAGTGGCGGGGGATTTTTACCGTTGACGTGGATGGCGCGTTTCTCTGTTCACAGATCGCTGCGCGTCAGATGGTGAAGCAGGGAGAAGGGGGGCGAATTGTGAACATTACCTCGGTGCATGAACACACGCCTTTACCGGATGCCAGTGCGTATACGGCGGCCAAGCATGCCCTGGGCGGATTAACCAAATCCATGGCGCTGGAGCTGGTCGAGCATAACATCCTGGTGAATGCCGTTGCGCCAGGTGCCATTGCCACGCCAATGAATGATATGGACGACAGTGAAGTGAAGGCCGGTTCGATGCCCGCGATCCCGCTCGCGCGGCCGGGGCATACCAAAGAGATTGCCAGCCTGGTGGCGTGGCTGTGTGACGGTGACGCCAGCTATGCTACCGGGCAATCATTTATTGTCGACGGCGGTTTTATGCTGGCAAATCCGCAATTTAAGCCCGCCGGGTAGAAACTTTTCGCCCTCTCTTTGTGCGAGAGGGCGCCATTGCACTTACTCTTCATCCCGCGTCTTTTCCCGATGCTTCAGCCACAGCCGGACCGCAATTACCACCACGACAATCAGGATAACCCATGCCCAGTGCTTCAGATGCTGGTCAACATTATGCAGCCACGGACCAATCACTTCTCCACCCACATAACCGAGCGTGGTAAAGATCAGGGCCCAGGCAATCGCGCCAAGGATGTTCAGCGGCAGGAAAATTTTCGGCGGTAAATGGCTGGCGCCAATCAGTATTGGGCCGATAATCCGAAAGCCGTACATAAAACGGGTGCCAATCACGAACAGGTAAGGGTGACGCTGGATAAGCCGTTGGGCACGGTGAATTTTCTTGCGGTGCTTTGAAAAGCGCTTCAAAAGCGTGGGGCCAAAGCGCAGTCCCAGAAAGTAGAGCAGCTGATCGCCAATCATCCCGCCGAGTGCGACTGCGGCAACAACGAGTGGGAATTTGAGTAACCCCTGATGCGCGGCCACCCCGCCGAGCAGCGTGATGGTTTCTCCTTCCGCCACGCTGCCAACGACCAGTGCAGCGTATCCATAGTGTTCAATAAGACTGTTGATATCCATTACGTCAATGTCATCTCCCTTATTATGCCTCGGTTAATCATATACCCCATGAATCAATAACGGGGCAATCAACGGAAATTTCCCACTGTACATAAAATAATCTCAGGCCTGCATTATACTTAAGATATCGCTGACGGGCCGACAACAAGGGGGCGTTATGAACCATGTCTGGGGACTTTTCTCCCATCCCGATCGTGAAATGCATGTCATCAAAACGGAGAACGAAACGGTCTCGCATCATTACACGCATCATGTGCTGCTGATGGCGGCGGTGCCTGTAATCTGCGCGTTTATTGGCACAACACAAATCGGCTGGAACTTTGGTGATGGCACCGTGGTTCAGCTTTCCTGGTTTACTGGTCTTTCACTGGCCATTCTCTTTTATGGCCTGATGCTGGCGGGTGTGGCTGTCATGGGGCGTGTCATTCACTGGATGGCGCGTAACTATCCGCAACGTCCATCGCTGGCACACTGTATGGTTTTCGCCGGGTATGTCGCGACGCCGCTGTTCTTAAGCGGTATTGTGGCGCTGTACCCACTGGTCTGGTTGTGCGCGCTGATCGGTACTATTGCCCTCTTTTACACCGGTTATCTGCTGTATCTGGGGGTACCAACCTTCCTTAATATCAATAAAGAAGAGGGCCTGAGCTTCTCCAGTTCAACGCTCGCCATCGGCGTGCTGGTGCTGGAAGCGCTACTGGCTCTGACGGTTATTCTGTGGGGTTATGGATACCGTCTCTTCTAGGCTCACTGCATTGCTGGCGTAAATGCCAGCAATGCAGCATCTGTTCACGATTATCCTCTGGCGACAAAGCCCGGTGACCGCTATGATGCCGAAGCCAGCCTGCGTTTCTCCATCGACACAGGCGGTGTACGTCATAACGTGCGTGAATAATTATCAGAAGTCTCACCATGCTGAAATTCCGAGTCTCTTTACTTAGCCTGGCCCTGTTGCTGGGAGCGTCCGCTGCCGCGCCAGCGATCGCCAAAACGCCCGCCGTGACCACCGCTGCTGCCCAGCCGCAAATCGCTTCCGGCAGTGCGATGATTGTTGATCTCAACACCAATAAGGTGATTTACGCCAGCCATCCGGATCTGGTACGCCCGATCGCTTCGATTACCAAATTAATGACCGCGATGGTGGTGCTTGATGCACATCTGCCGCTGGACGAAAAACTGAAAGTGGATATCAGCCATACGCCGGAGATGAAAGGGATCTACTCCCGCGTGCGACTGAACAGCGAAATCAGCCGTAAAAATATGCTGCTGCTGGCGCTGATGTCTTCTGAAAACCGCGCAGCGGCGAGCCTGGCCCACCACTATCCGGGTGGCTACGACGCATTTATTCGTGCGATGAACGCAAAAGCCAAATCGCTGGGGATGACCAATACCCGTTACGTCGAGCCGACTGGCCTGTCGATTCACAACGTCTCCACGGCCCGCGACCTGACAAAACTGCTGATTGCCAGCAAACAGTACCCGCTGATTGGTCAGCTCAGTACGACCCGTGAAGAGATGGCGACCTTTGCTAACCCGGCCTATTCGCTGCCGTTCCGTAATACTAACCATCTGGTGTACCGGGATAACTGGAATATTCAGTTAACGAAAACCGGGTTTACTAACGCGGCGGGACACTGCCTGGTGATGCGTACCGTATTCAACGGTAAACCGGTGGCGCTGGTGGTGATGGATGCCTTTGGTAAATACACCCACTTCGCGGATGCAAGCCGACTGCGTACCTGGATTGAGACGGGGAAAGTGCAGCCGGTACCGGCCGCGGCGTTGACCTACAAAAAGCAGAAAGCAGAGCAGATGGCAACCGCCCAGAACGACTGAGCCGGATTGCTAATGACTGTGTTTTCGCCCTCTCCCGCGGGAGAGGGCAACAGACCTCGCTGCGCCTTACTCCGGCAGCGTCCAGTCTCCGTCATTGAGTGAGCGCTGCATGATCACCGTATCCCGCCAGTCACCTTTCTTATACCCGACGCTGCGTAACTGACCGACGATTTCGAAGCCGTATTTCTTATGCAGCCGTAACGAGCCGGCATTGTTGTTGCCATCCCCCACAACGGCAATCATCTGCCGCCACGGTCCTTGCTCGCAGCGGGCGATCAGCGCATCCATCAGGACGGAGCCAAAACCACGACCGGTAGTACTCGCATCCACGTAAATCGACTCTTCCAGAGTGTAACGATAGGCATGGCGCGGACGGTAAGGTGTCGCGTAGCAGTAGCCTACGACGATGCCGCGATACAGCGCGACAAGCCACGGTAAGCCGTTCTCGTCTACGCTTTTCATTCGCTGACGCATTTCATCAATGGTGGGGGGAACTTCTTCAAAGGATGCGCGCCCGTGAAGCACATGCCAGGCGTAGATAGCGGCGATAGCATGCACATCGTCGGGAAGGGCATCGCGCACTTCCACTTCGGTTTCGGATAAAATATCAACAGCCGACATGATGTGCCTGCTCCTCGTAACAGATGCCGGAGAAACGTTTCTCCGGCGACAGAACGCTACTCTAGTACGATTAAGGCGCGCTTAACAATCTCTCAAATTTGGCTGTGGGAATTAATCAGACGCTTGCGTCACGGGCTGCTCCGCGTCAGGACTCTCTTTCCAGTATTTATTCCGCGTTGTTTTACCAATGCCGGGGTTCATGCTGTTTGTGGGGTCATTCTCGCGATAAAACTGCTTAAGTGCGTCAGGAGCCTTATAAAGATGCCCCACGTTATGTTCCGCAGGATATTGTGCGCCTCGCGCGTGCAGCAGCGCGAGCATCTGCTCTTTCAGCGCGTGCGCATCGACCCCTTTCTTAACGATGTAATCCTGGTGGAAGACGTAGCACATAAAGTGGCCGTAATAGAGCTTGTGGACCAGCTTGCTGTCGATTTCCGGCGGCAGGTGTTCAAACCACTCGGTATCGTTGCGGCGAAGGGCGATATCCAGCGCCAGAATGTCTTCCACCTCGTCTGAATGCACCGCCTGATAACGAATGGCGGCACCCGCAGCGGCGAAACGGTGCAGGAAGGCTTTGCTGCCCTCTTCAGGGGTACAGGCAAAGAAATCGCCTTCGGCAGTTTTGAAGAATTCACTAAGCCAGGTTTGCGCTTCGGCAATTCCGTCCCCGGCCATTTTCAGCAGCAGGTGATGCTCGTACTTATCGCGCCAGGTTTTCATCCGCTCCGGCAGATGTGACGGGAAGACGTTGCCCAGTTTCTGCATAAAGCGGTCGGTAAAGTGGGGTTTAAACAGCGGCACTTTTTCCAGCATCGCGTCGGTACGGCCCTTCATGGTGAAGAAGAACGGCATTTTATCGGTGCCGAGCTTGTCGATCATCAGGAACGTATCTTTGCCGTAGCGTTCCGCGATGTCATAAATATCACGGTGCATGTACTCGCCCGCCACCGGCAGGTGAGCGAACTCGCCCAGAATATGACGACGGATCTCGGTCAGCACGTCCGGCTGATTGGTGCCGATGTAGAACACCTGCTGTTTTTTCTCGGCCGGGAAGGTGTCGAGGCGCACGGCAAAAACAGCCAGCTTGCCCGCACAGCCCGAAGATTCAAACAGGCGGTCAGGGTCGGCGTTGTAACGTGCCGGGGTATCCGCTTCGATGTCCCGCACGCGGGTGATGTAATCGTGGTCGTGAGCATGACGACCGTCGTGCTGGACGTCTTCATCTTTCACCCGATCGTCGTCGAGCTTACTCAGGATCTGCTCCGGCGTAACGCCAAGATCAATGCCCAGATGGTTGACCAGGGTCAGCTTGCCGTTTTCGTCGATACGGGCAAAAAGTGACATCTCGGTGTAAGCCGGGCCGCGCTGCACCAGCGAACCGCCGGAGTTATTGCAGATCCCGCCGATCACGGAGGCGCCAATACAGGATGAGCCAATGACCGAATGCGGTTCGCGTCCCAGCGGCTTAAGCGCTTTTTCAAGGGAGTAGAGCGTCGTGCCAGGGAACGCGAGCACCTGCTCGCCTTTATCCAGCAGATGCAGTTTGTCGAGACGCAGGGTGCTGATGATCACGATGTCACGATCGTAATCGTTGCCGTTCGGCGTTGAGCCTTCAGTCAGGCCCGTGTTAGCCGCCTGCATGAGAATAATTTTGTCGGCGGCCACGCAGGCGCTCAGGACGCGCCAGAGTTCAAGCAGCGTGCCGGGAAACACCACCGCCAGCGCCTCGCCCTGACCGGAACGAAAGCCCTTACGGTAGCGGGCGGTTTTTGCCGGGTCGGTAAGCAGGTGAGAGGAGCCAACCAGGCGCGACAGTTCGTTAATAAACGTCGTGTTATCGTGAGTTCGAACAGAAGACATCTTCCACTCCTTGTGGTGGGGCAAATTTCTCGCTGTAAAGCATAGCGCGATTAACTGTTAAGCGGTCGAGTATTCACGAGAAAAATCAGAGAATAACCCTGCAACGATCTGAGGGTTTGTGGCACACTGCGCTTTTCGCACGGTCTGGCCGAGTTCTTCCGGCGGTTATTGATGAGAGAGTAAAACGACATGAAATGGCTATGTTCTGTAGGTGTCGCCGTCAGCCTGGCGCTGCAACCTGCGCTGGCAGAGGATTTGTTTGGCAATCACCCGCTCACGCCTGAAGCCCGGGACGCGTTTGTCACGGAATTGCTCAAGAAAATGACGGTCGATGAGAAAATTGGCCAGTTGCGTCTTATCAGCGTCGGCCCGGATAACCCGAAAGAGGCCATCCGCGAGATGATCAAAGACGGGCAGGTCGGGGCTATTTTTAACACCGTCACCCGCCCGGATATCCGCAAAATGCAGGATCAGGTGATGGAACTCAGCCGCCTGAAAATTCCGCTGTTCTTCGCCTATGACGTGGTGCACGGTCAGCGTACCGTCTTCCCGATTAGCCTTGGTCTGGCATCGTCCTTTAACCTTGATGCGGTGAAAACCGTGGGGCGCGTTTCTGCCTATGAAGCGGCGGATGATGGCCTGAATATGACCTGGGCACCGATGGTGGACGTCTCCCGCGATCCGCGCTGGGGCCGCGGCTCAGAAGGGTTCGGTGAAGATACCTATTTAACAGCCACGATGGGGAAAACCATGGTGGAAGCGATGCAGGGCAAGAGCCCGGCAGATCGCTACGCGGTGATGACCAGCGTCAAACACTTCGCGGCCTATGGCGCCGTGGAAGGCGGTAAAGAGTACAACACCGTGGATATGAGCCCGCAGCGGCTGTTCAACGACTACATGCCACCGTACAAAGCGGGGCTGGATGCCGGCAGCGGCGCGGTGATGGTGGCGCTGAACTCCCTCAACGGCACGCCGGCGACCTCCGATTCGTGGCTGCTGAAAGACGTTCTGCGTGACCAGTGGGGCTTTAAGGGCATCACCGTCTCTGACCACGGCGCCATTAAAGAGCTCATTAAGCACGGTACCGCCTCCGATCCGGAAGATGCGGTACGCGTGGCGCTCAAGTCCGGCATCAACATGAGCATGAGCGACGAGTACTACAGTAAATACCTGCCGGGGCTGGTGAAGAGCGGTAAGGTGACCATGGCGGAGCTGGATGACGCCACGCGCCACGTGCTGAACGTGAAATATGATATGGGGCTGTTTAACGACCCGTACAGCCACCTGGGGCCGAAAGATTCTGACCCGGTAGACACCAACGCGGAAAGCCGTCTGCACCGCAAAGAGGCCCGCGATGTGGCACGCGAAAGCCTGGTGCTGCTGAAAAACCGCCTCGACACGCTGCCGCTGAAGAAATCCGGCACCATTGCCGTGGTGGGCCCGCTGGCTGACAGCAAGCGCGACGTGATGGGGAGCTGGTCTGCAGCGGGGGTGGCCGATCAGTCCGTCACGGTGCTGACCGGTATCAAGAACGCCGTGGGTGAGAACGCGAAAGTGGTTTACGCCAAAGGGGCGAACGTCACCAACGATAAAGACATTGTCACCTTCCTCAATCAGTACGAAGAGGCGGTGAAGGTCGATCCGCGTTCGCCGAAAGAGATGATTGATGAAGCGGTGAACACCGCTAAGCAATCTGACGTGGTTGTCGCGGTAGTGGGTGAAGCGCAGGGGATGGCGCATGAGGCCTCCAGCCGTACCGACATCACCATTCCGCAAAGCCAGCGCGATCTGATTGCCGCTCTGAAGGCGACCGGCAAGCCGCTGGTGCTGGTGCTGATGAACGGTCGTCCGCTGGCGCTGGTCAAAGAAGACCAGCAGGCCGACGCGATCCTGGAAACCTGGTTCGCCGGTACTGAAGGCGGTAACGCGATTGCCGACGTGCTGTTTGGCGATTACAACCCGTCAGGCAAGCTGCCAATGTCCTTCCCGCGCTCGGTCGGGCAGATCCCGGTTTACTACAGCCACCTGAATACCGGCCGTCCGTACAACGCCGACAAACCGAATAAGTACACCTCCCGTTACTTCGATGAAGCGAACGGCCCGCTGTATCCGTTTGGTTACGGTCTGAGCTACACCACCTTCAAGGTTTCTGACGTCAAAATGTCTGCGCCGACCCTGAAGCGTGACGGCAAAGTTACCGCAAGCGTCGAGGTGAGCAACACCGGTAAACGCGAAGGGGCAACGGTCATTCAGATGTACGTCCAGGATGTGACCGCCTCCATGAGCCGTCCGGTGAAACAGCTGCGTGGCTTCGAGAAGGTCAACCTGAAGCCGGGCGAAACCAAAACCATCAGCTTCCCCATCGACGTGGATGCGCTGAAGTTCTGGAACCAGCAGATGAAATATGATGCGGAGCCCGGCAAGTTTAACGTCTTTATCGGGGTCGATTCCGCCCGCGTTAATAAAGGCGAGTTCGAGCTGCTCTGACATTTCCCTCCCTTGCATCCCCCGCTTTGCGGGGGATGCGTCTTACCTTATGTTAAAAAGGCATTTTGACGGTTAATTCCGCCGTTTTAAGCTACGCTTTTCTCTCAAGCCTCTGAAAAAGGCAGCAAAAAAATGAGGACAGTGGAATGACGATTGCAAAGGGGATGTTGGGTTCAGCGGTGTTACTGGCGGCGCTGAGTCTGCCATTACAGGCGGCAGAACCGGTAAAAGTGGGTTCCAAGATAGATACCGAAGGTGCGTTGCTCGGTAACATTATTCTGCAGGTACTGGAAAGCCACGGTGTTAAAACCGTCAATAAAGTCCAGCTGGGAACCACGCCTGTGGTACGCGGCGCGATTACCTCCGGCGAGCTGGATATCTACCCGGAATACACCGGCAACGGCGCGTTCTTCTTCAAAGATGAAAACGATCCGGCGTGGAAAAATGCCAAAGCCGGGTATGAAAAAGTCAAAAAACTCGACGCTGAGCAAAATAAGCTGGTCTGGCTGACGCCGGCGCCGGCCAACAATACCTGGACCATCGCGGTGCGCAAGGACGTGGCGGAGAAAGGAAAGCTGACCTCGCTTGCGGATTTGAGTCGCTACCTGAAAGAGAAGGGTGACTTTAAGCTTGCGGCTTCCGCTGAGTTTATTGAGCGTCCGGATGCACTGCCGGCGTTTGAAAAAGCCTATGATTTCAAACTGGATCAGGCCCAGCTGCTCTCTCTGGCGGGCGGTGATACCGCGGTGACCATCAAAGCCGCTGCGCAGCAAACGTCGGGCGTTAATGCGGCGATGGCTTACGGCACCGACGGCCCGGTCGCGGCGCTTGGCCTGCAAACCTTAACCGATCCAAAAGGCGTCCAGCCGATTTACGCCCCGGCACCTGTCGTGCGGGAAGCGGTACTTAAAGCGTACCCGGATATTGCTGAATGGCTCAAACCGGTCTTCGAAAAGCTGGATGCAAAAACGCTGCAACAGCTGAATGCCAGCATTGCCGTTGAGGGACTGGATGCCAAAAAAGTGGCCGCCGATTTCCTGAAACAACAAGGGCTTGTGAAGTAACAGGACAGGGCTGTGCCAATAAAATGTCATAACCGCGTACTGCTGCTGTTGGCCTGTGTGGCCATCGCGGCGGTCGCGTTACCGTTTGTGAATGTGGCCCCGAATCGCCTGATGTCGGGGGAGAGTCGCTCGCTCTGGCAGGTCTGGTCATTTACGCCGTGGTTGCTGGTGGCGGCGCTGGGCGCATGGGTTGCGTTGTCGCTCTGGCAAGGACGCACGGCCCAGTGGCTGACGCTGCTCCTTTGTGAAGGGCTGTTTATCGTCTTATTCTGGGGAGGCGGACTTGCAGCAACGCACATGACCTCGGCGGAAAATCCGCTGGCAAGAACTTCTGTGGGTAGCGGTTTGTGGCTCTGGCTGGCGCTGTGTCTGCTGGCCTGCAGCGATGCTATTCGCCGTCTTATATCAACATCCGTCTGGCGCTGGATACTCAATGCCCAGATATGGTGTATTCCATTGCTGCTGCTGTTTAGCGGTGAGCTGAATAATCTCTCGCTGTTAAAAGAGTACGCCAACCGTCAGGAGGTGTTTAATGACGCCCTGGCGCAACACCTCACGATCCTCTTCGGCACCCTGATCCCGGCCTTACTGCTCGGCATACCGCTGGGTATGTGGTGCTATCGCCACCCTTCACGTCAGGGTGGGGTGTTTGCCGTACTGAATGTGATTCAGACCATCCCGTCCATCGCTCTGTTTGGCCTGTTGATTGCTCCGCTGGCCGGGCTGGTGAAGTCGTTCCCGGTGCTGGGAACGATGGGGATCGCCGGAACCGGTTTAACGCCAGCCCTTATCGCGCTGGTGCTCTATGCGCTGCTGCCGCTGGTGCGCGGCGTGGTGGCCGGGCTGAGCCAGGTCGCGCCGGACGTGCTGGAAAGTGCCCATGCAATGGGGATGAGCGCGAGACAATGTTTCTGGAAGATCCAGCTGCCGCTGGCTTTGCCCCTGCTGCTGCGCAGCCTGCGGGTGGTGGCGGTGCAAACCGTTGGTATGGCGGTGATTGCGGCGCTGATTGGCGCGGGCGGCTTTGGCGCGCTGGTTTTCCAGGGGCTGTTGAGTAGCGCCCTGGACCTGGTGTTATTGGGCGTGGTGCCCACGATTGCGCTGGCGGTTGTCATCGACGCGCTGTTTGCCTTATGGCTCGCGCTGCTCAGGAGAAGAGCCAATGATTGAATTTCACGATGTCAGTAAAACCTTTGCGGGTCGTCCGGCGGCAAGCCATCTCAACCTGAATTTTGCCGAGGGCGCATTTTCCGTGCTGATTGGCACATCGGGATCGGGAAAATCCACCACCCTGAAGATGATTAACCGCCTGGTTGAGCACGACAGCGGTCTGATCCGCTTTGCCGGAGAGGAGATCCGCAGCCTGCCTGTGCTGGAACTGCGTCGTCGTATGGGGTATGCCATCCAGTCTATCGGCCTGTTTCCGCACTGGACGGTCGCGCAGAACATCGCCACCGTGCTACAGCTGGAGAAATGGTCGCGGGCAAAAACTGCCGACCGGGTTGATGAACTGATGTCTCTGCTCGGGTTAGAACCTGCGCTGCGTGACCGCTACCCGCACCAGCTTTCCGGAGGCCAGCAGCAGCGGGTGGGCGTGGCGCGTGCGCTGGCGGCCAATCCGCAGGTGTTACTGATGGATGAACCCTTCGGCGCGCTGGATCCGGTCACGCGCGCCGCACTGCAGGCGGAAATGACCCGCATTCATCGCATTCTGGGGCGAACAATCATTCTTGTGACGCACGATATCGATGAGGCGCTGCGTCTGGCTGACCATCTGGTGCTGATGGACCATGGCGAGGTGGTGCAGCAGGGGACGCCGCTTGAGCTGCTGACCTGGCCGAAAAACGATTTTGTGCGTGAGTTTTTTGGCCGCAGCGAGCTGGGCGTCAGGCTGCTCTCGCTGCGTACGGTCAGCGACTATATGCGTCGACAGGACGCGACGGTGCGTGGCGAGCCTCTGCAGGAACAGATGAGCTTGCGGGATGCGCTTTCGGCGTTTGTTGCCCGTCAGTGTGAAGTGTTGCCCGTTGCGGATGCCCGGGGCGCGCCAAGTGGCACCCTGCATTTTCGCGATCTGCTGGCAGGGGAGGTGACACGTGAAGGCACTTCGTGATCCGCTGTTCTGGCTGGTCGTGCTCTTTGTCGCTTTGCTGTTTCTGATGCCGCACAGCGCGGCGCTGTTTAGCACGCTCTTCCCCGACTTGCCGCGCCCGGTGTATCAGCAGGAGAGTTTTATTAATCTCGCCCTGGCCCATCTCTGGCTGGTGGTGCTCTCAAGTGCCGTCGCTATTGTACTGGGCGTGGGGGCGGGCATCGCGGTCACGCGCCCCGCGGGCCGGGAGTTTCGCCCGCTGGTGGAGACCATTGCGGCGATTGGCCAAACGTTTCCGCCGGTGGCGGTGCTGGCGATTGCAGTGCCGGTGATGGGCTTTGGTCAGCAACCTGCCATCATTGCGCTGATTTTATACGGTGTGTTGCCCATTCTGCAGGGTACACTGGCCGGTATTGCGGCGGTACCTGCGTCGGTACTGAGCGTTGCTGAAGGGATGGGGATGAGTCGCGCAGAGCGGCTGCGCAAAGTTGAACTCCCCCTGGCGGCACCGGTCATCCTTGCGGGGATCCGTACGTCGGTGATCATCAATATCGGGACGGCGACCATTGCGTCGACGGTGGGAGCCAATACCCTGGGAACGCCGATTATCATCGGCTTAAGCGGGTTCAATACGGCCTATATTGTGCAGGGGGCGTTGCTGGTCGCGCTGGCGGCAATCGTCGTCGATCGCGTTTTTGAGCGTCTGGCGCAGTATCTCAGCCGACACCGCCACGAACAATAAACGAATACCCGGCCAGCATCACGCCACCGATACCGCTTACGGCCATCAGAACAAAAAGGGTAATTACGGCCAGTTTGGTTGCCTTCATCATGTGCTCCTGTTGTTAACGGAACAATTATACGGTGAAGCGCAGCTGTTAATGAACCATTAAATGCCGTTACGGCTCTTCCGGGCCAAGCGAGTAAACCGGGTAGCCATGTTCACGCCATTCCGTCATCAGCTGTTGCTGCGAGGCGGAAGGCACTTCTCCGCACCAGACCAGCAGGGTCTGGCCGTCGAACAATTCAGGGCGAAATTGCGCCAGCGAGTGCACAAGGACGTCAACGCGCCAGCCATTCTGGGTGGCAATCCAGGCCTCCAGCCACAGACGAGTAGTATCGTGCACGTTCCAGCCGACCACCAGCGCGTCTTTTCCGTGCTTGTTCTTCGCCGAGGCAAGGCAGACGGCAATATAGTTGATCAGGACGCCGTCGAGCATACTCAGCAGCGCCTGCAGGGTGGTCTGCTGGCACTGCAGGCGTCGACGGAGCGGGATGAAAAGATGCGTGATCAGCGTTTGCGCGGGATAATCGCGCCCTTGCTCTTTTATCCATGCACGCAAGCGCTGCAGATTGCCCGCCTGCAGAAGGCGCAGCAACGTTTCCTGTTGTTCGCGCCAGAGAAGCTGCGTGTCAGGATCGTCATGGCTGAGCAGGGATTTCACTTTGCCAACCTGCACACCGTTATCGATCCAGCTTTTGATCTCGCGGATCCGGTCGATATCGGCATCGTTGAAGAGACGATGGCCTCCGTCCGTTCTCTGCGGTTTGAGTAATCCATACCGTCGCTGCCATGCCCGTAGCGTGACGGGATTGATATCACAAAGGAGTGCCACTTCACCGATTGTGTAAAGCGCCATATTCGCCCCCTGGCTTACGCGTCCCCAGCTTAACTGTAGTCCCTGTTTACTGAACCAGGAAGAAATGGTTGTTTTTTGCACGAATAATGCGAAGCAGGCGTTAGGTTCGGCAAAAGGTGTGATGCCGGGCACGAATTGCAGCTTTTTTGCCGCGCTTCAAAGAAAGTTTACCGCCAGCAGTGTATGTTACGCGTTTTGAGGGTGTGCGGTTTTGAGTATGTACGAGTTTAATCTGGTGCTGCTGTTGCTTCAGCAGATGTGCGTGTTTCTTGTCATCGCCTGGTTGATGAGTAAAACGCGTCTGTTCATTCCGCTGATGCAAGTTACCGTACGCCTGCCGCACAAGCTGCTCTGCTACGTGACCTTCTCTATTTTCTGCATTATGGGAACCTATTTTGGTCTCCATATCGAAGACTCCATTGCCAATACGCGAGCCATCGGTGCCGTGATGGGAGGGCTGCTTGGCGGCCCTGTGGTCGGTGGGCTGGTCGGGTTAACCGGTGGCCTGCATCGGTATTCGATGGGCGGCATGACGGCGCTAAGCTGTATGATCTCAACGATCGTCGAAGGGCTGCTCGGCGGACTGGTTCACAGCTACATGATTAAGCGCGGTCGTCCGGATAAAGTCTTTAGCCCGCTCACCGCCGGGGCGATCACCTTTGTCGCTGAAATGGCGCAAATGGCCATCATCTTGCTGATTGCCCGGCCGTTTGACGATGCGCTCCATCTGGTGAGCAATATCGCCGCCCCGATGATGGTGACGAATACCGTCGGTGCTGCGCTGTTTATGCGTATTTTGCTCGACAAGCGCGCCATGTTTGAGAAGTACACCTCGGCGTTTTCCGCGACGGCCCTGAAGGTCGCCGCCTCGACGGAGGGGATCCTGCGTCAGGGCTTTAACGAAGAGAACAGCATGAAGGTGGCGCAGGTGCTTTATAAGGAGCTGGATATCGGCGCGGTGGCGATAACCGACCGTGAACGGTTGCTGGCTTTTACCGGCACGGGCGACGACCACCATCTGCCCGGGAAACCGATCTCCTCCGCCTATACGCTGCGCGCCATTGAAACCGGCGAAGTGGTGTATGCCGACGGCAACGAAGTTCCTTACCGCTGTTCGCTGCACCCGCAGTGTAAACTGGGCTCCACGCTGGTCATTCCGCTGCGCGGGGAAAA
Source organism: Enterobacter cloacae complex sp. FDA-CDC-AR_0164 (assembly GCF_003071645.1). Lineage (NCBI taxonomy): Bacteria > Pseudomonadati > Pseudomonadota > Gammaproteobacteria > Enterobacterales > Enterobacteriaceae > Enterobacter > Enterobacter cloacae complex sp. FDA-CDC-AR_0164. The sequence goes on from NZ_CP028950.1 coordinate 3,050,728, forward strand.
CCAGCGGGTAATGGGCACCATCAAGCTTTATGAAGCGAAAAACCGTCTGTTCAGCTCTATCAACCGTACGCTGGGAGAGGGCATCGCTCAGCTACTCTCCGCGCAGATCCTCGCCGGGCAGTATGAGCGTCAGAAAGCGTTGCTGACGCAATCCGAAATTAAACTCCTGCACGCTCAGGTGAATCCGCATTTCCTGTTCAATGCGCTTAATACGCTCAAAGCGGTGATCCGCCGCGACAGCGATCAGGCCGCGCAGCTGGTTCAGTTCCTGTCGACGTTTTTCCGCAAAAACCTTAAACGTCCGTCCGAGATTGTGACCCTGGCCGATGAAATAGAACACGTTAATGCCTATCTGCAGATTGAGCAGGCTCGCTTCCAGACTCGTCTGCAGGTCTCGTTATCCGTCCCGGATGAGCTGGCGTATCAGCATCTTCCGGCCTTTACCCTGCAGCCTATTGTGGAAAACGCCATAAAACACGGTACGTCACAGCTGTTGGGGATTGGGGAGATCACCATTTCCGCCAGCCGCTTTAACCATCATCTGGTGCTGGATATTGAAGATAACGCCGGGCTTTACGTGCCTTCCACCTCAGGCGGATTAGGGATGAGCCTGGTGGATAAACGCCTGCGCGCGCACTTTGGTGATGACTGTGGCATTACCGTGGCCTGCGAGCCCGACCGATTCACCCGTATTACGTTACGACTGCCGCTGGAGGAAAACGCATGCTAAGAGTGCTGATTGTGGATGATGAGCCGTTAGCACGGGAAAACCTGCGCGTTCTGTTGCAGGAGCAGCCTGACATTGAGATTGTGGGGGAGTGCGCAAACGCCATTGAGGCCATTGGCGCCGTGCACAAACTGCGCCCGGACGTGCTGTTCCTCGACATTCAGATGCCCCGAATTAGCGGCCTGGAGATGGTCGGAATGCTCGACCCGGAGCATCGCCCCTACATTGTGTTTTTGACCGCCTTCGATGAATACGCCGTCAAAGCCTTTGAGGAGCACGCATTCGATTATTTACTGAAACCGATTGAAGAGAAGCGTCTTGAAAAGACCCTCAGCCGTTTGCGCCAGGAGCGCACCGTGCAGGATGTCACGCTGTTGCCGGAAAACCAGCAGCCGCTGAAGTTTATCCCGTGCACCGGCCACAGTCGGATTTACCTTCTGCAGATGGACGATGTGGCGTTTGTCAGCAGCCGTTTGAGCGGCGTATTTGTTACCAGCGCGGAGGGGAACGAAGGCTTTACCGAGCTGACGCTGCGGACGCTGGAGAGCCGAACGCCGCTCGTTCGTTGCCATCGCCAGTATCTGGTGAACATGGCGCACCTGAAAGAGATCCGGCTGGAAGACAACGGACAGGCAGAGCTGGTGCTGCGTGCCGGGCAAACCGTCCCCGTCAGTCGCCGCTACCTTAAGAGTTTGAAAGAGGCGATCGGCCTGTAAAACTGGTACACTGCGCCCCATTGCATCATCGACAGTTAAGTTAAAGGCACCCATGCTCAGTAATGATATTCTCCGTAGCCTGCGCTACACCCTGAAAGCAAACAATAACGATATGGTGCGCATTCTTGCGCTTGCTGGCATGGAGTCCACCTCTGCCGGTTTCGACACCTGGATGACAAAAGAGGATGAAGAGGGGTTTGTTCGCTGCCCTGACATTATCCTGTCTGGCTTCCTGAACGGCCTCATCTACGACAAGCGCGGGAAAGATGACTCAGCACCAGAACTGGCGCTTGAGCGTCGGGTGAATAACAACACGGTGCTGAAAAAGCTGCGTATCGCGTTTTCACTGAAAACAGACGACATTCTGGCGATTATGACAGAGCAGAAGCACCGCGTGTCGATGCCGGAGATCACCGCCATGATGCGTGCGCCGGACCATAAGAACTACCGCGAGTGCGGCGACCAGTTTTTGCGTTATTTTTTACGCGGACTGACTCACCGGGTGCATCACGCTAAGCCGTGAGTGGTACCGGGGCGTGAAGGATGAAGAGGCAAAAAAAAGCCGGAGATTATCTCCGGCTTTTTTATTATTTCACCTGCTGACCTGGTTTGGCGCCTTCATCAGGGCTTAACAGGAAGATATCTTTCCCGCCAGGACCTGCCGCCATCACCATGCCTTCCGAGATGCCGAAGCGCATTTTGCGCGGTGCCAGGTTGGCGACCATCACGGTCTGACGGCCAATCAGCACCTGCGGATCAGGATAGGCAGAACGGATTCCGGAGAAGACGTTACGCTTCTCACCGCCCAGATCCAGCGTCAGGCGCAGCAGTTTGTCCGAGCCTTCGACAAATTCCGCGTTTTCAATCAGTGCGACACGCAGATCGACCTTGGCGAAATCATCAAAGGTAATGGTCTCCTGAATCGGATCGTCTGCCAGCGGGCCGGTCACCGGCGCAGCGGCAGCCTTCACCTCTTCTTTAGACGCTTCCACCAGGGATTCTACCTGCTTCATCTCGATGCGGTTGTACAGCGCCTTGAAGGTATTCACCTTGTGACCGAGCAGCGGCTGCTGGATAGCATCCCAGGTCAGCTCGGTGTTGAGGAACGCTTCAGCGCGGGAGGCCAGCTGTGGCAGTACCGGCTTCAGCCAGGTCATCAGCACGCGGAACATGTTCAGGCCCATGGTGCAGATCGCCTGCAGGTCGGCGTCGCGGCCTTCCTGTTTCGCGACAACCCACGGAGCCTGCTCGTCAACGTAGCGGTTAGCCACGTCAGCCAGCGCCATGATTTCACGAATTGCTTTACCGAACTCACGGCTTTCCCAGGCTTCGCCAACCGCCGCGGCGGCGTCGGTGAAGGTTTTGTACAGCTCAGGATCGGCCAGTTCGGCAGACAGCACGCCGTCGAAACGCTTGGCGATAAAGCCTGCGTTACGGGAAGCCAGGTTCACGACTTTGTTGACGATGTCGGCGTTCACGCGCTGCACGAAATCTTCCAGGTTCAGGTCGATATCGTCGATGCGGGAAGAGAGCTTCGCCGTGTAGTAATAACGCAGGCTGTCCGCGTCGAAGTGGTTCAGCCAGGTGCTGGCTTTAATGAACGTACCGCGAGATTTGGACATCTTCGCGCCGTTGACCGTCACATAGCCGTGCACAAACAGGTTGGTTGGTTTACGGAAGTTACTGCCTTCCAGCATCGCCGGCCAGAACAGGCTGTGGAAGTAAACAATGTCTTTGCCGATAAAGTGATACAGCTCGGCGTCGGAATCTTTCTTCCAGTATTCGTCAAAGCTGACGGTGTCGCCGCGCTTGTCGCACAGGTTCTTGAAGGAACCCATGTACCCGATTGGCGCATCCAGCCAGACGTAGAAGTATTTACCCGGTGCGTTCGGAATTTCGAAACCGAAGTACGGTGCATCGCGGGAGATATCCCACTGCTGCAGACCGGATTCGAACCACTCCTGCATTTTATTCGCGACTTGCTCCTGCAGCGCGCCGCTGCGGGTCCACGCCTGCAGCATTTCGCTGAAGGACGGCAGGTCGAAGAAGAAGTGCTCGGAATCACGCATTACCGGTGTGGCACCCGAAACAACAGATTTCGGATCGATAAGCTCGGTCGGGCTGTAGGTTGCGCCGCACACTTCGCAGTTATCGCCATACTGATCCGGTGATTTACATTTCGGGCAGGTACCTTTGACAAAGCGGTCCGGCAGGAACATGCCTTTTTCCGGATCGTACAGCTGAGAGATGGTGCGGTTTTTAATAAAACCGTTCTCTTTCAGGCGAGAGTAGATCAGCTCCGACAGCTCACGGTTTTCGTCGCTGTGCGTGGAGTGATAGTTGTCATAGCTGATGTCAAAGCCCGCAAAATCGGTCTGATGCTCCTGACTCATTTCGGCAATCATCTGCTCTGGGGAGATCCCCAACTGCTGCGCTTTCAGCATGATCGGCGTGCCGTGGGCATCGTCCGCACAGATGAAGTTAACCTCGTGGCCGCGCATTCGCTGGTAACGGACCCAGACATCAGCCTGGATATGCTCCAGCATGTGGCCGAGGTGGATTGAGCCGTTGGCGTACGGCAGTGCGCACGTTACCAGAATTTTCTTCGCGACTTGAGTCATAGTAGGCATTACTTCTTTTAACTGTGAAAAGGGTTTTTGATATTACCAAAAGGGGCATTATTAAGTAAGCACAAACCACGGCCTTTCAGGTAAACTTGTTCATCTAAGGTCTTATTCACAAGAACAAAGGAGTCGGGATGAGTTCTCAATCCCAGGCCAAATCACCGGAAGCCTTAAGAGCAATGGTCGCCGGGACGCTGGCTAACTTTCAGCATCCAACCCTGAAGCACAATCTCACCACGCTGAAAGCGTTACACCATGTCGCATGGCTGGACGATACGCTGCACATCGAGTTGCAGATGCCCTTCGTCTGGACCAGCGCGTTTGACGCGCTGAAAGAGCAAACCAGCTCTGAGCTGTTGCGCATTACCGGCGCGAAAGCCATTGACTGGAAGCTGACCCACAGCATCGCCACCCTCAAGCGTGTGAAAAACCACCCGGGCGTGAACGGCGTGAAAAACATCATTGCCGTCAGTTCAGGCAAGGGTGGGGTGGGTAAATCCTCCACGGCGGTAAACCTGGCGCTCGCGCTGGCAGCCGAAGGGGCGAAAGTCGGTATTCTGGACGCCGATATTTACGGACCGTCTGTGCCTAACATGCTGGGCGCGGAAAACCAGCGCCCAACCTCGCCGGATGGCACGCACATGGCACCGATCATGGCCCACGGTCTGGCAACCAACTCCATTGGTTATCTGGTGACTGACGATAACGCCATGGTGTGGCGTGGCCCGATGGCCAGCAAAGCGCTGATGCAGATGCTGCAGGAGACAATGTGGCCCGATCTGGATTATCTGGTGCTGGATATGCCGCCGGGCACCGGTGACATTCAGCTGACGCTGGCGCAAAACATTCCGGTCACGGGAGCGGTCGTGGTGACCACCCCGCAGGATATCGCGCTGATCGACGCCAAAAAAGGCATCGTGATGTTCGAGAAAGTGGACGTGCCGGTGCTGGGTATTGTCGAGAACATGAGTATGCATATCTGCAGCAACTGCGGACACCATGAGCCTATCTTTGGCACCGGTGGGGCAGAAAAACTGGCTGCGCAGTATCACACCCAACTGCTTGGGCAGATGCCGCTGCACATCTCGCTGCGTGAAGATCTGGACAGCGGGAAGCCGACGGTCGTCAGCCGTCCGGACAGTGAATTTGCAGAGATGTATCGACAGCTGGCGGGGCGCGTTGCGGCGCAGCTTTACTGGCAGGGCGAAGTCATCCCGAGTGAAATTGCGTTTCGCGCGGTGTGAGTGCTTTAGTCTGAATTGCCGGGCGGCGTTTGCGCCTGACCCGGCCTACGGAAATAACGTGTTGTAGGCCGGCTCAGCGAAGCGTCACCCGCGTTTAACGCTGTACGTAATGCATTAAAAAGTACTCACCTTCCGGCGAGTCACCCTTCGCTTCAATATGCCAGCCATGGCGCTGGTAAAAGGCAACAGCCCGGTCATTCTTTACCAGACACTTCAGCGAACCCGTACTGGTGAACGCGTTTTGCACCTGTTCAAGGAGCGAATGACCGACGCCCAGACCTTGATACTGCGGATCGACAAACAGATTGTGCAGGAAATTGTCGTTCGTCCACACCGAAGCAAAACCCAGTCGATGCCCGTCCTGAACGGCCACCCAAATCACTTCGTCGCGGGTTGCCGCGTCAAAGTCTTCAAGCTGCCACTCGGAACCGTCCAGCCATGGCCAGGCCTCGCGCCGCGCGTGGAGATAGAGTGTTCGCAAAAAGGGGCGATCGCTCTCCTGCCAGGGCCGGATTAAAATGTCATTAGCGGTGATAGAAGATATCTCCATTGTAGGCTTTGTAGATTTTGCCATCTGCATCGCCAATCAGGACGTAGTTCTCGCCCATATAGGTCCAGTGGGTACCCGCATCCGGGGCCGGCAGGTTACGCAGCTGGTACTGTTTAATGGTGTACTCAGGCGTTTGATACTGCGCCGGTGCGGTGTCGCCAATCTTGAATTTGGTGAAATCAGCGATGAACTCTTGTTCCTCATAGGCTTTAATGCCTGATGGCGCAGCGGCGGTTTGCGGGGCAGAAAACGCGGAACCCGCCAGAGACAGTAATACACCCAGAAGCAGCAATTTACGCTTAGCCATTTTTTCTCCAGTGATATCGTTACAGATACTTTTCGTCTGCGGGTTCATGGAACGCGAGGCAGACAGTCCATTTTAAGTACCAAAGCATGGTGTGTTTGAAAAAAAATGTAACAAAAGTGGACGGTTTTGTGTAGTCGTAATGACGCGCGCAGTATCACTACAGTCAATATCTCCCGAATTTGATATTTCCAATATTTATTATTTCATTAATCAATTCTGAAAATACCTTCTCACTTCGCAAATGGACTGTTCAACGCATGCTTTCCCACGTAAGAACATTTAATATCGCCTCCGTATGACATCAATCTCTTTCCATTTTTTTCAAAAGAATGGGAACGATTTTGCTTTTTTATCGCCATGAAGGGAAACGTTGTCTGTTTTTTGTAATACGTCCGCTAAAACAATAACCCGTTGAAAATTTTAATGTAAATGAATTTATTTTTTATCTGTTTAACAACAAACACAACAATAAAAGAACTTTTTATATAAATGAAAAATACAACGCTATTTTCACTTTTATTTCTTTCAGTCGGCCAGTTAACTGGTTGCGTATTTTCGCCAGGTCAGGATCTCAGCATTACCGGGAAAAAAGTCATGGCTGACGGAGAAGCGAATTATCAGCTCGATCAACACGTGGAAATTTATCCCCTGACCCCGGCGCTCGTTGAAAAATTGCGACCGCCTGTCCTCAAATCTCAGGCAAATCCTACTCTGGATGAGCAGGTCAAAAACTGGGAATACCGCATAGGCACCGGCGACATCCTGACGGTCACCGTCTGGGATCATCCGGAATTAACCACGCCCGCAGGGCAGTATCGTACCGCGAGTGACGCGGGTAACTGGGTGAATGCGGATGGAACGCTCTTCTATCCCTACGTCGGAAAACTGCATGTTGCAGGCAAAACGGTCGCGCAGGTGCGTGAAGCAATCACCGCGCAACTGGAGAAGGTCATTGAGAGCCCGCAGGTGGATGTCAGCGTGGCGTCTTTCCGCTCACAAAAAGCCTATGTGACAGGAGAGGTGGCAAAATCAGGCCAGCAACCGATAACCAATATTCCGTTGACGGTAATGGACGCGGTCAACGCCGCAGGTGGGCTTTCCGCGGATGCCGACTGGCGTAACGTGGTCCTCACGCATAATGGCCAGGACGCGCGCCTTTCGCTCTATGCGCTGATGCAGCATGGTGATTTAAGCCAGAATAAGCTGCTGTATCCGGGCGATATCCTCTTTGTTCCGCGTAACGATGCCTTAAAAGTGTTCGTGATGGGCGAGGTGGTGAAGCAGAGCACGTTGAAGATGGATCGTAGCGGAATGACCCTGGCGGAAGCCCTGGGGAATGCAGGCGGGCTGGATCAGAATATGGCCGATGCAACCGGGATTTTTGTTATTCGCTCGGTAGCGAAAAAAGGGGCGACGGACAAAATTGCCAATATCTATCAGCTCAATGCGAAGGATGCCTCCGCGATGGTACTGGGGACGGAATTCCAGCTTGAACCGTATGACATTGTCTACGTCACCACCGCGCCCTTGTCACGCTGGAATCGCGTGATCACGCAGCTGGTACCCACCATCAGCGGTGTCCATGACCTGACCGAAACCGTCCGCTTCATTCGTTCATGGCCGCAATAATGTTTAACTCAATCTTAGTGGTTTGCACCGGCAATATTTGCCGTTCGCCGATGGGGGAGCGGCTGTTGCGACAACAGCTGCCCGGCAGACTCGTGACATCGGCTGGGATTTACGGATTTGAAGGACGCCCGGCGGATGCAACTGCACGGGAGGTGGCCCGGTGTTACGGCGTTTCGCTGGAGGGGCACGTGGCACGCAAGATGACGCGCAGCATGTTGCAAACCTCCGATTTGATTCTGGTGATGGAGCCGGAGCACCTGCGTTTTATTGCCGCTGTGTCGCCCGAATGTCGCGGAAAATCGCTGCTGTTTGGCCAATGGCTGGAAAACAGGGACATTCCCGATCCTTACCGCAAAAGTCGTGAAGCGTTTGAATATGTTTTCGGGCAGCTGGTAAAAGCCAGTCAGGAATGGGCTCGTCGTGTGGGTCAAAAAGGAATGAAGCGTTAATGTCTTCTCATACATCAGACAAATACGGTGCTGCCGCACCGCACAGTAATGAAATCGATCTTATGCAGCTACTTGCTGAGATGATTGATCACCGCATGCTAATCGGGCTGGTCACGCTCCTGTTTACGGTGTGCGCGGGGCTCTACGCGTTTAGCGCCACGCCGGTCTACCAGGCGGATGCCCTGGTACAGATAGAAGCAAAGCAGGACAACTCGTTGCTTAAAAGCTTAAGCCAGTTTGGGTCTGACCTTTCACCCGACGCTGAACCTGAACTGTTGCTGCTTAAATCGCGCATGATCCTGGGGGGAACCGTTGATAATCTGGGGCTGACATATCAGGTAAAACAGCGCGTTCTCCCGGTTGTGGGGCGCCTCTGGGAACGTCTAGGAGGCAGCAAACCGGGCAACATGACGATAGGTGAGCTTAACCTGCCCCAGCAGGAGGGGAAACCGCAAGCGGTTGTCCTGACCGTGCTGGGGCAGGGCCGGTATCGCCTGGAAGGGGAGACGCTTAAGGCTGACGGTAGGGTTGGCAAACGGCTGGTGAAAGACGGGATCACGCTTCTGGTGACCTCGCTCAGCGCGGAGCCGGGGACCCAATTTACCCTTCATGCCTTCACCAGGCTTGAGGCAATTAACGCGCTGCAGAAGAGACTCTTTGTCGCGGAATCCGGTAAACAGAGCGGTATGATCACCCTGACGCTGACGGGTGAAGACCCGGACAGGATAGCGGTGGTGCTCAATACGATTGCTGAAAATTATCTCAGCCAGAATATTGCGCGCCAGGAGGCACAGGATTCCCGAAGTCTGGCGTTTTTACAGGAGCAGTTGCCTAAGGTCCGTCACGAACTGGATGAGGCCGAAGCACGACTGAATGCCTATCGGGCGAAGCGCGATTCCGTCGACTTATCCCTTGAGGCGAAGTCCGTACTGGATCAGGTCGTTAACGTGGAAAATCAGCTCAACGAACTGACTTTTCGTGAGGCAGAGGTTTCTCAGCTTTTCAAAAAGGATCACCCGACCTATCGCGCATTACGGGAGAAGCGACAAACGCTCGAAGAGGGACGCGCGCGCCTGAACAGCCGGGTTTCATCTATGCCTTCTACCCAGCAGGAAGTGTTGCGCCTTAGCCGTGATGTCGAGTCCGGGCGTACCATTTACCTGCAGCTGCTGACACGCCAACAGGAACTGAACATTTCACGCTCCAGCGCTATCGGCAACGTGCGGATCATTGATACCGCGGTTACGCAACCTGAGCCAATAAAGCCCCGTAAAGCGCTTATTATTCTGCCTGGTGTGCTGCTAGGGCTGATGGTCTCCATGGGTTGGGTGTTGGTTCGTACTGCCTGTCGGCGAGGGATCACCTCGTCAGAGCAAATAGAAGAGCAGGGGATGCCGGTTCTGGCGACGCTGCCGCGCTCGGTCTGGCTGTGGAAAAAAACGCATTTGCGCCGAAAGCACTTTTTGGCGCCCCACGGGAAACACAAAACTTCGGATATCCCCTTCCTGCCCACAGACCGGCCAGCGGATATGTTTGTTGAAGCGATGCGCGGACTGCGTACCAGCCTGCACTTCACGATGATGGACGCCTCAAACCAGATCGTGGTGATTACGGGCCCCACACAGAATTGCGGCAAAACGCTGGTCAGCACGTCACTGGCATCAATAGCGGCTCAGGCCGGAAAGCGGGTGCTCTTTATCGATGCGGATATGCGTAAAGGCTATGTGCATAATCTCTTTAAGCTGAACAACCATCACGGATTATCCGCTGTCCTTGAGGGAAATGTGGCGTGGCAGGAGGCGATCCAGCGCGTTGATAAGGCGGGCTTTGATGTTCTGACCTGTGGTCCCCAGCCGTTACGTCCCGTGGAGCTGCTCATGGGAGAACGCTTCCAGGAGGTGATGTCGGGGATGAACGCACACTATGACGTTGTTATCGTTGATACACCGCCGGTGCTGGCCGTGACCGATGCGGTGCTGATTGCCAGAGTGGCCGCAACCACGTTATTGGTTGCCCGCTTTGGTAAAACCAACGTGAAAGAGACGGAAAACTGTGTAAAGCGTCTGCAGCAGATGGGTGTGCAGGTGAACGGTGCCATTCTCAATGATATCGTGAAATCTGCGGCGCTGTATTACAGCGCGGGGTATAGCCATTTCGACTACGGCTATACCCCGAAGGAAAAGAGGCGTGAGGGTTAGTGCTTCACCAGCGTGGCGAAGTAATACACCAGGGGAATGGCGAGGATCCAAAGACCGACGGGGATATCGCGCCATTTCCCGGCTATCGCTTTGATAACGATATAAAACAGCAGCCCGCCCGCAATACCGGTCCCGAAACTGTTGGCAATCAGCGTAATCATCACCATCATCAACACCGGCAAGCCGTCGGTGAAGTTCGCCAAATCAACCTTACGTAGACCGCTAAACATATTCAGCCCGATGAGGATCAGGGCGGGCGCCGTGGCTTCTTTCGGGATCATCAGCGCCACAGGGGTAAACAGCAGCATCAGCAGGAACATTACCGCCGCGGCCAGCGCGGTCATGCCGGTTTTGCCGCCGGCTTCCGCGGCTGCGGACGATTCAATCAGCGCCGTGGCGGCAGGAATGCCTACCCACGGGCCAATCGCGGCGGCAATGGAGTCCACCATAAACGGGCGGTTAATGTTTGGCATATTGCCTTCTTCATCCAGCAGCCCTGCTTCCCCGCCCACCGCCAGCGTTGTTCCCATGGTGGAGAAAAACTCGGAGGCGAAGAAGACAAACAGGAATGGCAGAAAAGCAATATTCAGCGCGCCCAGCATATCGACATGCCCAAGGACGGGAGCAATGGAGTGGGGCACATCGATAAAACTGGCGGGTAATTTCGTGACGCCCATCGGAATACCCACGAGGGTCGCGAGCAGGATAGCCCACAGGATCGCACCCGGAATACGACGAGCCTGCAGGCCGATAGCCAGGAACAGGCCGAGTAACGCCACCAGTGCACCGGGTGACAAAAAATCTCCCAACATCAGTGCGTTCGTTTTGGCATTCGCCAGCACCAGCCCGGCGTTGCGGAAACCGAGTACGGCGACAAACAGACCGATGGAGGCCGTCAGCCCCAGCTTGATGGACTGTGGCACCGAGCGGGTCACCACTTCACGCAGGCCAAACCGGGTCAGCAGAAAGAATAAAATCCCCGACCAGCAGGCGATACCCAGACCAATTTGCCAGCCAATGCTTTCACTGCCCGCAAGCGTCACCCCGACCAGCACCGAGCCACCAATTCCTGGCCCGACGATAAACGGCAGGTTGGCGTAAAACGCCATCAGCAGCGTCCCGGCAACGAAGACCAGAATGGTGCCCGTGGTCGCGGCGCCTTTATCCATTCCTCCCACGGCCAGCAGCCCCGGGATCACCACCAGCAAATAGGCGGCGGCGAGAAAACCAGTGATACCCGCCAGGCACTCGGTGCGCACGGTGCTCCCGCGTGCACGGAGTGCAAAACGACGTTCAAGCCAGCGCCCTGGTGCTGGCGAATTAACGGTATTGTCGGCCATTATCCGGCTCTCCTTCGGTATTATTGTGTGTTGTCCGGGGTTTCCCGGTAAGAAATCAGCGGATCGACAATCTGGCGCGTGCTGCCATCGGTCAGTCCAAGATCGGTCAAATGTGGCCCGGCATTACAGGCAAGGCAGGTTCCTTCGATGGCCTTAAAGACCCGATACGGCGGTTCCCAGTCGGCAATCAGACTGCTGCGATCGCGCAGCGTCCTGAACTGCAGCGCCAGCTCGGCAGGTGGCAGTTCCGACAGCATGCCCGCAATCGGCATGGCAACGTGGGCAATCACGTCACCCTGTTGCGCCAGCGCCATGCCACCACCGCTGTTGATAAGCGTATTGGCAGCCAGCGCCATATCGTTCGGATCGCGGCCCAAAACCACCAGGTTGTGAGAGTCGTGCGAGTAGCTGGTGGCAATCGCCCCGCGCAGTTCCCCCCAGCCTTCAAGCAGGGCAATTTGCGGTTTTGCTGCATGACGGGCATGGCGATGCTGAACCCAGATCAGGCTAAAGCCGTCCGGGATCTGCACGCACCCGTTGCGCACCTGCACATCTGTTTCACCCCAGCGGGTAAAGCGCGCGCCGCAGATGTGGCGCAAGCGAGCCACGCCATGGTTCGCGTTGCCAATACGCATGCAAAAATCATCAGCGGTCAGGGCAGACAACCGTACGGTATCACGCGGCAACGTAAGAGGCGTATCAGCAACAGGTTCGAGCGTTGCCCCGTCCCGGGCAATCAGCTTTCCGGCGACGTAGACCTGGCGCGCCGTCAGTTTATCCAGCGAGTCAAACACCACCAGATCCGCGCGACGCCCGGCGGCAATCAGCCCCAGGTCGTTACGCTGCAGGCGAATGGCTGCATTGAGCGTTGCAAAACGCAGTGCGTCGGTGGCCGCTAATCCATGTTCAATCAGCAGGTTCAGCAGCGCGATGATCCCGCCTTTTTCCATGAGGATGTCTGGCGGAACATCATCGGTACAAACCGTGATGTGAGACGAAAGATGGGGGAGCGTTTTCAGGGCGCTGACAATATCGGGCAGCAGATAAGGGTGCGAACCGCGGATCTCCAGCGTCAGCCCGGCACGCAGTTTTTCCAGCGCATCGTCAGCTGACGTTAACTCATGGTCAGAAGTCACGCCTGCTGCCAGATAAGCCTGTAAATCCGCACCGCTGAGACCGCGGGCATGGCCTTCAATCAGCTTTCCGCTGTCGAGCCCGGCCTGCATAATTTCAAGCATACGCTGGCTGCCATTAAGCACCCCGTGCATGTCCATCACTTCAGCCACACCGCGCACTTCCGGCCAGCCGAGCAGGGTGTTCATCTCGTCTCCGGCAAAATCCGCCCCGGACATTTCCAGGCCGGGCGTTGAGGGCACGCTTGAAGGCGCGGCGACCATCACCTGCAGCGGCAGATTGCGGCTGGCCTCAATGGCAAAACGGACGCCGTCAATGCCCAGCACGTTGGCCAGTTCATGCGGATCCCAGAAGACCGCCGTGGTGCCCTGTGCAAGCACAATCTCCGCGTAGCGGGCGGGCATAAGATGGGAGCTTTCAAGGTGGACGTGGGTATCCATCAGCCCTGGCGACAGAAACTGGTTGTTCAGCGCGTGGGTCTCATACGCGTCCTTGCGGCTGCCGCGCGGATGGACGCTGGCAATCAGTGAGCCCACGATACCAACATCCGCTTCGCGGATCTCACCGGTGACCATATCCACAATACGGGTATCGGTGAGCAGCAGGTCAAAGGGCATTTCGCCTCGTGCAGCCTGAACGGCGCGGCGTCGGGTTTCAGCAGTCATGCAATTAACAGTTCCAGCATCAAAATAATGACGCTACTCTATGCACACGGCAAACGTTTGCCCAGCTGATAAAATTTATCGCCCGATAACCCCGGGTTATTCTGTGACGCGTGTAATGGATAATCATGACGGAACCCTGGCAGCGCTTGCCCGCGCTCTCTCTTCGACAGCTACAGTATTTTGTCACTCTGGCGCAGCTGCGTCATTTTACTGATACCGCCAGCAAACTGGCTATCAGCCAGCCGGCGCTCAGCAGTGCGTTGCGGCAAATCGAGACGGTGCTTGGGGGCAAACTGGTTAACCGGACCGCCTCGGCCGTGACGTTGACGGAGCTTGGCAATGCCATCCTGCCGCACGCGCAGCGGGTGCTCAGCGTGGCGCAGCTTGCGTTTGACGACATGCAGCACATTGTTCAGGCGGGCGGAGAAGGTACGGTGCGTATCGGGCTGATCCCTTCCGTGAGTTCGCTGCTGTTCCCCTTGTTGCCCCGGACGCTCGCGCAGGCTTTTCCCCGCCTCAGGGTGGAATTTCACGATCAAACCAACGATGCGCTGGTGGTCCAGCTGCTGAAAGGGCAGATTGATTTCGGCATTGGTGCGCTCGATAACTCTGTTCCCGACCAGCTGAACGTGTTTCCCTTACAGGATGATCCGTTTGTCGCGGTCATTCACAGCGACGATCCGCTGGCCGCGTCGGCGCACCTGCCCTGGAAGCAACTGGCAGGGCGAGATATCGCCGTGTTCTCAAAAGGCAATATTCAGCGTCTGGTTGCGGCGCTCGCGGAAAGCCACCGTTTGTCGTTGCCGACACGCTATCAGGTGGACTACATCGAAACGTTGTATGGTCTGGTGCGCTCGAAACTCGCCGTGGCGATTTTACCGCAGCTCTATACCACGCACCTCCAGGACCCGCAGCTCAGGGTGGTACATCTTCAACAACCGGCCCTGGCCCGCACGGTGGCGTTAATGCGTGCCCCGCAGCCGCTTCCTCCGCTTATCGAATCCTGCTTTACGCTGATGGCCGACACGTTGCGAACGAAATGACCCGACACTTCTTTACAGCGTGATGGCGCATTGCTCGCTAAGATGACCGTCGATTCATCAAGAGGTCACAATGGAAAACCGCAAATTCAGTCGACTGCGCCGCTGGGCGCGGGAAGGGATCATCTTCTTTCTGCTCGCGCTGGCCGTCATGTGGGGCGTGGATCAATACCGCAAGCCCACACTCCCCGCCAGCTTTAGCGCTGCACCGATGCACAGCATCGACGGAAAGAGCCACGATATAACGGCACTCAGCCAGGAACGCCCGCTGCTGATATACGTATGGGCAACCTGGTGCAGCATCTGCCGGTTTACGACGCCCTCGGTCAATACTCTGGCAGAACAGGGTGGCAACGTCGTGAGTATCGCCATGCGTTCCGGCGACGATGCAAAGCTGGCGCGCTGGGTCGACAAGAAACAGCTGGTCATGCCGGTGGTCAACGATGCCAACGGTGCGCTGTCACAGGCGTGGCAGGTGAGCGTAACACCGACGCTGGTGATCGTGTCGAAGGGGAAAGTGGTCAGTACCACCACGGGGTGGACAAGTTACTGGGGAATGAAGCTCAGACTGTGGTGGGCAGGGCTGTAAAGAGAGCCCCTCTTCCGGCGGAAGAGGGGCTGGATATTACTTCGCCAGAACTTCCTGTGCGGTACGCTCAACCAGCGACAGCAGGACTTTAATGTCCTCCAGGGTCACGGTTGGGTTCAGCAGAGTCAGCTTCAGGCAGGTGACGCCGTTATGCTCGGTCACGCCGACGTTAGCACGGCCGGATTCCAGCAGCGCATCACCAATTTTCTGGTTCAGCAGGGCGATACCCGCGTCGTCCATCTGTACCTGTCCACGGAAGCGGAACAGTACGCTTGCCAGCTGCGGTTGCATAACCAGTTCCAGAGCAGGCTGCTCTTTCACGTAAGCCGCAACCTGCTGTGCCAGCGTAACACCGTGATCGATGATCGCCGCGTATTGTTCCTGACCCAGCGCTTCCAGGCTCATCCACAGCTTCAGCGCGTCGAAACGACGGGTCGTCTGCAGAGATTTGGACACCAGATTAGGCACGCCAGCTTCTTCATCGAACTCAGAGTTCAGATAGGCCGCCTGATAGCGCATCAGCTCATAGTGGCGCGCTTCTTTCAGCAGGAACGCACCGCAGCTGATGGTCTGGAAGAACTGCTTGTGGAAGTCCAGAGTAACGGAATCCACCAGCTCGATACCGTCCAGGTAGTGACGATACTGCTCAGACATCAGCAGCGCGCCGCCCCAGGCCGCATCAACGTGTACCCAGATATTCTGTTTCGCCGCCAGTTCAGCAATGGCACGCAGCGGATCGATTGCACCTGCATCGGTAGTACCGGCAGTGGCAACAATCGCCAGGATCTGCTCGCCGTTAGCATTGCACTGCTCAATTTTCGCTGCCAGATCGTTGAGATCCATGCGCGAGAATTCATCCGTTTTCACCTGAACGACGGACTGGTAGCCCAGACCCATCAGCGCCATGTTCTTCTGCACGGAGAAGTGTGCGTTTTCAGAGCACAGCACGCGGATTTTACGCAGATCGCCAACCAGGCCGTCCTGCTGAACGGAATGACCCTGACGCGCGAAGAACGCATCACGGGCCAGCATCAGACCCATCAGGTTACTCTGCGTGCCGCCGCTGGTGAACACACCAGCGTCGCCAGCCTGATAACCCACGCGGGTACGCAGCCATTCGATCAGCTTGATCTCAATGATGGTTGCGGACGGGCTTTGATCCCAGGAGTCCATGCTCTGGTTAGTGGCGTTAATCAGCACTTCCGCCGCCTGGCTAACCACCAGGCTTGGGCAGTGCAGGTGCGCCACACACTGCGGGTGATGAACGGACAGGCTGTCTTTCAGGAAGAACTCCACGGCGCGTTCAATCGCCGCTTCGTTGCCCAGCCCTTTCGGGTTGAAATCCAGCTTAATACGGTCGCGCAGTTCCGCGACCGTTTTGCCCTGATACATCTCAGGCTGTTTCAGCCACTGCATCACAGCCTGAGTGCTTTGTTCAATCGCCTGCTGGTAAGCTTCAATGCTCTGCGCAGAGGAGAACAAAATTGGGTTTGAATCTGACATCGTGTTCAACAACTCCGGTTACGCCGGGCGAACGCCCGCAGCAAGCAGTGCCTGCTCGAATTTATCCAGGAAGACTTTCAGCTCATCATCGCTGATCAGCAGGGAAGGCAGCAGACGCAGAACAATACCGTTGCGACCACCGCGCTCCAGAATCAGGCCGGCTTCGAAGCACTTCTTCTGAATCAGTGCAGACAGCTCGCCATCACCCGGGTAGCAACCCATGTGGTCTGCCGCTTCGTGTGGCTTAACGATCTCAATCCCGATCATCATGCCCAGGCCGCGAACGTGTCCGATAACCGGATAGCGTTTCGCCATCTCGTTCAGCTGGCCTTTCAGCCATTCGCCCTGAGCGGCCACTTTGCCCGCGATGTTCTGGTCTTTCAGGATTTTCAGCGTTGTCAGACCGGTTGCCATTGCCAGCTGGTTACCGCGGAAGGTACCGGTGTGGTGGCCTGGTGCCCACGCGTCGAACTGTTTTTTGATGCCGAGTACCGCCAGTGGCAGACCGCCGCCAACCGCTTTAGACATCACGATGATGTCTGGCTCAATGCCCGCGTGTTCGAAGGCGAAGAATTTACCGGTACGGGCAAAGCCAGCCTGAACTTCGTCGAGGATCAGCAGAATGCCGTGTTCCTGAGTCACTTTACGGATGCGCTGCAGCCACTCAACCGGAGCCGGGTTAACGCCGCCTTCACCCTGAACGGCTTCAAGGATCACTGCCGCAGGTTTACGCACGCCGCTTTCAACGTCGTTGATCAAGTTTTCGAAATAGTAGGTCAGCGCTTTCACACCCGCCTCACCGCCGATACCCAGTGGGCAACGGTACTGGTGTGGGTAAGGCATGAACTGCACTTCTGGCATCATACCGTTAACCGCTTCTTTCGGAGACAGGTTGCCGGTAACGGCCAGTGCGCCATGAGTCATACCGTGGTAACCACCAGAGAAGCTGATGATACCGCTACGACCGGTCACTTTTTTCGCCAGTTTCAGCGCCGCTTCAACGGCATCAGCACCGGATGGACCGGTGAACTGCAGGCAGTACTCTTTGCCCTGACCAGGCAGCAGAGAGAGCAGATATTCTGAGAACGCGTCTTTCAGAGGCGTAGTCAGATCCAGAGTATGTAACGGCAAGCCGCTGGTAATGACATTTTGGATGCTTTTCAGCACATCAGGATGGTTATGTCCAAGCGCAAGGGTGCCTGCGCCTGCTAAACAGTCAAGGTATTCTTTATTGTCTGCATCGGTGATCCACACGCCTTCTGCTTTAGTGATTGCTAAAGGCAGTTTGCGCGGATAACTCCTGACGTTAGATTCAAACTCGGCCTGACGGGCCAGATAGGTTTCGTTGCTTTTGTGGGCATCTACGGTGTCAATACGGACTTTATCCGTCATCATATCACTCCTACAACCGCCGCTTCGTTATGAGCAACGATTGAATAAAAAGTTAAAAAACAGATGGGGGCCTGAAAAAAACGCCGCCAATATAGAGCCTTTTGTCACGAGGCTCAATGGTTAATTTGTTTACTGTTTTATGACATGCGGTACGGGGGAGGGAATATCCTCATTTTAAGAATAAAAATTGCGCTTTATGCCAAACAAAAACAGCCGGTTACGCGTATTTTGTCAGGACTGTAAAAAGAGAGAAAAGTGTGTGACAAATCGTGCCATTGAGGGACGTTAAGGGGGGCAGATAGCCCCTTTAAGCGCATTATCTCGACATTACCTGCAAAATACCGGGGTCACGACAGGTTGTTTTTATTCCCGGACATAGCGGTTACAGGCTTCTCATTACATCTGATTGGTATAACAAAATCATGAAAGCGAGAAATCAACAGGTCTTGCATCACTGGTACTCTTCCCCTAATCTGCCAAATGTAAGTGAATTCTTACCAATGACTCGGGGTGCCCTTCTTAAATGAAGGCTGAGAAATACCCGTATTACCTGATCTGGATAATGCCAGCGTAGGGAAGTCAGATGCCTTCCCGGTCATCGCTTCTTCACGCACGGCAGGAGCGATACCATGCAGCCTGACCTGCTCGATTTACACGTTTTACATCAGTTTCGAACCCGTTCCCCGCTTACCCACTGTATGACCAACGATGTGGTACAGACCTTTACGGCCAATGTGTTACTGGCGCTTGGCGCTTCTCCGGCTATGGTGATTGAAGCCGAAGAGGCCGAGCAGTTTGCCGCGCTCGCAGATGCCCTGCTGATTAACGTCGGGACGCTGACGGCGCCGCGCGCCCAGGCGATGCGCCGGGCGATTGAGCGTGCAGTGGCAGCAGGGAAACCCTGGACGCTTGACCCGGTTGCCGTAGGGGCGCTGACGTTCCGCACCCGTTTTTGCCACCAAATCCTCGCCCTGAAACCGGCGGCCATTCGCGGCAATGCCTCGGAAATTCTCGCCCTTGCCGGGATGAGTGCGGGCGGGCGCGGCGTCGATACCACCGACACGGCGGCGGCTGCGCTGCCTGCCGCGCAGGCGCTGGCTCGCCAGACGAATGCCATTGTGGTGGTCACCGGTGAACGGGATTACGTCACCGACGGGCAGCGCACCCGCACGGTAGTGGGCGGTGACCCGATGATGACCCGCGTGGTGGGAACGGGATGCGCGCTCTCGGCAGTCGTGGCGGCGAGCTGCTCGCTTCCCGGTGACCGGCTGGATAACATCGCCGCCGCCTGCGGATGGATGAAACGTGCCGGATCGGCAGCCGTCGCCCGGTCCGGTGGTCCCGGCAGTTTTGCCAGCGCGTTCCTCGACGCGCTCTACACTCTGGAGGAACGGGTATGAAACGGATTAACGCCCTTACCATTGCCGGTACCGACCCAAGCGGCGGCGCGGGCATTCAGGCTGATTTGAAAACGTTCTCCGCACTCGGCGCATACGGCTGCTCGGTGATTACCGCGCTGGTGGCGCAAAATACGCGTGGCGTGCAGTCGGTTTACCGCATTGAGCCGGACTTTGTCGCCGCACAGCTGGATTCGGTTTTCAGCGATGTGCGAATCGACACCACCAAGATTGGGATGCTGGCCGAGACCGACATTGTTGAAGCGGTGGCAGAACGGCTTAAACGTTATCAGGTGCAAAACGTGGTGCTGGATACCGTGATGCTGGCAAAAAGCGGTGACCCGCTGCTGTCCGCCTCCGCCGTCGAGACGCTGCGAAATAAACTGCTGCCGCAGGTGGCGCTTATCACGCCTAATCTGCCTGAAGCCGCTGCGCTGCTGGATGCGCCGCACGCGCAGAATGAGCGCGAAATGAAAGAGCAGGGGAATGCGCTCCTGGCGATGGGCTGCGGCGCCGTGCTGATGAAAGGCGGTCATCTTGATGATGAAGAAAGCCCTGACTGGTTGTTTACCCACGACGGTGCGCTGCGTTTCACGGCCGCGCGGGTACAGACCAAAAACACCCACGGGACCGGCTGCACGCTCTCTGCTGCGCTGGCGGCTTTGCGCCCCCGTCGTGACAACTGGGGGGATACGGTCCGCGACGCTAAAATCTGGCTCTCCGAAGCGCTGGCAAAAGCCGATACTCTCGAGGTTGGTCACGGTATTGGTCCGGTACACCATTTTCATGCCTGGTGGTAAGCCGTATACTGGCAACACACACCAGGCCTGAGAAAAACAGAGATGGAACAAGCGCATACCCGGTTAATCGACCAACTGAATGAACGCATTGCCGCCCCGGACAACACGCCGCTGTATCTGAAATTTGCCGAAACGGTAAAAAACGCGGTACGCAACGGGGTGCTGGAGCATGGGAATATACTGCCCGGCGAGCGCGATCTCAGTCAGTTAACCGGCGTGTCGCGCATTACCGTGCGCAAAGCGATGCAGGCTCTGGAAGCCGAGGGCGTAGTGACGCGTGCCCGCGGCTACGGGACGCAAATCAATAACATCTTTGAATACTCGCTCAAGGAAGCGCGCGGTTTTTCTCAGCAGGTGGTGCTGCGCGGCAAAAAACCCAACACGCTGTGGGTGAATAAACGGGTGGTGAAATGCCCGGAAGAGGTGGCCAGCCAGCTGTCAGTGCCGCCGGAGAGCGAGGTCTTTTTGCTTAAGCGCATCCGCTATGTGGATGATGACGCCGTATCGATTGAGGAGTCCTGGGTGCCGGTAGGGTTGATTCACGATCCGGATGCAATTGGGATTTCCCTGTATGACTACTTCCGAAGCCAGAATATCTTCCCGCAACGCACCCGCTCACGCGTCAGTGCCCGCATGCCGGACAGCGAGTTTCAGACGCATATCCGCATGGATGACAAAATCCCGGTGCTGGTGATCAAGCAGGTTGCACTTGATCAGCAGAACCGGCCCATTGAGTTCAGCATCAGCTACTGCCGTAGCGATTTATACGTCTTTGTGTGCGAGGAGTAACGCCTCGCGCCCTGGCGCACAGTCGCCGCCGCGGTGGCTAACGACCCAGGCCGCCACTGCATTGCCAAGCGTAACGGCATCAGCCAGCGACCATCCTGCCGCCAGCCCGGCAAGCGTGCCACCGGCGTGGCTGTCGCCCGCACCGATCGTGTCGACGACGGTTGCGGGAAACGCCGGAACGTAGCCCGATTTATCACCCTCAAACCAGGCGGCACCGTCTTTATCGTGGCGAATAATCAGCGCCGAACCAAAACGCTGTAGCCACTGCGGACCGAGTGTTTCAGCTTCCATGCCAAATCGTCCCGCTGCCATCTCCGCTTCCTGGCGATTAAGCGATACCATCGGCTTACAGGCCATGATCCGCGCCATCAGCGCATCAGGAATATCGGCAATGCGCGGCCCAAAGTCGATAAACGCGGTAACGTTTTCCAGGCCTTCCAGCCAGGCCGTCAGGAGCTCTCCGCACGGTGACGCCAGCTGATAGCCTGAGAGGTAGACCAGGCTTTCAGGCGGCACGTTCAGCGCATCCAGCCAGCGCTGTTGCCACTGGTTCTCCACGCCGCTAAACGACATAAAGGTCCGCTCACCGTCCGGTTCGACCAGCGCCAGACACCAGCCGTTGTCGCCCGTTTCTACTTCGACGACGCTGTGCAGATCCTGTTTGGCCATGGCGTTACGGATGATGTCTGCCCACACTCCGTGACCGACGGGGAGCGCGTTTTGCGCGGCGATCCCGAGCCGTTTCAGCGCAATAGCAATATTCAGCGCACAGCCGCCGATATTGACACCCTGTTGTTTAAGTTCGATATCACACCCGCGCCAGGGCAGGGCATAGGCGTCGGCGATCACGTCGATGACCGCGGCACCCAACACCGTGACCGGGCGAGTGGCGTGCAGTGTTTCAAGGCGTGCAGCAAAAGCACTCATACGCCCTCCCTTTGCTCCCGGAAGTGCAGCAGTTTTTCACAATAGTGATTAAAGTCGAGGCGGTTTACGGCGTCGAGTTCCTCCTTGTAGGCCGGGTCAATCGCCTGTACGCCGTGAAGCGCACCGCAGATTGCCGTCGCCATCGCGCCGATGGTGTCCGTATCACCGCCGAGGTTGGCGCACAAAATGGCGCAGCGGTTCGGGTCGGTGCCTGCCAGTTCGACCATCGCAATCGCCGCTGGAACCGACTCAAGCGTGCTGGTGCCCGCGCCAATAAGCTGGTAAACCTGCTCGCTGGCGGAATCGATGCCGTTGGCTTCACGCACGGTCTTAAGGGCGAGCTCAATCCGTGCCGCCAGCGATGCGCTGAAGGTGGTTGTTTTCGCTTCTTGTGCGTAGCGGGCAATGCCTGGCAGGGCATCGACGATGTTCTGCCAGCGTTCACCGTCAATGGCACGCGACACTGCCCAGGCTATCACCACCGCGCCGGCAATCGCGAGGTCGGATTTATGGGTCGGGCTGGAGGCCAGCGCCACCTCTGCGACAAAGTGCTCCAGACGCGTGGCCGGCAGCAGGCAGCCCAGCGGAGAGGCGCGCATCGCCGCACCGTTGGTGACGCCGTTGTTTTCCAGTTCACTGACCGGCTTGCCGTCACGAATGGCGTTAAGCGCAATCTTCGATGTCGGGCCTAACACATTCTTGTTAAACGCATCGAACGATTCCGCCCAGTGCAGAATATGTTTGCCGATAACATCTGCGTTGATCTGCCCGTCGCATTCGATAATCGCATCCGCCAGGCATAACGCCATTGACGTATCGTCGGTGAATTCTGCCTGCTTAAAATAGCAGGCGGCGTTATTTTCAGCCGGTCCGGGTAAAAAACGGTCGATCCAGCCGAAGTGCGCTTTGACGCGCTTTCTCGGCCAAAGCTCCGACGGCATGCCCATCGCATCCCCTAACGCTTGCCCGTAAAGGGCACCGAGAACACGTTCTTGTTTCATTTAACTTCCCCTCGTGTCAGCGCGGTATCGCCTTCAACCACCTCAATTGCGGTGATCTCTTTGTCCGATTCGCGGAAAAACAGCATAAACAGCACGGCGATCACGGCAATCATGATCCCTCCGAATGCCCACATTCCGGCCCAGTTGAAGGTCAACCCATTCACCGGCTCTTTGTATGCGAACATTTTTTCCATCATCACGCCGCCCAGGCGGTAACCTAACAGGCTACCAAACCCCTGACAGCACAGCGTAATCAGGCCTTGTGCGGCGGTGCGCATATGCACCGGCGCTTTTTTATCCACGTAGATATACGCGGTCACATAGTAGAAGTCGTAGCTCACGCCATGCAGCAGAATGCCGAGGAACAGCAGGGCATAGGTGAAGTACTGATCGGCACCACCGTAAACAAAGAAGCCATAGCGGATGGCGGCGGTGAGCAGGCCCAGCAGCAAGACCTTCTTAATACCAAAGCGTTTGGTGAAGAACGGCAGCGCCAGCATAAAGAAGATTTCGGAGAACTGGCCGAGCGTCATCCAGCCAGTGGCGTTTTTCATCCCCACTTCGGTGAGATAGCCGTTAGCAAAGATGTAATAGAAGGCCAGCGGCATCGCGAACAGGAATGAGCAGAAGAAGAACACCAGGAAGTTTTTATCGCGCAGCAGGATCAGCGCATCCAGCCCCAGCATGACTTTGAAATCCATCTTGCCGGTACTCTTCGGCGGGGTGTTCGGCAGGAACAGCGCAAAGACACCGAGCAGGGCGGAGCTGCCCGCCGTCATCAGCAGCGGAATATTGGTATCGGAAATGTCGTTATAGCCCATCATCTGCGGCAGGAAACCGCACGCCAGTCCTGAGGCGATCCAGCCGAGGGTGCCCATCACGCGGATACGCGGGAAATCAGCCTCCACATCATCCACATTGGCGAAGGCAATACTGTTGGTCAGCGCAATGGTCGGCATATAGGTCAGGGAGTAAACCAGCAGCAGCGGGAAAAAGGTGCTGAACTGGGTTTGCTGTGCGGCGAAGTACATCACGATGGCACCGGCGAACATCAGTACGGCCAGTACTTTCTGCGCAGCGAAAAAGCGGTCGGTCAGTGAACCCACCAGAATGGGGGAGAGGATCGCGGCAATCGCGGTACAGGCATAAGACCAGCCAATTTCCCCGGCGGTAAAACCGCTTTTGCTCAGCCATAACCACAGCGGTACAAACCACGCGCCCCAGATAAACCATTCAACAAACATCATGAATGACAGTTGGACTTTCGTTTTCATTGTTTAATCCTGCATGTCAGAGAGGGTACGCCTTTAACATACCACTTAATAATACCTTTTAAATACCTTTGCGGTGATTGTTTGATCAATGTAACAGTTTTGTTGTACACGAATCGAGCCAGCAGATTGTGCTGAAAAAAAATGCAAATGGTGGAAAATCTGTTAAGTCGGTACCAGGCTTAGTCTGCCCATAACGCTATGGGTCTGGATAAACACTCACCGACATCACGTCGGGCTTACGGGAGCATCACATGACTGATATTGCGCAGTTGCTTGGCAAAGACGCCGACAGCCTTTTACAGCATCGTTGTATGACCATTCCAGCCGACCAGCTTTATCTGCCTGGCCACGATTACGTCGACCGCGTGATGGTTGATAACAACCGTCCGCCTGCGGTACTGCGAAATATGCAGACCCTCTATAATACCGGGCGACTGGGGGGAACCGGGTATCTTTCTATTCTGCCGGTTGACCAGGGCGTTGAGCACTCCGCGGGCGCCTCCTTTGCGGCGAACCCGCTGTATTTCGATCCGAAGAACATCGTCGAACTGGCGATAGAAGCGGGCTGTAACTGCGTGGCGTCCACCTATGGCGTACTGGCCTCCGTATCGCGTCGCTATGCCCACCGCATTCCATTCCTCGTCAAACTGAATCACAACGAAACCCTGAGCTACCCGACCGAATACGATCAGACGCTTTACGCCAGCGTAGAGCAGGCGTTCAATATGGGTGCAGTAGCGGTCGGGGCGACGATCTACTTTGGTTCTGAGCAGTCACGTCGCCAGATTGAAGAAATTTCTGCTGCCTTCGAACGCGCGCATGAGCTGGGTATGGTCACCGTTCTGTGGGCGTATCTGCGTAACTCCGCATTTAAGAAAGACGGAGTGGACTACCACGTTTCTGCCGACCTGACCGGCCAGGCGAACCATCTGGCGGCAACCATTGGCGCGGATATTGTGAAGCAGAAGATGGCGGAAAATAACGGCGGTTATAAAGCGGTAAACTTCGGTTACACCGATGACCGGGTCTACAGCAAACTGACCAGCGAAAACCCTATCGACCTGGTGCGTTATCAGCTGGCGAACTGCTATATGGGACGTGCCGGGTTAATTAACTCCGGTGGTGCGGCGGGTGGCGACACCGATCTCTCCGACGCGGTGCGCACGGCGGTTATCAATAAGCGCGCGGGCGGTATGGGGCTGATCCTGGGCCGTAAGGCGTTTAAAAAATCGATGGCGGACGGCGTGAAGCTGATCAATGCCGTGCAGGATGTGTACCTGGACAGCAAAGTGACTATCGCTTAAGACTTTTTGTAAAACGCTGGCCGGGTCAGGCGTTACCGCCGCCCGGCCACACTGTCAACGCAGAAGCTGGCAGTCCGGTGGCAGCCGGCACTGTAGCGCACCCGGTAACACCTCAATGCGGAACTGCTTTCCGCTCAGCGGCTCCCCGTCAAGATTAAACGTCATGCCGTGTGGGGCATTCACTTCAAACCACGCGGATTTACCGGCAATAATATTCGGGCTCTCTTCTGCCTGGGTCAGGGTGGTAAATAGCGCAGGCAGCAGGCCATCACCCGTGAAAATACGCAGCTGTAACTGACCATCATTGATCAGCGCCTCCGGGCATAACTGCTGTCCGCCACCGGCCTGACGGCCATTGCCGATACCAATCACCAGCGCATCACCCTGCCACTGAAAGTTCTCGCCGTGAATCTCACAGCGGTCCGGCTTCAGGGTATCCATGCGCATCAGGCCGTGGATCAGATACGAGACGCCGCCCAGCGCTGCCTTCAGCTTTTCAGGGGTTTCGCTGGTAATGCGCGTCCCGAATCCACCGGTCGCCATATTGATAAAACAGGTTTTTTCATTCACCTGAGCAATATCCACGGCGGTGGCTTTGCCGAGGATAGCCAGCTGCAGGGCTTTTCCCAGCTCTTCGGGGATTCCGGCGCTAGTGGCGAAATCGTTGGCCGTACCGAGCGGCAAAATGCCCATCACCGGGCGGTCGGTTGCGGGAAGATCTATCAGAGCGCCGGCAATTTCATTAATGGTGCCATCGCCCCCGCCAGAAATAATGGTTTCGACCCCGAGCTTCAGGCCTTCGTCGATATAGCGTGCCGCATCACCTTTTTCCCACGTCACTCGCACGTGTATACGCGCACCGTCTTCACGCAAATCCGTCACCGCCTGGCGCAACAAATCGTTGCCCGCACTTTTGCCATTGAGAATCAATAAACTGTCTGGATAGATTGCCATCCGCGCTGCTCCCTTTTTTAGCGTTAGTAAGAGTGTATAGCAGGGAGGAAAAAAGCGGGTAAGAACAGGATGAAAGGCAAAAAATAAGCCTGTGTAAAGGAGATTTTCCCTCGTATAACGTAATCTGTGCCCGGTGTCGTTTACACTTTTTACGTCTGCCAATCACTGGGCTATTGCACTCAACGTTTGAGTCGCGACATTTGCCTTGTCTCTATTTTCAGCTGTTTACGCCAAATCCGATTATGTAGCGTTAGGGCGATTGAACGGTAAAAGAGTGATGTATTCATCCACACGACATTCATGCAGAAAAATCCCAACCCTAAAAAAGAGGTTATTTGCGGGGTGTAATTCTCAACAGAGCCGAATAAAAGTGAACTCCACGTCCAGATAAAATAAACGATGCTCATCAGTCCAGTCAGCGTGATAACGGAAATATGCGCTTTAAATCCAGCCAAGGACCCCCGAGCAGTCAGAAACATAGTACTCATCGCAATCATGCAATACGCCACTGCTGCAAGAAATACACCCATCATGACTTTAAATTCGGGTAAGCCGAGCAGGCGAAATAGTAATATCCAGACAGAAACTTGTAGCATAGCGTAGCAAAAAATGGCGAGTAACATACTGATAGCCAAGGGAATGCCTGTCATATGTACACCTACAGGAACGCCAAACTGATCTTTTAAGCCATCTTTTAAAGACTCAAGCCGTTGGAGATCGTCAGTCGCCATTTGACTTGTGATCACAGTACTTAATGCCAGGCTCTTCTTGATGTATTTTATCATGCTCAGGTCAATAACTTCCTGTAAATGAAAAAGACTGGATCAAACCAAAAACGTATTTTCCAGATTGTGTAATATTCTGAGGATTCCTGATTGTACCCGAGACCGCACTTCCAACAAAAGCTGAGGAGTTGGAAATGGCATTCAACAGCTCACGCTGTAAGAGCAACTGCAGCGCTTCAGATGGGTAACGTTTAGGGTAAACCCCAGCTTTCATCGCTGCTTTAACACCTGAATTCGAGATGCCGGGATTTCGGATGCGAATAATTTCCTCCGTTAACCTCGTGCGGTCCGCTCGGCTCATTTTTTGTAATAAAGAGAGTAAACTTTCAGACGTCGAGCGATTAAGAAGGCGGTAGGTCAATACCGCGCTTTTTAGACCCGCAGCGGCCCCAGCAAGTGAAATCGCATCCAGAGCGGTATTGGTTGCAGTATACCATTCCTGGGAATCCATCCACGCTACATAGTCATTATGATTCATGGCAATAAGTGACAAGCGGCCAAGCCCGTTCGCACACTGAATTCCTGTTGCCACACCACCGGCGACAATCACGGCAGCAACAGCACCGGAAGAGCCTGCGGTGAGAGGAATGGCCATACCTGCGCCAGCAGCAAGTACGACAGTGAGAATGGCGGCTCCGCAAGAAATTGCCGTAGAACCGATTTCAGTCGCCAATGAAGGTGACTGAATCGTAGTCGTCGTTGCCTGGATGGCACTACTTGAGGAAGCATTTACTTTCGTGATGACTACATGACTTACCGAGCTTTCGTTTGGTGTCGCAATCCGCCTTGAGGGCCTTACTAACCACTGACGCGCACCGTCTGAGTAGATGATCCCAACCTGGCTAAAGTTTCGGCTACAGTCCAGGTGACTGGCAAAATCGTTGAAATTAATATCGCCGCCGGAGGCAAGGCCCAGACTGCGTGCGAGTTCGTAATTCGGAATGTCCTTTGAAAACTGACCGGGGAATGTCATGTCGTCTCTCCGTCCATGTGAAAACGTATTGTGCTAAGAAATCAAGAGTAAAGGGCATGCTATGGTCGGGAATTAGGAATGCTCTGAATAACACTCCCGCCTACCAGATCCAATAATAGTTGTGATGAATATCATAGGTCCGTCCGATTTTCATGAACGGTATTCCGGCATACGTTATCGCGAATACACACCCTTCATATGGTGGGTCTATGCAATTGCATTCTTAATAAGTGGACTGAATTGTACAAAAAAATAAGCCCGCGTAAGGGAGATTACGCAGGCTAAGGAGGTGGTTCCTGGTACAGCTAGCATTTATGGGTTATGTTTTTCAGCGGGGGGATAATACCCGTATTGAACGAAGCGGTATGTGATCCGATTCTAAGAATTATCCCAGCGCGAAAAAATTTCCCTGCTTGATTATTTACTGTGCGGGTTACGGGTACTTTCACCGTTGAAATTACGCATCAGCAGCGCAAACTCCAGCTCCACTTCTTCGGGTACCGGCAGCCAGACGGTATGGCCGTTGCCTGGCGCCACGTCAATTGCTTCGCCTTTACCGTTTTCCAGATGTTCCAGGGTGAAGTTCATGTTGCCCTGCGGGGTCATTAACTCCAGGCTGTCGCCTTTGGTGAATTTGTTCTTGACCGCAACGGCGGCCAGCGCACCTTTGCGCTCACCGGTAAAATCACCGACAAACTGCTGGCGCTCGGAAACGGAATAGCCGTGTTCGTAGTTCTGGTAATCGTCATGGGTGTGACGACGCAGGAAGCCTTCGGTATAACCGCGATGCGCCAGGCCTTCCAGGGTTTCCAGCAGGCTGGTATCGAACGGCTTGCCGGCAGCGGCATCGTCGATGGCTTTACGGTACACCTGAGCAGTACGCGCGCAGTAGTAGTAGGACTTGGTACGGCCTTCAATTTTCAGGGAATGCACGCCCATCTGCGTCAGACGCTCAACGTGCGCAATCGCACGCAGGTCTTTGGAGTTCATGATGTAAGTGCCATGCTCGTCTTCAAAGGCGGTCATGTACTCACCCGGACGTTTGGCCTCTTCAATCATGAACACGCTGTCAGTTGGCGCGCCGATGCCTAAGGTTGGCTCCACGTTGGTCACCGGGATAGGCTCATGTTTGTGGACGATATTGCCGATGTCGTCTTCTTTGCCTTCCTGAACGTTATATTCCCAGCGGCAGGCGTTGGTGCAGGTACCCTGGTTCGGGTCACGCTTGTTGATGTATCCCGAGAGCAGGCAACGACCGGAGTAGGCCATGCACAGCGCGCCGTGAACGAAGATTTCGATTTCCATATCCGGCACCTGCGTGCGGATCTCTTCAATCTCTTCCAGCGAAAGTTCACGAGACAGAATGACGCGGGTCAGCCCCATCTGTTTCCAGAATTTCACCGTTGCCCAGTTAACGGCGTTGGCCTGAACGGAGAGGTGAATATCCATCTCCGGGAAGTTCTCCCGAACCAGCATAATTAAACCCGGGTCCGACATGATCAGCGCGTCCGGTCCCATATCAACCACCGGCTTCAGATCGCGGATGAACGTTTTCAACTTGGCGTTATGCGGCGCAATGTTGACCACCACGTAGAATTTTTTGCCCAGGGCATGTGCTTCGTTAATGCCGAGCTGCAGGTTCTCGTGGTTGAATTCATTGTTACGCACGCGCAGCGAGTAGCGCGGCTGGCCAGCATAGACGGCGTCAGCGCCATAGGCGAAAGCGTAACGCATATTTTGCAGCGTTCCCGCCGGGGAAAGGAGTTCCGGTTTAAACATGTTTGTTCTCGTTCTGATGACAGGTCAGATCCGCATGCACCAGGTGCAGCGGTAAGGGGAGATCCCCCACTTTAAGGGCGGGCATTGTAGCGCTGAGGGACAGGGAGGTAAAGCGCCGGGTCGTACCATCGCTAACCCGGCCGGAGGCGTGTCGTCAGGTATTGTCTTTTACCGTCTGGCTTGAACCGTTAGTTTTGACCGACGCGATGCCTTTATCTCGCGACTGTTCCGAGGCATACATCTGGCTGCTGCCAATAACCTGATGATTCCCGGCCTTCAGATTGAAGTGGAATTTACCGTTGGTGGCCACTTTCTTCTCATAACGTTCATCAGAAGGGCTATTGGTGCGAACGGAGGCGATACCGTTTTCGGCGGAATTTTTGGTGGTGTAAAGCTCACTGGTCAGGATCGTTTCTCCGTTTCCTGCTTTGAGAACAAACCTGAACTGACCATCACTGCTTTTGTTTAACTCGAACCAACCAGACATAGGAACTCCTTGAACGAAGTGGAATTATCTGCACCAGTTATCAATAAGCGAACCGGTAATGTGAGTATGGTTGATTCTTCGTTGCTTTCCAGAAATGAAAAACCCGCCAGCAGGCGGGTTCGGTAAACTAAATGCTCAGGCTATCCTGCAGGCATCCGCTTCCCATCGGTAGCCCACGCCATACACCGCGCGGATAAATGACTGCTCCGCATCGAGCGCTTCCAGCTTGCGGCGCAGGTTTTTAATATGGCTGTCGATGGTACGGTCAGTCACGACGCGGTAATCATCATACAGACGGTTCAGCAGCTGCTCGCGGGAGAAGACCTTCCCCGGCTCGTGGGAGAGGGTTTTCAACAGGCGGAATTCGGCGGGGGTGAGATCCAGCAGCTTGCCGCGCCAGCTCGCCTGGAAGCGGCTTTCATCGACGATAAGTGGGCTTTCCGCGTCCAGTACCTGCAGTTCACGATGGGGCTTGCAGCGGCGCAGAATGGTTTTTACGCGCGCGACCACTTCACGCGGGCTGTATGGCTTGCAGATGTAATCGTCCGCGCCAATTTCGAGGCCCAGCAGGCGGTCGATCTCTTCGATTTTCGCCGTCACCATTACCACCGGCACGTCTGAGAAGCGACGAATTTCCCGGCACAGGGTCAGGCCATCGGTTCCGGGGAGCATCAGATCCAGCAGGATCAGGTCCGGCGGCGTCTGGCGCACATAAGGCAGCACCTGATCGCCATGGCTGATAAGCGTGGGGGCATAGCTTGCCGCGCGTAAATAGTCGATCAGTAACTGCCCGAGCTTCGGCTCGTCTTCGACAATCAAAATGCGTGGCGTGTTTTCGTCAATCGGTAACTCGGTCATGCTTCTCTCGATAAATCCCGTTCCAGAGGTAACTCTACTGTAATGCTTACCCCGCCAAAAGGCGAATGGGCGGCGCGGATCGTGCCATTATGGGCCTCGACGATGTTTACGCAAATCGCCAGTCCCAGACCGGACCCGCCGCTGGCGCGATTGCGGGAGCCTTCGGTGCGATAAAATCGCTCAAACAGTTTTTCCAGCTGTGCATCCTGCACGCCGGGGGCGGAATCCGCAAAAGTCAGGGCAAAATGCCCGTTTTCTTGTTTGCCGGAAATATGCAGGCCACCGCCGCTGTCGGTGTAGCGCAGGCTATTTTCCAGCAGATTGTTGAACAGCTGCATCAGGCGATCTTTGTCGCCAAACACCACGGCGCTGTCAGGCAGTGAGAGATCGATTTTCAGGTTGCGGCTGGCGAAACGTTCGCGGAAGGCACCGCTTACCACCTCCAGCACGTTTATCACATCGACGGGCGCTTTCTGATAGGCCAGCGCGCCTTCGTCTGACATGGAGAGCTGGTGGAGATCATCGACCAGTTTGGTCAGCGTGCCCACTTCCGCCTGCAGCGAGGCCACCGATTCGGGAGTGAACTGACGCACGCCGTCCTGAATAGCTTCCAGCTCGCCGCGCAGCACCGCCAGCGGCGTGCGGAGTTCATGGGAAATATCAGCCATAAAATCGCGTCGCATCTGCTGGTTTTTTTCCAGGGTGCTGGCGAGCTGGTTAAAGTCCTGCGCCAGCTTGCCGAGTTCGTCCTGGCTACGGGTATCGACGCGGGTGGAGAAATCCCCGGCGGCCAGCTTATGCGTCCCTTCCACCAGCCGTTTAACCGGCGCGAGCAGGCCACGGGCCAGCGGGAAGGTCGCGAGCGCGGCCAGCAGGGTGGAGAGCGCGACAATCAACCAGCTGGTGCGGCGCTGCTGACGATCAAAGTTGATATCGGTGTTACGCGTCAGGCGTTCAACCGGCGAGGCGATCACCCAGCCGACGGTGGCGTTATTCACTGTGATCGCCCGCTTTGTGCCATCCGGCGGAATGGGCGCGCGCGGGCCAACCAGTACGCGCATATCCTGGTCTATCACCCAGAACTGGGTGCGCCAGCCGTGCGGCGGCATCCCGGGCCCCGGGCGATCGTCACCGGTATCATGCTCAAGCGAGCGCAGGATCTGGAATACGAAGCGGTCGTTATTGCGCAGAAAACGCCAGTTACCGTGCAGGGCATACTGATCGCTCAGCGCATCGCTCAGCCCCTGTAAACGCTGTTCATTACCATGCTTGATGTAATCAATAAAACCCCGTTCGAAACTGACCCGCACGGCCCAGTGCATGGTGACCAGCAGCACGATACAGGTGGCAAATATCGCCACAAAGAGTTTACCGGTAATGCCCGGACGCCAGAATTTCATGGTGCACTCCTTTTGCCGTGTCGGATAACGACGTTCTTACGGGTATCATCCGGCACTCTGGCGAAGATGAACGCGGGCAGGGCGATAATCACCGCCATGCTGAGATAGGTATACAAAAAGACCTGATGGGCGACCGGCGTGTCGACGCTGAGATGATGCTGTCCGTACATGCCGAGCAGTAAACCGGCAAGGGTCACCCCTACGCTCATGGAGAGCTGCATGATCATCGACAGCAGGCTGTTTCCGCTGCTCGCCAGGTCATCCGGGAGTGCTTTTAACGTCAGGGTATTCATTGATGAAAAGCGCACAGAGTTAATTATGCCCTGGCAGAACAACACCAGCGGCAGCGCGTAGTACCAGCCCAGCAGCGCCACGGCCATAAACAGCAGGCTCACCAGGGCTAACCCAAGCGTCGCGGCGACCAGGACGTGGCGATAACCAAAACGGTTAACCACCTGCACCACGATGCGTTTCATTCCCATGCTGCCAAGTACCATCGGGATCATCATCAAGCCGGCGTGAAACGGTGAAAATCCCATTCCAATCTGCAAAAAGACTGGCGTCATAAAGGGCAACATGCCGCTGCCGACGCGCCCGGCAAAGCTCCCGAACAGGCCCAGACGATAGGTAGGGTTTTTAAACAGATCGAGCGTGAACAACGCGCTCTCGTTACCTCTGGCATGCCAGAGATACCACAGGATAGCGGTAATGCCGAGCGCCACCAGAAGGCCAAGCGTAAGGGCGGAAATCCCGAGGCCTTTTTGGCCATCAAGCGCGAGGGTGAGCATCGCCATCCCCGCCGCCAGCAGGATAAAACCCAGGAAATCAAAGCGCCGGGTCTGCATGGTGTAGTTAGGCATCAGCATCAGGGTGGCAATCGCGCCGATGATGCCCACCGGCAGGTTGATTAAGAAGATCCAGTGCCAGGAGGCATACTCCACCAGCACTCCGCCCAGCGCCGGGCCAAGCAGCGGGCCGACCTGGCCTGGCAGGGTGACGAAGGTCATCGCGGCCATATACTGCTCGCGGGGCACAATCTTCATCACCGTCAGCCGCCCGACAGGCACCATCATCGCCCCGCCAATGCCCTGTAACGCGCGGGCCATCACCAGTTGATCCAGCGTATTCGCCTGGGCGCAAAACAGCGAGCCTGTGGTAAACAGCACGATGGCGGTGAAAAAGATATTCCGCACGCCCACTTTGTCCGCCAGCCAGCCGCTGGCCGGAAGCATAACGGCCACCGTTAATACATAGGAGACAATCACCATATGCATATGCAGCGGACTCTCCCCCAGGCTTTTTGCCATCGAGGGGAGGGCGGTATTGACGATGGTTGTATCCAGCGACTGCATAAAGAAGCCGAAGGCGACAATCCACAGCTGCCAGCGTACGTGACGTGGGAGGTCGGTCATTTATTCGGTTACCATCGTTCTGTTTTTACGCGAAAAACGCACCCGCAGACGGTCAAAGAACAGATAGACCACCGGCGTGGTGTAGAGCGTCAGCAGCTGGCTCATCACCAGCCCCCCGACAATGGTGATCCCCAGCGGCTGGCGCAATTCTGAGCCGTCACCGCCGGAAATCACCAGCGGCAGCGCGCCAAACAGCGCCGCCAGCGTGGTCATCATGATCGGGCGAAAACGCAGCAGACAGGCCTGGAATATGGCCTCTTCTGGCGTCAGGTTGCCATTTCGCTGGGCGTCCAGCGCGAAGTCCACCATCATGATGGCGTTTTTCTTCACGATGCCAATTAACAGCATGATACCAATCAGCGCAATCAGGCTGAAGGGCGCGCCGAACAGCTCCAGTGCCAGCAGCGCCCCGACGCCCGCCGACGGCAGCGTGGAGAGAATGGTCAGCGGATGGACGTAGCTTTCATAAAGCACGCCCAGCACGATATAGACCGTCGCAATGGCGGCCAGAATCAAAATCACCTGCGAATTCATCGTCTCCTGGAACACCTGCGCGGTACCGGCAAAACTGCCGCGTACCGTGGACGGCACGCCAAGCTGGGTCATCGCACGGTTGATTGCATCGCTGGCCTCAGAGAGGGACGAACCGGCTGGCAGGTTAAAGGAGATGGTCGATGCCGCCGAAAGGCCCTGGTGGTTCACCGACAGCGGCGCGTTCGCCGGCTGCCAGCTGGCAAAGTAAGAGAGCGGGATCGCCTTACCGTCGTTATTAATCACAAACATGTTGTCCAGCGCGCTGATGTCCTGGGTGTAACGCGGGTCCACCTCCATCACCACCTTGTATTGGTTCATGGGCTGGTAGATGGTGGAAATCTCACGCTGGCCGAAGGCATTGTTCAGCAGGCTGTTGGCGGCATCGACGTTAATCCCCAGACGTGACATGGTTTCGCGATTGTAGGTCAGCGCCATTTCTGCGCCGTTGTCCTGCTGATCGGAGTTAACGTCCGCCAGCTGTGGCAGGGCGGCCAGCGCCTTGCGGATCTTAGGCTCCCACTCGCGCAGGGCGGCTAAATCGTCAGAGAGTAACGTGTATTGATAGCTGGCGTTAGCCTGACGCCCGCCGACGCGGATATCCTGAACGGCCATCAAAAACAGATTAGCGCCCGGCTCTTTGGCGAGCTTAACGCGCAGGCGATCGATAACCTGCTGGGCGGTTTCATTGCGCTCGTCACGCGGCTTCAGGGTGATAAACATCATCCCGCTGTTCACCCGCGAACCGCCGGTAAAGCCGGTCACGTTATCTACCGCTTTATCTTCGCGGATGATCTTCATAAAGTCCTGCAGCTTGCCGCGCATGGCCTGAAACGAAATACTCTGGTCTGCCTGGATCCCACCCATCAGCACCCCGGTGTCCTGCTCCGGGAAGAAGGTTTTCGGGATAGTAATGTACATCCAGACGTTGAGCACGATGGTGCCAATCAGCACCAGGCCGACGATGCGCGTATGCCTCAGCACCCACTTCAGGGACTTGCCATAGCTCTCCTGCATCGCCAGCAGGAAGCGACCAAACCCCTTACGGCGCGGCTGAGAGTGGGGCTTGCTGCGTTTTAACATCCAGCCGCACATCATCGGCGTGAGCGTGAGAGACACGATCAATGAAATACCGATGGCGACCGAGAGCGTGACGGCAAATTCCCGTAACAGCCGGCCAGGCAGGCCGCCCATCAGCAGTAACGGCAGGAACACCGCCACCAGCGACAGGCTCATCGACAGTACCGTAAAGCCCACTTCTCGCGTTCCCTGCAGCGCGGCCTGCAGCGGTTTCATCCCCGCCTCCAGATGGCGCGAGATGTTCTCCAGCACCACAATGGCGTCATCCACCACGAAGCCGGTGGCAATCGTCAGCGCCATCAGCGACAGGTTGTTAAGGCTAAATCCGCACAGGTACATCGCCGCGAAGGTCCCGATCAGCGAGACAGGCACTGCCACCGCAGGGATCAGCGTGGCCCGGCCTGAACGCAGAAACAGGAAGACCACCAGAATCACCAGCGCAACGGAGATCACAAGCGTCTGCTCTACCTCTTCAAGCGAGGCGCGAATGGTGGGGGAGCGATCCTGGGCAATCTGCAGATCGATCGCCGCCGGGATGGTCTGCTGGAGTTCCGGCAATCTCGCGCGGATACCGTTCACCGTCTCAATAATATTGGCTTCCGGCAGCTTGCGGATCATCAGCAAAATGGCCGGTTTGGCGTTGGTCATCCCTGCGTTGCGCACGTCCTGCACCGAGTCGGTGACGCTCGCGACATCGCTCAGGCGCACCGCCGCACCGTTGTTGTAGTGAATGATCAGCGGCTGGTATTCCGCAGCGGTTTTCAGCTCATCGTTAGTCTGGATCTGCCAGCGGTGGCTACTGTCCTCAATGGCCCCCTGCGGTTTGCGCACGTTTGCATTGCTGATGGCGGAGCGCACATCGTCCAGTGAAACACCCTGGTTAAACAGCGCCTGCGGGTTTAAGCCCACGCGCACGGCGGGCAGAGAGCTTCCGCCAACGCTGACATCACCCACGCCGTTAATCTGGGCAAGAGTCTGCGCCAGTTGGGTGGAGGCGAAATCGTACAGCTGCCCCTGCGAATAGGTGTCTGAGGTAAGCGTCAGGATCATGATCGGCGCATCGGACGGGTTCGCTTTACGGTATGTCGGACGGCCCGGCATCCCGCTCGGTAGCAGGTTCTGCGCGGCGTTGATCGCCGCCTGCACATCGCGCGCGGCGCCGTTAATATCCCGGTCGAAGCTGAATTCCAGAATGATGCGCGTGCTGCCAAGCGAGCTGCTGGAGGTCATCTCGTTGACCCCGGCAATTCGCCCGAGTGAACGTTCCAGCGGTGTGGCAACCGACGAGGCCATGGTTTCCGGTGATGCACCGGGCAGCGAGGCGCTGACCATGATCACCGGGAAATCCACCTGCGGCAGCGGGGCCACCGGCAGCAGCCGGAAGCCCAGGACGCCGCACAGGGTGATGGCGAGTGAGAGTAAAATCGTCGCCACCGGGCGATAAATGAAGAGGGCGAAAAACTTCATTTACGCCTCCTCTTCACGTTTCGGGAAGCGGCTTTTCGTCCACAGCGCCAGACGGTCAAACAGCAGATAAATGACCGGCGTGGTGAACAGGGTCAGGACCTGGCTTACCAGCAGGCCACCGACCATACCAATCCCCAGCGGACGACGCAGCTCGGCACCAACACCGGTACTGAGCATCAGCGGCAGGGCACCTAGCAGGGCGGCGAGCGTGGTCATCAGGATCGGGCGAAAACGCAGCAGGCAGGCCTGGAAAATTGCCTCGCGCGGCGACATCCCCTGCTCGCGCTCGGCGGCAAGGGCAAAGTCGATCATCATGATGGCGTTTTTCTTCACGATCCCGATAAGCAGGATGATCCCAATGATGGCAATCACGTCCAGCTCGCTCCCCGCCAGCATCAATGCCAGCAGCGCCCCCACGCCCGCCGTTGGCAGGGTGGAGAGGATGGTAATAGGGTGAATAAAGCTTTCATACAGCACACCGAGCACGATATACATCGCCACCACGGCCGCGACAATCAGCCAGATGGTGTTGCCCAGCGCGGCCTGGAACGCCAGCGTGCTGCCCTGGAACTGGGTCTGAATATCAGACGGGAAGTTCAGCGTCTTCTCTGCGGCCAGAATGGACTCCACCGCTTCGCCCAGCGAATAACCGTCCGGTACGTTAAACGAGATGGTGGTGGACGGGAACTGATCCAGATGGTTAATCGACAGCGGTGTGTAGCGCTCTTCCACCGTCGCGATGGCGCTGAGGGGCACGATGCCCCCGTCTTTGCTGGTCAGGCGCACCGAAACGAGCGCGGCCAGTCCGGGCGTGTTTTCCGTGTTGTGTTCCAGCACCACGCGATACTGATTCGCCTGGGTATAGATGGTGGAGATCAGACGCTGACCGAAAGCGTTATACAGCGCGTTATCCACGTCGGCCATGGTGATCCCAAGCCGACTGGCGGTATCACGGTTGACGTTCACATATGCCGCCAGCCCTTTGTCCTGCCAGTCGCTGCTGACGTCCGAGAGCTGCGGCAGGGCGTTGAGTTTATCCACCAGTTGCGGTACCCAGGTGCTGAGTGCATCAAGGGTGGTGGCCTGCAGCGTGAACTGGTACTGGGTACGGCTCACCTGGGTATCGATGGTTAAATCCTGAATTGGCTGGAGGTACAGCTCAATACCCGGGACGCGCGCCACGGCAGTTTGCAGGCGGTCGATTACCGTCTGCACGCGGTCATCGCGATCGTCAAGCGGTTTAAGGTTGATCTGCAGACGGGCACTGTTCAGCGACGGGTTGGTGCCATCGACACCGACATACGAGGTCAGGCTCTCTACTGCCGGATCTTTCATGATGATCTCTGACACCTGCTGCTGACGCTGCGCCATGTTAGCGAAGGAGACCGTCTGCGGTGCCTGAAGCGTGCCCTGGATAATGCCATTGTCCTGAATCGGGAAGAAGCCTTTCGGGATGAAAATCCACAGCATAACGCTGAGCGCCAGCGTACCAAGCGCCACGCCAAGGGTTGCCCATGGATGGTTAAGCACTTTCGCCAGCACCCGTCCGTAAGCGGCAATAATGCGTTCGAACATCCGCTCAGAGGCGCGCGAGAAGCGGTTTTGCTTGCGCAGGGAGGCGTGGCTCAGCATACGGGCGCACATCATTGGCGTGAGGGTCAGTGACACCACGGCGGAAATCAGAATGGCGACGGCCAGCGTCACGGCAAATTCGCGGAACAAACGCCCGACGATATCGCCCATGAACAGCAGCGGGATCAGTACCGCAATCAGTGAGAAGGTGAGGGAGATAATGGTAAAGCCGATCTCGCCCGCTCCTTTCAGCGCCGCGGCTAACGGTTTTTCACCTTTTTCGATATAGCGCGAGATGTTCTCGATAACAACGATAGCGTCATCGACCACAAAGCCGGTGGCAATGGTAAGGGCCATCAGCGTCAGGTTGTTTATCGAAAAATCGAGGAACACCATGACGGCAAATGTTCCCACCAGTGAGAGCGGCACGGCGACGGCAGGAATGAGGGTCGCCGGCACGTTACGCAGGAACAGGTAGATGATCATCACCACCAGCGCAATCGCCAGCATCAGTTCAAACTGGGTGTCAGTCACGGACGCGCGAATATTGGTGGTCCGGTCAGACAGCACTTTCACGCTAACTGACCTGGGCAGGCTTTCAATCAGTTGCGGCAGCATAGTGCGAATGCTGTCTGCGGTTTCAATGATATTGGCACCCGGCTGGCGCTGGACGTTCATCACGATCGCCTGCTGTTTGTTGGCCCAGGCGCCGAGCCAGCTGTTTTCCGCACCTTGCTCAACGGTTGCCACATCGCCCAGACGCACCGGCGCACCGTTCTGGTACGCGACGATCAGCTGTCGATATTCATCCGCGGACTGCATTTGATCGTTCGCCGAGAGGGTCACGGCCCGGGTTGGGCCATCAAGCGAGCCTTTTGCCGAGTTGACGTTGGCGTTACTGATGGCGCTGCGGATAGTTTCGCTGGTGAGGCCCAGCGCGGCGATGGCCTGGGCATTGAGCTTCACGCGCACCGCCGGACGTTGACCGCCGGCAAGCGTAACCAGTCCCACGCCAGAGACCTGTGAAATTTTCTGTGCCACGCGCGTTTCGACCATGTCTTCGACCTGAGTCATCGGCATGGCGGAGGAGGTGACGGCGAGCGTCATGATCGGCGGATCCGCCGGGTTTACTTTGCTGTAGACCGGTGGGTTGGGCAGGTCGGATGGCAGCAGGTTGGTGGCCGCGTTAATCGCGGCCTGTACTTCCTGTTCGGCAACGTCGAGTGAGAGCGTAAGCTGGAACTGCAGCGTCACCACGGAAGCTCCGCCGGAGCTTTGCGAGGACATTTGCTTCAGGCCAGACATCTGACCAAACTGGCGCTCCAGCGGTGCGGTGATGGCCGACGTCACCACATCAGGGCTCGCACCCGGATAAAGGGTGACCACCTGGATGGTGGGATAATCCACTTCCGGCAGCGCCGAGACGGGCAGGAAGCGATAGCCAATAATCCCGGCCAGCAGGATTGCCACCATTAACAGCGTGGTGGCAACAGGGCGCAGAATAAACAGGCGTGAAGGCCCACCTGTAGAGCTCGGTGGCATAACCTGCATCAGGACGTCGCTCCCTGCTTAGCAGGCTGTTGCTGGCCTTCTACCACTTCGACTTTCGCCCCCTCGGTGAGACGATCAATACCGTCGGTAACCACGCGGTCACCTGCGGAAAGGCCGGCGCTGATCACCACCGTCTGGCTGTCCTGAATGCCGGTTTTCACCAGATGCTTGCTGACGTTATTCTCACTGTTAAGCACCCAGACAAAGTTCCCTTCGTTGCCCATCTGCAGCGCCGCCGTTGGGATAACGACCGCATTTTCCTGCGTTGCGACCAGCATCCGCGCATTCACGAACTGATTCGGGAAAAGCGCATCATCCTGATTGTTAAAGCGGGCTTTTAACTTGATGGTGCCGGTGGTGGTGTCAATCTGGTTATCCAGACTGAGCAGGGTGCCTTCGCTCAATTTTTGCTTGTTGGTGCGATCCCAGGCCTCCACAACCAGCCCTTTGCCGGCTTTTTGCGCCTGAACCACGGTTGCGATGTCGCTCTCCGGCAGGGTAAAGACTAAATCGACAGGATGCGTCTGGGTGATGACCACGATACCGGTGGTATCGCCGCTGGAAATCTGGTTGCCAATATCAACCTGCTTCAGACCGACGCGGCCGTCAATCGGGGCGGTGATGCGGCTCCAGTCGAGCTGTAACTGTGCGCTGGCCACGGCGGCTTCGTCAGCTTTAAGGGTGCCCAGCGCTTCGCTGACCAGAGACTGCTGCGTATCCAGTTCCTGACGCGATACCAGGTTGGTTTTCACCAGTTGCTGATAGCGTGCCAAATCGCGTCGGGCGTTCGCGAGCGTGGCCTTGTCTTTCGCGAGCTGGCCCTGCGCCTGCGCGAGGGTGACTTTAAACTGGCTTGGGTCAATTTCCGCCAGTAAGTCCCCGGCTTTAACCTGCTGGCCTTCCTGGAAGTGAAGCGCCATCAGCTGCCCGTCCACACGGCTGCGAACCGTAACGGTGTTGGCGGCGGTAATGGTTCCCAGCCCGGAGAGATAACGGGGCACCGCTTTATTTACCGCAGTAGCCGCCTGAACGGGAGCCAGCGCACCGCCGCGCATGCCGTGACGCCCGCCACTCGCGGGACGCTGTGATGGACTGCTGGCACCTGCGGAAGTGTCAGAAGAGTGATTGTGCCAGAACCAGGCGGCGGCAAGAGCCACCACAATGATGCCAGCGGCGATTGCCCAGCGGGATTTGTTACTGCCTTTCATCGTTATACGTTCTCATCCTGAATACTTCGGGGAATGATACTAGTTTAGTCAGGCAACACGGCAGAAAAATGGAGGAAATATGGAAGACTGTCTGGATTTGTCTGATTGGCAGGGGGAGGGGCGCGGCGTGAGACGGCCTTCAAATCGGATCAATTGCCAGTGCATAATTTACCAGGAATATTCCCTGCCACCTGAAATATTCTTATTATTTATCTGCCGGGTGAGAAACGGAGAAAGATAACAATTGGTTTTATTATTTAATTTGTCTTTAGGAAAATTTCATTATTCATCATGTAAGGATCGGAATATTCTCTGTTATACCAATATTTTTCATCTTGTTATCAAATCATTAACAAACTAATGATTTTTTGCAATGTGACGTATTTATTTGATTTGAAATATGTTTTTGTTATTCCTTTCATTGCACCACTTTTGATTTGTATCAAAAAGCTAAAACAGTTTAAATTACCTAAAATTGCGATAATTATAGATTTTTATTTTAAAAATGTTATTTAAATGGTTTTATGTTTTTATTTAAGCGATCTCGTCATGAATGATTATGAGAAAAATCCTAACGACGGAGGGTTTTTTCGTCATTCGATTGGTTGTCCTGAAACATAATTCAAATAATACTTTTTCGGCGCGGTAAATCCCGTTCGCATTTAAATGGAGCTTCCAGGTTATTTATTAAATGGCACCTGGCAGTACGTTTGTTCTCAGGAGATGAAAATGAAAAAATTATTACTGGTGGCCTCTCTGGTTTCTGTATTTGCTGCTGCAAATGCTATGGCTGATGTTACGGCATCTGCCACCGCATCATGGGATGCAACGGCAACGAAAGATACAACCAGCCTGCTGGTCGTGACCCCATTGAACTCGCTGACGTTCCAGTATGCAGAGGGCCTGAATGGGTTTAACACTCAGGATGGCGCTTTTGATGTGACGATTCAGGGACAGGAAAGTGCAACCGATTTTGAACTGACTGCTCAGGTCATCAGCAATACGCTGACCAATGCAAGCGGTGATGCATCTACCCTGAATGTGGGCGTGGCATGGAATGGTCAGGCGCTGTCTAACTCTGCCGAAACCGTTCTGGTGAATGCGGCTTCCACTTCAGGTCTGGAAAGCCTGCTGGCCGATGGCGCCTATAACGGCGCTGAGCGTGTAAGCGATCAGTCCAGCTTC
This sequence comes from Enterobacter cloacae complex sp. FDA-CDC-AR_0164, assembly GCF_003071645.1. Lineage (NCBI taxonomy): Bacteria > Pseudomonadati > Pseudomonadota > Gammaproteobacteria > Enterobacterales > Enterobacteriaceae > Enterobacter > Enterobacter cloacae complex sp. FDA-CDC-AR_0164. The sequence continues at coordinate 3,093,569 of NZ_CP028950.1, forward strand.
AAATTCTCCATCGCTTCAGCGACTTCTGACGGTTCGACTGCTGTAACTGACTATTCTGCGCTGCCAGATGGTTACTGGACGGGTGACGTAAAAGTTCAGTTCAATGCAACCTGGACCACTCCAGCGTAATGAATATTAATTCGGGAGAGGCTCTCTCCCGAATTTCGCAGGAATGCACTGATGAAGAAATATTTGCCACTCGCAGCGCTGGCAGGGATGGTCGTATCCTTTTCCAGTCTGGCGATTAATGTGGGTGATATCACGTCAATAATGACGGCCGATCAAAACGCGTTATCAAAAGAAATTATCAACACCACTGATTCCGCCCGCTATGTGAGCGTTACCGTAAAAAGGCTCTCTTCACCGCTGCCTGACGGAACAGAAATGCAATTTGAAACGTCGGGAGAATTACTTTCTACACCGGCGAGCCTTATTTTACCCGGTGATGCAAAAGATGTTTTTCGCTTTTTCTATAAAGGGCCAGAAGATGATAAAGAACGTTATTACCGGCTGCAGTGGGTTGACGAACCCGTAAGCGAAAGCGCATCGACTAAGGCTGGCAAAGCCGCGATTGCGACGGCGTCGGCAGAAATCGGGACAATACTGGTCGTGGCGCCACGCAAGGAACGATTCGAATACGGTCGTGACGGGGATGTCATCACCAACAAAGGCAACGTCTCGTTTCGGGTCATTGCTTACGGAGCCTGCAAAGAGGCGTCACAGGATCGGGGACGCGGGTGTCGCGAGCGTTATTACGTCATGCCAGGTACAAAAATAAGATTGCAGAAAAGCGATGTGTCAAACAGTCGCACCCGCATTGGGATTTGGCATGGCAAGCAATTTATTACAGTGAAGTAATACACGGCGTCATTTCCGGTACCAGTAATAAAAATACCGAAAAGTAAGGATGCGTATGTCTTTTAAATATCTTATAGGAGGGAGTTTATTACTCTCTTATGCGCTAACATCAGGGGTTGCGCATTCTGCACCGGTTAAGATTGGTAATTATGTTATTCCAGGGGCATTCGCGCGTTCTCTTGAACAGGGGATGACGGTCCCCGTTTATATCCGCTACCAGGAGACGGATACAAAAAGCCAACAAAAAATTGCTGATGCGGTCATCTCGCTGGTTGAGGGAAATATCGTTGTAAAATCCATTATGATTGCCGATTTGCCCAATAACGCGGTGCTTTCAGAGAAAACGCGCGAGATGGTGGAAAAAATAGGCGATGCGAAATTTATCGACAATACCTCTCTTGCCCTTTCGCGAGACGCACGGCTGAAATTAAACGTCTCCTCTTTTCATCTGGAGATGATTGTCAGCCGGGATGCCCTGACTGAAGCGGTAGTCGCCCGCAGTTCATTGCTGGGACCGTCCAGCGTTGATCGACTGTCTACTGTGCTGAATTACAACTTTGGTACCTATTACAATGACTACCGCAATGGCAGCAGCTCTCGCAGTTATTTAACACTGGATAACACCACCTCGTTGAGAGAGCACCACCTCAATATCAATGGCTCGGTCTATGGTATTGGCGAGAGTAACCGCTCCAGCAAACTGTATCGTGCCATGTATGAGCGCGATTATGAGGGTTATCGTCTGGCGTTGGGCATGCTCGACACCTGGAACGTTCAGTCGATCGCCAGCCTCAATGCGCTGAATGGCGGCAAGATCTACGGCGTCAGCTACGGCAATAAAGGCAGTACGGTGGTTGAAAACACCTCCCTGTCCTTGATCCCAATAACCATATTTTTACCGTCTGCCGGCGAAGTGCATGTGTTTCGTGATGGGCGCTTGTTAAGCGTTCAGAACTTCAACATGGGCAGCTACGAAATTGACACCAGCCGGTTCCCTTACGGTGTGTATGACGTCACGGTGGATGTCGTGGTAAATGGCCGGACGGTGAACACCCGCGTCAGTCGGGTGAATAAAATATTTGCCCGCCAGCAGGCCGCAGGCCTGCATGAAGTCGCATGGCAAATTTTTGGCGGTTCACTTGATTACGACCGCGTGAGTTATAAACGCAATCATTACCGTGATGCCGGCAGTGAACAGACCTGGATTGCGGGTGGTGCGGCCTCGTTAACCCTGGCAATGCTCTCCGGGCTCACCCTGAAAACGACAGGTTATGGGTTTGATGACAATGCCGTCAATGAAACGGACATTACTCTTAACGTCAACGAATATGTCAGCGTCGGGACACAAACGCTGGTGGCGAACGACGGAACATGGCGCAACGTCAGCAGCGCCAGTCTTAATGCTCCAGGCGGGTTTGGCTCGCTGTGGGCGTCGCGGGAAGACAGCAAAATCGGTAACCGTCTGCCGGTGCAGGAGCGGGATAACTATTCGGTTGGCGCAACATTGAACCTGAGCCGGTTTATTCCGCACGGTGGCACGTTAACGGTCAGCCAGACCGAAAACCGCTATTCCGGTAATACCTACCGAAACCTGGATTACAGTACCACCCTCTATGCGGGACGGTACGCCACAGTGGGGTTACGGGCCGGGATACAGCGCTATTACTACAACAATACGAATGATGACGGACGTCAGGAACGCTATGTCAGCCTGGATTTATCGCTGCCGCTGGCCTCGTGGATGAGTGTCGGGGTTTCACGCGATCGCTACGGCGCAACACAGGGCAATATCAGCGCGCGTAAACAATTTGAGGATAGCGTCATTACGTCTGCAGGCATTTCCGCCTCGACTCGCCTGAGTGGAGAGCAGAACTACGACAACAATTACGCTGTAAATGGCAACCTGAGTTATGACACCCGCTATAACGGCGGGACGGTTTCGGTGACCCGTTCAGCGGACAACTCGACCAATATGAACTTCTCCTCTCAGGGTTCCGTTGCCTGGGCGGGTGGGGATTTTGGTCTGAGCAAAGAGCGACAGCGCTCGGGCATTATTGTGAAAACCGATCTTGTGGGTGATGGAAAGCTGGCCGCAAAAATAAATAACCGAAATTATATTCTTAGCGGCAAATCGAGCTTTATTGCACTCCCGCCTTACGCGCAATACAAGCTGGAAATTATGAATGATAAAAACTCTGAAGACAGTTTTGACATTGTCTCGGGCCGTAAACAGGCGCTTAACCTTTATCCCGGTAACGTCGGCGTGGTGTCACCTGAGGTGAAAAGCATGGTGACCGTGTTTGGCCGGGTGCGATATCCCAATGGTGAACTGGCGTCAAATACGGACATCCATAACCACATTGGCAAAACGCGCACCGACGCGAAAGGTGAGTTCGCCATTGATATTGATAAGAAGTATCCCGTTATTACCCTGGTGTCCGCCAACGGTAATATCTGCGAAGCGGATTTAGATCTGGAAAAAGCCAGGGGCGCTGCGTGGGTAGGGGATGTTAAATGTGCACCACAAACCACGATGGCGCAGAGATAATGCTATGAAAAAAAGTGCTTCCGTTTTTATTTCGCTCCTGTTTTTGGCGGGGTCAATTCCCTTCTCCGCAAGGGCACTGACCGCCTCATCGTCAGGGGCGATCAACAACACGTTTTTATTTATCGAGAACGACATTGACGGTGAGTACTTCATTACGCCGTCCGCGTTAGATCCCCGTTTCAGCGGGTCAAATACCTGGGTTAAATACGGCACATCCCAGGTCAGCCTCGGTTACCTGGGTTATGTCATTTGGACTGCGCCGGCCAATAATTATCAGGATATGTGGATTGATAATTCGCCCATTGATGCTCCTTTCACCGGAATACGCTGCTACCGAGGTTCGCAGTGTCCGACGACGGGCTACATTGCCGGGCAGGGGGTGGATAACAATGGTTTTTACCACGCGCAGGTTGGATCCGTGGCGGGGGTTATTGGCGGAGCGTATGGCTTTGCTTCGCTGAGCAACTCAGCCTATGAGTATTTTCGTAATATGCCGACGGGTGGCAGCGAAACCTATGTTTTTAACCGCTGCTATACCTCGGTTAACTATGATTACGCCTCAGGACAACGCTGTAAGGATCAGACAACAGGTCGCTGGAATTACATCAATTACACGTTAAACAAGCGGGGACATCTGGCGCTGGAATCAACAAGTGCCTTTCAGGAGCTGTGGATCGCCAGTGATGGAACCCCAAGCATCACAAATGATTCCGGATCCTGTGAGCTGGGTGTCGTCAGTAACGTTGATGGCGTAATTTGTAAAATGGTCAAATACAACCTTGAGCAGACGCAAAATTTGACGGCATCGTTGACGTTCAGAGCGTATATCGATTCTGCTGCGTTGGGTTTTACCCCTTCCGCAACCACCGTGAAATATTCGGGAAATGGCTCGACATGGTATAACTTCAGCGCCTCGACGGCGTATTACAACGTCTTTTCGACATCTGGCCAGTATATCTATGTCTTTTTGTCGAAAACATTCCTTAAGAATCTGGTGGATGCAGGCGTCAGTATTACCAACAGCCAGCCCTTTACGTTTGCGTTTACGAATGCATTAACTCCGGAGTCAGGCTATTACCAGTTTACCCCCTCTTTGCAGCTCAATATTGTGCCGAAGGAGTATGGAATTAGCATTGTCTCATCGAATAATACGGTCTCTGCCAGTGGAAGCGGCACCATCGGAGATGACGCGCCGATTGAGATGGATTACGTCGTCACCGTATCGGGACCTCGTCAGGCTGACAGTATTACGGCCCAGGTTATCGGGGACAGCACGACAATCAACGATACCCCTTACTGCCTGTTTACGTCGGCCCAGGCGGGAATAAACGTGCCTGTCCCTGCCTATCTGCAATACAACACCGCGTCGGGAAGCCCTACTCAGGTAAGGAACAGCTGCAGTGAAAATGCCATTAGTCTGAACGATGCGTTATGGCAACAGGTGCCATGGGATGCCAACAACACGGATGATGGCAGTTTTTTCAGCACCAACTTAACGCTGCTGTTCCCGATGAATGATTCCCGCTCAGCACTGACGGTGGCTGGCGCTGACTGGGAAGGCGTGGTCAGCGCCAGTGGTGAAATCAAAGTCACCGCGAACTGGCTGGGAGTAACAAAATGATGCGCTGGCGGAAGGTCGCGGAGGGTGTGGTGGGACTCTGCATTGCGCTTTACACGCTTTCTGCCCACGCGCTGTATCTGGACTCCACGATCTATGATATCCCCGCAGAGCGGTCGTTCATTAGCAAACGTATTTACAACGACAGCCACAAACAGAATGTGTACAGCATTTCGGCGATTAAAATCGACCGTCCAGGACCGGGTGGGGAAAAGCGTCTGCCAATAGAGGACGGTGAGTTGCTGTTTACACCGCTCACGTTTTCGCTCGCCCCGGACGCCGGGGAGTATTTTAAGATCTTCTATCGCGGTCCCGAGGATGACAAAGAGCGCTACTACCGGATTCAGTTTCGCGAGATGCCGGTAACGCTGTTTGCTGCACGTCATTCAGGCAAAGCAAGTGAAGCTGTGCCCGCTATTGCATTGGATACGATACTGGTGGTCAGGCCCAGAAAGCTGACGCTAGGTTATACTCTGGATGAGCAAAAAGGGGCGCTGACAAATACCGGCAATACGTTTTTCAGGATCATCGTACACAAGGGATGTCAGTCAACCGATGACGAGGCGACGATGCGCTACCTGCTGCCTGGAGAGACCTACCAAAGCAGCGCGTTAAACACTAAAAATAAAAAATTCATCGTTGCGTTGAAAAAATATATACCGATAGGCGATGGTTGTTTTAAAAATAACAGTTAAAGTTTAAAGAAACAGTTCTTATATTGCTAACTGAACTCTGGGAATATATTCTGTACTGCGTGCTGGCATTGCCGCCGATAATAAAAGAGTTCCCGGATGAAAAAGATAATCAATGATCATATTGTATACGATTCAGAGACCAGAGCGCTAAGTGTACAGGGAGAAAAAGTGGTTCTGTCCGCTGCAACGGCAAGATTACTGGAGCTCTTTATTGCGAACAACCGCAAACAATTACATCGGGATCTGATTATAGACGAAGTGTGGGGAAGGTATGGGTTGATCCCATCAGGTCACAGTCTGAATAAAAATGTCAGTATTTTGCGCAAAACGTTAGCAGAACTGGGAATGGATAATCTGATCGCAACTATCCCCCGAGAAGGATTTGTTTTTCAGGCGCAGATCGAAAACGTAATAGAAGATGCGTTGCCGCATAGCATCACTGCATTAACCTACGCCACCAAACCCGGGTTAAGGCGATACGGTAAAACTATCGTTGGCGGAATGTTAGGCATCAGCCTGGTGATATCTGGCTTTGTCCTTCTGCCAAAATTATTACGAGATACCGATGGTGTCGTGCATGTACAAAAATCCGGTTCCTGTGAAATATTTACGACAGATGATAATTCAGTTGAGAAAATATCCACTTTTTTGAATTCATCCCGATGGCAGCAATTCAAATCTATCTGTAAGGGAAGAAATAAGGTCATTGTGTTTTATGATGACAATGGATTGTCTGCAGGTAATAAACTAAAGGAATCATTTTTCAGTATTTGTACGTTAGGCTCCCGGGGAGTTGCACATGCGTGCGAAAATTATGTATTTTAGTCTTGCCGTAGCGCTTGTTATCATTTTTTTGTTTTTATTTAAACGTCATGAGGTTCCGGCAGCGCTGGTATGCTCAGCAAAGAACCATCTTGTGCTCAATACGCAAAAAACAGGTATGCACATCGAAGGGGAGGTATTGCTGGTTTTCAGGATATCATCTGCTGAAGAGGGGGTATTGTCACAAGTGGGCGTGATTAATGTTAATGGGAAAAGTTACGCCATTAACCGTTCCACGATGCTTAAATTTTTAGGTAATGATAGTGACGGCTACATACGTACCCAACGGGTTTCTGTGATCAAAAATGATAATGATGATTTGCCTGATGAGATCACGGGATTAATTATGTCTAAGCAACACAACTTCTATTATAAAATAATGCATATTGCGCACAATGTGTACGGTATACGCGATTTGCGACGCACCCTGTTGGTGTGTCGGGCAGCGTAATCCTCAGAATGGGGTATCGCCTTATTATGAAATAATAACCTATGTGTCACATTATTTATGGTTTTTTATTCTGTTAAAATCGATTTTACTATCACTAAAGTTTGTCTGAATGTGAATATAAGCGCATAAGTTTGTACTCATTTCGGACCTCAGAATTCGCTACCGATACAGCAAGAATATTCTTATCATTTCCCCTGCGCTCAGTTTTATTGCAAGGGGGATGAGCTACTACACATTATGCAATCTAAAGGCATTTTATTTGTTTTACCTTAAGTCTATGTGAATACCAGGTCAATTATGAATACACTTTCCTGTTCGGGAAGGCTGCGTTTTACAATGAAAACGTGATGGTGATTATTATGAATAAGAAAAAGGTCTTCCTGCTCAGTTATGACATTTATCTTTTCGCCGGGCTTAGGGCTTTTTTGCCTAATCTGGTACTGGTCGACAGTCAGACATTTATATCAGAGTCAGACCTTTCTTTTCAGCAATACAACTCCTGTCTGTTAATTGTTGATAACCGGATGCCCTTTTTCCTGGTGAAGAAATGGCTACATCGTAACAGTAGTCAGTTTATCATGGTAAACAGCGTTGTTCTCAGGTTGAGCGAAAATGAGTGTATTAATCGAGGCTATGAATACAGTACCTCAATTGATGTAACACTGCATTATACGACCGTCATCGATATACTCACGCGTATACTGATGACAACCCCGCAACCGGAATCACGCGTAAAATCAGATGAGCTGGACGTTTTCGCGTTAACCGAATTTGAGGCAGACATGCTTAATGCCATGATGACGAAAGAGGGGCAGGCCGAATTCTGCCGGGCAAATTCATTGACCACAAAATCCCTGTATCGCTACCGGGATAAAATAACGCACAGGCTTGGTTTTAAAAATTTTATTGAATCTATTATTTTTCTTATCCGCAATGGTTTCCTGACTGAAAGAGATGTGGGGCAGAACAGTACGTTAATGCGCAAATCCACCGGGCGTAGTTATGATAATAATGATGCGGGGCGTCTGAGTCTGGCACTCAAAAATGATGAAATTTTACCTTATTATCAACCCGTTGTCGGTGCAGGTGGTGAACTGTGCGGTATAGAGATTTTGGCCCGCTGGCCATTAGGGCATAATTACACGATTTCGCAGCGAGAATTTATTCCGCTGGCAGAAAGCTGTGGCCTGATTAACGAACTCACCAGCTATTTAATGCATAAAGTTGCCAGTGACTTAAAGCAAAAGAGCAACGGGTTAAATACACCGCTGTTTGTGGCGTTTAATGTCAGTCCAACCACGTTAAGTAACCCGGTGTTTTATTGGGAGTGCCTCAATTTTTTAGAGCTGACAGAATCGTTACCGGTGAAGCTCATGATTGAGATCACCGAAAATCAAACGCTGGCCGTGACGCCTGCAATAAAAGAACTGATCCGTTCACTGCGTAATCGCGGGGTGATGTTTGCTCTGGATGACTTTGGTACAGGATACGCGAATTTATGCTATCTGAATGAACTCGAACTGGATGTCATAAAAATTGATAAGACCTTTATCAACGCTATCCAGGCTGATAACCAACCGCTGCCGATGCTGGAATCGATTATTAATCTGGCGATGATTCTGGGGCTGCGTACCGTGGCGGAAGGGGTGGAGTACGCTTATCAGCGAGAGTGGCTTATCAGCAAACAGGTGGATTACCTGCAGGGGTATCATTTCCTGCCCCCGGTGCCGTTCGCTGATTTCCGGCGATTTGTCGAGCAAAGCCAGCCGACGACAAGAGAAGCGGCATGCAAAAAGGGCAGCGTGCTGCCAGGTAAAAAGGAAAATGTGCGTTTTAACGCGCTGTAAACGACGGAAGCCCTGCGCATTTCGAAGGCTTCCGTCGGGGCTTAACGGAACATCACCTGTGCCCAGCGGACCAGACCTGCCGTTACGGAGCCAAAGTCATCGCCACCGGCAATCGGAATACCCGGAAGCTGTTCCGCCAGCGCTTTCTTGATAAGCGGTGAACGGGCGCTACCGCCGGTCAGGTAAATCACATCCGGCTTCTCTTTGCCATTCTCCAGCGCCAGTTGCACTTGCTCGAGGATCCGCTGCAGCGGCTGGGCGAGTGCCGTTTCCAGCCCTTCCTGCGATATCGCGGTCGCCAGCTCATCACTGATAAAAGGTAATGAGACAGCGTGTTCAGCACGGTCAGAGAGGGCGATTTTGCTCTCTTCAGCGGTACGCACTACGCGATAGCTGAGACGCTGACGCCACACTTTATAGAGCAGGGCGACTTTATCCGCGTCCTGCGCGTCGCGTACCAAATCGTTCAGAAAGCGCCCGTTCGCGGTGCTGTAAAAATCACTCTGCGCCGGAACGTCGTTAATGGCGATGGCGTTCCACCAGGGCAGAATTGGCAGGGCAATGCCTTTTTCGGTTTGTCCGCCCATGCCGAGCAGCGGCATCAAGCTTTTAAATGCCAGAGCAATGTCCAGGTCGTTACCGCCTACGCGGCAGCCGCTGTGGCCCAACAGGCTGGTTTCGCGGTCACGACGCTGATGCCATTGTGGCCCCATCAGCAGTAAAGAGCAGTCGGTGGTGCCCCCGCCAATATCCACAACGAGCACGCGTTGCTCTTGCGTTAATGTGGCTTCAAAATCCAGTCCTGCCGCTACCGGCTCATACTGGAAGACCACGTCACGGAAACCGGCTCGGTGTGCGGCGCGCTCGAGGATCCCCTGCGCTTGCTGGTTAGCCTCTTCACCGCCCAGACCCTGGAAGTTGATCGGACGACCAATAACGGCCTGTGTGATGGGATCGGGTACCTGGGTCTGCGCCTGGTTACGGATGTGCAGCATCATGGCGCACACCAGGTCTTCGAACATCGCCACCTGCTGTGGTTTTAACCCGCTGGCGCCCAGAAACGACTTCGGGGATTTAACGAAGTAAACCTCTTCCGGATCGTCAATGTAATGGCCCAGCGATGAGAGGCCAAACTGCACGCTGGAAGGGGTCACGTCGATATCTTCGTCGCGGTTAAAACTGACCGCACGGCGCAGCAGCGCCTGGGTTTCCGCCGCGGTAGCGGGAACCTGATGATGACGGAACAGCCATTCGCTGACCGCTTCGCGAGTGGGTGCGCAGAGCATTGATGGCAGCAGCGTGCTCTCTTTTTCCATCTTCAGGAGCTGTGGTTGCCCGTTTTGCATAATGGCAACCGAACAGTTTGCCGTACCGTAGTCAAATCCAATAAACACGATTAGTCCCCATGCCAGTGAGAAGGGGCGAGACTTTAGCGAAATGTCTGCCTGGCGACAACAGGAATATGAAAGCAAGGCGAAACAAGACCTTTCGGTTTATGCTGAGGAGAACAAAAAAGGAGCGATGATGTATACCCTGACCTGGCAACCCCCTTACGACTGGCAATGGATGTTTGGTTTCCTTGGCGCACGTGCGGTAGTGGGCGTAGAGACCGTCACGGACCACTATTACGAGCGCAGTTTCGCCTGCGAGGGGCATCAGGGGATATTTCGCGTTACGCCGGACAGCCAAACCCCTACACTTACCGTGACGCTCAGCCCGGGCTTGATTCCGGTTGCGCAGACCTGCCTTGAGCGTATCGGGCGACTTTTCGATCTTGGCTGCGATCCTCAGGCGATCCGCTCGACACTGGGGGATCTGGGGGCCGCACGGCCAGGCTTACGGTTGCCGGGGGCGATGGATGCCTGGGAGCAGGGTGTGCGGGCGATACTCGGGCAACTGGTTAGCGTGGCGATGGCGGCAAAATTGGCTTCCCGCGTTGTCGCCCTGTGCGGAGAGCCGGTTGAAGACGCCCCGGGTTATCTCTGCTTCCCGACCCCGCACGCGCTGGCCGCAGCGGACCCGCTGGCGTTGAAAGCGCTTGGAATGCCGGTAAAGCGGGCGGAGTCGATCGTTCATCTGGCTCAGTCTGTGGTGGACGGGACGTTTCCGCTTTCCCCTCCTGCGGATATTGAGGCGGGAATGAAGGCCTTACAGCAGCGGCCCGGAATAGGACGCTGGACGGCAAACTACCTGGCCCTGCGCGGCTGGCAGGCGAAGGACGTTTTTCTGCCGGATGATTATCTGATTAAGCAACGTTTTGCCGGGATGACGCCTGCGCAAATTCGGCGGTACGCCCAGCGCTGGCAGCCCTGGCGCTCGTATGCGTTGCTGCACATCTGGTATACCGACGGCTGGGCGCCATCAGTTGATGGCGAAATAGCTGGTATTAAGCAGTAGATCCAACGGCTGCGGCTCGGCGATGGTGTCGCCGTAAATAAAATCAATGCCGATGCCGGAGAGCGTGTCCATCATGATGGGCTGGTTACACGGACCGGCGATGGTTTTCATGCCCAGGCGCTGGGCGTGCCCCTGAACGATCGTCACCATCATCTCATCCATCAGGTTGCCATAAACATTCGTCACCATTTCCGTATCAAGCATCAGATAATCGGCCATATTGGCGCTGAGGTGGCTAAAGACGTTCATATCGCGTCCCACCTGGCTGAGCACGACGCGGCAGCCAGCATGGCGAAGTTTTTGCAGGCCCTGCTGCAGGTTCTCATCCGGGTTACATACCACGTCGGCAGCGATAACCAGATGCAGCAGACGGCCCGGCATGGGGCTCTTCTCCAGCAGGTCGACAAGTTCATCAACCAGCGTGACGCTTGCTAAACCCGCTTCAGACAGCGGAAGCCCGACCCCCATGCCTTTGTGGGCGACCTGTGCGGCGGAGGTGCGGAAAAACTCGTTGAAGATACGTCTGTCAAGGGCGTGCAACAGTTCAGGCTCCGCAAGTCCGGAGCGGAACGCATGCTCTTCCTGCACTTCGCCCTGGCTGGTCCACAGGCGTAATGAAATCAGCCAGAAGTTGCAGCTTTCCGGTATCCGTGGAGACGCGACGCTGCGGGCAATCATCATCAGGTGATTGTCTTTAATCATGTGCCACTGCTCATCAAGCGACATCATGCTGCGCATGCCGTGGTCCCGTTCCTGCTGGGGTTCGTAAACCGTGACGACGCCGCGTCCGCTGTTTTTCGAGGCGTAACAGGCGATATCCGCCTGCGACATGATTTCTGAAGCCTGATGGTTATTTTCATCAATCAGAGTGATACCCGCGCTGGCGCCGATCCGGTGCAGACGTCCTTCCCACATAAAGTGATAGTCATTGATGGTGTTAATCAGGCGGCCGGTAATATAACGCGCGCTTTCGATATTGCAGTCCGGGAGCAACAACCCGAATTCGTCCCCGCCGAGACGAGCCAGCACGTCACTGGAGCGGAGCATGGTCAACATTAATGACGAAAGCTCCCGCAGCAGAGCATCACCCGCCGCATGGCCTGCGGTGTCGTTGACGGCTTTAAAACGATCGAGATCGATAAACACCAGCGCATGACGCTGGCGTGTCTCCTGTACGGTCTGTAAGAGACGTTTGAGGTGATTTTCGAAACTGACCCGGTTTGCGAGGTGGGTGAGGGCATCGTGCGAGGCACTGTAACTGAGCTGACGCAGCATTTTGCGCGATTCCGTCACGTCCTGAATTACGATCACGGAGCCAATGTTCTGCCCGTCCAGCGTACTGAGCGGGGTGATGCTGTAGTGGATATCGTAGTTGCCGCCGGTACGGCAGTTCAGCACCACGTCCTGGTCTATATCGGAACGGGACATATCGCCGCTGTGAATATTCTCCATCAGCGGTCCCTTTTCACCAAAGGTGATGTGCAACACTTTCAGGACAGGCTGCCCGATAGCCTCGGTCTGCAGCCAGCCGCTCATTTTCTCGGCAACCGGGTTCATAAAGGTGACATTCATGTCGATATCGGTACACAACACCGCTTCGCCGATGGAATCGAGGGTAATGTGCAAACGCTCTTTTTCCTGGAACAGCGCTTCGTTGAGTTGCTTCACCTCGGTCATGTCCATGTTGATGCCGAGCAGGCGTTCGACTTCACCCTGTTTGTTCAGTACCCGGTTCGCCAGAGAGCGTATATGGCGCACGCCTTCTTTAACACGAATGCGGAACTCAAGCTTAAACGGCAAACGTGAAATGAGGGAATCCCGGAGCACCTTTTCAGCGTGAGCGCGGTCTTCCGGGAGCATCGTTTCGTGCCAGAGCTGCCAGGTGGGCTTGATGTGCGGCGGGATCTCATACAGCTCAAACATCCGCTTATCCCAGCTGATAATGTCTGGCTCCAGATCCCACTCCCAGATGCCGATACCGCCCGCTTCGTTGGCGAGGGTGATGCGCTCCATCAGGCGTTTATTGACCCACTCGGTCTGCTTCAGGTCGTTAATATCTTCAATCTGGGCGATAAAATAGAGCGGTGAACCGTCGGTGTGGCGCACCACGGAGACGGCAAGCAGGGCCCAGACCACTTCACCATTGCGGGTGTAGTAACGCTTCTCAAGGGTGTAGGTGTTGATGTCGCCGTTGACCAACTGCTCCAGCTGTTCGAGATCGGTATTCAAATCTTCCGGCCAGGTTAACTGCTGGAAGGTGAGGGCCTGAAGCTCCGTCTGGCTGTATCCCAGGAAGTTACACAGGGCTTTATTGGCCTGAAGCCACTGCCCCTCAATGCTGACCAGCGCCATGCCGATGGCGGAATACTCCATCGCGTTACGAAAACGCGCTTCACTTTCGGTGATATGTTTGCGTTCGGCGCGAAAGGCATACATCACCATGGTCATAATATTGGCCGGCAACAGCATCATCAAAAAGGGCAGCCAGGGCGCGTTCAGCGTCACCAGCAGGTTTTGCGGCGTCATGGATACAGGGTTACGCGTCATGATCAGCGAGACCATCATCACGGTGACCAGAAACACCAGAAACGCCTCCATTCGCGGCAGGCGCACGGCGCTCCACATAAGCAGAACGATAACGCAGGTGAAGGGCCACGGCAGCCAGGTAATCGCCATCCAACTGAGAGCCAGCGTCACGGCCATGGTGGCGAGCGTTTCCAGCAGCAATTTTGGGTTGCGGTGACGCAGCAGATAATGTGGTTTAAACAGTAACCCTAACGGCACCAGCGCCAGCGCACCAATGGCTTCTGATAACACCCAGACGAGGAAATTACGCAGCGGCTCCGGACCCGGCACCAGAAGATACACCAGCACCCCGCCAACCAGCGGTGGCACCAGCGCACTGCCGATGGACAGACGGATCCAGTCATTCAGATTCTGCAGGGGGTTATACCACGGGAGCAGTTTACGCAGTAACACCGCGCCAATCACGGCTTCAACCACGTTGATAGCGGTATAGGTCGGGTTGATCGACGACCAGGAGAAAAGCATCCACGCAGCCAGGATATTGCCAAACGAGCAGGCCAGGGCGATACCCGGCCACATCTTTCCTGCATGACGGTAAAAGGCCACCATCATGATGGCGGTAGGGAACCAGAGCGGGGCGAGCAGGGTGCCGAAGCGGGTCAGCTCCAGCGAAAATAAGGTAAAGATAAAGGTGACCAGGCCCAGACAGACAAGTCGCAATAAAGGATGTGGGGTGGTAACCAAAACCCGCTGGTATTGTTTATTCATTACCGCTTTATCCAGAGACGCCATGCCGTCAGGAGAGAAGTCCGGACGAGTGAATTTGATAATTTGGTTTATGCTAGTACAAACAATTTACAATTCATATGGCGACTGCTCATAATTTGACATCATAGACTTATTAAATAGTTACTCGGTAAAAAATCCCCGGCAAACGCTGAAAAAACGTGCGTTTAAATTTCACAAAGGGATCATTTCGTCGCTTTTCACCCTGTCTCGCAGAACCTGCGCTTTCGACTGGTATCATGCCCGCGAAATCCCTATAATTGCCGCGTTTGACGCTCCGGCGTCGTCCTTCCTTAACATCCAGGTTAATCAGGTCGCTAAATTTATGACTGATAAGTCTCATCAGTGCGTCATTATAGGCATCGCCGGCGCATCGGCTTCAGGTAAAAGTCTTATTGCCAGTACGCTTTACCGCGAACTGCGTGAACAAGTTGGTGATGAGCATATCGGCGTCATTCCCGAAGACAGCTATTACAAAGATCAATCCCATCTGTCGATGGAAGAACGCGTAAAAACTAACTATGACCATCCTAATGCGATGGATCACAGCTTACTGTTCCAGCATTTAGAAGCACTTAAAAGCGGCCAGGCAATTGAACTTCCCGTCTATAGTTATGTAGAACATACCCGTACGCAGGAAACGATCCGTATCGAACCGAAGAAGGTCATTATCCTTGAAGGTATTTTGCTTCTGACCGACTCTCGTCTGCGTGAATCAATGAACTTCTCGATTTTCGTCGATACGCCGCTGGATATCTGCCTGATGCGCCGCATTAAGCGTGACGTGAATGAGCGTGGACGTTCGATGGACTCCGTGATGGCGCAATACCAGAAAACTGTCCGCCCGATGTTCCTGCAATTCATTGAACCATCCAAGCAATACGCCGATATCATCGTGCCTCGCGGCGGTAAAAACCGCATAGCCATTGATATCTTAAAAGCGAAAATCAGCCAGTTTTTTGAATAAGCCGCGCGAATTGTGTACCGTTCAGGGATAACCTGGTTTTGCCCTGAGTCTTTATGGCTTCAGGGTACGATGCATGAAAGGAGAAAGTGCGATGCGTCTTTGTGATCGCGATATTGAAGCCTGGCTGGATGAAGGCCGTCTGTCTATTACACCACGTCCACCCGTGGAGCGTATCAATGGTGTGACTGTTGATGTGCGCCTGGGAAATAAATTCCGCACCTTTAGCGGCCATACCGCACCGTTCATCGACCTTAGCGGGCCGAAGGATGAAGTCAGCGCCGCGCTTGATCGCGTGATGAGTGATGAAATCGTTATTGACGAGGGCGAAGCCTTTTATCTGCATCCGGGTGAACTGGCGCTGGCGGTGACCTATGAATCGGTGACGCTGCCTGCGGACCTGGTCGGCTGGCTCGATGGCCGTTCTTCTCTGGCGCGACTGGGGCTGATGGTTCACGTGACCGCGCACCGTATCGATCCAGGCTGGTCGGGCCGTATCGTGCTCGAGTTCTTCAATGCCGGTAAACTGCCTCTGGCACTGCGTCCGGGGATGATGATCGGTGCGCTGAGTTTTGAACCGCTAACCGGTCCGGCAGATCGTCCTTATAACCGCCGTCAGGACGCTAAATATCGCGACCAGCAGGGTGCGGTCGCGAGCCGTATTGATAAAGACTGATCGTTAGTCCACTGAGGATGCTATGAGAAGAGTTCTGACAACGCTGATGATTTTGCTGGTGGTTCTGGTTGCTGGCCTTTCGGCGTTAGTCCTGCTTGTTAACCCTAATGATTTCCGTGCTTACATGGTGCGGCAGGTCGAAGCGCGTAGTGGTTATCAACTGAAGCTTGATGGGCCGCTGCGCTGGCACGTCTGGCCGCAACTCAGCATTCTCTCAGGCCGCATGTCGTTAACCGCGCCGGGTGCCTCCCAGCCGCTGGTCTCTGCCGATAACATGCGTCTTGATGTGGCGTTGATCCCGCTCTTTTCACACCAGTTGCAGGTCGACCAGGTGATGCTGAAAGGGGCGGTGATTCAGCTGACGCCGCAAACTGAAGCCGTGCGTGACTCGGATGCGCCGGTCGCCCCGCGGGAAAATACGCTGCCCGACGAGCCGACGGATACGGGCTGGTCATTTGATATAGCCAAACTGAAAGTCGCCGACAGCGTGCTGGTTTTCCAGCATGAGTCCGACGAGCAGGTAACCGTCCGTAACATCAACCTGAAGATGGAGCAGGACGACCATCATGTTGCCTCGCTGGAGTTTAGCGGAAGGCTGAACCGCGATCAGCGCGATCTGAATCTGTCGCTGAACGCCAACGTGAATGCCTCAGATTACCCCCATCAGCTCACGGCGGATATTCAGCAACTGAACTGGCAACTGACGGGAGCCGATCTTCCTGCCCAGGGGATCACCGGTCAGGGAACGCTGCAGGTGGTGTGGCGCGAAGAGCAAAAACAGCTTGAGCTGGATAACCTCAATCTGCAGGCGAACGACAGCAGTCTGACAGGGCAGGCGAGCGTCACGCTTGAGGAGAAGCCGAAGTGGGTAATGAATCTGCAGTTTGACAAGCTCAATCTGGAGAACTTACTTCCGCCTCAGCCAGCAGGTGCAACCGACGGTAACGCTGCTCAGAATGGGCAAAGCCAGCCGTCCAAGCCGCGTCCGGTCATCTCCTCGAGTCTTGATCAGCCAGACTATAACGGTCTGCGCGGATTCACGGCCGATATCTTACTGAAAGCTAACAGCCTGCGCTGGCGCGGTATCGATTTTACCGACGTGAGCAGCCAGATGTTTAACCATAACGGTTTGCTGGTGATCTCCGAACTGAGCGGCAAAATGGGCGCCGGACATCTTTCTCTGCCGGGCACGCTGGACGTGCGTAAAGAGACGGCCAGCGCCGAATTCCAGCCGCGTCTCGACAACGTTGAGATTGGTACCATCCTTAAAGCCTTTAATTACCCGATCTCCTTAACGGGCCAATTGACGCTGGCGGGTGACTTCTCGGGGACGAAGATTGATGCTGAGGCTTTCCGCCGCGAATGGCAGGGGCAGGCTCATCTTGACCTGAAAGATTCCCGTATGGAAGGGCTTAACTTCCAGCAGCTGGTGCAGCAGGCGGTGGAGCGCAGCAGTGATGTTAAAGCCCAGGAAAACTACGACAGCGCAACGCGCCTCGACAGCTTTACCACTGACCTGATGCTGGACAACGGGCAGCTCACTCTCGACGGAATGCAGGGGACCTCTTCACTCCTGTCGTTAACCGGTGAAGGTAAGCTGGATCTGGTGAAAGAGACGGCGGATACCCGATTTAACGTGCGGGTACTTTCCGGCTGGCAGGGTGAAAGTAAACTGATCGACTTCCTTAAAGAGACGCCGGTTCCGCTCACTGTCTATGGCAAATGGCAGGCGCTGAATTACAGCCTTCAGGTGGATCAGATCCTGCGCAAACATCTGCAGGACGAAGCGAAACGTCGTCTGAACGACTGGGCGGATCGGAATAAAGATTCACAGTCAGGGAAGGATGTGAAAAAGCTGTTAGATAAGCTTTGATGCCCGAGCGCCCGGTAGCGCACATGCTACCGGGCAAAACAACTCACTAAACCTCATAGTCCAGTTCTTCTTCATCCCGCAGTGGAATGAGCTGCACCTTC
Organism: Enterobacter cloacae complex sp. FDA-CDC-AR_0164; assembly: GCF_003071645.1. Taxonomy (NCBI): domain Bacteria; kingdom Pseudomonadati; phylum Pseudomonadota; class Gammaproteobacteria; order Enterobacterales; family Enterobacteriaceae; genus Enterobacter; species Enterobacter cloacae complex sp. FDA-CDC-AR_0164. The sequence goes on from NZ_CP028950.1 coordinate 3,111,731, forward strand.
TGTACACGGTGGCTCTCAACCTGCAACGTTTTAAGCAGATAGTCGCCCACCTGAACCTCTTCTCCCGGTTGCGGGATACGCTGCAAATATTCCATCAGCAGACCGGCAATAGTGTGATACTCGCGTTTTTCATCCAACGGCAGCGGCACATATTGCACCAGGTCTTCCAGCGGCATATGACCGTTCGCCGTCCACGACCCGTCGGCATTTTTCTGGATGTCGTGGCGCGCATCAATCTCATCCACCTCGTTGGGCAAATTACCGGCGATGGTTTCCATGACGTCGCTGAGCGTGACCAGTCCTTCAACGGAACCGAATTCATCCACCACGAAGGCAAAGTGAGTGCGCGCATTACGGAACTGCTCAAGGGCAGAAAGCAGCTGCAGTCCTTCAGGGAAGACCAGCGGCTGGCGCACCAGGGCGCGCAGATTGAGTGCTTCACCGTGCAGCTGCTGTTGCAGCAGGTCGATGACGTGCACCACGCCCAGCAACTCCTCTTCCTCTTCGCCGCCGGTGACAACCACGCGGGTGTGCTGGTTTTTATCCAGCAGGGCGCGAATGTGCTCCTCCGGTGCCGTCAGGTCGATATGCTCGATGTCATGCCGTGATGTCATGATGCTGCTGACCGTCCGCTGATTAAGATTGAGCACCCGCTCAATCATCAGTCGCTCCTGCGGATTAAAGATCAGCCCGTCACTGTGATCGGCAAGCATCGCGGCGGATTCCGCATCCAGTTCTGCATCCTCTTTTTTCCCGCTCAGCAGGCGCATGACCGTGTCGGCCGTGCGTTGACGTAACGTCTGATTTGCTGAGAGGAAACGGCGACGGTTGAATATCGCCAACTGGTTCAGCGCTTCAATCATTACTGAGAAACCAATGGCGGCATACAGATAGCCTTTCGGAATGTGGAATCCAAACCCGTCCGCCACCAGGCTAAAGCCAATCATCAGCAGGAAACTCAGGCAGAGAATAACAATGGTCGGATGGCTGTTAACGAACCGGGTCAGGGCTTTACTTGCCATCACCATCAGCGTGATGGCAATGATCACTGCGGCCATCATCACGGCCAGGTGGTCAACCATCCCGACGGCGGTGATCACCGAGTCCAGTGAGAAGACGGCGTCCAGCACCACGATTTGCGCCACCACAGGCCAGAATTTTGCCCCGCGTCGCTGGGTCGGGTTTTCACTGTCTTTGCCTTCGAGCCGCTCATTAAGTTCAACTGTCGCTTTAAACAGCAGGAACAAGCCACCGAAGAGCATGATCAGGTCACGGGCGCTGAAGCTCAGGCCGTGAACGGAGAACAGAGGCTGTGTCAGCGTGACCAGCCAGGAGATAGAGGCCAGCAGCAGCAACCGCATCACCATCGCCAAAAGCAGGCCCGTTACGCGAGCGCGGTCACGCTGAGAAGGGGGCAGTTTTTCGGCGAGGATGGCGATAAAGACCAGATTATCAATACCGAGCACCAATTCGATGACAACCAGCGTCACCAGTCCGGCCCAGATTGATGGATCGGCAATCCATTCCATAGTAATAGCAATACCTTCTGTTATATGACGAATGTCACACTTCGATCATGGATAAAGCGGCGGGAAATTGCAATGCCGGGCTGAGATTTCTCTTAATAAGGCCGAACAAAAAGAGAGCAATACGCTGGCGCTGTAAATAAGGTAATTACGTATATTTTATTACGCACAGTACATTTTAGGATATATCGCAATTAATGGTTTTTATTGTTGCTTTGTCAATATAAAGAAAATCCTAAAAGGTCAAAAGTTTGCTCTTAATATTAATCTTAAAAACAGTTATTAGGACAGTTGTCTCCTTGCCTGCTATTAGGTTAGCTGCAACAATTCCTCCAGCATCAAATGTTAAATCTCCTTGTTGCTATTATTGTTTCGGTCTTCAGGAATGGTTATTGATTATCCGTCGGGCGTTTTTGCGGCTGATATATTTCCAGAAGACCTTGTTCAAGAGGGTGTCTATCCATAACACATTGTTTAGTCAGTGGATTGGTAACTGAAAGCCAAGGGCGGTAGCGTGCCTGAAAGCGTGTGAATCAGCCTCGATTATTCTGTCAATAGCCAATGGATGAATAAGCTTTTTTTAGGACTGATGCCAGTTATATTTCTATTTGATTAACTGCATGCTGAAACCCAATACGACCCAGCTTATTTTAAATTGCACAGGATAATTACTCTGCCAAAGTGATAAATAATCAATGATGAAATCCAAAATGAAATTGATGCCATTATTGGTGTCTGTGACCTTGATGAGTGGTTGTACGGTCTTTCCCGGCAGCAATATGTCAACAATGGGTAAGGATGTGATCAAGCAGCAGGATGCCGATTTTGATCTCGACAAAATGGTGAATGTTTATCCACTCACGCCACGTCTGGTCGAACAATTACGCCCACGTCCGAATGTTGCTCAGCCGAATATGTCTCTGGATCAGGAGATTGCCTCCTACCAGTACCGCGTGGGGCCGGGTGATGTCATCAACGTCACCGTCTGGGACCACCCTGAACTGACCACACCAGCGGGCCAGTACCGTAGCTCAAGCGACACCGGTAACTGGGTACAGTCAGACGGCACCATGTTCTATCCCTATATTGGCAAGGTACACGTTGCCGGGAAAACGCTCGCCGAAATCCGCAGTGATATTACCGGCCGCTTAGCGCAGTACATCGCCGATCCGCAGGTGGACGTTAATATCGCCGCATTCCGCTCGCAAAAAGCCTATATCTCCGGACAGGTGAATAAATCCGGCCAACAGGCCATCACCAACGTACCGCTGACCGTTCTGGATGCCATTAACGCCGCCGGCGGTTTAACCGACGGTGCCGACTGGCGCAACGTGGTTCTGACGCACAACGGCAAAGAGCAGCGCATTTCGCTGCAGGCGCTGATGCAAAACGGTGACCTGACTCAGAACCGTCTGCTCTATCCGGGCGACATTCTTTACGTACCGCGCAATGACGATCTGAAAGTGTTCGTGATGGGCGAAGTTAAGAAACAGAGCACCCTCAAAATGGACTTCAGCGGCATGACCCTGACCGAAGCGCTGGGTAATGCAGAGGGTATTGATCTGACCACCTCCAACGCCACCGGTATCTTCGTGATCCGTCCGCTGAAAGGTGAGGGCAGTGCGAAAGGCAAGATTGCCAACATCTACCAGCTGGATATGTCCGATGCGACGTCTCTGGTGATGGCAACGGAGTTCCGTCTCCAGCCATACGATGTGGTGTATGTCACCACCGCACCGGTTGCCCGCTGGAACCGTCTGATCAACCAGTTGCTGCCAACCATCAGTGGCGTTCGCTACATGACGGATACGGCGCGCGACATTCATACCTGGTAATCCGCGATGTTTAACAAAATTCTGGTGGTATGCGTGGGGAACATTTGCCGTTCCCCCACGGCTGAACGGCTGCTGAAATTCTACCAGCCCGAACTGACCGTTGAATCCGCAGGGCTGGGTGCGCTGGTCGGTAAAGGTGCCGATGAGCGCGCAACGAGCGTGGCCCGCGATCATAACCTTTCTCTCGACGGGCACATCGCCCGCCAGGTCACCGGCCGTATGTGCCGGGAGTATGACCTGATCCTGACGATGGAAAAACGCCATATCCATGCGCTGTGTGATATCGCACCGGAGATGCGCGGCAAGGTGATGCTGTTTGGTCACTGGGACAATGAACGCGAAATCCCCGATCCATATCGCAAAAGCCATGAGGCCTTCGAGGCGGTATACACCTTACTTGACCAGTCTGCCCGTCAGTGGGCGCAGGCACTGAAAGCTCAGCAGGGATAACAATGACAGAAAAAACAAAACCTTCTGCCGCCCCGACTTCGGGCAGTGATGAAATCGATATTGGTCGCCTGGTCGGCACCGTCGTAGAGGCAAAGTGGTGGGTGCTTGGGATCACCGCCGTGTTTGCCGCGGCGGCCGTCGTCTATACGCTGTTTGCGACGCCAATCTACAGTGCCGATGCGCTGGTGCAGATTGAGCAAAATACCGGTAACTCGCTGGTGCAGGACATTGGCTCCGCACTGGCGAACAAACCGCCGGCCTCCGATGCGGAAATTCAGCTGATCCAGTCGCGCCTGGTTCTGGGTAAAACCGTTCACGACCTCGGCCTTGATATCTCCGTCACCAAAAATACCTTCCCGATCTTTGGTGCCGGCTGGGACCGTCTGATGGGACGCAGCAACGACACGGTCAAAGTGACTGACTTTGTGCTGCCAAAAGGAAGCGTGGATCAGACCTTTACCCTGACGGTGTTAGGCCCAAAACAGTACCAGTTAACCAGCGATGCGGGCTTTAGCGCGCGCGGTGAAGTGGGGCAGATGCTGACGAAAGAGGGTGTCAGCATGATGGTCAGCGCGATCCACGCCCAGGAGGGCGGTGAATTTACCGTGACCAAATTCTCCACGCTGGGAATGATTAACAATCTGCAGAACAACCTGACCGTCACCGAAAACGGCAAGGACACCGGTGTCCTGAGCATGACCTTTACCGGTGAAGATAAGGATCAGATCCGCGACATCCTCAACAGCATCACCCGTAACTATCTTGAGCAGAACGTTGAGCGTAAATCGGCTGAAGCAGCGAAAAGCCTGGCATTCCTCGCCAAACAGCTTCCGGAAGTCCGCGCCCGTCTGGATGATGCCGAGAACAAGCTGAACGCCTATCGTCAGGATAAAGACTCTGTCGACCTGCCGCTGGAAGCGAAATCCGTTCTCGACTCGATGGTTAACATTGATGCCCAGCTTAACGAGCTGACCTTCAAAGAGGCGGAGATTTCCAAGCTTTATACCAAGCGTCACCCGGCCTACCGTACGCTGCTGGAGAAACGCCGCACGCTGGAAGAAGAGAAGGCGAAACTCAACGATCGCGTCACTGCGATGCCTAAAACGCAGCAGGAAATCGTACGTCTGACCCGCGATGTGGAATCCGGACAGCAGGTGTACATGCAGCTGCTGAATAAACAGCAGGAGCTGAAAATTACCGAAGCCAGTACCGTTGGTGATGTGCGCATCGTTGACCCGGCCATCACCCAGCCAGGGGTGCTGAAGCCGAAGAAAGCCCTCATCATTCTCGGCAGCATTATTCTGGGTCTTATCCTCTCCATCGTTGGCGTGCTGCTTCGCTCGCTGTTCAACCGTGGAATCGAAAGCCCGCAGGCACTGGAAGAGAGCGGTATCAACGTCTACGCCAGCATCCCGCTGTCGGAGTGGCAAAAATCGCGTGACAGCGTCAAAACCACCAAAGGCGTTAAGCGTTACAAACAAAGCCAGCTGCTGGCCGTGGGTAACCCAACCGATCTGGCCATCGAAGCGATTCGTAGTCTGCGTACCAGTCTGCACTTCGCCATGATGCAGGCCAAAAACAACGTCCTGATGCTGACCGGTGTCAGCCCGTCAATTGGTAAGACCTTTGTCTGTGCCAACCTGGCGGCGGTGGTGAGCCAGACCAATAAACGGGTGCTGCTGATCGACTGTGATATGCGTAAGGGCTATACCCACGAACTGCTGGGTACCAATAACGTCAACGGGCTGTCGGAAATCCTGCTGGGCAAAGGTGAGATTAGCCAGAGTGCAAAACCGACGACGGTGCCGAAGTTTGACCTTATTCCGCGTGGTCAGGTGCCGCCAAATCCATCAGAGCTGCTGATGAGTGAACGTTTTAGCGAGCTGGTGGAGTGGGCGAGCAAAAACTATGACCTGGTGTTGATTGATACCCCACCAATTCTGGCGGTGACCGATGCCGCCATTGTGGGCCGCCATGCCGGCACCACGCTGATGGTGGCGCGTTACGCGGTGAACACGCTGAAGGAAGTGGAAACCAGCCTGAGCCGCTTCGAGCAAAACGGAATTGAAGTGAAAGGGGTGATCCTGAACTCCATCTTCCGTCGTGCGACCGGTTACCAGGACTACGGTTACTACGAGTACGAATACAAGTCTGACAGTCACTAATCGTTAGCTTTCGGGGAAGACCATGACTACACAACGCCCTTTAGTTTCTATTTATATGCCGACATGGAATCGTCAGCAGCTGGCGATCCGCGCAATAAAATCTGTGCTGCGACAGGATTACGATAACTGGGAACTGATCATCGTTGATGACTGTTCTTCCTCATACGAACAGCTGCAAAAGTTTGTGACTGACCTTAACGACCCGCGCGTGGTTTACACGCACAACGAGATTAACTCCGGTGCGTGCGCGGTGCGTAACCAGGCGATTATGCAGGCTAAAGGCCAGTATCTGACCGGCATCGACGACGATGACGAATGGACGCCGAACCGTCTGTCGATCTTTCTGTCGCACAAAGCACAGCTGGTGACGCATGCGTTTTTGTATGCCAACGACTATGTCTGTCAGGGTGAAGTTTACTCGCAGCCTGCCAGCCTGCCGTTGTACCCGAAATCGCCTTACTCACGCCGCCTGTTCTTTAAACGCAACATCATTGGTAATCAGGTCTTTACCTGGGCGTGGCGCTTTAAGGAGTGCCTGTTCGATACCGAGCTGAAGGCTGCGCAGGATTACGACATCTTCCTGCGCATGGTGATGGAGTATGGCGAGCCGTGGAAGGTGGAAGAGGCGACGCAGATCCTGCATATCAATCACGGGGAGATGCAAATCACCTCGTCGCCGAAGAAATTCTCTGGTTACTTCCACTTTTACCGCAAGCACAAGGACAAGTTCGACCGTGCCAGCCGGAAGTATCAGCTGTTTACCCTCTATCAGATCCGCAATAAGCGCATGAACTGGCGCACGCTGCTCACGTTGTTGTCCGTGCGTAACGGCAAGCGTCTGGCTGATGGACTTCGGGGGAAATAATGTTTCTGGAAGATTGCCGCGCTAACAGCTGGAGCCTGCGCCCGTGCTGCATGGTTCTGGCGTACCGCATCGCGCATTTTTGCTCGGTGTGGCGCAAGAAAAATGTTTTAAACAATCTCTGGGCAGCACCGGTGCTGGTGCTGTACCGCATCATTACTGAATGTTTTTTTGGTTATGAAATTCAGGCCGCTGCCACCATTGGTCGCCGTTTTACCATTCATCACGGTTATGCCGTGGTGATCAACAAATTCGTTGTAGCCGGTGATGATTTCACTATTCGCCATGCGGTCACCATCGGTAACCGTGGGCCCGACAGCCTGGCCTGCCCGGTGATTGGCAATAACGTCGAGCTGGGCGCGAACGTGGTCATCATTGGCGACATCACGATTGGTAACAACGTCACGATAGGCGCAGGGAGCGTGGTGCTGGACAGTATTCCGGATAACGCGCTGGTGGTGGGTGAGAAAGCCCGCGTGAAGGTGATCAAATGAACATTCTGCAATTTAACGTCCGTCTCGCAGAGGGCGGGGCGGCCGGTGTGGCGCTGGATCTTCACCAGCGCGCGCTGCAAAAAGGACTTCAGTCTCGTTTTATTTACGGTTATGGCAAAGGCGGTAAGAAAAGCGTCAGCCACGATAACTACCCGCAGGTGCATAAGCACACGCCGCGCCTGACTTCCGTGGCCAACATTGCCTTGTTCCGCCTGTTTAACCGCGATCTGTTTGGCAATCTTAATACCCTTTATCGCACCGTGACGCGCTCCCAGGGGCCGGTTGTGCTGCATTTCCACGTGCTTCACAGCTACTGGCTGAATCTGGAAGAGGTGGTGGCGTTTTGTCAGAAGGTGCAGGCCCACAAACCGGATACCCGCTTCGTCTGGACGCTGCACGATCACTGGAGCGTGACCGGTCGCTGCGCCTTTACCGACGGGTGTGAAGGCTGGAAAAGCAACTGCCAGAAGTGCCCGACGCTGAGCAACTACCCGCCGGTGAAAGTGGATCGTGCCCATCAGCTGGTGGCCGGAAAGCGCCAGCTGTTCCGCGACATGCTCTCGCTCGGCTGTACGTTTATCTCCCCAAGCCAGCACGTTGCCGATGCCTTTAACAGTCTGTATGGGGCAGGGCGCTGTCAAATCATCAATAACGGTATCGACGTGGCGACGGAAGCGATTCTGGCCGAACTTACCCCGGTTGCAGAAACCCCGGGTAAACCAAAAATCGCTATCGTTGCGCATGACCTGCGTTACGACGGCAAAACCAATCAGCAGCTGGTGCGCGACATGATGGCGCTGGGTGACAAGATTGAACTGCACACCTTCGGCAAGTTCTCGCCGTTCGAAGGGGCTAACGTGGTGAATCACGGGTTTGAAACCGACAAGCGCAAACTGATGAGCGCCCTCAATGGGATGGATGCGCTGGTATTCAGTTCGCGCGTGGATAACTACCCGCTGATCCTGTGCGAAGCGCTCTCCATCGGTGTGCCGGTGATTGCCACCCACAGCGATGCGGCACGTGAAGTGCTGGAAAAATCGGGCGGGACCACGTTTGCGGAGCATGAGGTACTGCCTCTGGTGCAACTGCCGAAGGCGCAGATCGCGCAGGCCGTTTTTGGCACCGACCTGGAATCGTTCCGCAACCGCAGCCGCAAGGCCTACAGTGGACAACAGATGCTGGAGGAATATGTCTCGTTCTATCAGAGTCTGTAGTTATCTGCTGCTGCCGCTGATTTACCTGCTGGTCAACGTCAAAATTGCCCAGCTTGGCGAAAGCTTCCCGATAACCATAGTGACCTTCTTGCCCGTTCTGCTTCTGCTGTATGTCGACAAAATCAACCTCAAGAAGCTGATGATGGCCTTAGGGCTGGGCGTGGGTCTGACGCTCTTTAACTACATCTTTGGTCAGTCTCTGGATGCCAGTAAATACGTCACCTCCACCATGCTGTTTGTTTATATCGTCATTATTATTGGCATGGTCTGGAGTATTCGTTTCAAGGTTATTTCGCCACACAATTATCGGAAAATCCTTAGGTTCTTTTATATTGCCGTTGCGTTAATTGTTATGCTTGCTGCACTAGAAATGGCGCAAATTATTTTGACCGGTGGCAGTAGCCTGATGGAGATAATTTCGAAATATCTCATTTACAGTAACAGCTATGTATTGAACTTCATCAAGTTTGGCGGAAAGCGTACGACAGCCCTCTATTTTGAACCGGCGTTTTTTGCTCTGGCACTAATCTCAATTTGGCTCAGCATCAAACAGTTTGGTATCAAAACCCCTAAGACCGATGCTATGATTCTTGCAGGAATTGTTCTGTCTGGATCGTTCTCAGGGGTAATGACATTTATCCTGTTTTACCTGCTGGAGTGGGCGTTCCAGTACCTGAACAAAGATGCGATTAAGAAAAAACTGCCGCTGGCGATTATCTCTCTGACGGTATTTATGGTTGGCGTGATATTTGCCTTCCCATACATCTCTGAACGTCTGGGAGATTTGGGAACCGAAGGCTCGTCATCCTATTATCGTATCATTGGTCCGCTGGTGATGGTGGGTTATTCCTTAACCCATATCGATGGTGTAGTAAGATTCGGCTCACTTTACGAATATGTTGCATCATTCGGAATCTTTAACGGTGCGGATGTCGGTAAAACCATAGACAATGGCCTGTATCTGTTAATTATCTATTTTTCGTGGTTCGCCGTACTGTTGACACTGTGGTATCTGTTTAAAGTTTTCAAAATGATGATTAACGCGTTTGGTGATAACCAGAACTTTCGCGTGCAGCTTTATCTGTTTACACCGGTGTCGTTGTTTTTTACCGGGTCAATATTTAGCCCGGAATATGCTTTCTTGATTGTCTGTCCGTTTATTCTGCGCAAAGCGCTTAATATTACGAACGTATGACGAAATGAGGTGATTTATGTTTCTTAGCGTCATTACTGTCGCTTTTCGTAATTACGAAGGGGTGGTAAAAACCTGGCGCTCGCTGCGCAACCTGGCGCGCGATCCAAGCCTCACCTTTGAGTGGATTGTGGTCGATGGCGGCTCGAACGATGGTACGGCGGAGTTTCTGGAAAAACTCAACGGTGAGTTCAACTTACGTTTCATCAGCGAGAAAGATAAAGGCATCTACGATGCGATGAATAAAGGCATCGACATGGCGCAAGGCCGTTATGCCATCTTCCTGAATTCCGGTGACATATTCCATGAGGATGTGGCGTTATTTGCCCGTCAGCTGGCGCGCCAGAAAGAGGATGCGATGTACATTGGCGACGCGCTGCTCGATTTTGGCGATGGCCATAAAGTTTGCCGCAGTGCGAAACCTGGCTGGTATATCTACCACAGTTTGCCTGCCAGCCATCAGGCCATTTTCTTCCCGGTAAAAGGTCTGAAAAAACAGCCTTACGATCTGCAGTATAAAGTTTCTTCAGATTATGCGCTGACTGCCAGTCTGTATAAATCAGGTTACCCGTTCCGTCGAATTAAAGGGCTGGTATCTGAATTTTCAATGGGCGGTGTGTCAACGTCTAATAATCTGGAACTGTGCCAGGATGCCAGAAATGTGCAGCGTAAAATATTAGGCGTGCCGGGGTTCTGGGCGGAATTATCTTATTTATTACGTCTGCGTACCACGGGTAAAACGAAAACCTTATATAACAAAGCCTGAATATAAGGAAACGTAATGCAGGATCTTAAAGGTTTCTCCGTGCCGAAAGGCTTTCGGGGCGGGAGCGGTATTAAAGTGCAGTTGTGGTGGGCCGTACAGGCCACCTTATTTGCCTGGTCACCGCAAATACTGTACCGCTGGCGAGCTTTTTTATTGCGACTGTTTGGCGCAAAAATCGGAAAAAACGTAGTCATTCGCCCGTCGGTAAAAATTACCTACCCGTGGAAATTAACGCTTGGGGATTATGCGTGGGTAGGGGATGACGCGGTGTTATATACCCTTGGCGATATTACGATTGGTGCAAATTCAGTGGTTTCACAGAAGTGTTATTTGTGCACCGGCAGTCACGATTTTATGAGTCAGCATTTTGATATTACCGCCACTCCGATTGTGATTGGCGAAAAATGCTGGCTAGCGACAGATGTTTTTGTTGCACCTGGTGTTTCTGTTGGCGATGGCACGGTAGTCGGTGCCCGCAGCAGCGTTTTTAAATCGCTACCGGCAAATAAAATTTGCCGTGGCAACCCCGCAGTGGTGATACGCGAACGCGTTGAAACTGATTAAATTCATAAGTAGAGGAATATAAACATGTCTAAAGTCGCTCTCATCACCGGCGTTACCGGACAGGATGGTTCTTACCTGGCAGAACTGCTGCTGGAAAAAGGTTATGAAGTACACGGTATTAAGCGTCGTGCTTCTTCATTCAACACCGAACGTGTGGATCACATTTATCAGGATCCTCATGCGGCGAACCCGAAATTCCATCTGCACTACGGCGACCTGACCGATACTTCCAACCTGACCCGTATTCTGCAGGAAGTGCAGCCGGATGAAGTGTACAACCTGGGCGCGATGAGCCACGTTGCGGTCTCCTTTGAATCTCCGGAATACACCGCTGACGTTGACGCAATGGGTACGCTGCGTCTGCTGGAAGCGATTCGCTTCCTCGGCCTTGAGAAGAAAACCCGTTTCTACCAGGCTTCCACCTCTGAGCTGTACGGTCTGGTGCAGGAAATTCCTCAGAAAGAGACTACCCCGTTCTATCCACGTTCTCCGTACGCGGTGGCGAAACTGTACGCGTACTGGATCACCGTGAACTACCGTGAATCCTACGGCATGTATGCCTGTAACGGCATTCTGTTCAACCACGAATCCCCACGTCGCGGTGAAACATTCGTTACCCGTAAAATCACCCGCGCTATCGCTAACATCGCACAGGGTCTGGAATCTTGCCTGCACCTGGGCAACATGGATTCCCTGCGTGACTGGGGCCATGCCAAAGACTACGTAAAAATGCAGTGGATGATGCTGCAGCAGGAAAAACCAGAAGACTTCGTTATCGCAACCGGCGTGCAGTACTCCGTACGTCAGTTCGTTGAGATGGCTGCCGCTCAGCTGGGTATCAAACTGCGCTTCGAAGGTACCGGCGTGGAAGAGAAAGGCATCGTGGTTTCCGTAACCGGCCATGACGCACCGGGCGTTAAACCGGGCGACGTGATTGTACAGGTTGACCCACGTTACTTCCGTCCTGCTGAAGTGGAAACCCTGCTGGGCGACCCAACCAAAGCACACGAAACACTGGGCTGGAAACCTGAAACTACTCTGCAGGAGATGGTTTCCGAGATGGTTGCCAAAGATCTTGAAGCAGCGAAAAAACACTCCCTGCTCAAGTCACATGGCTACGAGGTTGCCATCGCACTGGAGTCCTGAGAATGACAAAACAACGTATTTTTGTAGCGGGTCATCGCGGAATGGTGGGTTCCGCGATTGTTCGCCAGCTTGAACAGCGCGGTGATGTCGACGTGATTGTCCGTACCCGCGACGAGCTGAACCTGCTCGACAGCAAAGCGGTACAGGACTTCTTCGCCAGTGAACGTATTGACCAGGTGTATCTGGCGGCGGCGAAAGTGGGCGGCATTGTTGCCAACAACACGTATCCGGCGGATTTCATCTACGAGAACATGATGATTGAGAGCAACATCATTCACGCAGCGCATCTGCACAACGTGAATAAGCTGTTGTTCCTCGGCTCATCCTGTATCTACCCGAAAATGGCGAAGCAGCCGATCGCCGAGAGCGAACTGCTGCAGGGTACGCTGGAAGCAACCAACGAGCCGTATGCGATTGCCAAGATTGCCGGGATCAAGCTGTGCGAATCCTACAACCGTCAGTATAACCGCGACTATCGTTCGGTGATGCCGACCAACCTGTACGGACCGCATGACAACTTCCACCCGAGCAATTCGCACGTGATCCCGGCGCTGCTGCGTCGTTTCCACGAGGCAACGGCCGAAAATGCACCGGATGTGGTGGTGTGGGGCAGCGGTACGCCAATGCGTGAATTCCTGCATGTGGATGACATGGCGGCTGCCAGCATCCACGTAATGGAGCTGGATCGTGAGGTGTGGCAGGAAAACACCGAACCGATGCTGTCGCACATTAACGTCGGTACTGGCGTGGATTGCACCATTCGTGAGCTGGCGCAAACCATCGCGCAGGTGGTGGGTTACAAAGGCCGCGTGGTCTTTGACGCCACCAAACCGGACGGCACGCCGCGCAAACTGCTGGACGTGACCCGTCTGCATCAGCTGGGCTGGTATCACGAGGTATCACTGGAGCAGGGGCTGGCAAGCACCTACCAGTGGTTCCTTGAAAACCAGCACCGCTTCCGGGGGTAATGATGTTTTTAAGTCAGGAAGATTTTGCCACGGTAGTGCGTTCCACTCCGCTCATCTCAATTGATTTGGTGGTGGAAAACGAACGCGGCGAGTTCTTGCTGGGAAAACGAACCAACCGTCCTGCACAGGGCTTTTGGTTCGTGCCCGGCGGGCGCGTGCAGAAGGATGAGACGCTGGAAAATGCTTTTGAGCGTCTCACTCTGGCGGAACTGGGCCTGCAACTGCCGATGGCGGCAGGCCAGTTTTACGGGGTCTGGCAGCACTTCTATGACGATAACTTTTCGGGCACCGGTTTCACCACGCACTATGTGGTGCTCGGTTTTCGCCTGAAGGTGAGTGAGGCAGACCTGCGTCTGCCTGATTCTCAGCATGACGACTACCGCTGGCAGACGCCAGAGGCGTTGCTGGCCAGTGACAATGTGCATGACAACAGTCGTGCCTATTTCCTGGCCGATCGTCAGTCCGGAGTGCCGGGCTTATGAAAATTCTGGTGTACGGAATCAACTATTCGCCGGAGTTAACCGGCATCGGTAAATACACCGGCGAAATGGTCGAGTGGATGGCGAGCCAGGGACATGACGTGCGGGTCATTACCGCGCCGCCATACTACCCGGAATGGAAAGTAGGTGAGCGCTATTCAGGCTGGCGCTACCGTCGCGAAGAGGGTGCCGCGACCGTCTGGCGTTGCCCGCTGTACGTGCCGAAACAGCCCTCAACGCTGAAGCGGTTACTTCATCTGGGCAGCTTTGCCCTGAGCAGTTTCTTCCCGCTGATGGCGCAACGTCGCTGGAAGCCGGATCGCATTATCGGTGTGGTGCCAACGCTGTTCTGCACCCCAAGCATGCGCCTGCTGGGCAAACTCTCCGGCGCGCGCACGCTGCTTCACATTCAGGATTATGAAGTGGACGCCATGCTCGGCCTGGGAATGGCCGGCAAAGGTAAGAGCGGGAAGGTGGCGAAACTCGCCAGCGCCTTCGAGCGCAGCGGCCTGCATAACGTGGATTATGTCTCGACCATCTCGCGCTCAATGATGAACAAAGCGCAGGAGAAGGGCGTACCGGCGGAAAAAGTGATCTTTTTCCCCAACTGGTCTGAAGTGGCGCGTTTTCGCGACGTGACAGACAGTGACGCTCAGGCGCTACGCGCTCAGCTCGGTCTGCCTGACGACCAAAAAATCATTCTTTACTCAGGCAACATCGGCGAGAAGCAGGGGCTTGAGAGCGTCATCGACGCCGCACAGCAACTGAGCCATCAACCCTGGATGTTTGTCATCGTCGGGCAGGGTGGCGGAAAAGCGCGACTGGAAAAAATGGCCAACGAACGTGGCCTGACGAACGTGAAATTTTTCCCGCTTCAGTCTTACGAGGCACTGCCTGCGTTGCTGAAAATGGGCGACTGCCATCTGGTGGTGCAAAAGCGCGGCGCGGCAGACGCGGTGCTGCCGTCCAAGCTGACCAACATTCTGGCAGTGGGCGGTAACGCGGTGATCACGGCGGAAGCCGAAACAGAATTAGGCCAGCTGTGCGACAGCTATCCGGGGATCGCCGTTTGCGTGGAACCGGAATCGGTCCCGGCGCTGGTCACTGGCATTGAACGGGCACTTGCCATGCCAAAAACGAACACGGTGGCACGTGAATATGCCGAACGCACGCTCGAGAAAGAGAACGTGCTGAGCCAATTTATTGCAGATATACGGGGATAAATCATGAGTCAAACCACTTTGTATCCGGTTGTGATGGCAGGTGGCTCTGGTAGCCGGTTGTGGCCGCTGTCCCGCGTGCTCTATCCAAAACAGTTCCTCTGCCTGAAAGGGGAGCTCACCATGCTGCAGACGACGGTTAACCGCCTGCAGGGTGTGGAGTGTGAAAGCCCGGTGGTGATTTGTAACGAACAACACCGCTTTATTGTCGCCGAGCAGCTGCGCCAGCTGAACAAACTCACAGAAAATATCATTCTGGAGCCTGCCGGACGTAACACCGCCCCCGCGATTGCGCTGGCTGCGCTGGCGGCCAAACGCAGCAGCCCGGATTGCGATCCGCTGATGCTGGTTCTGGCGGCAGACCATGTTATTCAACAGGAAGAGTCGTTCCGCGAGGCGGTACGCGCGGCTATTCCTTACGCCGAAAACGGCAAACTGGTGACTTTCGGCATCGTGCCGGACCTGCCGGAAACCGGCTACGGGTATATTCGTCGTGGCAATGTGACCCCGGGCGAAGGCGACAGCGTAGCGTTTGACGTGGCGCAGTTTGTCGAAAAACCGAATCTGGAAACCGCGCAGGCTTATGTGGCCAGCGGTGAATATTACTGGAACAGTGGGATGTTCCTGTTCCGCGCTGGCCGCTACCTGGAAGAGCTGCGCAAATATCGCCCGGATATTCTGGACGCCTGCGAGAAAGCGATGGCGGTAGTGGATCCGGATCTCGATTTTATCCGTGTTGACGAAGCGTCTTTCCTCGCCTGCCCGGAAGAGTCAATTGACTATGCGGTAATGGAACGCACGGCCGATGCCGTTGTGGTACCGATGGATGCGGGCTGGAGCGATGTTGGCTCCTGGTCCTCCCTGTGGGAGATCAGCGCCCATACCCCGGAGGGTAACGTCCACCACGGTGATGTTATCAGCCACAAAACGGAAAACAGCTATGTCTACGCCGAGTCCGGTCTGGTGACCACAGTTGGCGTGAAGGATCTGGTGGTCGTACAGACGAAAGACGCCGTGCTGATTGCTGACCGTAATGCCGTGCAGGACGTTAAAAAAGTGGTGGAGAAGATCAAGGCCGATGGTCGCCATGAACACCATATCCACCGCGAAGTGTATCGTCCGTGGGGCAAATATGACTCCATCGATGCCGGTGAACGTTACCAGGTGAAACGCATCACCGTGAAACCGGGGGAGGGGCTGTCGGTACAGATGCACCACCACCGTGCCGAGCACTGGGTCGTGGTGGCGGGTACCGCCAAAGTCACGATTGATGGCGAAGTGAAACTGCTGGGCGAAAACGAGTCAATCTATATTCCGCTGGGAGCCACGCACTGTCTGGAAAACCCGGGGAAAATTCCTCTCGACTTAATTGAAGTGCGCTCCGGTTCGTACCTGGAAGAAGACGATATTGTCCGTTTCCAGGACCGTTACGGGCGGGTATAGCGCCGTCTCTAAAGCCGGATAGCGTTTCGCGCATCCGGCCTGCGAATGAATAAAAACAAATTTGCCTGTTAATCGGGCGGGCCAACTGTTGCCTGAAAAAGGGGTCATCATGGAAAAATTAACCTGTTTTAAAGCCTACGATATTCGCGGCAAGCTGGGCGAAGAGCTGAATGAAGACATTGCGTGGCGCATTGGCCGCGCATACGGCGAATATCTTAAGCCACAAACGATTGTCCTGGGCGGCGATGTGCGCCTGACCAGTGAGTCCCTGAAGCTGGCGCTGGCAAAAGGGCTGCAGGATGCGGGAGTGGACGTGCTGGATATCGGCTTGTCCGGTACCGAAGAGATTTACTTTGCCACCTTCCACCTCGGCGTGGACGGCGGTATCGAAGTGACGGCCAGCCATAACCCGATGGACTACAACGGTATGAAGCTGGTGCGCAAGGGCGCGCGTCCTATCAGCGGTGATACCGGTCTGCGTGACGTGCAGCGTCTCGCCGAAGCTAACGATTTCCCGCCGGTGAATGAAGCGAAACGCGGCAGCTATAAGCAGATCGACCTGCGTAAAGCGTACATCGACCATCTGCTGGGCTACATCAACGTTGCAAACCTGAAACCGCTGAAGCTGGTGATCAACTCCGGTAACGGCGCGGCCGGCCCGGTGGTGGATGCGCTCGAAGCCCGCTTTAAGGCCCTGAACGTCCCGGTAACCTTCGTTAAGGTCCATAACACCCCGGACGGCAACTTCCCGAACGGTATCCCGAACCCGCTGCTGCCGGAGTGCCGCGACGACACCCGTAACGCGGTCATCGAACACGGTGCCGATATGGGTATCGCCTTTGACGGCGATTTCGACCGCTGCTTCCTGTTCGACGAAAAAGGCCAGTTCATCGAAGGCTACTACATTGTCGGCCTGCTGGCGGAAGCGTTCCTCGAGAAGAACCCGGGCGCGAAGATCATTCACGATCCGCGTCTGTCCTGGAACACCGTGGATGTGGTGAACGCCGCGGGCGGCCAGCCGGTGATGTCCAAAACCGGTCATGCCTTCATCAAAGAGCGTATGCGCGAAGAAGACGCCATTTATGGCGGCGAGATGAGCGCCCACCACTATTTCCGTGATTTTGCCTACTGCGACAGCGGAATGATCCCGTGGCTGCTGGTGACCGAGCTGCTGTGTCTGAAAGGGCAGACCCTTGGCGAGCTGGTACGCGACCGCATGGCGGCCTTCCCGGCAAGTGGCGAAATCAACAGCAAACTGGCGCAGCCGGCCGAGGCCATTGCCCGCGTGGAGCAGCATTTTGCCCTCCATGCGCTGGAAATTGACCGTACCGACGGCATCAGCATGGCGTTCCCGCAGTGGCGTTTTAACCTGCGCTCTTCAAATACCGAGCCGGTGGTGCGCCTGAACGTGGAATCCCGCGCGGATACAGCGCTGATGGAAGCGCGAACGAAGGATATTCTGGCGCTGTTGAATCAGTAAATAGCTTTCCCCCTCACCCTGATGTGGGGTGAGGGGGCAGGTGTTGAACTAAAGGAACAACGATGACGAATCTAAAAAAACGCGAACGAGCGAGAACGAATGCATCGTTAATCTCCATGGTGCAGCGTTTTTCTGATATCACCATCATGGTCGGCGGATTATGGGTGGTGAGTTGGGTAAGCGGGCAATCCTTCTTCTACATGCATCTGCTCATGGCGCTGATTGCGCTGGTTGTGTTCCAGATGATCGGGGGGATGACCGACTTCTACCGTTCGTGGCGTGGTGTGAAAATGACCACCGAACTGATGCTGTTGCTGCAGAACTGGACATTAAGCCTGATCTTCAGTGCAGGTCTGGTGGCATTCAGCCATGATTTTGATAATCGCCTGGTGACGTATCTGTGCTGGTACCTGATTACCAGCGTCGGCATGGTCGTATGCCGCACCCTGATCCGTTTTGGTGCCGGCTGGCTGCGTAACCGCGGTTATAACCGTCGCTTTGTCGCCGTGGCGGGGGATTTGCCGGTAGGGAAGGTGCTTCTCGATAGCTTCCGCAAAGAGCCATGGTTAGGTTTTGAAGTGGTCGGGATTTATCACGACGCGAAGCCTGGCGGCGTGCCTTCAGACTGGGCTGGTAATTACGAACAGCTTATTGAGGACGCCAAAGCCGGCAAAATTCATAACGTATACATCGCGATGCAGATGAAAGATGAATCCCGCATTAAGAAACTGATGCGTGAACTGGCCGATACCACCTGTTCGGTGATCCTGATCCCGGACGTCTTTACCTTTAACATCCTCCATTCCCGTATTGAAGAAGTGAACGGCGTGCCGGTCGTGCCGCTGTATGACACCCCGCTGTCGGGTATCAATCGCGTGCTCAAGCGCCTGGAAGATATCGTGCTCTCTTCACTGATCTTACTGCTGATCTCCCCGGTGCTGTGCTGCATTGCCCTGGCGGTGAAGCTGAGCTCTCCGGGCCCGGTTATCTTCCGTCAGACCCGCTACGGCATGGACGGTAAGCCCATCATGGTGTGGAAATTCCGCTCAATGAAGGTGATGGAGAACGACAAGGTCGTGACCCAGGCGACGCAGAACGATCCACGCGTTACGCGGGTGGGGAACTTCCTGCGCCGTACCTCGCTGGATGAGCTGCCGCAGTTTATCAACGTCTTTACCGGTGGCATGTCGATTGTCGGACCCCGTCCCCATGCCGTGGCTCACAACGAACAATACCGCTCGCTGATTGAAGGCTACATGTTGCGCCATAAAGTGAAGCCAGGCATTACCGGCTGGGCGCAGATCAACGGCTGGCGTGGCGAGACCGACACGCTGGAAAAAATGGAAAAACGCATCGAATTCGACCTGGAGTACATCCGTGAATGGAGCCTCTGGTTCGATATCAAGATCGTCTTTCTGACCATCTTCAAAGGTTTCGTGAACAAAGCGGCGTACTAAGATGAGCTTACGTGAAAAAACCATCAGCGGCGCCAAATGGTCAGCGATGGCGACCATTGTCATCATTGGCCTCGGCCTGGTGCAGATGACGGTGCTGGCGCGCATTATCGATAACCACCAGTTCGGTCTGCTGACCGTCTCGCTGGTGATTATCGCGCTGGCCGATACGTTGTCTGACTTCGGCATTGCTAACTCGATTATCCAGCGCAAAGAGATCAGCCATCTGGAACTGACCACGCTCTACTGGCTGAACGTTGGGTTGGGGGTGTTCGTTTTCGTGCTGGTGTTCCTGTTGAGCGATATCATCGCCAGCGTGCTGCACAACCCCGATCTGGCACCGCTGATGCGTACGCTCTCGTTTGCTTTTGTGGTGATCCCGCACGGGCAACAGTTCCGCGCGCTGATGCAGAAAGAGCTGGAATTCAACAAGATTGGGATGATCGAGACCAGCGCCGTTCTCGCAGGGTTTACCTTTACCGTGGTCAGCGCCCATTTCTGGCCGCTGGCCATGACCGCTATCCTCGGGTATCTGGTTAACTCTGCCGTGCGTACGCTGCTGTTCGGCTACTTTGGTCGCAAGATTTACCGTCCTGGGCTGCATTTCTCTCTCGCTTCGGTGTCATCCAACCTGCGTTTTGGCGCGTGGCTCACCGCCGACAGCATCATCAACTATGTCAACACTAACCTCTCCACGCTGGTGCTGGCACGCATCCTCGGGGCGAGCGTCGCGGGCGGGTACAACCTGGCGTACAACGTTGCGGTAGTACCACCAATGAAGCTCAACCCGATTATCACCCGCGTACTGTTCCCGGCGTTCGCCAAAATTCAGGATGACACCGAGAAGCTGCGCGTCAATTTTTACAAGCTGCTCTCTGTGGTGGGCATTATCAATTTCCCGGTTTTGCTGGGGCTGATGGTGGTCTCGAGCAACTTCGTGCCGCTGGTGTTTGGCGAGAAGTGGAACAGCATTATCCCGATCCTGCAGTTACTGTGCGTGGTGGGGCTGCTGCGATCCGTTGGCAACCCGATTGGCTCACTGCTGATGGCTAAAGCGCGGGTTGATATCAGCTTCAAATTCAACGTGTTTAAAACGTTCCTGTTTATTCCGGCGATTATCGTCGGTGGGCATATGGCCGGCGCCATTGGGGTCACGCTTGGTTTTCTGCTGGTGCAGATCATCAACACCGTTCTGAGCTACTTCGTGATGATCAAGCCGGTGCTGGGCTCCAGCTACCGGCAGTACATTCTGAGCCTGTGGCTGCCGTTTTATCTGTCACTGCCTACCCTTGCGGTGAGCTATGGACTGGGCATCGTGCTCACTGGCCATCTGCCGCTCGCGGCCATGCTGGCAATACAGGTCGCAGCAGGTGCACTGGCGTTTGGCGTGATGATTGTGCTGTCACGTAATGCGCTGGTGGTTGAGATGAAGCGCCAGTTTTGCCGTAACGAAAAAATGAAAACGCTGCTTCGCGCAGGCTAGTTATTTAAGAGGCCATTATGAAATTACTTATTCTTGGCAACCATACCTGCGGCAACCGTGGCGACAGCGCCATTCTGCGCGGTTTATTGGATGCGATTAACACCCTTAAGCCTGAGACTGAAGTGGACGTGATGAGCCGTTATCCGGTCAGCTCTTCCTGGTTATTGAACCGCCCGGTAATGGGCGACCCGCTATACAGCCAGATGAAGCAGCACAACAACGCTGCCGGCGTGATGGGACGCGTGAAGAAAGTTCTGCGCCGTCGCTATCAGCATCAGGTGTTGCTGTCCCGTGTAACTGATACCGGCAAGCTGCGTAACATCGCCATTGCTCAGGGCTTCACGGATTTCGTTCGACTGCTGTCGGGCTACGACGCCATTATTCAGGTCGGAGGATCGTTCTTCGTCGATCTTTACGGTGTGCCGCAGTTTGAGCACGCACTCTGCACATTCATGGCGAAAAAACCGCTGTTTATGATTGGTCACAGCGTCGGGCCGTTCCAGGATCCGCAGTTTAACCAGCTGGCAAACTATGTCTTCGGCCACTGCGATGCCCTGATCCTGCGTGAGTCGGTAAGCCTCGATATGATGAAACGCAGCGAGATTGACACTTCGAAAGTGGAACACGGGGTGGACACCGCCTGGCTGGTGGATCATCAGGACGACAGTTTCCAGGCGAGCTACGCAGTGCAGCACTGGCTGGACGTGGCGGCGAAACAGAAAACGGTCGCCATCACCCTGCGCGAACTTGCACCGTTTGATAAACGTTTAGGCACCACCCAGGCGGCGTATGAGAAAGCGTTTGCTGACGTGGTGAACCGTGTGCTGGACAGCGGATACCAGGTGCTGGCGCTTTCAACCTGTACCGGCATCGACAGCTATAACAAAGATGACCGCATGGTGGCGCTGAACCTGCGCAACCTGGTAAACGATCCGTCCCGTTATCACGTGGTGATGGACGAACTGAACGACCTCGAGATGGGCAAATTGCTCTCAGCCTGTGACCTCACCGTGGGCACGCGTCTGCACTCGGCGATCATTTCGATGAACTTTGGCACGCCGGCCATTGCGATTAACTACGAGCACAAGTCAGCCGGCATTATGCAGCAGCTTGGCATGCCTGAAATGGCCGTTGATATTCGTCATCTGCTGGATGGTTCGCTTGGCGCGATGGTGGGCGATACCCTGGGGCAACTGCCTGCCATCAATGAACGCCTGGCCGTCGCGGTGAAAGCCGAGCGCGAGAAGGGAATTGGGATGGTGAAATCGGTGCTCGACCGCGTCCGGGAGGGGAAATGAAGGTTGGTTTCTTCTTACTGAAATTTCCGCTGTCGTCTGAAACCTTTGTGCTGAACCAAATCACCGCGTTTATCGATATGGGATACGACGTGGAGATCATCGCCCTGCAAAAGGGCGATACACAAAATACCCATGCGGCGTATACGCAGTATGGGCTGGAGGCGAAAACCCGCTGGCTGCAGGACGAGCCCTCAGGAAGAGTAAATAAGCTGCGCCACCGGGCCAGCCAGACCTTACGCGGGATCCATCGTGCATCGACCTGGCGCGCGCTGAATGTTTCCCGCTATGGCGCGGAATCTCGCAACCTGATCCTGTCCGCCATTTGTGGT
Source organism: Enterobacter cloacae complex sp. FDA-CDC-AR_0164 (assembly GCF_003071645.1). Classification (NCBI taxonomy): domain Bacteria; kingdom Pseudomonadati; phylum Pseudomonadota; class Gammaproteobacteria; order Enterobacterales; family Enterobacteriaceae; genus Enterobacter; species Enterobacter cloacae complex sp. FDA-CDC-AR_0164. The sequence goes on from NZ_CP028950.1 coordinate 3,134,099, forward strand.
CAAACGGCGCAGGCGTACCGCGCCGATGTGTTTATTGCTCACTTTGGCCCGGCGGGCGTGACCGCCGCCAAACTGCGTGAGTTGGGGGTGATTGACGGTAAAATTGCGACCATCTTCCACGGTATCGACATCTCCAGCCGCGAAGTATTGAACCACTACACGCCGGAGTATCAGCAGCTTTTCCGCCGTGGCGACATGATGCTGCCCATCAGCGACCTGTGGGCCGGGCGTCTGAAAAACATGGGCTGTCCGCAGGAAAAAATCACCGTTTCGCGTATGGGCGTGGATTTAGAGCGCTTTACCCGCCGCCCGGTCAAGGTACCGGGAAAACCGCTGCAGATTATCTCTGTGGCGCGTCTGACGGAGAAAAAAGGTCTGCACGTGGCCATCGAAGCCTGCCGCCAGCTGCGAGCGCGCGGCGTGGATTTCCGCTATCGCATTCTCGGTATTGGCCCGTGGGAGCGTCGTCTTCGCACGCTTATCGAACAGTATCAGCTGGAAGATTACGTGGAGATGCCAGGTTTTAAGCCAAGCCACGAGGTGAAGGCCATGCTGGATGAGGCGGATGTATTCCTGCTGCCTTCCGTGACCGGCGCCGATGGCGATATGGAAGGGATCCCGGTTGCGTTAATGGAGGCTATGGCCGTCGGTATTCCGGTGGTGTCGACCCTGCACAGCGGGATCCCGGAGTTAATCAAGTCTGATTACTCCGGCTGGCTGGTACCGGAGAATAATGCGATGGCCCTTGCGGATCGTTTAGCCGAATTTAGCGGCATCGACCAACAGGCGCTGGAGCCCGTTATCCACAACGCCCGACAAAAAGTTGAAGCAGATTTTAACCAGCAGGTGATTAATCGCCAGTTAGCGAGCCTGCTGCAAACGTTGTAACGCCGAGGTTGTATGCTGAAAAAGATTACCCGACGCACCTTTGTCTCTTCTTTATCCGTCCTGGCGGCTACGCCGCTGCTGTCGTCCCGCATTGCGCGGGCGGCAACCGGAAAGACGGTCTCTGTTAACCAGTACAATAACAACGACTGGATCGCCGCCTTTAAGCAGGCGTTTAACGAAGGCGACACCGTTGTTGTCCCTGCCGGGCTCACCTGTAAAAACATCAATACGGGCATTTTCATTCCTGACGGTAAAACGCTGCTGATCCGCGGTGCGTTAACGGGCAATGGTCGCGGACGCTTCGTGCTGCAGGAAGGCAGTAAAGTGATTGGTGAAGGTGACGGCCGCACGGAGAACATTACGCTGGACATTCGCGGTTCAGACTGTGTGATTAAAGGGCTGGCAATGAGCGGCTTTGGACCGGTGACGCAGATCTACATTGGCGGCAAAAAGCCGCGCGTCATGCGCAACCTGCTGATTGATAACATCAGCGTAAGCCAGGCGAACTACGCCATCCTGCGCCAGGGATTCCATAATCAGATAGATGGCGCGCGCATCACTAACAGTAAATTCAGCCATCTCCAGGGCGACGCGATTGAGTGGAACGTCGCCATTAATGACCGTAACATCCTGATCTCCGATCATGTGATTGACAACATTAACTGTACGAACGGCAAGATCAACTGGGGCATCGGCATTGGTCTCGCCGGCAGCACCTACGACAACGATTATCCGGAAAAGCAAACCGTGAAGAACTTCGTGGTGGCAAATATCACCGGCAGCAACTGTCGTCAGTTAGTCCACGTCGAAAACGGTAAGCACTTTATTATTCGCAATATTAAGGCCAAGAATATCACTCCTGACTTCAGCAAGAAGGCGGGAATAGACAACGCCACGGTAGCCATTTATGGCTGTGATAATTTCATTATTGATAATGTCGATATGGTCAATAGTGCCGGCATGCTGATCGGCTACGGTGTAATAAAGGGCGACTATCTCTCGATACCTCAGAACTTTAAGCTGAACGACATTCGCCTGGATAATCGCCAGCTTGCGTACAAACTGCGCGGAATACAAATTTCCTCCGGCAACGCCACCTCCTTTGTGGCCATCACCAACGTTGAGATGCAGCGGGCTACGCTTGAGTTGCACAACAAACCGCAGCACCTCTTCTTGCGTAATATCAACGTGATGCAGGAAGCTGCCGTCGGCCCGGCGCTGAAGATGAATTTCGACCTGCGTAAGGATGTCCGAGGCAAGTTTATGGCTAAAGATGAGACCTTACTGTCGCTGGCGAACATCAAGGCTGTGAATGAGAAAGGGCAGAGCTCCGTGGATATTGACCGCGTGGACCAGCAGGTGGTGAATACGGAGCGGCTGAATTTTGCGCTCCCGCACAGATAATCGACAATTGTCTTTTTTTGCGACTATTCCTGGCACAGAAACGCGATCTATTCAGATTACAACTACTGTTTTTTGTGATGTGGTCCCCTAACATCATATAAGAATCACGGCAAATCATGCTGGCGAAAACAGGTTAAAGAGCTATAATTCGTCAACCATTTTAAGGTGGAAGAAATAATGATTAATTTGAAAGCAGTCATTCCGGTAGCAGGCTTGGGCATGCATATGTTGCCAGCCACAAAAGCCATTCCTAAAGAGATGCTGCCGATTGTCGACAAACCGATGATTCAATACATTGTCGATGAAATTGTTGCTGCAGGGATCAAAGAAATCGTCCTGGTTACGCACTCCTCCAAGAATGCGGTAGAAAACCACTTCGACACCTCTTACGAACTCGAAGCGTTGCTTGAGCAGCGCGTAAAACGCCAGCTGCTGGCTGAAGTGCAGTCTATCTGTCCTCCTGGCGTAACCATCATGAACGTGCGTCAGGCGCAGCCGCTGGGTCTGGGCCACTCCATTCTTTGCGCACGCCCGGTCGTGGGTGACAACCCGTTCATCGTTGTACTGCCGGATATCATTATCGACAGCGCATCTGCCGATCCGCTGCGTTACAACCTTGCGGCAATGGTGGCGCGCTTCAACGAAACGGGCCGTAGCCAGGTACTTGCTAAGCGCATGAAAGGCGATCTCTCCGAGTACTCTGTTATCCAGACTAAAGAAGCGCTGGAAACGGAAGGGCAGGTGAGCCGTATCGTTGAGTTTATCGAGAAACCGGATCAGCCGCAGACGCTGGATTCTGACCTGATGGCCGTCGGCCGTTATGTTCTCAACGCGGATATCTGGGCCGAGCTGGAAAAAACCGAGCCGGGTGCCTGGGACCGTATCCAGTTGACCGATGCGATTGCTGAACTGGCTAAGAAGCAGTCTGTTGATGCGATGCTGATGACCGGTGACAGCTACGACTGCGGTAAGAAACTGGGCTATATGCAGGCATTTGTGAAGTATGGCCTGCGTAACCTGAAGGAAGGTCAGAAGTTCAGAAGCCGGATTGAGAAGTTGCTGGCTAACGACTGATTCCTCTCTGACTTTTGAATAAGCGGCAGTTATCATTTGGCTATGTAAAACATAACCAAAATGGTGACTGCCGTTTTTTGTTATTAATTATAATGATAACATGGGGTTATCTGATTCAAATGTGGACTGATTTGTAACGATTTGTGCTTGTTTCTAAGACCATTTAGGATGACAATTAACGCCAGTTTTTTGTCTGTTATCAGACTCCCAAATCCTTTATTCAACATTCGCTCAGTGCACTGGTAGCTGTTAAGCCAGGGGCGGTAGCGTGCAAAATTTCTGAATCCACAGTTATATGGCTGGTTTCAGGGCATCAATATCTCGACATATTCAATAGACGGAACAGATAACGTGAAAATTCTTGTGACGGGTGGAGCAGGTTTTATCGGCTCAGCGGTGGTACGACATATTATCAAAAATACCCAGGATGACGTCGTCAATGTGGATAAGCTCACCTATGCTGGTAACCTTGAGTCGCTTACTGACGTTTGCGATAGCGGTCGATATGTCTTTGAGCGTGCGGACATTTGTGACAAAGCTGCTATGGACCGTATCTTCGCTGAGCATAAACCGGATGCCGTAATGCACTTGGCGGCAGAAAGCCACGTTGATCGCTCCATCACAGGTCCGGCTGCATTTATTGAAACCAATATCGTTGGCACTTATGTCTTGCTCGAGGCGGCTCGCGCGTATTGGTCAACACTGGATGATACCGCGAAGAAAGCGTTCCGTTTCCATCATATATCTACGGACGAAGTGTACGGTGATTTACCGCACCCTGACGAGCATCCAGCCTCAATCGATTTGCCGATGTTCACTGAAACCACCGCCTATGCGCCAAGTAGCCCTTATTCTGCCTCAAAAGCTTCCAGCGACCATCTGGTTCGCGCATGGCTGCGCACTTACGGTTTCCCAACAATCGTGACCAACTGCTCAAATAATTATGGCCCGTATCACTTTCCTGAGAAGCTGATCCCGCTGGTGATTTTGAATGCTCTGGACGGTAAAGCGCTGCCTATTTACGGTAAAGGCGACCAGATCCGTGACTGGCTGTATGTTGAAGATCATGCGCGTGCGCTGTACACCGTCGTAACCCAGGGTAAAACGGGTGAGACATACAACATCGGCGGGCATAACGAAAAGCAAAATCTGGACGTGGTCCACACCATTTGCGATCTGCTGGATGAAATCGTGCCGAAAGAAGGTTCCTATCGCGATCAGATTACTTACGTCGCTGACCGCCCCGGGCATGACCGCCGCTACGCGATTGATGCGCATAAAATTGGCGTTGAGCTGGGATGGAAGCCTGAAGAGACCTTCGAAAGCGGTATCCGTAAGACCGTGGAATGGTATCTGAGCAACAAGGACTGGGTTAACAACGTTAAAAGCGGTGCTTACAAGACCTGGATCGAACAGAATTACGGAGAACGTCAATAATGAACATTCTTCTGTTCGGCAAGACAGGACAAGTGGGCTGGGAGCTACAGCGCGCACTCGCACCGTTAGGGAACGTGATTGCACTTGACGTGCATTCCAAAGAATACTGCGGGGATTTTAGCAATCCGGAAGGCATCGCTGAAACCGTCCGCACCATCAGACCTGACGTCATCGTCAACGCAGCGGCGCATACCGCAGTCGATAAAGCTGAATCAGAGCAGGAATTCGCTCAGTTGCTCAACGCAACCAGCGTCGAGGCAATTGCGAAAGAAGCGGCTAAAATCGGTGCCTGGGTTGTTCACTATTCTACTGATTACGTCTTTCCAGGCGATGGCGAAACGCCATGGCGCGAAACGGATGCGACCGCACCTCTTAATGTGTATGGACAGACCAAGCTCGACGGTGAAAAAGCGCTCCAGGCACATTGCGCTAAATACCTGATTTTCCGCACAAGTTGGGTTTACGCCGGCAAAGGCAATAACTTTGCAAAAACAATGCTTCGCCTGGCGAAAGCGCGTAAAGAACTCTCCGTAATCAATGATCAGGTTGGTGCGCCAACAGGCGCTGAGTTACTGGCTGACTGTACCGCGCATGCTATCCGTGTGGCCATGGTAAAACCTGAAGTGGCTGGCCTCTATCATCTCGTTGCATCAGACACGACCACCTGGTATGACTATGCCGCGTTAGTCTTCGATGAAGCCAGAAAGGCGGGGATTGAACTGGAAATTGAAAAGCTCAATGCCGTTCCTACCACCGCGTATCCTACGCCTGCGCGTCGTCCTCAGAATTCGCGTTTAAATACAGAGAAATTCCAGCGCAACTTTGGCCTGGTTTTACCGGCATGGGATGTTGGCGTTAAGCGAATGCTCGCCGAGCTTTTTTCCGCTGAATCAATCTAACATTAAATAATTGCCCGGCTTCGGGCAATTTGCATTTATAGAGAAATTACAATGGCTACGCGTAAAGGTATTATTCTTGCTGGTGGATCCGGCACTCGTCTCTACCCAGTTACTATGGCAGTGAGCAAGCAATTGCTGCCAATTTATGACAAACCAATGATTTACTATCCGCTGTCAACACTGATGCTGGCGGGGATCAAAGATATTCTCATCATCAGTACGCCGCAGGATACTCCGCGCTTTGAACAACTTCTGGGCGACGGCAGCCAGTGGGGATTAAACCTTCAGTATAAAGTTCAGCCAAGCCCTGATGGACTTGCACAGGCCTTTATTATTGGCGAAGAGTTCATTGGTGACGATAGCTGCGCGCTGGTGCTGGGCGATAACATTTTCTATGGCCATGATCTGCCGAAGCAGCTTGAAGCTGCGTTGAATAAAGATGATGGTGCAACTGTATTTGCCTATCACGTTAACGACCCTGAACGCTATGGCGTTGTGGAGTTTGATAAAAACGGTACGGCAATCAGCCTGGAAGAAAAGCCGCTGGAGCCTAAGAGTAACTATGCCGTTACGGGCCTTTACTTCTACGATAACGACGTTGTAGAAATGGCTAAAAACCTGAAACCTTCTGCGCGCGGTGAGCTTGAAATTACGGATATCAACCGTATTTATCTTGAGCAGGGACGTCTGTCAGTTGCCATGATGGGACGTGGTTATGCCTGGCTGGATACCGGTACGCACCAGAGCCTGATTGAAGCAAGTAACTTCATCGCAACAATTGAAGAGCGTCAGGGGCTGAAGGTCTCCTGTCCGGAAGAGATTGCGTATCGCAAAGGGTTTATTGATGCGGAGCAGGTAAAGAAGCTGGCTGAGCCGTTGAAGAAAAATGCATATGGCCAATACCTGCTGAAGATGATTAAAGGTTACTAAGACATGAACGTAATTAAAACTGATATACCAGATGTATTAATTTTTGAACCAAAAGTATTTGGTGACGATCGTGGTTTTTTCTTTGAAAGTTTCAGTCAGAAAGTTTTTGAAGAGGCGGTAGGACGTAAAGTTGAGTTTGTGCAGGATAATCATTCAAAATCCTGCAAAGGAGTTCTGCGTGGTTTGCATTATCAACTGGAACCCTATGCACAGGGCAAACTGGTGCGCTGTGTTGCAGGGGAAGTATTTGATGTCGCGGTTGATATTCGTAAGAGTTCATCTACATTTGGTAAATGGGTTGGAGTAAGCCTTTCAGCAGACAATAAACGCCAGTTGTGGATACCAGAAGGCTTTGCACATGGCTTTCTGGTTATAAGTGAAACAGCCGAATTCGTTTATAAGACTACAAATTACTATCATCCAGAAAGCGACAGAGGTCTCATTTGGAATGATCCCGAGCTAAAAATATCCTGGCCATTAGAAGATGAACCGCAGCTTTCAGCGAAAGATCTAAATCAACCAAAATTCAACACTCTCTGAGTTGAACTAAGCCCTACTTGTAAAATAGATAGGGCTTGGTATATACCCATATAACTATATGCATAAATTTATTAGAGATGTCCCTGTAAAATCTATTTTACACCTTTTTTTAGTAAGAGGAAGTATTTACCTCTTTCCCTTTATTACACTTCCGGTTATAACAAGAAGTCTGGGTGTTACACAGTTCGGTATCTTATCTATATTCCTTGCAGCCCAACAATATCTTGTTATGCTTGTTGAATATGGGTTTACATTAACCGGCGCTAGAGATATATCAAGATCGTTAGAAAAAAAAGAAGATAACATTATTCTTTGTGAAATTCTGGTTTGCAGGCTTTTAATATTCATTTTCTGTTCGGTACTTGTGGTTGCGACTTATTTTATATTAATAGATTATGGATTCGCTGGCTGCTATATAATTCTACTATTTACTGTATTAAGCTCAGTTTGTAATCAGACACATTTCTTTATTGGGAAAGAAAAGACTGGTTTTATAGTTATATCTACTTCTATCACACGCGTTGTTTCAATATTAATAGTTGTTCTCTTTGTAAGAAATAAGGATGATATATATATTGCAATGCTTGCCTATTCTATAAATGTGGCATTGCCAAATATAATATCGACTTTTTACCTGCATTATTATCTTAAATATCAAACCGTTAGTAAAGTATTAGTTAGAAACATACTATTAAGATTTCGAAGCGGATTTGATATTTTTATATCCAATGTGTTTACCAATATATATAGTTCTTTAACATTAATATATCTTGGCTCGGTGAAAGGTCCTACTGAAACAGGTTATTATTCCAGCGCTGATAAGTTAAAATCCGCTGCTCAAGGGATCTTATCTCCAATAGCACAAGCATTTTTCCCAAGGATTTCAAAAAAAGAAGGGAAGGAATTTTATGATCTATGGAGGAAATCAACATTTATTCTTGTAAGTTTTTCGGTTGTGATTGTTATAGGGCTAATGTTATTTAGCAAAGTAGTGTATGCAATTTTCTTGGGTAAACAGTTTATTGCGGGACTGCCTATATATTATATTTTATCCTTTAGTATTATATCAATATCTTTTGGAATTGCGTATGCCCAAAATTTGTATTTAACGCAAGGGAAAACCAAACTTCTTAGAACTATATATTTCGTTGTTTCCATTCTTCATTTATTACATATGCCATTGCTTGTTCACTTTTATGGGGCCATTGGTGCGGCTCTTTCTGTCTTAATAACCGAATCATTAGCCTCACTATTTATGTTTTGTTTCAGGAAAAAATGTTTCTCAGGGAGTCAAAATTGAATATTTATGCATTGATAGTAACATTTAATCCCGATCTAGACTCTTTTGGGAATAATATAGCTGCGATCGCCAAACAAGTTGAAAAAGTTATTGTTGTTGATAATAGTAATGATGCGAATTGCCAGCTCGATTTGAAAAGTTTCCTTGAAGGAGTAAACGATGTAATTCTCATTCAGCCTAATGAAAATTTAGGCATAGCATATGCGCAAAATATCGGATTTGTATATGCTATGAAAAATAAAGCTGATTACATCATCACTTTTGATCAGGACTCATCAGTTGAGGATGGTTTAATTGATGCGTTATATAGTGAATATCAGAGAATCAAAGAACAAAGTGACATAAAAATTGCATGTATTGGTCCATCTGTTATTAATGAAAGGGATAATACAAGATATGAAAAATACTTCCGGAATAGTATTGCAATAACTGACACAGTATTTAGTGTTAAATCAATCATATCATCTGGTACCTTGTATAATATTGATGTGTTCGCCGCAATTGGCTTTAATAAAGCCGAATGGTTTATTGACTCGATTGATATCGAGTGGTGTTATAGAGCCAGATATCTTGGATATCATGTTTTGATGACAACAACCGTCGCAATGCGTCATAACTTAGGTGCCAAGGATTTGAAGCTTCCGATTGGGAAATCGATCAATATAGGATCGCCTTTCAGACTCTATTATGTATATCGCAACTGGATCTTCTCTTTACGTGAGCCACATTTCGAAATAAGTTACAAAATTAAATTATTAATTATGATGCCGCTGAAATTCTTTATTTTCTCGAATGTATCCCCCCGCAAGACTAGGATGGGGTTTATGCTTCGTGGAATAAAAGATGGCATCATGAAAAAACATTCTTTCTTGAAATAAGTTGCTCAAATGAAAATATCTATTACGGCGAATACAAGTTGGTATATTTATAACTTCCGCCGCAACACTATTCGTACACTTATTAGCGCTGGCCATGAGGTAATTGCTGTATCTCCTGATTCAGATTATAAAGATAAATTGGAATCGCTGGGTTGTAAGTATTTTCAAATTAAAATGCAAAGATGGGGGAAAAATCCATTTGTTGATTTGCTAACATTTTATGATTTCTATAAAATTTTCAAAAAAGAAGGGGTTAATCTCACCCTCAACTTTACTCCCAAAAATAATATATATGCAACTTTTGCTGCATCCCTTTTAAATATTAAAGTTATTAATAATATTGCAGGGTTAGGGGTTATCTTTATTCAAAAGAATATATTCTCGAAACTTGTTGCATTTCTATATAAAACTAGTCAAAAAAAAGCTGACTTTATATTTTTTCAAAACGATGAAGATAAAAAATTGTTTCTTGATCTCCATATTGTTACTGAAAAACAATGTGACCGTTTACCTGGATCCGGTGTAGATTTATCTCGTTTTGAATATACACCATTTGAAGCAAAAAAAAATATCCGGTTCTTGCTCGTAGCACGTTTAATTGCTGAGAAAGGGATACGTCTCTATGCTGATGCTGCCAAAGAATTGAGAGAAAAATATCCGCATACTGAATTTTGTCTTCTTGGTCCATTGGATGAGAGCAGCGCATCAGCCATCAAGTCGCAAGAATTAGATGAATGGCAGAAAAGGGGTATTGTTAATTATCTTGGATTTACTGACTACGTTGAAGATGAATTAAAAAAAGCGGATTGTATTGTTCTGCCTTCTTACTATAGAGAAGGTGTACCTAAATCTCTATTGGAAGCTGCAGCGATTGGTCGTCCTATTATCACCACAAATAATATTGGTTGCCGTGAAGTAGTTGACGATGGTATCAACGGCTATTTATGCGAACCTCGATCGGTAAGCAGTCTTGTTGAATGCCTTGAAAAATTTTTACAGTCTTCTGGTTCCGATAAAGAAAAAATGAGTCGAAATAGTCGCGATAAAGTTCAACGAGATTTCGATGAAAGAGTGGTAATCAGTAAATATATTAATGTTATTGAATATATCTCGAGATCTGATTAATTGCTTTGCCGTTTATCTTCAAATGGTAAACTTTTACTATCCTTGGGCTATAACAATATCAATTCCAGTTATTAGGGGTTTGCATTGAAATTCCGTAAAGATATTAATGGGTTGAGGGCATTTGCAGTCCTTGCAGTTATGATTTATCACTTTAAACCTGAGTGGGTTCCTGGTGGATTTGCTGGTGTTGATGTTTTTTTTGTTATATCCGGTTATCTGATGACAGGAATAATTTCCACTGCTATTGAGTCAAAATGCTTTAATTTAATTGGTTTTTATGTTGCCAGAGTAAATCGTATCATTCCGGCATTAACTCTCGTATGTCTTGCATTACTTATTGTCGGATGGTTTGTATTAGTACCTGTTGATTATCGTACACTTGGAAAACATGTCACGAGTAGTCTATTCTTTATATCTAATATCATTTACTGGTTAGAATCAGGTTATTTTGATCTAAATTCTCACGAGAAATTCTTGCTTCACACTTGGTCTCTATCAGTTGAATGGCAATTTTATCTTATTTATCCATTCCTTTTTATTGGCTTACACAAACTGTTCAATCTCAATACTATAAAGAAAATCATTGTGGGGTTGACAGTCGTTTTTTTTCTGTTGAATGTATATATGACGCAACACTGGCCGGATGCTGCATATTTTTTATTACCATCTCGAGTTTGGGAAATGTTACTAGGGGGCATCGCGTTTCTTTATCCTTTAAAGTTAGACAGCCAATATAAAAATTATATAGAGAAAACAGGTCTGGCTTTAGTAATAATTTCATTCTTTGTCATTAACAGTCATACTGCTTGGCCTGGTTACTTCGCGTTGTTACCTGTACTCGGTGCATTTTTCATAATTTGGGGGGATCAGGGTAACAGTATTGCAACAGGTAATCCATTATCCCAATTTTTGGGGAAAATCTCTTACTCAGTGTATCTCTGGCATTGGCCATTAGTAGCTTTTAGCTATTATTACGACATCACTAATGCTTGGATTGTCGGTATTCCATTGTCTATTATATTTGGGTATATTAGTTATCGTTATGTTGAGTTAATTAAATGGAATAAAATTATCCAATGGAAATTGATATTTAAGGTCAAGCCATTAATTTTGGCTATAATTGTTGTTGCTTGCGCATCGTTCACTTATGCAAAAAATGGTGTGCTTAGTCGTTATTCTGAGGACCGGATCGTACTCATGAATAACCTTTCGCAATACATAACTATGCCTCTACGAGAAAACGGCTATTGTTTTTATTCATTTAATGATTCCCAGTCGCTCAAAGTTGATCGTCGCGCTGGAACTCAATGTTATCTTGGTGATGCTAATAAAAAAGCTGAGACTCTCATCTTTGGCGATTCATTTGCTGGTCAATTTGATCCATTGTGGAAAAATTTTGCACAAAAATATAATATAAATCTGCAGTCAGTTTCTACAAACTGGTGTTTCCCATCATTCAATGATGATTATACAGGTAGTAAAGCCCATGCTGCATTTAAGCAATGCTTAGAAAATAGAAGGTTTCTTAAAGACGCAATTCAAAACAAAAAATATAAATATCTTATATTAGCATCCGATTGGAATGCCATTTATCAACAAGGTTATATCAATGACGTGAAGTCGGTTATAGATTTTGCATTGACAAATAATATCAAGATTATAATGATTTCTGCGCCAGTTTTATATCGAAAAAACCCACTAAATAAATTTCAGAGATATATACTTGACGGTGGAGATTTGAATATAAATGATTTGAAATTGCCGGAGCATGGAAATAACTATGTTCGGCAATATTTAATTGATGATCCAAATATCTTTTATATTAATCAAGATGATATGTTCAATTCAAATGGATTGTTTGTAAAAGATGGTTATTTAGTTCCTTATAGCCTCGATGGTATGCATATTTCACTTGTAGGCGCTACTGAAGCATATAAGCATTTTAGTCAGAGTAAAGATTACTCACTACTTGTAAAATATATGCATTTAACTAAGGATTGATGGAATGATTGCCATGCCTTGGATTGTTATAGTTATTTGTTTTACATTTTGCACTGTAATTTGCTTACTTAATCAAGCCTATTCAAAAATTCTTTCTTTTGCTTTAACGTTGATGTTTACTCTTTTTGCTACTCTTTATTATTTTAATGGTGTAGATTGGCTGAATTATTATTACGTTTTTGACTATTTCCAAAAACAATTTGATATTAGATATGATTTATTGTTTAACACTTACTTATTTGGCATGGCAAATGTAACAGACATTTTTCAGATAGCTATTTTTATTTTTTATTTTTTTTGTTTCTACTTATTATATAGGTTGACTTTATCTAGTGTTATTGTTCTTAACGGACCAGCCTTTATCACTTGTGTCGTTATGCTAGGCGGATTATCTCTAGTTTTGGATCAGATAAGACAGTTTGCAGCAATTACGATTAGTTTTTTTGCCTGTAATAGTTTAATGCGAGATAATCGGCGGGGGTTTTATAAGTATCTTATTATTGCTGTACTATTTCACTACTCTGCAATCTTTGTATTATTGTTTAGATTTTTTTATAGAATGAGAAAGGCTCAGATCGTATTTGCAGGTGGTGCTATTATAGGTATATTTGTTTTTTTGGGCGGCGTTGTGCTTTTAAATCTGGGCCTAGTCGCAAATATTCCTGTGGTAGGTCCAGAACTTTATAGAAAAGCTACCCTTTACACACGAGATATCAATTCATTTAAGGCAGAAATTGGTTTCGGCGCATTTGTGGATGTTTTAATTATTAGCTATTATTTGGCCAAGAGGAATATGGTCGATGCCTATCTGGATAGAATGTGGTCCTTAGCATTCATTTGTTCCTGTTTCCACCTTGGTTTCTACTTTATGCCAGCATTTTCGCGATTTAACTATTTTGCTTTTATTCCTCTGGCTTATATCTTCAGTCACGCACTTACAACCCAAAGGAATAAAATGGGATTTATACCGGTTGTAGTGATAGTTAGTGCAGTCTCTATGATGATAATTATTGTAACAGCAAAAACATTCTCTGATCCAAACAGACCTTCCTGGAACGAGTATTCTGTAGATGCGGCTTTCTACAATACTAATGAATTAGATCAGTTACGAAGCAATCGTTGCGCAATGCTTCAAATCGACGCGAGTGATTTTTGTGCAGCATATTAATCACTTTTACAATAATTGCTTTAATTTGTAACATTCAGATTGAACACGAGTTTTTATTGTACCTTTAGATATCATCCTGAGTTAATATCATTAAAACATTCAAGCCGCGCATAAGTCGCAGCGACCACACCTGACAGGAGTATGTAATGTCCAAGCAACAGATCGGCGTTGTCGGTATGGCAGTGATGGGGCGCAACCTGGCGCTCAACATCGAAAGCCGTGGTTATACCGTCTCCGTTTTCAACCGCTCCCGTGATAAGACTGAAGAAGTGATTGCCGAGAATCCAGGCAAGAAACTGGTTCCTTTTTATACGGTGAAAGAGTTTGTTGAGTCTCTGGAAACGCCCCGTCGTATCCTGTTAATGGTTAAAGCGGGTGCAGGTACTGATGCTGCTATCGACTCTCTGAAACCTTTCCTCGAAAAAGGCGACATCATCATTGATGGCGGTAACACCTTCTTCCAGGACACCATTCGTCGCAACCGTGAACTGTCTGCTGAAGGCTTCAACTTCATCGGTACCGGTGTTTCCGGTGGTGAAGAGGGCGCACTGAAAGGCCCATCTATCATGCCTGGTGGTCAGAAAGAAGCCTATGAGTTGGTTGCGCCAATCCTGACCAAAATCGCTGCGGTTGCGGAAGACGGCGAGCCGTGTGTGACCTATATTGGTCCAGACGGTGCGGGCCATTATGTGAAGATGGTTCACAACGGCATCGAATACGGCGACATGCAACTCATCGCAGAAGCTTACTCTCTTCTGAAAGGCGGCCTGAACCTCTCTAACGAAGAGATGGCTGAAACCTTTACCGAGTGGAACAAAGGTGAGCTGAACAGCTACCTGATTGACATCACCAAAGATATCTTCACCAAGAAAGATGAAGAGGGTAAATACCTGGTTGATGTGATTCTGGACGAAGCTGCGAACAAAGGTACCGGTAAATGGACCAGCCAGAGCTCTCTGGATCTGGGTGAACCGCTGTCTCTGATCACCGAATCCGTATTTGCGCGTTACATTTCTTCCCTGAAAGAGCAGCGTGTTGCGGCATCCAAAGTGCTGTCTGGCCCACAGGCTAAACCCGCCGGTGACAAAGCTGAATTCGTCGAGAAAGTTCGCCGTGCTCTGTACCTGGGTAAAATCGTCTCCTACGCGCAGGGCTTCTCTCAGCTTCGTGCCGCTTCAGACGAAAACAACTGGGATCTGAACTACGGCGAAATCGCGAAGATCTTCCGTGCGGGTTGCATTATTCGCGCTCAGTTCCTGCAGAAAATTACTGATGCGTACGCTGGAAATGCCGGTATCGCGAATCTGCTGCTGGCACCGTACTTCAAGAAAATCGCGGACGAATACCAGCAGGCGCTGCGTGACGTGGTTGCTTACGCTGTGCAGAACGGTATCCCTGTACCGACCTTCTCCGCTGCGGTGGCGTACTATGACAGCTACCGTGCTGCCGTGCTGCCAGCGAACCTGATTCAGGCGCAGCGTGATTACTTCGGTGCGCATACCTATAAACGTACCGATAAAGAAGGTGTGTTCCATACCGAATGGCTGGATTAATCTGATTTAACTCAGCCTGATAATTAAGCCCGGTGATGCTCACCGGGCTTTTTTTATCACGAATAAGCCCATCTGGACTTGCTTTGTCCAGCGAGCGTCTTTCAACGCCGTATAAACCACTGCATTTTCACATTTTCGCAGCCAGGCTTTCGCCTTGACAGCCGCTCAACTTAAGAGGTAAAAACCTCAACAGTTGTTTATTGCGGTGGTGTACTTACGCCTCCTGAAACTTAAACTTGAAGAAGTTGAACGAATGAAAATAACTATCTCCGGAACAGGCTATGTAGGCCTATCAAACGGCATTCTGATCGCACAAAACCATGAAGTGGTGGCGTTGGATATCGTTCAGTCTAAAGTGGATATGCTTAATCAAAAGCAATCCCCGATTGTCGATAAAGAAATCCAGGAATACCTCGCCAACAAACCGCTGAATTTCCGTGCAACGACGGACAAAGAAGACGCCTACCGCGACGCAGATTTCGTCATCATCGCCACACCAACGGATTACGACCCTAAAACCAACTACTTCAACACTTCAACCGTGGAAGCGGTGATCAAAGATGTTATCGCAATCAACCCAAAAGCGGTGATGATCATCAAATCGACCATTCCAGTAGGCTTCACCAAATCGATTAAAGAAGAGTTGGGTATTGATAATGTCTTCTTCTCGCCAGAATTTCTGCGCGAGGGCAGGGCGTTATACGATAACCTGCATCCATCCCGTATCGTGATCGGTGAGCGTTCTGAGCGTGCGGAGCGCTTCGCCGCACTGCTGCAGGAAGGAGCAATCAAGAAAGATATTCCGGTACTGTTCACTGACTCCACCGAAGCCGAGGCAATCAAGCTCTTCGCTAATACCTATCTGGCAATGCGCGTGGCCTACTTCAACGAGCTGGACAGCTATGCAGAGAGTCTGGGCCTGAACACCCGCCAGATCATCGAAGGCGTGTGCCTCGACCCGCGTATTGGTAACCATTACAACAACCCGTCGTTTGGCTACGGCGGTTACTGCCTGCCAAAAGATACCAAACAGCTGCTGGCAAACTATCAGGCGGTGCCTAACAATTTGATTTCCGCGATTGTGGATGCCAACCGCACGCGTAAAGACTTCATTTCTGATTCCATTCTCGCGCGTCAGCCAAAAGTGGTGGGTGTCTATCGTCTGATCATGAAGAGCGGTTCTGATAACTTCCGCGCCTCTTCCATTCAGGGGATCATGAAGCGTATTAAGGCGAAAGGCGTGCAGGTCATTATCTATGAACCAGCGATGCAGGAAGACGAGTTCTTCCACTCCCGTGTGGTTCGCGATCTGGACGCTTTCAAGAAAGAAGCGGATGTGATTATCTCGAACCGTATGGCGGAAGAGCTGGCAGACGTGGCGGATAAGGTTTATACCCGCGATCTGTTTGGTAGCGACTAATCTCCTTTCTACCGCACATAAAAAACCCGGCTCATGCGCCGGGTTTTTTTGTATTAAACCTTATAGAAATTACGGTACCAGTCGACAAAGTTCTTCACTCCGTCTTTTACCGAGGTCTGCGGTTTAAATCCAATGACGTCATACAACGCCTTCGTATCGGCGCTGGTTTCCAGCACGTCACCGGGCTGGATGGGCATCATGTTTTTTTCTGCCTTTTTACCTAACGCATCTTCCAGCGCGGTAATGTAATCCATCAATTCGACAGGCGAGCTGTTACCGATGTTGTAGACGCGATACGGCGCGGAGCTGGTCGCTGGCGAACCGGTCTCAACGGTCCAGTTCGCATCAGCCTGAGGGATCACATCCTGCAGGCGGATGATCGCTTCAGCGATATCATCGATGTAGGTGAAGTCACGCTTCATCTTGCCGTAGTTGTAGACATCGATACTCTTGCCTTCAATCATCGCTTTGGTGAACTTGAACAGCGCCATGTCCGGGCGTCCCCACGGACCGTACACGGTAAAGAAACGCAGGCCCGTCGTGGGCAGGTTGTACAGGTGGGAATAGGTATGCGACATCAGTTCATTGGCTTTTTTGGTCGCGGCATAAAGTGAGACAGGGTGATCGACCGAATCGTCAGTCGAAAAAGGCATCTTGCGATTCAGACCGTAAACGGAGCTGGAAGACGCATACAGAAGATGTTGTACCTTATGATGGCGACAGCCTTCCAGCACGTTGAGGTGCCCTACCAGGTTGGCATCAGCATAGGCGTGAGGATTTTCAAGCGAGTAGCGTACGCCTGCCTGTGCGGCCAGGTGGATGACGCGATCAAATTTCTCACGGGCGAACAGTGCTGCCATGCCTTCACGATCGGCCAAGTCCAGCTTGTGTAAGGTGAAATTGCCAGATGTCAGCAGATCCAGACGTGCCAGCTTAAGATTGACATCATAGTAGTCATTTAGATTATCAATCCCCACAACATGGTGTCCTGCATCCAACAAGCGCTTGCTGACATTTGAACCAATAAATCCCGCCACGCCCGTAACCAAAAATTTCATACCTTTCCTCGTTAACTTTTCGGTCTAATTGATGCCGGAAGCATCAGAACTGCTATATGATAGCGCGTTAGACGTGAGTTACATAACCAATCTTTCCGATATAACTCATCGGATTCTTATAGAAAAATTGCCAGTAACAGATACACTATACTTTATGATTATTTTTGCCCTTTTTATTCGTTAGGGACAGTATGACGCAAAACAACAATAACCCGGTCACGCGTAGCAATGACCTGGAGCAACTTGATTTCATCGATTTAGTGATGCAACTGTGGCGTGGAAAGTTGATTATTGGAGCTTTTGTCGCAGTTTTTATCATCCTTGCAGGTATCTATATCAGTGTAGTAGAAGAAAAGTGGACATCGTCGGCCATCATCTCACAGCCTGATGCGGCGCAAATCGCGACGTACTCGAATGCTTTAAACATACTTTATGGCGGTGCAGCCCCCTCAATGCTCGATATTCAAACCAGAGTGATTGGACGTTTCAACTCTTCTTTCTCTGCTTTATCTCAGGCACTTGAAAACCAGGAAATTCCGGAAAAGCTGACGATTGAGCAGGCAGTTAAAGGACAATCATTGCCATTAAGTGTCTCTTATACCGGGGAATCTGCGGAGGCTGCTCAGAAGCAGCTGGCCCAATATATTCAACAGGTAGACGAGCAGACGGCGAAAGAACTGGCGCTTGACCTAAAAGATAACATTAAGCAGCAGATCACAACCCTGAATGACTCCCTGGAGAACCAGGAGAAAGTCTCTCAGGAGCAAAAAGATTTGCGTATCAAACAGATTACGGAAGCGCTGAAGAACGCAGAAGCAGCGAAAATCACCTCTCCACAGATTCAGCAAACTCAGGACGTGACGCAGGAAACCATGTTCCTGCTGGGCAGCGAAGCGTTAAAATCGATGATTGAAAACGAAGCTTCACGTCCGCTGGTGTTCTCTGGAGCGTACTATCAGACTAAGCAGAACTTGCTGGATATCGAGAAGTTGAATGTTAACCCGGACACCATTCATGTCTATCGCTATGTCATGAAACCGGATCTTCCTGTTTATCGTGACAGTCCGAAAAAGGCCATCACTCTGATCCTTGCTGTCCTGCTTGGCGGGATTATCGGTTCAGGTGTGGTGTTGGGTCGCAACGCGTTGCGGAACTACAAACCAAAAGCGTGATTCTCATCAGATAAAAAAACCGGGGAAATTCCCCGGTTTTTTTATTTATGTCTCTTACGTAGATTCTCAATCACCGCCGTTAAATCAAGGTCCTGATCCTGCAGCAGTACCAGCAGGTGATACATCAAATCCGACGCCTCGTTCGTCAGCTCCTCGCGGTCATGCACGGTCGCGGCCAGTGCTGTCTCAACGCCTTCTTCCCCCACCTTTTGCGCAATACGTTTAGTCCCGCTGGCGTACAGCTTAGCCGTATACGAACTTTCAGGATCCGCCGTTTTACGCTCAGCGAGTAACTGTTCCAGCTGATACAGGAACAGCCACTGGTGGCTTGCGTCGCCGAAGCAGCTGCTGGTGCCCTTGTGGCAGGTTGGGCCGATCGGATTCACCAGTACCAGAAGCGTATCGTTATCGCAGTCCGGCGTAATGCTGACCACATTCAGGAAATGGCCAGAGGTTTCCCCTTTGGTCCACAGGCGCTGTTTGGTGCGCGAGAAAAAGGTGACCTTACCGCTGTGGAGCGTTTTTGCCAGCGCGTCCTGGTTCATATACCCCAGCATCAGCACTTCACCTGAAACAGCATGCTGTACAACCACCGGCAGTAATCCGTCAGTTTTTTCCCAGTCCAGCTGCGCCTGTTGTTGCTCTGTTAACATACCCTGATCTCCACGCCCTGGTCGGCCAGGTACGTTTTTAACTCACCAATATTAATAATCTGTTTGTGGAACACAGAGGCCGCCAGCGCGCCGTCAACGTTTGCATCGCGGAAGGCTTCGAGGAAGTGTTCCATGGTGCCTGCACCGCCGGAAGCAATCAGCGGTACGTGGCAGACCGCGCGGACTTTTTTCAGCTGCTCCAGGTCGTAACCGTTACGCACGCCGTCCTGGTTCATCATGTTCAGCACAATTTCGCCTGCGCCACGTTTCTGCACTTCCTGCACCCAGTCCAGCGTTTCCCATTGGGTTACGCGTGTCCGGCTTTCGTCGCCGGTGTACTGGTTGACATGGTATTTACCCGTTGCGGCGTCATACCAGGTGTCAATCCCCACAACAATACACTGTACGCCAAAGCGATCGGCCAGACGGGTAATCAGCTCCGGGTCTGCCAAAGCAGGGGAGTTAATGGAAATCTTATCGGCACCAAAGGAGAGAATTTTTGCAGCGTCTTCCGCAGATTTAATCCCACCAGCCACGCAGAAGGGAATATCAATCACTTCTGCCACGCGCGCCACCCAGCTTTTATCCACAACGCGGCCATCGCTGGAGGCGGTGATATCGTAAAACACCAGCTCATCTGCGCCTTCTTCAGCGTAGCGTTTTGCCAGCGGGACGATATCGCCAATGATTTCGTGGTTGCGGAATTGCACGCCTTTCACTACCTGGCCGTCACGTACGTCCAGGCAAGGGATTATCCGTTTTGCCAGCATTGAATCGCCTCCGTCACAGTAAATTTACCTTCCAGCAGGGCCCGGCCCACAATCACGCCCTGTACACCCGTTCCGCGCAGCGCGGCAATATCAGCGATATCACCAATACCCCCCGATGACTGGAAGGCCACCTGCGGATAACGCGCACAGACTTCTTGGTATAAAGAAACGTTAGAGCCTGCCAGCGTGCCGTCGCGGGAGATATCGGTGCACAGCACGTGCTTCAGGCCAACGGGCAGATACCTCTCGACCAGCTCTTCCAGCGTCACCCCGGAATTTTCCTGCCAGCCGCTGACTGCAACCTGCTTGTTACCCTGTTCGTCGATACGAACATCCAGCGCCAGCACCAGCGCGTCAGCGCCAAAGCGGCGGAACCAGGCTTTAACCTTTTCAGGATCGTTAACGGCAGTCGAGCCGACGACCACCCGCGCCACGCCAGCGTCCAGCAGCGCCGCAACGTCATCTTCCGTACGCACGCCACCGCCTACCTGGACCGGCACATCTACGCCGGCCACCAGTTTTTTAAGAAGTGGGATTTGACGTTTTGTCGGATCTTTTGCGCCAGTCAAATCCACCAGGTGCAGCACCTGCGCGCCCTGGGCAGCATAATCCTGCAGACGTGGCAAGGGGTCGTTACCGTAGTCGCGTTGCTGCCCGTAATCGCCCTGATGGAGACGGACAACCGTGCCGTCGATTAAATCTAAAGCGGGAATAATCATTACATCTCCAGGAAGTTTTTCAGCAACTGTGCGCCTGCGGCACCCGAACGTTCCGGGTGAAACTGCACGCCGAAGAAGTTATCTTTCTGCACCGCCGCGGTAAATGCTTCGCCGTAATTGCACTGGGCAATGGTGTACGGATTTACCGGCATGGCGTAGCTGTGCACGAAGTAAAAATAGGCCCCGTCTTCAATGCCGCGAAACAGTCTGTCACCGGCTTTGGCATAAACACGGTTCCAGCCCATGTGCGGCAGAGGCAGACCGTGATCGGTCATTTTCGGCACGTCTTCGTCAATAATCCCGAGCAGATCAACGCCGTTGCTCTCTTCACTGCGTCGGCCCAAGAGCTGCATGCCGAGACAAATTCCCAGCACCGGTTGAGTACAGGCTTTGATGAGACTCACCAGCTCGCGCTCGTGGATCTGATCCATCGCCGCCTGCGCTGTCCCTACGCCGGGCAGAAAAAGCTTATCGGCGCGCAGTACGACGTCAGGGTCGCGACTCACGTCCGGCGCATAGCCGTGACGGGCAATTGCCGATTTTACGGAGTTCAGGTTGGCGCATCCGGTATCCAGAATCACCACATTCATTACAGCACTCCTTTCGATGAGGGCAGGGCGTCACCTTCCACACGAATCGCCTGGCGGAGGGTACGGCCAAAGGCTTTGAACAGGCTTTCCACGCGGTGGTGGTCGTTCTTGCCCTTGGTCTTGAGGTGCAACGTCAGGCCCATGGTGTAGGACAATGAACGGAAGAAGTGTTCAACCATTTCGGTGCTGAGGTCGCCCACGCGCTGGTAGGTGAAATCCGCTTTGTATTCCAGGTGTGGGCGCCCGGAGATATCCATTGCGCAGCGCGCCAGGCACTCGTCCATCGGCAGCACAAAACCAAAACGGTTGATGCCGCGTTTGTCGCCGAGTGCCAGCTTCAGCGCTTCACCCAGCGCCAGGCCGGTATCTTCCACGGTGTGGTGATCGTCGATATACAAATCGCCTTTCACGGCGATCTCCATGCGGAAACCACCGTGGGTCGCGATCTGGTCCAGCATATGGTCAAAGAAACCCACACCGGTGTGGATCTTGCTGCCGCCTTCACGATCCAACCAGACCTTAACGTCGATTTGCGTCTCTTTGGTGTTGCGCTCAACGTGCGAGTAGCGGTCACGCTGGGTCAACTGCTCACCAATTTTTGCCCAGTTAAGGGTGGAACGGTCATAGCGCAGCCCGGAGATACCCATGTTCTCCGCCAGTGTAATATCGGTCATGCGATCGCCAATGACATAGCTATTGGCTTTATCCAGCACGTCATCCGTCAGGTAGCGTTCGACCAGCTTTACCTTCGGCTTGCGGCAGTCACATTCATCGGCAGGCAGGTGTGGGCAGATCAGCACCTCATCAAATTCAACGCCCTGAGAGGTCAGCACCTGCATCATCAGGTTATGCGGGCCGTCAAAATCCGCCTGCGGGAAACTGTCGGTACCCAGCCCGTCCTGGTTAGTGATCATCACCAGCTTATAGCCGGCTTTCTGCAGCTTGAGCAGCACCGGGATTACATCGGGTTCAAAAGCCAGTTTGTCGAAACGATCGACCTGAAAATCGGTTGGCGGCTCCGAAATAAGGGTACCGTCACGATCGATAAAGAGGGTCTTCTGGCTCATACTTTCTCCGCTTTCAGGGCGTCAATCACGCGCTGACTCTCTGCACGGGTGCCTACGGTAATACGCAAACAGCCGCTTAAGGATGGTTGTTTATTTTGGTCTCGTAAGATAATGCCCTGATCCCATAAAGATTTAAATACGGCACTCGACGCGGTAAAGCGTACCAGGATGTAGTTGGTTTCAGAGTCGAATACCTGCTCCACGCAGGGAATATCTTTCAGGGCAGTGACCAGATACTGCCGTTCTTCAAGGATTTGTGCCACGCGTTCGCGCATCGCCTTGATCCCCTGAGGGGCCAAAGCCTGCGCCGCAATGTCGGCAACCGGCGTAGAGAGTGGATATGGCGCAATCACTTTCATCAGCAGGTCGATGACTTCTTTATTGGCCAGCGTAAAGCCGCAGCGCAGGCCAGCGAGAGCGAAAGCTTTTGACAGCGTACGCAGTACAACCAGGTGCGGGTACTCTTCGAGCCAGCCAGCCAGCGTCGCCTGCGGGCAGAACTCAATATAGGCTTCGTCAGCCACCACCAGCGCTTTACCGCGCGTCATCTCCAGCAGGGTTCGAATGTCCTGCGGGTTGATAATCTGCCCGGTCGGGTTATTTGGACTGCAGACGAACACCACTTTCACGCCGTCAAGATTATCGGCAATCCCCTGCAGATCGAGCTGCCAGTCTTCCAGCGAAAGCACGTTACGGCACGCCACGCCAAAGGTTTCTGCACTGACGCTGTACATTCCGTAGGTTGGCTGGCAGTACATGACAGCATCTTTGCCCGGTTCGCAGAAGGCTCGGATCAGCAGTTCAATGCCTTCATCTGCCCCCCGGCTGACCAGCACCTGCTCAGGCTTTACGCCTGCGTACCGGGCGTAATTTTCGATAACCGCTTTCGGCTGGCATTCCGGATAGCGGTTCAGCGTTTGCTGCGACAGCTCGAACTGTACGGCCGTCGGGTATTCGTTAGCGTTCAGCCAGACATCACCGTTGCCACCCAGACGACGAGCAGACTGATAAGGCGTCAGGCGACGGACATTTTCGCGGGCTAATTCTTCAATGCTCATGCTTGCTCCTTCAGGGCTGCAACGCGCAGCGTAACGGCGTTTTTGTGGGCGGTCAGACGTTCGGCAGCGGCCAGGGTCTCAATGGTGGAGGCCAGAGAGGCAAACCCCTCGCGGGACAGCTCCTGTACGGTCATGCGTTTCTGGAAATCCGCCAGCCCGAGGCTCGAACAGGTTGATGTATATCCGTAGGTTGGCAGAACGTGGTTGGTGCCGGAAGCGTAATCGCCGGCGGATTCCGGTGACCAGTCGCCAAGGAAGACCGAACCTGCGCTGGTAATGCTGTCAACCAGATCGCGCGCATTGCGGGTCTGGATAATCAGGTGTTCCGGGCCGTACTGGTTGGAGATGGCAATGCACTGCGCCAGATCGCGCGCCACAATCAGGCGGCTTGCTGAGAGTGCCTGGCGTGCCGTGTCGGCGCGCGGCAGGTCGGCAAGCTGACGTTCAACGGCTTCACCCACGCGTCTTGCCATATCCGCATCCGGCGTCAGCAAAATAACCTGTGAGTCCGGGCCATGTTCTGCCTGGGATAACAGATCGGAGGCGACGAAGTCCGGCGTTGCACCGCTGTCGGCAATCACCAGCACCTCAGAAGGACCGGCAGGCATATCAATTGCGGCACCGTCCAGACGCTGGCTGACCTGACGCTTGGCTTCGGTCACATACGCGTTGCCCGGGCCAAAAATTTTGTCCACTTTAGGAATGGATTCGGTACCAAACGCCAGCGCGGAAATTGCCTGTGCACCCCCCACTTTATACACCGCCTGTACGCCACACAGTTTTGCCGCATAGAGAATTTCATCGGCAATCGGAGGCGGCGAGCACAGTACAACTTTCTGACAACCGGCGATGCGTGCCGGGGTTGCCAGCATTAATACGGTAGAGAACAGCGGGGCGGAACCACCGGGGATGTAAAGCCCCACCGACGCAACCGGACGCGTGACCTGCTGGCAGCGTACGCCGGGCACGGTTTCCACATCGACCGCCTGCAATATCTGCGCGGTGTGGAAGGTATCAATGTTTTTCACCGCGACGGCCATCGCCTGTTTGATCTCATCACCGAGGCGGCTTTCCGCGTCCGTGATTTCCTGTTCAGTTACCTTTAAAGCGCCAACCTCGGTTTTATCAAACTTTGCGCTGTATTCCCGCAGCGCATCGTCGCCACGGGCTTTGACGTTATCAAGGATCTCGGCCACGGTGCGGGTAATGCTTTCTGAGGCGGAAATCGCCGGACGCATCAGCAGCGCGCGCTGTTGTTCTTGCGAACAATCGTTCCAGTTGATGATTGTGTTAAAGCTCATGGCCATCACTCCATCATCTTCTCAATTGGCAGCACCAGAATTGAGCTTGCGCCCAGCGCCTTCAGTTTTTCCATGGTCTCCCAGAACAGGGTTTCGCTACTGACCATGTGCATGGCGACGCGCTGCTGGTCACCGGCCAGAGGCAGGATGGTCGGGCGCTCTGCGCCTGGCAGCAGGGCAATGACCTCATCAAGACGTTCGGTTGGCGCGTGCATCATGATGTATTTCGATTCACGGGCCTGAATCACGCCCTGAATACGGGTCAGCAGTTTGTCGATCAACTGCTGTTTCGCATCGGCCATTTCGCCGTCGCGCTGGATAAGGCACGCTTTGGAGCGGTAAATCACTTCCACTTCGCGCAGACCGTTCGCTTCCAGCGTGGCGCCCGTAGAGACGAGGTCACAGATGGCGTCAGCCAGACCCGCGCGCGGCGCCACCTCAACAGAGCCGTTCAGCAGGCAGGATTTAAACTGCACGCCTTTCTGATCCAGGTAACGTTTTAACAGGTGAGGGTAGGAGGTGGCGATACGTTTGCCGTTCAGCGCGGCCGGGCCGTCCCAGGCTTCATCGACAGGCGTGGCCAGCGACAGGCGGCAGCCGCCGAAGTCCAGACGACGCAGGGTAAAATAGCGTGGATCTTCACCCTGGGCACGGCGGGTCAGGAGCTCTTCTTCCAGCACGTTTTCACCGATGATGCCGAGGTCAACAACGCCATCCATCACGAGGCCGGGAATATCGTCATCACGCACGCGCAGAATGTCGATGGGCATATTTTCAGCCAGGGCAATCAGGCGCTGGGTGTGCAGGTTGATTTTAATCCCGCAGCGGGCGAGCAGTTCGCGTGAATCATCACTCAAACGGCCTGATTTTTGAATAGCTATGCGTAAACGTGAGTTATCTAACATTCTGTTTTCCTCGTTAACCTGTTTTAACCTGTCTGAATTTGGTCCAAAAAAAAGCCCCCGGAAGAAGATCTTCCGGGGGCTTTTTTATGCGTTCATGCACCACTGGAAGATCCAAACGTCTTCCAGCACACATCGCCTGAAAGACTAGTCAGGATGATGGTGATGATGGTGGTGTTTAAATTGAACGCGTGTCATAAAATTCTCGATGAATGCTTATTCATTTGATGTCTTTTAACCTAAACCAGTTGTATGACTGATTGCAAGGGCTTTTTTTGATCATTAATTCATTTCATATTGACGCTATGAATTGTGTGTTCTGTCGGGCTGGCGTAGCCTTAAGAAAGACGAGTAAAAGTCAGGAGAATTCGCATGAAAAAGGTCGCGATTGTCGGTTTAGGTTGGCTGGGAATGCCGCTGGCGATGTCATTGGCCGCAAAAGGCTGGCAGGTGACCGGAAGCAAAACCACGGCGGATGGGGTAGAAGCGGCGCGCATGTGCGGTATTGACGGCGTCGAGCTGCGTCTGGAACCTGAACTGGTGTGTGATGCTGACGATCTGGATACGCTGATGAACGTTGATGCGCTGGTGATTACGTTACCGGCACGGCGCAGTGGCCCGGGCGAATCATTTTATCTGCAGGCGATGCAGGAGATTGTCGACAGCGCGCTGGCGCATCACGTCCCACGCATTATTTTTACCAGCTCAACCTCGGTCTACGGCGATGTTGACGGCGTGGTGAAAGAGACCTCTGAGCGTCATCCCGTTACCGCGAGCGGTAAAGTGCTGAAAGAGCTGGAAGACTGGCTGCATCATCTTCCCGGCACCCAGGTCGATATCGTACGGCTGGCAGGTCTGGTTGGCCCCGGACGACATCCAGGGCGCTTCTTCGCGGGAAAATCCGCGCCAGACGGACAACATGGCGTCAATCTTGTGCATCTTGATGACGTAATTGCCGCAATAGAACTACTCTTACAGGCTCCAAAAGGTGGGCACATCTATAATATATGTGCGCCTTCTCATCCAGCGCGTAGCACGTTTTACCCGCTGATGGCACGCCAGCTGGGTCTGGTTCCGCCTGTTTTTGGTGAAGCAAAGGACGAAAGTAAAGGCAAAATTGTTGATGGCAATCGCATTTGTCATGAGCTGGGGTTTGAGTATCAATATCCCGATCCGCTGGTGATGCCGATGGAATAAGTTTCTCAGCGGAAACGATCGCACACCGGAAGGGGGCGAACATGAAACCGCTGCTGGATGTTCTTATTATTCTGGATGCACTGGAAAAAGAGGGGAGCTTTGCCGCTGCTTCGGCAAAGCTCTTCAAAACCCCGTCGGCGCTGAGCTATACCGTTCATAAACTGGAAAGCGATCTTAATATCCAGATCCTCGATCGCTCTGGTCACCGCGCCCGTTTTACCCGTACCGGGCAGATGCTGCTGGAGAAGGGGCGCGACGTCCTGCATACCGTTCGCGAACTGGAAAAACAGGCCGTCAAACTGCACCAGGGATGGGAGAACGAACTGGTCATCGGCGTTGATGATACTTTTCCGTTTTCTCTTCTGACGCCGCTGATTGAGGCGTTCTATCAGCACCACAGCGTAACCCGATTAATCTTCATTAATGGCGTGCTGGGCGATTCATGGGATGCCTTAACTCAGGGCAGGGCCGATATTTTTGTCGGTGCGCTGCATGAACCGCCCCAGTTAAGCGATTTCGGTTTCGCCCGGCTGGGTGTGCTGGAGCAGGTTTTCGCCGTCGCGCCACACCATCCGCTCGCGCAGGAGCCGGAACCCCTTAACCGGCGCACGATTAAAGGCTACCGCGCCATTGTGGTCGGTGACAGCTCGCGTCCCGACTGTGCGGCCTCCACGCAGTTGCTTGATGAGCAGGAGGCGATCACGGTGTTCGACTATAAAACCAAGCTGGAGCTGCAAATCAGTGGCCTGGGGTGCGGCTATTTACCCCGCTATCTGGCACAGCGGTTTTTAGACAGCGGTGCGCTTGTTGAAAAACAGGTGCTTGCACAAAGCAGCAATGAATCGGTGTGGGTCGGCTGGAATGAACAAACTGCGGGGCTGGCAAGTGCCTGGTGGCGGGACGAAATTTTAGCAAATAGTGCTATTGCTGCCGTTTACTCGCAAAGCAGCGTCGAGAAATCAGCCAGTTAGAAAAAAGAAAATCGCCCCGGGCGTTGCAAAGTATTGCCTTTTGTATCCGATGTGGGGCAAAATGCGCCGCTGCAACCAAATGAATAATCGACGATATAAAAGGCGTCGGTTATTTTTTTTTGCACGTATGAAACGAAACTAAAAACCAAGAGGCCGGGCTTCGTACCGGATAGATATTTACTAAAATCCGACAGTTGTTGTCGCTGAGGAATACAGAAATGGGGCAATTTTTCGCTTACGTGGCGGTTATCACCGTAAAGGAGAATAACTATGTCGCATAACGCAACTCCAAACACCTCTCGCGTGGAATTACGTAAAACCCTTACGTTAGTTCCGGTTGTTATGATGGGCCTTGCCTATATGCAGCCAATGACGCTGTTCGATACATTCGGTATCGTATCAGGCCTCACAGACGGTCATGTGCCGACGGCTTACGCCTTCGCACTGATTGCGATCCTCTTTACCGCGCTGAGCTACGGTAAACTGGTCCGTCGCTATCCGTCTGCCGGTTCCGCCTACACCTATGCCCAGAAATCCATCAGCCCGACCGTTGGCTTTATGGTGGGCTGGTCTTCGCTGCTCGACTATCTGTTCGCGCCGATGATCAACATTCTGCTGGCTAAAATTTATTTTGAAGCACTGGTGCCGTCGATCCCTTCGTGGATGTTCGTCGTGGCGCTGGTGGCCTTTATGACGGCGTTTAACCTGCGCAGCATCAAGTCCGTTGCGAACTTTAACTCCGTTATTGTTGTGCTTCAGGTCATCCTGATTGCCGTGATTCTGGGCATGGTTATCTTTGGTGTCTTCCACGGTGAAGGTGCAGGTACCCTGGCGAGCAGCAAGCCGTTTTGGTCTGGTGATGCGCATGTGATCCCGATGATTACCGGGGCAACCATTCTGTGCTTCTCCTTTACCGGTTTTGACGGCATCAGCAACCTGTCTGAAGAGACCAAGGACGCAGAGCGTGTTATCCCGCGTGCTATCTTCCTGACGGCGCTGATTGGTGGTCTGATCTTTATCTTTGCGACCTACTTCCTGCAGCTGTACTTCCCGGATATCTCTCGCTTTAAGGATCCGGATGCCTCTCAGCCAGAAATTATGCTCTACGTGGCGGGTAAAGCGTTCCAGGTTGGCGCGTTGATCTTCTCCACCATCACGGTACTGGCATCCGGCATGGCCGCGC
This sequence comes from Enterobacter cloacae complex sp. FDA-CDC-AR_0164, assembly GCF_003071645.1. Lineage (NCBI taxonomy): Bacteria > Pseudomonadati > Pseudomonadota > Gammaproteobacteria > Enterobacterales > Enterobacteriaceae > Enterobacter > Enterobacter cloacae complex sp. FDA-CDC-AR_0164. The sequence continues at coordinate 3,163,357 of NZ_CP028950.1, forward strand.
ACGCAGGCGTTGCACGTCTGATGTACGTAATGGGTCGTGACGGCGTATTCCCGAAAAGCTTCTTCGGCTACGTTCACCCAACCTGGCGTACGCCGGCGATGAACATCATCCTGGTCGGCGCTATTGCTCTGCTGGCGATTAACTTTGACCTGGTGATGGCAACTGCGCTGATTAACTTCGGTGCGCTGGTGGCGTTCACCTTTGTTAACCTGTCGGTTATTTCTCAGTTCTGGATCCGTGAAAAGCGTAATAAAACGCTGAAAGATCACTTCCAGTATCTGTTCCTGCCGATGTGTGGTGCGCTGACCGTGGGTGCGCTGTGGGTTAACCTGGAAGAGAGTTCCATGGTGCTTGGCCTGATTTGGGCGGGTATCGGCCTGGTTTACCTGGCGTGCGTCACGAAGAGCTTCCGTAACCCGGTTCCTCAGTACGAAGACGTTGCGTAAGAGTTAAGTAAAAAAAAACCGGAGACCATCGCCTCCGGTTTTTTTTTCGCCCAAAATCTGTCAGACGATCTCCTGCGCATACTGATACAGCGCTTTTAACAGCGCCTGCTTTTCAGCATTTCCTTCATACTGGCTATACAGCATCTCCAGCTCCTGCGCGTAGCTCTGCAGAAATTCTGGTGTAAACACATGACGACGATGCTGAAGCCAGCGCGCCTGTTCGGTTTCATCCAGCGTGCCAGGATAGTTGCGCGCGCGGTAATTAAACATCAGTTTTTCGATACGTGCGTCCGCGAAGGTAATATCCAGTGCGGGTAAGTTACGCGGTTCGGTTTGCAGAACAATATTCATTGCCGCACGGTCTGCGTCGCTGAAAAATCCGTTGTACAGCTGCGCATCGACGTTGTCTGACGGAACAAAGGGTTCGGCTTCGGCAAAGATCGCCACCACTTTCTCACGTACCTGCGGGTTTTCACGCAGCACCTTGAGGTTATCCAGGCAACGCTGACGGTTAATCCCCAGCCTGTCTGCATCCTCCGCGCGCAGAGTATTGGCCTGGGCCAGGACCGGACATTTATTGATATGGACCAGTTTGACCGGCACCGCGGGCAGATCGCCGAGTTCATCTTTTGGGGTGTAGAGCCGTTCGCGCAGCGTATCGCTGTCGAGATCGAGCAGCGGTGTAATATCACCGGCTAAATCCACCATAATCACGGCATTACGGTTATCCGGATGCCAGGCCAGCGGTGCGACCCAACTGGTATTGCCGCGCCAGGCGCCAAACATACCGGAGATATGTACCAGCGGTTTCATCTGCGGCACATCAATCAGTGTGGTGAGTTTCTGCTTGCTGCGGTGGCTCAGCAGATAGTCAAACAGCCGCGGCTGAGCGGTTTTCACCAGCTTTGCCATAGCAATGGTGGCGTAGACATCGGCCATCGCATCGTGGGCATTGCTGTGCTCAATACCGTTTGCGCGCGTCAGGTGTTCCAGTCTGAAGCTCGGCAGCCCTTCATCATTCTCAGGCCAGTTGATGCCTTCCGGGCGCAGCGCATAGCAGGCACGCATAATGTCGAGCAAATCCCAGCGCGAGTTGCGGTTCTGCCAGCTCCAGGCATAAGGATCGTAGAAGTTGCGGTAGAAGATATTGCGCGTCACTTCGTCATCGAAACGGATGTTGTTGTAACCGACCACGCAGGTATTCGGGACGGTGAAGAGGTCGTGAATGCGCCGGGCGAATGCGGCCTCGTTCACGCCTTTGTCCCGGGCTTCCTGTGGGGTGATCCCGGTGACCATTACCGCGCCGGGCTGGGGCAGGTAGTCATCGGCCGGCTTACAGTAAAAGACCTCAGGCTCGCCAATGATGTTGAATTCGTCGTCGGTACGGATGGCCGCAAACTGTGCCGGTCTATCCAGCGCCGGGTGGGTGCCAAAGGTTTCGTAGTCGTGGAATAGGAAGGTAGGTTGTTTATCTGTGTCTGCCATTGTTTAAGATTGTCCACAATAGTTAATTAACTGCCTGTTATCACTCGAAAAACAACCCTTTTCTCACCTGAGTTTGTCCACGAACGTTAAATATAGTTGTTTACTGTGTCTTGATGTCCATGTGATATTGCGTACCAGAAGTGTACCAAACCACTATTTCTGAGCGTACCAAATATTATTTATGGCTATCAGCGACACAAAACTGCGTACCATTCATGGTAAACCATATTCGGGTCCACAAGAAGTGGCTGATGCTGATGGCCTCAGCGTGCGCATTTCTCCAAAGGGGGTCATCCAGTTCCAGTACCGGTATCGCTGGCATGGTAAACCTCATCGTCTCGGCATTGGCCGCTACCCTTCGGTGTCGTTAAAGGATGCCAGGCAGATCACATCTGATTTACGAAACCTTTATTTCTCCGGCACAGATCCGCGCTCCTACTTTGAGGAGAAGACGCAGAACTCCCTGACGGTCGCCCAATGCCTCGACTACTGGTTCGACAATTACGTCTCTACGACACTCAGAGAAAAGACCCAGGCACTATACCGATCAACGGTTATGAAGCGGATGCATGACGCGTTCCCTAATAGACCGGCATCCTCCATCACAGTTAAGCAGTGGGTGGACCTCCTCACAGAAGAGGAAAGGGACAACCCGAGACGTGCACGCCAAGTGCTCAGCCAGCTAAGATCTGCGATAAGCTGGTGCATGCGGCGTCAGGTGATAGATAGCTGCGCAATTATGAGCATCCAGCCAAGAGATTTCGGCTCCAGGGCTGCTGTGGGCGACCGAGTTCTGTCATATAACGAGCTGGCTCAGATTTGGATGGCTATTGAAAGAAGCCGGGCGTCTACCTCAAATAAGCTTCTTCACCAGATGCTAATGCTGTGGGGGGCAAGGCTATCTGAGCTTCGACTGGCCACCAAAGCCGAGTTTGATCTGCATGATATGGTCTGGACCGTGCCGAAAGAGCACAGCAAAATGGGCAACGTTATCCGGCGTCCCATCTTCGAACAGATTCAGCCTTTCCTTGAAAAGGCCATGACAACTTACAATGATGTACTTTTCCCCGGGGAGGACATAAACGAACCGATCAGCATCGCTGCCGCCAACCGATTCGTAAATCGAATAAGGGGAGGGATGGACCTTGGCTACTGGCGAACCCACGACTTCAGGAGGACGCTGGTAACAAGGCTGTCAGAGATGGATGTCGAGCCTCATGTTACTGAGAGGATGCTCGGGCATGAACTTGGCGGGGTAATGGCTGTGTACAACAAACATGACTGGATAGAGGCTCAGCGCAAAGCGTATGAGCTTCACGCTGATAAGCTTTTCTGGCACATCAGGAACATTTCTGGTTAACGCCGCCATTGAGGATCCAGCCATCAACAGCTTCCCGCAGGTACGCTTTCGGGTGGGTCCTGACTGGCTTGGGAAAACCGTGCCGGTTGGTGTAGTTCCAGATGGTCTGGCGTGATGAAACCCCAAGCTTGTTCATCACTTCTTTTTCGGGAATCAGGCTGGTATCGGTCATTGTGATCTCCTTACGCCATTTCTTTATAAAGGCGTGGCCCATCGATTGTGGCCGCGCGTAATTCTTTTTCCAGATGCACTGAATAATCTCTGTCGTCCCACCGCACCCAGTAATGGGGATGGTCGCCGTCAGGATCCTGCAGGCTATCCACCACGCCATGAATGCCGCCGGTCTTCTTCTGGACTAATGCGCCCACATTAAAAGCAGCCATTGCACACCTTCCGGTTCGTGAAGAAATGAGATGAGAGCGCCCAGCGCCATAAGTGCGGCGATGAGCCAGGTCATGGGATTTGATTGCATGGTTAACTCCCAAAAAGAAGCCCGGCGCGGGGCCGGGCAAAAGGGATAACGGAGCAGTGCTTTCGCACCCAATAGCCAGCTCATAACTGGCTATAAGTTGCGTCAGTCGTCTTCATCTTCGTCCCAGTCCTCGTCGTAATATGGCGAGGCGAGAAGGGGGTTAGTTGCTGAGAGAATCTCTCCGGCGGCACCCTGGCGCTGAAGCCGACGAAGCGCTTCGTATAGCTCGAAAGCCTCGGTTCGCTCGTCACCAATGTCGAGGGCACACGCTACTTTGTGCGCCTCGGTGACAAGGGTAGATAGCTGCGTTCGTATGTCCTGAATGGTCTTCATTGATGTCCTCATGCCGCGCGCTGGGCACGCAGTGATTTAATGTGCTCGCTCGTCTCCAATTCGGCGCGTATCTGCGCCGCCTCACGGTGATCGAGGTGCTCAAAGTCATTGTTGAATCGTTCGATTGAAGCGGTGTTGATCCGACCCTGTCGCCAGTAGCGGACTATCTGTGAAGTGCAACTGTGGATGATGACGGGCCAGCCGTGCTGGTCAGCGTAAATCTGACCCCGTTGAATTAGCTGGAACATTAGGAACCACCTTAAATTCGATTACCCAGACCCAGGGGTTGGCCTGCCAGTTTTCTTCGCCGTAGATGGACTTCCACAGTTCTTCCCACACCTGAAAGCCATAAGTAGCAGGGCGGAAGTCGTAAAGACCACAGCCGATTTCCTTACAGATATCCCCAAGGGTAATGGCCTGCAATCGCTCAACTCGCACACCGGTAATTTCCAGCATTAGGCGACTGGCCCAGCGCGGCATGTGAATTGATGGACGCCATCTTCCTTCTTCCGGCCAATCTCCAGGTGGCGTAGCTCGGTAAGCCATATCGTGGCTATCCTGGTCGATGTTGTAGCGTGCCCAAGTCTCCCGCACCCAGATACGATCGCCTGGTTTACCGTGTGGGCTGCTTCTGTAATTTCCCGCCGATAACTCACCAGCCAATTCATTGCCAGATAATTCGCACATTGCATCTCTATCAATGTGTGGGACCTTCACTGGCCGCCGCGTCTGCGTCTTGCCGCCGTCGAGAATGGCGCGCACCATCTCGCCGTTAAAAATCATTCCGCGCTCTTTCACTGGATCCCCCTCTGCTTATTCCTCAATTCGATAACGCCCTGGCACTCAGCGCATGTCTGGCAGCCGGGAACGGCAGCGCGTCGAGGCGCCGGTATGTCTTCCCCGCACTCTGCGCAATGCTCAGCTGATACTGCATTGCGGTTGAGCCGGTGAGCGGAAAGGGCAGCGTTACGCTGAAGCTCTTCAATCTCTGCTGCGGTATCGATGATGTCCATGGTCAATGCTCCCGGAACTGTCGGTTAATTCGGTTGAATGTGAACGCCAGCAATAAAAAAGGCCGCGATAGCGACCTTGTGAATTGTTTCTTCATGGCTGTATCCATCCTTTACCTTTGACGTGCTGGATGACGCCAAGCTTCCTGAGCGACTGGAGCCGGCGGTCAAGAATGCGGAAGACGTCCATCGGGTGCTTTCCTTCTGCTTCAGCAATGACGAGGCACTCCTGTCTGACGGAAGGGCTAAATAGTTCAGAAAATGAGGTTGGCCGAGCGCCGATTGCGCTTAACACCTCGCTATCCAGTTTCGCGTATTTGGTCATGCTGTACCGCCTTCATTCTTTTCGGCTTCGACCGCCATCTGCTCAAGCCGTCGCGATAAATCGGCGGCCAGCGTCTGGAATTCTTCCTCGGTCGCCACCGGGATCGGCACAAAGCGAATCCCGATGTGCGCCAGGTGGTTGGCGATTTCGAGGCTTTTCCTCAAATCAACGGGTGCGGCTCTGTTCATGCTGGTAACCCTTTCACTGCGAGGAAGGTAGCCATCGACTTATCGACCATCTTCGTGTTGTGGTATTTGGAGATCGCCCAAGTGATGGCAAAAAGGATCCAGCGGAAGTGGCTGGTGTAGGTTTTGAACGTCAACCCATCGCAGACATCCCACGCACTCCACCTTTCTGGCCAGTCAGCGTTATAAACTGCCTGGTATGCTTCCCAATCATTGCTAAACCCACCGCGGCATAATTCACGGACTACCTCACGGACCTTGGCTTTATCACTGTCTGGAGTATCGTCTTCATCATCCCAGTCTTCGTCTTCCTGCTGGTCTTCTGGAGCATCTTCCAGATATTCGCTCATTGATTCCTTCAGGCTCCGGCAAAAAGCATCATGATCGTACTCTTTCGCCAATAGCTCACAGGCTGAATAGCCAGCGCCAGCCTCCAGCTTTTCGGACCAGTAACCGGTGTTAATACCGTCTTGCCATGGACCGAAAAAGTCGAACATGTCCGCGATACGGGAGAATGTCCAGGTTCCCATGTCGCCGGTGACAGTGAGATATCCCGGCCAGGTAATAATGTCGAAGTAATAACAGGACGTGCCGGGCTGCTTCATGCGCAGGTGGCGGTAGAGACCTTCATCACGGATTATTTCAAGTCGGTGAAAGGCGGTATCAAGCAGAAATCGGGTTGATGTTTCGAATTGTCGGCGAATCATTGTTCGGCTCCAAACCGCCCGTTAAGGCGGCCAGTTTTGACGACGAACTCCAGGAGGCTAACTCCCAGAGCTTCAATTTTCTTGTGATGCTTGTTGATGATGGGAGGCACCGTTTCGTTCCAGTTAGGCTTTGGCTTCTTGCGCATGGCCTGCTGAATTTCCTCGGTGTAGCGGCGGCAGGCGGCGCGGATGGCGTTTTCATTTGCTGGTGTCATGCGGCCTCCGTCGTCTTTTTGAAGGAGTGAGCAATTCGAGCAGATGCAATGGTTACGTAATCCGGGTTCAGGTCGATGCCGATGAAGTTGAAACCTTCCTCTATAGCTGCCCGGCCTGTGCTCCCGCTTCCCATCCACGGATCAATCACGGTACCGCCAGGTGGGGTAATCAGCCTGCAGAGATAGCTCATCAGGGCGATCGGCTTAACGGTGGGGTGATTGTTCTTCGCGCCACTGGTACGCCCGGCACCGGCGCGCGGGTCGTTAATGCCGACGCTTCCTTCTTTTCGGCCGCCGGTCATGTCGCTGGCTGATGTCGCTATAAATCTCTCGAGGCCTTCATCGCGCTCTTTCGGCTTGACCTTGGCGCAGTAGAAGAAGCGGGCGGCGCTCTTGCTGCTATCGATACGTGGAATTGATTCGTGCCGCCGGTCCATTTGCCCGTAGCAATTCGCCGCTCCCATTTTCGAGCTGGGCTCATTTCCGGTAAGCGCTCCTTGCTGGCCTTTCGCATCCGGAAACGCTGACACTACAGCATCGCTTCCATCGTGAATTATGTTTGCCGGCCAGCGACCCTCTGGTGCCTGCTCGTAATCGGCAACAGGTTCAGTACCATCACGCTGGTGGGAAAGCAGACCGCCAGCACCGCCATTTAGCGCCTCGTCGGTAGGGATGCGGCATGCATTGATATTGATTGCCCCGGTACCGTGCTCAGCCATGTTCGCTGACACCGTTTTTTTGAATGGCTTGCGAGCCATGACGATCGGTTCGTGCGCAGGCTTCAGAGCCGTTCCCCAGCCATCAAAATCACCATCTAGGTTATGCGACTTGGGGAAGCCGCTGCCGTAAATCCAGAGAATTTGGTCGCGGATTTCGAAACCGGCATCCTCTGCATTAACCACAAGGCGGTGGTAGGTGCGTGATCCGCCAAACGCCAGCAAGTGTCCGCCTGGCTTAAGGACGCGCAGGCATTCCTGCCACTGCTCAACGGTGGGGACGTCGTAATCCCACTTATGATTCATGAAGCTCAGACCATACGGAGGATCCGTCACGATGGCGTCAACTGAGTTATCCGGCAGCGTTTTCAGAACGTCCTCGCAGCGCCCGACGTGGAGTTGATAGGTCATGCTGCCTCCTGCCTTTCCCGATATTTCTCAGCGAGCCGCTGCGCCTTTAATGGATTGCTGACCACTTCACCCCATGGCATTAGCCAGCCGTTACCAATGAAGGGAAGGCACAGTGTGCCTACCCTGATGTCGTCGTGAGCGTGAGTCATAGGATGGACTCCATTTCGTCGATGTAGAGGCCCTGAGCAATGAGGCGGCGACGGCGGGCGGCACGTTCAATGCACTCCTGCCGTCTACCTTCCTGCGATTGCTCTATGGCGCGCCGGGTGAATAGTCGTGATTTACCCTGGGGCGTTACGACCTTTGGCTTCGTGACCAGGTCGAATGTCCGGTCGCAGATGCCGTCCTCGTTGAGCCATTTCTCCGACTCAACTATCTGCGCTATCTGTCCGGAACCGCGGGTGATGCCGTTGGCTACCCGGTTAAACTCGATGAGCGTGACGCCGAACTTCTCGGCGATTTCGCTGCCGGTTACCGGGCGGCCGCGCGCCTGAATCATCCAGATAACGCGTTCACGGAGGCCGGAGAATTGCCCTGTACGCCCGGGCCGGCGGTAGAAGGGTGTGCGTTTCATTTCCACTGTTCCCCAAACGTAAAGCCGATCTCAGCCAGCGCTTCGTCCATCTTCTCGATGAACTCCGGCACCATTTCGTTGAAGTCGGACATGTACTGTGGATCCCGCTCAACGACGACATGATGAATGCCTTCGCGTTTCATGCGCGGGTCGTAATTGGCAAAGAACCAGGCCTCTTTTCCGGTCACCCACATGCTGTACTGCACCTGGGCCATGTACGCAGACTTGATGGCTTCGAAACCGCCAAGGCGGAATTTCATGAAGTCTCGGGAGGTGAACGGACATTTCAATTCGAGGCCGGAATCGTTACTGCAAAGGCCGTCAGGGGAGCACGCAGTGCGCATGCTCTCGTCACGGAACAAGATCGGTGACTCCGTGACTTTGACGTCAGTGGTGAACTCGAAGAGGGTACGAGCATCTTCCTCGTACTGCTTGCCCCAGGCCAACGCTTTGGCGTTCACCTCTGGCGCTACGCCGGTGCACACCTCGGCGAGCAAAGTGTGGAAGTAGGACATTTTCATGTCTGTCCACTTCTTCCCCGATCTTGGCTTGGATATGACGTTGTGCACTTCAGAGGCGGTAATGACGCCGAGGCGCAGCCTGTGCCACGCCTCATCGCCCTGTTGGATAGTGGTTACGTCAATTCCGGTGCGGGACAGGATAATTTCGGGTGTCATGCTGCCGCCTTAGCCCTTTTCTGAAGGAAGCCAAACCCTTTCAGCGCCTCTTCTTCAGTGAGTTCTGACGCCTCAAGGATTTGCCGCTTGAAGATGTCGCTGCAAAGAGGAAGAAAGTCTTGCTCCATGTCCTTACCAAGCTCTTTCAAAAGATTGGTAATGGACTGGATGGTTTCATCGCTTGCGGCTGGTGGAAGCGCTTCTGTAGTGCTGCGAGGCGTGATGTCACGGATATCAACGTCCAGTGATTTGCCTTCCATTTCTTCGGCTGTTGGCTGCTGTCCAATCTCAGGCCATGCCTTACGCAACGCCTGGGCTTCTGCGCATTTCGCAAGCTGGCCGTATGGGCGCTTTTTCCACATTGCATTCGGCGCAGTGGTGTCGCGGCCGCCGGTTGCGTAGTTTTCAATCCAGTATTCTTTTGCACTAAACTCGACGATCTCGCCGCTGGGCATGCGCTTGTAGACGGTGTATTTGCACCACTGAGGAAAGGTCACCTCGACACCAGAAAGCGTCTGCGTCGTGTCAGGACCGAACTCTGGTTCGCGGGCCCCGGCATAATCTCCGGAGCGGTCCGCCTGAATGCGGTAAAGGCCGATACCCGGCATGACCACGTCGCGCCATTCGCTTTTACCTGTTCTCGAGTCTTTGACGCTCATCGGCACGAGGTGAACGGGCTTCAGTAACGGATCAAGTTGACGGGCGCGGCAATAATCAAGCGCCATCATTACCGATTCGTCTTTGGCGCCAGGATAGATGCTGTTCTTCAGAGCACTCCAGGTAGCGACGTCGATGCCTTTTTCCTGCAGCGCGCTCGCTGTGATTGTTAATTCGTTTGCCATCGTTAATCCCCTCAAAAATTAAAACGGGCAGCCGGTACGGTGTTCCCAGTCGTGTTCCGCCTGGGCGTAAGCAACTGCCGAAATGAAATCGTTGTAGGCCTCACCAGCTTTATCGCTGCGAAGTCCGGAGTAAGGTGTGTTGTGAATCGGGACCGAGAAGTGGAAGAGGCCGGACGGTTCTTTGGGCATCATGTCGATGATTTGCTGCGCCCGGTCGCCGATCCACTTCTCTTTCTCGTCGGTGAGCTGCTGTTCATCCCAACGCCGATCTTCGATGCGGTCGTAAGTGAGGTATGCGTTCATGGCTGAACTCCTGAAATTTGGATGTGCAGATCCCGCCCGCGTAATGCCAGGCCGATCGGTTGAATAGGGGGGATTAGGCTGTTTTTCTATGCCACGGATAACCGATGGCAACCTTCATTTCGTCGTAGGCTGCCATCCACATGGCGCCATCACCAATAAACAGGGCAATAGCGGCTTTACTCTGAGCGGCGCGCAGCAGGTGATGATTGATCATGCCTTCACCTCAACCTGTTTCAGGAGGCCAGCGATATGCATCTGCCAGCGGTTCAGCGTGACCTGCTCGCGCGGATTGGTGACGGACGTTAACCGCCACTCGTTATTGTTCAGGGCGCAGCGCTTTACGGAGTACTGCTTGCCGTTGTGGGTGACTGTCATGATACCTCCCGGGCGCGGAGCATTGCGTCGGCAATGTAATACGCATCTTCGGCTAATTCTTTGTATTGTGGTGATTCCGGGCCGCCACCAAACGAATGCCCGTCCCATCTGCGCACAATGGCTGCCATAGCCTTAGCCGCGAAGTAGTCGCGTAGCGTCATTCCCTGATTGCAATCCTTCCAGGCTGTGGCATCTGTAGCTTCCATAGGGAAGGCGAAGCCACCGTCATTTTTCTTACCCATAAATCCTCTTGGCCTTATCGCGGCGAACGGAACGGTTAATACAAGACCTCTGCGCAAGCGCACATTCAAACAATTTTGGCGGTGGATGGCCGCCGGTTGTCATAACTAACCGCACTCATCGAGAACGGTGAGGTATGAAAAAAGCCGCTTGTTAGGCGGCTTATCTACTCACAGATTTTCGTCGTAAAACTTTTTGATGTGCTCTGCGAACAAGGCTTCATCAAATGAACCAGCGTCTATATCACCATCCTCAAGCCATACACCGCCTTCGCCGAACTGACTGATTGTGATATTGCCAATAGTCACGCTGTTTGCCTCACCGTTGTCGGTTGATGGATTACATTTTGTTTTGCCAAACTTCATTGTCTTACCCTCTGTCGTTACCCGCTGATGCGGGAGAAATGCTCTAATTCAGCCCAGCCCACTCAGCTTCGAATGGACTGGAATAAATCTGTTTGCGCTTCGCACTTCTCATCCCATCCGTTTTTCCCGTTCCCACGCCTTTATCGCTCTCGCGAGGGGGTAGCCTCACACCGACCGGATCGCGCCCGGTGCTACGCCGAATTTGTACGTTGGGGTCTAAACAGGATTACTGAGTGCTGTTCCGACTTTGCATGTTGTTAAAAAGCAGGCGACTTGCTGTCCGCCGCTGGCTAACTTCGCTCAGCTGTCGATGTTTCGTTTCGATGGATTGATAATCACAGAATGTGTTTATGCAGTCAACACGAATTGTGATTATAAATGAACACATATCGTGTTGTTGTTGAATTTTATAGAAATTTATTTTTTCGGCGGGCATAAAAAAAGCCCACCTAAGTGGGCTTCAATCATGATGATGGTTCTGGAGGGGTTACTTGTATGTAGTTGTACCTGGATTTGTATACGCGTGATTAACAACAACGCCATCGCGGATCAATACTTCAAGAACCTTTTTCGTAACATCGACATTTGGCTTAGTGGAGAACATTCTTACGGCTGCATTAGAAGTTACGTATTCGTAGACCCACTTAACTTCATTGTCGCTAACGATCTCCTTTTTCACTGGTTCACCCATCAGGCGGAGAAGGTCAGCTTCTGTAGTCTGCTTACTAACGATTTGCGAAATCTTAGTTTCATCAAAGTCTTTTCCAGCATGGGCTGTGCTCTTCATAACACATCCAGATAACAGCGCTGAAACTACCAAAGCCAAAATTATTTTTTTCATTCCTGGTTCCGTCCTAATTGGTCTTCAAAGCTTCATCATAGTTTGAATGGCAACACCAATAATTCTGCAGTTACCATTCACTGGGATCAGGGGATACTGCGGATTGAGGCCTTTGAGGTATCTATTACCACCGTCGATAACCAACTTTTTGAATGTCGCCTCATTAGCGTCGGTAAGTTTAGCTATTACCAGGCTTCCGTTTACTGGTTCTTTCCCGGTATCGACAAGAACCATCATGCCTTCAGGGATGCTTAGTCCAACGGGTGATGTCATTGAGTCTCCCTGAACACGTAACCAGAAAGCCGTCCCCTCAATATGAGCATCAGATTCATACCATTCCTCTATGTCTTTCAGAGTATATGGCTCATTAGCCTCACACCACGCCCCTGCGCTTACCCAGCTAATCAAAGGATACTTTGCTCCTGGTTTGTAATGGCCAACAAAGTCATCACCAAATAATAGCTCAGGGGCGGAGATACCCAAAGCCTTGGCAATAACCTCTGCATCATCAACGCTCACACTACGTGTGCCAGCCTCATAGTTTCCTATGCGTGATTGCGAAGCCCACCCACAAAGATCAGCTAAAGCCCTCTGAGATAGGCCTTTTGACTCACGGATGCGCTTAATTCTGCTGGCTATAGATTCATTTTTTTTCATACGCATATTTTTATCACGTAGCGTGTTGGAATGCATTTCACGATTTGTGTTGATTATTAATCACGAATTGTGTTTAATGATGCTGAGTGACCATTATTGAAAGGATCAGCATGAACAATATCGCCAACGAACGTAAGAAGCTTGGCATCACTCAATCAGAGTTAGCGGGCTCATGCGGCTGGAACCAGTCCCGCCTTGCTAACTATGAAGCTGGCATACGAGCACCAGACCTGGAGTCGTGCCGCCGCCTGGTTGAGGCGATGAACAAGCTAGGGAGCAACACATCTCTTGATGCCTTGTTCCCCCCAAAAGCAATGCCGCCTGACCGGCGGCCCTAATCACGAAAGGGAAAGCAATGCATTCACTTGCGTATCAACAAGGTAACAAATTTTCGCCAACGGCGATGATTTACCAGAATCGCCGGGAACCTGATTCCACGGCGTTAAACATCGATGGGATCCGCGCAGCTGTTCGCGCCTGGGCAGCTGATTGCCACAGCCGTGAATTTGTCGCTGCGCTGATTGTTGAAGAGTGGCGGGCAACCGGCGGCAACGGTCTGGATATCCCGACTGACTCGCATCGCCAGATGCAGAAAGTGTTTCGCTGGATCGATGGTGACACCGAGTACGCCGCCAATAACATTCGACAGCTGGCTCCGGCAATCCTGGCCGTGTTGCCGTTGGAGTACCGCAACCGCCTGGCACCACAAAACGACACGATGTCGCTGCTCGCCTCTGCGATGAAAGAGTGTGCTGAAGCTAAACAGGCCGTGCTGCTGGACGCTCCAGAGCATCAGAAGCTGAAAGAGGTAAGCGAGGGTATAGCGTCGCTGTTCCGCCTGATGCCGGAGCAGGTAGGACCGCTAATGACGATGGTCACGTCGATGCTCGGCGTCATGTAACCGGAGAACACCATGAACCACATCGAATTTATCGAGAAGCATGTACGCGATGAACTGATTAAACAGGGATTCACCGTAGCGGTGGCTCAAGGGGGGGCATTTCAGGCCGTCGATATGTACAAGCGTATGTCACAAGCCAGTCGTAAGGGGAGGATTTTCGATGACGTGTTACGACACGCAAAACTCTGGGCGGAGAAGCAGCAGATTCCGTCAGACAAGTTCGAAAAGAAGCGCGTTAAGCGTGTGCAGCAGCAGCCAGGTCTGCTCTGAAAAGGCGAAAGCCGCGCTGTTGGTAGCAGCAACGGCTTTCAAGACACTGTGTTACGCCAAGTAACGGGAGTAAGTATGCCAGCAATAAACGAAAAGGCAAATCAGCACGCAACTCATAAAAGCTCTTTCTGCGACAGAAGCAATATTGATAGCGACGTGAAAACCATGGTTGCCGGTCCAGGCGTTGCTATCTGCGATAACTGCATTCTGCTTTGTGTCGAAATTATCCTCAAGAAAGGCGGGGAGGCTGCTGATGAACTTAGCAATTAACAATATCTCACCAATCAGGCCTGATTTGCAGGTCGTGGAGCCGCGCGTGGCAGATCTTGATGATGGCTATACGCGTATTGCCAATGAACTTCTGGAGGCTGTCATGCTGGCAGGATTGTCTCAGCATCAGCTGCTGGTCTTCATGGCTGTAATGCGTAAAACATACGGTTTCAACAAAAAAGCTGACTGGGTTAGTAACGATCAGTTATCTGCCCTTACCGGCATTCTTCCGCACAAATGCTCTGCTGCTAAAAGCTCGTTAGTGAAGCGTGGAGTATTTACCCAAATCGGGCGTTCTGTCGGCATTAACAAAACGGTTAGTGAATGGGTGAAATTACCCAAAACCGGTAATGAAAATAAACGTTACCTGAAAGAGGTAAATTTACCTGAATCAGGTAAGGAATGTTTACCAGAATCAGGTAACGACACTTACCCAAATAAGGTAAACACAAAAGACAAACATACAAAAGACAATAAAGACAATATTAATAAACCCCCTAAATCCCCCAAGCCGGCTTCGTTCGATCCGGCTTGTGTTGAGCTTCCTGAGTGGCTGTCGGTTTCAGTCTGGAAGTCATGGGTCGATTATCGTCGTGACCTGAAGAAACCGATCAAGTCTCAGCAGACGGTAACTCAGGCCATCAACCTGCTCGAACGTTGCAAGTGCAGCGGATATCAGCCTGAAGAAATCATCAACCAGAGCATCGCAAACGGCTGGCAGGGCTTATTTGAGCCGAAGGGTTCTAAACAGCCTTCGCGCACTCCGTCTCGCGTATCTGAGAACTTTGCTGGCAAAGACTACGGCCATACAGAAATACCTGCATGGGCGAGGGACTGATCATGACGCTGGATGAAAAAATCAATCAACTTGAGAAACGCATTACTGAGCTGAGCAAGCCGCCAGTTCAGCATGAAGATATCGAGCTAACTATCAGCACCGAGAACTGCGAAACGCATGGCCCCTTTGAATGCAGGACAAGGCATTTTTTAAACTCTGTCGTGAAGATTCCCCCACGCCCAAGCTCCTGCCCTGAATGCCTAAAAGAGGAGCTAGGCCGCTTGCAGGCGGAAAGAATTAGCATCAACGAAGCAGCCCGCAAAAGAAACATCGAGCGCCTCATGGATGGTCTGAGCATCCCGGCCAGGTTCGAATCCTGTTCTCTCGAGAATTATGAGCCGGTGAACGAAGAGGCGAAACGCGCACTAAAGGTCTGCCAGGCATACGCCAACCGCTGGCCTGAACGTTTGCAGAAGGGTGGCGGACTGGTGATGTGTGGCAAGCCAGGAACCGGTAAGAACCACCTCGCGTTGGCTATCGCCCGGCATGCGATCACCGAGCACCAAAGCTCAGCTGTGTTCACCACCGCGCTGAAAATTGCCCGTGAGTACAAGTCGACATGGTCGAAGGGGTCAAGCCGTACTGAGGATGAGGTGATCCGTTACTTCACAAAGCCTGACCTGCTGATTATCGACGAGGTTGGTGTGCAGTTCGGAAGCGACGCCGAGAAGCTGATCATGTTCGAAATCATCAACACCCGTTATGAGCGGATGAAGCCAACCATCCTGATCAGCAACCAGACCAGGGAAGAGCTGGCTGCGTTCATCGGCGAGCGCGTTCTTGACCGCATGAGCGACGGCGGCGGGTGCACTCTGTCATTCACATGGGATTCATACCGCTCTAAGGGGGCAGCATGATGGACAGCTTAAAACAACGCATCGTTGATTACGTGGAGGCCAACCAGCCTGTTAAGCGCGCTGACCTCATTGAGGTGATTGGCATCAGTGGCAAAGGCCTTGATCGGGAAATATCTGCACTGCGCGGACTGGGTCTTATTTTCAGCATGGCTGGCTTCGGCTACTTCACCAGTGAGGCGAAGTATCAGGAGTGGCGTAAAGGCGAGGGTGCTCATCATCTGAAGAACCGGGCGATGAAAGGCGCATTCAGCAGTGCAAAAGCGAGAAGAGTAAGCGATAGCAGCTACCCGGCGCGGATCGTTGCCGTACTGAGCGATGGCAGCAAGCTGGGTGCTACACAAATCGCAGATGCCATGGGAGCCACTTACCGGAGCATATCCAGCGTTATATCGGTGATGGTCAACACAGGTGAACTGAAGTTTGAAGGTCCGAAAGGTCACCGTGTTTATTCGCTGTCGCAGGCAAAAAAGAAATCAGGCCGCCGTGCTGAGTCGGTGAACTTGATCTGCCAGGAGTGCCGGAACAGTCCGGCGATGAAGCGGGTATTGATGGTTTGGGGGAGGGCAGGAGTATGAAAATTTATATCGCAGGACCAATGACGGGTTACGAAAACTTTAACCGCCCGATGTTTAACGCAGTCGCTCAACAGATGTTATCGGGTGGTCATGTTGCACTAAATCCGGCCGCTCTTCCTGATGGATTATCTCAACGTGAATACATGGACATCTGCCTGGTAATGCTGCGCTGCGCTGACGCAATTCACATGCTGCACGGATGGAAAGAGTCTGAAGGTGCTGTCGCTGAACATGCCATGGCTAAAAAGCTCGGGATTAAAATTTCTTATCAATTTGAAGGTGCATCCGCATGAAACCAACATACGAACAGCTCGAGCAGCGCCTCATAGAGTCAGAGCGCTACGGCCGCCAGACTGATATCACAATCGATAATCTGGAGATGAAGCTGGCTCAGATTGCTGCGGAGAATGCGGGGCTAAAGGAAAGTCGTCAGCGTCTGGCTGAATTCATTCACGAAGAACTGGACGCAGACTATCCGCTGAATATGGATATCGAAACCCCAGCCACAGACGCCTTCCTGGCTGAAGTGCGGGCCAGTGCTATCGATAACCTGTTAAGTATCAAGACTAAGCAGTTGGCAGATATGCATCCCGATACTCATGCGTTCGGCGCTAACGCCATGTCTATTCGTAGCCAGATTAACGAACTACAGGTGTTCGCCGCCCAGCTTCGCAAAGGAGTGCAGTCATGAGCATTCGATCTAAGCATGGTTTCGGTCCATCAACTGTAGAAGTTGAATGGCTTGATAAGTGCCCAAGCTGCCAGCATCAAAAGGCGCGAGTCACCGGGTGGTCAGTGACGCCTGAAGCGTTATGGGCTGGCGATGAGGTTGTGTGCGCAAAATGCGGACATAAGGGAGAAATTGACGCTGACGGTGACAACGCATGGGTCGAGTGGGATGAAGTCAAGGATGCCGGCCAATGAGCAACATCGACAAACGCGCATTACGTGAAGAGTTATCGAACCCTGCGATCGGTAGCAATGCCCACCTGCGAAAGTTAGCGCTGGCGCTGCTGGACGAACTGGAAGCCAAAGACAAGCGGATTGCTGAGATAAAGGTGACCGCGTTCAATCCCGCGCTTCTGGATGTGATATCCGAGCGCCAGCGGCAGCGGGCTATTGAGGGTTGGACGTCTGAGCATGATGACAAGTACGAGCATGGCGAATTAGCAGATGCAGCAGGTTGCTACGCGCTGTCATCTGAATTGTTCGAATGCGTCGGGGAGCCGCCGCGCCAATGGCCGTGGTCTGATGAGTGGTGGAAGCCAACTAACCGCCGTCGTGACCTTGTGAAAGCTGGCGCTCTAATCCTAGCCGAAATTGAGCGCTTAGACCGAACCGCCGCAGCCGGTAAAGGAGAGTGAGTATGGCTAAATTTACAGAAGTACATGACCTGTTAACTGCTTATCAAAAACAAGCTCGTAAGATACCAGCTAAGGGTGTTTATGCATCCAAGCAGCGGCAAAAAGAAGTGCAAGCGGCGCACACGAGAAAAGTAATGCGTCAGCGTAAACGCTCTGTTGGTAAGTCTAATAAATTGGGATTTCGTCGCCGGGCAGAAACAACGGCGGCGCTGATTTGCGAAATGAATTTTTGGGCTCTGGTGTGTCGTTCAAACCGTAAAAATGCCGCCAAAGTAGAGGGCTAACCTATGAGCACTACCCTAAAAGAATGGCTACTGAAGACCATCGCGGAGCTTGAAGAAGAGCGCGATGCGACGCCAGGCGCAGTAAACGAAGACGCGGCTATGGCGTTGGCAGCGATGAAGTTGGCGCTGGCATCGCTCGAAGCGGAGCCGGTGGCGTGGCGATCGCTTTATTACGAAAATCACGGACTTCTGACAGGCTCAAAAAATGTCCTGGCATCCTGGCAAAAGCAAGGCTGGGAATGTGAGCCGCTTTACACCGCCCCGACAACGCCGGTATCTGTGCCTGATGAGCGGGCAGCATTCAATGCCTGGAACAACGATACAGATTGCCCTCTTGCTGGCCGCGATGCGAAAACGGCTGCCTGGCTGGCATGGAGTCGCCGCGCCGCCATGCTCAACCAGGAGAAAAGCAATGGATAATCGTTACGAAATAGCAGAGCAGAACGGCATGAGCCGAGAGTTTGCTGACTGGTTCTTTGATAACAAAAAGGCTGGCTGTGGAAACGTCTGGTTTATGATGATGGCGGCAATGTGGGAAGGGTGGCAAGGACGCGCCGCCATGCTTCAGGGTGCCGAAAACGCCGAGTCGCCCAGCAGCAATTATCCGGTGATTCCGGACGGTTGGGTGGCTTGCAGTGAGCGGATGCCTGAAGAAGGTGATGACATGATTGTGTTCACAGATGAAATTGTTATGTCAGGGGTTTCATACTCCAAAAAGAAAGGTTTCTATCTTCAGGCTCTCGAATATGACGATGACGAACCTGTCGACAACGTAACCCACTGGATGCCACTGCCAGCAGCGCCTCAGCAGGGGAAGTCACTGTAGAGTATTAGTTCAGTAATATGCTGATATATATACATTTTTTACATTATCAGTACTTTGGTTATTCTTTTTTTGGTGGTACATTCATAGCTCGGAACAAACCAAATGGGGGCGTTATGAGTGTTGATGATTTGGCTATGGAGAAAGAAAACTGGGCAATAATGGTGCTGGTCAAACGTGGGGCGTTAACACCATGTCCTCATCATGAGGGTGTTTACGTTGACGAGGGTATTGAAGAACCTGAAATCTATAAATATGCGATGGGAGCATTTAACAAAAGCAACGGTGAATCACCATTCGAAACCGCCAGGGAAATGACAGATTCCGTTCAAATTGCATATGAAGAGCATGGCGGGAATGATCGTTGTCCGCTCTGTTTTAAGCACATAGACGACTAACAAGCCGGCCTCTTCGGAGGCCTTTTTCTCGCGTTGATTTTGTTGAATCAACCGTCCATACTATCTGTGCTGACGGCCTGAACAACCGTTAGTGACTTCTGCGCATTTAAGGGGACTTAAATGCGACCACAATCTGAACTCCTCACCTTGTCACAGATGCAGAAATGCACCTGCGATTTTCTGCATTCTGCGGTTTCCGTTAAGGAGGCCGCATGACTCTGCCAGTTGACGGCATCAAACTCCATCGCGGTAACTTCGCGGCCATCGGCCAGCAGATTCAGCCATTGCTGGATGCCGGGCAATGTTTCCGCCTTCAGGTTAAGCCATGGCGAGAGAAGCGCAGCCTGTCGCAGAACGCTCTCAGCCACATGTGGTACACGGAAATCAGCGACTATCTCATCGCCCGCGGCAAGACCTTCGCTACGCCTGAGTGGGTCAAAGACGCGATGAAGCACACCTATCTCGGATACGAAAGCAAGGACCGTGTAGACGTCGTGTCTGGCGAGGTCACCACCGTCCAATCCCTACGCCATACGTCAGAGCTGGAAACGGGCGAAATGTACATCTTCCTGTGCAAGGTCGAAGCCTGGGCGATGAATATCGGCTGCCACCTGACCATTCCCCAAAGTTGCGAGTACCAGCAGCTGCGCGATAAGCAGGAGGCCTGATGTCTACTCCACTTTCCCGCGTCATCACCAACGAAATCTTCCGCGTTCCGGCGCGCCGCAAGCGTAAGCCAGCGCTTAAACCGTCCGACATCCCGACACTGAAGGGCTACACCGCCCGCCTGGTGGATCAGAAATGGCTGCGTCTCGCGGCACGGAGGGCGCATGGCTAAGTTACCGCGCCGCAAGTGCGCCCATAAAGCTTGTCGCCAGTGGTTCCACCCGGTCCGCGAAGGGCAGGTGGTCTGCTCATTCGAGTGCGCCAGCGCGATCGGCAAAGAACAGACCGCAAAAGCCCGCGAAGCCGCTCAGCAGAAGGAAGCGCAGCGCCAGCGCACCGAAGAGAAGGCAGGCCGCCAGCGCCGTAAAGCAAGATTGGCAGAACTCAGACCTAACGGTTATTACAAAGCGCAGGCTCAGCAGGCATTCAACGCCTACATCCGGGCGCGTGACTCCGATTTGCCATGTATCAGCTGCGGCGAGACCAACCCGCCTGATCTGCATGGCGGCCAGTGGGACTGCGGCCACTTCAAGACGGTCGGTGCTAACCCTGAGTTGCGTTTTGAAGAGCGCAACGCTCATAAGCAGTGCAAATCCTGTAATGGCGGCGCAGGCAAATACACCGCAAAAGAGGCGACGGTCGCGCAGCAATATGAAGCTGGGCTGATCGCTCGTTACGGGCAGGATTACGTCGACTGGCTCAACGGTCCACACGAAATGACCAACTACCGCCGGGAGGACTTCATCCGGATCCGCGATGAGTACCGCGCCAAGCTCAAAGCACTGAAGCAGCGGGAGGCAGCATGATAAAGCCAGTTTTTGGCATAGGTGGTCCTCTGACAGATGCCAACTTCGATGTAATCAGAATGAACAAGAAACAGGCGCAGCAGGTAGCGGATCGAATGGCAAGAAAGACGGTATCTGATGGTCTCTCCACTTACGCGAAGGGGTTCGTCTTTGATGCCGGCAAGCATTATCGGATTTCTGTATGCGTAACCAGACCGAGGTCAATGCGATGACCAGAGACCAGATAGCCCGTTACCAGGCAGAAAGCGTTAAGCGCGCCAGCCTGCCGCCAGTAGCAAAGCACAGCCAGACCAAAACCACTCAGCCACAGAAGGAAGCCGCATGAACAGTCAGCAACTGGAATACGTACGTCAGCAGCTCATTGTGGCGACCGCAGATCTGAGCGGGGCGACGAAAGGGCAACTGGTAGCTTTCGCCGAGAACGCACAATTCACCGCGACGGCGCGCAGCCGGGGGCGAAAAAAGGTATTCGACAAGGATAAGCAGCGCATGGTTAACCCTGACGGCCCGCCGATGAGCGGCAGCCAGTCCCGCGCCAAGGGCTCATCCATCGCACTGGTAGGTCCGGTTGAGTTCGTGACCGCATCCTGGCGCCGTGCTGTCCTGTCTCTGGAAGACCACCAGAAAGCTTGGCTACTGTGGAACTACAGCGAGAATATCCGTTTCGAGTACCAGGTGGCGATTACCCAATGGGCATGGCCAGAGTTCCGGGAACAGCTTGGCACGAAGAAAGTGGCCGGCAAGACGATGGAGCGCCTGAAGAAGCTTATCTGGCTGGCGGCGCAGGACGTCAAAGCGGAGCTGGCGGGGCGGGAGACGTACGAATACCAGGCACTGGCAGAACTGGCTGGCGTGGCGAAATCCACCTGGACAGAAACGTACCTGCATCACTGGCTGGCGATGCGGAACAGCTTTAAGCGACTCGATAGTGGCGCGCTTATCTCCGTAACGCGATCACGTTCACAACAAAAGGCGACAAATTTAGACGTGAGTCTTGCAAAACCGAACTGAAACGCATATATTTCATGTAAATCTGATATCGTCGCCATAGCTTCGCAGGTCGACAAAGAATTAAGAGCCTCGCCATCGTGCGGGGCTTTTTTTATTTGCGGTACGCCGCACGCAGAACCCACTACCTGGGACCCTTAGGCCGAAGAGCCGACATTGCCACACCCTCATATTCCCGGCCTGTCGCCGGGTTTTTTATTCAGGCCGCAGACAATCAATTCCAGATGCCCCGTAGCTATCGTGTCTGACGGCCTTTCCCCACTACACAAACAGCACCCCGTTATTCGGAGGTGATATGGCTAAACGTATGCAAGATAAAGAAAGCATTGCCGGAGTATCATGGCTGATTGTCCTTGCTCTGTCATGCTGGGGCGGCTTGGTCCGATACCTTATTGACGTGAAGCAGAATAAAGCCACCTGGAGCTGGATCAACGCACTGGCGCAAATCGCAGTGTCCGGATTTACCGGTCTCATTGGTGGCCTGATCAGCGTTGAAAGTGGGCTGAGTCTTTACATGATCCTGGTTACGTCTGGTATCAGCGGGGCGATGGGCTCCGTCGCACTGACGTACTTCTGGGAGCGCCTGACGGGGATGAAGAATGCAAACCAGTGATAAAGGCATTGCCCTGATCAAGCAGTTCGAAGGCTGCAAGCTCACCGCGTACCAGGACAGCGTCGGAGTGTGGACGATCGGATACGGATGGACTCAGCCTGTCGACGGTAAACCGATCCGCGCCGGGATGACGATTAAGCAGGAAACGGCTGAGCGTCTACTGAAAACCGGACTTGTCAGCTACGAAAGTGACGTGTCCCGCCTGGTCAAAGTTGGCCTGACTCAGGGGCAATTCGATGCCCTGGTGTCGTTCACGTATAACCTCGGCGCCCGGTCTTTGTCGACATCAACCCTCCTGCGAAAACTCAACGCCGGTGATTACGCTGGCGCTGCCGATGAGTTCCTGCGCTGGAATAAAGCTGGTGGCAAAGTCCTGAACGGGCTGACCCGTCGGCGTGAGGCGGAGCGTGCTCTGTTCCTGTCGTGATTGGCGCGCTGGTAAAGCGTTACTGGCGGCAGCTGCTGGTGGTGGCCTTAATCGGCGTGCTGGCGTTCTTCGTGAACCACTACCGCGACAACGCCATTACCTACAAAGACCAGCGCGATAAAGCGACGGTCCGGGCAGACACATCGGAAGCGATCACCAACAACGTGATCACCACGATGAACCTCATTCGTGACATCTCTCAGGCTACCCAGAATGCAAAGAACGAACTGGCTCGAAAGGGCGAGACGCGCATTGTCTACATCAGGCAGGCGCTTGAAGGTGATCCGTGCGCTAACCAGCTTGTTCCTTCTTCCGCTGCTGACAGCCTGCGGGAATACGCAGACAGTTTACGTTCCAGCCCCAGTGGTGCCGATAAGCGCTGACCTGACCGCAGACACGCCGATCCCCGGAACGGTGGTTCCGTTCACGTGGCAGGCAAGTCTGGAGTTAAACGCTCAGCTCTATACGGCGCTGGGGCAGTGCAATATGGATAAATCGAGCATTAGAAAAATAGAAATTAATCGACATAAAGCAAATAAATAAATCAATTTAAACATGTAGTTGACCTTTGCATAGATCTTCAATGATATTGAGAGAAAATCATGGAGGTTATGCTATGTTTAAGCGTGTCAAAGGCGGATTGAAAGAGTTTGATTCATCATACTCTATCGCTGAGAAGATCTATCAAATACTTCAGTTTCTAATAATTTCTCTAGGGGGCACTGGAGTTTTAGGCCTTCTTGCATGGATGGACCCTTACTTCAAGAAAATTGGGTATTTGGCCTATGGTTTAGTGTTTCTTTTGTGTGGTGTTTTATTCTTCTCAATGCTCTATTTCTATAAAATGGCTAAACTTTCAACCTTGAAAGAAAGTTACTACATGAGTCTCACGGAACGAAAATCGGACATAAATCCTTTAGGAGATTCATTTTCAGATCTTATAATTCACCTTGAAGAAATGCGATTACCATTGAACGAACATCATCAGAATAAAACATTCAGAAGATGTAAATTGATTGGGCCTATGGCTATTTTGATAGGTGGAGGAACATTAACACAGTCAAACTTTAGTTACTGCGGTGAGTTTATCAAACTTCCTGAGGGGAAAAATGCAGTTGAACTGAGCGGAGTATTGACATTTTTAAACTGCACTTTTGTAGATTGCACTTTCATTGAGACTACAGTAATTGTTCCGCATGAAGTGGCTTTAGCACTAAAAAAAGATGTTAAGAGTGCAAAGTTTATTGGATTATAACGAATGAGAAAAACAAAATAAGCCACGACTATGTGGCTTATTTGATTTAAGTAGTCCTGAAATCTACCTTAAGCGGATAAAGAGGCTCTAAATGTCAGACATCTACCAAATCACGCTAACCACCCAAACAGGCGAAACCTTCACGGGCAAGATGTCACGACGTCAGCCTGAGCTGGTTAATGGCTTTGTGCCGCTGACGACCGAGACGGGACAGTGGCTGTATTTCGCTCCTGCTGATGTAAAGCGCGTGGAGTTCACGCCAGTACCGGCAGATCAACCAGAACAGCCAGCAGAACAAACGACGGAGTAACGAATGAGCAAACCGGACTGGGCTGGACTGGAGGAGATCAGAATAGCGTACCTGTCCGGAGTAGCAGAAGTGACGAGTGGTTAAAAAAACTATTTATAATTTGCAATCTTATCTGAGATAGCCTCTGCATCATTTAAAATTTGCACCATCTCTTTTAATGCATCTTGAGTATAACCATCCTTTGCCAAAATAGACTTCTCATGTAAGTCACATACCAAGGCAAACAGGTAAGCATGATATTTGACAATATGCTCTACTAACCCATTGTCTAGCATGCCGATTTTTTGAACGTTAGCTCTGTAAACAGGATTGAAATTGTCATGGATAAAAACGCTAAACTCAACAGTATCCTGATTGTTAGCAATCATTTCTTGTAGCGAATCTTCCAGCGTCTTTTTATATCGCCGAACCTGTAACAGATGGGAAAGTGTTTTAACTTCAGCGATTAAACCGTTCTCAAGAGCTTTGGCCTCAGCTCTGCGTGAAAGAATATCTTTTACGATATTCCAAAGTCCTGTTAAACACGCACCGATCAGTGCGCTGGTTCCAACTGTTAACCAGAATGATGTTCCCATGTAAGCCTCGTTGCTTGTCGGTGATTCACATTTTTTTTACAACGATACATCCGCCCAATCTTTGGCGCAACGGAGTGGAAATGCAAAACGATGACGAGCGCAGGCCATACCCGCCAGTTAACTTCATCGACTCCGACAACTGGCAGCCATTCACCAGGCTGATTCCTGCAAACGAAGTGCATGAGTGGATAAGTCGCCAAATCCTCAGCGATACCGGAAGAATCCATAACCCTGACCACAAACACCTGATTGATGCTGATATCTGCTTCATGTGGGCTTCTGAATCGTTCGCAAAGAAAGGGCGCTTAGTCCTTGGCCAGGCTGAACAGGTAATGCTCCGCGCCGGTGGATGGCAGAAAGCCAGAATGGAACAGCAGATGTATGAATGGTTCGGGCGCATCCCGAAGTTCATCATCACGCTTGCCGCCGATTACTGCTCACAATGCAGTGACCTCGAATTCTGCGCGCTGGTAGAGCATGAGCTTTACCACATCGCCCAGGCCACCGACGATTTCGGCGCGCCTAAGTTCAACAAAGAGACCGGGCAGCCAGTGCTTACACTGCGCGGCCACGACGTCGAAGAATTCACTGGTGTCGTACGTCGATACGGTGCCAGCAAAGAAGTACAGGAGCTTGTTGATGCGGCCAATGCGCCAGCAGAAGTGGCTCACATCGATATAGCCAGGTCATGCGGTACATGCATGCTAAAGCTGGCCTAACAATATGACTGATTATGACAGGCAGGTAATCAATGGCGACACTGAAAGGTGAGGTCAAAGCCTTCATTGTTCAGTCCCTTGCCTGCTTCGATACTCCATCCCAAGTGGTTGAGCTGGTCAAAAAAGAATTTGGCCTGAGCATCACTCGTCAGCAGGTCGAATCTCACGACCCGACGAAAGCAAACGGCAGGGGGCTGGCGCAGAAATGGGTTGAGCTATTCCACGAAACCCGTAAGCGCTTCCAGACCGAATTAAGCGACATCCCGATCGCCAACAAAGCCTATCGTCTCCGCGCGCTCGACCGAATGATGACCAAAGCCGAGAGCATGCGAAACATGGCGCTGGCGGCCTCCCTTATGGAGCAGGCAGCCAAAGAGTGCGGGGATGCGTATAGCAACAAACAGAAAGTCGAGCACACCAGCCCGGACGGAACCATGACACCGCAGCCGACCATCATCCAGCTACTCCCCGTTGAGCCGAAAGAATGAGTAACGCCGTTCAACTGCCGATCCCCGCTAAGCTTGCGCCACTGTTCACTGCCGTGAATAAGCGTTACCGATGCTCGCACGGTGGACGTGGTAGTGCCAAGACGCGCACATTCGCGCTGATGACTGCCGTGAAGGCGTATCAGTCGATGATGAACGGTGAAAGTGGCGTGGTGCTCTGCGCGCGTGAGTTTATGAACTCTCTGGAAGAGTCGAGCATGCAGGAAGTGAAGCAGGCGATCCTGTCCGTTCCCTGGCTGGCCTCCAACTTTGATATCGGCGAGAAGTACATCCGCACCATAGACAAGAGCGTTAACTACGTGTTCTGCGGTCTGCGGCATAACCTCGACAGCATCAAGTCGAAAGCGCGCATTCTGCTGTGCTGGGTGGACGAGGCTGAATCAGTCAGTGAAATAGCCTGGCAGAAGCTGAGTCCGACCGTTCGTGAAGAGGGATCAGAGATTTGGGTGACGTGGAACCCGGAGCGCGATGGTAGCGCCACGGATAAGCGCTTCCGCAAAGAAGCTGGAGACGACTGTATCACCGTTGAGATGAATTACACGGATAACCCGTGGTTCCCGGACGTGCTTGAAGGTGAGCGACAGAATGATCAGCGCCGTCTTGACCCGGCAACATACGCATGGGTTTGGGAAGGTGCTTACCTCGAAAACTCCGATAAGCAGGTGCTGGCCGGAAAATACCGGATCGCTGAGTTTTCGGAAAATCTCTGGAAAGAAGCTGAGCGCCTGTTCTTCGGCGCTGACTTCGGTTTCGCCAAAGACCCCAACACGCTGGTGCGCTCGTTCATTCTGCACAACAGGCTGTACATCGAATACGAGGCATACGGACAGCACACAGAACTCGACCACATGCCGGAGCTATACGACACGATTCCCGGTGCGCGAGACTGGCCCATCAAGGCCGACTCTGCGCGACCTGAAACAATCAGCTATCTCAAGCGGCAGGGCTTCAACATCTCAGCTGCTGAGAAGTGGCAGGGCAGCGTTGAGGACGGAATCGCACACCTTCGCGGGTTCGACGAAATCATTATCCATCCCCGCTGCAAGAACGTGGCACGCGAGGCCCGCATGTGGTCATACAAAACGGACCGAATCACTGGTGAGGTGTTGCCGAAGTTGGCCGACGGCTATGAGCACTGTTGGGACGGCATTCGCTACAGCCTCGACGGACACATTAAGCGCAAAGGGCAGATGGCCGGGATGATGATTCCTAAGCGTTTGCAGCGAAAATGAAGATATAATATGTCTCCCTTAACGTTGGACAGGAATTTAACTGTGTCTCGTAAATACATGCAAACTAGTACCGAAATTATTACCGTATTCTGTTCGTCTACTAACGCTAATCTTTTGGCTAAAACCGTTATTACTTACGAAGATGGATTAGTGGCTGAAGGGTTACACCCTTTTCAACTGCCATTATCCTGTGATGAAAAGGTGTATGTAAATGAAGTTAATGAAGCTGTAAAATTAGCCATTATTTCTGCAAAAAAATATGCAAATGAACTGAGAAAGTTCTCCAACATGTAATGTTCCTTAAAGGCCCCTCTGTGGGCCTTTCAACTTATCTCCTTCCAACGGACAATCCATGACTGACAAATTAACTCTCGCCGTCAACCATGCGTTGGCCGTCAACAATGCGTTGAACGACGCCAGGTTTGCACGTGCTCGTATGGGGCTGATGGCACCGACGATGGGGCTGGACAATAAGCGCCATTCTGCATGGTGCGAGTACGGATTCCCTGAGCAGGTAACTTACGAAAACCTCTACGCACTGTACCGACGTGGTGGAATAGCCCACGGCGCAGTTGAGAAGCTGGTGGGCAAGTGCTGGCAGACGAACCCGGAAATCATCGAGGGTGATGATGCCGACGAGAGCGAGGACGAAACCGCTTGGGAGAAAAAGTCCAAGCAGGTATTCACCAACCGGTTCTGGCGCTCATTCTTTGAGGCTGATCGCCGCCGTCTTGTCGGTCGTTATGCAGGAATCCTTCTGCACATCCGCGACGAAAAAGACTGGAGCCTTCCGGTCACCAAAGGGCGAGGTCTTCAGAAAATATCCGTTGCGTGGGCCGGATCGCTCACGGTTGGTGAGTGGGACACTGGCCTGAACTCGCAGACGTACGGACAGCCAAAGATGTGGCAGTACGCCGAACGGTTGCCGAATGGCTCAAGCCGCCGCGTCAATATCCATCCTGATCGCGTTTTCATCCTGGGTGATTACTCAGACGATGCTATTGGCTTCCTTGAACCAGCTTATAACGCCTTTGTGAGCCTGGAGAAAGTAGAGGGAGGTTCAGGCGAATCATTCCTGAAGAACGCCGCTCGTCAGCTTAATGTCAACTTTGAGAAGGAAATCGACTTCAACAATCTCGCGACTCTTTATGGCGTGAGCATTGACGAGTTGCAGGATAAGTTTAACGAAGTTGCCGGGGAAATGAACCGTGGTAACGATGTTCTGATGACAACCCAAGGGGCCACGGTCACACCGCTGGTGACTGCTGTAGCTGATCCGTCAGCGACCTATAACGTCAACCTGCAAACCGCTGCCGCCGGAGTTGATATCCCGACGCGCATTCTGGTTGGTAATCAGCAGGCCGAGCGCTCCAGCACCGAAGACCAGAAGTACTTTAATGCTCGTTGTCAGTCGCGCCGCGTGGACCTGTCTTTTGAAATAGAGGACTTCTGCGACAAGCTTATCGACCTGCAGATCGTGGACTCAGTCAGCCAGAAGGCTGTTATCTGGGATGACCTGAACGAGCAGACCGGTACTGAGAAGCTCACCAACGCTAAGACCATGGGCGAGATTAACCAGACCATGCTGGGCGGCGGTGATGCCCCGGCGTTTAGCCGTGAAGAGATTCGCACCGCTGCAGGCTACGACAATGACGACGAAGAACCGTTAGGAGAAGAGGATGGCGACGAAGAAGACGAAGCCGCCGATTCTGCCGCGTAACTATCAGGATCCGACCGGAGCCGATGCGCTGGAACGCCGGGCAATGAAAGACTTCACCAGGCGGATGAATAAGATTGGCAAAGCGTACAAATCAGCACTCGACAAAATACCTTCCTCCCTCGCAGTAAACGCCAGATACGAATACCAGCTAAACCCAACGTTACTCTCCATCATCCTGAACGATGCCAGTTACCTGGTTGATCAGGTGCTGCTTGAAGGTGGCGATTACGACCTGTGGTTTTACGAGTACATCGATCTGGCTTCGGAGAAAGGGACCGGGCAGTCGTTCTACAACCTCAGCCAGCAATCCCCGGCGTACGCGGCTGGTCGTGAGTCACTGGCATCCATCCTCGCAAGCGACCCGTATCAGCAACGAATGGCGCTGGTGCATGCCCGTGTATTTGAGGAAATGAAGGGGCTGACTGCTGACGTTAAGCGCGACATGGCGCGCGTGCTGACTGATGGGGTGGGGCGCGGGCTCAATCCGCTGGATATTGCCCGCAACCTGACAGACCAGACCGGAATTGAGAAACGCAGGGCGAACCGGATAGCGCGCACTGAAGTGACTACCGCGCTGCGTCGCGCACGATGGGATGAGGCCGAATCATCGATGGATGATCTCGGCTTAAATATCAGGCTTCTTCACCTTTCAGCATTAAGCCCCACGACGCGAATAAAGCACGCCCTTAGGCATGCGCATACATACACGGTTCAAGAGGTCAGGGACTGGTACGCCGTTGATGCTAATGCAATTAACTGTAAGTGCGGTCAGGTTGAGGTGCTGGTGGATGCAGACGGCAATCCGCTTTATCCGAGCGTCATCGAAATGGCTAAGAAGGAATTCGACAGCCACTGGAAAAAGATGAAGGTCAATCATTCAGCTTGTCACTGCTGCAAAAAGGCAGCTTGAGGTTTAACCATGCCAATGCAGGTCAATATCACCACGAAGGTGAACAGCCAGTCTATCCGGCGCGAAACATACAATGGGCGTGAGCACCTGGTGCTGCCGAGTTACACGCTTCCGGCGAACGTCGTCATGAATGGCGGATTGTACACACAGGAGCAAATCGACGCCCACTATAAGGGTCTGGAGGGCACCCTGGCTCCTCTTGGGCATCCTCAGGTTAACGGCCAGTTCGTGTCTGCATTCTCCCCGGAGGGGATTAACGCAGGCCATATCGGCGCGTGGAACCGTAACGTTAAGAAGTCCGGTAATCGCATCTACCTCGAAAAGTGGGTTGATGTGGCCCGCGCCAGTGAGTCAGAAGGCGGTAAAGAATTACTCGAACGTGTCGCCGCCATTGAGCGCGGTGAAGATGTTCCGCCGATTCATACCAGCGTGGCTGCTTTCCTCGATCAGCTTGAGCCGAACGATCAGCAGCGCGCAACGGGTGCCGAGTGGGTAGCGGATATCCACGGCATGGACCACGACGCGATCCTGTTGCACGAAGTAGGAGCCGCCACCCCTGAGCAAGGCGTTGGCCTGATGGTGAATGCCGATCTGGCTCAGCCGCTTAAGGCCAACTCTGGCGCACTGGTGGGCGAATCCTACCGGGAGCGCGAGCAGCGTCTCGATCGGGCGGCCAAAGCGAAGTTTGCGCTGGGCACGGATGAATATGCATGGGTTGCTGACTTCACTGACTCGCAGGTGGTCATCGTGCGAAATGGCGGCGATGCTCAGGTTTACGGTTACTCCGCTGATGGCGGGAAGATCACTATCGAAGATACCGGAACCTCAGTGGCGCGCCAGGAATCGTGGGTGGCCGTCGTAGCAAACAAATTTAAAGCTCTATTCACACCGCAGGAACAGCCTGCACCAAACCACAAAACGGAGGGCGACATGCCTTTAACCAAAGAAGAACTGGAACAAATCGGCAGCATGATCGGCCAGGCTGTTGCGACCAACACGGAAGCGGCTATCAAGCCCCTCGCGGAAAAGGTTGATGCGCTACAGGCCAATCAGAAGCAGCTCGCAGAAACCCTGACCGCCAACTCCCGCGCTGAAGAGAAGGCAAAGCGTGAAGCAGTTGCGAAGGTCCATGGCGATATCGTGGCTAACGCGCTGTCTGGCGAAGCACTGGACGCTATGTTTAAGTCGCTTGGCGAAGCTGCTCCGCTGGGAACCAACAATGCTCAGCAGCACAAAGAAACCGGCGCACCTGCCGCAGACGAACACTTCAAGTAAGGAGCCGGAATAATGCCACGTTATCGTCGCGTTAATATCGACGGTCAGTCTCTGTACAAGACCGAAACCCGCACTACGGCCGCCGCGCTGCTTCCTGGTACTGCGGCAACTATCAACTCATCCGATAAATTCGCCCAGGCCACTGCGCTGACCGGCCGCCTGTACATCATCGATGTCGGTTACCACCAGGGCCTGACTATCACCGAAGCAATCCCTGCAGGTGATTCAGCAGTCGGCAACTACGTCGAAGAAGGGCGTGAGTTGGCGTTACGTTGCTTGCCTGGTGCTTACAAGAAAGACAGCCCGATCAAGCTGGGGACGGCTGGTCAGTTCACTCTTGCCACTTCCGATACTGATTCAGTGATCGGCTACAGCCAGGATGAATACACCATCGCGGCCAGCACCACCGACTTCATTCGCGTGCGCATGCGCGTTGGCACTGTCGCCGCAGCTGGCGCGTAACAAAAGGACAAACACATATGTACTTCTCTAAAGAGACGCTGGCGACTAACTCCCGCCTCGGCGGGCACTGGAGCGAGCTGTGGGCAAACCGCAACATGTGGAACCTGCAGAACGACACCATCATTGCAGCTAACCGAGCAATTATGACGCCTGATATGCTGGCCTGTAACGCCGTTGGCGGTTTCTCCCGTGATTTCTGGGCTGAGATTGACAACCAGGTGCTGCAACTGCGCGATCAGGAAGTCGGCATGGAAATCGTGAACGACCTGATCGGTGTTCAAACGGTGCTGCCGGTTGGTAAAACAGCCAAGCTGTATAACGTTGTCGGCGACATCGCTGATGACGTGTTAGTAAGCATCGATGGTCAGGCGCCATTCTCCTTCGATCACACTGATTACGCGAGCGACGGCGATCCTATTCCGGTATTCACTGCCGGTTACGGGGTGAACTGGCGTCATGCTGCTGGTATGAACTCTGTGGGCATTGACCTGGTGCTGGA
Source organism: Enterobacter cloacae complex sp. FDA-CDC-AR_0164 (assembly GCF_003071645.1). Classification (NCBI taxonomy): domain Bacteria; kingdom Pseudomonadati; phylum Pseudomonadota; class Gammaproteobacteria; order Enterobacterales; family Enterobacteriaceae; genus Enterobacter; species Enterobacter cloacae complex sp. FDA-CDC-AR_0164. Next base: position 3,195,459 of record NZ_CP028950.1, read on the forward strand.
CTCGCAGATGGCGAAGATGCGCAAGTTCAACCAGAAGCGCGTTAACTACTACCTGAATGGCGACTCAAAAATTCAGGTTCAGTCCTACCCGGCTCAGGGCATCAAGAACCACCGAAACACCAAGAAGATTAACCTCGGCTCTGGTGCCGGTGGCGCGAATATCGACCTGACCAGCGCAACCACGACTCAGTATTTTGAGTTCTTTGGTAAAGGGGCGTTCGGTACCACCGCGCGTGCCAACAAAGTAGCTCAGTATGATGTGATGTGGGTGTCGCCTGAAATCTGGGCAAACATGGCGCAGCCGTACGTGGTAAATGGCGTGGTAAGCGGCACTCTCCTGCAGGCGGTATTGCCGTTCGCACCGGTGAAAGAAATCCGCATGAGCTTCGCGCTGGCCGGTAACGAGTTCATCGCGTACGTTCGTCGCCGTGACGTGATCTCTCCACTGGTGGGTATGGCTGTCGGTGTTGTTCCGCTGCCGCGTCCACTCCCTAACGCTAACTACAACTTCCAGATCATGTCTGCTGAAGGTCTGCAAATCACCGCAGACGAACAGGGACTTTCTGGCGTTGTCTACGGCGCTAACCTGGCGTAAGGAAACAGCATGGCTAAATACGAAGTTGTTCGGGCGTGGTTCGGCGTTAAGGTAGGACAGGTGGTTGAGTTGAAAGAACTGCACCCGGCGTTGAAGTCTAACGTCCGTCTCATCAATGGTGAGGCAGGCGGAGAACTTACCCCGTCGAATCCTGGTGCCGGTACCGGTGAGAAATCTCGCAAAGAGATTATTCAGGCTCGTCTGACTGAACTGGGCATCGAGTTTAAAGGCAATCTGGGCGCTGAAAAGCTCAGCGAGTTGTTGCCTGACGGTGAGCTCGAAAAGCTATTCCCTGCTGAATAACAGCCGCCGCTAAGGCGGTTTTTTTATGCCCCGCTCCGGCGGGGTATTTCACGGAGTCGATAATGGTAACTCTCGAACAGGCGAAGGAGTATCTGGAGAGCCAGGGAATTACCATTCCCGATTTTGTTCTTCAGGCTCTCGTCGACCAGGCCAACAGCATTCAGGAGTGTCTTGATGCGCATTATCCGGCATCGACAGCGCTGCTGATTCAGCTCTATCTGCTGGCACTTATGGGGCTCGGGCAGGGGGATAAGTATATCTCTAGCCAGACAGCGCCGAGTGGTGCGTCGCGCTCGTTCCGATACCAGTCGTTCACCGATCGCTGGAAGGCCTCGGTTAACCTGTTGCGCGGGCTGGATAAGTACGGCTGCGCTAACTCGCTGATTCCTGCCGATCCTACCGCCGCCCCGGCATTCGCTGGTATCTGGATCGGGAAGGGCGGCTGCATGTGCGGGGATAAGTGATGACGTACAAGTCAGTTAAGCACGGGCTGCCGCGCTCATTCGTACGCGTCTGGGTGATGACCGATACCGGGCGGGAGACTACCGGCTACGTTAAGTCTGACGGCGAGTGGTTCATCAACTGCCCGCGCATTCGGGCGACTGGCGCGAAGGTGTTGCGCTGGAAGGAGGGCTGATGTCATCGGTAGCGAACTGGAGCTATACCGCCACGGCGACTATCTGGCGAAAGCTGGAAGGTAATGACGAATACGGCGATCCGATGGGATATACCGAGCCTGAGCAAATCCTATGCGATTACGAGGGCGGACTCAGCAAGAAGTTAGCCAGTCTGGGCGCAGAAATCGTCGTGAAGAATACCGTCTGGACGGAGTTTGCGCTGGCGGCTGCGGGTGATTACTTGCTGATTGGCGTATCGACAGAAGCGGACCCGGTTGTGGCCGGTGCCGACGAGGTGCGGCAGGTTATCCGCTACGCCGACACGTTCGAGCGACTGGCGGATGATTACGCCATCCTGACGGGAGTTTGATAAACCTGTGCAATAATGGCCCAAAACGTTAACTGGAATGATTGGTGATGGGATTTCAATATTGGCTTGCGGTATGTGGAATTTTTCTGACCGGCCCCTTTGCGTTTGTTCAGTCGATTATCTTTTTGCGACGAGGTGTCTATACAAAGACATTTAAGGGGACGACGCGAAAGGAGTACATCCATAAAGACAGCAAGCCTATTGAATACTGGTTCAGCGTTATTGCTCAAATGATTATTGGCGTTGTAATGATTGGATTTGGATTCTGGTTATTAGATGACCTGCCTGCCTTTCATAACTGGCACACTGAAATCCGCGAAATGCTCCCTTTTTGATTCATCTTTAAATGAAATCAAACCTCGCTCAGGCGGGGTTTTTTATTGCCTGGAGAAAACCATGGGTATCAAAGTGCGCGGCGTTAAGCAGTCGAAAGCCGGGCTCAACCGCATCATCAACGATGTGAGAGGGCGAAAGGTTGTCCGGGCGTTGCAGTCAGCAATGATAATCGGCAGCTCACAGGCCGCGCTTTACACGCCAATCGACACCTCAACGTTGTTGAATAGCCAGTATCGTGAGTTGGTAAACAACGGCGTTAGGCTGACAGGACGGGTTGGATACACGGCGAACTACGCTGTTTTCGTTCACGATCCGAATGTTCCGCAAACCTTCCGCCGCGCTACCGCGCAGAAAGAATTCCTCACTAAAGGCTTTGAAGACACCCGCAGCGAGATTGATGCCGTGATGCGCAAGGAGCTTTCAGTATGACGCCTGCCATGTATGAGCGCGTGCGTAACTACTTCGTTGATGCCGGGCTTACCACTGGCTTCATTGTTCAAATGCTGGCGTGGGACGACACAGCCAAGTTAACCGACGCATTCATAGTGTTCCGGCCTAACGGCGGTACCGACATCCGAAATGACCTCGGATCTGATCACTACGTGCTGGTGGATGTCATTTCCGCCAAGGATAAGCGCCGAGCAGCCGCTGAGAAGGCTCAGGAAATCATCAATTATGTCGAACAGAACGACATTACTGATGAATGCCTTGGCCTGATTCAAAACCTCGGTAACATGCCGGCACCGATCCCGACCGAAGAGGGCCGCCTGGTCTTCCGGCTTCAGTTTATGTGCGTATACGGCGAATAACCCCATCACCAACCCATCAGGCTGCCATCCGGCGGCCTTTTTTTATTTGAGAGGTACACATGCAAGGCTGTGCTAATGATTTTGGCAAGCTGATCGGGAAAGTAGCTGTGCTACGCATGGCCTTTGGCTGCCCCGACGCAGTCCCGGCGCTTTCCGAGTGGAAGCGTCTCGGCGCTATGACGACCAAGGGCATCGACTATTCGATGAACACCATCAACTCTGAGGCAGATGATGCTAAAGGGCTGGTGGAGAACCTGGTCAACAATATGGATCTGACGATCTCCGGTGAAGGGGAGCTTCGAAAGTCTGATAAAGATAACGAGATCGGCGCTTTCAGGCTTTCGAAATATATTTTCGATGAAGTCCAGGCCGGTCGGCAGCCGAATCTCTGGGTTCGCTTTGACTTCGCGGGTGAGAACGCCGGTACTTATATCCAGGGGTACATGAACACCACTTCATGGTCCGCTGATTTCGGTACCAACGATATCTCAACCTTCTCCGGAGAGTGGAAAGTCTACGACGCTGACACAGTTGTGTTTGAAGTTGCTGACTCCATCGCAGCCACTGGTGTGGAAGTAACCCCGGCAACTGCATCTCTGGTCGTCGGGGCAACCCAGCAACTCAGCGGCGCAGTTCAGCCTGTTGATGCTACGAATAAGTCTATCACCTGGACGACTTCGGCACCTTCCATTGCGACAGTCAGTTCAACCGGTCTGGTTACTGCCGTTGCTGCTGGTACCGCGACTATTACGGCAACTACGGCGGACGGTGACTTTACTGACACCTGCGCTGTTACCGTAACTGCCGCACCGTAATCACTACAAAGGGTGGCGTGCTGCCCTTGATACTGATTATGGAGACAGATATGACCCCTTTGAAAGAAATTGGCGAGTGCGTGATCGGCGTTGACGAGCATGAGTATTTCTTCCGGCCATCGTTTCGTAATATGACGCGTATCGGCGAGCCAGAGCATATCGTTCGTACATTCTACGCACTCTTCAATGATGACGTGGCGAAAATGCTTGAGGCAGCACGCGAAATTCACAGCGCTATACCTGAGCATCAGCGAAGATTTTACGCACACTACTTCGGAGATGTAACGCATCCTCTCTGGGCGCTTGAAGCTGCAGGTTCAGCGGCGTTTCTTCGTGAAACTTTACTCTCCGCGATCAACGTCATCCAGTCCTGCTGTGATGAGGATGTTTCTGAACTGACTGGCTGGAATGAGCCATCCCGTACTGGGCGACGCACATTCGTATGGCATCGCGGCTCGCTACCTCCTGAGAACCTCATTCTCATAGCTCAGTCGTTGATGATGCATGGCATCATCGGACGGGCCAGAGTCAGGACGCTGCAGAAGAACGAAAGTAAGGAAACGACTTCTGAGTTTCATGCGACTGAATACATCATGGCCGCCCGCAATCATTTTGGCATCAGCAAGGAAGAGGCGATGGAGCTAACCATGACCGAATTCGCCATGATGCTGAACGCCAAATACCCGGACCAGAAAGGCTTCACCAGGGAAGAGTATGACGCGGTTATGGATGATGATGATCGTCGATGGAAGGCAATGATTGAGCGCGAACGTAACCTTTTAAAAACCTGAACTGCGAATTGTAGGAGTTAATTAATTGTGTTTGAAAGATTAGAATAATCTGAACTTTCCTCCTCAGGGTTATAAAATGCTAACTCCTAAGCAAAAGGCTATCATCTGGGCTTTAGGTATCATTTTTGGCGTACCTACCAGCATTTATGGTATCCAATGGACTTTAACTAAATTCGCGAAGCAACAAGTAAATTGCCTTTCTGATGCATCACAAGCTGTCATCGAATTAACTGAAAAATCGTTAAGTGAACAAGGCGATGGAAGTCAACTTTCAAAAGACTTCACCACTTGTAGAAAAAATATTGACCCAAATAAAGGGACATTTGATTTCTTCAAGGAAGAGATTCATAGGCACAAGTCAAAATCCTGACCCGCTACGGCGGGTTTTTTTATGCCCGGAGAAAACTGATGTCTGAAAAAGCAGGCGAGATTTATTACGACATCGAAGCCGATGTTTCTGGCTTGCTGAAGGCGCAGGGAAAGGCCAATAAGTCGCTCGACTCTATTGGCAACTCTGCCACGAATGCAGCCAAAAAGATGGATGAGCTGCAGACGAATATCAACCGCGTAGCAGGTGCCATTGCAGCGTCACTGGTTGTTGACTGGGGTAAGGCGTTTCTCGTTGCAGCTGACAACATGAGTCAGTTGAATGCACGAATTGAACGATTAACCGGTAGCGCCGCCGCGGCCTCACAGACGATGCAGAGTCTGATGCGTATCAGCTCAGCTACAGGCGGGTCGCTTCAGGACACGGAAAAGCTTTGGGAAACCCTGAGCACGGCGTTGCGCGATACCGGTGCGACAAATGGTCAGATTTTACAGCTGACCGAGACGCTTCAAAAAATCGGGCGCATCGGCGGATCCTCATCAGAGGAAATGGCTAATGCGCTCCGCCAGTTCGGCCAGTCCATATCTTCTGGCATGGTCCGTGCTGAGGAATTCAACTCCATCCTTGAGCAGATGCCTGAACTGGCTCGCCAGATCGCCGCGGGAATAGGAGTAAGCATCGGACAGTTGCGTCAACTTATGCTGGACGGGAAACTAACAGCTGAGGACGCGCTAAACGCCATTCAGAAACAAACCGGTTCAGTGAATGCTGAGTTCGAGAAGTTGCCGCGTACGCTTTCACAGGCAAACACTGCGCTGACAAACTCTTTCTTGTCGATGATAGATTCGGTAAACCAGGCAACGGGCGCAAGCTCTGGCATGGTTGCTGTAATTGACTCTTTGACGGCCGCGCTGGACAGGCTGGCAGGAAAAGCCATCTCTGCCGATTCACAGATCTCAGATCTGAACAGTACGGCGGAAATGTTCACGCGCCGGGCCCGAACCTGGTCATGGCTCGGCCTGGACGGGTGGGAAGCCCAAAACAAAGCGCTGGCTGGTTTGAGTAATAAAGCCGCCATGCTGGTTGGCGATCTGGATGCTGTCACGAAAGCCTCGAAAACTGCAGCTAACACAAAGCCGGTTGAGACAAAGACCACCGGAACGACCGCCGGCAGCAAGGCAAAAGGAGGTAAGTCCGCAGCACAGAAAGATGCTGAGCAATACGCCAAAGCGCAGGAGTCCGTTAACAAAAAACTGGATGAACTGAAGCAAAAGGCGGAGCTGTCAGCAGGGAGTATAGGCGAACTGTCGCGCGCGCAGGCAGTACTGAACGCACAGCAGTCTCTCGGTAATACTGCTTCGCAAGAGCAAGTCATGCTCGCCGGGCAACTGGCAGGAAAAGCCTGGGATAATGCTAATGCGCTGCGTGAGCAGGCAAAAGCAGAGCGGGAGCGCACTGAAGCTGCTAACAAATTCAGCTCGATCCAGGGTAAGACCAGTAAAACAGCCGGTCTTGATAGCCAGTATCAGAAAGACATTGCTGACATCCAGTTATATGCCCAGTTATACCCGCAAAAAATTGGCGAGGCAGAAGCTGCCCGTGCTGCGATTGAACAGCAGTACCGGGACCAGCGTAATGCTGCCATGTGGGAAGAGTGGTCTCAGCAAAACCTTGCTACGCAGGCAGCATCTGCAGCCTTTGAAGCATTCGGTAACAACGCATCAAATGCCCTGACAGGGATTATTACTGGCAGCATGTCAGCTTCTGAAGCGCTGCAATCCATCGGTAGCACTGTGCTAAACAGCGTCGTAAATACGTTCGTACAGATGGGCATGGAGTGGGTGAAGGCCGCAGTTACTGGCAGCAGCGCACAGATAGCAGCTACTGCAGCTACAACTTCGGCAGCTGTGGCTGGCACGGCTACGACAACCGCGGCGAGCGTTTCTTCTGCCGCGGCAACCACTGCAGCATGGACTCCTGCAGCCATTGTGGCATCTATCGGCTCGTTCGGTGGTGCTGCGGCCATTGGTATCGGTGCAGTTATTGCCGCCATGGCCATGGCTGGTGGTATCGCAGGTAAGCGTAAAAATGGCGGTCCTGTATCAGCTGGCTCTATGTACCAGGTAGGCGAGGGCGGCATGCCTGAAATCTACCAGGCCAGTAATGGCAGTCAGTACATGATCCCCGGCGACAACGGAAAGGTGATTAGCAATAAGGATCTGACGAATGGCGGAGGTGGTGGAGTAGTGGTCAATATCAACAACTATACGTCGTCAAACGTAGATGCGCAGGCAACACCAGACGGAAATGGAGGGTGGACGGTGGATGCATTCGTCTATGACCTCGATAACGGTGGTCCTGCCAGCCAGGCCATACAGCGAAATCACCAGGCACCACGTAAGGCAAGGAGCTAACTATGCCTATTCCATATCCTGACTGGCTGCCCCTGGCGCAAAAAGGGAAAACACCGTCGACCGATACCGGGTTTCGGACGGACCAGCCGTCGGTCGGCGCGCCAATATTTCAGAAGCTCACCGATGACCTGAAGACCACCTTTTCTCTTACGTGGATATTCACCCGGGATCAGCATCGGGCCTTCATGCAGTGGCTGCGGAGTCCGAACTATCTGGACAACTGCAATCAGTGGTTCACGATGCGCCTCGGTACCGGCACTGGAGACACAGGCCTTGAAGTTCAGGAACTGCATTTCCTCTCCTGGCCGACATGGTCGCAGTCCGGGTCAATTTTCACATGGAGCGGTGATGTCGTTGCGCGCGAGCTGGTTAACTCAGATGACGAGTTTGACGACATTATCGTTGAGTTGCCTCCGCCGTGGGGTTCATGGCTCGATATTATCGTCACCGGTTATCCGGATGGACGCGATCCGGAAAGTCTGCCGAGGGTTCCGTAATGCCCACACTGAGAGAATTTCAGAGCCAGAGACCGAACCGGATACTTTACGAGACGATCACCTTTTACAACGAGACGTTTGGATATGTGCGTCTGGTGAACAACCAGATATTCCCCAAAACGCTCGGCGGTCAGGTGTTCACTCCATGCCGGATGGAACTTACAGAGAGCCAGCAAAGCAATACGCCGGTACTCGACAGCACGGTTAAATTTAGCCGCCTGGCGCAGGACTTTAAACAGAAGTTGAAACTCTGGAAGGCGCATTCACGCATCACGCCGATCTCTGCCACCTATCAACAGTTTGACGCTGCTGACATGAGCACAGCCATCAAGTCCTGGACGCTATATGTCAATGACTGCTCGATGGATGACAAGGATGTCACATGCAGCCTGACGCGCATAAATCCGCTAAACCGTAACGTTGGCCGCCTGTACACCGTCGAAGAATACCCGGGGCTTCAGAATGCATAGAGACGAGTTTATCTCTCGAATTGAGGGCGTGCCATGGAGTAACCGGGCGTGCAGTTTCAACGCAGCAGACTGCTGGGGTCTGGTGGTGATGTATTACCGGCATGTTCTCGGTATCGAAGTACACCAGACCGCGGACTACGAATCCGGGCGCGACTTCATGACGTGTTATGACGCTGATGTCGTGTTCTGGCAGCGAAGCGAAACATTTTGCGATGAAGGGATCTTCGTGGCCTGGGTCGGCAGTCAGCCCGTGCATGTTGGGCTGATACTGGGCGGCCTTGCGCTGCACAGTCGCGGGGAAAACGGGCACGTCAGATTTGACGCGATACGGACAATTCAGAAGCTATTCACCAGAGTGGAGTTTTACCAGTATGCCGGTAATCGAAATTCAGCGCGTCCCGGGGATGCCGAAGGACAGGGCGGAAGTTGAAGCAGGAACGGTGTTTTATGACTGGCTTGCTCAGGAGAGCTTCCACCGCGATATCCGCATTAATGTTAACGGCAAAGAACTGCAGCCTGAAGAAGAGCTGGGCTTTATTCTTCAGGAAAATGACAGGGTAGTCATTTTTGACCAGCCTAAAAGCGGTGGTCTGATTGGTACCATCCTGAACCCACTCGAGCACCTCAATCCCATTAAGTTTACGCAGAAGGTGCTTGCCGGCCTGATGCCAAAACCCAATGCGAGCGCGTCCAGTGGGAACAGCAAAACATCGCCAAACAACAGCCTGAAGGGACAGACCAACATCGCGCGCAATGGCGAAGCTAAGCCTGATAACTTTGGGCAGATCAGGGCGTTTCCCGACCTTACCCAGGAATCAGTTTTTGAATATGTCCCGGGCGGCGCAGATAACACCTGGCTGAAATACGTAACTGAGCTTATGTGCTTTGGCCTGGGGAAATATGACATAACCTCTGTGCGGTTCTCTGAAACTAATCTTGGCTCAATGGCGGGAGCAAGTTACACCATTTATCAGCCCGGTGAAGTGCTCCCCCAGGTTATCGAGGGCTACCAGTTTGACGATGTTGACGGGCAGGAACTTCTCGGGCCAAACGAAAAAGAAGGCACGCCAATTGAAAGCGCGACGGCGACAACCGTCATAAGTGGCGTTTACGCTGGTGGAGAAATTGCGATGAAAATCGTAAAACAGGCTGATTTTGACTATTTCCTTGGCCTGATCCTCCCTCACCCGGTTACTTTCACGATCAATGTAACCAGGCCGGTGCCGGGTGGTTCTGTAACAGAAGACGTCCAGCTTTCAGGGTCGATGATAAGCATCGTTGAAAGCGACGACGGAAGTGTCATTAACCCGGTTAGGTATTACACGTTCAGGTTCAATAAAATTTCAGCACCGGGCTTTGATTTATCAGGCGTCACCATCAACACAACAAAATTCATCCTGGCCGATAACGGAACGCTTGTGGTAGGTCCGTTTATTTCTCCAGTGCAGTCAACTCAGCTGTGGATCCACGTGATTGCCGGTTACGCCGGGCAGCACAACGACTCTTTCAAAATTAAATGGTGGAAGGTCGACGATGATAATAATCAGATCCCAGGCACAGAGGAGACGGTGACTTATGCGATTGTAGAAGGGATAAAGGGAGTTTCGAAAACCTACTACCGGACATATAAGCAAACTCCTGCAGCCGGTTACGGCCGCTATGCCGTCTCACTTGAGCGCATAACAAACAGCGCAAGTGACAGCAAAATACAGCTCGAGGAGATTCACGCTATCAACGTCAGGACAAATGTTGTGCATCCTGATGACACGCTGGTGAAAATAGTCGTCCGTGCGACAGAGAACGCCACCGGCAGCCGTGACAGGAAATACAATGCGCTGATCACCCGCCATGTAATCAGCTACAACATGACGACGCAGCAGGTTGATTATACGCTCCGACCGTCTCGGAAATTTGCGGATATCGCCCTGTTTAACTGGCTCGTTGTCGGGCAGCAGCCGGTATCAAGCATTGATATCTTCGGCCTGTACCAGATTCAGGCTGAAATCGACGCTATCGACCCGCGACTCGGATACTTCGATTACACCTTTGACGATGAGGATGTGTCTCTCGGCTCGCGAATGGAGACCATCTGTGACGCTGCCAGCGTGTCCGTTTACGACGATAACGGTGTGCTGTCATTCACACGAGACAGCAAAAAGACGTCTGCGGCCACAATATTCAACCGGGCCAACACCAAGCCAGATGGTTACTCACTTTCTTACGACATGACGCTTCCAGGCGGTTATGACGGAGTTGAAGTGCAGTTCCGCAACCCGGACACCAATAAGCAGGACTTTGTCCGGTACCGGATATCCGGCAATTCCATCATCGAAGGATCGCCGGCCAAGGCGAAAAAGTTCGAAATGCTGTACGTCAGGAACAGGTATCAGGCGGACGAGCGGGCGCTGCGCGAGTGCAAGAGGCTCATATTCTCCCGTATGACCATGGCTATTACAGCAATGGCAGATGGAGAGTGGGTAAACATTGGCGATATGGTCCAGGTGCCGGATACATACGACACCAACCAGCAGGCTGGATACATCGTGTCACGGGTCGGCAATGACTTTGAGACGAGTGAGCGCATCAACTTCTCAGGAACCATGTATGTGCAGGTCACGGATTCGTCCGGTGCTACTACTGCACGATACCCGGCATCCCCGCGCATTGACACCGCGTTTGGCTTTACCGCTGCCATTCCTGATATCTACCTGAACCTGTTCGATGGTGTCGACGTCCAGTCGCCTTCCCGATACGTCATTGCCACGTCTCAGGAACTGGATGCAGGGCAGTGGACAATCACAGCCAAGCAGCCAGACGGTAAGGGAAGCACAGCTTTAACCCTGGCTGAGTATAGCGATCTGATTTACCAATAAGACCCATCCCGACCATCACAACCCGGCCACCGCGCCGGGTTTTTTTATGGAATAAATATGGCTACTACACCAACAAACCTGCCTGTTCCAAGTGAATCTCCAATCGACATGAAATTTAATGCAGGGAAAATTGATGAATTCGTTACGTCGTTTTCACAGTGGTATGTCGATCGATTTGGCGTTCAGCATTACACGATTGAAGGTTTGAAGCAGCTTGTTCTGCAGCAAATCTACAATCTTGGCTGGAACCTGAAAGGCACATTTCAGGGCGGAGGGACAGTGGCCGCGGCTGGCGATCTGCTGCAGGATACAGCCTCATTAATCTGGTACCGCTGGGATGATCTCGCCACGCTACCAAAAACGGTTCAAGCCGGGTCAACTCCTTCTTCTGCTGGGGGTACTGGCCCGGGCAAGTGGCAGCCCGTAGATGTTTCTGATGTGTTGAGGAAAGACCTGGCAGCTTCGGATGGCTTCAAATTAATAGGCCGCTGCGCGACGGTCACGGCTCTTCGTATGGTTGAGCCGACCATCAATAAGCAGATGATCAGCCTGGTCGAGTACGCTACGGGTACTGGATATGGCGGTGGGATTCTTTGGTACGACAACGCAGATACAACAAGCGCCGATAATGGTGTTGATGTGTTTGTCACCGCTGGGGGAAAACGCTGGAAGCGCATGTCTTCTCGCATCACGCTGCTGGATGCAGGCGGCGTACCGGGAACAGACAGCAGCGTTGCATTACAGCGTCTGGTAGATGCCAAGAAAGGCAAACTGGTTGTCATTCCTGAAGCCGAATTTATCGCTGCCGGGGTTACGCTCAATAACAGCACTTATGACAATACTCGATTCCAGTGCGAAGGGGTAATTAAACTTCGGCAGCGAGCTTCAACCTCTGAAAATAATGCCGGAATGCCTGCGTTCATGGGCATCTTGTTGAAAGATGTCTTCAATATCTCAGGCCATCTACGATTCGACGGGCAGCGAGCGGTCCAGCCCAATGAAGAACATATTTACTGTGTTGGTATAGCGGGTGGCGGGGGGCATGACTTCACGATCGATATCAAAGAGATTAAAGGCGATGGTGTTTATGTTAATCAGTCTGACTGGTTATCAAACAGCACCGTGACAGATGGTTTACGACTAAAAGGAACAATTTCCAACAACGCTATTGATGGAAGAAATGCCATCTCTGTTATTAGCTGCAAAAACTTTAATATAGATGTTTCCGTTAAAAACGTAGGAGGTGTGGTTGGTAGCGTGCAGCAGCCTGGCGGCGTCGATCTGGAGCCAAATTTCGACTATCAGGTTATCGATAACGGAACTATTAATGTTGTTGCTGATAACTGCGCTTACGGCCTCTGTTTCTTCGGAAAGTCATACAACATCACCAACGTTAAAGCGAAGGCAAATTTGAGAAACAACACGCACGCTTACCTGTCACGATTCAGAGAGTGTGATGTTGAACTTATGGTCAAGGACAGTACCGTACTTGCTGGGGAAATGGACACATGCCTTGATAGCAAGGTAGTCGTACGCCATATGAACTGCGATAACGGGTTTGATATCGGATATCGTGGTGAGGTTTTGAGATGTGAGGTCAGTGTTACTGGTGCTTCATGGCTCAACTATGTGGCTAGAAGTGGCTCTGTCAGCCGTAGCAAAATTGAATGGAATGCGTACGACTGTCGCGCTGGTGGCACTGGCATTGCGTTACGCATTGATGCCCCGCAATCAGGGGCAGCTTATACGTGCACACGTAACACCTATAAGTGCCAGGTTCCGGAAGTGGGAAATGCTCAGTGGGCAGCGCGTAACGCCAGTGGATTAATCACCTTCAGTGAATGCCTGTGGACTGACAGCAATCTTGGCGGATGGTCAAACTGGGGAGCTGCGGTATCAGGTCAGGTGGCTAACTTCCGGAAAAATATTCTATGTAACGGCTTTAGTACGAGTAACGCCATGCCTGGTGTTGGGTATTATGTTAGCGGCGATTTTGTACAAGCCAACACCCTCACCGTCACGACAGGGTACGTGCTGCATGGTTGGCTTAGAATAACCACTGGCAGCGGAAATGTTCTTGATACAGACTGGAAGGCGGTAAGGTATACCTGGTAATGAAACCGCCCCCATTATGGGGCGGTTTTTACAAAGAATTTTGTTCTCATGCTTAACAAAATTACTAATGTGAATGCATAAATCCACAAAAGATATTTTGATGAAGTATATTGGTCATCCATGATTTGGAATATCAGAGGGAAATAAAGCACTGAGCTGGAGATAACAAACATTGTGTTTTTTGTTAATCTCGCTACGTTGTGAACGCCGTTGTGTATCATTCCGATAAACATGCAAAACGCGGAAAATCCAATCACCCCATAATCAATAAACCAGTACATTAGAGTGTATACGTTTGTTCTGAATGGGCCGCCCTCATAAAATGGCAATAATTGACACCCAGATGCGTCATAACACTCTAAATCCGGAAGGGTATTAAAGTTAAGGCTGTCAAAAGAGAATATGTTGGCAAACGTATAGTTACCTATATTTGTAAGCAACAAATCTGTAAAATTACCATCTCCATTAATCTTGTTTAGAAGCAACAAAGATAGATACATTGCACTAAGTATTATCAAGCCCAAAAAAATTATAAGCTTAGTACTTGACGCTCTAAAGTATGATCTAATGAAGAATACAGGGATTATGACTAGAAGTATCTTTATCTTGGCAGTTGAAAATGCAGCGTAAAGCATGCAGAAAAACAACAGTGACCAGAATGACCTGGCACCGCGTTTGGTTGGGTTTCTATAGTATGAAGCCGCTGAAATATACAGGGCTGGATAAAGTATATAGTACACATACCCAAACAATTTGAAATAAATATTAGGCTCGCCATAGTTTATTATGGTTCGCATTCCCACATACCAATTTGATGACTCAGACAAACCTGATAGATACATCTGGTACATAAGAACTGCTGAAATTGCATAAATTGGCAGTAAGAAACTTAATGACACTTGGCCTGAGTCGTAGTTGCGGGCATTATTCCTGAAAATAATTCTGCCTAAAAATCCTCCAACGAAAAAAGCAGCGTTGCCAAGTAAAATCCATAACAACGTTTCTCCGGATATATCCCCAACATCGTTCTCATAGAATGAGCACGCTGTAAGGGAAACCGCCCAGATACACAGCATGACAAGTGATGGGGATATCTTCTTGCCTGAAAGAAAGAATTCAAACAAAGCCAGCGCGGCGAGCACAAATATCACTACATAGATCATGCTGTCACCAGGCCTGCATCCTTGAGTTTTCTTCTTCCTTTCTGAAAGCATATAACTCTTTGACTATATGCCCTATGCATACGCGATTAAACTCCTCGCGGGTAACTTCCCCAGACTCAAGCTTAACAACCCACAACTTAAGATCTGGTGTATCCTGCGCGACTTTCATCACTAGTTCGTCAGTGCTCATCTCAGGAACTACAGCCTCAGAACCAGTAGAAAGAATTTTGTACATCAATTTTTTGAACGAGCTCATACCATTACCTTCACTTAAGACCTTTAGACAATATTATCAGAATAACTTTCTTCACTGTACATATTGATCATAACTGTTGATGAAGTAATACTGTTTATATATACAGTTATATTGTGAGGTGATTATGCCAAACATAGCTGACAAACATGGCGCCTTTGTCGAGGTCACGCGAAAAAGCCCCTCTGAATGTTTACCAGCCACAGCAAACGTCGTCGGTGCGCCGGGTGGTTACGCGATTATTGAAAAAGTTCGTAGACCAGAGCAGGGCGTGAAGCTGCTCATCTGGTTCTGCGGGCGTCATCAATACGCTTACCTTGCGGGTGAAGCACTGATAACTGATGATGGTGAAGCCATAGAAGGTGACTCACTTGATGACGTTCACCTGATCGGTATTGTTACTCATACCATTCACCCGGCTTCTTCAGACATAAACCCCTTCATGTAGTATTTAAAATGAGCAATCGACACTTCTATTCCTGATATTTACAAACGCCAAAAGTCTAACAGCGTTACAGGTTTAGAAACGAAGCGGCTATGAAGTAGCCAGACAGAAACACTCGTCCATCTTGATCAGCGCCTCAGTTAAAACTACTGTATATAAAAACAGTATTGAGGTGTGCATTATGGAATTCTACAGACCGGCAGAATTACGCGAAATTATTGCAATCCCGCTTTTCAGCGACTTAGTTCAATGCGGCTTTCCTAGCCCGGCAGCTGATTATGTCGAACAGCGTATCGATCTCAATGAGTTACTCGTTTCCCATCCCAGCTCGACGTATTTCGTAAAAGCAGCCGGTGACTCAATGATAGAGGCCGGTATCAGCGACGGTGATCTGCTGGTGGTTGATAGCTCCCGGACTGCAGAACACGGAGATATCGTAATCGCCGCGGTAGAAGGTGAGTTCACTGTTAAACGTCTGCAGCTCCGCCCGACCGTGCAACTCATTCCTATGAACAGCGCCTACAGCCCTATTGTTGTTGGCTGCGAAGACACGCTGGACGTTTTCGGCGTAGTGACTTTCATCGTCAAATCGGCGAGCTGAACATGTTCGCGCTCTGTGATGTGAATTCGTTCTACGCATCATGCGAGACGGTCTTCAGACCCGATTTAAGAGGCCGGCCGGTTGTCGTTCTCTCGAATAACGATGGCTGTGTAATCGCACGCAGCGCCGAGGCCAAGGCCGCTGGAATTACAATGGGAGAGCCTTTCTTCAAGCAAAAGGACTTATTTCGGCGCGCTGGGGTTGTTTGCTTCAGCAGCAACTACGAGCTGTACGCAGACATGTCGAACCGGGTAATGACGACGCTTGAGGAAATGAGCCCCCGCGTCGAAATTTACAGTATCGATGAAGCTTTTTGCGACCTGACAGGTGTTCGCAACTGCCGGGACCTGACGGAGTTCGGCAAAGAGATCCGCGCTACCGTTCTGAAGCGTACGCACCTGACCGTTGGGGTTGGCATCGCGCAGACAAAAACACTCGCTAAGCTGGCAAACCACGCAGCCAAGAAATGGCAGAGACAGACGGGCGGAGTTGTTGATTTGTCCAATATCGATCGCCAGCATCGGCTGTTGGCGATCGTGCCTGTAGAGGATGTCTGGGGCGTCGGCCGACGCATCAGCAAAAAGCTAAATGCGATGGGTATCAAAACTGCTTTGGATCTCTCTGAGCAGAGTACGTGGATTATTCGAAAGCACTTCAATGTCGTCCTGGAGCGAACTGTCCGGGAGCTGCGCGGCGAACCATGTCTGGATCTGGAGGAGTTTGCACCAGCTAAGCAGGAAATCGTCTGCAGCCGGTCATTCGGCGAACGCGTGACCGAATACGAACAGATGCGGCAGGCTATTTGCAGCTATGCGGCGCGTGGGGCCGAAAAGCTTCGCAGCGAGCATCAGTACTGCCGCTTTATCTCTGCGTTCGTGAAAACCTCACCATTCGCGCTTAATGAGCCGTATTACGGAAACAGCGCGTCCATGAAGCTTCTCACCCCCACTCAGGATTCCCGCGACATCATCAACACCGCGGTAAAGTGTCTGGATAAAATCTGGAAGGATGGCCACCGCTATCAAAAGGCTGGAATCATGCTGGGAGATTTTTTCAGCCAGGGTGTGGCGCAGCTCAACCTGTTTGATGAAAATGCGCCGCGTAACGATAGCGCATCTTTGATGAACGTTCTCGATCAACTCAATGCTAAGGGTGGCAAAGGTACGCTCTACTTTGCCGGGCAGGGCATTCAGCAGCAATGGCAAATGAAGCGTGAAATGTTATCTCCGAGGTATACGACAAGATACTCAGATCTACTGATTGTTAGGTAACTAAAGATCTAAATCTCCGGCGACAAGTCGCCGGATGCCATTATTTATTGTATGCCTTGTCAGCAGTATTACTGGCCTTTATTCTTTTCATAAATGGCCTTTCAATAAAATGAAAGGTTAATGATGATAGAATGCAAATTAAGACATAAGATACTGTGAATATAATAAATGTGTTTATATCTAAGGCTAAATTGCTTCCATTTTTAAAGTAGATAACCATTGGGAAAAGAATCAATCCTTGTGTTAAATATAAACTATAACTTATTGCCCCAAGGCGAATTGCCGCTTTGTTAATTAATACTCCATAAAGATTAGCTCCTGATACAACTGAGAAAAATATAACGCAGAGGAATATCTTTTCAGGAGAGCCGTACAAAGTTGGCTGGACTAACAAAGTGGCTAATATCATAACTACTAATATGGTGTTGGCAGATTTAGCGTTTAAGTGAATCTTATCTTTTAGAACGCTGCATAACATTCCAGCGAAAAAATATGACCATAAATATGCATCTTTAGTAAAGTCTGGAAGGAAATACACAGAAAAAGCAAAAACAGAAACAGTTAACTCAAATGACCATTTCTTGAACATGAAGAACAGGGGTAGTGAAAAGTAAAAGATCCATTCCCAGCGGAGCGTCCAGGTAACGCCAGCCAATGCCATAAACGGAGGCGTAAAAGCAGTAACCGCAGGTTTGGAATTCCACAGCCCAGCATCAAACCAGGAGAGTGAAGCAGCGAGGATACTATGAGAAAAGTCCTTTCTTTCGGTCAATAAAAACAGACTTGCCAGTGCAATGGCTGAGCAGAAAATGGATAAAGGTGCAATCCTATAAAATCTTTTTTTATATAAGTCAACCCAATCAACTTCATTGGATTTTCTTACTTTCCCCCAAAACAAAAAAGCTGTAATCATGAAAAATAAAGCCACACCATATTTACCCATATACAACAACCAATCTGAAGTTGGCATCCATTTGCCTTTTGTTATGTAGGTATAGGCACAGTCAATATGGTGAAATATTACAAAAGAAGCGAGAATGAATCTCATGCCATCTAAACTATTTGCTCTTGCAGCATCTGTATCTTCATCTATAAATCTGAATAACGGCAAGCTAAATATTCCAATTGCCAGTGCTAAGCAGGTTAAAACAAGGCAAAGCGAGAATAATAAATCCATCATCTAACCTTAAGGGTAAAAATAAATTAGTAATTGTTAATGCCTGATAAAAGGCATTCTATCACTGCATCTTATGGTCGTCGAGGCTACGCAGGTTATTAATAATTATCTAATTTTTCGCAATCATTTCCGGCCCTTGATTCTTGACATTCCCCACGGCGCGCGTCACGGCGTGCCAGATAAACTTGTCGGCTGGCACAGAACCATCAGCGATAATCTCTTCCGCTTCTTTCCCGCCAACATCCTGGCGCATCCATTCCCGTGCCGCTTCTGGTGACAGGACCAGTGGCCGGCGGTCGTGAATGTCGACCAGGCCTTTATCTGCTGCAGACGTCACAATCAGGAAGCCTTCCGCTTCGTCACCGCGTTCGAAGGGCGTGCTGCCAATCGCCGCCATGAATATTGGCTGACCGTCGGACCGGTGGATGAAGTAGGGCTGTTTCTTGTCGCCTTCCTTCTTCCATTCAAACCAGCCATCAGCAAAACAGATAGCACGGCCATGCTGCCAGAGAGGTTTAAACATTCTGCTGGTGGCAGCCGTCTCGACGCGCGCGTTAATCAGTGGCGGTTTATCCCACCACCCGGGAGCGTAACCCCAGAAAACCGGATCGAGGTGAAGTTGCTCATCGCGTTCGCTCAGCAGCAGAACTTTGGTACCGGGAGCAACGTTGTATCGTCCAATTGGCTCAGGGTCATATGCGATGTCGCGATCGCCTTCGTCGGCCAGGTAGGCCAGATATTCTTCACGGGTTTGGGCTTGTGCAAAACGTCCACACATAGAAACCTCCAGCCAGATGTCAGACTGAAAGTATAGGGCAGGGAGTGAAATCAGCACCCGAGGTAAATTATTGGTTGTGTACCAAATTGCGTACCAAATAAAATTGTGATGGAGGTGATGCCTGTTGGGGCGAGGGTTGTATGGCTACTGCGCGTAATCGTGGAACAAAAATGTAGGGCGCGCGGCTGAATCAGACACCAGTAATACCATCCTGTTAAAAAATGACGTCTCTATGGTAAACGATTGTGCAGGTCAGTCCGAATAAAAAGCGCCATCACCGTGCAAATTTGCGAGGCCGCTTCAGCGTAAAATCTGCTTTCTGTCACATTTTTTTGCAATTAAGCCAGGTAACGACAACAGAACTCCCGTAAAAAGGTCATCGATTTTTAATGACCTGAGGATATACCGTTGAAACGCCGTCTGTTTATTGCTGTTTCTTTACTCGCTTCGAGTGTCTCTTCTGCCTTCGCGGCCGATCCGCTGGATTTTTCGCCGCAGCCTCCGGCCATTCAGGCGGGCTCCTGGGTGCTAATGGATTACACGACTGGTCAGATCTTAACGGCGGGCAACGAACATCAACAACGTAATCCGGCGAGCCTGACCAAGCTGATGACGGGCTACGTTGTCGATCGGGCCATCGACAGCCACCGCATTACTCCGGATGACATCGTTACCGTTGGCCGCGACGCGTGGGCAAAAGGGAACCCGGTGTTTGAAGGGTCGTCGCTGATGTTCCTGAAAGAGGGCGATCGCGTCTCGGTGCGCGACCTGAGCCGTGGACTGATTGTGGATTCCGGTAACGACGCCTGCGTGGCGCTGGCGGATCACGTAGCGGGTGGTCAGCCGCAGTTTGTGAAGATGATGAACGACTATGTACAAAAGCTGAACCTGCGCGATACCCACTTTGAAACCGTCCACGGTCTGGACGCGCCGGGCCAGCACAGCTCTGCCTATGACCTGGCCGTGCTCTCCCGGGCTATCATTCACGGCGAGCCAGAGTTCTACCACATGTACAGCGAAAAAGGCCTTACCTGGAATGGGATCACCCAGCAAAACCGTAACGGCCTGCTGTGGGATAAAACCATGAACGTTGATGGCCTGAAAACGGGGCACACGTCGGGAGCGGGCTTTAACCTGATTGCGTCAGCGGTTGACGGTCAGCGTCGTTTAATCGCGGTGGTGAT
Organism: Enterobacter cloacae complex sp. FDA-CDC-AR_0164; assembly: GCF_003071645.1. Lineage (NCBI taxonomy): Bacteria > Pseudomonadati > Pseudomonadota > Gammaproteobacteria > Enterobacterales > Enterobacteriaceae > Enterobacter > Enterobacter cloacae complex sp. FDA-CDC-AR_0164. The sequence continues at coordinate 3,215,664 of NZ_CP028950.1, forward strand.
GGGTGCTGACAGCCCGAAAGGGCGTGAGGAACAGGCCCGGAAGCTGCTGCACTGGGGGCAGCAGAACTTTGATACGGTGCAGATCCTGCATAACGGCAAAAAAGTGGGAACAGAGCGTATCTGGTACGGCGATAAAGAGCAGGTGGAACTGGGCACCGACCAGGATTTCTGGCTGGCCTTGCCTAAAACAGAAGTTCCTAACATCAAAGCCAAGTACGTGCTGGATAAAAAAGAGCTGGAAGCGCCGATTGCGGCTCATCAGCGGGTAGGGGAGATCCAGCTTTTCGATCGTGACAAAGTCGTGGCGCACTGGCCTCTGGTGACGCTCGAAGCGGTGAATAAAGGCGGCCTCTTCTCCCGTCTGAGCGATTATCTGCATCACACGCTGTAACGGCCTGCGTTAAAGCACATGAGCAGACTGGCGCGGTTGCGAGTCTGCTCACATAATAAACACTCCTCGTTTGCTGAACAGTTAAAACCTGCTTTATAGTGTATAAATATACAGTAATAAAAGGAGGCAGCATGGACTACAGCATCAAGCAGCAACAGAAACGTAAAATCGCCGGCTTTCATCTGGTCGGGCCGTGGGACAAAACGGTTAAACAGGGCTTCGAACAGTTAGTCATGTGGGTGGATGGACGTCACATTCAGCCGCTGGAGTGGGTTGCGGTTTACTACGATAATCCGGACGAGGTCCCGGCAGAAAAATTGCGCTGTGACACGGCCGTAACGGTCCCGGACGATTTTGTCATTCCTGAAAACAGCGAAGGCGTCATGATGACGGAAATCGCCGCTGGAGAGTATGCGGTGGCGACGGCGCGCGTTGAAAACCATGACTTCGCGACCCCATGGAACCAGTTCTTTAATTCCCTCTTGCAGGACAACAGCTACCAGATGGCCCCTAAACCCTGTTTCGAGCGCTACCTTAATGATGGTAACGCGGACGGTTACTGGGACATCGAAATGTATATTGGTGTAGAGCACAAAGCGGGTTAAGCCTGGTTATTACAGGGTTTTTCAGCCGGGTGTGATCCGCCCGGCTGAAAACACAGTACAATTGTGATTTGCCGTGTAGCTGGAGAGCGGGTGTGCGTCCCGACAAATCATTAACCCCTTTTGAAATTCGTCTGTACAAACACTACCGCGTGGTACATGGGTGCCGTATCGCGCTGGCTTTTGTGTTGACGTTTGTGCTGGTTCGTTTGCTGGATGTTCCTGAGGGAACATGGCCGCTTATCACGCTGGTGGTCGTGATGGGGCCTATTTCGTTCTGGGGGAACGTTGTTCCACGCGCCTTCGAGCGCATTGGCGGTACCGTTTTAGGCTCTGCCCTGGGGCTTATCGCGCTGAAGCTTGAGCTTATCTCGTTTCCGGTTATGTTGATCTGGTGCGGTGCCGCGATGTTCCTTTGCGGCTGGCTGGCATTAGGCAAAAGGCCCTATCAGGCGCTGCTGATTGGTATCACGCTCTCGGTGGTGGTCGGTGCACCGGCGGGGGATATGACGACCGCCCTGTGGCGAAGCGGGGACGTTATCCTCGGCTCACTGCTGGCTATGCTTTTTACCGGCATCTGGCCACAGCGTGCTTTTCTGCACTGGCGTATTCAGATGGCTAACTATGTCACCGCGTTCAACCGCGTCTATCAGGCCGGATTTTCCCCTAACCTGGTTGAGCGCCCCCGGCTGGAAAAACACCTGCAAACGATCCTCAACGATGTGGTCAGGATGCGCGGGCTGATTACTCCGGCCAGCAAAGAAACCCATATCCAGAAATCCATTTTCGAAGCCATTCAGACGGTAAGCCGCAATCTGGTATGCATGCTTGAGCTGCAAATCAACGCGCACTGGGCTTCTCGTCCCAGCCACCTTTTAATGCTCAATGCCCATACCTTAAAAGAGACGCAGCAGATGACGCAGCAAACGCTGCTCACCATCGCTCACGCGCTTTATGAAGGTAACCCGCAGCCCATCCTGGCGAACAGTGAACGTCTGAATGAGATCGTTGCGGAGCTGAAGCAGTTAATGAATGAGCGTCAGAGCGATAACGTTGCGGAAACGCCTATTCATGGTTATGTCTGGCTGAGCATGGAGCTGGCGCGGCAGCTGGAGCTACTGTCGCATCTCATTTGCCGGGCGCTGCGCAAATAAAGAGCAGCTATCTCCATATGTGACGCCTGCTGCTTCGATTCAGCATCAATTGGGGTTATGATAGCTTTAAACGATATACTCATTGTCATTCGCAGCCGCTGTCAGTAAGGTTATTGTTACAACGGTTGCTTTAACGAATCCGAATCTCACATTATCAGGGGTGTAAAAATGGAAACTACCAAGCCTTCGTTCCAGGATGTTCTGGAATTCGTCCGCCTGTTCCGCCGCAAAAACAAACTGCAGCGTGAAATCCAGGACGTTGAGAAGAAGATCCGTGACAACCAGAAACGTGTCCTGCTGCTCGATAACCTGAGCGACTACATCAAGCCAGGCATGAGCGTTGAGGCTATTCAGGGCATCATCGCCAGCATGAAGAGCGACTACGAAGACCGCGTTGATGACTACATCATCAAAAACGCTGAGCTGTCTAAAGAACGCCGTGATATCTCCAAGAAACTGAAAGTAATGGGCGAAATCAAAAACGGTGAAGCCAAAAGCGAGTAATCGCCGATGAATACAAAAAAGGCTCTCTGGTGACAGAGAGCCTTTTTTATTACGCAGTACGCGGCTGTAGCTGATAAATCCAGGCGTTGATCTGTTTTCCATCCGGCGTGGTCACATTGACCTCAACCCGATCGTAGCCGTCTTCAAATTCGTCCAGCATTGGCCAGTGTGCACTCAGGCTATCAGAAATAAACAGAAAGCCCTCCACGCGTGGGCCGTCCGGGTGCAGCACTATCCCCGGAAAATCTGCCGCCGCGCCCCAGCCACGTTCGTAAAACGTCCCGGTGACAAAACCGGCCTGCCATTCGCCACCGATGTTTTCAAGAATATGTGCATTCGCGTGACCCGGGCGTAGCGTGCCGTAGACAAACAGAGCGTTCATTTTCCCTCATCAGCAAAGCAAAAAGCCTGCTATAAAAGCAGGCTTTTTAAATTTGGCTCCTCTGACTGGACTCGAACCAGTGACATACGGATTAACAGTCCGCCGTTCTACCGACTGAACTACAGAGGAATCGTTGTGGAGGCTTATCTTAGCGGCGAAAAAAGTTTTGTCAAACCTGATCTTAGCGATTAGCGATCGATTGATGATTCTGTCTACAGTTTGTTGTAAATCCACACATCTTTTTATGGAAAATACTTTGCAGGTTTAGCATTTCTCCCCCATCATTTGAAATGGAGTTTCAACTTTCTCGTTAAGGTCCATTTTGAACGTCACTGCCCCCCTACGCCAGGCGATTATGCGCACGCCATGGTATGCAAAGCGTAAAAGCTATCGTGTTCTGTTCTGGCGTGAAATCACCCCCCTTGCCGTGCCTATTTTCCTGGAAAACACCTGCGTTCTGTTGATGGGGGTGCTGAGTACCTTTCTGGTCAGTTGGCTGGGTAAAGAGGCGATGGCCGGTGTCGGGCTGGCGGACAGCTTTAACATGGTGGTTATTTCGTTCTTTGCTGCCATTGACCTCGGGACGACGGTTGTCGTCGCCTTTAGCCTCGGCAAGCTCGATCCTAAACGTGCGCGCGAGGCTGCCCGACAGTCGCTGATGATCATGACCATTTTCTCGATCGTGCTGGCGGCGGTGATCCACTATTTCGGCAGGGAAATTATCGATTTTGTCGCCGGTGAGGCCACAAATGAAGTTAAAGATCTGGCGCTGACCTACCTGGAAATGACGGTCCTGAGTTATCCGGCTGCAGCCATCGCGCTGATTGGCAGCGGCGCGCTGCGCGGCGCGGGCAACACCAAAATTCCGTTGCTGATAAACGGCGGGATGAACATCCTGAATATTATTATCAGCAGCGTGCTGATCTACGGCGTCTTCTCCTGGGACGGGCTCGGGTTCGTGGGTGCCGGGCTGGGGTTAACGATTTCACGTTATATCGGTGCGGCCGCCATTCTCGGGGTGCTGGTGGCGGGGATCACGCCGTCACTGCGCCTTACGCTGAAGAGCTATTTCCGCCCCTTTAACTTCGCCATAATCTGGGAAGTGATGGGAATTGGTATTCCCGCCAGTATTGAATCCGTGTTGTTTAACGGGGGCAAGCTGCTGACGCAAATGTTTGTTGCCGGGATGGGGACTGACGTTATCGCCGGTAACTTTATCGCCTTCTCCATCGCCTCCCTGATAAACCTGCCGGGCAACGCCCTCGGTTCGGCGTCGACCATCATCACCGGTAAACGGCTGGGGAAAGGGCAGATAGGGCAGGCGGAACGGCAGTTGCGGCACGTTTTCTGGCTGTCAACCATTGGCCTGACGCTGATCGCCTGGGGAAGCGCCCCCTTTGCCGGGCTTATGGCCTCTTTTTATACCCACGAAGATGATGTCAAAGAGGTCGTTAAGATCCTGATCTGGCTGAACGCGGCCTTTATGCCCATCTGGGCGGCTTCATGGGTTTTGCCTGCCGGGCTGAAAGGGGCACGCGATGCACGCTTCGCGATGTGGGTGTCGATGCTCGGCATGTGGGGTTGCCGTGTGGTGGTGGGTTACACGCTCGGGGTCATGCTTGGCATGGGGGTAGTCGGCGTCTGGCTGGGGATGTTCCTTGACTGGGCGGTGCGTGGGGCGTTGTTCTACTGGCGTATGGTCAGTGGGCGCTGGCTCTGGAAATACCCGCGAATAAAACAGGAACCAACGACCACAGAATCAACAGAATGCCTGACAAATGCGCGAAGTGGAGAATAATTCGGCAAACAGTCAGAAATATGCATTCTGCCTTTGACATCATCGGGGAGCATCGATAATATGCGCCCCGTTCACACGATTCCTCTGTAGTTCAGTCGGTAGAACGGCGGACTGTTAATCCGTATGTCACTGGTTCGAGTCCAGTCAGAGGAGCCAAATTTAAAAAGCCTGCTTTTATAGCAGGCTTTTTGCTTTTCTGCGTTCTGAAAAGGTCCGATGCGACGGGCTTACAGCCGGGTCAGGCGAAACCGCCGCCCGGCATCCACCTGATATTTCTAGTGGTTAACCCCAACCGGCATCGTCGCCTCAAGCAACCATTGCCGCGCGTCGCTGTCGACCAACGGTAACAGGGCATCACGCACCTGATGATGATACTCATCCAGCCACTGTTTTTCCTGTTCGTTCAACAGCTGTAACTCGACCTGGCTCAGGTCGATCGGGATCAGCGTCAGTGAGGAAAACGTGCAGAATCCCGGACGGCTTTCGACAATCTCCACCTGGTTTTCAATGCGGATCCCATGGCTGTCCGCCAGATAATATCCAGGCTCGATAGTCATGATGGTGCCGGCCACCAGGGGCCACGGGTTAACCTTTTTGGCGAGACGATGCGGGTTCTCATGAATAAGCAACTGATGTCCTACCCCATGCCCTGTCCCGTGATCGTAATCCAGCCCCATTTCCCACAGCGGACGACGCGCGAAGGCATCAAGCTGATGGCCCTGGCTGCCGGAGGGGAACTGTAAGGTTATCAACGACAGAAACCCTCTCAGTACGGCGGTATAGTGCAACTTCTGCTGTGGCGGCACGCTACCCCATGCCAGCGTACGCGTGGCGTCAGTGGTGCCGTTATGGTACTGACCGCCGGAATCATTAAGGTAAAAATGATGATGACCGATGGGCTTATTGCTGGCTTCGCTTGAGTGATAGTGGCACATCGCCGCATTACTGGAGGAGGCGGAGATGGTGGCAAAACTTTGCTCAATAAATCCAGGCTGCTGTTTACGGAATGCAAGCTGCTGCGCCTGCGCTTCCAGCTCCGTCAGCGGTTTTCCCGCCGCCTCACGCAGGGGGACTTCACGGCTTAGCCAGGCCAGGAAATTCACCCAGGCAGCACCGTCCTGGTGATGACACTCGCGGTACCCGGCAAGTTCGACCGGGTTTTTAGTGGCTTTCATCAGAGTGATGGGATCGGTTCGCCAGACTATTTCGCCCTCGGGCTCAATGGCAAAGCGCAGGGCGACCGGCGCGGAATCGGCATCAACCATCACCCGCTTACCTTGTGACAGTCGCTGGCAGCGTTCGATAAAGGCATCCTGTGGCGCAATCCTGAACGCGTTTCTCACGCTCTCGGGTAGCTCGCTGAGCTTATTGTCGTTAACAAACCACTCCACGCTACCGTCACGGTCAAGAAGGGCAAAGGAGAGGGGAACAGGACTGGATGGGATGTCGGCGCCACGCACGTTCAACAGCCAGGCTATGTTATCCGGCAGAGTCACGGCCAGATAATCGGCATCGTGTGCGGCCAGCACGGCGGCAACGCGCTGGCGTTTGGCGAGGCTGCTTTCGCCACTGACCTCCACCGGCATTTCTCGAATACGTCCCGCCGGCGCGGCAGGGCGATCGTGCCATAAGGTATCAAATGGCGACTGACTGAGGGGAACCAGTTCACAGGGTGTTGCAGACAGTTGCCCGAACTCCGTATTGGTCATCAGCAGTGCTTCAAACCCAATACGCATGCCGGCCCCGGCGTTGGCTGTGAGCCATTCGGCCAGCGGTTCATTGTGCAGATGGTGGATTTCAATTTCATCCATATTGACCTGAAGGCGAGCCTGAACCTGATAGCGGCCATCGACAAACAGCAGCGCTGTGTTTTTCAGAATCAGCGCCAGACCTGCGGAGCCATCAAAGCCCGTCAGCCAAGCCAGCTTTTCATCGTACGGCGCGCAATACTCACTCTGCCAGGCATCCGCGCGCGGCACGATCATGCCATCAAGATTGTTTTCCTGTAGCCATCGGCGCAGGGCCGATAAGCGTGATGGGGTGTGCATGGTGATTCCTTGTTCTGGTTAGCGGAATGGCGGCTCGTTGAAGGTACGTAATTTACGGGAATGCAGCCTGTCACCTTCCGCACGCAGCAAATCAATGGCGCGAATGCCGATTTGCAAATGTTCGGAGATTGCCCCTTCATAGAAACGGTTGGCCTGACCCGGAAGCTTAATTTCGCCGTGCAGCGGTTTGTCGGAAACGCACAGCAGCGTGCCGTAAGGGACGCGGAAGCGATATCCCTGTGCGGCGATGGTGGCGCTTTCCATATCAATCGCGACGGCACGGCTGAGGTTGAAACGCAGCGCGGAGGCGGAGTAACGCAACTCCCAGTTGCGGTCATCCGTCGTGACTACCGTACCGGTACGCAGACGCTGTTTAACCTCTTCACCCGGCATACCGCTCACCTCTTTGGTAGCGTCATACAGCGCACGCTGCACTTCGGCGATGCTCGGGATAGGAATATCCGGTGGAAGCACAGCGTCAAGCACATGGTCATCACGCAGATAGGCGTGGGCCAGCACGTAGTCGCCAATCAACTGGCTTTCACGCAGGCCGCCGCAGTGTCCAATCATCAGCCACACGTCCGGGCGCAATACCGCCAGATGGTCGCAGATGGTTTTGGCATTTGACGGACCAACCCCGATGTTAATTAAGGTGATCCCCTGGCCGTCAGCGGTGATCAGGTGCCAGGCAGGCATCTGGTGTTTTTTCCACGCCAGGTCGGAGATGGCCTGCTCGGGTGCCTCGGTTTCCGCGGTGATCCAGATCCCGCCGGCGCAGGACAGCGCGATGTAAGGGCTATCCGGGTCGAGGATCTGGCTACAGCCCCAACGGACAAACTCGTCGACATAGCGGGTGTAGTTGGTAAACAGTACAAAGGGCTGGAAATGGTCGACGGGCGTCCCGGTGTAGTGACGCAGGCGCGCCAGAGAGAAATCCACGCGGCGGGCATCAAAGTGCGACAGCGGTGAAAATTCTGCCGGATGGTAGATACCGTCCGCCGTCTCATCGCCAATCTGCGACAGCTCGGTGGTCGGGAAATGGCGCGTCAGCCCCGCGCTCATGGAGCGGTCAAGGGTTAATGCCGAACCGTCAATCACATACGGATACGGGATCTCATGCTGTGAAGGTTCAACGGCAATGTGCGCGCCGTAATCCTGATACAACAGCGTGAGTTGCTCTTCAAGATAAGGGCGGAACAGTGCAGGGCGGGTGACGGTGGTGCTGTAGCAGCCGGAGTGGGTAAAGCGTGCGTAGGCGCGCGTTTTCGGCGTGTTAGTCGCGCTGCCGTCCCAGGTGACGGAAAGCGATGGATAAACAAAAAGGCCCTTACTTCTGGCCTTTTCGTCGGGGAGTTTCCCTGTTTCGATATACTCACTGATGGCGCTGCGCAGCGCGTTGACGGACTGTTCATACAGTGCATCGAGTTTTTCCAGTGCCTGAGCCGGGGTCAGGCTGGAGCCCTTATTATTCATCTCTGTCTCCTTGTTCCACAGGTGTGCGACTCTACCCGATAGTATGTCACACGCCTGTGAAACAAAAGTGAGATCAGGTGTGGCTCGTCTCTTTCATCAATAGCGCCGTCGCTGCTGACAGCAGGCAACCGGCCAGCAGATAAAGTGCCACACTGTGCCAGTTGCCGCCGGAGAAGGTCACCAGCGCGGCGGCAATAAATGGCGTAAACCCGCCGCCGACCACGCTTGCCACCTGATAGCCTACGCCCGCGCCGCTGTAGCGATAGCTCGCCCCGAACAGTTCGGTAAACATGGGCTGCTGCACGCAGACCACCATATCGTGGGCGATGTTAGCGAGCATGATGGCAAAGAAGACAATCCAGAAGATCGACTGTGCCTCCAGTGCCATGAAGAACGGCCAGGCGCTGAGGGTGCCAATCAGCGCCCCGGTGATATAGACGCGACGGCGACCAAACCTGTCCGCCAGCCAGGCGAAGCAGGGGATAGTCAGGCAGCTGATCCCGCCGACCAGCAGGCCAATGTTCAGGAACAGCTCGCGGGGCAGACCGAGATTTTGCGTTGAATAATTGAGGGCAAACGCGGTCACGATATACATCGTCAGCAGTTCGCACAGGCGCAGGGCAATAATTTTCAGAAAAGCGCCAGGATGCCGGACAAGCGCTTCCATCACCGGCAGCCGTTTTCTGGCAACGGGCGGTTCTTGCCGCTGTTGTTCGAACTCAGCAGATTCTTCCATGCCGTTGCGGATCCACAGGGCAGCGACAACCAGCACGATGCTGAAGATAAACGGAATGCGCCAGCCCCAGCTCAGGAATTGTTCATCGGTGGTGAAGTGGCTCATCAGCGACACCAGCCCGGTGGAGAGCAGCAGACCTACGCCATAGCCCACCTGCACGCCGCTGCTGTAAAACGCTTTCTTGTTTTTTGGGGCACTCTCAACGGATAACAGCGCCGCGCCACCCCATTCGCCGCCTACCGCGAAGCCCTGAATGGCGCGCAGCGTAACCAGAAGCACCGGTGCCCACCAGCCAATGGTGGAAAATGAAGGGAGAACGCCAATCAGCGCGGTGGCGATGCCCATCATCCAGACGGTGAGCATCAGCATGCGTTTGCGACCGAGACGGTCACCGAAGTGGCCGAAGATCACTCCGCCCAGTGGACGAAACAGGAAGCCGACGCCAAAGGTAGCAAACGCGGCGAGCGTACCCATTGCCGGGCTAATCTGGGGGAAGAATTCGCGGTTAAACACCAGCGCGGCAGTAATGCCGTAAAGAAGAAAATCATACCAGTCGACGACGGCACCCGCGAAGCTGCCGAGGGCTGCGCGGCGGGCACGATTGAGCGAAGGTGTCTCCTCGTTGGGATGTGTGGAGGTGAGAGTGGAGTCCATAGTTGTCCTGTCTGCACGTATTTCTAATTATTGGTATAAGAAAAGGTCACTCACATAGCCACCGTCATATAAACGGAACGTATGAGACTACCGCGCCAGGGCGCGTGTGCAAACTGATTTTATTTCCTGATGGGTAATGCAAAGCGGCTACGCTATGCTTAGCAAATCAAGGTGCGACTGAGGAAGGGAATATGTGTCGTATAAATGTGTTGAGTTGTCTTGCTGCATTACTTATCAGCCAGAGCGTTCAGGCGGTAAGTTATCCTTTACCGCCGACAGGCAGTCGGCTGGTGGGCACTTCGCAAACCATTACCGTGCCGGATCACAATACGCTACCGCTCGAAGCGTTTGCCGCGCAATACGGGCAGGGTCTGAGCAATATGCTGGAAGCGAACCCGGGCGTGGATCCTTTTTTGCCTAAATCCGGTACGCAACTGGTGATACCCCAGCAGCTGATTTTGCCTGACACCGTCCGCGAGGGAATTATCGTTAATGCGGCAGAAATGCGCCTCTACTATTACCCACCGGGAAGCAACACTGTTGAAGTGTTACCCATCGGCATTGGTCAGGCCGGGCGCGAAACCCCGCGAAACTGGGTCACAGCGGTAGAACGTAAGCAGGAAGGCCCCACCTGGTCTCCTACGCCGAATACGCGCCGCGCCTATGCGGCAGAGGGGAAAACGCTGCCTGCATTCGTGCCCGCCGGGCCCGATAACCCAATGGGACTGTATGCGATTTATATTGGCAGGCTGTATGCCATTCACGGGACAAACTCCAATTTTGGCATCGGACTGCGGGTGAGCCAGGGTTGTATTCGTCTGCGCAATAACGACATTAAATATCTTTTCGATAACGTCCCGGTAGGCACCCGTGTGCAGCTTATCGATCAGCCCGTTAAAGTGACGACAGAGCCGGACGGCAGCCGCTGGGTAGAGGTGCATGAGCCGTTATCACGGAACCGGGCGGAATTTGAATCGACCCGGAGAGTGCCTTTGCCGATATCTGCCTCGCTGCGAACCGAGCTTGTCAACGAGGGGGCGGGCGCGGAACTGGAACGTCGGTCAGGGATGCCGGTTAAGCTCAGCAAGTGAGGGCTATTTTACCTGCCGCAGAAAAGCAAAAAGCCTGCTCTAAAAGCAGGCTTTTCAAATTTGGCTCCTCTGACTGGACTCGAACCAGTGACATACGGATTAACAGTCCGCCGTTCTACCGACTGAACTACAGAGGAATCGTGTGAACGGGGCGCATATTATCGACGTCAGCCGGCCTTGTCAAAGGGTGGATCAACGCCTTTTGATCGTTTGCTGACAAAATCAGCAAAATGGCGTTTTTGACGCCGGAATGCACCGTAATGGTGCGCACATACCCCTAATGGGGCAGATCATAAACTGCTGTTTCAGTAATAAAACCGCTGCTTATGATTAGCTTTCCTTATTTTCAGCCGCTTAGCGACAAATCAGACCTCTTCGTAAAACTGGCATTCATATTGCAAAACCCTATCAACAATGAAAAGCCAGTACCGGCACAGCATTTCGAACAGGGGGCAAAATGAACTTAAGACGACTGAAATACTTCGTAAAAATCGTCGATATCGGCAGCCTGACTCAAGCGGCGGAAGTGCTGCATATCGCGCAGCCTGCGCTGAGCCAGCAGGTGGCTACTCTGGAAGGCGAGATGGATCAGCAGCTGTTGATCCGCACCAAACGTGGCGTGACGCCAACGGAAGCAGGCAAAATCCTGTATACCCATGCGCGCACTATCCTTCGCCAGTGCGAACAGGCGCAGCTGGCAGTGAATAATGTGGGCCAGACGCTGAGCGGCCACGTATCCATTGGTCTGGCTCCGGGAACGGCCGCGTCCTCTATTACCATGCCGCTGCTGCAGGCCGTCCGCGCAGAGCTGCCAGAAGTACTGGTTTACCTGCATGAGAACAGCGGTTCTGTGCTGAATGACAAACTTCTTAGCGGCCAACTGGATATGGCGGTGCTGTACGACCGCTCACCGGTGGCCGGGATCACCAGCCAGCCGCTGCTGAAAGAAGATCTCTACCTTGTGGGCACCCGCGACTGTCCGGGGCAGAGCGTCGATCTGACGGCCGTTGCAGAAATGAATCTTTTCCTGCCACGTGACTACAGCGCGGTGCGCGTGCGTGTGGATGAAGCGTTTTCCCTGCGCCGCCTGACGGCAAAAATTATCGGTGAAATTGATTCCATCTCCACGCTAACCGCCGCTATAGCCAGCGGTATGGGTGTGACAGTTCTGCCTGAATCCGCAGCACGTTCGCTGTGCAGCGCGGCAAACGGCTGGATGGCGCGCATCACCACGCCTTCGATGAGCTTACCGCTGTCGCTGAATATGTCCGCGCGCGGATCGCTGTCACCTCAGGCGCAGGCGGTAAAAGAGATTCTGATGTCCCTGGTCAGCAAACCGTCTCTGGAGAACCGTGAGCTGCAGCTGGTGAGTTGATATTCCATAAAAGCATAAGATGCTGGTTTTTATTATTTGTTCTGCAGGTCGGCTGACTCTAACAATAGCGTTATGTCAGATGCGCCGGAGTGAATCGTGAATTTCCAGCAACTTAAAATTATCCGTGAGGCGGCCAGGCGGGATTACAACCTGACCGAGGTCGCCAATATGCTTTATACCTCTCAGTCCGGCGTCAGTCGCCATATCCGCGAGCTGGAAGAAGAACTGGGGATAGAGATTTTTATCCGTCGCGGCAAGCGTCTGCTTGGCATGACGGAGCCGGGCAAAGCCTTGCTGACCATCGCGGAGCGGATCCTCAACGAGGCCAGCAATGTGCGTCGCCTGGCGGATCTCTTTACCAATGACGCCTCGGGCGTCCTCACTATCGCCACCACCCACACCCAGGCGCGTTACAGCCTGCCGCCGGTGATTAAAGCCTTCCGTGAACTTTTCCCTGACGTCCGTCTGGAGCTTATCCAGGGCACGCCGCAGGAAATTGAAGTGCTATTGCAAAACGGTGGGGCAGATATCGGCATTGCCAGTGAACGCCTGAGCAACGATCCGCTGCTGGTGGCTTTCCCGTGGTTTCGCTGGTACCACAGTCTGTTACTTCCCGTCGACCATCCGCTGAATCAGGTTACGCCCCTGACGCTGGAAGATATCGCGAAATGGCCACTGATTACCTACCGGCAGGGTATTACCGGACGCTCGCGCATTGATGAAGCCTTTAATCGCAAAGGCTTAACGCCGGATGTGGTGCTGAGTGCACAGGACTCTGATGTAATCAAAACCTACGTCGAGCTGGGGCTGGGCATTGGTCTGGTGGCGGAACAGTCCGGTGGTGAACGCGAGACGGAGAGCCTGGTACGACTGGATACGCGTCATCTCTTTGATGCCAATACCGTATGGCTCGGCCTGAAGCGTGGACAACTGCAGCGCAACTATGTGTGGCGCTTTATCGAACTCTGCAACGCCGGGCTGTCCGTGGATGAGATTAAACGTCAGGTGATGGAGCCAGAAGAAGTGGCGATTGATTATCAGATTTAAGCCCCTTATAGCACCCGTCCCCGTCGACAAGAAGCACAAGCCTGCAATTAAAGCAGGCTTTTTTATTGAAACCGTTTAATTTCCTGACCGCTTGTTCTCAAGAATATCCTGATGAATAACGATACCCTGTGACGTCATAAGATTGTCTTATATAGAAATATTTCTCATATTTCCATTGGGTTACATATAAGAATAAAGAAATATGATTCTTTTAGATGAGGATAATATTCCTGTGCGGCAAAAAAAGGGCTGAAAAGCCCTATAACACGCCGAGCGAAGCGTTAACTAAAAGGGTATTTTTTAAATGCCGCCTGGTTTTCGAAAATGTCGGCTACCGCTTGAATCTTTTTAAAATCCCCGGCGTTAACGACGTGAGGGATCATTCACTGAATAAATGTCCAGATAACCGTACTGGTAACAGCAACCTGATCGGCCACCGCGTTTTCCGGGCGTGCTTCCAGCAGCGCGTTCCATTCCCGACAGGCAGCCAGCAGCTGGACGGTAATACGTTCTATCCACGGATTATGTTGTTTCTCCGCCGGGCGCAGATTGTGTTCGTACACATTTTGCACAGCTTTCTCTGCGGCGGCGAGGATAAAGCCCAGCGTCTGGAGATCGTTCGCCAGTGCATCCGGCGTCACGGGCAGGAGTCTCCGTTCAGGCGCGGCCTGAGCCTCAAAATAATTCAGTATGAGAGACGAGTCCATCAGACGTGTTCCATTCTCCAGAACCAGCGTTGGCGCTTTTACCGCAGGGTTAATCCGGGAAAATTCCTCAAATGTGCTGAATACGGACAACGGCTGGCTTTCAAACGCAACGCCATAAAGTTCCAGGGAGACCGCCACGCGGCGTACATAAGGAGAATCCATCATGCCAATCAGCTTTATCATGATTCCAGTTTTCCTGTCTGTGTGAAATAACGCTTCATTGAAGATGATAAACAGACATTACAATAAATTCGTTATGGCGAATATCATCAGTATCTTACGGCCTGAGTGAGTATTACTGACAGATTGGCCGGTTGACCTGCTCCCCGTTGATTAATACACCGCGATGTTAGTAATGTCTTCATAAGCCACATGAGGACATGCCCATGAAGAAGCGTTTTTCCGACGAACAGATCATCAGTATCCTCCGCGAGGCTGAAGCCGGGGTTTCTGCCCGTGAGCTCTGCCGTAAGCACGCCATTTCCGACGCTACCTTTTACACCTGGCGTAAGAAGTATGGCGGTATGGAGGTGCCTGAGGTTAAGCGCCTGAAGTCGCTTGAGGAAGAGAACGCCAGGCTCAAGAAGCTGCTTGCCGAAGCCATGCTGGATAAGGAGGCGCTTCAGGTGGCTCTGGGGCGAAAGTACTGACGACAGGGCAGAAGCGTGAAGCCGTGGTGTTGATGTGTGATGCGACCGGTTTGACGCAACGTCGTGCCTGCAGGCTTACAGGTTTGTCCCTGTCGACCTGCCGTTATGATGCTCAGCGTCCGGCTGCTGATGCACATTTATCAGGGCGTATTACTGAGCTGGCGCTTGAACGCAGACGTTTTGGTTATCGGCGCATCTGGCAGTTGCTGCGTAGGGAGTGCCTTCACGTCAATCACAAGCGGGTATAACGTATTTACCACCTTAATGGACTGAGCGTAAAACGCAGACGACGCCGTAAAGGGCTTGCGACCGAACGGTTTCCGCTTCTGCGCCCGGATGCGCCGAACCTTATATGGTTGATGGATTTCGTTATGGACGCACTGGCCAACGGTCGCAGGATCAAGTGCCTGACCTGTGTGGATGATTTCACGAAGGAGTGTCTGACGATCACCGCTGCTTTCGGTATTTCAGGCGTTCAGGTCACGCGTATTCTGGACAGCATCGCGCTATTTCGGGGCTATCCGACGACAATAAGAACCGATCAGGGCCCGGAATTTACCTGCCGCGCGCTCGATCAATGGGCCTTTGAGCATGGCGTGGAACTACGGCTTATCCAGCCAGGTAAGCCAACGCAGAACAGATTTATTGAGAGTTTTAACGGACGCTGTCGCGATGAGTGTCTGAATGAATACTGGTTCAGCGATATTCTTCATGCCCGGAAAACGATTAATGACTGGCGGCAGGATTATAACGAGTGTCGGCCACATTCGGCACTGAATTATCAGACGCCATCAGAGTTTGCAGCACGGTGGCGAAATGGAAAATGTGAAGGTAAACAAACCGACATTACTAACTGACGGTTGTAGCTAATACTGGGGGAAGGTCACCTGCACCGTAAAACGCCCGACCTGCGGATCGTAATAACGGAACAGATTATAGTGTAATCCCGTTTCACTGTCGGCATAGCGCAATGGCTGATGAGCAAGGGCTGTTTGAAAATCATCCTCAACAAAAGAATTAAGTTAGAATAATGGCTTTCACGAATGTCATGAAATGATTACAAGTGATTGTCCTCGCGAGACTAACGTCTGTTCATATCCTCAGTTAATTTCTGATGAAGATGGCGCTGAAAATAGTTTAATACAGCCTGCAACCCTTAAAAATAGTGTGCAGGCTGTCTGGATAAATGTCAGAAATCTAAAAAATCATCATTCTCAAGGTAATAGTTTAAAGCATCAATAAAATCTTGATTACTGGCAGAAGGTTTTTGTTCGATTACTGATAAGATTACATCAGCAAACTGCTCACCAGAATAAATATATGATAAATCTCTGCTAGCCGCATCTTGCGGATAGACTTCTTTATCGTTTTCATCTACCTGTGGATAACCGGAGACAAAATATTCTTTTTCTCCGAATAACTCTCCGTCTGAGCCATAAATGCAAAAATTATCATCTTCACAACGCGATTTAACCATGATATCAATTATATCTTTCAATTTCATATGGTTACCTTTAATCGACATACTATCCCCTTTTTATTTAGGTTTAGCTACAAATTTTTCTACCAGTAGGACCATCAAGCTTACCTTGTCGTCCAGGTTTTCCACCACCCCATATATCACGTCCACCTTTACCAGTTGGATGATATAAAGAATGATTAGATCTGTGGTCTGCTCTGTCGACCAGAGTCAGTCTGTTTATATCTTCATGGTGATGGCAGGTTAATCCCGAAGGACTTCTGCTCATATCCCCATCTTTGAGCCAGTCATTTAGTTTTGGATATCTGTTGAGCATATCTTGGCGAAATTCCGGATTCGTCTCCATTTTCTGAACAAAATCCACATTAGCTCTGTTGAACTGGACTGCATCACTGGAATATCGATATTGAGGGTCAAGTGAATAATCATGAAAAATATGATATTCACCATTATTTGGCCTGTTAGCTAACCCCCACGGATCAATCCAACCCAGCGGATTCGGTGCATACTGATAAAGATTCCAGCCTCCCAGTAATCCAATCGGGTCCTGCACCGTAAACCGCCCAACCTTCGGATCGTAATAACGGAACATATTATAGTGTAATCCCGTTTCACTGTCTGCGTACTGCCCGGCATAGCGCAGTGGCTGATGAGCGAGGGCAGTTTGCTGCGTGAATCTGTGGAAGCCTTCCGTCTGTCGTGCAACCTCACCAAAACTCCCGTAATGACCGCTCCACCGGAGTTGTCCCTGTTCATCAGTGATATCCAGCGGTGCACCGTTCAGATCGGTTGTGAACCAGAGAACCTCTCCGCTGGTTTCGTCACGCAAATGGTCAATACGCGCCAGCGGGCTGTATGTTTCGTTCGGGTCGTAAACATATGTCTGACACTGTCCGTTCTGCTGCTGTTCCTGCAACAGCCGGTATCCCTGCCACAGAAAGCGGGTCTTTGTGGTGCCGTGTGGCATGGTGACCGTTTTGCGTGTGCGGCGGCCCAGGGCGTCATAATGGTAGCGGGCGGTAAAATTGCCTTCTGGTCCATTGCCCCCGGCCCGTATCAGGCGGTTTTCCGCGTCGTATACATAATGCTGTTCATACAGACCACTTCGGCGAAAGACCAGGTTACCCCACCAGTCGTATTTCATAAACAGGTTCTGCCAGTGCGTGAGGCGGTTATCCCTCAGCGACAGGGCAGAAAGGTCATCATCCGGCAGCAGGTTATCCGCAGTGTCGTACCGGAACCTCCTGTTACTGTGGTCCGGACGGGCTTCGTAGTGCCTGAGAAAACGGCCTTCCTCATCATAGCCGTAAATTGTGTTGCCACGCAGGGGGTCACTGACGTCTGACAATTCTCCACTCCCGGTGTAGTTGAAGGCGCGTTCGAAGATTGTCTGTTCCGGCAGGTCGGGTGAGAAACTGCGCTGCCCGGTACGTCTGCCGAGACTGTCATACCGGCGGGTCTGTTCACGGGTTCCCTGAGTGCGTGCCACCTCCCTGTGAATGCGGTCGCGTCTAAATTCAGAGATGATTTGCTGACCGAACCGGATGGCACTGACGTGTCCGGAACCAATTGTGCTTGGCGGTGAGGTGGCAAAGTATCTGGGGGCTGGATATTAATCATGATTTGTTAATTGGTTTTCTACTGACTTTCGCCAGCTCGACAGATGTACAACGAAAAACCTGGTTAAGTAACGGGGTCAGAGCCAGAGAAAATGAAAGTCTGAGAAAAGAGCAAAGAAATAAAAATTATATAAAAATGCTCATGAAAAAGACGATATTAAGTTATATCATGAATCGGGAAGTGTTATTCAGCCTGATACAATGACAAAAAATACTGAAAAGGGAAAGGCAATGCAGCTTAATAACACTTTTTCCGCAATGCTCGAAAAGAAACTGACAGAGAAGAAAAATAAAAATGAATGAAATTAATTTGGAAGGTAGAGAAAGCAATGATGAGGTCATTGCGGCAGCAACAGATCATATGGCTTTTTTTCTGTTCTCCATTCTCTCAGGTTGTTATCCGGAGATTGCGACATCTGAATTTGAAAACATCTTCAATGATGAGTTTAAGTTTGATATTGAAAGTTTTATTAAAAATTACAGGAAAAACGGTGGAAACATAATGACGATGTCGGGTAAAGATATCGCTCAGATATATTCAAATCAGCGGTTTCATGAAAAGTTGTCCAGAGCACTCGAACAGTGTAAAAAAGATAAGACAGCTTTAACTGCTATGAATCAAGTAAAGGCTTTTCAGATATAACGCTGAACTGACTAAAACTTGTTTTGGTCTGTGAAGGGTTGGACAAACCCACCGGGTGCGGCAAGAATTAAATTTAATATTCAGTATTAACATTTTTTGCTTGAATGTCATTGCTGGATTTTATTATTAATTTTTCTTTACCATTTAGCCCCTTATAGAGGGGCCTTCCCGTTATCATTATTCTAATGATTTTTATTAGTTGCGAAATCAAACGGTCTTACTATAGAATTCTTATTTGCATCGAGAAAATCAGCCCACCATTGTAACATTAAGCGGCGCTGTTCAAGATGTTTGGCCTTATGTGTGTAGGCTGCACGGACATTGTTCTTTTCCATATGGCTCATTTGAAGTTCAACAACATCTTCTGACCAGATACCTGATTCAATCAGAGCACTACAAGCTAGGGTACGGAAACCATGACCGCACAAGTCGGTTTTGGTTTTATAGCCCATTTTACGTAGCGCCTTGTTGATTGTGTTTTCACTCATAGGCTTCATCGCGTCATAACAGCCCGTAAAGATAAAATCGTTATCATTGTTTACGCCATAAGTCAGCGTCTTTATCTCTTCAATAATGATTAGAGCCTGATTACACAGTGGCACGTAATGTTTCCTTCGCATTTTAGCACCACGAGCAGAATGCTTAATGCCCTCAATTGCTTCACGCTGTTCCGGGATGACCCAAAGCCCACCCTTAAAATCGATTTCTGACCATCTGGCGAATCGTAGTTCACTGGAACGCACAAACGTCAGGGGATTGAGCTTGATCGCCAGTAACGTGAGCCTGCTACGTCCCTGATAACCATCAATACGTTCCAGAAGTGCTGGTATATCTTCCAGTTCAATTGCAGGTCGATGTTCTGTCTGTGGCTTCTGTACTGCACCTTCCAGATCATAGGCAGGATTGAAGCGGATTATCTTTTGCTGAACAGCATATCGTAGGATAGCGGTAGCGTACTGTTTTACACGCATAGCGATTTCAAGATAACCGAGTGTTTCAATCTTCTTGATTGGAACCAAAAGATCACCCGTATCTAACTCACCTATATCTTTGTTACCGATATCAGGAAACAGGTAAGTTTCAAGACGAGTCCAGACTGAGCGCTGATAATCTTCTGACCAGTTAGTTTTGGTTGCAAACCAGCTTTTTGCAACGGTTTTAAAAGCGCGGGTATTGTTACGCTTTTCCATCGTGGTTTTGTTGTCAGCCTGTTTTTTAGCGCTGGGATCAACTCCTGATGCTAAAAGCTTTTTGTCTTCGTCGCGGCGTTGCCTTGCGTCTGCCAGAGAAACGGCAGGGTAGACACCTATGGAAAACACCTTTTGTTTCGCTTCAAAGCGATAACCCAACTGCCAGTACTTTGAACCGTTAGGATGTACCAGAAGGTAGAGGCCGAACCCACCAGTGAGCTTAACGGGCTTTTAAGCGGGTTTAGCATTTTTTACTTTAGTATCAGTAAGTGGCATGGCGGTTACCCCTGGATGCTGGTAAAAGAAAAACCGAACCAGCTTTACCAGCAAAAGGGTGTAGCTTCGAGTGTTTTTTACTAGACATGAGTAGACAAGCTAGAAGGATTAACCAATTGATAGAAAGCAAAAAACCAGACGTCAGTAGACATCTGGTTTCTTTAAATTGGCTCCTCTGACTGGACTCGAACCAGTGACATACGGATTAACAGTCCGCCGTTCTACCGACTGAACTACAGAGGAATCGTGTGAACGAGGCGCATAGTATCGACCTCAGTTCGTCTTGTCAAAGGGGGAAAACGCACTTTTCGTTCGTTTGCCGACAATTTCAGCAAATCGCTGATTTTATAGCAAATTCGCGCTGAAATTACACAGCAAATTGCGCCGCCCGCAGGCGGCGCGCAGGATTAGAAGAGTACGGAGTAGTTCAGACCAAACGTACGGCCACGGCCTTTATAAGTATACAGACCTGGTGCACCGTAGGTTGGGCTATACAGCCCCGGCGCACGCTGACCCCAGGCGGTGGTGTAGTCTTTGTCCAGCACGTTTTCCACGCTGAAGCTGACTTTACCCACCGGCAGGTCGTAGCTACCCAGGAAGTCGACCGTGTTATAGCCATCGATCTTCTTACCGTCGGCATCAGACACGTCAAAGGTCTGCGTACTCTGCACGCGCAGGGCCCAATCGCCCGGTGCCCAGTTGACCCAGGCGCTGGCTTTTGACGGGCTGGCGCTGTCTACCGTCAGCTTCTCCCATTTACCGTTCTCGCGGGTTTCAGACTTAATGGCGTTAAAGTTCGCGCCGGTGCTCCAGTCGCTGTCGGTGAAGAAATAGTCCACCTGGCCTTCAATCCCGTAGATACGACGCTTGTCGTCTTCGAGGTTGATGGTCATGTCCGTCTTGTTGATGGTGATGGTTTTGTCCGAGAGCGAGTAGTACGCCGCAACCTGCGTGCGCAGGTTATCGCCGGTGTAGCGCCAGCCCAGCTCATACGCGTTAACCTTAATGCCGTCCAGCGTCGAGTCGTTAACGTTCACGCTGTTCAGCAGGCGATAGTGCCCGTCGACAAGCTGGTAGGTACCGGAGCCGTAGTACTTCGCCAGGTCCGGAATTTCGAAGCCCTGGGAGAAGTTAAACCACAGCTGCTGCTGTTCGGTCAGGCGGCCAAGGATCCCGGCGTTGAACAGGAAGTTGTTGTAATTGGTTTTCCCGCCCGGTACCGCATCAGCCGATGTGGCTTTCCCGTTAGCGATGGCCTGTTGCTGGGTATAACCAACGAAGTCATCCACCTTATTTTCGGTGTACTGGTAGCGCACGCCGCCGCTCAGGGTAATGGCATCAATGTCGTAGCTGGCCTGCAGGAACGGGGCGAGGTTGGTAATGCTGTAACCCGGGTAACGGCCCACGTTATAGGCGTTCTCCAGATCCATACCGCCGCTTGCTGCCGCTTTGTCAAGATTGAAGAACTGCTGGTTAGCGTCGAAGGTTTCGTGGTCAGCATCCACACCCCAGGTCAGCGTTAAATCATCCATCGGTTTGCTGTTCAGCGTCAGCTTGCCGCCGTAAAAATCGGTTTTCTGCTGCGACGCACCGATGCTGCTCACCACGCCTTTGGTCAGTGTCGGGAACGGGTAGTAGGTCAGGCTTTCGTCACGATAGTAAATCTGTGCGACCAGATCCTGGCCCCAGAAATCGGTGTTGGAGTACTGCAGGTTAATCAGATGCCGCTCTGTGCCCGGCAGGCGGTCAGAGTTCAGGTTGCCTTTATTGTAGGCTTTGGCATCACCCGTAACCGCGGAGAAGTTTTCCCCAAGGAACAGGCCATGCTTCCCGTCGGACTCGCTCTTGTAGTATTGCGTCGTAAGCTGCAGCTGCTGGTGATCGTCGATGTTGAGGGTGCCTGTTCCCATCACATCCAGACGGTCGGAATATTGTAATCCGGTCTGGGTGTTATCAATAATCACCTCGTTACCTTTGCCGTCGTACCAGCCGCCGTAGCGCTGATACGATACTGACAACCGGCCAGAGGCATTGTCGTTGCCGCCGCTCACCGCGGCTGACACGTTCTCATCGTGATCGTTATGGCTGTTAAAGCCACTCTTTGCTCCGGTCTGGAACTCCACTTCGGTATCAGGCTGGCCTTTTTTGGTCACGATATTCACCAGACCGCCGGTACTGCCGCCGCCGTAGAGGGACGTGGCGCCGGAGATCACTTCGATACGGTCAATGTTGAACGGATCGATGGAGTCGAGCTGGCGGCTGTCGCTGCGGGACGAGTTAAGACGCACGCCATCCACCATCACCATCATCGAGCGGCCGCGCAGGTTCATACCGTAGTTGGTGCGGCCCTGGCTGCTGACGTCCATGCCCGGGATCAACTGCGCCAGGACTTCTTTAATCTCTTTTCCACCCTGAACCTGCTGTTCAATCTCAGCACGCTCAATAACCCAGGTAGTCTGCGCCATCTCAGCCACGCTGCGGTGCGCGCGGCTGGCGGAGACAACAATATTTTCTTCCTTTTGTTCTTCCGCCCACGCAGAGGTAGAAAGCATTGCAAGCAAGCAAGGATTTAAAACCCAAAGATGAGAACGTTTCATTGTTATGTAGTTCCTGAATGTGTGTGTCAGTACTCGGTGGTTCTTGCTAAAGATTGATAAACCTGGCTGCTGTCCGGGCGGGGAGTGCTACGCCAGTGGATCACGCCAGGGGTGGTGGCCAGCTCAAACGGCTCGTCGTCGTGCGCGCGATTCAGAATTCGCGCGGCGCGCCAGGCCATCAGGCTGAGCTGGGGTTCGGCAATGCCAAGACGGTGCATCCCGGCATTCACGGCGAACAGGCGGTTGCTCTGCGGACCGTCCCATTCAAGGGTGAAATCATTGTTGATGCAGAAGGTTTCGTCGGCGTCCAGACGCAGGCGATGAGAGAGTGGTGCCAGAAACGCAGGCTGCACGGTGCGATAGCCGGTCGCGAAAATCACCACGTCGGTATCGAGTTGTTCACGGCCGCCGTCAAGGTGATGCTGTAACGTCAGGCGCTTACCGTTCTCCTGCTGCGCGATCGCGGTGACCGAGCGAGAGGGCAGGAGGTGTGCCCACGGTTTTTCCCGCAGCACTTCGAAGCGGTGATACATGGCGCGATAAATCGCCAGCAGAGACTCCGTGGTGATGCCGTCGGAGGTCATCTTCTGCTCGTGCAGCATCTGACGACGCGCCTCTTCGCCAAGCGTAGAGAAGCTGTCTACATATTCCGGTGTGAAATACTCGTTGGCGAAAGCCGCTTCATCCAGCGCGTTATAATTGTTGCGTCGGGAAACCCAGTTCAGGCTCAGTGGCTGACCCCACTCCCCGCGGAAGATATTCAGAAACAGATCCGCACCACTCTGACCTCCGCCGACGACGGTGACGCGTTTACCCGCTAAATCCGGCGTGCGCAGCATCATCTCGCTGGCGTGGAAGCAGCTGTCATCCTGCGCCGGAGCGCAGTCAGGCAGGTTAATCTGTTTGCCAATTCCCACGCAGACGTGACGCGCCAGGAAGCGATCGCGCTGAGTCACCACGTCGAACAGACCGTTTTTTTCATCAAAACTGACCTGCTGTACCTGCTGGCTGAAGGACAGGTTGGTGAGGTTTTCCGCGGCCCAGCACAGGTAATCGGCAAATTCTTCGCGAGAGACGGTACGCTGCTCGGTGGTCAGAAAACGATAGAACTTTTTACGCTGCACCAGATAGTTAAGAAAACTGTGGCGATTGGTGGGCTCCACGGCGCTCACCAGATCTTTCAGGAAGCTGGTTTGCATATGGCAGTCCGGCACCATCATGCCAGGGTGCCAGGAGAAATGCGGCTTGCGTTCAAGAAACAGGGAACTAAAACCGTCGAGTCCCTCAGCCAGTGCGGCGATGCTGAGGTTAAACGGGCCAATACCAATGCCGATGAAATCATACGTTTTCATTGCGCTGACTCCTGGGAGACCAGAAAAAGAGGGTTATCAAGATCGGTGACATAGTTCGGCAACATGCGGCTGCCGCCGTCGTGTTCGGAGAAGGTCAGTTTGACCGGGTTGAGGATCACGCGAATAATTTGCTGCTTAAACAGATCAAACTTCGCAAAGCGTTCGGCGAGATCGGGATGCGCGGCCATATAGCGGCGCAATACCTCGGCCAGGATCTGGTAGAAACGGGTTTCGCTGACGCCGCTTCGCAGGGTAAGGCGTGAAATAAACCGCAGCACCGTGACAAAGTTACCGGTTTGCAGATCGTGAATGATGTAATCCGCACTCAGGCGCGCCGTGACGGACTTCACCTGTTCAGGCAGGCTTGCTGCCTGCGGGAAATCTTCATCCACCAGGCGCATGTCCCCCTGGAAATCTTTCAACAGGATGCGTTGCGGGATGGCGTCTTTCATCACCAGCGTCACGTTCTGGCCGTGGGCGATAAGCGCCACGCCGTAGCGGCAGAGCAGGTGATAGAAGGGGATGACCGTCGCGTCAAAGAGCTTTTCCAGCCAGGCTTCAGCGGTCAAACCGGATTGGGCGATCCATGCGTCAATCAAGGGGCGTCCGGTGTTATCGCTCTCCATCAACGCAGCCATCAGCACCGCTTCTTCACCCTGCTGAAGATAACAGGACGGATTTTCGCGCCAGATAACCCCCAGCATCTCCTGATAACGGTAAGGCGCTTTCGGCAGCGCGGCGTAACCCGGATGGGAAAGATACCCGGCCGCGGGCTCGCCAAGCACCTGCGCGCCACAGCGAATAAGCGTGGCATCGCTGGCGAACTGCTGCTGTAACCAGCGTGAGGCCAGCGGGCCAGCGGCAATGTACTTACCCGGAATACCGCGATAGCAGGAGGTGTTGTAAATGGTCAGCGGCAGCTTGATGTCAAACGGCGTGCGGCGGCTGGCATTGGTGAGGGTACGCAACGATTGCTGCGCCAGGTACTCGTCGCCAAACTCGCCCAGCTCAACCATTTCGCCGCGCGCGAGTTGCGCCAGGAAATGGACAGCAATCTTTTGTTGCCACTGCCACGGATGCAGCGGCACGGGCAGCCAGTTATCATCAAGATCCAGCCCCTGCCAGCGGGCATCAAACCGGGCGCGCTCGGCGTTATCCATGGCGCTCGCCAGCAGGGTATTGATATCGCAATCAACATCGCTGCTCCAGACCAGGTGCGCACGTTGCACGGCGACCCAGTGCAGGCGAAAACGGCCACGGTATTCCGGGGCATACTGGCGTAGCGCATTCAGCCCCCAGCCGCGCCGTCCCTTGTTAAAGATAAACTTAGGATGGCCGCTCATCAGGCACTGTAATTCGTCCGGGTCGAGATGAATGAGCGCGTCAGCATCCAGCGTTTCACGCGCCTGTAACAGCTGAATGTCACCCCGCAGCGTGGCATAGAGATCTTCCAGATGCTCCGCGGTCTGCGCGTCGCTCATCTCCAGTACCGTCGCAAGCTGCAGCAGTGCAGTTTCTGCGTCCACTGCGTTACCGCTGACGGTGGTCAGGCTCTCGGGGTCGATATGCAGCCAGCCCCAGATCCCGCGCGTGGCCTGGAACTGCCAGGTCTCCGCGCCCATGGTGATTTGCCAGCGATTGTCTGCCAGCTGCCGGGCGCTCAGGGTGCGTTCATATTCCAGCTCGGCGAGGATTTTCGCCACCATGTCGCGGTTCACTTTCTGCCAGTACCCGTTCACAGTCCCACCTCGCTGAAGAAGCGGTGACGCTGGTTCATGATGAGGCGCGAGCGTTTATGCGGGAAGTCGAACTCTTTTACGGTCTCGAAACCGGCAGACGAAATATGGCGGAACAGGCGCTGGTTGTCGAAACGCGGCTCGGCAACGATGCGTGTTGTGCGTGGCTCATCCAGCCACAGATAATGGCTCAGACCGCGCAGCCAGCTGCGGATATACTGCGCGCCGCGCCAGTTTTCTTCCCCAACCAGCATGTGCAGGCCGCGGTCAAACGGCTGCCAGCGATAGTGACGGCCAATACGGTCTTCCGCCGCCCAGTAAATTTCAAAGTAGCCGAACGGCTGGTCATCAAAGCAGCCGATAAGCGGATAACAATAGGTCGAGTCGAGCTGACGGCGCAGGTAATTTTCCTGCTCCGCCTGCGGGCCGGCCATCTCCCAGAAGGCGTTAACGCGCGGGGTGTTCATCCAGCGGGTGAAACGTTCGCCGTCCTGCGCCACATCGGCCACGCGGAAACTCAGGGTGCGTTTAATCTGCGGGTCGTAACGGCGATAGACTTCGCCTTGCGGACGGTGAGGGCGCAGCGGGAAGTAAAGCTGACGGCTTTCATCGAACTGCATGCCGCCGTGGTTCTGGGGCCGTTCTCCCTTCAGCCACAGAGGCAACTGCCAGAACGTTTCGCGCGCCAGGTAATCTCCGCTGGCAAGCGTAAACAGCGCCTGCGCCTGCGGTTCATCCTGCCAGGCAGACCAGGGGAGCGTGACGCCGGTCAGTGCCGGTGCGGCGATAAACAGCTGATCCAGCGCGTCGACTAACCAGCCTTCCGGGATACCACTCACGCGCTCAAGCACTGCGCTGCCGTCGAGACCTAACGTCAGGGGCAGAGTGTTCTCCGTTGCGGTGCAGCGAAAGCCATAGCCAGAATGGACGATATTCGCGTTTGCCATCACGCCTTCTCCTTGTAAAACGGGTTGCTAAAGTCGAAATAGATCACTGCCGGATCGGCGATGGTGTTTTCGTTGCGATCGTGCAGATAGCAGAAAAAGTTGCCTTTACAGTTCCAGGTTGGGCTGTCGAGCACGTAGTCGAGGCAGCGGGTCTGTTTCGCTGTTTTGCGTAATTCGGCCAGTGCGTCACGCACCTGCGCCATCAGGCTCTCTTCGCTGTCGAAACCGGCGGCGGCGAGGGCGGCAGTCACGGCAAGCGTTGAGTTCAGCAGCAGGTAGTAGGGGAAGTAGCGCAGCAGCTGGCTTTCGCCAAAACGGTTTTCCACATCATGTTCACCCGCCTCTTTTAGCCATTCATCGGCGCCTTCAGTCCAGGCGCTGCCCTGACAATCGCGGTAGATCAGCCCGACGGGGAAATCCTGCTGCATCTCAACGAGGATATTTTGCTGGTGCGCCAGCAGAACCAGGCCGTAATCCGCTTCAGCGCTAAACAGCGGAAGTAAGACGCGATCGCAATACGCCTGCACCCAGCAGCGCGCAGCCTCGGCGAGGGGTAAATCCAGGCGATGGCTCAGACGACGTACCGCCGCAACCAGCAGACTGTCACCTCCGTCCGGTGCCGCCTGCGTCAGGCTCACCAGTACGTTGGTCTGGCTCTCTGGCGTCTCAAACAGCAGGTTCACGCGCAGGGCCATCAGGCTCTCGTCCTGGATGACGCCATTTTCATCACGCAGCCCCGCCCAGCCGTCTTCCTGCATAACACGCAGGGTCGGGTAGCGTGCCTGTAAGGTCTGCCAGCGCGCTGTCTTAGCCAGACGCGCCAGGCGCATACCGCGTTTAACCTCTTTCACCGACAGCGTGCGCACGGAGTTGGTCAGGCGCACGCTGAGGGAAAACTTGATCATGTCATTGTTGGTTTCGCTGTAGAGCGAGCGCGAGGAGCTGGTGGGCAGCCACTGCGCGCCCGCTTCGCCCAAATCCTGCAGGTCGCCGTTAGCCACAAGACGCTGGCACCAGGCCTGACCCAGCAGATGCTCGGCCTGCCACGGATGCATCGGCAGCAGCCAGCAGGTGTCGGTGAAGTGACCGAGGAGCTCAGGGGCACTCTGCGCTGCGAAGCGCAGCAGGCGTTCGCGAAGAGAGACGGCCAGGCTGTCGCCGGCAATCAATTCACGCTTAACCGCAAACCAGCGCAGCGGGAAGCGGGAGGCAAAATCAGGCAAATAGCGGCGCGCTTCACTTTCGTTAAACGGCTCGTGAGATTTGGGGGCCGGGTGAAACGCATGCCCCACCAGCAGCGCCTGTTCTGCTTGCGCAAAATTCAGCGGTTTGTCACGCAGGTTTGCCCAGTTGTGGCGCAAATCGATGGTCTGCCAGGTGTGGGCATGGCTTTCAAGGGCGCGTTGCTTAAAGCGCGCCAGCGTTTCGGTATCGAGTGAGCCTTTAACTGAAGGTTTTTCCAGAATTAAGTCAACCAGTTGCGTGAAAGTGACGGCGTCACCGCTGTCGCTGTCGCGCTGGATAAGCGTCGCCGGAAAGTGATACTGATGATGCTGAGTTGGAGAGAAATAGCGTACCGGAACCCGAATGGCCTGGGTTGAAGAGAGCGGAATATGAATCTGCGATAGCTCATCCGCAACGGTAGCGGGGAGATAGCGCCAGTCCTTCGTTTCACGCAACAGGGCGTTCAAAAAACACTGGGCCGCAACGTCTGTACCGGCGGAGCGGGGCAGAGTACGCATAGGTGTACCTCATTCCATGATTGATAATAATTATCGTTATGATATGCATTATGTTTACAGTCGCAACTATTTTTGCAATATTTGTTTTCATAAACTTCATGATTTCCACACATTTATTGACACTATGTTCACATTCTCATGCGCACTTACCCTGAAACACTGACGGAAAACCTCACCCCGAAAGCGAACTGGCCACTGGCGTTATGCGCCGGATTGTTAGGTATTGGGCAAAACGGTTTGCTGGTCATGCTGCCGCAACTGGTCACCCTGACCGGGTTATCGCTCTCCGTCTGGGCGGGGCTGTTAATGTTCGGCTCCATGCTCTTTTTACCCGCATCGCCCTGGTGGGGGCGTCAGAGCGAGCGACACGGCTGTAAGGTCGTGATGCTGGCCTCGCTAAGTGGCTATCTGGCGAGTTTCGTCGTGATGGCGCTGGTGGTCTGGGCGATGGCAAGCGGGATGATGAGTGCTGTCTGGGGGCTGGCGGGCCTGATCCTCTCGCGTACGCTGTACGGCCTGACTGTCTCAGGGCTGGTGCCCGCGGCTCAGACATGGGCCATCCAGCGCGCGGGTCTGGATAAACGCATGGCCGCGCTGGCGACCATAAGCTCCGGCCTCAGCTGCGGTCGTCTGCTGGGGCCGCCGCTGGCGGCGATGATGCTCAGCGTCAATCCGGTGGCTCCCCTCTGGTTGATGGCGATTGCACCGTTTATCGCTCTCCTGCTGGTCTTTCGAGAGGTCGCCGATCCGCCGCTGCCGCCTGTCGCGCATCAGGCGACGCGTGTGCAGGTTTCAATGCTGCCGTACCTTGTGCTGGCGTTGCTTTTGGCTGCACTTGTGAGCCTGATGCAGCTTGGCCTGTCACCGCATCTCAGCCCTCTGCTGGACGGTAACCCGCGAGAGGTGAGTCATCATGTCGCGCTGCTGCTGAGCCTGGCCGCGCTGGCAACGCTCGCTGCACAATTTCTGGTGGTCCGTCCGCAGCATTTCAGCCCGGTGACATTGCTCTGCCTGGCCGCGGTACTGATGGTGACGGGACTGGGGCTAATGTGTATTGCCGGTCTGGTGTTGTTCTACGTGGGGATTGTCATGACGTCGCTGGGAGCCGCCATGGCGACGCCGGGATACCAGCTGCTGCTGAATGAACGGCTGACCACCGGAAAAGGGGCGGGAGTGATTGCCACCAGCCACACGCTGGGCTACGGCCTGAGTGCGCTGCTGGTGCCTGTCGTCACGCGTTTATTCGGCGAGGTATTTTTAACGCAGGCCGCCTGGGTGATGGCGCTGATGTTTCTGGTGATGAGCCTATGGGTACGGGCGGTCAATCGTACCCATGTCGACCCGTCTTAATGGAGCTGGTGAGATGAATTGCCGGCAGGATCCTCATTTTGCCGCAGACGCAGCAGAGGGTCTTGCTGATAAAACTGACAGAACCGTTGCCAGAGGGCCGGGAAACGGGGGGCGAAAAGCTCAGGCGCGCTAAAGAAATATTCTGACAGCACCGCAAAGCACTCCGCAGGATCGGTTGCCGCATAGGCATCGATGCTGGCGGCACTTTCGCCCACCAGATCTATCTCATCCTGGATATTATCCATTGCCGCATGCAGATCGTGTTCCCAACCCGCGACCTCACGAAGCGGGATCAGCGGTACACCGCTGGCACGATCCCCGTTGCGGGTATCCAGCTTATGCGCCACTTCGTGAATGATCAGGTTAAAGCCTGATGCGTCGAAGGAGTCCTGAATATCAAGCCAGTTCAGAATGATCGGTCCTTGCTGCCAGCTTTGCCCGGACTGCACCACCCGCTGGTTATGCACCAGGCCGAAATCGTCCTGCCATTCATCGTCCACCACAAACGGTGCGGGGTAAATGAGTACTTCATGGAAGCCATCCAGCCACTCAATACCGAGTTCCAGAACCGGCAGACAGAAAAGCAGGGCGATACGCGCGTTTTTCAGGGGATCCAGCTCGAAGCCCTGCAGCGGAACCAGACGTTTTTGCTGCAAAAAGCGATCCGCCAGTTGAACCAGTTTTGATTGTTCATCCGGCTGAAGATTAGCCAGAACAGGGATCGCCAGCGCTTCATCCCACGGCAGCGCCATATTTCGGCCAGCGTCATTCGTTTTCCAGGGCCACTTAATCATCGCTTTGCTCGCAAACTCGTCACTTGAACAAAAGGGGAAGGTAAGGTTCTGTTAAAATGCCAGACATTCGGTCATTGCTTCAATTCCAGCCTGGATAAACTATCACTTCGTACGTAACGGTGGATAGCGGTTTGCTGGTATCACCTTCATTTTGTGAACTCAGTCGAAGCCTAATCTTATGACACTTACCCCATTATGGTCAGCGTGAAAACCAACTCCTTAAGGGATTTCGGCGCTTCACCGGTTGCGGCAGGACAATAAGCCGCTATTATTTTTGACTTTCGTTCGTATTGCCAGACAGGACATTCAGACGCTATGCCCGTAAATTTTGACCTTAACGATCTTTATGCTTTCAGAGCGTTAGTGGAATACGGCAACTTTCGGGTTGCTGCTGAATCTATCTGTTTGTCCCCGTCAGCACTGAGCCGCAGGATTGAAAAACTGGAGGTGGCGCTGGGAGCGAAGCTGTTTGACCGGACCACCCGCCACGTGGCTCTGACACTGTACGGGCAGAACTTTGCTGAACGTTCAGCGCAGTTGCTCGATAACGTTGAGTCCATGCTGGCTGATATTGATAAAGTGAGTGAAGAGCGGACCGGGCTGATTACCGTCGCTACGGTACCGTCTGCGGCCTATTACTTTATGCCGGATGTCATTCGTCGCTTTCAGTCCCGTTATCCGCGTGTCCGGATTAAGCTCATCGACAGCAGCGCGGGGAATGTCATTGACGCGGTTGCCCGTAGCCAGGCGGATTTCGGGATCTGTTTCGCCGGGAGTTTGCCCTCTGAAATCGAGTTTTTCCCCCTTGTGGAAGATAGCTATGTCGCCGCGTGCAGGCGCGATCACCCTCTGGCAAAAAAGACTCACCTGACGTGGCAGGCGTTTTATCAGCAGGACTATATCATCCTCGACAAAACGTCAGGCAACCGTAACCTGCTCGACCGGATGCTGGGGGATATCGTGCCTGCGCGTCCCAGCGTTTGCGAAACGCGCCATGTGACCACGATGCTCGGTATGGTAGAGGCGGGCATCGGCATTGCTGCCGTGCCCGCCATGTCGATGCCGACGTCAGAGCACTCGCTACTGACGTCTGTCCCGCTCGTGGCACCGGAGGTGAAACGCACTGTGGGGCTGATTCGACGCCGGGGGCGTATCCAGTCTTACATTGCGGCTGAACTGGAAAAACACATTACTGAGCAGTACCGCGGGACGTGACGGGGCTCATCCCCGTGTCGCGAATCACGGCGCTGGACTGTGTCGAGGAAAGGTAATCCAGCAGCGCTTTCCCTTCGCCAGGATGGTCGGCCTGGCGGGTCACAGCGCCAGCAAAGCGGGTGATGTATTGCAGGTTGTCCGGGAGTTTGCCAATAAACGTCACCCCTGGAATCGGCAGCAGTTCGCTGACTTGCTGGAAACCTACCGCGTATTTCCCTTTCGCCACTTCTTCGGCGACGGGGATGCGCTCAACCTTCGTTGCTTTACCCATCACCTCTTTTTCAATCCCCAGCGTTTTGAACAGCGTCTGGCTGACGTATCTGCCGCTGGCGCTGTCGGAGTAGGCGATGGACTCCGCCTGAAGCAGCGTATGGCGAAGTTTCGCCTCGTTACTGATATCCGGGACGTCAGCGCCTTTTTTTACCACCATACCGACAGGGGAGTCCGCAAGTTCCGTGCGCGAGCCTGGCTGAGTCAGGTTGTCCTTTTCAAGTGTTGCCAGCGCATCGCCCACCATGATCACCACGTCGGCTTTTTCCCCGCGCGCAAGCCGGTTAGGAATTGCCTGCGGAGTCGTTCCCATAGACGGGCCGGGAATGAGCACAATGTTATCTCCGGTCTGGCGTTCATATTCCGGTGCCAGCTTTTCAAGGGCGGCTTTAAAACCGCCTGAGATCATGACCGTCACCTCTTTCGCTGAGGCACTGAAGCTCAGGACGGTCAGTATCAACGCGCTGGTGGTCAGTCGAGGAATCAGTCTCATGCCGCCCCCTCTGATTTCACGGTATTTTGCAGCGTCACTGCACGACGACGGTACAGGTAGAGCGTTGCCAGCAGGGCGCACACCGCGGCGAAACTCATCCAGTAGCCGGGAGAGGCTTTATCCCCGGTATATTCTATCAGCGCGGTAGACATTACCGGCGTGAACCCCCCAAATACCGCCGTTGCCAGACTGTAGGCCAGAGAGAACCCCGCCACGCGAACTTCAGAAGGCATGATCTCCGTGAGCGCCGGGATCATCGCACCGTTGTACAGGCCATAGAGGAAAGAGAGCCACAGCAGGACGCTCAGCATCATTGAGAAGCTCGGTGCCTGCGCCAGCAGCGTCAGTGCCGGGTAGCTCGTCGCCAGAGCCAGCAGCGTCATGGCGATAAGCACCGGTTTACGCCCAAAGCGGTCCGACAGCGCACCGCCTACCGGCAGCCAGATAAAGTTGGAAATTGCCACCAGAAGCGTGACCAGCAGGCTGTCCGAAGCGCTGAGCATCAGCACTTTTTTCCCGAAAGTCGGCGCGTAAACGGTGATCAGATAAAAGGCCGTGGTGGTCATTGCCACCATTAGCATGCCGGCAATGACCACCTGCCAGTTACCGAGCAAGGTTTTAAAGACCTGATGCATCTCCAGATGATGGCGGCGTGCATTGAACTCCTCTGTCTCCTCCAGCTTGCGGCGCAGGAAAAAGATAAACGGTACGATTAAACAGCCGACCAGGAACGGGATACGCCAGCCCCATTCACGAATGGCGCTCTCTGCCATCAGCACATTCAGCGCAAACCCCATGGCTGCCGCAACCATAATCGCGACCTGCTGGCTGCCGGACTGCCAGCTGGTGTAAAAACCTTTGCGGCCGGGCGTAGCAATTTCAGCCAGATAGACCGATACGCCACCCAGCTCCGCTCCGGCAGAAAACCCCTGCAACAGTCGGCCAGTCAGAACCAGTAACGGTGCCCACAGACCTATGCTGTGATAAGACGGAATAAGCACGATCAGGAAGGTACCCGCCGCCATAATCGACAGGGTCACGATGAGTCCTTTTCTGCGCCCAACCTTGTCGATATAGGCACCCAGTACGATTGCCCCGATGGGGCGCATTAAAAATCCTGCGCCGAAGACGGCAAACGTCATCATCAGGGAAGCAAATTCACTGCTCGCCGGGAAAAAGGTATGCGCGATGTAGGTCGCATAAAAGCCGAAGAGAAAGAAGTCGAATTGCTCGAGAAAGTTGCCGGACGTCACGCGAAGTATCGCGCCCGCTTTCGAGCGAACGGTTGCAGGTGAGGTTGAGGAAAACATGGTTATCTCCAGTTTATTGTTGACGTTTTGCTCGTCTGTTTCTGAAAACTGGATCAAGAACCCCAAATTTATAAGCGCAATTAATACATGGACTGATGCATTTAACGCATCAATGGCGAAGAGCCGATCGGGAGTGATTGTCGTAACAACAACTTAACAATTAATTGATTTTTTATTCACCAGTTTGGGTAAGTCACTGATATTGCCGTTTTGTGACATCGCGCAGAGGCACCCTTGTTTGCAGAGAAGACAAAAGCCAGGCGATGCCTGGCTGTTAACTATCACTTACCGCAACGCGTTGGCAATCGCACTGAACATCAGTGAGGCTTCCAGCGGCTGTGCGCTAAACGACGGTTCGGACTGCGGCCAGGTGGACCACTGAACGATCACCAGATTTTCCGCCTGGTTTACCATGATCATCTGCCCAAAGATCCCCAGCGCCCAGAGCGAGCCTTTCAGCGACTCATTCGCCGCGGGCACCACCTTCGTGGCCGTGACGGGCACTTCGTTGTTCCACCACTGATAGCCGTACAAGCCGGTCGGGTGTTCGTCAGAGACAGAGCCATCAGCCTGCGTCCAGCGTGAGGCGTCTTTCACCCAGTTGTCGGGGAGGATCTGTTTACCGTTCGGTAGTGTGCCGTTATGCAGGATAAATTCCCCGAAGCGTCCCCAGTCTTCCAGCGTGGCGTTAAAGCCATGCGCGCCGACATCATGCTGACCTTTACGGTAGGCATGCCATACACCGTCGCTCGCCATGCCGTACGGCTGCCAGATGCTCTTCTCAAGATAGGCGGCCAGGGTCATGCCCGTTGCACGCTCAAGCACGTCACCCAACAGCCAGGCGCCACCGGAGGAGTAAGACCAGTGCTGGCCTGCCGGGTGTTCGCGTTTCAGCCCGGACACCAGCTTACGCACGCAGTCATAGGTGCCTGGTTTCGCTTCGCACTCGGTGAGCTGCGCGAAATCGGAGGCGGGATTGGTGTAGTCTTCGTTCCATGCCACGCCGGAGGTGTGGGTGATCAGCTGTTTTAACGTCACGCCGTCCCAGGCGGTGCCTTTCAGGTCTGGCTCGTATTGCGTGACAAGGTCGTCGAGTGAGCGAATTTTTCCCTCTTTGAGAGCCACGCCAACCAGCGTTGAGACCACGGATTTCCCGACCGAACGGGAGGTCCAGAGCGTCGTATCCGTATTGCCTTCGCCGAGATATTTCCACGCGATTTTGCCGTCTTTCAGTACCAGCATGCCGCTCACGTTCTGACGTTTCAGGTAGTCCTGCAGGTTATAGGTCTTGCCATTGACCTGATAGCGGGCGTCAGTGAGCGGTTTCTCTGCGCTGGGCAGCGGCGTGGCGTTGCCGTGATGGAACACATCTCCCGCGTAGTTGCGGTAGTCATTTCGAAAGCCGACCACGCGATCCGCCTGGCTCCAGGTGAGCATCTTGTGCGTGTCAGGAAGCTGTTTGTCGAACGGAGCAGGGCAGGTGTTCAGGTCAGTATCGTCGCAGGCCGCCAGCGCGACAGGCGCAAACAGACCGCTGCACAGGCTAATTACAACGCCCGCCAGCAGCGTGCGGTTCAGTGAAGGATAATTCATCATTTTTCTCGCTGTGATTAGGAACGCCTTCAGTTTAAGAACCCGCGACTTATAATAAAAAACGCGTAATGGGGGAAATTCCCCCCGAAAACTGAATGGAGAGTGGCGTGACGACGGTAATTTATTCCTTTGCCCAACTGGAAGCGTTTACCGCCGTGGTGGAATACGGTGGCCTGGCAAAAGCGGCGATGAAGCTCGGGAAAGATCGTACGACGCTGCGCGACCTGATTGATTTTCTCGAAGATGGATTAGGGTACAGGCTGTTTGTGCGTGAAGGACGCACGCTGCGTCTGACCTCTGAGGGCGAGCAGCTGCAGCGGCAGGCGCACCTGCTGATGCGCCAGGTGAAAGCCTTTGAGGCATTTGCCAGCGCGGTGCCGGATCGTGCTACGCAGGACATCACGCTGGTTTACGATCCCTTTACCTCAAGGCCATTTTTGCAGGCGCTGATTGGCGAGATGGCGAAGCGACATTTACGTTTGAGCCTGGTCAGCGCCTCCCGGGATGAGGCTGAAGCGATGCTGGCCAGCGGGCAGGCGGATCTGGGCATTTGCCAGGCACGTAATCGCAGTGTGGGTAATGAAATGGAGTGGCGGGCGCTCGGGGCGATCGATATGGATTTCTACGCCTGCAACACGCTGTTCGCTGAAACCACGCAGCCGCTGTCGCTGCTTGAGTTATCGCTGGTGCCGCAGGTGATTATGCACGCCGCCTCGGATGAGCCGGTGGCACGTCGTCTGCAGATTTCGGGGCACACCCTTTTCACCAATGAGCTGGAGATGTTGCGGGGCCTGCTGGAGCAGGGATGCGGCTGGGGATTTTTACCGACGCATTTCCAGCCGACCGGGTGGAAAAAGGTAAAAAGGCTGCACACCGAAGTGGGCAGCCAGGGGATAAGTCAGACGATGGTGACCATCTGGAAGCCGGGAAGCGACAAGCGAGAGAGGATCGCTGAAACGCTGTCGCTGTTACCGGCGTTGTGGAAAAACTCAGCGCTGTGAACACCCATTGCACTGCTGATTCTGGATCTGCTGGAAGAAGTCGTTACCTTTGTCATCCACCAGGATAAACGCCGGGAAGTTTTCCACTTCGATTTTCCAGATGGCTTCCATACCCAGCTCAGGATAGGCCACGCACTCCAGACGCTTGATGCTGTTTTGTGCCAGTACCGCCGCCGGGCCGCCGATGCTGCCGAGGTAGAAACCGCCGTGCTTATGACAGGCATCGGTCACCTGCTGGCTACGGTTGCCTTTCGCCAGCATGATCATGCTCGCACCGTGAGACTGCAGCAGGTCGACGTACGAATCCATCCGTCCAGCCGTGGTTGGGCCGAGAGAGCCTGATGCATAGCCTTCCGGAGTCTTGGCCGGGCCTGCGTAGTAGATTGGATGGTCTTTGACGTACTGCGGCAGTTCTTCACCGTTGTCGAGCAGCTCTTTCAGCTTCGCGTGGGCAATGTCGCGCGCCACGATGATGGTGCCGTTCAGTGACAGGCGGGTAGAGACCGGATGAGCAGAAAGCTGGGCCAGGATCTCCTTCATCGGCTTATTCAGATTGATGCTGACCACGTCGCCTTCGCCCTGTTGACGCAGGGATTCAGGAATATACTGGCCCGGATTGTGCTCCAGTTTTTCAATCCAGATACCGTCGCGGTTGATTTTGGCTTTGATGTTGCGGTCAGCGGAGCAGGAGACGCCCATACCAATGGGGCAGGAGGCGCCGTGGCGCGGCAGACGGATCACGCGAATATCATGGGCGAAGTATTTCCCGCCAAACTGTGCGCCCAGGCCGAGGTTCTGTGCTTCCTGAAGCAGTTCCTGTTCGAGCTGAACATCACGGAACGCCTGACCGTGTTCGTTACCTTCGGTGGGCAGCGCGTCGTAATAGCGCGTTGAGGCGAGCTTAACGGTTTTCAGCGTCGCTTCAGCCGACGTTCCCCCAATCACGAAGGCAATATGGTAAGGCGGGCAGGCCGCGGTACCCAGGGTACGCATTTTCTCAACCAGATAGTTTTTCAGCTTCGCCGGGGTAATCAGCGCTTTGGTTTCCTGATAGAGATAGGTTTTATTCGCGGAACCGCCGCCTTTTGCCATGCACAGGAATTTATATTCGTCCCCGTCGACGCTGTAGAGATCGATCTGCGCAGGCAGGTTAGTGCCGGTATTGACTTCTTTATACATATCCAGCGCGGCATTCTGGGAATAACGCAGGTTATCTTCGATGTAGGTGTTATAGACACCCTGACTCAGCGCGGCTTCGTCACCGCCACCGGTCCAGACGCGCTGGCCTTTTTTACCCATGATGATCGCCGTGCCGGTATCCTGGCAGGTGGGCAGCACGCCTTTGGCCGCGATTTCAGAGTTGCGCAGGAACTGCAGGGCAACGTATTTATCATTTTCGCTGGCTTGTGGGTCGTTAAGAATCGCGGCAACCTGTTTCTGATGCGAAGGGCGCAGCATAAAGGCGGCGTCGTGGAAAGCCTGCTGTGCCAGCAGCGTCAGCGCTTCGGGTTCCACTTTCAGGATCTCCTGACCCTCAAATTCGGCAACAGAGACGTGTTCTTTGGTCAGCAGATAGTATTCGGTATCGTCGTGTGCGAGAGGGAAGGGGTTCTGGTAGTAAAACGGTTTGTTTGACATAGCGTATTGCTCCAAAAAAATAAAACCGCCGGAGAGGTAGCCCGGCGGTCAGGGATCAGAACAGCATGGACATCCACGGATAACCAATCAGCAGCAGGGCCGCCAGGAAGATGGCACCAAAGATGGTGCCGAGGCGCCAGTAGTCTTTGGTTGGCAGGTAGCCGCTACCGTAGTAGATAGGGCTAGGGCCGGTACCGTAAGGGGTGATAATCCCCATGACACCCAGGGAGGTCACCATCAGCAGGACGAACACCTCCATATTCATGCCCGGAATGGTAGAGGCGATGGTCAGCATCGCTGGCAGCAGCGCCGTGGTGTGTGCGGTGGTGCTGGCAAACAGGTAGTGCAGCAGGTAGAACGCCAGCAGCAGTACGATGGTGGCAACACCCGGCGAGATACCGCTCATCAGCAGACCACCTTCTTTACCCAGCCAGCTAATGAAGCCCGTGGAGGAGAGGCCATCCGCCAGCGCAACCAGGGTGGCGAACCAGACGAAGGTGTTCCAGGCGGCTTTATTCCCGGTGATATCGTTCCACTCCAGCACCCCGGTCCACAGCATCAGACCCACGATTAACAGTGCAGCCATTGCCGGTTCAATCCACGCGGCGGCGAAAATCCACATCAGCAGCGCGCAGCAGACGAAAATCAGCAGCAGGATTTCGTTACGGGACAGTTTGCCCAGTTTTTCCAGTTCACGGGTCGCCCACAGTGGCACTTCGTTGTTCACTTTAACTTCAGGCGGGTAGAACCAGTAGGCCAGCAGCGGCATGGTCAGAATCAGCAGCACGCCCAGCGGCAGGAATGCGATAAACCAGGTGCCCCAGGAGATGTCGATCCCCACGGTGCTTTTCACCAGCGCCAGCGCCAGCAGGTTCGGTGCGAGGGCAGACAGGAACATTGAGCTGGTAATACAGGCCGCGGTGATCGCCACCCACATCAGGTAAGAACCAATTTTACGCGCGCTTGGATCGTTCGGTTTCGAACCATACAGCGGCGGCAGGTTAGCGATAATCGGATAGATGGTCCCGCCACTACGCGCGGTGTTGGAAGGTGTAAACGGTGCCAGCAGCAGGTCCGCGAAGGTGATAGCGTAACCGAGCGTCAGGCTGCGACGACCCAGATATTTCACCAGAATCAGCGCCAGACGGCGGCCGAAGCGGGTTTTGTCATAGCCTGCGGCAAACATGAAGGCACCGAAAATCAGCCATACGGTAGAGTTACCAAAACCGCTCACGGCCCATTTAAAGGAGGCACCCGCCAGTTTGAATTTCGGGTCGGCCAATTGTTCCGGGCTGAACAACACCCACTGACTGCAGAGCGCAATCGCCACGACGCCGGTCAGGCCAATGACCGCGCCTGGCAGCGGTTCGAAGATCAAACCGACAATCACGCCGACAAAGATAGCGAAGTAGTGCCACGCGTAAGGAGGAAGCCCTTCCGGGACCGGAACAAACAGTAACAGCACGGCAACGACAACGGGCAATGCCATCATTAGCAGACGTTTTGCCTTTCCGTTGGATGCTTGACTCGCCACAGGGGGCGTTACAGCAGTTTTTGTATTCATAGTTTCGCGTCTTAAGTTGTCAGGAATTCGGTTATGCGCTGAAATATTCATTTGCTTTCTTTAGTTTGTTTTTATTTTTGTTAGTTACTAAAGGTGCGCATTTGCTATTTCAGCAATAGCGATTTAACGCATTTTTGATGCGCTAAATTAAAAATTGATGATATTTATATATTGCGCCTTTGACTGTCTCGATGCTTGATCGCGATCAAAAAAATAGAGTTGCGGTGGTGTTTTTGTTCAGTTGATAATAACCACTCTGGCGTATGTGGGTATTATTTATTTTGATATGGATTTTACTCAATGTTGTTAACATTTCAAATAGCCATTTTCATATAACTCTTTGTTTTTAATGGTTTGTTTTTGTCTCTTGGGATCGTGAAAAGGTCATTGATACGTTAACAGTGTTTAAAGGATTGTGAATGGAGTAATTAATATTGCTAACACCAATGTGTTATTAATGTTATTGAAGGGATTAAATAGTTTTTTAACTAACGTAATAGCTTTAGAAACTAAAAAAATCATTATATTAGTATTATGACATCGGAATA
This sequence comes from Enterobacter cloacae complex sp. FDA-CDC-AR_0164, assembly GCF_003071645.1. Lineage (NCBI taxonomy): Bacteria > Pseudomonadati > Pseudomonadota > Gammaproteobacteria > Enterobacterales > Enterobacteriaceae > Enterobacter > Enterobacter cloacae complex sp. FDA-CDC-AR_0164. Next base: position 3,255,634 of record NZ_CP028950.1, read on the forward strand.
AAAAATCGAAATAAAACTGAGCCCGATAACGAATTCTTAATTTTAAAGTTTGGAGTTTCTATTATGAGCACTAACGAACGTATTCTAAGCCCCTTCACATTACCGAATGGTACCGAACTGAAAAACCGTTTGTTAATGGCCCCTATGACGACCTGTACCGGTTATTACGACGGTACGGTGACCAGCGAGCTGGTTGAGTACTATCGCGCCCGCTCAGGCAGTATTGGTACCATTATTGTTGAGTGCTGCTTTGTTGACGATCTCGGTCTCGCCTTCCCGGGTGCGATTGGCATTGATAACGACGAGAAAATCGCCGGGCTGGCGAAGATCGCTGAGGCGATTAAGTCCAAAGGCTCTAAAGCGCTGCTGCAGATCTACCACGGCGGCCGCATGGTTGATCCGAAACTGATCGGTGGCCGCACGCCGGTGGGGCCAAGTGCCGTTGCCGCGCCGCGTGACGGCGCCGCCACGCCGGTTGCCCTGACGGGAGAAGAAGTCGAAGGGATGATTGGTAAGTTCGGTGAAGCAGTACGCCGTGCGATTCAGGCGGGTTTCGATGGCGTTGAAATCCATGGGGCCAACACCTATTTGATTCAGCAGTTCTACTCTCCAAACTCTAACCAGCGTGACGACGAGTGGGGGGGCAGCCGCGATAACCGCGCGAAATTCCCGCTGGCCGTGCTCGACATCACCCATAAAATGGTGCGCCAGTACGCCGATGACGCCTTTATCATCGGCTATCGCTTCTCCCCTGAAGAGCTGGAAGAGCCGGGCATCCGCTTTGAAGACACCATGTACCTGCTGGAAAAGCTGGCCGCGCGCGGTGTGGATTATCTGCACTTCTCCGTTGGCGCAACCCTGCGTCCTTCTATTGTCGACACGCAGGATCCGACCCCGCTTATCGAAAAATACCGCGCAATGCGTTCTGACACGCTGGCGCAGGTGCCGGTCATGGGCGTCGGTGGCGTGGTCAATGCCGCGGATGCGAACGAGGCGCTGGAACATGGCTACGATCTTATCGCCGTAGGCCGCGCCACTATAGCCTACCCGGACTGGACAGACCGCATCGCGGCGGGAGAAACGCTGGAACTGTTTATGGACAGCACCCGACGCGAAGCGCTAAGCATCCCTGAGCCGCTGTGGCGTTTCTCGCTGGTGGAGGCGATGATCCGCGATATGAGCATGGGTGAATCGAAATTTAAACCGGGCATGTTTAGTGAGAATGTTCGGGACGATAGCAACGAACTGGTGATTAACGTCAGCCTGGAGACCGACCGCATCGCCGACATTGAACTGGCTTCTGGCCCGACCCAGGACGTTGAGTTTGTCACCAGCTTCGAAGAGATCCGCACCCGTATTCTGGATGCAAACACCCCGCACGTGGATGCCATTACCGGTGCAACCAGCCAGAGTGAAGCGGTCAAAAAAGCGGTGTCTAAAGCCATGCTGAAATCCAGCAAAGCGCTGGCAGCCGAAGAGGGTGTCGACCCGAACGAGACCCGAAGCGTTGACGTTGTGGTGGTCGGTAGCGGTGGCGCGGGTCTGGCCGCAGCAATCCAGGCGCATGACGAAGGCGCAAGCGTGCTGATTGTTGAGAAAATGCCCTCCATCGGCGGTAACACCATTAAAGCGTCTGCGGGGATGAACGCCGCGGAAACACGCTTCCAGCGGGTGAAAGGAATTCAGGACAGCAAAGAGCTGTTCTATCAGGAAAGCCTGAAAGGCGGTAAAAACAAGAACAACCCGGAACTGTTGCGCCGCTTTGTGGAAAATGCCCCACAGGCGATAGAGTGGCTGGCGACCCGCGGCATTATGCTCAACGACATCACCACCACCGGCGGGATGAGCATCGACCGTACTCACCGTCCAAAAGACGGTTCTGCGGTGGGCGGCTATCTGATTAGCGGCCTGGTGCGTAACGTCAACAAACGCAACATCGAGGTCATGCTCGATACGTCGGTCAGCGACATTCTCTTCGAGAACGGCGAAGTCACCGGCGTACGTCTGACCACGGAAGAAAACGAAACCCTTACCGTAGCAACCAAAAGCGTCATTGTGGCTACCGGTGGTTTCAGCGCCAATAGCCAGATGGTGGTTAAGTACCGTCCTGACCTGGAAGGTTTCGTGACCACCAACCACAAAGGGGCGACAGGGGGCGGTATCGCGCTGCTGGAGCGTATTGGCGCCGGTACGGTCGATATGGGGGAAATCCAGATCCACCCAACCGTTGAGCAGAAAACCTCGTACCTGATTTCCGAATCCATCCGCGGTGGCGGGGCGATTCTGGTGAACCAGCAGGGGAACCGTTTCTTCAACGAGATGGAAACCCGCGATAAAGTCTCTGCACAAATTATCGCCCTGCCGGAGAAATACGCTTACATCGTCTTTGATGAGCATGTCCGCGCCAAAAACAAAGCGGCAGATGAGTACATCGCCAAAGGGTTTGTCACCAGCGCCAGCTCACCTAAAGCGCTGGCTGAAGCCCTGGGTATGGATTACCACGCTTTCCTGGCGACCCTGGAGCGTTACAACGGCTTTGTTGAAAAACAGCACGATGACGATTTTGGCCGTACGACCGCGCTGCGTGCACCAATCAACGAAGGGCCATTCTATGCCATTCAGATTGCGCCGGGCGTGCACCACACCATGGGCGGTGTGACCATTAACACCGAAACCTGCGTACTGGACAGCAACCACAACGTGCTGCCAGGGGCGTTTGCGGCCGGTGAAGTGGTCGGTGGTATCCACGGTGGTAACCGCATCGGGGGTAACGCGGTGGCAGATATCATTATTTTTGGTACGCTTGCCGGACATCAGGCGGCGATGCGCGCGAAAAGGGCGTAAGTCAGCCGTAAGGGTATGCCGGATACGCACCGTGTATCTGGCATTTCAACCAGGGAGCTTGCACCATGTCTTCTGACCACCGCGTCTACAGTTACTCCGCCGTTCTGATGGGATCGCCCATTCTCCTGAAGCTTTTCTCTCATGATGAAGCCCTCGCTTCTCGCGTTTTTAGACTGATTAAACAGTATGAAGACCTGCTGACCGTCAACCGTGCCAGCTCGCAGGTGATGGATATCAACCATGCTGCCGGCCAGCATCCTGTCACCGTCAGTCGCCCGGTTTTTGAGCTTATCCGCTGTGCGAAAGCGGCAAGCCAGCTCAAGGACAGCGCATTTAACCTGGCCATCGGCCCGCTGGTGAAACGCTGGAAAATCGGTTTTCGGGGAGATAGCGTTCCGCCTGCCGATGAAATCGCGTCGTTGCTCGCCATTACCCATCCTGAGGATGTGGTCCTTGATGAGGCCAGCAGCAGCGTGTTCCTGGCCCGGGCGGGCATGGAGATTGATCTGGGGGCCATCGCCAAAGGCTATATCGCCGACAGAGTGCGCGATTACCTGCGTAAAGAGGGTGCTCAACTGGGGCTTATAAATCTTGGCGGTAATATCCAGACGCTGGGTTCACCGGAAGGGGGCTGGAGCGTGGGGCTCAAAAAACCGTTCGCCGGGGAGGCGCTGATCGGTACGATGACCGTAGAGAACATGTCGGTGGTGACATCGGGTACCTACGAACGCTTTTTTGAGCAGAACGGCAGGCGTTATCACCACATACTTGACCCGCGCACCGGCTATCCGCTGGATAACGAACTGGACAGCGTCACCATCATTTCGAAAAACTCCATTGATGGTGATATCTGGACCACGCTGATGTACGGCATGGGCGTCAGTAAAGGCTGTTCAGCGCTGCGTGCACGACCCGACATTGAAGCAATCTTCGTGACCAAAACAAAAGAAGTGGTGCTCTCTTCAGCGCACCACTTCCGCTTTACCTTGCTGGATAACAGCTACCGCGTTACTGACAGTACTGCTTGAGCAGTGCCGTCTGTTCGGGCTGCAGGCGATAGCGATACACCGGCCGCCCGGTGGCACCGTAGTGAATGCTGGTAAACAGAATGTTGATTTGCGCCAGCCAGATCAGGTATTTGCGACAGGACACGCGTGAAATATTGACCGCGTTTGCCAGATCATCGGTGGAAAACTCCGTCTCCGGGTGCGCATCAATCCACTGACAAATCGTACGCAGCGTTTGCGGCGTTAACCCTTTCGGCAGTTTTTTACTGTCCGCCAGTTCCGGCGCACCGCCGTGGATCAATCTGTCGACGTCGGCTTGCTCATAGTACTGATGCGATCCCATCAGGCTGTGCTTTGCCTTCCAGCCGTTCAGCGCCTCTTCAAAACGCGGGAACTGGAACGGTTTAATCAGATAATCCACCACACCGTAATGGATGGAGGTCTGGATGGTGGCGGCATCGGCGGCGGAGGAGATCATAATGACATCGATCGGCCGGCCTGAGGCACGGATGACGGGAAGGAGATCCAGCCCGTTATCCTGCTGCATATAGACATCCAGCAGCACCAGATCGACAGGCTGGCTGGGGTCGTTAATGATGGCCCTGGCCTGGTTGAGCGTGGAGGCGACGCCGCAGCAGCTAAAGCCTTCAACACGGTTGACATACAGACGGTTGAGGTCGGCCACCATGGCGTCATCATCGACAATTAACACATTTATCACGCGATATTCCTCTCGCTATCCCAGGGGATGTGAACAAAAAATTGGGTAAATACGCCAGGCTCAGACTCGACGGTAATATCTCCGCCCAGGTTCTGGATCTGCTGACGAGCAAGGAACAGCCCAACGCCGCGATTTTCGCCTTTGGTTGAGAAGCCCTTTGTAAAAACAGCCTCGAGCTGAGCCGGATCAATACCGGGGCCATCGTCGCTGACTTCGCAACTGAGCCAGCCATTCTGATAATGTAGCAGCAGGCCAATTTCGCCTTCCTGCTGTCCTTCCATCGCGTCGAGCGCGTTTTCAATGAGGTTACCCAGCACGGTAATCAGCACCGCAACCTGCTCTTCGTTGGCGGTATCCGGTATCTGGCACTCATCGGCCAGCGTCAGGGCGATCCCTGCTTCCTTAGCCCGGTTGATTTTACCCAGCAGGAACCCGGCTATCACCGGAGATTTAACTTTGCTCTGAATGGTACCAATATCGGTCTGATAATTATGCGCCGTCTGGATGATGTACTCTTCAAGTTTGTCGTAGCGCTTCATATGCAGCAGACCGAGGATCACGTGCAGTTTGTTCATAAACTCGTGCGTATGGGAGCGCAGGGCATCGACATAATTGACCATGCCATCGATGCGCTGCATCAGCTGGCTGATTTCCGTTTTATCGCGAAAAGTGGTGATGGCACCAATAACCCGCTCCTGGCTTTTTACAGGCACCATGTTGCACAGCAAGAGTCGCCCGTTGCAGCTGATCTCCTGATCCTTGCGCGCAATGCCACTCTTCGAGACTTCCCGCAGGCTTGCCAGCAGGGGAGCACTGGCATTTTCGGTCTGTTTGCCGGAAGGCAGAAGCAATATTTCTCTGGCGGTGTGGTTAATCATCGTCACCCGACCCTGAATATCCACGGCCAGTACCCCTTCGCGAAGCGACTGCAGCATCGCCTGCCGCTGTTCGAACAGCGCCGAGATCTCATACGGCTCAAGGCCGAACAGGATGCGTTTGAGCACGCGAACCAGACCCCAGATGGCCAGCGAGCTCATTAATATACTGAATAATATGGTCCAGATGGCGTTAAGCCGCCCACGGGCAATCTGATCTTCCACTTTTTTAAGGGAGATGCCGACCACCACCACGCCGATCTGCTCGTGCTGGCTATCAAAGACGGGAGTAAAGACGCGAAGCGCTTCGGCGAGGGCACCCCGGTTAACGGCGACATGCTCCTTTCCTTCCAGCGCGGGCGTCAGGTCATCGCCGATAAAGTGCAGACCTAGCAGGGCTTCGTTCGGGTGCGAGTAACGAATACCGCGCATGTCGGTGACCACGGTGAAGAGCAGGTCGTTGCGCCTGGTGACCGCCTGGGCGATGGGCTGAATAATATCCGCCTGGGGAGCCTGCATCAGACCGCGTTGAATTTCGGGACTGTCGGCCAGCGTTCGCGCGATACCGAGGGCCGTATCCTTAACATCATCGCGGGTGGCGCGGGTGATTTGGACGGAATAGAGCGCAAATACCAACAGCAGCACAGAACCGATAATCGCGCACACCATTAACGTGACCAGGGTGTTCAGTTTCATGGGGCGCTTGCGCGTCAGGGGGAAGGGCTGCAAATCGCTCATCAAAACTCCGCGATGATTAAGAAAGGGGTAATTATCGCCGATGACGGGCGTTTCTTAAAGCCATGTAAAGGCATGGATTCGGTCCTCTTTTCGTGACCCTCCTCGCAGGTCACCTGTCTAAAACACTTTATAGTGTAGGGGTACTCATAATAAGGAGGTTGTTTATGAGCATTACGCTTACCGGTTCGGTCAAGGAAAGACGGCACGCCAGCACGATGAATATCGATAGATTGTCCACGCTGGACATGCTGAAAGTCATTCACCAGGATGATGCCCTCATCTCCGCTGCAATAACCCCATGTTTAACAACGATCGCCCGCGTGGTGGATAACGCCGCTGCGACCCTGAGTCACGGTGGTCGTCTGGTCATTGTTGGCGCCGGCCCGTCAGGCCGTGTCGCGCAGCAGGCAGCCGATGAGTATGCCCCGGGAAAAACGCCTGTCATCGCCATAACGGCGGGAGAGGAGGCGGGCAGCTACGAGCGCGGTGTCGCCGACCTGCAGGCCATCAAATTTGGTGAACAGGATATGATGCTGGCGGTCACCGTCAGCGGCAAAACACCGTGGGTCTGGGGCGCGATGCGCCATGCGTGGTCGTTGGGTTCCCCGGTCGCGGCTATTACGGATGACGCGCAAAGTGAAGCCGCGCAGCTGGCGAGCATGGTGATTGCCCCGGAGCTTGGCGCGGACGCGATCGCGGGTTATATCAATACCAAAGCCGGGATCGCACAAAAAATGATCCTGACCATGATAACCACCGGCCTGGCGGTTCGAACCGGACGCGTGTTCAGCAACCTGCGCGTGGATCTGGACGCCAGCAACACCAAATGGTCTGAACGGCAAATTGCCATCGTCATGGAAGCGGGGGGATGCACCCGGTCAGCGGCGAAAGCCGCGCTGGAGAGCTGCAACCATAACTGTAAAACAGCGGTGCTGATGGTGCTGACAGGGCTGGATGCCTGGAAGGCGCATGAACTGCTGGCGCAGAATAACGGTTTTATTCGTCTGGCACTGCAGGAAGCTCCATAACATTTCTCTGTTGAATAAAAAAAAGCCCGCGATGCGGGCTTTTATCATAGTGGGAAGTTAGAACTGGTACGTCATACCTACGCCAACGATGTCATCTGTAGAGATGCCGTTTGCTTCGTAGAAGCTTTCGTCGTTGTCCAGCATGTTGATTTTGTAATCAACATAGGTGGAGAAGTTTTTGTTAAAGCTGTAGGTCATACCGACGTCGATATAGTTAACCAGATCCATGTCGCCATGCTGGCCCTGTGGGTTACCCGCATTGCCAGGATAAGTCATGTCCTTGCCTTTGGAGTAAACCCATGCCAGGGACGGACGCAGGCCGAAGTCGAACTGGTATTGCGCCACGGCTTCAAAGTTCTGCGTCTCATCCGCAATCCCGGTATCGCCATATGGCGTCATATTACGGGTTTGCGCATACATCATCGCCAGATAAACGCTGTTGGCATCATATTTCGCGCCAACGGTCCACACTTCCGCAGTCTTACCGCCGGCGAAACGTGCGCTGTCTTGTATACCCTTCGCTTCCTGCTCATTGGTACGGTCAGAAGAGGAGTAGGCCGCGCCTAAGGTCAGGCCAGACAGATCGCCGGAGAAATCATAGCTAGTGGACATACCGAAGCCGTCACCGTTCTGGAAACGCACGTCGTTATGACCGTTCTTGGTCCCTTCCTGATCTTCTGTTGCGTCCTGACCTTCGTTTGCCCCCTGATACTGCAGCGCAAAGTTCAGACCCTCAACCAGGCCGAAGAAATCGGCATTACGGTAGGTCGCCACACCGTTTGCACGGCCGACCATGAAGTTGTCGGTCCAGGTATAAGAATCGCCCCCAAATACGGGCAGCATATCGGTCCAGGCTTCAACATCATACACGACGCCGTAATTACGACCGTAATCGAATGAACCGTATTCGCCATATTTCAGGCCAGCGTACGCCAGACGGTTAAAAGAAGTATCACCGGCGTCTTCGGTATTATTGGCGTAGGTTTTATATTCCCACTGGCCATAACCAATAACATCGTTAGTGATTTGTGTTTCGCCTTTGAAACCAATTTGTACATAGGTTTCATCGCCATCATCCCCAGGGTGATCAGAGAAGGTATGACGCGCATCGATCTTACCGTACAGATCAACTTTATTGCCGTTTTTGTTATACATTTCAGCTGCATGTGCTGCGCCAGCCATTAATAACGCGGGTACGAGAATTGCCAGAACTTTTCTTTTCATTATATATTCCCTTTAAAGATAATTAATATGAATATATGTAATCACTCTCTGTCATTACAGAATTGATACTATTCTACGCAATGTCATTTTGGTTCAAAAATAAATGTAATTAAAATCGTAGAAATATTGCAAAACATTTCTATCTGTCGCTTTATTTTTCTGGTGAATTAGAGCTTAGGATATATAGAAATAAATTATCATTAAGTATTTAGCGGCAGTATTATTTAATATCTCCAATTGATATTAAATATATTTCCTCGGGAATGCAGGGTACACGCGTCCCTGTCAGGACAAGCCGTGATAGCGGCGGGGAAAGTTGCTATTGTAGCCGTTTTAACAACAGGACGTGATGATGGAACTTACACAGTGGCAGTCTCGCTTTGAGCGTTGGCTCGATGAAAACCACGCGACCCACGACGCCGCGCATGATATTTCGCACTTTCGTCGTGTCTGGATGACGGCGCAAAAAATCATGGCGAACCAGGCGGTCGATTCACTGGTGGTACTGACCGCCTGTTATTTCCATGACATTGTCAGCCTGCCGAAAAACCATCCCCAACGCAGCCAGTCATCACGTCTGGCGGCCAGCAAGACGCTCGACATTCTGCGTCGCGATTTTCCGGATTTCTCCTCTGAACGCTATGCGGCCGTGGAGCATGCCATTGAAGCGCACAGTTTTAGCGCCGGTATCGCGCCGCACAGTCTTGAAGCCAAAATTGTTCAGGATGCTGACCGGCTGGAAGCGCTTGGTGCTATTGGTCTTGCGCGCGTCTTTGCGGTATCGGGGGCGCTGGGCGTGGCGCTCTTTAACGCTGAAGACCCGTTTGCCGATGCGCGCACCCTTAATGACCGCGCCTTTGCCCTCGACCATTTTCAGACCAAGCTGCTGCGCTTGCCTGATACAATGCACACAGACGTGGGGCGCGAACTTGCGCAACACAACGCCGATTTTCTCATCCAGTTTATGGCGAAATTAAGTGCCGAATTACAGGGCGACTGCCTGGGGCTGGATACCCAGGTGCTGAGCCGCTTCCGTCGCAGTTTGAGCGAGTGAACTGTGGTAATCTGTTTCCAGTCTTTATTCTCCGGTTAAAAGAATGCAGGAAAATCGATCAGTGAGTGAGCCCGCGCCAGAGCAGGCTGAGAAATCAACGGCAACGGTGCAGGCTTTATTGCGCCAGCTGCTGGATATCTATGATGCTAAAACGCTGGCGAATCAGCTGGTGGCGCACGGTGAGAGCCACTGGAGTCCGGCAATCCTGAAGAGACTGCTGACCAGCGAGCGGGCAGGGCAGCGTCTGAGTGAGGGCGAGTTTCGTTACCTGCAAAACCTGCTTCCGCGTCCTTCAGCCGCGCACCCGAACTATGCCTTCCGTTTTATCGATCTGTTTGCCGGCATTGGCGGCATTCGACACGGGTTTGAGGCTATTGGCGGGCAGTGTGTGTTTACCAGCGAGTGGAACAAACATGCGGTCCGTACCTACAAAGCCAACTGGTACTGCGATCCCCATGAACACCGTTTCAACGCCGATATCCGTGATGTTACGCTGAGCCACAAAAGCGGCGTGAGTGATGAAGAGGCGGCTGAGCACATTCGCCAGTCAATTCCGGCCCATGATGTCCTGCTGGCGGGCTTCCCGTGTCAGCCTTTCTCGCTGGCCGGCGTGTCGAAAAAGAATGCCCTCGGACGCGCCCACGGTTTTGCCTGCGATACGCAAGGCACGCTGTTCTTTGATGTTGTCCGCATTATCGATGCCCGTCGTCCGGCGATTTTCGTGCTGGAGAACGTCAAGAATCTCAAGAGCCATGACGGCGGGAAGACCTTCCGCATTATCATGCAAACGCTCGAGGAGCTGGGGTATGACGTAGCGGACGCTCAGCATATGGGCGCGGATGACCCGAAAATCATCGACGGTAAGCATTTCCTGCCGCAGCACCGCGAACGCATTGTGCTGGTTGGTTTTCGCCGCGACCTCAAACTGAAGGGGGATTTTACCCTGCGGGATATTCCCTCTTTATATCCTGCGCGTCGCCCAACCGTGGCCGACCTGCTGGAGCCTGTTGTCGACGCGAAATTTATCCTCACCCCGGTGCTGTGGAAATACCTTTACCGCTATGCGAAAAAACACCAGGCCAAAGGCAACGGTTTTGGCTTCGGGATGGTTAATCCGAACGATCCGCACTGTGTGACGCGCACGTTGTCCGCTCGCTACTATAAAGATGGCGCAGAGATCCTGATCGACCGGGGCTGGGATAAAGCGCTGGGGGAGAAAGATTTTGACGATCCCGATAACCAGCGTCACCGTCCGCGCCGCTTAACGCCGCGTGAATGCGCTCGGCTGATGGGGTTTGAGACCCCGCAGGGTTACACCTTCCGCATTCCGGTGTCGGACACCCAGGCTTATCGGCAGTTTGGTAACTCGGTGGTCGTTCCCGCGTTTGCGGCGGTGGCAAAACTGCTGGCCTCCCGCATCAGACAGGCCGTGGCGTTACGTGAGAGTGAGGCCGTCAATGACGGATGTTCACGATAAGGCGACGCGCAGTAAAAACATGCGTGCCATCGGCACGCGTGATACCGCCATTGAAAAGCGGCTAGCCGGGCTGCTGACCGAGGCGGGGTTTGATTTCCGCGTGCAGGATGCCGCGCTTGCGGGCCGTCCGGATTTCGTTATCGATGCGTATCAATGCATCATCTTTACCCACGGCTGTTTCTGGCATCACCACGACTGCTACCTGTTTAAGGTTCCCGCGACGCGTACGGATTTCTGGCTGGAGAAGATTGGCAAGAACGTCGCGCGGGACAACCGTGACCTTAGCACGCTTCTCGCGCAGGGCTGGCGGGTGTTGATTGTCTGGGAGTGCGCGCTGCGCGGCAGATTAAGACGTACCGATGCCGACCTGACAGAACGGCTGGAAGAGTGGATCTGCGGCGGCGGGCAGGCCGCGCAGATCGACACCCAGGGTATTCACCCGCTTACGGTTTCTCCACCTCACACGGCGTAACAACCGGCTTCGCAGGAAGCAGATATTTCCCCAGCGTTACCAGCACAACGGCAAAGACAATCACGCCCAGCGCCAGCCATTCCACGGGAGATAACGTTTCGCCCGCAAAGCTGGTGCCCAGCAGTACGGCAACCACCGGGTTCACGTAAGCGTAGCTGGTCGCGATCGCCGGCGAGACATTGCGGATCAAGAACATATAGGCGTTAATGGCGATGACAGAGCCAAATAATGCCAGGTAACCCACGGCCAGGAAGCCCGAAAGGTCCGGCATGGCTGTCAGTTTTTCGCCCGTCAGCGTTGAGGCAATCAGCAGCACAATTCCCGCCGCGAGCATCTCAATCGCGCCCGCCATCATGCCGGTCGGCAGCTCAATTCGTGAACCGTATACCGACCCAAATGCCCAGCTCATGGAGCCGATCAGGATAATCACTGCGCCCCACGGATTTCCGCTCAGGTTGCCGCCGCTGTTGAGCAGGATGATCCCGGCAAGCCCGATCCCAATCCCTACCCATTCGAGCTTGCGGGTGCGGATGCCGAAAAGACGGCTAAAGCACAGGGTAAACAGCGGGACGGTCGCGACCACGACGGCGGCAATTCCGGACGGCACGTTCTGGTGCTCGGCGACCGTCACAAACCCATTCCCTATGGCCAGTAGCAGCAGGCCAATCAGGGCGGCATTGAGCATCGGGCGAAGCGGAGGCAACTTATGGCCCCGTAACAGCAGAAAGGCCATCAGTAACACGCCCGCCGAGAGAAAGCGTACGCCCGCCATCATGAGCGGCGGCCAGCTCTCCACGCCGATACGAATGACAAAGTAGGTGGAACCCCAGATGATATACAGCGAAAAAAGTGCCCCAATGAGCGGTAGCAGTTGCCGGAAACGCATAATCCCTCGCGACAAAATGAAAAGGTCGCTGACAGTAAACGCCAAAACTATCGGCCTGGCGAGCCCTTTAATTGTGTAGTTGATGTGAATTTTTTGTTGACGCGAGGTGCCTGTTTCCGGGTTTACACTTTTGCTCCATACTATTCACTTAATTACCAAAAAAAGAAGGAATGAGATTTTGGCAGGAAGTAGCTTATTAACATTACTGGATGATATTGCCACCTTACTGGATGACATTTCGGTGATGGGAAAACTGGCGGCGAAGAAAACCGCCGGGGTTCTGGGAGACGATTTATCGCTCAACGCCCAGCAGGTGAGCGGCGTTCGGGCCAACCGTGAATTACCGGTGGTATGGGGCGTAGCGAAAGGCTCATTCCTGAATAAGGTGATCCTGGTGCCGCTTGCGCTGCTGATCAGCGCGTTTATCCCATGGGCGATCACGCCGTTGCTGATGATTGGCGGCGCATTTTTATGCTTCGAAGGCGCTGAGAAGATCCTGCACTCGTTCGCCGCACGTAAGAACAGCGACACGCCGGAAATGCGCCAGCAGCGTCTTGAGGCGCTGGCCGCGCAGGATCCTAAAACCTTCGAGCGTGATAAGGTGAAAGGTGCCATTCGTACCGACTTTATTCTGTCGGCGGAGATCGTGGCCATTACGTTAGGTATTGTCTCTGAAGCACCGCTTCTGAACCAGGTCCTGATCCTCTCAGGGATCGCCATTCTGGTCACGGTGGGGGTGTACGGGCTGGTGGGGCTTATCGTTAAGCTGGATGATATCGGCTACTGGCTGGAAGAAAAATCGAGCGCTATCGCCAAAGGTATCGGCAAAAGCCTGCTGGTGACCGCGCCCTGGCTGATGAAGAGCCTGTCAGTGGTTGGCACGCTGGCGATGTTCCTTGTCGGAGGCGGTATTGTGGTTCACGGTATCGCGCCGCTGCACCATGCTATTGAACATTTCGCCTCGGCGCAGGGCAGCATAGTGGCGGCAATTCTGCCCACGCTGCTTAATCTTGTGCTGGGCTTTATCATTGGCATTATCGTGGTTGGGGCCGTAAAACTGGTCGAAAAAATCCGCGGAACGTCGCACTAATTGTTACCTGTTGCGGGGTGCAAAAAGATCATTCCTCGTCTAAATTGAAAACGTTTCACCCTGATACAGGAGGCAGGTATGGTCTTTTTGGTCAGTGATGAAGTTAAGCCTAAGAAGGGCGGCCCACGTATGATTGTCACCGGGTATTCCAGCGGTATGGTGGAATGCCGGTGGCACGACGGTTATAGCATCAAGCGGGAAGCGTTCCGTGAAGATGAGCTTCAGCCGGGAGACGGGCAGCGCAAGCGAGACAAGGCTTAATGACATAACGCCCGGCTTTGCCGGGCGTTTTTACCTTCCGTATCCGGCGTCGGGCAGTAATCAGGGAGTGTGTGTGCAGCGCGAGACCTTTGTTGTAAGACGATCTTTTCTGCAATGGCTGCATATGCGTAGCAATCCGGGGTTGATTGTTAATCTCTGTTTTCTCATCGTACTGATATTTTCCACGCTTCTGACCTGGCGAGAGGTGGTGGTACTGGAAGATGCGTATATCTCCAGCCAGCGTAATCATCTGGAAACGGTAGCCACTTCGCTGGACCGGCAGTTACAGTACAGCGTGGATAAAATGCTTTTTTTCCGCAAAAGCATGCGTGATGCCATCCAGACACCGCTGGCCTTTGATGTCCTGTATGAAGCGATTTCACGCTTTAACGCCTTTCGCACGCGCCCCAGCTGGCAGCTCGCCGTTGATAAAAAACGCACTCTTCCTGTTAACGGCGTGTCGGATGCGTTCGTCGAAAAAACCACGCTGTTGAATCGTGACCCTGAGCGTATCAGCAATGAAATTTCTGCCGCCCTCGAAGTGGGGTATTTACTCCGACTGGCGTCCTCGGTGGGGCAAAGTGAAGAGCGGGTTATCTATGCGTCTCGCGCCGGGTTTTACCTTGCGACGGACACGCCTGAACAGACGAGTGATATTAGCCAGCGCTATTACAATCTGGTTACCCAGCCGTGGTTTACCCAGCAGTCTGAACGTAACAATCGCGCTCGCGCGGTGCGCTGGTTTATCTCCAGCCCGTCACCCTGGACCGGTGGTGAACGGATGATCACGGCCAGTGTGCCGATCTATTTTGACCATTACTGGTATGGCGTTGTGGCGATGGATTTCTCATTGAAGACCATGAAACATCTGCTGGAAGAGGCAACGCAAGAGCGTACAGAGGGGGAATATCAGCTGTACGACACCCGGCTGAATATGATTGCCACGTCAGAAGAGGCCGGTAGCCTGGTGAACCGGTTTGACGAACGCGAAACGGCGCAGATAGCACACGCAATCGAGAACGATACCGGCGGGGGGATCCGTCTCGGAAGCCGCTTTATCAGCTGGGAGCGGCTCGACCACTTCGATGGTGTGATTTTACGCGTTCATACCCTTCATGAAGGCGTTAAGGGGGACTTCGGCAGTATCAGTATCGTGCTGGCGCTGCTCTGGGCACTCTTCACCGCCATGCTTCTTATCTCGTGGCTGGTTATCCGTCGGATGGTCAGCAATATGTATACGCTTCAGCACTCTTTGCAGTGGCAGGCCTGGCACGATCCGCTCACCCGCCTGAATAACCGTGGTGCCCTGTTTGAGCGTGCCAAAATGCTGTCGGAAAAATGTCGGCAGCAGTCGCTGCCGTTCTCGGTGATTCAAATCGATCTCGACCATTTTAAAAGCATTAACGATCGCTTTGGCCATCAGGCCGGGGACAAAGTGCTTTCCCATGCCGCGGGCCTGATTGGCAGCGCACTGCGCAAGAATGATGTTGCCGGACGCGTGGGTGGGGAAGAGTTCTGCGTGGTACTGCCCGGCAGCGGGCTTGAAGAGGCGAGGGGGATTGCGGAACGCATTCGCTCACGCATCAACAGTAAAGAGATCCTGGTGAAAAAGAGCACCACCGTGCGTATCAGTGCCTCACTGGGGGTAAGCAGCGCCCAGGAAAAGGACAATTACGATTTCGAACAGCTGCAGTCAGTGGCGGATGCCCGGTTGTATCAGGCCAAGCAGTGCGGGCGCAACCGGGTGTTCTGGCACGATCAGGATAAGAAGTGATCCAGCCCCTCCTGCCAGCCCGCGGGTCCGGGCTGTTGCGTGTGGTACACCCGGGCGGGGTTATCGTCACGTAACGTGATGCCCTGCCGGTTAATGCCCTTGATCACCACGGCGTAGTCCACGCTGTCCAGCAGCGGGGCATCATTTGGACCATCGCCAAGCCCCAGGGTAACCGGCACAATGCCTTCCCGCTCACGGTACTGCTCAATCAGCCAGTCAACCGCAACGTCTTTACCGCAGCGAGCATCCAGAACATGCCAGAAGCGGGCTCCCTGCAGGCATTTCAGGCCGCACTGCGCCAGCGCCTCGTCAAATTGCGCCATTTTTTCATCGCTGTCGCGCCAGATGAGCGTGACGGAGGCTTCGTGTCGGCGCGCGAGGGTCGAACGATAGCGCGTCAGCCCCGTCCACTCGCTGATAACCCGTTCGTCGACGTCATCAAAGGTGGTGAATTTAAAGCCCCGCTGCTGGCGAATCTGGTCGATCAGCGGGCGAATGTCGCGGTGTGTCATCCCCCTGATGTGGCGTTGACCTGTCTCCCAGCGCACGTCGGGCTGAATCACCGCGCCATTCTCAGCTATGAAGGGCAACCCCTCCAGACCCAGATCCTGCTGGATATCCAGCATTTCTGCGGCGGTCTTGCTGCTGCAGAGAATAACCGGCACCTGGTTATCCTGGAGGGTGTCCAGCCAGGGCATGGCCGGTTGCCACTCGTACGTATGAATATCGAGCAACGAGCCGTCGAGATCGGAAAAGATCAGCAGGCTATCCTGCAGTGAAGGCATAACGACTCCTGATAACTGACAAACTGCCACCTAAGAATATTCCTAAAAAAATTCCTAACGCTTAAGTGAGGCAAAAGGGTATCTCTCCTGCCAAACCCGCATGCGGCGCATGTTGTCCCTCATAACTAAATTTATTATGTACCAAATATTATATTCGCCATGAGAATATATGCTTGTCATACAAAATGGTTGAGGATAGTGTTTTGTGTACATCAGATTTCCTGGTGTAACGAATTTTCAAGTGCTTCTTGCATAAGCAAGTTTTGATCCCGGCCATCCCCATGACCGGGATTTTTTTCGTCCTAACGATTTGCTTCAGACACGCTAAAATCGTGTATATCAAGCTCGAAGGCCTCCGCCAGTTCACGGTAGGTGTGATAATCCCTTCCGTTCACAATGACCCTGTCTGAATTGTCGTCCGAACGACGGACTTCTGACTCACTGATCTCATTGATGGCGGCCAGCAGGGCATCGACATCCACCTCAACCTCACGTTTGATGGTGTCGCTGTACTCTTTGTCGGTCTTCATTACGGGGTACCTCATTTTGCCGTCTCCAACCGTAAGTATAGACTGCGCACAAAAACGCCATTCACACCGGGCAGCGATGCCAGTTAAGGCGTTTTGTTCTACACTGGCTCAAAACCAGAGGAGGAACGTATGAAGGTCAACGATCGGGTAACCGTTAAAACGGACGGTGGACCGCGCCGCCCGGGTGTGGTCCTGGCAATTGAAGAGTTTAGTGAAGGCACGATGTACCTGGTATCACTTGAAGACTACCCGCTCGGCATCTGGTTTTTTAACGAACTGGGACACCCGGATGGCATCTTTGTAGAGAAGGCGCAATAGCATGGCGTCGGGTGGCGACTGGCGCGCCCGACACTGTCCACAGAAGCAAAAATCTCTGGCCAGGCCAGAGATCAAAGGTAGGGTGCAAAGGGTTTTTTTAGCGACTAACGCATGTTGACGAAAATCCCGTTCGTCACATTATCGGTGAGGCGTACCACGTGATAGATCACTTGCTTATTATGCGTTTTAATTTTCCTTTTAATATTTCCTTTATGTGACGAAACGGTTTTGGCTTTAATATTCATCTGGTCTGAGATCTGAATAGTCCCTTGGCCTGCCATCCACATTCGCAGCATGCTTGATTCAGTCCTGCTTAATGATAGGGTGGGTAAGTTAACCGCTCCTACATTTTTAACTTCTTTATTCAAATAATCACCCAGAATGTCATCCAGCGACTCTGGTTTAATCGATTTAGAACTGATCAATAAATTTTTACGAACCAACAAATACTCATCGAAATGGATATTCGCGATCGCCATAAAAACAATAAACAGGGTTTTTGGATGCTGATTAATGATTTGCTTAATGTGCTGACTGTTGGCTGGATCGTGAATGAAACAGTCCTCATTAATAAACACCACGCCTGGTTTAAGTTCGTCACAAGCGGCTGCGAGTTCGTCAACGGTGTGTGCATCGTTGATGTCTCTCTTTCTTACCCCTCTGCTTGCCAGGTACCCGGTTAACCCTAGCCGGGTGTAGCTGCATAAATCCATAATGATCGTTGACATGGCATACCCTCACTCAATGCGTAACGATAATTCACCATCTGCCTGAGAGCTCATAACAGCCATACGGGATGGAAAAAATTAATAAACCTGTGAGCATGACAAAGACTTTCAGGCGGACTCACTATCCCGTAAAGTTACGTATAATTTGCCAGGAATCTTCTTAAAGTAAAGTAAATATTAAGTATTGTGAGGTGGTTAGAAACAATTAAACCGCGTCAGATATATCCTGGAAGATGTTTTTCACGTTTTATTTTAGGAATATCCTCAGAAAGACAATATCAACTGTGAGGGCTATTATTTACGCGGTAGCTCACTGACAATATCTGCTAACAGATTGAATATCTCGCCGAATAAGTGCTCACAGAAGGGGGCGATAAGGGGCATCAGTAATGACATTAATAAAATACCGACCGTCAGCGTCAGCGGAAAACCAATGACGAACACCGAGAGCTGCGGTGCCATTCGGTTGAGTAACCCTAAGGCGAGGTTCACGGTCAGCAGCAGGGTGATGATCGGCAGCGCCAGCATCAGGCCGTTCAGGAAAACAAGCCCGGCCGCACGCGTAAGCGCCAGAAACGCGTTGCTGTTCACCGGGTTTTCCCCAATCGGCAGCGTATGGAAAGTATCCACCAGCATGGAGATGAGCCACAGATGGCCGTTGAACGACAGGAACAGCAGCATGGCGAGCAGATCGATAATGCGCGCCAGCACCGGCATGTTGAGGTGGCTACCGGGATCCACAAACGTGGCGAATGATAAACCCATTTGCAGGCCAATCAGTTCGCCGGCGGTCCGCACGGCCGCGAAGGCAAGCTGCATGGTAAAGCCTACGGCCACGCCAATCATCACCTGTTGCAGTGCAACCCACACCGCTTTCGCCGAGAAGATCGGAATATCCACGGGCGGGAGAGAAGGGGCGACGATAATGGTGATGATGATGCCCAGCCCCACTTTGACGCGCTTGGGTATCGTTTTCTCACTGAGAATGGGGGCCGTTGTAATCAGCGCCAGAATACGCAGCATCGGCCAGAAATAGACGCCAAGCCATTGAACCCACTGGTCACTGGTGAAGTGCAGCATCGTCGGGTCAGCCGATGATGTACGGCAGATTGGTAAACAGGTTGCGCATATAGTCCAGCAACAGGTTCAGCATCCACGGCCCGGCAACGATAATCGCCACGAACACGGCGATGATTTTTGGGATAAATGACAGCGTCATTTCGTTAATCTGCGTGGCGGCCTGCAGGATACTGATAATCAGACCGGTCACCAGCGCGACAAGCAGTAACGGCGCGGCAACGGCGATCGCGATTTTCATCGCTTCCGTGCCCATCATCATGACCGATTCTGGCGTCATTACGGCTCCTTAACTGTAGAAACTCTGCGCCAGCGAACTGACCAGCAGTTGCCAGCCATCGACCAGGACAAAGAGCATGATCTTAAAGGGCAGGGCAATGGTGGCCGGGGGCACCATCATCATCCCGAGCGCCATCAGAACGCTGGCGATCACCAGATCGATAATCAGGAACGGAATAAAGATGGTAAAGCCAATCTGAAAGGCCGTTTTCAGCTCACTGGTGACATACGCAGGCAGCAGAATACGCATCGGAACGGCTTCCGGTCCCTGAAGCTCGCCGGTATTGGACAGGCGGGCGAAGAGTGCCAGGTCCGCCTCCCGGGTCTGGCGGAGCATAAACTCCCGCAGCGGCTGAGCCCCTTTATCGAGCGCTTCCTGCATGGAGATTTTATCTTCGCTAAACGGCTGGTATGCGTCGGTATAAATCTTGTCGATAACCGGCGACATAATGAAAAAGGTTAAAAACAGCGCCAGACCCAGCAGTACCTGGTTAGGCGGCGCGGACGGGGTGCCCAGCGCATTGCGCAGCAGACCAAAGACGATGATGATTCGGGTGAAACTGGTCATCATCAGCAGGATCGCCGGAATAAACGTCAGCGAGGTGATGAAAACCAGCGTCTGCACCGGCAGCGACCAGCTTTGCCCACCGCCTGCAAGAGGGGTTGAGACCAGACCGGGCAGTTGCGCGTAAACCGCAGGGGCAAACAGGCCGACGCCCGCAAGCGTAAGGGATAACAAACGGCGCATCAGGATCTCCCGGAACGCTTAAGCAAACTCTTCATGACGGACTGAAAATCCGCAGGGACTTCTGCGCGCTCGTCACCCGTTGCCGGGGCTGGCGGCAGTTTATGCAAGACGTTGATGCTGGAGGCAGTCACGCCCAGCACCAGCCGTGCATCTTCCACATCGACAACAACCACGCGCTCGCGTGGCCCCAGCGTCGTGCTGGCGCTGACCTTCAGACCGCGGGTGCCGGCGGTTTTACCCGCCAGGCCGAAGCGCTTCGCCAGCCATGCGGCGATAAGAATAAAGGCAATAATACCGAGCAACGCGCCACTCACCTGGAGCAGCGGAGAGCCGGGAACGGCAGAGGGCTGTGATATTGTTGCCTGGGTTTTCATGCTTAACGGCTCAGACGACGCATACGTTCAGATGGCGTAATAATGTCGGTGATGCGCACGCCGTATTTATCGGCAACCACCACGACTTCACCCTGGGCAATGAGATAACCGTTGATCAGAATATCCAGCGGTTCGCCGGCGAGACCGTCAAGGGCCACCACGGAACCCTGCGTCAGACGCAGCAGCTCTTTAATGGTCATGCGGGTGCGGCCCAGTTCCACTGTCAGCTTAACCGGGATATCCATAATCAGATCAATATCCTGCAGCGTACCGCTGACATCGCCGCCGCCGAGCTGCTGGAACACAGCATCCGCTGCACTTTTGGCCGGAGTCGTTTTTTGCTCGTTTAACGCGTCAGCCCACAGATCGTCCAGTGCTCCGCTGTTTTCATCGGACGGATTGTTCATGTCACTCATTTGGGCTGTTCCTCATTCAGCGAATTCAATATCGGGTTGATCAAGTGCTCAACGCGTAACGCATACTGACCGTTAATTGTGCCGTACTGACTTGTCAGCACGGGGACACCATCCACATGGGCAATAATGCGGTCGGGTTTTTCTATCGGCAAAACATCGCCGGGTTGTAATTTCAGGATCTGGGATAAGCGCAGCGGGATATCCGCGAAGCTCGCCACCAGCTCAAGCTGAGAATGCTGAACCTGACGCACCAGGTTTTCACGCCAGTTCTGATCTTCGTTGCGTGAGTTCTCCAGTGGTGGGTTGACCAGCAGTTCACGCAGCGGTTCGATCATGCTGAACGGCAGGCAGATGTTGAACTCACCGGTCAGGTTACCGATCTCCACATGGAACGGGGTATTCACGACGATATCGTTCGGGGAGGTGGTGATATTGGTAAATTTCACCTGCATCTCAGAACGTACGTACTCCACTTCCAGCGGGTTAATCGCTTTCCACGCGTCGCTGTAAGATTCCAGCGCCAGCTTCAGCATGCGGTTGATGACGCGCTGCTCGGTGTGGGTAAATTCACGCCCTTCCACTTTGGTCGGGAAACGCCCGTCGCCACCAAACAGGTTATCCACCGCAATGAACACCAGGCTTGGCGAAAACACCACCAGACCTGTGCCGCGCAGCGGTTTCAGGTGGATCAGGTTAAGGTTCGTTGGCACCGGCAGGTTGCGGGCAAACTCATGATACGGCTGGATGCGGATCGCACCGACCGTGATATCCGGGCTACGACGCAGCAGGTTAAACAGCCCCATACGGAACTGACGTGCAAAACGTTCGTTAATGATCTCCAGCGCCTGCAGACGTTCACGTACTACGCGGCGCTGGGTATTGGGATCATAGGGACGAATATCGCTATCGCCGCCAATACCCGGTTGCGGATCATCGTTCTTATCGCTGTCGCCGTTAAGAAGCGCGTCGATTTCTGCCTGAGAAAGAATACTGTCGCCCATGTCGTTACCGCAGTATGAAGGCTGTATACAGAACGTCAGTGACTTCCTGCTTGGGTTGACCGTTTACCAGCGGGGTCGCCAGCGTCTGTTTAATGGCGTCGACCAGCTTTTGCTTACCGTCATCGGTAGCAAGCGTTGAGGCGTCCTGACGAGAGAACAGCAGCAGCAGACGGCTACGCACTTCAGGAAGATAATCATTCAGGCGCGCACGCGTGGCTTCATCTTTCAGGCGTAACGTAATACCCACATACAGCACACGATCCGCATCACCCAGATTCACGGTGAAGGTATCCAGTGGGAAGAATACCGGTGCCGGCGGAGGAGGCAGTTCGGCTTTGGCCGCAGCGGTAGAAGGTTCCTGCTGCATACGCCAGTAACTATAGCCCGCGGTAGCGCAGGCGGCGAGCGTGATTAACACCAGCAGCGGGATCCAGATGGAACGCTTGCTTTTTTTGGTGATCGCGGAGTCAGTCATCTGATACGAGCTTCCTGTTTCGGTACAGCATAATAAGGTGATTATCCCGTGTCCTGCTGTCGTCAAAGCGTGGAAAAGACGGGGATAATCACGCTACCTCTGGCGTTTAGGCAAAGATGTCTACGGCACTGTTGCCACGCGCCGCGGATTGCAGGGCGGCAGGGGCAGGCAGTAACTCATCGCTCTCCTCATTAAAACCGCCGGTATTACCGGAACGTGAAGCCTGTTGCTGCTGTTGAGAGGAGGACTGCTGCTGTCCGGCAAAGCTCTCGCTGCTGACACTGCTTTGCGCGAGCTGAATGCCACTCTCAGCAAGCGACGTGCGCAGGACCGGCAGTGCAGCTTCCAGGGCCGCACGCACGTGGCTGTGCGCTGACACCATTTGCAGCTGTGCCTGGTTATCATCCAGTTTCAGGGTAATCTGGACCTGGCCCAGATCTTCCGGATGCAGACGCAACTCTGCGGTCTGCTGGCCCTGTTTCGTGAACAACGTAATGTGCTGACTCAGGGATTGCTGCCACTCCTGGGTTCCCAGCGGCTGGCTCAATACCGGTGCCGTGGCAACGGTTGCGGCAGCGTGGCTGGTGACGTTGCTTGAAATGACGGGCGCAAGCGTTGCGGTTGGGGCTGTTGAAGAGGGTGAACTGGCGAGATCCTGCTTCTCAGCGGCGGCGGCCACGATCGGGGTCGCCGGTGCGTTGACTGGTTGAGACGGATCGGCGTTTTGCGCCTGCGCCTGATAAGTCGACGCTTGTTGCGTTTTTTCATGGCCCGCCAGCAGGGTGCTCATGGACTGTTGACCTGCACCATTTTGCGAAAACGCGGCAGCGTTCAGCGTTGATTTCGCCGTCAGGCCATTGCCTGTCGCGCCAGAGGCCACCGGCGTTGCCGTCTGCTGGTGGGGCAGCATCGCCATCAGCGCGCTCAACCCTGCCAGCTCTTCTTCGCTCAGCTCGCTTTTGCTGTCATCCTGCGTTTTCACCGCGCTCAGGGTCTTCAGGGCATCACCTTTTGAAACCGGCACCAGCCCGGAAACAAGGGTTTCCAGCGGGGTGGCTGCTGTCGGTTCATCGCCTGTCAGGGCTGGTTGACGCGAGAGCAGGTTGGCTATTTTGGCCTGCAGGGTGTTCTCTCCCCCGGCTTCCTGAGCAACTTTTGACAGCTTACTGCCGGCTGCTTTCAGGTCAGCCAGCGTCAGCGGCGCATCGTTGCTATGGCCTGTTGCGTCCGTCAGGGCGCCTGCCAGCAGAGAAAGAAAGTCTTGTGCACCGTCGGTGCCTTTCCCTGTTTGCATGCCGCCCGACAGGTCGCTGTCGGTCATCAGCAGTTGTTGCAATGTGATCATTCCGGTTTCCTCATTGATGCGCGCTGGGCAAACTCATCCATTTTCTTCTGATCCAGACGGTTTTCCGCCAGGGTCGTTGCCGCGATCTGTCGGTCCTGTAAGGTCTGCCAGGCCTGCAGTCGCTGCTTTTTCTCGCGCCAGAAATTCAGCGCGGTGTCGACTTTCTGGGTCCACTGGTTAAGCTGCTGGCGATGCTGTTCAATCGCCTTTTCCAGCGTCTGAATAAACTGCTGATAGTTAATCCAGCGCTGGCTTCCAATGCCTTGTGTCATATCGGTATTGAGGTTGGTGCGATATTCATGCTGATAGTCGATTAACATCTTCAACTGCTCTTCAGCCTGCTGGCACCCGCGTCGCATTGCGCCAAGCTGCAATGCGGCATCATCAACTTCTTTCTCAGCCAGATCTTTCAGCGTTGATAACGCGCTGTTTTGCGCCATGACCTTCGCCCTCCACCTGTGTTACACCTGCGGGAAAATCAGATCCAGTGCCTGGAGTGAGTCTTCCCAGTCGGCGCGTTCAAAAATACCTTGTTGCAAAAACGCCTCCAGCTGCGGCCACAGGCTAATCGCTTTGTCGAGCATCGGGTCGCTGCCTTTGGCATACGCCCCCACGCTCACCAGATCGCGGTTGCGCTGGAAGCTGGAGAGGAGTTGTTTGAAGTTACGCACGCGGGCGTAGTGCTTCTCTGTGATCAATGCCGTCATTGCACGGCTGATTGATGCTTCGATATCAATTGCCGGGTAGTGACCGGCTTCGGCCAGACGGCGCGATAACACAATATGACCGTCGAGGATCGCACGCGCGGAGTCGGCAATCGGGTCCTGCTGGTCATCGCCTTCGGTCAGAACCGTATAAAAAGCGGTGATTGAGCCGCCGCCGCTGATGCCGTTTCCTGCACGTTCGACCAGCGCCGGGAGCTTGGCAAAGACCGAAGGCGGATAACCTTTGGTCGCCGGAGGTTCTCCGATGGCGAGAGCGATTTCACGCTGCGCCATCGCATAGCGGGTCAGTGAGTCCATAATGAGCAGCACGTGCTGGCCGCGGTCACGGAAATCTTCCGCGATACGGGTGGCATACGCAGCACCCTGCATACGCAGTAACGGTGAGACATCCGCCGGTGCGGCGATGACCACCGAGCGGGCACGGCCTTCTGCACCGAGAATGTTTTCAATAAAGTCTTTTACTTCGCGACCACGTTCACCGATCAGACCCACGACGATGACATCGGCCTGGGTGTAACGTGCCATCATGCCAAGCAGGACGGATTTACCCACCCCTGAGCCGGCAAACAGGCCCATACGCTGCCCGCGGCCTACGGTCAGCAGGGCGTTAATCGGGCGCACGCCGGTGTCGAGGACATGTTCGATGGCGGTACGCTGAAGGGGGTTAAACGGCTGGGTGATCAGCGCGCCGGTTTCGGTAGTGTCCGGTGAGGGCAGGCCGTCCAGCGGTTTACCGCTTCCGTCCAGTACGCGGCCAAGCAGGGCAGGGCCAAGCGGGAGCTGTTTCCCGCTTTGCAGTCCATCGCCGCTGATGTTTTTCGCATACACGCGCGCACCGGGCAGAATGCCTTCAACTTCTTCAAGGGGCATCAGGAACAGGCGCTGGCCATTAAAGCCGACGACTTCGCTCTCAACTTCACGCGTCTCTTGTCCATCCTGACGCTCAATCACGCAGGTGGCTCCCAGCGGAAGCTGCAGGCCAGTGGCTTCCAGCACCAGGCCGGTGGCCCGCGTGAGTCGTCCGTAACGGCGAACGGACGGCAGCTGCGTCATCTTCGCTTCAAAATTATCGAGCGTGTTGAGCCAGCGGGTGAGGCGTGCAGTCATCAGACGACTCCCGGTGCTGCCAGGCGGCACAGTTCCTGCCAGCGGGTCGCAACGCTGGCATCCAGGTCGCCTTCATCGGCAGAGACCTTGCAGCCTCCGTGATGCAGCGACGGGTCGCCGCGCAGACGCCAGCCGTGCAGGCTCAGCGTCGCGCCCAGACTCTCTTCCACGCGCTGGAGGTCGTCCGGATGAACGCGCAGCTGCGGTTTCCCACTGAACAGCGGCTCCTGCTGAAGCAGGCCCTGAATTTGTTTAATCAGCGCGGTGTTGTCCACCGCCGGCGCGTGGCCGATCACCTGACGGGCGGCTTCCAGCGCCATCTGCATCAGCCTTGAGGCAATGACGCTGTCCAGCGCATCCAGCGTGTGCTGAAACTCGCTGACCAGCTGCTGCATACGGGCGTGAAGTGGAGCCTGTTGCTGGCGCGCCTGTTCAATGCCGTGTTCTAACCCTTTGGCCAGACCTTCCTGATACCCCTGATCGTGGCCTTTCTGGCGTCCTTCGTTCAGGCCAGCCGTGTAGCCCTGCTCATGGGCCTGCATCTGCAGCTGGGCCAGCATCTGCGCGCGCTGCTCTTCTTCGCTCAGCTCAGGCTGCTCGATGTCCGGGTCGCCCTCTTCGGGCGACAGCACGGCGGGTGTGAACTCTGACAGGGGAGGCGCCAGATCGTCGGGCGTCCAGCGCTTCCACGGCAGTTCATTAGACATAGGTGTCGTCTCCGCTGCCAATCACCATCTCGCCGGTTTCCGCCAGACGACGAACGATAAGCAGGATGGCTTTCTGTTCGTTTTCCACCTGAGACAGACGGACCGGGCCACGGTTGGCAAGGTCGTCGCGCAGGATATCTGCCGCACGCTGAGACATGTTGCGCAGGAACTTCTCGCGCAGCGGCTGCTCGGCACCTTTGAGGGCGATAAGCAGCGACTCGGAGTCCACTTCCTGGAGGAGACGCTGGATGCTGCGATCGTCCACTTCGACCAGGTTTTCGAACAGGAACATCTCGTCGATAATTTTCTGTGCCAGCTCGCCGTCGAATTCGCGGACGGCGGTAATGACCGCCTCTTCCTGCTGCGTTTTCATCAGGTTGATGATCTCTGCCGCCGTTCTCACGCCGCCCATTTTGCTGCGCTTGAGGTTCTGGCCATCGAGCAGGTTGTTCAGCACTTCGGTCAGCTCCGCCAGCGCGGCTGGCTGGACACCACCGAAGGTCGCGATACGCAGCATCACATCGTGACGCAGGCGCTCTTCGAACAACGCCAGAATATCGGCCGCCTGGCCACGTTTGAGGTGGACAAGAATGGTGGCGATAATCTGCGGGTGCTCGTCGCGGATAAGGTCGGCGGCACTCTGCGGCTCCATAAAGTTGAGCGTCTCAATACCGCTGGCGGTATCGCGCGTTTCCAGAATGTCTTCCAGCAGGCTGGCAGCACGCTCTTCGCCCAGCGCCTTGACCAGCACGGAGCGCAGATAGTCGTTGGCGTTGACGTTGAGCGCGGCAAACTGTTCGGCTTCCTGCTCAAATTCAGACAGCACTTCCGTCAGCTGTTTGTTAGAGATCTGGCGTACGTTTGCCATTGCCGCACTGAGAATCTGTACTTCGCGCTGGGAGAGGTGTTTGAACACCTCGGCCGCACGGTCTTCGCCAATGGTCATCAGCAGGATGACGCTTTTATCGGTGCCTGAAAGCGTGTTACTCATGTTCGTTACCCATCCACTGGCGGATGACCAGCGCCACGACGCGCGGATCGTTATCTGACATTTCGCGAATGCGCTGGCTCATGACCTCGGCGCCCATACGCTGGTTAGCACGGCGTTGCTGCATCTGTTCGTCTTTGCTGAGGCGAACTTCAACCGCATCTTCCACTTCCTGACGGGTACTGACCTGTTCGCGCGCCGCTTTTTCAGCTTCAGCACGACGCTGGAGCTGAGGACGAATGCCCTTACGCCACAGCAGCCACGCGACAATCAGAACCAGCAGCCAGCGACCTGCGGACAGCAGCTGATCGATAAACGCCTGCTGTTGCCAGAACGGCAGTTCGCCACCTGACTCTTCAACCGAGTTGAACGGTGAGTTCACCACGTTGAGCGTGTCGCCGCGCTTCTCGGAGTAACCCATCGCTTCACGGGTCAGGTCTTCAATCTGTTTCATCTGCTCGGCGGTCAACGGCAACGGCTTGCCATCCGCCAGCGTCTTGTAGTTCACCACCACCGCAACCGACAGACGCTGTACATCGCCCACGTTCAGTTTGGTGTGGCGGATAGTACGGTCCACTTCGTAGTTGGTGGTTTCGTTACGACTGCTGGTACGCGGACCGGCGGTGCTGGCTGTTGATGTGGTCTGCTGATTCGTTTGCTGACCGTTCTGCTGATTAGCCGGTGGCGTTGAGATTGGCGCCGCGTTAGCCGGTGCTGGCTGGTTAGACAATGCGCCCGGCACACCGCCTGGGTATGCACCGCCAACCTGTTCGTTTTCATTGACCTGACGAGAGCGCATTACCGCCTGAGCCGGGTTGCCATTCGGGCTGTATTGCTCTTCGGTCTGTTCTTTATTAGAGAAGTCAATCTGCGCGGTAACCTGTGCATGCACGTTGCTGTTACCGACGACCGGGCCAAGGATGGCTTCGATGCGACGCTGCACGCGACCTTCCACATCCGCGGCATATTTCAGCTGCGCGTCATTCAGATCGCGGCCTGCGGTATTGGACTGGGTCAGCAGATGACCACTTTGATCAACCAGCGTCACGTTACCCGGCGGGAGACCGGCAACGGCGCTGGAGACCAGATGGGTCACCGCGCTGATTTGTCCTTCATCCATTGCACGGCCAGGCTGGAGGTTAACGGTGACGGAGGCCGACGGGGATTTCTGCTCGCGGACAAACAGGGAGGGCTTAGGCATGGCCAGGTGCACACGGGCACTCTTCACCGGACCCAATGTTTCAATCGTACGGGCCAGCTCACCTTCCAGCGCACGCTGGTAGTTCACCTGCTCGCTGAACTGGCTGATACCGAATTTTTCCTGATCCAGCAGTTCAAAACCTACCGCACCGCCCTTTGGCAGTCCCTGTTGCGCCAGGCGCAGACGAAGTTCGTGCACCTTATCAGCCGGTACCTCCAGCGCACCGCCGTTATCCGCAAAGCGATAAGGGATGTTCATCTGGGTAAGCTGGGTGACGATGGCACCGCCATCCTGATCGGAAAGGTTACTGTAAAGCGTGCGGTAATCAGGGCTTTTCGCCCACAAGACCATCGCTACAAGGATCGCAATTGCGGCAGCGCCTGCCACGATCAACGGGATTTTAGGATTCGCGCGAAGGCGGTTCATCCACTCGAGTGATTTATTTTGTGGCGCTGTCGATGCTGTTGCACTCATTGCGCACCTCTTAAATCCTGGTGGTTTACGTTATTCGTGTAGAGAAACAAAACTGACTCCCGGGTCGGCAAACACGACAAAAGTTCCATATTGATGGCCCTGCCATTATTTGATGATTCAGGATTTTCTATGCGTCAAATAACCTGGTTTTTTCACGCTATTTACCGCCATTATCTTATTGACAAGCTGTTAGTCTTGACCCCGTAAAAAACCATTCAGGGGAGAGTCATGGCTATACAGGGTATTGAAGGGGTGATCAGTCAGTTGCAGGCAACGGCGATGACGGCCCGTAATCAGAATGTGGCAGAACAACCGAGCATCAGTTTTGCAGGACAACTGCACGCCGCGCTTGACCGTATCAGCGATACCCAGACCGCCGCACGTACTCAGGCGGAGAAGTTCACCCTCGGCGAGCCGGGCGTGGCACTGAATGATGTGATGACCGATTTGCAAAAAGCCTCGGTTTCCTTGCAGATGGGGATTCAGGTGCGTAATAAGCTTGTGTCTGCTTATCAGGAAGTGATGGGGATGCAGGTTTAAGTTATCTAACCTGATTCTATTTATAGTTAATTATTGCCCTCATACATGTTGTGGGGCATGGGCGGGGCAAAGCTAATGACATTTCGTTTTGGACAGGCGTCTCATCCGGTCATTTTTCGTCTTCCAAAGCTGGGCCCTCCCCGACACATATCATCAGTTTTGTTACGTCTTCATGATGCAAACATGTGTTTCACCTGGACTGGCCTGATAAAATGTAACTCCTTTATTTTACAGGGATAGAAAAGTGAAAAGTTTGTTTCTGTTTTTTTCTGCAATTTTACTGGCAGGTTGTTCCGCCAAATACAGCACAAATAATATTCAGGAGCGCACAGAATCCCTGTCAAAAGATGCTCCAGTTGCGATCTCTCAGCCAACTGACGGCGTATATGAAACACACACTTATTCTGGTTCTAGCAAAGCAACGGCGGATGCTGTAAAAGCGGCATTTTTGCGGTATTCAGATAATGTGACAGTTTTTAGTGACTGTGATGATCTCGCATGTCTGAAAAACCGGCATACACTCAGCCGGGGATATTATGTGGTCCCACAGATACTGCACTGGGAGGATCGTGCAACTGAGTGGTCAGGCATTCCAGACAAGATTGAAGTGAAAATCACTGTTTATAATGCTGAATCCAATAATCGTGTTGCATCAACCATTATCAATGGCAAAAGCAAGTGGGCTACCTTCGGTGGCGATCACCCACAGGATTTGTTGCCAGAACCTGTAAGCGCGTTTATCTCGAGTCTGTATTAATTCTCCCTCAAACTTTCATATAAAACCCCGTCTCAACGGGGTTTTGACAGGCTTCAGTAAAGTCCTCTTTCCTTATGTTAAGACCCTTCGATCTTCGCTGGCAGCCTAAGCGCTTTAATGCCACAATATTTTTTTCTTCGAATGCAGGAAAGATGATGAAAAAAATAGCAATTGCTGGCGCGCTGCTGGCACTGACCGGGTGCGTTCAGGTGGATAACTATCAGGAAGTGATCAAACACCCCGTCCCGGCGCATCTGGCAGGGTACTGGCAGTCAAAAGGGCCGCAGAGCAAAATGGTGAGCCCAGAGGCGATTGCCACGCTGGTGGTGACGGAGGAGGGCGATACGCTGGACTGCCGTCAGTGGCAGCGCGTGATCGCTGTACCGGGTAAAATCATGCTGCGTTCAGACAGTTATTATAACGTCACCCGCAAGCTGGATATTTATCCGCTGGAGCGCGATGGCTCTGTTCTTGAGTATGATGGTATGGAGCTACAGAAGGTCGATCGCCCGACGGTAGAGTGCGCAGATTATCTGAGCAAAAATCCGCTGGAGAGTAAACTTCCGTAGTGCATGTTGCCGGGTGGCAGCTTCGCCTGACCCGGCATTCAATTCACGTCAGATGCTTTTACAACTACAACGCATCCTCAATCACCCACACGCTGACGCTTCCACCTTTGCAGGTAAAGGTGCCTTCGCCATCCGCCGCGGTGGTGACCGTTTCTTCGCGATTGCCGAGAAAATCACGCCACGTTTTGTTGCCGTAGTTTTCACCCAGACAAATCACTTTCTCGCCGTCATCGCCATTCGACATCACCACCACACAGCCAGGATCGTCTTCGGTGCCGCTGCGGCTGAAGGCGATACAGTTTGGGTGATCGAAGAACAGCGTCTGCACGCCGTGGGCAAAACGCTGGCGGGCGAGGATCAGCTCGTGAAGCTGCTCGATGACCGGCATATCAATATGGTAGGTTTCGCCGTCACCGCCCGTATCGTCATAGCTGGCACCGAATAAATCCGGATAAAAGACGCTGGGCACTCCGTTTTCACGCAGCAGGATCAGGGCATAGGCCAGCGGTTTAAACCACGCTTCAACCGGCGCTTCCAGTGCCTGCAAAGGCTGAGTGTCATGGTTAGCAACCAGAGTTACTGCATGGAACGGATCGGCTTCGACCAGGGTGCCGGTAAAGATTTGGCTCATGTCGTATTCCCGACCCTGGCGCGATGCTTCGTGGAATTTCATCTGCAGGGGGGCATCGAACAGCATCGTCTTGCCATCGACCTGGTCAATATAGGCCTGCAGTTTATCCACTTCGTGGGACCAGTATTCCGCCACGATAAACAACGGTTGCGTTGCGACTTCCTGAACGTGCTCAATCCACTCCTTATAAAACCAGGCGGGAATGTGTTTGACGGCGTCCAGACGAAAACCGTCACAGCCAGTTTGTTCCATGACCCAGCGGGCCCAGTATTTGATCTCCTCGGTGACGGCATGGTTGCGAAAATCAATGTTTTCGCCCATCAGGTAATCAAAATTACCCATCTCATCATCAACCTGGTCGTTCCAGCCTTCACCGGTGTAGTCGTTGACGATTTTAAAAATGCCGTCTTCATCGGGGTTTTCAATATGGTCGACGCCGCTGAAGCATTTGTAATCCCAGATAAACTGCGAATATTGCCCGGCACGGGCAGGGAAGGTGTAGCGTGTCCAGGCTTCACACTCAATGATCTCATCGTCGATCTGCGTGCGATCCTGTTCGTTGACGCGCTGAACGCGGACGGGTTCTTTCTCGTCTGCGCCCATTTTGTGGTTAACCACCACGTCAAGGAGGACGGCGATCTCATTACTTTTGAGTGCGTCGATGGCCTCCAGCAGCTGAGCTTTGTCACCGTACTTGGTGGCGACGCTGCCTTTCTGGTCAAACTCACCGAGGTCGAAGAGATCGTAAGTGTCGTATCCAACCGAGTACCCGCCGGATGCGCCTTTACAGGCTGGCGGCAACCAGATCATATTGATGCCGATTTCATTAAGATTGGGGGCTAACGCCGTGACCTCTCGCCACAATTCACCGCCCGCAGGGTAATACCAGTGAAAACATTGTAACAGGGTGGGGTTTTTCATCGTCCGTGCTCCAGAAGCCGTTTGGCAGACTTCTGGAGTATGGATCAAGAATCGCTAATGTGAATTAATGATTCATCTCTCCGGGAAATAATATGTTGCCTGACAACTTCCCGTAGGTAACGTTAACGTTTTTTTGCTTGTTGGTTTGGGCAATAAGACCGCTCAACTCACTCATTCTTTCCTGCAACAAATCCTTGAGGAGGAGCTCATTCTGCAGCACCTGATTCAGTATCACCATCGCCTGATCCTGGATGTGTTTGCTGTCGGGCGGAAAAGGAGTCGTGCTGATCTCTTCAACCAGCGAAACGTATGCAACCTCCTGTTCGATAAGCTCATCCCATTTCCCGGATTGAGCAAGGCTCAGCATTGTATTGCTAAGCGCATAAAGAGCATGCCACTTTTTAAGGGATAAGCTGGAGTCGTTCATTAAAGTTAATCCTGCTTGGGAGTATAACCCGGGCCGATTTGCTTCCAGGCGTCGGAAATATTGAGCAGCAGAGCCTCGACTTCGGTAATAGCCTCGATGTCATTGCGCAGATTGGCATGTAACAAACGGCGTACCATATAGTCATAAAGCGCAGAAAGGTTGCGGGGGAGTTCTCCTCCCACATCCATATTTAACCCAGCCTTAAGGCCATTTTCGATAATATTAATGGCCTTAGACAGGGCCTCTCCTTTTGCCGGGATGTCCCCCTGCTCAAGGAAAAGGCGCGCCCGGATAAGCGCGCTATGGATACCGTCGAACAACATGACAACCAACTGGTGCGGGCTGGCACTCAAGACAGCAGATTCAAGACCTACCTGCTGATAGGCTTGTACACCAGATTTGCTATACATATCGTTTCCTTTCTTACTTACTGCTGAACTGTTGGGTCAAATAAGTGGCCGTGCCGTTGAATTTTGTGACCAACTTATCTAAATCGTTAAATTGCTTTTTATAGCGCGCCATCGTGGCTTCAATCGTCAATTCCATCGCGTCGTAACGTTTGCCGATGGATTTGAGCGTGGCGTTAATACCGTCCTTCGCATTCTGAATAACGCCTTCTTTGCCGACAGACGTGCTCAGCATATCGGTTAGCTTGTTATTCATCTGGGTAGCGAAACCGGTCGTTTTCCCGTCACCCACAAAATAGGCCTGTACACCAGCCGGATCGTCCGTGAGGATCTTGGTTAATTTCTTATCATCAATTTTCAGGTTGCCAACCGCGCCGTCCGCGCCTTTGACCGGGTCCTGTGTGATGCCAAGTTGGGCCATAATGGCATAGGAACCGCTCTGCACATTGGTCAATAAAGCACGCAGATCGGATTGTACTCCGCGGATAGTACTGTCACCCATCAGTACGCCGTTATTCGAAGACTGGGCGGTTGCCCCCACCGCAGGTGGCTCATATTTCGTCAATGAGGCAATGGTGGACTGCAGAGAGTTATAGGCAGTTACCCATTCTGTAATGGCTTTTTTGTTATCGTCTGTAGAGCGGGTTACGGTCAGGGTTTCATCGGCTGTGCTCTGTGCTTTCAGGGTTAATGTTACCCCTGGAATGGCGTCAGTGATGGTATTGGTCTGGCGGACAATCTGGATACCGTTGACGTTAACGACGGCATTTTGTGATTTTACCTGTTCGGTAAGTGCGCCACTGCCAATGATGCCTTTCAGCGTATCGTCGCCGGTCACTGTTACCGTCATATCAGAATCGGTACCGGTGGTTTTGGAGGTCAGCATCAGACGATAGTCGCCATCATCCGCTTTCACCACACTTGCCGAGACACTGCCGTTGGCAGCATTAATGGCTTTAGCGATCCCGTTCAGGGAGGTATCGCCATCGGCCAGGGTTACCGTCAGTGGTTTACTGTCAGCGCCTGCCTGGGTAATGGTAATGGTTCGGCTGTTGGTGCCCGTGGTGCCACCTAACTGCTTAGTATTGCTGTCGATAGTGCCTGGCGTGGTTGTCAGCACCTGGCCTTTAGCAATCTTGCTCACGTTGACTGTCACATCACCAACGTTAGCGCCGGAGGTACTGATAGCCGAAAATGCAGTATTGGTGCTGCTAATGGAGGTTGAGTTCCACGTATCTGTTTTTGCGAGCTTAGCAGCTGCGGTTTGCAGATTCGTCAGGGCGCTTTGTAATTTGCCGTAACCGGTAATCTGCGCGTCGTAGGTGGTTTTTTGCTTGGCAATAGCCGTCAATTTTGTTTCTTCTGCTGCCTGCAGCTTATCGTACAGATCTGACAGGCCGGGCATGCCCACCCCGAGATTACTGATAGTCGCCATGTAGTGTTCCTTCTTAATGGATGTTTCAGTCGTTTATCGGCCCGTTCGACGAAAAGTTTACGGCAAGCTTAAAAAATATATCGCTGAATAAGCGACCTAAATGACGCGTTTTAAATCAACAGGGTGCATGACGAAGAAATATACCGAAGAGAATAAGACGGTGATTTTTTGCGTTAATCTTTTATTCATCATGCACTCTGTAGCCGCTTTAGAGCAAAATAAATCTTTATAAAACAAATAATTAAATATTTTCTTCGATATTTTCTAAAGTCTGCTGTTCGAGCGTCGATAACCTTGTTGACGGTGAGAGACGCCGTGAGTGTTAGGCACCGACCCTAGAAACCATTTTTGAAGGAATTAAAATTATGGCAGTTATCAATACTAACCTGTTGTCCCTGACCACTCAGAACAACCTGAACAAATCTCAGTCTTCTCTGGGCACTGCTATCGAGCGTCTGTCCTCTGGTCTGCGTATCAACAGCGCGAAAGATGACGCTGCTGGCCAGGCGATTGCTAACCGCATGACCTCCCAGATTAAAGGTATGACCCAGGCGGCGCGTAACGCCAACGACGGCATCTCCCTGGTTCAGACCGCTGAAGGTAACCTGAACGAAATCAACACCAACTTACAGCGTATTCGTGAGCTGTCTGTTCAGGCTGCTACCGACACCAACGGTTCTTCTGACCTGACTTCCGTCAACACTGAAATCAAACAGCGTCTGGCTGAAATCGACCGTATCGCGGGCTCAGCTAACTTCAACGGTAAAAAACTGCTGGACGGCTCTGTATCTACCGCGCTGAAAATTCAGGTTGGTGCTGGTACTTCTGCTAACGACACCATCTCTGTAGACAGCAACGCGCTGATCAACGCGACCTCTGGTACCCTGAGCGCTGGTCTGAGCACTGCAATCTCCGATAACGCCTCTGCACAGGCTGTTATCTCTGCTGCTGATGCTGCAATCGCGAAAATTGATACCGCGCGTTCTAACATGGGTGCGATTCAGAACCGTTTCGAATCTACCATCAACAACCTGAACAACTCTATCAATAACCTGTCTGCTGCTCAGTCCCGTATCCAGGACGCTGACTACGCTACCGAAGTTTCCAACATGTCTCGCGCGCAGATCCTGCAGCAGGCTGGTACTTCTGTACTGTCTCAGGCAAACCAGGTTCCTCAGGCTATGCTGTCTCTGCTGCGTTAATCGCCGCGTCTGTTTCATAAAGGTTGCTGGAGACAGCAACCTTTTTTTTTGCCCGCCAGACAATCTCCGAAATAAGCCATTATTACCGGGGGTGTTCCTTCCATTATCTCGAATATTCCCTTGTACGATGGGTAAGAATCGCAATCTTACTAAGAGAATCGGGATGAACAAGTTCGAGCGTACACGATCGCTGCATCAGTATTACCGTGATGAATTTTCACGGCTAATCTTTTTGCCAGAAACGGATGCATTGCCTGCGCATGTTGTAACCGAAATCCTGCACTATAAAAATTCTGATATTGCCACGCTCGAACCCCAGATCATGGACGCAACGACCGATCTGGATGCACAAAAAGAACTCGCTGTTAAGCGCATGCTGTGCGCGATCGCTGCAGCAAACGCCGCGTTTGATTTTAAAAACCAGGGCAAGCCGACACCCTTTTCGCAAGAGCTGAGTGAAACCATTACCGGTTGGGTCGTAGAGGCGCTTCAGCATGACGACAGCATAAATCTTCTGGTAGCGGGTATTCAGGTTTTCTTCCGTATTAACGAAATTGACGCCGCCTTATTCCTGATTTCAAACTACTACGCGGTGGTGAGTCCATCCCCAACCGTGATGAAAATATTGCTGTTAGTGTGCCTGATGGAAGATGATTTTAATCAGATGCAGACGCTTATCCAGCAGCTGACCGCCGATCCTGAACATATTGGTGAAGACGCGTTAACGATGCTAATGATCGTCACGGGGATTCATAAACTGGGTGGCTGCCCTGAAACGTTCATCGATTTCTCCGCCCTGAATATGCCTGATTATGAGCCTGATTTTTCGCACTACGAGTGGCTTCTTCCGGCAGAGGAAAACGGAAAAACAACGGTTCTGGTAGCGTGCGACAAACGCTATTACTTCGATCACGCCCTGACGCTGTTAGGTTCGATCTTCCATACCAACGGCGACCAGCTTAACGTTCACCTGCATCTTTATAACCCTGATGATGAGACAAAGGCGCACGTTCATTCGCTGCACCAGCATTTTCCGGGAATGGTGATATCGGTGACAGCCGAAAAGATTGCGCCCGTTTTTGGTATCAATGTCTGGTACGCCTCAAGACGTTTTGTTTTCCTCAGCTATGCACTGAGCGTGTTCACCTCTCCAGTTATTGTTCTTGATGCAGATTGTCTCGTTCGTAAGAACTGGGCTGATATTAAGCAATATCTTCCTGATAAGGAAATTGTCCTCTCTTACAGTAACGGCGCACCGCCATGGGAGCAGGTTCCCGCCGGCTTTGTCTATACGGCTCCGGGGACGCTTTCGCGTAAATACCTGTCGCTTGTTGCGACATTTATTGACTGGAATCTACGCCGCGGCAATGCGGAGTGGTTCCTCGACCAGGTCGCACTTTCTGTCGCGCTGGATGCACTGCCTGCGGTTGAGCAGATGGCCATTCATCGCGAGCCGCTGGAGAAACTGATCGATATTCGCTACACCGACGCCACGTTCAGCTGGACAGTGACCACGCAAAAATCAGGCGGCGAAGCGTACCAGAACTACAAAGCTGCGATGCAACAAACCTATTTTGGCTAACCACTGAACTCATGGAACTTTCTCTGTATGTTGTATCCAGATAATCGATTCACGCTATCGGGTCTGCAGGCCGCCGCTGCCCTGTATCAGTTTCCTGCCGGGGCACCTGAGAATGCACGCGTCCTGGATTTAGGTTGCGGACAGGGCGAGGTGTTGTTATCCGCTGCGCTGGCCTGGCCTGATTGTGTCGGGATAGGTATTGATATTAACGAAGACGCTATTGCAACGGGGCAGAGGCAGGCGCAGCGTCTGGGTATCGTCAGTATTGAACTGGTTGCGGCGGGTCTTAACGATGTGCTGAGCGTGTCACCGGGTGAGTTCGATTACATTCTTATTCGCGGGGACTTTATTCCTGCAGGCATGCCAGAGCGTGACGCGCTGTTGCAGTGGTGTCGTCGCCACCTGTCGGCGTATGGCATTATTGCCATCCACCAGATTTTTACCCCGCCTGAATCCGCGGCACAATACGTTCAGGATGCGTTGGCCTTCCACGCACGCCTTGCGGGCCGGTCAGATGAGAAGGTTGCTTTTGCTCGTGGTATGCTCAGCTATCTGGCATTGACCCAGCCGGAAGGGGAGATCAAAGACTATGTGCTCGCGATGGAGCGCGTTGACGACACGACCCTTATTGAGAGCCTGGCAAGCGCCACGCACATCTCCGGGCAGTTCCTTCAGTTCACCGATACTCTCTCATCCTGCGGGCTGCGCTACGTGGGGGATGCGCTGCCTCAGTACGAAACGGGTGAGAGCTTTAGCGAGCAAATTCATCAGCTGCACGCACTGGTCTCATCTGGGCAGGCATCGATTGCCGCGCAGCAATATCTCGATTTTGCCGTCAACCGTCGCGAGCGCGTCAGCCTGCTTTCCCGTGATGATACTGTTAACGCGGCGGCGCTGGATTTTACCCGGTTAAACACGCTGCACTGGGCCGGTGATTTCAGACGTTGCCGCAACGATCGCGGCGAGATCGTCAATGCTCACACCAACGCTGAAGGGAAATTTTTCTCGACGCAAAATACCACGACGCTGCATATTCTCGATCTGCTTGGCGGCGCATGGCCGCTGAGCCTGTCATTTGATCAACTGGTGAGCAACGCTCGTCTTCCCGAAAAAGAGGGGGATGTCTCCCAGAGCGTACTTGAATCTCTAAAAGATCTCTTTCTCAACCAAATTCCGGGGCTCCACTGGGCGGGTTCACCGGGGCCTTACAATGTTCAGCCTGAAAGTGAACTCACGTTAATTGCTCCTCTTCTGGTAGGGCAAGACTTTGACATCATGCTTAATCTCTGGGGGGAGCGTGTGACCCTCAGTGACGACGAACGGGAGTTCGCGATTGCCGGCATGGATGTGAATCAGGCCAGAAGCCGAGAGTGCTTTTCTGCACTGAAGGCGAAAGGACTATTGAAAGGTACCCCTGAAGCTTGGCGCAAAGCACTGCAGCGTTTTTTGCGTCTGGGGGATGTCGACTACCTTAAAAGCAACATTGATACGCTTTTACTGCTTAATGTCGGATCGCAACAGGGCGGTTTACTTGTTGACGCGCAGATTATGGCAGGGGAGAGGGATGAACAGGATCCTGGCATCGATCTCATTTACCAAAACGTAAACGCGCTGATTGCCGCAGGTCTGGCGAAAGACGCGCGCGATTACATTACGGGACAGATTGAAAACGATCCTCATAATCTGCATCTGCTTCGCTGCTCTTCCCGTGCAAGCCTGCTGATGGGCGACTGGGACGAGGCTCTGTTGGCACTCTGCCAGCTCATGAGCCGCTACTCTGCCGGGCAGGATATCTGGTTCGACCTGGCAACCGTGCTGCAGAAAAAAGGTGAGCTGCATTATGCCGCCCGGATCCTGCAGGCGCTGCTGCGGTTGAATAAACATAATGCGTCATTCTGGAATACGCTGGCGGTGGTTTATCATGCGCGTCGCAATATGGCCATGGCTGAACGCTGCGCCAGGGAATCGTTGCGCTATAACGCCACGAATCCGCTGCATCTCGCGATGATGGGCATTATTCTCAGTGATAATCAGAAACTGACGGAAGCACGCTATTTCCTCGAGAAATCGCTCGAGTTTGCGCCGGGTGATTTTGACTGTTTCACCAGCCTGCTGTTTGTTCTTACCCACGATTTTTCTGTCTCGCCGGAAGTGCTTTTCAATCGCCATCTTGCCTATGGTGAACTGGTGACCGAGTGGGCGACAAACTTCGACCTGGCGCTGCCGTGGCAGGGTAGTAAGGATCCTGAGCGGCCGTTGCGCGTCGGCTTTGTCTCCGGAGACTTCCGTAACCATCCCGTAAGCCGCTTCCTGCGCCCGTTCTGGGACGGCATGGATCGGGAGCGGTTTTCCCTCTACGGATATAGTACGCTGGATAAAGATGATGCCGTCACGGAGCACTTCCGTAACACCTCGACGAAGTGGTTATCTGTTACCCATCTCAATAACGTTGAGCTGGCAAAACAGATCCACAGCGACGGGATTGATATTCTTTTTGATCTCTCGGGTCATACCACCGGGACGCGTTTACCCGCGTTTGCCTTTAAGCCTGCGCCGGTGCAAATCACCTGGCTCGGTTACCCGGGCACGACCGGGATGCGGCAGATGGATTACCGCATTATCAGCACCGGGTTTGTCAGGAATGCTGCGATAGACGCTCAGTTCACTGAAAAGCTGATCGCGATTCCACTCGATAACTTCTTTGAGCCGGATGCTTCCAGCCCTGACGTCAATGCCTTGCCAGCCCTAACGAACGGCTGGTTTACCTACGGTAGTTTCAACCGCCCGAAAAAATTGAATGACCAGGTCTTTACGTTGTGGGCGCGCATTCTGCTGCATAACGCCACGTCACGTTTGCTGATTGGTTTTATGGATGACGATGCGATGATCGCCCGCTACCGCAAAAAGCTCAATGCGCTGGGCGTATCGGATGAGCAGCTTATCTTCCGTAAAACGACGGGACTGGAATCGTATCTTCATATGCATCATGAGGTAGACATGTTGCTTGATTCCTTCCCGTACAACGGGGGAACCACCACCAGTCATGGCATATGGATGGGCGTCCCGACGCTTACCCTGGCAGGCGCAACCTATCCCGCGCGGCAGGGGCTGGAGATCTTGCATATCTACGGGCTGGATGAGTTTGTGGCGG
This sequence comes from Enterobacter cloacae complex sp. FDA-CDC-AR_0164, assembly GCF_003071645.1. Lineage (NCBI taxonomy): Bacteria > Pseudomonadati > Pseudomonadota > Gammaproteobacteria > Enterobacterales > Enterobacteriaceae > Enterobacter > Enterobacter cloacae complex sp. FDA-CDC-AR_0164. The sequence continues at coordinate 3,295,985 of NZ_CP028950.1, forward strand.
AAAGTCAGCAAGACTATTTCGACAAGGCCGTTAGCTGGCAAACCCGACTGGAAACCCTCAGCGCTTTGCGTCAGAGCATGCGGAGCACAATCCCACTCCAGAGCCAGAGCAATGTGGCGATTCCTTTCCAGCAGGCCCTGCGCGGGGCCTGGCGAAAATGGTGTGCTGATGAAGCACCCCGCAGTTTCCAGGTATCAGGTACTGAGGATTAACTTATGAAAAATGTCTACGTTACCAGTCCACTTCTTCCGCCCCTTGAGGAGTTCATCCCTTACCTGGAGACCTTGTGGGAAAGTAAAATTTTGACCAACAGCGGGCAATTCCATCAGCAACTGGAAGAGGCGCTGGCGGCGTATCTTGGGGTAAAACATGTCTGCCTGTTCTCCAACGGCACGCTCGCGTTGCTGACGGCGCTTCAGACATTGCGTATAACCGGTGAAGTGATCACCACGCCATACTCTTTTGTCGCCACGTCTCACAGCCTGCTGTGGAATGATTTAACACCGGTGTTTGCTGATATTGACCCCGCCACTTTTAATATCGATCCGGATCGCATTGAAGAACTGATTACGCCTAAAACGACGGCGATCATGCCAGTCCACTGCTATGGTATTCCGTGCGATATGGAACGCATCCAGAAGATTGCCGATACCTATGGACTGAAGGTGATTTACGATGCGGCCCACTGTTTCGGCGTCAAACAAGATAACGCCAGCATTCTCAATTATGGCGATCTGTCCGTACTGAGCTTCCATGCCACAAAGGTGTTTAATACCTTCGAAGGGGGGGCCATTATTTGCCATGATGCCAAAACCAAGCAGCGCATCGATTATCTTAAAAACTTTGGTTTTGCCGATGAAACCATTGTGATGGCGCCGGGTATTAACGCCAAAATGAATGAAGTGCAGGCGGCCATGGGGCTGCTGCAGTTAAAGTATATTGACAGTGCGCTGCAGGAACGCGCGGTTATTTATCAACGTTACGTTGAACTGCTCGATTCCGCTCTTCCGGCGCTGGAGTACATTAAACCTGCCAGTAATATTGAATGGAATTACTCCTACTTCCCGGTACTTATTCGCGAAGATTCGGCGGTCAGCCGGGATGCTATCTATTCGGAATTACGCAAGCATAATATCTATGCCCGCCGTTATTTCTATCCGCTTATCAGCGCGTTCCCGATGTATCGCCACTTCCCGACGGCGAATGCACAACATCTCCCGGTTGCCGATGAAATTTCTCATGCGGTGCTCTGCCTGCCCATCTATCCCGGACTACTGGTGGCCGATCAACGTCGTATTATTGAGATTATCCAGGAACTCTTTATCAATGCCGCCCGTGCGGCAGAGCCTGCGCTTGTGGTCAATGGATAGGAAAGAAAACCGATGAAGCTGGCGATCATGCAACCCTATTTTTTCCCGTATTGCGGCTATTTCCAACTGATGGCGGCAGTGGATGCTTTCGTGGTGTATGACAACATCAAGTACACGAAAAAAGGGTGGATTAACCGTAACCGTATTCAGGTTCGCGGTGCGGAGTCATTAATCTCGCTGCCACTAAAAAAAGACTCGGACTTTCTGGATATCAGGGAGCGGCAGCTCTCAGCAGCATTTGACCGCAATAAGCTGTGCAATCAAATTGTCGGTGCGTATCGCCACGCACCCTCATTTTCCGCGGTAATGCCGATCGTTGAGGAGATTATTCAGAACCCGGAGGATAATCTTTTTAATTATCTGTGGCTGGGCCTGAACCGGTTGCGGGACTATTTTGGCTTCTCGTGTGAGCTAATTGTCTCGTCTTCGTTACCGGCGAATCACGCGTTAAAGTCTCAGGATCGCGTCATCGATATTTGTCAGGTGATGAACGTCCGTACGTATATTAACCCCCCGGGGGGCATGGCGCTCTATTCCCGGCAGGATTTTGTCGAACGCGGGCTTCAGCTGCAATTTATCCAGCCGCAACCGTGGCACTACCCGCATTCTGACGCGGCGTTTATTCCCTGGCTGTCCATTATTGACGTCATGATGTTTAACTCTCGCGATGAGGTGGTTCGTCGCCTGCAACTTGGTTATGAGTTAATTTAATATGTTTACATGGAAAAAATTGGGTAAGGTCTTTACCCCGCAGGAGGTGACTCATCTCCCTTGGCTTAAAGAGTTTGCTCAGGCCCCTGCGACGCTGATCTTTGATGATTTCGTGCGCGTCTATTTCTCCTGCCGCCCGCCTGCTGATGAACAGGGGAAATATGTCAGCTATTCCGCTTGGGTGGATTTGGCTCGTGACGATCTCTTCCAGGTATTGCGCTTTGCCCGTGAACCGATTCTCCCGCTGGGTGGATACGGAGAATTTGACGAATTTGGTACCTATCCCGTCTCCGTGATGCGCGATAAGGATGTGGTAAAAGCCTGGTATGCAGGCTGGACTCGCTGCGAATCGGTGCCGTTCAACGTGGCAATTGGCATGGCAGTAAGCCATGACCAGGGGGAGACCTTTGTTAAAGCGGGTCCGGGGCCAGCAATCGGTTACTCTCCGGATGAGCCGTTTGTAATGAGTGGGCCGAAAATTCGAAGATTCAATAACCAATGGCAGCTTTTTTATATTGCTGGTCGCAAATGGAAATGGGTGGATGGCCGCGCAGAGCCGGTCTACAAGATTCGCATGGCGACATCTGAAGATGGCATCAACTGGACGAAGCTGAATAAAGATCTGATCCCCAGCCGTATCGAAGAGGACGAGGCACAGGCCAGCCCGGATGTCTTTTACGCCAACGGCAAATACCATATGTTTTTTTGCTACCGCTACAGCGCCCATTACCGCGGAAAGCAGAACGGTTACCGCATCGGCTACGCGTGGAGTCTGGATATGATGTCGTGGCACCGGGATGATAGCAAAGCTGGCATTGACGTTTCTGCTTCCGGATGGGATGCAGAGATGATCAGCTACCCACACGTTTTTGAACTCGATGGCAATATTTACATGGCTTATCTGGGGGATCAGGTGGGCCGCTATGGCTTTGGCCTGGCACAACTTGAGGGCAAATTATGCTGACCCTGAAATGGCGTAAGCACGGGCTTATCTATTCGCCGTCACAGGTTCCTCCTCTGGCAAATGGGGTGGGTTTTGCCCAGTCTCCGCAAGCGCTGGTGTTTGATGACTTTGTCCGAATCTACTTTTCCACGCGTGAGCGGGAGGCGAATTCAGCAAAGTTTATTAGCCGTGTCTGCTATGTGGATATGGATAAATCTTTGCGGGAGGTGCTTCGTATCAGTCCCGAGCCGGTGATAGCATCTGCTGAGTTGGGCACATTCGATGAGCACGGTATTTTCCCTTGTAACGTTCTGCGTCATGAAGGAAAAATCATGGCATGGACAACGGGCTGGAATCGTCGCGTTTCGGTCTCGGTTGATACAGCCATTGGTTTTGCGGTAAGCACAGACAATGGCGAACACTTCACCCGTTTCGGTACTGGGCCCGTGATGGGCCCCTCATTGCACGAGCCACACTTAGTGGGGGATGCCTTTGTTATACATACCCGTGAACGTTTCCACATGTGGTACATCTTTGGAACGGGCTGGAAGAAGCGCACATCGGATTCGGTTCCGGATCGCATCTATAAAATTGCCCATGCGGAATCACACGATGGCATCCACTGGCAGCGTGACAGCCAGCAAATTATCCCTTCCGTACTGGGGGACGATGAATGCCAAGCACTGCCGACGGTGATTGAAATCAATGGCCGTTATCATATGGTCTTTTGCTTCCGTGAGTGTTTCGATTTCCGCACAGAGCAGGGGCGCGGCTATCGTCTGGGCTATGCCTGGTCTGATGATTTACACCACTGGCATCGTGACGACAGCCAGATGGCGTCGCTCGCGTCCGTGAATGACTGGGACAGCGAAATGCAGTGCTATCCCCATCTGTTCCGCTGCGATGAGAAAGTTTATTTGCTTTATAACGGTAACGCGTTTGGCAAAGCAGGATTTGGCCTGGCGGAACTGGTGTTATGAATTGCTGGGCGTTTTGCCAGAATCGCGCCTCACCGGAGGAGATCGTCGAACACTTTAATCAGTGTGACCCGCTTTTTGTCGCGTCTATTACCGAAATAATCGCGTTGCAGGACTATGCCAAAAAAATAGCGGAGCGGGCATGGCGAACCGAAGCCTGGCATAACAACACGCTCACCGGACTGGTTGCAGCCTATTATAACGCGCAGCGTCAGCAGGGATATATTACTCATGTTTCCGTTTTGCCTGACGCCCAGCATTGCGGTGTGGGTAGCAAGCTATTAATTCAAAGCATTGAACATCTACAGTCCCTGGGTGTAACGGAAATTAATCTTGAAGTCGATAAGAATAACGTGTCGGCACAACATTTATATCTAAAGCATGGATTTATCTTCGGCAGATCAAACGCTTCAAAGATAACCATGACTTTGCACAGTGAGATAACAACATGACCCTTCGTGATTACAATCTGGAAATCAAAGATACTGCCGATCATCAGTATGCCTATAACTTTGATTTTGATGTGATGCACCCTTTTATGATCCGTGCGTTCACACCATTTTTTAAGCCGGGTAATTTACTTGAACTTGGTAGTTTTAAAGGTGATTTTACCGCACGATTGACCGAAAAATTCAGCGACATCACCTGCGTGGAAGCCTCGGCAGAGGCGATGAATATCGCCAGTAAGCGCCTGGGGGAAAATGTCTCGTTTGTGCATTCCCGCTTTGAGGATGTTGAACTGCCGGAGCGTTATGACAATATAATTCTCACCCATGTGCTGGAGCATATTGACGATCCCGTTAACCTCTTAAAACGCATTAATAATGAATGGTTAACGGATGAAGGCCACTTTTTTCTGGTTTGTCCAAATGCGCATGCCGCCTCCCGACAGATTGCCGTAAAAATGAACTTAATCTCGCATAACAGTGCGGTGACGGAGGCTGAGTTTCAGCATGGCCATCGTTGTACTTATTCTCTGGATACTCTTGAAAGAGATGCCCGTCTTGCGGGACTTAACGTTGTTTATCGCACGGGTATTTTTTTCAAGGCGCTCGCTAATTTCCAGTGGGACAAACTTTTACAGACAGATATCATCTCAAAGCAATATCTTGAGGGGTGCTACGAGTTAGGCCATCAATACCCTGATTTATGTTCAAGTATATTCTTGCTATGTAAAAAAGGCTGACGTTATCCTTACCACAGGATGCATGTTATCCCTGCATGCATCGGTAACCCCCAAATAACCCCTTATTTTACCCACTATTCATCCAATTGAACGCCCTGCAGAATCGGATAATCATGCCGATAACTCAACTAACGCAGGGCTGTTTATCGTGAATTCACTCTATACCGCTGAAGGTGTAATGGATAAACACTCGCTGTGGCAGCGTTATGTCCCACTGGTGCGTCACGAAGCATTGCGCCTCCAGGTGCGTTTGCCGGCGAGCGTGGAACTTGACGATCTGCTACAGGCGGGCGGTATCGGGTTATTGAATGCAGTTGACCGATACGACGCTCTGCAAGGAACGGCATTTACGACTTACGCAGTTCAGCGTATTCGTGGTGCGATGCTGGATGAGCTGCGCAGCCGCGACTGGGTGCCGCGCAGTGTTCGCCGCAACGCGCGCGAAGTGGCGCATGCGATGGGGCAGCTGGAACAGGAACTGGGACGTAACGCTACGGAAACAGAAGTGGCGGAACGTCTTGGCATTGCTGTTGAAGAGTATCGTCAGATGTTGCTCGATACCAATAATAGCCAACTCTTCTCTTATGACGAGTGGCGAGAAGAGCATGGCGATAGCATCGAGCTGGTGACGGATGAGCATCAGCAAGAAAACCCGTTACACCATTTAATGGAAGGTAATTTACGCCAGCGCGTAATGGAAGCGATTGAGGCTTTACCTGAGCGCGAACAGCTGGTGTTGACCCTCTATTATCAGGAAGAGCTTAATCTCAAAGAGATTGGCGCTGTTCTGGAAGTGGGGGAGTCTCGGGTGAGCCAGTTGCACAGCCAGGCCATTAAACGTTTACGCACAAAGCTGGGTAAGTTATAGGTGATTGATTCACCTGAAAAATGCCGCACAACGTATTGACAACCAGGAGTTATCATGACGGTGCAGCAATCTAAAAGACGGCCTTTAAGCCGCTACCTGAAAGACTTTAAACACAGCCAGACGCATTGCGCCCACTGTAACAAGTTACTCGATCGTATCACGCTGGTTCGTCGAGGCGAAATCGTTAATAAGATCGCGATTTCACGCCTCGACACGTTGATGGATGAAGCAGCATGGCTCGAAGAACAAAAAGAGTGGGTGGCGCTTTGCCGTTTCTGCGGTGATCTCCACTGCAAAGAGCAAAGCGACTTCTTCGACATTATCGGCTTCAAACAATTCCTGTTTGAACAAACGGAGATGAGCCACGGAACCGTACGCGAATATGTCGTCCGCCTGCGCCGTCTCGGACAACATCTCACCGTGAACAACATCTCCCGCGATCTGCTGAAGACCGGCTATCTGGATGAGAATCTTGAGCCGTGGCTGCCTGCGACCAGCACCAACAACTACCGCATTGCGCTGCGCAAGTATGCACAATATAAGGTACAAATGCCGGGTGCCATAAAGCAGAAAGCCCACGCTGGAACAACTTCTGATATATATTAAAAAAGAATAAGATGTAGCGCAGTCGCCTTTGACCTTGCAGGTGATTTCTCTACACTACTCAAAAATTCCACTATATCGGGGTATTTATGAAATTAGCACTTCTGGGTCGTCAGGCGCTGATGGGTGTAATGGCAGTCGCGCTGGTCGCGGGTATGAGCGTGAAAACGTTCGCCGCAGAAAATCTGCTGAATAAAGTGAAAGAGCGCGGTACGCTGCTGGTCGGGCTGGAAGGAACCTATCCTCCGTTCAGCTTCCAGGGCGATGACGGTAAACTCACCGGTTTTGAAGTGGAATTTGCACAGGAACTGGCGAAACACCTTGGCGTGAAAGCCTCCATCAAACCGACCAAATGGGACGGTATGCTGGCGTCGCTGGATTCCAAACGTATTGATGTGGTGATTAACCAGGTGACCATTTCTGACGAGCGTAAGAAGAAGTATGACTTCTCCACGCCGTACACCGTGTCTGGTATCCAGGCGCTGGTGAAGAAAGGTAACGAAGGCACTATCAAAACGGCCGCTGACCTGAAAGGCAAAAAAGTCGGTGTCGGTCTGGGGACCAACTATGAAGAGTGGCTGCGCCAGAACGTTCAGGGTGTAGATATCCGCACTTACGATGATGACCCGACAAAATACCAGGATCTCCGCGTAGGTCGTATTGATGCGATTCTGGTTGACCGTCTGGCCGCGCTGGATCTGGTGAAGAAAACCAACAATACCCTGGCGGTAGCTGGTGATGCGTTCTCTCGTCAGGAATCCGGTGTAGCCGTTCGTAAAGGCAACGACGACCTGGTTAAAGCGATTGACTCCGCGATTGCTGACATGCAAAAAGACGGCAGCCTGAAAGCCCTTTCTGAGAAGTGGTTCGGGGCAGACGTCACGAAATAAGTCTTTGACGTTAAAAAAAGGCGCTTTTAAAAGCGCCTTTTTTATTTCTTACGCGTCTGCGTGCATAATGAAAAATATCACCTTGAGTCTGTGTTACCGGAGAACCCATGTCACTACAGAATTTAACGCGCTTTCCCCGCCTGGAGTTTATCGGCGCGCCGACTCCGCTGGAGTATCTGCCGCGATTTTCTGACTATTTAGGACGCGATATTTTTATTAAGCGCGATGACGTAACGCCGATGGCGATGGGGGGCAATAAGCTGCGTAAGCTGGAGTTTCTGGCCGCTGACGCCCTGCGTGAAGGCGCGGATACGCTCATTACCGCAGGTGCCATTCAGTCTAACCATGTCCGCCAGACCGCCGCGGTGGCTGCAAAGCTGGGTCTCCACTGTGTGGCATTGCTGGAAAACCCAATTGGAACGCACGCAGAAAACTATCTGACTAACGGCAACCGTCTGCTGCTGGATCTGTTTAACGTACAAGTCGAAATGGTCGAGGCATTAACCGACCCGACCGCACAACTTGATGAACTGGCGACGCGTCTGGAAGCGCAGGGTTTTCGTCCCTACGTTATTCCTGTCGGCGGCTCGAATGCGCTGGGCGCGCTGGGGTATGTGGAAAGTGCGCTGGAGATTGCCCAGCAATGCGAGGGAGCGGTCAGCCTCTCTTCTGTCGTTGTTGCTTCCGGCAGTGCAGGTACCCACGCAGGGCTGGCCGTAGGTCTGGAGCAATTATTACCCGATGTCGAGCTTATTGGCGTGACGGTATCGCGTAGCGTCGCGGACCAGAAGCCGAAAGTGGTCACCTTACAGCAGGCGGTGGCAGAGCAACTGGCGTTGAAGGCAACGGCTGATATCCAGCTCTGGGACGACTATTTTGCACCAGGCTACGGCACGCCTAATGAAGAGGGGATGGATGCGGTGAAATTGCTGGCGCGCCTCGAGGGTATCCTGCTTGATCCCGTGTATACGGGCAAAGCGATGGCCGGTCTTATCGATGGCATTGAACAGAAGCGCTTTAAGGATGAAGGGCCGATTTTGTTTGTTCACACCGGCGGGGCACCTGCGCTGTTTGCCTACCATCCTCATGTCTAAAATCAGGTCGAAAAATAATAATGCAAGAAAGTATTCAACTGGTTATTGATTCCCTGCCGTACCTGCTTAAAGGTGCGGTATTTACGTTACAGCTCAGTATTGGCGGGATGTTCTTCGGTCTGGTACTCGGGTTTGTGCTGGCCTTAATGCGTATGTCACCCGTCTTACCAGTACGCTGGGTGGCGCGTTTTTATATCTCTGTGTTTCGCGGCACGCCGCTTATCGCCCAGCTCTTTATGATCTACTACGGTTTACCGCAGTTTGGTATTGAGCTGGATCCGATCCCCGCGGCGATGATTGGTTTGTCGCTCAATACGGCGGCATACACCTCTGAAACGCTGCGTGCGGCAATCTCGTCCATTGATAAAGGGCAGTGGGAAGCGGCGGCCAGTATCGGTATGACGCCCTGGCAAACGCTGCGCAGAGCCATTCTGCCTCAGGCGGCGCGTGTGGCGCTTCCGCCGCTCAGCAACAGCTTTATCAGCCTGGTGAAAGACACGTCGCTGGCGGCCACCATTCAGGTACCGGAACTGTTCCGTCAGGCGCAGCTTATTACCTCGCGCACCCTGGAAGTGTTCACCATGTATCTGGCGGCCTCGCTGATTTACTGGGTAATGGCGACAGTGTTATCCGCCTTGCAAAACTATTTCGAAAACCAGCTTAACCGCCAGGAGCGTGATCCAAAATGAGTGCTATCGACGTTAAAAACCTGGTGAAAAAATTCCACGGTCAAACGGTGCTCCACGGGATTGATCTGGAGGTTGAGCAGGGTGAAGTGGTCGCCATTATCGGCCCGAGTGGTTCCGGGAAAACAACGCTGCTGCGCAGCATCAACCTGCTTGAACAGCCTGAAGAAGGCACGATTCGGGTAGGGAACATTACGATTGATACCGGCAAATCCATCAGCCAGCAAAAAGGTCTGATTCGCCAGTTGCGCCAGCATGTGGGCTTTGTTTTCCAGAACTTCAATCTCTTCCCACACCGGACGGTGCTGGAGAACATCATTGAAGGCCCGGTCATTGTAAAAGGGGAAGCCAAAGAGGACGCGACGGTTCGCGCGCGCGAGTTGCTCGCAAAAGTCGGGCTGGCCGGTAAAGAAACCAGCTACCCGCGCCGCCTGTCAGGTGGTCAGCAGCAGCGTGTGGCGATTGCCCGCGCGCTGGCGATGCGTCCGGATGTGATCCTCTTTGATGAACCGACCTCTGCGCTCGACCCTGAGCTGGTGGGCGAGGTGCTGAACACCATCCGCCAGCTGGCACAGGAGAAACGCACAATGGTTATCGTTACCCACGAGATGAGCTTCGCTCGTGACGTGGCGGACCGCGCCATTTTCATGGATCAGGGAAGGATCGTGGAGCAGGGGCCGGCAAAACACTTATTTGCCAACCCACAGCAACCGCGAACCCGTCAGTTCCTTGAAAAATTCCTTATGCAGTAGAATTTTTGCACTAATTTGCTCCAGAAAATTCATCTGGGGCAAATTATTCTCCCCCTGTGCCCGACACCGTGTTTTTTTATTCCGCTCAGGCCCAATAAACCTTATCAAACGTAAAGTTAATTGTGCTGTTGCCGATATTTTGTAGTTAGAAATAAGTTTTATGTGTTAGGTTATATTCACCATAATAATGAATATCATTTCAGAGGCTTCATTTAGTAAGTATGAAGGATTCAGACTTTTTCACCTGGCGACGGGAATGCTCCCTCCGGTTTCAGAAATTGACCTGTGCCGACGAGGTATATCAGGAACTTCAGCGACAAACTCAGGCGCTAGAATTCGATTATTACGCACTCTGCGTACGCCATCCCGTGCCTTTTACGCGGCCTAAGATTTCTGTGCATACCACTTATCCGCCACAGTGGCAGGCGCAATATCAGTCGAAGAATTATTTCGCCATTGACCCGGTGTTAAAACCGGAGAATTTCATCCAGGGGCATTTACCCTGGACTGACGAATTATTCGCGGATGCTGAGGAATTATGGCATAGCGCACGGGAGCACGGCTTACGTACAGGAATAACGCAGTGTCTGATGCTGCCGAATCATGCTCTCGGTTTTCTGTCGGTTTCTCGTACTAGCATGCTGGAGAGCCCGTTAGACCACGAGGAAATAGAGCTGCGGTTACAACTGCTGGTGCAAGTGGCCTTAACATCGTTGATTCGATTTGAAGATGAGATGGTGATGCCGCCTGAGATGAAATTCAGCAAACGTGAACGGGAAATTCTTAAATGGACCGCGGAAGGGAAGACCTCGGCGGAAATTGCGATCATTCTCTCCATCTCAGAGAATACGGTTAACTTTCATCAGAAGAATATGCAGAAGAAATTCAATGCGCCTAACAAGACGCAGATCGCGTGTTACGCGGCGGCGACCGGGCTTATTTGAGTAGAGAGTACGTTCTGCGTGTCAGACGAGGCAACGGCTGAATGCACCGCATCCAGCCGTTTTTTATTACTGGCGGTAGGCTTGTTTAATTTGCTTAACGGTGTTGGCAAATACCGCGGATTCAGCCTGGTCTTCCATCTGCGCGATTTGTTTTTCCATTTTAATGATCACACGACCGGCGTCAGCCTGGCCCATCGCCTGTAGCATCAGCGTTAGCAGCGATTTCAGGCAGTTTACTTCCTGTGCCAGTTCCTGGTTATTCTCCGCAGTGGCAAATTCAGGTGTGCTCATTTATTTTCCTCATTATAAAACGGCGCTCGTGCGCGACGATGAAAGTCAAGGCGGCGGAGTATACCACAAGGCGCAGCAAAAAATGCAGCGGTTGTTTTTCGTACTTTTACACTGGATGTTTATTTGCGTAAACAACGCGTGCCGCTAAACTGTACGGCGTTAATAGCGACGAATTGTTTATACCCGGTTCGCTTGCCGTTAATTATTGTTACAAAAATTTAAGAACTGTTTTTTTACGGACTCAGGCGACAGATTTTTTGTAACTTTTTGAATACAGATGCTTAAAAAAAAGCTGCACAAGCCCTGGTGGCGCGGGCTCTCTTTCCACGTTCTGTACAGCCTAATTTCCAAAAACGAGAGCGAAATCGAATAGCCGATTTTTTAACGTTTTAATCTTGTGAGGAAAACCGTTAATATAAACCAAATTATCACTCAGTAGCGTTATCCCTATTCTGGAGACATTTCCTTTGATCAACGTCCTTCTTGTTGATGACCACGAACTGGTGCGCGCAGGGATACGACGCATTCTTGAAGATATAAAAGGTATTAAAGTTGCTGGTGAGGCTTGTTGCGGCGAAGATGCCGTAAAATGGTGCCGCACTAATTCAGCCGATGTGGTGTTGATGGATATGAACATGCCCGGTATCGGTGGTCTTGAAGCAACCCGCAAAATCGCGCGTACCTTTGTTGATACAAAAGTCATCATGCTGACCGTGCATACTGAAAACCCGCTGCCCGCGAAAGTGATGCAGGCGGGCGCTGCCGGTTACCTGAGTAAAGGTGCCGCGCCGCAGGAGGTTGTCAATGCTATCCGTTCCGTGTTTGCCGGACAGCGTTACATTGCTTCCGACATTGCTCAGCAGATGGCCCTGAGTCAGATCGAACCCGAGAAAACGGAATCGCCGTTTGCCAGTTTGTCCGAGCGTGAATTGCAGATTATGCTGATGATCACCAAAGGTCAGAAGGTAAATGAGATCTCGGAACAGCTGAATCTTAGCCCGAAAACGGTGAACAGCTATCGTTATCGCATGTTCAGCAAACTGAACATTCATGGTGATGTTGAACTGACTCATCTGGCCATCCGGCATGGTTTATGTAATGCGGAGACGTTGTTAAGTCAGTGAGTGATGTGTTCGATTCAAAAGCATTTCTGAAAACCGTAACCAGCCAGCCTGGCGTCTATCGTATGTATGACGCTGGCGGTACGGTTATCTACGTGGGGAAAGCGAAAGATCTCAAAAAGCGCCTCTCCAGCTATTTTCGCAGTAACCTTGCCTCCCGCAAGACTGAAGCACTGGTCGCACTCATACAGAATATTGATGTTACCGTCACGCATACCGAGACGGAGGCGCTGCTGCTTGAGCATAACTATATTAAGCTCTATCAGCCGCGCTACAACGTGCTGTTACGCGATGATAAATCCTATCCGTTCATCTTCCTGAGTGGCGATACGCACCCCCGGCTTGCTATGCACCGCGGTGCAAAACATGCCAAGGGTGAATATTTCGGCCCGTTTCCCAACGGCTATGCCGTCCGTGAGACGCTGGCGCTGCTGCAAAAAATCTTCCCTGTTCGCCAGTGTGAAAACAGTGTCTATCGCAATCGCTCGCGCCCGTGTCTGCAGTACCAGATTGGCCGCTGTCTGGGGCCATGCGTTGCCGGGCTGGTGAGTGAAGACGAGTATGCGCAGCAGGTCGAGTATGTGCGCCTGTTTTTAGCCGGGAAAGACGATCAGGTATTAACGCAGCTGATCGCCCGGATGGAGAAAGCCAGTGCAGCGCTGGAGTTCGAAGAGGCCGCGCGGATCCGCGACCAAATCCAGGCGGTGCGCAGAGTCACTGAGAAACAGTTCGTCTCGAACACCGGTGACGATCTCGACGTGATCGGCGTTGCCTTTGACGCCGGCATGGCCTGCGTGCATGTGCTGTTTATTCGTCAGGGTAAAGTGCTCGGGAGCCGCAGCTATTTCCCGAAAGTGCCGGGAGGGACGGAGCTGGGTGAGGTGGTTGAAACCTTCGTCGGCCAGTTCTATCTGCAGGGGAGTCAGATGCGCACGCTGCCATCGGAGATCCTGCTTGATTTCAATCTCGATGATAAAACGCTTTTGGCGGATTCACTGTCAGAACTGGCTGGTCGTCGGGTTAACGTGCAGACCAAACCGCGCGGTGACCGCGCGCGTTACCTGAAGCTTGCCCGGACCAACGCGGCGACGGCGCTTACTACAAAACTGTCCCAGCAATCGACGGTCCACCAGCGTTTAACGGCACTGGCTACGCTCCTGAAGCTGCCGGAGGTTAAACGGATGGAGTGCTTCGACATCAGCCACACAATGGGCGAGCAGACCGTGGCCTCCTGCGTGGTGTTTGATGCTAACGGCCCGCTGCGCGCGGAATATCGTCGCTATAACATCACCGGGATCACGCCGGGTGATGACTATGCAGCCATGAACCAGGTGCTGCGCCGTCGCTACGGTAAAGCCATCGAAGAGAGCAAAATCCCGGATGTGATACTGATTGACGGCGGGAAAGGGCAGCTCGGGCAGGCGAAAGCGGTCTTTGACTCACTTGATGTGAGCTGGGATAAAAACCATCCGTTGCTGCTGGGCGTGGCAAAAGGGGCCGATCGTAAAGCCGGTCTGGAGACGCTCTTCTTTGAGCCGGAAGGGGAGGGCTTCAGCCTGCCGCCGGATTCTCCGGCACTGCATGTTATCCAGCATATTCGCGATGAGTCACACGATCACGCCATCAGCGGGCACCGGAAAAAACGGGCGAAGGTAAAAAACACCAGTACGCTTGAGACCATCGAAGGCGTCGGGCCAAAACGCAGGCAGATGTTGCTTAAATATATGGGCGGATTGCAAGGATTACTCAATGCCAGCATGGAGGAAATTGCAAAAGTGCCGGGTATTTCGCAAGCGCTGGCAGAAAAGATCTACTACTCGTTGAAACATTGAGGGCTCTGTAGCAACATAGAGCTAAATTTTACTGACAACAAACAGTTACCGTCATTATGCAATTTAATATCCCTACGTTGCTCACTCTTTTTCGCGTTGTGCTTATCCCGTTCTTTGTACTGGCGTTTTACCTGCCAGTCGTCTGGGCCCCTTTTGCCTGTGCACTGATTTTCCTGGTGGCTGCGGTTACGGACTGGTTTGACGGTTATCTGGCACGCCGCTGGAACCAAAGCACCCGCTTCGGTGCCTTCCTCGACCCGGTCGCCGATAAGGTCATGGTCGCTATCGCGATGGTGCTGGTGGCTGAGCACTACCACACGTGGTGGGTAACGCTGCCTGCAGCAACCATGATTGGTCGTGAGATCATCATCTCTGCGCTGCGTGAGTGGATGGCGGAGCTGGGTAAGCGCAGCAGCGTCGCGGTATCGTGGATTGGTAAAGTGAAAACCACCGCGCAAATGGCCTCGCTGGTCTGGATGCTCTGGCGTCCAAACGCCTGGGTTGAGTGGGCGGGGATTGGGCTGCTGTGGGTTGCTGCGGTACTGACGCTGTGGTCTATGCTGCAATATTTAAACGCTGCCCGCGGCGATTTGCTTGATCAGTGATCGTTTCGACGTAATTTTCAGCAAACGATCCGGGGATGCAAAAAATAACGTTGACTCATACCGTCATATCAGTAGAATGCAACGCATCGAACGGCGGCACAGCTAGCCGGACGATAATGAAATCAAGTGGTTAGAAGTTAACTTGATGACATGCGGGAATAGCTCAGTTGGTAGAGCACGACCTTGCCAAGGTCGGGGTCGCGAGTTCGAGTCTCGTTTCCCGCTCCAGATTAAAGACATGCGCAATAGCGGGTGTCGCGTAAAAAAGTTTTACGGCGCGTTAGCAAAGCGGTTATGTAGCGGATTGCAAATCCGTCTAGTCCGGTTCGACTCCGGAACGCGCCTCCACTTTCTTCCCTGGCCGGATGGTGGAATCGGTAGACACAAGGGATTTAAAATCCCTCGGCGTTCGCGCTGTGTGGGTTCAAGTCCCACTCCGGCTACCATGGGAAAAAGCAGAATAATCAAAGCAATAAGCAGTGTCGTGAAACCACCGAAAGGTGGTTTTTTTGTGCCTGAAATTCATTTTCCTAACATCGTTCCTAACATTATTTGTCATTTTTGCCCGCATGCGAGCGGCACAAGGTTAACTTTAAGATCATAACGTACTGTATGAGTGATGGTCTTGTGTCCAGAAGTTCGCTGTTTTTCCTGAAGGCTTCAGAACTGTCGTCGCGATATAGATGTTATGGTCCGCCTGGCGAAGAAAGTCACCCTTATGTATAACAAAACGTGGTAAGCGAACTGCCCGTGCAGGGGAACACTATTGATCAAAAGCTAGTAGTGCAAGAATAGAGAACGAGTTTCAAATGGATACTGACTGCTTGTCAATTAATCAGTTAGTCCAGCATATAACTTTGCGTCTGTAACATTGAAGGGGGAGAGCCCAATGGTTGCGGAATATCAACCTCAAAGCACCCCTTAGCAATATTAGTGTCAGCACTGTGGATGATAGTTAACTCACCAGTTTTTACGTGTTCCATAGAGCAAAATTCATTTCCATCTCCTGCCGGGAATAGAACAGTAAAGCCAATCCTTACCGGAAGGCCGCTATCTGCCAGGTTAGATGTATCTTCATCTATGATATCCCAGTTGATGGAAATAAAGAGCAGCGTGTGCGTTTGGGCTCTCGGGCATAGCGCACCTCTGCTCCATGAATGTCAGATCCACTCTGGGACTCCAGTTGGGCCTTTGTCATAGCGGCGGCCGAAAATCATCATGTCTGGAAGTTAAGCGGTTTTTCCGGTTTTTGTAGCGATATTCAACGCAGCTATTTAATAAGGGTGATTTTCCCTTTATTATACATTTCACTAAGAATGTCCCATGCTTTTTTCAATTCATCATCAACATATTCACCGTCAGGATTGATGTTTTTATTAACATCCGGATATAAATTATTCAATGCATCGCTGAATGCTATTCTCAGATCATCATAGAGGTGTGTATATTGTTTTTTTATCAAGACCAGGTTTTGGTTGAGGGTGAGGGTGATATTTGAGGCGCTATTTAATGTTGCATTTTTCGCCCCAATCAGTTCGTCACCATTCACGATTGGATCCGTGAGTCGCAAATAGCTATCACTCATTCCAGACGTTGTCACTTCATTCCCGCTGGAATCAAAATAAACAGGTGATAATGTTATTTTAACTTTCCCTGCCAGGGCCATTAACACTCCATAGCCACCACCGCTATACTTCCCACCTGGACAGGTATGGTGTTACTTAATAATGAAGATTTGAATGTACATTTCCCATCTGGTTTAATAGTGATTTCATCACCTTTGGAAAGATGAATGTATCCTTTTGCTACATCCCCTTCATTAATAACAATGAAGTCATTATCTACATCTGAACTCCTGTCACTTTCTATGGTGCCTAACGTAGTCATATAACCCCTCACATATAAATCTCAGTTGATACGGAAAAAACTTTTGCTTTTCAGTAGTGGTTGATGATTGTCTATTTTTCAAGGAAATAATTCGATGAAATGATTAGTAATTATTTTAATTGAATAATCTCCCATGTGATTTTATTCCCATACGATTGGCTAAAGCATAAATTGGCCGACCACTGTCATATTACTAAATTGCTAAATAGAACACTTAAAGGGAACCCAGCCCATAATGTGTGATCTGATCAATCGCCAAATCAAAACAAATCATCAAACGGACTGAACGATGTCGATCATGGTTCTCATTCACCATGACGAACGGTACCTGATGCAGAAAGCCATTCATAAAACGAACGATAAAAATTATGCCCGTAGGCTGACAGCCATGCTGATGTTGCACCGGGGAGCAAGCATCAGCGAGGTCGTCAGCACATTCTGTTGTGTCCGTTCATCCGTTGGACGCTGGAATAACTGGTTAACACTGTCAGGGGTTGAAGGTCAGAAATCTTTACCCGCCGGACGCTCCCGCCGATGGCTTTTAGAATATATCTGTACCTTGTTACGTGAACGGATAAAGCTTTGTTCCCGCGATTTTGGTTATCAGCGTTCACGCTGGAGTACGGGACTACTGGCAATAAAAAAATCAGAGATATAGTCGGGTGTACGTTACATGCGGAAACGTTTCTCGCTGGCTGCCGCCATCTGAGCTGGTATAGCGCAGGTCAGAACCACCCCTGCACATCCACGACTCGTATAAAGATGAAAAAGTAGCGGCAATCCACAACGTGCTGGATGAATGCAGTGCGGGGGTGTGTTTTGTGCCTCGCATAACTTCGCTATCGGATAGGATTATGAATTACTAAGTTTTTTTGTGTTTTATCTTTATCGATAAAAAAGACTTTGTTTTTAAGGTTAATTTTGCTAATAGAATTGGATTTTCGACATAAGAGTAAGTTTGAGATGCTTATGGGGCAAAAAGCTTAAAAAATCGTTTCTTTATTACCCTTTACATATTACGAGTATTCGTTGCTTCAGAAAATAGAGTGTTTAGACTAAAGAGGTAAGTATTACAACTTTCGTGAGAGGTTAATATATATAGAAAGAATAAGTACGATGTACATCATCATGTTGTGGATGAAGGATACGATGAACTACTTTTTCTCGTTTTATCCTGGCTTTTTTTTCGTCGGTTCAGGATTTTTATTTATAGATCATTCCTAAAAAACCATTAACAATATTAATGCACTATCTGTATTATCTCGATAAAGGTAAAAGGATTAATCTGGAGAATATTATGAAACATACTCAAACATTGCTGGCAGGTTTGCTGGTACTAGCCCCTCTTTTTTCTGTTCAGGCTGCCTCTCAGGTAAGCACAGGCTGTGACGCCAAACGTCAGAATATTGAGGAGCAAATAGATTACGCCCGCACCCATGACAACAATCACCGCATAGCGGGTCTTGAAAAAGCGCTTTCTGAACTTAATACCAACTGCACTAACGAAGGGCTGCATGCTGAGCGTGAAGCCGATATACGTAAAAAAGAGCTGAAGGTAGAGGAACGCCGTCAGGAACTGGCTGAAGCCAGTGCCGACGGACGTCCGGATAAAATCATAAAAAAACAGCAGAAGTTGGAAGACGCTCAATATGAGCTAAACGAAGCCAGAAATAGGCTAAACAAATAGCAATTAAAGGGCGGGGTGTAAGGAATGATGGGTAACTCCTTACGCTTCGTCGTACGGCGTCTTTCGTGCTTTTCAATGCGGGCGCATATTCTGAACGCTTGCTGAAAATACCCGTCGCAACACGTTCAGGGCTGGAGAAACAAGGGGCGAATTGATTCTTTAACTACATTTAATCAACTTTTCGCCGTATACCATAGTTTCACCTTTCAACTTCGCCACAATAAGAGGGCAATCATGCCCAACAATGGCCATTACCGATAGGATCTGTCGGCGTCGGTCGTCAGCTGCGAAATCACGGTTTAAATACTGATGGCGCTGTCTCTCTGCGTCACCCGGCCCAGAAGGGGCCTCTAAACCGGGTAACGCAGTCGCACTACCAGGCGGTATGGTACAGCTCGCTAATATCTGCCAGGCTCGCTTCCCGTGGGTTGCCGGCAGTACAGACATCATCATATGCCGCCTGGGCGAGCATCGGGATATCTTCTTTTTGTACTCCAGCCTCACGCAGATGGAGCGGGATGCCCACATCGTGATTAAGCCTGAAGACGGCATCCACGGCAGCATTGCGCGCGTCCGTAAGGCTCAGCCCTTCAACCTTCACGCCCATCGCCCGTGCAATATCGCGGAATTTATCGCCGGTAAAGTCAGCGTTGTAACGCATGATATGAGGCAGCAAAATGGCATTCGCCACGCCGTGCGGTGTGTCATAAAAAGCACCCAGCGGGTGCGCCATACCGTGAACCAGCCCCAGGCCAACGTTGGAAAAGCCCATGCCGGCAACATACTGGCCCAGCGCCATCGCCTCGACGGCATCTCGATCGCCCTTGACTGAATCGCGCAGTGCGCCGGCAATAATCTCAATCGCCTTGATGTGTAGCGCATCGGTCAAGGCCCATGCACCCCGGGTAATATACCCTTCAATCGCATGAGTCAGCGCATCAACGCCGGTTGCTGCTTTCAGCACTGGCGGCATACCGTCCATCATATCTGCATCGATAAAAGCGACCTGCGGAATGTCGTGCGGATCGACGCAAACAAATTTACGCCGCTTCTCTTCATCAGTGATTACGTAGTTAATGGTCACTTCAGCCGCTGTTCCGGCTGTAGTGGGAATGGCCAGAACGGGTACGCTGGGGTTACGGGTTGGGGACAGGCCTTCAAGGCTACGAACATCCTTAAACGCCGGGTTATTGCTGATAATACCGATTGCCTTACAGGTATCCTGAGGCGAGCCACCCCCGATAGCGATAAGGTAATCTGCGCCGCTGTTCTGAAAAACACCCAGCCCTTCCTGTACTATTCCGATTGTCGGGTTAGGAAGCACGCCGGAGTATATTTCCCAGGCCAACCCCGCTTCGTCCAGCTTATCCGTGACCTTCGCCACCACGCCACACTGTATCAGCGTCCTGTCGGTGACAATCAGCGCTTTTTGATAGCCGCGACGCTTTACCTCATCGCAAAGCATCCCTGTTGCGCCCCGGCCAAACCAGGCCGTTTCGTTCAAAATCATTCTTTTCGCCATGGCATTTCTCCTGTTTGCTATGCGATGTCATTCTTCAATGCGCAGTCCGTAGGTTTTGAATTTTTCCAGCACAATGGCGATAGCATCGTCATCCAGTACCGGGACCGGATCCGTTATTGCCAGCGTGCAAAGGTACAGTTGTGCCAGTACTTCAACTTCATGCGCCAGCCACAGGGCTTTTTCCAGATTTGCTTCACAGGCAATTAAGCCGTGGTGCTGTAACAGCGTTGCTTTGCGGTTCCTGAGGGCAAAGGCGACATAGTCGGACAACTCGCGTGTCCCAAATGTGGCATATGGCGCGCAGGGTATGGAATTACCGCCTGCGGCGGCAATCATGTAATGAATGGCCGGGATAGGGCGGTTAAGAATAGACACGGCGGTACAGTGCACCGCATGGTTATGCACCACCGCCTGCGCATCCGGGCGCGTCTGGTACGCGGCCATATGGAAACGCCACTCGCTGGAAGGCAGTTTGCCCTGTTCATGCTGACCGTCGGCATCAATATAAACGATGTGTGACTCCGTCAGTTTTTCATAGGGGATCCCCGTTGGCGTTATCAATATCCCGCCCTGATAGCGCACGCTGACGTTGCCAGCCGTGCCCTGATTTAGCCCCAGGCGGGTCATTTCCAGGCAGGTATCAATAATCTGCCGCGCCAGTCTATTTCGTTCCATTTGTTACCTCTCTTGATGATCTAAAGCACCAGCAGAACAAGCCTGTTGTCCTGATGAATTAACCGTATATTTGCGCACCATCTTTATAGGGAATAACGCTAAAAGAATTACGGTGGTTGCACTTTGTGATCGCCGTCAATTAATAGTCGGGAATTGATCCTTATTCGATTAATTCATTTCGGTAAAAATGACCGATTCAGAAGATTTTTATTCAAACAGTCGTTTTGATGATTTTTACCGTGAAAATGCCCGTTTTCGGAGTAATACATTAAATCGGTCACTGGGGTTGTGGTTTTTAATGTTTATTTTCCCCGGCGGGGGGCGTTTTTATTAAATTTAAAGTGATAACGATCACATAAAGATATCGCGTTGCCGTTAAATGTGATTGTCATCATATTCGCCCCCCTTTTTTACATGAAAATGCATTCACGAGATCATTCCGATCGCCAGATTCGCGCCAGTAAGAGTAAAGCACCTTTTTATTTTTACCGTCTGGCAAGAAAGGAAAGTCACATTCTGACGCTTCTGACTAACGAGGGTGTTATGGGAAATACAACAATACCAACGCAGAGTTTTCGTGCGGTCAATGCCGGGCAAGCCCAGCGTTACATTATTCCTTTCGCGTTACTCTGCTCACTGTTTTTTCTTTGGGCAGTCGCTAATAACCTGAATGACATTTTACTCCCCCAGTTTCAGCAAGCCTTTACCCTGACAAACTTCCAGGCTGGCCTGATACAATCTGCGTTCTATTTCGGCTACTTTGTCATTCCAGTTCCTGCCGGGATACTGATGAAAAAACTCAGCTATAAGGCAGGTATTATTACCGGGTTGTTTTTATATGCCATTGGTGCTGCATTATTCTGGCCTGCGGCTGAGTTAATGAATTATACATTGTTTCTTGTCGGTCTTTTTATTATAGCGGCGGGGTTAGGTTGCCTTGAAACTGCTGCTAACCCCTTTGTTACAGTGTTGGGGCCAGAGAGTGGTGGTCATTTCCGTCTTAATCTGGCGCAAACTTTTAATTCTTTTGGCGCTATTATTGCCGTTGTGTTTGGACAAAGCCTAATTTTGTCTAACGTGCCGCATCACTCTCAGGCGGTACTCGATAAAATGACGCCAGAACAGCTAAGCATTTATAAGCATAGCCTGGTGTTATCCGTACAAACGCCCTATATGATTATCGTGGCAATTGTATTGTTGGTCGCCCTGCTGATTATGTTGACCAAATTTCCGGTCCTTCAGAGCGATAATCACGTCGACGGTACACAAAGCACATTTTCTGCCTCTCTTTCCCGTCTGGTCCGTATTCGCCACTGGCGTTGGGCGGTGCTGGCGCAGTTCTGCTATGTCGGCGCGCAAACTGCCTGCTGGAGTTATCTGATCCGGTACGCTATTGAAGAGATCCCCGGCATGACGCCAGGTTTCGCCGCCAACTACCTGACCGGCACCATGGTGTGCTTCTTCATCGGTCGCTTTACCGGTACATGGCTAATCAGCCGCTTCGCACCGCATAAAGTACTGGCCGCTTATGCCCTGCTTGCCATGGTGCTATGCCTGGTCTCCGCCGTATTCGGCGGCCATTTCGGTCTACTGGCCCTAACGCTGTGCAGTGCATTTATGTCTATTCAGTACCCAACCATTTTCTCCCTTGGGATTAAGAACCTGGGTCAGGATACCAAATACGGCTCGTCATTCATCGTCATGACCATTATCGGCGGCGGGATTGTGACGCCGGTCATGGGCTTTGTCAGCGATGCTGCAGGCAATATCCCAGCAGCAGAACTGGTTCCGGCAGTGTGTTTTGCCGTCATCTTCATCTTTGCCCGTTTCCGTTCGCAAGCGGCAACGAATTAAACCTGTATCCGAAAACGTGAGGGATCTGTCATGAAAAAAATCAGCTTACCGAAAATAGGTATCCGTCCGGTGATTGATGGTCGTCGTATGGGGGTTCGCGAGTCTCTGGAGGAGCAAACCCTGAATATGGCCAACGCCACCGCCGCGCTGCTCACTGAAAAGCTTCGTCACCCCAACGGCGAGCAAATTGAATGCGTCATTGCTGACGGTTGCATTGCGGGGATGGCCGAATCTGCCGCCTGTGAAGAAAAATTCAGCAGCCAGAACGTCGGCGTGACCATCACCGTGACGCCGTGCTGGTGCTACGGGAGCGAAACGATCGATATGGACCCCATGCGTCCGAAAGCCATCTGGGGTTTTAACGGGACTGAACGTCCGGGTGCCGTTTATCTGGCCGCCGCGCTGGCTGCACACAGCCAGAAAGGGATTCCGGCATTCTCTATTTATGGTCATGATGTCCAGGACGCCGACGACACCTCGATTCCCGAAGATGTTGAGGAAAAACTGCTGCGCTTTGCGCGTGCCGGTTTAGCCGTCGCCAGTATGAAAGGGAAAAGCTATCTCTCCATTGGGGGGGTGTCGATGGGGATTGCCGGTTCCATCGTCGACCCTAACTTCTTCGAATCCTGGCTGGGGATGAAGGTACAGGCAGTTGATATGACTGAACTGCGCCGCCGCATTGATCAGAAAATCTTCGATGAAACCGAACTGGAAATGGCGCTGGCCTGGGCGGACAAAAACTTCCGCTACGGCGAAGACCAGAACGCGCAGCAGTATAAGCGTAACGAAGCGCAGAACCGCGAGGTGCTGAAAGAGAGCCTGCTGATGGCGATGTGTATCCGCGACATGATGCAGGGCAACCCAGCACTGGCGGAAAAAGGGCGGGTGGAAGAATCGCTGGGCTACAACGCCATTGCGGCAGGCTTCCAGGGCCAGCGTCACTGGACCGATCAATACCCGAACGGCGATACCGCCGAAGCGTTGCTTAACAGCTCCTTTGACTGGAATGGCGTGCGTGAACCCTTTGTCGTCGCGACCGAAAATGACAGCCTCAACGGCGTGGCGATGCTAATGGGCCACCAGTTGACCGGCACAGCACAGGTGTTCGCCGACGTGCGCACCTACTGGTCTCCAGAAGCGGTAGCGCGCGTGACCGGTCAACCGCTCAGCGGTCTGGCTGAGAAGGGTATTATCCACCTGATCAATTCCGGCTCTGCGGCTCTCGATGGCTCATGCAAACAGCGCGACAGCGATGGCAAGCCAACGATGAAACCATTCTGGGACATTAGCCAGCAGGAGGTTGATGCCTGCCTGGCGGCCACCGAATGGTGTCCGGCGATACATGAATATTTCCGCGGCGGCGGTTTCTCTTCTCGCTTCCTGACCGAAGGCGGCGTGCCGTTCACCATGACCCGCGTGAATATCATCAAAGGTCTTGGCCCGGTTCTGCAGATTGCAGAAGGCTGGAGCGTGGAACTGCCGAAAGAGATGCACGATCAGCTTGACGCCCGTACCAACTCAACCTGGCCGACCACCTGGTTTGCGCCACGTCTGACGGGTAAAGGTCCCTTTACCGATGTTTATTCCGTGATGGCGAACTGGGGGGCAAACCATGGCGTGCTGACCATCGGCCACGTTGGCGCTGACTTCATCACCCTGGCATCAATGCTGCGAATTCCGGTCTGCATGCATAACGTGGAAGAGTCGAAGGTCTATCGTCCTTCCGCCTGGGCTGCGCACGGCATGGATAGCGAAGGCCAGGATTACCGCGCCTGTCAAAACTATGGCCCGCTGTACAAACGTTGAGTAACGTCTTTGCCCGGTAGCGTATGTTTACCGGGCCTGTAAAACACCGAATTGCAGGCCGGATAAGCGACACGTTAGCCGGCGACGTTTCAGGAGTTGCTATGAAACAAGAGGTTATTCTGGTTCTCGACTGCGGAGCGACCAATATCCGGGCCATTGCCGTTGACCGGCAGGGCAAAATTATCGCCCGTGCCGCTACGGCAAATGCCAGCGACATCGCCATAGAAAATAGCGCCTGGCACCAGTGGTCTCTCGAGGCCATTATGCAACGCTTCGCGGACTGTTGCCGCTCGCTGAAGACGAGTCTGGCAAACTGCCACGTTCGCGGCGTCACGGTGACCACCTTCGGCGTTGATGGCGCGCTGGTCGATGAGCACGGCAGGCTGCTCTACCCAATCATCAGCTGGAAATGCCCACGCACCATCGAAGTGATGAAAAATATTGCCCGCTTGCTGTCACCTCAGCGGCTTCAGGACATTTCCGGCGTGGGGGCATTTGGCTTCAATACGCTGTATAAGCTGGTGTGGCTAAAAGAAAATCACCCGCAGCTGTTGGAACAGGCACACGCCTGGCTGTTTATCTCGTCGCTGATTAACCACCGTCTGACCGGCGAATTCACCACCGACGTTACTATGGCAGGGACCAGCCAGATGCTGGATATTCAACAGCGCGATTTCAGCCATGAAATTTTGCAGGCGGCGGGTTTGCCGCGTCGGCTCTTCCCACGTCTGGTGGAAGCCGGTGAGCTCGTCGGTAATTTACAGTCTGATGCTGCCCAATGGCTTGACCTACCCGCCGGTATCCCGGTGATTTCCGCCGGACACGATACCCAGTTTGCGCTGTTTGGTGCAGGTGCCGCGGCGGATGAACCCGTCCTCTCCTCGGGAACATGGGAGATCCTGATGGTGCGCAGTGCGCAGGTCAACACGCCGCTGCTCAGTCGCTACGTCGGTTCTACCTGCGAACTGGACAGCCAGCCAGGGCTGTATAACCCTGGCATGCAGTGGCTGGCATCGGGCGTACTTGAATGGGTACGTAAACTGCTTTGGACCGAAGAGACGCCCTGGCAAACGCTGATTGAGACAGCCCGCCGCATACCCATGGGGTCCGAAGGGGTGAAAATGCACTGTGATCTCCTCGGCTGTCAGCATGCGGGCTGGGAGGGCGTCACACTCAACACCACACGCGGTCATTTTTATCGCGCTGCGCTGGAGGGCCTCACCGGGCAGCTGGCGCAGAATCTGCGCACGCTGGAAAAGATTGGTCACTTCAACGCGACTGAACTGCTGCTGGTCGGCGGTGGCAGCCGTAACATGCTGTGGAACCAGATCAAAGCCAATATGCTCGGCATCCCCATCAAGGTACTTGATGATGCAGAAACCACTGTCGCGGGGGCAGCCCTGTTTGGCTGGTACGGGGTCGGAGAATTTACGAGCCCGGAACACGCCAGAGCGCAGATGCATTATCAGTACCGCTACTTCTTTCCGGAAACCGAATCTGCACCGATCGAGGGAGTTTGAGATGTTAAAAACGATTTCACCGTTAATATCACCTGAACTACTGAAAGTCCTGGCCGAAATGGGCCACGGCGATGAGATTATTTTTTCTGATGCCCATTTCCCCGCCCAAAGTATGGGACCGCAGGTTATACGCGCCGATGGGCTAAAGGTCAGCGAATTGCTGCATGCGATTATCCCGCTGTTTGAGCTCGACAGCTACGCGCCGCCACTGGTGATGATGGCTGCGGTTGAGGGTGACTCCCTCGATCCCCGTGTTGAGGCTCGCTATCGCGATGCGCTTTCACGTCAGGCACCCTGTCCGGCAATTACCCGTATTGACCGCTATGCGTTTTACGCACGTGCCAAAAAATCCTTTGCGATCGTTGTCACAGGGGAGTGTGCTAAATACGGGAATATTCTTTTAAAAAAGGGGGTAACGCCGTAATCTCATGCCGGTGCGCCCGCCAGCGCGGGCGTGTATCGAATGATGGGTGAGAAAAAATGAAAGAGGCACGTCAGCAAACGATAATCGACCTGTTGATTCAGCATCATAGTCTGACGACGGACGTTTTATCCACCCAGCTTAACGTCAGTAAAGAAACCATTCGCCGCGATCTCAGCGAACTGCAGGCGCAGGGAAAAGTGCTGCGCAACCACGGTCGGGCAAAATATATTCACCGGGAAAACCAGGACAGCGGTGATCCTTTTCATATTCGCCTTAAGAGCCACTTCACGCATAAAGCGGATATCGCCAGAGAAGCGCTGGAGTGGATTGAAGCCGGGATGGTCATTGCCCTGGATGCCAGCTCAACCTGCTGGTACCTTGCGCGTCAACTGCCTGACATCGATATTCAGGTCTTTACTAACAGTCACCCCATCTGCCTGGAACTGGGCAAACGTGAACAGATTCAACTTATTAGCTCCGGCGGTAAACTCGAGCGTAAGTATGGCTGCTACGTTAACCCCTCGTTGATTTCACAACTCAAACTGCTGGACATCGACCTGTTTATCTTCTCCTGCGAAGGGATAGACAGTCATGGAGGGTTGTGGGATTCCAACAGGGTCAACGCTGGCTTCAAATCGCTGCTACTCAAGCGCGCTTCTCAGTCTTTATTGTTGATAGATAAGAGTAAGTTTAATCGTTCAGGGGAGGCCCGAATTGGGCATCTGGATGAGGTAACACATATTGTGTCTGACACACAACTGAATGAGTCAGGGCTGAGACAATAAGCCATCTGACACATTATGACGCAATTAAGTCTATTAGGGATGTGTTTGTTCGCGATAGCATTAACGTATTATTCATTCCGTATAAGGTTTTTAACGCGGGGGAGGGTAAACAAAAGATGTTAGCAGCACAAATAAGAAAGGGATTACCCTTAAACAAGGGCATCTACAAGAACAGCCATACATTCAGAATAATTATAAATATTTCTTAGCCGCATCCAGAATTTCCTGAGAAGTCAGCTCCCTGTCCGACGCCACATAAACCACTTCATGATCGCCGGTCAGAGAAGGAAAACCTGCGGACATTATCTGCAGGTTTATCGCTTCACCATTCGGATATTCCTGCCGTATGGATGTAATACCCTTAAGCACGGTGACAACATTGCTCGGTTTACCATTGAAAAAGACGATGACTTTCTTCATATCTCACCTTGTTGGTCGTTATCTGCTTAAGCACCTTCTCTGTGAAGGCGAGGGGGATCAGGACGGCGCGAAAATTTTTGTCTGGCTGTCAGGCCTGTCTGCGAATGTCATCGTCGATTTGCAGAAAATGCATTTAGCGCCATACGGATTTTTTTCAGACACATCAAAAATCGACGTTCTGTATTGGGAGCCATGACAACATGGGCATCTGAAGTGAATATTTAAGTTGATATCATTTACCTTTTTTAACATTAGCGGTATTTAATTTTCGAAAAAACGTTGCATTTGTACTTTCTTTGGTTTTTGCAATCATTCGGAAATAAAAGCAAGCAATCATCTTCGTGAACGTGTATGGTGACAGTCGTTTAAATCAGGAGATGCCTATGTCAGGACGTAAAAATACACAATTCCGTCGCAATTACTTAGTAAAATGTCCATGTCCAAACTGTTCAAAAGACTCTGAGCATAGTTTCAGCCGTGTACAAAAAGGGGCTCAACTTGTCTGCCCACACTGCAGCACTCTTTTCAAAACCGCTCAAAAATTCTAAAAATGCATTTGCCAGATGATGAATTTGCGTCTTTACAGACGATCTCATTTGGCAAAGCAACATTGAAGAAGTGATGCTTTTGGAGGTTGCCTGACCTCTTACGCACTTTGATATTTTACAAGCAGCTCGCTTCTGCTTTAAGACTCTTCGTGCAGCAGACCTGCACTTCATCACATCGGTCAGCACACTCTTTCTACGAGAAAAATATGCTGACCTGTTGCTCAGAAAAAGCCTTCTGATCCAGGACCCGTCTACTCAGGAAAAATCCATCATCGTGATCGCGGGTCCGTGATAACTTTATCTATCGCAAAGTATTACGCTTGCAGCAGCAGGGCCTTTTTCGCCACTCTGGATAGCAAATTCGACCTTCTGGCCTTCAAAGAGAGTTTTAAAATCATCACCCTGCAGAGCAGAAAAGTGCACAAACACATCTTTGCTACCATCGACAGGAGAGATAAAACCGAAACCTTTATCTTCGTTAAACCACTTAACCAAACCTATAATTCTTGAAGACATGCAGACTCCTTGTGAGTATTTGAAATGCTAAGAAACGTATAATATTAAACGTATGGACTCAAAAGGAGGGGATATCAGCGATAGCGCCTGGTTATGAGGAGTGCCGGGTAAAATTTTTTACGCTCGTGTGTGGATTAAACCAACGACTTCATTAATGCATGAGGAGGGAGAATTAGCAATTTTTATTTTAGCCTTCCGGAAGGCTCACATAAAAAGTGTCACGCTACATTAGCTTAAAATTAATTTGTGTGTATAGTTAATGCATGTTTTCTAAGAGGATCTTATTTGTCTCGTAAAATGACAGGAATTGTCAAAAGTTTTGATATGCACAGTGGCAAAGGCCTAATCATCCCTTCAGATGGTCGAAAGGACGTTTTTCTCCACATTTCAGCCTTTAATAACAACGAAAAAGAAACGCTCCTTCCCGGGATTCGCGTTGAGTTCTGTCGCATCAACGGACTCAGCGGACCGATGGCCGCAAATGTCTATCTTTCATAAATTATCAGCGAAGATGTTAAAAACGGTATATTGAATCAACCGCGTCGCATCGCCTGACATATATTTACAGTTATGCGCGACATGCGTATGACACGCGTATGAATTACACTCCGCCTAAATAGGCTTTTCTTACCTCCTGGTTTCCCAGCAACTCCTCGCCGCTGCCGCTGAGGCGAATTTGCCCGTTGACCATGACGTAGCCACGGTCAGAAAGCTTCAGAGCATGATGCGCATTTTGCTCTACCAGAAAAATGGTCATGCCGTTGCGAGCCAGCTCGCGCAGCGTCTGGAAGATCTGCTTAACCACTATGGGCGCCAGACCCAGGCTGGGTTCATCCAGCAGTAGCAGTTTAGGGCGGCTCATTAGCGCGCGGGCGATGGCAAGCATTTGCTGTTCTCCGCCGGACATGGTCATGGCTCGCTGTTTACGGCGTTCTTTGAGGCGCGGGAACAATTCAAACATGCTCTGCATATCGTCGGCGGCAAATTGATTGCCGACAGGAATGGTCCCCATCAGCAGGTTCTCTTCAACCGTCATATCCGGAAAAATACGCCGCCCCTCGGGTGCCTGCGCTATGCCGCCGGAGGCCACATAGTGGGTAGATTTATGGCTGATGTCTTCGCCGCAAAACAGGATTTGCCCGTTACGAATACGCGGCTGGCCAAAAATAGACATCAGCAATGTCGATTTACCCGCGCCATTCGCGCCGATAAGCGCCACCGTTTCCCCTTTATGCACTTCGAGGGATACCTGCTTCAGCGCCTGAATCACGCCATAGAACACATCCACCTCGCGAAATGCCAGCAGCGGCTCATTCATAGAGTGACCTCGCTTTCATCGGTGCCCAGATAGGCGGCAATCACCTTTTCGTCATGCTGGATCTGCTCAGGTTTCCCCCGGGCAATCACATCGCCATGGTCGAGCACAATAATGTCGTCCGATATTTCCATCACCATCCCCATGTCGTGCTCAATCAGTAATACCGTTATGCCGTGGTTGTCGCGCAGAAAACGAATAATGTTACTCAGCTTATGTGTCTCTACCGGGTTCAGCCCGGCGGCGGGTTCATCCAGACAGATCATTTCCGGGCCGGTGCACATGGCCCGCGCGATCTCCAGGCGCCGTTGTTGACCGTACGACATCTCGCCCGCCAGGCGGTTGGCACACTCCACAAGATCGACCACCTCCAGCCAGTAAAAGGCCCTGTCCAGCGCGTCGTTTTCCGCCCGTCGGTACGCTGGCGTATTGAATACGCCAGCCAGCAGGTTGCGATTGACGCGCATGTGCTGGGCCACGAGCAGGTTTTCCACGACCGACATCTCGCGAAAAAGACGAATATTTTGAAAGGTGCGCGCAAGTCCGGCGCGGTTCACCAGGTGAGTGCCGCCGAACATTTTGTAGAACAGGCGTTGCCCAAACTGCGCAGGGTGGATCCAGTCTCCTGGCTGGAATTTTTGCCCGAGGATCTGAATGACGTTGGTCGTCTTATTGCGCGTATTGAAGAAAATATTGCCGCCGGAAGCCTTATAGAAACCGGTCAGGCAGTTGAAGACGGTGGTTTTTCCCGCGCCGTTTGGGCCAATAAGCGCAGTAATTGAACCGCGCTGCACGTCCAGGTTGACGTCGTTTAACGCCTTGATCCCGCCGAAATGCATCATCAGATGTTCAACGCTTAATATCGTTCCGTTCATGGCGCTACGCCCTTACGCACGGCAAACCCGCTGCGGTTAATGCGGATCAACCCGCGTGGACGCCAGATCATCATCACCACCATCAGCATGCCAAACAGTAAAACCCGGTACTCGGCAAAACTGCGCAGCAGCTCCGGCGTCACCGTGAGCACAAACGCCGCCAGCACCACGCCAAGCGTTGAGCCCATACCGCCGAGCACCACAATCGCCAGGATCAGCGCCGATTCAAAAAAGGTAAACGATGTCGGGTTGACAAAGCCCTGATAAGTGGCAAAAAACACCCCGGCGATGCCGGCAGTCGACGCACCCAGCGTAAAGGCCGAGAGCTTGACCAGCACATGATTTAATCCCATTGAGCGACAGGCGATTTCATCCTCCCGCAGGGCTTCCCATGCCCGACCAATAGGCATCCGCGTCAGACGATGCTTGATATACAGCACCAGCATCACCACCAGGAACAGGACCGTGTAGATAAAGATAAACTTCATGTTCGGGTTGTAGGTCAGATGGAAAAATTCGTGAAAGGGCACGCCTCCTTCTTTGGCACGGCGGCCAAACTCCAGTCCGAAAAAGGTGGGAGGTGGGGCAGAAACGCCGTTCGGGCCACCGGTGAAGGTCAGCCAGTTGTTGAGGATCAGGCGAATAATCTCCCCAAAGCCAAGCGTGACGATCGCCAGGTAATCACCGTGCATGCGCAGCACCGGAAAGCCGAGCAGGGCGCCGGCCGCGGCAGCCATAATTGCCGCCAGCGGCAGCATGCTCCAGAATCCTAATCCCAGATACTGATACCCCAGCGCCAGCCCGTAAGCGCCGATGGCATAAAAAGCGACATAACCGAGATCCAGAAGCCCGGCCAGACCGACCACAATATTCAGCCCGAGACCGAGAAGCACGTAGATAAGCCCAAGAATGGCGACGGTGAGAACGTACTTGGTGGCAACAAAGGGAAAGCAGATCGCAAGGGCGATAATCAGCGGGATTATCCAGCGCATGCGGCTTTTGTATTCCGGCGGCCGGACATAAACCCCCGCGCTGTCGGCTTCAAAACGTGCCTGGAAACGTGCACCCGGAGCGGTGCCTAAAAAAGCGCTCAGCAGAAAACGGCCCAGCATCACGATGCCGACTATCCATGCGAGCCGCTGTCCGGCGAAATTAAAGCTGTATCCGTCCAGCACCACGCCTGCAATCGGGCCAAAAATTATTAACGCAATCAGCCCGGAAAAAATGGCGTCCAGAATGCAGCGCTTAAGCGAAAAGCCGTGAGAGGTCATCGTATTCTCCTTCACACTTTGGCGACAATCGGGCGGCCAAGCAGACCCTGAGGACGAAAAATCAGGATCAAGACCAGCAAGCCAAACGAGAACACATCTTTATAATCTGAGTTCACCATGCCGGAAAATTGCGCCTCGGCGACGCCCAGAATCAACCCGCCGAGCATCGCACCGGGCAGGGAGCCAATCCCGCCGAGCACCGCTGCGGTAAACGCCTTGATGCCAATGACAAATCCGACGTAGAAATCGAAAGTGCCGTAATTCATGGTGATGAGCACACCCGCCAGACCGGCCATCGCCGCGCCAATCACAAAGACCAGCGAAATGATTCTGTCGGTGTTAATGCCCAGAATGGAGGCCATTTTGCGGTCCTGCTGCACCGCACGGCACATCCGCCCAAGCCGGGTATTGTTGATTATCCATGTCAGCAACAGCATGCCGGCGAACGAGGCAACCAGAATAAACACTTTGGTGTAGGTTATCTGAACGAATCCCTCACCAATATGCAGGCGAAGTACGCCATCCAGCATCGTGGGCACCCCTTGCTGACGTGGCCCCTGGCTCAGCTGCGCGTAGTTTTGCAAAATCAGAGACATCCCGATGGCGGAGATAAGCGGTGCCAGACGGGTAGAGTTGCGTAGCGGCTTATAGGCAATGCGCTCGATAGTCCAGCCGTAAACACCGGTCACCACAATCGTGAAGATCAGCGTACCGAGGATAAGCAACGGGAACGACTGCAGGCCGAAGAAGGAGAGCAGCGCCAGGCCAATGGCGCAGAGGTAGGCGGAGATCATATACACTTCGCCGTGGGCGAAATTAATCATACCAATGATGCCATACACCATGGTGTAGCCGATGGCGATTAATCCATACACGGAGCCCAGCGTTAAGCCATTTATTAACTGTTGCAGGAAGAATGTACTCATCATAGCGCGCTCGTTATTTTAAGCTGCGCGGCACGCGCAGCCTGATGTTTATTACGCGCCGACAGGCGAACCTGCCGGCGTTGAGCGTGACTCCGTCCCGTTACTGAACTTCCTTATATTTTCCGTTATCGTCCCACTGATACACCACGTAGTCAGACACTTTCAGATCGCCTTTGTTGTCCCAGGCTTTTTTGCCCATAACCGTGTCGACGGCATTGGCTTTCAGCCATTCGCTGGCTTTGGCCGAGTCTTTACCGCCCGTAGCCTTGAAGGCCGCGGCAATGGCCTGAACGGAGGCATAAGAGTAGAGGGTGTAACCTTCAGGCTCGAATTTACCGGCGCGGAATTTCTCAATGACCGCTTTCCCATCCGGGATCAGACGCGGGTCTTTACCAAAAGTCATATAAATACCCTTGGTATATTGCGGCCCACCCGCCGCGGTCACCATCTCTTCGTTGACGATACAGTCGCCGGAGAAGAATTTCGCCTGCACGCCCTGTTCACGCATCTGGCGAACCAGCGGGCCGGCTTCAGGGTGACAACCCCCGAAGAACACCACATCCGGCTTTTGCGCGCCGATTTTTGTCACCAGCGCGTTAAAGTCTTTCTCACCACGGGATAAGCCCTCATACATCACATCCTGAACCCCGCGCTTCGCCAGCGCAGCTTTGGTAGCGTCTGCCAGCCCCTGACCGTAGGTGTCTTTGTCATGGATGATGACCACACGTTTGGCTTTCAGCTTATCGATAATGAAATCGCTGGCGACCTGGCCCTGCTGGTCATCGCGACCACACATGCGGAACATATCGGTCATGCCTCGTTCGGTAATGAGCGGGTTGGTGGAGCCGGGGGTAATGGCAAGGATCCCCGCGTCGCTGTACACCTCGGAGGCGGGCATTGTGGAAGAGGAGCAGAAATGGCCGACCACCGCGTTGACTTTATCCTGGTCGACCAGGCGGTTGGCGACGGCCACGGCTTGTTTCGGCTCGCAGGCATCATCCCCCTGAACCAGCTTAATCTTCTCGCCGTTAATGCCGCCTGCGGCGTTAATGTCTTCAGCGGCCTGCGTTGCACCGTGCCAGTACTGATCGCCATAGGTGGCGTTTGGGCCGGTAAACGGCCCGGCCACACCAATGACAATATCTGCATGCGCAGAAAATGCCGTCACCAGACAACCGGCCAGCACGAGAGAAAGGGGAGTTCTGATAAATTTCAGCGACATTATTATGTTCCTTAGCAAAGAGGTTTTTGCACCACGGCGTAAACCCGGACGCCGGCGGCGCAGCCAATCCAAAAACACGAGCAAGAACAAAATGCACTAAACGAACAAGATCCAGACAACGCCTGCGTAATACGGCGAGGTTTCCCTGCGCAGGTTCGCGCGAAGAACATTAAGCAAAATCGTTGCCAGAATGGTTAACCCATTGAGCGGGTTGTGACATGTTTGAGTATAGAGTGCGGTGATATGGCACCTTGTGGGACGCGATGAAATTACAGCGGAGATCACATATCGTTAACAACAAAGCCCATAAGTTGTGCAATGGTCACGATTTGCACGTTTTTGCAGCAATAAAGACCTAAACTTCAGATAGGAAAGCCGTGAGATATGTGTCAGGATCTTTTCCTTTTTTATCAGGAGTGTCAGCGATGACTGAAGGCCCATTGAATGAAAGCGAAATGGCGTGGCTTGAAGAGACATTAATGTCTTACGGTCATGACGATGCGTCCGTGATTGACGTGTCTGAACTGGACGGCATGCTTACCGCAGTCCTTTCCGGCCCTGTTGTCGTTGAGCCAGATACCTGGCTGGTGGCCGTGTGGGGTGGCGAGAAATACATTCCGCGCTGGAAAAACGATCGTGAAATGCACCGTTTTATCGATCTCTGCTTTAAGCATATGAACGACATTGCTGAGCGCCTGAGCGAATACCCGGATCAGTTTGAGCCGATGTTTGGTTACAACGATGTCGACGGCGAGAGCTATACCGTTGTTGAAGAGTGGTGTTATGGCTATATGCGCGGTGTGGCGCTGACGGACTGGTCAGCCTTACCGGAAGCACTGAAGGCCGATCTTGATGCGATTGCGCTGCACGGTACAGACGAGAACAGCGAGAAGCTGGATGAGCTGAGCGAAGACGAATATAAAGCCAGCATTGAGAGCATTCAGCCTGCGGCTCTGCGTTTGTACAATTACTGGGTGGACAACCCACAGCAGCCGGAAGCAAAAAAACCGATTGTTAACGGCACAAAGGTCGGGCGTAACGATCCGTGTCCGTGCGGCAGCGGTAAGAAGTTTAAGAGCTGCTGTTTGCACTAATAAAAAGGGGCTGATTTCAGCCCCTTTTTTGTTAACCCACTTCCGGCAACATCCCTGCGGCTATCAAGCACTGCACCAGAATAATCATCACTCCGCAGGCAAACACCATGCACAGCAGCGGTTTACCGCCCATCACACGGTAGCCTTGCTGAGGATGCTGCTGGCGGCTCTTCCACGCCAGCAGGGAAGGGAGCAGCAGGGCCAGCACGGATAACGCCACACCTGCATACCCCAGCGCCATCACGAACCCACGCGGGTAAAACAGCGCGAACGCGAGAGGAGGCAGGAAGGTGAATGCCCCTGTCTGTAAGCGTCCTGCGGCAGTATTACGACGCTGGAACAGATCGGCCAGGTAATCAAACAGGCCGAGCGCCACGCCCAGGAATGAGGTGGCCAGCGCCAGGTCGGCGAACAGATGGACCGCCAGCTCAACGTGCGGGGAGGTGACAACCTCGCGCAGTGCCAGCAGAAAACCGTTCAGGCCAGCGTGTTCCGCCATCAGCCCGGTAAAGGTCGACGCGTCAATGCTCCCCAGCGTCACCAGTTGCCAGAAAATATAGGCAATCAGCGGGATGGCGCTCCCCACCATAAAGACGCGGCGTAGCTTACGGATATCGCCGTTCATATAGCTCACGATGCTGGGCACGCTACCGTGGAAGCCAAACGAGGTGAAAATAACCGGGATCGCGGACAGCGCCAGCCCTTTTTCCAGCGGCAGCGTCAGCAGATTAACCTTGTGAACATGCGGTGCCAGCAGAACCAGCATCACAATCAGGAACAGTATTTTGGCGCTGAACAGAAAACGGTTAAACAGATCGACCAGCGAAGTCCCCACACAGACCACACCCCCGCCAATAACCGCAAAGAAGATAACGCCCGTTGAAGGCGTGATGTCAGCGTCGAACCAGTCGTTAACGCTGGAGGCGATTAACTCTCCGGCGCCGCTGATATAGGCCGCGGTCAGGGCGTACATCAGGAACATCATGCTAAAGCCGGTTATCCACTGGCCATAGCGTCCCAGGTAGCGTGCCGCAAGAGAACCCAGGCCGGTATCCGCGGGCACATGCTGATAAACCTCAAGCAACAGCAGGGCGGTGTAGCACATCAACGCCCAGAGTGTGCCAAGGAGCAGCAGTGTCATTCCAAATCCAACGCCTGCGGCAGCCAGAGGCATCGCCAGCATTCCTGCGCCAATCGTCGTTCCGGCGACGATAAAAATACTTCCCAGGGTTCTGTTTTTCACGCATTCCTCTACAACGATTCGTAATCGCGACAAATTCTGCGGCGCAGAGTAAGGGAAAAGCCCCGCTTCGTCAAATGACCGTTACAGTAGGTGTAATGAATTATTTACGATATTTTTCGACTTTAGGTAATTTACCCGGACCTGCCCCTTTGGGAGGGGATACCTACTTCGTAAGGGCACTATTTTTGCCGAAAAATCAGGCGTAATTTAAACAATAACTATAAGTTTTCAAATAATGTGAGGGCAGATGGCGGGAAATAATCCCTTTATCGCGGCGTGGAGCCGGGGCGGTAATTTACTGTGCCATGGTCACTGGATAATCAGCTGGCAGAACCAGGCCCTGCAGCTTCCTGAATCGCGTCGTGAAAGGGATATGGGCACCTGGGCCATTTATTCGATCATCGATCCTGAGGACGACACCTTTGCGCAGGGGCTAAAAGAAGATGAGTGGATCATCGAAAACGTAGACTGGCTGACAGATGTTTTTTTTGACGCCGGTATTCCGCTGGAGACGGCTAACTACCGGTATTTTTACCAGGCGGTCAATACGCAGGACTGGCGGTGTACAAGCTGTGCGGGGTGTATGTAAATCTGTGCGCGGAGAATAAAAAGTGCGGCGCTGAAAACAGCACCGCAGCAATATTATTTCTGTGTATCGAGGGTAGAAAGTTCTTTATCGATAAAGTAAAGACCTTCGCCTGTTTTCCCCACCAGAGACAATTTATCCAGCACGGATTTAAACAGTTTCTCTTCTTCGTGTTGCTCTGCCACGTACCACTGCAGGAAATTAAAGGTCGGATAATCCTGGCCGATCATTGCCGCATGAACCAGTTCGTTAATTTTTTGCGTAATCAGCTGCTCGTGCTCATAGGTCGCACGGAACAGCTCATCAAGCGAATTATACTCGGCAAACGGGGACGCAACGTTATCGATGCGCGGCAGGCTGCCCGTGTCGGTCAGATAATCAAACAGACGCTGCATGTGGGTCATCTCTTCCTGCGCGTGGCGGCGCAGGAAGGCGGCAGCGCCTTCAAAACTGTGGTAGCTGCACCAGGCGCTCATCTGCTGGTAGAGAAGGGATGAAAAAAGCTCAAGGTTCATTTGCGCATTGAGCTTGTCGATCATTTCAGTTTTCAGCATGGTGACGCTCCGGGTTATTAATTCTGGTTCACAATGAGCGACACTATAATTTGTTATTTAATTATTTGCAAAACGTAAAATAATTATTTCTTTATTTAAAATACGAATGGGAATAAAACGCATTGCCGATTTATATTTTTATTAATGAGAATTGTTTTTGTTCGTAATGAAATACACTGCCAGTCAATACTGGCAGCACAGATTAATACCACGGGTTATTTGCCTTAGGGTTTACGGCAAAGCCCATGCATTTATACTGGATCGTCACGCTCTCATTGAGACACAGAGAGCCGCTGGTCAGGGTGCAGGTTTTAATGGGCTGGCCAAAGGCAGAGGCGGTGGCATACCCCATGCTCTGACACGCTTTAGCTGCGGTGCCGTTATTAACATACTCATCGGAATAGGCGTTTTGCAGCATTGCTTGCCCGTAGTCGAGGCGGACGATGCCGTTTGGCGCGTCCAGGGTGCTGACCTCAGCCTGGCGATTAATATTACAGCCCGCCAGCAGCAGGATCGTACCGGCGACGAAGACTCTTTTCATGGTTCGCTCTGAGTGAGTGGAAATACGTTATCGTACCTGCAGATGTGAGTCGCAATGCGAGGAATAGCCGGGCAATCTGCGCTTTCTCTTTGCGACGGGCCGTTTAGTCGGCCAGGCTGTCAAAAATGGTTTTAAACTTAAGATGATGCAGGCGAAAAAGCGCAATAAGCTGCGGGTCAAAATGGCGGCCGTCACCTTCCAGAATGATTTTGCAGGCTTGCTCGTGTGTGAATCCCGGCTTATAGACCCGCTTTTGCCGCAGGGCATCATACACATCGGCCAGCGCCAGAATGCGGGCTTCCAGCGGAATCTGTTCTCCCCGCAGCCCCTGCGGATATCCGCTGCCATCCCATTTTTCATGATGGAAATGGATAATATTCTCCGCAACTGCGCCCAGCTCTAAGCCCTGAATAATCCGCCACCCTTTCACGGTATGAAGTTTCATCTCGGCAAACTCGTCCTGGGTCAGCGGGCCTTGCTTACGCAGAATACGCTCCGGCACGGCAATTTTTCCGACATCGTGAAGTGAGGCAAAATGTTCTATCTCACGGGTCATTTTGCGCGAAAGCCCAAGCTCACGCGCCATCAAGCCGCAATATCGGGCGACGCGCTGAATATGGCTGCCGGTCTCGTCATCGTGCGCGCGGTTTACTTTCTCCAGCGCCTGCACCATATTGCGGTTAACCATCCGGTTCTGGCGTAAATGGCGACGCATCATGATCAGCATACCGATGCTGAACAGGGCCACGATCAGCAAAATCACGCTGATAATCTTCAGCGTGTTTTTAGAAAAATCGGGTAAGTAACTCTGCTCATCCTGACGTTCTATTTGCGTGCGGTATTCTGACAGGCGATGAACCTGAGTCAGCAGATGAAAGAGCGGATGCTGCGGATCCACCCACGGGCCAATAATAAACTCAGAGCGGGTGACCCCCGCGACTTTCAGCACCCCGCGAAACAGCTCGTTGCCGCGAAGCGTGGACTCCAGCGAACTGAGGTCGCCCAGAATATAGTCAATCTCATCGTTCTCAATCGCGTCGATAAGACCGTCAATGGTTGGCCGGGTCACGATGATCACATCGCTGCCAAAACGCTGGCGTAAATAGGCTGCGGCAAACGAACCGTCGAGTACGCCGACGCGCTGGCTGCGAATACTCTCTTCGTTCCACAAGAAGGGCTGACTGCTGCGATTGTAATAGGCGTTGTGCCAGGCGATGTCGGGGCCGATACGGCCCTGTGCATGCGCACTGTCGCTTCGATCAACGATATCAATCAATCGAACCGCCCACTGCTGTCGCGGAAGACTCGAATAGTGATCGATAAAATTGACCTCAACCTTCATGCCCAGTAAATCGCGCATGTCGTTAATCATATCAATGGCTGTGCCGTGGTAGCCCTTGCTGTCCCGCCAGATAAGCGGGGCAAAATTCTCGTTTTTGGGCAGGTTGATCTGCAGGCGATTATGCGCGATCCAGGTTCGCTCCTCCTCTGACAGGGTGATACGGCTTAGCAGGTAATTGCGCTTGCTCTCCTCCAGCATCGTGTTGATTTCGCCGTTGCGATACCAGGTGCCAATCAGCGCATTGATTTTATCCCGCAGGGGAAGCAGGTCAGGGCTGAAGGCGAGGACGACAGGAATGCGTAGCTCAGGAAAGGGCCGGGAGACCAGATAATAGCGCTGGGTATTTTCCATCTCCGGAGCGTCATTAATATAGAAATCAGCCTGGTTGTCGCTCAGTAAGCGAAAAGCCTCGTCGCTGGTGGCGACGAGGCGCAGAGAACGAAATTTAAGGTCGGGATAACGTTGTTGCACACTGTCGAGCGTCGCGTCATCTTTACGGAACAGCACCCGGGCATGGCTGAGCTGTCCGGCGGTTGTCACCGTCATCGATGGACTGGCGGCCACCACGTCGTTATCAAACAAACGTGCTGAGAGAATTTTGGTTCTGGCTCGCTTCTCCGTGCGCAATACTCCGGCATACACGCCATACTCATTTTGTGCAAAACGCTGGCTAATATCGGCTCCGGAGAGCGGCCGCAGCTGCAGCTGCGTACCCGCCTGTTTATTGATGGCCTTAATCAGTTCAGGATAAAAACCCTGCCACTCTCCTTGCGGTGTGCGCCAGAATTCGAAGTTGTTAGCATCAAAGATCCAGACCGGTACAGGCTCTTCTGCCCGGGCAGGGGGGCAAACAAGCAACAAACCCGTCAACGCGAGTAGAAAGAGGGAGCGAAGCATCCGGCAGCGCTGATTCACAGGTCAACCCCATACGGTTTTAGCGTGTACTTTTGCAGTCTAGCTAACGGGCTGAAGCGGCAACAGGTTTGCGTCAACTTTTTAATGCACGTTTGGCGTACGGTCTCATTCTCGCTAAATTGTGAACCTGTCTTTGTTTTTTAAAACAACCTTTCATTTAATTTGAAAGGTTGTTTGTTTGATAGTAGGGTGAACAGGTAAAGGTATCCATAGCGGGATCTCCCGCCACGCATTCAG
Organism: Enterobacter cloacae complex sp. FDA-CDC-AR_0164; assembly: GCF_003071645.1. Classification (NCBI taxonomy): domain Bacteria; kingdom Pseudomonadati; phylum Pseudomonadota; class Gammaproteobacteria; order Enterobacterales; family Enterobacteriaceae; genus Enterobacter; species Enterobacter cloacae complex sp. FDA-CDC-AR_0164. The sequence goes on from NZ_CP028950.1 coordinate 3,336,623, forward strand.
GAGAGATGAAATGAAAATTGCACTGATGATGGAAAACAGCCAGGCCGCGAAAAACCCAGTGATACTGAAAGAGTTGAAAACGGTAGCCGATGAAAAAGGGTTCCCGGTTTATAACGTGGGCATGAGCGACGAGAATGACCATCACCTGACCTATATCCATCTGGGGATTATGGCGAGCATTTTACTGAATGCGAAAGCCGTTGATTTTGTTGTGACCGGCTGCGGTACGGGGCAGGGGGCATTGATGTCGCTGAACATCCACCCGGGTGTTATCTGTGGCTATTGCATTGATCCTGCGGATGCGTTCCTGTTTGCTCAGATCAACAACGGTAACGCGCTCTCCCTGCCGTTTGCCAAAGGCTTCGGTTGGGGGGCTGAACTGAACGTTCGGTTTATCTTTGAAAAAGCGTTCACTGGTCGAAACGGTGAAGGTTATCCGCCCGAGCGCAAGGAGCCGCAGGTGCGTAATGCCGGTATTCTGAACCAGGTTAAAGCGGCGGTCGTGAAAGAAAACTATCTGGATACGCTGCGCGCAATCGATCCCGAGCTGGTGAAGACGGCCGTTTCGGGTCAGCGTTTCCAGCAGTGCTTCTTTGAGAATTGCCAGGACAAAGAGATCGAAGCTTTTGTTCGCGGGATCGTAGGCTGACGCTTTAAGGTGCCGTGAGCCCCACTTTTCAGGTTTGTCAGGAAGAATAAAATTGTGATGTACATCACAAAAATATTGATTTTTGTGACGATGGTCATATTATAAGCACATTGACGATAAAGTTGTATAACAAGTTAATGGAGCTACCTGATGAAACTTCGCAAAATCCTGAAAAGTATGTGGGCTAACTACTGCAACACTTTCAAAGACGTGCCACCGGGCGCAATGTTCTGATGAAAAAAACCTGCTTCGGCGGGTTTTTTTGTGCCCGTAAGCGACGAGAGGGAGATGAATGGGCCTGCGTTTTGTTACTATGGCGGCCTTTAAATAAGGAGAAAGCCCCATGTCACAAAACCTGAGCGCCGATCAGGAGCTGGTGTCTGACGTTGTCGCCTGTCAGTTAGTTATCAAACAAATCCTTGATGTCCTAGACGTTATTGCGCCGGTTGAAGTGCGCGAGAAGATGTCCACGCAGCTGAAAAATATCGATTTCAACAGCCATCCAGCAGCGGCTGACCCGGTCACGCTTCGCGCTATTCAGAAAGCCATCGCGCTGATTGAACTGCGATTCACGCCGCAGGGCGAGTCTCACTAAAGCCCGCCTGACGCTAAAAAGGGCGACCGTTTGTCGCCCTTCGCTCACCTTAAAAGAACGTCTGTACCAGCAGATAGCTCGCCGCACACGCGCAGCTAACGCCAATTAATCCCGGCAGAATAAAGCTGTGGTTAATGATAAATTTGCCGATGCGGGTTGTGCCCGAACGGTCAAAGCCGATGCAGGCTAAATCGCTTGGGTAGGTCGGCAGGACAAAATAGCCGTAAGAGGCCGGGAAAAAGGCGATCAGCATTTTCGGGTCGATTCCCAGCATCAGCCCCATAGGCGCAACGGCCGTCAGGGCTGCCGCCTGGCTGTTCACCAGCTTTGATACCAGGAACAGCACAATCGCGTAGGTCCACGGATGACTTTTCACCACGCCTTCCAGCGCCAGCTTTAACTCATCAAGATGCGCCTGGAAAAAGGTATCGCTCATCCACGCCACCCCGAACACCGAGAAGATCGCGACCATACCTGCCTTAAACACCGCGCCGTTAGAAATGGCAGACGCATTGACCTTGCAGGCCATCAGCATTACGGCACCGGCAATTAACATCATCATCTGGATGACAAGGTTCATCGACAACGCCGTCATTTTTCCTTTTATCTCAAATGCAGGGCGCAGGTCGGGGAATGCCCCCAGCAGGACAACCACGGCAATGCCAGCGAAGAAAATCCACGTGGACCAGTAGGCCTGTTTTGGAAAACGTTGATTCATTAACGTTTCCGTCCCGCCGTAGATGAATTCACGCTGCTTCGGATCTTTGAGCTTTTCCTGAAACTCCTTATCGTCCGCTAACGCTTTCCCACGACGTAAACTCCACAGCGCAGCAATCGCCACACCGAACAGTGAGGCTGGAACCGAGACGGCGAGAATTTCCAGTATTCCCCACGCGTGGCCGAGCCCATGCTGCGCGCCCAGAATGGAGACCAGTGACACAACGGCCACGGAGACCGGCGAGGCCGTAATTGCCATCTGCGATGCCACTGATGCCACGGCCATTGGGCGTTCCGGGCGGATCCCTTTTTTCAGGGCGATATCCGCAATGATGGGAAACATGGTGTACACCACGTGTCCGGTCCCGCAGAGAAAGGTCAGCATCCAGGTGGTAAAAGGGGCGAGAAGCGTGATGTGTTGAGGATGTTTGCGCAGCAGGCGCTCAGCAAATTGCATCATGACGTTCAGGCCGCCTGCGGTCTGAAGCGTTGCGGCACATCCAATGACGGCGAGAATGGTCAGCATCACGTCAACCGGCGGTTTGCCGGGTTGCAGACCAAAGACAAAACATAAAATAAAAAGGCCAATACCGCTTATCAACCCAAGCCCCATGCCGCCGAAACGCGTACCTGTCAGCAGGCAGAGGAGGATGACAATAAACTCAATGGTGATCATGATGCTCCCTCGTCAATGATAATGTAATTAAATAAATCATTACATGTTGTGTGGTTAATCATTGAGAGCGAGATCTGATTTGTTAAATCTGAGCAAAAGCAGAAGGTTGGCGACGAGAAGGGGAACCTGCTCCCGGTAGGCCGAAAAGCGCGCCTGACCGGGAGCAGGAAAAATGATCAGTGGTGCTGTACTGTCACAAGGTCAAGCAGATGACGGTCGGTTTGTTCCGGACATAAACCCGCCTGCTGCGCGTTATGGATTTCGTCCGCCAGCGTTTTAAGCAGCATGCCGTCCTGCTGTTGCGCTTTATCCATATCGCGTAAGAATTTAAGGGTTTTGGTGTCGTGTTGTGCTCTGGCTTCATCGGCCAGCTTGTTAAGCGTGCTGCAACGCTGTTCGTACTGTTCCAGTGTTTTCTCAAACAATTCTTCCAGAGAAGAGTAGTTATCGTCGATCGTATCAAGCGCTTTTACGGTTGGGTTCGCCCCTGCGGCTTTCATGAAGTTAAAAACACGCATCATATGGGTGACGTTGCTTTGCGCCTGGCTGCGAAAAAAAGTGGCAGAGCCATTGAGACTGTTTTCGGAACACCACGAGCTGATATGCAGGTGCAGATTCGAGGCATAGAACTCGAGGTTCAACTGGGCATTGAGTTTTTGCATCATCGTTTGGGTAGTCATACTCATATCCTTATTGACTGTGGGACGTGATGTCCGCGGCTAACCTGACCCGGCAGGCACATCTAATGGAATGCAGAAATGGCATTTCTGCGGCGACAAAAGTCGATCGAATATTCACTTCCTGTGTTCGATATAAATAAGCATACCCTTGTATTCTGTCTAAGAAAACTCTTAATTAGGCTGTGTTTACCATACATTACAAAATTTAATATAGTACAGAAATGAAAACAGGTGGATATAAATTAACACATTAATAACTAATTGATTTTTATGTGTTTGTGTATTGTTTGTCTCGTTTTTTCAAGAGTGAAAATATTAAGGCAACAGAATCTTCTGTGACGATGTGAAAAACAGATCAATCAATCAGGATATATTTTGAGGAATAAAATTGCGCTAAATCAATTTATCGCAAAAAGGCGAGTGTGTGATCGCTGTGCAAGATTGTTCTTAATGATTGTGTAAAAATGAAACACTGTTTTATCTTGTTTCAATCATTGAGGTCTATGATGGCAAAGGTTGCGGTGCTGTTGGCACCCGGTTTTGAGGAAGCAGAGGCGATTATCACCATTGATATTTTGCGCCGGCTGAACATCGACGTGGAAACTCTGGCCTGCGCGCAGTCGCGTGCAGTGGTCAGTTACCATAACATTCCCATGGTGGCAGACAGCACCTTATCAGAACGCCGTGATTCGCTTTACGATGCGATTGTTCTACCCGGGGGACCCCAGGGCAGCGCAAATATGGCCGCGGATCCGCAGGTTATCCGTTTCATTTCTGCACATGACGCGCGCGGAAAGCTGATTTGCCCTATTTGTTCAGCAGCGGCGCGCGTGCTGGGGGGAAATGGGCTGCTTCGGGGGCGTCGCTACGTCTGCTCCGGGGATTTATGGGAGACGGTAAAAGACGGTGAATATGTGGATGCACCGGTCGTCCAGGATAAAAACCTGCTCAGCGGCAAAGGTCTTGGTCATGCTTTTGACTTTGCGCTGGCCCTGGCTGCTCGACTGTTGGGTGACGAAACGCCCGTTCGCGATCACGCTGACCACATCTATTACGCCTGGTAAATTTCCCGCCGGATGCTAGAGCGTCCGGCACTCAGGGACTTCTTAGCTGATCTTATGGATAATTCTGCTTAACCCCGTTTCATTTGTCCGACAATTCCTGCCGTTTTTATGTCATTTTCCGCTGAATTTATGTACGCAATTACTGTAATTCTGCGGTGTGATGGCGCTCTCTTATGGATGATTAATTTCCCGCTAAAACTATCACCAGCAATAACGCTTATGACGAGGTAAGCGCTAATGCCTTGTTTTAAGTCCGATTAAATAAGAAGCACGCAAATATTCCCTACAGAAAAGAATGCTAAAGCTGGAGTTTACCATGCACAAATTTACTAAAGCGCTGGCGGCCGTTGGTCTGGCTGCTGTTATGTCACAATCCGCTATCGCAGAGAATTTAAAACTCGGTTTTTTGGTAAAACAGCCAGAAGAGCCGTGGTTCCAGACTGAGTGGAAATTCGCCGATAAAGCCGGAAAAGATTTAGGTTTTGACGTCATTAAAATCGCCGTGCCTGACGGTGAAAAAACCCTGAACGCCATCGACAGCCTGGCGGCCAGCGGTGCGAAAGGTTTCGTTATCTGTACACCCGATCCAAAACTGGGGTCGGCAATTGCGGCTAAAGCGCGCGGTTACGACATGAAGGTTATTGCTGTTGACGATCAGTTCGTCAATGCCAAAGGCAAGCCAATGGACACCGTGCCGCTGGTAATGATGGCCGCGACCAAAATTGGTGAGCGCCAGGGTCAGGAACTCTATAAAGAGATGCAAAAGCGCGGCTGGGATGTAAAAGAGACGGGCGTCATGGCCATCACGGCTGATGAGCTGGATACTGCACGTCGTCGTACTACTGGTTCCATGGACGCTCTGAAAGCCGCCGGCTTCCCGGAAAAACAGATCTATAAAGTTCCTACCAAATCCAACGATATCCCCGGTGCGTTCGACGCCGCGAACTCAATGCTGGTTCAACACCCGGAAGTTAAACACTGGCTGGTGGTCGGTATGAACGACAACACCGTGCTGGGTGGCGTGCGTGCGACAGAAGGTCAGGGCTTTAAAGCTCCGGATGTGATCGGTATCGGTATCAACGGCGTTGACGCCGTCAGCGAACTGTCCAAAGCGCAGGCGACCGGCTTCTACGGCTCTCTGCTGCCAAGCCCGGACGTACACGGCTATAAATCCAGTGAAATGCTCTACAACTGGGTGACCAAAGGGGCTGAACCGCCGAAATTTACTGAAGTGACCGACGTGGTGCTGATTACCCGCGACAATTTCAAAGAGGAACTGGCGAAAAAAGGACTGGGCGGTAAGTAATACGCTGTGATTGCGCCCCTCATTCACCATGAGGGGCCAGACGTACACACTACAGGAATCACGGAGACGTTATGCGACAGTCTGATCCGTATCTCTCATTTCGCGGCATCGGGAAAACGTTCCCCGGTGTTAACGCGCTGACCGATATCAGTTTCGACTGCTATGCCGGCCAGGTTCATGCCCTGATGGGTGAAAACGGCGCGGGGAAATCCACGCTGTTGAAAATCCTCAGCGGCAACTATTCCCCTACGACCGGCACACTGGCCATTCGTGGCGAAGAGGTGGCTTTCGATGATACCACGGCGGCGCTTAATGCCGGGGTGGCCATTATCTATCAGGAACTGCACCTGATCCCAGAGATGACCGTGGCCGAGAACATCTATTTAGGACAGCTCCCGCACAAAAGCGGCGTGGTTAATCGTTCGCTACTTAATTATGAAGCAGGGCTGCAGCTTAAACATCTTGGGCTGGACGTCGATCCTCAGACGCCGCTGAAATACCTCTCCATCGGCCAGTGGCAGATGGTTGAAATTGCCAAGGCTCTGGCGCGTAACGCCAGAATTATTGCCTTTGATGAACCCACCAGTTCGCTTTCCGCACGTGAAATCGAAAACCTGTTCCGCGTGATCCGGGAGTTGCGCCAGGAAGGCCGCACGATTTTGTATGTTTCGCACCGTATGGAAGAGATATTTGCCCTGAGCGACGCCATCACCGTGTTTAAAGATGGCCGCTATGTGCGCACCTTTAGCGATATGGCGCAGGTGAACCATGACCAGCTTGTCCAGGCGATGGTCGGACGCGATCTGGGGGACATTTACCACTGGAAACCGCGTGAGTACGGCCCTGAACGCCTGCGACTGGATAATGTAAAAGCGCCGGGAGTACGCATGCCGGTTTCGTTATCGGTACGCAGCGGTGAAATCGTCGGGCTGTTCGGCCTGGTGGGCGCTGGGCGTAGCGAATTAATGAAAGGGCTGTTCGGCGGCACGCGCATTACCGAAGGCGTGGTGTCTATTGACGGCGCAGCGGTGGATATTCAGAAGCCCGCCCACGCGATTAAGGCAGGCATGATGCTCTGCCCGGAAGATCGCAAAGCGGAGGGGATTATTCCGGTGCATTCGGTGCGTGACAACATCAATATCTCCGCCCGTCGCAAATTTATCCGCGCAGGATGCCTGATCAACGATAGCTGGGAATCGAGCAATGCCGATCACCACATTCGTTCACTCAATATCAAAACGCCGGGACCGGAACAGCTGATCATGAATCTTTCCGGGGGCAACCAGCAGAAGGCCATTCTGGGCCGCTGGCTGTCGGAGGATATGAAGGTCATTTTACTGGACGAACCGACGCGCGGTATCGATGTGGGGGCAAAACACGAGATTTATAACGTGATCTATGAACTGGCAAAACGCGGCGTGGCGGTGCTCTTCGCCTCCAGCGATCTGCCTGAAGTGCTTGGCGTCGCCGATCGCATTGTCGTTATGCGTGAAGGGGAAATTGCCGGTGAATTGCTTCATGAACAGGCGAATGAACAACAGGCGTTGAATCTCGCCATGCCTAAAGTCAGCCAGGCTGTCGCCTGAGTAAGGAGTTAATGATGTCCTCTGTTACTACATCCGGAGCGCCAAAGTCGGCGTTCAGTTTTGGCCGAATCTGGGATCAGTACGGCATGCTGGTGGTTTTTGCCGCCCTGTTTGTCGCCTGTGCGATCTTCGTTCCTAATTTTGCCACCTTTATTAATATGAAAGGGCTGGGGCTGGCCATTTCCATGTCCGGCATGGTGGCCTGCGGTATGCTGTTCTGTCTGGCCTCGGGCGATTTTGACCTGTCGGTGGCCTCGGTTATTGCCTGTGCCGGCGTTACCACGGCTGTGGTAATCAACATGACGGAGAGCCTGTGGATTGGCGTGCTGGCGGGTCTGTTACTGGGCGTGCTCAGCGGTCTGGTGAACGGCTTTGTCATTGCTCGTCTGAAGATTAACGCCCTGATCACAACGCTTGCGACCATGCAAATTGTGCGAGGTCTTGCCTATATCATCTCTGACGGTAAAGCGGTGGGGATTGAAGACGAGCGCTTCTTTACCCTCGGTTACGCTAACTGGCTGGGGCTGCCAGCGCCAATCTGGCTGACCGTGGCCTGTCTTATCCTGTTCGGGTTCCTGCTCAACCGGACCACGTTTGGCCGTAATACCCTGGCTATCGGGGGCAATGAAGAAGCCGCACGTCTGGCCGGTGTGCCGGTGGTGCGTACCAAGATTATTATCTTTGTTCTCTCCGGGCTGGTCTCTGCAGCCGCAGGGATTATTCTGGCGTCGCGAATGACCAGTGGCCAGCCAATGACCTCTATCGGTTATGAGCTGATCGTCATTTCAGCCTGTGTTTTGGGGGGCGTTTCCCTGAAAGGCGGCATCGGAAAAATCTCATATGTGGTGGCCGGTATCCTGATCCTGGGGACGGTAGAGAACGCCATGAACCTGCTCAATATTTCGCCGTTCTCTCAGTACGTCGTTCGTGGCCTGATCCTGCTGGCAGCGGTGATATTCGACCGTTACAAGCAAAAAGCGAAGCGTACCGTCTGAGGTTTTTCCTATCTTTATATTGCTCAACTAATAACCTTAGCTGACCCCCGAACCGCCTCGCCAGTTTTGCTGGCGGGGCGGTTGTCAAATGGCGAGCGACGTCACACTGTCTATACTTACATGGCTATGAAAGAGGTAAAGGCGTTTACCTCTCGTAAACCGTAAGGAGGAATAGGGTGGCTGACTTGTTAACTGCACCGCCTGTACTGCCCGGACACTATGCTTTCTTTTTTGATCTCGACGGTACGCTCGCCGAGATAAAGCCGCATCCTGACCTGGTGGCGATCCCCGCCACGGTTCTTCAGAAGTTGCATCAGCTCTCGCAGATGACTGAGGGAGCAGTGGCATTGATATCAGGGCGCTCGATGGCCGAACTGGACCAGCTTGCCAGGCCTTATCGCTTTCCGCTGGCCGGTGTACACGGAGCGGAGCGCCGCGACATCCATGATCAAACGCATATCGTTTCACTCCCCGACGCATTAATCCAGGCGCTACAGGTACAACTCTCGTCTGCGCTGGCAGAATTGCCCGGTACGGAGCTTGAAGCCAAAGGGATGGCCTTTGCCCTGCATTATCGCCAGGCGCCGCAGCACGAAGCGGCTGTGCTTGCGCTTGCGACCGCTATAGCAAATGCACATCCGGAGCTGGCGCTGCAGCCGGGTAAATGCGTGGTGGAGCTTAAACCTAAAGGGATCAATAAAGGCGCGGCGATTGCTGCGTTTATGGCGACACCGCCTTTTAACGGCAGGACGCCCGTTTTTATTGGGGATGACCTGACCGATGAGGCAGGGTTTCGTGTGGTGAATCAGGCCGGAGGGATCGCCATCAAGGTCGGGCCTGGTGAGACTGTCGCCGAATGGCGTCTGGCGGATGTCGCCAGCGTCTGGCAGTGGATATCTGACATCGCTAACCAGCAACAACAACAAATAGCGCAAAACAAAGGGGGAAACCATTATGGGTCGCTTAGTCGTCGTCTCTAACCGAATTGCACCGCCTGATGATAAAAAATCCAGTGCAGGTGGCCTGGCGGTTGGGGTATTAGGTGCCTTAAAAGCCGCCGGTGGGCTGTGGTTTGGCTGGAATGGTGAAATCAGTGAAGAACAGAAACCGCTCAAGAAAGTGACGCGCGGAAATATTACGTGGGCGTCGTTTGCGTTAAACGAAAAAGATTATGACGAGTATTACTCGCAGTTCTCCAATGCTGTGCTGTGGCCAGCGTTTCACTATCGTCTGGATCTGGTCAAATTCCAGCGCGAGTCCTTTGAAGGCTACACGCGGGTGAATTCGCTGCTGGCGGATAAACTGCTGCCTTTAATCGAGGAAGACGATATTTTATGGATCCACGATTATCACCTGCTGCCCTTCGCCAGAGAGTTGCGTAAAAGGGGAGTGAATAACCGGATTGGTTTTTTCCTGCATATTCCGTTCCCGACGCCAGAAATCTTTACCGCGCTGCCGCCGCATGAAGAGTTGCTGGATGCGTTGTGTGACTACGATCTGCTGGGCTTCCAGACCGAGAATGATCGACTTGCGTTCCTCGATTCTGTGTCCGGCAAAACGCGAGTGGTGACCAAAGGGGGGAAAACCCATACGGCCTGGGGCAAGACATTCCACACTGAAGTGTATCCCATCGGTATTGAACCTGAAGAGATTGCCGAGCAGGCTTCCGGTCCGCTGCCGCCCAAACTGGCGCAGCTTAAGAATGAACTCAAGCACGTGAAGAATATCTTCTCGGTGGAGCGTCTTGATTATTCTAAAGGGCTGCCGGAACGTTTCCTGGCGTATGAAACGCTGCTGGAGAAGTATCCGCAGCATCACGGTAAAATCCGCTATACGCAGATAGCGCCCACCTCGCGCGGTGAAGTGCAGGCTTATCAGGATATTCGTCACCAGTTGGAGACGGAAGCAGGGCGCATTAATGGCCGCTACGGTCAGTTGGGCTGGACGCCGCTCTTTTATCTCAATCAACACTTTGACCGTAAGATCCTGATGAAAGTGTTCCGCTATGCGGATGTCGGGCTGGTTACGCCATTGCGGGACGGGATGAACCTGGTCGCGAAAGAGTACGTCGCCGCCCAGGACCCCGCCGATCCGGGTGTGCTGGTGCTTTCCCAGTTTGCCGGGGCCGCCAATGAATTGACGTCTGCGCTTATCGTCAACCCTTACGATCGTGACGACGTGGCGAATGCCCTCAACCGTGCGCTGACGATGCCGCTCACGGAGCGTATTTCCCGCCATGCCGAGATGATGGAAACGATCCGTAAGAACGATATTAACCACTGGCAGGCGCGTTTTATTCGCGATCTTCGTGATATTGCGCCGCAGAGTAATGAAGGCCATCTGCAAAAAAAGATCGCGACATTCCCTAAACTCGCCTGATTTTCCTCTGGGGGTTTAACGACCCCCAAGAGGCACTAACAACACATCCACCTGGCTTGACGCCACAATCGATTTCGCCGCACAGGCTGCGCGAGAAAAAAAGCTGTGGTTATGATTCCCGCATATTACTAAATCAATATTCTGCTTACTGCACATGCTGAGAATATGCGCATTAAGCTCCCCTGTCGCAATAATGGTGTCATATATAGGATATTGCGCCTTTTCTACCAGCTCTCGCATAAATTGCTGCGTTTCTTCCTGTAAGACCTCACGAATATCTTCCAGCATGGGGGCAGCCAGTTGATTATACATCTCAGGCTCGGCCGCGAGGGTGATCAGGCTGATACGGGCATTATGCGGTCTGGCAATGGAAACCGCCCGGGCGATGAGTTCATGGCTTTCGGGCGAAACCGCAACAGAAACAAGAAGATGGGAGTAACTCATAACGCACTCCTTAGGTGTCTGAAAGACAGCGTCTTAGTCACCATTACCGCGATTTCACCGGATCTGCAAGAGGTGAATACGACATAAGTGTGAAGCTAATCATAATTATTCATTAATTATTCTTATAAGAAGAATAACGGGAAAACGTGCCTAAATGAAAAAAATTAACAACTTAACCTGAATCACACTTTTTTACGTTTCCGGTGTTAAATCGTTTTAAGACGTTATAAACACATTTCTAATGATTACCATGTGAAACAATTGTTATGGGCGTTTTGCATAACTACATGTTTTTTATAGGTAATGAAAATGTGACCTTACGATGGATTCGCTGTGACGCGCATCCGGTCGCTGACACGTTTCGAACAGCACATGTCATGCCACTTCTGCTCATGCTCCTGCATGAGTATTCGCCCATAAAGAATAGAAAACAGTGTCGATCGTTCAAAAAACAACCAATTTACAAGTCATACTGATGGATTTATGGGAGATATTCACTTAAATTGTGTGACGTAGATCACATTTTTTTTAAATTTGGGGGTGGCTGCATTGTATGTGTCAAAACTGACGAGTAGAGTTTGCGTCGAATTAGGAAAAATCTTAGTTATTTGTAAGAAATGATAAAACGTGTAAGAGACGTAACCGCGTTTCAGCTGTTGCGCGTTTCAATGAATACAAACCTAAATTCGACTATGCATTTAGCCTTTTCTTTTTTATACCGGGTGATTTCCCGGCGACATCACGGGGTGCGGTCTTTCCGCATAAAAATAATAGTTGGTTATTCGGGATGGGAACAATGCATACATCCGAGTTGCTAAAACATATCTATGACATCAATTTGTCGTATTTACTGCTCGCGCAGCGTTTGATTAGTCAGGACAAGGCGTCCGCGATGTTTCGTCTGGGTATTAATGAAGAAATGGCAACCATGCTGGGTGGGTTAACCCTTCCTCAAATGGTTAAACTGGCGGAAACAAACCAACTGGTTTGCCAGTTCCGTTTTGACAATCCTCAGACTATCACGCGTCTGACGCAGGATTCCCGTGTTGACGATCTTCAACAGATCCATACCGGTATTCTTCTTTCCACTCGCTTGCTTACCGAAATCAGCCAGCCTGATGACGCAGCCCGTAAGAAAAGGGCCTAGCAATGAGCGAGAAAAGCATTGTTCAGGAAGCGCGTGACATACAGTTAGCAATGGAGCTGATTACGCTCGGTGCTCGTTTACAAATGCTGGAAAGCGAGACTCAGCTGAGTCGTGGTCGCCTCATCAAATTGTATAAAGAGTTACGTGGTAGTCCCCCGCCGAAAGGAATGCTGCCGTTTTCAACGGACTGGTTTATGACCTGGGAACAGAACATTCATGCCTCCATGTTCTGTAATGCCTGGCAGTATCTTCTCAAAACCGGTTTGTGTAGCGGCGTTGATGCCGTGATCAAAGCGTATAAACTTTACCTTGAACAATGCCCGCAGCAGGACGAGGGTCCTTTGCTGGCGCTCACCCGCGCATGGACGCTGGTGCGTTTTGTTGAAAGCGGAATGCTTGAGCTGTCGCGCTGTAACTGCTGCGATGGCAATTTTATTACCCATGCGCATCAGCCTGCAGGCAGCTTCGCCTGTAGTTTATGCCAGCCTCCATCCCGAGCAGTAAAAAGACGTAAACTTTCCCGGGAAGCTGCCGATATTATTCCACAACTGCTGGATGAACAGATCGAACAAGCTGTTTAACCCGAACGTGTGGGCAAGATTCCAGCAGCGGTAAGCAATTACCGCTGCTTTTTTTTACCCCGCAAACGGTAAACGCTGCGAGCTGAACATCCTTGCCATAGTCACTAGCGGAAGGATGATGTCGTGCTTATCTTATTAGGTTACCTGGTAGTTCTCGGTACAGTTTTCGGCGGTTACATGATGACCGGCGGGCACCTTGGAGCACTCTATCAACCGGCTGAACTTATTATCATCGGCGGCGCAGGGGTAGGGGCTTTTATCGTTGGTAATAACGGTAAATCGATCAAGGGCACGCTGAAAGCTATTCCACTGCTGTTCCGTCGCTCTAAATACACCAAAAGCATGTATATGGATCTGCTTGCGCTGCTCTATCGTCTGATGGCGAAGTCGCGTCAGCAGGGCATGTTCTCGCTTGAGCGGGATATTGAAAACCCGAAAGAGAGCGAAATTTTTGCCAGCTACCCGCGCATTCTCGCTGACGCAATGATGCTGGATTTCATCGTCGATTACCTGCGACTGATCATCAGCGGCAACATGAACACCTTCGAAATCGAAGCGCTGATGGACGAAGAGATTGAAACGCACGAAAGCGAATCCGAAGTGCCGGCAAACAGCCTGGCGCTGGTGGGCGATTCCCTCCCTGCGTTCGGTATCGTCGCGGCGGTGATGGGCGTGGTACACGCGCTGGCCTCGGCGGATCGTCCTGCGGCAGAGCTGGGCGCGCTGATTGCGCATGCGATGGTGGGCACCTTCCTCGGTATTTTGCTGGCGTATGGTTTTATCTCTCCGCTGGCCAGCGTTCTGCGTCAGAAAAGCGCGGAAACGACCAAAATGATGCAGTGCGTGAAGATCACGCTGCTCTCTAACCTTAACGGTTATGCGCCACCTATCGCAGTTGAATTCGGCCGTAAAACGCTTTATTCCAGCGAGCGCCCGTCGTTTATCGAGCTTGAAGAACACGTGCGCGCGGTGAAAAACCCAAACCAACAGACGACAACTGAGGACGCATGAAAAATCAGTCCCATCCGATCGTCATCGTAAAAAAACGCAAGCACAAGGGGCATGGGCACGGCGCGCATGGCTCCTGGAAAATCGCGTACGCCGATTTTATGACCGCAATGATGGCATTCTTTCTGGTGATGTGGCTCATCTCCATCTCCAGCCCGAAAGAGTTGATCCAGATTGCCGAGTATTTCCGAACGCCGCTGGCGACCGCCGTGACCGGTGGACAGCGAATCTCTAACAGCGACAGCCCGATCCCTGGCGGTGGCGATGATTACACCCAGCAGAAGGGTGAGGTGAAGAAAGAGCCGAACATCGACGAGCTGAAAAAACGCATGGAGCAAGCGCGCCTGAAGAAACTGCGCGGCGATCTCGATCAGCTGATTGAGGCGGATCCTAAACTGCGTGCCCTGCGACCACACCTGAAGATCGATCTGGTGCAGGAAGGTTTACGTATACAGATTATTGATAGCCAGAACCGCCCGATGTTCAAAACGGGCAGCGCGGAAGTTGAGCCATACATGCGCGACATTTTGCGCGGCATTGCGCCAGTGCTGAACGGTATTCCTAACCGTATCAGCCTGTCTGGACACACGGATGACTTCCCGTACGCCACGGGTGAGAAGGGATACAGCAACTGGGAGCTTTCTGCCGATCGTGCCAACGCCTCGCGTCGCGAGCTGGTGGCAGGTGGGCTTGATGATGGCAAGGTACTGCGCGTGGTCGGCATGGCATCAACCATGCGTGTCACTAACCGCGGGCCGGATGACGCCATCAACCGTCGTATCAGTCTTTTAGTGCTGAACCAGCAGGCGGAGCAGGCCATCCTGCACGAAAACGCCGAAAGTCAGAATGAGTCACTGGACGATTTAAAACAGCCTGGGGCCGTTCCTTCGGCTGCCGTTCCAACATCGCCACCAGCCAATCCGAGGTGATAGCGTGAGCATGGATATTAGCGATTTTTACCAGACATTCTTTGATGAAGCCGACGAATTGTTGGCCGATATGGAGCAACACTTGCTGGATTTGGTGCCTGAAGCACCGGACTCCGAGCAGCTCAATGCCATCTTCCGTGCGGCGCACTCGATTAAAGGCGGAGCCGGAACGTTTGGATTTACCATCCTGCAGGAAACGACCCATTTAATGGAAAACCTGCTGGATGAAGCACGACGCGGTGAGATGCAGCTCAATACCGACATTATCAACCTGTTTTTGGAAACCAAAGATATTATGCAGGAACAGCTCGACGCCTATAAAAGCTCGGCAGAGCCTGATGCCGCCAGCTTTGAATACATCTGCAATGCGCTGCGCCAGCTCGCGCTGGAAGCCAAAGGTGACGCAGCCGCAGCCGTTGTTCCGGCAGCCAAACTGAGCGTTGTCGATGCCGTTACCGCACAAGAGGCGGCCCCGGCCGCCGCTGCGAGTAAAGTGCGCGTGGTGCTGTCACGCCTCAAAGAGAACGAAGTTGACCTTCTTGAAGAAGAGCTGAGTAACCTGGCGAAATTAAGCAACGTGGTGAAAGGCAAAGACAGCCTGAGTGCGACGCTGGAAGAGGGGATCAGCCAGGACGATATCGTGGCGGTCCTGTGCTTTGTTATCGAAGCCGACCAGATCGCGTTTGAAACCGAAACGGCGGCGGTTGACGTGCCAGCGGCAGTGGAAGAGGTGGCGGTTGTTCCTCAGGCGGCCGCGCCTGCCGTTGCGCCTGCGGCGCCGGTATTGAAAGCGGTGCCAAAAGATGCTGCCGCGCCAGGCCGTGGTGACAAACCGGCCGCGCGTTCCAGTGAATCCACCAGCATCCGCGTCGCCGTCGAGAAAGTTGACCAGCTGATTAACCTGGTGGGTGAACTGGTGATTACCCAGTCGATGCTGGCACAGCGGTCTAACGAACTGGATCCGGTGACCCACGGCGATCTGATCACCAGCATGGGGCAGTTGCAACGTAATGCCCGCGACCTGCAGGAATCGGTGATGTCCATTCGTATGATGCCGATGGAATATGTCTTCAGCCGCTTCCCGCGTCTGGTGCGTGACCTGGCCAGCAAACTGAATAAACAGATTGAACTGACGCTGATGGGCAGCTCCACCGAACTGGATAAAAGCCTGATCGAACGCATTATCGACCCGTTAACGCACCTGGTGCGTAACAGCCTCGACCACGGTATCGAACTGCCGGAAAACCGCATTGCCGCCGGAAAATCCCCGGTCGGGAATCTGATCCTCTCCGCCGAACACCAGGGCGGGAACATCTGCATCGAAGTGACCGATGACGGTGCGGGCCTGAACCGTGAGCGCATTCTGGCGAAAGCCATTTCGCAGGGAATGGCGGTCAACGAAAACATGACTGACGAAGAAGTGGGCATGCTGATCTTCGCGCCAGGCTTCTCGACCGCAGAGCAGGTGACGGACGTTTCCGGCCGCGGCGTGGGAATGGACGTGGTGAAGCGTAACATTCAGGAGATGGGCGGCCACGTTGAGATCAAGTCTAAGCAAGGTTCCGGCACCACCATTCGTATCCTGCTGCCGCTGACGCTGGCAATCCTCGACGGCATGTCGGTGAAAGTGGCGGACGAAGTCTTTATTCTGCCGCTGAACGCGGTGATGGAATCGCTGCAGCCGCGTGAAGAAGATCTGCATCCGCTGGCGGGTGGCGAGCGCGTTCTTGAAGTGCGCGGTGAGTACCTGCCGCTGGTCGAATTGTGGAAAGTGTTCGAAGTGGATGGCGCGAAAACCGAGGCCACGCAGGGGATCGTGGTGATCCTGCAAAGTGCGGGTCGCCGCTACGCGCTGCTGGTTGATCAGCTGATTGGCCAGCACCAGGTGGTCGTGAAGAACCTCGAAAGCAACTACCGCAAAGTGCCAGGTATTTCTGCCGCCACTATTCTGGGTGACGGTAGCGTGGCGCTGATCGTTGATGTGTCGGCGCTTCAGGGATTAAATCGTGAACAACGTGTGGCGTACACAGCCGCCTGATTAAGTAGAAGGTAATAACATGACCGGTATGAGTAATGTAACGAAACTGGCGGGCGAGCCATCAGGGCAGGAATTCCTGGTATTCACTTTAGGCGATGAGGAGTACGGCATCGATATCCTGAAAGTGCAGGAAATTCGTGGTTACGACCAGGTTACCCGCATCGCGAACACGCCTGCCTTTATTAAAGGTGTCACCAACCTGCGCGGCGTGATTGTGCCTATCGTTGACCTGCGCGTGAAGTTCAGCCAGGGTGACGTGGACTATAACGAGAACACCGTGGTGATTGTCCTGAATCTGGGGCAGCGCGTGGTTGGGATCGTGGTGGATGGCGTATCTGATGTGCTGTCCCTGACGTCCGATCAAATCCGTCCGGCGCCGGAGTTTGCGGTCACGCTGTCTACCGAGTATCTGACCGGGCTGGGAGCGCTGGGTGAGCGTATGCTAATTCTGGTGAATATTGAGAAGCTGCTGAACAGTGATGAGATGGCGCTGCTGGATATCGCGACGAATCACGTGGCGTAATGTTTCTCTAAACGGTTCTGTGAGGCTTTCGTGGAACCGTTTCGTTCAGTCGGGCATTTCGGTTATCTGATTCGCCCGCTGCGGTGAACGTATTAAGGGGGCTATTGCAGCCCCCTTATCTTATTCACTTACTGCAGACGTAGTATTTTCTGCTGGTCTTAAGGTGAACGAAACCATTCGGCCAACCCGTTACGCTTCCTGCTCTACCAGCTCAGTCTCCGCTTCACGCGCCCCTTCATTTTGCGACAGCATCGCAGTCGCAATACCGTTACCCAGCACGTTAATCGCTGAACGTCCCATATCCAGGAAATGATCGATCCCCATCAGCAGCAAAATACCCGCCACCGGAATATTGAAACTCGGGATGGTTGCCGCCAGCACCACCAGCGACGAACGAGGCACCCCCGCAATCCCTTTTGAAGCCAGCATCAGCGTCAGCATCAGCACGGTCACTTCGGTGAAGCTCAGGTGAATATTGTACGCCTGGGCGATAAACATCGAGGCGAAAGAGCAATACACCATAGAGCCCACCAGGTTAAAGGAGTAACCGATCGGCAGAACGAAGGAGGCGATATTGCGCGAGCAACCAAAACGCTCAAGCTGCTCCAGCGTTTTTGGATACGCCGCTTCTGAACTGCTGGTGGTAAACGCCACCAGCACCGGGTCCTTCAGCATGCTGACCAGGCGGAACACCTCTTTCTTCAGCACCATATAGCCGACGGCCAGCAGCACCATGCAGGTGAGAAGGATTGCCACGTAGTAGCCGCCAATAAAGGAGGCATAGTTCAGCAGAATGCCCAGACCCTGAGTGGCAATCACAGATGAGATGGCGGCGAAAATGGCCAGCGGGGCGACGTACATCACGTAACCCGTCACCTTCAGCATGATATGGGAGACCACATCCAGCGCGGCCACCAGCGGGGCATTGAATTTTTGCCCCAGCGACGCGCCGGCGATGCCGAAGAACATAGAGAAGACCACAATCTGCAGGATTTCATTGTTCGCCATCGCACCGGCGATACTGGTCGGAATGGTATGGGACAAGAACGCTTTCAGCGTCATCCCTCCCACCGCAAGGCCGGTGTCTACCGCCTCTTTCGGGATAGCCAGGTTCAGGCCGCTGCCCGGACGCTCCAGCGTGACGATAAACAGTCCCACCAGAATGGAAAGCACGGATGAGCTAATAAACCACACCATCGCTTTGCCGCCCACGCGACCAATGGTGGAGGTTTCACCCAGTTTCATAATGCCTACGGTCAGCGTGCTGAAGACCAGTGGTGCAATAACCATTTTAATCAGACGCAGGAAAATATCGGTCAGCAGCGTGATGTTATCCGACCATGCTTTGATGGCATCCGCAGAGGCATACTCATGAATCGCCGCCCCTGAAAGAATACCCGCCAGCATGAAAATCACGATGAAGAGTGTGAGTTTGTTTGCACTTGCCACGAAAAAAGACCCTCTATGCGCTTTGGTTGCCGTCTGCGCCGATGTATATAGATTTTTTATTACGACGCAGGAAATTATTCGGCACATAAATTGAAGTAAAGCGGAGGGAGATACAACTAGTTTTTAATTTTTATTAATTTTGTTGTTAACGCCTCGACGATATATTGTGATGCAGATCACATTTCGATGGATATATCCTCTGCATATACGAGAAATAAGGCATTCACAAAGTATTAACATCCTGTTTTATAAATAAATATTCAGTCAATAAGCCATCAGTCTTGCCCTCCGCGGCGCGGGTGGTCGAAGCGGTATCCATAAACTAAATTCTCAATAACCCCCCGGAAGAGGAACGTTAAGTGGGGCTAACATCTTGAACAGCAAAAATAAAATGTGGCAAGCGAACGGAAATGTCTTCTGGAGGGTGGTAAATGAAAAGAAAACTCCTTTTGATCTGTGCAGGCACGTTGCTGACGGCGACAACAGCCCAACAGGCGCTGGCGGTGACCAGCAGCGGTACTATTGGCGCGACGTTAACCCTGACGAACGGTTGTCTGATAAACGGCTCGCCCACGCAAAATGGCATTAACTTCGGGACCCTGGATTTCGGCACCCATCCCGCAACGTTTTCCACCCTGACGACGCAGTTGACCGGTGCCAGCGGCGGTAACACGTTCACCATTCAATGTACGACCGCCAGCTATACGGTGGCGATCACCGGGAATACCAACTCCACCGCGCCGGGTACCGTCGTGGGGACGCCAGGCACGCCTGCGCGCTATCTGGTCAACACCACCAATGCTGCACAGGGTGTGGCTTACAGCCTGTATAGCGACAGCGGATTTAACAACGTCGTTGCCAACAACGCGGCACTACCAATAGCGTCAACCGCCGGGGGCATCGACAGTTACACACTTTACGGGCGCATTACCGGGGGCGGTAACAGCGTTACGGTCGTTCCGGGCACCTACACCGACACGATTAACGTCAGCGTCACCTACTAGTTTCACGCAGCCATGAAGGCATCCATTTTGCGTCTGCGCAACAGCGCGGAGGGGATCGTGCACCCTTTGTACGCGCTGATCGTCTGCCTGATGCTGGTGCCTGCGGCGGGTGCTGTGACGTCACAGTCATTTAAGGTCAGCGCGAGCATTGTGCCCGGGTGCGCGGTATCCGCGGGCAGCGGAGGAGTTTTCGGTACGCTCGATTTCGGTACCCACAACGGGGTGGAAAGTGCCCCGGTGAGCACCAGTTTTGTGCCTAACGGGGCCTTGTCCATCGCCTGCACGCCTGGCGTGGCGCTGAGTATGAGCATTAACGGCGGACAGAATTACTCCTCCGTTCGGCGTATGAAGCGCTCAGGGGGAACGGAAGTGGTGGGATATCGCCTTTACAGCAGCAGTTCGCTGGCGGCGAACAGCGAAATTGGCGTCAATCAGGCAATACCGGTGACCTATACCAACAGTAATAACATTGCGCTGCCGCTTTTTGGCGTGGCGCTGCTGACCGGGTTTAGCCCGGCAGGAACGTATTCTGATCAGCTCACCGTGACCTTGTCATGGTGATAAAGGGAGACAGTCGATGAAGCCATTTTTCAGACACCTTTGTCTGGTGAGTTTGTTGGGGGGAATGGCTGCGGCGACAGGCCAGGCGCAGGCGGCGGCAACCATTCTGTTGTGGCCCATCGATCCGTGGCTGTCAGCGGATGCCAAAGCCACTGAATTATGGATCCAGAATCAGGGGAACAGCGCAACGACAATGCAGGTCCGCATTGTGCGCTGGAAGCAGGAGGGCGGTTATGAACGCTACTCCGCACAGCAGGACGTGGTGGCCAGCCCGCCCATCGTCACCATTGGCAAAGGCAGTAAGCAGCTTATTCGTCTGATTAAGCAGGGTTCGGTGCCGCTCGGCGTCGAACAGGCCTACCGCATTATTGTGGATGAAATCCCCCAGCCGGATGCCAAAGCCGAGCCGGCCATAGGCCTGAAATTGCAAATGCGCTACTCCATTCCTTTGTTCGTTTATGGACAGGGGATCCCGACCCTAAAAGAGGGGGCACATCATGCGCTGGTGGAGACCAAAAATCTGAGCTGGCGGGTGACGCAGGAGAAGGGACATCCTGCCCTGGAGGTCCGTAATCAGGGGGATGTGCACGTCAAACTCAGCCAGGTGGCGCTTGAGCAGGGCGGGCAGAAGCGGACGGTTGCAGACGGATTACTCGGGTATGTTCTTGCGGGCAGCACCCGCACCTGGTCAATCCCGGCCGGAATAGGCCAGCCAGACCGGCTGAGCGCGCAGATTAATGCCAGGGATACGCAATGGCAGTCGACGCCCGTCAACTGAAACCGGCGATGATGATCCTGCTCTGCGTCAGTACCAGCACCTGGGCTGAGCCCGGCGATGACAGTTTACCGCCGCCGCCGCAGGCTCAGGCGTTGAACGGCGAAGCGGTCTTTCAGCTCTCGATTGTGTTGAATCACTACGACACCGGTATGGTGGTGCCCGTGACGCAGCGCGAGGGGGCATTCTTTATTTCCAGCGCCGACCTGCTGCGGGCAGGGCTTCCGCCGGAGCATGTGCCTGCCGGAGACGTGAACCTTTCTACCCTGCCGCAGGTGCGCGTAGAGTACGATAGCGCGGCGCAGCGTCTGCTGCTGGGCGTTCCGGCCGACTGGGTCGCCTCACGCGTGACCCCTTTCAGCGGACAAATGTCACAAAGCAAACCACACTTCGGGCGTGGAGCGCTGCTCAATTACGATCTCTACACCAACCATACGGAACATGTCGGCGGACAGGCCTCGCTCTGGCATGAATTCCGCTACTTCAATGAGAACGGCTCCTTTTCTTCAACCGGCTATGCCCGGGAAAATTTCACCGGAAACGACGGTCAGCAGGAAGGGTATGTGCGCTATGACACGACGCTTCTGATGACGAACGAGGACGAGGCCACGACCTGGACCGCCGGGGATGTGATCAGCGATGCCCTGAGCTGGAGCACCAGTGTGCGCATGGGCGGGATCAGCTACGGGCGGGATTTCTCCCTGCGTCCTGACCTCGTGACCTGGCCACTGCCAGAGTTCTCGGGCGAAGCGGCGGTTCCCACCTCGGTGGATCTCTTTATCAATGGCTATCGTTCCGGCTCGACCCAGCTTCAGCCGGGACCGTTCACCCTGACCAATCTGCCCTATATCAACGGAGCAGGGGACGCGGTACTGGTCACCACCGATGCGCTGGGGCGCCAGGTGAGTACCACGCTGCCGTTTTACGTCACCAGCGAATTGCTGAAACAAGGCCTGAGCGACGGGGCGGTGACGCTCGGCAGCCTGCGGCGTAATTACGGCATCAAGAATTTTGACTACGGCCCGGCGGCGGGTAGTGGGTCGTATCGCTACGGCGTTACGGACTGGCTGACGCTGGAGGGCCATGCCGAAGGGGCAGAAGCGCTGGCGCTGGGCGGGATGGGGACGGTGGTTAAATTGGGTCGGTTTGGCGTCGTGAATACCGCGTACTCTCAAAGCCGCATGCGTGGAGATAATGGCGGGCAAATCAACTGGGGCTATCAGTACAGTACCAGTGAATTTAGTGTAGCGACACAGCATACGCGGCGCGATCGCGATTTTGGCAACCTCGCCCTCTACGACCAACCGACGGTCTATGACGAAAATGACCGGCCCATCGCCAGTTTTAGTCGCAACACCGACCAGTATTCTCTCACCTTTAACCTGGGTGAGTATGGCAGTCTCGGTGCTGCGTGGATCGGCGTGGAGAGCTTTGACAACCAAAAAACCGAACTGCTGAATCTCTCCTGGAGCCGCAATCTGTGGGGGGCGAGCAGTATTTATCTGGCTGCAAGCCGCGATCAGCAGCGGGGAGACTGGACGGTGGCCATGTCGCTTCAGGTGCCGCTGGGAGAGCGTGACAGTGCCGCCGTAACCTATGAAAACACGCCAGATGCCGGCAGTACGCAGCGTATCAACTACAACCACTCCATGCCTTCCGACGGTGGCTTTAGCTGGAACATGGCATGGGCCAACCAGTCGAAAGCCAATGATTATCAGCAGGGAACGCTGGGCTGGCGCAATAACAACATCGAACTTCAGGGCGGTGGTTATGGCGAAAGGGACATGATGACCTGGTGGGGGGAGGCGATGGGCGCGGTTGTGCTGATGGACGGCGAGCTGTTTGCGGCAAACAAAATCAACGATGCGTTTGTGGTGATCAGCACCGACGGTCACCCGGACGTTCCCGTCAGCTATGAGAACCAGCCGGTCGGCAAAACGAACAATAACGGCTACCTGCTGGTCAGCGGGGTATCGGCTTATTACCCGGCCAGTTATCGCATTGATACCCTGAATCTGCCCGCGGATACCCGGCTGAAAGAGACAGAGCGGCGGATCGCTATTCGCCGCCACAGCGGTTATCTGGTCGATTTCCCGATGGAGCAGGAGCGGGTGGCAAGCGTCATTCTGCATGACAAGCAGGGGCAGGCTATTCCGGTGGGAAGCCAGGTTCGACGTGCCTCGCGCAACAATGCGGTGGTGGGGTATGACGGCATCGCCTGGCTGGAAAATCTCAGCGATGTGAACCCGCTTGAGGTGATTACGCCAGATGGAAAACACTGCTCGGCCACGCTGACCGTGGGGGCCAATCCGGAACATAAACTGCAGACATATGGACCGCTGATTTGCCGGGAGGAACGGTGAAGCGCTTACTGCTGTTGATGCTGCTGCTGTTTTCCGGCGGCGGCTGGGCGGCGTGTACCGTCAGTACGGTAAATGCGTCATTTGGTAGCGTCACCTCGTTCGCGCTCAGCGGAACCGGGGAGGTCGAAACCACCGGCAGGCTGATTGTGGCATGCGACGCCGTGCTCAATCTTCTGACCAACGACTCGGTGACGCTGAACTACACCGCCGCGTCGGTTTCAGGCAACAGCCGTGCCACCATGAAACGCACCGACAATGCGGCCATCACGGATGTGATCCCCACCCGGTTGTGCGGGTTAACGGGGTGTTCGGGCAATAGCGAAGTGCAAATCAGCAAAGCTTATACCTGGAGCGGCAACACCCTGCTGGGATTACTGGGGTCAAAACAGTACAGCATTCCGCTTTATTTCCGCACCGTTGCCGGACAAAACGTCACAGCCGGGCCCTATCAGGTGCTGCTCACCTTCAGCATCAACTACAGCGTCTGTTCCGTGGGCGTGCTGGGCCTTTGCACCGTTCCCCAGACAGGCACGGCGACCACCAGTATTCTTCTCAACATGACCGTCACCAACGACTGCAGCGCCATGACCACGCCGGACGTCAACTTCAACAGTGCGCCGCTGGTGCAAAGTTTCCCCACTGTCTCGCAGGCGATTGCCGTCACCTGTACCAAAGGAAGCACTTACACTATCGGAATTAATAATGGTGCCAACGCGCTGAATAATGTTCGCCGCATGGTGAGCGGCAGTAACTACATGAGTTACGACATTTATAAAGAAGCCACGACCAACCGCTGGGGTGGCAGCGGTACCGAGCGCTGGACCAGCGCAACCTCCTCGCAGGTCAGTACCGACGGTTTATTGCGAACCTACAACTACACTGCCAAAGTCCTTACCAGCCAGTCTACGCCGCCTGCCGGCACCTATACCGATACGCTGATCGTTGACGTTGCGTTTTAACCCCGCGCTTTTCCCTTTCTCAAATGTAAAGTTCCTGTAGTCAGTGCCGATAACACCGTTAATAAATCTATGAGAAGGTGTTGTATGTTGAACCGTATCCGCGTTGTCACAATGCTTATGATGGTGCTGGTCATTTTCGCACTTCTTCAGCTTACCTCCGGCGGGCTTTTTTTCTCGTCACTTAAACAAAACCAGGACAGTTTCGCCGCCTCGAACGATCTCCGCGTACAGCAGAGTGAACTGACGTCGACGTGGGATCTGATGCTGCAAACGCGTATCAACCTGAGCCGCTCTTCCGCCCGCATGATGATGGATCCAAATAATCAGCAGAGCAGTGCGAAAACGGAACTGCTGAAAAATGCGCGGGCGACCCTTGCTGACGCAGCGAAACACTACGACGCCTTTAAGAAAATCACGCCACAGCCTGCCATGGCGCAGGTGAGCCAGAATATCGATGAAAAGTACAACGCCTACTATGCCGGTCTGACGGAGCTTATTCAGTTCCTGGAAAGCGGCAACATGGACGCGTATTTCGCGCAACCTACCCAGGGGATGCAAAACGCCCTTGGTGCGGCACTCGGGGAATACGCCAAAGCCAGTGGCGACCTGTATCACTCGGCCTTTACGCAAAGCCAGAATGATTACCGCTTTGCCAAATGGCAGATGGCCGTCATGGCGCTGGCGCTGGTCATCGTGCTGGTGGGCGTGTGGTACGGCATTCGCCACATCCTGCTTAATCCTCTCGGTCGCGTCATTGCCCACATTCGCGAGATTGCCGGTGGTGACCTGACCAAAACGCTGACCGTCTCCGGGCGCAATGAAATTACCGAGCTGGCAAACAGCGTTGATCATATGCAGCGCTCGCTAATTGAGACCGTCGCCAACGTGCGTAACGGATCGGAAGCCATTTATACCGGTACCAGCGAAATTGCGATGGGCAACAACGATCTGTCGTCGCGCACCGAACAGCAGGCGTCGGCGCTCGAAGAGACCGCCGCCAGCATGGAGCAGCTTACCGCGACCGTGAAGCAGAACGCGGACAACGCCCGTCAGGCCTCACAGCTGGCGGAAAGCGCGTCCGAAACGGCGCAGCGAGGCGGTCGCGTGGTGGACGGCGTGGTGAAAACCATGCACGAAATCGCCGACAGTTCGAAGAAAATCGCCGACATCATTAGCGTTATCGACGGCATCGCTTTCCAGACCAATATCCTCGCCCTCAACGCCGCCGTTGAAGCCGCACGTGCGGGCGAGCAGGGGCGCGGGTTTGCCGTGGTGGCCGGGGAAGTGCGCAACCTTGCCAGCCGCAGTGCCAACGCGGCGAAAGAGATCAAGGCCCTGATTGAAGACTCCGTTTCCCGCGTCGATACCGGCTCCGTGCTGGTAGAAAGCGCAGGGGAAACCATGAATGACATCGTGAATGCCGTTACCCGCGTAACGGACATCATGGGTGAAATCGCCTCTGCGTCTGATGAGCAGAGTCGTGGTATCGACCAGGTCGCTCTGGCGGTATCGGAAATGGATCGCGTGACACAACAAAACGCCGCGCTGGTGCAGGAGTCCGCTGCGGCGGCCGCTGCGCTGGAAGACCAGGCAAGCCGTCTGAAGATGGCCGTCTCGGCGTTTCGTCTCGCTTCACTCGCTGGAAACACGGTCACCCCGCAAGCAACGTATCTCGCGCCTGCCGCAGCAGCGGCAGCGACCCGTAAACCTGCAGCGACGACCGGAAATGAAAACTGGGAAACATTTTGACTGACATTTAAACCGCGGCTGCTTGCCGCATGATGGGAGCGTGGATGTTAAATCGTATTCGTATCTCGACCACACTGTTTTTGATTCTGATCCTTTGCGGTGTGTTGCAGGTTGGCAGTAACGGGTTGTCTTTTTGGGCGTTTCGCGATGGCTATCAGAATTTGCAGGAAGTTGAGGCGAGTAACCAGCAGCGCGCCGCCGTGGCACAGACGCGCGCCGTACTGTTGCAGGCAAGCACGGCGCTGAACAAAGCGGGAACCTTAACCGCCCTGAGTTATCCGCCGGATGACATCAAGGCGTTGATGGTGACCGCGCGCGACAGCCTGAAGCTGGCTGACGCGCAGTTTAACGCCTTCGCGGCACAGGACGCCGGCAGCGCGGAAGTGAAAGCGCTGAAAGTCGCGATGAAGAAGCGTTTTGATCAGTGGCACAGCGACCTGGATCACCAGGCGACCTGGCTTGAGAACAACCAGCTCTCGGACTTTATGACCGCGCCGGTCCAGGCGTCCCAGGCGGCGTTTGATGCGAGCTTTAATGCCTGGCAGCAGAACATTAACCAGTTTGTCCAACGCGCCGGGAATGACAGCCGTAAAAACTACCATATGTCAGGCGTGATTTTTGCCGTGGTGGTGATTCTGGCGGTGCTGCTGACCGGCGGTGCCCTGTACTGGTCGCGCAGAATGATTGTGCAACCGCTGGCGATCGTCAGCAGCCACTTCGACAGTATTGCGAAGGGTAACCTGGCGCGTCCGGTGGCGGTGTACGGCAAGAACGAAATTTCGGCGATTTTTGCCAGCCTGAAGGCGATGCAGGGCGCCCTGCGGGAAACGGTCTCCGATGTGCGACAGGGCAGTTATGCCATGCACACCGGGATCTCGGAGATTGCGGCAGGCAATAACGATCTCTCGTCGCGCACCGAGCAGCAGGCAGCTTCGCTGGCGCAAACGGCTGCCAGCATGGAGCAGCTCACCGCGACGGTAAGCCAGAACGCGGATAACGCGCGTCAGGCGTCTGACCTGTCCAGACAGGCGGCGATGACGGCGAAGAAAGGGGGCGATCAGGCCTCTCACGTGGCCAGTACCATGCAGGACATTGCCGCCAGTTCACAGAAAATTGGCGACATCATCAGCGTGATTGACGGTATTGCGTTCCAGACCAACATTCTGGCGCTGAACGCGGCCGTTGAAGCGGCACGCGCCGGTGAGCAGGGGCGTGGTTTTGCGGTTGTGGCCGGTGAAGTCCGTAATCTGGCGAGCCGCAGCGCCAACGCCGCGAAAGAAATTAAAGGACTGATTGAAGAGTCCGTTTCGCGCGTCCAGCAAGGCTCTGCCCTGGTGGACACGGCGGCGAAAACCATGCACGAAATCGTCACCTCCGTTACGCGGGTTAACGACATCATGGGCGAGATTGCTTCTGCGTCCGATGAACAGCGTCGCGGAATTGAGCAGGTGGCCCAGGCGGTAAGCCAGATGGATCAGGTCACGCAACAAAACGCCTCGTTAGTGGAGGAAGCGGCAGCGGCAACCGATCAGCTGGCCAGCCAGGCGGATCATCTGACCGGGCTGGTCGCGGTATTTAATGTGAAAGAGCACGTTGAAGCAGTAACAGAAGTCGGGCGGTCGCAGGCCGTGCCAGTTGTATCCTGAATGTAATTAAGAAGGCGCTATGACATCACCAATGCCCCCAGGGCAAACGTCATTACTGTTGCAGATGACACAGCGCCTCGCGCTGTCCGACGCGCATTTTCGTCGGATATGTCAGTTAATCTACCAGCGTGCGGGGATTGTGCTTGCCGATCATAAGCGAGACATGGTCTACAACCGTCTGGTGCGGCGCTTGCGTACGCTGGGGCTGGACGATTTTGGTCGCTATCTGAGCATGCTCGAAGCGAACCAGAACAGCGCAGAGTGGCAGGCTTTTATTAACTCGTTAACCACCAACCTGACCGCATTTTTCCGTGAAGCTCACCACTTCCCGGTCCTGGCGGAGCACGCGCGTCGCCGCAGCGGGGAGTATCGCGTCTGGAGTGCGGCCGCCTCAACCGGGGAAGAGCCGTACTCGCTGGCGATCACCCTTGCCGACACGCTGGGTATGGCGCCTGGACGCTGGAAAGTCTACGCCAGTGATATTGATACCGAAGTGCTGGAAAAGGCACGCAACGGCGTGTATCGCCAGGATGAGCTGAAAACGCTGTCACCTCAGCAGTTGCAGCGTTACTTCATGCGCGGAACCGGCCCGCATGAAGGCCTGGTGCGCGTGCGCCAGGAGCTGGCGAACTGTATCGAATTCGCGCCCGTTAACCTGCTGGATAAGCAGTACAACGTGCCGGGGCCATTCGACGCTATTTTTTGCCGTAACGTCATGATCTATTTTGATAAAACGACGCAACAGGACATTCTGCGTCGGTTTGTTCCGTTGCTCAAGCCTGACGGTTTACTGTTTGCCGGGCACTCGGAAAACTTCAGCAACCTCGTGCGTGAGTTTAGCCTGCGTGGGCAAACGGTATATGCGCTGAGTAAGGAAAAAGCATGAGTAAAATCAGGGTGTTGTCTGTCGACGATTCTGCGCTGATGCGCCAGATCATGACTGAAATTATCAATAGCCACAGCGACATGGAGATGGTGGCGACAGCGCCTGATCCGCTGGTAGCGCGGGATTTAATTAAAAAATATAACCCCGACGTGTTAACGCTGGATGTCGAAATGCCGCGCATGGATGGCATTGATTTCCTGGAAAAATTGATGCGCCTGCGGCCCATGCCGGTGGTGATGGTCTCATCCCTGACCGGAAAAGGATCTGAAATTACCCTGCGTGCGCTGGAGTTAGGGGCGGTGGATTTTGTCACCAAACCTCAGCTTGGCATTCGTGAAGGGATGCTGGCGTACAGCGAAATGATCGCCGAGAAGATCCGCACCGCGTCACGTGCGAAGCTTGCCGCGCACAAACCGATGGATGCACCGGTAACGCTGAAGGCCGGTCCTTTACTCAGTTCGGAAAAACTGCTGGTGATTGGGGCGTCAACCGGGGGAACAGAGGCAATTCGTCATGTACTCCAGCCATTGCCGCTGTCAAGTCCGGGTATTCTGATCACGCAGCATATGCCGCCAGGCTTTACCCGCTCGTTCGCCGAGCGTCTGAACAAGCTTTGTCAGATCAGCGTGAAAGAGGCGGAAGACGGTGAGCGCGTACTCCCCGGCCATGCGTATATCGCACCGGGTGACAAGCATATGGAGCTGGCGCGCAGTGGCGCTAACTATCAAATCAAAATTCATGACGGGCCGCCGGTAAACCGGCACCGTCCGTCGGTGGATGTGCTGTTTCATTCGGTGGCGAAACATGCGGGGCGCAACGCCGTTGGGGTGATCCTGACGGGGATGGGTAACGACGGTGCCGCCGGAATGCTTGCAATGCACCAGGCTGGCGCCTGGACGATTGCGCAGAATGAAGCAAGTTGTGTGGTGTTCGGCATGCCGCGCGAGGCCATCAATATGGGTGGCGTGAGCGAAGTGGTCGATCTTAGCCAGGTAAGCCAGCAGATGCTGGCGAAAATCAGTGCCGGACAGGCAATACGTATTTGACTCAGGAGTATTATTTTATGGCGGATAAAGAGCTTAAGTTTTTGGTTGTGGATGACTTTTCCACCATGCGTCGTATCGTACGCAACCTGCTGAAAGAGCTGGGCTTCAACAACGTTGAAGAAGCAGAAGACGGCGTTGATGCGCTGAACAAACTGCAGGCGGGCGGGTTTGGTTTTGTTATCTCCGACTGGAACATGCCAAACATGGACGGTCTGGAACTGCTGAAAACCATCCGTGCGGACGCGGGAATGGCATCATTGCCGGTTCTGATGGTGACCGCAGAAGCGAAAAAAGAGAACATTATTGCCGCAGCACAGGCGGGCGCTAGTGGCTATGTTGTGAAGCCGTTCACTGCGGCCACCCTGGAAGAGAAGCTCGGTAAGATCTTCGAGAAACTCGGCATGTGAGGTGTTGGTTATGATGATGCAACCTGCTATGAAACCCGTTGAAGAACACTCGCCCAGCGATATCATTGCCCGCATCGGCAGCCTGACACGCATGCTGCGTGACAGCCTGCGTGAACTGGGGCTGGACCAGGCAATTGCTGAAGCGGCGGAAGCCATTCCGGATGCCCGCGATCGTCTGGACTACGTTGTGCAGATGACCGCTCAGGCGGCTGAACGTGCGCTGAACAGCGTTGAAGCGTCACAACCGCATCAGGATGCGATGGAGAAAGGCGCGAAAGCGCTGACCAAACGCTGGGATGAGTGGTTTGAGAATCCAATCGAGCTGGCGGATGCCCGCGAGCTGGTCACGGATACCCGTCAGTTCCTGGGCGATGTGCCGGGCCACACCAGTTTTACCAACGCGCAGCTGCTGGACATCATGATGGCGCAGGATTTCCAGGACCTCACGGGCCAGGTTATCAAGCGCATGATGGATGTGATTCAGGAAATTGAACGTCAGCTGCTGATGGTGCTGCTGGAGAACATTCCGGAACCGGCCGCTCGTCCAAAACGCGAGAACGAAAGCCTGCTCAACGGTCCACAGCTCGACGCCACCAAAGCGGGCGTTGTGGCAAGCCAGGATCAGGTAGACGACCTGCTGGACAGCCTTGGTTTCTGATTGAGGTGATGACCCTCAGGTTGCGTACGCAACCTGAGGGTATGCCGCTTAATTTTGAGTGCATAACGCTGGGGTGGCTGGCCCTTGCTCACGCCCTGCTTGCTGACAGTGTTGCCAAACGCTATCTCAAATTTTTTTTTTGCCGTTTTTTACTCATCACCCGATTGCTCCGACGCTGAACTGGCTAAAAGAACCCGGTTATTGGGTTTTTTCAACCCATTGATGAAAGGTCAGGCTGGCATGATACCCGTGACTAAATGGGCTGCGAGCAGGCACTGTGGCAGAAGAGAACGACGACAAAACGGAAGCCCCCACACCCCACCGACTAGAAAAAGCGCGTGAGGAAGGGCAGGTCCCCCGATCCCGAGAACTGACATCCCTGCTGATCCTCATCGTAGGCGTGTGCATTATCTGGTGGGGTGGGGAGGCGCTCGCCCGCAAACTGGCGGGAATGCTCTCGGCTGGCCTACGTTTTGACCACAGTATGGTCAACGACCCTAACCTGATCCTCAGCCAGATAATCCTGCTCGTTAAAGATGCCATGCTTGCGCTGTTGCCCCTGATTACCGGCGTCGTGCTGGTGGCGCTGGTCTCGCCCGTGATGCTGGGCGGTCTGGTGTTTAGCGGGAAATCGCTGCAACCCAAGTTTTCGAAACTGAACCCGCTGCCGGGGATTGCGAAAATGTTCTCGGCGCAAACCGGTGCGGAGTTGCTTAAAGCGATTCTTAAATCGGTCCTGATGGGCAGTACCGGCGGTTTTTTTCTGTGGCACCACTGGCCGGAAATGATGCGTCTTATCAGCGAATCGCCGTTAACCGCGATGAGCAATGCGCTGAACCTGGCCGGGCTCTGTGCCCTGCTGGTGGTGCTCAGCATTATTCCCATGGTGGGTTTTGACGTTATCTTCCAGCTTTACAGCCACTTCAAGAAACTGCGCATGTCTCGTCAGGATATTCGGGATGAATATAAGCAGATGGAAGGTGACCCGCACGTGAAAGGGCGTATCCGCCAGATGCAGCGTGCTGCCGCCCGTCGACGAATGATGGAAGATGTGCCAAAAGCCGACGTCATTGTGACTAACCCGACACACTATTCCGTTGCGCTGCAGTACGACGAAAACAAAATGAGCGCGCCGAAAGTGGTGGCGAAAGGGGCGGGGCTCATCGCCCTGCGTATTCGTGAAATTGGTACCGAAAACCGGGTGCCCATACTCGAAGCGCCTCCGCTGGCGCGAGCGCTGTATCGCCATGCGGAAATTGGACAACAGATCCCAGGAGAACTCTACGCCGCGGTGGCGGAAGTGCTGGCCTGGGTATGGCAGTTGAAACGCTGGCGTCTGGCTGGCGGTCAACGGCCTGTGAAACCTGAGAACCTTCCGGTGCCTGACGCGCTGGATTTTATGAACGAGAAGGACACTGATGGCTAATCTGGTGGCAATGTTGCGCCTGCCCGGCAACCTGAAATCGACGCAATGGCAGATCCTTGCCGGACCGATTCTCATCCTGCTAATTCTGTCGATGATGGTCTTGCCGCTTCCGGCGTTCATCCTCGACCTGCTTTTCACATTCAACATTGCGTTGTCCATTATGGTTTTGCTGGTGGCGATGTTCACCCAGCGCACCCTTGAGTTCGCCGCATTCCCGACCATTCTGCTGTTTACCACCTTGTTAAGGCTGGCGCTGAACGTGGCGTCAACCCGTATCATTCTGATGGAAGGTCATACCGGTGCTGCCGCGGCGGGTAAAGTGGTTGAGGCATTCGGCCACTTCCTGGTCGGCGGTAACTTTGCCATCGGTATCGTGGTGTTCGTCATTCTCGTCATCATTAACTTTATGGTTATCACCAAAGGTGCCGGACGTATCGCGGAAGTGGGCGCGCGTTTTGTGCTTGACGGGATGCCGGGCAAGCAGATGGCCATCGACGCGGATCTGAACGCCGGGCTTATTGCCGAAGATGAAGCCAAAAAGCGGCGCTCGGAAGTGACGCAGGAAGCTGACTTCTACGGCTCAATGGACGGTGCGAGTAAGTTTGTTCGCGGTGATGCCATTGCGGGCATCCTGATCATGGTGATTAACGTGGTCGGCGGCCTGCTGGTGGGCGTGCTGCAGCACGGCATGGACATGGGCCACGCGGCGGAAAGCTATACGCTGCTGACCATTGGTGACGGTCTGGTGGCTCAGATCCCGGCACTGGTCATCTCAACGGCGGCGGGGGTTATCGTGACCCGCGTCAGTACCGATCAGGATGTTGGCGAGCAGATGGTCGGGCAGCTCTTCAGCAACCCGCGCGTGATGCTGCTGGCCGCCGCGGTGCTGGGCCTGCTCGGTCTGGTGCCGGGAATGCCAAACCTGGTGTTCCTGCTGTTCACTGCGGCATTGCTGGGCCTTGCCTGGTGGATGCGTGGCCGTGAGATGACCCCGGCAGCGGAACCTGCTCCGGTAAAAATGCCGGAGAACACGCAGGCCGTGGAAGCGACCTGGAACGACGTTCAACTGGAAGACTCGCTGGGAATGGAAGTAGGGTATCGCCTCATCCCGATGGTCGATTTCCAGCAGGATGGCGAACTGTTGGGCCGAATCCGCAGCATCCGTAAAAAATTCGCCCAGGACATGGGCTTCCTGCCGCCGGTGGTTCACATCCGCGACAATATGGATCTGCCGCCAGCGCGCTATCGTATTCTGATGAAAGGCGTAGAGATTGGCAGCGGTGATGCTTATCCAGGCCGCTGGCTGGCCATTAATCCAGGCACCGCGGCGGGTACGCTGCCGGGCGAGCAAACCATCGACCCGGCCTTTGGCCTGGCTGCCATCTGGATTGAAAGTGCGCTGAAAGAGCAGGCGCAAATTCAGGGCTACACCGTGGTGGAGGCGAGTACCGTGGTGGCGACCCACCTGAACCATCTGATTGGACAATTCTCGGCAGAGCTGTTTGGTCGTCAGGAAGCCCAGCAACTGCTCGATCGCGTCACGCAGGAGATGCCGAAGCTGACAGAAGATCTCGTGCCAGGCGTCGTGACGCTGACCACGCTGCACAAGGTGCTGCAAAACCTGCTCGAGGAAAAAGTGCCGATCCGCGATATGCGTACCATTCTGGAAACCCTTGCCGAGCATGCACCGTTGCAAAGCGATCCGCACGAACTGACGGCGGTGGTGCGCGTGGCACTGGGACGGGCGATCACGCAGCAGTGGTTCCCGGGCACCGGGGAAGTGCAGGTTATCGGCCTCGATACGCCGCTTGAACGTCTGCTGCTGCAGGCTCTGCAGGGCGGTGGAGGGCTGGAACCTGGCCTGGCCGACCGTCTGCTGGAGCAAACACAAGAGGCGCTGGCGCGTCAGGAGATGCTGGGTGCGCCACCGGTTCTGCTGGTGAACCATGCGCTGCGTCCGCTGCTGTCGCGCTTCCTGCGCCGTAGCCTGAACCAGCTGGTCGTGCTGTCGAATATGGAGTTGTCGGATAACCGTCATATCCGTATGACGGCGACGATCGGAGGAAAATAATGCGTAAGTGGTTATGGATTTTACTTTTTCCGCTGGTGGCCCAGGCCGCCGGGGAAGGGACCTGGCAGGCCAGCAGCATTGGCGTGACCCTCAGCAACCGCGGTGTCGCCATGTCTTCGCGACCGCTATCACCGACTGAGCCGGTGTCCGGTCTGATGACCCTGGTGGTCTGGAACTACACGCTTATTGGCCCAACGCCTGCAGGGCTTCGGGTACGGCTGTGCTCCCAGACACGCTGTACGGAAATTGACGGAGAGAATGGCACCACTCAGGCCTTCAACGGCGTGCCTGCTGTCGAACCTTTGCGCTTTATCTGGGAAGTGCCGGGCGGCGGACGCCTGATCCCTGCGCTGAAAGTTCAGCGTAATTCCGTTATCGTCAACTACCGCTAATACCCCGCTTTTTACGCCAGCCATCAGTCATTTCTGATGGCTGGCTCGCAAAAAATGACCTCCTCTTTTGATGTAAAAGAAACGCTGTTTTATAAATCAGTGACACGCGTAACGACACTCTTTGCATTTTTGCCAGCCGCTTGCCGGTGATGGCAAAAACAGAAAGGTATCACCAGGTCGATACTCTTACTGTAGCCGTGTAATAACTCCCGGATCAGATTTTGCTTACAGGGAGTCTCCCAAAACTGAGTAGGGTTGACGGCAATGAAAACACGAAAAATTGGACTCGCAAATTATCTTGCTTACGGGTCAGGCGATTTCCTCGGGGCGGGAACCACCGCCCTGACGGCGGCCTGGCTGTTGTATTTTTATACAACGTTCTGTGGACTCTCCCCGATTGAAGCAACCTTCATCTTTGCCGCCGCAAGGGTACTGGATGCCGTCGTCAGCCCTTTGATGGGCTTTTTGACCGATAACTTTGGCACGACCTGGCTCGGCAAGCGCTTCGGCCGGCGTAAGTTCTTTATTCTGCTGGGGATCCCGTGCGTATTCAGCTACTCCCTGATGTGGGTGGGGGAGATGAGTTTCTGGTATTACCTGCTGACCTATCTGGTGTTCGATATCGTCTACACCATGATTCTGGTGCCGTACGAAACGCTGGTGCCGGAAATGACCGATGACTTCAAACAGAAAACCCGCTTCTCAGGTGCCCGTATCTCGATGGCGCAAATGTCTGCCATCCTGGCCTCATTCCTGCCGGGGATCCTGCTCACGCATTTCGGCAAAGACAATGCGGTCTCCTTTTTCTATGCAAGCCTGGTCTTCTCCGTGCTGTGCGCGCTGATGCTCATGCTCGTCTGGTTCTTCACCTGGGAGCGACCGCGGGAAGAGTGGAGCGAAGCCGCCCTGCGTGCCGAAGAGGAGAAGAAGAAACTGTCGCTCGGGCAGAGCCTCAACCGCCTGTTTGTGGAGTTGAGCTCTACGCTGCGCGTGAGAATTTTTCGTCAGCATCTGGGGATGTACCTTGGCGGGTATATCGCCCAGGACGTCTTTAATGCCGTGTTTACCTACTACGTGGTTTTCGTGCTGATGCAGGAAGCATCCATGGCCTCCAGCCTGCTGGGCACGATGGCCATCTTCCAGTTTATTGCGGTTATCGCCATGATCCCGCTGTGCATTCGCTTCGGACCCGCGCCGTCCTATCGAATGGTCGTGGTGCTGTTTGGCCTGGCATCGCTTTCCTACGCCGTGCTGTATTACGCGGGCCTGAGTGATATCTACTCTCTGTTATTGCTGGTCTCTGCAGTTGCCGGTCTGGGACGCGGTGGGATCAACTATGTGCCGTGGAATACCTACACCTACATTGCTGATGTCGATGAAGTGATCACCGGCCAGCGCCGCGAAGGGATTTTCGCCGGCATCATGACGCTGACCCGCAAAGCCTCGCAGGCGGGGGCGGTAATGCTGGTGGGCATTGTGATGCAGATGTCCGGCTTTGTCAGCGGACAGAAGACCCAGCCCG
This sequence comes from Enterobacter cloacae complex sp. FDA-CDC-AR_0164, assembly GCF_003071645.1. Taxonomy (NCBI): domain Bacteria; kingdom Pseudomonadati; phylum Pseudomonadota; class Gammaproteobacteria; order Enterobacterales; family Enterobacteriaceae; genus Enterobacter; species Enterobacter cloacae complex sp. FDA-CDC-AR_0164. The sequence continues at coordinate 3,372,854 of NZ_CP028950.1, forward strand.
CGGAAGTGAGCCACACCATTCTGCTGATCCTGAGCGTGGGAACGCTTCTGGTGCTGTTCTGCGGCTTCCTGGTCTCGCTGCGTTTCAAACTCAATTTGCACACCCACACCACGTTGCGTGAAGAGACCGCCAAAATGCGCGCGTCTGGCCGCGCCATTCCTGAGAGTGCGACACCAGAAGCCCGCGCCACCGTGGAGATGCTGGCCGGTATGCCTTATGCGTCGCTGTGGGGCAATAACAACATCGGTTATCTGAATCGTAATAAGCCTGCGGCACCTTCGCTGAAGGGGCGTGCGGTACTGAATTCGACATACAACAGAGGTTAAGATAATGAAAGTTTGGCCGGTCAAACACAGTCCACTCCTGCGTCAGCCTGCGCATTTCATCGCCCGGGACGAGCTGAAATCGCTGATTGAAAAGGTGACGCATAACCTCGTTAATATCCACGATACAACAGGTGAGTTTTTACTGCGCCTGGACGACGGGCGGGTCATTGACACCAAAGGATGGGCAGGCTGGGAGTGGACCCACGGCGTGGGGTTATACGGTATCTGGCAGTATTACTGCCAGACGGGCGACGAAGCGATGCGTGACATCATTGACCGCTGGTTTGCCGATCGTTTCAGGGAAGGGGCGACCACCAAAAACGTGAATACCATGTCACCGTTCCTGACGCTGGCATATCGTTATGAAGAGACCAGAAACCCGGCCTGGCGGCCGTGGCTGGAAAGCTGGGCGGAGTGGGCCATGAATGAGATGCCGCGCACCGACCATGGCGGCATGCAGCACATCACCCTGGCGGAAGAGAATTCTCAGCAGATGTGGGATGACACGCTGATGATGACGGTTCTGCCGCTGGCGAAAATCGGCAAGCTCCTTAATAAACCGGAGTACGTTGAAGAGGCGGTGTATCAGTTTCTGCTGCACGTGCAAAACCTGATGGATCGTGAAACCGGCCTGTGGTTCCACGGCTGGAATTACGAAGGCCACCATAACTTTGCGAAGGCACGCTGGGCTCGAGGCAACAGCTGGCTGACCATCGTGATCCCGGATTTCCTTGAGCTGGTGGATTTGCCTGAACATAACGCCGTTCGCCGCTACCTTGTGCAGGTGCTGAACGCGCAGATTGCGGCCCTCGCCAAATGTCAGGACGATAGCGGCCTGTGGCATACGCTGCTCGACGATCCGCATTCCTACCTTGAGGCGTCAGCCACGGCAGGCTTTGCCTACGGTATTCTGAAAGCGGTGCGTAAACGCTATGTCGGCGCGGAATATGCTGAGGTGGCGGAGAAAGCGATTCGCGGCATTGTGGAAAATATCTCGCCGGAAGGGGAGTTACTGCAGACGTCGTTCGGTACGGGGATGGGCAGCGATCTGGCGTTCTATCGCCAGATCCCACGCACGTCGATGCCCTATGGACAGGCCATGGCAATCCTGTGTTTAACGGAATACCTGCGCAAATATTTTTGAACATAAAAAACCCGGCGATGGCCGGGTTTGTTTATTACATGCGCTCTACGGTTTCGATACCCAGGGTATCCAGACCCAGCTTCAGGGTCTTCGCCGTCAGCTGAGCCAGCTTCAGGCGGCTGTTGCGGACCGCTTCGCTTTCCGCAGACAGGATAGGGCAGTGTTCGTAGAAACCGGAGAACAGACCCGCCAGATCGTACAGGTAAGAGCACATCACGTGCGGGGTACCGTCACGTGCGACAACGGCCAGCGTCTCTTCAAACTGCAGCAGACGTGCCGCCAGCTGGGCTTCGCGATCTTCGGAAATGATAACCTCAGCATTGGCCAGCGCGCTTTCATCGATACTGGCTTTACGGAACACGGAGAGCACGCGGGTGTAGGCATACTGCATATACGGCGCAGTATTACCTTCAAAGGCCAGCATGTTATCCCAGTCGAAGATATAGTCGGTGGTACGGTTCTTGGAGAGATCCGCGTACTTCACTGCACCGATACCCACGGCGTTGGCGAGTTTTTCCAGCTCATCGGCAGGCATATCCGGATTCTTCTCGGCCACCAGACGGCGGGCGCGTTCCAGCGCTTCGTCCAGCAGGTCGGACAGCTTCACGGTACCGCCCGCACGGGTTTTGAACGGCTTACCGTCTTTACCCAGCATCATGCCGAACATATGGTGTTCAAGCGGCACGGAATCCGGCACGTAGCCTGCTTTGCGCACGATAGTCCACGCCTGCATCAGGTGCTGGTGCTGACGGGAGTCGATGTAGTACAGCACGCGGTCCGCATGCAGCGTTTCGTAACGGTATTTCGCACAGGCGATATCGGTGGTGGTGTAGAGATAGCCGCCATCCTTTTTCTGAATGATCACGCCCATCGGTTCACCTTCCTTGTTTTTATACTCATCAAGGAACACGACCGTCGCGCCTTCGCTCTCAACCGCCAGGTTTTTGGCTTTCAGGTCGGCCACAATGCCAGGCAGCATCGGGTTATAGAGGCTTTCACCCATCACATCGTCACGGGTCAGGGTAACGTTCAGACGGTTATAGGTGAGCTGGTTCTGGGACATGGTGATGTCAACCAGTTTGCGCCACATCTCGAGGAAGTACGGGTCGCCGCCCTGCAGTTTTACCACGTAACTGCGCGCGCGCTCGGCAAAAGCGTCGTCTTCGTCGTAGTGTTTTTTTGCTTCGCGGTAGAACCCTTCCAGGTCTGCCAGGGCCATCTCACCCGCGTTTTCCTGCTGCTGTTTTTCCAGGTAAGCAATCAGCATCCCGAACTGGGTACCCCAGTCGCCCACGTGGTTCGCGCGGATCACTTTGTGACCGAGGAATTCCAGGGTACGCACGGCCGCGTCACCGATAATGGTGGAACGCAGGTGCCCGACGTGCATCTCTTTCGCCACGTTTGGCGCTGAGTAGTCAATCACCACGGTCTGCGCTTCTGGCTGGGAGACACCCAGACGGTCAGATTTCAGCGCCGCGTCAACGTGGCGTGCCAGGAAAGCAGGCTCAAGGAAGATGTTGATAAATCCAGGGCCGGCGATTTCAGTTTTGCTGGCAATACCGGTGAGATCCAGATGAGTCAGCACCTGCTCAGCGAGTTGTCGCGGCGGCATACCCAGTTTTTTAGCCACTGCCATCACGCCATTAGCCTGATAGTCGCCAAACTGTACTTTTGCTGACTGACGAACCTGCGGTTCGCAATCCGCAGGCGCACCTGCGGCAATCAGTGCCTGACTGACTTTTTCGGAGAGAAGAGCCTGAATATTCACCTGGATACCTTACATTTTTGATGCGGGCAAATAACCGCCCGCGCCAGTTAAAGAATTTAGGGCGGGAGTATACTGCAAATGCCTTCTGGCGTCAGCATTGCGGGGGCCGAAGATTGCTCAGAATCCAGGCTAAGAAAGCATGCATAAACATGCAGTCGTAAAAACCGCTATTCAGAGGTTGGTCGAAAGAGGGCAACAGAGTAAATTAGCGGCTTTGCGACACGATAAGAGACTGACGTATGGCGAACTGGCACTCCATTGACGAACTGCATGATATTTCCGCAGATTTACCGCGCTTCACCCAGGCGTTCACAGAACTTGCCACCCGCCTTGGTCTGGATATTGCGCCGCTTGAGGCCGATCACATCTCCTTGCGCTGCCATCAGAACGCAACCGCCGAGCGCTGGCGTCGCGGGTTTGAACAGTGTGGCGAGTTACTCTCAGAGAACATCATCAACGGTCGCCCCATTTGCCTGTTCAAACTGCATGAACCGGTGTGCGTGGCTCACTGGCAGTTCAGTGTAGTCGAATTGCCCTGGCCGGGCGAGAAACGCTATCCGCATGAAGGCTGGGAGCATATCGAAATTGTCCTGCCGGGTGAGCCCGAAACGCTGAATGCTCGTGCACTGGCGCTGTTGTCTGACGAGGGGCTGAGCAAGCCTGGCATTTTTGTGAAAACAAGTTCCCCGAAAGGCGAACGTGAGCGTCTGCCTAATCCTACTCTGGCCGTCACTGACGGACAGGTTACCGTGAAGTTCCATCCCTGGACGATTGAACAGATTGTTGCCAGCGAAGCATAAGATGTGACCGTACGCTGAGACCGGGCGTAGCCTGCGTGTCATGATGGTGCGTTAAGTGGATATTAAGGAGGATGTAATGGCGCTGCTGGAGATTTGTTGTTACAGCGTGGAGTGTGCCGTCACCGCGCAACAGCACGGGGCTGACCGCATTGAACTGTGCGCCGCACCCAAAGAGGGTGGGTTAACGCCTTCATACGGGATGCTGAAGTCTGCCCGTCAGGCTGTCACCGTTCCGGTACACCCGATTATTCGTCCTCGCGGCGGCGATTTCTGTTACACGCCGGGCGAGTTCAGTGCCATGCTTGAAGATATCACTCTCGTTGGCGATCTGGGATTCCCCGGCCTGGTTATTGGGTTGCTTGATGAAGACGGCAATGTCGATCTGCCGCGCATGCGTCAGGTCATGAACGCGGCAAAAGGGATGGCGGTCACTTTTCATCGCGCGTTTGATATGTGTAAAGATCCCCTGCAATCCTTTGATATTCTTGCTGAACTTGGCGTGGCGCGGGTCCTGACATCGGGTCAGCAGTCCTCTGCTGAAAAAGGACTGCAATTAATTACGGAACTAAAAGCACATTCCGGTGTTCCAATAATAATGGCGGGTGCGGGAGTGCGTGCCAGCAATATGGAACTGTTTTTAAACGCCGGGGTAGAGGAGCTTCACAGCTCTGCAGGCAAATGGATGCCATCGCCCATGCATTATCGCAACACAGGGTTGTCAATGTCGACGGATGCTGAAGCGGATGAGTACTCACGCTACGGTGTAGAGGGAGAGTCGGTTGCGGTAATGAAATCGATGATTGAACGTCATCACGTGTAGCAACGTACCGATTTTTACCGCGCATCATGTCGCCCAATATGATGCTTGCTTGTACCAGGCCCCTGCAATTTCAACAGGGGCCTTTTTTTATGCCCCTAACCCTCTCCCCAAAGAGGAGAGGGACAGTACGGTGCGGTCTTTTCTCCCTCGCCCCTTTGGGAAGAGGACCGGGGGAATCTACGGTTTCGTCGCGATCAACACCGCGCGCATTGGCGCAGGATACCCTTCGACAGTCTTGCTGTGGTCTGCCGGGTCGAGGAATTCCGCCAGCGATTCGGTGATCATCCAGTCGGTGCGACGCTGTTCTTCAGTTGACGTTACGCAGACATCGGCAATACGGACATCCACAAAACCGCACTTCTCCAGCCAGTTTTTCAGCGCCGGCGCGGAAGGGATAAAGTAAACGTTCCGCATCTGCGCATAGCGATCGCCCGGCACCAGAACGGTATTCTCATCACCCTCTACCACCAGCGTTTCCAGCACCAGCTCGCCGCCGCTGACCAGCTGATCTTTCAGCTGCCACAAATGTTCGAGTGGGGAGCGGCGGTGGTACAGGACACCCATCGAAAACACGGTGTCAAACGCCTTCAGGGCAGGGAGCTGCTCAATACCCAACGGCAGCAGGTGCGCGCGCTGGTCGTTACCCAGCAATTTACGCACCGCTTCAAACTGGCACAGGAACAGCTGCATAGGGTCAATCCCCACCGCCAGATGTGCCCCTGCGCCAATCATGCGCCACATGTGGTACCCGCTACCGCAGCCAACATCCAGAATGGTTCGCCCGGTCAGGTCGGAAAGGTGAGGCAGCACGCGATCCCATTTCCAGTCAGAACGCCATTCAGTATTAATGTTAACGCCGTAGAGTGAGAACGGACCTTTGCGCCACGGCATCAGGTTACGCATCAGCGTTTCAATGCGGTTTATCTGCCCGGGCGGAAGCGGCGTTTCGCTTTGCGCGGTAACGCTGTGGAGCAGATCCAGACGGTGTGGGGTCAGTTCCGGCAGAAACTCCACCGCGTTGGACCACTGCTTTAACAGACCATGCTGCTGATCCCGCTGCCAGGCAGCAATTTGTGCCGGCAGCGTCTCCAGCCAGTGGGAGAGGTGGTTTTTGGCAATCAGCTGATAGAAATTACTGAACTCGATCATGCGATGTCCCCACCTTTCAGCGCCACCAGCGAGCCAAAGTTGAAGCACTGGAACCACAGTTCGCTGTGCTCGAAGCCTGCCTGACGCAGGCGTGCTTTATGGGTTTCGACGGAGTCCGTCAGCATCACGTTTTCGAGCATGCTACGTTTCTGGCTAATTTCCAGTTCGCTATAGCCGTTGGCCCGTTTGAAGTCGTGGTGCATATTGAACAGCAGCTCACCCACTTCGGCATCTTCAAAGCTGAATTTCTCGGACAGCACCAGCGCGCCACCGGGCTTCAGGCCTTTATAAATTTTGTCCAGCAACAGCTGACGGTCTTCAGGCACCAGGAACTGCAGAGTAAAATTCAGAACCACCAGCGACGCGTTATTGATGTCGATATCACGGATATCACCTTCCACAACCTCGACTGGCGTCGGGGCTTTATACGCGTCGATGTGGCGACGGCAGCGTTCCACCATGGCCGGGGAGTTATCGACGGCAATGATTTTGCAGCCTTCATGGTGAACGTTACGACGAACCGACAGCGTTGCCGCGCCGAGCGAGCAGCCCAGATCATACACCTGCGTGCCCGGTTGAACGAAACGCTCAGCCAGCATGCCGATCATAGAGATGATATTGGAATAACCGGGAACAGAGCGCTGGATCATATCCGGGAAGACTTCGGCTACCCGTTCATCGAAGGTCCAGTCGCCCAGGCTGGCGATAGGCGCGGAAAAAAGCGTGTCGCGATCTGACATAACGTAAAAATCCGGGAAAAATAAAGTGGCGTATTGTGCGCTAATGGAAGGAGAAAACCAACTCCCACGGCATATACCAAAGGTTAGCCAGCACCATCAGCAAAAGCGAACACCAGGTCGCGCTCATGCCGGAACGACGCCAGCGGAATAAGCGGTGGTGAAAGCCGTAATAATGCATTAACCGGCCGGCAATCAGAAGCAGGCCGCAGACGTGCACCATCCAGGTTTCCGCGCCGTTCATTTCCATAAACAGCAGCAAAATTAACGCAACGGGGATGTACTCAACCGCGTTACCGTGAATGCGGATAGCGCTTTGTAACTCCGAAAAACCGCCGTCACCATAAGAAACACGGTACTGCATTCGCAGGCGCACAACATCAAATGAAAACTTAATCAGCAGTAATGCACCTAACACCGCATACAGCGCGCTGACCATACTAACTCCCTGTTTTTGGCAGATGGCACCTTCCTATGATAGGGGCTGATATCAGAAAAGAGAAGATTGTTGTGGGATAGAAGGGGCGCTGCCAACGGACGGAACCGCAGCCTGCAAGGCCTGCCAGAGAACATCGACCAGTTCGGGGGCATGAGCGATATCCGGCGTATGGAGAAAGAGATACGGCGTGGTGGTTTGCTCCCATTTCGCTAATTTTTGCAGCCAGACGGCGAACATCTCCTGGTTTTGCTGCATGTTATCGCTGCCGATAAACCTGACCATCGGGTTTTGCGCGGTGACCACGGCGTGAACAGGCACTCTGGGCTTTTTACGCTGGGCATCAATGATGGCCTCGTTATGCGGGATGGCGCTGTGCACGGGACGGCTGTCGAGAATCACCCGGTTCACCCCGCGCGCATGTAAGCCACGGTTAAGGGCCGTTTCAGCCTCTCCCTTGGCAAAAAACGCCGCATGTCTCACCTCAACGCCGTAGGTAAAGTCCTTGGGCAGGGTATCAAGGAACTGCCATAGCGCAGGCAGGTCGCGTGGGCTAAAGGTGGCCGGAAGTTGCAACCAGTACTGACCGATGCGGTTCGCCAGCGGCGACATCCGGCCAAAGAACTCGTCGGTCAAATCACCGCAGTTTCGCAGCGCAGCGGTGTGGGAGATCGTCGCCGGAAACTTGAAGCAGAAGCGGAAATCATCGGTCGTCTGGTCGCGCCAGCGCTCAACAATCTCTGCTCTGGGTAGCGCGTAGAGGGTGGTATTGCCCTCGACGCAGTTGAAATGACGGGCATATTCTTCAAGGCTGGTAATACCCAGGCGCACCCATTTCGGGTGCGACCACTGGGGCAGGCCAAGGTAGATCATAGGGCGCTTATAATGTCGTCCGTGCTACGCACGCGGCCAATGCGCGGGAAGATGTGGGTCATACTGCCCTGGTGCTGCTCCGCAGACGCTGCGCTGCATGCATCTTCAGCAATCACCAGGTTAAAGCCCAGTTCCCAGGCGTTTCGGGCGGTGGATTCCACGCCAATGTTGGTGGAGATCCCACAGAGAATCAGGGTGTCGATACCGCGCCGACGCAGCTGCAGCTCAAGATCGGTGCCGTAGAATGCGCCCCACTGGCGTTTGGTCACTTCGATATCGCTGTCCCGTTTGCCGAGCGAAACCGGATAGGTCCACCAGTTTTCAGGTAGTGAATGTGCTGCAACCTGAGCATCGACAGGCTGTTTTAAGGCCTCAGCGAAATCCGCTGACCAGCCAACGCGCACCATGATCACAGGGGCACCGCTGGCACGGCATTTTTCTGCCAGACGCGCGGCGCGGCTGACAACATCTTCGGCGCTGTGCGGGCCTCCGGCAAACGGCAGGATCCCTTCCTGTAAATCAATCACCACAAGCGCGGTTTTGCGGGCATTAAGTGTTAACATGGTAACTCCAGTGAAATGAGTCGCTTCCGCTACACCTTACGACGTAATGACCTGTTATCGGTCGGATAATTTTGTTAATTTTTGTGAGAATACGCAATAAGCGCGCAGCAAACGACCGTCTGGCCGTGGTTCGCTCTTATCGTCTGGCGGAATTTCCAGTATAATAGCCGCCTTTTTTCATCCAGTTGTGACATACAGAAAGCTGCGACATAGTAGCCTGCATTCCAGGCGACATTTAGCCTGCGGCTAATTAAGGGATATCTCATGCGTACAGAATATTGCGGGCAGCTGCGTCAGTCCCACGTTGGACAGCAGGTAACCCTGTGTGGTTGGGTCAATCGTCGTCGTGATCTTGGGAGCCTTATCTTCATCGATATGCGCGACCGCGAAGGTATCGTTCAGGTGTTCTTCGACCCAGATCGCGCAGATGCGTTGAAGCTGGCTTCTGAGCTGCGTAATGAGTTCTGCATTCAGGTCACCGGCACCGTACGTGCGCGTGACGAGAAAAACGTTAACGCAGACATGGCGACCGGCGCAATTGAAGTGCTGGCGTCGGATCTGGTTATCATCAACCGTGCTGAAGCGCTGCCGCTGGACTCCAACCACGTCAACACTGAAGAAGCGCGTCTGAAATACCGCTATCTGGACCTGCGTCGTCCGGAAATGGCTCAGCGCCTGAAAACCCGTGCGAAAATCACCAGCCTGGTGCGTCGCTTTATGGATGACCACGGTTTCCTCGACATCGAAACCCCGATGCTGACCAAAGCCACGCCGGAAGGCGCGCGCGATTACCTGGTTCCATCCCGTGTACACAAAGGCAAATTCTACGCGCTGCCACAGTCTCCTCAGCTGTTTAAACAGCTGCTGATGATGTCCGGCTTCGATCGCTACTATCAGATTGTAAAATGCTTCCGCGACGAAGACCTGCGTGCTGATCGTCAGCCAGAATTTACCCAGATCGATGTGGAAACCTCCTTCATGACGGCCGAGCAGGTGCGTGAAGTGATGGAAGCCCTGGTGCGCAGTCTGTGGAATGACGTGAAAGGCGTGGAACTGGGTGATTTCCCCATCATGACCTTCGCTGAAGCTGAACGTCGCTACGGCTCTGACAAACCAGACCTGCGTAACCCGATGGAGCTGGTGGACGTTGCAGACCTGGTGAAATCCGTTGAGTTCGCGGTATTTGCCGGCCCGGCTAACGATCCAAAAGGTCGCGTGGCTGCCCTGCGTGTACCGGGCGGTGCGGCGCTGAGCCGTAAGCAGATTGACGATTACGGCAACTTCATCAAGATCTACGGCGCGAAAGGTCTGGCCTATATTAAAGTGACCGAACGTGCGAAAGGTCTGGAAGGCATTACCAGCCCGGTGGCGAAATTCCTGAACGCGGAAATCGTGGAAGCGATCCTCGAGCGCACCGGCGCACAGGATGGCGACATGATCTTCTTTGGCGCAGACAATAAGAAAATCGTTGCTGACGCGATGGGCGCGCTGCGTCTGAAGCTGGGTAAAGACCTGAGCCTGACGGACGAGAGCAAATGGGCTCCGCTGTGGGTAATCGACTTCCCAATGTTCGAAGACGACGGTGAAGGCGGCCTGACCGCAATGCACCACCCGTTCACCTCGCCAAAAGACATGACGGCGGCAGAGCTGAAAGCGGCACCGGAAGATGCGGTAGCAAACGCGTATGACATGGTTATCAATGGCTACGAAGTGGGTGGCGGTTCCGTGCGTATTCACAGCGGCGAAATGCAGCAAACCGTGTTTGGTATTCTGGGAATCAACGAGCACGAACAGCGCGAGAAATTCGGCTTCCTGCTGGACGCCCTGAAATACGGTACGCCGCCACACGCGGGTCTGGCATTCGGTCTTGACCGTTTGACCATGCTGCTGACCGGCACCGACAACATTCGTGATGTTATCGCCTTCCCGAAAACCACGGCTGCGGCCTGTCTGATGACGGAAGCCCCAAGCTTTGCCAACCCGGCCGCGCTGGCTGAGCTGGGCATTCAGGTGCTTCCGAAAGCTTCAAAAGAGATTTCGGAGAACGAATAATATGCAGTATAAGCGTCCCGTTTCGGTTCTGGTTGTCATTTATGCAGAAGATACGAAACGGGTGCTGATGTTGCAGCGGCGCGATGACCCTGATTTCTGGCAGTCGGTTACCGGCAGCCTGGAAGAGGGGGAGACCGCGTCGCAGGCCGCCGCGCGCGAAGTAAAGGAAGAGGTCACCATTGACGTTGCTTGCGAGCAACTGACCCTGAAGGACTGTCAGCGCACGGTGGAGTTTGAAATTTTTAGCCATTTACGTCATCGCTATGCGCCGGGTATTGAGCGCAATACGGAATCGTGGTTCTGTCTCGCGCTCCCCCATGAACGGGAGATCGTGTTTACCGAACACCTGACCTACCGCTGGGTGGATGCGGCGGATGCCGCTGCACTGACCAAATCGTGGAGCAACCGGCAGGCGATTGAAGAATTTGTAATTAACGTAGCCTGAAAAGGCGCGCTCTTTGAGGAAATTTTTATGGCAGGTCATAGTAAGTGGGCCAACACCAAACACCGCAAAGCGGCACAGGATGCCAAGCGCGGTAAGATCTTCACCAAAATTATTCGTGAGCTGGTTACAGCGGCACGTCTGGGCGGCGGCGATGCGGCGTCTAACCCGCGTCTGCGTGCGGCAGTGGATAAAGCCCTGTCCAACAACATGACGCGTGACACCCTGAACCGTGCTATCGCACGTGGCGTAGGCGGTGATGAAGACGCGAACATGGAAACCATCATTTATGAAGGTTACGGTCCGGGCGGTACGGCGGTGATGGTTGAATGTCTGTCCGACAACCGTAACCGTACCGTAGCGGAAGTGCGTCATGCCTTCAGCAAATGCGGTGGTAACCTGGGCACTGACGGCTCAGTGGCCTATCTGTTCAGCAAAAAAGGTGTCATCTCCTTCGAGAAAGGCGACGAAGACGTAATCATGGAAGCGGCGCTGGAAGCCGGTGCAGAAGACGTTGTGACCTATGATGATGGCGCAATCGACGTCTACACCGCGTGGGAAGAGATGGGCGCAGTACGTGACGCGCTGGAAGCGGCGGGTCTGAAAGCAGACAACGCTGAAGTCTCCATGATCCCGTCAACCAAAGCGGACATGGATGCGGAAACGGCACCTAAACTGCTGCGTCTGATCGACATGCTCGAAGACTGCGACGACGTGCAGGAAGTGTATCATAACGGTGAAATCTCTGATGAGGTTGCAGCGACTCTCTGATGAGAGCGTATAAACCGTTTACGGGAGACGCGTGATGTCGATTATCCTCGGGATTGACCCCGGCTCGCGCGTCACCGGTTATGGCGTCATCCGGCAGGTAGGGCGCCAGTTAACCTACCTTGGCAGCGGTTGTATTCGGACCAAAGTGGACGATCTGCCGTCGCGCCTGAAGCTAATCTATGCTGGCGTGTCGGAGATCATCACCCAGTTTCAACCCGACTTTTTTGCCATCGAGCAGGTCTTTATGGCGAAAAACGCCGATTCAGCGTTAAAACTGGGTCAGGCACGGGGCGTCGCCATTGTTGCGGCGGTGAATCAGGATCTTCCGGTGTTCGAATACGCAGCCAGACAGGTCAAACAGACCGTCGTGGGGATTGGTAGCGCGGAGAAAAGTCAGGTGCAGCATATGGTGCGCACGCTCCTGAAGCTTCCCGCGAACCCGCAGGCAGACGCCGCCGACGCGCTGGCGATAGCCATTACCCACTGTCATATAAGCCAGAACGCGGTTCAGATGAGCGAATCGCGGCTTAATCTGGCGCGAGGCAGGTTACGATAATGACAAATCAGGCTGGATGTTTATCCAGCCTTTTTTTATTATGTCGGCAGTTAATTTCTTCCAGAACGCAGGAGCGTCACGTGATAGGCAGACTCAGAGGCATCATCATTGAAAAACAACCCCCGTTAGTGCTGCTGGAAGTCGGTGGCGTGGGCTATGAAGTCCATATGCCGATGACCTGCTTCTATGAGTTGCCGGACGCGGGCAAAGAGGCGATTGTCTTTACCCAGTTTGTGGTGCGTGAAGATGCTCAGTTGCTGTATGGCTTCAATAACAAACAGGAACGGATGCTGTTTCGCGAGCTGATCAAAACCAACGGCGTCGGGCCGAAGCTGGCGCTGGCTATTTTGTCCGGCATGTCCGCTCCACAGTTCGTCAATGCCGTTGAGCGCGAAGATCCTGCTGCGCTGATTAAACTCCCGGGTATCGGCAAGAAAACCGCGGAGCGTCTGATTGTCGAGATGAAAGACCGCTTTAAAGGTCTGCATGGCGATCTGTTTACGCCTGCCGCTGATCTGGTGCTTACCTCGCCGGGCGCACAAGCCTCTGACGATTCTGAACAGGAAGCGGTTGCTGCGCTGGTGGCGCTGGGATATAAACCTCAGGAGGCCAGCCGAATGGTGAGCAAAATTGCCAAACCGGATGCCAGCAGTGAAACCCTGATTCGTGAAGCGCTACGCGCGGCATTGTGAGGTAAAGGATGATTGAAGCAGATCGCCTGGTATCGGCAGGCACCCTTCAGGCAGAAGACGTGGTGGATCGCGCCATCCGCCCGAAACTGCTTGATGAGTATATTGGCCAGCCGCAGGTTCGTTCTCAGATGGAGATCTTCATTCAGGCGGCAAAACTGCGCGGCGATGCACTCGATCACCTGCTCATTTTTGGCCCCCCCGGTCTGGGGAAAACCACGCTGGCGAACATTGTCGCCAATGAAATGGGCGTTAACCTGCGCACAACCTCTGGCCCGGTGCTGGAAAAAGCGGGCGATCTGGCGGCAATGTTGACCAACCTTGAGCCGCATGACGTGCTGTTTATCGATGAGATCCACCGTCTGTCGCCGGTCGTGGAAGAGGTGCTCTATCCGGCAATGGAAGATTACCAGCTGGACATCATGATCGGTGAAGGTCCGGCAGCACGTTCCATCAAAATCGATCTGCCTCCGTTTACCCTGATTGGCGCGACGACGCGCGCCGGGTCATTGACCTCTCCGCTTCGCGATCGTTTTGGTATCGTTCAGCGTCTGGAGTTCTATCAGGTTGCGGATCTTCAGCATATCGTTGGCCGCAGTGCCCGCTATATGGGGCTGGAGATGAGCGAGGATGGGGCGTTTGAGGTAGCGAAGCGCTCCCGGGGGACGCCGCGTATTGCGAACCGCCTGTTGCGTCGCGTACGTGACTTTTCCGAAGTAAAACACGATGGCACGATCTCGGCTGAGATTGCAGCGCAGGCGCTGGATATGCTGAATGTGGATGCCGAAGGCTTTGACTACATGGACCGTAAGCTGTTGCTGGCGGTACTGGATAAGTTCTTTGGCGGTCCGGTCGGACTGGATAACCTGGCGGCAGCGATTGGTGAAGAGCGCGAGACAATTGAAGATGTGCTTGAGCCGTATCTGATCCAGCAGGGTTTCTTGCAACGTACCCCGCGCGGTCGTATGGCAACGGTGCGGGCGTGGAACCATTTTGGTATTACCCCGCCAGCGATGCCGTAGCAGAGGTCCCCTCTCCCGGGTGGGAGAGGGGAGAGGCGATCAGCTTGCAGGCTTCTTCATCATACTGAAGATAAACAGCAGCGCCGCACACAGCACCACAGACGGGCCGGCAGGGGTATCGTAGAACGCCGAGAAGGTTAACCCTCCCGTTACCGCAATCATCCCGATGATAACCGCGACACCGGCCATTTGCTCCGGCGTACGGGCAAAACGACGCGCAGTGGCCGCGGGGATAATCAGCAGGGAAGTGATGATCAGCGCGCCGACGAATTTCATCGCCACACCAATCGTTAACGCCGTCACCAGCATCAGCAACAGCTTCACGCGCTGCAGCTTCACGCCGTCGACAAACGCCAGATCCGGGCTGACGGTCATCGCCAGCAAATTACGCCACTGCCAGAGCAGTATACCCAGCACGACCACCACACCAGCGGCGATGGAGATCAGATCTTCAGGCGTCACGGCCAGCAGGTCACCGAACAGGTAGGCCATCAGATCAACACGAATGTTCGACATCAGGCTCACGACCACCAGACCCAGCGACAGGGCGCTGTGGGCCATAATACCAAGCAGCGTATCGATGGCGAGGTGAGGGCGCTTTTCCAGCCATACCAGCCCTGCGGCCAGCAGCAGCGTGACCACAATCACCGCGTAGAAGGGATTCACGTCCAGTAACAGGCCAAAGGCAACGCCCAGCAGAGACGCGTGTGCCAGCGTATCGCCAAAATAGGACATTCTGCGCCACACCACAAACGAGCCCAGCGGGCCCGCGGCGCAGGCAAGCATAATCCCGGCCAGCCAGCCGGGCAGTAACAGTTCAATCATGAGTGTCCATTTCCCCGGCGCAGGACAATTCGTCCCTGTAAATCATGGCGGTGATTGTGATGATGGCGATAAATTCCCAGCTGCTCAGCGCCGCGAGGGCCGAACATGGAGATGAATTCAGGGTGCATTGACACCACTTCCGGCGTGCCGGAACAGCAGATGTGATGGTTAAGGCACAGCACTTCGTCGGTCTTGGCCATCACCAGATGGAGATCGTGGGAAACCATCAGCACCGCACAGTTGAGTTCGCGGCGTAGCTGGTCGATTAAATCATAAAGTGCGACCTGACCATTGACGTCCACACCCTGCGTCGGCTCATCCAGCACCAGAAGCTGTGGGCTGCTCAACAGGGCGCGGGCAAGCAATACGCGCTGGGTTTCACCCCCGGACAGTTTCTGCAGCGGGGCATCAATCAGATGGCCTGCCTGCACGCGTTTCAGCGCCGGAAGAATATCGGCTTTATGTGTCCCGGGGCGCAGACGCAGGAAGCGGCTAACCGTCAGCGGCAGCGTGGCGTCGAGGTGGAGTTTTTGCGGCACATAGCCGATGCGTAATTTTTCCTCACGGCGGATAATCCCTTCGTCAGGTGTTACCAGACCCAGCACCACGCGCACCAGGGTGGATTTCCCTGCGCCATTGGGGCCGAGCAGCGTCAGAATTTTGCCGGGTTTCAGATCCAGCGACACGTCAGAGAGGACGCGGCGTTGGCCAAATGAGACCGAAATATTGTCGAGAGAAACCAAAGTTGTCATGTCAATTTAAGCTTGCAGAAGTCAACGAATGTTATAATATCACATCCCACGCATTCATTACGATGATTAGTCGCATTATGTTACATAAAAATACGCTTCTTTTCGCAGCATTATCCGCTGCCCTTTGGGGTTCAACAGCACAAGATGTTAACGCTGCTGTTGTCGCTTCGCTTAAACCGCTCGGTTTCATTGCTTCCGCGATTGCAGATGGGGTTACTGACACCCAGGTTCTGCTCCCTGATGGGGCTTCCGAGCATGATTATTCCCTGCGTCCATCCGATGTAAAACGCTTACAAAACGCGGACTTAGTTGTCTGGATTGGTCCAGAGATGGAAGCGTTTATGCAGAAGTCGGCAAAACAGGTGCCGGGCGAAAAACAGGTCGCCATTGCCGAACTCCCGGGCGTGAAACCGTTGCTCATGAAAGGGGCTGACGACGACGGTGATGAACATGATGCCGGACACGCCGACGGCGAAAAAGGTGATGGGGATCACCATCACGGCGAGTACAACATGCACCTTTGGCTATCCCCAGAGATAGCGCGGCTTTCGGCGGTTGCAATCCATGACAAATTAGTGGAACTTATGCCGCAAAGTCGAGCCAAACTAGACGCCAACCTGACGGATTTTGAGGCACAATTAGCCGCAACCGATAAGCAGGTGGGTAATGAGCTCGCACCGTTGAAAGGAAAAGGGTATTTCGTTTTTCATGACGCCTATGGCTATTACGAGAAACACTACGGCCTGACCCCGCTGGGGCACTTTACCGTCAACCCTGAAATTCAACCTGGTGCGCAGCGTTTACATGAAATCAGAACACAGTTGGTTGAGCAGAAAGCGACATGCGTTTTTGCTGAGCCACAGTTCAGGCCAGCGGTCGTAGAAGCCGTGGCCAGGGGAACATCCGTGCGCATGGGAACCCTTGACCCGCTAGGAACGAATATCCAGTTGAGCAAAGCGAGCTATTCGCAGTTTCTCAGCCAACTGGCGAACCAGTATGCGAGCTGCCTGAAAGGAGATTAACGAGGAAGTGAATACGTGCAACAGATAGCCCGCTCTGTCGCCCTGGCATTTAACAATCTGCCTCGACCCCATCGCGTTATGCTGGGGTCTCTTACAGTTCTCACGTTAGCGGTCGCCGTCTGGCGGCCCTATGTTTACCATCCGAGTTCTGCCCCAATCATCAAAACCATCGAGCTTGAGAAGAGCGAGATCCGCTCTCTCCTCCCTGAGGCCAGTGAACCTATCGACCAGGCGGCTCAGGAAGATGAAGCCATCCCGCAGGATGAGCTGGACGATAAAACCGAGAATGAAGCGGGGATCCACGAATATGTCGTTTCGACGGGTGATACGTTAAGCAGCGTTCTGAACCAGTACGGTATCGACATGGGAAACATCAGCCAGCTGGCGGCGGCTGATAAAGATCTTCGTAATCTGAAAATTGGTCAACAGCTCTCCTGGACGTTAACCGCTGATGGCGATCTGCAACGCCTGACCTGGGAAATGTCCCGTCGCGAAACCCGCACCTACGATCGCACTGCAAACGGTTTCAAAATGACCAGTGAAATGCAGAAAGGCGACTGGGTGAACAGCGTGATGAAAGGGACCGTAGGCGCAAGCTTTGTCTCCAGCGCGCGCGATGCGGGGCTGACCAGCGCCGAGATCAGCTCGGTAATCAAAGCCATGCAGTGGCAAATGGACTTCCGCAAACTGAAGAAAGGCGATGAATTCTCCGTTCTCATGTCCCGTGAAATGCTTGACGGCAAGCGTGAGCAGAGCCAGCTGGTGGGTGTGCGTCTGCGCTCTGATGGCAAAGATTACTACGCCATTCGTGCCGAAGACGGTAAGTTCTACGACCGCAGCGGTACCGGGCTTGCGAAGGGCTTCCTGCGCTTCCCGACGGCTAAACAATTCCGTGTCTCATCCAACTTTAACCCGCGCCGTTTGAACCCGGTAACCGGGCGTGTTGCGCCGCACCGTGGCGTTGACTTTGCCATGCCGCAGGGGACACCTGTGCTGGCTGTGGGTGATGGCGAAGTGGTGATTGCGAAACGCAGCGGTGCAGCCGGGTATTATGTCGCGGTGCGTCATGGTCGTACCTACACCACCCGCTATATGCACCTGCGTAAGCTGCTGGTTAAGCCGGGCCAGAAAGTGAAACGTGGCGACCGTATCGCGCTCTCCGGGAATACCGGGCGCTCTACCGGGCCGCATTTGCACTATGAGGTGTGGATTAACCAACAGGCAGTGAACCCGCTTACGGCGAAACTGCCGCGTACCGAAGGCCTGACAGGTAAAGATCGTTCCGATTACCTGGCGCAGGTGAAAGAGGTGATTCCGCAGCTGCGCTTTGATTAAGCCCTCTGTTTTGTGAAAAAGCCGGCCTCAGTATGTGCCGGCTTTTTGTTTTGTGCGCGAGCGGCTGCCTCGCTACACTATCTGAATGAAATTTTGCGTCACCAGACCCTGGAACCAGCATGGAAACCCAAAAAAACAATATTGAGTACATTCCTGAGTTTGAAAAATCTTTTCGCCACCCGCGCAACTGGAGTGCCTGGCTTGGCGTTTACGCATTTGCGGGGGTTGCGATGTTACCTGCCTCGGTTCGCGATCCGGTACTGGGAAAAATAGGCCGCCTGGCGGGCCGGTTTGGTAAAAGTGCCCGTCGCCGTGCGCAGATTAACCTCCTGTACTGTTTCCCGGAGAAGAGTGACGCCGAGCGCGAAGCGCTGATTGACGACATGTATACGACCGCGCCTCAGGCCATGGCAATGATGGCCGAACTGGCGCTCAAAGGGCCGGAGAAAGTTCAGACGCGTGTTGACTGGAAAGGGCTGGAAATTATCGAAGAGATGCGCCGCAACAACGAGAAGGTGATCTTCCTCGTTCCTCACGGCTGGGGCGTGGATATTCCTGCGATGCTGATGGCGTCACAGGGGCAGAAAATGGCGGCAATGTTCCATAACCAGGGCAATAAGATCTTTGATTACGTCTGGAACACCGTGCGTCGCCGTTTTGGTGGCCGTCTGCATGCGCGTAATGATGGCATCAAACCGTTTATACAGTCCGTGCGTCAGGGCTACTGGGGTTACTATCTGCCGGATCAGGACCACGGCCCCGAGCACAGTGAGTTTGTGGATTTCTTCGCGACGTATAAAGCCACGTTGCCGGCGATTGGCCGCCTGATGAAAGTCTGCCGTGCGCGCGTCATTCCGCTGTTTCCGGTATACGACGGGAAAACTCATCGCCTGAGCATTGAAGTGCGTCCACCGATGGATGATTTACTGACGGCGGACGATCACACCATTGCGCGTCGAATGAACGAAGAGGTCGAGATTCTGGTGGGACCGCATGCTGAGCAATACACGTGGATACTGAAGTTGCTCAAAACGCGTAAGCCCGGTGAAACAGAGCCATACAAACGCAAAGAGCTTTTCCCGAAGAAATAAGCAGAAATAAAAAAAGCCCGCTCCGAAAAGAGCGGGCTTTTTAACAGGGGCGTGCTTACTCGACGGTCAATACGCGAGTGGTATTGGTCGAGCCGATGGTGCTCATCACGTCACCCTGAGTCACAATCACGATATCACCGGAGACCAGATAGCCTTTGTCACGCAGCAGGTTCACGGCGTCGTGGGCAGCCGCGACACCGTCGTTGGTGCTGTCGAAGTGAACCGGCGTGACACCGCGATACAGCGCCGTCAGGTTCAGCGTACGCTCGTGGCGAGACATGGCGAAGATGGGCAGACCGGAGCTGATACGGGAGGTCATCAGCGCGGTACGGCCAGATTCGGTCATGGTGATAATCGCCGTTACGCCTTTCAGGTGGTTAGCGGCGTACATGGCAGACATCGCAATCGCTTCTTCCACGTTGTCGAACTGCACGTCAAGACGGTGTTTAGAGACGTTGATGCTTGGGATCTTTTCAGCACCCAGGCAAACGCGTGCCATCGCGGCTACGGTTTCAGCAGGATACTGGCCGGCTGCGGTTTCTGCAGAAAGCATTACGGCATCGGTACCGTCCAGCACGGCGTTAGCCACGTCCATCACCTCTGCACGGGTCGGCATTGGGTTGGTGATCATGGATTCCATCATCTGGGTTGCGGTGATCACGGCACGGTTAAGCTGACGTGCACGGCGGATCAGTGCTTTCTGGATCCCCACCAGCTCAGGGTCGCCAATTTCCACGCCCAGATCGCCACGGGCAACCATCACCACGTCAGAGGCCAGAATCACGTCATCCATCGCGTCCTGATCGCAAACGGCTTCCGCACGTTCCACTTTAGCAACGATTTTGGCATCACAGCCCGCATCACGTGCCAGACGGCGCGCGTAGTTCAGGTCTTCGCCACAGCGCGGGAAGGAGACGGCCAGGTAGTCAACGCCAATCAGCGCAGCGGTCACGATATCCGCTTTGTCTTTATCGGTCAGCGCTTCGGCTGAGAGGCCACCGCCGAGTTTGTTAATGCCTTTGTTGTTTGAGAGCGGGCCCCCGACGGTGACTTCGGTGAATACCTTCATCCCCTGAACTTCCAGCACTTTCAGCTGAACGCGACCGTCGTCGAGCAGCAGGATATCGCCAGGCACAACATCAGCCGGCAGACCTTTATAGTCGATCCCAACTTTTTCTTTATCGCCTTCGCCTTTACCCAGGTTGGCATCAAGCAGGAATTTGTCGCCGATATTGAGGAAGACTTTACCTTCTTTGAAGGTTGAAACACGAATTTTTGGACCCTGCAGGTCCCCGAGGATAGCAACATGACGGCCAAGTTTGGCCGCAATTTCACGCACTTTGTCGGCACGTAATTTATGGTCTTCTGGCGTACCGTGAGAGAAGTTCATACGCACCACGTTGGCACCCGCGGCGATAATTTTCTCGAGATTGTTATCGCGGTCAGTGGCCGGGCCTAAGGTGGTTACGATCTTGGTTCTGCGAAGCCTTCTGGACATGTAATACTCCGTTGACTGAAACAACTTTGGTGTTGCGTGAACATTAAATCGGCCTTCATCTGCTGCAAGGCAACAGAGAGAGGACCGAATGCCGTAAATCGTTACATCGTAGTTATTAAACTATTTAGGGAACATCGCTTTTCATAAGCAATTCTTTATCAAAACGCGATTCCTTAAGCGCTTCCTTGACACGCTTCAAGTTATCTCTGAATTTTGCGCCACGGCGCAGGGTGAAACCGGTTGCCAGCACGTCAATCACCGTGAGCTGCGCCAGACGGGAGACCATCGGCATATACATGTCGGTGTCTTCCGGGACATCAAGGGTGATGGCGAGCGTCGCTTCTCTTGCCAGCGGCGTGCCCGCCGTCGTGAGGGCAATAACCATGGCATCGTTTTCACGCGCCAGTTGCGCCAGCTCCACCTGGCTTTTGGTGCGCCCAGTGTGCGAAATGAGTACCACGACATCATCTTCACTGCAATTCATACAGCTCATGCGTTGCAGGACAATGTCATCGGAATAAATGACCGGGACGTTAAAGCGGAAGAATTTATTCATGGCGTCATGCGCCACGGCCGCCGACGAGCCGAGGCCAAAGAACGCAATGCGCTTGGCCTGGGTCAGTAAATCCACCGCGCGGTTCACGGAATTCATATCCAGGGACTGGCGAACGTGGTCCAGCGTAGCCATGGCCGACTCAAATATTTTTGCCGTATAGGCATCAACACTGTCGTCTTCATCCACATTGCGATTAACATAAGGCGTGCCGTTTGCCAGACTTTGTGCAAGATGCAGTTTAAAATCAGGAAAGCCGCGCGTTTCAAGGCTACGGCAGAAGCGGTTAACCGTCGGTTCGCTGACGCCTGCCTCCTGCGCCAGAGCGGCGATGCTTGAATGAATCGCCTGAGCAGGAGCAGCAAGAATGACTTCGGCCACTTTTCGCTCGGATTTGCTAAGGTGTTCCAGTTGGAACTGGATTTTTTCCAGCATGTTCATTGTTAACAGGGCGCTCATGGGTGGAAACGATTTCATTAATACATGAAATCATGATTCGATTTAGCCGATATTACCCCTGTGGCTTCCATAAAGGGTAACAGTCGACAAGATAATGTTGTTGTTTTTTTTCATTACTTGATCGGTGTCGGGTTTTGTTATGACCCTGTAGTTCAAAGAATCAACGCTTTTTGCGTGATTCCGCCACCACACGCGTCTGACGGCGAAAAAATCGCGGTATCGCACGCGAGGTTAAGCGCTAATGGTTTCGGGAATGACGTAAAAGCAGTACAGTGCAACGTAATAAAATTACAACGATACCTGGCAGAAGTACCAGGTGATCCAACTGAGGAGAATGACATGGCGGTAACGCAAACAGCCCAGGCATGTGACCTGGTCATTTTCGGCGCGAAAGGCGATCTTGCACGCCGGAAATTGCTGCCTTCCCTGTATCAACTGGAGAAAGCGGGCCAAATTCATCCGGATACGCGTATCCTGGGCGTTGGGCGCGCCGACTGGGACAAGGAAGCTTATACCAAGGTCGTACGCGAGGCGCTCGAAACTTTCATGAAGGAAAAGATTGATGAAAGTTTGTGGGATACCCTCAGCGGTCGTCTTGATTTCTGTAACCTGGACGTGAACGACGTCAGCGCGTTTAACCGTTTAGGCGCGATGCTGGATCAGAAAAACCGTGTCACCATTAACTACTTCGCCATGCCGCCAAGCACTTTCGGTGCAATCTGCAAAGGCCTGGGCGAAGCGAAGCTGAACGCTAAACCGGCACGCGTGGTGATGGAGAAACCGCTGGGGACCTCTCTTTCAACCTCACGCGAAATTAACGACCAGGTCGGCGAGTACTTCGAAGAGTGCCAGGTCTACCGTATCGACCACTATCTCGGTAAAGAGACGGTACTGAACCTGCTGGCGCTGCGTTTTGCCAACTCCCTGTTTGTGAATAACTGGGACAACCGTACCATCGACCATGTGGAAATCACCGTGGCCGAAGAGGTGGGGATTGAAGGCCGCTGGGGTTACTTTGACCAGGCCGGTCAGATGCGCGACATGATCCAGAACCACCTGCTGCAAATCCTTTGCATGATTGCCATGTCTCCACCGTCTGACCTGACGGCGGACAGCATCCGTGATGCTAAAGTGAAAGTGCTGAAGTCGCTGCGTCGCATCGATCGCTCAAACGTGCGTGAGAAAACGGTACGCGGCCAGTACACCGCAGGGTTTGCTCAGGGTAAAAAAGTGCCGGGCTACCTGGAAGAAGAGGGTGCCAACAAGGCGAGCAATACCGAGACGTTTGTGGCGATCCGCGTGGATATCGATGACTGGCGCTGGGCGGGGGTTCCGTTCTACCTGCGTACCGGTAAACGTCTGCCGACCAAATGCTCTGAAGTGGTCGTTTACTTCAAAAACCCTGAACTCAACCTGTTCAAAGAGTCCTGGCAGGAGCTGCCACAGAACAAACTGACCATTCGTCTGCAGCCAGACGAAGGGGTGGACATCCAGATCCTGAACAAAGTGCCGGGCCTGGATCACAAACATAACCTGCAGACCACCAAGCTGGACCTGAGCTACTCCGAAACGTTCAATCAGACGCACCTTGCCGATGCTTACGAGCGTCTGCTGCTGGAAACCATGCGCGGTATCCAGGCGCTGTTCGTGCGTCGTGATGAAGTGGAAGAGGCGTGGAAATGGGTCGACTCCATCACCGAAGCCTGGGCTGCGGATCAGGATGCGCCGAAACCGTATCAGGCGGGCACCTGGGGGCCTGTCGCGTCCGTCGCGATGATCACCCGTGATGGACGCTCCTGGAATGAGTTTGAGTAAAATAATCAGCTGCCTCTTAGGTGTTATTTTACCGGTAACATGATCTAACACAGCTCGTGGCACAATTTATAAACTTTTAAGCTCCGCGTGGATTCACCCGCGGAGCTTTTTTTATTACACTGCCGGAAGTGATTTTGCCCCTGAGCTCCGGACAGCAAGCGTTTCAGCGTTGTTAATAATCGCCAGCGACTTTGTAAACTCCCGAGCCCGGACAGATAAATTAGAGGAGCTTTTATGAATCCGACATTGTTACGCGTAACACAACGCATTATTGAGCGCTCGAAAGAGACCCGTTCTGCCTACCTCGCCCGGATTGAACAGGCCAAAAGTAATACCGTTCATCGCTCACAACTCGCCTGCGGTAACCTGGCGCACGGTTTCGCCGCCTGCCAGCCCGACGATAAAGCCTCGCTGAAAAGCATGCTGCGTAACAATATCGCCATCATTACCTCCTACAACGACATGCTTTCTGCGCATCAGCCGTACGAAGTGTATCCGGAGATCATCCGTAAAGCGCTGCACAGCGTCAATGCGGTAGGCCAGGTCGCGGGCGGCGTGCCGGCCATGTGCGATGGCGTGACGCAGGGTCAGGATGGGATGGAGCTCTCTCTGCTGAGCCGCGAAGTGATTGCGATGTCGGCCGCAGTGGGCCTGTCTCACAATATGTTTGATGGCGCGCTGTACCTCGGCGTGTGCGATAAAATCGTCCCGGGGCTGGCCATGGCAGCGCTGTCGTTTGGTCATCTGCCTGCGATCTTCGTGCCATCAGGTCCGATGGCAAGCGGTCTGCCAAACAAAGAAAAAGTGCGTATCCGTCAGCTGTATGCGGAAGGTAAAGCAGACCGTCAGGCACTGCTGGAAGCGGAAGCCGCCTCCTACCATGCGCCGGGCACCTGTACTTTCTACGGTACGGCCAACACCAACCAGATGGTGGTGGAATTTATGGGGATGCAGCTTCCTGGGTCCTCTTTCATTCAGCCGGATGCGCCACTGCGTAAGGCCCTGACTGAAGCAGCTGCCCGCCAGGTAACGCGTCTGACCGGTAACGGCAACGCGTGGATGCCGCTGGGTAAAATGGTCGACGAGAAAGTGATCGTCAACGGTATCGTTGCGCTGCTGGCAACCGGCGGCTCAACCAACCACACCATGCATCTGGTGGCGATGGCGCGCGCGGCGGGCATCCTGATTAACTGGGATGATTTCTCGGATATCTCGTCTGTGGTGCCACTGATGGCGCGCCTGTACCCGAACGGCCCGGCTGACATCAACCACTTCCAGGCTGCCGGTGGCGTGCCGGTGCTGATGCGCGAGCTGCTGAAAGGCGGTCTGCTGCATGAAGATGTGAACACCGTGGCGGGCTTTGGTCTGCAGCGTTATACCCATGAGCCGTGGCTCAATAATGGTGAGCTTGACTGGCGTGAAGGCGCCACCGCCTCGCTTGACGCACAGGTTATTGCCACCTTTGAACAACCGTTTTCTCGTCACGGCGGCACCAAAGTGCTCAGCGGTAACCTGGGGCGTGCGGTGATGAAAACCTCCGCCGTACCGGAAGAGAACCAGATTATCGAAGCGCCGGCCGTGGTGTTTGAAAGCCAGCATGACGTTTTGCCTGCGTTTGATGCCGGTCTGCTCGACAAAGATTGCGTCGTTGTGGTGCGCCATCAGGGGCCAAAAGCGAACGGGATGCCAGAATTACATAAACTTATGCCGCCACTTGGTGTATTATTGGACCGCCGTTTCAAAATTGCGTTAGTGACCGATGGACGCCTCTCTGGCGCATCAGGTAAAGTGCCTTCTGCCATCCACGTGACCCCGGAAGCTTACGACGGCGGTTTGCTGGCGAAAGTTCGTGATGGAGACATGATCCGCGTCAACGGTCAGACAGGTGAGTTAACCCTGCTGGTGGATGACGCTGAACTGGCGGCACGTAAGCCACATATTCCTGACCTGAGCGCATCGCGCGTGGGAACCGGACGCGAAATGTTTGGCGCGCTGCGTGAGAAACTCTCCGGTGCGGAGCAGGGCGCAACCTGTATTACGTTTTAAGACGACTTGATTTTATCGATCTGGCGAGAGAAAACTCTGATGAAAAACTGGAAAACAAGTGCAGAAGCAATCCTGACCACTGGCCCTGTCGTGCCGGTAATCGTGGTGAATAAGCTGGAACATGCTGTCCCGATGGCGAAAGCCCTGGTTGCGGGTGGTGTTCGTGTTCTGGAAGTGACCCTGCGTACCGCCTGCGCGATGGACGCTATTCGCGCTATCGCCAAAGAAGTGCCGGACGCGATCATCGGTGCGGGTACCGTACTGAACGCACAGCAGCTGGCTGACGTGACCGAAGCGGGCGCGCAGTTTGCTATCAGCCCTGGCCTGACCGAGCCGCTGCTGAAAGCTGCAACCGAAGGCACGATCCCTCTGATCCCGGGTATCAGCACCGTATCTGAACTGATGATGGGTATGGATTACGGCCTGAAAGAGTTCAAATTCTTCCCGGCTGAAGCTAACGGCGGCACCAAAGCGCTGCAGGCTATTGCGGGTCCATTCTCTCAGGTTCGCTTCTGCCCGACGGGCGGTATCTCTCCGGCAAACTACCGTGACTACCTGGCGCTGAAAAGTGTCCTGTGCATCGGCGGTTCATGGCTGGTTCCTGGGGATGCGCTGGAAGCAGGCGACTGGGATCGCATCACTAAACTGGCTCGCGAAGCGGTTGAAGGCGCGAAGCAGTAAGCGAAGACAGTATGAAAAACGGGCCTGCTGGCCCGTTTTTTTATCCTGCAACCTTCACGTTCGCGGCGGCTGTTTTGGCTCTTGCCACAGCCTCATCCACGTTTTCACCGGTCGCTAGCGCCACGCCAAGGCGGCGCGTGCCGTCAATCTCCGGTTTCCCGAACAGACGAACCTGCAAGCCTGCACCCATAGCCCCTTCGACGTTATCAAAGGTGACGTTCTGGCTGGTTAATTGCGGCAGGATCACCGCCGAAGCCGCCGGGCCGTACTGACGAATGCCGCCAACGGGCAGGCCGAGGAAGGCGCGCACATGCAGGGCGAATTCAGAAAGGTCCTGCGAAATCAGCGTGACCATCCCGGTATCGTGCGGGCGAGGGGAGACTTCACTGAAAATTACCTCGTCGCCGCAGACAAACAGTTCCACGCCAAACAATCCGTAACCGCCCAGCGCCAGAACCACTTTACGGGCAATTTCCTGCGCACGTGCCAGCGCCAGGTCGCTCATCTGCTGCGGCTGCCAGGATTCACGATAGTCGCCATCTTCCTGGCGGTGGCCAATCGGATCGCAGAAATGGACGCCATCAACGGCGCTGACCGTCAGCAGCGTGATTTCGAAATCAAACTTTACGACGCCTTCGATAATCACGCGACCGGCACCGGCACGTCCTCCCTGCTGGGCATACTCCCACGCCTTATCCAGAGTGCTGCTGTCGCGGATAAAGCTCTGTCCTTTACCGGAGGAACTCATGACGGGCTTAATGATGCACGGGTAGCCAATTTCGTCGACAGCCTGCAGGAAAGCGGCTTTATCGCCTGCAAAACGGTAGCCTGAGGTAGGTAAGGCCAGCTCTTCAGCCGCCAGACGACGAATGCCTTCGCGGTTCATGGTCAGTTTGGCCGCTTTTGCGCAGGGCACCACGCGCTGGCCTTCCTGCTCAAGGGCGATCAGCGTATCGGTGGCAATGGCTTCAATTTCAGGTACCACGAAATCCGGTTTCTCCTGCGTAATCAGCGTACGCAGGGCATCGCCATCCAGCATATTGATCACATAAGAACGGTGGGCGACATGCATGGCAGGTGCGTCAACGTAACGATCCACTGCAATGACTTCCACGCCCAAACGCTGGCACTCAATGGCGACCTCTTTACCCAGTTCGCCCGATCCTAACAGCATCACACGCGTCGCCGCAGGTCGCAGCGCGGTTCCTAAACGAGTCATAACAATCCCCCTGAAAAAGTTGCGCGCATTATAAACGTAAACGTTTGCGTCTGTCTTGTTCAGGGCCCGAGAGCGGTTAAGAAATTTGCGCTTCTTTAGCCGTGGCAGACATTTCCTGACGCCTGCTCGCTTACGCTGGGAGACATATTTACCGTTAAGTGAGGGAAACCATGTCAGGCTGGCTAAATCAATTGCAATCCATGTTGGGACAGAAAACGTCGTCATCCGGCGAGCAGGGGCTGAGCAAACTCCTGGTACCGGGGGCGCTTGGCGGGCTGGCTGGACTGCTGGTTGCCAATAAATCCTCGCGTAAGTTACTGGCAAAGTATGGTACCGGCGCGCTGCTGGCGGGCGGCGGCGCTATTGCGGGTACCGTACTGTGGAACAAATACAAGGACAGAGTGCGGACCGCGCACAGCGACGAACCCCACTTTGGTGAGCAGACCTCGCCGCTGGATCTGCGTACCGAACGGCTCATCCTGGCGCTGGTGTTCGCGGCGAAAAGCGACGGGCACATTGATGACCAGGAACGATCGGCGATTGAGCAGCAACTGCGCGAAGCCGGTGTCGAAGAAAAGGGCAGAGCGCTGGTGGCGCAGGCCATCGAACAGCCACTCGAACCGCAGCGTCTGGCGCAAAGCGTGAAAAATGAGGAAGAGGCGCTTGAGCTCTATTTTCTGAGCTGTGCCGCCATCGATATCGATCACTTTATGGAGCGCAGCTATCTCAATGCGCTGGGTGATGCCCTGAAGATCCCACAAGATGTCCGGGACGGGATCGAGAAGGATATTCAGGAGCAAAAACGGGCGTTACAGGGCTAACTGCCACCGTCGCAGCCATGTTTCGCTTGCATCATGCGTGGGTTTTGCCAACCTTATAGGGTGTAAAACTCAAAAGAATGATGACATGCCACCGAAAGCCCGACGTACTCCGTATGCGATCACCACGCATGGCGATACGCGTATAGATAACTATTACTGGCTGCGGGACGACTCCCGTTCCCGGCCAGAAGTGCTCGACTACCTGCACGAGGAAAACGACTATGGCCGCAAGGTCATGTCCAGCCAGCAGGCGTTGCAGGACCAGCTGTTAAATGAAATGGTGCAGCGTATCCCCCAGCGCGATATTTCCGCGCCATGGACCAAAAATGGCTATCGATATCGCCATATCTACGAACCTGGTAACGAGTATCCCATCTACCAGCGACAGTCGGTGTTATGCGCCGAATGGGATGAGTGGGATATCTTGCTGGATGCCAACCAGCGCGCCGCCCATAGCGAGTTTTATACCCTCGGCGGCATGTCCATCTCCCCCGATAACACCATTATGGCGCTGGCGGAGGATTACCTCTCCCGTCGTCAGTACGGTTTGCGTTTTCGCAATCTGGAAACCGGTAACTGGTATCCGGAAATGCTGGATAACGTTTCGCCGGACTTTGTCTGGGCGAATGATTCCGAAACGGTCTACTACGTCAAAAAGCATGCCTCCACGTTGCTGCCTTACCAGGTGTGGCGCCATACCGTTGGGACGGATTCTGCTGACGACGAACTGGTTTACGAAGAGAAAGACGAAACGTTTTATGTCAGCCTGCACAAAACCTCGTCCCGCCACTATGTGATTATCTTCCTGGCCAGCGCCACCACCTCTGAAGTTCTGCTTCTGGACGCCGAGCTACCTGATGCGCAGCCGCTGTGCTTCCTGCCGCGGCGTAAAGATCATGAATACAGCCTCGATCACTTCCAGCACAGCTTTTACCTGCGCTCTAATCGGGAGGGTAAAAACTTTGGCCTCTACAAAACCAAAGTACGCGATGAACGCAAGTGGGAAGTATTAATCCCCGCCCGGGAGCAGGTAATGCTCGAAGGGTTTACGCTGTTCACCGACTGGCTGGTGGTTGAGGAGCGCCAGCGGGGGCTGACCAGCCTGCGGCAAATTAACCGCAAAACGCGGGAAGTGATCGGGATTGCGTTTGACGACCCGGCCTATGTTACGTGGATAGGGTTTAATCCTGAGCCGGAATCGTCGCGTCTGCGCTACGGCTACTCGTCTATGACCACGCCCGATACGCTCTTTGAGCTGGATATGGACACCGGGCAACGTCAGGTGCTTAAACAGTCCGAAGTGAAAGGGTTTGATTCCGACAACTACCGAAGCGAGCACCTGTGGGTTACCGCCCGCGATGGCGTCGAGGTGCCGGTCTCGCTTGTTTATCATCGGGCGTATTTCCAGAAAGGTAAGAATCCGATTCTGGTTTACGGCTACGGCTCCTACGGCTCAAGCATGGACGCTGATTTCAGCAGCAGCCGGTTAAGTCTGCTGGATCGCGGTTTTGTGTTCGCCATTGCGCATGTTCGCGGCGGCGGGGAGCTGGGTCAGCACTGGTATGAAGACGGGAAATTCCTGAAAAAGAAAAATACCTTCAATGATTATCTCGACGTCTGCGATGCGTTGATTGAGCAGGGCTATGGCGATCCTGGGCTTTGCTTTGGTATGGGCGGCAGCGCGGGAGGATTATTGATGGGGGCCGTCATCAATCAGCGTCCCGAACGCTTTAAAGGGATTATTGCGCAGGTGCCGTTTGTCGATGTGGTAACGACCATGCTGGATGAATCCATCCCGCTGACGACCGGAGAGTTTGAAGAGTGGGGCAACCCGCAGGATGAGATCTACTATCGCTACATGAAAGAGTACAGCCCGTACGACAATGTAGAAGCGAAAGCGTATCCGCACATGCTGGTGACCACCGGATTGCACGATTCACAGGTGCAATACTGGGAGCCTGCAAAATGGGTGGCGAAACTGCGGGAATTGAAAACCGACGACAACCTGCTGCTGCTGTGCACGGATATGGACTCCGGTCACGGCGGGAAATCGGGACGATTTAAATCTTACGAAGGCGTGGCACTGGAGTATGCGTTTTTAATTGGCCTGGCACAGGAGACGCTGCCAGGCCGTGCGGAGCGTTAAGCTTCGCCAAGATAGTGCTTAAGCGTTAAACGCAGTTCCGGGCTCATCTTATCGAGGTTGTTATAGAGCCAGCGCAGATAGCCCGGATCTTTATCCGCAATATCGGAAACCGCCCGACCGCGGTATTTGCCAAAGGTGAAGGTAGTCAGCAATGCCGGACGCCCGGTAATGGTCGCCATATCATCAGGGGTCCAGCCGGAGTTATTCATAATATCAATGAGTAACGCGGCGGTGATGTAGCAGTCATACAGGGCGCGGTGATGGTGCAGACCCTCCGGCGTTCTGACGCTCAGCTTACGGGATTTGTACAACGCCATATTGCTGTACTTAATCCCGGGCCAGAGACGACGCGCCAGTTTCATCGTGCAAATCCATTCTCCGGGCATGTCGGGGAGCACCCGGCGGTCAAAACTGGCGTTGTGCGCGACGTACCACGGGCTACCGTAATAGTGGGGTATCACCTCTTCTATCCACGGTTTGTCCGCCACCATCGATTCTGTAATGCGATGAATAGCCATTGCCTGCGGGCTGATCGGGCGGTCGGGACGTACCAGATGGCTCATTGGGTTGACTATTTTTCCATCAATCACGTCGACAGAAGCCACTTCCACTATTCCGCCCTGAAGATCGCAGGTTTCGGTATCGATGACGCGCAGCATTGAACTCTCCTGAGCCTAAAACGCCTAGCCTAAAGGAATGATATCGCCTTGCCAACCCTGTCTGCCAAGAGATCCGGTCAATAGCAGTTCACCTTTGTCCGCGCGGACGATCAACTGACCTTTTTCATCCCATAACGCGCTGCCGCCGCGCGCGTTCGCCATTAACACCGCAATGGCATATTTGTGTGCGAACCGCTGCAGGGTACTGATGGACTGCCGCCAGCGGCTATCTCCCACTGACTGGCAGCTGGTAAACAGCGTCGCCTGCGGGTCGAGATTTGGCGAATCAGCATGTGCATCGATGATCGTCAGCTGTTTATCTCCCGGGATCAGGCTTGCACCGCGACCCTGAGGGTAGCGCAGGATGCTATGGCGAGAGGGGGGAAACAGGGCAAGGCCTTTCTGACGATGGCCATTCACGTCGAGCGGAAGCCCGGCAATAATAGTAATCCGGTATAATTTCGCGGCGTTTAGCAACGGGGCCAGCTGTTTATCATCGGGAGGGGCGGGGAGCGTCGTTGTCCCTGGGCCAGTTAATGAGAGCTCCGGGAATACCAGCAAATCGCACTGCTGTCGTGCCGCTTCGGCAATGAAACGGAGATGGTGCGCGACATGTTCATCTACACTGTGGTGCAGCCCGGCATACTGGGCCGCAGCAATATTCCATTGTGACATCGTGACTTCCTTTACACAGAGTCGCAGTGATTTAAGAATACACCTAATTTAATCAGAGTTTTCTTATCCTGCCATATTCCGCGTAAGGAAGTGTAACGACTCGTTAAGCTTATTTAACTTTAGGTTCGTACGGTAAACGAGAAAGGTTAACGGAGGCGAGACGATGCGCAATTAAGCGTTCGCGAAACCAGTCGCGCAGATGAGCAGGTTGCTCACGTTCAACCACTTCAGCCACGATGGGCATGTTGTAACGCTCTTTAAATGCGACGCCAGCGGCAGCGAGATCGACATTCACTTTATCCATCTCGTCCTGAGGAAGGGCGGCCAGATTGATCTTCATTACCTTCTCCTTTTTAGACGGCGGCAACGTTACCGCGATTGCTCGACGATGACAAGCAGAGGTGGGATGATCCTCGACTCGCTTATTATACAGAGTTATTCTTTGCCATACAGGCATAACAAAAAGGAATGATTGCGATGGGTTTATCCTCTTCCCGCGCGGCAGGCGCACTGGTCTTTTTGGCCTCTTGCGTGATGTCACCCTCCGTGCTGGCGCACGCTCACCTTAAACAACAGACTCCGGCAGCAGATAGCCTCGTGACGGCACCGCGCACGCTGACGCTGACGTTTTCAGAAGGTATTGAGTCCGGTTTTAGCGGTGTGGTGGTGACGGATGCACAAAAGCAGACCATCAGGACCGGTGCCGTTAAACGCGACGAGAAAGACAAGACGCAGCTGAATGTGCCGCTGGATCGCGAGTTGACGCCCGGAACCTACCAGGTTGACTGGCATGTGGTGTCGGTAGACGGCCACAAGACAAAAGGCAGTTATCACTTTAGCGTGAAATAGCATGCTGGCGATGTGCTACGTAGGGCTGCGCTTTCTCCATTTCGGCGCGTTAATGCTTATTTTTGGCAATGCGCTGTATAGCGTCTGGTTTGCTCCTTCCTCTCTGCAACGACTCATGTCCCGGCGTTTTCAGTCGCAGCAGAGAATGGCGGCGTTAATCAGCCTGGTGACAGCGCTCCTGATGTTTACGCTTCAGGGCGGGTTAATGGGGAATGGCTGGGGCGATGTCGTCAACCCCGACATCTGGCGTAGCGTGCTGGGGACGCACTTTGGAAGCGTCTGGCTGTGGCAAATCATTCTCGCGGCCCTTACTGCCGGTACAGCATGGCTGGCTCCGCATAAAGGCTCACGGCTGTTACTGCTCGCCATGGGACAGTTTATCCTGCTGGCCGGAGTGGGGCATGCAACAATGAACGAAGGCGCGGTGGGCGCATTACAGCGTCTTAATCACGCTCTTCATGTGTTATGTGCCGCAACCTGGCTTGGCGGATTACTGCCGCTGCTGTTTTGCATGCGACTGGCGAAAGGGCAGTGGCAGCCTGCCGCAATCTACACCATGATGCGCTTCTCACGCGTGGGGCATTACGCCGTAGCAGGTGTGGTGCTTACCGGCGTTTTCAATGCGCTGTTTATTCTGGGTATCGATATTCCCTGGCAGGCCCGTTATGTGCAATTTTTGTTGTTCAAATGTGCGCTGGTGGCTTTGATGGTGGTAATTGCGCTGGCAAATCGGTATTTTCTGGTGCCACGGTTTCGTGCGCAAAGCGGGCGAGAACAACAAATATTTATCAGAATGACACAAGCAGAAGTGGTGCTGGGTGCGCTGGTGCTGGCTACAGTCAGTCTGTTCGCGACCTGGGAACCCTTCTGACAAGGTTAACTATCCTATGAAAAAGACACTACTTTCTCTCATCTTACTGGCCTGCACGGGGAGCGCCCTGGCCGCACCACAGGTCATTACCGTCAGCCGTTTTGAAGTGGGTAAGGACAAATGGGCGTTTAATCGTGAAGAGGTGATGCTGACCTGCCGTCCGGGGCACGCCTTGTATGCGATTAACCCAAGCACGCTGGTGCAATACCCTTTAAATGATGTCGCAGAGCAGCAGGTCGCCAGCGGCAAAAGCAGTGGACAGCCAATCAGCGTTATTCAGATTGATGATCCCGCGCATCCAGGGCAGAAGATGAGTCTGGCACCGTTTATCGAGCGTGCAGACACGCTTTGTTAATCTTCGGGTTTCCAATAAAAAACCGCAGATGCTTGCGAAAGCACTGCGGTTTTTCACTTTTAATGATGCTCATACGCTTTTTTTCCGGCCGCTTTAACTGAGGACTGGAAAACCTGGCGTCGTCATCTATTCTTAAAAGGCAAGGCGACTTAGCCTGCATTAATGCCAACTTTTAGCGCACGGCTCTCTCCCAAGAGCCATTTCCCTGGACCGAATACAGGAATCGTATTCGGTCTCTTTTTATCTGATTGAAAGCAAACGATTTATTCCTTTCACCGGCTCTCTCAGAAGGGACACGTTCAGTGATCCGCCTTCAACCATATCACAAAACGGCAGGCGTAAGTCCAGCCCTTTTTGCCGGTTTTGTTAAATTTTTGTGCAGAGTTGAAGAAAGCTCTCAGCGCGCTTAAAAGCGTGATTTCACCTCAGCCTCAATGCAGTCAAGCAGTTCAAAGCGACGGCGATATTCCGCCCGTTTTTTACTGGCGATATCTTCCAGGGATTTACGCTCCATCTGTAACGGCAGTTGCCAGCAGAAGGGGGAGATTTTCTTACCGTCCAGACTTGCCCAGAATTCGTCATAGCTGGCGTGGAAATGACGGCCTTTGCTCAGGCGGTAACGCAGTGCGCGGAAAACGTGTCCCTCATCACCAACAGCAAAAATTGCCCGGACGGATGAATGTGCGGCCAACTGGAAAACCACTTCCATCAGCACGCGTTTTGGAAACAGGCCATGGCAGGCGCGGGTCGCCAGTTTAATGGCGTCATGCGAGACGTTGCGACGTGGCCCCTGAAGCCCACCAATCACCAGCACTCGCTGCCCGTTGCTGCGTGCGACGCTAAACGTCAGGCTTGCGAGCACGGTATTCTCGCTGTCGCGCAGCCACAGCGTGCTTTCACCTTCCCGCTCGGCTTTGCCGGCAGAGGAGGCACTCACGGTATACGTCGCGTCGTTTTTTGCCTGAAATTGCACTATCGTCTGCTCTTGCGGGCTGGTCAGCGCGTTGGCGAGGGTGATATTTTTCAGGCTATCGACCCAGTGATAATGGCTGATGATAGCGTCAGCCCGATCGCCGGCCGTCAGGCCACGCATCAGATACTGCCGATGGGTTTTACTCGGTAAGGTAATTTGAGAGGCCAGCAGACGGTCAAAATCATCACGTCCTGAGAGCGTTTCCAGCACGCGATGGGTGGAAGACCAGAACAGGAGCGAGCGCAGCAGGAACTTCAGACGATACTCGCGCTTCTGCCAGATTGGACCCGGAACGCGTTTTCCTTTCACCAGCTCGGAAATGATATTTGTGCGATGCGGATAGAACACATCGTTGTGCAGGTGCATATTAGACACGTTAAGACCTCTCGTTTAATTCATGCCTTATTCTAAAGAGTCAGCAAAAAGGGATTAATAGCGCGCGGATCTTTATTTCCATTTGGTTTACCGTTCGTTTGGCTTTGTGAATGCTGCGCGTGTCAGCTGCAATTTCTGCTGCGTCTATACTTAAGCAAGGAGGTTTTATGTATCAGCGAATCGATGGTGGGAAGTGGCGGCACGTCTGGGTTGTCAGCGACATACATGGTTGTTATCAGTGGCTCATGGATGAACTGAAACGCCGGCATTTTAATCCTTATGAGGATTTGCTTATTTCCGTAGGGGATGTAATTGACCGTGGCCCTGAGAGTATTAAATGTTTACAGCTCATCAATGAAAAATGGTTTCGTGCAGTACGGGGCAACCATGAACAAATGGCTATCGACAGCCTTGATAATAATGATTTCGCACTCTGGACAATGAATGGCGGAATTTGGTTTACCCGCCTTGAGCATACACAGCAGCAGCAGGCGCTGACGTTACTTAATGCGTGTCGGGAACTGCCGCACATTATCGAGATAACCTGTGCAAACGGTTTGAATGTGATTGCTCACGCTGACTATCCCGCTGCGGAATACCGCTGGCAAAAACCCGTAAGCGCCCAGCACGTACTATGGGATCGCGACCGGCTGATGGGGTTTATGGTCGGGAAAGGGCAGGGGATCGGCGGTGCGGACCATTTCTGGTTCGGACATACGCCACTTGACCGGCGGTATGATTTTAATAACCTGCACTACATTGATACCGGCGCCGTTTTCGATGGTTACTTTACGCTGGCGCAGCTTCAGTAATAAATAACCCGCCTTCGGGCGGGTTCTCTTTAGGTCAGGCAAGACGCATGACCCAGGCATCGGATTGACTATCGTAATGCTCACGGTAAAGGACTGAGTGTTCGCCATCAAGTATTGCCGGTACGCTGGTATCGGCATCCCAGGCATCCAGTTGCATGCACAAATCCGGGTCGGATTTGCAGGGAATACTTAACGTTCGTTCGCCCTGTGCTTCGCCGCGCAATTCTGCGTCGTCGATTTCGAAAGCGCCAATACGCACGCTGGTTTTCGTCATATTGCTCTCCTGGTGTGTTATCAAAATCTGGTATGACCAGTATGGGCATCCATTTTTGATCGTAGACAAGGAGAGCAAAATCGCCAGTAAAAAAATGCGCTTTTTTCAGCCGGTGCGATCGTTACCGGTAAACAATCGCCCATCACGAACCAGCTCTCGCGGATAGCTGTTTTTCAGTCGCGAGCCCACCTTTTTCGCCAGCCCTAACGGATAACCCTGATAGGTCACCACCACTTCATCATGCGATGGCGTGTTGTCCGGATATACATCACGGCCCCGGTACCACTCTTCGGCTTCCTGGTGCGTCAGGGCGAACGTATTCTCGCTGCCGGCGAGGGCGATAACAGCCTCATGCTGCCAGCGATAGCCTTTATTGTGCACTTCCGCGAGGCGGATCCCGATGCGGGAAAAACGTACCTTGCCGATAAGCGGCTCAATATTTGCCGGGAAAAGCCAAATCTCTTTATCGCGAATCCAAAGATGGCATGTGTCATCCCAGGCCAGCCCGACCTTAGCGGCGGCGGTAGTGACTTGCTCCGCCTCACGCCTTTTCATGGGGGCGAAGGGGAAATTGCCGACCTTAAACGTCGGGGCTGGCAGTGGCTCAACCGCCTGCGTTTTACGCAACCGTGCGACAAAAAAACCTTCGCAGTCATAAATCTGGGGGAAAACGTGCAGAAATCCTTCAGGCGTGACGGCTTCATTGGCTGAAGCGAACAAGCCGTTTAACGGCAGGAACTCGACGGCATCAGGGTATTGCGCCTTGAGCCACAGACAGACGTCCTCGTTCTCGTCACGGTTTAAGGTGCAGGTCGAATAAACCAATGTGCCACCGGGACGCAGGGCATGGAAGGCGCTGTCGATCAGTTCGCGCTGGGTGGCGGCAATCTCAAGGTTACTCTCTACAGACCAGTTTTTTAACGCATCAGGATCTTTACGCACCACCCCTTCGCCGGAGCAGGGCGCGTCCAGAAGGATGGCATCAAACGCTTCTGGCAGGGCTGCGCCAAATACGCGGCCATCGAAGTGCGTCAGGGCAACGTTATGGATCCCGCAGCGGCTGATGTTAGCGTGCAGAACTTTAACGCGACTGGCTGAAAACTCGTTGGCGAGAATGGCCCCGCGATTTCCCATCCTGGCGGCAATCTGCGTGGTTTTGGAGCCCGGCGCGGCAGCGACATCCATGACGCGTTCTGGCGCATTATCATCCGCAAACAGGGCGGCAACCGGCAGCATCGAGCTGGCTTCCTGGATATAAAACAGACCACTCAGATGTTCTGCGGTACTGCCCAATGGCAACGACGCTTCGTCATCCCGTTCAATCCAAAAACCCTCTGCACACCACGGTACTGGCGTCAGTTGCCAGTTATACGGCGAGACCAGCGTCAGAAAATCGACGACGCTTATTTTCAGCGTGTTGACGCGAATACTCCGGCGCAACGGCCGCTGACAGGCGGCGATAAAATCGTCCAACGAGAGGTGAGAAGGAAGCGCCTCGCGCATCTGCGCCAGGAATTGTTCAGGAAGAAATACGGAGTTTTGAGCCACGTGCACACCACAGGGAAAAGTTCAGGGGCGCAGTGTAACATAAAGGCTCCGGTGCGTTGACACCGGAGCCCTGAGATTAACGCGGCAGGGCAGTGCCCCATTCACGCCACTCTTTCGGCTCGCTTTCGAGCAGCAGGAAGTGTTTGCCCGGTTGCGCTTTCGGCGCCAGCGGCGTCCCCGGTGGTGTAGCGAAAGCAATACCGCCACGAATGAACTGGTTGAAGGTGCCGGTTTTCACCACCCCGCCCGTCAGACCGAAGTCCAGTGAATAGCCGGAGGCCAGCCAGAACACCGAGTTATTACGCACCAGGTGCTGGTAACGATCGCTGATGCGTAATGCCACCATCACGCGGTCAGAGAGCGTACCGAGCGTCAGGCCCGTCACTGTACCCACCTCAATCCCGCGGAACAGCACCGGTGTGCCGATGTTCAGCGAGCCCGCTTCCGGCACTTCCACCACAATGCTCAGGCCATCCAGATAGCGAGAGTCAGTGATCGTGGCTTCCTGCAGTTCAAAGTCACGGCGAGCATTCCCCTTACCGGGTTCGACGTTGATATAAGGCTGCAGGATAGTGTCGAGGTGCTCAACGCCAGCGGCCGAAATCTGTGGCGTCACCACCGAGAAGCGGGAGCCTGAGCGGGCGAAGGTTTGAACATATTCCGGGTAGAGCACGGCGGTGGCCTGCACCTCGTTACGCGCGGTGATAAGCGTCAGCTTCTGGATCTGCCCGATATCAATACCCAGATAACGGATAGGCATCCCTTCCGCCAGCTTCCCTGCATCAAAAGCATGCAGGGTAATCTGTCCGCCAACGGCACGGGCAGCGGTTTCAGACGGGAAGAGAATACGCTTATCGCCTTTACGCAGGTTTGCACCCGCACCGCTGAGGTTATCGAAGCTGATCGCTCCGCGCAGCGCACGTGAAAGCGGGGAGGCCTGCACGGTCAGCCCGTTACCGTTAAGCTGCACTTTCGCACCACCTTCGGCCCAGAAAACGCTATTCGGGGTCAGCAACTTGCGATACTCCGGTTTGATATGCAGTTCGATATCAAACGCGTCCGCATGAGGGCGTACGGCAATCACTTCCCCGACCTCAAACTTCCGGTACAGCACGACGGAGCCAGCCTGGACATCAGGAAGCGTCTCGGCGCTTAGCGTCAGTGTCGTGGTTGGGAGATCGCTCATGCTGTTTTCAATCGCTTTGTCCAGGTTGGCATACAGCGGATAACTGTCGCGCACCGGGCCTTTATTGCCCGGTAAAATGCGGATCCCGCCGTTAACCCATTCGCTGGCGCTGGCACCGAGGAACTCAACGCCGTCGAGGCCAACCTTCACGTCGACGCGGCTGTTCACCACAAATTTACTGTCGCCATGGATAAGGTCGCTGTATTGCGGATCGATAGCCACCGAGAAGCTCACACCGTTTTCAGAGAGCGTACGCTCCAGCACCTGGCCCACCTGGACGCCATGCAGAATCAGCGGCTGGCCGGCTTCGATACCGTAACTTTCAGGCGCGGTCAGTTTTACCGTTACGACGCCCGGTTTTTGCAGCAGCGCTTTATCTGCCGGCGCAACAACGAAACTGTTGCTGGGTTGACCTTCACCGGGGATCAGTTCAAACGTATTGCCGGTCAGAAGATTGCTCAGGCTGGTATCGTTCAGAGACAGTTTTGGGCTGCGCATCTCGATGCGCGTTTTTTCACGCAGGAGATCAACCACGCTCGGGTCGACGGTCATCTCACCGGTCACGGAACCGCCTGGATTGAGCGTCATTTTGGTGAGCTGCCCAACCTGCAATCCCTGATACATAAGCGGTGTGGAACCCGCTTTCAGCCCTTTAGCATCGGGCAGGGCGAGTTTGACGATCACGCCGCGCTGGCTGTGCGCCAGGTCAGCATACAATCCGAAGGTGTCATCTGCCGTGGCCGGGCTGGAGTTTTCCGGAGAGTCGAAGGCAACGGCACCGTTGACCAGTGCGGCCAGGCTCTCGAGCTTCACTTTGGCACCGCTCAGGCTGAGATCGGCATCCACGCCGGAGACGTTCCAGAAACGGCTGCCTTTTTTCACCAGGTTAGTGAAGCGGCGATCGATTAACACATCAATCGTCACGCCCTGTTTATTCGGGTTGATGGCGTAATCATAAACGCGACCTACCGGAATTTTACGGTAATAAACCAGTGAGCCACTGTTGAGGGAACCCAAATCTGGTGCCTGCAGATGGATCATCAGATCGCCGTTATTCAGTCGGTATTTGGGTTGGGTATCCAGCGCAACAAAGTGATCCTGCGGTTCACCTTTACCCGGCATCATGCCGATGTAGTTACCGCCAACCAGTGCATCCAGCCCTGAAACACCCGCCAGAGAGGCCTTAGGCGTTACCAGCCAGAACTGCGTTTCGCTGCGCAGCGCATCCTGCATATCGGACTTAATGCTGGCGCGGACCTGAATTTTATTCAGCCCTTTTCCCAGGCTGATGTCCTGAACGGTACCCACCTCAACCCCCTGGAAGCGGACAGGGGTTCGCCCGGCCACAATGCCGTCGGCAGACTGGAAGTCAATGGTGATGGTGCTTCCGCGATCTTCATAGCTCGTCCAGATAAGCCAGCCTGCAATCATCAGGGCGATGACAGGCAGCAACCAGAATGGAGAAATGCGGCGTTTTGTTTTAATTCTCGCTTCAGTCGGCGAAGCGGGCGTTTCCTGACTCATGTGCATCCCAAAGTAAGCGGCTATCCAGCCATTCCACAGCAAGAATAGTCAATATCACCGCGGAGCCGAAATAAAAAGCTGCGGGTCCCATTGTAAAAGCCAATAACTGGTCGCGATTGATCAGCGACATCATCAACGAAATCACGAACAGATCCAACATCGACCAGCGGCCAATCCAGGTGACGAATCGCAAAAGCAGAATTCGGGTACGTAAACCTTGCTCACATTTGAAGTGAATACTCAGGAGCAGGGTAAACATCACCACCACTTTGGTAAACGGCACCAGAATACTGGCGATAAACACAATTGCCGCCACACCCACGTTGCTGTGGGCGAGGGAGATGAT
This sequence comes from Enterobacter cloacae complex sp. FDA-CDC-AR_0164, assembly GCF_003071645.1. Taxonomy (NCBI): domain Bacteria; kingdom Pseudomonadati; phylum Pseudomonadota; class Gammaproteobacteria; order Enterobacterales; family Enterobacteriaceae; genus Enterobacter; species Enterobacter cloacae complex sp. FDA-CDC-AR_0164. The sequence goes on from NZ_CP028950.1 coordinate 3,413,712, forward strand.
CCCGGAGAGGATGGTATCCTCCTGGCGCCCACCATTCACGTAAATGATGGAAATCGGCAGCATATTGGCCGGGATCAAAAAGACCAGCGAGGCAATCAGCGCGGCCCAGCATTTTTGCAGACTGTTGTTGCGCCGCAGTCTCAGGGGAATATGACACCGCGGGCAACGGCCACGTGGGTCGGGCAAGCCAGTATAGTGACACCCCAGACAGACCCGGAGACTTTCATCCGGTCGCGTGGCCGGGCGCTGAGGGTAAAAGCGCTCCCAGAGCTGTTCGACGTTCAGATGAATGAGTGTGAGGATGCTGAGCAAGACCAGGCAAATAAATGCAAAGAGTCCGACCCCGGGCTGCAAGAATGCATAGTCCTGGACTTTTATGGACGCCACGCCGACGCCCACCAGGTAGATATCCAGCATGACCCACTCTTTCAGTTTGTCCAGCATCAGCAACACGGGGCGGAGATTCATCCCCAGAATGTTACCAAACCAAAGATAGGCAATGGCGGCGACCAGCACCAGCGGCGCGCCGACCGTACAGAACAGCACCATGGCGGCAGTGAGCGGGTCGCCCTGGCGCGTCATCTGCCAGATCCCCTGCAGTACGTTGGCATCAATACGCACACCAAGCAGGTACAGCTTCAGCAGCGGTTCACCCCAGGCAAACGGCATAAGAAGCAGCATGGTGATGGCCATCGCGGCGAGGCGGGTCAGCGACCAGTCGCGGCCGTCGCGAATTTTAGCGTCGCAGCGGGGGCAAAAAGCACTTTCATGCGATTTCATCTTCGGCAACATAAAAAGCGTATCGCACTGCGGGCAACGCTGATAATGTGCACGAGGCAAAGCTTCGCTTACCGTATGGACAGTTATCTTTTTTGTCGGCGTAATTTTGGTTGTTTTTAAGGCCATCAGCTGCGCACAAATAAGTATTGTTGAACGTTATATTAACTCATGAACGGATTCATCTTGAGCATGAGCGCATTTAATGCTTATTTTAATAGGCTATGCGGTAATTTTGTAAGACAACTAAGTGATTGAATAATGAACAAAACAGAATTCTACGCGGATCTTAACCGCGATTTTAAGGCATTGATGGCGGGTGAGACCAGCTTCTTAGCCACTCTGGCAAATACTAGCGCATTGCTGTTTGAGCGGCTATCAGACGTTAACTGGGCCGGTTTTTACCTTCTGGAAGGTGAAACGCTGGTGCTTGGCCCGTTCCAGGGGAAAATTGCCTGCGTGCGTATTCCCGTAGGACGCGGCGTTTGTGGTACAGCGGTCGCGACTAATCAGGTACAGCGCGTCGAAGACGTCCATGCGTTTGACGGACACATTGCCTGTGACGCAGCCAGTAATTCTGAAATCGTTCTGCCTCTGGTGGTAAAAAATCAGATTATTGGCGTTCTGGATATCGACAGCACGGTCTTCAGTCGCTTCACAACCGAGGACGAACAAGGGCTACGCGAGCTGGTGGCGAACCTCGAAAACGTTCTCGCCGCAACCGATTATCAAAAATTCTTTGCGAGCGTAGCAGGATAATCAACGGATAACGTAGCATTTACTGATAGCGTCATTATAATGACGCCTGTTCATGCCTGCGCTTGTTGGCAACGTCCGTTGTAATCAGGAAATTTCATGGAAAATCAACCTAAGTTGAATAGCAGTAAAGAAGTTATCGCATTTCTGGCCGAGCGTTTCCCACAGTGCTTCAGTGCTGAAGGTGAAGCTCGTCCCCTGAAAGTCGGTATTTTTCAGGATCTGGTGGCACGCGTTGAGGGGGAAATGAACCTCAGCAAAACTCAGCTTCGTTCCGCCTTACGTCTTTATACTTCGAGCTGGCGTTACCTGTACGGTATCAAAGCGGGCGCGACGCGTGTTGATCTTGACGGCAACCCTTGTGGTGAGCTGGACGAGCAGCACGTTGAGCACGCACGTAAACAGCTGGAAGAAGCCAAAGCACGCGTTCAGGCACAACGTGCAGAACAGCAAGCGAAAAAACGCGAAGCCGCAGCGGCAAACGGCCAGGAAGAAGCGCCTCGTCGTGAGCGTAAACCACGCCCAGCGCCGCGTCGTAACGATAATAATGATCGCAAACCGCGTGCTGACAAACCAGCAGCTAAAGCCCCGCGCGCCCCTCGTGAAGAGCCGCGCCATACGCCGGTTTCTGACATTAACGCCCTGAGCGTGGGTCAGGCACTGAAGGTGAAAGCGGGTAACAACGCAATGGACGCCACCGTACTGGAAATCACCAAAGATGGCGTTCGTGTACAGCTGACTTCTGGTATGTCAATGATTGTACGCGCAGAACACTTGTTGTTCTGAAACGGAGGCCAAGCCTGGCATGAACACTTTTTTTAAGCTCACCGCGTTGGCGGGCCTGTTTGCTATAACAGGCCATGCTTTCGCAGTGGACGATATCACGCGTGTTGATCAAATTCCGGTCCTCAAGGAAGAGACGCAGCACGCGACGGTGAGCGAGCGTGTGACCTCACGCTTTACCCGTTCGCACTATCGTCAGTTCGATCTCGATCAGGCCTTTTCGGCCAAAATCTTTGACCGCTATCTGAACTTGCTGGATTACAGCCATAACGTATTGCTCGCCAGCGATGTCGAGCAGTTCGCTAAGCGTAAATCCGGGGTGGGTGACGAGTTGCGTTCAGGCAAGCTGGATCTGTTCTACGATCTCTATAACCTGTCGCAAAAGCGCCGCTTTGAACGCTATCAGTATGCGCTGAAAGTGCTGGAACGTCCGATGGACTTCACCGGCAACGACACCTTTAATCTGGACCGCAGCAAAGCGCCCTGGCCGAAAGACGAAGCCGAGCTGAATGCGCTGTGGGATGGAAAAGTAAAATACGACGAGCTGAGCCTTAAGCTGACCGGCAAAGATGAAAAAGAGATCCGTGACACGCTGACGCGTCGTTACAAATTCGCTATTCGTCGTCTGGCTCAGACCAACAGTGAAGATGTTTTCTCACTGGCGATGACCGCTTTCGCTCACGAAATCGATCCGCATACCAATTATCTCTCGCCTCGCAATACCGAACAGTTTAATACCGAAATGAGCCTGTCTCTGGAAGGTATCGGTGCGGTGCTGCAGATGGACGATGATTACACCGTGATCAACTCAATGGTCGCCGGTGGCCCGGCGTCGAAAAGCAAAGCGATAAGCGTAGGCGATCGCATTGTTGGTGTGGGTCAAACCGGACAGAACATGGTCGATGTGATCGGCTGGCGTCTGGATGATGTGGTTGCGCTGATCAAAGGCCCGAAAGGCAGCAAAGTTCGCCTTGAAATTCTGCCAGCCGGTAAAGGCACCAAAACCCGTATCGTTACCCTGACGCGTGAGCGTATCCGCCTGGAAGACCGCGCGGTGAAAATGTCGGTGAAGACCGTGGGTAAAGAGAAGGTGGGTGTTCTGGATATCCCGGGCTTCTACGTCGGGCTGACTGATGATGTAAAAGTCCAGCTGCAGAAGCTTGAAAAGCAGAACGTGAGCAGCGTCATCATCGACTTGCGCAGCAACGGTGGTGGGGCGCTGACCGAAGCGGTTTCACTGTCCGGGCTGTTTATCCCGTCTGGTCCGGTGGTTCAGGTGCGCGATAACAACGGTAAAGTACGTGAAGATGCCGACAACGATGGTGTGGTCTATTACAAAGGCCCGCTGGTGGTCTTAGTCGATCGCTTCAGTGCTTCCGCGTCTGAAATCTTTGCCGCCGCTATGCAGGACTATGGCCGTGCGCTGATTGTCGGTGAGCCGACATTTGGTAAAGGTACCGTACAGCAGTATCGTTCTCTGAATCGTATCTACGATCAGATGCTGCGTCCGGAATGGCCTGCACTGGGTTCGGTTCAGTACACCATTCAGAAATTCTATCGTGTGAACGGTGGCAGTACGCAGCGTAAAGGCGTGACGCCGGATATCATGATGCCGACAGGCACGGAAGAGACTGAAACCGGCGAGAAGTTTGAAGATAACGCATTGCCGTGGGATAGCATTAACGCCGCGACGTACGTGAAAGCGGGTGATATGACGCAGTTTGGTCCTGAACTGCTGAAAGCGCACAACGATCGCATCGCCAAAGATCCGGAATTCCAGTACATCATGAAGGACATTGCTCGTTTCAATGCCCTGAAAGATAAGCGGAATATTGTTTCTCTCAACTACGCTCAGCGTGAGAAAGAGAACAACGAAGATGATGCAACGCGTCTGGCGCGTATCAACGATCGCTTCAAGCGTGAAGGTAAGCCTCTGCTCAAGAAACTGGACGATCTGCCAAAAGATTACCAGGAGCCGGATCCTTACCTCGACGAGACGGTGCATATCGCTCTTGACCTGGCGAATCAGGAAAAGGCGAAGCCCGCCGTACAACCCGCACCGGCAAAATAATCCCCCAACAGGCACAAGAAATTGTGCCTGTTTCTTTTTGTTCCGCATTCTCCCGTCAGGCAAATTTCCAATTGTGTAAAGTTGTGTCTTTCTGGTGACTTACGCCCGATTGATGCTTGAAAATAGCCGTAATACCCATACGATGTGGGTAATCGCATAGTGCGCTTTGTTAAACTGAGGTTAAAAGAAAATTATGATGCGAATCGCGCTCTTCCTGCTCACCAACCTTGCGGTGATGGTGGTTTTCGGGCTCGTGCTAAGCCTGACAGGAATTCAGTCGAGCAGCGTTCAGGGTCTGTTGATTATGGCGCTGCTGTTTGGTTTTGGTGGCTCATTCGTTTCACTCCTGATGTCGAAATGGATGGCACTGAAATCGGTAGGTGGTGAAGTCATTGAGCAACCGCGTAACGATATGGAACAGTGGCTGATGAATACCGTGGCTCAGCAATCGCAGCAGGCGGGTATCGCCATGCCGCAGGTGGCCATTTACCACGCGCCAGATATTAACGCCTTTGCTACAGGTGCCCGTCGTGATGCGTCGCTGGTTGCCGTCAGCACCGGGTTGTTGCAGAACATGAGCCGTGACGAAGCCGAAGCGGTTATCGCTCACGAAATCAGCCATATCGCGAACGGCGACATGGTCACCATGACCCTGATCCAGGGCGTAGTGAACACCTTTGTTATCTTCATCTCCCGTATTCTGGCGCAGATCGCGGCAGGCTTTATGGGCGGGAACCGCGATGAAGGTGAAGAGAGCAACGGCAACCCGCTGATCTACTTCGCGGTTGCGACGGTACTGGAGCTGGTATTCGGTATTCTGGCCAGCATCATCACCATGTGGTTCTCCCGTCACCGTGAGTTCCACGCGGATGCCGGCTCGGCGAAACTGGTTGGTCGTGAGAAGATGATTGCCGCGCTGCAGCGTCTGAAAACCAGCTATGAACCGCAGGAAGCGACCAGCATTATGGCATTCTGCATTAACGGTAAATCAAAATCGCTGAGCGAACTGTTTATGAGTCACCCGCCGCTGGATAAACGTATCGAAGCGCTGCGCAGTGGTGAATACCTGAAGTAACGCTAAGAAGAGCAATGAGCCGGGCTGGTGATATCCGCCCGGCTTTTTTTATGCCTGTACTCTGGGCTGGGTAATGCGCAGCCCGCTGATGATGGCGGCGAGGGTGGCAAGGGCGCCCGCGGTGAAAAGTGCAACGTGGTTGCCATTTTGCCCGGCAAGATTAAACATCAGCGCGACCAGGGCCGCGCCGGTGCTTTGTCCCAGCAGACGTGCGGTGCCTAACATACCGCTGGCACCACCGCTGCGATGGCGCGGCGCTGAGGTGATGATGGTGTGGTTGTTAGGCGACTGGAACAGACCGAACCCTGCACCGCACAGGATCATGCGCCAGATGATATCCAGATCGGTGGGTGATGAGGGGAGTAGTGCGAGTGCGAACAGTCCCGTGGCCATGACGGCAAGCCCCAGCGCGCCAAGCAATCCGGCGTGGACGCGCTCAATCAAATACCCTGCCAGCGGCGCCATTACCATCGTCGCCAGTGGCCACGGCGTTAACAGCAGTCCGGTCTCGACTTCAGTACGTCCCACCACACTTTGCAGGAAGAAGGGCAGAGAGACCAGGGCCAGCATCTGGGCGCAGAATGAGCAAACAGAAGTACAAATCGAGAGAGAAAAAAGAGGAATACGCAGCAGGTCGACAGGCAGTAAAGGGACAGGGAGCGCGAGCTGGCGGCGTACAAAGAAGAAGCCAATCACCAGCAGCGCAATGAGCTCCGCGGCGGTAAGTATAAGGGACTGACCTTGTGCAAAGCCGCTCAGGGCAGTAATCAGCAGGCCAAAGGTCAGGGCATTCATCACTGCGCTGATAAGGTCAAAGCGTGGCATCGTGCTTTTGGGACCGTTCGCGGGAAGATAGCGCAGAGCAAAGAAGAGGGCCACAATACCCAGCGGTACGTTAATGGCGAATAACCACTGCCAGGACGCGACAGAGAGTATGGCCGCCGCAAGGGTTGGCCCGGCCGCAGACGAGACGGCGACAATAAACGAGTTTATCCCCATACCGCGTCCCAGATGACGCTGCGGATAGATTAAGCGGATCAACGCCGTGTTGACGCTCATCAGTGCCGCGCCCCCAAAACCCTGTGCTATGCGCGCAAGCGTCAGAGTATGCAGCGAATCAGAAAGGGCACAGAAAAGGGAAGTAAAGGTGAACACCAGCAGGCCGCATTGATACACCCGTCGGTAACCGAACATATCGCCCAGGAAAGAGAACGAGAGCAGTGAAACCACGATCGCTATCTGGTAGGCATTGACTATCCATATAGAACTGGCAGGGGAGGCATGCAGGTCGCTGGCAATGGTTGGCAGGGCAACGTTAGCGATTGCACCGTCAAGGACGGCCATTGAAATACCGATAACAATTGTGGCGATAGCGCCATACCGCTGGGGCAAAGGCAGGCCATCGGACAGGTTTTTTTCCATTAGGGATGAAAAGCTCAGTGTGAAATTATTCTCAGGGTAACTATTTTAGCATCGTTATTTCAGTTTTATGTCGCAGATTTGTAACGAAGTAAACGAGGATCGATTGCAGGTAACATGACGGGAATTTATAATAAAAACCGGTTCTGATTTTTATAAAACACTCTCTATGAGGTGGTAAATGGCAATTGCAGATTTGGATAAACAGCCAGATTCTGTTTCTTCCGTGCTGAAGGTGTTTGGCATCTTACAGGCGCTCGGAGAAGAGCGTGAAATTGGTATTACAGAGTTGTCGCAGCGTGTGATGATGTCGAAAAGCACCGTTTATCGCTTTTTGCAAACCATGAAGTCACTGGGTTACGTCGCACAGGAAGGCGAGTCTGAAAAGTATTCTCTGACGCTGAAACTGTTCGAGCTCGGAGCCCGTGCGCTGCAAAACGTGGATTTGATCCGCAGCGCAGATATCCAGATGCGTGAGATCTCTCGCCTGACCAAAGAGACTATCCACCTGGGGGCACTGGATGAAGACAGCATTGTCTACATCCATAAAATCGACTCCATGTACAACCTGCGCATGTATTCACGCATCGGTCGTCGTAATCCGCTTTACAGTACCGCGATTGGCAAAGTGCTGCTGGCGTGGCGCGATCGCGAAGAAGTGAAGCAGATCCTCGAAGGCGTGGAATATAAGCGCAGTACTGAACGCACCATTACCAGCACTGACGAGTTATTGGCCGTGCTCGACAAAGTACGTGAGCAGGGGTATGGCGAAGATAACGAAGAGCAGGAGGAAGGGCTGCGCTGTATCGGTGTGCCGGTATTTGACCGCTTTGGCGTTGTCATTGCCGGGTTGAGTATCTCTTTCCCGACCCTGCGCTTTTCTGAAGAACGTCTGCATGAGTATGTGGCGATTCTCCATACAGCCGCACGCAAGATTTCTGAACAAATGGGTTATAACGACTACCCGTTCTGATCCTTACGGGCACAAAAAACGCCGCACACAGTGCGGCGTTTTTTATCAGTATCAATCGGGGTGATTAGCCGTTATCAATGACGACGGATGTTTTACGCAGAACCGGGCAGTTGGTTAAACCAATGATCCCGCTGTCTGAATGAATATATTGTGCCGTGCTCATGCCCTGCGCGGTCATGTATTTGCATTGAATACCTAATCCAGCGGCGTTTTCGGTGCTTCCCACAAGCACGCCATAGCCGGTTAACAGAAGGCCAACCCATACTACGGCCAGTGCAATAATTGTACGAATGATTAAATGCATCATTGCCTCTTTATCTTTGTTGTCATGCAGTAAGCCTAAACGGTTTACTCTATGAAACAAGTGCATGATTCTGAAAACGACCAGATGGCGGTACAGTTAGTCCTTGTTTAAGATAGCCGTGATAACCTGGTTATATCGGGCCTTTAGACGGAGTGTGGAGTGAAAAAAATACGCTGGGTGATTCTGATTATTGTGCTGGTAGCCTGTGTGGTGTTGTGGACGCAGACTATCAATGTGATGTGCGATCAGGATGTACAGTTTTTTAGCGGCGTCTGCGCAATCAATAAGTTTATTCCGTGGTAACACGCATTTTTTCTCAAGGTGATTTCCTTCCTTCGCACCAGTGGTAAGATAGACGTTTTTATTGAGGTGGTGAAATGGGTGAGTTACTGAATTCAGGGCTGCTAAATATGGCATCCCTGATGATCTCGTTGGTTGTTCTGCTGGTGGGGCTTGTCATTTGGTTTTTCGTAAACCGTGCCAGTTCCCGTACAAACGAGCAGATCGAACTGCTGGAAGCGCTGCTTGACCAACAAAAACGTCAGAATGCGCTGTTACGTCGTCTGTGTGAGGCTAACGAACCAGAAGAGAAAGCGTCGGCGAAAGACGCGGTTGCTGAAGACAACACTGAGCAGGATGACTTTATCCGCCTGGTGGCTGAGCGTTAATTTGTCTTATCCGGGAGGTGGCTGTGGTCTGGAAAAATCCCTGGTATGACCCCTCCCTGAAACATCACACACCTAACGGTTTTCGTAATACTGACCCCGTCGGGCATCAGCCCGGTGACGTTGATCGCTGGCGAAAAGCGCGCAAAGAAGCTGGCTTACCCCGCCCCCCGGCAAACGGATATGAGGACTTTATCCGCCAGTGGTGGCAGCCGGCAACGCTTAAGCAGCCGCAGGAAAATGGGGTATGGTGGCTCGGACACGCAAGCCTGTTGTTGCACATTGATGGCAACACCCTGCTGACCGACCCCGTTTTTTCTCGCCGCGCCTCTCCCTTACCTTTCCTCGGACCACAACGTAAAACGCCTCCCGCTCTGTCTGTCGAACAGCTCCAGCAGCTCGATGCAGTGGTTATCTCCCATAATCATTACGATCATCTGGATGACGCGACCATTCGCCGGATCCTTAAACGCTTTCCCGACGTCACTCTGTTTGTTCCCTTAGGTCTGGCAGACTGGTTTCGCCGCCGGGGGGCAAGACGCATTGTTGAGCTCGACTGGTGGCAGAGTTTCACCTGGCAGGGGATAACGCTGTCCGCCGTACCGGCGCAGCACTGGAGTATGCGCACGCTCTGGAACCGCAATCGCTCCCTGTGGTGTGGCTGGGTGTTTGAAGGGCGGCATCATCGTTTCTGGTTTAGCGGCGACACGGGCTATTCACCTGAACTGCTGCGAATACCGGAAAGGCTGGGTAAAATTGACGCCGCGGCGTTGCCCGTTGGCGCTTATGCACCACGGTGGTTCATGGCCGTACATCATATGGATCCGCAATCTGCTGTTGCGTTGTGGCAACAGTTGGGATGCCCACTGGCGTTTCCCATTCACTGGGGTGTGTTTGAACTGGCTGATGAATCGCTTGATGACCCCGTGCGAGAGTTAACTGCAGTCCTCGATAATTTAGCACCGGTTAATAATTCCTTCAGGATACTGAAAATTGGTGAATATTTATCCTTATAAACGAAGCGCTGGATTGTTGCATATATTCTGTATGTCTAAGGTCTAAAGAATGTTTTATTTTTATCGAAACGTTTTGCTTGCCTTGTTTTGATGCAGAGTCATAAAAATTTCATTATTTTGGTGCATAACATTCTTTATTAGCTGGTGCTTTTTAATACAGTTTAGCGTGAAGGATTAACATTGTATTTCCACTGTAACAATACAGGGGCGTTACAATGATTTAAGCATAAGTTTTCACAAATTGTTCTAACTCAATCAATGTAAGGGTTTTTCTTAGCGGGTTGCTGGACGCACTGGAATGATTGAGCTATGTTAAAAAAGTCTTAGATAACAGCGGTTGTGAAAGCAACGGCGAGTCTGTGTAAGTGAGCAGGGCTGTCCATATGTCATGCGCATAATTGTGCAAAAGCATACCGGCACAGTTCGAATTTGTGCGGCGGATCGAGACATGTTTAAAAATGGCTTGCCATATTAAACATAGTGTGTGATAACACGTTTTGGGTCAAACGAGGTACAGTTCTGTTTATGTGTGGCATTTTCAGTAAAGAAGTCCTGAGTAAACACGTTGTCGTTGAATACCGCTTCTCTGCCGAACCTTATATTAGTGCCTCATGCAGTAATGTCTCAGTTTTATCTCAGTAATGCCTGCGGGCTAAGAAAACACTCTAAGGAATTTTGCAAATGGCAAAGATTAAAGGTCAAGTTAAGTGGTTCAACGAGTCTAAAGGTTTTGGTTTCATTACTCCTGCTGACGGCAGCAAAGACGTGTTCGTACACTTCTCTGCAATCCAGGGTAACGGCTTCAAAACTCTGGCTGAAGGCCAGAACGTTGAGTTCGAAATTCAGGACGGCCAGAAAGGCCCAGCTGCAGTTAACGTAACTGCTATCTGATCGAACCACTGCTGACTGAAGCACGTAGTACTTCACTCTCAGACATAAAGCCTCGCATATAGCGGGGCTTTTTTATGTGCCTTATCTTTCAAAATATTACCATCCCCGCTCTTGTTAGTAACTTGTTGCAAAGCTACGAGGTTAGTAGCACTGTTTTCCCTCCCTCCGGCCGTCTTTTCCCGTTAAATCAGGGCGTTGTTTAACAGTCCTGGGGTTCAGGTGAAGAAGAAAATGATAACGACCGCCGGCAATTTCACGCCGGCGCGTTTTGCGCTGCTCTGTTTAGCCATTTTTTGCAGTCTGGCGTTTTTGCTGGGCCGCGTTGCCTGGCTGCAAATTATTAAACCTGACAACCTGGTCAAGCAGGAGGATATGCGATCGCTGCGCGAACTGCCGATTGATGCTCCCCGCGGAATGATCATGGATCGTGAGGGCCGGCCGCTGGCGGTCAGTGTCCCGGTCAGGGCCGTGTGGGCCGACCCAAAAACGGTGCTGGCAAAAGGGGGCGTGGGCTTTGACGATCGCTGGCAGGCACTGGCGAATGCGTTACATCTCTCCCTGAACACCCTGTCATCACGGATAAACGCGAATCCACAGGGGAGGTTCATCTACCTTGCCCGGCAGGTGGATCCTGCTCAGGCAAAATGGATCGATAAGCTGAATTTGCCGGGTATCAATTTACGCGATGAATCACGCCGTTTTTATCCTGCCGGGCATGTGGCGGCAAACCTGATTGGTTTCACCAATATTGACGGTCAGGGTATTGAGGGGGTGGAGAAAAGTTTCAACAACCAGCTAACAGGCAAGCCGGGCGTCCGCCAGGTCAGAGAAGACCGTTACGGTCGCGTGGTGGAGAATCTGACGGAAGTCGCGCCGGTGCCTGCGCACAATATTCAGCTCAGTATTGATGAGCGCCTGCAAACCATCACCGAAGATGCGCTAGATAACGCAGTGGCCTGGAACAAGGCGGAGTCGGGGGCATCAGTGCTCATTAATATCCCCACCGGTGAAATCCTCGCGATGGCGAGCTATCCGGATTTCAACCCCAATAACCGCCAGGGCGCGACAATAGACGATTTTCGTAACCGTGCCATCAGCGATACGTTCGAGCCAGGTTCAACCGTGAAGCCGCTTGTGCTGATGACGGCATTGCAACAGGGGCTGGTGCAGCCTGACAGCGTCATTGACACCCATCCGTATATGCTTGACGGGCACCGCATTCGGGATGTGGGTTACTACCCTGAACTCTCGATGACCGGGATCCTGCAAAAATCGAGCGACACCGGCGTATCTCGCCTCTCGCTGGCGATGCCTGTTCAGCACCTGATTGATACCTACCGGAACTTTGGTTTTGGTACAAACACCGGGCTTGGCTTAACCGGCGAGAGCGCCGGTCTGTTACCCCAGCGTAAATACTGGAGCCAGCTCGACAGAGCGACCTTCGCCTTTGGCTATGGTCTGATGGTTACCCCCCTCCAGCTGGCGCACGTCTATGCCACCATCGGCGGCTTCGGGCTGGAACGGCCCCTCTCAATTACCCGTATCGATCCACCCGTTATTGGGCACAGAGTCATGCCGGAAGAGATTGCTCATCAGGTCGAGCATATGATGGAGAGCGTTGCGCTGCCGGGCGGGGGCGGCGTTAAGGCTGCGGTACGTGATTACCGTGTGGCGGTGAAAACCGGTACGGCGAAGAAAATCGATGATAGCGGCAAATATGTCGATAAATACGTTGCCTATACCGCGGGCGTCGCGCCTGCCAGCGATCCGCGTTTTGCGCTGGTGGTCGTGATTAACGATCCTCAAAACGGAGCGTACTATGGCGGCGCCGTCTCCGCACCGGTATTCAGCGAGATTATGGGTAACGTATTGCGTCTTGAGAACGTCAAACCCGATGGTCTGGCGCCTGATTCCTCGCACCTTATCGTCATGCGTTAACCCAGGCGTTTTATACCGGGGCGAATAGCGGTACACTTCGCCCTTTGATTTACGCCCCGGAGCTGCCATGTCCTTCAGTTGTCCCCTTTGCCACGCGCGTCTGACGCGATCAGAAAAAAGTTATGCCTGTCCGCAGGGACATCAGTTTGATATGGCGAAAGAAGGCTACGTGAATCTTCTGCCGGTGCAGCATAAGCGCTCGCGCGATCCGGGTGACAGTGCTGAGATGATGCAGGCACGCCGGGCATTTCTCGACGCCGGGCACTATCAGCCACTCAGAGAGGCCGTCGCGCAATTGCTGGAAGATAATCTGACTGACAGTGCAGCAGGCGTGCTGGATATTGGCTGCGGGGAAGGGTATTACACCGCGCGGTTTGCTGAGGTTGCACAAGAGAAGGGCGCGCAGACATTTGGTCTGGATGTTTCCAAAGTGGCTATCCGCGCGGCGGCAAAACGCTACTCCGGCGTGACGTTCTGCGTGGCATCGAGCCACCGGCTGCCGTTTGACGATGCCAGCATGGATGCGGTTATCCGCATCTATGCGCCCTGTAAGGCGCAGGAGCTGGCACGCGTTATCAAACCGGGCGGATGGGTCATTACCGTCACGCCAGGTCCCCGACATCTGATGGAGCTTAAAGGGCTTATCTATGATGAGGTTCGGCTGCATGCGCCACATTCTGAGCAACTGGCGGGCTTTACGCTGAAGCAGGAGCAGACGCTGGCCTACGAGATGAACCTGGCAGGGGAAGAAGCTGTAGCGTTGTTGCAGATGACGCCATTTGCATGGCGGGCGAAACCGAACGTGTGGGAAACCTTAGCGGAGCAAACAACGTTTCGCTGCCAGACGGATTTCAGTATCCACTGCTGGCAGCGCGAAGATTAACCGGCGAAATGTGCCCAGAGGATCTGGGCACCAATGCCAATCAGCACGATACCGCCCAGGATCTCGGCGCGTTTGCCCAGCAGGGGGCCAATAAACCGGCCAACCATCATTCCCAGCGTCGACATAATCAGCGTGGCACAACCAATGGCCAGCGCGGTCGCAATAATATTGACCTGCAGGAATGCCAGGCCCACACCGACGGCCATGGCGTCGAGACTGGTGGCGATGGCAGTGGTCACCAGCAGCCAGAAACCGTGGCGGTGCTGCGGCTCGTCTTCCTCATCGCCATTGCCACGAAAACCTTCAATCACCATTCGCCCCCCCAGAAATACGAGCAGCACGAAAGCGATCCAGTGGTTCCACTCCAGTATGAACTGGCTTGCCAGCATACCAAGACCCCAGCCGATGAGCGGTGTCAGCGTTTCGATAGCACCAAAGATAAGGCCTGTGCGAAGCGCTTCAGAGAATTTGGGTTTGTGCAGCGAGGCACCTTTACCGATGGAAGCGGCAAAAGCGTCCATGGACATACCGAAAGCAAGAAGAAGGGTTGCGGAGATATTCATTAAAGCGTCCAGACCGGGAGATATCCATATGACACATCACTGCCCCCAGTAAACAGCAGTTGATGTATCTATGGTCTCGCCTGACCGCCTTGCACAAATCTGTGCGGCAAACGGTCCGTACGTGCCACGTTTTTCAACGAGTATGTTGACACGTACATTTCCTGCGAACAGGAAATCAGCTACTCCCCAACGACGGGCGCAACCTTAACATATTTTGAGAATATAAAACAACAATGAAACGGCATTATTTCGCCAATGTGTTGATAACGATTTTCATTTAGATTTATGCGTGAAAATAACGTTAATAAATATAAGAGAAATGGCAGAATGGAATATAGCTTTGGCTATATCAGGTGCGCAAAATAAACGCAGAATACAGCCAAGGCTATGTAGTTAACTTACTGAGTTTTAAGCATTAGTTTGTATATTCTTTCCAGATCGTCAATATTCTTTACCCGAATAAGCAGCCGGCGTTGCTCTAATTGCATCACCAGTACACCGTCTTCCGATAAATTCATCTCTTTAATACGGTTATATTCTATCCATACATTGGCAAAGAAAAACCCGCGGCTTTTAAAAATGATTTTCGGAACACGGATCCAGAACAGATAAATCGCCATTAATGCCAGCGCACATAATAACCATGTGGTTAATATTGCACCATGACCGGTCACGTTGTTGTATATAAGAATGACGATGAGACCGGCGAAGATAAACGCATCCACGCGGCTGCGTCGCAGAAGGGGCAGGGAGAGCAGCGTTTCGCCGTGGCGGCGGGGCATGATGAACTCGTCATAGATCGCATATGCCAGAAGGGCCACAATAAACAAAACCAGTACGATGTCCGTGACAGTCATTCATCCTCCAGATAAAAAAACCGGGGGCAAGCCCCCGGCGTATTACGTGATGTCTTACAGGCCCAGCAGACCGACAGCGTAGCCCGCGATACCGATGACGAAGAAGCCAACAATGATCCACAGCGGGTTAACTTTCTTACGCAGCAGCCACATACAGGCGAAGGTCAGCAGCAGCGGTACCAGACCCGGCATCAGCTGGTCCAGAATCGTCTGCACGGTGGTAACACGGGTCTGACCATCCTGACCGGTGATGGTGGACACCACCAGCGGGATGTTCACGTGCGTCCACTTGTTAACCAGTGCCCCCATGACAAACAGGCCGAGGATTGACGCCCCCTCAGTCAGTTTCTGCAGGAAGCCGCCGCCCATATCCTTAACGATGTCCACCCCTTTACGGTAACCGTAAGCCACACCGTAGTAACGGGTCAGCAGACGTACCGCATTGAACAGGATGAAGAACAGCAGTGGCCCAAGCAGGCTTCCGCTCATGGCGATACCGGCACCCAGCGCCGCGAAGACCGGACGCACGGTACCCCAGAAGATCGGGTCACCGACGCCTGCCAGCGGACCCATCAGACCGACTTTGATACCGTTGATGGCACCATCGTCAATCTCTGCGCCGTTTGCACGCTGCTCTTCCATCGCCAACGTCACGCCCAGAACCGGAGCCGCCACATAAGGATGGGTGTTAAAGAATTCCAGGTGACGCTTAATCGCCTGACGGCGCGCTTCGTTGTTTTCCGGATACAGGCGTTTGATAGCCGGTACCATGGAGAAACAGAAGCCCAGCGCCTGCATACGTTCGAAGTTCCATGAACCCTGAAACAGGTTAGAACGGATGAACACGCCACGAATATCACCCGGAGTGAGTTTTTTCTCAGTGGTAGTTTTTGTCATATCAACCATTTCGCTCACCTGCTAGTCCAGTTCGTTATCGAGATCGTTATTACCAGCAGCCTGCGCTGGGGCACCCGCAACGCGGTTATATTTCGGGCTGAGCTGGATGTAGAGAATCGCCATCACTGCACCAATCACACCCAGCGCAACCAGGTTGAAGTTGGTGAACGCAGCAGTAACGAAGCCGAGGTAGAAGAACGGCATCAGGTAGCCTGCGCGCATCATATTGATAACCATCGCATAACCAACCACCACAATCATACCGCCTGCGATGTTCAGACCGCCGGTGACCACTTCTGGAATGGCGTTCAGCATGCTCTGTACTTCGCTGGTACCGACGGAGATCGCAACGATAACGGCCGGGATCGCGATACGCATCGCCTGCAGGAACAGGGACGAGACGTGGATCCAGGAGAGCGCCGTCAGGTTGCCATTTTCGGCCGCCTTATCCGCCGCGTGCTGGAAGGCCACGGTGATAGTACGCACGATGATGGTCAGTACCTGACCTGCTGCTGCCAGCGGGATGGCCAGGGCAATACCTGCACCGATACTCTGGTGACCGGCAATAACCAGAACCGTAGAAATGATGGACGCCAGCGCGGCATCAGGCGCAACTGCCGCACCGATGTTCATCCAGCCCAGGGCAATCATTTCCAGGGTACCACCGATGATGATCCCGGTTTTCATATCACCCAGAACGGCACCAATCAACGTACAGGCCACCAGAGGGCGGTGGAACTGAAATTCATCAAGTACGGATTCCATACCCGCAATACACGCGACGATGAACACCAGCACAATCTGAAGAGTGGTAATCTCCATTGTACTTCTCCTATTACATAAGCTTTATGTGAAAAACCGGCGCGGGCTTATTTCCCAACTTTACCGATCAGATCCATCATTTTCAGTTTCTGATCCGTGGAAACCTTACGGGCTTCCAGTTCGATACCGCGTGCATTCAGCTTGTTGAATGCCTCAATATCTTTCGCATCGACTGAAATGGCGTTGTTGACCTGCGTTTTGCCCTGACGGAATGCCATACCACCAATGTTTACGGAGGTAATTTTCACGCCGCCTTCAACCAGGCGTTCAACGTCTGTCGGGTTTGTGAACAGCAGCATCACGCGCTCGCCCGCATATTTCGGGTTGTTATAAACGCGGATCATTTTGGCGACATCCACCACGTGCGCGGTAACGCCAGGAGGAGCAACCTGTGTCAGAAGGGTTTTACGTACGGTATCAGCAGCAACTTCATCGCTGACGACAATAATGCGTCGAACGTTGGTCTCTTTGGTCCAGCGCGTTGCCACCTGGCCGTGGATTAAACGGTCATCGATACGGGCAAGGCCGATCACCATGTAATCATTCGGGCCCATGGGCTTCGCCGGGGCTGCGGCTTTTGGCGCCGCGGCCACTGGAGCAGGCTTCTCAACCGGTTGTGCTTTCAGCGCTTTCACGCCTTCGCGACCGGTTTCAACTGCCAGAGCGACCAGTTCATCAAAACTCGGATTGTCGTCGCGTGCCATGAAGGTTTCCACCAACATGGGGATATTCACCCCGGCGACAACTTCATAATGCTCTTTATCGACGACAATGCGGCTGGCAGCATTGAACGGACTGCCTCCCCATGTATCAACGAGAAACAGCACGCCTTTGCTGGTATCCAGTTTCTGCAGTTGAGCAGTGTACTTCTCAATCAGCGTTTCAGCGTTTTCACCGGGAACGAAATCGATCCTGCCGACGTTTTCCTGCTCACCCAACAGCATCTCTGCTGTTTTGAGTAACTGCTCTGCAGCCCAACCATGTGTGCCTATGACAATAGCAATGGTCACTTGCTACCTCCTTTTATTATCATTAATACGCCTGCCAGGCAGTCGCACTGTGAATCGTATCTGGCCAACCGAATCGATTCAGAAAAGGGTTAGAGTTAAAAAAACTAAGACTTCCGCGAATTATTTTAGATAGTGAAAAAATAATTTATGTGATGAAGATCCGTAATTTAGCTATGGGTTACAGAATTATCTGTAAGGTAAAGCAGCTGTGTTACAGATCTTTGCAAAGGAACGTAAATCTTTGCTAAAAACGCATTGTCTCTGATATGTTTAGCCTCCGTTTAATTGTTCAGGAGTATAGGGCTACAGCCCACTATATGGACCGTCACCGACGTCAGTCATCCTCCAGGCCATTCCGCGCCTGTTTCACCGGCGATCCTCGCCACGTATCGACTCTGTCTGCCTCTGTTTTGCCCACGTTGAGTGGGGCACCGTTTGGTCATTCCGTTAGCAGGAGCGTTTCATGGAATTCTTAATGGACCCGTCAATCTGGGTGGGATTGCTCACGCTGGTCGTGCTTGAGATTGTTCTCGGCATTGATAACCTGGTGTTTATTGCCATCCTTGCGGACAAACTGCCGCCAAAACAACGTGATAAAGCGCGTCTGATCGGCCTCTCTCTGGCACTGGTCATGCGTCTGGCACTGCTGTCCGTGATCTCGTGGATGGTTACGCTGACGAAGCCGCTTTTTTCCGTCATGGATTTCACCTTCTCCGGCCGTGATTTGATCATGCTGCTCGGGGGGATATTCCTGCTTTTCAAAGCAACGACAGAGCTTCACGAGCGGCTGGAAAATCGCCAGCACGATGATGGACACGGTAAAGGCTATGCCAG
Source organism: Enterobacter cloacae complex sp. FDA-CDC-AR_0164 (assembly GCF_003071645.1). Lineage (NCBI taxonomy): Bacteria > Pseudomonadati > Pseudomonadota > Gammaproteobacteria > Enterobacterales > Enterobacteriaceae > Enterobacter > Enterobacter cloacae complex sp. FDA-CDC-AR_0164. Next base: position 3,432,246 of record NZ_CP028950.1, read on the forward strand.
CTTTTGGGTCGTGGTACTGCAGATCGTGGTGCTTGATGCGGTCTTCTCGCTGGATGCGGTGATCACGGCTGTTGGCATGGTGAACCACCTCCCGGTGATGATGGCTGCGGTGGTTATCGCGATGGCGGTGATGCTGCTGGCGTCTAAGCCACTGACGCGCTTTGTGAATCAGCATCCGACGGTCGTGGTGCTCTGCCTTAGCTTCCTGTTGATGATTGGTCTGAGCCTGGTGGCGGAAGGTTTTGGCTTCCATATACCAAAAGGCTACCTGTACGCCGCCATTGGCTTCTCGATCCTCATCGAGCTGTTTAACCAGATTGCACGACATAACTTTATCAAGCAGCAGTCTACCCAGCCGCTGCGTGCGCGTACGGCTGATGCGATTCTGCGTCTGATGGGCGGTCGCCGTCAGGTCAACGTGCAGAATGACAATGAAAGCCGTAACCCGGTTCCCGTCCCGGAAGGGGCATTTGTGGAAGAAGAGCGCTATATGATTAACGGCGTGCTCTCCCTGGCCTCCCGCTCGCTGCGCGGCATCATGACCCCGCGCGGTGAAATCAGCTGGGTCGATTCCCGTCTGAGCGTTGATGAGATTCGCCAGCAGTTGCTCTCTTCACCGCATAGCCTGTTCCCGGTATGCCGGGGTGAACTGGACGAGATCATCGGCGTGGTGCGTGCGAAAGAGATGCTGGTGGCGCTGGAAGAGGGGATTAACGTCGAAGCCGTCGCCGCCGCATCACCGGCGATTGTGGTGCCGGAAACACTGGATCCTATCAACCTGCTTGGCGTCCTGCGCCGCGCACGCGGTAGCTTTGTTATCGTCACCAATGAATTTGGTGTGGTGCAGGGTCTGGTGACGCCGCTCGACGTGCTTGAAGCCATTGCCGGTGAATTCCCGGATGCGGATGAAACCCCGGAAATTGTCTCCGACGGTGACGGCTGGCTGGTGAAAGGCACCACCGATCTGCACGCGCTACAGCACACGCTGGGTCTGGAAAACATCATCAACGATGAAGAGGACATTGCGACCGTGGCTGGGCTGGTTATTGCCGTCAACGGACAAATCCCGCGGACCGGCGATATCATCGAACTGCCTCCGCTGCAGATCACGATAATCGAAGCGAATGACTATCGCGTCGATATGGTGCGCATTGTTAAAGAGCAGTCGGCCCACGACGAAGAAGAGTAACTGAGCCTAGCGTAACGGCATCAGCGGAACGATATGCCCGTTACGCGGTGCTGGCGGAGACGAACTCTCCGCCAGCCATTGCGGAAATTCCCTCAGCGGCATAGGCTGCGCAAACAAAAATCCCTGCAGTACCTCTACCCCGTGATGACGCAAATACCGCGCCTGCTCGGGCGTTTCTACCCCTTCAGCCACCAGCTCAATGCTAAGCCGTTGTCCGAGCGCAATGATGATGTCCGTCACCGTGGAGTTCACGGCATCAGTGCCGATAGCGCTGGTAAAGGACTTATCAATTTTCAGCACGTCCGGATGCAGCTTTTCCAGCCACGAGAGAGAGCTATTGCCGGTGCCAAAATCATCTATGGCCAGCTTCACGCCCTGACGGTGTAACTCTCTTACAATGCGATAATCCACGTCCTGCAGCGCGTCACGCTCCGTCAGCTCCACAATCAGCTGCTGGGTGGGATGCGCGCTGAACCAGTAGCGGTTCAGGTCCTGAATGAGCGTTCCATGCCGGAAATGGCTGGCGGCGGCGTTAATGCCAATGTGGAAGCCGGGCGTTGCCGGAAAATAGCCAATCTGACTCACCGTCTCGTTAATGACGTAACGTGTGAGAGGGATAATCAGGTTGTGCTCTTCGGCGAGCGGAATAAAAACGTCCGGGGAAATCCATCCCTGACGGGGGTTGTTCCAGCGCAGCAGGATCTCCACCCCCACGCATTTCTGCGTGCGGGCATTCAGCAGCGGCTGGCAAAACAGCTCGAATTCACGTGCGGCCAGGCCAAGGTTAATTTCCCAGGTAAAGCTCATGCGGTTCGCGGTCGCAAGCCAGGCGACGTAACCCATCAGCAGACTGAGCATCAGCGCCAGCGGCAGCTGAGAGGGCAAATATATCAACGCCAGTTCGCTGGCTCCCGGGCCACTGACGGTAATGGTGAACGGGAAATGGCTGGATTGCTGGCGCAGAACCCTCTCATCATCGTTTATTGTCAGCGAGTCGGAGACATTTTCACCGTAGCGCAGGTATTTATCCCCCACGGTCAGGGCCACGTCGGTGATAAGTGGGCGCTGTGGCTCCAGCATCAGGCGAGTGATGAGATCGATATTCACAATCTGCATCACCCCATCTTCTCCGCTATCAGAAACCGGATACCACTGGATCAGGATCGGGCTTCCCTTAAGCAAGGATTTGTCGGTGGAGAGCACCAGCTTTGTTTCGGCGGACGGCAGGGCAGGCTGAATCTCTCGCAACGGGACGTCGCGATTGCCGAAAATACTTGAACAGTAAAGGATACCGTCTTTGACCAGTGCAATTGAGCGCACCGTTTGCAGTGAGGCCGCCTGTTTTCGTAACACTAAATGCGCCTGAGAGCAGGGCGCTCCGACCAGTGCCAGCAGCGGGTTGCGCCCTTTTTCCAGCGGCAATAAGACGTTATCCAGCACGTTGACGGAGTGCGCCGCAAAGTTCAGGGTGTTTTGCTGATTTACGTTACGCTGTGAAATAAAGCGTATACCCAGCGTAATGATGAGCGTGAGAAGCGCAACCATCACGCAGACGATGACGCGTTTTCGGCGATACTTTTTTATGATCCTCTGTGCTGTTTGCATGGGAGGCCGCCCAATACGCCTTCAGCACCAAAAGCCGAGGCAACACAGCAAGTGTAGTGGGGAAATATTAAGTCGACGAGAAAGGGATAAAAATTCGCCCATCCGTGGAAGATGGGCGAGAGAGGCGTTGAGGTGAAACGGTTAGTCGCACTGCACCTTTATCGCCAGACCGCCGCGGGAGGTCTCACGATATTTGGCGTTCATGTCTTTACCGGTTTCGTACATGGTCTCGATAACCTTGTCCAGCGAAACGCGTGGCTCGCTGGTACGGCGCATGGCCATACGCGTGGCGTTGATCGCTTTTACCGACGCGATAGCGTTACGTTCAATGCATGGTACTTGCACCTGACCCGCAACCGGATCACAGGTGAGACCGAGGTTATGTTCCATACCGATTTCAGCCGCCACACAGACCTGCTCCGGGCTGGCGCCCAGCAGCTCTGCAAGACCGGCCGCGGCCATAGAACAGGCCACGCCCACTTCACCCTGACAGCCCACTTCAGCGCCAGAGATAGACGCATTCATCTTGTACAGCGCACCAATCGCCCCTGCTGCCAGGAAGTAGCGAATGTAGATATCAGGCGTTACGGGTTCAATAAAGTGATCGTAGTAGGCCAGTACCGCCGGAACGATACCGCACGCTCCGTTCGTTGGTGCAGTCACCACCCGGCCACCCGCGGCGTTTTCTTCGTTCACCGCCAGCGCAAACATGTTCACCCAGTCGACCACGTTCATCGGGTCGTTAGAGAATTTGTCTGTGGTGACCAGCATACGGCGCAGCGCAGAGGCGCGACGCGGTACGCGCAGTGGCCCAGGCAGTACGCCTTCGGTGTTCATGCCGCGATCGATACAGGCCTGCATGGTTTGCCACACGTTCGCAAAATAGTCTTCAATTTCTTTTTTGCTGTGCAGCGCCAGTTCGTTCTGCATCACCATGCCGGAAAGTGACAGACCGGTTTCATGGCAGTAGTCCAGCATCTCTTTGGCGGACTTGAACGGGTAAGGTACGTTCACATCACCCGTTGTATCTTTGCCGAAGTGTTCCTCATCAACGATAAAACCACCGCCAATGGAGTAATAGGTTTTGCTGTAGATCACTTTGTCGCCGCTAAAGGCGTGGATCTGCATACCGTTTTCATGCAGGGAGAGGTTATCGCTACGAAAACGCATGCCGTCATCATGCGGGAAATCCACTTCATGTTGACCGTTTGCCAGCAGCAGGCGGCCGCGCGTTTCCACGTCGCGGATAAATGCCGGAATGGCATCAATATCTACGGTATCCGGCATATTGCCCGCCAGACCCATAATAATGGCGATATCGGTGTGGTGGCCTTTACCCGTTAATGACAGTGAGCCGTAAACATCTACGGCAACACGGGTAACGCTTTCCAGTAATCCTTTTTCGACCAGATCATCGACGAACTGTTTACCGGCCTTCATCGGGCCAACAGTATGGGAAGACGAAGGGCCAATTCCCACTTTGAACATGTCGAATATACTAATCACTTTCACACTCCTGACAGGGTTACCGGGGTTCCAGTAACGATGTTATAACTGCGCATAGTGTAAGAGGGAAGACCGACCTCGGCTTAACTATTCACATGAATTAAACTAATGGTTAACGATGGTTTTGCTAATAGCGCGACGCCGATCGCAAACCTGGCAGAAGAGGGTGGAATGTAAAGTATAGTCAAGGCTTCAGGCCGATTTGCAGCGCCAGTTCACGAATGATGCCCGCCGTCATGCCCCAGACAAAATAATGCTGATACCAGGACAACCACACCCGGTGCGCATGACCCCGACGCTGGATATCCAGCGGATGATAACGCCCGAGCCGAAGAGCCTCTTCCAGCGGCATCTCAAACACCGCAGACACTTCATCGACGCTGGCGTGATATTGCAGATCCGGCGGGATAATGCCGACCACCGGTGTGACCTGAAAACCGGTCACGCTGTCGACCGGCGGCAGCACGCCAATGATCTCAACCGCTTCAGGCGGAATGGCGACCTCTTCCTGGGCTTCGCGCAGCGCGGCAGCAATCAGCGAGGCGTCAGAACTGTCCACGGCGCCGCCCGGAAAGGCGACCTGACCGGCGTGCTTACGTAAATGTGGCGAACGCTGGGTGAGCAGCAGGCCCGGCTGCTCACGACGGACCACCGGGATCAACACCGCTGCCTGACGTTGATTGAGGGCTTCGCGGCTCACGTTGGGCCGCAAAAGCTGAAAGCGCGACAGAAAATCATCCAGCGTCAGGTTCTCTTTTTCCACCCGTCATTACTCCAGTTGTTTCAGGATACGGTTAACTTTATCAAAGGTTTCCTGATATTCCGCATCGACCTGGCTATCCGCAACAATTCCGCCCCCTGCGGAACAGTACAGATTCCCATTACAGGCGGTCAGCGTTCGAATGGTGATGCTGGTATCCAGCGTACCGCAGAGACTGATATAGCCAATGCTGCCGCACCAGGCGTTTCGACGATGCGGTTCCAGCTCATCGATTATTTGCATTGCCCGCACTTTAGGCGCGCCGGTTATCGAGCCCCCCGGGAACGCGGCGCGAAGCAGATCGCAGGCCGTGCGCGAGGCGGGCAGTTGCGCGGTAATGGTGCTGACCAGGTGATGTACCGCGGGGAACGGCTCGACGACAAACAGTTCAGGGACACGCACGCTTCCCGGTACGGCGACCCGGCCAATGTCGTTACGCATGAGGTCGACAATCATCAGGTTTTCAGCGCGATCTTTTAACGAGGCCGCCAGTTTTTCCGCCTGCTGGCGGTCGGCAACAGGATCGGCCAGGCGGGGAAGCGTGCCTTTAATCGGTCGCGTCTGAATAGTGCCATCGGCAAGATGAATAAAACGCTCGGGCGAGAGGCTCAGGATAGCGCCCTGTTCCAGGCGCAGAAATGCACTGAACGGTGCCCGGTTACTGGCGTTGAGGCGGGTAAATGCCTGCCACTCATCGCCTTCACAGGTTGCCTGAAAACGCTGGGCAAGGTTGACCTGATAGCAATCACCGCTCTGCAGATACCCCTGAACCCGCTCAAACTTCGCGGCGTACTCCCGCGCGGTCATGTTGGCGCGCCACGCAGAGGTCAGGTGGAAATCCGCTGTTGCGACGGGGACCTGTGCCTCAAGCCAGGCAAGCCGGGCGGACACATCCTGATGGCTGAGCAGAGAGACCGCCTGCTTGTGGTGATCGACGATTATTGCCCAGTCGTAAAGCCCCACCGCCATATCCGGCAGCGGAATGTCGTCCTGCGCAGTCTCCGGCAAGGTTTCGAAACGGCGACCTAAATCATAGCCGAACAAGCCCAGCGCACCCCCCTGGAAGGGAAGGTCGGGATTTTGCGGAACGGTTAAGCCCAGCGCGTCCAGCGCCTGCTGAAGTAATGACAGCGGATCGTCCGTTGACTGCGTTTCGCCCGTCGTAGTCACATTCCCTTGTGTTATCAGGGTCTGCAGAGGGTCGGCAACCAGAATATCAAAGCGGCTATAGGGATGATCCGCATAACCGGAGTGCAGCAACATCGCAAAAGGAAGATGGCTGAGGCGGGCAAACCAGAATTCCGCGGCGTCTGAACGCCAGGGTAATGAAATGACTGTAGGGGGTAACGGGTTCATGTGTGGCATACTACCGGGCAGCGTGAAATAATTAGCGCGGATAATTTAGCAGGAGTTGACAATGTTTGCAGGTTTACCTTCTCTGAGCCATGACCAGCAGCAGAAAGCGGTTGAGCGTATTCAGGAACTGATGTCCCAGGGGATGAGCAGCGGACAGGCGATCACGCAAGTTGCTAATGAACTTCGCGCCACCCACACCGGCGAGCGGATCGTGGCGCGTTTTGAGGATGATGAAGAGGAGTAATCCGGCTTAAACCGCCGCGATAATCTTAATTTCGACTTTGTATTCCGGCTTCATCAGCGTCGCCTGTACGGTACACCGTACGGGCGCATGTCCCGCCACAACCCAGGCATCCCAGGCTTTATTCATCGCCGCAAAATCGTCTTTACTGGCAAGAAAAATGGTCGCATCCAGAATGCGTGATTTGTCGCTGCCTTGCTTTTCCAGCACGGCGTCAATCTGCGCCAGCGTATTCGCCGTCTGTTCGAAGGCATCTGCGTCGAGATTTTCCGGTACACCGGTGTAGTAGAGCGTCTGGTTATGGATGACCACATCAGACCAGCGTGCTTCGGCATCAATGCGCACAATTGTCATAAACGTTTCCTCGTTATTTTCATGTCAGTCGCCAAGACTGCCATATTGTGTTCCCCTCGTCACTATTTGGGGTGGCACTGGAGAGGATGGGCTGACATAATCCCTGTGCAAAAATACAGTGAGAGAGCAACGTGGCAGACGATTTTTCCCCAGAAGGTCAGTTAGCACAGGCGATTCCCGGTTTTAAACCGCGTGAACCCCAGCGGCAGATGGCGCATGCCGTGGCCCGCGCAATCGACACCGCGCAGCCGCTGGTGGTGGAAGCCGGTACCGGCACGGGCAAAACCTATGCCTACCTGGCGCCAGCGCTGCGGGCTAAAAAGAAAGTGATCATCTCCACCGGGTCTAAAGCGCTGCAGGACCAGCTTTACAGCCGCGATCTGCCCACGGTCGCCAACGCCCTGAAGTATAAAGGCCGCCTGGCGTTGCTGAAAGGCCGCTCCAACTACCTCTGCCTGGAACGGCTTGAGCAGCAGGCGCTGGCGGGCGGTGATCTGCCGGTGCAGACGCTCAGCGATGTCATTATTCTTCGCGCCTGGGCCAATCAGACGGAGGAGGGGGATATCAGCACCTGCGCGAGCGTGCCGGAAGACTCTCCCGCCTGGCCGCTGGTCACCAGTACTAACGACAACTGCCTGGGGAGCGACTGCCCGCTGTATAAAGATTGTTTTGTGGTGAAAGCGCGTAAAACCGCCATGGATGCGGATGTCGTGGTGGTCAACCACCATCTCTTCCTTGCCGATATGGTGGTTAAAGATAGCGGCTTTGGCGAACTGATCCCGGAAGCGGACGTGATGATCTTCGATGAAGCCCACCAGCTTCCTGACATCGCCAGCCAGTATTTTGGCCAGTCGCTCTCCAGCCGCCAGCTGCAGGACTTAGCGAAAGATTTCACCATTGCCTACCGCACTGAGTTAAAAGATACCCAACAGCTGCAGAAGTGTGCTGACCGCCTGGCGCAAAGTGCGCAGGATTTTCGCCTGCAACTGGGTGAGCCGGGCTATCGCGGTAATCTGCGTGAGCTGCTGGCAGACAAAAATATCCAGCGCGCGCTGTTGCTGCTCGATGATGCCCTTGAGCTTTGTTACGACGTGGCGAAACTATCGCTCGGCCGTTCCGCACTGCTGGATGCCGCCTTCGAGCGCGCCACGCTCTATCGGGCACGTCTCAAACGGCTGAAAGAGATAAATCAGCCGGGGTTCAGCTACTGGTATGAATGCACCTCCCGCCATTTCACGCTGGCCCTGACGCCGCTGACGGTGGCGGATAAATTCAAAGAGGTGATGGCGCAAAAACCGGGAAGCTGGATCTTCACGTCGGCAACCCTTTCGGTGAATGACGATCTACACCACTTTACCGGGCGTCTGGGGATTGAGGAGGCGGAGTCGCTGCTGCTGCCCAGCCCGTTTGATTATGAAAAACAGGCGTTGCTCTGCGTTCCGCGTAATCTGCCTCTGCCTAACCAGCCCGGTGCGGCGCGCCTGCTGGCGGCAATGCTCAGGCCGATGATCGAGGCCAACAACGGCCGCTGTTTTATGCTCTGCACCTCCCACGCGATGATGCGCGATCTGGCGGAACAGTTCCGCGCCACCATGACTTTGCCGGTTCTGCTTCAGGGTGAGACCAGCAAAGGGCAACTGTTACAGCAGTTTGTCAGTGCCGGTAACGCCCTGCTGGTAGCCACCAGCAGCTTCTGGGAAGGGGTGGACGTGCGGGGAGATACCCTGTCGCTGGTGATCATCGATAAACTGCCGTTTACTTCGCCGGACGATCCGCTGCTGAAGGCACGTATGGAAGACTGCCGTTTGCGCGGCGGCGATCCTTTTGATGAGGTCCAGCTACCGGACGCGGTGATCACCCTTAAACAAGGGGTAGGGCGCCTGATTCGCGACACAGACGACCGCGGCGTGCTGGTCATATGCGATAACCGGCTGGTGATGCGCCCTTACGGTGCGACCTTCCTTGCCAGCTTGCCGCCCGCGCCGCGCACGCGGGACATTAAACGCGCGGTTCGCTTCCTGGCAAACCCAACGGCGGAGTAATTTGCCCGTGAGTATGCTAAGATGCGCGCCATTTTGTGACTGACCATTGCGAGAGCGCGACGACTGATGCGAATTCTGGCTATTGATACCGCGACAGAGGCCTGTTCTGTTGCTCTGTTGAACGACGGTGCTATCTCTGCTCATTTCGAAGAGTGCCCACGAGAACACACCCAACGCATTCTGCCTCTGGTTAAAGAGATTTTAACCCGGGGCAACACCACCTTAACCGACCTCGACGCACTGGCCTTTGGCCGTGGCCCCGGCAGCTTTACGGGCGTACGCATTGGAATTGGCATTGCGCAGGGGCTGGCGCTGGGCGCAGAACTGCCGATGATCGGTGTTTCCACGCTGGCAACCATGGCGCAGGGCGCATGGCGCATGACCGGTGCAACGCGCGTTCTGGCGGCCATTGACGCCCGAATGGGAGAAGTTTACTGGGCAGAATACACCCGCGATGAAAACGGCATCTGGCACGGTGAAGAGACCGAGGCTGTCCTCAAGCCGGAAGCGGTGACCGAGCGGCTGAAACAGCTGTCCGGCGAGTGGGCGACAGTAGGCACCGGCTGGCCGGCATGGCCAGAGATGGCTAACGGCACCGGGATCACGCTGACAGACGGAAACATGCTTCTGCCCGCCGCAGAGGATATGCTTCCCATCGCCTGTCAACTGCTTGAGGCGGGCAAAACCGTGGCCGTTGAACATGCGGAGCCGGTTTATTTGCGAAACACCGTCGCGTGGAAGAAACTTCCAGGCCGGGAATGAATCTCAGTAACAGGAACTGAGAAAAAGGAGTCGCATCATGGCGGTTCAGACTAACGTTGTACGCCTTTTTATGGCAGGCGCAGTGGCCATAGCACTGAGCGGATGCGTTTCCGTTCCTGATGCGATTAAGGGCAGCAGCCCCACGCCACAGCAGGATCTGGTTCGCGTGATGAATGCGCCTGAGCTTTACGTCGGCCAGGAAGCGCGCTTTGGCGGCAAGGTTATCGAGGTGCAAAACCAGCAGGGGAAAACCCGTCTGGAGATTGCCACCGTTCCGCTGGATAGCGGTGCGCGGCCGATCCTTGGCGAACCTTCCCGCGGGCGTATTTATGCCGACGTTGGCGGTTTTCTCGACCCGGTCGATTTTCGCGGACAGCTGGTCACCGTCGTCGGCCCGATTACCGGTTCGGTAGAGGGCAAAGTCGGCAACACGCCGTATAAATTTATGACCATGCAGGTCAACGGGTATAAGCGCTGGCGGCTGACACAACAGGTCATCATGCCACCTCAGCCGATGGATCCGTGGATGTGGGGTCCACATCCTTATCGGTATGGCTACCCGGGCTGGGGCTGGTATAACCCGGGACCTGCACAGGTTCAGACAATCGTTACTGAGTAACTCCCTGTAATTGTTAGAAAAGAGACAGCGGCTCAGCCGCTGTCTCTGTTTTTTACGAATAAAACGAAAAAAAAGAGTGACGCGCTTCGCAACCTTAAATCTGAACAATTAATAAACTGGTACGCTGAGTTAATATAATGTTAACAAACTGTTTATTATCGGGGTTGTGATGACGACGAACACTCATTTCAGAGGTGATGCATTGAAGAAGGTTTGGCTTAACCGTTATCCCGCAGATGTTCCTGCCGAGATCAATCCTGACCGTTATCAATCCCTGGTTGAATTGTTTGAACACTCGGTGAGGCGTTACGCAGACCAGCCTGCTTTTGTGAATATGGGCGAGGTCATGACGTTCCGTAAACTTGAGGAGCGTAGTCGGGCGTTCGCCGCCTATCTGCAGGAAGGGCTGGGGCTGCAAAAAGGGGACCGCGTCGCGCTGATGATGCCGAACCTGCTGCAATACCCGGTGGCGCTGTTCGGTGTCCTGCGTGCCGGGATGATTGTTGTCAACGTTAACCCGCTGTATACGCCGCGGGAGCTGGAGCATCAGCTCAACGACAGCGGTGCCGCCGCCATTGTGATTGTCTCTAACTTTGCCCACACGCTGGAAAAAGTAGTCGACAAAACCCAGGTCAAACACGTCATCCTGACGCGTATGGGGGATCAACTCTCAACCGCCAAAGGCACACTGGTTAACTTTGTCGTCAAATACATCAAACGTCTGGTGCCGAAATACCACCTGCCGGACGCGATCTCCTTCCGCAGTGCGCTGCAGGCGGGCTACCGCATGCAATACGTTAAACCGGAAGTGGTATCAGAAGACCTCGCGTTTCTGCAGTACACCGGCGGCACAACGGGTGTGGCTAAAGGCGCCATGCTGACCCACCGTAACATGCTGGCAAACCTTGAGCAGGTGAATGCCACCTACGGACCGTTGCTGCACCACGGAAAAGAGCTGGTGATCACCGCGCTTCCGCTTTATCACATCTTCGCGCTGACCATGAACTGTCTGCTGTTTATTGAGCTGGGCGGTCAAAACGTATTGATCACGAACCCGCGCGATATTCCGGGGCTGGTGAAAGAGCTGGCGAAATATCCGTTCACCGCCATGACCGGGGTGAATACGCTGTTTAACGCGCTGCTCAACAACAAAGAGTTCCAGAAGCTCGATTTCTCCACACTGCACCTCTCTGCGGGTGGCGGTATGCCGGTTCAACAGGCCGTTGCCGAACGCTGGATGAAACTGACGGGTCAGTATTTACTGGAAGGCTATGGCCTGACGGAGTGCGCCCCGCTGGTCAGTGTGAACCCGCACGATATCGACTATCACAGCGGAAGCATTGGCCTGCCGGTTCCGTCGACGGAAGCCAAACTGGTTGATGATGACGATAACGACGTGGCGCCAGGTGAACCGGGCGAACTCTGTGTCAAAGGGCCGCAGGTGATGCTGGGCTACTGGCAACGTCCTGACGCGACCGATGAAATTATCAAAGACGGTTGGCTGCACACAGGTGATATCGCCGTGATGGATGAAGAGGGCTTCCTGCGTATCGTCGATCGTAAGAAAGACATGATTCTGGTTTCCGGTTTCAACGTCTACCCGAATGAAATCGAAGATGTGGTGATGCAGCACAGCGGCGTGCTCGAAGTGGCTGCCGTAGGCGTCCCTTCCGGGAGCAGCGGCGAGGCGGTGAAGATTTTTGTGGTCAAAAAAGATCCTTCTCTTACGGAGGAGGCGCTGATCACCTTCTGTCGTCGTCAGCTGACCGGCTACAAGGTGCCGAAGCTGGTTGAGTTTCGCGAGGAACTGCCGAAATCGAATGTCGGAAAGATATTACGACGAGAATTACGTGACGAAGCCCGTGGCAAAGTAGACAATAAGGCCTGAGCTTCACGCTAATCGCCCAGACGCCGGTTAAGCCGGCGTTTTTTATGGGCGCAAACAAAAGAGAATCCGTTTTGAATTACCAGATAATCACGACCAACGACGAGCTGGCTTCGCTGTGCGAAGTGACGCGCGACTTTCCTGCCATTGCCCTGGATACCGAGTTTGTCCGCACCCGGACCTACTATCCGCAGCTGGGGTTGATTCAGATGTACGACGGTAAACACGTGTCGCTGATCGACCCGCTCGGCATTACCGACTGGACGCCGATGCGTGACCTGCTGCTCGATACTGCGGTAACGAAATATCTGCACGCAGGCAGTGAAGATCTGGAAGTCTTTCTGAATACTTTTGGCGTCATGCCACAACCGTTGATTGATACACAGATCCTCGCGGCCTTCAGTAATCGACCGCTCTCATGGGGCTTTGCCGCCATGGTTGAGGAGTATACTGGCCTGACGCTGGATAAAAGCGAATCCCGCACCGACTGGCTGGCACGCCCATTAACCGAGCGTCAACTGGAATACGCGGCGGCAGACGTGTTTTACCTCCTGCCGATTGCCGGCCAGCTGATGAAAGAGGCGGAAGCGTCAGGCTGGTTGCCCGCCGCGCTGGATGAGTGCCGAATGACGCAGCAGCGTCGTCAGGAAGTGGTGGATCCGAAAGAGGCCTGGCGCGATATCAGTAACGCCTGGCAGCTGCGTACGCGTCAGCTGGCGTGTCTGCAGTTGTTAGCGGACTGGCGTTTGCGTAAAGCACGCGAGCGCGATCTGGCCGTTAACTTTGTGGTACGCGAAGAACACCTCTGGGCGGTCGCGCGGTATATGCCGGGCAGCATGGGCGAACTGGACAGCATCGGGCTTTCCGGCAGCGAGATCCGTTTCCACGGTAAAACCCTGCTTGCGCTGGTGGCAAAAGCGCAGGAAATGCCGGACGAAGCACTGCCGGAGCCACTGCTGAATCTGATGGATATGCCGGGCTATCGCAAGGCGTTCAAGGATATCAAAGCGCTGGTGCAGGACGTCGCGACGCAAAGCAAACTGGGCGCGGAACTGCTGGCGTCACGCCGTCAGATTAACCAGCTGCTGAACTGGCACTGGAAGCTGAAACCTCAGAATGGTTTGCCGGAAATGATGGCGGGCTGGCGCGGGGAATTGATGGCCGATCGCCTGAATACGGTGCTGGAAGGTTATCCGCGATAATGAAAATGCCGGGTCATGCTGACATGCCCGGCACATTTCCCCGGCGGCATACGCTTACCGGGGATACACAATCCCGAACTACGGACGTGACTCTTCGGCTTCCGGGAGCGTAACGTTCAGCTCCAGAATCGAAATATCCCCGTCTTTTTGCTCCAGCTGCACCGTGACCATCTCCGGGTCAATCTGCACATACTTACAGATCACTTCCAGGATGTCCTTACGCAACTGCGGCAGGTAGTGTGGCTCGGCGTCACTACGACGACGCTCCGCAACGATGATTTGCAGTCGTTCTTTTGCGATGTTGGCGGTGTTCTTTTTCCGCGAGAGAAAAAAGTCCAGTAATGCCATAACTTATCCTCCGAACAGGCGTTTGAGGAAACCTTTCTTCTCTTCTTCAATGAAGCGGAAAGGACGTTCTTCTCCCAGCAGACGGTCAACGGTATCCGCGTACGCTTTACCTGCATCTGCCATTGTATCCAGGATCACTGGCTCGCCCTGGTTAGAGGCGCGCAATACGGATTGATCTTCCGGGATCACGCCGACCAGTTTGATGCGCAGGATCTCCAGCACGTCTTCCATGCTAAGCATGTCACCTTTGTTCACGCGACCCGGGTTATAGCGGGTCAGCAGCAGGTGCTCTTTAATGGGTTCTTCGCCATTTTCCGCACGACGCGATTTGGAGGCGAGGATCCCCAGAATACGGTCCGAGTCACGCACGGATGAGACTTCAGGGTTGGTGGTGATGATGGCTTCATCAGCGAAGTAGAGTGCCATCAGGGCGCCCGTTTCGATGCCGGCAGGGGAGTCACAGACAACGAAGTCAAACTCCATTTTTTTCAGCTCGTCGAGCACCTTTTCCACGCCTTCGCGGGTCAGGGCGTCTTTATCACGCGTCTGAGAAGCCGGAAGGATGTAGAGGTTTTCGGTGCGCTTGTCTTTAATCAGCGCCTGGTTCAGTGTGGCGTCACCCTGAATGACGTTCACGAAGTCATATACCACGCGACGTTCACATCCCATGATCAGGTCGAGGTTACGCAGACCGATATCGAAATCGATAACGACGGTTTTCTTTCCCTTCTGGGCCAAACCAGTAGCGATGGCCGCGCTGGAGGTGGTCTTGCCAACGCCTCCTTTACCCGAAGTAACAACAATAATGCGTGCCATAGAAATTCCTTGTTAAAAAGGGATCAATTCAACGGTTGAACGGTCAACGCGTCGTCTGCCAGTCGCAGACGAGCCGCTTTGCCATAAAATTCGGCTGGGATCTTGTCGCTCAGCCAATATTCACCTGCGATGGACACCAGTTCCGCCGTCAGATGAGTACAAAATATTTGCGCATCCCTGTCACCACTTGCACCCGCGAGCGCACGCCCACGCATCATACCGTATACGTGAATATTGCCATCTGCAATCAGCTCTGCGCCAGCGCTGACGTGGCTTGTAACAATCAGATCACAGTTTGGTGCATAAATGCGCTGACCGGAACGAACCGGCACATCAATCAATCGCGTTTTTGTGACAGGTGTAACGTTTTGCACCGGAGGAGGGGGCGTTTGGACTGCCGCAGGGGCAGGACGCGCGGCTTTTTCTTTGCCTTCGGTCAGAATGGGCAGACCCGCCCGGTCAATTTCTGCTTTTAGCTCAGCATCTTTGCAGCCGCTGATACCGACGATACGCAACCCGGTCGCGGCCACGGCTTGCTGGAGAAGTTTCCAGTTAACCGGTGCATCCAGACCACTGACATTCACGACGACGGGGGCATGTTTCAGAAAAGCGGGAGCCTGCGCAATTTTGTCTTCTAACGCCTGACGAATAACCTCGGGTTTTGCATCATGCAAATGTACCACTGATAAGGTGAAGCTACTGCCTTTAAGCTCGATTGGCGTGTTTGACATCCTGGCCTTACTCAATTTGCTATTAACCGCAACACCGCCGTTGCGATATTCCGAAGAGTATCAGGCATGTTATAGTCAGGAGTATATTGAGGCAAGCAACCACCCATTAATTCAGAGTAAAAACATGTTTTGTGTGATCTACAGAAGTACAAGTCGTGACCAGACCTATCTTTATGTCGAAAAGAAAGACGATTTTTCGCGCGTACCTGAAGAATTAATGAAGAACTTTGGCCGACCTCAGCTGGCGATGCTGCTGCCGCTGGATGGCCGTAAGAAACTGGTCAACGCCGATCTGGAAAAAGTGAAAACCGCATTAGCGGAGCAAGGCTATTATTTACAGCTCCCGCCACCACCCGAGAATTTATTAAAACAGCATCTTGAGGTGAACGGGAAAAAATAGTCCCGGCTGTTTTCGGGGTTAACACATCAACCGTTTAGGGGTCGTACATGTATCAACATCATAACTGGCAAGGTGCATTACTGGATTATCCCGTCAGCAAAGTGGTCTGCGTAGGCAGTAACTATGCCAAACATATTCAGGAGATGGGCAGCGCGACGCCAGACGAGCCGGTTCTGTTCATCAAACCAGAAACCGCGCTGTGCGATATTCGCCAGCCGCTGGCGCTGCCGCAGGGGTTGGGGTCGGTGCATCATGAAGTGGAGCTGGCCGTGCTGATTGGCGCGACGCTGCGTCAGGCCTCCGAAGAGCATGTGCAAAAGGCGATTGCCGGATACGGTGTCGCGCTCGACCTGACCCTGCGTGATGTTCAGGGCAAAATGAAGAAAGCGGGGCAGCCGTGGGAAAAGGCTAAAGGGTTTGATAACGCTTGCCCGATCTCCGGTTTTATTCCGGTAAGTGAATTTACCGACGATCCGCAGAACACCGTGCTTAGCCTGAAGGTTAACGGCGAGATCCGCCAGCAGGGCACCACGGCAGATATGATCCATAAAATTGTGCCGCTGATTGCCTACATGAGCCGCTTCTTTACCCTGAAACCGGGCGATGTGATCCTCACCGGTACGCCAGAAGGTGTCGGCCCGCTGCAGGCCGGTGACGAACTGGACGTCAGTTTTAACGGCCTGTCACTGAAAACTCGCGTGCTGTAAAAGCATCTTGCCGCCTGAAGAGGGCGGCAAAACTTGCAACAACGTGCCAGACTCGTTATAAGGTGCGCTCTCTTTTGACGTGTGGACATCCTGATGAACAACATTCCTTTCTGGCAAAGCAAAACTCTCGACCAAATGACAGACGTGGAGTGGGAATCGTTGTGTGACGGTTGCGGGCAGTGCTGCCTGCATAAACTGATGGATGAAGATTCGGACGAAATCTATTTCACCAACGTTGCCTGCAAGCAGCTGAACATCAAAACCTGCCAGTGTCGCAACTATGAGCGTCGCTTCGAGTACGAGCCGGATTGCATCAAGCTAACCCGTGAGAACCTGCCCACCTTCGAATGGCTGCCGCATACCTGCGCCTATCGTCTGCTGGCGGAAGGCAAAGACCTGCCAAAATGGCACCCGCTGCTGACGGGCTCCAAAGCGGCGATGCACGGTGAACGCATCTCTGTGCGTCATATTGCGGTGAAAGAGTCAGAGGTACAGGACTGGGAAGATCACATCATGAATCATCCCAACCGTGGATAAGAAAAAACCCGCCGAGGCGGGTTTTTTTTTACCTGCCAAATAGGTCGCGTTTCTTGGGTTTGAACGGCTGTGCGATGAGCACCAGCAGCGCCACAATGAAGTAGGCCACAAAAATCCCCACCAGCCACTGCGGCATCTCAAGGCTCAGGAATTCCCACTGGCGCACAGAGCAGTCACCGGAAGCAACAAACACCTGCGGCAGCCATTTATCAAGCGGCAGCCAGCTCGGGAAGCGGGCGGCGAAATCACAGGTCATAAAAGGTGACGGATGCAGTTGCATCATGGTGTGCTGCCAGGAGAGCTCAATACCTTTCCAGGCGCTGTACAGCCAGATGGCAATTGCGGCATAGCGTAACGGCGATTTAGGGGCAATCGCACCCACCAGACCCGCACCCATAATGCCGAACAATGCACAGCGTTCGTAAATACAGAGTACGCAAGGCTGAAGTCCCATCACATGCTGGAACCACAGCGCGACCATTTCCAGCGCAAAGGCGGTCAGGGCCATTAACAACCACGCTCCGCGACCGCGAGAGCACTGGTTTAAAAATCTCAACATAATCATTTCCCTGGAACATGCTTAGAAAGCGCAGTGTAAACGAATTCGTTTTTCGCGCCACCTGTACCTGACGAAATAAAACGTAATTGGATGTTTATCGTGCGAAAAGGTAAACGGGCAGCAAGCTGCCCGATATATCAGGTTTACTGCGCGGCAAGTATACCCGCTTGTATCAACCATTGCGTACAGGGAATAAGGGTAATTTTGACGCAAAGCAATCCTACAAGCGTGAGCACCAGCGTATAGGGAAGCGCCATCCAAACCATTCGCCCATAAGAAAGACGTATGAGTGGAGCCAGCGCAGAGGTCAGCAGGAACAGGAACGCTGCCTGACCGTTGGGTGTCGCCACCGACGGCAGGTTGGTCCCGGTGTTAATTGCCACCGCCAGCAGTTCGAACTGTCCGGCGCTGATGACGCCTTGCTCCATGGCCGTTTTGGCCTCGTTGATATAGACCGTGCCAACAAACACGTTATCCGAGATAGACGACAGTAGCCCGTTAAACAGATAAAACAGCGAAAGCTGAGCATCCGGTGCCGCCTGCAAGACAAAGGTAATGATCGGCGCGAAAAGCTTCTGGTCGATGATCACCGCGACGACCGCAAAAAAGACGGCCAGCAGGGCGGTAAAGGGCAGGGCTTCCGTAAAGGCTTTGCCAATCGCATGCTCATCCGTCACGCCGGTAAAACTGGTGGCGAGAATAATCACCGACAGGCCAATTAAACCGACTTCGGCAAGATGAAACGCCAGCGCGGCGATAAGCCAGACGCCAATGACGCCCTGTGCAATAAGACGCAGCGTCTCCTGACGCGTCCGCTGGCTACGGCTTTGCTGGTCGAATTTCTGCAGCTCCTGACGTACGGGCGCCGGAATATGCGCGCCATAGCCAAAGAGGCTGAATTTCTCCACTACCACACAGGTCGCCAGACCGCACACCAGAACCGGTATGCTCACCGGTGCCATTCGCAGGAAGAAATCACCAAAATGCCAGCCCGCAGCTTTAGCAATAATCAGGTTTTGCGGTTCACCCACCATCGTCATCACGCCGCCCAGGGCGGTCCCGACGCCGGCATGCATCATCAGGCTGCGCAGGAAGGCGCGGAACTGTTCCAGTACCTCGCGGTGGTCATTATCGACCTGGCTGTCATCAAGCAGGTCATCGCCGGGACGTGAAGAGGCCACCCGATGATAAATACCATAAAACCCGACCGCGACGCTTATCACCACGGCGACCACCGTCAGCGCATCCAGGAAGGCTGAAAGAAATGCCGCAGCCACGCAGAAAGCCAGCGACAAAAGCGTTTTTGAAGGGATGCTCAGCAGCAGGCGGGTAAAAATAAACAGCAGCAGCTGTTTCATAAAGTAGATGCCGGCCACCATAAACATCAGCAGCAGAAGCACTTCAAGGTTTGAGGCCAGTTCTGCTTTTACATGCTCGGCGCTGGTCATGCCAATGACAACCGCTTCAATGGCCAGCAAACCGCCAGGCAGCAGGGGATAGCACTTCAGCGCCATGGCCAGGGTGAAGATAATCTCCGCGACCAGCAGCCACCCGGCAATAAACGGGTGCACAATAAAGATGAGAGGATTAACAACCAGGAACACCAGAAGTATCAGCTTGTACCAGTCGGGAGACTGGCCTAAAAAATTGCGCCATAACGCGCGCCCAAAAGAAATTTCCACGACAGACGTTCTTCCCCGTGAAGTAAAACAAAACATCAGTATACGCAAAAATCACGGTCTGGAGGGGGATTCGGCTGCAATGTAAATTTCATAAAAATGAAACGGCGATCCCTCTTTTCTCTCACTGCTGCGCTATCTGCCTCTGCGAGCCTCTGGTATGATGAGTGCAATTTGCTAAAGCTGTGTAATGGAAATCTCACTATGGTCATTAAGGCGCAGAGCCCGGCGGGTTTCGCGGAAGAGTACATCATTGAAAGCATCTGGAATAATCGTTTCCCTGCAGGGTCCATTCTTCCGGCTGAACGCGAACTCTCTGAACTGATTGGCGTCACTCGCACCACGCTTCGGGAAGTGCTCCAGCGACTGGCGCGTGATGGGTGGTTGACGATTCAGCATGGCAAGCCAACAAAAGTAAACAATTTCTGGGAAACCTCCGGGCTGAATATTCTTGAAACGCTGGCGCGCCTCGATCATGAAAGCGTGCCGCAGCTGATTGATAATCTGCTCTCCGTGCGTACCAATATCGCTACCATCTTTATTCGTACGGCTTTCCGTCAGCACCCGGAAGATGCGCTCCAGGTTCTGGCCAGTGCCAACCAGGTGGAAGACCATGCGGATGCGTTTGCCACCCTTGATTACAACATCTTCCGCGGCCTGGCGTTTGCCTCCGGTAACCCGATTTACGGCCTCATCCTTAACGGCATGAAAGGGCTCTATACCCGTATCGGTCGTCACTACTTTGCCAATCCGGAAGCCCGCAGTCTGGCGCTGGGCTTTTACCACAAGTTGAGCGAGCTCTGTTCCACCGGTCAGCACGATCAGGTGTATGAAACCGTGCGCCGCTACGGCCGCGACTCCGGTGAAATCTGGCACCGGATGCAAAAAACGCTGCCGGGTGACCTGGCCATCCAGACCCGCTAAAAGAAAAAACCTCTCAGCTGAGAGGTTTTTTTTCGCCCTGACGCGGGCGTTTCGGTTCAGGCAGGCACTACAGCGTATTCATCCGCGTCGGGCAGCGCTCCAGCAGCTCCACGCTACCGTCTTCATTCTGCTGCTCCAGCAGCACGTCAAAGCCCCACAGGCGGTGCACATGCTTCAGCACCTCTTTGCGCCCTTTATCCAGCGGGGCACGGTTGTGCGGGATGTAGCGCAGCGTCAGAGAGCGGTCACCGCGGAGATCCACGTTCCATACCTGAATATTGGGTTCAAGATTACTCAGGTTGTACTGGGAAGAGAGGCGAGAGCGGATCTCCCGGTATCCCTCTTCGTTATGAATCGCTGAAATTTCCAGGAAATTGTTACGGTCATCATCCAGCACGGTGAAGAAGCGGAAATCGCGCATGATCTTCGGCGACATAAACTGGCTAATAAAGCTCTCATCCTTGAAATCGCGCATCGCAAAATGCAGCGTTTCCAGCCAGTCCGAACCGGCAATATCAGGGAACCAGTATTTGTCCTCTTCCGTTGGCGACTGACAGATACGTTTGATGTCCTGGAACATCGCAAAGCCGAGGGCATACGGGTTAATGCCGCTGTACCACGGGCTGTTGTAAGGTGGCTGGAACACCACGTTGGTATGGCTGTGGAGGAATTCCATCATAAACCGTTCGGTGACTTTCCCCTCGTCATACAGATGGTTGAGGATGGTGTAATGCCAGAATGTCGCCCAGCCTTCGTTCATCACCTGCGTCTGTTTTTGCGGATAGAAGTACTGGCTGACCTTACGCACAATGCGCAGGATCTCACGCTGCCATGACTCCAGCAGCGGCGCGTTCTTCTCCATAAAGTAGAGCAGGTTTTCCTGTGGCTCAGACGGGTAGCGGCGCGCCTCAGCGACAGCTTTCTCTTCTTCACGCTTAGGCAAGGTGCGCCACAGCATATTCACCTGGCTTTGCAGATACTCCTCGCGGCTTTTCTGCCGGGCTTTCTCCTCCTGCAGGGAAATTTTCTGCGGTCGTTTGTAGCGGTCTACGCCGTAGTTCATCAGCGCATGGCAGGAGTCGAGCAGTTTCTCCACTTCATCGACGCCGTAGCGCTCTTCGCAGTCGGTAATGTATTTACGGGCGAAGATCAGGTAATCGACGATCGAGCTGGCGTCCGTCCAGCTGCGGAAAAGATAGTTATTCTTGAAGAAAGAGTTGTGCCCGTAGCAGGCATGCGCCATCACCAGCGCCTGCATGGTAATGGTGTTCTCTTCCATCAGGTAAGCGATACACGGGTTGGAGTTGATGACGATTTCATACGCCAGCCCCTGCTGGCCGTGTTTATACAGCCGTTCCGTTTCAATAAATTTTTTACCAAACGACCAGTGCGGATAATTGATCGGCATCCCGACGCTGGAATAGGCATCCATCATCTGTTCGGAGGTTATGACTTCAATCTGGTGAGGATAGGTATCCAGGCGATAGAGTTTTGCTACCCGGTCGATTTCAGCGAGGTAGACATCCAGCAACTCAAAGGTCCAGTCGGGTCCATCGCTGAGACGTGTGTTGTCCTTGTTCAGGGAATCAATAGTAGCCATTAGCGCGCCCTCGTTGTGGGTGCTCTCTCTGTCTGGAGAGCCTCCTTTCAAGCATAGATCAACGTGTTAAAAAGCGTGCTGGAGCAGAAATTTTTTCTTTACGATTTCCCGTTTTCAATACGGTAAAAAAAGCGGTTCACGCAGAGTTTTATGCTGGTTAAAAATAACGCGCAGCAGGAGATCCCAAATAAGTCCTTTCCCCGCCAGTAGGGGAAGATGTGAGATAAGTCACCATAAAAAAGTCGTATGTTGAATAATATTTTCAACTAGGTTATCAATCTGTAATTAGAAGATTGTTCTTTTGCACATTATGGAGTGGCTATGCGTGTTGTCATACTGGGAAGTGGTGTGGTTGGCGTAACCAGCGCCTGGTATTTAAGTCAGGCGGGGCATGACGTAACCGTTATCGATCGTGAGCCAGGTCCTGCGCTGGAAACCAGCGCGGCGAATGCCGGGCAAATCTCTCCGGGCTATGCGGCACCGTGGGCGGCTCCCGGCGTGCCACTGAAGGCGATTAAATGGATGTTCCAGCGCCATGCGCCGCTGGCCATTAGCCTCGACGGCACGCAGTTCCAGCTTAAGTGGATGTGGCAGATGCTGCGCAACTGCGACACCCGCCATTACATGGAAAACAAAGGGCGTATGGTGCGTCTGGCGGAATACAGCCGTGACTGCCTGAAAACCTTGCGCGCCACCACCGGCATTGAGTACGAAGGCCGTCAGGGCGGTACGCTGCAGCTGTTCCGCACGGCGCAACAGTACGAAAACGCCACCCGCGATATCGCCGTGCTGGAAGATGCCGGTGTTCCGTATCAACTCCTCGAGGCCAGTCAGCTGGGACAGGTTGAACCGGCGCTGGCGGAGGTGTCCCACAAACTGACGGGCGGCCTGCGTTTACCCAACGATGAAACCGGCGACTGTCAGCTCTTTACCCAGCGTCTGGCGCAGATGTGCGAGCAGGCAGGGGTAACATTCCGCTTTAACACGCCCGTCGATAAATTGCTGTCGGAAGGCGGTAATATTTACGGCGTGAAGTGCGGCGAAGAGGTGATCAAAGCAGATGCCTACGTCATGGCCTTTGGCTCTTACTCCACCGCCATGCTGAAGGGCATTCTGGACATTCCGGTCTATCCGCTGAAGGGTTACTCCCTGACCATCCCGGTGAAAGAGGACAGCGGTGCACCCGTCTCCACCATTCTGGATGAAACCTATAAAATCGCCATTACCCGTTTCGACAACCGTATCCGCGTAGGCGGCATGGCGGAGATTGTCGGCTTCAACACCGAGCTGCTGCAGCCGCGTCGTGAAACGCTGGAGATGGTCGTGGGCGATCTCTTCCCACGCGGCGGTTTTGTCGAGCAGGCCACGTTCTGGACCGGTCTGCGTCCAATGACGCCAGACGGCACGCCGATTGTGGGCCGCACTCCGTTCAAAAACCTGTGGACGAATACCGGACACGGCACCCTCGGCTGGACAATGGCCTGTGGCTCAGGTCAGCTGTTGAGCGACTTGATTTCCGGGCGCACCCCGGCAATTCCGTTTGACGATTTAAGTGCCGCGCGCTATCAATCTGGGTTCACCCCCTCGCGTCCACAGCACCTGCACGGCGCGCATAACTAAGGAGTTGTCATGTCCCGTCCTGTTCTGGCTCAGCTGGACTTGCAGGCCCTGAAGGATAACCTGCAGATTGTTCGCCGTGCTGCGCCAGGTTCACGCGTCTGGTCGGTGGTGAAAGCGAACGCCTACGGCCACGGTATTGACCGCATCTGGAGCGCGCTCAGCGCGACCGACGGTTTTGCGTTACTGAATCTGGAAGAGGCCATTTTGCTGCGCGAGCGCGGCTGGAAAGGCCCTATCTTATTGCTGGAAGGGTTCTTCCATGCCGACGATCTGCCGTTGCTGGATAAGTACCGGCTGACCACCAGCATTCACAGCAACTGGCAGGTTAAAGCCCTGCAGGACGCCAGACTGCATGCCCCGCTCGACATTTATCTCAAGGTGAACAGCGGCATGAACCGCCTGGGCTTCCAGCCTGAGCGGGTACATACGGTATGGCAACAGCTGCGCGGCATCAGGAATGTGGGCGAAATGACGCTGATGGCGCACTTTGCCGACGCGGAAAAACCCGATGGCATCGCCGAGGCGATGGTGCGGATTGAGCAGGCGGCTGAAGGTCTGGCGTGTTCGCGCTCGCTCTCTAACTCGGCGGCCACGCTGTGGCACCCGGAGGCGCACTACAGCTGGGTACGCCCGGGGATCATTCTGTACGGCGCGTCACCGTCAGGGCAGTGGCAGGATATTGCCAACAGCGGCCTGAAACCGGTGATGACCCTGCGCAGCGAAATCATCGGCGTACAAACGCTGAAGGCCGGTTCCACGGTGGGCTACGGCAGCCGTTACCGGGCGACAGGCGAACAGCGAATTGGCATTGTGGCGGGAGGCTATGCCGACGGCTACCCGCGTATCGCTCCGACCGGCACGCCGGTATGGGTGGATGGCGTTCGCACGGGTACCGTGGGGACGGTCTCAATGGATATGCTGGCGGTAGACCTCACGCCGTGCCCGCAGGCGGGGATTGGTTCACCGGTTGAGCTGTGGGGAAATGAAATTAAAATTGACGATGTGGCCGCTGCGGCAGGGACCGTTGGCTATGAGCTGATGTGCGCTCTGGCGCCGCGCGTACCGGTTGTGACGGTGTAACTATGCGATGTGCCGGGGGGCGATAACGCCTTCCCCGGCCAGTAAGACATGAAACCTAAACTACTCTGACTCTTCTTCCATCGGCCTTACGCCAACTTTGCGTACCGCGTTATCTTCTTTCTCGGCCACCGTCCAGATCATCCCGGCAAACTCGACCTGGTCACCGACAACGGGTGCTGCGCCAAGCAGTTGCTGGATAATTTCCCCCAGCGTTTGCTGCTTATCGCGATACTCCAGCCCTTCATCCAGACCGTAAATCAAGGCAACATCTGCAAATTTGGCGCTCGCTTCCAGAATAAAATCGCCGAAGAAACGCTGATCCAGCGCCACCGGTGGCGACTGGCTGAACAATTTACCCAGCGCGGGCAGGTCGCGCTCGCGGCCAATCACGCACAAAATATCCCCTTCACGCAGACGGGTGCTGCCGGTAGGGTGAAGCAGAACATTGTCGCGGAACAACGCGGCAATCCGCGTTTCGGCGGGCATATGCAGATCGCGCAGCGACGCGCCCACGCACCATTTGTCTTCGCTAAGCTGATATACAAACTGTTCCCACGGATTTTCCGGATGAATATCCAGCCCCACCCGGGAGACGGGCCAGCCAACGGGGGGGATCACCACTTTTGCCTTTTTCGCCGCCCAGCCGAGTGACGTGCCCTGGAAGAGGAGTGAAATCAAAACAACGAAGAATGCGACGTTGAAGAACAGTCGGGCGTTATCCAGACCCGCCATCATCGGGAACACGGCAAGGATAATCGGCACCGCGCCGCGCAAACCCACCCAACTGATAAAGATACGCTCGCGCAGGTTAAAGCCGCGAAACGGCAGCAGGCCTGCAAACACCGACAGTGGACGGGCGAAGAAGATCATCCACGCCGACAGCATCAGCGCCGGCACGGCGATAGGCAGCAGGTCTGAAGGGGTAACCAGCAGGCCAAGCACCAGGAACATGCCAATCTGCGCCAGCCAGGCCAGTCCGTCGAAGTTCTGCAAAATGGCGTGACGGTTGCGAATAGGGCGGTTACCCATCAGGAAGCCACAGAGGTAGACGGCAAGAATACCGCTGCCATCCAGCGCGGTGGTGACGGCAAAAATCAGAATGCCCCCGCTCAGCGCCAGCAGAGGGTAAAGCCCGGCGGGAAGTGAAATCCGGTTGATCATCTGCTGCAGCAGATAGCCGCCGCCGAGGCCAAGAATAATCCCCAGACCAAACTGCTGCAGGATATGCCAGGCAAACATCCAGCTCAGCCCGCTTTCGTGCTGCTGGATCATCTCAATCAGCGTGATGGTGAGAAACACCGCCATGGGATCGTTACTGCCGGATTCAATCTCAAGCGTGGAGCCAACACGTTCGTTAAGCCCTTTACCGCCAAGCAGGGAAAAGACCGCCGCCGCATCGGTTGAACCGACAATAGCGCCAATCAGCAAGCCTTCCATAATATTGAGATGGAACAGCCAGGCGGCCATCATCCCGGTCAGGCCGGATGTGATTAATACGCCTACGGTCGCGAGCGACAGCGCCGGCCCTAGGGCGACGCGGAACGAGCTCGCCTGAGTGCGCATCCCGCCGTCCAGCAGGATCACTGCCAGCGCGAGGTTACTCACCATGTAGGCGAAAGGGTAGTTATCGAAAGGAATACCGCCGATGCCATCGATGCCAGCCAGCATGCCGATAGCAAGGAAAATAACGAGAATAGGTATGCCGAGACGCGATGAAAATGAACTTAATAATATACTACAGGTTACAAGCACAGAACCCAGAATGAAAAGGCTGATTATCGCTGCGGCATCCAATGTTGTCTTACTCCCACCTCAATGTTAACGCTGTTACTAAAACCCTAACATATTAACCACGGCAACAGCGTTTTATTAAGGGGTTTAACGGCTTTTTTATGCCTTTATGACCGGATGACCGCTTATTGTTAACCGACTGCCTGAATCATCATGTATCAGGGACGCATGTGCCCCCAGCGCAAGGGTTACGGTTTGTTGCTCATGGCCAAAATCCAGACCGGTGATAACCGGGATATCGAGACGGGAACGGATGAAATCAACCATCGTTTCAAGGGAGTAACCGGCGTCGTAATCATTGGGTGCCGCACCGCTAAAACTGCCCAGCACGATTGCTGACTGACGTTCAAGGATCCCGGCATGATAAAGCTGCAATAACATGCGCTCGACGCGGAACGGATGTTCGTTAATATCTTCCAGCACCAGAATGCCGTCTTCGATGTCCGGCAGCCACGGCGTACCGATGAGCGAGACCAGCATTGCCAGGTTACCACCCCAGAGTTGGCCTTCACAGGCCCAGTGCGGCCCCTGGCCTTGCCACGTTATGCTGTAGGTTGGGTTTCGCAGGGCGCGCCAGAAATGCTCAAGGGTAAACGCATCGAGCGCCGGTGCACCAAAATTTCCGGCCAGCATCGGGCCGCTGAAGGTAATGACGTTATGCAGCGCCAGCAGCCCAAGCTGGATGACCGTGAAATCGCTGTGGCCGCATATCAGCAGCGGGTCCTGCTGTTGACGCTGTGCCAGACCTTGCCAGTCAATGCTCTCCAGTAACCGGCTCGCGCCATAGCCCCCCCGCACCGCAAGCACGATCCGATCCTCACCCTTCAGGTTCACCAGGCTGTTGATATCATTCAGTCTCTGGGCCTCGGTTCCGGCAAAACGCTGCTGGCGGCGAGGGATAATCGTCTGATTTTCTACCTGGTGGCCGAAGCCCAGTAAGCGCTGAACGCCCCGTTGTGCCGCGTCCTGATTGATGCAGTAGCCCGACGGTGCGATAAGATGAAACTGAGACATGGCAATTCCTTGCTGAATGAGAAACTAATTGTCTATATCATGCCGCTTATACGCTGCCCGCTTCAAGGGGCGGCGCACTGCGATGACCGGCTATAAGGATAGATGACGTGAAATTGAGATGGTTTGCTTTTTTGATTGTGTTGCTTGCGGGCTGTAGTTCCAGACATGACTATCAAAATCCGCCCTGGAACCCGGAAGTGCCGGTGAAACGGGCCATGCAGTGGATGCCGATCAGCGAGCAAGCCGGGAAGGCGTGGGGCGTCAGTCCGCGTCTTATCACCGCGATCATTGCCGTTGAATCCGGCGGTAATCCCACGCTTGTCAGCAAATCAAACGCAGTGGGGCTGATGCAGCTTAAAGCGTCTACCGCAGGTAAAGAGGTCTACCGCTACATGGGCTGGAGCGGTCAGCCGTCGACCAGCGAGCTGAAGAACCCGGAGCGTAATATCTCCATGGGGACAGCCTATCTCAGCATTCTGGAGCATGGCGTACTGAAGGGCATCGACGACCCGGAAGTGATGCAATACGCGCTGGTGGTCTCTTACGTCAACGGGGCCGGGGCGCTGTTGCGAACCTTCTCCTCTGACCGTAAAGAGGCGATAGAAGAGATTAACGGCATGGACAAAGATGAATTCGTTGAACATGTGGCGAAAAATCATCCGGCACCACAGGCTCCGCGTTACATCTGGAAAGTACAGAAAGCGATGGATGCCATGTAATGCCGCAGGCGGGCGGCGGTCACGCTGCCCGTTTTCCTCACAGAACTTTATTCGCACGTTCCCGTGCTTCGCGCTCCAGTGCAAAGATAATGCGCTGCAGTTCGCGCTCTGAACCGGGTCCGACGTTCAGGAAGCGGAAACTCAAACGTGGCGTGGTAATCGTTTCGTTTTTGCTGTCCACCACCTTACGCTCGCTGATGGCAATCAACTGGGCATCAAAATAAAACCGTCCCCAGCCGGCCATATCCAGTTCAATTTGCGAGAATCGCATGCCTTCGACCAGTCCGTCAGGTTTCGGCGTATCCATCAGCGCGCCCATACCGCCCAGCGACAGGTCGAAGAGGCGGAAACGGAGCTCTTTTTTGTCCGGCATTTTAGCCTTACAAAAATAGGCAGGGTGAAGGGGGGCGCTGATGCGGAAATATTCCCGGCGCTGCACAAACCACAGGTTGGCAGGCAGCGGTGTGACAAACGCGGGAAGACCCTGGTATTCGCTCATCTCAAGGCGCGGAAGCACAAATTCCACTTTTGCACCGTGGGTCTCTGCCATCACCGCGAGTTTCTCTGCTTTCAGTGCGGCGCGGTTTTCATACTCCTGACTGCCCAGATCGATAACCAGTCGCTCCTGCGAGACGTCGAGGATCTTGCTGATGAACTGATTGTTTGACCAGCTGATGCGCAGCGGCACTTCACCTTTTTGCAGGTCACGCAATACCCCTAATACAGCCAGCGGATTTTGCTTGAGGAACTGCTCACTGTAATTACTCACGCCGGATGGCTCCTTGATAGATGACAGACTGTCTTTGCGTTATCGGCACTGCACAATGAAACTTAATACAAACCGATGAGTTTTTTTTCAGATTGCAGAGAAGATAAGTCGGTGAGATGAAATTAGTTTTCCAGGGATGACCTATACTTAAGTTACCTGCGCAGAAGGTTTTCTGCGCATGCATTAAACCTGCAAGAGGGCATCGCTATGGGTATTATCGCCTGGATTATCTTTGGTCTAATTGCTGGCGCTATCGCTAAACTTATCATGCCGGGAAATGATGGCGGCGGCTTCATACTGACGTGTGTGCTCGGTGTCGTGGGGGCGGTTGTAGGCGGCTGGCTGGCGACGATGTTTGGCTTTGGTGGCAGCATCAGCGGTTTTGACCTGCACAGTTTCCTGGTGGCTGTCGTGGGTGCCATTGTGGTGCTGGGCATTTTCAGGTTACTGCGACGGGCATAACTTCACTAAAACGGCTCTCAAGGAGGGCCGTTTTTTTACGTGCATATTGATTTGCTAATCGAAATGATAATAATTGTCGTTCCTGATTACACTTAATCACAAGACGACTTTATGAACCCCTCTCGTTTCACGTTATGCGCGTTGGCAGGAGCCGTGACGCTGGCATTGCAGGTACAGGCGTTTGCCGAAGAATCAACAATCGTAGTCACGGGCTCAGAGCAGGGCAGCATGCTGCCCGGCTGGACGAACAGCGCAACCAAATCAGCCGTTGCCGAGAGTAAAACCCCGCAGGTGATCAATACCCTGTCGGCACAGGAAATCGATAAACGTCACGCGAACTCCGTGAATGAGATCCTGCGCTATGCACCGGGTGTGTCGACCGAGGTGCGCGGAAACACCTCCTACATGAGCGAATATAAAATTCGCGGATTTACCGTCGATCAGGAGTTCTACAACGGCCTGCAGTTACCCTATAATGTCACCGGCAATACCAAAGCCCGCATCGATCCGCTGTTGGTTGAAAGCGTTGATATTCTCAAAGGTCCCT
This sequence comes from Enterobacter cloacae complex sp. FDA-CDC-AR_0164, assembly GCF_003071645.1. Classification (NCBI taxonomy): domain Bacteria; kingdom Pseudomonadati; phylum Pseudomonadota; class Gammaproteobacteria; order Enterobacterales; family Enterobacteriaceae; genus Enterobacter; species Enterobacter cloacae complex sp. FDA-CDC-AR_0164. The sequence continues at coordinate 3,462,070 of NZ_CP028950.1, forward strand.
CATCGGTACTGTACGGCGGTGCCTCGCCGGGTGGGCTGGTGAATATTCAGAGTAAAAAACCGCAACAAACCGCCCGGACCGAACTGGGCTTTAACACCGGCAACCGTAACCTGAAAGAGGGGTATCTGGATTCGACCGGGCAAATTGCCGATGGCGCCTGGAACTACCGTCTGCTGGGGAAAGCGACGGAGAGTGCCGATCAGCCGCACACCTCCCGGTATGAAAACTACCTGGTTGCGCCGTCTGTCACCTGGCAACCGGACAACAAAACGCGCCTCACCCTTGATGCGCTGGCGCAAAACTCCCCAAGCCTGACGCCGTCTAACCCGCTGCCGCTCGCCTGGCTGCGTTCGAAATATGCGGGCAAGCGGGATTATGCCGGCGACGAATGGAGCGGGTTTAAACAGCGCCAGTGGATGCTGGGTTACAGCTTTGAACATGAATTTGACAGCGGCTGGGGCTTTAACCAGAAGGCGCGCTATTTTGACATCGATACCCACCAGCGCAGTATTTATGCAACCGGGCCGGGCAGTGAAGTCAATCAGCTTAACCGCTTTGCCTACACCACGGATGAAGATCTCCGGAGCGTCAACATTGATAATCAGGTGACCAAAACCGTTGCGCTGGGTGAGTGGAAACACCATCTGCTGGCCGGGTTTGATTACCAGAAGCTGAATTCCCACTTCCACTACCGCTATGCCTCGACAACACCGGGGATTGATATGCGCAATCCGGACTATTCACAGGTCCATGAGGATGCGCTGGGGCTGTATACCGCGCAGAAAAACCGTCTGAGCTATCAGCAGAATGGGTATTACCTGCAGGATCAGGTGGAGTTTGGCGGCTTAAATCTGTTGGGCAGCCTGCGCTATGATGATTATCGCTCCGTCACCACCGATTATCTGCATAACGGCGACAAGGCGTGGGTATCGCAGGATCGCGTTACCAAACGACTGGGCGCGCTCTACGCCTTCGACAACGGTCTCTCTCCGTTTATCAGCTATTCAGAAGGGTTTGCCCCGGTCTCGCCGCAGGGAACCCTGACGGCGAAAGAAGTCAAGCCGACCACCAGCAAGCAGGTGGAGGGCGGGGTGAAATATCTGCTGGCAGAGTACGCCACCACCTTTACCGCCTCAGTGTTTAATATTCGCCAGAAGAATGTCGTCACCTCCGATCCCGGCTTCCTGAACTATCGTCAGACCGGCGAAGTGGAGTCTAAAGGGGCGGAGTTGTCTGTGATTGGCCGTCCGACAGACAATCTGAACCTGATTGCCAACTACGCATACACCCACGCCATCAATACGCAGGACGATAAGTATCAGGGCAAACGCCCTACGCAGGTGCCGGAAAATGCATTCAACCTGTGGGGGGATTACACCTTTGAGAATACGCCACTGAAAGGATTGATGCTGGGGGCCGGGGCGCGCTACACCGGGCCGATGGAGATTTCACCGGCGAACGACGCGGGTAAACTCGGTGGCACCACGCAGTACGATCTGGCGGCATCCTATCGGATGGGCGAAATTCTGCCTTCGCTTGAAGGGCTGACTCTCAAAGCGAGCGCGCAGAACATCACCAATAAAGAGACGTTGACCTGTTACGATGCGACCAACTGCTGGATTGGACGTGACCGAACCTATCAGTTAGGCGCGAGCTACAGCTTCTGACGCCCTGTTAAACCCCGTAAGACGGCCCATTCACCCTCTCCAGGTGGGAGAGGGTGAGGGAATGCGGCCGCTTTATTGCGCCGTACTTTTCGCCGGTGCGACAGCATCGTTTGCCGCCGGCTGATTCTCCGGCACGCTGTCGCACGGTTTCTCTTTCGGACAGACCAGATCCAGCATTTTCAGCGTCACGCCGTTGCTCCAGCCGAAGCCATCCTGCAGCGGATATTCACCGCCACCGCCCCCTGTACCGGTACTCGAAACGTCATACTTCTCTACCAGCTTCTGTTCGCGGTCATAGGTATGCTGAACATTTTTCAGGAAGCGCCAGGTCACATCCATTGCCACCTTATCCTGTCCGTAATTCTGCAACCCTTCCGTCGCCACCCATTGCAGCGGTGCCCAGCCGTTAGGTGCATCCCACTGCTGGCCGCTGTTGATGGTGGTGGTGGAAATGCCGCCCGGTTTGAGCAGGCGTGACGATGCCGCTGCAGCGACCTTATCAGCGCGATCCTGCGAAGCCGCCTTCACATAGAGCGGATAAAGTGCGGCTGCCGTAAGCTGATTACGCACCTTTTTACTCTTAAGATCGTAATCCGCGTACCAGCCCTCTTTATCATTCCACAGATGGCTCTCGATCGCTTTCTGACGCGCGGTCGCCAGCGCGTCATACTTGCTGGCAGCGGAGGTATCGCCGGATGCCTGGCTTGCCCTGGCCAGCAATTTTTCCATCTTAAACATCAGGGCGTTAAGATCGACAGGCACAATGCTGGTGGTGCGGATCGTGCCCAGTTTTTGCGGATCGTCCATCCAGCGGGAGCTAAAGTCCCACCCCGAGGCGGCCGCTGAGCGTAAATCGCGGTAGATCTCCGTGGCAGGTCGGTTAGGATTGCTTTTAGCGGTGGTCATATCGTCGAGCCAGGATTCAGGACGCGGCGTATCGCGGTCATCCCAGTAGCGGTTGAGCACTGAGCCATCGTCCAGCTTCACCACACGTTTGTTGGCTTGTCCGGCCTGCAGCCTGTCGGCCCCCTCCATCCAGTAGGCGTACTCTTTCTCCATTTGCGGACGGTATTTCTTCAGCGCATCGCTGTCATGGGTCGCCAGCAACTCGACCATCAGCGCGAAGAACGGAGGCTGGGAGCGGCTCAGGTAGTAGCTGCGGTTGCCGTTCGGGATATGTCCCCAGCTGTCCAGCTCGTAAGCGAAGTTGTCCACCATATCGCTGATTTTGTCCCAGTGGCCACTCTCAGCCAGCCCTAACATGGTGAAATAACTGTCCCAGTAGTAGACCTCGCGAAAACGTCCGCCAGGCACGACATAGGGTTTAGGCAGCGGCAGAAGGGAATCCCACTTATTACTCGCTTTATCGGTGGTGCGGGTCAGCACGGGCCAGAGGTCATCAATGTGTGCACGTAAAGTTTGCCCGGCAGGCGGGACGTATTTTTCACCCTCCGCTGGCAGCGTAAAGTTCATTTCCACAAAGTGCTTCAGATCGAAGCCAGACTGGGTGCGCTGCATCCGATAATCCGCCAGAATCATCAGCGGATCGCTTTTCGGCACGGCGTCAGCAAAGGTCTTTTGATCGGGAAACAGTTTGGCACTTTGCACATCATTAAAGAGAGGACCAAGTAAAATATCGGGGGAGCTTGTCTGGGTGGTGAGTTGTTCTTCCGCATAACCCCATGTTGTCACACCGAGTAACGCGCCGCCCAAAGCCAGGTGCAAAAGAGCAGGGCGTAGTGTACGAGGTCTTATCATCGGTTCATCTCCTGTATTCGCTGAGCAGCGTTGCCGCTGTTATCAATCACCTGAAAACCTTAGACGAATATTGGCCGCTTCGCGTGTCGAATATCCCATTTTGCGCATAACCAGACAATTTACCGTCTGGTTATGCGCCGGAAGGGATTGGGAGAATTTGCTATCTCGATGAAAGGTAATTCTTTTTTATGATAAATAATTATATTGCTTTTAATTTAATCAACGGGCGCAAATCATGGCGCGATAATAATATACGCGGAATGCTCTTTTATTCCGTAATAGCGCAAGGTGCTCCCTTAGCACGCCCCATAATTAAATCGCGAAAGGCGACTGGCAAAAAATACGTATCGCTAACGCCTGGCTCAGACCTCTTCCGGGGTCTGGCTGGTCTCGCGCAACGTGCCCGGTGCATGCCCAATAATGCGCTTAAATGCCCGACTGAACGCGGCCAGTGAACCGTACCCCAGACGCAACGCGACGGTTTCAATGGGCTGATTTTCGTGGCGGATGTACTGAATGGCCAGCCGCATCCTCAGTTCGCTGAGATATTTTGCCGGTGTGGTTCCCGTGGCCGCCAGAAAACGTTCAGCAAACACGGAGCGGGAAGTGCCCGCTTCTTTCGCCAGATCCGCCACGCTCCAGTTCAGGCCTGGCTGCTGATGCATGGCGTAAATGGCCCGGCTCAAACGCGGGTCGCGCAATACCTGCACCCAGCCGGTAGCTTTGCCGCAGCCTCCTTCAACCCAGCCACGCACGATCAACGCGGCCACCACGTCGGCAAGTCGCGCGAGGATCCCGGCGAATCCGGCCTGGCGGGTCATTGATTCCCGCTCCATCGCTGCCAGCAGCGGATGAATTTCCGGCCATGTGGACATCAGCCGGCTCACCATCATCACTTCCGGCATCGCCTTGATCAGCGGCTGCATCCCGCCCAGTTCAAAATCCATGCATCCACTGAAGATGATGGTGTTCTCGCTTTCCGGACACGGCTCACAGGTGATCGCACAGACCGAACCGCAGATAGGCTCGCTGGGGAATGCACTGACCGGGGTAATGCTGGCGTGCTCGTCAGAGAGCAGGGCATGGGCGTTGCCGTTTGGGATAAAAAGGGCGTCGCCGCCATTCAGCGTGAAGGTGGCGCCACTCTCCACACGCAACAGGGCGCTACCGTGGCTGACAAAATGGAACTGGGCTTTGCCGGGCGCCTGGTGAAACGCCACGCCAAACGGCGCGCTGGCCTCAATCCGACGGTATTTCACGCCCGACAGGCGCATGCCGTGCAAAAGTTCGCTGATCAAATCGGGTGACTGAGCGGTCATGACGCAACTCCGGACGAATAATCAATAAGTGGAGATTATATGTCATAGATCGTCCAGGGTGAACCCACTATGCTTTTGCGACAGTTGTCACATTTTTATAACGGGAGAACAACAGATGAATTCATGTATCGTGGCGAGAGAGGCGGTCACGCCTGCAAAACCCGCCTGGCGAGCCGTCTACTCACTGGGGCTTGGCGTATTCGGCCTGATCACAGCAGAATTCCTGCCCGCCAGTTTGCTGACGCCGATGGCCGCGAGCCTGGGGGTGTCCGAGGGGATGGCCGGACAGGCGGTGACGGCCACTGCGCTGGTGGCGCTGGTCACCGGGTTGCTCATCACGCCGGCCACCAAAAATATCGACCGTCGCTGGGTATTGATGTTCTTCTCGGTGCTGCAGATCATCTCCAGCCTGCTGGTGGCTTTTGCGCCCACGCTGCACGTCCTGCTGATGGGCCGGCTGTTGCTGGGTGTGGCGATCGGGGGATTCTGGGCGATGTCGACCGCCACGGCGATGCGCCTGGTGCCCGCCGATAAAGTGCCGAAAGCGCTGGCGGTGATCTTCTCCAGCGTCTCGATTGCGACGGTGGTGGCGGCGCCGCTGGGAAGCTATCTGGGTAGCCTGATTGGCTGGCGTAACGTCTTTATTCTCTGCATTCTGCCGAGCATGCTGGCGCTGCTGTGGCAGCTCTGGGTACTGCCGTCCATGAAGCCGGAAAGCAGCGGTAGCCTGAGTACGCTGTTCCGCGTGCTGCGTCGTCCGGGGATGATTGGCGGTATGCTGGCGACCATTCTTATCTTCAGCGGCCACTTTGCCTTCTTTACCTACCTGCGTCCATTCCTTGAAACGGTGGGGCAGGCGAGCGTGGAGAGCATCTCGCTGATCCTGCTGGGCTTTGGGATTGCCAACTTCATCGGCACCTCCGTCGCCGGGCATCTGCTGGCGCGTAACCTGCGCCTGACGCTGGCACTGGTACCGTTCGCGATGGGCGTGCTTGCTCTCACCATGGTGGCGTTTGGTCATCTGGCGATGCTGGACGGGTTACTGGTCGCGCTGTGGGGCTTTGCGTTTGGTCTGGTACCGGTGGGCTGGTCAACGTGGCTTGCCACCACCGTGCCGGATGAAGCCGAAAGTGCGGGTGGTCTGCTGGTGGCCTCTATCCAGCTGGCGATAAGCGCCGGTGCGGCAGTGGGTGGTGCTGTATTCGACCTCAACGGTGCCAGCGGCGTCTTCGCGGGCAGCGGTTTCCTGCTGGTGACAGCCATGGTAATTGTGTTTATGGGCGTGAAAGTCAAAGCAGAGTGACGAACGCGTGCCCGGTCAGCGAAAGGCTACCGGGCAGCGATACCCACTCAGAGTGGGAACGGGGGGAAGGTTACAACCCTTTCTTATCCATCAGCACCGCCAGATCCACCAGACGGTTTGAGAATCCCCATTCGTTGTCATACCACGCCAGGATCTTCACCATTTTGCCGCCAATCACGAGGGTGGAGAGCCCGTCGATAATTGACGAGCGCGGGTCGCCCTGATAATCACTGGAAACCAGCGGTTCATCGCTGTAACCCAGAATGCCTTTCAGGGGGCCACTGGCAGCGGCTTTCCGGAAGGCGTCATTCACCTCCTCGGCGGTAACGTCACGGCTCAGGGTTACCGTCAAATCCACAATCGACACCACCGGAACCGGCACGCGCAGGGAATACCCGGTCAGTTTACCGTCAAGTGAGGGGATCACTTTCCCCAGCGCTTTCGCCGCACCGCTGGAGTAAGGCACAATCGACAGGGCTGCCGCACGTGCACCGCGCAGATCCTTCTCTGGCTGATCGTGCAGTGCCTGACTGTTGGTATAAGCGTGCGTGGTGTTCATCAGGCCATGCTCAATCCCGAACTGCTGATGCAAAACCTGAGCGGCGGGGGCCAGGCCATTGGTCGTACAACTGCCGTTACTCACTACGTAATGCTGAGCCGGATCGTACTGTTCATGGTTGACACCCATGACCACCGTCAGGTCATCGTTTTTGCCGGGGGCGGAGATGATGACGCGCTTAGCCCCACCGTGCGTGATATGCACGGCTGCTTTTTCCCGCTCCGTAAAGAAGCCAGTGGCTTCAATAACCACGTCAACGCCGGCGTCACGCCACGCGATATTCGCCGGATCGCGTTCGCTAAAGACGACGATCCGCTGGCCATCGACCTGCAGTGCCCCGTCCGCGGCTTCAACGGGAGCCGGCAGCGTGCCGAGAAGGGAATCATGTTTGAGCAGATGGGCGAGGGTTTTGCTGTCCGTCAGATCGTTAATTGCCACAATCTGCACATCCGGGTTACCCAGCGCCGCGCGCAGGAAATTACGTCCGATACGGCCGAAACCGTTAATGCCGACCTTAACCATAGTGCACTCCTTATCTCTGTTGTCTGGCGTCACTGTAGGCGTCAGGCCGGATGGCGTAAACGACAAAAAAGGATCACATTATGCCATTTTGCGACAGTGGAAGCGCTGACGATACTCGCCAGGCGTGAGGTGGAGTTGTTTCTCAAAGACGCGACGCAAATTGATGCTGCTGCCAAACCCGCTCTGCTCAGCAATGCGTTCGAGAGGGTCGCTGGTCTGTTCAAGCAGTTGCCGGGCGGCGGCAAGGCGTGCTTCGGTGACATAACGCGCCGGAGAGGCGCCTGTTTCACGGGTGAACACGCGGGTGAAATTGCGTGGGCTCATCGCCGCTTTTTGCGCCAGATTTTCCACGCACAGGTCAGCGGTCAGGTTCTCCAGGATCCAGGTTTGCAGGTCGCTTATCGGGCCGGAGGTGCCTGGCTGCTGAAGATTATAGCGACTGAACTGGAGCTGCCCGCCGGGGCGGCGCAGATACATCACCATATCCTGCGCCACCTCGCGAGCGAGAGTAAAACCGTAATCGTCTTCCACCAGCGCCAGGGTCAAATCAAACCCGGAGCTAACCCCACCGGAGGTCCAGATGGGACCGTCCTGAATATACAGCGGGCCACCTTCCACATGGATGGCCGGGTACTGGGTGTGCAGGGTCTCCAGCAGCCGCCAGTGGGTGGTTGCCCGGCGTCCATCAAGCAGGCCGGTCTGGGCCAGCAGCATCGCGCCGCCGCAGATGGAGGCTATCCGCCGCGCGTGTGGCGCAGCCAGGTGCAGCCAGTCCACCACCGCCGTGCTCTCCTGCTCATTCATTCCGCGGCCGGTGATAATAATCGTATCAAGCGGTTCACGCGGATCCAGCTCCGGCAGGCGATAATCCGCCAGCAGATTGAGGCCGGACTGGCCGTGGATCACCTGGTGAGGCTGGGTAGTGGCGATGATAATGCGGTAACAGGGATGGGCAAGGCCTTCCGGATGCAGCCGGTTCGCCTGCATCAGAATGTCTGCGATACCGGCGGCTTCAAACAGCATGCCGCCGTCAGGGACGATAATCAGGATCTTCTTCATGTCCTGAAAAGTACCTTTATTGCAAAATAAGTCAAGCTACGAACGAGAGGGAGATCTCGCGCTGCCCGCGTTTCTGGCAAAGCAAAGCGATATAAGTTCTTTGTTATTTCAGGCGTTTTCCCCGATCGTCAGGGCATTCTCTCTGGCGAAACGGCGTCTGAAGGCATGGGTAAACGAAGCTCCCTCTATTTACATCCGCAACAACGCGATCAAATTCACCACCTCGCCTCGGGGTTTTTGTGGCGAAGCGAACTGCCCACGTGGATCGTCATCATCACCCTTTACAGTGGCTGGTTTGCGACGCTGGCGTACTGGAAAACGCTGGGATTGCTGCCCGCTACGCTGCTGCTCATCGGATTTACCACCTGGTATATGTCACTCCAGCATGAACTGATCCACGGCCATCCCACTCGGTTTGCCTGGCTTAACGCGCTGTTTGGCACGCTCCCGCTGGCGGTGTGGTATCCGTATGGTCTGTACCGGGACTCTCATCTTGCCCATCATCGCCACGATAGCCTGACGATCCCGGTGGATGACCCGGAGTCGTACTATTTTACCGAGGAGAGCTGGGCACGCTTTTCGCCCTGGCACAAGCGCGTGATCCATGCACGGAATACCTTCTGCGGCCGGCTGTTGCTGGCACCGCTGCTGGATATCCTGCAGACGCTGGCCAGCGCCGTGACGGCGTTTCGCCATCTTCACCTGCGCGCAATGGCAATGTGGCTTGTCCACGCGTCGCTGCTGGCAGCGCTGTTTGCCTGGATGATGCACAACGGTTTCTCGCCCGTCTGGTTTGTGCTGGCGGTAAGTTATCCGGCGCTGGCGCTGACCAAAGTGCGCTCCTTCTATGAACATCGCGCGGCGGATGATCCGCTGGCGCGTTCTGTCATCAACGAAGCAGGGCTGTTCTGGCGGGTGCTGTTTTTAAATCTTAACTACCATTCAGTCCATCACGATTTACCGGGTGTTCCGTGGTATGGGCTAAAAAGCGTCTATCTGCAAAACCGGGCGGCGTACCAGCGGCGTAACCATGGTTTTGTGGTCAGGGGTTATAGTGAATGGATGCGACAGTTCTGGAGGCGGGCGGTCAACGTCACCGCTCACCCAGGGCGTCAACACGAGGGAAGTCATGAGTAACCCGCTGGCGTTTCCGATGTATGCCATCAATCGCGCCGACACCGATGCCCTCTGGCGAGCGGTACAGCACCTGCTTGCTGAACGCGGCGTGCCGGTGAGCGAGGGCGTACCCGATGATTCTCTGCTGGCCCACTGGCAGCAGCCCGGGCTTGTCCTCAGCCAGACCTGCGGCTACCCGCTGATGACGCAATTGCCGGACGTACAGGTCGTGGGCTGTTTTCACTACCAGGTGCCGGGCTGCGAAGCGTTTTATTACCGTAGCCTTCTGGTGACGCGCGCCCAGAAGCGCACCCGGACACTGGCTGATTTTCGCGGCCGATGGGCGGTATGCAATTCTGCGGATTCGCAGTCCGGTTATCACGCCCTGCGAAAAAAAGTGGCGCCACTTGCACCCGATGGCCATTATTTTGCCCGGACGACCTTTAGCGGCAGCCATCGCCAGTCGCTGATTGATCTAAAAGAGGGTATGGGCGATATCGCCGCTATCGACTGCGTGACGTACGCGTTACTGCAGCGTCATGAACCGGCGTTGCTCGACGGGCTGGCGGCGATCGACAGTACTCCCCTGACACCCGGGTTACCGCTGATTACCGCGCACAACACATCCCCTGAAACGCTTAACGCTCTCCGTGATGCGCTGAACACGCTGGTGAATGCCCCGCAATACCGCGACGTTTGCAAGGCGGTGCTGATTGGCGGGTTCAGTGTGGTGACGCGTCAGTCTTATTCGGTGTTGCTCGACTGACGCGTTATCACATGACCTCACTCAATGCCGTTGTTCTCTGCAAGATAAAGCGCCTGCGCGTCGGTGAAACAGCGCAGTGCCAGTGAGGAGACGGGGGCCTGTCGACGCATGATCAGGCCGATCGGGGCTTCGATGTTCGAGTCGGTTATGGGGGTTATCCGGAAGTGGTTGTTCAGGTTCTCAAGCCCGTTGTTCAGCGGCATCACGGCACAGCAGACGCCGCTTTGTACCGCCTGAATGATCTGGAAAGTGGAATCGCTTTCGAAGACAGACTCGGGATTAATGCCGGCAGATTTAAAGCTCACCTCCATATGCTCGCGATAATGCATCCCCTTGGTCAGAAACCCCAGCGGAAATGCCATCAGTTCCTGCCAGGTCAGCGTCTCCTGATCCAGCTGGAAGTGGCGGATATCGTGCAGCAAACCCATTTCGGTTTTTGGCAGCTGGATAATATCAAACGGACGGGTGTCGATGCTGTTCAGGTAGCAAATCCCCAGTTCAAGCTGATTCCGGCTGACGCCGTCGGCAATTTGTTGCGAGGACATTGAGTAGAGGCTGTAGGTCAGCTCCGGGTATTTTTGCGTCAGCTGGCGGATAAAGATCATCGGATCCACGCTGGCCAGCGGCACCATTCCCAGACGCAATTCACCCACCACTTGCCCTTTGCACAGCGAGGCTTCGGCCTGCAGGCCGTCGTGAGCGGCCAGCACCGCGCGCGCCCATGCCAGAATGCGTTCGCCTTCGGGCGTAAAGCCTTCAAAACGTTGCCCGCGAGTAATCAGCACCAGCCCCAGCTCCTCTTCTAGGCTGCGAATACGCATGGAGAGGGTCGGCTGGGTGATGTTGCACTGCGAGGCTGCTTTACCAAAATGCCGGGTCTGATCGAGTGCGATTAAGTACTTTAGCTGTTTTATATCCATCGTATTTCTCTGCGCGGAAAGCCTTACAGCACGCGGATCTCTTTCGAACGCAGGATGAGGCGGACCGGAACCGATTTATAAGACGGCGTACCGCTGTCCTTATCCAGATAATCAAGCGGAACCAGTACGTTGGCCTCCGGGTAGTAAGCTCCGACGGAACCCGGCGCAATGCTGTAGGCCACAACGGTAATGTCTTCCAGACGCTGAACGCTCCCCGGCAGGGCGGTTTCGATATCCACGCGATCGCCATGCTCCAGGCCTGACTGCGCCATATCGTCTTCATTCATAAACAGCACATCGCGACGGCCAAAGACGCCGCGGTAGCGGTCATCAAGGGCGTAAATGGTGGTGTTGTACTGGTCGTGGCTGCGCAGCGTGATCAGGCGCAGCACATTATCGCCTTCACCACTGGCGTTCTCATTGACGCCGTCGAAAACCGAAAACATCGCTTTGCCCGTCGCCGTTGGCCAGATACGTTCTGTGGGCGGCAGCGGCATGCGAAAACCACCAGGAATGCGGATCCGTTCATTGTAATTCTCGAAGCCTGGAATGGTCTGCTCAATCAGGTTGCGGATACGGTCATAATCCTCAACCAGCGTCATCCAGTCCACGCGGGTCTCCCGCAGGGTGGCTTGCGCCATTCCGGCGACAATGGCCGGCTCAGCGCGCAGGCGCGGAGAGGCGGGTTTCAGCTTACCGGAAGAGGCATGCACCATCGACATAGAGTCCTCCACGGTAATGGACTGGCGTCCGGTGGCCTGGACATCCAGCTCGGTACGACCGAGGCACGGCAAAATAAAGGTCTCTTTCCCCACCAGCAAATGGGTGCGGTTGAGCTTGGTACCGATGTGCACGCTCAAATCCAGCGTATTCATTGCCGGAAAACCGTTCTCGTGATCGGGCATCGCCACCGCAAAATTTCCCCCCAGACAGATCAGCGCTTTTGCACGTCCGTCGATCATGGCCTGCGTTGCCTGCACCGCATCATGGCCGTGGTGGGCAGGGGGCTCAAAACCGAATACCTCCTTCAGGCGGTTGAGAAATGCCGGTGTCGGTTTCTCGCTTATACCCACGGTGCGGTTACCCTGAACGTTCGAGTGGCCGCGCAGTGGGCATATCCCCGCGCCGGGTTTGCCAATGTTACCGCGCAGCAGCAGCAGATCAGCGATCAGGCGGACATTCGCGGTGCCTTTATTATGCTGGGTGATGCCCATCCCGTAGGTGATGATGGTGGCATTCGATTTTGCGTAGGCCTCGGCCACGGATTTGAGCGCTGCCCGGCTCAACCCGGATTCACGCTCAATGGCCTCCCAGTCGGTTTGCGCAATATCCGCAGTAAACGCCTCAACGCCCAGGGTGTGTTCAGCAATAAAGGCGCGATCGAGCACGTTTCCGCGTTCGTTCTCCATCTCCAGCAGGTGTTTTGCGATCCCTTTTAACGCAGCGGCATCGCCCCCGGCTTTCACCTGGAAATAGGTGGAGGCGATATCGGTAGAGCTGTAGGTTGCCATCTCAATAACGCTTTGCGGATCCGCGAAACGTTCCAGCGCGCGCTCGCGCAGGGGATTAAAGACGATAATCGGTACGTTGCGGCGAGCCAGCTCATGCAGCGTGCCCATCATCCGCGGATGGTTGGTCCCAGGGTTATGACCAATGGAGATAACCAGCTCCGTTTTATCGAAGTCATCAAGTGAGACGGTCCCTTTCCCGATACCAATGGAACGGGGTAAACCGACGCTGGTGGCTTCATGGCACATATTCGAGCAGTCGGGGAAGTTATTGGTACCGTACTCGCGGGCGAACAGCTGGAACAGATACGCTGCTTCGTTCGAGGCTCTGCCGGAGGTATAAAATTCGACCTGGTCAGGCTCAAGCCCGCGCAGCACCTCACCGATACGCTGGAAAGCGTCGTCCCATTCCACTGGCTGGAAGGTATCACTTGCCCGGTCATAGCGCAGGGGATGGGTGAGACGACCGTAACCTTCCAGCTCAAAATCAGATTTAGCCAGCAGCGAGGACACGCTGTTTTTGGCGAGAAAATCCGTGGTGACGCGTTTATTGGTGGCTTCCCAGGTGACGGCTTTCGCCCCGTTCTCACAGAACTGGAACGTGGATTTGTGTTCTTTATCGGGCCACGCACAGCCAGGGCAGTCAAAACCGTCAGGCTGGTTTGTGCGCAGCAGAGTTGCGGGGGCATCCAGCGTATCCATTTGGGTACGTACCGCAATGGCCGTCGCCTTTAACGCCCCCCAGCCACCGGCTGGGCCGTCATAGTGCCTGATACCGGGAACTGAGCGTCTTTTCTTATTCATACCAACTCCTGACTTGTGCGGTCATGACATCACCTGCGCCTATAAACCACCGGGTTTGCCAATAAGCGAAAACAATGATGGCGTCTGTTACCAGAGGCCAGAGCAAAGTTAAATGCATTGAATTGAATGGCTATATTTTACAGTGGCTTACAAGCTAATCGGCGTAAACATTTAAAGAAATTATAACGAAATTTTATCATTTTTATAATAAATCTTATCTATCACCTGTTCACTCTGCGCTATGGCGAAAGCGAAGCGATGATGAAGTCAGCGTTAAATTTCAGATGAAGGTGGCTGAAGGGCAGGGCGACGAAGACCCCTGCAGACAGGAGGAATCGGTGCAAATTAATCGTCGCTTTAACCAGGAATATGTAGCTGTGCTTAATTGTTAATATCGGAAAATTACCAGATTAAATCCGAAAAGGAGATTAAAAGACAAACTTATTTTGAGGTGTAAAATTAACTTTTCTCAGGTTCCCTGAAACAATTTCATATATTGAGACAGGTCTGGCTGAAATTGAAAGTTACCTCGATAATGCAACAAATAATTCATATTGGATATATTTTCTTCGCCCCCCATAAAGCCAGATTCTACTAATTATGGTAGTAGCAGTAATAGGGTTATTGCGTTAATGAAAGTGATTCTCTTTTGTGGAATTTCATTTTAAATCAGATGGATATGTGATTTTGTCTTGAGGGGAATAGACGATTTTAGCTAAATCGTATTTTTTTCTCAGATTAATCCTATAATGTCTCAAGTGCTTCATTAACCATCAGTTATGAAGCGGTAAATATTGAATTGGTGGCAAGCTCATGTAAACTTGCTTACCGTTTGTCAAAATATGTCAGGAAGACGCTGGGCCTTATTCTGAAGGGCTCGTGCGGTAGCTATGCCCTTAAATAGTAACGCCCCGAAAATATACTGACTATTTTAACAATAGCACCTAAGTCAAACTTCATCCCCTTTATCTCCATCATCGAAATATCGCTACGGAAAAGCATATGAAAATGCGCGTACTGTTTTCACTTCTGTTTGTAATGGCGGTGGCGGGCTGTAAAGCGCCGCAGAAACCTGTGATCAACGACGACACGATCGTGACCAGCCAGGTCAATGGCGTCACGTTAACCCACCGTCATGCTGTTTTACCTCCAGCAGAGTTTACTCAGCTCAATGAGCCGTATCGTGCCATGTATCCGGCCTCGCTGATGAGCCGTCCTGACTTCGGCGGAAAGGTTATCCGTACCCTGGAAACCGGTAAAACGTATGTGGTCCTGGGTCAGGTTGAGCACTACTGGATGGCGCTTGCCGATGAGGGAAATGATCAGCTGATTGGCTACGTCCCGATGCGCGCAGTGATCAAAGCCGATCAGTACGAAGCGACCGTCCGTAAGCAGGCCCAGCGTGCGAAAGTGCGTAAGAAGGCAACCTGTGTTGATGTGGACGGTAACAGCAAAGCCTGCAAAGACAGCGCTAACGGTACCTGGATCCTGAACTAAACCGCGTCCCTGAGCGTATTTTTATGAATAATAAAAATTTTCATTGGTTGTGGTCCGTCTTTTACGCGGCGATTTTCGCCCTTGTCAGTGGTTGTACGTCGTCTTCACACAGCGACCCTTCCCGCTACAATCTGCAGTTTCAGGCTCATCCACAAATCAATGAATCTGCGCCGCTAAAAGTCAGAGTGCTGTTGCTGAAATCCGATGCGGATTTCATGTCCAGCGACTTCTATTCCCTACAGAACAACGCGTCAGCCACGCTTGGCGCGAATCTGCTGAACAGCGATGTTTTCTTCCTGATGCCGGGTCAGCTCTCGAAAACCCTGAGTGGACAGAGCTCTCCCGACGCCCGCTACATTGGTGTGATGGCGGAATATCAGATGCTGGATGGCAAAAAATGGCGCGTTTCACTCCCTCTGCCTGTGCCAGGCGAAAACCATATCTACCAGTTCTGGAAATGGTCAGCGGATGAACTCCAGGCCAACGTTTTTCTCGACGTGAATGGCATCCGGGTCATCAGCCAGTAACGCGCTTCATAACAGGAATTACATCATCATGACGAAAGCAGAAAAGGTCGTCTGGACCGAAGGCATGTTCCTGCGCCCACACCATTTTCAGCGGACTGAAAGCTATCTGCTCAACCACGTTCGTGAATGGGGTGCGCTGCAGCGTTCATACCTTTGGGGCTTTCTCGACGTTGAGCTGGACGAAGCGATGCTGCGCCAGGGATGCATTGCCCTGAGCTACTGCAGTGGACTGCTGCCTGACGGAACCTTTTTCCAGGTGCGCAACGGCCGCAATGGTCCGGTGCCGCTGAAAATCCCTGACAATCTCACCAATGAAAAGGTGGTGCTCGCACTGCCGGTTCGCCGTGGAGAGAGAGAAGAGGTGATCTTCAGTGAAGAGCCGGCCTCGCTGGCGCGCTTCATCGCCTTTGAGCAAGAGGTGGAAGACGACAACGCCATGTCGGTAGGCGATGCCACCGTGCAGTTTGGCCGTCTGCGTCTGACCCTGATGCTGGAAAAAGATGTAACGGCAGAGTGGACCGCTATCGGTGTGGCGTTTGTGACCGAGAAACGCAACGATAACCACGTGCGTCTCGATAGCAGCTACATTCCGCCGATGCTGAACGCCAATAACAGCCCGCAGATCTACAGCATGATTAACGATCTGCACGGCTTACTGGTGCAGCGCAGCCAGCAAATTGGCGGTCGTCTGCGCCAGCCTGGCCGCTTTAATACCTCGGAACTGATTGAATTCACGCTGCTCTCACTGGTGAACCGCCATCTGGGCGAGGTTTCACATTTAAAAACGCTTCCGCTGCTGCATCCGGAAACACTCTGGCGCAGCTGGCTGCCGTTTGCGACCGAGCTCGCTACCTGGGCGTCTCAGCGTACCGCTGAAAGCGTGCTGCCGATTTACGATCACGACGACCTCGCGGGTTGCTTCAGCAAACTGATGATGCTGCTGCGTCAGGGGCTGTCTCTGGTGATGGAAGACCATGCCATTCAGCTGCCGCTTAACGAGCGTTCCCACGGTCTGAACATCGCGACCGTGCCGGAAACCAGCATGGTGCGTGAGTTCGGTTTCGTGCTGGCGGTCAAAGCCAACGTGCCGGGCGAACACCTGCAAACCCATTTCCCTGCCCAGATGAAAGTGGCGCCGGTCTCGAAAATTCGCGATCTGGTTCAGCTGCAACTGCCTGGCATTATGCTGCGCGCCATGCCGGTCGCACCGCCGCAGATCCCCTGGCATGCAGGCTACAGTTACTTCGAGCTGGAGAAGGGGAGCGAGCTGTGGCACGAGATGGATAAGTCCGGCGCTTTCGCCCTGCATCTCGCAGGCGAGTTCCCGGGACTTGATATGGAGTTTTGGGCCATCCGTAGCCCGACTGAATAATAAAGCGAGCGCTTAATATGCAGGAACGACAGGATACCGGCAGTGATGCCGCGTTTACCGGAGCCAGTAGCAACAATCAGCTGGTGGCGGCCGCCAATCCGCTGCTCAATGCGATTCCGCAAATCCGTCATTCGGTATCACATGACGATCAGGTGGCGTTGCGCCAGCGCCTGATCGATGAGATCCGCCGGTTCGAAGTGCGCTGTCAGCAGGCCGGTCTGGCCTATGAGGTGATCGTCGGGGCACGTTACTGCCTCTGTACGGCACTTGATGAGGCCGCCGCGCTTACCCCCTGGGGCAGCAGCGGCGTCTGGTCCAGCAATGGTCTGCTGGTGACGTTTCATAATGAAACCTGGGGCGGCGAAAAGTTCTTCCAGCTGCTGGCGCGTCTGTCGCAAAACCCGCGCGAACATATTCTGCTGCTGGAGATGATCAACTACTGCCTGCTGCTCGGCTTCGAGGGGCGCTATCGGGTGCTGGATAATGGCCGCACCCAGCTTGAAACCATCAAGCAACGGCTGTGGCAGATGATTCGCGGCGTGCGTGGCAGTTACCCGCCACAGCTCTCTCCGCATCCGGAAGATCGTCCGGTACTGCGCAAGCTATGGCGACCCATGGTACCTCTGTGGGCCTGCGTGGCGCTGGCCGGGTTTATCGCCTGCCTGTTCTATATCGTGCTTAACTGGCGGCTTGGCGATAACACCAACCCGGTATTAGCAAAAATTTATCAGTCACAGCTTCCCGAAACGACTATCCAGCAACCTGCCCGCCAGCTGCCTGCGGTGCTGAACCTGCGTGGTTTCCTGAAGCCGGAAATAGAAGCCGGTCTGGTTGCGGTAAAAGATGAAGCGGACCGTAGCGTGGTGATCCTGAAAGGGGACGGCCTGTTTGCTTCCGCCTCAACCGTGGTACGTGACCGTTATGAGCCTGTAATAAACCGTATTGCACAGGCCATGAATAACGTCAGCGGTAAAATTCTGGTGGTGGGCTACAGCGACAACGTGCCAATTCGCAGCGCGCGCTTTGCCTCTAACTATGAACTGTCGCTGGAACGTGCCCGGTCAGTTCAGAAAATGCTGCAGGGAAGCCTCTCTCAACCTGAACGTGTGAAAGCGGAAGGCCGCGGCGAGATTAATCCAGTGGCACCTAACAATACGCCGGAAAACCGTGCCCGTAACCGCCGGGTGGAAATTACTCTGCTGGTGTCGCCTGAAAATACCCAGGCTGAGCTGAACGGATTGCCGCAAGGAAACTAAGGATGCTGACTACTCTTCTTTCCATTTTGACCAATCGCATTCTGTGGAGCTTCCTGGGCGTCACTGCGCTTGCGGCGGTTATCTGGATGATTGGCCCATTGTTGTCCATCGTGGACACCCGACCGCTCGAATCTGAACAGAACCGCATCATCAGTATTGCGGTGGTTTATCTGCTCTGGGCGCAGGGCCACATTCTGCCGCGGCTGTACAATGCCTGGCTGAACCGCAAGCTGATGGACAAACTCAATGAGAACACCACCAGCCCGGAAGCAGCGGATCCGCAGAAGCGACTGAACAGCGAGGAGCAGATCCTCGCCAGCCGTTTTGACGAAGCCGCACAGATGCTGAAAAAAGCGCACTTCAGCAAAGCGGGACAGGGTGCCCAGTGGACGCAGCGCTTTAGCACGCAATATTTGTATCAACTGCCGTGGTACGTCATCATCGGCGCGCCGGGCAGCGGTAAAACCACGGCGCTGGTCAATTCCGGACTGCAATTCCCGCTGGCCGACCGTTTCGGTAAGACCGCGCTGCGCGGGATCGGCGGCACGCGTAACTGCGACTGGTGGTTCACCAACGAAGCCGTACTGCTGGACACCGCGGGTCGCTATACCACCCAGGAGAGCGAACAGGTTCAGGACGCCGGTGAATGGCTTGAGTTTATGGGGTTACTGCGTAAGTATCGCCGTCGCCAGCCGATCAACGGTGTGATTATTACCATCAGCATTTCTGACCTGCTGACGCTCTCGCCTGAAGAGTCACGCCAGCAGGCGGTCAACCTGCGCCAGCGTCTCTCTGAGCTGCATGAGCAACTGGGTATTCGCTTCCCGGTGTATGTCATGGTGACCAAAGCTGACCTGCTTAAAGGCTTCCGTGCCTGGTTTGCCGATTACGACAAAGCGCAGCGCGACCAGATCTGGGGCTTCACGCTGCCGTGGGAGCAAACCAAACACGCTGATTACGACCTGATGGGTAACTTCCAGCAGGAATTTTCCCTCTTACAGCAGCGCCTGGATGCCGGACTGCCGGAAACTCTGCTGCAGGAGCATGACGCAAAAGCGCGCGCGGAAGCGTATCTCTTCCCGCAGGAGTTTGCCGCACTGCGTCCGCTGCTGGCTGACTACCTGAGCACGGTCTTTGCCCGCTCTAACTTTGAAACCGAATTCTCCCCGCGCGGGATCTATTTCGCCAGTGGTACCCAGGAAGGCATGCCGTTTGACCGGGTGATGGGCGAACTTAACCGTGCGCTCTCCTTGCCGGAAGGTGAAGAGGGAAATCGCTGGGATTCCGTCAGCAAAGAGGCTCCGATCCCGGGGGCGAAAGGGCAGAGCTTCTTCATCAAGAACCTGCTGCAAAACGTCATTTTCCAGGAAGCCGGCATCGCCGGGGAAAACCGCTGGTGGGAACTGCGTAACCGCGCCGTCATTTGGTCCGGCTATGCGGCGCTGCTGGCCCTACTGGTGATCCTCGGTGGACTGTGGCTGACCAGCTATGCCAGAAACAAGGCTTATCTGGAAGAGGTGGACGCAAAGGTGCCGCTGCTGGATCAGCAGAGCAAGGCGCTGCAGAATCAGCCTCAGCGCGATCTGTTTGACCTTCTGCCCTTGCTGAATGGCCTGGTCGATCTGCCGAAAAGTGACGCGTTTGATGTTAACGATCCGCCTGTCTCACGCCGTGTGGGGCTCTATCGTGGCGATGACGTCAGCGATGCATCGCAGTCTCTGTACCAGAAAGCGCTGGACCAGATGCTGCTCCCTGCCGTGGCGATGCACATCACCACCTGGCTGCGCAACGATAACGGCAGCGATGTGGAATACAGCTATGAAGCGCTGAAGGCCTACCAGATGCTCTATCAGCCGAAGCACTACGACGGCAAATTCCTGCACTCCTGGGTAATGCTTAATCTGCAGCGTAACCTGCCGCAGAACGTGACTCAGGCGCAGCTTCAGCAGCTTGAGTGGCACCTGACACAGCTGCTTGAGCCGAAAATTCAGGCCTCGCCGTACGCGCAGGATGAATCCCTGGTCGCGCGTGAAAGGGCGCTAATCAACCAGCAGCCGCTTTCCACCCGGGTGTATGGTCGTCTGAAGCGTCTGCTGGAGCATGATGAAAACCTGAAACCGGTATCGCTCTCCGACCTGGGCGGTCCGCAGAGCGAGCTGGTGTTTTCACGCAAAAGCGGCAAGCCGGTGAGTGAAGGCGTACCGGGTCTTTATACTCCGGACGGTTACTGGAAAAGCTTCAATGGCCAGATTGACAGCGTCACCACTGCTCTGCATGAAGACGATGCGTGGGTGCTGGGGGCGACCTCAGCCCAGGAAGATAAACAGCAGATCGATAACGCCGTGCGTCAGCTCTACATGCGCGACTTTATCGCCAACTGGGATCGCTTCCTCGCCGACATTCAGCTTAATAACAGCGCCGATCTCTCCCAGCGTATCAATACCGCGCGTCTGCTCTCCGGGGCAAACTCGCCGCTGCGCCGTCTGGTGCTGAACCTGAGCCAGGTCCTGACGCTTTCACGCAATGCGCCAGCCCCGGATGATGCCGGTAAAGCGCAAGCGCAAAGCAACCGTGCCACCCGCACGCTCGAAGCGTTATTCAGTAATAATGACAATGCCCCGACGCAGGCCGCGGTGGTCACTCAGGCACCTGAACAGCTGGTAACCGATCACTATGCTCCAATGATTGAGCTGGCGCAGCCGCTGGAGAAGGGCGGGAAGACCATCGTCTTTGATGATTTTCTCAAGCAGGTCGATGAACTTTACCGCTACCTGACTGCCGTTCAGGACGCGGCCAACAGCGGCATGCCTGCTCCGGGAGG
Organism: Enterobacter cloacae complex sp. FDA-CDC-AR_0164; assembly: GCF_003071645.1. NCBI lineage: Bacteria > Pseudomonadati > Pseudomonadota > Gammaproteobacteria > Enterobacterales > Enterobacteriaceae > Enterobacter > Enterobacter cloacae complex sp. FDA-CDC-AR_0164. Next base: position 3,482,844 of record NZ_CP028950.1, read on the forward strand.
CGAGGCGATTAGCCGTCTGCAGGCCAGTGCCGGTCGTCTGCCGGGCGGTCTGCAAACCATGTTCAGCAATATGGCGGTGGGGGCCAGCAGTGATACCCAGCGTCGCGACCTCGAAAACGTGCGTAAGCGGATCAACGTCGAAGTCGGCGGTTTCTGCCGTCAGGCAATCGCTGGCCGTTACCCGCTGGTGCGCAGCGCCAGTACGGAGGCCACGCCGGACGATCTCGCGCGCATGTTTGCGCCAGGCACCGGGCTGATGGACACCTTCTTTCGTGACAACCTGACCAATAAAGTCGATACCACGCAGGCGAACTGGCGCTTTATGCCGGGCATTGATGGAAAAACGCTGCCCGGAAGTGAAGGGCTCCTGAGACCGTTCCAGCAGGCGCAGTCCATTCGCGATGCTTTCTTTGCTAACGGTGCCACCACGCCATCTTACAAAGTGACGGTGCGCACCGTCAGAATGGATAACACAATCCTTAACCTGACGCTGGATGTTGACGGTCAACTGCTGCGCTACAGCCACGGTCCACAGGCTGTGCAGATCATGAACTGGCCGGGGCCGGGCGGGACTAACCAGGTGCGTATGCAGCTGGGTCTGGCTAACGGCAGCACGGCTACGCTGGTGACTAACGGTTCCTGGGCGCTGAACCGCTTTTTCGATAAAGCGCGTACCAGCCCGGGGGCGGGAAGTCTGAGTCGCCAGGCGACCTTCAACGTAGACGGACATCAGGTTACGCTGGAATTTGCGCCAAACAGTATTCGTAACCCGTTCCAGCTTCCCCGTTTCTCATGCCCATAACCGCAAGGACAGCCGTATGACGAATACCCCTGCGATGAACCGCTACAGCTGGTATGGCAAACTGCCCAGCGCCGGAGATTTTTTGCAGCGTCGCTTTCCTGACACCCTGCAACGCCAGTGGTCGCACTGGTTCCAGGTCGGCCTGCTGGCCTGGCAGCAGGAAGAGCAGCGCAGCGGTGAGCGCCCGTTTAACAAAGCGCCGGTCTGGAATTTTGTCGTACCGCCGATGCTGGGCAGCCAGATGATTCAGATGGGCTGCCTGCTGCCGGGACGTGACAGCGTTGGTCGACAATATCCGGTCTGCATTCAGCTCAGCTTTGCCCCCGCGGACTGGTCATCACGTCTGCTCAGTCAGGCTGAAAGCTGGTATCAGCAGATTGGCCGTCTGGGCCTGCATGCGGTACGTAACAGTTTTTCGGCCTCACAGCTCGATGACATGCTGATGTCCATTCCGGCACCGCAGCCCGTCGAGCCGCAAAAGCGCTCAGATATTCTCGATGTGATTGGTTATGACGAAGACGGCCAGAGCACGCTGGGCTGGCCTCAGGCAGCAGAGTGCTTTGACCCGCTTCGCCAGACCAGCTACTGGTGGACCAACCGCTGCGACGGCTACCCGCTCTACACCCATGTTCACAGTGGCAACTTCACCGGGCAGCTCTTTACGCTGCTGTTCGACCCGGCAGGTGGCGCCCGCCCGGGCCGTCACGGTCTCTATCCGCCCATGTTTGAATAAGCAGGGATCTTATGAATATCGAAGAATTTCTCGCGCCAATAAGCCCCGACAAGCCCTGTGGCGAAAACCTGGAGTATGACGCTGATTTCCAGCTCATGAATCAGGCCAGCCAGGGCAAAGCAGAGCAGCAGTTTGGCGACACCATCATTCCGGCAGAACCTGCTGACTGGAATACGGTGGAAAAATTCGCCACCAGCCTGCTGAGCCGCACCAAAGATCTGCGCGTCATGCTGGCGTTAACGCATGCATGGACACGTCGCCGCGGCCTTGCGGGCTATGCCGACGGGCTGTTACTGGTGCAGGAAGCGATCACGCGTTACTGGGAGCCGCTCTATCCGCTGCTGGAAGAGTATGGCGAAACCGACCCGTTTTACCGCATTAACGCCCTGGCCGGGCTGAGTGATAAGTCTGACCTGACCGTCGCCGTGCGTAACGCCTCACTGCTGCGATCAAATGGCGATGAAATTTCACTTCGCGACGCTCAGGCACTGCTGGATGGCAGTAAAACCGAATGTCCGGATTACCCCGGTGGCCGTCCAAGACTGATTGACGAGCTGGCCCGCGGCGATCAGCCGGGCACGTCGGCGGTGATAGTGATTAACGAACGGCTGCTGGCCATTCGCGAGTTGCTCACCGGCCATCTTGGTGAAAGCGGCGTTCCGGAGATGGAACAGCTGCTGAAAACCGTCGGGCTGGTCGCCAGCGCCTGTCAGGTGACCGACATCAGCAAGCTGCTGCCCAACCGGGAGGCACAGGCTGAGCTCAGCGCTGAACCTCAACCGGCGGTCGCACAACCCGTTCAGCAGGTTACAGACTGGCGCAGCGTGCAGGTCACCAGCCGCGCCGATGCACAGCTGATGCTGGAGAAAGCCAAACAGTATTTTGCGCAGTACGAACCGAGCCACCCCGCACCGTTGATGATTGAACGGGTGCAGCGGCTGTCAGAACTTAACTTTATGGACATTATTCGCGACCTGGCGCCAGACGGCGTTAACCAACTGGAAAACATCTTTGGACGCCGCGAATAACGCGTCCTGGCATTATGACGACAGGCATGGAGCCTGCCGTTTCACCTTCACCGCGCATCTTTGATGGAGAACATCATGGCAATGAGTAACAGTGGGCAGAAATTCATCGCACGTAACCGTGCCCCCCGCGTGCAGATCGAGTACGACGTAGAGATCTACGGTGCAGAACGTAAAATTCAGCTGCCGTTTGTGATGGGCGTCATGGCCGATCTGGTCGGTAAACCGGTGGAAAACCTGCCGGCAGTCGACGAGCGTAAATTCCTCGAAATCGACATTGATAACTTTGACGAGCGCATGAAAGCGCTGAAACCTCGCGTGGCGTTCCAGGTGGATAACACGCTGACCGGCGAAGGTAAGCTCAACGTTGATCTCACCTTCGACAGCATGGACGACTTCCTGCCGGACGCGGTAGCCCGCAAGGTTGAACCGTTGAACAAGCTGCTGGAAGCACGTACTCAACTCTCCAACCTGCTGACCTATATGGATGGCAAAAACGGCGCGGAAGAGCTGATCGCTAAAATTCTGCAGGATCCGACGCTGCTCAAATCTCTGAGCCAGTTGCCGAAAAATGACGAAAGCGCGAAAGGTAGCGAGGAATAATCGATGAGCAACCAGACTCAACAACACGAGCAGCAGAGTGGTCAGGCGTTCAGCCAGGATGAATTCAGCGCGCTGCTGAACAAAGAGTTCCGCCCGAAAACCGATCAGGCGCGCTCCGCGGTGGAAAGTGCGGTAAAAACGCTGGCGCAGCAGGCGCTGGAAAATACCGTTACCTTCTCCAGTGACACCTACCGCACCATTCAGAACCTGATTGCCGGTATCGACGAGCAGCTGTCTCAGCAGGTGAACCAGATTATTCACCATGAAGAGTTCCAGAAGCTGGAGAGCGCCTGGCGCGGTTTGAGCTACCTGGTGAACAACACTGAAACCGACGAGATGCTGAAGATCCGCTTTATGAGCATCTCCAAGCAGGAGCTGGGTCGTACCCTGAAACGCTTTAAGGGCGTGGGCTGGGACCAGAGCCCAATCTTCAAGAAAATCTACGAGCAGGAGTACGGTCAGTTTGGTGGCGAGCCGTTTGGCTGCATCGTCGGCGACTACTACTTCGACCACAGTCCGCAGGACGTTGAACTGCTGGGCGAGATGGCGCGTATCGGCTCGGCGGCACACTGTCCGTTTATCACCGGTACCGCACCGGGCGTGATGCAGATGGAGTCCTGGCAGGAACTCGCGAACCCGCGCGACCTGACCAAAATCTTCCAGAACACCGAGTATGCCGCGTGGCGTTCACTGCGTGAATCCGAAGATGCACGCTACCTTGGCCTGGTGATGCCGCGCTTCCTGTCGCGCCTGCCGTACGGTATTCGCACTAACCCGGTCGACAGCTTCGATTTCGAAGAGCAGACCGATGGCGCGAACCACAACAGCTACTCCTGGGCGAACGCCGCGTATGCCATGGCTGCCAACATCAACCGCTCCTTTAAAGAGTACGGCTGGTGCACTTCAATCCGCGGCGTGGAGTCCGGCGGGGCGGTTGAAAACCTGCCGTGTCATACCTTCCCGAGCGACGACGGCGGCGTGGACATGAAATGCCCGACCGAGATCGCCATCAGCGATCGTCGTGAAGCCGAGCTGGCGAAGAACGGCTTTATGCCGCTGGTTCACCGCAAAAACTCTGACTTTGCCGCCTTCATCGGCGCGCAGTCTCTGCAGAAACCGGCCGAGTACCACGACCCGGATGCGACCGCTAACGCGCGTCTGGCATCCCGTCTGCCGTACCTGTTCGCCTGCTGCCGCTTTGCCCACTACCTGAAGTGCATCGTGCGCGACAAAATTGGCTCCTTCCGTGAACGTGAAGAGATGGAACGCTGGCTGAACGACTGGGTGATGAACTATGTGGACGGCGACCCGGCTAACTCCTCACAGGAGACCAAGTCCCGTAAACCGCTGGCGGCTGCCGAAGTGCAGGTGCAGGAAATTGAAGATAACCCGGGCTACTACGCCGCGAAATTCTTCCTGCGTCCACACTACCAGCTGGAAGGTCTGACCGTTTCTCTGCGTCTGGTTTCTAAACTTCCGTCACTGAAGACGAAAGATGCGTGATGATGATTGCCGCCGGGAGGCCTTACCCGGCGCCTGCTTTATAGCATGGAAATGTGAGAGGAAATATGACCGCGAGACCTTCGTTTGTTGCTGCCTGGGCGGCGGCAACACGTATTTACGATGCAAATGATTCTATCGGCAAAGTTAAGCAAATTATCGGCGGCAAGGTTAAGCACAACTTCGAAATACCGCAAGATCAGGGTGGGTGGTCAAATAGTTGTGCCGTACGCATGAGTTATGTTCTGAACTATACCGGGCATCCCGTCCCGCGTATTGCAAATCTCACGGTATCCGGTGCTGATAATAAATGGTACTTCTATCGGGTAAAGGATGTTATTGCCTGGTTGACGCGTCAGTGGGGTAAACCTGACATGGTCGTGAGTTTTCCTTCCTTACCCGTTCAACAATTAGCCAACAAAAAGGGCGTAATTCTGTTTGAGGTACAGGGCTGGAGTGACGCCGCAGGTCATGCCACATTCTGGAATGGTTTAACCTGTTCGGATCATTGTTATTTCAATGCACCGGAGACGAATTACACGACGACCAAAGCCAATTTTTGGGAGTTGCCATGAAAAAAATAATTGCCAGTCTACTGTTGCTCACCAGTTCCGCCTCTGTTTATGCAACTGACGATCCGGTGATGTTTGTCAAAAAAATGCCTTATAAGCAAGTTGTTAAAGACGTTGTTTTTTCTCGCTGTCTGGCTCAAGTTTCAGATGATAAAAGCCAGTTTTCTCTGGATGCAGCCCGTAGCAGTAGTGCATTACTGGAATGGGTGCCTTTCGATATTGAAAATGGCAATGATAAAATTAATGCCCTTATTGATAAATATAAAGGCGCAACCAATGCCTTTCATTCTGAGATAAAACCCGATGTCAAAGGCGTAACGTTAAACTGTCTACGTCTTTATCATAGTGACGAACTTAATAAACTTGTACCTCAATTAATTATCGGTAATCCTGACCGTACCTGGCTTCAGGATAATCCGCAGTAGTAAAGACTTCACATTCTTTCCTTTCATTCAGGGGGAATGTCAAGACTGTCAAATGACACGGGTCATTTGATATGAGGCAGAGGTAAAATATGGACGGTTTTATTCAGCCCCATGCTTTCCTGTTTGCCATATAAGTGCTTTTTCGAAAGCAATATTGTTCATCCACGAAGAGTAGATATTATGGCTATTGATATGTTTCTGAAGGTCGAGGGTGTTACGGGCGAATCTAAAGATTCTAACCACACCGGCTGGACTGATATTACCTCCTTCTCCTGGGGCGCTTCCCAGCCAGGTAATATGAGTGTTGGTGGCGGCGGCGGTGCCGGTAAAGTTAACTTTAACGATCTGCACGTTAACGCTCTGATCGACAAATCCACTACAGCAATTCTCAAACACTGCGCAAGCGGTAAGCACCTGACTAAAGTTGAACTGTCCGTGTGCAAAGCGGGTGGTCAGCAAGTTGAATATACCCGCATCACGCTCGAAGATGTGCTGGTAACTTCTGTTCAGTACACCGGTGCAGACAACGGCGACACCGTTGGTGTGACCTATGCATTCCAGGCTGCGAAAGTGAAACAGCAGTACTGGGAGCAGACCACTGCTGGTGGTAAAGGTGCTGAAAGCAGCGCTGGCTGGAACATCAAAGAAAACAAAGAAGCGTAATTGCGTACGTGGCCAGGGGAGTTTTTCCCTGGCCCTACGTATTAGTCAAAACTTTGCAAAGAGATCGAGTAATGAGCGTAAAATCAATGGTTGCACCTGGGTATTGTATTGTTCAGCAGCCCGGGACGTTGGATTTTCAGGCGAGGCTTCTGTTTAATAATCCTAATAGCGATGCAGCGCGTCATTTTATGCAAATTAATAGCGATACTCAATGGTCCAAACCTGGTCAAATGTTAATTGTCAATGATCCAGGAAACAATAATGCAGTGCAACTTAAACAACTGCAAATCGCAAAACAGAAGGTTAATAGTTCTCTGGCGGATCTTAATACAGGTGAGGCTAATTTCCTCTCTCAGCACTATGGCACAATTGCCGCAGTCACAAACTTTATGGATAAGTCCCTTGGTGTGGTTTCTGATGCGGGTGACAAATACTTCAGTGAAATCGAAAAAAAATTAAAATCCATTGAGTTGGCCTATCAAAATCAGTACAGAACGCAAGGGACATTAATAGGGCAACAGTTTTTTGTTGAGCGTCAACGATTGTTCTCTGAGTTAGATGTTTTATTAAATAAACTTTCCAGATTAACTCTTAAAATGAAACCTTATAATGAACTCAGACATGCATTAGGTTTATCGAGCAGATCAATTGTGCATGAATGGAGCACTGCCGGTGTTGGTTCTATTCGGGGTTATTCAACATACATTGATAATGCTTCAAAGGCCGCTCGTTATCTTAAAATGGGGGGATGGCTTGCAATAGGCTTTGCAGGTGCAAATACGACCAATGAAGTTTACAATGCGTGTACCGTTGGACGAGAGCAGAGTTGCTCAAAAGTTGCTGTAAAAAAATACAGTAGCTTTGGTGCAGGTCTTGCTGGTGGCATTTACGGTGGCAAATATGGTGCCATAGCCGGGGCGGGAGTTTGCGTTGCGCTGGGAGTTGCAACTGGCGGTGTAGGTTTGCTCGCATGCTCTATTGTCGGTGCGGCTGCGGGTGGATACGCTGGTAGCGAAATAGCAGGTGGAGCAACAGAGTATATGATGGATAAATTATGGTAAATCTCGAGAATTTACTTTTATTGCTTACTGTGGGTTTGTTTCTCGTTGTTGTAATTATGGATCTGTTTAGTTCTCGTTATTTTAAAAAACACGAGGCTGACTATAATCAGCTCCTTTCTGACTACAGACGCAAAGGTTATGATCTCGATCTGGTAACAAATTACGCTTCTTTTTTTGGATCACTGGCAAATTATCAAAAAATAATCTGGTTTATTCGTCTTCATAAGGGCGTGAAGATGAAGTTTACTCGCGACAGGCTGGTGCAGGAAGAAGCTTATAAATATATTCAATCATTACCAGATGAAAAAATTGCCTGGATGCTAAAACTGCATCGTCGTTATAAAGTGCAGGCATTAATATTTACTCTATGGCTCATTGTTGGATTATTTTTTGTAAATTTCATTAAATAGTTTTGTTGATATTCTCTTCCTCAAACGCCGCCGTTCTCGCCCCGAGAGCGGCAGCGTTTGAGCGCTAATCATACCAGCAGGAATACGCCATGCGATTCACGATTATTTCTACAAAACCCGGTCATCAGCCGCCGCAGAGCAGCTGTGATTTTTATGCCCCGGGCGGCACCATTGGGCGCGGTACGGATAACAATCTGGTATTGCCGGACAATGACCGCACCATCTCGCGTTTGCAGGCCATTGTTCACGTTGACGCCCAGGGCGAATGCCGCGTCACTAACCGTGGCAGCGTCACCCGCGTGGTATTGAATGACATTCCGCTTGAGCGCGGGCGTCAGGTTGAGCTGCAGGATGGGGACATTCTCGGTATTGATGATTACCGTATCGAAGTGACCGAACTGATTCATGATACGCAGCCAGTCAGCCGCATGGCGGCGACCATGCAGCAGCAGGCGCGTCCAGCCGCGGCCCCAGCGGCAGCCCCGCAGCCGAAGCCTGCGAGCGCCGCCCCGCGCGGGAAGGCGGAACCGACTGCTGTGCCGTCGGAAATCTGGGATAGCCTGATGCAGGAGTTCTCTATCTCCGACAGCATTTCCAGTTCTCGGGCGAAGCCGCAGCCGGCAGCGTCGCACGATCCGTTCTCCCAGCCTGTCGCACCTGAGCGTAACGCTGAAGATCCGCTGGCGATGTTCAATGACAGCGATCCGAAGCTTGAGCGTAAGAACGTGGATCCGGATACGCTGTTCAGTGACGAAGCGTTGTTCAAAAAAGAGAGCATTTTTGACGACGTCACCCCGTCTACGCTGGTGCCGCCCAATGAAGCTAAACCTGCGCAGCCACAAGAAGAGCAGACGGATGAACTCGATCCGCTGGCACTGTTTGGCGGTAGTGCCAGCGCACCTGCCGCACGAAATGATGACCCCCTCGGGTTGATGGGCGGGGCACCGTTAACCCATCCGGATGAGATTGTCGGCGATAAGCCAGAGACCGTCGTTGAGCCAGAACTGACGCCAGAGCCGCAAGCAGAACAGGAAGAGGACGTCCTTGCCGCTTCTCCGCTGTTTGCTCCTGAGCCGCAGGTGCCGCCGCGCGCGGAAGAAGAAGAGCCGGCGCGACCGGATTATGCCGGCTTCACCATGCCAACCCCGCAGGCCGTGGCGCGCAGTAATGCCCTGGCACCTAAAGGGCGTTTGCGTATTGACCCGGTCAAAAACGCGGCGTCGCCAGCAGCCCATAATGGCGAAAAGGGTGAAGTACTGCAGGGCGAATTACTTGAGGCACTGCTGGAAGGGATGGGGCTCAGCGAAATGCAGCCCGTCCCGCAGTTTGACCGTGAAAATATGCGTCAGCTGGGGCAAATTCTGGGCATGTTCTCTCAGGGCACCGTGGCGCTGCTTTCTTCGCGCTCCATTCTCAAGCGCGGCGTAAAAGCCGATATGACCATGGTACTTGATGATGCCAACAACCCGTTCAAACTGTTGCCGACCGGGAAAACCGTTCTGATCCAGATGTTCGGTACGCCAATGCCGGGCTTTATGCCGCCGACAAAATCCGTGCGTGACGCGCTGATCGATCTGCAGGCGCATCAGCTGGGTATGATCTCCGGTATCCGCGCCATCATTGCCGCCATGCTGCAATCCTTCAACCCGGAACAGCTGGAAGAGCAGGCGAAGCAGAACGGGATGACCTCCCGACTGGCGCTACCGGGCAGTCGCAAAGCCGCACTGTGGGACTACTTTGTCCGCAGCTATGGTGAAACGGCAGGCGAGATTGAGGATGACTTCCACACCCTGTTTGGCGAAGCCTTCCTTCATGCTTATGACATGGAGGTAAATCAGTACAAAGACTCACAGAGCGGATCGGAAGAAAAATGAATATCGCAACGGCTTCTCTCTCCCGCCAGGGGACGCGCGCCAGCAACCAGGATCAGACGGGAGAAACCATAGGGGAACGTTCAGCCTGCTTTGTCGTCTGTGATGGTATCGCTGGTCTGCCGGGCGGTGAGGTGGCCGCTGAACTGGCCCGCAACAGTATTATCTCCCGCTTCGATGGCGACAAGCACCTGAACGCGCAGCATATTCGCGACTATGTGCAAACGGCGAATCGCACCATTCTCAGCGAACAGCAGGCGGTTCAGGATTATCGTCGAATGGGCACCACGCTGGTCAGTCTGTTTATCGACAGAGATTACCGGCTGGCCTACTGGGCACATGCCGGGGACAGCCGCCTGTATCTGTTTCGCCGGGGCTGGCTGTGGCATGTCACCACCGATCACAGCCTGGTTCAGCAGATGAAAGATGCAGGGCACGACACCGATAACCTCAACAGCAATCTGCTCTATCTGGCGCTGGGTATTGAAAACGGTGGGCCAGAAGCGAGCTACAGCGATGTGGTGCAGGTCGAAGACGGAGATGCATTTCTACTCTGTACAGACGGTTTCTGGCACGGCGTCAGCGAAGAACAGATGAAACAGTCGCTGCACATGGTTAACACGCCACAAGAGTGGCTGACCTTAATGAACCAAATCATCCAAAAGAATGGCGAACAGGAGGGGAATGCTCAGGATAACTATACCGCCCTGGCGGTATGGATGGGCAACCCTCAGGACACCACTTTGCTGCATACGCTTTCTGACGCAGCACAATTTCTTCCCTGCGGAACTGATTAGACACACAAGGAACGATATGAAACTTTGGCTATCGGGTTTAGCACTTCTGGCGGTGGCGTCCACCGCGCAGGCTGAGAATTTCCGCATCGTGCAGTCTCCTGCGCAGAAGCTGGATATCTGGATTGATAACATCAAAGACAACACCCCACAGAGCTGGTGTAAGTCAGAGATTGCGCTGCGTATCGTGGCGAACGGCAACAAAGACGTCTCGGTTCTGGAGAACTTTGTCCCGCGTCTGGGCTCGCTGCTGGAACACCAGTGCAGCAAAGTCAGTAAACTGAGCTGGACGCTGAACGATCCGTCCGGGACGACGCTGGCGCAGGGGACAGCAGGCAAAGCGCAGGACTGGGCGCTGGTGGTAAAACAGCAGCAGACTGCGCCAGTGAGTACTCCGGCCAGCGGTGCGTTGCTGCCGCCGGACCAGAACGCGGAAACTCACACGGTTGCTGCCGATCGCACGCCGTGGCAGGAATTTACCCTTCAGGACGGCTGCCATCTGCGTACCTTCTGGGAAGGGGGCTCGTCTGCTCCGGCGCTCTTTATTCCGGATTCAGACACCACCCGCTGCGGAAACGGGAGCTGGCTGAGTGGTCACACGGTTATCTCCCAGTCCCGTAATGGTGGACAAAAAGAGATACCGGTGACCTACATTCACGGCTTCCCGGTCATGGGACTGAATCAAAGTGCCGACCCGGAAAACGCGCTGATCACCTCCGTCAACAAAGAGCGCATGGTTTTCAGCACCTCCAACAGCGACCAGAGCTGGATGATCCTGCCTTACGACAGCAGCCTCAACGGCTGGAAAAGCAACGGCACGGTGGCCGTGGAGATTTCACGTGAGACCGCCAGCGACGATGCAAAACTGCAGGCGCGTATCGCCGCGGTGAAAAAAATCTGGGGCGCCTGGGTTACCCCTGGCACAACGCTCAATATCGTTCTGATTGACACCCTGCGCCCTCAGCTGCGCGATCCGGCAGTCGGCGCCTGGCGCGCGGCAAACTAAGGAATGGCTATGAATACGCTCTATCAACACCTGGCGGGTGAATCGCTGAGTGACGCGCTGGTGCGTCTTGAAGCTGAGATCAAAGTCCGTCCGGCCGATGCCGATCTCCGCGCCGCGTTTGTGCAGTTTTTGACCCTCAGTGGTAACTGGACGCGTGCCCTGACTCAGCTGAAGAGCTGGCTGGCACTTAAGCCCCAGGCTAAACCAACCGTTACCCTGCTGGAGCAGTCCATCCAGGGGGAGCTGCAGCGCGCGCAGGTGATGGCGGGGCAGACTCGTCCTGCCATGCCTGAAACGCAGTGGCCATGGCTTACCACGCTTGCCGCCGCGCTTAATGACGCGGGAGAGCGTGCTCAGGCGCTGCGTCTGGAAGCCCTTGAGCAGGCGCAGGCAACGGCGGGTCAAATCACGCTTGAGAATGACGAGACGCAGGCATTCGCATGGCTGATGGACGGCGATGCTCGTCTGGGGCCCGTGTGTGAAACCATCGTCAACGGCCGTTATTTCTGGCTGCCGTTTAACGCCATCGCCGAGATCCGTTTCCAGGCGCCTGCCAGCGTGACTGACCTGGTGTGGCGTCATGCGCTGGTGCGCCTGACGGACGGTACCGAACAGGTTTGCCAGATCCCGGCGCGCTATCCTTTCGCAGCGGATGCGTCTGACGCGGTTAAGCTCGCGCGCACCACCGAATGGCTGCCGCTCGACAATGACGGCACGCTGTATGAAGGTATGGGGCAGAAAGCCTGGCTTAGCGAGCAAAGCGAAAGCCCATTGCTGTCGTTGAACCTGGTGACGTTTGCTGCGGATGGAGCCCATGAGTAATCCCGCTGGCGAAGGCGATCTGCTGCGCAGCGGCTGGCAAGCCCGCAGCAAGCAGGAGAAGGTGGGGGCGCGCGATAAAATGCAGCCCTCGCTGCTGGATCGCCTCACCGATAACGATCCGGAAAAAAAACGCGAGTCCGCCAACAGTAATCTGATTACCCACGCCGCCCTGCGCCGCAACGTCCTGCGGGATCTGCAGTGGTTGTTTAACACCATCAACCATGACGCATCCGGTGACCTGAGCGCGTTGCCGCATGTGAACCGCTCGGTGGTTAATTTTGGCGTCGCGCCGCTGGCCGGGAAAAGAATGTCAGACATTGAATGGCACGACATTCAGCGCAAGCTTACCGAGGCCATCATTAACTTCGAACCGCGTATTTTGCCGCAGGGACTGCAGGTCCGCTGCGTGTCAGACACCTCGTCACTGGATCTGCACAACGTGTTGTCCATTGAGATAAAAGGGCGTCTGTGGTGTGTGCCGTACCCGCTGGAGTTTCTGTTTCGCACCGATGTCGATCTGGAAAACGGCCATTTTGAACTGAAAGATGCGGGGTGATCATGGAAAGTAAACTGCTCGAATATTACAACCGTGAACTGGCCTATCTGCGTGAAATGGGCGCTGAATTTGCCGAGCGCTATCCCAAAGTTGCGGGTCGACTGGGCATGCGCGGCATCGAAGTGGCGGATCCGTATACAGAACGCCTGATGGAGGGGTTCGCGTTCCTGACCTCCCGCGTGCAAATGAAAATGGATGCGGAGTTCCCGCGCTTCTCCCAGCGTTTGCTGGAAATGATTGCGCCAAACTATCTCGCGCCAACCCCCTCAATGGCGATTGCTGAAATCCAGCCCGACAGCACGCGTGGCGATCTGAGCAACGGTTTTAAGGTGCCGCGCGGCACCATGATGGACAGCCTGGCGCTGAAAAAAACCGGGGTCACCTGCAGCTACACCACGGCGCATGAAGTTAATCTGCTGCCGCTGAAAATCGATAAGGTCGAGCTGGGCGGTGTGCCTGCCGATCTGCCGCTGGCGCAGCTGGGCCTGAGCCAGCGGGGGATCAACAGCGCGTTACGGATCCGCATTGCCTGTGATGGCCCGCAGCATCTTGGGCATCTGGATTTTGACCGTCTGGAGTTTTTCCTTAGCGGCCCGGATATTGAAGCGCTCAAGCTGCTTGAGCTGGTCATGGAGCACCACGCCGGGATTGTCTGCCAGACCGTCAGCAAGCACCCGCAGCGACAGCTGCTCTCTGCGGATGCCTTGCGACAGGAAGGGTTTGAGCCGGACCAGGCGCTGCTTCCGGACGACCTGCGCAACTTTGACGGCTATCGTCTGCTGCAGGAATACTTTGCGTTTCCGGCACGGTTCCGCTTTATCAGCCTCAGCGGTCTGGGCAAGCTTATCCAGCGCTGTGAAAATGAAAAAGCGTTCGATATTTTCATCCTGCTGGATAAAAGCGATGAGCAGCTGGAGCGGGTGGTTGATGCCAGCCATCTGGCGATGCATTGCACGCCGGTGATCAACCTTTTCCCGAAAGTGGCGGCGCGGCAGAAGCTGAGCGAGAGCCAGCATGAATATCATCTGGTGGTGGATAACATCCGTCCCCTGGATTATGAAATTTATGCGGTAAACAAAATCTTCGGCAGTGCCGACGGCCAGCGTGATGACCAGACATTCCGTCCTTTCTGGAGCACCTGGAGCGGTGATGCGGGCAACTACGGCGCCTATTTTTCCCTGCGCCGCGAGCAGCGAGTGCTGTCTGAACATGCCCTGCGCTACGGCACCCGCACCGGTTATATCGGCTCCGAAGTCTTTGTTTCGCTGGTGGATGAACAGCATGCACCCTGGCAGGAAAATCTGCGCTATATCTCCGCGGAAGTATTGTGCACCAGCCGCGACCTGCCGCTGATGCTTCAGCAGGAGCTCGGACAGTTCATCATGGCCGATTCCATGCCGGTGAAATCCCTGACCCTGCGAAAAGGCCCAACGCCGCCACGCCCGGCTCTGGCCGAAGGGTTTAGCACCTGGCGATTGATCAGCCAGCTGCAGATGAACTATCTCAGCCTGATGGACAGCGAAAACGAAGAGGGTGCCGCCGCCCTGCGTCAGCTGTTAGGGCTGTATGCTAACCTGGCGGAGACGCCGGTTGCGCGTCAGGTTGAGGGCGTTCGCCACTGCGTGCTGGTGCCAGTTCACCGTCGCGTCCCGGAGCCGGGTCCGGTGGTCTTTGCGCGCGGGATCGGCATTACTCTGACGGTGGATGAGCGTGCGTTTTCCGGCGCCAGCCCCTGGCTTTTCGGCAGCGTGCTGGAACGCCTGTTTGCCCGTCTGGTGTCCATCAACAGCTTTACTGAATTCACGCTGAAGAGTCAGCAGCGCGGTGAGATTGGCTATTGGGCACCGCGCATGGGGAAAAGGGCACTACTATGAGCGAAGTCGCCTCCGCGCCGCTGCGTGTCCATCGCCTGACGCCGTTGCCGGACGCTTTCTGGCGCGGCGTTCGTGAGACGCCGTGGCGCTACGATCTGTTCCAGCTATTAAGACGCATTGATGCCCAGGGCGGTGAACGTTATCCGCTGGGGCGCGCGCCGCTGCCGAAATTTGAACCGTTACGTATCGGTCAGCAGCCATCGATGAGCTTTGCGCCGTCAACCCTCGCGCAGGTGCGCCAGCGTGAAGAGAACGGGCTGCACGAGGTGTCTATCCTCAGCTTTGGTCTGTTTGGTCCAAATGGCCCGCTGCCCGTCCATATGACAGAGTACGCCCGCGAGCGTATTCATCATCATCAGGATACCAGCCTGAGCGCGTTTGCCGACCTGTTCCATCATCGCCTGACGCTGTTGTTTTACCGTGCCTGGGCTGATGCGCAGCCCGCCGTCTCTCTTGACCGCGCGGACAATAAACGCTTTGAGGGGTATCTGGCATCCTTGATCGGCATGGGCCAGCCGGGGCAGATGACCAAAGGCAGCCTGAGCGCACATGCCCGTTTTACTCATGCCGGACACCTGACCCGTCACGCCCGGGATCCGGAAGGGCTGGAGAAGATCCTGCGCAACTATTTTAACGCCCCGGTAAAACTGGTCGCGAACGTGGCGCAGTGGATGCCGCTTTCGCCGCGGGAACAGGCGCAGTTGGGTGAAGGGCGTCGACTGCCGCGGATGGGAGAATCCGCTTTTCTCGGCGTTGCGGTGCGCGACGTCCAGCACAAGTTTCGTATCGAAATCGGCCCACTGAGCGCGGAAGAGTACAACCGCTTCCTGCCAGGCGAAGCGTGGGTCACTGAACTGCGCGACTGGGTACGCCAGTACGCAGGGGTGGAATTTGAATGGGAAACTCGGGTTATTCTGCGCGCCGACGCGGTGCAGGGTGCCTCGCTCGGTAGCGCCGGGCGGTTAGGTTACAACACCTGGCTGGGCCTTCAGCCTCAGCCTGTCCCACGTGGCGATCTGGTGTATCGCGCAGAGCGATAATTTTTCTAACGCATTGTTATCAACGGAACCGAACATGTCAGAAATCAGCCGTGCCGTGCTTTTCGGCAAACTGGATACGCTGTTATTTACCTCACTGGAAAGCGCCACCGCGTTCTGCAAGCTGCGCGGCAACCCCTATGTTGAGCTGGTGCACTGGCTGCATCAGCTGATGCAGCAGCAGGATGGCGATCTGCAACAGGTGATTCGTCATTTTGCCCTCGATGAACAGCAGCTGACGCGCGATATCGTGGCCGCACTGGATGCGCTGCCACGTGGCGCGAGTTCTGTTTCCGATCTGTCAGAACATATCGACAGCGCCGTGGAGCGCGCGTGGGTGTTTGGCTCGCTGAAGTATGGCGTCAGCCGTATTCGCGGCGGACATTTGCTGATTGGCATCCTGAAAACCTGGAATCTGGCTAACGTGCTGAAAAGCATCTCGGCGCAGTTCACCCGCCTAAACGTCGACGTGCTGATCGAGCAGTTTGATGCGATTTGCGCTCAGAGCAAAGAGACGCAGCAGGCGGCCGCTGCCGCGGATACGCCAGCCGGTACGGTGCCTGCCGCACAGGGTACGTTGGCCCAGTATGGTCAGGACCTGACCGCGCGCGCCCGTGAAGGGAAGATTGACCCGGTTGTCGGGCGCGATGAAGAGATCCGCCAGATGGTCGATATTCTGATGCGCCGTCGCCAGAATAACCCGCTGCTGACCGGGGAAGCTGGCGTTGGCAAAACGGCGGTGGTGGAAGGGCTGGCGCTGCGTATCGCCGAAGGCGACGTGCCGGCACCGCTGCAGAATATTCAGCTTTGGCTGCTGGATATCGGCATGCTGCAGGCCGGCGCAGGCATGAAAGGCGAGTTCGAGGCGCGTCTACAGGCCCTGATTAATGAAGTGCAGTCCAGCGCTACGCCAGTCATTCTGTTTATCGATGAGATCCACACCCTGATTGGCGCAGGCGGCCAGCAGGGTACCGGTGATGCCGCTAACCTGCTCAAGCCGGCTCTGGCGCGCGGGCAACTGCGCACCATCGGTGCCACCACGTGGGCGGAATACAAAAAATACATCGAGAAAGACCCGGCGCTGACCCGTCGTTTCCAGACGGTACAGGTTCACGAGCCGGACGAAGCCAAAGCCATTCTGATGCTGCGCAGCACCGTGTCACCGCTGGAGACGCATCACCAGGTACTGCTTCTCGACGAAGCGGTCAGCGCGGCGGTCAAGCTTTCACATCGTTATATTCCGGCACGCCAGTTGCCGGATAAAGCCGTTGCGCTGCTTGATACTGCCTGTGCCCGCGTGGCGGTCAGCCAGAGCGCGCCACCGGCACAGCTGGAAGATTGCCTGCGCCATCTCGCGGCCCTGGATGTGGAGATCGAGATTGCCGGACGCGAAGCGCGCGTGGGCGCCGGCGATCCGGAGCGCGTCGCAGCCTTGACCGCCGAGCGCGATACATACGAAACAAAGCGCGAAGCCCTGACCCAGCGCTGGGAAGAGGAACGTGCTCTTGTGACTGAAATCATCCGCCTGCGTGCCGCGCTGTTTGCCGCGGGTGATGACGAGACCGGCGAACTGCGCAGCGCGCTTAACGCGCAGCAGCAGGCGCTCAACGCTTTACAGGGCGACGAGCCGCTGCTGTTTGCGGCGGTGGATGAAAACGTGGTGGCGGCGGTGGTCTCTGACTGGACCGGTATCCCGCTGGGCCGGATGGTGAAAAACGAGATTGATGCGGTGCTCAACCTGGCTGATACCCTCAACCAGCGCGTCATCGGCCAGCGTCACGGCCTGGATCTGATTGCCCGTCGCGTGAAAACCTCGCGGGCAAAACTCGACGATCCGAACAAACCTGTTGGCGTATTTATGCTCTGTGGCCCGTCCGGCGTGGGGAAAACGGAAACCGCACTGGCGCTGGCGGAGTCGCTTTATGGTGGTGAGCAGAACGTTATCACCATCAACATGAGTGAATTCCAGGAAGCCCACACCGTTTCGACCTTAAAAGGTGCGCCTCCAGGATACGTGGGTTATGGTGAAGGCGGGGTGTTAACCGAGGCCGTTCGCCGTCGCCCGTACAGCGTGGTCTTGCTGGACGAAATTGAAAAAGCGCACCCGGATGTACATGAAATCTTCTTCCAGGTCTTCGATAAAGGCTGGATGGAAGATGGCGAGGGCCGCCATATTGATTTCCGTAACACCATCATTATTCTGACGTCCAACGTCGGCACCGATCTGATCAGCGCCATGTGTGCCGATCCGGAACTGATGCCTGAGCCTGAGGCGTTAAGCGGCGCGTTGCGTCAGCCGCTGTTGGAGGTCTTCCCGCCGGCGCTGCTGGGCCGTCTGCTGGTGGTGCCGTATTATCCACTGAGCGACGAGATGCTGGGGCAGATTGTCCGCCTGCAGCTCAAACGCATTCAGCGTCGTCTGCAAGAGAATCACAATATTATTTCCGAGTTTGATGACAGCGTGGTGGAACAAATTGTTCAGCGCTGTACCGAGGTGGAGTCTGGCGGCCGCATGGTGGACGCTATTCTGACAAACACCTTGCTGCCTCAGATGAGCCAGATATTACTTACCGCCAGCCGCAGCGATGAGCAGTACCGACGTCTGCACGTCACCTGTGAGCAGGGCGAGTTTCACTGTCAGTTTGCCGCGTAATAATCATCAAGAGAACTGTAAAAGATGACGGATAATGATAACAATCGGACTGTCCCAAACGCGCTCCCGGTCGGGTATCGCTTCAACGAGTTTGAAATTAAAGAGGTGATCGGTGGCGGCGGGTTCGGCATCGTCTATCGCGCGTGGGATCATCAGCTCGAACGCACTATCGCTATCAAAGAATTCATGCCTGCCTCGCTCGCCGTGCGCGGCGACGATATGACGCTGGTACTGCGCAGCGAACGTTTTGGCAAAGCGTTTTCCGCCGGCCTGAACAGCTTCATTCAGGAAGCCCGCCTGCTGGCGCGCTTCAACCACCCAAACCTGCTTCACGTGCTGCGTTTCTGGGTGCAAAACGATACGGCCTATATGGGAACGCTGTTCTATAGCGGTACCACGCTCTCCCGCCTGCGAGAACAAAAACCGGAGCTGATTAACGAAGCCTGGATCCGTCGTATGCTGCCCATGCTGTTCGGTGCCATTAAGACAATTCATGACGAAGGCTATCTGCACCGCGACATCTCTCTGGATAACATCCAGATTCAGGACAACGGCCTGCCGGTTCTGCTCGATTTCGGCTCAGCGCGCCGCACCATTGGTAATCTCTCTGACGAGACGGAAACCATGCTGCGCCCGGGCTTTGCGCCGATCGAGCAGTACACTGACGACAACGAAAGCGAGCAGGGCCCGTGGACGGATATTTACGCTCTCGGTGCCGTGCTGCGTACCCTGATTGTCGGCTCACCGCCGCCGGTCAGCGTGGTGCGCTCAATCCAGGACACCTGCAAACCGCTGGTGGAACTGCAGCCACAGGGCTATTCCCTCTCGCTGCTGCAGGCCATCGACCGGGCGCTGGCGTTGCACATGGAAGACCGACCGCAGTCCATCGATGAATTCGCGGCGCTGATTGAGATGCCGGTAGCGGGTATCGACGATGTACTGAGCGCGAAAAAACCGGGCACGATGCTGGTACCGGTAGAGGAAGAGGCACCGGCTTCTGCACTGGACTGGCACCGGTACAAAATCCCGGCAATGGTTGCTGCGGGCGTGCTGGTTGGCGTCGTCGCCGGAGCGATGCTGTTTAGCGGTGGCGACCATGATGCGCCAGAGCAGGCGGCGCAGGCCCCCGCTGAGACGCGCCCCGTTGAAACCGCATCGAACGCGCCGGAAGTGAAACCGGAAACGGCGAAAGCCAGTGAACAGGCTGCACCGACTGCGACAGCGCAACCGGCCACCCCGCCGGTGGATGCCAGCCCGGTTGCACTGGTCTATATCCGTATTCTTGACGGTGAGACCCTGAAAGTGAACGGTGAGCCAAAAACACTGCGTCCGGCAAATAACGGTTATGCATCGCTTAAGCTACCTGCGGGCGAGGCCAGAATTGAACTGCAGGGCAACGGGAAAACGCGTACCCAGACGCTGGATATCGCGAAGCCTGGCACCTGGCTGGTGAATCCGTAAGTAAGGTAAGCAGGGACTGGTAACAGGACGGAGCGAATGTATAACCTCAAGTTTGTCTATCTTTTCAGCGAGAATGTCTCGCCAGCGCTTTTCGCGAAAATTATCCGCCCGTCCGTAGCCGGGCAGTGGATAATGTCAGTTCCCGACAATTCGCTGCGCTCGCTGTTTACGCGTTACGATTTGCTGCATTCCATCACCGGGGCGAATCCCTATCAGTCAGGACGCGATACCCGTAAGCTGATCGTGCAGGATCTCGATATCGGCAGGATCGTTGCCATCGACGAGAGTTTCCGTAACTGGTCATCGGTAACGGAGATATTTTATATCAATGCCGATGGCCGACTGCAGGCGGCCTCGCTTACCGGTCTGGGCTGGTACCCGGTAAGCACAATCGTCGATCGCTACGAAACCATGGTGCGAACCTACGGTGCCCGTCCTGCGCCGACGGTACTGCCGAAGCAGGTGGTGAAATCCAAAGCGGCACAGGTGCCGGATGAGGCCACGCCGGGCAAAGACGGTAAAACCTATGCTTCTCAGCTACAGCAGATGACCAAGGCGGAACGCTGGCAGGCGCGTAAGGATCTGATCGCGAAGGGCAGCAACAGCCTTTACCCGGATGCGCAGATCGCCGCTAAACGACTGGCGGCGAATAATATTGCTGTGGAGAAAGCGAAGCTTGCTGAGAATGTTTATAAGACAGTGAATCCGCTGGAGACAACGCCGGGGGTGCCAGAGGGCTGGAAGGATATAAGCAACGATGCATCGGTGCTAAAGAAGTTAGGTCTTAAAAGTAAAACACTTTATGACAAGAGTGAGGATCCTGATTTTCTGGCACGCGTCTATCAGCCTGACCCTGACGTTTTTGGTGGCGATATGAATCCTACGCTGGTGTTCAGAGGGTCGAGGCAACCAGAGTTTTTCCCCATGAAGAACATGACTGACTGGAAAAATAACGGTGCGCAGGGGCTTGGGTTGGAGTCGGATTATTACCGAAGAGCCGTAAGTATGGGCGAGCAGCTCGCCAAATCAGGTCAAAAAATAGACATTGCGGGGCACTCTCTTGGGGGAGGTTTAGCATCAGCCACCTCTATGGCAAGCGGTATGGCGGGATGGACGTTTAATGCTTCTGGCCTAAATTCCGGTACCGTCGAGAAATATGGCGGAAGCATATTGGGCAGCACGGATAACATTCAGGCTTACCGCGTCGAGGGTGAACTGCTGACCAGGGCTCAGGAAGTAAATGTTTGGGAAGATTTTAAAATGGTAAAAGGGCACGTGCCAGCACTTATAGCGAAAGAAGAGATTTCTGCCATTATGCCCAATGCTGCCGGAATAGCTCACGACCTTCCTGGTGGAATGGGGAGTGCATTTGACCGACATGGAATAGATCAAGCGATAAACTGTATTGAACAACAGAAGGATGAGGATATCTCTATTATCAGGAGCCGCGCGTGAAATCACTAATTATTGGCTGGGTAGCGCTTTGTTTAATGTTTATGGTTCAGGGGTGCAAGCAAAATATGGATTTACAACCAGATAATTACTTTAATGGTGACCAGCTCACATTAGCGCGCGCAATTGAGAATGGTGACGGCGATGAGGTGAAAAAGTTAGCTTCGAAAACTGATTTAAACAAACCTGGTAAAGAGGACATGACCCTGTTGTTTTGGGCGGTGATGAATTCACTTAACGATAAAAAAACGCCTGAACATTTAAAAATTATCACTACTCTGATTAAGGCTGGCGCAGATCCGCTGCAGCCGAGGCCGCAGGGAAAAAGTTCGCCTGCAGAATTAGTATTAAAAGCGGACAGCGACGTGTGGATAAAGGCGATGCTGGACGGCGGATTATCTCCAGATGCAAAAGACAAAACGTTTGGTGAGCCTATAATATTCGAAAGTATCGAAGCGAAAAATACCGAGACACTCAAGGCGATGCTTGACGGCGGAGCGGATATTAATATTACCGACTCACTGGGTAGTACATTGTTAGTAGCCGCGCTGGATTACCACGCTTACGATCACGTGCTCCTTTTGCTGAAACGCGGTACTGACCCTGAAATTAAGACTATCAATGGCTGGACGATGGGTAATCAACTGCAACGTTATCTGAACAGAACAGAAGAAGGCAGTGAAGAATATAAAAAACTAACTGAAATCAAAGAGACGCTTATTCAACATGGTGGTAAATGGCCGCCAGCACCAGTCAAGTAAAGGTTAGGGCGAACATGACCGCGAAAAATAAAATTTTCTATTTCTGGGGTGTTATGGATGTCATCGGGATTGTGTTTTATTCGATTGGTCCATACCATTTACTTGAGTCATGGTGGGTTTCCACCGGAGGAAATCCGGGTGTAATTATCTTTATGCTGATAGCAGGTGGCGTAAACGGAATAGTGACAGGTGCTTTTTATCTTGTTTATCTCCTCATGCCAGTTTCCTTGCTTTTTTCTGCCTGGTTTTTTTTCACAAAACATCGATATGCGGTCGGTTTTGCTCTTATACAAGAAGTGCTGCGCGTTATCATCTTCAGTTGCTCAGTGACACTTTTCCCTATGGCGATCGCTGGTTTAGGATTGAGCGTTATTTCCATTAATATTGCTTTATTTATATTATCGGAAATATTAAAGATTGGCTCTCTCATATATATAATCAAAACACTTCGCGCTAAATAACCAATCTGACACTGCATAGTATTACCATGACACATTTAGTGCCGTGAGTCTTTGCATCGCATAAGCCATATGGAATAAAGTTATGCTCAACCGAATTACCGTTCAGCTCCCGGTGGAGGGGCTTCTGTTCTGGAAACTGACGGGCCGCGAGGCGATGTCCGAGTCGTTCGCCCTGACGCTGACCCTGCTTGGCACGGATGCGCGCATTGACCGCAGCAAACTGCTGGGTCAGCCGGTCACGGTGACCATCCCGACGCAGAGCCTGCTGACGCCCCGCTATATCAATGGAAAAATCACCCGCGTGGCGGTGAGTGCCGTCGAGCTGACGGGCACCCGCTATGCGGTGTACCAGCTGACGGTGGAGCCGGACCTGTGGCCGATGAAGCGCGACCGTAATCTGCGTATCTTCCAGGGTCAGACGGTGCCGCAGATTGTGAAAACCCTGCTGGGTGAACATCAGGTTAACGTGGAGGATAAGCTCACCGGGAGCTACCGGGTGTGGGACTACTGCGTGCAGTATCAGGAGTCAAGCCTGGACTTTATCAGCCGCCTGATGGAGCTGGAGGGGATTGCGTATCACTTCAGCCACGAGGCGGACAAGCACACCCTGGTGCTCACCAACGCCGCGACGCAGCATCAGCCGTTCAGCGGCTACGAAGTCATTCCTTACCACCAGACGCCGTCCGGCGGCAGTACGGATGAAGAAGGTATCAGCCAGTGGGCGCTGGAGGACAGCGTCACCCCGGGGATTTACAGCCTCGATGACTACGACTTCCGCAAGCCGAACGCGTGGCTGTTCCAGGCGCAGCAGAACCCGGCGTCACCGAAGCCGGGCAGCATCGACGTGTACGACTGGCCGGGACGGTTTGTTGAGACCGGGCATGCGGAGTTCTACGCCCGTATCCGTCAGGAGCGCTGGCAGGTGGAGCACCAGCAGATTCAGGCGACGGCCACGGCCGCGGGTATTGCACCGGGACACACCTTCACCCTGACTAACGCCCCGTTCTTCAGTGATAACGGTGACTATCTGGTCACGGCGGCGGGTTACCATTTCGAGGAGAACCGCTACGCGAGCGGCGAGGGGGAAACCCTTCACCGCACTGATTTCGCGGTCATCCCGGCGTCGGTGTCATACCGTCCGGCGCAGAGCACGGCGTGGCCGCGCACCTACGGCCCGCAGACGGCAAAAGTTGTGGGGCCAAATGGGGAGAGTATCTGGACGGACAAATATGGCCGCGTGAAGGTGAAATTCCACTGGGACCGTCTGGCGAAGGGGGATGACACCAGCTCCTGCTGGGTGCGTGTGTCGAGCGCCTGGGCGGGTCAGGGGTACGGCGGGGTGCAAATTCCGCGGGTCGGCGATGAGGTGGTGGTGGACTTTATCAACGGCGATCCGGACCGTCCGATTATTACTGGTCGCGTGTACAACGAGGCGAGCATGCCGCCGTGGGCGCTGCCGGCGGCGGCCACGCAGATGGGCTTTATGAGCCGCACGAAGGATGGCTCCGTGGATAATGCCAATGCCCTGCGCTTTGAGGACAAGGCGGGCGCAGAGCAGGTGTGGATCCAGGCTGAGCGGAATCTGGATATTAACGTCAAAAATGACGAGTCTCACTCTACCGAAAAAAATCGTACCCAGTTTGTTGGTGAAGATGAAATCTTACGGGTAGCGAAAAACCAGAAATCAGGGATTAAAGGCGATGTGGTATGCCTGACGGGGAACAGTCGAAACGATAAGGTCGTTAATAATTTTATACTTTCCGCAGGTAATACGCTGAGACTGGAATGTGGTGAAAGCGCCATCGAGCTATCAAAAGACGGTAGCGTTCATATCATTGGTAATAACTTTAACTTTACTGCAAAACAGAACGCACAAATTAATACGCTTTCCGGCGAATTGCATTTGAACCCTGATGACGGACGAAATGTCATCGATCCGCCTGGTGCATCCCTTCAGGGTGAAATCCAACAGGAAGTGGATAGTTTTTTTGTTATTAATGGCAACAAGTAAGAGTAACCCGAATGGCTGATTATATTCTTCAGGAAGCAACACTCGCCTTACCCGATGTATTTAAAGACAGAACCATGAATTTATTCACCATGAGTGATAACGGAGCTAGCGAGTTTACTTTTGTTGTTTCTCGTGCGACGGCAAAAAACGAAGATAAAGTCCATGATGCGGCTACCCGACTGGCGCATGAACTGGAAATTACAGTGCCCGACTTTCGTCTAGAATCCTCTCAGATGACTTCTGTTGATGGTCATCCGGCGGTAGAGCTTTTTTATCAGTTTAAAAATGATAACTCGGTCATTTTTCAGAAGCAGACGGTGATTTTACTCGCTGACCATCCTGGTGGGCAAAAGATGGTGTGTTACATCGGCACATGCCCGGGCGAATTTAGAGATTATTATCATAATCAATACCAGGAAATTATCCGTAGTATTAAGTTTCACAAACCTGCTCAAACGGATCCCAAAGAAATGCTCGCTGCCGACAGCCAGGGGCCTTTTTTTGCGCTTGATAGTGAGAGTAAAGTTCTCCGTGTCTTTGAAAACATTCAGGAACTTTATGGACATCTTTCGCTTCAGCGGGCGAAAGAGGGTCAATATTTGCTTTATGAAAAAAAAGGTAAACCACTCAGTATTGCACCCGTTCCGGACAGCCAACCCCTTCGTTATGCGCTCTGGACGACTTCCTCAGACAAATCACATCACTTGCTTTCACAACTTTCCGTATGCCGCCAGGTCTCTGGTTCTGACCAACTTAATACACCCGATCGGATACGTGGGTATCTGATGGCACAGCGAGCCGAATAGTTATGTCAGAATGTCTGGCCGCACGCGTAGATGATGAGATTGCTCATACAGCCTCAAAAGGCTGGATGATCGCAGGATTGGTGGGTGGGGCAATTCTGGGCGCTGCTGCCGTTGTCGTCACCGGAGGGACCGCGCTGGTTGCTGTTTCTGCCGTTGCGGCTGGGGCATGTGCTGCGGGTGGGTTGGGTGAACTCCTCGGCAGTATGTCATGGGCACCGCGTCACACGACAGGTACGCTGAAAGAAGGTTCACCCAATGTCTTTATCAACAGCCGAAAGGCGATCCGCGCACATCTATCAGCCGGAGAGTGTGATGAGCACAGCGGCAGCCTGCAACGGGTCGCGGAAGGTTCGATAAAAGTTTACATCAACAACTTCCCCGCCTCTCGCACAGGCGATAAATTGACATGCAGCGCTGAGATTAGTCAGGGATCGCGTAATGTTATTATCGGCGGAAGCAAGGTCCAGACCGATGAAATAAGTCCTGAAATCCCGGAATGGGTGAACTGGACGATGCTCGCCGTTGGTGCCGGAGCGATGGCGGTGCTCGCCAGTCCTGCTATCGCACTTCTGAGTACCCTCGGGGCGATGGGGGGTGGAACGGTTGGTAGCTACGCAGGTGGGATGCTGTTTGGCGAAGGTAGCGACGGTCAGAAATGGGGGATGCTGATCGGCTCGGTTATCGGCGGCGGGGCTGGCATGAAAGGCGGGGCGCGGTTTGATGCGTGGCGAGCTGGTAAATCAATGCCGCGCGTTAGTGCGGAACCCATTACAGCCCCAGCTTCGCCGAGGATGAGCTTAAGCGAAGCCGTAGGGAAACAACGAGCTGAAAAATGGATTACTCGTGGCAGAGAATTGGCAGATAATCGTGATCCTGCTTTGTCTGCTTTACTCAGTGATGAGCAAGTAGGCGCATTGTATGGTTATACTACCGATCCTGGCTACCAAATGGTAAACCCAGCATTACGAGGTATGAAACCAATGACTAAAGAAATGGAAGCATTTACTCAACATATAAATGATGGCTTGGACCAGCTTCCTGCTTTTAGTGGAGAGACATACCGCGGGATGAACAGCTTACCTTCACACATCTTGGATGGATATACTCCGGGCAAAACAGTTATCGATCCAGCCTTTGTTAGTACTGATGTTAATCAAGGCTTCAGCGGTCCTATCCAAATGCGTATTGAAGGTTTTTCCGGCCGGAAAATTGACTTCCTTTCAGAATTCAATGCAACAGAGACTGAAGTGCTATTTAAGCCTAATACATCGTTTGAGGTTATCAGCAGGTCAGATGAACTTGGGATAACAAATATAGAATTAAGGGAAATACCATGATCGACCTTCATACTGAAGACTCTGTAATCAATCATTATGCCGATCGCTATCGTACATACATGCCAATTAATGTCCGTAAGGCAATAAAAAATGACGGTATTGATGGTTTGAGTTCTTCACAAGCCTGGGATGAAACATTACCTTTAATTACGACTGAAGATATTTCACGTGATAAAGCACTTGGGGCGCTGGTCGGTTTGGCTGTTGGGGACGCAGTCGGCACTACTCTTGAGTTTAAGAAAAGAGACAGTGAACATGTAGCGGATATGATTGGTGGCGGACCTTTTCATTTAAAACCCGGTGAATGGACGGATGATACGTCCATGGCATTATGTCTGGCGGAAACTTATCTTTCAGAAAACAGAATGCATACCGATATACTTAGAAAATATCTCGTTAAATGGTATCTTAACGGTGATAATAGCAGTAATGGTCGGTGTTTCGATATTGGCAATACGACGCGATTTGCGCTTGAACAGTATTTGCGTATTGGGCCTTCCTGGTATGGTAATACCGAGAAACACACTGCTGGTAATGCTGGGGTTATTCGTCAAGCTCCGGTGTCTATCTTTCGTCGAAAATCGCTGCGCGCGATTTACTTCGAATCCCAGGCTCAGAGTCGCGCAACTCATGGCGCGGTAGAGTCAATTAATGCATGCCAATTTCTCGGATTGGTATTGCACTATTTAATTAACGGTTATAAAAAAGAAGAAGCTTTTTCCCCTCATGTTTTCCCATTATGCGCGCGTGTAATGATCATAAATGCGGGTGAATATAAGCAAAAAACTCGCGATCAGATTCGTTCAAGTGGTTATGTCATCGATACGCTTGAGGCCGCGATGTGGTCCGTATGGAATACGGATAATTTCAGAGATGCTATTCTGTTGGCCGCCAATCTTGCCGATGATGCTGACAGCGTTGCGGCGACGGCAGGACAAATAGCGGGAGCATTATATGGTTATTCTGGTATTCCGTCGGAGTGGAAAAACAAACTTGTACAACACGAGCGTATCGCCAAAATGGCAGGTGAACTGTTTGATAGAGCTCCTGAGGATAATTTTTTATAATTGAATAATTCATATGGCACGGCTATTGTAGCGTGCCATTCAGTTGGAGAGAAAATGTTGGGTTAATGTGAAGTTACATGTGAGGAAAACAACTCACTTTGCCAGCATAGAAAATATACTGAATTATGCAAAAAAAGTAGAGTAGTTCGGTAATATTGCTTCCCGTGCCTGGTATTTGGCTAGTTAAAAATATCCCTACCAGCCAAAAGGTAGGGGGTACAGAATTTATTAAGATAAAAATATGTCTAAGAGTGCTCATGAATAAAGAAAATTATAACGAGCTGAATTATATCAATGATGCCATTGATATAATCAATAAACGATTGGAAACAAAACCTGATTTTTCACTGTATGTTATGGTGAAGTGCCAGTTGGATTATATTAAATCTGTTTTGGTTGACGCTGAAAAAGATAAAAGTAAATTACATTCATTGAATCTTGGAGTACTTGCATCTAAAGAATTTGATACAACAGATGCCGAACTTGCTGAGCATTTATCTAATGCTAATTATATAGCTTCGCAGATGGGGAAAGGATTGAAGATCATTCTTCCTCATGAACAAGATGTGGAATATTTGAAAAGACAAAAAAGATATCGTAAGTGATAGGCAGTTTTTTTGAATTCTGCTGGCCGCCAATCTTGCCTATGACGCTGACATCGTTGCGGCGACGGTGGGGCAAATAGCTGGAGCATTATATGGTGATTCCTGTATTCCCCAGGATTGGAAAAATAAACTCGAGCAACACGAACGTATCACCACAATGGCAGGTGAACTATTCGATAGAGCACTTGAGGATAATTTCTAGTAATTGTATAAATCATATGACGCGGCTATTATAGCGTGCTATTAAGTTGAATAGAAAATGTTGTGTTGATGCGAAGTTGGATGTGAGACGAAACAACTCACTTTTCCAGTATTGAAATATACCGAAACATCAAGTCGACCATATTTGATGATAGTCACTCATTAATAAAGAAAGTGATTTTTTAATTTCCCCTCTTAATTCTATTATCTTCCTTTAATAAAATGTGGTGACTGATTTTATCAGGCAAAAGTGGTCGGGAATAATAGGCGCGCTCTCACTCTAATAATTTAACTCAATACAATGAATGAAATAACAGTCTTGGATTATGTTGAAAAAGCATTAAGTTTATCTCAAAAGAGATATGCTGAAGTCAGAAAAAGTAATCCCCAATCCCCGCTTTTGCAAATGTACGACCCTACAGTACAACAATTACTATTTCTGCGGGACCTCATCGAAGGCAAGGAAAAGGATAAGGCGAAATTATGGAAGATGACGTTCGGTATGTATGCAGCGAAGGAGTTTGATAATTCGGATGAGTTGTTTTTTGAAAGGCTGTCGGATGCCTGGTTTATTGTTGATCAAATCCGCCGAGGATTAAAGGTTAGGCTCCCGCATGAGATTGATGCCAATTATAGAATAAAACAACAAAATCTTAAAATGAAATATCCTGATGAATTTTAGGGTTGATGTTAAATATATTTTATTATGGGTGGATGGTGATTGATTTACATGCTAATTTGAATGTATTGTTAAAATATGTAGATAGATATCGTAAGTACTTACCTGTTAGTAGTCTTTCAGTCCAGCAGAAAATGCAGTATAAATATAATGATAAACTATTAGAATCATCTTTTGATTGCGATGCCCAAAAACAATGGGACTTAACACCATCATGCAACATCTCACTAGTGGAATCGCGAGATCGTGCTGTTGGTGCGCTTATTGGTCTTGCTGTTGGAGATGCTGTAGGGACGACGCTCGAATTTCTACCTCGTGACAGAGCATACGTCAAAGATATGACAGGAGGTGGGCCATTTCGACTTCGCGCAGGCGAATGGACGGATGACACATCCATGGCATTATGTCTTGCGGAAACGCTTCTTGAGAAGGGTGATGCTGATACTATATGCTTCAGGAATAAGCTTCTGGAATGGTATCAGCATGGTTATAACAGTTCAAATGGCATCTGTTTTGATATAGGTAATACAACTCGCTTTGCTTTAGAACAATATTTAACTGTTGGTCCTGGGTGGAGCGGTAATACTTCGCCAGAAACTGCAGGTAATGCTTCTATTATCAGACAAGCGCCTGTCTCAATTTTTTTTAGAAAGTCATTAAGCAAAGCGTTTTATGAAGCTAAAAAACAGAGCATCGCCACGCACGGTGCCGCGGAAGCAATAAATAGCACACAGTATTTAAGTTATTTACTTGTACATATGATTAATGGCAGCAATAAAGATTTTGTTTTTGCTCCACACGTCATGCCGCTTCAGCCACGTGTAATGATTATCAACGCGGGTGAATATAAGCAAAAAACTCGCGATCAGATTCGTTCAAGTGGTTATGTCATCGATACGCTTGAGGCCGCGATGTGGTCCGTATGGAATACGGATAATTTCAGAGATGCTATTCTGTTGGCCGCCAATCTTGCCGATGATGCTGACAGCGTTGCGGCGACGGCGGGGCAAATCGCGGGTGCGCTGTATGGTTATTCCGGTATCCCACAGGAGTGGAAAGACAAATTGGTACAACACGAACGTATCGCCAGAAT
Source organism: Enterobacter cloacae complex sp. FDA-CDC-AR_0164 (assembly GCF_003071645.1). Taxonomy (NCBI): domain Bacteria; kingdom Pseudomonadati; phylum Pseudomonadota; class Gammaproteobacteria; order Enterobacterales; family Enterobacteriaceae; genus Enterobacter; species Enterobacter cloacae complex sp. FDA-CDC-AR_0164. The sequence continues at coordinate 3,513,185 of NZ_CP028950.1, forward strand.
GGCAGGTGAATTATTCGACAGGGCTCCTGAAGATACTTTCTTGTAATTGTTTTCATATTTGGATAGTGAGGGTTTGAGCTGGTCGTAATTTCCGCTCAGGCAGATGGCGGAATTAATGGTATTGCTGAGTGTGTTGCCCTTTTGAAAAAAGATTAAAGAGGATAAATGGGAAATATTGTAATGCATTGGTTTTTCTTTATTTTCTTTATGATTTGGACACTAGCGCTTATCTGGAATGGAAAAGATTTTTTTAACAAGAAAAAGTGGCTCCTGGCGGGGATGATGTTGGTTCTGGTGTTAGTAGCCACAGTTGTCATTGGCTTTACGTTTAAATGGCTTTCTCAGTCGATGTCATTGTTTTCCATCGCAACGGCCAAACAATATTCGATCATTTTTTCTATGTCTTTTCTGTGCGTATGGGGTTTAAAGGTCACAGTTGTGCTGCTCTGTACTGTTTTCTCGGGGATTCTGAGGGGGCACAAAAGCTACAATGTGGAAAATTATGAAAAAATATCGTCTATATCACGCATCGTCGCGCCTGGCTTACTTATCGTTGCTAAAAGCTTAATTTCCCTCGGAAGCGTCCTTATGTTTTCGGGTCTTTGGCTAAAGTAAGCACAATGATTAAGGTTGCATAACGGATACCGTTGTTTCTACTGTTATCGCAACCACGTCTCCGCTTTGCGTCATGCCCTTGACCCGATCCGGATGCGTGCATCGACCGCAGCAGGCAGCTCGGTCAACTGGTTGCGGTGATCATCCTCACGCAACCCGCCATGCGCCAATTGTTAATACTGGGGGTGTGACTGTCATAGTCGGGCGAGCGAATAAGGAGCAGCGGATTCAATGAAGTTTCTCGGGTTTATTATTTTTTCATTGGTCGCTCTTGCCTATATCTGGAATGGCAAAGATAGTTTTAACAAAAAAGAATGGGTAGTTTTTTTCGTAAAATTATCTTTTATATTAGTCGGCACTTTTATTCTGGTTTTCGTGTTGATCGGATTGCGGGAAATTTTCCCCTCGATGACAAAAGAAGATGGTGAGTTTGTACTAATCGTTATTCCGCCTTCATTTGTCACACTGTTATTGGCTAAGTTTTTCGTCGTTATGCTTTGCACAATATTTGAAGCTATAATGCGTTTTCATCAGCGATATAACACGGAGCAAAATTATTCGATTTTGTCATCACTGGCAAACAGATATAGCCCCGGATTGCTTTTACTGGCGAAATGTCTGGCATCATTTGGTTGCATTCTTATATTCTATGGTATCTGGTTAGCCTCCGCGGCCTAAGTGAAGAGAAATTATAAACACTTAGAACATCTATCCGTTTCCCATAGCCTCCGCTACCAGTAACCGAATGACTGGAAATGGCTGTACACCTCAACTGACAAGGAAATACTTCATTACCAGGTGATATTTCCCATGCGTGTTAAGCCAGCAGGTTTGACTCCACCACACATTACTGAAGTCGGCTTGACGAATGATAGGGGGTTATCCATCTCCGGAGTAACACTGTGGACGTGCTGGGGAAATTTCATCGCTGCGGAAGAAATGTGTGCTTTATACCAATGCTTTGTTTTTAGCATGGGGAAAGTATGGTGCTATGCGTAGGGTGTATTTTTAATTAGTTAATTAAGTGTTCCATATTAAATGATAGATTCCTCGTCGATTTCCCCCAGGTGATTTTTCATCTGCCTGGTTACATGTAATAGTAAATGACTTTTTTCATTTATCCGTTTTTTATTATCTTCTCCAGCATAAAACCATTACGGAATAAAGATTATGCTCAACCGAATTACCGTTCAGCTCCCGGTGGAGGGGCTTCTGTTCTGGAAACTGACGGGCCGCGAGGCGATGTCCGAGTCGTTCGCCCTGACGCTGACCCTGCTTGGCACGGATGCGCGCATTGACCGCAGCAAACTGCTGGGTCAGCCGGTCACGGTGACCATCCCGACGCAGAGCCTGCTGACGCCCCGCTATATCAATGGAAAAATCACCCGCGTGGCGGTGAGTGCCGTCGAGCTGACGGGCACCCGCTATGCGGTGTACCAGCTGACGGTGGAGCCGGACCTGTGGCCGATGAAGCGCGACCGTAATCTGCGTATCTTCCAGGGTCAGACGGTGCCGCAGATTGTGAAAACCCTGCTGGCTGAACATCAGGTCAACGTGGAGGATAAGCTCACCGGCAGCTACCGGGTGTGGGACTACTGCGTGCAGTATCAGGAGTCGAGCCTGGACTTCATCAGCCGTCTGATGGAGCTGGAGGGGATTGCGTATCACTTCAGCCACGAGGCGGACAAGCACACCCTGGTGCTCACCGACGCCGCGACGCAGCATCAGCCGTTCAGCGGCTACGAAGTCATTCCTTACCACCAGACGCCGTCAGGCGGCAGTACGGATGAAGAAGGTATCAGCCAGTGGGCGCTGGAGGACAGCGTCACCCCGGGGATTTACAGCCTCGATGACTACGACTTCCGCAAGCCGAACGCGTGGCTGTTCCAGGCGCAGCAGAACCCGGCGTCACCGAAACCGGGCAGTATCGACGTGTACGACTGGCCGGGACGGTTTGTTGAGACCGGGCATGCGGAGTTCTACGCCCGTATCCGTCAGGAGCGCTGGCAGGTGGAGCACCAGCAGATTCAGGCGACGGCCACGGCCGCGGGTATTGCACCGGGACACACCTTCACCCTGACTAACGCCCCGTTCTTCAGTGATAACGGTGACTATCTGGTCACGGCGGCGGGTTACCATTTCGAGGAGAACCGCTACGCGAGCGGCGAGGGTGAAACCCTTCACCGCACAGATTTCGCGGTCATCCCGGCGTCGGTGTCATACCGTCCGGCGCAGAGCACGGCGTGGCCGCGCACCTACGGCCCGCAGACGGCAAAGGTTGTGGGGCCAAATGGGGAGAGTATCTGGACGGACAAATATGGCCGCGTGAAGGTGAAATTCCACTGGGACCGTCTGGCGAAGGGGGATGACACCAGCTCCTGCTGGGTGCGTGTGTCGAGCGCCTGGGCGGGTCAGGGGTACGGCGGGGTGCAAATTCCGCGGGTCGGCGATGAGGTGGTGGTGGACTTTATCAACGGCGATCCGGACCGTCCGATTATTACTGGTCGCGTGTACAACGAGGCGAGCATGCCGCCGTGGGCGCTGCCGGCGGCGGCCACGCAGATGGGTTTTATGAGCCGCACGAAGGATGGCTCCGTGGATAATGCCAACGCCCTGCGCTTTGAGGACAAGGCGGGTGCAGAGCAGGTGTGGATCCAGGCTGAGCGCAACATGGACACCAGCATTAAGAACGATGAAACGCACAGCGTCGGTGGCGAGCGCAGCCATTATGTGAAGAAAAATGAACTGCATCGGGTGGAAGCGAATCAGATCCAGGCGGTGAAAGGCGGAACAGAGATCCTGACGGGCAAAGGCAAGCTGGATGCGGCGGTGGAGCAATATGTCATTGCTTCCGGTACGAAGCTACGGCTGGTCTCTGGTGAAAGCGCAATTGAGCTGAACGCTAACGGCAAGATTAACCTCATCGGCAAAGAGTTTAATTTCTTCGTTGAAGGGGATGGTCATATCACCACCGGCGGTAAGCTGCACCTGAATACGTCTGGCACACAACCGGGCACCACGGCGCCGGGTTCCGGGCATAAAGGGGATATTGATGCGGCGGTGCAGGAGAAATTTACGACTAAAGGTGAGTAAGGTCGTAGCAGTGCTTATTGCATTATTAACGACGGGAATGGCTGAGGGAAATTCAGAGAAAAAGGATCTCTGGGCGTTCATTTCACAAATGAGCGCCTCACTCAAAACGTTATCCGTTACGAGTCTAAATGACATGCCGTTGCATTTTACCTACATGAAAAATAATGCATATATGAACCTCTACCATGCTGATGATTTCAAGCTTTTGGAGGGTACGAGCATTACTACCATTGATTTACGAGTAAGCAAAGAAAATGATGGCATGGCTCCATTACTGAATTTTTCACCATCAGGCCAGTGCATCACACTTCAAACCGTTAAAAAGCATTACCCACAACTGACGTTAACTGATTATCCCCGAGGCCGCTCGGAGAATGAAGTGACCAGTTATACAGCACCAAAAGATATGAATGGGCAAAAAGTGAGTTTCAGTTTCACCGTAAAAAAACCTGACTGTCTGAGCTCTGTTGTTATTAGCGCTGACTAAGAAAACAGCTTCCATGACTCGCGGTTTCCCACATCGGTGAGAAGCGTAATTTAGATTGAGAAAATGACGATTAACGTGAAAAAACAGACTCCGACATATCTTTGTTTTGTTCTGATGCTTACCTGTCTGTGCAGCAGTGCGGTATTGGCTCAAGTTATACCGCCCGTTCTGACAAATCACGATTTTTCTGTGCAGATAAAAAGCCAGCCTGTCGAATTGGGTGACAGATGGACTCCTGACGTTGCGCGCAGAATTGACGTGCCAGTGGAAGGCAGTTTTACCGGTGAGGTTCCTTTTGACGGAGCTAACTATAAATTCTTCCAGCATCATAAGTCTGGGTTAGACATTTTCAGTTCCAATCTCTGGTGGGATAAAGCGGAACGAAGCGTTGATGAATATATCGTGTCGCAGATCACGCTGACTGCTACAGATGTCGCAACGCCGCGTGGTGTCCATGTTGGTTCAACGAGAACGGACTTGAACACAGCATACGGTGACGGTCAGGTCGCAAAGGATGCTGGAGAACAATGGATTACCTATGAGTTGGGTAAAAAGGTCCTCTCTTTTGAGATCAAAGACAGTAAAATTGTTAAGATAACAATGAATTACGACAATGGAAATCCAGAGTAATTTATGAAAAGGAAATATCTGGCAGCCGTATTGCTCACCGCTTTCTTGGCAGATGCAACTGAAACTGCAACTGCGCTAGAGTTATCACAATACAATAAGCTCAATACGGTCAGTCGCATCGTTAACGATAGCGAAGTGACAGACCTCCTCAGAAAGGCCCTGGGAAGCGATTACCAGACGTTTATCAACAATTTTGATGTATTTGGTGAACCGCATTCCACGGCTGACGGAGGATTGTTGATTGAAGGCTGGCTAAAAGATCTTTATCTGGAAAACGCCTCTGCTTTGGTTATCGAACCAGATGGCAAAATCTACGCTGCCTGGGTCATACCCGAGTCTGACGTTATTCATTATCAGTCTTCTGAACATCGTCAGGATATTAACGGCGATATTAAAAAATGGGCTGCAAGATTTGGCACACTGCATTTTGAAACGATAAGCCAATCTGGTCCCGCATTTGGCGGAGTATGGTCAGGCGAGTACGCGAACGACTCGACGTTAACTCTGCGGTTAGCTGAATCAGGTGGCCGTATCTCCGGATCTTATTGCTATATTTCTCAAAGAGGAAACCGCATTGATTGCCCGGAAGATGATGAGCGTAATCTTAGCGGTACGATCGCGGGCAATCGTGCCAATGTTGAGTTCAACTCATCGTTTGGCGGTATAGGCGGACGGGCTGTTCTGGAAATTAAGGGGAGTGAAATGGAATGGCGTTTAGTTACTCCTCCTCAAAAAGGAAATTATTATGCTCCGCAGCGTTATACGTTACAGAAAGCTGCTTCGGCTCAGACAGTTGAAACCCGAAAACTCAATACTGAAAAGTTCGCTATTTCTCTGGTCAATAAATGCGGGCGTTTTACTAGTGAATGTGACCAGATGTATTATCTCGGCGTGCGCAAAAGTGATAATAGTACGATCTCCCTTAAGGGGAAAACGTTGCACGATCCTGCAGGCAAAATAATTGGCTCTACCTATAAGAATGGCGAGATCGCTTACACCGTGACTTACTCACCCGTGAAATTGGTCGTGAGCAAAGGCAGCCATGTGTTAGTTGAACAGTCAGGTCAGTGGCTTAAATAATGCATTCGCCAGCCAAAAGGCCAGTGTGGATTGGCCTCTTTTGTTTCTCACACTATTAATCATCCCGAGTTCCCATATGAAATATACCCTCCAGGAAGGTTCCTTCTCCCTTTTTCCTGCCGCGTGGCAGGATAACAGTATGAACATTATTCGCGACGACGAAAGCGGGTTGTCCGTGGTGGTCAGTCGCGGTGTTATTCCGGATGGCAGCGACTATGAGAAAGAGTTTCACCGCCAGTGGGAACTACTACGTCCGCAAATGGGCGAGATTGCCCAAAGCGCATTCCAGAGCGTAAAGGTCGGGCCTGACGGAAAAATTAACGCGCTGGAAGTCGAGACGACTTTTGACAGTAACGGACAGCGCATTTGGCAAAAACAGCTGGCCGTACAAACGCCGGGCAAGCCGGTGTTGATGATTTTTACCCTCTCGGCGCTCAGAGCATTCACCGCAGAGGATGAGGTGCGCTGGAGCGCACTTAAGCAGAGTCTGACGCTAAACGACAACCGGAATGTGTAAGGCATGAGCGATAACAACGCGGCCCGTCAGGGCGACGAGATCATTCACTCCAGCATTTTTGCGGATATCACCAGTATTGTGGCGGAAGGTGCGGCCTATGCCGTTATCGGCGCTGCCGTGGGCGCGGCGGCAACCGTTGCTGCTCCGCTGCTGGGGGCGGGTGCCGCCGCTGCGGGCGTGGCGGCTATTGGATCCAGCTGTCTGTTAAGTGGGATCATTGGCGGCGTACTGGCAAACGTGGCAGGTATAACTGACGATATCAGCAACGCCGCCGAAGGCTTAGGCAACGCGCTGTTCCCACCGTCGCCAGCGGGCAAAATCACCACCGGGTCTGATAACGTTCTGACGAACGCGATTCCCGCTGCACGAGCGGCCGGGACGCTGACGCCCGCCGACACACCGTCACCTGAACCACAGTCTCCGGGCAGCTTTGCCGATTACGCCGGCATGCTGCTTTCCGCCGCTGGACAGTTTGGCAGCGAGATGTGGCAGCCGAGCGTGGCTTCTGCCGCCGCGGGAACCTCGCCGCTGGAAGAAGACAAGGTGGCGTGCGAAAAGCACTCCGGGCCGCAGTATCTGGCGGAAGGCTCTAAAAGCGTCTTCATTAACGGGCAGCCCGCGGTACGTGCAAAAGATCGCACCACCTGCGAAGGCACCGTTTCCGACGATGTCTCCCCGAATGTGATCATCGGCGGGGACACGCTCACGGTCCGCGATATCAAAAGCGGTAAAACGCCGGGTCTGGCGCTGGGGATGATTGCGCTCTCCCTGCTGCGCGGACGTCCGGGTAAAATCCTGAAAAATATGCCCTGTGCACTGGCGGCAGCCGGCGGTGGCATGCTGGCCGATATGGCCGTTAATGCTGTGTTTGGCTCCTCGCACCCGGTACATGCTGCAACCGGCGTGAAGGTGCTGAATGATGACGATGAACTCGATTTCTCGCTGCCGGGGCGCTTCCCGCTGCGCTGGCAGCGCAGCTACAACAGCCTGACCACCCGTGAAGGGCTGTTTGGTCTGGGTTGGGCGACAACCTTTGACAGCTATCTGACGCTCGAAGAGAACAACGCGACCTGGTTCGACGAAACCGGCCGTGAGCTAAGCTTTGAGCTGCCGCCCGTCGATCGCGCGTTTTACAGCATCAGCGAAGGCATCATCATCCGCCGCAATGAGAGCGGCGACGTGGCGATTGCCGACGATGACGGCGCGGTATGGCGTCTGTATAAACCGACCCGGGCGAATCCCACCATCCTGCGTCTGGCCTCCCTCAGCGACGAATACGGTAACGCGCTGCTGACGGAGTGGGATGAACACGGCAGGCTGGTCAATCTTCACGATGAGCCACGGGCGATTGATGTCACCCTGCGCTATGAAGATGAGCGTTTCCCACAGCGCGCCACCTCTGCCAGCCATTTTGACGGCAACCGTACCTGGCCGCTGATGCAGTGGGGTTACGATGCGCGTGGCCAGCTGGCGAGTGTGACGGATGCCTCTGGCGTAGTAACGCGTGAATACCGCTATAACGACCACGGCCTGATGGTCTGGCACCGCCTGCCAGGCGGGCTGGAGAGCGAATACCGCTGGCAAAAATTCGACCACTGGCGCGTGGTGGAAAACCGCACCAGCACCGGCGACGGCTGCCGCTTCACCTACGATTTAGCCGCCGGGCTGACGACCGTCGAGCACTACGATGGCCAGACGCGTAAGCACTACTGGAACGCGCAAAATCTGATTGTCCGCTACGTTGACGAGCGCGGTGAAAACTGGTGCTACGAGTGGGATGAAAACGAACTTCTGACCCGTCGCGTCGATCCCCTCGGGAACGCCGTCACCTTCGTCTACGACGAAATGGGCAACCGGGTGCAGGAAATCGACGCCGACGGCAATACCCGCACCACCACCTGGCTGGAGCACCGCGCGCTGCCGTCAGCCATCATTGAAGCCGACGGCAGTGCGACCCGTTTCTGGTACGACGAACATCACGGGCTGAAGCGTGTGGTAGACCCGATGGGGCAGACAACATTGCTGCGCCGGGACGAGTTTGGTCAGGTCGTTGAAGAAGTTGATGCCGCGGGAAACCGTCGCTACCAGGAGTACAACGAGGCCGGGCAGGTCATTCGTGCCACAGACTGTTCAGGACGAATAACCCGCTATACCTATCATCCGCTGGGCTGGTTAACGACTGAGATCGGCGCTGACGGCGAAGAGACGCGCTATCGCTACGATGCCGCAGGGCGTCCGGTGCAACTCGATCGACCGGAAGGCTGGACAGAGTCACTTGCATGGAACGAACGCGGTCTGCCGGTGACGCATGCGGGCGCTGATGGCAAAGAAAGTGAGTTTAAATACGACGAGGCAGGACGATTAACCGCTACACGTAATACTCAGGGTGAAGAGGTCCGCCGCCGCTGGGACAGCCGCGGGCGACTGATTGCCCTGGAAAACGAAAACGGCGAAGCGTACCAGTTCCGCTGGGGTGCGGACTCGCTGCTGCTGGAAGAGGTGGGGCTCGATGGCGTAGCCTCGCAGTATCGCTATGACGCCTGCGGGCGTACGATAGCGCGCACGTTTGCCGCCGGTCATCCGGAAGCCATCACCCATGCCTTCGCCTGGAGCGCGAGTGGCCAGCTGGTTGCCCGCACCACGCCGGAAGGGCAGACCCGTTATCACTACACACCGTCAGGTTTGCTGAGTCGTATTGGACTTCATCCGGCACTTTCCGTTGATGCCTGGAGTGCAGAGGCAGAACAGGAACTTGCCTTTGACTATGACGCCCTGGGGCGTGTCACGCGTGAAGTGGGCGAGCACGGTGAGCTGACATGGGAGTATGATGCTCTCGGCAACCGCACCTCCGTCACGCTGCCCGATGGCCGCGAGCTGAAGCAGTTTTACTACGGCAGCGGGCATCTGCTCAGCATTGCCCTCGATAAGCTGTCGGTCTCCGATTTTACCCGCGATGAACTCCACCGGGAGACCAGCCGCACCCAGGGGCTGCTGACCACCCGCAGTGAGTACGATCGTCTTGGTCGACTGCATCGCCGGGACGTCTTTACCGGCAATGCGCAGCGCCCGTCGCCGCGCCGCTGGTCCCGCCGCTGGGATTACGACTACCGCAATAACCTGGTGCGGGAAGAGCGGGACGATAACCCGTTCAGCTGGTACCGCTGGCAGTACGACAGCGCCGGGCGTCTGCTGATTCAGGACGGCACGCTGCCCGGCCAGGAGCAGTGGCGCTGGGATGCTGCCGGTAACCCGCTGGAAGGATCTGCTGAGAAGGTCACGCACAACCGCCTGACGCAGCTGAACGGCATTCGCTGGCGTTATGACATCCACGGCCGCACCGTGGAGAAGGATAACGGCCAGACCCGCTGGCACTACCGCTACGACGGTGAGCACCGTCTGACGGAAGTCATCAGCCAGCCGCGGGACCGCAACAAACCGCAGACGCAGGTCAGCTTCCGCTACGATCCGCTTGGGCGACGCATCAGCAAAACGCGACGTCAGATGCTGGGCGGAAAGCCAACCTGCAAGCCGATCACTACCCGGTTTGTCTGGGAAGGGTTCCGTCTGCTGCAGGAAGTGCACGGGGACGTGCCGCTGACCTACGTCTACAGCGATCAGGACAGCTACGACCCGCTGGCGCGTATTGACGGCGTTGATGCCCCGGAGACCTTCTGGTTCCACTGTCAGCCGAACGGCACGCCGGAGCGGATGACGGATATCGAAGGGCAGGTGCGCTGGGAAGGGGTGAACAGCGCCTGGGGCAAGCTGCTGCGGGAAAGCGAGACGCAAGTATCAGGATATTCTCAGAACCTGCGGATGCAGGGGCAATACCTGGACCGTGAGACAGGGCTGCACTACAATCTGTTCCGGTATTATGACCCGGACTGCGGGCGGTTTACGCAGCAGGACCCGATAGGGCTGGCGGGGGGGATAAACCTTTACCAGTATGGTGCAAATAGTTTAACCCGAATAGACCCTCTGGGATTAAAACAAGAGGAAGTTATACGCTATATGAGTAAAGATGAAGCGATTGCATCAGCTTCTGAACGCGATGGTAAAGGCGGATTGGTTTCTAATAATCGTGGTGAAAAAGCCATATGGGTTAATCATGATAGCCGACCAGGGTTTAACCCTGGAAATGAAAAGTATCGTGCCGTTATGACCGTAAATGACTCTGGGGTTGAGCTTCTTAATCAACATAGTGATATATCAAAAGTTGATTACAAAGAAACCGGGCTGAAAGATGGAGTTCTATCAAAGAGAAATGAACCTGGAGCAAGGGGCATCGGTAAAAATATCCTTTCTCGTTTTAATGATAAAATCACTTCATTCCAGATTGAAAAGAAAGATGCTAAAGGTAATTGGAAGAAATGTGGTAAGAGGATTACTTAATGATTTTTGAAATGTATCTACATAAAATTGAACACTTCACTAATGCGAGAGCAGAGATTGAAAGTTTTGGAAATTATGTCTATGTTCAAGATGAACCAGACCTTTTTCCCGTTTATTTTAAAAAAGAAAATGGGAAGTATGCAGAGTTGAGTCGTTGGCAAACTTGCTTTCCTAAGGTTATGTTACAGCGTGCATTAAAGAAGCTAGGCCTAAGTGAAGAAGGGAAATATGCATTTGAAGTTTTTCTTTCTCGATTAGGTTATCTGTTTCAAATAGATAATCGACAGCGTATAGATAAAGATATCGTTATATTATTTTATATACATCAACTTCTTTCCTTAAAAAACAGCAAAGAAGATTACGCAATAAAAGCAAAAGACTTTTTTTTAAGGTTTTTGTGTTTTGAAATGGGCATGGATGATGACTCTTATAATTTACTATGCATTACTAATGATGGGCTCTGTATAAATACTGTTCAGCATGGCAATGTAACTGTATTATCATTGCTTGAGCAATTTTATGCACAATTTGAAAAAAAGAAAAACTTTGGAGATATTAAGGCTATAAAATACTATCAATCATCGGTATTGAATTTTTTGTTTGTTGCGAATAACGAAGATAATCACCTGTTGTTTAATGATAAAAATTGCTATCTTATCGATCCTGGCAATTTTATTAATGCATATAAAAAATCTAAAAAAATAATATATAAAGCTTTGGAGCAGTGTTTTGATAAGTATCAATCTACAAAAAATTTATTAATATCCAACTTCATTCTAATGAATTACGCTTATTATATTCTTAGAGATAATTTAGCAGATCTTAAAACATTGAGAAGACACGTTTCTTCAGATATATTTGGAAGGGTAATTTCCGCTATAGTATACAGAGGTTTCTTTGTAGATGAAGAAAAAATACTGAGGTTAGTTGGTGATGAATATAAATTCGGACCTGAAGGTGAAGATCGGAAATTATTTAATTTAATATATTCGATTTAAAATGTTAATGTTCGACCACAATCGAGGGTGTTAGGATTTGAATAATGAATCCGCTGTGGAACCCTCGATTCTAAAAAACCAGGTTATGGACTGTTAATAACTTTACGGTACGCATGTTGTCAATAGAACAATATGTATACCTCTTACAGTGCATTAGTGTACGCTGCTATAAAGATTACAGATTATTTTCTTAACAAAAAGTATCATATAAATTTTATTGATGTTCGGTATTTAAGGTTATGCTAACAAACCACAGACGACTTTGTTGCATTCGCTGGCGCTATGACTCCATAAACTTACCGAATGTGTTGAAAGATAACGTCCAGATTTCCTCTCAACCTCATATTCATGGTAATGAATACTGGAATGTTTATCGCGAAGTTGATGGTGCTAATGTGGTAAGTGGCAAGGACCTCATAATAAAGATTATAAAGGTATTGATAGTTACTCGAACAGAACGCTTAAAAAAGAACGATCCTCTATGCATTGCATTCAAATGGTGATCAGTTACCTGCATACACCATAACTCATACTACAGTTAGGCAATCTAAAGGTGATTCATTAGGATATCATGAGGTGTCACAAGTGACACTTAACTCAGATTTCCCTATAGGAACCAAAGTTAGGGAATATTATGTATTAAGGATATATTTGTTTCTAGGGGTTGTGCAACGGCGAATCCTCAATCCGGAAAGGGGGGGGCAGTTTTACATACCTGAAGAAGCAAGAGGTAAATTAATTCCAGGTAAGATTATAGATATATGAAGAAGATGACATTTAATGTTAAAAATGGGAATGTTAAAATTGATGGTTATCCTATTGAACTTAGCTCTTTTGAAACATTCACTTCATCTGAATTTTACAAAACCCATCCGCAATTCACTAAGATAGGTAAATTTTATTTTTCGAAAAATGATATTGAATGGGAAGGGCAGAACTTTATCGTAGAGTTCAGACCAGCAATTTTCTCATTTAACCCATCTCTTTTTCTTACAAGTAAAGACGGAGATTTTTATCAATCACTCAAAGATTGGGATAAGAGGGCATCGTTAAAAAATCTAGAAGAGGAAGAAAGACGATTGACAGAATGGGTTCAAAATAAATTTTCCAGAAACAATATGGGAAAGATAAATAAGCCTCCATATGGAACAAAATGGACTTATGAATGGGGAGAGATAACAGTGCAATCAAATGAAAGATCCTTTGATTGTGGGATATATATTGGATGGGATCTTAATCTCTGATGGTAATAAATCGTACATTACATATATGAGTTATCCATTCATGTAACGGAAGTCATATTGTCCAATAGTGATATTTAAATTTATTATAGATGACTGCCTTATTTGGTATACGAGATAAAAACTCGGATTAATCCCTTTTTTCTAAATGAAATAATAATCTTCTTTGTACATCTTTTAAAAATGAGTCTAAAAAAGAGAAATGTATAATGAAATGCATAAAGAATAGTTAGATAATAATTTTGTAAAAATTGGATTTATGGCGAGATGAATTACTCACTTTCAGGATTCACTATATACACCTTAGTTGATCTTTCAATAAAAAATCAAGATATGGCGTTGGTTATTTGTAAATGCCATAAGGTAAAGAGAGTCTCAAGACACAACTGAAACTATTTAAACTTTACTCAGGAAGTTTAGTATGTCGCCATCTTTAACAGTGCAATTTTTCCATTCTGCACGCAGGGGGCGCTGACCACCCGCAACGAGTACGACTATTTTGGTCGACTGCATCGCCGGGACGTCTTTACCGGCAATGCCCAGCGTCCGACACCACGATGCGAGTCCCGCCACTGGGATTACGACTACCGCAATAACCTGGTACGGGAAGATCGGGATGATAACCCGTTCAGCTGGTACCGCTGGCAATACGAAAGGGTCGGGCGTTTGCTTGTTCAGGACGGCACGCTACCCGGGCAGGAGCAGTGGCGCTGGGATGCTGCCGGTAAACCGCTTGAAGGTTCTGCTAAGAAGGTTACGCACAACCGCCTGACGCAGCTGAATGGTATTCGCTGGCATAATAATATCCATGCTCGCACCGTAGAGAAGGATAACGGCCAAACCCGAGGAACCGCAACAAACCGCAGACGCAGGTAAGTTTCCGCTACGATCTGCTCGGTCGCCGCATCAGCAAAATGCGACACCAGATGCTGGGCGGGCAGCCAACCGGTAAGCTTGTCACCACCCGGTTTGTCTGGGAAGGGTTCCGCCTGCTGCAGGAAGTGCACGGGGACGTGCCGCTGACCTGTGTCTACTGCTACCAGGACAGCTACGATCCGCTGGCGCGTATTGATGGCGTGGATGCCCCGGAGATCTTCTGGTTCCACTGCCAGCCCAACGGTACGCCGGAGCGGATGACGGATAGCGAAGGGCAGGTGCGCTGGGGAGGGGTGAACAGCGCCTGGGGCAAGCTGTTGCGGGAAAGCGAGACGCAGTTATCAGGATATTCTCAGAACCTGCGTATGCGGGGCAATACCCGGATCGTGAGACAGGTCTGCACTACATTCTATTCCGGTATTACGACCCGGACTGTGGGCGGTTTACGCATCAGGACCCGATAGGGCTGGCGGGGGGATAAACCTTTACCAGTATGCGCCGAATGCGCTGGGATGGGGGGATCCGTGGGGGTTGAAACCAAGATGTGCACCGACGAAAGCAAATGACCATAATCAGGCTGCTTTCGGCAGGCAGTGGCAAGGTCATGGGGAGTACAAAGGACGCGACTTATGGTCTAACACAATGTTAAAAGAAGGTGATGTCATCTACGGTGGTGCTCCTGGACAATCTGGTTTTTATTTTGATAAGGCAACTCTCGATGCCGCTGGCGGTAGTAGACAAAAACTATGGGAGAGTTTGCAGGTACAGCCACATAGAATATTTGGATTCCGTAGCAAAATTTAGGCGTACCGTGTAAAACGAGATGCAGTTGCTGGAACGGGACAAGCATTATCATAAGATCCTGTTGTTTTTGGTCAGGGAGGAGGAACATAATTTTCCTTTCAAATTATAAAATTGTGCTTGAGCCTATTAGCAAGCCTTTTGATATCGGAATATGACTATGAATCTTGCTATAGATACAGGCGCTTTTTTCTTCAATAAAATGCTGATGCTGACACCACTTATAACCAAAAAAGAAATAATGAATAATAATAATTTAAATTGGGAGCCTTGGCCAGATAAGGGATGTGATACAGTCTCTTATAGAGCTATTTTTAACATAAAAGGAAACACGCATGGTGATATTTATTTGATAGTTAACTTTATTCAACCTAATGATGAAAATGCTATTATAGGTAGTTGGAGTTTCGCACCTTATAAATTAATTGATGGGGAGCAAAAAAATCCAGAGGGGAAAGTCATAAAAAAATTAAGGGATTGGTTCAAAGAAAAAACTAATGTTGACCTCCCAATTCATGGTGCATGGGGCCATATTAATGCGGCATATGACCATTGGAATTGTTCAGGTGCAATTTATTGTAATTATCGTTCTGGTTTCAGAGATGAAAAATCCTGGAGGGATTATTGCAAATGGAATAATATAAAATCATGAATTGAATGCGCATTGGTGTTAAAAACCTCGCAATTATTTAATGATGGTGTGTCGAAAATAAAGCTTGCGACTGTTGAAAGCATACCTTTTGAGGCCAGTGTGAAGACAGAACTCCTGGAAAAATGTGTTTTAACCCCGTAAGAAAATCAAACGTTAAACAAGAGTTCATCACATCGCCATCTTTAACGATGTAATCTTTTCCTTACGCACGCATCTTGCCTGCTTCTTCGTCCCTTGTTCACCCTGCTCTCAATAAGCTGTCGGTCTCAGATTTTAGCCGCGACGAACTTCACCGTGAGACCAGCCGCCCCCAGGGGCTGCTGACCACCCGCAGCGAATATGACCGCCTTGATCGACTGCATTGCCGGAACGTCTTTACCGACAATGCCAACGTCCGGCACCGCGATGCGAGTCCCGCCGCTGGGATTACGACTACCGCAATAACCTGGTGCGGGAAGAGCGTGACGACAACCCGTTCAGCTGGTACCGCTGGCAGTATGACAGCGCCGGGCGTTTGCTTGTTCAGGACGACACGCTGCCTGGCCAGGAGCAGATGCGCTGGGAAGGGGCGAATAGTGCCTGGAAAAAATGCTGCAGGGAAGCGGGACGCAGCTATCAGGATATTCTCAGAACCTACGTATGCAGGGGCAATACCTGGACCGTGAGATAGGACTGACAACAATCTGTTTCGGTATTATGACCCGGACTGTGGGCGGTTTACGCATCAGGACCCGATAGGGCTGGCGGGGGATAAACCTTTACCAGTATGCGCCGAATGCGCTGGGATGGGTGGATCCGTGGGGGGTTATTTAATAGCGGTATATTAGTTAAAGATAAGTCTGGCAAAGTTGGAGATCGACTCTCTGCTTACCATGTTATACCCGCTGAGGTGTGGAAAGAGAACCGATCATTCTTCAATAATATTGGCATCGGTAAAGACATGGACTCTGCATTTAATGGTATTTATTTGCCAGGCAGCGCAACAGCAATGAAACAAGATGCAGGAAAGGAATGGATGTTTTCCATAGCAGTAATCATCATAACTATAGTGGTATTGTCCGCCAGCGAATTGCTCGTGTTGAGCAACGATATAATTCTGGGATATTAGATGATAAAGGGACGAGGATAGCTATAAGGCGGACCCAGATTGATATGAAGAATTAAATTTGGATGGGTCATATTCCCACAACAAAATTCAGGGGAATGAATTAATGTCCTATTATGTGATCATGAATGACTTTGAATCATCACTCATGCCAAGAAATTTACAGGGCACGGTTGATGAAAGATTACAGATCGATGAAAACTGCGAAATAGAAGGCTCTGCATTTTCCTTCCCTTATCGAATAACAGACGATGCATGTCCAGAACGTATTTATTTGTTGTGCAATAAAAATGTTGGGGCTTTGAAATTTGACTATTATAAAAAAGACTTTGGGCACTTGATGGACAAGTCTTTATTTTCAATTTTAGAAAATTATAAGCACAATGTTATTTTTGACCGAGATATAACACCAGTTTCGATTGGGAATGGACAAGTTCTTCGAGATGATTTTAAATATGTATATTTTCCCGGCGTGGATGTTATAGATGAAGAAAAATCTATTCTTGAAGATGATAAATTCGGAGATATCATACCTATTAAAATTGAATTAAAGAATGATGCGATTGAATATGATATTTTTTCGTTTAGCGGCACATTATTAGGAGGGTTTATCATTATTAAAAAAGAGGTTAAGGAAGTTATTGAAAGTAAAGGCTTCCGGGGTTTGAAGCTTGTTCAACTGGAAAATGCTTTAGACGTTTTCTGTGAAGATTATTTCTACGAAATAGACTCAAATCGTAAGAGAAAGGGCAATAAACTACCTTAATATTGAATGGTGTCGTGCCATCACTGATTCTTTATTTTTCTTTTTTAATGGCGCGAAAAACTTCTTTGGATGATGAGTCCATTTTTCAACTATAAATCATAGTAGTTTTACGAGTAATCAGTAATGTTAACTCTTAAAGAGGAATGATGTATATAAAAAATACTATTCAAGACTTTGTTATCAAATTCAAAACGAATGATTTAAATATGGGAGAGATAGACTTTACAGCAGAAGAAAATGAAAGTTCTCTCCCTGTGAATTTAAATGGCGAAATTCGATTTTTTTATAGCCATTTGATTTTAAATGACCATCCAACATTTTATGGTACTTTCTTTATACAAATTGTTGAGTTTCAAGATCTCAATGAAATATTATCAGGTTGGCGAGTTCAAAATGATACGGCCTGGCACGATGAGTATATAATCTTTGCTGAAAGAAATGGAGACGTTCTTTTTTGTGACACCCGAAATATAACATCTCCTGTTTATGGTAGTATTCAAAAACGAAACTTTATCATTTCCGGTTCCTTAGCTGACTTTTTGGATGTTTTTTGTTCTGCCATTGAGATAGAGCAAAGTAAATATGATGGTGATGGTACAGATGATGATTTTAATTTCAGAGAGGATTTTCTGGAAGATATCGATTTTATGCTTAAAAGCAAACTAAAGGATGTTGAGGCAAAAGGGTTTAAGCAATTCTTTTTTGGTTAACTTTTTATTTTTTAATATTAAAAATAACATTTTTTAGAGAACTTCTTTATTCAAAAAGTATTTATGGCTCATGTCAGCTTTTATATTGGTTAGGAGGTTTCTTTGCGATTCACCATCAATAAACACATGAAAATCGGTTACGATAAATTTGATGAAAAAAGAGTTACATCTTTTATAGAAAAAGGAAATGAGTTTCATGATGATAAAAAATATACTGAGGCGTTAGAGCAATACCACAAAGCCTGGCAAGCTCTTCCTGAGCCGAAGCTCGAATGGGAAATTGCCAACTGGATCTGTGCATGCATATACAGCGCATATTTTGATCTGGCGGATTATGCTGAGGCAAAGAAATGGGGAGAGACGACATTACGGACATGTGGATCGGATATAGACACTGCACCCTTAATCGATCTCGGCATGGTCTGTTATGAGTTGAATCAATTTGAGGAAGCGTATAAATATTTTAACGATGCTTATAACTACGGCAAAGAGCGTGCATTTCAGGATAGACCTAGAAAATACCTTGAGTTTTTTTTGCGCAAAAGAACATGAATACATCGTTATTTACCTTTTAAAGGTGGCTTGAATAAATATGTTCCATATAATTGCTTACGGAGTGTAATTACTACTTAATAATCTCATGAATAACTTCAAAAAATGTGAAAAAAAGATTGGACGTGCAGATATTTATAAAACGGAAAGTAAATTATCTATTACCCTTCCGGATGATTTCGTATCACATTATCTGCAATTTAATGGTGGCATTCCTGAGAAAAGTTGGTGGGACGGTGGTGAAGGTTTTGAGCCAGTAGAGGTAGCAGGATTTAAACCGTTTGTTTATAATACTCAGACAAATGATGATCCTAGGTCTTTAATTGACGGTTGTTATATTAGCATGTTGGATAGGGAAGTGATTCCTAGGAACCTGCTTCCTTTCGCAAATGATTGGGGAGGGAATTTCTTTTGTCTGAATTTAGATAATTATTCAATTGTATATTTTGCTACAGATTCTTTTGATGAAGATTTGACTATGCAAGAGAATCATATAAAAATTCAAAGATATCTGACAAATTCATTTTCCAACTTTGTTGATGGATTGGTAACAGAAGAGAGTCTTCCTTAAAGAATAATTAATAAGTTTGCGACTTATTTAATTCTGCTGCTGTGAAGTCTATTTTTTATGAAACTCTGTAGCAAGCCATAAATTTCTAGTTAAAAACTAAAAATGCAACGTATTTTTCCCTTTAATTAACAATTACCATCTTTGGTCATGAATTTGTTATTTCTCAGAAATAGTAACTACCCTTTAGGACCAATTACTGTTCAAACGAAGAATAGGTTGAGAATGAAATAACCTCAAACCCTAAGCTTGAAATTAACAATCCTCAATATGGAATTCAATGGGATCATGAATGGGGAAGAATTGTTGTACAGTCTAATGAAAAAAAACTTCGACTGTGGAATTTATATCGAATGGAATGTTTGACTAAATGAAATTATCAATTAATAAAATCCCCCCATTTGCTTATCACCTAACCTGTCTATTAATGGAGTTAAAGGTTTAGATAAAGTGAAAATAACAAATCGACTGAAAAAGAAGTTATTAGTCCTGGATGGCAATGACAATGATTTCATAGAGTATGGAAAGGAACTAGCATGCCCTGAATGCGAAGGTGTAATAATATATTCCATAGTAAATTCATATGGTTTTGACTCGCTCACCGAAGAGGTAAAATGCTTTCTTGTTAAGAAAATGAGAGGTGTGAAGTATCTTAGTGAAGATAATAAATATAGCTATGATGAAAGCCAATTGTATGTTTCGAAAAACACATATCAAAACTGTTTAAAAGACTTTTCAACTGTCTTTACGTATAAAGAAGTTCAGCCAGCCCGGTACCGTGTATATCTTGTGGGGTTTTTTGAAGGTGACTTGAAACAGATCAAATATTGTAATTTTAGATTTACCTATGATTGAAAATCTCAATTGTATTAAAGAAAATGATCTGCTTGAATGGACGCATGGTGAAAGTAACGTACTGATTACTATGCCATTTTTAGACTGTGCAATGATAGATTCAACACGCCAATTAGTCTTTGCGTTAAGCGAACCAAAGCCATTACCAACCGTTTTGACAATTTTCAATGCTCGGGGCGAAACACTGTTGTCGTCTGCACCTCCTGAAGGCGCTATTTTCTATTACTTAACATTCAATCTATCAAAGGAAGTGGTTGTCGTCTGTAGTTATGCAGTACAAGAGAATGGCTGGTATGATTGGTTTTATTCCTTTGATATGAAGCGTAATGCGTTAACTCGAACTGGCTCAGCGTATTAAGATCAAATGCCCTTATAAATGATAAGGCAAGCTGTTTCTGTGTGCTTTGAAAAGATGTTCGGCTCAGCTCCTGATCTAAGTAAGTAAAATGCTGATCATCTGTTCATTTAATTGTTGAAGATTTGCCTGTACAAAGAGTATAAATGCTGAATGAAACAATTAATAAAAGTGTCGGTAGTTCATGGAAAATACAGGTAGAAAGGCGGGATTTCCGCTGGGGATGTCATCAGGGAAATAATATTTCAATAGGGGGGGTAAAATGAATAAATCCATTTATGTCCAGACGGATACTGCCACATTAGTTATTTATGATTTGATGTCATTAAAACATAGAATTGATAATGATGCAGATTGGTGGAGTCTTCCAGAAGATGAAATTGAAGAAATAAATAAAGGGAATGTATTATTTCTCAATCTTGGAGAGGATGGTGCCTATAAAATTCATATAAAAAATAATGTTGACGAATATGTTGGGGCACTATTTTTAAACGTACCTTCTGGAAAGGTTTTCATTGGAGCGGGAGAGGATGTCACGGGCGGAGATCTTGAGCCTGATGACTCAGATGCTATTTCTGGTGAGTTTATTATTTTAGAACCTGGTAGTTACAAAGTTAAATTTAAAAAGCAAGGTTCAGATGTTCTAATTTCCTTTACAAAAGCAACGTTTATTGAAAACTCATTAGAAGAGGGAGTTTATCTCTGAATGAAAATCCACGCCTTGGTGTGGATTTTTTGATTCAAAAAAACAAATGTTAAACAATTAGTTCATCACGTAGCCATTTTTGACAATATCATTTTTTTCCTTTTGCATGTATCTTGCTTGTTTTTTGCGCCTCGCTTACCCTTTCCCTCAATAAATTGTCAGTATACCCGCGACGAACGACTCCACCTTGAGAATCGCCGCCCCCGGGTACTGCTTACAACCCGCAGCGAGTACGACCGTCTTGGTCGACTGCATCGCCGGGATGTATTCACTGGCAATGCGCAGCGTCCGTCGCCGCGCCGCTGGGATTATGACTACCGTAATAACCTGGTACGGGAAGAGCGGGACGATAACCCGTTCAGCTGGTACCGCTGGCAGTACGACAGCGCCCGGCGTTTGCTTGTTCAGGACGGCCCGCTGCCCGGCCAGGAGCAGTGGCGCTGGGTTGCTGCCGGTAACCCGCTGGAAGGCTCTGCTGAGAAGGTTACGCACAACCGCCTGACGCAGCTGAACGGCATTCGCTGGCGCTATGACGTTCACGGCCGCACCATAGAGAAAGATAACGGCCAGACCCGCTGGCACTACCGCTACGACGGTGAGCACCGTCTGACGGAAGTCATCAGCCAGCCGCGGGACCGCAACAAACCTCAGACGCAGGTCAGCTTCCGCTACGATCCGCTCGGACGACGCATCAGCAAAACGCGACGCCAGATGCTGGGCGGACAGCCAACCGGCAAGCCGGTCAGCATCCGGTTTGTCTGGGAAGGGTTCCGCCTGCTGCAGGAAGTGCACGGGGACGTGCCGCTGACCTGTGTCTATAGCGGTCAGGACTGCTACGATCCGCTGGCGCGTATTGATGGCGTGGAAGCACCGGAGATCTTCTGGTTTCACTGTCAGCCGAACGGCACGCCGGAGCGGATGACGGATAGCGTAGGGCAGGTGCGCTGGGAAGGGGTGAACAGCGCCTGGGGCAAGCTGCTGCGGGAAAGCGAGATGCAGGTATCAGGATATTCTCAGAACCTGCGGATGCAGGGGCAATACCTGGACCGTGAGACAGGGCTGCACTACATCTGTTCCGGTATTACGACGCGGACTGCGGGCGGTTTACGCAGCAGGACCCGATAGGGCTGGCGGGGGGATAAACCTTTACCAGTATGCGCCGAATGCGCTGGGGTGGATCCGTGGGGGGTGAGTCGGTGTCAAAATGAATGGAATGGTTTCCAATCCAAATCAAAAGGTGTTTTTCAAAACACGGACAGATGCTTCAAAAGCATATAAATTATGGAAAAACCAAGACTGGCAAAGCTTAGAATCCTTTATGGGACCTGGAGCATGGCCTCCAAATAAAGGGCTTACCAAAGCTACGCCGATAACATTGAAACCGGGAACTAAAATTGACAGATATGGTGGTCGTATCAACGATGGGACTTTCAGTGATACAGGAACTTTCGTATCTCCTGCTGGAGCATCTTTCGAAAGCCGAGCCTTGCCTTTGGATACGCTAGATAAAACATATAAAACCTACGAAGCGGTTGCTCCGGTACATGCATATGCAGGACCCGCGATACCTTGGTTTGAACAACCAGGAGGGGGAACTCAATATGCACTATCTAAATCAATAAAACAACTATTGGCTGATAAAAAATTAGAGAGAAATAAATTTCATGAGTCTGGGAAGTTATAATTTTAAACCCAAGAGAACAATATATGATGGAAAGGATGATGATTTTTATGATTATTCAGAAAAAATATCCATACCAAAGTTAGATTGCGAGATTGTTTTCAAAAATGAAGATGCCAAACCTCTTTGGGGTATACATGATGATTTAAAAAAACAAATCTTGAAAAATATCTCTGGGATAAAGGTTAAAACATATAGCGATGATCTAAGCCCCTCCTATAAATATAACGATTTAGATATTTATGTTTATTCCAGTTTGTTTGCAGGCAATGTTTTGCATATAGTTTTAGCTGAGGGTGAAAGTCAGGCTGTCAGATATAAAATCATATTATTAGGGTTTGTATTAACTGACTGCAATTAACGCTATTTCAGCGAAATAGCATGGTGATGCAAGTTTATTCCCATCTTCTATTGTCGATAAATTACGAGGCCGGGAAGTAAAATCCTTTGATGATTTTAGCGAGAACTTCTGTATAGGGGGATATTTCGATTCGCATCTTTCAAAGCAATGTTGTTCATCAAATGTTACCAGAATGCGGGGCGGAAAGCTCCAATAGCGCATGCTATGCAATGGAACGTGAAAAATAGATATTTTGTACTACACCATAGAACCCCTGCCCAACCTGGAGGCGGTGTATATGATGTTGATAATCTGGTAATTATTACGCCAAGATATCACCTTGACACACTAGACCGTGCTTATCCTTTTTAAGGAGTAATATGCAAAGACAAGAGCTTATTGAACTGATAAAAAAAATCCAACGTAGTGAAGGTACAGAAGAGGAAGCTGATAACAACATTGACCTACTTTGTAGAAGTGTCGCAGACCCTCAGGCAGCCAATTACATTTATTATGAAGAACTTAGCGCAGAAGAAATTGCTGATAAAATTATAAACTACAAACCAATCCAACTATAAATATTATTCTGGTGGCGAAATGAGTCCCCCATATGAAAAAAATCCATGCCAAAGCGTGGATTTTTTCCATTCAAAACAGATCAAACGTTAACAAGATGTTCACCACGTCGCCATCTTTAACGATGTAATCTTTACCTTCAACAGGCATTCGGGCTTCCTCCTTACGCACCTTGCTGACCCTTACCCTCAATATTTTGCTTGTACAGGACAGCACGTTGCCTGGCCAGGAGCAGTGCCGCTGGGATGCTGCCGGTAACCCGCTGGAAGGTTCTGCTGAGAAGGTCACGGACAACCGCCTGACGCAGCTGAACGGCATTCGCTGGCGCTATGATATCCACGGCCGCACTGTGGAGAAGGATAACGGCCAGACCCGCTGGCACTACCGCTACGACGGTGAAGATCGCCTGACGGAAGTGATTAGCCAGCCGCGGGACCGCAACAAACCGCAGACGCAGGTCAGCTTCCGCTACGATCCGCTCGGTCGCCGCATCAGCAAAACGCGACGCCAGATGATGGGCGGACAGCCAACCGTCAAGCCGGTCACTACCCGGTTTGTCTGGGAAGGGGTCCGCCTGCTGCAGGAGGTGCACGGGGTCGTGCCGCTGACCTGTGTCTAAAGCGATCAGGACAGCTACGACCCGCTGGCGCGCATTGATGGCGTGGATGCCCCGGAGATCTTCTGGTTCCACTATCAGCCGAACGGCACGCCGGAGCGGATGACGGATATTGAAGGGCAGGTGCGCTGGGAAGGGATGAACAGCGCCTGGGGCAAGCTGCTGCGGGAAAGTGAAACGCAGGTATCAGGATATTCCCAGAACCTGCGGATGCAGGGGCAATACCTGGATCGTGAGACAGGGCTGCACTACAAACTGTTCCGGTATTACGGCCCGGGCTGCGGACGGTTTACGCAGCAGGATCTGATAGGGCTATATGGCGGGTTAAATCTTTACAGCTATGCTCCTAATCCATTAGGTTGAATAGCTCCGCTGGGTCTATGCAAGAGAGGGGATCCCAATGCAACTGAGTCTATATTTAGGGTTCAAGCGGGAATTCCACCAAATGCAAGTCGGGTCAGAATCAAATTAGATTCTGCTAATAACCCCAAAATTCAGCGTGGACCACTTAAATAGTGGAACCTTAAATATCAGTATTGGAGATAGCTCGCATGCTCAGCATTTCCTTGATATTAGAGGTGGTAATGCAGAAATTGTCTCCTTTCAACTTCCTAAGTGGATGGCGGATTTCATAGAAGAAAGTGCAATACCTCAGGCCGTTTATCGTACTAATCCGTTAAATCAAGGTTGGTTAGCTCCTAAGCGTGTCGATCCGACAACGCCAGGTAGATCGTATGAATTACCATCAATGTGGGCAGAATGGCTTGAAGAAGTAGCGATTCCAGGCTCGGGGAATGTAAAATAGGTTACTATATGAATGTTAATAAAGATGATGAACTCCTTGTAATAGTGAAGAACGAAGGAAGATTTTACTGGTTCGTTGCCTTTAAAGAAATGTGGGTTTTGGACAGAGTTAAATGGGTAGACGATTTTGTGAAAAACGGGGTGGAAATTAACTTACAGGATATCCATAAAGAAAGATATGACATACCAGTAGTAAATGAAGAAAACGTACAAATATTCATTGATAACTTAATTAAAGAGGGTTATTTATACAATAAGGATGATATGTCTGTGGCGTTTTACAATAGGCTTTCAGAAAAAACAACCTGGTGGGATATATATGATCTAATGCCGGATTTATTTATAGACTTTGATAGTAAGCGACTATATTCTGAATATGTTGAGAATACGCATTATCACAAATATGTTCCTGATGGATGGTTAGGTGAACTTGTTGATTTCTGCAGTGATGGAACGTTACCTCAAGATGAAATATTCTGGATAAAAAATGAAACAGATTATAGAAGCATTGTGATCGTTAAACGGTAAAAATATACTTTCGGCATATCATTATTAGACTATGCAATGTTAGATTCAACACGTTAATTAGTCTTTGTATTAAATGAACAAAAGCCGTTACCAGCCGTTTTGACAAACTTCAATGCACTGTGTGACAAAGTATATTTGTCTGCACCTCCCCAAGGGACTTTTTTATTGCTTAACATTCACTCTTCCAAGGGAAGTCATCATTGTCTGTAGTTATGCGGTAAAAAAACGGCTGGCATGATTGGTTTTTCATATGATGCATAACGTATTTTCCCAATCCGGACCCGCGTATTAAGATTAAAATACACATAAACGTTATAACAATACCGGGTGGCAAAAGAGGAGCTGCATAAACAGTTCCAACAATCGGCGTAAAAACCTAACTGAGAGGCAAAGGATGAGCACGGTTTACATAGTTATTTTAACCTATATAAAACCACTCGAAGAGATTGACGCAGCGATACCTGCTCATGTTGAGTGGCTTAAAAAAGGATACGTAGAGGGGGGGGCCTGACGTCCGGTAGACGGATCCCAAGAAACGGTGATGTCATTCTCCCTAAGTGTGAGAGTCTTGCCTCTCATGAAGAGCGCTTATGCGAGGATCCTTTTCAGAGGTTAAAACTTGCGACTGCCGAAATCATTCCTTTTGAACCCAGTATGAAGACAGAACTCCTGGAAAATGTGTTTTGACCCCGTAAGGAAATCAAACGTTAAACAAGAGTTCATCACATCGCCATCTTTAACGATGTAATCTTTGCCTTCCGCACGCATCTTGCCTGCTTCTTCGCCCCTTGTTCACCCTGCTCTCAATAAGCTGTCGGTCTCAGATTTTAGCCGCGACGAACTTCACCGTGAAACCAGCCGCACCCAGGGCTGCTGACCACCCGCAGTGAGTACGACCGTCTTGGTCGACTGCATCGCCGGGACGTCTTTACTGGCAATGCCCAACGTCCGGCACCGCGATGCGGGTATCGCCGCTGGGATTATGACTACCGTAATAACCTGATACGGGAATAGCGGGACGATAACCCGTTTAGCTGGTACCGCTGGCAGTACGACAGCGCCGGGCGTTTGCTTGTTCAGGACGGCACGCTGCCCGGCAAGGAGCAGTGGCGCTGGGATGCTGCCGGTAACACGCTGGAAGATTCTGTTGAGAAGGTCACGCACAACCGCCTGACGCAGGTCAGCTTCCGCTACGATCCACTCGGTCGCCGCATCAGCAAAACGCGACGCCAGATGCTGGGCGGACAGCCAACCGGCAAGCCGGTCACCACCCGGTTTGTCTGGGAAGGGTTCCGTCTGCTGCAGGAAGTGCACGGGGATGTGCCGCTGAACTGTGTCTACAGCGATCAGGACAGCTAGGACCCGCTGGCGCGCATTGACGGCGTGGAAGCACCGGAGATTTTCTGTTTCTACTGTCAGCCGAACGGCGCGGATGACGGATAGCGAAGGGCAGGTGCGCTGGGAAGCGGTGAACAGCGCCTGGGGCAAGCTGCTGCGAGAAAGTGAGACGATGGTATCTGGATATTCTCTGAGCCAGCGTATGCCGGCGCAATAGATGAACCATAAGACAGGACTGCACTACAATCTGTTCCGGTATTACGACCCCGACTGCGGGCGGTTTACGCAGCAGGACACATAGGGCTAGTGGGAGGATAAACCTTTACCCGTAGGCGCCGAATGCGATTGGGTGGGGTTGACTTCTTACACATTGATTCATGATACAGCCGAAGAAGAGATGAAAGATATCACGAAGAGTGGTGTAATAAGACCTTCAACAGGAGATATACTTGTCCGCTTCGAGGATGGACAATACTTCATTAATATCATACCTGAAATGATTGGCGGACTAACACTTCAAAGATATTGATGCAATTGTGAAAATGTTACTAGGCCAATTAGAAGTTGATAGATATGGTAATGCAAGAAAATTAAAAGGAATAAGCCATTTTGCCGAAATAGCTGCTATTGGCTTAGATGGTAATTGAATCACGAGAAAATACACTTTTGATCTTGTATATAAAAGATTTTGATGATTCTAAAAGAATTGTTAAAAGAGGGAGGGATTGTAGTTGGAGAAAAAATATTTTAAAGGAAACGTTGATTTTATCTCTGGGCAAGGGTGCATTCTTAGTGAATTTATAGGAGATGTCGCGACACGTCAAATAAATATTGTTGATGGTGAGTATTATGCTTCTTCCTCTTTGTTAGATAAAAACGAACAAGTAGGTTTCCTGCTTTATGATGGTAAGAAAAGCGACTTAGACTTAAGTGACTCTGAAGAGATTTCAAATGAAGAATTTGAAAGTGTCTGGATGGATTCACTCGATTCATTTAAAGAAAAAAACCGAATAAAGTATTTATCCGGAGATGCTGTAAAGTGTTTGAACAAATCCACAATCATTGCTCACATTGTAAATAACAAAGGCAAATGGGGAAAGGGATTTGTTTTGTCTCTTTCGAAAAAATATCCTGCTTCGAAGGAAAACTATCACAACAATTTTAAAGATAACGGCGTTCCAGAATTAGGTACGGTAGATTTTGTTATGGTTGATGATCAAAAAAGGATATTTGTTGCTAATATGTTTGCACAGGATGGGATCAAGAAAAATAACAATGATGATAATCAATATGTATGCTATGAATTCTTAGATGTTTGTCTCGCAAAATTGTCTGACTTTGCGTTGGTGAATCGTCTTTCAGTACAAATGCCAAGAATAGGAGCTGGCCTTGGTGGTGGTGATTGGAGTATTATAGAGTCATTAATATTAAAAAATATTTGTTATAAGATGATTGATTGTACTGTATTGACTTTATAATTTTAAGTTAAATTTAGATACGGTTTTTTTAGTAAGGCTTATTTGCCGCTCTAAAATAAATGCATTATTGACATAGGCAAGGACTTTAGTATGCAAATATCTATAATAAATACTATTGAAAAGGAAACGAGTTACACGATAACAAGAACTACATCGAGGCTTTGAGCAATAACAACAAGTCCAGAAAGCGCTATCTTAGCTGAAGGGTGCATTGGAACTTGCCAACTGGATATTTGTATGCTTGTACAGCCTTTACTTCGATCTCGCGGAGTATGATAAGGCGAAGAAATGGGGAGAGACCACATTACGCACACGTCGAACGAATATAGGCACTGCGCCATTGATCGACCTCGGTACGGTCCGTTACGAGTGGAATTATTCGAGGAAGCGAATAAATATTTTAACGATGCTTATGTTTATGGAAAACAGCGTGCTTTTCAGGATCGGCCTAAAAATACCTTAAGTTCTCTATGCGCAAGAGGGCATAAGATAGTTAACTTGTTAAATTTACAATTTAAACAATAGGTTAACACGATGCCATCTTTAAAAATATAGTCTTTCCCTTCCGCACGAACCTCGTCTGCTTCTTTTGCACCTTGCTCTCGATTAGCGGTTAGTATACTCGCGACGTACTCCACCGTGAGACCAGCCTTACGCAGGGCTGCTGACCATCCGTAGCGAGTAAGATTGGCTGACACAGCTGAATGGTATTCGCTGGCGTAAAGCTAACCGGTAAGCCCATCACCACCCGGTTTGCTTGAGAGGGGGTCCGCCTGCTGCAGGAAGTGCGGGGAATGTGCCGTTGACCTATGTCTACAGCGATCAGGAGAGCTACGATCCGCTGGCGCGTATTGATGGCGTTGCTGACCTGAGATTTCCTGGTTCTACTGCCATCCTAACGGCATGCCGGAGCGAATGATGGATAGTGAAGGGCAGGTGCGCTGGAGAGGGGTAGACAACGCCTGGTGCAAGTTGCTGCGAAAAGGCGAGACGCAGATATCATGTTATTCCCAGGATCTGCGTATGCAGGGGCAATACCTGGACTGTGAGACCGGGCTGCATACAATCTGTTCCGGTATTACGATCCGGACAGCGGGCGGTTTACGCAGCAGGGGCCGATAGGGCTGGTGGGGCGATAAACCTTTACCCGTATGCGCCGAATGCGCTGGGGTGGGTGGATCCTGTTGGTTTAACCGTTTGCAAAAACTGATGCCCTAAACGATCAATGAGAAACATGTCTTTTGCTGAGTGGATTAAAAGAAAAAAGTAGAAATAATACCCATGTGTATTTAAGATATAAAGATGTCAGACCTATCTATGTAGGGATCACTAAGGATGTAGATATCCGTGCTGTACAGCTTGGTGACTTGGTGAAATGTTCGACAAAATAGTTAGAATTACTGAAGAACTGTTAAATTGCGGTCATGCGTGGATCAGAGAACCAGAAATTATTCACAATAATCCCCACTTTTAAAATTCTATCAATAGCATAAGTCCGACAAGAAAGTTATACTCGGATGCTATTATGTGTGGCGGAAATTGGCTTAAATAATAGGGTTAATGGAAAATGGCCGATAGACTTACTATAGTGCCAGCAAAAGAAAATCAAAAAAAATGGCCTAAAGAAGGCGATGTTTTTTACTTTCAGTTAAATGATGGTCGGTTAGGCTATGGCATGGTCTCTTTGGGTAAAATAGATGTCGGCCCGTTCAAGAATGCCATAGTTATATATATATATAACTATTTTACATCTTCGCTTCAAGAAGATGCTGTATTGGCAAAAGATAATTTGCTGCTGTCGCCAATTATTACTGATAATTCATGTTGGAAAAACGGTTATTTCGTAACGTTTAAAACTATCGACATGCGCGAAGTGGATGTCTTACCTCAACATTATTTTAAAAACCCTGTTAGAAATAAAATATATGATCATCATGGCGTGGCAGTAAACTCGCCGATTGAGAATATACTAATCGGTGAAGAGTCGATTCAATTCTATAAAAGCGTTGTAAAATCTATAGAAAGTATAATTAACTAATATGCAGGTCGGTGAGTAGTTTGTGTTTTTCGGTCTTTTATTTTTACCGCAGCATGTTATGATGATTAGCTTATAAAAAAACATATTGTAAGATTTTTGAGTGCCAGGTGGGCTTATACCTATTTTTAACCTAATCCCTTCATTTATTACTTGATAATTTATAACTATAGAAACCGATACTGCCGTATTAGTTATTTATGATTTGATGCTATTAAAGCATAGAATTAATGAGGATGAAGATTGGTGCAGTCAACCAAAAGATGAAGAAATAAAAATGCAATATGTGATCTCCAATCTTGGTGGTGACGGAACCTATAATGTCAATATTAGATACGATGTTGGTAAGTATACAGTTGCATAATTCTTAAGCGTATCTTCTGGGAAAGTTTTCATCGGGGCGGGGGAGAATGTTACGGGCGGCGCCCTTGATCCTGATGACTCCGAAGCTATGTCAGATGAGTTTATTACTTTAGAACCTGGTAATTATGAAGTTAAATATACAAAACAAGGTGCGGATGTTCTCTTTTCCTTTACAAAAGCAGCGTTTACTGAAAATGCATTAGAAGAGGGTATTTATCTCTAAATACTGATAAATCACCGGCTATTAAATGGGCAGAATTGAGACCTGAATAAACTAAATATAAAAGTATTTGAGTCTGCTGATAATGAATGGGCTAAATTTGTAACTCAGGGTAGAGCCAATACACTTGCACATAGTTATGATGCCAATGTTAGCAAACCCTGGTGCTGTAAAAAAAGGAGGAAAGGCTAAGCCCATAGGTTCACAGCTTGCTATTTTCTTAAATAAAGCTGCAACCGTGTTTGATCGTTACAAAGTAAAACAAAGGTGTAAAGGGCAATGAATATTATCAATGGTATCCAATTTAATGATTCAAATGAAAGTGTTGTTTTTAATTACTATAGTTGGGTTGAGTTAATTAAAGCGATCATTGTTAAATATGCGAATAAAACAGAGAGTGAGGCTGAACGAATAGTATTAGCCTCTCCACTTGTTCGTTTTACGGAAAATGATTACATGTCTATTGCTTTGCGCAGTCATGAAAATGAATATCATTGGGCAATGTTAATTGCTTATGGTGATCAATATTGGACAACAGGAGTTTCTCCAAATGAACCTGACGGATACTTCGAGTGGGAAAAGGAATACAAGGAAAAAAATAAACTGGCAGAAGAAAACTTTATTTTTAGTGATCAAGTGAAATAAAAAGCTTAAAAATAAAGAGCTTACCAGTTTGTATCGTATGTTATGGAATTATTATGGTGAAGCGTAAAATAATATCTCATAGTGATCCCTTTTAAGATTAAAGTTTCCGCTAAAAATTATAACGTGATCTTATGGCATAAGAGGAACTGTTTCTGTAGGTCCAACGAACGACTTAATTATTACTTAGAGAAAAACCTAACGGAAAGGCAAAGGATGAGCACGGTTTACATAGTTATTTTGACCTTTATAAAACCACTCGAAGAGATTGACGCAGCGATACCTGCTCATGTTGAGTAGCTTAAAAAGGGATACGCAGAAGGAATTTTCCTGACGTCCGGTAGACGGATCCCAAGAAACGATGGTGTCATTCTCGCTAAGTGTGAGAGTCTTGCCTCTCTTGAAGAGCGCTTGCGCGAAGATCCTTTTCAGAGGTTAAAGCTTGCGACTGCTGATCCCATTCCTTTTGAACCCAGCATGAAAACAGAACTCCTGGAAAATGTATTTTGACCCTGCAATAAAAAATAAATCAAACGTTAAACAAGAAGTTCATCACATCGCCATCTTTAACAATGTAATCTTTCCCTTCCGCACGCATCTTGCCTGCTTCTTCGCGCCTTGTTCATCCTGCTCTCAATAAGCTGTCGGTCTCAGATTTTAGCCGCGACGAACTTCACCGTGAGATCAGCCGCACCCAAGGGTTGCTGACCACCTGTCCGTCTTAGCCGACTGCATCGCCGCTGGGATTACGACTACCGCAATAATCTGGTGCGGGAAGAGCATGACGATAACCCGTTCAGCTGGTACCGCTGGCAATACGACAGCGCCGGGCGTTTGCTGGTTCAGGACGGTACGCTGCCTGGGCAGGTGCGCAGGGAAGCGGTGAACAGCGCCGGGGCAAGCTGCTGTGGGAAAGCGAGACGCAGGTATCAGGATATTCTCAGAACCTGCGCATGCAGGGGCAATACTTGGACCGTGAGACAGGGCTACACTACAATCTGTTCCGGTATTACGACCCGGACTGCGGGCGGTTTACGCAGCAGGACCCGATAGGGTTAAATGGCGGGTTAAATCTTTACAGCTATGCTCCTAATCCTATAATCTGGACTGATCCTTTAGGTCTAACACCTTGTAAGGTTTTACCTTCTACACGTAGGGGTGGGGGGCAGGTAAACATTATGATCCTGTAAATGGACAAGGGTTGTATGTGCTACACGATGGAAAGAATATTATCTATGTAGGACGTGGGGATGCACCAACGCGTTTGAATAGCCATGCGAATACACAGGGTAAATCTCATTTGGAACAGTTGACCATAGCTGAAGCTAAATACTTGGAACAAAGAATTATGGATCTTAATGGTGGAGCTAAGTCAACGAATTCTTTAACAAATCTCCTCAATGAAATCAGATCGTATAGTCCTAATAACCCAAAGGCTGGCACATATGATATTGTGGGTCAAAACAGTGATTGGGGTGGAAAAGTATTGAATGATGCGTTATCAATACTGAAAGGTAATGGCTTATGAAAGTAAAATACAAAGAGGGTGACATCTTTGTCATTCCATTGAGCAATGGGAAATATGCGATTTGTCATATTTTTTTTGCTCCAAGCAAAAAATTTAAGCAAGCAATAGGGTTCTGCATATTATCAATACAGCAGGCTGAAGAACTTATTGATGGCGGTTCATTAACACCGCTAAGTTTTGAAAGGTTTGGTAAAGAGACGAAAGTTATCTTTACCGGCAACCAAAATATCAGCAAGGGCGTTTGGAAAATTATTGGTCACACTGATCTTACAGAAGAAAAAAAACAATTGAAAATATTTAATTATGCTGGTGGTTTATATAATGGAGAGGACGAAATCAGGCGGTTATCTGTTGCCGAATACCCTAATTACACAACAATGGGGGTTTCAGGGTTTGAGCTTGCCGATAATATCCTGACCAATATTTGAGCATCAGGGGTAGGGTGCTTCCCCTGTCAGATTTCGTATTACCGCCACTCATTAACACCTTAAAAATATCACAGGTATTTTATTTTTGATGGCCTGGACTCACATTATTGGTAGAACGATAATAAAAATCGAGGTAATGTAATGAATGATAAAAAAATACAAATAGTTGATCTACTGATTTCACATAGTCAAATAGTGTTACGATCCCGAGACTATGACGAAAAGCTGAGTCAGTGGGGAAAGGGTAATGTTTCTCAAGGTGCTGTTCTTCACAAGGATTATGTTATATTCGATCCATTACCAGAGGACGCGTTTGGAGCAAACGTCAATATCAAAATAGAGAATGCTTTCAAATTGGATGAAAATGCTCAGCGCTGTATTGTTGTACCATTTTTCATTACGGATAAACATAAGCTGCAAATCGCTTCTGCAACTGAGAAGTTTTATTTGAATTTAGAGTTGCACGATGAACTTTATTCGCTCTTCTATGAGGTTTGTGAAGGAGATGAAATTTACTATAATTTCACCCTTGTACCTACAAAAGAAGCTATTGCTGCTAAGTTTTTGTTAGACGACCCTTGGGGGGGGATTAAGGAACATCCTCTCAAAGATGGTATTTTTTAAGGTTAATAGTAATTAAATTAAAACTTAAGAAATATAAAAACCACGCTTTGACGTGGATTTTTTCATTCAAATCAAATGCTAAACAAGAAGTTCATCACATCGTCATGTATAACGATAATCTTTCCCTTCCGCACGCGTTTTGGCTGCCTCTTACGCTCCTTGCTTATCCTTATTCACAACAAGTGTCAGCATACCCGTGAGGTCCCACCGGGAGGCCAGCCGCACCCAGGGGTTGCTGACCACCCTCAGCGAGTACGAACTTCTTGGTCGACTGCATCGTCGGGATGTATTCACTGACGATGCCCAGCGCCGCTGGGATTACGACTAGCGCAATAACTGGTGCGGGAAGAGCGTGACGATAACCCGTTCAGCTGGCAGTACGACAGCGCCGGGCGTTTGCTGGTTCAGAACGGTACGCTGCCGGTAACCCGCAGGAAGACTCTGCTGAGAAGGTCACGCACAACCGCCTGACGCAGCTGAACGACATTCGCTGGAGTTGTAACATACACGCCCGCACCATGGAGAAGGATAACAGCCAGACCCGCTGGCATTACCGCTACGACGGCGAGCACCGTCTGACGGAAGTCATCAGCCAGCCACGGGACCGCAACAAAACGCAGACGCAGGTCAGCTTCCGCTACGATCCGCTCGGCCGCCGCATCAATAAAACGCGACGCCAGATGATGGGCGGACAGCCAACAGGCAAGCCGGGTCAGCATCCGGTTTTTCTGGGAAGGGTTCCGTCTGCTGCAGGAAAGTGAAACGTAGGTATCAGGATATTCTCAGAACCTGCGGATGCAGGGGCAATACCTGGACCGTGAGACAGGGCTGCACTAGAATCTGTTCCGGTATTACGACCCGGACTGCGGGCGGTTTACGCAGCAGGACCCGATAGGGCTGGCGGGGGGGGATAAACCTTTACCAGTATGCGCCGAATGCGCTGGGATGGGTGGATCTGTGGGGGGGAGTCGTGAGTGTAGCGGTAAAACAAAACCTGATTTCTATGTTGGGCCTGCTGGTCCAGGCGCTACAATGCCTTCAACTGCTTATCGTTATGTCCGATATTTGAATGACGATGGCAGTTTAGATAAATGGGTTCCTGGTCTTCTCGAAACTAAAAAAGCGCCTGTAACGTATTTTGGATTCGAAAAATTTTATATGGGTAAAGCGACTCGTGATGCGTTTCAGATAAAAGGTCCTGATAAAGTTGATCCGACTTTACCAGCGGATGTTTCTTGGAGTGATGCAAGAATTAGAGGGATATTTGATACATTGCAACCTTATGAAAATGGTACTTCTCAAGTGAGGCATCCAAGAATGTTTGGGGATGAAGTTGGTGCACCATTAGAACAATTTACAAATGCTTATCCGCAGTATGGGAAAGGGGGGCGTAGAACAAATGCACGCAGAAAAACGGGGAATTACTTTCGACAAAATTGATATTTTTCCGGAGGAATAATGAATTACGATTCATACAATGAGGTGCTCGACTATCTCAAGGAGTT
Source organism: Enterobacter cloacae complex sp. FDA-CDC-AR_0164 (assembly GCF_003071645.1). Lineage (NCBI taxonomy): Bacteria > Pseudomonadati > Pseudomonadota > Gammaproteobacteria > Enterobacterales > Enterobacteriaceae > Enterobacter > Enterobacter cloacae complex sp. FDA-CDC-AR_0164. Next base: position 3,548,890 of record NZ_CP028950.1, read on the forward strand.
TTTTAAGTCAAGAGTAGAGTCAGCACGTTATTTAGAAAAGCTAATAACTTTGATTGAAGCTTCTCGCTCTGACAAAACTGTGACAATAAGAGCTATTTATGAAACGTACATGCAGTATGTAAAAGAAAATAGAGAAAATATAAAAGTCATCGCTGGAGAAAAAGAAATGTGGATTAATTTATTGAACCATTGGCAATAAGGTTTTATTGTCACAAAGATTCCATTGGAAATGGTTCTTACATACCAGCGTGAATAAATTGATGTAAGTGAATTTTGGTGCCATGGTGAAAATTCCAGCATGCGCCTTGCGTATAAAGTATGTGATTTGCACGCATGGAAAATGCTTTTCATATAAGTGCTATGAGAAGGTAATTATATTGCCATTATCTATGGGTTACTCAAAATTGGAGCAAGGCAATATGCTTGAATTAAATTTAAACCCGATTACCGGTGAGCTAAACCTGGATGGTCTAAGTTTAGAGATAGATAGTGAAGAAGGATTTTGTAATTGTGACTTTTACCACAAATCAATAAAGCACAAAGCTATAAAAAACATTATGCCTCATCACTATCTTATTGACTCAACAGTATTTTTCGAAAAAGAATTTCAAGCTATTATACGTCCAATATGTTTTGGTTTTCCTTTTATGGTTCATCTTGTCGATAAGGATAGTGAATATTATAAATCCCTAAAGGACTGGGATGCGAGAACTAATATTAACATGCTAAATAACTCAGTGAAAAGCTTGTCTGATTGGCTAAGCCTTTCTCTGAATTTAGGGGTTCCTGATGTTACGAAAACAGAAATGATTAGATGGGATTATGAATGGGGTCGAATTTCTGTCTCGTATGAGACAAAGTCATTCAACCATGGTATATATATAGTTTGGAATTCAATATAATCAATAACCAAGGCTTGCCTAAATTAAGTTATTGACTAATAACATCATTCATTTACTTTTAATCTTACTTGTTATTATTGGAGTTAAAGGTTATAGAGGAAATGAAAATAACTAATCGACTTAAAAAGAAGTTATTAGTCCTCGATGGCATTGACAATGATTTCATAGAGTATGGAAAGGAAATATCATGCCCTGAATGTGACGGGGTAATAGTCTACTCTATCGTAAACTCATATGAGTTTGACACGCTTACTGAAGAGGTAAAAAGCTTTTTGGTTAAGAAAATGAGAGGTGTGAAGCTTGTTAGTGAACATAAGAAATATAGCTACGGCGATAGCCAATTAGATGTTTCGAAAAATACATGTTCAAAGTGTTTGAAAGATTTTTCTAGTGTATTAACGTATAAAGAAGTGCAACCAGCACGATGCCGGGTATATCTTGTGGGGCTTTTTGAAGGTTATTTGGAAAAAATCAAACTTTAAAAGTTGAGGTTTACGAAGGATTGAAAATCTCATTTATTTTAAAGAAAATAACCTGCTTCATTGGGCTAGTGGTGAAAGTAACAGAGTGGTTAGTATGCCATTTTTAGACCATGCAATGGTCGACTCAACACGCCAGTTAGTCTTTGCGTTAAGCGAGTCTAAGCCATTACCAACCGTTTTGACCATCTTCGATACTCAGGGCGAAAAATTATTTTGATCTGCACCTCCTGAAGGTGCGACTTTCTATTACTTAACATTCAATCTGTCAAAGGAAGTGGTCGTTTTCTGTAGCTATCCAGCAAAACAAAATGGTTGGCATGATTGGTTTTATTCCTGGGATATGAAGCGTAACGCGTTGTCTCAATCGGGCCCTGCATATTAAGATCAAAAGAGCTAAAAAAAATGATAACTATAACCGGTGGCAAAACAGGGACTGTATCAGCAGTTCCAACAAGCGATTTAAAAAAACAGAGTTAAGAGGCAAAGGATGAGCACGGTTTACATTGTCATTTTGACCTATATAAAACCACTCGATGAAATCGACGCAGCGATACCTGCTCATGTTGAGTGGCTAAAAAAGGGGTATGCAGAGGGGATTTTTCTGGCGTCCGGTAGACGGATCCCAAGAAACGGCGGTGTCATTCTCGCTAAGTGCGAGAGTCTTGCCTCTCTTGAAGAGCGCTTACGCGAGGATCCTTTTCAGAAGTTAAAACTTGCGACTGTTGAAATCATTCCCTTTGAACCCAGCATGAAAACAGAACTCCTGGAAAATGTGTTTTAACCCCGGAATAAAAAAATCCACGCCAAAGCGTGGATTTTTTTCATTCAAAACAAATCAAACGTTAAACAGGAAGTTCATCACATCGCCATCTTTAACGATGTAATCTTTCCCTTCCGCACGCATCTTGCCTGCTTCTTTCGCGCCTTGCTCACCCTTGTAGGTGATGAAGTCTTCAAATGCGATAGTCTGCGCACGAATGAAGCCTTTCTCGAAGTCGGTGTGGATCTTACCGGCCGCCTGAGGTGCAGTCGCACCGACAGGGATGGTCCACGCACGCACTTCTTTCACGCCTGCGGTGAAGTAGGTCTGTAGGTTCAGCAGCTCATAGCCTGCACGGATCACGCGGTTCAGGCCCGGCTCTTCCAGACCCAGCTCGGCCATGAATTCATCACGGTCAGCGTCGTCCAGCTCTGCGATGTCGGATTCAACGGCAGCGCAAACCGCTACAACCACTGAACCTTCAGCCGCCGCGATTTCACGCACTTTGTCCAGGTATGGGTTGTTCTCGAAACCGTCTTCGTTAACGTTGGCAATGTACATAGTTGGCTTCAGAGTCAGGAAGCTCAGGTATTTGATTGCCGCCTTGTCTTCTTCCGTCAGGTTTTTCAGCGCGCGCAGCATGCCCGCGTTTTCCAGCTGTGGCAGACATTTTTCCAGCGCAGCCAATTCTGCTTTCGCGTCTTTGTCGCCACCTTTGGCTTTCTTCTGCACGCGGTGAATAGCGCGTTCACAGGTGTCGAGGTCAGACAGTGCCAGCTCGGTGTTGATCACCTCGATGTCGTCAGCTGGGTCCACTTTGTTGTTAACGTGGATGATGTTGTCGTTCTCGAAGCAACGGACAACGTGACCAATTGCTTCCGTTTCACGGATGTTGGTCAGGAACTGGTTACCGAGGCCTTCGCCTTTGGATGCACCTTTCACTAGGCCCGCGATGTCCACGAACTCCATGGTGGTCGGCAGAATGCGCTGTGGCTTCACGATTTCCGCGAGCTGGTCCAGACGCGGATCGGGCATTGGCACAACGCCGGTGTTCGGTTCGATGGTACAGAACGGGAAGTTCGCCGCTTCAATACCTGCTTTGGTGAGCGCGTTGAACAGGGTGGATTTGCCCACGTTTGGCAGACCGACGATACCGCATTTGAATCCCATTTCTAAATCACCTTAATATCTTGATAATCAATCCGTTAACGATAACCGATTGATGAAAAGTAAATAACTACGCCTATTATACACGTAACCCGCACCACGCGCGGTAAAAAAGCCGTATCGGGCGGATTATTGCGCTTTGAAAGCGTGTAAGCGGTTTGTCGCTTTGGTTAGGCCATCCTGCAGCCAGATTTCGGTGCAGCGCACCGCTTCGTCAACCGCTTCGTCAATCAGTTTCTGCTCAGAAACCGGTGGCTTACCTAACACAAAACCGACAACTTTGTTTTTGTCGCCCGGATGGCCGATTCCCACACGCAAACGGTGGAAATTGGGGTTATTGCCCAGCTTGCTGATAATGTCTTTCAGACCATTGTGACCGCCATGACCACCGCCCAGTTTGAATTTTGCCACACCGGGGGGCAGGTCCAGTTCATCGTGGGCCACCAGAATTTCATCCGGGTTAATGCGATAAAACGTCGCCATGGCTGCAACAGCTTTGCCGCTCAGGTTCATAAAGGTGGTGGGCACCAGCAGACGGACATCTGCGCCAGCAAGATTGATACGTGAGGTATACCCGTAGAATTTTGGTTCTTCACGCAGGGGAGCACGTAACCGTTCGGCCAGCAGATCAACGTACCAGGCGCCGGCATTGTGGCGGGTCGCCGCGTACTCTGCGCCTGGGTTCGCGAGGCCGACAATCAGTTTAATCGTCACGATTCAATTCCTAATGGGTTCCAGATCTGGCGCGTAGTTTACTGTCTGACGCGCCGCTTGACAAAATTCTGCTGCCCGAACCGCGAGATATGAATAATTACTTATCTGAACAATTAGAATTTCAAGCTGTTCAATGCCTTATTTGTAAACTTTTGTCTGGGAGTTATCTGTAAATGTGATCATTCACGCAACTCATAAAAGAGCCGTTGTCTATACTTTACACACAAGGATCAGGGGCTTTTCCCCTTACAACCCAAAGTTCCGGAGGTGACATATGAAACGCAAAAACGCTTCGATACTCGGTAATGTGCTGATGGGGTTGGGACTGTTTGTGATGGTCGCTGGCGTGGGTTATTCAATTTTAAACCAATTGCCGCAGCTTGACCTTCCGCAATACTTCGCGCATGGCGCGGTATTGAGTATCTTCCTTGGTGCAGTGCTATGGCTTGCCGGTGCACGCGTGAGTGGTCATGAGGAAGTCTGCGATAAATACTGGTGGGTGCGCCATTACGATAAGCGCTGCCGCAGGGACCAGCACAAACACAGCTAACGTGCTACGACGAAAGAACACCGAAACGGCTCCTTATGGAGTCGTTTTTTTTTGCATGAAAGGTTGACCCTCACGTAACGTAAGGCTTCAGAGTGGTGCCACTGGCAAAGTAAAAGGAGCAGTTATGTTGATTCAGGTGGGTGAACTCGCGAAACGTGCCGGGATCACCGTGCGAACATTGCATCACTATGAGCAAACAGGGTTGTTACTGCCTTCTGCCAGAAGTGCGGCAGGTTACCGGCTGTATAATCTGGCGGATGTGCAACGTCTGCATATGATTCAGGTGCTGGCAAAAGCCGGGCTGGAACTTGCTGAAATCAGGGATTTTCTGAAACAGGAGTCGCTGTCGTTAACCGAATTACTCGATGCGCAAATCAGTTTGCTGGATAAGCAACTGCGCAGCATGCTGACGCTGCGCGAGAGGCTGGTGGAATTGCGTACCGGGCTTACCGACGATGCGGCACCCAATCTGGAATCCTGGCTACAGACTCTGGAGTTAATGAATATGTACGAACGCTGGTTTAGCAAAGAGGAGTTACAGCAGTTGCCGTTTGCCGTACAGAAGGAGGCACTTGCGGATATCTGGTCAGGTCTGGTCGCTGAGGCAAATAGCCTGCTGAAGCATAATATCGACGTTTCGGATCCCCGTGCCAGGGATCTGGCGACGCGCTGGATGTCACGCCTGGAGCAGGATACGGGAGGTAAGCCGGAATTTCTCACCCGGCTGAACGAGATGCACAGCGTCGAGCCGCAGATGCGTGAGCAGACGGGTATTACGGCGGAAATGACTGACTACATTACGCGGGCGTTTGCCGAATCGAAGCTTGCCATCTGGGAAAAGTATCTCTCTGCAGAAGAGATGGCCTTTACCCGCGCACACTATTTTGAACGCATGATGGAGTGGCCGCCACTGGTAGCGAAATTGCATCAGGCGCAGCGGGAAAACCTTGACCCGTCTTCCGATGAGGCGCAAATGCTCGCTGAACACTGGCGGGTATTGTTCCAGTCATACGCGGGAACGAATCCTGAAACCCAGCAAAAGTTTCGCGTTGCCATGCAGCAGGAGGCGCATCTGATGAAAGGGACATGGATGACGCCTGCCGTGCTTGCATGGCTCCAGCAGGCGATAGCCGTGATGATGCAGAGACGTTTCTCTGCATCAGGGCATTCACAGATCCGCTAACGCGGCTTCACGGTTGGGATAAAAGGCCAGGCGGCCAGGGATAGGCTGCACGCCCGCGCGCGCCATGGTGCGCAGCGGCTGGAATTCGAGATTACTCACCCGCAGTTCGCAGCCTTCCGGCAGACGCGAAACGAAGCGCTGGAAGGCATCCAGACCACCCGCATCCAGCACCGGCACGGCATCCCATTTCAGCACCACAATGCGTTTGCCCACGATACGGGTTTCCAGTTCGCTGAACAGACCTTCCGCGGCGGCAAAGAACAACGGGCCAATCACACGCAGCACCAGCACATCGTCAGGTACCTCTACGTTAACCGGGGAAAGGCGCGTCATCTGCGCTATACGGCGCATAAACAGCAGGGAGGCCAGCACGATCCCGACGCTGATGGCGATAACCATATCGAACAGCACGGTCAGCGACATACAAATCAGCATCACGATGATGTCGTCTTTCGGTGCGCGACGCAGCAGATTGACCACCTTATGTGCTTCGCTCATGTTCCACGCCACCATCAGCAGCAGGGCAGCCATGGCTGAAAGCGGCAGCCAGGAGAGCAGCGGAGCGAGGACCAGCAGGGCGAGGATCACCAGCACGGAGTGGATAACTGCCGATACCGGCGACGTCGCCCCGGCACGTACGTTTGCCGCAGAGCGGGCGATGGCCGCTGTTGCCGTAATACCGCCAAAGAACGGGGCGATGAGGTTGCCCAGACCCTGCCCAACCAGTTCGCTGTTGGCTTTATGCTTGGTGCCGGTCATGCCGTCCAGCACGACGGCACAGAGCAGGGATTCAATGGCCCCCAGCATCGCCATTGAGAAGGCCGCGGGCAGAAGGGCGCGCAGGGAGTCCCAGCTTAAGGTGAAGCTGGAACCCGGCATATCCCATGGCAGTACCAGTTGTGGTAACAGTTGAGGAATACCGCTTCCCTGTGAACCGTCAGCCAGAACATAGTGGAACTGAGATCCAATGGTCGCGACGTGCCCACCAAAGAGATTAACGATGGCCATCACCGCACAGCCCAGCAGCAGGGCGGGCAGGTGGCCAGGCAGACGAATGCCTAAACGAGGCCAGATAATCAGCGTGCCCAGGGTAACAATCCCGATGGCGGCATCGCCGGGGTTGGCGGTGGGGAGCGCCATAAACAGCGCCCCGACTTTTTGCAGGTAATGTTCAGGGACGTGGGCTATCTGCAGGCCGAGGAAGTCCTTGATCTGCATTGTCCCGATGGTAATGCCAATCCCGGAGGTGAACCCCAGCGTCACGGAAAGGGGAATGTATTCAATCAGCCGGCCAAAACGGGCCAGACCAAACAGGATCAAAAAGACGCCGGACATCAGGGTGGCGACCAGCAGGCCTGCCAGGCCAAACTGCTGAGAAACGGGATAGAGGATCACCACAAATGCAGCTGTCGGGCCGGAAACGCTGAAGCGAGACCCGCCCGTTAGCGCAATCACAATCCCGGCGACGGCCGCCGTGTAAAGCCCATACTGCGGTGCTACGCCGCTGCCAATCGCCAGTGCCATGGCGAGCGGAATGGCGATAATCCCGACGGTGATACCGGCAATAAGGTCACGCATAAAACGTGAAGCGGTGTATTTCTCTTTCCAGCAAGCGTCGATGAGGGCGCGAAAGGGAAGAACATGTGAGGAGGTTACGTGTTTCACAATTATCTCTCATCCGTGTGCGCATCATCTGTCATATGAATGGCAGGTGAAGGAGGCATTGATCATACAAATAAATATCAGAGACAAAAAAACCCGCCGCAGCGGGTTTTTCGGCCGTGTTCGATTAGTGTTCGAACATTGCTGAGATAGATTCTTCGTTGCTGATACGACGAATCGCTTCGGCCAGCATCCCGGACAGGGTCAAGGTGCGCACGTTTGGCAGCGCTTTGATCTCGTCACTCAGTGGGATGGTATCGCACACCACTACTTCGTCGATAACGGAGTTGCGGAGGTTGTTTACTGCATTACCGGAGAAGATCGGGTGAGTCGCGTAGGCGAATACGCGCTTGGCACCACGCTCTTTCAGCGCTTCTGCTGCTTTACACAGCGTACCGCCGGTATCGATCATATCGTCAACCAGCACGCAGTCACGGCCAGCAACGTCACCGATGATGTGCATCACCTGAGAAACGTTAGCGCGTGGACGGCGTTTGTCGATGATTGCCATGTCGGTATCGTTCAGCAGCTTAGCGATAGCACGAGCACGTACCACGCCGCCGATGTCCGGAGAAACCACGATTGGGTTATCCAGATTCAGCTGCAGCATGTCTTCCAGCAGGATTGGGCTACCGAATACGTTATCAACCGGAACGTCGAAGAAGCCCTGGATCTGTTCTGCATGCAGGTCAACGGTCAGAACACGGTCAACGCCAACGCTGGAGAGGAAATCAGCGACAACTTTGGCAGTGATTGGCACACGCGCGGAACGGACTCGACGGTCCTGACGGGCATAGCCGAAGTAAGGAATAACAGCAGTGATACGGCCTGCTGAAGCGCGACGCAGGGCGTCGACCATAACAACCAGTTCCATCAGGTTGTCATTTGTTGGAGCACAGGTGGACTGGATGATGAAAATATCACCACCGCGTACATTTTCATTGATTTGTACGCTGACTTCGCCGTCGCTAAAGCGACCTACAGCGGCGTCGCCGAGGGAAGTGTACAGGCGGTTGGCAATACGTTGTGCTAGTTCCGGGGTGGCGTTACCAGCAAAAAGCTTCATATCAGGCACGAGAAGAACCTCAGGCATGCGTCCAGTGGTGGATAGCGTTCGCCGCAAACTGTGCGGGCCAGGCGAAATGCTATCCAGGCGGTGTATTAAAGAGCGCGATGCAACGTCTGGAACAGGGTGACGTTGTCACCGAAACTCAGTCTGCGCCAGAATGGCTTGCTGTAGGGGGGAGGTGTTCATCCCACGTGCTACAAAACCATGCAGCCAAACCGGCGCTTGCTCAAGCACCTGACGAGCGGCGGATTCGGTGTCAAATTCAGCAAAGACACAGGCCCCTGTGCCAGTCAGGCGCGACGGCGCGTATTCTAACAGCCAGGAAAGCACCGCATCAACCTCGCGAAAACGTTTTCTTGCGATAACCTCGCAATCGTTGCTGAATTCACAATTTAATAACGTTTCTATTGACCGCACCGGGGTATTCCGTGGCAGGTCAAGATCGTTGAAGATGACCGGGGTCGGAATGCTGACGCCCGGGTGGGCCACCAGGTACCATTTTTCCGGCGGCTCGACCGGGGAAAGTATTTCGCCAACCCCTTCAGCAAACGCCGCATGACCGCGCACGAAAACCGGGACGTCCGCCCCCAGCGTTAAGCCTAACGCTGCCAGCTCATCCTGAGATAATCCGCAGCCCCAGAGGTGATTCAGGGCAACCAACACGGTGGCGGCATTTGATGAGCCACCGCCCAGTCCACCGCCCATCGGCAGACGCTTCTCAATACGGATATCCGCGCCGCTTCCTGCCGGCAGACGACCGGTGTCCGACGCCGTTTTCATCAGCAGACGTGCAGCGCGCACGATCAGGTTATCTTCATGCGCCACGCCATCAACCGGCGTCAGCAGGCAAACCTCGCCGTCCTGACGCGGGCCAATCGCGATCGTGTCGCCGTAATCAAGGAACTGAAACAGCGTCTGCAGGGTATGATATCCGTCAGCACGCTGTCCGGTGATGTATAAAAACAGGTTCAGTTTTGCCGGAGAAGGCCAGTGGGTCATCATTTAACGATCCAGTTGTCCATTTTCAGCTTGATGCGCTGGCTACCCTGGGTCAGTTCCATGTTGGATGGCAGGGAAGGCCTGGTGTTGCTGTCATAGGCGCTGTACACCACTTTCCAGGTTTTGCCGTTCTGGGTGTAGTTCACCTGGCTCAGACGGTACTGGTCGTCAAGCTGGTAGTCGGTCGCGTCACCCGGCAGGCCCAGGATCCACTGGCGCAGGCTGTTCAGCGGAATAGGCATTCCGGTCAGCTTGCCGATCATCTCTTCGGCGTCGGTGGCGGTATAGTGCTGGCCTTTGTTGTCGGTGATCTGCGCTTCACCCGGTTTGGCGATAAGCTCCAGTTCGGTGCTGCCCAGTGGGTTTAACAGCAGCAGGCGATAGTTGTCCTGCCCGGTTTGCTGCCAGAAGAAACGCGCATACACTTTTTGTTCATCAGAGAGATAAGCGAAGGCACCACGGGTCTGGTACTGGCTCAAATTGCGGACGTCCTGCTGGTGCTGACGCCACTGCGGTGAATCAGGGCTTTTGCCTGGGCCTTTAGGTTGGGTGACGGTACATGCGGTCAGAACCAGTGCCGCCAGGGGCAGCAGGCGAATCAGTCGGGTCATAATGAGGACAAATCCTTGAGATACGTTGCAGTTATAACTGTTAATGCTAGCGTCGAAGGGTGCCACCGTCTACGTTCAAATTATCTCAAAGCATTGTATAAGCTATTACTCCGAAAGGGGGCAGTCTCTTTTATTGATCTCGCGCATCCTGTATGATGCGTTCTGCTAACCTTATTAACGCTGGTACTACTCCCGCTCAACATGACCCTATTAGCACTCGGTATTAACCACAAAACAGCCCCGGTTTCGCTGCGAGAACGCGTAACGTTTTCGCCGGATACGCTTGACCTGGCGCTGGACAGCCTGCTTGCACAGCCGATGGTGCAGGGTGGCGTGGTGCTCTCGACGTGCAACCGTACTGAACTCTACCTAAGCGTTGAAGAGCAGGACAACCTGCATGAAGTGCTGATCCGCTGGTTATGTGATTACCACAACCTCAACGAAGAAGAGCTGCGTAATAGCCTCTACTGGCATCAGGATAACGATGCAGTCAGCCATCTGATGCGTGTGGCCAGCGGCCTGGACTCGCTGGTGCTCGGCGAGCCGCAAATTCTCGGTCAGGTGAAAAAGGCGTTTGCCGATTCGCAAAAAGGGCATCTGAAAGCCAGTGAACTGGAGCGTATGTTCCAGAAGTCATTCTCCGTGGCGAAGCGTGTGCGAACCGAAACCGACATTGGTGCCAGTGCGGTTTCTGTTGCTTTCGCGGCCTGTACCCTGGCCCGTCAAATCTTTGAATCCCTGTCGACCGTCACTGTGATGCTGGTCGGGGCGGGCGAAACCATCGAACTTGTGGCGCGCCATCTGCGCGAACACAAAGTTAAAAAGATGATTATCGCTAACCGTACCCGCGAACGTGCACAGGTACTGGCGGACGAAGTGGGTGCCGAGGTGGTTGCGCTGAGCGACATTGATGAGCGCCTGAAAGAGGCAGATATTATCATCAGCTCTACCGCCAGCCCGCTGCCGATTATCGGTAAAGGGATGGTCGAGCGAGCGCTGAAATCCCGCCGTAATCAACCGATGCTGCTGGTGGATATTGCCGTCCCGCGCGATGTCGAACCGGAAGTCGGTAAACTGGCGAACGCCTACCTTTACAGCGTGGACGACCTGCAAAGCATCATTTCGCATAACCTTGCCCAGCGTAAAGCGGCGGCGGTTCAGGCGGAAACCATTGTAGAGCAGGAAACGAGTGAGTTTATGGCCTGGCTGCGCGCGCAAAGCGTCAGCGAGACTATCCGTGAGTACCGCGGTCAGGCGGAGCAGGTGCGTGATGACCTGACCGCCAAAGCGCTGGCCGCCCTTCAGCAGGGCGGCGACGCAGAAGCCATTATGCAGGATCTGGCCTGGAAACTGACCAACCGCCTGATCCATGCACCAACCAAATCTCTTCAGCAGGCCGCCCGTGACGGGGATGATGAACGCCTGACTATTCTGCGCAACAGCCTCGGGCTGGAATAGCGCCCTATACCCATTTTCTATTACAAGGTGCATTTACGCCTATGAAGCCTTCTATCGTCGCTAAACTGGAAGCTCTGCACGAGCGCCATGAAGAAGTACAGGCGCTGCTCGGCGATGCCGGGACCATTGCTGACCAGGAACGTTTTCGCGCGCTCTCGCGTGAATACGCGCAGTTGAGTGATGTATCAAAATGCTTTACCGACTGGCGACAGGTCCAGGAAGATATTGAAACCGCGCAGATGATGCTCGACGACCCTGAAATGCGCGAGATGGCGCAGGAAGAGTTGCTGGATGCAAAAGCGCGTGCTGAAGAGATGGAGCAACAGTTGCAGGTGCTTCTGCTGCCAAAAGATCCGGACGATGAGCGTAATGCCTTTGTCGAAGTCCGCGCCGGGACCGGCGGTGACGAAGCGGCACTGTTTGCCGGCGATCTGTTCCGTATGTACAGCCGCTACGCCGAAGCGCGTCGCTGGCGCGTTGAGATCATGAGCGCCAACGACGGTGAACATGGCGGCTACAAAGAGGTTATCGCTAAAATCAGCGGTGACGGCGTGTACGGTCGTCTGAAGTTTGAATCCGGCGGTCATCGAGTGCAGCGCGTACCTGCCACCGAATCTCAGGGGCGAATTCACACTTCTGCCTGTACGGTTGCGGTGATGCCAGAGCTGCCTGAAGCAGAATTGCCGGACATCAACCCGGCGGACCTGCGTATCGATACCTTCCGCTCCTCCGGGGCAGGGGGTCAGCACGTTAACACCACCGATTCCGCTATTCGTATTACCCACCTGCCAACCGGCATCGTGGTGGAGTGCCAGGACGAACGTTCACAGCACAAGAACAAAGCCAAAGCCTTATCCGTGCTGGGCGCGCGTATCCACGCGGCTGAAATGGCAAAACGTCAGCAGGCGGAAGCCTCCACGCGTCGTAACCTGCTGGGCAGCGGCGATCGCAGCGACCGTAACCGTACCTATAACTTCCCGCAGGGCCGTGTTACCGACCACCGCATCAACCTGACCCTGTACCGTCTGGACGAAGTGATGGAAGGAAAGCTGGATATGCTGATTGAGCCTATCGTGCAGGAATACCAGGCCGACCAGCTGGCAGCACTGTCCGAGCAGGAATAATGGAGTTTCAGCATTGGTTACGGCAGGCCGCCAGTGAGCTTTCCGCGAGCGAAAGCCCTAAACGTGACGCCGAAATTTTGCTTGAGTTTGTGACGGGGAAAGCCCGCACTTACCTGCTGGCTTTCGGCGAGACTCAGCTGAGCGCTGAGCAGGAAGCGCAGCTCGCTACGCTGCTTGCCCGACGCAAAACCGGTGAGCCGGTGGCGCATCTGGTCGGGGAGCGTGAGTTCTGGTCACTGCCGTTGTACGTCTCCCCAGCGACCCTGATCCCACGTCCGGACACCGAGTGTCTGGTGGAGCAGGCGCTGTCGCGTTTACCCGCACAAGCCTGCCGAATTCTTGATCTTGGAACCGGCACTGGCGCAATTGCCCTGGCGCTGGCAAGCGAGCGTCCGGACTGCGAGGTGACGGCGGTTGACGTGATGCCCGATGCGGTAGCGCTGGCGCAGCGTAACGTGGCGCGTCTGGGCTTCCCGAACGTCACCATTCTGCAAAGCAGCTGGTTTAGCGCGCTGGATAACCGCACGTTCGGGATGATTGTCAGCAACCCTCCCTATATCGACGAGCATGACCCGCACCTGACGCAGGGGGACGTGCGTTTCGAACCGCTGACGGCGCTGGTCGCTGCCAACGAAGGGCTGGCGGATATTGTGCATATTGTGACAACGTCACGACAGCATTTGCTCCCCGGCGGCTGGCTGCTGGTCGAGCACGGCTGGACGCAAGGGGACGCGGTGCGTGACGTGTTCATCGCTGCAGGTTATCGTGCGGTGGAAACCTGTCGCGACTATGGCGGCAACGACCGTCTGACGCTGGGACAATGGGCATGAGTCTCTTTACCGTGCTGATCACGGCCCACCTGATAGCCGTTGCCCTGACCATCAGCTTTTTCATCGTCCGTTACGGGTGGCGTTACAGCAATAATCCGCTGATTGACGCCCGCTGGGTGCGTATTGCGCCGCACTGTATTGACACGGTGCTGTTTCTCTCAGGGGCCGGATTAATGTGGAAGACCGGCTATCTGCCATTTACTGATAAAGGCGCATGGCTGACTGAAAAGCTGTTTGGCGTTATCATCTACATCGTTTTGGGTTTTATCGCGCTTGGGCGTCGTCGTCCGCGCAGCCAGCAGACCGGTTTTATCGCCTTTCTGCTGGGGCTGGTGGTGCTGTACATCATCATTAAACTCGCCACCACAAGAATACCGTTACTGGGGTAAGTCATGAGGTCCTTAGCCGATTTCGAATTTAATAAAGTGCCGCTTTGCGATGGCATGATCCTGATTTCGGAGATGATCCGCGACGATTTTACGTCGCAGTACGTCTACGAAGAGCTGGAGAATCTGGTCAGCCTGGCGCGTGAAGAGATCAATCAGGCGCGCCCGCAGGACTGGCAATTAGAGAAGCTGCTTGAGCTTTTCTACGGCGAATGGGGTTTCTGCGACACGCGTGGCGTGTATCGTCTGTCTGACGCACTATGGCTGGATCAGGTCTTAAAAAATCGTCAGGGCAGCGCGGTTGCGCTGGGTTCCATTTTGCTGTGGGTCGCGCATCGTCTGGATATTCCACTGGTGCCGGTCATTTTCCCGACGCAGATGATCCTGCGAGCGGAGTGGCTGGACGGTGAGATGTGGCTCATCAATCCGTTTAACGGCGATACGCTGGATGAGCATACGCTGGACGTCTGGTTAAAAGGCAATATCAGCCCGGTTGCCGAACTCTTTAATGAAGATCTCGATGAAGCGGATAACGCCGAGGTGATCCGTAAACTGCTGGATACGCTGAAATCTGCGCTGATGGAAGAGCGTCAGATGGAGCTGGCATTACGTGCCAGTGAAGTGCTGCTGCAGTTTAATCCGGAAGATCCGTACGAAATCCGCGATCGCGGGCTGATTTATGCCCAGCTTGATTGCGAGCATGTGGCGCTGAACGATCTGAATTATTTCGTTGAGCAATGCCCGGAAGACCCGATCAGCGAAATGATTCGTGCGCAGATCAACGCGATCTCGCACAAACAAATTACACTGCATTAATCTTAATTCCGATTCACACCTGAATAAGGCGATCCTATGAAACAAAAAGTGGTTAGCATTGGTGATATCAACGTGGCAAACGACCTGCCGTTCGTGCTGTTTGGCGGTATGAACGTGCTGGAATCCCGTGATCTCGCGATGCGTATCTGCGAGCACTACGTGACCGTGACCCAAAAACTGGGTATCCCGTACGTGTTTAAGGCCTCTTTTGACAAAGCCAACCGTTCCTCCATTCACTCTTACCGTGGCCCGGGCCTGGAAGAGGGGATGAAAATTTTCCAGGAACTGAAACAGACCTTTGGCGTGAAAGTGATCACCGACGTGCACGAAGCTTCTCAGGCGCAGCCTGTTGCGGACGTTGTCGACGTTATCCAGCTGCCGGCGTTCCTGGCGCGTCAGACGGACCTCGTGGAAGCGATGGCGAAAACTGGCGCAGTCATCAACGTGAAGAAACCTCAGTTCGTGAGCCCTGGCCAGATGGGTAACATCGTCGATAAATTTATCGAAGGCGGCAACGACAAAGTGATCCTGTGTGACCGTGGCGCAAACTTCGGTTACGACAACCTGGTCGTTGATATGCTCGGCTTCAGCGTGATGAAGAACGTGTCCAATCAGTCTCCGGTTATCTTCGATGTGACGCATGCGCTGCAGTGCCGCGACCCGTTTGGTGCAGCTTCTGGCGGCCGCCGTGCGCAGGTCACCGAGCTGGCGCGCGCCGGTATGGCGACTGGCCTGGCCGGTTTGTTCATTGAAGCGCACCCGGACCCGGACAACGCGAAGTGCGATGGCCCATCCGCATTGCCGCTGGCTAAACTGGAGCCGTTCCTGAAACAGATCAAAGCGATTGACGATCTGGTGAAGAGTTTCGACGAGCTGGATACCAGCCACTAATAAAAAAACCCGCTTCGGCGGGTTTTTTTTGGTTATTCCTCTCCCGATGGAAGAGGTGTCGGGTGTGGCCTCAGAGCCTCACCGAACAACGCTTAGGCAAATATCGTCATCAGATAGGCCACAAACAGCGCCATGTGCGCCGCGCCGTTCAGCACGTTGGTGCGCCCTGTTGAGAAGGATATCTGACACAGCAGCAGTGAAGCCACCATCACAATCATCTCTGGCGCACCCAGCGCAAACTGCAGCTCGTTACCGGTCATAAAGGCAATCAGCGTCACCACCGGCACGGTGAGTGAGATAGTCGCCAGGACCGAGCCAAAGAACAGATTCATTGCGCGTTGCACCTGATTGTTCAGCACCGCTCTCAGTGCCCCCAGCCCCTCAGGCGACAGGATAAGCAGCGCCACCAGGAAACCAGTAAACGCGACCGGGGCATTCAGCTCGGTTAACAGCGTCTCCAGCGGGTTGGCGTTCATTTTGGTCACGGCGATAACCGCAATCAGATGTACGATCAGCCAAACCGTATGCCACGCGCTGCTGTGAGCCGATGGCTTACCGTGATGCGGGTCGTCGCCGTCATCTTCATGTTCATAGACGAACAGGCTCTGGTGCGTTTTGGTCTGAATCAGCAGGAACACGCCGTACATCGCTGCGGAAATCAGCGCAACCAGCAGCGCCTGACCGGTTGAGAAGTTGGCTCCCGGCAATGCCATCGGGAAGACCAGCACAATAATCGCCAGCGGGAAAAGGGCAATCAGATACTGTTTTATGCCGAACAGATTCATGTACTGGGTCGCAAATTTGCGGCCGCCCAGTAACAGTGAAAAGCCCACCAGACCACCTGTCACAATCATAATGATGGAGTAGAGGGTGTCACGCATCAGGGTCGGTGCGGCGTCACCGGTCGCCATCAGCGCGGAAATCAGGCTGACTTCGAGGATAACCACCGAAAGGCTAAGAATTAACGAGCCGTAAGGCTCACCCAGGCGGTGGGCTAATACGTCCGCATGGCGAACAACGCTAAAGGCGCTGGTTAAGATACCCACCAGAGCAAGAATATTGATACCAACTACCACTGGCAGTGACTGACTGCTTCCCCAGAAGAGCAGCACAGCCAGTGCCAGGACCGGGAAAATGAGTGATGTCTCCTTGTGGCGGGTCTTTACCGCCTCGTGTGCTGCTGTCATGTGCTTCTCCATCAATGCAGGTGCTTGTAATTATAGATAGAATTTTCAGTCATTAAATTAACAGATCTCTGTTAAATACCCTTGATTTTTTACTCAATTTTACTGTTTGTAATGTTTTGGCTTCGTGGTGTTGATAATGTGGTGTGTTCTGTAATTAATCCTTTAATAACATAATATTAAAATTATCATTTACGCATAATTCTTAATTGACTGGCACCATGCCGTATCGTCGTCCACACTTATCTTTTTAACCAAAAGAGGGGTTAGCGATGCCATATAAAACGAAACGCGAATTACCAGACAGCGTGCAACACGTATTGCCCGCGCACGCGCAGGATATCTACAAAGAGGCCTTTAACAGCGCCTGGGATCAGTACAAAGATAAAGAAGATCGACGTGATGATGCCAGCCGTGAAGAGACCGCGCACAAAGTCGCCTGGGCCGCAGTAAAACATGAATATGAGAAAGGAGACGACGATAAATGGCATAAAAAGAAATAGCCGTGAAATCATTCGCTGCCTTCGTTTTGACTTTTCAGGCGGTTGAACTTCCGTTGTATTGCAACTGGCCCGTGAATTGCTTATCGTTACTCAACTGCTGGCAAAATGACCAGCACACAATGCCGGGAAGGCGGATTACAGATGTCGCAAGGAAGCATGCAGTGGCGGAGGTGGAAAGTGTTAACGCGTGATTTCTTAATGAAGGCAGATTGTAAGACGGCATTTGGTGCTATTGAGGAATCGCTTCTCTGGTCAGCTGAACAACGTGCGGCGTCGCTCGCTGCCACGCTGGCGTGCCGCCCGGATGATGGCCCGGTATGGATTTTTGGCTACGGTTCGCTGATGTGGAACCCGGCTCTCGAATTTGTCGAATCGGCAACAGGCACACTTCCTGGCTGGCATCGCGCATTTTGTTTGCGCCTGACGGCCGGTCGAGGTAGCGCGTGTCAGCCTGGACGCATGCTTGCACTAAAAGAAGGCGGACGCACCACGGGGGTGGCCTACCGTCTGCCGGATGCAACGCTGGAAGACGAACTGACGCTGCTGTGGAAGCGCGAGATGATCACCGGCTGCTATATGCCGAGCTGGTGCAAGCTGGAACTCGATGACGGACGTACCGTTAACGCGCTGGTGTTTATTATGGATCCGCGCCATCCGCTGTATGAAGCGGATACCCGCACGCAGGTCATTGCCCCGTTGATCGCTGCCGCCAGTGGACCGCTGGGCACCAACGCGCAGTATCTCTTTTCGCTCGACCAGGAGCTGACGCGCCTCGGCATGAAGGACGATTGTCTGAATGAGCTGGTGGTGAAGGTGAAAGCGCTGCTGGAAGGGAACCCGCTGAATAATACGCTGCGTCCCGGTTTTGCCTGAGAATGCGCCCGGCTGCGTGAGCAGACCGGGCGTTTGTGACTTATGCAGCAACGTAGCTTACGGAATGCTCCAGTGACTGGCTATGGCTGTCAATCAGGACATCCCACGTGCCGGTGTACGGCACGGTAAGCCATGCCTTGTCATCCTGCACGGTCAGGATATCCGCCTGCGAGTGTTGTTGTGCTTTCGAACTCATCAAATGAATGCGGCATCGCTCAGAACACCGTACAACGACCGTATCCCCGCCAAACAATTTCAAACTTGTTTTTACCAGTGCCATTTTTTACCCCGTAGTCTTAAACAACGCTCTCCCTGCTGCCATATCCGAGCGTGATATTGTTCACAATTCACTCATGGCATAACACCAAAGGGGAAGGGTGAGGATGCTGACTTTGATCAAAAAATGGCGTAACGATTAAACAAAAATGACAAAATTCCTGAAAATTTACTCTGGCGCGCGTTTTGCCCGGTGAACGCGCGCCACCCTAAAATTAAATGCGGAAATGCCCGGCAGTTTCAGCAAGGTCGCCCGCCTGGCTCTGCAGCGCGCCGGCTGCAGCCGCAGATTGCACCACCAGTTCGGCGTTCTGCTGAACCATTCTGTCCAGATGGGTCACCGCATGGTTAATCTCCTGGATACCTTTCATCTGCTCGCTGGTGGCGATGGAGATTTCACGCATGATGCCCGACACGCTACCGATGCTGGAGCGGATTTCGTTCATGCTTTCCCCGGCCAGATGAACGTAGCGGGAGCCGGTGGCCACGCTGTTGGTGGTGGAATCGATAAGCGTTTTAATCTCTTTCGCCGCCTGCGCGCTGCGGCTGGCCAGATTACGTACCTCGCCGGCCACCACGGCAAACCCACGGCCTTGCTCACCGGCGCGTGCGGCTTCCACCGAGGCGTTCAGCGCCAGGATATTGGTCTGGAAGGCAATCCCGTCAATCACGCTGGTGATGTCGCCAATCTTCGCGGAAGCCACTTCAATGGACTGCATGGTGCTGATGGCCTGCGATACCACCTCGCCACCGCGAGCCGCCGCCGCAGAGGCCTTACTCGCCTGGTCATTGGCTTCAGCCGCAGACTCGTTCGACTGGGTTACCGACGCGGTGATCTCTTCCACGGCGCTGGCCGTTTCGCGAAGGCTGGAGGCGGCCTGCTCGGTACGCCCTGAGAGGTCCTGGTTACCTGCCGCAATTTCCCGCGCGGCGTTTTTCACCGATGCGCTGGCATCACGCAGTTGTACCATCACCACCGAGAGCTTGTCGCTGAAGGCGTTAAACGCCTGCGCTATCTGCGCCACTTCGTCATCGCCGCTGTCCGGCAGGCGTTGCGACAGATCGTTAGTGCCGTTCGCAATGTTATGCATCGCATCGCGAATGTCAGACAGGCGCTTCAGCAGACGCGCAATCAGGAAGTGAACAATGGCGCCGCTGAGTAAGGCCAGGATCACCAGCGAGATGGCCGAGGCTTTCAGCAGCGAGCGCATTCCGGAGGTGGCATCGCCTGTGTCCAGGGCAACAACCAGCATCCAGTTCGTACCCGGCACGGCGGTTGCCACGAAGGTTTTTTCGGCGCCATTGAAGGTCCCGTTTACCGGGTTTCCGCTTTTCAGCGCCGCAAAGTCGATGCCTTTGAGGGTTTCGGCGAACGGTTTAAGCGTCAGGGCAGGGTCGCTGGCGGCAATGACGGTGCCATCGCTATTCAGCAGCAGCCCGCTGCTTGCCGGGGTTGGGTGGATCCCGCGCACATTAGCAACAACGCTGTCCATCGCCACATCGCCAGCCACCACGGCTTTCAGGGTACCGTTTTCTTTCACCGGCACGGCAAACGTCACCACCAGTTTTCCGCTACCGGCGTCAACATATGGCGCGGTCACGACCGGGCTATCCTGGCTTACGACCTGCTGATACCAGGGACGGATCGTGGGGTCATAATCCGCCGGTACGCCCGCTGGTTCAGAGAATTTCGCCGTTTTGCTGGCATAGCCAACGTATACGTTAGTGAACCCACCCGCCTGGGCAAGCTGTTTAAAGACCGGAACCGGATCGTCACTGAGCGCAACGGTTTGTGCGGAGGCGATAACCGTCATTTTGCTCTTCACCCAGTCCGCAATCGCCATGTTATGGCTGGCGCTGGTGCTGGTCAGGATGTCACGCTGCGACTGCTGGTTATCCTGACGTGTGACCTGAAAATTGATGACAGTATTAAGAAGAAGGGCGACGACCAGACAACCTGTCGTCGCGGCAATGATGCGTGCACGAATGGATCTGAACATAAGTGAAATACCTGCTGTGTTGTTTCCATGCCTATCGGCAACCCTGCAGGTAAACTTGATGCTGAAACCGCGTCCATAAGAAAATAATATTTTTACGGGTTTATTATTAAAAAGTTAATACTTTATCGGCGCGCAGAGTCCACTCGGCCAGTTCAACGAGCGTGCCGATTTCCACACCTTCAATCAGCGGCAATCCGGTGATACCGCGCCCATCGGTGCAGGTCTTGCACAGTTTGACCGGAACGTTTTGCGCGGTCAGGATCTCCAGCATCTGCTGGATGTTGTAACCTTCTGCCGGTTTTTGTCCCTTCAGCCCGGCGGTGACCGCATCCGACATTAAAAAGAGCCGTAACTCCAGTTCACTCTCTTTATCACGTAGCGCGATCGCCAGACGCAGGCTGTTAAAAAGGGATTCGCTGCCGTAAGCCGCACCGTTGGCGACGATAACAATCTTCTGCATGTTGACTCCTGTTCTTTTAAAGGCACGAATATTGCTTAGCTATCCA
The DNA here is from genome assembly GCF_003071645.1 of Enterobacter cloacae complex sp. FDA-CDC-AR_0164. Taxonomy (NCBI): domain Bacteria; kingdom Pseudomonadati; phylum Pseudomonadota; class Gammaproteobacteria; order Enterobacterales; family Enterobacteriaceae; genus Enterobacter; species Enterobacter cloacae complex sp. FDA-CDC-AR_0164. Next base: position 3,569,836 of record NZ_CP028950.1, read on the forward strand.
GGGTTTCGCTGTCCGGGAGAGTAAGCATGACATTAATGGCTGGCATTTCGCCAGGTGCGACCGAATGGCTCCAGCGTGCAAGGTCGATGCGCCGGGAGCAACTGAGCAGGCTGGCACAGCTTGGCGTGCTGGTTAATGCCATCAGCTTGCTGGTGCATATGCTGCAGTGCGAGCGTGGAGCCTCTAACGTCTGGCTCTGCTCACAGGGTAAGCTGTACGCTGCCGAATGCAAAGCGAGCCGGGCGCTGGTAAATGAAAACCTCACTGCGCTTTATGACGTTCTGGATAATCACTCCCCGTTCCAGGGCAGCGGCGTGTGCGAACGTATAGCCGCCGCGCTGCTCAGTCTGGATAACCTGTCAGCCCTTCGTGACGGCGTTATTCAGCAAACCATCACGGCCCCGCAGGCGATGGATCACTATTGTCGCATCCTGCGTCATCTGCTCAGTATCGTACCGCAGCTTAATGACAGCATTGACGATCCGCAAATCGCAGGCCGTTTTGTCGCGCTTTATAGCCTGATGCAGGGTAAAGAGCTGGCGGGACAAGAGCGGGCGCTGGGCGCCATTGGCTTCACGCAGGGCTATTTTGACGATGGCATCCGTCAGCGGCTGGTGGACCGGATTGACGGACAGCAGGCCTGCTTCGAGATTTTCATGACCCACAGCACGGCGGATGTGCAAACCACCTTTTCCCAGAATTGCCAGCCTGAACGTGAGACGGAGCAACTGAGGCGCGTGGCCTGTACCCGCCAGCCAGCCGCTGACAATGGCCATACCGCGCTGGCCTGGTTTGCTCTGCAAACGGCACGCCTTGAGCATCTGCGCACCCTGGAGGAGATGGTTATCGCCGATCTGATGATCGCGGTGGACGAGCGTATCCATCGACAGGAGGAGTACACGCTCCCGGCTGAGGAGCAGGACGATCCGCTGGCCTCTTACCCGGATAAGCCCTTGTTAACCCTGGTTCGCCAGCAGGCGCGCGAGATAGAACAGCTTTCCCGTCAGCTCGCGTCACTGCGCGATACGCTCGAAGAACGCAAAACCATCGATAAAGCGAAAAGCGTACTGATGACCCATCAAAAGATGAGTGAGGAACAGGCATGGACGGCGCTGCGTAAAATGGCGATGGACAAAAATCAGCGCATGGTAGATATCGCCCGCGCGTTGCTCACCGTGAAGAGCTTGTGGCAGGTAACCCCTAAGGAGTAGCTGCACAATCAGTGGGCATTTAGTGCCTGATTGAGGTGCGCAGTCGTGGGGAATTCCCGGTAAACGCCCGGAAAACAGGGCAGTAAAACCTGGCATTCCCTTTGCATTATCTGATTAACCATTTTTGACGGTGCGCCAACGGCGGTGCATCTGTCTTCGGGATAAAGGCGTCCAGCGGTGCTTCGGCACGGGTGGGCGCTTTTTTTTGTCTTTTTTTCAGGAGTGGTCATGGCGGATTTGTCGAGACGGCGGTTTTTACAGGCCAGCATGCTGGCGAGCGGCGCCATGTTGTTACCGGGCGTCATGCAGGCCGCGTGGGCGGCAGGCTCGGATAAACCGGAGGAGGAGACGGTGCGCATCGGGTTTATACCGTTAACCGACTGCGCGCCGGTGGTTATCGCGGCGCTGAAGGGGTTTGATAAAAAATATGGCATCACCATCGTGCCAACCAAAGAGGCAAGCTGGGCAGCCGTGCGCGATAAGCTGGTGGCCGGCGAACTGGACGCCGCCCACATTCTTTACGGCCTGCTGTACGGGCTGGAGCTGGGGCTTGCCGGTAAGCCACAGCAGATGGCAAACCTGATGACCCTGAACCAGAACGGTCAGGCCATCACGCTCTCCAGCGATCTGGCCGAGAAGGGTGTTCGCGATCTCGACGGGCTGAAAACGCTGATTGGGCAGCAGGCACCGGGCACTTACACCTTCGCACACACTTTCCCGACCGGTACGCATGCGATGTGGCTGTACTACTGGCTGGCCAGCGCGGGCATTAATCCGTTCGATGACGTCCGGACCGTGGTTGTGCCGCCGCCGCAAATGGTGATGAACATGCGGATTGGCAACATGGTCGGCTTTTGCGTTGGTGAGCCGTGGAATGCGCGCGCCATTAACGACCGCATCGGGTTTACCGCCGCAACGTCCCAGTCGATCTGGGCCGATCATCCGGAAAAAATTCTTGGCACACGTCGCGACTGGGTGGAGAAAAACCCGAACACCGCGCGGGCGCTGGTGAGTGCGGTACTGGAAGCCGCACGCTGGATCGATGCATCACCAGACAACAAACGTGAGACCGCCCAAATCCTCTCTCGCCGGGCGTGGCTGAACACCAAAGAGCAGTATCTCACCGGACGGATGCTGGGAGAGTACGACAACGGGCTTGGCCAGCGCTGGCAGGATGCGCATCCGATCCGTTTCTTCAACGAGGGTGCCGTCAGCTATCCGTATCTCTCCGACGGGATGTGGTTTTTAACCCAGTTCCGCCGCTGGGGCTTGCTCAAATCGGCGCCGGATTATGCCGCCATCGCGCAGCGCATTAACCAGACCTCGGTCTGGCAGGATGCCGCCACGGCGGTGGGAGGCATATCCACCCCGTCATCACCGTATCGCAGCAGCACCCTGATGGACGGTACCGTCTGGAACGGTACCGATCCGGACGGTTACGCCAACCGCTTCGCTATTCACCGTAAAGGGGCCTGATTATGCAGCATCTGCACAGCACGAAATCGAAAGACGAGACGCCGGCGAGCGGGGAAGTGATTACCCTCCCTCCGGTACAGGTTCGCCGCCGCGCACCGACGTTCACGCGACGGATGAATGACCTTCTGCAGCGCGTGATTCCGGCGCTACTGGGGCTCGGGTTACTGGTGTTGCTCTGGCAACTGGCCGCGATCAACAGCAAAGGGTTCCCGACGCCGCTCAGCACGCTGGATTCCGCATTAACGCTCTTCGCTGACCCGTTTTACCGCGACGGGCCAAACGATATGGGTATCGGCTGGAACGTGCTCGCTTCGCTGCAGCGCGTGGCGGTGGGCTTTGGTCTGGCGGCGCTCGCGGGGATCCCGCTCGGTTTCCTGATCGGTCGCTTCACCTTTTGTTCGCGCATGTTCAGCCCGTTGATTGCACTGTTACGCCCGGTCAGTCCTTTAGCCTGGTTGCCTATCGGCCTGCTGCTGTTCCAGAAAGCGGAGCCCGCCTCCAACTGGACCATTTTTATCTGCTCAATATGGCCAATGGTGATTAACACCGCTGAAGGGGTACGTCGTATTCCGCAGGATTACCTTAACGTTGCCCGCGTGCTGCAGCTCTCCGAGTGGACCATCATGCGGCGGATCCTCTTCCCGGCCGTGCTGCCCGCGGTGCTGACCGGGGTTCGCCTCTCGATTGGCATCGCCTGGCTGGTCATTGTCGCCGCCGAGATGCTCACCGGTGGGCTGGGGATCGGCTTCTGGATCTGGAATGAGTGGAACAACCTCAACGTCGAAAACATTCTCATTGCCATCGTCATCATTGGCGTGGTCGGGTTGCTGCTGGAGCAGGGGCTGATGCTGATCGCCCGTCGCTTTAGCTGGCAGGAAAAATAAGGAGCGAAGATGAAACCATTAATTCAGGTCCAGGCCGTGAGCCAGCGTTTTTCTACCGCCAGCGGCGAGTTTCTGGCGCTGCAGAACGTCTCTTTTGATATTCACGAAGGCGAAACCGTGAGCCTGATTGGCCACTCCGGGTGCGGCAAATCGACGTTGCTGAACCTGATTGCCGGGATCACCCTGCCGACCGAAGGTGGGCTGATTTGCGATAACCGCGAAATCGCCGGGCCAGGACCGGAGCGTGCGGTGGTGTTTCAGAACCATTCTCTGCTGCCGTGGCTCACCTGCTTCGACAACGTTGCGCTGGCGGTGGATCAGGTCTTTCGCCGCACCATGAGCAAGGCGGAGCGCAAGGAGTGGATTGAACACAACCTCGATCGCGTCCAGATGGGGCATGCCCTGCATAAACGGCCTTCGGAAATCTCCGGCGGCATGAAACAGCGCGTTGGCATTGCCCGTGCGCTGGCGATGAAGCCTAAGGTCCTGCTGATGGATGAACCGTTTGGCGCGCTGGATGCGCTCACGCGCGCGCATCTGCAGGACTCGGTGATGCAAATCCAGCAGGCGCTGAACACCACCATCGTGCTTATCACCCACGATGTGGACGAGGCTGTGCTGCTTTCTGACCGGGTACTGATGATGACTAACGGCCCGGCGGCCACCGTCGGCGAGGTGCTGCACGTTGACCTGCCTCGCCCGCGCAATCGGGTTCAGCTGGCGGACGATAGCCGCTATCACCATATGCGTCAGCAGATCCTCCATTTCCTCTATGAAAAACAGCCTAAAGCGGCGTAACGGAGGCGGTGATGCGACTGATCGTTATCGGTAATGGGATGGCCGCAACACGGCTGATTGCCTCGCTGACCGAGCGTGCGCCCGGTCGCTTCACGATCACCGTGTTTGGCGAGGAGTCGGAACACGCTTACAACCGCATCATGCTCTCGCCGGTACTGGGCGGGGAAAAACAGGCGCAGCAGATCCGCCTGCAGGATGACGCCTGGTATCACGCACGGGGTGTGACGGTACGACGGGGCGAAAAGGTGCTCTCCGTGGATGTTGAGAAACGCGAGGTCCATACCACAGCAACCACGCTGGCCTGGGACGAACTGGTCTTTGCCACCGGGTCGACGCCTTTTGTACCCCCCATTCCGGGCGGTGACGCTCCGCATGTCTTCACCTTTCGTACGCTGGCTGATATCCGCGCGATTCAGGAGAACCCGGGGCCAGCTGTAGTGCTGGGCGGTGGGGTGCTCGGCGTCGAGGTCGCTGCGGCACTGACCCGGTCTTGTGACAACGTCACGCTGGTGCATCGTGGTGCGTGGCTGATGGAACAGCAGCTCGATCGCCAGGCAGGCGTTTTGCTTGAAGAGGCGCTGGCGGAGCGCGGCGTTCGCTGCGAACTGTCATCGGGAATGACCGCCATTGCGGCGGATGCCGTGACGTTACACAACGGACGCAAGATTAACGCCTCTCGCGTGGTGCTGGCGACCGGCGTGCAGCCCAATGTCGCACTGGCAAAAGCCAGCGGCATTCACTGTGTCCGCGGCATTGTGGTTAACCACCAGATGCAGACCTCAGTCCCGGCGATCAGCGCCATCGGTGAGTGCTGTGAAATCGACGGCCAGACGTTCGGCCTGGTTGCACCTTGCCTGGCGCAGGCAGATATCCTCGCCGCCCGGCTGGCTGGGGAGGCTAGCACGCCATTTGCCCTGACCGACAGCGGCATGCGCCTCAAAGTGCCCGGTGTGGAGTTGTTCAGCGCCGGGCGAGCAGAGGTTCTGCCGGACGATGTGGTCTGGAGCGCCTGGGATCCGCTGACCCGTCACTATCGCCGTTTGTTACTGCATCGCGGTGCGCTTGCTGGCGTGCTGCTGATGGGGGATTGCCGCAACGCGGCAACATTCACCGATTTACTGGCAACGGCTGCACCCGCCCACGCGGACTGGCTGTTCAATCGATTCACTACGCAACCGCAGGTTGCAGGACAAAACGCTATGACAAAACCTACGCTGGTGGTGGTTGGACACGGTATGGTCGGCCATCATTTTCTCGAAGACTGTGTGAAGCGCAATTTGCACCGGCAGTACCAGATTATCGTTTTTGGCGAAGAGCGCTATGCCGCCTACGATCGTGTGCATTTGTCAGAGTATTTTGGCGGACGAAGCGCAGAATCGCTCTCGCTGGTGGACGGTGATTTCTTTGCTGAACACGGCATTGAGCTTCGCCTCTCGCAGCAAATTGTGAGTATCGATCGCGACGCACACGTCGTGTGTACCGCCAGTGGGCATGAAACCCACTGGGACAAACTGGTGCTGGCGACCGGCTCGTACCCGTTTGTGCCTCCGGTACCGGGCAGCACGCTGCCGGGCTGCTTTGTTTACCGTACGCTGGACGACCTGGATAACATCGCCGCGCAGGCAAAGCAATCCCGTCGCGGGGTGGTCATTGGCGGTGGCCTGCTGGGACTGGAAGCCGCGAATGCCCTGAAACAGCTGGGCCTGGAAACGCATGTCGTGGAGTTTGCGCCACACCTGATGGCGGTACAACTCGACAACGACGGCGCGGCCATGCTGCGCAAAAAAATCGAAGCGATCGGCGTGGGCGTTCACACCAGCAAAGCCACCACCGACATCGTCTCTGCGAACGGCGGGCTGGTGATGCGCTTTGCGGACGGTGAACAGCTGGAAACTGACATCGTGGTCTTCTCTGCAGGTATTCGCCCGCAGGATGCACTGGGGCGCAGCAGTGGCCTGGTGACCGGAGAGCGCGGCGGGATTTGCATTGATAACCAGTGCCAGACTTCCGATAAAGACGTGTTCGCTATCGGCGAATGTGCGCTGTGGGAGGGTAAAATTTTTGGCCTGGTCGCCCCGGGTTATCAGATGGCGCGGGTGGCATCGGCCACGCTGGCGGGAGAGGCGAGCGCCTTTACCGGGGCTGACATGAGCACCAAACTGAAGCTGCTGGGGGTAGATGTGGCCTCGTTTGGCGATGCCCATGGAAGAACGCCCGGCGCGCTAAGCTATCAATGGACGCATGGTCCGCAACAAATCTATAAAAAGATCGTGGTCAGTGAGGACAATAAAACCCTGTTGGGCGGCGTACTGGTGGGGGATGCCAGCGAATATGCGACCCTGGTGCAGATGATGCTCAACGGCATAGCGCTACCCAAAGAGCCTGAAACGCTGATTTTACCTTCCTTCGCCGGGAGCGCGCCAAAAGCCCTCGGCGTGGCGGCACTGCCTGACAGTGCGCAGATCTGCTCCTGCCATAACGTCAGCAAAGGTGATATCTGTCAGGCGGTAAGTGCCGGTGCCGCGGATATTGGAGCCATAAAACAGTGCACCAAAGCCGCGACCGGTTGCGGAGGATGCAGCGCGCTGGTGAAACAGGTGATGGAGTACCAGCTTGCGGAGCAGGGCGTGGAGGTAAAAAAGGACATCTGCGAACACTTCCCGTGGTCGCGTCAGGAAATCTATCACCTGGTGCGCGTCAATCATATTCGTACCTTCGACCAGCTTATCAGCCGTTACGGGCAGGGGCACGGTTGCGAAATCTGTAAACCGCTGGTGGGGTCAGTGCTCGCCTCCTGCTGGAATGAGTACCTGCTGAAACCGGCACATCTGCCGCTGCAGGACACCAACGACCGTTATTTTGCCAATATTCAGAAAGACGGGACGTACTCCATCGTGCCCCGGATGCCTGCAGGGGAAGTGTCGGCCGACGGCTTGATAGCTATCGGCCAGATCGCCAAACGCTACCAGCTGTACAGCAAAATCACGGGCGGACAGCGTATCGACCTCTTTGGCGCCACGCTCGACCAGCTGCCGGCGATCTGGCAGGCGCTGGTGGAGGCCGGATTTGAGACCGGTCACGCGTACGGTAAATCCCTGCGCACGGTGAAATCCTGCGTCGGGTCGACCTGGTGCCGCTATGGCGTGCAAGATTCAACGCGTCTCGCGGTCACGCTTGAGCACCGCTATAAAGGCTTACGCGCGCCGCACAAAATTAAAATGGCCGTGTCCGGTTGTACCCGTGAATGTGCGGAGGCTCAGAGCAAGGACGTGGGCGTCATTGCGACCGACAAAGGCTGGAACCTTTATCTCTGCGGTAACGGCGGCATGAAACCGCGCCATGCGGATCTCTTTGCCAGCGATCTGGATGACGAGACGCTGATCCGCACCGTCGACCGTTTCCTGATGTTCTACATCCGCACGGCGGATCGCCTGCAGCGTACCAGTACGTGGATGGACAATCTGGAAGGGGGGATCGACTACCTGCGCGAGGTGATTCTTCACGACAGCCTGGGCATTGCGCACGAGCTGGAACAGGAGATGGCCCGCGTGGTGGAAACCTACCAGTGTGAATGGCAGACCACGCTTAACGATCCGAGCCGCCTGGCGCTGTTCCGTACCGAAGTGAACCGTCAGCCGGTGGAAGAGAATAAACGCTGGCAAGCGGTCTGCGCTATCGATGAGATCCCTGAGCAGGCGGGGATCGGCGCCCGGCTGGGGCGAAAACCGATTGCGCTTTTCCGCTTTGGTCAATCTGTCTATGCCCTCGACGACCTCGAGCCGGGCAGCACAGCAAACGTGCTTTCACGCGGTATTCTCGGCGATGCTGCCGGCGAGCCGGTGGTCATCTCTCCGATCTATAAGCAGCGTATCCGTCTGCGCGACGGCTGTCAGGTCGATAACGGGGAACCTGCGGTGCGCGCCTGGCCGGTGAAAATAGAAAACGGTCAGGTGTGGGTCGGGAACGACGCGCAGATCTTGCGTGCGGAGGCGTCATGAATGAAACCCGAACGACGTGCCCTTACTGCGGGGTGGGTTGCGGCGTGATCGCAACGGTAGAGGGTGAGAAGGTTACCGTGCGCGGAGATGAACGACATCCCGCCAGTTTTGGACGCCTGTGCGTTAAAGGCTCGGCATTAGGCGAAACGACCGGTCTGCAGGGGCGATTGCTGCACCCGGTGGTCGACGGGCAGGAGGTGGAATGGTCCCGGGCGCTGGCGGCGGCTGGTGAACGGCTGCAGACCATCATCGACACCTGGGGACCACAGGCGGTGGCGTTTTACGCCTCCGGCCAGCTGCTGACCGAGGACTATTACGCCGCCAATAAGCTGATGAAAGGGTTTATTGGTGCGGCAAACATTGATACCAACTCGCGGCTCTGTATGTCGTCCGCGGTGACGGGCTACAAGCGCGCGTTTGGTGAAGATGTGGTGCCGTGTAGCTATGAGGATGTGGAAAACAGCGATGTGGTGGTGCTGGTCGGGTCGAATGCGGCATGGACCCATCCGGTGCTGTATCAGCGGCTGGTACAGGCGCGCCAGAACAACCCTGCGATGAAAGTTGTGGTTATCGATCCGCGCAAAACGGCCACCTGCGATATTGCTGACCTGCATCTGGCGCTTACGCCCGGCAGTGACGCCGGGCTGTTTGTCGGTTTACTCAATCTGATTCAGGGAACCGACGCGTGGCCCATCGCCCGGGTGGCTGAGTTTTGTGGCCTCTCAACCGAGGACGTGGGGACCTTCTACGACTGGTTTGTGACTGCGCCGCGGGCCATCACGCTCTACACCATGGGCATTAATCAGTCCTCAAGCGGCAGCGACAAGTGTAATGCCATCATCAACGTTCATCTGGCCAGCGGAAAATTCGCCCGTCAGGGTTGCGGACCGTTTTCGCTGACCGGACAGCCTAACGCGATGGGGGGGCGGGAGGTGGGTGGGCTGGCGAACCAGCTTGCTGCTCACATGAATTTCGAGCCGGAGTCTCTTTCGCGGGTGGCGCGTTTCTGGGGGACGGAAAGACTGGCCCAGACGCCGGGCCTGATGGCGGTGGAGTTGTTTGATGCGATCGCCCGCGGCGAAGTGAAAGCGGTGTGGATCATGGGTACCAATCCTGCCGTCTCGCTGCCGGACAGCCACGCAGTGTGCCAGGCGCTGGAACATTGCCCGCTGGTGATTGTCTCCGAGGTGATGCAGGAGACCGACACCAGCCGCTATGCCCATATCCGCTTCCCGGTGCAGGCGTGGGGGGAGAAAGACGGTACGGTAACCAATTCCGAGCGGCGTATTTCGCGCCAGCGCGCCTTTTTGCCGGCGCCAGGCGAGACCAAACCGGACTGGTGGGTCATCGCCCGGGTGGCACAGGCGCTGGGCTTTGGTGAAGCCTTCGCCTGGGAACATCCGCAGCAAATTTTTTGTGAGCATGCAGCGCTCTCGGCCTTTGAAAATGACGGTGCGCGGGCGTTTAACCTTCATGAACTGGCGTCACTTACCCGTGAGGAATGGGACCGGCTTGAGCCTTATCAGTGGCCAGCGGGGGCCTTTGCGCGTCGGGAAATTGTGCCGGTAGAGCCTCAGCCACACGGTGCGGCAATAAACGCACTATACCCGCTGATTCTCAATACCGGACGTATCCGCGATCAGTGGCACACCATGACCCGGACGGGGTACGTCCCGAAACTGATGCAGCATAGTGCTGAGCCGTGTGTTGAGATCGGCGCCGCCGATGCCATACGCTTCTCACTGTACGACGGACAGCTGGCGCGCATCAGCTCTCCGCGTGGGGTGATGCTGGCAAGAGTGCGCATCACTGACGGGCAGCGAGAAGGTGAGCTGTTTGTGCCAATGCACTGGAATGCCCAGTTTGCCCGCCAGGGGAAGGTGAATGCGCTGGTGGAAGGGCGCTGTGACCCGCTGTCCGGTCAGCCCGAGAGTAAACAGACGTCCGTCAGGATTATGCCCTGGCAGCCGGGCTGGCAGGGTGAGCTTTATGCCCGTGAACTGCCGGAGCTTCCCCCCTCTGTCTGCTGGTGGCGTAAAGTCTCACGTCTGACGGTGGCGGGGGATAAGCCGTTGCTGGCGTGGGTTATGCAGTACGCCAGTGAACGGGGCTGGCAGCTGCAGGTCGCGCAGACCAGCGAGCGCAGCAGCGTACTGGCCTGGCATGACGGACAACTGATGCTCGGGTTCTGGGAAGGCACTGCGTTACCGACACTGGCGCACGCGGTAATTGAAGCCGCGTTTCGTTCACCTCCCGTGACGCTTGCTGAGCGCCACGCGTTGTTGAATGGACAGGGAACCGGGGACAGTGTCGATCCGGGCCGGATCATCTGCAGCTGTTTCAGCGTGGGGGAAACCGTCATACGCGAGGCGATTGGGGGAGGGTGTGATTCCGTCGCGGCGCTGGGTGCCAGGCTGCGCTGCGGAACGAACTGCGGCTCCTGTGTGCCTGAACTAAAAACAATGTTTCAGGATATTCCGGAAAATTCCTCTTAAGGCTGCAAAACGTGAGGAATAACGGTAAGGTACCCGGTGTTCTCACGTAAGCATCGGGTATTTCTTACGACGTTAATGGCTGTTTCATCTCATCTTCGTTTGCTTGCTTTACTCCCCCTCATTCCGGTCGGAGCCGTTCACGGTGCGCCGAATTCCTTTGTGCAACAGGCACAGAACCCCTTTGATAACAACGGGGATAATCTGCCCGATCTCGGCATGGCGGCGCCCACGACCGAGGGCGAAAAACATCTGGCAGAAATGGCGAAAGCGTTTGGCGAAGCCAGTATGACCGATAACGGCCTGACGACAGGCGAGCAGGCGCGTCAGTTTGCCTTTGGCAAGGTGCGTGACGCGGTGAGCGGCGAAGTGAACCAGCATATTGAATCCTGGCTTTCGCCGTGGGGGAATGCCAGCGTGAACTTGCTGGTGGATGACGACGGCAAATTTAACGGCAGCAGCGGCAGCTGGTTTATTCCGTGGAACGATAACAACCGTTATCTGAGCTGGAGCCAGCTTGGCCTGACGCAGCAGACTGACGGTCTGGTGAGCAATGCCGGCATTGGGCAGCGCTGGGTTGCCGGAAAATGGTTGCTCGGCTACAACACCTTTTACGACAACCTGCTGGATGAAAACCTGCAGCGTGCCGGGTTAGGTGCGGAAGTGTGGGGCGAGAACCTGCGTCTGTCTGCGAACTATTATCAGCCCTTTGCCGGCTGGCGCGATCGCTCCGACATTCAGGAACAACGTATGGCCCGGGGGTACGACGTGACCGCTAAAGCGTGGTTGCCGTGGTTCCATCACCTGAATACCAGCGTCAGTTTTGAGCAATATTTTGGTGATAACGTTGACCTGTTCAACAGCGGTACCGGTTATCACAACCCGGTGGCGGTCAATCTTGGGCTGAATTATACCCCCGTTCCGCTGGTGACCCTCACCGCCGGGCATAAGCAAGGGGAGAGTGGGGTGAGCCAGAATAATCTTGGCCTCAAGCTCAACTACCGCTTTGGCGTGCCGCTGGTGAAGCAACTTTCTGCCAGTGAAGTCGCCGCCACCCGTTCTCTGCGCGGCAGTCGCTATGATTCGCCAGAGCGGGATAACCTGCCGGTGATGGAGTTCCGCCAGAGCAAAACGTTGTCCGTCTACCTGGCGACACCGCCGTGGGATCTTAAAGGGGGCGAAACCGTGATGCTTAAGCTGCAGATCCGCAGTAAGCACGGGATTCGCCAGCTGCACTGGCAGGGAGATACGCAGGCGCTGAGTCTGACATCGCCGGCCAACAATACCAGCGAAGACGGCTGGAGCGTGATTATGCCTGCCTGGGATGACAGTGAGGGCGCGAGCAACCGCTGGCGGCTTTCGGTGGTGGTAGAAGATAATGATGGCAAGCGCGTCTCGTCCAATGAGATCACGCTGGCTGTGGCGCAACCGCTTGTGGCATTATCCACCGACGATCCGCGCTGGAAGCTGCTGCCGGATGAGTAATGCTTAAAAAATACGTTCCTGGTGTACCCATACCGCGGCTTCAACCCGGGATTTTAACTTCATTTTCTTCAGCATATGTTTCACATGCACTTTGACCGTGCTTTCGGTGATATCCAGGCGACGCGCAATCATTTTATTCGGCAGGCCCTGGGCAATCAGCTTCAGAATATCGCGCTCACGCGGCGTTAACTGGCTGACATCGCGATCCGAGGTGGCGCGGTTTGCCCGCAGGCTGGCGGCCAGCACCGGCGTTAAGGCTTCGCTCAGTACCATCTCACCCGCGGCGGCCTGTTGCAGGGCCTTGAGCAGATCTTCCGGCTCCATATCTTTCAGCAGGTAGCCGTCCGCGCCACGCTTGAGCGCCGTCACCACATCCTCTTCATGATTCGAGACGCTAAAAACCACTACGCGTCCGGAGAGCGATTTTTCCCGCAGCTTGTCGAGCGTTTCCAGACCGTTCATGCCCGGCATGTTGAGATCGAGCAGAATCAGATCGGGATCAAGCGATTCGGCAAGCTCAATGCCCTGTTCGCCATTGCTGGCTTCGCCAACGACGGTGATATCGGGTGCCATGCTGACCAGCTGTTTAACGCCAGTACGCAGCATCGGATGGTCGTCGATCAACAGGATGGATGCCGGTTCCTGATTAGTCATGGGTTTCTCCTTGAGCAGTTGTGAGCGGTTTTTCGGGAATAAAGGTGACCACGACTTCCGTGCCACCTGTCTCTCGCCGGCGAACCTGGCAATCACCGCGCAGGCTTTGGGCGCGGTCTCGCATGATAATTAAACCATAATGGTTAGTTCTTTCGGCATTTTCCGGCACGCCGCAGCCGTTGTCATGAACCGTGAGCCTGACCTGATTATCGTGCTGGCTGACGGTAACGGTGACCGCCGTCGCGTCAGCGTGTTTGAGCACGTTGCTCAGGGCTTCACGGGCGATCTGCAGTAGATGAATCGCCTGATGGGAGGGGACAAACCGCGGCGGCAGCTGATAATCAAGCTTCACCGGGAACCCCAGTCGGGCGCTAAATTCATGGCAGCTGGACTCCAGCGCGGGGCGCAGGCCAGGCTCGGTCAGCTGCAGGCGGAAGGTGGTTAATAGCTCGCGAAGCTGGATCCATGAGGTATTGAGTTCGTTGCGGATCTGGCTCAGCAGCTGTTTGTTGCTTTCCGGCATCTCCGCATCCTGCATCTGCAGACAGCTGACCTGCATTTTCATACAGGAGAGCGACTGGGCGATGGAGTCATGCAGTTCGCGCGCGATAGTCGCACGCTCTTCCATGACGATCAGCTGTTGTTGCTTTTCCTGATGGCGGTCGAGCGCCAGTGTAGCGGTCAGCTGCTCGACCAGCGTATCGACCAGCTGCTGCTGATCGTGGCTCAGATGCCGCCCGGCGGGCAGCGTGGCCAGCAAGATACCGTACTGGGTATGGCTGTCCGTCAGTCGCCACTTCAGCGTCGTACCGCCGGAGGTCAGGGGCGGCAAGCCTCGCGGGCAAAGATGACAGCCTTTGTCATCGCAGGACATGTCGGACTGACAGGTAAATTCCTGATGATTATCTTCATCTTCCACATCGTAGACCCGCAGCTCCAGGTCATGCAGCAAGGTCAGATTTTGCAGGCCATTCAGCACCGGCGAGAGGCGTTCACATAACGGCACCTGCATATGCAGACGACGATTGGCCTGCCACAGGAAGGAGAGGATTTCGTTTTTCTGCTCCAGCCCTGCCGTTTTCTCCTGCACGCGTTTTTCCAGCACGGCGTAGCTTTCGGAGAGTTCTTCCGACATGGTATTGAGCGCCTGGCCCAGCATCGCCATTTCATTACGCCCGCTGATATGTGTGCGCTGAGTAAAATCGCGTGCGGTTACCGCGCGGGCCATTGCCAGCAGCTGTTTCCAGGGGTTCAACAGCCGGGCGCGCAGCCAGAGGATGGTGAAAATCAGCAGCAGCCCCATAAACAACGCCATGGCGCGGTGAACCATCAGCACCCGGTCGATACGCAATTCTGTGGTCTGATCGAAAGAGGAGACCAGCGCGTCAATGCGCGACACAAAGCCCGCGACGTCCCGTGCCACGGTCTCAGTATTGCGCGCCTGTTTCAGACCAGGCTGAAGCTGGGTGTGCCAGTAGTTTTGCAGGGATTTAAGCTGTGATTCCTGCCCGTCACGGATGGCGGCGCGTTCCAGCTCCGGGCTGAACGCGGTACGCTCCATTTCGTCGATCAGAGGCTGATCGTCTTCCGTCAGCGGTACCGACGCCAGCAGGCGATAACTCTGCATGCGTAGAGAGCCTGCCTCGTTGATGGCATGCGCATTACCCTGTACGCCCTGTACCAGCCAGCCAGAAATCGCCATACCGGTCACACCGAGGGCGGTGGACAGCATAACGATCAGTGCCAACTGGTTAACCAGTGTTAGCGGAGATAAACATCTTTTTAACATAGAGTTGCCGGGCTCCTGACGTGGCCTGCTTGCAGGAATGGCGCTATTCTGGTGCATACCCAGGAGTATACCCATACCAATAAAGGATTACCCCTAAATTGCCAACGGAGTAAGCGGCAGGAGGAGGCGGTATCGGAGACGCTTCAGTGCCGTGAAAAACCACGTCTTTTTTACTGAAATAGCCTACTCACTAAGGATGAGGGCTTTTTTTGCGCTCTAAAACCTCCCACTTTTCCTTTGATTTATATCAACTTACCTCCGCCCTAAAACCCTAATGTTTGCAGCATCATTCGAGAATCAGAGGTGTCTATGAGTCACTTATCCGCTCCCGAAAGGGAAAATGGTGCCGTTATTACTGAATGGCGTCCAGAGGATCCGGCGTTCTGGCAACAGCGCGGCCATCGTATAGCGAGCCGGAATCTGTGGATTTCCGTTCCGTGTTTGCTGTTAGCGTTTTGCGTATGGATGTTGTTTAGTGCAGTGGCAGTCAATCTGCCAAAAGTGGGTTTTACCTTTACGACCGATCAGCTGTTTATGCTGACCGCGTTGCCGTCGCTGTCCGGTGCGCTGCTGCGCGTCCCTTACGCGTTTATGGTGCCGGTGTTTGGCGGTCGTCGCTGGACGGCGTTCAGTACGGGCATCATGATCGTACCTTGCGTGTGGCTGGGTTTTGCGGTGCAGGATACCTCCACGCCTTTCAGCGTGTTCGTGATTATCTCCCTGCTGTGCGGTTTTGCTGGCGCTAACTTCGCCTCCAGTATGGCGAACATCAGCTTCTTCTTCCCGAAAGCGAAGCAGGGCGGTGCGCTGGGTATTAACGGCGGTCTGGGAAACATGGGCGTAAGCGTGATGCAGTTAATTGCACCGCTGGCAATCTCTGTCTCCATTTTTGCAGCCTTTGGTGGCGGTGGTGTCGAGCAGGCGGATGGTTCTTCCCTGTACCTGCAGAATGCGGCGTGGATTTGGGTTCCGTTCCTGGTGGTCTTCACCCTGGCGGCATGGTTCTTTATGAACGATCTGTCGGCATCTAAGGCTTCGCTGAGCGAGCAGTTGCCGGTGCTGAAACGCGGGCACCTGTGGGTCATGGCGCTGCTTTATCTGGCAACCTTCGGGTCGTTTATCGGTTTCTCCGCAGGCTTTGCCATGCTGTCCAAAACACAGTTCCCGGAAGTGCAGATCCTGCAGTTTGCCTTCTTTGGTCCGTTCATCGGTGCCCTGGCGCGTTCACTGGGCGGGATGGTGTCTGACCGTCTGGGCGGAACACGCGTGACGCTGGTGAACTTTGTGATCATGGCTGTTTTCTGTGCGCTGCTGTTCCTGACGCTGCCCGCCAATGGCCAGGGTGGCAACTTTACCGCCTTCTTCGGCGTGTTTATGGTGCTGTTCCTGACGGCCGGTCTGGGTAGCGCATCGACCTTCCAGATGATTTCCGTTATCTTCCGTAAACTGACGATGGATCGCGTTAAAGCGCAGGGCGGAAGCGAAGAGCAGGCCATGCGTGAAGCCGCGACGGATACGGCTGCTGCACTGGGCTTTATCTCTGCCATCGGCGCAATTGGCGGCTTCTTTATTCCGAAAGCGTTCGGTATCTCTCTGGACCTGACCGGCTCTCCGGCAGGGGCAATGAAAGTCTTCCTCGTTTTCTATATCGCCTGCGTAGTGATTACGTGGCTGGTATATGGCCGTAATACCAAGAAAAATAAGTAAGTGTGATTATCCGTTTGCGCGGCCTTCGGGCCGCGTTTTTTTATTATTACAGTAGTTACAACATACTGATGGCGTTTGAGGAACAATGCCTGCGGGTAACACTGTGATCGCCATCGCTTTACAGGGCGTTCTACCCCTTAATACCTGAGATGTTAAATTTAGCCCTGCTTTTTGTACGATAAATTATAAATATCATTATAAATTAATGGCTTATAGAAATTAAAAATCTACCGCTTTGGTGGTATCCGATCTAATACCCCACCTGAAACTCCCTCTCCGCCTTGATCGTTATCAATTCTCGCCATCTATCAGAGCGTTACCTTCGCTGCAAATCAGCAATGTCGATTTAGAGAGCCACAGGCTCCACACAGGAGATACCCGATGAGCAAATTTTTGGACCGGTTTCGCTACTTCAAACAGAAGGGTGAAACTTTTGCCGATGGGCACGGCCAGGTTCTGGAGACCAACCGGGACTGGGAAGACGGTTACCGTCAGCGCTGGCAGCATGACAAAGTCGTCCGTTCGACCCACGGCGTGAACTGCACTGGCTCATGTAGCTGGAAGATTTTCGTTAAAAACGGCCTGGTGACATGGGAAATGCAGCAGACCGACTATCCACGTACCCGTCCGGATATGCCAAACCACGAACCTCGTGGCTGCCCGCGTGGTGCAAGCTACTCCTGGTATCTGTACAGCGCCAACCGTCTAAAATACCCTCTGATGCGCAAACGCCTGATGAAAATGTGGCGTGAAGCGAAAGTGCTGCACAGCGATCCGGTTGATGCCTGGGCATCCATTATCGAAGATGCCGACAAAGCAAAAAGCTTTAAGCAGGCGCGCGGTCGCGGTGGCTTTGTTCGTTCTTCCTGGAAAGAGGTCAACGAACTGATTGCTGCCTCTAACGTTTATACCGTCAAAACCTACGGACCGGACCGCGTCGCGGGCTTCTCGCCTATCCCGGCGATGTCGATGGTCTCTTACGCCTCAGGTGCTCGTTATCTGTCGCTTATCGGCGGAACCTGTCTGAGCTTCTACGACTGGTACTGCGACCTGCCGCCAGCCTCTCCGCAGACCTGGGGCGAGCAGACCGACGTGCCGGAATCTGCTGACTGGTACAACTCCAGCTACATTATTGCCTGGGGCTCTAACGTTCCGCAGACCCGTACGCCGGATGCCCACTTCTTCACGGAAGTGCGTTACAAAGGCACCAAAACCGTTGCGGTAACCCCGGACTATGCGGAAATTGCCAAGCTGTGCGACCTGTGGCTGGCACCTAAACAGGGTACCGACTCCGCGATGGCGCTGGCGATGGGCCACGTGATGCTGCGTGAGTTCCACCTCGATAAACCCAGCCAGTACTTTACTGACTATGTCCGTCGCTATACCGACATGCCGATGCTGGTCATGCTGGAAGAGCGTGATGGCTACTATGCAGCGGGCCGCACGCTGCGTGCCGCCGATCTGGTGGATGCGCTGGGTCAGGAAAACAATCCTGAGTGGAAAACGGTCGCCTATAACAATAACGGCGAGCTGGTGGCACCCAACGGCTCTATCGGTTTCCGCTGGGGCGAGAAGGGCAAGTGGAACCTCGAGCAGCGTAACGGTACCACCGGTGAAGAGACTGAACTGCGTCTGAGCATGCTGGGTAGCCAGGACGAAATTGCTGATGTGGGCTTCCCGTACTTCGGCGGCGAAGGGTCCGAGCATTTCAACAAAGTTGAGCTGCAGAACATCCTGATGCATAAGCTGCCGGTCAAACGTCTGCAGCTGGCGGATGGGTCGACGGCGCTGGTGACCACCGTGTATGACCTGACGCTGGCCAACTACGGCCTGGAGCGCGGCCTGAATGATGAAAACTGCGCAACCAGCTACGACGACATCAAAGCGTATACCCCGGCCTGGGCAGAGCAGATCACCGGCGTGCCGCGTGCACACATCACCCGTATCGCCCGTGAATTCGCTGAAAATGCTGACAAGACGCATGGCCGTTCAATGATCATTGTTGGTGCCGGTCTGAACCACTGGTATCACCTTGATATGAACTATCGTGGCCTGATCAACATGCTGATCTTCTGCGGTTGTGTGGGTCAAAGCGGCGGCGGCTGGGCGCACTATGTCGGCCAGGAAAAACTGCGTCCGCAGACGGGCTGGCAGCCACTGGCGTTTGCTCTCGACTGGCAGCGTCCGGCGCGTCATATGAACAGTACGTCTTACTTCTACAACCACTCCAGCCAGTGGCGCTACGAGACGGTAACAGCCCAGGAACTGCTGTCGCCAATGGCGGATAAATCCCGCTACAGCGGCCACCTGATCGACTTCAACGTCCGCGCTGAACGCATGGGCTGGCTGCCATCTGCCCCTCAGTTAGGGACTAACCCGCTGCGCATTGCTGACGAGGCGAAGAAAGCGGGCATGACCCCGGCGGATTACACCGTCAAGGCACTGAAAGAAGGCACCATTCGCTTTGCGGCCGAGCAGCCTGAAAACGGCAAAAACCATCCGCGTAACCTGTTTATCTGGCGCTCTAACCTGCTGGGCTCCTCCGGTAAAGGCCACGAGTACATGCTGAAATATCTGCTGGGTACTGAAAACGGTATTCAGGGGAAAGATCTGGGCAAGCAGGGCGGCGTGAAACCAGAAGAAGTGGAGTGGAAAGACAACGGTCTGGACGGCAAGCTGGATCTGGTGGTGACGCTGGACTTCCGTCTGTCCAGTACCTGCCTGTATTCCGATATCGTGCTGCCAACCGCCACCTGGTATGAAAAAGACGACATGAATACCTCGGATATGCATCCGTTTATTCATCCGCTGTCTGCAGCCGTTGACCCGGCGTGGGAATCCAAAAGCGACTGGGATATCTACAAAGATATCGCGAAGAAATTCTCCGAAGTGTGCGTAGGACATCTGGGCAAAGAGACCGATGTGGTGACCCTGCCGATTCAGCACGACTCTGCAGCCGAACTGGCGCAACCGCTGGACGTGAAGGACTGGAAAAAAGGCGAGTGTGACCTGATCCCGGGGGTGACAGCGCCGCACATTATTCCCGTTGAACGTGACTACCCGGCAACGTACGAACGCTTTACCTCTATCGGCCCGCTGATGGAAAAAATCGGTAACGGGGGTAAAGGGATTGCGTGGAATACCCAGAGCGAAATGGACCTGCTGCGTAAGCTCAATTACACCAAAGCGGACGGCCCGGCCAAAGGCCAGCCAATGCTGAACACGGCCATTGATGCTGCAGAAATGATCCTGACTCTGGCACCGGAAACCAACGGTCACGTGGCGGTGAAAGCATGGGCGGCACTGAGTGAGTTTACCGGTCGCGATCATACCCATCTGGCGACGAATAAAGAGGAAGAGAAGATCCGCTTCCGCGATATTCAGGCTCAGCCGCGCAAAATTATCTCCAGCCCGACCTGGTCTGGCCTGGAAGATGAACACGTCTCCTACAACGCCGGCTACACCAACGTTCACGAACTGATCCCATGGCGTACCCTGTCCGGTCGTCAGTCCCTGTATCAGGATCACCAGTGGATGCGCGACTTCGGTGAGAGCCTGCTGGTTTATCGTCCGCCAATCGATACCCGCTCCGTGAAAGCGGTAATGGGTACTAAATCGAACGGTAACCCGGAGAAGGCGCTGAACTTCCTGACGCCGCACCAGAAGTGGGGCATTCACTCCACCTACAGCGACAACCTGCTGATGCTGACGTTGTCCCGCGGTGGCCCGATTGTGTGGATGAGCGAGACGGACGCCAAAGATCTGGGCATTGAAGATAACGACTGGATCGAAGTGTTCAACAGCAACGGTGCGCTGACGGCGCGTGCGGTTGTCAGCCAGCGTGTCCCGGCCGGGATGACCATGATGTACCACGCGCAGGAACGTATCGTTAACCTGCCGGGTTCTGAAATCACCGAGCAGCGCGGCGGCATTCACAACTCCGTGACCCGTATTACGCCAAAACCGACGCACATGATCGGCGGCTATGCGCAGCTGGCCTACGGCTTTAACTACTACGGCACGGTAGGTTCTAACCGCGATGAGTTCGTGGTGGTACGTAAGATGAAGAATATTAACTGGTTAGACGGCGAAGGTAATGACCAGGTACAGGAGAGCGTAAAATGAAAATTCGTTCACAAGTCGGCATGGTGCTGAATCTGGATAAATGCATCGGCTGTCATACCTGCTCAGTCACCTGTAAAAACGTCTGGACCAGCCGCGAAGGGATGGAGTACGCGTGGTTCAATAACGTGGAAAGTAAACCCGGCACAGGCTTCCCAACCGACTGGGAAAACCAGGAGAAATGGAAGGGCGGCTGGATCCGTAAAATCAACGGTAAACTGCAGCCGCGCATGGGTAACCGTGCGATGCTGCTCGGTAAAATCTTCGCCAACCCGCATCTGCCGGGCATCGATGATTACTACGAGCCGTTTGATTACGACTACCAGAACCTGCACAACGCGCCGGAAAGCAAACATCAGCCGATCGCACGTCCACGCTCGCTCATTACCGGACAGCGTATGGATAAGATCACCAGCGGTCCAAACTGGGAAGAGATTCTGGGCGGCGAGTTCGAAAAACGCGCCAAAGACCAGAACTTCGAGAACATGCAGAAGGCGATGTACGGCCAGTTCGAAAACACCTTCATGATGTATCTGCCGCGTCTGTGCGAGCACTGCCTTAACCCGGCGTGCGTGGCGACCTGTCCGAGCGGAGCCATCTATAAGCGTGAAGAAGATGGCATTGTGCTGATCGACCAGGATAAGTGCCGCGGCTGGCGTATGTGTATTACCGGTTGCCCGTACAAAAAAATCTACTTCAACTGGAAGAGCGGCAAGTCTGAGAAGTGCATCTTCTGCTATCCGCGTATTGAAGCCGGTATGCCAACCGTCTGCTCTGAGAGCTGCGTGGGCCGTATTCGTTACCTCGGCGTGCTGCTGTACGACGCGGACGCGATTGAAAATGCAGCCAGCACCGAGAACGAGAAAGATCTCTATCAGCGTCAGCTGGACGTTTTCCTTGATCCTAACGATCCGAAAGTGATTGAGCAGGCGCTGAAAGACGGCATTCCGCAGAGCGTGATTGACGCGGCGCAGCAGTCTCCGGTGTACAAAATGGCGATGGACTGGAAGCTGGCGCTGCCGCTGCATCCGGAATACCGCACGCTGCCGATGGTCTGGTACGTGCCGCCGCTGTCTCCGATCCAGTCTGCTGCGGATGCAGGTGAACTCGGCAGCAACGGCATTCTGCCAGACGTGGAAAGCCTGCGTATCCCGGTTCAGTATCTGGCAAACCTGTTAACCGCAGGGGATACCCAGCCGGTCCTGCTGGCGCTGAAACGTATGCTGGCGATGCGCCACTTCAAACGCGCTGAAACCGTTGACGGTGTTAACGATACCCGTGCACTGGAAGCGGTAGGTCTGACCGAAGCCCAGGCGCAGGAGATGTACCGTTACCTGGCGATTGCCAATTACGAAGACCGTTTCGTGGTGCCGAGCAGCCATCGTGAACTGGCTCGCGAAGCCTTCCCGGAGAAAAATGGCTGTGGCTTTACCTTTGGCGACGGTTGCCACGGTTCAGACACGAAATTCAATCTCTTCAACAGCCGCCGCATTGATGCCCTGGATGTGACGAGCAAAACGGAGCCGCACCAATGATTGAACTTGTCATTGTTTCGCGTCTGCTCGAGTACCCGGATGCTGCGCTTGCGCAGCATCAGCAGGAGCTCTTTGATGCACTCGCGTCATCTGAAAATCTTGAGAAAGAGGATGCCCAGACACTGGCCGTTTTCCTCCGGGACCTGTTAGCGCGCGATTTACTGGATGCGCAGGCGGATTACAGCCAGCTGTTTGACCGCGGACGCGCGACGTCGCTGCTGCTGTTCGAACATGTTCACGGTGAGTCACGTGACCGCGGTCAGGCGATGGTTGACCTGATGGGACAGTACGAGCAACACGGCCTGCAGCTCGACAGCCGCGAGCTGCCGGACCACCTGCCGCTCTATCTTGAGTATCTGGCGCAGTTGCCTAAAGAGGAGGCGCTGGGGGGTCTGCAGGACATCGCGCCGATCCTGGCGTTGCTCGGCGCACGACTTCAGCAGCGCGAGAGCCGTTACGCGGTGCTGTTCGACCTGCTGGTGAAACTGGCCAACGCATCGGTCGACAGTGAAAAAGTTGCGGAGAAGATCGCCGATGAAGCCCGCGATGATACGCCACAGGCGCTGGATGCGGTCTGGGAGGAAGAGCAGGTGAAATTCATGGCTGACCAGAACTGCGGTGAGTCTGAAATCTCCGCTCACCAACGTCGTTTTGCCGGAGCCGTTGCCCCGCAATATTTGAATATCTCTAACGGAGGACAGCAATAATGCACTTCCTGAATATGTTCTTCTTTGACATTTACCCGTATATCGCGGGCACCGTGTTCCTGGTGGGAAGCTGGCTGCGTTATGACTACGGCCAGTACACCTGGCGTGCTGCCTCCAGCCAGATGCTCGATCGCAAAGGGATGAACCTGGCTTCTAACCTGTTCCACATCGGGATCCTGGGGATTTTTGCGGGTCACTTCCTCGGAATGCTGACGCCGCACTGGATGTATGAGTCATTCCTGCCGATTGAGGTGAAGCAGAAAATGGCGATGATTGCCGGCGGTGCCTGCGGCGTGATGACGCTGGTGGGCGGTTTACTGCTGCTCAAACGCCGTCTGTTCAGCCCGCGTGTTCGCGCGACCACCACCGGCGCGGACATTCTGATTTTGTCCCTGCTGATGGTGCAGTGTGCGCTGGGTCTACTGACCATTCCATTCTCGGCTCAGCATATGGATGGCAGCGAAATGATGAAGCTGGTCGGCTGGGCGCAGTCTGTGGTGACTTTCCACGGTGGTGCGTCTGAGCACCTTGACGGTGTGGCGTTTATCTTCCGCGTGCACCTGGTGCTCGGGATGACGCTGTTTGTGCTGTTCCCATTCTCTCGTCTGGTGCATATCTGGAGCGCACCGGTGGAGTATCTGACGCGCAAATATCAGATTGTTCGCGCCCGTCGCTAATTTGCTGAAAACCGACACGGGAGCAGGACGCTCCCGTTAATTTCAGATTGTGTAAAGAAGGGGCTCCTATATTATTAGCGGTTGGATTAGCTAGTGAAGGGAGCACTGGTGTGGGTCAATCAACAGAGCCGGAAATTTCGGCCGCAATAAAAATTATCTCAACAGGCATTGCCTTGCCTGCTGAAAGACTGACATCCAGCGATCTGGATTCATGGTTAGGAAAACCGCCTGGCTACGTTGAAAAACGGTCCGGTATACTTACCCGCTACCACGCTTCTCACACCGCCAGCCAGGCCGGGTTGGCCGCACAGGCGCTACATAACGCGCTACATGCCGGAACGATATCACCTGATTCCATAGACCTGTTGATTTGTGCATCGGCTATTGCCATACAAGCGCTTCCCTGCAGTGCGGTTCATATTATCAAGGCGGCGGGTATGCCCGCGGGTTTGGCGGGGTTTGATATTAACAGCAGCTGTGTCAGCTTTATTTCCGCTTTAGAAGTTGCCGCAGGTTTATTGAATACAGGCGCATATCGTCGCATCGCCATTGTTTCAGCTGATTTAGCATCGCGCGGCATTGACTGGAGTCACGAAGAGTCTTCGTTGATTTTCGGTGATGGTGCGGCGTGTGCGATCGTGGAGCGTGGTGACGGCAACAGTGGGATTATCACCAGCCTGATCGAGATGTACCCGGATGGCAGCGAACTCTGTGAAATCCGTGCGGGAGGAACGCGTCGCAACCCAAGAGCAGGCATGAGCGACAGTGATTTTATGTTCCATATGCAGGGTAAGGCGCTGTTCCGGTATGCCTCTTCGCTGATTGATGACTACTTCGCGCGGCTGCTGGGAAAATGCGGTCTGCAACTGTCGGATATCGGTACCGTCATTCCGCATCAGGCCAGCCATCTTTCTCTTGAACACATGCGTAAGCGGCTGGGCGTCCCTGAATCCATCTTAATTGATGTTTACCGTCACTACGGCAACCAGGTGGCCGCCTCCATCCCTACGGCGCTGCATGAAGCGGTAACCCATGGTCGTTTCACGCCGGGAAAACCCGCAATGCTTATTGGTACTGCAGCAGGCCTGACGCTGGCTGGCATGGTACTTATGCCATGAAGATCCTGGTGACAGGGGCAACCAGCGGGCTGGGGCGTAACGCTGTCCACTATTTGCTGGAACGTGGCTTTAGCGTAGTGGCGACGGGGCGTAATCAGGTCGAAGGTGCACATTTAAAGCATGTGGGCGCGACGTTTATCCCTCTCGACTTGTCCCTGGCGTCTCAGGACCAATGCGCCAGGCTTATGGAGGGGTGCGATGCCGTGTGGCACTGCGCAGCGAAATCTTCTCCCTGGGGAGGGAGGGACGCTTTCTGGCAGGCTAACGTCATTGCAACAAAAAAACTGGCGATGGCTGCGGGCACCGCGGGCATTCCGCGTTTTGTCCACATTTCTACCCCTGCGGTCTACTTCGATTTTCAACATCACTACGATCTTCCGGAAACCTACCTGGCGAACACATTTTCCAGCCACTATGCCAGCAGCAAACGTGCAGCCGAACGCATCATTGAAGATGCGGTGGCAAACTTCAGCGCGACAACGTTCATCATTTTGCGCCCGCGTGGGCTTTTCGGTCCCCATGATAAGGTGATCGTTCCTCGCCTGCTGCGTCAGCTCCATCAGGACGGAGGGGTACTGCGCCTGCCCAGGGGAGGAGAAGCGCTTCTGGATTTGACCTTCGTACAAAACGTGGTCTTTGCTATGGAACGTGCAACCTTGGGCCAGCCTCTTTATTCCGGCAGCATCTATAACGTGACCAATCACCAGCCGCAGCGGCTGGTTGATATGCTTGACGCGTTGCTGCGTCAGCAGCTGGGGTTACGCTATCAGATCCGGTCAATTCCCTGGCCGGTGGTGTCACTGGCCGCGCGTGGCATGGAATTAGTCGGAAAGTGCATCAATAAGGAACCTCCCGTCACCCGTTACAGTGCGGGAACGGTTTGTTTCGATATGACGCTGAGCGCTAAAAAAGCCGTAGAGGAGTTGGGCTATACCCCACGTTTCTCTATGGCAGAAGGCATCGCGCTAACGGGAGAATGGCTGAGGACGAATGGCAAAGATTACCGCGTTTGAAACAGGATATTGCACCCATATCGGCTGCATGGCTCTAAAAGGCGCTGGTCTCAGGGTGTGCAAATTTCCCTCTCGAGCCTGGCTCCTGGAAGTCGGTTCACACCGATGGCTATGGGATACCGGCTATTCCTCCTGGTTTGAACACTACACGCGTTCGGGCATTTTTCGCATTTACCGGCAAGTCACGCCGGTCTATTTCGACCCCAAACAGTCCCTGGCTCAACAGCTTTACGCACAAGGCCTGGTCGGGGGCGATATCGATGCGATTATCTTGTCGCACTTCCATGCCGATCACGTCGCAGGGCTGCGTGATTTCCCCGATGTTAGCTGTATTTGTTCTGGTGAGGGCTGGCAGCAGGTGAGAGCGCTGAGAGGATTTGCCGCCCTGCGTCAGGCATTTGTGCCAGGACTTTTCCCCTCCGAGTTTGAGTCGTCATTGCGCTTCATTGAAGGTTTCGAAACCCTGAGGCTGCCCGAGGCGCTTGCTCCGTTTGAGCGGGGCTATGTTTTGCCGGACAGTCAGGGCGAAATTATTTTGATCCCGCTTGCAGGCCATGCAGCCGGACACTTCGGGGCATTCGTCCTGACAGAGGACGGCTGGACACTTTTGGCCGCAGATGCGGCCTGGTCTCCTGACAATTACCGGGAGATGCGCGGTCCTTCACGGCTTGCCAGTCTGGTGATGTCCGATCCCTCTGCTTATTACCAGACGCTCCGGCAACTCAATCAACTCTGGAAAAACGGTAAAGTGGATATTCGTCTGTGTCATGAGGGCGATTTGTGAACCTCATTATGTTGATGTGGCGCTATTTCTGCACCCGCAGACGGCGTTTTACCGAACGTGAAAAACTGGAGAGATGGCAGGAAAAAAAACTGCATCGCTTCAGGCGGAACGTGTTATCGAAAAGCCCATGGTTTCAGCGATTTCGCGCGGTGCCGTTCGGACAGTGGCCGCTGATGGACAAGGCGCTGATGATGACGCATTTCGATGAGATGAACACTGAAGGTCTTAAGCGTGACGCGCTGATGGCCTGCGCGCTGAAAAGTGAACAGAGCCGGGACTTCAGTCCGAAAATAGGCCGATTTAGCGTGGGCCTGTCATCAGGTACTTCCGGCAGACGCGGGTTATTTGTTGTCAGTCCGAAGGAGCAGCAAATTTGGGCTGCAGGTATGCTTGCCAGGGCCTTACCGGACGGTCTTTTTGCCCGGGAACGGGTTGCACTGTTTCTGAGGGCAAATAATAACCTTTACCAGAGTGTGAGCAGCCGCTGGTTGAGCCTGGAATTTTACGATTTACTGGCGCCGTTTCAGCCGCAATTGCGCCATGTAGAACAGTTTTCCCCGACGATCATTGTTGCCCCCGCACAGGTATTACGTGCGCTGGCGCTGGCGGTACTGGACGGAACGCTGCAGCTGAATGTCAAAAAGGTGATTTCTGTCGCCGAAGTTCTGGAGGAACAGGACAGGGCACTTATCCACCAGGTATTTGGTAGCGTGGGTGAAATCTACCAGGCAACAGAGGGTTTTTTAGCTTCAACCTGTTCTTTTGGGACGTTACATCTGAACGAAGAGTTTATTCACGTTGAGCCCCACTGGCTGGATGAGAAGCG
The DNA here is from genome assembly GCF_003071645.1 of Enterobacter cloacae complex sp. FDA-CDC-AR_0164. Taxonomy (NCBI): domain Bacteria; kingdom Pseudomonadati; phylum Pseudomonadota; class Gammaproteobacteria; order Enterobacterales; family Enterobacteriaceae; genus Enterobacter; species Enterobacter cloacae complex sp. FDA-CDC-AR_0164. The sequence continues at coordinate 3,597,112 of NZ_CP028950.1, forward strand.
CTTTACGCCTGTTATCACCGATTTCACCCGCAGCACGCAGCCCATCGTCCGTTACCGCCTTGATGACATACTGGTTGCCCGCGAGGCGCGGTGCCCGTGTGGAAGTGCGGCGCGCGCGATTGAGCGTATTGAGGGTCGACAGGACGATCAACTCCTTCTCCCGGATAGCACGGGCAAACCGCAGGTTATTTTTGCCGACCCCTGCAGCCGCGTGCTGGCCGTCACGCTCCCACTCACCGCAGACTATCGCCTGGTACAAACAGAAGCAGAGAGACTGTGTCTTACCGCGGATTGTGACGCAGCAATACTTTCTCATTGCCGCGACGCGCTGAATGAGCTGTTTACGTTACAGGGAATAGACACTTCCCGGCTGGTATGGGTGCTGCAGTCCCGAAGCGTATCACCGAACTTTGACGCAAAACGACGGCGCATAGTCCGTGAATGGGGAAAGGAATGAGTGAGTTTCTGCAACGCCTCAAGCAGATGCTATTGGGGTGGGGGTCGGTCGGGGTCGTTTATTCGCTTTGCGACAGGTTACAGGGTGAAGGTTATCGTTTAACCCCACTACGGGTTGACGCGTTAATTCCCTTTTCGCCTGATGCGGTGTGGCTCTACTTGTCCTTTTTCTTAATTGTCCCGTTGGGATATTTATTAACGCCGTATGACCGAGTGCGGTGGCTTGCCCGGTCCATGCAATTTTCGGCGCTGGGGGCGGGCATCATATATCTGTTATGGCCGACCACCATGGTGTATCCCACGCTGGCAGGAGAGGGTGTTTCTTCCAGAGTATTAGGATGGTTGGTCTCTGTCGATTCCCGTCAAAATTGCTTTCCCTCTTTGCACGCTGCGCTGACGGCACTCGCCGTCTGGGCGATAGCGGCAGGGCGTTTACGCTGGATGGCGGTTGCAAGCGTCATCTGGGCGTGTGCTATTGCTTACTCTATCCTTCAGCTGAGAAGGCATCTGTTTATTGATTTAATGGCGGGTGTTTTGCTGGCAGGGGCCAGTGTATGGCTGGCAGGGCATCTGGACGTGCGCAGACAAAAATATAAAGGAATACCCGGTGAGTGAACTCCTGTTTCCCGTTCTTTTTATGCTGTTTTTCGTGTGTGCTGAGGCCTGTATTCTTCAGTTCACACGGCGGCAGAATATTGACTGGCTCGATATCATTTTCAATCTCAATTCCGGGCACATTATGCTGTGGTTTTTCCGGTGCCTGGAGGTGCTTTGCTACGGATTTGTGCTGGAACACTTTAGCCTGAATCTTTTTGAGGGATGGTCTGCCGTCGGGGTATGGCTCTTTACATTGTTAGCATGGGACGTTGGTTTCTACTGGCTGCATCGTCTCCATCACCAGCTTCGGCTACTGTGGGCTGTTCACGTTGTTCACCATCAGGGGGAGAACTATAACCTGTCGCTGGGGGTGCGAAATTCCTGGTACTCGTCATTAACGTCAATCCCTTTCTTTTTGGTGTTAGCGCTGGCTGGCGTACCGCTGAGTGTCTTTCTGACGGTTTCCATCGTGCATTACAGTATTCAGTTTTTTAACCATAACGCATTAACGCCAACGCTGGGGTGGCTAGAAAAGGTATTTGTTACCCCGACACATCATCGCGTTCATCACCTTAATAATAAGCGCTATGCCGACACCAACTACGGTGGCACCTTTATTTTCTGGGATAAATTATTCGGTACGTTCTGCGAGATGCCCTCGCAGGAGAAGTCGACCTATGGGGTAAAAGGCAGGAAGCCATCGTTAAACCCGATGCAGGAAAGTAATCTTCCTTTTTTGCAAATGGCAGGTATTTTGAAAACGGTTCGCCTCCGACATCGCCAGTTTGACTGTTCGATATTAATGACAGGTGTCGGGGCTATTCTGTTGTTTGCGCTCGTCCTGGGCTACATCCAGCGCTACGGATACAGCATAGATAACGTGGGCGCTGCGCAGTCCCTGTTGTTTATATTGCTGGCAGCTGGCTCTGTCGCATTGGGTGGGATCAGCGAGGGTCAGCGCTGGGGAGTGATGATGTGGTGTCTGGTCACGCTCTCTTTACCGCTGCTTTTCTTGGGTTATTGGGGCTGGAATCACGTCTATTGGGTTGCAGTTATGGCGGCACTGGCCGCACACGGTATTGCACTCACCTATGGTCTTGGGCGCAGATCAAAAAGGGGGATAAGTGAACCAGTTTAATCCTGACAAGCGGTTGACCTTTCCCGCCGATCCCCCCGGGCTGGTTGCAGCACTTCACAGCGAAACACGCGCGTTGTTAACAGAACGGGGCGATCATCGCTATGCAGATGGCCGAATGCTGGTTAAAACAGTGATGCTGGCTGGTGGCTGTATTGGAAGTTATGCGTTAGCGCTTCATCAGAGTGACCTGCCCCTGTATTTTTCATGGTATTTTGCCGCCATCGTTTTCGCGATGTTGCTGACCGTGAACGTCGTGCATGATGCGTCTCATAATGCCTTTCTGAAAAGTAAAAAAGCTAACGCGTGGTTAAACCGTATTGTCGCTATCCCTCTCGGCCTGGATCCCGATTGCTGGCGCGTTCGCCATGTCAGATTTCATCATGGATTCACCAACATAGAATGTTACGATCCGGACACCGCAGAAAATGGTCTTATGCGCCAGACGCCCTGGCAGCGCTGGCGCCCCTTTATGCGGGCGCAGCGCTACTACTGGCCGTTGGTCGCCGCATTAACCTTCCCCTGGTATATCTGGATTGTTGACTGGCTCGACAGAGGGGGATATACACCGGTGACGCCTCATCTGGCGCAGCAGGGTATTATCGGCTGGACGTTTTTTTTGACGGGTAAAGCCTTGCACGCAGCGTTCAGCCTCGTGTTACCCATGTGGTTGTTGGCCGACAGATTTAGCGCCGGTTCAATTTTGCTGACCTATATGCTCTGTCAGATGATCTCTTCTCTGATATTCGTCATGCTCGTCATCGGGACGCACTGGGCAAAGGGCAGCGCTCAGCTCCCCCCTGACGGGGGCAAAATGGCTCAAGGCAGGCTTTCCCATACCTTTGCAACGACCTTTGACTGGTCGACACGGCCCGCGTTCATGGGTTATTGGCTGGGCGGCCTCAATCTTCATCTGACTCATCATCTTTTCCCGCACTGGAGTCATCGCCATTATCCTCAGTTGAGCCGAATCATCGAGGATGTCGCCGCGCGAGAAGGGCTGGATTATCGACGACTTACCCTCGCCGATTTAATGTCTCTCCAGCAGCGTTTTCTCAGGCGCATGGGTGAACGCCCGGAGCGACACGGAGAATGGTCGTGAAGATTATGGTAACCGGAGCATCGGGTTTCATTGGCGGGGCTTTTATCCGGCGTTTTGCCGATACTGACGGCGTTTCGCTGTGCGGCGTCGGGCGCCGTGAACATGTCGCGTTGCCCGCATCAGTTGAGTATTTCGCACTTGGGTTAGACCAGCTTCAAACGCTTGATGTCGTACCCGATGTGGTTATTCACGCGGCAGGAAGGACTTCGCCCTGGGGTAGTGAGCACGATTATTACCGGGATAACGTTGAGACGACCCGGCATGTTATCGATTTTTGCCGTCATCGTGGCTTTCCACGACTCATATTTATTTCAAGCGCGGCGGTTTATTACCGTTTTGCACACCAGCCAGGACTGCGTGAATGTGATGCTATCGGCCCCGAATTTAGCAGCCAATATGGGCGCACAAAACGTCAGGCAGAGTGCCTTGTTGAGACGTATCAGGGTGAGAAAACCATTTTTCGCCCTTGTGCCGTATTTGGTGAGGGCGATCGCTTGCTCTTACCGCCTCTGTTGGCTGCGGCTAAAAAAGGAAAGCTGCCCTCTATCCTTAGCCGCGGTGTAAAAGTGCAGGCCGACATTATGCACGTCGATGTGCTAGGGGATTACCTGATGCGTGCCGTGAAACGCAGTCATCTCCGCCCGTGTTATAACATCTCCGCCAGTCAATCTGTCGAAATCCATCGGCTGTTATGTGACGTCTTGCAGCAGTTGGGTTTGCCTCAACCGTATAAAACCGTGCGCCTGGGAACAGCGATGTGTTTTGCTGGCATACTTGAGAGGCTGTGGTGCTGGCTGCCGTTGCCGGGAGAACCGCCGATTACCCGTTTTGGCGTTGCCGTCTTTGGCTACACTAACACCCTGAATGTTACGCGTATGCTGGATGACTTTGGTCCACCTTCAATGGATTTTGACGTCAGCCTGCGTACGTTTTTACAACAACTCAAGGAAGAGCACCTGTGTTAATTATCGCAATAGCATGGCTGGCCATTCTGCTTTTCAAAGTCTGTATCACGCTGAAAATACTTACAGCCACAAGGGATAACATCTCTCGCTCTTTCAGCGACATTACGGTCATGCAACCCATACTCAGCGGTGATCCTGCGTTAGAGACGGTGCTGGCCGCGAGTCTTCAAAATTTGCCTGGCGCAACATTTCTTTGGCTGACTGACGTGGACGACGCGGAGGCCGCAAGGGTAACGCAGCGGTTGCAGGCGCGTTACCCTCAGAGCGCTATTCATATCTGCGCATACCCTGAAGCACCGGAAGGGATAAATCCAAAGTTATATAAGCTTGAGCAAGGAAGAAAGCAGGTTAAGACCCTGACGGTCCTGATTTTAGATGACGATGCGGTACTGACGGCGACATCGCTGAACACGATGCTTGCCGCGCTTGATGATCATTCGCTTGTCACCGCGTTGCCCTGGTATGTGGCTACCGACAACTTACCGTCGCGACTGCTGGCACAATTTGTTAATGATAACTCAGCGCTGACGTATCTGCCGTTGCTGCCTTTTGTCAGACCGTTAACGCTAAATGGCATGTGCTACCTGTTACCTTTACGTGTGCTGGAAAACGTGGGGGGATTTTCGCCCATCCTTCGACATCTGACCGATGATCTCGCGCTGGCAACGCTTCTTACTCAGCAAGGGGTAAACATCGTACAGTCTGTCGCGCCAGTGAGCGTACAAACCAGCGTACCTGACGTCAGACGGTATTTTCGTCAGATGCACCGCTGGTTTTTGTTCGCCACATTGTTGATGCGTGAGAAGCCTGCCGGTACGAATCTGGCAATCTTTCTTCTTCAGGGTTTACATCCGTTACTGCTTTGGGCGATGGTGGTGCTCGCATTCAGTGGGGGGATAAATTGCGTGTTACTGGCGGTGGTCCTTCTCGTTCGCCACGTTGCCTTGCGCCGTATACAGCGCTTAGTGTCAGAGACTATTTCCGCAAGGCCGGTGATGTCGGTGTTATCAGAGCTGTTGCAGCCTGTGCATTTAATTCATGCCTTGTTCAACCGGAATATTCACTGGCGCTCGCGTCGCTATCGCGTTTTCAGCAATGACCGCTTCAGCTCATTGTGACCGGCATGCGACTTAACATCGCTTTTATCACGGGAAGAAGCCGTCCCGGCAACCTTGCGCTCAGCCCGGTGCAGAGTTTGTTCCTCCAGTCTTTGCTGACGGAGGGGGCCATGCCTGTCACTGAAAATTTCCCCTGGATACCTCAAACCCAGCCATGGTGTGATACGGGTTTATTGCGTGCAAGTTGCAGCAATGCGCGGGACTATCTCACTTCTCGCAGGGCAGCGTTTGGCGAGCGCTATCGAAACATTGCGATCGCGTTGCTGGAATCGGCGGATCACACGCTGTTACTTTCCGGAAGCTGTGGATTGGAACTCTTTAATAATCTTCACCTGCCGTCCTCAGTCCTGTCTCGCGTGAGTATTTTCGCTTACGGCCCAGTGGCTCGTCAGCGTCCTGACTGCCATCATCTTTTGGTTCAGGGGCAGCAAGACTGGATTTCTCGCCTTTGGTTTCACCAGGCGGACGAGCGCATACCCTGCGGTCATATGGACTATCTCTCGCAGCCGGAGCTGGTCTGTTTATGTCAGCGATTTATAAATCAAATACGGAAATAGAGTCTGATATGCAACGCTTGTTTGATCTGATTCCTGACAACGTCACGCGAATTGATTTGTTGGCCCCGCCATTTTCCGGACATTTGCATCCCGTGCTGGCAATGGGGAGGGCGCTTTCAGCGCATTATCAGGTCCGTATTATCAGTACTCGCGGTACCAGCGCGCGGATTGCGGCGTCCGGACTGCAAGGACTCATTCTTGACGGCGATTTCGATACACCGTTAGTGTCTATTGCCAATCCAAAATATGCCGTAAAGACGCATCCTGTGAGGCTTTATCGTCAGTTTCGTTCAGTCGTGGGCCTGCTTAAGGGTTTTGCTGACGAACTTGAGAGGGCGTGGCATCGGGAAGGCGTGCCGGATTTGGCTATCGCCGACTTTACACTTCCCGTCGTGGGGCCTGTCTGTACCCGGATGAATGTTCTCTGGTGGAGTAGCTTGCCGTCGCCCTGCGTTCTTGAAGCGCCGGACGGCCCACCCGCTTATTGTGGTGGGCTGATGCCGGCCATCACCGCGTGGGAACGGATAAACCACCTGATCCACAGGAAAAAAGTCAGGTTGTTCAAGAGTCTTGTTTTTTGGTTTTTTCGCGGTGTGATTCGTCAGACGGGCATAACTCGGCTTTATCGGTCTGACGGCAGTGAAACGGCATATTCACCCTTGCGCATTCTCGCTCTGGGCGAAAAAGAGATGGAATTTGAGCGGACCTGGCCTGAATCGGTAGCCTTTATTGGACCTGCGCTGTACACACCGCCTGCAGATGGAGAGAAACCGACCTTCATTGAAGGAAAGCGGCATGTCTTGATTACGCTGGGTACACATCTGGACTGGCATAAAGATGACGTAGCGAAAGCGGCAACAGCTCTGGCGAAAACGATGCCAGACTGGGTGTTCCATTTCACGGATGGCAGCCTGGAAAGTGCGGAATGTGAGCGGGCAGGGAATTTCTTACGTATGCATTGGGTTGATTATGATGCCTGGTTATCTCGTTACGATGCCGTGATACACCACGGCGGGGCGGGGATTATGTGGCACTGTATTCAAAAAGGGATCCCGGCCCTGGTGTACCCGGTTGACTACGATCAGTTCGATCATGCCGCCCGGGTCGAGTTTTTCAGCAAAGGTATCTGGCTGCGCGGCGGACTCAGGCAACTTGAACAGGCTCGTGAACAACTTCTCACGTTAATCCGCAAGGATTAGCCTGTTCGCCCCCGTCGCTAATGTGCTGATTTGATCCTAACCCCGCACTCGCGGGGTTTTTTCTCGCCCCAGCCCAGGTTATTACCTGCCGCCGCAAACAGTATCAATGCACCCCCTGCCAGTTGCGTGATATTCAGCGAGTGTCCGAACACCACGTTATCGACAATTATGGCCACCACGGGATAGATAAAAGACAGAGAGCCGGTAACGGGCGTCGGGAGCTTCTGGATCGCGCTATACAGCAACTGATACATGATCCCGGTGTGGACGACACCTAACGCCAGTAAAATCGGCCATGGGAAATCAGCTGATAATGCCGGCTGGTGGGCGAAGGGCAACAGCATGACCACGCCGGTCAGTACCTGAATAAAGGCGATATGCTGGGGCGCAACTGATTTAAGTCTGCGGGCGATTATGGCTGTCAGTGCGTAGAAGAAAGCGGCCCCCATCGCCAGACCGATTCCTGCGAGCCAGCCTTCGCCCTGTGCGCCATTCAGCTCACTGGAGAGCAGGATGACCACGCCGCCAAAGGCGAGAACGAGCCAACCCCATTTCACCAGGCTCACGCGTTCTCCTAAAAACATCCCCATCAACACCAGCATAAACGGCTGAGTGTTATAGACCACGGTAGAAAGGCCGATTGAAATACGTTCATAAGCCGCGAACAGCAGCAACCAGTTCACCACTAACGCAACACCGCCCAGAATTGCCAGCAGTAGCGTGAAACGGGTGAGTTGACTAAATGGTTTTCGACTTATTCGGATGAAAATAAAAAGGGCCATCGCCCCGATCAGGCATCGCCAGAAAACCACTTCCGTCACCGGCAGGCCGGAAAGCAGAACAAACGCGCCAATCGAGCCGGAAATTAACATTGCCAGGCTCATCTGCCAGACGCCTTTTTGCACATCACCCATTATTCACCTCCTGATTAATGACGATATTGTCGAATACCGCTGTCGGGAATAACATGGCTGATATAAGGTGAAAGACAGTGATGACTTTTTTAAATTAGGTAAAAACGATGGAAAACCTTCTCGATGACATCGATCGCCAAATCCTGGCCTGTCTGGTTGAGGATGCGCGCATGTCGCTAAAGGTACTCAGCGGACGTATTGGACTGACATCTCCCAGTACAGCAGAGCGTCTGAAAAGACTGGAAGAGCGTGGGGTGATTGAAGGGTATGGCGCGCGAGTCAATCTGACGGCGTTGGGGTATACGTTGCAGGCGCTGGTGCGGGTTCGTCCTTTACCGGGGTTGCTGCAAAAGGTAGATAAGTACATTCAGGCCATGCCGGAATGTATTGAGAGCGATAAAGTCACCGGTGAAGACTGCTTTGTTATCAGGCTGGTCGTGCGGTCGATTGAGCAACTGGATGCGTTGCTTGATGGTCTGGCGGAACATGCTCAGTGTAATACGTCGATCGTAAAAAGTTCACCGGTGAAGCGCCGGTTGCCACCAATGTGATCGTCTGTTGCTATGCATGACACATCGTTTGAAATACATCACTGGATTGGCTTTGAGATGATGGTGGTGGGGGAAGGATTCGAACCTTCGAAGTCGATGACGGCAGATTTACAGTCTGCTCCCTTTGGCCGCTCGGGAACCCCACCAGGGGTAATTCAAATTTTGAGGTAATGCTGAGAGATGGTGGTGGGGGAAGGATTCGAACCTTCGAAGTCGATGACGGCAGATTTACAGTCTGCTCCCTTTGGCCGCTCGGGAACCCCACCACGGGGTAATGCTATTTACTGGCCTGCTTCCTGCTGGAAGCGGGGCGCATCATATCAAATGAGACGCCCCTGTAAAGCGTTACCACAATAAAAATAAACTGGTTGCCTGAATTTTACGCGTTAAGCTGTAAAGCTAACCAGTTCATTTTCTTGTCGATTAAAGAATAATCGTTCTGTTACCGTAAACGAACACACGTTGCGCCAGCACCTGATAGAGCGCACGACTGAGTACGTTCTTCTCTACGTCACGCCCGGCGCGCATCATATCTTCTGCGGTATAGGTATGATCCACGTGAATCACGTCCTGCATAATGATTGGGCCTTCGTCCAGATTGTCATTCACGTAGTGCGCGGTGGCACCGATGATTTTCACACCGCGTTCGTACGCCTGGTGATAAGGACGTGCACCGATAAAGGCTGGCAGGAATGAGTGATGGATGTTGATGATCTTGTTCGGGAAACGCGCCACGAAAGATGGGGTCAGCACACGCATGTATTTCGCCAGTACCACGTAATCCGGGTTATGCGCTTCGATAGCATTGGCCATCAGGTTGTCATGTTCTTCACGGGTATGGCCTTCATGGCTGACCAGCTCAAACGGAATATCAAAACGTTCAACCAGCGTGCGCAGCGTCTCGTGGTTACCGATAACGGCAGCGATTTCAACATCGAGGCCACCGTAGTTTGCTTTCATCAACAGATCGCCAAGACAGTGGGCTTCTTTCGTCACAAGAATAACAACGCGACGACGGCCAGCGGGTGTCAGTTCACGCACGGAGCCTTCAGGCAGCGCGCTGTCGAGATCGGCAAGCAGGGTGGTGTCGTTGAAAATCCCTTCGAGTTCGGTACGCATAAAGAAGCGTCCGGTACGGTGGTCAACGAACTCGTTGTTCTGCACGATATTCAGTTCATGCTTATAACAAATGTTGGTAATTCGTGCGATCAGCCCTTTTTGATCGGGACAGATGGTGCGCAGAACTTTACGTTGTAGTGATTGCATCGCCGGGAAATCCTGTTTGAGTATTTGCGAAGTCTGGGTTGTCAGGCATTACTGCCCGCAACACTTTTTAAATTTTTTACCTGAACCACAAGGGCAGGGATCGTTACGACCAAACTGTGGGCGCGTTCCGTCAATATAATACCATTGCCCGCTTTCCTTTAAGAACCGGGAACGTTCGATAATGGCACCGGGCTTATTGCGTTCGATAAAGCGGGCAACGAAGCTGACATAACCTTCATCAGCATCACTTCCCGTTGACGATTCATAGACGGTAAGGCCGAGCCATTGGGTATTAGCAAACCCGGCTTCAATATCCTGTCTGAAATCGGCAGCGTGGCAGGATGGGTGCCAGGTTTTAATCAGGTAGTCTGCGTCTTTGATCACAAAAGCAGTATACCGTGAACGCATGAGGTGTGACGGGTCTGGTGCAACCTGATCGCCAGACAGATATCGCTGGCAACATAGGCTATACTCCAGAGCGCTACCACAGGGGCAGAGTTGAGACACGATTCTCTTCCTGGAACAAAAAATAAGGGCGTTAAACGCTTCGGGTAGCACCATGTTAACTGAGCAGTTGCGTTGATGCTATGTCAGGAATCCAGGGGACGTAAAACAGGGCTAATGAGAAAGGTTAAAATTGGACTGGCGCTGGGCTCAGGTGCAGCCCGGGGATGGTCGCACATCGGCGTGATAAATGCCTTAAAGCAGATGGGCATTGACGTTGATATTGTTGCAGGGTGTTCAATCGGATCGCTTGTGGGGTCCGCATACGCGTGTGGAAAGCTTCCGGAACTTGAAACCTGGGTACGCTCCTTCAGTTACTGGGACGTATTGCGCCTGATGGATCTCTCGTGGCAGCGCGGTGGGTTGCTGCGCGGTGAACGGGTCTTTAACCAGTTCCGTCAGATTATGCCTCTCGATGACTTCAGTCATTGTCAGTTACCCTTCGGTGCCGTTGCGACGAACCTCAGTACCGGCCGCGAACTCTGGCTTACCGAAGGGGATATCCATCTTGCCGTTCGCGCGTCCTGCAGCATGCCGGGCTTAATGGCCCCTGTTCCGCACAACGGTTACTGGCTTGTCGACGGAGGCGTTGTTAACCCGGTCCCCATTTCCCTGACCCGCGCTATGGGTGCCGATATCGTTATTGCTGTGGATTTACAGCACGACGCTCATCTGATGCAACAAGACCTGATGCCAGTCAATCTTCAGAGTGAAGATGCCGAGGGCGAAAAACTGGCCTGGCATGAGCGTCTGCGCGGACGTCTCGGGCGCATGGCCGCCCGGCGTGCGGTAACTGCACCCACGGCGATTGAAATTATGACGACCTCAATCCAGGTCCTGGAGAACCGCCTCAAGCGCAACCGCATGGCTGGCGACCCGCCGGATATTCTGCTTCAGCCGTATTGTCCGCAAATTTCTACCCTTGATTTCCATCGGGCTGAGGCCGCCATCGCAGCGGGCTCGTTAGCCGTCGAAAAGAAAATAGATGAGTTGCTGCCTTTTGTGCGAACAGCACGTTAAGCACCTTTTTTTGACTACTTCAGCAAAATCTGACAGGCGACAGTGCCGATAGCATGCCACTATGTAGTTACTGTCAGCCAGGGGAGGAACCATGACGAAGCCATTGGCCGGAAAACACATTTTGATTGTTGAAGACGAGCCCGTTTTCCGATCGCTACTGGATTCGTGGTTATCATCACTGGGGGCAAACACTTCACTGGCTGACGATGGCATCGACGCGCTGGAAAAAATGGTCAATATCACGCCTGATCTGATGATTTGTGACCTTGAGATGCCACGGATGAATGGACTGAAGCTGGTCGAACATCTGCGCAATGAAGCCAACCAGATGCCGATACTGGTGATTTCCGCCACAGAGAACATGGCGGATATAGCCAAAGCCTTGCGTCTGGGGGTTCAGGATATTCTGCTTAAACCGGTTAAAGATCTTAACCGGCTTCGTGAAACCGTCTTAGCCTGTCTTTATCCCAATATGTTTAATTCCCGGGTTGAGGAAGAGGAACGCCTTTTCCAGGACTGGGACGCCTTAGTGAGTAATCCCCCTGCGGCGGCGAAACTGTTGCAAGAACTTCAACCGCCGGTGCAACAAAATATTTCTCACTGTCGTGTGAATTATCGCCAGCTGGTGGCCGCTGACCAGCCAGGGCTGGTGCTCGATATTGCGCCATTATCGGATTCAGACCTTGCATTTTATTGTCTTGATGTCACCCGGGCAGGGGATAATGGTGTATTAGCCGCGTTATTACTTCGCGCGCTATTTAACGGGTTGCTGCAGGAACAACTCTCCCATCAGGGACAGCGGCTTCCCGAGTTAGGCAGTTTACTCAAACAGGTAAACCAGCTTTTTCGTCAGGCCAATTTACCCGGACAGTTTCCGCTGTTGGTAGGTTATTACCACAGCGGTTTGAAAAATCTTATCCTCGTTTCCGCGGGGCTTAATGCCTCGCTGAATACCGGGGAACATCATATTCAGGTCAGTAACGGTGTACCGCTTGGAACATTGGGTACGGCTTATCTTAATCAAATTAGCCATCGCTGTTCCTCCTGGCAGTGCCAAATTTGGGGTGCCGGGGGACGGCTACGCTTAATGTTGTCCACGGAATAAGCAGTTGGATCTTAATTTTAAGATTGCTTTACCTGTGATTTATGGGGAGTGCTACTATCGCTGCCCGGAATCATGCGTATTTGTCCTAATTGATCGGCAACGCGTTCTTTTCAGACCCGGACTGCGGGATGAGGCTGATATACTTAACGCGTTATTTATTGCATAAAAGTTCAAAACTTGAACAGCTCAGGAGAATTTGAATGGCTGCCCTAAATTCGAAAGTCAGAAAGGCCGTCATCCCGGTAGCGGGATTGGGGACCAGGATGTTACCAGCAACTAAGGCGATTCCTAAAGAGATGCTGCCTCTGGTTGATAAGCCATTAATTCAGTATGTCGTTAACGAATGTATCGCGGCCGGCATTACTGAAATTGTGCTGGTTACACATTCATCAAAAAACTCTATCGAAAACCATTTCGATACAAGTTTTGAACTCGAAGCCATGCTGGAAAAACGTGTTAAGCGCCAGCTGCTGGAAGAAGTTCAGTCTATTTGCCCGCCACACGTCACCATTATGCAGGTGCGTCAGGGTCTGGCTAAAGGTCTGGGCCACGCAGTCATGTGTGCGCATCCCGTTGTAGGCGATGAGCCTGTTGCGGTGATCCTGCCTGACGTTATTCTGGACGAATATGAATCAGATCTTTCTCAGGACAATCTGGCTGAGATGATCAAACGCTTCGATGAAACAGGCAGCAGCCAGATCATGGTTGAACCTGTGGATGACGTTACCGCTTACGGTGTTGTTGACTGCAAAGGCGTTAACCTTGAACCGGGTGAGAGCGTGCCGATGATTGGCGTGGTTGAGAAACCTAAAGCCGACGTAGCGCCTTCTAATCTGGCGGTTGTAGGTCGTTATGTCCTGAGTGCTGAAATCTGGCCTCTGCTGGCGAAAACGCCTCCAGGAGCGGGTGATGAAATCCAGCTTACCGATGCCATTGATATGCTGATCGAGAAAGAGACCGTTGAAGCTTACCATATGAAAGGTAAGAGCCATGACTGCGGTAATAAGCTCGGTTATATGCAGGCGTTTGTAGAATATGGCATTCGCCACAATACGCTCGGTGAAGAATTTAAAGCCTGGCTCAAAGAGAGCGCGGGTATTAAGAAATAACTCAGGCTTCATTTGATCTGAACCGGTGAGGCTCTGCCCACCGGTTTTTTTATGCCCATAACACACCGTCATCACGTCCGATTGTAAGGCAAGCTAAATAGCCAAATAACGCTTTATGACAGAGTGTAAGGGGATGTTTGCGGTAAATTACGGGTAAAAAAATCCCGCATTACGCGGGATTTTTCTGGAAGCGAGATGATTAATCCTTGATCAGGAAGTCATCCAGCTGTTTACCTTGCTCGTCCATTGCTTTCTTGATAACAGCGGGAGTACGACCCTGGCCGGTCCAGGTTTTAGTTTCGCCGTTCTCGTCAACATAGCTATATTTAGCAGGACGAGCAGCGCGTTTTGCTTTGGTACCGGTTTTAGCTGCAGCCATGCTGTTCAGCAATTCATTTGGATCGATACCATCAGCAATCAGCATTTCACGATATTGCTGCAGTTTACGAGTACGCTCTTCGATTTCAGCAGCAGCAGCGCTTTCTTCTTCGCGACGTTCATTAACTACAACTTCTAATTTTTCCAGCATTTCTTCAAGCGTTTCGAGGGTACATTCTCTTGCCTGCGCACGAAGAGTACGGATGTTGTTCAGAATTTTAAGTGCTTCGCTCATTGTAGTAATCTCAAACTTATAATGGGGGGTGGTTTGTTGTCCTAATAATAGAGCGATAAATTCAGTTGTGCAATAGCTGAGAATGTAAGGAATTCAAAAAATAGTGAATATTGCCGCTATTATTAATTACGCTAACTTAAATTTCATAACCCGCCAGTCTCGCTTGTTATCACGTAAAGTGGCTTAACGCAGTCGATTGCATCTTTTTTTTGTGACATTTGCCTCAGGAATTATAGTTGCGGCGGATAAATATCAGCCTTTTGTATTAGTTTACACCGGGTATGTTAAGGCAGAAATAGTTAATAAATAGTGAATTTTAATGAACGATGATTCCACTATAAAATGAAGTGTTATGTTTGGCTGACCCTATAACATATTGGCTGGGTTGGATGCGTTTACTTCATGTTTTAACGCATTATTTTTGCAAAACGCCGGCGGTAAACCTCGCGCTGAACCGCATAGTCTGTGCGTCGTATCGCTGATAACCAGACAAAATATGGTACAATGAATCATCGGTAATATTACACATTGATTAGGGTTTTACGGCCAATGGCACAACTTTATTTCTACTATTCGGCAATGAATGCCGGGAAATCGACAGCGCTACTGCAATCCTCATACAATTACCAGGAACGTGGGATGCGTACCGTTGTTTATACGGCTGAAATTGACGACCGCTTTGGTGCAGGGAAGGTGAGTTCCAGAATAGGCCTCTCATCGCCTGCAAGGCTGTTTAACCCGCAAACTGACCTGCTGGAGGATATCCGCACAGCGCATGCTTCACAGCCCATCCATTGTGTTCTGGTTGATGAAAGCCAGTTTCTGACGCGTGAGCAAGTTCATGCGCTTTCAGAGGTTGTCGATGAGCTTGATATTCCCGTTCTGTGCTATGGACTGCGCACTGACTTTCGCGGCGAGCTTTTTGCCGGCAGCCAGTATTTACTTGCGTGGTCGGATAAACTCGTTGAACTTAAAACCATCTGTTTTTGCGGCCGTAAAGCCAGCATGGTGCTTCGCCTCGACCAGGCCGGAAAACCCTATGCTGATGGCGAGCAGGTGGTGATAGGTGGCAATGAGCGCTACGTATCGGTGTGCCGTAAGCATTATAAGGAAGCGTTGATTGTCGGCTCACTGACGGCGCTTCAGCCTGACAACCGCAAATAATCCTTCACAGTAAAATGCAGACATAAAAAAACCCGCCAGAGGCGGGTTTTTTATCAGGCTGTCAGTTACGCGTTTTTCTTCGCTTTCTTGTCAGCTTTAATGACAGGTGCGTCGGCTTTCACAGCAACAGTGTCATTTTCTTTGAACTCGCGGCCGTAGAAGGTATCCAGCAGGATCTGTTTCAGCTCAGAGATCAGCGGGTAACGCGGGTTAGCACCGGTACACTGGTCATCGAATGCATCTTCAGACAGCTTATCAACATGCGCGAGGAAGTCAGCTTCCTGAACGCCCGCTTCACGGATAGATTTAGGAATACCCAGCTCAGCTTTAAGGCTTTCCAGCCATGCCAGCAGTTTCTCAATCTTCGCCGCAGTACGGTCGCCCGGTGCGCTCAGACCCAGGTGGTCTGCGATTTCAGCGTAACGACGACGTGCCTGTGGACGGTCGTACTGGCTGAAAGCAGTCTGCTTGGTTGGGTTGTCGTTCGCGTTATAACGGATAACGTTGCTGATCAACAGGGCGTTCGCCAGACCGTGAGGAATGTGGAACTGTGAACCCAGTTTGTGTGCCATTGAGTGGCAAACACCCAGGAAGGCGTTAGCAAACGCGATACCGGCGATGGTTGCTGCACTGTGAACACGTTCACGGGCAACCGGGTTTTTAGACCCTTCATTATAAGACGCTGGCAGGTTTTCTTTCAGCAGTTTCAGAGCCTGCAGAGCCTGACCGTCAGAGAACTCAGAAGCCAGTACGGAAACGTAAGCTTCCAGGGCGTGAGTCACTGCATCCAGACCACCGAACGCACAGAGTGATTTCGGCATTTCCATGACCAGGTTGGCATCAACGATAGCCATGTCTGGCGTCAGCGCGTAGTCAGCCAGTGGGTATTTCTGACCGGTTGCATCGTCGGTTACAACGGCAAACGGCGTGACTTCTGAACCTGTACCGGAAGTGGTGGTAACGGCGATCATTTTCGCTTTTACGCCCATTTTCGGGAACTTGTAGATACGTTTACGGATGTCCATAAAGCGCAGCGCCAGTTCTTCGAAGTGTGTTTCTGGGTGCTCGTACATAACCCACATGATTTTCGCGGCGTCCATTGGGGAACCACCACCCAGTGCGATGATCACATCGGGTTTGAAGGAGTTCGCCAGTTCAGCACCTTTACGCACTACGGTCAGGGTTGGGTCAGCTTCAACTTCAAAGAACACTTCAGTTTCAACGCCAGCCGCTTTCAGAACAGAAGTGATCTGATCTGCGTAGCCGTTGTTGAACAGGAAACGGTCAGTCACGATGAGCGCACGTTTGTGGCCATCAGTAATCACTTCATCCAGCGCGATTGGCAGAGAGCCACGGCGGAAGTAGATAGATTTCGGAAGTTTGTGCCACAACATGTTTTCAGCTCGCTTAGCAACGGTTTTCTTGTTGATCAGGTGTTTTGGACCAACGTTTTCAGAGATGGAGTTACCACCCCAGGAACCACAACCCAGAGTCAGGGAAGGTGCGAGTTTGAAGTTGTACAGGTCACCGATACCACCCTGAGAAGCCGGGGTGTTAATCAGGATGCGCGCAGTTTTCATCATCTGACCGAAGTGAGCAACGCGCTCTGGCTGGTTATCCTGGTCGGTGTACAGGCAAGAGGTATGACCGATCCCCCCCATTGCAACCAGTTTCTCCGCTTTTACTACCGCGTCTTCGAAATCTTTCGCACGGTACATAGCAAGCGTAGGCGAGAGTTTTTCGTGAGCGAACGGTTCGCTTTCGTCGACAACTTTAACTTCGCCGATCAGAATCTTGGTGGTTGCCGGAACGGTAAAGCCGGCGAGTTCAGCGATTTTATAGGCTGGCTGACCAACGATGGCGGCGTTCAGCGCGCCGTTTTTCAGAATGATATCCTGAACGGCTTTCAGCTCTTTGCCCTGCAGCATGTAGCCGCCGTGGCTGGCGAAACGTTCGCGAACCGCATCATAGACGGAATCTACAACAACAACGGACTGTTCAGACGCACAGATAACACCGTTGTCGAAGGTTTTAGACATCAGTACAGATGCAACAGCACGTTTAATATCGGCCGTTTCGTCGATAACAACAGGCGTGTTACCCGCACCTACACCGATAGCCGGTTTACCGGAGCTGTATGCTGCTTTAACCATGCCAGGACCACCGGTTGCCAGGATCAGGTTAATGTCCGGGTGGTGCATCAGGGCGTTAGACAGTTCAACAGACGGTTGGTCGATCCAGCCGATCAGATCTTTTGGCGCACCCGCAGCGATAGCAGCCTGCAGCACGATATCCGCTGCTTTGTTGGTGGCATCTTTAGCACGTGGGTGAGGGGAGAAGATGATTGCGTTACGGGTCTTCAGACTGATCAGCGATTTGAAGATGGCAGTAGACGTTGGGTTAGTCGTTGGAACGATACCGCAAATAATACCGATAGGTTCAGCAATGGTGATGGTACCGAAGGTATGATCTTCAGCCAGGACGCCGCAAGTCTTCTCATCTTTATAGGCGTTATAGATATACTCTGAAGCAAAGTGGTTTTTGATCACTTTATCTTCAACGATACCCATGCCGGATTCAGCAACGGCCATTTTAGCGAGAGGGATTCGAGCATCTGCAGCAGCCAGAGCGGCCGCGCGGAAGATTTTATCAACCTGTTCTTGGGTGAAATTGGCGTATTCACGCTGGGCTTTTTTCACGCGCTCGACGAGTGCGTTCAGTTCAGCGATATTAGTAACAGCCATAATGCTCTCCTGATAATGTTTAAACTCTTTTAGTAAACCAGCGCTCGATACGTCTGACAGTATAGACAGAGCCACTACGACTTGCGTTAGATAAAGTAAAACAAAGAGTTACTTTATGCTCTGGCGCGCTAACTTACTAAAAGAGCCTTACCTTAACATCATCCCTTTGTGACAGGTGACCTTCCTGGGGGGCGTAATCAAGATTACTCACTTCTGAGTACGAAAATCATGATCTGCGTCAATTTTTCCCCAAGCTGATACCTTTCAGCAGGGTTATTTATTGTAGATATTTCCAGTGTTAAATAATTAAGTAACTATTGGAAGTGATGCTATCACTGATTCTACATCTGTTTAACATCCTGAAAGGATAACGTTTAGGCACAGATTTCTGGTGAAGTATGCTCATAAAAAGCGTATCTTCAGCGCGATTTTTCATGACAAAGTGTCAGTCCCGGGCATGTGCATAAGCGGAGCAAAACGTGATCCAAACGCTCTTTGATTTTCCAACGTATTTTAAATTTTTTATTGGTCTGTTTGCCCTGGTCAACCCGGTAGGGATCATCCCTGTCTTCATTAGTATGACCAGTTACCAGACGGCGGCGGCCAGGAACAAAACCAACCTCACCGCTAACCTGTCAGTGGCCATTATCTTGCTCACCTCGCTTTTCCTGGGTGATGCCATTCTCCAGCTGTTCGGCATTTCAATTGATTCTTTCCGCATCGCGGGTGGCATCCTGGTGGTGACCATTGCCATGTCGATGATCAGCGGTAAGCTGGGTGAGGATAAACAGAACAAACAGGAGAAATCAGAAACCGCCATTCGCGAAAGTATCGGCGTGGTCCCGCTTGCGTTGCCTTTAATGGCAGGGCCTGGGGCAATCAGTTCCACCATTGTCTGGGGGACACGTTACCATAGCCTTATGCACCTGATTGGCTTTTCTGTCGCCATCGCTATCTTCGCACTGTGTTGTTGGGGTGTTTTCCGTATGGCACCCTGGCTGGTGCGCTGGCTGGGGCAAACGGGCATCAACGTCATTACGCGTATCATGGGGCTGTTGTTGATGGCGTTAGGCATCGAATTTATTGTCACCGGTATTAAAAGCATTTTCCCCGGCTTACTGCACTAATATTTCAAATGAAAGAACGGGGCCTGAGGCTCCGTTTTTTTACGTGATTATCAGCAAATCATATAACTAAAGTTGAAATGCTCACATATCATAATAAATTCTACTAATAATCCGCTTTTCTTATATTTCAATAAGTTATCAATTTACCTCGTGCCTCTCTGCGCATAAAACCTTCAATCGATCTGTTATTTTACTCACATGATACTCTGGGGCTTGCTGAGTCATAACCGAAATGATATTAGTAATTTCAACGTTCCCCTAGAGGAATGTGCTAAATAATAATCAGTTGTTAAATTTTTGTACAAAACCACTCGATGATAGCGCAGCGACGCGCTTGTAGAGAATGTTTTCTCTATCATATTGAATACCAATGTTTTTATGCGGTATTTGATGTCAGGCAGGGCTGCCCCCCGAGATACGGTACTCACCGTAAAAGAGAATTGCTTAACAAATTTGCAAAATGTATTGGCGCGCGTTTACGCCATTTGATACTTTCCGGCCTAATATTTTGCAGCATAAAACAAGCAGATGAGAATTATTTTCATATAGTCCTCTTCTCAGATATCCAGCGCAGGCCTCAGACAGGGGAGACCTGTGAAGAATCGACGCAAGACGGCCATACGAGCGGTCAGTAATAAAAAAGTCGGTGATAGCAAGAAGTAAAAAGAAGAACCTGACAGCAGCAAAAAAAACTCCTGCGCTGTACAGGCCCCAACAGGGGATTACACAGCTGGCGAAGGCCAGTAATTATAATGAGTGGAGTACCAACACAATGTCCATCATCACAAAAAAAAATCTGGTAGCGGCGGGGATTTTAACTGCGCTAATCGCGGGCAACGCTGCAATGGCTGCGGACGTTCCTGCAGGCGTTCAACTGGCTGAGAAACAGACGCTGGTTCGTAACAACGGTGCGGAAGTGCAGTCTCTTGACCCGCACAAAATTGAAGGTGTTCCGGAGTCTAACGTCAACCGCGACCTGTTCGAAGGCTTGCTGGTGACCGACGTAGACGGCCACCCGGCACCGGGTGTGGCGGAAAAATGGGAAAATAAAGATTTCAAAGTCTGGACCTTCCATCTGCGTAAAGATGCGAAATGGTCCGACGGTACGCCGGTTACCGCCGAAGATTTCGTGTATAGCTGGCAGCGTCTGGCGAATCCAACCACCGCCTCTCCGTATGCGAGCTACCTGCAATATGGCCACATCGCCAATATTGATGACATCATCGCCGGTAAAAAACCGGTCACCGACCTGGGTGTGAAAGCGATTGATGCCAATACCTTTGAAGTGACGTTGAGCGAGCCTGTTCCGTACTTCTACAAATTACTGGTTCACCCGTCCGTTTCCCCGGTACCAAAATCCGCGGTGGAAAAATTTGGTGAAAAATGGACCCAGCCTGCCAATATCGTGACCAACGGTGCTTATAAACTGAAAGACTGGGTGGTCAACGAACGTATGGTTCTGGAGCGTAACCCGCAGTACTGGGATAACGCGAAAACCGTCATTAATCAGGTAACCTACCTGCCAATCTCTTCTGAAGTCACTGACGTTAACCGTTACCGCAGCGGCGAAATCGACATGACCTATAACAACATGCCGATTGAACTGTTCCAGAAACTGAAAAAAGAGATCCCGAAAGAAGTGCATGTTGATCCGTATCTCTGCACTTACTACTACGAAATCAACAACCAGAAAGCACCATTCACTGATGTGCGCGTGCGTACAGCGCTGAAGCTGGCACTGGATCGCGATATTATCGTGAACAAAGTGAAAAACCAGGGCGATCTGCCGGCATACAGCTATACCCCTCCTTATACCGACGGTATGAAACTGGTTGAGCCTGAGTGGTTCAAGTGGTCACAGGAAAAACGTAACGAAGAAGCGAAAAAACTGCTGGCTGAAGCCGGTTATACTGCTGACAAGCCGCTGACGTTTAACCTGCTGTACAACACGTCTGACCTGCATAAAAAACTGGCTATCGCCGTCGCGTCTATCTGGAAGAAAAACCTGGGCGTGAACGTGAAGCTGGAAAACCAGGAGTGGAAAACCTTCCTGGATACCCGCCATCAGGGGACGTTCGACGTGGCGCGTGCCGGCTGGTGTGCGGACTATAACGAACCAACATCCTTCCTGAACACCATGCTGAGTGACAGTTCGAATAACACCGCGCACTATAAGAGCCCGGCATTCGATAAGATCATTACTGATACGCTGAAAGTCACAGACGATGCGCAGCGCGCTGATCTGTACGCGAAATCAGAAGAGCAGCTCGATAAAGACTCTGCAATTGTACCGGTCTATTACTACGTTAACGCCCGCCTGGTGAAACCGTGGGTAGGGGGTTATACCGGTAAAGACCCGTTGGATAATATTTCCGTTAAGAATCTTTATATTATCAAGCATTAATGGCAATACGTGGGGCAGGCCTGGCTTGCCCCACTGTGTCTACTTTGTAACATTCATCAGGCACACGCCAGAAGGTACGGGCAATGTTGAAATTTATCCTGCGTCGCTGCTTAGAAGCGATACCAACGTTATTTATTCTAATTACGATTTCCTTCTTTATGATGCGTCTCGCGCCGGGAAGTCCATTTACCGGTGAACGTACGCTGCCACCGGAAGTGATGGCCAATATCGAAGCGAAGTATCACTTAAACGATCCTATCTCCACGCAGTACTTCAACTATCTGAAGCAACTGGCGCACGGTGATTTTGGGCCGTCATTCAAATACAAAGACTATTCCGTTAACGACCTGGTGGCGTCCAGCTTCCCTGTCTCGGCGAAACTGGGTGCTGCAGCATTCATCCTTGCCGTCGTTCTCGGCGTCACCGCGGGCGTTATTGCCGCGCTCAAACAAAATACCAAATGGGATTATACCGTAATGGGGGTGGCGATGACCGGGGTGGTTATACCCAGCTTCGTTGTCGCGCCATTACTGGTGATGATATTTGCCATTACGCTGAAATGGCTGCCCGGAGGCGGCTGGAACGGTGGGGCGCTGAAGTTCATGATTTTGCCAATGGTGGCACTCTCCCTGGCCTATATCGCCAGTATCGCGCGTATCACCCGCGGTTCCATGATTGAAGTCCTGCACTCGAACTTCATCCGTACCGCGCGTGCGAAAGGGCTGCCGATGCGCCGGATTATATTCCGCCATGCACTCAAGCCTGCACTCCTGCCCGTGCTCTCCTACCTGGGGCCGGCATTCGTTGGGATCATCACCGGCTCAATGGTTATCGAAACCATCTACGGTCTGCCGGGCATTGGTCAGCTGTTCGTTAATGGCGCGCTGAACCGCGACTATTCACTGGTACTGAGCCTGACAATCCTTGTCGGCGCACTGACCATTTTGTTTAACGCTATCGTCGATGTGCTGTATGCCGTTATCGACCCGAAAATCCGTTACTGATACTGGAGCACGCCATGATGTTGAGTAAGAAAAACAGCGAGGCGCTGGAAAACTTCAGTGAAAAACTGGAAGTAGAAGGTCGTAGCCTCTGGCAAGACGCCCGCCGTCGCTTTATGCATAACCGCGCCGCGGTCGCCAGTCTGGTTGTTCTGGTGCTCATCGCGCTGTTTGTCACCCTGGCACCGATTCTGTCGCAATTTACCTATTTCGACACCGACTGGGGCATGATGTCCAGCGCACCCGATATGACGTCCGGGCACTATTTTGGTACGGATTCCTCAGGGCGCGACCTGCTGGTGCGTGTCGCTATCGGTGGCCGCATTTCGCTGATGGTCGGTATTGCTGCCGCCCTGGTGGCGGTGATCGTGGGTACGCTTTACGGCTCACTCTCAGGCTACCTTGGCGGTAAAGTGGACTCCGTCATGATGCGTATGCTGGAAATCTTAAACTCCTTCCCGTTCATGTTCTTCGTTATCCTGCTGGTGACCTTCTTTGGCCAGAATATCCTGTTGATCTTCGTGGCAATCGGGATGGTGTCCTGGCTGGATATGGCGCGAATCGTTCGTGGTCAGACGCTGAGTCTTAAGCGTAAAGAGTTTATCGAAGCGGCGCAGGTGGGCGGTGTCTCCACCGGTAATATTGTGGTTCGCCATATCGTTCCTAACGTGCTCGGCGTGGTGGTGGTATATGCCTCGCTGCTGGTACCAAGCATGATCCTGTTTGAATCTTTCCTGAGCTTCCTGGGTCTGGGTACACAAGAGCCACTGAGCAGCTGGGGCGCGCTTCTGAGTGATGGTGCAAACTCAATGGAAGTCTCACCGTGGTTGCTTCTGTACCCGGCGGGCTTCCTGGTCGTCACCCTGTTTTGTTTCAACTTTATCGGCGATGGCCTGCGTGATGCCCTCGACCCGAAAGACCGTTAAGGAGCGCCGTCATGACGATTATTGAAACGGCCACTGCGCCACAGGCGCAACAGCAGGGTAACCTTCTGCTGGACGTAAAAGACCTCCGCGTGACCTTTAAAACGCCGGATGGCGATGTGACCGCCGTGAACGATCTCAACTTCAACCTGCGTGCGGGTGAAACGCTGGGGATCGTGGGCGAGTCGGGTTCCGGTAAATCCCAAACCGCCTTTGCGTTGATGGGGCTGCTGGCGTCTAACGGTGTCATTGGGGGTTCCGCCAAATTCAACGGGCGTGAGATCCTCAACCTGCCGGAATACGAGCTGAACAAGCTGCGCGCTGAGCAGATTTCGATGATATTCCAGGACCCGATGACCTCGCTGAACCCGTATATGCGTGTCGGCGAGCAGCTGATGGAAGTGCTGATGCTGCACAAAGGCCTGGGCAAAGCGGAAGCCTTTGAGGAGTCCGTCAAAATGCTCGACGCGGTGAAAATGCCGGAAGCGCGCAAGCGTATGCGCATGTTCCCGCATGAGTTCTCCGGCGGTATGCGTCAGCGTGTCATGATTGCGATGGCGCTAATGTGCCGGCCAAAACTGCTGATTGCCGATGAACCGACCACCGCGCTTGATGTGACCGTCCAGGCACAGATCATGACGCTGCTGAACGAGCTTAAGCGTGAGTTCAACACCGCGATTATCATGATCACTCACGATCTGGGCGTAGTGGCCGGTATCTGTGACAAGGTACTGGTGATGTATGCCGGTCGCACCATGGAATATGGTAAGGCGCGCGACGTGTTCTACCAGCCTGCACACCCTTACTCCATTGGTCTGCTGAATGCGGTGCCGCGCCTCGATGCAGAAGGGGAATCCCTGCTGACCATCCCTGGCAACCCGCCAAACCTGCTGCGTCTGCCGAAAGGCTGTCCGTTCCAGCCACGCTGCCCGCACGCGATGGAAATCTGCAATACCGCGCCGCCGCTGGAAGAGTTTGCACCAGGCCGTCTGCGCGCCTGCTTTAAGCCGCAGGAGGATCTGGTATGAACGCATTAGATGAAAAAAGAAATGTCCTGCTCGAAATTGCTGACCTTAAGGTGCATTTCGACATTAAAGACGGAAAACAGTGGTTCTGGCAGCCGCCGAAAACCCTGAAAGCGGTCGATGGCGTAACGCTTCGTCTGTATGAAGGGGAAACCCTGGGGGTGGTGGGTGAGTCCGGCTGCGGTAAATCCACGTTTGCGCGTGCCATCATAGGCCTCGTGAAAGCCACCGACGGCAAAGTTGCCTGGCTGGGTAAAGATCTGCTGGGCATGAAGCCAGACGAGTGGCGCGATGTGCGTAGCGACATCCAGATGATTTTCCAGGATCCGCTGGCCTCATTGAACCCGCGTATGACCATCGGGGAGATCATTGCTGAGCCACTGCGGACCTATCATCCAAAGATGCCGCGTCAGGAAGTACGCGACCGTGTGAAGGCAATGATGATGAAAGTGGGCTTGTTGCCTAACCTCGTCAACCGTTACCCGCACGAATTCTCCGGTGGTCAGTGCCAGCGTATCGGTATCGCCCGCGCCTTGATCCTTGAGCCGAAGCTGATTATCTGTGACGAGCCCGTCTCGGCGCTGGACGTCTCTATTCAGGCGCAGGTGGTTAACCTGCTGCAGAAACTGCAGCGTGAAATGGGGCTGTCGCTGATCTTCATTGCGCATGACCTCGCGGTGGTGAAACATATTTCTGACCGCGTACTGGTGATGTATCTGGGCCATGCGGTGGAATTAGGGACTTACGATGAGGTGTACCATAACCCACTGCACCCATATACCCGGGCACTGATGTCTGCGGTACCGATTCCCGATCCGGATCTGGAAAAAAATAAAACCATCCAGCTTCTGGAAGGTGAATTACCGTCCCCGATTAACCCGCCGTCCGGTTGTGTATTCCGTACGCGATGCCCGATGGCCGGGCCGGAATGTGCAAAAACACGTCCGGTTCTGGAGGGCAGTTTCCGACATGCGGTTTCCTGCCTGAAAGTAGACCCGTTATAATCGCAAGGGCTGACATGATGTCAGCCCTTATTATTTGCGAGGTTAATGTGTCGCGATTATTCACCTCCGTCCGTCGGCGGCTCTATCATCTTTTATTCGATCCTGAAACGGTAACCGGACGGCGTTTTGAAGCCCTCTGCGCGCTGTTTGCGCTGCTCAGCGTGGTGATCATTTTTATCGAATCGGGCGTCGGAACGCAGTATCACCTGACGCTGGAAGAATGGCATCTTTTTGTCTGGCTGGAGCTGGTCATTACGCTGGTCTTTACCGCTGAATATTTCCTGCGGGTATTCTGTTGGCCTGACCCGGCGAAATATGTCTTCAGCTTCTGGGGATTTATTGATTTGGCCACGATCCTGCCGCTCTATGTCATGTGGCTATGGCCGGAAATCAGTCTGAGCTATGTTTTTGCCTGGCGAGCGATGCGCGTTATTCGGGTGTTACGCATTCTTAAACTGCTGCGGTTTATGCCGTCATTGCGGATATTCTGGAGTGCAATCGTCAGCGCACGGCATCAGCTGATCCTGTTCTACTCATTTATTGCCATCGTTATGGTGATATTCGGCGCGCTGATGTATTTGATAGAAGGGCCGAAGAATGGCTTCTCAACGCTGAATGCTTCTGTTTATTGGGCGATTGTGACCGTTACGACCGTTGGCTATGGTGATATAGCCCCTCACACTCCGCTGGGACGGATTGTCGCCTCGGTACTGATTCTGATTGGTTATTCGGTGATTGCGGTCCCGACAGGGCTCATTACTACGCACATGAGCAGCGCCTTTCAGAACCGTAAGGCGCAACGAAAATGCCCGAAATGTCACCAGGGTGAACATGAACACAGCGCGCGGTTTTGTAATCAGTGTGGAAGTGAGTTACCGGATTAAATAAAAAAGGCTGCAATCGCAGCCTTTTTTATTATTCGCGCCAGAGAATATGACACAGCTTGTGGTCTTTCTCGCGACACAGCAGGACGCGGGCGAAGATGTCGTTAATTTCACCGCCATCTTCATCGGCCAGGCCAATCACCACTTCGGCAAAGAAGTCAGGATTGAGGTCGAAATCCACATGTTCAGCCCAGTCTTCAGAAGGGTCGAACAACTCGGCGCCCCCACGCTCTTCAAACTGGAGATTAAAGAGGATCACGTCTGCGGGATCGAGGTTATCAACCGCCAGTTCGAGAAAAATGTCATAGGCCTGTTCGAGCGTTTCGTCTTCGGTCAGGCGATTGTTCAGATCCATTTCCATGATGACTACCTGTTTAACATCGTTGGGCACGTTTTACAGCAACGGACTAAAGAAGTAAAACAGTCGTTCGGTAATTCTCTGCCACAGCGGGCGTTTAACCCACAGTCTGGCATCCAGCAGTCGCGAGCGGGAGATATAATCATCCTGGACCGCGGCCAGATCGCCGCCAAAGCCGGCATCATCGATCACCAGTGTGATTTCAAAGTTCAGCCACAGACTGCGCATATCCAGGTTAACCGTACCCACCAGACTTAACTCGCCGTCGACAAGCACGCTCTTGGTATGGAGTAATCCGCCTTCAAACTGGTAGATTTTCACCCCCGCAGCCAGCAGTTCACTGAAAAATGCCCGGCTGGCCCAGCCCACCAGAAGCGAGTCATTTTTGCGTGGCAAGATGATACTCACATCGACACCGCGCTGTGCCGCGGTACAGATGGCGTGCAGCAGGTCATCGCTGGGAACAAAGTAGGGGGTGGTCATGATCAAATATTCACGCGCTGCGTAAGTGGCCGTCAGCAACGCCTGATGGATCAGGTCCTCCGGGAAGCCCGGTCCGGAAGCGATAGTATGGATGGTGTGCCCGCTGGCCTCTTCAAATGGCATGATATTGCCATCCGGTGGTGGCGGCAGGATACGTTTCCCGGTTTCTATCTCCCAGTCGCAGGAATAAACGATACCCATCGAGGTGGCAATGGGCCCCTCCATTCTCGCCATCAGGTCTACCCACTGCCCGACACCCGAGTCCTGCTTGAAGAACCGCGGGTCAACCATGTTCATGCTGCCGGTATAGGCAATATAGTTGTCGATCATGATCATTTTACGGTGCTGGCGAAGGTCCATCCGGCGCAGAAACACACGCAAGAGATTGACCTTCAGCGCTTCAACCACTTCAATACCGGCATTACGCATCATGCCCGCCCAGGGGCTACGGAAGAAGGCGACGCTGCCAGCGGAGTCCAGCAACAATCGGCAATGAATGCCCCGACGCGCAGCGGCCATCAGCGATTCTGCAACCTGATCGGCCATGCCGCCAGGCTGCCAGATATAGAACACCATCTCGATATTATGGCGAGCCAGTTGAATATCGCGGATGAGGGCCTGCATGACGTCATCCGAGGAGGTCAGCAACTGGAGCTGGTTGCCCTTAACGCCGCCAATACCCTGACGGAGTTCGCACAGCTTAAACAGCGAGGAGGCAACACTGCTGTTCTCCTCGGCAAAGATATGTTTGCAGGCTTTGAGATCGTTGAGCCATTTGGCGGTTGAAGGCCACATGGCGCGGGCACGCTCGGCACGGCGTTTACCCAGATGAAGCTCACCGAAAGAGAGATAGGCAATAATCCCCACCAGCGGCAGGATGTAGATTATCAGCAGCCAGGCCATGGCAGAGGGTACGGCTCTGCGCTTCATCAGGATGCGCAAAGTCACACCCGCGATTAACAGCCAGTATCCCAGAATGACCAGCCAACTCACCACGGTGTAGAAGGTTGTCATAGGTAAAAAAATCCTTTTGAAAGCGTATTGTTATGAGTGTACGCATCAGGAATCATCTGGCAAATAAAAACGCCAGTTAAAAGCGCTGGTTTGCTGCGGGGTTGGGTTTATAATGGGGTTTCTGTTAGAGAAAGAGTTGTAAACATGAAGCGCAGTAGAACAGAAGTAGGGCGCTGGCGCATGTTGCGACAGGTGAGTCGTCGCAAGGCTCGTTGGCTGGAAGCACAATCCCGCCGCAATATGCGTATACACGCCATCAGAAAATGTGGAATGACCAGACACCGTAACGCGTTGCTGTTCGCTACACAGGTTATCTGAGAACCATCAGGGCACCGTTAAGGTGCCCACTGATTTTCAGGCTATCATTTTTCGCAGTCTCTCCCCCGATTCATTCCGCGATATACTCCGCCCTCTTAATCTTATGCATTTCAAAGATGAATCCTTATCTCTGGGTATTTATTGTGCTGCTTGCGCTGGATGCGATCAGGGAAAACGCAGGATTATCGTCATTATCCGCGTTGATTAATTTACTGCTCAGCGGGATATCGCACTGGATAAACTAAAAAGGAAAAGAGATGAACGGAAAAGTGGTTGCTGCCCTTCTTGGGATTGCCGTGTTGAGCGGTTGTGCCAGCAGTAAAACGTCACCGGAAAGGCATGCTTATTATTTCGTGTCGCATAAAACCAATTTTACTGGCGGCAATTTTACGTCAAGTGTATCGCAAAATTATCGTCTGAATGTTCCTCAGTTCCGTGAGCTGTATGAGCAGGGGAAAACCGATCGCGCTGCAGGACGCACACTGTCTGAGGCTAACCAGTACGCCCAAAGCATTCGCGATCAACTGAAGAATCAGGCGAAAACGGAGCATGCTTTCGACGGTAATACCGCGGATAAATGGACGTCTCAAATGGAAGAGAAGGACGCCGTTTTATTTGGTAACGAACTGGCTACGACTTATCTTGATGGCTATAACGGCATACAATAGCGTCTGATTTTGGGGATATCGTATTTGCAGCGATATTCCCGTCGTTTTTTAGCAAAAGGAGGGAGAGGTGTTTGCGGAGTTTGGTGTACTTAATTTCTGGACCTATGTTGTAGGGGCATTTTTTATCGTGCTGGTGCCTGGACCGAACACATTGTTTGTACTGAAAACCGGTATTGGGCACGGTGTTAAAAAAGGGTATCTCGCCGCCACTGGCGTGTTTATCGGCGATGCAGTGCTGATGTTTCTGGCCTGGGCGGGCGTCGCAGCATTAATCCAGACGACCCCGGTTCTGTTTAATATTGTGCGCTACCTCGGTGCTTTCTATCTCCTGTGGCTCGGCGGCAAAATGCTCTGGTCAGTCATCACCCGTCAGAAGAATACCCATGAGAGCGGAACCGAGCCTGCGAGCATGATCATGAAACGCTCGCTGGTGCTGAGCCTGACGAATCCAAAGGCTATTTTGTTCTATGTCTCGTTCTTTGTGCAGTTCATCGATGTGAATGCGAAAAACACGGGCACGTCTTTCCTGATCCTCGCGACCACGCTGGAGCTGATTAGCTTTATGTATATGAGCTTCCTGATCTTCTCTGGTGCGTTTGTCACGCGTTATCTGAAAACCAAAAAGAAACTGGCAAAGCTAGGGAACGGGCTGATTGGGCTGCTGTTTGTCGGATTTGCGGCGCGCTTAGCGTCACTGCACTGAAGAGATGAGTGGCTCCTTTCGGAGCCACTTTTGTATCAAAACACTTTCTTGTACGGGCGAACCGTCACCTTCGCATAGACACCTGCGGCAACGTACGGGTCTGCATCAGCCCAGGCCTGAGCCGCTTCCAGGGATTCAAACTCGGCAATCACCGTGGAGCCCGCGAAACCGGCAGCGCCAGGGTCATTGCTGTCTACCGCAGGCATTGGACCCGCGGTCAGTAATCGACCTTCATCCTGGAGCAGTTGTAAACGCGCCAGATGGGCAGGGCGAACGGACTGGCGTTTTTCGAGGGAATCAGCGACATCTTCAGAGTAAATCACGTAAAGCACGGTGAAGCTCCTTAACCATTAAAAGTGTCAGTAACGTTATGTGAAAGGGCAACTGACTGCAATGTAAAGATAAAAACAATGTTAAAACCCTGATCTGAATGCGCCTTTTTTGGCCTCTCTTGCGCTTAAATTGCGCCAGGACAAAGTGTCTTATTGAATATGATTGCTATTTGCATTTAAAATCAGTGTTCGGTTTTTTAACGTTGATGATTATGACTTCGATGACCCTTGATTTACCTCGCCGCTTTCCCTGGCCGACGCTGCTTTCTGTCGTTATTCACGGTGCTGTCGTGGCGGGTTTGCTTTATACCTCGGTTCATCAGGTTGTTGAAATGCCAGCGCCCGCACAGCCTATTTCTGTGACGATGGTATCGCCAGCGGATCTCGAACCGCCGCAGGTTGCGCCTCCGCCGCCACAGCCCGTCGCCGAACCGGAACCCGAACCTGAACCGGTGCCGGAACCGCCAAAAGAAGCTCCGGTGGTGATCCACAAACCCGAGCCGAAGCCGAAACCTAAGCCGAAGCCAAAACCGGTGAAAAAGGTAGAAGAACGTCCAAAACGCGAAACGCGTCCGGTTGAACCCCGCGCCACGCAGACGGTAGAAAACGCAGCACCTTCGCGTCCGGTGATGAATAACACCACGACGACAGCCAAACCGACAGTCACCGCACCCGCGGGACCGCGTGCGGTCAGCCGTAATCAGCCGCAGTATCCGGCCCGTGCTCAGGCATTACGTATTGAGGGCCGTGTACGGGTGAAATTCGATGTTACGCCGGAAGGGCGTGTTGAGAACGTGGAAATACTGTCCGCGCAGCCGTCTAATATGTTCGAGAGAGAAGTTAAAACGGCGATGCGCAGATGGCGTTATGAAGCCGGTAAACCGGGCAACGGACTGATCGTGAATATTGTCTTCCGCCTGAATGGCGGGGCACAGATGGAATAAAAAAAGCCTCCGCAAGGAGGCTTTTTTTACCGGGCAATCAGGCCTGAGGAAGCGGTCGGGGTTTACCTTCGTTGTCCACGGCCACATAAATAAACAGCGCTTCTGTTGCTTTATAACGCTGTCCAATGGGTTCGGACGAGACCTTTTTCACCCACACTTCGATGTTAATGGAGATGGAGGTATTGCCACGTTTTACGCAACGCGCGTAACAGCAAACCACATCACCCACTGCAACCGGGCGCAGGAAGGTCATGCCATCCACTCTCACCGTCACTACCCGGCCATGTGCAATCTCTTTTGCCAGAATAGCGCCGCCCATATCCATTTGCGACATCAGCCAGCCGCCAAAAATATCGCCATTGGCATTGGTGTCAGCGGGCATTGCCAGTGTGCGTAAAACCAGTTCGCCCTGAGGGGCGTTATTTGTTGTCATTGTTTTAACTCGTAACTGAAGACTTCAGGCGGGATGCTACTATGATTTCAGGCTGGAGAGAATAGACCAGAACGCCTGCTGCACACGTTCTGGTCGGTGAACGATCAGTGCTGGTCGTCCTGTGGCATGTGGCGATAGATATAAACGCCACTTAACAGCGTGAAGATAAGCGTCAGAGCCGTCAGGCCAAAGACCTTGAAGTTGACCCAGATATTCTGCGGCAGCCAGAAAGCAATATAGATATTGGCAAGACCACAGAGAATAAAGAAGATCGCCCAGGCGATATTCAGTCGGGACCACACTTCCTGAGGCAGCGTCAGCTCTTTGCCCAGCATGCGCTGGATCAGCGGCTTCTTCATCACCCACTGACTAATCAGTAACGCACCCGCAAACAGAGCGTAAATTACCGTGACTTTCCATTTGATGAATTCATCGTTGTGGAAGAACAGGGTGAGTCCACCAAACACCGCGACCAGGACGAAGGTCACCAGCGCCATTTTTTCAACTTTACGGTAGCGAACCCAGCTGTAGATCAGCACAACCGCTGTGGCCACGATCAGTGCAGTCGTGGCGGCATAAATGTCATACAGCTTGTAGAAAGCGAAAAAGACCACGAGCGGTAAAAAATCAAGAAACTGCTTCATTCTGTGATTCCATCTTCTGTGTAGGGCCGGGCTGACGTTCCCGGCCACAGGATTACTGACGAATTAACATATACAGGCGGAACAGATAGACCAGCAGTACCGCTGAAATGAGGTTGCTCAGCGTATTTGCCACCACCGCGCCAACATTTGGCGTGAGTACCGCAAAATTCGGGGCAAACAGCAGCAGGAGCGTTTTCGCCAACAGCCAGCCGATAACAGCTGGTGCCACCAGGCGTATATTTGCCCAGGCGAGCCGGATGCTGCTGCGCATCGCGGTAAAGATCCCCAGTTTATCCTGCACGACCATTACCGGCGCGAAAGAGAGCACGATAGCCAGTAATACACCCGGCACGACGACCAGCATAATCCCCATCTGCACCAGCATGGTGGTTAAAAAGATGAGGATAAACAGCTTCGGTAATACCGGCGCGCTGGCACCAATCGCCCGCAGGGCGCTGACGCGCTGACCGGCGGAAACCAGCTGAATCATCAGCAGAACGCCACCTGCCAGAATCGCATTGCCGATAAGACCAGAGAATGTCGAAGCAGCGGAAGCCCGCAGCAGGATTTGTTGCTGCTCCGGCGTCATGTTTTGTACCAGTTCAAACAACCCCACGCTATCTGCAAGATTGTCGCCCTGGCTCAGGCTGGCAATCTGTTCGTCACTTGGCGAGAACGCATGGCCAAGCACCACTGTAATGAAGGCGCATAGCAACGCGATCAGTAAAAAGGTTAAGAACTGATTGCGGAAAAAGTTTCCCGTGTCACGGTAGACAGACTTCGCCGTGATAGACATGCACTCTCCTTGAGTATTGCAGGTGTTAATTAGCCGGCAATTGTACACCGGATAACACTGTCGTGGCAGCATCAAGGCTTGTATGGAAAAGCATATCTTTGTAAAGCGGCGGTAATCCAAAGCGCGCACGGGCACGATTACAGGCTTCATTGACCTGCCCATCCTCACCTGACATGGAAAATTCCCGGCACGGGCTGGGGCGGTGCTCGTAGATAGAGCACCGGGTGGACACCCCAGGTTCACCTTGAAGCGCAGCGCATCGGCACGGTTTTTGGTTGGTGCCACTCATGCAGCGCAGAAAAGGCGTTAACGGTTCAGTGAGATGAACCGGAACGGTACCGCCGCCATCGCTGGCTTCGGCCCAGTAGAAAGAGACTCGAAAATACGCACAACAGGCTCCGCACGTCATGCACGGGTTAAAATCACTCATGGCACACCTGCAAAAGAAGAACGCATCAAATCAACTTGTGAGAGCGCTAAATTATCCAGCCGCGAGAGGAAGAGCAAGAGGGTGAAAAGAGAAAATTTTGTAACGCCGAAATGCCAGAAATTGACCTGACGACAACTTATCGCTTTACGGCGTGTCACCAAAAATTAACCCAGATCAATGAATGTTAACTTACTGGTTTTAATGTGATCTGTAGCAGATCACTTATTACTCATTTGTGAGTATATTCTCCTCCGCGACTAAAACCACAACGATGGAGCGGATATGAAAAAATTAGCGGTGGCAGCCCTTGTATTAAGCAGTCTCTCTGGCGGCGCGTATGCGCATGAAGCAGGTGAATTCTTTATTCGTGCCGGTTCGGCAACGGTGCGTCCAACAGAAGGCTCTGATAGCGTACTGGGTATGGGCGGTTTTAACGTCAGCAACAATACCCAACTCGGTTTGACCTTTACGTATATGGCGACGGAGAACATTGGTGTTGAGCTTCTGGCAGCAACGCCATTCCGTCATCGCGTCGGTTTAGGGCCAACCGGGGATATCGCGACGGTGCACCATTTACCGCCAACACTGATGGCGCAGTGGTACTTTGGTGATGCTAACAGTAAGGTGCGTCCGTATATTGGCGCAGGGGTGAACTACACCACCTTCTTCGACGAGAAATTTAACGATACCGGTAAAGAAGCCGGGCTTACCGATCTCAGCCTGAAAGACTCGTGGGGTGTTGCGGGGCAGGTGGGGCTGGACTATCTGATTAACCGTGACTGGTTAATTAACGCCTCGGTCTGGTACATGGACATTGATACCGACGTTCGCTTTAAAGCGGGCGGTGAACAGCAAAGTATCAGCACTCGCCTCGATCCGTGGGTGTTTATGTTCTCCGCGGGTTATCGTTTCTGATTTATCCCCTGAGACTGGCCTGGTTATGGCCAGTCTTACTTCGGGGGCGATTAAGGTTGCCCCTCCATATTCCAGCGTGCTGAACTCATCTCAACAAATACATGCAGAACCGTAAACGGCGGAAATACTGCCCGTTTAGCCGCGTCAGCCAACGCCTGACCATAACCTATTCACACCATTCCTAAAGTCGAGGTGCAGGTTGCACCGCTTACCGCTTCATGCGTGAGGATTGGTCAGTGCGGCGTCCAGTGATTGCTCAATGGCGCAGCCTGTAGCCCGTGGATATTGTTATCCAAGACTTTACCGGAACGCTTATAAGTACAGGCATCGGGGGCACGTTGTTTGTGACAGCGTTTAGGGGGAAGGGGAACACATCCGGCAAGCACAGCAGTAATACACACTGACGGAAGAATTTGATTCATGAGAAAGTCCATTTATGAAAGTTATTCCGCAAGCAGGCTATCGGAGTTGGGAGGAGATTAATGCCAGATGCCGCAATATACTGTTCTCGAAAAGCGAGACGTTAAATTTTACAGGACATAATATTGAAAAGAATAATTATTGCGGCTGCGGTTACGCTCATTTCTGGCTGCCATCAACAGCCCATGCAACCTGAACCGGCGCAGAAACCGTGCAATGGAATAACGAATAAGCCTTTCCCTGCCATGCCCGTAAAGGCACAGGCGCTGGGCATTGAGGGTAACGTTGTTTTCTCTTTTTCTGTGGGCGACGATGGTCATCCATACGATATACGTATTGTCTCTGCACAGCCTGAAGGGGTGTTTGAACGCGAAACGCTGCGTGCCGTGCAAATATGGTGTTTATCACCGAATAAAAGCCGTCAAACAGAAACGGTCACTTTCACAGTAAATAAGCCCCGATAGCCCGGGGCTTATCTTTCCTCGCAGGCACGCTAACGCACCACCAGCACCGGGCATTTTGCGTGGCGCACGACGACCGCAGCGTTAGAGCCTAACAGATAGGTCGAAATATCAGGTCGATGAGACGCAATAATTATCAGGTCTGCATTGATACTCTCAGCCAGTTTCAGGATCTGATCTTTAGGCGTGCCAGAAATGGCGTGGGTCTGAATGCGGTCGGCCGGTAAATTGAACTGCGTAACGATCTCATTCAATTTCGCCAGCGCCTCCTGCTGCATTTCTTCCAGTTTTGGCATCTCAACGGAATAGGCCAGACCAAGAGAGGAATAGTAGGGGAAAGAAGGAACGACAGTCAGAAAATGCACTTTGCCGTTACTGATTGCTGCGTTCGCCTGAACATAGGGAATCACCTGTTCGGTCAGGCGACGCTCTGAAATATCGACAGGAACGAGAATTGACGCAAACATGCCACACCTCCTGTTTGTTTTTTATCCACTTTAAGTGTAGTTCCGGGGGAGAACAGGGGACTGTATTTACCGCCAAAGTGGGACGTAAGGCGGATTTTTGGGGCAGGAGACGCCCCGGTTAAGGAGCGTCTGTGGCGGGATTATTTCTGTATCAAATAACGAATGGTTGGCCCATCCTGTTGAATGTCCAGCACGGTGTAACCGTGGTTTTTAGCATCCAGAGGAATGTTGTTGATAGACTGCGGGCAGTCGCTCACCACCTCCAGAATTTCCCCTTTCCTGAGCTGAGGCAGGGCTTCCAGCGTAGCGACAGCGGGATAAGGGCAGGGTTCGCCCACCATATCCAGACGATAGTCAGGCACGATCTCTTTCATGCGGCATTCTCCTGCGTTTCATTTTTGACAGCGGCACGGCGGAAGAACCGTTTCTCCTGCGCAATCACCAGTAAAAAAGCGACCAGCAGTAGGGCGTACGTCACTAACAGGCCACCGAGTGGGCCGAACGTGCTGAGCAGGTTGACCTTATCCCAGTTTGTCGCGAGGACAGGAGAAAGGGAATCCCAGTAGTACGCGAGGAGAGTTGACCCGATCACGTTCCCCAGGCCAACCCACCAGTAATGCACCTGACCTTCAACGGCGCGGTACATCCAGCCGGTTTCACAACCGCCAGCCAGCACAATCCCGAAGCCAAACAGCAGGCCGCCAATCACCGCATTCGGGCCGGCCCACATGATTTTCGGTTCAACACCTAACTGAACATAGCTGAAGATGCCGATAGCACTCACCGCCATCCCGGCAATAATCGCTTTTGCCATCATTGTCCGCCCGGTGATCCACATATCGCGAAACGCTGAAGTAAAGCAGATCTGCGCGCGTTCAATAAGCAAACCAAAGCCCACGCCAAACAGCATTGCCAGACCCAGTTTAGGTTGATTGAGCGCTGTACACAGTGCCCATGCCACCATGGCGAAAAAGACCAGCATCCCCAGGCGGAAACGACGGTGTGCCTGAGCCGGTTTTTGCGTCAGCGGCGATGCGGCGCTGACCTTAACCATCCTGACGGGAATACGGAACAGCGGCAAAAGGGTAAATTTTGCGCCAAAGTAAGAACCGATGGCGGTAGCGACGGCAAAGAACCAGGCATGTAGCGAAAACTGTGGGATACCGGTAAAGAAGGCGGCAAGGTTACAGCCCATCGCCAGGCGCGCACCGAAACCGGCAATCATGCCGCCGATGACCGCCTGTACGATGCGGATCCGACTTTTTGGCATTCTCAGCTTAACGTTGTTTGCCCACAGCGCGGCGGCAAAACAGCCGCCGAACATGCCGATGATCATCATCCCGTCGATGCGGGTCAGCGGAGTGCCTTCCAGATGAATGAGCTTAAAGTAACCCCACTCTTCAGCATGCACGCCCGCAAGCTGCAGCAGCTGTCCACCCCAACGGGTAAACTCGCCGGTTACAGCCCAGAACGTACCGGTAATGCCGAAGTAGTAAGTAGACAGGATCCCCGCTGCGATAACGGCGGGTACAGGTGACCAGAACTTAACCAGGTAAGTCTGTTTGAAGTATTGCCATGACATGAGTAAGCCTCTGAACTCAGAAGGTATATTTGGATTTAACGGGCTGGAATATATAACTTTTTTTCTTTCTCCAAAACCTCTCCAAAACTTTTCTCCAAAATACCTACCTTTTTTATGACCTCCGTCATCAAATCTTCCTGATATCTCCTGGCAATCACTCACCCGGCTGCAAAATATTCAATCTTTTCGCGGCCCCTCACGCAGAATACGCGAGCGGCAGACATCCAGAATTTCGTCAGCGAGTGCAGAATTATCCGGGCAGGCACGGGACAACACCAGAGCCCCGACAAGATGTGCAAAGGTGTCTATCAGGTCAGCACGTGAGACATTTTCGTCACTTAACATTGCCAGCTGACGTTCAACCCCGGCTGCAAATGTCTCTTTGATGGACCCGGACTGACGGGCGGTGTCGGTGCCCAGGGCTGACATCACACAACCCCTGGCCATATCATCGCGATGCTGTCGGGAGAGGTAATATTCAATGAATTTTTCTCGGTCCACACCCGCCAGGTTTTCCGCGGCGTGTACAAAACCACAGTTCATGGCTTCTGACATCAGGTCAGCCTTTGAACCAAAGTGCTTATAAAACCCGCCGTGGGTTAAACCCGCCGCAGACATCAGCTCCGCCACGCCCACGCCGTCATAGCCGCGCTCACGAAAAAGTTCTGATGCCGTTTCAACAATGCGCATCCGGTTTTCCCGAACCTGCTCTTTTGACACTTTCATGCTTTCCCGCCCCCTTACAAAACAAGGCTCAATTATACATTGATGATGATCATAATCAAACCAGTTGACTTTATAGATTATGATCATCATCATTAAATCCATGTCCCCGACGGCGCTTCGCAGAGTTATGCGCGCTCCGTCAGTCTGACTGAGATCAGCAAAGAGAGCCGGACATATCCCTGGATTTACCTGCATCGAACAGTGCAGATTCTGTTCAACATTGAATAAAGAAGATCACATATGACGAAAACTTCAGTTCTCATTACAGGCGCATCGACGGGTATTGGTGCTGTTTATGCGCAAAGATTTGCGAGCCGTGGACATGACCTGGTTCTGGTTGCCCGCGATAAAACAAAATTAGACGCACTCGCCGAGCGTCTGCGACAGGAGAAGGGCGTTTCTGTAGATGTTCTGCCAGCCGATCTCACTCAGGCAGCGGATTTAGCGACGGTGGAAGCTCGTCTTCGTGAAGACGAAAAAATAGGGGTGCTGATTAACAACGCAGGCATGGCACAGTCGGGCAATTTTACCGGCCAGACGCCTGAGGCAATTGAGCGTCTTATCGCCCTGAACGTCACTGCGCTGACGAGGCTTGCCAGTGCCGCGGCGCCTCGGTTTGTCAAAACCGGAGAAGGCGCAATCGTCAATATCAGTTCCGTCGTTGGGCTCGCCCCGGAATTTGCCATGACGGTTTACGGTGCAACCAAAGCCTTTGTGCTTTTCCTGTCGCAGGGATTGCATCTTGAGCTGTCCTCCGCGGGCGTTTACGTCCAGGCGGTACTTCCGGCCGGCACTTACACCGAAATCTGGGAACGTGCAGGTATTGATATCAGTAAGGCGCCCGAGATGATGGAAGTGGGTCAGTTAGTTGACGCAGCCCTGGCCGGCTTTGATCGTCGCGAACTCGTCACCATCCCTCCTTTACAAAATGCTGCCCACTGGGATGACCTGGAGAAGGCGCGTCAGGCTCTGCTGGCGGATATCAATCAGGCTAAAGCGGCAGAACGGTACACAGTGTAGTCACGGGGATTTGGCATAACCCTATGCCGCGTTGTTTCCCTGCAGCGTGTTGTTGCGCTGCAGGGTGAGCAGGACTCCATCAAGAGAGCGTAGTGAGAATGACAAAAAAACGTGTAGCACTGGTGACCGGAGCTTCTTCGGGGATCGGTGAGGCGTCGGCTAAAAAACTGCTGGCCGCGGGGTATACGGTCTATGGCACCAGCCGGCGCGCTGTGCAGGCAGGCACACATCCCTTTGCGTTATTAACGCTTGATGTGACGGACGATGCGTCCGTGAGCGCCGCCATTGAGGCGTTACTGCATCTGGAAGGGCGGATAGATTTGCTGGTGAATAATGCGGGCTTTGGGGTTGCTCCTGCGGCCGCGGAAGAAAGTTCGATTGATCAGGCCAGGCGTATTTTCGACACCAACTTTCTTGGCCTGGTCAGAATGACGCGGGCAGTGATCCCGCACATGCGCCGTCAGGGCAGTGGCCGCATCATCAACATTGGTTCGATATTAGGGATTGTCCCGCTACCGTACGTGGCACTGTATGCAGCCAGTAAGCATGCGGTTGAAGGGTATACGGGCGCGCTGGACCATGAACTGCGCACACAGGGTATCAGGGTTTCCGTG
Source organism: Enterobacter cloacae complex sp. FDA-CDC-AR_0164 (assembly GCF_003071645.1). Classification (NCBI taxonomy): domain Bacteria; kingdom Pseudomonadati; phylum Pseudomonadota; class Gammaproteobacteria; order Enterobacterales; family Enterobacteriaceae; genus Enterobacter; species Enterobacter cloacae complex sp. FDA-CDC-AR_0164. The sequence continues at coordinate 3,636,927 of NZ_CP028950.1, forward strand.
ATCGAGCCGGCCTATACAAAGACACAGTTCGACGTAAACAATTTAGAACCTGACGCGAAGCTAGAAGAATATGAACCGCTCCGGGCTAAGCTGAACAACGTCGTCAGCAAGGCAATGGACGAGGCGGAACGTCCGGAAGTGGTGGCTGATGTGGTGGTAAAGGCTGCCCAGTCTTTACGGCCTAAGGTGCGTTATACGGCGGGCACGCTGGCAGGGAAACTAGATTTCATTCGCCGCTTTGCGCCTGCTTCACTTCTGGACAAGGTAGTACGCAACAGTCTTCAGCTCGACGCGAAAGAATAAGAATATGAAATTTTCTCAACTGGCTATTCTGACTGCCGGGTTGTTTTTCATCCTGGCGGCGATATGGATGTTCTGCCCGCAACTGCTGTTAGCGCAGTGGGGAATCACGCCAACACCGGGAACAGATGTGCTCGGCCATCGCTCTGCCGCCCTGTACGCGGGCCTGGGGGTGATGTGTTTATTCGCCAGGCACGCAGAGCCCTCGCTGGCCCGCTATGCCCTGGCAGCAGGGATCGGTACGTTATGTTTGATTTTAGCCGTGTCCGGCGTTGTTGAGTGGTATGCAGGACACGTTAATGGGCAGATCGTTATTGCAGTATTTATCGAGCTATTCCTGGGTATCGCTTTTTTACTCAGCAACAGCGTTGGTAAGAAACACGCCACCGGCAAACCCGGCAGAGTAAAAGACAAATGAATAAGAAGACGATGAAAGCATTTACGTTCAAACGCTATGGTAAATCCCCTGAACTGGGATTCGACGACGTAGATTTTCCCTCCCCTGGTGATGATGAAATTCTGGTCAAAGTGTATGCAGTAGGTCTGAACCCGATCGATAACATGATCCCGACCGGCATGTTCAAACGTGTTCTGCATTTCAGTCTCCCCGCGACGTTGGGCAGTGACGTGTCCGGCGTTGTCGTTGCCACAGGACGTCGCGTGACGCGTTTCAACGCAGGCGATGAGGTGTTTGCCAGTATTTTTGACAGGGGAACGGGTTCGCTTGCTGAATTTGTGCGGGTGCCAGAAAACCTTGCAGCGTTAAAACCCGCCACTCTGGATTTCGTACAGGCAGCGTCGCTTCCGATGGTCAGTCTCACCTCCTGGCAAGCGCTGACGGAACGCGCGAAGCTGCGAGCGGGGCAGAAAGTATTTATCCCGGCCGGCTCCGGTGGAATTGGCAGTTTTGCTATCCAACTGGCAAAACACCTTGGCGCAACGGTAGGGACGACAACCAGCACCGCCAACATTGACTGGGTGAGCCGCCTTGGTGCAGATGAGGTGGTTGACTATAAAAAGCAGGAATTCGAAAAAGTGCTGAGCGGCTACGATATTGTCCTCGGGACTATCAGAGGTGACGCGATTGAGAAATCCACCCAAATCCTTAAACCGGGAGGGAAGATAGTTTCCCTGATCGGGCCGTTAGATACGGCTTTCGCACGGGAAAGACACCTTAATGTTTTCCTGCGTTTCGTATTAGGACTGATGAGCCGCAAAATCATGCGACTGTCAAAAAAACGAGGATTAACCTATTCGTTTCTCTTTGTCCGCCCTGATGGCAGCCAGCTTAGCCAAATCGCTGAACTCATGGACGCTCAACGCATCAAGCCCGTTATCGACAACGTTTTCCCCTTTGCCGAAACTGGCGACGCCTTCGCCTATCTGGCTCGCGGGCATGCAAAGGGGAAAGTGGTGGTTAAAATTCATGAGTGATAGCAACGAAGGCTTGCCTCTGCGCTAAGCATAAATGACCAGGGTTATCGCCTCAGGGAAGAGGTATAGTCACTATCACCGTTCGTATCAGTTATAGCCTTCCGTCTTCATCGCATAATGCGGCCAGATGTCAGGATCGTGCCCGGGAATAATTTCCGCATTATGCATCTGGGTAACCACTCTTAGTTTTGCCACCGATCGTGCCACCTCACTGGCCGATGTCATCAAGCCAGGCAGGGCTTTATCCTGAAAATGGTCAAGCGTATAGGCAGCATCTATCGCCAGGGTGAACGATTTTCCACTCGGCAGGGAGACGACAAAAGATTGATGACCCGGGGAGTGGCCTGGCGTGTAAATGATTTTCAGAACGCCGTCGCCATACAGATCAAAACCGTCATCGGCATCTCCTGCCAGAAACTGCCATTTGAGACCTTCGCGATGAAAATCTTTCCGACAGTAGGCCCCGGCGGTAAACCAGTCCGGTGAAAAGGCATAGTCGTACTCAGCACGCTGTACAAGATGAGTGGCTTCAGGAAAGCGGCCAATCGCGCCGGTATGGTCAGAGTGGAGGTGGGAGAGTAAAACATAACGCACCGATTCTGGCCTTATTCCGAGATTTGCCAGTTGTCTTCTACAGCCCTGGTTTGTATCCATGATGGGTTGATACTGGTCAACAGCCGGTCCCCAGTAGGCGCGGGGATCCTTCAGCCCTTCCACCGCAAGCCCACCGTCAATAACAACATTCCCCTGCGGATGCGTCAGTAAAAACCAGGGGACAGGTATAATGTAGTCGGAGCCTTCACCCTGATTCATCCTGATATCGTGATATTTACAACGCTGATAGCCCGACTGGAACATATAAAGCCTGATATCTGACATGCTTCTTTTCCCGTAAAAAATGAAATCTTCTGTACGCCATAGCTACAACAGCCGTGGACGCACAGATTTTCATTAACAGAAGGGCCTAGCAGTAGAGGGGCGGGACCACTTTCATTTATCGGTTTTACCAATATAATCGGTGAATGGATTTACTTACGGCAATGCGTATTTTCATTCGGGTGGTTGAGCGCGGAAGCATGTCTGCCGCTGCGCGCGATCTCGGCATCGGACAGCCGGCGGTCAGTGAAAGGATAGAGCGTCTGGAAGCTCATCTTAATACCCGCCTGCTGCGACGTCACACGCGCCGAATGTCTCTCACGAATAGTGGGACGCTGTTCTATGAACGGAGCAAAAGCGCCGTTGCAGCGGCTGACCATGCGCTGGCAATCGCGGATAATGGTGAGGCAATTAGTGGAACCCTGCGCATTGCCGCACCCTATGGAGCCGGGGAAGAGTTACTTATGCCCGCCCTGCTTAAACTGCAATTGGCCTATCCGGGCATCAACATTGATCTGGTGCTCAGTGACAGAGTGACGGACCCGGTCACCGAAGGTGTGGATATCTCGCTACGTCTTGGTGAGGCGGGGGAAGGATATTATGTTGCCCGCCCGTTGGGGAAAATTGAGCGGTTGCTGGTGGCCTCTCCCGAATATTTGCAGCGTTATGATATGCCCCGTACACCGGGTGAGCTCGCCCGACATGCGTTTGCTCGTGTTTCGGGCCTGTTTATGAATAACCATGTGACGCTGATCGCGCCTGACAACGCGTTACTCACCGTCCCTGTGAGAATAACATTCACTTCCAGCCACTGGCGGCCGTTACGTACTGTGCTTCTGGCAGGAAGGGCAATCGGGGTATTGCAGTCTCCGGTTTGCCGACAGGAGATTGCCGACGGGCATCTCGTACCTGTGTTACCCGACTACATTGTTCCTTCATTCCCTGCATATCTACTTTATCCCCCGGCTAATATCATCTCCGCTGAAACACGAGCATGTGTCGCTTTCCTTGAAAACGAACTTCGCACAAGCCTTACGCGTTCGGTAACAAAAGGGCAGCCATAGTTCTCAAGCTGGAATACGAGGCTGTTAAATAAACGGTTGAACAAAATTTCTTGCCTGCCTGAGGTACACCCGGTTAATGGCTTGCCCAGTCGAGCATGCGTCATTCGCTGCTACGGTGCGGCAACTCTCCGGAAGCTAAATATTCTGCGCGGGTTTGAAACTACTGCAGTGACGTCTTCCCCCACTGCCTGACGTGTTCAATCAGAGCCCGCAGCTTGGGGGCCATATTTCGACGTTGCGGGAAGTACAGATAAAACCCAGGAAAAGGTGGAAGAAAATCATCCAGTAATGAAACAAGCTGTCCTTTTTCAATAAATGGCCTGAATGTTTCATAGGTTGCAAAGGTAATTCCTCCCCCCGCAAGCGCGAGCCTGAGCATGAGACGGAGATCGTTGGTGGTGATATGCGGTTCAACCGCCACGTCGAAAGGTATTCCCGCTTCCTCAAATTCCCAGCGATAGGGCGCGACGTCTGGCGATGGGCGCCAGCCGATACAGCGATGGCGGATAAGCTCTCGCGGATGGCGCGGTGCGCTGTGGGCCGCCAGATACGTTGGTGATGCCACCACCACTTCCCGTTGCTGTCCCGTCAGAGGGACAGCAATCATGTCTTTTTCGATCACGTCACCGAGCCTTACGCCGGCATCAAAGCCCGCTGCCACGATATCAAATTCGTCATCCGACACGACGATATCGATGGTGACGGCAGGGTTAGCGGCTGTAAAGGACGCGAGCAGAGGGCCTGAAAGAAATTCTTCTGCAATTGAGGTGACAGCAATTTTCAGATGCCCTCGCGGCCCGTTGTCAGAGAGAACGTCTTCGCACGCCGCGTCAATCGTTGATAGCGGTACGGACAACGATTTTCGCAGCCGTTCTCCGGCTTCAGTCAGGTTTACCGAACGTGTGGTGCGCATGACAAGCAGGGTCCCGAACGTATCCTCCAGGCGTCTGATACCCTGGCTGACCGCCGATCGCGTCACGCCAAGACGTTCGGCGGCAGCGCTGAAGCTATGTTCCTCTGCGACAGCCAGAAACAGAGGTAAAAGATTAAGGTCAATTTTCATTGTTTAGGTTTGCTAACCAGTGTGTACATCAGAGGCAGGATACACGAAACAATACTCTCGTTCTATTATCCCTCTGAACTCAACTGAAGGAGTAAGTCATGGATAAAGTCATCTTGATCACCGGTGCATCCAGCGGTATCGGAGAGGGTATTGCACGAGAGCTTGGCAATGCAGGCGCGAAGTTATTACTTGGGGCACGCAGGAAAGATCGTATTGAAGCTATCGCTGCAGAAATCCGCAGTACAGGCGGGCAAGCGGAAGCCTGCGAGCTGGATGTCACAAATCGCCAGTCGATGTCTGATTTCGTGCAGGCGGCACTGACTACGTGGGGGCGTATTGACGTTCTGATCAACAACGCGGGAATAATGCCCCTTTCTCCGCTGGCAGCGGGTAAATATGATGAATGGGAACGTACCATTGATGTGAATATCAAGGGCGTACTATGGGGGATTGGCGCCGTGCTTCCCACCATGGAAGCGCAGGGTTCCGGTCAGATAATCAACATTGGCTCTATCGGTGCTCTTTCTGTGGTGCCGACAGCCGCCGTCTATTGCGCCACAAAGTTCGCCGTTCGGGCGATTTCAGATGGCTTGCGACAGGAAAGTGCCAGCATCCGTGTCACCTGCGTCAACCCTGGTGTGGTGGAAAGCGAACTTGCCTCAACCATTACTCATCCGGAAACGCAGGCGGCAATGGAGGTATACCGTTCCATTGCACTCCAGCCGGCTGATATTGCCCGCGCTGTTCGGCAAGTGATTGAAGCGCCTGAAAATGTTGATACAACAGAAATCACGATTCGACCTACCGCGTCTGCGAACTGAACTGGCTAACGCATATGCATCACGAAAGCTGCCTGTAAGGCAGCTTTTTTGTCGCGTCACAGAGTGCAGGGTGAAAATTGTATGTGTATTGAAAAGGTCATAACGCGGGCCAGACAACCGGTTTGGCCCGCATGACAAACTTACCACTGCTGCTCTGTGGGCATGATGAACAATTCTGCCACGTCGACATGATCCGGCGCGCGCAGCACATAAAGGATGGAATCAGCAATATCCTCTGACTTCAGGAACGTCATGTGTTCCTTCAGGTTTTCCATCTGTGCACGGTAGTTTTCGTCAGTAATGTGCTCGAATAATTCACTTTCAACCGCGCCTGGCTGAAGTGAGGTTACGCGAATATTGTATTGAGACGAAAGCTCCATGCGTAATACATCTGAAAATGCGGCTACCGCATGTTTCGTCGCGCAATATACCCCGAGTCCAGCGAACGTTTTTCTGCCCGCAATCGAGGAAGTATTGATGATATGCCCTGACTTTTGCGCTTGCATCACAGGGAGTACCGCGGCAACCGTGTTCATTAAGCCCTTAATATTGACATCAACCATACGATGCCACTCCTCCAGTTTGAGACTGGCGATGTCTGAAATGGGCATGAGTCCGGCATTGTTAAAGGCGATATCAATGTGGCCATAGGCGTCGTGCAGTTTCTTCACGCCGTCGAAGACTGACGCCTGGTCAGTCACATCCATTTCCAGCGCAATGGCTTCTCCGCCGAAGGCCTTGATTTCTGACACCAGCGCCTGGAGACGATCCCGGCGGCGGGCCGCGAGTCCCACTTTGACCCCCTCTCTGGCCAATTTAATGGCGGTGGCTGCGCCGATACCGCTTGATGCACCGGTCACGATGGCTGATTTACCGTTGAGTTCCATGATTAATCCTCTTATGCGTTTGTTTCAGCGCTTCAGAAAAGAACATCTGAAGTTCGGGTTAATCATGTCTGCAAAAGGCACTCTCTTCGCGCGGTGGTTTGCTCACGCTGTCGGTGTTTTGCTACGCATATTTTCGTGGCGATATTGGGAGGGCGAAATACCGGTGTGCTTGCGGAATATGGCAGCAAAATGGCTGGGGCTGTTGTAGCCCACGGTCAGGGCAATGCTGATCATCGAATCCTCTGTCTCGGACAACAGGCGGCGCGCCTCTTCCATTCGCAAGCGGATAAAATAATGGGAAGGCGAAAGCCCGGTAGACTGTTTAAAGACCCGGCTGAAATGGAATTCGCTAAGCTCGGCAAGGCCAGCCAGACGTGCTAAGTCGAAGGGGTGAGCCAGCTCTTCATGCATCGCCTTAAATACCCGGTGTAATTTATATGCCTGCAACCCGCCGTGGTGTCGCTTTGCCGATGTCCGGTAAGCACGGGAGAGATGTACGGCAAGGGCTTGAGCGATACCCTGGATGTAAGGTCCACTGGGTGGGTGCTGAAAATAAAGCTCTGCGCGCATAAGTTCCAGCAGGGCTGACAGTGTTTCATCGCGTTCGCCCGACACTTCCCGCAGCTCAATATCCTGCATCATGGACACACCAATATAGACGTGCATAACGATGAAAGGGTAGTCTGGCTCGGCTTGCCATCTCATCTCTGTCGGAGAGGTGTCGGTCGTGAGAAAAAAATCACCTGCGGTAACGTGGTTTTCTGACCACTCTCCGCCCAGAGGCCGTTCTTCAACGACGGCCCGTCCAGAGAGTATCCAGACAATAAAGGGCTCTGGCACAGCCGGGATAATAACGTTGTCCTGTCTCTGCCGGCGCGCCAGAATTTGAATGAAGACATCCCGGGAAGATTGTGCCCGATGTTCCTTGAGCAATTCGCCCGGAATGTACGCTTCGAATGATTCAGCGGAAGTACGTTGAGCCATATTCGTCAATAACGTCTCTTAAGCCAGTTTCACAAGGTTTAGCGCGGGAAGGGGACCACCCGGGAATTGTTGCAGATATCCCCCAATCTCAAGACTCCCTAAGTCTATACTGGCGAAGCCCATTCGGGTGGCTAATTCTTCAACGTCTGCTTTTGCATCAGCGTGGTCGCCGGACATAAAGACCACTCGGCGCCCGCCAGATTGGGACGGATCTTGCGCAAGAACGTTTGCCAGAAGCGTGTTGAAGGCTTTGACGACCCGGGCTCCCGCTGCCCATTCTGAAACGCGCTGGGATGAATTTTTACCCCCCAGATCTGCAAGGGTGTAGCCCGGCAAAAGTACCGGGTTAGTCGCGTCAATCAGAATACGACCCTCCCAGTTCACCCCACTTAATGCGGCCTCGGTTCTGTTCCAGTTGGTACTTATAAAAACGATTTCGGCTTCGGCAGCCTGTTGTACCGTTCCGGCGCGAGCTTTGTCGCCTAATGCCTCAATCACTTCAGCCAGGCTGTCCGGGCCACGACTGTTACTGAGAATGACATTTACGCCTGCGTTGACCAGCTGGTGGGCAAAGGCTTGTCCGATGGCGCCTGCACCAATAATGCCGACAGTATTTGTTTTCATAGTTTGTTTCCTTAAATGAACAGATGCGTTGATGTGTTTGGCTACGTTGCTTGAGAACATGAAAGGAGAATAGTGCTCACCGATCTATCTGTGTAGCCTATATAATTAGATGGTATACATCTAAAGGGGCGATACATGCTGGATGGTATGTCGATTGATCAACTGCGTACTTTCATTGCTGCGGTTGATGAAGGCAGTTTCTCGGCCGCGGGTCGCAAACTTCGCCGGGCGCAGTCCGTCGTTAGCGCTACGCTGGCAAATCTGGAATCTCAGGTAGGCTTTCCTTTATTTGAGCGAACGGGACGTTACCCGAAACTGACGGAGGCGGGGGCAGCCTTACTGGAGGCCGCACGCCATACGCTTGCCGGAATGGACGCGTTTAAGGCTAAGGCGCGTATCCTGGCAGAAGGCCTGGAACCCGAACTCGCCGTGTCTGTGGATGTGATGTTTCCGATAGAGATCCTGACCGCAGTCGTGAAGGAATTTCATCTGGCCTTTCCCGGCACACCGTTGCGTCTTTATGTTGAGGCGCTGGGCGCGGTACTTCAGCCATTGCTGGCCGGCAACTGTCGGGTCGCGATTATCGGCTCGCTACCGGATGTTCCGACCGGGTGTGCCTCTGAGTTCCTGCTCAGTGTTCCTGCCGTGGCTGTGGTCTCACCCGATCATCCTTTGGCTAAAATGGCTGGCCCAATTCTTCGGCCGGTTATGGAGAACGCTGTGCAGCTTGTATTGGCTGACCGCTCATCACTCACGGCGGGTCGCAACTTTGGCGTGATGTCGGCTAAGACGTGGCGTTTGGGTGACATGGGGGCAAAACATGCATTCTTGCGTGCGGGCCTCGGTTGGGGTTATATGCCTTTGCCTATGGTTGAGGACGATATTGCTAATGGCAGACTGGTTATCCTGAACCTGGAGATGCAGCCCGATGTTGGCCCTGGTTTTTCCATGCATGCGGTACATATGACGCAATATCCTCCAGGGCCAGCCGGGCGCTGGTTTATTAATAACCTTAAAACGCAGTAAACCAGGTTATCTGGCGGTCAGAGCACCAGATAACCGATATCCTGCATCAGAATGTATAAAATGCCCCGACGGTAAAGAGAAGATATTCATCCTTTTGCACAATGGGGCTGCTGCTTACACGCTCTGCAAGCGTGATATACCCTAAATCCGCATAGCCGGACCAGTTATCATTAAATGTGTGTTGCCAGTTAATATCGTAATTCACACTGTTTAATCCGCTACCCGCGTTGAAAGACCTATATCCGGAATGGGTACTCTGATTTTTATTCACCCCAAACCAGGTATTATTATACCGTGCGTCGCCGTATTTTCTTTCGGTACTGATTACCAGAGTATCTGTGTCGTTAGCAAAAAGAACGACATTAAGTTTCATTTTATATTGCATTCCCTGGCTTTCCGTCAGCGGTGCCGTAATATTTCCCTCAAAGCCTATCCAGGGTGCCATCCACCATCCTGCCGTGGTGGTGGTATTCATTACGGTATTAATCTTACCCATACCTTTAAGTTTATCAGAGCCTTCCTGAAGCCAGGCGTTTCCGCTATCCGTGCGGCCAAGGGAATACCCCAGAGCTTGCCCCAGGTAAACGCCATTACTGAACTGATGGGAATAGACGATACCTTTGTCGGTATTGACGGACCAGTCATCGTAAGTCCATCCGAAATACGGCAGCGTATTGACATCATATTTATTCGAGCCGGTATATTCAGGCGCATATTGTGAACCCACGCCAATCGTGACATAAGATGCTTTTTTATCTGATGATGCCTGTGAAGCGAACGATGCTGCGATGAGTGTTACTAAGGCGATTTTTATTTCCTTCATAAAACTTCCTGAATGAATTATGCTTATATCTATGAATTGCGGAGTATGCGGGCGGTCAATCAATATTCCTGCAAGATTTAATCAAGATTCCATCAAGGTGCGAATGTGAAACGTGTTTTAATTATTGAAGACGATTTGGATGCCGCGAATGTGCTTGAGGCTTACCTTAAGCGCGATCAGTTTCAGACCTCTTCGGCCAGCAGCGGTAACCGGGGGCTCGAACTGGCATTCAGCTGGAAGCCCGACATTATTTTACTGGATGTGATGTTGCCCGGCATGAGCGGGAACGATGTTCTGCTGGCCCTGCGCCGGCGCAGTGATATTCCCGTGATTATGATCACCGCCATCCGCGACGGCAGCGACAAAATCAGTGCCCTGCGATTTGGCGCGGATGACTATGTGGTGAAGCCCTATAACCCGGGTGAGGTGGTCGCCAGAGTCCATGCTGTACTCCGTCGTTATTCCGGCGAGCGCAGCAGCACGCTTATTGAGTACCGGGGACTGCAGGCAGATACAGAGTCCATGACGGTAAGCGTTGAGAGCGAGAACGGGCAACGGACAGCGCTGGATTTAACGCCGACGGAACTGCTGCTACTGATGACATTTCTTAAGTCGCCTAATAAGGCTTTCACCCGTCAGGCGCTTCTTGAAGCGTGTCTCCCAGAAAGTGAAGCCCTGGAGCGCGTTGTGGACACGCATATCTATAACTTGCGAAAAAAACTCGAGTCAGCGGGGCAGACTGAATTGCTGATAAACGTACGAGGGATCGGCTACCGATTTGCAAATGCATGAAAAAGTTTACGTTATCTCCACGAGGCGAACCGAGTACGCTGTGGAACTGGATATGCAAGCGGCTGATATCCCTGGCAGTCGGAAGTATTATTCTTATCGCCTTTTTTATGTGGGTGCGATTTTTTGTTGAAAACAAATGGCACGCCTACCGGATGCCAGAGGCCGTCAGGGCTGAACTCTCAGTTCTGAGCAAGCACCCTGAACAGAACATCAACCGCTATCATGAAATTATCGACACCTGGTATGGGCTGTCCTACTCAGATCCGACGATGGGGATTAAGGACTGGGTGATTCTTGGCATCCTGGTTCTGATATTCATACCGATTATTTTTATGCTTACGCTGAAAACAGCGCGACCCATTTCCCATCATATTAGCCGGCTTGCCGGTGCGGCACGGTCTGTTGCTGAAGGCGGGTTTGGGACCCGCGTGCCCGTGCCGGACAATCTGCCGCTTGAATTGCGTAGCCTCAGCGAGAACTTTAACGGGATGTCGATGCAGCTGGAACGCTACGAGAAAGATTTGAAAAAATCGCATGTGATCATGGCACATGAATTGCGCTCGCCGCTGACGGCTGCCATCGGTCGTCTGCAGGGCATTATGGACGGCGTATTTGAACCCAGTCAGGCCCAGTTGAACATGATCATGCAGCAGATGAATGATTTAAACAGACTGGTTGACGATCTGCATCTGTTAAAACTGGCTGATGCCAACCAGCTGAATTTGAGCCTGGTATCAACCAGCCTGGACCAGATAATCCGTGAGAAAGTGGCATGGACGATGCCTTCAGCCCAAAGGGTGGGAGTGAACATTATCTACCATGAGGGGGAATCTGTGACCTGTCGGGTTGATCCGTACCGGATAGGCCAGGTCTTTTTGATCCTGATGGACAATGCTCTGCGCTACGCTGCGGAAGGGGGCATCCTGGATATTCGTTATCATGTCAGCGATAAAAAGGTATCCGTTATTTTCCGCGACAACGGTCCGGCAGTCCCGGACGCACTGCTTGAAACCATATTTTCACCGTTTGTGCGTGAGGAGCAGTCTCGTTCACGACATACCGGTGGATCCGGGCTTGGGCTCTCTATTGCCCGAGCGATATGCGAGGCGCATCGCGGTACTATCTTTGCAGAACGGAATGCCAGCGGAGGGCTATCGTTCACGATGACGATACCGCTAAGCGAAAAGGAACAGCATTGACGGTTCCTTAACAAAGGGTGAACTGAATCTTGTAAAAATTGAGTTTAAATACATGGTAAACGGGGGTTTACCATGTCACCTGAATTACTTCTCTCACTGCTTTCTGCCTTTCGTAAAATGGTACGATGTGGATGTTTTTTACTGTACATCGCACCGGTGATTGTCATATTTCAGGTTATCATTATTGTTTTATTGGATGCGCCGAAAAGAGATAAATAATTGTTGAGGGCAGGGCGGCTAATACAGTTCAAAGAACCAGTGATTTACCTGTAGGCCGGGTTTCGGCCCAAAGCAGTTTATAGTCCCATTTTTTATCATACAATCCGATTGAAAATTGCATTGCCTTATTTTCATTGCGACACACTTCTCGTGCATCAACAATATTTTTCCACATGAGCAGACTTCCTGGGCTGAATGCGGTGATCGACGGATCAATCCCTCCGTTAGGAACATCAAAATACAGGCTTTTTTCACTACGGGCACACAGTACGAGATCTATCGCAACGGGAGCACCTTCAAAGAAAAGTACATTGCCGGTGACCATATGTGGCAGGGCGGTTAACAGTTCAGTGATGTTTTTCCTGTTATAGCATCTGACGCTGTCAGCAAAACGCAGCCTGAAAAGATGCACGTAAATATCAGCAATATCCGCCGGTGACATCTCTCTGAGCGGTATGCATTCTCCGCCCGCAGCCAGCATTTTTTTTAGCTCGCCATTTCTTTTTTTCACCGTTTTACCTGAGAAAGACGTTTTAATCAGGCAAACCTTACGTTTTTCACGAAAAGCATAGGTGGCATTTATTATATTCCCACGCAGCGATGAAGACAGCCGGTTTGTTTTTACTGGCAGAACGATTTTTTGATCGGCAGCCATGGGGATAATAATTTCATCATAAGATACCGGGTAATCGCGCCAGACATTCAGGCCGAAGGTATTTTCATCACTGGTAAAGTACGCTGCGGTGACCTCGCCATCGCGTCGGTAATGCCAGAATGCGAATTCTTTTTCCTTCTTCTGCATAAAGAAATTGATAATGTCGGGGTGAGTATTAACACTGCCGCCGTACTTATAATAAGCCGCCTGGTAATGCGTGAAGTTTGAACGTTCCCATCCAAAAAGCGAATGTCTGAAGCCCATTATTGTTTCTCCTTGCAATCTCATCAGAGGGCGCTGTCAGCGCCGGGCAGTTCTGTCTGAACAGGCTGATTATCCCGACCGTTAATCAATAAACGGTCAAGGCAAAATCAAGATTGCTGCAATCTTCGTTGGCGGAGTTAATTTTGCCTGTCTCAGGAAATATCTGCTTACATTCCAGCTAACGCTATGCTCTTTACATTGACACTAGTGTCAATGTTGTAGAGTGCATCTATGACGAGGAGAAAGGTATGCGACCATCTGAACTGGCGGCGCTCACTGGCGTCAGCACCCGAGTGCTAAGACATTATGAAGCTAAAGGACTGATTGTTTCTCAGCGGTTGGACAACGGTTATCGGAATTACGACGCGAAAGACGTCGAGAAAGTGAGATGGATAATCTCGCTTTTAAAATGTGGGTTCAGTACCCGACAGATTGCAGAGCTGGAAAAGTTTTCTCAGGTAAGCGACATGGATGATGCGCGTTTTATCCAGTGTCTGGCGCAGCACAGAGAAAAACTTCGGGCACTGGACACGCTTATCGAATTACTTAATGAACGCAGAAATACACTTGCCACGCGTATTCACGCCTACGAGTGATCGCTCTGTCTGAGCAGTAATAACAGGAAATATCATCATGAAACAGTTAGACAATAAAGTCGCGTTAATTACCGGAGGCAGTAGCGGTATCGGGCTGGCCACGGCTAAACGGTTTAGTGAAGAAGGTGCAAAGGTGATTATCACTGGCAGGAATGCAGAAACCCTGCAGCAGGCGATGAATGAGCTCGGTGACGATAATGCACTGTCAATAAAACATGATATCGGTGACATACGAAGCCATGAAAACCTGTTTCGCATTATTAACGAAAAGTACGGCAAGCTGGATGTGATGTTTGCAAATGCCGGCGTTATTGTGCTTTCCGATTTCCCGGCCTCCACCGAAGATGATTTTAATACGCAGTTTGATATCAACGTAAAAGGGACGTTTTTCGCCGTGCAACAGGCCCTCCCGTTAATGTCCGACGGTGGCTCGATAATATTAACGTCCTCCATTGCGCATTATAAAGGGTTCGATGGACACAATATCTATGCCGCCTCAAAAGCCGCGCTGCGATCTTTTGCCCGCAGCTGGACGACCGACCTTAAAGGCCGTGGGATCCGCGTGAATTGTCTGAGCCCAGGACCCGTCGCCACACCGATTATCAGTAAAATGGGCGTTTCCCAGAGCGATCGCGAGGTTTTTGACGCCAGCATCGCAAGTCGTATTCCGTTAGGTCGATTAGGCAAGCCTGACGAGGTTGCCGCGGCAGCGCTGTTTCTTGCATCGGATGAAAGCAGTTTTATTTCGGGTATCGACCTGTCTGTCGATGGCGGGATGGGACAAATTTAGCGACGCGTGCAGCGCTGATAAAAAAACATCAAATTTGATTAAAGCACATCAATTTTGCTAGAGCAGGCGGGTTTGACTTTCACTACTCTTGGTGCGGTAACGACATTTTCATCATCCGCTGTTAACAGGTATCGCTATGAAAAAACGTATTATTATTGCCGGTTCGGGTTTTGCAGGTATGTGGGCCGCCATTTCAGCAGCAAGGCTGGTACATATGGAAAAGGCAAATGATCGGATTGAGATTTTTTTGGTTTCTCCGGAACCTGCATTAACCATTCGCCCAAGATTGTATGAAGCCGTACTTGAAAATATGGCACCCTCTATTCTGCATGTTCTTAAGGCTGCGGGTGTGCACTATATTGCCGGTTATGTCACCGATATTGATGCAGAAAATAAAACTATCTCGGTAAAAAAAGAGAGTGGCGAAACCTCGGTTAATTTTGACAGTTTTGTGCTGGCCACCGGAAGCCAGGCATTTCACCCTGAACTGCCGGGGATCACGGAATACAGTTTTGACGTTAACTCATTGAATGCTGCTCATGAACTGGAGCAACACCTCATGTCGTTAGCTTCAGAGCCTGATTCTCCCGCACGAAATACTGTTGTTGTCGCCGGTGGGGGGCTGACCGGGCTTGAGACCGCCACTGAAATGCCGGAACGCCTCAGAGACCTCTTGGGTTCGGAGCACCATTTGCAGGTTATTATTGTGGACAGTTCGAACAAAATTGGTCAGGCGATGGGCGAGGATGCCTGTGAGATCATCAATCAGGCGCTGGCCAGTAATGGCGTGACTGTACGAACGGGCGTCAGAGTGCGCGCAATCAACGCTGAGGGGGTGATGCTTTCGGACGATGAATTTATCCCCAGCAAAACGGTGATATGGACGGCGGGAATGCGGGCCAGCGCGTTAGCCGGGCTCATCCCGGGCGACCACGATAATCTGGGCCGTGTTATTGGGGATGCGTATCTGCGGGCACCTGCCGCCAGGGGTATCTTCGTTACCGGCGATACCGTAAAAGTCCCTACGGATGATGAAGGTAATTATAACGTCATGTCCTGCCAGCATGCGATGAGCCTGGGGCGCGTCGCCGGTCATAACGCGGCAGCAGAAATACTGGGATTACCGCTGCATCCTTACAGCCAGCCAAAATATGTTACCTGTCTTGATCTGGGCAAATGGGGGGCGGTCTACACGGAAGGCTGGGATCATCAGGTTATGTACCAGGGCATTGAAGCGAAAAAAATAAAGCAGGAAATTAATACTCAGTGGATCTATCCGCCAGAACCCGACAGAGAGAAAATGTTTTCTGTTGCTAACCCTGATTATATTATTGTTCCGTAACAGGGCATCTCTATTGATGCTGCCTGGCGGCTGGCAGCATCAACGTGTGTTCTTTTTTTCACGCCATTGACCGGGGGTCAAGCCTGTTGTTTTTCTGAAGGCCTGGGTAAATGCATTTTGCGAGCCATAGCCGCTTTCAATGGCAATTTCTGTAATCAGTTTATCGGAGTGTTGTAACTCGTGGAAAGCGCGTTCCATTACGCGCTGCTTAAGCCACCCGTACGGGGTTAAGCCGGTACTGTTTTTAAAGGCACGGCAGAAATGAGCTGAGGAAACTCCCAGCTCAAGAGCCAGTGATTTAATCGTGACATCCCCTATGGGGCTGTTATCCAGTTTTTCCAGCGCCATTTTTAATGCGCGCGAAGACAATACTCCTTGCGACTGACCTGCGGCTTTCAGCGTGTTGGAGTGGTTTTTTATTAACTGTAATATTAATGACAGTGTTAAGTGCTCGCAGAGCAGTTGGTTAATTTTGTTATTGTCCGAAATGATTTCCGCAACGGCCAGCGTAATTTTTGATGCCGTCTCATCAAAATGCGCTGTGCGTAAGATTAACTCTGTAGTGGGTATCTCCATTTGATTCAGAAGATCGGCGAAAATATTATCAGGAATATATAAATGCATAACATCAACAAGACCAGCAATATCCCAGCGAGATGTACTTCCCTGAGGAATTGTCGTGATGGCGCCTTTCCGGATCGTGTTTTTAACGATTTTATTTTCTGTTTTTCGCTCAACACGCTGCATATGTCCAACGTGAGCAATAATCACATGTTGATCGAGTGGCGGGATAGTTTCATGCAATGGCCCATGCGGCCAGTGATAACAGCGAATTTGCAGCGCATCTCCACTGTCTATGCCTAATTCAGGTCGGTTCTTTAATACCTGAGCCATTTTATGAACGGCATCGTCAAGAGGAATGTCATGATTTTTCATGAGTATACCTGTTAATAACAGTGGGCATCATAAGAGTATAGCGATGTTTTAACCCTGTTTCATTGTGTTCTGTCTGCATGTTTATTTTTGATGATGGGAAATAACAGAGGGGAAAAAGTCATTTCTACGGTGTGTATACCCTTAAATCGATTAATTATCTTGTCTGGAGGAAATATGGCGATATCTAAGAATGATGCAGCGTCGTTAGCACCTGTTAATGGTACCTCGCATGTGGAAGCCGTTTATGAAAAGGTGCCATCACGTTATGCACTACAGGTCGGTAAGATTGATGTTCTGGTGATCAGTGACGGCGTGTTGTCATTACCTGGACCCATGTTGGGTCATAACGCGGAGGCCTCCGAACGTACCCACTGGTTTGAAGATAAGTTTCTGCCTGCCGATTTTCTCGACTGGGCATTAAATGTGGTTCTCGTGCGTAGCGGGGAGCGGACGATCCTGGTTGATGCAGGGATGGGGGAGGCTTTCCCTGATTTACCCCGCGCCGGTCGGACGGTTAACCGCCTGGTGTCAGCGGGGATAGATCTTGCCAGCGTCACGGATGTGATTATCACGCATCTGCATATGGATCACGTTGGTGGGCTGCTTATTGAGGGTGTGAAAGCGCGCATGCGGTCAGACCTTCACATTCATGTCGCTGCTGCTGAGGTGGAATTTTGGCGTGACCCCGATTTTTCACAGGTTTCCATGCCGCCTGGTTTCCCGGAAGCACTGCGCCAAACCGCTACCCAATTTTTGGAAGCGTACCAGACTCAACTGCATACATTCGAAGAGGAATATGAGGTTGCACCCGGCGTGCGTGTCGTTCGTACAGGCGGGCATACTCCCGGACACAGCGTGGTAAGGCTGGCCTCTGAGGGGGAACGACTCACCTTTGCCGGCGATGCCATTTTCCAGGTTGGGTTTGAACATCCTGACTGGTTCAATGGTTTCGACCATTATCCCGAAGAAGCGGCACAGATTCGCATTCGTCTGCTGCAGGAACTGGCAGATAACAGGGAGTCATTGATCGCTACTCATCTCTCATTCCCGTCTGTCTGCCATGTTGCTGTCGACGGCGATACGTTCCGTTGCATTCCGGGTCCCTGGGATTATTAAGAATACCGCTGACGTCATTTTCATCGATACCGGCAGGAATATACGAGGCATTACTTAAACGGCCATCCCTCAGGCGAGGGATGGCGTTCAGGGGGGAGAGCGATGTTTACTTCGCCGCTTCCTCAATAAGTGTGGCAACGTCCTGCGGATGAGAAACCATCACGACATGGGATGCGCCCTTGATCACCACGGTGTGTTTTGAGCCCGCGCGTTCAGCCATGAATCGCAAACCCTGGGCGGGGATATTTTTGTCGCCGTCACCGTAAATGAAGTAAGAGGGCAGTTTTTTCCAGGCAGGTGCCCCTGACTTTTCAGTTAAAGCCGCTTCGGTAATCGGTCTTTGCCCTGCGGCCATCAGCGCCGCCTCTTTAGCTGAAACGTCATGTGCGAATTGCTGGTGGAACTTCGCCTGGTCGATGGAGAGATCGACGCTACCATCAGCCAGCTTCACCGGTGCGGCGAGCGCCTGGCCAAGCGTGCCGCCAGGGAATTTTCCGGCCAGGTCGGCCGCCGCTTCACCGGCATCCGGAGCAAATGCGGCGACATACACCAGCGATTTCACATTGTTTGTATCACGGGCCGCGTTCGTAATGACCTGGCCACCATAGGAATGGCCGACAAGGACGACCGGTCCCTTAATATTGTTCACCACGGAAGAGACGTAAGCCGCATCAGTCGAAACACTGCGCAGCGGATTCGCCGCAGCGACGACGTTATACCCGTCCTTTTGCAGGATTTGGGTAACGCCATTCCAGCTAGAAGAGTCGGCAAAGGCACCATGAACCAGGACAACAGTCGGCTTAGCGGTTTCTGCGATAGCGCTGGCAGACAGCAAAACGGTGGCAACGGCAAGGGTGGCAGCAAATTTGGACATGATCGTTCCTCTTTTCAATTCAGTTTAAAGGCTATGCGTGTGTTGGTTGCGGCCTGTCTGGAACAGGCCACCTTGTTAGCTGCGAATAAAGGCCAGTACGTCAGCGTTAAAGCGATCGGCTTCTGTCTCCGCCAGTCCATGTGAACCGCCGGCATATATCGTCAGCGTCGCATTCGCGACGATCTCAGCGGCGCGGTGTGCGGATGCCTTAATGGGGACAATCTGGTCGTCGTCGCCATGAATAATCAGGGTAGGGCGATCAATCTGTTGCAGGTCGTGTGTGTAATCGACTTCAGAGAACTCATGGATGCAGTCATATTGCCCCTTAATACCGCCCTGCAGGCCGATTCTGCGGAAGTTTTCCCGTAACCCGTCATTGGTGGGGACATGGTTACGGTTGAAGCCATAGAACGGAACCGTCAGGTCGAAGTAAAACTGTGAGCGGTTTTTGGCCGTGCCTTCGCGGATGGTATCAAACACCTCCATCGGGGTGCCGTCAGGATTGGCATCCGTCCGGAGCATCAGAGGAGGGACAGCGCCGACCAGAACGACTTTAGCCACACGTGAGGTACCATGACGACCGATATAATGTGCAACTTCGCCGCCCCCTGTTGAGTGACCCACTAAAATCAGATCCTTCAGATCCAGCGCCTCAATCAGCTCAGCGAGATCGTCCGCATACTGATCCATATTGTTACCGTGGAAAGTCTGGTCCGAACGCCCGTGGCTGCGACGGTCGTGTGCGATGACCCGGAAACCCTTCTGGCTGAAAAACAGCATCTGCTGATCCCAGGCATCAGACGATAACGGCCATCCATGAGCGAAGAGGATAGGCTGACCTGAACCCCAGTCTTTGTAGAAAATGCCTGTTCCGTCTGTGGTAGTGAAAGTTGTCATTTCGTTCTCCTGTCATGTGTTGTGTTATTAGTTTGTGTGCGACTTGTTTGTGTGCAAATGAATATGGCAGCCCTTTTTGCCTTTGTCAATCGCTTGCAATTAAATCGTATGCAAATTATTTTAGAGGGACTGGAGGACATATGACTAAACACACTACTTCCGAGGATTCCCTGCCCGATGTGCACGGCATGCTCTGTTTCTCTCTTTACTCAGCGGGACATGCTTTTACCCAGCTCTATCGTCCCATGCTCGATAAGCTTGGCCTGACCTATCCCCAGTATCTGGTGATGGTCACCTTGTGGAATCAGGATGGGCGAACAGTGAAGGAACTGAGTGGAATTCTTTTTCTTGAGTCCAGCACGCTGACCCCTTTACTGAAACGGCTGGAGACTGCGGGGTTGATCACCCGGACACGCAATCCGAAGGATGAGCGCGAAGTGCTTATCCACCTAACGGAGAAGGGTGAGGCGCTGAAAAGCGAGACCAGCACTATCACGCGCTGTATTGTGGATACCCTTGGGATGGACGCCGACATCATTGCTGACATCAAAGCATCAGTTGATAAGATCCGTGACAAGATCCACCGTGCGCAGAAATCGGACGCCGATGACCTATCCTGATTGAGGCGGATTCGGGTTCCTGATAAGTGTACGTCTGGTGACTGACAAGACAGGTACCGGGGAGTAACTTTGCTTTAACTGCCGGGGTGGGCGGGTGCAATGTCCGCTGCGCCCCGAAGCGACTCTTCAACAGCGTTCATGCACTGCTGTAAAGAATATTGACTTACCCATTGTTGTTTATTCACTGGCGGTTCAGTTTTGGCAATAACACAAAAAGCAAAAATGACAGTAAGAACATGGCGGTGACTGACATGGCAAGAGGGGTGAGCCCACCCGTAATAAAATGTCCAGTTATGAGTGACCCCAGCGCAGTCGTTATGAAGGTGAGGAAAATCATAAGCGCAGATCCTCTGGCATCATTACTGCCTGCAGAAACGATACCCCTGTAGAAGGCGACGGGGCCCCTTAACCCCAGCGCAAAACCCATTGGCGTAAAGAGTATGGTCATAACAAAAGCCCGGCTTCCGTTCAGGAAACCATATCCCGATAGCGCGAAGGCGCTGAGCAATGCCATAAGCGTGCCGGCAAGAATTACTTTTTCATGGCTAAAACGTTCAGCCAACCCCGGAGAAATGTTGGCGGCGATGATGTAACCTCCTACGTTCAACATTTGCATAAGGATGAAGTCATTCAGGTTCCCGCCCATGGAAAGGATAATGACGCTTGGTGCTCCGAATACGAACGTTATCAGACCGCCAACGGCCAAAGCCTGGCTCAATGCATAGCGAAGATAAACAGCATTTTTCAATAATTGTACGTACGTTCCAGGCGTGTACTGGCCTGGGTTTCGTTCTGGTCCCTTTGCAAACCTTATCATTACAGCTAAAACCATCGTCAGTACGCCCAGAGAGATAAACGTGATTCTCCAGTTAAAGAACTGCAGGATAAGTGTACCTACTACAGGGGCTATCGCCGGAACTAATGCCTGTATGCTCCCTAACAATCCAATTGCCCGGGCTGCCTTCCGATGAGGAAACAAACCTCTAACAAATCCAGGGATGAAAACTGATGCTGCAGCAGAAGCCATCCCTTGTATAAATCGTAATATTAAAAGAAGTGTTATTTCTGGAGCATACGCGCAACCAAAAGAAGTTAGTGAAAATAAAAGTAGCGCAAAGAAGAGCATCCTGATTTTGCTGAAGCGATCGGCCAGGTTACCAAATAGTAATAAACCACAGGCATTACCTGCTACATATATGGAGAGTATCCTTTGTGATATCTCCGATGAGGTATTAAAGACTGTAGCAAAAAGTGGAATAGCAGGCAAAACCATATCGGTGCCGGCGGCGGTAGACATCGCACAGAGTATTAGATACAAAAATGTGGTCATGTTATTTCATATTCGATGTAATGAGCGCTCATGCCTGTTGTTTAAATGTATGTCTGGGATTATCACCCCGTAAGATTGGCTTTGAGTTGTTTCTTCAGCGGTAGCGAGGCAAAACATGCGTCAATAGCATTGATATTGCAAACCAGAAATTCTTCTGTGTCCCATCCAAAAACATGATGTAATAGTTGATATTCTTTATCCAGTGAGGTGTTGGCAACGGTTCTGGCATCAGTATTAATGCTTAATGAAATGCCTTCACGAAAAAGCGCATTAACAGGGTGCTCTTCAATGGAAGGATAAATATTACAGACAATGTTACAACCCGGGCAAATCTCCAGATGGATATGCTCTTCAAGCAACCGATCTAGTGTCGCTCTGTCAGCAATGCTTCTGACGCCATGTCCGATGCGAGAAACTTTCAGTTTATTAAGCGTTTCATTTACGCTGACGAAATCCTTAGCCTCTCCTGCATGTGCGATACAGTTGCCTCCATGCTGGCGTACATAATTAAACGCCTCAACATGGTTATCCAGCGGGTAGCGGGCTTCATCAGCTGCAAGGTCAAGCGCGACAACCCCATAATGCAGGTATTTTGTCACCAGTCTTGCCGTCTCAAGGCTCTGTTCTGCCGTAAAATGACGCAGTGTACATAATATTAAATTGGCTTTGATATCAAAAATATGGCTATTTATCTGCATGGCATCCAGGACGGTTTCAATGACCTCTTCAGCCGTAAGATATTGATTAAGATGTAAGAGTGGCGCAAAGCGTAACTCAGCATAAATTACCCCATCAGCATGGAGTTGATCAAACATGTCTTCGACGGCCTGACGTAATGCAGTGTGGGTTTGTAATAAGCTCAGCTGCGGAGAAATTCTTCTTAAAAAATCTCCCAGGTCAGTACATTGACTCGGTGCGATAAAATTCGACTGAAATACTTTAAGATTCAGTGCAGGCATCAGCATTTTTGCGCAATGATAGCTAATACAAGTATCCAAATGAACGTGAAGCTCAATTTTCGGAATCCTTCGGGAATTAAAATGCATCTAAAGTTCCTCTATACATCATTGCGGAGTCTGCGAGTAACGAGAATAATTTCTCTTTGAACATACCACTTTTTATTTTAAGTATAATTCTGGCATTAGGTGCTTTCCCTGTAAGGTTTGTCGCATCGATAACATAATGTCCATACGATGACTCACATTTGTACTCCACCCAGGAATAACGGGAAAACGCCTCCTCAACAATATCAGGAAAAAGCGCTACTGCCATGGTGGTGGGGTCTGGCAAATCAAAACCCTTGCGTACCGTTCGGCCTGCATTAAACTCCATCAAGGATTTGTTGCATCTTACGGCGAACTGACCCAAGGGGCTCAGTTGATTGAGGTATGCTATATCATCTTCATTAATGAAAGCTTCTCCCATGCCTATTTCCCACCCAACGACTGTCATAGGGAGCCCTGATTGCATCACTATATTAGCGGCTTCCGCATCAACAAAAAAATTGAACTCAGCCAGAGGCGTGATATTTCCCGAAGTAAGGCCGGCACCGCCCATGATATAAACATGTTTAATTTTTTTCGCAAGCGTTGGTTCCTTCAGTACTGCCATTGCCAGATTAGTCAGAGGTCCCAGGGTAACGATCTCAAGTTCACCTTTGAATTTTTCTGCATAAAGAAGAATCGCATCTACCGCATGAAGTGATTCCGACTTTAGGGTGGTGGGGGGATTTTCCATATTACCCATACCATCTTTGCCATGAATATGGTGAGAAGTGAAGTGGGTTTTAAAAAGCGGCTTTGTCATTCCGGAAAATACAGGAGGAGCATATGTTCCGGCTTTTTCAATACTCACTAATGCGTTTTGAACACACTGTTCGATCTCACAGTTACCAACGACTACTGTGATTGCTTCAACCCTAACGGTACGCTCTCTGAGTGCCATCACAATAGCGACTGCGTCATCAGAAGCGGTATCAGTATCAATAAGTAATTTTCTCATAGTATTTCTCTCAGTAAGGAAGCTTGTCACGAGATAAGATGACGAACAATGCATCCAAAAAAAAGGACATCTATCTCTTTTTAGTGGACATGCCAGTCGGTCTCGCTTCAATAACGATTAGTATTCTGAGCGCTAACTTCGCTAAGATATTTGTGAAAAATCGCGCGCCATAGTTTTTATATATGGTTAGTGCTTTTATAAAATAAAAAACTTGTGATTAAAAAAGGCTTCATATAAATGAACCATCTTCCGATGGCGTTGAAAGCGGCTGTGGTAGAATGTGGTGCGAAGGTTATTTGCAGATTACTCTGGCTTTAATAATTCACTGTCTTTCACTATAATCGTTTTATTCTTGAGTTCTATGATTTGATTTTCTTGTAACTCTGCTAAAACTCGATTGAGATGTCTCACCGAAATGGAAAGAAATGAGGCGACCAATTCTCTTCGCTCAAGCCTGATAACGGAACCATGTTTATTATATTCATTCATGAGGTAATTTGACACTCTCTGTAATGAACTTAAACACATAGTGGTTTTTAATTGAGAAGAGATGAATAATTTATTTGCAAGTTGTTTGCAAAGAAAACGAAGAAAAACTGGCTCATTTAATCCAATAGTATTTATATAGTTAAGTGAAAAATAAACTATCGTTGACGTCTTAAGGATCTTTACTGTACTCAGATTTCTGCTGGTGCTATCATGTTGGAAAATTTCAATGGCACCAATCACAGAGAGAGGTTCTTCTATACAAAAAGTAATATCTTTACCATCTTTAGATAAATGCTCTATTTGTACCTTACCTTTAATTAAACAGTAAACTCCCGATGGGGAATCTCCTTGGTGGAGTAAAATCTCTCCCTTATTAAAAATCAGTAATTTAGCTCTGCTGAGTATGTCATCTGGTAAAATGAATTTAAGTTTAGAGTTCAGAATGTCAGAATGTGATAAATCTATTTGTAATGATTTCATAAAGGTGACTCAACGCTTTGTTTGTGAATTATTATAGATTGCGCATGAAATAATCTCAAGTCATATGCCTGGCATCCCCAGGTTAACCTGTCAGCGATGATATTTCTGGCGCATCTATACCATTTTGTCAAATCGTCATCAACTCTTATAATAAAACTCCTTTCGAAAAAAGGACATGCGTCCTTTTTTTTCGATAAAGCGTTTTTTATACTCCAGGTAAATGGTCTGAGAGTTATTTTATTTGGGGCGGGTTTATGCATTCAGCAACCACTATCGTTACTTTTAGCGGCAAGAAAATTGATTTTCTTAATCTCAGTATAAATGATATAGATATAATTGATATCGCTAAGGGCTTGTCAAATGAATGCCGTTTTGGTGGGCAATGCGAAAGTTTCTATTCAGTGGCTCAGCATTCCGTTCTGGTAAGTTATTTAACGCCAGTGCATTTGGCTCTGGAAGGGCTTCTTCATGATGCCACCGAGGCTTACATAAAAGATTTCCCTTCTCCTTTAAAAAAATGTATGCCGCAGTATATAAACCTTGAGAAAGAAATTGAGTCATTGATCAGAGTGAAATTTAATATTTCCTCCTGTAAAGCCTCAGAAGTTAAGCATGCTGATCGGATCATGCTCGCTACTGAAGCGAGGGATCTGGGTATGGAAAAGGTATTAGACTATCCTTCCCTGCGAGATATATTACCATCGGTTATAATTAAAGTCGTTCCGATGCTACCGAAAGCTGCATTTAGTGCATTTCTTGAGAGATTCGCCGAATTAATAGAGCGTTAAGATGTTAGTCTGCGAATTCACATATAATCACGTGAATTTTTGCTGCGAGGGAGATTGACTTCACCATTAAAAATCTGAAGAAGAGATTTTTGATGTTGTTTTTTTATCTTCATCTGTTCAATGACTATTGATTCTTTTTCACTTTATAAGGGCATTACCTGAACACGGAGCACGCGGATGGCGTTAAGAGAGATGTAACGTATTATATTGGGCGCTACAACGTTTGCTTTTGAGAATAGAAGTCCGCTCTCCCTGTGGCGTTCAACTCATCGTCACAGGAAGATTGGCGTGTTTATCGTGCTCTCTAAATACCAGAATCATTTCTGGCGGGGAAGAGACCGGAAAGAGCAGTAGTACCCTACAGATGCTATAAGGCAGAGCATATACCCGAATGACTCGCTGCCTTCCTCCACGACATTTTTGACTACCCTGACGTAGCTTTGATCAAGTATCGCGTACCATAACCCGTGCATTCCAAACAGTCGGGAGAAGACCAGGACTGCCAACAGACCACTGAGCATCACGCCGTACCACGGGGTACGGGTATAGTGTGCGAGTTGTGTAAGGGTAAGACGATAATGGATAACGGGATAAAGCAAAGCACAAACGGCGGAAAGCAGTGCAAACCATACCCAGCTTCCGTGAGCCAGAAGATCGAAAAATGCATCCAGTTCTCGAATCAGCATGGAGAGGAAAAAGCCGCCAATCAGGATGTTGCAATAGCGCATGAATGCCCATTTCTTCGCCAGCAGGAAGTGTATAAATACGATGCCCCCTAAAACTGATTCCTGCACAATTTCGGTCAGCGATATCTCCGGTATATCCAGGTTAAATAAATAGATATCCGCCCACAGGCAAATCACGGGCACAGAGCAGGCTGCTGACGCGAAAAGAAAGAAGAAAAAGCTTTTGAGCACAGACATTAACACCACCACTTTCATTCAAAACACCTATGATAAGTGGCTTCGAACGAAAATCTATTTCACTTTGTGCGCTATAGGCATGAATTTTAAGCATTTTGAGCTACTTAGCGAGGGCGCATTACCTTTCCACCTCAGACTTCAGCCTTGCATCAGAAATCCAGGTGGAAAGTCGCCTGAGCGATGTAATCCCATGCCACACGAGTTCAGCCTCTGGTTGAGCAGTCACGCGCATACGATGACCCATCGTCAGACGGGTATCCACCCTCAAAAGGGGCGGTATGCTTTAGCTAAACAGGGCGTGAATACGCTGTTCCAGCGCCTTAATTTTCATAGCCATTCAGCCGTCCGGGTGTTTAATTGGTTATAATAAAAAATAAAAACTTTGCTTAAAAAATTTTTCTGTGCCTAAATAGCGTCATCGGTTTGGAATACAGACCTTATTAAAGCAGTTTAGTAAAGCAGTCCTCAGTTCAGGTGTTATCAATAGATACTCTTCTTCGTGAGCCTCCTCCTAAGTGCCAAATAAGTTACTCTCTAAATACAGGCCATCATCGCCGCGCTTAGTGGCTCAAAAAATAAGGAATTATCTATGTCTAATAAAATGACTGGTTTAGTAAAATGGTTTAACTCTGATAAAGGTTTTGGCTTTATCACTCCTGACGACGGCAGCAAAGATGTATTCGTACATTTCTCTGCTATTCAGAGCGACAGCTACAAATCTCTTGATGAAGGCCAGAAAGTGTCCTTCACCATTGAAAATGGCGCTAAAGGCCCAGCAGCGGGTAACGTTTCTCCGCTGTAAGTCGCGCACATTGTCGGTGAGCCTTACGATAGCGATGAAGACGCGAGTCTGAGCAGTTAAGCTTCACCGATAATAAAAAACCCGCCAAGTGCGGGTTTTTTTATGGCTTCAGGATGGTGATAGGCTGTCTATTATTCCGTTTGACCGGCCTGTTTACAAAAAAGCTTAACCTTCACCCGGAGGTGGGGTGCGGTCCCGAAGGCTGTGTTCCTGTGATAAGCGCCAGAAATCATGTCCTGCCGGATACTGATATAAGCGGAGCGAGAACTGACCGGCGACAGCGGTGATGTATTCAAATATCGCTGACTGAGTATTCTCATACTCCATCCACAGTACGGAAGAGGTAAAGCAATAAATTTCCAGGGGAATACCCGACGGCGTAGGCTTCAGCGTTCTCACCACAATATACATATCTTTGATAATATCAGGCCGATCGGCGAGCCAGGCCATCAGGTAGTGCCGAAAGAGCGTTAAATTTGTCAGGCCATTATCCATAAACCAACTGTCCGGTACGCCCATGGGATCACGCCCGTCGATGAGTTTTGCCAGTGGTTCATTCGTGCCGCGCAGGGCCAGCATCGGGGCCAGCGTTTCCTGCGTGAGAAATGTAACGGAGTGCTGATCGATAGTGGTGCTGCGCATAATCCGGCGCGCGCCTGACGAAAACATGGCCTGCCAGTTGGTATACGTTTCGGTCAGAAAGTTTTTGGTCGGGATACGCGAAATCGTGTTATCCCAGTTACGGATAGTAATGGTGTGCAGCGCAATGTCGGTTACTTCGCCACTCAGGTTTTTATCGGGCATTTCAATCCAGTCCCCCAACTGCAGGACGTCATTTGACGAAAGCTGGATATTGGCAACGAGCGAAAGCAGGGTATGCTGAAAGACTAACATCAGCACGGCCGCCACGGCCCCGAGGCTGGAAATAATAATCGCGGGGGATTTATTCGACATGACGGCAAGGATCATGATCGCGGCAATGACGTGAATAAATATTTTCCCTATCTGGATATAGCCTTTGATAGAGTGATTTTTACGCTTCGTCTTGCGTAAATATGAGCTGTTGACAATATCCAGCATCTCATTGAAGAAAACCGACAGAAAAATAAAGAATAAAATCCCACAAATGGTATTTATTGCCGTCACCAGCGATGCAGGCATATTGGGCATAAACTGCAGGACGTAATAAACGATAATAACCGGAATGAAATTCGACAGCTTTTCGGCTATGCGACGATCTTTTTCCAGCGGGACATCCTGTTTATGGCTGGCAAAGAAGACCTTACGAACGATTTTTATGAGCAGGAATTTGCACATCAGGTGCGCAAAAAAACCTGAGATGACTAACAGAATAAGATTAAATCCAATGGCCAGAGCCGGATTGCTTTCTATAAATGTTAATAAATAATCCAAGTACACCATCGCTTATCGCCTGAATAAGTATGCCATTTTGTATCGACCTTATTCAAAAGATAAATACAAAGATTTAACCAAATCATATAATGGCATATCCGGTACAGACAAGTCCACGACCTGAATCCTAAGTCGCACAGACCTATTTTGTTTCGGTCGGCAACTTTATTTCCAGAACCGTTCCAGGCAATAAAAGCAGACGATGCCCACCTTCAGCATCTGGATCGCTAAAACATATATCCTCTCCCTGTTCGGTATCGAAGCAGGGAGAGGGGCGTAACATTCTCTGCAGAAGTGGAAGAGGGTGGCACGCCGCGTCGCGCTTAGTCGTGGATTTTTACACCCAGACACCCGCGAACAAACTCAGGGTTAAAGTGTTTAACCGCATCGCCAACATAGCCTAAGTCGAGCGAACTGATTTGCGCCATTTCGGCATCGGTCAGAGAGAAGTCCCAGATAGACAGGTTCTCTTCAATCCGGTTCTGGTGCGTGGATTTAGGAATGACGGTAACGCCACGTTGCACATTCCAGCGCAGAATGATCTGAGCGATGGTTTTTTGATGCGCTTCGGCAATCCCCTTGAGCATTTCATTTTCGTACGGTTTGTGCCTTCCGCCGCCAAGTGGTGCCCAGGCTTCTGGCTGAACGTTGTAATATTTCATGGTCTCGAGTGCGTCAGATTGCGCAAAGTAAGGGTGTAATTCCACCTGATTTACCATGGGCTTAATTCTGACCGTTTCACAGAAGTTGGTGAGCACGTGGGCGTAGAAATTAGACACGCCAATCGCTTTTAGCTTTCCGGCATCATACGCATCTTCCAAAGCCCGCCACGCGCTGAAATAATCGCGCATTGCCTGATGCAATAAGTAGAGATCGAAATAGTCTAATCCCGATTTTTTTAACGAGGCCTCAATACCTGCTTTGGCGGTCTCGTAGCTTGCCATGTCCTGCACCCACAGCTTAGAGGTAATAAATAACTCCTCGCGGGTACACAGACCTTCAGCGATGGCTTCACGAACGGCATCGCCCACGGCGTCTTCATTGCCGTACACTGCTGCGGTATCAATGAGGCGATAGCCTGTACGAATGGCGCTCAGCACTGACTGTTTACATTCTTCTTTATCGGTGACCTGAAAAACACCAAAACCCGCCATCGGCATTCTGAGGTTGTTGCTTAATACTGTATATTCCACTGAAGAGTCCCTCCACCCTGTTTAGACACCATTCAAAAGTATAAACAGAACCACGACGAACCCGTGGTAATCGTCTTTATTCTTTCAAATCGCTGATTACGCTGGTCTACACCCTGTCGGGAATAAACCAGAATGACATCTGATTACTGAACCGTATAACCGCCATCAATTGCCAGAGCCTGTCCGGTGACGAAGCTGGCATCGGAACTGCATAACCATAAGACGGCGCGCGCGATCTCTTCGGGCTCGCCCAGGCGACCAATTGGCTGCAGCTTCATGAGCTCGGCCATCGCATCAGGCTCGCTGTTCAGCATATTTTCGACCATTGGCGTGCGGATAATGCCGGGACAAACGGCGTTGATCTGTATTCCACGCGCGGCATATTCCAGCGCTGCGCTTTTGGTCAGCCCGAGGACGCCATGCTTTGTCGCATGATAAACGCCGCGCCCGGCAATGCCGACCAGCCCGCCCAGAGACGAACAGTTAACGATAGCGCCACTTTTCTGACGGCGCATTTGTTGCAGCTCATATTTCATGCAGTTCCAGATACCCCGCAGGTTAATCGCGTTGACGCGATCAAACTCTTCGCCGCTGGCATCTGCGGTTTCTGCAATGGGGCTCTGAATACCGGCGTTGTTATAGGCGGCGTCGAGCTGACCAAACGCCTGTACTGCATTCTCAATCATGCGTCTGACCTGCTCTTCGTCAGTCACGTCGCAGACGACGGGTTTCACGGTATACCCTTCAGCCAGTAGCGCATCCGCTTCGCGAGATAACGCATCCTCGCGAATATCCGCCATCACCACCGTTGCGCCAGATTCGCAAAATGCCCTGACGGTCGCGAGCCCCATACCGGAAGCCGCGCCGGTGACCAGCGCCACCTTGCCACTAAAATCATACTTAACCATTTGATACCTCTTACCGTGGAATCACGTGCAATGAAGACGTCTCACGTTGTGTAAAAGTATTCTGCGGGAAATGTGATGTTGTTAAAACTGACTAAATCAAAATGCAGTAAT
Organism: Enterobacter cloacae complex sp. FDA-CDC-AR_0164; assembly: GCF_003071645.1. Taxonomy (NCBI): domain Bacteria; kingdom Pseudomonadati; phylum Pseudomonadota; class Gammaproteobacteria; order Enterobacterales; family Enterobacteriaceae; genus Enterobacter; species Enterobacter cloacae complex sp. FDA-CDC-AR_0164. Next base: position 3,667,567 of record NZ_CP028950.1, read on the forward strand.
GAGGAATTTTCATAAATTAGATAGACTGCTTCTCGTACAGCGCAGGCGGCCGTCATTTATAATGAACACCATACCGCCAGAACGCTTTTCGTCTGAAGAGACAGTGTATTGGGATGAATCAGCCACCCATTTTCCGGATATCAGAGGCCCAGATTGGCACGAGAAAATCTTAATGACTTAATGGCTTTTATTGCCGTTGCGCGCGAAAAAAGCTTCACCAAAGCTGCGGCCCAATTAGGCGTATCGCAGTCAGCCCTGAGCCATACTATGCGTACCCTCGAATCTCGTCTGGGGATGAAACTGCTGACTCGCACCACGCGCAGTATTGCGTTAACCGATATTGGTCAGTCCATGCTGGATGACCTGGGGCCTTACATCGATGGTATTCAGGGTCGTTTGCAGTCCCTGAAAGATCTCAACAGCAAACCCGCGGGTACGGTGCGCATATCAACGTCAGATTATGCAATCGGGTCTGTTATCTGGCCGAAGCTGGAACCGCTGCTTAAAGAATATCCTGACATTAGTCTGGAGCTGATTGATGACTATGCCTTGACGGATATTGTTTCCGGGCGGTTTGATGTAGGGACCCGTCTGGGGGAACAGATCTCCAACGGCATGATTTCCGTGCGTATTGGCCCGGATGTCCGTTTTGCCGTGGTCGGCTCACCTGATTATTTTTCCCGCAATCCTCAGCCGCAGCACCCTAACGATCTGATTGATTACAACTGCATCAACCTGCGGTTTCCTACGCATGGAAATTTATACGTCTGGGAATTTGAAAAAGAGGGTAAAAGCCTGAACGTGAAAGTCACTGGCCAGCTGGTCTTTAGCCGGATCTATCAGTGCCTTCAGGCTGCAGTGGAAGGGTACGGCCTGGCGCATGTTCCGCGTGATATCGCAGAAAAGCATATCGCCCGTGGGGAGCTTATTAGCGTGCTCGACGACTGGTGCCCCTACTGGGATGGCTATTATATTTACTATCCCGAGAACCGAAATCTATCGAAAGCATTCCAGCTGGTGGTCGACGCGCTACGCCATTACAAACATCCCTGAAGAGAGACGTTTGTCAGCAACGCAAAGCCAGGCCCCTCATCCGGTGCCTGGCGTTTACAGTTGCGTGGCTAAACGTCAGGCTGGATCCCTGCCGGCAAACACCTCTTTAAAGACCGGCATCGCCGAGAAAACATTGGGCCAGCCCGCAACAAAGGCCAGTTGCGTCAGGACTTCGGACGCCTGGGTCCGGGTTAAACCATTGTCCATGGCGCGGTTGAGATGGTAAGGAACCTGGGCCACCTGGCCGGCAGTGACCAACGCGCTGACCGTGATCAGACTTCTGTCCCGTGGCGCCAGTCCGGGCCTGAGCCACAGGTTCTGGAATAGCGCGTCGGTCGTGTATTTCACTACGCCCGGCGAGACCTTGCCAAAGTTTGATTCAACCAGCGTGGCACGCTTGTTTTCCGACTCTTCATCCAGCGGCAGGAAATCCACCTTTCCGCCTGGCAAGGAAGCGGTATCGATATGGCGTTGAGCAAACAGCTGACGCGTGATCAGCGCCGCAGAGGTGGCGTTCGGCCAGCCGGCGTAAAAAGCCAGGTGGGTGATTGTCTCTGAGATTTCCGCAGGTTTTACGCCGCTGTCCAGCGCCACGTTGAGGTAGTGGGGAAGTTCCGCCGTATCATTGCGGCTGATCAGCGCTGCAACCGTCACCAGGCTTCGATCGCGTCGCGACAGTTCCGGGCGATTCCAGAGATCTTTTTCAATAAACTGTTCTGAATAGGCAGCCATTGCTGGCGCGACCTGGGCTACAGCGTCCCGTGAGTCTTCCGGTTTCATTGTCGAACTCCTGTTTTGAGTAGTCTGGGAGACACATCCGTTAATCAATAAGAGTGAAACGATAAGCAGGGCGGTTCTGTTCAGCATTAATGCCCTCCGGCCTGCAGGTACTGCGCATCGCTGACTTTTTCAAGCCAGTTCACGTTTTGTCCCTGCTCATTCGATTCCTGAATGGCCATATGCACCATCGTGGTTTTATCCGTTGCGCCGTGCCAGTGTTTAATCCCTGGCGAGCATTGAATGACATCCCCGGCGTGCACGGTTTTTCGCTCCTGCCCCCACTCCTGCACCCAGCCCGTCCCGGACGTGACCACCAGTGTTTGCCCAAGCGGATGGGTATGCCAGTCGGAACGTGCGCCGGGCACGAAGGTGACATACGCGGCGCCTGTTCTTTGCGGGGCGACAGGTGAGAAGAGGGGGTCAATGTAAGCACGTCCGGTAAAGTGGTCAGCGGGTTCGGCAATCGTCGCGCGACTGCCCGTTTCAGACACGGTCATTTGAGCTGAAGGGGTGGTTTCGCTGTGTGCGGACATACCTGCAAATAACAATAGTGATGCTGCTACAGAGGTGAAACGGATCATCATGCTCTCCTGTTGTGAATGAAACGGCAAACGCGGTACCGGGAAAAAGAGAAGGGGATAAATGTGTTGTGATGAGATTTGCCGGCTGTGCCGGAAATACATATTCGGGCGGCTACTTATCCGTCAGTAGCTCAAATCGGGCAGTATATTCAGCAGGTGATACGGGCAAGGCATCCGGTTCGTCTAATTGCCCCAGCGTAATTAATCCCGACGCATATCCGTGTGCTTTGTAGAAAATCGCCAGATTTCCCCACGGGGCATATAGCGTGATATCACCCTTAGCGGCCGCGGTACCCGCAGGTGCGCCGGCCGTGGACAGGCGGCGAGGAAGATCGCCGATTTTCTCTTCCCCGGCATAATCTTTCAGCTGCAGCGTGAGGGGCAACAGTGCGATAAAGTCACGACTGGTTTGGCTGCTATTTAACGTTGCGGTCAGCGTCTTGTCGTTAAGTATAATTTTTATCTTCATCGGGTTTTCCTGTATGAGTTCGTTGCGCCAGCCGGCATTCGTCTGCAGTCATTGGCAACTATTCTTAACAGAAATAAACCGCGTGTTAATAGGCGTTATCAGAATAGAAAAATGAATAAATTTCATTAATCCGGTCCGGGAAGCAAAATGTTTGTTATCGGCAGATACAGGCCTCAGGGTCTGGCAACGTGGCGTAACCAGTGCCCAACGCCTTCAGCAGCAGCGTCAATTGCGCCGGCCAGATAACCCGAAAATTGCGGTGACCATTCGCTGGCAATCCCGGTTAATTTATCAGCCCATTCTTCCTGCGCCGGAATCTGTTGCGGCTGTGCGTGCCCGACGTCCTGCTGCAGGTCAAATTTTGTCGTCGTAAACGGATCGGCGGCCCAGTCTTTTATCCACTCGGCTTCAGGCTCTGCCGCGTCTTCTCCGAAGAGTCGCACCAGTTGCTCCCGGCACAGTCGCTTGAGTTCGGCCTCGCTCACCGTCCATCGCGATTTTGCCGGTACGCCAATAAAACCAAAGATAGCCGTTTTGCCTGTATCGGGCTCTGACACATCGTGAATTTCAACCATTGGACCCACACGGCTGCTTACATCACCGCAGAGATGCTGTGCCTGCAAAAAGTCGGTCTGGTACAGGGCGACATATTTTGCGTGAGGCGCCATCCAGGTTGGCGTTTTACGCCAGTGTGAAAGTACCCGCTCCGGCAATGCCGGCTCGAACGTTATTTTTGCTGCCAGCGCGGGAGGCAGGGCGAGGAAAACGTGTTCACCGGTGAAAAGTGAGCCTTCGCCCGTTTCGGACTGCGTCGCGACCTGCATACCCTCGCCGAGAAGGGAAATGGAAACCACCTGATGGTCTGACTTAATCTTCTGCGCCGGGATCTGGCGTGTTAATGCGCTCGTCAGCGCCTGCATTCCACCCTGAAGCCTGAACGACTCCGGTGATGTCACATAGGCAGGATAACGTTGCGCAGGGGACGTCGTCTGGCGTTCATAAAGCATATCCCCCGGTCGCCCCTGAGGGAGAGGCGTTAATCCAAGTTGATGAACCAGGTGTGCGAAGTCAGGCTGAATTTCCGGCCAGAACCAGGTCGCCCCCATGTCCACATGAACCCCATCAGGCGTGTTTGCTAACACCTGACCTGAAAGTACGCGACCGCCGGTTCTTTTCCTCGCTTCCAGTATCACGTAATCCACTCCCGCTTTTTCAAGCAGTATGCCTGCATACAGGCCGCTGACACCCGCACCAATGATAATAACGCTGCCTTTCATGGTATCGCTCCGGTCAGTGTGGTCGGGCTGAGATGTCCCGTTTTAAGATAAAAAAGTGCCCCAGAGGCGGCGGCCGTCAGCGCCGGCAAATCGCCTTCAGGAAATCTGAGCCAGCTTCCTTTCAGGTAACGAACTTCCGGTGCGCTGATTTCCCCTTCGAGAAGCAGAAGCTCGGCTCCTCCGGCGAGCGGAGCGCAGAAGAGTCGTTCACCCGGTGCGATCCTCTGAAGCTGAGTGGTTTCCGCTACGCTTGCGAACAGGGGACAAATGAGTCTGTGCGGCTGGCCGTGCCAGCGACTCGCCTCGTTGGTATTGATCCTGACCGGTTCCTGTTCTTCGGCGGAGAACTGGCGCAGCTTAACGAAAAGGGTGGTGCCGTCACGACTGGACGGTCGATGCGACGAGCCGTCCGGGCTGCGCAGATACCAGCCAGCCGGATAATCGGTTCCGTTTTCCGTAAAGGTACCGCTCAGCACCAGAATCTCTTCTCCGCCGGGGTGGGTGTGCTCAGGAAACACAGAATCAGGAGCATACCTGACAAGGCTGGTTGCGCGGGCCTGCTCGTGGCCAATGCGATCAAGCATGACGCGCTCCACACCAGGTTGCGGGGAAGGCACCCAGCGGTAGTCATCAGGAGTAATGATGGCTCGCAGTGAAAAATCAGAATTCAGTAACATCATAGTCAGTCATTAAACGGCACCGCAGGCGGTGCCGTATGCAGGTTTATTTTGTTGGCAGGTTGTCAAAAACATCCAGAGCCCGGGCGGTATAGGTTAACGCAGCACCGGCGTTCAGACTGATGGCAACGGAAAGCGCTTCAGCTATCTCTTCACGCGTTGCGCCTTTCTTAACCGCAGCTTCCACATGTACCGCCAGGCAACCATCACAGCGAGTGGTAACGGCAACAGCCAGCGCAATCAGTTCGTGGGTCTTGGGATCAAGGTGCTGATTTTCAGAAGCCCCTTTATCCATCTGCTGTAAGCCTTTCATAAATTCAGGCTGCAGTCTGGCAAATTTCCCGACGGTGGCCAGCAGGCTGGTGCGATATTCATTCCAGTTTAAAAACATTCATAGCTCCGGTACGTGTAGGTTTCAGAAAATGCCCGTTACAGGACGTCGTAAATGCGGATTTCAGGCGCGCTGTTCAGATACGGTTTCAGTGCTTCAACGACGTCCTGGGTGAAAAGCGGACTGCTGAGATACGCCTGTGCCTGGGACACGGTTTTAAATCCGTGCAGGACCTGTACGTCCTCGTCACGAACAAGCAGTTCTTTAGAGGTGACACCGTCGATGGTGGTCAGGAACGGGGTTTTGTATTGCTGGTAGACCCCGGCGGCTGCCGCACGGTTTTCATTACTGATATCAAGGCTGATTTGCAGATAAGCCATCGTTCTCTCCTTCGCTCAGGGTTAAGGCAAGGCGGCCGGATAAGGTACCGGCCTGCTTTACCGTTCGTTGAGGGCGATTATGAGAAAGCCGGTTATCTTCAACAAATCAGTTAATCTTGCGTTGCAGAAAAGAAAAACTATGTCGGACGTCTGAAGAGAGAAGCATCATGCCGGTACGCGATGACCCTTGCCGCATGATGCTTAAAAAAGGCGGGTTATGGATTGTCAGAGACCACGTCATGAAGAAGCCAGTCGTGAAATATTTTTACTTCTTCACGCATGGCGGTGTGCTGCGGGGTCACCAGGTAGTAAGACCATGTTAACGGCCAGCGATGGTCTGGGTGCAATTGAACCAGTTGCCCGGTTTCAATCAGCTGTTTCACCAGCGCGTGACGTACAATCGCCACCCCCCGGCCGCTCAGGGCCGAGAGAATAACCGCGGAGGTGGAGTTAATATGCAGCCTGCTTTCCAGCGCGCCAGGGGCATTGACGGTACGGAGAACGTCGTCCCATGAGGGAAAATTCGCGCCCGGGTGCGGCGTGTCATCGTGGATCAGCTTCTGCGTGGCGAGCCAGTCACCACAGGCAATTTTCTCCGGAGGCACCAGGCGGGGGCTACAGACCAGCACCGCCTCTTCATCCATCAGCCAGGTTTTATTCACGCCGGGCCAGTCTCCCTGTCCGCAGCGAATGCCGATATCCGCCTCGCCGTGTGATACGTCCATCAGCTTTTCCGTGACGTTAAGCCGCAGATCGATTGTGTCATGCGTTGAGGTTACGCTTTACGCGTTGCCGCTTTCATTGCGCTCACAAACGTTTTCAGCTCAGCCAGCATTTGCTCTGGCTTGTCCACGTTCTTCTCAATGATTTTAACGATAGCGGAGCCTGAAATTGCACCGGCTGCGTTAGCGTCAATTGCCGCCGTGACCTGATCGGGAGATGAAATCCCAAAGCCCTGCAGCGGAGGAGCCGCGTGGTATTCAGCCAGCTTCTCGACCAGATGATGCAGAGGCAGCGCCGCTTTGTTCTCCGCGCCAGTTACACCCGCACGGGAGAGCAGGTAGGTATACCCGCGACCATAAGAGGCAATCTGGCGCAGCAGTTCATCATCGGCGTTTGGCGGGCAGATGAAGATAGGTGCCACGTTATGGCGCATCGCCGCCTGGCGGAACGGCGCAGATTCTTCAACCGGTACGTCTGCCACCAGCACCGAGTCAACACCCACGCGCGCGCATTCTGCATAAAAGGTATCAATACCGCGACTGAAGACCAGGTTGGCATACATCAACAGGCCAATCGGAATGGTCGGGTGCTTCTGGCGGATAGCGGCCAGCATCTCGAAACATTGCCCCGGGGTGACACCGGCCGCGAATGCCCGCAGCGTTGCGTTCTGGATAGTCGGGCCATCGGCCAGAGGATCGGAAAACGGAATACCCAACTCCAGCGCGTCGGCACCGGCTTCAATCAGGGTGTCGATAATTTTCAGCGACTGCTCAGGACCCGGATCACCCAGCGTCACGAAGGGAACGAACGCGCCTTCCTGGCGAGATTTCAGTGCTGCAAATGCGTTATCGTAGCGTTCCATCAGATTTCCCCTCGTGCTTTCAAAATATCGTGAACGGTGAAGATGTCTTTATCACCGCGACCGGAAAGGTTAACCACCAGCAGTTGCTCTTTTTCCGGGTTCTCTTTCATCATTTTCAGCGCATGCGCCAGGGCGTGAGAGGACTCCAGGGCAGGAATGATCCCTTCGTGGCGACAGAGCGTTTTAAACGCCTCCAGGGCTTCGTCATCGGTAATGGAAACGTAGTCCGCACGACCGGTGCTGTTCAGGAAGGCGTGCTGAGGCCCAACGGAAGGGAAATCCAGACCTGCCGAGATAGAGTATGACTCTTCAATCTGGCCGTCATCGGTCTGCATCATCGGCGCTTTCATACCGAAGTAGATCCCCACGCGACCATGTTTCAACGGTGCGCCGTGCTCACCGGTTTCAATCCCGTGGCCTGCAGGTTCAACGCCAATCAGCCCGACGCTGGTTTCGTCGATGAAATCAGCGAACATGCCGATAGCGTTAGAGCCACCGCCAACGCAGGCGATCACCGCATCCGGCAGGCGACCCTCTTTTTCCAGGATCTGCGCTTTGGTCTCTTCGCCAATCATGCGCTGGAATTCACGCACAATCGTCGGGAACGGGTGCGGGCCTGCAGCGGTGCCGAGCATATAGTGCGCGGTTTCATAGCTGCCAGACCAGTCGCGCAGCGCTTCGTTACACGCATCCTTCAGCGTCGCGGAGCCGCTGTGCACCGGGATCACTTCTGCGCCCATCAGACGCATACGGAATACGTTAGGCGACTGGCGCTCAACGTCTTTTGCGCCCATGTAAATGCGGCATTTCAGACCGAGAAGGGCGCTGGCAAGGGCTGATGCCACCCCGTGCTGGCCTGCGCCAGTTTCAGCGATGATTTCGGTTTTACCCATCCGTTTTGCAAGCAGCGCCTGACCCAACACCTGGTTGGTTTTATGCGCACCGCCGTGCAGCAAATCTTCACGCTTAAGATACAGCGTGGTTTTGGTGCCTTCGGTCAGGTTACGGCATTTCGTCAGGGCCGTTGGACGGCCAGCGTAGTTTTTCAGCAGGTCGGTAAACTCAGCCTGAAACGCCGGATCTTTCTGCGCGCTCACGAACGCTTCTTCCAGCTGGCGCAGGGCGGGCATCAGGATTTGCGGGACGTACATCCCGCCGAACTCACCAAAATAGGGGTTTAGTAATGTCGTCATCTTCTCTTCCTTAATATGCACGCAGAGTTTTAAATACCGAGGCCAGCTTACTGGCATCTTTGATGCCCGGTTGCGACTCTACGCCTGAATTGAAATCGAGGCCCGCGCAGCCCGCTTTGGCGGCTTCCACGCAGTTATCCGGGCTAAGTCCACCCGCCAGCAAAACATTGTCCAGCACTTCGCCGTGCAACAGGGACCAGTCAAAACGCTGTCCCGTGCCGCCCTGGCCATTATCGAGTACGTATTTATCAACATGATTCAGGTTACGCTCAGGCAACCTGTCGCCCACGCTCTGCGCTTTCCAGATTTGCACCTGAGGTGCCAGTGCGCTGCGCAGGGCATCGATATAGGCCTGATCTTCGTTGCCATGAAGCTGCACCGCATGCAGAGATAACGCTTCGGCTTTCGCTACCACGTCGGCGATATCCGCGTTGCGAAAGACCCCCACATAGCTGAGTGGCGCTGCCGTCATCACCTGACGCGCCTGCGCTTCGGTCACCACGCGAGGGGAGGAGGCGACAAAAATCAGCCCGCCGTAAATCGCACCGGCTTCATACGCAGCCAGGGCATCCTCTTCACGGGTTAAGCCGCACACTTTGTTTTCACCCAACAGCACGCGGCGCACCGCGGCGTTGAGATCGTCATGTTCCATCATTGCAGAACCAATCAGGAAACCGTTGGCGAAATGGCTCAGCTCGCGGACCTGAGCGTAGCTGTTAATACCGGATTCACTGATCACGGTGACGCCAGAGCCCAGACGCGGCGCCAGCTGGCGCGTGCGGTTCAGGTCAATCGACAGGTCACGCAGATCGCGGTTGTTGATGCCGACCACTTTGGCTTTCAGCGCAATGGCGCGTTCCAGCTCCTCTTCGTTGCTCACTTCGGTCAGCACGCCCATGTTCAGACTGTGCGCGACCGCAGCGAGCTGGCGATACTGTTCGTCATCCAGCACTGAGAGCATCAGCAGGCAGGCATCGGCCTGGTAAAAGCGAGCGAGCCAAATCTGATACGGGTCGATAATAAAGTCTTTGCACAGGATCGGTTGTGGCGCGATCCCGCTGACAACGGGCAGGAAATCGAAGCTGCCCTGGAAATACTTCTCATCCGTCAGCACGGAGATGGCTGACGCATGATGTTTGTAGATACCGGCAATTCGCGCCGGATCGAAATCGTCACGGATAACGCCTTTCGACGGGGACGCTTTTTTGCACTCGAGAATAAACGCGGTGCGTGCGCCCTGCAGAGCATCATAGAAACGACGGCTGCTCGGGACAACGTCATTCTGGAAGCTGGCCAGCGGCTGCTGTGCTTTACGTGCTTCCACCCAGATGGCCTTATCGGCAACGATTTTCGCTAAAACGGTCTGCATTCTTTACCCTCTTGCCGCAAGTGCGGTAACGCGATCGTAAGCTGCACCTGAGCGCAGTACGTTCAGAACTTTTTGTGCGTTGGCTTTGAGATCTTCCTCGCCGTGCAAACGCATCAGCATCGCGACGTTGGCAGCGACGGCGGCCTCGTGGGCGACCTCACCTTTACCTTGTAATAAGCGCGTCAGAATGTCACGGTTTTCTTCAGGCGTGCCGCCCGCCAGCGCTTCCTGATGGTAAGGCGTTAAACCAAAGTCGCTCGCCTCCAGCTGATAGCTCAGGATTTCACCGTCGCGAAGTTCGGCCACAAGCGTAGGCGCATGCAGCGACACTTCATCCATTCCCCCACTGTGAACCACCGCGGCACGTTGATAACCCAGCACGCGCAGGGTCTCTGCAATCGGCAGAACCAGCTCCGGGCTGTAGACGCCAATCAGCGCCAGCGGCGGATGGGCCGGGTTGATCAGCGGGCCGAGCACGTTAAACAGCGTGCGGGTTTTAAGCTGCTGGCGAACCGGCATCGCATGGCGGAAACCGGTGTGATATTTCGGTGCAAACAGGAAGCAGACGCCCAGGTCGTCCAGGGCTTCACGCGAACGTTCGGCGTTCATCTCGAGATTGATGCCGAATGCGGCCAGCAGGTCCGACGATCCCGACCGGCTGGAGACGCTGCGGTTACCGTGCTTCGCCACTTTCAAACCACAGGCAGCCGCCACGAAGGCGCTGGCGGTGGAGATATTGATGCTGTTGCTGCCGTCACCACCGGTACCGACGATATCCGCAAACATGTAGTCCGGGCGCGGGAACGGGGCGGCATTTTCCAGCAGCGCCGTTGCCGCACCGGCAATTTCCTGCGGGCTTTCACCGCGAACTTTCATGCTCACCAGCGCGGCCGCCAGTTGTTCAGGCTTCAGTTCACCACGAACCACGGCGGAGAAGAGCTGGTGGCTCTCCTGCTGGCTCAGGGTCTGTGCCTGGTACAATTTTTCCAGAACAGGTTGCAGGGTGTTGGTCTGTTCCAGTTTCTGCAGCGCCCAGTCCAGGGTCTGTTCCAGCAGACGCGCGCCGTGAGAGGTGAGGATTGACTCCGGATGGAACTGCATCCCACAGACACGATCGGTATCGTGACGTACGGCCATCACCATGCCTTCGAACGAGGCGTTAATGGTCAGGCCTGCCGGGATGTTGCTGCCGACCAGCGAGTGGTAGCGCGCCACCGGCAGCGGATTCGGCAGCCCGGCAAACATCGCCTGACCGTCATGTTCAATGCTGGAGGCTTTACCGTGCAGGATTTCACCCGCCTGGCCGACGTATCCGCCATAGGCTTCAACAATCGCCTGATGCCCGAGGCAGATACCGATAATAGGCAACTTGCCGCGCATACGGGTCAGCAGTTCAGGCATACAGCCCGCTTCACTGGGGGCACCGGGGCCAGGAGAGAGCATCAGCACCGGGTTTTGCATGGTTGCCAGACGCTCAATCAGGGTTTGCGCCGGCACGTGGTTACGATAGATAACGACGTTGTGACCATTCGCACGCAGCTGATCTGCCAGGTTATAGGTAAAGGAGTCGATGTTATCGAGCAGCAGAATGTCAGCCATCAGAAAATCTCCTGTGCATGGTGTGCGGTAGCGATGGCGCGCAATACCGCGCGAGCTTTATTGCGCGTTTCGTCAGCTTCAGACTGCGGAACAGAATCAAGAACCACCCCGGCGCCCGCCTGGACGGTGGCGATGCCGTCTTCAACATAGGCAGAGCGGATAACGATGCAGGTATCAAGGTCACCGTGCGCGGTGAAATAACCCACCGCACCGCCATAGCTGCCACGACGACGCCCTTCGGCGGCGGCGATAAGCTGCATCGCACGGACTTTCGGCGCACCGCTCAGGGTGCCCATATTCATGCAGGCGCGATAGGCGTGCAGCACGTCGAGGTCGTTGCGCAGTTCACCCACCACACGGGAGACCAGGTGCATCACGAAGGAGTAACGGTCGACTTTCGTTAAGTCAGCCACATAGCGGCTGCCGGGAGTACAAATGCGGGCCAGATCGTTACGCGCCAGGTCAACCAGCATCAGGTGCTCGGAGAGCTCTTTGTGGTCGGTGCGCATTTCCAGTTCGATACGGCTGTCGAGATCGCGATCCAGAGAGCCATCGGCGCGACGCCCGCGCGGACGTGTACCGGCAATCGGGTAGATCTCGATCTGGCGGCTGGTGGCGTCGTATTTCAGGGAGCTTTCCGGTGACGCACCAAACAGGGTGAACTCGTTGTCCTGCATAAAGAACATATACGGGCTTGGGTTGCTCTTTTTCAGCACGTCATAGGCCGCCAGCGGCGACGGGCAGGGCAGTGAGAAACGACGGGACGGGACGACCTGGAAAATTTCCCCGGCGCGAATCGCCTTTTGCATCTGACGCACCACGGCACCGTACTGATCGTCGGTCTGGTTAACCTCACAGGTCATCTTCTCTACATGCTGAACCGGCAGTGCGGGTGGCGCTTCGGTCATTTGCTGTTGCAGCTGAGCAATGCGCTGCTCAAGACGTGTTTTTTCGGTCACGGATGGCGTGAACAGGCTCGCCTGAATACGGGTGTATTTTTTCTGATGGTCGATCACCAGCAGGGTCTCGGCCAGGTAGAAGCAGTAGTCAGGGCAGCGGTTGCCCTGTTCGGTTTCGGGCAGGTCTTCGAAACCGGCGACCAGATCGTAAGCAAACAGCCCGCCAAAGAACATTGCTTCGCGTTCATCTTCTGGTACCGAGACCAGGTTTTGCAGCAGGCGGAAGGCATCGAAGACTGACAAAGAACAGAGGCGTGCATCTTCGTCCAGCAGTTGGCTGACCGGCGGGAAATGCAGTACCCGCACTTCCGGGTGACGTTCATTCTCGATACCCGCTGGCAGGGAGGCGTCCAGCAGTGGCAGCAGCGCGGCACCGTTCTCAGAGAGCGCTTTTATCGTGACAGTGTCACCCAGCGCGGTAATGCGCAATGCGCTGTCGACCAGCAGCAGGCTCTTAAGATCGTCTTTACTGTCAATATCTGCGGATTCCAGCAGCAACGTCGCCGGACGCGCACCGCAGACCTGATGAAACAGCGCGGTTGGGTTGTGGCGATAGACCGCCTCGCAGGTCAGCAATTCGAGGTGTGGTTTGGCTGTTTGCATTATGTTGTTCTCATTTATTCTGTTCAAAAAAAAGCCCGCTTAGTCGCGGGCTGGGTATCTGTTTGCATTTTGCAGACGTGTGACACTGCCCGATAATCAGGATGTGCGCCACCAACCGTGCAGAGTGAAATGTGCTGTCATTTTCAGATACCTTTCTCGTGTGAACTTGCGTACTAGTTAACTAGTTCGATGGCAAGTTGTCAACCCTTGATTTCAGAATTTCGCGCCAAGCCGTTATCATAGGGGTTTCGGATGTCTTTAACCTGCTATGGGAAGTGCTTTGAGCGATACCACCTACGCCGTAATTTATGATTTACACAGCCATACTCAGGCCTCTGATGGCCTGCTGACACCCGAAGCCCTGGTTCATCGCGCCGTTGAAATGCGTGTCGGCACGCTGGCGATAACCGATCACGATACGACAGATGCTATTCCCGCGGCGCGCGCCGAAATTGCCCGCAGCGGACTGGCGCTGAATCTGGTGCCCGGCGTCGAAATTTCGACAGTCTGGGAAAATCACGAAATTCACATTGTTGGCCTCAATATCGATATTGAACATCCGGCAATGCGTGCGTTTTTGCAAGAACAAAAATCGCGCCGCAACGAACGCGCCGAAATGATTGGTGAGCGACTGGAAAAAGCGCATATTCCCGGAGCGCTGGAAGGTGCACAGAAACTGGCAAACGGTGGGGCGGTGACGCGCGGCCATTTTGCCCGTTTTCTGGTTGAGGCGGGCAAAGCCACGACGATGGCGGACGTGTTTAAAAAATATCTGGCACGCGGGAAAACCGGTTACGTTCCGCCACAGTGGTGTACAATAAAACAAGCTATTGATGTCATTCATCATTCTGGCGGTAAGGCCGTGCTCGCCCATCCGGGGCGGTATAATCTTTCTGCTAAGTGGCTGAAAAGACTGCTGGCACACTTTGCCGAATGTGGCGGTGAGGCGATGGAAGTCGCCCAGTGTCAGCAGGCGCCCAATGAGCGTGCGCAGCTCGCAACCTACGCGCGTCAGTTCGGTCTGCTGGGTTCGCAAGGGTCGGATTTCCATCAGCCCTGTGCGTGGATCGAGCTGGGACGCAAGCTCTGGTTGCCCGCAGGCGTTGAGCCCGTCTGGCAGCTCTGGGAACAGCCGCAGAAAATTGAAGAGAGGGAAGTATGAGTCAGTTTTTCTATATTCATCCGGATAACCCGCAGCCACGCTTAATTAATCAGGCCGTGGAGATCGTTCGCAAAGGCGGCGTGATTGTCTACCCGACCGATTCTGGCTACGCGCTGGGCTGTAAAATTGAAGACAAAGGGGCGATGGAGCGCATTTGCCGCATTCGTCAGCTGCCGGACGGCCATAACTTTACCCTGATGTGCCGCGATCTTTCTGAACTGTCGACCTACGCGTATGTCGATAACGTGGCGTTTCGTCTGATCAAAAATAACACGCCGGGCAACTACACCTTTATTCTTAAAGGAACCAAGGAAGTGCCGCGCCGACTGTTACAGGAAAAGCGTAAAACCATCGGGATGCGCGTACCGTCCAACCCGATTGCGCAGGCGCTGCTGGAAACCCTCGGCGAGCCGATGCTTTCGACCTCTTTAATGTTGCCTGGGAGCGAGTTCACCGAATCCGATCCCGAAGAGATTAAAGACCGTCTGGAAAAGGTGGTCGAGTTGATTATTCATGGCGGCTACCTTGGTCAGCAGCCAACCACCGTTGTTGACTTAACCGAAGATGCGCCAGAAGTAATTCGTGAAGGCGTGGGTGATGTTAAGCCTTTCTTGTAAGGGTGTAAGCAGATATACTACGCGGCCATCAAAGCAGGGCTGAGCCCTCTTTTGACCTGATTCGACGCCTGTGAAGGCGACACCTGAGGAAGCTCAATGAGCGAGAAGTTACAGAAAGTGCTGGCGCGTGCCGGCCACGGTTCACGCCGTGAAATCGAAGCCATTATTGAAGCGGGGCGCGTGAGTGTGGACGGTAAAATCGCCACGCTGGGTGACCGCGTAGAAATCGTACCGGGATTGAAGATCCGCATCGACGGTCATCTTATTTCCGTGAAAGAGTCCGCTGAGCAGATTTGCCGTGTGCTGGCGTATTACAAGCCAGAAGGCGAGCTGTGTACGCGCAACGACCCTGAAGGTCGCCCGACGGTGTTTGACCGTCTGCCTAAACTGCGCGGCGCTCGCTGGATTGCCGTGGGGCGTCTGGACGTGAATACCTGCGGCCTGCTGCTGTTTACCACTGATGGTGAACTGGCAAACCGTCTGATGCACCCTAGCCGTGAAGTGGAACGCGAATACGCCGTGCGTGTCTTCGGCCAGGTTGATGAGAATAAACTGCGCGATCTGTCTCGCGGCGTTCAGCTGGAAGACGGTCCTGCGGCATTTAAAACCATCAAATTTACCGGTGGCGAAGGCATTAACCAGTGGTACAACGTTACCCTGACTGAAGGCCGTAACCGCGAAGTGCGTCGTCTTTGGGAAGCGGTAGGTGTGCAGGTGAGCCGTCTAATCCGTGTCCGTTATGGCGACATCCTGCTGCCAAAAGGTCTGCCACGGGGTGGTTATACCGAGCTGGATCTGACACAGACTAACTACCTGCGTGAACTGGTCGGCCTGACGCCAGAAACCACCTCTAAAGTGGCGGTGGAAAAAGATCGTCGTCGTATGAAGGCGAATCAGATCCGTCGTGCGGTGAAACGTCATAGCCAGGTGAGCAGCAACCGCCGCTCTGGCAGCCGTAACAACAACGGTTAACATAAAAGCCCGGTGATGATCACCGGGCTTTTTTCTTAGTAATCAATACCGATTTGCGCTTTGATTCCCGCGTCAAACGCGTGTTTGACCGGACGCAGTTCGCTGACGGTATCAGCAAGCTCCAGTATTTCCCGATGACAGCCACGCCCCGTGACGATAACCGTCTGGTGCGCCGGACGTTGTTGTAGCGCCTCCAGTACCACATCCAGCGGGAGATAGTCGTAGGCCACCATATAGGTTATCTCATCCAGCAGAACCATATTCAGGGCGGGGTCTGCCAGCATTCTTTTGGCGTGCTCCCAGACTGCAAGACAAGCTGCAGTATCGGTTTCCCGGTTCTGCGTATCCCATGTGAAACCTGTCGCCATCACCTGAAATTCAACGCCATGCGGTTCAAGCAGATTACGTTCGCCGTTCGGCCATTCGCCTTTGATGAACTGAATGACGCCCACTTTCTGCCCGTGACCGACAGCACGCGTGGCGGTGCCAAATGCCGCGGTAGTTTTACCTTTGCCGTTACCGGTAAAGACGATAATTATCCCGCGCTCGTCCTGTGCGGTCGCAACGCGCGCATCGACCTGTTCCTTCAGACGCTGCTGGCGTTGTTGATGACGTTCTTCACTCATTGCGAAATCCCTGGTTTACGGCCCGGCTGGGCATCGAAGGTCATCCCCGTTTTACGACGACTGTCGTCGCCCATCAGCCAGAGATAGAGCGGCATAATGTCTGCGGGTGTTTTCAGTTTCTGCGGGTCTTCCGACGGGAAGGCGCTGGCGCGCATTTTGGTGCGCGTTCCACCCGGGTTAATGCAATTTACGCGCAGATGGCGGCTTTGATACTCTTCCGCCAGCACCTGCATCATCCCTTCAGTCGCGAATTTTGAGACGGCATATGCTCCCCAGTTGGCTCGACCTTCGCGGCCTACGCTTGAGGAGGTAAAGACCAGCGAGCCGGACTCGGATTTAAGTAATAAAGGAAGCAAAGCCTGCGTCAGGAAAAACGTGCCGTTGACGTTGACCTGCATCACCTGCTGCCAGATATCGGGATCCTGTTCGTCCATAGGACGGACTTCTCCCAGCAAACCCGCATTGTGCAGGACACCGTCCAGCCGCGGATAGTGGGCGCTAATACGGTGAGCAAGCTCCTGGCACACCGCTGGCGTGCAGGTGAGTAAATCGAGGGTATACCACGGGGCCGGAATGCCGCCTGCCGCCTCTATTTCCTGCGCGACGCTTTTCAGTTTCTCTTCGTTACGACCAATAAGAATAACGCTCGCGCCATAGTCAGCGTAGGTCAGGGCCGCCTCGCGACCAATTCCGTCGCTGGCACCGGTGACCAGAATGATGCGATTTTGCAGCAGATTTTTTTGCGGTTGATAATGCACGGGGACTCCTCTGGTGCGCAGTGACGCAATGACGCCTTCTTTATGACTTTTCGGCTTTATGCCCGAATTAGCATGAGAATTCAATCAGTCTACAGGAGGCATTACTGTAAAATTAACAATTTGCAAATATTTAAACCCCCATGAGGGGATTCCTGAAGCAGGCTCGCAGAGGTAATGTCACGAGCGAGACGCATGGGCAGGGCTGTTGTACACTGCCGTGAAAGAATCGTGGTTAAACAAGGTGGAACGCGTGGAATTACTTTCTCAGTATGGGTTGTTTTTGGCCAAAATCGCAACGGTGGTGATTGCCATTGCGGTGATTGCCGTTCTGATTGTAAACCTGACGCAGCGTAAGCGTCAGCGTGGGGAGTTACGCATTACCCGCCTGAGTGAGCAGTATAAAGAGATGCAGGAAGATATGTCTCTGTCGCTGCTCGATAGCCATCAACAGAAGCAGTGGCTTAAAGCGCAGAAGAAAAAGCATAAACAAGAAGCCAAAGCGGCAAAAGCGAAAGCCAAGCTCAATGCACCGCAGGATGAGGCAAAGCCACGCGTCTATGTGCTCGACTTTAAAGGCAGCATGGATGCGCATGAAGTTTCTTCTCTGCGCGAAGAGGTCACTGCCGTTCTTGCCGTGGCAAAACCGCAGGATCAGGTGGTGGTGCGTCTTGAAAGCCCGGGCGGTGTGGTACACGGTTATGGACTGGCTGCGTCACAGCTGCAGCGCCTGCGTGAAAAACAGATCCCGCTGACCGTTGCGGTGGATAAAGTCGCGGCGAGCGGTGGCTACATGATGGCCTGCGTCGCGGATAAAATTGTGGCGGCACCGTTTTCTATTATTGGTTCAATCGGTGTGGTTGCGCAAATCCCTAACTTTAACCGCTTCCTCAAAAACAAAGAGATCGACATTGAACTGCACACGGCCGGGCAGTACAAACGCACTCTGACGCTGCTGGGTGAAAATACGGAAGAGGGGCGTCAGAAATTCCGTGAAGATCTCAATGAAACGCACCACCTCTTTAAAGACTTTGTGCACCGTATGCGCCCATCGCTCGATATTGAGCAGGTTGCCACGGGGGAGCACTGGTACGGGATCCAGGCCCAGGAGAAAGGACTGGTAGATGAAGTGGGCACCAGCGATGACCTGCTGCTGAGCCTGATGGATGGCCGTGAGCTGGTGGGCGTGCGCTTTACGCAGCGCAAGCGTCTGCTCGATCGCTTTACCAACAGTGCGGCAGAAAGTGCCGATCGGCTGTTGCTCCGCTGGCTACAGCGCGGACAAAAACCGTTGCTGTAAACAAAAACGCGAGGCTCAGGCCTCGCGTTTTGCATTAATCAACCAGGTGATATTTCTCTGAAAGCGTATGCGCCAGGTATTTAAACATGTTAAACACGGCGGTGCTTTTCGGGGTAGGTAGCCCCTGTTCGTCAAGGAAGTATTCGCCGCTGAAAACCAGCACGCCATTACGCTGTTCTACGCCGGTGGCTTCAATGCCCGCCAGAGTATCTTCATGATCACGGATAAGCTTGTTTGCTTCGATAAGCAGAGAGACTCGGTCAATTGGTTGGGTCGTATTGTGCATAATCCACTCCTTAAACAGTGACAATAGTCTACGCCGAGGGCGCTTTGGGGGCAAATTTTCCCTGTAATCTGAGGGGATAAGGTGCAGGAGCCTGGCTGGCGTGATTTGCTTTTGCATGCTAATAAAGTTGCGTAACGGATTTTATCAGGTAGAGTGTGCGCTTTCGTCATTCTGGCAACAGAATTGCTTGACATTCGACCGGTAATTCGTCACGAATCATATGAGGCGTGAGAAAAATACCCGAAAACTCAATCACCTGGGCGTCATTTTCTGACGTTCGGTAAGACAAAGGGGTTGATATCCCCTGACGCAGTCGCAATATCAATGACGCGTCGTCAGTGGAAGGGAAATCAACGTGCGGCGTATTCCTGGAAGAATTAAATTAGGTAAAGGTGAATATGGGTAAAGCTCTCGTCATCGTTGAGTCCCCGGCAAAAGCCAAAACGATCAATAAGTATCTGGGTAATGACTACGTGGTTAAGTCCAGCGTGGGTCATATCCGCGATTTGCCGACCAGTGGCTCAGCCAGCAAAAAGAGCGCAGACTCTACCTCCACCAAAGGGGCTAAAAAGCCTAAAAAGGATGAACGTAGCGCGCTTGTCAACCGCATGGGTGTTAACCCATGGCACAACTGGGATGCACAATACGAAGTGCTGCCCGGGAAAGAAAAAGTCGTTAATGAGCTGAAGCAGCTTGCTGAAAAAGCAGACCACATCTATCTCGCAACCGACCTTGACCGCGAAGGGGAAGCCATTGCGTGGCACCTGCGGGAAGTGATCGGTGGTGATGACAAACGCTACAGCCGTGTAGTGTTTAACGAAATTACGAAGAATGCGATTCGTCAGGCGTTTGAAAAGCCGGGCGAACTGAACATTGACCGTGTAAACGCGCAGCAGGCACGTCGCTTTATGGACCGTGTTGTGGGCTACATGGTGTCTCCACTGCTGTGGAAAAAGATTGCCCGTGGTCTGTCCGCAGGCCGTGTGCAATCCGTTGCCGTGCGTCTTGTCGTTGAACGTGAACGCGAAATTAAAGCGTTTGTGCCAGAAGAGTTCTGGGAAGTCGACGCGAATGTCACCACGCCGGGCGGGGATGCTCTGCCGCTGCAGGTGAGCCATCAAAACGACAAGCCTTTCCGTCCTGAAAACCGTGACCAGACCATGGCCGCGGTGGCGCTGCTGGAAAAAGCACGCTATCAAGTTCTGGAGCGTGAAGACAAACCGACCAGCAGTAAGCCTGGCGCACCATTTATTACCTCTACGCTGCAACAGGCCGCAAGCACGCGTCTGGGTTATGGCGTGAAGAAAACCATGATGATGGCCCAGCGCTTGTATGAAGCGGGTTACATCACCTACATGCGTACCGACTCGACTAACCTGAGTCAGGATGCGGTTAACATGGTGCGCGGCTATATCGGTGACAATTTCGGTAAGAAATACCTGCCAGAAAGCGCTAACCAGTACGCCAGCAAAGAGAACTCACAGGAAGCGCACGAAGCCATTCGTCCTTCTGACGTCTCTGTGTTAGCGGAATCCCTGAAGGATATGGAAGCCGACGCCCAGAAGCTGTACCAGCTTATCTGGCGTCAGTTCGTCGCGTGTCAAATGACACCCGCGCAGTACGATTCCACTACGCTTACCGTTGGTGCGGGTGATTTCCGTCTGAAAGCGCGTGGCCGTATCCTGCGTTTCGACGGCTGGACGAAAGTCATGCCTGCACTGCGTAAAGGCGACGAAGACCGAACGCTGCCCGCGGTGAACAAAGGGGATGAACTCTCTCTGGTTGACCTTGTGCCAGCTCAGCACTTTACCAAGCCGCCTGCGCGCTTTAGCGAAGCATCGCTGGTAAAAGAGCTGGAAAAACGCGGTATTGGTCGTCCGTCAACCTATGCGTCAATCATTTCGACCATTCAGGATCGTGGTTATGTGCGTGTTGAAAACCGCCGTTTCTACGCTGAAAAAATGGGTGAGATCGTAACCGACCGTCTGGAAGCTAACTTCCGCGAGTTGATGAACTACGACTTTACCGCACAGATGGAAGACAGCCTTGACCAGGTTGCCAGCCATCAGGCGGAATGGAAGAAAGTGCTCGACAGCTTCTTCAGCGACTTTACCAACCAGCTTGAAAAAGCGGAGAAAGATCCTGAAGAGGGCGGCATGCTGCCTAACCAGATGGTACTGACCAGCATCGATTGCCCAACCTGTGGCCGTAAGATGGGGATCCGTACTGCGACAACAGGCGTCTTCCTCGGTTGCTCTGGCTATGCGTTATCGCCGAAAGAGCGCTGCAAAACCACCATCAACCTGGTACCTGAGAACGAAGTTCTTAACGTGCTGGAAGGTGACGATGCAGAAACCAATGCCCTGCGTGCCAAACGTCGTTGTAAGAAATGTGGCACGGCGATGGACAGCTACCTGATCGATCCGAAACGCAAATTGCACGTCTGCGGGAATAACCCAACGTGTGATGGTTATGAGATCGAAGAGGGTGAGTTCCGCATCAAAGGCTATGACGGCCCTATCGTTGAGTGCGAGAAGTGTGGCTCGGAAATGCACCTGAAAATGGGGCGTTTCGGGAAATACATGGCGTGCACCAACGACGAGTGTAAGAACACTCGTAAGATTCTGCGTAACGGTGAAGTCGCGCCGCCGAAGGAAGATCCGGTTCCGCTGCCAGAATTGCCGTGTGAGAAGTCTGACGCCTATTTCGTGCTGCGTGACGGTGCTGCCGGGGTCTTCCTCGCGGCCAACACCTTCCCGAAATCGCGTGAAACCCGCGCGCCGCTGGTGGAAGAGCTGCATCGCTTCCGCGACCGTCTGCCTGAGAAACTGCGTTATCTGGCCGATGCGCCACAGCAGGATCCTGAAGGGAATAAAACGGTGGTACGTTTTAGCCGTAAAACAAAACAGCAGTACGTTGCGGCTGAGAAAGAGGGGAAAGCGACCGGCTGGTCCGCCTTCTTTATCGACGGAAAATGGGTTGAAGGCAAGAAATAATCTTCCCTTACCGTAACTTACCTGTAAAAGGGCCGGACTTCCGGCCCTTTTTTATTACCTTGTTATTATTTTTTGTTCCGTACTATACAGTCAGGCTATAAATGATATAGTGGTTATAGTTAACCCTTTTCTTATTATCAAATCGTCTTAAGCGATTGACCGCGTGCGCTAAATCGGATGGTCTGGCATGAAATTACAGCAGCTTCGTTATATCGTTGAGGTGGTGAATCACAACCTCAACGTCTCTTCTACCGCTGAGGGGTTATATACCTCGCAACCGGGCATCAGCAAACAGGTTCGTATGCTGGAGGACGAATTAGGTATCCAGATTTTCGCTCGCAGCGGTAAGCACCTCACGCAGGTGACACCCGCCGGGCAGGAAATCATTCGTATTGCCCGGGAAGTCCTCTCCAAAGTTGACGCTATTAAGTCCGTGGCGGGTGAACATACCTGGCCGGATAAAGGCTCGCTTTATATTGCCACAACGCATACTCAGGCGCGTTATGCGCTGCCAGGCGTTATTAAGGGCTTTATAGAACGTTATCCGCGCGTCTCTTTGCATATGCATCAGGGCTCGCCCACGCAAATCGCTGAAGCGGTTTCAAAGGGCAACGCGGACTTTGCCATCGCGACAGAAGCGCTTCACCTGTATGACGATCTGGTTATGCTACCGTGCTACCACTGGAACCGTTCTATCGTAGTGACCCCGGATCATCCGCTGGCGGGGAAAGGGTCGGTGACTATTGAAGAGCTGGCGCAATATCCTTTAGTGACATACACCTTCGGCTTCACCGGACGCTCTGAGCTTGATACGGCCTTTAACCGGGCGGGATTAACGCCGCGCATTGTCTTTACCGCCACGGATGCTGATGTCATTAAAACCTATGTGCGGCTTGGCCTGGGCGTTGGGGTGATTGCCAGCATGGCCGTCGACCCGGTTTCAGACCCGGATTTGGTTCGTCTTGATGCGCACGATATTTTCAGCCACAGCACGACCAAAATTGGTTTCCGTCGCAGCACCTTCCTGCGCAGCTATATGTATGATTTTATTCAACGCTTTGCCCCGCATTTAACGCGTGACGTGGTCGATACGGCGGTTGCATTACGCTCAAATGAAGATATTGAAGAGATGTTTAAAGACATCAAACTTCCGGCAAAATAATCACTCCCGGTATCTTTCCCTCACGGAAAGATACCGAATTAACTCCTCAAAGCTAAATCATAATTATCATCATCTACATTTTCCCTGCCATATAATGTCATTACCCATTTAATTTGTATGGTTTTAATGTCGTGAATTGGCGACAAAAGTAGAAACTAATTTACGGCTACGCAAATATTTCTTTTCAATTATTTATTTCTGGTCAAAAGATTGAATATTTCCCACCCATTGATGCGTAAATTCACTGGCTTTTCGGCTAAAGTTTCTTTAGGATTTATCTCAACAGATGATTAATTGTACCAATTGTTTGGTCCTAAATGATAAGCGATATCGATTGTATGAGGTTAGCAATGCCTTCAGGAAGTGAAGAACCGCAAAGGGATCCTGCGCTCAAGCGTAAAGCCTGGCTGGCGGTCTTTCTCGTCTCCGCCCTGTTTTGGGTAGTGGTTGCTCTCCTGGCCTGGAAATATTGGGGTTGAATATGGCAGTGACGGTACGTACAGAAACGGTAAAACAGATGTGTCAGCATCGTGACAGTGGTCACAAAGGACGCAAAGCACCTGCGACCGTTGTCCCCGCGTCCTGGAAACTGACGCCACAGCAGCAAGCCTTTATTGATGTGTTCGCAGAAGACGAACCCAAAAAACAATAATTTAGTTAATTGCGTAATGATGCAAATAGTCTGAATAAAGACTCTGCACCTTTGTACTCTTTAATAAATACACATCAGCAATATAGAACTGAGGGCAAACCTCGGAGCCTTTTTAAAAATAATGCCTGGTGTACCCTATGATGAATAACATGATGTCTCACAAATACTGGTCATGGCTCGGCGTTTTTTCTGTGTCGATCCTGTTCTGGTCTCAGCTCATCTGGCTGGCCTTCCTGTAAATCCAAAACCTCGCTGCGGCGGGGTTTTTTGTTTTCGCACTTCACTGGACCATTCCTAAATTTATCAATTCGGGTTGTTATCAAAACGTTACGACATCTTTGTGTTATCTTTAATTACAGCCCTGATGATTGTCAGGACATCTCTGTAATTAAGGAGGAGCTTATGTCGTTAACCCTACGCGAAGCCAGTAAGGACACATTACAGGCAGAAAACAAAACCTGGCATTACTATAGCCTGCCACTGGCTGCCAGAACGCTTGGGGACATTTCGCGTTTACCCAAGTCCTTGAAAGTTTTGCTGGAAAACCTCTTACGCTGGCAGGATGGCGATTCCGTCACCCTCGAGGATATCCAGGCGCTGGCGGGGTGGCTGAAGAGTGCCCATGCCGACAGAGAAATAGCCTATCGCCCGGCGAGGGTCCTGATGCAGGACTTTACCGGTGTTCCTGCCGTGGTTGATTTAGCCGCTATGCGCGAAGCCGTTAAGCGCCTCGGAGGCGATACGGCAAAAGTGAATCCGCTTTCTCCCGTTGACCTCGTGATTGACCACTCCGTGACCGTTGACCACTTTGGTGATGATGACGCTTTTGGCGAAAACGTACGTCTGGAGATGGAACGTAACCACGAGCGCTATGTCTTCCTGAAATGGGGGCAACAGGCGTTCAGCCGCTTTAGCGTGGTTCCGCCTGGAACCGGTATTTGCCATCAGGTTAACCTCGAATATCTGGGCAAAGCCGTCTGGAGTGAATTGCAGGATAAAGAGTGGGTGGCTTATCCGGATACGCTGGTCGGGACGGATTCACATACCACCATGATTAACGGCCTCGGTGTGCTGGGGTGGGGCGTCGGGGGTATTGAAGCGGAAGCGGCAATGCTTGGTCAGCCGGTGTCGATGCTCATTCCTGATGTGGTGGGCTTCAAGCTCACCGGTAAGCTGTCGGAAGGCATTACCGCCACCGACCTGGTGTTAACCGTCACCCAGATGCTGCGTAAGCATGGGGTGGTGGGTAAATTTGTTGAATTCTACGGTGACGGGCTGGATTCGCTGCCGCTAGCCGATCGCGCCACGATCGCCAATATGGCACCGGAATATGGCGCGACCTGTGGCTTCTTCCCCATCGATGACGTCACGCTGGAATATATGCGCCTGAGTGGTCGCAGTGAAGAGCAGGTCGCGCTGGTCGAGGCCTACACTAAAGCGCAGGGGATGTGGCGAAACCCGGGTGATGAGCCGGTATTTACCAGTACGCTTGAGCTGGATATGGGAAGCGTCGAGGCGAGCCTTGCCGGGCCAAAACGTCCGCAGGATCGGGTCGCGTTACCGGACGTACCGAAAGCTTTTGCCGCCAGCAATGAACTGGAAGTTAATGTCGCGAAAAAAGATCACCGTCCAATAGACTATGTCCTGAACGGACATCAGTATCAACTTCCGGATGGCGCGGTGGTTATTGCCGCTATCACCTCCTGCACCAACACCTCGAACCCAAGCGTTTTGATGGCCGCGGGACTGTTGGCCAAAAAAGCCGTTGAGCTTGGCCTGAAACCGCAGCCGTGGGTTAAGGCTTCGCTGGCCCCGGGCTCTAAAGTGGTTTCAGATTACCTGGCGCAGGCAAAACTCACCCCGTACCTTGACGAGCTGGGCTTTAACCTCGTGGGTTACGGATGTACTACCTGTATCGGTAACTCCGGTCCGCTGCCTGAGCCGATTGAAACGGCGATCAAGCAGGGCGATCTTACCGTGGGTGCGGTTCTTTCCGGTAACCGCAACTTTGAAGGGCGCATTCATCCGCTGGTGAAAACCAACTGGCTGGCCTCGCCGCCGCTGGTTGTGGCTTACGCGCTGGCGGGAAACATGAACATCAATCTCACGACAGACCCGATTGGTCACGATCGCAAGAACGAGCCTGTTTACCTGAAAGATATCTGGCCGTCTTCACGCGACATCGCGCGAGCCGTTGAAAAGGTCTCAACCGAAATGTTCCGCAAAGAGTATGCGGAAGTGTTTGAGGGCACGCCGGAATGGAAAACAATTAACGTCGTGGGCTCGGATACCTATGGCTGGCAGGATGATTCGACCTATATTCGTCTGTCACCGTTCTTCGATGACATGCTGGCTGAACCTGCTCCGCTTAAGGATATCCACGGGGCGCGTATTCTGGCGATGCTGGGCGATTCCGTTACCACGGACCACATCTCGCCGGCAGGCAGTATCAAAGCCGACAGCCCGGCAGGGCGCTATCTGCAAAGCCGTGGGGTGGAACGCCGGGATTTCAACTCCTACGGATCGCGTCGTGGTAACCACGAAGTGATGATGCGCGGGACGTTTGCCAACATCCGCATCCGCAACGAAATGGTTCCGGGCGTGGAAGGGGGCATGACGCGTCATTTACCTGGCACGGAAGTGGTTTCGATTTATGATGCCGCCGTTAAATACCAGCAGGAAGGCACGCCGCTGGCGGTGATTGCCGGTAAAGAGTACGGCTCCGGCTCCAGTCGAGACTGGGCAGCGAAAGGTCCGCGCCTGCTTGGGGTTCGCGTGGTCATTGCCGAATCTTTCGAGCGTATTCACCGTTCGAATCTTATCGGGATGGGGATCCTGCCGCTAGAGTTCCCGCAGGGCGTCACCCGTAAAACGCTGGGGCTGACCGGGGAAGAGCAGATTGATATTAGTGGTCTGCAAAACCTGCAGCCGGGTAAAACGGTTCCGGTGACGTTAACGCGAGCAGACGGTAAAACGGAAGTGCTTGAATGCCGGTGTCGCATTGATACGGCAACCGAGCTGACCTACTACCAGAACGACGGCATATTACATTACGTGATTCGTAAAATGCTGGATTGACGCAGCCAGCCCGGCTCGCGATGGCGATGCCGGGCATCTCGCGATCACTCGCTCAGGAGGTGACCCATTTTGGCGGCTTTGGTATCAAGATAGTGGGCATTTTTCGGGTTACGGCCGACAATCAGCGGAACACGTTCGACGATATTGATCCCCGCTTCGGTCAGGATTTCCACCTTTTTCGGGTTATTGGTCAGCAGACGGACTTCATCTACCCCAAGAAGCTTGAACATATCGGCGCACAGGGTAAAGTCGCGCTCATCGGCGGCGAACCCGAGCTGGTGGTTCGCTTCAACCGTATCGTATCCCTGATCCTGCAGCGCGTAGGCGCGGATTTTATTCAGCAGGCCAATATTACGACCTTCCTGACGGTGATAAAGCAGCACCCCACGACCTTCTTCAGCGATGTGAGAAAGGGCTGCTTCAAGCTGGAAACCGCAATCACAGCGCAGGCTGAACAAGGCATCGCCAGTCAGACACTCCGAATGTACGCGAGAGAGTACCGGCGTCTGTCCTGAAATGTCACCGAACACCAGCGCGACATGATCCTGTCCGGTTGCCAGTTCTTCAAATCCCACCATCAGGAAATCGCCCCATGGGGTTGGCAGTTTGGCTTCTGCCACACGTTTAAGCTGCATGTGATTCTCCAGAGTAGGCTGACACGTTTCGTGCCTTTCGCCTGTTTGGCTTTCTGTATCTGTTCATTTTGCCACAAGCTCAGCACGTTCGCCTAATGGGCGCCATGCTATATGGACGTTAAACGCACGATCCGACATATCCACCCAACAGATGAATTTCAGTTATGATTGTGGTGCTTAGCGAAAAAGGAGAAGACATGCTTTCAATCGCCAGACGTACGGCAGCAGGTGCGGCCATTCTACTTATTATGCCGCTGGCCGTATGGGTCTCAGGCTGGATGTGGCAGCCGGGGCAGAACGCCACATGGCTGAAAACATTATACTGGATAACGGAGACGGTCACCCAGCCGTGGGGAATTATCACGCATGTGATCCTTTGCGCCTGGTTTCTGTGGTGTTTGCGCTTTCGTCTGCGTGCGGCGCTGATGCTCTTTGCGATACTCGGTGGGGCGATCCTCATCGGACAGGGCGTGAAGTCCTGGGTTAAAGATCATGTCCAGGAGCCGCGTCCTTTTGTCGTCTGGCTGGAAAAAGCGCACCATGTTCCGGTGGATGAGTTCTACAATTTAAAACGTAAAGATCGTGGTGCGCTGGTCAAAGAACAGCTTGCGGAACAGCAGGATATCCCGAAGTTCTTACGTAAACACTGGCAAAAAGAGACCGGGTTTGCTTTTCCTTCCGGCCATACCATGTTTGCCGCCAGCTGGGCGTTACTGGGTGTAGGGCTGCTTTGGCCACGGCGACGTACTGTCACGATCGCGATTTTACTGGTCTGGGCCACAGGGGTGATGGGCAGTCGTTTGCTGCTGGGTATGCACTGGCCGCGGGATTTGGTGGTGGCTACGCTGATCTCATGGCTGCTTGTGACGCTGGCAACATGGCTTGCTGAACGCATCTGCGGTCCGTTAACGCCACCGCCTGTCGAGGAAGAAGAGATCGCCGAAAGGGACCAAAGCGACGCCTGACGGTTGATATTCCGTGTTTTGCCCATAAATCCATGACTGGCGCGTCACTTTTTCCGTTTCGCGCCCGTCACTAAAATGGTAGTTTATAAGGCTGATTGCGGTGAGTTGAACACACTTTATTCGCTTGAACCACATAACGGGAAGTAATGTGAAATATTTACTCATTTTCTTACTGGTATTGGCGATTTTTGTCATTTCAGTCACATTGGGTGCACAAAACGATCAACAGGTAACGTTTAACTATCTGCTGGCGCAGGGCGAGTATCGTGTATCGAGCCTTCTGGCGGTTTTATTCGCCGCGGGCTTTGCGATTGGCTGGCTGGTATGCGGTCTTTTCTGGTTGAAAGTTCGTGTTTCACTTGCGCGCGCTGAACGTAAAATTAAACGACTCGAACATCAAATTGCGCCTGCGTCCGACATTCCGGAAAGCTCTGGTGTGCCGGTCGTCAAGGAATAATCGACTATGCTGGAGTTGTTGTTTCTGCTTTTGCCTGTAGCCGCAGCCTATGGCTGGTATATGGGCCGCAGAAGTGCGCAACAAACAAAACAGGATGAGGCTAACCGACTCTCCCGCGACTACGTTGCTGGGGTGAACTTCCTCCTGAGCAATCAACAGGACAAAGCAGTAGACCTGTTCCTCGATATGCTCAAAGAGGATACGGGCACCGTTGAAGCGCATCTCACCCTGGGAAACCTGTTCCGCTCGCGCGGCGAGGTTGACCGCGCCATTCGTATTCACCAGACCCTTATGGAAAGCGCCTCGTTGACCTACGATCAACGCCTGCTGGCGGTACAACAGCTGGGCCGTGATTACATGGCGGCGGGGCTGTACGACCGTGCAGAAGACATGTTCTCGCAGCTGGTGGATGAAACGGATTTCCGCGTCAGCGCCTTGCAGCAGCTGCTGCAGATTTATCAGGCCACCAGTGACTGGCAGAAAGCCATTGATACGGCCGAGCGTCTGGTGAAGCTGGGCAAAGATAAGCAGCGAGTTGAGATAGCCCACTTCTACTGTGAACTGGCCCTTCAGCAAATGGGCAACGACGACATGGACAAAGCCATGGCGTTGCTTAAAAAGGGTGCCGCCGCTGATCGTAACAGCGCGCGTATCTCCATCATGATGGGGCGCGTCTTTATGGCGAACGGCGACTATGCCAAAGCTGTAGAGAGCCTGTTGCGGGTTATTGACCAGGATAAAGAGCTGGTCAGTGAAACCCTCGACATGCTGCAAACCTGCTATCAACAACTGGATAAGCAGGATGAATGGGTAGCGTTCCTGCGTCGTTGCGTGGAAGAGAACACCGGCGCGACTGCCGAACTGATGCTCTCGGACGTGGTTGAGCAGTATGAGGGCAGTGATACCGCGCAGGTCTATATTACGCGTCAGCTGCAGCGTCATCCGACCATGCGGGTATTCCATAAGCTGATGGACTACCACCTCAACGATGCAGAGGAAGGGCGCGCCAAAGAGAGCCTGATGGTACTGCGCGACATGGTAGGCGAGCAGGTACGAAGCAAACCGCGCTATCGTTGCCAGAAGTGTGGGTTTACGGCGTATACATTATACTGGCACTGTCCTTCATGCCGGGCATGGTCGACCATCAAGCCAATCCGTGGCCTTGATGGGCAGTAATTTTTAAAAACGATCTATTTTAGTTACAACATACTGATGGGTTTTTAGAACCCGTTGAGCCCGTGCGGTTTGCCGGCCAGGCAGGAGAGTAAATCGATCCTGTCAATTTGCAGCGCTGGCAGGTAGAATGCTCGCCGTTTATCTGTTCCGCGCCGCTGCGCGCCCATAGACGAAAAGGGCTGGTCATGACGTCTGTTACTTCCTCCGCTTCCCGCGTAATTACTGATTCTCCTGTTGTTGTTGCGCTTGATTACAATAAACGTGACGCGGCACTGGCCTTTGTCGACGGTATAGACCCTCGCGACTGCCGTCTGAAAGTTGGCAAAGAGATGTTCACGCTGTTTGGACCGCAAATCGTGCGCGACCTGCAACAGCGCGGTTTTGACGTTTTCCTCGACCTTAAATTCCACGATATCCCGAATACCACCGCGCACGCCGTGGCTGCTGCTGCCGAACTGGGGGTATGGATGGTCAAT
Organism: Enterobacter cloacae complex sp. FDA-CDC-AR_0164; assembly: GCF_003071645.1. Classification (NCBI taxonomy): domain Bacteria; kingdom Pseudomonadati; phylum Pseudomonadota; class Gammaproteobacteria; order Enterobacterales; family Enterobacteriaceae; genus Enterobacter; species Enterobacter cloacae complex sp. FDA-CDC-AR_0164. The sequence continues at coordinate 3,697,738 of NZ_CP028950.1, forward strand.
GTGCATGCATCGGGTGGGGCAAGAATGATGACCGCGGCCCGTGAAGCGCTCCTGCCGTTCGGCAGCGACGCACCGTTGCTGATTGCGGTTACCGTGCTGACCAGTATGGATGAGAGTGATTTACGCGATCTCGGCGTGACGTTGTCACCTGCGGAACATGCAGAGCGTCTCGCGCGCCTGACGCAAAATTGCGGGCTTGATGGTGTCGTCTGTTCCGCGCAGGAAGCCGTGCGTTTCAAATCAGAACTGGGCCAGGCTTTCAAACTCGTTACCCCAGGTATCCGCCCGGCCGGCAGCGAGGCCGGCGATCAGCGTCGCATTATGACGCCTGAACAGGCGCTGGCGGCAGGGGTAGACTATATGGTCATTGGGCGTCCTGTGACGCAGTCTGCTAACCCGTCAGAGACGCTCAAAGCGATCAATGCATCACTGAAAAAGGGGGCATAATGACTGATTCAAACAGTCGTCTGGTCTACTCAACAGAAAGTGGGCGTATAGACGAACCAAAAGCGAAAGCCGAGCGCCCGAAGGGGGACGGTATTGTTCGTATCCAGCGTCAAACCAGTGGGCGTAAAGGTAAGGGCGTATGCCTTATCTCCGGCATTGATCTTGACGACGCGGAACTGGTTAAGCTGGCCGCCGATCTGAAAAAGAAATGTGGCTGCGGTGGTGCCGTGAAAGACGGCATTATCGAAATCCAGGGCGATAAACGTGATTTAATTAAATCCCTGCTCGAAGCCAAAGGCATGAAAGTGAAACTGGCGGGCGGCTAAAATAGATGAGCCACGGCATTTGCCGTGGCTCTTTTTTTTACGTGCGTAAGTCAGACCTGAAATGCGTTCTAATATCGCAGTACCGGTGAAGGCTTATTTAATAATTATTTGCCGACCTGGTGACCGATAATACCACCGACAGCAGCGCCACCTAATGTACCCAGCGTACTGCCATCTGTTAATACCGCACCGCCCAGAGCACCAGCACCGGCACCAATTGCGGTGTTGCGGTCACGTTTAGACCAGTTAGAGCAAGCGCTCAGGGACATTGCTACAGTGATTGCCAGAACAGCGGCGGCTAATTTTTTGCTGGTTAAGGTCATAATACTTTCTCCTGAATTATCGATTCACGGAAAGAGCTACGCTTTAAGTATAGACGAATTGAATACTTAAAAACTGTTTTCCGTGAAAGCTGGTCGCGCAGGCGTTACGTAATCACGCAGGTGATAGTCACTTCCTGTTATATCGCTAACATTAATTTTACGACTTTAAGGCGGGTTAAACAGGTAAAAACTCTTAAAGGAGGGTTAGGAATCATCTCAGACAGTAGGGACATAGGCGCCCGACATTCGGGCGCTTAAAGGACTCAGGACGACTTTTTAATAATATTGACGATAAGACCGTCATCTTCCAGTTTAATACGATGCTCATCGCTCAAGCGTCCGTCGGTAATTACGCGGCTAAAGCGAGAGACTGGCCCCATGGTATAAGGGTGAACGGCGCCAAATTTTGAGCTGTCAGTCAGCACAATGGCCTCACACTCTTTTTCCAGCACCGCATTCACCACATCAGAACGCATCATATCGCGGCCGGTGAAGCCCGTTTCTGGCTGCCAGCCATCAATACCAATAAAGGCCTTACTGAAATGGACCTGCTGAACATACTGGCGGGTCAGGGGGCCAACCATGCTTTCGCTTTTTTTCTGGTAAATGCCGCCCAGCAGGATCACCTCGCAGCGGGTCTCTTTGAGCAGGTGCGCGATATAGCTACTGACCGTGATGATAGTAACGTCTTTCTGTTCGGCAAGCGTGCGCGCCAGTAAGGCATTGCTACTGCCATTTTCGATAAACACCGTCTCGCCATTGTTAACTAAAGACGCGGCAAACTCCGCCAGCTCACGCTTCAGGGCGTAGTTGTTCATCATGCGCGTCTCAACGTCCTCGCTATCGAGCGGGACCGCATATCCATGCGCACGACGCAGGTAGCTCTGTTTCTCCAGCAGGTTAAGATCCTGGCGGATGGTGACTTCTGAAACGCCGGTGGTTTTAGCGAGATCGACTACGCTGACGCGTCCCTGGTCAATGACCATCTGCAAAATGATTTGTTGTCGGGAATTCATAGCATCCAATTAATAAAGCGAAACAGGTTCGAAAACAGCAGGATCAAACTTCCCACGGCGCTTTTGGCTGTCCGTTCTCAGGCGCGTTTTCAGCACCCTTCTGAGCAAGAAGTTCAGACTTCAGGATCTCCAGATTACGGATCGCCGAGTGATAATCGCCTGCCACCAGGATATCCAGCACGGTATCAATACGTTGTGCTACAGCTTGTGCATCAATAGTAGACATAATCTCACCCCAGGTGCGAAAAGGTAATATTTTCAATGATGCAGAAAATGGGATCAAAAGAGAAGGGAAAAAATGCAATAACTAAATTACATAAATGAAAGTGATAAATTTATTCCCCCACATGCTGCGGGCTTAATGAGTGGATTAGTCTAAAACTGCGCGCAAGGCGCTTTTTCTGTGAGGAATTAGACTATGACAGTTATCAACCAGCCTACCTGCACCCTGTTTACCGATACTGAACGTTTCACACAGTTGTCAGCCTACTACGAGGAAGAGCGGCACACCATCTGGATGATGCTGCGGGCGCAACCTCGTCCTTGTTTTAATCATGCGTTAATTGAGGAGATCATGAACCTCTCCTGGCTGGTTCGCCAGTCCGGGTATCTGGTCGATTTTTGGGTAACCGGGTCACTGGTTCCTGAAATGTATAATGCGGGAGGCGATTTACAGTTCTTCGTAGAGTGCATTCAAAATGGACGGCGTGAAGCGTTACGCGCGTATGCACGTGCCTGCGTCGACTGTGTGCACGCAGCGTCGCGGGGGTTTGATACGGGCGCGGTCTCTCTGGCAATGGTTGAAGGCAGTGCGCTAGGCGGTGGGTTTGAGGCTGCGCTGGCACACCATTTTGTTCTCTCTCAGCGCGATGCCCGTCTGGGCTTCCCGGAAATTGCCTTCAACCTCTTCCCGGGCATGGGGGCATATTCGCTGGTCGCACGTCGGGCAGGGATGAAACTGGCGGAAGAACTCATCTACAAGGGGGAGTCGCATACGGCAGAATGGTACGAACAGCATGGATTGGTCGATGTGCTGTTTGAGCCCGGGCAGAGCTACGTCTCCGTCAGAACCTTCATCGACACGCTGCGACCGAAGCTGAACGGGGTAAGGGCGATGTTGCGCGCCCGAACCCGGGTACTGCAACTGCCGCGCAGTGAACTGATGGATATCACGGAAGACTGGGTTGATGCGGCGTTTTGCCTCGAGCCAAAAGATATCGCCTATATGGAGCGTCTGGTGATGCTGCAAAACCGCCATCATGGGGCATTACGCAAAGCCAGTTAACGTTGTTTTCGCGACTGATATCGCTTTAGCCATCGCTCGAATGCGGCAGCGGGCATCGGCTTAGCGAAGAGAAAGCCCTGCCGTTCGTTGACGCCGTTCTTGGTCAGAAAGGCGTCTTCTTTCGCGCTCTCGACCCCTTCAGCGATGACCTGCAGGTTTAAGGCCTGTGCCACCGCGACGATGGCCCGCACCAGAGACTGGGAGATCGATTGTTTATGTATATCCCTGACGAAGGATTGATCGAGTTTAATGGCGTCGATAGGGAACCGCGCCAGCTGCGACAGAGACGAGTAGCCGGTGCCGAAATCATCAAGATGAATTTGCGCGCCAAGTTTGCTGAACTGCTGGATCACAGAGAGCGCCAGCTCTTCGTTTTCGATAAGGCAGCTTTCCGTGAGTTCAACGTCGATGGGGCAGTATTCAAAATCCAGATCCTTCAGCGCCTGCTTTAAATCGCTGAAAATGGTCTGGTCGGCCAGCTGACGTGCGGAGACGTTGACCGCCACGCGCAGGTTAATCCCCTTATCGCGCCATTTAGCCACCTGGCGCACCACATCAAGCATCACCCAGCGGCCCAGCGGGACAATCAATCCCGACTCCTCGGCATAAGAGATAAACTCCAGCGGAGGGATCAAACCGCGCTCCGGCGACTGCCAGCGCACCAGCGCTTCCAGACTTCGGATTTCACCCCGCCAGGTAATTTTAGGCTGGTAGTGAATCAGAAGCTGATCGTTATCCAGCGCTTTACGCAGGTTGGTATCCAGCCAGAGATATTCAAATACGCGCTGGTTCATCTCAGGTGAGAAGACGCAGAACTTGCCCCGGCCATTCTCTTTCGCCGTGTACATGGCGGTATCGGCATTACGGATGACGCTTTCCCTGTCGTTACCGTGCTGGGGGGCGAGGGCGATACCGAGCGAGCAACCGGTGTAAATTTCTATCAGGCCAATTCTGAACGGCTGGCGCAGACGGGTTAAGATCCGCGACGCCATGGCTTCCAGAGAGCCCTGAGAGGTATCTATGGCCATGACAATAAACTCATCACCGCCAAGTCGCGCCAGCACCTGACCGTCATCCAGACAGCTCAGAATGGCCAGAGCGACAGCCTGCAATAGCTGGTCACCAAACATATGGCCGTAGGCATCATTGACCTTTTTAAAGTTGTCCAGGTCGAGATACACCACGCCGACCTGCGTTTCACCGCGGCTGGCGATGGCATCAGAAATCAGTTCGTGGATCGCATTACGGTTTGGTAAACCGGTAATGGTGTCGGTATTGGCCAGCACGCGCAGACGCTCCTGGGCGCGGCGCTCCTCGGTAATGTCGGTGCCGGAACAGATAAGGAAAATTTCATTTTTGCCGCTGCCGCTATGAACAAACTTGTTTCTGAACAAAAACAGCCGTTGCCCTTTACGCGTTTTGATCCAGCGTTCGACCTCGTAGGAGCTGCCGTTGCGAAAAAAACCGGTGATATTGCGCTTTGAAGCTGCCGCTTCGCTCCGGCTCATAAACAGCTTGAACACGTTCTGGCCAATAACTTCTTGTTCTTTCAGACCGGTATATTCTTCACTCAGCCGGTTAAAACGCTGAATATTGCCGTTATGATCGAGAATAACGATGACGGAGTTGGCTTCAGAGACAACCTGTTCAGCAAAAGAGAGGCCCTGAGCCAGGTCACGAGCCACGGAGGGCGTATCGTTCCACGCTGACGCGGTGCCGGCCCATTCATTACGGGTTATTTTGCGCCCCACAAGATGAACCGGGACATCTTCGCCGTACAACGAGAGCGTCATGGAGATGCTGGAGGTAATGACGGTTAACTGGCGGATAAGTTCGGCTTGTTCATCATCCAGCGCCACCACCTCAGTCACATCGGCATTTTCGCTGGCGGCAAGGTGCAGAGCATTGCTGTCAGCTGTCATTCGCCACCAGGGGCTATGCGTACCCATGTAACGAAACAGCAAATTCTGCTCCAGATCGTCCATCATGTTTTCTCCCGCAGCTGCTCATTAGCGCACAAATCATTCATTTGCCGTCGACTTTTCCGTTGTGAAACAGCGGCAACCCCAAAATGAACGTCGTGTTTTTTCCCGGTTTTCTTATAAAAAACGCGTCTGGCGAAAAAGGATATTTATTGTATAAAAATTCACGTAACCGAATATAACGGCACTCTTTTACTGTAGATAATTATGGCAATTTTGGGCGGGAAGGCGCTGAAAATAGTACGAAAAAATAATGATTTTGCGGCGGGGGTTCAAAAGAAAAATTGTCGGCGCTTCCCGAAGGGAAACGGCCGACAATTTAAGCGGTTATCAGGCGACCGGTCGCGCGATAACGCTGCGGGTTTCCATGCGAACTTCAGCGATGTTTACGTCAATCACGTCTGTGACTTTGTAAACTGTTTCACCTTTGATTTGCACGGTACCATTCTCCTGGCTGCAGACCAGTTCGTCACGGACGGCATGCAGGAACGGGGCAGGGATAAAGGCGACGGCACCGTTATCCACCAGGCGAACGCGCATACCGCCCCGGCTGATATCAATGATTTCTGCGGCGAAGCGAGTATCTGTACCCGCTTTATCCTGCAGGTAGCGTGCGTACAGCCAGTCTCCCACGTCACGTTCCGCCATACGGTTCAGGCGACGTCGTTCGGCCATCTGCAGGGTGGTGTCATTTTGCGGACGCGCAATGGACTCACCCTTAATGATCGCCTTCAGCAGACGGTGGTTGACCATGTCACCATACTTACGAATAGGTGACGTCCAGGTCGCGTAGGCTTCCAGGCCGAGGCCAAAGTGTGGACCCGGCTCGGTGCTGATTTCAGCAAAGGACTGGAAACGACGGATACGGCTGTCGAGGAAACCGGATGGCTGTGCATCCAGCTCGCGGCGCAGCTTACAGAAGCCCTGCAGCGTCAGCACTTCTTCAGGGTCAACGTGCACATCGTGGTTCTTCAGCAGGGCCGCCAGCGCTTCGGTATTGGCCGGATCAAAACCGGTGTGGACGTTGTAAATACCAAAGCCCAGCTTGTCACGCAGGACGCGAGCGGCACAAATGTTGGCAGAAATCATCGCTTCTTCAACAATGCGGTTCGCAATGCGACGCGGTTCGGCCACGATATTCAGCACTTCGCCTTTTTCACCCAGCACAAAGCGATAGTCCGGACGATCCTTAAAGACCAGCGCATGGGTTTTACGCCACTCGCCGCGGTTCAGACAAATGCGGTGCAGCAGGCGGATCTGTGCGGCAATCGCGTCTGATTCCGGTTTCCAGGTGCCGGTATTCTCAAGCCAGTCGGAAACATTGTCGTAGGCCAGCTTGGCTTTCGATTCGATGGTTGCGGCAAAAAATTCAATATCGTCTTCGATCGCGCCATCGGCGGCGATGGCCATGCGGCAGGCAAGGACCGGACGCACTTCATTTGGACGCAGTGAGCAGAGGTCATCTGACAGTTCGCGCGGCAACATGGGGATGTTGAAGCCCGGCAGGTAGTTAGTGAACGATCGGACTTTTGCCATATCGTCCAGCTTGCTGCCTTCAACGATCCAGGCGGTGGGATCGGCAATGGCGACGGTCAAATGCAATTTGCCATCAGCGCTCTCTTCCGCATACAGCGCATCATCCATATCTTCTGTGCTGGCGCTGTCGATAGTGACAAACTCCAGGGCAGTGAGGTCGCGACGCGTCAGGCCTTCGTCCTGCATTTCAGTCGCTACGCCGTCTGGCGCTTCTTTCTCAAGATTATGGCGTGCAAGCGTCACCCACCATGGCACGAAATGGTCGTCGCCAAAAGTGATGAACTGGGTCAGTTCAGCATAAAAGCCACGATCGCCTTTCAGAGGATGACGGCGCATTTCTGCTACGGCCCAGTCACCTTCTTTGAAATCATGCTCAACACCACGGGCGGCGCGGCAAGGAATGGCATCTTTCAGCAGGGGATGATCCGGCACGATAGAAAGACGATCGTCTTTTCGCTGGACCTTGCCCACGAAGCGGGTCAGGAACGGTTCGATCAGTTCTTCCGGCTCGGCGGACTCTCGTTCCTTTTCGGTATGAATGACGGCCGTAATGCGGTCGCCATGCATCACTTTCTTCATTTGCGGTGGCGGAATGAAGTAGCTTTTCTGCGCATCAACTTCAAGGAAGCCAAAGCCCTTTTCCGTGGCTTTTACGACCCCTTCTGCACGCGGCGTCTGGGAATGCAGTTGCTGTTTAAGCTGCGCTAGCAGCGGGTTGTCCTGAAACATAATGTTCTATTTTCGTAGCCATTGAGCGGCTGACAGTTTTACGCGATTCTCACTGTCACAGCAAGCGGTCTTTGGGTAATTAGTATGGTTATTCCCCTTTGCCAAACGCGACTTTCAGGCGTTCAAGCCAGCCATCCATCGCGCTCCGGGTGAGCAGTTTTATCGCCCGTACCGCAGGCAGTCCTTGTTCAGTGAGCGGGGTGAACTGTGCGGCACTGAAGCGGTCCGGAGAACGCGTCAACAAGTCGATTGCCGCCGAAAGCGCCGGCGAATCAAGAGAAATATCATCATGGCTGTTTACCAGGATCTCACCCGTCAGGTCGAGCAGGATGGGCTCATGGCTGAGTACCGGCGTCAGCGCTTCAAGGGCGGGTTCGGCCTGCCAGCGGGAAAGCGATTCAAGCTGATGCGCGCTGGCATAACGCAGTTCAACGACAGGTAAAAGCGCCACCCAGGACTCAGGAGCGGCTGGCAGCGTGTGCGGCTGAATATGATGGCCGGGCAGCCAGCGTACAGGATGCCCCAGCAGGGCCTGAAAGACGGCCACCACGCGTGCCTGAAAACCGATAAAGCCGATAATCTGATTAATAAGCACCATGTCGTAGGTTGTCAGGCCCACCTCATCAAGCTGCTGCAGTGCTTTATCATCGATGACATCAGGTGAGCTGGCGAGCTGACGGGCGTACTGGGTGATTTGTGCCAGGCGGCGGTTACTTTCGCGTGAGGAGTCAGGGCCGGGAAGCGGGGCGAGGAGGGCGGCATAGTGGTTACACAACCGTTGGACGCCACAGGCCTGCGCGACCGTTAATGCAGTACTCAATCTGTCGTAGGCGCTGAGCGTATGCAGCCGGTTAACGGAGATTGAGAGCGGAAACAACAGGTGGCATAAGGTTCTGGCAGGGGTGAGCCAGCCAGTACAGGCGGCGACAATCTCGTCAGGCAGGGCTAAATCGAGCAAAAAACGATCGTCGACGTTAGCGGCTTCGGGCACCAGAGGCAGAACATCCGTCTGCGCGTGGTTTGACTGGGTTTCGTGGTACCAGTGGCCTTTGCCGGAAAAACGGCGTTGTTCCATGGGCGTTCCTTGATCTCAAAATGGCGATCAATATCCTGGCGTAAGGCAGATGTGGGGAAAAATATTGTTAGGTGATAACAAATAGCTGAACGGAATAACGAAGGGGTCGGGCGGAGGAAGGAAAACTCTCTTCCCGTGAGGGAAGAGAGTCACAGCTTATTTAATTTCCAGCTCGTTCATTGCAGCGATGTTGAAGCCGCCGTCAACGTGAACCACTTCACCGGAGATACCCGCGGAAAGGTCAGAGCACAGGAACGCTGCAGAGTTACCCACATCTTCAATGGTAACGGTACGACGAATCGGCGTAACCGCTTCGCAGTGCGCCAGCATTTTACGGAAATCTTTGATACCGGAAGCTGCCAGGGTACGGATTGGACCCGCAGAGATAGCGTTCACACGCACACCTTCTGGACCCATCGCGTTCGCCATGTAGCGGACGTTTGCTTCCAGAGACGCTTTAGCCAGACCCATAACGTTGTAGTTAGGGATAGCACGTTCTGCGCCCAGATAGGACAGGGTCAGCAGAGCTGCGCCTGGGTTCAGCATCGCACGGCAAGATTTAGCCATTGCCACGAAGCTGTAGGAGCTGATGTCGTGAGCGATTTTGAAGCCATCACGGGTTACCGCGTTCACGTAGTCGCCGTCCAGCTGATCGCCAGGAGCGAAGCCGATGGAGTGAACGAAACCGTCGAATTTCGGCCATGCTTTTGCCAGTTCAGCAAACATGCCATCGATGCTTTCGTCTTGTGCAACGTCGCATTCCAGAACAAGGCTGGAACCCAGCTGCGCGGCAAACTCTTCTACACGGCCTTTCAGCTTGTCGTTCTGGTAGGTGAACGCCAGCTCAGCGCCTTCGCGATGCATAGCCTGTGCGATGCCGTATGCGATGGACAGTTTGCTGGCAACGCCAGTTACCAGAATGCGCTTACCGGAAAGAAAACCCATAGATTTAATCCTTATATTCATTGCTTATTTTTTGCCTTGTAAATCATAGCATTACAGGCAACATTTCAAAGTCATTCGAAATTAGCTCGAAATTATATCCCACTCAGTGCCCCTTGTGTCACGCTATTTCTCGCTCAAAGCCCGTGACGTATGTCATGGAAGGGGGTGAGCGAACGCGTTATCACGCTGTTTCACAGGCATCCGTCCATTATATCACTGCGCGGCCGGTTCGCCTCATCCAACCAGAGGCGGGCGTTTTTGCGCAAAATGATCCGTTCAGTGGATTTTACGTATTACAATCCAGTTAGAGTCAAAACATGAAAGAAATCATTAACAAACACGTTATAGACTGGGTTGAAGATAATATTTTATCTCTGGAGCATATCGATCGGCTGGTCGTAAAAACGGGTTACAGCAGAAGGACGCTCGAAATCTGGTTTAAACACCAATTCCACCAGTCGCTGGGTGAGTATATGCTCAGGAGACGAATGAGCTATGCCGCGTCTTTATTAAGGATGACGTCGCTGCCGGTCACCGAAATCGCTCACATTTTTCAGTATCATAGTGGACAGGGTTTTGCCCGCGCGTTTAAGAAATTGACCGGGAAAACACCGTCTCAATATCGAAGCGATGAAATATGGGACTTCCAGCGTTACCATCCTTCACTGTTATTAGAAGGGCTCCGTAAACCTGACGTGAAGATTTGTCGGCTGGCGCGGACGTTTTCCTATAACGATACCCTGACGGTATATGATCATATTTTTAATCCTGCGATACAGGATGTGACCAAAAGACTGAGAAAACTTTTGCTTGATCATCGTGGGGAGGTAAAAGAAATCGCCATCAGGGGACGGCGTCCAGAAGGCCTGGATAAAAGCCGGGAAAACATGGCTGAAGTCATAATTGATTATCTGTCACCGGATAATACATCGCACCAAAAACAGGAATATCATTTTTCCGGTAAATATGCCGTTATGCGGTATGACGGTAGCTGGAGCGCCTACGGTAAGCTCAGCAAAAAGAACTATTTGTGGATAATGTCTTATCATCAATTCAGGCTGCGTAATGAAACCCATTTAATGACGTTCCATTCCTGCTCCGAAGATAAGGTCGTATTTGATATTTATATACCCATAGTCTGAGTCTGGCACCGTCTCGTAATTAAAACGAATCAGTCAGTACGGGCTCTCATCTGTGAGCCCTGACGCTATATATTCCTCGCAAAACAGATGTTTTACAAATGGAGTTGTGAACGATGAAAGAAGAATTGTATCGATTCGATGATGATGATATCGACTCAATTGCCTATTCCGTCGCATTTAGCGAATGGCTCGGTATCGATAATCTGCAGGATTGTGCCCTGACAAGAATTTCGGAGGAGGACAGGGGGAATATGAGCGAAAGTTAGAGGAGTTTCGCCATTTCTTTCAATATGCTTCAGGGGAGTAGTATTTTTCACATTTTCTTTTACAGAATAAAACGCATCACTAAGTTTAACATATACGGATATATGGAATGCATGCATGAGGATTGCACAGTTATTAGTTAAGACGTTAATTGTCGGAACGGTTTCTTTTCCTTACGCGACGGTGTCGGCCATGACACCAGCGGAACATAGTCAGTATGACGCTCTGATTATCGAGGCGAGAAAAGGCAATACGGAACCAGCCTTGTCTTGGTTTTCAGGCCACCATCGGCTTGATGAGTCTCAGGTCGCCGACTGGATGCAAATCGCCCTGTGGGCCGGTAAAGATAATGAGGTTATCAACGTCTATTCACAATACAAACATCATACGTTACCGGCGAGGGCCTATTCAGCGCTGGCGATAGCCTATCGCAACAAGCAGGTAAGAGTGATCTCACTGGTGAGTAAAGCGCAGTAGGGAATATCCCGGTTCGGTACGACATCGACCGGGATAATCCACTTCAACAGACTGAGGTCGGTTAACTGAAGCATCTGAAAAGAGGGTGGCAAGCCTGACCGGTTTGCCCCTCGATGTTAAGCAGAGAATGGTGTAAATCGCTCTGCCGTTTCACGTCTTTTATTTATGCGGTATTAATGAACATGAATAACATTACGTTGGCTGAGAAAATGATCGTGCTGTCCGGTGCGCTGCTGTTTGCACTGATGATCGCGGTGAACTCCTTTTTTGTTAATGATAATCCAGGTTTCAGGGTACCCATGACAACCTATTTGATCGTCATGATTGCGCTATTTTTTCTGGATACCATTATCTCTATTTTTATCCAGATGCAGTATGCGTCTGACCGATCTCATTTATCCCTGTTAATCCTGAGCATGGCGTTTCTGAGCGGTCTCATCTATTTCATAGAAACGATTATCGTCATTCAGCTTCCTGAAGACGCAGGGTTAACCCATACGCTAAAAACTAACGATACGGCGGTATTTTATTTTTTCCGCCAGTTAAGTTTTATTTTTTTGCTGGGGCTTGCTGTATGGGTGGAGAAACACACGGCACGACGACGGTTCACATTACGGAATAAGGTCTGGCTGGCGCTAATATCGTTAATCCCCCTGGTTATGTTCCCGGTGCTGGCCCATGCGTTGAGCAGCTACAATCCAACCTGGACATTAACGATAGCCGCGTATCGCCCCGATCAGTATCATCCTGTCTGGGATGTCCGCTACGTTAACGCTCTGATAGTTCTCTGGTCGGCCCTGGCCTGCTACATGACTTACGTGACACGCTTTTCATCTGGCGTCTGGAACAGCATCATCGTGGTGTGCCTTTCTGCGATCACCTATAACTTTTTCCTGCTCTTACTCGATACGTATAACCTGTCGCTCTGGTATATCAGCCGGGCGGTAGAAGTGTTCAGTAAACTATTTGTTATCTGTACCTTACTGTTACATGTCTTCAGCTTGCTGAGATTTTTTGGCGATCGGGTTAACCGCGATCCCCTTACGCAGATCTTCAACCGCAAGTATTTTTTTGAGGCACTTCAGCGGCTCCGCATGCTCAGAACAGAAAAGGGCACCAGCATTATGATGCTGGATATCGATAACTTTAAGACCATTAATGACACCTGGGGACATCCTGTGGGGGACCGCGTCATTCTGGCGGTCGTGGATATTATTAAAGACAGTATTCGTGATAATGACGTCTTTGCCAGACTGGGAGGTGAAGAGTTTGGCCTGCTGTTGCCCGACACGGACAGGAGTATGGCCGTAGTCGTCGCAGAACGTATTCGCAAGAATGTTGAGCAACGCACCGGGCAGGGTAATCTGTACGCGGTGCCCCTGACGGTAACGTTAAGTATTGGCGTGTGCTCAGCCATTCAGGAAAACGTCAACAGTAGCGATATCATTCGTGATGTGGATGAAGCACTGTATGAGGCCAAGCACGGTGGTAAAAACAGAACCGTGTGCAGACAGGCCGCAGGGTCGGTCTGAACCGGCGTTGCGCGCCTCCCGCGGTGTGATTTACGCGCAAGAAAAAACGGGGTTATAACACAGGGATGTAAATATCAAAGTTAACGCGCTCATCGCTGCAGGCGTTAAAACGCATTAAATGAATGCCATCGCGCAACGTCAGGCGGTTCGTCACCATTGCCTTAACAAACGCAATTTTGTTATAGGCGCTATAACATTCCCAGCTGCCTTCAAAGGACATTTTTGCATATTTTCCGGTAAGTAAAAGTGTGTCTTTCTTTGTTGTTTTAGTGCTGTCTAAACAATATGAAATTAAGACTTCTACCAGATAGGAACGGCTTTTACCCAGACGTTCTGGTCGGCGCGGCACTATGGCAAGCTGTTGGATCCGATCGCGATTCTCAAGCAGGAGTTTTTTGATTTTTTTAGTGACATCGTGCACCGCAGTATCAAAAAGATGATCGTGCTCTATAATCTCATGGGTATACGGAAAAATCTCATTGAGTTCACAGAGTGTTATTTCGGGTGTTTTAAGATCGTCTAATAAAAATGAGGGCTGAAGGATATCAAAATCCCACTCTTTTGCATTTCTGTATTCAGAAGGGGTGAGTCCCGACATCTTTTTAAAGGCTCTTGAAAACCCCTGGCTGCTTTGGTAGTGAAATAAATAAGCAATGTCCGTAACGGGAAGCGACGTCATTCTGAGCATGATGGCTGCAAGGCTCAGCCTTCTCCTTAGGATGTACTCACCTAAAGAGAGGTGATATTTCTCTTTAAACCATGTTTCCATGGTTCTTCTGCTATACCCGGTATCTTTAACCAATTGATCAATATGTAAAATAGAAAAATTATTTTCCTCTACCCAGGTGAGAATATATTTACTAATACTTTCTTTCATTCGATATCTACAGCGTGTGGCGTCATGACGTAATTAATAAATTGCCGGTGGGGCTTATGCCAAATACTTGCTTTATTGCGGTGGGATTCTGGCAATGACCTTAATTTCAAAATCAAAGCCCGCAAGCCAGTTTACCCCCACGGCCGTCCAGTTCGGATAAGGGGGGCGGGGGAACGCTAATTTTTTGGCTTCCATGATGGTTGAAAACTGATTTTCTGGATCGGTATGAAACGTCGTCACGTCGATCACATCATCAAACGTACATCCCGCAGCAGAAAGCGTAGCCTGGAGATTATCAAAAGCCAGTTGTACCTGAGCGCCGAAATCCGTTTCAGGTGTGCCGTCGCTGCGGCTTCCAACCTGGCCTGAGACAAATAACAGATCGCCAGAGCGAATGGCAGCAGAATAGCCATGTTCTTCATAGAGGGCATGACGATTAGCGGGAAATACAGGTTCACGTGGGTGCATGGCATTTCCTTTTCGATTGGGGGTATTGTTGAGATCACGCGGTCGTATTAACATACGCGGCGTATGTCAAAATCTAAACCACATACGCCACGTATGTCAAACGTAAAAACACAACGTAACCAAGGACGTCTTATGGCTGCAAAAAGCCGTGCCGAAACGGCCCAGGAAAATCGCGAAAAAATGATTCAGGCAGGGCGCAAAGCTTTTGCCGAGAAAGGCTATGCCGCAGCCTCCATGGATGAACTGACCGCAAGCGTGGGGTTAACACGTGGAGCGCTATACCATAATTTCACTGACAAGAAAGGCTTGCTGGCTGCGGTGGTCGCCCAGATAGACAGCGAAATGGCACGAAAGGCGAAGGAAATTGCCGCCAGCGCCGAGAATGACTGGGAGCGACTGCTGGCGGAAGGCGTCGCTTACATCAACATGGCGCTCGATCCGGAAGTGCAGCGTATTGTACTGCGTGATGGTCCGGCTGTTCTGGGTGACCCGGCCCACTGGCCCAGCCAGAATAGCTGTCTGGAATCTACCCGTGAGACCATAGAAAAAATGATTGAACGCAAGGTCCTGAAAGACATGGATGCAAACGTCGCTGCACAGCTGTTAAATGGCGCTGCGCTCAATGCTGCACTGTTGATAGCCGCCAGTGACGATCCACAGAAGACGTTGCCACATGCGATTGAGGTGTTTGTCCTGCTTGCAAGCGGGTTACGCCATCAGTGAAAGGAAAGGGTTAACGCGCGCGAGCTGCCATTTAACCCTTAAAGGAATGGGTGTGCCGGGGGCATTTTTGTCGGATAAGGGGCGTTAAAACGCCGCGAGGATTTCGCGCGTGGTGAGCGTTGTTAATCCGCCCCTTGCACCAACGCGCTAGCGATCTTTTCTCCACGCATCCGCGGTTAATGCTTCACCGAAATGGCCGGCAATCAATCGCTTAGTCAGTTCATGAAGCGGAGAGGCCATAACATCCGCGGTACTGCCACGTTCAACAACCTCACCCTGATGCATGACCATCACCTGGTCGCTGATATGTTTCATCATCCCCAGATGTTGGGTCACGTAGATATACGAGATACCCTGTTTTTCCTGTAATTCGAGCATCAGGTTAATTAACTGCGACCGCATCGACATATCCAGCGAGGCGAGCGCTTCGTCGGCGATGATCACTTTCGGGCGCAATATCAGCGCACGCGCGAGCCCAAGACGCTGTTTCTGGCCGGGGGCGAGCATGTGCGGGTAATAGCTCTCGTGATCGGGCAGCAGCCCAACCATCCGCAGGGTTTCAAAAACGCGTTTGCGTCGCGCTTCTGGCTCGAGATCGGTATTCAGACGCAGCGGAAAATCGAGGATTTGCGAAATACGCTGACGCGGGTTGAGCGATGTCGACGGATCCTGGAAGATCATGCGGATACGCTGGCTGCGGAAAGAGTAATCGCCGAATTCCAGCGGATGGTCATCTATCAGCACTTCGCCGCCGGAGGGTTCAACCATGCCTGCCAGCATCTTCGCCAGCGTGGATTTACCGGAACCGTTCTCACCGATGATCGCCAGCGTCTGTTTTTCGCGCAGGGTAAAGCTGAGCGGCTTCACGGCTTCAACGGTCTGACGATGGAACAGTCCGGTACGGTAGCGAAAGGTCTTACTCAGGTTACGGACTTCCAGTAAGGTTTCGACCATTTCACTCTCTCTCCATGTTCAGCGGGAAATGACAGGCATATAGATGATTTTTGGCCCCTGTCAGGCGTGGCGTCTCAATACATTTACGCTGCGCATACGGGCACCGCGGCCCCAGACGACAGCCAATCGGCAAGGACTCCAGCAGCGGGATAGCCCCGGGCAGGGTATTCAGGCGACTCTTGTGCGGCATGGCGCTGCCAAAATCTGGAATGGCGCGGATCAGCGCCTGCGTATACGGATGATGCGGCGCGGTGATGAGGTCTTCACTCGGGGCGGTTTCGACCGTCTGCCCGCAGTACATCACATCAATCTTATCAGCCCATTTGCTGAGCATTTGCAGGTCGTGACTGATTAACAAAATGGTGGTGTTGTTGTTCTGGTTCAGACGCGTCAGCAGGCGGAAAATCTGCGCCTGCGTGGTCGGTTCCATCGCGTTGGTCGGTTCATCCGCAATCAGCAGACGCGGCTGATTGGCCAGCGCGATGGCAAT
Source organism: Enterobacter cloacae complex sp. FDA-CDC-AR_0164 (assembly GCF_003071645.1). NCBI lineage: Bacteria > Pseudomonadati > Pseudomonadota > Gammaproteobacteria > Enterobacterales > Enterobacteriaceae > Enterobacter > Enterobacter cloacae complex sp. FDA-CDC-AR_0164. The sequence continues at coordinate 3,714,329 of NZ_CP028950.1, forward strand.
CATCACTTTCTGACATTCACCGTCGGTCAGTTCGTACGGAAAACTGCGCATGGCATCTTTATGATCTTTGATCCCGACGCGGTGCAACAGCTCAATAGCACGACGCTTACGCCAGCCAAACCGTTGCCACCAGCGGCCTTTATAGGTCCATCCGGGAATGTTCTGCATCAGCTGTTTGCCCACGCGCTCGGAAGGGTCAAGACAGGATTGCGGCTCCTGGAAAATCATTGATACGTTATGGCCGACCAGCTTGCGACGCTCGCGGGGAGAGAGGCGTTGCAGGTCGATATCATCAAAACGCATACGGTCAGCGGTGACGCGCCAGTTATCCTTCGCCACGCCACAGATGGCTTTGGCGATCAGGCTTTTCCCTGAACCGGATTCACCCACCAGCCCGCGAATTTCACCCTCAGCAAGGGTGATACTGATGCGATCGACGGCTTTCACCCAGCCTTCACCGGTTTTGAACTCGATGGTCAGGTTGCGAATATCAAGAAGCGGCATTATTGCACCCCCGCATTAATTGCACGGCGTATACCATCGCCCAGCAGGTTAACAAGCAGCACACTCACCATAATGGCTGCGCCCGGTAACATGACCGTCCACGGCGCAACGTAGATAAGCTCAAGCGCGTCACCGAGCATCGCGCCCCATTCAGGCGACGGCAGCTGCGCACCGAGATCGAGAAAGCCAAGCGCCGCGATGTCCAGAATCGCCATCGACAGGGCGCGGGTGATCTCCGTGACCAGCCCGGCAGCGATGTTCGGCAGTACGGCAAACCAGAGGATGTTTAAGGTTGTCGCACCGTCCAGGCGAGCTGCGACGACATACTCTTTTTCCAGCTCGTCATGCACCATGCTGTATACCGAACGCACGATGCGGGGGAGGATCGCCAGCCAGACCGCGAACATGGCATGCGACAGGTGTGGCCCGACAAACGCCACCACAATGATGGCCAGCAGCAGGGACGGAATAGAGAGCAGGGTGTCGAGAATGTGGTTCAGTGCCGCCGAGCGCAGGCCATGCGTCGACCCGGCAAAGATGCCGAGCGCCAGACCGCAGATGGTGGCAGCAAACGTCACCACAAATGCACCGCCGACCGTCGGCGCCGCGCCGCTCAACAGGCGGCTCAATACGTCACGCCCGAGGTCGTCCGTACCGAGGAAGAAAGAGACCTCACCGTAGCGCGACCAGGATGGGGGCAGCAACTGATAGCCAAGGAACTGCTGATCAATACCGTAGGGCGCAAACCAGGAGCCAAAAACGCAGAGCAACACCAGCCCGGCGAAGCCATAAAGGCCAATCATTGCCGTGGTGTCACCATAGAATTTACGCCACACGGTACGCAGCGCACCGGGCGTGCGCTTTTCACTGTATACGTTATCGTAGGGCATACCATTCCTTATGCTTCAACGGGTTGGCCATAGCACCCAAAATATCGGAAATCACGTTAACAATAATCACCAGAGAGCCAATCACCATGACGCCCGCCGAAATGGCGGCGTAGTCCTGCTGGCGGATAGCATTGATCAACCATCGTCCCAGCCCCGGCCAGCTGAAGACCATTTCGGTAATCATCGCCAGGGTGAGCATGGTGGAAAACTGGAGCCCCAGTCGCGGGATCACAGGCGGCAGGGCATTATGCAGCACATTACGGCGCAAGATAGTCAGGCGCGATAAGCCGCGCGTGGCGGCCGCTTTGACATAGTTCTGATCGAACACCTCGATGGTACTCAGGCGCATCAGGCGGATCACTTCGGTTGTCGGTGCCACCGCCAGCGTCAGTACCGGCAAGACCATATGGCGTACGGCGCTGACGATCATCTCATGTCGCCAGGCTGAATCAGACAGCCAGGCGTCAACGATAGCAAACCCGGTCACCGTTTTTACCGTATACAACAGGTCAAAACGGCCAGAAACCGGCAGCCAGCCCAGGTTGAGGGAAAAGAAAAGCGTCAGCAGCAGCGCCAGCCAGAAGATCGGGATCGAGAAGCCGAGCAGGGCGAGGGCGCTGATAAATTTATCCTGCCATTTGTTGCGATAAATCCCTGCCAGCATCCCTACCGGAATACCAACCATTAAGGCAAAACCGAATGCCAGAATGCACAGCTCCATTGTCGCCGGGAAAACCTCTTTCAGCTGCTCGGAGATGAGCTGTCCGTTGATGCTTGAAACACCGAAATCCCAGTGCAGCAGACCGTTAAACCAGAAGAGCCACGCATCCCACAGCGACGACCCCTGGAGCGGGGCGTGCGGGGTGAAATAGCTCAGACTGAAACCAACAAAGGTCAGGAAAAAGAGCGTCACCAGCAACAGCAGAAGGCGGCGCAAGGTAAAAATGATCATGGTTTTTTCACCTCTTGTTCTTTTTCGCGAGACACGCCGGCGAAGGAGGCGTTGCCGAACGGACTCAACACCAGGCCTTTAATATCATAGCGATAGGCCTGCAGGCGCAGGGACGAGGCCAGCGGCAGCACGGGCAGCTCTTCGGCAAGGATCTTCTGCGCTTCATCATAGGCGTCTATGCGTGACGCCAGCTGTTGGGACGCCAGCGCTTTTTGCAGCACGCCGTCAAATTCCCGGTTGCACCAGTGGGCGTAGTTGGTCTGGGAGTTAATCGCCGCACAGCTCAGCAACGGACGGAAGAAGCTGTCCGGATCATTACTGTCGGTCGCCCAGCCTGTCAGGGTTAAATCATGGTTCATGTCCATCAGGCGCGCCTCCTGGAAACGACCCTCAACCGGCACGATGATCACTTTCACACCCACCTGCGCCATATCTGCCTGCAACAGCTCGGCGGTCTTCAGCGGGCTTGGGTTCCAGGCCTGAGAGCTGGTCGGTACCCAGAGTTGCAGCGTCAGGTTTTCTGCCCCCAGCGCTTTCAGCTGTTCACGCGCTTTTGCCGGGTTGTATTCCGTAATTTTAGCTTCACTGTCATAGGCCCACGAGGCTCGCGGCAAAATAGAGGCGGCGGTTTCTGCCGTACCGTAATAGATCGACTGCATCAGACGCTGGTTGTTGATGGCCAGCGCCAGCGCATGGCGTACGGCAGGGTTGTTCAGCGGCGGCTTATCGGTATTAAACGCCAGATAGGCGATGTTCATGCCGGGGCGTAACGTCAGGCGCAAACGCGGATCGTCGCGCAAAATGGTGAGCTGGCTGGCAGCAGGCCACGCCAGCACGTCGCACTCCCCGGTCAGCAGTTTTGATAAACGCCCCGTCCCGCCAGAGCCAAGATCGACCACTACCTGTGGCATCAGCGGCGTGCCGCGCCAGAAATGCGCATGGCGCTGCAGGCGGATATATTGTCCGGAGCGATATTCGGCCAGCTGGAACGGACCGGTACCGACTGGCTGACGATCGATTAACTCCTGCCGATCGATTTTGCTCAGGTTCGCGGCGTATTCAGCAGACATGACGGACGCATAGTGGGTGGCCAGGTGCCAGAGGAAAGAGGCATCCGGGCGCTTCAGCGAAAACTCCACCGTGCGGTTATCCAGCTTGCGAACGCTTTTAACGGTATCGGCAAACTGCAGGCTGTCGAAGTAGGGGAAGTTGCTGCCGTTAACGTTATGCCACGGGTGATTACGGTTAAAGATACGCTGGAACGTAAAGACCACGTCATCCGCGTTCAGTTTGCGCGTTGGGGTAAACCATGGCGTGTGCTGAAATGCGACATCATCGCGCAGGTGGAAACGGTAGGTCGCGCCGTTATCCAGGACTTCCCAGCTTTCGGCAAGCTCTGGCACCAGACGGTAGGTGTAGGGATCCACATCAAGCAGACGGTCATAGAGTTGCGCGGCAAGGGTATCCACAATCAGGCCGCTGCCCGCTTTTTGCGGGTTAAATGTATCAACCTGACCGCTTACGCAATAGACGAAGCCGCTGTCGCGAATATCAGGTTGCGTAGCGGGTTCGGGCGCAGCAAACGCCAGGCTGCTGAACAGACCAAGTGCAAAGAAGGACGATAAAACCAGACGCATAATTTTTAAGGTTTTTAGGTTCGATCTGCAAAGTGTATCGCACTTACGCCTGCTTCGTAAAAATGTCTGCGGGTAAGTGCTGATATTGTCAGCGCATTTGATGCTTTTTGAGCAATGCCCTTAATTGATGGTAGGTCAGACCCAGGAGTTCAGCCGCCCGTTTCTGGTTATATTTCGCCATCTTCAGGCTCTGCTCAAGCAGCTGTTGTTCCTGTTCATGCTGGAACTGCCGCAAATCCAGGGGAAGTGCAGGGGAAGCTCCGGACGCGGGCGGGGCGGAAGCTGGCTGCGGGCTACGCTGAAAAGGATCGAGAATAATGTTATCCAGCTCGGTCTCACTGCTGCCGTGGCGATAGACAGAACGCTCCACGACGTTTTTTAACTCACGGATATTTCCCGGCCAGTGGTAAGCGAGGAGTGTTTCCTTTGCATACTCGCTGAACCCCGGAAAAAGCGGCAGACCGAGCTCGCGACACATCTGAATCGCAAACTGCTCTGCCAGCAGCATGATGTCGCTTCTTCGCTCGCGCAGCGGCGGGAGCTGAACGACGTCAAAGGCCAGCCGGTCGAGCAGGTCGGCACGGAATTTATCCTCTGCCACCATTTGCGGGAGGTTGGCATTGGTCGCGCACACCAGACGCACGTTGACCTGCAACGGCTGGCTACCGCCGACACGCTCCAGCTCGCCATACTCAATCACGCGCAGCAGCTTTTCCTGTACCAGCATGGGCGCGGTGGCCAGTTCATCAAGAAACAGCGTGCCGCCGTCGGCGCGTTCAAAACGACCCGGATGGCGTTTTTGGGCACCGGTAAAAGCACCGGCTTCATGACCGAAAAGCTCCGTGTCGAGCAGATTTTCATTCAACGCCGCGCAGTTAAGCGAAATGAAGGGGCCATCCCAGCGTCCGGATAAATAATGTAGACGGTTAGCAATCAGTTCCTTGCCCGTGCCGCGCTCACCGATAATAAGCACCGGCTTGTTGAGCGGCGCGAGACGGGAGACCTGTTCGAGGACTTCCAGAAAACTGTTGGCTTCGCCGAGTAAATTGTCTTTGTATCCAGCCATGATGAAATTAACCACTCCTTAGTGATATTCACCAGGTGAGCATAGTGTGCCGATGCCTGGAAATCAACCACATCAAGTAAAATCAACAAGATAAAAACTTGGCACGGTATTTGTATTAGCTATGTAGCAGGGCATCGCCCGATAACAGAACTATGAGGATCACATTATGGGTATTTTTTCTCGTTTCGCCGACATCGTGAACGCCAATATCAACTCACTGCTTGAGAAAGCGGAAGATCCGCAGAAGCTGGTGCGCCTGATGATTCAGGAAATGGAAGATACGCTGGTTGAAGTGCGTTCTACCTCCGCCCGTGCGCTGGCTGAGAAAAAACAGTTAACGCGCCGCATTGAGCAGGCGACCGCTCAGCTTAACGAATGGCAGGAAAAAGCAGAACTTGCGCTGCGTAAAGATAAAGAAGACCTGGCCCGCGCCGCGCTGATTGAAAAACAGAAGCTGGCAGACATGGTCGCGACGCTCGAGCATGAAGTCACACTGGTCGATGATACCCTTTCGCGTATGAAGAAAGAAATTGGTGAGCTTGAGAACAAACTGAACGAAACGCGTGCGCGTCAGCAGGCGCTGGCATTGCGCCACCAGGCGGCAAGCTCATCCCGCGATGTACGTCGCCAGCTGGATAGCGGTAAGCTGGATGAAGCAATGGCACGTTTTGAGTCATTTGAACGCCGTATCGACCATATGGAAGCGGAAGCGGAAAGTCACAGCATTGGTAAACAAAAGTCACTGGATCAGCAGTTTGCTGACCTGAAAGCGGACGATGAAATCAGCGAGCAACTTGCTGCGCTGAAAGCCAAAATGAAGCAAGACAACCAATAATAATTTGTGCGGCACCTGAGCGTGCCGCCACGCATCGTAAGACAAGGAGTACACATGAGCGCGCTTTTTCTGGCTATTCCCCTGACCATTTTCGTGCTGTTTGTTCTGCCGATTTGGTTATGGCTGCACTACAGCAACCGTTCTTCACGTGGTGAACTTTCCCAGAGTGAACAACAGCGTCTCGTACAGCTGACCGAACAGGCGAATAAAATGCGCGAACGCATTCAGGCGCTGGAAGATATCCTCGATGCAGAACATCCAAACTGGAGGGACCGTTAATGGCTGGACTGAACCTGAACAAAAAATTGTGGCGCATTCCGCAGCAGGGAATGGTACGCGGCGTCTGTGCCGGACTGGCCCATTATCTTGATGTCCCGGTCAAACTGGTTCGCGTGGTAACAGTGCTGTCGATCTTCTTCGGTCTGGCGTTTATCACCCTGGTGGCGTACATCGTGCTGTCGTTTGTACTCGACCCGATGCCGGAAGGTGAACTGGCCGCAGAAGGCGCACCGACCAGCAACGATCTCCTGAACGCGGTTGACGATCAACTCGCCGCTGGGGAGAAGCGGTTACGTGAGATGGAGCGCTATGTCACGTCTGACACCTTCACGCTGAGAAGCCGTTTTCGTCAGCTTTAAGAGAGAATATACATGAAGCAAAACTGGCAACAGGCCGGTCAGAAGGTAAAACCCGGCCTGAAAATCGCAGGTAAACTGGTCCTGCTGACGGCATTACGTTTCGGCCCGGCAGGTGTGGCGGGTTGGGCGATAAAATCTGTTGCCCGCAAGCCGGTAAGAATGTTGCTGGCTGTGGCGCTCGAACCTCTGCTGCAAAAAGTGGCAAAACAGCTTTCACGCCGCTACTTTCCCCAATAATTCCTGCGTACGTTAGCCTTTCTCGTTTTCGGGGCAGGCTAGCGATACTTCTTCGCTTTCCCTTTCTTTCTTTGCGGCAGCTCACAATACTGCGTTGAGCTGCTTTGCAATCGCCTTTTTCTGCGTCCCGGTCCGTTGACAGATATTTTTCATGGGAGTAGATTGCGTTCCGTGGGACCGCTACCATGGAAAATAAAATGCAGGCTAAAATTAAAGAAATCATTAATCTTGTTTACGGGGAATCATTTTCCGATACCCATTTTTCGGTGTTGCTGGAAAAGATTGATAACGCGATTTCTGTTATTACAGATAAGCGTAAGGTGGGGTGGGATGAAAAAGATGTTGTCCTGATTACGTATGCCGATCAGTTTTCGGCAGAAGGGGAGAAAGCCCTGCCGGTTTTCACACGGTTTTATAATAAGTGGCTCTCTCACTCCTTTTCACATGTTCATCTTTTACCTTTTTATCCGTGGTCTTCTGACGACGGTTTTTCTGTTATTGATTACCACGACGTCGCACCAGAAACAGGAACGTGGCAGGACATCGCCGAATTAAAACAATCAGCCAGTTTGATGTTTGATTTCGTCTGCAATCACATGTCGGCGCAAAGTCAATGGTTCGCGAATTACCTTAAGCAAATGCCGGGGTATAACGATTTCTTCATTTCTGTTGACCCTGAAACGGATCTGTCGGCCGTCACGCGACCGCGTGCTTTGCCCCTCCTCACGCCGTTTACGCTTCACGATGGCAGCGTACGCCACCTGTGGACCACCTTCAGCAGCGACCAGGTCGATCTCAATTTTGCCTCTCCTCAGGTTCTGATTGCGATGGTAGACGTGCTGCTGCACTACCTGACTGAAGGGGCGCGCTACATTCGTCTGGATGCCGTTGGGTTTATGTGGAAGATACCCGGAACGAGCTGTATCCATCTGGAACAAACCCATCAGCTTATCCAGCTTTTCCGTGCCATTACCGAGGCTGTCGCGCCGGGTACGGTGATAATCACTGAGACCAATGTCCCGCATAAAGACAACGTTGCCTACTTTGGTGACGGCAACAATGAAGCGCAGATGGTGTATCAGTTCTCCTTGCCGCCGCTTGTGCTGCATGCGGTACACCGTCAGGATGTCCGGGCGCTGTGTCAGTGGGCGTCGTCGTTGACGCTTCCTTCCACGAAAACCACCTGGTTTAACTTTTTGGCCTCGCATGACGGGATTGGCCTCAATCCGTTACGCGGAATTTTACCCGAGTCTGAGATCCTCTCGCTGGTTGAGAAACTTCAGGCCGAGGGGGCGCTGGTCAACTGGAAAAACAATCCGGATGGAACGCGAAGCCCGTATGAAATCAATGTCACTTATCTTGATGCGTTAAGCACAAGGGACTGCGATGACAATCACCGTATTGCCCGGTTTATTCTGGCTCATGCTGTACTCCTGAGTTTCCCCGGTGTGCCTGCCGTCTATATCCAAAGTATTCTTGGCTCGCGTAATGATTATGAGGGCGTGGAGCGCCTGGGATATAACCGTGCGATTAACCGCAAAAAATACCTCGCCGGTGCAATCGACAGTGAACTTGAGAACGAAAATAGCCTGCGGCAGAAAGTCTATTATAGATTGCGTGAATTAATCGCCCTGAGGCGTGCAGAAAAAGCATTCCACCCTGACAGTCAGGCTTGTTTTAGTACGGCAGGCGAGCATGTATTAAAAATAATGCGTATTGCGCAAAGTGGCGAAAAAGTTACCGCGTTATTTAATTTCAGCGATCGCGTTCAAACGCTTGAGTCGAATATTCCATCCGGCAGGGAATTGATCGCCGGGAAAGATATTACTGGTACGACTCTGACCCTTAATCCATGGCAGGTGTTGTGGATTAAAGAAAACTAAAAAAGGACCTTAAACATGAATATGCCCAAAATTGTGCTGATATCAGCACTGGTTTCGTGCGCCTTGTTGTCAGGCTGTAAGGATGACAAACCCTCTGCTGTCACCATTGAGTTTATGCACTCCTCAGTTGAACAGGAGCGTCAGGCGGTAATTACAAAACTGATTGAAAAATTCGAGAAAGAGAACCCGACGATTACGGTGAAACAGGTACCGGTAGAAGAGGATGCCTACAACACCAAAGTGATTACGTTGGCCCGCACCGGTGCGCTGCCCGAGGTCATTGAGGTCAGCCATGACTACGCAAAAGTCATGGATAAAGAGCAGCTGCTGGACCGGGATGCGATCAACGCCGCCATCAAAGCGGTGGGCGAAAACACTTTCTATGACGGAATTTTACGTGTCGTTCGCACGGAAGACGGCTCAGCCTGGACGGGGGTGCCAATCAGCGCCTGGCTGTCCGGCGTCTGGTATCACAAAGATGTGCTTGCTGCGGCGGGTATTGAGGAGCCGCATAACTGGGAACAGTTGCTGAAAGCCAGCCAACGCCTCAACGATCCGGCTAAAAAACGCTATGGCATTGCGCTACCCACGGCGGAAAGCGTGATGACCGAGCAGGCGTTTTCTCAGTTTGCGCTTTCCGGTGGCGCGAACGTTTTTGACGCCAACGGGAAAATCAACATCGATACCCCGGAAATGGTGAACGCGCTGGCGTTCTATAAAGCACTGGCCGCGACCACCATGCCGGGCTCGAACGATGTCATGGAGATTAAAGATGCCTTTATGAATGGCTCGGCGCCGATGGCGGTGTATTCCACCTATATCCTGCCGGCGGTCTATAAAGACGGCAACCCGGCCAATCTGGGCTTTGTCGTTCCGACTGAAACGTCTTCAGCGGTCTACGGCATGGTCACATCGCTGACGATCACCTCCGGTCAAACAGAAGATGAAACCCAGGCTGCACAGAAGTTTGTTACCTGGATGGAGCAGGCACAGAACGCGTCTGACTGGGTGATGATGTCCCCGGGTGCCGCGCTGCCGGTGAACAAACTGGTCGTCGGCACGGACTCCTGGAAAGACAACGAGGTCATTAAAGCGTTTGGTCAACTTCCCTATGAGCTTATCGCCCAGTTCCCGAATGTGCAGGTATTTGGCGCCGTGGGCGACAAAAACTTTACCCGCATGGGTGATGTAACGGGGTCCGGCATCATCAGTTCCATGGTGCATAACGTCACAGTAGGTCAACAAGATCTCACTGCAACGTTAAGCAACAGCCAAAAGCGACTGACTGACCTGATTTCACAACGATAGGAGCGCTCTGCGGAAGGAAATTATGAAGACGTTGTTTTCTGGTCGTTCAGATATGCCTTTCGCCATGCTGCTGTTGGCCCCCAGCCTGATTTTGCTGGGGGGCCTGGTGGCCTGGCCGATGATTTCCAATATTGAAATCAGCTTTTTACGTTTGCCGCTTAACCCGCGCATTAGCGCCGTGTTTGTCGGGCTGGATAACTATGTTCGTATCCTCAGCGATGGCGCATTCTGGCACTCCCTGTGGATGACGTTCTGGTACACCGCCCTGGTGGTGATGGGCAGCACGGCGCTGGGGCTGGCCGTTGCCATCTTTTTTAACCGGGAATTTCGTCTGCGGAAAACGGCACGTTCACTGGTGATTTTGTCCTACGTCACACCATCCATCTCGCTGGTGTTTGCATGGAAATACATGTTCAACAACGGCTACGGCATTGTGAACTATCTGGGTGTCGATCTGTTGCACCTGTATGACCAGGCGCCGCTGTGGTTCGACAACCCGGGCAGCAGTTTTGTGCTGGTGGTGCTGTTCGCCATCTGGCGTTACTTCCCCTACGCGTTTATCTCGTTCCTCGCGATATTGCAGACCATCGATAAATCGCTGTACGAAGCCGCGGAAATGGATGGGGCAAATGCCTGGCAGCGTTTTCGTATCGTCACGCTGCCCGCCATTATGCCGGTGCTGGCCACGGTGATTACACTGCGAACCATCTGGATGTTCTATATGTTCGCTGATGTTTATCTCCTGACTACCAAGGTCGATATTTTGGGCGTCTATCTCTACAAGACCGCATTTGCCTTCAATGACCTCGGGAAAGCCGCTGCCATCTCCATGGTGCTGTTCGTGATCATCTTCGCCGTCATTCTGCTGACCAGAAAAAGGGTAAACCTCAATGGCAACAAATAAACGCGTACTGGGCCGTCTCGGTTTTTATCTGGGGCTGGCGGTGTTTCTGATCATCACGCTGTTCCCGTTCTTTGTGATGTTAATGACCTCGCTCAAGAGCGCGAAAGAGGCGATATCGCTCCATCCGACCATCCTGCCGCAGGCGTGGACGCTGCAGCATTACATCGACATCTTTAATCCGCTGATCTTCCCGTTTGTGGACTACTTCAGAAACAGCATGGTGGTCTCGCTGACCTCGTCGGTAATTGCTGTTTTTCTCGGCACGCTGGGGGCTTACGCGTTATCCAAACTGCGTTTTAAAGGACGCACGACGATCAATGCGAGTTTTTACACCGTCTATATGTTCTCGGGGATTTTGCTGGTGGTGCCGCTGTTCAAAATCATCACCGCGCTGGGGATCTATGACACGGAGCTGGCGCTGATTATCACCATGGTGACCCAGACGCTGCCGACAGCCGTCTTTATGCTGCGCAGCTATTTCGACACCATTCCGGATGAAATAGAAGAAGCCGCGATGATGGACGGGCTTAACCGCCTGCAAATTATCTTCCGCATTACCGTTCCGCTGGCGATTTCCGGCCTCGTGTCGGTGTTCGTCTACTGCTTCATGGTGGCATGGAACGACTACCTGTTTGCATCCATTTTCCTGTCCAGCGCCAGCAATTTCACCTTGCCGGTTGGGCTGAACACCCTCTTTAGCACGCCAGATTATATCTGGGGTCGGATGATGGCGGCATCGCTGGTGACAGCGCTTCCGGTGGTCATCATGTACGCACTGTCTGAACGTTTTATCAAAAGTGGTTTGACCGCCGGTGGCGTTAAAGGCTGAGGCGGCCAGTTTTAACTAGGAGTCAGTCATGAAAAAGTTAGTTGCGACAGCGCCTCGTGTAGCGGCGCTGGTGGAATATGAAGATCGTCCTGTTGCCGTCCATGAAGTGAAAATTCGTGCGCGCTTCGGCGCGCCAAAACACGGCACCGAAGTGGTAGATTTCCGGGCGGCAAGTCCCTTCATTGATGAGGAGTTTAACGCGGAGTGGCAGATGTTTACCCCGCGTGAAGAGGGCGCGGCGCGGGGCATTGAGTTTGGTAAGTTCCAGCTGGGCAACATGATCGTTGGCGACATTATCGAATGCGGCGATGACGTGACGGACTACCAGACGGGCGACCGTGTCTGCTGCTATGGGCCGCTGCAGGAGACGGTCATCGTGAATGCCGTTAATAACTACAAGCTGCGCAAAATGCCGCAAGGGTCTTCCTGGAAAAATGCCGTCTGTTACGACCCTGCGCAGTTCGCCATGAGCGGCGTGCGTGATGCTAACGTGCGGGTAGGGGATTTTGTCGTTGTGGTCGGACTGGGTGCTATTGGGCAGATTGCGATTCAGCTGGCGAAAAAAGCCGGTGCATCCATCGTCATCGGTGTCGATCCTATCGAACATCGCTGCGAAATTGCCCGCCGTCACGGGGCCGATTACTGCCTCAATCCGTTTGGCACCGATGTCGGTCTGGAGATTAAAAAACTGACCGGAAAGCAGGGCGCTGACGTGATTATCGAAACCAGCGGTTTTGCCGATGCATTGCAGTCTGCGCTGCGCGGGCTCGCCTACGGTGGAACGATCGCCTACGTGGCTTTCGCGAAACCGTTCGCAGAAGGGTTCAATCTGGGGCGTGAAGCCCACTTCAATAACGCGAAAATCGTTTTCTCGCGCGCCTGCAGCGAACCCAACCCGGATTACCCGCGCTGGAGCCGCAAGCGTATTGAAGAGACCTGCTGGGAACTGCTGATGAACGGTTATCTGAACTGCGAAGATCTGATTGACCCGGTTGTCACCTTTACCACCAGCGCTGAGAGCTACATGAAGTATGTCGATCAGCATCCGGAACTGAGCATCAAGATGGGCGTCACTTTTTAAGCTAAGGAGAGCATCAATGAAAATCGCAACGCAAAACCAGGCCTTTTTCCCGATTTCTATTCTGGAGAAATTCCAGTACATCAAAGCGATGGGTTTTGATGGCTTTGAAATTGACGGCAAACTGCTGGTGGATAATCTCGATGAAGTGAAAGCCGCAATCACCGCCACGGGCCTGCCGGTGACCACCGCCTGTGGGGGATATGACGGCTGGATTGGTGACTTCATTGAAGAACGTCGTCTGAACGGATTAAAACAGATCGAACGCATCCTGGAAGCGCTGGCTGAAGTGGGTGGAAAGGGGATTATTGTGCCCGCCGCCTGGGGAATGTTTACCTTCCGTTTGCCGCCGATGACCTCTCCACGCAGCCTGGCGGGTGACCGCGAAGCGGTGAGTGCTTCGCTCCGTTATCTGGATGAGGTGGCAGCGCGTACCGGGACCACCGTTTACCTTGAGCCGCTCAACCGCTACCAGGATCACATGGTCAACACGCTCTCGGATGCGCGTCGCTATATTGAAGAGAACGCGCTCAGGCATGTGCAGATCATCGGCGACTTTTACCACATGAATATCGAAGAAGATTCGCTAACAGAGGCGCTGCATCGCAACCGGGATCTGCTGGGTCATGTGCATATCGCCGATAACCATCGCTATCAGCCTGGCAGCGGGACGCTGGATTTTGCCACGTTGTTCGGGCAGCTTCGTGCGGACAACTATCAGGGCTACGTGGTGTATGAGTGCCGTGTCCGCGCCGACGATCCGGCCCAGGCTTACCAGGATTCACTCACGTATCTGCGTGAATGCTAAGGATGACGAGCGTGATGAGTGCTTCAACACCTTCGCTTCTGCGCGTCGCCATTATTGGCGCCGGGCAGGTCGCGGACAAAGTGCATGCCTCGTATTACGCCACTCGCAGTGATGTTCAAATGGTCGCTGTCATGGACAGCGGCCTTGAACAGGCACAGGCGTTTGCGGAACGTCATGCAATTCCTTCGGTCTGGCAGAATGCATCTGAAATGCTGCAGGCGGTAAAACCTGATGTGGTCAGCGTCTGCTCGCCAAACCGGTTCCATTTTGAACATGTCATGGCGGCACTGGAGGCCGGATGTCATGTGATGTGCGAAAAACCGCCTGCCATGACGCCGCAACAGGCTGACCAGATGCGCAGGGCGGCCCGTAAAGCGGGAAAAGTACTGGCGTATGATTTTCACCATCGGTTTGCGCTCGACACGCAGCTGCTTCGTGACGCTGTCACAAACGGAGCGTTAGGTGAGATCTACTTTACGTCGGCGCAGGCGCTGCGTCGTTGCGGCGTGCCGGGCTGGGGCGTCTTTACGAACAAATCGCTACAGGGTGGCGGACCGCTTATCGATATCGGTATTCATATGCTGGATGCCGCGATGTATGTGCTGGGTTTCCCGGCGGTAAAAAGGGTGACCGCCCACAGCTTCCAGAAGCTGGGGAACCGTAAAAACAGTGGACAGTTTGGCGAGTGGGATCCCGCCCGGTTTACCGTTGAAGATGCTCTGTTTGGCACAATTGAATTCTGCAATGGCGGCGTTCTGCGCCTGGATACGTCGTTTGCGCTGAATATCCGTGAGCAGTCGATCATGAATGTTTCATTCTGTGGCGAAAAGGCGGGGGCCACGCTCTTCCCGGCACACATATACCACGATGAGGCAGGCGTTTTACAGACCCTCATGCAGCGTGTTGAGGCAGACGACCAGCGTCACCTGCGCAGCATGGAGGCGTTTGTACGCCATGTGCTGGGAGAGCCGGTTATGATCGCAGATGCGGAACAGGGGCTGGTTATCCAGCAACTTGTTGCCGCGCTTTATGAATCGGCGGATACAGGGGAAAGCGTGACGTTATGCTGAATGTGTCTGTTTTAACCGAACCGGGCTTCTCTCCCCACAGTCTGAATAAATACGCCTCCATCATGGCTTGCGGCAATGGCTACATGGGCATTCGCGCGGCACACGAAGAGGATTACACCCAGCAAACCAGAGGCATGTATCTCGCCGGGCTTTATCATCGCGCAGGTCGCAATGAGACCACGGAGTTAATCAACCTGCCGGATATTACCGGTATTGAGGTTGAACTGGATGGTGTGAATTTTACCCTGCTTTCCGGGGCGCTTCTTGAGTGGCAGCGCGAGCTGGCGTTTGCCAATGGTGAACTGCGTCGCAGCGTGCTCTGGCGCTCGCCCGACGGGAAACGCTATCGCCTGGAGAGCCGTCGTTTCGTTTCTCTCGCTCAGCTGCCGTTAGTGGCAATGCAACTCGCCATCACTCCCCTTGATGGGCCCTCGCAGGTGGTGTTGAAAACCGGAATCGATGCGACGCAAACCAACAGCGGCAGGCAGCATCTGGATGAGATTTCAGTCCGGGTATTCGACCAGAACTGTATGCAGGGCGTGTATGAAACGCAGGACCGGGTCTCTGACGTCGTTATATCCGCGTTCTGCCGGCTTTCAGCGGGTAGCGAAAGCTGCTTTACCGCTAAAAATCGTCGCATCAGTGCGCATTACGACCTGAACGTTTCGCAGGGTGACACTGTCACGCTTGAAAAGATCGTCTGGGTCGCCCACCGCAGTGACAAAGCCCTTTCGCAGGCGTCGTTTGCGCGTAACGCACTGGCCGAACTCAAGGTGTGCGCAGCGCGAGGCTACGCATCGTTGCTGGAGAGCTCTGCCTGCGCCTGGGAAGACGTCTGGCGAGATGCGCGGGTAGCGGTAACGTCTGCGGAACCGCAGGATCAGCTCGCGCTGGATTATACCGTCTGGCATCTGACCGCCATGACCCCTGCCGACAATGAGCGCTGCAGTATCGCCGCGAAAGGATTGACCGGCGAAGGGTATAAAGGCCACGTCTTCTGGGATACCGAAATTTTCCTGCTGCCTTTCCATCTCTTTACGCGTCCGCAGGTCGCCCGCAGACTGCTGCGTTATCGCTGGCTCAACCTGGCCGGGGCTCGTGAAAAAGCGCGTCGCAACGGCTGGCCTGGCGCACTTTTCCCCTGGGAGAGTGCCGCGAGCGGTCAGGAGGAAACGCCGGAATATGCAGCAATCAACATCCGCACGGGCACGCGCCAGAAAGTGGCCTCTGCGCTGGCAGAACATCACATTGTGGCGGACATTGCCTGGGCTGTCGTGGCCTACTGGCAAGCGACACATGATGACGCTTTTATGCGTAACGAAGGGCTGACGCTACTGATAGAGACGGCAACGTTCTGGATGGGGCGGGCGACGGAAGTCAATGGTCGCCTGGAAATCCACGATGTGATCGGGCCGGATGAGTACACGGAGCACGTCAATAACAATGCCTACACCAACTATCTGGCCTGGCACAATGTCGCCTGTGCGCGCCAGTTTATGGCGATGTTCAATCATGAAGATGCCGGCTTCATGGAGAATGCCAGCCGGTTTATGTCCCGTTTGTGGTTACCGCAAGCCAACGCAGAAGGGGTCCTTCCTCAGGATGACACCTTCATGGCGAAACCGGCTATCGATCTGAGCCGCTATAAGGCGAAAGCGGGTAAACAGACCATTCTGCTCGATTACTCCCGCGCGGAAGTGAACGAGATGCAGATCCTTAAACAGGCCGATGTGGTGATGCTCACCTACCTGCTGCCGGAACGGTTTACTCCGCAGCAGTGTGCTGCCAACCTGGCGTACTACGAGCCGCGTACCATACACGACTCTTCGCTGAGCAAAGCGATTCACGGAATTGTTGCTGCCCGGTGTGGCGATACGGAAAGGGCCTACGCCTTCTGGCGCGAGGGTGTCGCCATCGATCTGGGCGACGATCCGCACAGCTGCGATGACGGGATTCATGCTGCCGCCACCGGGGCTATCTGGTCCGGCGTTATTCAGGGATTTGCCGGCATGCAGATCGTCCAGGGGGAATTGCATCTTGCCCCGAAGCTGCCTGCCCACTGGCGAAAACTGGCTTTCCCGCTGCGATGGAGAAACGCGCGCATTCACTTCACGTTTGAAAATGATGTTTTAACGATTGAAACCACTGCACCGGTGACCTTAACGCTGTGGGGTAAAACCCTGTGCATAACGGATCGGCAGGTCTGTTCTTTCAGGGATTTTTTTACATCTACTTATGGGACCGCTACCACGGGAGCAAATCATGATGCCTGAGGCCGTTGTCTTCGATCTTGATGGTGTGATCACCGATACCGCGCATCTGCATTTTCTGGCCTGGCGTGCCGTGGCGCAGGAAATTGGCATCTCGTTCGACGTGGTGTTCAACGACGAGCTGAAAGGGATAAGCCGTATGGAATCGCTGCAGCGGATCCTGCGCCATGGCGGAAAAGAGGGGGAGTTTAACGACCAGCAGCGGCAGGCGCTCGCGGATAAAAAGAACGCGCGCTACGTCGGGTCTCTGGCGTCGTTGACGCAGGATTCTCTGCTTCCGGGCATCCGCGAGGTGCTGGCGGAAATTCGTGCGGCGAACGTCAAAATCGGGCTGGCCTCAGTGTCCCTTAACGCCCCCGGTATTTTGCAGGCGCTGGGCATTGAGAGGGCTTTTGATTTCTGCGCCGATGCCTCGCGCATTGCCCGCTCAAAACCGGACCCGGAGATCTTTCTTGCGGCCTGCGCCGGGCTGAACGTGCGCCCCGAGCAGGCTATCGGAATCGAAGATGCTGCAGCCGGCGTTGAGGCAATCAACGCGGCGGGAATGCTCTCGGTCGGGATTGGACCTGGCCTGAACCATGCGGGCTTACAACTTCATTCAACGCAGGAACTGACCTGGAAATGCCTGACGGATTTCTGGGCATCCCGAACGGTAATGATAAGGAATTAAAAATGGCTCAACTGTCTCTGAAACATATTCAGAAAATCTACGATAACCAGGTCCATGTGGTTAAGGATTTTAACCTCGAAATTGAGGACAAGGAGTTTATCGTCTTTGTGGGTCCCTCGGGGTGCGGTAAATCGACGACGCTCCGCATGATTGCCGGGCTGGAGGAGATCTCCGCCGGTGAGCTGGTGATTGACGGTGTCTGCATGAACGATGTGCCCGCCAAGTCCCGCGACATTGCGATGGTTTTCCAGAACTATGCGCTTTATCCGCATATGACGGTTTACGACAACATGGCGTTTGGCCTGAAGATGCAGAAAATTCCCCCCGCGGTCATTGAAGAGCGTGTGAACTGGGCGGCACAAATCCTGGGGTTGCGTGATTACCTCACGCGTAAACCTGGCGCATTGTCGGGTGGGCAACGTCAGCGCGTGGCGTTAGGACGGGCGATTGTGCGCGAAGCCGGCGTCTTTCTGATGGATGAACCGCTTTCTAACCTCGACGCCAAGCTGCGTGTGCAAATGCGTGCTGAAATCAGCAAGCTGCATCAGAAGCTCAACACCACAATGATTTACGTGACCCACGATCAGACGGAAGCGATGACGATGGCAACCCGCATTGTGATCCTCAAGGATGGCGTTATTCAGCAGGTGGGGGCACCTAAGCAGGTCTACAACGAACCGGCGAATATGTTTGTGGCGGGCTTCATCGGATCACCGGCAATGAATTTTATTCGGGGCGCGATAGACGATCGCTATTTCGTGACGGAAACGCTGCGTCTGGAGATACCTGAAGACACGCTGGCGGCGGTGAATGCCGCCGGATATCAGCGTAAAGCCGTGGTCTTTGGGATCCGGCCGGAAGATATTCTGACGCTGCAAAACCGTGGGGATGATATTGCGGCAAAAGTCAGCGTGGCCGAACTGACCGGGGCTGAGTTCATGCTCTATGCCACCGTGGGCGGGCATGAGCTGGTCGTTCGTGCAGGAGCGGTAAATGATTATGCGGCGGGGGATAATATCGGCATCCAGTTCGATATGAATAAATGTCATTTCTTCGACGCTGATACTGAAGTGGCTATTAGATAAGAAAGGCGTTCGCCGGAAATGCAAATTTCCGGTTTTTTTTGAGTTAATTATAAAGGGAACATTTAAATGAGTACTCTACTAAGACGTGCTGCGCTCGTTCTGTGCGCAGGGGTTAGCTGCGCGCACGCAACGGAATCAGCAAAACACTGGGAATTTAATATCGGTGCCATGTATGAAATTGAAAACGTCGAAGGTCAGGGCGACGATAAAGATGGATTATATGAACCCTCTGTGTGGTTTAATGCCACATGGGATGTCTGGACCCTTTCGCTGGCAATGTATCAGGAAGGACCGGTTGATTACAGCAGCATGACCCGTGGGACCTATTTTGACCGTCCGGAATTTGAATTACGCTATCGCTTTATTGGCACCGATGATTTTACACTCGGGTTGACCGGCGGTTTCCGTAATTACGGTTATCACTTTAAAGATGAACACGGTGCCAAAGACGGTAGCGCAAATATGCAGCGCTACAAAATTCAGCCCGACTGGGATATTAAATTGTCCGACGACTGGCGTTTTGGTGGCTGGTTTGCCATGTATCAGTTTGCGAATGACCTGGAAAAAACCGGTTATGCCGACAGCCGTGTAGAAACGGAAACGGGTTTTACCTGGACCATTAATGAAACCTTCTCTGCTAAAGTGAACTATTATCTTGAGCGCGGTTTCAATATGGACAGTTCACGTAATAACGGCGAATTTTCAACGCAGGAAATTCGCGCGTATCTGCCTGTTTCATTAGGCCAGACGACGCTCACGCCATATACCCGTCTGGGGCTGGATCGCTGGTCGAACTGGGACTGGCAGGACGATCCCGATCGTGAAGGACACGATTTCAACCGACTGGGTTTACTGTACGCGTATGACTTCAACAATGGATTATCCATGACGCTGGAATACGCCTACGAATGGGAAAACCATGACGAAGGCGACAGCGACCGTTTCCACTACGCGGGTGTTGGCGTTAATTACGCGTTCTGACAGACCGGATGCCAGGGGCTTTCAGCCCCTGGTTTTAGCAAAGAGAGGGCGCTAACGTAAAATGGGTATCGACAAGCACTTTTTGTGGCGCAGGCTGACCGGCGATACGCCTGAAAAGAAGATTGCAGCTCTCTTCACCCAGCTTGCGGGTTGGGATATCAAAACCCCCGGGTGCTGGCGTTAAAATGAGAGAGAGCATCGGGTCACTGTATCCTGCAATCACAACCTGCTCGGGGATCCTCAGATCCAGAGTATCCGCCGCGCGATAAAGGCTGAGTAACTTCATGCTGTCGGTGGCAAATACCGCATCAGGTGGCGTGGCCGAGGAGAGCAATTCTGTGGCCGCGGCAAGCGCGCTTTCATGGGTATATCCGCCGTCGATGATCCACGCCGGGTTAATGGCGATGCCGTGCTTTTCAAGGCTGGATTTATAACCGGCAAGACGATCAATCGAAACATGATAATTGAGCGGCGCATGCAGACAGGCAATGTTACGTCGGCCATTTTTAATAAAGGTTTCTGTTAGCGTGGCGCTGTCGTGAAAATTATCCGTGTCGACCGAGTAAATATTCTGAAAATCACCTTCGACTTTCCCGATGACGACCACCGGTACGCCATAAGCATCCAGCGTTGTGAAAAAGGATTCATTTGCCGGTGAGCTCAGCATGATGATCCCTTTAATCATTTTTTGTTTTATTTTACTTTCGCATTTCAGCAGATCGTCTTCACTGCTTTTCGAGGTTTGCAAAATAACGTCAAAACCTTCCTCTTCAGCTTTGGCTGTAATGGCATGCAGAACATCAGAGAAAAAAGGGTTGCCGGCGGTGGTTTTCGTCGAGCGTGTCGAAATAACCATAATGGCGTCGAAGCCAGAAGAGGTCAGGGCGCGGGCGAGTTTATTGGGTTGATAATTTAATTCGTCAATCGCCTTCAACACTTTTTCACGCGCTTCAGGAGAAATATTCGTTTGTTTATTCAGAACGCGGGAGACGGTTGATTTCGAAACGCCGGCAACCCGTGCGATATCATAGATGGTGGGTGACATACACCTTACTCACTCCTGACTAACAGCAATGTCGTTCATCTTACTGGAGAGAAAACGGCAATAGCAATAAATAAGAATTGATAATCAACGATCTGCCCCCATTTATTGTATTCTGAAGCAATGTATTTGAGGCTTCCGGGCAATGAAGGACGGCGATGAAGCGACTTAAGAACGAACTCAATTCACTGGTGAACCGTGGCGTTGACCGTCATCTGCGTCTGGCGGTGACGGGGCTGAGCCGCAGCGGCAAGACGGCGTTTATCACCGCGATGGTGAACCAGCTGCTTAACCTGCACAGTGGGGCGCGGCTGCCGCTGCTGAGCGCCGTGCGGGAAGAGCGCCTGCTGGGGGTTAAACGTGTGCCTCAGCGCGATTTTGGCATTCCCCGTTTTACCTATGATGAAGGGCTGGCTCAGCTTTATGGTGAACCGCCCACCTGGCCGACGCCGACGCGCGGGGTGAGTGAAATTCGCCTTGCGCTGCGTTTTCGCTCTAATGAATCCCTGATGCGCCACTTCAAGGATACCTCCACCCTGTATCTGGAAATTGTGGATTACCCCGGTGAGTGGTTGCTCGATTTACCTATGCTGGCTCAGGACTATCTCAGCTGGTCACGACAGATGACGGGGCTGTTGCAGGGCAACCGCGCCGAGTGGTCGACGAAATGGCGAAAACTGTGCGAAGGCCTGGATCCGCTGGCCCCTGCCGATGAAAACCGGCTGGCGGCGATTGCCGAGGCCTGGACGGAGTATCTGCATCAGTGTAAGCAGGAAGGGTTGCATTTCATCCAGCCGGGCCGTTTTGTTCTGCCGGGAGATTTGGCGGGCGCACCTGCGCTGCAGTTTTTCCCGTGGCCGGACGTGGATGGCATCGGGGAGTCAAAACTGGCCCAGGCGGACAAACACACTAACGCCGGAATGCTGCGCGAACGTTACAATTACTACTGTGAAAAAGTGGTGAAAGGTTTTTATAAAAACCATTTTTTACGTTTTGATCGCCAGATTGTGCTGGTGGATTGCCTGCAACCGCTGAACAGCGGGCCGCAGGCCTTCAACGATATGCGCCTGGCGCTGACACAGTTAATGCAAAGTTTTCACTACGGGCAGCGCACGCTGTTTCGTCGTCTCTTCTCACCCGTTATCGACAAGTTGCTGTTTGCGGCCACAAAAGCCGATCACGTGACGGTCGATCAGCATGCCAATATGGTGTCGCTGCTGCAGCAACTGGTGCAGGACGCCTGGCAGAATGCCGCGTTCGAAGGGATCAGTATGGATTGCCTCGGACTGGCTTCCGTACAGGCGACACAGAGTGGGTTGATTGACCTTAATGGCGAGAAAATACCGGCATTGCGCGGGAATCGTCTTAGCGACGGCGAACCGCTTACTGTCTATCCGGGCGAAGTGCCCGCCCGCCTTCCGGGGCCGGCCTTCTGGCAGAACCAGGGCTTCCAGTTTGAAGCCTTCCGCCCGCAGGCCATGACGGTCGATCAGCCGTTACCGCATATCCGTCTGGATGCGGCGCTGGAGTTTTTGATTGGAGATAAATTGCGATGACGGAACCGTTAAAACCGCGCATTGATTTTACCGGAACGCTTGAGCAAGAGCACCCGGAGGCGTTTAAAACTGCGCAGACGTTTAATGGCCCGCAGGCAGATAATTTTGCCCCGGCGCTGACCGAAGAGCTGCTTGTTGAAGAGGGGCCGGCTGAAGCGGTCGTGGAAGCCGCGCTACGCCCAAAACGCAGCCTGTGGCGAAAGATGGTGACTGCCGGGCTGGCGTTGTTTGGCGTCAGCGTGGTTGGGCAAGGCGTCCAGTGGGCAGTCAACGCCTGGCAAACCCAGGATTGGGTCGCGTTGGGCGGCTGCGCTGCCGGTGCTCTGATTGTGGGGGCGGGTGTCGGGTCTGTTGCGACCGAGTGGCGTCGCCTGTGGCGCCTGCGACAGCGCGCCCATGAGCGTGATGAAGCGCGGGATCTGCTCCACAGTCACGGAACCGGCAAAGGCCGCGCGTTTTGTGAAAAGCTGGCCAGTCAGGCGGGTATTGACCAGTCACACCCGGCGCTTCAGCGCTGGTATGCCGCTATCCATGAAACCCAGAACGATCGTGAAGTGGTGACGCTGTATTCCCACATGGTGCAGCCGGTGCTGGATGCCCAGGCGCGGCGCGAAATCAGCCGCTCTGCTGCGGAATCAACCCTGATGATTGCCGTCAGCCCGCTGGCGCTGGTGGATATGGCGTTTATCGCCTGGCGTAACCTGCGTCTGATTAACCGAATTGCTGCTTTATACGGTATTGAGCTGGGGTACTACAGCCGCCTTCGCTTGTTCCGTCTGGTATTGCTCAACATCGCCTTTGCCGGAGCAAGCGAGCTCGTGCGGGAAGTGGGGATGGACTGGATGTCGCAGGATCTGGCGGCGCGTCTCTCTGCCCGTGCCGCGCAGGGTATTGGTGCCGGTTTGTTGACCGCCCGTCTGGGCATCAAAGCGATGGAAGTGTGCCGTCCACTGCCATGGATTGATGGCGATAAGCCGCGATTGGGGGATTTCCGACGTGAGTTAATCGGTCAGCTCAAAGAGACGCTCAATAAAAAACCGGTTCAGTAGCCGGTTTGGTCATTAATCGTGCTGGCTGTCAATATTTGTTGACAGCCATCTTCCCGATCACCGTGTTCTGACATATCATTTTAATGTCATTGGCTTAAAACGGTGAATTTCCCATGCGTCTTGAAGTCTTTTGTGAAGACCGTCTCGGTCTGACCCGCGAATTACTCGATCTTCTTGTTTTACGTAGCATTGATTTACGTGGCATTGAGATCGATCCTGTCGGGCGAATTTACCTCAATTTTGCCGAAATTGAATTTAATACGTTCAGTAGCCTGATGGCAGAAATACGCCGTATCGCTGGCGTTACGGATGTACGCACCATCCCCTGGATGCCGTCGGAGCGTGAGCATCTGGCATTGAGCGCATTGCTTGAAGCCATGCCAGAGCCTTTCCTCTCCCTGGATTTAAAAAGTAAGGTTGAGCGTGTTAACCATGCCAGCTGCCAGCTGTTCGCGCAGAGTCAGGAAAAACTCAGCAACCACAACGCAGCACAGTTGATTCCCGGCTTTAACTTCCAGCGCTGGCTGGACAGCAACCCGCAGAACACCCACAGCGAGCATGTGGTTATCCACGGACAGAATTTCTTAATGGAGATAACGCCGGTCTATCTGAAAGGCGAGGCCGACACGCGCGTTCTGACCGGTGCCGTGATCATGCTGCGTTCCACCGTGCGCATGGGCCGTCAGCTGCAAAATATCTCCAGCCAGGATGTGGGGGCATTCAGCCAGATTATTGCCGTCAGCCCGAAAATGCGGCATGTGGTGGACCAGGCGCGCAAACTCGCGAGTCTGACCGCGCCACTGCTGATTACCGGCGATACCGGTACCGGGAAGGACCTGCTGGCGCATGCTGTGCATCTGGCCAGCCCGCGAGCGGCAAAACCGTATCTGGCCCTGAACTGCGCCTCGATTCCGGAAGATGCCGTCGAAAGCGAATTATTTGGTCACGCGCCGGAAGGTAAAAAAGGGTTCTTCGAGCAGGCTAACGGCGGTTCCGTGCTGCTGGACGAGATTGGTGAAATGTCGCCACGCATGCAGGCCAAGCTGCTGCGCTTCCTCAATGATGGCACGTTCCGCCGCGTAGGCGAGGATCACGAAGTTCATGTGGATGTGCGTGTGATTTGTGCGACGCAGAAAAACCTGGTCGAACTGGTGCAAAAAGGGGTATTCCGCGAGGATCTCTACTACCGCCTGAATGTCCTGACCCTGAATATCCCACCGCTGCGCGATTGCCCGCAGGATATCATGCCGCTGACCGAACTCTTTGTGGCGCGCTTTGCCGACGAGCAGGGGGTACCGCGTCCGAAGCTTTCAGCCGATCTCGGCACGGTGCTCATGCGCTACGGCTGGCCGGGCAACATTCGCCAGCTCAAGAACGCCGTTTACCGCGCACTGACGCAGCTGGAAGGTTATGAACTGCGTCCGCAGGATATTCTGTTACCGGATTACGATGCCGGGACGGTGTCAGTAGGTGAAGAGGCGATGGAAGGTTCGCTGGATGACATTACCAGCCGTTTTGAGCGCTCCGTGCTGACGCAACTGTATCGTAGCTATCCAAGCACCCGTAAGCTGGCAAAACGCCTTGGCGTTTCACACACGGCGATTGCCAATAAGTTGCGAGAGTATGGTTTGAATCAGAAGAAGGGTGACGAATAACGGTAAAAAGCCTCTGTAAAGAGGCTTTTTTTTACTCATTCTTTTGCGATAGGGGTGCTATTAATGTCGACCTTTGTCTCTCCCTGAATCGATGCAATTCGGTTCTCCACGTCTTTCACCTGTTGCGGGTTATGGAGCAGGGTATAGGTCAGATCAAACTGTGTGCTGGCTCCCGGTTGCAATTGCTTAACGCGTTTTTGTTCGCGCTCAATGGTGACCGGGTAGGCGTAGCTGGTACCCGGCTCAATACCGGTGACATAACCTTGCTTCAGGGTGTCGGTATTTTTCCATAAGGTCAGCACCGGCAACTGGCGGGTATCAAACTGAATGGACGCCCCTTTATCACCGGCTTTATTCACCACGGCCGCGAGGGTTTCGTGGTTGTTATCCGCAAGCGGTTTGAGGTTAAACACCATCTCATCAAAGCCTTTCGTTGGCCCAGCATAGGTCTGCCAGTCGTTGACACCGGCTTTCGCGTAGTCATTGAATGGACTGACGCTCGCGACCGGGGCAAGGAAGCGTGCACCTTCTTCGAGGATCGGGGTACCAAAGTTGCTGTGGTAGATGATTTGATAATCATGCGGGTAATCGGCATGGTTTGTCAGAACATCATGCAAACTGAACTGGTTGGTTCCTGGGACGTAACGCAGTTCGGTCATGGTCTGCAAATCTGCTTTTTTGAACGTGCTCTCTTTGATCAAACCACGAATTCGAATTTCATGGGGGGCGGCGTCAGCCACCTCCACTTCAACCTGCGAGACAGGCGTATTGCCCGCCTTGCCGTGAAGCGTGTAGTTTTGGCCGTCAGCCGTGACCGGGTGGCCCGTCCACTCATAGCCACAGCGCACCATCATCTCGTTGAAACCTTCCAGCCAGCCAAGCCCGTTGCGACTTTCCAGATTAATATATGCCGGGTTCACGACCTCTTTTACCGGGGAATCCCAGCCCATTCTGGTGCCGAAGCCTTCCACATGGAGCAGGTTCATGCCGCGAGAGGGGCTTAAGGTAATGGTCAGGCCACTTTTACTGCTGATAACAAGGATTTTGCTGCCTTCCTGTTTGCCACCGTGCAACACTTTTTGTTCAATGCTGAACGCCTGATCTTTTACCTTCAGCTCATCGCTCGTTATTTTCCAGTTTCCTTTCTCCACGCCGCTTTCAGCGCTTGTCAGCACCCAGGTTTTCGCCGCAGCATGACCCGAAATCAAAGCTGCAAGGAGCGTAATAGCCAGTTTAATTTTCATATCCCTTCCTTTTTGCTGAAACGATTATTTGCTTTCGTCAGCAAATCTAATGTTTTGACCTGAAGGGAAATGTGATGTGCTTCACTGGGGAAGAAAATATGAATATTTAAGGTCTAATATGAGAATAAGATCGCAATTAAGTTAACTTTAATACAATTAATTGCACAGTAAATGTGAACAGTGAAGGGTTTAGCTTTAACGATTCAGCTTGAAGGGAATAAAAAACCCCGCCAGTGCGAGGTTTGTCATGTGTCGTCTTCCAGAGCCTGCAAAGAGAAATAAACCCTGTTATTTCATTAGATTGCTAAGCTATATAGAATGCTAAGCATTCATTATGCTTTCAACACGTCCAGCGCGGCAGTGTAATCCGGCTCGGTGGTGATTTCGTTAACCAGTTCGCTGAACACGACGTTGTCATTTTCATCGATAACCAGTACAGCGCGCGCTGCCAGGCCTTTCAGTGGGCCTTCCGCGATGCTCACGCCGTAGTTTTCCAGGAAATCCGGGCTGCGCAGGGTGGAGAGGGTAATGACGTTGCTCAGACCTTCAGCACCGCAGAAACGGGACTGGGCGAACGGCAGATCGGCAGAAATACACAGCACAACGGTGTTGTCCATTTCCGTCGCCAGCTGGTTGAATTTGCGCACGGATGCAGCACAGACGCCGGTGTCGATGCTTGGGAAAATGTTCAGGACTTTGCGTTTGCCAGCAAACTGAGACAGTGTGACGTCAGACAGATCTTTAGCCACCAGAGTAAAAGCCTGTGCTTTGCTGCCAGCCTGTGGAATGGAACCTGCAACAGTAACCGGGTTGCCCTGGAAATGAACGAGTTGTGACATAGATATCTTCCTGTTTACATATAGTTAACGTCGGGGCTAGTGTATGCCATCAGCGGATAACACGGCAAACCAATTTTTTCGCCTTTCCGGGCCGCAAGGAGTCAGTGATGAGAAGCGTTAAGGTCTATGAAGAAGCCTGGCCATTGCATACCCCGTTTGTGATCTCCCGCGGCAGTCGAAGCGAAGCCAGTGTGGTCGTGGTGGAGATAGAAGAGGATGGCATTAAGGGCGTCGGCGAATGCACGCCGTACCCGCGCTATGGCGAAAGTCTGGCGTCGGTAATGGCACTTATCATGACGCTCGTTCCCGATCTGGAAAAAGGGCTCACCCGCGAGGCGTTACAGCAGCGTATACCCGCCGGCGCGGCACGTAATGCGATTGACTGCGCACTCTGGAGCCTGGAGGCTGCCAAACAGCAAACCTCGCTGACGACGCTGCTAGGCGTCACGTTGCCGACATCGGTTGTCACGGCGCAAACGGTAGTGATTGGCGAGCCTGAACACATGGCCGCCAGCTCAAAAGCACTCCTTGATGCGGGGGCGACGCTGTTAAAGGTGAAGCTTGACGATCGTCTGATCAGCGAGCGTATGGTCGCTATCCGCTCGGCAGTCCCGACAGCCACGTTAATTGTGGATGCGAATGAGTCATGGCATCCCGAAGGCCTTGCCGCACGATGTCAGCTGCTGGCCGACCTGGGCGTAGCCATGCTGGAGCAGCCTCTGCCGGCACAGGATGATGCGGCGCTGAAGAATTTTATCCACCCGCTGCCCATCTGCGCAGATGAAAGCTGCCATACGCGCGATAGCCTGGTTGAACTGCAGGGCCGTTACGAGATGGTCAATATCAAGCTCGACAAGACCGGCGGGCTGACAGAGGCGCTGGCGCTGGCAGAACAGGCGCAGGCGCAGGGGTTTTCAATCATGCTGGGATGCATGCTCTGTACATCCCGGGCGATCAACGCGGCGTTGCCGCTGGTAAATCATGTCAGTTTTGCCGATCTTGATGGCCCGACATGGCTGGCGGTTGACGTTTCACCGGCACTCACGTTTACCAGCGGCGTCCTTCATTTTTGAGGCTGCCAGCGCAGAAGCTCCACCATGGCCTTTAAATATTTTTCGCTGGCTTCGTCTGACGATATCGGCGGGAATTCCGCGGTGATGCAAGGTAATCCCAGGTCGGCACACCAGCTGCCGAATGAGCCAGGGGTTTCATAGCCCACGCTGGAGACAAGCGGCAGGGCGAAAGCATTCGCCAGCCATTCGCCCAGCTCGGTGTGCCGCGGATCTTCGATGCAGGCCAGCGGATCGTGAAAGGTGACAACCCAGGCCGGGTGGATCTTATGGATTAACTGGCACAGCGCCTGTGTTTCCGGCTCCGAGCCCGGCGTATCGCCGGTCAGTAAGACAACGTCACGCTCTTCAGCGGAGCTGTTCCAGCGATAAACCGTTTCACCGGCGCGCCAGTTTGCTGCAGGGAAATTACGGTTTAAATCGATGCCCCGCGCATTGGCGCGTAACCCAAGCTGACACCCATCCGGGTTGACGGCCAGAATCACGTGATGACGTCGTAAGCTGGGCGTCAACGTGCGCAGCGCGCACGAGAGCGTGACGACAGACGAGTTCTCGTCGCCGTGCGTGCCGGCAATGATCAAGCCGCTGTTGCGATCGGCATCGGGGGCCGGAAACCAAATCAGCGATGCGCCTAAAAATGAACGGCCATACTGCTCTGCACCTGGCGGGAAGGCGCCGCGTTCCGCTCTGGGTCGGGTGATTGCCATAGGAAATCCTGATAAAGAAGTCTCTACTGGCAGTGTTGTGCAAAACTCGCGGTTAATCAAATAGTTTCCGTATGGCGGGAAAATTGCCGGATATCAACTTTCCGGAGGAAGGTATTTGCAATTCTCATTGTCGAAACAAATAATTACGCATCTGCTTATTACCTGAATTCATAAAAGGGGATCTTATGAAGCATCCTGTTTCGCGTCTCTGTACTGCACTGTTGCTGTGCGGACTCTCTTCACTCTCGTACGCCGCTGATGTGCCACAGGGCACGGTACTGGCGCAAAAACAGGAGCTGGTCAGACACATTAAAGATGAGCCGGCTTCCCTTGATCCGGCAAAAGCCGTGGGATTACCCGAGATACAGGTCATTCGCGACCTTTTTGAAGGGCTGATTAATCAGAATGAGAAAGGTGAACTGACCCCAGGCGTGGCGACGCGCTGGCAGAGTAATGATAACCGTATCTGGACCTTCTCCTTACGTGATAACGCGAAATGGTCGGACGGTTCTCCGGTTACCGCTCAGGATTTTGTCTACAGCTGGCAGCGTCTGGTTGATCCGAAAACCACGTCTCCGTTTGCCTGGTTTGCGGCGCTGGCGGGTATCCATAACGCACAGGCGATAATTGATGGTAAAGCCGCGCCAGATACGCTGGGCGTGACGGCCGTAGATGCAAAAACCTTACGTGTGCAGCTGGATAAACCGCTGCCGTGGTTTAGCAATCTGACGGCAAACTTTGCCTTCTATCCGGTG
The DNA here is from genome assembly GCF_003071645.1 of Enterobacter cloacae complex sp. FDA-CDC-AR_0164. NCBI lineage: Bacteria > Pseudomonadati > Pseudomonadota > Gammaproteobacteria > Enterobacterales > Enterobacteriaceae > Enterobacter > Enterobacter cloacae complex sp. FDA-CDC-AR_0164. Next base: position 3,743,891 of record NZ_CP028950.1, read on the forward strand.
CAAAAGGCCAATGTGGAGAGCGGCAAAGAGTGGACGCGTCCGGGGGCTCTGGTCGGAAATGGCGCCTACGTTCTGAAAGATCGCGTGGTGAATGAAAAACTGGTTGTGGTGCCAAATACACACTACTGGGATAACGCCAAAACCGTCCTGCAAAAAGTGACGTTCATACCGATTAACCAGGAATCCTCGGCCACTAAACGCTATCTGGCGGATGATATTGATATCACCGAATCGTTCCCGAAAAACATGTATCAGAAACTGCTCAAGGACATTCCGGGACAAGTGTATACACCGCCTCAGCTGGGCACCTATTACTATGCGTTTAATACGCAAAAAGGACCCACGGCCGATGCCCGTGTACGCCTCGCCCTGAGCATGACCATCGATCGCCGCATCATGGCGGACAAAGTGTTAGGAACCGGTGAGAAGCCCGCCTGGCATTTCACGCCAGACGTGACGGCAGGGTTTACGCCAGAAACCTCGCCGTTTGAGCAAATGTCACAGCAGGAACTTAATGCCCAGGCGAAAACGCTGCTTCAGGCCGCGGGCTATGGCCCTCAGCGCCCGCTGAAGCTGAACCTGTTGTACAACACGTCAGAAAACCATCAGAAAATCGCGATTGCGGTGGCCTCGATGTGGAAGAAAAACCTCGGCGTTGACGTCAAACTGCAGAACCAGGAGTGGAAAACCTACATCGATAGCCGTAATACCGGTAATTTCGATGTGATCCGCGCGTCATGGGTCGGGGATTACAATGAGCCATCGACCTTCCTGTCGTTATTGACCTCAACCCACAGCGGCAATATTTCGCGTTTCAACGATCCGGCGTACGATAAAATTATCCATCAGGCGACGCTCGAAAACACGGCGAAAGCCCGTAACGCAGACTACAACATGGCGGAGAAAATCCTCACGGAAAAAGCGCCAATCGCACCTATTTACCAGTACACCAACGGCCGCCTGATCAAACCATGGGTGAAAGGTTACCCCATTAATAACCCGGAAGACGTGGCTTATAGCCGGACGATGTATATTGAGAAACACTGACGAGCCGGTAACCGACGGGCTTCGTTGTGAACGTTAAATTAAGAGCTGGCGCATTTGCGCCAGTTTTTCTTTATTGAACGAGGGATGTTTGTTCCGTGAGTCAAAGGGGAGGTAAATGATGACGGATGAAAAGAAAGAGAAAGCGTCTTTCCCGGCAGGGTTAGGGATTATGGATAAAATCTGGGAATGGCAATGGATTATCCGCTTCATCTATATTGTCCTTTTCGCCGATCTGGCGCTGCTGGTATACAGCGGGCAAGGAATATTGACCTGGCCTGTTCAGACACTTAACTGGACCGAACATCTGGGTTTTTTCTGCGTGGCGCTCGCCGCCTTAGGTTTGATTGCCACCACCGTGATGCCTTTTATAGCCAATATCGTCAGGCTATTACTCAATGAGCTCATCTACAGCAGTATCTTCCCGGATTTCTTGCGCGCGCAGAGTGATTATCAGAAGAGGTCGGGTGAAGTTCCTTCAGGCGAAGTACTTGATTTAGCGTTGAAGGAAAACAACCAGTTCCTGCTGAATTATTATGAAAAACATAATGCAAACTGGCGCACGAAATTTCATAAACGATTTAAAGTCGGGGATTTACTCTTTGGGATCCTGTTTTTCATGATGCTTGATGACCATCCGCAGTGGTTTAGCGACGCGCAGCATTCGCTGGTCATCGATCTGTTCAGCCACGGCGGTGAAAGCGGAACCGTTCTGTTTTATACCGTACTTATACTCATCTTTAGTACGCTGATGAGTCTCTGGTTCGGTAAATGGGACTGGGGGAACATCTACTATCCGCCACTGTATCGTGAAAAAGAGGAAGCCCGCAGAAAAGCGCGTGAGCGGGAAGCGCAGTGGGAGCGGCAGGATCGCTAAATCGCCGGGCGACACATTATTCCCAGCAGATTGCTCCCGCCAGGCGCTGCTGGCGGGAGCAGGGCACTGTTATTCTAGCAATGCACTGAATTTCGCCAGCCATTGCGGATGCGCAGGCCAGGCGGGGGCAGTGACCAGATTACCGTCTACGTGCGCCTGATCGATACCAATATTGGCATAGTGCCCGCCGCCGAGGCGGACTTCAGGCGCACAGGCGGGATAGGCGCTACAGGTTCGTCCTTTTAATATGCCGGCAGCAGCGAGCAGTTGCGGTCCGTGGCAAACCGCAGCAATCGGTTTGCGCGCGGCGTCGAAGGCCTGCACCAGTTTCAGCACGTCATCATTTAGCCGGAGATATTCAGGGGCTCGTCCGCCCGGGATTAGCAGCGCGTCATAATCCTGCTCTTTTACGGCGGAAAAATCGGCATTGAGGATAAAACGGTGGCCCGGCTTTTCACTGTAGGTCTGGGCACCGTCGAAATCATGGATCGCCGTCATGATGTAGTCGCCACGGGATTTGTCCGGGCAGACGGCGTCCACCTGATGGCCAATCATCTGTAAAGCCTGAAAGGGCACCATTGTTTCATAATCTTCGGCGTAATCGCCGACCAACATCAGGATTTTCTTGCTCATCATTTCTCACCTTTAGGTTTAACGATGTTTAAGATATAGCCTGGCACAGCTGAATTGCCGGAAATAAAAAAAGCCCGTCAGAGAACGGGCGAAATAAGCAAATGATTTAATGATTCGTTATCAACTTGTTGGAGGATAACGTTGCGTATTTTACGCACCTCTTACCGGTGCTGATACCTGACAAATTCGGTAGGTGAAACAAGGAATTAAACATGCGTCATAGCGCATCGAAGGTGGGGTAGATACTGTTCTCAAGGTATTCCACCAGAAACCAGATCTCACCGCTGAAAATAAACCAGAAGCCGAATATAATAACGAATAAAATAATTATGGTGAGTATTATTTCTGTTTTTCCCATTGCACATCTACCCACCTGTGGTCCATTTATTCGAGAGGGGCATTGTAACGGGGCTGACGAAGATACACCAGTTTCATGCCGCCAGGACTTTATTGCGCCCATCACTTTTGGCGCGATAAAGCGCATCGTCCACACGTTTAAACAGCTCATCCATACTCTCGCCCGGATTATGTCGCGCCACGCCAATGCTGACGGTGAAGCGAGGTAAACCCGGGATCGTGATACGGGCGACCGCATCGCGCACAGTTTCGGCGATTTGCAGGGCGGTGTCGAGCGGGGTGCGCGGCAGCAGGATGACGAACTCCTCACCGCCCCAGCGGAAGACCAGGTCCTCTTTGCGGCTACAGGCTTCCAGCGTGCGCGAGAGCGAGATCAGTACCTCATCACCTTTCAGGTGGCCGAAGAGGTCGTTGATATTTTTGAAGTGATCGGTATCCACCAGCAGCAGGCTAAATTGCTGCTGAGCGGGAAGATGATGGGTATTGGCCTGATCGGTGATGATATAGAACTGACGCCGGTTGAGCAGGCCCGTCATGGAATCACGCAGTGCCGCGTGTTCCAGCTCCTGCTCCAGCCTTTTTTGCTCGGTGATATCGTGGATAATGCACAACATCAATTTGTCACCGTAAATTTCAATCGGCCCGGCATAAGTCTGAACATGGCGGGTGGAGCCATCGGCCAGACGGTGGATAAAGTTGAGGGGCTTATGGCCGCCCGGCAACGCGGCAATCTCCGTCATCACGGGGATCACATCCCGCCCCAGAGTATTGATTTCCCAGGTATGTTTTCTGCACATTTCATCATGCGCATAACCGTAAAAAGTCAGCGCCGCCAGATTGGCATCCACAATCTGGCCATCCCGGGACGGATCGATAAGCAGCATTGGCGCGCTGTTGGTCAGGAAAAAGCGCGCGTAAAATCCCTGTTTTTTGCGCTGGTAGGTCGCGGAGCGGCTGGCCTTAAGCCCGGAGAGAACCTGCTGCGTCAGCCCTTCAAAAACAATAACATTCCCCTGGGGCACGAAATGGGCAAGCGAGAGACGGCAGCTCAGCGCGGTTTCATGTCCATCGCGGGAGATGGTCCAGATTTCGACGACCTCCTGCTCACTCTTCAGTTCAGGCACATACATCGACAGCACGTGATGCGCATTGGCGGAATAGGTACCTTTGCGTAGGTCATCCAGGGTTTTATCACCCATGATCTGAGCGGCGGCCACATTTGCAAAAATGATCTGTTCTGAAGCAGGTGAAATGAGCCACACGGGGGTTTTAATTAAATTCAGCGCATCAAAACAATTTTGCGACATAGCGTATTCCTGTACATCGGCACCATGTGCCTGAGGATCATGACAGAATTAACGGGAGTGGACTCCTTTGAAACATACTCTACTTAACCCGGTCAGGCATGATTTTTTTGTGAAATATATGCGGGTTCCGCGTGAATTTTACCAATGGGTATAATTTGTTTGTCTGAGTTTTTTTGCAGCAGCAGCCAGGGAACCTGTTCGGCAGGTAAAGGACGGGAGAAAAGGAACCCCTGCAGGTAATCACAGCCGAGGTCCGTCAGCACCACCTGTTGTTCTTCCGTCTCGATCCCTTCCGCAACCACATTCATTTCCATGGTCCGGGCGATATTGATAATGGTTTCCACCAGCTTGCGGCTTTTTTCATTTACCAGCATCGAGTGCACAAAGCTTTTGTCGATTTTTAGCTCTTTAGCGGGCAGAACGCTCAACATCAACAGGTTGGAATAGCCGGTGCCAAAATCATCAATCGAGACGGTAATCCCGGCTTGATTGAACGCATTGAGTAATTCAATACTGCGGTCGAGATTTTTCAGTGCGGTACTTTCCGTCACCTCAAGGATAAGCCGGGAGGGCGACAGATTATATTTATGCAACATCGACGAAATGATGTGGAAGATATCGGGCTGTTCGAACTGGACGGGGGAGAGGTTAAAGGACAATGTCCACTGGCTGAAACCTTGTTCTGTCCAGAAATGAAGCTGACGGCATGCCGCTTCAATCGCCCAGTTCCCCACCGGGATGATCAGCCCTGTTTGTTCCAGCGACGGTAAAAACAGATTAGGCAGCAACACCCCTTGCTCAGGGTGCCGCCAGCGCAGAAGGGCTTCAAAACCGTGAATAGTGGTGTCTTTTGCATGCCAGGTCGGCTGATACCACAGTTCAAACTGATCGCGTTCCAGCGCCTGAGTTAACTCCTGCAGGAAGCCGGGGTTGGCCGGAATGGCCGTTGACATCTCGTTCCGGTAGACGGCCCAGCCGTTTCGTCCATCCTCTTTGACGCGATTCAGGGCCGCATCGGCTTTTAGCTTCAGCTCATGCAGCGTCTCGCCATCCTGCGGGTAGAGGCTGACACCCGCGCTGATTGTTGTGCTCAGCGTGTGCCCACAAAGTGAAAACGGGCGGCGCATATCCTCCAGCAATGTCGTGAGCAGCGGGTTGAGTTTATCGTCGTCACACTCGGGAACCAGCAGGATAAAGGCGTCGCCGCCAAGCCTGGCGAGGGTCATCTCGCGGGTAAGGCGGGCGGTAATGCGCTGCGCGAGAGAGATTAACAACTCATCCCCGGTGTTGTGGCCCCAGGTATCGTTGATGCGTTTGAAATGATCGACGTTGAGGAAAATCACGGCGAATGGCTTCTTGCTGAGCAATGCGCTGCGCAGGCAATCCTGCATCCGAATGTCCATCTGGTGGCGATTAGCGAGACCGGTAAGCGCATCAAACCGCGCCTGCAGTTCAAGCTGACGATTAAGCTGGCGTAGGTTGTCGGTCAGTCGGTTCGTCCGCCGGTGCGAGTCGATGAGCGAAATCATTAACATACCGCCGAGCAGGCACAGTGTGGTGACAGAAACCCAGACCGATAACCCCAGCTCGCTGATACCGCCGGGCAGGGTATGCGTCATTTCCTGAAAATGGGCGGCATGCATGCCGGTGTAGTGCATCGCGCAGATGGCGACACCCAGCACGCAGGCCGCGAGAATACGATTGATAAACACCCCTTTGCGCATATCCCGCAGGCGGAATGCCAGCCACAGCGCCGCGCCGGAGGCCATAACGGCAATCAACACGGACACGGCAACAATGCGTCGATCCCAGAGAATATGGCTGTCCAGCATCAGTGCGGCCATACCGATAAAGTGCATACAGACCACGCCAGCACTCAGGAGCACCGTGGCAACGATCAATCGAAAAGGGGAAAGGGTTTTACCCGTTACGGCAATATTGATGGCGACCGTGGATGCAACCACCGCCACGCCCAGTGAGGCGAGGGTTAACCAGAGGTTATAGCTCATTATCATCGGCATTTGCATCGACAGCATGCCGATGAAGTGCATTGACCAGATCCCGATCCCAAGCGTGACGCCTCCGGCGATACGCCAGAACATCGCCGTTTTACGACTGGAAAGCGGGATTTTTCCGGCGCTGTCCAGGGCCACAAATGAGGCGATAAAGGCCACCAGATACGAGAGGGCTATTAACACAGGGTCCCACGATATATTGAGCATTATGCAATCCCACGCCAAAGAGGGTTACCGATTTCGCCTGCCGGGCACGTCTTTAACTGGCAACGTACATGCGCATTCAAATAATATGAGTTAGGTATCGTGCAAAACGACCGGTCATATTAAAACGTTAAGGCTGGCGGTGAATATAAAATATATTCTTTCCGGCACCTATTAAGCATTGCTAAACAAAGGCGAATAATTGCAGCAAAGCTCCTTAAATATGAGCGCGGCCATATTGTCTCATCGCAGGCGATGGTATCGCTTAAAGTGGCAGGAAACCAGTATCACAGGATGCTGCATATAACATTTTCACTAATACCCTGTTTTTATCTGACTTAAGTTAAATCTCAGGTGGCTAACGGCGAAAGGTGAAACCAGCGTTGTTCGTCAGGACAAACAACAACACGAATGCTATAAATCTTAATGCCGACCTAAATATAAAATCGTGGATATAATCATGCTAAGAAATATTAGTGTCAGAACCTTCATTGCCGGGTTCCTTTTATGTCTTTTCCTGGTTGATGCAGGTGTCGTTGTTCTATTTTCCAGCAAATCCTCTCTCTTTATTTCACTCAATATCATTAATTTCGTTGCGCTATTTTTGCTCTGGGGCTACATGACAAAGTATCTTGTGACGCCGATCAATACGGTGAAAAAAAGTATTGAAGAAGTGACTGCAGGCAATCTTGGCGTGACTATCCCTGAATTTGGCAATAACTGTGCAGGGCGTTTAATCCCAGGGATTAATAGCCTCTCCAGCAACATCGCGACCCTGGTACGCGAGATCAGGGCCTCGTCGCAAACCGCCATGACCTTGTCTGATCAACTCTCCGCGCGTAGCGCGCAGCTTTCGGTGAAAACAGAGCAGCAGTCTGCATCGCTGGTGCAAACGGCTGCCAGCATGGAGCAGATGGCAGCAAGTACCCGAAATAATGCCGATAACACCCGACTGGCCAGCGAGCAGGCAAACAGGGCGACACTGCAGGCGCGTAAAGGTGGCGAGTTGATGGGGCAGGTGGCCACCAATATGCAATCCATTACCGAATGTGCACAGCAAATGACGGAGATTATCTCGATGATCGACGGCATTGCCTTCCAGACGAATATCCTGGCGCTAAACGCGGCCGTTGAGGCGGCCAGAGCCGGCGACCACGGAAAAGGGTTTTCGGTGGTGGCAGAAGAGGTGCGAAACCTGGCCCACCGCAGTGCGGATGCCGCCAAAAACATCAAAACGCTGATTGAAGTGACCAGCAATAACGTCACTCAGGGCGTGACTGTTGTGTCCGAGGCTGAAAAGAATATGCAAGAAATTGTGACCGGTTCCGGCAATGTCAGCCAGTTGATGGATGACATTTTCACCTCGACGTCAGAGCAGGAGAAAGGCATTTCCCAGATTACGCTGGCCTTATCTGAGCTGGAACGGGTCACGCAAAGTAACGTTACGATGGCAGAAGAACTCAACGGATCCTCTGATGTACTGCGTAATCAGGTGAGTGAACTGCAGGCGCGGACGCGTAACTTCCGGCTCGAAAAGGGGTATCAGGCTGAATCCACGCCTTCTCATGCTGGCCCGCTGTCATTCCACTCGCGTCCCGGTCACTCCCTCTGATGCACGAAAAGAGCCTGGTCAACCGGGCTCTTTTATCTCGACTTCTCGCCGCTGAATGACCCTCCCGTGCGGTCTGAAAAGGAGTCTGGCGGAATACGGTTATTTCCTGAGCGAATTCAGCGCGATGCGAAACATAGTTGTTGCTTAACCCCTGATGAAAGCTAGACTGACAACGAAAGAGCTGAAAAGGGGGAGGCGCGGTGGAGAGTATAAAAGGATCAGAACTAAACGTTCCTGATGCAGTTTTTGCCTGGGTGCTGGATGGGCGTGGCGGTGCCCGACCGCTGGAAGACAACGATGTCATTGATAATGAGCATCCCTGCTGGCTACACCTTAACTATACCCATCCGGACAGTGCCGACTGGCTGGCCTCGACGCCGCTCCTGCCGAACAACGTGCGTGATGCGCTGGCGGGTGAAAGCCTGCGGCCACGCGTGAGCAGAATGGGGGACGGCACGCTCATCACTTTGCGTTGCATTAACGGCAGCACCGATGAACGTCCTGACCAGCTGGTCGCGATGCGTGTTTATATGGACGATGGTCTGATTGTCTCCACCCGTCAGCGTAAAGTTCTGGCGCTGGATGATATCGTGAACGATCTGAAAGAGGGCACCGGACCGACCGATTGCGGAAGCTGGCTGGTGGATGTCTGCGACGCGCTGACTGACCATGCGAGTGAGTTTATCGAAGAGCTGCACGATAAAATCATCGACCTCGAAGATAACCTGCTCGATCAGCAGATCCCGCCGCGCGGTTTTCTGGCGCTCCTGCGTAAGCAGTTAATTGTCATGCGCCGTTATATGACGCCACAGCGGGACGTATACGCGCGTCTGTCCAGCGAAAGGCTCAACTGGATGAATGACGATCAGCGACGCCGAATGCAGGATATTGCCGACAGGCTGGGCCGAGGACTTGATGAAATCGATTCCTGTATTGCCCGCACGGGCGTCATGGCGGATGAAATCGCGCAGGTGATGCAGGAGTCGCTGGCAAGAAGAACCTATACGATGTCGCTGATGGCAATGGTCTTTCTGCCGAGCACATTCCTGACGGGATTGTTTGGCGTAAACCTGGGCGGAATTCCCGGCGGCGCGGCCCATTATGGCTTTACCGCATTTTGCGTCATGTTAGTTGTTTTGATCGGTGGTGTTGCATGGTGGTTGCATCGTAGTAAATGGCTGTAAATTTACGCTTTTTTCAGCTTTTACGGAGATCAAAACGCTCTTTTAATTGAGCGAAGTCAATAAACAATGACCCCGTAAGGTGCAATATTACTCCCGCAGGTGAATGCAACGTCAAGCGATGGGCGTTGCGCTCCATATTGTCTTACTTCCTTTTTTGAATTACTGCATAGCACAATTGATTCGTACGACGCCGACTTAACTAGTCGGCTTTTTTTTGCCTCCTGTTCCCCAGCGTCTACCCTAAAAGGGACGTCAGTAAAACCTGGAGGGAATGATGAGCATCTTACTCGCTCTGCAACTGCAGTATTCACGTCAGTCCGATCCGATCCCCACCGATCCGACGCCGATGCCCGATCCTGTTCCGCGTCCGCAACCCATGCCTGACCCGCCGCCCGATGAAGAACCGATTAAATTGTCGCATCGAACCCCGAGATCTGCGAGGATACGCGCCATCTGACCGCAAAGATGACCACGAGAGACTATTGTGACCGCTTTTTCAACCCTGAATGTACTGCCCGCCGCCCAACTCGATAACCTCAACGAGTTGGGATACCTCACCATGACGCCTGTTCAGGCGGCCGCATTGCCCGCCATTCTTGAGGGGAGTGATGTACGCGTTCAGGCTAAAACAGGGAGCGGAAAAACGGCGGCTTTCGGTCTGGGTCTGCTACAGCATATTGATGCTGCGCTGTTTCAGACGCAGTCTCTGGTGCTGTGCCCAACCCGCGAACTGGCGGACCAGGTCGCGGGCGAGCTGCGTCGTCTGGCGCGATTCCTGCCTAACACCAAGATTTTAACCCTCTGTGGCGGACAACCGTTTGGCGCACAGCGTGATTCGCTTCAGCATCCTCCACACATCATTGTGGCGACGCCTGGCCGACTGCTCGACCACCTGCAAAAAGGTACGGTCTCGCTGGATGCATTACACACGCTGGTCATGGATGAGGCAGACCGGATGCTGGATATGGGCTTCAGCGATGCTATCGATGAAGTGATCCGTTTCGCGCCTGCAGACCGTCAGACGCTGTTATTTTCGGCGACCTGGCCTGAAGCGATCGCCGCAATCAGTGGCCGCGTGCAGAAAAATCCGCTCACCATCGAAATTGACAGTGTTGATGCGCTGCCTGCTATCGAGCAGCAGTTTTATGAAACGTCCCAGCATGGAAAAATCGCGCTCCTGCAGAAGGTGCTCAGTCAGCATCAGCCCGCTTCCTGCGTGGTGTTCTGTAACACCAAAAAAGATTGTCAGGCGGTCTGTGACGCCCTGAACGCTGCTGGGCAGAGCGCGTTATCGTTGCATGGCGATCTGGAACAGCGCGATCGCGATCAGACGCTGGTCCGTTTCGCCAACGGCAGTGCCCGCGTGCTGGTTGCCACCGACGTGGCGGCGCGCGGTCTGGATATTAAATCGCTTGAGCTGGTCGTGAACTACGAGCTGGCATGGGATCCTGAAGTACACGTTCACCGTATCGGCCGTACTGCGCGTGCCGGAAACAGCGGTCTGGCCATCAGCTTCTGCGCACCGGAAGAGGCGCAGCGCGCCAATATTCTGTCTGAAATGCTGCAGATTAAGCTTAACTGGGTGAATGCACCGGGCAACGTCAGTCTCGTTCCGCTGGAAGCAGAAATGGCAACGCTGTGTATTGATGGCGGTAAAAAAGCCAAGATGCGTCCGGGTGATGTGCTCGGTGCGCTGACCGGAGACGTGGGGCTGGATGGGGCGGATATCGGCAAGATTGCGGTACATCCTGCACATGTTTATGTTGCTGTTCGCCAGTCGGTTGCCCATAAGGCCTGGAAACAGCTGCAGAACGGGAAAATCAAGGGTAAAACCTGTCGCGTTCGTCTGCTGAAATAAGATTTAAACGCGTCTCAAACGGTGGTCTGAGACGCGTTTGCGTTATTTCACTATTTTACTTCCACGACATTCAGGCGCAGTTCTTCAAACTGATTGTCATCTTCTTCTGGCTGCCAGCCAGCAGGTTTCACGGGGATCTCTTCCCGGTCAAACGCCAGATCGCCGCCATTCACCACTTCCGACTCATGGTTGATACCTTTGAAATCGAAAAGCTCAACGTCCGCGAGGTGAGAAGGCACTACGTTCTGCATCGCGCTGAACATGGTTTCGATACGGCCCGGGTAGCGTTTGTCCCAGTCACGCAGCATGTCACCAATCACCTGACGCTGCAGGTTCGGCTGAGAGCCGCACAGGTTACATGGAATGATCGGGAACCCTTTGGCCTGAGAGAACCGCTCGATATCTTTCTCGCGGCAGTAGGCAAGCGGGCGGATCACAATGTGTTTGCCGTCATCGCTCATCAGTTTTGGCGGCATGCCTTTCATCTTGCCGCCGTAGAACATGTTCAGGAACAGCGTCTGCAGGATATCGTCGCGGTGATGGCCGAGTGCGATTTTGGTTGCACCCAGTTCTGTCGCGGTACGGTACAGGATGCCGCGGCGAAGACGAGAGCAGAGCGAGCAGGTGGTTTTGCCTTCCGGGATCTTCTCTTTCACAATCCCGTAGGTATTTTCTTCTACGATTTTGTACTCAACGCCCAGTTTTTCCAGGTATTCCGGCAGAATGTGTTCCGGGAAACCAGGCTGCTTTTGATCGAGGTTAACCGCCACCAGGGAAAACTTCACCGGCGCGCTTTGCTGAAGATTACGCAGGATCTCCAGCATGGTGTAACTGTCTTTACCACCTGACAGGCAGACCATAATGCGGTCGCCTTCTTCAATCATATTGAAGTCTGCAATGGCTTCACCAACGTTACGGCGCAGACGCTTTTGCAGTTTGTTCAGGTTGTATTGCTCTTTCTTATTAATATCTTGATTTTGTTGCATTTAATCTGTACTCAAATTTCAAATGGGGCACCAGTGGGGCAAACGGTTTAGAGGGGCAGCTTCTTTCCGCATTGCCCTCTCTTTGCTGTTCATCTCTTCACTCTATGAAGCTTAGATTTCAAACACCCTCTGCGCATTTTAGTGCCCCATCTGACTGGCAATAAAAGACGGGTCAGCGCCTGCGGTTAACCACCAGCATGCGAAAGTGTGCCGTGTATGGTACGGATTGTTGCGCCGAATGCCAGCACGTTTTACAGGATTTTGAATTGTGGACGGCAGCAACCTTGCTTTGTGATATCGCGTATAATGCGGCTTCGACATACTCTGAACATTCCAGTGGCTTGTGCTATGACCCTCAATCGCTTTTGTTATTTGCTTCTGTTGATCGCCGCAATCGGAAGTCTATTCACCTCGCATCCGTTCATCCTGTGGCTCCTGCTTATCAACGTACTGACGTTAGCGATGTATGGCGCCGACAAAATGGCGGCGCGAAGGGCCATGCGCAGAGTGCCGGAAGCCACACTGCTGGTATTTGGCCTTATCGGCGGATGGCCCGGGGCGATTATAGGTCAGCAACTGTTTCGCCATAAAACGCAAAAGCAGCCCTTCAAAACCTACTTCATTGTCAGTGTCATCGTCAGTATTTCAGCGATGGTGGCGGTGTACCAACTCTTTCCTGTTTTAACGTACTGAGCGTGTACAAACGGAATGCAATAACGCGCTGACCACGGTAGATAACTAAAAACGACTGCCAATAGTAGTAGGAATATTCTTAAGGTGTTGCTGTTTTTTGCACGATCTGAATAATGTGTGCAACGACACGGATGACAACATCTCATGAAAATTCAAACTATTACACTGGCAATGCTGGTGGTTGTTTCTGCGCCTTCGAGGTCAGCTTTTCAGGAACGGGAATATAATACCTGGTATATAAAAAATGCTGTTCTTTACGATATGACCCAGACTTCAGACGGTTTCCCGGTCATGTTGAGCATCTCCCAGCCTGAGCGGAAATCAGCAAATTTGCTGGTCTCCTATATCACCGAAGGGCGCTGTGGCGGGACCCGACAAGAACTTAACGTGAATGGCAAAGTGCTTCCGGCCACGTATTATTGTGTTCAGGTCGGGCAGAACCGGATAGAGCATTTTTCGGTGAAAGATGCACAGAGCGTTAACGGCATGGTTAACCATCTGAAATCGGATTTTACCTTACTTCTTCAAAACGACATCAAGGTCTGGGCCGCGAACATTAATGCGCCCAAATACGGCCTCGCGCCGCGATTCTGACACGTACATCTCGACCTCATCGCCTGTTAGCGGAGGGGTTACGCCCTGTATCACAGAATAAATAGCATCCGTGACAACGCCACGTTTTACCACAATCCTGCTACGCTTTTTGTGTTGTACAAGGGAGCACAAACATGAAGAACAAAGATGAACAAACGGGATTAGTGGGACTGGCAATTGGTGCCGCCGTTATCGGTCTTGTTTCAGCACAGCAACCCATCCATCGCGACAGTATTGTGAGTGAACTGGTCAGACTCGGCAGACAGAAAGGCGATGGCGTTGAAGATGAGGTTTTCGTTAAGGCTGCCGAGCTCGTGAGAAAGGGGGTGTAACCGATGGCTGATATTCGTCATGCTCAGTGCCATTGTGGCGCGGTGGCGTTTACCGTTGAACTTTCAGACGGATTAAATACCGCCCGGCGCTGCAGCTGCTCTTTTTGCCGGATGCGGGGTGCCGTGGTGGTCTCGGCACCGCTGTCGGGCATTACCGTAACGAAAGGGGCGGATAAGCTCACGGAATATCGTTTTAACACAGGAACAGCCCGCCATTTCTTCTGCTCGGTCTGCGGGATTTATACCTTCCATCAGCGGCGTTCAAATCCCAACGAATACGGCGTGAATGTGGCCTGTTTTGAAAATGTGACCCCCTTTGATTTTGCCGAAGTGGCGGTGATGGACGGCGTTAATCATCCCGCGGATGGCGACAGCGGGGTTTTCGGCTACCTCTCTTTTCGTCAAAAAGAAGCGTAACTGCCGCCTGGCCAGATTTTTACAATGCGGCCTATAGTGGGGAGTGGGTATCCGAAACAGGAGAGAAATATGCTGTATGTTGAGAAAGACGATCCGCGTGAGGCGCCTGAGTCAGGTGATAAAAAGCCTCAGCCGGTCAAAAAATAGTCCGTTTATACGTTTCCCGCCACCGGCCCTGCTGGTGGCGTATTGTTTGGGGAAAACCTTAACTGCCATCCAGATGGTTCAACAGCGCGCCGAGATGCCCAACGACACCACCAAAATCAAAAATTAACGCCATCCATATAATCGCCAGAAGGGTAAGTACGGCAACTGATACACGACCAAACAATGCAGTTATCCTTAATGAAGCAAAGTCTATAAGGCTAGTCTACATGCGTTTCTTTAAACTTACCCTTAACGACACCGTCATAAATTTTCCTTTTGAGATGATTCACACATTCTCTGAGCCGACAGGCGCGAAGAGAGGGAAATATGATGGGAGAGAAGAGGAGGGCTGGCTTCAGGCGTCGCAACGAAAATAACGAGCCCGCATCACGATGCGGGCTCTTGGGATCAGAACTGGTAAACCAGACCTAATGCAACGACATCATCCGTGCTAATGCCGTTATTTTTGTAGAAACTGTCATCTTCATCCAACAGGTTGATTTTATAATCAACGTAGGTGGACATGTTTTTGTTGAAGTAGTAGGTTGCGCCTACGTCAGCATATTTAACCAGATCCTGATCGCCCTGACCGTTGGCCAGGTCTTTACCTTTAGACTGCAGATAAGAAATTGCCGGGCGCAGGCCGAAGTCGAACTGATATTGCGCGGTCACTTCAACGTTTTGCGTTTTATTGGCCACGGCATCCGTATTATCGCCATAAGGGGTCATATTGCGGGTTTCAGAATACATTGCCGCCAGATAAATATTGTTGGCGTCATATTTCAGGCCTGCAGTCCAGGCATCCGCTTTATCGCCACCGGCAGTGGTATTCATCACCTGTTCGTTGGTACGGTCAGAAGAGGTATAGGCAGCACCCGCGCTGATACCCATGCCAAAGTCATAGGTGGTGGAGATACCGAAGCCGTCACCGTTCTCATGGCGCGTGTCGCGACCATTGTTGGTACCTTCCTGGTTGTTGCTGGCATCTTCGTTCTTACCCTGATACTGCAGGGCAAAGTTCAGACCCTGTACCAGACCATAGAAGTCAGTGTTACGGTAGGTGGCGACCCCGTTGGCACGGCCAGTCATAAAGTTGTCTGCATTGGTGTAAGAGTCACCACCGAATTCTGGCAACATATCGGTCCAGCCTTCCACGTCGTACAGAACGCCGTAGTTACGACCGTAATCGAAGGAGCCATAGTCACCGACTTTAATACCGGCGAAGGCCAGACGCGTCCATGACTGGTTATCAGACCCTTCAGTGTTATTGGCCTGGATGTTGTATTCCCACTGGGCGTAACCGGTCATCATGTTGTTGATCTGGGTTTCACCCTTGAAGCCCAGACGCATGTAAGTTTGATCGCCATCTTTAGAGGCATCGTCGGAGAAGTAATGCAGACCATCTACTTTTCCGTACAGATCTAATTTGTTGCCGTCTTTATTATAAATTTCTGCAGCATGCGCAGCGCCAGCCATTAACAGCGCTGGAATCATCAGGGCCAGTACTTTTCTTTGCATTTTGGAATTCCTTTGCAGTTGTTTTTATTTAATTACGTATTGAACTTTCCGCACGAGAAAGCTGTCTCATGCTAAATCACTCCTGACCAAGAATAATAAAATATAATTGTTACGAGTTAAGTTAATTCTTAACCGGATTATGCGACGGAAATAGTCATTGGTTTTATGAATGATTTAAAGCTAATCATATTAAATAAAAATTATTAATTGCCCCTTAAATCAGATAATCTCAGCGGCGTTATATGCCTTTAAGATTTTTCATCCATAATTTATGTGAATGTCATTTAGTGAATTAACGTGATATTCATTAATTATCTGGACTCGCCCGGTGTGAATACATCGGGCTTTTTTTATGGCAAAAAAATGCCCGGACAAGCCGGGCAGAGGGAGAGTCAGTCGCGGGTGGGTTTTTCCGCTTTTCCGGCCATTTGCGCCAGGAAATCATACCGTTTTTGCAGATCGGCGGCGGCATCTTTCCACAACTGCTCGGCCACCTCTGGTTGTTGCGCGTTGAGGCGACGGAAGCGCTGTTCCTGCATTAACGTTTCGGCCAACGCATCGGAAGGCGGGCGTGAATCCAGCGCCAGAGGCAATTTACCTTCATCGGCGCGGCGCGGGTCGAACCGGTAGAGCGGCCAGAAGCCGGTTGCGGTCAGCTGGCGCATCTGATCGTGGCTGAGTGCCAGGTCGTAGCCATGCTCTTCACACGGGCTGTAGGCAATGATCAGCGACGGACCCGGGTAGGCTTCCGCTTCCTGAATGGCTTTCACCGTCTGGTTCAGCTGCGCGCCCAGCGAGATTTGCGCGACATACACGTGGCCGTACATCATCATGCTGACGCCGAGATCTTTACGCGCCTTGCGCTTGCCGTGTTCACCAAACTTAGTTACTGCGCCAAGCGGGGTAGCTTTTGACGCCTGGCCACCGGTGTTGGAATAGCACTGCGTATCCAGAACCAGAATGTTGACGTTTTCGGTGAGGCTTAACACGTGATCCAGCCCGCCAAAGCCGATGTCATACGCCCAGCCGTCACCGCCAATCAGCCATATTGATTTTTCCACCAGCGCGTCAGCGTCGGTCAACAGTTGCCCGGCACCTTCCACGTCCTGCAGAGCGTTGCGCAGTTCCGCAACCTGCTCACGACGACGTTCTGGCGTTGCATCAGCGTGCAACGCCTCATTCAGCTCCGCCGGGATGTGGCCAGCAAACTGTTCCAGTAACCGCATCACGCGTGCGCGGTGCTGGTCAACGGTCAGACGGAAGCCCAGACCAAACTCGGCGTTATCCTCAAACAACGAGTTCGCCCATGCCGGACCGCGGCCATGGGCGTCGGTGGTGTACGGCGTGGAAGGCAGATTACCGCCATAGATTGATGAACAGCCCGTGGCGTTAGCGATCAACATTCTGTCGCCGTACAGTTGCGTGAGCAGCTTGATATACGGCGTTTCACCGCAGCCGGAGCAGGCGCCTGAATATTCGAACAGCGGAGTAATGAGCTGCGAGGTACGAATATCAATACGCTCCAGCGTGCTACGGTCGATCTCCGGCAGGTTCAGGAAGAAGTCATAATTTACCTTCTCTTCTTCGACATGCTCGAGGCGCGACATCATATTGATGGCTTTGATGTCCGGATCCTGACGATCTTTCGCCGGACAGACCTCAACGCACAGATTACATCCGGTGCAATCTTCCGGAGCGACCTGCAGAACATACTTCTGTCCGCGCATATCACGGGATTTCACATCAAGTGAATGCAGGCTGGCCGGGGCGTCTTCCATCGCTTCCGGGGAGACCACTTTGGCACGAATGGCCGAGTGCGGGCAGGCTGCTACGCAGTGGTTGCACTGGGTACACAGCTCCTCTTTCCAGATGGGGATTTCTTCGGCAATATTGCGTTTTTCCCAGCGCGTGGTGCCCATCGGCCAGGTGCCATCCGGTGGCAACGCGGAGACGGGAAGGGCATCACCCAGCCCGGCCAGCATGGCTGCCGTCACGGTTTTCACGAAATCCGGTGCCGCGTCAGAAACCACCGGTGGACGGTTCGGGCTGGACGCATCAACCGCTTGCAGCGGTACTTCAAACAAAGACTCGCGTGCCAGCGCCAGCGCCTGCCAGTTACGCTCGACCAGCTCCTGACCTTTACTGCTGTAGCTTTTGGCAATCGCCCCCTGCAGTTCCATTAGCGCGCTGTCTCCCGGCAGGATCTGCGTCAGGTGGAAGAAGGCCATTTGCATCACGGTGTTAATTCGCGCGGCAAGGCCACACTCGCGGGCAATTTTTGCAGCGTTAATGACGTAGAAGCGGGCTTTTTTCTGGTTCAGCACCGCCTGCACTTCCTGTGGCAGCCGCGACCAGACTTCATCCACGCTGTATGGCGTATTGAGCAGGAAAATACCGCCCGGTTTCAGGCGCTCTGCCATCTGGTACTTATCGATGAACTGCAGCTGGTGACAGCCCACAAAATCAGCCTGCGAGATAAGGTATGCCGAGCGGATAGGGTGCTCGCTGACGCGCAGGTGGGAAACGGTCAGCCCGCCTGCTTTTTTGGAGTCGTAGACAAAATACCCCTGGGCATACCACGACGTGGAGTTCCCGATAATCTTAATGTTGTTCTTGGTCGCGGAGACGCTACCGTCGCTGCCCAGTCCATAAAACAGCGCCTCAAGTTTTGCGGTGGGAGGCAGCGTGTTTTCCGGCAGGGGCAGAGAGAGGTTGGTCACGTCATCATAAATACCGACGGTAAAGCGCGGTTTTGGTTTAGCCTCGCTCAGCTCATTAAACACCGCCAGCACACAGTCCGGGCCAAACTCTTTGGAGGACAACCCATAGCGACCCCCGATCACGCGCGGCAGTGTTTCGCGCTCACCGCAATTAAACGCTTCAGCCAGCGCGGACATGACGTCCAGATACAGAGGTTCTGCGTGGGCGCCAGGCTCTTTCGTGCGATCGAGCACCGCCACGGTGCGCGCGCTTTCCGGCAGGGCGGAGAGCAAATGTCGCGCGGAAAACGGTCGGTAGAGCCGCACTTTGAGCACGCCGATTTTTTCACCACGGGTCAGCAGTTCATCCACCACCTCTTCACAGGTGCCAATGGCTGACCCCATGAGCACAATGACCCGTTCCGCCTGCGGATGACCGTAGTATTCAAACGGTTTGTATTGACGTCCGGTGGCCGCGGCAAAATCATCCATCGCCTGCTCAACGTGATCATAAACGGCGTTGTACCACGGGTTCGTTGCTTCCCGGGACTGGAAATAGGTATCCGGGTTGGCCGATGTCCCGCGGATCACCGGGTGTTCCGGGTTCAGCGCACGGGCGCGATGCGCGTCGATTTCCGCCTGCGGCAGAAGATTGAGGAGGGTGTCGTCAGCCAGCGGAACAATTTTATTGATTTCGTGAGAGGTACGAAAACCATCAAAGAAGTGAATAAAGGGCACGCGACTCTTCAGCGTCGCCATGTGCGAAATTAACGCGAAGTCCTGTGCTTCCTGAACGCTGCTGGCGCACAGCATGGCGCAACCGGTCTGGCGGACGGCCATCACGTCTGAATGATCGCCAAAGATGGAGAGGGCGTGTGTCGCAACGGTTCGTGCGGCAACGTGAAGCACAAACGGGGTGAGTTGTCCTGCCAGTTTATAGAGCGTCGGGATCATCAACAATAATCCCTGCGACGACGTGAATGACGTCGACAGAGCTCCGGTCTGCAGCGCCCCGTGGACGGTCGCGATAGCGCCAGCCTCAGACTGCATTTCCACGACTCTTGGGACATCGCCCCAGACGTTTTTCAGTCCGTTTCCCGCCCAGGCATCGGCCTGCTCGGCCATCGTAGAACTTGGCGTAATTGGGTAGATGGCGATAACTTCACTGGTGCGAAACGCGACGGACGCGACTGCACCATTACCGTCAATAGTTTGCATAGGACAACACCCTTACATTGCGCAAAAAAAGGAGCCCGAAAAAAACACAACGGGCTTTGAATATTATTCCCTTAGTTTAGCAAAGGTCGGATTTTACGATTTTCGCTTTTGTGTCCTCGGTATTCTCGACATCAATGAGTAGATCAATCTTTTGGCGAAAAAATTGCGAGAAATTGTTTCAGGAGCGCATAAATACGCACTTTCGCTCTCGACGACACGGCATGTGATGCCTATTATGCATAGGTTTCGCATTATTAATGGGGGAGAGAGAGCATGCGTTCAGCATTTTGGGTCGGGTGTGCCGCGTTATTATTATCGGCATGCAGCAGTGAACCTGTTCAGCAGGCAACGGCGGCACACGTAACGCCGGGAATGAAAGCGGCGATGTCCAGCTCCGGACAAGCCAACTGCGCGATGATTGGCGGCTCGCTGTCTGTTGCCCGCCAGCTTGACGGCTCAGCTATCGGGATGTGCGCATTGCCAAACGGCAAACGCTGCAGTGAACAGGCGCTTGCCGTAGGATCCTGCGGAAACTACTGATTACTCCGCACGCTTAAACATCAGCGTTTTATCGGCTGTCGCCAGCGTTAACTGGTCTTCAGTCAGGTCGACCTGCGCCCCTTTGCGCAGCATGTCGCCAATGGCCTGATCCAGTTCGTTTAACTGTGGTTCGGTACAGAGCTTGCGCGTCATGGCGAGCGTTTTGACCTTGAGCTCACCTTCGGACAATTTCCCCTGTCCGTTAAACGTGTTACACATCACGCCGGAAACGCTAATGTTATTAACCAGACTGATATCAGACAGGGCTTTGAAGCTGATCTCTGGTTGCGTTGTCGTGGCCTTAACGGCTTTCCCGTCCACATTCTCCAGCACAAAACGGTGGCTCTTAAGTTGGTCCGGCTGAACGGAGGCTTTACCAGGATTAACGCACCCGGTGAGGACAAGACTGATAACACTTAACGCAATGAGCTTTTTCATTTTTCTTCTCAGACGATAGATACTGTGAATCTTTTACCAGTGTAACGATACTCTGCCGTGCGTTAATGGGGTTTATCTGAAAGTGCGGGCGGGTACCGGGCAACGTTGGCGTTGCCCGCAATACGATCAGTGCGACTTAAACCCTGCGGCCGTCATTAACATGCGAAAGAGCATACTGACCGCCGCCAGTGCCAGTACGCTGCCGCCCCAGATAATGGCCAGCCACATGACTCTTTTCCAGAAAGGTTGTTGCATCAGTGATAACCCTCTCCATGCTGTACTTTTCCGCGAAACACGTAGTAACTCCAGAAGGTGTAGACCAGAATCACGGGAATGATCAACAACGCGCCCACCAGCATAAAGCCCTGACTTTGTGTCGGAGCCGCCGCCTGCCAGAGCGTGATTGACGGGGGAATAATATGCGGCCAGATGCTGATCCCAAGTCCGCTAAAGCCGAGAAAAATCAGCCCTAACGTCAGGATAAACGGCAGATGATGGCTGTCGGGATTATTCAGGCAACGCCACTGATACAGGCTCAGGATCACCACCAGCACCGGCACGGGCAGCAGGAAGAAGAGATTCGGCAGGGTAAACCAGCGCGCGGCGATGGCCGGCTGCGCCAGTGGCGTCCAGAGGCTGATTGCTGCAATGAATACCAGAAGCAGGATCAGGAGCGTTCTGGATACCCGTCGCATTCGCTGTTGCAGCGCGTTTTCGCTTTTCATCACCAGCCATGTCGAGCCTAACAGCGCGTAGGCCACCACCAGACCTGCGCCGCAGAACAGGTTAAAAACGGTCAGCCAGTCGAACGGTCCGCCACTGTAGGCACGCCCGGTGACGCTAAAGCCGTTGATCACTGCGCCCACCGTCATGCCCTGGGTAAAGGTCGCCAGGATCGAACCGCCGATAAACGCTTTATCCCAGAAAGGGCGGTGTGCCGGCGTGGCTTTAAAACGAAACTCAAATGCCACGCCCCGGAATATAAGTCCGATCAGCATTAACGTCAGCGGAATAGTGAGGGCATCAATAATGACCGCATAGGCCAGCGGAAACGCGCCAAACAGCGCTGCACCGCCGAGCACCAGCCAGGTTTCATTGCCGTCCCAGACCGGCGCAACGCTGTTCACCATCACATCGCGATCGTCGGCATCAGGCGTAGCCGGGAACAGGATACCTATCCCCAGGTCAAAACCATCCATCACGATATACATCAGCGTGGCAAAGACGATGATAACAAACCAGATAATGGAAAGATCGATACCCATTATGGTTGCTCCTTATGTTCAGTAGTAACGGCAGAAAGCGGGCGTGCGGGACGTCCATCGGACTCGGTGGCAAACGATTCATGAGGCTGAGGTCCTTTTTTAATCAGGCGGACCATATAGCTGTAACCCACGCCAAATACGGAGGTGTAGACGAAGAAGAAGGCCAGCAGACTCACGCTCATATGCAAGTCACCATGCGCAGAAACCGCATCCTTTGTTCGCTGAAGCCCGTAG
This sequence comes from Enterobacter cloacae complex sp. FDA-CDC-AR_0164, assembly GCF_003071645.1. NCBI lineage: Bacteria > Pseudomonadati > Pseudomonadota > Gammaproteobacteria > Enterobacterales > Enterobacteriaceae > Enterobacter > Enterobacter cloacae complex sp. FDA-CDC-AR_0164. Next base: position 3,766,063 of record NZ_CP028950.1, read on the forward strand.
ACGACCCACGGCTGGCGGCCCACTTCGGTAGTGACCCATCCGGCCAGGATGGCAATCAGCCCGGTGGGTCCCATCAGGAGGGCAAACCACAGGAAGGGACGCGAAGCGTACACGCGCTTTTTATAACGTAACCAGAGCGCCGTTACCCCAAGCAACAGCATCAGCATGCCTAAGCCCGCCATAATGCGGAATGACCAGAAGACGATGGTGGAATTTGGCCGGTCTTCCTTTGGAAATTCTTTCAGTGCCGGAACCTGTTTGTCGAGGCTGTGCGTCAGAATAAGGCTGCCAAGCGCCGGGATCTCCAGCCCAAAGCGGGTGCGCTCCTGTTCCATATCCGGCCAGCCAAACAGCAGCAGCGGGGTGGGTTCACCCGGTGGGTTCTCCCAGTGGCCTTCAATGGCTGCTATTTTGGCGGGCTGGTGCTTCAGGGTGTTCAACCCGTGCATATCACCCACCATCGCCTGAAGGGGAGCCACAATCAGGGTCATCCACAGCGCCATGGAAAACATCGCGCGGATGGCGGGGGTGTTGTTTCCGCGCAGCAAATGCCAGGCTGCGGATGCGCCGACAAACAGGGCGCTACTCAGGAAGGCCGCTATCGACATATGCAGCAGGCGATACGGGAAGGAGGGGTTAAACACCACGGCAAACCAGTCTACCGGCACCACCTGTCCGTTGACGATTTCAAAGCCCTGTGGCGTCTGCATCCAGCTGTTTGATGAGAGGATCCAGAAGGTTGAGATAATGGTCCCCAGTGCCACCATACAGGTTGCAAAGAAATGCAGACCCGGCCCGACTTTATTCCAGCCGAACAGCATAACGCCGAGGAATCCTGCCTCGAGGAAGAAGGCAGTAAGCACTTCGTAGGTCAGGAGCGGGCCGGTAATACTGCCGGCAAATTGTGAAAACCCACTCCAGTTGGTCCCAAACTGGTAGGCCATGACCAGCCCGGAGACCACGCCCATACCGAAGTTAACGGCAAAAATCTTCGACCAGAAATGGTACAGCGAACGCCAGACCGGGTTTTTGGTTTTCAGCCACAGGCCTTCTAGCACAGCGAGATAACTCGCCAGACCGATGGTAATAGCCGGGAAAATAATGTGGAAGGATACGGTAAAGGCAAACTGTATCCGTGCAAGATGAAAAGCATCTAAACCAAACATGCACAACCTCAATGTCAAACGGTGTGCTGTTATGGTATAGGGGCGAAATAACGAGTATCAGACGCAGAAAAGCGAAATTTACCTATAACAGTTCATGAAAACATCACGCTTTGCACATCTGATATAGCTTGCGTGAAAGAATAAAAAAATTATTTTTATGATATTTATGCATTAAACAGCTTGCCTTGTTATCAACAACATGCGTTAATGACTCTCTGGGTTTGAGTCCAAATAAACATCTGACGTAGTTTTATAAAGCAGTTCTCATCACGTTGTGCCTCTCCGCAGCCTCTCTTGGGTCTTTTTCTACACTCCGATTAGTTTTTGTTTCAAACCACTATCGCCTGAAGGGCCCATTAAGCAATTAACGTTTTTACGTTTACAGGAGAATCCTATGACTTCTTATATCCATTTCCGCTGCCCATGCTGCCATGGTTCGCAGTACCGTACCTCAGCTTTTGATGTGTCTGAGAAAAACCCGTTCGGTGCAAAATGCATTTTTTGCAAATCGTCGATGATTACCCTCGATCATCTGGCCGCTGCCCGCCACGCTCAGCGTAACGTCACCGAACTGCGTAAGTAATGCATCTGGCTAACTATAACAGTTAGCAAAATCTTCTCTTTTTCTCCTGCTGATATACACTGTCGTTCATAAGGAGAATCTGATGAAAAAATACCAGCGTCTGGCGCAACAAATTATCTCGCAGATCGAGCTTGGCGTATGGTTGCCGGGCGATAAGCTGCCTTCTCTGCGAGAGCAGGTCGCGAGCAGCGGCATGAGTTTTATGACCGTGGGCCACGCGTATCAGATGCTGGAAAGCCAGGGGCGTATCGTCGCCAGGCCGCAGTCGGGCTATTACGTTGCCTCGCGCCCGACCGCCCAACAACCTGCGCCGCCTGCCCAGGTGATGCGGGACGAAGTGGTAGATATCAACACCTATATCTTCGACGTATTACAGGCCAGCCGCGACCCGTCGGTGGTTCCTTTCGCTTCTGCCTTCCCCGACCCCCGGCTTTTCCCGCTGCAGCAACTTAACCGTTCGCTGGCCAATGTCAGTAAAACCGCCACAGCAATGAGCGTAATTGAGAACCTGCCTCCGGGTAACGTTGACCTTCGCCACGCCATTGCCCGCCGCTATGCGCAGCAGGGAATGAATATCTCGCCGGATGAGATTGTCATAACCGCAGGCGCACTCGAAGCCCTGAATCTTAGCCTGCAGGCCGTTACCGAGCCTGGTGACTGGGTGATTGTCGAAAACCCCTGTTTCTATGGTGCACTGCAGGCGCTTGAACGCCTGAAACTCAAAGCGCTGTCGGTGGCGACGGACGTCCGCGAAGGGATCGATCTGAATGCGCTTGAGCAGGCGCTCAATGAGTATCCGGTCAAAGCCTGCTGGCTCATGACCAACAGTCAAAATCCCCTCGGCTTCACGCTCAGCGCAGAGAAAAAAGCGCACCTGGTCGCGCTTCTCGCCAGTCACAACGTCACCCTGATCGAAGATGATGTCTACAGCGAACTCTATTTTGGCCGGGAGAAACCCCTGCCAGCGAAAGCCTGGGATCGTGACGATATGACGCTGCACTGCTCGTCCTTCTCGAAATGTCTGGTGGCGGGGTTTCGCATCGGCTGGGTGGCGGCAGGTAAACATGCGCGACGCATTCAGCAGCTACAGCTGATGAGCACCTTATCGACCAGTTCACCCATGCAGCTGGCGCTGGTGGATTACCTGGCGACAAAACGCTATGACGCCCATCTTCGCCGCCTGCGACGCACGCTGGCCGAACGCAAACAGCAGGCGTGGCAGTCGCTTTTGCGCCATATGCCGGCAGGCGTCAAAATTCATCACAACGACAGCGGCTATTTTTTATGGCTGGAACTCCCGGCGCAGCTGGACGCCGGACTGCTGAGTGAGAAAGCGCTAATGCACCACATCAGTATTGCCCCCGGTAAGATGTTTTCGACCTCTGACGCCTGGACACCGTTCTTTCGGTTTAATACCTCCTGGGCGTGGGGGGAGCGAGAAGAACAGGCTGTGATTCAGTTAGGGAAATTAATTAGCAGCATGCTCGAATAATAATCTCCGCACCTTTCTAAAATAATCATTCCTTATCCTGATGGCGGTACGGCGAATATTCCGCAGTACCGCATCATAGGAAATCTGCATACCGCCTCTCAACGCTAACTCCTTGTCTATAATCCAGTTAACGGGGAATGCGCCCTCGGTCACACCTTGATGAAATTTCTTTAAGCCGCACGGTGCGGCGCATTTGCGCGGTCTACGTTTAATAAGGGAGATATATTTACGGCACGGCTGCCGCTAAATTTCATTGCGACAGGAGTAATTCTTATGAGCAAAAAATTTGCCCGCAGCAGCCTGTGCGCGCTCGGCATGACCCTCATGACAGCGCACGCCGCAGAGCCACCGAAGGCTATTGGCGACGGGGAAGGACGACTGGATATTATTGCCTGGCCCGGGTACATCGAACGGGGACAAACCGATAAAAATTATGACTGGGTCACCCAGTTCGAAAAAGAGACCGGCTGCGCGGTGAACGTCAAAACCGCGGCCACCTCGGATGAAATGGTTAGCCTGATGGCGAAAGGAGGATACGATCTGGTCACTGCCTCGGGCGATGCCTCACTGCGCCTGATCATGGGGAAACGCGTACAGCCGATTAACCCCGACCTTATCCCAAACTGGAAAACCCTCGACCCGCGGATCGTCAAAGGTGAATGGTTTAACGTCGGCGGCAACGTCTACGGCACGCCGTATCAGTGGGGGCCAAACCTGCTGATGTACAACAGCAAAACGTTCCCGACGCCGCCGGACAGCTGGAGCGTCGTCTTTACGAAACAGAATTTACCTGACGGTAAAACTAATCAGGGCCGCGTGCAGGCCTATGATGGCCCGATTTACATCGCCGATGCGGCGCTGTTTGTCAAAGCCACGCAGCCGCAGCTGGGTATCACCGACCCGTACCAGCTAACAGAAAAACAGTATGCCGCCGTCCTGAAGGTATTGCGTGACCAGCATGCGCTGATCCACCGCTACTGGCATGACACCACCGTTCAGATGAGCGACTTTAAAAATGAAGGCGTAGTGGCCTCCAGCGCCTGGCCCTATCAGGCCAATGCCCTGAAAGCGGAGAACCAGCCTGTTGCCACTGTTTTCCCGAAAGAAGGGGTAACCGGCTGGGCGGACACCACCATGCTGCACGCGCAGGCCAAGCACCCAATGTGCGCCTACAAATGGATGAACTGGTCGCTGACGCCTAAAGTGCAGGGCGATCTGGCGGCCTGGTTTGGCTCGCTGCCCGTGGTGCCGGAAGGGTGTAAAGCCAGCACATTGCTCGGCGATAAAGGCTGCGAAACGAACGGCTACAACTATTTCGACAAAATCATGTTCTGGAAAACCCCGATTGCAGAAGGCGGCAAATTCGTTCCTTACAGCCGCTGGACACAGGATTACATCGCCATCATGGGCGGCCGTTAATCGCAGGAGCAGAACATGACGTACGCAGTAGAGTTTAATGACGTTTCCCGTCTGTACGGTGACGTGCGGGCGGTGGATGGGGTCACCATTGCTATTCATGACGGAGAGTTTTTCTCCATGCTGGGGCCTTCGGGCTCCGGCAAAACTACCTGCCTGCGTCTGATAGCCGGTTTTGAGCAGCTGTCAGGCGGCGCAATCAAAATCTTCGGTAAAGAGGCGAGCGCACTTCCCCCATGGGAACGCGATGTGAATACCGTGTTCCAGGATTATGCGTTGTTCCCGCATATGTCGATCCTCGATAACGTCGCGTACGGGCTCATGGTCAAAGGTATCGACAAGAAAACGCGCCATGCGCAGGCGCGTCAAGCGCTGGAAAAAGTGGGGCTAAGCTTTGCTGTCACGCGTAAGCCTTCGCAGCTTTCCGGCGGGCAACGTCAACGTGTCGCCATCGCGCGGGCGCTGGTCAATGAACCCCGGGTATTGCTGCTGGATGAACCGCTCGGCGCGCTCGATCTTAAACTGCGTGAGCAGATGCAGTTCGAGCTGAAAAAGCTGCAGCAGGAGCTCGGCATCACCTTTATTTTCGTCACTCACGATCAGGGGGAAGCCCTGTCGATGTCTGACCGGGTCGCGGTTTTCAATAATGGCCGCATTGAGCAAGTCGACACCCCGCGCGATCTCTATATGCGTCCAGGAACGCCCTTCGTGGCGAGTTTTGTCGGGACCTCAAACGTGTTTGACGCCGGTATGGCACACAACGTGTGCGGGATGGAAGGCATCTATTCTTTACGGCCGGAACATATTCGCCTCAATGAGAGCGGTGAGGTTCAGGTTGAGGGCGTGGTGCAGGCAGTACAGTATCAGGGGGCGGCAACGCGTCTTGAGCTAAAACTCGCTGACGGTGCAAAACTGCTGGTCAGCCAGGCCAATTTTAGCGATGCCGCAACGCTGAGCGGCGTGACGCCGGGGCAGGCGGTGATGGCGTCGTGGTCACGTGATGCCATGGTTCGCCTGCAAGAGGAGAGGTGACATGAACACGCATGTCGCGCCGCCTCCCGCCCACCGTAGCCGCATGAGCCGCCTTACCGCGCTGTTCTGGCGTAAGCCATCGCTTGGGCTGTTCCTGCTGCTGCTCGCGCCGCTAATGTGGTTTGGCATCGTTTATCTGGGATCGCTTCTCACCCTTTTATGGCAAGGGTTTTATACCTTTGACGATTTCACCATGGCGGTCACGCCGGAACTGACGTTTGCCAATATCCTGGCGCTTTTTAATCCGGCAAACTATGACATCATCCTGCGTACGCTGATGATGGCCATTGCGGTGACCATCGCCAGCGCTATCCTCGCGTTTCCGATGGCGTGGTACATGGCACGTTACACCCGCGGCAAGTGGAAGGCGTTCTTCTATATCGCCGTGATGCTGCCAATGTGGGCCAGCTATATTGTTAAAGCCTATGCCTGGACGCTGCTGCTGGCGAAAGACGGGGTAGCTCAGTGGTTTCTGAGCCACCTGGGGCTGGAGCCGATCCTGACCGCGATCCTTACGCTTCCGGCCATTGGCGGAAACACGCTTTCCACCTCCGGGCTGGGGCGTTTTCTGGTGTTCGTCTATATCTGGCTGCCGTTTATGATCCTGCCGGTACAGGCGGCGCTGGAGCGACTGCCCGCGTCGTTACTGCAGGCTTCAGCCGATCTCGGCGCGCGACCACGCCAGACTTTTCGTTACGTCGTTTTGCCGCTGGCAATCCCGGGCATTGCCGCAGGGTCAATCTTCACTTTTTCCCTGACGCTGGGCGATTTCATTGTTCCACAGCTGGTGGGGCCGCCGGGGTACTTTATTGGCAATATGGTCTATTCCCAGCAGGGCGCTATCGGCAATATGCCCATGGCCGCGGCCTTCACCCTGGTGCCAATTGTCCTCATCTCGCTTTATCTGGCGTTCGTGAAACGTCTGGGAGCATTCGATGCACTCTGAACGCGCACCGTTGTTCCTGAAAGTGGCAGCCTGGGGAGGCGTTATCTTCCTTCATTTCCCGCTGCTGATTATTGCGACCTACGCCTTTAACACCGAAGACGCCGCGTTCAGTTTTCCGCCGCAGGGGTTGACCTTGAAGTGGTTCACCGTGGCAGCGGGGCGTGGCGACATCATTGAATCAGTGACGTTGTCACTTCAAATCGCTGCGCTGTCGACGGCTATCGCGCTGGTGCTTGGCACGCTTGCTGCAGCGGCGCTGTGGCGAAGCGCGTTTTTTGGCAAAAATGCGATCTCGCTGTTGCTGCTGTTGCCGATTGCGTTACCGGGGATTATCACCGGTCTGGCGCTGTTGACGGCATTTAAAACCATTGACCTTGAGCCGGGTTTTTTCACCATCGTGGTCGGTCACGCCACGTTCTGCGTGGTGGTGGTGTTTAACAACGTGATTGCCCGTTTCAGACGCACCTCCTGGAGTCTGGTCGAGGCGTCAATGGATTTGGGGGCCGACGGCTGGCAAACCTTCCGTTACGTGGTCCTGCCGAATCTCGGTTCGGCGTTGCTGGCCGGGGGGATGCTGGCGTTTGCACTCTCGTTTGACGAAATCATCGTCACAACATTTACCGCGGGACACGAGCGCACGTTACCGCTGTGGTTGCTTAATCAGCTCGGGCGTCCGCGCGACGTGCCGGTCACCAACGTCGTTGCACTGCTGGTGATGCTGGTCACAACCCTACCCATTCTGGGAGCCTGGTGGCTCACCCGCGACGGCGAAAACAGTGCCGGAAGCGGGAAATAACATTGATTTCAACAGGACAATGCTATGCAAACACAACTGCTGATAAATGGTGAACTGGTCGCCGGGGACGGGGAAAAACAGCCGGTCTATAACCCTGCCACCGGAGAGATACTTCTGGAGATTGCTGAAGCGTCAGCAGCGCAGGTCGACGCGGCGGTCCAGGCCGCCGATCGCGCATTCATTGAATGGGGACAAACCACGCCTAAAACGCGTGCCGAGTGTCTGCTGAAGCTGGCTGACGTGATTGAAGCCCACGGCGAAGAATTTGCCCGTCTCGAATCGCTCAATTGCGGTAAGCCACTGCACTGTGCGTTGGGAGATGAAATTCCGGCTGTGGTCGACGTTTTCCGCTTCTTTGCCGGCGCCGCCCGCTGCCTGAACGGGCTGGCCGCCGGCGAATATCTTGACGGTCACACATCGATGATACGCCGCGATCCGGTGGGCGTGGTCGCCTCCATTGCGCCATGGAACTATCCGCTGATGATGGCGGCATGGAAGCTGGCACCCGCGCTGGCCGCGGGTAACTGTGTGGTGATCAAACCTTCGGAGATTACCCCACTGACGGCCCTCAAGCTGGCGGAACTGGCGAAAGACATCTTCCCGGCAGGCGTTCTGAACGTTCTGTTTGGCCGCGGAAAAACGGTCGGCGATCCGCTGACCGGCCACGAAAAGGTGCGTATGGTATCGCTCACCGGTTCTATTGCCACCGGCGAACATATTATTGGACACACGGCGTCCTCGATTAAACGCACCCATATGGAGCTGGGCGGCAAAGCCCCGGTTATCGTTTTCGACGACGCCGATCTTGATGCGGTTGTTGAAGGGGTACGTACTTTCGGTTTCTACAATGCGGGGCAGGATTGTACGGCAGCCTGTCGTATTTATGCGCAGAAAGGCGTTTATGCCGCGCTGGTGGAAAAACTGGGTGCCGCGGTGGCGAGCCTGAAGATGGGGGCGCCGGAGGAGGAAACCACCGAGCTGGGTCCGCTCAGTTCCGAAGCCCATCTTTCACGCGTCTGTAAGGCGGTTGATGAGGCTAAAGCCCTGAGCCATATTCGCGTGGTGACCGGCGGCAGCAAAAAAGAGGGGGCAGGCTACTATTTCCAGCCAACCCTTCTGGCAGGGGCAAAACAGGACGATGCTATCGTTCAGCGTGAAGTATTTGGCCCGGTTGTAAGTGTCACCGAGTTTGATGACGAAGCGCAGGTGCTGGCATGGGCGAACGATTCGCAGTACGGCCTGGCGTCATCGGTCTGGACCCGCGATGTAGGGCGTGCCCACCGGATGAGCGCGCGTCTGCAGTACGGCTGCACCTGGGTTAATACCCATTTTATGCTGGTGAGCGAAATGCCGCACGGCGGGATGAAGTTATCCGGCTACGGCAAAGATATGTCGGTGTACGGCCTTGAAGATTATACCGTTGTTCGCCACGTGATGATAAAACACTAAGCCCCCATGCCCGGTCGCATTCAGCGCCGGGCATTCTCTGCCTGCAGTACATTATCCATATTATTCAGATGGTTATTCTGTAACGAAAAAACTTGATCTGTATCAACATATGACGCATATTGCGTGCGGTTATTTTTTCGGCTCTGGTAAACAGAATGACGTTGTATCAAAAGATGTTGGTTTTTTACGCAATCATGGCTTCTGTCTGTGCATTAATTACCTGGTTCCTCTCTAAAGACCGCAAACGTATCCGACTGCTCAGTGCTTTTCTGGTGGGGTCAACCTGGCCAATGAGCTTTCCCGTTGCGCTGTTGATCTCGCTTTTCTGAAGCACGCTTCCCGTTTTAAAAGATGAACATAGCATTCCAGACACGAAGACTGTATAAATACACAGTAAATCGTTAAAGGAGTGCTTATGAACAGTTTTTACTCGCAGCAGGCCGGCTGCGTTGTGCGCTGGCACGATCTTCCCGGCTCTGGCGATCCTGTGGTGTTTATTCACGGGTTAGGCTGCGCCTCTTCTTATGAATATCCTCGTATCGTCTCTGACGCCCGGTTTGGTGCGCGCAGAGCCATTCTTATCGATCTCCCGGGCAGCGGTTACAGCGACAAACCTGTGCAGTATCGTTATCGCACCAGCGAGCAGGCGCGAGTGGTGGCTGAACTGTTGGACCATCTCAAACTCAATAGCTTCTGGCTATATGGTCATAGTATGGGTGGCAGCATTGCTATCGAGGCAGCAGGACTGATGGCGCCACGCGTAAAAGGGTTGATGGTGTCGGAACCCAATTTTCACGCCGGAGGTGGCATGTTCAGCCGCTCTATTGCTGCACAGACGGAACAACAGTTCCTGGCGCAGGGGTATGATGCGCTGCTCAGTGCGGAAACCTCACCCTGGGCGGGCAGTCTGCAAAGCAATGCGCCGTATGCCGTGTGGCGTGGCGCGTCCAGCCTGGTGGAAGGGGTAGAGCCGGAATGGGAGGTTCAGTTTTTGTCTCTGCGCTGCCCGGTGACGTTGATTTTCGGCGAGTGGTCCCTGCCTGATGATGATGTGGACTCTCTGCAAAAGCGGGGCGTTGAAGTGAAAATCATCCCAGCGGCCGGACACTCCATGTCCTGGGAAAATCCGTCGGCACTGGCGCAGACGTTAGCAGAGTGTATGACCACGACCTGAAAGGATAGCCCGCATCTCTGCGGGCCAGGAACGCTATCGTAACAAAGCTTGTAAGGCCTGGCGTGCGGCAGGCTGTACATCGTGCGGGTGGCGGAAATCGATGTTCTCTATTGCCCGGCTATAGAGGGCGACCAGCCAGTCATAGACATACACCGTTGCCGCATGTACGGGTTGTTCTCCCAGACGCGTCAGGCGCGGCGCGGTACTGTTGACCACCGGCGTGACAAAGATTGCCTGGCCTTTACGGATGCGGCTCGCCGGGCGTGCCTCTGCGGGTGTCCGATCGTAGCCCAGCCAGCCAATGAAGTTGCCCATCACGGCATGCAGTTGGGCTGCACTGCACTTGTCGGTTTCAACAATGTTCTGCAGATGCTGTGGCAGGTTCAGTCGGTAGCTGGCCACCACCAGAACGTCGGCAATTTGCTGCAAAACAGCGGGTTCCAGCCCAAGGCGCGCGGCAGTGGCATCGTTGCGGCTCCACTGGCGCAGATGGTTTATCCAGACTTTATGTGCCAGGCGAGCTTTGTCTTTGGTCTGGAATGGACTGGCGTTCTCCTGGGCATGCTCGGCAAACAGGTCAATGGTATCCGTAAACAGTCCGTTCACCTGCTCCTCGCGGGGCTGCTGAACGGCCAGCAGGGTTTCAAAGGCTTTAAGCGGCGGCAGAAGACCTTCAAGCAGTTCACCGTGGCGGGCGGCGGAGCTTTGCAGAACGCGCACCATGTTTTCGGCCTGAGTTCGTCTGGCGCCGGGTTCCTCAACCAGCGGTGCCAGATACCCCTTCATCAGGGCCGAGAGTTCCTGGCGCAGCATTGCTTTCAGCGTGCTAAGACGCTTCTGCCGCTGAGCGGGTAACGTGGCCTGAGACAACCACTCGATCACGCGCTGCATGCTGTGGCTGTCCAGCGCCTGCAGTGTCCCCCAGCGCACACCCGGTTTGCCCAACAGGTGCTGTACCGTTTCATCGAGGTTCTGACGGGTGGTAAAACGTGCGTCGTGAGGCGTAATCGCCCACACCAGCCCCGGCAGGGCGGATTCTTCAACCGGCTGAGTCTCTTTGACCCAGTTCATCAGTACCCGGGCTTTTTTAGCCGTTTGCTCGTGCTGGGCTGTCGCATTGCAGATAACAAGCACGTCCGGTTGCAGCTGCTGGCGATAATGCTCCAGCAACCACTGGCATTTAGCCTGATTCAGTGCATCGGCGCTGTTATCTGAAAAGACCGGAATATCAATAATATCGACATTATCCAGGGCGCTGCTTTCGACCGGCAAGACCAGCTCACGCGTCAGGAAGGCGAGCGTATCGACAGGGATACTGATGGCGTTAAGCATCTCGCCGTTGTTCAGCGGATGAAGCAGCGTCTCCTGGGCCTCCGGAAGGGTAAAGGTGCCGTGAGTCAGGAACCCTTCGCCCGGCAGCCCGAAGTTATCGACCAGCAGGCTGAGCGGGGCGGCGAGTGCTCCGGCATGGCTGGTCTGATGCAGGACATGAGCGAGCTTTAACCACTGCTGGGTCAACTCCTGTTGCTCACCCCACAGCAGCGACCAGACGCTGGCACGCGTGCTGAGATCGAGCGAAGGGACCAGCTGTGCAAACTGATGCCACAGGGCATCATCAATTTGTTGTTTCGCGGCAGGTACTGAGCTTTGCCAGAAGCGGGCGATGGCACCCACGTCCTGAGCCGTAATACCAGGAACACCCTGCGGCTGGCGCAGGCCACGCCACTTCTCCAGGCGCGTCTCAATGACCGCTTTATCCACGGCGCGGATGTCCGGCTGCAGCGTGGTGCGGGCGATAAACAGCTGAACCAACTCTGCCTCTGTCACCAGGCTCAGGCGCAGCGGGAACGCCTCATCCATCACCTCTGTATTTCCGCGGGTGAACCGCACGGCCATGTTGGTCAGGGCATGTCCCGGATTAATGTGCGAAAAATAGTCAAATGTACGCTGGCCTGGCGTAACGTTCAGGCGGCCATTACCGCTGCCGCACAGCGATAAAAGCAGATGCGCTTTAGCACTCTGAGAATGACCGTAAAGTCCAATACTGCCCGGGCGTGACAGGGCGCGGTCAATGGCCTGCTCCCGTGCCTGCGTCGCGTTGATGCGCGCAAGAAGGGCATCGGCCTCGTTATCCAGCATAGGGGCGTTCAGGCGCGTCTCATTTATCCACCCGATTAAGGCCTGAGTGGTGGTCATCGTCGCAGTCATTTCAGGTATACGCTCCCGCTGTCGATCCAGTAGTGGCTGCCGCTATGACGGCGATCGGCCAGAGTATTCAGTTTGAAGGTTAAAGCATCAGGCGGAACCGGCGTCCCGTCCTGCAACCAGGCATCGCTCAGCGCGAAGGATTCAGGCCCTTCATGCTTATTGCCGCCACAAAGTTTGAGCCGCACGTTCAGCACGCCGTCACCCGCAATCGCTTTGGCCAGTTCGGCCGAGTTGATGCTAAGCGTATAGAGCGGCGTTGCCGGCCAGCGCGCGTTCGCCAGCTGGCGGAAACCGAGCGTCACATTTCCGCGCAGGGGGAAGTGCAGACGGGCGTCGAGTTTCGCACCCGGTTTATCCAGGTCGATATCCTGATACCAGACGTTTTCTTCACGCAGGGTGTTTACGGTGTTATCCAGTACGCCCAGATAGCGAACCGTTGAATATGCACCGATATCCGCGGCTTTAAAGTTAAAGCGCGGCAGTCGCAGGTCAAGCGCCAGGCTGCAAAGCATCGCGCCGACGGCGGCGGTCGATTTTGGATTACCAATGCGTCCTTGCTGGCTGAACGGGTACCATTCATGAACCTGGTATTTATCCAGCCAGACGATGCGATTAACCGGCACCGGCTGCAGGTGGCGAATAAGCGCCTGAACGCCAGGCAGGCAGCCCGGACGCCCCGTGATCAGCAGAATATCGCAGCTGTAATGTGAAATGGCCTCGCACACCGCATGCAGGGGTGACGCCAGCGTGAACTGGCCTGCCAGCATCGCATCCTGCATTTCACGGAAATTCACGTGCAGCGGAACGGCAAACAGATCGAAGGCGTCTGAACCTGCCGGCAAGGCATGATCGACGGCCTGTTGCAGATAATTCATCACGTTGCGGGTCGGTTTCTGCGACAGCAGATCGCCAAAGGTGGCATGCAAGCCTGCCAGCGGATCGTCGATGTCGCTGGATTCCCACGCGGCAAGGATGGCGTGACCAATCGGCATAAAGAGCTGAAGCGCCGTTTGCTGGCGCAATACCGCCTGGGTATCGATACGTCCTGAGTCACCAAACAGCGAGGCCATCAGCAGAGAGGCATCGGCGATGCCGGACTTCTGCAACTGGGTTTGCAGGGCGGGTAACACATAGCGCTGGATGACGTCCAGCAGGGTGTCGTCACCGGCCACTTTAAACCCTTCGCGGAACAGCAGCTGCGGCGTGATTTTGACGTTGTTACCGGAGCCGTCATCCAGCTGATAATGGGTGATCGCCATGTCGGTTGTGCCGCCGCCAATGTCGATAGAGGCGACACGCAGCGAGCGCCCCGGCTGAACGCCTGGTTCAGGTTCACGATCCGGGCGGGCGAGGGAGGCGAAGAACGCTTCCGTCTGACCACCAAAATGTGAGATCGCTTCGTTGTACAGCCACACCAGTTGACCACAGCTGGCCTCGTCCCACTCCATCTGGATTGCAGGTACCGGCACCACGCTTTTTTCCTGGTGCTTACGGGTGGCAAAATCGTCGTCCTGCGGGTGCCAGCCCATCGCTTTCCAGACGATAGCGATCGCTTCGAACATGCGGCGACGGAAGATCTCGCGTTCCTGCTTCGGCATCGCCGAGGGCAGGGTCAGGATCAGCGTACGCAGCTGGCGTGGCGAGGCCGGAAAGCCCAGGCGCAGGCGCGTGGCAACGCTGTTTATCTGCCCCAGCGCCTGTGCCAGCAGTTCGCACAGCATATGCGTCATCAGCGTGCTGCGGCTGTACTGCGGAGAGAAGACCGGCAGTCGCTCGTCCTGCGGCAGCGTAAAGAGCGGCTCACCGTCATCGTTCATCAGGTTCATCAGCGGGAACGCGGTCGCCAGCGGTTCGCGCTGGGTTTTGCTGTTCATCTGGCTAAAGCGCCAGTCCTGGACCACCGGGGTTTCATCCCACAGGTAGCGACGCGGGCTGGAGATACCGCTGTTACCTTCCGTGCCCAGACGGCGCGTAGCCAGTTTGCGGGCTTCGTCGCCCACGCGGACAATAGACGGCCAGACAAAGGCATCTTCACGCCCACTTTCCACCGAGAAGTGCTGCTTGCCAAAACGCGCTTCTGAAAACTCCAGACGACTGGTAAACAGCGGCTCATTGAGGAACTGTGGCTCGCTTAACGAGCGCACCTGCAGTTCGGCCGTCTGGCGCAGACCGTCGTTCGCATCACCGTGATCTTCAATAATAACGCCGCAGGTATGGGTATTTCCGACGTCGAGGATCAGGTCGACCGGAATAGCCGGCGTACTGAGGGTATGGGTGACAAATTTCACTTCCGGCACGGTGAGCTGTTCACCGAGCATGGACAGCAGGTTGAGCCAGTGTGCCTGGTACTCAAAGCTGCGCATTGCCTGTTGCAGGTCGCGTTCTGCGCGGTTTTCGACGTCGGTCGCATAGTGGGTAAACGCCTCGCGCAGCCAGCCGTCAATCCAGGTCTGGTCGAGGAAGCTTTCCACCTCATCGTCACGCCATGCCAGTCCGAAACGGGTGCCGTTGAGAATGTCATTTTCAACCGGGGACAGCGCGGCAGTAGCATGCTCTGCAATCTGGCTGTCGAGAGCGAGCGTGACGCGATGTGTATTACCTGCCGCATCAGGCGTTTCAAGTTTACGCACCTGGACACGCGCCCAGTTATCCGGCCCGTCAACAAAGGTACGTGGCGGATTGAAGCGCAGGAAGGGAATGGGGAGCCAGACACCATCCAGCACCGTCAGGGACTGATGCAGTGGGATCGTGGTTTCCGGTTTCACCACTTCAGGCTGTCCGCCGTTCAATCCCGGCAGCGTGTAACGCCCGTTGACGAGATCGAAATCGAGACGCAGAAGCGGACCGTTGGCGGTTTTACGTACGAAGCGCCCGTTGCTGGCGGTGTCCTGCGGAGTCAGGCCAAAATCGAGGAATTGCACGCCGCTGTTGGCAATAAGCGTGACGCTCTGTTTATAGTCGCAAAGATTTACCAGCATAGGGTCAGGCACCTGCTTTCTTGAACGTCAGTGGAACGACGGTTTTGGCATCATAACGGGCATTACATTCAGCGACATCGCTGGTACCTGCTTTACAGGCAACTTCCGGCATCGGGTAGCGTGAACCGTCTGTGCAGTGGGCATTACCGCGACTCTTAATCATCAGTTCGCCATTGCTGTGCAGCCCGGAGAAAACCTCCACGCGGCAGACAACATTGTCACCGTGAACAACACGAGCGAAGCCTTTATTGTTCTGGATCTGATAGCGCAGCGACGGTGGTTTGCCGGTAATCGGATCTTTCACGTCGAGGATCGCACGCCATGTTCCGTTCAGAAAACGCGTCGACCCCGCTTTCACCTGGTTTGCTTCCATGACCATGGCGTCTTTCGGGATCGCCGCAATCACAACCGGCGCAGGCGCTGGGGTGGCAACGGGAGCCGGCTCTTTTTCTTTGCTTGCGACCACCTCTGCCTGATGCAGCGGTAATTTCATCGGCAGTGGCTCAACGGCTTTAATCGGCTTTGGCGCAATGGCGACAGGTTCAGGGGCAACGACAGCCACTGGCTCGGCAGAAGGGGCCTGTTTTGGCCACAGCAACGGGGTGGCAATCGCGGCAACGATCACGGCGGCAACCGGAAGCGTCCACAGGGGAACGCGGCGTTTTTTGGCTACGATCGCAGGCTCTGGCTCGGGTTCTTCCACAGGCGGCACAATGACCGGCGCAGGTTCAGGCGTATACAGTTCGTCCGGCGTGATGCGCACCACCGTGGCCGGGGCGATCAGCGGCTCATCGGCCTGTTCAAAGGTCAGGACTGGGGTCGGTTCCGGCTCGGGTTCAGGGTCTTCAATGACAATCGGGGCTGGCTCAGGGATCAGCGATTCGCGTAAACAGTCGAGTACGTCGTCACGCGCATTCTCATTGAGATTTACAAACCCCCAGAAGCTTATGACCGGCTTTCCATCAACCAGGAAAAGGAAATTTTCGCCGGGAAACTGAAATGCTTTCGACAGCAGGGAGCCGAAAAGCTGTTGCGCTGTTTTTGGCGACTGCAGGCACTTCTTACTGAGCGATTCAACGCTGGCCAGCGTATTTTCCAGATAGCGCAGGGCGCGATAACGATCGTCTTCGTTGGCCGCTTTCCAGCTGATTACACTACCGTCGACCGGCGAATACCAGTCGACACGGTCGCCACCATCATTGACCTGCGGAATAGCCAGACAGTCGACAATCGTCTGTTGTTTGCGTAACCGGAGCGCTTCCCGGATTTGTAACGCTGATTCAAAAACGGCTTGTCCGCCGCCGCCAACGGCCTGAAAGTCATCCAGATTACCGCTGCGTAAAAGAGTTTTTGCCACGATTTGATCCCATATACTTCTTCACACCGTTACTTTAACGAAATCGGGAAGCAACCAAACGGAGGAAGAGACGCCAAAAGGGACGATTTCTTGTGGCATAGAAAGGTGCGGTTGTGCTTGACGAATAATGGCACTTAAGGCAAATCAACCTCTGGCGCACTGGCTGTAAAACCAGCGGAAAACGTTGCTTTAGAATAACCTGATAGTGATTCGTTATTTGCCAGGTTATAGCGGCTGTGCTGTTATTACAGTCCAATATAATAAAACTGCCAGGGTTATAACCATGTCTACAGGGAAAACGCTGCTCGCCCTCGCGCTGAGCACTCTCTTACCAGCAGGTGCCGCATGGGCGGCGAATAATGACACCATCATTTATTGCTCTGAAGCATCACCGGAGTCTTTCAACCCGCAGATCGCCAGCTCAGGCCCGTCATTCGTGGCCAGCTCTCAGGTCCTGTATAACCGCCTGATCAATTTCGACCCGGTGAAAAACACCCCGGTACCGTCGCTGGCAGAGTCCTGGACAATTTCCCCGGACGGTAAGACTTATACCTTTACGCTGCGTAAAGGGGTCAAGTTCAACAGCAATAAATACTTCAAGCCGACCCGTGATTTTAATGCGGATGACGTTATTTTTTCCGTCATGCGTCAGAAAGACCCTAAGCATCCTTATCACAATGTCTCGCAGGGTAATTACGAATACTTTAATGATGTAGGCCTGGACAAGCTGATTCAGGACGTCAAAAAGGTTGATGATTATCACGTGCAGTTTACGCTGAGCGAACCAAACGCCGCATTCCTTGCTGACTGGGGGATGGATTTCGCCTCTATTCTTTCCGCTGAATACGCTGACGCGATGCTGAAAAAAGGGACGCCTGAGAATGTCGATACCTGGCCGATTGGTACCGGGCCGTACGTTCTGCAGCAGTACAAAGTGGATTCGCTGATCCGCTACGTCGCTAACCCGAACTACTGGGAAGGTGCGGTTCCGACGAAACACCTTATTTTCTCCATCACGCCAAACGTAGAAACGCGTCTGGCGAAGCTGCAGACCAACGAATGCCAGATCATTCCGGCGCCGTCACCGGTTCAGTTTGATGTTATTAACAAAAATAAAGACCTGAAGCTGCACGCCGTGGAGGCGTTGAACGTGGGGTATCTGGCGTTCAATACCGAGAAAAAACCGTTTGATAACGTGCTGGTGCGTCAGGCCCTGAACTATGCGACGGACAAAAAAGCCATCGTGAATGCGGTCTTTATGGGTTCCGGTACGGTGGCGAAATCACCCATTCCGCCGAATATGCTGGGCTTTAATAACGATCTGAAGGACTACAGCTACGATCCTGAAAAAGCGAAAGCTTTGTTGAAACAGGCCGGTCTGGAGAAGGGCGCGGACGTGACGCTGTGGTCAATGCCTGTGCAGCGTCCGTATAACCCTAACTCGAAGCGTATTGCGGAGATGATCCAGAGCGACTGGGCAAAAGTCGGCGTGAAGGCCAAAATTGTCTCTTACGAGTGGGGCGAGTATCTCTCCGGTATGCGTAAAGGGGAGCATGATTCCGCGCTGTTTGGCTGGATGTCCGATAACGGCGACCCGGATAACTTTGCTGATGTACTGCTGGGATGCGACAGCATCAAAACCGGATCGAACGCCGCGCGCTGGTGCGATAAGGGGTATGATGATCTGGTCAAGAAAGCCAAACTGACCAGCAACCCGGGTGAGCGTGCAAAACTCTACAGCCAGGCGCAGGAGATCTTCTATGCCCAGGCACCGTGGATTGCGCTGGCGAACGGCAAAACGTTCTACGCCACCCGCAGCAACGTAACGGGGTACAGCGTGAGCCTGATGGGCAGCGATTTCTCCAAAGCGAAACTGAACTGACATTTTTCCCGGCAGGCACCGCGCCTGCCGGGCATCTGACAAGGAGTGACAATGTCACATTTAAATGAAGTTATCGCCCGTGTCGATACCGCCATCGAAGAGGGAGTGATTAGCCGAATGAATGAACTGCTGATCGAACTGAGCGATGACGCAGCGTTAAGCCGTGAAGATCGCTACAGTCAGCAGCAGCGTCTGCGTACCGCGATTGCACATCACGGTAAGCAACATAAAGAAGAGATGGACGCCCGTCAGGAATTGCTGACCAAAGGCGGTACGATTCTGTAGCGGTAAGCCGGGGGTCAGAACTGGCGTCTCGCGACCAGCCACGCCCCGACCACCAGCATTACGGCACCGCACACCGGGCCAATCAGCGCGCGCAAGGGGATGCCATTGCTTCTGAGTACATCCATCACCAGCCCGCCAATCAACTGGCTTGCCACCAGCACGGCGATGGTTGTCGCTGCGCCAACATTTTGATAGCCGCTGATACTGGCAAAAACAAAAAACGACCCTAACAGCCCCGGGATCAACGTCCACCAGCGGATCGTTGAGGCCAGCTCGCTAAATCCGGCGAAGCCCTGTTTTAGCAGCAGAATGCTGACAAACAGCACAATGCCAACCAGCGAATTCAGCAGCATCGCGATAAGAATGGTCGAGGAGGACTGAGTGATGCGCACCATTAAGGTGTTTTGCACCACCAGGCCAATTCCCGCCGCCACCAGAAAAGCCAGCGTCAGAGACTGATTCATGAGATAGCGTCCGGATCGCTACGCTCATCAAGCTGCAACTGCATAAAGGTCAGATCCAGCCAGCGGCCAAACTTCGTGCCCACCTGCGGCATCTGGCCGGTGGTCACAAAACCGAGCGTCTCATGAAGATGAATAGAGGCCTGGTTTTGCGCCTCAATGCCCGCCACCATGACGTGTTTGCCGAGGGTCCGCGCTTCAATAATCAGCGCGTTCATCAGCGTGCGGCCAATACCTTTCCCCTGATGATCCGGATGAACGTAGACAGAATGCTCTACCGTATGTCGGAAACCGTCAAAGGCGCGCCAGTCGCCAAACGAGGCGTAGCCGGTGATAACGCCATTCTCTTCACTCACCAGCACCGGGTAGCCTGCGAGGGCACGCGCCTCAAACCAGGCAATGCGGTTATCCGTATCGACGGTTTTATCATTCCAGATCGCGGCAGTATGCAGCACCGCGTGGTTGTAAATCTCCCCAATAGCGGCGCAGTCTTCTTTGCAGGCATGACGAACGATCATGTTTGAACCTCTGAGTGTGTTGTTCACTATAGTATTACGTTATGAGTACGATATTACACAACTGTACAGACGGATGGCTATGACATAAGCCAGATTTTTTTGTTATCAAAACCGCGTTGAAATGCCGTTCATACACTATAGTATGACGTCATGAATACTATGGCAGACACAATGAATCAAAGGATTAGCGCGCGAATTCGCCTTGAACGCGAGTCGCGAGGATGGTCATTAAGCGAGCTTGCTGACCGGGCCGGCGTCTCGCGCGCCATGATCCACAAGATAGAGCGCGGGGACAGCAGCCCGACGGCGACCTTGCTCGCGCGGTTATCCGGCGCGTTTGGCATCAGCATGTCAACGCTGATCGCCAGAGCCGAAATGCAGGAAGGAAAGCTGCTGCGTCTGGAAAACCAGCCCGTCTGGCGTGACCCTCAGACACACTATCTCCGCCGCCACGTGTCACCCCGCACCGATCTGCCCATCGATCTTGTTCAGGTTGAGCTGCCGGCGGGAAGCGATGTCCCTATGCCCGCCTCGTCGTATGCGCTGGCGCGCCAGCTTATCTGGCTGCAGTCTGGCGAACTGGTTTTCCAGGAGGGCGATACCCGTCATGAAATGCACGCCGGTGATTGCCTGGAACTGGGGCCGCCCAACGACTGCCGGTTCATTAATGAGACGAATGAAACCTGTATCTATCTGGTTGTGCGGCTTAACCAGTCTGGCTCGTAAAGTTAAAGCGTTTACGCCGATCATGAGCCAGGCTCTAATGACATTTGTACCAGAAGGAGTTCCTGATGAATCAATCTGTTTCGCAAAATCGCCGCTGGGTTCTGGCTTCTCGTCCGCACGGTGCGCCGGTCGCGGAGAATTTTCGTCTGGAAGAGCAGCCTGTTCCTGAACCTCAGGCAGGACAGCTTTTGCTGCGCAC
Organism: Enterobacter cloacae complex sp. FDA-CDC-AR_0164; assembly: GCF_003071645.1. Lineage (NCBI taxonomy): Bacteria > Pseudomonadati > Pseudomonadota > Gammaproteobacteria > Enterobacterales > Enterobacteriaceae > Enterobacter > Enterobacter cloacae complex sp. FDA-CDC-AR_0164. The sequence continues at coordinate 3,786,731 of NZ_CP028950.1, forward strand.
GGTCTGGCTGTCGCTTGATCCTTACATGCGTGGGCGCATGAGTGATGCACCTTCCTATTCACCGCCAGTGGAAATTGGGGCGGTCATGGTGGGGGGAACGGTCAGTCGCGTGGAGCAGTCAAACCATCCGGACTATACGCCGGGTGAGTGGGTGCTGGGCTACAGCGGCTGGCAGGAGTATGAAATTTCAGACGGCAGCGGCCTGGTGAAACTGGGCGATAATATTTCTCACCCCTCGTGGGCGCTGGGCATTCTGGGTATGCCAGGGTTTACCGCCTATATGGGGCTACTGGACATCGGCCAGCCTAAAGCCGGTGAAACGCTGGTGGTTGCGGCGGCGACGGGGCCGGTTGGTGCGACGGTCGGGCAGATCGGTAAAATCAAAGGTTGCCGGGTGATCGGCGTTGCCGGTGGTGCAGAAAAATGCCGCCATGCCGTAGAGGTGCTCGGGTTTGACCAGTGCCTGGATCACCATGCCGATGACTTCGCGGCCCAGCTGGAAAAGGCCTGCCCGAAAGGGATTGATGTTTATTATGAAAACGTCGGCGGGAAAGTCTTTGATGCCGTGTTGCCCTTACTGAACACCTCGGCGCGCGTACCAGTATGTGGTCTGGTGAGCGGTTACAATGCGACGGGTCTGCCGGAAGGGCCGGATCGTTTGCCGTTATTGATGGCGACGATTCTGAAGAAACGTATTCGTATGCAGGGGTTTATCATCGCTCAGGACTACAGCCATCGCATCAAGGAGTTCCAGGATGAGATGGGGCGCTGGGTGCAGGAAGGCAAAATTCACTACCGTGAGCAGGTCACAGACGGCCTGGAGAATGCGCCTGAGGCGCTGATTGGCCTTCTTGAAGGAAAAAACTTCGGCAAAGTCGTGATTCGCGTCGCGAGTGACAATAAATAATCTAAAATATGGCGGGGTTTCCCGCCATATTTATTTGTGAAGATACGATATATTGTCTTTAATTAACTGGACATGGCTTTTCGCGCCTTCCGTTCAGATGAGCACGAAAACGAAAAAAAATAAATTTTGCATTTCTTGACATTTTTACAGACTTCCCATCACCAGGCATGACGATACAGGATATATCGGAACAGCGTCGTTTATAAAAAACGGCGTTTAAAAATAGCATTAAGTATTAGCTACAGGAATTGAACATGCTTGATTTGGACCATTTAGAAAAAGCGCAAAGGATCAGTCTTACCATGCAAGTCGAACTCAGTTTGAAAGGCGCGTTAATTACAGGCTCACTGAAACCTGGCGCTCGACTGATTACCAAAGAAATTGCTGATAAATTAGGAACCAGTATTACCCCGGTTCGCGAGGCGCTTTTGCGTCTGGTGTCGTCTGGGGCATTACACGCCACGCCAGCCCAGGCGTTTCTGGTTCCTGAGGTCACGCTTGAGCGTTATAACGAGATTAACGCCATCAGAAAACAGCTTGAGCCTATGGCGGTAGCTGCCGCCTGTCAGCATATGACGGAAAATAAGCTGGAGGTGTTGCGCAAGCTATCAGAGACATTCCATGAAGCCATGCGCAACGGGCACGTTCAGCAGGCGCTGCATGCTAACCGCATCTTTCGGTTTACGCTTTATCAGTACGCGGAAATGCCGACACTCAGCGCCTTAATTGAGCAGCTATGGGTGCGTATTGGACCTTGCATGAACTATCTGCATCAGGAGCTTAACGATATCAAGGTGTCGACTTATCACTACGCCGAGCTCCTGTCCGCGCTTGAGCGAAGAGATGTTGATGGCAGTCAGAAGGCGATAGAGACGTTGATTGACGAAGCGAACACGCTTTTACAGCGACAATATTTTAACTGAGAGATTATTTAGCAGAGCGACTATATCCTGCCGCGAATTATATTCCTGGTTAAATACTCCTGATGGCTTATTGCCATCAGGAGCGTTATTCCATTTATAAAAATAATATTCAGCAAAAAAGAATGCTTTTTGCTTACTCGAAGCGATAAGAGACCGACAGACCTACGCCGTAGTTACGGCCCGGTGCAGGTTCGTAATAACGCCCGTTGGATTCATTCACGATAACCGATCCGACATACTCTTTATCGAACAGGTTATCGACGCGACCAAAGACGTCCATTCCCCAGTTACCGTAGTTGAATTTATACCCGGTATTCAGCCCAACCACCGTGTAGGACGGGGCTTTCGCCGTGTTCTCGTCATCCGCCATGATATCGCTCATATAGCGCACATCCGATCCCGCATACCAGCCTTCTTCCGGCTGCCAGCCAAACGAGGCATAACCCATGTTGCGGGCAATGCCCGGCATACGGTTGCCGTTACAGTCACCGGTGCTGCACACGTTGGTACGATAGGTGGCGTCCAGATAGGTCCACGCCATTTTCAGCTTCCAGTTCTCAGCAAACTGCTGATCCAGGGAAACTTCAACCCCCTGACGACGGGTTTTACCGGCGTTTTTATAGCTGGTACGACCGCCAGCGCTGGCATCGACGACAATCTCGTCATCCGTATCGGTGCGGAACAGCGCTGCCGTCAGCAGACCATTACCGATACGGGTTTTACTGCCCACTTCATAGGTATTGTTCGTGGAAGGTTTCAGGCCAATGTTGAGGCCGCCCTGGTTATCCGCACGATAAGAGAGCTCATTGATGGTTGGCGTTTCAAACCCACGACCTGCCGCAGCATAGAGATTCCACGCATCGGTCACGGCATATTTCACCGAACCGGCCGGGAGCCACTTGTGATAGCTTGCGTCACCGCTGTCGTCTCCGTTGCCCGGGGTCACGTAATGGTCGTTGGAGTCAAACCAGACCGAGCTGTAACGGACGCCGGCATCCACGGAGAGTTTCTGCGTTAACTGCCAGCTGGTTTGCAGGTACGGGTCGACGTTCCACATCAGGTTACGTTCGTTACGGCGTTTGTCGCCCTTGACGCCGTACTCTGGCACGCCGTTGTTCATGACGAAGTTCTCGTATCCGCGACGATCTTCGCTCATGTTTTCGTAGTTCAGACCGGTGGTAAAGGTGACCGGAACCAGCAGTTCGCCACGGTGCGTCCAGCGGGTATCAATCCCCTGGTAATGGCGCTGCATATCAATCACGCCGCCGGAGTGGGAAGGTCTCAGCTGAGGCTGATAAGGAATTGACTGGTACTGCGTCATTTCACGTTCGCCGGCGTACATCATGACGCTGAGATCGTCCTGGGTGCTGAGCTGACGATCGTAGCGCAGGCCAGCCTGGGTCTGCTTGATGGTCTTGCGCGTATTGTATTGGTCGCCACGCGGAGACTGGCGAGGGTTGTCATGCCACTCCTGGGCACTCAGTCCACCCGGATCGTTGGCTTTCATGTCCACGCTGTTGAAAATCAGCGTCAGCTTGCTCACGTCATCAATACGAACACCCAGTTTAGCGTTGGCAAGATTCTTCCGCGCGCCGCTGTGGTCGCGATAACCTTTGGTCGTGAAACGGGTAGTGGACACGGTGTAGTCCACATCCCCGGCATGCGTCCCGTCACCCATCGCGCCGGTGGCTTTCATTCCATAGCGCCAGGTACCGTAACTGCCGTAATAGCTGCTGGCCTCGATGGTCGGCGGCTGCTGCCCGGTCTGGGTCGTCATGTTGATCACGCCGCCAGAGGCGTTGCCATAAAGGGCAGAGAAGGGGCCGCGCAGCACTTCTACGCTGTCCACGCTGGAGAGATCGATATTGGAGGTTTGTCCCTGTCCATCCGGCATGGTTGCCGGAATACCGTCGACATACATACGGATACCGCGCACGCCGAAGGTTGAGCGGGCACCAAACCCACGCATCGAAAGCTGGAGATCCTGAGCGTAATTCTGGCGGTTCTGGATCTGCAGCCCCGGCACGCTGCCAAGAGATTCAGACAGGTTAATGCGTGGCGCAGCATGACGCATATCATCGCCATTCACGACGCTGACCGCCGCCGGGGTATCGAGCTCCGAGACGGTTTGCGGCGTGGCGCTGACGATCATGGTTTGTTCATCGGCACTCATCGCAGTGAGAGGCGCAGAGATAACAGGAACCAGCAGCAGTGGAAGCGTTGCCTTACGGGCAGAAATGATTTTCATGAAATAGACCGGTTATGGAAAAAACGTACCAAATGGAACATGTCCATATATGTTAAATCTTTTGTAAATCTTTTGAAAACTATAACCGCACATTGCGTTAATGAAAGGCCGGCAAGGAAAGAAAAACTCCACATTTAACTCATAAATGATTACTATTCTCATTATCAAGAAGGCAATGCCATGACGTTGCCTGCCGGAAGTGATGTCAGCAGTAAACCCTGTGTTCAAAAAAGGAATTGTTATGTCTTTACGTCATCTGTGCTCGCCGCGCCTGAGTATGTCTCTGCTGTCAGGGGCGTTACTGTTTGCCGGAACCTTCCAGGTTCATGCTGCCGAAGAGATGTTGCGCAAAGCGGTAGGGAAAGGCGCATATGAAATGGCCGTGAGCCAGCAGGAGAATGCGCTGTGGGTCGCGACATCGCAGAGCCGCAAAACGGACAAAGGCGGGATTGTCTATCGCCTTGACCCGGTCACGCTGGACGTGACGCAGGTCATTCATAACGATCTCAAACCGTTCGGTGCCACCCTTGATAATGCCACCCAGACGCTGTGGTTTGGTAACACCATCAACGGCGCGGTAACCGCGATTGATGCCAAAACGGGTGAGGTGAAAGGGCGACTGGTGCTGGATAACCGTCAGCGCAGTGAAACCGTCAAACCGCTGCAGCCGCGCCAGCTGGTGGCCGATGACAGCACAAACACCGTTTACATCACCGGCGTAGGCCAGGAGAGCGCGATTTGGGTAGTGGATGGTGCAACGCTGAAGCTGAAAGAGACCATCGGCAGTACCGGTAAATTCAGTACCGGCCTGGCGCTGGATGCGAAGGCAAAACGTCTTTACACCACCAATGCTGATGGCGAACTGGTGACGATTGATACGGCAACCCACAAAATCCTCAGCCGTAAAAAAGTGCAGGACGACGGTAAGGAGCACTTCTACCTGAATCTGAGCCTGGATACCGCCGGACAGCGTGCGTTCTTAACCGACTCAAAGCAGCCGGAAGTGCTGGTGGTGAATCTGAAGGACGGCAGCGTCATCAAGAAAATTGCCGTGCCTGAATCGCTGGCCGTTCTGTTTAACCCGGCGCGCAACGAAGCGTATGTGACGCACCGTGAAGCGGGTAAGGTGAGCGTAATCGACGCGAAAACCTACAACGTTACCAAAACCTTCGACACCCCGGTCTACCCGAACAGTCTGGCGCTCTCTGCGGATGGCAAAACCCTGTATGTGACGGTAAAACAAAAATCGACCCGTCAGCAGGAAGCCACCCAGCCTGATGACGTGATTCGTATCACGCTCTAAGTTTCGCTCCTCAACATAAAGAAAAAGGGAAGGCGCAATGCCTTCCCTTTGTATAACCAGCAGGTCGATATTAACGCGACGTCTCTTCAACCAGCGGGGCGTCGTGTTTGGCATCATCAGGATGAACCGGCGCCGTACTGTGAATTTCTTGTACGCGTTTACGCACGCCAAACCAGCCGGCAATCAGCAATACGGCCAGCAGAGGAATGGTGGCAATCGTGTAGGTACCGTTCGGGTAATCAAACGCCATCAACACCAGCACGCTGAACAGGAAAAGCAGGGTGAGCCAGGAGGTCACCGGTGCGCCCGGCAGCTTAAAGCTGACTTCAGCGGCTTTGCCTTCTTTGATCGCTTTGCGCAGACGCATCTGGCAGACCACGATAAAGGCCCAGGAGGCGATGATGCCGAGCGCGGCAACGTTCAGCACGATTTCGAATACCTGAGACGGTACCAGGTAGTTCAGGAACACGCCGAAGACATACACCACCAGTGTCGCCAGGATGCCCGCGTAAGGCACATGCTGACGGCTCATCTTCGACATGAATTTCGGCGCCGAGCCGCCCATCGACATGGAGCGCAGGATACGACCGGTGGAGTAAAGACCCGAGTTCAGACTGGAGAGTGCAGCCGTCAGCACCACGATATTCATGATGCTGCCAACATAAGGCACGCCCAGTTTAGAGAAGAAGGTCACAAACGGGCTTTGACCCGCCTGATAGGCGTTCCACGGCAGCAGCAGAACCAGCAGCACCACGGAACCAACATAAAAGAGACCGATACGCCAGATAACGCTGTTAATGGCTTTAGGTACCATGGTCTGTGGGTCTTTACATTCACCCGCCGCGGTGCCGACCAGCTCAATGGACGCGAAGGCGAACACCACACCCTGAACCAGCACCAGCGCAGGCAGCAGGCCATGCGGGAAGAAACCGCCGTTATCGGTGATCAGGTGGAAACCGGTGGCATTGCCATCGAGCGGTTTACCGCTACCGAGGAACACCGTACCCACGACCAGGAACACCACGATGGCCAGCACTTTTACCAGCGCGAACCAGAACTCCATCTCCGCGAACCACTTCACGCCGATCATGTTCATGGTGCCGACAATGGCCAGTGCGCCCAGCGCAAACACCCATTGTGGCACATCACCAAACGCGCCCCAGTAGTGCATGTAAAGCGCGACGGCGGTGATATCGACAATACCGGTCATTGCCCAGTTGACGAAGTACATCCATCCAGCAACGTAGGCCGCTTTTTCACCGAGGAATTCACGGGCATAAGAGACAAAACTGCCGCTGGAAGGGCGATGCAGTACCAGTTCGCCCAATGCACGAAGAATGAAGAAAGAGAAGATCCCGCACACCAGATAGACCAGGGCGAGAGCCGGGCCAGCCATCTGCAGACGAGCGCCAGCACCTAAAAACAGACCCGTTCCGATAGCGCCGCCGATGGCGATCATTTGAACCTGACGGTTGCCCATCGCTTTGTGGTAGCCCTCTTCATGGGAGTTTAACCAGCGACGTTTAGCAGCGTGATGATCGGCTGCGCTTTTATTGCTTGTTTTCATTGAGTTACCTGTTTGCCTGTCTGAACCATTATCGTGATAGTCCTGCCTGGCAGAGTGCAATACAAACGATTGCTTCTGCGCAAACACATGTTGCCTTCCCAGTCATTCTGCGTATGGATAAGGCGAAACATGGCGAGGCATCCTACCTGCAATTCATAAGCGACGCAAAATATAACCGTGCCGAAAGTGATGCACGTCGAAGGAAATCGTGTGGTCAGAGCAGACGGGGATCACAACACGCTGAATAGCGGTGAGTTTTTAGACAAATCCATTAATGAAGTGGTGCTTTAATCATCAGTTTCGCTTAATGATTGCGCAAAGCAACCAGCGCATAACGGCGCCTTTTCTCAACCGCCAAAAACGGCAATCGCCTGTTGCAGGCGGGTCGTGCGCTGCGTCAGATGGTGTGCGGCGTCCGTCACGTTATCCACCATACCGGTATTGTTTTGGGTCATTGTACCGATGCGGGAGATGGACGCGTTAATCAGGGTCAGCGCCTGCGTTTGCTCCTGCGTGGCGTGGCCTATCTCCTTAATCAGAGAAGACATCTCCATGACATTGCCAATCATCACCGTCAGCTGCGATTCAGTTTGCTCGACCTTCTCCACGCCGGCGTTCACGCTGGAAACGTTTTTCTCTATAAGCGTTTTGATCTCTTTGGCCGCGGTGGCAGAGTGCTGGGCAAGGTTGCGGACTTCGGCCGCCACGACCGCAAAACCGCGTCCGGCATCACCCGCACGCGCCGCTTCAACGGCCGCGTTCAGCGCCAGAATATTGGTCTGGAAGGCGATACGATCGATGACGCTGATGATGTCGACGATCTGGCTGTTATCCTGCGACACGGACTGCATCATGCCGATAGTCTCTTTCATCATTGCTTCACCGCGGTGAGCGCTGGTGCGGGTGCGATCTGCCATCAGGATCGCGTCTTTCGCCGTTTCAGCCGTCTGCTGAACTGCGCTGGCAATTTCTTCCACGGCTGAGGCCGTTTGCTGCAGAAAGTCTGCGGTTTCTTCGGTACGCGTTTGTAATGCCATACCTTCTTTCGCCACCTGCTGGCTGATTGTACTTATACCGCTGATTTGCGCACCGACATCGTCCACCAGCGAATGGAGGTTCAGACCCGACTGATTCACCATGCGCATCATCAGGCCGATTTCATCGACGCGGTCAAAATGGTAATAGTCCGCTTTACGTCCTGAAACCACCCGCTGCATTTGCTGGACAATGGATTTAACCGGCTTCGCAATTTGCGCATGAAGATAAACGGCCAGGGCAATAAATAGCAGAGCCAGACCTACAGTCTCAACAATACGATCGGCAAATATAAACAGCTGCAGACAAGCGAGCAGGGCGGTTATCGCAATACCAAGATGGATCCTTTTACTGGTGCTGAGGCGTTTAAACAGCGACGTAAAAGAGAACAGACCGTGGCGAACAAACAGGCCTTTATAAAAGCGGTGATGTTTTAATTCATTATTGCGCACTTTCTCATACCGTTTTTCACTGACAGCAATCTCTTCACGCGAAGGAATATTTCGCACAGAAATATAGCCGGTTAACGTTTCATTCTGATAAACCGGGGTGACGTTTGCGCGCACCCAGTAGTGATCGCCGTTCAGGCGGCGGTTCTTGACCAGCCCCGTCCAGGTCTCACCCTGTTGCAGGGTAAACCACATGTCACCAAACGCCTCGGCAGGCATGTCGGGATGGCGAATAAGATTATGCGGCTCACCGAGAAGACTCTCTTCTTTATAGCCGCTGGCGTCAATAAAGGCAGAGTTCGCATAGGTAATATGGCTATGCGTATTGGTGGTCGACATAAGCGTCGAACCTTCGTTAAGTAAATACTCGTTTTGTGTAACGGGAGTGTTATTCCGCATCAGTAACCCCATGGTCATATATCAATAAAAAAGAGTCCGTTAAACATTCAGGCAAGTTTGAAAGGTTTGGTTTTATTTTTACTGTCGGCATATTCTCTACGAAAGTTATGCGTTCCGGAATACCCTGTATTTAGTATTTTTTATTTTTAAAATGCATTCGATGTAATAAAAATGAAAATATTTATCGGTGCGTTTTTGTGGCGCCCTGGAAATAAACGCCATAAGGCAAATTAAAAGCGGGAGATCACGCTTCGACGTAAACTGACCCGCCGAAATAGCGTTTCGTTAACAAGATGAAAACGCTATGCTTTAAGGGTTTTTCTTCAACAGGGGGCAACAGGGTGAAAGTGAATGTGATTGGCACCAGCGGGAGTGGAAAAAGCACCCTGGCGAAGCGTATCGCCGCAGAACTGGATATTCCTTACATCGAAATGGACCGACTTTACTGGTGTCCGGACTGGCAGGGCACCCCGGACGCTATCTTGCTGGAAAAACTGGAGACGACGCTAAAGGCGTCAGCGGAGTGGGTGCTTGATGGCAACTATAACCGTACGCGCCCTGTGAAATGGCGAGACGTGGATCGGGTGGTGTGGGTGGATTATGGGTTCGCCCGAACTTTGTATCAGGCTGTCACCCGAGCGTTCACGCGCGCCTGGCACAAACAGGAACTGTGGCCCGGTACGGGAAACTGTGAGAGTTTTCGTCGCTCATTCTTGAGCCGTGAGTCCATTATTATCTGGACAATCAAAACCTGGCGCAGCAACCGCGCACGTTATGCACGCGATATGGTAGACCCGCAATACGCCCATATTCATTTTGTCCGCATTACCCGCCGCAGTGAGGTGGAAAACCTCATTTCATCGCTTAAGTCACACGCGTAGCATGGATTTATATATCTGATTTCCGGCAAACCAAATGTAAATTAATTGTTTCTCAGAGGTGAAATACGCCTTTAATAATGACGACATGTTAAGTCAAACGAGAACGCAACATGTCCTGGCGAATCAGTATTCTGGATAAAAGCCCCATCGCTGAAAACGAAACGGCTGCCGATGCACTGGCGCGAACCCTGGCGCTGGCACAGCAGGCAGAAAATCTGGGCTATCACCGTTTCTGGATTGCCGAACACCACAACACGCCCCAGCTGGCCAGCCCTTCACCCGAACTGTTAATTGCCTGGATCCTCGGGCAAACCCGGCGTATCCGCGTGGGCTCTGGTGGCGTCATGCTCCAGCACTACAGCCCTTACAAAGTCGCAGAAAATTTCAACCTCCTGGCCGCGCTTGCTCCCGGGCGCGTGGATCTGGGCGTCGGTAAAGCCCCAGGCGGCCTGCCGCTTTCCACCCGGGCGCTGCAGCAGGGCCTCAATCAACAGCAAAAAGGCAGTTTTGCCGAACAGCTGACACAGCTTCATCACTGGATCCAGCCGGAAAATCAGTCGGTGGACGAGGCCGTTCGCGCGACGCCGCTGCCGCCGGTTCCGGCACAGGGGTTCCTGCTGGGGGCCAGTACCGAAAGCGCGCTGCTGGCCGCGAAACTTGACTGGCATTTTGTCTTTGCTGCTCACCTGAACGGGGATCCGGCGCTGCTGCGTGAAGTCATCACCACCTGGCGTAACCACAGCGCCCGGGATGCGATTGTGGCGGTGCAGGTCATCGTCGCTCAGTCGCAGGCTGAGGCGGAGGCACTGGCACAACAGGTTGAAGTCTGGGGCGTCGAACTGGCAAATGGGCAGCGCGTCACCGTGGCCAGCGAAGAGCAGGCCTATGCCTTTGCCCGACAGGCGGGCAGCGAGCCGGTGCGCATTGCCCGTCGGGCACAGTCGCTGCTGGCGGGAACAGCTGAATCGGTGCTGGAACAGTTGAACGCCCTGCACGAAAAATGGGGCATTGATGAATTCATTATTGATACCCCCGTTGCGGATGGCGTAACGCGACTACAGTCCCTGCGTCTGCTGGCGCAGGCGAAGCTTAACAAGGAGGTCGCCGTATGCGTTTTGACGAACAACTGATTGCCTGGCGCCGGGAGCTGCACCAGAACCCGGAGCTGTCCGGCCAGGAGGTCGAAACGACCGCTCGCCTGCGTCAGTGGCTGACGACGGCTGGCATTACGCCGCTGCCTTATGCGCTTCAGACCGGCGTGGTGGCCGAAATTGGCACGGGGAAAAAGCTGATCGCGCTGCGGGCCGATATTGACGCCTTGCCCATTGAAGAGCGCAGCGGCGTGCCGTTTAGCTCACAGCGTGCGGGGGTGATGCATGCCTGCGGACACGATATTCATACCAGTGTGATCCTCGGGGCGGCGTTAAAACTTAAAGAGCGTGAAGCGTCTTTAAACGGGCGCGTGCGGATCCTCTTTCAGCCGGCTGAAGAGAACTTTGGCGGCGCGAAAAGTATGGTGCGGGCCGGTGCCTTACGTGATGTCAGTGCCATCTTCGGGATGCATAACGAGCCGGGGCTGCCGGTCGGGGAATTTGCCACCCGCGGTGGGCCGTTCTACGCCAACGTCGACCGGTTTGTTATCCGAATTACCGGTAAAGGCGCGCATGCTGCACGTCCGCATGAAGGTAACGACGCCATCGTGCTGGCGAGCCAGCTGGTAACGGCGTTGCAGAGCGTTGCCAGCCGCAACGTCAACACGCTTGATTCCGTGGTGCTGAGCGTCACGCGCATTACCGGGGGCAATACCTGGAACGTCCTGCCGGAAAGCGTTGAACTGGAAGGCACGCTTCGCACCCACCGCGTGGAAGTGCAGCAGAATGTGAAAGCACGCGTCGGCGAAATTGCCGCCGGGTTTGCCAGCGCGTTTAGCGCGCAGATCGACATCACCTGGTACGCCGGGCCTACCGCGCTGGTCAATGACGCGCACTGGGCCGAATTTGCCACCGCCGTTGCCAGAGAATCTGGGTATGAAACGCAGCACGCCGAGCTGCATATGGGCGGGGAAGATTTCGCGGTGTATCTGCAGCAGATCCCCGGGGCGTTTGTCAGCATCGGTAGCGCCAGTCCGTTCGGTTTACATCACCCGGCCTTCAACCCGGATGAAGCATTAATTGAGCCCGCTGCCCGCTATTTTGCACAGCTTGCGGAAAAAGCCCTGCAACACGTTTAATTCTGAAGAGGTGAATATGTCTGCAACCCGACAATTGCGGCTGGGAACCATTTTGCATGGTGCTTCCGGAAATATGTCTGCCTGGCGCCATCCGGCGGCGGTCGCCGATGCCAGCATTAATTTTGATTTTGTAAAAGCCACGGCGTTAAAAGCCGAAGAGGGGAAGCTTGATTTTTTATTCGTCGCCGACGGCCTCTATATTAACGAGAAATCCATTCCGCATTTCTTAAACCGGTTTGAGCCGTTAACGGTCTTGTCCGCACTGGCAAGTCTGACGTCGCGCCTCGGTCTGGTCGGTACCTTATCGACCTCCTACAGCGAACCGTTTACCGTGGCGCGCCAGTTTGCCAGCCTCGATCATTTGAGCAACGGACGTGCAGGCTGGAACGTGGTGACCTCACCGCTGGAGGGGTCGGCGAAAAACTTCTCGCGCGAGAAACACCCTGAACATGCGCTGCGCTACCGGATAGCGGATGAATACCTCGACGTGGTGAAAGGACTCTGGGATTCCTGGGAGGGGGATGCCTTTGTGCGCAACAAAGAGAGCGGGCAGTTCTTTGACCCGGCAAAACTGCATACGCTTGATCACCACGGCGATTTCTTCCAGGTGGCCGGTCCGCTCAATATTGGCCGCACGCCGCAGGGACGCCCGATTGTTTTTCAGGCAGGTGCATCGGATGACGGAAAAAAACTGGCTGCGAAACATGCTGACGCCATTTTTACCCATCATGAAACGTTAGAGGAAGCCAAAGCGTTTTATCGCGACGTGAAACACCAGCTTGAATCGAATGGCCGCAGGGCATCGGACTTACATATTTTTCAGGGCGTCAGCGTGATTGTTGGCAAAGACGCGGAGGACGTGGAGAACCAGTATCAGACAACCGCGGCTCTGGTGTCGATTAACGATGCCCTGAATTATCTCGGCCGTTATTTCGAACATCACGATTTCAGCCAGTACCCGCTCGACGAGCCGTTCCCGGACATCGGTGAATTAGGTAAAAACAGTTTTCGCAGCACGACCGATGAAATTAAGCGTAATGCTCGCGAACGCAACTTAACCCTGCGTCAGGTTGCACTCGAAGCGGCATCCCCGCGCCCGCGCTTTTCCGGTACGCCGGAGGAGGTGGCAGACGGTCTGCAGGGCTGGTTTGAGGCATTCGCCGCGGACGGTTTCATTATTCAGGGTGGAACGCCGGACACGTTCCCGCGTTTTGTTGACCAGGTTGTCCCGGTGTTACAGGCCCGCGGGTTATTCCGCACCGACTATCCCGGCACTACGCTGCGCGACAGTCTGGGTTTAGACGAACCGCAAAACCAGTTCACACAACAATAATAGAGAACCTCGCTATGCAGAAATCATCGCTTATTCTGGCGCTTGCGCTGGCCTTTTCCCCTGCCGTCTGGGCAGAGAATGTGAACATTAATGGCACTGGCGTGAGCCTGGAAGCCAACAAAACGCCCGTCAACACCGCCAAAAACAGCGACGCCATCGCGCAACTGCCGAAAGATTATCGCTTCGCCGTGCCGGGCAAATTCACCGTGGCGGTTGCCGCGCTTAACTCACCGCCGCTGACCGTTTTTTCCGACGACAATAAAACGCTGCTCGGAAGCGAGGTGGACGTTGCCCGTCTGGTGGCCGACAGCCTTGGGCTGGAGCTGAACGTGGTGCCAACCTCCTGGGAGGACTGGCCTCTCGGCGTCGCCTCCGGGAAGTACGATGCGGCGATCAGCAACATCACCGTGACCAGAGAGCGCAAAGAGAAGTTTGATTTTGCCACTTACCGTAAAGATTCCCTCGGCTTCTATGTGAAATCGACCAGCCCGATTACCTCGCTGCAGAAGGCGGAGGACATCGCCGGGCTGCGCATCATCGTAGGTTCCGGGACTAACCAGGAGGCTATCCTGCTGGCGTGGAATGCGGAGAACGTGAAGAAAGGCCTGAAGCCGTTTACCCCGATCTACACCAAAGACGATGCATCACAAACCCTGTCTCTCCAGTCAGGCCGCGCAGATGCGTTCTTTGGCCCGAACGTGACTGGCGCATGGAAAGCGGCGCTGACCGGGAAAACGAAACGGGTTGGGATTGTCGACGGCGGCTGGCCGAAGGCGGCGCACATTGCGGTGACGCTGAAAAAAGGCAGCGGCCTGGTCGAGCCGGTACAGACCGCACTTAACGGGGTCATCAAAAACGGCGATTACGACAAAGTGCTGAACCGCTGGGGGGAAGGGGTAGAACGTATCCCTCAATCAGAAGTGAACCCGGCAGGACTGGGTGACTAAGGAGGCGCTATGCGCGAGCATTTTCGGGACGTGTCACCGGAAGACGCCGATCTTCAGCCCATTATCGACGGATTATTCGGTGAATATGCCGCCCGCTATGGCGACTACTTCTCTAAAGACGCGGAAGTGGAGCTCACGGAGTGGTACCTGGCCCCGCAGGGGCTGTTTATTGTCCTTGAGCGTGACGGCGACATCATCGCCACCGGCGCGTATAAACCGTTTGATGAACGCACCGCTGAAATCAAACGAATCTGGACGCACAAGGCGCTGCGTCAACAGGGGCTGGCGGCCCGCGTCGTCCAGGAGCTGGAGCGTCGGGCGGTACAGGCCGGTTACAGCCAGATCTACCTCACCACCGGTTTTCGTCAGCCGGAAGCGGTCAGGCTGTATATCAGCCAGGGCTATCAGCCGCAGTTTGATCTGAACCGCGATCCGGAAGAGTACAGCCAGCCGCCGTTCGATGGCCGGCTGCGTTTCACCAAAACGCTGATCAGTGAAGCGTTCAGTAAAACAGCATGAGGAATGACAATGAGCAACATTGAAACCATTAAGGTGGTCCCGGCGCGTTATCCGCTGCGGACTGTCGGTGCCGTGGTGGCGCTGTTTGTGCTTGCGGTGGTCATTCAGTCCGTGGCCTTTAACCCGCGCTGGGAGTGGTCTGTTTTTGCCCGCTGGTTCTTTGATCCGGTTATCCTTGAAGGCGTAGGGCAGACATTGTTGTTGACCCTGATCGGCACTGCGCTAAGCGTGGTCATTGGCGGCCTGCTGGCGCTGGCGAGGCTCTCTTCATCCTGGCTGCTGAGCAGCCTGGCCTGGGGGTATATCTGGCTGTTTCGTTCGTTGCCGCTGATTGTGGTTCTGATCATTCTCTATAACTTTTCCTATCTCTACGACACGCTCTCGCTCGGCGTACCCTTCACCGCCATTACCTGGGGTCGTTTCGAAACCATCAACGTGCTGGGACAGTTTTCCACCGCCGTGGTGGGACTGACGCTGGTTCAGAGCGCGTATACCGCCGAGATCATTCGCGGCGGTTTTCTGGGTGTGGATCATGGTCAGTATGAAGCGGCGGCGGCACTCGGTCTGCCAGCCTGGCGTCGTACGGTGCGTATCATTTTGCCGCAGGCGCTACGCACGATTTTGCCGTCCGGATTTAATGAAATTATCAGTCTCGCGAAAGGCACGGCGATGGTGTATGTCCTGGCGATGCCGGAACTCTTCTATACCATTCAGATGATCTATAACCGCACGCAGGAGGTTATCCCGCTGCTGATGGTCGGTGCGGTCTGGTATCTGGTGATTACCACCGTGTTGTCTGCCATTCAGCATGTTGTGGAGCGCGGGCTTGCCCGCAGCGAACGTCGTTCAGCCGTTAATCAAAACCGGGTAGCCAGTCGCGTCCGTTCCGTATCCACCGCATCAGTACAGGAGCCCATCCATGCAAACCTCTCCTGAAGGGCATATTTCGATTACCGGCGTCAGTAAGTTTTTTGGCCGCCATAAAGCGCTTGATAACGTCTCGCTGGAGATCCCGCCCGGATCGGTAACGGTGATCCTCGGGCCTTCCGGATCGGGTAAATCGACGCTTCTGCGCACCATTAACCATCTGGAACGCGTCGACGAAGGGTTTATCCAGATTGACGGTGATTACATCGGTTACCGCCGTCAGGGTGACAAACTCTACGAGCTGAAAGAGAAAGAGATCCTCAAACAGCGCGTCAATGTGGGCTATGTCTTCCAGAACTTTAATCTCTTTCCGCATCTCACAGTGCTGGAAAACCTGATTGAAGCGCCCATCGCCCATAAAAAACTGAGTAAGAAAGAAGCCGTTGAAAGGGCATACAGCCTGCTGGATGTGGTCGGGCTGCGCGATAAAGCCGACGCCTGGTCGCGCCATCTCTCCGGGGGCCAACAGCAGCGTATTGCCATTGCCCGCGCACTGGCGTTACGTCCCCGGGTAATGCTGTTTGATGAGCCCACTTCAGCGCTCGACCCGGAACTGGTTGGCGAAGTGCTGGATGTGATTAAAAAGCTCGCCCGCTCGGGTACCACGCTGGTGGTGGTCACCCACGAGATCGGCTTTGCCCGGGAAGTGGCGGATCAGGTGGTCTTTATGGTCGACGGCAAAATTGTGGAGCAGGGCAGCAGTGACGACGTATTAACCCGTCCGTCGCACCCGCGAACGCGCCAGTTCCTGTCAAAAGTGCTGTAAGGAGTGCAGATGAAATATGCTTTTCTGGCCGGTCTGGCTTTTACGACCGCGAGCCATGCGGGTATCGATTTACACGCCAACGAGCAACCGCTGCCGGTGACGGTAGATCGGCAGGCCGTCGCGAAGATCCCCGCGAACTATAAATTTGTTGAGCCGGGCACGCTCACGGTAGCGATCTCAGCGCTCAACTCTCCACCGCTGGCGCTGCTTGCCAGCGATAACAGGACGCGGATTGGCAGCGATCCGGATATTGCCCGCTTGCTGGCGGGCAGTCTGGGGTTAAAGCTGAAGCTGGTTCCCACGGCCTGGGAAGACTGGCCGCTGGGGATCAGCTCCGGACGCTATGACGTGGCGCTGGTGAATATTGCGGTGACCGAACAGCGAAAAGAGAAATTTGATTTTGCGACCTATCGCGTCGACTCACTGGCGTTTTCCGTGAAATCCACCAGCGCGGTCCAGGCGATTAACAGCGCAAAAGATCTGGCAGGCAAAAAGGTGATAGTCGGTTCCGGGACCAATCAGGAGCGCATTCTGCTGGGCTGGAATGAAGAGAACAAAAAAGCCGGTCGTGAGCCTGCGCTGCCGGTCTATCTGACCGATGATGCTTCCGGCAACCTCTATATTCAGTCCGGCAGGGCGGATGTGTTCTTCGGGCCTCAATCCGTATCCGCCTATAAAGCGGCGTTGACCGGCAAAACGCGCGTAGTGGGGCTCGGGCCGAAGAGAGCCTATGTCGCCACGACGACCAAAAAGGGCAATGGGCTGGTTTATGCTTTGCAGGCTGCGCTGGAGGGCGCTATTACGCGTGGAGAGTACCAGCGGGTGCTGGCACGCTGGGGAGAAGAGGGCGAAGCGGTGACGCAATCCGACGTGAACCCGCCTGGGATAACCTATTAGTCATGTCTACACTTAGGGTTTTCATCCCGGAGGGGGCAACATGATTAAACTCTATGGCGTACCCGGCTGGGGATCGGCAATCAGTGAAGTGATGCTGACTCTGGCAGACATCCCTTATCAATTTATCAACGTGGACGGGTTTGACCAGCCCGGTCCGCAGCGTGAGTTGCTGAAAGCACGCAATCCGCTGTGTCAGGTACCCACGCTGGAACTGGAAAACGGGGCGATCATGACCGAAACGGCGGCGATTGCCCTGATGGTGCTGGACAGATGTCCCGATCTTGCACCTGCCGTCGGGCAGGCTGAGCGGCAGCAGTTTCAGCGGTTGCTCATTTGGTTTGTTGCGAACGTTTATCCCACCTTTACCTACGCTGACTACCCCGAACGCTGGGTGCCGGATGCGCCGGAGCAGTTGAAAAACAGCTGTATTGAATACCGAAAATCACTCTATCTGTGGTTTGACAGCCAGCTCAGTGCCACCCCTTTTGCGCTCGGGGAACGGCTGACGCTGCTTGACGTCTACATCACGGTTGCACGCACCTGGGGGCCTCGCCATGCATGGTTTGCGGCGAATACGCCGAAGATAACGGCGATTGCGGATACCGTGTGCCAGCTGCCGGAACTGCACAAGGTGTTAAAGGCAAACGAGATAATCTGATAACGTGGAACTCACATTCATAACTGGAAGCCTGCATATGCCACACGTAGATATCAAATGTTTTCCCCGTGATTTGAACGACGACCAAAAAACCGCGCTGGCGGCGGATATTGCCGAGGTGATTACCCGTCATCTGAACAGTAAAGATCGCTCTATTTCGGTCGCCCTGAATGAAGTGCAGGAAGCCGACTGGAAAGCGCAGGTCTGGGATACCGAAATTGAACCCAACCTGGATCACTTAATTAAGAAACCCGGCTATTCAATGTGAGAGAGGGTCGGGCGGCGCGGAGTCGCCCGACACGACACACGCGTTACTTCGTCTGCAGTAATATTGCCATCAGCCCCGGAAAGCGGGCATCAAGATCGTCTCTGCGCAGTGAAATCATATTTTCTCGCCCCTGCGGGCGCTGCCAAATCACGCCGCTGTCGCGCAAGACGCGCCAGTGATGGGTCATCGTCGATTTCACCACCTCGTCCGGGCGCAGCGCGTTACAGCTCAGTTCGCTGCCATCGGCCAGCCTGCGGATAATCGACAGCCGTAGCGGGTTACCGAGGGCAAAAAGCACATTTTCCAGCAGTATTTGTTCAGTTTCAGGGTGGTTCGGGATCATCGTTTTCCTGCGTCTGGTGTCAGATTGAGCTATATCAACAATAGGTCAACCGTAAAAAAATAGTTCGATAATACTCGTACAATAGGACTATTATAGCAAACGAACGAACACGCGACCATCCCGGTCGTCACAACGCAGTCTTAATGACTAAGGAAATATTATGCCCCGACCCATCCCTCTCGAACGTTATCGCAACATCGGTATCTCCGCGCATATCGATGCCGGTAAAACGACCACCACCGAGCGCATCCTGTTTTATACCGGTATGAGCCACAAACTGGGTGAAGTACACGATGGCGCGGCAACTACCGACTGGATGGCACAGGAGCAAGAGCGCGGGATAACCATTACCTCTGCGGCAGTCAGCTGTTTCTGGCCAGGTATGGACCGGGGCTTTGAACCGCACCGGATCAACATTATCGACACCCCGGGCCACGTGGATTTCACCATTGAGGTGGAACGTTCCATGCGTGTACTCGACGGCGCTGTCATGGTGTATGACTCCGTCGGTGGCGTGCAGCCGCAGTCGGAAACCGTCTGGCGTCAGGCGAACAAATATCATGTCCCGCGGCTGGCCTTCGTCAATAAAATGGACCGCCCGGGTGCGGACTTCTTCCGCGTCGTGCGAATGATGCAGGAGCGTCTGAAAGCGAATCCGGTCCCGATTGTTATTCCGGTGGGGGCAGAAGAACACTTCACCGGCGTGGTGGATCTCATCAAAATGCGTACCATTTTGTGGGACGATGCCACCCAGGGCATGGTGTTTACCTATGCTCCTGTGCCGGATGACGTAGTGAGTACTGCGCAGGAATGGCGTGAAAAAATGGTCTCTGCGGCGGCGGAAGCCAGCGATGAGCTGATGGATAAATACCTGGAAACGGGTGATTTAGAGGAAGCGGAAATCATCAGGGGGCTGCGTATGCGGACCATCTCCGGTGAAATCCAGCCGATGCTGTGCGGCAGTGCGTTTAAAAATAAAGGCGTGCAACGCATGCTCGATGCGGTCATTGAACTGATGCCGTCGCCTCTGGACGTGCCCGCCATTGATGGTGTGGATGAGAATGGGCAGCATGCCGAGCGTCATCCAGACGACAACGAGCCGTTCTCCGCGCTGGCCTTTAAACTGATGAGCGACCCGTACGTCGGACAGCTGACCTTTATCCGCGTTTACTCTGGCGTGCTGCGCAAAGGCGACGCGGTCTTCAACCCGGTGAAAGGGAAGAAAGAGCGCATTGGGCGCATCGTGCTGATGCATGCTAACGATCGCCACGAAGTGGATGAGCTGCGCGCGGGCGATATCGCGGCCTGCGTTGGGTTGAAAGATGTGACAACCGGTGACACGCTCACCGACCCGAATGCCGTCATCACGCTGGAGCGGATGGAGTTTCCGGACCCGGTTATCTCGCTTGCGATCGAGCCGAAAACCAAAGGCGATCAGGAGAAAATGGGCATTGCATTGCAGCGCCTGGCAGCGGAAGACCCTTCGTTTCGTCTGCACACCGATGAAGAGTCCGGCCAGACAATTATCTCCGGGATGGGTGAGTTACATCTTGAGATTATCGTTGACCGCATGCGGCGTGAGTTCGGCGTTGAGGCGAACATTGGTCGCCCACAGGTCACGTACCGTGAAACCCTGCGTAAAGCGGTGAAGGATATCGAAGGGAAATTTGTCCGACAGTCCGGCGGTAAAGGGCAGTACGGCCATGTGGTGCTCAGTCTGGCGCCGTTAGAGCCCGGCAGTGGTTTTGTATTTGAAGATGCCACCAAGGGCGGCGTTGTCCCGCGCGAGTATATTCCGTCTGTGGAGAAAGGCCTGCGCGAAGCCATGAACAGCGGTGTCCTGGCGGGGTATCCGGTTGTCGATGTGAAAGCGACCCTGACGTTTGGCTCCTATCACGAGGTCGACTCCTCGGAAATGGCGTTCCGCATGGCGGCGATCCTCGGCTTTAAAGAGGGCGCTCGCAAAGCGGACCCGGTTATTCTTGAACCGGTCATGCATGTCGAGGTGGAAACACCGGAAGAGTACGCCGGCAACATTATGGGCGATCTCTCTTCCCGCCGCGGCATGGTGCAGGGAATGGAAGAGCAGTACGGTAGCCAGATTATTCGCGCGGATGTGCCGCTGGCGGAGATGTTTGGCTATGCCACGACGCTGCGTTCGATGTCGCAAGGCCGCGCGACCTACACGATGGAATTCCATCATTTCGCGGAAGCACCGCGTAATGTTGCGGATGAAATTATTGCACGGCGCGCGAAGTAATTTAAAAGCCCTTTCCCTCGCGGAGAGGGCTTTTTTTATAGGCTATTTTTCCAGCGCCTTTACCATTTTCCCACTGGTCACAAACGTCCCGGCCCCCAGATGATGCAGGGTATTCAGCTTATCGCCGTCAAACTGCCAGCGTCCGGCGACAAACGCGCGTTCATCTGCGGCTGCCGAAACAACCTCACCAAACAGCGTGTCGTATTTTTCTGCGGCTGCGGTAACCGGGAGTAAACGACACTCCATCCACGCCAGGCATTTCTCTTCAATCACCGGCAGTCCGAGTACCGGACCTTGTACAACCGGGATCCCGTAGCAGTTGAACTTGTCTTCGTCGCGCCCGCTCACGCTGCCGACGGCGTAAGCCCAGTTAGCCGCTGCCACGCCGGGGATGACGATGCCGAACTTCCCACTGCGCTCAATCAGTTCGCGCGACCAGGTGCTTTTGTCCACCACAATTGCGATACGCGGTGGCTCAAACTCCACCGGCATCGACCAGGCCGCAGCCATGACGTTACGACGGTCGATAGACTCATCGCGGCTGGTAATCAGCACCGTAGGGCCATGGTTCAGCAGACGGCTGGCATGCTTTAATTCAACGGGACGAAACGCGCTCATGAACATTCCTCTCAGCAGGTATGCTGGCATTAAACGTCTGATGGGGAGCCGAAATCAAGATGCACCCGCAAAAAGCACTTTTGCGCATATGGAGGCCGGAAAATAGTTTATAAACAGGGAACATCACATCATGGAAGCGAATCATGTCCCCATTTCTGAGTGCTTATTTTGCCCGTACGGGCTGGCAACAGCCTGTTCAGGTTGACATCGACACCCTGCGGGCGCTGCATCTACACCACAACTGCGCGATCCCCTTCGAGAATATTGACGTCGTGATGCCGCGCGAAATCCATCTGGAAGATCAGTGCCTGGTCGACAAACTGGTGACGGCGCGTCGTGGAGGCTATTGCTTTGAACAGAACGGCCTCTTTGAACGCGTTTTGCGTGAAGTGGGCTTTACGGTTCGCAGCGTGCTGGGCCGCGTGGTCTTAGCCAGTCCGCCACAGATGCCGCCGCGTACGCATCGTCTGCTGCTGGTTGAACTCAACGGCGAGCGCTGGATTGCCGACGTCGGTTTTGGCGGACAGACCCTGACGGCGCCGATTCGTTTGCTCGCCAACGAGGAGCAGGAGACACCCCACGGGCTGTACCGTTTGCTGAGCGAGGGCAACGACTGGATCCTGCAGTTCAGCCACCACGATCACTGGCAGTCGATGTACCATTTTGATCTGACAACACAGTATTTCAGCGATTACGTGATGGGCAACTTCTGGTCTGCGCACTGGCCGCAATCCCATTTTCGTCACCATCTGTTGATGTGTCGCCATCTGCCTGACGGCGGAAAGCTGACCCTGACCAACTTTAACTTTACCCACTGGCAGAAGGGGCATGCGGAAGAGCAGGTCCATCTTCCCGACGCGAACGCGCTGTATCAGGTGATGCAGTCACGGTTTGGACTGGGCGTTGACGATCCAAAACACGGGTTTTCGCTGGACGCGCTGACGGCGGTGATGGCCGGGTTTGATACACATCCTCAGGCCGGGAAATAGAACGGTGGCGCTGCGCTCAGGCGTAGCGCCACCCGGCAACACTCAGCGGCGCGATCTCACCACCTGATACCTGCGTGTTAAATACTCCACCGGCGCGCTCCAGACGTGCACCAGTCGGGTGAAGGGGAAGATCAGGAAAATGGTCATGCCCAGCACCAGATGGACACGGAAGATAAACGCCACGCCCGCCAGATGTTCGGAGGAGCCACCGCGGAAGGTCACTACCGACTGCGCCCAGTCCACCAGCTTGAGCATCTCGCTGCCGTCGGGATATTTCGCGGAGAACGGAATGGTGGTGAGCCCAAGAATACACTGCACCAGCAAAATGCAGAGGATCAGGATATCTGCCGTGGAGGAGGTCGCCCGGATACGCGGGTTCGTCAGCCGGCGAATCAATAATCCCGCACCGCCCACCAGCGTGAGCACGCCGCAAACGCCACCCAGAATCATCGCCATCAGCTGTTTCTGCGACATCGGCAGAAACCACGAATAAACCCAGTGCGGCGTCAGCATCCCGAAAAGATGTCCGAAGAAGATCCCCAGGATCCCGATATGGAACAGATTCGACCACAGCACCATGCCGCGCTTATCCAGCATCTGGCTGGAGGAGGCGCGCCAGGTATACTGCCCGTAGTCATAACGAAGCCAGCTTCCCACCAGAAAAACCGTGCCGCACAGGTAGGGGTAAATATCGTAGAAAAAGACGTTCAGAAACTGGATCATTTTGGGCCTCCCGCACTGACGTCGACATACTGCGGGGCAACGTCCTGGCTAAAGCGTCGTTGATATTGCTGCATCGGTGAGGTATCACACGATGTGGCGTTGTCCTCGATGAACTTGACCTGTTCCTCTTCCCAGACGGCGTCCAGCGCCTGGCGGGTATCATCCCGTTTCTCGGTGGAAACCTGTTTCGCCACGCTGTCGCTGGTCAGACGCGTGCCTGCGAGCGTCAGGAGCGAATCGAACAGCTGATAATGCGCCACGCCGCGCTGCTTCAGGCGACCGCCTATCAGCGCCAGGATCGGCGCAACGTTGTGTAGCCCTTCGCGGGCCTCGTCGTCGGTGACGAGACTGAGATACTCCAGGTAGAGCGGCAGATAGTCCGGCAGTTCACGACAGTCCAGCTGCAGGCCGGCTTTTTCGTACTGGCTCATCAGGTCGACCATCGCCTGGCCGCGATCGCGGGATTCAGCATGAACGTGCTCAAACAGCAGCAGCGAGGTCGCACGACCCCGCTCAAACACCTCGCACCATTCGGCCTGCTTATCCAGCAGCGCGGCATCCAGATGCTGGCGGGCAAAGGGCAGTAACGCAGGGATATCCTGTTCTATCAGGGAAAGTGCCTCCTCGCGATTTTCCCATAATGTTTCATCGGGATACTCAATCAGCAGGGCGATGATTTTGAGGATCTGCATCACTCTCCCTCCCCGTGGTCGCGCACTTCGGTGATGTTGATGGCATCAATGCGGCTGCTGTTAAAAAGGTTGAATTTGGTGTCGGAACCGTGGCACCCGTCGCCAAAGGAGAAGCCGCAGCCGTTGCGTTCCGGGAAGGCGTCGCGCGCCATTTCGCGGTGGCTGGTGGGGATCACGAAACGATCTTCGTAGTTGGCAATCGCCAGATAGCGGTACATCTCTTCGACCTGCTCGACGCTAAGGCCCACTTCTTCGATGGCGCGGGTATCGGTCACGCCTTCAACGGTCTGAGAGCGTTTGTAATGACGCATGGCCATCATGCGTTTCAGGGCGCGCAGCACCGGAGCAGGATCGCCCGCGCTGAGCATGTTGGCCAGATACTGCACCGGTATGCGCAGGCTTTCGACCGCCGGTAACACGCCGTCGTTGAGCGGCAGGCCGCCTGCATCTGCGTAAGACTGGATCGGTGACAGCGGCGGAACGTACCAGACCATCGGCAGGGTGCGGTATTCCGGATGCAGCGGCAGGGCCAGCTTCCAGTCCATCGCCATCTTGTAAACCGGGGAACGCTGGGCGGCGTCAATCACGTTCTGCGGAATACCTTGCTTGAAGGCTTCTTCAATGACCGCCGGGTCATGCGGATCAAGGAATACGTCACACTGGCGTTCATAGAGGTCAGTTTCATGTTCGGTGCTGGCCGCTTCTTCAATGCGATCCGCGTCATACAGCAGCACGCCCAGATAGCGAATACGCCCGACGCAGGTCTCCGAACAAACGGTTGGCTGGCCGGATTCAATGCGCGGGTAGCAGAAGATGCATTTCTCCGACTTTCCGCTTTTCCAGTTGAAGTAGATTTTCTTGTACGGGCAACCGCTGATGCACATGCGCCAGCCACGGCATTTGTCCTGGTCAATCAGCACAATGCCGTCTTCTTCACGCTTGTAGATGGCACCGCTCGGGCAGGTGGCCACGCAGCTCGGGTTCAGGCAGTGTTCACACAGGCGCGGCAGGTACATCATGAAGGTGTTTTCAAACTGGCCGTACATCTCCTTCTGGATCTTGTCGAAGTTGCGGTCGCGGGCGCGTTTTTCGAACTCGCCGCCAAGCAGTTCTTCCCAGTTCGGGCCGCCAACAATTTTGTCCATCCGTTTGCCGCTAATCAGCGAGCGCGGGCGGGCCGTCGGGAGGTGATCGCCTTGTGGTGCACGGTGCAGATCCTGGTAATCAAACGTGAAGGGCTCGTAGTAATCATCAATGCCGGGCAGGGACGGGTTGGCAAAGATTTTTGACAGCACGCCCACGCGCCCGCCGAGACGCGGCGTCAGCTTGCCGGTGATCCCGCGTACCCAACCGCCTTGCCACTCCTCCTGATCTTCCCAGTTTTTCGGGTAGCCAATCCCCGGTTTGGTTTCGACGTTGTTGAACCACGCATATTCCATACCTTCACGCCCGGTCCAGACGTTTTTACAGGTGACCGAGCAGGTGTGACAGCCAATGCATTTGTCGAGATTCAGCACCATTCCAACCTGTGAGCGTATTTTCATTTTTTCGCCTCCTGTACCTGATCCCGACCTTCGCCATCCAGCCAGTTAATGTTTTTCATTTTGCGGATCATGATGAACTCGTCGCGGTTAGAGCCGACGGTGCCGTAATAGTTGAAGCTGTACGCCAACTGGGCGTAGCCGCCAATCATGTGTGTCGGTTTGGGACAGACGCGCGTCACCGAGTTATGGATCCCGCCGCGACGACCGGTGACTTCTGAACCCGGAATATTCAGGATACGTTCCTGCGCGTGGTACATCATGGTCATGCCCGGCGGGACGCGCTGGCTCACCACTGCCCGGGCGGTCAGGGCCCCGTTGGCGTTGAAGGCTTCGATCCAGTCGTTGTCTTCAATGCCTAACTCTCTGGCATCGGTTTCGCTGATCCAGACGATAGGCCCCCCGCGTGACAGCGTCTGCATCAGCAGGTTTTCACTGTAGGTCGAGTGAATGCCCCATTTCTGGTGTGGCGTCAGGAAGTTCAGCGCCTTCTCAGGAAAGCCGTTCGGCGGGATTTCGCGCATATGGCTAACGCTTCGGGTATCAATCGGTGGGCGATAGGCCACCAGACTCTCCCCGAACGCGCGCATCCACGGATGGTCCTGATACAGCTGCTGACGACCGGAAAGGGTGCGCCAGGGAATAAGCTCGTGAACGTTGGTATAACCGGCGTTATAGGAGACATGCTCGCTCTCAAGGCCCGACCAGGTGGGGCTGGAGATAATTTTCCGCGGCTGGGCCTGAATATCGCGGAAGCGGATTTTCTCATCTTCTTTGTTCAGCGCCAGATGGGTGTGATCGCGACCGGTCAGTTCGCCCAGCGCTTGCCAGGCTCGCACTGCCACCTGGCCATTCGTTTCAGGGGCGAGGGCGAGGATCACTTCAGAGGCGTCAATCGCCGTTTCAATACGCGGGCGTCCTTTTGCCGGGCCATCGAGCTTGACGTAGTTCAGCTTGCCAAGGAAATCGACCTCGCTCTGGGTATTCCATGAAATGCCTTTTCCGCCGTTGCCGAGTTTGTCCATCAGCGGGCCGAGTGATGTAAAGCGCTCGTAGGTTTCCGGATAATGTCGTTCGACCACCGCAATCGTCGGCGCCGTTTTACCCGGAATGAGATCGCATTCGCCTTTGCGCCAGTCCTGAATATCAAACGGCTGTGAAAGTTCCCCCGGGGAGTCGTGCTGCAGTGGCTGCAGTACCACGTCCGTTTCGGTGCCAAGATGACCGACGCACACCTCTGAGAAAACGTTGGCAATACCTTTGTAGATCTCCCAGTCGCTGCGGGATTCCCAGGCCGGGTCGACGGCAGCTGAAAGCGGATGAATAAACGGATGCATATCCGACGTATTCATGTCGTCTTTTTCATACCATGTCGCGGTGGGCAGCACGATATCGGAGAACAGGCAGGTGCTGGACATGCGGAAATCGAGCGTCACCAGCAGGTCAAGCTTGCCCTCGATGGCCTGAGTTTGCCACTCCACCTCTTCGGGCTTAACGTCATCCGTCGACCCTAAATCTTCGCCCTGGATGCCGCTTTCGGTACCGAGCAGGTATTTGAGCATGTACTCGTGACCTTTCCCCGAAGAGCCGAGCAGGTTAGACCGCCAGACAAACAGATTGCGCGGGTGGTTTTTACCGTTGTCAGGCTGTTCGCAGGCGAAACGTATATCGCCCGATTTTAATGCCTGCACGGTGTACTCCTGCGGGGTCATGCCGGCGGCGTCGGCCCGGGCTTTAATGTGCAACGGATTGAGGTTTAGCTGCGGTGCCGAGGGAAGCCAGCCCATACGCTCTGCCCGGACGTTAAAATCGATCAGGTGACCGGTGAATTTTGTCGCGTCCGCCAGCGGAGAGAGTAACTCCTGCGCGGTCAGTTTCTCATAACGCCACTGGCAGGCGTGGTTGTAGAAGTACGACGTACTGTTCATCTGGCGCGGGGGACGGTTCCAGTCCAGCGCAAACGCCAGCGGCAGCCAGCCGGTTTGCGGACGCAACTTCTCCTGACCCACATAGTGTGACCAGCCGCCGCCGCTTTGACCCACGCAGCCGCAGAACACCAGCATGTTGATCATCCCGCGGTAGTTCATGTCCATGTGGTACCAGTGGTTCACCCCGGCACCGAGGATAATCATCGACCGGCCGTGCGTTTTGTGTGCCGTGTCGGCAAACTCACGGGCAATTTTCTCTATCAGGTAAGCCGGGACGCCGGTGATCTGCTCGCCCCAGGCGGGAGTATAAGCTTTGATCTGGTCATAGCTGCCCGCCGCGTTGCTGTCTTCCAGACCACGATCGAGGCCGTAGTTAGCGAGAATCAGATCGTAGACGCTGACCACCCGTTTCTGGCTGCCATCGGCCAGCGTCAGGGTTTTACTCGGTACACGGCGCGTCAGGACCGGCTCCTGCTTGACGCTACGGAAGTGTGGATTTTCATTGCCGCCAAAATAGGGGAATGCCACCTCTGCCACGCTGTCGTGGGTAATCAGCAGCGAGAGGGTGAGCTCAGTTTCATGATCTGCCGCCAGCGGCGCCAGGTTCCATTTGCCTTTTTCGCCCCAGCGGAAACCAATGGACCCGTTCGGCACCACCAGATCGCCGGCGATATCAAAGGCGACGGTTTTCCACTCAGCATTATTGGCTTCACCCAGCCCGTCCGTGAGATCAGAGGCCCGAAGCATCCGCCCCGGCACCACGCGGCCATCGGCCTGTTCATCCAGCAGCACCAGCATCGGCATGTCGGTGTAGCGGCGGCAGTAGTTGAGGAAGTACTCGCTGGGGTTGTCGAGATGGAACTCTTTAAGGATCACGTGGCCCATGGCCATCGCCAGCGCGCTGTCGGTGCCTTGCTTGGGTGCCAGCCACTGATCGCTCAGTTTGGCGACCTCGGAGAAGTCCGGGGTGATGGCCACGGTTTTGGTGCCTTTGTAGCGGACCTCGGTAAAGAAGTGGGCATCTGGCGTACGCGTCTGCGGAACGTTAGACCCCCAGGCAATGATATAGCTGGAGTTATACCAGTCTGCGGATTCCGGCACGTCGGTCTGCTCGCCCCACGTCATGGGCGAGGCGGGCGGCAAATCACAATACCAGTCATAAAAGCTGAGACAGGTGCCGCCCAGCAGAGAGAGATAACGCGTCCCGGCGGCATACGAGACCATCGACATCGCCGGAATCGGTGAAAAACCGGCCACGCGATCGGGGCCGTAATGTTTAATGGTCCAGACGTTGGCGGCAGCAATCAGCTGGTTTAGCTCTTTCCAGCTGGAGCGGATAAATCCGCCGTGTCCGCGTGCCTGCTTGTAGCTCCGGCTCTTCTGCGGATCGTTCTGAATGGCATCCCAGGCCAGCACCGGATCGCTGTGTTGCGCCAGCGCGTCACGCCACAGTTCGATCAGCGTGCGGCGCACCAGCGGGTATTTCAGCCGGTTAGCGCTGTATAGGTACCAGGAATAACTTGCACCGCGCGGGCAGCCGCGCGGCTCGTGGTTAGGCAGGTCGGGGCGGGTACGCGGGTAGTCGGTCTGCTGGGTTTCCCAGGTAACCAGGCCGTTTTTGACGTAGATTTTCCAGCTACAGGAGCCCGTGCAGTTCACGCCGTGGGTGGACCGCACAATCTTGTCGAACTGCCATCGCTGTCGGTAGCTGTCCTCCCAGTCACGGTTGGTGTTGTACACCTGCCCGTGTCCATTGGCGAAGCTGTCGCCTTTTTGTTTGAAATAGCGAAAGCGATCCAACAGTTTACTCATGACATGTCTCCTGCTTCGATAGCCTTTTCGGAGAGGGCTGCCCACTCTCAGGCGAATGTGTAATTGTTATTGTTATTGTTGTGAAGATTTGCGGCCATAAACCAGCCAGGTCACCAGGACGCAGACGATGTAAAACACGAGGAAAACTTTCATGGCACCCACAGGCGAGCCGGTCATGGCCAGCGACGTGCCGAAGGCTTTCGGAATGAAGAACCCGCCGACGGCACCGATGGCGGAGATAAAGCCCAGCGCTGCCGCGGTTTCGGTCACTGCTTCATGCTGCGCCTGCTCGTCACTTCCCCCTTGTTGCTTCACGCGGGTGAGGGTGATTTGGCGGAAAATGATGGCAATCATCTGAAACGTTGACCCGCTGCCCAGTCCGGCGGTGAGGAACAGGCCCATAAAGACCAGATAGAAGGCGAGAAAACTGCCCGACCCGGAACCGGGAAGCGTCAGGAAAAGCAGGGCGCTGAAAAGCGCCATAAAGACGAAGTTAATCAGGGTGACGCGTACGCCGCCGAGTCTGTCTGAGATCATCCCGCCCGCAGAACGGGCCAGCGCGCCAATCAGTGGGCCAAAGAAAGCCAGATGGAGGATATTGACGTCAGGAAACTGGGTTTTCGACAGCATGGCGAAGCCTGCTGAAAAACCGATAAACGAACCGAAGGTTGCCAGGTAGAGGAGGCTCAGGAGCCACAGGTGAAAACGTTTTAACACCGGTAGCTGGCTGGCAATCGTGGCCTTAGAGCTCGCGATGTCATTCATGCCGAAAAACGCCGCAATCGTGGCCAGCAAAAGAAGGGGCGCCCAAATCCACGCGGCATTGGCCAGCCACATCGTTGAGCCGTCATCCTGCGGCACGCCGTTTACGCCGAGAAAGGTGAACATGGGCAGGAAGATCACCAGCGGCGCGACCAGCTGCATTACGCTCACGCCCAGATTCCCCAGCCCGCCGTTAATCCCCAGGGCGCTACCCTGTTTCGTTTTCGGGAAGAAGAAGCTGATATTGCCCATGCTGGAGGCGAAGTTAGCGCCGGCAAAACCACACAGCAGCGCGATGACGATAAAGATCCAGTAGGGAGTGGCAGTGTCCTGAATCGCGATCCCCAACCAGACGCACGGAACAATCAGGATCACCGTGCTTAACACCGTCCAGTAGCGTCCACCAAAGAGAGGAACCATAAACGAGTAGGGGACGCGCAATATCGCACCGGACAGGGAGGGTAAGGCTGTTAGCATAAAAAGCTGGTCGGTGGAAAAATTAAATCCAACTTTATTCAGATTGACCGCAATGGCACTAAATAACATCCATACGCAAAACGCTAATAACAGGCAAGCCACAGAAATTAAAAGATTTCTTCGGGCAATATGTTTTCCTTTATTTTCCCAGAATTGCGCGTTTTCGGGTTTCCAGTTGCTCAGCAGATAAGGATTATTCTTCTCACTTTGTTGTGACATGTCGCCCTCTTGCTTAACCATAAAAAGAAAAAATGGAGTAAAAACAGGTGGATGTCTGACAGTGTGTTTCTGGAATTATTGGATGGTTTGGGATACATCTGAAAGGATAGATAAAAAAGCGAATCCCTGAGCCGGGACGGGAAATAAGGGTTCGCTTAATGTGTTACGAATTGTAAGTGAGGGCTGTTAATACTCATAAGTGAGTATTAACACAATTCCAGAGAGATTAATTTATCAAGATGGTTATTAAAGGCAGCGTCGTCCATCTCTGGGATATCTAATATATAAATGCCGTCCAGGCCACACACCAGACCAATTAAACGCCAGGCAATATTTTCTGGCCGATCTCCCGGGGTAAAATCTCCCGCGTCAGTGCCTGCTTTGATAAGGGCGACGGTCTCCTGGTGCCACATCTCCATGGTCAGTACATATGCACCCCTGATGTCCGTATCCCGGCTTGCCAGGATCTGCGCCTCACGCCACAGGCGAATATAGGGCTCAAATCGGCCATCATCGCTGCCGAGCATGGCATGCAGCTGCTGTCGCCAGCTGGCCTGCTTGCCGACCACATCCGCATCCAGCAGTTCACGGATTAACCGGACAAAAGCCAGCGATTTTAGCTCCCCGCCAGAGGTGAAATGGTGGTGGACCTGTCCGGTGGCGACGCCGGCTTCGGCGGCAATTCGCCGTACCGTCATTGCGGAAAGTCCGTCAGAGAGCGCCACGCGCATAGCGGCCTGTAAAATCTCTTCCCGCCTTTCATCCTTGCTCAGATATCGCATTTTCACTCACTCTTAATGGGACTGAAACAAGTGTAACAAAAAGCTGGACACTCGTTCAACTTTACGTAGGATCGCAAGCTGGACATGTGTCCATGATTTAAAAGAAAAGGAAATTTATGTTTCGTCAGTGGTTAGCGTTAGTCATTATCGTGCTGGTGTATATCCCGGTGGCGATCGACGCGACGGTACTGCACGTAGCGGCGCCGACGTTGAGTATGACGCTGGGTGCCAGCGGTAACGAATTATTGTGGATCATCGATATATACTCGCTGGTGATGGCGGGGATGGTGCTGCCGATGGGCGCGCTGGGTGACCGCATTGGTTTTAAACGGTTGTTGATAATTGGCAGTACGCTTTTTGGCTTGTCATCGCTGGCAGCCGCGTTTGCGCCTTCAGCAGGATGGCTGATTGCTGCCCGCGCCTCGCTGGCGATTGGGGCGGCGATGATCATCCCGGCCACGCTTGCGGGGATCCGCACGTTGTTCGTTAATGCGCGCGATCGCAACATCGCGCTTGGGGTCTGGGCCGCCGTCGGTTCAGGCGGTGCGGCGTTTGGTCCGCTGATTGGCGGTATGTTGCTGGAGCATTTTTACTGGGGATCGGTCTTTTTGATCAACGTGCCGATCGTGGTCATCGTTGTTTCCCTTGCCGCGCGTCTGGTGCCTCGTCAACAGGGACGCCCGGAACAGCCGCTGAATATTGCCCATGCAATCATGCTGATTGTGGCGATATTGCTGCTGGTCTACAGCGCGAAAACCGCGCTCAAAGGGGTGCTTTCTCCGTGGCTGGTGGCAATGACGCTGCTCACCGGAGCGGTGATGCTGATGATCTTTGTGCGGATCCAGCTTCGCGCCCGCGTGCCGATGATCGACATGCGCCTGTTCTGTCATCGCATTATTTTAAGCGGTGTCGTGATGGCGATGACCGCCATGATCGCGCTGGTGGGGTTTGAGCTGTTGATGGCCCAGGAGCTGCAGTTTGTGCATGGCTTTACGCCGTTCGAAGCGGGGATGTTTATGCTGCCGCTGATGGTCGCCAGCGGGTTTAGCGGGCCGATTGCCGGTGTGCTGGTCGGTCGTCTGGGGCTGCGCCTGGTGGCAGCAGGCGGAATGGGGTTGAGTGCCGTCAGCTTTATCGGTCTGTCGATGCTCGACTTCAGCACGCAGCACTGGCAGGCATGGAGTCTGATGGTGCTGCTGGGCTTCAGTGCCGCCAGTGCGCTGCTGGCCTCAACCTCGGCAATTATGGCGGCTGCGCCAAAAGAGAAAGCGGCTGCCGCAGGGGCGATTGAAACCATGTCCTATGAGCTGGGCGCAGGGTTGGGCATTGCCATTTTTGGTCTGCTGTTAACCCGCAGCTTCTCGGCGTCAATTGTCCTGCCGCAGGGACTGAGCGCGACGCTGGCCGATAAGGCCTCGTCATCGATTGGCGAAGCGGTGAACGTGGCGCAGAGCCTGACTCCAGGGCTGGCGGAGTCGTTAATTGCGGCGGCAAAAACGGCCTTTATCACGTCACACAGCGTGGCATTAGGCAGTGCCGGCGCAATGTTACTGGTGCTGGCGGTCGGGATTTGGTTTAGCCTGGCAAACGTACCGAAACAGTAAAAAAACAGGCCCGGTGGTGCAATGCTTACCGGGCAACCCTCAGTGTGCGTCATGGGGAGTCAGCAGGCAGCGCTTGTCGTGTGCTTCAATTTCGGTGCCGCTAAAGCGCGCGTATTGCCCGGTCAGGCCGAAGAATGCGGGTTGCGTTTCTGTATAGATTTCAGCGGCAAGTATCAGACGGCGACGTTCGTCTTCGCTCATCTCAAGCTGCGTCCAGGGAATGAAATAGCGCGTCGTTGAGCGTGCGGTCAGTGTGAACCACAGCGGGCAACCGCATCCGGGACAAAACCAGCGTTCGCCGCGCGCAGATGACGTGAAATGAGAAGGGGCTATCGACTCTTCTTCCACAAGCGGTTGACCCTGCGCTTCCAGATACATGGCCATTCCCCCCGACCATTTCTGGCACTGGGTACAGTGGCAGGCATAGACGTCGAAGTTGTTGAGGGAAACGCTGAATTGGCTCATCCCACACAGGCAGCGTCCTTTGAAAATATGCATGGCGTGCTCCTTTATTACGCCAGTCAAACCGAATAAAAAAAGCCAGCCACGAAGGCTGGCTTTTTTATACTAACAAATCTTAGAACTGGTAGGTCAGACCAACAGCAACGATGTTGTCGGTAGAAACGCCAGCTGCTTTAGTGAAGCTGCTGTCGTCAACCAGGTTGATTTTGTAATCAACGTAGGTAGACATGTTTTTGTTGAAGTAGTAGCTCGCGCCAACGTCAACGTATTCAACCAGATCCTGGTCGCCGTAAGTACCAATGTCTTTACCTTTGGATTTCAGGTAAGCAATGGATGGACGCAGACCGAAGTCGAACTGGTACTGAGCAACCACTTCGAAGTTCTGCGCTTTGTTAGCGATGAAACCGCTACCGAAGTTGGTCATGTTACGGGTTTCAGAGTAGGTGGTTGCCAGGTAGATGTTGTTGGCATCGTACTTCAGACCCGCAGCCCATACTTCCGCGTTTTCGCCGCCTGCATTCAGATTGCTTGCAGCAGCAACCTGACGGTCAGTACGGTCAGATTTCGCGTAGGTAGCACCTACACCGAAGCCTTCGAATTCATAAGTAGAAGACAGACCCCAGCCGTCACCGTTCGCTTCGGTGATGTCGTTACGGTCGTTTTTACCCTGGTACTGAGCAGCCACGTTCAGGCCGTCAACCAGACCGAAGAAGTCGGTGTTACGGTAAGTTGCAACGCCAGTCGTACGGCCAGTCATAAAGCCATCAGTCTGAGTCCAGGTATCACCACCGAATTCTGGCAGAACGTCAGTCCATGCGCCGATGTCGTAAGCAACACCGTAGTTACGACCGTAGTCGAAAGAACCGAATTCGTTGAATTTCAGGCCCGCGAATGCCAGACGGGTTTTGTTGCCGTCAGAACCCTGAGATTCAGAGCGGTTGCCTTTGAACTCGTATTCCCACTGGCCGTAACCGGTCATCTGGTCGTTGATCTGAGTTTCACCTTTGAAGCCCAGACGAACATAGGTTTTGTCGCCGTCGTTGCCAGCGTCATCAGAGAAATAGTGCAGACCTGTTACTTTGCCGTACAGATCCAGTTTGTTACCGTCTTTGTTAAAAACTTCAGCTGCGTTTACAACGCCTGCTGCCAACATGGAAGTCACTGCCACTGCAACTAATTTAAGTTTCATCTTAAATATTCCTTATAATTTTCTTCAGTATTTCCTGAGCCACTTTGAACGATTTCTAAACGAGGCTAATCATCAATGGCATGCTATTTTTAAGAATCTTGTAGTAGGGTTTCAATAATAAGTTTCAAAATATTAGCAATAATTTCAATTAGTGTGATCCGGATCGGATAAATTGCGGCTGTAACGAATGAGATGGTGGTGATTTGTGCATTTTTTGATGAATTATTCAACAAAACCATTGGCCGCAATATAGTTTTCAGCCGTTTTAGTTTCTTTTGTTAATTGTCGGTATTTTCTGTCTTTTTACGCGTTTGATATAAATGTCAGTTGTTTAAAATCAGTGTGTTAACTATTTCATTATGCGGGATAATCGTTGTTGGACATGAAACACACAGAAACACACTATTGCACTTTGTGCTATATACATTGTTAATATTCGCAAGGGATTAATAACGTGACGGTGTCAAGTTATGTCAATAAAAGACGACGGGGGTTTACGAAAGGGCGGTAATATAAACAGAATCTAAACGGCTTTTCTAACGCGCCGATCATTATTTTGACGCGCGATCACATATTAAATTTATGTTAATTTCCGCCGGGCGATTATGGACCCGGCAGAAGATAGCGATATTATTTTCGCGTGGCGTACCAGCACAACAATGACCCGGCACAAACCATTAATGCGCCTTGCCAGAAAGAAAACGAGAGGGGGGAATTCAGCAATACGGCAGCAAGTGCTGCTGAGAGTACAGGCGTGAAATAGGATACCGCTGCGAGTACCGTGACGTTGCCATGAAGAATACCGATATTCCATGCCGCATAGCCAAACCCCAGTGCGACGCTGCACATGATGAGCTTTACGACCACCGGGAGAGTAAACACCATTTGCGGCTGTTCGCTGAACGCATATTTCACCCACAGACTGAGCGCGGTGAGCAGCACGAAAAGCGTTATCCCGTTTTGCCCGTTGGCAAACTTACTGGTGACGGTGCAGTAAGCCGCCCAGATAAAAGCCCCGGCGAACGCCAGCGCGTAGCTGAGCGGGCTTGAGATGACATTACGCATGATGTCATCAAGATGTAGCCCTTGTTCTCCGCCTAATACCCAACAGACGCCCAACAATGAGACGGCTAAGCCCGGGATCACCCACAGGGTGGACCGTTGGCCGTTAAATAAAATGGCAAACACTATCGTCAGGCTTGGCCAGAGATAATTGACCATTCCCACTTCGATAGCCTGGGAGCGCGTTGCGGCATAGCCTAACGACAGGGCGAGGCAAATTTCATAGCTGACAAACAGCACGCTGCCGGCAATAAGATACCGGGGTGAAAACCGTCTGATATCAGGAAATCCTACCGTCACCAGGCACAGTAATCCGCTGAGGGTGTATATCATTGCGGCGCCTCCCACCGGTCCCAGCCCCTCACTGACGCTACGAATGAGGCCAACCATGGTGCTCCACAACAGTATCGCCGCCAGTCCCGTGAGCGTTGCTCTCTTTCTGTCCATAACCCTGCCACCGCTATAAAAATCAAAGGAAAAATTTATAGCATTAATCCTCCTGCCATCGCGAATTATTCTCTTAAGTCTTTAATCAAAAAGAGGTATTTAAATTCCGTGGGGGTGACTATTAAGGGGGTGAAGACAAGTGACCTTGATTTGACGCAAAAAAATCAGGGGCTTTACTGCTAGTTTGCGGCGCGAAGTCTTATATGAAAACGAGGACAACAATGGACGTCAGCCGCAGACAATTTTTTAAAATCTGCGCGGGCGGTATGGCCGGAACAACAGCCGCAATGCTGGGATTTGCACCCAAAATGGCGCTGGCTCAGGCACGCAACTATAAACTGCTGCGCGCTAAAGAGATCCGTAACACCTGCACATACTGTTCCGTAGGTTGTGGGCTTTTAATGTATAGCCTGGGCGATGGCGCGAAGAACGCCAAAAAAGCGATTTATCATATTGAAGGGGACCCGGATCATCCGGTGAGCCGTGGCGCACTTTGTCCGAAAGGGGCGGGTCTGCTGGATTATGTCCACAGCGAAAACCGTCTGCGCTATCCGGAATACCGTGCGCCAGGATCTGACAAATGGCAGCGTATCTCCTGGGATGAGGCGTTTTCCCGAATCGCAAAACTGATGAAAGCTGACCGCGACGCCAACTTTATCGAAAAGAACGCGCAGGGCGTTACGGTGAACCGCTGGCTGTCGACCGGCATGCTGTGCGCGTCCGCGGCAAGTAATGAAACCGGCATGCTGACGCAAAAATTTGTGCGTTCCCTCGGCATGCTGGCGGTAGATAACCAGGCGCGCGTCTGACACGGACCAACGGTAGCAAGTCTTGCTCCAACATTTGGTCGCGGTGCGATGACCAACCACTGGGTTGATATTAAAAACGCCAACGTCGTGATGGTGATGGGCGGTAATGCCGCTGAAGCCCATCCGGTGGGTTTCCGCTGGGCGATGGAAGCGAAAAACAATAACGATGCGACGCTGATCGTTGTCGATCCGCGCTTTACACGTACGGCATCGGTGGCGGATATCTATGCGCCTATTCGCTCCGGTACGGACATTACGTTCCTCTCGGGCGTTCTGCTGTATCTGATTGAAAACAACAAAATTAACGCTGAATACGTTAAGCATTACACCAACGCCAGCCTCCTGGTACGGGATGATTTTGCCTTTGAAGAGGGGTTGTTCAGCGGTTATGACGCGGAAAAACGGCAGTACGATAAATCGTCCTGGAACTACCAGTTCGATGAAAACGGCTACGCCAGACGCGATGAGACCCTGAGCCATCCGCGCTGCGTATGGAATTTGCTGAAACAGCATGTTTCCCGCTATACGCCGGACGTCGTGGAGAATATCTGCGGTACGCCAAAAGCAGATTTCCTCAAGGTGTGTGATGTACTGGCGTCAACCAGCGCCGCCGACAGAACCACAACGTTCCTGTATGCGCTCGGCTGGACGCAGCATACCGTCGGTGCGCAAAACATCCGCACCATGGCAATGATTCAGCTGTTGCTCGGAAACATGGGGATGGCTGGCGGCGGCGTGAACGCCCTGCGCGGACACTCCAACATTCAGGGCTTGACCGATCTGGGCCTGCTGTCGACCAGCCTGTCAGGCTATCTGACGCTGCCGTCTGAAAAGCAGACTGATTTGCACAGCTATCTGGCGGCCAACACGCCAAAAGCGACGCGTGCCGATCAGGTGAACTACTGGAGTAACTATCCGAAGTTCTTCGTCAGCCTGATGAAGTCGTTCTATGGCGATGCCGCGCAGAAGGAAAACGACTGGGGCTTCGAGTGGTTGCCGAAATGGGACCAGGCCTACGATGTCATTAAGTATTTCAACATGATGGATAAGGGCAACGTCACGGGCTACATCTGCCAGGGCTTTAACCCGGTGGCGTCTTTCCCGGACAAAAACAAGGTCGTTCGCAGCCTGAGCAAACTGAAGTACATGGTGGTTATCGATCCGCTGGTGACCGAGACCTCCAACTTCTGGCAGAACCACGGCGAGATGAACGACGTCGATCCTGCATCGATTCAGACCGAAGTGTTCCGCCTGCCGTCCACCTGTTTTGCAGAAGAAGACGGGTCGATTGCCAACTCCGGCCGCTGGCTGCAGTGGCACTGGAAAGGCCAGGATGCACCGGGTGAAGCGCGTAACGACGGCGAAATCCTGGCCGGGATTTACCATCGTCTGCGTGAAATGTATCGCACCGAAGGCGGAAAAGCCGCTGAACCGCTGCTGAGGATGAGCTGGAATTACAAACAGCCGGACCATCCTGAATCCGAAGAGGTCGCCAAAGAGAATAACGGCGTTGCGCTGGCGGATCTGTTTGACGCGAACGGCACGCTGCTGGCGAAGAAAGGTCAGTTGCTCAACAGCTTCGCGCTGCTGCGGGATGACGGCACGACCGCGTCGTCATGCTGGATCTACACCGGCTCCTGGACGGAACAGGGTAACCAGATGGCGAACCGCGATAACGCCGACCCGTCAGGGCTGGGCAATACGCTGGGCTGGGCGTGGGCATGGCCACTGAACCGTCGCGTGCTGTACAACCGTGCTTCTGCGGATATCAACGGCAAACCGTGGGATCCGAAACGGATGCTGATCGAATGGAACGGCAGCAAATGGACGGGTAACGATATTCCGGACTTCAGCACCGCCGCACCGGGGACTGAGACCGGGCCGTTTATCATGCAGCCGGAAGGGCTGGGACGCCTGTTTGCCCTCGATAAGCTGGCGGAGGGTCCGTTCCCGGAACACTACGAGCCAATGGAAACGCCGCTCGGTACCAACCCGCTGCACCCGAACGTCATATCCAGTCCGGTGGTGCGTATCTATGAAGAGGACGTCCTGCGTTTAGGCAAGAAGGACAGGTTCCCGTATGTCGGGACAACCTACCGCCTGACCGAGCATTTCCATACCTGGACCAAGCATGCACGGCTTAACGCCATTGCCCAGCCAGAACAGTTTGTGGAGATCAGCGAAACGCTGGCGAAAGCGAAGGGTATTGCCAACGGTGACCGCGTGAAGGTGAGCAGCAAGCGCGGCTTTATTCGCGCGGTTGCGGTGGTTACGCGTCGTCTGCAGGCGCTGAGCGTGCATGGTCAGCAGGTGGAAACCGTCGGTATTCCGCTGCACTGGGGCTTTGAAGGGGTGGCGCAAAAAGGCTACCTCGCCAATACCCTGACGCCAAACGTCGGCGATTCCAACTCGCAAACGCCGGAGTACAAAGCGTTTCTGGTCAACATTGAGAAAGCGTAAGGAGCGAATACATGGCAATGGAAACACAGGACATTATTAAACGCTCCGCGACCAACTCTATCACCCCCGCGCCTCGTGCGCGGGATGATAAGGCAGAAGTCGCCAAGCTTATCGATGTCACTTCCTGCGTAGGCTGTAAAGCCTGCCAGGTGGCCTGCTCGGAGTGGAACGATATCCGCGATGAAGTGGGACACTGCGTCGGGGTTTACGATAATCCGGCGGACCTGAGTGCCAAATCCTGGACGGTGATGCGTTTTAGCGAAACCGATCAGAACGGCAAGCTGGAGTGGCTGATCCGTAAAGACGGTTGTATGCACTGCGAAGATCCGGGATGCCTGAAGGCCTGTCCGTCAGCCGGGGCCATCGTCCAGTACGCCAACGGAATTGTCGATTTCCAGCAGGATAACTGCATCGGTTGTGGCTACTGCATTGCGGGCTGTCCGTTTAATATTCCGCGCCTCAGTAAAGAGGATAACCGGGTCTACAAATGCACCCTGTGTGTCGATCGCGTGAGCGTCGGGCAGGAGCCTGCCTGCGTGAAAACCTGCCCGACCGGGGCTATCCACTTCGGGACAAAAAGAGAGATGCTGGAGGTAGCCCAGCAGCGCGTGGACAAACTGAAAGCGCGCGGTTACGCCAGTGCGGGCATTTATAACCCGCAGGGGGTGGGGGGAACGCACGTGATGTATGTTCTGCACCATAACGACCAGCCGGAGTTGTACCACAATCTGCCGAAAGATCCTGCGATCGATACCTCGATCAACCTGTGGAAAGGGGCGCTCAAACCGCTCTCTGCGGCGGGCTTTATCGCTACTTTCGCCGGGTTGATTTATCACTACATCGGTATCGGACCCAACAAAGAGGTGGATGACGATGAGGAGGAACCTCATGAGTAAGTCATGGATTGTGCGCACGAAGTTTGTCGACCGCGCCTGTCACTGGACGGTAGTGATCTGCTTCTTCCTGGTGGCGGTCTCGGGGATCTCCTTCTTCTTCCCGACGCTGCAGTGGCTGACGGAAACCTTCGGGACGCCACAGATGGGGCGTATCTTGCATCCGTTCTTCGGCGTGCTGATTTTCGTGGTGCTGATGTTTATGTTGGCGCGCTTCGTACATCACAATATTCCGGACAAGCATGACATTCCATGGCTGAAGGGGATTATTGAGGTTCTGAAGGGCAATGAGCATAAGGTTGCGAAGGTCGGCAAATACAACGCCGGGCAGAAGATGATGTTCTGGACCATCATGAGCATGATTTTTGTGCTGCTGGTCACCGGCGTCATTATCTGGCGGCCGTACTTTGCGCACTACTTCCCCATACAGGTGATTCGCTACGCGCTGCTTATTCACGCGACGTCAGCCATCATTCTGATCCACGCCATCCTGATCCACATGTATATGGCCTTCTGGGTCAAAGGGTCGATTAAAGGCATGATTGAAGGGAAAGTGAGCCGCCGCTGGGCGCAGAAACACCACCCGCGCTGGTACCGTGACGTTGAGCGGCTGGAAGCGAAACAGGACAGTACGAAAGGGATGCCGTAAGTCCCGCGCTCGCGGGTCAGCGAATGACCCGCGAACGCTTCAGTCAAAAACGCTCTTCAACATACCGGAACGGGTATTGGGTCGGCTTCACTTTACCAATCTTACGCTTCGGCAAACTCACCGCTTCGATGTGAATGGCTTTGTACGGGATTTGCGCCAGCAGGTGCGAAATAATGTTCAGGCGCACGCGTTTTTTATCTTCCGAACGGGCGACAAACCACGGCGCCCAGGCGGTGTCGGTGGCAGCAAACATCGCATCTCGCGCCACGGTATATTCATCCCACAAATTAAAAGACTTAATGTCCATTGGCGATAATTTCCAGGTCTTTCGCCCGTCGTTAATACGATCGCGCAGACGACGCTCCTGTTCTTTCGGCGTGACCTCCAGCCAGTATTTGAGCAGGATGATCCCGGCATCCACCATTGCTTTTTCCATCACCGGCGTGCCATCAAGAAACTTCTCGACCTGCTCCTGTGTGCAGAATCCCATCACCCGTTCAACGCCCGCGCGGTTGTACCAGCTGCGGTCAAAAATGACGATTTCGCCAGCGGCTGGCAGGTGGGGGACATAACGCTGGAAATAGAGCTGGGTCTTCTCTTTTTCCGTCGGCGCGGGGAGCGCAACAACCCGGAAGACGCGTGGGCTAACGCGTTCAGTGATGGCTTTAATGGTTCCGCCTTTACCGGCACCGTCGCGCCCTTCAAAGACAATACAGACCTTTAAACCCTTTGCGACGACCCACTGCTGGAGCTTAACCAGTTCAACGTGGAGGCGACGAAGCTCTTTTTCATACTCTTTCGTTTTTAACGGCTCATGCTTTATGACATCAACTGCGACACTGGTTTTCTTCTTGCTTCCCATGATTGTCATCCTCAGGTTGTCCGGCGCGGGAAAAAGCGGGGCCGCACTATGAAGTGTAATCCACCTGAATTAATGGATTAACGTGTCAGCCAGCTGATTTGAACTGGCTCACCATACAAGATTGTTCAATAATGCCTGTCGCGCGTTGTTAACCAGTGGTTGTGGTATGAAAAAGACAATTTTTTCGTTGGCACTTGGCACGTTTGGCCTGGGAATGGCTGAATTTGGCATTATGGGCGTATTAACTGAACTGGCCCATGACACCGGAATTTCAATTCCCGCCGCCGGGAATATGATTTCGTTTTACGCCTTTGGTGTGGTGATTGGTGCCCCGATTGTGGCGCTGTTCTCAGGCAAATTTTCGTTAAAATCCACGCTGTTGTTTCTGGTGGTGCTGTGTGCCGTCGGTAATGCAATTTTTACCTTTTCAACGTCGTATGCCTGGCTGGCGATAGGGCGGCTGATTTCCGGTTTACCGCACGGCGCCATTTTTGGCGTCGGGGCGATTATTCTCTCGAGAATTGCGCCTCCGGGGAAGGTGACGGTCGCCGTGGCGGGCATGATAGCCGGCATGACGGTTGCCAATCTGGTGGGCGTACCGCTGGGCACCTGGCTGGGTCATGAATTCAGCTGGCGCTATACCTTCTTCCTGATTGCCCTGTTTGATGCTCTGGTGATCATCTCGGTACTGGTCTGGGTGCCGCACATCCATGATCGCTCCGAAATCAAATTGACCGCGCAATTTTCCTTTCTGAAAAAACCGGAGCCGTGGCTGATTTTTGCCGCCACCATGTTTGGCAATGCTGGCGTGTTTGCGTGGTTCAGCTTCGTCAAACCGTTTATGGTCAACGTCTCTGGCTTCTCCGAAGGCGTCATGACGGTCATCATGATGCTGATGGGGCTGGGTATGGTGTTAGGTAATCTCCTGAGCGGGAAATTATCGGGTCGCTTCAGTCCGCTGCGTATTGCCGCCACCACCGACATGGTCATTGTCGCGTCACTGCTGTTGCTATTCGCCTTTGGGGAACATAAAACGGCGTCGCTGGTGATGGGCTTTATCTGCTGCGCCGGGCTGTTTGCACTCTCTGCGCCGCTGCAAATTCTTCTCCTGCAAAATGCCAGGGGCGGTGAGATGCTGGGTGCCGCAGGCGGGCAAATGGCATTTAACCTCGGCAGTGCGATAGGGGCGTATTTTGGCGGGATGATGATCACGCTTGGCTTTAGCTGGAGCTATGTCACGCTGCCAGCGGCTGTGCTC
The DNA here is from genome assembly GCF_003071645.1 of Enterobacter cloacae complex sp. FDA-CDC-AR_0164. NCBI lineage: Bacteria > Pseudomonadati > Pseudomonadota > Gammaproteobacteria > Enterobacterales > Enterobacteriaceae > Enterobacter > Enterobacter cloacae complex sp. FDA-CDC-AR_0164. The sequence continues at coordinate 3,829,829 of NZ_CP028950.1, forward strand.
TCATTCTCAGCCATGAGTTCACTGCTGATCTACGCACACCTTCGGGCCAGAAAGGCAGACGCCGGTTCGCTCGCTTCCGCACGTTGAACCGCGCCGGTAAGGCGCGGTAGAAGGGCATTAGACAAATTTCGCCAACGGATCGGCAGCGGCAAACGCCACGGCTTTGTCCGCTGCTGGCGGGTAGATAAGTTCATTGGTGATGGCGATTTTGATTTTCTTTGCGTCATCACGCACCGATTTGACGGCCTGGTCCCACCCTTCAGTGTAAACGGCACCCCAGGCACCCAGGTCCAGACAGGTCACGTAGTTAACCTGGCGGTAAGGATAAGGCGTGCGATTCAACAGGCTGGCTGCCGCGTTGTGGCCGGCAAATTTACCCAACTGGATCGCGTGCTGGCAGGTCATTAGCGCCGTGTTCCCCATCTCGTCCGTTCTGGCGTAGGCCATATCTCCCGTCGCGTACACGTCCGGATGAGCCGGAACCTGCAGCGTTTCTGTCACTTTCAGACGCCCCTGGTTATCGCGTTCGCCGTTAATCTGTTGTCCAAGCGGGTTTGCTTCAACGCCTGCCGTCCAGACTACGGTTGCAGCGGGGATACGTTCGCCGTTTTTCAGCGTTACGCCGTTCGCATCGATGGCCTCAATTTCACTGTTCAGACGCCACTCAATCCCCAGTTCCTGGCTCGCGTCTTCAATGGTGTTACGCAATGCTTCACTGTATCGTCCGCCAATGACATGACCCCTTTCAACTACGATAACTCTTGTCGCTGTATCATCACCGAAGCGAGCGCGCAGTCGGGCAGGAAGCTCGGTTGCCAGTTCAATGCCGGTAAAACCGCCGCCACAGACAACCACGGTATTGCGCGCAGCGGTGGAAGGGCGCGAGACCAGGGAGTCAAGATGCTGCTCAAAGGTCTGTGCGGATTCAAGCTGATCGATATCAAAGGCGTACTCAGCCAGCCCGGCAATCGGTGGACGCTTGCTCTGACTGCCGGTGGCCAGCACTAACCGCTCGTAACTCACTGCGGCAGTTACGCCATTCGCATCACGATAGGAAACACTTTTCCCTTTTATATCAATGAATTCTGCTTTTCCGGCGATAAAATCAATACCCAGTTCAGCGAATAGTCCGGTCAGCGGAGAGACCAGCGACGTCACGTTCTCTTCATAGAAGCGCGGGCGAACACGCAACTCGGGGGCGGGTGCCAGTACGGCGATCTTCAGGCTGTTATTGCCCTCCAGCGCATTCAGACGCGCGGCGCTGACGGCAGCCCACATGCCGGAAAAACCGGTGCCCACAATTAAAATCTGCTTCTTCATCTTCGATCCTTTTGATCATCACGCTGTATACCTGACATAACTGCAACTATACTTGTCGCAGTTAACTGCGACAACTTCTTTCTGAGTTAAATTTTAATGCTGCATAAAATCAGCATGTTAATGAAAAAGGGGAGGGTAGTTGTGATTGTGGGCAATAACGCCGTTATAATGACCCTGATAAATAACTTCGGAGTTAACCATGGCGTTTTACAGTTCCGGTGTGGAATACGGCATTCACAGCCTGATGTGCATGGTGGATGCAAAAGGCAATGAGCGTGAGATGAGCGTCCGGGAAATGGCCGCCCTGCAGGGTGTGCCGTATGATTACCTGGGAAAAATCTTCACCCGTTTGTCACGTGCCGGGCTGGTGAGCAGCACGGAAGGTAAGGGCGGCGGGTTTAAACTGGCGCGCCCGGCGGAGTTGATCACCGTACTGGATGTGGCGCACGCCATTGACGGTGAGAAGAACATGTTTGAGTGTCGCGAGGTGCGTCAGCGGCTGGCGGTGTTTAATGAAACGCCTCCTGCCTGGGTGTGCAATGGCCCGTGCGGCGTACGTTCGGTCATGGACAGCGCACAGCAACGGATGGAAGAGGAGTTAGCGCGACATACCATTCTCGATCTGGCGCGCAAGATGTACCGCAAAGCGCCGGATACCTTTCAGATTGAGGTTCAGGAGTGGATTTCTGACCGGCGATCGTCGTAGTGAAATGCCGGGTAAGGCAAAACCACCCCCCGGCAACCGGCGATTAAGAGCGTAAATCAATCACCATACGACCGCGGATTTGACCCTGCTCCATCTCTTTAAAGATGGCATTGATATCTTCCAGCGGACGCATTGTCACTTTTGGCACCACTTTGCCCTCTGCCGCAAACTGGAATGCCTCCATCAGGTCCTGACGGGTTCCCACCAGCGAACCGACGACCTGAATGCCGTCCAGAACCAGGCGTGGAATATCCAGGCTCATCGCTTCCGGCGGCAGGCCAACGGCGACCACGCGGCCACCGGCACGCACGGCATCCACTGCTGAGTTGAAGGCTGCTTTTGCCACGGCAGTTACCACCGCAGCATGTGCGCCTCCGGTTTTCTCCTGAACAATTTTCGCTGCATCTTCGCTGCGAGAGTTAATGGTTAAATCTGCCCCCATGCTGGCGGCCAGTTTCAGCTGTTCATCGTTCACATCAATGGCGATGACCTTGGCGTTGAATACGTTTTTAGCGTACTGCAGCGCAAGGTTACCCAGACCACCAAGACCGTAAATCGCAATCCACTGGCCCGGCTTAATGTGGGACACTTTTACCGCTTTGTAGGTGGTGACCCCCGCGCAGGTGATGCTGCTCGCCGCTGCGGAATCCAGACCGTCCGGCACTTTTACCGCATAATCGGCGGTCACGATGCACTCTTCAGCCATCCCTCCGTCAACGGAATAACCCGCGTTTTTCACATCGCGGCACAGGGTTTCGTTGCCGGTATTACAGTATTCGCAGTGTCCACAGCCTTCAAAAAACCATGCCACGCTCGCACGGTCGCCAATTTTCAGCGAGTTGACGCCTGGGCCAATCTCTTTAACGATCCCTATTCCTTCGTGACCCAGGATCACCCCGGTCTTATCGCCGAAATCACCGTTCTTCACGTGAAGATCGGTATGACATACGCCGCAGCATTCCATCTTCAGCAGGGCTTCACCATGCTTAAGCGGACGTAATGATTTTTCGGTGACATTGACCTGATGATCCTGAGTGACAACAGCAGCCTTCATATGTTTCTCCTTGTTCATGATGAGATTCTGCATAGCAGGTGTACTACTTCTTAAGGATTAATACTTAGGCGCGTTAATGCAAGGTGGCAGCAACATAATGTCATCATTTGATTCGATTTCGGATTAAGAATACAGCGATCCTCTAATAATCAGGGGGGCGTTCAGGGGGAGAGCGGCCCGGCGAGACGCTCGCCGGGCGCGGACTTACAGTTTTGCTTCTATCGCCTCAATCTCCTGGCGCCATTGCGCCTGCAACTGCGGCTTCTGGTGCTTCGGTTTGCGGGCCAGGTCTTCCTCCAGCAATGTCTCCAGCGCGATCAGCCGTTCAAGCAGGTCGTCAAACTGCGAAGGGCGATCGTGCTGTTGTTTCGGTGAACACGGCGATGTTATCAGGCCTGCACTTTCACGCAGCCGTTCAAAGACCGCTTCGGCGTCATGCCATTCACTCAGCCTGCCGTCCTCAATCAGCCAGAAACGGTTGCAGCTTTGGCTGATTAATTGGCGATCATGGCTGACCAGCAGCACGCCACCTTCAAATTGCTGCAGGGTTTCCGTCAGCGCCTCTTTGCCTTCCATGTCCAGATGGTTGGTCGGTTCATCCAGCATCAGCAGGCTATAGCGCGCTAACGTCAGGCCAACAAACAGCAGGCGAGAGCGTTCTCCACCGCTGAGCGTACTGACTTTCTGACCGTGACGTGGCCACGCAAAGCCGGCACCGATCAGGGCCATCTTGCGATTCTGCGGATCGGGTGCAAACGGCTCCAGTGCGTCAAACAGCGATGCATCGTCCGGGAGCTGGTTCAGCGTCTGATCATAATAGCCAGGCGATACGCGTGGGTGGAGTTTCAGCCCATCGTCAGCCTGCTCGCCGCGAAAATGCCGCCAGATCAGCTTCATCAGGGATGATTTACCGCAGCCGTTACGTCCAACGATGGCCACGCGATCGCCGCTTTTGAGACGCGCGATGTCAATGCTAAACAGCGCAGGCAGTCCGGGAGCCGGCGGCACCGCGAGGTTTTCCAGCTCCAGCAGACGATCGGCCCGTAGCGCGTCGCCGCGCAGGGTTAATGTCCACTGACTTCCCGCCGTGACCTCCGTCTGGCTCTCTTTCAGCCGTTCAACCTGCTTTTCCATCTGTTTCGCTTTGCGGGCCAGGTCTTCGTTGTCGTAGACTTTGCCCCAGGTCGCCAGTCTTTTTGCGCTGGCCGCGACGCGGTCGATCTCCTTTTGTTCTGCCTTGTGGCGCTGCGCATCACTTTCGTCTTTCGCATCCAGCGCTTTGCGTGCGGCGGTGCAGGGAAGGGCAAAGTAATGCAGCATCTTATCGCGCAGGATCCAGCTGCCGTTGGTCACGGCATCCAGCAGTTGCCTGTCATGTGAAACCAGCACAAAGCTGCCTGACCAGGCCTGTAAAAACTGCTCCAGCCAGAGCATGGTGGGTAAATCGAGGTGGTTACTCGGTTCATCCAGCAGCAGCAGGTCCGGCGCATTAATCAAAGCCCGCGCCAGCAGCAGACGCGTATGTTGCCCGCCGCTCAACGTTGCCGAGGTTAATGTCCAGTCCTGCGGCGTAAAGCCCATACTCGCCAGCAGCGTTTCCGCTTTCCAGCGCAGGCTCTCGCGTTCAGCCGCAGGCAGTTGTGCCAGCACGGCATCCAGCATGCTCAGGGGATAAATCCCGTCCGGCAGGTGTTGTTCTACGCGCGCCATGATGCAGTGCCCGGCCAGCGCGACCGTTCCGGCGGCGGGCGTGTCCGTACCGTCCAGCACCTTCAGCAGCGTGCTTTTACCGCAGCCGTTGTCGCCCAGCAGACCGATGCGATCGCCTTTTTTCAGCGTAAAGGAGAGAGAGTCGAAGAGCGTACCAAACGCCGTATCAACACGTAGAGATTGTGCAGTGAGTAAAGTGCTCATTGTTGCTTACCCAAGAGTTACAGGCATGTTTATGCCTCGTCAAACATCGCTGACGATAACTCAGTAAGCCCGAGAGAAGGGATTTCAGGGGTTGGTGTCTTCGCTCAAGCAGAAGTTATCGCAGCACGATACCGATAACGCTTGAGCTGGTGCGATCACCAAATGTATGTGAAACATTGAAAATTTCACAGTACAGCATAATTGGCCTCCTTATATATTCAGTAGGTTAATGGATGAAGGCAGTGTAGCGGGGATTTTATGGCCCGGCAAGCGCGGGCAGAATGGCAGGCCGGGAGGCATGATTGCCTGACCCGGCCTGTTCTTTAGATAGACGTTCTGCGATAGCTGCGGTATTCCGGCATCCAGAAGTTGTCGTCAATGGCCTGCTGCAGCGCATCGGCGGAGGTTTTCACCGCCACGCCTTGCTGCTGTGCCATTTTGCCTACTGCGAAAGCGATCGCGCGGGACACCTTATGAATGTCTTTCAGCTCTGGCAACACCAGGCCTTCACCGTTATTCACCAGCGGTGAGTGTTTCGCCAGGGTTTCGCTGGCTGACATCAGCATTTCATCGGTAATGCGTGACGCACCGGACGCGATAACCCCCAGACCAATCCCCGGGAAGATGTAGGAGTTGTTGCACTGCGCGATCGGATAGGTTTTATCCTTCCACACCACCGGGTCGAACGGACTGCCGGTTGCCACCAGTGCGTTACCTTCGGTCCAGGCGATGATGTCCTGCGGCGTTGCTTCTACACGGGAAGTCGGGTTAGAGAGCGGCATCACGATAGGGCGTTCACAGTGTTTGTGCATTTCGCGAATAATCTCTTCGGTGAAGAGACCGGTTTGCCCGGAAACGCCGATAAGAATGTCCGGCTTCACGTTGCGCACCACGTCCAGCAGGGAGAGCACCTCGTTGTCGGTATCCCAGTTTTTCAGGTTCTCGCGTTTCTGAACCAGTCGGGTCTGGAACGGCAGCAGGTTAGGCATACCGTCGGTCAGCAGGCCGAAACGGTCAACCATATAGACGCGGGAACGGGCCAGTTCTTCACTCAAGCCCTCGCGCTGCGTCTGAGCAATAATCTGCTCGGCAATACCGCAGCCCGCAGAGCCTGCGCCCAGGAAGACGATTTTCTGGTAGCTCAACTGGCTGCCTGCCGCACGGCTGGCGGCGATCAGCGTCCCAACGGTCACGGCGGCGGTGCCCTGAATGTCGTCGTTGAATGAACAGATGTCATCGCGGTAGCGGTTCAGCAGCGGCATGGCGTTCTTCTGCGCAAAGTCTTCAAACTGCAGCAGCACGTTCGGCCAGCGTGCCTTAACGGCCTGGATAAAATCATCAACAAACTGATAATACTCATCGTCGGTAATGCGCGGATGACGCCAGCCCATGTACAGCGGATCGTTGAGCAGCTGCTGGTTGTTGGTACCCACATCCAGCACTACCGGCAGGGTGTACGCCGGGCTGATACCTCCACAAGCGGTGTACAGGGAGAGCTTACCGATTGGGATCCCCATTCCGCCAATACCCTGATCCCCGAGGCCGAGAATACGTTCCCCGTCAGTCACAACAATGACCTTGATGTTGTGGTTCGGCACGTTCTGCAGAATATCGTCCATATTGTGGCGGTTCTGATAAGAGATGAATACGCCGCGGGAACGACGGTAGATCTCAGAGAAACGTTCACACGCCGCACCCACCGTTGGGGTGTAGATCACCGGCATCATCTCTTCGAGGTGGTTCTGAACCAGGCGATAGAAGAGGGTTTCATTGGTGTCCTGAATGTTACGCAGGTAGATGTGCTTGTCGATTTCAGTCTTGAAACCCTGATACTGGATCCACGCACGTTCAGCCTGTTCTTCAATGGTTTCCACCACTTCGGGCAGCAGACCAAGCAGGTTGAAGCTGCTGCGCTCTTCCATGCTGAAGGCGCTGCCTTTGTTGAGCAGGGGGAATTCCAGTAAAACCGGACCGGCATAAGGGATATATAAGGAACGATGTTTTTTCAGTTTGTTGTCCATGTCACTCACTCTTTTTTTGAAGATCCGTCCCTGACACTGCTGTTTGTCATCTTTCTGGCCTGTGCGGTGGGGTGCGGTCAGGCGGTATTATAAAGGAGCTAAATGTTAATTACCGCAACACATAAACAAAAACACCATCGGTTTTGCCGATGGTGTTCAGGATCTCTTACTGGAACTTACTTGCCAGCGTGGCGTTTTCTGCCGGTGGCATGGGTGACTTGCGTTTCACTGTCGCCCTCAATCACCACTTTACGTTGGTTAGAAAGCTTGTAGTTCAGTCCCAGAATATGGCGTGCCTGACGGTTCGATTTCATCTTTACTCCTCAATCCTGTTGATAGTTTTAAGGACAAGTTTGCTTACGCAAACGAAATGTAACCCCTTAGGTTGCAGATCCAGCTTAGCAGGTTTTTACAAAGAGGCATTCTGTCCACTGACCACGTAGTTAATGGTCTGTTGGTAGATGTCACTGAGGATGTCATTGTCTGTGGATTCCACCCATTTGGTCAGTTCCATCAAAATGTCATCTTCAGTCACAGCACCGTGTTCGGCGTGAAGACCCTGTGCTATCGCGTTAACGAGTTCAGGTTGTGCTGCTGCAGTATTTGCCGGGTAATAAGTAAACATGCTGCCTCCGTGTCGTTGTCTGTGTAATGGTACGGCTCGCAAAAAATGTAATTCACAAACAGAATGGCAAATATTTTCCTTGCTGTGTCTAAGATTCATCTTAGAAATAAAAATGACATAAGTGCATGCTTTTAGACACTTTTAGAAATGGAGAAATAATAATAGGGGACGAGGGGGGGGTATTTTGATGCCGCTCCTGCTATCCGAGAAAATAGCAGGAGCAGAGATTAATTTACCATTTCATTTCGCCGGTATTCACTTTCGCACTTAATTCCAGCGAGCTCTCTTCGGCCAGGCCCGGATACGCTTTTTTCATGGCGCTAATGACGCCAGCAGAATCTTTGTGATTAGCCAGAGTCTGCTCGAACCGCTGCAGATATTCACGGGTAAAATCGATAGCGCCGGTACCTGACGGTGGCGTCCCCAGATAGTGACCCGGGATCACGCGCTCCGGTTTGTGCGCCGCCATGTTTTCCAGCGTGTCCTGCCACTGCTGGCGACGCGCCCTGGTCTGGGTATCGGCCGTCCACAGATGGATGCCCCATGAAACGCCCGTGCCGCCAAGAATCGTCTTCGCCGACGGGATCCAGACATAGGCCGCGTAGCTGTCTGGCTGTTCAATATCGATTTTCTCACCATCAACCATAAACGTGGTGGAGGTCAGCACCTGGGGAACGATCAGCGTTGATGGCGCGCCGTCTTTCATCTGTGGGCCCCAGAAGGCCAGCTTGGCATCTTTGGTGGCCTTGATATGGTCAACCACCTGCTGAGTCGCCACGACTTTCGCATTCGGGAATGCTTTTACCAGCGGTTGCAAACCAAAGTAGAAGTCCGGATCGCCGGAGGTGATCACAATCTTGTTCAGGGTTTTACCGCTGCGGCGAATTTTCTCCACCAGTGCTTCACCGTCTTTCACGCTGAACTGCGCGTCAAACAGGACGGCCTCTTTCGGGCCGGACACCAGCGTCGACGAGACCGCAAAAATACCTTTCTCCTGCGGGTTCCAGGTATCAATGGTTAACGGTGCGGCGAAGACCGCCGGCGTGAAGAGGGTGCATAGCAGTGCAAGGCGAGTGAGCTTCATCATCATGTCTCTTTTTATCAGGAAAGACCCTATTGTACCGAACTCTACATTTGCCAGAATTCCTGAAACAAGACATGCTTAGTTTCATAAATCGAGCAAATGGAGCGTTATATGGATCGCGTTATTGCCGCACAGGTCTATAACCGGATTTGCGAGCTGGGAAGTTTGAGTGCCGCAGCCCGTGCGCTGGGCATTTCCCGGCCCATGGTAAGCCGTTATCTTGAGCAGATGGAGAAGTGGGCGGGGACCCGGCTGGTGAATCGCTCAACGCGCAAGCTGACGCTGACCGCAGCAGGGGAAAAGGTACTGCAGAAAACGCGTACCCTTTCGCAACTGTCGCAGGAGATTGAAGGCCAGTCGGAGAAAGATTTACCTTCCGGCACCTTACGGGTAGCCTGCGCGCACTTTACCGCCATGCACATGATTGCGCCGGTACTGCCCGGGCTGCTGGCGCGTTATCCGCAGCTCAGAATTGAACTGGATGTGAATAACCATCCCGTGAGTCTGGTGGGCGAGCGTATTGACGTAGCCGTGCGTATTACCGATAACCCAGAGCCGGGGATGATTGCCCGTAGGCTGGGCGAGTGCCGTTCGGTGCTTTGCGCCTCGCCGGACTATCTTGCGCAGCACGGCACGCCCGTGACGCCTGAGGATTTGGCGCAGCACAATTGTCTGCATTACAGCTTCTTCGCGGGTCAGTCTTGGCATTTTGTAACGCTGGAAGGCGAAAGCGTGAGCGTCGCGGTGAGCGGCAATCTTAGCGCCAGCATCTCGTCGTTGTTGATGGACGCGGCGGTTAAACATTGCGGTATTGCAATGCTGCCCGAACACGAAGCGCAAGGGGCGCTCGAGCAAGGACTGCTGGTACCGGTGCTCACAGACTTAGTGCCTAAGCCGCTCGCCATTCACGGGATTTACCAGTCGCGGGAATATCAGCCTGCGGCCCTGCGCGTCTTTCTTGATGAAATTGCAGGGCATCTGAACTGATGCCCGCGCAGTGAGCCTGTGGCTTATTTCGTCGTCAGCCAGGGCGACGTCGTGCTCCAGAAAATAATATCTGCGCCGAGATATGCTTCTGCGAACTGAACAAATTCATCTTTGGTGAAGGGCTTGCCGGTAGCCGGGTTTCGGTAGGTGAGCGTGGGCTCCTGAACGGCCATGGCGACCAGCGGCAGTTTGTTTTTATACTGGTTAAAGAACGGATAGGCGTTTTTCATTTGCGCCTTGCGGTTGGGAACAATATCCGGTCCGCCAAGCCCGATATTATGGGCACTGGCGTATTCAAACAGCCGCCCCATGTAATTATGGTCATTGTTCCATTCACACGGCCAGAAGTTCACATATTGTACGACATGGGATTGCGTGAAAACCTTTCGCGCAAAGGCGAGGTTTTCCATTTCTCCGGCAAAATAGTTGTCGCACGAAAATCCTGTCGGCGGCTTTTTCTCATCAAGGTCAATCGCGGTTTCCGGTAAGTTCACACCATAAACCTGGCCATCAAAACGCTTCGCCAGGGCTGCCAGTAAGGCCTGATACCGTTCACGCACGGCAGGATCCCACTGCCGGGCTACCCAGCCTGAACCTGTTGGTTTCCCTTCACCAGGGTTGTCAAACTGCGGAGAAATACCGCCGCTGTACTTCGTGTCTGCCATCAGATAATCAGGGACATACCGGGCATCTTTTTCGAAGAAGCGATCCTGAATTTGAATAAACAGCTTTTTATTGCTGGCCTTCAGGCGCGCCAGATCTCGCTCTATGGATGAGAAGTCATATCTGTTTTTCTCAGGCTCCAGTGCACGCCAGTTATAAACGATCTGCGCGCCACCGATATCACGACGGGTGATAAGCGCGGCGGCGGCATCAAGGTCGCCCGAGCTGGTATAGATAAAATTCTCCGGCGTGCTGGCAAAGAGGGGGAACGTCACGGCGAGCGTGGTCAGTGCCACGACAATCCTGGTGTTTAGCATCATAGGCCTTTCCCTTTTGATGGTTCGAAGTGATGTATCGCATCAACGCCAACCAGAATACTCTGTGTTCCAGGACGCGTCAGATCTCTGGTCTATACTTAACCCTTTGTAAGCCAAAAGGAGAGCAAGAATGACAATTCATAAGCACGGTTCAGCACACTGGTCTGGCGATATTAAACGCGGAAAAGGAACTGTTTCTACCGAGAGCGGCGTTCTCAATCAACAGCCTTACGGCTTCAACACCCGTTTTGAAGGCGAAAAAGGGACCAACCCGGAAGAACTGATTGGTGCCGCACACGCAGCCTGTTTTTCGATGGCACTGTCGCTGATGCTGGGTGAAGCAGGCTACACCGCCGATTCCATTGATACCACCGCCGACGTGTCACTGGATAAAAAAGAGGGCGGTTTCGCCATTACGAAGGTCGCACTGCAGAGCAAGGTTACTGTCCCTGGCATTGACCCTCAGCAGTTCGATGGTGTTATTCAGAAAGCAAAAGCCGGCTGCCCGGTTTCACAGCTGCTGAACGCGGATATCACGCTGGATTACACGCTCAATTAAACCCCAGCCGGGTTAACACCCGGCTATCCCTTCAGCGCGGCAGGAAACACTTCTGCCAGCCAGGCGATAAACACTCTCAGTCGATGTGTCAGATGCCGGTTCTGCGGATAAACCACATGAAACGGATAAGCGTCAGGTCGCCAGTCACTCAGAATTTCAGTTAACGCCCCCGCCTGTAAATGCCTTTTTGCCGAATACTGAAACGTCTGAATAATGCCTAAACCTGCCACCGCCGCCGCCAGATGAGCGTTGCTTTCATTGACCCCAAGGAAGTGCGGAATGCTTATCTCCAGCTTTTCTCCCTTTTCCCTGAAGCGAAACGGAAAGGCCCGACCGGTGACGGGAGAAAGGTAGCTAATCAGCTTATGGCCATTGCACAGTTCCCGCGGATAGGCCGGTACGCCATGAAGTTTTAAATAATCGGACGTCGCGCAGGTGATCATTTCGGCGTTGCCCAGATGACGGGCAATAAGGGAGGAGTCGTCCAGAGGGCCGCCGCGGATCACGCAGTCAACGTTACCGCTGATCAAATCCACGGGCCGGTCGGCCACGCCAAGGTCGATGCGTATTTCCGGGTAACGCTGCATAAAATCCGGGAGCAGGGGGATCAGCACGTCGCGCGCGGTTGAACCGCCCACATCCACGCGCAGATGGCCTTTCGGCGTCGCGCGGGAAACGCGAAACGACGTATCGATATCTTCAATATCAATCAGCACCCTGAGCGCTTTTTCATAGTACCCGGCACCTTCCGGTGTGGTGACTACCCGTCGTGTCGTGCGGTGTAAAAGCCGGATCTCCAGGTGCGCTTCGAGCGATTTCACCAGCTTGCTCAGGGTGGCGATAGGCATATTCAGAGAATCAGCCGCACGCGTAAAACTTCCGGTTTCCACCACCCGCGTAAATGCGCGCATTGCCATGAGCTGGTCCATTCGTACTCCGGATTATTTCCACCTGTGAATAGTGATTTTCATTTTTGCCCGTTTTTCATTAATCCTGCAACCGATAGAGTTTATTCAACGCAAGCGAAAACCTCTTCAACCGTTTTTGCGGGCATCCTGAAAACATGATTAAAGGTGAATAGTATGAATACGTCTCTCGCAGGTAAAATTGCCCTGGTTACGGGCGGTAGCACAGGTATCGGTCTCGCCACCGCGCAGGAACTGGCGGCCCAGGGCGCGAAGGTTTATATCACCGGACGTCGTCAGGCGGAGCTGGACGCTGCCGTTGCACAAATTGCCACCGCGGCGGTCGGCATCCGTGCGGACGTCTCTCAACTTTCCGACCTCGATAAAGTCTATGCGCAGATTGCAAAAGACGAAGGGCGTCTGGATATTCTGTTCGCCAATGCGGGTGGTGGCGACATGCTGCCGTTAGGCGCTATCACTGAAGAGCAGTTTGACCGCATCTTTGCAACCAACGTTCGCGGTGTACTGTTCACCGTGCAAAAAGCGTTACCGCTGTTATCAGCCGGATCGTCGATCATTCTGACCGGATCCACGGTGTCCATTAAAGGAACCGCAAACTTTAGCGTATACAGCGCCAGTAAAGCCGCCGTGCGCAACTTTGCCCGTTCGTGGGCGCTGGATTTGCAGGGGCGCGGAATTCGCGTCAACGTGGTGAGCCCGGGGCCCATTAAAACCCCAGGGCTGGGTGACCTGGTGCCAGAAGAACATCGTCAGGGGCTATATGACGCGCTGGCCGCCCAGGTGCCGCTGGGGCGCTTAGGGGCGCCAGGGGAAGTGGGTAAAGCGGTGGCGTTTCTGGCCTCAGATGCAGCAAGCTTTATCAACGCCACCGAACTGTTTGTCGACGGTGGAATGGCGCAAATTTAAACGTGAAACAGCGCCACCCTGCGTGGCTACTCGCTCAGATTGCGCCAGCAACGCACGCTACAGCCCTCAACTGAAGGCTGTAGCGACTGCGGACGCTCGCACCCTTGCGCTGCCTGCGGACAGCGGTCCCGGAAAAAACAGCCGGTGGGAAGGTGACGATTGCCAGGAAGCTCTGTTTTACGCAGCGCCAGGTTTTCATCCAGCGGTTCACCGGTTCTGGGGACGGAATCAAGCAGCAGCCGGGTATAGGGATGGCGCGGCCTGACAAGCACCTGATCGGTGGTTCCCAGTTCCACGATCTGGCCCAGATACATCACAGCCACACGATCGCTCATGTGTCTGACTACCGAGACGTTATGTGAGATCAACACATAGGTGAGGTTCCGTTCCTGCTGCAGTTTTACCAGCAGGTTGAGGATTTGCGCCTGCACGGAAATATCCAGCGCGCTGGTGGGTTCGTCAAGCACGATGATGTCTGGATTGGACGACAGCGCCCGGGCGATAGCAATGCGCTGGCGCTGCCCGCCTGAAAAGGCATGCGGTAGCCGGTCAAGGTATTCCGCACGAATACCCACCTGCATCGCCAGCGTCTCTGCCAGCTGGCGCCGTTCACGTTCACTGCTGCGTTTTTGCACCCACACCGGCTCGGTGATGATGCGCCACACCGGTAAACGCGGGTCGAGGGAGGAGAGCGGGTCCTGAAAAACCATCTGCATGCCGCCCGCGTGATGCGTCCGCTGATAGTCGCCGGTGCTGGGCCTGAGCATGCCCATCAATAGCTGTGCCAGCGTGCTTTTCCCGCAGCCGGATTCCCCAACAATGCCCAGCGTTTCGCCGCGACGGATCTGCAGGTCCAGCCCATTGAGGGCATGCACCTGTTCCGTGACGCGGCCCAGCCAGTTTTTGCGCGCGGGAAAGTTGACATGCACGCTATCCAGTTCAAGCAAAATGTCAGACATGGTGTTTCTCCCGTTGCGGGTACCAGCAGGCAGCCATCTGGCCCTCTGCACCATTAGGAAGCAAGCGCGGTGCCTCACCGCATTTCGTCCCGGCGGCAAAGCAGCGCTCGCGGAACGCGCAGCCTTGTGGAAGCTTGCTGAGATTAGGCACCGTGCCGGGAATGGCCGGAAGCAACTCGCGCGGCGCACCGTTTTCAGGTGCACATTGCAACAGACCGATGGAGTAGGGATGAACGGGATGGTGGATCAGCGTTTGCGTGGCACCGCTCTCAATTACGCTTCCCGCGTACATCACATACATCCGGTCACAGAGCTGGGAAACCACGGCCATATCGTGGCTGATAAACAGCACCGAGGTTCCGCTGGCCCGCGCCTTGTGCTTCAGCAGACGCAGTACCTGCAGCTGCACGGTTACATCCAGCGCCGTGGTCGGCTCGTCGGCGATGATAAGTTCAGGCTCGCAGGAGAAGGCAAGGGCGATCATCACTCGCTGACGCATGCCGCCGGACAGTTCAAACGGATAACGCGCCATCACCGCTTTTGCGTCCGGGATTTGCATCTCCTCCAGCAGGGCAATCGCTTTTTGCTGCGCCGCGCGACGGTCGAGCGGCTGATGCTGGCGGATCACCTCCACCATTTGCTTACCAATCCGCCGCGTTGGGTTCAGGGCGGTCATGGGCTCCTGAAAAATCATCGCCACTTTTGCCCCGCGCCACTGGCGAAGCTGTTTTTCCGATGCGGTCAGAACATCTTCTCCCAGCAATGTCACCTGACCGTGATGAATTCGGTAGCTGCCTTCCGGCAACAGGCGCATGGCGAGCATGGCGGTAACCGACTTCCCCGACCCCGACTCGCCCACTACGCCGACAATCTCACCCCGTTTAATCTCCAGCGAGACGTGGTTCAGCGCATGAACCTCACCGCGGTATATCGGGAAACTCAGATGTAAATCCTCGATGGTTAAAACCGAGTCGGTCATGACTGTTTCCCTCCTGATTTCGGATCCAGCAGGTCGCGGATGCCGTCACCAAAAAGATTAAAGCCCACGGCGGTAATCAAAATGGCCGCGCCAGGAAAAGCGCAATACCACCACTGGTCAAGTACATAGTTGCGCCCTACGGCAACCATCGCGCCCCATTCGGCGGTGGGTTGCTGTGCGCCCAGACCGATAAAGCCCAGCGTGGCGGCCATCAGAATGGCGCTGCCAATATCCAGCGAAGCCTGCACAATCAGCGGCGGGAGGGCGTTGCGCAGAATATGCCAGCTGATTAAATGCCAGCGTGATGCGCCGAAGGTGCGGGCCGCCTGAACATAGGTAAACTGGCGCACGACAAGGGTTTGCCCGCGTGCCAGACGCACGTAAAACGGAATACGTACAATCGCGATGGCGAGCATTGCGTTAAACAGGCTCGGCCCCAGCGCCGCCGCCAGCGCCATGGTCAGCACCAGCGAGGGAATGGAGAGCATCACGTCCATAATGCGCATAATAATGGCGTCGCCGCGCCCGCCCAGCACACCAGACAAACAGCCCAGCAGCGAGCCAATACCGCCCGCAATCACCACGACGGCCAGCCCCGCGCTGATCGACTGCTGGCTGCCGGCGAGCACCCGGCTGAACAGATCGCGGCCGACCTCATCGGTGCCAAACCAGTGTTCGGCAGACGGAGCCTGCAGACGCGCGGTCAAATCCAGCGCATTGGGGTCATGCGGCACAATCCACGGTGATGTCACCATCAGCAGGAGCATCAGGATCATGATCGCGGCGCCAATCAGCGTGAGGGGGCTTTTACGCAGCATCCAGAACAGTTTTGCCCAGTTGATGCCTGCTTTCGCTGTTTTAACCGGGACGGGCGTTTCCTGAGTCAACATCATTCGGCACCTCCGCGTCCGATTCGCGGGTCAACCCACAGATAGAGCAGATCGACCACCAGATTAACCAGCACATAGGCCAGTGAGACCACTACCGCGAAGCCCATGACGGCAGGGAAATCGAGTGCCTGAATAGAGGTGACGACCCAGGCGCCCATTCCCGGCCAGGCAAAGACGGTTTCGGTGAGGACTGCGCCATACAGCAGATCGCCAAGTGCCAGTCCAAGCACGGTAATCGACGGGATCATCGCATTGGGCAGGGCATAGCGCAGCACGATGTACCAGCCGGGCAATCCGCTGGCGCGTGCGGTTCGTATGTAATCTTCACTGAGCTGCTCCAGCATGGCCGAGCGGACCTGACGCGCTACAATGCCAAGATGAACAAATGCCAGCGTCATTGAAGGTAAAATCAGATGCTGCAGGGCATTGAAAAAGACCTCCCCGTTGCCTTCCAGCAGCGCATCCACCAGATAAAAGCCAGTAACGCGCGTCGGTGGATCGAGCCAGTCGTCAAGCCTTCCGCCGCCCGGCAGAAGTTGCAGATGCCCGTAGAAGAGGACAATCACCCCCAACCCAAGCCAGAATGCGGGCGTTGAAATGCCCGTCATCGCCATTAACCGCACCAGATGATCCAGCCAGCGGTCACGGTAGACCGCCGATAAAATCCCCAGCGGCACGCCGATAACCAGCGCCAGCAGCAGGGAACAAAAAGCCAGCTCCAGGGTGGCCGGGAAAAAGGCTTTCAAATCTTCCGCGACCGGACGTCCGGTGCGGATAGAGGTGCCTAAATCGCCATGGGCCAGCGCATCCACATAGCGACCAAACTGGATATACAGCGGTTGATCCAGCCCCAGCTGCTGGCGGATGCCTTGCACAATGTCGTCGCTGGCGCGGTCTCCGGCCAGCAGGCGGGCCGGATCGCCGGGGATCAGGTGTGAAATAATAAAGGTGATGATACAGACACCGGCCACCACCAGGATTAACCCCCAGCAGCGCTGGCGCACAATGCTCCAGAACGTCATACACTTTCCCCCGGCGAGAACCGTTATTTACTCATGGTGGCAATGTTAAAGACCTGCTCCAGCATTGGATTAAAGGTGAAGCCTTTCACCTCTTTGTTCATCGCCAGCTGGTAGTTCTTCTGGAACAGATACACGTAGGCCGCCTCGTCGATCACCACCTTCTGCGCCTGCTGATAATCGTGGGTACGCTCCGCCTGATCGGTGGTTTTCAGGGCCGCCTTCAGCAGGGTGTCGACCTCTTTGTTCTCGTAAAACGAGCGGTTACCCGGCAACCCTTTTTTGTCCGACTCAAACCAGTAGTTCATGAACATGTACGGGTCGGCAAAGTCCGGGCTCCAGTTGCCAATAGCGATGTCATAGTCACCTTTCCCGACACGATCGCGCATGGTGGCGTTAGCCAGTTTTTCCAGCATCACGTTGATGCCGATCTTGCCGAGGCTCGCCTGCGTGGACAGGGCGATCGGCTCCCAGTTGGGGTCGTTGTCTGAATAGAGGAATGTCAGGCTTGTCGGCTTGTCTTTGACTTTCTCCAGCGCGGCTTTGGCTTTGGCCTCGTCAAAGCTGTACTGCATTGCCGTGGCGTCAAACCCCCACATGCCGTCCGGTATCGGGCCGCGCATCTGTTTACCATTGCCGCTCAGGATGCCTTTCACCATCCCCTGATAATCTGTTGCCCAGGAGACGGCCCGACGTAAATCCACCTGATTGAGCGGGGCTTTGCTGTTATTCAGATAAAGATAGGTCACGCGCAGGGACGGATATTCCGCCACCGCCACTTTGCCTTCTTGCTTAAGGGCTGAAAGCTGATCGACGGGCAGTGAATCGGCGATATCCAGATCGCCACGGGAAAGCTGCAGGCGGCGTGAAGCGCTTTCACCAATAATTTTCACCGAAACGCGCTTGAAGTGCGGCTTCTCACCCGCCCAGTGTGGGTTCGGAACGAGCACCAGCTGCTGACCTTTCTGCCAGCTTTTCAGCATGAATGGTCCGGACCCGGCGGTGTTTTGCGCTAAATAACCGCGTGCATCATCGGCAGCGTTCGCTTTTAACACCGCCGGGTTAACGATCGACGCACCGTCGTTGGCCAGGGTGTAGAGGAACGGGGCAAACGGCTGGCTGAGGGTGAATTTCACCGTGTGCGGATCGACCGCATCAATTTTGAGATCTTTCGGGAACGCTTCAGACGGCCCCTGGCTAAGCTTCAGCAGACGTTCAAAGGAGAGTTTTACCGCCTCGGCAGTAACCGGCGTGCCATCGGCGAATTTCGCGTTATCGGTAAGGGTAAAGGTCCACTCTTTCTGATCCGCTGACGCCTTCCAGCCCGTTGACAGGTCGCCCTCCACCTCGGTGGAGCCTGGCTTGTACTTCACCAGACGCTGATAGGCGGGGTAGGTCACCGTCCAGTCGTTGTTATCAATGGTCACCGCCGGGTCGAGCGTTTGCGGGTCGGCCGCTTTCCCGATCACCAGCATATCTTTCGGGACGGCAGCCAGCGCAACCGGGGCGCTGAGTGCCAGCGAGGCGGCGATCAGGGTAGTAAGAAGCGTTGTTTTCATGGCAGTGCTCCAGTTTTAAAGAGGGGTGTGCGTCAACGGGAAACAGGCAAAACGATCGTCAAGCAGGGGATAGCTGGCCGCGTTCGGCAGCTCGAAGTGCCACCATTCGCTGCTGATCCCCACAAAGCCGCCACCGGACATGATGGCGTTAAGCAGCAGGCGATTGCGCTGCGCGTGCGGCGGCACGGACGGGTGCCAGGCGTGCGAGCGATCGTGCATTTCGTCAAAACCGGCCCCCATATCCAGCACGGTGTTCTGTTCGTCCATCAGCGTAACGTCGATGGCCGTCCCGCGGCTGTGGTTGGAACCAATCGCCACATCAACCACGTATTCCGGGTTCGGGCAGGCATCCCACAACTGAGCCTGCGCTTCCTGCGGGCGATAAGCGTCGTAGACCACCAGCTTCAGCCCGGCCAGTGCGGCGATGCTGATGGCTTTCGCCAGCGCGGTGGCCGCATCGGTATGCAGCAGGCACAGCGCCTCCTGATAAATCGGACGGCCCGTGATGTTGTCGGCTGTGGCGTATTTCAGATCGATATGCAGCGCAGGGAAGGTCTTCGCCACATCAATCAGTTCACTCTCTGGGGGCATAGCTCCGCTCCTTTAGCGTTCGAATTGACCAAACTCTTGTTGTAATTGCCGGTTTACCGCCAGCCGCGGTGGAAGGGCATCACCCAGCGCTTCCACGACACCTGACAACAGCAGGTTGAACAGACAGCTCACAGGTGCCAGCGAATCCCAGAAATGGCCGGTTTCGGTTTTCACCTGCAGTAAATCAAGCGGGTAATCCCGCGCCCACGGGCACCAGATATCGGTGATCAGGGCCAGCGAAATACCTTTTTCGCTCGCGACCCGACAGTACTGCCGCGCAATGGTGGAATAGGTGCGGGTATCGGTCAGCACCACGTAGGGGTGGGCGAAACCGGAGTTCAGGGATTCAACCCAGCTGCCGGACGCGCCTTCGGCATAGCTGACGCGCGGGCGAAGGTACTCAAGATGACTGAAGAAGGCGTTGGCTATCCCGCGTGTCGACTGGATCCCCAGCACAAAAACCGCATCGGCGTGGGCAAGCTGATGAACCACCTGGCGGAATGCGTCGGTGTGCGCCAGCTGATAAACCTGGGTGATGGCATCCACCTCCAGCGACAGAGAGTGCTGAAGGCGGTTGGGCAGAGGGGACTGCTGCTGCCAGGAGTCCAGCCGCTCGTTCATACCCCAGGGCTGATGCGGGTCGCGCAGGCTCTTTTTGGCATCTTCCAGATTGCGGTAGCCGAGTTTTCGCAGAAAGCGTCCCACGGTAATGCCGCTGGTGCCGGTCGCCAGACCCACGCTTTCAGCCGTTTCAAACGGGATCTGTGCGGCATGCGCCAGCAGCCAGCTTGCCACCCGCTTCTCGCTGGGGGTCAGTTGGCTGAACGTGGCTTCAATACGGCTCAACACCTCGGGTTTCGTCGTCATACCGCCTCGCTGTTAACAGGCTGTCAGTCATCAGGTTTGTGTTATTTGATTAACAATGCATGACGCGTGCCATGTCCACAGAGCGACGGGACGCCGCTGTGCTGCAAACTTCATGCAATATTTAGTTAACCAATGATCAACATTTGTGCAGCGTAGTTCACTTTTGGTGCACTGGCTGAGCGGGGAGGTATGAATTTCGTGAATACGTCAGCGTCTTCACATTTTTGATAAGATAGAGGCAACGTAAATATGAAAGGGATCCCGGCATGGCGAACTTGCCCTGGCGTATCAGCGTGCGCCTGATGGCGCTCGCAAAGAAAATGGCGATGATCGCAGGAGTGGTACTGATCGTCCTGCTCGCGGTTCGGGTTTATCTCTCGCAGCAGGGGCCGGAACTGCATCTCTGGCATACCTGGCGGGCAGATGAGATGTCCGTTCGCGAGATCGATAAGGCGAATTTTGCCCAGTATGTCGTCCGGGAAAACGCCATTTTCACCGGTCTGGATAACGCGGTAACGCGCAAAACCCAGGGTGAGGAGCGCACGCCGTTAAACCGCTACTACCGTCAGAGCCTGGTTTGGCCCGGTAAATTTGCACCCGATGCCAACCGCTCCTTGGTGCTGATGCCTGCCGGAACGCCACGCGGCGCGGTGGTGTTGCTGCACGGGCTAACAGATTCGCCTTACAGTGTCCGGCATCTTGCCCGTGATTATCAGCAGCACGGTTTTGTGGCGGTGGTCCCACGCCTGCCCGGGCACGGCACCGCGCCCGGCGCGCTGACCGACGTTGACTGGGAAAGGTGGCTGGCGGCGACGCGCCTTGCTGTGCGTGAAGCCACGCGGCTGGCGGGAGACAACGTTCCCCTGCATCTGGTGGGTTATTCCAACGGTGGGGCGCTGGCGATGAAATATGCCCTTGATGCGCTGGACACGCCTGCGCTTCGCAAACCGCAACAGCTCATCCTGCTCTCGCCAATGATTGGCGTCACGGCGTTCGCCCGGTTTGCAGGATTGGCCGGATTGCCGGCGATGTTACCGCCGTTTGCCAAAGCGGCATGGTTAAACATCTCGCCGGAATATAACCCGTATAAATACAACTCCTTCCCGGTCAATGCGGCGCGCCAGTCATGGCTCTTGACCCAGGCCCTGCAGGAGCAGATGGGGCGGGATGCCCGGGAGCACAGACTGGACCAGCTGCCACCGGTACTCGCATTCCAGTCGGTAATGGATTCAACGGTCAGCACCCGCGCCGTGGTCACCGGCTTATTTGACCAGCTTCCGGCGAACGGCAGCGAGCTGGTTGTATTTGATATCAATCAGGCCGCCAGCTTCCGTCCTCTCTTTAAACCGTCGTCGTGGGCGGCGACCTCTGAGTTACTGCCTGTGGCGAAAAGGCGTTACGGTGTCACGATTATTACCAATGCCAGCGCGGACAGTTTCGCCGCGGTGGCGAAAATAACCCCGGCGGGAGGCACCGATGAGACCGCGGTACCGCTGGCGATGTCCTGGCCGCAGGAGGTCTATTCACTGTCGCATGTCGCCGTGCCGTTCCCGCCTGATGACGATCTCTATGGCCGACATCCTGCGGAGAAAAACCGCTATGGCATTAGCCTCGGCACGATTGCGCTGTGGGGGGAAACCTCCGTGCTGAGCGTAGGCAAAGACGCGTTAATGCGGGTGACGTCGAACCCGTTTTATGCCTACATGCAGGAGAGGATTGACAAACGCATCGGGGATGAGAAAAAGTAGCCTCTCCCGCAAGGGGTTAATCTGTTAGGTCGCGCAGATGAAGTATGTTAAACAGTAATGTCCAACGCATACCTCTTATCGGAACACGTTTTTGTGCTGACTACTCTTATTTACCGCAGCCAGTTGAATTTATCCTGCCGATCCGCCGAACTCCAGGCGCTGGTTGAACAGGCCAGGACGCGCAATGCCGGGTTGAATATTACCGGCGTTCTTCTTTCAAAAGGAGATGATGTCCTGCAACTCCTCGAAGGCTCGGAAGAGAGTGTGGTAAGGCTGTTTCAGAAGATCCGTGAGGATAAGCGGCACAGCGGCGTGGTTGAGCTTATGCGGGATTACGGCCCCCGCAGACGTTTTGAGAATGTCGGTATGCTGCTGTTTGACCTGCAGAACCAGTCGCCGAAAGACGTTCTGCAGTCGGTACTGCACTACAGCAAACTGGACAGTTATCTGACATCTGATGATCGGGTGTTCAAATTTATTCAGACGTTTATTACCGGCAAACGTCCGGCCCCGTCGGGGGCGCGTTTTGCCCCGGAGAAATGGACGCTCTCGCCTGAGAAATCGCCGTTTGGCGAGAGTCTGGGTCTGCTGGACAAACAAACCTGCCAGTTCGCCCTCCAGCCCATCGTCGAACCGCTGGAAGGGAAAATCAGTTCACTTGAAGCCCTTATCCGCGGTAATGACGGGGGAAGCCCGGAGCATTTTTTCAGCCGCCTTGATCAGGATAAAATCTATGAAGTCGATCTCCAGACCAAGGCCTGGGCTTTTGCGCTGGCCGATAAACTGGGGATCGGGAGCCATAAAATCGCGGTAAATCTTCTCCCGATGTCGCTGGTGAAAGTGCCTGGCGCCGTGGAGTTTCTGGTTGAACAGATTAAACAACATGGGCTTCAGCCGGAGCAGGTGGTCATTGAAGTGACCGAAAACGAGATGATTTCCGGGTTCAACAAGTTCAATAGCGCCATTAAACACCTGCGTGCTGAAGGTATTGGCCTGGCGATCGATGATTTCGGTTCCGGTTACGCCGGGCTTTCATTGCTGACCCGATTCCAGCCGGATAAAATTAAAATTGACCGCGAAATTGTCAGCAATATTCATCTCAGTGGGCCAAAACAGGCGATTGTGCGCTCGATAGTCAGCTGCTGCACCGACCTTGAAATCACCCTGGTGGCGGAAGGCATCGAGAAGCTGGAAGAGTGGTGCTGGCTTGAATCTGCCGGGATCCGACGTTTTCAGGGCTTTCTGTTTGCCCGTCCAGCGCTGAATGGCGTAGGCGATATTAGCTGGCCACACCTGGTGCGTTAAGCCAATTTTCCTTCCGTATTATTTCCCCTTCGTCCTGCCTGTGCTTAAATAGCTAAAACGGTTTAACATTGTTTAGCTGAGAGGATCACATGCAAAAAATCTGGGTACTTGGCGATGCGGTAGTGGATTTATTACCGGAGGGAGAAGGCCGGTTGCTGCAATGCCCCGGCGGCGCGCCGGCGAACGTAGCGGTCGGTATTGCCCGTCTGGGCGGGAAAAGCGCCTTTATCGGCAGGGTCGGCGACGATCCTTTCGGTCGCTTTATGCATAAAACGCTGGCTGACGAGGAGGTTGACGTAAACTGGATGCGCCTCGACCCGGCACACCGCACGTCAACCGTGGTCGTGGATCTGGACGAACAGGGCGAACGTTCGTTCACCTTTATGGTTCGCCCGAGCGCCGATCTGTTTCTGGCGTCAGCCGACCTGCCGCCCTTTAGCGCAGGAGAGTGGCTGCATGTCTGTTCCATTGCCCTGAGCGCTGAGCCGAGCCGTTCTGCAACGTTTCAGGCCATGAACGCGGTCAGGGAAGCGGGGGGTTATGTCAGTTTCGACCCCAATATCCGCCCGGATCTCTGGCCGGATGAGGACGACCTGCGCCGCTGTCTTGAACAGGCGCTGCAATGCGCTGACGTCGTCAAACTCTCCGTCGAAGAACTGGCTTTTTTAACCGCTGACCTTGGGGTCACGAAAGGGCTGACCGCGCTGATGCGCCGCTGTCCGGCCCGGCTGGTGCTGGTCACTCAGGGCAAAGACGGGGTCATCGCCTGGCATGACGGAACGGTAAAGCATTATCCGGCAACCCCCGTTGAATGCGTGGACACCACGGGCGCAGGTGATGCCTTCGTGGCGGGACTGCTTTATGGACTGGCTTTCGCTGGGAGTATCGACAGCCACGATCTTCCACGCGTGATCGCATTAGCCCAGCGCTGCGGCGCGTTAGCCACCACGGCTAAAGGGGCGATGACCGCGCTGCCTTATCACCCGCAACTGTAATTCCTCCCGCAACGGGCCGTCTGTCGGCGGCCTGAATTGTCGCCTCGATCACACTTACTAAATCGGTTTAGCAAAAAAGATTGCCGATCCAAAATTGGCAGGTTTAGTATCATCAACCTAAACCGGTTTAGCAATTTAGCACTTTCAATGACTTCTTTTAGGGATGCGACAAAATGTATAAAAAACGCAGACTTGCCGTGATGATAGGCATGCTGGCCGGGAGTACCTCTGTTTTTGCCCAAACGGATATGACGAATATCGAAGCGCGTCTTGCTGCTCTGGAGCAGCGTCTTCAGGCTGCGGAAACCCGCGCGCAGGTTGCAGAGAAACGCGCCACCGACGCAGAACAAAAAACGCAGCAGTTGGTGACTGCCCAGCAGCAGGCGCAAACAACAACCCAGCAAGTGGCGCAGCGTACCGCCGCCCTGGAGAAGAAAGCCGATCAGAGCAGTGGGTTTGAGTTTCATGGCTATGCCCGTTCTGGCCTGCTGATGAACGATGCGGCGTCGAGCAGTAAAAGCGGCCCTTATCTGACGCCAGCCGGGGAAACCGGTGGTGCGGTCGGGCGTCTGGGGAATGAAGCCGATACCTACGTTGAGCTGAATGTGGAACACAAACAGACCCTGGATAACGGGGCGACCACGCGCTTCAAGGCTATGCTGGCGGATGGTCAGAAAACCTATAACGACTGGTCCGCTGACACCAGCGATCTCAATATTCGTCAGGCGTTTGCTGAACTGGGCAATCTGCCTGATTTTACCGGCGCGCTGAAGGGCAGTACCTTCTGGGCCGGTAAACGCTTTGACCGGGATAACTTTGATATTCACTGGCTGGACTCCGATGTGGTGTTCCTGGCCGGTACCGGTGGTGGCGTGTATGACGTGAAATGGAATGAATCGCTGCGCAGCAACTTCTCTCTTTACGGGCGTAACTTCGGCAGCGAAGAGCAAATCGACAATAACGTTCAAAACTACATCCTGAGCATGAACCACTTCGCCGGGCCGTTCCAGCTGATGGTGAGCGGCCTGCGGGCAAAAGACAACGACGACCGCAAAGACAGCAATGGCGATCTGATAAAAACCGACGCCGCCAACAATGGCGTCCATGCCCTGGTCGGATTGCACAATGAAAGTTTCTACGGCCTGCGCGAAGGTTCTGCCAAAACGGCGCTGCTGTACGGCCACGGGCTGGGGGCAGAGGTGAAGAGCATCGGTTCCGATGGCGCATTGCTGTCTGAAGCCGATACCTGGCGCTTTGCAAGTTACGGTGTCACGCCTCTTGGTGGCGGCTGGCATATCGCGCCTGCCGTTCTGGCCCAGAGTAGTAAAGACCGCTATGTCAAAGGCGACAGCTATGAGTGGGTCACGCTCAATACCCGCCTGATTAAAGAGGTCACGCAGAATTTCGCCCTGGCGTTTGAGGGCAGCTATCAGTACATGGATTTAAACCCGGAAGGGTATAAAGACCGAAACGCCGTCAACGGAAGTTTCTACAAACTGACCTTTGCCCCAACGTTAAAAGCGGGCAAGATCGGCGATTTCTTCAGCCGTCCTGAGTTGCGTCTGTTCGCCACCTGGATGGACTGGAGCAGCAAACTGGATAATTACGCCAGCGATGATGCCTTTGGCAGCAGCGGTTTCAACGCCGGCGGGGAATGGAACTTTGGGGTACAGATGGAAACCTGGTTTTAACCTTTTACGCTCCCGCAGTGCGGGAGCGTTTTTCACATCATAAAAATACAGTCAGGCAGAGGTATCTATGGATTTTGATAATATCGCCCGCGCGCTCATTCCGCTGCTCGGTGGCAAAGAGAACATCGCCAGTGCGGCGCACTGCGCAACGCGTCTTCGACTGGTGCTGGTCGACGACACGCTTGCCGACCAGCAGGCCATCGGCAAGGTTGACGGAGTTAAAGGCTGTTTTCGCAACGCCGGGCAGATGCAGGTGATTTTTGGTACGGGGGTGGTTAACAAGGTCTACGCCGCGTTTATCCAGGCGGCAGGGATTAGCGAATCCAGCAAGTCCGAAGCGGCCGACATGGCGGCACGCAAGCTGAACCCGTTCCAGCGCATTGCCCGACTGCTCTCAAACATCTTTGTGCCGATCATTCCTGCGATTGTGGCCTCCGGTTTACTGATGGGCCTGCTCGGGATGGTCAAAACCTACGGCTGGGTCAATGCCGATAACGCGCTCTATATCATGCTGGATATGTGCAGTTCAGCGGCGTTTATCATTCTGCCGATCCTGATTGGCTTCACGGCCGCGCGTGAATTTGGCGGTAACCCTTATCTGGGGGCGACCCTCGGCGGCATTCTGACGCACCCGGCGTTGACTAACGCCTGGGGCGTGGCGTCTGGCTTCCACACCATGAACTTCTTCGGTCTTGAGATTGCCATGATTGGCTATCAGGGAACGGTGTTCCCGGTGCTGCTGGCCGTCTGGTTTATGAGTATCGTGGAGAAAAACCTGCGCCGTATTATTCCGGATGCGTTAGATCTGATCCTGACGCCGTTCCTCACCGTTATTCTCTCCGGCTTTATTGCCTTGCTGATCATTGGCCCGGCCGGGCGTGCGTTAGGGGATGGCATTTCCTTTGTTCTGAGCACCCTGATCGCCCATGCGGGCTGGCTGGCCGGGCTGTTATTTGGCGGGCTTTACTCGGTTATCGTTATCACCGGTATTCACCACAGTTTCCATGCCATTGAAGCCGGGTTACTGGGGAATCCGTCGATTGGCGTTAACTTCCTGCTGCCTATCTGGGCGATGGCCAACGTGGCGCAGGGGGGAGCCTGTCTGGCGGTCTGGTTTAAAACCAAAGACGCAAAAATTAAAGCCATTACGTTACCGTCCGCGTTTTCGGCCATGCTGGGTATTACCGAAGCGGCAATATTTGGTATCAACCTGCGTTTCGTGAAACCGTTTATCGCCGCGCTGATTGGCGGTGCGGCAGGCGGGGCGTGGGTGGTCTCGGTGCATGTTTATATGACCGCCGTCGGGCTGACTGCCATCCCGGGCATGGCGATCGTGCAGGCAAGCTCGCTGCTCAACTATATTATCGGCATGGTGATTGCCTTCGGCGTGGCGTTTACCGTCTCGCTGCTGCTGAAATATAAAACGGATTCTGAATAATGACGTTACCTTCCCGCTGGCCTGCAATCCTGCAGGCTGTCATGAAAGGCCAGCCGCGTGCGTACGCCGACAGCCATTATCCGCAATGGCATCCGGCACCGGTGACGGGACTGATGAACGATCCTAACGGGTTTATCTGGTTTGCCGGGCGTTACCACCTGTTCTATCAGTGGAACCCGCTGGATTGCGACCATCGCTATAAGTGCTGGGGCCACTGGAGTTCCGCAGACCTGGTGCACTGGCAGCACGAACCGATGGCGCTGATGCCCGATGAGGAGTATGACCGCAACGGCTGCTATTCCGGCAGCGCCGTCGATAACAACGGTGTCCTGACGTTGTGTTATACCGGCAACGTGAAATTTGATGATGGCAGCCGCACCGCCTGGCAGTGCCTTGCCACGCAACAGGCTGACGGTACGTTCAAAAAACTCGGTCCGGTTCTTGCGCTGCCGGAAGGCTACACCGGCCACGTGCGTGACCCGAAAGTGTGGCAGCACGACGGGGTATGGTACATGGTACTGGGGGCGCAGGATCTGCAAAAACGCGGCAAGGTGCTGCTGTTCACATCTGCCGATTTGCACCACTGGGCGTCTTGCGGAGAGATTGCCGGTCATGGCGTGAACGGCCTGACCGAGGCGGGATACATGTGGGAGTGCCCGGACCTGTTTGCCCTCGACGGGACACACGTACTGATCTGCTGCCCGCAGGGGCTGGCGCGCGAACCGCATCGCTATCTCAATACCTATCCGGCCACGTGGATGAGCGGGGCGTTCGACCATACCCGCGCTTTGTTTGAACATGGCGAGTTGCACGAGCTGGACGCCGGTTTCGAGTTCTATGCTCCCCAAACCACGGTGGCGGAAGACGGACGGCGGATCCTGATTGGATGGATGGGCGTGCCGGACGGAGAAGAGATGCTTCAGCCCACACGGGCGCAGGGGTGGATCCATCAGATGACCTGCCCGCGAGAATTACACTTCCGTGAGGGCAAACTGTGGCAGACGCCGGTGCGCGAACTGCACGCACTGCGCGAAGAGGAATGTTGCTGGCAGGGTAACGCCAGCGATGCCCCGGCTCTTGATGCGACGCGCCTTGAGTTCGAGCTCACCTCATCTTCAGTAACCGTGGATTTCGCCGGTGCGTTGCGCCTTATTGTCGAGGACAGCGGGTTGCGTCTGGAACGCGCCAGCCTGAAAACCGGGGAAACATTGACCCGTTACTGGCGGGGCGACGTTCATCATTTACGCGTCCTGTGTGACAGCTCCAGCGTTGAAATTTTCATCAATCATGGCGAAGGGGTGATGAGCAGCCGCTATTTTCCTGACCATCCGGCACGGGTGCGATTCGAAGGTGGGTCCGACATCACATTACGCTACTGGTCGCTGCGCGGCTGCATGGTAGAATAGGGTTTTGGCAGCCGGATCTAAGTCGTTGTGAGAAAAACAAAACGCGTCACAATTAAAGACATCGCGGAACTGGCGGGGGTTTCAAAAGCCACCGCCAGCCTGGTACTGAACGGGCGCAGCAAAGAGCTTCGCGTGGCGGAAGAGACGCGTGAGCGCGTGCTGGCGATTGCGAAAGAGCATCATTACCAGCCCAGCATTCACGCGCGCTCGCTGCGTGATAACCGTAGCCACACCATCGGTCTGGTGGTGCCGGAGATCACTAACTACGGCTTTGCGGTGTTTTCTCACGAACTGGAGACGCTGTGCCGTGAGGCGGGCGTTCAACTGCTCATCTCCTGCAGTGATGAAAACCCGGGGCAGGAGACGGTGGTGGTTAATAACATGGTGGCGCGTCAGGTGGACGGGCTGATTGTGGCCTCCAGCATGCTCAATGATGCCGACTACCAGAAGCTGAGCGAACAGCTGCCGGTCGTCCTTTTTGACCGCCATATGAACGACAGCACATTGCCGCTGGTGATCACCGATTCCATTACCCCGACGGCGGAACTGGTGGCCGACATTGCGCGCCAGCATCCTGATGAAATTTACTTCCTTGGCGGGCAGCCGCGGCTTTCCCCGACGCGCGATCGTCTGGAAGGGTTTAAGCAAGGGCTGCAAGAGGCCAATGTGGCGCTGCGCCCGGAGTGGATCATTCACGGAAACTATCACCCGAGCTCCGGCTACGAGATGTTCGCCGAGCTGTGCGCCCGCCTGGGACGCCCGCCAAAAGCCTTGTTCACTGCCGCCTGTGGTCTGCTGGAAGGGGTATTGCGCTATATGGGGCAGCATAACCTGATGCAAAGTGATATCCGGTTAGCCAGCTTTGACGATCACTACCTTTACGACTCGCTCACCATTCCGGTTGATACCATTCGCCAGGATAACCGCCAGCTGGCGTGGCACTGCTTTGATCTGATTGGCAAACTGATCGACGGCGAAACGCCACAACCGTTACAGCGAAAACTGGATGCCACCCTGCAGCGGCGCTATAAAGCGAAAGCATAGCCCTGGCTGCTGAAGGGAAACGTTAATAACTTTAATTAATTTAAGTTTTGGATCGGCCGATAACGATAGGGAATGTTTATTCTTGAGGTATCGGTCCATGTCGTTAAAAAAATCATCCCTGATTGTCCTTTTTGCTCTGCTTTTCTTCTTTGTCGTCAGCACCATTACCAGCGTTGGCCTCATCATTAAAAGTAATAATTCCCTGGATAATGTGAACAAAGAAATCCAGGTTGTGCTGTCGATCATTGACCCCATCAACCACAGCCGTACCTTGCGTGTCAGGGTGATGGAGTACGTGAAGATGGTGGAAGCGGGGAACTCGGCTGACGAGTCAGCGAAACTTTCCGCGGTTAAAGAGGCCCTCACAAAAGCGGATCATGCCTTTGCGACGTTTATGGCGTCTCCGCGCCTGTCGGATGAAGCGCCGCTGGTGAGCGCGTATCAGGATGCCTGGCAAAACTACCGTAACCAGGGGCTGGCACCGTTGATTGACGCCGCCGCTGCGCACGATGTCGCGAAGTTTAATGCGCTTATCCCGGAGGTGTCCCGCCTCGACCGTCAGTATGAAATCGTTCTCGACCAAGTGCTTGCGGTTCACCAGAAATATGCCAAAACCCTGAACGAGGATGCGAGCAGTAATTTCATCTCCGGTCTGGCGATCATTGCGGCGATTGCTTTCCTGTTTGTAATCGTGATTGTTGCCGTCAGCCTGCTGATGAAGCGCTTTGTTTTCGCACCGGTCAACCTGGCACGCGAGCACTGCAGCCAGATTGCCGCCGGTAAACTGGACATTCCAGTACCGGTAAAAGGCACCTCCGGCAATGAAATCGATCACCTGATGGGCTCAATGGAGCAGATGCGCCAGGCGCTTCTGTCGACTATCGCCCAGGTGCGTGATGCGAGCCATACCGTCACCCACGCCGCGCAGGAAATTGCTTCCGGGAATATCGATCTGGCTTCACGCACCGAGCAGCAGGCCTCCGCGTTAACCCAGACGGCGGCCAGCATGGAAGAGCTGAGCGCGACCGTGGCGAATAACACCGATAACGTTCACCAGGCTGGAAAACTGGTGCAGGACGCGGTGAACAATGCGCACACCGGTGAGGCCGTGACCCGCGAAGTGATCGAAACGATGAATACCATCGCGGCGAACTCTAAGCGCATCGAGGACATCACCAGCGTCATCAACAGCATTGCTTTCCAGACCAACATTCTGGCGCTGAACGCCGCGGTTGAAGCAGCACGCGCCGGCACACAAGGACGCGGCTTCGCCGTGGTGGCCAGTGAAGTGCGCACCCTTGCGCAGAAAAGCGCGGTTGCCGCGAAAGACATTGAAAGCCTGATTGCCCAGTCGGTTTCCAGCGTCAAAAACGGTGCTGAACTGGTGAACCGCTCAGGCGAGGTCATTGATTCTATTATCAGCTCCGTGAATAAAGTGAATACGTTGATGGAGCAGATCTCCGTGGCTTCTGAAGAGCAGAGCCGTGGGATCAGCCAGGTCGGACAGGCGGTGACAGAGATGGATGGCGTGACCCAGCAGAACGCCGCGCTGGTTCAGCAGTCCGCCGCAGCCGCCGCTTCCCTGGAAGAGCAGGCGCAGCAGCTCTCAAGGAGTATTTCGAGCTTTAGTTTGCCGGTGCAGGCTTGATTGATAATGAGAGGCTCCTGAGGGAGCCTTTTTAATGTCTGGCGTAGCTGGAAAGCCGCGCCAGACAAGGCTTCACGTTTTACTACTAGCAGTCAAAAGCCATAAAAAGCGGCTAGGGTGTGGACACATTGTGGACACTCTGACCACCATTAGCACCCTTCAACGGATTAAGCGAAATCGCGTCCTGCAGGTATTGAGGAGCGAAGTGCGCATAGACCATTGTCTGCGCAATTTTCGTATGACCTAAGATCCTCTGCAGTGTGATGATGTTGCCCCCGTTAATCATAAAGTGCGTGGCGAAAGAGTGTCGTAGAGCATGTGTTGCTTGCCCCGCCGGTAAGTCGGGCTTAACTTCTTTGAGGATTCGCCTGAATTCAGCATAACTGGCCTCAGGAAACAGAAAGCCTCGTGCTTTGCCGACTACGTAAGCCGCAACGTCATCAGAGATCGGGACCGTGCGCGGTGTGTTGGTTTTCGTCTTAACGAAAGACACCCGGTTATGAATCACATTCTCCGCCTTCAATCGCGCAGCTTCCCCCCATCTTGCTCCGGTACTCAAACACAAAACCGCAATTTTACGATTATCACCTGAGAGCGCAGCAAGTAAGGCGTCAATTTCCTCAAGAGTAAGATAGCCCGTTTCGGCTGTCTGCTCTTTCAGTTTTTTGAATCCCCTGAATGGATGCTCACCGTTATACAGTTCTGACTCAATTAGGGTTGTGAACATCCCACCTAGCGTGATCAGGTCGCGGTTGATGGTAGTTGGCTTAATACCTTCACCCCGACGTTGAGCACAATATTGCGTTATCAGGCTCTTGGTGATCTGGAAAGCGCACGGGTTTCCGGTCATCGTTTCGAAACGCTCAATTTTCCTGAGATACGATTGACCGTGCTCCTCATGTTTACCTTTCAGCTTCCACCATAACTCTTTCAGTTCTGACAATTGGCGTTTGTCCGTTGGTTTTGAAAGCCATTCCTTTGAGTGATGGTTATATTGAGTATGCTTTTCAAAAGCCATCGCCTCGCTTTTCTTGTCGAACTTCCGACGGATGCGTTTTCCGTTACGCCCGGTCGGTCTAATGTCCACTTCATATCGACCATCATCGAGCTTTTTAACAGACATAAAGCCTCCCGATGATGTTACTGCGTACTTCAATTTCCTGATTTAAATAGCAAAAACTCACTGTGCATTTACTGCACAAATAAGCGCCATAAATAGTTAGCCAGTTTTCTGGTCTGAGTGGGATGACGTTGTTGTCTGCTGCCCAAAGTGCGCGAGAGCCGGTGCAATCTGCCCAGCTTCAGGTGTTATTTGATCGGCCATGAACCACAACGTGTACTTTGTGAACCGGGGGTGTTGCAGGATTTTCATGATTTGCTCAACGCCGGGCTTTTTGTCTCCGGACTCATAACCAGCAAGAGAGCTATACGCTATCCCTGTTAACTCACTGAATTGCCTCTTGTTTAATCTCTCTGATTCTCTAATCAGCTTTATCTTCTCAAATACCGGGGTTGACATAGTTACTCCTATGGAAGAATATTGCCCCCATTGGGATGTTTTACTCTTATTGGGTTATCTAGTGAGAGCAATTAAAGCCCATTAAGAGCAATTAATCACACTAAAGGAGAATCGTAGCAGATGAACAACCAGCTTGTAAGTAGAACAGATGCGGTTCCATATCAGGAATTTGCCCGTCTTATTGGAAAAACTCCCGCAGCGGTTAAAGGGATGATTGAGAAGGGCAAGCTGCCTGTATCGAGCTGATGGCCGACGAGGGCAGGGCGTGGCCGCTGATTGACGGAACGGGCATGATCCACGGCATGTATGTCATCGATAAAGTGACCCACACGCACAGCGAATTATTCAGCGACGGCGCGGCCAGAAAAATCGAGTTTAGCCTCTCGCTGAAACGGGTCGATGAGTCGCTCGCGGCGATATACGGCGACCTGAAAACGCAGGCCGACAATCTGGTGACATCTGCCGGTAACTGGCTGGGAGGGCTGGCGGGATGATTACGGGTATGAATATTCAGGCCGGGGCAAAGATAGCCCCGGCGTTTATGCTCAAGCAGGATAACGAAGATATTACGCAGGATTTTAGCGACCGGTTAATCAGCCTGACCATGACGGACAATCGCGGATTCGAGGCCGACCAGCTCGATATCGAGCTCGATGACACCGACGGGCAAATCGCTCTGCCTCCGCGCGGCGCAACGTTAACGCTGTGGCTTGGCTGGCAGGATAGCGCTTTGATAAAAAAAGGCACCTTTACGGTCGATGAAATCGAGCACCGGGGCGCGCCTGATACGCTGACCATCCGGGGGCGGAGCGCTGATTTTCGCGGTTCGCTGAACTCCCGCCGGGAACAGTCATGGCACGACACCACGCTCGGGGTCATTGTTGAGACCATTGCAGCGCGCAATAAGATGACAGCCAGCGTGGCCGACACGTTGAAAGCGATCCCCGTACCTCACATTGACCAGTCGCAGGAATCCGACGCGGTGTTTCTGTCCCGTCTGGCTGACCGGAACGGTGCAGCGGTCTCTGTAAAAGCGGGGAATCTGTTATTTCTGAAAGCCGGAAGCGGTAAGACGGCCAGCGGGAAGCCCATTCCGCAGATGACACTTGAACGCGGCGACGGCGACCGGCACCAGTTTGCGATTGCTGACCGCGAAGCCTACACCGGCGTTACGGCCAAATGGCTGCACACCAGAGACCCGAAGCCGCAAAAGCAAAAGGTGAAGCTTAAGCGCAAGCCCAAAGAGCAGCACCTGCGCGCGCTGCAACACCCAAAGGCCACCAAAGCCACGTCAAAGCCCAAAGCTAAAAAGGAGCAGGAAGCGCGCGAGGGCGAGTACATGGTCGGTGAGTCTGACAACGTGCTGGAGCTGACGACCATCTACGCGACAAAGGCGCAGGCCATGCGTGCCGCTCAGGCAAAGTGGGACAAGCTGCAGCGCGGCGTCGCGGAGTTTTCAATCTCGCTCGCTATTGGCCGGGCTGATTTATTTCCCGAGACGCCAGTGGCGGTGAAAGGCTTTAAGCGCGTCATAGACGATCAGGCATGGATAATCAGCAGGGTGGTGCATAACCTCAACGGGAACGGCTACACGACGGGCTTAGAGCTTGAGGTTAAGGTTTCTGACGTAGAGTATGAGGCAGAGAAATTGGAAGGGTGATTGTTTTGTATGTGTTTGTTTTGTATTGATAAAGTCAGTAAAATGAACGCATCGGAAACGTCATAAGGTGCTCATCATGTTTCACTGTCCAAAATGCAAATTTGCCGCACACGCTCGTACTAGCCGTTACTTTACGGATACCACTAAGGAGCGCTATCACCAGTGCACAAACATCAACTGCAGTTGCACGTTTGTCACCACTGAGACGGTAGAGCGTTTTATCGTTTCGCCAGGTGAGGTAGTGCCAGCGCCCCCACATCTAGCACAATCGGGTCAGCAGCAAATTCATTGGATGTAACGCAAGAAAAAGCCTCGTATTTGCGGGGCTTGTTACAATATGACCGTCTACAAAGTGCCTGCAGTGGAAGTGATGAAATTCAAACCAAACCAAACCAAACCAAAAGAAATGAGATGAAGCCATCAATATTGCAATTGTTTCTTATCAAGATTACTCGTAGATTTTATTTCTTTTACTGTTAATTGGATAGAATCACATTTGACTCATGTAGCCGAAACAGAAGGCGTGAACTGTTGAAGTGGGAGTTGCTACATCTATAACTCCACGTTCGGATCGTGATGACGAATCGTAAGTCTACTAGCTATCAGGGTGACATTTATTCAAGAGCAACTGCTGATAGTTGGGGGCGGTCGCAACAGTGAGTATGCAGGTTAGAGGCATTTAAGCAATACCCACCAAGTAAGTCCGGCCCAACGCCCAAAAAGAAAGAGTTTGATTTAGATCGTGCTCTTTAGTAAAAGTAATGAATTTCCTTGCTTAAGTTAACATTAAACGTAATTATCGAGCAACTAATGTCCACGTAACTCAAATTATACCTTTAGTTAAATTATCAAGAAAAAGGCGATTAAAATGCACGATACATTTATATCATATGCTGTTGAAGACAATGACTTTGTAACGGATGTAGCATTTGGGCTGAAAAATAATGGATTAAGCGTTTGGTTTGCTCCTATGTCTCTTAAGGTTGGAGATCGATTACTTGACTCGATTGAAAAGGGAATGAATGAATCGAGAACAGGTATTTTGGTTTTGAGTCCAGCTTATCTGACTAAAAGTTGGACGTCCTTTGAAATGGATGCTCTCATTAGGAAGAATATTGAAGGAAATACAAAAATACTTCCGATCTGGTTGAATGTCACTAAGAGAGAAATTGAAAATAAGCATTTTGCACTAAGTGGTATAGTAGGGATTACAGATACATCAGGAGTTCCTGGAGTTGTGTCGCAGCTGGTAGAAGTGCTTTCCGATGGAGCACCCTATCGAGGTGTAATTCCAAGCTGGGAAAATCCTGAACATCGTTTTTTGGATGGTGTCGGAGAAATTAAACTTCAAAGCATTGACGGTAAGGCAACTACAATTTTTGAATTATTAATTCATAGTGGAGATGAAGAGTTTCCTTTTTGGTTAGCTGGTAAGTCATATTCTAAAAGAGATCTTTTATTGCACGTGGCTCAAATTATTGGAGCTGATCCTTCTAGAGTAAAAAAATGGGTTCAAGAGGATGGATATCAGCAACTTTGGGATATGTGTATTGAAAATGGGTACGATCCTAAGATGTTTTGCTAAATATAAAACGCAAGTTTTGTATTTTCTCCGTCAAATTGAAAGGCATAAAACTGACCGCATTAGAGGTCAGTTTCATGTCCATTTTTTAATTTAAAGATTATAATAGAGGGCCTGTTTGAAACAAGATGTATTGTTTCAGATACAGAAATCGCTAACCGCAATGACTCAAAGGACCTCAAAATAACTAAGCATTTTGAACTTTCACTTTTCGCTCATAACCGACCGTAAAACGTATACGAGTTGCTTAATAAATGTCTTGTTAAATATCATTGTCAGTTAAAACATAAGCCCCGCATTCACGGGGCTTCTTGTATCGATGTGGTCAGTATGTGGACGTGACTTGAAATAAATCCTTTTATTTCATTGAGTTGAAGCGTTTAAAAAAGCTCCTGAGGGAGCCTTTTTAATGTCTGGTGTAACTGGAAAGTTGCGCTAGCAATCTTACGTGGGAAAACGTTGTGGGCATCTACGGCCAGCATTTGGCTCTGAGCTGGTACAAATTACCTGAGTAGCCGAATGACGCATCGTTCCACAGTTTTTGGTTGTTGAGCCTTTGACTTTAAAAAGCGGCATGGCTGTGCCTCGGAGTCCTGTCAATAACTGTAGATTGGGTCCAATCTCTAGTGGTTCTAAAAAGGCTGAACATGAGATAAAAACCTCGCGAGAATATAACGAAGAGAATAATAACTGGCTTCATTGTACTAAATTTGGATGCGTAGACAATTCAAGTATAAAAAGATCTGGTTTCCGTCTTGATGATTATAGGTGTCATATTAAAACCTAACAGTAGAATGAGTGTCCCACTGTTAGGGTTAATAAAGAAATTTAAGCTGCCTCACCTTTTATTGGCGAGAAAGATAATAAAACACCCTCAGGTAATACTGGCCATTCGATGAACCTATAATAATTAATAAAGTCTTGTTCTAATAATACTTGCAACTGTCTTTTCCCTTGTCGCTCATCATCTAAAAGGAAGAAAGCACACATCGGAACAGTGCCCTTAGATTTGTAATGGGCTATTATTGATAATATGTCGTGTTTCTTAACCTCTAAGCCAAGCTTTCTTTTTGCTAGCTCACGATTAATAATGAGAATGTCATGCTCTTGGATGTCTTTTATTTTCCCTAAGTTCTCATCAACTAATTTAATAACTTCTCGATAATTTTTCGCTAAAAGATTTACATAAGTTTTCCCTAGAATGTAGCTGCTAAAATTCCATTTTTTATCACGAGCCATATCCATTAATTTGAACGATGATTCGTAATCTCCTTTAAGGTATGCCAGCTCAGCTTTGATTTTTAAAATTAGAACCTCTGAAGTGTCTCTTGGGAGGTTATCTAAAAATTCCGCAACTAACTCTATGTTTCCTCTATCAATTAAAAGTATGTCGACAATGCTCTGGATATGATCATTACGCCAAGGACTTTCCATGGCTTCTTTAGCAAGTTCTATTCCGGCTGAAATGTTTTTATTACAACCAATTTCAAAGCGTGATTTAAATAAAACAAAAGGAGCAATGCACGAAATGTCTTTATCTTCTTCATACTTAGCAATAAATTCTCTCATGAGAATTGGTGTGTCTTCATCAACTTCAGAATCAAATAATGATAGATATAATTGAGTTAAATATTTCAATATGTTCTTTTTTTTGCTTTTTGAACTAATCTTGTAAGCATCACTTAAAGTTTCAATACAAGCTAATACTTCTTTTTTTTCTTGAGTTGAACTGGAGTGGCTTGAATAAATATCTAAATAAGTATCATGAAGAGGATTTATACCTTTTAATGTTTCCAGTAGATCCTTAATTAAAGAATTTCTTTCTTTTTTATCGTGATTTGATAAGTGTTCGCATTTAAATGCATCATATTTTATGCGCCATGCGTCATTTCCAAGGCTGCTATCTTGCTTTAAACTCTCGTCTAAAAGTCTATAGATATCAGTAAAGTTTATAAGTTTTTCATCATTTGTTTCTAAATGTCTTAATGATACTCTACATAAGTGATTCCTGAGATCAACGCTATATTTAAATTTTTCTAAAAGAGTTTTGAGATATATGATTTTCTCTTTTAATTCAGGGAATATGTTGGTTCTTGTAAGTGAGTAATGCAAATTGAATCCATCCAGCTCTATGAGTTTATCGCTGTACTCAAGGGCGGATTTCGTATCATTTTGCTCTTCTTTTAGTTCAACTAAGCGACGAAGATATTTTGATTTTATATTGTCATCAGTGGTGCTATTGGTTAATTTATTAAGTTTATCTTCTGCGGCGCTATAATTTTTAGAACGAATTAGATTGTCTATGGCTAAGAGGTTTTTGAAATCTTCTTCAGGTATCTTTTGATCGTCACCTTCAGCCTCAGAAAGTTCATTAATAAGGGCGGAAATGTCTTGAGTCAATGTGTGTTTTTTTTAATTTTAGAATGTCTTTCTTGATAAGGTTATTACTATTTAACTTAAATTCATCAGCAATGAAATTTTGAATCATGCGTTCTCTTTTGGAAGATTTTTGGTTTCCTCCCAATGATAGATTGCCACCTAACTCATGAACTAATTCTGCCATTAATTGATCAAATCCATCTATTTCTACCCAATAAACTTTTTCATGATTTAAAAATTTAAACAATTCTGGTGTTATATGATCACCCTTTCTGGTGCACCAGTAAATACCATTTCTCAAGTAATCGCTTTGTTTTAAAAGATGTTTTAGAACATCCATGATTGAGTTGTCATTTCCAGCGTAGCCTACAAATATCAAACCATATTCTTTAGTGAATTCTATCAATTTTTCACGGGTGTTATTTTCTAAAGATTCAGTTTCTCTGAGTGAGCTTTTAATGCTGTCAAATAAATAGTCACCATGAAGCTTTATTATTTTGGGCCTTGCTGATGTTATCGATATTCCCTTTATTGAAGAATCATGAGCACATAATAACGGCCTGTTAGACGAGAACTGATAAAAGGCTTCGTTGATTAAATCATCAAAGTTTGTTGTGAAAACAGTGTCAAAGTATCCGGTTTCAAATAATTCAACAAGATATGCATAACCAATGGAAGGTAACTTCTTATCGACTTGGAGTTCAACGAAGCGTCTGCGCTGTGAAGGTAAGTCGAATTTTCTTTCGAATAGAGATGAATACTCATTGTTTTTATCATACCAATCAGGGTGTTTTTTTGATAGCCATTCAACGGCTTTATCAGGTGTTGAGTATTCTTCTTTTGAAAACTTGGTGAAAATCTCTTCTCTCCAATCTTGAACCAATTCGAAGCCTGTTCTAATACCTGATGTAACTGAAGCGCCAGCACCTAAAAATAATGAATAGTTAGGGGTTTGGCCAGATCTAATGTTTATATAGTCAGCAAGATCTTTTATGGTTCTTTTCTTGATTAATAATTTTTCATCCGCAACATAGTTATCAATCATTTTGTCTCCAATCAGAATGTTGTGTGTGGAAAGTTAACCCAATAAAACAAAGAAAAATCATATCAAAATTTTTTCCTTGGGTATTGAGCAAAAAAACATGGAAAACGTGACTTCAGTCAAATAAAAGATGATATTCCAACAAGTTACTTACCACCCGCCTTCGTCACCACATGGCTATGGGTAGACTGTGAAATTGCATTTTTTTGCATGTGTTTAGCTTATGCAGATTAGCCTTTTACCGCTAGAGCTAGCCGAAGGCTGAGGTAGTAAAGCGACCTTTTAAGCGAGCAGGCGAGGCGGGGATAGCACTGCGCGCCAGACGTGGTGACAGGATTTATTTTGCGGGTCTGTGTGCATCGTGGCGGTGCGCTGAGCGGTGAGGTTGAATCGTGAGTGGTGGCGGAGCTACGTGGCGTGTGCGTCGTCTGGTGAGGTCTGAGGATGTGCCGCCCGTAGGCGGCACTTTGGGCGGATTTAGTCGGTCTCGATGCTGTAATCCTTAAAGCGGATCACCTCCATTCCTAACCAATCGTTAATCTCTTTAAACCGCTCCTGCAGCGGCGACAGCTCGTTACGCACAAATACCCGTGCCACCTTCTCGATATCGCCCATCGAGCCGATATTTTCAGGTTTGCCGCCCATGAGCTGAAACGGCACGCGGTGCGCATCGAGCAGGTCAGCGGCGCTCACCTTCTTGATGTTAAAAAAATCATCTTTCGTGGCGACTTCACTCAACGGCACGATCTTGATGCCGTCCGGCTTCCCGTTCGGGGCGTAGAAAAACAGGTTTTTGAAATTCCCGAGTCCTTTCGAGTCACGCATTGCGGAGCGCAGCGACTCAACGTCGGTGCTGCTCTGCGCCGCGTCGGTGACGTACATGATGTAACCCGCGTGCGCGCCGTTCTGGTAATACTTTCAACAAAACAGCGTGGCGGATTCATTCAGCCAGGCGGAATTAAGCGCGCTCAGGTATTCCGGCATCCCGTAGAGCTCCTGATTGATATCGGGCTCAAGCAGATGGCACACCGAACCGGGGGCAAACTGGTGCGGGTGGGTAAAGCTCGATACGTACCAGTAAACACCATCCTCCACGCCACGGCGGGTGTATTTGGCCGGTGAGGTTTCCAGCTTCATGAATTGGCCGGTCACGCTCATGCGCTTTTCAAGAATCGATGCAGATACAATCGACGGTGTATTTCTTGGACAACGCCCGGACGACCTCGGCCTGTTCGGCAAACTCCATACTTTTCCACTGATAACGCTGGTCGACAGTAAGTTGCCGTAGGTGCTGAAGAAATTTGCTTTCAGTACTGACGAGGTTGAACGACTCTCCCAATGAGGCGTTAGCGTTAAATGCGACTTAAGCTCGAGTCATGAAAAGTGGATTGAAACGAAAACGTCAATTATGATGACCACAAGATTAAGTCAAAAGGAAATCATGCTAATGACTGTTGGATTGGCTACAGACGAGCCAGGACGCTACTACACCTTCCAGTCAAATTTACCCTCCGGTGAATACTTCCAGTTTCGACCTCGCAATCCTCCACTGAATTCTAAGCCTATCGTAGATGATGAGAGTGGAATGTGTATTGGCTACTCCGTCGCTCAGGCGCCCGGTTTATGGCAGATATATGATGCTGATGGTGTGTTCATCAGGCTGGAAGAAGCGCCATTAGAAGCCCCTCTGATTGATCCAACTGACCTCGCTTTAATTGCCTTTGGCGCATTTCGTCTTTTCCGCGCAGGTAAAGCATTACTGGAGAGTGGTGTCAAAACCGCCGTAGCTGTGAGACTCAGTGAGGCTACCATCAGTCTCTTGCGTGGACGCCTGAAAATGGGCTTATCTGCACGGTCTCTTAAAATGACTGAAACCCCTGCTAAACATATGCTTAATCCCGGGCGCTATGTTCCTTTGCAACTTCAGGAAAAAGTTATTCGCTACGGAAAAAGAACTCCTGACCCTCAAAAGGTTCCTGGGCTTTTTCGTTACGAATCAGAAATATATAAACTCGTAGAGAATCGGGCAGAAAAGGGCACCTATATTTATAAAAAATACACACTAGAGGTGTTGGTGCGTGAAAAAGACTGGACAATAACTCACTTTCTATACAAGTGATGGAACTGAATATGATTGAAATAATTAGCGACAGGAAAGTACTTCGGATTACCCCCTTTGAGCGGGAAAATACACCCGAAGCCCCAGCGTATGACTGGATACAAACTTATGTAGAGTATGAGCTACCAGAGCTTAAGGCTCAATATAAGGCTTCTTTTAATGTCGGTGAACTTAGAGCTTTAAAAGATAAGCTCAAAAATTTACATGCGAATTTAGTTAATGGCGTTAAAGCGCAGGACGTGGTTTTTGATAGCACGGAGAACCAGTTAAACCTGATATTTTCACCCTCATCTGTTGGTCGGGGGGTGCTTTTGACATTAACTCTCAGACCGGAAAACCCTGCCGAAAGTGTAGTTGTTAACGATAGTCTTGGGCTGGATGAAAGTTACTTTCCTGCACTACTTTTAGGGCTGGACGAAATCATTAATTGGGCAAATTAATTTTCAATGTTAGTTGTGCATGCATCAGGTGCACGAGTTTGCAGATACTTTTACGCCGTTTTTGCTGCCCCCCCAGTGTCACTCAGGGGGGCCTGGTTGATGCCCGGCTAACTTGCAAAATTGTATTTCGTAAGCCGGGTAAGCGTAGTCTCACCCGGCAAAAAACGCGTTTCCACAAGCCTCAAAAAATTTCCCATTTCCCCAGCAATATTTCCCCGCCTCATCCGTCTACCTCATCACAAGCCATAATCAATCACTGTAAATGAGGTAAACACCATGAGAGATTTCGATATGCACGGAAGAGGGCACGGACGCGGGTTTGGCCGCCACCGTATGGGTAAAGGGCTGGTGATAGGCGCGGTAATCGTCCTTGTGCTTGGACTGGTGGTCATGACCCTGTGGAATGCCTTACTCCCGGCCATTCTTGGCGTGAAAGCCATCGGTTTCTGGCAGGCGCTGGGGATTCTGGTATTAAGCCGGATCCTGTTCGGTGGGCTGGGCTTCCGCCCGGGGATGTTCGGCGCGCACCGTCGTATGCACGAACGCTGGATGAACATGACCCCCGAGCAGCGTGAGGCGTTTATTCAGCAGCGTCGCGAAGGCTTTGGTCGCCATGGTCGCGGGCATTGCGGCTGGCACGGTCATCGCGAAGATAAACGCGACGACAGCGCGCCGAAAACGCCGGAAGCAGAGTGAGCGAGATGAAAACCGGGCTGGCGGGAGAGTCATTGCTGATGTCGGCGCTTAATGCCTGCCGCGCCCGGCTGAAAGCCTTTATCCGCGGACGAACGTCCGTGCGCGATGATGCCGACGATATTTTGCAGGAAGTTACCTATCAGCTGATGAAAGTGGAGCAGCCGGTCGAAAACGTCGCCGCCTGGCTGTTTCGCGCGGCACGTAATGAGATGACCGACCGGGCACGAAAAAAGCGTGAGGTCTCTCTTTCAGGATATTTTACCGGGGATGATGAGGACTTCCCCGAAGATGAACTGGCGGAAACCCTGTTCGGTGTCCCGCATACGCCGGAGGAGGAGTACCTCAAAACGCTGCTGTGGGAAGAACTGGGCCAGGCGCTGTCTGAACTTCCGCTGCCTCAGCGCGAGGTTTTTGAAAAAACGGAGCTCCAGGGCTACAGCATTAAAATGCTGGCAGAGGAAACCGGGGCCAGCGAGCAGGCGCTGTTATCGCGTAAGCACAAGGCGGTGCTTTTCCTGCGCACGCGACTGCGGGACGTCTATGATGCGCTGACCGGTGAGTAACGCCGACAGACAAAACCTTACATTATCAGGACTTGTAGATTCATCACTATCGTTTATGATCGGGGCGTCTGGTAAATTTGGAACGTTATGCGCAACCGTCAGCTTCTGGGAAAATGGCTTTTGATAATCACATGTGTGGCGATGGCTATTTGCCTGGTGCAGCGTGCGGTTTATCTCAACCATTTTTTGCAGGGACTGGATCCGCAAACGACCCTGATTGCTGATGCCCCGGCTCAAACCAGCGACGCTGAGCCGTCCGGGCCATCGCCGTGTCAGTTAGGCGCACACTCGCTGCTTTGTGCTCAGCCTCTGTTCTTTGATGGTGCGCTACCGGCGATTATCATCTTCTTCGCGCTACTTCAGTTGTTTACGCAAGGGCGGGCATGCGTTCCGAGAGAACAGCCCGTTCAGGCACCGCCTCCCCGAATACACCTCAAAAACTGCGTTTTCCGTGAATGAAAAGCATCGTCACCACACGATAATTTTCACTATTCACGGAGTAAAA
Organism: Enterobacter cloacae complex sp. FDA-CDC-AR_0164; assembly: GCF_003071645.1. NCBI lineage: Bacteria > Pseudomonadati > Pseudomonadota > Gammaproteobacteria > Enterobacterales > Enterobacteriaceae > Enterobacter > Enterobacter cloacae complex sp. FDA-CDC-AR_0164. The sequence goes on from NZ_CP028950.1 coordinate 3,873,555, forward strand.
CATGTTTAACCTCTTCAGGGGATTCGTCTTCCTGTGGCTGTCCTGCATCGGCATTGTCCATGCGGCGGATACAGGCTGGCTGGTTTCCCCGCAAAACGATCATGCCCGGATCCGCGTTCAGGCGGAAAGGGAGCAAAACCGCATCCTCGCGCTGCTCACCGTTGAGCTGCAGCCCGGCTGGAAAACCTACTGGCGTTCACCCGGCGAGGGCGGCGTAGCCCCGAAAATCACCTGGCCTGCTGGCGTAACGGATGACTGGCACTGGCCGGTGCCTTCGCGCTTTGATATCTCCGGGATGACCACCCAGGGCTATCACGATAAGGTCATCATCCCCATCACCCTCGACGGTGCGGCGGGGGATGCGCTCGACGGGACGCTTACCCTTTCCACGTGCAGTAATGTCTGTCTGCTGACGGACTATAAGCTGCACCTTGATTTTAACCAGCCGGTGGATGAGGGATTCAGCCACGCGTTTGAACGCGCGATGCAGGCCATTCCCGCGACATCTGGCGTGTCCGCAGATCTGTCGGCCTGGTTATCAGACGACAAGCTGATCATTACGGGAACCACACAAGGGCAATGGGACAAGCCGGGGATCTATTTTGACCCGCTGGAAGGCGACATTCTTCCCGGAGAACCGACCCTCAAAGCCGACGGCAATCAGCTTCGGGTAACGGTGCCCGTGACCGATGAGTGGGGAGATAAACCCACTTCGCTGCAGGGAAAAGCGCTGTCGTTTGTGCTCACCAATGGCGATAAAGCGCAGCAAACCGTGATGAGCGTCGGGGCAACGCCCGCGGAACCGTCAGCGGCGGGCGTGTCTGAGGGAACCGGCAAAATGGTGCTCTTTGCGCTACTGGGCGGCTTGATCCTGAACCTGATGCCTTGCGTGCTGCCGGTGATGGGCATGAAGCTCAACAGCGTGCTCCATGCGGGCTCAGACAGACGGATGATCAGGCTCCGTTTTCTGGCAACCAGTGCCGGGATCCTGGTCTCCTTTATGCTGCTGGCCGCAATGGTCACCGCGCTTAAGCTGACCGGTGCCTCGCTGGGCTGGGGTATTCAGTTCCAGAATCCGTGGTTTATTGGCCTGATGGTCGCGGTGACCTTCCTCTTCGCACTCAATCTGTTCGGGGCGTTTGAGATGCTGCTGCCTTCTGCCGCCGCAGGACGGCTGGCAACGGCAGGGGGAACGGGGCTTGCCGGCAGTTTCTGCGAAGGGATGTTTGCCACGCTGCTGGCCACACCATGTTCTGCGCCGTTCCTCGGCACGGCGGTGGCCTTTGCCCTTGGCGCACCGCTGCATTCCCTGTGGCTTATCTTCCTGATGCTCGGCGTGGGGATGAGTTTGCCGTGGTTGTTCGTTGCGCTGCTTCCAAAAACCGCCATGCTGCTGCCAAAACCCGGTCGCTGGATGAACGGCCTGAAAATTATTCTCGGCCTGATGATGCTGGCTTCCAGCCTGTGGCTGGTGACGTTGCTTAACCCGCATCTGGGTGAGGCGGTGAGCCAGAGCGTGATGTTAGTGCTTATCGTCGTCGCTATCGCACTGCTTGCGATGACCGGGCAGAAAACCTCGCCGCTGTTCTGGTGCGTGGTGATCGCGCTGTCAGCCTTTGGTGGGTACCAGCTGCGCGGGTTGCTTACCTCACCGCCTGTAACAAACACCGCAAGCGTCGCTCAGGCAATCCCGTGGCAACCGCTAAGTGAAGACGCTATTCAGGGTGCCCTTGCGCAGGGCAAACGGGTCTTCGTGGATATCTCCGCGGACTGGTGTGTTACCTGCAAGGTAAATGAGCATCGGGTATTGAATCAGCCTGACGTTATTGCCGCGCTTAGCCAGCCGGACGTGGTGGCGCTGCGTGGCGACTGGAGTAAGCCGTCAGCGTTTATCGCCGAATTCCTTGAAAAGCGCAACCGTTACGCCATCCCGTTTAATGAGGTGTACGGCCCGGGCTTCCCTGAGGGGGAGATGCTTTCGCCGTTGCTGGATAAAGACACGCTTATTGCCATCCTGAACAACGCTAAAGGCTAAATGTATTATGAAAAGAATCCTTATTACGCTTCTGCTACTGTTGACCTCAGCGCAGGTGATGGCGGCGCAGACCATGACGCCGGAACAGGAGCAACGTGCACAGAAGATGGTTTATGACTTTCTGTTTAACGACCCGGACTCGCCGCGCATTGGCGCTAAGGATCCGAAGCTCACCCTGGTGGTCTTTACGGATTACAACTGCCCGTACTGCAAGAAATTCGATCCTTACCTGGAAAAGATCGTCGAAAAACACCCGGATGTGGCGGTGGTATTTAAGTTCTTGCCTTTCCGGTCGGAAAGTTCACTGACCTCAGCACGCGATGCCTTAACCGTCTGGCGCGCGCATCCTGAGCAGTTTATGAAATTTAACCATACCCTGATGGCCAAAAAGGGATATCACGATGACGCCAGCATTCAGGAGGCGCAAAAACGGGCCGGGGTGAACGTCACAACGCCTGATGATGAGAGCCTGGTGACGATCAAACGCAGCCTGATCATCGCCGAAAAGATGGGTATCCAGGGAACACCGGCCACGCTGATTGGCGAAGGGTTACTCCCGGGCTGGGTTCCTTTTGAACAGTTCGATGAAATGGTCAGTGACGCACTGAAAAATCGTTAACGTGAAGGGGGCGGTTCGCCCCAATGATCCCGGAGCGGAAAATGAAAAAATTACTGTTACTGTCGGTGCTGGCAACGTCAGGGCTGGCGCAGGCCGCTGAAGCGATACCGGATGTGGTGAAGCTCTTCAGCGAGCAGCAGAATATCAAAATCATTAAGAAAATTGATGCGCCAGGGGGCGCGCCGGCCTGGCTGGGGCAGTATCAGGATATGGGCGTTACGCTGTTTTTAACCCCTGACGGCAAGCACGTAATTTCAGGCTATTTGTACGATGAAAAAGGAAAAAACCTGAGCGAAGGCTATTTCCAGAAAGAGATCTACGCCCCGATGGGACGCGAAATGTGGAAGCAACTGAACGCGGCGCATCCCCTGAAAGAGGGGGCGGATAACGCTCCGCGCAAAGTCTTCGTCTTTGCCGATCCGTTCTGCCCGTACTGTAAGCAATTCTGGTCCGAGGCGCAGCCGTGGGTGAAGGCGGGCAAGGTGCAGCTTAATACGCTGCTGGTAGCGTTTCTCAACCCCAACAGTGGGCGTAATGCCTCCGCTATCCTGAATGCGAAAGATCCCGTTTCGGCCTGGCGTGATTACGAGCTTTCAGGCGGGAAAAAATTGCCAAAACCGCAGGGCACTGCATCCCGTGAAACCGTCGACATACTGCAAAAACACCAGACGTTAATGGACAACCTGGGCGCGAACGCTACGCCCGCCATTTATTATCTGAATGCCGATAATGAGCTTCAGCAGGTGGTCGGCATGCCGGATGAGAAACAGCTTGAGGCGATGTTTGGGCCGAAGCCGTAGTAAAAAAAAACAGGCAGAAACAGGGTGTTTCTGCCTGATGTTGACCGGTCAGCTACCCCAGCGTCCGCGCAGGTAGCTGACGGCTTCCTGCGTCTGCGGCTGATTAAGATAATCTTCGCGGAACAGGATCGTGCCATTCACGTTGGGCAGTGAATCGTTGAGATCGAGCTGTTTTTTCAGCTCCGGCACGCCGCCCTGAACCGTCCAGTCCGGCTCATTTTTCGACGGTTCACCTACCTTGTAGAACGCAATGCCGATATACAGGCGGGTATGCGTCGGTTTCACCACCTCTGCCCACCATTTCGTCAGCACGTCATAGCGCGCCGCATCCCGGGAGAAAGGCCAGTAAATTTGTGGCGCGATATAGTCCAGCAGACCCTGCTGCACCCACTGACGCGTGTCGGCATAGGATTCATCGTAGGCTGCGGCACCGCGCGTGTCTGAGCCTGCCGGGTCGAATGAGCGGTTACGCCATACGCCAGCCGGGCTGACACCAAACTCCACGCCAGGTTTAGTCTGCTTAATGGCCCGGGAGACCTGCACAATCAGCTGCTGTGTATTGTGGCGGCGCCAGTCTGCTTTAGAGGCAAATCCCTGACCGTATTGTCTGAAAGTCTGCGCGTCATTGAGCGCGGATCCCGGTGATTCGGTATAGAAATAGTCGTCAAACTGCACGCCATCAATGGGATAGTGCGCAACCACTTCGGTGACCACCTGCGTTATCCAGTCACGCACTTGCGGAATGCCGGGGTCGAGCACAAAACGATCGCCGGCAATACGAATCCATTCCGGGTGCTGGACATAAACGCTGGAAGGGTGCAATGACGACGTGCGGTTCAGCGCGGCAATGGTCGACGGTTTGGTATTGGTTGAAACGCGGTAAGGGTTGAACCAGGCATGGACTTTCATGCCGCGTTTGTGCGCTTCATCGAGCATAAACTGCAGCGGATCGTAGCCCGGGTACTCGCCGATATTGCCGGTGAGCATATCTGACCACGGCAGAATTTTAGACGACCAGAGCGCCGTGCTGTCCGGTTTGACCTGGAAAAACACGGTATTAATACCGAGGTGCTTAAGCTTGTCGAGCTTGTTCGTCAGGGCCTGTTTTTGCATCGCGATGCGGTCTTGCGCATCGCGGCCATTCACTGAGGCCACCGGGGGCCAGTCCAGGCGTGAGACGGTTGCCAGCCAGATCCCACGCATCGGCTCGTTAGCCTGCTGGGTCGGTTTGCTCGCGGTCGGGAGAGGCGTTACCAGTGATTTTGGTGGTTTTGAGGAGCAACTAACAAGTAAAAGTGCGCAGGCAGTCAGCGCACCAATCCGTTTTACATGTCGCGTCATTTGCGTTTTAGCTCTTGGTTATCCGACTGTTAGCCCAGGGGTTAAAGGCGGGTTCGTCCGGTTCTGCGATCCCCTCATCATTCAGGGAATCAAGATACAGGGCTTCAACTTCTGCGCGAGCCCAGGGCGTGCGGCGCAGAAATTTCAGGCTCGATTTAACGCTTGGGTCTTTTCTGAAACAGTTAATTTTGATTCGATCGCCCAACTCACTCCAGCCATATCGTGCAACCAGGGCATTGACCTGCATCTCCAGCGTTACGCCATGTAAAGGGTCTTTAGAAAGGTGTGCAGTCATAAGCGTCCGGATGTCTCAGTTCTTGTGGGGTTGGGGTTAACGACGAAAGGGTACAAGAAAGCAGGGGAAGCGGCAATTTCCCTTTTTACCTGCGATGAAAAACAGAAGAGCGTATGACCCGAAAGCCATACGCTCTTCTGTATCGCGAACGCGCTAGTCGTGTTTTGTGTCAAACAAATCTGGTGCCCACGGACGTGGGTCAACCTCCATAAACGGCGCGCGTTCGAAGCGGTCCTTCAGCGCCCACGGTACCGTGCAGTCGAAGATGGTCTTACAGGAAATGCCGTTTCCGCGAATCGACGTGCTGTAATCCGGCGACTGCGACGGATCCAGCTGGTGGCCGCGGATCCCTGGAATAGTGGTGATGCTGACATCTCCCTGCATGCGGGTGGTCATCGCCCACAGGATGTCGTCGCTGTCGAAAATATCCACGTCTTCGTCGACAAGAATGATGTTTTTCAGCTCGGAATAGGTCGCGAGTGCGATGAGCGCCGCCTGTCCCTGACGTCCTTCATCGGATGGCTGGCGTTTTTTCACCTGCAGAATGCCGAGGAACTTACCGCCGCCCGCGGTATGCGCATAGACATTTTGCAGGAAGCCCGGAATGGCCTCTTCAACGGCATTGCGGATGCTGGCCTCCGTTGGCAGGCCTGCGAGCGTGGTGTGCTCTTCACCTGGCCCCACCAGCGTTTGCAGGATTGCCTGGTGACGCAGGGTGACGGCTTTCACTTTGATGACGGGCAAAGAAGGGTTTGCCTCGCCGCAGTAGCCCGGAAATTCCGGCATCGCATGGCCACTGTTGGTGTGCTGATCTTCTCTAACGCGCACCCCTGGCAGCAGTTCGCCTTCGATAATGATTTCAGCCCGCGCGATCGCTTTCTCTTTTACCGCCACGCCCTGTACCAGTTCGACCGGTTTCTGACGCAGCGCCCCGGCAACGCCCAGTTCGTTATAACCAAACGGCGTCGTGGGCGCTTCAAAGCAGGCGCCGATATAAATCGCCGGGTCGAGCCCCATGTTGATCGTCACCGGCAGCGGTTTTCCGGCTGCTTCAGCCTTTTTACGAAAGACCTCAATGTGGCGCCCCGCGGCCAGGAACATGGAAAGCTCATCGCGCTCCTGAACGCAGAGACGGTGAATCGTGACGTCAGTCAGCGAACTGTCTTCCGGATCGCTTGCCAGTACCAGCCCCAGACAGAAGAACGGGCCAGCATCAATCGGCGTGTTGGTCGGGGCCGGAAGCAGTTTACGCAGATCAAAATCAGGATCGTCAGCGTAGAATACCTGCTCCTGGCAAGGGGCCTGCGATGCCGGGACAACAACCGGCGCGATCGGGTTTTTCACGGCCTGACCGACGTGCTGCGCGAGCGTCGAGGGTTCACATCCCAGAAGGAGTGCCGCTCTTTCCCGGCTGGCGTGCATGCCCACCAGGATACGCGAATCCGGATAACCTTTAACGTTATTGAACATCATGGCCGGGCCCGTTCGGGTAGGACGTTTCACCGTGCCGCCCGCACCAATGTGTCGATAAACACCCGCCAGCTCCGCGTTGGGATCCACCGGATGATCCGTTTCAATATATTGTCCTTCGTGGCGTTGCAGTAACGCGATGGCACTTCTGAGATCGTTGACTGGGCTTTCCATTTTTTCCTCCCGTGTTTGCATGCCTCCATTTTTATGGCAATAGCCCATAGCATCAATTGCATCATTACTGCTATTTTGATAATAAATTTGTTATCAAAAAATCCGGGGAAGCGTTATGCAATTTCGTCAGATGCGTAATTTCATTGTCGTTGCGGAAGAGCTTCACATGCACCGGGCTGCGGAGCGCCTGAACATGGCACAACCCGCGCTGAGTCAGCAGATTAAAACGTTAGAGGAACGGTTAGGCGTTACGCTCTTTAGCCGGGCGAACCGCCGTTTAACCCTGACGCCGGCCGGTGAAGCTTTCCTGGAGAAAGCCAGGCTGGCGATCGCCCTGACGGAACAGGCGGTACTGGACGCCAGGCAAACGGCGAGGGGGGAGCAGGGGGTGTTGAATCTCGGGTGCGTATCGAGCGCCATGTTTGACACCAGGCTGCCTGCCGCGCTGCGCCAGATGCACAGTCGGTGGCCTGCCATCACCATGTCGCTAATGACGGGGAATGTGCAGACGCTCTATAGCGCCGTGCAAAGCAACCAGCTGGATGTGGCCATCATCCGGGCGCCGCTGCCGTCTCTGCCTGACGACCTGCAAAGCCGCCCGTTTACGTCCGAGAAAACGGTGCTGGCGCTCTCTTCACAGCATCCTCTGGCAAAATCGTCCGCGCTTACGCTCGCCTCGGTGAAAGACGAAAAATGGATCTCCCTGCGCGACCCGAAGGGAATGGGCCTCGAACAGTACTTCTATGACGTTTGTTACGGCGCAGGTTTCCAGCCTGAGGTGGTACAAAACGCCACCGACGTACCTACTGTCATCAGCCTGGTCTCTGCGGGGTTTGGCATGGCGCTATTGCCGGCCTCGGCCAGGGCAGTCAGCGTGGAGAATGTCGTGTACGTCGACATCATTGACAGGCTCAGGGAAAGCGAGCTGAAGCTGGTGTGCCACCGGATCATTCGCTCAGAGGTGTTAAAGAAATTTCTGCACACCCTCGATCACATCTGACGTCCCGCGGCCAGCAGCAGTTGCTCGCGCAGCCAGAGGCTTGCCGGATCCTGGCTGTTTTTCGGGTGCCAGTACATGCTGATGGTAATCGGCTGCAGCGGCAGCGGCGGGGGAAAGATATCCAGCGTCGAGGCAAAGCGTTGCAGCATACGTTCCGGTAAGGTGCAGAGCAGGTCCGTGCTGGCGACAAGCGGAGGTGCCATGGCGTAGCTCTGCGTGGACATCACCACGTTGCGCTGATACCCCAGTCCGCCCAGGGTTTGATCCACAAAGCCGGTAAACGGGTCACCCTCTGAAGAGACCACCAGATGAGAGAGCGCGCAATAGTGCTCCAGATCCAGTGGCCCGACACCGCGGGGGTGGCCTTTTCGCTGGGCTGTTGCAAACTGGTCATCGAAAAGTTTGCGTCTGACCCAGCCGTCGTGCGCGCCGGCGCTCACACCGATATAGACATCCACATCACCCTTTTCCAGCTGCTGTGGCAGGGTTGCCATTTCTGGCAGCGCGAACCGCAAGCGGATCCCCGGGGCATGGGCCCGGAACTGATTAAGCAGTTCGGCACCCAGCATCAGGGCCGGATTTTCATGCAGGGCAATCACAAATGTCCGCTGGCTGGTTTGCGCATCAAAGGTGGTGGGAGCAAACATCGCGTTAATGCCCCGCAATACGGTCATGACCTGCGGTCGCAGCGCTTCCGCTCTGGGCGTGGGCAACACCCCACGTCCATGTGGGGAAGGGATAAACAACGGTTCGCCAAAGAGCGAACGCAGGCGCGCCAGACGGGCGGACATCGCGGGCTGGCTGATGCCGAGCCGCGCGGCCGCATGGGTGATGTTCTGATCCTGGAGCAATGCATCCAGCGTCAGGATCAGGTCGATATCCATCTCAGCAACGGGCGTCATCGTGTTATCCGTTTTACTTTGCGCTGTGGCTGTCGCGATTGGTGTAGGTGACGGGCACCCAGGCGTAACCGCCGTGCTCGCCTTTCGTGACGTAACCGATACCCGGGAACGGCAGGTGGGGGGCTGCGACAAGGTCTCTGTTTTTCACAAAATCAGCAAAAGCATCCTGGCGGACACGTGCCGCACCGTCCTGATCCTGGTCGTAGGCGATGGTCACGGCGGGCTGCGGGAACTGTACCGCCGCGACGTGGATAATATCGCCGACAAAGGTGATTTTCTCGCCTTTACTTTCCAGCGTATAGAAGGCCGAGCCAGGCGTATGGCCCGGGTGAACCGTGCCGGTTATCCCGGGCAGAAGCTGCGAGGTTCCGGAAAAAGGAACTACCTTGCCGGCATCACGATACGGTTTTAAGGTTTTCTGCGCGACATCGAAGTAGTTCTGGTCGTAGCCGGTTTTTTTCTGATTATCGTTGTTAAAGAAAAAGTCGATGTCAGGTTTGCCGACAAAAACGCGCGCATTGGTAAACACCGCCTTGCCATCTTTGACCAGGCCACCGGCATGGTCGGAATGTGCATGGGTCAGTAAAATCTCGGTGATGTCCTGCGGCGCGATCCCCTGCTTTGCCAGACTCTCAATCAGTCGCCCGCCGTTACCGGGGCCAAAAAGCTGGCCTGAGCCGGTATCCACCAGAATCTTGTGGCCGGGTAGCGCAATCAGAAAAGCGTTAATGGACGCCTCTACCGGGTTGGTCTGGAAATTTTGTGTGAGCAACGCATCGGTTTTCTGCGGGGTCGTCCGACGAAGTAATTTGTGCAGGTCTTGCGCCACGGTACCGTCGGTAAACGAGGTCACCATAATATCGCCAACCTGCACACTGTACCCCCCGGCAGGCTGTTTAACCACGTGCTGGGGCGTTTCTGCCGAAGCCTGAAGCGCAGGGTAGAACAATAACGAACTGGAAATCAGCGTTGTCAGGGCAAGTTTTTTTACGGTCAGCATAAGGGTCTCCTTCAGAAAGAGCTCATCTTACTTCTCCGTAAAATTATATGAACCCGCCTGATAATGATAGGACCTATAAACGGGATGGATAGGTCGGGTCAAATGTCGGGTGGCAGCAATGTACCACCCGGCAAGCCAGACGTTATTGCTTCAGCGGGGCTTTCCAGCCTTCAAGCGTGGCTTTTGACCACGAGCCATACGCGGCATTCGGCAGCACGATCCAGTCACTGCCAAAGCGATCGGCGCTGGCCTCAACGAGTTCACGCTGCGCTTCGCTCGGCTTTTTGTTTTTAAATTGCGCGGCGAAATCAGGCAGGCTGTCACCGAAGAGCATGATTATCTGCTGTTTCTTCAGGATGCTCTGGCGGCGGGCTTCTTTACTGACCGTATCGAGCAGAACGCTATCCTCTGAAACCTGCGGTAAGCCAAGGGATTTTAATGTATTGAGCGTATCTGCTTTGTTTTCCTGCATGCGGTCAGATACATAATAAATACGGACCTTACTTTGATTCACGCGATCAAGAAACGCCTTCGCACCAGGAATTAATCCCGGTTTTCCCTGTTTTTCCCAGTCACTCCAGGTGTCCCATTTCGTGTAGTCGTGGCACTGTTCGGCATCACGCGCCAGTAACGGAGTGTTATCCAGCACCGTTTCATCAAGATCCATCACAACGGCATAGTTCTCAGGCGCAGTCAGCCCTTTTATTTTTTCGTTAAAACGCTCGGTGGCGAAACGGTAGGTCTGCAGCTGAAGTGCCATGATTTCTGCCGATTTCTGTTGGTAGCGCAGCGCCATCTCATACGCTTTCGGCTCACAGATTTCGTGGTCGGCTGCCGTGGCGGTCGCGCTTATAACAGGTAATGCCAGCAGTAATGCCTTAGCCATTGAATTCACTCTTCTTTCCTTAACGTCATTGTCAAAATCATGTAAGCGTATTGAAAGTAAGTGACAGAAAAATGAAGGGAGGCAGGCGAGTCATATTCTGACGCACATTCCCTTGCGCGCCGGGTGGGTAATTTTCAGACAAATCGCTTTCGTCCGCCAATATCCGTTAGAGCCAGAGTCAGATCAGCATGTAATACCAGAACAGGGCGATTTCGTCTTTTTCCGGTAATGCGTTGTAGAGGAAACGATCATATCCGCCTAACGTAAAGCCATAATGGCGGTAGAACAGGCAGGCAGAAACATTCACATTCTGGGTTTCGAGCCTTAATCCAGCCGCGTTGACGCTGCGCGCCCACACGTGTGCGGCCGCCATCAATTTTTGCGCCGCGCCAGCTCTGCGTTTCGTGCGCTCAACGGCAATATAGTCAACGGCGATAAATTTATTCCAGCTCATTGAGGCGGTGATAAAACCGGCAATTTCTCCCTCATCTGTTTCGGCCACAAGAAATATGGCATCCGGATTAACGCAATGATTTTCAAGGGTCTGCATATCGAGCTCATACGTTTTACGATAAGGCACGGCGACAGCGTCGATATGCAAATCACAATGTATAAAAGGCTCCCGCGCAACGTGACTGACGGTGAATGAAAAGTCACAGCATTCAAGACGTGCGAGGTCGGTATTTAATCCTTTTCGAATCTGCATGGTATTCCTTGTGGCGAATATTTTTATAAATAATAGATGAAGCCATTAAAACCGCTGGCGTAACACTCTTTTGATCCTGAACTAAGCTTGTACTTCATTCCGCGTAAAATGTGGGTCATTCGAGGACAATGAATGGAATTCAGGACATTTCAAAAACACTGGGGTGCTGAGTTTATTTCCAATGACGTTGTACGTTTTCGCGTCTGGGCAGAAGGACAGAAAGAACTTACGCTACGTCTGGCAGAAAACGACTTGCCAATGACGGCGGTCGGCAGCGGCTGGTTCCAGATTGACGTCCCCGGCGTCACGCACGGCACAGAATATCAGTATGTTTTGCAAGACGGCATGGCCGTACCCGATCCGGCGTCGCGCGCCCAGGCTGGGGATGTTAACGGTCCCTCGGTTGTTATCGATGCCAGACGGTATCCGCCCGGCAACCGGGAGTGGGCAGGGCGTCCGTGGGAAGACACGGTCATTTACGAGCTGCACATCGGCACCTTTACCCCGGAGGGCACCTTCCGGGCCGCCATTGAAAAACTGCCTTACCTGGCTGAACTTGGCATTACCCAGATTGAAGTCATGCCCGTCTCACAGTTTGGCGGATCGCGCGGCTGGGGATATGACGGGGTATTGCTGTATGCACCGCACTCTGCCTATGGCACGCCAGAAGACTTCCACGCCTTTATCGATGCTGCGCATGGGCTTGGGCTTTCTGTCGTGCTGGATATTGTGCTTAACCACTTCGGTCCGGAAGGCAATTATCTGCCTGTGTTGTCACCCGCGTTTTTCGACGCGGAACGAATGACGCCCTGGGGCAACGGGATTGCTTACGAGACTGAGCCGGTCAGGCAATACATTACCGAAGCCCCGCTGTTCTGGCTGACGGAATACCATCTTGATGGATTACGGTTTGATGCCATCGACCAGATTGAAGACGCGTCGGATAAACACATCCTGCAGGAGATTGCCGAACGCATTCGCGAGGCTATCCCCGGGCGGCAGATCCATCTCACCACCGAAGACAGCCGTAACGTTATCTTCCTGCATCCGCGTGACGCACACGGTGCGACACCGCTTTTTACCGCGGAGTGGAACGATGACTTTCACAATGCCGCGCATGTCTTTGCCACCGGCGAAACGCATGCGTACTACCAGGATTTTGCCTTTGAACCGGAGAAAAAACTCGCCCGTGCGCTGACAGAAGGTTTTGTCTATCAGGGCGAGGTTTCTCTCCAGACCGGCAAGTCACGCGGCGTGGAATGTCACACGCAGCCGCCACAGTTTTTTGTCGATTTTATTCAAAACCACGATCAAACCGGCAACCGCGCTCAGGGAGAGAGACTGATTGCCCTCGCGGGGGCCGATAAAACACGGGTGTTGCTTGCTGCATTGCTGCTTTCGCCCCATATTCCGCTGCTGTTTATGGGGGAAGAGTTTGGTGAAACCAATCCGTTTTTGTTCTTTACCGATTTTCACGGTGAGCTTGCCAAAGCAGTGCGAGAAGGGCGCGCAAAAGAGTTTACCGGCCATGCCGGGCACGGTGCGTCCGTCCCCGACCCGAATGACGTGAAGACCTTTGTTCGCTCCAAAATTGACTGGAATAAGGTCGCCACCGATGACGGTAAAACGTGGCTTCGCTTCACGCGAACGCTGCTGACGTTGCGCCATCGTCATATCGTTCCGTTACTGCGAAAGGGCGTCACGGTGGAGGGCAAGGTCATCAGGACGGCACCCGGCATGATTGCAGTGAGCTGGCGATTCCCGACCGGAACGTTGTCTCTGGCGTTCAATACCGGCAATAAGGCTGTTGATGTGCCTGCACTGGCAGGAGAAACGCTCTTTAGCTGGCCGGAGGTGAACGAGGTGTTACCGCCGAACAGTATTGTTGTTCGCTTTGCTGATGGAGAAGCATCGTTATGATCCCTTCCGCGACCTACCGTATTCAGTTCCGTAATGGCATGACGTTTGACCGTGTCGTGGAACTGGTGCCGTATATGAAAGATCTCGGCATCAGCCATCTTTACGCCTCACCGGTGTTTACCGCCACGACCGGCTCTACGCACGGCTATGACGTGACCGACCCGAATGAAATTGACCCCGCCATTGGCGGACGAGAAGGATTCGACCGTATGGCGGCCGCGCTCAGGCAGGCGGGAATGGGCTTGATACTGGATATTGTGCCTAACCACATGTCGACCTCGCTGGAGAATCACTGGTGGCGAGACGTGATTGAGCACGGCAAACAGAGCCGCTACGCACGCTATTTCGATATTGACTGGTCACGGCCGCTTACGCTGCCGTTTCTGGGCGACACCTTTGAGGCGGAGCTTGAGAAGGGCGCCATCAGTGTAAAACGTGACCCTGTCACGGACAAAGCCGCGCTGGTCTACTACGACACCGCCTATCCTCTTAACCCCGGGACCTTTGTGGAGGGTAAAAGCATTGCGGCGCTGCACGAGGCCCAGAGCTGGAGGCTGATGTCCTGGCGTGAAGCCCCGAAACAGCTCTCGTGGCGGCGTTTCTTCGAAATCACCGGCCTGGTGGGCGTGCGGGTTGAAGACGCGTCGGTATTTAGTGATACACACCGATTGATCCTTGAACTGGTTCATTCTGGCGTCGTTGACGGTCTGCGAATTGACCATATCGACGGTCTGGCCGATCCGCTGGGCTATCTGCAGCGTCTGCGCCAGGCAACCGGACCGGCGTGTTACATCACGGTTGAAAAAATTCTCGCCAAAGGGGAACAGCTCCCCGTCGAATGGCCAGTCTCCGGCACCACGGGGTACGAGTTTATTGCCTCGCTGGCGGAAGTTCTGGTGGACGACAGCCGCCTTGACCGCCTGGAGAAAATCCATGACGACACGCTCGGGGAAACCGTTGATCGGTTTGCAGCGTTACGGGATGCCAAAGGGCTGATGACCGATCGCAATTTCGAGGGCGAATTCACTACCCTGTTAACTATCGCCACCGATCTTGCCCGACGCAATGCGGTTGAACTGCAACCCGATGAGATCCACCATGCGTTGCGCGAGCTGCTGATCGCGTTTCCGGTGTATCGGACCTACGGCACCCGTGAAGGATTAACCGCCTCTGACGTGGCGCTGCTCAATCGCGTTGTCGCAAGCGTTAACACTTCTGAAGCGGCCCTGAGCCTGATCGTGTGCATTCTCACCGGCGATCTTCCAGAAAATTGCCACGACGACGCGGCACGTTTCAGAACCCGCTTCCAGCAACTCACCGGGCCACTGATGGCGAAATCCGTGGAAGATACGCTGTTCTTTCGCCATAACCTGGAGCTGGCGCTTAACGAAGTGGGGGCAGACCCGACGCCGCGCGCCTTTTCGCTATCGCGTTTTCATCAGGAAATGCGCATCCGTCTTGCCCGTCAGCCTGACGCCTTACTCGGGACATCCACCCATGACACGAAGCGCGGTGAAGATGCCCGGGCACGCCTCTATACCCTGACGGAAGCGCCGGAACAGTGGGGCGAAAATCTGGCCCGCTGGCGGCAGATGAATCAAACCCACGTGCGTTTTCTGAGCGACGGTACCGCGCCGAACGCTGCCGATACCTGGATGATTTATCAGGCTCTGGCTGGCGTCTGGCCCGCCACGCTGTCACCTGACGATGTCGACGGGCTGAAATCACTCGAAGAGCGCTTCCTCGGCTTCCTGGAGAAAGCGCTGCGCGAAGCCAAACAACGCACAGACTGGATAGACAGCAACGAAAGCTATGAGAGCGTGGTGCTGAGCTATGCCCGGCATCTGCTTTCACCGGACAACACGCTGTTCCTGAAGGATTTCAGTGAGGCGATGCAGCCTTTTATCCGTGCAGGGCTGATGAACAGCCTCAGCCAGACGGTGATCAAACTTACCGCACCCGGGGTACCGGACATCTATCAGGGCTGCGAAGCGCTTAACTTTAGCCTTGTCGACCCGGATAACCGACGGGAACCGGATTTCCCCGCGCTGGTGCACCACCTCAGCACGGCGGATGCCGGGGTATTTGCCCGCCCGGAATGCTGGCGAGACGGAAGCGTTAAGCAATATGTCACCGCCACGCTGTTACGGCTTCGTCCACATTATGCCGCGCTATTCCATTACGGTGACTGGCTGCCACTGAAGGTGAGCGGCGAGCGGGCGGAGAACCTGATTGTTTACGCACGCGTGAAAGACGAGGAGGCGCTGATTGTTGCCGTGCCGCGGCTGGTCTTCGACGTGACAACCCATGAAGCACTGTGGGCCAATACCACTATTGCTATACCCGATGCGCTGGCAGGAAAACGCTACCGGGATCTGTTCACCGGTGAAAGCCGGGTTCTGCAAGAGACGCTGGATGTAACGTCTGAAACGGGATGCTTAATGGTTCTGCTTACCTGCGAATGATCGTGGAGAACAAAAAATGCCAAAGGATAATACGTTTGAAATTCGGGCCGGTCATGGCCAGCAGCAAGGCGCAAATTATGACGGGAAGGGGGTCAACTTTGCGCTGTTTTCAGCACATGCGGAGCGGGTTGAGCTCTGTCTGTTTGACCCTTCAGGAAAAACCGAAATCGCCCGGCTGGAGCTGCCGGAATATACCCATGAAGTGTGGCACGGCTATGTGCCGGATCTGAAGCCTGGCGCGCTGTACGGCTATCGTGTCTACGGCCCCTATGACCCGGAAAACGGGCATCGCTTCAACCCCAATAAACTGCTTATCGATCCGTATGCCCGTGAACTGGTGGGCGATATCGACTGGAACGACGCCCATTTCGGCTATGAGCTGGGTCATGACGATCTCGACCTCAGTTTTGATACCCGCGACAGCGCGCCGTTCACGCCAAAATGCAAGGTCATCGACCCCAATGCTTTTGACTGGCAGGATGATAACCGGCCAACCATTCCGTGGCCGAATACCGTTGTGTATGAGAGCCACGTGAAGGGCTTTACCCAGCTTAACCCGGCGATTCCGCCTGAACTGCGCGGTACGTTTGAAGGGATGGGGCACAAAGCCTCGGTCGATTACATCAAAAGCCTTGGCATCACCTCGGTTGAACTGCTTCCGGTTCACTGGTTCCCGGACGATCAACACCTGCTCGACAGGGGGCTGAAAAACTTCTGGGGCTACAACACGCTCGGCTTCTTTGCGCCGGCGTCACGCTATTACGGTCCGGCGGGGATCCAGGGTTTTCGCGATATGGTGCGCGCCTATCATGACGCAGGCATCGAGGTGATCCTCGATGTTGTCTATAACCACACGGCAGAAGGCAATGAGCTCGGCCCAACGCTGTCGTTTAAGGGCATCGATAACTTCAGCTATTACCGCACCTTACCCGATCAACACCGGTATTACATTAACGACACCGGCACGGGGAATACGGTGAATACCTCCCACCCGAGAGTGCTGCAGATGGTGATGGATTCACTGCGCTACTGGGCCGAATCGATGCATATTGACGGTTTCCGTTTCGACCTCGGGACAATTCTGGGCCGTGAGCCCGAAGGCTTTGATCCGCGCGGTGGCTTTTTCGATGCCGTCACGCAGGATCCGGTGTTATCCCGTCTGAAGCTGATTGGTGAGCCCTGGGATATCGGCCCCGGCGGTTATCAGGTCGGCGGCTTCCCGCCGGGCTGGGGGGAGTGGAACGACAAATATCGCGATACCGTACGTGAGTACTGGAAGGGCGATAACGTGTCTAACGACTTCGCCGCGCGCCTGCTCGGTTCCGGTGACTTGTACGATCTGCGCGGACGCCGTCCGTGGGCCAGCATCAACTTTATTACCGCCCACGACGGCTTTACGTTGAATGACCTGGTGTCTTACAACGAAAAGCATAATGCCGACAATGGTGAAGACAATAACGACGGGCATAACGATAACCGGTCGTATAACTACGGAGAGGAAGGGCCGACAGAGAATCCGGATATTATCGCTACCCGGGAGCGGCAAAAGCGTAATTTCCTCACCACGCTGTTGTTCTCTCATGGCACGCCAATGCTGCTGGCCGGGGATGAGTTTGGCCGTACGCAAAAGGGCAACAATAACGGGTATTGCCAGGACAGCGAGATCTCCTGGATCGACTGGAAGGGATTATCGGAAAACGACACCGCCCTGCGCGACTTTACCCGCCATCTGATTGCCCTTCGCGCGAAACAGCCGTTGCTGCGGCGTGAAAGCTGGCGCGACGGGCTTGAGATCCGCTGGTTTAACGCCGGCGGCGGCCCGCAGCAGGATGAGCAGTGGGATGAAGGTTCCACCCTCGGCGTATCCATCAGCAGACCGGACCTCAGACAGGAGCCGGGCCTCTGGCACGATGTGCTGATGCTGTTTAACCCGTTTGAAGGCACCGTGCCGTTCCAGATCCCCCAGTTTGGCGAAGGAGGCTGGGTACTGGAACTCTCCACGGCGGATGACGTTGTCCCCGGGACGGTCATCACCAAAGCCGTGGAATACCATCTGGCCGGACGAAGTATTTCGCTTTTCAGACGCCCTTAACTACAGTGATGCCGCCGCCCGCGCGGCGGTGTCATACAGGGAAGATATGGTCCGGAGCAGCTGCGCGGTGTCACCTATAGACGCTCCGGAAATCCCGCTCTCCGCATGGATATTGATCAGGCACGCTTCCCGCACGTCGCGGTATTTCATGCATAGCGCTTTCCCTTCCTCCGTCGTTGAGAAATAGAGCTCTTTTCCGGCTTTTTCACTCGTCACGTAGCCCGCCTTGACCAGCTTCTTCAGTGCATACGTCACCACATGGGTATCTTCCACGTTCAGGACAAAGCAGATGTCGGCCAGCTTTTTCTTGCGGTCGCGGTGGTTCACGTGATGCAGAAGCGAGACATCAAAAGCGCCCATATCTGGCTCACCGGCTGCGGTCATGCAGCGCACCATCCATTTGTTAAACGCGTTGCTGGTCATGATCAACGCGTACTCCAGCTCTGATAATTCCGCGCAACGTTCCGATACCAGATGGCGAGAGGACACGATACGGCCATCGGTTATATCGTCGTGATTTGATGATCCAGCACTCTTCTTTGCAGTCATAACGTTCCTTACGGGGGGGTGACGTTGGCCCGGAAATGTAAACTCATCGATAAAATAAGAACATTTTATTGATAAATTGTTTACATGTTTTTGTGGTTCAGATATAGCTTTTTAGTGCAGGTTCTGCGGAGCCTGACGCAAAACACAACATCGCGCGCCGCACTGCATCCCGCTTCGCCATGATGCGAAGTATTAAAAAAATAGCCGCCGGCGCGCAACGCTCACTTTGGATAGGGTAAACGTTTATGGACGGTTCGACACTGTTGCCGCTCATCGGTATACCGGTGGTGGTTATTGGTTTTGCTCTGCGTTTCAACCCGCTACTGGTGGTTGTGGTGGCGGGGCTGGCTACCGGACTGCTGGTTGGCATGGATTTTGGGATGTTGCTGGAGACCTTTGGCGAGAAGTTCGTCAACAGTCGTTCCCTGGCAACCTTTATTCTGATCCTGCCGGTTATTGGCCTGCTGGAATATTACGGGTTGAAAGAGCGGGCGCAGGCGTGGGTGGCAAAGATTGCCAGCGCCACCTCGGCACGTATTCTGATGCTCTATTTTGTGGCGCGTGAAGGGACGGCCGCGCTGGGATTGATGTCGCTGGGTGGGCATGCTCAGACCGTTCGTCCGCTGCTGGCACCGATGGCCGAAGGCGCAGCGCTCAATGAGTATGGCGAACTGCCGCAACATATCCGGGACAAGATCAAAGCGCATGCCGCGGCGTGCGACAACATCGCGGTTTTCTTTGGCGAAGATATTTTTATCGCGTTTGGCGCGGTGCTGCTGATCGACGCTTTCCTGAAAGAGAATGGGATACAGGGCATTGAACCGTTGCATATCGGTCTGTGGGCCATTCCGACCGCCATCGCGGCATTGATTATTCATATGACGCGCCTGTTGCGTCTGGATGCCAGCATCCGTCGTGACGTTATGTCCTGGCGCGCTGAGCAGGGTACTCAGGAGATCGCGCCATGATGACCCTGATCACCATTAACCGCGTGTATTACCTGATCGGCTTTGTCGTGATGCTGCTGGTCGTGATGACCCTGCGCGATCGCGCGAATCCTAAACGTTTTACCACCGCGCTGTTCTGGTTCCTGTTCGGCGGGATCTTCCTGTTTGGCGACCTGATGGTGCAGGAGCTGGGAAAATCCCTTGCTTATCGAATTATCGGCGGCTGCGTCATTGTGATTGCTCTGCTGGCGGGCTTTGGTCTGGTCGGGAAGGGGCATTATAAAATGGCTACCGATGCCGAGCGCGAAGCCTCGTCAACGCGGCTGAAAAACTGGTTGTTCCTGCCTGCGCTGATGATCCCGGTGGTTACGGTGATCGGGACATTATTCCTGAAAGGGGTGTCGATAGGGGGCGTATTCCTTCTTGACCAGAAACAGCTCACGCTGGCGGCACTGTGCGTCGCCTGTGTGGCGGCGATCCTGACCGGCTGGTGGCTGACAAAAGGCACGCCATTGCAGGCTATTCGCCAGTCCCGACGCCTGGTCGACACCATTGGCTGGGCGGTGATTTTGCCACAGATGCTGGCCATGCTGGGCGGGGTATTTGTGGTGGCGAACACCGGCGAGTCAGTCCAGAAGGTCGTAAGCCTGTTTGTGAACCCCGATAGCCGGTTCATGCTGGTGGTGATTTACTGCGTGGGCATGGCGCTTTTCACCATGATCATGGGCAACGCCTTCGCGGCATTCCCGGTGCTCAGCGCCGGTATCGCCTTGCCGTTCCTGATTAACGTTCATCATGGTAACCCGGCACCGCTGCTGGCGATTGGCATGTACGCGGGCTATTGCGGCACGCTGATGACGCCGATGGCGGCCAACTTTAATATCGTTCCGGCCGCGCTGCTGGAGCTTAAAGATAAGTACCAGGTGATCAAGATCCAGATCCCAACGGCGTTAACCCTGCTGGTGGTCAACGTGTTCTTAATGTATTTTCTCGTTTTTCGCTAAGCGCGGCAACGATCTAAGGAGCTGATATGGAATTAACGCAACACCAGGCCGACGCGTTTGCCCGCATGCCTTTGACCTATTTACGCCAAGAATATCCGAACCACATTATGCACCTGCTTAATGATGACGGTGATGTCCTGCCACCTCGCGAACTGCACCCCATTTTTTATGGCTGCTTCGACTGGCACTCGGCGGTGCACGGCTACTGGCTGCTGCTGCGCTGCGTGCGGCTTTACCCTGAACTGTCGTGCCGGGATGAAATTGTCGCCCTGTTTGATGAACATATCACGCAGGAGAAGGTGGCGAAAGAGCTGGCCTATTTCAATGCACCGTTTCGCGCCTCGTTCGAGCGCCCTTATGGCTACGGCTGGCTTCTGGCGCTGGCGCAGGAGCTGAAGCAGTCCGCGTTACCTCAAGCCGCCAGCTGGTATCAGACACTGCAGCCGTTAACGCAGGACATTCGCGACAGGCTGGTGGATTACCTCAGCAAGCTCACCTATCCGATCCGTGTCGGTACGCATTACAACACCGCTTTTGCGCTGGCGCTGGGGATTGATTACGCCCGGGCAGTGCAGGATAACGCCCTTGAACAGGCTATTCTGACGGCGGCGACGCGCTTTTATCTGGCTGACACGCATTACCCGGCTCACTATGAACCGGGTGGTGATGAGTACATTTCCGGCGCGCTGACGGAAGCGCTGTTGATGAGTAAGGTGGCGGAGCATTTCCCCACGTGGTTTGACGCCTTTCTTCCTGATGTGGGGTCTGTTTCGGCCCTGATGCACCCGGCAGAGGTGAGCGATCGTACCGACCCGAAAATTGCCCATCTGGATGGGTTAAACCTCAGCCGCGCCTGGTGCATGAAGCATATTGCC
This sequence comes from Enterobacter cloacae complex sp. FDA-CDC-AR_0164, assembly GCF_003071645.1. Lineage (NCBI taxonomy): Bacteria > Pseudomonadati > Pseudomonadota > Gammaproteobacteria > Enterobacterales > Enterobacteriaceae > Enterobacter > Enterobacter cloacae complex sp. FDA-CDC-AR_0164. The sequence goes on from NZ_CP028950.1 coordinate 3,894,635, forward strand.
CGCGCGTTGCCGGATAACCATCCGGGACAACAGGCGCTGCGCGAGGCAGTCAACCGACATCTGGCGGCAAGCGTCGAGCATGTGGTGGGAAGCCACTACAGCGGTGGACACTGGCTGGCGAGTTTTGCGCTGCTGGCGCTGGAGTAAATCACAGGTGCAGCGCTTAGTGCGCTGCACCGTGTTTATGCCGTAGCCTGACGCGTGGCGCGCAGCCGGCTCACGCTAAACATGACAGAAACCGCCGAAGCAATGACCGCAATCCACAGTGAATAATGAACGGCCCGATCGTCAAAGGCCGGCTGATTCTGCGTTGTGGCCAGCAGAACGCCGACCACGGCAGCCCCCAGGCATTGTCCAAACGTCCGCACGATAGCCAGTACGCCGGATGCGTAGCTGGCATACTCCCGCACCACGTTAGAGAGCATTTCCCGGTTATTGGGACTCTGGAAACAGCCAAAACCGATCCCGCACACCAGGCTTCGCAGGCAGATATTCCAAGCGGAAGGGCTGGCGGGCAGTGTCGCGAGCAGGATCAACCCCACCACAAACACGATAAGCCCAAGGGTAGATATCAGCGGGGCTGAAATTGTGTCTGCCCAGCGGCCCGCATGCGGCGCAATCAGTACGATGCCTATCGGCCAGGGCGTGAACAGCAGCGCGGAGACCACCGGACTGTAGCCGTACACGCTCTGAAACAGGAACGGCAGGGCGATAAAGGTGATGCCCTGGCTCACAAACGAGGCCAGCGACGTGAGCGCGGCGAGCGTAAAGCGTCCGTTGTGGAAAATAACGGGAGGCAGTATGGGGCTTCGGGCGCGGCGAATATGCCAGACAAAGGTGATGGCGCTAATCGTGGCGAGCAGCGCCCAGCTGATGGCCTCGTGGCTGATGTGGTGCGAAGCATGCTGGAAACTGTTGGCCGTCATGATCATCGCCCCCAACAGGACCGCGGAGAGCAGTGCCCCCGGGGCATCGAACGGAGAGGGATCTGAAGCCGGCTGTCGAGGTAAGGCCTTCCAGGCCAACAGCAGGGCAATCGTTCCGGGAACAAGGTTAATGGCGAATAACCACTGCCAGCGCAGTACGTCCAGGATCGTCCCGCCCAGTACGGGTGCAATGGCCGTGCTGGAGGCGATCAGCAGGGCGTGCAGTCCCAGAATGCGGCCAAGCAGTCGACCGGGGAAGACGGCGCGCAGTATCGCCGGGGCAATACTCAGTGTGGCCGCCCCGCCAATCCCCTGCAAAATCCGCATCCCGATCAGCATGTCCGGGGTGCGGGCCAGCGCGCAGCCGAGCGAGGTGAGTGTAAAGACGGCAAGTCCGGTCAGAAACACCGGGCGGTAGCCAACGCGGGCCGCCAGGGCAGCGAAGATGGCCAGAGTCATGGCCGCGGACAACAGATACCCATTGGCGAACCAGACGGCCACATTCGCGGGCACCTGCATCGCGCTCGCCATCGAAGGCAAGGCGATGTTGATCATGGTGCCATCAAAAACGCCCATCAGCGTGGTGGTCATTACCGCGGCCATCACCCGGGCGCGTTCATGGCCGGGCAATCCTTCGTCGCCGGGCTGGTTTGAAAATAGCGTCATCGTCGTAACTCCGGAAAGAATGTTGATGACGAAACTATAATCATGGGATATACAAGGCGGAAGACGCAGCAGTTGCACTGTTCAGTTGCATACAACGCCTTATCTGAGGATGCATCATGTCCGATCCGGATTTTAATTTGCTTGTCGCCCTCGACGTCCTGCTGGCCGAAGCCAGCGTGGCGGGTGCTGCGCGGCGTTTAAACCTGAGTACGTCAGCCATGAGCCGTACCCTGAGCCGGCTGCGAGAGGTGACCGGCGACCCGATCCTGGTGCGGGCAGGGCGTAATATGGTGCTGACGCCCTGGGCCGAGGCCAGCCGGGAGCGAGCCAGAGGCGCCGTATATGAGGCAAGAGCCGTACTGCAGCCCTCCACTGAAACGCTGAAGGTGGAAAACCTCGAGCGACTGTTCACCATCAGAGCCAATGATGGTTTTGTGGTCGCATTTGGCCCATTGCTGATTGCCGCCGTGGCCGAAGCCGCGCCCGATGTGTGTATTCGGTTCTCGCCGAAGCCTGAGAAAACGTCACGTTATCTGCGGGAAGGGCTGGTTGACCTGGAAATTGGCGTGCAGAGCAACATGGGACCTGAAATACGCCTGCAGCGATTATTTCAGGATCGGTTCATTGCCGCGGTGCGTAAGGGACATCCGCTGGCGGCACACCCCACGGTCAGCCTTCACGATTATGTTTCCTGGGGCCACGTGGTTGCCGCACCCGACGGATCGCTACACGGCTTTGTCGACGATGCGCTGGCAGAAGTGGGGATGAAGCGCAAAATTGCCAGCGTCGTGCCCGGTTTCCCGACGGCGTTATCCGTGGCGCTGGCGTCCGATCTGATCGCCATGGTTCCGGCATTGTATCTGCTGAACCAGCCGATGGCGCAGAGTGTGCATGTCTTTGAACTGCCGTTTAAAACCCGAACCATTACGGTATCGCAGATGTGGCACCCGCGAATGGAAAGGGATCCGGGGCACCGCTGGCTGAGAGAGAAAGTGCTGGACGTGTGTCGGGCTGTGCAGCAACCACTCAGTGCTGAGTAACCCGCTTAGGCACGGACAAGATAAAGCGCGTCGACTGAGCATCCGATTCGACGCGGACTTTGCCATGATGCGCGGTGACAATTGACTTCACAATGGCAAGACCAATCCCGCTGCCTTCGCCTTTTCGCTGCCTTGAAGGATCCACCCGGTAAAAACGGTCAAACAGCCTGGGTAGATGTTCTTGCGGGACAGGTTTCCCGGGGTTGGCAATCATCAGCTCAAAATCGTTTTCCCGTTCGGCGATTGAGACGGTCACCGTCTTGCCTTCCGGCGTATAGCGCAGGGCATTGGATAACAGGTTGTTGATTGCGCGTCTGAACATCTGCGGATCGCCTTCGATCAGGCAGGGCATCCCGTGAAACGTCAGCGTGATATGACGTTCTTCCGCCCAGGCCTCGAAGAAATCAAAGACTTTAATGACCTCCGCGCTTAAATCAAACATCACCCTGTCCGGGATCAGCTGATTATTATCCGCCTGCGCCAGGAACAGCATATCGCTGACCATCCGGGTCATCCGGTTATACTCTTCAAGGCTGGAGTAGAGGATATCTTCCAGCTCTTTCGGCGTCCGGTTCTGGCTGAGTGCGATTTCAGTCTGGGTCACCAGATTGGTGATGGGGGTTCTGATTTCGTGGGCGATATCGGCAGAAAAATTCGCCTGGCGGGTGAACACATCTTCAATTTTTTCAATCATATGGTTGAACGAAATCACCAGTTGCTCCAGTTCAACCGGAACGCGCGACGGTTCCAGCCTCACATCGAGATTTTCAGAGGTGATATTTTTAATGGCATTGCTGACGTTACGCAGCGGCAGGTGTCCCTGACGTACCGCGATTCGAATGATAAGAATAATCAGCAGGCTGATCACCATGGCAATCGCAATCAGGTTCTTTTTCAGCGCATCGAGGTAATGGAGATGGAAATTAATAGAAAGCCCGATCAGCATAACGTAATTCTGCGCTTTTCCCTGCAGCGTTGCCGTGCCTGACGAGGCGATAATCCGGTACGTGTCACTTTTCATCTCAGCGCCGGAATGACTCTGCAGGGTGGGGGCATCTACCGTCCAGAGAAACACATCCCGTGCCCGGCTGTGCGTGCTGAATGCCGCCGTGTTCACGGCAGGGCGTAACGCTGCCCCCTGCGCCGTACTGAACAACACCTCTCCACGCGCGTCGAGAAGCAGAACCGCAACGTTACGATAGCTGGCAATTGACTCTTTGATTTTACTGATTTTCTTCTCGTCCGGATCTGCCGGGGACTGCAGGATACGGTGCATCGCGGTACTGATTTGCTGCAGATCGTTGATATCCTGCTCGGCAAAATGCTTTTCAACGGAGTGCAGCATAAACCAGGTGAAGGCGAAAAATGCCAGTATCGTGGAGAGGCTGATAAAAAACGTCAGCCTCAGGGCTAGTGAAAAAGGGCGTCCGGGTAATTTAACGCGCATCCGGTGCCTCCAGCATGTACCCCACGCCGCGGACCGTCTGGATCAGCTTCGGCTCAAAATCATTGTCTATTTTCGCGCGAAGCCGTTTGACGGCGACATCAATCGCGTTGGTGTCGCTGTCAAAATTCATGTCCCAGACCTGGGATGCAATCAGGGAGCGGGGCAGCACTTCCCCCTGGTGTCGCATAAAAAACTCCAGCAGGCTGAACTCTTTGCTGGTCAGCAGGATGCGGTTCCCCGCGCGGCTCACCTTTCTGGACACGAGATCAATCATCAGATCAGACACCTGAAACTGGCTTTCCGTGATCACCGTATTGCCCCGTCGCAGAAGCGTCCTGACGCGGGCGAGCAGCTCCGCAAAGGCAAAGGGTTTGATCAGGTAATCATCCGCGCCCAGTTCAAGACCCTTCACCCGGTGTTCAATAGTGCCAAGGGCTGAGAGTAACAGAACCGGCATTCCCTTCCCGGCAGAACGTAACATGCGGATGATATCCCAGCCGTTCACGTCGGGAAGCATGATATCCAGAATCAGGAGGTCATACTCGGCGGTCATGGCGAGATGATATCCGGTCAGGCCATTGTCAGCGTGGTCCACCACAAACCCCGCCTCAGTCAGCCCCTTGCTGAGGTACTCCCCGGTTTTTATCTCGTCTTCAACGATCAGTATTTTCATGTTGCTCCCCTGACTGGCTGCTCTGGACATTCTAGAGAGCCTCAAACCGTTATCAATGACTTACGTTAAGAATGACAACATTGTCATTATCCTGTCACCAGGCAAACAGGAAGCACGCTGTAGAGTAACCCTGGTAATACTCTGGACTTCATTTGAAACATTTACCAGGCCTGCCTGGACGAGAAGCGTGATGTGCACATTAAAACGACTTAGCATTAGCACAATATTTTTCCTGGCAGGCTGCGTCTCGCTGGCACCAGAATATGCGCGCCCGCCAGCACCGGTTCCGCAGCAGTTCTCGTTATCCCGAAATAGCCTCACGCCGGTGGTGGCGGGGTATCACGACAGCGGATGGCGTAGCTTTTTTACCGATCCTCAGGTCGCAGCACTGATCGCCGAAGCCCTGAATAACAACCGTGATTTAAAAATGGCCGCCCTTAAGGTTGAAGAGGCGCGCGCGCAGTTCAACGTGACGGATGCCGACCGGTATCCGCAGCTGAATGCCTCGTCAGGTGTGACTTACAGCGGTGGGCTGAAAACGGACAAGCCGACCACACAGCAGTACGACGCAGGGTTGAACCTCAGTTACGAACTCGATTTCTTCGGCAAGCTCAGGAATATGAGTGATGCTGACAGACAGAACTATTTTGCCAGCGAGGAGGCCCGCCGTGCCGTGCATATCCTGCTCGTCTCCAGCGTGTCGCAGAGCTATTTCAGCCAGCAGCTGGCCTACAAACAACGTCGAATTGCCCGCGATACGCTAAAAAACTATCAACAATCCTGGGCTTTTGTTGAACAACAGCTGGTAACGGGCAGCACCAACGTTCTGGCACTTGAACAGGCCCGGGGGCAGATTGAAAGTACCCGTGCAGAAATAGCGAAAAGAGAAGGCGAGCTGGCTCAGGCCAATAATGCCCTGCAGCAGGTTCTGGGAACCTATCGCGCGCTGCCGGCAGAGAAAGGAGGCAGCGTCGATGAGATTTCCCCCGTCAAACTGCCGCCTCGTCTGCCGTCAGAAATATTGCTTCAGCGCCCGGACATTATGGAAGCGGAGTACCAGTTGAAAGCGGCTGATGCCAATATTGGCGCGGCGCGTGCCGCCTTTTTCCCGTCTATTACGCTAACCAGCGGGCTTTCAGCAAGCAGTACGGAATTATCCAGCCTCTTCACCGCAGGAAGCGGGATGTGGAATTTTATTCCGAAAATTGACATTCCTGTTTTTAATGCCGGAAGGAATAAAGCCAATCTCAAACTGGCTGAAATTCGCCAGCAGCAGTCAATCGTCAATTATGAACAAAAAATTCAGGCGGCTTTTAAACAGGTCGCCGACGCGCTCGCATTGCGGGACAGCATCAGTCAGCAACTTGACGCCCAGCAGCGTTATCTTGATTCGCTACATATCACCCTGCAGCGAGCCAGAGGTTTATATTCCAGTGGCGCGGTCAGTTACATTGAAGTGCTCGATGCTGAACGTTCTCTTTTTGCAACACAACAAACCATTCTCGACCTTATCTATTCCCGACAGGTGAATGAAATTAACTTATTCACCGCGCTGGGCGGCGGTTGGGTTGAGTAATTTCTTTTAATTACTCCATCAGGAAATCAAAAAATGAACAGTTTATTTAACGCGGTCGTACTGGGCGCACTCTCCGTTATATTTTCTGCAGGCCTGCATGCTGAAACACATCAGCACGGGGAGATGAGCACAGCAGCACAAGCCACGCCAGAGCAGGTCATCGCGGGAACCGGCGTGGTGAAAGCGGTTGATCTGAGCACTAAAAAAATCACTATCGCGCACGATGCTATTCCAGCGATTGGTTGGCCCGCCATGACCATGCGTTTCACCTTTGTCCAGGCAGACGAAACTATTCTCGCCTTAAAAGCCGGCAGCCACGTTAATTTTACGTTTGTTCAGCAGGGCAATATCTCTTTACTCAAGAGCATTAAATAGCGAGAAAAAGCATGGCCTCTTTAAGAATAAAGTTTGCTGCCGTCATCCTCGGCAGCCTTATTGCAGGAGGGCTGATTTCAGTTATCGCCTGGCAGTCGGTGCATCCCGCAGAAAAAACAGAACAGACCACGACGGAGAGAAAAGTTCTTTTCTGGTATGACCCGATGAAGCCGGATACCCGGTTTGATAAACCCGGCAAGTCTCCGTTTATGGATATGGATCTGGTGCCGAAATATGCCGATGAACATGACGAAAAAAGCAGTGAGGGTATTCGTATTGACCCGACGCAGGTTCAGAACCTGGGACTCAAAACGCAGAAAGTGACGCGGGGAGCGCTGAATTACGCCCAGACCATACCGGCCAACGTCAGTTATAACGAATATCAGTTTGTCATTGTGCAGGCGCGTTCTGAGGGTTTCGTTGAGAGAGTGTACCCACTGACCGTGGGCGATCATGTTAAAAAAGGGACGCCGCTTATCGATATCACCATTCCGGAATGGGTAGAAGCGCAAAGCGAGTTCCTGTTGTTATCGGGTACCGGCGGAACCCCAACCCAGATAAAAGGTGTTCTGGAGCGACTACGTCTTGCCGGCATGCCGGAAGAGGATGTTCAACGACTGCGTGCGACCCGGAGTATCCAGACCCGTTTTACTATCAAGGCCCCTATAGATGGCGTGATTACGGCGTTTAACCTGCGCGCGGGCATGAACATTACCAAAGATAATGTGGTGGCACAAATTCAGGGGATGGATCCGGTCTGGATCAGTGCGGCCGTGCCGGAATCCATTGCGTATCTTCTCAAAGACAGCTCGCAATTTGAAATTTCAGTGCCCGCGTACCCGGATAAATCGTTTGCCGTTGAAAAATGGAACATTCTCCCCAGCGTGGATCAAACTACCCGCACGCTGCAGGTCCGTCTGCAGGTCTCCAACCAAGACGAAAGCCTGAAACCCGGCATGAACGCCTACCTGAAACTGAACGCCAGGAGCCAGGAGATGCTGCTGATCCCATCCCAGGCCGTGATTGATACGGGCAAAGAACAGCGGGTGATTGTGGTCGATGCGGAAGGGCGTTTTGTGCCAAAAAACATTCATGTTCTGCATGAATCTCAGCAACAGTCCGCGATTGGCAGCGGACTGAACGAAGGCGATTCTGTCGTGGTCAGCGGTCTGTTCCTGATTGACTCCGAAGCCAATATTAGCGGTGCGCTGGAGCGCATGCGTCATCCTGAAAAAACTCACGACGCGCATTCGGGCCATTAAGGAGACGATGATGATTGAATGGATTATCCGGCGCTCCGTCGCCAACCGTTTCCTGGTGATGATGGGCGCTTTGTTTCTCAGCGTCTGGGGAACATGGACTATCATCAATACCCCTGTGGATGCATTGCCCGATCTGTCTGATGTGCAGGTGATCATTAAAACCAGCTATCCCGGTCAGGCTCCGCAGATTGTTGAAAATCAGGTCACGTATCCGCTCACGACAACCATGCTGTCGGTACCCGGCGCAAAGACCGTGCGTGGTTTTTCCCAGTTTGGTGACTCCTATGTTTACGTCATTTTTGAAGACGGTACTGACCTCTACTGGGCTCGCTCGCGCGTTCTGGAATACCTGAACCAGGTTCAGGGCAAATTGCCTGCCGGTGTAAGCTCAGAAATAGGACCAGATGCCACCGGTGTCGGCTGGATATTTGAATATGCCCTGGTGGATCACAGCGGAAAACACGATCTTGCAGAACTGCGTTCCCTTCAGGACTGGTTCCTGAAATTCGAACTGAAAACCATCCCTAACGTCGCGGAGGTTGCGTCAGTAGGCGGCGTGGTTAAGCAGTATCAGATTCAGGTTAACCCGTTGAAGCTGGCGCAGTACGGTGTCACGCTGCCCGACGTTAAACAGGCTCTCGAATCATCTAACCAGGAAGCAGGGGGTTCATCCATTGAAATGGCGGAAGCGGAGTACATGGTCCGCGCCAGCGGTTACCTTCAGTCCATTGATGATTTCAATAATATCGTCCTGAAAACGGGCGAGAATGGCGTGCCGGTTTATCTGCGCGATGTGGCCCGCGTGCAAACGGGCCCGGAAATGCGGCGCGGCATTGCAGAACTTAACGGCCAGGGCGAAGTTGCTGGTGGCGTCGTGATCCTGCGCTCGGGGAAAAACGCACGTGAAGTTATTACCGCAGTGAAAGACAAACTGGAGACGCTGAAAGCCAGCCTGCCAGAGGGTGTCGAGGTGGTGACCACCTACGATCGCAGCCAGTTAATTGACCGCGCCATTGATAACCTGAGTAACAAACTCCTTGAAGAGTTTATCGTGGTAGCCATCGTCTGTGCGCTGTTCCTCTGGCATATCCGCTCTGCGCTGGTGGCGATCGTTTCTCTGCCGCTTGGCCTGTGCATTGCCTTTATCGTCATGCATTTCCAGGGGCTAAACGCCAATATTATGTCTCTGGGCGGGATTGCCATTGCCGTGGGGGCGATGGTGGATGCCGCCATTGTGATGATTGAAAATGCGCATAAACGGTTGGAAGAGTGGGATCATCAACACCCTGGGGAGCAGATAGACAACGCAACCCGCTGGAAGGTCATTACCGATGCGTCCGTTGAAGTGGGCCCGGCGCTGTTTATCAGCCTGCTGATCATCACCTTGTCGTTCATCCCCATTTTCACGCTTGAGGGACAGGAAGGGCGCCTGTTTGGGCCGCTGGCCTTCACGAAGACGTATGCCATGGCGGGTGCGGCCGCGCTGGCAATCATCGTCATTCCTATACTGATGGGGTTCTGGATCAGAGGGAAAATCCCCGCGGAGACCAGCAACCCCCTGAACCGACTGCTGATTAATGCCTATCATCCGTTATTGCTTCGCGTGCTCCACTGGCCGAAAACGACCTTGCTGATTGCGGCGTTAACTATTTTTACGGTCATATGGCCGCTGAGTCAGGTCGGGGGGGAATTTCTGCCAAAGATCAATGAGGGCGACCTGCTGTACATGCCGTCAACGTTACCTGGCGTATCGCCGGCAGAAGCTGCCGCGCTCTTGCAGACGACAGACAAATTAATCAAAACCGTCCCTGAAGTGGCGTCCGTATTTGGTAAGACCGGTAAGGCCGAAACGGCGACCGACTCCGCGCCACTGGAAATGGTCGAAACCACTCTTCAGCTTAAACCTGAAGATCAGTGGCGACCAGGAATGACGATTGACAAGATCATTGATGAACTGGATAAGACCGTGCGTTTGCCCGGCCTGGCTAACCTCTGGGTACCGCCGATCCGTAACCGTATAGATATGCTCTCCACCGGCATTAAAAGCCCAATCGGTATCAAAGTGTCTGGCACCGTTTTGTCTGATATTGATGCCACTGCGCAACGTATCGAAGCGGTGGCCAAAACCGTGCCGGGCGTGGTTTCAGCCCTGGCAGAACGTCTGGAAGGCGGACGCTACATCGATGTGGATATCAACCGGGAGAAAGCATCCCGATACGGAATGACGGTGGGTGATGTGCAGCTGTTTGTCTCATCAGCCATCGGTGGCGCAACAACCGGCGAGACGGTTGAGGGCGTAGCCCGTTACCCGATCAATATCCGCTACCCTCAGGATTACCGAAACAGCCCACAGGCACTGAAACAGATGCCCATTCTGACGCCCATGAAACAGCAAATTACCCTGGGCGATGTCGCTGATATTCGTGTCGTTTCCGGACCTACCATGCTGAAAACGGAAAATGCCCGTCCTGCCAGCTGGATTTATATTGATGCCCGTGGCAGGGATATGGTGTCGGTTGTAAACGACATTAAAACCGCTATCAGCCAGCACGTAAAATTAAGACCGGGCACCAGTGTCTCTTTCTCCGGACAGTTTGAATTGCTGGAGCACGCCAATAAAAAACTGAAACTGATGGTGCCAATGACGGTAATGATCATATTCATTTTGTTATATCTGGCATTCCGTCGTGTTGATGAGGCACTGCTTATTCTGATGAGTCTGCCATTCGCACTTGTCGGCGGAATTTGGTTCCTGTACTGGCAGGGCTTCCATATGTCCGTGGCGACCGGAACCGGCTTTATTGCCCTGGCCGGGGTGGCAGCAGAGTTTGGCGTGGTGATGCTGATGTATTTGCGTCATGCCATTGAAGCCCATCCGGCGCTTGCCCAGCGGGAAACCTTTACCGCGGAAGGGCTCGATGAAGCCCTTTATCAGGGGGCGGTACTCCGCGTGAGACCGAAAGCGATGACCGTGGCGGTTATCATTGCCGGTCTGTTGCCCATCCTCTGGGGAACCGGTGCGGGCTCAGAAGTCATGAGCCGGATAGCCGCGCCGATGATTGGAGGAATGATTACGGCTCCGCTGTTATCCCTGTTCATTATTCCGGCCGCCTACAAATTAATCTGGCTGCGAAGACATAAATAAACGCGCGACGATATTAAAAGGACACGCTGGAGTGTCCTTTTTTATGCGTATGGGGCAGGGGGTTATTCCCCGTATGGCCCAGTGACAGAAATGTCATCAGCCCGTCACGGGATAAACAGAGGTCGGTTTTTATAATCAATGATAATTCAGACGCCGATGCATTTATCTCTGAATTTTCATTCAGCGATATTGCAGAGCATGTAAACTTAGGAGATTCGACCATGAAAAAGATCCTGTTATCCATTGTCACCATTATGGCTGTCACCTCATCTGGCTGGGCAGCAGAAACGATCAACATGCACGACCAGGTTAATAACGCTCAGGCAACTGCGCATCAAACCATGGCTGAGATGCACAAGAAAATGCTCAAAGCTGGCCCCTGTAATACTACTCCCGAATCGGCAAAGTCTTTCTCCACGATGAATGAGCATGAGAAGACCGCCGTTGTGCATGAAACGGCGAACAATGGGCAGTCTTCTGTTATTCACCAGCAACAGGCAGAGAAACATCGCCGTATGAATCAGGCGAATTAACTGGCGCGTGGTGGATGTCACGGGTATACGCCCCTCGAGTGTGGGGCGTTTTCAGCATCTTTTAGAAGGTCGCAGTAAGAATGCAGCCACCGCTGAGCAGTATCATGCCGATAAGGAGAAGCGTTGCAGTTGGTTTGCAGACATGACCTGCCGAGGTTACAGCGCGCGAGAATGTTCTTCTCTCTGGCTATCGTTCTTCGCCATATTCTTTACACTGCGTTTCAGCGCGTACATCGCCAGCGTGCCCGCCTCATGATCAACCGAAGCGGTGATCGTTTGCCTGGCAACCTCATCAAAATGCCTGTCCCGATCGGGCGTGACGCTTATCTCAACGATATTCATCACGGGCGTATCCTGTATGCCCTGACTTTTTGCAAAGGCAGGGCTGCTTATTAGCAGGCAAGTTAAAAACATGAGACTCTTTTTCATGATGATCCTTTTTCTAAACCAGAAACAGGCTACCGCGTCCAGACCTGCTTAACGTCTTTGGATGAAGGCTGGGTTATTGATGCCCTGAAAAGCATTGATTCGCACTTTGACAGTGAAAAAGGCCCCGAATCGGCACAGGCAAAAATGTTTTATGACAGCCTGATCCACAACGCTGAAAACAGAAGACCGCCCGACCCGTATCCTGATAAATCCCAGGACGAACTGCTGTTCGGCGCACTGCATACAAACCAGATGAACATCCCGGAATATGTGCGGCGGCTGATAGTGAAACACGACAGCGACTGGCACAGTACACGCGATGATACACGCTGGTCATCGGTATTTAAGGACAGGGACGAAAGTCCGGTTGTGCAGCTGGCTAACGGGGGATTTCTGGATGCGACGCGCTGGATGGATAAGGTTCCACCGTTCGCCAGTCAGCGGTATGTATGGCATTTTCATCCGCTTGAATTCCTTGAGATGCTCAAACCCGCAGGCGGGAAAATTACGCTGCCAATGTTACGGAAAATATGGACGAATAGTCGCAAGGTCAGCGACGAGGTTCTCCAGCAGGTGGCGGATGAGCTAAATGATAATCTGGAACGTTGTCACCTTAATACCGAGGTTCGGCTGTATCATTTTATGGCTCAGGTCTATCAGGAAACGGGAGCTACGTTCATGATTGATGAGGATTTAAATTATGCGGCAACAGCACTCCCTGGTCTCTTCAGCTATTATCGAAGACATCCTGATGAACAGCAAATTGATGGGCGAACAGGTGCACACAGAGCAAATCAGGAAGCGATTGCCAATAAAGCTTATGGCGGACGTAATGGTAATACAGAGCCTGGTGATGGATGGCGCTATAAGGGCAGGGGGATGAAACAACTCACAGGGAGATATAATTATAGAGTCTTTACTCAGTATGCTAATAAGGTTTGGGGCGATCCAGTGGATTATGAAGAGCATCCAGAGTTAATTACTGCATCAACAAAGCAAGTGGTTCGTTCAGCATTGTTCTTTTGGGATTTTTATGATGCATATAAAAAAGCTGATGGTGGTATAACAGAGAGTGCATCACATAGTGTGACGAATATAGTAAATCCGGGTACTAATACAAAAAATGCCCGATACAAAAATTTGATTACGTTTGCCGACGAAAAAATATTTATTGACATTTATTGATTCGATGTAAGGGCTTACCTAATGGTAAGCCCAATTTTTATTTGATGCGTGAGCTGTTAAAAGTAAAGAGCGACTCAAAATTATCTTGTATCGTGCCATCTATGCATTTGATTTTATTGCTTTTTATGTTGTTTCTGCTGACGTAAACCCCTGTAAAGGTTTCGTCTGATGGAACATTGATGTCACTTAATGCGGAGACTGAATATGTATATTCTCCATTATGGAATGTAACAGTGTTAAAAACATAAGGTCCGGATTTGTTTCCAAGTTGAACTTCTGATGAAAAAATAGTTGGAATTTTCTCGCTGAAAAGTCGAGTCTCTAGAGTTAAATCATTTTTTTTATCATTGCCATATGTGTACTTTAAGGTTTCATCTGTACGTTCTATTTTTATTATTTTTTTGCTTTTTGTCATGCATTGAAAAACTAATTCTGTATTTGCAAAAGCGTTTGATGCAGAAAAAAACAAGCCAACTAAAAGAATGGTAATTGTCTTTATCACAAGCTTCTCCTTAGGGTTTCATCCGCACAAAGCGGACAATTCTTCGTATCCGTTTCATGGTGAGAACTATGTTGATGGTGATTTTGTGGCGGGAATGGATCATCTTTATTACTGGTCACTTCTTTGCCACATACGGTACAACGGTAAATTCCTGAAACAGGAACAGTGTCACCAGGATTGTACTGTGACGTCCAGCGCTCTTTGTCGCCCTCAACGCGCTGTAAAAATTGCTCTGTCTCGCTTGTAAATGCAGCCATTATTTTCCTTTTTGAACTCAATCCATATACTCAACTATCGCCAAAGTCCCGTAATACGTGATGTACAGGAATGAGCCATTGTTGAAGGATCCGATAGCAGTGGAGATTCTCACTCCATAGATAAGATTTCCCCGGTTGCCAGCTGACTTAACAAACACGACGTATGCTTCGTCATGCTCATTGCGCTTCTTCTCGAAAACGTGAGGTATAAAGATGGCCATCCACTTTGCATAATCTTCCGCAGTTGCATGTTAATTGTATGACAAAAGCCATGAAATCTCTACATTGAAAGTACAGCCAACCTTAAAACGGATTCAATCATAATTCCTTTTGCTTTAAGTCGAGCATGTAGTGTCGAAGGCTGAATGGGGGATTTTTCGAGCCCCTCATGTACCATAGCTAGTTACTCGGCCTTGATGTAAGCATCAAGCTCCATACCCTGAATGACTTTGTCGTCTGCATTAAATTGTGGTGAACATGACGGGCAGGGTAGTTACGGTATCAACCATGAGATGAGTTCTCTGGTTGTTCCTGGATAAATGTAAGATGGAATATGCCATGAACTTAGCGATATCCCCATAATTGTTGCGTTATGAAGTTATCGTAAAGCCACAACTGAATTTTAGCAAACGACTGATTCGCCGGTAAGTTGCTGAAAGAGCGGTCCTCATGTACTTAACTTCAAACCCAGCATATTTAACATAATATACATTATGCGCACTTACATAGATTAAGGCAGAATCTGGCTTTTTATGGTCATCCTTGTTCTGGTGTTTGACAGCCTCTAATGCACCTTATCTGCTCCGAATCCTCTAAACCTGCATAGCCATCTTCACTCACGCTGTTTATTCTCTGGCTTCTCTGCCGGCGCTGCATACCAGTTATCTTCCGTCACGACGACCGCGCCTTCTGGTTGCATCACAAAGTTTGGCGACATGATTTGTACATTAAACTCGTTAAAAACATCCTGAATATTGCTGTGCAGTTCATTGCGGGCCTCCGCCAGTGACTGCCCGGCACGCAGCTTCACCTGAAGTTCATAAGCAATATACCAGTCCATCAAACTCAATTGTCTTACCAGCGGCTGTTGTGACTGATCGATACATTTCGCCCGTCTGGCGGCAATCTCCAGCATGGCATGAACTTGCCGCCATGGCGTGTCGTATCCGATAGTGACACCTGTCGTCAGGTTCACGCCACCATCTGGATTTTGCGCGCTCAGATTAGTGATTTTGCCGCTAACTACGACAGCATTCGGTACGGTTACAACATAATTCTCCCGCGTAATGATTTTCGTCGCGAGCATACCTAGGTTGATCTCTGCTTTTTGAGCATAGACCAGCTCTACTCTTCTGCAACTGTCTTAAAAAACTCACAATGCACAATATTACTTGAAATTGCACGAAATTGCCGATTAATATGAAGCCAGAAACAAAAGACGCAGAAACGTGCAAACTCATGCATTTTTACTTACTGAGGTTGATATGACACAACAGTTGATTTTAATCGCCGGCCCCTATCGTAGCGGCACCGATGGCGTGCAGGCGCGCATTGATGAAAACCTTGCTCGTCTTGAAAATGCGGCGTTAGCCGTCTATCAACGGGGCCACGTTCCGGTTATTGGCGAATGGCTGGCCTTACCGTTGGCAAAAGCGGCTGGCTCGAAATCGATGGGTGATGAAATCAGTGAAGCAATGCTGTATCCCGTCGCGCACCGGCTCATAGCGAAATGTGATGCTCTCTACCGGATTGCCGGCGCGTCCAAAGGGGCCGATATGGACATTGAGGTGGCGCAAACGCTGGGGCTTAAGATTTACACTGCGCTTGAGGATATCCCTCAGGTTTGATGTTGCCTGCCAGCTTGTCGGCATACCGACAGGCCGGATCATAAAGGCTTTTCGCGTGGGTTATGCCTTTTCCGGTTCAGAGGTCATCACCACGGAAACCCCCTTTTCTTTTACCGCGTTAATCCAGGCGCTATCGGTATCGTCTTCAACGACAATCGTGTTCACCAACGACAGATCGCCAATCACAAAAGATGACGCGGTATTGATTTTTTCGGGGGAAGCCAGCACAACCGTTTCGGCGGCTCTGCCGGAAAATGCACGTTTGATACTCGCCTCTTCAAAATCACCGGTCGTCAGGCCCGCATCAGGATGGATGCCGGTCACTCCCATAAAGAACAGGTCCGCATGGATTTTTTCGATGCCTTCGATAGCAGCCGCGCCGACCGCAACAATAGAGTGTTTATACAGACGGCCACCGATCAGGATAACTTCAATGGAGGGATGTTCGACAAGTCCCAGCGCAATGCCAGGGCTGTGCGTGACCACGGTTATCTTCAAATCAGGAGGCAGAAACGTAATCAGCTCTGACGTGGTCGTGCCGCCGTCAATGATCACCACCTGGCCGTCAGAAATCAGCTGCGCACCTTTACGGGCGACATTTTTCTTGGCATCCATCTTTACCGATTTACGCTCAGCAAACGGGGCAATGGCCGAGGATGACGGCAGCGCCCCGCCGTGAACACGCTGTAAACGCCCTTCTGCCGCCAGCTCGCGTAAATCGCGCCGAATGGTGTCTTCAGACACCGCGAAGAGCGTGCTGAGCGCTTTCGACTGGACCTGACCTTCAGCCTCGAGCTTTTCAAGGATCAATTGTTTTCGCTGCGTTGTGAGCATAAGGAATTCCTGATATTGCACGTTTAATCTTGAAACTGCACGACAATGCTGTTTATGATAATTACTCTACGTAAGGAGGAACAAACGTGCAATCAAAACGTGCAGATGTACGCATCATAGAAAGTGAAACACTGTCTGATAACTGGTACATCCTGAAAAAATATACCTTTGATCTTCAGCGACGCAATGGCGAATGGCAGCGGCAAAATCGCGAAGTTTACGACCGGGGAAACGGAGCCACCATCCTGCTTTATAACCGGGATAAAAAGACGGTGATCCTGACCCGCCAGTTCCGTTTCCCTGTCTTTATTAACGGGCACGAAGATGACCTTATTGAAGCTGCTGCGGGCTTGCTCGATAACATGGATCCGGAAAGCCGGATTAAAGCAGAAGCGGAAGAAGAGACCGGCTATAGCGTTTCCCGCGTTGAGAAAATTTTTGAAGCTTACATGAGCCCGGGCTCCGTCACTGAAAAACTCTATTTTTATCTCGCCGAATACCAGCCGAAAGACAGAACCAGTGAAGGCGGTGGACTCAAAGCGGAGGGTGAGGATATTGACGTACTGGAAATGACGCTGGAAGAGGCACTGCGCGACATTGAAACGGGCAGGATTGTCGACGGGAAAACCATCATGCTGCTTTATCATGTTGCCCTGAAAGGCATTCTGTAATTGCCGCAGGACAGACACCTGCCGCAGTGCAGGTGTCTGCGTGTGCTATTCTTGCTGAAGCATGCACAACGGAGATGCGAAGATGGCCGACTGGAACCCTTCCCTGTACCTGCGATACGGAGCCGAACGTACGCGCCCCGCCGCTGAATTACTCGCCAGAATTCCCCTGGATGACGTGTCATCCATCGTCGATCTGGGCTGCGGGCCTGGAAACAGTACGGCGCTGTTAAAACATCGCTGGCCTTCAGCGCACGTCACAGGGGTCGATAACTCACCTGCGATGCTGGACGAAGCCCGCAACGCCTTACCGGATTGCCACTTTGTTGAGGCCGATATCCGCCAGTTTAAGCCCGGCCAGCCGCTGAGCCTGATTTACGCCAATGCCTCGTTGCAGTGGGTGCCCGACCACTACGATCTCCTGCCGCACCTGGTCTCTCTGCTCACGTTAAATGGCGTACTGGCCATTCAGATGCCTGACAACTGGCTTGAGCCCACTCATATGGCGATGCGTGAAGTTGCCTGGGAACAAGGCTATCCCGATCGGGGTCGTGAAGCCTTGCCCGGCGTACATGCCTATTACGACATTCTGACAGACGCCGGTTGTGATGTGGATATCTGGCGGACAACCTATTTCCATAAAATGAGCTCACACCAGGCCATCATTGACTGGGTAAGCGCGACCGGTTTACGTCCGTGGCTGCAGGAGCTTAATGAGAGCGAGCAGAAACGTTTTCTCAAGCGCTACCATGAAATGCTGGAAGAGCAGTATCCGCTCCAGGAAAATGGGCAGATACTGCTGGCTTTTCCACGGTTGTTTATCATTGCTCAACGTCAGCCCTGAGCAACGTTATGACCGGGCCTCTTTAAGCAACTGCTGGATAACTTTTTCCTGTTCTTCATAGTTACCTTCACCAAAAGAGGTATAACGTAACTGCCCTTTGGCATCGAAATAATAATGTGCCGGCCAGTACTGGTTACCGAAGGCGTTCCAGATCTGGTAGTTATTATCCGTCACGACCCGATACGGCAGTTGCCATATGTTCACCGCGTTTTTCACCGACGAGAGCGGTTTTTCCCATGGATATTCAGGCGTATGCACGCCGATGACCACCAGACCCTGGGACTGATATCGCGTGGCCCAGTCGCGGACATGCGGGAGCGTATGCTGGCAGTTGATGCAGTCCCAGGTCCAGAAATCAATCAGGACGACTTTACCTCGCAATGATTCAGACGTGACAGGGTCACCATTAACCCATCCGGTTCCGCCACTTAACGAAGGCAACTGACTGCTGGGTTCGGTCATTGCGACCGGCTGCAGTTTTACTGGCGCAGTGGCGGGCTTCGCCAGGGTCAACAGCGTGGTTTCAAGACGGTCTGCCACCCCATTTGCACCTTTCAGCACCGAGTTCATCCCCGTGGCGTTGAATGCCACAGCCGCTAACATCACCACGCCCGCCCCCTTGCGCACCCTTTCCATCAGCGCTGATTTGGCCCGCAGCGGTGCCATCAGTTTCCGCCCGCCGGCCATAAGCAGGCCCAGCATAAGCGCACATCCGCTGCCATACGCCGCCAGCAGCGCGCCGGTGGTGATGGCCGAATGACCCGCAATATTGATACTGAAAATAGCCCCAAGAATCGGTCCGGCACAGGGAGACCAGAGCAGACCGACGGCCAGTCCGGCCAGGAAAGCGGAAAACATTCCGCGCGTTTGTCCGCTGCGGGTGTTGAGGATATTGCCCGCGCTGACCGCGGGCCCGGCTATACGCTGGGCGAAGGACGGGAAAATCAAGGCCAGCGCGGCTGTAGCCAGAATAATGAGTGCCAGCCAGCGCCCTATTATCGTGGCATTCGTGATCCATTCGCTGGCAACCGTGACAACCATCGCCACCACGGTAAACATCACGATCATCCCTGCCAGCAGAGCCAGGATATGTCTTCGCTGCCCCTGAAAACCGGCAAACAGAAGAGGTATCACCGGGAGCGTACATGGACTGAGCAGGCTTATCATCCCGCCCAGAAACGCGATTATCAAAAACATAAAAACCTCACATTACAGATGGCCTGCGACGCTGCAGTGAGGGTATTTCATCGTACGGATGTGTTTGGGATGTGTGCAAAAAGGGACGATTTGTCTGCTCTCGTATCGGTCACGCAACCGGATACAAAACCGTACAATCAGCGACGCGGCAGCGTTACCGTGACCTTCAGCCCGCCTTCAGGAAGGTTTGCCAGCCGCAGTTTCCCGTCAAGCTGCGCGGTCAGTTGCGCGGCAATCGCCAGCCCCAGGCCGGTACCGCCGGTATCACGGTTACGCGATGTTTCTACCCGATAAAAAGGCTGTAATACCGCGTCGAGTTCAGCCTCGGGTATCCCCGGCCCGCCGTCCAGAATATGGATAGCAATGTGTCCGGCTGAAGAGTCATCAATCTCAATAACGGCATAGCCACCAAACTTAAGCGCGTTATCCAGGAGGTTGGTCATCACCCGGCGAAGTGCCTGCGGCCGAGTCACTATCGGCAGGCGGGCGTCGTTTGCCTGAAACTGCACGTTTTTACCAATGTCCTGATAATCACAGGCAATGCTGTTTACCCAGGCATTGAGCTCCAGCTTTAGCGAGGTCTCTTCCAGAGATTCTGATGACCGGGCATAGGCAATCCCCTCCCGCACCAGACGGGTCATGTTATCGAGGTCGTTCAATAACTTGTCGCGTAACTCGGGTTGATCGGCCATCTCGACGCGCAATTTCATGCGCGTGATGGGCGTCTGCAGGTCGTGAGAAATGGATGCCAGGATCTGCGCGCGTTCGCGAAGATAGGACTGAATGCGCGCCTGCATCGCGTTAAAGGCATGCGCGGCTCTTTGCACTTCTACCGGCCCTTTCTCCGTCATTGGTGTGTTTGCCGCCGGGTCCAGCGCGTCAACCGCACGGGTAAACTGAGAAAAAGGCCGAATCACCTGACGCACGGCGATCCAGGCACAGGCCGCAAGCAGCAGCAGCTGCAATACCAGCACGACAGGTAACCAGCTGGCGACCGGTGGCATGCGTGGTGTCAGATCGATGGTCAACGGTGCCCCATCACGTAAGGTGAGATGCGCCTGAATATGGGAAATGGGACCGGGAACGGCGGTAAACGTGAGCGGGTAGTCAGCCGTAAGGGTCTCTTTTAGCGTTCGAATGGCGTCGCGTGAACGTTTATCCTCAGGGGGTGCGCCCGGTTCTCCAGGCCCGAGAATATAGCGATAGTTACCGCGCTCCAGCCGCGGCAGCCAGGCCGCCCGCTCCTGAGCGGGAAGTCGGTCAAGAATGGCCACGCTAGTGGCTACATCGTTTTCCAGATTACCCAGCATTACGGTGCGGGCGCTGTGCATGCGTTCAACCATCACCAGCGTCAGGCTGAGAGTATTGGCCAGTAAGAGTCCAGCCAGCACGATGACCAACAGCCGGGACAGCAACGAGCGTGGCCAAAGCGTCATTCATTGGCCTCTTTTATGGTCACCGGCATTGTAAAGACATAGCCTTCACTGCGCACGGTCTTGATATAGGCCGGCGTGCGGGCGTCTTCATTCAGACGCTGACGCACCCGGCTCACCAGCAGATCAATCGATCGTTCAAAGAGCTCGGCATCGCGCCCCTGGGTCAAATTTAGCAGTTGATCCCGGGTCAGGACACGCTGAGGGTGATCGAGGAACACGCGCAGAAGACGATATTCCGCCCCGCTGAGCGCCACCACCATCCCTTCACTGTCGATTAAATGACGGGCCACGGTGTCCAGTTGCCATTCTCCGAACGTGACCAGTCGTCCGGCTTCCGTCACCTGTAAATTGGGGGGCATTGTGCGGAAACGACGTAAAATGGCTTTGATCCGCGCGAGTAACTCGCGTGCAACAAAAGGCTTCACGACATAATCGTCTGCCCCCATCTCCAGCCCGAGGATCCGGTCTGTTTCCTCGTTACGCGCCGTGAGCATCAGAATGGGCAAGTCTTTATGTTTACCGCTTCGGAGCTGACGACACAGCGTTAATCCGTCATCGCCGGGCATCATGACATCCAGCACCACAAGATCGATATGCTGTTTATCAAGCACAACTCGCATCTCTTTGCCATTTGCCGCGCCAGAGGCGCGATATCCGGACTTAACGAGGTAATCGACAATCAGCTCACGAATATCCCTGTCGTCATCGACGACAAGGATATGATCAATATGCTCCACAGAAATCTCCAGACTGAAGGGTAACGTATTGAAAATAGCACATTTCAGAGTTTATCTGCGTCCACAACTGCGTTGACGAAATCCTGCGGATCTTCCTGTGGTGGGTTGTGACCTACGGTTTTGCCAAAGGTACGGTGTTCATACTTGCCGGTGAATTTCCCGGCGTAGGCCTGTGGTGCAGGATGCGGCGCCCCGTTGTTTCCGCCTTCGATGGTGATCGTCGGGACGGTAATATTCGGAAGCGTTGCCAGTTTTTGCTCATAACTGTCGTATTTGCGCTCCCCTTTTTCCAGCCCTAAACGCCAGCGATAGTTACTGAGCGTCACCGCAACATGGTCCGGGTTATCAAGGGATTTGGCACTGGCGTTAAACGTTGCATCGCTAAATTTCCAGTCAGGTGATGCCTGTGACCAGATCAAACGGGCGAAGTCATGGGTGTTTTTGGCGTAGCCTTCAGCGCCACGTGCGGTGGCGAAATAGAACTGATACCACCACTGAACTTCTGCTTTCGGCGGTAAGGGTTGTTTGCCAATCTGCTGGCTGCTGATCAGGTATCCACTGACGGAGACCAGCGATTTAACGCGTTCTGGCCACAGCGCCGCGACGATGTCCGCCGTACGGGCACCCCAGTCGTATCCTGCAAAAACGGCCTGCTTGATGTTCAGGGCATCCATCAGGTTCACAACGTCTTTCGCCATGGCCGAAGGCTGGCCGTTACGCGGCGTTTTGTCTGAGAGGAAACGGGTAGTTCCGTAGCCACGCAGAGAAGGCACAATCACCCGATATCCTTTGGCAGCCAGCGCAGGAGCAACTTGCGCATAACTATGAATATCGTAGGGCCAGCCGTGTAATAAAATGATCGGTTGGCCATCTTTCGGGCCGATGTCGACATAACCGACGTTAAGGTCGCCGGCGTTAATCTGCTGAGGATGATCAAACGCCGTCGTGAAATCAGTACCGGTTGCTTCGGCCTGACAGGACATGACGGTACCAAGAGAAACGGTTAATGCGAGAGTTGAGTATGCGAGTTTGCTGAACATGTTGTTATCTCCGATTGAGTACGATTCACGGGTATATAACAACATCGGTTTGTATAGCGGATATGTGCGAATGGGCCTTTATTGCAAGCCTGTGTATGTATCAGAGGCGTTGATACAATGTGATACAAACACAGGTCATTGCGTCTTAAAGCGAGACGCGATAACGAACGTAATCGTCGGCTTCGCCATATTGGTCGTAGAGTTTACGTGCCGGGTTGTTCTGCCGTGTGACCCAGTAAAGTTTCGACCACCCTTCGCGCTTGCCTTCGTCCATCAGGGCATCAATGAGCGCTTTTCCGGTCCCTGCTCCCCGTTGGCTGGCAGCAACAAACAGGTCTTCCAGATAACAAACGGGCGCTGTCGACCAGGTTCCTTCGTGCAAAATACACATGGCGAAGCCGATGACGCTGCCGTCGCTTTCCGCAACCCGGCAAAACATCGATGATCGCTCGTCGAGCGCCCTTTGCCATGTCGCGGCGGTCACGGACTCATCGAGGACACAGTCATAAAAATGGGTGTAGCCGTCCCACAGCGGACGCCACTGGGAATAATCTTCTGCGCGTAAAGCTCTTACCGTAACAGCCATATATTCCTCATATTACAAATCGAAAGCCTTTTAAAAGCAGTTATTGGTAGTAAAGAATTCCAGCACACCGAAAAAGAATGTGATAGAGATGAAAATACCAGAAGGTGAACAAAAACATAACGCTTAAACAGGGAGAACCACGGATGACAATACCGACGCTAACGACAGACCGCCTGTTACTCATTCCCCTGGTCGCGGAAGATGCCGTCCAGATACAGCGGCTTTATCCACGCTGGGAAATCGTTCGCTATATGGTCTCCTCAGTGCCCTGGCCCTACCCGGATAACGGCGCGGAGTATTATGTTAATAACGTTGCGCTGCCGGATATGGAAAAAGGCATTGCCTGGTTCTGGAGTATTCGACGTCGCGAGGCGCCGGATGAGCTGATGGGGATTATCTGCCTGTACGATGTCGAAGATAACAACCGTGGGTTCTGGCTGGCGCCGGAGTTTCAGGGTAAGGGATACATGCGTGAGGCCAGTATTGCGGCGACGGATTATTGGTTTAACACCCTGAACAAGCCAGTGTTGCGTGCGCCAAAAGCGGCTGCTAACAGCCGCTCCCGTCGTATTTCAGACAGTAGCGGCATGCGGCTTATCAGGACAGAAAAGAAAGCGTACGTCAGCGGCATGCTGGATTCCGAACTGTGGGAAATCACCCGTGACGAATGGAATGCCCGTCAGGTCAGTTGATAATACTTATCCGGTAACAGTCTTTCGGGGATCTCTTCTTCATCGTTCATCTGCAACAGGTCACGTTCCATCATGTTGCAGATGGCGTCCAGCGGCAGGTCATTATCTTCGGTACCAAACGGGTCTTCCAGCTCTTCCGCCAGCGTATCCAGAGAGATAAAGGTGTAAGAAATCAGCGCCGATACAAAAGGCGTCATGTAGTGCAGATCGACGACCAGCGCGAACGGCAGCATGATGCAGAACAGATACACCGTACGATGAAGGATCAGCGTGTAAGCAAACGGTACGGGTGTCGTCAAAATACGCTCGCAACCCGACAGGACGATGGACATGTCGTTCAGCCGGTTGTTGAGACTGTGGAACAGGATATCTGAGAGCTCGCCATTGCGACGCCTGACGGCAAGCCACTCCCCCATGATCAGTAAAATACGGTTCGCCGGCGAGTTGGCGTTCATCACCTTGCGTAAATCATCTTCCGTAAGATAACGGGAAAGTTGTTCGGCGTTCGTTTCCCGGCGCAGGGTCATGCGCAAACAGTTGGCAAAGGCAATCTGCAGGCGGACAAACTCGCCGAGATGTTTATCGTCCGGCAAGGTGTTTTTTACCTCGCGAAACAGAGAGCGTGCCGCTATCATCAGTTGCCCCCAAAGCTGGCGCGCCTCAACGTAGCGGGAATAGCAGGCGTTGTTTCGGAAACCGAGAAAGATAGCGATCGCCACACCGAGAATGCTAAATGGCGCAACGGTAAATTTGATGCCAAGGGACGTGTACCACGGCAGCATCAGGATCACGGCGATAGAAAGCAGGAAGTTGAGTAGCAAGCGGGTATAGATTTTTGGCAGTACCGAGCCATGCCAGACAAAGATGAGTTGTAACCAGTGCTGTTTAGGACGAACAATCATAGTGAGTTTCAGGAAAGAAAAAGAGCGTGGCTATTAAACGTGATCCCCCTCACGGTTGCAAGCATGTTAATAAAACATTGAATTTTCTGACTTGGCTAGCCTAAACCGCACGGTGTCAGAGGTGTTTTTTAAAAACAGAGCAAATAGTATGTTGTAACTAATAAAATCCCCATTAAAACCCGGCCGAAGCCGGGCAACGGTGTTAGCAGAGCGGTTTAACCGCCGCACGCATTCCTTGAAGCAGAATAGCATCCAGATCCCGCGTAACCTGCTCGACCAGGCCGTTAACCTGCGTAAGATCTTGCTCCCAGTGTTCACTCACGCTCAGTACCGATTTTACCAGTTGACGGGTAGTGATCTGGCGATCGTGATGCTGTGTCCACAGCTGCTGGAAACGCGCCAGCCAGTGCGCGTCGTCCTGTACCGGGTAACTTTCCCCGTTACGCTCCCCGCGATAAAACGCAATCAGTGCCGCTAAAGCAAACGTCAGTCGCGCAGGCAATGACCCGGTTGCTTTCTGCCCTGCCAGCAGCTGCGGCAGAATGCGGGTGCGGTACTTGGTCATCCCGTTGAGAGCAATCGACAGCAGCTGATGCCGGATGTAAGGGTTACGGAAACGGCCCGTTACCGCACTGGCGAACGATTCCAGCTCATCACGCGGCAAATCCAGTACCGGAATAATTTCCTCATAGATAGCTTTTTCGACAAAAGCACACACGTCAGCATCGTTCATCGCCTCGCCTACCGTGTCCAGCCCGGCCTGGAAGGCTACCGGTACCAGCGCCGTGTGCGCACCGTTCAGAATGGCGACTTTACGCTCTTTGTAAGGGCGGATGTCATCCACGATCAATACGTTGAGCGGGAACTTATCAAGACGCAGTTCGCTGGCAAGGGAGTCAGGGCCCTGAATCACAAACAGATAGAAGTGTTCGGCGGTATCCAGGAACCCGTCCTGATAACCCAGTTCAGCCTGCAGGGCGGCCACTTCGTCACGCGGGTAACCCGTTACAATGCGGTCAACCAGGGTTGAGCAGAAACAGTTGGCATCGTTCAACCATTCAGTAAAGGCCGTCGGCAGCGCCCACTCCTGCGCGTAGCGCAGCACCAGTTCCCGCAGCGCATCCCCGTTGTAGTCAATCAGTTCACACGGAATGATGACCCAACCTTTGTCTGGCGCACCGTTAAAATGACTGAAACGCTCGAAGAGCAACCGCGTCAGTTTCGCCGGGTAGCTGACGGCAGGCGCATCTTCAAAGGTGTCGCCCGCGTGATAACCGATCCCCGCTTCCGTGGTATTCGAGAACACAAAGCGCATCTCAGGGTTATGAGCCAGCCTGAGGAACGCATCGTATTCGTTATAAACGTTGATTTCGCGGTTAACGGAACGGATAAGGCGCGCATCGCTCACCGCATCGCCCTTCTCGTTCAGGCCGCGAATGATCGTGGTATACAGTCCATCCTGCGTATTCAGCGACGGCGGAAAATCACTTTGAATGGGACGAACGACCACCACACCGGCGTTAAGATCGGTATGTTCGTTTAACAGGTCGATTTGCCAGTCGATAAACGCCCGCAGGAAATTGCCTTCACCAAACTGAATGATACGTTCCGGGTAGTGTGGACCGGGAAAATCATGACGGTTAAGTGTGTTCACAATGGGTTCCTTTTATAATTAGTCATACAGCCTGATAAGATTGGTACGATAACTTATCAAAACTTTACGACCGGGAACCCTGTTTTGATCAATTCATGATGGAGTTGTGAAAAATAATTATAAGAACTTATAGAACACGGAGGTGGCGGTCATCGCACCGTCCGGCATCAATGCATAGCGCGGGATCTCCCCCACTTTTTGCCAGCCAGCACGCTGGTAGAACGTCTCGGCACCGCTGCCAGTCGACGTATCCAGTACCAGGACCGAAATGCCTCTGGCTCTGGCCTGAACTTCAAGCTCTTCCATCAGGGCCATTGCCGCCCCTTTACGGCGCGCTTTTTCATGGACCAGCAGTTTTGCCACATCCGCGCGATGCGGCTGATTCTCCGGCTGATCGGTGATCAACTGTACCGTGCCGATAACACCGTCCTGCGGATCGATACTGGCCAGCACAAGACGTTCATTGCGTCCCACGCTCTCAGCAATACCGCGCCAGAAAGCACGTGCTTTTTCCGGGCTAAAGGGCAACATAAAACTGACGGATGCGCCGCCGTTAACGCAGTTTTCGAGGATCGCGGACAACGCATCGAGGTGGGTGAGGATCTCTTCCCGGGTGAGGTTTTTGATGTGCAGTGAGGTATTCATTGTTTTTCCTTACGTTGAATACCGTCACTGTGCAATTAACATCTTATTAACGCAAACGGATCGATCATAGGCTTTTGTTATGTCATCTTTCGCGATGGCGCTGCTGCTTCATGGCATACATCTTTTCATCGGCCTCTTTTAGCCACTGTTGCAGGTCATGACCATTGTGGTCGAATTCACTGAGGCCCCACGAGAACAGAAGCGACCACGGATGCAATTTGCGGGCATTATAATTTTCGACCTGCTCGGCCAGATACTGCATCGCAATCCAGGCCCCCTGCTCATCCGTATCGGCGAACAGCACGGCAAACTCATCCCCGCCAAAGCGAACCAGCAGATCCGCCTCACGGAAGGAGGAACGCATCAGTTGCGCCATCACGTTCAGCGCCTTATCGCCTTCCTCGTGGCCGTAGCGATCGTTTATCTCCTTAAAGCGATCCAGATCCAGCCAGCCGAGGGTTAACGGCTCTGCACGGCGTCGGGCGACGGACAGGGTAAACCGAACGAGCTGATTAAAGCCCCGACGGTTGAATAAGCCCGTCAGTTCATCGGTAGTCGCCGCACTGACGGCGGCAAATTCATCTTCTGCCAGCGCGCCCAGGTCTCCCAGCACGGCAAGATCGGCCGCCGTAAACTCGCGCGGAGAATAATCAATCAGGCAAAGCGATCCGACGCTCGCGCCGTCGCGCAGACGCAGCGGGAAACCAGCGTAGAAACGAACGCCAGGCTCACCGGCCACCAGCGGATTATCGGCAAAGCGGTCATCCTGACGCATGTCCCCCACCACCAGCGGCGCTTCGCTGAGGATCGTATGGCCACAAAATGAGATATTGCGCGGGACAGAGTCCGGTGCCTGGCCATCCGCTGACTTCACGATCAGCGAATGCTCATCGATAAGATTGACCATCGCCAGCGGCACCTGGAAAAAGCGTTTTGCCAGACGCGTCAGGCGGTCAAAGGCCGGCGAACTGTCGATTTCAAGCAGGCCTGATTCGCGCAGCGAGTTCAGACGTTCCGTTTCATTTTCAGGGGTTGCAGGTGTTTTCATAACGTCTCCTGACGCAAGCTTTACTAAAAGCGTAGCTTAAACAGAGACATTGTCAGTGTACGAATATCCTGTTCAGACGCTATTTGTTAACGTCACTGGCTCATGACGACTAATGCAGTGATGTTTCGCTGCCGGACGTTGCAGTAACCTGCTCATCCGACAGCCGGGCGCTGGTCCGATTTCGCCCCGCTTTCTTTGAACGATAGAGATGATCGTCCGCTTCAGCCATCAGCTTATTAAAGACCTCCGTCAACTGCCATGACTCAGATTTACCACTGCCCAGGCCAATGCTGACGGTCAGATACAGCGTCTGCTGGCGCCAGGTAAACGGATGATGTGCGACGGTGGTTCGGATGCGTTCAGCCAGTTCAAAACCGTGCTGCGCATCCCCGGAGTTCACGACCACCGCGAACTCTTCTCCGCCCATTCGCGCCACCATACCGTCCTCACCGACAACCTGCTGAACCTGCCGGGCAAAGGCCGCCAGTATGCGATCACCGCACTCGTGACCGTAGTTATCATTGATGCTTTTGAAGTAATCGATATCCAGCAGCATGACGGTTAAAAAACGCGAATGCCGGTGCGCCTCTTCTTGCTTTAACGCTTCATAAAGCCCGGAGCGGGAATAGACATGCGTCAGAAAATCATAATCTGCCCGCAGTGACACCTGACGAATCAGTGAATTAATGGCCGCCACGCTGACGGAGACCATCACCGGACAAATAGCCATAGTGGCAATGCCCAGCCGGGCTGAGAACATCATCGGGGTCGAAAGCGGTGTCGCAACGGCAATATTGATAATGGAGTTGGCAACCAGAATGATCTCAACGGCGCCCGTGAGAAACGTCAGTAAACAGGTGACGGGCAGCGGGTAGCGTACCGCACACCAGATAAGCGCCGGCAGCGGGAAACAGAGGCTCCCCGCGCCGCCAATCACCACCGATGCGACCACCGAGACAATCAACGCCATAACCGGGAACAGCTGCTCCAGACGTAACTGAATATCACGCACGGGCAGGCTAATCGTCAGCATACACGGCACAATCAGCACCCCCGTTGAAAACTGCTCGCTAAACCAGTCGGCAAACAGCGGCCAGAAGGTGTGACTGTCGATACCGACCGACCCCACCGCGCCAAGCAAGGCACACAGCAGCGCAGCAATCAGGCAGTAGTTAAACAGACGCAGCGCATTAAGCGGATCGGGGGTTTTCATCAGCCGTTTATCACGCAGAACCAGTATGGCGACCACGACGATAAAAATCATATTCGACAGGTTAATCACCAGCGAGGCCATTCCCCAGCTGGTGGTGACCGCGTCGTACATCAGCATGGCAACATACGCGACCGCGTAGTTATGCAGACGATTCAGATAAGCATAACGGGCGAATACTCCCGCCATAACGCCATTCAGTGGCCAGAACAGCGACAACGCTTCAACCAGACGCAATTCAGCACCCACAAAATAGAATAAGGTGGTGAGAATAAAGATCCACGACGCATTACGCAGCGGAGTATCGGGTTGAAAAAACCTGAAGGCAGAGAGAGCAGAACGCATTAAATATCATTCCGTATAATAACTTATGGCGATTATGTCGATCGTCAGCAGGATCTGAACTAACTTAACCTGCATCTATAACACAAATACAACAGGATCATAACTCGTCAAATTTAGGCGTTCATCTGCAGCACCAGCCAGTGGTGGATCACGCTGACGATATAATGCTGTTGCTGCGCGCTGAGCTGAACACCCTGCGGAATGTTATGCCACTTTGCCAGACAGCCACGACAACAGGTGGCGGTGGCATGCTGAGCGATAAACACCGGATGACCGCGCATGGGCGTCTGTTTCCCGTCATTGGTGGGATGGGCCGGTGCAAGACGCCGGGCAATAAAATCGGCGGCGTGCTGGTCAATGGTTTCGGCACCTTTGTCCCAGCAGTACTGCCGTTCCTTCGTGCCTAAGCGAAAGCGCGAACGAAAAGGCGATCGTGCCAGGCGGGCAAAAAGCGGATCCAGGGTCGACATCAGTATACGGAACGTCCCAGACGTTGGGTCAGTTTCTCCAGAACTGCCACACCGGCAAGTGAATTTCCCGTTTCATCCAGCTCCGGGCTCCAGACGGCAATCGCCATTTCGTGAGGCACGATTGCCACCACCCCGCCGCCGACACCCGATTTAGCCGGAAGACCGACGCGCCAGGCAAACTCTCCGGCGTTCTGATACATCCCGCTGGTCGCCATCAGGGCATTCACCTGACGCGCCTGCATGGGCGAGACAACATCTTGCGCGAGGTGCGGCGCATGCCCCTGATGGGCGAGGAACAAGAATGTCTGTGCCAGTTCAACACAGCTCATTTCCAGCGCGCAGTAATGGAAATAGTTTTGCAGCACGGTGGCGACATCGTTATGGAAGTTACCAAACGATTTCATGAGCCAGGCGATAGCCGCGTTACGGGCGGAGTGTTCAAACTCCGAGCGCGCCACCACCGCATTGTAGGCAATATCCGCGACGCCCGAGAGCTGGCGGACAATTTCAAGCATACGCTGGCGAGGGGCGCTGAGACGGCTTTGCAGCATATCGCAAACCACCAGCGCACCGGCATTGATAAACGGGTTACGCGGTTTACCCTGTTCAATTTCGAGCTGAAGCAGTGAGTTGAAAGGCTGCCCGGACGGATCTTTCCCCACGCGGTGCCAGATTTCGTCTTCCTCATACTGGCGCATGGCCGCAACCAGACTGAGTACTTTTGAAATCGACTGAATTGAAAAACGCTCGGTGGCGTCACCGGCCTGGTAACGCTGCCCGTCTACCGTACAAATGGCAATACCCAGCTTATTCCCGCTGACTGAGGCAAGGGCCGGAATATAGTCGGCAACCTTCCCTTTTCCAATTAACGGACGAACCTGCGACAGAATCTCGTCCAACATCTCATTATGGATGACCGCAGCCACACTTTGCTCCTTGCCCTCAGGCTAAAACGGGCTGCGAGTATAACAGAGGCTTATATGTTGCGTCAGGCGCTAAGACGAAAACGCGAAACCGCCTGCAATAAAAGATCGGATTGCTTATGCAGCCGTTCAGAGGCATCCGACGCGTCAGACACCAGCATGTCGGTCTGACGGGAAACCTGATTCAGCGCCTGAAGCTGCCGCGTCATCTGATGAATGCTCTCCCCCTGGCTCAGGGTCGCGACCGAGATCTCATTCAGCAGACTGCTTAAATTAGCCACCAGCCCGATCACCTGCTGCAGATTATCTTCCAGCAGGTTAACGGCCCGGGAACCGTCTTCGATGCCCTGCAAAGAGTGATTGATCAGTGCCTGAATAGTCTGCGTCGAGTGGCTGCTCTTTCTGGCCAGCAGCCCCACTTCCCGGGCGACAACGGCGAACCCGCGCCCGTGGTTCCCCGCATGGGCAGCCTCGATGGCCGCATTCAGTGCCAGAATGTTGGTCTGAAACGCCACGCTGTCGATCATAGCCACGATCCCGCGCATCTCTGACGATCGGTCAACGATCGCCTGCATGGAGGCATTGACGGTTGTCATCATCCGATCGCCACCCGCGGCTACCTGGCGCGCCTCGTCCGCCCGTGAGCTGGCGAGTTTTGCATAACCTGTATTCCCTTCCACGTGGTTTTCCAGCGCGGCAATGTGTGTCGTCACATCCTCAAGCTCTTTCGCCTGACGAGCCGATTGCAGATACAGCTTCTGGTTGCCCTGCGCCAGCGAGCCTATATTTTCGACCATTGCGTGGGTGGCATTGCTGACCTGGGTCACCAGTTCCTGCAGTCCGTGCTGCAGGGTGGAAACACTGTCGCTCAACTGTCCGATCTCCTTGTTAAAGCGCAGCACGCCTGGCGGTGTACCGGACAGGTCTCCTGCCGCCAGCTGGTTAATGTGAGCAATCAACCGACGCAGCGGCGTAATGACCCAGCGGGACATGCCGAACCACACCAGAATGGCGATGGCAAGTAGCAGAACCGGTGCAATCAGGAAGAGCGTTTGCAGGCCAGAGAGTTGCGCCATCAGACTCTGGCGGCCCTGCATCGCCTGCTTCTCGCTGGCCTGCTGATAGCGGGCATAGTTTTCGTTGAAGTCAGTCTGGAAAGCCTGGGCAGGTACGGCAAAAAAGGCGTCGATCGTGTTGGTCTTGATGAGCCCTTCCGCCTGCTCCTTGATGGCACCGTAGAAAAGCTGGTAGCTGGTGATCAGGGCATCATCTTTTGGCGGATTGAGCGCCAGCCAGGCGTTCCAGGCCTGCTGAGAAACCGTCAGCGACGCCTGAGCTTCGTCCATCAGGCTGTGCCAGCTTCCTTCAGAGCCGGTCTCTTTATCCTGCATAAACCAGACGCCGGAGCGGTTAAGCAGATCGCTTGCTGCCAGCAGAGACACGCGGGCCAGATCCAGTTTGCTCTGTTGCTGGTATGCCAGCAGATTTTGCTGCTCGTTGCGCTGAGCATCTTTCAGGGAAGCATTGAGCAAAAATGAAGAGGAGAGTTGCAGTGCGGAGAAAAGACCAATAATACAGAAAATACCGGTCAGCAGGCCAAACTGACGAGGGATGAGGCGCTGCGCAATACGGCGAAAAATTTGCGTTAGGTTCATAATTTTCTTCAGTAACAAGACGTTAGACGCGTGCGAGTCTACGAAACGAAAATGACAGAACCATTGCAGGAAAATGACAACGGCCTTCGTGCTGAAGGCCGTTATCGGAGAGCGAACTAGACTCTGTTCTTCCATACCGTCTGCACGTTACAGAACTCGTGCAGACCGAAGTGGGAAAGCTCACGACCAAAACCGCTCTTCTTCACGCCGCCAAAGGCCACGCGCGCATCGCTGGCGCTGAAACCATTGATGAACACCCCACCGCACTCCAGCTCACGGGAGAATTTCTCCGCCAGCGTATCGTTCGCGGTAAAGACGGTTGCGGACAGACCAAAGTCGCTGTCGTTAGCCAGCAGCAACGCGTGCTCCGCGTCTTTCGCAACGCTAACCGCCGCAACCGGACCAAACAGCTCCTGACGAAATGCCGTCATGCTGGCAGTGACATTCCCCAGCACGGTCGGTGCATAGTAGTTACCTTCACCGGCGACTTTCTCCCCGCCAAGCAGCAGCGTGGCGCCTTCGGCCAGCGTGGCCTGCACCTGCTGATGCAGTTCATCGCGCAGGTCAAATCGCGCCATCGGGCCAATAAAGTTTTCTTCGCTATCCGGCGTCCCCATCTTCAGGGCTGCCGTCGCCTCGACAAAGCGCTGGGTGAAAGCATCAGCGATGCCCTCTTCCACAATAAAGCGCTTAGCGGCGGCGCAAACCTGTCCGGTATTCTGATAACGTCCGGCCACGGCTGCTTTCACCGCCAGATCCAAATCAGCATCATTGAGCACAATAAACGGATCTGAACCGCCCAGCTCCAGGACGCATTTCTTGAGTGCTGCCCCCGCCTGCGCACCGATCGCCGCCCCCGCGCGCACGCTGCCGGTTACGGTTACAGCGGCAATACGACGGTCGTTGATCGCCTGGCTCACGCCCTCATTCGTGGCATTCACCCAGCCAAAGACACCCTGCGGAAAACCGGCGTCAGCAAATACCTGCGCAATAAGGTCAGCCGAGCCGAGTACGTTTGGCGCGTGCTTGAGCAGATAGCTGTTCCCGGCCAGCAGGATGGGTACCGCGCCACGCAGTACCTGCCAGAGCGGGAAGTTCCACGGCATGACGGCAAGAACAGGTCCCAGCGGCCGGTATTCAATCACCGCGTTCTGGTTTTCTACCAGGGTCGGTTCAGGCTGCAGCATTGCCGGGCCGTGTTCCGCATACCAGTCGCAGAGGCTGGCGGATTTTGCCACTTCAGCACGCGCCTGCAAAATAGGTTTGCCCATCTCACGGGAGATCATTCGTGCCATCTCGTCTGCACGGTTGCGCAGCGCGCTGGCGAGATCGCGCAGCTTCTGCGCCCGGTCTGAAACGCTTACGCGTCTCCACTGACGAAAACCGGCATCAGCCTGCGCAATTGCGCGTTCAACGTCGTCGGTGCTCGCCCACGGATACGCCGCGAGCGTCTCGCCGGTGGCTGGGTTAACAGAGAGGGCATGTGTAGCAGAGGAATAAGTCATGATGGTCTCCACGTAATAACGGTTGATTCATTGTGGCGCACTCTGCTATTTCTTAAAAATGAATAATACTAACCACCTTGTTCACAAATCGAGAATGGCATGGACTTAACTCAGCTTGAAATGTTTAACGCCGTGGCGCTCACCGGCAGCATCACCCAGGCGGCGCAAAAGGTGCATCGCGTTCCGTCGAACCTGACCACCCGCATCCGCCAGCTGGAGGCCGATCTTGGCGTTGAGCTGTTTATTCGTGAGAACCAGCGTTTACGTTTATCCCCTGCCGGGCATAACTTCCTGCGCTACAGCAAGCAGATCCTGGCGCTGGTCGATGAAGCACGAATGGTCGTCGCCGGTGATGAACCGCAGGGATTATTTGCGCTTGGTGCGCTGGAGAGTACCGCCGCCGTGCGTATTCCGGAAAGCCTGGCGCAGTTTAACCAGCGCTACCCACGTATCCAGTTTGCCCTCTCTACCGGGCCGTCCGGCACAATGATTGACGGCGTACTGGAGGGAACCTTAAGCGCCGCGTTTGTCGACGGCCCCCTTTCGCATCCGGAACTGGAAGGCATGCCGGTTTACCGGGAAGAGATGATGCTGGTCACGCCCGCCGGGCATGCAGAAGTGGCACGCGCCACGCAGGTAAGCGGCAGTGACGTCTACGCCTTTCGCGCAAACTGTTCGTATCGCCGACATCTGGAAAGCTGGTTTCACGCCGACAGAGCCACGCCCGGGCGTATTCATGAGATGGAGTCTTATCACGGCATGCTCGCCTGCGTCATCGCGGGCGCCGGTATCGCGCTGATGCCTCGTTCGATGCTGGAAAGTATGCCAGGCCACCATCAGGTGGAAGCCTGGCCGCTGGCAGAAAACTGGCGCTGGCTCACCACCTGGCTGGTCTGGCGCCGCGGGGCTATGACCCGCCCGCTGGAGGCTTTTATAGCGCTGCTAAACGAACGTCAACCACCAGTGCCTTCTCCATAAAGAGGCTCAGCGGGTCATCAACATACGGCGGAAACGCCGGACGTTGCTCATAGCCGCACTGCTCATACAGACGGACGGCGGCATGTTGCCGGATGCCCGTCTCCAGGCGAAGCGTGTGGCAGTGACGGCTCAGGGCTTCATCTTCCAGCGCCGCCAGCAGCATCTCGCCGAGATGTTGCCCGCGATGAGCCGGATCGATATACACCCGTTTCATTTCACCGGTCCCGTCGCCGTTGAGCACCACGGCACCACACCCGACGGCATGAAGCTGCCGGTCCCGAATAATCATCAGGATCAGCGAGGCTGTCGGCAGTTCGGTCAGATCGAGCAGGTGGTTACTTTCAGCGGGATAGAGTTCGCTCTGATAGCGGTCAAGCGCGGCAATCAGATGCAAAATATCAGGGTGATGTGCAGATTCAGCGGTAATGGAATACATGGCGGGCTCCTTGTTGTTTTTATTTCAACATAGCGCAGCCCTGCACACGTGCTTCATACCGTTAACTTATATCAGCATTGCCGTTCAGGCTGACGAGGGTATCCCTTAGCCAGCGTTGTCCGGCGTGGTTATGGCTGCGTTCATGCCAGATAAGACTGACGTCAAACGTCTCTTTCAGCCAGGGGAGTTCCACCACGGTGAGCGGGTTAACGGTTCCCATAATCAATCGTCGGGGCACAAGTGCTACCAGATGGCTCATCTGCACCATGCCGGGAACAAACAGAAATGATGCCGCAGACACCGCAACCTTACGTTGCAACCCTGACTCCGCCAGCATGACATCGAGCGGCGTGGTAAAACCGCCTCCCGAGGGGGACACGATAATATGCTCAAGTTTTGCGAACGCTTCCATTGTCAGTTGGTCGTTCAGTTCAGGATGCTGAGGGCGCCCGATAAGCACGTACGATTCGTCATAAAGATGTTGCGTTCTGAGCTGCGCCTGCGCAGGGTCTGGCGTGGCTATGGCAGCATCAACATCGCCTGAGCTCAGTTGATGGGCCAGCTGATGCGGATCGTAATTCCTGACAGCAATACGCACGCCGGGGGCAATCTCTTGCAGGGTCACAATCAGCGGCATAATGACCGCGGCCTGCACGTAATCAGTACAGGCCAGAGAGACCGTTAGCGAATCGTGCAGCGGATCAAAGTCCTCATGTGATTGCAGCTTATCCCGTATTTTTGCCAGCGCCCCGCCAAGCGTCGCCATCAGCTCAAGAGCTTTGGGGGTTGGCGTCATCCCCCTGCGCCCCGGGATCAATAACGGATCGTTAAACATCCCCCTCAACCGGTTAAGCTGCGCGCTGACGGCAGGCTGGCTAAGACAAAGCCGGCTGGCGGCCCTGGTGACATTTTGCTCCGCGACCAGCGCTTCCAGAGTCAGCAGCAGGTTTACGTCAGGCTTTTTGGTATTCATAGGATGGATATCATGTAAGAAATAAATCGATTTCACGCTCGCCGCCCGCATTCCGATAATGCACTACCGCAACAACACAGAGCGAGAATGAAATGTCGTATGATAAAAAACCACTCATAACAGTTTTTGGTGCCACCAGTAAACAAGGACGTAGCGTAACCAGAACCCTGCTGCAAAGTGGGCGCTATCGGGTGCGCGCCTTAACGCAAAACACGGACTCTCCTGCGGCGAAACAGCTGGCGGAACGGGGTGCTGAACTGAGACAAATCACCCTTCAGACAGGCAATGATGCGCATCTGATCGGGGCGTTTGCCGAGTCAGACGGGGCGTTTCTGATGACACCAGGTTTCATCCCCGTATCGACGCAGATGCCAACGGGTGAAACGGCGCTGGGTTACAGGCTTGCAGATGCCGCCGTCAACGCCGGCGTAAAACACCTTGTCTTCAGCAGTCTGGAAAACGTCGAGAGAATAACGGCCGGAACTCTATGGGCTCCTCATTTCAGCGATAAGGGCCGAATTGAGGAGTACATCCGCACACTCCCCGTCAGCGCGTCGTTTATTCAACTGGCGTTCTTTTACACCAATCTGGCCGAATATTATCCGCCGCGTAAAGAAGGCGACGAGCTGATCTTTCCCCTCTATCTCCCGGAAGACGTTCGGGCGCCCTTTGTCGACCCGCTCACGGCGACCGGCCCTGCGGTGCTTGAGATGTTCGATAACCCCGAACACTACAACGGCATGACGTTACCCGTTGTCGGTGAGTGTCTTTCGCCGCGTGAGATGGTGGAAACCTTCACGGAGGTCACCGGCATAAAAGCCCGGTATCGCTCAGCCTACACGCGAGAAGCACTCCTTCACCACTTCCCCGATTTCGCAGACAACGCGGCACTGGTCAGTGAAATTACCGGCATGACGGAATATGCCGTGAACTACGGCTATTACGGAAAAGACCGGGATCTTACCTGGAGCAGAACCATAAACCCTGCCACCTTAACGTGGCGTGAATTTCTGATTACGTCTGGCTGGCAGGGGGAAAAACGCACGTTTGATTAACGCAAGCCACCGTCATTCCCAATGATGAAATGACGGTGGCCCATTCCTGGCTTACATCGCCTGGCGTAGATAGATATGCCCTTTCAGATACAGGGTGGCCTGACCGCCGATTAACACCCGGTCCCCCGCCAGTTCACAGCGTAAATCCCCGCCCCGTCGCGAGACCTGGCGCGCGTTCAGCACGGTTTTGCCCAGCTTTTCGCTCCAGTAGGGAATCAACATGCTGTGAGTGGACCCCGTGACCGGATCTTCCGGCACCCCTTCTCCCGGACAGAAGAAGCGGCTGACGAAGTCATATTCATCGCCCGGTGCCGTGACGCAGACCATCTTATCCAGCGGAATCATTGCTGAGATATCCGGCGTAAGGGCCTCTACCTGCTGCTGGTTCTCCAGCACCACCATGTAGTCGCGCCCGACACGCACCTCTTTTGCCCGCTCAATGCCCAGCGCGCTCAACAGCAGCGCTGGCGGATTATCGACGACCTCCGTCGGCCAGGCCGGGAAGTTGAGCGTCAGCCAGTCACCGCTGCGTTTTACCGTCAGCTCGCCGACGAAACGGGTGGTGAAGGTGATTTCCGTGTGTGGATAATCAAGGTATTCGAAAATGACATGCGATGCCGCCAGTGTGGCATGTCCACACAGGTTAATTTCGTCAAGGGTAGTGAACCAGCGCAGCTCGAATCCGCCGTCAGTGCGTACGAAAAAGGCCGTCTCAGACTGATTGTGCTGTTGCGCCATGTTGAGCAGCGTCTCGTCCGGCAGCCACTCTTCCAGGGGGCAAACCGCCGCTGCGTTGCCGCCAAACGCCCTGTCGCTGAAGGCATCGACCAAATAGAAATCAATTTCCTGCATTGTCTTTTCCTCTTTTGTTATGGTTATTTAGCGCAGAAAGACGGTGCCTTTCAGATAAAGCGAGGCCTGCCCGCTCATCAGCACACGTGAACCTTTCAGTTCGCAGCGCATATCACCGCCACGAGCCGACACCTGGCGGGCAAACATCGCTGTTTTACCCAGTTTTTCACTCCAGTAGGGAATAAGCATTGTATGCGCGGATCCGGTGACCGGATCTTCCCAGACGGCAACTCCCGGTGAGAAAAAGCGGCTCACAAAATCATAATCCCCCTCTCCCCGCGCCGTCACGCTGACCTTATGTTCGCCAGGCGTCATTGCCGAGATATTCGGCGCAAGCGCCTCAACCTGCTGGCGGTTTTCCAGAACCACCACCCAGGCTCGCCCCTTACGGGCTTCTACGTAATGGCCGATCCCCAGCGCCGCAAGCATCGCCGGCGGGGGCGTCTCTTCCTGCGTCGGGCATGCCGGGAAGTCCAGCGTCATCCAGTCCCCTTCCCGGCTAACCGTCAGTTGGCCAGAGGCGGTATCAAAGTGGATACGCGGGTCAGGATAGTTGAGTTCATTAAACAGGACGTACGCGGCTGCCAGTGTGGCATGTCCGCAAAGGTTGACTTCGGTAAGGGTGGTAAACCAGCGTAACTCAATTCCCGCTTTACTGCAGACGAAAAACGCCGTTTCCGACTGATTATGCTGCTGTGCCATTCTGAGCAGTGTCTCATCAGGCAACCATGCGTCTAACGGGCACACGGCCGCCGGGTTTCCACCAAAAGAGGCATTGCTGAACGCATCTACCAGATAAAAATCAATCTCCTGCATTGTCTTACCGCCTGTTTTTGTTGTGATGTTCTTTTATATTCAATGAAAACCATGCCCCCGGCTACCGCTTTTACCAGGTTAATTTTGAGATCTGCATCACATAATGGTTGAGTTTTCGCCTGTTGACGTTTTAAGATCGTCTCCTCTTCTTTTCAGCAACGAATCTCCGACATCGCTATGACAACGAACACAGTTACCCGCAGAGTCGCGTGGCTACGAGTGGTCACGCTGGCAATTGCCGCGTTTATTTTTAATACCACAGAATTTGTTCCGGTTGGGCTGTTGTCTGACATCGCTGAAAGTTTCCAGATGGAAACCGCGCAGGTGGGCATTATGTTGACCATCTATGCCTGGGTGGTGGCACTGATGTCACTGCCGTTTATGCTGATGACCAGCCAGATGGAACGGCGAAAGCTGCTGATCGGGCTGTTTGCTCTGTTTATCGTCAGCCACGTCCTGTCGTTTCTGGCGTGGAACTTTACGGTGCTGGTCATCAGCCGCGTCGGTATCGCCTTTGCCCATGCCGTGTTCTGGTCGATCACCGCGTCACTGGCCATCCGCCTGGCACCTGCGGGAAAACGCGCGCAGGCATTGAGCCTGATAGCCACCGGCACGGCACTGGCTATGGTCCTGGGCCTGCCGATTGGCCGTATCGTTGGGCAATACTTTGGCTGGCGAACCACGTTCTTCGCTATCGGCATGGGGGCAATGATCACCCTGGTCTGCCTGATTAAACTGCTGCCGAAGCTGCCAAGCGAACACTCCGGCTCGCTGAAAAGCCTGCCGCTGTTAATGCGTCGTCCGGCATTGCTGAGTATCTATCTGCTGACGGTCATTGTGGTCACGGCACATTACACCGCCTACAGCTATATCGAGCCGTTCGTTCAGGTCGTGGCCGGCTTTAGCGCCAACTTTGCCACCGTTCTGCTGTTGATCCTGGGGGGCGCGGGCATTATTGGTAGTATTCTGTTTGGTAAGCTCGGCAATCAGCACGCGTCGGCGCTGGTCAGCAGCGCCATTGGTTTACTGCTGGCGTGCCTGGTGTTACTCATGCCAGCAGCGGGCAGCGAGGGTCATCTGGCCGTCCTGAGCCTGTTCTGGGGAGTGGCGATCATGATTATCGGTCTGGGTATGCAGGTGAAGGTGCTGGCCCTCGCGCCGGACGCAACGGATGTGGCGATGTCACTGTTCTCGGGGATTTTCAATCTCGGTATTGGCGCGG
Organism: Enterobacter cloacae complex sp. FDA-CDC-AR_0164; assembly: GCF_003071645.1. Lineage (NCBI taxonomy): Bacteria > Pseudomonadati > Pseudomonadota > Gammaproteobacteria > Enterobacterales > Enterobacteriaceae > Enterobacter > Enterobacter cloacae complex sp. FDA-CDC-AR_0164. The sequence continues at coordinate 3,935,221 of NZ_CP028950.1, forward strand.
GCGCGCTTCTGGGAAATCAGATTAGCCTTCACGTGTCGATGTCGGCGATTGGCTATCTGGGTGCCATTCCGGCACTGGTGGCGCTCATCTGGTCCCTGCTCATCTTCCGTAAATGGCCGGTCGCACTGGAAGAACAGGCCCATCACAGGTAGACCGCAGTCAACGTAAAACGGCAACCGAGGTTGCCGTTTTGCATTACCGGGCGGGTGATTAATGGTACGTCTTAATAATCTCCAGCACGCCGTTGATAATAAACTGCACGCCCATACACACCAGTAAGAAGCCCATCAGGCGGGAAATCGCCTCAATACCGCCCTTACCGACCCAGCGCATGATCGCGCCTGAACTGCGCAAGGATGCCCATACGATGATACCAATCAGTGCAAAAATCAGCGGGGGCGCAACCGTGATGACCCAGTCCGGGAAGGTCGAACCATCCCGCACCGTTGACGCGGAGCTGATGATCATCGCAATCGTTCCTGGCCCCGCCGTACTGGGCATCGCCAGCGGGACAAAAGCAATATTCGCGCTGGGCTCGGTTTCCAGCTCTTCGGATTTGCTTTTGGCCTCAGGTGACTCATGCGCTTTCTGCGCAGGGAACAGCATACGGAACCCGATGAAGGCGACAATCAGTCCGCCGGCAATACGCAGACCCGGGATAGAGATTCCGAAGGTGTTCATCACCAGTTGTCCTGCGTAGTAAGCCACCATCATGATGGCAAACACATAGACCGAGGCCATCATCGACTGATGGTTACGCTCGGCGCTGTTCATGTTCCCTGCCAGCCCCAGGAAGAGCGCAACCGTCGTTAGCGGGTTAGCCAACGGCAGCAATACCACCAGCCCCAGACCAATTGCTTTAATCAAATCCAACATAGTGCGTCGTTGTCCTTATCCATGTTTATCACCGCAATTATAGGGTGAAAGTGTGACGTTCAGCCATTCGCTCAACGTAACGATTATTTACGGTCATTAACGATAACCCTTCGTTATCTATTTGAATTGAAAGCATGCAAAAAAAGTTCATGAAACGTTTTAGCAATTCGTGGCATCCGCTGATCCATTCAGTTGACTTATACTTGCCTGAGCAATAATATCTGCCGTGACTAAACTACTTGCCAGGGCAACCATTGTGAAAAGCACCAGTGATCTCTTTAACGACATTATTCCGCTGGGTCGTCTTATTCATATGGTTAACCAGAAAAAAGATCGCCTGCTCAATGACTATCTGTCACCGCTGGATATCACCGCCACGCAGTTCAAAGTGCTGTGCTCCATTCGCTGCGAAGTGTGTATCACGCCGGTTGAGCTGAAAAAGGTGCTCTCTGTCGATCTGGGTGCGCTAACCCGCATGCTCGATCGTCTCGTTTGCAAAGGATGGATAGAACGAAGCCCTAACCCGAATGACAAACGCGGCGTCCTGGTGAAACTCACCAGCGATGGCGCGGCGATGTGCGAGCAATGTCATCAACTAGTAGGACAAACACTGCATCAGGAACTAACAAAAAACTTAACGGCAGATGAAGTGGCAACGCTTGAGCTTTTGCTTAAGAAAATACTGCCGTAAACAGAAAAAGAGGTATGACGATGTCCAGACGCAATACTGACGCTATTACTATTCATAGCATTTTGGACTGGATCGAAGATAACCTGGAATCGCCGCTCTCCCTTGAAAAAGTGTCAGAGCGTTCAGGTTACTCCAAATGGCACCTGCAACGGATGTTCAAAAAAGAGACCGGCCATTCATTAGGTCAATATATTCGCAGCCGCAAGCTGACGGAAATTGCCCAGAAGCTGAAAGAAAGCAATGAGCCGATCCTTTATCTGGCGGAACGTTACGGTTTTGAATCACAGCAAACCCTGACGCGTACGTTTAAGAACTACTTCGACGTGCCGCCTCACAAATACCGTATTACCAGCGTGCCGGGTGAATCCCGATACCTGTATCCACTAAAACATTGTAGTTAATCATCGCCTGTAAAGACGTAACCGAGGAAATCATGAAAGTTACAGCCTCCGCCGCCCTCGCCTTGCTGGTGCTGTTTTCCAGCCAGACCTTCGCGGAGCAAACCCCTCGTGCAACGCAGCAAAATAATCGTGATACGATGATTTTGCCGTCAGCACATGACCAGTCACCTTATGACTTCAACCACATGGGTGCTGGTAGTGACAAATCCGACGAGTTAGGCGTGCCTTATTATAATCAGCACAGCTTCTGATTCGTTTTTGCCCCGCGGATGCGGGGCTTTTTTTATGCCTATCCTCTTGCCCGCGTTACCCGACGCACGCGCAAACCAAACACGTTGATGTACAGCCCGGCCATGATCAGCACGGCCCCCAGCAGCTGCAGCGCACTCAGCTTTTCATCGAGCAACAGCGCGGCGCTGGCCAACCCTACCACCGGAACCAGCAGGGATAACGGCGCAACGCGCCAGGTTTCGTAGCGACCCAGCAGCGATCCCCAGATCCCATAACCAATAATGGTGGCCACAAACGCCAGGTAGATCAGCGATAAAATGGTGGTGAGATCGATTTCCACCAGGCTTTTCAGCATCACGTCCGGCCCATCAAAAATGAGCGCCGCAACCATAAACGGAACAATGGGGATCAAGGCGCTCCAGACCACCAGCGACATCACCTTCGGGCGCGCCTCATGCTGCATAATCAGCTTGTTGAAGATATTCCCGCAGGCCCAGCTCAGTCCCGCCGCCAGCGTTAACATAAAGCCCAGTAACGCCACGTGCTGCCCGTTCAGGCTGGCTTCTATCAGCACCAGCACGCCGAACACCGCAAGGGTGATCCCCGCCAGCTGTTTACCCTGCAAACGCTCGCCAAAGACAAACGCCCCGAGAATGATGGTAAAGAACGCCTGAGCCTGTAACACCAGAGAAGCCAGACCGGCGGGCATCCCGAACTTAATGGCGCAGAACAGAAACGCGAACTGGCCAAAGCTGATGGTCAGGCCGTATCCCAGTAAGAGTCTGAACGGAATTTTCGGGCGCGCGACAAAGAAGAGCGCCGGGAAAGCCACCAGCAGAAAACGCAAACCGGCCAGCATGAGTGGGGGCATGTTATGCAACCCAAGCTTGATGACCACAAAATTCAGACCCCATACGATAACCACCAGCAACGCCAGCAGCCCGTCTTTTCGCGTCATACTCTGCCCCTGAATAATTAAATTTTTGTAAACACTTCAAGGTAACGAAAAAAACATGCCACGAGAAGATCATTATTTCTGGCAGTCAACTGAAGCACTTACGGATAAATTAGGTGCTATACAAGCCCCTTATGTCGTGATACTCCTGATATATACCTAAAATAATACACGTTGCAGGATGGCGGCGAGCAAGCGCGGCCAGAATCTCTGCGGCTCAAAAAACCAAACGCAATTGTCAGGCAGGAATATGAAACCATCACTCAGGCGCTCAACCGCAGCGCTGCTGGCGTCGTCGTTATTATTAACCATTGGTCGTGGGGCAACGCTGCCGTTTATGACCATCTATCTCACGCGTGTATTTAATATGAGCGTCGAGAATATTGGTTATGCCCTGACCATTGCGCTTACCGTCGGTGTGGTATTCAGTATGGGGTTTGGCATCCTCGCCGATAAGTTTGATAAAAAGCGCTACATGCTGATGTCTATCGTCGCCTTTATTGCCGGGTTTGTTGCTATCCCGCTGGTGGATAACGTCACGCTGGTGGTGCTCTTCTTTTCCCTGATTAACTGCGCCTATTCGGTGTTTTCAACGGTGCTGAAGGCCTGGTTTGCCGATGTGCTGACCTCGAGTCAAAAAGCGCGCGTTTTCTCGCTAAACTATAGCTTCCTGAACATTGGCTGGACGATCGGGCCGCCGGTGGGCACCTTACTGGTGATGTACAGCCTGCAGCTGCCGTTCTGGCTGGCCGCTTTTTGTGCCGCACTGCCGCTCGGTTTTATCCATTTCTTCGTGCAAAAAAGCGTTGCGCTCGATGCCACCGAAGAGAAAATGCCGTGGCAACCGTCAGTACTGCTTAAAGACCGCGCCCTCTTCTGGTACACCCTTTCCGGCCTGCTGGCGTCGTATGTGGGCGGGTCATTCGCCAGCTGTATTTCGCAGTACGTGCTGGCTGCGAATGCCGACAGCAACTTTGCGCAAAACGTGGTCGCCGTGGTGCTGCCGGTGAATGCTGCGGTGGTCGTCACCCTGCAATACGTTATCGGTCGCAAGATCTCCGCCACCAATATACGTCCGCTGATGACGGTGGGAACACTCTTCTTCGTCCTGGGTCTGGGCGGTTTTATGCTCTCCGGGGAAAACCTGGTCTACTGGGGCATTGCGGCAGCGGTGTTTACGCTGGGTGAGATTATCTATGCACCGGGCGAATATATGCTGATCGACAATATTGCCCCGCCGGGTATGAAAGCGAGTTATTTCTCTGCACAGGCGCTGGGCTGGCTTGGGGCGGCGGCAAACCCGATGATCACCGGTATTATCCTTACCAACCTGCCGCACTGGTCATTGTTTGCGATCATGATGGTTGCCATCGTGATTGCCTGGCTGATGATTTTGCGCGGAATGAGCGTGAAGGCGTGGTGCGAAATGCCGAAAGTGGCTTAAGTCCTCGACGCCGGGCGGCATGACGCCCACCCGGCATCGGGCAGGCCATTAATGGTGCAGCATCTCGTCGACCACCTGCTGTTTGTACATTTCGTTCGGGTAGTACGTCGGCCAGTTATCCATCTCTTTTAGCAGCGCCTCGTGGGAGGTGTTGCCCATAAAGATATGGAAATGGGAAGAGGCTTTTGGGGCGATGGTATGGTCGCTGAACTGGACAAACTTCGGCGCCTTGCTGTCCGGATCTTTACACTCGAACAGATAGCGAACCCCTTTCTTACCTGATGCATAAGTCAGGATCTTATAGCCGCTGTAATCATACTGGCAGCGACTGATAGCCTTACCTTTGTGGAATTCCATCACGTTGTTTTCGATGCCGATAGCCTCAACGTCCGTCGCATACCCTGTGCGATAGTAAGCTTTCACCTCGTCGAAGGATTTTTTATCCTTCTGCGCTTTCTGTTTAAAAACCGGATCCAGCGCGCCATCGAGCAAAAACGGATAGACGGATTGCCATGTCCCATCCCAGTCAGACAGCTTTCTGTCTTTGACGTCTTTATCCTCAAAGACGCCGTTCGCCGCCTTCTGTTCCGCTTCCGTCATCTGATGACCATGCGAATGGGCAAACAGCTGACCGCTTACCAGCAGCGCCCCCAGAGTCATTGCAAATTTGCCAATATGTGCAGCCAAAACAAACTCCTCACTCCGTTTTATAAGAATGAGGATGTTATAATATAACATTTTAAATCGCAACCAGTCCGCGAACGCCCTCTTGTTCCATTGTATCGCCCCGTCCACGCTGAATGATGGTCCCGCGCGACATCAGCAGATAGCTGTCGGCAAGTTCAGCGGCGAAATCGTAAAACTGCTCTACGAGCAGGATTGCCATATCCCCTCTGTCCGCCAGCTTGCGGATCACCAGGCCTATCTCTTTGATTACCGACGGCTGAATACCTTCCGTGGGTTCATCGAGGATTAACAGCTGTGGCCGGCTCGCCAGGGCGCGACCAATCGCCAGCTGTTGCTGCTGACCGCCGGAGAGATCGCCTCCACGACGATGCTTCATCTCTTTAAGCACCGGGAACAACTGCCAGATATCCTCCGGGACGCGCTTTGCGTCGCGGGCGGGGAAGCGTGACAGCCCGAGCAACAGATTCTCCTCGACCGTTAAGCGTGGAAAAATCTCACGCCCCTGCGGAACATAGGCCACACCGGACTGCACGCGCTGGTGCGGTTTGCTGTGGGTGATTTTTTTTCCCTGCCAGATAATGTCTCCTGTTTTTACCGGGATCAGGCCCATCAGACACTTGAGCAGCGTGGTTTTCCCCACCCCGTTGCGCCCCAGCAGACAGGTCACTTCACCGGTCGCCGCTTCAAAACTTACCCCGCGCAGAATATGACTGCCGCCGTAATACTGATTCAGTTCATTCACCTGTAACATGACGGCTCCTTAGCGTCCCAGATAGACTTCTATGACCTGCTCATTCGCCTGTACCTGGCGAAGTGACCCCTCCGCCAGCACGCGTCCCTGGTGCAGTACCGTCACGTGATCGGCAATGGTTTCGACAAAGCCCATATCATGCTCGACCACCATCAGGGAGTGTTTGCCCGCAAGGGTTCTGAACAGCTCAGCCGTATAGTCGGTCTCCGCGTCGGTCATTCCGGCCGCCGGTTCATCCAGCAACAGCAGATGCGGGTCCTGCACCAGCAGCATGCCAATCTCCAGAAACTGCTTTTGCCCGTGCGAAAGCAGCCCGGCGCGGCGATTGCGCTCACCGCCAAGCCGCAGCAAGAGCAGCATCTCGTCAATACGGTCCCGCTGCTCGCCGTTGAGTCTGGCCCGCAGGCTCGCCCAGACGGATTTGTCGGTTTTCATCGCAATCTCAAGGTTTTCCCACACCGTGAGCGCTTCAAAGACCGTGGGCTTCTGGAACTTACGTCCGATGCCCCGGCGGGCAATCTCGGCGGGTTCGAGCGCCGTCAGGTCGATGGACTGATCGTACAGCGCTATGCCGCTTTTAGGCCGCGTCTTGCCGGTAATCACGTCCATTAATGTCGTTTTTCCCGCACCGTTTGGGCCAATCACGCAGCGCAATTCACCCACGCCAATGTTCAGTGAGAGGTCCGTCAGCGCCTGAAAACCATCGAAATTCACGTTGATGGCTTCAAGTTGCAGTACCGGATCGGTCTGGTCGCGATAGCGATCCCCGGGTAACTGGCGGGTAAATAATTCTTCGGCTGGCTGCATTAGTGTTCTCCCTTACGAAACAGACCGTAGACACCGCGTGGTAAAAACAGCGTCACGGCGATGAATATCAGCCCCAGAAACAGCTGCCAGTATTCCGGCAGGGCAACGGTAAAGACGCTCTTCGCACCGTTCACCAGCGCCGCGCCTATTACCGGGCCGACCAGCGTGCCGCGCCCCCCCAGCGCAACCCAGATGGCCGCTTCAATTGAGTTGGTTGGCGACATTTCACCCGGGTTGATAATGCCCACCTGCGGCACATACAGTGCGCCAGCCAGACCGCAGAGTACGGCTGAAAGTGTCCACACCAGCAGCTTGAAACCGCGGGGATCGTACCCGCAAAACGTCAGGCGGTTTTCGGCGTCACGCACCGCGGTCAGAATGCGACCGAACTTACTTTTCGCCAGTGCGAAGCCTGTGCCCAGCGCTATCAGCAACAGCATCACGGTAGCCAGAAACAGCGCGATACGGGTGGTGGTCGCGGTAACGGAGAACCCGAGCAGCGTGGTAAAACCGGTAAAGCCGTTATTCCCGCCAAAGCCGGTTTCATTGCGAAAGAACAGCAACATCCCCGCGTACGTCAGCGCCTGGGTCATGATCGAAAAATAGACCCCTTTGATTTTTGAGCGAAAGGCAAACCAGCCAAACACCAGCGCCAGCAGCCCCGGTACCATCACAATTAATACCAGAGCCCAGACAAAGTGCTGCGTCCCCCACCAGAACCATGGCAGTTCGCTCCAGGAGAGAAACGACATAAACGCGGGCAGCCCGTCACCCGCTGCCTGGCGCATCAGGTACATGCCCATCGCATAGCCGCCCAACGCGAAGAAGATACCGTGGCCCAGGGAGAGCATTCCGGCATAGCCCCACACCAGATCGAGCGCCACGGCGACAATGGCATAGCAGAGGATCTTACCCGTGAGCGTGAGCATCCAGGTCGAAATCGCCAGCGGATGCGTCGCGGGCAGTAAGGCGAAAAACGGTAAAATCAGCAGGCAGGCCACGATCAGGCTACCGGCTATCTGCGTCGTGCGTGGCGCTTTGCGCGCCAGCGTTAAGGTAAGCGGCTGGCTCATCAGTCAGTAACCCTCCCTTTCAGTGCGAATAACCCCTGCGGACGTTTCTGAATAAACAGAATAATCGCCACCAGGATCAGGATCTTGCCCAATACTGCCCCCATTTGCGGTTCGAGAATTTTATTAAAGATCCCCAGCCCAAACGCCGCGGCCACGCTACCTGCCAGTTGACCCACCCCGCCAAGCACCACCACGAGGAACGAGTCGATGATGTAACCCTGGCCCAGTTCTGGCCCAACGTTGCCTAACTGCGATAACGCCACGCCCCCCAGACCCGCAATCCCCGAGCCAAGCCCAAAGGCCAGCATATCGACGCGACCTGTCGGTACCCCGCAGCAGGCTGCCATGCTGCGATTTTGCGTCACTGCGCGCACGTTCAGTCCAAGACGGGTTTTGTTCAGAATGAGCCACGTGAAGAACAGCACCAGCAGCACAAAACCCAGTACCACAATGCGGTTCCACGGCAGCGTCAGATTGGCAAACACCTGCACGCCACCGGACAGCCATGCCGGGTTTGCCACCTCCAGGTTCTGGGCGCCAAACGTCATGCGTACCAGCTGAATAATCATCAGGCTGATACCCCATGTCGCCAGCAGCGTTTCCAGCGGTCGGCCATACAAATGACGAATAACGGTACGCTCAAGCACCATCCCGATGCTGGCGGTCACAATAAACGCCACCGGCAGCGCAACGATCGGGTAGAGCGCCAGCCACTGTGGGGCGAAGCCGGCCATCACCTGCTGAACCATCCAGGTGGCGTACGCGCCCAGCATCAGCATCTCCCCGTGAGCCATGTTAATCACCCCCAGCAGGCCGTAGGTAATTGCCAGCCCCAGCGCGGCGAGCAACAGTACCGACCCCAGCGAGAGCCCCATAAACGCCTGACCAAGCAGATCGCCCCACATCAGGCGATGCTCAATCTGTTTCAGACTTTCGGCAGCGGCAGCACGCACGCCGGCATCCGGCTCCGATCCTGCCTGCGTATACGGCATCAGCCGGGACTGAACGTCCGGATCGTCTGATTGCCCTAACAGCGCCACAGCGTTCAGGCGCACCGCAGCCTGCGGACTTGCCAGCTGGAGGTTCGCCAGCGCCAGCATCAGCGACTGACGGGCCACATCATCCGTTTCGCTGCTCACCCGTTTTTGCAGGAAATCGAGCATTTCAGGCTGCGCATCCCGCTGGAGTTGACGAGCTGCCGCACGCCTTACCGTGACACTGTCACTCAAAAGTTGATGGGTTGCCATTGCCGTCGCCACCAGATTGCGCAGCCGGTTGGTCAGACGCACGGCTTTGGTTTGGCCTGCCGCGGCTTTTGTTTCACCCAGGGGAACCATTGCCCCCTGGCGTTGTGCAAACGCATGTTTCTGGCTGTCGGTGTAGAGACTTTCACTCTGCAGCGCCTGGAGCAGCGGCAACCGTGCCGCCTCCGGCGCGGTTGCCCACTGCGTCAACAGTTCTGCCTGCTGGCTGCGACTGGCGGCCACGAATTGGTCGGCATCCGATGCCTGCACCATCCCTGGCAGCAGTCCGGTAAGCCACACAATAGCGATGATCGTGCGTATGGCGTTCATGACTTTTCTCCCTGCGGTGATAACTTAGTTGCTGGCGGTTTTCATCGGCTGATCGGGCTTTTTGTCATTACCGGCAATGAAGGGACTCCACGGCTGGGCGCGCACCGGCTGTTCCGTCTGCCAGACCACATTAAACTGGCCGTTACCTTCAATTTCGCCAATCATGACCGGCTTATGCAGATGGTGGTTGGTGGCATCCATGGTGAGCGTAAAGCCTGAAGGGGCCTTGAAGGACTGACCGGCCATTGCCGCCCGAACTTTATCGACGTCGGTGGTACCTGCTTTTTCAACCGCCTGCGCCCACATGTGGATCCCGACGTAGGTGGCTTCCATCGGGTCGTTGGTGACCACGGTGTCGGCGTTCGGCAATTTGTGTGCCCTGGCATACGCTTTGTAATCCGCCACAAACGCCTGGTTGGTCGGGTTATCAACGGACTCAAAGTAGTTCCACGCCGCCAGGTTGCCCACCAGCGGTTTGGTGTCAATCCCGCGCAGCTCCTCTTCTCCCACTGAGAAGGCCACAACCGGAACATCGGTAGCTTTCAGGCCCTGGTTAGCCAGCTCTTTATAGAACGGAACGTTGGAGTCGCCGTTGATGGTGGAAACCACCGCGGTTTTCCCTCCGGCAGAGAATTTTTTGATACTGGAAACGATTGTCTGGTAATCGCTGTGACCAAACGGGGTGTATACCTCTTCAATGTCTTTGTCTTCCACCCCTTTCGAATGCAGGAAAGCACGCAAGATTTTGTTCGTGGTGCGGGGATAAACGTAATCGGTGCCTAACAGGAAGAAGCGTTTCGCGCTGCCTCCGTCTTCACTCATCAGGTACTCCACCGCCGGGATCGCCTGCTGGTTTGGCGCGGCGCCGGTATAGAAGACGTTAGGTGACATCTCTTCACCCTCATACTGCACCGGGTAGAACAGCAGTCCGTTCAGCTCCTCAAACACCGGCAGCACCGATTTACGCGACACCGACGTCCAGCAACCAAACACCACTGCCACTTTGTCCTGGCTCAGCAGCTGGCGCGCTTTTTCAGCAAACAGCGGCCAGTTCGAGGCCGGGTCAACCACTACCGGTTCCAGCTTCTTACCCAGCACGCCCCCTTTGGCGTTGATCTCATCGATGGTCATCAGCGCAACATCTTTAAGCGGCGTTTCGGAAATCGCCATCGTGCCGGAAAGGGAATGCATGATCCCCACCTTGATGGTATCGGCCGCCTGAGCGCCAAAACTCATCCCCATAGCTACGACAGACGCGGACAATGCGAAGGCTTTTAATAAGGTACGACGGTGCATATTTTCACTCCTGAAAAAGAAAGCTGTGCAAAGGCGTCCGATACGGCGTGGACGCAGAAAATAAAAACGTCAGCTTAGAGAGAGCAAAAAGGATGCCAGGATGGATAAAGCGCTATAACAGGAGAGGTAACGAAGGATGTAAAAAGAACGACTCAGAATGGTACAGCGCTGCACTTTTATAATGCAGCGCTGTGGCGGAAGGTTTACCAGACTTCGCTGGCGATCTGTGTCACCAGACGGACTTTGTCCCACTGCTGGGTTTCGCTCAGGCTGTTGCCCTCTTCGGTAGAGGCAAATCCGCACTGCGGGCTCAGGCAAATCTGCTCTTTAGCCACGTATTTCGCCGCCTCTTCCAGACGCGCCTTCACCCCTTCCGGGTTCTCCAGCTCGCCATTTTTGGTGGTAATAAGGCCGAGCACCACCTGCTGCTTGCCCGGGCGAACAAAACGCAGTGGTGCAAAATCACCGCTCCGGTCATTGTCGTACTCAAGGAAAAAGGCATCCACGTTGACCGTCCCGAACAGCACTTCAGCCACCGGCTCATAGCCCCCTTCGGAAATCCAGGTTGAACGGAAGTTTCCGCGACAGACATGCAGCCCGATGGTGAGATCGTCCGGCTTGCCCTCCAGTGCCTTATTCAGAACGCGGGCATATATACGCGCCAGCTCGTCGGCATCGTCACCACGCTCGCGGATCTGACGACGTTGATCGTCCGAACAGAGATAGGCCCAGACAGTGTCATCCAGCTGCAGATAACGGCAGCCCGCGTCGTAAAACGCCCGAATCGCGTCCCGCCAGGTGGTCGCCAGATCGTCAAAATAGTCCTTCAGATCCGGGTAGACCGTCGCATCAATGTCTTTGCGCCCACCGCGGAAATGCAGCACGCTCGGGCTGGGAATGGTCATCTTCGGCTGAGCATTGCCGCTAATGCTTTTCAGGTAGCGGAAATCCTCCAGCATCGGGTGATCGCCAAAGCCCAGCTTGCCGGTCACGCGCACGCCGTGGGCTTTGGTCTGTACACCATTGAACTGAATACCCTGCTGAGAATCGTAACGCTCAACACCCTGCAGACCGTCGAAGAAATCAAAGTGCCACCAGGCACGACGAAATTCACCGTCGGTCACCACATGCAAGCCACAGGCGCACTGCTGCTCGACAACATGGCGGATCGCCTCATCCTCAACCGCACGAAGCTGCCCGGCATCAATTTCGCCGCTGGCGAATTTCAGGCGAGCCTGTTTGATGGCATCCGGACGTAAAAAGCTGCCGACTACATCGGCGCGGTATGGGGCATGGTGTCGTTGCATGGAAATCTCCTTTATCTGCCGACAATAATTGCCTGCAGTGATAATTCATTATTTGAATCTTTAGACTTCTGGATGTCTAAATGTCCAAAAAAGATGTCATACCTGCCGCCAGCCGGCAAACGAGAAAATTTCACGGGTGTTGAAAAAAATTCATCTTCACAGTGCGGAGAGCGATTCCTGGCTCGCAAACTCAAACTTTTCATCTTCCCAGCCGGTGATCCCGCCGAGCATAATTTTCACCGGCAGCCCCAGACGCGCCAGCTTCAGCGCGGCTCTGTCCGCACCGTTGCAGTGAGGCCCGGCGCAATAGACCACAAACAGCGTGCCGTCAGGCCACTGGGCCATGCGTTCGGCGGTGATCTGACGCCACGGCATATGTAGTGCACCGGGAACGTGACGGCGGGCGAACTGCTGCGGGCTTCCGACGACGTGCAGCAGGACGAAATCCTGCTCGTGATTCGTGATGGCATGATGCACATCGGCGCAATCGGTCTCGACGCTCAGGCGGCGCAGAAAATGGGTAACGGCTTCCTGCGGTTCAGCAGCCGGAAATTCAGTAACATAACTCATGATCCTTCCTCATCTTTGGCGTTTGTGTTAACACTACTCTATCCACAAATTCAGCCCGTGAATGCGCTCGTTTATGCCAGAAAACAGCAAAAAGATGACAAACTTAAGACAGATTTCCCGCCCTCAGGTCATTGTGCTGGCGTATGACGGTTTGTGTACCTTTGAGTTTGGCGTGGCTGTGGAAATCTTTGGTCTGCCGCGTCCGGAGCTGGGAGACGAATGGTATCGTTTTGCCGTGGCGGGCGTAGACAGCGGTGAACTTCGGGCGACCGGGGGGATTCGCCTCATCACCGACGGCGATTTAACCCTGCTTGAGACGGCCGACCTGATCGTCGTGCCCGGCTGGCGAGGACTGGATTCACCGGTTCCACCCGCGCTCTGCGCGGCATTACGTAAGGCCAATGCGCGGGGATGCCAGCTTTTGTCGATCTGTTCCGGCGTGTTTGTTCTTGCCGCTGCCGGCCTGCTGGATGGGCGTAAAGCCACAACGCACTGGCGCTATATTGAGGCGCTTAAGGCCCATTACCCGGCCATCGAGGTGGTTGAAGATGTACTTTATCAGGACGACGGCGACATTCTCACCTCGGCGGGCAGCGCGGCAGGCATCGATTTATGCCTGCACGTAGTCCGGCGGGATTATGGGATGGAAATTGCCAACACCGTAGCGCGTCGTCTGGTCATTCCCCCGCACCGGGATGGCTCACAGCCGCAGCAGCTAAGCCGCCCGGTGGCGCAACTGCGCGAAAGTCAGCGTCTCGGTCAGCTGTTTGATTTTCTGCATACCCATCTTGCCGTATCGCACAGCGTTGATTCACTGGCGCGTCGGGTCGGCATGAGTCAACGCACCTTTCTGCGCCGCTTTCAGGATGCGACCGGCACCACGCCCGCGCGCTGGTTGCTCAATGAGCGCCTGCTGAGGGCAAAGGATTATCTGGAAAGCAGTCGCTTAAGTATCGACAGCATCGCGGAGCAGACCGGATTCGGTCAGGCATCGACCCTGCGTCACCATTTTCGGCAGCAGTTCGCCCTTTCCCCGGCCCAGTATCGCAAACACTATTCGCGTCCTGCCCGCTAGTGGCCGGATTGCAGACAAAAAAAACCGCCATAATATGGCGGTAAATGCTTGCATGGATAGATTTGTATTTTGGTCTCTACGTCCCGACACTCCATGGCCGGGCAGCGGATCTCTTACAAACTAACATCCATAGTCTCAATGAAAGGTAAACAGCCTGATTAACCCGCTTTGGTATTGATTTGCAAATAACGCATCAGACCCTGCTCCGCGCTCTGTTTTGCATCATCATTGATGGCTTCCAGATAAAATGAACGCGACACACCATACGGTGCTTTTTCAGACGGATAAACCGCGAACTCGAATGTTTTACCTCTTGCCTGATTGGTGCAGCCTAATTGCCAGCGCTGGTCATCAATTTTGGTGCTATTACAGGCCACGCGTCCGTAATCGCTGGTTAAATATGACCCAACACGTGCTTTCGCGGACTGAATATATTCTGGTTCGTCATTACTAATAGAGTAAATACCTGCACCCGCCCCAACAGCAACCACCAGCAGCGCAAGCGCTATCATTTTTTTCATTTAACAAGACCCATTCCTTAGCCAGAGTTTAACCATTATATAGGATTTATCCTTAAAGCTAGTGGCTAATTACGTACCAGAATTGGCGGTTAACAAACTTGATGCTAATTTTAGGAAAAGTCTCATCACGGCTGTCGCCGCACAGAATTTGACACTCTCTTTGCGCTAATTTGAATATTTTAATAATTTCCCGACGAAATTATTGGCATGATAGTCCCGCGATGGCATTCAACGGTGAAATAATGATGAGAAAAGGGTTAACGCTGATATTGCTGGTGTGTGGGTTATTTTCAGGTCAGCTGATGGCAGGACATAAAGGCCATGAATATGTGTGGGTAAAGAATGTGGAGCATCAGCTCCGCCATGAAGCGGATAGCGATGAATTACGCAGCGTTGCAGAAGAGTCTGCGGAAGGTTTGCGCGAACACCACCTGTGGCAGAAATCGCGCAAACCGGACACGCACTTTCGGTAATTAATTACCCTTACGCTTAGGCAGGGTTTTCATTAAATCGTCCGGGCTCACGGAGGCCACAACGCTACCCGGCGACGGCATTTTGAAAATATGATTTTTCATCTTGCCAATCACATGCATTTCGCACGGACGGCAGTCAAATTTCAGGGTCAGCACTTCGTCGCCATTCACCAGCTGCATCGGTGTGGCCTTCCAGCTTTTAATATTCCCTTTCGCCTGTTTCGGGCAGAGGTTGAAGGCGAAGCGGAGACAGTGCTTGGTGATCATCACCGGCACATCGCCCTTCTCTTCATGGGCTTCATAGGCTGCGTCAATCAGCTGTACGCCGTGACGGTGATAGAATTCACGCGCTTTGTGGTTATAGACGTTCGCCAGGAAGGACAAGTGCGTGTCAGGGTAAACCGGCGCAGGAACGGTTTCGGCCTTGCGGCTGCCGCGTGGATAGTTAGCCAGGCGGGCGGCATCCAGCATTTCTGCCGTCTCGCGGCGGAACTGGTTCAGCAGGCTGTTCGGAACAAACAGGGCATCCGGCAGGTTAACGTCGATATGACGCGCGTAGTAAAGGGTCTGCCCCAGCTTCGCCACGCCATCCTTCAGGTTGTTAAGGGCTTTTTCCGCGTTGTTTGCCACCTCGAACAGGCCATCAAGCGTATGCGTCACGCTGATACCGTCTTCACAGGTCATGGTCAGGATCAGCTGCTCTTCCCAGCCGCCCAGTTCAATGTCCACCGCGATACGACGTTCGCTCGAGGTTTTCAGCAGCGCCTGCTGCCAGTTGTGGTCAAGGTTACGGTTCAGTGCCGCGTTAGGGCGCGCTTTGTAGAGATCCGCAGGCATCTCGTTTGGCCATACGCGATAGCGATTTTCACCGTTTTTTTCCACCGTATTCGCACGGAAGCCCACAACTTCACGCTTGATCATCACGTTCAGTCCATCGCCGTTGGCCAGCGGCTCGGTCACTTCCACGTCGAGGTGATCTTTTGCCACTTTCAGCACTTCACCCACCGGTAAACCGATAAACTTCGGTGAATCAAACGCACCGATATCCCCTTTACGGGCATTCACAAAGTAGTCAGTGCTGCCGCGGTGGAAAGTTTTGTCCGTTGACGGAATAAAGAAATGCTCGGTACGACCGGCCGACGCACGCGCCAGGTCACCGCGATCTTCAATGATGGCATCCAGCATCTGACGATAGTGAGCGGTGATGTTCTTCACGTAGCTCATGTCTTTATAACGCCCTTCAATCTTGAAGGAGCGCACACCGGCGTCAATCAGCGCACCCAGGTTGGCGGTCTGATCGTTATCTTTCATCGAGAGCAGGTGTTTTTCGAACGCCACAACGCGGCCCTGATCGTCTTTCAGGGTATACGGCAGACGACATGCCTGAGAGCAGTCGCCGCGGTTGGCGCTGCGCCCCGTCTGGGCGTGGGAAATATTGCACTGACCAGAATAGGCGACGCACAGCGCGCCGTGGATAAAGAATTCAATGGTTGCGTCGGTCGCCTGATGAATATCGCGGATCTGGTTCAGGTTCAGCTCACGCGCCAGCACGATCTGGGAAAAACCCACATCAGAAAGAAACTTCGCCTTCTCTACCGTGCGGATATCGCACTGGGTACTGGCATGCAGTTCAATGGGGGGAATATCCAGCTCCAGCACGCCCATATCCTGCACAATCAGGGCATCGACGCCGGTCTGGTAGAGATCGGTAATTAAACGTTGCGCAGGCTCCAGCTCATCATCATGCAGAATGGTGTTCAGGGTCACGAACACTTTCGCCCCAAAGCGATGGGCGAACGGCACCAGTTCAGCAATATCGCTCAGGCTGTTGCTGGCGTTATGGCGGGCACCAAAGCCAGGTCCACCAATGTAGACGGCATCAGCACCATGAAGGATCGCTTCACGGGCGATGGAGGCGTCGCGGGCCGGGCTTAAGAGTTCGAGATGATGGGATTGCAGGCGCATACTTCGTCGTTATCCGTTATGGTCAAAATGGCGGCTATTGTAGTCAGAAGTATGCGGCAGCGAAACAGTTTTGCATCGCTTCAGCGGGGATAATGGATCAGGGAGTGAAAATGCACCAGCCGGTCGCTGCTGTTGCGGTAGGCGTGCGGTTTATCCCCGGCAAAACGCACCCCCGAATCGGCAGTAATGGTCTGCCACTCGCCATCAATGTTCATCTCCAGTACGCCGCTGATCACCACCACGTGTTCAATCACGCCAGCCTCGTGGGGCGTAGATTCGCTCAGGGCGCCGGCAGCGAGGGTTATCGAAAAGTGGTCAAACTTTAGCGCCTCATCCCACGGGAATAACGGTTTCACCACCATCGCCTGCTGCTCCGGGTCGAATACCGCCTGCCTGTCAGTTGCCGGCGTGATGAAGGCAGAAAAAGGGATGTTCAGCCCCGTGGCGATTTTCCACAACGTGGATACCGTCGGGCTGGATTCATTGCGCTCGATTTGCCCGAGCATGGCCTTTGAAACGCCGGTCTCTTCCGCCAGTCTGGCGAGGCTCCAGCCACGCGCCTGACGCTCGGTTTTCAGTGTGTAAGCAAGATGTTGTGTGATGTCCATGTTCCCTCCTGATGCGACCGATCATACCACTTGTACGCTATAACGCACAGTGTTACCTTAAAGCGGACGTTATAACGCACAACGGAGTTTTTATGCGCCCTTCATCCTCACTCTTTCCTGCCGTTCTCGCCGGTTTTGTCGCCGTTCTGGTGGGATATGCCAGTTCCGCCGCCATTATCTGGCAAGCCGCTGCTGCCGCAGGCGCAAACGCGCAGCAGATCGCCGGCTGGATGACGGCCCTGGGGATAGGTATGGGGGTCAGCACGCTGGCGCTTTCCTGGTGGTATAAAGCCCCGGTGCTCACCGCCTGGTCTACACCCGGCGCGGCGCTGTTAGCCACCAGCCTGCATGGGGTAACGCTTGCCGAGACCATCGGGATTTTCATCTTTGCCAACGCGCTCATTCTGCTGTGCGGCGTAACCGGGTTGTTTGCTCGCCTGATGAAGCTTATCCCGCATTCCCTTGCCGCTGCTATGCTCGCCGGGGTGTTGCTCAGGTTTGGACTGCAGGCGTTCAGCAATCTTGAGGGGCATTTTTTACTGTGCGGCAGCATGCTGGCGGCATGGCTGTTCGCCAAAGCGCTGGCCCCCCGCTACGCCATTGTCGCCACGTTGCTGGTGGGCAGTATGGTGGCCTGGGCGGGAGGTGACGTTGTCACAAAAGAGTTAACCCTTTCCGTGGTGATGCCCACGTTTATCGCGCCAACCTTTACGTTAACCAGTCTGATAAGCATTGGCGTGCCCTTCTTCCTGGTCACCATGGCGTCCCAGAATGCGCCGGGCTTCGCCACGATGCAGGCTTCCGGCTATCCTCTGGCCGTATCACCGCTGATGATCGTCACCGGAGGGCTGGCACTGGTGTTATCCCCGCTCGGCGTCTTTTCCATCTGTATCGCGGCGATCACCGCTGCGATTTGCCAGAGCCCGGATGCGCACCCGGATGCCAGCAAACGCTGGCTTGCCGCCATGGCCGCAGGCGGGTTTTATCTGCTGGCGGGCATTTTTGGCGGATCCATTTCCGGGCTGATGGCCTCCCTTCCCCTGAGCTGGATCCAGATGCTCGCCGGCCTGGCGCTGCTGGGCACCATCAGCGGGAGCTTATATCAGGCATTGAACAATGAAACGGAGCGCGACGCGGCAATAGTCACCTTTCTGATGACCGCCAGCGGCGTCACGATCCTGGGTATTGGCTCTGCGTTCTGGGGGCTGGTGTTGGGCGGCGTATGTTATACGGTCTTTTCACACCTTCGCCGCGCGTAGCTGCGAGGGCGTTATGCCCATCATGCTGCGAAAGCGGTTACTGAAATGGCTGGCGGAGTTAAACCCGCAGGCCAGCGCGATATCGGTGAGCGGTGTGGTTGTGTGCTGCACCAGCGCTTTGGCTTTCTCCATCCGACGCTGCATCACGTACTGATGCGGTGCCAGCCCCATGGACTGACGGAACATCCTGGCGAAATGATACTCGCTCAGCGCGGCCTGTTCGGCCAGTTCCGCCAGCGTCAGCGGCTGGGAAAGGTTCTCTTCGATAAACGCCAGCACGTTACGCAGCACAAACGGCGACAACCCGCCGGTCACCACCGGCAGTTTCCACTGCACGCTGGAGTAATTCTGTAACAGGTGGGTCATCAACAGCGTAGACGCGGTACTCAGGGTGAGCTGGTTAGCTTTTTGCTGCCAGTCGCAGCCGAGCAAAAACTGACGGTAAAGCGCGGTAATTTTCGGGTCGCTGCCGAAGATCTTTTCATCCAGCGTCAGGGACAGCGGGCGCTTGTCCCAGATTTTTTCCCCGACATCACGCAGATGCTCATCGGTGCAGTAGAGATGGACAAAAGACAGGTCATCGCGAATATCCCACGTCGATTCACTCTCTTTTGGCATCAGACAGAAACGGTCCGGGCCGCCGCCGTTTTTCCAGCCGCCCGGCGTTTTTTGATAGCTCTCATAACCGTCCGCCACGTACAGGCTGAGGGTATGGTGATTACTTTTTACGGTTATCGTGTCGTGCTTGTTGTACCAGGCTGCCAGTTGAATACCGGAATTCAGCGCAACGGTTTCCCGCAGCACGGCGTTCTGCTGGCGTAGCGTTTCAAAGGTATCGTAAGCGCGAGACATAGCTATTAACGGGTGAGTAATCAGACTCTCAGTCTATGAAGTGTTGCGCCACGATGCCAGATCTGCAGCCACAAAAAAGCGCAAGAATATGCAAGTCCACCGCAAATCGGTGAAAGCAATGTCATGCCACTCGCGCCAGACTGCACTTTTCAGTATGTGAGAAGAGAGCAACAATGAACGCATTACTCTATGGACTGGTGGTGGTGATATGGGGAACAACCTGGATTGCCATTTTCCTGCAACAGGGACCAGTCGCAGCCCCGGTGTCAATTTTCTGGCGCTTTGCTGTGGCCTGCGCCATGATCATGATCGTCTTAATTGCCCTGCGCCGGCTTCGTAAGCTGGCCTTGCGGGATCATCTCTTTTGCATGCTGCAAGGATGCTGCGTTTTTTGCTTCAACTTCTGGTGTTTTTACACCGCCGCCGCGCACATCAATACCGGGCTGGAGTCGGTGATTTTCTCGATGGCCGTACTGTATAACGCTATCAACAGTTTTATTTTCTTCGGTCAGCGCCCACCCGCACGCTTCTGGACGGCGGCGGCCCTGGGACTTATCGGGATCATTACCCTCTTCTGGGACGACCTGCTGGCGAGTGGCTGGAGTGCCTCCCTGCTGACGGGGATTGGCCTTTCAGCACTGGGGACCTACGGGTTCTCGCTGGGCAATATGATCAGCATGCGCCACCAGCGAAAAGGGCTGGAGACCATGACCACCAACGCCTGGGCGATGTTTTACGGTACGGTCATTATGGGCTGCATTGCCCTGTTCCGGGGTGACAGTTTTATCCCCGAATGGACGGTGAGTTACATTGGTGCGCTGCTTTATCTCGCCATTTTTGGTTCGGTCATCGCTTTTGGCGCCTACTTCACGTTGGTGGGACGCATTGGCCCGGGCAAAGCGGCATACAGTACGCTGCTCTTCCCGCTGGTGGCGCTGTCCATCTCCACGGTCTATGAAGGTTACGTGTGGCATCTCAACGGCATCATTGGATTACTGCTGATTCTGGGCGGGAATATGGTGATGTTTACGAAACCGGAAACCTGGTTCAGACGTTTGCGTATAGCATAAAAAAAAGGCCTGCATTGCTGCAGGCCGTTTTGATTATTTCGCGGTTTTCTTAACATCAAACATGGTGGCATCCGTCGCCATGTCATCCACAACCTGTTTTAACGTTGCGAAGCCCATTGGCGTGTTTTCGTTCGCCAGCTCTTTACCTTCGCCTTTACGCACGACCTTCATGACCGGCTTATTCGTGGCCGAATCAATCAGCTCGCCTTCGAAGAAGAGATGGGTATCCATGGTGCGGTGCCCCGTTGCCATCTGCGTACCTGCAACCACTAACGCGACGGGCACTACTTCATAGAACTGCAGACCTTCTTTCTGTGAACTCACACCGGTAATCGCACCGCGGAAGATCAGGCTGTGTTTACCTGGCGTCGTAACAACAGGTTTACGCTGGCTGATTGCCGCTTTCATTTTGGTGTTGGTATAAGCCAGAAGCTCATCAAGCGTTTTTTGACCAATTTGGGTCGTTGGTTTTGGCGCTGGATAATAGGTGATTGGCGTCCATAAAATACTGTCGTAATTTGCCTCGTTATACGACGGGTCGACCCAACGCAGCGTCGGTTTACCCGTTGCGGACGTTGTTTGCTGCAATCCAGAATAATCTTTTAAAAAGCCTGAATATTGTTCGGGGGCGGCGACTTTAGACGAACAGCCCGCTAACGCCAACAGACCAGAAAGCACTGCAACTTTAAAAAAAGTGTGAGTACGCATGATGGTATTCCATGTTATCTGCAAGTATGCATTTGAAGTTATAGCAAAAGTCTGGCGGGTTTGTTGTGACAAAAAATGATGTAAGCAGCACAAATTGCGAAAAGATTGCCCGACTGAACGCCGGGCAGAGAAAAACTACTGATTAATATCAACCTGCCAGAACAAATGCTTGCCAAACGGATCGATTTCATAGCCCGTGACTTCCTTGCGCACCGGTTCGAAAATCGTCGAATGGGCAATCATTACTGCCGGCATCTGGTCATGCATCATCTGCTGGGCCTCTTTATACAGCGCCACGCGTTTATCATGATCAGTTATCGATTTCGCTTCAGCGATAATTTTATCAAATGGTTTGTAGCACCATTTGGCGGAATTAGATCCACCGTTAGCCGAAGTACAGGTAAATAACGGACCAAAGAAGTTATCCGGGTCCCCGGTTGCGGTGGTCCAGCCCATCAGCGCGGCCTGGTGTTCACCGCCCTTCACCCGCTTAAGATACTCGCCCCATTCATAGGTGACGATTTTGGTCTGGACGCCAACCTTCGCCCAGTCGGCCTGAATCATCTCCGCCATCCGTTTTGCGTTCGGATTGTAGGGACGCTGAACCGGCATCGCCCATAAATCGATGCTGATGCCGTTTGCAAAACCAGCCTCCTTCAACAACGCTTTCGCTTTTTCCGGATCGTAGTCGTAATCCTTCAGTTCGCTGTCGGCGCTCCAGACGCCGGGTGGCAGCAGGTTTTTCGCCGCCGTGCCGGTGCCGTGGAATACCGCGTCAATAATGGCCGGCTTATTGATGGCCATTGCCAGCGCCTGGCGGACCTTCACGTTATCCAGCGGAGGTTTTTGCGTATTGAAGGCCAGAAAACCGGTATTCAGCCCGGCTTTACTCATCAGATTAATGTCTTTGTTAGCCTTCATGCGCGGCAGGTCCGCCGGGTTTGGAAACGGCATCACCTGACATTCGTTCTTCTCGATTTTGGCAAAACGCACCGAGGCATCGGGCGTGATGCTAAACACCAGTCGATCCAGCTTCGATTTGCCCTGCCAGTACTCCGGAAACGCAGTGAACAGGATGCGCGAATCTTTCTGGTACTGCGCCAGCTTAAACGGCCCGGTGCCAATCGGGTCCATATCCACCTTTTCCGGCGTGCCGGCTTTCAGCATCGCGTCGGCATACTCCGCCGACAGGATCGAGGCGAAATACCACGCCAGATCGGCGACAAACGGCGCTTCCGGATGAGCGAGCGTAAAGCGCACGGTGTGGTCATCGACTTTATCAATGGCCGTGATCAGGCTACCGAACTCAAGGCTCTCGAAGTTGGAATAGCTGCCGTTAGAGACGTTGTGATAGGGATGGTTTACATCCTTCTGGCGCATAAATGAGAAAATCACGTCGTCGGCGTTAAAGTCGCGCGTCGGCCTGAACGATTTATTACTCTGGAATTTCACCCCTTTACGCAGATGGAAGGTATAAACCTTGCCGTCCTCGCTCACCTCCCAGCGTTCCGCCAGGCTCGGGACCAGTTCCGTTGTACCCGCCCTGAAATCGACCAGCCGGTTATAGACCGGCACGGCACTGGCATCCACGCTGGTTCCCGACGTGTATAACTGAGGATTAAAGTTTTCCGGCGATCCTTCAGAGCAATACACCAGCGTTTTTGCCGCGACGGTGGAACTGACCGTGAGCGCAGCAAGTGCCAGCGTTAACATTGTGAGTTTGCTTTTCATCATTTATTCCTGTCTTTTTAATTCGACGGCTAATTAATTCTTTTGCCATTTCATAAATATCATTAAAGTGATGTAGCAAACACCTGAAAAATAAATACAGAAGGAATCACTATGGGCTCGGCACTCTCCAGACAATTAACGCACCGCTTCTTCCGCTATCTCGGCATCACCAGCCAGAGCGATCCCAGAGTGAACACCCTTCCCTCTACGCCGGGCCAGCACGACATGGCGCGTGAGCTGGCCCAGGAGCTGGCGAAGCTGGGTTTAGACGATATTGTGATTG
This sequence comes from Enterobacter cloacae complex sp. FDA-CDC-AR_0164, assembly GCF_003071645.1. Classification (NCBI taxonomy): domain Bacteria; kingdom Pseudomonadati; phylum Pseudomonadota; class Gammaproteobacteria; order Enterobacterales; family Enterobacteriaceae; genus Enterobacter; species Enterobacter cloacae complex sp. FDA-CDC-AR_0164. The sequence continues at coordinate 3,958,429 of NZ_CP028950.1, forward strand.
ATGAATACGCGACGGTTACTGCGGTTAAAAAAGGTAATGTAGCCGGGGCGCCACGCATCGGTTTTATTACCCATATTGATACCGTCGATGTCGGTTTATCACCGGATATTCATCCACAAATATTAAAATTTGCGGGTGAAGACCTCTGTTTGAATAAAGAGAAATCAATCTGGTTACGCGTAAAAGAGCATCCAGAAATTCTGGCTTACCCGGGTGAAGAGATTATTTTCAGCGACGGGACCAGCGTATTAGGCGCAGATAATAAAGCCGCCGTCACCGTGGTCATGACGCTGCTGGAAAACCTGACGCCAGAACACCAGCATGGCGACATTGTGGTCGCGTTTGTGCCGGATGAGGAGATCGGCCTGTGTGGCGCGAAGGCGCTGGATCTAAACCGTTTTGACGTTGATTTTGCCTGGACCATCGACTGCTGTGAGCTGGGTGAGATTGTTTACGAGAACTTCAACGCCGCGGCGGCAGAAATTCGCTTTACCGGCGTAACGGCTCACCCCATGTCCGCCAAAGGCGTGCTGGTTAACCCACTGCTGATGGCGACAGACTTCATCAGCCATTTTGACCGCCAGCAAACCCCGGAATGCACCGAGGGGCGTGAAGGCTATATCTGGTTTAACGGCATTCAGGCGGGGCAAAACGAGGCCGTCTTAAAAGCGAATATCCGTGATTTCGATAAAGCACAGTTTGCCGCCCGCAAGCAGCAGATTGCCGATGTCGCGGCGTTGATTGCCGGGCAGCATCCTACGGCAAAGGTGGAGTATCGCATTGAAGATACCTACAGCAATATCAGCAATGCGATTGGTGAGGATCGTCGCGCTATCGACCTGATGTTTGAGGCCATGAAATCCCTTGGGATCACGCCCAAACCGACGCCAATGCGCGGCGGTACTGACGGCGCGGCGCTCTCGGCAAAAGGCCTGCTCACGCCAAACTTCTTCACCGGGGCGCATAACTTCCACTCGAAGTTTGAGTTTTTGCCGCTGTCGTCGTTCGAGGCCTCATACAACACAGCCCTGCAGCTCTGCCTGTTGGCCGCCCGTTAAGCGGGCTTGCGCGCCAGCAGCGTGGCAAAACGCAGTTTGATGCGGTTACCGTTCTCGTCGGTGCGGTGCAGTTCGCCCACCTCTTCGTTGTACTTGAGCAACGCCCAGCCCTCGTAGTAGTTGCTCAGTTCACCGCTTTTGAACGCAAACGGGAAGCCGACGGTGCACGGGTAATCCGCCGTGTCCATCGCGGCAACAATCAGGTTATAACCGCCGGGTCTGGTGCAGCGCTGCATATTGTCGATCAGGCCCGGAATGGTTTTCGCTTCCAGGAACATCAGCACCACGGTAGAGAGAATAAAATCGTATTCGCCCTCAAAGCTCAGGTTGTTCAGATCTTTGATTGCCGTCTGCAGGTTTACGATGCCTTCTTCCGCTTTGATACGCTCAATATTATCGATACTCAGGGGATTTTTATCCCACGCGGTCACGTCGTAACCGTTGGCTGCCAGATAGAGGCTGTTACGCCCGTTACCACAGCCCAGATCCAGCGTTTTACCCGGTTTCACAATGCCCGCGCTGTACAGCACTTCTGAGTGCGTACGGGTTAAGCCATATTTCTCTGTGAAGTAATTTTCATCAACAGCCATTATTTTTCCTCAGATTGCATAAGCAGCGCTTTATCAGTGCGCACCAGAAGTTTGCCCTGTATCAGCAAGATAAACGTTCGTACCAGCAGCATCCCGATGATGACATTGGTAAAGATAAACAGTGGGACGGCAATGGCGTGGAAAAAGCCCGACGGACTGCTCTGCCCCAGATGAAGCCCCGTGGTGGCCAGGGCCGACACGCCAAACGAGAAGCTCCAGAACGAGGCGTTAAACGGCTGGGACAAATACCATGGCATCAGCCGTAACATAAACAGCAGTTGCAACAGGCCGTAGCCGAACAGCATTTTGGCAAATGTATCCGCCTCACCGCCATTGACGCTAAACCAGGCGCTGCAGGCCACCAGCGCGGGAGCCAGCTGAATACCCAGCGAGGTTCGCAGCGCGGAAGGCAACTCCCCGGCGCTACGAAGTCGTTGCAAAATCACCGGCTCAAGGCTGAGCCAGGAAAAAACGCCCGCCCCGAGAAACACCAGCCCGACATCGTTAAACCCCAGCGCGCCGCACGCCATGGCGCTGATAAAGTTGTTTGCCACCGTGGGCAGATATAACCCCGGCGTGGTGGCCTCTTGCGGATGGTTACCGCGCCATAATCCGGCGCTTTGCCAGGCAGCATAAGCCAGCTGTATCACCACCCCGACGCCAAATAACACCAGTGACACCGGGCGCAGCCAGGGCACAAAACCGATGGCGACCAGCATCGTTGTGGCGGGAAAAAGGCTGACAAAACTGCTCATCACCGGGTGGCGCATCTCGGCCAGCACACTTCGCGGGAAACGGATCGCCCGGGCGATAAACGCCACCGTCAGCAAAAACCAAATCACAATCGCAAGGGCCACCAGGCTCTCACCAGGCCAGCGCGTCACGGGCCAGAGCGTGCTGGCGTATCGCCAGGCGAACCCCATCCCAATGATGCCAAGCACCATACCGAAGTAACCCGCGGGCAGGTTAAGCACTTGTTGAGCGTTGTTATTTTTATTCATTAATTTGAATTTTTAAAATGTATTTTAAATGCCATTTTAAGGGGTTTCCGCGACGGATGCCAGCACTACGAAACGCCGAAAGTTTGCTACGTTTAGTGGAGACGCTTACCCGAGACTCCATGATGAAAAAGTACAGGCTCAGCGAGGACACCCGCCTCTGGCAATGGAAAAACGGCGAGACAACGCACACGACGTCGTTACGACAGATTATTGCCACGGCGAATTTTAACGACATCGTGAGCGGCACGAAAGGCGGCTGGGTTGAAGATGAGAGCGCCCTCGCGCACGAAGGCGACTGCTGGATCTACGATGAAAACAGCGTCGTCTTTGCCGGTGCGACGGTATCCGGCAACGCGCGCCTTACCCTGCCTTGCATCGTCAGTCATGACGCGCAGATTGGCGACAACTGCTGGCTGGACGGCGCAGAGGTCAGTCACGGCGCGCGCATAAGTGACAACGTCACGATACAGCAATCCTGCGTACGCGGCGAATGCCATATTTTCGGCGAGGCGCGGGTGCTTCATAACAGCGTGGTGATTGCTGCCAAAGGGCTTACGCCGGACCATGAGCAGATCCTGAAAATTTATGACAAGGCGACGGTGAGCCAGTCACGTGTTGTGCATCAGGCGCAAATCTACGGCGAGGCAATGGTTAATTATGCCTTCGTTGAACACCGGGCGGAAGTTTTCGACAGCGCCATCCTCGAAGGCAACGATCTCAATAACGTCTGGGTATGTGACTGCGCAAAAGTGTACGGTAACGCCCGCGTCATTGCCGGTTTTGACGACGATGCCATCCCTACCGTCCGCTACAGCTCTCAGGTGGCTGAAAACGCGGTGGTGGAAGGAAATTGTGTCATTAAACACCACGTCCTGATTGGCGGTCAGGCCTGGCTGCGCGGCGGCCCTATCCTGCTTGACGATAAGGTCGTGATCCAGGGACGGGCGCGCATCAGCGGCGATGTGCTTATTGAACATCGGGTTGAAATCACCGACGATGCGGTGATTGAGGCTTTTGCCGGTGATAACATCCACCTGCGCGGAGAAAAGGTGATTAACGGCGACCAGCGCATCACCCGTACGCCTCTGTTGGGGGCGTTATAGCGGGTAAATTTTGCCGTAGATATTCACATCGTCAAAATTACCATTCAGAAATTCTGCTTCCCGCAGGCACCCCTCCAGCGTAAAACCGTTGCGCAGAGCAACGTTGTTGCTGGGTTTATTCGCCACCCGACACTTAATGACAAAACGGCGGATCTCGCCTCGCTCGACGTAATAGCGCATAAATGCCTGCAGCGCCTGCGACAAAATGCCCTGTCCCTGATGCGCCTCGTCCAGCCAGTAACCGATGTATCCGGCTTTGTTGGCGGGTTCAATCGCATTAAACGACAGCACGCCGACCAGGTCCTCATCCTTGAAAATCAGAAACATTTTGGCGTAGCCGCGCTGGTGCAGCATCTGATTACTCAGCACATTACGACGGGTGTCATCTTCGGTGCCCACATGCTGCGCCCAGTCAAAGGCGGTTTGCAGCCAGGCTTTGTTTCTGATGACCATGTTGTGCAAATCGGCGGTATAGCGCTCTTCGACGGCGCGAAGCTCGAGATGGTCAGTCACCGGGATTATTTCAGATTCAGTGGCGGTCATGGTCCCTTCCCGTCACCCTCTCCCCGCCGGGGAGAGGGAATAAATGGTCAACGCATGATGCGATCGTCAACGTAGTTACGTTTGTCCGGCGCAGGCGGGAAATACTGATACAGCCAGGTCTCACTGATCGCATCCCCCTGACAGCGCAGGAACAGGCGCATGTCCACCGGTTCGGTCGAATCCGAGGTAGGATACCAGTCGAACAGAATGCGATAGCCGTCAAACGGCTCAACGTAGAGGATCTCAACCTGCTTCGCTTCACCGCTGGAGAGGGTAATGACCGGCTCAATGCCTTTTGGCGCGGCAGCTTTCAGATCGCCCCCGACGAAGTCGATAGCAAAGCGACGGGCCCACACTTTCGGGTAGTTTTCGCCCGGCGCCCAGCCTTCCGGGAACCCACCCATACCGGTACGGGTCGCGAAGACATTCGCCAGTGGGGAACGGACCGGCGGCATGGCGCTCCAGTAAAGACGGTATTTAAAGTCCAGCTCATCGCCCGCTTTCACCGGTTTTTCTGGCTGCCAGAAGCAGACCACGTTATCCAGTGTTTCACCCGTTGTCGGGATCTCCATCAGGCCAACCGCACCTTTACCCCAGTCGTTACGCGGCTCCACCCAGAGGCCTGGGCGTTTGTTATACCAGCCCATGACGTCCTGATAATGCGAGAAATCGCGATCGAGCTGAAGCAAGCCGAACCCTTTCGGGTTTTTGTCCACAAACGCATTGAACTGCAGCTTCTGCGGGTTGTTCAGCGGACGGCAAATCCACTCCCCGTTACCGCGCCACATGGCGAGACGGTCGGAGTCATGAATTTGCGGGTGGATGGTATCGCACATGCGGCGTTCGTTTGTACCGCAGCTGAACATACTGGTCATCGGCGCAATGCCGAGCTGTTTAATGTCTTTACGCGCATAGAGATGGTTTTCCACCTCCATGATCACCTGGCTCTTCTCGCAGTGGATCACGAACTTATACGCACCGGTGATGCTTGGGCTGTCCAGCAGCGTATAGACGGTGAAGGTGGTGTCGCCCGGTTTGACGGTTTCGAACCAGAACGCGGTGAAGTCAGGAAACTCTTCCGGCGTGTCGGTAAAGGTATCCACCGCCAGACCCCGCGCGGAAAGACCATACTGATAGGTATCATCAACCGCACGGAAATAGCTCGCGCCCAGGAATGAGACGATATCACGACGCGCCAGTTCTGGTGCCTTGAAGGCGCGGAAACCGGCAAACCCAAGATCGCTTTGCCCTTCCAGCTGCTTCGTATCAACACCGGTTTCACCGTAGCTGAACAGCTCAGGACGGAAGTGGATTTCGCGCGCCTGTGACGTTGACTGATCCAGCGAGAACATGCGCACGCGGCGACGGAAACCCATGCCCATATGGAAGAACTGCACATCCAGCTGACGGCCTTCAATGTTATTCCACAGTGACTGTTTTTCATCGTAACGGATGGCGTTATAGGCCTGCGGCGTCATGGTCGCCAGCGTGTCCGGTAACGGTCGCGGTGCTCCGCCCCACGGGGTTTTCGCCAGGTCATGGGCCATGGATTGCAGTACGGAGAAGTCAAAACGACGGCTCTGACCGTCAGCAATGTCAGAGTCAGCAGCGTAAGCCGCTTTGGAAAACAGGGAAGCAAGGCCAGTTGTGCCGCTCAGGGCTGCCATTGCCAGCGAGCCTTTTAGAAAACGTCTGCGATTCATGCCTGGAAAAACGTCCTTATGGTCGTGTGAATGTGTTTCGCACTCGGCGAAATGACGGCAAGAAAGAACGCACAGCCTAAACAAAAATGGTTAAGAATCCAATTGTTGGGCGGCGATTATCTGTACAAAGTGCGAAATATTTTCTGTCGACCAGAACGACCCGAAAAAGGTGTAAAGAAAGGTATAAAGACGTGTATAAAAATGCCCCGGCTGGACATCGTCAGTCGGGGCAAATGAGGCGGTTATTTTACGCTGACATCGATACCTGGGAAGTACTTATCAGCGAGTTTAGCGATCGTGCCATCGGCACGCACTTTATCAATTGCGGCATCTAGTTGCTTTTTGGTGGCCTCGTCCCCTTTACGCAACCCAAAGCCGATCCCACTGCCGAGGATAGTGTCGTCCGACACCGGTTTGCCGATAAAGCCAAACCCTTTCCCCTGCGGCTTGCTGAGGAAACCTGCCTGCCCGGCCGCGGACATGACCAGCGAGGCGTCGATACGGCCATTCAGCAGATCGCCCCAGGCCATATTCTGATCTTTATAAGACACCACGGTGACACCCTGCTTTTCCCAGTGCTCTTTCGCGTAGGTTTCCTGAATAGAGCCCTGCAGGACACCGATGGTTTTGCCCTTAAGCCCTGCGGGCGTTGCCTCTACCGCGGTACCAGCCTTGCCGACGAGCTGCGACGGGATGCGGTAAATCGGCTGGGTAAAATCAATACTTTTACGTCGCTGTTCGGTGATGTTCATCGCCGAGTTAATGGCATCAAATTTCTTCGCCACCAGGCCCGGTATTAACGCATCAAAAGAGGTTTCAACCCAGGTGCATTTCAGCGCTGCGGCTTTGCAGATGGCATTGCCCAGCTCAACGTCAAACCCTTCCAGTTCGCCAGCAGCATTTCGGCTTTCAAACGGCGGATATTCTGCCTCCAGCCCGTACCGCAGTTCGGTGGCCGCGAATGACGAAAACGTACACAGCAATCCCATGCCGACAACTAACGCGCGTAATTTCATCTCCAACTCCTTAGCGTGGTTTAACCCGACACAGGGCCTGGGCACCTGCCCGTAACGTCGCCTCATCTTTCGCAAAAGAGAGACGAATCAATTTATTATCCGTACCATCCGCATAAAACGCCGACAGCGGAATGGTGGCTACGCCATACTCAACGATCAGCCGTTTCACCAGTTCACTGTCGCGCTCATCGCTAAACTGGCTGTAGTCGGCCAGCAGGAAAAACGAACCGGCGCTCGGCAAGAGTCTGAACGGTGATGCTTCCAGCAAACTTTGCAGCAGATCGCGTTTGCGCTGATAAAACGCCGCCAGCGACAGCCAGGTTTGCGGGTCAATCATGTGCTCTGCAAACGCATGCTGCATTGGCGTATCGGCCGAAAACATCAGAAATTGATGGACTTTACAAATCTCATCCATCAGTACCGCCGGAGCAACACAGTAACCCACACGCCAGCCGGTCACGTGATAGGTTTTTCCGAAAGAAGAGATAATGACGCTACGCTCCGCCAGCTGCGGATGTGTCGCCATACCGTGGTGCGGTTCACCATCAAAGACGACGTGTTCGTACACTTCGTCAGACAAAATAATGATATCGGTATTGCGGGTCACCGCCACCAGCTGCTGCAGGTCCTCTGCTGAGAAGACCTGCCCGCTCGGGTTGTGCGGGGTATTGATGATAATCATGCGCGTACGCGGGGTGATCGCCGCACGGACTTCATCCCAGTTGACGGCAAAATCCGGCACCGTCAGTTTAATGGCAACCGGCGTGGCCCCCTGCAGGCGAACAATCGGGGCGTAACTGTCAAACGACGGTTCAAAGTAGATCACTTCGTCGCCCGGGTGCACCAGCCCGCTGATCGCCGAATAGAGTCCTTCACTGGCACTGGCGGTGACCAGCACTTCGCTGGCCGGGTCATAGTGCGTGCCGTAGAGGGTGGCAATTTTATCCGCAATACGCTCTTTAAGCGGCTGCAGGCCGGTCATTGCCGCGTACTGGTTGTGCCCTGCCTCCATCGCCCGGGTCACCCCGGCGACCAGTTTGGGATCGCAGGAAAAATTGGGTGCACCCTGAGAAAGATTGATGGCGTTATGCCGGGCGGAGAGCTGGCCGATAACGGTAAAAATCGTGGTTCCCACATCGGGTAATTTGGAACGGGTGTGCACCGGAGTGTGTAACGTCATCCTCTTTCCTTTCTCATGATGAATGCATAACTATTCAAACAACAAGTCAGTTGTCGGGACAATCGAATTGTTGTCATAATAGCCATGAGAAAAACGCATACCTGAGGTGTTTAATGTCGCGCCGTTCGCTCCCGCTTAATGCCATCGACGCCTTTTTAGTCACCGCGCGTCATCTGAATCTGACCCATGCCGCAACAGAACTCTGTCTGACGCAGGGAGCCGTAAGTCGCAAAATCGCCACCCTTGAAGCGTGGTTCGGCTTTCCGCTGTTCGAGCGCCATGCGCGCGGCCTGCGCCTCTCCCCACAGGGCAGCGCCCTGCTTCCGGAATTGCAATCCACTTTTGAAACGCTGCTGACCCTGGCCGATCGGGCCCGTACCCAGCAAACCGTGATCCGACTCAAAGCACCCACCTGCGCCATGCGCTGGCTGGTGCCTCGTCTGCTGGAGGTGGAGCGTGAGCAGCCGGATCTGCAGATCGCACTGACCACTACCACCGACCATAACGTCAATTTCAAAACGGAATCTTACGACGCGGCCATTGTATTTGGCACCCATATGAGCGCGGGCGATCTGCTGTTTGAAGAGGCGTTAACCCCGGTAATGAGCCCCCTGCGAGCAGGTTGCGAACTGGGTGCGTTAACCTTCCTTCACCCGACACGGGATAAGACAGACTGGTCATTGTGGCTGGCGAAGCAGGAAGGCCCGGGGGTTGTTATGCACAAAAATCAACACTTCGACACGATGGACCTTGCCATCACGGCCGCCATTCAGGGGCTGGGGGTGGCCATTGCTGACGAAACGCTGGTGGAAGAAGATGTCCGCGCCGGGAGGCTGGCGCGGCCTTTTGCGAGCAGCATTAAAACGGGTGCGAGCTACAGACTGGTTCTGCGCGAATCGCCTGGCCAGGAAAATGGGCTGGCGGCGTTTCGCGCCTGCCTGCTCAGTCGAGGCTCACATGGTGTTTCATAACGCGCTTAAAGAGGCTCATGCGCGCGCGCATAAAGCGGTTTTCAAGCCTGAAACCTGCATGTTTATTCACGCCGATACGTAGCAGCACGTCCCTTCCTTTTCGACAGGCCGGCCAGTGCGTCGGGCCAGGAAGACTTTCCCGGTGACCGGCGTCACGCGCAAAACTCACCCAATAATCTGCAACCTGCGCTGCGAATTGCCGGTCTCGCGCATTAACGTAGTGGCAGGAAGGCTCAATCTCACCAAGGGTGTCAAACACGTACGGCACCTCATTACCGTGCCAGGCACCGTTGATATAGGTTGCGTGCTCTGCTTCCGCCACATAGTCGAACCAGTAACGCCAGCACAAGCCGCCCACGCGCTGCTGGGCCTGCATCACCACATATCCCATGGTGGTAAAAGCCATATCCCGGCACACCTGCCTGCCAAGCTCCACATCCCCTTTCACACCCGGATAGAGCAGTTTGATCAGCCCCAGTCCAAAGCGACGTTCACGGCGAAGCTTCTGGATCTGACCGGCGAGATCGATACCAAATACCGCCATCACGCTGGCTTCGTCACTGTTCGACCCAATCATTACCGGAACAGGATGCTGACGCGCGGCAAAGAACACATCGAGCATTGATTCCGGCAGAACACAGTCTCCGACGATGGGTGCCGGGGCGATGTTCAGCGGCGCGGCCAGCGGCCAGAACGCTTCGGGGGGAATGGCACGTAACTGTTCTGCTGACGCCTTCTCAAGGCCGAAATGCGCCGCCAGCGCTTCCCCTTTTTGCAGGGCCTGTTCCCGTGGCGTATCCGGCAGGGTGTATCCGCTTTGCACAATCGCTTTGTGGAAGAGTCCCTTCGCCAGCGGAGACGCCAGCAGCGACAGCACGCTGCGCGCGCCGGCGGATTCGCCAAACAGGGTGACGTTGTCAGGATCGCCACCGAAAGCGGCAATATTCTCCCGAACCCATTCAAGGGCGGCAATCTGATCCAGCAGCGCAAAGTTATGCACCACCCGGTCTTCTTCTCCCTCCAGCGCGGGATGGGCAAAAAAGCCAAGGTGACCAAGACGGTAATTGATCGTCACAACCACCACGCCGCGCGTTGCCAGCGCCTTACCGTTATAGGGCGGCAGGCCACCCGCGCCAATGGTAAACCCCCCGCCGTGCAGCCAGACCATGACGGGAAGCGGCGTCGGGCGCTCGACGGGTGACCAGACGTTAAGATACAGACAATCTTCTGAGAACCGGCCGGGATCGCCGCCGCCTAACGCCTGGCAATACTCACTGTTCTGCCAGCTTGAAGGCGAAAAAGCGGTGGCCAGACGCAGCCCCTCCCAGCGTTCAGGCGGCCGTGGCGAACGCCAGCGCCAGTTGCCAACGGGAGGCGCAGCATAGGGAATACCACACCAGAGATGAACGTTTTCATCCGTTAAACCAGACAGTGCGCCCTGGCGCGTTTCAATCACAGGGGCGGAGGGATTTTGCATAACAACCTTCTGTTTCCATCACACCCCAGAAGAGTAACGATTTCAGAGCAAACCGCAACGCTGTTTGCTGCGGATTTCAGCTTCCTGATAGAGCATGAACTCATCGTACACCGGGCAACCCAGCGCCGCTTCGAACGCGTCGCGACTGGCGTTACCGTGGCTACGCGCCTGGGTTTCATTGCCCAGATTCGACTGGAAAATCCCTGCGGCACTGACCGGGAGGAAATCTTCATAGGTGATCGGCTGAGCGACAACCCACCCGCGCTCAATTAACGGCTGTGGATCGTCTCCCGGACGAAACGCATGTCGATGCGCTTCCCCGGATGGCGTCAGGCGATAGCGGAAATAGGCGAGTTCCTGACGGCGCATCAACAATTCGCTGTCCGGGAAGGCGCTGAAGATCTCGCGCAAATGGAGCTGGTGCGTCATGTTGTCTTTACCGGTACCGGCCTCTGCAAGCAGGCTGTCATAAAGCGCACGACCTTTTGGCGTCAGCGCCACGCCGCGCTGTTCAATTTCGCCAAAGCGCGCGGTATGCGTTCCTGTATGCTCCCCGGCAAACAGCACCGGCTCTTCCAGCGCTTTAAAGCTGGTCTGGCGCAGTAATACGGGAACCTCGCGGCGCGGTGGTCCTTCAATCAGAATTTTGGGTTCAATCCCGTACTTCGGCATCAGCTCCTGCACCCGGTCAATATCCAGCGTACGTGGCGTGAGGTGGTTGATATGGCACCCCGGGAAACAGACCACATCCGCAATCAGTCGGTGCTCGTTATGCAATGCCAGATAGGTCTCCTGGTCGACCGTCGCATGACGATGCCAGCGGAAGGTTTCTAACGCCTCTTGCACAAACGCCTGCGCCTGCGCATCCGTAAAGTGCCCTTCTGCCTCATGCAGCGCGATAAGCTCCAGACAACGCGGGGTAAAGATATTGCGGTGAGACAGGATCTCCGCGGCACGCTCACGCAGGACGACGTTGTCAATCAATTCGAGGCGCAGCAGCGAGGTAAAGATACGAAACGGATTTCGGCACAGCGCCGCATCATCGACCGGGCGGAACGCCGTGGAGTGGACGGGCACGCCCGCCTGAGAGAGGTCATAATAGCTGACCGGGTACATCCCCATAATGGCAAACATACGACGCAAGGTCGAAAGCTCTTGCGCGGTACCCACGCGGATCGCCCCGTGACGCTCCACATTCAGGCGCGCCAGTTCATCCGCGTTCGCCAGTTGTTCATGTAATAGTGGGTTATTTTCCAGAACCGCCAGGTTTACGTCCGCAACCAGGTCGAGCAAGGTGCCGTACTGCGGAACTTCCTGCTGGTACATCGCCGACATAGCCTGCGAAAAGTGTTCCCGAATATCATCAGCCGTGATGGTGTTCGCCATGATGTCATGCCTCCAGTGAATATTACCTGGAGTGTAGAGAAACCCGTTCCCTCTGGGGGGAAGAATTTCCGATTTGTGATCTTAAGACAGGAGTGGTTAAAGCGTGTGCTGGCCTGCCCTGACACCCATATGACCTGGCAGATTCACCTTCTCTAAATGTAGATTCACCTTCTCTAAATAAAGCGTTTTCTGATCAAACTGTATTATTAATAACCTCATCGCTTAACCATTAAGAGGTAATAAATAGCATGATCTTAAGAGGTAATATCTCATTAAAAACAAATATTAGTGGCATATATCTTATTTCGTTAACGCAACAAGCGGATTTTCAATATTTCTCCTTAAGATTAGTCTGTAATTTTTAGACTGCCGCACGCGCTTCAGGCATAAACAATGCAAGAAAAACAGTTATCCCCTGCGGCTCGCGGATTAACTCTATGAAGACAGGCAGTTAACCGCAAGCCATCAAGAATATATTCATATTAACCGAAGCGTTAACCATCAGAAATATCTCAGCAACGAAGCGATGGTTTACAAAACATATTTGACGAATATGAAACACCGACTAAAGTTATTATTCGAACGACGAGTGATACGGAATATTTTCGTATCTTAACTGACATAACCAATATATGAGGTTTAATATGGCAGAGCATCGTGGTGGTTCCGGTAATTTCGCACAAGACCGTGAAAAAGCATCAGAAGCTGGACGTAAAGGTGGCCAGCACAGCGGCGGTAATTTTAAAAACGATCCGCAACGCGCATCTGAAGCAGGTAAGAAAGGAGGAGAAAACAGCCACGGTGGTGGCCGTAAAAACTCCTGATCTGATGTAAATCTCTTTTATTTAAAACAGAGAGCATGCTGCGGGCCTCCAGGCTCGCAGTACCCCTTCTTTTTTTTACCGGAGCGTAATGATGAATATGAAAAGTGTCGAAGATGTGTTTATTCACCTCCTGTCCGATACCTACAGCGCTGAGAAGCAGCTGACCCGCGCGCTCGGCAAACTGGCTCGTGCTGCCTCCAGTGAAAAACTGAGCGCAGCCTTTAGTGCACACCTTGAAGAGACGCAGGGACAGATTGAGCGTATCGACCAGATTATCGAGCATGAATCTGGCCTTAAGCTCAAACGTATGAAGTGCGTAGCAATGGAAGGCCTGATTGAAGAGGCCAATGAGGTCATCGAGAGCACCGAGAAAAATGAGGTGCGTGACGCCGCATTAATTGCCGCAGCACAAAAAGTGGAGCATTACGAAATTGCCAGTTACGGTACCCTCGCCACATTAGCAGAACAACTGGGCTATAAAAAAGCCGTTAAACTTCTGGCAGAAACGCTGGAAGAAGAGAAAGAAACCGATCTTAAACTTACCGACCTGGCCGTAGGCAATATTAACCAAAAAGCGCAAAAATGACGCTATAGCAAAGGTTAAATAAAATGAGCATCAGTCCCAGGACTATTAAACGGTGCCATTTAACGGCAGCAATAATATGGTTCATACTCGCTATCCCTTCCGTTTTATGGTGGAAGAGCAGCGTGCTATGGGTCATTATCATCAGTATCTACGCCAATATTGTCGGCCATTTATCTGGCTACAGTGCTGCGCGTGCCGATCAGGCTGCTGAGAGTGAGACCAAATAAGCGACACCATAATGAGGACATTATAATGAATCACGTAGAACACTACCATGACTGGCTACGCGATGCCCATGCGATGGAAAAGCAAGCCGAATCTATGCTGGAATCCATGGCCAGCCGTATCGATAATTATCCCGATGTTCGCGCCAGAATTGAGCAGCATATTAGTGAAACAAAGCGACAAATTACCTTACTGGAAGAGATCCTCGACCGTAATGATATTTCTCGTTCGGTTTTAAAAGATTCGATGAGTAAAATGGCGGCGCTCGGACAGTCCATTGGCGGGATGTTCCCTTCTGATGAGATCGTCAAAGGGTCTATCAGCGGCTATGTTTTCGAACAGTTTGAAATAGCCTGCTACACCTCCCTGCTGGCCGCGGCCAAAAAAGCGGGCGACATGGCTTCCGTGCCCGCCATCGAAAGTATCCTGGCGGAAGAGCGCGAGATGGCCGACTGGCTGATTCGCCACATTCCACAGACCACCGAACAGTTCCTGCTGCGTTCAGACGCATCCGGTGTCGAAGCAAAAAAATAACCTCAGGAGAGAAGACATGTTTCGACACGTCAAACAATTACAATATACGGTTCGGGTTGCCGAACCGAACCCCGGCCTTGCCAATTTATTACTGGAACAATTCGGCGGTCCTCAGGGCGAGCTGGCCGCCGCCTGCCGTTACTTCACTCAGGGGTTGAGTGATGACGACCCGGGTCGTAAAGATATGCTGATGGATATCGCGACCGAAGAGTTAAGCCACCTTGAAATTATCGGTACCCTGGTGGGTATGCTTAATAAAGGGGCTAAAGGCGCACTGGCGGAGGGCGTGGAAAATGAAGCCGAGCTGTATCGGTCCATGACCGAAAACGGTAACGACAGCCATATCACCTCCCTGCTTTACGGTGGCGGTACTCCGTTGACCAACTCCGCCGGGGTGCCGTGGACGGCGGCTTATGTCGACACCATTGGCGAGCCGACCGCCGATCTGCGCTCGAATGTGGCTGCCGAGGCCCGAGCGAAGATCATCTATGAACGGCTGATTAACGTCACGGACGATCCGGGCGTGAAGGATGCGCTGGCGTTTCTGATGACGCGTGAGGCGGCGCATCAGCTCTCCTTTGAGAAGGCGCTTCAGTCCATTCGTAATAATTTCCCTCCGGGAAAACTGCCGCCAATCGAGGAATACACCAACAAGTACTACAATATGTCTGAAGGTGGAGAGGTTCGCGGAAGCTGGAACAGCGATAAACATTTCGACTACGTTGAATCCCCCCAACCTGCCGTTGACGGCGGAGACGGGAGTGCAAGCGTGACGCTGACGACCGAACAGGCCACGCTGGTCAAAGCGATGTCGGCCCGCACGAAGTCCGATCCACATTCCGACCCGCTGACCGGCGCCGAACTGGGTGCCGGGAAGAAAAAACCGTAACCGATTTTGCCAGGCAGCCCCGGACTGCCTGGCAATCCTCGTGCGCAACAGTTCCAGAGGTACGGACCATGTTCGAACTCGACGCATTTCACCTCGCCAGAATCCAGTTCGCTTTTACCGTCTCGTTCCATATTCTATTCCCGGCGATCACCATCGGTCTTGCCAGCTATCTGGTGGTGCTCGAAGGGATGTGGCTTCGCACCAAAAATGAGGTGTGGCGCTCACTGTACCATTTCTGGCTAAAGATATTTGCCGTTAACTTCGGTATGGGGGTCGTTTCCGGTCTGGTCATGGCCTATCAGTTCGGCACAAACTGGAGCGGATTCTCACAGTTTGCCGGCAGTATCACCGGCCCCCTCCTGACCTATGAAGTCTTAACCGCCTTCTTCCTCGAAGCCGGTTTTCTTGGCGTGATGCTGTTCGGCTGGAACAAGGTCGGCCCGGGCCTGCACTTCTTCTCGACCTGTATGGTCGCGCTGGGTACGCTGATGTCCACCTTCTGGATCCTCGCCTCCAACAGCTGGATGCACACGCCCCAGGGGTTCAGTATTCAGAACGGTCAGGTCATTCCGGAGGACTGGCTGGCCATCATTTTTAACCCCTCCTTCCCTTACCGTCTCATTCACATGGCTATCGCCGCGTTCCTGAGCAGCGCGCTGTTTGTGGGAGCGTCGGGCGCATGGCATCTGCTGCGCGGTAACGACACGCCCGCGATACGCACCATGTTTTCCATGGCGATGTGGATGGCCCTGCTGGTCGCGCCCATTCAGGCCGTCGTCGGTGATATGCATGGCCTGAATACCCTCGAACATCAGCCGGCCAAAATTGCCGCCATCGAAGGTCACTGGGAGAACCCGCCAGGCGAAGCGACACCGCTGCTGCTGTTTGGCCTGCCGGATATGGAGCAGGAGCGCACCCGCTACGCGCTGGAAATTCCTGCCCTTGGCAGTCTGATTCTGACCCACAGCCTGGATAAACAGGTCCCGGCACTGAAAGACTTCCCGAAAGAAGATCGCCCGAACTCACCGATTGTTTTCTGGTCATTCCGCATTATGGTCGGCATGGGTCTGCTGATGATCACGCTGGGTCTGGTCAGCGTCTGGCTACGCTATCGCCATCGACTCTACCAGTCGCGGCCCTTCCACTGGTTCGCGCTGTGCATGGGACCGGCGGGCCTACTGGCGCTGCTGGCCGGCTGGGTCACCACCGAAGTGGGTCGTCAGCCGTGGGTGGTGTATGGCTATCTGCGCACGATCGACGCGGTCTCGCTGCACAGTACGCTGCAGATGAGCATCAGCCTGCTGGCCTTCTTTGTGGTCTATTCGTCGGTGTTTGGCGTGGGCTACGTCTACCTGATTCGGCTTATCAAGAAAGGTCCGCAGCCCGTTGATACCTTGACGTCAAATACCTCGGGCACCCCTGCCCGTCCGCTGTCTGCCGCTGAGTCTGTTCCGGAACAGGAGAGAAACTGATGGGCGTCGATATCTCAGTTATCTGGTTTGCCATCATCGTGTTCGCCACGCTGATGTATATCATCATGGATGGCTTTGATTTGGGCATCGGGCTGCTTTTTAACTTCGTGGGCGATGCCAGAGAGCGTGACGTAATGGTCAACAGCGTGGCGCCGGTGTGGGACGGCAACGAGACCTGGCTGGTGCTCGGCGGTGCGGGGTTATTCGGCGCGTTTCCGCTGGCCTATGCGGTGATTATCGATGCGCTGACCATCCCTCTTACCGCCATGTTAATTGGCCTTATCTTTCGCGGCGTGGCCTTTGAGTTCCGCTTTAAGGCAACGCCTTCGCACCGCAAATTCTGGGACTACGCCTTCGCCGGCGGCTCTTTGCTTGCCACCTTCAGCCAGGGGGTGGTGGTGGGAGCAGTGATTAACGGCTTTGACGTTGAGGGCCGGCGTTTTGTCGGCTCCGCCCTTGACTGGTTAACGCCCTTCAATCTTTTCTGCGGCATCGGGCTGGTTGTGGCCTACACCCTGCTCGGTACCACGTGGCTTATCATGAAAAGTGAAGGTGCGTTGCAAAACCGCATGCGTGAACTGACCCGGCACGTGCTGCTGGCGCTGGTGGTGGTGATCGCGGTGGTGAGTATCTGGACGCCGCTCGGCTGGCAGTACGTTGCCGACCGCTGGTTTACCTTCCCCAACTTCATCTGGTTCCTGCCGGTTCCCCTGCTGGTAGGCGTGTTTAGCCTGTGGATCTGGCGACTAACACGCAACCCGGCCAGCCACTCGCGTCCCTTCCTGCTGACCCTTGGGCTGATCTTCCTCGGATTTAGCGGTCTGGGCATTAGCCTGTGGCCTAATATTATTCCGCCGCGCATTACCCTGTGGGAGGCTGCGGCACCACCGGCCAGCCAGCTATTTATGCTGGTCGGAACGTTACTGATTATTCCGGTGATTCTGGTGTACACCGCCTGGAGCTACTACGTTTTCCGGGGCAAAGTTTCCGACACGGAAGGTTATCACTGAGGTGAACTATGGCAGACTGGCATACCCGAGCCATTATTTATCAGATTGATACTGCACTCTTTTATGATTTAAACGGCGATGGCTGCGGGGACATCGCCGGGATTGGCGCAAAGTTGCGCTACATTCGCCGCATGGGGGCGACGGTTATCTGGATCACCCCTTTCTACCTCACCCCGTTTCTGGATGAAGGCTACGACGTCAGCGACCATCTGCAGGTTGATCCTCGCTTCGGAAAGCTGGCCGACATTATCGCCTTTATTGAACAGGCTCGGGAGCTGGGTATGCAGGTCATTATTGAGCTGTTGATTCAGCACACCTCGGACGCCCATCCGTGGTTTCAGCAGGCTCGCCGCAACCCAACTTCACCTTTTCGTGACTACTACATCTGGTCGGATAATAACGAGGACGATACCTCCCCGATGTTTCCCGGCGTGGAAGAGAGCGTCTGGACATGGGATGACGAGGCCGGGCAATACTACCGACATATGTTCTATCACCACGAGCCCGACCTGAATCTGACCTGCCCCGCGCTGCTCAACGAGATCGAAAATATTATCCTCTTCTGGCTCAAGCTCGGGGTGTCGGGCTTTCGCCTTGATGCCGCAACGCACCTGACCGCGCAGGCAGGCGGCGGTGACGAGAAAAAGGGGTTATGGATCCTGGAGCATATGCGCCGCCTTATTGAAGCACGTAATCCGGAAGCGATCCTGCTCGGTGAGGTGGACGTCGACGTGGAGGCGTATAAAGACTATTTCGGCGAAAATAACCGTCTGAATCTGGTGCTGAATTTCTGGCTCAATAAGTATTTCTACGTCAGCCTTGCCAGGAAAAGCGCCCGACCGCTGCGCAATGCCATAAAGAAGATGATTGTCCCGCCTGACTCGTGCTGCTTTGCCAACTGGCTGCGCAACCACGATGAGTTAGATCTGGAAGGGATCGGTAAAAAAGAGAAACAGATTGTGGTCGACACCTTCGCCCCTGACGAAGAGATGAACGTCTACCAGCGCGGGATACGACGCCGTCTGGCACCGATGTTAAAGGGCGATCAAAAACGGCTGGCGTTCTGCCACGCGGTGCTCTTCTCACTCCCGGGCGTGCCGGTCATGCGCTACGGCGATGAGATTGGCATGGGTGATGATTTGACGCTGGAAGAGCGCTATGCCGTGCGTACGCCAATGCAGTGGGCGGGGTCAGAAGGCGGTGGCTTTTCAGCAGCGGATCCTGAGCGGTTTATCGCCCCGATCATCGTTCGCGGTCCCTGGCGTTATCAGAAAATCAACGTGGCCGATTCCCTGCTGCACCGCAATTCCCTGCTGCACCGGATCATCGACATGGCCAATACGCGCTCTGAATTTCCGGAGATTGCTGTCGCACCGTTTCGTCTCATCAATATTGATGATGACGCGGTACTGGGCATTTATTACGAAGCCGAAGCGCGCAGTATCCTGACCTTCGTTAACTTTAGCGACAAGCCGGTCCAGTTTACCGCCCGCGGGATCCGTCACGCCACCTGGACCGCCTGCCTGGCGGATAAACGCTATGACGACGCGCTGATCTGTGGCAAAACCGTCCAGCTTACCCTCAGCGGCTACGGCTATCGCTGGTTCTGGACTAACCGTAGCGCGCTGCGCTGATTACCTTTTACGCCGGGTCATCAGCCGCGTCAGCACAACGCCCGCCACCGCGAGGGAGCCTAACAGGACTTTCCCGGGCACACCTGACGTGATCGCCGTGGCGCGGTTTTTCGCTTCCGGGGTAAAACGTCCATGGATTTTATGCAGGTCGTTGACCGGCTGGTCGAGATAATCCTGGCGATCCCGGTCATTCAGATCGTCAGTCATCTGACCTTCCCAGGCCTTCTTCACCATTAGCCGGTCCAGGAAACCCGGGAAGAGGAATTGTCCGACGATCGACTGAATGGTACTGCTGCCCACCCACAGTTCGCGCACCGGTTTTTGCGCGACCTTAAAAATCGCGCTCGCGGCAACTTCAGGCTCAAACACCGGCGGAACCGGCCGCATAGCCCAGGCGAATTTGTTTCTTGCCCAGTCAAACTGCGGTGTATTCAGCCCCGGCATCTGCACCATTGAAAGCTGCACCCGGCTGTTCTCATGCATCAGTTCCGTGCGCACCGCATCGGTGAATCCCCGAATCGCCGCTTTGGCGCCGCAGTAGGCCGATTGCAACGGGATCGAGCGGTAGGCCAGCGCGGACCCGACCTGAATAATCACGCCGCGATCGCGTGGCACCATCAATTCCAGCGCGGCGCGGGTTCCGTTTACGAAGCCAAGATAGGTCACGTCAGTGACGCGGCGAAATTCATCCGGCGTCAGGGTACGAAACGGTGCCAGCACCGCACCCATCGCATTGTTAACCCACACATCAATCGCGCCGAGACGATATTCAATCTCGTTTGCCGCGTCCACCACCGCCTGGCTGTCGGCGACATCCGCCTGTACCGCACAGGCTTTGACGCCAAAACGCGTTAACTCCTCCTGGGTCGAGTGCAGGCTTGTCTCATCGCGGGCAATAATCCCCACATCGTAGCCTGCCTTTGCGAAGTGCAGCGCCGTTGCCTTTCCCACACCCGCCGTACCGCCGGTAATGACAATCACAGCCATAGAACCTCCGCGTTAATTTACTCGTTATCCCAGCCGGATAATCTGGTCACTAATTCAGACAATGAATACTGCACCGCCTTCTCTACCACATCCTGGCAGTCGCCGGAAAACAGGACGGTACGGGTTTCCGTGTGTCCGCGAAGGTTCCAGGCGAAGCAAACGGTCCCTGCCGCCGTGCCATCGTCGCCCCCTTCTGGCCCGGCATAACCGCTGATGGCAATACTGACATCCGCCTGGGCAATCTCCAGGATCCGGGCGGCCATTTCGGTTACCGTCTGTTCACTTACGGCCGTATACCGTTCAAGGGTCTCAGGACGCACGCCCAGAATGCGCTCTTTTGCGCCGTCACTGAACACGACCAGGCCGACATCATAAAATTCGGCCGTGTTCTCTTCGGCACAAAGGGCGACGGAGAGTTTTCCGCCAGTGCAGGATTCTGCCGTGGTTAAGCGAAGCCCTAGGTCTGTCAATTTGCTCGCCACTTTTTTGGTCAGTTCGGCGACGGTATAATTGTTATCATGGTGAAGGTTGCTCATTTCGTGGCCTCTTACTTCTCAAAAGGAATGATTGAAATATGGCCATTGCGCTCAAGAATGGCATATTTAATTTCACTCAGCTGCGTAACACCATTATTCTGGCGTGCTGATACCAGAATATCATCACAGGAAACGTCGACTTTTTTGAGTTTATCTGCTAACGGCACGCCGTTCTCAACCAATATTACCGGAGTACCATCAAGAATATTTTCTACCGGTGAGAAATATTTTTTCATTATCCCAAAGATAATATCCACTACCACCAGCGTGGTAATGGTAATCATTGCGCCGGTGACCGAAAAATCTTCCCCGAGCAGCGCCTGTTGCGTCGCCTCACTGATAATTAACAGGAGAATCAGATCAAAGCTGGTCATCTGCAGCAAAGCGCGCCGTCCGGCAACTTTAAATACCACGACGAGGAACAGGTAAATAGCCAGCGCACGAAAGACCATATCCATATCAGCCTCCTACGGGTAAATTAATTGCCAGAAAGGGATTTCCGGCTCGTTGTTTATGCGAACGACATTGTCCCATTTACCTGCGCGTGCAGGGGTCGTGAAGAGTAAGACAGAGAAGTTGTCGGACATTTTCAGGTTGTTATAAACAAAAAAGAGCGTATTCCCGCGACTGAACATGCTGTCCGGTTGCGGCCAAACGCTTCCTGGCTCGTAAACATCGTTGCTCTCGCTGGTCACACTCAGGGTGTATTTCCCTTCTGTTCTGACCGGAAATGAAAGGTGGATCTTCGACTCCGTCTGGCGTCGGCCAAAGCGCTCGTAGTTGATGGTCAGCGACTTTGCCGAGTTTGTTCTTTGCGTATCACTCACCACTCCGCTTGAAAAGAAGCCCGCTATCGCCGCAACGATAATGGCCAGCAGGACAATAAAACCCACCTGACGAAATCCATATTCAAACGTCAGCAATCGGTAATTCTCATCTATCCCAGGTAACTTATCACTTTGACGCTTCATGGCGGCTATCACCGTTTCGCTTATTAACCGATATTTTTGATTTCAAAAGCGAATTTTTTTAAGACTTATCACATTTGCCACATAAAGGAATAGCAACAATACTTAATAAGTCAAGACACACAAAATGAAGGATATCAGATGAAATTATCGCTTATTTCCGCTTTTTTGATATTTCTGGTACCGGCCGCATGGGCAGATAATAACGGCGGGTTACAAAAGGGTGAAGCACCGCCACCGCCGCACGCACTGGATAGCGGTTATCGTGGAACCGATGACGCACGAATTATGACCATCGATCATGCAAAAGAAATGCATGATGGTGCGACTATTTCATTACGCGGAAACCTTATTGACGGTAGCGGCGATAAGTTTGTATTCCAGGATAAAACCGGAAAAATAGACGTTATTATTCCCCAGGCAGTATTCGACGGCAGAACAGTAAAACCCGATCAGATGATCAGTATCAACGGATCGCTTGATAAGAAATCATCGCCGCCTGTCGTGCGCGTCGATCATTTGCAGAAATAATTCAGCGAAGCGTTAACGCTGCAACTATCCATCAAATCTCACCCCTTGGCTTAAGGAGTCAGCTATGAGTGATACTACACAACGTCAGAACGCTTACCCGCAACCCCCTTTCCCGGAGCAACCGCAAACGCCGCCGGGACTGGCATCAGAAATGCAACCCGTACCCGACCACGGGGAAACGAGCTATAAAGGGCATGGCCGCCTTGCCGGCAAGAAAGCATTGATCACCGGAGGTGACTCCGGTATTGGTCGCGCAGTCGCGATCGCTTACGCCCGTGAAGGGGCTGACGTCGCAATCAACTATCTGCCTGAAGAAGAGAAAGACGCGGTTGACGTCATTGAGCTTATCAAAGCGGAAGGACGCATTGCCGTCGCGCTGCCGGGTGACATACGTGACGAGACGTTCTGCCAGAATCTGGTAGAAGAGGCGGTGGCCAAACTGGGGGGACTGGACATTCTGGTGAATAACGCCGGTCGTCAGCAATACCGTGAATCCCTTGAAGAGCTCACCACGGAAGATTTTGACGCGACCTTCAAAACCAATGTCTATGCGCCTTTCTGGATAACCAAAGCGGCGCTGCGCCATCTGAAACCGTCGGCCTCTATCATTAATACCTCCTCGGTCCAGGCGGTTAAGCCCAGCCCTGTGCTGCTGGATTATGCCCAGACAAAAGCCTGTCTGGCGGTGTTCACCAAATCCTTAGCGAAACAGCTTGGTCCAAAAGGAATACGCGTCAACGCGGTTGCCCCGGGTCCTTACTGGACGGTGCTGCAATCCAGCGGCGGCCAGCCGATGGAAAAAGTGAAAGAGTTTGGTGGCGATACCCCGCTGGGGCGTCCGGGTCAACCTGTTGAAATCGCACCGCTCTATGTCACGCTGGCCTCGGATGAATGTTCATTTACCTCCGGTCAGGTATGGTGCTCTGACGGCGGTGATGGCGTGATTTAACCCGGCTATACACTGACGTAACGCTCTCAATATGCTCGAAAAGAACAAGGACGTTCTTCCTCTCCCCCCTGCCAAAAAACATGTTGTAACTCAAACAGATCAAATGTTAAAAATATTTTGCTATCAAGTTATCAAAATTAAACAACTTAGCTTGTCACCCGCATCGCTCTGTTTTTAACATCGCCTATGGAAAAAAATGGTCTGTTCAGTCAGCGCATACGCTTGCGCCATTTGCATACATTTGTGGCCGTCGCTCAACAGGGAACGCTGGGGCGAGCGGCTGAAACTCTCAACCTAAGCCAGCCTGCGCTCTCCAAAACGCTGAACGAGCTGGAACAACTCACCGGAACCCGTCTCTTCGACCGCGGTCGGCTGGGGGCACAACTCACCCTCGTGGGTGAACAATTCCTAAAGCACGCCGTCAAGGTTCTCGATGCGCTGAATACTGCCGGACAGTCGCTCAACCGCAAAGAGGAGCACGCCACGGAGATTGTGCGCGTGGGTGCCCTGCCAACGGCGGCACTCGGCATTCTGCCTCCGGTCATTGGGCAGTTCCACAAACATCAGCGGCATACCACTATTCAGGTTGCCACCATGAATAACACCATGCTGCTCGCCGGGCTAAAATCCGGCGAACTGGATCTCGGTATCGGGCGCATGTCCGACCCCGAGCTTATGGGCGGGCTTAACTACGAGCTGTTGTTCCTGGAATCCCTGAAGCTGGTCGTGCGTCCCGGTCACCCCCTGCTGCAGGATACGGTGACGTTAAGCCGCGTAATGGAGTGGCCGGTGGTAGTATCCCCAAAAGGCACCGTTCCGCGTCAGAACGCCGAGACACTGCTGCAGATGCAGGGCTGCTCACTGCCTTCAGGTTGCATCGAAACGCTGTCGGCCTCGCTTTCGCGCCAGCTTACGGTGGATTATGACTACGTCTGGTTCGTTCCCTCCGGCGCGGTGAAAGATGATCTCCGCCAGGGCACGCTTACCGCACTGCCGGTGACGTCGCCAGGTGCGGGCGAACCTATCGGCATACTAACCCGCGTGGATACCCCGCTCTCCCCGGGTGCGCAGACGCTGCTCAGCGCCATCCGCAAATCCATGCCTGCCTGAGACGCCTTTACAACCTCAACAACTAACCCGTCCTGTCGACGGGTTTTTTGTTTCTGTGGTCAAAAAATGCGAAATCATCCATTAACAATTGCGTAAAACAATTTAACAGTTTTATCATAGCCGCGAATTCACCAAATGGTTCGCATGCTATTTGTTAAACAGGAATTCAACCGCACATGATGCGGATAAACCGTATAAAACCTCATCCCCCTCCGCGATTATTACCCAATTGGTACATATTCGGCACCGTTCCGCAACGCGGGGGATTTAAAGGAGACAGAAATGGCATTTGGCAGCGCGCCACGTGGGATACCCCGTATCCTGCAGTGGCTCCTTGCCGGACTGATGACGCTCATCGGTCTGGCTGTTGGCGGCTTAGGTTTAAAGCTTGTTACCGTAGGCGGAAGTGGGTACTTCCTGATCATGGGCGTGGCGATGGTGATTGCCGCCGTCCTGATTTTCATCAACCGCGCCAGCGGGATCGTCCTCTATGGCATCGCGTTTATCGCCTCGCTGTTCTGGGCCGTCAGCGATGCCGGATGGGATTTCTGGCCGCTCTTCTCGCGCCTCTTTACGTTTGCCGTGCTGGCCTTCCTCTGTGCCATCGTCTGGCCGTTTATGCGCGCAGCAAACCACAACGCCCCGAACAAAGCACCGGCGTTTGGCGTCGCGGCCGTTCTGGCGGTCGTGATGCTGGTGAGCCTCGGCTGGATGTTCAAGCCGCAAACGCTGGTGGCGGCGAATGAGCCGGTACCGGTAAAACCGGTCGCACCGGGTCAGGAGCAGAAAAACTGGGCGCACTGGGGCAATACCACCCACGGTGACCGCTTCGCCGCCCTCGATCAAATTAACAAACAAAACGTGAACGATCTGAAGGTGGCCTGGGTTGCCCACACGGGGGATATTCCTCAGAGCAACGGCTCCGGTGCGGAAGATCAGAACACACCATTGCAAATTGGCGACACGCTGTATGTCTGTACGCCGTACAGTAAAGTCCTGGCGCTGGACGTCGACTCCGGTAAAGAAAAATGGCGTTACGACGCGAAAGCCTCGGCACCGAACTGGCAGCGTTGCCGCGGTCTGGGCTATTTTGAAGATCACAGCAGCGTGACAACGTCACAGGCAGATGCACAGCCTGCGGCATGCCCTCGTCGTCTGTTCCTGCCGACCACCGATGCGCGACTGATAGCCATCAATGCAGATAACGGCAAGGTCTGTGAAGACTTTGGCGATCGTGGCACCGTTGACCTGAGCATCGGGATGGGGGAAATCAAACCGGGTTACTATCAGCAGACCTCCACGCCACTGGTCGCGGGGAATGTGGTGGTGGTCGGCGGTCGTATCGCGGATAACTTCTCCACTGGCGAACCGCCGGGCGTCGTGCGTGCATATGACGTTCATACCGGTAAGCTGGCATGGGCATGGGATCCGGGTAATCCGCAGCTGACCGGCCTCCCACCGGAAGGACAGACCTATACACGCGGCACGCCGAACGTCTGGTCTGCCATGTCTTACGATGCAAAACTGAACCTGATCTATCTGCCAACCGGCAACGCCACGCCAGATTTCTGGGCGGGTGAGCGTACGGCGCTGGATGACAAGTACAGCTCCTCCATCGTGGCGGTGGACGCCGCCACCGGTCAGGTGCGCTGGCATTTCCAGACCACCCACCACGACCTGTGGGACTTTGATCTCCCTTCCCAGCCGCTGCTGTACGATTTACCCGACGGTAAAGGTGGCACCACGCCGGTGCTGGTGCAGACCAGCAAGCAGGGCATGATCTTTATGCTCAACCGCGAAACCGGCAAGCCCGTGGCGAAAGTGGAAGAGCGCCCGGTACCGGCCGGTAATGTTGAAGGTGAACGTTACTCCCCGACCCAACCGTACTCTGTTGGCATGCCGATGATTGGCAACCAGACGCTGACCGAATCGGATATGTGGGGGGCGACGCCAGTCGACCTGCTGCTGTGCCGCATTCAGTTTAAAGAGATGCGTCACCAGGGCGTCTTCACCCCACCGGGTCTCGACCGTTCCCTGCAGTTCCCGGGCTCCCTCGGCGGGATGAACTGGGGCAGCGTCTCAATCGACCCGAACAACAGCCTGATGTTCGTTAACGATATGCGCCTGGGACTGGCAAACTACATGGTACCGCGTGCCAACGTGGCGAAAAACGCCAGCGGCATCGAGATGGGTATTGTGCCTATGGACGGTACGCCGTTCGGGGCTATGCGTGAACGCTTCCTGTCGCCGTTGGGCATTCCGTGTCAGAAGCCACCGTTTGGCACCATGTCAGCCGTTGACCTGAAATCAGGCAAGCTGGTGTGGCAGGTTCCGGTTGGTACGGTGGAAGATACTGGCCCGCTTGGCATTCGCATGCATATGCCGATCCCAATCGGTATGCCGACCCTGGGCGCGTCACTCGCTACCCAGTCCGGTCTGCTGTTCTTTGCCGGCACCCAGGATTTCTACCTGCGCGCGTTTGATACCGCCACCGGAAAAGAGATCTGGAAAGACCGTCTGCCGGTCGGTAGCCAGTCCGGACCGATGACCTATGTTTCACCGAAAACCGGTAAACAGTACATCATCATCAACGCGGGGGGTGCCCGTCAGTCGCCGGATCGCGGTGATTACGTGATTGCCTACGCGCTGCCGGATAAGCAGTAACGCAATAAAAAAGGGA
This sequence comes from Enterobacter cloacae complex sp. FDA-CDC-AR_0164, assembly GCF_003071645.1. Taxonomy (NCBI): domain Bacteria; kingdom Pseudomonadati; phylum Pseudomonadota; class Gammaproteobacteria; order Enterobacterales; family Enterobacteriaceae; genus Enterobacter; species Enterobacter cloacae complex sp. FDA-CDC-AR_0164. Next base: position 3,985,392 of record NZ_CP028950.1, read on the forward strand.
CCTGACGGTCCCTTTTTTTCACCCGTTTACCCTGACGACTCAGAACGTTTCCCAGTTATCACCCGACACCGCAGGCGCAGGACGTAAAGGTGCGTTTTTCACCGCTGGCGCAGACGAGACTGAACGGCCAGGCTTTGCGCCACTCAGACGAAATGCCCCGACTGCCTCGGTCAGGCGTGCACCCTGTTCTTCCAGGGAGGCCGCCGCCGCAGAGGCTTCTTCCACCAGTGAGGCGTTCTGCTGCGTCACTTTGTCCATCTCCGAAATCGCCTGGCTGACCTGCTCGATACCGCGGCTCTGCTCGTCGGAGGCGGCGGCAATCTCCAGCATAATATCGGTGACGCGTTTCACCGCATCGACGATGTCGTTCATGGTGTTGCCCGCGGCGACCACTTCACCGGAACCCTGATCGATCAGGGAAACCGACTCGTTGATCAGGCTTTCAATCTCTTTCGCGGCATTTGCACTTCGGCTCGCCAGGGTACGCACTTCGCTCGCCACCACCGCAAAGCCGCGTCCTTGTTCACCCGCACGCGCTGCTTCTACTGCCGCATTGAGCGCCAGGATATTGGTCTGGAACGCAATGCTGTTAATCACCGCAGTAATCTCAGAGATCTTCTTCGAACTGGTGGAGATATTGCTCATCGTTTTCACCACGCCGGAGACCATCTGGCCGCCACGACTGGCTTTACCGGAGGCATCTTCCGCCAGCTTGCTGGCATGGTGCGCGTTATCGGCATTCTGTTTCACCGTCGCGGTCAGCTGTTCCATACTTGCGGCAGTCTGCTCAATGGCGGCCGCCTGCTGTTCGGTACGGGATGAGAGATCGGTGTTGCCAGCCGAGATTTCACTGGTTCCGCGATAGATCTCTTCCGCCCCCTGGCGTACGGTGCCAACCGTGGTCTCCAGCGAGTGCTGCATGGTTTGCAGGTCGCGCGTCAGTCGGCCAATTTCGCTGCGCCCGGCGACATCATCCGGCATCGTCAGGTCGCCTTTCGCAATGTTCTCGATTCGCGTAGCAGCACGCTGAAGCGGATTGATGACCGTGCGGCGCAGTACGATAAAGGTCAGCGCGGTCAACACCAGCGCCAGGGCAAACGCCCCGACCATAAACATCAGGCCCAGCTGCGTGCGGCTGTGCGCCTGCGCCGTCAGGGCATTGGCCCGGTCGGTACGGATCTTAATCGCCTTCAGCAGGACGGCGTTATAGGCGTCATCCAGCGGGCGCGCGGATTCGTTTTCATGGTTAATGATCGCTTCAAACATGCCGTTTTTGGCAAATTTAACCATCGGCTGAAGGCCCGCGATATAGGCGTCAAAGCGTGTTTTCAGTTCGGCATCCAGCGCTTCATCCTCCGCCGTACGAACGGGGCGGTTCATGTACGCATTAAAGCCATCCTGAGACTGCTTAATACGTTTTTCCGCCTCGCTGATGTTCTGCTTCATTGCATCCATCTCGGCGATACGGCTGGCCGCGCCAGCGTGGATCATATTGATACGCGCGGTGCGAAGATGGTTAGAACTGTTCGACAGCCCCATACGCACCTGAATTTCTGATGTGACATCCTGCTGATCGGCGTCTGCCTGCAGCAGGAAATAGCCCGCCAGACCTGAGCTCAAGGCGAACAGCAAAATAATGCCACCGAGAATGGAGGAAAACAGCGGAACCAGCCTGATATGATGCAAAAAGCTCAGCGTGCGCTGCGCCTGCATCGTTGTTGTGTTGTCCATGACCGTCGACTCTCTTGTAGGTAAGATGCGTAAAAACACGCCTGTAAAATAGTCATCGGCACGGCTGGAGATTAGCTTACGGCTAAAAGCGCAAGGCAGGTCACACTTTAGAGAAGATTATGCAGGAAACGCCAGCGGCAAAAAAACCGCTGGCAGAAGAGTTACTTGTCGCCGAAGTGAATCACGGTACGGATGGACTTACCTTCGTGCATCAAATCGAACGCGTCGTTGATTTGCTCCAGCGGCAGGCGATGGGTAATGAACGGGTCGAGCTGAATTTTCCCGACCATTGCATCTTCCACCATGCCCGGAAGCTGGGTGCGCCCTTTCACGCCGCCAAACGCTGAACCACGCCACACACGGCCGGTCACCAGCTGGAATGGACGGGTTTTGATCTCCTGGCCCGCACCGGCAACGCCAATGATGATGCTCTCACCCCAGCCTTTGTGGCAGCATTCAAGCGCGGAGCGCATCACGTTAACGTTACCGATACATTCGAAGCTGAAGTCAACGCCGCCATCGGTCATCTCAACGATCACATCCTGAACCGGCTTATCGTAGTCTTTCGGGTTCACGAAATCAGTGGCACCCATTTCGCCTGCCAGTGTGAATTTCTCCGGGTTAGTATCGACAGCGATAATACGACCCGCCTTCGCCTGCACCGCCCCCTGGATTACCGCCAGACCGATACCGCCCAGACCGAACACCGCAACGGTGTCGCCCTCTTTCACTTTTGCGGTGTTATGCACCGCGCCAATCCCGGTGGTTACGCCGCAGCCCAGCAGGCAAACCTTATCCAGCGGCGCCTGTGGGTTCACTTTCGCCAGCGAAATTTCCGCGCACACGGTGTATTCGCTGAAGGTACTGGTGCCCATGTAGTGATAGATCGGCTCACCGTTATAGGAGAAGCGAGTGGTACCGTCTGGCATCAGACCTTTACCCTGAGTAGCGCGAACCGCCTGGCAGAGGTTAGTTTTGCCGGATTTACAGAACTTACACTCACCACATTCTGCCGTGTACAGCGGAATCACATGGTCACCCGGCTTCAGGCTGGTCACACCCTCGCCGACTTCCACCACAATCCCGCCGCCTTCGTGGCCGAGTACCGCCGGGAACACGCCTTCAGGATCGTCACCCGAAAGGGTAAACGCATCGGTATGGCACACGCCGGTATGGGTAATTTTGATCAGGACTTCGCCTTTCTTCGGCGGAGCCACGTCGATTTCAACGATTTTGAGCGGCTGGCCGGGGCCAAATGCGACAGCAGCGCGAGATTTCATAATGTCTCTTCCCTTATTGTGAGGTCTGTGGGTTTATTTTAGATAAGAGCGCAGCAAATGGCCGACTTCTGCCATGCGAACGGCCCGCTGGTCCGGCGTTGTCTCCCCGGTCACCAGCTCATCTTTGAGGTGAATTTCAACCATTTCGCCCATCAGCCCATTCGCAGCACCGCGCACGGCGGCAATTTGCTGCAGGATGGCCAGACAGGGGTCGCCCGATTCCAGTGCACGCTCAAGAGCATCAACCTGCCCTCGAATGCGGCGGACGCGCGTCAGAATACGTTTTTTATCTGCGGGTGAATGCGGCATACGCCCTCCTGATACTATAGGGGGGTATTGTATCTTTGAAAGCAGCTTTATGTAAACATTAGGTTTGACGTGGTTATCGTGTAGTTAGCTGAGAGGGTCATCAGCCAGAATTGCTGCTCAGGGTTAGTTCATCTCCTGCGATTTGCTCATAACCATGACCAAAGGATGCAGAACGAACCGTGTGGCTAAACTTCCCTTTCTGCCCGTATCTGGGTTCACCAGGTGAATATATCTGTCGCCACGTTTCCTCCGGACGTAAAAAAACCCGCCTAAGCGGGTCATTTTTTTTTTAGCTAAAAATCACGGGTATTTTTTCTTCAGTTCATCAAGCTTGTTACCGTCTTCCTCTGTAAACATTGTTGCATCAAACAACGCCCGCTTATCAGTACCGTCTACTCTCATGACTGTCACAGTGAAAACAGCGTCGCTTGGGGCATAAAGTTGACCCCATTCAGAATTTTTAGGCGGAGCCAGAGCCCATGTAGCTTCTTCATTCGGTTTAAGCCCGTCAGGAATATCGTAAAAGAACTTACTTTCCAACCAGGGATCTGAGTGTCCGCTGCTTGCTATCACTCCATGCAGGTAGGCTCTGGAAATAACGTTTTCACTCTTGTTTTTTACAACCAGTCTAATTACGGGTTGTGGCTCACCGTCTGCCTCAGGCTCCCTGGTAAATCTGGCTGATAAAACCTGGATTTTCTTCAGCTCCTCTTTAGCCATATCTGAGTCAGCTTTTTTCTTTTCTAGCGTTTTAATTTCCTGAATTGCCTGTTCTTTCTGCTTAAGCTCTCGCTCTGCTGTTACTTTCTGAGCATAAGAAATGACTTCCTCAGCAGTCTTTCCCGACAGGGGTTCGCGCATCTTTTTGCTGAGGTCTTCTTTGTCATTGTCTGATGAGGCATGCATGAGATCAGCCATGTTGATGTTACTGAATGCCACAACTTGCAGAGCGCTATCAAACTCCTCCCGCTTATTCTCCGGAAGTGACTCTCTGACTTTAGCTATAGACGATTTCATTGCATCATCAGTTGATGAGTCAATTTTAGGTTTATCGCAACCGGCAAGTAAGCAGGAAAGTAATATCACGCCAACAATTTTTTTCATGTCCCTATTCCATCAGTAAAAATTAGGAACAATCTTATCAGGAATTGGTGCATTGATAAAATAAGCATATAGAACATTAACTTGATTCAGTTGCATTCCACACGTCTGGTGATTATCAACGCCAGGCGCAGGGGCGTTTTCACCATGCCTTCTGCGTTTTGGCTGCAGCCATCACATCCCGCGCATTCATCACAATAAAAAAGGCCACCGAATGGCAGCCCTGGTCGTTAGGTATTTATCAATATCGTTTCATGGTGCCGACTGGCGTCCTTTCTGACCAATCAGGTCTCTCACCAGCCATGATCGCACGCTGTTGGGATGGCGTCACAGACTGGGTTATCTCTGGCATAGCCTTGTATTCAGGTTTTTGAGGTGGGCTGAGAACCAGATCGGAACTACAACCTGTCAGCAAAAAAATCGCAAGAAGAGAGGAATTAAACTTGTGCACTCTATACCCTTCCAATGGGATAAAAAATTAAAGAAAAAATCGTGGTGTCGGGTGCATCCCAGTGACTCTTCCCAGATAAGCAAAGACGCGTGCATACCTGCGGACAGCAGTAGTCTGGAACGCCCTCTCGTCAGAGAGGATTCACCACGGAAATAAATTATGTCGAATTTATTCCTTCGGTCAATGCATGATTGCTGCGAGTTGTCGCAGGATTAGGGGAATACGAGGTGACGTGATCGGAGCCATAGAAAAGAAACGTGGATGCTTATGTTCGCCGGGGTCTGCCCTGAACGTTCACTTTCTTCGATTACGGGACTACAATTCAATAAATTTCATTCACATAGAGTTGATACGATGAGTACAACCCCCTTTATCCGCCCTCAACTTAACCTGCCAGACGGTGCCGACAAACTGCTGCTGCACTCCTGCTGCGCCCCCTGCTCGGGAGAAGTGATGGAGGCCATCCAGGCCTCGGGAATTGATTACACCATATTTTTCTATAACCCCAATATTCATCCACAAAAGGAATACCTCATCCGTAAGGAGGAGAATATTCGCTTTGCGGAAAAACACGGCGTGCCGTTTGTCGATGCCGATTACGACACCGATAACTGGTTTGAACGCGCTAAGGGCATGGAATGGGAACCCGAGCGCGGCATCCGCTGCACCATGTGCTTCGATATGCGTTTCGAACGCACGGCGTTGTATGCGGCAGAAAATGGTTTTCGCGTCATCAGTAGTTCATTAGGGATCTCCCGCTGGAAGAATATGCAGCAGATAAATGACTGCGGCCAGCGTGCGGCAGCGCGCTATCCGGGGATGGTCTACTGGGACTACAACTGGCGCAAACAGGGCGGTTCCTCGCGCATGATTGAGATAAGCAAGCGGGAACAGTTTTACCAGCAGGAATATTGCGGGTGCGTGTATTCGCTCAGGGACAGTAACCTGCACCGCAAGTCTCAGGGCCGCCCGCTTATCCGGATTGGGAAACTGTATTACGGCCAGGATGAGAATGAGAAATAAAGGGTTTGTGGCATAGAGATATATCCGAAAACAGGAGGATTTTGTGCCAAATTCCGCCCTGCGTCCCTTAAAACGCAAAAGAGAGGCTATCCTTATACTATCAACACAAGGAGGCAAAAATGACTGATTTCAATACTGATAAAAATACACAGTTTGCAGAAGACAAAGCGAAAAATAAACTCGATGAACTGGCAGGCTCAGCCCAACAGCAGTTTGGCGATTTCGTTGATTCCCCTAAGCATCAGGTTAAAGGTGCTGCCAAGAAATATGCCGCACAGGCCAGCGACGCCGTTTCCGATGTCACTGAAGCGGTGAGAAACAATCCCCTGACGGGTTTAATTGCTGCGGGGGCGGTAGGTATTGTTCTCGGCCTGTTACTGGGTCGAAAATAAATAAAGGCCCTTCGGGGCTTTATTTTTGCGCTTTAGCTAAACAATCTGACCATGCGATCTAATTCGTCTTCTTTCACCGCTCGCGACAGATAATAGCCCTGAAAGCTTTTAACCCCAAGGGCGACTAACTTCTCAAACTTCTCTTCGCTATCCACCCCTTCAGCAATACAATCCGTGCCGGTCATATCGCTGTATATCTGTATCGCTTTAATAAGATTATAATCATTATCATTCGCCACAAAATGCTCGACGATATCCCGGTCAAGCTTTAATCCATCAAAATGCACCTGCCTTACCGGGAACATGGTTTGATGGTTGGAAAAGCAGTCATCGAGAAACAGCCGGCACCCGGTATTGCGTAAACGCCGCATGGTTTCTGGGATCGTCCTATCCTTGGTCACATCAATATCTTCGGCAAATTCAAAGACCAGTTTGTCGGCCCACTGCGGATTGAGCAGCATCGCCACAGCCTTTTTGGCCATGTCGGGAAGTGCATTACCCGAGGCAAGTCGCGGGGGGATATTGACGGAAAAATAATATTTACCGTTATATTTATTAATACCTGACACCGCAGCATGAATCACTAGCGCAGTAATTTTTAGCCATATTTCCTGGCTTGAAATATCAGTAAGAAAATTAACTGGCTTGATAATTTTACCATTATTATTCCAGCGAATGAGTATCTCAAACCCCACCCCTTTCTTATAACGATCGGTTATGATCTGATATGCAGGGAATATTTCTCTTTTTAGCAATGCATTATAAACCGACGTCTCTTTGGCAGAGAGACTTTCTTTTTGCGTTAACCGTTCCGTGCTTCCTTCCATTCTTAAGGCATGCGGATCTTTCAGCCAGCGTCGGATCTGGTGTAATTTTTTCACCCCTTCCTTACGATGGGTATAAACCGTTTTATTAGACAGCCCCATTTTTTCACACTGCTCTTTTACTGACATTCCGCGATAAAAATTTAATAAAACACTTACCTCTCTTTCGGTTAAACCTTTTACGTTTTCCTGATAAGACACCCCCCAGTATTGGTCACGCAATGAACGTGAGTTATCCTTAAATACGTCATTATGCATACGAAAACAGGTCATAACATCAGACACGCTGGCTATACGAATCAATGAAAGCTGGAAAGTATTATTTAACAGATTCCCCAGCGTTCGATACAGCCAGCCATCCGGCATTTCCCCGTACAGGGTTACCTTTCGAATAACAGGAAGTTTATTTAGCACGCAAGCGAGTCGCTTCAGGCTCTCCAGGAGAGAGACCACACCTTTGCCGAGGAACACCGAGATTTGAGCATTTTGACTGATAAGGATATTTTCCAGATCCTGCCGGGAAGGTTCATCCCCCTCAAAACGAACGTGCGAAGCATCTATACCGTACTGTTTAAGCAACAGACTGTACCCCTGAAATGTGAAATGGCAGGTTGAGATGACAAATTTTTGCTCATAAAAAGCAGCATTTCTGAAAGAAATATTTTGGGTCATAACCTGCTCCTGGGCACAAAAACACATATCCCATTTGTGAATGTAACAAAATATAAAAAACCCTGTTGTTGATAATAATTTTACAGTACACCATCAGGTTAAGAAACCGTTATCAACGTGACTAACGAGAACATCTTTGTGTTAATCACCGCCTGTATCCATATGCAGTATAAATATAAAATTCGCATCAAATAATAACGGTAAATATGTCAATCTCAAGGTATAATGAAAAATCCGAAAGAAGACTGGATACTTCATCTATCGGCTCATTCATATAAGAGACAAACGCTATGGATAATCATATCTCATCCAGGGCCTTGCTACATCGAAGGGATGTCATTAAAAACAATCCGCGATTCAGTGAGGCAATAACAGAGCACTACACCATTAATGACGCCATCTACAAAAAACAACCTTTGTTCTACAAAACGATGCTTCAGGAATCACGGTTCAACATTATTCTTTCCATGTGTTGTTTTATCTTTGGAAATCAGGCTGAGTCAGTATCAGAAATTAAAGAATTATGTTCCCGTTATAAAATAGCCAGCCCCAACAGTGTGATTGCGATCATCACCTTGCTCAGAACCACCGGGCGTATCAAGACCTGGCGCTGCAGTGAAGACAGACGCAAAACGAGAATCGCACCGACTGAAAAGGGACTCAATGAACTTAAACGCTACATGTCCGGCGCATTTTTGCCGGTAAGTATTCTTTTCCCAAAGTTTAATATCAACGTTAATCTGCTGGATAACGACATCCTGCGAAATAACTTTTTCCGTCGCGCAGCGGAATACCTTTTCAGGGGATTAACGTTCAGGAAGGTTTTGCCTGAAGTGGGATTGTTTATTGATAAAGACGGAGGGCGGATGATAATGTTATATCTTTACCTGCAGGCCATAAAAAATAAAACCGCACATGGCGCAGTAATACCTTATTCAGCCAACTTACTGGCTAAAGAATTTTTTGTTTCACGGATCCACGTCAACCGTATTATTAAATCGGCGCAAGAGGCGGGTTATCTTAAAGATCAGGGTGATGGCCAGATGTCGATTTACCCGGCGTTTATAGAACTGGTCGAAAACTATGCCGGATTATACTTCGCCTATGTGACTCACTATATCAACGTCGTTCCTAAAGAACGACGCCACGTTGTTAACGTAACGTCGACGGTATAATGTTTCTGGCGTTCGGTTTCCCGAACGCCCTTTGCTTACCGTTCCCGCAGTGCCTCTTTCGCCTTATTAAGCGGTTTCAACAGATAATCCAGAATCGTTTTACTGCCTGTTTTAATATCAACGGTCGCAATCATCCCCGGAAACACCGGGAAGGCTTTGCCTTGTTTATTGGTCAGATGGTTACTGTCAGTGCGAATATAGACCCGATAGTAATACACATCCCTTTTCACCTCATCCTGAAGCGTATCCGGCGAAATCATGGTCACCTCGCCCTCCAGCCCACCGTAAATGGAGTAGTCATAGGCGGTCACTTTCACCAGCGCTTTTTGTCCCGGATGAATAAAGGCGACATCGCGCGGCGAGATTTTCGCTTCAATCACCATCTGGTCATCAAGCGGAACCAGGCTCATCAGCTTGCCGTTTGGCGGAATCACCCCTCCCACGGTTGTCACGTCGATATCCTTAACGATCCCGCGCACCGGCGCATTGAAGGTCAGTCTCGTCAGCGAATCTTCACGCCCTTTCATCACCGAACGTTGCGCTTCAATCTCCGCGTTCGCTTTCGCCAGCTCTTCACGGGCGCGAACGTAATACTGGTTTTTCATCTCGGTGATTTTGTTCTCAAGCTCATTTTTTTGACGCTCAAGACGTAACACCTCCACCTTACTGGCTGCCCCCTGCGTCACCAGCGGACGGGTCAGCGACAGCTCACGCTGCACCAGCTCGGCCCCCTGCCGTAAACCCGCCAGCCCTTTCTCAAGACTTTCGCGACGAGACTGATACAGCGCCGTTTCCTGTTTGACCAGTTCAACGTCATCATCCAGCTCTGCCGGAAAAGCCAGTGCCGTGTCGTTCACTTCGGCCTTCAGACGCGAGGCGGTAGCCAGCGCGGCATTCAGGCGCGATTCACTCTCCAGCACGCTTGATTCGGTTTTCGTCCGGTCAAGCTGTGCCAGCTGCTGACCACGCTCAACGATGTCGCCTTCACGCACCAGCAAACTGTGAATAATGCCCCCTTCGAGGGACTGGATCACCTGCTCGTGCGAAGAGGGGATCACCTTGCCGCTACCGGTGGTGACCTCATCAAGGCTGAACAGGCTTGCCCAGGTGATAAATACCGCCAGCAGGGCGAACAACGACCAGGCGACCCAGGTTGACCGCGGCAAGCGTGGCTCCTTCAGGCGGCTGTTGACGCGAGAGAAATCAGTCATGCTACGCCCTCCTCTGCTACTGGTGTCGGTTTCATGGTCACGGTACGCTGTGAGGCTTTTTGCGGCGCCATACCGTGCTGCCGAAGAATTGCGTCGCGCGGGCCATCCATGATCACCTTGCCGTTTTCCAGCACGATGATACGGTCAACCAGTTCCAGAATAGGCAGACGATGGGTCGCGACCACCAGCGTCCGGCGCTTGCCCAACCACGGTTTAAGGTGCTGGATAAACTGCTTCTCACTCATCTCGTCAAGCCAGGCGGTAGGTTCATCCAGCAACAAAATGTTCGGAGAGGTGATCAGGGCGCGAGCCAGTAATAACGCCTGACGCTGCCCGCCGGACAGGCCCGCACCGCCTTCGTTGATAATGTAGTTGAGCCCCATTTTCTGTTTGCGGACAAACTCCAGCGCACCACTGTTCACCAGCGCCTGATGGATTTCATCGTCGGTGGCCAGCGGGTTGCCCATCAGAATGTTGTCCCGCACGGAGCCAAAGAACAGCCTCGCCTGCTGGCTCAGCAGCTGCATGTCGCGGCGCACGTCAGCCGGGTCCAGGTGGTTCAACGCGATATTATCCAGCAGAATGCTGCCCTGCTGAGGCTCCTGCATCCCTGCCAGCAGTTGCAGCAGCGTGCTTTTGCCGGAGCCATTGCGTCCGAGCACCGCCACCCGCTCACCGGCGCGAATCTGCAGTTTGCTGATGTTCAGAACGGTGAGTTTTTCTTCATCGTCGTACCAGAACCCCACCTCTTCCAGCGCATAATCCCCCCGCAGATGGGCTTTATGCACCTTCTTGCCCTGCTGAGGATCGTCAATCGGGCGCTGCATCAGATCGTCGAGTCCTTTACGCGCCACTTTCGCCGACTGCCAGCGGGAGAGCACGCCTGAAATTTGCGACAGCGGCGCGATGGTCCGTGACGCGAGAATAGAGGTCCCCACCAGCGCACCGGTGGTCATGTCCCCGCTGATAACCAGGTAACACCCCACCAGCAGCACCACGGCATACACAATCGACTGCACCTCCTGCGTCCAGGTCAGCAACAGCCCGGTCAGCCAGCGCTGCTTCATGCCGACGTTAGCGGCAACATCATTGGTGTTATTCCACTGATTCTGGAAGCGCTGTTCAGCGCGCATCAGCTTGATGTCTTCAATGCCCTGAACCGCTTCCACCAGCGTGGCGTTACGAATGGCGGACTCGCGCATCCCTTCGCTGGACAGTTTGCCCAGCGGGCGCTGGACCAGCAGGCCCGGGATAAGCAGCAGCGGCACGGCAAGCAGGACAACCAGTACCAGCGGACCGCCAATCATCCACAAAATGAACACAAACAGCAGGAAGAATGGCAGATCGGAGATGGCCGCAATGGTGGTGGACGTGATCAGTTCACGAACCGACTCCAGCTCGCGGATCTGGGCAATGAACGACCCGGTTGACTTAGAGCGGGCTCCGTTTTTAATCCTCAGCGCGTGTGCAAAAACGCGTTCAGAAATACGCAGGTCGGCGCGTTTACCCACCACATCCGAAATGTGCACGCGCAGCATGCGCATGATGAATTCGAAAACAATGGCGATCATCACGCCGCCAAACAGGACCCACAGCGTGGCTTCCGATTGCGAGGGCACCACCCTGTCATACACCTGCATGGAAAAGACCATGCCGGAAAGGGCCAGGACGTTAGCGACCAGCGCCACCAGCATAATATCGCTGTAGCGTCGCCAGTCCTTCAGGGCCAGCTGCCAGAACCAGTTTTTCTCATACGGTTTGATGTAATCATCCACCCGGGCATCCGGCGTGGACTCGAGCGGGCGCAGCACCAGCAGTCCTGTCAACCGTGAGCACAGCGCCTCACGCGTCAGCGTCGTCTCCAGGCCGCCGTCACCGCTGAACTGCAGGCTCACGTTGCCCTCGCTGTCCATGCGGTTAATGACCGCGATTTGCCCGCCGGTAAATTCCGCAAGCAGAGGTAAACGCCACGGGTCGAGGGAGACCGCGTCGGCCGCCACCATACGCATCCCTAACCCAAGCTGGCGTGCCATCTCTTCCAGCACCAGCTGGCGTGGAGACTGGCTTTCATGGTTAATCGTGACCCGAACATGCTCTGCCGAGAAGTCCAGCCGATAGTGCTTCGCGATGATGAGCATGCCCTGCAACCAGGGTTCGTACTGTGGATATGTCTTCATAATGTTGTGAAATCTTTTATCGCTCTTCGTTGTAGCCACGCAAAAGGCCGCGAGGATCGCTCCTCGCGGCATAGTTTTACGCAATTAACAGTTGATGATTTGCCAGCAGCGTAGCCAGATCGGTCTGCACGCCGTTCAGCGTGACCAGCGTTGTGGGTGAGAACTGGCCGCCGCTACCGTCCAGGTCAACCTGGATTTCGGTATTGCTGCCGTTTTGCACCACGCGGATGTAATCGGTGATATTCCCCGCACTGCCGTCCAGCGTGGCGACCCCGTTCACATAGCTCGCTGAGCCCGTACCGGTGTAGCCGCTGCCTGAAAGCAGGTCGCGCAGGTCAATACGGTCCGTATCCGCCGTGCCTTCCCAGGTGCCTACCGTAAAGCCGTTCACCACATCACTGCCGTTACCGCCTGTGGCATTGGAGGCGTTGATCAACGTATAGAGCAGCGTATCGTGACCGCCGCTGCCAATATTGAACGTGTCGTTACCGCCACGGCCTTCGAACTGGTTGTTACCGCTGTTGCCGGTAATGACATCGTCAAAGTCCGAGCCGTTAATGCCCTCAATGTTCAGCAGGCGTGAGGTACCAAACCCGGTGTCCTGCGCGGTTGAAAGACGCAGGTCGACGGTCACGCCGGACGTCGCATTGCGGTAGTCCACCACGTCCATCCCCCCGGTGTTGCTCCAGGTGTCGTGATCCGAGTGGGTCGTCCAGCCGCCGGAACCGTTATAGGTATACGTGCCGTCCTCGGCGATAAAGGTGTCGTTATACCCGGTACCGGTAAGCGTCCCGCTGTGCCCTCCGGTTGCTGCTTCGGCAGTGAGGACGTAGCCCTCTTTGCCGTTGCCGGCTTCCAGACCGCTCCAGGTGACGTTATCCGACACGCCATTGGTGATTTTCAGGATCTCGGCCGAGTAAGTTTCATTCGGATCCAGACCGTAGAAACTCACCAGTGCAGAGGTATCGTTCGAACCGATACCGGACTGGGCGTTGATGATCTGCGAGGCCACCAGTACGCCCGCCGCGTTATACAGATTGACCGTATTACCGTAGTAGGCGTTGATACCCTCACTGTCGACAATGTGCAGATGCATCGCCGTGCCGTCGGCAACGGTTTTGCTGTTTTGCACCAGCACCACTTTGCCGTTCTGCTGCGACACCAGCAGATCCTGCGCGCCGTCCCAGTTGTAATCCACGGCGGCCACACCGGTGACGTTCGCCAGTCCGGAAGCCAGCTGACTTGATGTCCAGCTTGAACCGTAACCGTTGTTGGTAAACAGGGTTGCGGTCTGCGATCCGCTGTAGGTACTGAGCTTGATGACGTCCATCTGGCCGTCAGCGTTCCAGTCCACCGCCACCGACAGATACCCTGCTGACGCGTTAGACGCCTCAACCGCGCTCTTGGTGGTGGACAGTTTCCCGGTACCGTCGTTGTAGTAGATCACCCCGCCGTTGTTGTTGTAGCTGCTGCCCAGGTACAGATCCATGTAGCCATCGCCGTTGAAATCCGCCCACGTCATCGACGCCGCCGTGGTGGTATTCGCCACGTTTGCCACAAACACGTTAGTCAGGTTCTGACCGAGGGATAACGTCCCGTTACCGTTGTTGTTAATCACGGTAAGCGAGTACGCGCCGCTGCGGTTGGTGTGCTGAACCACATCCACGGTGCCGTCGTTATTCAGGTCGACGCCGGAGATTTCACGCATGGTGGTGAATTGTCCCCAGAACCCGGCGCCGCCATAGTTCCCATCCGGCGTGAGCACCCCCTTGTTGTTAATAAGGTAGGTAATGGAGTCCGCACCGGCATCGCCATACGCAAGGTCCAGATACCCGTCACCGGTTTTATCGTAGGCAATGACACCGCCATACCAGATAGTGGTTCCCATACCCAGTTGGCTGGCGTTGTAAGTGCTGCCATCGTAGGTCCACATCACCTGTGTAGACCCGCCGTAGGTGGTTTCAGTCGCAAAGATGTCCTGCGTGCCGTTACGGTCGAAATCGGCGGCGGTCTGGCTTACGGCAGGGAAGCCACGCGTATTGGTTAGCGCGTTCGCCGCGTAGGTTGAATCATCACTGCTGGAATAGGACTGTCCGTTAGCAATGATATTCCACAGGCCGCTGCTGTTCATGCCGACGGTCATGGTCGAGTTATCGCTGTTACCCGCCGTGGTGGCCCAACTGGTATTCACCGTTGTGGTATCAATCACCAGGCTGCCGCTCGCCGTCCCGGTGGTATTGCCGTTACCCGCACTGCTCTTCACCTGTGCCGTTACGTTATAGCTGGCAACGCTCAGTGCATCGCTGTCCGGGATCTGCAGATACCAGGTGTTGTGATCCGGGTCGACCACCACCGCGCCGCCCGTCTGCGACGTGTAGGTTTTACCGTTCACATTCACCACCAGGTACTCGCCGTTCACCAGATCCGCGGAGACCGTTCCGCTGACAATCGGCGTGGTATCCGATGTTGTCTGCGCGGTAATTGCCGCCGTGGTGGTTGGGATACTGGTATCGACGTTCAGTACAAACCCGTCCGATTCCGTATAGTTACCGGCTTTATCGGTTACTCGCAGCATATACGTATGATTGCCATCGCTCAGGCCGTTATCCTGGAAGGACCAGCTTGCGCTACCGTTCATCGTGACTTGGCCCAGCAGGATCCCGTCACGATAAAGCTGCACAATCTCACCGTCATCCGGCGCGCGGTTCAGCGTTCCGTTGATCAGCGGCGAGCTGTCATCCGTCGCCATCGCGCTGCCAAAGGAGCCCAGACGCTCACCTTCGTCATCGGTATAGCTCACCACGGTTCCCACGGTGGTTGGCGGCGTGGTATCCACCGTCACCACCTGCGATGAGGTTGAGCCCACGTTGCCCGCCTGGTCGATAATCCGCACCTGATAGGTGTAATCACCATCAGCCAGATCGCGGGTATCGGTGTAGCTCCAGCGCTGGTTGGTTACCGTTGCATCTGTCCAGGTATTCCCGCCGTCCAGGCTAATCTGCACGCGTTCATCATTGGCCAGCGCGCTGCCAAGCGAGCCGTTGAGCGTAAGCGTGGTGTCCATGGTGATGAAATCAGTGCCGGACTGCCCGGTATCTTCACTGATGCTGTCAATGGTGATGCCGTACTGAGGCGCGTGGGTATCAACCGTGACCGTCTGCGACGTGGTTGCCCCGACGTTACCGGCCAGATCGACCACCCGCACCTGATAGTTGTAGCTACCGTCGGTCAGGGTACGCGTGTCGTTATAGCTCCACTGTGTGCCATTCACCGTCGCGTTAACCCAGGTGGTGCCGCCATCCATACTGACCTGAACATACTCGCCCGCACCGGGTTGCGCCCCCAGCGTCCCGTTCAGGGTGTATGACGTTGAACTGGTCAGGAAGTCGTTGTTGTCAAAGCCGGTATCCACGGTGATGTTATCCACGGTCACCGTAATCGCCGCATCCGGGGCGACCGTATCGACGGTCACCTGCTGATGGGCACTGGATCCCACGTTACCTGCGGCATCCACCACGCGCACATAATAGTCATAGGTGGCATTACCCAACGTACGGCCGTCCACGTAGTACCAGCTGTTGCCGGTGACAATCACATTCTGCCAGGTCACGCCACCGTCGATGCTGATTTGCGCATATTCGCCGTCAGCCAGCGTCGCGCCGAGCGAGCCATGCAGCGTCAGCGAGGTATCATGGGTGATAAAGTCGCTGCTGCTCAGGCCAGTGTCATCGCTGATGCTGTCAATGGCGATGGTTTTACTGGCATCGGGTGCCACGGTATCAATGGTGACCACCTGGCTGGTGGTGGCGCTGATATTGCCCGCATCGTCAATCACGCGAAGCTGATAGTTATAATCGCCGTCCGCCAGCGTGCGGGTATCAACCCAGGTCCAGCTGAGTCCGCTGACGCTGACGTCCGTCCAGGTTACACCGCCATCGAGGCTGATTTGCGCGTGATCGCCACTCCCCAGCGCCGCACCGAGCGTCCCTTTCAGGCTGATCTGGTTATCGCTGGTGATAAAGTCGCTGCCAGACAAACCGGTATCCTGACTGACGGAATCGACCGTAATGGTCGTCGCCGCAGGCGCGGTGAGATCCACCACCACGTTCTGGCTGTCCGTTGCCCCTACGTTACCCGCGTTATCAATCACGCGGACCTGGTACTGATACGTACCGTCCGTCAGGGTGCGGCCATCGGTGTAGCGCCAGGTGGTGCCCGTGACGGCCAGGTCAATCCAGCTCGCCCCGCCGTCCACGCTGATCTGCGCTTTCTCGTTATTGCCGAGCTGCGCGGTCAATGAACCGTTAACAATAATCTGGCTGTCGTTGGTGATGAAATCACTCGCGCTCAGCCCGGTATCGTTTTGCAGGGCGTCGATACTGATCCCCATTGACGGCGCGGTCAGATCCACGGTCACGGTATGATCGTCGCTGGCAGTGTTACCGATGGTGTTACTCACCTGGGCATGGATCACATACGATCCTCCGTCTGCCAGCGCGGTCACGTCTGCACTGCCTACGGTGTAGTTCCAGCTACCGTCAGCCTGCACGGTTGTGGTGTAGGTTTTGCCGTTCAGGGTGATGGTCACCGTCTGGCCCGCAGGCGCGTCGGTGGTACCACTGACCACCAGAGGGATACCATGTTCAGCGGCGCTGACGATATCGTCCTGCGCAAAGGTGTGGATAGTTATGGTCGGGACATCACCGTTCAGCGTCACGTCGTGCGTCGCGCTGCCCGGGTTACCGGCCTTATCGTTCACCGTCGCCGTTAGGGTGTAATTCCCGTCACTCAGGCCGAGGAAATCATGCCCCGGCACAAAGACCGACCACGAGCCGTCCGCCCCCACGGTCGCCTGATAGTTGTGATCGTTGAAGGAAACCGTCACCGTCTGGCCCTGTTCCGCCGTGGTGGTGCCGCTGATGGTCTGGCCTGCCAGCTGCTCAGCGTTATTGACAATATCGTCATCCGCCACAGTGCCGATGGTTACGGTTGGCGCCACGGTATCCACCGTCAGGGTGTGAGCGGTCTGTCCGCTGTTACCCGCTTTATCGTTGACTGAAGCGGTCAGCGTCAGCGCCCCTTGATTCAGGGCCGCCAGGTCGGCGGCTGGCACATCCAGCGTCCACGTACCATCGTTCGCCACCGTTGCGCTGTAGGTTTTACCCCCCAGCGTTACGGTAACGGTCTGCCCGGCTTCCGCGCTGGTAGAACCGTGCACGGTCAGCGGCTGCTGTGCTTCTGCTGCATTTAACACGTCGTCGCCAGAGAGCGTATTCACACCGATCACCGGCGCGGTGGTATCCACGCTGATGCTGTGCGTTGCCGACGCGCTGTTGCCCGCGCTGTCCTGGGCAGCAACGGAGACAGAATAATGTCCGCCATCGGTCAGTGCGCCCACATCAGCAGCCGGCACGGTAGTCGTCCAGGAGCCGTCGCTCTGAATGGTGGCGGTGTAGCTTTTACCGTTCAGGGTTACCGTGACCTGCGTCCCGCTGGCAAACTGCGCGCTCGAGCCGTTAATCACCAGCGAGGTGCCTGCTTCTGCCGCGTTGATCACGTCGTCGCCGGCAATGGTATTCACGGTCA
Source organism: Enterobacter cloacae complex sp. FDA-CDC-AR_0164 (assembly GCF_003071645.1). Taxonomy (NCBI): domain Bacteria; kingdom Pseudomonadati; phylum Pseudomonadota; class Gammaproteobacteria; order Enterobacterales; family Enterobacteriaceae; genus Enterobacter; species Enterobacter cloacae complex sp. FDA-CDC-AR_0164. The sequence continues at coordinate 4,003,324 of NZ_CP028950.1, forward strand.
GCGCCACCGAGGCCGTGTTGACCACCACATCATGGGTCTTCGTGCTGCTGTTGCCCGCACTGTCGGTAATGGTTGCGCTGAGGGTCGCAGTGCCGTCAGCCAGCGAGGAAATTACGCTGGCCGGTACGCCCACACTCCAGTTACCGCTCGCATCTACCGTTGTCGTGTACTGATGAGACCCGACGGTAATCACCAGCCTGTCGCCGACGTTTGCACCGGTTGCACTACCGCTGACGATCTGCGCCTGCGCATGCTCCACGCTGTTGATCACATCATCAACGGCGACCGCGTTAAAGCTGATAACCGGTGGCGTGATGTCAAGGGTAATGGCTTTAGCCGCACTGCCTGGGTTACCGGCCGCATCGCTCACGCTAACCTGTACGGTGTAGCCGTTGTCGGCCATCGCGGTCAGGTCGGCCCCGGGCACATTCACACTCCACGTGCCGCCTGCCTGAACCTGCGCGGTGTACTGCTTATCACCGAGCGCTACGGTGACCGTCTGACCCGCTTCTGCCGTGGTGGTGCCGGTGATGGCCACACCTGCAGACGCTTCGCTGGCGTTGATCACGTTGTCGCCGGCAACCGTATCAATCGTCACGCCAGGCGCGGTCGCATCGACGCTGTATTCGCGCCCTGCTGAGGCGCTGTTGCCGTTCACGTTGGTGACGCTCACCTGTACGCTGGCATCGCCCTCTTTCAGACCGGCCAGGTCAGCAGACGGTACCGTCGCCGTCCAGTTACCGCTGGCATCAACGGTGGCCGTGTAGTGCTTGCCGCCAAAGATGATGCTGACGGTCTGGTTGGCTTCCACGTTGCTGGTGGTGCCGGAAAGCAGCAGATCTGCCCCTTTCTCCGCCGCGTTAATCACATCGTCAACGGCAATGGTATCAATGCTGATGGCGACGGTCGCCAGATCAACAGTGACGTCATGGCTGATGGTCACCGGATTGCCCGTGGTGCTTTGGCCTGCAACGGTAACGGTTACCGTTCCTGCCGGCAGCGCGCTTACATCCGTCGCCGGAATAGCCGCGTTCCAGGTCCCGTCAGCCAGTACGGACGCCGCATAGGTTTTGCCGTTCACCGTTACCGTAAGCATGGTCCCCGCTGCCAGCCCATCGCTGGAGCCGCTGACAATCAGGTTCTGACCATGCTCGATGCTGTTAATCACATCGTCGCCTGCCACGGTATCGACTCGCAGGCCCGGCAGGCTGGCATCGATGGAGATATCACGCTCGCCGGAACCGGTATTGCCGTGCCCGTTGGTAACCGTTGCGGTGACGGTCAGGTCGCCATTACCCAGCGCGGTCAGCACAGACTGCGGGACGTCAACGGACCAGCTCAGATCGCTCTGTACCGTTGTGGTGTAGGTATTGCCACCGACAGAGACCGTCACGGTGTTACCCGCTTCGGCGTTCACCACTTTCCCGCCGATCGTCTGGCCTGCCGCCACTTCCGCTGCATTGATGACGTTGTCACCGGCCACGGTGTTGATGATGACGGTCGGCAGCGCGGTGTCGACCTGCAGGTTCGCCGTATTGCTGACGCTGTTTCCCACGGTGTTCGTCGCGGTTGCGCTCAGGGTGTAGTTCGCCTCACCCAGCGCGGCCAGATCCGCTGCCGGTACCGTCAGGCTCCAGTCGCCGTCCGCCGCGGTTGTTGCGGTGTACTGTTTGCCGTTCAGGGTCACGGTGACCAGGGTGCCTTCCGCAAGGTTAGCGCTGGTACCGCTGACGCTCAGATCCTGACCTTTCTCCACCGCGTTCAGCACGTTGTCGCCGCTGAGGGTACTGAAGCCCACGGAAGGCAGCCCGGTATCGACGGTCACGTTATGGGTGCCGGATCCGGTATTGCCCGCGGCATCGGTGACGCTGACGCTGACCGTCACGGTGCCATCCTGCAGCGCGGAAATCACGTTCGCCGGAACGCCCACGCTCCAGTTGCCCGCGGCGTCCAGCACGGTGGTGTAGGTCTGGCTGCCAAGGGTCACGGTGACTTTATCGCCCGCCGCCGCGCCGGTGGCGGAGCCGCTGACGATCTGCGCCTGCGCATGCTCAGCCACGTTAATCACGTCGTCGCCCGCCACGGTGTTGATGGTCACGACCGGCACCGTCACGTCAACAGCCAGGTTATGATCCACCGAGACCGGGTTACCCGCCTTGTCACTGACGGCGGCCGTCACGGTCACGCTGCCGTCCGTGAGCGCAGCCAGGTCGGCTGCCGGAACGTCCAGCGTCCAGTTGCCGTCTGCCCCCGCGGTGGTGGTGTAGTTCTTCCCGTTCAGGCTCACGGTGACCGTCTGGCCCGCTTCGGCGGTGCTGGTACCGGACACCGTCAGGTCAGCTTTCGCTTCGGTCGCATTCAGGATGTCGTCAGCCGCCAGGGTGTTAATCGTTACGGACGGCGCGGTGGTGTCCACGCTGTACTCGCGGCCCGCAGACGCGCTGTTGCCGTTGACGTTGGTGACGCTCACCTGCACGCCGGCATCGCCCTCTTTCAGACCGGCCAGGTCAGCAGACGGTACGGTATAAGTCCAGTTACCACTGGCATCGACAGTGGTGGTATAGATTTTACCGCCCATGGCGAGGGAGACGGTCTGTCCGGCTTCCACGTTGGTGGTCGCACCTGACAGCACCAGATCGGTCCCTTTTTCCGCCGCGTTAATCACGTCATCGGTAGCGATGGCGTTAATGCTGATCGCCACGGTCGCCAGATCCACCGTCACGTCGTGGCTGATGGTCATCGGGTTGCCCGTCGGGCTATCACCGGTAACGGTAATTTTCACGGTGCCTTCTGGCCACGCGCTGACGTCTGCAGCCGGAACGGCTGCGTTCCAGGTCCCGTCCGCCAGTACGGATGCCGCATAGGTTTTGCCGTTCACCGTTACCGTAAGCATGGTCCCCGCTGCCAGCCCATCGCTGGAGCCGCTGACAATCAGGTTCTGACCATGCTCGATGCTGTTAATCACATCGTCACCTGCCACGGTATCGACACGCAGGCCCGGCAGGCTGGCGTCAATGGTGATATCGCGTTCGCCGGAACCGGTATTGCCGTGCCCGTTGGTGACGGTGGCCGTCACGCTCAGTCCGCCGTTACCCAGCGCCGTCAGCACCTCTGAAGGCACGTTGACGGACCAGGTCAGGTCATCCTGTACCGTCGCCGTCCAGCTGTTACCGCCCATCGTAACGGTGACGGTATTGCCCGCTTCGGCGTTCACCACTTTCCCGCCGATCGTCTGACCTGCAGCCACTTCCGCCGCATTGATCACGTTGTCACCGGCCACGGTGTTGATGATGACGGTCGGCAGCGCGGTATCGACCTGCAGGTTTGCCGTATTGCTGACGCTGTTCCCCACGGTATTCGTCGCGGTTGCGCTCAGGGTGTAGTTCGCCTCACCCAGCGCGGCCAGATCCGCTGCCGGTACCGTCAGGCTCCAGACGCCGTCCGCCGCGGTTGTTGCGGTGTATTGTTTGCCGTTCAGGGTCACGGTGACCAGGGTACCTTCCGCAAGGTTGGCGCTGGTACCGCTGACGCTCAGATCCTGACCTTTCTCCACCGCGTTCAGTACGTTGTCACCACTGAGGGTACTGAAGCCCACGGAAGGCAGCCCGGTATCGACGGTCACGTTATGGGTGCCGGATCCGGTATTGCCCGCAGCATCGGTGACGCTGACGCTGACCGTCACGGTGCCGTCGCTGAGGCCAGAAATCACATTCGCCGGAACGCCCACGCTCCAGTTACCCGCGGCGTCCAGCACGGTGGTGTAGGTCTGGCTGCCAAGGGTCACGGTGACTTTATCGCCCGCCGCCGCGCCGGTGGCGGAGCCGCTGACGATCTGCGCCTGCGCATGCTCAGCCACGTTAATCACGTCGTCGCCTGCCACGGTGTTGATGGTCACGACCGGCACCGTCACGTCAACAGCCAGGTTGTGAGCCACCGAGGCCGGGTTACCCGCCTTGTCACTGACGGCGGCCGTCACGGTCACGCTGCCGTCCGTAAGCGCCGCCAGGTCGGCTGCCGGAACGTCCAGCGTCCAGTTGCCGTCTGCGCCCACGGTAGTGGTGTAGTCCTTCCCGTTCAGGCTTACGGTGACCGTCTGGCCCGCTTCGGCGGTGCTGGTACCGGACACCGTCAGGTCAGCTTTCGCTTCGGTCGCATTCAGGATGTCGTCAGCCGCCAGGGTGTTAATCGTTACGGACGGCGCGGTGGTGTCCACGCTGTACTCGCGGCCCGCAGACGCGCTGTTGCCGTTGACGTTGGTGACGCTCACCTGCACGCTGGCATCGCCCTCTTTCAGACCGGTCAGGTCAGCAGACGGCACCGTCGCCGTCCATTTGCCGTCGGCATCCACCGACGCCGTATAGGTTTTACCGCCGAAGAGGATGCTGACGGTCTGATTCTCCTCCACGTTGGAGGTGGTGCCAGAGAGCACCAGGTCCGCGCCCTTCTCAGCCGCGTTAATCACATCATCCGTGGCAATGGCGTCAATCCCGATGGCGACCGCCGCAAGGTCCACCATCACATTGTGGCTAATAGACACCGGCGTACCGGCGCTGTTCTGCCCCTCAACGGTGACAGCTACCGTGCCTGCCGCCAGCGCGCCAACATCGGCCGCCGGAATAGCCGCACTCCAGGTGCCGTCAGCCAGCACGGTGGCCGGATAGGTTTTATTATTTACCGTTACGGTCAGTGCGGTTCCTGTCGCCAGTCCTTCGCTGGTGCCGGTCACGATCAGGTTCTGGCCATGCTCGATGCTGTTGATCACATCGTCACCCGCCACGTTATCCACGCGCAGGCCCGGCAGGCTGGCGTCGATGGTGATATCGCGCTCGCCGGAGCCGCTGTTGCCCACGCCGTTAGTCACGCTGGCGGTGACGGTCAGTTCGCCGTTACCCAGTGCGGTTAATACGGACTCCGGTACGTTGACGGACCAGGTCAGGTCATCCTGCACCGTTGCGGTCAGGGTGTTACCGCCGAGGGTCACGGTGACGGTGTTGCCCGCTTCGGCATTCACCACGGTACCGCTGAGAGTCTGGCCGGTCGCCAGCTCCGCGGTATTGATAATATCGTCGCCAGCCACGGTGTTGATGGTGACACCCGGCAGGACAGACTCCACGTTCACGGTGTGAGTCACGCTGGTACTGTTGCCAACAGCATCGGTTGCAGACGCCGTGAGGGTGTAGATCGCTTCACCCAGTGCGCCGACCTGATCCGCCGGAACGGTAGCCGTCCACAGCCCGTTATCATCCACCGTCGCGCTGTAGGCTTTGCCGTTCAGCATCACGGTGACGATCGCGCCCGCCGCCAGACCTGACGCGGTGCCGGTGAGGGTGAGATCCTGCGTTTTCTCGGTGCTATTGATGACATCGTCGTCTGAAACGGTGTCAATGGTCAGCACCGGAGCGGTAAGGTTGACGGCCACGTCGTGAGTCGCACTGTTGCTGTTGCCCGCTTTATCGGTCAGGGTCGCGGTGATGGTGTGATCCCCGGCGGCCAGAGCAGTGACGTCGGCCGCAGGCACTCCCACGCTCCAGTTGCCCGCGGCATCCAGCGTGGCGGTGTAAGATTTATTATTGATGGTGACGGTGACCACATCACCCGCTGCCGCGCCGGTGACAGACCCGGTGACAATCAACGCCTGCGCGTGCTCAACGCTGTTGATGACGTCGTCATCCGAAACGGTGTGAATGGTCAACTGTGGCACCGTGATATCCACCAGCACGTCACGATCCACCGAGGCCGGGTTACCCGCTTTGTCGGATACCGCCGCGGTGATGGTGTAGTTTCCGTCGGTAATGCCGCTCAGGTCGGTTGACGGTACGCTCAGGCTCCAGCTGCCATCCGCCTGCACGGTGGTGGTGTAATCCTTGCCGTTCAGCGTCACGGTCACGGTCTGTCCCGCTTCCGCGTTTGTGATGCCGTTAACCACCAAATCCTGCTGCGCTTCAGACGCATTAATGATGTTGTTGTCGCTGACAATGTCGATAGAGACCGTCGGCGCGGTCGTATCCACGCTGTATTCACGGCCCGCTGACGCGCTGTTGCCGTTCACGTTGGTAACGCTAACCTGCACGCTGGCATCGCCCTCCTTCAGGCTGCCTAAATCAGCAGAAGGCACGGTAGCGGTCCAGTTACCGCTGGCATCCACGGTCGCGGTGTAAGACTTGCCGCCGAAGGTGAGATACACGGTCTGGTTGGCTTCGACGTGGGTGGTGGTACCCGACAGGACCAGGTCCGTGCCTTTTTCCGCCGCGTTGATCACGTCGTCGGTGGCAATCGCATTGACGCTGATCGCCACCGCGGCCAGATCGACCGTGACGTCATGCGCGATCGTCACCGGGTTTCCTGCGGTGCTCTGACCCTCAACGGTTACCGTCACCTTGCCTGCGTTCAGCGCGCTGACGTCGGCGGCCGGGATCGCTGCCGTCCAGGTTCCGTCTGCCAGAACCGTCGCGGCATAGGTTTTACCATTGACGGTCACCGTCAACGCAGAGCCGGTTTTCAGCCCATCACTGGAGCCGCTAATAATCAGGTTTTGACCATGCTCGATGCTGTTAATCACATCGTCGCCCGCCACGGTATCGACCCGCAGACCCGGCAGGTTGGCATCAATGGTGATGTCGCGGCTGCCGGAGCCGGTATTGCCGTGACCGTTAGTGACGCTTGCCGTCACGGTCAAATCGCCGTTGCCAATGGCCTTCAAGACTTCAGGCGGCACATTGACCGACCAGCTCAGATCATCCTGAACGGTGGCGGTCCAGGTGTTGCCCCCCATTGAAACCGTGACAGTGTCACCACTTGCGGCACCGCTGACTTTTCCGCTCAGGGTCTGTCCCGCAGTCACTTCCGCCGCATTGATGACATCATCAATGGCGACAGCGTTAATGGTCACCACCGGTAGTGCACTGTCGACAAGTGCCTGATGGCTGGTGCTCGCGCTGTTGCCTGCGGTATCGGTCACGCTCGCGGTAACGGTGTAGTTCGCTTCGCCCAGCGCCGAGACGTTTGCTGCCGGTACCGTCACGCTCCAGTTGCCGCTGGCGTCAGTCGTGGCCGTGTAGTTAATGCCATTCAGGGTCACGACGATCGTGGTGCCGTCCGGCTGGTTGCTGGTGCCGGAGAGTTGCAGATCTTCGCCTTTCTCGATGGCATTGATCACATCATCGCCCGCAACGGTATTGATAGCGATAACCGGTGCGGTCAGGGAAACCGCAATCTCATGCGTCTGCGTGGTGCTGTTGCCCGCTTTGTCGGTGAGGGTCGCAGACATCGTATGGTCGCCATTGCCCAGCGCGCCCGCGTCAGCCGCCGGAATACCCATACTCCAGTTGCCGGACGCGTCCAGCATTGCGCTGTAATTTTTACCGTTCAGCGTCACGGTGATCACGTCGCCTGCCTGTGCCCCGGTGACTGTGCCAGAAACGATCAGCGCCTGACCGTGTTCAGCAATATTCAGAATGTCATCACCGGCAACGGTGTTGAAGGTGATCTGCGGCACGGTAGTGTCCACCAGCACAGACGCATCCGTGCTGGCCGGGTTACCGGCTTTATCCGACACGGTCGCCGTAACGACGGCAGTGCCGTCGGTGATACCGGCCAGATCGGCTGCCGGCACGTCAAGCGTCCAGCTGCCGTCAGCCTGTACCTGTGCGGTGTATTGATTGCCATTAAAGGTCACCGTGACCGTCTGCCCCGCTTCGGCAGTCGAGGTGCCGCTCAGGGTGAGATCCTGTGCCGCCTCTGCCGCATTGAGCATGTTGTCGTGACTGACCGTATTGATGGTGACCGCCGGCGCAGTGGTATCGACGCTGAATTCGTGTGACGAAGAGGCCGGGTTGCCATTCACGTTGCTCACGCTCACCTGAACGCGGGCATCGCCCTCTTTCAGGCCGCTTACATCCGCAGCCGGAACGGTGTAAGCCCAGTTGCCATTCGCATCCACGGTGGTGGTGTAGCTTTTGCCACCAAAGGTGACCGTCACCGTCTGACCGGCTTCGACCCCAGACGTGGTGCCGGAGAGCGCCAGATCGTGTCCCTTCTCCGCCGCGTTCAGCACGTTATCAGGGGTCACGCTGTTAACGCTTATCGCGACCGGGGCGAGATCGACATCCACCACGGTCCCGATATTCACCGGGTTGGCGGAAGCATCCTGTGCGCGGGCTGTAATGTTGAGAGGACCGTCCGGCCACTGGCTGACATCCGCCGCAGGCACAGCCGCTTTCCAGGTTCCATCGGCCAGGACCGTGGCGACGTACTCAATGTTGTTAATGGTCACGGTAACGGTGCTGCCCGCGGCCAGATCGGTGCTGGTACCGGAAACAATCAGATTCTGACCGTGCTCGATGATATTGATAACATCGTCGCCCGCCACGGTATCAATACGCAGACCAGGCAACTGGGCGTCGATGGTGAAGTCCAGCGCGGCAGAACCGGTGTTTCCGTGCGCATTCGTCACGCTGGCCGTAACCGTCAGCTCACCGTTACCGAGCGCGGTTAACTGGCTCTGGGTTAACGGCAGGCTCCAGGTAAGATCGTCCTGCACCGCAACGGTATACGTCTGGCCGCCCAGGGTAAGGGTGACAATGTCGCCTGCCGCCGCGTTGGCGACTTTCCCCGTCAGGGTCTGGCCTGCCGCCAGTTCCGCCGCGTTGATGATGTTATCGCCCGCCAGCGTGTTGAGCGTGACCACCGGCAGCGAGCTGTCTACCAGCACATCGTGCGTGGCCGACGCGCTGTTACCCACACTGTCCGTGACGCTCGCCGTCACCGTATAGTGCGCCTCGCCCAGCGCGCTTACTGCGGAGGCCGGTACGGTAACACGCCAGTTACCGCTGGCATCCGTAATGGCGGTGTAGTGAATGCCATTCAGGGCCACGGTGATCGGGGTGCCTTCTGGCTGGTTGCTGGTTCCGGAAAGCAGCAGGTTTTCGCCTTTTTCCGTGGCGTTAATCACGTCGTCCGCCGCCAGAGTGTGAATACCTATCTGCGGCGTCACGGTATTAACCACCACCTCCAGCGTGTTGCTGCCGGTGTTGCCAGATTGATCGGTCACAGAGACCGTAATCGTCCAGGTTCCGTCCGCCAGGCCCTGTACCACAGACGCAGGCAGGCCGAGGCTCCAGTTGCCCGCCGCATCCACCACGGTGGTGTAATCCACGTTATTGATGGTCACCGTGACCCAATCACCCGCTGCCGCTCCGGTCACGGAGCCGCTGAGGACCTGCGCCTGGGTATGGGCAAGCTGGTTTATGGTATTGGTATCGGTGACAAAATCGTTAATGGTCACCTGCGGTACGGTGGCATCCACCAGCCCGACGCGATCCGTACTGCTGCTGTTACCTGCCACATCGCTCACGGTTGCCGTTACCGTGACGGTGCCATCGGCCAGTGCGCCGACGTCCGCAGCAGGTACTGTCAGTTGCCAGCTACCGTCATGTTGAACGGTAGTCTGGTAGGTTTTACCGTTCAGCGCGACGGTGACCGTCTGGCCCGCCTCCGCCGTGCTGCTACCGCTTAACACGATATCCTGCTGCGCTTCGGCGGCACTGATGATGTTGTCATCGGTCAGATTATTGATCGTGATGTCCGGAGGCAGCGTATCGACCGTCACCACGCGCGACGCATCGGCGCTGTTGCCGTTAACGTTCGTCACGCTGACGCTCACCTGCGCGCGGCCGTCAATCAACGTTTCCATGGCGCTGGCCGGTACGGTCAGGCTCCAGGAGCCGTCCTGCTGCACCTGCGCGGTATAGGTCCGATCGGCGAATTTCACCACCACAGTCTGCCCGGCTTCCACGCCCTGCGTCTGGCCAGAGAGCGTGAGATCGCTGCCTTTTTCCGCCGCGTTCAGCCGGTCATCACCGGAGATGACATCAACAGTAACCGCCACGGCGTTCAGGTCGAGTTCGATCGGATGTTCAGCGGCAACGGCATTGCCCCACGCATCTTCTGCACTGACGTGCACCGCGATATGGCCCGGCGTCCAGGACTGGAGGTCGCTCGCCGGGACACCAATCTGCCAGCCACCGGTGGCGTTGACCACGGTGACATAATCGACGTTATTGATGGTGACGGTGATCTGCGTGCCTGCGGCCAGATGGCTGCTGGAGCCGGTCACGGTAAGATCCTGATGCTGCTCAATGGCATTGATCACGTCATCACCGGAAAGGGTGTTAACGCGCAGACCCGGCAGCGCCGCGTTGATATTGATTTCGCGCTCGCCGCTGCCCGTATTGCCGTGGCTGTTGGTGACTGACGCGGTAATGGTCAGGTCGCCGTCGCCGAATGCCCTGAGATCCACAGACGGGATAGTAAGGTTCCAGGTCAGATCGCTACCCACGGTGGCGCTGTAATGCTTGCCGCCAACGGAAACAGACACCGTATCCCCTGCCGCTGCACCCGTGACACGACCGCTGATCGTTTGATCGGCGGCCACTTCGGCGTTATTCACCCGGTTGTCGCCGGCAAAGGTATTGATGACCACCTGTGGCAACACGGTATCAACCAGCAGTGTGGCCTCTGCTGAGCCGCTGTTGCCCACGCTGTCGGTACCGCTGACGCTGACGGTGTACAGCGTGTTCGCCAGTTGCAGGACGTCGGAAACCGGTACCTGAACTGACCAGCTCCCGTTCTCGACAACGGTTTGATAATTGACGTTGTTCAGCGTCACGGTGATGGCGCTGCCGTCTGGCAGCGTGCTGGTGCCGGTCAGACTCAGCGGCTGCATAGCCTCCTGAGCATTGAGAACGTTATCCTGGCTGATGGCATGAACGGTAAATTCCGGTGGGTTACCGCTCAGCGTAATGCCGTGTGTGGCGCTGCCGGTATTGCCCGCGGCATCGGTAACGGAAACCGTAATGTTGTGGTTGCCTTCTCCCAGCAAGCCCACCACAGACGCAGGCACACCCACGCTCCAGCTGCCGTCCGCCTGCACCACACCGGTGAAGGTCTGACCGCCAACGGTTACGCTCACGACATCCCCTGCTGCGGCGCCGCTCGCCGTACCGGAAATAATCTGCGCCTGGCCCTGCTCGCTGGTATTGAGGATATTGTCGTCAGCAACGGTGTTAATCGTCACGACCGGGGCGGCGGTATCCACGGTGAAATCGACGGTCGTGGAAGATCCGTTCCCCGCTTTATCGCTGACGTTCACCGTTAGCGTATGGTCGCCATTCGCCAGCGATTGCACCTCGCTGGCGGGCAGCGTAACGGACCACGTGCCGTTGCTCCCCACCGTGGCGGTATGATTTTTCCCGTTGAGCGTTACCGTCACAATCTGGCCGGCTTCCGCATCGGTTTTACCGGTGAGCGTCAGCGCCTGGTTGTGCTCAGCCGCGTTGATGACGTTGTCCTGCGCAATCGTATCAACAGAAAGCGCTGGCGCGTTGGTATCCACACCTATCGTCTGGCTGCCGCTCACGGTATTGCCCGCGGCGTCTTTACCGCTGACGTTCACCGTCCAGGTGCCGTCACCCAGCGCCTGTGCATCCGCGGCAGGCACGTTTACGCTCCATGCCCCGCCGGCCCCCACTTCCGCCGTGTAGGTTTTGCCGTTCAGCGTGACGGTAAGCCCGGTTCCCTGCGCCAGATTTTTGCTGGTGCCGGACAGCGTAAAGCCAGCGGAGTGTTCGCTGGCATTGATCACGTTGTCACCGGTCGTTGTCCCCAGCGTGATGCTGGCGTCAGCGGTAGAAATTGTGACGGTAATGCTGCCCGCCTGCGTCGTTTTGCTCCCGTCGATTTGCACGACAGACCAGGTATGTTCGCCGTCAGCCTGAGTCGGGAGTTTTACGGTCCAGGTACCCTCTTTCCCGACCATGGTGCTGGCAATGGTGCTTCCGCTGCTGTCTTTAACCTGAATGGTCGCCCCCGGCTGCCCGGTACCGCTAAAGGTTGGGGTGTTGTCGTCCGTGATCTCTTTTCCACTCAGCACACCCTGCTTATCACCCGCGTTGTCCGTCAGCAAAAAGGTCGGCGTCGCGCTTTCAACATCTTTGGTGTTGTCGATGACTTTAGTTTTGGTTTCGCCGTCACCCCCGTGCGCCAGCAGTGCGCCAATGGCACCGCCGCCCAACGCAGCGCCTGCAATCCATCCCCATGGCGCGTCATTGAGAACGCTTCCCTGCTCAAGGAAAGGCTCAATGCTGGCAACCGGCGTAGCCTGCGCGGTTAACTCGGTAACAGCAACGCCAGACGCTTCCTCGGCATCGGCAAAAGAAATATGCGTCAGTTCCTGCTGATCGTTGAAGACCAGTTCTGATTGATTATGGGTCTGTGGATCTTCAACAAAATAGTTATTGCAGCGAATAACGCTGCCGTCTTTCATATAAATAAGCAGGTCTTTACCCTGGCGAACATAACGCACAACATCCTGAGCAGAACCCTGAATTTCAATCACACTCGGCGAAGAAATAGAAACCGACAAATTACCCTCACCGGTTAATTTCGTTTTCTCGGCCGTTTTGCGAATGATGACATCAACAATTTTTACGTTACTCATTTTCCTCTCCTTGCAGGTGTCCGGATTCCTGTGGATATGTCCACCAAATGGATGTAGCTATCCCTGGGAAAAAGCACCCATTATTTTCTTACTTATTTCGCACAAAAAGACGCGTGTTTTTTAACTCAAATCAGGTAATTTTGCGGCAGCGTTTTTCTCTATGCCGATCATTGGCATCAAATTATCAACGGCAGATGCGTAATTAATCGCCGAACTCCAGCCATCATATTCAGCCATTATTTTGGCTGAGGTGGCTTGCCAGACATCCTGTTCAACGCTGAGCAGATCGTTAATGCTCCGCTTGCTCAGGGTATATTCATTTCTGTAAACATCCCGGGCGCGTAACGCGCTTTCCAGCTGCAGCTTCCCCGCCTGCATTCTCCCCTGCGCGCCGGTCCAGTCAGCCTGCGCGACAGAGGCTTTTTGCAGGACATCGAACCGCGCCTGGTCAACCTGAGACGATGCCATGGCCCTTGCCCCTTCAGCCTGGCGAACGCGGGCTGAAACGGCACCCCCCTGGTATAGCGGTGCGTCAATATTGAGCTGAATCTGGTCATCCCAGTAAGAACGGTTGTCGGACTCGTAGCGGGTGCGGCCTCCTTTCAGGCTTAACGTCGGCCAGTGCTGAGACTTTGCCGTTGCCACGCCATACTGAGCTGAACGCTCCATATTCTGTGCGGCCATGACCGCGGGAATGGCCGAGTAATCAATGCGATTAAGCGAATCTTGCTCAACGGCAAGCTTCGCCGGTACAGGTGAATAGCGCTCGGCCTCCATGCCAGTCAACACCGCAAGCCGTGCGCGGGCGCTGTTTAACGCCGCGTTATACTGCTCGACCGTGGCCTGCATACCGGCAATGCGCGTGCGCGTCTGAAGCTCGTCAGAGGTTGAGCTGACGCCTGCGTCGGCGCGGAGTTTGGCCAGTTGTTCAACGTTTTTGAGCGCCTGAACGTTCTCTTTGGCGGCCTGCAACAGGTCGGAATAGCGTTTGACTTCTACGTAGCTGAGCGCCGTTTTTTCCGCCACCGCAGACAAAGTGCTCATCAACTGGTAACGATAGCTATCGCGCTGCGCCGTGGACTGGTCGATGCTGTTGTTGGTCTTGCCAAAATCGTATACCAGCTGCGTCAGACTCAATCCCCAGGCCGCAGAATTTCGCAGCGAGCCGCTGGAATCGGTGGTCTGGCTATGGCCGGTGCTACCGTTTAACGATATTTGTGGCATCCAGCCGCTGCGTGCTTCATCTATTTGTGCCTGACCTATTCCCAGTTGCGCGGCCTGCTGGCTAATCGACGGATCGCGATCGATGGCAAAAAGAATACTCTCTTTTAATGTTGTCGCAGCAATCGGAGCAATCCCCACCTGGCGGCTATTCGCAGAGGCCGTATTAAAGGCCAACGAAATTAATGCCAGGGCGACTGGAAATCTCAGCAACATATTATTTCGCATGATAGTCATTTTTATCTCCCTGACTCTGAATGACGCTTAAATATTTACCCCTAAAGGGGTATAAATAATTCGACAAATATCTTACATGGGTCCGAATAAATATTGGACAAACGCTCCCCAACCCCATTTCCATTGGAGATGAGAGCCGACCATATTCTTATGACAATAAGAATTTACTTATTTCTTTAACTGGTTTGCAGCATAACAAAATGCGCTATAGGCAACTACACCCACAATGTTAATGTGGTGTTACAGATAAGAAAAAAGATGGGGTTTCTGGACAAAACCTTAAAAAGGGGCTTTCAAATGAAACAAATAAAGTCTTTGTTATTTAAGTAAAATTTTAGAATCGCCGGATGCACATTTTTGCGTTAATTTCAGCATGCGTCAGACACAAAGATTTTCAAAGAAATGTCAGCTTAAGTAACCACAACGCCATATACAACATTAATATCTATTAATATAAAAATATACAGAATTTACTGCTATTTATTAATTTCATTAAAGCATTAATGATTGCATATTGGTATCACAATGGTTATATCCGCCAGTGTGTTTAATAAAACACAACAATAACATTGCTGTTAACATTTGGAATGAATCACTCACACCGTATTAATAACATTTTAATAATAACCAATGTGAACAATACCGGACATTGATACTTACTGGCGATCAACACCCTTCCCTCTGCGGTAAAATGCTGTAATATGCAACTTATTGCGACATTTTGCGGGATTGATCCATGCACAAAACGGCCAGACAAAAATATGTGCTTGATATCATTAGTGAGCACGGGCAGGCCAGCATTACGGAACTGGCGGACAAACTGCAGGTCTCAGCGGACACCATCCGCCGGGATCTGACCGATCTCGAGAAACAGGGGCTGGCGCAAAAGAACCACGGCGGGGCAATTGCCCTGAATCTGTCGGCCATGAATCGTCAGGGGCGCAATACACTGCTGCCCGAAACCAAACAACGTCTTGGTAAACAGGTGGCGCAGGCTGTTCCGCCAGGTTCGACGCTGTTTCTGGATGCGGGGAGCACGGTAATGGCTGTCGCCTCGTTCCTGAAGGGACCGCTGACAATCATCACCACCTCGCTGGATATCGCGTGGCACTTCAGCGACCGTGACGATATCGAACTGATCCTGCTCGGCGGAAAATGGGACCACAAGCAGCGACTGTTTGCCGGCAGCGCCACCCTCTCCCTGCTGTCACGCTACCGCGCGGATATCGCCATTCTGGGAGCCTGTGCAATCCATGCTGAACTCGGTCTGAGCGCCGGAAAAGAGGCCGATGCCGAGGTCAAACGGGCGATGCTCGCGGCCAGCCATGAGCGCTGGATTGTCGCCGACCATCTGAAACTAAACCGCTGTGAACCGTATCTGGTCAGCGGATTATCCAACATCCAGCACCTCTTTTTAGATCGTCCCTGGCCTGAGCTTGGGGACCCTGGCGCAATGCACATTACGGTTTGCGCGAAATAACGTGGAGAAGGTCATGAGTAAAGAGAAGACAATCAACATTGCGCTGATCGGGTATGGATTTGTAGGCAAGACCTTCCATGCCCCGCTGATCCAGTCCGTGGACGGCCTTAAGCTGGCGGTGGTTTCGTCTCGTGATGAAGAGAAGGTTAAACGCGATCTTCCTGATGTTCAGGTGGTGGCAACCCCGGAAGAGGCAATTCAGCATCCCGATGTCGATCTGGTGGTGATTGCCTCCCCTAACGCCACCCACGCGCCGCTGGCAACGCTTGCCCTGAATTCAGGCAAACATGTGGTCGTAGATAAACCGTTCACACTCGACATGCAGGAAGCCCGCGACCTGATTGCCCTGGCGCAAGAGAAGCAACTGCTGCTCTCCGTCTTCCATAACCGCCGCTGGGACAGCGACTTCCTCGGCATTAAGCAGGTTATTGAGCAAGGAACCCTTGGCAAGGTCAAACACCTTGAGTCGCACATTGACCGTTTCCGCCCGGAAGTGCGCGTGCGCTGGAGAGAGCAAAACGTGCCCGGTAGTGGTCTGTGGTTTGATCTGGGGCCGCACCTGATTGACCAGACGCTGCAGCTCTTTGGACTGCCACAGTCGGTACAGGGCAATATCGCCACGCTGCGTGACGGCGCGGAAATTAACGACTGGGCACACGTGGTCTTAGATTATCCGCAACATAAAGTGATTTTGCACTGCAGCATGCTGGTGGCTGGCGGAACGGCACGTTTTACCGTTCACGGCGATAAAGGCAGCGTGGTGAAAGCCCGAATCGACCAACAGGAAGCGCAGCTGCTGGCGGGCGTGATCCCCGGCAGTGAGGCCTGGGGCGAGGACAGTGACAGCATGGTGTTCTTTGGTGCAAACGGTGAGCCGCAGACCGTTACCACGCCGAAAGGCGATCAGCGTCAGTACTACATCAACGTGCGTGATGCGCTACTCGGAAAAATCACCAATCCGGTTCATCCGGTCGAGGCGCTGGCGGTGATGGCGGTACTGGAAGCGGCCGTGAAATCCTCAGAGACGGGCACCACTCAGGCGCTGGAGTTAACCCCGGAAGAACGCGCTCAACTGCAATAAAACGCTAAAAAAAAGCCCTGCAGACTGCTGCAGGGCTCGCGGTTATGGGTTACTGGCGTTTTTTTGGCATCATGCGCAGGAGGGTGTTGTCTTTCCAGAAATAGTGATGCATCAGCGCCGCCATCGCGTGCAGACCAATCACAACGTACCCCACGTTGGCCAGCGTCTCGTGCCACTCTTTCAGAACGTCGACCAGAACAAAATTCGATTCTGCCGCGTGCGGCATCACCAGACCAAAGGCTAACCAGTCAGTACCGCGGTTATACATCATGACAATACCAATCAGCGGCAGCGCGATGAACAGCAGATACACCACCAGATGGCCAAGATGGGACAGTCCGGTCACCATCGGTTTTGGCTTCGGTTCAATCGGCGGTGCGCGGAATTTAAGGCGAACCACTAAACGCGTCACCATCAACACCAGTACAGAGATGCCGCACGAAACGTGGATCATGTTGATTACCGGCCGGGCGGTGCGTGGGAAGAAGCCTTTGAACTCCATCGCGCAGTAGGCGACGATGATTAACAAAAACACCAGCCAGTGGATAGCAATTTGCAGGCTTGTATATTTAGTACGCATGAGATTTCCTGATAAATAACCGATATCGCGCCAACATAATCCCCTTTCCTTAAAAATTCATTAATTTTTCTGTATGGTTTTTCAAATACTTCCCCTCGCATGAAGCTTCTTCAATTGCCGCCCTGTCCGTGATGGTCTAAGCCTGGATGAGTTCAAACTGTCGCAAAGACGCGTTCACAGGAGTACACCATGAGTAAAATTGGCATTAACGGATTTGGACGCATAGGACGCCTTGTCCTGCGTCGCCTTCTTGAAACCCAGGACAGCAACACCGTCGTCGCCATCAACGATCTCACCTCTCCCAAAGTGCTGGCCTATCTGCTCAGGCATGATTCCAACTACGGTGGCTTCCCGTGGAGCGTAGATTTCACCGAAGACGCCCTGATTGTTGACGGAAAAACTATCGCCGTGTACGCCGAAAAAGAGGCAAAACATATCCCGTGGAAAGCCGCGGGCGTGGATATCGTCGTGGAATGCACCGGCTTCTACACGTCGGCAGAAAAATCACAGGCACACCTTGAGGCCGGTGCCAAAAAAGTGCTGATCTCTGCCCCTGCCGGTGAGATGAAAACCATCGTGTATAACGTGAATGACGATACCATTGACGCCAGTGATACGATTATTTCCGTTGCTTCCTGTACCACCAACTGCCTCGCCCCACTGGCAAAAGCCCTGCACGATGCGTTTGAAATAAAAGTGGGCACCATGACAACCATTCACGCCTATACCGGCACGCAGGCGCTGGTGGATGGCCCGCGCGGGAAAGATCTTCGCGCCTCACGTGCCGCGGCGGAGAATATTATTCCGCACACCACCGGGGCGGCCAAAGCCATCGGTCTGGTGATTCCGGCCCTCAGCGGCAAGCTGAAAGGCCATGCCCAGCGCGTACCGGTGAAAACCGGTTCAGTGACCGAGCTGGTCTCGATTCTGGGTAAAAAGGTCACCGTTGAGGAGATCAACGCCGCGCTGAAAAAAGCGACGCAGGGGAATAAATCTTTTGGTTATACCGATGAAGAGATTGTTTCGTCTGATGTGATTGGCTCTCACTTTGGTTCTGTCTTTGACGCCACACAGACCGAAGTTTCAGAGGCTGGCGATCTGCAACTGGTGAAAACCGTCGCCTGGTATGACAACGAATACGGTTTCGTCACCCAGCTGGTGCGCACGCTGGACAAATTCGCCTCGCTGTAATGCCGGTCCCCTCTCCGCGGAGAGGGGAATACCGCAAACGACCTCTGCTCAGAGAAGCGACCGGTGGTTCAGGGCATCTGTAAGCACAGGATCCTGCTTTAACCGTGCCCACGCTGCAGTCACCTCGTCGGGGAATTCAACGTGTGCAATAAAATCACGCCCGGCCGGGCCATAGCCGTTCATGTCATCACAGAGTCGCGGAAGCTCGCCTAACATGAGCGAGAGGTAACGCTCTACCGGCCAGAGGCCAGCGCTCTCCCCGCTGAACACCAGCCCGTTTTCGCCATTTTTCAGCACCGGTGTATAGCCCGGGTGGCTGACCCACTGCGGCGAAGCAGACTCGTCACGGCACACGCGGGCAAAGGTTGCCATCGTGCGGCGCTGCATGGTCGGATCCTGCACGACCAGCACGCGCCCGGACGTCTGTTGATGCTGTTTGAGCATGTTCCAGCTAAAACGCGCGTTTTCTCCGCAGTTGGTTGATTGATCGTCAACCCACACGCGCGCATCAGGGATCTGCCAGAACTGGCGGGCAATATCGGCCAGAATACGTGCTTCCGCTCGCCCCGTTACCGGGACAGTGTGATAACGCGGATGCTGAGCGATGGCCGCATACAAAAACGCGGTCGAATGGCCAATCCCTCCGCTAATCAGTAACGGAACGTCGTGTTCAGCGGCAAGACGGCAGGCAGCGTCGATAGTCGGCATCACCGCGTTTCCGGCCAGAATAACCCTGTCAACCGCCGCCACGTCGCGGGTATCGCCCAGATCATCCTGTGCCAGCCACTGGCCGACCGTGTTGATTGCCGCCAGGGTTGACTCCGGCAGAAGGGGAAAATGCGTCTGAACCATGGTGATGTCCTCAGTTGCTCTGGTTCAGATTAACGACTTCAGATCGACAAAACAACGGCCTTTCGGGCCGCTCTTTTTCCTTAACCTGTTCTTCAACATTTGATTAACCTGCGAAAATCATATTCACTTGAATTATCATTTGCGGCAAACGTAGAATCGTTAGCCCACTCATTATTCAATTTTTTCTAAGGTAAAAGACGTTATGCGCCTGCCCGAACGCGACCCTTATGCTCCTCGCGAGTGGCAGCCTCATGAGAAACCCGCCCTGTTGGGTTCGCCCTCCACGCCAGAACACAGCACGCCAAAACGGATTGCCTACGGGGTTGTCGGTCTGCTGGTGTGCCTGACGGGGGCGCTGGGTAATGCGGTGGTCACCGCCAATCTGCAAAATCTGCAGGGGACCTTCGGGGCCTGGTCGACAGAAATCGCCTGGCTCCCGGCGGTGTATGTAATGACCAACATCTCCATCAACCTGCTGCTGGTGAAATTCCGCCAGCAGTATGGTTTGCGCGCCTTCACGGAAGGTTTTCTGGTGCTGTATGTGCTGGTCACCTTTTTCCACCTGTTTGTAAACGATCTCAGCTCCGCGCTGATGGTGCGTGCCGCACACGGGATGGTGGCCGCCGCGCTCAGCTCCCTCGGTATTTACTACCAGATACAGGCCTGGCCCGCGAAACACCGTCTGAAGGCACTGACCATCGGGATTACCGGGTCATCGCTCGCCATCCCCCTCGCCCGCCTCTTTTCGACCGAGCTGCTGCAGCTTGACGAGTGGCGCGGGCTTTACTTCTTTGAGCTCGGGCTGGCGCTCATTTCACTGGCCTGCGTGATAGCGTTGAAATTGCCTCCTGGCGACCGGCGCAAGGTCTTCGAGAAAAAAGACTTCATCACCTTCTTTTTACTGGCCCCGGGGATGGCGCTGCTCTGCGCGGTACTTTCCTTAGGCCGTCTTTACTGGTGGTTTGAAGCGCCGTGGATCGGCTGGTCGCTGGCATTAGCGCTGGTATTAATCGTGTCTGCGATCGTGTTTGAACATAACCGTTCTAACCCGTTGCTGAATACCCGCTGGCTGTCGAGCGGCAGCATCGTGCGTCTCGGGCTCATTATGCTGCTTATCCGCATCGTGCTGGCGGAGCAAAACACCGGCGTTATCGGCTGGCTGCAGTATGTCGGCCTGCAGAATGAGCAGATGACCCACCTGGCGTGGTCTATTTTTGCCGGTATTGTCTGCGGGATTGTGACCAGCTGTTTGACCATCAAGCCCACTAAACTGGCGTGGCCGATCATTACCTCGCTGGCGCTCATGATTGTTGCCTCCCTGCTGGACAGCCAGTCGAACAACCTGACCCGCCCGGACCAGCTGATGCTCAGCCAGTTCCTGCTGGGCTTCGGCAGCGCCTTCTTCCTCGCGCCCGCCATGCTGGCCGCGATTGGCGGGGTTATCGCCGATCCGCGCAACCTGGTGAGCTTCTCGGTGATGTTTGGCATGAGCCAGAACCTCGGCGGCCTGCTCGGCTCTGCCATCCTGGGGACCTTCCAGACCTGGCGCGAGAAATACCACTCCAGCATGCTGGCCGATCAGCTCACAACCCTGAACCCGCTGGTGAATGACCGTATTCAGGCTTACACCGGGCTGTACCGGAGCCTGATTGGCGACAGCTCGCTGCTGGGCACCCAGGCCATCACCCAGCTGCAAACGGTTTCATCGCTTGAGGCAAATATTCTGGCTTATAACGATACTTATTTACTGACGGCGAGCATTGCCGCCGCCACCCTGGTCTGGATTTTATGGCGCTTGCTGCGCCTGCGCCTGACTGCCCGTATGGCCCTGAAGAAGGCAACAGGCAACAAGTAATGAATATGAAGATGATTTCTCTGGAGATGTTATGAGTCAGCAGGATGCCGCTAAAGAGCAGGCCAACACCCGTAAAAATGTCCGTATCGTTTCGGTTTTCACCGCGGCGGCAATCGGTATTGTCGGCGTACTGGTGATCCTCTACGCCTGGCAGCTACCCCCGTTCACCCGCCACTCGCAGTTTACTGATAATGCCTACGTGCGCGGACAGACGACCTTTATCAGCCCGCAGGTTAACGGCTATATCACTGAGGTGAAGGTGCAGGATTTCGACCGGGTCAAAAAGGGCGAGCTGCTGCTGCAGATTGATGACCGTATCTACCGCCAGCGGGTGCATCAGGCCGAGGCACAGCTGGCGATGAAGATTGCCGCCCTGAACAACAACCTGCAACAGCGCAAAAGCGCCGAAGCGGTGATCGCCAAAAACGCAGCGGCTCTGAAAAATGCCCGCGCCCAGAGTCTTAAATCTCAGGCGGATTTGAAACGCGTAAAGGACCTGACGGCGGATGGTTCACTGTCTATCCGTGAGCGCGACGCCGCGCTGGCAAGCGCAGCCCAGGGCAGCGCCGACATTGACCAGGCGAAAGCCACGCTGGAAATGTCGCGCCAGGATCTGCAAACGGTGATCGTCAATCGCGGCGCGCTGGAGGCGGATGTAGAAAACGCCAAAGCGGCGCTGGAGCTGGCGCAAATTGACCTGCAAAACACGCGCATTGTGGCGCCACGCGACGGCCAGCTTGGTCAGATCGCCGTTCGTCTGGGGGCTTACGTTACCGCCGGAACCCACCTCACCACCCTCGTGCCGCCTCAGCACTGGGTCATCGCCAATATTAAAGAGACGCAGCTGGCGGAGCTTCGGGTGGGTCAGCCGGTGAAATTCACCGTCGATGCATTAAATGATAAGGCCTATCAGGGCCGCGTGGAGAGCATCTCTCCGGCAACCGGCGTTGAGTTCAGCGCCATCACGCCGGATAACGCCACGGGTAACTTTGTCAAAATTGCCCAGCGTATTCCGGTGCGAATTGAAGTATTGGGTGACCAGGAAGCCTATCAGCTTCTGCGTCCGGGCATGTCGGTGCAGGTGACCATTGATACGCGGGAGGCGAAGCAATGACCCTTCGCCCGATAGCCGTTCTGATGATGATGACCGTGCTGGCCGGTTGCCAGTCGGTCGACGTGAAACCGGCGCAGCCGTCGCTGCACATCCCCACGCAATGGCGAGCAACAGCAGGCCCGGCAAGCCCTGCAGAACAGCTCTGGTGGCGTAATTTCCACGACAATAATCTGAACCGCTATGTGGACCTGGCGCTTAAGAACAACAGCGACGTGCTGATTGCCCGCGAACGGATTAACGAGTATCAGGCGCGGGTCTACGCGGCCGACGGCAGCCTGTTTCCGTCGCTGGATGCTGGCGTCACGGGCACCCGCGCGCGGACACAATCTGCTGCCACCGGTCTGCCGATCTACAGCAGCCTGTATAAAGGCAGCCTCACCGCCAGCTATGATGTCGATATCTGGGGCGTAAACCGCAGCACCGCGAATGCGGCTGAAGCCTCGCTGGACGCGCAGAAAGCCGCGGCGGCGGCGGCAGATCTTACCGTGGCATCCTCGGTCGCCTCCGGCTATATCACCCTGCTGTCCCTCGATGAACAGCTTCGCGTCACCCGCTCCACGCTGAAGTCCCGGGAAGAGGCATTCACTCTCGCTAAACGCCAGTTTGAAACGGGCTACAGTTCACGCCTGGAGCTGATGCAGTCCGACTCCGAACTGCGCTCCACGCGGGCGCAGGTTCCCCTGCTGCAGCATCAGATTGCACAGCAGGAGAATGCCCTGAGCCTGCTGCTGGGGAGCAACCCGGGCGAGGTCGCGCGCAGTGAAAGCTTCGCGGCCCTGACGCCCCTGACATTGCCCTCGCAACTGCCCTCCTCGCTGCTTAATCGCCGTCCGGATATTGTGCAGGCTGAAAAGCAACTGGTTGCGGCTGATGCCTCGCTGGCTGCCTCACGCGCCAGCCTGCTGCCGTCGATCAACCTGACTGCAACCGGATCGATACAGGAACGCACGCTTTCCGGCTTACTCGACAACCCGCTGCAGCTCTGGAGCGTCGGCGGCAGCATTCTTGCTCCGCTGCTCAACCGCCAGGCGCTGAACGCACAGGTGGATATTTCGCAGTCCCAGCGCAACCAGGCGCTTTACAGTTATGAAAAAACCGTCCGTAACGCCTTTGCCGAGGTCAATAACAGTCTTGATGCCATCACGCGCTATCAGGAACAACTGACGGAGCTGCTTGCCCAACAAGATGTGGCGCAAGAGACGCTGCGCATAGCGCAAAACCGCTATCGCAACGGCTATTCGTCGTACCTGGATGTGCTGGATGCCCAGCGCACGCTGTTCTCGGTACAAACCAGCGTCGTGCAGGTCAAAAATAACCTGCTGCTGGCGCAGGTTGATTTGTACACAGCACTGGGCGGAGGCTGGAGCAACGCGTGACCTGATACCCCACAGGCCCTCTCCGGCATGGAGGGGGCGAAAACCGGATCGCAGCACAACCCGGTGTTTGCCACTCAGGAGTCAATCTATGCAACAACAGTGGTCTGCAGTCGATAATTACATGATCTCCTCACTCATTCCCGAGGATGATATCCTCCAGCGGGTGCTGGAAAACAACCAGCGAGCTGGTTTACCCGAACACGATGTCGCGCCAAATCAAGGGCAGTTGCTGGCGCTTTTTGTCCGCATGACGCAGGCACGGCGGATCCTTGAAATCGGCACGCTGGGCGCCTACAGCACTATCTGGATGGCGCGTGCGCTGCCACCTGACGGGAAGTTGATCACCCTCGAAGCGGACCCCATCCATGCCCGCGTTGCACGGCAGAATATCCAGCTGGCGGGGCTCAGCGATCGGATTGAGCTCATTGAAGGCCCGGCCCTGCACTCTCTTGAACACGTCGGTGATGTTCCACCGTTCGACCTGATCTTTATCGATGCCGATAAGCCAAACAATCCGGGGTATCTGGAGTGGGCACTGTACTACTCACGCCCGGGAACGCTGATCGTCGGGGATAATGTGGTCCGGGACGGCGAAGTGATTAACGCGCAAAGCGACGATGCCCGCGTACAGGGCGTCAGACGATTTATTGAGATGATCGGGGATAACCCGCGCCTGACGGCGACCGCGCTACAAACGGTGGGCAGTAAAGGATGGGATGGCTTTACCCTGGCCGTGGTGAATCGCTAAACGCAGATGCCCTCTCTCACAGAGAGAGGGCGAACACCCGACGTTACGCCGAAATCTGCTCCATTGCCTGCAAAATACGTTTATCCGAAATGGGATACGGCGTACCGAGCTGCTGGGCAAAGAAGCTGACGCGCAGCTCTTCGATCATCCAGCGGATCGCCTGCACGTCTTCATCGTCACGGCGCGCCGGCGGCAATTTGTTGAGCCACTGCTGCCATGCCTTCTGCACGCTTTCCACTTTCAGCATCTGCGCGCGGTCACGATGCGGATCGATAGCCATTTTCTCCAGACGTTTTTCGATCGCCTGCAGATAACGCAACGTATCGCCAAGGCGCTTGAAGCCGTTGCCGGTAACGAATCCACGGTACACTAACCCGGCCATCTGCGCTTTCACGTCCGACAGCCCCAGCGCCATGGTCATATCCACGCGCCCTTTCAGGCGTTTGTTGATATTGAACACGGTGGTGAGGATCTGCTCGACCTGTTTCGCAATGTCGACCACGGTGTCGTTCAGTTCTGCCCTGACTTTCTCATGCAGTACCGCAAACTCCGCTTCTGACCAGACCGGACCGCCCGCCTCGTGGATAAGCTTGTCTACGCCACAGGAGATGCAGTCGTCAATCAGATCCAGCACTTTACCGTACGGGTTAAAGTAGAGGCCAAGCTTGGCTTTGTTCGGTAACTTCTCGTGCAGATATTTAATCGGTGACGGAATATTAAGCAGCAGCAAACGACGCAGACCACGCCACATCATCTGCTGTTGTTCCTGTGGATTATCAAAGAGTTTGATGGCCACGCTGTCACGCTCATCTACCAGTGCAGGCCAGGCCTTCACCCTGTAGTTGCCGCGTTTTTGCTCGTAGCTTTCCGGAAGCGCGCCAAAGCTCCAGATGTGCAATCCGCTCTGCTCGATACCGTCATCAGCCACCGCAGAAAGCGTCTCCTGGACTTTACCTTTCAGCGCCTCTTTCATTTCGGTCAGCGATCGGCCTTCCTGCAGCTTTTTGTTTTTGTCGTCCACCACGCGGAAGCTGATTTTCAGGTGATCGGGCACCTGATCCCAGTGCCAGTCGTCGCGGTCGACGGTTACGCCCGTCATGCGCCTGAGCTCACGCTCCAGCGAATCCAGCAGCGGCAACTCCAGCGGCGTTACGCGGCCTAAAAACGCTTCGGCATAGTTTGGCGCAGGCACAAAGTTACGACGCACCGGTTTTGGCAGCGATTTGATCAGCGCAATCACCAGCTCGCGACGCAGCCCTGGAATTTGCCACTCGAATCCGCTCTCTTCGACCTGGTTTAACAGCGGCAGCGGAATGTGTACGGTGACGCCATCCGCATCCGCGCCCGGCTCAAACTGATAGGTCAGGCGCAGCTTGAGAGAGCCCTGATGCCAGAAGTTCGGGTAATCGAGTTTGCTGACCGACTCCGCTCCCTCTTTGATCAACATGCTCTTTTCAAAGTTGAGCAGGTCCGGGGTCTCTTTGCTGGCCTTCTTCCACCAGCTGTCGAAGTGGCGGGCAGAAATCACATCGTGGCTGATACGCTGGTCGTAAAACTCAAACAGCGCCTCGTCGTCGACCAGAATGTCGCGGCGACGGGATTTATGCTCAAGCTCTTCCACTTCGGCACGCAGTTTAAGGTTTTCACGGAAGAACGCATGACGCGTCTGCCAGTCGCCCTCCACCAGCGCGTGACGAATAAACAACTCGCGGCACAACGCGGGATCTATCTGGCTGTAGTTAACCTTGCGCGCGCCAACCACCGGCAAACCGTAAACGGTCACTTTTTCGGTCGCCATCACCGCGCCCTGCGCGCGCTCCCAGTGCGGTTCACTGTATGAGCGTTTCAGCAAATGCTGGGCAACAGGTTCAACCCATTCGGGATCAATGCGCGCCGCAATGCGGCCCCACAGGCGGCTGGTTTCCACCAGTTCGGCCACCATGGTCCATTTAGGCGGTTTCTTGAATAAACCGGACCCCGGGAAGATGGAGAAACGGGCGTTACGCGCCCCGGTATACTCCTGCTTGTCGGCATCCTTCATCCCGATATGGGAGAGCAGACCGGTCAGCAACGCAATGTGAATTTCGCGGTACTCCGCCGGTTCACTGTTAACCGGAATGCCCAGCTCTTTCACCACCTGACGCAGCTGCGTGTAGATATCCTGCCACTCGCGCACGCGCAGATAATTGAGGAAATCGACGCGGCACTGGCGGCGGAACTGGTTCGACGACAGCGCTTTCTGCTGCTCGCCGAGGTAGTTCCACAGGTTCACAAAGGCGAGGAAGTCGGACTCTTTATCGTGGAACCGACGGTGTTTTTCATCAGACGCCTGCTGCTTGTCCATCGGACGCTCGCGCGGATCCTGAATCGAGAGCGCGGAGGTAATGATCATTGCTTCACGCACACAGCCGTGTTTCTGTGCTTCCAGCACCATGCGCGCCAGACGCGGGTCAACCGGCAGCTGGCTGAGCTGACGACCCAGCGGCGTCAGTTTGTAGGCGCTAGCCTGCTCGTCGGTGGTGATGGCACCCAGCTCTTCCAGCAGGCGCACGCCGTCCTGAATGTTGCGCTTGTCCGGCGCTTCGACAAACGGGAACGCGGCGATGTCGCCAAGCCCTAGCGCGGTCATCTGCAGGATGACCGACGCCAGGTTGGTGCGCAGAATTTCCGGGTCAGTAAACTCCGGTCGCGACAGGAAATCGTCCTCGGAATAGAGGCGAATACAGATCCCTTCCGACACACGGCCGCAGCGCCCTTTACGCTGATTAGCGGAAGCCTGAGAAACCGGCTCAATTGGCAGGCGCTGCACTTTGGTGCGGTAGCTGTAGCGGCTGATACGCGCCGTACCCGGGTCAATCACATATTTGATGCCCGGCACGGTAAGCGAGGTTTCCGCCACGTTGGTGGCCAGCACAATACGACGTCCGCTGTGCGACTGGAACACGCGGTTTTGTTCGCTGTTTGACAGGCGCGCATACAGCGGCAGAATTTCGGTATGGCGAAGATCGCGCTTGCTGAGGGCGTCAGCGGTAACGCGAATTTCCCGTTCGCCGCTCAGGAAAATCAGAATGTCGCCCGCGCTTTCATTTCCCAGCTCGTCGACGGCATCAAAGATGGCCTGCAGCTGGTCGCGCTCGGTATCGTCCGCGTCTTCCACTATCGGGCGATAGCGCACCTCCACCGGATACGTTCGGCCAGAGACCTCGATAATCGGCGCATTGTTGAAATGCTTTGAGAAACGCTCCGGATCGATGGTGGCGGAGGTGATGATAATTTTCAGGTCCGGGCGACGCGGTAACAGTTCTTTCAGATACCCGAGCAGGAAGTCGATATTCAGGCTGCGTTCGTGCGCTTCATCGATAATGATCGTGTCGTACTGCATCAGCAGACGATCCTGCTGGATTTCCGCCAGCAGAATACCGTCAGTCATCAGTTTGACCATGGTGTTATCGCTAACGTGGTCGCTGAATCGCACCTTATACCCAATGCAGCCACCGGGCTGCGTTTGCAGCTCTTCGGCAATACGGTTCGCCACGGTACGCGCCGCCAGACGACGCGGCTGGGTGTGACCAATCAGCCCTTTCACTCCACGCCCCAGCTCCATACAAATTTTCGGCAGCTGAGTGGTTTTCCCTGAACCGGTTTCCCCTGCAACAATCACCACCTGGTGGTCGCGCACGGCGTCAAGAATGTCCTGTTTTTTCTGACTGACCGGCAGGTTTTCCGGGTAGGTAATCTCCGGACGTGCGGCTTCGCGCAGCACGACTTTCCCTGCCGCCTGTTCAATCTCTTTCGCCATCTCCTGATAAATGGCCTGTTGTGCATCAGGATTTTTAACCTTCTTCACCCCGTGCAGACGGCGGGCAAACCGCTGTTTATCACGCAGCATCAGTGAATCAAGCTGTTGCAGGAGCATCGGGAAGGTTAATTTTTGTTGTTCTGTCATAGCGTTAACGGGCAGTGCACTGCCGGGTAAAATCTCTTTTTAATGATTGCTATAGAGTATCACATTGGCGCTTTGAGTGCCTTATTCAAAAAATTCGAACATAGACTTCGATATATTGCGCTATCCCTGCGACAGGATTGTGAATAGAGTGTCAACAAGCAACGGGGCAACCCCCTTCAATCAAATGCAAAAACAGGAATCACCCATGAGCAAAGTATTAGTATTGAAATCCAGTATTCTGGCAGGGTACTCACAGTCTGGTCAGCTCTCTGACTACTTCGTTGAACAGTGGCGTGAACAGCATTCTGCTGATGAAATCACCGTGCGTGACCTGGCTGCAAACCCGATTCCTGTGCTGGATGGCGAACTGGTTGGCGCGCTGCGTCCAGGCGACGCTCCCCTGACGCCACGTCAGCAGGAAGCCCTGGCCCTCTCTGACGAGCTGATTGCTGAACTGCAGGCGCACGACGTTATCGTGATCAACGCGCCAATGTACAACTTCAACATCCCTACTCAGCTGAAGAACTACTTCGACCTGGTTGCCCGTGCCGGCGTAACCTTCCGTTACACTGAAAACGGCCCTGAAGGTCTGGTGAAAGGTAAGCGTGCGATTGTACTGACCAGCCGTGGTGGTATTCACAAAGACACCCCAACTGACCTGGTTGCACCGTACCTGACTCTGTTCCTGGGCTTCATCGGTATTACCGACGTGAATTTCGTGTTTGCTGAAGGTATTGCCTACGGCCCGGAAGTTGCGACCAAAGCGCAGACCGACGCGAAAGCCGCTATCGACAGCCTCGTAGCCGCTTAATCATCCCCCTCTCACCGCCTGGTGGGAGGGTTTCTTTCTGTCCCCGCCGCTAAAAATTCGCTATCATCCGCACCCACTCTTCTGTCGGGCCGTCTGATGTCTGCGATTATAGATTCTTTTATTGCCCCACCGTGTCACGACGAGATCGAGATCCTCTGGCAGGACGAACATCTGGTCCTGATTAATAAGCCTTCCGGTCTGCTCAGCCTTTCAGGCAAAAATCCGCAAAATCGCGATTCAGTGCATTATCGACTGGTACAGACGTTTCCCGGCTGCACGCTGGTGCATCGTCTGGATTTCGGTACATCCGGGCTGATGGTGATTGCGCGCAATAAAGCGATTAACGCCGCTCTCTGTCACCAGTTCAGCCAGCGCGCCGTGCGAAAGGTATACAGCGCCCTGCTTTGCGGGCATGTGGAAAACGACGAGGGAGTGATTGATGCCCCGATTGCTAAAGATCCGGCGCTGTTCCCGCTGATGTCGATTTGTGCGATTACCGGCAAGCCCGCACGCTCACGCTATCAGGTGATGGACCGGTTTTATGATGCAGCACTGCCGTTGACGCGGGTCAGACTGACCCCGGAGACCGGGCGAACCCACCAGCTGCGTATTCACTGCCAGCAGTTGGGCTACCCTATTTTAGGCTGCGATCTGTATGGTGGTCTTGCACTGCCGGGCACCGAACCGATACCGCGGCTGATGCTGCACGCCAGCGAGCTGGATTTTGTGCATCCGGTGAGCGCAGAGGCAATTAACGCCCGTCACGCCGCACCGTTTTAAGCGCTGCTTACCACATCAAATCGTCAGGAATTTTGAAATCTGCGTACGGATCGTCTTCATCCTGCTCTTCCTGACTCAGGGCGCTGTTTAACACGATACTCTCGGCATCGCGCTGGGCGATTTTATCGGCCACCACTGCCGGGATAATCGCATAGTCGCAGTCGCCATTGGCATTAATCACCAGACGCGCAATCGCCAGGCGGCCATTGATCAGCTGGGCCTGCGTCTGCTTGTCGACCTCGATTTTTTTGATGAGATTGCCGTCGGTAAAGTTAAAGGCGATGGTGCCTCTGGTCACGGTGATGCGGTTCATTTCGATCAGCTGCTTGACCTGCGCTTTAAACTCTTTCGCCAGCGTCGCCTGCTTCTGCTGCTCGCTCAGCTGCTTGTCACGCTCGAGCTGCGCTTTTTTATTCTCTTCTACTGCTTCCCTTGCTTCACGGGCCTGAACGCGCGATTTCTTGGCCGTGCGCTGAACTTTAGCCATCTTCTTGCTGCTGACTAAGCCTGCTTTCAGCATCTGCTCTTGTAGGGTGAGTTTTGTCATGATCGTTTCTAAACCGTATTGAAATTTTGGGGATTATACCTGGAAAGGCGCTGTTCATGAAGATAGCTCATGTTGCAGTGAAATTAAGTCACTTCCCCTCCGTCACGGGCTCAGGCATAAATTATGCATTGGTAACTTCTTAGCAACAAGAACTTAGGATGTATAACGACGATGAGTAATGCTTTTACATTTAGCCTTAAGCGTAGTTGCTTTGATGAAAATTATAACCCTTCAGAAAATACGCGTACCACCACCAACTTCGCCAACCTGGCCCGTGGCGAAAAACGCCAGCAAAACCTGCGTAATACGCTGGTGATGATGAATAACCGTTTTAACGCGTTAGCGCGCTGGGACAACCCAAAAGCCGATCGCTATGCGCTCGAACTGGACATTATTTCTGTGGATTTGCATATCGGCGCTGAGAAGCCCTTCCCGGCTATCGAAATATTGCAGACAACGATCGTTGATAAAAAGACCCATGAGCGCATCGACGGTATCGTTGGAAATAATTTCTCGTCCTATGTCCGCGATTATGATTTCAGCGTCTTGCTGCCGGAGCACAATAAAAATCAGTCCCGCTTCGCTATCCCGGATAATTTTGGTGAGCTGCACGGCACTATTTTCCGGCATTTCGTTAACTCACCTGAATACAAAGAGAACTTCAAAAAGGCACCGGTGATCTGCCTGAGCGTCTCCAGCAAAGACACCTACCGCCGCACGGGCAACCAGCACCCGGTGCTGGGCATCGAGTATCGTCCGGACGGTACATCCTTAACCGAGCAGTACTTCGGGAAAATGGGTCTGCAGGTTCGTTACTTTATGCCTGAGAATAGCGCAGCGCCGTTTGCGTTTTATTTCACCGGCGATTTATTACGGGATTACACCAACCTGGAGTTGATTAGCACCATCAGCACCATGGAGACTTTCCAGAAAATTTATCGTCCTGAAATTTACAATGCGAACTCAACCGCCGGAGAATGCTACCAGCCCGATCTGAATCATGAGGATCATTCATTAACAAAAATTGTTTATGACCGCGAAGAACGCAGCCGGCTGGCAATTGAACAGGGCAAATTTACGGAAGCGTATTTCATCAAGCCCTATAAACCTCTTCTTGAGCAGTGGTCAGGTCACAACACGCTTTAATTAATCGATAATAAAGGTCTTCTACTATGAAAACATTGCTCCCGACTTCAACGGCTGGCAGTTTGCCTAAGCCAACCTGGCTTGCGCAACCCGAAACGCTCTGGTCGCCATGGAAATTGCAGGATCAGGAATTACTTGCCGGTAAACAGGATGCGCTGCGTTTATCTCTGGATGAGCAGATCCGTGCGGGCATTGATATTGTCAGCGACGGGGAACAGACTCGTCAGCACTTCGTCACCACCTTTATTGAACATCTCAGCGGCGTTGATTTTGAGAACCGCCAGACCGTGCGAATTCGTAACCGCTATGACGCGAGCGTGCCGACCGTGGTGGATGCCGTCGCGCGTCAAAAACCGGTGTTCGTTGATGATGCAAAGTATTTACGCCAGCTCACGGATAAACCGATCAAGTGGGCTCTGCCCGGCCCGATGACCATGATCGACACCCTCTATGACGCTCACTATAAAAGCCGCGAAAAGCTGGCCTGGGAATTTGCCAAAATTCTCAATCAGGAAGCGAGAGAGTTAGAAGCGGCGGGCGTTGATATCATCCAGTTTGATGAACCGGCCTTTAACGTGTTTTTTGATGAGGTGAACGACTGGGGTATTGCCGCGCTGGAACGTGCCATCGAAGGTTTGCGCTGCCAGACCGCGGTCCATATCTGCTACGGGTATGGCATCAAAGCCAATACCGACTGGAAAAAAACGCTCGGTTCAGAATGGCGGCAGTATGAAGAAGCCTTTCCTAAGCTGCAGACGTCCAATATCGACATCATCTCGCTGGAGTGCCACAACTCCCGCGTACCGATGGACCTGCTGGAACTGATCCGCGGCAAAAAGGTGATGGTGGGTGCCATTGACGTGGCGACCAATACCATTGAGACGCCAGAGGAAGTGGCCGATACGCTGCGTAAAGCGCTGCAGTTTGTCGATGCCGACAAGCTGTGGCCATCAACAAACTGCGGGATGGCCCCGCTCTCACGTCAGGTTGCCAACGGAAAGCTCAACGCCCTGAGCGCCGGCGCCGACATTATCCGTAAAGAACTCGGCGCGTAATCGCTACGTCTGCCAGTAAGGCGGGGTGCCGAAAAGCGCCACGTAATGATCAATCACCGCCCTGACGTTCAGGGGCGGGTGACGGGCGTGAGGATAGATCGCCGCAATGTTCAGCGGCTCGGTATTTATGGCGCACTCCCATTCCACGAGGAGTGCGACCAGTTCCCCCTTCTGCAGTCTGTCGCCAATCAACCAGTCCGGAAACAGCACGATCCCCATCCCGCCCAGCGCGGCAATGAGCAGCGACTCCGCATTATTGGAGGTCATCAGCGGCACCACGGGGTAATGCACCCAGGCTTCCCCCTGACCTCGCACCAGCCAGCGATTGGGACCTGACGACCCGCGGTAGACCAGGCACTGGTGACGACTGAGGTCATCCGGCCCGTCTGGCACACCGTGTTTTCGCAAATAGTCCGGCGACGCGGCCAGATGGTAACGCTGCTGGCCAAAAACCCGCGCGTGAAAGGTTGAATCCGTCAGCATGCCGATGCGAAAGATAACGTCGGCGGCATCTTTGTGCGGGTCGATAAAGTCATCGGTCAGCGTCAGCTCTATATTCAGCCGGGGATACCGCGCCGCCAGTGCAGGCAGACCCGGGGCAACGTGTCGCTGCCCAAAGTACACCGGGCCATTAATGCGCAGCGTGCCGGAAGGCTCCGTCGAACGCTCATCCAGCTCCCGACGCGCCTCCTCCAGGCTTTCCACCATCGCTCTGGCGTAGCGGATAAAAAGGTGGCCGCTTTCCGTTGGGATCACCGCCCGGGTATTACGATAGAAAAGCTGCTGGCCGAGCGCGTCCTCAAGCTGATGGATAACGCGTGAAACCTGCGAGGCAGACATCCCCTCCCGCCGGGCGACCACAGAAAAGTTTTGCGCTTCGTAAACCGCAATAAAAACCCGCAGCGAGCGGATATTCATATTTCCGGCATCAACCATTAGTGCATTTCCTGCAAAGGTGTTTCCTGCATTATGGCATTTTTCTCATCGATGTTCAGGGCTAGTCTGTTTCGCCTTCAGAACGTAGAGATAATGAATATGCAATGGATGTTAATTTTACTGGTTATTCTCGGCGGCATGGGCCTCTCCGTAGAGGCTGGCTTGCTGGGGCCACTGGGTGGGGAAGTCGGCGATTTATGGGCCACGTTCAGTATTTTCGGTACAGGTGCCGCGCTGACGTTTCTGCTGATGCTGTTTTTCAGCCCGCGTAACAGCCCGTCGTTTTTCGCGCAGCCCGCATGGCAACTGCTCGGCGGCGTGCTCGGGCCCGTTTACGTCGTCATTTTGACCCTCGCCACGCCAGCCATCGGCATTGCCCTGACGATGATTGGCATTCTGGCAGGTCAGGTCTTTAAGAGTCTTATCATTGACCACTTTGGGTTGCTGGGCACCACGCCCAGAAAGATTAACGGTAAACGCATCATCGCGCTGCTTTTCATCATTGCCGCGCTGGTTCTGGTTGCACAGGGGTAACAAAATGACACTGATTATGATTATGTTGGCAGTGTGTGGCGGTGCGACGCTGAGCATCCAGGCCGCCATCAACGGACAGCTGGGAAGCAGCGTGGGCGTCTTTAAAAGCGCGTTTCTGACGTTTTCCGTTGGTGCGCTGGTCACCGCCCTGCTGATCTTCTTCTTTGAACCCAAACAGGCCGTTACCCTGATGGACGTGCCCAAATGGCAGCTGCTCGGTGCCCTGTTCGGCGTGCCCTACATTGTGATAATGGTACTGGCGGTACAACGTATCGGTACCGCCGTTGCCACGGTCGCGGTGATCTTCGGCCAGCTCACCATGAGCATGTTGATTGACAGCTTTGGCTGGCTGGGTAACGCCGTCATTCCGTTTTCGCTGAGCCGTCTCGGGGCCATCGTCTGCCTGGCCATTGCGCTGATCTTCATCTACCTCAGCAGCAAAACCCCCGCCGAACCGGTGCCCGGGAGCGAGTAACGTCACGCCTTGCGGGTAAAGAACAGCGTCACCGTGGCGACGGTGACGCCCAGTTTCTTCAGCTCTGTTTTATTGAACAGATGGGTTTCATCCTGCAGGTACATCCAGTCGTCAAAGTGCAGCAGCCAGGTGCTGCCATTGGCTTTCACCTGCATGCTGTAATGCCAGTTGAAGGCGTTTCCCGCCGCCTGCCCGGTCGCCACCCCTTCGATATCCCCTGCCGTGCCTTCGTAGCGATCGCCCCCTATCCGCCGGATATGCCATACCCGCTGCTGCTTTTCGCCGTCGTCATAGACGAAATGTTCATTGAGCGTCAGCGTATCGCCGATAACGTCCCCGGCAATCTCAACGTGAAACCGGCGCAACTGTTTACCGCTGCGATCCTGCACCATGCCCCACGCTTCGGTTTTCCCCTGAAAATAGTGGAAGATATCCAGCTTCGGCTGCTGCTGACGGTATTCCGTCACCTCTGTACTGCAGCCGGCCAGCAGCATCGTTACCGCCAGCGCGATGACCAGAATACGTTTCATTGTTGCCCTCCTGTCAGCTGCTGACGCAGCGCGGGATATTGCGTGCGGGGACTGAGCCAGATTGCCAGAAAGCGCGTGCTGAACGCGGCGGACTGACGTGGTCCCAGTGGAATAAAGTCTTTCTGCGTCGCCGAAGCACGGTACCAGAACTGCCCCTGCCTGTCGGTGACCACAAACGCCAGCTGGCTGCCCGGCCCAACATCGGGCCAGAGCGACTGGAGCATACGCAGCCAGGCTTCGCTTTGGGGCTCCTGCTCGAGAATCCCCTGCGCCTGCCACTGATCGCGCGTTGCCTCAACCAGGTCATCACGGTCGATTTCACGCGCGTAAGTGATAATCAACGCCCGATCCCCGTTCTCCCCGCTGTAACGCCCCTCCGGCGTGCGAAGCTGTGAGGTATAGACGGTGAACGGCCCCCAGGTCAGCGTGGCGTCACCGACCTTGCGCCAGGTCAGCCAGTCGGCAGCCTGAGCCACGGGGGACAGGATTATCAGGCAGAGAAGCAGTGTCGCAGCTCTCATTTTTGTCTCCCCACCAGCAGATGGAAAAACAGCATCAATACCAGCCAGCCCGGTGCCATCCAGCTGATGACAATAAAGGTCGGCTCCAGAAAAGTAATGGCGCCAAGCCGTTCGCCAATCAGATAGGCGACAGGCCCGCCCACGGTTGCCAGCAGGGTCAGCAGCCAGCCGGGTAATGTTGTTGTGCGCGTCAGCTGAGTCCAGACGGTGGCGAACATCAGCCACAGTGCCACCATCCACAGCGGCATCAGTGACTCACCCGTAAACGCAAGCAGGCCCGTCAACGCCCAGAGCGCATCCAGCAGGCTCCCTGCCGCGGCCAGCGCAATGGCGTAAAGTCGGTACGCGGACGGCAACAGCAGGCAGGCCACGACCGCCAGCACGATCCAGATAATCAGGCCCTGCTCGCGAAAGAGCACCACCAGCGCCCAGTAAAAATCGAACGCGATAGCCAGCAGAAAGACCTGCAAATAATGTTTCATACGCGCTCGGCGGTCAGCTGCACCACGCTGATGGTGCGGGCGTTAAACCCGGCTTCGCAGTAGCCGAGGTAGTACAGCCACATCCGACGAAACCGCTCATCGAACCCAAGCTTTTCAATCTCCTGCCATGCATGCACGAAGCGCTGGCGCCAGAGAGCCAGCGTGCGGGCATAGTCGGGCCCCATATCAAAGAGATTGCGCATCACGAAATCGGTGTGGCGCGTCATAAGCTCATTCATGGCGGTGATGCTTGGTAAAAAACCGCCGGGAAAAATGTAGCGCTGGATAAAATCGACGCTTTTGCTGTAGTCGCGATAGCGCTGGTCCTGAATGGTGATGGCCTGTATTGCCATACGACCTCCCGGTCGCAGCCTGGCCTGACAGGTGCGGAAGAAGGTTGGCAGATAGCGCTGCCCCACGGCCTCAATCATCTCTATCGAGACCAGCTTGTCGTACTCTCCGGTGAGGTCGCGGTAATCGCACAGCAGTACCTCAACGCGATCCTGCAACCCGGCGCGGACAATCCGTTCTTTCGCCCAGAGATATTGCTCCTGCGACAGCGTCGTGGTGGTCACCCGACAGCCATAATGACGGGCGGCATATTCCGCCATCGCGCCCCAGCCGGTGCCAATTTCCAGCAGGTGATCATTGGCGTTCAGCGCCAGTTGATCGCACAGGCGAGCCATTTTGGCCTGTTGAGCCGCCGTGAGATCCTGCTCATCTGCGGTGAACA
The DNA here is from genome assembly GCF_003071645.1 of Enterobacter cloacae complex sp. FDA-CDC-AR_0164. NCBI lineage: Bacteria > Pseudomonadati > Pseudomonadota > Gammaproteobacteria > Enterobacterales > Enterobacteriaceae > Enterobacter > Enterobacter cloacae complex sp. FDA-CDC-AR_0164. The sequence continues at coordinate 4,040,051 of NZ_CP028950.1, forward strand.
GCGCACTGGAGTAAAGCAACTCGTTGTCCAGAAAATGGGCATAGAAGGTGTTACCCAGATCGTAATGCGCGGCAATATTTTCGCGGGCCTGGGCGCGTGAGTTTCGCCTCGTCCAGTGGCGAAGCCGTTCAAGCGGCCTGCTGAACAGACGAAATCCCTTTTCCAGCCGGCCAAGCACTTGCCCGTTAAGCGCCAGGATCTCAAGCAATGGCGTGAGCTGTGTGGTTTCCCATTCGCCATCCATCCAGGCCTCAGCGGCGGCGAGGCTGCCCCCCGTTAAGACACGCCAGTACACGCCCGGGCTCCGGATCTGAACGTCCGCATGCAGCGCAGCGGATGTCTCGCCGAAATGGAACGTCTGCGCACCCTCACGCAGGGTCAGCGAGCCGCCGCGGATACCGCTTAACAGACGAAACAGCAGCCAGCGCGCGATGCGGACGTTGCGCGGAATATCGGGTTCAAGCGCAAAGACGGGATCGGTCATGAGCGTTCACTCCTGCTGACGGGATGGTTATACAGCGGCACGCGCTTGAGCCACAGCCGCAGCGCCTGCCAGTAAATAGCGAAAACGGTTTTGAGGGTCATCAGTGGAATGCGCAGCAGCAGCGACCGCAGTGCCGCCCGGGTAAGCGGCTCCCGGCGTAGCGCCAGCGTGGCGTCAAACACCTTCGCTTCCTGATGGTTTTCAATGTGCATATGCAACGAGTCGTCAGGCGGGTTAAAGCGCCAGTGGTAAACCATGTCCATCGGGTTAAAAGGGGAAACATGAAACGCTTTTTCTGTGGGACGCGCATCCTGCCCATTCACCGCGTAGTAATGACGCTCATTCCACGGGGTATTGCGAACTTCCGCCAGCACCCAGCGCAGCGTCTCCGCCCGGTCATAGCAGTAGTAAAAGTTGACCGGATTAAAATGGAATCCGAAGTAGCGCAGCTGCGTCAGGAGCATAACCCGCCCCTGCGGCCGTTCTCCGGTCAGGCTTTCAAGCCTGGTGAGGACGTTCTCTTTAAGCGGCGTGCCCAGCGGATAATCCGCATCATGGAACGAAGCGGCGGCAACACGATTGCGACGGACCCCGACCGCGGGCAACGTCTCCAGCTCATCGAGATCGAGCCAGGCCATAAAGACGCTGTAGCGGAACTGGTGCGCTTTCGGCCGGAAGCGACGATGGCGTAAGACACCGTGATAGAGGCAGCTGTTCATTTCAGTTCCCCTCCCCGGCGGCTATCGCATTCACCACGTCCAGCGCACTGCGCACGCCATCTTCATGAAAGCCGTTGTACCAGTAAGCGCCGCAGAACCAGCTACGCTGGTGGCCGTTAATCTCACCGCGACGCGCCTGTGCACGCCAGCTTTTGGGGTTAAACAGCGGGTGTTCATAGACAAAGCGTTTCAGAACGAAGCGTTCATCCACGGGGATGTCCGGATTAAGGGTGACGCAGAACAGCGGGCTACCCGCAGGCAACCCCTGCAAAATATTCATGTTGTAGGTGACGCAGGCGCTGGCCTGATCCTGCTGGCTCAGACGGTAGTTCCAGCTCGCCCAGGCACGCTGACGTACCGGTAGCCAGCGCGGATCGCTGTGAAGCACCACCTCATTACGCTGCCAGCTGATATCGCCCAGCACGACCTGCTCAGCCGCGCTCGGCGCGTCAAGCATCGCCAGCGCCTGCCCGGAGTGACAGGCAAAAATCACCTGATCAACGCTGTGGCTCGCGTTGTCGAGCTGGATCGTTACCCCATTCTGCTGACGAATCACCCGCTGCACCGGGGCGTTGAGGTGCAGCGTCAGGCGGTCACCGAGTTTATCCAGCATGGCGCGGATGTATTCCCGCGAACCTCCGGGCACGACGAACCACTGCGGACGATGCGTCACATCCAGCAGGCCGTGATTGTCAAAGAAACGCAAAAAGAGCGGCAACGGAAAACGTTTCATCTCCTGCAACGACGATGACCAGATGGCCGCCCCCATCGGCAGAATGTAGTGACGTGCGAAAAACGGCGTAAAGCGGTACCTGTCCAGAAACGTCTGCAGCGTCGCGTGCGGGTCTGGCTCGCTCTCCAGCGCCTGTTTCGCCAGGCGATTAAAGCGGACAATCTCTCCGAGCAGCCGCCAGAACGACGGGTTCACCAGGTTTCGACGCTGAGCAAATAACGAGGTCAGGGTGTGTCCGTTGTACTCCAGCCCGGTTTGCGGGTTATGCACCGAAAAGCTCATCTGCGTCTTTTGGCCACTGATACCCAGCTCGCTCAGCAGGCCCATAAATCGTGGGTAGGTACGGTCGTTGTAGACGATAAAACCGGTATCGATGGCGAAAGTGCCCTGTGGCGTCGGCACGTCAACCGTCGCGGTATGCCCGCCGGGAGTGGCCCCCGCTTCGAACAGCGTCACCTCATGATGACCGGCAAGACGCCAGGCACAGGTCAACCCGGCGATGCCGCTGCCGATAATGGCAATCTTCATGAACGCACCATCCTGCGCAGCAGTGTGCGCTGAAGAAACGCGGGAAGCCCTGAGAGCAACCGCAAGATAAGGCCAAATCCCACAGGAAACGCAATTTGCATTTTCCCTTTCGCCAGCCCGGTCCGAATGGCCTGCACGGCCTCCTCAACGCTCACCCTGCCCGGCATGGCAAAGTCATTTTTTCGCGTCAGCGGCGTATCAACGAAGCCCGGAAATACCACCGTCACGGCGATCCCTTTCGGCTCCCAGTCGAGCCGCAGACTGTCGGCAAACCAGCTCAGCGCCGCTTTGGACGCGCCGTAAGCCTCTGCGCGCGGGAACGTCAGCCAGTGCGCCATGGAGCTGACCAGCACCACGCGGTTGCCTGAAACCAGCTGCGGCTGTAACGCGGCCAGACAGTTCACCGGCCCGAGGAAATTGGTGGTCATCACCCGCTCTACCAGCGCTGCATCCACCACGCCCTGCTCAAGGTATTCGCAGGTACCGGCGCAGAGAATAACCAGGTCGGCATAGCAGCCCGTCAGCGCCTGGCGACAGGCGTCCCTGTCTGTCATATCGAACAGGCGAACCGTGATAGTGGGGCTGTGCTGATGCAGGGCGTCCAGACGCGCCGGATCGCGCCCGCAGGCGATAACCGTGTGGCCGTCAGCAGCGAAGGATTTCGCCAGCCCGGCGCCGATGCCCGAACTTGCTCCGGTAATCAGAATCGTGCTCATGCGTTCACCCTCCGCTTCACGCCGCGCACTGCCCAACCGAGCAGCGGAAGGTGTTCGTAGATCATCTCTCCGGCGTCGTAATAGTCACGCTGGCGAGTAATCAACCCATGTTCGGTCTCCACCACCGAACATCCCGGCAGGTCGAGCGGCTCGCCTCCGGCAATGCGCGGATGTGACCAGTGCATAATCCACGTGACAACGAAACGGCGGTCACCAAACAGCGGAGGATCAATGGTAAAACGGCAATTTTCAACATTGGCCAGCAGATGGGTGAAATAGCGCTGGAGCGCGAAAATCCCGTCATGCTCGCCGAACGGATCGATAAGCGTGGCATCCGAATGATAAAGCCCGACCAGCGCTGAGGGCGGCTGGCTATCCAGTGCGGTGTAGTACTCAACAAACCGACTCACGACAGAGGGCAAAGTGCTCATGGGTCACATCCTGGCGGTAAACAACGTGGCGTAATCGCATAATTAAAACTTACACAATTAACGTTATTTGTCCAAGTTTGTGTAAAACTATTTTTTATTTATATTGTTTTTCAAATAGTTACACCTTGCTCGTCGATACTTTTTTCAGCACCTTTTCTGACACACCTGTTTCCCGTTTTGCTTTTCAGTTTTACCTTAAGGCGAATTTCCCCTTCTTCTTCCAGACTTATCCTTTTTAATCATAAGGATGAGGAAACCCCGCGATGAAACGTTTCTTTCTGTCACTTTTCTCCAGTCCGGAATCATTGCTCCAGGTGATGAGCCAGCAGGAAATTATCGAAGCCGTGGAGGATGGCGATCGCATCATCATCGACCAGGACGGGAACGCCTCGGTGAACTACAAGAGCAACGAGGTGCGACAGGATTTCCTGCGTCATGTTAACGCGCTGAAGAGGGCCTGATATGGGAACGGCTATCTTTATGGTGCTGATGGTCTGTGGGTACTGGTACACCAGCCGTGACCTGTCGACCCGTTTTAAAATCAAGCGATCTTTCGGCTGGGATGTCTATTTTCTCGTTGCCCTGTATGGCTGTATCTTCGTTCTGCAAGGGGTGATCGCCACGGGGCTGCTCTGGCTGTTGCTCTATGCACTTTCTGCCGCCGACAACACCTTCCACTTCACCGCGCAAACCTATGCCGACTGGCAAATAGATTTTATGAACTGGAGCTTTTTAGGTATTCAGGCACCGGTTGTCGTCATGCTGGCCTTCGCCATCCTGTTTTGTCTTTATCGTTCTAACTGGGCAGGCAGCGCCAGGCTGGACGGAGAAGGCAGGAAGAAGCTCTACAAACGTCTCGCGCAGTCGAGCGGTATCGAACAACTGCTGTATCAGTGTATGGAGCAAGGGGAGCTGGCGCAGGTGACGCTGCGTTCGAGACGGATTTATGTCGGCATGATCCACACCGCAACGCTCGAGTATGAAAAAACCGCCAATATCGTGCTGATCCCCATGCTAAGCGGCTATCGCGATGAGAAGACAATGCGGATCTGCATCGAAAATAATTACAGCAAATGGTATGCCCGCCACGACATTACTCTGGATTCAGAACCCGGAAGCGCGATGGACTTCAGAAAGGTGATCATGCTAAATCAGATCGAGAGTATTTCCCTGTTTGATCCGGCCAGTGCCAGCTCGCTGGCGCTGGCGGAACGGGCAGAAGATGATGACTAAAGGCAGGAGCCTGGCATTCACTGCCAGGCTCAGCGCCAGCCCCTCCATGCTAAGCGTATTTCGTCGGCGGCCGATCGTGCCCCGGGTCAGGCGGCGTTTTCTGTTAGCCGTTCTACTCCCTTTTTCAATGAGCTTATGACCTCATCCGCTGCGATCCCCATTTGCGCATGAATAATCGCACCGTCGAACAGCATCATAATTTCATTAACGGTTTTCTCATCGGTTATGCCGGTCAGGGACGCTATTTTTGCCTTTGTTTCGGTTTTATGATTGCGGCAAATATCTTTTATTTCGCGTTCATTTTCTTCAGATTTTGCTTCTGCGCTGGCATTAATAAAGGCGCACCCATGGAATAACGGCGAAATAAACCATTCATACAGCGTGTCAGATAATGCACTGGCCAGGGTTTTACCCGCAGCAAGATGTCGACGCAGCGTGCTTTCAAACCAGTCAATCCATATTTCGTGTCGATAGTGGAGATAGGCAACAATCAGTAAACTTTTTCCCGGAAAATGGCGATAAAACGTCACTTTAGTGACTTTAGCCTGCTTGATAATGGTATCCACGCCCGTTGCTTTAAATCCGCTGGAATAAAACAGATCGTGCGCGGTCAGCAAGATTTTTTCCCTCACACTGATTGTTTTATCGTTATTCAAGTTGACTGTATTCACAGATCGACGGCCTCAATTGACAGGTTGACAGCGTTATTTTTCAGGCCTAGATTAACACCAGTAGACAGACCTGTCTACCTAATACCAACCAGAGGTAGCCGAAATGAACACACGCCCCCCTTTACCGCCTTTTACGCGTGAAAGTGCCATCGAAAAAGTCAGACTGGCAGAAGATGGCTGGAACAGTCGCGACCCGGCCAAAATCGCACTTGCCTATTCGCTCGATACCCAGTGGCGAAATCGCGCGGAGTTTGCCACTAACCGTCAGGAAGCACAGGCATTCCTGGAGCGCAAATGGAAAAAAGAGCTGGATTATCGTCTGATCAAAGAGCTGTGGGCATTTACGGAAAACCGTATCGCCGTGCGCTATGCCTATGAATGGCATGATGATTCGGGCAACTGGTATCGGTCTTACGGTAATGAAAACTGGGAATTCGAGCCGGATGGTCTGATGAAGCGCCGCTTCGCCTGCATCAACGATATGCCGATAAAAGCGTCTGAGCGCCTGTTTCACTGGCCGCTGGGCAGACGTCCTGATGACCACCCTTCACTGAGCGACCTGGGGCTGTAGGTTTCGTCAGGATCATGCTTCGCCATTACGAGGGGTTATACGCTCCGGGTAACCTTTCGGTTACCCGGGCGGGCTTATCTTTTACACCATGAAAAAGAGGCAGACTATTATTTAAATCACACCCAACTGTTTCATCAGCGTCAGGTTATCTTCAATATGCCAGTTGGACACTATTTTACCGTTGCCGATCTCATAGATATCCGTCGCGATAAAATCCACGTTCTGACCCTGCCCTTTTATTTTGCCAAATGTCCCGCTGAAATGACCGTGGAAATGCAAATGGGACACGACACGATTACCCGTAACGATCATTTGTTCCACCTCGCAGCGTAAATCCGGCACCGCGGTGCGAAATGCCCTCGAGGCCATAATGGCGCCCTCTGGCCCCTGTTTTCGGCCTTCCGGTGGGGTTTTATCCACAAAATTAACCGCCAGCGCTTCCCGCGCCAGAGACTCTTTGCCGGTATCCCAGAACGTGGCATACGTAACGGCCGCATGTTCGCTCGCCGTTAATTGCGTTTGCGACAGCGTGTTATCCACAATAAGAAGATTCAGTTTCACCCAGTCGCTCTGGGCCGAATAAGCCACGCCGGATACGCCAGCCAGAATTAACGCCAGCACAGCTGGACGTGCATATGTTGAATATTGCATAAACGCTTACAACCTGTGATTAAGTTTCCGCCAGCATGTTCACTGCCGGAATCAATTCGGATCAACACGGGGTCAGTTAAGTAATGCCCCGCCCTCAATATCAATCACCGAGCCCGTAACAAAGGCATTATCGATGGCAAAGAGATAGCCCTGAGCAACGTCTTCCGCTCGTCCCCACGCTTTAGCGGGCAACGTCTGTGCTGCAACAGTCAGCATTTTTTCCCGCGCAGCCGCATCCATCCCGGCGTGGGCTTCGGTATCGGTCAGACCCGGGCTGATGACGTTTACGCGACGCGGTGAAAGCTCTTTTGCCAGCACTTTTGTTGCCGCCTCGATGGCGGCGTTCATGGTGGTTTTGACTATGGCACCGGCTACCACGCGGCGTGCAACAAATCCGCTGGTCAGCGTCAGCGTACCGCGGGGCGAAATATTCCCGCTCAGATACCTGGCGACATGCATGCTGCCCCAAAATTTGGTATCAAAAGCCAGTCTCGCCGCGCCAGGGTCGAGGGTGGAAAGCGGCCCTCCCGGTGCCTGAGAGCCGGCCGTGACAATAATATTGTCGACCTCACCCAGCGTTTCGCTTAACGCGATCACCTCTGCTTCATTGCTAATATCGAGGACGAGGGTCTCAACAGAGGCGGGAGATGGACTGAGCCGCGCGCGGGCAGCGTTCAGTTTCTCTTTATTGCGTCCCGCGAGAATAATGGCGTCGCCGCGTGCTGCCAGGGCACGGGCTACAGCAAAACCAATACCGGACGCGCCGCCAATAATTAACGTTTTACGGGTCATCATTTTTCCTCACTCAGGTTGTAGGTGGGATAATCGGTATACCCCACCGCTGTACCACCAAAGAGCGTGGCGGGATCGCTGACGTCATTCAGCGGCCAGTGGTGCGCCAGCCGCTGTGGTAAATCGGGGTTGGCAATAAACGGGCGTCCAAACGCAATCAAATCGGCATACCCTGCTGCGAGGATTTTTTCCGCCTTTTCGGGGGTATAATTTCCTGCCACGATCAGGGTGCCACGGAATGTTTCGCGCAGTTTTTTGCGGAAACTTTCCGGAACCTGTGGCGCATCATCCCAGTCGGCTTCCGCCAGGTGAATAAACGCAATGCCTCGTTGCTGGCACCAGGCCCCGAGGGCGAGAATGGCTTCGATGACCTGCGGATCGTTCATTCCCCGTTGTGTAATAAACGGCGAAAGCCGGATACCGGTGCGCTCAGCGCCAATGGCCTGCGCAATGGCATCGAGCACCTCCTGTGCGAAGCGGATCCGGTTCACGAGACTGCCGCCATACTCATCCGTACGGATGTTTGACGTGGATCTCAGGAACTGATCAATCAGATAGCCGTTTCCGCCGTGCACCTCCACGCCATCAAACCCGGCCTGAACGGCATTGAGCGCCGCCTGTCGGTACTGTTCGACGACGCGCGCGATCTCTTTTCGCGACAGCACGCGTGGCGTCGGGCAGTCAACCATTTGACCTTCGCCATGTTCATTCACCACCCATACTTTCGCATCGGGTGCCAGCGCGGAGGGCGCGACGGGCAGTCCGTCTTCGTGAAAACGGGCATGAGACATCCGCCCCACGTGCCAGAGCTGGGAAAAAATTACCCCTCCCGCCTGATGGACCGCGCCGGTAGTGAGTTGCCACCCCGCAACCTGCTCTGGCGTATGGATCCCCGGAGTCCATGAATAGCCCTGGCCCTGAGGCGAAATCTGCGTGGCTTCGGTGATGATTAAGCCCGCGCTGGCCCGCTGTCGGTAATATTCAGCCATCAGCGTCGAGGGAATATTTCCCGGCTGAAGAGCGCGGGCACGGGTCATTGGTGCCATGACGATGCGATTTTTCAGGTTGAGATCCCCTAACCTGTAGCGTTCAAAAAGTGAGGTCTGGTTCATCTGGACGTCCCTTGTGGTTACGATGAAATCACTTTACAGGCGGCATCTTATTTTGATAATTACACTAAAATCAGATGCACTTTTCGGAAAATATGAATAATGGGTAAACTCGAAGATATGGCGCTGCTGGTTGAAGTGGCCGAGGCTGGCGGGCTTTCCGCCGCTGGCCGCCGCCTGTCACTTTCCCCGGCCACCATGACCGCCCGCCTCAAGGCGATTGAAGAACGCTACCAGACGCGCCTGTTTCACCGTTCCACGCGGGCTATCTCCCTCACCCGGGCGGGCGAAGAGTTTTACCATGCTGCACTGCGCGTGCTGGAAGAGATGCATCATGCCGAGTCGTTACTGGCACAAAAAGAGGGCGTGCTCAGCGGTAACATTCGTCTTTCCGCCCCCTCTGACTTTGGCAGGCAGTATCTCAGCCCCGCCGTCATGGCATTTTCCCGCCTGCATCCGGAAATCAAATTTTTCGTTTACTTAAGAGAACACGTAGAGGATCTGGTCGCTAACCGGCTGGATATGAGCATTCGCTTCGGCAACCTGCCGGACAGCAGCCTGGTGGTCAGAAATATCCGTCCCAATCACCGGGTGCTGGTCGCGTCAGCAGCGTATCTTAACGACCAGGGTATCCCTGCCTCCTGTGACGCGCTGACGGACCACCGCTGTCTGGCGCTGGAGTCGCAAGGGGTGGTGATGAATGAATGGCGGTTTGAGGTTGAGGGGAAAGAGCGCGTCGTTCGCGTAGAGCCTGCCATGGTCTGTGATGACGGAGCGCTGCTTCGTCAGTGGGCCCTCGACGGGGCTGGCATTGTGGGCAAATCGTGGTGGGACGTGAAGGACGATGTCGAGAAAGGAAGGCTGAAAGTGTTGCTTGCCGGGAGCTTCACCGGCTTTAGCCGGTTTGATCGCAAAGATGTCGGGCTACAGTTTGTCTACCCGCAACGGAAACTCCAGCCGCTTCAGGTCACCGCATTTAGCCAGTTTTTTATCGACTGGCTTAAAAAGACTGAAGGCGGTGAGCTGATGACGTCGTGAAGCCGCCGGTTGCGTTAAACGGTCCGCGTCGGCCGATTAAAATACATCAACACACGGCTGACCGACTTTATGAAGGGCATCGGTCAAGCGGGTCCGAAGTTCATTCAGCGCCGCTTCTTTCTCCGCCAGTTGCGCCAGTTTGCGCCGCAAAGCGGCCTGTTTTTCCTCCGCGGTAAAGCGGTCATCAACCCAGACCGCCAGAACATCGGCGATTTCAGCCAGGGTAAACCCCAGCATTTTGGCATGCCCGATCAGCTTCAGCCGTTGTAAATCCACAGCCGAGTAGACTTTGTAGTTATTACTGCCGTTTGGCTGCGGAATTTTTTCCAGCAAGCCCGCCCTTTCATAATAACGCACCGTCTCTTTCGATAACCCAGTTCTGGCACACAGCTCGCCGATCCTCATCGCGTCGTTCTCACCTTGTAAAAATCACGCTTGACCGTGTACCTGAGTACACGGTTTATCCTGTGCCGCACAGACAGGGAAAACGGGATTTATGTTATGAATTCTTTTGATTATACAGGAAAAACAGCACTGGTTACCGGTGCATCCTCGGGCATAGGACGGGAGTTCGCCCGCCAGCTCGCGGCCCGTGGCGTGGGGTTGATCCTGGTTGCCCGCTCCGAGGCAACGCTGCAGGCGCTTGCGGCTGAGCTACACAAAACGCACGGCGTATCACTCACCGTTATCGTGCAGGACTTAACGCTGCCTGAGGCCATTACCCACATTGTGGAACGGCTGGAAGCGTTACGGCTTTATCCCGATATTTTGATTAATAGCGCGGGATTTGCCACCTACGGGCGATTTGAAAAGCTATCTCTGGCGCGCCAGCGTGAAGAGATCAACGTCAACTGCGTCGCCCCCGTGGCACTCGCGCACGCCCTGCTGCCCGCCATGCTGCGTAAAGGTTCAGGCGTGATGATTAACGTGGCCTCAACCGCTGCCATGCAACCGGATCCGTATATGGCAATTTATGGGGCAACAAAGGCATTTTTACTCTCCTTTTCGAACGCGCTGTGGGGAGAATACCGCGCCCACGGCATCCGCGTGCTGGCGCTTTGCCCCGGCGCAACGGATACCGCCTTTTTTGAGGTGGTGAATGCCGAGGAAGCGTCAGTGGGCAAAAGAATGCCAGCGCAGAACGTGGTCGCGCTGGCGTTACGGGCCGTGGATACGCAACGCAACACGCTGATCCCCGGCTGCGGTAACTGGCTGCTGGGCCAGTTACACCGGTTTGTCACCCGCCGACGTCTGGCGATCATTGCTGAAAAAGTATTACGACCTAAGCCTGCCGGTCAGGGGACGCGCTCAGACGCATAATCCCGTTCAGGCCAAAGCGTGACGTTTCAGTGCCGCGCAATTGCACTGAAACGCGCGCAACCTCTCGCAAAGACTGACAATATCCCGCGAAAAACAGTGATACACTTAGCCGACCTGGTTGATGATGCAGTCTTAACGGCTCAGGGCTAACGAGTATTATCCCTCGGGTTCCACAGACGACTGTGCATGTGCCATCTGCCCACTCAACCATGTGACCTAATTACCAAATGGTCACACGTTGTCAATCGGAGCCTGTCACGCTAAGCTGAAATAATGACTAAAGACATGAACACCCCATCCACACGTGGTCCACTCGATCACACGGTCCGAGAGCAAATCGTCGAAGCTGCGTATGAGCATTTCGGCCATTACGGCTATGAAAAAACCACCGTCGCTGAACTTGCCAAAGCCATCGGTTTTTCAAAAGCCTATATCTATAAGTTTTTTGATTCCAAGCAGGCAATCGGCGAGGTCATCTGCGCGAACCGCCTTGATATGATCATGGCGGCGGTCAATGCAGCCATCGCTGATGCGCCATCCGCAAGCGAAAAGCTGCGTCGTCTGTTCAGGGCGCTCACCGAGGCGGGAAGTGAACTGTTTTTCCATGAGCGTAAACTCTACGACATCGCCGCCGTTGCCGCGCGGGACAAGTGGCCTTCAACCGAAAGGTATTCCGAACGTCTGCTGAAATTGATTGAGAGCATTGTTGTCGAGGGCAGAAAAGCCGGTGAGTTCGAGAGAAAAACCCCTCTGGACGAAGCTACACTGGCGATCTATATGGTGATGTGCCCTTTCATTAACCCTGTTCAGCTGCAGTACAACCTCGAAGCCGCCCCGACCGCGGCGGTTGTCCTCTCCTCTCTGATTTTGCGAAGCCTCGCCCCCTGATTAGTGACCATTGACTTTATTGGTCACTAGAATGAGAATGCGGATACCGTCCTGTTAATGTAATAAGGGTTCCCATGCTCAGGCTTCATTCAGCCCGCCTTGCCGTATGCCTCCTGCCGTTTGCCCTGGTGGCATGCGGCGATAACCACGCCAGTGACGATCCGCGCACGCAGCCACCGCTTGTCAGGTCTGCGTCCGTGATCCCTGCGAACGAGACGTCACGCGCCTTTACCGGCGTGGTGGTGGCAAGAACGCAAAGTGATTTAGGCTTCAGGGTGCAGGGCAAAATTCTCGAACGTCTTGTCGATACGGGTCAAACCGTTAAGCAGGGCCAGCCTTTAATGCGTCTGGATCCTGTTGATCTGAAATTACAGGCGCAGGCCCAGCAGCGAGCGGTGGATGCTGCCCAGGCGCGCGCACGTAAAGCGTCCAGCGATGAGGCGCGTTATCGCGGCCTTGTGGCATCCGGTGCAGTGTCGGCGTCGGAATACGACCAGATTAAAGCCGCAGCCGACAGCGCCAGAGCGGAGCTCAGCGCTGCCCGGGCACAGGCAGGCGTGGCGCAAAACGCCACCGGTTATGCCGTGCTACTTGCCGATTCAGACGGCGTGGTGATGGAGACACTTGCCGAGCCTGGACAGGTGGTCAGCGCCGGGCAGGCGGTGATCCGTCTGGCCCGCGCGGGGCAGCGCGAGGCGCTGGTCCAGTTGCCGGAAACCCTGCGCCCTGCCGTGGGAAGTACAGCCCTGGCAACGCTCTACGGTAACGAAAAGCAGCCCGTTAGCGCGAAGCTGCGCCTGCTGTCTGATTCAGCCGATGCGACCACCCGTACCTTTGAGGCCCGATACGTGCTGGATGGCGCGCTGGCGAACGCGCCGCTGGGGGCGACCGTGACGCTGAGCATCGAACACGGCAAAGGCGACAGCCGGGTAATGCAGGTTCCTCTGGCGTCTCTCTACGATGCGGGGAAAGGGCCTGGCGTCTGGCGTATTTCCGCTCAGCCGACAAAAGTCGTCTGGCAGCCTGTCAGGGTGCTTAGCGTAGGGGATGATATCGCCAGAGTGACCGGCGGCGTGCAGCCCGGAGAGAAGATTGTTGCGTTAGGCGTCCATCTTCTGCACGAAGGCGAAGCGGTCCGGCTGGCGGAACAGCGCGATGCCACTCAGGCGGGGATGACACCATGAGTGGAGGTCGTTTCAACCTGTCAGCGCTTGCGGTACGCGAGCGCTCGGTCACGCTGTTCTTGATTATTCTGGTTACCCTTGCCGGTATTTTCTCGTTTTTTGGCCTTGGCCGCGCGGAAGATCCCCCCTTCACGGTTAAGCAAATGACGGTTATCACCGTCTGGCCCGGCGCAACCGCGCAGGAAATCCAGGATCAGGTCGCCGAGCCGCTGGAAAAACGTCTGCAGGAACTCAAATGGTATGACCGCACGGAAACGTATACCCGCCCCGGTATGGCGTTTATCACGTTGTCATTGCAGGACAAAACCCCGCCTTCTCAGGTTCAGGAGGAATTTTACCAGGCGCGAAAGAAACTGGGGGATGAAACCAAAAACCTTCCGGCAGGCGTCATGGGGCCGATGATCAATGACGAGTTTTCCGATGTCACCTTTGCCCTTTTTGCACTGAAAGCGAAAGGCGAACCACAGCGTCTGTTAGTGCGTGACGCCGAAGCCCTGCGCCAGCAGCTTTTGCACGTTCCGGGCGTAAAGAAAGTGAACATCATCGGGGAACAGGCCGAGCGGATTTACATCTCCTTCTCGCATGACCGTCTGGCAACACTGGGACTCTCGCCGCAGGATATTTTCACCACGCTCAACAGCCAGAACGCATTAACCGCGGCGGGCTCGATTGAAACGCGCGGGGCGCAAATCTTTATCCGCCTCGACGGCGCTTTCGATAAATTGCAGAAGATCCGCGATACGCCCCTGATCGCGCAGGGCAAAACGCTCCGGCTGTCCGACGTGGCAACGGTTGAACGGGGCTATGAGGACCCACCGACCCTGCAGATCCGTAACCAGCAAGAACCCACCCTCCTGCTCGGTATTGTCATGCGTGAAGGCTGGAACGGCCTGGCGCTGGGTAAAGCGCTGGATGCTGAAACGGCAAACATCAATGCCAATATGCCTCTGGGGATGACCCTGACGAAAGTCACCGATCAGTCGGTGAATATCCGCTCGTCGGTCGATGAGTTCATGATCAAGTTCTTCGTCGCCCTGCTGGTGGTGATGGTGGTGTGTTTTGTCAGTATGGGGTGGCGCGTGGGCATCGTTGTCGCGGCGGCAGTGCCGCTGACGCTGGCGGTCGTTTTTGTCGTGATGGAAGCCTCCGGTATAAACTTCGACCGCGTTACCCTGGGCTCCCTTATTTTAGCCCTCGGCTTACTGGTTGATGATGCCATTATCGCCATCGAAATGATGGTGGTAAAAATGGAGGAAGGCTACGACAGAATCAAAGCCTCCGCCTACGCCTGGAGCCATACCGCCGCGCCAATGCTGGCCGGAACCCTGGTGACAGCCATCGGGTTTATGCCGAATGGTTTTGCGCAGTCAACCGCCGGGGAGTACACCAGCAATATGTTCTGGGTAGTCGGCCTCGCCCTGATAGCTTCGTGGTTTGTGGCGGTGGTGTTCACCCCTTATCTGGGCGTCAAAATCCTGCCGGACATCGCAAAAGTCGAAGGTGGTCATGCCGCCATCTATGACACCCCGCGCTATAACCGTTTTCGTCATACCCTGAGCCGCGTGATCGCCCGAAAATGGATCGTCGCCGCGTCCGTCGTGGCCATCTTCACCCTCGCAGTACTGGGGATGGGGCTGGTTAAGAAACAGTTTTTCCCGACGTCCGACCGCCCCGAGGTGCTGGTGGAAGTGCAGATGCCGTATGGCACATCGATTGAGCAAACCAGCGCCGCCACCGCGAAAATCGAAGCGTGGCTGCGCAAACAGCCTGAAGCCAGCATCGTCACCGCCTACATTGGCCAGGGTTCGCCGCGCTTTTATCTGGCGATGGCCCCTGAGTTGCCCGATCCCTCTTTCGCGAAGGTTGTCGTCATGACGGACAGCGAGAAGTCACGCGAGGCGCTTAAGTTCCGCCTTCGCGAAGCGGTAGCCCGCGGGCTGGCTCCGGAGGCACGCGTGCGGGTCACGCAGCTGGTGTTCGGGCCTTATTCTCCCTTCCCGGTCGCCTGGCGAGTAATGGGACCGGATGTCAATAAACTGCGTGACATTGCAGATAACGTCAAAGGTGTGCTGCAGGCCAGTCCGATGATGAGAACCGTCAATACCGACTGGGGTTCACGCGTACCGACCCTGCATTTCACCCTCGATCAGAACCGCCTGCAGGCGACCGGTTTAACGTCGAACGCCGTTGCCCAGCAGCTTCAGTTCCTGCTGTCGGGCGTTCCCATCACCTCCGTGCGGGAAGATATTCGCTCGGTACAGGTTACGGGCCGCGCCGCGGGTGATATCCGCCTCGATCCAGCGAAGATAGAGGGCTTTACCCTGGTGGGTAACGCCGGGCAACGCGTTCCGCTGTCACAAATCGGGGAGATTGAGATCCGAATGGAGGATCCGCTGTTGCGCCGTCGCGATCGTACGCCCACGATTACCGTGCGGGGAGACATTGCCGAAAACCTTCAGCCCCCGGATGTGTCAACCGCCATCATGAAACAGCTGCAACCCATTGTTGATTCACTTCCACCTGGCTATCGCATCGAAATGGCGGGATCGATTGAGGAATCCGGCAAAGCTACCCAGGCCATGGCCCCGCTGTTCCCCATCATGATTGCCCTGACGCTGCTGATAATCATTCTGCAGGTGCGTTCACTCTCGGCCATGGTCATGGTATTCCTGACCGCACCGCTGGGGCTTATTGGTGTGGTTCCTACGCTGCTGCTTTTCAATCAGCCGTTTGGCATCAATGCCCTCGTCGGCCTGATCGCGCTGTCGGGGATCCTGATGCGAAACACGCTGATACTCATTGGTCAAATCGATCACAACCAGAAGGACGGTCTCGATCCGTTCCACGCCGTGGTTGAGGCGACCGTACAGCGCGCGAGGCCGGTCTTACTGACGGCCATGGCCGCCGTGCTGGCGTTCATTCCCCTGACGCACTCCGTGTTCTGGGGAACGCTGGCCTACACGCTGATTGGCGGAACGCTAGGGGGAACCATTATTACCCTCGTCTTCCTGCCTGCGATGTATGCGATCTGGTTTCGGATCAAGCCCGCCGCCTGACGGTGCCGGGCTGGCGTTCGGGATAAGCCCGGCAATCCAGTCTGCAAAGGCACGCACTGCGGGAGAGAGAAAACGCTGATGGGGATAAAGCAACGTAACGGGCACCGAAGGCGGTTGCCAGTCAGCCAGAACCTCAACCAGCCTTCCCTCCCGCAGATGCGCTGAGACAATACTCTCAGCCAGCTGCGCCAGCCCGAAACCTTCAAGGCACATGTTGATATAAAGCCCGGTGGCATTTACGGCCGCTTCGCCGCGGACAGGGATGGAGACGGTCTCTGTCCCGCGGACAAAGCGTAACGCATCCGCCCGTCGGGTCTGATCGGAAAAATAGTGTATCGCCCGATGCTGTGACAAGTCGTCTGGCGAGCGGGGAGTACCGAACTTCCTGAGATAGTCCGGTGAGGCACAGGTCACCCAGCGAAACCGGCCCAGAGGACGGGCAACAAGAGTCGAGTTATTCAGATCCCCCGTTCGGATCACACAGTCAACCCCCTCCTGCACCAGATCAACCTGCCGATCGTTGACGCCCAGCATCAGGTAGATATCCGGATAAAGCCGGTAAAAATCTTTCAGGTGAGGCATCACGATGAAATCTGCGATCCCGCCCGGCATATCCACCCGCAAGCGTCCCTGCGGGCGCCGGACTGACGCCGTCAGGCTTGTTTCGGCATGCTCGATTAACGCCAGTATTTCCTGGCATTGCGCCAGATACTGCACACCTTCAGCGGTGAGGCTCACCCGCCTTGTCGTTCTGTTAAGCAGGCGCACCTGGAGGTAATTCTCCAGATTTTTTATGCTGCTGGTGACCGTTGACGAAGGCAGAGAAAGCGTTTCGGCTGCGCGGACAAAGCTTCCGGCCTGCGCTACCCGCATGAAGATCTGCATTGCCTGAATACGATCCATTTTTTCTCCCCCGACCGTCGCTCACATTATTCTTCGTAGATTATGAATAATGAAAACACGTTAAGCATCTTTTTCGCCGTAATCGGGTGGCGTAATTTCTCACCCATGAAGAGATAAAGGACAAGAAGATGAGCGATTACCTGAGAAATATGATTAACAATCAGAGCATAACCCCACCCGCCACGTTGATTAAGGGCGCAACCTTGCTCAGCATGGATGACAGGGTGGGTAATCTTGAGCGCGGCGATATCCTTATCGAAGGCGCAAAGATCGTCGCCATTGGTGAAAATCTGGCAGCAGAAGGCGCCAGCATAATAGATGCCACACATATGATTGCCATGCCGGGCCTGGTAGATACCCATCGCCATGCCTGGGAGGGACAACTGCGCCGCATTAACCCCGACGCCAAAACGCTTGAAGATTACTGCAACGCCACGCACTTCTCATTCGCCAGATATTATCGCCCTGCCGATATTTATATCGGCAACCTGCTCACCGCCCTGGGGTGTATTGATGCCGGTATCACTACGGTGATTGATAATTCCCATAACAGCCGCACCGCTGCGCATTCGGACGCGGCCGTTGAGGCCCTGCTGGATGCAGGGATCCGCGCCGTACACGCTTCCGGTGCACCGGTGTCCGGAGAATGGGACCGCGCGCACTGGCCCGGTAACTGGCAGCGCCTGCAAGAAAAGTATTTCCAGAATAACCCTGAAAGTCTTGTTTCGCTGGCGGTCATGGCCCAGCTGGAGCCGGAGAGATGGCTGGAGGCCCGCAGGCTGGGGTTGCCAATCGTGACCGAATTCTTTGGGGGTGAAATGGCGTCGCAGCTTGAGGCGCTGCATCAGCAGGGGCTTCTGGGACCGGACAATATTTTTAATCACTGCACCGCACTGCCGGACGACGGATGGAAAATCCTGCGGGACGCGGGTGTACGCGTGAACGTCTGCCCCCGTTCCGATGCGCACTATGGGATTGAAGACGGCATGTTTGCCCTTCAGTCCGCGCTGCGCCACGGCATCAGCCCCGGCCTCAGCGTTGACAATGAAACGTCGTACAGCGGCGACATGTTTATGGAAATGCGCGTGGCTTTTTACCTCCAGCGCGTCATGGGCATGCATCAGCAGCGCTGCTGTGGTTCAGCGCACACCGTAAATACGCTTCATACCCAACAGCTCCTGAAAGCAGCCACCGTCGATGGTGCGGCCTGTGCAGGGTTACAGGAGAGCATCGGCAGCCTGACGCCGGGTAAACAGGCCGACCTGGTGCTTATTAACGCCGGCGATCTCAACCTCTATCCGTCCGGCAATGCATTTGGCACGGTGGTCCATGCGGCAGAGCGCAGCAACATCCATACCGTCATGATTGCCGGACGAATCGTGAAGCAAGACGGCAACGTGCTGGGGGTAGACATCACCCGCCTTCGCGAGGCCATTGATGAATCACGTCATCATCTCTTTACCTCAGCCGGGTATGAGCCGGACATATTTGCTGACGCCTTCCTGCCGCTGGCGCAGGATTAAGCCCCTTCAACCACAACAAATGTCCCGGTTGCCGCCCCCGCGCGCAGCTTTCTGGCGGCAACGTACCCGGGACTGTTATAAAAACGTTTGGCCTCAGCATACGAATCAAACTCTAAAACGACATGGCGTTCATGCGCCTCCCCTTCGAGATTTTCATATTCCCCTGACCAGACGATGACCCGGGGGTTGAACCCCTGCAGCGCTTCCCCGGCAGCGTTCGCATATTCTGCATAGGCAGCAGGATCTGTGACGGTCACGTGGGCGATTAAATAACCTTTATTCATCTTCTTTATCCTTCCTGAGGACTGTTGCCGGTGGTGTAAAACGCATCAACCTGTTTGACAGCGTTACGCGGTACGAAGACACTCTATTAGTCATCAATAAGGGAATAAATCACCCAAAAAATAACGCACTGTTACCCGGAAGGTGAACAATGAAAAACCTGCATGCACTGACTATTTTTGCGCGCGTCGCAGAAATGCAGAGCTTTACTCAGGCGGCGGAGAGCCTGGGCATTAAGAAAGGCCGCGTTTCAACGGTCGTACGTGAGCTTGAGCATGACCTCGGGACGACGCTGTTGCACCGGACTACCCGCGCGGTACAGCTGACCGAAGACGGTCGGGCTTTTTATTCCCGCGCCCGGGATTTGTTAGCAGATGCTGAAGATCTGCAGTCCATGTTTGCGCCTGGCGGCATGTCACTGCGGGGACGTTTACGCGTCGATATGCCAGCAGTGTTGGCCCAAAGCGTAGTGATTCCCGCCCTGCCACAACTGCTGGACGCGCATCCTGAACTTGAAATAGAACTTTCAAGCACAGACCGGCGAGTCGATCTGGTTCAGGAAGGCTTTGACTGCGTGATTCGTTTTGGGCCCATTGTTGATGAGACCCTCATTGCCCGACCGCTGGGTCAGTTACGGATGATTAACGCCGCCAGCCCACGCTATCTGGAGCGCGTCGGAGTGCCCGAGACGATTGACGACCTGCTTCGTCAGGGACACCGAATGGTGCATTACATGCGAAATTTTGGTGCCCGACCTGATGGCTGGCAGTACCCGGACGGTGATGGCTACCGGTCCGTCATGTTACCCGGCGCCGCGCGGGTCAACAGCGTACCGGCCTATCATGAGGCCGGGCTGGCGGGTCTGGGCTTAATTCAGGGCGGGTATTCCGCGCTGGCGCCCCATATCCAGCGCGGCGCGCTGGTTGAAGTGCTTCCCCATTTGCCTCCTGAACCGCTTAATGCCGCTTTTGTGGTCGCCCATCGGCGCAATTTATCGCAGCGTGTCAGAGCTTTTATGCACTGGACGGAAGTCATTTTAAAACCGTACTTTGATTAATATCCTGCTAAAGATATTCACGCTAATTGTCGGAGGCCGGACGGCAATATTATCTCGCCCAGGGGCGTTTCTTGTGAAAGGAATATACAGCGCAAATGCGAATAATGACTAAAACTGGCAGTTGATTGTTATTTGCGTGGCTTTTAAAATTTAATTGCAAGGTATTTATTAAATTTTAATTAGGGACATAAAAATGACAAGAAATACGCTTTTACTGACAATGATGGCCGCCTTTTCAGGCGCAGTATACGCAGGGGAAACGCAATTTACGCCGAATTTCTCACCTGACAGCGTCACCGTTTCAGCCTCGGGCGGGATGCTCAGTGGGAAATCCCATGAAATGGTGTATGACGACGTCACAGGCAGAAAAATCAGCCAGCTGGACTGGAAAATTAAAAACGTCGCCATCCTGAAAGGCGACATTTCCTGGGATGCGTACCCTTTCCTGACCCTGAACGCACGCGGCTGGACCTCGCTGGCATCCGGCTCGGGTCATATGGATGACTATGACTGGATGAACGAAAGACAATCCAGCTGGACAGATCATTCGACGCATCCGGCAACTAACGTCAATTATGCCAATGAATACGATCTCAATGTAAAAGGCTGGATATTGCAGGGCGAAAGCTATAAAGCGGGCGTGACTGCCGGTTATCAGGAAACCCGTTTTAGCTGGACGGCCACCGGTGGCTCTTATAATTATGATAACGGTACCAACACGGGGAATTTCCCGGCGGGCAAACGCGGCATTGGTTATAGCCAGCGCTTCTCAATGCCTTATATTGGGCTTGTGGGGCAGTATCGTATTAATAATTTCGAATTTAATGGCCTGTTTAAATTCAGTGACTGGGTGCGCGCTCATGATAACGACGAGCACTATATGCGCGACCTGACCTTCCGCGAGAAAACCTCAGACTCTCGCTATTATGGTGCGTCAGTGGATGCAGGATATTACGTCACGCCACACGCCAAAGTCTTTGCCGAGTTCGCGTATAGCCGTTACAAAGAGGGCAAAGGCGGCACGCAGATTATTGATACTAACACGGGCGAATCCGGGTCAATTGGCGGTGATGCGGCGGGCATTTCCAACAAAAACTATACCGTTACCGCCGGTCTGCAATACCGGTTCTGATTTCGCGCAACGCATCAGGCCAGCGTAAACATGCACAGGCCCCTGACGGGGCCTTTTTCGATGCGCTGCTTTGACATCAGCAGGTGCGCCCCTTCATGACGCCGATTTTGGTCGCAGATCCTCGTCAAACTCCAGACGTTTTCGACCGGGCTCCACTTCGCGCAGGGGTTCGACCTGATGCAGGGTCAGCTTGCAGCGATCCACCAGCACCTGATACTCACGCGTGCCCTGCTTCTTCCAGGCAATTTCCTGCTCGCTCAGCACACGTATCGCTTTTGCCGGACTGCCAATGATCAAATGGTTGGCGGGCATCTCCGCTTTCGCTTTCACAAAGGCCGCCGCGCCGACAATGCTGTTTTCGCCAATCACCGCGCCGTCCATGACCACCGCGTTCATCCCTACCAGGGCGTTACGGCGGATAATACAGCCGTGCAGAATCGCGCTGTGGCCGATATGGCCGTCCTCTTCCACCACCGTGTCCTGCTCCGGGAAACCGTGCATGACGCAGTTATCCTGAATGTTCGCGCCGTCTTTCACCACAATCCGGCCAAAATCGCCGCGCAGGCTGGCATTCGGGCCAACATACACGCCTTTGCCCAGGATCACGTCGCCGATGAGCACCGCCGTCGGGTGAACGTAGCTCTCATCAGGCACCACCGGCGTCAGACCGTCAATTTGATAAACGGGCATCTCCACTCCTTATACGATAGTAAGACCACCAAAGCGTTGATAGTAGAGCGTGCCGGGCACAGGCAGTTCGCCGACGGAGGTTTCACCTTTCTCGCTGACAAACGCCAGCGCCCCCGGTGCCACACGCTGATAAATATTAATGCACAGCTGTCGCGCACTTTGTCCGGCCCAGTGTGCAGGCAATAACTCTTCCGGCAACAGCGGGTCTTTCAGCACCACGCGACGGTAAAAATGGATCAGCAACAGCTGGATCTGGAAGCAGCGTTCCGGCGTTAATTCGTCCGGCGCGGCCTCTTTCAGCAGCGGCAGAAGAGGACGGAACGAGTGGATAAACGTCTCGTACATCGCGTTCTGTTCGGTCAACTGCCAGCACTCCTCCACCCGGGCACGCAGCGCCGCGCGGGACAGCGCCAGCGGCGAATGGGCCTCGAAGAAGATGACGTTTTCCGCCACGCCTGCGTCGTGTAAAAGCGACTGCACATCCGCCAGATGCTGCGACGGGGAGGCCATCAGGCTGGGAGCCAGGGTGCCAAAACCCTGCCAGATCAGCTGCTTTTTGACGTCAGCAAGGGTGGTTTTGTCCAGACCTTCCGAAAGCAGCAACAGCCACTTGCCGTCCCATGCGGGGAGTTCAGACCGGTAGATTTTACTCTCCGCGCGGCGGGTCAAACGCAGCCCTTTGTCGCTCAGCCGGTAAAAGCTGCGTCGTCCGATGCGCGACACATCCAGCCAGCCCTCTTTGTTAAGACGAAACAGCGCAGTGCGCACAAAACGCTCGCCAAACCCCATGCCTTCCAGTAAGGCGGCGAGGCTACCAAGCCAAATCTCGCCGCCGCGATGTGAAAGCGCGTCACCGTATAATGAGGAGATAAGCGACGTTCCGCTAACGGGAACCGAGCTAACCGCGTGCTGGATAAAGGCATCGAGTTTATTCATGTGATTCATTCTGTTGTTATTTTTGGTCTGGATGAATCATAGCATATTCCCCTCACCCCGGCCCTCTCCCAAAGGGAGAGGGAGAGAAAGTCCCTTCTCCCTTCTGCGGAGAAGGTTAGGATGAGGGAAACTCAACCGTTAGCCGCAACTTTACGCAAATCAAACACCCGACAGGCTTTGCCCTCTGAGCGCGGGATACTGCCGCAGTTGACAATCATCACGTCGGTGGAGATCCCGACCATCGATTTAATCCGATGGCGCAGCTGATGGCACACCTGGCAGCGCTGCTCGTGGGTCAGGGTCAGACTGCTCTCTTTGAGCTCCACCTTCACGGAAAGTGAATCAAGATGGCCGCGGCGGTTGACCTCCAGCTGGTAGTGCGGGGAGAGGTGTTCGAACTTCACGATCTCCTCTTCCAGCTGGGACGGGAAGACGTTGACGCCGCGGATGATGAGCATATCGTCACTGCGACCGCTGATCCTGTCCATACGACGCATGGTACGGGCTGTGCCGGGCAGCAGGCGCGTCAGGTCGCGGGTGCGATAACGGATCACCGGCAGCGCCTCCTTGGTCAGCGTGGTAAACAGCAGTTCGCCCTGCTCGCCATCATTAAGCGGCGTGCCGTCGTTCGGGTTAACGATCTCCGGATAGAAATGATCTTCCCAGATGGTCGGACCGTCGGCGGTTTCGATACACTCCATCGCCACGCCTGGCCCCATGACCTCGGAAAGCCCATAGATATCCAGCGCGGTGATCCCCAGACGTTTCTCGATTTCGCGGCGCATGGCCTGCGTCCACGGCTCTGCGCCAAACACCCCCACACGCAGGGAGCAGGCGCTGGCATCGCCTCCCATCTGGCGCTCCAGCTCTTCGATCAGATTGAGGCAGTAGGATGGCGTCACCATGATCATGTCCGGCTGGAAATCGCGGATCAGTTGCGCCTGTTTCTCCGTCTGACCGCCGGACATCGGGATAACGGTCGCCCCTAAACGCTCTGCGCCATAGTGCGCGCCCAGCCCTCCGGTAAACAGGCCATACCCATAGGCCACATGAATTTTGTCTTTCGCACTGCCGCCCGCGGCGCGCAGAGAACGGGCCACCAGATTAGCCCAGTTGTCGATGTCATGTTGGGTATAACCGACGACGGTCGGCTTTCCGGTGGTGCCGGAAGAGGCGTGAATACGCACCACCTGCTCCATCGGTACGGCAAAGGTATCGAACGGATAGTTATCACGCAGGTCCTGCTTGGTGGTGCACGGAAACTTACGGATGTCTTCCAGCGTTTTAAAATCGTCAGGGTGAACGCCCGCGGCGTCAAACTTGCGTTTGTACATCGGAACGTTGTTATAGGCGTGATGCAGCGTCCATTTCAGACGCTCGGTTTGCAGCGCCTGTAATTCGTCAATGGAGGCCGTTTCGATCGGATCAAGCTTTGTTGTATTTGTCATTGTAGGGTACTCACACTGTTATTCGCTCAAACACGCTCAAGGATCATGGCAATGCCCTGACCCACACCGATGCACATCGTACACAGCGCATAGCGCCCGTTGCGTCGATGCAATTCATTGCTCGCGGCCAGCGCCAGCCTGGCACCACTCATGCCCAGCGGGTGGCCCAACGCAATGGCCCCTCCGTTCGGGTTGACGTGTTCAGCGTCATCCGGCAATCCCAGCTGACGTAACACGCCCAGCGCCTGAGAAGCGAAAGCTTCGTTAAGCTCAATCACGTCCATATCGTTGATGCTGAGCCCGGCACGTTCCAGCACTTTGCGGGTGGCTGGCACCGGTCCTAAGCCCATCAGACGTGGCTCCACGCCAGCGGTAGCCATCGCCACGATCCGCGTGCGCGGGACAAGCCCTTGCGCGTGCGCCATCGACTCGCTGGCGATAATCAACGCCGCAGCGCCATCGTTTACACCGGAGGCGTTACCCGCCGTCACGACACCGTTCTTGCGAAACGGTGTTTTCAGCGCGGCAAGTTGTTCAAGCGTGGTATCAGCACGGGGATGCTCATCTACCGAAACTTCCGTAATCGTTCCTTTTTTGCCGGGCACCTGCACCGGCACAATCTCCTGCGCCAGAATGCCGTTCTGCTGTGCCTGAGCAGTACGCTGCTGGCTGCGCAGCGCGAAAGCATCCTGATCGGCCCGGCTGATATTTAACAATTCAGCTACATTCTCTGCCGTTTCCGGCATGCTGTCAGTTCCGAATTGCTGATGCATGAGCGGATTCACAAATCGCCAGCCGAGGGTGGTGTCGAAAATCTCCGCCTGACGCTGGAACGCCGCCGTGGCTTTACCCATTACAAACGGCGCCCGGGACATTGACTCGACGCCGCCTGCAAGCAGCATGTCGCCATCACCCGCCCTGATTGCCCGCGCGGCAAAGCCAATCGCGTCAAGACCCGAACCGCACAGGCGGTTCAGCGTGGTGCCCGAGACCGTCTGAGGCAGTCCGGCCAGCAGCAGCGACATACGCGCCACGTTGCGGTTATCTTCCCCCGCCTGGTTGGCGCAGCCGAAGATCACATCATCAATCCGCTCGAGGTCGAGCTGCGGATAACGGGCCAGCAGCGCACGCAGCGGCACCGCGCCGAGATCGTCGGCGCGAACGCTGGCCAGCGCCCCGCCATAGCGCCCCACCGGGGTTCGAACGCCATCACAAATAAAAGCGTCACGCATCAGGCTTCTCCTGTCACACTGCCGCCGATGCGGTGAGATTTTCCGCGAAACAGGGCAACGGTTTTCTGTTGTTGGTTCTGAATTTCAATGTCATACACGCCGGTCAGTTTGCCCTGATGCTTAACCCGCGCGGTGGCGGTCAGCGTGTCGCCGGCAAACCCCGGGCGCAGAAAATCGATTGAACAGCCTGACGCCACTGCCGCCAGCCCCTGGCTGTTGCAGGCGTAGGCAAAGGCGGTATCGGCCAGTGAAAACAGCTGCCCTCCGTGGCAGGTTTTGTGGCCGTTGAGCATCTGCGGGGTGATGGTCATCGTCACTACCGCGTAGCCATCGTCCATGTCGATGATGTCGATCCCCAGCGCCTGGGCGCAGGCGTCCTGTTCATACATGGTGCGGGCGTTATGCCAGGCGTTATGACTCATAGCTACTCTCCAGAAGCGCACGCTGGCGCAGCAGTGAACAAGGGCGATAGCGTTCTTCGCCGTAATGGCGTTGCAAATTCTCCAGCAGCGTTAACAGCCGTTGCCAGCCCAGACGCTCACCCCAGGCAATGGGCCCGTTCGGGTAATTCACGCCGAGGCGCATGGCGGTGTCGATATCCTTCTCGCTGGCCACCCCTTTTTGCAGCGCATCCAGCGCTTCGTTGGCGATCATCGCCACCGTCCGCCAGACCAGCAGGCCGGGGTAATCGGCAATGCGCAGTACCCGGTGTCCCTGCTGTTGCAGGTACCAGACGGCTTTTTGCGTGGCGGTATGCGGGTTATCCGATGCGGCTGCGATCACCGCCACGTCGCGTTCGATGCGGTCAATCACCACGACCGGACAGTTAAAACGCCGGGCCAGCGCCTGAGCGGTCTCCCCCTGGGTTTCAATCAACAGGAGCTCATCAATTTCCGTGACACCGTCACCTCTTCGCTGCACGCGCAGGGGTGTAACGCTGGCGTTTACTGCATCAAGCCACGGCACAGCCGGTTTCTCACCGTGCCAGTCGTAAACGCCCTTCCCGCTTTTTTTGCCCAGTCGCCCCGCCAGCACCAGTTCCTGCTGCACCAGCGACGGCAGGAAACGACGTTCCTGCCAGAAGGCATTGAACACGGAACAGGTCACCGCAAAGTTGACGTCCTGACCAATCATGTCGGTCAGCTCCAGCGGTCCCATCGGGAAACCGCCGCCGTCGCGCAGGGCGGCATCAATCACTTCTGGCGCGGCGACCTGCTCTTCCAGGGCGCGCCAGGCTTCAGAATAGAATGGACGCGCAACGCGGTTGACGATGAACCCTGGCGTTGACTGGCAGCGGACGGGCTGTTTCCCCCAGTTCAGCGCCAGCTCGCACAGCGCATCGGCCACTTCGGGCGATGTCGCCAGCCCGCTCACCACCTCGACCAGCTTCATGACCGGTGCAGGATTAAAGAAATGCAGCCCCGCGACGCGCTCCGGATGGTGAACATCCGCCGCAATCGCCGTAACAGAAATGGAGGAGGTATTGCTGGTCAGCAAGGTCTGCGGCGGGCAAATCTGAGCCAGTTGCGCAAACAGCGCTTTTTTGACGTCGATACGCTCAGACGCGGCTTCAATCACCAGATCTGCCGCGGCGAGCGCTTCGATATCCGTTACTGGCAGCAGCCTGGCAAGTATCTGGCTGCCAGCATCGGCGGAAAGTTTTCCGCGAGTCACCCGGGAGGCGAGACGCTGGCGGATCCCGTCAAGCGCGCGTGAAATCGCGTCTGAAGCAATGTCATACATCAGAACCTGATGCCCATGACTCGCCGCGACTTCCGCAATTCCCGCGCCCATCGTGCCGCTTCCAATGACGGCGACAGTACGAACCGTGATCGCCATCTTATTTCCCCGTGAATGTCGGTGCGCGTTTGGCAAGGAAGGCGCTGACCCCTTCCCGGTAGTCGTCGCTGCGACCGGCCAGACGTTGATAATCGCGCTCCAGGTCAAGCTGGGCGTCGAGGGTGTTGGTCTCTGCCGCGTTAATCGCCTGCTTAATCAGCCCCAGACCAAAGGTGGGCTGAGAAGCAAAGTGCAGCGCCATCTGCTGGGCCGTGGCGGAGAGGTGTTCGTCATCCACCACCTGCCAGATCATCCCCCAGGCGTGTGCCTGTTCGGCGCTGAGTTTGTCTCCGAGTAACGCCAGCCCCATTGCGCGGGCGCGCCCGGCGACGCGCGGCAGGAACCATGTTCCCCCGCAGTCCGGCACTAATCCGAGCTTGCTGAAGGCCATCACAAAGGTGGCAGAACGGGCGGCAATGACCATGTCACACCCCAGTGCCAGCGTGGCCCCGGCCCCGGCGGCCACGCCGTTGACCGCGCAAATCACCGGTTTCGGCAACGTCGCAAGACGGCGAACCAGCGGGTTGTAGAACGTCTCCACGGACATTCCCAGATCCGGCGCCGGACCGTTAGGGTCGACGTTGCGGTCATTAAGATCCTGACCCGCGCAGAAGCCGCGCCCCGCCCCGGTAATAAGCAGACAGCGGATGGTGTCATCGCGCTCGGCCTGCTTCAGGCACTCAGCGAGTTGCTGATGCATCACGTCGTTAAAGCTGTTCAGACGCTCCGGACGGTTCAGCGTCAGGGTCATCACGCCTTGTTCTACATGACTGAGAATAAATTCCACGATTAGCGTCCTTTAAAGTCGGGGGTACGTTTCTGTAAGAATGCGTCGATGCCTTCTCGCCGGTCTTCGGTCGCTGAAAGCAGCGTAAACAGCTGTCGCTCCTGGACCAGTCCGGCCTGCAGGGAAACCTCCTGAGACTGGCGCAGCGCCTGCTTCGCCGCCTGGAGCGCCAGCGGTGAGTGTCGAGCCATCAGCGCCGCCTGTTTCAGGGCATATTCCAGCGTCAATGAAGCCGGGAACACATCGCTGACCAGCCCGGCGCGCTGCGCCTGCTGCGCGGTAATGCTCTCCCCGGTCAGCACCATTTTGCTGGCCAGCGATTTGCCCACGCTACGAATCAGGCGCTGCGTACCGCCCGCCCCGGGCATGATCCCGAGCGTAATTTCCGGCAGACCAAAACGGGCGTTATCCCCGGCAATCACCACGTCGCACAGCAGCGCAAGCTCGCAGCCCGCGCCCAGCGCGAAGCCGTTGACGGCGGCAATCAGGGGTTTGTTGAAGGCGTTGATCCGGGCCCACAGCTGGGGACGGATATCGTTCAGAGTGGCAGGCAGGTCTTTCTCCGCCATTTCGTTGAGATCTGCGCCGGCAGCAAAGCAGCGTGCGTTGCCGTAAATCACGCAAACAGAGAGATCGCGATCGGCCGCAGCGGCGTCGAGCGCGTCAGCAATCTGCTCTAACAGGGCGTTATTCAGCGCGTTGCGTGCCGCCGGACGGTTAAGCGTCAGCTGCAGGACACGACCATGACGGGTGACCATCAGTTCGCTCATGCCATCCCCCTGGAGTCAAAATCGACGATCACGTCAGCGGTTAACGGCAGCGACTGACAGCTCAGCACATACCCGGCCGCCAGTTCGTCCGGCTCAAGGCTGTAGTTCGTCGCCATATCAACTTTGCCACGCAGCACTTTGCATTTGCAGGTCGCGCATACGCCGCCCTTGCAGGCATACGGCAGGTCGGCGCCCTGACGCAGGGCGGCATCAAGAATGCTTTCATCGTTTGCCGTGAGGGTAATTTCCCGGTCACGACCGTCCTGACGCACGGTGACTTTCTGCCCTTCAGCCTGCACGCTGACCGTGCGTTTGCCGGTCGAGCCTGGCGTATTAAAACGCTCAAGGTGGATCGATTTCTCTGGCATCCCCAGCGCTTTCAGCGCCGCTTCCGCGTCGTCCATCATGGCGGACGGGCCACAAATAAAGGCTTCGTCGTACTGGCGGAAGTTGATCAGGGTTTTCGCCAGCGCCTGCAGCTTCTCACCGTCGATACGTCCATGCAGCAGATCGCTGTCGAGCACCTCCTGGCTGAAGATGGCGACCAGCTGCAGACGCTGCGGGTATTTGTCTTTCAGATCGGCCAGCGCCTCGCGAAACATCATGCTCTGGCTGCTGCGGTTGCCGTAGATCAAGGTGAAATGACTGTTCGGCTCGGTGGCGAGCGTGGCGGATAAGATGGCCAGCATTGGGGTAATGCCTGAACCCGCGGCAATGGCCAGATAGTGCCCTTCCCGGTCAGCGCGCGGCTGGTAACCAAACTGGCCCTGAGGCACCATGACCTCCAGCGCCATGCCCTGTTTGATCTCATCCCGGGCATAGCGGGAAAAACGTCCGCCCTCGATGGCTTTCACCGCTACGCTGATCTCACCCGGCGCGGTACTGCGGCAGATGGAGTAGCAGCGACGCAGCTCATCCTCACCCAGCTTCGCTTTCAGGGTCAGGTGTTGTCCGGGACGAAAGCGATAGGCGTCCTGCAACTCCTGCGGTACCGCGAAAGTGATGGTCACCGCGTCGCGGGTTTCGGGTTCCACTTTTGCCACTGTTAATGAATGAAACATTGTCATGGCAACCTCAAATACATTTGAAATAGTCGAAAGGCTCACGGCAGTCGTTGCAGCGATAAAGCGCTTTGCAGGCCGTCGAACCAAATTCACTGATAAGCGAGGTATGTGTGCTGGCACAGCGTGGGCAACTCACCTCGACCGGGGCATGCGCGTGGCAGCTGTGGCCCTCCGGTGGGCTGATGCCATATGCGCGCAGGCGTTCACGCGCATCCGCCGTCATCCAGTCGGTGGTCCAGGCTGGTTCGAGCTGAAGCACAATATGCACTGGCGTAAAGCCGTGTGCGGTCATCGCCTCGCGAATCGCGCCAAGCAAATGTTCCGTCGCCGGGCAGCCTGAATAGGTTGGCGTAAAGCCAATGACCCAGCCTTCGCCCTGCGCCGATACGCTACGCACCATGCCTAAATCGGTGATGGTTAACACCGGCACTTCCGGGTCCGGGATCTGGCTTAACAACGACCAGATTTGAGGGATCTCCGCGGGTGCAATCCCGGCAAAACGCTGCATCTTAACCTCCGTACTTACCACTGCTGACCCGGATGGGCACGCTGGAGATACTGCATTTCTGCCAGCATTGGGCCGAGATGTTCGGTATGCAGCCCGCGCTTGCCCCCCGTGCGATACGCCACTTCCGACGGCACGCTCAGGGTGGCCTCCTGCAAACCGGAAAACACTTCCTGCTCCCACGGCTGACGAAGCTCGCGCGGATCAACCGCGACGCCGGAGGCAATCAACGCCAGCTCGACGTCATCGGCTTCAAACAGCTCGGCCGTAAACCGCCACAGGGTGTCGACCGCCTGCTGCATACGCTGTGAAGATGTTTCCGTTCCGTCACCCAGACGCACCAGCCAGCCACGACTGAAGCGCAGGTGGTAGCGCGCCTCTTTAATGGCTTTCGCTGCGATGGCGGCAAGCTGGCTGTCGCTGCTGTGGGTCAGGCGTTCATACAGCGCTACGTTCCAGGCATCCATAAAGTACTGGCGCGCGAGCGTGTCGGCGAAACTGCCGTTAGGCTGTTCCACCAGCAACACGTTGTGAAACTGGCGCTCATCACGCCCAAACGCCAGGGTGTTTTCATCGCCCTGACCTTCCAGCTCTGCGGCATAGGTCAGGAAATTGCGCGCCTGCCCCAGCAAGTCGAGACCGATGTTGGCGAGCGCGAGATCGATTTCCAGCTCCGGCGCGTGACCACACCAGGCGCCCAGACGCTGGGAGAGCACCAGACCGTTGTCGCCCAGACGCAGGGCATATGCGGATAATGTTTTCATCCCTGACCTCACATGTGCTCGATGCCATCAGGGATGGTGTAAAACGTAGGATGGCGGTAAACCTTACTTTCCGCCGGGTCGAAGAACTCGCCGCTCTCTTCCGGCTGAGAGGCGACAATCTCGCTCGCCTTCACCACCCAGATAGAGCAGCCTTCACTGCGACGGGTATAGGCATCACGCGCATTTTCCAGCGCCATGCGATCGTCGGCGGCATGAAGACTTCCCACATGACGGTGGGACAACCCTTGTTTGCTGCGTACGAACACTTCGTACAGCGGCCAGTAGACATTGCTCATCGTGTTTCCTCTTAAGCCACTTTGCGGGCGTGTTGTTTTTCCGCGTGCGCCAGTGCGGCTTCACGCACCCACGCCCCGTCTTCCCAGGCTTTACGTTTGGCAGCCAGACGTTCGTGGTTACAGATACCGCGCCCGTTAATGACCTCATCAAACTCGTGCCAGTCGATCTCGCCAAAGCGGTAGTGACCGCTCTCTTCGTCAAAACGCAGGTCAGGATCCGGAACCGTCATGCCCAGCATTTCTACCTGCGGAACCGTGTTGTCGACAAAGCGCTGGCGAAGTTCGTCATTGCCGAAGCGTTTGATTTTCCAGGCGAGGCTGCGGGCGCTGTTCGGCGAGTTATCATCGTTTGGGCCGAACATCATCAGAGCGGGCCACCAGAAGCGGTTAATGGCGTCCTGCAGCATCTGGCGTTGGGCGTCACTCCCCTGCGCAAGCGCCATACAGGCTTCAAAGCCCTGACGCTGGTGGAAACTCTCTTCTTTACAGATTTTCACCATCGCGCGGGCATAGGGGCCATATGAGGTACGGCAGAGCGCCACCTGGTTGACGATCGCCGCACCGTCCACCAGCCAGCCGATCACCCCGATATCCGCCCAGCTCAGGGTCGGGTAGTTGAAGATGGAGGAGTATTTCATCTTGCCGTCGAGCATCTTCTGGTAGATGTCTTCCCGCGCGCAGCCCAGCGTCTCGGCCGCGCTGTAGAGGTACAAACCGTGCCCGGCTTCGTCCTGCACTTTTGCCAGCAGGATCGCTTTGCGGCGCAGCGTCGGCGCGCGGGTGATCCAGTTTCCTTCCGGCAACATGCCGACAATTTCGGAGTGCGCGTGCTGACCAATCTGGCGGATCAACGTCTTACGATAGGCATCAGGCATCCAGTCCTGAGGCTCAATCGCCGTCTCCTGCGCTATGCGCTGCTCAAAGCGTTGTTCTTGCGTCACGTCATCACCTTTATGATTCGATTATTTACCACTTAAAGTGAAATACTGAATCACTTCATTTCTTAAAAGTTACACAAAGGTTAAATATAACCCCAAGAAATGTTTCCCCATTTTGTGATGGTGCTCGCAAGGCTTTTTGCACAAGGCCTACACGACGGGGCTTACGGCCCTCTGCTTCATTATGCTGGATCACAATGTTAACAATTCATTAAAACTCAGCTTGCTTTTTATGATTCATGATTAAACTATTGATAGTGAAATCACGTAACACTTGGAGATAAGCGATGCAGCAGTTAGCCAGCTTCTTGTCCGGTGCCTGGCAGTCTGGCCGGGGCCGCGAACGTACTATCCATCACGCCATCAGTGGCGAAGCGCTGTGGTCCGTGACCAGCGAAGGGCTGGACATGGCGGATGCACGTCGCTATGCGATCGCGCGTGGCGGCGAAGCCCTGCGCGCCATGACCTTTATCGACCGTGCCGCCATGCTGAAGGCGGTGGCGAAACATCTGCTTAGTGAGAAAGAGACGTTCTATGCCCTGTCTGCCCAGACCGGGGCGACCCGAGCGGACAGCTGGGTGGATATTGAGGGTGGGATCGGGACGCTGTTCACCTATGCCAGCCTGGGGAGTCGCGAGCTGCCTGATGACACACTCTGGCCGGAAGATGAGTTGATCCCGTTGTCGAAGGAAGGCGGCTTTGCTGCGCGTCACGTACTGACGTCAAAATCGGGCGTGGCGGTCCATATCAACGCCTTTAATTTCCCGTGCTGGGGAATGCTGGAAAAACTGGCGCCCACCTGGCTTGCGGGGATGCCTGCCATTATCAAACCCGCCACCGCTACCGCGCAGGTCGCGCAGGCGATGGTGAAAGCGATTGTGGAGAGCGGTCTGGTGCCGGACGGTGCTATCAGCCTTGTCTGCGGCGGCGCGGGCGATCTGCTGAATCATCTCGACAGCCAGGATGTGGTGACCTTTACCGGCTCCGCCAGCACCGGCCAGAGCCTGCGCATTCACCCGAATATCGTGGCGAATTCCATTCCCTTTACCATGGAAGCCGACTCTCTCAACTGCTGCGTTCTGGGTGAGGATGTAACGCCGGAACAGCCAGAATTCGCGCTGTTTATTCGCGAAGTGGTACGCGAAATGACCGCCAAGGCAGGGCAAAAATGTACCGCCATCCGCCGCATAATTGTGCCTCAGGATCGAATGGATGCCGTCAGCCAGGCGCTGATCGCACGGCTGCAAAACGTGGTCGTCGGCGACCCGGCAGAGGATGGGGTGAAGATGGGCGCGCTGGTGAACGGCGAGCAACGCGCGGACGTGCAGGAGAAAGTCGATCTGTTGATTGCGGCGGGTTGCCAGGTCAGACTCGGCGGAAAAGCCGATCTGCAGGCTGCGGGGGCATTCTTCCCGCCGACGCTGCTTTTCTGCCCACAGCCAGATGAAACCCCCGCCGTGCATTGCACCGAAGCCTTCGGGCCGGTCGCCACGCTGATGCCCTCCCGCAATTCAGACCACGCGATGCAGCTGGCACGGGCGGGTGGCGGGAGTCTGGCCGGTACGCTGGTCACCGCCGACCCGGCTATCGCCCGCCAGTTTATTGCCGGCGCGGCGCGGGCGCACGGACGAATTCAGATCCTTAACGCCGAATCCGCCAGGGAGTCCACCGGACACGGCTCTCCGCTGCCGCAACTGGTGCACGGCGGTCCTGGCCGCGCAGGTGGCGGTGAAGAGCTGGGAGGACTGCGTGCGGTGAAGCACTATCTGCAGCGCACCGCCATTCAGGGCAGCCCGACCATGCTTGCCGCCATCGGCAAACAGTGGGTACGGGGTGCTGCGGTTCAGGAAGATCGCGTTCATCCGTTCCGGAAATACTTTGAAGAACTGCAGCCGGGCGACAGCCTGCTGACCCCGCGCCGCACCCTGACGGAAGCCGATATCGTTAACTTTGCCTGCCTGAGCGGCGATCACTTCTACGCCCATATGGACAAAATCGGCGCGGCTGAATCCATCTTTGGCGAACGGGTGGTGCACGGTTACTTCCTGATCTCTGCCGCGGCGGGTCTGTTTGTTGATGCCGGCGTTGGGCCGGTGATTGCCAACTACGGCATGGAAAACCTGCGCTTTATCGAACCGGTTAAGCCGGGCGATACCATTCAGGTGCGCCTCACCTGTAAACGTAAAACGCTCAAGAAACAACGGACCGCCGATGAGAAGCCAACCGGCGTGGTCGAATGGGCCGTTGAGATCTTTAACCAGCACCAGCAGGCGGTCGCGCTCTACTCCATCCTGACGCTGGTGGCGCGCCAGCACGGCGACTTCTGACACGTTCCTCTCTCGCACGTTGACCGGGGTGTGATATTGCCCCGGTCTTTTTTTAACCTGGCAAGACCAACAAATAACCTGGCAGATGCAGGCAAACGCTTTTCTCGGGCGCCTGTCAGGATAAGGCTGTCACAACACAATAAACACAACAAGATGAGGTCTACGATGGGAAGCAATTCTTCTTTTTCTGCCCGTAGAACGGCACTGGCTATGGCCGTTGCGCTGTGTTGCGCCTGGCAATCACCTGTTTTCGCACACGGCAGTGAGGCGCATATGGTCCCGATGGACAAAACGCTGCAGGCGTTTGGCGCCGATGTGCAGTGGGATGATTACGCACAGATGTTCACCATTGCAAAGGATGGGGCATATGTGAAGGTCAAGCCCGGCGCGAAAACCGCTATTGTGAACGGCAAAACCCTCACGCTACAGGTGCCGGTGGTCATGAAAGGCAAAAAAGCGTTCATCTCCGAGACCTTCATCAACGACGTTTTCCAGTCGGGTCTCGACCAGACCTTCCAGGTTGAAAAACGCCCTCACCCGTTAAACGCGCTAACGGCTGACGAAATTAAGCAAGCCGTAGAGATTGTGAAAGGCTCTGCGGATTTTAAACCGAACACCCGCTTCACCCAGATAGCCCTGGCCGAACCCGAGAAAGCCAAAGTGTGGGACTTTGTGCTCAACGGCACGGCGGTGGACTCTCCCCGCCAGGCGAACATCACCATGCTGGACGGGAAACACGTTATTGAAAGTCTGGTGGACCTGAAGGATAAAAAGATCCTGCGCTGGGACGCCGTTAAAGATGCCCACGGCATGGTGCTGCTGGATGATTTTGCGACCGTTCAGCAGATCATCAACGAGAGTGCAGAGTTTGCCGAGGTTCTGAAAAAGCGCGGTATTACCGATACGAAGAAAGTGATCACCACGCCACTGACCGTCGGCTATTTCGACGGCAAAGATGGCCTGAAACAGGAAGACCGGCTGCTGAAAGTGGTGAGCTATCTGGACGTGGGCGACGGCAACTACTGGGCGCACCCGATTGAGAACCTGGTGGCAGTGGTCGACCTTGAGCAGAAGAAGATCCAGAAGATTGAAGAAGGTGCCGTTGTGCCGGTGCCGATGACGCCGCGTCCGTATGATGGACGTGACCGCATCAACACGCCGAAAAAACCGCTTAACATTATTGAACCAGAAGGCAAAAACTACACCATTACCGGCGATATGATTCACTGGCAGAACTGGGATTTCCATCTGAGTCTGGATTCCCGCGTGGGCCCAATGATTTCTACCGTCACCTACAATGACAACGGCAAAAAACGCCAGATTATGTATCAGGGCTCCCTGGGCGGGATGATCGTTCCTTACGGTGACCCTGACGTGGGCTGGTACTTTAAAGCCTATCTGGATTCCGGCGACTACGGTATGGGCACCCTGACCTCTCCGCTGGTGCGCGGCAAAGACGTGCCGTCCAACGCCGTGATGCTCAATGAAACCATTGCCGATTACACCGGTGCGCCGATGGAGATCCCCCGCGCCATCGCCATTTTTGAACGCTACGCAGGACCGGAATATAAACACCAGGAGATGGGTCAGCCTAACGTCAGTACCGAGCGGCGCGAGCTGGTGGTTCGCTGGGTGAGCACCGTTGGCAACTACGACTATATTTTCGACTGGGTATTCCACGAAAATGGCACCATCGGGATTGATGCCGGTGCAACGGGGATTGAGGCGGTGAAAGGCGTACAGGCGAAAACGATGCATGACCCTACTGCCAAAGACGATACCCGATACGGCACATTAATTGATCACAACATCGTCGGGACCACCCACCAGCACATCTATAACTTCCGTCTCGATATGGATGTGGATGGCATCAACAACACGCTGGTGGCAATGGATCCACAGGTGAAACCGAACACCGCCGGCGGCCCGCGAACCAGCACCATGCAGATCAATCAGTACGCTATTGATACCGAGCAGCAGGCGGCGCAGAAATTTGACCCGGGCACCATTCGTCTGCTGAGCAACACCAGCAAAGAGAACCGCATGGGGAACCCAATTTCGTATCAGATAATCCCTTACGCCGGGGGGACGCACCCGGTGGCGACCGGCGCGAAGTTTGCCCCGGACGAGTGGATCTATCACCGCCTGAGCTTTATGGATAAACAGCTGTGGGTCACGCGTTACCATCCGGATGAGATGTACCCGGAGGGCAAATTCCCAAATCGCTCAACCCACGATACGGGGCTTGGCAAATACAGCAAAGATAACGAGTCGCTAAACGATCAGGATGACGTGGTCTGGATGACCACCGGCACAACCCACGTCGCGCGCGCCGAAGAGTGGCCAATCATGCCAACGGAATGGGTGCATACCCTGCTCAAACCGTGGAACTTCTTCGACGAAACGCCGACACTCGGCAGGAAAAAAGACGCGCAGAAATAAAAACAGACCGGGCGTAATGCCCGGTTTTTTATTCGTTTATTTGCTGAATATCTCATCCTGATTATAGTTATTTTACTCCACACATTCCGATTGCATCTTTTGAAACATTTTCAGCCAGGACGCGAAGTTTTCACAAACGACGTAGTACTTTCTCTGAGAGGTTTTAAATGAAATTGAATCTGATTGTCAGAAGTTTCGTGCTGGCTGGAATGATCATGTCCAACAGTCCCTCTTATGCGGCGGAAGCACCAAAGGACGCGTCTGCCGCAACACAACAAGCCAACAATGCCCTTTTTAACCAGCTTCCTTTCTCCGATAACACTGATTTTACCAATGCCCATAAAGGATTTATCGCTCCACTTCCTCAGGACGTTATCAAAGGCGAACAAGGCAATGTCATCTGGGATCCCCAACAGTATTCATTTATTAAAGAAGGTGATAAATCGCCGGATTCGGTAAACCCCAGTTTATGGCGTCAATCCCAGCTGATTAATATCAGCGGTCTGTTTGAAGTTACCGAAGGGGTATATCAGATCCGCAATCTCGATCTGTCAAATATGACCATCATCGAAGGCAAAGAAGGGATTACCGTCGTCGATCCGCTGGTCTCAGCAGAAACCGCCAAAGTCGGCATGGATCTTTATTACAAAAATCGCGGCCAAAAACCGGTCGTGGCGGTGATTTATACCCACAGTCATGTTGACCACTATGGCGGTGTGCGGGGTGTGGTTGATGAAGCCGACGTGAAGGCTGGCAAGGTAAAAGTTTATGCCCCTTCCGGATTTATGGAGGCGGCGGTTGCGGAAAATATCATGGCGGGCAACGTTATGAGTCGTCGCGCCAGTTATATGTATGGCAACCTGCTGAAGCCTGATGCAAAAGGACAAGTGGGTGCGGGTCTGGGGACGACCACGTCCGCCGGTACCGTCACCCTTATCGCACCGACTAACATCATTGAAAAAGACGGACAAAAAGAGGTCATTGACGGGCTGACCTACGATTTTATGCTGGCCCCCGGCTCTGAAGCACCTTCAGAGATGCTCTGGTTTATCGAAGAGAAAAAAATCATTGAATCCGCAGAGGATGTGACCCATACGCTGCATAACACCTACTCGCTGCGCGGCGCAAAAATTCGTGAACCGCTGCCCTGGTCAAAATATATTAACCAGGCGATTGTGCGCTGGGGCGATAAAGCCGACATCATCATGGCACAGCATCACTGGCCAACCTGGGGCAATGATAATGTCGTCACACTGCTGAAGAGCCAGCGCGACCTCTACCGTTACATCAACGACCAGACGTTACGCATGGCGAATGAAGGCCTGACGCGTGATGAAATCGCCGCTAATTTCAAACTCCCGGATTCCCTTGCCCATATCTGGGCTAACCGCGGTTACTACGGTTCTGTCAGCCATGACGTTAAAGCCACCTATGTGCTCTATCTGGGCTGGTTCGACGGTAATCCCGCCACGCTGGATGAACTGCCACCTGAAGAGGCTGCGAAGAAATTTGTTGAGTATATGGGCGGCGCGGAGGCCATTCTGAACAAAGCGAAAACTGACTTCGATCAGGGCAACTATCGCTGGGTGGCGCAGGTCGTGAGTAAAGTGGTGTTTGCCGACCCGAACAACCAGGCCGCGCGTAATCTCGAAGCAGATGCGCTGGAACAGCTGGGTTATCAGGCGGAATCCGGCCCGTGGCGCAACTTCTACCTGACCGGCGCGCAAGAGCTGCGTAACGGCGTGGTGAAAGGCCCGACCCCGAACACCGCCAGCCCGGATACCGTGCGGGCGATGACGCCAGAGATGTTCTTCGACTACCTTGCCGTTCATATCAATGGCCAAAAAGCCGGCGATGCCAAATCGGTGTTTAACATCGATCTGGGCAGCGATGGCGGCAAATACAAACTTGAACTGGAAAACGGCGTGCTGAACCACACGGCAAATGCCGAAGCGAAAGACGCTGACGCTACGCTTACCCTGAACCGTGATACCCTGAATAAAATTATCCTGAAAGAAGTCACGCTGAAACAGGCGCAGGACAGTGGCGATATCAAGATCAGCGGCGACAGTGCCAAACTGGACGCTATGCTTGGCTATATGGATAAGTTCGATTTCTGGTTTAATATTGTGACACCGTAACGGTGCAAAACAGACGGGCGGTCCTTCCGCCCGTTCCTGCTTCACTTGCTCCCAGGAAAGGGTAAAGAGCATTTATGGAAAAAAGAAAAAAAACGACGCCAGAGCGGGCTGCCTGGCCGACGCGTCAGGCGATGGTCATGCACGGGCTGGCGATGAACCTGCCGTGGCTGGCATTCGTCAACATCAGCTTCGCCGTGATGATCCTGCTGCGCCACGTCTCGCTTAAGCCCGACGACCCCCTCTACCTCCGGTCGCTGCCTCTGCTGAAGTTTATCGATGCCTCGATGTTCGGCATTATTATTCTGTCAGCTGCGTTAATCATCATGGCCTGGCGACGTATTGCCGGCATCAGCGTGGTGCTCTTTTTCTGTAGCGTCATCTGGTCGATATCCTGTTTCTGGTTTATCACCGATCTGTTGCTGCCTCACGTCTGGCCCCTGTGCGCGATTCTGTTACTCGCCGGGTTGACGGCACTCTACTTTTACCCTCGTGGGTTACTCGCCTTCGTGATCCCGCTCTGGGTCACGCTACCGGTCGCAAGCTGGGTACTCAATGATGGTGTCAACCTTCACTTTGCCGCCGTCTGGACCGTCTTTACGCTGATTTTGCTCTGCGGGCGTTTCATCCTGATAAGCTGGTTTGATGAGGCCTGGCGACGTAACCAGCAAAACCAGCTGTTGATTTCGCGGCTGGAAGCGCTGGCGCATCAGGATCCGTTAACCCAGACCGCCAACCGTCGCAAGATGGAAGTGGTGCTGGAGAATGCCGTTGAGCAGAAAAAAGCCTTCTCGCTGATTATGCTGGATATAGATTATTTCAAACTTTACAACGACACCTATGGTCATCAGGCCGGTGACGAATGTTTGACCCGCGTGGCGCAGGTGCTCCGGCAGTCGGTGCGAACACCTGATGATGTCGTGTCTCGCTACGGCGGTGAAGAGTTTGTGGTGATCCTCTTTGATTGCCCGGAAAACACAGCCGAAAAAGTTGCCATGCGTATTCAGGACGGCCTGCGCGCGGAAGCGATAGCGCACGACGCCTCAAAAGTCAGCGATCGCGTCACCGTAAGCATGGGCATTGCAGGAATGGCAGAGGGTCTGGCGGGGACGGAGATTATTGCCCGCGCCGATGAGGCGCTGTACCGGGCGAAAGCGGCCGGACGGGACCGCTGGTCACGATAGCCGTGTCGGGTGGCCGTTGCGCCAGCCCGACACGCTTTGTTTTAATACCGTACACATACCGATTTGGTTTCACACCAGCCATCCAGCCAGTCCGGGCCGAAATCGCGCCCGGTGCCGGACTGCTTCATGCCACCAAACGGCAGGTTGGCGTCGATCAGCGTATGGCTGTTCACCCAGACGGCCCCCGCCTGCAGCCGGTCGGTGTATTCCAGCGCCTTGCTGATATTTTGCGTCCAGACGCTGGCCGTCAGCCCGTATTCGGTGTCGTTGGCCAGCGCCAGCGCTTCTTCGCCATCCGCGACGCGCACCAGGTTGACCACCGGGCCGAACACTTCTTCGCGGGTGAGTCGCAGCGCGGCATCCGGGTTCACCACCAGCGTCGGCGACACGTAATAACCTTTGCCATCCGGGCCCCGATTACCGGTGATCAACTCCGCATTGCGCGATTTTGCCTCGTCGAGGAAGGTCTGCACTTTATCGCAGTGCGCGCGCGAGACCAGCGGGTTGATGAACGCCTCCGGCGACATGCCCGGCCCGACGCTCAGGGATTTCACCGCCTGCTCAAACCCGCTGACCAGCGTGTCAAACAGCGGCGCTTCAATATAGATACGGGAGCTCGCCGCACAAACCTGCCCCTGATTCAGGAAGCTGCCGGTCATCAGGCCTTCAATTACCCAGGCCGGGTCAGCATCTTTCAGTACGATAGCCGGGTTTTTACCCCCCAGCTCCAGCGTCACCCCCGTGAGCGTATCCGCCGCCGCGCGGGCAATTTGCTTGCCTGTCGCCGTTGAGCCAGTAAAGCTCACTTTGGCAATATGCGGATGTGAGGTCAGCGCGACACCGCACACCGCACCGCTTCCCGTGACCACATTAAACACCCCGTCGGGGATGCCCGCTTCACTTGCCAGTTCCGCCACGCGCAGCATGGTGAGCGGCGTGGTTTCTGAAGGCTTAATGACAATGGAACACCCCGCCGCCAGCGCAGGCATGACTTTCCACATCCCGATCATCAGCGGGAAGTTCCACGGCACAATCCCGGCCACCACGCCAACCGGCTCTTTGCGCGTCCACGCCTGATAGCGGGCCCCCTGCGGTAAGGGGATGGAGAGGTCGAGGGTTTTACCGGCAATTTTCGTGGTAAGCCCTGCGGTATAGCGCATCCAGTTCAGGGTGCAGCCCACTTCAAAGGCGCGGGAGATATGAATGGATTTCCCCTGCTCCAGCGTCTCAAGCTGGGCCAGCTCTTCGCTGTGCTGCTCAACCAGATCGGCGAAATGCAGCAGGATACGCTCACGCTCTGCCGGTAATTTTCCGGCCCAGCTACGGGCAACAAACGCACGCCAGCCGGACATCACGGCGCGGTCGACATCATCAACGCTGGCATCGGCGGTGGAGGCGATGACGTCGCCCGTTGCCGGATTATAGACATTGAGCCGCTTTTCACTGTCCGACGCGGCCTGACGCCCTTCAATCCACAGGCCATGATGTCGGTCTAAAAACTGCTGTACGGCAGGCTGAACGGCTACCTGAGATTCAGACATAGGGTACTCCTTCGTTTTTATTCGCAGGGTGTTAATGCAGTCTAAGAGGGGTTTTGGATTCTCGCTTTTGTCTCTGTGACATTCGCTTTGCCACCTGTGACAGGCTCCGCAAATCGTGATAATTCCGTCTTATAACGCTGTTACCGGTGAGTGTTCTTTCCTATAGTCAGCCTCATAGCTCTGACAAAATGCAACACAAATGCAACAATGCAAAAACATTGACGGTGCAGCGAGATAAGCGATGGCGTGTGCAAGCGAAGAGGAACAGTATCAACAGTGGCTGGCACAAATTAACCAGGTCTGCGGGCGTTTTAATGCGCGTCCGCTGGAGGGGGAATTCGTCGGCGAGCTGGAAACCAGCTATGCCCGTAGCCTGAAGTTAAGCACCGTAACCGCAGGTGGCGTTAACCTGTTCCGATCCCGCCATGAGATTAACGACAGTAACGATGCCTGGTTCTACACCGTATTTCAGCTGGAAGGCAGCGCGGAGATTGAACAGGACGACCGCCGCGCGGTGCTGAAGACCGGCGATATCACGCTGCTTGATGCTTCCCGCCCGTGCTCCATTGCCTGGCATGAAAAATCCCGCCAGATTTCGCTGCTGGTTCCGCGCCAGATTATTGAGCAACAGTGTCGTTTTCAGGAGGTAAGCTGCGCGCTCACCCTTTCGCGCACGCTGCCCACCGTTCAGTTAAGCCACCACCTGCTGATGGAAAGTATGGGGAATGCCGATCTGAGTGACCGGGAGAGTGAAGCGGCGCTGGAAGCGATGATCTGTCTGCTTCGCCCCGCGTTCCAGCAGCGCGACGTGGCTCAGCCACGTAAAGAACGCCTGTTCCGCAATGTGCTGTCATTGATTGACGATCATATTCAGTCTGAATCACTACGACCGGAATGGATTGCTGCACAGAGCGGGATGTCGGTGCGAAGCCTCTACCGCATGTTTGCTGATAAGGGGCTGGTGGTCGCCCAGTACATTAAAAACCGCCGTCTCGACCTGTGCGCACAAGTGTTGCGCTCCGCCAGCGATGATGAAAAGCTGGCGGGCATTGGCTACAGCTGGGGCTTTTCCGACCACAGCCATTTTTCAACCGCCTTTAAGCAGCGTTTTGGCGTCTCGCCTGGCGAATATCGTAAGCGCTTTCGCTAACTACTTCTTCAGCCATTTCCCGTTAATGCCTTTCACGTACTCGCCCGGCTGGGCGCGGGCAACCAGCTTTTGCCCTGCCATTTTCGCTACTTCATCCACCGGCAGATTGTTGCTGTCAGCCAGCTTCTGATAGCTTTCCGTGCGCGCGGCGTTAATGCGATTGACCAGCGCCAGGGTTTCCGCATCCTGTTTGATTGGCGCAAGATAACCGCTCAGGGTTTCCCCCACGCGCCCCTGCGTCCGGGCGTCATTTAAGGTCAGTGTTGCCGCCTGCACGTTCATGCCGAGCGCCAGTAACATCAGAGCTAATCGTTTCATGGCATCCTCAGAACAGATCGCTGCGTGATTTCAGCAGGGTTTCAACGTCTTTATCGACCTTAATGTGGATCTCATGTTCGATTTTGACATTCATATTGATGGTAATCGGCTCCTTCGGCGCGGCGACTTCAATGCGCGGCGTACAGCCGGTCAGTAGCGCGGCAACGGCAACGGTGAGCACACCAGCCATCTTTTTCATTGTTGTTCCTCACTTTCCTTGCCAGTCGAACTGCGGATACCAGGTATTGCCGCGTGTTGCTCAAACCAGGTTTGCAGGTTGTCTCCAAAACGCAGGCTGCGCCAGA
The DNA here is from genome assembly GCF_003071645.1 of Enterobacter cloacae complex sp. FDA-CDC-AR_0164. Taxonomy (NCBI): domain Bacteria; kingdom Pseudomonadati; phylum Pseudomonadota; class Gammaproteobacteria; order Enterobacterales; family Enterobacteriaceae; genus Enterobacter; species Enterobacter cloacae complex sp. FDA-CDC-AR_0164. Next base: position 4,083,746 of record NZ_CP028950.1, read on the forward strand.
GGGTAAAGACATTCTCTTCATGGGTATAGTTCAGATTAACGTAGCTGCTTTTACCCTCTACCCGGCTGGTTCCCTTAAGGGTCGCCTGCATGGTTAATTCACCCAGATTATCTAAATTGATTCTTGTCCACGAGCGAGAAATTTCCATATAGCGCAGCCAGTTAATTGCGGCGCCCGCCACCATATTATCTTTTACGATGGCGTCAGCCGTGTCTTTATCGATACGCAGCGTCATCGGGCCGGGGTTGGTCAGCCAGCCATCTTTGATGATCCATTTTTCATTGTCCAGCCAGAACGGCAGCGCCCCGCTCACCGGGCCAGACATCGCAAACTGCTTCGGATTAACGGCACTGATCAGCTCGCTGGAGGAGATATTGTCTACCCGCAACAGCGCCGGATCGTGTTGCGGCATCCTCAACTGCTGCATGGTGATTTTTCCGCCGAGGGTTTCCACCTTCACATTGGTGAGCAGAAGCGGGTTCGCCTCACTCCAGGGGTAGTCACCCTGCAGGTCCGCCGTGATATTCCGCGCGGTCACCAGGTTTACCACCTCGCCAATCCGCAAGGTTACCGGGCCGCGCGTTCCCAGCGACCAGGTGCCCTCACTAAACCGGAACGGCAGGACAAAGTCGACGCCGTTGATCTGGTTGTCTGGCATCCAGGCGCTACCGGCTTTCAGTACGCCGTGACCGCCCGCCTCAAAGCCCTGACCCGCGGCGGCCGAGAAGGCCACCTGCGCATACAGTTCGCCGTCACGCAGCGTCATTTTCCACTCTGGCGGGATCAACGGCTGGAACACGGTGAGCGATTGTTTCGGCCACCAGGCCTGCCCGCGAAGGCGCTCCCCGTCCCAGCGTCCGTTCACCTGTACCGGTCCGATATCATCAGCATGCAGATCGCCCTTGAACTGGAACAGTGTCGGGTCTGTTCCGTCTACGCTGAAGGTCAGCACCGACGGCGGCAATACGCTGCCGCCGCTGAAACGGGTTTGCCCGGCATTCAGCGACAGCGCTCCGCTGAATGTCGGCTTGTCAGGATCGCGATACCAGCGCACCGGGTTATCCAGCACCAGACGGGGTTTACTGACCTCCATGGCACCGTACTTGAGCTGGTCAAAACCGGTTGAAAGCGCAGTCAGCTCAATAAGTTTGTCGCGCCATTCGCCTTTTCCGGCAACATCCCAGCGCGCATTCATTGGGGTGAAGCCCCCTTTGCCCCAGTAGCGCCACTGCCACAGGCCGTTGTCGGGTAAAAAGTCACTGGCCTGGCCATCCAGATGCAGTTCAAAATCACCCATCTCGTTCTCGTGCGCCCGCAAAATGGCCTGCAGGCGTCCATCGACACCCTTTTGGGTCAGCCTGACGCCCGCCAGCGGCCAGCGAATTTCATCAATATCCAGTGAATCGATAATGCGACCACGTGAGCGCAGCAGCGCGCCCGGCTCAAAGGAGAGCTGCGGTTCATACAGGCTTCCGGTCAATTTTGCCGGCAGTCTGGCATAGAGCACCAGGTCGTTATGTTTCGCCTCGCCGCTCAGATGAAGCGGCATGTCGCTTTGTTCCATACTGAGCCTGCCCGGTCCGATATTCAGCACCGCGTTGCCCTTCCCCGCATCCCCTTGAGTGAGCACATTCAGACGCCCGGTCAGGGTCGCTTTCTCAAGCCCCGCCTGCCAGTTATCGACACGAAGGCCAACGCGCCCGCTCAGCGGCATGCCGGAAAGGTTCCAGTTCCAGCGTCCGTCACTGATATTCAGCTGTTCCGCGGTTATTTGCCACGGCAGATCGAGCAGCGGATCGGGGTTATCCCGCGCCATGACCACCAGTTGCCCCTGATTGGCTTCCCAGTCGAGATCGGCATCGACCAGCGAGGTTAACTGTGGCACGTTAAAGGTCGCAACCGCATGGCCTTTAACCGGCACGCCGTCCGGCACCAGCGGCAGGGTGAATTGTCCCACCAGTTTTATCGGCTGTGGCTGGTCGGGAAGTTGTACATCGAACTGGGTGACAGAGAGGGTCTGACCGCGGAGCATCCCTTTAATACTGACCTGCTCACCTTTGTAGGCAATCTCCTGACGGGCGGGCGTCAGCGACGCCTGAAGTTCTCCCTGCCACTGCTGCCAGGGCGAGAGCGTCAGACGATGGACAGTAAGCCAGGTATTCGGTAACACCGCCTGCCACTGCGCCAGCGTTTTGGGCGCGACCGTGGACGGTGCGGACTGGGGAATTTTATTGAGGCAAACGGAGTTCAGTTCGAGCGCGCCGACATCCAGTTTCCAGCGGCTGGGGTGCGACAGGGTCGCGTTATCGACTCGGGCAATTTCGCAGTCATCCACAAGATAGCGAAGATCGGGGATGATCAGGGCATGACGCGTGAGTCTGGGACTTTGTTCAAAGGCGATGCGTGTCCCGACAGGAAGCCAGATCCCGGCAAGGGTTGGTACCCACTGGGCAAGGGTCATCAGCAGCGTCAGCGGCACCAGAATGAACAGCAGTAAGAGCGCGATTGCGGCTTTGTATGTACCCCTCATGGGCAGTTAATATCCTGATTTAGCGAAAGAATTAAGCCGACAGTGCCGATCATTGTCGCATGTTTAGCCAGTCAGTTGAAGAGAATGCCAAATTTAAGGATAGATGCTCTGACCGTATGCGCTAAAAATTTTATTATACTTAACGTCAATAAGTCATCTTAAATTCAATGGGTTAGGCTGTATTTCAAGACGACCTTCAGCGTTGTAGCGTCAAAAGTTAGAATTTGTTGCGCGGCATTGCCAGCAGGTAAACCATCGCAAAAACCAGGGAACCCCAGTACACGGAGTCATACCGATAAGGATCAAAATCTATGTGCAAAAATCCATTCACAAACTCATGACCATTCGCAAAAATGTTTATCTGTACGGCAGCGACTGCAATCACTAGCAATGTATAAGCAATGAAGAGAGGGTATTTGCGGAGTCGGTTGATTTTTATCTTCCCCAGATACAGGAGGACAAAAATTGCAATAGATACAATAAAATAGAAAAAAGCGGGCCACATAGGTGGGTTTAGGGATAACTCAAGTTGTGGTGACATAATCAATTCTCTTTAGCAATCTGGTACATCTGCCATCCTGTAACGCTTCCACTTCGCCGACCTTCTGACACCTCCGCCCCAGGGTGCATCAAATCTATACTTAAGCAGGGGTGTAGATTGAATATCATAGAGTTAACGGGTAAAGATGCTCTAAAATAATTGATAGAACTTATTGAATTCAATAATATTTCAGAAATTGTAAGATAATTTTAATCATGCTAACGTGAATGCAAAATCACTGGAGAAAGTCTTATGAAACTCGCGGTATATAGCACAAAGCAGTACGACAAAAAGTATCTGCAACATGTTAACGAGGCTTACGGGTTTGAGCTTGAATTTTTCGACTTTCTGCTGTCCGAAAAAACCGCCAAAACGGCGCACGGCTGTGAAGGCGTTTGCATTTTTGTGAATGATGATGGCAGCCGTCCGGTGCTGGAAGAGCTGAAAAAACAGGGCGTGAAATATATCGCCCTGCGCTGCGCTGGCTTCAACAACGTAGATCTTGATGCCGCAAAAGAGCTGGGGCTGAAGGTGGTCCGCGTCCCGGCATATTCTCCGGAAGCGGTCGCGGAACATGCCATCGGTATGATGATGTCGCTGAACCGTCGTATTCACCGTGCTTATCAGCGTACCCGTGATGCCAACTTCTCTCTGGAAGGACTGACCGGCTTTACCATGTACGGTAAAACCGCAGGCGTTATCGGTACCGGTAAGATTGGCGTCGCCGCTCTGCGCATTCTGAAAGGGTTTGGTATGCGTCTGCTGGCGTTTGATCCGTACCCAAGCGCTGCCGCGCTGGATCTGGGCGTGGAATATGTCGACCTGCCGACGCTGTTTTCACAGTCTGACGTTATCTCCCTGCACTGTCCGCTGACGCCGGAAAACTACCACCTGCTCAACCAGGCGGCGTTTGACCAGATGAAAGATGGCGTGATGATCATCAACACCAGCCGCGGCGGGTTGATTGATTCCCAGGCCGCTATTGAAGCGCTGAAAACTCAGAAGATTGGCGCGCTGGGGATGGACGTGTATGAAAATGAGCGCGATCTGTTCTTTGAAGACAAATCTAATGACGTGATCCAGGACGACGTATTCCGCCGTCTGTCTGCCTGCCATAACGTCCTGTTCACCGGACACCAGGCGTTTCTGACTGCCGAAGCGCTGATCAGCATTTCAGAAACCACGCTGGGGAACTTGCAGCAGCTGGAAAAGGGTGAAGAGTGCCCTAACGCTATCGTGTAAATCTATATGCCGGGTGCGGCTCTGCCCTGCCCGGCCAGCTACGCCCGGTCTGGTTTCCAGCTCAGGTGAGCAAAGCGCCACCAGAGCAGGACAGCCAGCAGCGCAATGGCGCTGAGCACGCTAAAGGCCGTCGCAAAAGAGTAATGACCGGCAATCGTGCCGGTTAACGCCGGGCTCATTGCTGCCCCGACACCCTGCATCAGCATGACCACACTCTGCCCGGCATTCACGTGCCCACTCCCGCGCAACAGCACCACGATAAACGACGGCACGACAACGCCCAGGATCCCCGCGGCCAGACCATCAAGAATTTGTACCGGGATCATCATCAACGGGGCGTCTGTGGAGGCTGCCAGTGCCGCCCGAACGGGCATGATCAGCAGGGCCAGCATGATGAAACGCCAGTAACCGTAGCGCTCAATTCGGCCTGCCACCCCCATGGCGACGGGGATCATCACCGCCTGAGAAATGATGACGGTGGCCGCCGCAAATAATCCGGGATTGATGGTTGCCGGTGCCGCAGCAACCCTCATGCTCAGCATCGGCAGCAGTGCGGCATTGGCCAGATGGAACAGCAGCAGCGTCAGCCCGGTTATCAACAGCGCCCGGTTTTTAATCAGCACCGCGACGCCGGGGACTGGTTGACGGGCTGAAGAGGTCAGCCCTCGCGCCGCATCGTTGTCGATATCTGCATGACGAATGGCAAGCAGCGCGCACAACGTCAGAAGCGTCGTACAGGTCATCAGCAGGAAAATGCCCCCGACGCCCCAGAACCAGGCAATGCCGCCCGCAATCACCGCCGTCAGGAAATTGCCGGCGTGGTTGAACGCCTCGTTCTTCCCCATCTGCGCGCTAAACCCGCTCGGGCCCGTCAGACCCAGCGTAATACCCGCAATCAATGGCCCCACAAACGCCGCGCAGATACCGGTGATAATTTGCGAGACGGCGACGACGCCGCTCTGCTGACTAAACCAGAGCAGCAGCGTACTCAGCGTAATGGCGATACAAAGCAGTGCCAGAACCGAACGCTTATTGCGGGAGGTATCCGTAATAAATCCCGCCGGCAGCGTTGCCAGTAATCCCGCCAGCCCCCCGGCGGTCATCAGGATGCCGATATCATCCGGGGTCCAGTGACGTTCCGTCAGGAAGATGCCGAGAAAGGGCCCGAGGCCATCGCGAACATCAGCAATGAAAAAACTTGTCAGGCACAACGCCCGCAGTGAACGAAGAGACATACTTCCTGCCTTTTGCATATTGGCTGGCTCTGTTAGCGACGGCCTGTACGTTCGACGCCCTGTTAAAATCACGATGCAGTATACCGGAGCGTGTTGAAGCTAAAATGACCTCTCCACTCTTCTGCCGCGGCAAACTCTTTTTATAGAACTTCACGCTTTCCAGATACGCCCATTTATGGGAGTATTTAGGAATCGATTGTTTCCTAAATGATGAGCACAATGTCTGAGAAGCTACAGAACGCACGCGAGCGCGGACGTCCGCGGCAATTTAATCTCGATGCGGCCCTGGATCTGGCGATGCCGGTATTCAGAGAAAAGGGTTACCACAGCGCGTCGATAAGTGACCTGAGCGACGCGATGCAGCTCACTGCGGGCAGTATTTATAAAGCCTTTCACGATAAACGTGGCCTGTTCCTACAGGTATTCGCACGTTATACCTCCCTGCGTAATCAATCGTTGCGCGAGCGTCTGGCGCGACAACCTGATGGCCGGGCCAAAATAGCCGAGCTGCTGAACTTTTATCTTGAATCGGCCAGTGCTGTCGAAGGGCGCCGCGGCTGCCTGGTGGTCGGCAGCACCCTTGAACTCAGCCAGTTTGACGGCGAAATTGCCGGGCTGGTGCAGAGCGCGCTTGCGCGAAATCAGCACGCGATCCTCCAGCTGATTGAACAGGGTATGCAGGACGGTTCGGTAAATTCACGACACGACGCGCAGGCGTTGAGCGGCGTTCTGCTGTGCGTGGTCCTGGGCATGCGTGTGGCGGGCAAAGCCGGAGAATTACCGGCACGCGAACGGCTGGTAGAGACGGTGATGGCGCTACTCGCCTAAAAAATTTACCCATAAAGGAAATGATCATTTCCTAAATAGCTGGAGGTAGTCATGTCTGAGAATTCAATCCCCCTTCCGTGGTCGCAGCCTGTCGCGGGCTTGCCCGGTTTTGCGCACTATTACTCAACGGTCGATGGGGTTCGTCTGCACTATGTCAGAGGCGGACAGACGCAAGGTGAAACAATCGTGCTGCTTGCAGGCTTCCCGCAAAGCGGATTTGCCTGGCATAAGGTGATGGCTCTTTTAGCCGATCGTTACGATATCATCGCACTCGACCTCCCGGGCCAGGGCGACTCCGATAAGCCACAGTCTGGCTACGATACCCTCACGCTTGCCAGTTCGGTTTTTGGGCTGGTGCAGACACTTGGGATCACAAGACATTACCTGGCCGCCCACGATGTAGGTGCATGGGTTGCCTGGCCGTATGCCCTGCGTTATGAACAGCAGGTAATCAAGCTGGCTCTGCTTGATGCCGGTATCCCGGGTATTACTTTGCCGGACGCCCTGCCCGCGACGCCAGAAAAAGCCTGGAAAACCTGGCACTTCGCGTTTCATCTTCTCCCCGACCTGCCGGAAGCCTTAATTAGCGGGCGTGAAGAGATTTACCTCGAATGGTTCCTGAGGCGAAAAACCGCCAGTCCGATGGCCTTTAGCGATGCGGATATCGCCCGGTATGTCCGCCTGATGCAGCAAAACGGGGCGCTGCGTGCCGGGCTGGCCCCTTACAGAGAAGCGGCGGTCTCCGCTGTTCAGAACCGGACGCTGGCTGAAACACAAAAACTTCGGGTGCCGCTGCTGGCCGTCAGTGCCGATCAGGGTTCGATTGCCGATATGGCGGCCCCGCTTCGCCAGTTTGCAGAGACGGTGAGTGGCATTACGCTTGCTCATTGCGGTCATTTCATTCCGGATGAACAACCTCAGGCCCTGAGTGAGGCCCTGGCAGACTTCTTCCGTTAACAGGAAGCGCACGGTGTTGATCACTGCTGGCACCGTGCCCTGCTTCATCAACAAAGACAATTGCTGTCGCCATAAAATAAACCTCGCTCAAAATTTATTAAGGAGTTAATCTCGCAAAGAAAATAAGGGGGCATTATGAAAAACTTGATACTCAGTGTTATCGCAAAAATTTCCAAAATGGACGCTGAAGCTAAAGAGCTGGCGGCCAAAGTAGAAGCGCAGTCTTTGTTGATAGGCGCGTTGTTACTGACCATTGGTAAAAATGGCGGTATGAACGAAATGCTCGAGAATGTCAGAAAAGCGATCAACGCAGCGCTTGAAGCAGCAGATACGCCGCTCAAATCCGACGCTGAAATATTACTGAACGAATTCAATAACCTGATTTTATTAACCCAGCTACTCGAAACTAATGACTCAGAGATCAGTATCGAATCGTTAAAGGAAGCCCCAGGCGAAACGGCCTCAGATTGAAACCCATTCCTTGAGGCTGGAGTTAAGTCTCCAGCTTCTCGTTAAACCCACGCCTTACGCGCAGCGCGCCCTGACCGTGTGAGCGTGATTAGACTTTGCCAGGCAGAATATTCAACATCCGTCGCAAGGGTTCCGCAGCGCCCCACAACAGCTGATCGCCGACCGTCAGAACCGAGTATATAGGGTCATTGTTAAGCGACATTTTCTTGTAACGGCCAATACCCACCTGCAGCGAACCGCTAATGTTAGCGGGAGTCAATTTACTGACACTGTCATCCTTATTATTGGGCACATAGTTAACCCATGGATGGGAATGCGTCACAAGCTCTGCAAATTCTTCTTCGCTGACTTCACGCTTGAGCTTCAGGGTTATTGCAGCACTATGGCAACGGATCACACCGACCCGAATACACAAGCCATTTACTGCAATCGTACCCGGAGAGAGACCAAGAATTTTGTTCGTTTCTGCCTCACCCTTCCATTCTTCTCTGCTATTACCATCCCCTAAATCGCTGTCAATCCATGGAATAATACTGCCCATTAAAGGCGCGCCGAAATTCTGGATGGGCATGTTAGCACTGTTAATTAATTCACTCACTTTATTGACTAAAGGAAGCACTGAACCTGAGGATTCCAGCTCATCAGAAGATAAATGTTTACTGATATAAGCGCTTTGAGCAATTAATTCCCGGACATATTTAGCACCCGCTCCGGATGCAGACTGATAGGTCATCACACTCATCCATTCTATCAGATCAGCTTTAATTAAGCCTGACAGTCCCATAAGACTCAGCGTAATGGAACAATTGCCCCCAACAAAAAGTTTAATTCCCTCTTTGATGGCACGATCGATATTTGTGCGGTTGACCGGGTCGAGAATAATGCAGGCTTTTTCATCCATCCGGAGCGCTGAGGCCGCATCAATCCAGTAGCCTTGCCAGCCATGGCTAATCAACTTAGGATAAATTGCTTTGGTATAATCCCCGCCCTGACAGGTTATGATGATATCCATTTCGGCCAGAGCGCTAATAGAATTAGCATCTTTGAGTGTGTGGTTGACGCCACCAATGACGGGACCAGCAGCCCCTGCACTGGAAGTACTGTAAAAATGCGCGGAAATATTGTCGAAGTCGTTCTCTTCGACCATTCTTTGTAACAAAACAGAGCCCACCATTCCTCGCCAACCAACAATACCAACCTGCTTCATTTGCTTAACCTTAATGACGTTATGAGAATGTTAATTTTTCAAAACATGTTATATCTCATCCCACATTAATGGTCATTACGAATTGCATCACATTCGGCCATTATTAAAATGTTTCATACGGCATCAGCAATATTTATACCTTTTACACGGCATAAATAATTAAAATTGTGGGTAAGACATAATCAAACAAAAACCGGGCCTCACGCCCGGTTTTGTGGCTGATCTGAATCAGCGCTACGCACTCAACCCGCGATTCTCCAGCATCGGTTCAATCCTCGGATCGTGGCCGCGCCAGTTCCGGTAAAGTTCAGCTCAATCACTACTGCTCCCGCGCGACAGAATCACCTCGCGGAATGTCTGTCCGTTTTCGCGGGTCAAACCACCCTGCTCGACAAGCCACTGATAGCCATCGTCTGCCAGCATTTGCGTCTATAGGTAATCCAGATTCAGTGTTTGATAATACAGATCAACCTTTTTTATCTGTGGTAAACCTTGCTATTACTTCTTTTTCATCTGCAATTTTACCAAGATTTTCTGGCGCTATTATTCTGCCAACGGGTGTGTATCCGTAGTTTGTCTGAAAGGTCTCATAAAAAAGTACCAGGGTACGATGGCCATATAACATGAGATCGCCCTGATTAATGGTTCCAGGTTTGACCTGGTGGGTCGGTAAGGGACGGGGCAGATCAGCAAATTTCTCGTTCCCGTTAAGTTCCTCCATCGTTAGAGTCAGGGGAAGCTGTTCAATAAATGCCTTTGCGGCTGGATTATTCTTAAGTTCAACGTAAAAAGTTTGCTGATTGATAGTCATTTTAATGGTCACGGCTTTTTCCTTGTCTGTCTGTAAAGAATTACTGGCACGAACCGGGAATAAAAAGCTCGTGATGATAATAAATAACAGGAATAATATTTTTTTCATCCAGATTCTCTCCCGCAAATGTACTGCACCTTTCAGGTGCAGTATCAATGATTATTTTAGATAATCTTTTAAAAAGAAGTCAATTTATCAAATGGGTTCAGAACCATATGCTTATCTCCGGACTCCTCTCTTACTGAAAATTCTACACGATAGATGTATGCTGACTAGCTAATGATTGCTTAATGGGCTTATAAGCTATAGTTATGTTTTGCGAGTATTTCACTGATGAAACGTAATCTGAATGACCTCCTTTATTTCATTACCGTCACCCGCGAAGGGAGTTTAACCCGTGCGAAGGCTCAACCAAGGGGGGCGCAACCGGCTCTCAGCCAGGCAATATCGACGCGGGAATAACGGCTGCAGATCCTACTGCTCACACGAACTACCCGTAACGTATCTCCAATTAATGAGCTGTACTCATAATCAATATAAATTTATACGCATTATCGAATTAATGCTCTGCTGCTAAGATTATCCCTGTTCAGGAATGTGTCACTGAAGTCTGAAGAGATTGAACCTGATCTCAGTCTGATAGTGGTGACAACAGCCCATCACCTATTCAGGAATAGTAAAAATGACAGATAACATCATAGGCAAAGTAATTGTAATCACGGGTGCATCAAGCGGTATGGGTGAAGCGGCTGCACGTTATCTTGCTGAAAAAGGAGCAAAGGTTGTGATGGCAGCGCGGAGAATAGACCGCATAGAGGCCATTGCGAGTGAGCTCCAAAAGCAGAATAAAGAAGCCATCGCCGTCGCAACCGATGTGACGAAACTTGATGACGTAAACAACCTCATTGAGACTGCGGTCAACAAATTCGGTCGTGTAGATGTTCTTATCAATAATGCCGGCCTGATGCCACTTTCCCGCCTTGAACAGGGAAATGTCGATGAATGGAATCAGATGATTGATGTCAATCTGCGCGGGGTTCTACACGGGATTGCTGCGGTGCTGCCTTATATGAAATCACAAAAAACAGGTCATATCATTAACACCGCATCTGTTGCTGCACACCTTGTCTTCCAGAGTTCTGCTGTCTATTCGGCGACAAAATTTGCTGTTCGTGCATTAACCGATGGTTTGCGCCAGGAAATGGCGGCACATAACATTCGCGTCACGTTAGTCTCCCCCGGTGCTGTTAAAACAGAACTGCTGGAGCATATAACGGATAAAGATGTTAAGGCTGCAAACCAGGATTACGTTGAAAATGTTGGCGTGCCAGCAGAAACCTTTGCACGCATGGTAGCCTTCGCAATTAATGAACCAGAAGATGTTGGTGTGAGTGAAATTATTTTCAGACCAACGGCTCAGGAATTGTAATTAGTTTAGTGGCGGCAACTGGAGAAAAACTATCAGGATTTAGGCTTTCAGATTCGGCATACCCCTATGCCTTTTCCTAAGCCTAAAAACACGATTTTTCCTGCACCTAACAGCGAGAAATGTCCGCTTCTGGCACAGGCCTGCTGTTGCAGCCCTGACAACCTTAGACTTCAATCGATCCAGAGATCTCTAACGCATCATCTACTTCAATGCCCAGATAGCGGACTGTGCTTTCCAGTTTCTTATGGCCCAACAGAAGTTGGATCACCCGAAGATTCTTGGTTTTCTTGTAGATCAGGTAAGGTTTTGTTCTTCTCATGGAATGTGTGCTGTAAAGCGAATCTTCGAGACCAAGCTTTTCTACCCACCCATGAAAGATTCGGTTGTATTGTCGGGTTGATAGGTGCTGATTAGTTCCGACCCGAGACCGGAACAAGAAGTCTTTACTGTGCAAATTGCCAAGATTTATCAATGCATCAGCTTCTCTTGTTCCTTTGGTTATCTCAAATTGCACAGGACTACCGGTTTTCTGTTGCAACACCGTTGCTCTGCTTGAAACCAAGCTACCATATGCCACATCAGATACTTTGAGTTTAATCAGATCACAGCCTCGAAGCTTACTGTCCAGGGCCATATTGAACAGAGCTAAATCGCGCGTTTTACCTTCCAGTTCAAGCCGGTTTAGGATCCCCCAGATATGAGATATTTGAAGTGGTCTTTTTTGGCCGATGATACGGTCTTTGTTCCACGGTGACGTGTTCATACTCAAATCTCCTGCAATGTGGGAGATTTGAGTATGGTTGTCCCTTATCAGCGAGGAGCGGACCTTAGTGCTGTCCGCCGATTGGTCATGTTTCGGCGAGCCGAGTGGTAATTCAGCTGGCTGCATAGTCATGCATCCGGATAAATTTTACCGGGCGTGTTTCCAGTCGTTTTCCGGGTCAATACATAGCAGTTTTATCTTTTCTCATCGTAAGCATCGCCAGTAACTCAAAGGCGCTACCGGTAACGACGTTAGGGTAAATCTCCTGCTTTTAACAAGCCGATTGCATGGTCAAGTTGCTTATAGAGTTTGTGTCTCAAATCATCTAACTCGTCATTTTCTCGAATTAGAGGTATTCCATTTTTATGGAGAACAATATCGTTAAATGACCCCATCCCGCCGTAGAGTTTTTTCAATGAGTAAATGGATGACTCACAATCAACATCGAGTTCGATGGCCAGTTTTTCAAATGTTTTTGCCCATGAACCCTCCTCATTTGAGGATAGTATTTTAATGATGTCAGTTACTGTTTTCTTTATTTCATTTTTCATTTCAAACCACCACTTCCAAGTATCTTAACGCCAGGTATTTTCCACGGTGCAGGTACTACAACTTGCTCAGAGCCACCGGAAAAAAGGTCTGTTTGATAGCCTACTTCTCCAACATATACTTTCGTTCCCGCGGGTATTTGGATCTCGTGATAGCTATCAAGAGGAGATTCACTTCCATTAGGCCATTTGGGTAGCAGTGCCTTATCTATCCTGGTTTGGAGCACTCCTTGAGGTCGTTCATACCCGAAAAACTGACCTAATGGTCGCCCCTCAACCCCCCCTCTATAGAAACTCGTATCTGTTGATAGAGTGATCTCTTTGTATGTACCACTGGAAAAAGTTTCTGCTAGCTCTTTAGGTAATGGTCCGGGCTTTATCATCGAGTATTCCCCCTCGATTTTTCCCAGAACATGAAGATTGTTAAGCTCACTCGCCGCCCCTATTCTGCCGAGCCCAAGACCCGCAGCAACAGAAGCACCAGCAATGATCAGCCCTTTATTGTCCATAACTTGCTTGTAACCCTCTGGCGCATCGCCACCGAGTTGCTGCGCGGTCTGATGGAATCCATCAATATTGCCATTATAGATCCCACCTGCGGCCAACAACCGGCCTGCTGCTTTGCTATTGATGGTTTTTGCAGCCTGAGCATGTTGCGCAGGTGCCGCCGGGCGGACGTGATATCCCGGGCGTTTCAGCTGCCGGGACAGGAGGAAGCTGAGCCGGGTATAAAGGAACAGAGGCAGATCATTGCGAAGGTCACCGGATGTCGTCAGCACACCCGAAATAGTATGCCCGGTTATGTCTTTTCTCAGCAGAACGAGCTTCCCGGATTTGATGTCGGCAAGCGTGTCACGGTATGCCATCCACGGTTGCTGCCAGTGAAACGGTTGATAGCGGCTGACAAACCGGGTGTAGCCCTGCGGTAAATTCCACTCCTGGATGATGCGATTGGGCAATGCAGTTTCTGCAAGATCTCCTGCCGCAGTGTCCGGGTGGATAATGTGAGGGATGTCCTCAAGGTAGATGTCGTCCAGTGACATTGCCTGGCTGTGATGAAGCATGGAGCCCCTTTTTCGCTGCTGTTATGCGCCCCATTATTGCGTATTACAGACAACAGGCAAAGCCCCCTAATGCCCCTGTGGCCAGATGCTGGCTCCGCCAGCATCTGGGTTCTATCTGACCGGGGACTGACTAGAAAAGGTCCGCTACGAGCGAGTAGCGGAAGCTCGCAATTGTTATTACCGCGTAGAATGCATTACTAACGTTGCTATGTGTTAACGAACGGGGAGCGGGTCAAGCGCTCTTAACGTCAGCTTTTGTCTAAGCAGACATCTATTTGCTTACTGAAGGGCCGCTATGAGTGCTATGAGCGAGGAGCGGAAGTTCTCCTTCACGCAGGCCCTGTGCAGGTAATCAGTAGTTATATGTCATAAGGCTCACAAATTTTAGTTTTCCTCTATAGACGGTGCTATATGTTCAACCCAGCAATCTAACAGAGGCCAACAGACAAGACGATAAATCAGCCAGCAAGCATAAATAGCTGAAGCGCTAAAACACCCTCCTGCAGACAACTTCCCGTGCGCTATTTCATGGCGCAGTGACGGACCTGGCTTGTAATTAAAAAGTAAATCAATAATATTTATTAAATCCCCACCAAAGACCTGCTCCAACTCAGGGCGAAGGCTTTCTAGCATTCCAGATAGAGAACGATCTTCCTGGAGAAGCTCATTATCTAATTTAGAAGTCTCACGGTTCAATGTGTGCATATAAAACCGTATTGAGTTTTCAAGTTGAGGAACGAGAAGGTAAGTAGCAGAAGCATAATCACCCTGAAAAAAGCGAGAAAAGCCTAACGAAAATATATGTTCATGACCACGTGGAACGAATGGGCTTAATGCGGAAATTGATTCAAAATGACGTTCTTCTATAGAAAACCGGGTTGATAAACAATAACGAACAGGGTCTACATAACCTGAAACGAAGTGATGATAAAATAAATCAAGAGTTCTTATATGCCGAGATTTGTACCACTCATCCGATGGATTCCCATCGACAGAAACTGCAGGCGTTTTGGCGTAGACCTTACCTTCTACATCAGTATGAACCCCTCCCATGAAATTACTAAAAAAACTTTCCTTTCGAACAGTGTCAGCGTGGTGACGTAAGTCGCTCTTAGATATAATGTATGGAGCCAGGGCAAATTCATGCAAACAGGCTGAGAGGGAGAGTTCTGAGTAGATTTTAGATGTTTCTTCTCTCTCATTATCGGCATCTATGGGGATTGTGAATGTTGCAAATTCATCGCGTGATGACATCTGGAAGTCACGCAACTCGGCAATCAACGCTGCTATTCGCTCTTTGTGCCCACCTACAGAACGCAGTTCCCCTATTGCAATGCTTGTCCAGTATGCTTTTGCTGAAGCCTGACTGACATGCTTTCTCATCTTAAGTGTCTGCTCTACTGCCTTCTCTTGGCACTCTCGCTTAGAATCATTGTCCCCATTTTTTTCAAATGCACTTGCCGCTAAATAAAGTACCTTTTTGACAACATCCGGATTTGTATTAGCATCAATCTTACTTGCTAGTCTCTTGGCATCCTTCGCAACAACACTCCAATCGATTATCTTCTTATTTGCCCCAAACCGCGCTACTCGTTCAAATACTACATACAACTTTAGCTCTAATGCTTTTGCATATACAACATCAAATGCAGATTGTATATTTTGCGGGAATGAGTTTTTCTTCTGTGTTAACGAGGCTATATCGAACACACGTCTTAAGAATTGCTCGAGCTTCCCCATATGATTAAAGGTGCTATAATTCCCCTCCTGCACACTACGGTTACTGTATGTGTCTATTAGTTCGCAATAAGTATTTATTGCTATTGTAGCTGCGTCTTTTTTTCTTTTATCATTAGTCCATATTATATCTGCCACCCGTGCTCGAAGTAGTCTGTTTTCAATTTTAATAACTACGTTTGAAAGAATGTCATTTTGTTCACCTCGGAAGTCACTAGGTATGTAAGAACGACCATTTGGACCACTCCATACTGGCCCCCACGGTTGGACAGGGTCATCAGCCCTAAAATGAAATGAGCAAACTGCCTTGAACAATTCATACACGCTTTTTTGAGTCTCATTAGAGGAACGAGCTGATGCTTCCAACTGAATATTTAGCTCGTGATAATCACAAGAGGCCGATTCTGGTAGCAAGGAATCAAAGTTAAAAACGGCGAAATCATCTGCTGCCGCCAGAACTACAGGCATGGTCGCCATATCGCTTTTTGGTTGGGTGCCGTCTTGTTTAGTTGCCATGATTATTCCTTAATACGGTTTAGTTGAGCCTGCCAGTGCAGTGGTCGACAAAATTTGACCGCGGCATGAGACTTTTTAGAACCACTAAAAGTCCGCTTCTGGCACATAACGGCCCTGGAAATTGGGAAAATCACCGGACCCTTAGCAGATCTGAATATCTGGTCGTATATCTCGGCGACAGCATTTCACGTTTCATCTGCCAATACTGCTATATGCCCTGTCCTGCAAAGTAAAGCGTGCCTTTCCCGTCTTTCGCATTCAGGTGTTCGAGCACCTCAATCAACTTTTCGCTGCCAGCATACGGTGCGTTCTCATCGAAAAGGTTGAGCTGGGCCAACCCCTGGCTGAAGAAGTCACCCAACATTATTCCGGCTTTCTGGTAACGATGGCCATCCTTCCAGATTTTATCCAGGCACTTTATGTGGCGTTAATGATTTGGGGAAGACAAAATCGGACAAAAAACCGGGCATCGCGCCCGGTTCTGTTCCCATACTAAAAAAGCCCTTAAGCACTCAATCCACGATTCTCCAGCATCGGTTCAATCCTCGGATCGTGCCCACGCCACTGGCGGTAAAGTTCAGCTAAATCACTACTATTCCCGCGCGACAAAATCGCCTCGCGGAATTTCTGCCCGTTTTCGCGGGTTAAGCCGCCCTGCTCAACAAACCACTGATAGCCATCGTCTGCCAGCATTTGCGTCCACAGGTAAGCGTAATACCCTGCCGCATAGCCGCCGCCGAAGATATGGGCGAAGTAGCAGCTGCGATAGCGCGGTGGAACGGCGGGCAGATCCAGCCCCTCTTTGTGCAGTGCTGCCGCTTCAAAGGTGTCAACATCGTCCACGGGTTCGCTGATGCCGTGCCAGTTCATATCCAGCAGCGCAGCGCTAAGCAGCTCGGTCATGTCATAACCTTTATTAAACTGCGTCGCGTTAAGCATTTTATCGCGCAGCGCCTCGGGCATCGGCTCTCCTGTCTGATAGTGGCGGGCATAGTGGGCAAACACCTGCGGGTGGCTCGCCCAGTGCTCGTTGATTTGCGATGGGAACTCGACAAAATCACGCGGCGTATTGGTGCCGGAGAGGGAGGCGTAGCGCTGGCTGGCAAACAGACCGTGCAGCGTATGACCAAACTCGTGGAACAGGGTGACCACATCGTCCCAGGAGATCAGCGCCGTCTGACCGTTAGCCGGTTTTTGATAGTTGCAGACATTGTAGATAACCGGGCGCGAGGCAAACTCATACGATTGCTCGACGAAATTCCCCATCCACGCCCCACCGGCTTTCGATTCGCGGGCAAAGAAATCACCGTAGAACAGCGCCATCCCTTCGCCGGTGTGGTCGAAAATCTCCCACACGCGGACATCAGGATGGTAAACCGGAATATCGAAACGCTCGACAAAGCGGAGGCCAAACAGCTGGCTTGCAGCCCAGAATACGCCATCCTGCAACACCGTGTTGAGCGCAAAGTACGGCTTGATTTGCGACTCGTCGAGGGCATATTTCGCCTGGCGCACGCGCTCGGCATAAAAGGCCCAGTCCCACGCCTGCACGGTGAACCCGCCCTGCTCGTCATCAATCACTTTTTGGATATCAGCTTGCTCAAGCATCGCTCGGGTGCGTGCGGCGGGCACAATTCCGCGCATAAAAGCCAACGCGGCGGCAGGTGTTTTCGCCATTTGATCGGCGATACTCCAGCTTGCGTAGTCCTCAAACCCCAACAATTTTGCCTGACGCGCACGCAACGCGGTGAGACGCAGGATCAGTGTCCGGGTATCGTTTTCATCCCCTTTCTGGGTACGCGTCCAGCCCGCGTTAAACAAATTTTCGCGCGTCTGACGGTCACGCAGCGCAGAAAGTGCGGGTTGTTGAGTGGTATTCAGCAGCGGAATCAACCAGCGTTCGTTCAGCCCTTTCTCCGCGGCGGCATGGGCGGCCGTCGCAATCTCGTCAGGACTGAGTCCATCAAGCTGATAAGCATAATCCACGACCAGCCCACCGGCTTTGGTGGCGGCCAGCAGACGCTGATTAAACTGGCTGGTGAGGGTCGCCGCCTCGGTATTCAGCGCTTTCAGCTCCGCTTTTTCTGCATCATTCAGCCGCGCACCGGCCAGCACAAAGTGCTGGTACGTCTCTTCTGCCAGCCGACGGGATTCGGCGTCCAGCGCAGCACAATCCTGCCAGACGCTCTCCACACGAGAGAACAGCGTGTCGTTAAGCCAGATATCGTTCGCCAGCGCAGCAAGATCGGTAGAGATCTGCTCCTCAAGCGCCTGTAAGTCATCATTGGTGTGCGCAGAGGTCATGGCGAAGAAAACGCTGCTGACACGCGAGAGCATGGCACCGCTTTTTTCGAGTGCCAGCACGGTATTGTTGAAATCGGGGGCGGCCGTTTGCGCGACAATCGCGTCAATTTCGGCTCGCTTCTGGCGTATCGCTTCATCGAATGCCGGGCGGTAGTGGCCGTCGTTGATTTCGTCGAATCGGGGTGCCTGATAAGGCAACAGGCTGCTTTCAAAAAAGGGATTAGTGGCTGACATCTTTCACTCCTGAGTACGGTTATCTTCCCAGAGTAGGCCAGGCCGCCACTGCCTGCAATGCCGTCATACAAATGTTGCCTTAACGCATCCTTCGCGGCCGTGCTATGTTAGTACAACACAAAAAGCGTTGAGGAACAGTGAGATGATTATTTTAGTTACCGGGGCAACGGCAGGTTTTGGTGAAAGCATCACGCGTCGCTTCGTCGCCAACGGGCATAAGGTGATTGCGACGGGTCGTCGTCAGGAGCGTCTGCAGGAGCTGAAAGATGAGCTGGGTGACAGCATCCTGACCGCGCAGCTTGATGTCCGTAACCGTGCCGCCATCGAAGAGATGATTGCTAACCTGCCGGCCGAATGGCGTGCCATTGACCTGCTGGTCAACAATGCCGGTCTGGCGCTCGGTATGGAGCCTGCCCACAAAGCCAGCGTCGAAGACTGGGAAAACATGATCGACACGAACAACAAAGGGCTGGTGTACATGACCCGCGCCGTGCTGCCAGGCATGGTTGAGCGCAATCGCGGCCACATTATTAACATCGGTTCGACCGCAGGAAGCTGGCCTTATGCGGGCGGTAATGTTTATGGCGCGACCAAAGCCTTCGTGCGTCAGTTCAGCCTTAACCTGCGTACCGATCTGCACGGCACCGCCATTCGCGTGACCGATATTGAGCCGGGCCTGGTAGGCGGAACCGAATTTTCCAACGTTCGGTTTAAAGGTGATGACGCGAAAGCAGACAAAACCTACGAGAATGCGAACGCCCTGACGCCGGAAGATGTCACCGAAGCGGTCTGGTGGGTGGCAACGCTGCCAAAACACGTCAACATTAATACGGTAGAAATGATGCCAGTCAGCCAGAGTTTTGGCGGACTTAGCGTCCATCGTGGCTAAAATTGCCCTTCCCGGCCTGCGGGCCGGGTCTGTTTCAGGCCATAAAAGAATGGTAGTATGTTCAGGCTAACTCTCTGAGAAATGACAACTCATGGCCGCTGAATCGCAACTCAATCCTACCCAGCCCGTAAACCGGCAAATCTATCGCATTTTGCGACGTGATATTGTCCATTGCCTGATCCCACCCGGAACGCCGCTCTCTGAAAAAGAGGTATCCGTGCGGTTTGACGTGTCCCGCCAGCCCGTGCGTGAGGCGTTTATCAAGCTTGCAGAAAACGGTCTGATTCAGATCCGCCCGCAGCGCGGCAGCTATGTGAACAAAATCTCGCTCTCCCAGGTGCGTAACGGCTGTTTTGTCCGTCAGGCCATTGAGTGCGCGGTGGCGCGCCGTGCCGCATCCTTGATTGATGACAACCAGTGCTACCTGCTGGAGCAAAACCTGCATCAGCAGCGTATTGCGATTGACCGCAAACAGCTCAACGACTTCTTCCAGCTTGATGACGAGTTTCACCAGAAGCTGGCGCAAATTGCGGACTGTCAGCTGGCCTGGGACACGATTGAAAACATCAAAGCCACCATCGACCGCGTGCGCTATATGAGCCTCGACCACGTCTCCCCACCGGAAATGTTGCTCCGACAGCATCATGATATTTTCAGTGCGCTGGAAAAACGCGATCAGGACGGTGTAGAAAAAGCGATGACGCTGCACCTGCAGGAAATCAGCGAATCCGTACAGTTAATTCGTCAGGAAAACAGCGACTGGTTTAGCGAAGAGTAAAATACGCCGCCCCCGTTTCGGTTGCGGCGAAGAGATTAGCGAACCACCAGCACCGGAATACTCGCATAGCGCAGGATAGATTCCGCATTAGAACCGAGCAGATGGGTGCTGATGCTCGGGTTTTTCGACCCGATGACGATCACGTCATATTCCCCTTCTTTGCTCAGTTTGATAATTTCGTCACGCACGTTGCCAAAGCAGACCAGGCTGTGGATATTCTCCCCGGGGAGATCAAACAGCCTTTTTAGCTCGTTCATTTTCTTCCCGGATTCAGCGGTCATAAACGCTTCAAACTTTTTGATATCGGCGTTGAATCCGCGCAGCAACGAGCGGCTGCTGTTGGGGAGAATGTTCACCAGCGTAATCGACGCGCCTTCCGCCTTTGCAAGGTTGGCCGCGTGGCGAACCGCTTTGTCGCTCAATTCCATTTCAAATACATCAACAGGCATTAAAATCTTCTTATACATAAGCCTGACTCCTTATTCCTGTGAAAGGGGTATTCCCTGCTTCAAGAATGACAGCCGGAATATAAACAAACCCTAAACGCTTGCCTGCAGAAACTATCAATAAAGGAAAATAAATGTGGGCTTTGTAAATTGCTGTCGTGAACCGTCAGCACCCACCAATATTGAGAAAAAAGTGTGAGTTTGATCAAAAACAAAAAAATGAGATGCAGACAGGCGTATTTATAGTGCCCCGTGAACGGTGAAACCTAAAATAGCGCCGTAACGGATAAGAGAGAGAGGAGAAAATACCATGATGACATACGACCGTAACCGTAACGCAATTACCACCGGCAGCCGTGTAATGATCAATGGCACAGGACACACCGGCGTGATTAAAGCGATCCACAGCGAAGGGCTGGATGCCGCGCAGGTGCGTCGCAGCAAAACGGTAGAAGTGGAAGGTTGCGAAGGTAAGTTCGAACCGATTGAACTGATTCGCCTGGGTATGCACTGATTCATGCGACATCATGCCGCCGCACGCGGCGGCATGTGATGACTTAGCCGTTCGCCGCGTACTCTGCGACCGTGGCTTTTGCACCTTTTTGCAGTAACGTCTGGTAAGCACGCATTACCGCATCCACAAAGACGGTTTCATGCGGGAGTTCTTTGCCAAAAATGGCCTCAATGCCCAGCAGCGCCTTCACCCGGTCTTCGCCCTCAGCACTTCCCTTCACCGCCGCCTGAATGACCGCCAGCTGCGGGTCGCTCACGTCGATAGCGTTGCCCTGCTCATCGACACCACCGGCATACCGCATCCAGCCTGCAATGCCTAATGCCAGCAGCGGGAAGCTTTTTTGATGCACCAGATGCCAGCGTACGGAATCGAGCATACGCTGCGGGAGCTTCTGGCTGCCGTCCATCGCGATTTGCCAGGTACGGTGACGTAACGCCGGGTTGCTGTAGCGGGCAATCAACAGGTCTGCATAGTGGCCTAAATCAACGCCTTTCACTTTTAAGGTCGGCGCCTGCTCGTTCAGCATTAGCGCATGGGCGGCAGTACGGTAGTGCGCGTCTTCCATGCAGTCGTTGATGTGCGGGTACCCCGCCAGATAGCCAAGATACGCGAGGAAAGAGTGACTGCCGTTAAGCATGCGCAGCTTCATCTCTTCAAACGGAATGACGTCAGAAACCAGCTCCGCCCCGGCCTTTTCCCACTGCGGACGGCCTGCAACAAAGTTGTCCTCAATCACCCACTGACGGAACGGTTCGCACGCCACGCCTGCCGGGTCACGAACGCCGGTCAGCTGTTCAATTTTATCCAGCGTCTCCGGTGTAACCGCGGGAACAATACGATCCACCATGGTGGACGGGAAAGTGACGCTGGATTCAATCCAGTCTGCCAGCTCGCCGTCAACCGCGCGGGCATAAGCGCAGGTCACATTACGCATGACGTGACCGTTCTCCGGCATATTGTCACAGGACATGACGCTAAACGCGGGCAGCCCGGCAGCTTTGCGTCGCGCGAGTGCTTCCACCACCACACCCGGCGCAGATTTCGGCTGATGCGGGTTTTTCAGGTCGGCGGCGATTAACGGGTGATCGAGCATCAGTTTCCCGGTCGCCGGCGAGTGGCAATATCCCTTTTCAGTAATGGTGAGCGAGACAATCGCCACCTGCGGCTCACACAGTGCGGCCAGCACGCGTTCCAGCCCGTCAACCTGGGCATGCAGTGCGTTCCTGACCACGCCCACCACCCGCGATGTCCACGCATCGGCAGACATTTCCGCCACGGTGTAGAGATGATCCTGTGCGTTCAGATCGGCAATCTGCTGTTCACCGCCAATCAGGTTTACCTCACAGTAACCCCAGTCGCTGTTGTGTTCCGCGGCGAGAATGTCGGCGTACACCGCCTGATGCGCACGGTGAAATGCGCCAAACCCTAAATGAACAATGCGTGCCTTGAGGCGTTCGCGATCGTACTGAGGAAGCGTCGCTTTCGCCTGTAATAACCGGTTTTCCATGATTAAGACTCGTTAAGTTATGTACGCTGGGATTCGCTGCCGCTCTGAACGAGCAGCAGCGCCTGCTGACTACACCAACTAGAATGGCAGTCGGGGTAAAAAAGAACTGCCATTAACCATACTGATCCTGCAGTTTGAGATTTTGATTTATATTAACTTTTACGCATGTGGTGTGACATGAACATAAAGTTGTGTGACAGGTCACTAAAGATATAAACCATTACCGCCGCGATGAAACCGCCCCATAGCCGACGGAATCACGTGCCGGCCCCTCCGCCGCATCTTCCGCCACGCTCAAATCACGATCGCAGACCTCTGGCATGCAGATGGCGGCGATCAGCCCAATCACGGAGTAGGCGATCATCATGGCGACAATTGGCCACCAGGATCCGGTCATATTGCAGAAGATCCCGGCGAGCACTGGCCCGAAGCCTACCGCCACCAGCCCGCCCGCCTCTTTTGAGATAGCCATCCGGGTAAAGCGGTTACGCGAACCAAACATCTCCGCCATCGTGATATTTTCCAGGGCAAACAGTCCCAGTACGGCGAAATTATGGATAACGATGATGGAAAGCATGATCACGCCCGGCGCATAGCTCTTATCAACGATAATCGACAGCATCGGGTACGCCAGAATAATGGCGGAGATATTGAGCAGAATGTACGGCAGACGACGCCCCACTTTATCGGAGAGCCAGCCCAACAGCGGGATAGAGATAAACCCGAGAATTGAGCTTATCATCAGCGCATCGGTGGGGATCGCTTTATCGAACAGCAGCGTCTGAACCAGATACCCGGCAAGAAACGTCTGGATCAGTCCCGAATTCCCCGCCTGACCAAAACGCAGCCCGGTTGCCAGCCAGAAGGACTTACTCTTCACCATCGCTGCAAATGATAAATCGTGTTTTGTCACCGGTGCGGTTGTCTCAGCCTCGTTCACTTTTTCAAATACCGGGCTCTCCTTGAGGTTCATTCGCAGCCAGATGGCGAAGATCATTACCACCACGCTGGCAAGAAACGGTACACGCCAGCCCCAGGCAACCAACTGTTCGCGGTCGAGGGCGAAGAACATAACTGCCCAGATAGCCGTTGCACTTAGCGTCCCGCAGTTGGTGCCCATCGCCACCAGCGAGGAGATAATGCCGCGTTTCCCTTTAGGGGCGTACTCCGCCAGCATGGTCCCGGCGCCGGAGATTTCAGCCCCTGCCCCCAGCCCCTGGATAATACGCAGCGTCACTAACAGGACGGGCGCGAAAATCCCAATCTGCGCGTAGGTCGGCAAGACCCCGATCAGGGTCGTGCAGATCCCCATCATAGTAATGGTGATAAACAGCACCTTTTTACGGCCAATGCTGTCGCCCATTCGCCCGAAGATAAAGGCGCCGACAATGCGCGCGATATAGCCTGCGCCGTACGTCCCCATCGCCAGAATCAGCGCCATTGCGGCCGATTGTTCCGGGAAGAAGATCTCATGGAATACCAGTGCGGCCCCCAGCGAATAGAGCTGGAAATCCATAAACTCCAGTGCGGTACCCAGCCAGCCGGAAACGGCGGCTTTCACCAGATCTGAAGTCGTTCTTTGTGGTTGTGTTTGCGTCATAATGGCTATCTCTGCAAGGTAAGATGCGTACCACTCAGAGCCTGTCTGCGCAGGCTCTTAACCGCGTGAATTATTATTGCCCGAACGTGAGTAAGACTTTGCAGCACTGCCGCTGATCTTTTTCAAACCGTTCGATGGCGTCTGTTACGTGGTGATAGTCAAAGGTGTGGGTGATCAGTTTGTCCGGGTCGATCAGCCCCTTTTCCAGCCAGTCGATGACGACGGGGAATTTGTTGGCATTCAGCCGTGATGAGAATATCGCCAGCTCTTTTCCGGTGATCCCCTGCTGAACAATCTGGCTTGGGTCGCTGGAAAACCCCATCAGCACGATGCGTGCCGCCGGAGAGGCAATGGTGATGGCTTCCTGTAAAATTGTCGGATGACAGGCTGCGTCAATAATAAGCGTCGGTTTGATCCCTTTTTCTTCCAGCGCCGCCTGTAACGACAGCTCTGCGTTGTTGAACACCCAGTCCGCGCCGCTGCGTTGCGCCATCGCCAGCCGTTCATTGATCCGATCGACTACGATAACCTGCTTCACCTTATAGACACCTTTCAGCGCCTGGACGGTGACAAGCCCCATGGGACCTGCGCCGTAGATCAGGGCGATATCCTGCCCGGTGGGTTGTGCATGCCCCGTCACGTTAGCGGCAATCGTGAACGGCTCGATCATTACCGCGTGTTTATCTGGAATAGCATCCGGAACAACCCAGGCATTTTTTGCCGGTACGACGGCATATTCACTAAAGCCTCCGTCGCGATGAACGCCCAGCACCACCAGAGAGGTACAGACATTGGGTTTGCCCACGGAGCACGGATAGCAGTGTCCGCAGCTGATCACCGGGTCAACCGAGACGCGTTCGCCCACGCGGGCCGGGTCAACTCCCTCACCAACGGCATCAATCTCACCAAAAAATTCATGGCCAATCACGCGCGGGTATCGGGCAAACGGATTATGCCCGCGGTAAATATGGCTGTCTGAACCGCAAATACCGGCCAGTTTGACGTTGACGCGCACTTCACCTGCCGCGGGTTCCGGGAGTGGACGATCTTCAATCACCAGTGCGTTGGGTTGTTGAATCACTACGCTTTTCATCGTTCGCTCCTCGTTTACCAGTTCCACAACGTGCCATCTTCGAGACGGGCAACCGGAAGATAGGCAGGATCGTACGGGTATTTCACCGCCAGTTTTTCGTCAAATTCAATACCCAGCCCGGGTTTGTCGCCCGGATGCATATAGCCATTATCAAAGCGCCAGCTGTGCGGGAAGACCTCCAGCATCTGTTCGGAGTAACCCATATATTCCTGTACACCAAAGTTTGGCACCCACAGGTCAAAATGCAGCGCGGCGGCGTGGCAAACAGGCGACAGATCCGACGGTCCATGTGAGCCGGTACGCACCTGATAAAGCGAGGCGAAGTCCGCGATGCGCCGCATGCCGGTGATGCCGCCCGCGTGGGTAATGGTGGTGCGGATATAGTCGATAAGCTGCTCTTCAATAAGCTGCTTGCAGTCCCAGATACTGTTAAACACTTCTCCAACCGCAATCGGCGTGACCGTGTGCTGACGGATCAGACGGAAGCAGGCCTGGTTTTCCGCAGGCGTAGGATCTTCCATCCAGAACATACGGAATGCTTCAATGCTCTTACCGAATCGCGCCGCCTCAATCGGGGTCAAACGGTGGTGCATGTCGTGCAAAAGATGCTCATTAAAGCCAAATTTACTGCGCACCGCATCGAACAGCTTCGGTGTGAAATCGAGGTATTTTTCAGTGGACCAGAGCTGCTCTTCCGGCCAGTCACCTTTAGTGGCGGGCTCGTAGGCCAGCCCTTTTCCTTTCGACATGCCATAGGTGGTTTTCATACCCGGCACGCCGCACTGAACGCGGATCGCCTTAAAGCCCATCTCTTTATGCCGGGCGTAATCTTCCAGCACGTCATCAATGGAGTGTCCGGTGGTATGACAATAGACCATCACCCCTTCCCGGGATGCGCCGCCCAGCAGCTGGTAGAGCGGCATATTGGCCGCTTTGGCTTTGATATCCCACAGTGCCATATCCACGGCGGAAATGGCCGACATGGTGACCGGGCCACGACGCCAGTAGGCGCCTTTATAGAAGAACTGCCAGATATCCTCAATACGGTGCGCATCACGGCCGATCAACTGCGGGCAAAGGTGATCTTTCAGATAAGAGGCCACCGAAAGTTCACGTCCGTTGAGGGTGGCATCACCCAGGCCGACGATGCCCTCGTCGGTGGTAATTTTAAGGGTGACAAAGTTACGCCCCGGGCAGGTAACAAAGACTTCAGCCCCGACAATCTTCATAATCCATTTCCTTACATCGCTCATTGTGATGCTGGAAACTTACTCCTCTGCACTACTACCATACAAGTATAATGATCATAAAATCAGCGAACGGTCACAAAAAAATCGGGCGCTCAGGCGCGCCCCCATCCGGCAACAATAATCAACATGCCGCACAGCGCAACCAGCGCCCCGGCCCAGTCATAGGCGCTGAGCTTCACACCATCCACCACGCGTAACCACAGCAGCGCGGTACAGACATAAACCCCGCCATAAGCGGCGTAGACGCGCCCGCTGGCCGCCGGGTGCAGCGTCAACAGCCAGACAAACAGGGCCAGCGCAATGCCCGCCGGGATCAGCAGGAATACGGTTGCCCCCTTCTTCAGCCAGAGCCACGGAAGGAAGCAGCCGATGATTTCACACAGCGCGGTGGCAAAAAAAAGCAGAGTGGTTTTGAGCATATTTACGGTCATGTGATGATTTATTTAGACATCATACCTGATGATATCGTTTACTTTTCCATACCCGTGCCGCGGGTATGCCGTTATTTCTCTTTGGTGTAGAATCTGAACGGGATAACTTAATTATCTGCGCCCATTTAAAAGGAAACGCTATGACTACATTAAGCAAACGCCTTTGTCTGACAGCCCTGCTGGCGCTGTCATCGTTCGCCTTTGCCGCCTCTGCCACCGCCGAAACCAGCAAACTCATTATTGAGTCTGGCGACAGCGCGCAAAGCCGTCAGAACGCCGCGATGGACAAAGAACAATGGAATGACACCCGTAGCCTTCGCCAGAAGGTGAACAAACGTGTTGAAAAAGAGTGGGACAAAGAAGATGTCGCTTTCGACGCGCGCGATAAGTGTCAGCAAAGTGCCAACGTTAACGCCTACTGGGAGCCAAATACCCTGCGCTGCCTGGATCGTCGAACTGGCCGCACGGTAGCGCCATAATGTCAGTGCAGTGTGACGTTAAGCTCCGCCCGCTGGAGCGTGAAGACCTGCGCTTCGTCCACCAGCTCGACAATAACGCCAGCGTGATGCGCTACTGGTTCGAAGAGCCTTACGAGGCGTTTGTTGAGCTGTCGGATCTCTACGATAAGCACATTCACGATCAGAGCGAACGCCGTTTTGTCGTGGAGTGTGAAGGTGAAAAAGCCGGTCTGGTGGAACTGGTTGAGATCAACCACGTTCATCGTCGGGCAGAATTCCAGATTATCATTTCACCTGAGCATCAGGGGAAAGGTCTTGCCACGCGGGCGGCGAAGCTGGCGATGGATTACGGATTCAACGTCCTGAATCTCTACAAGCTTTATCTCATCGTGGATAAAGAGAACGAGAAAGCGATCCATATATACCGCAAGCTGGGCTTTATGGTGGAAGGCGAACTGGTTCACGAGTTCTTTATCAACGGTGAATACCGCAACACCATTCGCATGTGCATCTTCCAGCATCAGCACCTGGCCGGACACAAACCGTCAGGCGCCAGCCTGCTGAAACCCACCGCGCAGTAACCTGCGCGGCTTTTTCTCAGTAGTATTCAATACTGTTCTTAATGGTGTACTTGCGCTCAACGGCGGGCTTCACGCTGTTGTCGGTGATCGTCAGATCGCAACTCACCGGATTATTGTGTCGATCGTAATCACAGCTCTGATTGACGTTGCCCAGCGGCTTGTCATTCAGCATGCTCACGGCGGAGTAATCCATTCTTTTGCGAAGATCTTTAGACGGCGTCGACTGGACGGATAAATGCTGGTCCCCGGAGACGGTGGTTTTCCCCAGCGGATAGCCATCCGCATCATAGCGGTACTTCACTTCCATCTCTTTGCCGTGCGCCGCCACCACAAACCCGTTATCGTCGGTATCCCACGTTACGCCCGCCGACGGTAATTCGGCCAGCTGGCATTTCCCCTGCAGTTTCACTTTTCGCTGCTGGGTTTCCGCATCAAGGTAGTAATTAGCATCCAGTACCAGCGCCACGCCGGTATTGGCCTCGAGGTCGTGCAGTTCGAGGGTATCGAAACACCCTTCCGTCGACATCGTACCGGTTACCCGTTTGGAGACTTCACCTTTGTCGTTGAACAGTGTCTGGGTAAAGTCTTTTACCGGGCCGCGCAGAGGGTCAAAATCAAATTCATTGGAGAAGCTCGCCATCTCGGGCGTAAACGACAGCGGCGCGGAAGGGTTGTCGCACCCCACCAGTGTTGCTGCCAGTAGCGTTATCGCTGCGTAGTTCTTCACATCATTTACCGAATCAGGGAGAGTATTCCCGATCATATTAGCAAATACCGTTGTTCACACGATAGCAAAATGTCAGGCGAAAAGAGACGTACAATCAATGCATTAATCTCTCTTACCCTCTGCAAAACCTCGCCAGAACGAGAAGGCGCTGTGCCCGCTGTTGAACAGGAAACACACCTGTTTTGAGCGCATGACGGATATTCTGTGACATATTAACAACATGAAAACGCCGGCAGATTGCACCATCTAACTTTTTTCTTTGATATATTAAATGTTTACCATCCCCTTTCTTCCTCTATAAGGATGCGCTACCCTCACAAATGCGTTCGCGTCCAAAACCGCCTGGAATCTCTATGCTTTCTTTATTCATGAAAAAACGTAGGCAAAACGCTGATTTTTGATTGCTCATCAAAGGTTAAAAAATGAAAAAAACAATCCCTGCATATACGCCTGTTGACTTATCACGTTGGGCCAGAAAAGAACATTTCGAGGTATTTCAGTCCTTTGCTCAATCTACATTTAATCAAACTGTTCAAATAGACATCACCGCATTGCTCAGGGATATAAAAGAACTGGGCTGGAAATTTTATCCGACGATGATTTCCCTCCTTTCTAAAATCGTCAACAACCATTCGGAATTCCGTATGGCCATGAAGAACAATGAACTTGTCATATGGAATGAAATTCATCCAAGCTATACCATTTTCCATAATGAAACGGAGACCTTTTCTTCATTATGGAGTCACTTCGATGGCAATATTGATCATTTCCAGAACGTTTATTCGGAAGATGTTGCTCGCTATGGTAATAGCCTTTCTTATTGGCCGAAGGAAGAGTCACGGGAAAATGTATTTTTCGTGTCGGCGATCCCCTGGTCAAGTTTTACCAGTTTTAATATCAACGTAGCCAATATGCAGAACTTTTTTGCCCCCATGTTCACTATGGGGAAATACGTCAACCAGGGTGGAAAAGTATTGTTGCCCCTCGCCGTGCAGGTCCATCATTCCGTGTGCGATGGTTTCCATGTGGCAAGATTGTTCAATGAATTGCAGGCGATGTGTGATGACTTACGGCATCACTCCGGCGAACAACAGGTGCAGAGCAAAACGCACCGCGCTTAGCGTCGCGATGCCGGGCGGGTATCACCGCCCGCAGGACGTGTTGATGGAAATTGAAATTGGGGAAAATGAGCGCAGGAAGCCTGTATAAGATTGTTCAGAAAGTTATCCCCAATAACAAAAGCTTACACGAACCCTGCTAAGCTTAACCGACACACAGAGAAAAGGAGCTACAGATGAAACGGTTACCCTGGATTACCGCCCTGCTGTTAATGAGCGCTTCTACAGCGGCTCTGGCTGCCCCGGATTCCTGCGAGCGCGTAAAAAGCGATATTCAGCAGAAAATCATCAATAACGGCGTGCCCGAGTCCGGCTTTACGTTGAATATTGTGCCAAACGATCAGGCTGACCAGCCGGATGCACAGGTAGTCGGTCATTGTGCGAACGATACTTTTAAAATTCTCTATACCCGCACCGGTAGCGGTGCCGCATCAGGGATGCAGGATAATGGTCAGGGCGAACCTCAGTGATTTTAATCACTTTCTCGTGGCCAATTCCCTTTGACTTGATGAGGATTAATATTTAATACCTCCAAATAAGTAACATTCACCCCATCATTAGCCCGGTTGTAATCACGGGCGAAAATAATACGCAATTAAAATGATGGGGTGAGTTATGTCCGATGTCGAAAATCACGGCGGGATCAGCCGTCGAACGTTGGTTAAATCCACTGCAATAGGCTCTCTGGCACTTGCCGCCGGAGGGATCTCACTGCCTTTTGGCCTCAAGAGCGCCGCTGCCGCGGTACAAAACGCCGTAAAGCCCGCTGAAGACAAAGTGGTCTGGGGTGCCTGCTCGGTCAACTGCGGGAGCCGTTGTGCGCTGCGTCTTCACGTCCGTGATGAAGAAGTTTACTGGGTCGAAACGGATAACACCGGTGAGGATATTTATGGCAATCATCAGGTTCGCGCCTGCCTGCGCGGGCGTTCTATTCGCCGTCGGATCAATCACCCCGATCGTCTGAACTACCCCATGAAGCGCGTAGGGAAACGCGGTGAAGGCAAATTTGAGCGTATCTCATGGGATGAAGCCCTGGACACCCTTACCCGCAGCCTGAAAGATGTCGTCGAAAAATACGGCAACGAAGCGGTCTACATTAACTACTCCTCCGGCATTGTGGGCGGCAATATCACCCGCTCCTCCCCTTATGCTTCGCTGGTCGCGCGTCTTATGAACTGCTACGGCGGCTTTTTAAGCCACTATGGCACTTACAGCACCGCGCAAATAGCCTGTGCAATGCCCTACACCTACGGCAGCAACGATGGCAACAGCACCTCGGATATTGAAAACACGAAGCTGGTGGTGATGTTCGGCAATAACCCGGCAGAGACGCGAATGAGTGGCGGCGGGATAACCTATTATCTCGAGCAGGCCCGCGAGCGCTCTCACGCGCGCATGATCGTCATCGATCCGCGGTATACCGACACCGCCGCCGGGCGCGAAGACGAGTGGATCCCGATTCGCCCGGGGACGGACGCCGCGCTGGTCGCGGGTATCGCCTGGGTACTGATCGACGAAAACCTTGTCGATCAGCCGTTCCTCGACACGTACTGCGTCGGCTATGACGAAAAAACGCTGCCGGAAGGTGCGCCTGCTAACGGACATTACAAAGCGTATATTCTCGGTCAGGGTGATGATGCCACCGCCAAAACGCCGGAATGGGCCTCGCGCATCACAGGCATACCGGCCGATCGCATCATCAAGCTTGCACGAGAAATTGGCAGTACCAAACCGGCTTACATCTGTCAGGGCTGGGGCCCCCAGCGCCAGGCCAACGGCGAGCTGACCTCCCGCGCCATTGCCATGTTGCCGATTTTGACCGGAAACGTCGGTATCAACGGCGGGAACAGCGGCGCACGTGAATCGACCTACACGATCACCATTGAGCGTATGCCACTGCCGGATAACCCGGTGAAAACGCAAATCTCATGCTTTAGCTGGACCGACGCCATCGCGCGCGGACCCGAAATGACCGCCCTGCGCGACGGCGTGCGGGGAAAAGAGAAGCTGGATGTGCCGATCAAATTCATCTGGAACTACGCTGGCAACACCATCATCAACCAGCATTCCGACATCAACAAAACCCACGATATTCTGCAGGACGAGAGTAAATGCGAAACCATCGTGGTGATCGACAACTTTATGACCTCGTCGGCGAAATATGCTGACATCCTGCTGCCCGATTTAATGACCGTTGAGCAGGAAGACATTATTCCTAACGATTATGCAGGCAACATGGGCTATCTGATTTTCCTTCAGCCCGTGACCGCACCGAAGTTTGAGCGCAAACCGATCTACTGGATCATGAGTGAAGTGGCGAAACGCCTCGGCCCGGATATTCATCAGCGATTTACCGAAGGACGTACCCAGGCGCAGTGGCTGCAGTATCTGTAT
This sequence comes from Enterobacter cloacae complex sp. FDA-CDC-AR_0164, assembly GCF_003071645.1. NCBI lineage: Bacteria > Pseudomonadati > Pseudomonadota > Gammaproteobacteria > Enterobacterales > Enterobacteriaceae > Enterobacter > Enterobacter cloacae complex sp. FDA-CDC-AR_0164. The sequence continues at coordinate 4,115,949 of NZ_CP028950.1, forward strand.
GCCAAAATGCTCGAAAAAGATCCGCAGTTGCCGTCCTATGACGAACTGAAAGAGAGGGGTATTTATAAGCGTAAAGATCCGGCCGGGCACTTCGTGGCCTATAAAAAATTCCGCGATGATCCGCAGGCTCATCCGCTCAACACCCCCTCGGGCAAGATTGAAATTTACTCCAGCAAGCTGGCAGAGATTGCGGCTACCTGGGAGCTCGCCGACGACGAAACCATCAGCCCGCTGCCGGTCTACGCCTCGACCTTCGACGGCTGGGACGCCCCGGAACGTCATAAATTCCCGCTGCAGCTCTTCGGCTTCCACTTCAAAGCTCGCACCCACTCCAGCTACGGCAATGTCGACGTGCTGAAAGCCGCCTGCCGTCAGGAGGTCTGGCTCAACCCCGTGGACGCGGCGCAACGCGGCATCAAAAATGGCGATACGGTGCGCGTGTTTAACGATCGCGGCGAGGTACGCATCGAAGCGAAAGTCACACCACGCATCATGCCCGGCGTGAGCGCGATGGGCCAGGGAGCCTGGCATGACGCCAATATGAACGGCGATCGTATCGACCACGGTTCATGCATCAACACCCTGACCACGCACCGCCCGTCACCGCTGGCCAAAGGTAACCCGCAGCACACCAATCTGGTGCAGATCGAGAAGGCGTAAGGAGTAAGTGATGACCACTCAGTATGGATTTTTTATTGATTCCAGCCGCTGCACCGGGTGCAAAACCTGCGAGCTCGCCTGCAAGGATTACAAAGATTTAACCCCGGACGTCAGCTTCCGTCGTATTTACGAATACGCGGGCGGTGACTGGCAGGAAGACAACGGTGTCTGGCACCAGAACGTGTTTGCCTACTACCTGTCGATTGCCTGCAACCACTGCGAAGACCCGGCCTGCACCAAGGTCTGCCCGAGCGGGGCGATGCACAAGCGTGACGACGGGTTCGTGGTAGTGGATGAAGATGTCTGCATCGGCTGTCGCTACTGCCACATGGCCTGTCCGTACGGTGCCCCGCAGTACAACGCCGCCAAAGGGCATATGACCAAGTGCGACGGCTGCCACACTCGTGTGGCAGACGGCAAAAAGCCGATCTGCGTGGAGTCCTGCCCGCTGCGCGCGCTGGATTTCGGTCCTATCGACGAGTTGCGTAAAAAACATGGTCAGCTGGCGGCCGTCGCGCCGCTGCCGTCCGCGCACTTCACGAAGCCAAGCATCGTGATTAAACCTAACGCCAACAGTCGCCCGACAGGGGATACCACCGGCTACCTGGCAAACCCGAAAGAGGTGTGAGATGGGAAGTGGATGGCATGAATGGCCGCTGGTGATCTTCACGGTCTTCGGACAGTGCGTCGCCGGGGCATTGATCGTTATGGGGCTCGTCTGGCTTACTGAAAAAGACGACGCGGTGAAAACACGCCTTGTCCGCAGTATGTTCTTTCTGTGGCTGGTGATGGGCATCGGATTTTTGGCGTCCGTGCTGCACCTTGGCTCCCCGCTCCGGGCCTTTAACTCGCTCAACCGCGTGGGTGCTTCGGCGCTCAGTAACGAAATTGCCGCGGGATCCGTTTTCTTTGCCGTTGGCGGTTTCTGGTGGCTGGTATCCGTTATCGGTAAAATGCCCCTGGCACTGGGTAAAATCTGGCTGGTCGTTAGCCAGATCCTGGGCGTTGTCTTTGTCTGGGCGATGACCCGGGTTTATCAAATTGATACCGTACCGACCTGGTACACGGGTTACACCACGCTGGCCTTTTTCCTGACGCTGGCATTGGGAGGGCCGCTGTTTGCAGCCCTGTTGCTGCGCGTGGCAAACACGACATATAAAAGCACATTCGCGGCCTCTGTCAGCGTGCTGGCACTCCTGGCCTGCGTGGCGGTCATCGTGCTGCAGAGCAATGACCTGGCGACAATCCACAGTTCCGTTCAACAGGCGAGTGCCCTGCTGCCTGACTATGGCGCACTGCAAATCTGGCGTATCGTACTGCTTGCCGCCGGACTCGGCTGCTGGTTGTGCCCGCTGATGCGTCGGCAGGAGCCTAAAGCCTTCGCTCTTTTTGCAGGCGTGATACTGGTCGTCGTGGGTGAACTGATTGGCCGTGGTCTTTTCTATGGTCTGCACATGACCGCAGGTATGGCGATTGCGGGTTAACACAGTCGCGCGGGCGACTCCGCGCGAGCAAGGAAGGTAGTCATGAAAGAAGTCTCACAGCGTGATTCGTTCGCGTTCAGCGCCCGGGTACTGGGCGCGCTGTTTTATTTTGCTCCGGATAGCGAGCAGACTGCGCCGCTGGTGCAGGCGCTCACCGCAGGCGACTGGATTCAGGACTGGCCGCTGGCGCCGGAAACGCTGCAACCCGTTGCAGATGCGTTCAAAACGCCATCAGATGAAGCGTTGAAAGATGCCTGGCAACGTCTGTTTATTGGCCCTTACGCCCTGCCGTCACCGCCATGGGGTTCCGTCTGGCTGGATCGGGAATCCGTGCTCTTCGGCGACTCCACCCTCGCGCTGCGCCAGTGGATGCGTGAAAACAACATTGCCTTCGAGATGAAGCAGAACGAACCGGAAGATCACATCGGTACCCTGCTGTTACTGGCCGCGTGGCTGGCAGAAAATGGCCGCGACGCTGAACGCGACCAGCTTCTGGCGTGGCACCTGCTGCCGTGGAGTACCCGCTTCCTGTCCGTGTTTGTTGAAAACGCCGGGCACCCGTTCTACACCGCACTGGGCAAACTCGCACAGCTGACGCTCGCGGACTGGCAGGACACGTTAATTATTCCGGTCGCAGAAAAAACGCTGTACCGCTAACGCCAGCACCTGGCTTGCTCACCGATTCCGGGCAAGCCAGGCTCTCCAGCCACCAAATTCGGTGATATCCCGTGCCCCCTCCAGGCCATACGCCTCGCAGATAAACCCGGTCAACCACCGTCCATCCTGCAGCTCGATTTTTCCCAGCCCCAGAGGTGCGGGGATCCCGGCAAGAAACGACCCCACTTCGCTGTGCGGTAGCTCCCAGACTTCGACCGCAATCCCGGCCCCTTGGTCTGCCACCCGAACCATTCCGGGACGTTTACCGTCCGCCAGCGCATACAGACGGTAATAAGGTGCGCTGGTGGTCGCGTCGACAAGGCGTGCTCCGCGCTCTCGTAACTGAACATTGAGCGCCAGACCGTCCATATGCGCACCGCAGACCACTATCCGCAGGCGGTCATGGGTTGCAGTGCAGGTCGGCGCGTCGTCCAGCATGGCACGATTGCCCGGTAACGTTAATTTTGTGTGACGTTGTAACGCATCGGCCAGACTGAGCAGATACTGATCGGTAAACGCGCGGCCAAATAGCGTGACGCCGGATGGCAGCCCATTGTTCATTTCACCGACCGGGACCGCTACGGCGGCATAGTCGAGCAGGTTCATAAAGTTGGTATAGATGCCCAGCGCCGAGTTGCTTTTAACCGGTTCATCGGCCAGCTCAGCCAGACTCACCGGGCGGGGATACGTCGGGATTAATACGCACTCCAGGTCGGCCATCATGGCATCGCACTCGGCTTTATACCGCTGGAGTTTGTACTGCGCGTCAAACGCCGCCACCGCAGTGGCTGCAGGCGCGTGTTGCAGGACATCACGGATAACCGGCAACACCGCGTCGGGCTGGCGTTCAATCAGCGCACCCGCGAGGTGATAACGCTCGGCAACCCACGGGCCGTCATAGAGCAGTTTCGCGGCCGCCAGAAACGGTGCAAAGTCGAGAGTCACGGGCACGCCACCCAGCGCGATAAGCCCTGTCTTCGCGCGGTGATACAGCGCCTCGCTTTCTGCACAGCCGAGAAACTCCAGCGTCTCCGGCACGCCAAAGCGAAAGCCCGCAGCAGGGACACCAAAAGCCTGCGGACCGTTCCACGCCGGGTTTGACCGGCTGTATTCGTCACGCGGATCCTGTCGCGCCGTGAGTGCCAGCAGCTGGCTGGCCTCTGCTGCTGTCGCGGTGAAAAACGTGACGCAGTCCAGCGTGCGGCAGGCAGGCACAACCCCTGCCGTGGAGATGAGTCCTTTGGTTGCCTTGAGGCCGACCAGATTATTCAGCGAGGCCGGTACGCGCCCGCTGCCGGCCGTGTCCGTTCCCAGCGCGAAGCTCGCCAGACCCAGGGCGACCGCCAGCGACGACCCCGCGCTGGATCCACCGGACGGGTAATCCGGATGAACGCTGTTACGACATGGGCCATACGGCGAACGCGTACCGTTTAAGCCGGTAGCGAACTGATCGAGGTTAGTTTTCCCCAGAGGAATCGCCCCCAGCGCAATCAGCTGCGAAACTATCGTTGCATCCTGTTCTGCCCGATACGCAAATGCCGGACAGGCGGCGGTGGTGTCGATACCCGCCAGATCGATATTGTCTTTGATGGCAAAGGGCACGCCGAACAGCGGCAGCGCGTCCGGCGCTACGCCCTCCAGCGCGGCAAGGTACGGCTCCAGCTCTTCAGGGGTGAGCAGATAAATAAAAGCGTTAAATGACGGGTTCAGCGCCAGCGCGCGCTCGCGTAATGCCGTTATCACCTCACGCGGGGCGATCTGGCCTTCACGGTATGCCTCTGCCAGCACAGAGAGACGTAAATCATAAAGAGGCTTCATGCTGTTTTCTCCAGAACGACCACGCACTGGCCCGCCCGCACCGACGACCCCGGCTGGACACGGACCTGACTGACCACGCCGTCCTGAGTGGCAACTAACGGGATTTCCATTTTCATCGACTCCAGCACCACCAGCACATCGCCTTCGCGCACGGAGTTGCCGACCTCAACGTTCACCTGCCACAGGTTGCCGGCAACCGGGCTTTCAACACCGGATTCTCCCGACCGTAACGGCGCGTCGTCACCGTCATCCGTCGTTTCGTCGCTGCTGTCAAAATGCGCCTGCCCGCCCGCTATCCAGCGCTCACGCTCGGCGTTAAACGCCGCCTGCTGATGCGTACGGAATACCTCAATCTCAGCTGCTTCGTCAGCCAGAAACTGCTGATACTCCGCCAGTTTCAGCGTGGTGTGTTCAATACGCAGCGGATAACGCCCCAGCGGGAAATCCCGGCGGATGGTTTGCAATTCCCCGGCTGAGACCGGATAAAAACGAATTTGATCGAAGAAACGCAGCAGCCAGGGCTTGCCGCCGAAATCATCTACCGTGCGATAGCGATTCCACATCTGCAGGGTTCGCCCCACAAACTGATACCCGCCCGGCCCTTCCATACCGTAGATGCAGAGGTATGCCCCGCCAATACCCACCGAGTTCTCCGCCGTCCAGGTGCGCGCCGGATTGTATTTGGTGGTCACCAGACGGTGTCGCGGGTCGAGCGGCGTGGCCACCGGCGCGCCGAGGTAGACATCCCCCAGCCCCATCACCAGATAACGGGCGTCGAACACCGTTTTATACACTTCATCAATGTTAGCCAGATCGTTTATGCGACGGATAAACTCCAGGTTACTCGGGCACCACGGCGCATCGCGGCGCACGGTGGTCATGTATTTGTCGATGGCTTTCTGACACGCCGGATCGTCCCAGGAGAGCGGCAGCCAGACGATGCGCGATGGCACGTCCAGCGAGTCCTGGTCACAAACGCCCTGCCACAGCCCGGCGATCACCTCCAGCAGGCTATCCAGGCGCAGCGTTTCCGGCTGATAATGAATTTGCAGGGAGCGGATCCCCGGCGTGAGATCGATAACGCCTTTCAGCGCCCGGTCCTCCAGCGCCTGCATCAGCGCGTGGCCGCGAAAACGCAGCACCAGATCCAGCTCTGGCTCGCCAATCTCCAGCAGCAGATGGGTATCACCCGACACTCTCGCCACCAGACGTTTATCGTCAGTCCCCTGCGTCAGCACAATCGGTGAGTCCAGACCGGCAGGTTGCCACATGACAGGTTGCGGGGTCAGGCTGGCGATTTGGCGCTCCTGCGCCTGCGCCAGCCGTCGCGCGGTGGCAATATCCACCGGCACAAAGCGAACGTAATCTCCCGCCTTCAGTTGCCCTACCGCGTGCAGATCGGCCTCGATGATGGTGACCGGACAGACAAACCCGCCCAGGCTTGGGCCATCCGGGCCGAGGATCACCGGCATATCGCCGGTAAAATCCACCGCGCCGATGGCATACGGATTGTCATGAATGTTCGACGGATGCAGTCCCGCCTCGCCGCCGCTGTCGCGAACCCATTCCGGTTTCGGGCCAATCAGGCGTACCCCCGTCCGGCTGGAGTTGAAATGCACTTCCCATTCGGTGGCGAAAAACGTCGCGATGTAATCCGGCGTGAAATACTCCGGTGCACCGTGCGGGCCGTAAATCACCCGCAGTTCGCGCACCGCGTCCAGCCTCGTGTGCAGCGCCTGCGGCAGCGGCGCGTCGGCTACCGGCTCGGTTAACGGAGCCAGATGCAAAATGTCACCTGTGCGGAGCGCCCGTCCGGCGTGCCCCCCGAACTGCCCCAGCGTGAAGGTGCTTTTACTGCCCAGATATTCCGGCACGTTAAACCCGCCGCGCAGGCAAAGATAGCTGCGCACGCCCTCACCACGGATCTCTCCCATACGCAGCGTCATGCCCGCACGGACGCGAAAAACGTGATTATTGGTCAGCGGTTCACCGTCCAGCGTGAGCGCAATTTCAGCGCCCGTCACCACCAGCTGCGCATCGCAGTTGAATTTCAGCGTCGGGCCGCTGAGGGTGATCTCAAGCGCGGCGGCATCGTCTTTATTGCCCAGCAGACGGTTACCCAGACGCAGCGCCAGGCTGTCCATTGGCCCGGATGGCGGAACGCCAACCGCCCAGTAGCCTGTGCGTCCCGGGTAATCCTGTACCGTGGTCTGCGTACCGGCGCTGAGCACCTCCAGCGTGGACGCCTGGTACATCAGATGCTCAAGACAGCGGGTCCAGGGCTCACCTGCGGCAAACGGCGCGAAGGTCAGGATCTGCTGCAGATAACTGCGGTTGGTTTCAACGCCATAAAGACGGGTCTCCCCCAGCGCGGAATGCAGCACGCGGATGGCGGCTTCGCGTGTCGGCTGCCAGGCGATCATTTTGGCTAACATGGGGTCAAAAAACGGCGGGACTTCGCATCCGGCCTCAACCCAGCTGTCGATGCGCAGCGTAACGCGGTCATCGGGCGGGAAAGCCACGTCGGTGAGCAGTCCCGGTGAAGGCTGGAACTGACGGCCCGGATTCTCGGCATAGATCCTGGCCTGAATGGCATGCCCCTTCGGTTTCAGGGTGTCACGCAGTGTCGCCAGTGGCGGCAACGTTCCGGCGGCAAGTTCGATCATCCAGCGCACCAGATCCACGCCCCACACCTGTTCGGTCACGCCGTGCTCCACCTGCAAACGGGTATTCACCTCAAGGAAGTAAAAGCGGGCGGCGTCGCTGTCATAGACGAATTCAACGGTGCCCGCGCTGCGGTAGTTGACCGCTTTACCGAGCGTTATCGCCGCCTCGCACAATGACTGCACTATGCCCGCCGGCAGGTTTGGCGCGGGCGTCTCCTCCAGCACTTTCTGGTTACGCCGCTGCACAGAGCAGTCGCGCACGCCGAGGGCAATTACCTCACCCTTGCCGTCGCCAAACAGCTGTACTTCCAGATGACGCGCCCGCTCAATGTACTTTTCGATAAAGACACCCGCGTCGCTGAAGTTATTTTTCCCCAGACGCACTACCGCATCGAACGCGTCACGCAGCGCTTCTGCGTCATAGCAGACGCGCATACCGATACCGCCGCCTCCCGCCGTGCTTTTCAGCATCACCGGATATCCCACCCCGGCGGCAGCGTTGACGGCCTGGTTAACATCGGCCAGCAGGTCGGTGCCCTCCAGCATCGGAACATCGTGCGTTTTCGCCAGCGCGCGAGCGGTATGTTTTAGCCCAAACAGACGCAGCTGTTCCGGCGTGGGGCCCACAAAGGCAATCCCCGCGGCGTCACACGCTTCGGCGAACGCGGCGTTTTCCGAGAGAAAGCCGTACCCCGGATGAATGGCCTGTGCCCCGCTGGCTTTCGCGGCGGCGATGATCTTCGTGCTATCCAGATAGGTATTCGCCGCCGGGCCATCGCCCAGACTCAGCGCTTCATCGGCCTCGCGAATATGCAGGCTGCTGATATCCGCCTCGGAATAGACTGCCACACCACGGATTTTCATGGTGCGCAGGGTGCGTAAAATGCGGCAGGCTATCGCCCCGCGGTTCGCAATCAGGAGTGTCGTCAACATAGGTCAGACTCAATCGTGGCGGGTCGTCCCGCCGAAAATCGGCTCACCCATGGTCGTCCATGGGGGAAAAAGCGGTTACGGCAGAATGCGTCCGGCACGAACTTCAAACAGGCGGTACAGCGCCTGGCGCAGTCGCTGCCAGCGGGTGGGCGTCAGTTCCATACCAGCACCTCAGCAGGCGTTGGGTTCCAGCCGTTGCAGGGGTTATTCAGCTGTGGACAGTTGGAGATCAAGACAATGACGTTGCACTCGGCGCGCAGGTCGACGTATTTCCCCGGCGCGGAGATGCCATCTTCAAACGTCAGCCCGCCCTCTGGCGTCACCGGCACGTTCATAAAGAAATTGATGTTGGCCGTGATGTCGCGTTTTTGCAGACGGCCATCGTGCAGACAGGCGCAGAGGAAGTTATCGCGGCAGCTGTGCATATGGCGTTTATCGAGGGCGTATCGCACGGTGTTGCTCTCCTGGGCGCAGGCCCCGCCGAGGGTATCGTGACGCCCGCAGGTATCGTCGATAATGGTCAGCAGGGGGTTACCGAGGCTGGAGTACAGGACGCTGCCACGCGTGAGATAGGCGTTGTTCTGACGGCGCAATGTGCGCTGCGCATCGTAACGTTCACGCGGGTTATCGGCATTGTAGAACAGCGTGTCGACCGCCTGGTTACCTTCCAGGTCGAGCAGGCGCAACGTCTGCCCTTGTTTCACCTCGAACAGGTACGGTTCACCTGCCGGGATCACGTGGCGAAATACCGCGTCTTGCACATGCTTTTCAGAGATCATGGTCATTTTACTGCTCCTTACAGGGCGAAAAGCCGGGTATTGGTCATGGCGCGTTCGTTTTCCGGGCGCGTCAGAAGCGCGTTAACAGCCCCCTCTTCATCCTCAGCCTGTCGCCAGCTCAGCGCGACCGGTCGTGGGGCATATTCCCGGGACGGATCCATCGGATGCTGCAGCGCGGTCATCACCACAAGCGTGTCCATGGGCGCGTACAGCTCCACGTAACTGCCCGGCTGCGAATAGCCGCCGTGGAAGGTGAACTGACCGCGGTCATCGACGGTGACTTTGCTGAAGAAGTTGACCACCATCAGCAGATCTTCGAGATTGAGATCCCACTTCCCCATCTCCACCAGCAGGTTGTCCGTTCCGTTTCGGTAAAACCCGTTACGCAGTTCCTGATAGCGTCCCTGGCCATACTTTTCAGTCACCTCGGCGGCGTTCAGTACGCCGCCAAACGGGTCATGCCAGCCGCAGGTATCTGCGGTGATGCCTGCCAGCACGCGTCCCATGTCGGAGTAAAAGCAGTGTCCGGCGGTCAGACGCGCGGTGTGCTGGCCTTTCAGGGTGTCGGGCAGGTTCAGACGTTCACTTTTCTCGTGCGGATTCAGCATCAGCAGGCTGACGTTTGCTCCACCTTCAATGTCGGTCATACGCAGGATCTGCCCGCGCTTAAGCACAAACGAGAGGTGACCGCCGCCGGGCAGGATCTCTTCACGTAACATGGTCATGGTATTCACGGTGTTAACCCCTTAATGCATAAACGTTATCGGGAGCCGTTCCACTCAGCGCGGAGAGCCGCGTCTCGTTGAGCGGAATGTCGTAGGTAATACGGGCGCCAAAGGCGTTGGGCGCCTGCGGGTCGAGGCGCACTTTGTCGAACACCAGTAAGCGGGTGCCGAGGTTAAAGCCTTCCGAAAGATCGTGGGTGACCATAAAGACGGTCATGCGGGTCTCCCCCCACAGTTGAAGCAACAAGGCGTGCATATCTTTACGGATACCCGGGTCCAGGGCGCCAAACGGCTCATCCAGCAGCAACACGCGCGGCTGCATGATGAAGGCCTGCGCAATGGCTAAACGTTGCTGCATACCGCCTGAAAGCTGGGCCGGGTATTTGTGCATCGCATGCCCGAGACCGACTTTTTCCAGCATCCCGGTGGCCCGCTCACGCGCCGCGCGTTTCTTTGCCCCAAACAGGCGCCCGAACAGCGGCGCTTGCGGCAGTTCGAGCCCTATGGTGACGTTATCCAGCACGCTGAGATGCGGGAAAACGGAGTAGCGCTGAAACACCACGCCCCGGCTGCTGTCCGGCTCGGCGCGCAGCGGTTTACCGTCGAGCGTAATGGACCCTCGGCTGGGCGCTTCCTGACCGAGCAGCAGGCGCAAAAACGTGGATTTTCCGCAGCCAGAGGCCCCCACCATTGAGCAGAACTCGCCCTCTTTCACCTGCAGATTGAGGCGCTCCAGCACCACGTGGTCGCCGTACTCCTGCCAGATATTGTTGATGGTGATAAAGCTCATGCTTTCCCTCCTTCCGCCCAGGGAAACCAGGTTTTATGTAACTGGCGCAGGGCCAGATCCATCAGCCAGGCCAGCAGCGTGATCCACAGGACGTACGGAATGATCACATCCATCGCCATATAGCGGCGCACGAGGAAAATGCGATAGCCCAGCCCGGCGGTTGAGGAGATGGCCTCTGCCGAAATGAGAAACAACCATGCCGATCCCAGCAGCAGACGCAGCGAGGTCAGCAGCCGCGATAGCAGCTGCGGAAGTACCACGCGCAACACCAGCGTCCAGCTGTTGGCACCCAGCGTCTGGGCTTTGATCAGAATCTCCGGTGGGATTTCGCACGCGCGATGCTCCAGATCGCGCGCCAGCATCGGCGTGATGCCGATGACAATCAGCATCACTTTCGACAGTTCATCCAGCCCGAAAACGATAAATAGCACCGGCAGGATCGCCAGCGGCGGGATCATCGACAGCACCGTCATCAGCGGCGAGAGCGACGCGCGCCACAGCGGGAAAACACCGGCGGTGACGCCAACACAGAGGCCGATGATCGAGGCGATGACCAGCCCCGTCAGAAGACGGGCAAGGCTCACCAGCGTATCCACCCAGAACAGATAGTCACCACTGCGTTTATCCGGGGTAAACGCCATGCGTGATAGCGCGTCCAGCATCTGCTGCAGGCCAGGCAGCAGCTTATCCTGCGGGTTAGCCTCCAGCCTGACCGCGGAACCGAAAAAGTATGCGGCCAGCAGCAGGACGAAAGGCAGCATCACGAGCATCAGCCGCATGCCGGGCGTGGGATGGCGATTAATTTGTCGCATGGATGTTCCGTCCGTTATTACAGCGTGCCGGCAGCGGCCATTTTCACGAAGCTGTCGTCAAAGCGCAGCTTCACGTTGCTGGCATCGCCCTGGGTGACATTGCCCGGGAAGCGCATGCCGATGAAATCCGCGCTTTGCGCCCCATCGCCCAGCAGCCCTTTATCGAACGAAAACGTGGCCACGCGCTGCATGGTTTTCGCCAGCTCCGGCGAGGTTAAAAAGGCAATATTGTCCTGCGGGGTATAGAACAGGTGGGTTGTTTTCAGCTGCGCCTGATAACCGGCCAGATCGGTACCGGAGGCGGCGGCCATCGCGTTGAGCACGGTGGCATCCTGCGCTTTCATCAGCCCCATTATCTCGTACCATGCGCCGGTCAATGCTTTGCCAAGCGCCGGGTTGTCTTTCAGGGTTTCGCTGTTGACCACCATCATGTCGATAAGCTCACCCGGTACCTGAGAGGAACTGAACACTTCAGTCGTTTTTGGCGTGCTTTTGATGACCGACAGCTGCGGGTTCCAGGCTACCGCCGCCTGCACATTTACCGTGCCAAAGGCAGAGACGATATCCGCGTCAGACGTGTTTACCACGGTGACGTCTTTTTCGGCCAGGCCGGCTTTTTCCAGGCCGCGCACCAGCAGATAGTGGGAAACAGAGAGCTCCGGCAGGTAGACTTTCATCCCTTTCAGGTCGTTGAGCGTTTTGCCCTCGCCCTTCATCACCACGCCGTCGTTGCCTTCTGAATAGCTGCCAAGGATCAGCGCCGTGGTATCAACGCCGCCCGCGGCCGGTATGGTCAGCGCATCCATATTGGTCATGGTGCAGCCGTCAAACTGGCCCGCAGTGTACTGGTTGATGGATTCGATATAGTCGTTGAGCTGAACAACGTTGATTTTGATGCCGTATTTATCGGCCCATTTATCGATGATTTTGCTACTGCTGAGGGTGCCCCAGGGCATCCAGCCGGCGTAGATGGTCCAGCAGACGTTGAACTCTTTCTTCACCGCAGCAAAGGTGGGGAGACTGACCAGCATCGCCAGGGAGAGTACCAGGGTGCGGAATAATGGCGTTTTCTTCATGCTTGACCTCTGAGTGGCACAAAATTAGGGGGCAGCGCGACACCTTCAGGTGCTGCTGTCTCCCGGGCTTTTGTCCCGCCGTGTAACCTCTCAGAGGTCGCCAGCTCTTGGACCAGTCATTCACCGCAGTGAACCGGAACCCTAGCCAGCTATTTTTCAAATTGTGGTGTGCTGCCCTTCAGTGTTAAGCGTTGCAAGGGATATGCCAGAATTTTTTATGTTAATTATTAAACTGTTAAGTCTGCCTGTGCAGGCTGTTTCACCGTTTTGGTGAGACACGGCGAGTTGAGTGCACCGTGCTGGTGCTCTTTGGGATGACGCGTGGTGCTGACGGCGTTGCCCACAGAACGTGTCTGCGACAGCAGGAAAGGCTCAAAATGATGTGCTGGTTTTTGCCAGGTCTTTCATCATCGTCGTCGTCAGGCTGAGCTGCTCGCTTCCCATTTTACGTGACAATTCCTCTCTTGCGGACTGCCATACGGGGATCACGGATGTCAGAAGCGCCCACCCCTGCGCGGTCAGGCTAAGTTGTTTTCCACGGCGTCCGCGCCCCCCCGTTGATTCAATAACCCCACGGGACTCCATAATCCGTATGTTTCGGCTCAGTGTGGTTGCATCCACCCCGGCCTTTGATGCAAGCCCTGCCACCGTTTCATTTACGCCACCGCCGATCCCCACCAGCAGGCTGAACTGTTCTGCCGTCAATTCATAAGGTCTGAAGCAGGCGTTGTAATAACGCGTAATAGCCCGTGCGGTTGCACGTGCCTGATACGCCGGACAGGTCTCGGGGATGGTTTTTAGTAACGCCAGATCAACAGTGTTCATACTTTACGCTCGACAGATACGGTGAGATAAAATAGTGTATATACACTATTAACGCTATTCAAGGTATCATGATGCCCGCATTTATCCATATCAATTTACGTGTTATCGACCCTGCACGGCAGGCCAATCTTGCCCCTCGCTTCAGACTGGCACTTGAAGAGGCCGGCGGCAAAATTCTGCATTTTGGTCCTGTTGTTGAACTCCTTGAAGGCGATGAAGAACCGCTACCCTTTGCTGGCATTTTTGAGTTCCCTTCACTGCAGCAGGCGCTGGCGTTTTACCATTCGGAAAAATATGCCCCGATCAAAGCTGAACGCCAGCTGGCACAGCAGGCAAAAATGTTCGTTGTCACCACTGACTAAGCGTTTCGTTTCCTTGCCTGCGATATCGTTTCCAGATTTATCCATCCGTTCGCCAGAACCGGTGTAGAGTTTTTAAACACTGCATCTCTAAAAGGACACCGGCATCATGTTAAGCATCCTGGGCAAGACAACCTCGATCAACGTACGTAAAGTGCTCTGGACCTGCGAAGAAGCGGGTATCGAGTATCACCAGGAAGACTACGGCAGCGGTTTTGCCTCCACGCAAACCGCTGCGTTCCGCGCCCTGAATCCCAACGCCATGGTTCCCGTGCTGCTCGATGACGAGTTCGTCCTCTGGGAATCTAACGCAATCTGCCGTTATCTGGCCCGTAAAGCCGGCCGTGAGGATCTCCTGCCAACGGAACCGCAGGCCTGCGCCAACGTCGAACGCTGGATGGACTGGCAGGCAAGCGAATTTAACAATGCCTGGCGGTATGTCTTTCCGGCACTGGGACGCAATAACCCGGACTATAACGACCCGGAGCGTATTGCCGCCGGAATTAAAGCGTGGAACCACTGCATTGCTATTCTGGAGGAGCAGTTGCAACGCACCGCAGCCTATACGGCGGGCGAGGTGTTTACCCTTGCAGACGTGGTACTTGGTCTTTCGGTGAACCGCTGGAAAATGACGCCATTTGATAAGCCTGATGTGCCGGCAATTAACGCCTGGTTCGAACGACTTAATCAGCGACCGGCATTTTTACGTCACGGGAATAACGGTATGGTGTAAGTTTTCAGCCCACACACATTCAGCAAGGATATTTTATTTAATTACAAAACCCTGAATGCCGTTATCAGGAATAATAATTAAGCAATATCCTGGACAGCCCCTTGCACCGCTTTGCTAGCCTGAATAGTCAGGCAAAGCTCAACCCGGAGGTATTCTTGCTGATTAAACTCAAAAAAGAACGAACGCATCAGGAGGATCGCCTGCTCGCACTCTGGCTTGCGACCTCTGCAGGCTTGCTCAACGCCATCGCCCTCGGGGCATTTGGCTTTTTCCCCTCCCATATGACCGGCAATACCTCCCAATTATCCAGCGAAGTTTCCTCTACCGATCTGAATGATATTTTGTTCTTTGGCACCATTATTCTGTCTTTTGTTGCCGGCGCAATCATGGCCCGTATCATCGTGTTATGGGGGATTATCCATAATATCAGGCTGGTTTTTTGCCAGATACTGTTGGTCGAGGGATTATTACTGACCGGCGTTTCCTGTTACGAGATGTATTTCCATGCCCTCACGACTAACCGTGAAATTATTATCTTTCTTTGTGGTCTGATGGGGATTCATAATTCAACATCGACCCAGCTTTCCGGCGGCCGGGTAAGATCAACCCATATTACCGGCACGCTGACGGACGCGGGAATATCCCTGGCCTCGGTCCTGGTGGCGATGCTCCGCCGGGATTATTCCAAAGATACGGCAGCGCAAAAAAGTCAGCTTAAAACCCACTTAACCACCATTTTCTCGTTTATTACCGGCGGTATCGCCGGGCTGCTCCTGTTCAGGTGGATTGGGTTTAACGCCATGCTGGCGCTTGGGGTAATGCTCGTCGTTGTCGCCGCCTTTTCCATCATCAGCACCTCAGTGCGCGTTCGCCGGGTGCGCGCCGCCTTCAGCCGATAATGAGGGTCGCAGGCGTGAGGAGACGCTCACGCCATGTGACACTGTCACATTTTAAATTACGCTTTAGGACAATTCTGTCTGCCCCACAGCCAGCCCTTGCTCCATAAGGCTTAACCTAAGGTTGTCACTAATTTCATAGGGTTACTGATTTTCCCCCTTCGCTGGAACCCATCCCAAACGCTTGCTATAGGTCATCTACCCCTGCCGAAACATGGCATAACAACAGGCAACCCGTGGTTGCTATAACGCATGCGCACAGGGAGACACATCGCAATGCACCCATTACTCAAACGTTCGCTGCTTTTTGTCGGCGCCATTATTGTGGTCGTTGCCCTCCTCACCTGGGGAATTGGGCTGGATACAATTAAGGCGCGTCAGGTTGACCTGATTTACCTCGGGCAACAGCATTTAATCCTGGTATTCTCATCCATGTTCTTTGCCCTGCTGATGGGTATTCCCAGCGGCATTTTGTTGAGCCGCCCGTCAGCACGCGGTATCGCTGAATACGTGATGCAAATCTTTAACGTCGGTAATACCCTGCCGCCGCTGGCCGTTCTGGCGCTGGCAATGGTGGTGATTGGTATCGGTGATACGCCTGCGATTATCGCCCTGTTCCTCGCCTCGCTGCTGCCGATAGTGCGAAACACCTATGCCGGACTGTGCTCGGTTCCGGCGTCGTTACTGGAAGCGGCTAATGGCATTGGGATGACGAAATGGCAGCGTCTGCGCCAGGTCGAACTTCCCAACGCCTGGCCGGTAATGCTCTCCGGGATCCGCATTGCCACCGCCATCAACGTGGGTACCGCCCCGCTGGCCTTCCTGATTGGTGCCAGCAGCTACGGCGAACTGATTTTTCCCGGTATCTACCTCAACGACTTCCCGACGCTGATCCTCGGCGCGGCGGCCACCGCCCTGTTTGCTCTGATCCTCGACACCCTGCTGGCTGCGCTGGGTCGCGTGATGAGTCCACATCTCGCTCGATAACAATAACAAGGAGCTTTTATGAGACTGATATCCAGCCTGACGGCGCTGTGTGCCGCGGCACTGTTCACCAGCCAGGCGATAGCGGCCCCGCTGATCCTGGCGACCAAGAGCTTTACCGAGCAGCACATTCTCTCGGCCATGACCGTCCAGTATTTGCAAAAGAAGGGGTTTCAGGTCCAGCCACAGACCAATATTGCCACGGTCATTTCCCGCAACGCGATGATCAACAAACAGATTGATATGACCTGGGAGTACACCGGCACGTCGTTAATCATTTTTAACCACATCAACAAGCGCATGTCGCCACAGGAGTCTTACGAGACGGTGAAACGCCTGGACGCTAAGCACGGTCTGGTATGGCTCAACCCTGCCGATATGAACAATACCTACGCCTTCGCCATGCAGCGTAAACGCGCCGAAGCGGAACACATCAACACCATGTCTGAAATGGTCGCAAAGATTGAGCAGATCCGTAAAACCGATCCTGATAAAAACTGGCTGCTGGGTCTGGACCTCGAATTTGCCGGACGCAGCGACGGGATGAAACCGCTGCAGGCGGCATACAACATGGAACTGGATCGCCCGCAGATCCGCCAGATGGACCCGGGCCTGGTCTATAACGCGGTGCGGGACGGTTTCGTCGATGCCGGGCTTATCTATACCACCGACGGGCGGGTAAAAGGCTTCGACCTGAAGGTGCTGGAAGATGATAAAGGCTTCTTCCCGAGCTATGCGGTCACTCCCGTGGTGCGTAAAGACACCCTTGACGCCAATCCGGGTCTGGAAGAGGCGCTGAATACTCTCTCCGCCCAGCTCAATAACGACGTTATCACCGAACTGAATAAGAAGGTGGATATCGACCATCAGTCACCGCAGCAGGTCGCCCGTGATTTCCTGCGTAGCAAACAGTTGCTGTAGGAGGCGCTATGGAGACGATTCACTACATTCTGGATAACTGGGACTATCTGTTAACCCTGACGCTGCAACACCTGTGGCTGGTGGCGCTGGCGGTTGGGCTAGCCATACTCATCGGCGTCCCTGTGGGGATTTTGATTGTCCGCCACAAATGGCTGGCGACGCCGGTGCTGGGGATTGCCACCATCGTGCTGACAATACCGTCCATTGCGCTGTTTGGCCTGATGATCCCGCTCTTTTCGCTGATCGGTCAGGGCATTGGTGCCCTGCCCGCTATCACGGCGGTGTTTCTCTACTCGTTGCTGCCAATTGTGCGTAATACCCATACCGCGCTGGACAGCCTGCCGCCGGGCCTGCGTGAAGCCGGACGCGGTATCGGGATGACCTTCTGGCAGCGTTTGCGCTGGGTTGAAATCCCGATGGCACTGCCGGTGATTTTTGGCGGCATCCGCACCGCCGTCGTGATGAACATCGGCGTGATGGCCATTGCCGCAGTGATTGGCGCTGGCGGTCTTGGCCTGCTGCTGCTTAATGGCATCGGCGGTAGCGATATTCGTATGTTAATTGCGGGTGCACTGATGATCTGTCTTTTAGCGATTGTGCTCGACTGGCTGCTGCATCGTCTGCAGGTCGTTCTGACTCCAAAGGGGATACGATAATGATAAAACTGGAAAACCTCACCAAACAATTTTCACAGAAACACGGCCAGAGCGTTAAGGCCGTCGACAACGTCAACCTCAACGTGCCTGAAGGGGAAATGTGCGTCCTCCTCGGCCCGTCAGGCTGTGGGAAAACCACCACCCTGAAGATGATTAACCGTCTGATCGCGCCAAGCAGCGGCACGATCCTGATTAACGGTGAAGACACCAGCGGGATGGATACCGTGACCCTGCGCCGCAATATTGGCTACGTTATTCAGCAGATTGGTCTGTTCCCGAACATGACCATTGAGGAGAACATCACCGTGGTGCCGCGCATGCTGGGCTGGGATAAAGCCCGATGTAAAACCCGCGCTGAAGAGCTGATGGATATGGTGGCCATGGACCCGCATAAATTTCTCAACCGCTATCCGCGTGAAATGTCCGGCGGTCAGCAGCAGCGTATCGGCGTGATCCGCGCCCTGGCGGCGGATCCTCCGGTACTGCTGATGGATGAACCGTTCGGTGCGGTGGACCCGATAAACCGCGAGGTGATCCAGAACCAGTTCCTGGAGATGCAGCGTAAACTGAAAAAGACCGTGATGCTGGTCAGCCATGACATCGACGAGGCCCTGAAGCTTGGGGATCGTATCGCCGTCTTCCGCCAGGGGCGTATTGTCCAGTGCGCCAGCCCGGACGAACTGCTGGCAAAACCGGCGAATGAGTTCGTCGGCTCGTTTGTCGGCCAGGACCGTACGCTCAAGCGTCTGCTGCTGGTATCGGCAGGCGATGTCACCGACCAGCAACCGACCCTCACCGTTCGGGGCTCTACCCTGCTTTCTGAGGCCTTTGCAACCATGGATGACAACGATATTCGCGCCATTACCGTCGTGGACGATCGGGGTAAACCGCTGGGCTTTGTGAAGCGTCGGGAAGCGCGTAATGCCAGCGGCACCTGTGCCGATATCCTGCATCCGTTCCGTATGACCGGCAAAGCGGAGGATAACCTGCGCGTGGTGCTTTCACGGTTGTATGAGAGCAACACCAGCTGGATGCCGATTGTCGACGAAGAGGGCCGCTATAACGGCGAGATCTCACAGGATTATATTGCCGAGTATCTCAGCTCCGGCCGTACGCGCCGGGCGCTGAATATTCACAGCGAGAGTTAAGCGAAAACACTCCGCCGGGCGGGCCAGACGTATGACGCTGACCTGCCCGGCGGCGCGCTCCACCACAGCGCATTTGCTCTGGCCGACACGGTTCATCGCACGCATACCTTTTGCTAACCCCGCGATTTCCCCTCACAATATTGTATCTCCCACGTTTAATTGCGGCCCATGCAACGTCTTCACGCTTATCCCGACATCCGCGCGATGTTTCGCAGACTGCTGATTGCCACCCTTACCGGCATACTGGCCGCGCTGGCCGTCGCGGTGTTCCGCCACAGCATGTATCTGCTGGAGTGGCTGTTTCTCAGTAACAACAGCGGCAGTCTGGTGAATGCCGCGGCGGCGTTATCCCCGTGGCGTCGCGCGCTCACGCCCGCGCTGGGAGGGCTGGCGGCGGGGTTACTGTTGTGGGGATGGCAGCGGCTTACAGCGCAACGTCCTCATGCGCCGACAGATTATATGGAAGCGCTGGAGACGGGTGACGGCCAGTTTGATTATGGCTCGAGCCTCGTAAAATCCCTTGCGTCACTGCTGGTTGTCTCCAGCGGGAGCGCCATCGGCCGCGAAGGTGCCATGATCCTGCTTGCGGCACTGGCCGCCTCCTTTTTCGCCCAACGCTTTACGCCGAAATCCGAATGGAAATTATGGATTGCCTGCGGAGCCGCGGCCGGGATGGCCAGCGCCTATCACGCGCCCCTGGCCGGCAGCCTGTTTATTGCCGAAATTCTGTTTGGCACGCTGATGCTGGCCTCGCTCGGGCCGGTGGTGATTGCGGCGGTGGTAGCCCTGCTTACCACGCGACTCTTAGCGCCCGGTGCCGGTACGCTCTATGACGTCCATCTGAGTGGCCTACTCAGTGCGACAGATTATGGCCTGCTTGTCGTGACAGGCCTGCTGGCGGGACTGTGCGGACCGCTGCTGATGTGGCTTATGGCGTTCAGCCATTCGTTATTTCTGCGTCTCAGGCTCTCGCCGCCCTGGCAACTGGCGCTCGGCGGAGCGATCGTCGGGCTGCTGTCGCTCCTGACGCCTGACGTGTGGGGGAATGGCTACAGCGTGGTTCAGGCTTTTCTGCTCGCCCCACCGCTGCTGTCCGTGATAGCAGGTGTATTTATCTGTAAATTGCTGGCGGTACTGGCAAGCAGTGGTTCTGGCGCGCCGGGCGGGGTTTTCACACCGACGTTGTTTGTCGGCATGGCCACAGGAATGCTGTTTGCACAACTCTTCGGGCTGTGGTTTCCGGGATCTGAAACGGTGATTTTGCTGGGGCTGGCAGGCATGGCGACGTTACTCGCCGCGACGACCCATGCGCCCATTATGTCTGCGTTGATGGTCTGTGAAATGACCGGGCAGTATTTTTTGCTGCCCGGTTTGCTGATTGCCTGCGTGATCGCGTCCGTCTTGTCGCGGACGTTACGCCACGACTCGATCTACGGACAACATGCGACCGAGGGAAGAGAGATCGATGTACTGCGCTAATTCACGCTGTTCGGCACGCGGCAGATAAGGCAGCTCGCCCACCAACGGTCCCGGCAGTTTTTTGCTCAGCACGTCGATGATTTCCGCGTAGTGCGCCAGGCCCGGGTTGATACGGTTTGCGACCCAGCCAATCAACGGCAATCCGTCATTGGCAATCGCCTGCGCCGTCAGAAGCGCATGGTTGATGCACCCTTCCTGAATACCGACCACCATGATCACCGGCAGTTGCTCCTGCACCACCCACTCAGAAAGCGGGCGCAGATCGTTCATCAGGCTGCGCCATCCGCCGGTACCTTCCACCACGACATGGTCGGCCATCTCGCTCAGGTTCGCCAGACCGTCGGACAACAGGGTGTAATTAATCAGACCGCTGTGCGCCACGCTGCTTTCATCTTCGCTTAAGGCAATGGGATTGATCGCGTGATATGGCAGTTCCAGTGACGAGACGCTTTGTAACACCAGGGCGTCTTTATTCCGCAATCCTTCGGGCGTCTCTTTACTGCCTTTTGCGACCGGTTTGTACCCTGCAACGCGTTTACCGCTTGCTGCCAGAGCCTGAAGCAACGCGCGGGATACAACGGTCTTGCCGACAGAGGTATCTGTACCCGTAACAAAGAAACGCTTAAGCATGACTCATTCCACCTCTTGGGTATGCTTCGAAAATATAAACCAGAGAAATAATTCAGTGGGGGAAGTCTACGGGATGCGTGCGCTACCCAGCTTGAGATAGCGCAATTTTTCGTACATCTGCGGAAAAGAGTTAACCCTGTAACAGGCGGATCAGCAGCGAGCCGTTATACATGGCGTCCTTGACCAGGGCTGCACCAGCCATGGTGCCCTGATTGGAAAACTGGGTGCTTTCCACGGCAATATTTTTGCTGTAGGCCGGGAGCGCCTGTTGATGAATACAGGCCGAGATAGCCGGGAAGAGGATTTCCGCCGCCTGACTCAGCGGTGAGCCAATCAGGATTTTTTGCGGGTTGAAGAGATTCACCATAATGGCCAGAATGCGGCCAACGTTATTCCCCACTCCGGTAATAATATCCTTTGCCAGCAGATCCCCCTGACGCGCTGCGGCGCAGAGTGAATCGACGGTCAACGGTTGTCCGTGCAGCGAAGAGCTCATGGACTGGCTGAGCCTGACCTGCGCCAGCTCCAGCACGCTTTCCACGCTGGCGATGGTTTCCAGACAGCCATGGTTTCCGCAGTAACAGCGCTTGCCGTAGGGATCGACCTGCGTGTGGCCGATTTCGACCAAGCTACTGCTTCCGGCATGCAGAAGGCGTCCGTCGGTGATGACGCCCGCCCCGACGTTATGGTCAATCACCACCTGAATCACGTCCCTTGCGCCGCGGGATGCGCCAAACAGCGCCTCCGCCATCGTCCAGGCGCTGATGTCATGCTGAATATAGACCGGCACGCCGGTGTGATTTTTCAGCACCTCGCCCAGCGGCATCTCTTTGACATCGTCGTAGAACGGCATGCGGTGCACGATTCCATTTTCGGTATCAATAATACCCGGCATGGTGATCGCAATAGCCGTTAAGCGTTCAAGGCGTTGCTGATGGCGAATAAAGAAGTGATCGATATGGGTGACAATGGCATCGAGGAGCGATTGTTCAGCCTCGAGCGGCAGTTCCAGCCGGTCTTCAACCACCAGCTTGCTGCTTAAATCGCGCAGGGCAAGGAAGATCTCTCCCCGGCTAATGCGCAGTGACAGGTAGTGCCACGCTTCGGTCTCCACCACCAGGCCGACCGCCGGACGGCCGCGGCTGCCCGGCTCCTGAATTTCCGTCTCCTGGACCAGGTGGGCTTCCAGCATTTCACGAACAATCTTGGTAATACTGGCAGGTGCCAGTTGTGCCAGGCGCGAAAGATCGATACGCGAAACCGGGCCAAGCTGATCAATCAGGCGATAAACCGCGCCAGCGTTGGTCTGCTTAATCTGATCAATGTGCCCTGGCTGACTATCAGCAACCACCTCGTACTCCCTTATTTTCGAGCATCGAAATAAACTGTGGGCTATGGTGAAGCACTTCAATGGCCGTCGTCAAATATTTACTTAGCCATGTGATTTACTGCACATTTTTACCCACTTTTCCCTCTAAATATTGTCCTGCAGAGGCGCTTAACAGCTGTGCTTTAAACCGCTGCGCTGCATGGCTCTGCTCATGATGTTTCGACCATACCAGCCACATTTCCGAAACAGCATCGTCTTCGGCGATAGCAACCCAGCGCATTTCACGCAATTGTACCCGTTTAAACGAGGCCGGAAGAATAGAGACACCCAGCCCCGCCGCGACAAGCCCAATGATGGTCATCGCTTCCCCGACTTCCTGCGTAATGATCGGGGCAAGATCGTAGCGTCGTAACAGGCCCAGAATATCGTCGTACAGACCGGTACCTACCTGCGGGTCGAAAAAAACAAACGGCTCTTTTGCCAGCTCTGCCAGCGTGACCGCCGAACGCGAGGCGAGCGGATGATCGTGCGGGATCATTGCCATTAACGGTTCGCGCAGAATAACCTGCCACGCCAGCGTATCCGGGAGTTGGGTGTTACGCATCAGACCTAAATCAAGAGAACCTTCATTCAGCGGAGCGATTTGCTCGCGGGTATTAATTTCGCGCGTCTGAATATGCACATCCGGAAAATGCCGGCGAAACGACGACAGGGTCTGCGAAACAGCGCTGATAAACGGTGCAGACGAGGTAAACCCAATCCGCAACTCTCCGGTTTCCCCGAGATAAAGCCGCTCTGCCCGGGCTGCCGCCTCATCCACCATACTGAGAATTTGTCGGCTGTCGGCCAGAAATTGCTTCCCGGCCGCCGTCAGGCTCACGCTGCGGTTGGTCCGTGCCAGAAGGCGCGCCCCGACCTGTTGCTCAAGGATCTGGATCTGCTGGCTTAGCGGGGGTTGTGAGATATTCAGTCTTGCCGCCGCGCGGCCAAAATGAAGCTCTTCAGCGACGGCGACAAAGTAGCGCAGATGACGCAGTTCGATATTCATATTTTTAAAGTATCATTTGAGATTATTAATATATTAGACAGAATATTTACATTTTCCTACTCTGATCGTGTGGTCATACCCGTCACCCGAAACCACGGGGATGTTTAAGCAAGGACATTGTGTGAGTCGTACATCTACCATTGATATCGATCCGGCCAGAGATATTGATGATTTACCCGCAGCATCGCAGCCGGTTCAGTTCATTAAACGTGGTACCCCCCAGTTCATGCGCGTCACGCTGGCGCTTTTCTCAGCGGGTCTGGCAACCTTCGCCCTGCTCTATTGTGTTCAGCCGATCCTGCCCGTTCTTTCCCATGAATTTGGCGTATCGCCTGCCAGCAGCAGTATTTCGCTCTCCATCTCTACCGGCATGCTGGCGATTGGTCTGCTTTTCACCGGGCCACTTTCCGACGCCATTGGCCGTAAACAGGTGATGGTTACCGCCCTGATGCTGGCTTCGATTTGTACGTTACTCTCCACGATGATGACCAGCTGGCACGGTATCCTGGTGATGCGCGCGTTAATTGGGTTATCCCTGAGCGGCGTGGCGGCGGTCGGGATGACCTATCTCAGCGAAGAGATCCACCCGAGCTTTGTCGCCTTCTCTATGGGGCTGTACATCAGCGGGAACTCGATTGGCGGAATGAGTGGACGTCTGCTGAGCGGGGTGTTTACGGACTTCTTTAACTGGCGTATTGCGCTGGCGGTGATCGGCTGCTTTGCCCTTGCGTCTGCGCTGATGTTCTGGAGAATCCTTCCGGAATCACGTCATTTTCGTTCCACCTCCCTGCGCCCGAAAACGCTGTTTATCAACTTCCGTCTGCACTGGCGTGACAAAGGGTTGCCGCTGCTGTTCCTGACCGGCTTTCTGCTGATGGGCTCATTCGTTACGTTGTTTAACTATATCGGCTATCGCCTGATGCTCTCCCCGTGGCACCTGAGCCAGGCGGTGGTGGGTCTGCTCTCTGTGGCGTATCTCACCGGCACGTGGAGTTCACCTAAAGCCGGAGCGATGACGGCCCGCTTTGGACGCGGTCCGGTTATGCTGGTCTCTACCGCCGTCATGCTGCTCGGCCTGTTGATGACCCTTTTCGCCTCCCTGTGGCTTATCTTCGCCGGGATGCTGCTTTTCTCTGCCGGTTTCTTCGCCGCTCACTCGGTGGCCAGCAGCTGGATTGGCCCACGCGCTCGCCGGGCTAAAGGCCAGGCGTCATCTTTGTATCTGTTCAGCTATTACCTCGGTTCCAGCTTTGCGGGGACGCTGGGTGGGGTGTTCTGGCATAACTATGGCTGGAACGGCGTAGGCGGTTTTATTGCGCTGATGCTCTGCGGGGCGCTGCTGGTAGGGACCCGTTTACACCAGCGGCTGCACTGATTCAGGGTTTGAAATCGAGCGTGTAGTTTTCCCCGATACGCTCATCAGGTACCACTGGGAGCACATGATCGTCACTGGCAGACTGTAAGGCCGCAATGGCGGCCTTACACAGCGCAGGATCGCTGCCTTTTACCACCTGAATGTGGGTCACATAGGTCGCGCCTTTGGGCTGGTGAATCTTCAACGAGCAGAGCTTCCCTTCATACTGCTCTGTGGTCGTCATCCTTTGTTTCACTGTTTCCACATACGCAAACGCCCATGCGTGCGCGGAGTCTTCTTCGGTGTTGAACGGGATCACGTCATGATGATGTGTCTGGCACCCCGTCAGCAACACTGCAATCCCTACACTCACAACCTTGTTCATTTTCCATCCGGTAGTCGTTTTTTTTAGGGTTATAGCACAGCGTTACTGAACGAAATAGCACCAAACTCTAAGGGGTAATGGCTTGGATTCAGGCGGGAATTTTGATACTACTCACTCTTCATGCCTGAAACATCGCCTTGCAAAGAGAAAACGAAATGAGCGAAAACAGCCATTACCAACAACTCACCCGCACCTTCCAGCGCCTCTCCCGTTTCTCCCACCTCTCCTCCATCGCCAGCTGGGATATGTTTACCATGATGCCGCCGGGAGGCAGTGCCGCGCGCGGTGAAGCGCTGGCCGAAATGAGCGTTCTGCAACACCAGATCCTGACCGATAAAAAGGTGGGTGAATGGCTGTCCGCCGCGGCCGGTGAGGACCTGAATGATATTGAACAAGCCAACCTGCGTGAAATGACGCGTCATTACCAGCAGGCGTCGCTGTTGCCGGAAGCGCTGGTGGAAGCCAAATCGCTGGCAGGCAGCAAATGTGAGCACGCCTGGCGTACCCAGCGCCCGGCCAATGACTGGCAGGGGTTTGCCGCCAACCTGAAAGAGGTCGTCAAACTGAGCCGCGAGGAGGCTCGTCTGCGTGCTGAAGCCAAAGGCTGCAGCCCTTACGACGCGCTGCTGGATATTTTCGAGCCGGACATGACCAGTGCGCGTCTGGACGTACTGTTCGCGGATATGAAATCCTGGCTGCCGGACCTGCTGGCAAACGTTGTGGAAAAACAGGCTCAGCAGTCGTTCGTTCCGCCGCAGGGCCCCTTCCCGACGGCAACGCAGCGTGAACTTGGGCTTGAAGCCATGAAGATGCTCGGCTTTGATTTTAACGGTGGTCGCCTGGACGTCAGTGCACACCCGTTCTGCGGTGGCGTGCCGGAAGATGTGCGCATCACCACGCGTTATGATGAGGACGAACTGCTCAGCGCGCTGTTTGGCGTGATCCACGAAACCGGACACGCGCGCTACGAGCAAAACCTGCCGCGAACGTGGGCCGGTCAACCTGTCTCTCTCGCCCGTTCAACGGCGATCCACGAATCCCAGAGCCTGTTCTTTGAGATGCAGCTGGGGCGCAGCGACGCTTTTCTTAAACATCTCCTCCCTGCGGTTCACGCCCGTTTTGGCAGTCAGGCGGCGTTCAGTGAAGAGAACTTTATTGCCTGGAACCAGCGCGTGAAACCGGGCTATATCCGCGTCGATGCCGACGAAGTCAGCTACCCGGCACATGTGGTGCTGCGCTATGAAATTGAACGTGCGCTGATCAATGGCGATATCGAGGTGGATGACATTCCGGCGCTGTGGGATGAGAAAATGCAGGCCTGGCTCGGGTTATCAACCAAAGATAACTACCGCAACGGCTGTATGCAGGACATTCACTGGACCGACGGCGGTTTTGGCTACTTCCCGTCCTACACGCTCGGCGCGATGTACGCCGCGCAATTGTTCCATGCGGCCAAAACGGCGCTGCCGGATCTGCAGTCCTCCATCGCTGAGGGCGATTTCTCCGCCCTGTTTGACTGGCTGCGTCAGAACATCTGGCAGCACGGTAGCCGCTTCACCACTTCGCAACTGATTACCCAGGCGACGGGTGAAGACCTGAATATCCGTTACTTCCGCGAGCATTTGACGTCCCGTTATCTGTAATCCAGCGGCCGGAGTACGCTCCGGCCGTTTTCCTTTTGCGCACCCTTTACCGCCCTTTGTACATTCCGTTACACGCCGATACCAATCACTCACGGAAACCCCGAATTTACAGGGATATAGTTCTTTCAACGGCCCCGCAGTGGGGTTAAATGAAAAACCAAATTCGAGGGTATGAACATGAAAAAAGTATTAGCTCTGGTTGTTGCCGCTGCTATGGGTCTGTCTTCTGCTGCGTTTGCTGCTGAAACCACTGCTGCACCGGCTGCTGCTGCTCCAGCTGCAACAACGACTGCTGCTCCGGCAAAAACCGTACACCACAAGAAACACCATAAAGCCGCTAAACCTGCTGCAGAGCAAAAAGCCCAGGCTGCTAAAAAACACCACAAAAAAGCCGTTAAACAAGATGCCGCTAAACCGGCTGTAGAGCAGAAAGCGCAGGCCGCTAAAAAGCACCACAAAAAAGCGACCAAACCTGCTGTAGAACAGAAAGCCCAGGCCGCTAAAAAGCATCACAAAAAAGCAGTAAAACACGAAGCTGCTAAACCAGCTGCACAGCCAGCTGCGTAAGAGTACAAGCTTAACCGTGCCTTTCGGGGCACGTTGGTAAACCGGCGCTGAACCGGAAAGGTCCAGCGCCGTTTTTTTTATCCGGAGGGCGTATGCTGCGGCGCTATCGGTTTGAGCTGATTCTTATCCTGCTTATTTTATGCGCGCTCATCGCAAGCCATTTTTATCTTTCCTGATCGTAGCACGCTGATTTTACTCCCACTTTAGCGCTGTCCCGTCTATAGTATTTTCATAGGGTTCACTTTTAATAATCATAATTGCCCCCACCAGAGTGTGATATGCGTAAATCTGTTGTGTTGTTACTGGGAACGTTTGGTCTTTTTTCTGGATTCTCACATGCGGATGATGGCGGTGATGAAACCATTAGCGCGAAAGAGCTTAAAACGCTGTTTTTCGGTCATGACGATCGTACGCGCGTCGCCGATCCTACCCAGGCACCCTGGGACGCTATCGGGCAACTGGAAACCGCCAGCGGTAATTTATGTACCGCTACGCTGATTACCCCACAACTTGCCCTGACGGCAGGCCACTGCCTGCTGACACCGCCAGACGGCAAGCCAGACAAAGCCGTTGCCCTGCGATTTGTGTCGCAAAAAGGGATGTGGCGTTATGAAATTCACGGTATTGAGGGACGGGTTGATGCTTCTCTCGGCAAACGTCTGAAGCCCGACGGTGACGGCTGGATAGTGCCTCCGTCAGCGGCATCCTGGGATTTTGGCCTGATCATTTTGCGCTACCCGCCCTCTGGCATTACCCCGCTTCCGTTATTTGACGGAGACAAAGTCGCGCTCACTGCCGCGCTGAAAGCCGCCGACCGTAAGGTGACGCAATCAGGCTACCCTGTCGATCATCTGGACGCGCTTTACACCCACACGGACTGTATTGTCACAGGATGGGCGCAAAACAGCGTGCTCTCACATCAGTGCGATACGTTACCCGGTGACAGCGGCTCGCCGCTGATGTTAAAAACGGATAACGGCTGGCAGCTGATTGGTGTTCAAAGCTCTGCGCCAGCGGCAAAAGACAGATGGCGTGCAGATAACCGGGCCTTAGCCGTGACCGGTTTTCGTGACAAGCTGGAAGCACTGGCGCAGCAGTAGCTCAGCACTGTCTGACCTGACGTAACGCCCTGATTGATTCAATCGGCATCGGCTGGCTGAACCAGAATCCCTGCAGCTGATCGCAGCCAGCCAGCCGTAACAATTTCATCTGCTTTTCGTTTTCCACCCCTTCAGCGACCACCGCCATGCCCAGGGCATTGGCGATCCTCACCGTGCCGCTCACCAGCGCCGCTGCCTGCTCATAGTTGTCCACCAGCCCGGCCAGTGATTTATCGATCTTAATGGTGTCGAAATTAAAACGCCGCAAATAGCCAATACTCGAATAGCCCGTGCCAAAATCATCCAGCGCCACCGCGGTGCCCAGTGCTTTAAGGTTGGCTATCGCCGTGCGGGCACGCTCGGGGTTTTCCAGCACATAGGTCTCCGTGACTTCGAGCTGGAGTCGCCTGGCCGGGAAACGGGTGCTTTCCAGAACCCAGGCCACTTTTTCTTCGAATTCAGGGTCGCGAAACTGCGCCGGGGAGATATTAACGGAGAGCTTCAATTCGCTGTACGGCTCCAGATCCTGGCAGGCACGCTGCAAAACAAACTGGCCCAGTTTGTAAATCAGCCCGCTCGTTTCCGCAATGGAAATGAAGGTATCCGGACCGAGTTCACCTTCCGGACGACGCGGCCAGCGAACCAGCGCTTCCACACTGCTCATTTTCTGACTGCGGGCGTCAATAATCGGCTGGTACCAGACCTCAAACTCGTCTCGCTCCAGTCCGTTACGGATCTGGTTTTCAATCGCAAGCTTGCGTTCCCGGGCGTTATTCAGCGCCGCGTCATAGTGGGTGACACGCCCTTTCCCGCTAATTTTGGAATGGTACATGGCGATATCGGCGCGGCGAAACAGCTCGGAACTGGTGCATTCAATCAGGGTTCCGCTGGCAATCCCGATGCTGGCACCGATATGAATGGTGCGCTCCCCCAGACGAATAGGGGTATTGAGAAAATCCAGTACGGATTCAGCAAAGGTGGTCGCCAGCGCTTCTGCCCCTTCATCGCCGATGGTCATGGCAAACTCATCGCCTCCCATGCGCGCCAGCATCCCGCCCGGTGGAACGCATTCATTCAGCGTTTTGGCGATGGTCACAATGAGATCGTCACCGACGCTGTGGCCGTAGATATCGTTGACGTCCTTGAAGCCATCCAGATCGATAAACACCACGCTTTTGACGTCAATATCGCCACGCAAACTCACACGGTCCAGCGCTTCAATGAGTGCGCGGCGGTTCGGCAGATGGCTTAGCCAGTCCGTTCTGGCGACCAGACGCGCCTGGCTTTCTCCGCGGGCCAGTTTGTACAGGCCCACACAGCTCACCATAATGAACAGCAGGATCAGCACCGATGCCAGCACCACTATCTGCGTAATATCGGATGATGCGGCCCGGGCCGCCTGCGCGCCAGGAAGGCGTGCCTGCCAGTTGAGGTACCCCAGTAACTCCCCTGCAGAACTGCGCAGCGGCATACTCAGACTGTTGATTTTATCCGGGGTAAAGTTGAGGTTATCAATCTGAAAGGTCTGCCCCAGATCGGATAATATGCCGCCATTCAAATGGCGGGTAATCACCAGATAGCGGCGTGTACCGTCGTTAACCTGCAATCGCCCGATCATTGGTCGGATCAGCCCTATTCCGACAAACGCGACGCCGTGACGCGTTCGGGTGATCCCGGCATAAATATTCTTCTGGCTGGGTAATTCATGTCCGTGCTGCTGAATAAGCGCTTGCAGGCCTTTGCCAAAAAAGTCGAGATTCGTCTCCGCAAAAGGCTGGCTTTGAAACGATCCCCAGATAACGTTGAAATGCTCATCCAGCACGAAAGTGCCGTCATAGAGGTTATTGACTTTAAAGCCCGCTCCCCAGGTGTTGTATAACCATTCGGTATCGAGCTTTGGGCGGTAGACCTCGCGTACCGCATCGTCCCAGACGGCATTATCAATCACCAGGGTCGAGACACGGTTAACCGACGTTTGTATAGCACCCTGCACGGAAAGCGTGGTGCGGTGCTCGTCAATTTCATTGGTTTTGGTGCTGATCAGGTGCAGAGATAAATAGAGCAGCGCGACAATGGAGATGATTAAGCCGATCCCCGCCATGAAGATCATGGCGAACAATGTTCTCGCGGTGGGAATATTGCGCCAGCTTAATGTGCGATACATTAGCCATCCTCTTCAATGTTTTGCTTTTTTTAAGAGTAATACAGGCAGCGAATTTCGCTGCCTGTAAATAATGGCTTAACGTGTATCAGGCGAGTTTTATCATGATCATGCCAGCAAGCAGCAATATCAGTCCAATCCAACCTTTGTTATTTAAACGCTGACCGAACAGCACCCAGCCGGCTGCCAGGGTGGCGGCAATACCAAACCCGCCCCACAGCGCATAGGCCACGGACAGATCGATACCCTTCACCGCCTGTGACAGGGCGCTGAACGCCCCCAGTACGGCGGCAATCGACAACAGTCCGTAAATTTTACGACGAAAACCGTCAGAGAATTTTAGCAGGACGTTCGCTAAAATCTCCAACACGATGGCAAACCCCAACCAGGCCGCGTGGATCCATTCAAACTGCTGCATGGGTCTGCTCCTTCGGCTGCTTAGTCGGTTTGCGTGTACCCGATTTAATCAGCACGATACCTGCTACCAGCGTCGTTAACCCGGCAATCTTCATTGTTGATAATGTTTCGTCAAATAATAAGACGCTGAACAGGGTGATCAACAAAATACCGATCCCTTCCCACAGCGCATAGGCCACACCCAGCGCAATTTTCTTCACTGCAAACGACAGGAAAATATAGGAAAGTGAAATCATCACCAGCATTAAAATAAAGCCGGTATTGCCATCGCTGACGCTTGCCCATTTCATAGACAGCGTGCCGGTAATTTCAGCGACAATAGCAAGGGCTAATAAAATCCAGTAAAACATGTTTTTCTCCTGCTTGAGAATATAATCCATCGTGGCCTGCTGCGTGCAGCAAACCAAAAAATATGAAATTAAATCAGACAGCTAAGCGCGTAGCGCCAGCTCAGGCAGAAGATGTGACTATAGCGCGTTGCGCCAGTGTTGCTCACCAGAAAGAAGGCAGAAGGAAGTGAAAAATACAGCGGTGTTGTTTGAAGAATACGTCCTGAACAAATTGTCCATAAAATTACAATTATCCGCGTTGTTGCTTCTCGTCTTTGCGGATGAAAATTGTCCTCGGTAGTTGAACACGCCAAATTTGTACCATAAGTAAGGCTTTTACTCAAAGTCTTTTCAATTCTTTACCCATCCCGTTTGATTTTGGTTAGTTTATTGAAACGGCTTTCGCCTTTATTATAAATAAAAATATTATTCAGGACCCCCCATGGCTAAACCCATCATTACCCTGAACGGGCTAAAAATTGTCATCATGCTGGGCATGCTGGTGATCATACTGACGGGCGTTCGTTTTGCCGCCGACATCATCGTGCCGTTTATTCTGGCCCTGTTTATTGCGGTGATCCTTAACCCGCTCATACAGCGCATGACGCGGTTCCGCATCCCGCGCGTGCTGGCAATCACGATGCTTATCAGCATCATTATTATTGCCATGGTGCTGCTGGTCGCTTATCTCGGCACCTCCCTGAATGAACTGACGCGAACGTTACCGAAATACCGCTCGTCGCTGGCGATACCGCTGTTGCAGCTTGAACCCTGGCTGCAGCGTGCGGGAATCGAAGTGT
Source organism: Enterobacter cloacae complex sp. FDA-CDC-AR_0164 (assembly GCF_003071645.1). NCBI lineage: Bacteria > Pseudomonadati > Pseudomonadota > Gammaproteobacteria > Enterobacterales > Enterobacteriaceae > Enterobacter > Enterobacter cloacae complex sp. FDA-CDC-AR_0164. The sequence continues at coordinate 4,148,114 of NZ_CP028950.1, forward strand.
CCGTTGAGGAGTTGCTGAAGTACATTGATCCGAATGCCGCCATGACCCTCGTCACCGGCCTGCTGGCGCAGCTCTCTAACGCCATGACCTCGATTTTCCTGCTGTTTTTAACGGTGGTGTTCATGCTGCTGGAAGTGCCGCAACTGCCCGCAAAACTGCAGCAAATAATGGTCCGTCCGGTTGAAGGCATGGGGGCGATTCAACGCGCGCTGGATAGCGTCTCCCGCTATCTGGTCCTGAAAACCGCCATTAGCCTGGTCACCGGGGCCGTGGTCTGGGGAATGCTGATGGCGCTGGATGTCCGGTTTGCGTTCGTCTGGGGATTACTGGCCTTTGCGCTCAACTATATCCCCAACATCGGTTCGGTGCTGGCCGCTATTCCCCCTATTCTGCAGGTGCTGGTGTTCAGTGGGTTCTATGATGCGCTGATTCTGCTGGCCGGGTATCTGGTGATTAACCTGGTGTTCGGGAATATTCTTGAGCCACGCATGATGGGGCGCGGTCTGGGATTGTCCACACTGGTGGTATTTCTGTCCCTTATATTTTGGGGATGGCTGCTCGGCCCGGTCGGCATGTTGCTCTCCGTTCCGCTGACCATCATTGTGAAGATTGGCCTCGAACAGACGGCGGGCGGGCAAAGTATCGCCGTGCTGCTGAGCGATATGAGCCATAAGCCAGTGGAATAACCTCCGCAGATGCCTGTCTCGTCTCCCTTATCGGGGGGGACGAGACAGGCAGGCGTTACGGCCTTCGCGCGCGGCGCCCGGCGCACAACAAAATGGCTACTCGCGCCATCCCATTGCCGGTGCAACATGCTTCAGAATGGATTCGATAACATGCGCGTTGTAATCCACCCCGAGTTGGTTCGGCACGGTGAGCAATAAGGTGTCCGCTTCGGCAATCGCTTCGTCCTGTTTCAACTGCTCAATCAGCTTTTCAGGCTCAGCGGCATAGCTGCGTCCGAAAATTGCGCGCGTTTTCTCATCAAGGTAACCCACGCTATCGCTGTCGTTCCGGCTTGCGCCGAAGTACATGCGGTCACGATCGTCCATCAGCGCAAAAATACTGCGGCTGACCGAGACGCGCGGCTGACGAGTATGCCCGGCTTCCGCCCAGGCCTGTCGGTAGGCGCGGATCTGTTTTGCCTGCTGAATATGGAATGGCTCACCGGTTTCATCATCTTTCAGGGTTGAGCTTTGCAGGTTCATCCCCAGTTTTGCAGCCCATACCGCTGTCGCGTTCGACCCTGCGCCCCACCAGATGCGCTCACGTAAACCTTCGGAATGTGGCTCCAGGCGCAGCAGCCCCGGTGGATTTGGGAACATGGGTTGTGGGTTCGGTTTTGCAAACCCTTCTCCGCGCAGCACCTCAAGCAGTACCTCGGTATGTCGGCGCGCCATATCTGATTCGTTTTCCCCTTCCTGCGGGACATAACCAAAATGACGCCAGGCATCAATGACCTGCTCCGGAGAGCCCCGGCTGATCCCCAGCTGCAAACGTCCACCGGAGATTAAATCCGCCGCGCCCGCATCTTCCGCCATGTACATCGGATTTTCATAGCGCATATCGATCACGCCAGTACCGATTTCGATGCGTTTCGTTTTGGCACCGATCGCCGCCAGTAAGGGGAACGGAGAGCTGAGTTGACGGGCAAAATGATGCACACGGAAATAGGCACCGTCTGCGCCCAGCTCTTCAGCGGCGACGGCCAGGTCGATGGATTGCAACAGGGTGTCCGCCGCGGAACGCGTGCCGGACTGAGGTGACGGTGTCCAGTGACCAAATGACAAAAAGCCGATCTTTTTCATAACGAGATATCCTGATGATGCTTTGCGTTATCTCTACTTTACGCATTACCCGGGGAGAATAAATGCCCTTTATTTAACGGAATAATTCAAATAAATTGACTGAATTGAGCGGATCGCAATGACGCCCCATAATGAGATATAGTGCGTCTTTATTTTTCCCTGGCAGGTAAAACCGGCAATGGCTCTGATCCCTAAAAACTACGCGCGACTGGAAAGTGGCTACCGTGAAAAGGCATTAAAAATCTATCCCTGGGTCTGTGGACGCTGCTCACGCGAGTTCGTCTATTCAAACCTGCGCGAGCTCACGGTTCACCATATCGATCACGATCATACTAATAACCCGGAAGATGGCAGCAACTGGGAGCTGTTGTGCCTGTTTTGCCACGACCATGAACACTCGAAATACACCGAAGCAGATCAGTACGGTACTACCGTTGTGGCGGGTGAAGACGCGCAAAAAGACATGGGCGTGGCCACTTTCAACCCGTTTGCCGATCTAAAAGCGATGATGAATAAGAAAAAATAATTCCCTAATATTGCCCCTCTTCGTCATATGGGCCTCACAGTTACAGGTAAAAGGATATGGATACACTCCGTTGCTACTGGGACGTTTTTTTCAATGCTTATGGCTCACTGCTCACGAAAACCGTGCTGGTATTACTGCTGGTGTGGTGGTGTCATCAAACCCTGCAGCGCTTCAGAAAAGAAGCCCCTGACGCTACCGGCCCCATTGCCGAGGCCAATGCCAGAGAACGCTACCAGTGGCGCTACTTGCGGTGGGCTTTAAGTAGCATCCAGGGCATCCTTTCCCTGTATATTATAGGGTTGATTATTACGACGCTTTTTACGTAGCGGATACGGTTTCTGCCCTGAAGACGTCTCAGGTAGCCTCTGTATTTAACAGTCCGCATTGTCGATGATAAGCCGGGGACGCATGCGCAGACTCGATACAGTCCAGCGTCCCCCTGCGGATCACTCAACCGTCAGCGCAAAACAATTTTTCAGTACAGAGGCAATGTCATCTTCTGCCAGCTGCTGCGTTTCCACGCCCTGCGCGGTGATCGTTTTCAGCACGTTACCCAGCAAAATCTGGCGTCCTTCAGGGCGATGCTGTACGACGAGCAGCTTCTGCACAAAAATGGCGTCCGGGTGCGTGGAGTTAAGGTAGTTGGCAGGCACGAAATCAATCCACTCCTGAGGAGAGAGGTCAAAGCCGTACTGACTGGCCCATTTACCCTCCACCCGTGCCTGAAGCAGATACTCACCCTCAGCGTTACGGGTCAGCCGGAACGTGTCGAAATCCTGCCGGATATCCGTATCAAGCATGTCTAACGCCATCGGCGCACGGATGCCGTAGCTACCGAAACCGAGGTCACAAAGCCACTGACGACCGTCAATCTCAGCAATGAGTGCCATATGGGTTTTAGGCCGACGCACCGGGTAGAACATCGGGCGCGCCGCGACAAAACGCCAGCGAATGCCCAATGCCTCCAGCGCCATCGCAAATAGCCCATTCACCTCATAGCAGTAGCCGCCGCGCTTCTGCCTCAACAGCTTATCGGCAATGTCTTCGGGGACCAGCGAGACGACTTTACCCGCCTGTACATCCCCATTTTCAAAGGGTATCGAAAAGAGCTGATGGCGCATAAGCGCATGCAGGGTAGCAGTATCGGCAGCCGCCGGACCGGTATAGTTTATGCGCCTGAAATAGGCAGAAATATCGAAATTGTCGCTGTGCATAGAGCCTCCTTGTCTGGAACATGCCGGACACTATAGATGGGGCACTTCATTGGCTGTATAGTCAGTTTTATCGAAAATTTGACTGCACAGATCCCCATGGCCGCCCCGTCCCCCCATTACCGTCGGATTGCTGAGATGCTGCGTCTTACGCTGGCTTCAGGCGCGTTGCAAATCGGCGACCGGATGATCTCTGCACGTAAACTGGCCGAGCGCGAACAGGTCAGTCTCCCGACGGCACTGGAAGCACTCCGCTGCCTTGAGGCCGAAGGCCTGATCGTTGCGCGTCCGCGTTCGGGCTACTACGTCCGTCAGACCCGCCCGTCCCGATGCGTGCAGCCCACCCGTTCCCTGCCCGGCCCCGTGCCTGTGACAATGTCAGCCGTCGCCCGATCGTTATTCAGTAGTGCAGAAGCCCGACTGGTACCGCTGGGGGCTGCCTTGCCCGACCCCGCGTGGCTGCCAGGCGATACCCTGCAACGTGCGCTGCAGTCTGCAGGTCGACGTCTGGAAGCGCGTGGGCAAAGCTATAGTCTGCCTCCGGGACGGGTTGATTTGCGCAGTAAGATTGCCGCCCGGGCAGCGCAATGGGGTGGCCGTTTTGGTGCAGAGGATCTCATCATCACCGCTGGCGCGACACAGGCGCTGCGTCTGGCGTTGCGGGCTGTGTGCCAGCCTGGCGACGTGGTGGCGATAGAACAACCCGCCTATTTCGGTACGCTGTTGTTGCTGGAAGATTTGGGCCTGAAGGCGCTGGAGATCCCAACCGATCCTCAAGAAGGGTTGTTGCTGGCGCCGCTCGCCGATGCTATTCGGTGCCATCATCCAGCGGCCGTTCTGGCCTCGCCCACCGTGCAAAATCCGCTGGGCGCCAGTATGTCCGTCACCCGCAAGCAGGAACTTGTTGCCCTGCTGGAAGATGCAGGCATCCCGTTAATTGAGGACGATGTTTATGGCGATCTGGTCGGCGAAGGGCAACGTCCTCCGGCCTGTAAAGCGTTCGACCAGAGCGGGAATGTCATTTACTGCAGTTCATTGTCTAAAACGCTTGCGCCCGGATGGCGCATCGGCTGGATTGTGGCCGGACGTTACCACGCCCAGGTCCTGCAGGCGCGTATGGCCGGAGACTGGGCAGGCGCGCCGCTGTTTGAAGCCGCAACGAGCGAAATCCTGGCCAGTGGCGACTACGATCGTCATCTGCGGCGGCTAAAGCGGCGCATCGCGGAGGGGATTGGTGCCGTCATTGCGCGCGTCAAGGCAAGCTTCCCTCCCGGCACGCGCGTTAACGTGCCGGCTGCCGGTTTCCTGTTGTGGGTTGAACTTCCACACCAGGTGAATGCACTGGAGGTGCACCGCCGCGCGCTGACACTGAACATCGGCGTTAGCCCCGGGCCGCTGTTTTCCCCCCGCGCACACTTAACGAATTTCCTGCGATTAAATTGTGCCAACGAACCCACGCCCCTCCTGTTGAATGCGGTGGATCGGATTGGCGCGCTTTGTCATGAACTGGCCAGCTCCTCTGGCCTTATTCCAGAAAGTGAACATTGAGCGCTCTTTACTCCCTGCTTCCGGGTTCGCGTTTTTTACTGCCGTCAGAAACGCACTCCCTTTTTTCACGGAATAATACGTGCCGCTCTTAGCTGCGAGAACAGGCTGAAAAACATTTCATCGGTTGCCTGCATTCGCGTGAACCCTGACCGGCGGAGCTTACTGCCGTCGCCAAACATGTCGTAATTCCAGCTAAAGACAAAATCGGCAAAATGCCCGTCGTTTAGCTGCAAAATATCCGCCTCCACCAAGCGATCCCCGGCAATGTCGCGCCATAACGCACGATAGTCCTTAAACAGCTGATGGAATGACAATCTGACCGGCGGCGCAGAGTCCAGTTCAAACCAGCGTGCGATGCGCGGCCACAGCTCGCTCCAGCGCCAGATGTCCCCATTATTCACGTTGAAAGCCTGGTTGTTAGCCCTACGTGATGTGGCTGCCCACAGCGTTGCCTCCGCCAGCAATCCGGCGTCAGTATGATCAACAATGCTGTGCCAGGTCTGTTCCGAACCGGGAAAACGCAGAGGTAAACCCAGAGCCTTACACAGGGACGCATACAGTGCGATGCTCAGTGCAAGGTTCATGGTATTGCCTGGCACCGAACTGCCCACCACGCCTGGCCTGATGGCATTCCAGTGCCAGCGTTTTCCCCGCTGAAAATCACGGAGCCACGCGAGCTGAGCGGCGTTAAATTCTGCCCCGGGTACGCCCGGATCGCTTTCGCGTGCCGGGGTTTTGAACGGTCCCAGGTGCGCGCCATACACTTTGTATCCCTGCATCAGGCTTACCGTCTGCAAAGGTGCCGTTTTTTCAATATTGCTGACCAGGTTGCGCAACATCGTGACGTTCGGTTCAACCATTTCCGTCCAGCTCCCGGCATTCATCCAGGCGCTGTAAAAAATATGAGTGATCTCGCCAGCGGCTTGCAAAGCCCTGGCGCTATCCTCCGCATCCAGTAAATCAACGTTGATCAGCGAAATAGCATCAGGATGGGATAAGGCATGGCGGCTCAGGCCAATCACCTGCCATTTGTTGTCCAGAAGCGTTTTGACGAGCTGTCTGCCTACGATCCCGCTGGCGCCAGCGACCAGCGCGACGTTTTGTGGCTGCATCTTATTCACGGTGTTTCTCCAGTTAGGGTGACAGACACAGTGTGATATATTATTTTTTCCCTACATATCCCCTGAATTCGATGGCACTTATAAGAAAAAACATTAAATGAACAATAAGCTCAACGCCATTTCCACCTTTCTGCGCGTCGCAGAAGCGGGTTCCTTTTCGGCAGCCGCTCGCCAGAGCGGAATGAAGCAGTCTGCCGTCAGCCAGCAGATTGCCGCCCTGGAACAGGAGCTCGGGGTGGTATTACTGCATCGGACAACGCGAATGATGAAGCTCACCGAGCAGGGTGAACGTTATCGCCGTGATATGCAGCTTTTGCTGGATGCCATGCAGGAAGCGGAGAGACGGTTGAATCCTGCCGATCATCAGTTTCAGGGCAGCGTCCATGTTCAGTTGCCAAGCGGTCTGGGGCAGATCGTTTTGCCCCCTCTGCTGGCGCTTCAGCGCCTGCATCCGGCGTTGCACCTGACGTTGTCCCTGGATGACCGCATCGCCGACCTGGTGAGCGAAGGGGTGGATGTCGCGCTACGCCTTAGCGCTGAGCCTCCGCAATCGCATGCGGCACGTCTTCTGATGCGGATTGAAACCGCGCTGTTCGCTGCTCCCGGCTTTCAGGCGGTACACTCCGTCAGCGAACTGGCGGCACATCCCCATGTGCGATTTAGCGGCATTCCGCGGGATGCGCCTCTACGGTTGATCGCCGGTGAGGAAACAATTGACGTGAAAGTGCATACCGTTTTTCGTGCCAACACCAGTGACGTCCTGTTACAGGCGCTGGAGTCAGGCATCGGGATTGGCGGTATGCAGTTGCCGCTTGCGGCAAAGGCGTTGCAAGCCGGCACGCTGGTGCCGGTATTACCGGCCTGGCGGTTACCTGACCGGTATCTCTATGCCGTCTACCCCGACGCCCGCTTTATCCCACAACGCGTCAGAAGCGTGATACAGGTGATCGAACAAATCCTGCCGTCGCTTGCCAAATAACCGGCGCCTACTTCGCTACCGGCAAATCCGCGTACCGCGTCGTATAAGCCGGTGACAACATCTCGCGCTTCATCGCCCAGGATTTCTCAATCCCCTGCCCGGCAAACCATATCTTCCCTTTCCCGGAATGATTCACGCTGTCGATCAGCTCCATCAGCGCCGCGCTGTTGGCGCGCAAACGGTTATCGTCAAATAAATTCAGCTGGGCGACGCCGCTACTGAAAAAGTCCGCCAGCATCACCCCCGCTTTCATGTAGCGATAGCCGTCAAGCCATATGCGCCCCAGCGCATCGGTGGCGGCACGGATGATATCGCGCGAGTCATTGGTGGGCGTCATCAGGGTGACAGACGCCTGATTGCCGTAATAAACCTCGTTGTCCGCATGCGGGCTGGTACGCAAAAACACGCTGATAAAGCGACAATATTGATGCTCGCTGCGCAGCTTTTCCGCAGCCCGTTCAGCGTAGGCGCAAATGGCCTGGTGCATCTCCTCGTATTGCGTAATACGATGTCCAAACGAGCGGCTACAGATAATCTGCTGCTTCGTGGGCGTAAACTCTTCCAGATCAAGACAGGGCTCGCCGCGCAGCTCGCGCGCCGTGCGCTCCAGGACAACATTAAAATGTTTGCGGATGACCCACGAGGAAGCTTGTGCCAGATCCAGCGCCGTGGTGACGCCCATCGCATTAAGTTTTTTGGTAATGCGCCGCCCGACGCCCCACACCTCCTCTACCGGTACGCGCGCCAGCAGTTTACGCTGCCGCTCGCGATCCGATAAATCCACTACGCCTCCCGTGCTGCTCCACCGCTTTGCCGCATAGTTGGCCAGCTTCGCCAGCGTTTTCGTGGGGGCAATGCCTACGCCAACGGTTAATCCCGTATTTTTAAACACCTGCGTGCGCATATGATGACCAAATGCCTCCAGCGCCATGCAGTTGCTGATGCCAGCAACGTTCACAAACGCCTCATCAATGGAGTAAATCTCTATGGCCGGGGCGAAGTCGGTCAGCGTCTGCATCACCCGGCTGCTGAGATCGGCATAAAGCGCATAGTTCGAGCTGAAGACGTAAACCCGCGCGGGAAAGCGCTTCTCTTTGAATTTGAAATACGGCTCGCCCATTTTTATATCGAACTGCTTTGCCTCCCGCGACAGCGAAATAATGCAGCCGTCGTTATTGGAGACCACCACCACGGGTTTACCCCGCAGATCGGGCCGAAACACCGTCTCGCAGGAGGCATAAAAGCTGTTCACATCAACCAGCGCGAACATGTTTATGCGTTTTGAGTGTGTGGGTGACAACACCGAAGATCTGCAGTTCCTCTTCGGACTGAAACGTGATCGGCTGATAGCGAACGTTATGCGGCACTAACCTCAGGATCGGACGGGTCTGCAACTCTTTGACCGTAAACTCACCCGCGACGGATGCCACCACAATATCCCCGTGCACGGCGTTTAACGAACGATCGACGACCAGCAGATCGCCATCGCCGATCCCAACGCCGATCATCGAGTCTCCGCTTACCTTCACAAAGTAGGTCGCGCTGGGATGCCTGACGGCCAGGCGGTTAAGATCGAGACGATCCTCCACATAATCCTGTGCCGGGCTTGGAAAACCACACGCTACGCGTTCTACAAATAACGGTAATTCAAGAGGTTGCTTTGGATAATAAGAAAAGAGAGTGTCCATAAATGCCTTTCTCGCCAGATACTGTATATAAATACAGTATTACGGATTATGGACAAGGATCAAGGTCCTTTACGGGGGTCACCCCAAACGCATTGAAGTGTGTGCGGATTTAATTCAGCCGTATCCTGCGCATCGGCGAAAGAATAGCCAGATAACGCCTGCGGCAGCGACATCCAGGTTTCAAGAGGGACAAAAAAGCCCAAAGCACTGCTTTGGGCTTATGCCTGTCTGGCTTAATCCGCCAGCGAATCGAGCGTTTCCAGCGCGTCAGCCGGGAGCACCAGCTCCGCCGCCGCAAGATTTTGTCGCAGATGCGCCACGGAGGAGGTGCCGGGGATCAGCAGGATGTTCGGCGAACGTTGCAGCAACCACGCCAGCGCGACCTGCATTGCCGTTACGCCCAGCGAATCAGCGACCGCCTGCAGCCCGGATGATTGCAGGGGTGTAAAACCGCCCAGCGGGAAGAACGGCACATACGCAATCCCCTGCTGCGCCAGCGAATCCACCAGCACATCATCGCCACGGTTCACGATGTTGTACATGTTCTGCACACACACCACCTGCACCATCTTCTGCGCTTCCGCAACCTGGGTGGCCGTGACGTTGCTCAGGCCAATATGGCGCACCAAACCTTGCTGTTGTAACTCGGCCAGCGTGGCGAGAGGTTCAGCAATTGAGCCTTCTGCTGGCCCGTGTGCGCTGAACATGATGCGCAGATTAACCACGTCCAGCACATCCAGCTGCAGATTACGCAGGTTGTCATGTACCGCCTGCGTCAGTTCCTGCGCGGAGAAGGCCGGCAGCCAGGAGGCATCACTGCCGCGACGGGCACCGATCTTGGTGACGAGCGTCAGATCGTCGCGGTACGGATGAAGCGCCTCGCGGATCAGCTGGTTGGTGATATGCGGCCCGTAAAAATCGCTGGTATCAATGTGATTCACCCCAGCAGCCACCGCTTCGCGGAGCACATCCAGCGCGGCATTTTTGTCCTTTGGAGGACCAAACACGCCTGGCCCGGCAAGCTGCATCGCGCCATAGCCAAGCCGTTTAACCGTCCGCGACCCCAGTGCGTACGTCCCGCTTTTATCAATGCTGCTCATGTCGACCTTCCTCATAAAAATGATCCGGATTTACAACGAGTTCCTTAACAGACCCCGTAGTTAAGCGCGAGTTAAATTAAAGTTTAATTTCTCTACGACGATAGTATTTGTGTAACCCTGCATCTTCTCTAACGGACGACCGCTATGCTGAAAAATCTGCACGTGATTACCGGTATTATCTTTGCTCTCACCATATTCTGTCTGTTGCAAGTTGTCACGGGAGGGTTGTTCTACTCTGCCGTCAGCAACGACCGCCATAACTTCCAGAACTCCGGGGTGCTCAATGCCCAGCAGGAGAGCCTGAGCGACAGCGTGAACACGCTGATCAAAACGCGCGTCACCGTCACCCGCGTGGCGATCCGCTACCTGAAAAACCAGCGCGACCCGGCGTCCCTTGCGGCGATCAACAAACTGCTTGGCACCGCGGCTGATTCTCTGGCTAAAGCTGAAGCCTATAACAAAGAGTGGCAGAAAATGCCGCAGGTTAACGGCCAGAACGCGGCATTAACCGACGAAATGCAGAAATCATGGAGCCAGATGCATGAAGTGATGCGTCTTTCCATTGCGTATCTGCGTGCCGACAACTACCAGGCCTATGGCGATCTGGATGCCCAACAGGCCCAGGACGATATGGAAGGGGTTTATAACCGCTGGCGCGCCGAAAACAACACCCTGCTGAAAGCCGCAACCGAAGAGAACCAGAGCAGCTTTACCCAGATGCAATGGACGCTGGCAGCGATCTTCCTGGCCGTTATCGCGGTACTGGTGGTGATCTGGCAGGGTTTACAACACCTGCTGTTAAAACCGCTCCACATGATTATGAACCATATTCGCGCCATTTCGGGCGGCGATCTGACGCAGGATATCGCCCTGTCTGGCCGCAATGAGATGGGCCAGCTGGCGGCGGGTCTGCATGAGATGCAGCAGTCGCTGGTGACCACCGTCAGCGCCGTGCGTGGTAGCACCGACTCCATTTACACAGGCGCAGGTGAAATTGCCGCCGGAAGCAACGATCTGTCTGCCCGCACCGAGCAACAGGCGGCTTCGCTGGAGGAGACGGCTGCCAGCATGGAAGAGCTGACCGCAACGGTTAAACAGAACTCCGACAACGCCCGTCAGGCTACGCTACTGGCGAAGAACGCTTCAGAAACGGCGGCCCGTGGCGGTCACGTGGTGGATAACGTTGTCCGTACCATGACCGAAATCGCCGACAGCTCGCAGCAAATTGCGCACATTACCGGCGTGATTGACAGCATTGCCTTCCAGACAAACATTCTGGCGCTTAACGCGGCGGTGGAAGCCGCGCGTGCCGGGGAGCAAGGTCGTGGCTTTGCGGTCGTCGCAGGTGAAGTCCGCACGCTGGCCAGCCGCAGTGCGCAGGCGGCGAAAGAGATCAAAGGGCTGATTGAGAACTCCGTCAGCCGGGTGAATACCGGTTCAGAGCAGGTCAGCGAAGCGGGCGCAACCATGAAGGAGATTGTCGCCGCCGTGACCCGCGTGACCGATATCATGGGCGAGATTTCGTCGGCGTCCGATGAACAGAGCCGCGGCATTGAACAGGTGAGCCTGGCCGTTTCGCAGATGGACAGCGTCACACAGCAAAACGCCGCGCTGGTACAGCAATCCGCCACGGCGGCGGCGGCCCTGGAAGATCAGTCGGAACAACTGCGCCAGGCTGTGGCAGCATTTCGCCTGAACGGAAAGGAAAAAGCCACCGCGCCCCGCCCGGCCACGGTGAAAACCCCACAGCTGTTACGCCCGGCAACGGCCAACACCGCCACCGACAGCAACTGGGAAACCTTCTGAGTGACAGGCGGGCGAACGTCTCGCCCGCCAGAAGCGCTTAACGGCTGCGCTTAGCGTGCCGTTCCCAGTTCTCCTGTTTCGCTTCGTCAGACTTTCGTAGCGAAACATAGCATGCTCCGCTGCCGCCGTGATGCGGCAGCGCCACGCAAAAGGCCTGCACTTCCTCGAACTCGGTTAACCAGCGCGCCAGATAGCTGCGTACCACGTTGGGATGGGCGTTCTGCTCCCGCCCTTTTCCATGAATGATCACCAGGTTACGTAATCCATCGTGTCCAGCCTGGCGGATAAAGGAAAACAGCATCTGCCGGCAACGCTCGGCGGGCTGGCGTAACAGATTTAAGCTGGCCTGGCGGGAATATTTACCCGAGCGGAGCTTATCAATAACGCCCTGTTGCACCCCTTCCCGTCTGAACGCCAGCGGCTCCTCCAGGGGCAGAAGTTCCAGGAAGCCCAGGGTCAGGAAGTTATCCAGTTGCTCGGTATCAATCTCCTGACGCGTTCGCGTGTTGCGGCTCGGCTGCCAGTGAATATCCGTGCAGCGCTTCAGGGGCTGGATACCCTCCATGGCGTCAAGAAAAAGTGATTTGTCGTCAGGGTTCATGGACATCCTCCCGCTACATCTGAGCCTGTACTATACCTGCGCCAGGCATGGGCCTCAATAACCGCTACCCCAGGATGAGGGCATAAATATTAACCTGATGAATATAAAAATTATTTCTTCGCAAAAGTTAAACGCGACTTAACTTAAATTTCAGCACACATAAAACAGAAAGTTTAGGTTAAAAAAATGTGGAATCAATGATGCTAAAACATATCTTTTTGAGGGTTGGCTGTTATAATTAAATAAACCTGCTTCACGGATATAACATTCAGGATCTGCGAAGGGAAGCACTGCTGTGTGTTGTAGGGTCTGTCTGATGTCGGACAGGCTCTGTTTTTTTATTTTACTCCCCACTTCACTCCGATACTATTTTCCGCGCCTCTCTTCTGAATTGCGTAATTAACGATTCGGTCAGGGGTGTCTGACGAGAATCACGACGCTGAATTAAATAATAGGCCGCTTTAGGTAGCGATTCGACAACGGGCAGCATAACCAGACGGTGCGCCAGCAGCGGGTCACAGCCCAGTTCCTTTGGCAGGATACTTAAAAAATCACTTTGTGCAACAAGGCTAATGCAGGAAGAAAACGTTTCGCAAACAACGTCAATGCGCGGTATTTGCGAGCGATGAGTAAAAACATCTTCTAATTGCTTATAATAACTCCCGCGTGGCGTCGGCATTGTCCAGTTATAATTCAGCAATTCGGTAATGGATGTCGCGCCCGTCGCCGGATGCCCTTCCCGACAAAATACGGCGAAAGGCTTTTCAAACAATTTTTCAAACGTAAACTCATGATCGTACGGCCCCTGATAATAGGTGTTGATGGTGAAATCCAGCTCGCCCTGGCGTAATTCATTGATCATCGACACCAGTTGCCCTTCCATAATCCGGACTTTTACCTGCGGATGTTGTGCATGAAAGCGGGTGATCACCGCGGGCATAAGGCTTCGTGAAATACTGGCTCCCATTCCAATATTAATCTGCCCGGCCAGTTCCCCCTGGCGCTGGCGGATATCATCCTGCGCCGCGCGTAACTCTTCCAGAATCAGCCTGGCGCGCGAGTAAAACCCTTCCCCACATTCGGTCAATGCGACGCCTTTACTCCTGCGCACAAACAGCTGCGCCGCCATCCCCTCTTCCAGCTCTTTGATCGATTTGGTCAGCGCCGGTTGCGAAAGATTAAGCGTCCTGCTGGCACCGCGGATACTGCCCTGACGCGCGACTTCAACAAACGCCCGGATTTGATGAAATTTAATCTGAAATGACATAGCCCGACCGATAACCGTTGTTTATCAGAGTAAAGAAACTGTCATCTACTTTAATGGAAATGGATGTGCGAGGGTAATTCCTGAACGGTTAAAACTGTGAAAAAACGGTTAGTGATAAGTAAAAACTATCACAGCGTGAAGCAGTTCACATATTTTAATGATGACAGGAACAGATATGGAATCACTGGCGCAGTACATCCAGACATTAGCCCCACAACTGAGCGCATGGCGTCGCGATTTTCACCATTTCGCGGAGTCCGGATGGCTCGAATTTCGCACGGCGGCGAAAGTCGCGGAAATCTTAGACCAGCTGGGTTATTCGCTGGCGATGGGCCGCGACGTGGTAGACGCCGAAAGCCGTATGGGATTACCCGATGACGCCACGCTGGCGCGAGAGTTTGCCCGCGCCCGGGCGCAAGGCGCACCAGAGAAATGGCTGGCCCCGTTTGAAGGGGGATTTACCGGCATTGTGGCGACCCTGAATACCGGCCGCCCAGGACCGACGCTGGCGTTTCGCGTGGATATGGACGCGCTGGATTTAAGCGAAGCACTCAATGACAGCCATCGCCCGTTCCGCGACGGGTTTGCCTCCTGCAACCCGGGGATGATGCACGCCTGCGGCCACGATGGCCACACCACCATTGGTCTGGGGCTGGCGCACGTGCTTAAGCAGAATGAATCGCAACTCAATGGCACCATCAAACTGATCTTCCAGCCTGCCGAGGAAGGCACCCGAGGCGCTCGCGCCATGGTGGCCGCCGGGGCGCTCGACGACGTGGACTACTTCACCGCGATTCACATTGGCACCGGTGTGCCCGCCGGTGTGGTGATCTGCGGCAGCGATAATTTTATGGCCACCACCAAGTTCGATGTGCATTTTACCGGGGTTGCCGCACACGCCGGCGGTAAACCGGAGGACGGCCGGAATGCCCTGCTCGCCGCAGCTCAGGCCGCTATCGCGCTTCACAGCATTGCCCCACACAGCGAAGGTGCATCGCGGGTGAATGTCGGCGTGATGCAGGCCGGCAGCGGACGCAACGTCGTGCCGGCTAACGCCCTGCTCAAGGTTGAAACCCGCGGCGTAAGCGAAGCCATTAACCAGTACGTCTTTGAACGCGCGCAGGCCGTGATTACCGGTGCGGCGGCACTCTACGGCGTGAGCGTCGAGATGCGTCTGATGGGCGCCGCCACCGCCAGTGCCCCTACACCGGCCTGGGTAGATTATCTGCGCCAGCAGGCAAGCCAGGTGACCGGCGTGGTGCAGGCCATTGACAGAGTCAACGCCCCCGCAGGTTCCGAAGACGCGACGCTGATGATGGCCCGCGTGCAACAGAACGGCGGAATGGCGTCGTATATGGTGTTCGGTACCGAGTTAAGCGCAGGTCATCACAATGAAAAATTTGATTTTGATGAGCAGGTCATGAACCTCGCTATCGAAACGCTGGCGCGCACTGCGCTTAATTTCCCGTGGACGCGAGGTGTGTAATGCAGGAGAACTACGCTTTTATTGCCGATGCCATCGACACGCGATGTCAGCTGTTAACCGACATTGCCGACGACATCTGGGATCACCCTGAAACGCGTTTTGAAGAGTTCTGGTCCGCGGAACGGATTGCCGGCGCGCTGGAAGCGGAAGGTTTCAATCTGACCCGTGAAGCCGGCGGGATTCCGAATGCCTTTATCGCCAGCTTCGGCAGTGGTAAACCCGTTATCGCCCTGCTGGGGGAATATGATGCTCTGGCCGGATTGAGCCAGCAGGCACACTGCGCGACGGCACAGCCCGCCACGCCGGGTGCCAACGGCCACGGCTGTGGCCACAATTTGCTGGGAACGGCAGCGCTGGCGGGTGCCATTGCGGTGAAAAGCTGGCTGGAGCAGCACGGGGGGAGCGGCACCGTGCGTTTCTACGGCTGTCCTGGTGAAGAAGGTGGTTCAGGGAAAACCTTTATGGTGCGCGAAGGTTTGTTTGATGACGTTGATGCCGCCGTCACCTGGCACCCTGAAGCATTTGCCGGCATGTTTAACGTCAGCACGCTGGCCAATATTCAGGCCGCCTGGCGGTTTCACGGCGTGGCGGCGCATGCTGCTAACTCGCCACATCTGGGGCGTAGCGCGCTGGATGCCGTAACGCTGATGACCACCGGCACCAATTTCCTCAACGAACACATCATTGAGAAAGCGCGCGTTCATTACGCTATCACCGATACCGGTGGAATCTCACCCAACGTGGTGCAGGCGCAGGCTGAAGTGCTGTATCTGATCCGCGCGCCGGAAATGGCCGATGCGCAGCAGATCTACGAACGTATCGAGAAAATCGCTCAGGGCGCGGCAATGATGACCGAAACCACCGTTGCGTGTCGCTTTGATAAAGCCTGCTCCAGCTACCTGCCCAACCGCACGCTCGAAGCGGCGATGTATCGCGCCCTGCAGCATTACGGCACGCCGGAGTGGACGGAAGAGGAGCGCCAGTTTGCGCAGGATATTCGTGCCACGCTAACGCCAAATGACCTGCAAAACAGCCTGAAGAACATTGCCGCGACGGGGGGAGAAGCCGGTAACGCTTTTGCGCGCCGTCAGCAGGAGATGTTACTGACAGATGAGGTCGCACCTTACGCCATTACCGATAACGTACTGGCCGGGTCAACCGATGTGGGCGATGTCAGCTGGAAAATGCCGGTGGCACAGTGTTTCAGCCCCTGCTTTACCATCGGAACGCCTTTGCATACCTGGCAACTCGTGGCTCAGGGGCGAACCTCCATTGCTCATAAGGGCATGCTGCTGGCCGGAAAAGTGATGGGCGCAACCGCGCTAAATCTGCTCCAGGATGCAACGCTGCTGCAACAATGCCGGGAAGAGTTCGAACAACAAATCACCGAAAAACCGTACGTGTGTCCGATTCCGTCAGGCGTGACACCGTCACCTTTAAAATAATAAAACACAACACAACAACACAACAACACAACAACACAACAACAGTCCCGAGGAACGCCCATGAGTATGTCTTCCATACCTTCGCATTCCCCATCCGGTAAGCTCTATGGCTGGGTTGAAAGGATCGGCAATAAAGTGCCGCACCCTTTCCTGCTTTTTATCTGGTTGATCGTGGTTTTGATGGTGGCGACAGCGGTGCTGTCCGCCTTTGATGTCAGCGTGCGCAGTCCGGCCGATGGCAGTCTGGTGGCGGTCAAGAACCTGTTGAGTGTCGAAGGGTTGCACTGGTTCTTACCGAATGTGGTTAAAAACTTCAGCGGCTTCGCCCCGCTGGGAGCCATTCTGGCGCTGGTACTGGGCGCCGGGCTTGCCGAGCGTGTCGGACTGTTACCGGCGCTGATGGTGAAAATGGCCTCCCACGTCAGCGCACGTTACGCCAGCTACATGGTGCTGTTTATCGCCTTCTTTAGCCACATCTCCTCGGATGCCGCGCTGGTGATCATGCCGCCCATGGGCGCTCTGATTTTCCTCGCCGTCGGACGCCATCCCGTGGCGGGTCTGCTGTCGGCGATTGCGGGCGTAGGCTGCGGCTTTACCGCCAACCTGCTGATCGTGACCACCGATGTCCTGCTCTCAGGCATCAGCACGGAGGCGGCTAAAACCATCGACACCGCGATGCACGTCAGCGTCATCGACAACTGGTACTTTATGGCCAGCTCGGTGGTCCTGCTGACCCTGGTGGGCGGACTGATTACCGATAAACTCATTGAGCCGCGTTTAGGGAAATGGGAAGGCCGAAGCGATGAGAAGCTGGAGACGCTGAGTAAAGAGCAACGCGTTGGCCTGCGCGTGGCAGGCGTGGTCTCGCTGGCGTTTATTGCCGCGGTCGCGCTGATGGTGGTACCGGAAAACGGCATCCTGCGCGATCCGGTTAAACATACCGTTCTCCCCTCGCCGTTTATTCAGGGCATTGTGCCGCTGATTATTCTGTTTTTCTTTGTCGTTTCGCTCGCCTATGGGATCGCCACCGGCAAAATTCGCCGTCAGGGCGATCTGCCGCAGCTGATGATCGAACCCATGAAAGAGATGGCGGGCTTTATTGTGATGGTGTTCCCGCTGGCGCAGTTCGTGGCGATGTTTAACTGGAGCAACATGGGCAAATTTATGGCCGTGGGGCTGACCGATGCGCTGGAAGCGGCGGGGTTAAGCGGCGTCCCGGCATTTGTCGGCCTTGCGCTGCTGTCGTCACTGCTGTGTATGTTTATCGCCAGCGGCTCGGCAATCTGGTCGATTCTGGCCCCCATCTTTGTGCCGATGTTTATGATGCTGGGGTTCCACCCGGCGTTTGCCCAGATCCTGTTCCGTATCGCAGACTCCTCCGTCATCCCCCTGGCACCGGTCTCACCGTTTGTTCCGCTGTTTTTGGGCTTCCTGCAGCGCTATAAACCAGAGGCAAAACTGGGTACCTACTATTCGCTGGTTTTACCCTATCCGCTTATCTTTTTAGGGGTATGGCTGGTGATGCTGGTGGCATGGTATCTTGTCGGTCTGCCGATTGGGCCGGGGATTTACCCAAGGCTGCACTAAAGGATTAACGATGCTGAGATTACTCGAAGATAAAATTGCCACGCCGCTTGGTCCACTGTGGGTGATTGCAGACGAGCAGTTTTGTCTGCGCGCCGTTGAGTGGGAAGAACACAGCGACAGGATGGACACGTTGCTCAACGTGCACTATCGCGCGCAGGGTTATGAACGTATCAGCGCCACCAACCCCGGCGGCCTGAGCGACAAACTGACGGCGTACTTCGAGGGCGATCTCAGCATCATTGACACCCTGCCGACCGCCACGGCAGGCACACCTTTCCAGCGCGAAGTCTGGCAGGCGCTGCGCAGTATTCCGTGCGGACAGGTCATGCATTACGGCCAGCTCGCCGGGCAACTCGGCCGTGCCGGCGCGGCCCGCGCGGTCGGCGCGGCAAATGGCGCTAACCCCGTCAGTATTGTGGTCCCCTGCCACCGCGTGATTGGCCGCAACGGCACCCTGACCGGCTATGCCGGTGGCGTGCAGCGCAAGGAGTGGTTACTGCGTCACGAGGGGTATCTCCTGCTCTAGTTTCCAGGCTTTTAGTGCTTAATTTTCTTCCGGTTAGGCTAAAAATCCATAATCAAGCTGTGGAATTTCAAGAAGATGGCAACAGGTTGCCGTCTCTTGTCCTTATTGATGGTTTGGCAGGCTTACGTACTTACCAAAAAGATGTTAAAATTGACCAATATCAATTAAGGCTTGAGCAAACCTATGATCCCGGAAAAGCGAATTATACGACGCATTCAGTCTGGCGGTTGTGCTATCCATTGCCAGGATTGCAGCATCAGCCAGCTCTGTATCCCGTTTACCCTGAATGAGCATGAACTCGATCAGCTTGATAATATCATCGAGCGCAAAAAGCCTATTCAGAAAGGGCAGACGCTGTTTAAAGCGGGAGACGAACTGAAATCGCTCTATGCTATCCGTTCTGGCACCATCAAAAGCTACACCATCACTGAACAGGGTGATGAGCAGATCACCGGCTTCCATCTGGCGGGTGACTTGGTTGGCTTTGATGCCATCGGTACTGGCCATCACCCGAGCTTTGCTCAGGCGCTGGAAACCTCAATGGTTTGCGAAATTCCGTTTGAAACGCTGGACGATCTCTCAGGCAAAATGCCCAATCTGCGTCAGCAGATGATGCGTCTGATGAGCGGTGAGATCAAAGGCGATCAGGACATGATTCTGCTGCTTTCCAAAAAGAATGCAGAAGAACGCCTGGCCGCGTTTATCTATAACCTCTCACGCCGCTTCGCGGAGCGCGGTTTCTCCCCGCGTGAATTCCGTCTGACCATGACGCGTGGCGATATCGGTAACTACCTGGGCCTGACCGTGGAAACCATCAGCCGTCTGCTGGGTCGTTTCCAGAAAAGCGGAATGCTGGCCGTTAAGGGTAAATACATTACCATCGAAAACGGTGAAGCTCTGGCCGTTCTTGCCGGTCACTCCCGCAACGTGGCATAACGCCCCCGCATGATTGATGCCAGGCCGATAAATTTTTATGATTTATTGGTCTGGTACGTCACCACTTCCGTTTCACCACGTTTCCCTGGCACCGCCCCACTCAGTCCCTGAAAGGTTCTTGTTGAGGTTATGAATTGAGAGAAAGTTTATTTTTCGTTTCAGTCGTTATCGCCTCAGTGACCTTCATATTCATCTGGATCATGCTTGTCGGGCCAATGAAGGGTGAAGAAAAAACCTATGTACAGGATTCAACGACGTTTGCGATTGCGGTGATGGTACTGCTGTTGATTGCCTTTATCGCGGTAACGACAACGGTTCTTTTTCTGTGACAGATTTTCATGATTTATTGATCTGACAAAAACTTCCCCCCTGTTTCATTCAAGATATATAGGTTACTCTTTTAATTACAGACTGTGGTGACAGTAGTAAGGAGACCTGTATGGCAAAGTATCAAAACATGCTGGTGGCTATCGATCCTAACCAGGACGATCAGCCGGCATTACGACGTGCTGTGTATCTACATCAACGGATTGGTGGCAAAATCAAAGCGTTTTTGCCGATCTATGACTTCTCTTATGAGATGACCACCCTTCTGTCGCCTGACGAACGCACCGCAATGCGTCAGGGAGTGATCAGCCAGCGTACCGCGTGGATCCGTGAACAGGCCAAATATTACCTGGAAGCGGGTGTTCCTATCGATATTAAAGTGGTCTGGCATAACCGACCTTTCGAAGCCATTATCCAGGAAGTGGTCGCCGGTGGGCACGACCTGTTGCTGAAAATGGCGCACCAGCATGACAAGCTGGAATCCGTGATCTTTACCCCTACCGACTGGCACCTGCTGCGTAAATGCCCTTGCCCGGTGTGGATGGTAAAAGACCAGCCGTGGCCAGAAGGCGGCAAGGCCGTCGTGGCGGTCAACCTGGCGAGCGAGGAGGATTACCACAATTCGCTCAATGAAAAGCTGGTCAAGGAGACGATCCAACTTGCCGAGCAGGTTAACCACACTGAAGTCCATCTGGTGGGCGCTTACCCGGTAACACCGATTAATATTGCTATCGAGCTGCCTGAATTTGACCCGAGCGTGTATAACGATGCGATCCGGGGGCAGCACCTGCTGGCCATGAAGGCGTTACGCCAGAAATTCAGCATCGATGAGAAAATGACACATGTGGAAAAAGGGTTGCCTGAAGAGGTGATCCCGGATTTAGCAGAACATCTGCAGGCGGGGATTGTGGTACTGGGTACCATTGGCCGGACCGGTATTTCTGCCGCATTCCTGGGCAATACCGCCGAACAGGTGATCGACCATCTGCGCTGTGACCTGCTGGTCATCAAGCCGGATGAGTATCAGACACCGGTTGAACTGGACGACCCGGAAGACGACTAAGTTCAGACATAAAAAAACCGCCGTTTCCGGCGGTTTTTTTGTCGCTGATTTACAGCGATTTCAGAATCGCATCGACACTGGCTTTTGCATCGCCAAACAGCATGTGCGTGTTCTCTTTGAAGAACAGCGGGTTCTGAACCCCTGCATAACCGGTGTTCATGGAACGTTTGAAGACAATCACGTTCTGCGCCTTCCACACTTCCAGAACCGGCATACCGGCGATTGGGCTACGCGGATCGTCCTGCGCCGCCGGGTTAACGGTGTCGTTGGCACCAATAACCAGGACGGTGTCGGTATCGGTGAAATCATCGTTGATCTCATCCATCTCCAGCACGATGTCGTAAGGCACTTTCGCTTCCGCCAGCAGCACGTTCATGTGGCCTGGCAAACGCCCCGCTACCGGGTGAATGCCAAAGCGAACCTTGATACCACGCGCACGCAGCTTCTCGGTGATCTCCGCAACCGGATACTGAGCCTGTGCCACCGCCATGCCGTAGCCTGGGGTAATGATGACCGAGTGTGAGTTTTTCAGCATCTCTGCGGTATCTTCCGCGGTGATCTCACGGTGCTCACCCACTTCTTCGTCAGAACCGGTTGAGGAGCCGTCAGAACCAAAGCCACCCGCGATAACGCTGATAAACGAACGGTTCATCGCCTTACACATGATGTAAGACAGGATCGCACCAGAAGAACCGACCAGCGCACCGGTGACGATCAACAGATCGTTGCTCAGCATGAAGCCAGCTGCCGCCGCGGCCCAACCGGAGTAGGAGTTCAGCATGGAGACAACCACTGGCATATCGGCACCACCAATGGAGGCCACCAGGTGCCAGCCAAAGGCCAGAGCAATCAGGGTCATCACCAGTAACGCCAGCACCTGCAGGCCCACGCTTTCAGTGCGCACGAAGACCACCAGCAGCACAAAGGACACGACCAGCGCCGCCAGGTTCAGCTTGTGACGGTTTGGCAGCATCAGCGGTTTAGAAGAGATCTTACCGCGCAGTTTGCCGAACGCGACAATTGAGCCGGTGAAGGTCACCGCACCAATGAAGATGCCGAGGAACACTTCCGTCAGATGGATGTTGACCAGAATCGGTTCCAGACCGGGTGTGTGGTACAGGTAGCTGTTGAAGCCCACCAGCACCGCCGCCAGCCCCACGAAGCTGTGCAGAATGGCCACCAGCTCCGGCATCTCGGTCATTTCAACGCGTTTCGCCAGGCGAATACCAATCGCGCCACCGATAATCATCGCCACCAGGATCCATGCAACGTTGCCGGTGTCCGGCCCGAAGATGGTGGCAATCAGCGCAATCGCCATCCCGGCGATACCAAAGTTATTTCCCTGCTGAGACGTTTCGTGTTTGGAAAGTCCCGCCAGACTGAAAATAAACAGGATTGCAGCAACAATGTATGCGGCTGTGACTAATCCTCCAGACATATGCTACCCCTTAGCCTTTACGAAACATTTTCAGCATGCGCTGAGTCACGGTGAACCCACCGAAAATATTGATACTGGCGATCAGCACCGCGATAAAGCTCAGGAAGCTTACCCAGCCGCCGTGGCCAATCTGCAGCAGCGCCCCGACCACGATAATCCCGGAGATGGCGTTAGTGACCGACATCAGTGGCGTATGCAGCGCATGGGAGACATTCCACACGACGTAGTACCCCACCACACACGAGAGCGCGAAGACGGTAAAGTGGCCGAGGAATTCTTTCGGCGCGACGTCTGCCAGCCAGCCAAACAGAATAATGACCAGCGCCATGATCGCGTACTTGCGCCACGGAGAAGCCGGTTTAGCTGGCTCTTTAGGCTCAGGTGCCGCTTTCGGTGCAGCCTGAGGCTGCGCGGAAACCTGAATCGGTGGCGCAGGCCAGGTGATTTCGCCTTCACGCACCACCGTTACGCCACGCACAACAACATCGTCAAAATCAACGGTGATGTTGCCGTCTTTCTCTTTGCAGAGCAGTTTCAGCAGGTTAACAAGGTTGGTACCGTACAGCTGAGAAGACTGGGTTGGCAGACGGCCCGGCAAATCGGTATACCCGATCACCTTCACGCCGTTAGCAGTTGTGGTCACCTGATTTGGCACGGTGTATTCACAGTTGCCACCGTTCTGCGACGCCAGGTCGACGATCACGCTGCCCGACTTCATTGAGTCAACCATCTCACGGGTAATCAGCTTCGGCGCGGGTTTACCGGGGATAAGCGCGGTAGTGACAATGATGTCGACATCTTTTGCCTGCGCGGCGAAGAGTTCCATTTCCGCTTTGATAAAGGCTTCGGACATGACCTTCGCGTAACCGTCACCGCTGCCCGCTTCTTCCTTGAAGTCCAGCTCAAGGAATTCGGCACCCATACTTTGTACTTGTTCTTTTACTTCAGGACGGGTGTCAAAAGCGCGTACGATAGCGCCCAGGCTGTTTGCCGCACCGATAGCCGCAAGACCCGCCACGCCCGCGCCAATCACCATCACTTTCGCGGGAGGCACTTTCCCTGCCGCGGTGATCTGACCGGTAAAGAAGCGACCAAACTCATGCGCCGCCTCAACAATCGCGCGGTAACCGGCGATATTCGCCATGGAACTTAAGGCATCCAGCGACTGCGCGCGCGAAATACGCGGCACGGAGTCCATGGCCATCACGGTCACGCCACGTGCTGCCAGCTTCTCCATCAACTCAGGATTCTGTGCAGGCCAGATGAAGCTCACCAGCGTCGTGCCAGGATTCAGCAGTTCAATCTCGCTCTCTTCCGGCGCATTAACCTTGAGAATAACGGGCGACTGCCAGACTTCAGCACCGTCCACCACTTCCGCGCCAGCCTGAATAAAGGCCTCGTCATCGAAACTCGCCAGTTTGCCCGCGCCGCGTTCAACTGCGACGGTAAAACCCAGTTTAAGCAGTTGCTCCACCGTTTTCGGTGTTGCCGCTACGCGGGTTTCATTGGCTAACCGTTCTTTTGGTACCCCAATACGCATAGTTTTCCCTTCCATCGGTTTTTGATGATGGTTTGTCGATAAATGCCCGCGGTTTGTATCAACTTTCGCCAGCAGGACAGCGACGACATATGATTAACCCCAGAAAATAAAACAGTAACAAACTTTCTATAACCTACTGAAAATAACGCCCGTGATCTACCGCCAGAAAACACTATTTCTTACTTTATCTGTGAAAAATAAGTGATCTGCGTCGCTGACAGTGATATTTACCTTAAATTCATCGCTGAGACCGATAAATAGCGCAAGCGAAGCGGTAAAAACATGATATAGCGCCATTAGAGAACAACTTATTAACATTAAATTAACTTGTAAAAGTCATAAGCTTTATCAGTTTTGCTTGTCAGACGCCTGTTTTTTCAACATATCACTAAATGTTATCAAATCAGATGATTCAGTGAGCACAGGCTGTGAAAAATGGCGCAGACAGCGACGGGTTTTAAATGCCATAATCGGGACCGTCTCAAATTAACAACAATACCAGTACATGGTTTGCGCAAGGCGAAGGATTATTTTTATGAAGCTTAAGAACACACTCCTGGCGTCCGCACTTCTCTCCGCGACCGCCCTGTCTGCGAATGCCGCGACAGAGTTAACGCCGGAGCAAGCGGCAGCGTTAAAACCTTTTGACCATACGGTCATTGTGGGTCGTTATAATTCTATTGGCGATGCCGTCGCCGCCGCATCAAAAGCCGCCGATAAAAACGGTGCGGCCTCGTTTTACGTTGTTGATCAGTCTGACTCCGGCAACAGCGGTAACCAGCGCGTGACCATTGCGCTGTATAAAGACAATGCGCCGAAAGCTGACGCACCGAAAAACCGCGTGATTAACGGCGTCGTTGAATTACCAAAAGATCAGGCGATTGAGCTGGAACCTTATGACACCGTCACCGTGCAGGGCTTCTATCGCAGCCAGCCTGAAGTGAATGATGCCATCACCAAAGCCGCAAAAGAAAAAGGCGCGTACTCTTTCTTTATCGTGCGTCAGGTCGATGCTAACCAGGGTGGCAACCAGCGCATTACCGCGTTCATCTATAAAGAAGATGCGAAGAAACGCGTTCTGCAAAGCCCGGACGCTATTCCTGCTGATTCTGAAGCGGGTCGTGCGGCGATAGCGAAAGGCGGCGAAGAAGCGAAGAAAGTGGAAATTCCAGGCGTAGCCACCTCTGCCGCACCAAGCGCTGAAGTGGGCCGTTTCTTCGAAACGCAATCCACCAAAGGTGGCCGTTACTCCGTTACCCTGCCAGACGGAACCAAAATTGAAGAGCTGAACAAAGCCACTGCAGCGCAGATGGTGCCGTTCGACAGCATTAAATTTACCGGCAACTACGGCAACATGACGGAAGTCTCTTATCAGGTCGCGAAACGTGCGGCGAAGAAAGGGGCGAAGTATTACCACATCACCCGCCAGTGGCAGGAACGTGGTAACAACGTGACCATCAGCGCCGACCTGTACAAGTAACAGAACGGTTGACCCGAGGCGGCGCAATGCCGCCTTTTTTTGTTACTTTTTTTTGAAATTCGGCCCCACGTCATTGCATGCTTTCGTGACACTCCGTAAAATCCCGCGCCTTAGTGTGATCCACCATTTTTATGCGCCTGTGCGAAATAATTATTCTGGATTTGGACCTTTCATAACAGGAAGCCAATGGAAAAGAAACTAGGCCTGAGTGCTTTGACTGCACTCGTTTTGAGCTC
Source organism: Enterobacter cloacae complex sp. FDA-CDC-AR_0164 (assembly GCF_003071645.1). Lineage (NCBI taxonomy): Bacteria > Pseudomonadati > Pseudomonadota > Gammaproteobacteria > Enterobacterales > Enterobacteriaceae > Enterobacter > Enterobacter cloacae complex sp. FDA-CDC-AR_0164. The sequence goes on from NZ_CP028950.1 coordinate 4,173,833, forward strand.
AATGCTGGGTGCGGGCGTGTTCAGCTTACCGCAGAATATGGCGGCGGTCGCAAGCCCTGCCGCACTGCTTATAGGGTGGGGCATCACGGGTGCCGGGATTTTGCTGCTGGCGTTCGCAATGCTGCTGCTGACCCGCATCCGCCCGGATCTGGATGGGGGGATTTTCACTTACGCCCGTGAAGGTTTCGGCGAACTGATTGGCTTCTGTTCCGCATGGGGCTACTGGCTGTGTGCGGTCATCGCAAACGTCTCCTACCTGGTGATCGTCTTTTCGGCGCTCAGTTTCTTTACCGATACCCCTGAACTGCGGTTCTTTGGCGACGGCAATACCTGGCAGTCCATTGTGGGCGCTTCGGTACTGCTGTGGGTTGTTCACTGGCTGATTCTACGTGGCGTACAGACGGCGGCCAGCATTAACCTGGTGGCAACCCTGGCCAAACTGGTTCCGCTCGGCCTGTTTATCGTGCTGGCCTTTATGGCGTTCCGTCTCGATGTGTTCAGTCTCGATTTCAGCGGTGTCGCTCTGGGCGTACCGGTCTGGGAGCAGGTCAAAAACACCATGCTGATCACCCTGTGGGTTTTCATCGGTGTTGAAGGGGCCGTCGTGGTCTCTGCCCGGGCGCGGAATAAGCGCGATGTGGGTCGCGCCACGCTGCTGGCGGTACTGGCGGCGCTGGGCGTGTATCTGATGGTGACACTGCTGTCGCTGGGGGTGGTCGCGCGTCCTGAACTGGCCGAAATGCGTAACCCGTCGATGGCGGGCCTGATGGTGAAAATGTTCGGACCGTGGGGTGACGTGGTGATTGCCGCGGGGCTGATTATCTCCGTGTGCGGCGCGTACCTGAGCTGGACCATTATGGCGGCAGAAGTGCCGTTCCTGGCCGCAACGCACAAAGCATTTCCACGCCTGTTTGCTCGTCAAAACAAAAACAGCGCGCCGTCGGCCTCACTCTGGCTGACCAACATCAGCGTTCAGGTCTGTCTGGTGCTGATCTGGCTCACAGGTTCAGACTATAACACTCTGCTGACCATCGCCTCGGAGATGATTCTGGTACCCTATTTCTTAGTGGGTGCATATCTGTTAAAAATCGCCACACGTCCGGCGCACTATGTGGTGGGTGTCGGAGCCTGTATTTACGGCCTGTGGTTGTTGTATGCTTCCGGGCCTATGCATCTGCTGCTGTCGGTGGTGTTGTATGCACCGGGTCTGCTGGTGTTTATCTACGCCCGCCGCACGCATCAGTTAGAGAACGCGCTTAGACGCCGTGAGATGGCCTTAATCGGGCTGTTACTGGTTGCTGCCGTACCGGCAACCTGGATGTTAATGGGATAGAATCGCCTTTCCCATTGTTGAACTGAAAAGGAGAACACGATGGGAAACGCGCAGCAACGCCCAATACTGATTACTGGTGGAGGCCGTCGTATCGGCCTCGCCCTTGCCCATCACTTTCTCAATCTTCGCCATCCGGTCATCATCAGTTACCGCAGCGAATATCCCTCGATTGAGGGGCTACGCAAAGCCGGTGCGATCTGCATTCAGGCCGATTTCTCAACCGATGACGGTATTCTGGCCTTCGCTGATAAAGTGAAATCTACCACTCCCGGGCTGCGCGCCATTATCCATAATGCCAGCGCCTGGCTTCCCGAAAAATCCGGTACGCCACTCAGCGAAACGCTCTCCTGCATGCTGCAGATCCACGTCAATGCGCCCTATCTGCTGAACCATGCCCTGCTCGACCTGCTGCGTGGTCACGGACATGCGGCGGGTGATATTATTCATTTCACCGATTACGTCGTGGAGCGCGGCAGCGACAAGCACATCGCCTATGCGGCCAGTAAAGCCGCACTCGATAACATGACGCGCTCGTTCGCCCGTAAACTTGCCCCTGAAGTTAAGGTGAACGCCATCGCCCCGGCGATGATTTTATTCAACGAAGACGATGATGCGGAGTATCGCCAGCAGGCGCTGAATAAATCGCTGATGAAAATTGCGCCAGGTGAAAAAGAGGTTATCGATCTTATCGATTATCTGCTCACCAGTTGCTACGTCACTGGCAGAACCTTTGCCGTGGACGGCGGTCGACCGCTGCGCTAGTGAAAGCGGCTCCAGAAGAAGATAAGCACCCAGGCGCTGAGCCCCCAGCAGACAACGGCCCCGCTCAGCGCCAGGGGAAGTCGCATAAAACCGGTGAAGTACCACAGCGAAAGCAGATAAAGAAAATAAGGGATGATCGACCACATCCCGAACACGATGGTCGTACGCAATGCTTCCGTGCCTCGTTCTGAGGCGACAATATAGTGCGCTATTAACGCAAAGGTCGGGAAGAGTGGGATCAGCCCGGCAATATAATAATTCCTGGTTTTAGCCAGAACACCAATCAGTAACACCACCAGCGCACCCAACGCGGCTTTTATCACCAGCCCCATCTTTTTCCCTATAACAATCAAATAACAATATGAGCCAGAATAACGGAACTGGCGTTAATTATGAAAGATTAATGGAACGTTAAGGTTGTGCGGTGTATGTTGGCTTTTTTCACGATAACAGACGTTGTATGAATAAGATTGTTTATGTTGAAGACGAGCCCGAAGTGGGGCAATTGATCGCCGCCTATCTGGGTAAGCATGATATGGACGTCATTGTTGAGCCTCGTGGCGATCGTGCCGAAGAGGTGGTCTTACGTGAAAACCCGGACCTGGTGCTGCTGGACATTATGCTGCCCGGCAAAGATGGCATGACGGTCTGCCGCGATCTGCGCGCCCGGTGGGAGGGCCCTATCGTGCTGTTGACCTCGCTGGACAGCGACATGAACCATATTTTGTCACTCGAAATGGGTGCCAATGACTACATTCTGAAAACCACGCCCCCTGCCGTCCTCCTTGCTCGTCTGCGCCTTCATTTACGCCAGCGTGCCAGCGTTGAACGAGAAGCGCCTGCTCAGTCACTGACCCCGCACAAAGCGATGCGTTTTGGTACCTTGTCTATTGATCCGATTAACCGTCAGGTTCTGCTTTCTGGCGAGCTTATCGCCCTTTCCACCGCAGATTTTGACCTGCTCTGGGAACTGGCAACCCACGCCGGGCAGATCATGGATCGCGATGCATTACTGAAAAACCTGCGCGGCGTCAGCTACGACGGAATGGATCGCAGCGTTGACGTGGCTATTTCGCGCCTGCGTAAAAAACTGCAGGATAATGCCACTGAGCCGTACCGCATTAAAACCGTGCGTAACAAGGGCTATCTGTTCGCGCCTCACGCCTGGGAAACCTGATGCCGGTTCCCCGAACGACACTGTTTAAAACATTACGCAGACGAGGTCTGACAGTTGCATAAAATAAGAACACTCAGCCTGATCTGCTGTTTTGGGTTAACCGGATGCGTTGTCGCAGATATGGATTCAAGTAATTATGACTATGTTCCGTATATTCAGACTATCCAGAATCCCTGGACCCCGGGCCATACCAATGTGCAACAACGCCGTGAGGATTTGTACGCCTGCGGCGTTGATCGAAAGTATTCTCTCAATTCATGGGACGAAAACTTCAGTCGTAACCGCCTGCTGCCGGGCGAAACGATAGAACAGCAGGATTCCAGGATCAAAAAAATAGAAGACTGTATGAAATCAAAAGGGTACGTTCTGTGGGATTACTCACAATGCGGGCCCCGTAAAAAACCGAGCGGTATGTGTAACTAGTTTGGGTTTGCGTGTTTGTCTTCGACGCAGGTTGTTAACGTATTGATTTTCGGTGAGATTGAATGAAAAAGCTGTTCGTACAGTTTTACCTCCTGCTGTTTGTCTGCTTCCTGGTGATGACCATGCTGGTTGGGCTGGTCTATAAATTCACCGCCGAACGTGCGGGCAGGCAGTCACTGGATGATTTAATGAAAAGCTCGCTCTACCTGATGCGCAGCGAGCTGCGTGAGATCCCGCCACACGACTGGGCCAAGACCTTAAAAGAGCTGGATCTGAACCTGTCGTTTGATCTGCGCATCGAGCCAATGAAGGATTTCGATTTAGAGCCACCCGCCATGCAGCGACTGCGTGACGGGGACATTGTGGCGCTGGATGAGAAATATACCTTTATCCAGCGCATTCCACGGAGCCATTACGTTCTGGCCGTGGGGCCGGTACCTTATCTCTATTATCTGCACCAGATGCGCCTGCTGGACCTTGCCCTGCTGGCTTTCATTGCCATTTCGCTCGCTTTCCCGGTCTTTATCTGGATGAGGCCACACTGGCAGGACATGCTGAAACTGGAATCTGCTGCGCAGCGTTTTGGTGACGGGCATTTTACCGAGCGCATTCACTTCGACAGCGGTTCCAGCTTCGAGCGTCTTGGCGTGGCGTTTAACCAGATGGCCGATAACATCAATGCGCTGATTATCAGTAAAAAACAGCTCATTGACGGAATTGCTCACGAGCTGCGTACGCCGCTGGTGCGCCTGCGCTATCGGCTGGAGATGAGCGAAAACCTGACGGAGGCCGAGTCTCAGGCGCTGAACCGCGACATTGGTCAGCTTGAGGGCCTCATTGAGGAGCTCCTGACCTACGCGCGCCTCGATCGCCCGCAAAACGAACTGAACCTCAGTACGCCGGACCTGCCCGGCTGGTTACAAACCCATATTGATGATGTCCAGAGCGTAAACCCGCAACGTACCCTGCTGACACACGTCACGCCCGGCGATTATGGCGCACTGGATATGCGTCTGATGGAACGTGTGCTGGATAATCTGATGAACAACGCCATGCGCTATAGCGAGAGCACGCTGCAGATTGGCTTAGATTTACAGGGTAGTCAGGCCTGTCTGACGGTTGAGGACGACGGACCGGGCATCGCCCCGGAAGCACGTGAAACGGTGTTTGAGCCGTTTGTACGCCTCGACCCCAGCCGCGATCGTGCCACGGGGGGATGTGGCCTCGGGCTGGCAATTGTTTACTCCATTGCGCAGGCGATGGGCGGCACGGTGCATTGTGAAGAGAGCGCACTCGGCGGCGCGCGCTTCTGCTTTAGCTGGCCGGTATATCACAACATCACCCTTCCCGTCCCTGCCTGACCTTTATCGCACGCTGGCCTGACCCGGCGTGCTGTGCTATATGATAAGTATGTTGTAACTAATGAAGAGTTATCATGGCGACGTACGATCTCATCGAAAGGCTGAACAGCACGTTCCGCGACATTGAACACGAGTTACTGACCCTGACCGAACGTTTGCAGACCTGCCGTCTGTTAGCCGCGCGCGTCTTTACCCTGCCGGATGTGGTGAAAGGCGCTGAACACGACCCGCTGGAAACCATAGAGGTACAGCAGCATATCGGCAAAGCGGCGCTGGAACTGACGCTGCGACACTACCGTCGCCTGTTTATCCAGCAGCAGTCAGAAAACCGCAGCAGTAAGGCGGCCGTTCGTCTGCCGGGCGTAATCTGCCTGCAAACCGATGCAACAACGCGAGAAACGCTGGAAAACCAGATTGCGCATATCAACACGCTTAAGGCGACGTTTGAAAAGATCATTACTGAAGAGTCGGGTCTGGCCCCTGCCGCCCGTTTTGAATGGGTACACCGACAGCTACCGGGATTGATCACCCTGAATGCCTACCGTACGCTGACGGTACTACGTCATCCCGCCACGCTTCGCTTCGGCTGGGCCAACAAGCACATCATTAAAAACTTCACCCGGGATGAAATTCTGGCACAGCTGGAAAAGAGTCTTAAGGCACCGCGGACTGTCGCACCGTGGTCACGCGAGCAGTGGATTGAACGGCTTGAGCAGGAGTACCACAGCATCGCCTCACTGCCGGTGGATACCCGGCTTAAGATTAAGCGTCCGGTGAAGGTGCAGCCTATCGCGCGCGTCTGGTATTCCGGCCAGCAAAAGCAGGTACAGTATGCCTGCCCAACGCCGCTGATCGCACTTTATGATGCCGATCAGGGGGCCATTGTGCCGGATATTGGCGAACTGCTGAATTACGATGCTGAAAATGTCCAGCATCGTTACAGACCTCAGGCGCAACCGCTGCAGCTGATTATTCCGCGGCTGCACCTGTATGTGGCGCAGTGATTATTTCAGGCTGCCGACCATCGATTCCGGGCGTACCCATGCATCAAACTCAGCCTCCGTCAGGTAACCCAATGCCAGAGCGGAGGCTTTCAGCGTCAGCCCCTCTTTATGCGCTTTTTTCGCAATCTCGGCGGCTTTGTCGTAGCCGATATGGGTATTCAGCGCAGTCACCAGCATCAACGACTCATTGAGCAACTGGCTGATGCGCTCGCGGTTTGGCTCAATGCCTGACGCACAGTGCTCGTTGAAACTCTCCATACCGTCCGCCAGCAGGCGTATGGACTGAAGCACGTTGTGAATCACCATCGGGCGATAGACGTTCAGCTCAAAGTTACCGGATGCGCCGCCCATGTTAACGGCAACGTCGTTACCCATTACCTGACAGCAGAGCATGGTCATGGCTTCACACTGGGTCGGGTTTACTTTGCCCGGCATGATTGAGCTACCCGGCTCGTTTTCCGGAATGCTAATTTCACCGATACCGCAACGGGGACCCGAGGCCAGCCAGCGCACATCATTGGCGATTTTCATCAACGACGCTGCCAGCCCCTTGAGGGCACCGTGGGTATGAACCAGCGCATCACAGGTGGCCAGCGCTTCAAACTTATTCGGCGCCGTGATAAACGGCTGCCCGGTGATGGCCGCCAGCTCGTCGGCAACGCGCACCGCATATTCCGGATGGGTATTTAACCCCGTACCGACCGCCGTTCCGCCCAGCGCCAGCTCAGCAAGATGCGGCAGGCTGTACTCGATGTGCTTGAGGTTATGTTCTAGCATTGCCACCCAGCCGGAAATCTCCTGGCCGAGCGTCAGCGGCGTGGCATCCTGCAGGTGAGTACGTCCTATTTTGACGATATCGCTGAAAGCCTGCGCCTTCTCGCCAAGGGTGGTTTTAAGCACGTTGAGCTGCGGGATCAGATGTTCACGAAGCGCAATCACCGCCGCCACGTGCATCGCCGTCGGGAAGACGTCGTTCGAACTTTGGCTTTTGTTTACGTCATCGTTCGGGTGAACCTTACGCTCCATACCGCGCACGCCGCCCAGCAGTTCGCTTGCCCGGTTCGCCAGCACTTCGTTCATATTCATGTTGCTCTGGGTGCCAGAACCGGTCTGCCAGATGGCGAGGGGGAATTCATCGGGATGCTTGCCGGCCAGCACTTCATCGGCAGCAGTAATAATCGCGGTGGCCTTATCTGCCGCCAGCAGGCCTAAATCCTGATTCACTTTGGCGGCCGCACGTTTAGTGAGCGCCAGCGCCTGAATCAGCGAGACGGGCATTTTCTCGGTCGAAATACGGAAATGTTCCAGCGAACGCTGGGTTTGCGCGCCCCATAGCTTGTCAGCCGGGACATCGATCGCGCCCATAGAGTCTTTCTCACGGCGTACCGTAGTCATTACTTTCTCCTTGATAACACTGTCGGGATTGCTCACATGCTTCAGAGATAAGTATTGATTGCTTTACAGAAAAGATATGGCGCTTTGTGCGCTCTTTGATGTGCCGGGTGACGTGAACGCCACCCGGCTATAGTAGATTACTTCACACACGCCGAACATTGAGAGGACTGGATCTGCCTGAAGAAGTCGTTACCTTTGTCATCCACAAGGATAAACGCCGGGAAATCTTCCACTTCAATTTTCCAGATAGCTTCCATACCCAGTTCCGGGTATTCAATGCACTCCAGGCTCTTGATGCTGCCCTGCGCGAGTACGGCAGCCGGACCGCCGATGCTGCCCAGGTAGAAGCCACCGTGTTTATGGCAGGCATCCGTCACCTGCTGGCTACGGTTTCCTTTTGCCAGCATGATCATGCTGCCGCCGTTGGCCTGCAGCTGGTCAACATACGAGTCCATACGGCCTGCGGTGGTCGGGCCTAACGAGCCAGAGGCGTAGCCTTCTGGCGTTTTGGCCGGGCCTGCGTAGTAAATCGGGTGATCTTTGATGTACTGCGGCAGCCCTTCACCGTTGTCCAGACGCTCTTTCAGTTTCGCGTGAGCGATGTCACGACCAACGATGATGGTTCCGTTAAGAGAGAGACGGGTCGACACCGGATACTGAGACAGCTGCGCCAGAATCTCTTTCATCGGACGGTTCAGGTCAACGTGAACGGCTTCACCCTCGCCCGCTTTGCGCAACGCTTCAGGAATGTACTTCCCTGGGTTATTCTCCAGTTTTTCGATCCAGACGCCTTCACGGTTGATCTTCGCCTTGATGTTACGATCCGCAGAACAGGAGACCCCCATCCCAACCGGGCAGGAGGCACCGTGGCGCGGCAGACGGATCACACGCACATCATGGGCAAAATATTTGCCGCCGAACTGCGCACCCAGGCCAAGGTTACGCGCTTCTTCCAGCAGTTCCTGTTCGAGCTGAACATCGCGGAACGCCTGGCCGTGCTCGTTCCCTTCGGTAGGCAGGCCGTCGTAGTATTTGGTCGACGCCAGCTTCACCGTTTTCAGGGTGCTCTCTGCTGACGTACCGCCAATCACAAAGGCAATATGGTACGGCGGGCAGGCAGCGGTGCCGAGCGTGCGCATTTTCTCAACCAGGTAATTCTTCAGCTTGCCCGGTGTGAGCAGCGCTTTGGTTTCCTGGTAGAGATAGGTTTTGTTCGCTGAACCGCCACCTTTGGCGATGCAGAGGAATTTGTATTCATCACCGTCCACGCTATACAGGTCAATCTGCGCAGGCAGGTTTGTGCCCGTGTTGACCTCTTTGTACATATCCAGCGCCGCGTTTTGCGAGTAGCGCAGGTTGTCTTCGGTGTAGGTGTTGTACACGCCGTGCGCCAGCGCCGCTTCGTCGCCGCCGCCGGTCCAGACGCGCTGGCCTTTTTTACCCACAATGATGGCCGTGCCGGTGTCCTGGCAGGTAGGTAAGATACCCTTCGCCGCGATATCCGAGTTACGCAGGAACTGCAGGGCGACGTATTTGTCGTTTTCGCTGGCCTGCGGGTCGCTCAGAATATCGGCCACCTGCTGCTGGTGCGCAGGGCGGAGCATAAACGAGGCGTCGTGGAAAGCCTGCTGCGCCAGTAACGTCAGCGCCTGCGGATCAACCTTGAGGATCTCCTGCCCTTCGAATTCAGAGACGGAGACGTGATCGCGGGTTAACAGGTAATATTCGGTTTGATCCTTACTGAGGGGGAAAGGATCCTGATAATGAAAGGGTTTGTTCGACATTGTTCTCTCACTTACTGCTTCAGTCTGATTATTTGGGCAGATGTTCCGCTGCCCGCTTAAAAGCGAGTCAGCTTATCCTACACAATTTTTTAACAAAAACTGAGACTAGTACGACTTTTTACATCCACAGGTTACTTCCATGTGGTTTATTGCTTTAATACCCGGAGTTAATTCAACCATTGAATCAGGGCTTGATAATGCAAAAACTCATTAACTCAGTGCAAAACTACGCCTGGGGAAGTAAAACTGCGTTAACGGATCTCTACGGTATCGCGAACCCAAACAACCTGCCAATGGCAGAACTGTGGATGGGGGCGCACCCGAAGAGCAGCTCAAAAATTGAAGACGCAAGCGGCCAGGTTCGCTCTCTGCGCGACGTGATTGATGCCGACAAAGCCACCCTGCTGGGTGACAAGGTTGCCAGCCGTTTTGGTGAGCTGCCGTTCCTGTTTAAAGTGCTGTGCGCCGACCAGCCGCTCTCCATCCAGGTGCACCCGAATAAAAAAGCCTCTGAGATGGGCTTTGCGAAAGAGAACGCGGCCGGTATTCCGTTAGATGCCGCCGAGCGTAACTACAAAGATCCTAACCACAAGCCGGAGCTGGTCTTTGCGCTGACCCCCTTCCTGGCGATGAACGCGTTTCGCGAGTTCTCAGAAATTATCTCCCTGCTGCAGCCGGTGGCGGGTGCTAACAACGCGATCGCTCACTTCCTGGAAAACCCGAATGCAGAAGGCCTGAGCCAGCTTTTCGCCAGCCTGCTGAACATGCAGGGAGAAGAGAAATCTCACGCCCTGGCGGTGCTGAAAGCAGCGCTGGACAGCCAGCACGGTGAGCCGTGGGATACCATCCGCCTGATTTCTGAATTCTACCCGGACGACAGCGGCCTGTTCTCCCCTCTGCTGCTGAACGTGGTGAAGCTGAACCCGGGCGAGGCGATGTTCCTGTTTGCTGAAACCCCGCACGCCTACCTGCAGGGCGTGGCGCTGGAGGTGATGGCCAACTCAGACAACGTACTGCGTGCAGGCCTGACGCCGAAATACATTGATATCCCTGAGCTGGTTGCCAACGTGAAGTTTGAGGCGAAGCCTGCGGATCACCTGTTGACTCAGCCTGTTAAACAGGGTGCGGAGCTGGATTTCCCGATCCCGGTGGATGATTTTGCCTTCTCACTGCATGACCTGAGCCCGGCAGAAACCGCCATCGCGCAGGAGAGCGCGGCAATCCTGTTCTGCGTTGAGGGTGAAGCAACGCTGCATAAAGGTGGCGAGCGTCTGGTGCTCAAGCCAGGCGAATCGGCATTTGTAGCGGCAAACGAGTCGCCGGTGAGCGTGAGCGGTACCGGTCGTCTGGCGCGTGTTTTTAATAAGCTATAAGCACTTACTGAATTTTTTAACAACTCTTGCTAAGCTAGTTGAAGACTTTACATCACCGGGCGGTTTCTACCGCCTGGTTTCATTTTAGGGATAGTCGCAATGAAAAAATCGGTCGTAGCGGTAGGAGTGATTGTAGCGTTAGGCGTGGTCTGGACAGGTGCCTCCTGGTTTACCGGGAAACAGCTGGAAAGCCGTCTGGCTGAGATGGTGGCACAGGCTAACGGAGAGCTTAAGCGTGGCGCGCCGGAAGCAGGCGTGGAGCTTGCCTACCAGAATTATCAGCGTGGTATCTTTACCAGCCATATGCAGGTGGTTGTCAAGCCTGTTGCCGGTAATGAAAATGGCTGGCTGAAACCGGGCCAAAGCGTGGTGCTGGATGAAGTGGTCAGCCATGGTCCGTTCCCGCTGGCACAGTTAACGTCTTTTAACCTGATCCCGTCGATGGCGTCCGTTCATACTGTACTGGTGAATAACGACTTAACCAAACCGCTGTTTGATCTGGCAAAGAATGAGTCACCTTTCGAGGTTAACACCCGCATCAGCTACGCCGGTGACACACGTTCCAGTATCGATCTGAAAGCACTGAACTACGAGAAAGATAACGAGAAAGTGACCTTTAGCGGGGGGAATTTCAAGGTTGATGCTGACCGCGATGGAAATGTCTTCTCCCTGACCGGTGAAGCAGAGAGCGGCCTGATCAATGCCGTCAATGAATACGGTCAAAAGGTTCAGCTGACGTTCAATAACCTGAAAGCCGATGGCGACAGCAAGATGACCGATTTTAAAGAGCGTATCGGTAATCAGAAACTCTCTTTCGACAAGATTGCTATCGCGGTTGAAGGGAAAGAGATGGCCGTGCTGGAAGGCATGGAGGTGGACGGCAAATCCGACGTGTCTAAAGACGGTAAGAGCATCAATACCCAACTGGATTACGCCCTGAAGAGCCTGAAAGTGCAGAACCAGGATCTCGGGACCGGCAAACTGTCGCTGAAGATTGGCAATATCGACGGTCAGGCATGGCATGAATTTAGCCAGAAATACAGCAAAGAGAGCCAGGCACTGCTGAGCAATGCCGCGCTGCAGCAGAATCCGGAAGTTTACCAGCAGCAGGCCATGGCGGTGCTGATGAACAACCTGCCAATCCTGCTGAAAGGCGAGCCAGTTATCACCGTGGCCCCGCTGAGCTGGAAAAACAGCAAAGGCGAAACCAACTTTAACCTGTCCCTGTTCCTGAAAGACCCTGCAACCGCAACGGGTGAACCTCAGACGCTGGCGCAGGAAGTGGATCGCAGCGTGAAGTCACTCGACAGCAAGCTGACCATCCCTGTGGATATGGCAACCGAGTTTATGACCCAGATTGCGAAGCTTGAAGGGTATGGCGATGAAGATGCCGGCAAGCTGGCGAGCCAGCAGGTGAAAGGCCTGGCGGCAATGGGCCAGATGTTCCGCATCACGAAGATGGAAGACAACACCATTTCCACCAGCCTGCAGTATGCCAACGGTCAGGTCACGCTAAACGGCGATAAAATGCCGCTGGAAGATTTTGTCGGGATGTTTGGTATGCCTGCCCTGGGGATGCCGGAACCGGCTGAACCTGCAGCGCCGGCCGTGCCTGAAGCACCCGCTGCACCCGCTGCACCCGCTGCACCCGCTGCACCCGCTGCACCACAGCAGTAATCATCAAAACCCCTCTCTGAGGGGTTTTTTATTACCGGTTGCAGGTACTCAGACTGGTGCCACGAAATACTATTTCACCGTCACTAACCGTGCCGACACAATCTGGTGCCCGGCCTGCACGTCTGCTTTTTCGATGCGCTGCATAATCCTGTCCGCCAGCGTGTAACCCATCTCCCGGGCAGGTGTGGTGGCCCAGACAATGGGCAGATCGTCCAGCGCGTTTTCACCGACGTCGGCAAATGCCCCTAACGCCACCTGGTGGCCGAAGAAGGTTTCAACCCCACCCTCTCCGCTCTGACGCCCGGCGCGGATCAGGCCAAACCAGGCTCCCATCGCAATCACCTCGTTATAGCAAATCACGGCGCTTATCGTCGGGCTACTCCGTAATAACGCGTTTATCGCTTCCGCGGCTTTCTTCTGGCTGGATTCGCATTCCACCACCCATTCGCTGTGGAACGGGAGGCCGTATTTAATCAGCGTCGCGCAGTAACCGCCTACCCGCTCGGCTCGCGTCAGGGACGAGCTTTTTCCGCCAAGCCAGGCAATGCGCTGATGCCCACGATGAATGAGATGCTCCGTCAACATTTGTGCGGCCTGCATGTTGTCCGGTCGCAGGGTATCGGCTTCGTCCAGATAGCTGGCGCGCGAGGCAAACACCAGCGGCACGCCTTTTTCGGCGGCGCGCTCGCACAAGTCATTACTCACACCCGACGCGCCGGCGACGATCACCCCGTCGACGCCCTGCGTAAGGAGCATATCCAGACGGGAAAGGAGCTGATCGGCCTCGCGACCGCCGTGAAGCAAAAAGACCATCCGTCCCTGCGCTTCAAGCGCTTCGGTCAGGCCCGCGGTCAGTTCGGCATAAAAGGGAGAGGTCAGGTCACGCACAATCAAACCGATCACACCGCTTTGGCCGCCGCGCAGCGCTGATGCCTGGCGGTTACGTACAAAGCCCAGTTGCTCAACCGCCTCGTTAACCCGTTGCCCGGTCGCGGGAGAAATGCGTCCTTTCCCGCTGAGCACCAGTGAAACGGTGCTGACGGAAACCCCCGCCGCCAGCGCGACATCGTTGATGGTGATTTTTTTCGCTACAGCCATGTGTCGGCGTGACTCCCTGAAATGAGATCGGTAAAACGTTTTATCAATATGTAATCTTTATACTACCAGTCAAAGCCTGAGAATGTGATTCAGAGCGCACTAAACTTTGATAAAACGTTTTATCTTCTCGCAGCATTGAAGCAGATAAACTGATTTTAACAATAAAGGAGTCGTTTTATGACGGCGAAAGCAGCACAAAAAATATCGCTGTGGGAATTTTTCCAGCAACTGGGTAAAACCTTTATGCTGCCCGTGGCACTCCTCTCGTTCTGCGGGATCATGCTCGGGATCGGCAGTTCGTTGAGCAGTAAGGACGTCATCACGCTGATCCCGTTCCTCGGAACACCTGTGCTGCAGGCGATCTTTATCTGGATGAGTAAAGTCGGCTCCTTCGCCTTCAGCTTCCTGCCGGTGATGTTCTGTATTGCTATCCCGCTGGGTCTGGCACGCGAGAACAAAGGCGTGGCCGCCTTTGCCGGGTTTGTCGGTTATGCGGTAATGAACCTTGCGGTGAACTTCTGGCTGACGGCTAAAGGCATTCTGCCCACCACCGATGCCGCCGTGCTTAAAGCGAACAACATTCAGAGCGTTATCGGGATTCAGTCCATTGATACCGGGATCCTCGGCGCGGTGATCGCCGGGGTGATTATCTGGATGCTGCATGAGCGCTTCCACAATATCCGCCTGCCTGATGCGCTGGCGTTCTTCGGGGGCACCCGCTTTGTACCCATTGTAACCCTTGTGGTCATGGGTCTGTTTGGCCTTATTATTCCGCTGATCTGGCCAGTCTTTGCGCTGGGGATTAACGGAATTGGCCGCATCATCAACGGTGCGGGCGATTTTGGTCCGATGATCTTCGGAACCGGCGAACGTCTGCTGCTGCCGTTTGGTCTGCAACATATTCTGGTGGCGCTGATCCGCTTTACCGAAGCGGGCGGCACAATGGAGGTGTGCGGACACGATGTGAGCGGTGCGCTGACCATCTTCCAGGCACAGCTGAGCTGCCCGACCACGCACGGCTTCTCTGAAAGTGCGACCCGCTTCCTGTCACAGGGTAAAATGCCGGCCTTCCTCGGCGGCTTGCCGGGTGCGGCGCTGGCCATGTATCACTGTGCTCGTCCGGAAAACCGCCATAAAATTAAAGGGCTGCTGATTTCCGGGGTCATCGCCTGTGTCGTGGGCGGTACAACGGAGCCAATCGAATTCCTGTTCCTGTTTGTCGCGCCAGTGCTGTATCTCATCCACGCGGTACTGACCGGTCTGGGCTTCACTGTGATGGCGGTGCTGGGCGTCACCATCGGGAATACCGACGGCAACGTCATCGACTTTGTGGTGTTCGGGATCCTGCACGGGTTGTCGACCAAATGGTACCTGGTACCGGTGGTCGCCGCTATCTGGTTCGCGGTGTACTACGGCATTTTCCGCTTCGCCATCACCCGCTTTAACCTCAAAACGCCTGGGCGGGATACCGATACCGCCAGCAGCGTTGAGCAGGCTGTTGCAGGTACCGTGGGTAAGTCCGGCTATAACACCCCTGCTATTCTGGCGGCGCTGGGCGGAGCGGATAACATTACCTCTCTGGATAACTGCATCACCCGACTGCGCCTGTCGGTGGCGGACATGTCGAAAGTGGAC
Source organism: Enterobacter cloacae complex sp. FDA-CDC-AR_0164 (assembly GCF_003071645.1). Lineage (NCBI taxonomy): Bacteria > Pseudomonadati > Pseudomonadota > Gammaproteobacteria > Enterobacterales > Enterobacteriaceae > Enterobacter > Enterobacter cloacae complex sp. FDA-CDC-AR_0164. The sequence continues at coordinate 4,188,855 of NZ_CP028950.1, forward strand.
ACCAACGCCCTGAAAGCCAACCGGGCCATCGGCGTGGTACAGTTAAATCAACATAATTTGCAGGTGGTTATCGGCCCGCAGGTCCAGTCAGTGAAAGATGAGCTGGCAACCCTGATGCGTACAGTGGAAGCCTGATGCCTCACCCCCTCGCGCTGAGGGGGGTTTTCTTTAAGGACTTGAGTCATGTTCGATTTTTCAACCGTCGTGGATCGACACGGCACCTGGTGCACGCAGTGGGACTATGTCGCCGACCGCTTTGGCGCGGACGATCTGCTGCCCTTCACCATCTCCGATATGGATTTCGCGACCGCGCCCTGCATCACCGAAGCGCTGCACCAGCGTATTCATCACGGGGTGTTTGGCTACAGCCGCTGGAAAAATGAAGAGTTTCTCGCCGCTGTGGCGCACTGGTTCCGGCAGCGCTTTAACAGCCACATTGATACCGAATCGCTCGTGTACGGGCCTTCCGTTATTTATATGGTGTCCGAACTGATTCGCCTCTGGTCAACTCCCGGCGACGGCGTGGTGGTCCATACCCCCGCTTACGATGCGTTCTATAAGGCCATCGAGGGGAATGCCCGCCAGGTGGTCGGCGTGGCGATGGAAAAACATGACACGGGCTGGCAGGGAAATAGGGCCGCGCTTGAGGCGGCACTGGCAAAACCGGAAAACAAAATTTTGCTGCTGTGCAGCCCGCAAAATCCCACGGGTAAAGTCTGGACCCGTGAAGAGCTGAGTCACATGGCAGAACTGTGCGCCCGTTATGACGTGGCGGTGATCAGCGATGAAATTCATATGGACATGGTGTGGGGAGGCCGTCGCCATACGCCGTGGAATGAAGTGGCACGCGGCAAATGGGCACTTCTGAGCTCTGGTTCAAAAAGTTTTAACATACCGGCGCTCACCGGTGCCTGGGGGCTGATTGGCGATGAAGAGAGCCGTAACGGTTACCTCAGCGCATTAAAAGGTCGTGACGGGCTCTCTTCCCCTTCCGTACTGGCGCTGACGGCCCACATTGCTGCCTATCAGCAGGGAGAGCCATGGCTGGATGCACTGCGGGCGTATCTGGAGGAAAATCTGGCGTACATTGCCCACGAATTACACCGTGCGTTTCCGACGCTTAACTGGCAGCCACCCGAAGCCACGTATCTGGCCTGGATCGATTTACGCCCACTCAACCTTGACGACAAAATGCTACAAAAGGTCCTGATTGAGCAGCAAAAGGTCGCCATCATGCCGGGATACACCTACGGCGAAGAGGGTAACGGTTTTGTCCGTCTGAACGCGGGATGCCCGCGTAGCAAGCTTGAGCAAGGGGTTCAGCGGCTGATCGCTGGCATAACGACGCTCCTGTAATCAGATTGCGCAACGGAATATTCCCTTGCGCAAATAGCTTTTTACCTCGTTTTGTTTTTATAATATGACGCACTTTAACCAGAAAAGAGTGCGACCATGATTGATACACGCCTGCCACTAACTGATATTCACCGCCATCTTGACGGTAACATTCGTGCCCAAACCATCCTCGATCTTGGCCGCCAGTACAATCTCACGCTCCCTGCACAAACGATTGAGACCCTAATCCCCCACGTTCAGGTCACCTCAAATGAACCGGATCTGGTCAGTTTCCTGAGCAAACTCGACTGGGGCGTGAAGATGCTGGCCTCGCTGGATGCCTGCCGCCGTGTTGCTTTCGAAAATATTGAAGATGCTGCCCGTAATGGCCTGCACTACGTTGAACTGCGCTTTTCGCCAGGCTATATGGCGATGACCCACAACCTGCCCGTTGCAGGCGTGGTTGAAGCGGTAATTGACGGCGTGCGCGAAGGGTGTAAAACCTTCGACGTTCAGGCTCGCCTGATTGGCATTATGAGCCGCACCTTCGGTGAAGCGGCCTGTCTGCAGGAGCTGGAAGGGTTACTGGCGCATCGTGATGCGATCGCTGCCGTTGACCTGGCGGGTGATGAACTCGGCTTCCCGGGCAGTTTGTTCCTTTCTCATTTCAACCGCGCGCGTGACGCCGGCTGGCACATTACCGTGCATGCCGGTGAAGCGGCAGGCCCTGAAAGCATCTGGCAGGCCATCCGTGAGCTGGGTGCAGAGCGTATCGGTCATGGTGTCAAAGCCGTTGAAGATCGCGCCCTGATGGATTTCCTTGCCGAGCAGCGTATTGGTATTGAATCGTGTCTGACGTCCAATATTCAGACCAGCACAGTGGCATCACTGGCGCATCACCCGCTGAAAACCTTCCTGGAGCACGGTGTTCTGGCCTCACTGAACACGGACGATCCGGCGGTACAGGGCGTGGATATTATTCATGAGTACACCATCGCTGCACCGCAGGCTGGCCTGAGTCAGGATCAGATCCGCCAGGCGCAGATTAACGGCCTGGACATCGCCTTCCTGACGCCAGCAGAGAAACAGGCGCTGCGGGATAAGGTCGCCCGCGGCTAAGCCCGTTGCCGGGTGGGCGCTTCGCCTTACCCGGCTTTGCCAGAATCACGCCAGACAGAGCGTTGCGCGGTGTTTGGCTGATTCAATCCCCAGTTCAATCAATTCCATAATCTGAATCGCCTGGCTGGCCGGAACCGGGTTATCCCCCGTCCCGTTTAGCGCATCACGGATAGCGGCATAATATGCCGGATAGTTACCCGGGATCGTCAGTAACGTTTCTTCAACCCTCTCCTCGCCTTCCACCCGCGTCACAACCCCGTCCCGCATGTCATAGCCCCAGTCTTCCTGCGGCAAACGCTCGCCGTTTTTCAGGCGTTCTTCCTGAGGATCGAGACCAAACTTCACATAGCTCCCGCGGGTACCGTGAAGGATATAACGCGCTGATTCGGCGGCTGCCACCATTGTCCCGTGCAGTACAATACGCCGCTGCGGGTAACTCAAGACGGCATGAAAGTAGTCAGTGGTTTGCGCTCCGGGTCTGAGCTGGGCCAGATCAACCGTCATGCTGACTGGCAGGCCAAACAAATTTACGGCCTGATCGAGAAGATGCGGCGCTAAATCGTACCAGATGCCGCTGCCCGGCCCGGCTTGCTCACGCCAGCGGTTTCGGACCTGAGGGCGGAACCGGTCAAAGTGCGATTCAAAAAAGAGGATTTCGCCCAGCGAACCTTCATTAAGGAGCGCTTTTACCGTCAGGAAATCACTGTCCCAGCGGCGGTTATGAAATACCGAAAGCACTCTTCCAAAACTTTTTGCCAGCGCATCCAGTTCGCGCGCCTGTGACAACGTCACCGTGAAAGGTTTATCGACAATAACGTGCTTACCGGCTTCCAGTGCGGCCTTTGCCAGCGGAAAATGCGTGTCATTGGGGGTGGGAATGACGATCAGATCAATATTAGGGTCGTTAAAAAGATGCTTAGGTTCAGAAACAACCGGCACGGAGGGCCAGTCGGCATGCACTTTCGTGGCATCGCTACTGGAAACTGCCGCCAGCGCCATGCCCGGCGTCCCGGCAATCAGAGGCGCATGAAAAGTCTTGCTCGCGTAACCGTAACCAATAAGCCCGACGCGGATGCTATCACTCATAATGTTGCCCTCTTTTATGACTATCTTATTTCACACTGGCTACTCTGACGTTCTTACAGATTAATCATGTGCCATATGACGTAAAATAGCAGGCTATGCCGGTTGTTTTTGTTACATAGATTTAACGTTCTGATTTTGTTTAGGGGAACCGTTCCCAAAGCACTTGCCGCGGGGGAAACGGCGCTGTAACATTTGCAACCTGTATTTATGGATAAATTACACGTACCAGTCATGACGTCAATTATTAATCGAATCATTGAATTAGCGGGATGGATTGTCCTTGGGGTATCGGTCATTTTGCTTGGTGTTGCCAGCCATATCGATAACTACCAGCCGCCGGAGCCTGTCACCGTCGCCCAACCTAAGTAACCGGTTACCGCAATAAAGAGTGACATAATATGTCAGTTACTTATTGCCAGCCCTGGTGAACACGGTTAACCTTCTCTTCCAGGCATCGTCTGATGCCTGTACTTTCAGCAAAGAAAACTCCTAATTTAGTCGCGTTATCTGAGTGGGCTGTTTACGTCTTTATTAATCCGTTTATTATTCGGACGAATTACCTTAACTGGTATTACTCACTTTTATATGGAAACTTATTAATATGACAGTTCAGGACTATTTATTAAAATTTCGCAAGATCAATTCGCTTGAGAGCCTGGAAAAACTGTTTGACCATCTGAACTACACGCTGTCGGATAATCAGGAAATCATCAATATGTATCGCGCCGCTGACCACCGCCGTGCGGAGCTGGTCTCCGGTGGCCGTTTGTTCAACGTCGGTGAAGTGCCTAAGTCTGTATGGCGCTACGTTTTATAAGAAAGTAGCCATCCGCGCGAAATGTTATATACTCTCCGCCCTGCAAACTGGCTGTACAACATTTCGCGCAGATTATGGGAGAGTTCATGACCGCAACGCCTGGAGAACGAATTGGAGGCTGGTTAATCGCCCCACTGGCATGGCTGCTGGTTGCCTTATTAAGCGCATCACTTGCGCTGCTGCTTTATACCACCGCACTGATTACACCTCATGCAATCCAGACCCTGATGTCGCAAAGTGTGCTTAATATTACGATGTGGTTTGTGTCGTTCGTTTTTGCGATCGGGATGTGGTACTACACGCTATGGCTGACCATTGCCTTCTTTAAGCGCCGTAAGGGTGTCCCTAAACACTACATTATCTGGCTGCTGATTTCGGTCCTGCTGGCGGTGAAAGCCTTTGCTTTTTCGCCAGTTTCTGATGCCCTGGCCGTTCGCCAGCTGCTTTTTCCGTTACTGGCTGCGGCGCTGCTGGTGCCCTATTTCAAGCGTTCGACGCGGGTGAAGAACACCTTTGTGAACTCGTAATAACCTTACAGATAACCTGTTGTCGCCTGCGGTGGTTTGTCCGATAATAGGCGGCTTTTTTATTTCAGGCTAAATAATGACCGATTACTTACTGCTCTTTGTCGGCACTGTGCTGGTTAACAACTTCGTCCTGGTGAAGTTCCTTGGCCTGTGTCCATTTATGGGGGTTTCCAAAAAGCTGGAAACTGCGATGGGCATGGGGCTGGCCACCACCTTCGTGATGACGATGGCGTCTATCTGCGCGTGGTTGATTGATAACTGGATCCTCATCCCGCTGGATTTAATCTATCTGCGTACGCTGTCCTTTATTCTGGTCATCGCGGTGGTAGTGCAATTCACAGAAATGGTGGTGCGTAAAACCAGCCCGGCTCTCTATCGCCTGCTGGGTATCTTCCTGCCGCTGATTACCACCAACTGTGCAGTACTTGGCGTGGCGCTGCTGAACATCAACCTTGGGCATAACTTCATGCAATCGGCGCTGTACGGTTTTTCTGCCGCCGTCGGTTTCTCTCTGGTGATGGTGCTGTTCGCCTCGATTCGCGAGCGCCTGGCAGCAGCGGATATCCCTGCGCCATTCCGCGGTAACGCGATCGCTCTGGTGACAGCAGGTTTAATGTCTCTGGCCTTTATGGGCTTTAGTGGTCTGGTGAAGTTGTAATGAGTACTGTCTGGATAGCCATCGCCTCTATCAGCGTGCTGGGGTTGGTGTTTGGCCTTATTCTGGGTTATGCCTCCCGCCGTTTCGCGGTAGAGGACGATCCTGTTGTAGAAAAAATCGATGAGCTTCTGCCGCAAAGCCAGTGCGGGCAGTGTGGCTATCCTGGCTGCCGCCCCTATGCCGAAGCGGTAGGCGTGCAGGGTGAAAAAATTAACCGCTGCGCACCCGGCGGTGAAGCGGTAATGCTGAAAATAGCCGCCCTGCTTAACGTTGATCCGCAACCTGTTGACGGCGATGAAGATGTGCAGGAGCCGGTTCGCGCCCTCGCCGTGATTGACGAAGCGAACTGCATCGGCTGCACAAAATGCATTCAGGCATGCCCTGTCGACGCCATCGTTGGCGCAACCCGTGCCATGCACACCGTCGTGGCGGATCTGTGCACCGGCTGTAACCTCTGCGTGGCACCCTGCCCGACGCAATGTATCGCGTTGCGCCCGGTTGAACCGACTACCGAAAGCTGGAAGTGGGATCTTCAAACCATTCCGGTTCGCATCATTCCTGTGGAACAACATGCTTAAGTTATTTTCTGCTTTCAGAAAAGAGAAGATTTGGGACTTTGACGGTGGTATCCATCCACCTGAAATGAAAACCCAGTCCAACGGCACGCCGCTGCGCCAAATTCCGCTGGCGTCCCGTTACGTCATGCCACTGAAACAGCATATCGGTGCTGAGGGTGAACTGTGCGTGAAAGAAGGCGATACCGTCCTTCGCGGCCAGCCGTTAACGTTCGGTCGCGGACGTATGCTGCCGGTCCACGCTCCGACGTCCGGTACAGTGGTGGCGATCGCCCCCCATACCGTTGCACACCCCTCTGCGCTCTCCGAGCTGAGCGTCATTATTGAAGCCGACGGAGAAGACCGCTGGATAGACCGTGACGGCTGGAGCGACTACCGCAACCGGAGCCGCGAAGCGCTTATCGAGCGTATTCATCAATTCGGCGTTGCCGGCCTGGGCGGCGCAGGGTTCCCTACCGGCGTCAAACTGCACGGCGGCGGCGATAAAATTCAGACCCTGATCATCAATGCAGCGGAATGTGAACCCTACATCACCGCCGACGATCGTCTGATGCAGGACTGCGCCGCGCAGGTCGTGGAAGGGATCCGCATTCTTGCCCATATTCTGCAGCCGCGCGAAGTGCTGATTGGCATTGAAGATAACAAGCCACAGGCTATTTCGATGCTGCGCGCCGTCCTCAACGGCAGCCACGATATCGGCCTGCGCGTTATCCCAACCAAGTACCCCTCTGGCGGCGCCAAACAGCTGACGCAAATTCTGACCGGCAAGCAGGTTCCGCATGGCGGACGCTCTTCGGACATCGGGGTGCTGATGCAAAACGTCGGGACAGCCTACGCCGTGAAACGTGCGGTGGTGGACGGTGAACCGCTGACCGAGCGCGTGGTTACGCTGACCGGTGAATCTGTCGCACGTCCGGGCAACGTCTGGGCGCGTCTGGGTACGCCGGTTCGTCATCTGCTGGAACAGGCTGATTTTTGCCCGGCCAGCGACCAGATGGTGATCATGGGTGGCCCGCTGATGGGCTTTACCCTGCCGTGGCTCGATGTCCCGGTAGTAAAAATCACAAACTGCCTGCTTGCCCCCTCCCCGACCGAAATGGGTGAAGAGCAGGAGGAGAAAGGCTGTATCCGCTGCAGCGCCTGTGCCGATGCCTGCCCGGCGGATTTACTTCCGCAACAGTTGTACTGGTACAGCAAAGGTCAGCTGCACGATAAAGCGCAGGCCCATAACCTGGCCGACTGCATCGAATGCGGTGCCTGCGCCTGGGTCTGCCCAAGTAACATTCCTCTGGTGCAGTACTTCCGCCAGGAGAAGGCCGAGATTTATGCCATCTCCATGGAAGAGAAACGCGCAGCCGAAGCGAAAGCGCGTTTTGAAGCGCGTCAGGCGCGTCTGGAACGTGAAAAACTGGCCCGTCAGGCGCGTCACAAACAGGCCGCAGTTCAGCCCGGCGAAAAAGACCAGGATGCGATTAATGCCGCACTGGCACGCGTGCGGGAGAAAAAAGCGACGGCAGCCCAGACCGTGGTGATCCCGGCCGGTGAAAAACCGGATAACAGCGAAGCGATTGCCGCCCGCGAAGCGCGTAAAGCGGCTGCGCGCGCCCGTCAGGCAGAAAAAGCACGGTCAGCCTCCTCTGACGCTGAGATCGATCCGCGTAAAGCCGCCGTTGAAGCCGCCATTGCCCGCGCCAAAGCCCGTAAGGCCGGCGAGCAAAACGTGGTAGTTGAACAAGAAGCGGAGGCCGTAGATCCCCGTAAAGCGGCTGTTGAAGCGGCGATCGCGCGCGCTAAAGCGCGCAAAGCAGCGGCGCAGACTGAAACCGCTACGCCTGAAGCCCCCGTCGACCCGCGTAAAGCGGCTGTCGAAGCCGCCATTGCCCGTGCCAAAGCGCGTAAAGCGGCGGCGCAGCCTGAAGCCGCTGAACCTGAAGCACCTGTCGACCCGCGTAAGGCGGCTGTTGAAGCCGCCATTGCCCGCGCCAAGGCCCGCAAAGCAGCACAGCAGGAAGAACAGCAACCGGCCGCAAACGACGACCCACGTAAAGCCGCAGTCGCCGCCGCCATTGCGCGCGTTCAGGCGAAGAAAGCCGCACAGCAAGCAGTTAACGAGGATTAAATGGTTTTCAGAATCGCAAGTTCCCCTTACACCCATAATCAGCGCCAGACATCACGCATCATGATGCTGGTGTGCCTGGCGGCGCTGCCGGGCATTGCCGTACAGTGCTGGTTTTTCGGCTGGGGAACGCTGTTCCAGATAGTGCTGGGCAGTGCCAGCGCCTTAGGGGCAGAAGCCCTGGTGCTTAAACTGCGTAAGCTGGCGGTTTCCCGCATACTTGCCGATAACTCAGCACTGCTGACTGGCCTGTTGCTGGCAATCAGTATTCCACCGTTTGCCCCGTGGTGGATGGTGGTGCTCGGTACGGTGTTTGCAGTCATTATTGCCAAACAGCTTTATGGTGGGCTGGGCCATAACCCGTTCAACCCGGCGATGATTGGCTACGTCGTACTGCTGATCTCCTTCCCGGTTCAGATGACCAGCTGGTTGCCGCCGCATGACATTGCCGCGACGGTACCCGGCTTTATGGATGCCCTGCACGTTATCTTTACCGGCCATACCGCGCTCGGTGCGGATATGGACGCGCTGCGTATGGGCGTGGATGGCATCAGCCAGGCCACACCACTCGATACGTTTAAAACCTCCCTGCATGCCGGGCACTCCGTCGATCAGATTATGAAATCTGCCATCTTCAGCGGCATGCTGGCGGGCGCGGGCTGGCAGTGGGTGAACCTTGCTTATTTGCTGGGCGGGCTGTTCCTGCTGCAGCAGAAAGCGATCCGCTGGCATATTCCGGTCAGCTTCCTCGTGACGCTGGCGGTCTGCGCCACACTGGGATGGGTGTTCTCGCCAGAATCGCTCGCCAGCCCACAGATGCATCTGCTCTCAGGGGCAACCATGCTGGGTGCGTTCTTTATCCTGACCGATCCGGTAACGGCATCTACCACGAACCGTGGCCGCCTGATCTTCGGTGCGCTGGCTGGCTTGCTGGTGTGGCTCATCCGCAGCTTTGGCGGTTACCCGGACGGTGTGGCATTCGCGGTTCTGCTTGCAAACATCACCGTTCCGCTCATCGACTACTACACGCGTCCGCGCGTGTACGGCCACCGTTAAGGGTTTCGCGATGCTGAAAACAATGCAAAAACACGGTGTCACGCTGGCCATTTTCGCCGCGGTCCTCACCGGACTGACGGCCCTGGTGAACAACCTGACCAAATCGACCATCGACGAACAGGCGGTGAAGCAGCAAAAAGCCCTGTTCGATCAGGTGATCCCCCCTGATTTCTACGATAATGACCTGCAGAAAAGTTGCTTCGTGGTCCAGGCACCTCAGTTAGGCAAAGGCCCGCACCGCGTCTTTATTGCCCGTAAGGGGGATAACGCGGTAGGCGCGGTAATGGAAGCGACGGCGCCCGATGGCTACTCCGGGGCGATTCAACTGCTGGTCGGCAGCGATTTCTCCGGTACCGTGTTGGGTACGCGCGTGACGGAACATCATGAGACGCCAGGCCTGGGGGATAAAATTGAAACCCGTCTGAGCGACTGGATTTTGCATTTTGCCGGAAAAGTGATCCACGGCGAAGCGGATCCTGCGTTTGCTGTGAAAAAGGATGGCGGCGAGTTTGACCAGTTCACGGGGGCAACCATTACCCCACGGGCCGTGGTCAATGCCGTAAAACGAGCCGGGCTGTATGCGGAAACGCTGCCCGCGCAGATGAACAATCTTCCGGCCTGTGAGGAGTAATCATGAGCCAGGTTAAAGAGGTTATCGTCCAGGGATTGTGGAAGAACAACTCCGCGCTGGTACAGCTGTTGGGGATGTGTCCGCTGCTGGCAGTGACATCCACCGCCACCAATGCGCTGGGTCTGGGGCTGGCAACCACGCTGGTTCTCACCCTGACCAACCTGTCCATCTCTGCCCTGCGCCGCTGGACGCCATTGGAAATCCGTATACCGATTTACGTCATGATCATCGCGTCGGTGGTGAGTATCGTCCAGATGCTGATTAACGCTTATGCGTTCGGTCTGTATCAGTCGCTCGGGATCTTTATTCCCCTCATCGTAACCAACTGTATTGTGGTGGGCCGCGCGGAAGCTTTTGCCGTGAAAAACAGCCCGGCGATGTCGGCTCTGGATGGTTTCTCTATTGGTATGGGGGCAACCGGTGCCATGTTCGTGCTCGGCTCAATGCGTGAGATCCTGGGTAACGGAACGCTGTTTGATGGCGCAGATGCACTGCTCGGCGGCTGGGCTAAAGCGCTGCGCATCGAAGTCTTCCACACCGATACGCCGTTCCTGCTGGCCATGCTGCCGCCAGGCGCGTTTATTGGCCTCGGCATGATGCTGGCGATAAAATACCTGATAGATGAAAAACGTAAGCGCCGCGCGGCTGAGCGCAGCGTACAGGAAGGGATACCCGAGAAGGCCTCATGAATAAAGAAAAGCGCATTGCGATCCTGACCCGTCTGCGGGATGAGAACCCACACCCGACGACGGAGCTGAATTTTAACTCCCCGTTCGAGCTGTTGATCGCCGTGCTGCTCTCTGCGCAAGCTACCGACGTGAGCGTTAATAAGGCGACCGCCCTGCTTTATCCGGTCGCCAACACGCCAAAGGCGATGCTGGAACTGGGCGTGGACGGGGTGAAGTCCTATATCAAAACTATCGGTCTGTTTAACAGCAAGGCTGAGAACGTGATCAAAACCTGCCGGATCCTGCTGGAACAGCACGGGGGTGAAGTGCCGGAAGATCGCGCCGCGCTGGAAGCATTACCCGGCGTGGGACGTAAGACTGCGAATGTGGTACTTAACACCGCGTTTGGCTGGCCGACTATCGCCGTTGATACCCATATTTTCCGCGTCTCTAACCGCACGAACTTCGCACCGGGCAAGAATGTCGAGCAGGTAGAAGAGAAACTGCTAAAAGTGGTTCCCGCCGAATTTAAGGTGGATTGCCATCACTGGCTCATTCTCCATGGCCGTTATACCTGTATTGCCCGTAAGCCTCGCTGTGGCTCCTGTATTATCGAAGATCTTTGCGAGTACAAAGAGAAAGTGTATCCCTGATATCTTCCACTTTTCGTTTTATGTCGCAACGGCAATTCCTTACCAAAAGAGGGTCTACCAGAAGACCTTCTTTTGACCATAATTTATCCGCCTTCATTACCGCTTCCCTTATCACTTGTTCGAGCCTTTAACGCTCAAACAGGTTAATACTTTTTTCATAGCCGAAAATTTCTATACATATGTGATCAAGATCACCCTGATAACTTCGTGTTGAATTTTTGTTGTTAAAAGCGGCGTAAACCCTTTGCCAGACAAGATCAAACTCATCATGAGCAACACATAAGACCAGCTATTTTTCAGAATATGGGCTATATCACTGCAATAAACCTCAAATAGCAGAACATATCGCCATTGAGGGCAAAATACGGGTGAATGCCAGTCAAAAAAACTCCCTTTAGAGATCGTATGAAATTTAACGCTGAATAACATTTGTATGAACCGCCGATTATAGCGGCCCAGTTATATGTAACAGATTATTACAAACGTATTGCCAGACGGTGCAGGATAGTGAACATTACCCGCCGTTTCTCCTCCCAATATAACTATAAGGCGGATGGACTACGGCCATCACGCGATGAACACCCCCGTTAATATGGGATGTAAAAAAAGAGGTATATGTGTCGACTGCAAACAATAAACCAACAGATGAAAGCGTAAGTCTTAACGCTTTTAAACAACCTAAAGCGTTCTATCTCATCTTCTCTATCGAGTTATGGGAGCGTTTTGGTTATTACGGCCTGCAAGGGATCATGGCGGTTTACCTGGTAAAACAGCTGGGTATGTCCGAAGCAGATTCCATTACGCTGTTCTCCTCTTTCAGTGCCCTCGTGTACGGTCTGGTCGCTATCGGCGGCTGGCTCGGTGATAAAGTCCTCGGGACTAAACGTGTCATTATGCTGGGTGCGATTGTCCTGGCCGTTGGCTATGCGCTGGTTGCATGGTCTGGTCACGATGCCGCTGTGGTGTATATGGGTATGGCGACTATCGCCGTCGGTAACGGTCTGTTCAAAGCGAACCCGTCTTCCCTGCTCTCTACCTGTTACAACAAAGATGACCCGCGTCTGGACGGTGCATTCACCATGTACTACATGTCCGTGAACATCGGTTCCTTCTTCTCCATGCTGGCAACCCCGTGGCTGGCCGCTAAATTCGGCTGGAGCGTTGCGTTCTCCCTGTCCGTTGTCGGTATGCTGATCACCGTGGTTAACTTTGCCTTCTGCAAACGCTGGGTTAAAGACTACGGCTCTAAACCTGACTTCGAACCGGTTCACATTGGCAAACTGCTGGCGACCATTGTCGGCGTGGTGATCCTCGCGGCAATCGCAACCTGGCTGCTGCATAACCAGGGCATCGCGCGTGCCGTTCTGGGTGTGGTTGCGCTGGGTATTGTGATCATCTTCGCGAAAGAAGCCTTCGCCATGCAGGGTGCCGCTCGTCGTAAGATGATTGTGGCCTTCATCCTGATGCTGGAAGCGATTATCTTCTTCGTTCTGTACAGCCAGATGCCAACGTCTCTGAACTTCTTCGCTATCCGTAACGTTGAACACTCAATCCTGGGTATCGCGTTCGAGCCGGAACAGTATCAGGCCCTGAACCCGTTCTGGATCATGATTGGTAGCCCGATTCTGGCTGCTATCTATAACAAGATGGGCGACCGTCTGCCGATGCCGCACAAATTTGCTATCGGTATGCTGCTGTGTTCTGGCGCATTCCTGGTACTGCCGCTGGGTACGAAATTTGCGACTGACGCCGGTATCGTCTCCGTTAACTGGCTGATCCTGAGCTATGCGCTGCAGTCTATCGGTGAACTGATGATCTCCGGTCTGGGCCTGGCGATGGTTGCACAACTGGTTCCTCAGCGTCTGATGGGCTTCATCATGGGTAGCTGGTTCCTGACCACTGCGGGTGCCGCTATCATCGCAGGTAAAATTGCAAACCTGATGGCCGTGCCGGATAACGTGACTGACCCACTGGTCTCTCTGAACGTCTACGGTACCGTGTTCATGCAGATTGGTATTGCTACTGCGGTTATCGCGGTTCTGATGATGCTGACTGCGCCGAAGCTGAATCGCATGACTCAGGACGACGACAAGACGGCGAAAGCGACCGAAACCGCTACCGCATAATGTCACTGAGAAACGACTGAACAGAAGCCGCTAATGTATTAGCGGCTTTTTTTTTACCCGTTCGCGCACTAACATAGCTGAAACCTCAGCAAAAAGGAGTTACCGATGAAACTGTTCTACAAACCGGGCGCGTGCTCTCTTGCTTCCCACATTACCCTGCGCGAGAGCGGCAAAGATTTCACGCTGGATGGCGTTGACCTGATGAAAAAACGCCTGGAAAACGGCGATGATTTTTTTGCTATTAACCCGAAGGGACAAGTTCCGGCTCTGCTGCTGGATGACGGTACCCTGCTGACCGAAGGCGTGGCGATTATGCAGTTCCTCGCCGATAGCGTGCCCGACAGGCAATTGCTGGCACCGGTAAGCACGGTTTCTCGCTACAAAACGCTGGAGTGGATGAACTACATTGCGACCGAGCTGCACAAAGGCTTTACGCCGCTGTTCCGTCCGGAGACGCCGGAAGAGTACAAACCGACCGTACGTGCTCAGCTGGAGAAAAAACTGCAGTACGTTAACGCATCGCTGAAAGACGATCAGTGGATTGGAGGCGCGCGTTTTACGATTGCTGATGCCTATCTGTTCACCGTGCTGCGCTGGGCGCGGGCCATTAAGCTCAACATGGACGGGCTGGACCACATTGCATCGTACATGGATCGCGTAGCCGCGCGTCCTGCGGTGGCTGCAGCGCTTAAAGCAGAAGGGTTGAACTGACCGGCGCACTGTATTGCCGGGTGGCGCTGTCGCTACCCGGCTGACAGGAACGTGAACCGTTATAACCGGGTCGCGCTGAAGTAATGCTCCGGTTTCGCGATACGATCCTGTGCCGCGACCACCTGCAGTTCATACTCCTGCATCTCTTTTGTCGCCTTCATGATTTCGTACACCGCAGCAGTCACATGCTCAAGCGCATCCCGCAGCGTGGCTCCCTGAAGTAATTTCACCAGCAGCAAACCGCTTGTCACATCACCGACACCCACCGGCTGACGCATGCCGAAGTCCACCAGCGGACGGCTGATATGCCAGGCTTCGTCTTTCGTCACCAGCAGCATCTCAAAACGGTCCCTGCTCAGCCCTGCGCGCGCGAGATGTTTCACCAGGACAATCTCCGGCCCCTGGGCTATTAGCTCGCGAGAGGCGCTTACCGCCTCTTCTACGCTATTCACCGGATGCTCGCAGAGAATTTCCAGCTCAATGAGGTTCGGCGCAATAATATCGCTGGCCGGCAGCGCGTGACGCACATGGAATTCAGCCACGCCGGGGGCCACGATACAGCCTTTCTCCGGATGCCCCATAACAGGATCACAAAAGTATTTCGCCGCCGGGTTTGCCGCTTTCACCTGGCGGACAATGCCCAGGATATGCTCTCCCTGCTCTGCCGAACCGAGATATCCGCTCAGTATCGCATCACAGCGTTTTAGCTGATCGATATTGGCAATGCCCTGCACAATGTCGGTGAGGTGCGAGGGCGGCATCACGCAGCCGGTCCATTGACCGTATTGTGTATGGTTTGAGAACTGCACGGTATTGAGGGGCCAGACGTTGGCACCGAGGCGGCGCATCGGAAATTCCGCGGCGCTGTTGCCAGCATGCCCAAAGACAACGTGGGACTGAATGGCGAGGATGTTCTTCATTTTTACTTACCAAACCCTGAAAAAACAAAAGGGGCGTGGTTTCCCACGCCCCTGGATACTTTTAATTATTTCCAGCAGACCAGACAGTAGTTTTTCTTACCGCGACGCAGAAGCGTGTAGCGGCCATACAGACGATCGCTGTCAGCGAAGGTGTATTCCGGGTCGGCCTGTTTTTCACCGTTAATGGTGATAGCGTTCGAGGCGATGGTTTTACGCGCCTGACCGCGGGATGGCTGCAGCTCGGAGTCCACCAGCGCCTGCATCAGGTCGGCACCTTTTTCCATCTCAACCATCGGCACGCCATCCTGCGCCAGCTGTTCGAAGTCCGCTTCGCTCAGATCGCTCAGCGTCCCGTTGAACAGGCTTGCAGTAATACGTTTTGCCGCGGCCAGACCTTCTTCACCGTGAACCAGTTTGGTCACTTCATCAGCCAGTACGTACTGAGCGCGTGGCGCTTTACCGCTGGTTTTGTCTTCTTCTTCCAGAGCATTGATCGCCTCAATGTCCATAAAGGTGAAGAACTTCAGGAAGCGATAAACATCGGCATCCGCCGTGTTAATCCAGAACTGGTAGAATTTGTACGGGCTGGTTTTCTTCGGATCAAGCCATACCGCGCCGCCTTCGGTTTTGCCAAATTTGGTGCCGTCGGCTTTGGTGATCAGTGGAACGGTCAGACCGAAGACCTGGTTCTGGTGCAGACGACGCGTCAGATCGATACCCGACGTGATGTTGCCCCACTGGTCAGAGCCGCCAATCTGCAGGCAGACGCCGTGCAGTTTATTCAGGCAGGCAAAGTCATAACCCTGCAGCAGGTTGTAGGAGAACTCGGTAAAGGAGATGCCCTGGTCGTCACGGTTCAGACGCTGCTTCACCGCTTCTTTGTTAATCATCTGGTTAACGGAGAAGTGTTTGCCAATGTCGCGCAGGAAGGTCAGCACGTTCATGCCGCCAAACCAGTCATAGTTGTTGGCCGCAATCGCAGAGTTGTCACCGCAGTTAAAGTCGAGGAAAGGCGCAACCTGTTTGCGGATCTTATCCACCCACTCCTGCACAGTGTCTTCGGTGTTCAGTTTACGCTCGGCAGCTTTAAAGCTTGGGTCGCCAATCAGACCGGTCGCGCCGCCAACCAGTGCGACCGGCTTGTGGCCCGCCATCTGGAAGCGTTTCAGGCATAACAATGGAACAAGATGCCCCAAATGCAAGCTGTCAGCGGTAGGATCGAAGCCGCAATAGAGCGCGATCGGGCCTTGCGCCAGTCGCTCTGCTAACGCTTCCTCGTCCGTCACCTGAGCCACAAGGCCCCGCTCTTGCAATTGTTTAATCAAGTTACTGCTTGCCATCAAATTCTCCATGTATAAACGACTGCACCTTTGCCGGTACACGACTTTTCGCCTGATGCGAAAGGTACATAGAATAAAGCGCAAGCGCGGCCTGCGCTAGCGCTTAAATCAACAAATTTCGGCGATTACGGTGCCAGCCTGTCGATTTTCCAGCCGCCATTTTCACGCTGGTATAAAAAGCGGTCATGCAGACGGTGTTCGCCGCCCTGCCAGAATTCCATCTGCTCGATCGGAATGCGGAAGCCCCCCCAGAAACTGGGCAACGGAACTTCGCCCTGCTGGAATTTCTGCTTCAGTTCGAGGAATTTGCTTTCAAGCACCCCACGCGCCGAAATACGGCTGGACTGTTTTGAGACCCAGGCGCCAATCTGGCTGTCACGCGGACGGCTGTGGAAATACTTCACCACTTCCAGCGTGGAGAGACGCTCTGCTTTGCCGGTGACCATCACCTGACGCTCCAGCATATGCCACGGGAACAGCAGGCTGATACGAGGATTGTTTTCTAAATGGTGTGCCTTACGACTGCCCAGGTTGGTGTAAAACACCAGGCCTTTCTCGTCATAATGTTTGAGCAGGACGATACGCTGATACGGTTGACCGTTTTCATCTACCGTTGCGACAACCATTGCCGTTGGGTCGGCGAGTTTCGCTTCGCAGGCCTGTTTCAGCCAGCGTTCAAAAAGCACGAGGGGTTCGGCGGGAAGATCCTGGCGACGCAGGCCGCCTTTGGTGTATTCACGGCGCAGATGCGCAATTTGCTGCAGTTCGTCGTTATCTGACATGGCGTTAGCTGACATTGACATTGGGTGGCGCTATTGTGCGCCGCCCCTGTAAAAATCTCAACGCTTCGGATTTTCGAGCTGGCAATTGTTCAGCACAATACGGTCGCGTTTGTAGACGGTGGCACTGTCGCCTTTCGACCAGAAGACATAAATTCCGTCCGTGTAGCGTGCGCCGGAGGCAGAAATGCCCTGCTTGAGGGTGAGCAATTTGTTGTCGTAGACAAAACTGGCTTCCTGACGCGGATTGTTCAGCTTAACGGTCAGCGGTTTTTCATCACAGCGATACTCCAGGGTATCGGTCTGCATGCGATCAAGGAACTGGTTGTAGACGCTGCATCCTGACAGCAATAAAGGCGCGGCAATAAGAAGAAGTTTTTTCATGGGCGTATTCCGAAGACTTTCCTGGTCCTGGAGGGCATGGCTGCCCTCCTGTTTCATTCCATTCTAACGACCACACGCCGCGCTGAATTTCAGTTAACTCTGATTATGACGTGGATTCGCCGGGAAAATGGCCCCGAGGACGCTGGCCTCACGTGCGCCAGTCACCGACGGCAAATTGCCCGGAAGCCCGGCAATGGTGCGCCAGGCAAGCCAGGCAAAGGCCAGCGCTTCCATATCATCGCCGCTGATGCCGGCTTCATCGGTGGTCGTCACCTCGGTACCCGGCAATAACCCGGCAAGACGTGCCATCACTAACGGGTTACGGCTGCCACCGCCGCACACCAGCAGGCGTTCGCATCCACCGCTGAGAAGAACCTGTTCCGATATCGAAACCGCCGTTAACTCGGCGAGCGTCGCCTGGACATCCTGCGGTGCAAGCGCCGGGAACTGCGCCAGCTGACGTTCGAGCCAGCCATAGTTGAAATATTCGCGCCCCGTGCTTTTGGGCGCCGGTAAAGCGAAGTACGGATCGCTTAGCATGGACTGCAACAGCGGGATGATCACTTTGCCTTCGCTGGCCCACTGCGCGTCTTTATCATACGCCTGACCACGCTGACGCCAGATCCAGGCATCCATCAGCATGTTACCCGGGCCGGTGTCATAGCCGCGTACGGGTTGATCCGGGATAAGCAGAGACAGGTTGGCAATACCGCCAATGTTCAGCACCATCCGGCGCTCTGTCGGATGGGTCAACAATGCCTGATGAAAAGCGGGCACCAGTGGCGCGCCCTGCCCGCCAAGCGCAATATCGCGACGCCGAAAATCACCGACTACGGTTACGCCCGTCTTCGCCACAATCTGGTTATTGTCGCCGATTTGCAGGGTATGCGGTGCGTCGCCGACCGGCTCATGCCAGACCGTTTGTCCGTGACAGCCGATGGCGACGACATCCTGCGGGCGAAGCTTTTCTTTATGCATCAGGGCCAGTACCGCATCGGCAAACAGCGCCCCCAGCCGCACATCAAGCTGACCAAGCTGAGAAAGCGTCAGTTGCTGCCCCTGACAGACACTGAGAATGTCCTCTTTCAGCGCCAGGGGGATAGGCCAGGTCAGGCTCGCCTGCTGTGCCACCATGTTTTCATCAATAGCGGCCAGAACGACGTCTACGCCATCCAGACTGGTACCCGACATCACACCAATGTAGCGACCCGATTTCATGCGCTTTCCTTACGTTGCGTGGGCTAATGCTCTCCACTCAACCATAAACAGCGCCGCTTTGCTATCCGGCGATAATATTTTTTAACAATCTCAGACAGGTAACCTGCCGGGTGCCCGTTTATGTCTCGTTAAGTTAAATTCAAGTACAATTTTCTTATTGTTAGTGCAAAGATATGAACTATGGCCCCTTATGCCATATAATTTAGCCATAACGGATGCCCGCCATCGGGTGTTTTTGGTGAACAGGAGATTCAAATGATTTTACGTGTACTGGGCGTTTCGCTGATCGGTTTAACCCTTGCAGGCTGTGTGAATGACAGTTCACTTTCTGGCGACGTGTACAGCGCTTCTGAAGCCAAACAGGTTCAGAGCGTCACTTACGGTACCGTTGTTAACGCACGCCCTGTACAAATTCAGGGTGGCGATGACAGCAACGTGATGGGTGCCATCGGCGGTGCTGTGCTGGGTGGCTTCCTTGGTAATACCGTGGGCGGTGGCACGGGTCGTTCGCTGGCCACGGCAGCAGGTGCCGTTGCAGGTGGTGTTGCAGGCCAGGGCGTTCAGGGTGCAATGAACAAAAGCCAGGGCGTAGAACTGGAAATCCGTAAAGATGACGGCAGCACCATCATGGTAGTACAGAAACAAGGTAATACCCGTTTCTCTGCCGGCCAGCGCGTTGTTCTGGCGAGCAACGGAAGCCAGGTCACCGTTTCTCCACGCTAATTCAAACTGGATGTGGTCATCAGACCACATCCATTTAACAAATCCATTTAACAAATCCGTTTAGCGAAGCCAGTAAACAAATCTATTTACATATAATATAATTATCAGCAATATATTTACAAAAAACATTCCCGCCATGAATCATTAAGCGCGGTATATCTTGTTCCTGCGCAAAGTATTTACTCTCCACGCCTGTTACTCTCTTTCTTACTTTACATTTTTTAATTTTATTATTCCGTCAAATCCCTATGCTTGCACTACAACGATATTTTAAGAACCCTTATATTACATTCTGTTTTGGATGCATCGTCGTCGTTGGAATATTACAAGGTCTCTTTGTAAAACTGGTCGAATTAGTCCCTTCATTCTCACCGCTGCTATTCCCGACACTTACCATATTTTTGCTGGTATTCCACCTGTTTATTGCCTGCTTCATGGTCATGAAATACTGGTGCGACAGACGGCGGTTGTACCTTATCGCCCTCGCCTCGGCCTTCGCCGGGTCGACGATGCTGATGGCCGGTACCCTGTCCAGCTTCCCGTCATGGCTGGATCTCTATCAGTTCAATGTTGTCGACTATAACGACGCCATGATCTTCTTTATGTTCCGTCATATTCTTATGGCGGTGCTGATAATAGTCTCAGCGTTACTCTATTCCATTCGGGATTATCCCCTTTCACGCCCCGCGCATATTGCCGTGGTTATCGGTACAATGCTGTTTACGGTTTCTATGGTCGCCCTGGCCTGGTTCTGCTCCAGCCACTCGGCACTGATAACGCTGGATCTGGTGGATAATGAAACCCGGCAATTTATGGTTCTCTGGAGCCAGGTCATAAATATCTTTTTGATTCTTCTCTGGGTTGTGGCATTAGCAACGTTAATGACGATTACCCGGGTGCGGAATCTTTTTTGGGTTGGCGGTAATTTCTTATGTGTCTGTTATGTCCTGACGCTCTCATTACTGTTAGCCGGCGGACATGCCGAGGACACGTCCTGGTATCACGCTCGCTTATTCGAAACCGTGGCGACGCTGATGATTATTTTTGTCCTGCTGTACGACGTCTTTAACCTGTATCGCGACTCACACATAAAGTATCAGCAGTCTTATCAGAACTCGATCCGCGACCCGCTGACGCGCCTTTACAACCGCAGTTATTTTTACGACGCCTTAAATCAGGCACTCAGCATCAGCAAAGCCAATCACCCTGTGTCGGTTATCGTCAGCGATCTCGACCGTTTTAAGCGCATCAACGACTGCTACGGCCATCTGCAGGGAGACAAAGTATTGCAGTTTGTCGCCAACCTGCTGATGGATTCCGTCCGCCCGCAGGACATTGCGGCACGTATTGGTGGGGAAGAATTTGTCCTGATGCTGACCAATACTTCGTCGGAGGCAGCGTACCAGGTGGCTGAACGCATACGGCTAAAGCTGAGCAGTTTTGATAAGGTCAGCAGCGGGGGTCAGTTACCTGAATCCATCACGATTAGCATGGGGGTATTTACCGCCACCTCTCCGACGACGACCGCTGAAGCGTGCGTGGAGAATGCTGACAAGGCGATGTATGAAGCGAAAGAGACCGGGCGTAACCGTGTCGTTGTATCGAGGTAAAAAAGGCCTTGCTGCTGCAAGGCCTTGTGATGGTGTCAGTCGCGTGACTGCAGCTCATGGATGTTCTGCTCGAGGCGTCCAATGAGGCTGATGAGCAGTTCAAGCTCTGCGGGTGAAACCCCGGAAAGGATTTCGCCGCGCGTTTTGGTGATAACGGCTTCCATTTCAGTAATGATAGGGGCCGCTTTCTCAGTGAGCTTAATCCGCTTAGCGCGACGATCGCTGGCGCAGGTTTGCCGGGAGATGAGTCCTTTCTCTTCCAGTTGGTCAAGCGTACGTACCAGTGATGGTTGCTCAATGCCGATCGCTTTTGCCAGTTGAATTTGTGACTGGTCGGGTGGCAGCTGATGAATGTTATGCAGCGTGACCCAGTGCGTCTGTGTCAATTCCAGAGGTTTCAGGCGATGGTCAATCAGAGCACGCCAGACGCGTACCAACCTTGCCAGATCAGAACCTAATGGCGATTCCAATTTCATCTCCTTATAATTAGCTTGCTAAGTTATTATACTGATTTTAGAATAGTGTGCAGCATTTGTATTGGCAAAACAAATGCAATACTGCATTCATCGAACTTAAAAGGATGACTTACACTGAATTGTGATGTTCCATCAGATTAAGACTCGCCCTCGCGGCATTTTGTTCACTGCAAAGGATCTCTGCCCGTGACGTTTTTTCAAAGCTCCGTGGGACTCCCCCTTCAGGACCTGATTTTCGGTGCGTCAGTCTACTTTCCGCCCTTGTTTAAGGCCGTCCTGGTCGGCTTTATGATTTGGCTCATAGCCCATCGCCTGCTTCGCGACTGGATGTACTCCGGCGAGATTTGGCACCCCATGTTAATGGATCTCTCCCTGTTTGCCCTTTCCGTATGCCTGGGCCTAGCTGTCTTGATTGTGTGGTGAATATGCCCCTGAAAACGCTGAAGTACTTTTCCACGCTGATTGTTCTTGCTCTTGCCCTGGTTGCCGGGTGGTGGCTCTGGAATTTTTATATGCAGTCACCCTGGACACGTGACGGCAAAGTGCGGGCTGAGCAGGTCAGCATTACCCCACAGGTTTCGGGCAGCATTACGACGCTTGTTGTGAAAGATAACCAGTACGTTAAAAAGGGTGACGTGTTATTCCGTATCGACGACACCCCCTATCATATTGCGATCCTTAACGCCCAGGCACAGCTGGCGAAGGCCCAGTCTGATTTAGCAAAAGCCAATAACGAAGCCAATCGCCGCCGGCACTTGTCGCGCAACTACATTTCCGCAGAAGATTTAGATACTGCCAATATCAACGTTAAGGCCATGCAGGCGAGCGTGAACGTCGCGGAGGCTACGCTCAAACAGGCGCAGTGGGAGCTGACACAAACCGTTATTACCGCGCCAGTCGATGGATGGATCACCAACCTGTCAGCCCGCGTGGGGAATTATGCCACCGCCGGGCAACCCGTTTTCGCCCTTGTCGACAGCCACTCGTTCTATGTGGTGGGTTATTTTGAAGAGACCAAGCTTCGCCATATTCGCGAAGGGTCTCCCGCTACCATTACGCTTTACAGCGGCTCGCAGAGGTTACAGGGTCACGTCTCCAGTATTGGCCGCGCCATCTACGATCAGAGTGTTGAAATGGATTCAGGCCTGGTACCGGACATTAAACCGAACGTGCCGTGGGTGCGTCTGGCCCAGCGCGTACCGGTTCGTGTGGAGTTTGACCATTTACCGCAGGGCATAACGCTGGTCTCCGGCACAACCTGCACCGTCGCCATCGGGACCCGTTGATGAACCTGCAGGCCTTCTCCTGGCGAAATACGCCGTGGATGAAAGCGACACGTCCGCAGTGGCGCTATGCGCTGCGTAATGGCATTGCGATGTGTCTGGCGCTGACTGTCGCCTATTACCTCAACCTTGATCAGCCCTACTGGGCAATGACCTCTGCCGCGGTGGTGAGTTTCCCCACCGTCGGCGGGGTGATCAGCAAAAGTCTTGGACGTATTGCCGGCAGCCTGTTGGGTGCCACCGCAGCGTTAATCATTGCAGGTCATACGCTGAACGATCCGTGGCTTTTTTTGTTGAGCATGGCGATATGGCTGGGCTTTTGTACCTGGGCCTGCGCGCACTTTACGAATAACGTTGCCTATGCCTTCCAGCTGGCCGGCTATACCGCCGCCATTATCGCCTTTCCGGTGGTGAATGTGCTCGATACCACCGAGCTGTGGGACATCGCACAGGCGCGCGTCTGCGAAGTGATTGTCGGTATTCTGAGCGGCGGTTTCATGATGATGATACTGCCGAGCACTTCCGATGGCACCGCGCTTATTACCGCCCTGAAGACCATGCATACCCGTTTACTGGAGCACGCAAGCCTGCTCTGGCAACCGGATACCAACGACGACATCCGTCTTGCGCACGAAAAGGTGATCGGCCAGATCCTGACCATGAATCTGTTACGCATTCAGGCCTTCTGGAGCCACTATCGCTTTCGTCGTCAGAACACCCTGCTGAACTATCTGTTGCATCAGCAGCTGCGTATGACCAGTTCAATCTCCAGCCTGCGCCGGATGCTGCTCAACTGGCCCACGCCCCCTGCACATACGCGCGCCGTGATTGAAACGCTGCTCGCGGCGCTTGCACGCCCGGATGCCGACATCTACACCGTCGCGAAGATTATCGCCCCGCTCGCGCCAGTAGATGAGTACGATTACCGTCACCGCGCCTTCTGGCAGCGTCTCAACTATTTTTGCCGGTTGTATCTGCGCAGCAGCCGCTGGATTAACGCCGTGGAAAATGCCACCCCGGTCACCGAGTTCGCTGTCCCCGGTAGCCCGGCGCTGGCACGACACACAGACTCGATGGAGGCACTGTGGAGCGGTTTTCGTACCTTTTGCGCGCTCACGCTGGTTGGCGCGTGGAGTATCACCACCCAGTGGGAGTCAGGCCCTGCGGCCCTGACGCTTGCTGCTATCAGCTGCGTGCTATACTCCGTCGCTGCGTCACCGTTCAACTCCCTCACGCTGCTGCTGCGCACCCTGGTGCTGCTTTCGCTGTTTAGTTTTGCCGTGAAGTTTGGGTTGATGGTGCAGATAAGCGACCTGTGGCAGTTCCTTCTGTTCCTGTTCCCGCTGTTAACCACCATGCAGCTGCTGAAGCTGCAAATGCCCAAACTCGCGGGGCTGTGGGGACAGCTGATTGTGTTTATGGGCTCGTTTATCTCCGTCACTAACCCGCCGGTTTATGACTACGCCGATTTTCTCAATGACAATCTGGCGAAGATCCTTGGCGTTGGGCTGGCGTGGCTGGCATTTGCGGTGTTACGTCCGGGTTCAGATGCGCGCAAGAGTCGCCGGCATATCCGCGAGTTACGCAGAGGTTTTGTCGACCAGTTGAGTCGAAAACCGCATTTACGTGAAAGTGAGTATGAATCGCTGGTCTATCACTATGTCAGCCAGCTCAATAACAGCCAGGACTCCCTTTCGCGCCGCTGGCTGTTGCGCTGGGGCGTGGTGCTGTTGAACTGCTCTCACGTGGTCTGGCAACTTAGGGCATGGGAAACACGGTCCGACCCGCTGTCGCAGGTTCGTGATGTCTGCATCACCCTGCTACGCGATGTCATGAGCGAACGCGGTGTCCAGCAGCGTCCACTGGAAACCACGCTTGCTGAACTTCAGCGAATTTGCGATACCCTTGCGCACCACCACTCGCCTGCAGCACGAGATTTAGCCTCGATAATCTGGCGCCTGCACTGCTCACTGTCGCAGCTGGAACAGGCACCGGCTCCGGGTACAATTGGGGATCACATCACCCCGCAGGCATAGCGAGCCCCGCCACCGCCAAGCGGTTTTGGCTGATCGGACATATTGTCGCCGCCGACATGGATCATCAGCGCCTTGCCTTTCACTTCATCCAGCTTTTTCAGCCGCGGCGCGACGACGGGATCCGTGGCTTTGCCGTCGTTATTCACCACCAGCACCGGCAAATCGCCCAGATGTCCCATACCGTCAGGACCTTCATGCTTACCGGTATGTTGTGGGTCGAGGTGGCCGCCTGCCGCCTCCGCAGCCGAGGCTTTACCCTCTTTTAATGCGGGCTGACAGCTACCGTTAGCATGGACATGGAAACCATGTTCGCCAGGAGGAAGGGCTTTGAGATTGGGCGCGAATTCCAGTCCCTTGTCGGTTTCAGTGACTTTCACCGTGCCGATGGACTGACCTACACCCTGAGAGGTGACGAGATTCATTTCCACTTCATCACTGGCCGCCTGCGCACCTGCACAGACCACCAGCGTGACGAGAGCCAGAGTAAAACGCTTCATATGACCTCCACGGGTTGTTTTTTGCCCCTTAAGTTTATACCAGGGGCAAAGATTTCACCGGAAAGTCACGTTTTACCGGTTACGGGACGTCGTAACCCAGCGCCGCTTTGCGGATGCGGAACCACTGCTGACGGGTCATCTGCAACTCTTCCGCGGCAATGGCGGCGCGTACGCGTTCAATTTTGCCCGAGCCAATGATCGGCAGTGGTTTTGACGGCAGACGCAGGATCCACGCGTACACCACCTGTTCGATGCTCCCGGCATTCAGTTCGCGGGCAATGGTCTCAAGCTCAGTCCGCAGCGGCTGGAATTCATCATCATTAAACAGACGTCCGCCGCCCAGACACGACCACGCCATCGGACGGATACGCAACTGCTGAAGCTGATCGAGCGTGCCATCCAGCAACAGCGGCTGATGAACCGGAGAAATTTCAACCTGGTTGGTGGCCAGGGTAAACGGCAGACGAGACTGCAGCAGCGCAAACTGTGCAGGGGTAAAGTTTGATACGCCGAAATGACGCACTTTGCCGCTTTGATGCAGATTCAGAAACGCTTCGGCCACCTCATCGGCATCCATCAACGGATCGGGGCGGTGGATCAGCAACAGATCGATATGATCGGTCGCCAGGTTAACCAGCGACTGTTCGGCGCTCTTAATGATGTGCGCGCTGTCGGTAATGTAATGGCCGAGAGCATGTTCCGGTTTTGCCGTCGTGGCAATCCCGCATTTGGTGACGATCTCCATGCGTTCGCGTAACGCAGGAACCAGTTTGAGTGCCTCGCCGAACGCGGCTTCACACTGATAGCCACCGTAAATATCAGCGTGATCGACCGTGGTGATCCCTAAGTCGAGATGCTCTTCAATAAAGCTCGCCAGCTGGAGGGGGGACATATTCCAGTCCATAAGGCGCCAGTAGCCCATCACAAAGCGGGAGAATTCTGGCCCCTGGGGGGCAAGGGTAATTCGCTGAACCATAACATTTTCCTCAAGGACGTGATGTCATGAGTATACGCAATTACCGTGTTAAAACAGTGAAGGTTGCTGGGGTTCTTCGGTGTCATCGGCTTTGTTTGCGCGTATTTTGCGCAGAAGTCGCTGTCGACAGAGACGGAGCACCTCCTGTTTCTGCGTGTCGCTGAAGTGTTGCCAGTTAAAACGCTCATCGCGCGTGCGCATGCAGCCACGGCAATATCCGCGTTCATCCACCTGACAAATACCCCGGCACGGGCTCTGGATGGGGAAAAACTCCAGTTGCTCTGCCACACTCACCTCCCGATAACGACTATCACCTACAGTGAAGACGCTAAACGTCCCGCGTGCAAGGGCTTTACCACAGTTTTGTGGCATTAAGGTTTCACTAATCTTCGTTCTCTATACTCGCCCCATCATTAAAATTGCAGGTTTTCTGATCGATGTGGCTAATCAAAAAGTTACAATGTAACGATATAAAATTTACTCTGGGCTGTGCACTTTTCTTTACCGTATTAAACGCGCTGTTTATTCAGCGTAGCTGGGCAATTATCGCGCCCGCGCATATCCATGACGTCCTCTTTGCCGCGTCCGTTCCACTGGTGCTGTTTTGCGGCTGGGTCATTGTTTTTAGTCTGCTTAATATCCCGTTTATCCGTAAGCCGCTGCTGATTGTCTTGACCGTCGGATGCGCCGCCGCGACTTACTTTATGTATACCTACGGCGCGGTTATCGATCAGAACATGATTGTTAACGTGTTCGAAACCAACTCTCAGGAAGCCACTGCCCTGGTGACGCCGCAGATGATCCTGTGGATTGTCGTTGCCGGTCTTGTTCCGTCCGTGGTGCTGGCCATGATCCGCATTCGCACCGGGAAATGGTGGTACGCCCTGCTGACCCGTTTTGCCGCAATGCTCGGCGCCCTGCTGGTTATCATCCTCATCGCCGCCCTGTTTTATAAAGACTACGCGTCGCTGTTTCGCAATAACAAAAGCATCGTCAAAATGGTGACCCCCGCTAACTATGTCAGCGCGATGGTCAAATACAGCAAAATGCGCTGGTTTGCAGGCGATCAAACGCTGGTCCGGATCGGTGAAGATGCCCATAAAGGGCCGCTGATTGCAGGCCAACAAAAGAAAACCGTTCTGGTGCTGGTCATCGGCGAAGCGTCACGCGCCGCGAACTACTCCTTGAATGGCTACGGGCGTGAAACAAACCCCGAGCTGAAAAAGCAGGATGTGATTAACTTCCCGCAGGCCTCCTCCTGCGGCACCGAAACGGCCGTTTCCGTGCCCTGCATGTTCTCCGGTATGACGCGCAGTAAATACGATGCCGACCTGGCCCATCACCAGGAAGGGTTGCTGGACGTGCTCGCCCATGCGGGGATCAATATGCTGTGGCGTGACAATGATGGCGGTTGTAAAGGCGCCTGCGATCGCGTTCCCCATACCGACATGACCCAGTGGAAACTCGATCAGTTCTGCAAAGACAACTCCTGCATTGACGATGTGAACTTCACCCGTCTGGACAATGTTCTGGATGGCCTGAAGCAGGACTCCGTACTGGTCATCCACCTGATGGGCAGCCACGGCCCGGCATACTATCGCCGTTATCCGGATAATTTCCGCAAATTTACGCCAACCTGCGATACCAATGAAATTCAGGATTGCGATCACCATGCGCTAATGAATACCTATGACAACACCATCCTGTATACCGACAGCATGGTCAGTAAAACCATCGATGCCCTGAAAGCGCGTCAGGCGAGCATGAATACCGCCCTGATTTACCTTTCGGATCACGGGGAGTCGCTGGGCGAAAGCGGGATTTATCTGCACGGCACGCCGTATCTGCTGGCACCAGAGCAACAAACGCACATTCCGTTTATGTTCTGGTTATCACCAAACTATGCGAAAAATTTCGGCGTCAACGAGCAATGTTTACGTGACCATGCAGCAAAAAATGCGGTTTCGCAGGACAATTTGTTCTCTACCGTATTGGGTATGATGGACATTAAATCAAAGGTTTATCAACAACAGCTGGATATTCTGAACGCATGTCGCCACTGAACACGCTTGCAATAGACCGAACGGTCTATTAGAGTGCGGCCATGAGCAGAAATACAGAACACGATACCCGAGAACATTTACTGGCGACCGGCGAGCGACTTTGCATGCATCGCGGGTTCACCGGTATGGGGTTGAGCGAGTTATTAAAAACCGCTGAGGTACCGAAGGGGTCGTTTTATCACTACTTCCGGTCCAAAGAGGCGTTTGGCGTGGCAATGCTGGAGCGGCACTATGCCAGCTACCATCAGCGCCTGGCAGCGCACTTTGCCACGGGCGAAGGTAATTATCGCGATCGTGTTCTGCACTTCTATCAGGAAACGCTGAACCAGTTCTGTCAGCAGGGCATCATCAGCGGTTGCCTGACGGTAAAACTTTCTGCCGAAGTGTGCGATCTTTCAGAAGATATGCGCACAGCAATGGATAAAGGGGCACGCGGGGTTATCGCCCTCATGGCACAGGCGCTGGAGAAAGGCCGCGATGAAAAAACGCTGACTTTTCCCGGCGAACCTTTAACCCAGGCGCAGGTTTTATACGCCCTCTGGTTAGGCGCGAACCTGCAGGCCAAGATTTCTCGCAGTGCGGTGCCGCTTGAAAGCGCACTGGCACATGTAAAAAGCAGCATTACTACGCCTCGCGTATAGCAGGCGTTTTTATTTACGTAATTACTAGACGACTGGTCTACTCAGGAGCCTTTATGTCCGCTGAAAAATTATTTACCCCCTTGAAAGTGGGTGCCGTTACCGCGCCAAACCGTGTGTTCATGGCCCCGCTTACCCGTCTGCGCAGCATTGAGCCGGGTGATATCCCTACCCCGTTGATGGGTGAATATTACCGTCAGCGCGCAAGCTCTGGCCTGATCATCACCGAGGCCACCCAGATTTCTGCTCAGGCTAAGGGTTACGCTGGCGCACCAGGTCTGCACAGCCCGGAACAGATTGCCGCGTGGAAAAAAATCACGGCTGGCGTTCACGCTGAAGAGGGTCGTATTGCCGTCCAGCTGTGGCATACCGGTCGTATCTCTCACAGCAGCATCCAGCCTGGCGGTCAGGCACCGGTTTCCGCCTCTGCCCTGAGCGCGAACACCCGCACCTCGCTGCGTGATGAAAACGGCAATGCGATCCGCGTTGATACGTCTATGCCGCGCGCTCTTGAACTGGACGAGATCCCGGGGATTGTTAACGATTTCCGCCAGGCCGTGGCGAATGCGCGTGAAGCCGGTTTCGACCTGGTTGAACTGCACTCCGCGCATGGCTATCTGCTGCACCAGTTCCTGTCACCGTCCTCTAACCATCGTACCGACCAGTACGGCGGCAGCGTTGAAAACCGTGCGCGCCTGGTACTGGAAGTGGTGGATGCCGTATGTCAGGAGTGGAGCCCGGATCGCATTGGTATCCGCGTGTCCCCGATTGGTTCTTTCCAGAACGTTGATAACGGCCCGGACGAAGAAGCGGATGCCCTTTATCTGATTGAAGAGCTGGCAAAACGGGGTATCGCGTATCTGCATATGTCCGAGCCAGACTGGGCCGGTGGTCAGCCTTACACTGAAGCCTTCCGTCAGAAAGTACGCGAACGCTTCCACGGTGTGATCATCGGTGCAGGGGCATATACCCCTGAGAAAGCTGAAGATCTGATTAGCAAAGATTTGATCGACGCCGTTGCATTTGGTCGCGATTTTATCGCTAACCCTGATCTGGTCGCTCGTCTGCAGCAGAAAGCCGCGCTGAACCCTCAGCGTCCGGAAAGCTTCTACGGCGGCGGCGCTGAAGGTTATACCGACTACCCTCCCCTGTAATCTCTTCATTGCTCATTGATAGCGGCGACCTTTCGCCGCTATACTAAAACATCGTTTCTGTTCAAATAGATATTCTATTCCATTGGTTAATGAGGAAATTATGCGCCTACTTCACACCATGCTGCGCGTTGGCGATCTGCAACGTTCTGTCGATTTCTACACTAACGTACTGGGTATGAAACTGCTGCGCACCAGCGAAAACCCGGAATATAAATACTCGCTGGCGTTTGTGGGTTACGGCCCGGAAACGGACGAAGCGGTCATCGAACTAACCTACAACTGGGGCGTGGACAGCTATGAGCTGGGCACCGCTTATGGTCATATCGCGCTCGAAGTGGACAACGCAGCCGAAGCCTGTGAACGTATTCGCAGCAACGGCGGTAACGTGACGCGTGAAGCTGGCCCGGTCAAAGGCGGCACCACCGTGATCGCGTTTGTTGAAGATCCGGACGGCTACAAAATCGAGCTGATTGAAGCCAAAGACGCTGGTCGCGGTCTGGGCAACTGATCCCGCAGGGCGCAACATGCGCCCGTACTTTTACTGCATCCCCATCCAAAATTTGCCATAATGCGCACTGCTTTTTTCCCCATGTAAGAGACCCTGATGTCCGATAACGCTCAATTTAGCGGTCTGTGCGACCGTTTTCGTGGTTTTTATCCTGTTGTGATCGATGTTGAAACAGCTGGATTTAACGCTAAAACCGATGCGCTGCTTGAAATTGCCGCCATCACGCTGAAGATGGATGAACAGGGATGGCTTACACCGGACACCACGCTGCATTTCCACGTTGAACCGTTTGAAGGGGCCAACTTACAGCCCGAGGCGTTGGCCTTTAACGGCATCGATCCGCATAACCCGCTGCGTGGTGCGGTAAGTGAATATGACGCGCTGCACGCCATTTTTAAAATGGTGCGTAAAGGTATGAAAGAGAGCAACTGCAGCCGCGCCATTATGGTGGCGCATAACGCCACGTTCGATCACACCTTTACCATGGCCGCCGCTGAGCGCGCGTCGCTCAAGCGTAACCCTTTCCACCCGTTTGTGACCTTCGATACCGCGGCACTGAGCGGTCTGGCGTTGGGACAAACGGTATTATCAAAGGCATGTATTACGGCAGGCATTGAGTTTGACGGTACGCAGGCGCATTCCGCGCTTTATGACACCGAGCGGACGGCGGAGCTGTTTTGCGAAATTGTGAACCGCTGGAAGCGTCTGGGCGGCTGGCCGCTGCCAATGGGTGACAGTGAAGAATAAAAAAAAAGCGACCTCATGAGGTCGCTTTTTTGTCTTCGCAGATAACTTACTCCGCGTCTGGCTCTTCCGTTTTGTACTTCGCAGCCGTTTCTTTGATCAGCTGCTGCAGTTCACCGCGCTGATACATTTCGATCAGGATATCGCAACCGCCGACCAGCTCACCGTCTACCCACAGCTGTGGGAACGTCGGCCAGTTAGCGTATTTAGGCAGCTCAGCGCGGATGTCCGGGTTCTGCAGGATATCAACGTAAGCAAAACGCTCACCACAGGCAGACAGCGCCTGAACCGCTTGCGCGGAGAAGCCACAGCTTGGCAGCTTCGGAGAACCTTTCATATACAGCAGAATCGGGTTTTCAGCGATCTGGCGCTGGATTTTTTCAATAGTGGTGCTCATGTCTTGCTTCCTTTAACTTCTGTTACGGCATTCGTCTGTCATTGTAGCGGTTCAGACTGCCATCGGAAAATAACATTTTTGTCACGTCTTTCTTATTTTACCGCGAGTGATGAAAAGTTGCATTGCAAATGGTGTTTAACCCTGCGGCACTCAGGGTTTTGTTTAGGGAGTGAACAATAGTGCGACAGATTGATGAATTTTTTTGCACTTGCTAACGAAACAGGATTGTAGATTGAAAAATGCTATTAACTTATCGTGTTTTTATAGATTAGAATCGACGGGCTTTGTAAATCATTCGCGGGTATTATTGATGACCTGCATTTATCAGGGGACTGCCCAGTGGCGCGGATAAATAAAATCTCGATCACGCTCTGTGCTTTACTGTTTACAACACTCACTTTCACGCCAGTGGCGAACGCCTCTCAACAGGCGCGGCACTCTGCTGTACAAAAAACGCATCTGGCCAAAACCACAGACCGTAAGAAAAAAACCACCAGCAAGAACGACAAGAAAAAGACCACCACCCAGACTAAAAAGACCGCCTCCAGCAAGACGAAAACAAAACCTTCCCGCACTGCCCACGCAACCAAAAGTAAAGCCTCGCAAACTGCTGCTAATCTCGTGACGGAAAAATGCATCCCCCGCAAAGGTCATAAAGCGAAATGCACGAAGGTCACGAAAATAGCGGAAGTGCATAAGGTTCGCGTGCAGAAAGCGCAAAAAACGGCGTTGAATAAACTGATGGGGCAGATCGGCAAACCCTATCGCTGGGGCGGCAGCTCACCGCGTACCGGTTTCGACTGCAGCGGCCTCGTCTATTACGCCTATAAAGATCTGGTGAAGTTCCGAATTCCACGTACCGCCAATGAGATGTATCACCTGCGCGACGCGTCACCGGTCAACCGCGGTGAACTGGAGAATGGCGATCTCGTCTTCTTCCGCACTCAGGGGCGCGGCACGGCTGACCACGTTGGCGTATATGTAGGCAACGGGAAATTTATCCAGTCCCCACGTAGCGGCCAGGACATCCAGATAACCTCTCTCAGTGAAGACTACTGGGTACGTCACTATGTCGGCGCACGCCGCGTGATGACGCCAAAAACCATTCGCTAACCCCTGCCCTGCCACAGCCGTGGCAGGGTAAGTTCCTCTTTTGCATACCCTTTCAATTTGCTATTCTGTCCCTGTTGTCTGTGTGGTTATTGGCAACATAAAAAACAATAAGGAGAGAAGCAATGTCGTTCGAATTACCTGCACTACCATATGCAAAAGACGCCCTGGCCCCGCACATTTCTGCGGAAACCCTGGAGTATCACTACGGCAAACATCACCAGACGTACGTCACCAATCTGAACAACCTGATCAAGGGCACCGATTTTGAAGGCAAAACGCTGGAAGAGATCGTCCGCAGTTCAGAGGGCGGTGTCTTTAACAATGCCGCTCAGGTGTGGAACCACACCTTCTACTGGAACTGCCTGGCACCGAATGCAGGCGGCGAACCTACGGGTGAACTGGCTGGCGCGATTAACGCGGCATTTGGTAGCTTTGCTGATTTTAAAGCGAAGTTTACGGATGCTGCAGTCAAGAACTTCGGTTCTGGCTGGACGTGGCTGGTGAAAGACGCGGATGGCAAACTGGCTATCGTTTCCACCTCGAACGCGGGTACGCCACTGACCACCAGCGCGACGCCGCTGATGACCGTGGACGTCTGGGAACACGCTTATTACATTGATTACCGTAACGCGCGTCCGAACTACCTGGAGCACTTCTGGGCACTGGTTAACTGGGCGTTTGTGGCGAAGAACTTCGCCGCGTAAGAGACACGCAGAAGGGGTTGCCCTTCTGCGTTTTTTAATTATTCAGCAGCGCACGCTGCTTCCGGCTGTTTACGGCCAGACATCATCACTAACAGCAGGCCGAGTGCGGCAATTATCGCCCCCATCACCGGCACAAAGCTGTATCCCAGGCCGCCAGAAATGACGGCACCACCGGCAGCGGCACCGAGCGCATTGCCAAGGTTAAACGCGCCAATATTGACCGACGACGAGAGACCCGGTGCCTCATGGGCAACGCGCATCACGCGCATCTGCAGCGGCGGAACCACGGCAAAGGTCGCAGCCCCCCAGACAACCATCGCCATCGCCGCCCCGACTTCATTACGCGCCAGCCACGGAATGGCGATCATGATGACAATCAGCAGCGTTAAAAAGCCTTTCAGCGTCCCGCTCACGGAACGATCGGCGAATTTCCCGCCGAGATAGTTGCCTATAGAGAACCCGACACCAATCAGCACCAGCATCGCGGTCACAAAGAGAGGCGTCGCGTGGGTGATATCGTGCAACACCGGTGAAATATAGGTGTACAGGGTAAACATGGCGCCCGCCCCCAGTACGGTGGTCAACAGCGCGGAGAGCACCTGCGGGCGCATCAGTACCGACAGCTCTTTGCGGACATCAGGACGTTCACCAGCGCTGCCTTTCGGCAAGGAGAAGTACAACGCCACCATGGCGATAACACCCAGCACGGCCGTCGCCAGGAACGACATGCGCCAGCCGATCGCCTCACCCAGCCAGGTTGCGGCAGGTACACCGCCAATGTTGGCAATCGTCAGACCCATAAACATGGTTGCCACGGCACTCGCCTGCTTGTGTTTTGGCACTACGCTTGCGGCCACAACCGATCCCAGCCCAAAGAACGCGCCGTGGTTAAGACTGGTCAGAATGCGGGACAACATCAGGGTGGTGTAATCCGGAGCAATCGCGGAGAGCACGTTGCCCAGCGTAAATATCGCCATCAGGAAAATCAGCGCATTGCGGCGCGCGCGGTGTGAAAGCAGAAGCGTCATGAGCGGTGCCCCCACCATCACGCCAATGGCGTAGGCGCTGATGAGCATCCCGGCCGCCGGGATAGAAACATCCACGCCCCGGGCGATAACAGGCAGTAACCCCATCGGGGAGAATTCAGTGGTGCCAATCCCAAAAGCGCCAATCGCCAGGGCAAGCAGGGGAAAATTGATTTTCATGCGTCAACTCCGGATGCCGTGTCATGTCGTGACACAGAACAAAGAAGCCGAAAGCATGACATCAATCACAAAAAATGAGAAGTTAACAAATTGGCAAAAGATTTTTGCCGCAGACGTAACAATCAGGAAAACTGAGAGGGAGAGAGCTCTCCCTCCGTGTAAATCAGTGCAATGCAGCCGTCAGACCCGCCGCAACAATCAGAGCCAGTACAATAACGGTGGTCACCAGCGAAAACTTCAGATCGTAGCTCATCAATTTTTCTCCTTTTAATCTCCCCACGAAAAGTGAGCCTGCTCATTTTTACACAGTTTAGTTCAAAAATCTTCCTGGATTTAAACTGATAACCACTTTAGCTCTTCCCCTTTTCATCAAGATAGGACAAAATTCCACGCTAAATTTATTAGCGTACCGGCCATTGACCCCCTCCTGACGTCCTGTGTCGTTTTCCCGGCGTGCCGCAATTCAAGATTGCGTGATAAGGGTGAGAGAAGGCAAACGTTTACCTTCAAGTTTTTCAGGAGTTTAGGATATGGTCTGGAGTGACATTTAATGGCAACAATTAAAGACGTAGCAAAACGCGCAAACGTTTCCACTACAACCGTATCACATGTAATTAACAAAACCCGCTTTGTGGCGGAAGAGACGCGCAACGCCGTCTGGGCGGCAATCAAAGAATTACACTATTCACCGAGTGCGGTGGCGCGCAGCCTCAAAGTTAATCACACCAAATCCATTGGTTTGCTGGCAACCAGCAGTGAAGCGGCCTATTTTGCCGAGATAATTGAAGCGGTCGAGAAAAACTGCTTCCAGAAAGGCTATACCCTGATTCTGGGCAACGCGTGGAACAGCATTGAAAAACAGCGCGCTTATCTCTCCATGATGGCGCAAAAGCGTGTGGATGGCCTGCTGGTGATGTGTTCAGAGTATCCGGAGTCCGTGCTTTCCATGCTGGAAGAGTACCGCCATATTCCTATGGTAGTCATGGACTGGGGCGAAGCACGTGCAGACTTCACCGACTCCGTCATCGATAACGCGTTTGAAGGCGGCTATATGGCAGGCCGTTATCTGATTGAACGCGGTCACCGTGAGATTGGTGTGATCCCGGGTCCACTGGAGCGCAACACCGGTGCCGGACGTCTGGCCGGGTTTATGAAAGCAATGGAAGAGGCGCTGATTACCGTGCCGGAAAACTGGATCGTGCAGGGTGACTTTGAACCTGAATCCGGTTACCGCGCAATGCAGCAGATTGTCTCCCAGTCGCATCGCCCGACAGCCGTTTTCTGTGGCGGTGACATTATGGCGATGGGTGCTCTCTGTGCCGCCGATGAACTGGGTTTGCGCGTGCCGCAGGACATTTCCGTGATCGGGTATGACAACGTGCGCAACGCGCGCTTCTTTACCCCGGCGCTGACCACCATCCACCAGCCAAAAGACTCGCTGGGTGAAACGGCCTTCAATATGCTGATGGACAGGATCGTCAACAAGCGTGAAGAGTCTCAGTCCATTGAAGTTCACCCGCGTCTTATCGAACGCCGTTCCGTTGCGGATGGTCCGTTCCGCGACTATCGTCGTTAATCTTTTACGGGGCCAGTTATACTGGCTCCCGTAGCCATTCCCGGTTAAGCGTCTCACTGTCTCCCAGGTAATCCAGAAGCCAGGCCATCGCGGGCGACACATCATTTTGTTGCCAGGTGAGGCAACAGGCCGCATCCGGAAAAGGATTTTCCAGCGTCAGTTCAACCCATTCACCGGTGTCGATTCGGGGTCGCGCAAAATGGCCAGGGACCATGGCAACGCACAGCCCTGCGCTGAGGCATGTTGCTGAGGATTCCCAGTCCGGCGCAACCACCCGTCGCTGGTTATCCAGCAGCCAGGTAATGCGTTTGGGCAACGAACGCGAGGTATCTTCCAGCACCAGCGAGGGCCAGTTACGGAGCGTTTCGTCGCTGAGCGGCCCGTCCAGGGTAGCCAGCGGATGATCGCTTGCCACCACACATTTCCAGTTGAGCATGCCCATGTCGCGAAAGGCAAAGCGTCCCCCAACCGGAATCGCCTGCGTGGCACCGATCGCCATCTCTGCCCTGCCATCCGCCAGCGCATCCCAGACGCCGTTAAACACTTCCTGGGATACCCGCAATTCGACATCCGAGAAATGGCGATAGAAATCGACAATCATTTGCCGGGTACGTTCCGGTTTTACGATGTTATCCACGGCAATGGAAAGATGTCCTCGCCAGCCGTTAGCGATCTGCTGACACTGTTCGCGGGTGATCTGCATTTTTTTGATAACAGAACGCCCTTCTTTCAAAAACCATGCCCCGGCGGGCGTTAATTCCACATCACGGTGACGCCGTTCAAACAGCGGAACGGCCAGCCATTCCTCAAGCTGACGCACCGTATAGCTGATTGCTGAGGGGACGCGGTGCAACTCCTGCGCTGCACCGCTAAAGCTGCCGTTGCGCGCAACAGCATCGACCACTTCAAGAGAATAATCTGACCACATTTTCTGCCTGCAAAAATTTTGAATGCACTCGCCAAATATTAGCGTTTCACAAGCTGCTTTGCACTCCCTACACTCTGCGCAAACATAGACCTGCCTCCCTCAGGAGAAAAAACAATGCAACCCAGGAAAGGATTTTTAGTCTGGCTCGGTGGTTTAAGCGTGCTGGGCTTTTTAGCCACCGATATGTACCTGCCTGCCTTCGCCGCAATGCAGGAAGATTTACAGACCCCGGCGGCAGCCATCAGCGCTAGCCTGAGTTTATTCCTCGCGGGCTTTGCCTTCGCGCAGCTGCTCTGGGGGCCTCTCTCTGACCGCTTTGGTCGTAAACCGGTGCTGTTGCTGGGGCTGGCTATCTTTGCCGTCGGCTGTCTGGGAATGTTATGGGTGCGCGATGCAACCTGGCTGCTGGTACTGCGCTTCGTGCAGGCCGTTGGCGTCTGTGCTGCTGCGGTGACCTGGCAGGCGCTGGTCACCGACTACTATCCGGCCAACCGGACAAACCGCATTTTCGCCACCATTATGCCGCTGGTAGGGCTTTCGCCTGCCCTCGCCCCGCTGCTCGGGAGCTGGATCCTGGCGCATTTCGACTGGCAGGCCATTTTCGCTACGCTGTTTGCCATCACGCTGGTCCTGATGATCCCGGCATTCACACTCAAGGCAGCACATAAGAAAGAGACGCCTGCTGGCACGACACCGGTGACCTTTACCTCTCTGCTGAGCACCAAAGCGTACCGCGGTAATGTCCTGATTTATGCCGCCTGCTCGGCGAGTTTCTTCGCGTGGCTGACCGGTTCGCCGTTCATTCTTCACGATATGGGTTACAGCCCGGCCGCCATCGGTCTGAGCTATGTCCCGCAGACCATCGCGTTTCTGGTCGGGGGCTATGGCTGTCGCGCGGCGCTGCAAAAATGGGAAGGCCAGCAGATGCTGCCCTGGCTGCTGGTACTCTACGCGCTGAGCGTGATCGCCACCTGGGCTGTGGGCTTTATCCCGGGCGCAGGTCTGGCAGAAATTCTGATTCCCTTCTGCGTGATGGCCGTGGCGAACGGTGCGATTTACCCTGTCGTGGTAGCCCAGGCATTACGTCCGTTCCCACAGGCAACAGGTCGTGCGGCCGCGCTTCAGAATACCCTGCAGCTGGGTCTGTGCTTCCTGGCAAGCCTGGTGGTCTCTGCGCTGATTGCCACGCCGCTCCTGACCACCACCAGCGTCATGCTGGTTACGGTTGCGCTGGCCCTTCTGGGATACCGTATGCAGTCTGCGGCACAACGTGAGCAGGATGACCGCGCAGAGGTGAAAACCTCGCATGCATAATCGCGCCAGAAATTATGTTAAATATCAGTGATTAGGTTGCTAAGAATTTTCTATTGAATCACCAAATTTTGAGGCCTATACTAAATTTGGTTCGATTAAATACGATAAATATTAAGTGTTAACGGGAGCCGGAGCGCTCCCGTTTTACCATGGAAGGCATTTCGGCAAGGGTTATCTCCCTTCCTCTGTTCTACGTCGGATACTAGCCTCACGGGGAAATACCGTGAGATTTCTCACAAACCATAAAAAGCGTCTACGCTGTTTGAAGGTTCTGATCACAGTAAGGTGATGGAGAAGCTATGAGTTCATCGT
Organism: Enterobacter cloacae complex sp. FDA-CDC-AR_0164; assembly: GCF_003071645.1. Taxonomy (NCBI): domain Bacteria; kingdom Pseudomonadati; phylum Pseudomonadota; class Gammaproteobacteria; order Enterobacterales; family Enterobacteriaceae; genus Enterobacter; species Enterobacter cloacae complex sp. FDA-CDC-AR_0164. Next base: position 4,227,831 of record NZ_CP028950.1, read on the forward strand.
GTATAGAAGAAGTCAGCGTTCCGGACGATAACTGGTCCCGGATCGTCAGTGAACTGTTAGGTCGCGCAGGCATCACTATTAATGGATCTTCGCCATCCGATCCACAGGTTAAGCATCCCGACTTTTTTAAACGCGTATTGCGGGAGGGATCGTTAGGCCTGGGGGAAAGTTATATGGACGGCTGGTGGGAGTGTGAACGGCTGGATATGTTTTTCTCCAGCGTGTTACGCGCCGGTCTGGAAAACCAACTCCCCCGTAATCTGAAAGATACATTACGTGTCGCCTCCGCCCGGCTGTTTAATCTGCAAAGCAAAAAACGGGCGTGGATCGTCGGCAAGGAGCATTACGACCTCGGTAATGACCTGTTCAGCCGCATGCTCGATCCTTTCATGCAATATTCCTGCGCCTACTGGAAAGAGGCCTCAACCCTTGAAGAAGCACAGCAGGCTAAGCTGCGTCTGATTTGTGAAAAACTGCAGCTACAGCCGGGCATGCGTGTGCTGGATATCGGCTGTGGATGGGGTGGTCTGGCCTATTTTATGGCGAAGCATTATGGTGCCAGCGTGGTCGGTGTGACCATTTCAGCTGAACAGCAAAAAATGGCACGGGAGCGCTGCCAGGGCCTTGATGTGGATATTCGCCTTCAGGATTATCGCGACCTGAACGAGCAGTTTGATCGCATAGTCTCCGTCGGCATGTTCGAACACGTGGGGCCGAAAAACTATGACACCTACTTCAGCGTGGTGGACCGTAACTTGAAACCTGACGGCATCTTCCTGCTGCACACCATTGGTTCTAAGCGCACCGACAATAACGTCGATCCGTGGATCAACAAATACATCTTTCCGAATGGCTGTTTGCCGTCCGTTCGCCAGATTGCTAACGCCAGTGAACCTCATTTCATTATGGAAGACTGGCATAACTTTGGCGCGGATTATGACACCACGTTGATGGCATGGCATTCACGTTTCCAGGAAGCCTGGCCAGAAATTGCGGACAACTATTCTGAACGGTTTAAACGGATGTTCAGCTATTATCTCAATGCCTGCGCAGGCGCCTTTCGCGCGCGTGATATTCAACTTTGGCAGGTTGTTTTCAGCCGAGGGATAGAACACGGTTTGCGGGTCGCACGCTAAAAAAAACCCCGGATATCCGGGGTTCATTTTATTCTTCTTCTGCGGTCTTTATTATTGCGGCTTCTTTTGCCGCCAACAGCCGCTCAACGGTATCCACAACCGCCTGAGTCTGCGGATCGATTTCGATATTAACCCGATGCCCCAGTTTTTTCGCACCCAGGGTTGTACGCTGGAGAGTTTCAGGAATTAAATGCACGCAGAAACGGGTCGGCGTCACTTCCCCAACCGTCAGGCTAATCCCGTCAATACCAATAAATCCTTTATACAGGATGTATTTCATTAATGAAGGATCCTGCACTTTAAACCAGATTTGACGGTTATTTTCCGAGGTGACAATCTTCGCCACTTCCGCGGTGGTCATAATATGGCCTGACATCAGATGGCCGCCAATCTCATCGCTGAACCTGGCCGCACGCTCTACGTTTACGGTATCCCCCACCACCAGCTCGCCCAGGTTGGTGATGCGCAGCGTCTCTTTCATTAAATCAAAGCTAATCTGGTTACCGTTAATTTCGGTTACCGTCAGGCAACAGCCGTTATGTGCAATCGAGGCGCCAGTTTCAATGCCATCAAGCATATATTCCGGAAGCTCAACCACATGAGTTCGGAAATTAGGTTTTTCATCAATGGACACCACTTTGGCGGTGCCCTGCACAATACCAGTAAACATGCTTACAACTCCTGTTTTTTCCGGACGGTGGTGACACCGTTTAATCCCACCACAATAACAGTTGGAAAAACAGGTTGCCAGCGGAGCGCATTTTGTGGCGATTTTTTCACTAGATAAATAGCTAAACCCCGCTACAATAGCTGGCACCCCCCTGCATTTTCTTCTTGCTGCCAGTTACGGCGGCCTTTTTAGTCTCTCAAATAACTAGAATATAAAGGTGTTCACGTGCAGAAGTACATGAATGAAGCGCGCCAGTTATTGGCACTGGCTATACCAGTGATCATCGCGCAAGTGGCCCAGACCGCAATGGGATTTGTGGATACGGTAATGGCGGGTGGCTACAGCGCCACCGATATGGCCGCCGTGGCAATAGGCACCTCGATCTGGCTTCCTGCCATCCTGTTTGGCCACGGCCTGCTGCTCGCCCTCACCCCGGTTATCGCTCAGCTAAATGGCTCAGGGCGACGTGAACGTATTGCCCATCAGGTTCGACAAGGGTTCTGGCTGGCAGGGTTTGTCTCCGTGCTGATAATGGTTGTGCTGTGGAATGCCGGTCATATCATCCGTGCCATGCATAATATTGACCCGGCTCTGGCTGACAAAGCCGTCGGCTATCTGCGAGCCCTGCTGTGGGGTGCGCCTGGCTATCTGTTCTTCCAGGTCGCGCGTAACCAGTGTGAAGGCCTGGCGAAAACCAAGCCCGGAATGGTAATGGGCTTTATCGGCTTGCTGGTGAATATTCCGGTGAACTACATCTTCATCTATGGTCACTTCGGTATGCCGGAGCTCGGCGGCGTCGGCTGCGGCGTGGCGACGGCTGCCGTCTATTGGGTGATGTTCTTCAGTATGATCTCCTATGTGAAACGTGCCCGTTCAATGCGCGATATCCGCAATGAACGTTCGTTCAGCACGCCGGACTGGAACATCATGACGCGTCTGGTGCAGTTAGGCCTGCCGATTGCACTGGCGCTGTTCTTTGAAGTGACGCTGTTTGCCGTGGTCGCCCTGCTGGTTTCTCCGCTCGGCATTGTGAACGTAGCCGGTCACCAGATTGCGCTGAACTTCAGTTCCCTGATGTTCGTATTGCCGATGTCGCTGGCCGCAGCGGTGACCATTCGCGTGGGCTTTCGTCTGGGGCAAGGTTCGACGCTGGATGCGCAAACGGCGGCCCGCACGGGGCTTGGCGTCGGTGTCTGTATGGCCATCTGTACGGCACTGTTTACCATCACGCTGCGTGAGCAAATTGCCCTGCTTTACAACGACAACCCGGAAGTGGTGGCCCTGGCCTCCCATCTGATGCTGCTTGCCGCGGTGTACCAGATCTCCGACTCCATACAGGTGATTGGCAGCGGCGTACTGCGTGGGTATAAAGATACGCGTTCGATCTTCTTTATCACCTTCATCGCTTACTGGGTGCTGGGTCTGCCGTGTGGTTATATCCTGGCGCTTACCGATCTGGTGGTTGACCGCATGGGGCCGGCAGGATTCTGGATGGGCTTTATCATCGGCTTAACCTCTGCGGCAATTATGATGATGCTGCGCATGCGCTTCCTGCAACGCCAGTCATCCTCGGTAATATTGCAACGCGCTGCACGTTAAATACGCAGTAGCCGCCAGCTGGCGGCTACTTTCTCTTCACTTTGCGCGGTAATAAAGCAATCGTGTGAAATCAGAGAGAAAAATGCATTTTCCCTCTTGCCTCAACGATGCTGTGCCGCTAATATTCGTCCCCGTTGTCACCGACAACACGTTGCGTTCATAGCTCAGTTGGTTAGAGCACCACCTTGACATGGTGGGGGTCGTTGGTTCGAGTCCAATTGAACGCACCATTCTGCGTCCGTAGCTCAGTTGGTTAGAGCACCACCTTGACATGGTGGGGGTCGGTGGTTCGAGTCCACTCGGACGCACCATTTCAGTCCTGAAATGGTGCAAATCCTCTTCTTAATGCCTGATTTTTCTTAATACCCCAATTTCATCATTATTCTCCTGCTACGCTTTTCTTATGAAAAAAAAACAGGAAGACTGTCGATGAAGAAAATCGCCATTATCGGCTCCGGCCCTACAGGGATTTACACCTTTTATTCTCTTCTTAAGAACGCGTCGCCGCTCTCTGTCTCCGTTTTTGAACAGGCAGACGAAGCTGGCGTGGGAATGCCCTACAACGACGACGATAACTCTCGCCTGATGCTGGCGAACATTGCCAGCATTGAAATCCCGCCCCTTTTTATGACCTACCTCGACTGGCTTAAGCGCCAGAGTGAAGCCCATCTGGCGCGCTTTAAGGTTGATAAAGCCACCTTGCATGACAGACAGTTTTTGCCCCGTATTCTGCTGGGCGAGTATTTTCGCGACAGTTTCCAGACGATAGTCCAGGAAGCTAAGAGGCGGGGATTTCAGGTTGAGATCCACACGTCTGCCACCGTCACCGATGTTGCCCCGTCCTCCTCCGGCGTGACGCTTTCGGTCAATGACACGCCGTTTCCGGAACGATTCGATCTCGCCGTGATCGCCACCGGGCATGTCTGGCCAGAAGAAGAGGAAGCCACGCGCGCGTATTTCCCAAGCCCGTGGTCAGGGTTGATGGATGCCCGCATCCGCCCCTGCCGCGTCGGTATTATGGGAACATCCTTAAGCGGGCTGGACGCGGCGATGGCCGTGGTCATGCAGCACGGTGAGTTTCGCGACGACACATTCCTCCTCGATAAAGGAAGTGAAGCGTTAAAAATTGTACTCATGTCCAGGACCGGGATTCTGCCAGAGGCCGATTTTTACTGTCCTATTCCGTACGAACCGCTGTCGGTATTAACCGAATCGGTACTCGAAGCCGAAATCGCCAAAGGATCAGACGGTCTGCTTGACCGCATTTTCGCCCTGATGGTGAAAGAGCTTGAACTCGCCGACCCGGCCTGGTGTGAGAAAATATCGCTGCGCATGCAGACGGCGGACAGCCTTCGCGAAGCGTGGTTTGAGGATCGAAAACAGCACGGTCCGTTTACCTGGGCTGAAGAGAACCTGAATGAGGTCGAGCGGAACAAACGTGACCGGCGCACGGTGGCCTGGCGCTACACCGTGCTTCGGCTGCATGAAGTGGTTCAGGAGATGGTTCCTCATCTTACCGAAAAGGACGCTGAACGCTTTAAAAACGGGCTGGCACGCGTCTTTATCGACAACTATGCCGCCATTCCCCCGCAGTCCATTCGCAGGCTTCTCGCGCTTCGTGAGGCCGGCATCATTAGCGTTGTGGCGCTGGGTGATGATTACACGCTGGATATTGGCAGCGCGCAGACGGTGATCGCCACTAAAGAGACGACCTACCGTTTCGACGTCTTTATTGATGCCCGCGGGCAAAAGCCGCTTAAAACAAAAGATCTGCCCTTCCCGACGCTGCGCAAACAGCTACAGGCGACGGGCGATGAGATCCCGGATATTGGCGAGGATTACACGTTAAAAGCGCCGGAAACGCTTCGCGGACGCATTGCATTTGGCGCAATCCCGTGGCTGATGCACGATCACCCTTTTGTTCAGGGACTGGCGGAATGTGCAGAGATAGCAGAGGCGATGGCAAAAGCCGCAGAGAAAACCGCATCGGGTTCAAGAAGGAAATTACCGTACAGTGATGACTGACAGGGCATCCGTGCCCTGCAACGCGGGATTACTCGAAGTAAACCTGCGGGTTATCGGATAAAGAGACGAAGGTTTTCGTCTCTTTATCCAGTGCAAGAATTTTGCCGCTTTCAATGTCATACACCCAGCCGTGAAGACGGATGGCGTTGTTGCGCAGGCCCACCGCCACTGACGGGTGAGTCTTAATGTTGCTCAGCTGCGCAAACACGTTTTCCTGCACCATCGCATTCACTTTATCTATTGGCTTATCCCAGGTTTTCTTCTCAACCACCGCTTTTGCCGCATCGGAATAGCGTAACCAGTGAGAAACCGCCGGCATAGGTTCGAGGTCCGCATTGTCGGCAATGGCTTTCATCGCCCCACAGTTGGAGTGGCCGCAGATAACAATATCGGTCACGCCCAGCGCGACAACCGCGTATTCAATCGTTGCGGAGACACCGCCTGGCTCAGGGCCGAACGGTGGCACGATATTGCCAGCATTACGAATGACAAAGAGTTGTCCTGGCTCTTGCTGAGTGACCAGTTCTGGGACCAGACGGCTGTCAGAGCATGAGATGAACAGCGCTTTGGGATTCTGGCTGGACGCTAAACTGCGGAAGAGCTCTTTACGTTGCGGGAAAATCTCTTTTTGAAAGCTGAGAAAACCTTCAATAATATGTTGCATAGCAATTTCTCTTTTATCTGTTTTAGTTTAGGTATGATCGGGATCACACAAGTAAAGTTTACCCACCGGACTTTACTTCAGACAAGCAATATATTTCTGGCCCGACCGCTGCACAATCTCATCCGCATTCGCCAGGATATTTTGCCCTTCAAAAGCGCCGTACAGGCGAGCGAATTTTTTCCCCACCAGCCGCCCGGTCACGTCTTCGACGCTGCGGGCGGGCAACGGCAGCATATTCGGATAGCTCCACATAAACGAGACGGCATCTTTGCCCGGCGTGACCTGTAGAATATCGCCTGCCAGCAAGACACCACCACCCTCCTGCCAGTGCAGCACCGTTCCGCCAGCGAAATGTCCTCCGAGACGTAATAACGTTACCGCGGGGAAAATGTCCAGCGTATCGCCCTGCCAGAAGTGGAGCATCGGACTGTCGCGCATAACCCACTCGCGATCGTTCGCGTGCAGGTAAACCGGCGCATCGAAAGCCCCGGCCCACTCCTGCATCGTGGTGTAGTAGTGAGGATGTGAAATCGCGATCGCGCTGATGCCGCCGAGCGCCGTGATGACGGTTCTGGTTGCCGGGTCGAGATTCGCAATGCAATCCCAAAGGATATTGCCGTGGGGGGTACGCAGAAGCAGCGCGCGCTGGTTGATGGCAAAAGCGGGCACCGTTTTGATGCTGAGCAACTGCGGCTCAAGCTGCTGCCATTTATTGCTGTGTGTGGTCGTCACCGTCGCAAAATCACTCCACGCCTGGCCGCTGGCCGGAACATACTGGCGTTCATCCTCGCATACAGGGCATCGCGCCGGCGTTGCGTCATAAGAGGTACCGCAGGTTTTACACAGTGTAATCATGAGCTCTCCTCAGCGATAAAGCACTGAGTATGGCAGGGATTATCGTTATGTGCTGCGCGGTACATTGCCGGCTCTTTTTGCCCTATACTGTGCCAGTATCAAAAACCGAACAAAGCAGGTGCCATATGGAAATTGATCTCGAAAACTTGGTCTTTAACGGGCTGGATGAAGCTGAAGAGCGTAACGCGGAACGTCTCGACGACGCTGATAAAAAAGCGCAGTCGATTATCGCCGATGACGACTGCGGTGATGCCTGCAAGATCTGATGATAAAGCACCGGAAAACCCGGTGCTTTTTTATATTATTTCTTCAGCCCGTCAATCGCCGCCTGCGCGCACGCTTCATCCAGATGACCACCCGGCGCACCGCCGATCCCTATTGCGCCGATCACCTCATCCCCCTCTTTCACCGGCAGACCACCGGCCAGCAGCAGGAAGCCCGGAATATCACGCATGTTTTGTGCGCCGGCATTGCTCTGCGCGGCTTCCATAACCTTGCCTGACGCATTTTTTGCACTCAGCGCGGTATAGGCTTTCATTTCGCTGGCTTTTACCGTGTGTGGCCCGGCATTGTCGGTCCGCTGCACCGCTTTGACCACACCGGCGCGGTCCACCACGGTGACCGTCACCTGGTAGTTTTTCGCTACGCAGGCCTGAATGGCGGAGGTCGCCAGCGCGTTGGCCTGCGCCAGGGAGAGGTTTTTCTGGTTCAATGCGTCGGCCTGTGCCGTCAGGCTTACGCTACCGGCGACAAGCGCGGCTGCCATCATTACTTTTTTCATCGCACGTCCTCGAATGATTGAATACCGTTCAATCGTACTCAGACGCGCGATGAGGCGTAATTCGGTTGATTACGCAATTATCCTGGTAGTTATACGGATTGTAATTTGTCGTAATCGCGGATTGCCTGCACCAGGCTGGTCACGCCAAGCTTGGCGAACGCCGCGGCCCGGTGCGCTTCAACCGTTCTGGGCGAGAGGTTCAACTGCAGGGCCACCTCTTTATTGCTGCGTCCTTCCATCAGCACCGCCAGCACCTCGTGCTCACGCGCCGTCAGTTGTTCGAAACGCGCTTTAATCCGCGACGTTTCCTGCCAGCGGGTCAGTCGTCTCTGGCTCTCTTCGAAGGCGAGCCCCACCGTTTCAATGAGCTTATCGGCATCCAGCGGCTTGGTGAAAAACTCAAAGACGCCATTGCGAAAGGCGCGGCGGCAGGCATCAACGGTGCCGTGTCCGGTCATGACGATAACCGGCAGCAGCGGCCAGGGCCATTTGCCCTCCTCCAGCCAGGTCAGCCCGCCTTTTCCCGGCATGCGCATATCCAGCAGCAGACAGCCGACGAGCGCCGCGCGCCCACCGTGCGCTGACGTAAACGCGTCCACGCTTTCAAACCCATTGACCTGCCAGCCCATTCCCGAGAGTAAGAAGGCCAGCGACTCACGGATGGATTCATCGTCATCAATCAGCCAGACTGTGTTATCCACGCCTATTTACCTCTCCACTCGCCAGTTGTAACCGGACCTGCGCCCCGCCCTGGGGCGCATTGCCCAGCGTAATTGCTCCGTTCATGCGCGTCATCAACGACTCCGTTAACGTCATTCCCAGCCCTATTCCTTCCGTCCGTCCGCTGTAAAACGGCATAAAGGCGTTCTGCAAGGCCTCCGGGCTAAAGCCAGGTCCGCCATCGGTGAGGGTGATATAAATCCAGTTTTCCCGTTTCTCGCTGGTTATTTTCACCCACCCTTGCGCGCACTCTTGCTGGGCCTGAATGGCATTACTGAGCAGATTATGCAGCACCTGTTCAAGCCAGAGTCGGTCTGCCAGAACCCGCGTGGCACCTGCCGCGAACGCATGGCTCACCGAGATATGCTCAGAGCGGCGTTCATGTTCCAGGAGATCGACCACCTGCTGCCAGCACGGTTTCAGGTCGATGTCGCGCAAGGTGACTTTTTCCTGAACCACATGTTCGCGAAAGCGGGTTAAGAGCGCGCTGATACGCTGGGTTTGTACCAGCGCGGCAGCCAGCGCCTGCGATACGGCCTGCGGATTCGCCTGCAGTTGTTGGCGCTGAGCACCCTGAATCCAGGTCTGAACGGCAGTCAGCGGCTGGTTAATCTCATGCACGATCCCAGCGGTGATCTCTCCCAGGGTGTTGAGCCTTGCATGCTGGTAATAGTGTGCGCGCTGTTCGGCGTGCTGGCGCTGCCGCCGTTGCCAGAGCAGCAGGCTGGCCGCGGCGATAAGCACTGCCCAGCCGAAGAACAGGAACGGATATACCCACCAGGAGACGGCCAGCCAGTGCGGCTTTGCCGTGGCCATAAGGGTAAAAGGTTGTGTGGGTTGCGTGAAGGTCCGCTGCCAGTGCCAGAAAGCCCCGGCAGGGGGCGCGTTATCTGCGTCATTGAAGCGAATGGCAAGTGCGTCAAAGGTATGTTGGGTGCGGAGCAGCGGCGCAAGATCGATAAGTACGCGGATCTGACGCCAGGGGTTATACAGCCAGTACTGACAATCGCGGGTCGATTCCACACGGGCGGCGTTCAGCGCACGGCCTGAGGTTTTCTCAAGGGCGAGGATGTGCGGGAATTTTTTGCGCAGGGCCGCGAGGTCTTCCTCGCCGTTGAGTAACGGCAAAACAGATTCATTTTGCGTCAGTACGGCGCTAAGGGTGGAATAGCGTGTCGAAAACTCACGATCGCGTTCCCAGAACTGGCGGCGGATCTGTTCGGCATAGAGCAAAACGCCGCTGATGAGGCACACCAGCAGCCAGACAATAACCGTGCGCCTGAAAAGAGTGTTATTCATTCCGTTAACGGGTCAGGAGATTCATCCTGCCGACATTAGCAGTTAACCGTTGTCAGAACAAAATTTCGCACAGCTCATTCCAGTACATTTCGCGCGTGCGGCGCAGTTCAGCGTGACGTTTTATCATGGAACCACTCCGGATCAATGTTGGCAACGTCTACGCCATACAGGCTGGCGACAGGCAGTACGGACTCAAGAACACGTTGCGCGCTGTTCTCCGCATTCGCTGGTCGGGTCGCAAAAAACCGCCGTAACGTGTTTATCCACTTTTTCATCGTCTTTCCCCCTCTCGCTTCACTTGCCCTAAGTTAAACACCCAACCCCCGCACAGGGGAAATACCAAAATCCACTGTCGATGTGCAGGATTTGCAAATAGCCCTCCATTCTTTTACTCACCATTAACACCTTGTTCACTAATGCTTTTTTGCTAATAGCAAAGAACGATTTCTTATTTGGCGAGAGCTTTCGCTTATGGGAGCGTAACGGGGTAAAACAAAAACAACGGGATGAACAATCACTATGGCAGCAAACACGAAAGGGTTTAAAAAAAGGACACTGGTGCTGGGCTTACTGGCGGCAGGCGGTCTGTTCTCAATGCAGGTGCAGGCCGATCAACTGGCGGATATTAAAGCCGCAGGCGTGGTCAAAGTTGCCACCTTTGATGCCAATCCGCCGTTTGGCTCCATCGATGCAAAGACCCATGAGATTGTCGGCTACGACGTCGATTTCGCCAGAGCGCTTGCCAGTGCGCTTGGCGTGAAGCTTGAACTGGTCGCCACCAACCCCGCTAACCGCATTCCCCTCCTGCAGTCCGGTAAAGCGGATTTGATTGTGGCAGATATCACCATTACCCCGGAACGGGCGCAGGTGGTTGATTTCTCCCTTCCCTATTTCGTGACCGGCCAGCAGTTCCTGGTACCGGTAAAAGCTGCCGATACGCTTGAGGCCTATAGCCGGGCGCGCATTGGCGCGGTAAAAGGCACAACGGGTGAACAGGCGCTGCACCAGCGTTTCCCGCACGCCCGCGTGCTCTCTTATGACGATATTCCGCTGGCGCTGACGGCCCTGCGCAACGGTAACGTGCAGGCTATCACTCAGGACAGTACGATTCTGGCCGGTCTGCTGGCGCAGGCGCCGGACAAGGCGAACTTTAAAATCCTGCCCGATCTGCTCAGCAAAGAAGAGATTGGCGTGGGGGTAAAAAAAGGCGAAACCGCTCTGCTGAAAGCCGTCAACGACGAGCTTGTTAACCTTGAGAAGAACGGTCAGGCGGCAAAAATCTATGACGTCTGGTTCGGTCCGGATACCCCCTCCCCACAGCCTCGTGCCTTTAAAATAGAAGCTCAGTAATATGCTCTCAGCGCTTTTTCCATACTCCGCGGCCGGTGCCGCGGATTTTTCACATCTGAAACACGCCAGCGTCGAGTTTCGCGATGTGCAGAAACATTACGGTAACCATCAGGTCTTAAAGGGCATTAACCTCACCATCACGCCAGGTGAAGTGGTGGCCATTCTCGGGCCTTCGGGTTCCGGTAAATCTACCCTGATCCGGCTTATCAATCAGCTTGAAACCCTGAGCGGTGGCGAGATCCTGATCGATAACAAACCCACCGGACGGCTCTCCGGCACCGCGCTGCGTCAGTTGCGCAGCCGCGTCGGGTTTGTGTTTCAGCAGTTCAATCTTTACGCCCACCTCACCGCCAGTCAAAACATCACGCTGGCGCTGGAGCATGTTCACGGCTGGAAGGCCCAGCCAGCTCAGGCGCGGGCGCTGGCACTGCTGGAAAAAGTGGGGATGCTGGAAAAAGCACACCATTTCCCTGCCGAACTTTCCGGCGGTCAGCAACAGCGCGTGGCGATTGCCCGCGCGCTGGCCTCTTCACCGCAAATCATTTTGTTCGATGAGCCGACCTCCGCGCTTGACCCGGAGATGATTGGCGAAGTGCTGTTCGTGATGAAGGCGCTTGCGCACAGCGGGATCACCATGATTGTGGTGACGCATGAGATGCAATTTGCCCGGGAAATTGCCGACCGGATTGTGTTTATCGACGCCGGGCACGTTCTTGAAACCGCGCCACCGGAGCAATTTTTCAGGCAACCGTCGCACCCACGCGCTCAGCGATTCCTGCAAAAAGTCCTGAACCCGCTGCATCAGGAGCATCTCTAATGCCCGCACTTGACTGGCAGGGCGTGCTGACCGGACAGCCCCTGCAGTGGATCGTATCCGGATTTCTCACCACCTTGTGGGTGACGCTCGCGGGGATGCTGCTGGCAACCCTGCTCACGCTGCTTTTTCTGCTTCTGCGCCTGACGGGTGGACGTGTCGGGAACGCGGTCGTCAGTAGCTGGGTGTCGCTGTTTCGCAATACGCCGCTGCTGGTGCAACTGCTGTTCTGGTATTTCGCCGCCTGGAACGGGTTACCGCAGGCGTTCCGGGATGCCGTGAATGCGGATCACCGCTGGTCCGTTTTACCCGGTGACGTCTGGTGGTTTACCCCTGAGTTTTTATGCTCTGCATGGGGGTTAGGCGTATTCACCTCGGCTTTCTTGATTGAGGAAGTGGCATCGGGACTACGTTCAGTCCCTGCCGGGCAACGGGAAGCGGCGCTCGCACAGGGATTTTCCGCGTGGCGCTTGTTTCGTTACATCCTTCTGCCGCAAGGGCTGGCCAACGCCTGGCAACCCGTTGTCGGGCAGTATCTCAATCTGATGAAACTCTCATCGCTCGCCAGCGGCATTGGCTTTGCCGAACTGACCTATCAGGTGAGACAGATTGAAAGCTACAACGCCCATGCGCTGGAGGCGTTTACCGTCGGCACCGTCCTGTACCTGCTTACCGGTATGCTGATGGGGGCGGTGCTGGTGCGCCTCGGCCCAATCTCAGGGAGGGGAAACCATGCTTGCCGGACTTAATGTCATTACCGATAACCTGGATTACCTGCTCTGGGGACGTGCAGCAGTCGGTGAGCCTGGCGGGGTCTTGCTCTCGTTGCTGATGGCGCTGGGCGCGGCGGCTCTCGCCCTGCCCGGTGGAATTGCTCTCGCGTGCCTGGCCTGGCGTTTTACGGGGCTTGTGCGCAAGGCGCTCTTTGTATGGGCGGAGTTAATTCGCGGGATCCCGTTAATCTTTGTGATTTTCTGGATGTGGTATCTGCTGCCGCTCATCACCGGCGGCGATCTCCCGGGGGCGCTCACCGTCACGCTGGCCCTGGCCTGGTTTACCACGGCTTCGGTTATGCATTCAGTACTGGCCGGACTCAGCGCCTTACCGTCAGGGCAGTACGAGGCCGCCCTGTCTCAGGGTTTCAGTACCCGGCAAACGCTGTCGCGCGTGCTGCTGCCGCAGGCGCTGCGCAATATTCTGCCGTCACTGGTGGGGATTTTTATCAGCCTGCTGAAGGATACGTCGCTGGCGTTTATTGTGAATGTCCCTGAGCTCACCACGGTGGCCGGCCAGGTGAACAACCGGGTGCAAATTTACCCGGCGGCCATTTTTATCTTTACGGGTGTGGTCTATTACCTGCTCTGCTGCTCCCTTGAGCAGCTTGCGAAACACTGGCGCTTCAACCGGCCAGTGCTTTGACCACGGTTTCCATCGCCTGGGTGGTTAACTCACTACGTTTTACGCGCTGGTTCGCCAGCGCCGTACGCAGCACCCCCGCAATGACAATATGCTTCGGCTCCTGCCCCAAATCACGCATCTCCAGAACGACCTTCCCGACCACCCGACACATCTCCTGATACAGCGCTTCGTCTTTGGTCACATTACCCATCGTCATCACTCCATTGCCCTAAACTCTCAGCTTAAATGATTCATCGCCCGGATACAAAAAAGAAGCCCGGCGAGAGTCCCGCCGGGCTTCATTCGTAAAATCAATAAATTAGTTGTTTACCGGGATCACTGCGCCTTTGTATTTGGTGCGGATCCAGTCCTGGATCGCTTTGGAGTGCAGAACGTTCACCAGCGCGACGATATCTTTCTTCTTCTCGTCACCACGATGCACGGTAATGATATTGGCATACGGGTTATTTTCACCACTCTCTACCGCAATCGGGTCATGTACAGGATCAAGGCCCGCATCAATCGCGTAGTTGGCGTTAATCACGACCGCGTCACCTTCGTCGTTGTTGTACATCTGTGGCAGCAGAGAGGCTTCCACGTTAGGCGTGAACTGCAGTTTTTTCGGGTTTTCCACGATATCGCTGATACGCGCGGTCACTTTGTCGATGCCCGGCTTCAGTTTGATCACCCCCTCTTTTTCGAAGATAGAGAGAATGCGGCCCTCTTCAGATACAGCATCACGCATGATGATTTTGCCGCCCTGCGGCAGATCTTTCAGGGATTTGTATTTTTTGGAATAGATCCCGATTGGCTCGATGTGGATCGCGCCCGCGCTGACAAAATCATAATCCTTATCACCGGCGTGATCTTTCAGCACGCTGTTCAGGTAAGGAATATGCTGGAAATAGTTAGCGTCAATATCATGACCCGCCAGCGCGGTGTTGGGCAGAATGTAGTCCTGGAAAGGTTTGATCTCCAGATCGATACCCTGCTTCGCCAGGATAGGCTTCGCCTGCTCCAGAATTTCGGCGTGCGGCGTGTTGGATGCCCCCACGGTCAGGGTATCAGCCCAGGTGGCAAAGCTCAGGGCGCTCAGGGTTGCTGCGGCGATCAGTGTCAGTGTTTTTTTCATGATGATGGTTCCTGTGTGTTATTAGAGATTATCGTTTATCTAACAGTGAGGTCAGGACGTCGCCGCAGAACTGGATAATGAAAACGATGATCAGAATGGTCACCGTCGCCACCAGCGTGACGTCGCCATGGTTGCGCTGGAATCCTTCCAGATAAGCCAGATTTCCCAAACCGCCTGCGCCAATCACCCCCGCCATGGCGCTGTAACTCACCAGCGCAATCAGCGTTACCGTAATACCTGATACCAGTGCAGGTGATGACTCCGGCAGTAAAACCCGAAACACCAGGGTGCTCAGCCGTGCGCCCATTGAGCGCGTGGCTTCAATAACCCCCTTGTCCACTTCACGCAGGGCAATTTCGACCAGGCGTGCGTAGAACGGTGCCGCACCGACAATCAGAGCCGGCAGCGCCGCGTTTGCGCCAAGAATGGTGCCGACAAGGGTTTTCGTGAACGGGATCAACAGCACAATCAGAATGATGAACGGGATAGAACGAAACACGTTCACCACAATTGAAATCACGCTGTAGACCGCGCGATTGTGGAACAACCCGCCGCGCGCGGTTAAAAACAGCGCCAGGCCAAGGACGATCCCAAGAACAAAGGTTGCCACGCCGGAAAGGGCAGTCATGTACAGCGTTTCCAGCGTCGCCGCCCAGAGTTGCTCCCACTTCAGATGAGGAAAAAGCGTCTCAGCCATGTTTAATTACCTCGCCTTCAATATCGCTGTGCTTCAGGTCGGCGAGGATATTGCTCAGTTGTTCATCCGATGCCACGACGTGTACCCAGAGTTGCCCAAATACGCCGTGGGCCGTTTGGGTCATTTTTCCGTGCAGAATGTTAAATGGCAGGCCGTAGCGCAGAGTCAGCTCGCCCACGATCGGCTTATGGGTGCTGTGGCCCGTAAAGGTCAACCTGATGACGCTACCTTCAAGGTCAGCTGCCAGCTCCGTATTAAACGTCTCTTCCTCGGCATACTGGCTCACCTGGCGGACGAACTGCTGAGTGATAGGCTGCTGCGGACGGGTAAAGACGCTCAGCACCTCCCCCTCTTCCACCACTTTGCCGTTCTCCATCACCGCCACGCGGTCGCAAATTTTGCGCACCACGTGCATCTCGTGCGTGATCAGCACAATGGTCAGCCTGAAGCGGCGGTTAATGTCCAGCAGCAGATCGAGGATCTGATCGGTGGTCTGTGGGTCGAGGGCTGACGTGGCTTCATCGCAAAGCAATACGTCGGGGTTATTGGCCAATGCACGCGCAATCCCCACACGCTGTTTTTGCCCGCCGCTCAGCTGCGAGGGATAGGCGTTCTCGCGACCCTTCAGCCCAACGAGATCGACCAGTTCAGCCACGCGGGCCTTAATGTTGGCTTTTGGCACACCGGCGATTTGCATTGAGAACGCGATATTCTCACTCACCGTGCGCGACCAAAGCAGATTGAAGTGCTGGAAGACCATGCTGATCTTCAGACGCGCCTGGCGCAGTGCTTCGCCCTTTGCGGCAGAAATGTCCTGTCCGTTGATGGTCACACTGCCACGAGTGGGTTTTTCCAGTCCATTCAGCAAACGAATAAGAGTACTTTTACCCGCGCCGCTGTAACCGATAATGCCGTATATCTGCCCCTGCTCTATCGTCAAATTGACGTTATCAACGGCAGTGAGTGCAACCTTCCCGTTGTCAAAAACCTTCGAAATATTGCTGAGTACAATCATTCTTATGTGTAATCCGTCCCGCGCATGGCGGTTTAGCAGTATGGATGTCCAAATGATAGTAAACAGGCGTTATCACCTTTTAAATGAACAAAAAGGAATTTGTTATAACTTGCAGGAATAAATAGCGGTTTTCGCGCCGGCAGGCATTTAGACCAATTTCAGAAATGATTATCTGGCATGTGCATATCAGCGGTTCATCACCTGATGAAAACGGTTAATTTTGCAGCATTTTTGACTGATATAGCCATCCTCACATCCAGAGCACTTTACGTCTTGCTATCCCTCCATCCAAAAACGGCATTTATATTCTTTTCTGTTCTAAAACGGAGTGAAGGATTCTTTAAGGGGTTAATTTCCCCGCCCTATCATCCTGTCATGACCTCCTGAAAGGAAAACACCATGACGATTTACCACTCCGTCACCGAACTGATTGGCCACACCCCGCTTATCCAGCTGCATAAGCTTGATACCGGTCTCTGCTCGTTGTTTCTGAAGCTGGAAAACCAGAACCCGGGCGGTTCGATTAAAGACCGCGTTGCACTGTCGATGATTAACGAAGCGGAGCGCAACGGCCAGCTCCAGCCAGGCGGTACCATCATTGAGGCGACGGCGGGAAATACCGGTCTTGGCCTGGCCTTGATCGCCGCGCAGAAAGGCTATTCGCTGATCCTGGTGGTGCCAGACAAAATGAGCCGCGAGAAGATTTTCCACCTGCGGGCACTGGGGGCTCAGGTGGTACTGACCCGCTCCGATGTCAATAAGGGCCACCCTGCCTACTATCAGGATTACGCGCAACGTCTGGCGAATGAACTGCCGGGGGCGTATTACATCGATCAGTTTAATAACGAAGCCAATCCGCTGGCGCACCGCACCACCACCGCGCCTGAACTGTATGAACAGCTTGACGGTAAGATTGACGCCATCGTCGTCGGCGTGGGGTCTGGCGGGACGCTGGGTGGGCTACAGGCATGGTTCGCTGAGCACTCACCGCAGACTGAATTTGTGCTGGCCGACCCGGCCGGTTCGGTCCTGGCCGATCAGGTAGAAACGGGACGCTACCAGGATGCGGGCTCGTGGCTGGTTGAGGGGATTGGTGAAGACTTTATTCCTCCGCTGGCACACATCGAAGGGGTGAATCGTGCCTGGCGCATCACCGATCGCGAGGCTTTCACCACCGCCCGCGAGCTGCTGAAAACGGAAGGTATCCTGGCAGGCTCCTCCAGCGGCACCCTACTGGCGGCTGCGCTGAAATATTGCCAGGCACAGACCACCCCGAAACGGGTTGTGACCTTCGCCTGCGACAGTGGCAACAAATATCTCTCAAAGATGTTCAACGATGACTGGATGCGCCAGCAGGGTTTGATCTCCCGGCCGCAGGCTGGCGATCTCTCCGACTACATTGCCCTGCGCCACGATGAAGGCGCAACCGTCACCGCCGCGCCAGATGACACCCTCTCCACCGTACTGGCGCGGATGCGTTTGTATGATATCTCCCAGCTGCCGGTTCTGGAGAACGGTCAGGTCGTGGGCATCATTGACGAGTGGGATCTTCTGCGCCATATCGGTGGCGATGGCGACCGCTTCTCGCTTCCCGTGACCGCGGCAATGACCCGTCAGGTGGAGTTCCTCGATAAAAACGCCCCGGAAAGCGCCCTGAACGCCATTTTCGATCGCGGTCTGGTGGCGGTCATTAATGACAATGACCGCTTCCTGGGCCTGATTACGCGCAGCGATGTTCTTACCGCCTGGCGCAACCGTCTTCAGCAATAAAGGAATACACGATGAAAAATCTGGCAACCCTGAGCGTACACAGCGGTGAGTTTAACGATCGGCATGGCGCGGTCATGCCCCCGATTTACGCCACCTCCACGTTTGCGCAACCGTCACCCGGCGAGCACACCGGCTATGAATATTCGCGCAGCGGCAACCCGACCCGCCATGCGCTGGAAACCGCCATCGCCGAACTGGAAGGCGGGACCCGCGGCTATGCCTTCGCTTCCGGCCTCGCCGCCATCTCTACCGTGCTTGAACTGCTGGACAAAGACAGCCATATCGTCGCCATTGACGATGTTTACGGCGGAACCTGGCGCCTGATTGAAAACGTGCGCAAACGTAGCACCGGCCTGCAGGTGAGCTGGGTCAAGCCGAACGATTTGGCCGGTCTTGAAGCCGCCATCCGGCCGGATACGCGAATGGTATGGGTTGAAACGCCAACCAATCCGTTGCTTAAACTGGCGGATCTGGCGGCTATCGCCGATATCGCCCGTCGTCATCACGTCATCAGCGTGGCCGATAATACCTTCGCATCGCCCGTCATCCATCGCCCGCTGGAAACGGGTTTCGACATCGTCGTGCACTCTGCCACCAAATACCTGAATGGTCACTCGGACGTGGTCGCCGGACTGGCAGTTGTGGGGGATAACGCCGCGCTGGCGGACAAGCTTGCCTACCTGCAGAACGCAGTCGGCGGTGTACTGGATCCGTTTAGCAGCTTCCTGACGCTGCGCGGTATTCGTACGCTGTCGCTGCGGGTAGAAAAACACAGCACCAACGCGCTGGCCATTGCGCAATGGCTGGAGCAACAGCCGCAGGTCGAAAAGGTATTTTATCCGGGGCTGGAATCACACCCGCAATATTCGCTTGCCCGCACGCAGATGGCGCTGCCGGGCGGCATGATTTCTCTGGTGGTGAAAGGTGATGCGCAACGGGCCACAGAGGTGATCCGCAAACTGAAATTATTCACCCTCGCAGAAAGCCTGGGTGGCGTGGAAAGTCTGGTCAGCCAGCCTTACAGCATGACTCATGCTTCGATTCCGCTTGAGCAGCGGCTGGCCAACGGCATCGTACCGCAGCTGATTCGCCTGTCCGTGGGCATTGAAGATGCCAAAGACCTGATTGCCGACCTCAGCCAGGCGCTGAAAAACTAAGCAAAACGCGGCAGGTCACGCACCTGCCGCGATAAGATGTCATCTAACCTTAACGCCTTGATAACAATCTCATGTGGATCTGCACAGATTATTTTTGAAACGCTGTTTTCATTTTCCTTTTATCTTAAAATCAGCGTATAATGCGCGCCTAATCCCTGGTGAATGGTTTCAGCGCTTGGAATACAAAAAACAACGTACAACTACTCCTCTCCTTCGTTGGGCTGTCACTCAGGCACACTTTCTTCTGCACGCTCATTTGATGTCTCCTATCCTTAGTGCGTGTCATATACTCTTTTGCAACACAGGTTTGACTCCGCGGCGGTGCGCCCCCGGAGCGAGATTTCCATATCCTTCCCAACTTAAAGACTAAGACTGTCATGAAAAAGACGAAAATTGTTTGTACTATCGGCCCGAAAACCGAATCTGAAGAGATGCTGAGCAAAATGCTGGACGCCGGCATGAACGTTATGCGTCTGAACTTCTCCCACGGTGACTATGCTGAACACGGTCAGCGTATCCAGAACTTGCGCAACGTGATGAGCAAGACCGGTAAAAAAGCAGCCATCCTGCTGGATACCAAAGGTCCAGAAATCCGCACCATCAAACTGGAAGGCGGTAACGACGTCTCTCTGAAAGCGGGCCAGACCTTCACCTTCACCACTGACAAGACTGTTGTCGGTAACAACGAAATCGTTGCGGTCACCTATGAAGGTTTCACCAGCGACCTGTCCGTTGGCAACACCGTGCTGGTAGACGATGGTCTGATCGGCATGGAAGTGACCGCCATCGAAGGTAACAAGGTTATCTGTAAAGTGCTGAACAACGGCGACCTGGGTGAAAACAAAGGCGTTAACCTGCCAGGCGTTTCCATCGCGCTGCCAGCCCTGGCTGAAAAAGACAAACAAGACCTGATCTTCGGTTGCGAGCAAGGCGTCGACTTCGTTGCGGCATCCTTCATCCGTAAACGTTCCGACGTGGTTGAAATCCGTGAGCACCTGAAAGCGCACGGCGGCGAGAAGATCCAGATCATCTCCAAAATCGAAAACCAGGAAGGCCTGAACAACTTCGACGAAATCCTCGAAGCGTCAGACGGCATCATGGTTGCACGTGGTGACCTGGGTGTTGAAATCCCGGTTGAAGAAGTTATCTTCGCGCAGAAGATGATGATCGAGAAGTGTGTTCGCGCGCGTAAAGTGGTTATCACCGCAACGCAGATGCTGGACTCCATGATCAAAAACCCACGCCCAACCCGCGCAGAAGCTGGCGACGTGGCTAACGCCATCCTCGACGGTACCGATGCAGTCATGCTGTCCGGCGAATCCGCGAAAGGTAAATACCCGCTGGAAGCCGTTGGCATCATGGCGACCATTTGCGAACGTACTGACCGCGTGATGACCAGCCGTCTGGACTTCAACAACGACAGCCGCAAACTGCGTATTACCGAAGCAGTCTGCCGCGGTGCGGTAGAAACCGCTGAGAAACTGGAAGCGCCTCTGATTGTGGTTGCCACCCAGGGCGGTAAATCTGCTCGCGCAGTCCGTAAATACTTCCCGGACGCGACGATCCTGGCGCTGACCACCAACGAAACCACTGCCCGTCAGCTGGTGCTGAGCAAAGGCGTGGTTGCGCATCTGGTGAAAGAAATCGCGTCTACCGACGATTTCTACATTCAGGGTAAAGCGCTGGCGCTGGAAAGCGGCCTGGCACAGAAAGGCGACGTTGTGGTCATGGTTTCTGGTGCGCTGGTACCAAGCGGAACCACCAACACAGCATCTGTTCACGTGCTGTAATAATTCCCGAACGAATTAATTTTCATAAAAAGCGTCCTCCGGGACGCTTTTTTTATTTCATGCATTAGCCAAAGTCATTCAAAAAGCAAATCGGGTTTCTCTATTTAATTGCGAATTATCTAAGATGAATCCGATGAAAAATGCCTTTTTTTACAGAGCTTTTTGCCAAAAAAGGGCCGATTCGATGCTTCTTTGAGCGAACGATCAAAAATAGGCGTATTCCCATCAAAAAAATATTCTCAACCTAAAAAACTTTGTGTAATACTTGTAACGCTACATGGAGATTAACTCAATCTAGAGGGTATTAATAATGAATCGTACTAAACTGGTACTGGGCGCGGTAATCCTGGGTTCTACTCTGCTGGCTGGTTGCTCCAGCAACGCTAAAATCGATCAGCTGTCTTCTGACGTTCAGACTCTGAACGCTAAAGTTGACCAGCTGAGCAACGACGTGAACGCAATGCGTTCCGACGTTCAGGCTGCTAAAGACGACGCAGCTCGCGCTAACCAGCGTCTGGACAACCAGGCTACTAAATACCGTAAGTAATAGTACCTGTTAATAAAATGGCGCACATTGTGCGCCATTTTTTTTGTCTGCGTCAAACCCCTACTGCGTCACCTTCTCACCGTCATTTTCCGCGACCACAGCGGATGTCCGACTGTTCTGTACTGACAACACGTTCTGACGCGCTGACGCGCCGTTATCGGCCGACACGGCTACCGGGATCCCCGCGCGGCGTGACAAGGCTTTATCGATAAGCGCTTTATCACTTCCTGACTGCGAGACAAACGTCGCAAAGTCTGCGGAATGCGAAATGGGTGTCATCTGGGGGTTTTCACCCTCAACCTGGGCCAGCGGACGATGCACTTCAATATAGCGTTTACCGTCAGGCTCGACGGAGAACTTCACCGGCTCATTAATGATTTGCACCCGCGTGCCGACCCGCACCTGCTCAAACAGCGCTTTGATATCCGGCGCATTCATGCGCATACAGCCAGAGCTGACCCGCAGGCCGACGCTGTCCGGCGCACTGGTGCCGTGTATCAGGTATTCCCCGTGACCCACGCCTAAACGCAATGCAAAGCGTCCTAGCGGGTTATTTGGCCCGGCCGGGACCACGGGCGGCAATTTGATGCCCTGCTCCAGAGAGCGCGCTCTGATGCCCGGTGTTGGGGTCCAGGTAGGATTAGGGATCTTCTGGCTGACCCGGGTGGTGGTGACCGGCGTTTCCAGTCCCAGTTGCCCAATGCCGAGCGGGAAAACCTGAACGATGTTTTCGCCCGGCGGGAAGTAGTAAAGCCGCAGCTCCGCCAGGTTCACGACAATCCCCTCACGGGGCGTGTCGGGCAACAGCATCTGCGAAGGGATCGTGATCACCGTCCCCGGCGCAGGGTTTACCGGCGCAATGGTATTATTGGCTTCAAGGATAAGCTGCGCTGCAGTATTAAACCGGCGAGCGATGGTCTGAAGTTTATTATCCCCTTCCTGTATCGTGTAGGTTTGATTTTGCCCAATCAGACGGCTGCCTGCGGGCGGCAACGGGTAATCCATCGCGCGGGCCGAATTAAGAGCACCGAGCGAACCCAGGAGTAATAGAGTTATTAGAGACGCGCGCTTCATGCTGAGATTCCTTATTCACTGGCCGGATGCCAGAAAGCTGAAAAACCAGCGAGGCGGGAACCACCTCGCGAAACAGAATGAATGCTGTTCTGTAAGTCTAGCTAAGGATTGCAGCTTTGGCGCGGATGGCGCGAATCATCGCTTCCAGCCCCTGGGAACGGGACGGGGTGAGGTGTTGGGTCAGGGCCAATTTTTCAAACCAAGGGCGGACATCAAAAGCGACAATATCCTGCGCTGACATCTGGTGATAGAGAATAAATACCACCGCAATAAGCCCTTTCACAATAGCGGCATCGCTGTCGCCCTGTAATTCGATCACGCCGTCGCGCGTCTGCTCCATCACAATCCAGACCTGGCTCTGGCAGCCCTGAATAATATTTTCCGGGTTGTGTGCCTCTTCTCTGAGCGGTGGTAAACGCTGGCCCAGTTCAATGATATAGAGGTATTTCTCTTCCCAGTTTGCGCAACGCCCGAAGTTACGCAGTAATTTTTCTTTATCCGGCAAATCTGCCATCTGTCGCCTCTCCGTTAGCCCAGCAACTGGTGAATACGTTTAAGCCCCGCCACCAGCCTGTCGACCTCTTCCGTTGTGTTGTACATCACCAGCGATGCGCGGCACATCGCCGGCACCTGGTAAAACGCCATCAACGGCATAGCACAGTGGTGTCCGGTACGCACGGCCACGCCGTAATTATCGAGGAAACTGCCCACATCGTATGCATGGTGTTTACCCAGATTGAACGCAATCACCCCCTGGCGATCCGCCGGGCCATACAGGGTCAGCGCCGGTACGCTGGCAAGCTCCTGCAGCGCGTAGTGCATCAGCAGGTGTTCGTACTCCTGAATCGCGTCAAGGCCAACAGACGTGACATAGGCGATGGCCGCCCCCAGCCCGATAATCCCGCCGGTATTCGGCGTGCCAGCTTCAAAGCGCCACGGTGCGCGTGCGTAGGTGGTCCCTTCAGAGAGACTGACGGTCGCGATCATCGAGCCGCCCCCTTCCCACGGTGGCATCGCCTGCAGAATATCTTCTTTCACGTACAGCACGCCAATCCCGGTCGGCCCGTAGAGCTTGTGCCCGGAGAAGACGTAGAAATCGCAGTCCAGCGCCTGGACGTCGACCGCGTGGTGCATGACCGCCTGCGCACCATCAATCAGCACCTTCGCGCCAGCCTGGTGGGCTTTCTCAATAATCGCTGCCACCGGGTTCTCGGTTCCCAGCACGTTAGAAACCTGGGTCACGGCCACCAGCCGCGTACGCGCATCCAGCAACGCGTCAAGTTGCTCAAGCTGCAGGGTGCCATCAACGTTCAATGGGATCACCCTCAGTTGCGCACCGACACGCTCACAGAGCATCTGCCACGGCACGATATTGGCATGGTGCTCCATCTGGGTGATGATGATGTTATCCCCCGCGTGGACCTGCGCGTTGCCCCAGCTGTTGGCAACAAGGTTGATCCCCTCGGTGGTACCACGCACAAACACCAGTTCCTCTGGCGAGCGTGCATTGAGGAAAGCGGCGATTTGGGTACGCACATTTTCCATACGCTGGGTCGCCTCCGCACTCAGGGTGTGGATCCCCCGGTGCACGGCAGCATAACCGTGGCGGTAGAATTCCGCTTCCGCGTCGATCACCTGATTCGGTTTCTGCGCACTGGCCGCACTGTCCAGATACGCCAGGGGCAGACCGTTCACTTCACGGGTCAGAACCGGAAAATCTGCCCGTACTTTCTCTACGGGAAAACTCATGCTTCGCCTCCAGGCAGACGCTGCCCGATACGGGCCAGCACCTGCTGTTTTAACAGGCCATCGTGCAGCGCTTCCGTCAGTTCAGCGGCAAACGCATAGATAATCATTTGTTGCGCCGCCTGCTGGTCGATACCGCGGGAGCGTAAATAGAACATCTGTTCGTCATCAATTCGCCCGACCGTCGCGCCATGGCTGCACTTCACGTCATCAGTATAGATTTCAAGCTGTGGTTTGGTGTCCACTTCCGCCAGGCGTCCCAACAGCAGGTTGTTGTTGGTCATCTGCCCGTCGGTTTTAATCGCGTGCTGCGCCACGTTAATCAGGCCGTTAAACACCGCCCGTCCTTTGTCGCTGACAATGGTTTTGTGCAGCTGGCGACTGTTACAGTAGCCTTTGTTATGCTCAAGCCAGGTGCGTGTATCGCACACTTGCGTTTTAACCGGCATCGCCAGGCTGTTGATGCGAAGCGTTGTATTCTCGCCGTTAAGCTGCGTGCTGGTGTTGTGGCGCAGTACTGCGCCGCCCAGCAAAAAGCTGTGGCTGTATGCCGCGGCATCTTGTCCAAGCAGCATGTCGTTATGCGCAAAGTGGTGGCTCTGCGGGTTTTCAAACGCCAGTTTGATATGGTGAAGCTGGGCATTGGCGGCAACATGCATTGTCAAACGCGCCCCGGTAAAGTGCCGGGCCTCGTTGAGGCTGACGTAATGCTCAATCACCGTGGCCTCCGCCCCTTCCGCCAGCTCAAGATGGTGGCGGTAGTGAGCAGTGTTGATCTCGTCGCCGTCTGCTCCCTGAGTGATGTGCATCAGCAGCAGTGGTTTTACCGGACGCTGGTTACGCTTAACGCGAATATGCGTCACGCTCCGCGCCAGGCTCTCGGTGAGATGCAGGAAGACCTCGGGCTGTACCGGGGCGCTCAGGCTCTGACGGTCATCGTTAATGGCAATCTCAAACCCACAGTCCTGGGTGCTGTCACTCAGCTCAGGGCGGAACTGACCATCGACGAAGACCAGACGCACGGCATCCACGGTCAATGCCAGGGCATCGCGCTGCGCCGGGCTGATGTCTGCCAGGCGGGTGACAAACTCGCCGTTCAGCAGGCCATCAAGCGGCGTGTACTTCCAGTTCTCCTGCTTGCGTGACGGCAAACCGAGACGCAGCATCTGCTGCAGGTGCTGTTGCGCCTGTTCCGAGCGCGTATTGCCCTGCGCTTCAAACAGACGGTGCCACTGCTGGAGCGCATTACTGCTGTTCGGTAAGCCAGCCATAACCCTGCTCCTCCAGTTGTTTAACCAGCGTGAAATCACCGGATTTCACAATACGCCCCTGGTAAAGCACATGGACGTAATCCGGCTTGATGTAATCCAGAATACGCTGGTAGTGAGTGACGATGATGAACGCGCGTTTGCCGTCGCGCAGGGAGTTCACCCCGTCGGCGACAATCTTCAGGGCATCGATATCCAGACCGGAGTCGGTCTCATCCAGAATGCACAGTTCAGGCTCAAGGACCGCCATCTGCAGAATGTCGTTACGCTTTTTCTCGCCGCCTGAAAAACCGACGTTGACCGAGCGGGTCAGCAGGTCTTCCGGCATTTTCAGCAGCTTAATCTTCTCTTCCATCAGGTCCTGGAAATCAAAGCGGTCCAGCGCCTCCAGTCCGCGATATTTACGTACCGCGTTCAGCGCCGTTTGCAGAAAGAACTGGTTACTCACCCCCGGGATCTCCACCGGATACTGGAAGGCCATAAAGATACCTTCACCGGCCCGCTCTTCCACCGACATCTCCAGCAAATCTTTGCCGTTAAACTCGACCGACCCGTGGGTCACTTCGTAATCTTCGCGTCCTGCCAGCGTCGCGGAGAGCGTACTTTTCCCGGAGCCATTGGGCCCCATAATGGCGTGGACTTCACCCGGTTTGACGTCAAAATTGAGACCACGCAGGATCTCTTTGTCTTCCACGCTAACCTGTAAATCTTTAATACTTAACATGTGCTTTCCTTAACCGACGCTGTGTTCAAGACTAATGGCGAGGAGTTTCTGGGCTTCAACGGCAAATTCCAGCGGCAGTTCAGAGAACACATCCTTACAGAAGCCGTTCACAATCATTGAGATGGCATCCTCCTCACTGATCCCGCGCTGCAGGCAGTAGAAGAGCTGATCTTCCCCAATACGTGACGTCGTCGCCTCGTGCTCAAGCTGGGCGGTATTGTTACGGCATTCAACGTACGGGAAGGTGTGTGCCCCGCAGTCTGCGCCAATTAACATTGAGTCACACTGGGTAAAGTTTCGGGCATTGGTGGCCGTCGGCATGATTTTGACCAGCCCACGATAGCTGTTCTGACTGTGCCCGGCGGAGATGCCTTTGGAAATAATGGTCGACCGGGTGTTTTTACCGATGTGGATCATCTTGGTACCCGTATCTGCCTGCTGATGGCCGCTGGTCAGCGCCACGGAGTAGAACTCACCGATCGAGTTATCCCCACGCAGAATACAGCTCGGGTATTTCCAGGTGATCGCAGAGCCGGTTTCCGACTGGGTCCAGGACATTTTGCTGTTTTCGCCTTCGCACAGCGCACGCTTGGTCACGAAGTTCAGAATACCGCCGGTGTTGCCATCGCCCGGGAACCAGTTCTGCACCGTGGAGTATTTCACCTCGGCATCTTTATGGATGATGACTTCAACCACCGCGGCGTGAAGCTGGTAGCTGTCACGGACCGGTGCAGAGCACCCTTCAATGTAACTGACGTAGCTGCCTTCATCGGCCACCAGAATGGTGCGTTCGAACTGACCGGTTTTTTCCGCGTTGATGCGGAAATAGGTCGACAACTCCATCGGGCAGCGAACGCCTTTTGGCACGTAGATAAAGGTGCCATCAGACGCTACCGCCGCATTAAGCGCGGCAAAAAAGTTATCGTTACTTGGCACCACGGTGCCGATGTACTTTTTCACCAGCTCAGGGTGCTCGTGAATCGCTTCGCCGAAGGAGCAGAAAATAATCCCCTGTTCTGCCAGTTTTTCACGGTAGGTTGTCGCCACTGAGACGGAGTCAAAAATGGCGTCCACCGCCACCTCTTTCCCTTCGCGAACGGGCACACCCAGCTGGTTAAACGCCTCTTCCACTTCTTTGCTCAGGAAGCTGTTGTCCGCACCGGTTTGCTGCACCGCGCCAGGCTGTGAGGCGCAGGTGTCGTCGCAACTCCCGCAGGATGGCGCAGAGTAGTAGCTGTAATCCTGATAGTTCAGCTTGTCATAATGCGCTTTCAGCCAGTGAGGTTCCTCCATTTCCAGCCACGCCCGGAAGGCGCTCAGCCGAAACTCAAGCATCCACTCAGGTTCATTGCGTTTGGCCGAGATCGCCCGGACGACATCTTCATTGATGCCTTTCGCCAGTTCATCGGTCTGCAGCTGGGTAAAGAACCCCTCTTTATAATTGAGGTGGCCGCCGCTCCAGGTGTTAACATCACTCGTTGCTTCAGTATTACGTGACATAGTACCGCCTATACCCCAAAGCTTTCGCCGCACCCACATTCGTTCTGGGCTTTCGGGTTATGAAATTTGAATAACTGGTTTAAACCTTCACGTACGTAGTCCACTTCCGTGCCGTCAATAAACGGCATGGCCTGCAGGGCGACATACAATTTTGCGCCGTCAGTTTCGAATACCAGATCATCCTTCTCGGGTTCTGTGACGGTATCGAGCACGTAACCGAATCCTGCGCAGCCGGTCTGTTTCACCCCCAGGCGCACGCCGAGGATCTCTGGCTTTTTCGCCACCAGTTCGTGAATATGTGCCGCCGCCGCTGGCGTGAGCGTTAAGCCACGCCAGGCGAAGTCGGCAGGATTGAAGGTTTCTGAATGCAGTTCCATAGGTCCACCTCATCTAATAAGCCCCAGGGCATAACACCATGTTAGTGATAACGATTATCACTTCAACCCTCTGTCAGCAGGGGCATTGGGCTAAATCGCCCTTTTTGCATACTTTTATTAAGCATAGACCCTGTCAGCGGATGCGGGCGGGATGGATTTAATTGTTCAATACTTTGAAAAATAATGGGTTATCGAATCAGAAAAGTGGAGTAAAGGGGAAAAGTAAAATATGCATCGGAAATGCCTATTTTTAAGATAGATTTTATCCAGAGAAACGACGGGCAAAAAAAAAGGCCTTCAAGGCCTGCGGAAATTAATGATGAAAGGAGACAACAAAACCCTGTTCACGCCAGTGGTCAAGCAGTTCCTGCTGACGCGGCGTCGGCGCTTTACCGGTCCAGACGAAAATTCTTTGCCCAGGAAAAAGCTCCGGACGAGGGGAATCAATCGGGTCGGCCAGCACATCAATATGCCACCCCTTTTGTGCCAGACGCGCAGCCTCAAGCCACAAGTGGGTGCGGTCATCACACTCCCAGCCAATAAGCAGAGCATCTTTACCGGCTTTCTTACGTGACTCCGCCAGGCTTGCGACAGCAAACTCTATCAGCACACCGTCAAGCAGGCTCGCCATATGACGCACCGTATTTTGATCCTGATTCATTCGCTGACGAACGGGAGAAATAATATTATCGATAAGCGCATCCATCGCGTGATCGCGGCGGAACTCGCCTATTTTGGCGCGCAGCTTTGCCGGGCTGGCATAACGCAAAACCGTCATCATCTCTTCCTGGATTGATGCCCAATTACCCTGAGTCATCACTTCTTTGTTTTCCAGCAAGCCTTTGACTTTGCCGACCGAAACGCCGCTTTTCATCAGGCGTTTGATCTCTTCAATACGCAGGATATCTTCATCGTCAAACTGACGATGGCCCCCTTCGCTTCGCTGCGGCTTCAACAATCCATAACGGCGCTGCCAGGCACGCAGCGTAACGGGGTTGATACCGCATCGTTCGGCCACTTCGCCGATACTGTAATAGGCCATTAACTCCCTCACGCTTAGAACTTCCATACCCAACCAGACCAACCTTATCAGATTGTACAAACCATTTGTATAACTAAGGCCTCTTTTTGAGCGGGTGAAGGGTATACAAGTTCCTTCACCCGTTAATGTATTGTTGTACAAATTTTGCCGCGCGTACAGTCAAGCTTGCAGGTTTATGTACAGCTTTCTCAAAATTCAAACTTCTTCTCTGGCCACGCGATCGCCGGAATTCCCCCGTGACGCGGGCTGGCAAACAGATGCCCCTGGAACTGGGAAATGCCTGCAGACTCCAGCCACATCCACTCTTCAGGCTTCTCAACGCCAACGGCACAGAACTGGATCTCCAGCGAGGAACAGCAGGTGATAATCGCCTGAATGATGGCCTGCCGCGGGCCGCTTTTGTGCACATTCGCGACCAGATCGCGGTTAATCTTAATTCTGTCAGGCTGGAATTGCGCCAGTAACTGCAGACCGGCAAAACCGGCACCAAAGTGATCGATGGTTACGCTGATACCGGCACTTTTTAGCTGCCTGACCGAATGGGTAAACTCTTCAAAACGGGAAATCGCTTCGCTCTCGGTGAATTCCACCACAACCTGCTCCGGCACAAAGCCATTCGCGTCAATGGCCGTCAGCAGGAAATCCACGGCGCCAGGCACGTTGACCAGCGTCATGGGCAGCAGGTTAATGGATAATGTCTGATCCTGTAATCCCAGTGCGCTCGCCATGGAGAGCGCGACCTGCTTGCTTTTCAAATCAGAGGCGTACACCTCTTCACGAGGAATTTGGGCAAAATAGGCCCCAGGCGATTCACCGGTGGGCGTGCGGATCAAGGCCTCCCAGGAGACGACCTGCTGCATAAACGGATCCACGATAGGCTGGAACGCAAAGCTGCAATCCGCACCTTTAGCCACCACCTCCGGTTGCGCCGATAAAGGCGTCTCTTCCGGGATAAAATCCCAGGCATCTGCAGGGGGCAGTTCAAAGTAGTTGGCTTTCTCCGTGGCCTCCACGAAAGTGCGGAAAAACTGCAGGGCGCGATCGCTATATGTCAGCTGATACCTGCTGGTGCCTTTGTCGAGAACCTGCTGAAGCACCTCTTCCCTGTCGAACTGACGCAAGTCAAAAAGCTCCATGCCAACCTTGCCGAAGCGTCGGGAGGGGCCGTGATCGCGCATCAGCTCCACCACGTTATGGTGGCGCGTGTCCTGGCAAATCTGCTCGTAAATGGATGAAACGTTTTCCGCTGGGCCTTCGAGCAACTGAAAAAAATGCGTGCCGTTAAACAGCAAGATCCCCGTGACATTGGATTGCCGGTTTTTACTATTTGCAGCAGCTACCATGTTTTCCAGCGCTTTCACTGGAACGTCCTCGCAGATATGACTGCGGTATATGATGGTTGTAAGCATGCTTATCCTGAAGGGGGTTAGGGGTTGGCCACAAAAACACGTCGGTAAACATCTGTTATAGCATATTAATTACGTGACAAATAATTTACATCTCAACCATTTACGGCACCTAACGCATCCGTTTCCTGCGTTGTACAACTTATCCATCACCGTGCGTATTGTACAATATATTCTGTAACGGAAATGCTTCATTTTCATGACCCAACCACCTGATAAACATATAATTTATAAAATATATCACAATTATTTTAAAAAATTGTACATTTTCTATGTACAGATTTGGAAATTGTGTATACCTTAAATGTAACGTTAGTGATTACATTTTTTTACAGGAGCGAAACATGCAGCAGAAGGATCATGTCGCAGATTCAGCAGCAGCGATCGCGCACTACTTCGAGAAGGCCGCGCTTCCTACCCAACAGGAGACGCTCGGTCAGGTCGTGGTTGAGATTCTTAGCGACGGGCGAAATCTGAATCGCAAATCGCTCTGTACCAAACTCTTAAGCCGCCTCGAAAAGGCCGATGGGCCTGAAGAGGAACAGCATTACCACATGCTGCTTGGTCTGCTTTTCGAACGGTAATGTTATGAACAGCAGTGATGCAGACCGACTGATTGACCAGCTTATCGGTGAAGCCGTTCTTTCTCTTTTGAAAGAGCGAGGCCCCGTCACAACCGAAGCTCTGGTTCAGCGTCTGCGGGATATGAAAGCGCATGAAAAGGATCCCCAGCGGCGGGAGACACTTGCGATGGTGATTGCCGACATCGGTTCAAACAACATCGCCCTGAAACGTCGCAGAACCGCGCAAGGACGAACCGATAGAGAGGGATCTCTCAACGTTAAAAGAGACAATGTAGTGCCGTTATTTGGAAATGGAAAACCGTCCGATCCCAGGAAAATACATTGACTGCAATTTTACAGCTACGGTGAGAACAAATGAGACAAAATATTCAGCTTCAACCCGAATACCATTCCGCTTTTTTAGAAAGCGCGCTGTCGGAATATTTCCGTCACGCAGGCGATCGTTTTGCTGAAGAGTCCGCTGTTTTTTCTACTGCAGTACGCTGTGTTCTGGCTTCTGAAGGACACCTGTCCAACAAAGCGATCATTTTGTGGCTGATCCAGACGCTGGAATCCACAAACGACGTTGTGCAGGCAGATGTCATTCGTAAGACCCTGGAAATCGTTGTGGGTCACACCATGGACGATCTCTAAAAACCCTCCCCTCTGTGAATACTAACGTGTCATCGTCAAAACTGACGATCAGGCTGACGATGACACGTTCCCTCCTCGTATAACACCCTGTAAAACCTACAAAGTAAATGTGGCATGGTTCCTGCTTACTCCCGTTTACGGGACTGGGCTACCCAGTCAACTTTGCTTCATTTCTTAACAGGTCTGTTATTGATGAAAAAAATCGCCAGCGTCTGCCCCTACTGTGGTGCAGGCTGCAAATTAAACCTTGTCGTCGAAAATAACCGTATCCTCCGTGCCGAAGCGGCCGAAGGCGTAACAAACCAGGGCACCCTGTGCCTGAAAGGCTTTTATGGCTGGGACTTCCTGAACGATACGCGTCTGCTTACCCCCCGTCTGACTCAGCCCATGATCCGCTACCACAAGGGAGAGGCTTTTACCCCCGTCACCTGGGAAGAGGCGATCCGCTATACCGCCCATAAACTCAGGAGCATAAAAGAGCAGTATGGCCCACGGTCCATCATGACCACCGGTTCCTCCCGGGGAACAGGGAATGAAACGAACTATGTGATGCAAAAATTTGCCCGTGCGGTGCTGAATACCAACAACGTGGACTGCTGCGCGCGCGTCTGTCACGGCCCTTCTGTTGCCGGGTTACAGGAAACCCTCGGCAACGGTGCAATGAGCAATTCCATTAACGATATTGAAAACTCAAAATGCCTGCTGGTGTTTGGCTATAACTGCGCCGATTCGCACCCCATCGTCGCCCGTCGGGTCTTAAAAGCCCGCGAAAATGGCGCGAAAATCATCGTCTGCGATCCCCGTCGCATTGAAACCGCACGCATTGCCGACCAGCACCTGCAGCTGAAAAACGGCAGCAACATGGCGCTGGTCAATGCGTTTGGCTATGTCCTTCTGGAAGAGGAGTTGTACGACAAAAACTACGTCGCCCGCTTTACCGAAGGGCTTGACGCTTATCGGGAAACGGTCAAAGACTACGCGCCCGAAAACGTCGAACATCTCACCGGCATTCCAGCCCGGGATGTGCGTCAGGCGATGCGGACGTTCGCGGCTGCGCCTTCCGCCACCGTCATGTGGGGCATGGGCGTAACGCAGTTTGGTCAGGCTGTAGACGTGGTCAAAGGTCTCTCCAGCCTGGCGCTGCTGACCGGAAATCTTGGTCGACCTGCCGTCGGCGTTGGGCCAGTACGTGGTCAAAACAACGTTCAGGGCGCGTGTGATATGGGCGTTCTGCCCAATATGTTCCCGGGGTATCAGGACGTTACGGACCCGGCGGTCCGGCAGAAATTCGCCACAGCCTGGGGAATCGATGTCGGGATTATGGACAAAGAGGTTGGAACGCGTATCACCGAAGTCCCTCACCTTGCGCTGGAAGGCAAGGTAAAAGCCTATTACATCATGGGCGAGGATCCGCTGCAGACTGAAGCCGATCTGGGGCTGGTGCGCCGCGGTTTTGAAGCACTCGATTTTGTGGTGGTTCAGGACATCTTTATGACGAAAACGGCGGAAGTGGCGGATGTTCTGTTACCTGCCACATCGTGGGGAGAACACGGTGGCGTCTTTACCTGTGCCGACCGCGGTTTCCAGCGTTTCGGTAAAGCCATTGAGGCCAGCGGCAACGTGAAACGTGACTGGGAGATCATCAGCCTGCTTGCTACCGAAATGGGCTATCCGATGCATTACGCATCCAACCAGCAGATCTGGGACGAGATGCGCGAGCTCTGTCCGCTGTTCTATGGCGTGACATACGAAAAAATGGGTGAAATGGGCCATGTGCAATGGCCGTGTCCAACGCTCGATCACCCGGGGACGCCGTATCTCTATAAAGATAACCAGTTCGATACGCCGAGCGGCAAAGGCCAGCTTTTTGCGGCAGCCTGGCGCGCGCCAGCCGAGATACCGGACGAAACGTATCCGCTGGTGCTCTGCACCGTGCGTGAGGTCGGCCACTACTCCTGCCGTTCAATGACCGGCAATTGCGCCGCGCTGCAAAGCCTTGCCGACGAACCAGGCCGTGTACAAATGAACCCCCTTGATGCGGACAACCTGGGCATTAAAGACGGACAGCTGGTGTGGGTGCATTCCCGTCGGGGCAAAGTCATTACCCGTGCCAGCATCAGCGAGCGCATCAACGCCGGTGCGGTTTATATGACCTACCAGTGGTGGATTGGTGCCTGTAACGAACTGACGCAGGATAACCTTGACCCGGTCTCCAAAACCCCAGAAACCAAGTATTGTGCGGTTAAGCTTGAGGCGATTGAAGACCAACGCTGGGCGGAAGACTTTGCGGCGTCGTCTTATCAGACCATGAAGACGCGGTTAATCACGGCAGTAAACGTCTGAGGAAAAAGAGGCTCGCCACGGCGAGCCTCGTTATACGTTTGCTTATAATCATATGTAACATCGCTAAATATCAGTAGTCATAGATTTTTTGTTCTTTATATAAACGCCTCAAAACAAGGGCGGTCCTGGAAACCCTGTCTCGCAGAATCACGAAAAATATTGGGGGTGCCGTTTTTCTTCACCATCCTGTTGAGCAGCGCGATAAGTTCATAATCGCTTCTCAGGTTAAATTTTTGCATGATCATGTACTTGTGTGCAAAAACGGTCTTATAGCCGATCTGTAACGCGTCTGCCGTCTGCATAACGGATAAGCCTTTATACAGGTTCATGACGATGCGTATTTGCTGCGGTGATAATATTTTATGCTCGCAATCGAAACAGGACGTTTTCTGCAGCACATGTCCCTTCAACTGCGTTTTACGCCACGCACACCCTACCGTCTCGCCAATTATGTCAAGAGAGGCCCTGCGGGAGATGAAAATAATATCCTGATAACAGGATTGCGACGCCGTAGAGCGTTGCTCATCGTCAACCCAGCCGATCACAATGCCTTTTTGCCGTGACTGTAATTCCGGAAAACAGGTCAGGGTTTCCCCCTGGCATAAAGAGAGGACAATAATATCCGCCGTGCTGACGTTATGCGGCGTCATTTCATAATCAAAGTGAATACAGTCATTAAAATTACGCCAAAAGAAATCCATAAAAAAATACTGCAGACCAGACTGAAATAACGAATCCGTCTCGCTAATTAAAATATTCAACATAGACCACACCGACGGGAAGCAAAAATGCGCGTGAAATCCCGCGCGACTTAATTGTATTGCAGCGTAATGACCACCACTGCGCTGAGGGTGCCGGGCGTCGCCCTGCCTCCGGTGGATATAACCGCAGCCTGCATGGCCATCTTCGCCGTCCGGTCTGAGGCAACATATTCCGTCATGCTGGAGCCGTTCCCTTTCAGTATGCCACTTCCGGCCTCGCGCATTGCTATCGCCACGTGGGTGGCCGTACCGCGGTTAATGTAATAGTCGGCGCCGGCAACAGGGTCGGGTGTACCCGTAAAGGTAGCGGTGACGCTACGCGTCCCCACCGGACATTGGGTAAATAACAGATCAAACGTAACCGGGTCTGAGGATGATCCTGGCGTCACCATATTACTCGCCTGGATATTGCCCAGATTAATATCGAGATTCGTATTGCCGTTATTAAACAGGCAGGGTGAGGCCACGATATTTCCGGTGACCCCGATATTTACGCTGTCTGCACATAGCGCTTTGCCGCACAGTAAACCCGACACAAGCAACGCCGCGGGAATTATTTTCATCATCTCACCGGTTATTGATAGGTTATCGTAAGCGTGGCTGACGCATTTGCCGAGCCTGATTCCACGGTGGTTAACGTCTGGTAATAGCGCGCGGTTAACGGGAGCGTCTCCTGTCCTCCCGCAGACTGTTTTAATAACAGGCGACCGTTCATTACCAAAGGAGAACCGTTATAAAGTAGCTGAACCCCTACCCCTTTTGCCGTACCGGCATTCCCCTGACCGGTTAATGCCATGACGCTGGTATTGGCGCTGTCCGGATTTTGCATACCGCTGAGTGACACACTGATATTGGTGCCGGCACTGCAGGTTAACCCCAGATTTTGCGTATTTTGGGCGCCGGATGGCGTGGTTCCAATAACGGAGCCAAACGATGAGGCCGGAATATCGCCTATCGGGAACGTCAACTGCGCCGTCGTTATCGTGCATGCCAGCGCATTAATTGTGCCGTCAGTTAACTGGACCGTCAGACCGTCACGATAAACACCGTCACTTCCCTGAAGCGCCACGGTTCCGATAACGCCCGGCGTTAAAGCGCCCGACGTTACCGGGCCGGTCACCACCAGCTCAACTTTTCCACCAAACCAATCCACATACGACGTCACCGCGTTATACGAAAACGTGTAAGCCGGGTTTTCAAAATAATTCCCCGAGGAAAAGCGAATACCAATACCGCTGACATTGGTGGCATAAACATGGTTACCGTAGCTGCTCAGGTTCCCATTGTTATATCGCATACTGAATCCCAGCATCAGCGGGTTAGAACATCCCGTTAAATAGGTTCCCGTTGATGAAGCAGCGCGAGAAAAAATAATGGTGCCCACGGGGGCATCACGCTGCACGTTAATCGTGCCCACAGATATCGTCGATATTTGCGGCGTGATGGTTGTACAGGTGCCGGCACGGGCGCTATTCCACCCGCTCAGTAAACAGAGCAGGATCAGAGATAAAGCAAATTTCATTTTTAACCTTCCTGGCGGCAAAGCGCGTTAACGTCGGTTATTCCGCCGTAGGTGGGTTGTGCAGGCAGGCTAAACTGCGCGCGGCACTGCTGACCGGGTTGATTTCCCCAGGTTGCCACGATTTCTCCCTGTCCGGGCAGTCCCGTTAAATAGACCTGACCACGGTCGCCCACAATAAAGCTGCTGTTGCTGTCGCCTTTGAGCGTGACGACCGCACCAAACGGAACGGCATATTGCCCGTCGGACAGGGTCATTAGCACCCGGCGCCCGATTTTAGACACATAATCGGCTTCCACTATCGCCCCGCGAGTCGGTGTTACGGTGCGCGTATTAATCTCAAGTTCCACGTCATCCGGCATAGTTTCCGGCTCAAGAGTGATGTCGTTTTTTCGGTATACCGACAGATTGTTAACCACCGTATACCCGCGGTAATCCGTACGAACCCCGGGTTGATTGCGAATATCGACACCGTGTGCACCCGGCGCTTTCACCAGGATATTGGTTTCACCGAGCGGCTGCGAAAGCGTGATGCCGTCACGGTGAGCAATGACGCCCCCCTGCAACCCGTAATTCAGGCGCTCGCTGTGTTTGTCGTAGCTGTAGCCCGCGACAATTTCGCCATAGGTGCCTTTATAGTCGCCGTTCAGGTTGCCGGTATTTCCCGTGCCCTGTGTGCCATAACCTTGCTGCACGTTCCAGTTCAGGGCACTGTTTTCCAGAGACACGCCGTTCAGCCCGACCACGTGCGTCGTGCCGTTGTGCTTACTGGCGTTCATGCCATAGTTAGCCCAGGTACGCGGCAAGAATTTGTCCAACGGTACGCTGACGTTAAAGGCCAGCAACCGATCGTGGTCCGCGTTTTGCGCGCTCCCGCGTCCATTCTTGCTGTAGGTCCAGGTCAAACCGTAACTGACGTTGTTCCAGTCATTGTTGTAGCCCACGCTCCAGGAGGCCATCGCCTGACCAGAATTCCAGTAATCTTCGCGTGCGGCGCTGAGCGTCAGTGAACCCAGCGCGCCGCCCAGCGCCTGGCTCATGGTTAGTTCAGCACGGTTACGCCGCCGATCCTGCAGGGCGCTGCTGTCGCCGTAGGAATCCAGCACGTCCTGCATCCCGTAATAGCCACGGGTTGAATATCGGTATCCCGCAATTGAAAAGTTTGTCCCGGTCTTCGCCATATTTTTGCTGTAACGCGCGCGCAAGGACTGACCGGATGTTTTGTCGGTGTTATTCGGCGTTGACCAGGCCTGGGTCACGTCGGCAGAGATCGCGCCGATATCCCCCATATTTTTACCGACGCCAAACGCCACTGAACGGTATTTATCAGACCCCTGCATCCCGCCGTAAACGGTGATGCCGTGCTGAATCCCATAAATACCGGTGATTTGACCAAAGGACGTTTTCTCCACGCGGCTGTTGTAGGCGCGATACTGCCCGGCCGTCACCGCATACTTCAGTCGTCCTTCCCGCTGCAGGACCGGCAGCGATGCATAAGGCAGCGTGAAATGCTGCTCACTCCCGTCAGCCTCTTTAATGGTCACATCCAGATCGCCTGCGCCGCCGGTGGGATACATGTCCGAGATTTCAAACGCGCCTGGCGCCACGTAGCTCTGATAAATTTGATAACTATTCTGGCGGACCACCACCTGCGCATTGGTTCGCGCGATGCCGCGGACCACGGGCGCATAACCTTTAAGAGAGTCCGGCAGCATGTCATCATCCGAGGCCAGCTGACCGCCGCGAAATGGCATACTGTCGAAAACATCCGCCGGTGCGGTACTGTCCCCAATAATCAGCTGTGCTTTCAGCGGAATGACGGCGCGCTGCGCATAGGTATATACGTTGTCCCACCGATCCTCACCGGTGGAATCCCGAGACCAGGTGGTGTAATTACGTAAGCGCCACGGCCCGATATTGACCCCGGGGCGCAGGTTGGCGTACTGGCTATCATTCTGGCTGCCGCGAGTGTTCTTCGCCCACGCGTTTGCGCCGCTCAGACTGTAATTAAGCATGGCGGCATTAATCCCCTCATCCCACATCTCTGGCGGAACCGCGTCCCTGGCTGGCAGGTCGATGGCGGCCTGAGGAATGCTGATCACCAGCCGCTGTGCGCCAAACTGAAAATCGCTACTGGCCTGCGGGATCGCCTGAAGGTTTGCGCATTCACCGTTGTTCGCCGCCAGCTGCGGGAAAAGCGTGGTTCTTACGCCCCACTGTTTTAACTGGTCAAGACTCAGGCACGGCCGGAGGACGTCATTGCCCTTTTCGTCTTTTACTGCAGTAAAGGTGATATCGCGGGTCGCCATTAGCTGGTCATCAAGAACAATATCGACGTGATAGGTGCCGGGTGCCTGCGATCCGGATTCAAATGCCGATAAATCCGTTCTCCCTCTTCCTGGATTATCAAGTTCAACCAGTTCGGCATTAAATGTCTCACCGGCAAAAAGCGCCTGCGATGAACCTGCAAGTATTAATCCGATCACTGTCGCCAGGGGTGCAGGTCGAGCCCGAAAATAGTGTATTGCCATCGCTTTTAACTCATTTATGACAGGCAATGCCCGCGTTTCACCGGTTATAAGGTTGCCTGATGCGCGCCCCCAGGGCTGCCGAAGTCATTAATCACTTTAAACGTCAGTACACTGCCGCTGGCCCCCTGCGGTAACGTGAAACGGACTGAGCCACCGGGTAAGACATACGACACGTCATCGATTTTTTTACCCCCAAGTGTGATTTCATTAAAATTGATGACATACGCGGTCGGGTTATTAACCTGAAGTTCATTCCCGGTTCTGCGCCAGCGTAATTGACTGGCCTGTTCGTCAGGCGTGGACGCGTGCAGCTCAGCGGGCCGATAAATCAGTTTGATGCGCGTTTTAACCGCAATTTGTAATGCGTTCATCTGCGTTGAGGCAGACGGAATCGCTTTAATATTCAGCCAGAATAAACTTTCCCGATCCTGAGGCAGTGCCCCCGTCATCACGATGCGCTCAACGTTTTTTTGCCCGCCATCCAGACGATACAAAGGCGGCGTAATAATAAAAGGCACCTTGCCTGACGCCCCTTCCTGCACGTCGATCCATGACTGAATTAAATACGGCGTACCATCAGGGTTATTCACACTGAGTGACGTTTCCTTTTTAGCGCCATCAAAAATAATGCGCGTACCACCAATAATGACGCCGGCATGAGCCGTTGACAGCATCAGAGATAACAACGCTGTTGCCAGTAAAGGGGTTCTGAAAAAATACATTCTGTTCCTCATAAAATTGGGGGCCGGGGCGGCCCCGACGTTCAGGCAAAAGAGCTAGTTATAAACCACCGAGAAGTTGGCGACAGAATTCGCCGGGCCTGCCGTGACGCTGGCCGTGGTCGAAATATACTGGGCATAGAAATTGAGCGTATTGTCTGCGGAGCTGCTGAGCATGTAGGTGTAACCATTGCTGCCATGCAGAGGCAGGTCGGTTTTATCCGCGGTCATCAGGTTGATCGCCACGCCCGTTGCGGCACCCGCCACGGAGGTGTCAATCGCCAGAAGATTGCTATTAGACGCATCCGGAGTACCGTCAAAGCGCACTTTGGCGTTCGTGACCGAGACCGGACAGTTTTTCAAAATAATATCGAATTTCGTTGCCGCGGTTCTCGCCCCCGTCGCGGTAAACTCTGTTTTATAATAATCCCCAAGTACAACCACCTGGTTCTGCGATGCCACATCAACATCACAGGCAGAATCCAGAATATTACCGTTAAAATTAACGGTACCTGCAGCGGCAAACGCATTGGCCATTGTCAGTACGGAACCTGCTGCGATCGTTGCCAGAAGAAGTGTTTTTTTCATCATGCTATATCCTGTATCACTTTATTTATTATTAACATTCAGACAAAAAGACGCGTCGGTTTTTTCACCCGCTTAATGTTTTGCCTTTTACAGACAGCAGCGAAAAAAATGAAATAACTTTATTTCATTAAACGTCTGAAGAC
Organism: Enterobacter cloacae complex sp. FDA-CDC-AR_0164; assembly: GCF_003071645.1. Classification (NCBI taxonomy): domain Bacteria; kingdom Pseudomonadati; phylum Pseudomonadota; class Gammaproteobacteria; order Enterobacterales; family Enterobacteriaceae; genus Enterobacter; species Enterobacter cloacae complex sp. FDA-CDC-AR_0164. Next base: position 4,268,208 of record NZ_CP028950.1, read on the forward strand.
GCATATGACTTGCTGTCGATGAAATAAAATTTATACAACTCCATTGACGTCGACAATCATTTTCGGAGTCTTTCCGTAGACCCGTAATTAACAAAAATAAAACATTGTAAATAAGGAATGCCTTATGCATATAACAGGCAGTCTATTAATAGACCGGAGTGTTAAGATCATTAAATTCAAAATGTTAGTCAGGATAATATCGAAAGTCTACTTTTAGACCTGTGCTGCATATTCCCGTAGTCGCTGTTTTTTAAGATAATTCTCTACGCCGGTCAACCATGATCGCAATGAAAGCAGTGGAGCACCTTATGAACACGCGAATGACAGCGGTCCTCACCGATGTAAAATCTACCGTACTGGATTTAAAGCCGTATGCCCATATTGATAAGTTAATCAGTACTGTGCTGCCTTTTACGGAAAGGCATATTCTCGCGAAAGGCGAAATTATTCAATATCACAATAATGATGTTCGCCTCTGTTTTTTGCTGTTACACGGCAGCGTTGCGCTGCATCGTCGTGGCGATGGTATTGTTTTAAACTCAGAATCCTCACCTTTTATTCTGGGTGTCAGCAGCCAGTTCTCCTCTGAACATCTGTACGTCAGAGCGCTTGAAACCTCAGAAATAGCGCATGTCTCTCTGGATAATTTTAATAAGATCGTGGCGGAAAAAAACTTATGGGAACATTTTTCAAAGCTACTCATCTATACCGCCTCCCGGGTATACGAGCACTGCGCGCAAATATCGCAGATGTCAGCCTATGACATTATCCGGTTTCAGCTGGTCGAACTGATGCAGGAGCCAGATGCCGTACGGAAAAACATCACGGCGGCAGCGTATATCAAGAGTCGAACCTACCTTTCACGCAGTGGGATTATGCGTATTCTCGCGGAACTGCGTACCGGAAAGTACATCACGATGGAGCGTGGCGTGCTGCTGGAAATCCGTCATTTACCACGTAAATACTGATTGGCCTCGTGTTTACGATAAGGAGTAACGCTATAATCAGGGGGGTTATCGCTACGGGTTATAGGTTATGTCCTCTACTGAAAAAATGCATCGTGGTTCTCCTTACGCGCGAGAACTGATTTCATTCCTGCAACCCTACTGTACCAAGCGCAATGTCGCTCCCGGCGAACAGCTGGATCTCCAGGTTAATGGCCAGAGCGTGTGCTATTTGATCCTCGAAGGCACCGTTGCTATCTACCGCAGAAGCGACAACATGATGCTCACCACCGCACGTAGCCCGGCGCTTTTTGGCCTCGCCAATCTGACAGACATCTACTTCAATGATTATCTGAAAACCGTGACCCCCTGCCTGACGGGTATGCTTACCACCGCTCAGGTGGAAGCCGTTATCAAAGAGAATGGGTTATGGGGGTTGTTGTCTAAGCACCTGATGTTTGTTTATAACCGGCTATACAATAATGTGATGCCTCAGGGCGCGCCCACGGCCTATGAGATGATTCGCCAGCAATTGATAAAGCTGATGGATGAAGATGAGAGTTATCGCAACGCCATCACCGCAGAGCGGTATATTCGCGAAAAAACCCAGCTGTCGCGCAGTGGGGTAATGCGTATTCTGGCGGATTTGAAAACAGGCGGGTTTATTGAGATAGAAGAAGGCAGGCTCGTTAAAATCAATAAACTGCCTGCCCGGTACTGAACGTCAGATACAAAAAAGACCGCTGACGCGGCCTTTTTTTTACTGTCACGATCAATGGACGTGAACGCCCAACCGCCAGGCAAAGTAGATCTCTTCTTTAAGCTCATTTGAAGAGAGCGCCAGCAAATCTGTGAACTCCAGTTCAAGCTGTTTCAGCTTTTTCAGGTACTGCGCCGGAGACAGGTTGCTTTTATCACGACGTAAATATTCAATTGCCAGCTGTGTTGGGGTTATTTCAGTATCCATGATGTCCTCGCTTATGTACAAAACCTGACCAGTATATCACAAGAGGCTGGCTAGTTTTTGACCAAAGGCAAAACATCTGAAAACTTTACACGACCGCCGTCGTCAGTCTCGACGAACAGCAGAGCCGATCCTGCTCGTCAAGAATGTCAATCTGCCACACCTGATGGCGGCTACCGGCATGTAGCGCCCGACAAACGCCGCGCACCCGTCCACTTCGCACCGAGCGAATATGGTTCGCGTTCACCTCCAGCCCGACGACCTTTTGCTCCCCTTCGGTGCAAAGATAACCCGCCACGGACCCCAGGGTTTCGGCCAGCACGACGGATGCGCCGCCGTGCAATAAACCAAACGGCTGATGCGTGCGATGATCGACAGGCATCGTGGCCTCCAGTTCATCCTCACCAATACGCGTGAACTGAATGTCCAGCAGCCCTACCATATTCCCCTCGCCCATGGCATTCAGCGCCTGCAGCGTCACGGCTCGTTTCCAGATCATCCAATTATCTCCAGTAAGGCCTGTAATGGGTGACGCACCCCGTTCCCTTCAACCCGTTTCACCTGGCTTCGGCAGGAGTAGCCCGTGGCCAGACAGCGGTTCCTCGGTAAACGCTGCATCGCCTGATGCCACGACAACTCATAGATACCGAGCGAGTTCGCGTGGTTTTTCACTTCGTGCCCGTAGGTACCTGCCATGCCACAGCAGCCCACGTTGACGCTCTCAAGCTTCGCCCCGAAGCGGGCAAAGATAGACGCCCACTGCGCCGGGGCGCCCGGCAGTGCCGTCACTTCCGTGCAGTGACCGAACAAATACCACGATTCACCGCTCACATCCTTCACGGTCGCCTGTTGCAGCGCCGCCGGCAGCCACTCGTGCACCAGCATGACGTGGAAATCACCGCGTTGCTCCCCCAGCGTCTGCTTATACTCATCGCGGTAGCAGAGCACCAGCGCCGGATCGACACCGACCATCGGCATCCCTAGCTGCGCCACCCGGTTGAGGAAGTCAGCGGTTTTCCGCGCCGTTTTCGCAAAACGGGTAAGGAAACCTTTAATGTGCTGCGCTTTGCCGTTTGGTGAGAATGGCAGTACCACCGGCTGATAGCCCAGTTTTTCTACCAGACGGATAAAATCGGCTACCACCTGGGCATCGTAGTAGCTGGTAAACGGATCCTGCACCACCAGCACCACATTGGCTTTCTGCTCAGGGGTCAGCGCCTCAAGCTGCTCCAGCGTCATGTTCGCCGAGCGGTGCCCCACGAGCTGACGCTGTAGCGAAGGGACTGACAGCAGCGGCAGGTCCACCATCCCGATATGTTTTTCGGAAAGCTTTCGCACCAGCGGCTGATTAATGAAGAAGTTAAAGGTCTTCGGCGCACGCGCCATCAGCGGGGCATAGCTCTCCACCGTCGCCACCAGATGGTCACGCATTGGACGCAGATAGCGGGTATGGTAAAGCTGCAGGAACCGTGAGCGAAACTCCGGCACATCAATCTTGATCGGACACTGGGTTGAGCAGGCTTTACAGGCCAGGCAGCCGGACATGGCCTCCTTCACCTCGTGGGAGAAATCATACTCGCCTTTGTTCGCATGCCAGCTGTTACGGGTACGTTCAATCAGCGAGCGCAGACTGGCGCGTTTTTCCGGTAATTCCTGTTCCAGCTTCAGCGGATCAACCCCGCGGTCGGCCAGCAGACGCAGCCATTCGCGGACCAGCGTTGCGCGGCCTTTGGGCGAGTGAATGCGGTTACTGGTAATTTTCATCGACGGGCACATTGGGCTTTTCACGTCGAAGTTGAAACACAGACCGTTACCGTTACACTCCATTGCACCACGCCAGGAGGCGCGCACCGCAATCGGGATTTGTCTGTCATAGGTGCCGCGCTTGACGGCATCCACCTGCAGCATTGGGGCATCGACGCCCTCTGGCGGGCAAATTTTACCCGGGTTGAGACGGTTATCCGGATCGAATGCCGCTTTGACCTTACGCAGTTCAGCGTAGAGCGTTTCACCGAAGAACGCCGGGCTGTACTCCGCGCGGAACCCTTTCCCGTGTTCTCCCCAGAGCAGGCCGCCATATTTCGCGGTCAACGCCACCACATCGTCAGAGATCTGTTTCATCAGGATCTCCTGCTGCGGATCGCACATGTCCAGCGCCGGACGCACGTGCAGCACCCCGGCATCCACGTGGCCGAACATGCCGTAACTCAGACCGTGGCTGTCCAGCAGGGCGCGGAACTCAACGATGTAATCCGCCAGATGCTCAGGCGGGACGCAGGTGTCTTCAGCAAAGGGAATCGGTTTGGCAGCCCCCTTCGCGTTGCCCAGCAGCCCCACCGCTTTTTTACGCATCGCGTAAATACGCTCAATGCCGGAGAGTTCGCTGCAAAGCTGCCAGCCAATCACCCCACCTTCGCCTGCTGCAATCAGTTCGTCCAGCCGCTGACAGAGCGTGGTGACCTGGCTTTCAATCAGTGCTTCGTCATCGCCGGCAAATTCAACGATGTTGAGACCCAACATCTCTTTATCAGGTACATCGGTGATAAGCTCACTCACCGAGTGCCAGACGATGTCTTCCCGAGCCAGGTTAAGCACTTTAGAGTCGACGGTTTCCACCGACAGCGCCCGCGCGTCAACCATAAAGGGTGCATTTCGCAGGGCAGAATCGAAGGAGTTGTATTTGACGTTCACCAGCCGACGCACTTTCGGCAGCGGCGTAATATCCAGCCGCGCCTCGGTAATAAATGCCAGCGTCCCTTCGGAGCCGGTCAGCACGCGGGTTAAATCAAACTGCGTCAGGTCATCGTTAAAGACATGACGCAGATCGTAACCGGTTAAGAAGCGGTTCAGTTTAGGGAATTTGTCGAGGATCAGCTGGCGGTTATCGCGACAGCGCTCAAGCACGGTGCGGTAAATCCGCCCGTTGGCCGTGTTGTCTTTACCCAGCGTTTCCGCCAGTTCGACCGGCATCGGCTGGGTATCCAGGATATCGCCGCCCAGCAGCACCGCGCGCACGCCAAGAACGTGATCGGAGGTTTTACCGTAGACCAGCGACCCCTGCCCGGAGGCATCGGTGTTAATCATCCCACCGATTGTCGCACGGTTGCTGGTAGAGAGCTCGGGGGCAAAGAAGTAACCATAAGGCTTGAGGTACTGATTAAGCTGATCTTTGATGACGCCCGCTTCGACACGCACCCATCCTTCTTCGGGATTGATCTCAATGATGCGGTTCATATAGCGCGACATATCAATGATGATGCCCTGGTTCAGCGCCTGACCATTGGTGCCGGTGCCGCCGCCGCGTGGCGTGAACACCAGCGAGGTAAATCGCTCCTGCGTTGCGAGCCGCGCAATAAGCGCCACATCGGCCGTTGAACGGGGAAACACGACTGCATCGGGAAGAAGCTGGTAGATACTGTTGTCGGTCGCCATTGTCAGCCTGTCGGCATAATGTGTGGCGGTATCCCCTGTAAAACCCTGTTGCTCCAGTGCCTGCAAAAAATTAAGCACCAGCTGAACGACGCCAGGTGCCTGAGAAATCTGTGGGATCATTACTGTCGACCCTAATTAGAGGTGTGAAATCGTTTGCGTGTATCGTAAAAGTTTTATCACATTTTTTTCTTATACGCTCTGCAGAATTACAGGCAGAATTCGCCTGTCAAAAATCGCTGAAATCATTAATGATTAGAGAATCGCGGTTTTCCGTTCCCGCCAGCCACGCTGGTGTTCAATTAAGGAAAGTTTCATTTATGGTCAATCTTCGCCAGCCCAGGGATGTTGCGCAAATTTTGCTGTCGGTGCTGTTCCTGGCCCTCATGATTATTGCGTGTTTGTGGATCGTTCAACCCTTCATTCTCGGCTTCGCCTGGGCTGCAACCGTTGTGGTTGCCACCTGGCCTTTACTGTTACGGTTACAGAAACTGCTCTTCGGACGTCGTGGGCTGGCGGTCCTGGTGATGACGTTGCTGTTGTTCCTGCTGTTCATTATTCCCGTTGCGTTGCTGGTCAACAGCCTTGTCGACTCCAGCGGCCCGGTGATTCGCGCCGTGACCAGTGGCGATCTGACGCCGCCGGATCTCGCCTGGCTTAACAGCATACCGGTTGTTGGCGCAAAACTTTACAGCGGCTGGCATGGCCTGCTGGAGATGGGTGGCAGCGCGCTGATGGCGAAAGTGCGCCCGTATATTGGCACTACCACCACCTGGTTTGTGGGTCAGGCGGCGCACATTGGCCGCTTTATGATGCACTGTACGCTGATGCTGGTCTTTAGCGCCCTGCTGTACTGGCGCGGTGAGCAGGTGGCATTAGGCGTTCGTCATTTTGCCACTCGCCTGGCGGGCAAACGGGGTGATGCCGCGGTTCTGCTGGCGGCGCAGGCCGTGCGCGCGGTTGCGCTTGGCGTCGTGGTAACGGCGCTGGTTCAGGCGGTGCTGGGCGGTATTGGTCTTGCGATTTCTGGCGTGCCGTACGCCACCGTCTTCACCGTGGTCATGCTGATGACCTGCCTTGCGCAACTGGGTCCGTTGCTGGTGCTGGTACCCAGCATTATCTGGCTGTACTGGACCGGCGATACCACGTGGGGCACCGTTCTGCTGGTCTGGAGCTGCGTGGTTGGCACCATGGATAACGTTATTCGTCCCATCCTTATTCGCATGGGCGCAGACCTGCCGCTGATCCTTATTCTCTCAGGCGTAATTGGTGGATTGATTGCCTTTGGGATGATTGGTCTGTTTATTGGCCCGGTGCTTCTGGCCGTGACCTGGCGTCTGTTCTCCGCCTGGGTGCACGAAATCCCGCCTCCGGGAACGGACCCGGACGTGATTTTGAGCGAACTGGAAGAGCTGGAAGATAAGAACAAGCAGTAATGGACAGGCCGGGTAACGCAGTCGCGTACCCGGCCTACATATTCCCCTTTAATACTTAAACGTTGCTAAAGTATTTATTCGTTGCGCACTGGTCAGACCCGCTATTACGGCTCTAAGTCCCCTATTAACCTCAAGAAATCTTTACGTCTCTTTAACTATTGAGACGAATCTGATCGACGCTAAAAGCTGACATGCCTACTATTAGGACACGGTTATAAATCAACACCTTGATTTATAAGCATGGAAATCCCCTGAGTGAAACTACGAATTGCTGTGTGTAGTCTTTGCCCATCTCCCACGATGGGCTTTTTTTTATCCTGATTACGCGCGGCTGACGTCACAGGTGCTGAGCATCCGCCATTCCGTTGACAATACACGGGTTTCCCCGGTCACATTGACCGTCACCACCTCGCGAATATCCGCCGACGATGCACCAATCTGCAACTCAAATTCACCCGGCTCGACGATCCGTTTGCCGTCACGACGGGTAAAGTTGAACATCTCAACGGGCAACGTAAAGGTGAGCGTGGCGGTTTCACCCGGTGAGAGCGTGACGCGCTGGAACGCCTTCAACTCCTGCAGTGGCCGCACCTGCGTGGCGACGTTATCCCGGACATAGACCTGTACCACCTCGCTGCCGCTGCGCTCACCGGTATTGGTGATATCCAGGCTTACGACCACCTCGCCGTCGATCGGAACGCGGGGTTCAGCCACGCGCGCCGTTCCCCAGCTAAACTGCGTCCAGCCGAGACCGAAGCCAAAGGGATAGCGGGAGCCAAAATGGAAAGCGAACGGTGTGCCGCCACTTTTGAGCTTGTGGTTGTAGTAATAGGGCATTGCTCCCGCGCTTTTCGGCACGCTGACCACCAGACGTCCCTGCGGTTCAGCGCGGCCCGTTAATACATCCGCAATCGCCCAGCCGCCCTCCTGCCCTGGTGCCCAGGCCATCATCAGCGCGGCGACGTTATCTTCCAGCCCCTGAAGGTTGTAAGGCCTCCCGCCGGTCATGACCACGATAACCGGCTTGCCGGTGGCCACCAGCGCAGCCAGCAATTGTTGCTGTACGCCCGGCAGATTCAGAGAGTCGGTATCAGAGCCCTCCCCGACGGTTCCGCTCTGGAATAGCCCGGCGAGATCGCCAACGCAGGCCACCACCACGTCACTCTCCTGTGCGGCTTTTACGGCTTCAGGGATCAGGTCGGTACGCTGCGAAACCGGAGATTGCTGCATAGGTTTACCGCCGCTGTCACCCGGAAACACCGGCGCACCCGCCATCCGTTTTTCGATAATGTGACAGCCTTTGGCATAACGTACCCGCGAGGCCCCCAGATACTGCTCAAGCGCCGCGCGCGGTGTCGTGACCTGCGAGGTCTCTTCCACCATGTCGCTAATAATTAAGTGCACCGGAAAACTGTAACCGCTGAGGAGCGCCAGCGGATCGTCTGCCGTTGGCCCGACGACCGCCACGCGAGGGTTGCCGCCGAGGGGCAAAATGCCGTTATTCTCAAGCAGCGTCAGCGAACGGGTCGCCACTTCCCTTGCAACCTGACGCGTTGCCTCATTTTGCAAATCGATGCCCTGTTCATCGGCATACGGTTTTTCAAACAAGCCAAGACGGAATTTTTCGGTCAGGACGCGTGCCACTATTTCATCGACTTTCGCCATGGAAATCAGTCCGCGCTCAACGGCTTCTGCCAGATGACGCGCGCAGTCATCTTTTGGTAGTTCGACATCCAGCCCGGCATTGAAGGCCAGCGCTGCAGATTCGGCGGCATCGTGCGAGATGCCATGATGCTGGTGCAGCAGGCTCACGCCGCCGTAGTCCGCAACGATGATCCCATCGAACCCCCACTGTTCACGCAGCACGGTTGTCATCAGGAAGTGGTCGCTGTGTCCGGGCTGGTTATCGATATCGTGATAGGCAGGCATCACCGAACCGGCATTGGCCAGCTTCACCGCCATCTCAAACGGCAGCAGGAAGGTGTCGTTCAGTTCGCTAAGGCCCAGATGCACCGGCGCGTGGTTGCGTGCCCCTTCGCTGAAGGAGTGGCCCACATAATGTTTGAGCGTTGCCAGAAGATCGCGCTTATCGCCCTGCAAACCCTTCACGTATGCCGTGGCCATCACCCCCACCAGCCACGGGTCTTCTCCGAAGGTCTCTTCGGTGCGTCCCCAGCGAACGTCGCGAGAGACATCCAGCACCGGGGCCAGCCCCTGCTGGCAGCCAACAGAGCGTGCTTCTTTGCCAATCTGTTCTGCCGCACGCTGCACCAACTGCGGATCCCAGGTCGAACCGTAGTTCAGCGACGACGGGAACAGCGTGGCATCTTTGCACAACAGCCCCACCAGGCACTCTTCATGGAACAGCGCCGGAATACCGAGGCGCGTCTCTTCCATCATCATGCACTGCAGGCGGTTAGCGGCACGCACGCCTGTTTTCGCATCAACAATATGGGTGCCCAGTGGACGCGTAATCTGTCCCACACCCAGTTTCAGCCGTTCGCTAAGCGCAGCCTGTTCGCTCACGCCCGCGAATTCATCGCTCAGATCGCTGCGTTCGCGGTGGTTACCGTTTTCATCGAGGATCAACCAGTAGGCATGCATCTGGGCGAACTTCTCTTCCGGGGTCATGCGTGCCAGTAGGTCGGCGACGCGTTCATGCACGGGACGTCCCGCGTCCTTATAAATCGCAGTCATGTGTTACTCCTGTATTGCGGAATGGGTGGCCGGGGTGAGTTGTCCTGTCTCGTCTCGCACCTCGCGTTTGCTGGCCAGCTCGCGGGCGATGGAATTGACGAGCTTGCTGTTGAGTTTGTAAATGGTCAGCAGCGCGACCATACAGAGGAACAGCACGCAGGGGATGAGGGTGAAGAGCGCATTAATGGTAGAGAGCACGTGCGGTGCCTGGGTTGCCTGACCGGGCGCATAATCCACCATCCCGAGAACCCAACCGACCACCGCCCCGCCCAGCGCCAGACCAAATTTGATGGCAAACAGCGCGGTAGAAAAGACCAGACCATCCAGACGACGGCCGCTGCGATGCTCCTCATAATCGACCACATCAGAGAACATGGTCCACTGCAGCGGCGTGGTCAGGTTCTGAATAAAGCTAAAGATAATGTTGAGGCCAAAAATCAGCCAGATCTGCGAAGGCGGCAGGAAGAAAATCAGCGCGCCGAAAATCACGAAGGAAATAATGGTCCACTGATAGGCGCGGACGCGGTCAAATTTCCCCAACAGACGTTCAGATAATAATGCCCCCGTTAAGGACGCCACCATCCCGGAAACAATAAAGGCAAATACCAACTCCGGGCGCAGAAGCACATATTTCACGTAATACATGGTGGCAGAACCACGCGTCACCACTGCGGTTAACAGCAAAATATTAAACAGGAAAACAATTCGCCACTGGCTATTTCCGGCCAGCAGTTTTAAATCACTGCTCATCGAACCCGAGGTGTCATTGCGCGGGGAATAACGCTCGCGGGTCATCAGGAAACAGCAGAAGAAGAGAATAATACCCAGCAGGCCCATCATGCTCATGGCATAGAAATAGCCTTTCTGAACGTTGCCCTGGCCTAACAGCGAGACCAGCGGTAAGGCGATCACCGTCACAATCAACCCGCCGATGAACGACAGGCCGAAGCGCCAGGACTGCAGCGAGTGACGCTCACGCGGATCCAGCGTCAGCGCCCCGGGCATAGCGCAATACGGGACGTTAATCGCGGAATAAATAAGGCTTAAGATGGCGTAAGTGACGCAGGCATACACGATTTTTGCCGTCGGCCCGACGTCCGGTACATAGAAGGTGATAAGGCAACTTACGCCAAATGGGATGGCAAACCACAATAGCCAGGGACGAAAGCGACCGTGCCGCGTCTGGGTGCGGTCGACCAGCGCGCCAATGCAGGGGTCGACAAAAGCATCCACCACGCGCACCACTAAAAACATGGTTCCCATGATGGCCGCCGGCAAACCGAAAACATCCGTATAGAAATAGGCGAGAAATAAGGTTGCCGTTTGCCAGACCAGCGCACTGGCCATATCACCTAAGCCATAACCTATTTTATCTTTGGTACGCAATACAGAGGAGATTGTCATTGTTATTTGCCTTTTTATCAGGTTAAAACGTATTTCAACCAGTTGCGCATCAGCGAGGGAAATGCGCGGTAAGGCTCAAGTATTAGCAACGCTTTGCGCGCTAACAATTGTCTAAATTAACAGACAAATTATGATATTTGGTTTTTTACTTTATTTGTGATGGGGAGCAAATAAGGCATGAAATAAAAAAAGGCGAGGAATATATCCTCGCCTTTTTCTGGTGCTGATGGCGTTACTTGTTGAGTTCGGCCAGGCTCAGCCAGGTTTGCACCACGGTGTCCGGGTTCAGGGACAGGCTGTCAATCCCCTCTTCCATCAGCCATGCGGCAAAGTCTTCATGGTCAGACGGACCCTGACCGCAAATCCCGACATATTTACCCTGTTTCTTCGCGGCGCGGATGGACATCGACAGCAGCGCTTTCACCGCCTCGTTACGCTCATCAAACAGTTCAGAGACCACGCCGGAGTCACGGTCAAGTCCGAGCGTCAGCTGCGTCATGTCGTTCGAGCCGATAGAGAAGCCGTCGAAGTACTCCAGGAACTGCTCAGCCAGCAGGGCGTTGGACGGAATTTCACACATCATGATAATCTTCAGCCCGTTTTCGCCGCGCTTCAGACCCTGACGTGCCAGCTCCTCCACCACCGCTTTCGCCTGATCCACGGTACGCACGAACGGGATCATGATCTCAACGTTGGTCAGTCCCATGTCGTTGCGCACGCGCTTCACGGCGTCACATTCCAGCGCGAAGCAGGCACGGAAGCTGTCGGAAACATAACGTCCGGCGCCACGGAAGCCGAGCATTGGGTTCTCTTCTTCTGGCTCGTAACGCTCACCCCCCACCAGATTCGCGTATTCGTTTGACTTAAAGTCGGACAGACGGACGATCACGCGCTTCGGATAAAACGCCGCGCCCAGCGTGGCGATCCCCTCGGTCAGACGACCGACGTAGAACTCTTTTGGCGAGTCGTAACCTTTCATCATCTCGCGGATTTCGTTCTGCAGCTTCGCGTCCTGGTCGTCAAATTCCAGCAGCGCGCGCGGGTGAACACCAATCATACGGTTGATGATAAATTCCAGACGCGCCAGGCCAACGCCTTCGTTCGGCAGGCAGGCAAAGTCAAACGCACGATCCGGATTACCAACGTTCATCATGATCTTCAGCGGCAGATCCGGCATGGTATCGACGCTTGAACTCTTCACGCTGAAGTCGAGAATATCGGCATACACGTAACCGGTATCGCCTTCCGCACAGGAGACGGTCACTTTCTGATCGTCCTTCATGCGTTCGGTCGCGTCACCGCAACCGACAACGGCAGGGATCCCCAGCTCACGGGCGATGATTGCCGCGTGGCAGGTACGGCCACCGCGGTTGGTGACGATGGCCGCCGCTTTCTTCATGATCGGTTCCCAGTCCGGGTCGGTCATGTCGGTCACCAGCACATCGCCTGGCTGAATGCGGTTCATCTCGCTGATGTCATGGATCACTTTGACAGGACCGGCACCGATGCGATGACCAATCGCGCGGCCTTCCGCCACGATTTTGCCCTGTGCGTGCAGGGTATAACGCTCCATCACCTGACCGCGGGAGCGGACAGTTTCCGGACGCGCCTGCACGATAAACAGCTTGCCGGTGTTGCCATCTTTGGCCCATTCGATATCCATCGGACGACCGTAGTGTTTTTCGATCTGTACCGCCTGTTTCGCCAGCTCCTGCACTTCTGCATCGGTCAGGGAGAAACGGTCACGCATTTCCTGCGGTACGTCTTCAATCTTAACCTGCTTGCCATGCTCCTGCGTCGGGGCATAGATCATGCGGATTTTTTTCGAGCCCATCGTGCGGCGAACAACCGCCGGACGGTTTGCGGCCAGCGTCGGCTTATGAACGTAGAATTCGTCAGGGTTCACCGCGCCCTGTACTACCATCTCACCCAGACCCCACGCCGAGGTGATGAACACCACCTGGTCGAAGCCGGATTCGGTGTCGATGGAGAACATCACGCCGGAAGAGCCCACGTCGGAGCGCACCATGCGCTGTACGCCAGCAGAAAGCGCCACGCCGCGATGGTCATAGCCCTGGTGCACGCGGTAAGAGATGGCGCGGTCATTGAACAGGGACGCGAAGACGTGCTTCACCGCCACCAGCACGGCGTCATAACCCTGGACGTTAAGGAAGGTTTCCTGCTGTCCGGCGAATGACGCATCGGGCATATCTTCCGCGGTGGCAGAAGAACGCACGGCAAACGACGCCTGGGCATCATCCGCTGAGAGCTGGTTATAGGCTTCGTGAATGGCTTTTTCCAGTTCCGGCTGGAAAGGTGTGTCGATAATCCACTGGCGGATTTGGGCACCGGCTTTCGCAAGCTCGGTCACATCATCAATATCCGTTTTATCCAGCAGGTCATAAATGCGCTGGTTTACACCGCTCTGGTCTAAAAACAGGTTAAAGGCATCGGCGGTTGTGGCAAACCCGTTCGGTACGGAGACACCCATACCCGACAGATTTGTAATCATTTCACCCAGGGAGGCATTTTTGCCCCCAACTCTGTCTACATCATTCATGCCGAGTTGGTTATACCAAAGCACCAGCGGTGACGAGCCATTGTTGGACATCGAAACAATCCTTTTGTGATATTTGATCGGAGTAAGAAACACCTGACTACGTATTTATACTGGCATAATTATTTCCGCTAAAAAAACGGTGAATCGTGTAAGCAATTTAAATTTTCAACTTTTCGGATACTTTCCCACCATCCGCTAACCCGATGATTCCTATATATTCAGCCAAAAACCCTAAAAATAAAGTCGCTAATTGAAAAATGAAATCCACTTTTCAGGAAAATCAAAAACACCGTTTCATTTATAATTAGGATAAGTTCTTTGCTGTGTAATTTACTTTTTTAATTTATGCTTTCAGACAATTACGTACGATATTCAGGGTGGGTAAAATGGATAATGCTGTCGATCGCCACGTTTTTTATATTTCTGATGGTACGGCGATTACCGCCGAAGTGCTGGGACATGCGGTGATGTCCCAGTTCCCCGTTTCGATTAACAGCATCACGCTGCCGTTTGTGGAAAATGAGAGCCGTGCAAAGGCGGTGAAGGACCAGATTGACGCCATCTTCCAGCAGACGGGGGTCCGCCCGCTGGTCTTCTACTCCATCGTGATCCCTGAAATTCGCGCGATTATTTTGCAAAGTGAAGGGTTCTGTCAGGATATCGTCCAGGCGCTGGTGGCCCCGCTGCAGAGCGAACTGAAACTCGACCCGACGCCTATCGCCCACCGAACGCACGGGCTGAACCCCGGCAACCTGACCAAATACGATGCGCGTATCGCCGCCATTGATTACACCCTGGCGCACGACGACGGTATTTCGCTGCGTAACCTCGACCAGGCGCAGGTGATACTGCTGGGCGTCTCGCGTTGCGGGAAAACCCCGACCAGCCTTTACCTGGCGATGCAGTTCGGTATCCGCGCCGCCAACTACCCCTTTATTGCTGACGACATGGACAATCTGGTGCTGCCAGCCGCCCTTAAGCCGCTCCAGCACAAGCTGTTTGGCCTGACCATCAACCCGGAACGGCTGGCGGCAATACGTGAAGAACGCCGTGAGAACAGCCGCTACGCCTCAATGCGCCAGTGTCGAATGGAGGTTTCCGAGGTGGAAGCGCTGTACCGCAAAAACCAGATCCCGTGGCTAAACAGCACTAACTATTCGGTAGAAGAGATCGCCACCAAAATCCTCGATATCATGGGACTCAACCGACGCATGTACTAACATGCTAGTACAATAACTCAGAATCGGGTATCATCACCACATCCTCGGCGCGCAGGCGCGCCGAACTTGAATTCAGCAGGGATTGGTTTAAGGTGATGCCCATCACTTCCCGGTAGTCTGCCGATGAAGCAAAAATTTTTCTGAGACATTTCATGAATAAAACCGATGAACTCCGCACTGCGCGCATTGACAGCCTGGTCACACCGGCTGAACTGGCACAGCGGCATCCTGTTTCCGCGGGTGTAGCGGAACATGTCACGGCATCCCGCCGTCGCATTGAAAAAATCCTTAATGGCGAAGACAAACGTCTTCTGGTGGTGATTGGCCCTTGCTCCATCCACGATCTGGATGCCGCAATGGATTACGCAAAACGGCTTCAGGGACTGCGGGACAAGTACCAGCATCGCCTTGAAATTGTCATGCGCACCTACTTTGAAAAACCGCGCACCGTCGTGGGCTGGAAAGGGCTGATTTCCGACCCGGACCTGAACGGCAGCTACCGTGTTAATTATGGTATTGAGCTGGCGCGTAAACTGCTTTTGCAGGTCAATGAGCTGGGCGTACCGACGGCCACCGAGTTTCTCGATATGGTGACCGGACAGTTTATCGCCGATCTCATCAGCTGGGGCGCTATCGGTGCGCGCACCACGGAAAGTCAGATCCACCGTGAGATGGCCTCTGCCCTCTCCTGCCCGGTTGGTTTTAAAAACGGTACCGATGGCAACACGCGAATTGCCGTTGACGCGATCCGCGCATCGCGTGCCAGCCATATGTTCCTGTCGCCGGATAAGCGCGGTCAGATGACCATTTATCAGACCAGCGGCAACCCATACGGGCATATCATCATGCGTGGCGGGAAAAAGCCTAATTACCACGCGCAAGATATTGCTGCGGCGTGCGAAACGCTGGCCGAGTTCGACCTGCCGGAACACCTGGTGGTGGATTTCAGCCACGGCAATTGCCAGAAACAGCATCGCCGCCAGCTGGACGTGTGTGATGAGATCTGCCAGCAGATCGTCAGCGGTTCAACCGCCATCGCGGGCATTATGGCCGAAAGTTTTATCCGGGAAGGCACGCAAAAAATCGTAGCCGGACAGCCAATGGTTTACGGCCAGTCGATCACCGACCCATGCCTGAGCTGGGAAGACAGCGAACTGCTGCTGGAGAAACTGGCGGCAGCGGTCGATTCACGTTTTTAGTCCTTGCCTTTTACCCTCTCCTGCGGGAGAGGGTCTACGTTCGCGCACGGCCACATCCGCTTCTGTTTTGATCCCATCACAGTTTTTTTACAAAAACGCTTGCCGTGAATTTTCACTTTGTTGATAATGATTATCATTGTTACATTGATTGTTATTTATAAACATTATGTCACGTACGGATAACAACACGGCAACGCCCGAAAACACACACACAGCACCTGCCCCAGCGCGCACCGATCGTCGGATCGACAGTAAAAGCCTGCTGGGGGACGAGGGACGCGTGATCATCGAGCATGACGGCCAGCTTTATCTGTTGCGCCAGACCCATGCCGGGAAGCTGATCCTCACCAAATAAATACCACAATACCTTCGCCAGCCACCCAGGTGATCCCCCAGGCAGCCAGCGCTTTCGATTCTTTATGGAGAGTTGCTATGCCACACCTGCATTCCGCATTTTTGCGCCCGTCCTGCCTTGCGCTATCCGTTGTCAGCGCCCTGCCGGGCGTCGCGTTTGCGGCCACAGATGATATGACCGTTATCGCCACCGGCAACGCCCGCAGCGCCTTCGAAGCCCCGATGATGGTCAGCGTGATTGACACCGCGGCCCCGGAAAATCAGACCGCCAGCTCGGCCGCCGACCTGCTGCGCTACGTCCCAGGCCTGATGCTTGACGGCACCGGGCGCACCAACGGTCAGGACGTCAACCTGCGCGGTTACGACCGCCGCGGCGTGCTGGTGCTGGTGGATGGCGTGCGCCAGGGGACCGACACTGGCCACCTGAACAGCACGTTCCTCGACCCGGCTCTGATTAAACGTATCGAAGTGGTTCGCGGCCCGTCAGCCTTACTGTACGGCAGCGGCGCGCTGGGGGGCGTGATCGCGTATGACACCGCCGATGCAAATGACCTGCTGGAACCGGGCAAAAACAGCGGCTACCGCGTGTTTGGTACGGGCGCGACGGGCGATCACAGTCTGGGCATGGGGGCCAGCGCTTACGGGCGTACCGAAACCCTGGACGGACTGGTTGCCTGGTCGAGCCGCGATCGCGGCGATCTGCGCCAGAGCGACGGTGGAACAGCACCGAATGACGAATCCATCAACAACATGCTGGCAAAAGGCCGCTGGGCCATCGATCCGGCCCAGACGCTGAGCGGATCCCTGCGCTATTACAATAACGCGGCGCAGGAGCCCAAAAACCCGCAAACCCCCGCCGCGGACGCCAGCAGCAATCCCATGACCGATCGCTCCACCATTCAGCGAGACGCTCAGTTGGGCTATCACCTGGCTCCCCAGGGCAACGACTGGCTGAATGCCGATGCGAAACTCTACTGGTCTGAAGCGCGCATTAACGCCCAGAACATTGACGGCACCGGCGAGTTTCGCAAGCAGACCACCAAAGGTGGCAAAGTGGAAAACCGCACCCGTCTGTTCAGCGACACGTTTGCCTCACATCTTCTGACCTATGGCGGCGAATACTACCGTCAGGAGCAACATCCGGGGGGCACCACCACCGGCTTCCCGGAGGCTAAAATCGATTTCAGCTCCGGCTGGCTGCAGGACGAGATCACCCTGCGCGACCTGCCGGTCACGCTACTCGGCGGTACCCGTTACGATAATTACCGCGGGAGCAGCGAAGGATACGACGATGTGAACGCGGACAGATGGTCCTCCCGTGCCGGACTGTCCGTCAGCCCGACCGACTGGCTGATGCTGTTCGGCTCTTACGCACAGGCCTTCCGTGCGCCGACCATGGGTGAAATGTATAACGACGCCAAACACTTCTCCATCGGCCGCTTTTACACTAACTACTGGGTACCGAACCCGAACCTGCGTCCGGAAACCAATGAAACGCAGGAGTTTGGCTTCGGACTGCGCTTTGACGACGTCATGCTTGCTAACGATGCGCTGGAATTCAAGGCCAGCTACTTCGACACCAAAGCCAAAGACTACATCTCCACCAGCGTCGATTTTGCGGCTGCGACCACCATGTCCATGAACGTTCCCCACGCCAAAATCTGGGGCTGGGACGTGCTGGCGAAATACACGGCCGACCTGTTCAACCTCGACGTCGCCTATAACCGCACCCGGGGAAAAGATACCGATACGGGCGAGTATATCTCCAGCATCAACCCGGATACCGTCACCAGCAAGCTGGATATCCCGGTGGCGCAAAGCGGTTTTTCCGTCGGCTGGATCGGCACCTTCGTCGATCGCTCAACCCATATCAGCAGTAGTTACAGCGAACAGCCTGGCTATGCGGTTAACGATTTCTACGTAAGCTATAAAGGCCAGGAGCAGCTCAAAGGGGTAACCACGACGCTGGTGCTGGGTAACGCGTTCGACAAGGCGTACTGGTCTCCTCAGGGCATTCCTCAGGACGGACGCAACGGTAAGATTTTTGTGAGTTACCAGTGGTAATCCCCACGCCCCGGCCTGCCGGGGCCCTTATTCGAAAGGAAGAGACAATGAATCACTACACACGCTGGCTTGCGCTGAAAGAAGAAAATCCGGGTCAATACGCACGTGACATCGCAGGCTTAATGAACATCAGCGAAGCAGAGCTGACCTTCGCCCGCGTGGGCCACGACGCCTGGCGCCTGCACGGCGACATCCGCGAAATCATCGGCGCGCTGGAAGCCGTGGGCGAGACCAAATGCATCTGTCGTAACGACTATGCAGTTCACGAGCAGGTGGGCGCGTTTACGCATCAACACCTTGGCGGCCACGCCGGGCTGGTACTGAATCCGCGGGCGCTGGATCTGCGTCTGTTTCTCAACCAGTGGGCGAGCGCGTTCCACATCAGTGAAACCACCGCCCGCGGTGAGCGTCAGAGCATTCAGTTCTTCGACCTTCAGGGCGATGCCCTGCTGAAAGTTTACACGACCGATAACACCGATATTTCTGCCTGGGGCGACCTGCTTACGCGCTTTATCTTTGCCGATAATCCGCCACTGGCGCTGAAGCATGCCGATGTCCCTGCCCATAACGAAAAGGCTGATGCCGCCCTCGTTGACCAGGAGTGGCGCGCCATGACCGACGTGCATCAGTTCTTCGGCCTGCTGAAGCGCCACAATCTGAGCCGCCAGCAGGCGTTTCGGCTGGTGGGTGACGATCTGGCCTGCAGGGTAGACAACACCGCTCTGGCACAGCTGCTGGAAACGGTCCGCCTGGAGGGGAATGAGATGATGATCTTCGTCGGCAACCGCGGCTGCGTGCAGATCTTTACCGGCGTGGTGGAAAACGTCGTCCCGATGAAAGGCTGGCTCAACATCTTCAACCCAACCTTTACCCTGCATCTGCGGGATACGTCCATCGCCGAAACATGGGTGACGCGTAAACCCACCGCTGACGGGCACGTCACCAGCCTGGAGCTCTTCGCCGCCGACGGGACGCAAATCGCTCAACTGTACGGTCAACGCAGCGAAGGTGAACCAGAGCAGCGTCAGTGGCGCAGCCAGGTCGACGCCCTGACCCGAAAAGGGCTGGCCGCATGAAAAAATGGCTCGCCCTGCTCTGCGCCCTGCCGCTGGTGACGTTCGCGGCCACACCGCAGAAAATTGTCGCCCTGGGGGGTGACGTGACTGAGATTGTTTATGCCCTTGGCGCGGGATCGTCACTGGTTGCCCGCGACAGCACCAGCCAGTGGCCGCAGGCGGCGAACGCCCTGCCCGACGTCGGCTATTTGCGCCAGCTTAACGCGGAGGGGATCTTATCCATGCGCCCGACGCTGGTGCTGGCCAGTGCTCAGGCGCAGCCCTCTCTGGCGTTAAAACAGGTCGAGGAAAGTCACGTCAGTGTCGTCACCGTTCCCGGCAGTCATGACCTGAGCGTGATTGACGACAAGGTGCGAGTCATTGCCGAAGCGACGCATCGCGAAGCACAGGGTGACGCACTGCGCGCCAGGCTGCGCCAGGCGCTGGCAGCCCTGCCCATCTCGCCACTCGACAAACGGGTACTGTTTATCCTCAACCACGGCGGGATGACCTCGATGGCTGCCGGACAACAGACCGCCGCGGATGCAGCCATTCGCGCAGCGGGTTTGCAAAACGCGATGCAGGGCTTTACCCGTTATCAGCCGCTGTCCCAGGAAGGCGTGATTGCCAGCCAGCCTGACCTTGTCGTGATTTCACAGGATGGCGTAAAGGCATTGGGTGGCGAAGCGAATGTGTGGACACTTCCCGGCCTCGCGCAAACGCCGGCGGGACGGAACAGGCAGGTGCTGGCCATCGACGATATGGCGCTGCTGGGCTTTAGCGTGCGCACGCCGCAGGCCATACAGCAATTGCGCACCCGGGCGGAGCAACTGCCCTGATGTCCCGACGGATCGCGTTGTCGCTGTGGATGCTGGCCGCCATCCTGACGATCATGACGCTGGCGGCCTCCGGGGCTGGCGCACTGCATCTGCCGGTCAGTCTGCTGTGGCGCGGCAGTGATGAAACCCTGCGTCAGATCTGGCTGACCATTCGTCTCCCCCGGGTCCTGCTGGCGCTGGTCACCGGCGGCTCGCTGGCGCTGGCAGGCTGCGTAATGCAGGGGCTTTTTCGTAATCCGCTGGCGGATCCGGGGCTGCTTGGGATCAGCAGCGGCGCGGCGCTGGCCGTGGCGCTGTGGGTGGTTATTCCCCTCTCGCTCCCCGCGCTGATGATGCTTTACGCTCCCATGATCGCGGCATTTGGGGGTGCGCTGGCGGCCACTTTCGTCATTTTCGTCCTAAGCCAGCAGCGTAACAGCACACTTTCACGGCTGTTACTGGTGGGCATTGCCCTCAATGCCCTGTGCGGTGCGGCAGTCGGCGTACTGTCATGGCTCAGCAATGATGCCCAGCTTCGCCAGCTCTCCCTCTGGGGCATGGGCAGCCTGGGTCAGGCACAGTGGTCTACGCTGCTGGCCGTCACCTCGCTGATGGTGCCAGGCGTTCTGATGATCTGGCGTCTTGCCTGCGCGCTCAATTTACTGCAGCTGGGTGAAGAAGAAGCGCACTACCTTGGCGTGGCGGTAGCAAAGGTACAGCGGATCCTGTTGCTGTGCAGCGCCTTACTGGTTGCCGCCGCGGTTGCCGTCAGCGGGGTGATTGGTTTTGTCGGTCTGGTGGTGCCGCACCTGATACGGATGTGGCTGGGCGCCGATCACCGGGCCGTGATCCCCGGCTCCGTACTGGCCGGGGCGTCGCTGCTGCTGGTTGCCGATACGGTGGCGCGCACGCTGGTCGCACCGGCTGAAATGCCGGTCGGTTTACTGACCAGTCTCTTCGGCGCGCCGTGGTTCCTGTGGCTCATTTTTCGTCGTGGAGGCGCACATGGCTGAACGTTACTGCGCGGAACGTCTTGTTTATCAGGTCGGGCAACGGACAATTATCAACAACGTGTCGCTGGCGTTATCTCCGGGGGAAATGGTGGCGTTGATTGGGCCTAACGGTGCCGGAAAATCGACGTTACTGCGCCTGCTCACGGGCTATCTCACGCCTTCTGGCGGGCAATGCAGCCTGGCGGGTACGCCACTTGAGGCGTGGCACCCGCAAAAGCTCTCACGCCGCCGGGCAGTGATGCGCCAGAATACGCAGCTCGGTTTCGACTGGCCGGTCGACGCGGTGGTGGGTATGGGCCGCGCGCCCTGGACGCGCTACCCGGAAGCCCCGGTTGTCGAAGCCGTAATGGCGATAACGGGCTGCCTGCCCCTCGCAGACCGATATTTTTCGGCCCTCTCCGGTGGCGAGCAACAACGGATCCAGCTCGCCCGCGCCCTGGCGCAGCTCTGGCATGACGGCGGGCCGCGCGGCTGGCTGTTTCTCGATGAACCCACTTCCGCGCTGGATCTTTACCACCAGCAGCATCTGCTGCGGCTGTTGAAATCCCTGACCCGTCAGGGCGATTTTCACGTGTGCGTGGTGCTGCACGACCTCAATCTGGCAGCGCTGTGGGCGGACCGGATCCTGTTGCTGCATAACGGCACGCTGGTTTCTCAGGGCACGCCGGAAACGGTTTTACAGGCCGACGCGCTGGCCCGGTGGTATGGCGCGCAGGTATACGTTGGCCCACATCCGGTTCACGCCTCGCCGCAGGTGTTTCTCGCCCCCTGACCGGGCTGATAAAAATCTTTCAGCGTCTCGAGCAGGGCATGCGCCGCTTTTGAAAGCTGCGTGTGCCCGGGGTGGATCACGCCGATGCATTTTTCAATTGGCGGGTTATCGAGTGGAATACAGACCGCGCCTAACGAGGTCATCTGCGCCTCACACAGTGCCGGGACCGCACTGCCGCCCAGGCCGCTGGCGACCATTCTGCCCACCGTCACCAACTGATGGCTCTCCAGCGCCACATCCAGTTTACGACCGCTGCGGGCCAGTTCCTCTTCCATCATCAGACGAACGGCCGAAGGGCGCTGCAGGGTAATGAAATCCAGCGTCAGTAGCGCTTCCCATGAAAGGCATTTTTTGGCTGCCAGAGCGGATGATTTCGGCACAATGGCGACAAATCGATCGAGACCCAGCGGCGTAAAAAGCAGGTTATGAGTCGGCGCCGGTTCAAACGCGATCCCCATCTCGACCCGCCCTTCACGCACCATTTCAATTACCTGCTCGTTGATAACATCATGGACGGTGACGTTGATCCCGGCGTGGCGATCGCGAAATGCCTTGAGCACCTCCGGCAGGACATTCGCCGCAAATGACGGCATCGCCGCGACTGAGATTTTGCCGCGCTGCAGCGTAAAGCACTGATGCATGGCCTCTTCGGCGTTATCCCAGTCCGCCAGCAGCTGGCGCGCCATCGGTAAAAAGGTCTCCCCCTCCTGCGTCAGCGCCACCTTGCGGGTGCTGCGCTGCAACAGCGGTCCCCCCAGCGCCTCCTCCAGACCCTTGATCGTCAGGCTAAGCGCCGGCTGGGAAAGATTCAGCCGTTCACTGGCATGCGCGAAATTCAGAGTGTGAGCTACCGCTAAAAACGCGCGTAACTGTTTGACACTCATTCTCATTTTTCACCTTGTTAACTAATTGAAAAAATTTAGTTAACAGGAAATTAATAAAAAAACCAAATGAGTGGGTCACAAATTCAAAATTAACAAATGAGTCGCCGCCCCTAATGATACCGGCACGGATAACGGGAGGGATGATTATGGCGGGACTGGATAAGCGCGTCGGCAGCTATGCGCAGGCGCTGGACGGGCTGACGGACGGAATGACATTGCTGGCAGGCGGCTTCGGCCTGTGCGGCATTCCTGAGAACCTGATTGCCGAAGTCAGACGCCGTCAGGTGCAGGGGCTGACGGTGGTTTCAAACAACTGCGGCGTCGATGGTTTTGGTCTCGGGATACTCCTTGAGACGCGCCAGGTACGAAAAGTGGTGGCGTCGTACGTGGGCGAAAACGCGCTGTTCGAGCAACAGGTGTTGAGCGGCGAGCTGGAAGTGGAACTCACCCCACAGGGAACCCTGGCAGAAAAGGTTCGCGCTGGCGGAGCGGGTATTCCGGCGTTTTACACGGCCACCGGCTATGGCACCCCCGTGGCTGCTGGCAAGGAAGTTCGCCAGTTTGCCGGCAAGCATTATGTCCTCGAAGAGGCCATCACCGGCGATTTTGCGCTGATCAAGGGCTGGAAAGCGGACTGGTACGGCAACGTTATCTATCGCCATACCGCGCAAAACTTTAACCCGCTGATGGCCACCGCGGGCCGGATAACGGTGGTGGAAGTGGAAGAGATCGTCGCCCCGGGCGAACTGCCCCCGTCGGCCATTCATACCCCGGGGATCTACGTCGACAGGCTGATTGTCGGCCAGTTCGAGAAACGCATTGAACAGCGCACGCTGCGCGCAGAGGGAGTCTGAAGATGTTAACCCGTGAACAGATGGCCATGCGCGTCGCCCGAGAACTGCGCGACGGTTACTACGTCAACCTGGGGATAGGGATCCCGACCCTTGTGGCGAACTATATTCCGGCGGGAATGGACGTGATGCTCCAGTCTGAAAACGGCCTGCTGGGGATGGGAGCCTTTCCGGATGAGCAGAGCCTTGACGCCGACATGATCAACGCCGGTAAGCAGACCGTCACCGCGAGGATCGGTGCCGCCATTTTCGACTCGGCCCAGTCGTTCGCCATGATCCGGGGCGGTCATGTTGACCTGACCGTACTCGGGGCGTTCGAAGTGGATGTCGAAGGCAACATCGCCTCGTGGATGATCCCGGGCAAGATGGTGAAAGGGATGGGAGGCGCGATGGATCTGGTCGCCGGGGCGCAGAACATCATTGTGGTGATGACCCATGCCGCAAAAAACGGCGAGTCAAAACTGCTGCCGCGCTGCACGCTGCCGTTGACCGGCGCTGGCTGTCTCCGTCGGGTGTTAACCGACCTTGCGTTGCTGGAGATTGAAGACGGCGCGTTCATTCTGCGGGAATACGCCCCCGGCGTCAGTATTGACGACATCGTCAGTAAAACAGCCGGGAAAATCATCGTGGCGGACGACGTGCGCGAGATGCGCTTCAACTGAGGAGTGAACATGAATGAGGTCATGATTGTCGGGGCCACGCGAACCCCTGTAGGCAGTTTTCGCGGATCGCTCTCCTCCCTTTCCGCGGTTGAACTGGGTGCCGTAGCGGTTCGTCGCCTGCTTGAGAACAGCCAACTGTGCGCAGATCAGGTAGACGAACTGATTTTCGGTCAGGTGCTGACGGCAGGGTGCGGACAAAACCCCGCCCGTCAGACCGCTCTCACGGCCGGATTGCCCGTCAGTACGCCCGCGACAACCGTCAATCTGGTGTGCGGTGCTGGTTTAAAAGCGGTGCAGCTCGCCGCGCAGGCTATCCGCTGCGGCGATGCCGACGTGGTTATCGCTGGCGGCCAGGAGAGCATGAGCAATGCCCCTTACCTGCTGGACGGTGCGCGGTCAGGGTTGCGTTTTGGTCATACAGGGTTGCAGGACAGCATGATAACGGACGGCCTGTGGGACGCATTTAACGATTATCACATGGGCATCACCGCGGAAAACGTTGCCCGCCAGTATGGCATCTCCCGCGAGCAGCAGGACGCTTTTGCCGCCCGGTCGCAGCAAAAAGCGGCGTCGGCCATTGAGCACGGTCTGTTTAACGCGGAGATGGCTCCGGTCACGGTGAGCGAGGGTAAAAAGCCGCCGCGCCTGGTTAGCAGTGATGAACAACCCCGGCCGGGAACCACCGCTGAGCAACTCGCTCAGTTGCGCCCTGCCTTTCGTCGTGAAGATGGAACGGTCACGGCGGGTAATGCCTCAACCCTGAACGATGGTGCCGCTGCGGTGCTGTTGATGAGCGGTGAAAAAGCGCGGGAAAGCGGGTTACCGATCCTGGGACGGATCGTGAGTTATGCCGTGACCGGCATTGATCCATCGGTGATGGGCATCGGGCCGGTCAGCGCCTGCCAGACGGCTCTGGCCCGGGCAGGCTGGGCGCTGGATGAGGTGGACGTCATTGAAGCGAATGAAGCCTTTGCCGCACAGGCGCTGGCCGTTGGCAAACTGCTCGGCTGGGATGAACGTAAGGTGAACGTAAACGGTGGTGCGATTGCGCTTGGCCACCCCATCGGCGCCTCTGGCTGTCGGATCCTCGTCACGCTGCTGCATGAGATGCAACGCCGCGACGCGAAAAAAGGGCTCGTCACCCTGTGTGTGGGAGGGGGGCAAGGCATTGCATTAACCCTTGCGCGCTAACCGCGCCCGGACATCTCGTTGGTACCCGAATATAACAATGATAGTGAGGAGTCATAATGAGTGTGTTGATTGCCCTGGCGGCGCTGGCATTGCTGATGCTTGCGGCCTATCGCGGATACAGCGTTATTCTGTTTGCCCCCATCGCGGCGCTGGGTGCCGTGCTGCTGACCGATCCGGGGGCCGTCGGCCCGACGTTTACCGGTCTGTTTATGGAAAAGATGGTCGGCTTCGTCAAGCTCTACTTCCCGGTGTTCCTGCTGGGTGCCGTGTTTGGCAAGCTGATTGAGCTTTCCGGTTTCTCACGCGCTATCGTCGCTGCAGCGATCCAGATCCTCGGGCGCCGCCATGCGATTCCGGTCATTGTGCTGGTGTGTGCATTGTTAACGTACGGCGGCGTTTCGCTCTTCGTGGTGGCCTTTGCCGTCTATCCTTTTGCGGCCGAACTGTTCCGCCAGAGCGGCATCCCCAAACGTCTTATCCCGGCGACCGTGGCTCTGGGTGCGTTCTCGTTTACCATGGATGCCCTGCCCGGCACGCCGCAGATCCAGAACATTATCCCCACCAGCTTCTTTGGCACTAACGCCTGGGCCGCCCCGTGGCTTGGGCTGATTGGCTCGCTGTTTATCCTCTGTTTTGGCCTGCTCTGGCTGGAGCGTCAGCGGCGAAAGGCGCTCAACAACAATGAGGGTTACGGTTCCGATCTGAAAAATGAACCTGAAACGCCGGACAACATTAATCTGCCCCATCCGCTGATCGCCATTTCCCCTCTGCTGCTGGTCGGGATCCTCAACCTGCTGTTTACCCGCTGGATCCCCGGCTGGTACGGGACGCACCATGAACTTACCCTGCCCGGGCTGGCGAAGCCGATTGTCACCGAGGTCAGCAAAATCACCGCCATCTGGGCCGTGGAAGCGGCGCTGATCGCGGGTATTGTCATGGTACTGCTTTTTGGATTTCGCAATATCCGGGGACGGCTGGCAGAAGGCAGCCGGACGGCGGTCAGCGGCGCCATTCTGGCGGCAATGAATACCGCATCTGAATATGGTTTCGGGGCGGTGATCGCTGCGCTGCCCGGTTTTCTGGTCTTATCCAAAGCGCTCGCCGCTATCCCGAACCCGTTGCTCAACGAAGCCATCAGCGTGACCGTGCTTGCCGGGATCACCGGTTCGGCGTCGGGCGGGATGAGCATCGCCCTTGCGGCCATGGCCGATACGTTTGTCGCGGCCGCCCACGCAGCCAATATCCCTCTGGAGGTTCTCCACCGCGTGGCCTCGATGGCCAGCGGCGGCATGGATACGCTTCCCCATAACGGGGCCGTGATTACGTTGCTTGCCATTACGGGTCTGAGCCATCGTCAGGCGTATGGCGGCATTTTCGCTATCACCCTCATCAAAAGTCTGGCGGTGCTTTTTGTCATTGCCGTGTTCTATCTCACCGGCATTGTGTAAGGAGAATAAAATGAATCTGAACGGTAAAACCGCACTGGTGACCGGCTCGACCAGCGGTATTGGACTTGGGATCGCTGGCGTGCTGGCGAAGGCCGGCGCGCAGTTGATTCTTAACGGTTTCGGCGACAGTGAATCGGCAAGAGACGAAATCGCGAAACGGGGTAAAACGCCGGGCTATCACGATGCGGACCTGCGTGACGTCCAGCAGATTGAAGCCATGATGCACTACGCCGAAACCCGGTATGGCGGAGTCGATATTCTGATCAACAACGCCGGTATACAGCACGTCGCACCTGTTGATGCGTTCCCGGTGGAGAAATGGAACGACATTATCGCCATCAACCTCTCTTCCGTCTTTCACACCAGCCGGCTGGCGCTGCCTGCGATGCAGGCGAAAAACTGGGGGCGCATCATTAATATCGCCTCCGTGCATGGGTTGGTCGCGTCGAAAGAGAAATCCGCCTATGTTGCCGCCAAGCATGGCGTGGTGGGCTTTACCAAATCCCTGGCGCTGGAGACCGCCCGCACCGGTATTACCGCCAATGCCATCTGCCCGGGCTGGGTGCTGACCCCGCTGGTGCAGCAGCAAATCGACAGACGTATTGCCGATGGCGTCGCACCGGATGTCGCTCGTGAGCAACTGCTGGCAGAGAAACAGCCCGCCGGTGAGTTTGTTACGCCGGAACAGCTAGGCGAACTGGCGTTGTTTTTGTGCAGTGACAGCGCCGTACAGGTCCGCGGCGCCGCCTGGAATATGGATGGCGGATGGGTCGCACAGTGACCGCGGTATCGGCATAAAAAAACCTGGCACCGCAAGGTGTCAGGTTTTGTCCGCCCGGACTAGCTCGAACAGCTCACTTCCAGGCGTTTTCCCCAGTCCGGCGGACGGCTGACATAGTCGTCATCACGGTCAGCAAACGGCGTACGCAGAGCCACATGCAGGCGATGTAATTCGTCATACTCCCCCTGCTCTGCCTGTTCAATGGCCCGCTGCGCCAGCCAGTTGCGCAAAACCATCGCCGGGTTCGCCGCGTTCATTTGCGCCTGCCGGGTTGCGTCGTCGACTTGCTCTTGCTGCAACCGCGCACGGTAAAGCGCAAACCAGTCGTCAAAGCCCTGCCTGTCAATGAACTCGTCGCGCAGCGGTGAGGCACAACTGTGTTGCTCAGTCTGGCTCAGCATCCGGAAGGTGCGGGTGTAATCGCTGCCTTCACGTTCCATGAGGGCAAACAGAGCGTTCAGGATGTCGTTATCGCCCCTCTCCTGCGTCACCAGCCCCAGCTTGTTGCGCATCAGCACGCCGTATTCGCGCAGTAAAATGTCCTGGTAGCTGTCGAGCGCATCATTCAGGGCATCAACGTCGATAAACGGCGACAGAGTTTGCGCAAGGCGCTGCAGGTTCCACAGGCCAACAGCCGGCTGATTGTCGAAACTGTAACGTCCCTGATAGTCAGAATGGTTGCAGATGTACCCCGGCTGATAGTCATCAAGGAAGCCAAACGGACCGTAATCAAAGGTCAACCCGAGAAGCGACATGTTGTCCGTGTTCATCACCCCATGGGCAAACCCGACCGTCTGCCAGCGGGCAATCATAGTTGCGGTACGGGCTACCACATCGCGGAACCAGAGAATGTATTTATCGGCCTCGTCCTGGAAATGAGACCAGTGATGACGAAGGGCATAATCCGCAAGCTGGCGGACTTTTTCCGGCTCACGACGATAATAAAAGTGTTCAAAGTGGCCAAAACGCAGATGGCTTTGCGCAACGCGCATGAGCATCGCCCCTTTTTCCATCGTTTCACGTGCCACCGGGGTGTCACTGGTTACAATCGACAGTGCGCGGGTGGTGGGGATCCCCAGCGCATGCATCGCTTCGGATGCCAGACATTCGCGAATAGTCGAACGCAATACCGCGCGCCCGTCGCCCATTCGCGAGTAAGGGGTCAGGCCGGCACCCTTCAGGTGCCAGTCCACCGTCTCCCCGTTGGGCAGCCGTTGTTCGCCCAGCAGGATCCCCCGGCCATCGCCCAGTTGTCCTGCCCAGACGCCAAACTGATGTCCGCTATAGACCTGAGCCAGAGGCTGCATACCGGCAAGCAGCGTTTCGCCTCCCCAGACGCCAGCGCCGTCGGCGGGCTGAAACATCTCAGGTGGAACAGCCAGCTCATCTGCCAGCCGATCGTTATGCCAGATAAGACGGGAATTTTGTAACGGTGTGGGTTTGAGTGCGGTATAAAAACCCGGCAACTCGTCATGCCAGTGAGCAGTAAAAGACAGGGTCATAGGTCCTCCTGCTTTTAGTGTAGAGGGTTTACCCGGACTTAAACACGGGCGAAAGAGAGGGTTATCACTGAACGAGCGTGGTGACGTGCTCTGCAGAGACGGCTGGCCAGAGCGCCCCCTGCATTGCGCCAAAGTTAAAGGACAAGACGCGCTGCAATAAACCGTGGTCATCAATGCCGCCGACGAGCACGGACTGACAGTGAGGCGTTATTTGCCAGAGGATTGCGCGCATAAAAGGCTCAAAAGAGAGTTCAGAAGCACGCTGCTGGATAAATCCCTTGTCGAGAATGACCCGTTTAAACAATCCATCATAAACGGCTTTCAACGACGCTGCGCCTGCGCCAAAGTTTGCCAGCACCAGCGGAAAATGGATTGCCATTCTCGCCAGTTGCAGATCGTCCTTCCCGTTATTTAAACCTGGATAATTCTCATTAACAGTAAACTCAAGAAACGGATAACGCTCAAGTATTGAAACAGCGTTCCCATTACTTAATAAAAATTCAACAATTACAGGTGTAATATTGATCCATGCAATTAACTGATGCTGAATAAAAAACAGTTTACAGGTATCAAGCAATTGCAATTTCTCGTTAAACAACGCTAACTCTTCTTCAGCCGAAAGCCGCGGGATAACGAGTTCGGTGGGGATCCGAACGTGGGTACCGACGCCAGTAAAGTTAACCAGAACCTCTAAACCTTTAAGCTCGCCGGCGCTATTACGGGCAGGCAGAAGCATCAGTTCAGACTGGTAAGCATTATCTAGCGTAATAATCATTGCACTCGCCCCGCATTAAAGATGAGAGAGGACATCCTGGAGCAATTGCCGACACAATTCCACTGTCTTGATTTTAATAAGATTAATTTCATTAGTTCCGTATTATTTTTCAGATTTATCCCTGAATCTAAAATAATCTTATCCTGGTTACTCAGTAATAGCCAGTTTTAGATAAAACAGACACCTGAGGAGATAAGTCATTTTTCGTAAATTTAACTTTAAACCTCTTATTTGAGAAAAAATGGCATGATTTATTAGTTATCATGCCATCATAAGAGACTGCTCTTTGACAGACTAAATACGTCGTGCCTGCCAGAAGTTTTTACGCCAGTAAACATTATCGAGCGACGAGCGCATCACCCCACGACTGGTCGAGGCGTGAATAAACTGATTATCGGTATCATAAATACCGACGTGAAGCCCACTGTCACCCGAGCCGGTTTTGAAAAAAACCAGGTCGCCGGGCAGCAAATCATCTTTATCGATTTCCGTGCCAATTTCCGCCTGTTTGCGCGTTTCGCGCGGAAGCTGTAAATCAAACTTATCGCGAAACGTCATCAGAACAAAGCCAGAACAATCTACGCCCCCACGGCTCATGCCGCCATAACGATAGGGCGTGCCGCGCCAGTTGCTCAGCTGATCGTTAAGGCTGGCAATGACGGTAATAGAATCTGAAAGCCGCGGGTTAGGCGGCGGCGCACGATGGCTACTGCATCCCGCAAGAAATAACGCGGCCATCAGGAGAAACCAGAATCGCATTTTCAGACGAATCCTCTGCTTTTTTTGTTCTTTTCGTAATTTAGCGTGCAACGGCGTTAACAGGCAAGAAACGGTTACGCCTGCGCGGTAGAAATCAGCATCTTATGCCCTTCTATATCCAGCCTGCGGAAAGACATATTGTACGCGCGGGCAAGATTTGGCGGCGTCAATACCGCATCGCGCGTGCCGCTGGCAATCATCTTTCCTCGCGCCAACAGCCACACCCGGTGGGCGTGACGCAGCGTATGGTTCAGGTCATGACTGCTCATGACCACGCCGATCCCTTTTCTGCTCAGGGAGCTTAACAGGGTGTCCAGCGCGGCCTGCTGTGCCACATCCAGACCGCTCATCGGTTCATCCAGAAGCAGCAGTCTGCCATGTGGATTGCCGGCCGGGTGAATCTGCAAAATGACGGCCGCCAGACGCACGCGCTGCCACTCGCCCCCCGAAAGCTGGCTGGCATGCCGGGACAGTTTATCTTCTAGTCCTAATCCCGCCGCCACCTCAGTGAGCAGCGACGTATGCTGTTTATCGTGCAGATGCAGCATCAGGTAGTGCCAGACGGGCATCACAAAGGGCGGGACCTGCTGCTGCACCAGATAGCTGCGCCTGTGCGCCAGCGAGACTGGCGACCAGTCAGCAAGGTTATGCTCCAGCAGGGTTATCTCCCCCGCGCCGGCGGTCAGCCCCGCCATGCGCGCCAGTAAGGTGCTCTTTCCTGCGCCGTTCGGCCCGACAAGATGCAGGATTTCGCCTGCATTGATGGCACCGGTTATCGGCTCGAGACGCCCCGTATCGGCGACGTCCGTGAGCTGCATCAGCAACGTCATTATTTCGCCAGCGCCAGCTTGATAGACTCCATCACAATCGGATCTTCAGGCGTCATGTCCGGTGAAAAACGCTGCACCACCTGTCCGTCACGACCAATAAGGAATTTTTCAAAATTCCACAGGATATCGTCCGGATAGAGCGGCGCGCGTCCTTTACTGGCCATGCGCTCATAAAAACCGCTGCCTTCCGGCGCAACGGCGGTCGGCGCGGCCGCCACCAGCTTCGCATACAGGGGATGGCGATGTTCACCGTTAACATCGATTTTGCTGAACATCGGGAACGTCACACCGTAGGTGGTGCTGCAAAACGTTTTGATTTCGTCTTCGCTGCCCGGCTCCTGGCCCAGGAACTGGTTGCACGGGAAGCCCAGCACGGTGAAACCGTCTTTCTCCCAGGCTTTTTGAATGTTTTCCAGCTGTTCGTACTGCGGCGTCAGGCCACATTTGGAGGCCACGTTCACGATGAGCAGCACGTTGCCTTTATAGCTTTCCAGCGTGGTTTTCTCACCCTCAATGGTGGTCACTTCGGTATTCAAAATATCAGACTGCATAGCATTCCCTCAGGTTATCTTACGGGTAGTGATTTAACGTCCGGATTTTAATAGTAGCCAGATAAATACCGGCGCGCCCAGCGTGGCGGTCACCACGCCTATTGGCAGCTCAGCGGCTGTCAGGGCGAGCCGGGCGATGATATCCGCCACCAGTAGCGTTACCGCCCCGGCAACCGCCGAGGCCGGCAGTAAGGTTCGATGGTCGGTGATCCCGCACAGACGCAGCATGTGCGGGATAACCAGCCCAATAAAGCCAATCGCCCCGGCCAGTGCCACGCTCACACCAACCAGCCAGCCAATGGCAATGACCAGCACGTTACGCCAGAAGCCTATCGGCATGCCAAGCTGGCGGGCCGAGGTTTCCCCCAGCGCGAGAATATTCAGCGGCTGTGCCTGCAGGCCTGCCCACAGCAAGACCGGTATCAGCAGTGCCATCAGCCAGCCCTGGCGCCAGTCTACGCCCCCGAAGCCGCCC
Source organism: Enterobacter cloacae complex sp. FDA-CDC-AR_0164 (assembly GCF_003071645.1). Taxonomy (NCBI): domain Bacteria; kingdom Pseudomonadati; phylum Pseudomonadota; class Gammaproteobacteria; order Enterobacterales; family Enterobacteriaceae; genus Enterobacter; species Enterobacter cloacae complex sp. FDA-CDC-AR_0164. Next base: position 4,300,846 of record NZ_CP028950.1, read on the forward strand.
ATCATCCAGTACATCAACTGACGCAAGTCAAAGGACGTGGAGAAGTACACCGCCCAGGTCATCAGTGCGCTACAGATGATCCCCAGAGCCACCCCGGCAAGCAGCAGCCGGCTGGTTGATAAGTGCCGTCTGGCAAAGCGCAAAAGGATTACCGTTATCAGCAACGCGCCGATAATGGCGCTGAGGCTAATCCCCCATGAGGAGAGTTCCCCCCCGCCCAACATCACCGCCGCCACCAGCCCTACGCCCGCGCCATTCGACACGCCGAGCAGCCCGGGCTCCGCCAGCGGGTTATCAAATAATGCCTGCATAATGGTGCCGCACAGTGCCAGCGCGGCGCCCACCAGGATCACCGCCAGCGTGCGCGGCAGACGGATTTGCCAGACGAAAAGCTGCCCCTCAGGCCCAAACCAGTGTTCAGGCCCTATCCACTGTTCCCCGGCGCACAGGCTGACGCCTGCGGTAACAATGAGCAGCAGCACGAGCAAAAGCAGGTGTCGTTGATCTAAACGGTGCTGGCGATGGGCATAATCAAGCATGGACATGGTTTTAGTAGCGTGTGATGTAATTGATTTTACGGCGGGTTTGCCAGAGAGCGCAAAGAAAAAAGGCCGCGTGAGCGGCCTTTTTAGTTAGTTCATATTACTCTGCTTTGGGCGTTGCGTTTTCGACACGGCTTTTTAACTTCTGGCCGGGTCTGAAGGTCACCACGCGGCGGGCTGTAATCGGAATATCTTCCCCCGTCTTCGGGTTACGGCCCGGACGTTGGTTTTTGTCACGCAAATCAAAATTGCCAAAACCGGAGAGTTTTACCTGCTCACCATTTTCCAGAGCACGACGGATCTCTTCGAAAAACAGCTCTACCAGCTCTTTGGCATCTCGTTTGCTAAGCCCAAGCTTATCAAACAGATATTCTGACATTTCAGCTTTTGTAAGCGCCATAGGTTCAATCCCTCAATGATGCCTGGAATCGCTCTTTTAATGCCTCTACACATTTGGCGACGGTAGCGGCAATCTCCTCTTCTTCGAGTGTACGGCTGGTATCCTGAAGGATAAGGCTAATAGCGAGGCTCTTGAAACCTTCTGCTACGCCCTTGCCGCGGTACACGTCAAATAAGTTTACGCCAACTACCTGATTTACGCCAACTTTCTTACATTCGGCCAAAATATCTGCTGCGGGCACATTTTCCGCGACCACAACCGCGATATCACGGCGGTTTGCCGGGAAGCGTGAGACGTCGCGGGCCTGAGGAATGACGCGGTCTGCAACCGGGCTCCATTCCAGCTCGAACACGATGGTACGGCCGTTCAGGTCCAGCTTGCGCTCCAGCTCAGGATGAACAACGCCAATGAAACCAATGCGTTTGCCGTCTAAATAGATAGCCGCGCTCTGGCCTGGATGCAGCGCAGGGATCGCTTCTGCACGGAATTCAATTTCAGATAATTTACCGGTCAGATCGAGAATTGCTTCCAGATCTCCCTTCATATCGTAGAAATCAACCGTGCCTTTTGCCAGGTCCCAGTGCTCTTCGTAACGGTTACCGCTGATGGCACCAGCCAGCATGAGATCCTGACGGATGCCTAAATTTGCCTGATTATCCGGTACAAAGCGTAAACCACTTTCGAAAATTCGCACGCGGTTTTGCTGACGATTCTGGTTGTAAACGATAGTCCCCAGCAGACCGGTCCACAGGGACAGGCGCATCGCGGACATTTCGCTGGAGATTGGGCTTGGCAGGATCAGCGCTTCCTGGCCCGGATGGATCATCTGCTGCAGTTTTGGATCAACAAAGCTGTAGGTGATCACTTCCTGATAGCCTTTGTCGTTCAGCATGGTTTTCACACGCTTAAGAGACAAATCTGCTTCACGGTGGCTTCCCATCACCAGACCCGCCTGAACAGGCTCATCCGGGATGTTGTTGTAGCCGTATACGCGAGCCACTTCTTCCACCAGATCTTCTTCGATCTCCATGTCGAAACGCCAAGATGGCGCAACGGCTTTCCACTCGTCCTGCCCTTCGGTCACGTCACAACCCAGGCGGCGAAGGATATCGCTGACCTGTGCGTCAGCAACATGGTGACCAATCAGACGATCCAGCTTGCTACGACGCAGGGTAATGGTCGCACGCTTCGGCAACGTCGCTTCGTGGGTGACGTCGATAACCGGGCCCGCTTCACCGCCGCAGATGTCGATCAGCAGACGCGTCGCACGCTCCATCGCTTTGTGCTGCAGTGCCGGATCGACGCCACGCTCATAACGGTGAGAGGCATCGGTATGCAGGCCGTGACGACGTGCGCGACCGGTGATAGAGAGCGGGCTGAAAAACGCACACTCCAGCAGAACGTTTTGCGTTTCATCATTTACACCGGAGTGTTCGCCACCGAAGATACCGCCCATCGCCAGCGCTTTAACGTGGTCCGCGATCACCAGCGTATCAGCATTCAGTTTTGCTTCGCTACCGTCGAGCAGAACCAGGGTTTCGCCCTCTTTCGCCATACGCACCACAATACCGCCTTCGATACGATCTTTATCGAACGCGTGCATCGGCTGACCCAGCTCCAGCAGAACATAGTTGGTCACGTCAACGACGGCGTCGATAGAACGAATACCGCAGCGACGCAGCTTCTCTTTCATCCACAGCGGGGTTGGCGCTTTTACGTTGATGCCTTTCACCACACGACCAAGGTAGCGTGGGCACGCATCAGCGGCTTCAACCTGAATCGGCAGTGTGTCACTGATGGTAGCGTCAACCGGTACGATTTCCGGTACGTTCAGTTCAGTCTGGTTCAGCACGGCCACATCGCGGGCCACGCCGATAATGCCTAAGCAGTCCGCACGGTTTGGCGTCACGCTGATTTCAATGGTGTTGTCATCAAGTTTCAGGTATTCGCGGATGTCGGTACCAATAGGCGCATCAAGCGGCAGCTCAATGATGCCATTGTGATCGTCGGAAATACCCAGCTCAGAGAACGAACACAGCATGCCTTCAGACGGCTCACCGCGCAGTTTCGCTGCTTTAATTTTAAAATCGCCCGGCAGTACAGCCCCCACGGTCGCCACGGCCACTTTCAGGCCCTGACGGCAGTTTGGCGCGCCGCAGACGATATCCAGCAGGCGATCGCCGCCTACGTTAACTTTTGTCACACGCAGCTTGTCAGCGTTAGGGTGCTGACCGCACTCAACCACTTCGCCCACAACGACGCCATTGAAAGCGCCAGAAACCGGCTCAACACCGTCAACTTCCAGACCCGCCATGGTGATCTGGTTGGAAAGCGCTTCGCTATCAAGCGTGGTGTTCACCCATTCGCGTAACCACAGTTCACTGAATTTCATTGTTCTGTCCTGCCCTTATTTAAACTGTTTGAGGAAACGCAGATCGTTTTCGAAGAATGCACGCAAATCGGTCACGCCATAGCGCAGCATTGTCAGACGCTCCATGCCCATACCGAACGCAAAGCCGGAGTAGACTTCTGGATCGATACCCACGTTGCGCAGAACGTTTGGATGCACCATGCCGCAGCCCAGCACTTCCAGCCATTTGCCGTTTTTACCCATCACGTCAACTTCCGCAGACGGTTCAGTGAACGGGAAGTAGGACGGACGGAAACGAACCTGCAGGTCTTCCTCAAAGAAGTTGTTCAGGAAATCGTGCAGCGTACCTTTCAGGTTGGTAAAGCTGATGTTCTTATCAACAATCAGGCCTTCCATCTGATGGAACATCGGGGTATGGGTCTGATCGTAGTCGTTACGGTACACGCGGCCCGGTGCGATGATGCGGATCGGGGGCTCCTGTTCCTTCATGGTACGGATCTGAACGCCCGAGGTCTGAGTACGCAGCAGACGGGTGGCGTCGAACCAGAAAGTGTCGTGGTCAGCACGTGCCGGATGATGGCCTGGAATGTTGAGGGCGTCGAAGTTGTGGTAATCATCTTCGATTTCCGGGCCAGTCGCCACGGTAAAGCCGAGCTCACCGAAGAAACTTTCAATGCGATCAATGGTGCGGGTAACCGGATGCAGGCCACCGTTTTCAATACGGCGACCCGGCAGGGAGACATCGATAGTTTCTGCCGCCAGACGCGCATTCAGCACCGCGCTTTCCAGCTCAGCTTTGCGCGCGTTCAGTGCCTGTTGCACCTGCTCTTTGGCTTCGTTAATGACCGCACCCGCTGCCGGGCGTTCCTCTGGCGGCAGTTCACGCAGGGTTGTCATTTGAAGGGTCAAATGCCCTTTCTTACCGAGATATTCGACGCGGACATTGTCTAACGCGGCAACATCTGAGGCCTGATTAATGGCGGCTGTTGCACTGGCAACCAGCTCTGCGAGATGTGACATGATTTTCCTCATTATGTCGGTGCAGACACCGATTTGGTGGAGTTATTCTCTCGAATTTAGACACAAAAAAAGCCTCCATCAGGAGGCTTATCTGGCGCTGTTTTTCGTTTCATCTTTCACGCGCTAGCCTCCTGAATTCAGGTGCTAAAGTAAAAGAAGAAGCGGAAAATAGCAGCATTCATGCTTGCGTTACCTTGTGTGGTAAAAAACCGTTAAGACCTTATTGAAAAGGTTGCACGGGTAAAAGTCAATCTTCTGATGGTGTTAAATGAAAAGAGGGAGCGAAGCCCCCTCTTTCAACTGGCTTATGCCAGTGCTGCTTTCGCTTTTTCGACCAGAGCGGTGAACGCTACTTTGTCGAATACTGCGATGTCAGCCAGGATCTTACGGTCGATTTCAACAGAGGCTTTTTTCAGGCCGTTGATGAATTTGCTGTAAGAAATACCGTTCTGACGTGCTGCTGCGTTGATACGCGCAATCCACAGTTGACGGAACTGACGCTTACGTTGACGACGGTCACGGTAAGCGTACTGACCTGCTTTGATAACAGCCTGGAAGGCAACGCGGTATACGCGTGAACGCGCACCGTAGTAGCCTTTAGCTTGTTTCAAAATTTTCTTGTGACGTGCACGTGCAATTACACCACGTTTTACGCGAGCCATATGTGCTCTCCTGTATCTATATTCTTAGTAAAAAATTAAACGTTAACGGCTTATGCGTACGGCAGGCACGCGATAACCAGACCCAGATCGCCTTTAGAAACAAGGCCTTTTGGACGCAGGTGACGTTTACGCTTAGTAGATTTTTTGGTCAGAATATGACGCAGGTTTGCGTGCTTACGCTTAAATCCACCACCACCGGTTTTTTTGAAGCGCTTAGCAGCACCGCGTACGGTCTTAATTTTTGGCATCTTAATTACTTCCACTTCGCATTGTTAAATAAACGAAACATAGGCGAACAAAACCTATGAGACCCGAAGGCTCCACAGGTTTTGCTGCTTGAAGGCCTTACTGTTTCTTCTTAGGAGCGAGCACCATGATCATCTGGCGGCCTTCGATCTTCGTAGGGAAGGATTCGACTACTGCCAGTTCACTCAGATCGTCACGGACGCGGTTAAGCACTTCCATACCAATCTGTTGGTGGGCCATCTCACGACCGCGGAAACGCAGTGTGATCTTGGCCTTATCGCCATCTTCCAGAAAGCGAATCAGGCTGCGGAGTTTTACCTGATAATCGCCATCGTCGGTACCAGGACGGAATTTAATTTCCTTAACCTGGATAACTTTTTGCTTTTTCTTCTGTTCCTTAGAAGACTTACTCTTTTCATAAAGGAACTTGCCGTAGTCCATGATACGACAAACTGGCGGTTCGGCGTTAGGGCTGATTTCAACTAAATCTACTCCAGCTTCTTCAGCCTTTTCGATCGCTTCTCTCAGACTCACAATCCCCAGCTGCTCGCCTTCCAGACCTGTTAAGCGAACTTCCTGGGCGCGAATCTCGCCATTGATACGATTCGGACGTGCCGTTTGAACTCGTTTTCCGCCTTTAATACCTTATTCCTCCAGTTGTTGAAGACTGCGGCTGCGAATCTCTTGTTGCAGCTTCTCAATCACTTCACTTACGTCCAGGCTCCCCAGGTCTTTACCACGGCGGGTGCGAACGGCAACTTTGCCTGCTTCCACCTCTTTATCACCACAGACCAACATATACGGGACACGACGTAAAGTGTGCTCGCGGATTTTAAAGCCAATCTTCTCATTTCTCAAGTCTGCTTTTACGCGAATGCCCGCATTTTGTAGTTTCTGCGTCAATTCTTTAACGTATTCAGCCTGAGAATCGGTAATGTTCATCACCACGACCTGCACTGGCGCAAGCCAGGTTGGGAAGAAGCCGGCAAACTCTTCAGTCAGGATGCCGATGAAGCGCTCCAGAGAACCGAGGATTGCACGGTGAATCATAACCGGTACCTGACGTTCGTTATCTTCGCCAACATAAGAGGCGCTTAAACGCTGCGGCAGGGAGAAGTCCAGCTGTACAGTACCGCACTGCCATGCGCGATCGAGGCAGTCATACAGGGTAAATTCAATTTTCGGACCGTAGAATGCGCCCTCGCCCAGCTGGTATTCGAACGGAATACCGTTCTCTTCCAGCGCCACGGCGAGATCCGCTTCTGCGCGATCCCAGGTCTCATCGCTACCGATACGTTTTTCCGGACGCGTTGAGAGTTTGACAACGATCTTCTCGAAGCCAAAGGTGCTGTACATATCGTAGACCATACGAATACAGGCGTTAACTTCATCACGAACCTGATCTTCAGTACAGAAGATATGCGCATCATCCTGAGTAAAGCCACGAACACGCATCAGACCGTGCAATGCACCTGATGGCTCGTTACGGTGGCAGCTACCGAACTCTGCCATACGCAGCGGCAGATCGCGGTAGGATTTCAGACCCTGGTTGAAGATCTGAACGTGGCCAGGGCAGTTCATTGGCTTAATGCAGTATTCACGGTTCTCAGAAGAGGTGGTGAACATCGCATCTTTGTAGTTGTCCCAGTGGCCGGTTTTTTCCCACAGCACACGGTCCATCATGAACGGGCCTTTCACTTCCTGATACTGGTACTCTTTCAGCTTGGAGCGTACGAACGTTTCCAGTTCACGGAAGATAGTCCAGCCGTCATTGTGCCAGAACACCATACCCGGCGCTTCTTCCTGCATGTGGTACAGGTCAAGCTGCTTACCGATTTTACGGTGGTCACGTTTAGCCGCCTCTTCCAGGCGCTGCAGGTAGGCGTTAAGGGCTTTTTTATCGGCCCACGCGGTACCATAGATACGCTGCAACATCTTGTTGTTGCTATCGCCACGCCAGTAGGCGCCCGCGATTTTCATCAGCTTAAAGTGATGACAGAAGCGCATGTTCGGCACGTGCGGACCACGGCACATGTCGACGTATTCTTCGTGATGGTACAAGCCAGGCTTGTCATCATGAGAGATGTTTTCATCAAGAATAGAGACTTTATAGCTCTCACCACGCTTCACGAAGGTTTCACGCGCTTCGTGCCAGCTGACTTTCTTCTTAATGACGTCATAGTTAGTTTCGGCGAGCTCGTGCATACGTTTTTCGAGCGCGTCGATATCTTCCTGAGTCAGGGTATGGTCAAGATCAACGTCATAGTAGAAACCGTTGTCGATAACCGGACCGATCGCCATTTTGGTGTTCGGCCACAGCTGTTTGATCGCATGACCTAACAGGTGCGCGCAGGAGTGACGAATGATCTCCAGACCTTCTTCGTCTTTCGCTGTGATGATAGACAGCTGCGCATCGCTTTCAATCAGGTCAGATGCATCAACCAGCTCACCATTAACACGGCCAGCGATGGTTGCTTTCGCGAGTCCAGGACCAATGTCCAGGGCAACATCCATTGGGCTTACAGCGTGGTCGTAATGGCGTTGGCTGCCATCAGGAAGAGTAATTACAGGCATTTTATATCCTTATTTGCAGTGATGCCCCACACATAAGAGCATATACAAAGAAAATAATCGTGATTTGACAATAGATTACGACACCATCTGACCAACAATCGTCAAATTGGCTCGCGATCATTCACCCACCGAAAATCAGATAAATGCGGATTTACGGCAAGCCCTGCAATGGTAACACTAACAAAAGAGAGATTGCACCCTTTGCTGGCAGATTGCTGCGCTGGCACTTTCGCATGAATTTGCAGGGCGCATATCTCCGGTGCTCGCATTCCAGAGATGCTGGGCTACTCTTGAACAAGTCTTTAAACCCAAAGGTGCATACCATGAACGTATCAAGTAGAACGGTTGTGATATTGAACATCCTTTCAGCCACCGGTTTATTGTTGATTCTTGCAGAACGATTCCACTGGTTCTAACCGAACCGGAAGCAGGCATAACCTGATTCACCACTGGAGAAGGGGCATTTCCCCGCCCTGTTTGGTAGACTGTTCGCATCAACTTACAAGGATCAGGTTATGCCAACAAAACGATTTGCCGTAAAACACTGGAAAATGGTACTGGTGCTGATTGCCATCTGCGGCGCAATGCTGCTTCTGCGTTGGGCGGCAATGATTTGGGGCTGAACGTGGATATAAATAACTGCGCAGGGAATAACGTCGTTATCCGTAATAACATTTCGCGGACATCCGCCGCCAGGACGAAATACGGACGATAGGTTTACGTCAAATAGGTTTACCGCGAAAAAACCGGTACCACAAAATCCGGTTTTTTTGGCGCGTTGAATTAGCGTTTAAACGTCAATAACAACACGGCAAAACCCATCAGGACCATTCACCTGCAACCAGTTTATGGACGTCAAAAGCATCATTCATAGACTGGCCGGTGGACTGAGAGGCTGGCGCGATGTTAGACCCGGCTTCAACGTCAGCGGCTTTCGCAATGCCGATTTGGCTGCGGGCGTCACTGGCTGTGGGGGTGGTTTCATCAGCAGCAAATACGCCAAAAGACAGTGCGGAAAGCACCATCGCGGCTGCGGCAGTTTTGATTTTTTTCATAATGTTTTTTCTCTTTCTACATTTAATACTAATAATGCTAAATTCCTTAAGGCCGAATTCTGCCCGTGCTAAGAGTGTAGATCCAGATCACACTTTTGCCTAGCCTGTTACGTTATCAATTCGTGTCAAATAAGCCGCAAATTAATGAAAATGCATTATGAAGAAATGATGGAGATATCAGCAGACCAGATATTTCAAAACAGTGTTTAATATAAAACAGCACAGTTTCAAAAAATAAAAAACGGGCCGATAGCGTAATCGGCCCGAGAATATTACATTTTATAACCCAGTGAAACCGTGGTTCTGCGGTCGGTATGATCCGGAGCAGAATCAGGAGGAGAAGAGTTCCAGGTGACGTTGTAGGCCACTTTCAGGCCAAAGTGTTCGTTGATGGCCACGTTCAGCGCTGTTTCTGAGTTCAGCGTCGTATCGTCGGCACCAAACACAGACACCCCCTGGGTAAATTTGGTGTTGTCAGTCATCTGCCAGGCATAGGTGCCGGAAGCGTAACCGAGCGGTTGAGTTTTGGTTTCGCCGTCGGTGTACTCGTCGTAGCGCACACCTGGACCGAATTCAAAACGTAAACTGTGTACCGGACCGTTCAGGAACTGACGACCATAACCGGCAGTGAACACATCACGCTGGCGATAGCCGTTGTAACGGTCAGTTAACCAGCTGGCCTGACCAAACAGATAGTCAAAGTCGGTCATGTTGTAACGGCTACGTCCGCCAACCGCATATTTCTCGGAAGAACGTTCGTCATTCGCGGAGGTGTTACTGGCATTTCCCCACAGAGACCAGGCGGTGGTATTACCGTACCAGGTCAGCGTACTGTCCGCCGTGAGAGAGGAGCTTTTCGTGTTACCGGATTGTGCAAGATAGCCAGCGTTCAGGTTACCTTCAAACGGTTTTTGCGCGGTGGCTGGATCGTCCATGACAGTAAAAACGGAATCATCTGCGGTCGCGTTCATTGCAGCAAACACGCCACCCGCCAGCATCAGTGCAGCGGGTACTGTCTTCAAAAGCTTCATTTTATTAAGGAGTCCGTACAACAAAAAAAGAGACCACACGGTCCCGGAAACTTTCTTGAGGATCAATGACAAGGCGTCCAGAGAAAGGTAACAAATTATAAAAAGCCGCAAATAACATAGCAATGATTTCTTATTTCATTTTTTGAATAAGAACGATCTCAAAAAGCGTTTTATTTTATATAAGCCGCAGCAGACTTTATGTCAGTATTCATATTTAAAATCATACTGTTATTTACATTGCCTTCCTGACAAATGGTGCCAGACTAAAAGGAACCCACGCTAAAAGGAGGTAATGATGGTTTCTATCTACACCCTGACGCTCTCCCCTTCCCTCGACTCCGCCACCCTGACGCCCCAGATTTACCCGGAAGGTAAATTGCGCTGCAGCGCCCCGGTGTTTGAGCCCGGCGGCGGCGGTATCAATGTGGCGCGAGCCATAACGCACCTCGGTGGAAAGGCGACAGCAATTTTCCCCGCAGGCGGCGCGACCGGTGAGCACCTGGTCTCTCTGCTGGCCGATGAACAGGTGGCCTCGCAGACCGTCGAGGCCAAAGACTGGACGCGGCAAAACCTGCATGTGCACGTGGAGTCCAGCGGCGAGCAATACCGTTTCGTCATGCCTGGTGCAAAACTCAGTGAAGATGAGTTTCGTCAGCTTGAAGAGAAGGTGCTGGCCATTGAGAGCGGTGCTCTGCTGGTGATAAGCGGCAGCCTGCCGCCCGGTGTCAGCACGGAAAAACTGACGGCGCTGATTCGGGCCGCGCAGCAACGCGGTATCCGCTGCATTGTCGACAGCAGCGGCGAGGCGCTGCAGGCAGCCCTGACGCCAGGCAATCTTGAGCTGGTTAAACCCAACCAGAAAGAGTTAAGCGCGCTGGTGAACCGCGAGCTGAACCAGCCGGACGATGTCCTCACCGCCGCGCAGGAGCTGGTTCACAGCGGCAAAGCGCGACGGGTTGTGGTCTCCCTTGGCCCGCAGGGTGCCCTGGCCGTGGACGAAACCGGGTCCGTTCAGGTTGTCCCGCCGCCGATGAAAAGCCAGAGTACCGTGGGCGCAGGTGATAGCATGGTTGGAGCGATGACCCTGAAACTGGCCCAGGGTGCTTCATTACTGGAGATGACACGCTACGGCGTCGCAGCGGGTAGCGCTGCCACCATCAACCAGGGCACACGTCTCTGTTCGCTTAGCGACACGCAAAAAATCGTCGATTACCTGTCCCGAAATTAATCCCCCTTTTCCCCTTCTCTGTGAAGGGGAAATACGCGCCATAGTCGCCAAACGCAGCCTATCGACTATGCTAAGAAAACTTCCAAGATAACAATGAGGTGAATTATGAGCAGTGGTGACATCACCCGCTACGTCGTTACCATCAACATTCATCAAGCGTCGCTGACCGAGCTTAATGAGCTCAACAACGCCTTTACCCGGGCTAATTTCCTGCTCACACTCACGGATGACGAGGGCAATATCCATGATTTAGGCACCCTGACGTTTGGCCTGATCAGCGCCCTGAGTAAAGAAGAGGTTCACGCTCTGGCGGCCAGTCTGGTCGAAAGCGTGACCGACAAAGCGGCAGAAATTGATCTTGATACCTGGGAAAACTGGCAGAAAAAAGAACAATAAGTGCCCTGCATGAATTTAAACCGCTCAGGTGTGCGTTAGTTCGTATTTTTTTACCGCAATTATGCGCTAACTTTATGATCTGGCAGACAACATGGGAGAGACAACATGTGGCAGGCTATCAGTCATCTTTTAAGTGAGCAACTGGGTGAAGGTGAAATTGAACTGCGGAACGAACTGCCAGGCGGAGAAATCCACGCCGCATGGCACTTACGCTACGCCGGGCGCGATCTCTTTGTTAAATGCGATGAGCGAGAGCTGCTTCCGATTTTCACCGCCGAAGCCGACCAGCTGGAACTGTTGTCGCGCAGTAAAACGGTGACGGTCCCGCAGGTCTGGGCCGTGGGCAGCGACCGCGACTACAGTTTTCTGGTCATGGAATTTCTTCCTGCCCGCCCGTTAGACGCCCATAACGCCTTCATTCTCGGCCAACAGTTAGCGCGACTGCATCAATGGAGCGACCAGCCGCAGTTTGGTCTCGATTTTGACAACGACCTCTCCACCACCCCACAACCCAATGCCTGGCAACGCCGCTGGTCGACATTCTTTGCTGAGCAACGCATTGGCTGGCAGCTGGAACTGGCTGCGGAGAAAGGTCTGGAGTTTGGCAATATCGATGCCATCGTCGAACACATTCAGCAGCGTCTGGCATCCCACCAGCCTCAGCCGTCTCTGCTGCACGGCGATCTGTGGTCAGATAACTGCGCGCTGGGTCCTGACGGCCCCTATATCTTCGACCCGGCCTGTTACTGGGGCGACAGGGAGTGTGACCTGGCGATGCTGCCACTGCACCCTGAGCAACCGCCGCAAATTTACGACGGGTACCAGTCCGTGCTGCCTCTGCCGCAGGGTTTTCTTGAGCGCCAGCCGGTGTATCAGCTCTACACACTGATGAACCGCGCCATTCTGTTTGGCGGAGAGCATCTGGTCAATGCCCAGAGGGCACTTGAACGTGTGCTTGCCGCGTAATGGCGGGACGGGTGGCTATGTCGCCACCCTTATCGGTTACAGGAATCCCAACAGCGAAAAGAAGAAATAACCCGCCACGATGATAATGACTGGCAGGATATACAGCGGGAAAATTTGCAGGAAAATGGTGTGACGCGGCACAACAATGCGGGACTCAATCTGCTCGCGGCTCATCCCTTCCGGGCCTTTCGCCTGTTCGAGAATCATCTGGTCTTCCACACCTTCGCGTAAAAAGCGCGTCTGACGGCTCATGCGTGCGCCAGAGGCCTGCAACGCCATACCAATAAAAATCAGCGCGTAGATCACCCAAAACCCGAGATTCAACTGCTGATGAAAATTCGGCGTCGGCGAATTGAACCAAAAGACATTCAGAAACGGCGTGTTAAAACGCATCATTTCAATCATGACATGAGCAAAATCAAGCATTACCGCATTAATACCTGGCTGTTTTTCACTGTGATCGTACATAAATTTGAGCACAGAGATCAGCGTCGAAATGACGGCTGGAATAAAAATTACCCAGCCAGCAATACGTTTTAAGACAGCAATGCGTCCAGCTTGTTGATACGTCATCAGTTCCCCTTCATAAAGACGCGTTATTTCTGCCTAAGTCTACCTGCTGACCATCATTTTCGCCCGCTCTTTAAAGGCAATATGCTAAATTGCAGAGTGCACTTAGCATTTATCGTCTGTCGTACACCCTGGATAAGGAGACGTTGTGATGTCGACACCGCGCCAGATTCTTGCCGCAATTTTTGACATGGATGGATTACTGATCGATTCCGAACCGTTGTGGGATCGCGCCGAACTGGACGTTATCGCCAGCCTGGGCGTTGATATCAGCCGCCGTAATGAACTTCCGGATACGCTTGGTCTGCGCATCGATATGGTGGTGGACCTGTGGTATGCCCAGCAGCCGTGGGTGGGACCCGATCGCGACGAAGTGACCGCGCGCATTATCAGCCGCGCCATCTCACTGGTGGAAGAGAGCAAGCCCCTGCTGCCCGGCGTGCGTGAAGCCGTCGCGCTGTGTAAAGCGCAGGGGTTGAGAGTTGGCCTGGCGTCAGCTTCACCGCTGCATATGCTGGAAAAAGTACTGACCATGTTTGAGCTGCGCGACAGCTTCGACGCGCTGGCCTCAGCGGAAACGTTGCCATACAGCAAGCCGCACCCGCAGGTCTATCTCGACTGTGCCGCTAAGCTCGGTCTTGATCCCCTCTGCTGTGTCGCGCTGGAAGATTCCGTTAACGGAATGGTGGCCTCGAAGGCCGCGCGCATGCGCTCGATTGTTGTTCCCGCGGAGGAAGGCCGACACGATCCCCGTTTTGCCCTTGCCGACGTGAAGCTGAACTCACTGGTTGAGCTGACGGCGCAGCACCTGCGCGGCGAGTAACCCGCCCTTTTCAGGCAGCGTCAGGCTGCCTGCTTTAAAAACAAAACATCGTTTCATTTTGTTTGCTTTTCTTATCCCCCGCTTCTATCCTTAGCGTCAGAATGACAATAACCTTACTTCTGAGGCGCGTATGATACTGGATAACTTCACTCTGTCAGGAAAAGTGGCCATCGTCACCGGATGCGATACCGGTCTGGGACAAGCCATGGCCATTGCGCTGGCGCAGGCGGGATGCGACATCGTGGGTGTTAACCGCAAAGCGCCGGAGGAAACGGCTGCATGCATTAGCGCACTCGGAAGGCGGTTCAGGGCGATTCGGGCCGACCTCAGTCAGCAGGAGAGTCTTCAGAACGTTGTTGACAGCGCGGTGGCTGAGATGGGGCGAGTCGATATTCTGGTGAACAATGCCGGGACCATACGCCGTGAAGATGCTCTCGCGTTCAGCGAAAAGGACTGGGACGACGTCATCAACCTGAATCTGAAATCGCTTTTTTTCCTCTCCCAGGCCGTGGCTAAACAGTTTATTGCGCAGGGACAGGGCGGGAAAATCATTAATATCGCCTCGATGCTCTCATTCCAGGGTGGCATCCGCGTGCCCTCTTACACCGCGTCCAAAAGCGGCGTGTTGGGGATCACGCGTCTGCTGGCGAATGAATGGGCGACACACGGCATCAATGTTAATGCCATCGCGCCGGGCTATATGGCGACCAACAACACTCAGCAACTGCGGGATGATCAGCAGCGCAGCCAGGAGATCCTCGACCGGATACCTGCCGGGCGCTGGGGAGTTCCGGAAGACCTGCAGGGACCGGTGGTCTTTTTAGCCTCCGCCGCCTCGGATTACGTGAACGGTCATACGTTAGCCGTCGACGGGGGCTGGCTGGCGCGCTAGGCGCGTTTGTGACATACAGTTACACCGTCACCTCTTTCGTCTACTGTATAAAAACCCTATACTGTATGAATTGACAGTTTTGTGGGTTTTATCATGACGGCGGAAGGCCATCTGCTTTTTTCCATTGCGTGCGCAGTTTTTGCCAAAAACGCTGAACTTACCCCTGTGCTCGCACAGGGGGACTGGTGGCATATTGTCCCGTCCGCCGTGTTGACCTGTCTGCTGCCCGATATCGACCATCCAAAATCGTTCCTGGGACAGCGGCTAAAGTGGATATCAAAACCCATCGCCCGCGCGTTTGGTCACCGTGGGTTTACCCACAGCCTGCTGGCCGTATTCGGCCTGCTCACCCTGTTCTATTTAAAAGTCCCTGAGAGCTGGATAGTGCCCGCCGATGCTATCCAGGGAATGGTGCTGGGTTATTTAAGCCATATCCTTGCCGATATGCTGACGCCTGCGGGCGTGCCGCTGCTCTGGCCATGCCGCTGGCGTTTCCGTTTGCCCATTCTTGCGCCGCAGAAAGGTAATCAGCTTGAGCGTGTGTTGTGTATGGCGCTCTTTGCCTACGCCGTCTGGATGCCGCAAACCTTGCCCGAAAACAGTGCAGTGCGCTGGTCATCCCAGATGATCAATTCGCTGCAATTTCAGTTCAATCGTTTCATTAATCACCAGATTGAACACTAAGCACACAAATTATTTCCATTTGTCATAACCCATTCCATTTGGATATAAGCGCCACATCACACTTCTGATAACCTTGCGCCAACAGGATCGGTAAAAACCGACCGTATAATAAATCAGGAGAACGGGGATGAATTTTCCACTCATCGCGAACATTGTGGTGTTCGTTGTATTGCTATTGCTTCTCGCGCAAGCGCGCCACAAACAGTGGAGCCTCGCGAAGAAAGTGCTGGTTGGTCTGGCCATGGGTGTCGTGTTTGGTCTGGCGTTGCAGGCTATTTACGGCTCCGATAATCCAGTTCTGAAAGATTCTATTCAGTGGTTCAACATCGTCGGTAACGGCTATGTCCAGCTGCTGCAGATGATCGTTATGCCGCTGGTGTTTGCCTCTATTCTGAGCGCCGTTGCCCGTCTGCATAACGCCACCCAGTTGGGTAAAATCAGCTTCCTGACCATCGGTACGCTGCTGTTTACCACGCTGATTGCAGCTCTGGTCGGTG
Organism: Enterobacter cloacae complex sp. FDA-CDC-AR_0164; assembly: GCF_003071645.1. Classification (NCBI taxonomy): domain Bacteria; kingdom Pseudomonadati; phylum Pseudomonadota; class Gammaproteobacteria; order Enterobacterales; family Enterobacteriaceae; genus Enterobacter; species Enterobacter cloacae complex sp. FDA-CDC-AR_0164. The sequence continues at coordinate 4,316,803 of NZ_CP028950.1, forward strand.
TGCTGGTCACCAACCTGTTCGGGCTGACCGCTGAAGGTCTGGTCCAGGGTACGGCTGAAACGGCGCGTCTTACGGCGATTCAGACCAACTACGTGGGTAAAGTCGCTGACCTGACGGTGCCACAGATGGTGCTCTCTTTCGTGCCGAAGAACCCGTTTGCTGACCTGACCGGTGCCAGCCCAACCTCCATTATCAGCGTGGTGATCTTTGCGGCCTTCCTCGGTGTGGCGGCGCTGAAGCTGCTGAAAGACGACGCGCCGAAAGGCGAGCGCGTGCTGGTGGCTATCGATACCCTGCAAAGCTGGGTAATGAAGCTGGTCCGTCTGGTGATGCAGTTGACCCCTTACGGTGTTCTGGCGCTGATGACCAAAGTGGTTGCCGGCTCTAACCTGCAGGACATCATTAAGCTGGGTAGCTTCGTCGTCGCCTCTTATCTGGGTCTGGGCATTATGTTCGTGGTGCACGGTATCCTGCTGGGCGTCAATGGCGTTAGCCCGCTGAAATACTTCCGTAAAGTGTGGCCGGTACTGACCTTTGCGTTCACCAGCCGTTCCAGCGCCGCGTCTATTCCGCTGAACGTTGAAGCGCAGACCCGTCGTCTGGGCGTACCGGAATCTATTGCCAGCTTCTCTGCCTCCTTTGGTGCCACCATTGGTCAGAACGGTTGCGCAGGTCTCTACCCTGCAATGCTGGCGGTAATGGTTGCTCCGACCGTGGGTATCAACCCACTGGATCCCGTTTGGATTGCCACGCTGGTCGGGATTGTTACCATCAGCTCCGCAGGCGTTGCGGGTGTTGGCGGTGGCGCAACCTTCGCCGCGCTGATTGTCCTGCCAGCCCTGGGTCTGCCGGTGACGCTGGTTGCCCTGCTGATCTCCGTTGAGCCGCTGATCGACATGGGTCGTACTGCGCTGAACGTGAGCGGTTCCATGACCGCCGGTACGTTGACCAGCCAGTGGCTGAAGCAGACCGATAAAACCATTCTGGAAAGTGAAGACGACGCTGAACTGGCGCACCGTTAATCACGGATGAATAAAAAAAACCGCCTGATGGCGGTTTTTTTTTGGCTGTTATTCTTCAATCTCTTCATCCTGGCGGACCTGGTTCGCCCATCGCTGGGCCGACTCCGGCCCCGAAAACGCGGGTGAACGGCGGAAGTGTTCTCCCATCAGAACAAACGCTACGTATTTACCGCGAAGTTGCCAGACATCACGAAAACCATCCACCTTCAGGGCGTGTTCGGGCGGCGCGGGTTCGACGCGGGGCACGTAGCTAATGACAGGGCGGTTTTGTTGACGAAAAGGTTTCATAAGCGACGGGTTCACTAAAGCACATTCTGGAAGCAGGAAAATTCTATGATAGCCGATCCTCCCCCCACGCGTCGCGCCCTGCATCGCTCTGATAGCGCATTCCTTAACCAGGTCATCTGAAAACTCTTAGTTCGCCCGCCCTTTCGCCACATTGTTCTATAGTTAACAAGGTTTTTAGCAATGGATAAAGGAGAAGCGTGCAATGTCGAACAAAGATAAAACACATCAATCACCCATTCATGGCACTGAAGAATCTCAACCAGGCATGGACTCTCTGGCCCCAGCGGACGGCTCTCACCGCCCGTCCCCCGGCCCTTCCGCACCTGGCGAACAGCCTACCGCGCCGGGAAGTATGAAATCCCCGGATACCGGAAACGAGAAGCTGAAATCCCTTGAGTCCCACCGTAAAGGCGGCGAAGGTTTTGCACTTACCACCAACCAGGGCGTGCGCATTGCTGACGATCAAAACTCGCTGCGTGCGGGAACACGCGGACCGACCCTGCTGGAAGACTTTATTCTGCGGGAAAAAATCACCCATTTTGACCATGAACGTATACCTGAGCGCATCGTTCACGCGCGTGGCTCCGCGGCACACGGCTACTTCCAGCCCTACAAAAGCCTCAAAGAGATAACCAAAGCGGATTTCCTTTCCGATCCGGACAAAATCACACCGGTCTTTGTCCGCTTTTCAACCGTACAGGGCGGCGCGGGTTCGGCAGATACCGTGCGTGATATCCGCGGCTTCGCCACCAAGTTTTATACCGAAGAGGGTATTTTCGATCTCGTCGGTAATAACACCCCGGTGTTCTTCATTCAGGATGCGCATAAATTTCCTGACTTTGTCCATGCGGTAAAACCGGAGCCCCACTGGGCCATACCGCAGGGACAAAGTGCGCATGACACCTTCTGGGATTATGTCTCACTGCAGCCAGAAACGTTACACAACGTGATGTGGGCGATGTCAGACCGGGGCATTCCGCGCAGCTACCGCACGATGGAAGGGTTTGGTATTCATACCTTCAGGATGATCAACGCGGACGGGAAAGCCACATTCGTACGCTTCCACTGGAAGCCTGTGGCGGGCAAAGCCTCGCTGGTCTGGGATGAAGCCCAGAAGCTGACCGGGCGCGATCCGGACTTCCACCGTCGTGAGCTGTGGGAGTCGATTGAAGCCGGTGACTTCCCGGAATATGAACTGGGGTTACAGCTGATCCCGGAAGAGGATGAGTTTAACTTTGATTTCGACCTTCTCGACCCGACAAAGCTGATCCCAGAGGAGCTGGTGCCGGTTCAGCTGGTGGGTAAAATGGTGCTCAACCGTAACCCGGACAACTTCTTTGCCGAAAATGAGCAGGTCGCGTTCCACCCGGGGCATATCGTTCCGGGGCTGGATTTCACGAACGATCCCCTCCTGCAGGGGCGATTGTTCTCCTATACCGATACGCAGATCAGTCGCCTTGGCGGGCCCAACTTCCACGAAATTCCGATTAACCGTCCAACCTGCCCGTACCACAATTTCCAGCGCGACGGGATGCATCGCCAGGATATCGATACCAATCCGGCTAACTATGAGCCGAACTCCATCAACGATAACTGGCCGCGCGAAACGCCGCCGGGACCGAAACGCGGTGGTTTTGAGTCGTACCAGGAGCGCATCGATGGCAATAAAATCCGCGAGCGTAGCCCGTCATTCGGCGAGTATTATGCCCAACCTCGCCTGTTCTGGAACAGCCAGACGCCGATCGAGCAACAGCACATTATCGGCGGCTTTAGCTTTGAACTGAGCAAAGTGGTGCGGACTTACATCCGCGAGCGCGTGGTCGATCAGCTCGCCCATATCGATATTCAGCTTGCCCAGAGCGTGGCGGATAACCTTGGCATTACGCTGACGGATGAGCAACGCAATGCGGCCCCACCGAAAGACGTTAACGGCCTGAAGAAAGATCCGTCCCTGAGTCTGTATGCGGTGCCGGGTGGCTCGATAAAGGGCCGGGTAGTGGCCATTCTGCTGAATGACAACACCCGTGCCAGCGACGTGCTGGGGATTATGCAGGCGCTGAAAACCAAAGGCGTTCACGCCAAACTGCTCTATTCCCGCATGGGGGAAGTGACCGCCGACGACGGTTCAGTGCTGCCGGTTGCGGCCACCTTTGCCGGAGCACCATCGCTCACCGTTGATGCGGTGATTGTGCCGTGCGGCGACATCGACAGTCTGCTGAACAATGGCGATGCGATTTATTATCTGCTGGAAGCCTATAAGCACCTGAAGCCGATCGCCCTGTCCGGCGATGCGCGACAGTTTAAAGCGCACCTGAAGGTGGCTGAGCAAGGTGAAGATGGTATTGTCGAAGGCGATAACGTCGATGATGCGTTTATGACGAAGCTGTTCGATCTGCTCGCAGCGCACCGTGTGTGGTCACGCAGCAGTAAGATTGATCGGATACCAGCATAAGAAAAGCCGGGTCTGGCTTTGCCCGACCCGGCGCTGATTGACATCGTTTACTCAGCCCGGCAGGCACCGCGCCTCCGGGCTATTTTCATACATCCTCAAAGGTGCCCAGACGGTACCCACGCTCGGCAATGGCGTATTTCAGCGATGCCGACGTCAGCACATCCAGTTCCGCCAGTCGCGGCCAGCAGTAGGCACTTTTACGCACAATGTTATCGACAAACGCAGGGTGTGCCATCACTTCCAGCGACCGTTCCCCGCGCGCGGCGGACTCATCCAGCACCTGCAGGAACAGCGCTTCGCTAATCTCGTCGCCGTAGAACGCGCTACTGAATCCGTCCGTTGTGGGCACAGAAGACAATGACAGCCCGTGCAGCGCCTGCACCTCACGATCCACGCGCATTGCCACGCCTTTGCGCTGTGCAAATTCCGCCACTGACGGGAAAAGTGCCGGGATCATATGCACGTGATGATGGCTGTCAATATGCGTGGGTTCACGGCCAAAGAGATCGACGAAACGGTTGAACTGACAGTCCAGCTCGCGGGTAATCTCCTCGAGCGGCAGCGTGCCCTGCTCTGCCTGCTCCCAAATCCATTTGCCCAGCTGTCCGTCCCGCGTCAGTCCTGGCATCGGTGAAAGCGGCATCCCGAGCGTCAATACAAAGTGCATGCCGACGCCCAGCGCTGGCACTTCGCGGCTGAGCTGCGCGGCGTGTTCAACCGCGTCACCATTAACCAGTGCCGTTGTTGAGGTCACCACACCCCGGCGGCAGGCTTCAATAATGCCGTAGTTTTGACCTTTTGAGAGACCAAAATCATCAGCATTGACGATCAGCAGGTTTTCCATCACACATCCTCTCAGTGCTGTTTGAATTTCAGCTTCTCAATCGTGGCGGCAAAATTAGGCAACCATTTTTCATGCGCCAGAATCATTTCGCTGGCCAGTTGCTCGGCATCGCGATCGGAATGGACTAGCGGGCTGAGATTGAGTGCCAGAAGAACGTCATTGAGTTCACCGCTCAGCGCCGCGTTGCTGGCTGCCACTTCAAACCCTTTGATGGTGTGGATCAACCCCATCACTTTGTCGTCAAAGTGGGTAATCCGTGGATGCGGCCTGGCGCCATCACGTCCCAGAATGCAGGTCATCTCAACGGCCCAGTCAGCCGGGATGTTGTCGATATGGCCGTGATGCGGCACATTGACGTAGTGCTCGGCCTGCTTGTCGTTGTAAATGGCGTTGATCACTTCGCACGCCGCATCGGAATAATACGCTCCGCCGCGCAGCTCAAGCTCTTTCGGTTTCACGTTCAGGTTCGGATCTTTATACAAATCAAACAGCTGCTTTTCAACTTTCTGCACCACCTGAGCGCGTGCGCCACCCTTATAGTACTCACCCATCTCGATGGCCAGCATCTCTTTCTGTTTGAAGTAGTAAAGCAGGTATGAGCAAGGCAGCAGATTAAGCGAGCGGATCAGCCCTTCGCTGAACGGCAGGTCAAAGATGTTTTTCACTGACGCAGCGGTCAGGCGTCCGGAGGCTACGCCGTCAAGCAGTTCGCTAAAGCGAGACTGACCATTCACGATGACATCTTTGATAAACACCATGTGGTTCAGGCCAAAGAGATCGATAGAAAGATCGTCGGTATCGGTCAACTCCAGCACATCGCTGATGAACATCTTCATGCCAATCGGAATATTACAGACGCCGATAAAGCGTTTGAAACCGGTGTGGCGATAGACCGCCTCGGTCACCATCCCGGCCGGGTTGGTGAAGTTAATCACCCACGCGTTGGGGCAGATCGCTTCCACATCGTTGATGATGTCAAAAATGACCGGAATGGTACGCAGCCCCTTGAACAGGCCGCCCGCGCCGTTGGTCTCCTGCCCCAGATAGCCGTGGCTCAGTGGAATACGTTCATCCATTTCACGCGCTTTGAGTTGACCGACGCGCAGCTGAGTCGTCACGAAGTCGGCATCCTGCAGCGCCAGGCGACGGTCGAGGGTTTTATGCACGGTCAATGGCACACCGGCTTTCGCGACCATCCGCTTGCAGAGCTCAAAAATGATATTCAGTTTCTCCTGACCTTCCTCAACGTCCACCAGCCATAATTCGCTGACCGGTAATTCATGATAACGTTTCAGGAAACCTTCGAGTAATTCCGGGGTATAACTGCTGCCGCCGCCAATGGTTACGACTTTTAATTTCTTCTGCATAATATCTCCCTTAGCATATCAGGTTAATCGCCTGCAAGGTGTAGCGTACTCTTCCCGCTCTGTGGGCAAGCAATCAAGGCAATATTTGTGGCGGGTAAATCCGCCGAAATTTAATTAATTACCGTCAGGTTCTTCCGGTAACTGTTCGGTGTGAACGAGGTCAATTTCTTAAAAGTCTTAATAAACAAGCTGGGGCTACTGTAGCCTGACTCATAAGCAATATCGGTAACCGAGTAGTTGGTTATTTCCAGCTGTTTTTTAGCAAAATTAATGCGGATTTCATTAATAATTTGCACTGGCGTTTTACGATAATAACGCTGAGTTGCTCGGGTCAGATATTCCTGTGATTTACCGGACAAAGCGACCATATTTTCCAGCGCATTTTCGCTGAACTGCCCTTTATCGTGCATCAGTTCAACCGTACTGCGCAGCCACTGCGGAATATCATCGCTCACCTGCTGCTCTTCACGATGGTGGCGCAGACGGTTCATCACATAAAACGTCACCGTTTCAATAAACTCATCAAATTCATTCTCGCGAAAGTTAAGCGAGGCGATAACCGTTTCAATCCAGGTCATGAACTCGTTTTTGATGCGATAGACCTGCGAGGCCACAAAGCAGAACGGCACCAGCGGCAGATAGTGTTTCTCAAAGAAGCGTCTGCTGACACCTACGTTAAGAATGCGGGTTGCACCAAATTCATAAAAGCTCTGGTGATGGGACCCCATCGGCAGGAAGACGAAATCTCCCCGCTCAAGCAGGACGCGCTTGCCGTTGATTTCCTGGTAGTAGCGACCGGTCAGAACAATCGTGAACTCATAGTAGTCATGCTGATGCAGACCGCTCGCGCTCTCCGTCTTGTTGTAAATAATCACGTGAAAATTTTTGCCATTAAACAGTTGCTGTTCAAGTGCGGTTTTTATTTCCATCGCGCTGACCTCCTGCTGCAAACTCTGCCTTACTGCATCTTCTCGTGAAGCTCAATTAACTCGGCCACCAGTTCACGTGCCAGCATCGACGTCATCAGATGATCCTGCGCATGCACCAGCACCAGACTGACCTTCATCTTGCCTTCACCCTGGTCGCTTTCGATAAGCTTTGTCTGCACCAGGTGCGCTTCGTTCAGCGCCGTACGGGACTGTTCCATCATGGTTTTCGCGGCTGCGAAATCACCCTGCTTGGCCTGTTTGAGCGCGGCATACGCCAGGCTACGCGCCTGCCCGGAATTGATGATAAGCCCCATCACCACCTCTTCCAGATCGTTCTCTGCGGTTTCTTCTGCGACAATACTGTCCAAATCTAACATTTTTAAGCTCCTTTTGGCTGGCGCGGGTTGACCCGCGCCGTGCAATTTTAGAATTTCAGTGCGAGGGCGATATCCTCTTCGCTCTCTTCTTCATCGATAACGGTTGCAGCTTTGTTTGCTATCGCCACGAATGGCATATAGAGCAGTGTTGCAATCCCAAGGTTGAATATCGCCAGCAGGAAGGCAGCCACGCTACCGTTGGTGTTGAAGAACGCCCCCAGACCCGCCGGCATGGTCCACGGCGCAATGTTGGTGACGGGCGGGATAATGCCCAGGTAATAGGCCGTCAGGGTAATGGCCGCCAGCAGTGGCTGAACCAGAATGAACGGAATGAACATTACCGGGTTCATGATGATTGGCAGACCAAACAGAATCGGCTCGTTAATCTGGAAGATGCCTGACGGCAGCGCCAGCTTCGCAACCTGACGATGGTCAGCGCGACGAGAAACAATAAAGACCGCGATGATCAGACCCAGCGTCGCCCCGGTACCCCCCAGGAAGATATAAGAGTCAAGCATCGGCTTCGCCCACACATGGAAGGTTTTACCGGCTGCCAGCGCCGCGTCAACGGAGCCGTACTGCTGGTAAAGTGCAACGTTTTCCAGTGCCCATGGGGTCATAATACCGCTGTCCAGCGCCGCCAGTGCCAGTGAACCATGCACGCCAAAGAACCACAGCAGGGAGGTGAAAATCACATACGCCCAACCGACCACGCTACCCATTGACGCCAGCGGCGTTGAGATAGAGTCCATAATGATCTGGTGGAAGTTAGTGCCCCAATGAGAGAGCGCCCAGGCGATAATCCCCATGATGGAGAGAATAATGAAGCCTGGAATCAACGCGGAAAATGAACGAGAAACGGACGCCGGCACGCTATCCGGTAAACGGATAACCCAGTTGCGACGAATAATAAAGGTGAACATCTCCGCAACCACCAGGCCGATAACGATACCGGAGATGATATTAGCGCCCCCCAGCCAGTTGGCCCCTACGGCATAGGCCTCACCGACGCTGTATGGCGTCACGGTCATAAAGGCGGCAATGGATAATAAACCTGCGGCCAGCGGATCCACTTTCCGCTCTTCCGCCAGTGCCATGCCAATAAAGAAAGGTGCCATCAGCGACATAATACCTAACGTACCGTTATATACGTTGCCGCCGATGGCTTTTAAACCATTAAGGGTTTCAATTGTGGAAGCGTCTAATCGAATTCCTAATGAATAAAAAAAGGAACCTTCACCAAAGCTCAGAAAAACGTTGTTAATTAAAACGAACATTGCCCCAGCCAGCGTCAACGGCATTAATCTAATAAAACCGTTTTTGATGGCATTAACGTGAGGCTGCTTTCCTATTTTAACAGCAAAAGGAAGGAGTACCTTTTCAAGTGAAGCGATGACTTTACTCATAGGAAAATACCCTTAAATGCCGCAACGCAGGTTACGGCGTATTGTGTGTGAAATAACTCTTTGACGGGAAAAATAAAAATTAATTAGCAGCTTTTTTAATTGCTGCAACAGCAGCTTTCAATACACCTAAACCATCAATCTTGCCGTACAATCCCGAATCGATCACTTCGACCGGTTTATTGGGTAACAGACGTTGAATTTCGGGCAACATATAGGCAATTTGCGGCCCCAGTAAAACGACGTCGGCTGTCTGGCCCTTTTCGCCCGCCAGCGTCTCCGGAAACGCTTCGATTACCACCGGGACTTCATACTTCTCAGCCTGAGCACGCATCTTTGACACCAGAAGCGAGGTTGACATGCCTGCTGAGCAGAACAGATAGATATGTTTCTTTTCCATAGTAACTTCCCTCTCGTATGACTACCTGCCATCGCGCTATCACTCGACTCGCTATCCTGGCAGACAGGTAGTTTGCTTACTGTTGTTTGTCGTTGGAGTGAGTATACGCAATGGTACAGACAGGAGATAATTCTGCACAGGGTCAAATTGTCTCTCATTGACCTGGTGTGTTGACTACCTTCACATTTCAGGCAAATAATTCGCGAGAAGAAATAAGATTTACGTATGTATAAAAAAAAACCGGCCCAACGGCCGGTTTATTAACATATTCAGGCAAGAAGGGTTACTGCGCCTTAGGTGCCTGCGGATCGGTATCGTATTCAGTACAGGTCTGGTAACCGGAGTTGATCACATGACCGGTCTCATCCAACGCAACGAAGTAGGTCTCTGCCTTACCATCACGTTGACCCAGGATATAGGTCTGGCAGGTACCGCGTGCATGAATCATTGTCACTTCAGAAGAAGGCTTGCCGGCAATCGCAGCCACCTGCGAACGGGTCATGCCTTTTTTGACATCTTTCACTACGGGCTGTGTAAACTGATCTTTGGTGCGGTCGTAGGCCGTACACCCTGCCAGCATAGTCAGTACCGCCGCTGCGCTAAGAATTCCTGCTACGTTCTTGTTCATATTCCGTCCTCTTGTTTATCAGCGTGTTATCTAAGCATGGAATAAAAAGTACTATTGTTCAACTTTGTGAATTCCGCCAGACGAATTTCGGAAAATTCTAATAAAACAACGATAACCTGCTAAATCGCCGCAATTTAGCGCACTCGAAACTGTGATCCTTGTCGTTTCTCGTTCAAAGGGTTAGTTTTAACAGTTAACACAATCTGTTTATGTTCTGCATATGGAGGGCGTGATGGCTCTGCAACAAGAGATTATTCAGGCGCTGGGCGCGAAGCCCGCGGTAGACGCACAAGAAGAGATCCGCCGCAGCGTGGATTTTTTAAAGTCTTATTTAAAAACTCACTCGTTCCTGAAATCCCTGGTGCTGGGCATCAGCGGCGGTCAGGACTCTACCCTGGCCGGTAAACTCTGCCAGATGGCAATTTCAGAGCTCCGCGAAGAGACGGGTGATGACGCGCTGCAGTTTATTGCCGTGCGTCTTCCCTATGGCGTGCAGGCTGATGAACAGGATTGCCAGGATGCCATCGCCTTCATCCAGCCCGATCGCGTACTCACCGTCAATATCAAAGGATCGGTGCTGGCCAGCGAGCAGGCGCTTCGCGAAGCAGGCATTGAGTTGAGCGATTTTGTCCGCGGCAATGAAAAAGCCCGTGAACGTATGAAAGCGCAATACAGCATTGCCGGGATGACCAAAGGCGTTGTGGTCGGTACCGATCATGCGGCAGAAGCCATCACGGGTTTCTTCACCAAGTATGGCGACGGCGGTACCGATATTAACCCGCTCTTCCGTCTGAACAAACGTCAGGGTAAGCAGCTGCTTGCCGCGCTGGGTTGCCCGGAGCACCTTTACAAGAAAGCGCCAACGGCAGATCTGGAAGACGATCGCCCCTCCCTGCCGGATGAAGCGGCCCTGGGTGTCACCTATGACAATATTGATGATTATCTGGAAGGCAAAAAACTGGATGAAGGTACCGCGAAGATCATTGAAAGCTGGTATCTGAAAACCGAGCACAAGCGTCGCCCACCGATCACCGTGTTCGATGATTTCTGGAAAAAGTGACACTCTGGCACCCTCTCTCTGGGGAGGGGGTGTTCTCCCGCACCGTCCGTTGCGCCATCCGGCTCTTTTTTAACCAAACCGGCTCTGCTACACTGTATGCCTGAACAGTATATGGAGTAGTATGTGAGCAGGCGTCAATCCGCCCCGCGTCTTGAGTTTGAAGCGGCGGCTATCTACGAATATCCCGAACATCTTCGCCCCTGGCTTGAGGAACTGCCTAAACAGCCGGGCGTGTATATCTTTCACGGTGAGAGTGACACCCTTCCGCTCTACATTGGCAAAAGCGTAAATATTCGCAGCCGGGTCATGTCTCATCTGCGTACGCCAGACGAGGCGGCAATGCTGCGCCAGTCGCGACGCATCACCTGGTTTCGTACCGCCGGAGAGATGGGCGCGCTCTTACTGGAAGCCCGGCTGATCAAAGAGCAACAGCCGCTGTTCAATAAGCGTCTGCGCCGCAACCGGCAGCTCTGCTCCCTGCAGATAAACGCCGGTAAGCCGCAGGTTGTCTACGCACGCGAAGTCGATTTTTCTCACGCCCCCAATCTCTACGGGCTGTTCGCAAATAAACGGGCGGCTCTGCAGGCTCTGCAAACGCTGGCCGATGAGTTACAGCTGTGCTACAGCCTGCTAGGCCTCGAAGCAACCACCCGCGGGCGTGCCTGTTTCCGCTCAGCGTTGAAGCGCTGCGCAGGTGCCTGCTGCGGGAAAGAAAGCATTGAGGAACACCACGCCCGGCTCCTCGCAGGGCTGGCAGCGCTTAGCGTTAACTGCTGGCCGTGGGAGGGTGCCGTTGCGCTAAAAGAAGTTGGTGACGCGATGACCCAGTATCACATCATCAATAACTGGCTCTGGCTGGGTGCTGTTGACGATGTAAACGATGCGGCAACCTTGCTGCGCACACCCGCCGGTTTCGACCACGATGGCTACAAAATTCTCTGCAAGCCCGTGCTAACCGGCAAGTATGAGGTCATAGAGCTTAGTGCCCCGGCAGCCAGTTAATTTCGCTGAATAATAAGGTGCCCTGAGCCTCCAGCAGGCGGAGAGTATGGACGCCCTCCTCCCAGCTGGCGCCCTGATCGGCCGTCAGCAACTTATCGCCAAGCTGCCACGCCCCGCTTAACACGAACGCGACGCCCCCGCGGGAGCCGAACGTGGTAAAGGTGCGGTCAGCGACACGCACTTTCGCCTGACAACGGTCACGCCGGGTCATGATGTTGAAATCCATCGACATCCGTCCTTCGGAAAGCAGCGCTTTCACCGGCTGATCGCCGGAAAAATGGTATGGCTGATGATGTTTCAGGGTATGGCAGAACGCCTGACCGGCATCCAGCGTTACCTCACCCCCTTCAAGCAAGGTAATTACCCGATCGACACCGGGAAAAGAGGAGAATTCGCCATTGCTGGCGATGGTCGCGATACTGGCTCGCCAGTAAAAATCACGCGTTGCGGGCGGAAAACAACAAATTTCCCGCGTTTCGCCTGCGCCATTGCGCCAGAGGCTGACCGGCATCTTACGGATATCAAAGAACTCCATCACCACTCCTGAAAGGCACAACCTGTGCCAGGGCAAGGATATCGCTATCGTTGCTGTCTTGTTTGTTATCGTTGGGTTTTCACAGACACAGTATCGGCAGCAGAGCGGGCAGGCCTTAGCGGAACGTTAATAAAAATTATAACGCCATGACTCTGCAAACATTCTCTGAAGCGACTACAGGAGAATACCGCTCTGGCGGCGGCAGACAAGAGGGCAGGAAAGAAAAACCGCCGGTCCTGTCCACAGCGTTAGCGCTTTTGTGGACAGGATCCCGGCGGTCTTAAGATGTTGAACCGATTATTCGGTTGGTGCTGGCATTTTACCTTCCATTGCTGGACGTTCTGTCAGACGCTTCTCAAAATTGGCATTAAATTGTTTTTTCTGTTCCGGCGTCAGAATGTTGTAGATCTTGTTCTGGGTTTCCATATGCGCCAGCATGCGGGCTTTATGCTGCTCAGCCATTTTGTCGATCTGCGCTTCGGCTTTTGCTTTATCGAAGCTGTCGCTGGCGATGATGTCATGCATCGCGCGGCGTTCGTCCAGTGACGGACGTTTCATCTGGTCGCGCTGGCTTTTCATGATGTCGCGGACCTGCTGTTTCTGTGCATCCGTCAGGTTCAGATCTTTAAACATCATCATCTCGTGGTGCATACCCGGCTTGCCTTTATGATGCATCATCATTTTGCCTTCGACAGGCGCGGCAGTGGTGGTGGTCGCGGTATCTGCAGCGAACGCCATGCTGGTAGCGCCCAGAGCCAGGGTAGAAGCAACAAACAGTGCAGTAAACTTACGCATAATTTATTTCCTTACTTTCAGTTATTCTTCGGCGCTATGCCGTGTTGACGAGATTAACTTTACGGGGTTTATCGTCAATTAATCAGAGCAACAGTAAAACAATGAAAGTGTAAAAAACAAATTATCGCCAAATGTGGAGGAATTAAGGATAAAGGATGGAGAGTTGCAACGAAAATATTCAAAATGATGATTTTCAAAGCAATTTAAAAAAGTATAGCGAAGTGAAGACCAATAATAAAGCAATTCACCAGGAATATTCTGCAATAGTTGTCATTGCGCTTTAATCGCTAAGAAAAATATTTTGACGTTCCCCTCTCAGGCAATGAGAGGGGAAATGTTCAGGACACTTTTTCCAGCATCAGCCCGGCGCGCAGGCCAAACGCTACCGATGGATTTGGGAACAGAACATATTCAGTGGTTTTCTGCACCTCGTAACGCTCGTCGCCATCTTCCGCCAGCAGAACGCCTTTGCGAAAAGGGGTGAAGTTCAGCGTGTGGGCGGCCATATGCAGCCGGAAGGCCTCGCTGCGGCGAGTGATCTGCTGTACGACCCGATAGCGCACGACAGTCTGTTGCGTTGGCTCGGGTGCCAATCCCCCGAGCAGCGCGCGAAGCGCAAGATGCGTTGGCGCGAAGCGCGCGAGATCGTTCTGGCCAAACGGTAGCGCTTTTCCCAGCTCCAGAGTGCAGGCCAGCGCGCCGAAATGCTCACAGGTGAAATGGGTAAATGTGCCCCCCGGCGACTGATGAAACACCAGAGCCTCCAGCCCGGCGTCGCCCAGCCAGCTCAGAAACGCCTCATCCCACGGCTGGTTACGCTGGGGCAGAACACCAAAGCGCACATGATAAGAGGCGCGAATTGCCGTATGCAGGTCGAGATGCCAGCGCACGGGACCGGCCGCGGCGAAAAATGTGGCAACCACGTGCTCAAGCCACTGCGCCCGCGACGTTTCATCGCCCGGCACAAACTGTGACCAGCGGCCGCCAAACATGCGGTTAAGGTCGCTCTCAAGATAACGTTTGTTTTGCGCCAGCGCAGGCGGGTTGCCAAGCACCACCAGCAGACGGCACTGCAGGGTGATATCTCCCCGATACAACGCGCGAAGCAGCAGGTCGACAATTTCAACCGGCGCGGTTTCATTGCCATGGATGCCGGTTGAAAGCAGCAGCGATAACTCACTCTTTGCGGCCGGTGTCAGTTCAAGGACGCCGCGACCCAGCCACCGCCAGTGAAATGAGGGGCCCTCCCCCTCACGCTGTTCGGGGGTTTCATCGGCCAGTGTCAACGCCAGTAAATTTTCCATAGCCACTCCTTTAGCGCTGGAACGGATAAACCGATCCCAACTGCAGGATTGTTGTTAACGCGTCCAGTGCCTCACGCCCCTCACGCAGTAGCTGAGGGTCGACCAGATCGGCCTGCGTTAATCTGTCGCGATAATAACGATCCACCCAGTCATTCAGGGAGTTAAACAGCGTCTCATTCATCATCACGGCCGGATTAACAGCCTGCATTTCGTTCTGCGTCAGCACTACGCGCAGGCGTAAACAGGCCGGACCGCCGCCGTTGGCCATGCTTTCGCGCAGGTCAAAGACGCGCAGTTCATCGATCGGGTTATCGGCTTTCACCAGTTCAGACAGATAACGCCACACCCCTTTATGGTCCTGCGACTCTTGCGGCAGCACCAGCATCATGCTGCCGTCCTCACGGCTCAACAGCTGGCTATTAAAGAGGTAAGTTTCAACCGCGTCCTGCACGCTGACCGCCTGGGTCGGCACCTGAATCGGCATAAACCCCGGCACCCGCTCATGCAGCGTAGCGAGCAGCTTCTCCTGATGGGCAAACGCCTGTTCATGGCAGAACAGCACCTGGCGGTTAGAGACGGCAATGACGTCGTTGTGGAAAACACCCTGGTCAATCACCTGTGGGTTCTGCTGAGCAAAAATCACCTGTGCGGGATTCACCTGGTTCAGCCGCGCGACGGCCTGGCTTGCCGCCAGCGTCTGGCGGGCGGGATAACGGACAGGCGCCGAATAGCCGCCCTCTTCTCGCCCGTAAATGAACAGCTGCACGCCGGGATCGCCATAATCCCCCCCAAGACGGTTATGGTTTGCCGCTCCTTCATCTCCGAACATGGCCACCTGTGGCAACGCCTGATGGACCTCAAAGTGAGCCTCATGACGGAAAATCGCACGCAGAACGCGCTCGGTCGTCTCCGCTTCGGTAGCACGGTGGAATTTGTTATTCAGGTTCGCCACCGTTAAATGCACTTTGCCATCCAGCGTATCGGCCGACGGTGCAACGGTAGCAGCGTTTGCCACCCACATCGACGAGGCAGAGCTCGCCGCTGAAAGCAGGTGCGGCGTCTGCGTACCCGCTTTTTCGATAACCTGCTCATCGCTGCCGTTAAAGCCGAGCTGACGTAACACCGCCACGTTCGGGCGCTCCTGCGGCGGGATCACCGCCTGCGGGAAACCGGCATCCGACAGGGCTTTCATTTTCAGCAGCCCCTGCTTCGCCGCCAGTTTCGGGTTAGAGACCTGAAAACGGTGCTTCGTAGAGGCTTCATTACCAAACGAGAGGCCGGCATAGTGGTGCGTCAGCCCCACCAGCCCGTCAAAGTTGACTTCACGCGCTTTCATGACGATCCCCCTGAGTAAAATCCAGCCCCGGACTCAGCGTTTCCGGCAGCGTCAGCGCAGGCGTTTCCAGGCTCGCCATCGGCCACGCGCAGTAATCTGCGGCATACCACGCGCTGGCGCGGTGGTTACCCGAAGCGCCTACCCCGCCAAACGGTGCCGTACTCGCCGCACCGGTAAGCGGTTTATTCCAGTTCACAATCCCGGCGCGTGCTTCGAGCAGCAGCTGATCAAATTTCTCACGATGCGGGGAAATCAGACCGCTCGACAGTCCATAGCGGGTGTGATTGGCCATCTCAATGGCGCTGTCAAAATCGTCATAACGCCAGACGCAGAGCAGCGGGCCAAAGACCTCTTCATCCGGCACGTTGCGTGCGCCACTCATCTCAACAATGCCCGGCGTCAGGAGCGATGTTCCGGGCTTGATTTGCTTTGGTTCAAGCAGGGTTTTCGCCCCGCGCGCCACGTGATCCTGCCAGGCTTTCAGCACGTTCAGCGCGGCCTGCTCGGAAATCAGCCCCCCAATAAACGGCTGTGGGTCGGCATCCCACTGCGCAGGCACCAGACGCGCGCTGATTTCCACCAGCCGCGCGAGGAAGGCGTCGCCCTGTGCACCCCGTTTCACCAGCAGACGACGCGCGCAGGTGCAGCGCTGTCCGGCGGTAATAAACGCTGACTGGAGGGTCAAATGCACCGCCGCGTCGATATCATCGGGATCTTCAACGATCAGCGGGTTGTTACCGCCCATCTCCAGCGCGAGAATTTTTTCCGGCTGCCCCGCCAGCTGGCGATGCAGTTGGTAGCCCGTTCCAGCGCTGCCGGTAAACAGCAGGCCGTCGATATCACTCAACGCACTCAGCGCCTGGCCGGTTTCACGCCCCCCCTGCACCAGGTTGAGCACCCCGTGCGGCAGACCAGCCTGTTCCCAGAGCTTCACCACCACCTCACCGGTCAGTGGCGTTAACTCACTCGGCTTGAAAATCACGCTATTGCCCGCCAGCAGCGCGGGCACGATATGCCCGTTCGGCAGATGCCCCGGGAAGTTATAGGGGCCAAATACCGCCAGCACGCCGTGCGGACGGTGGCGCAGCGTGGCCGCCCCGTCAGGCATATCGGTATGTTGCTCACCGGTACGGGTATGGTACGCCTTCACCGAAATGGCGATTTTATTGATCATCGCCGTCACTTCCGTGGCCGCCTCCCAGCGCGGCTTGCTGGTTTCCTGAGCGATAACGCGCGTCAATTCGGCTTTATTGGCCTCCAGCAGTGATGCAAATTTCTCGACTATTCCATGACGTACGGAGAACGGTTGTTTCGCCCATCCCGGGAAGGCGCGACGGGCGGCGTGACAGGCCTGTTCGACCTGCCCGGCGCTGGCATCATTTCCCTTCCAGAGCACTTCTTGTCCGACCGGATTGGTCTTTATGCGCGGCTCGCCTTCGCCCGTGACCCAGTCACCGTTGATCCATAAAGTCATGCTGTTTTCTCCTCAGGGCAGAGACGCACCAGGCGAACCGTGTCGCCGGCGTTACATTTCAGGGCATCCAGTTGCGCGGCCGTCAGCACCAGACGTTCACATTTCGGATTGGTTCGCACCAGCATGGCGCGGAAATTGTTGTACTGCTCGTTAGCCACCAGACATGCTGGCCACTCACCCGGTGCAGGCTGGCCTTCGGAAACCTCAACCAGCCGGCTTTTACGGATCGCACGCACGCGGTCGATATCGCACTCCAGGGTGGGTCCGCCGTCAAAGATGTCCACATAGTTACGGTAGCGGAAACCCTCTTTTTCCAGCACCGCCCGGGCCGGCGCGGTTTGCGGGTGCACTTCGCCAATCACCGCCTGCGCCTGTGGGCTTAAGAAATGGGTATAGATGGGATGTTTCGGCATCAGTTCGGCGATAAACGCTTTCTGCCCGGTGCCGCACAGATAGTCCGCCCGGCTGAATTCCATCGAGAAGAAGCGCTCGCCGAGGCTCTCCCAGAAAGGTGAATAGCCGGTGTCGTCGATCACGCCGCGCATCTCGGCGACGACCTTTTCGTTAAAACGATCGCGGAACGCGGCCATAAACATGAAGCGCGACTTGGAGAGCAGATAACCGTTGCCCTCTTTCCGCCACGCAGGATCGAGGAACAGCGTGCAAAGCTCGCTGGCTCCCGTGTGGTCATTACAGAGAAAAAGCGTGGGCAGCGCGTTATAGACGTTCAGCTCTTTTGAGGCGTGAACCATCGTACCGACACGGTAGTTGTACCACGGGTCGTTAAGCCCGACGGCCACTTCGATTGCGCAAATGCCGGCCACGGTACCGGTGTCGGTATCTTCGAGAACGAACACATAACCCTGTTCGCTTTTTGGCAACGTCCCCTGCCAGGTTTGCAGGGCGCGCTCAATGCGCGCCGACAGCGTTTTTTCATCGGCAGGAAGCGAGGTCAGCCCGCCTCCCGTCTTACCGGCAAGCTGCATGAGCCCGGCGATATCGCCGCGCTCAACGGGACGGATGACCATCATGATGACACCCCGGACTTCACATGTTCACAGGCCAGTGCAAAACGGTCTAAACCGGTTCTCACCTCTTCCTCGCTGACAATCAGCGCAGGGGCAAAACGCACCACGTTGGCACCGGCAATCAGTACCATCACGCCCATTTTTGCCGCTTCCTGTGAAATAAGTTTAGCTTTTCCGGCAAACTCAGGTGTGAGTTCGCAGCCAATTAACAGACCCAGACCGCGGATCTCTTTAAACAGTCCCGTCTTGCTGTTGATGGCGTTCAGGCGCTCAACAAACCAGTCATGACGTTGTTTAACGCCCTTGAGCACTTCCGGCGTGTTAATGATGTCGAGAACCTGTCCGGCCACGGCGGTAGCCAGCGGGTTACCCCCGTATGTTGTACCATGCGTACCCACGGTCATTACGCTGGCGAATTTATCGGTGGTCAGCATGGCGCCAATCGGGAAGCCGCCGCCCAGCGCTTTCGCCGTAGAGAGCACGTCCGGCGTTACGCCGTAGTGCATATAGGCATACAGCTCACCGGTACGCCCCACACCCGTCTGGACTTCATCGAAAATCAGCACCGCGTGATGACGATCGCACAGCTCACGCAGCCCCTGCAGGAACGCTTTTTGCGCCGGAAGGACCCCGCCCTCACCCTGCATAGGTTCGACGATCACCGCACAGGTGGTGTCGTTGATAAGCTCGCTGGCGGACTGCAGATCGTTATACACGCCGTGACGAATATCCGGCGGCAGTGGCGCAAAATCCTGCGAGTATGACGGCTGACCGCCGGCGCTGACGGTAAAGAGCGTACGGCCGTGGAACGCGTTTTTAAACGCCACAATGCCGCTCTTATGAACGCCGAATTTATCGTGTGCATATTTGCGCGCCAGCTTCAGGGCAGCTTCGTTTGCTTCCGCACCTGAGTTACAGAAAAAGACTTTTTCGGCAAACGTTGCGTCGATCAGTTTTTTCGCCAGTCGCAGAGCGGGCTCGTTGGTAAAACCGTTACCGGTATGCCAGAACTTCGCCGCCTGGTCGTTCAACGCCTGGCGCAGTGCCGGGTGCGCGTGGCCCAGCGCGTTTACCGCAATCCCGCCTGCAAAGTCGATATACTCTTTGCCCTGTTGATCCCACAGGCGTGAGCCTTCCCCCCGTACCGGAATAAAAGCCGCCGGAGCGTAAACCGGCATCATCCATTCATCGAAATTTTCACGCGTAATTGACAGAGACATAGCGACCTCATCCGGTAAATAAAAGGTTATTTAGATGTTAAATAATTGAGTGTTTGCACTGTGAATGTAGATTGCAGCCTTCGTGCCATCCAGCGATAAAAATGCATAAACGGGTTAGGGTTACAGAATATCAATAAGTTACGATATGGAGTTATTCACTGTTATTGCATAAAAAGTGAATATTTTTACGACAAGCGGCGGTTTGCCGCACGAAAATAAGAAAGAGTATGCAGAAGCCAAATATAATTCTGGAATTGTGATCGCTCGCGAAATTTATCGGTTCTTTACGCCCTGTTGGGGGGCAATGCGCGTCAGAATGGTGCAAATATTGCACCGTTGGCATGATCTGTCGCAGTTATTGGTCGAACCCCGTAACAGATGACGCAAATTCTGCTACCATCCATGCACTATTCACCTTGCATTGGCAGCGACTATGAAATTTGTCTCTTTTAATATCAACGGCCTGCGTGCCCGCCCTCACCAGCTTGAAGCAATTGTTGAGCAACATCAGCCAGATGTGATCGGCCTGCAGGAGACAAAAGTTCACGACGATATGTTCCCCCTCGAAGAGGTGGCGAAGCTCGGTTACAACGTCTTCTATCACGGACAGAAAGGTCACTATGGCGTGGCGCTGCTGACCAAAGAGACGCCGGTTTCCGTACGTCGTGGCTTCCCGGGCGATGATGGCGAAGCGCAGCGTCGCATCATCATGGCGGAAATTCCTTCACCACTCGGCAATATCACGGTGATTAACGGGTATTTCCCACAGGGTGAGAGCCGCGACCATGAGACAAAATTCCCGGCCAAAGCAAAGTTTTATCAGGATCTGCAGGATTACCTGACCACCGAACTGAAAAAAGAGAATCCGGTGCTGATCATGGGCGACATGAATATCAGCCCGACCGATCTCGATATCGGCATTGGAGAAGAGAACCGCAAACGCTGGTTGCGTACCGGTAAATGTTCTTTCCTGCCGGAAGAACGCGAGTGGATGGAACGCCTGCTCGGCTGGGGTCTGGTTGATACTTTCCGCACCGCCAACCCGGAAACGCAGGATCGCTTCTCGTGGTTTGACTACCGGTCAAAAGGCTTTGATGACAACCGCGGTCTGCGTATTGACCTGCTGCTGGCCAGCCCGCCGCTGGCGGAACGCTGCATCGAAACCGGCATCGACTACGATATCCGCAGCATGGAAAAACCGTCTGACCATGCGCCGGTCTGGGCGAAATTCAAACTGTAACCTCGTGTGAACACGCAAAAAATACTCCTGATGTGCGCCCTTCTGGGCGCATTTGTTCTGACCTTCGTCTTTCTTCCGCCGGGGACGCTCTCCCTGGAAACCATCAAAACGCACCAGCAGTCGCTCCTCTCGCACGTGGAACAGGCACCGTGGCAAAGCGCGTTTTTCTTTTTCGCCCTCTACGTGTTGGTCTCCGCCCTGTCGATACCCGGTGCGGCGATACTGACGCTGCTGGCGGGAGCGCTGTTTACGCTGTGGGAAGGCACCCTGCTGGTCTCGTTTGCTTCTACCCTCGGCGCCACGCTGGCGATGCTTGCCAGCCGTTATCTGCTGCGCGACTGGGTACAGCGGCGATTCACAACACAGATGAATACGGTGAATGCCGGTATGGCGCGAGACGGTGCAGGGTATCTTTTTGCCCTGCGTCTGATGCCCTTGTTCCCGTTTTTTCTCGTGAATCTGCTCATGGGGCTGACACGTATTGCGGTCAGTCGCTACTGGTGGGTGAGCCAGGTCGCCATGCTGCCTGCAACCATTATCTTTCTGAACGCCGGACGCGCGCTGGGGAAAGTGAATTCGCTTCGCGATATTTTATCGCCGGGACTGATATTCGCCTTTACACTACTGGGGTTATTGCCGCTGGCGACGCGCTGGCTGTTTTCCCGTTTTACCCCTTCATCAAAAAAGTGAGGCATTATGCGCCGTGTGCGTTTTTGCACGTTTCTGAGCGGTCTGCTGCTGGCAGCCCCGCTGTTTGCAGCGGACAACTGGCAGGCTATCCAACAACAAGCCAAAGGCCAGACCGTCTGGTTTAACGCCTGGGGCGGCGATCGGGCGGTAAACCGCTACCTTGAGTGGGTAAGCGGTGAGATGAAAACGCATTACGACATAACCCTTAAAATCGTCCCACTGGCGGATGCCGCCGATGCGGTCAAACGTATTCAAACAGAAGCCGCCGCAGGCCGGAAAACAAACGGTTCAGTCGACCTCTTATGGGTCAACGGTGAGAACTTCCGTACCCTGAAAGCCGCTAACCTGCTGCAAACCGGATGGGCGCAGACCTTGCCCAACTGGCGCTATGTCGATACCCGCAAACCGGTTATGGAGGATTTTGCTGTCCCCACCGATGGCGCGGAATCCCCATGGGGCAGTGCGCAGCTCACCTTTATTGCCCGCCACGCAAGCCTGCCTGCGCCCCCAAACGATCCTCAGGCGTTACTGGCGTATGCGCAGCAGCATCCGGGCAAAGTCAGCTACCCACGCCCGCCCGATTTTACCGGTACGGCGTTTCTGGAACAGTTGCTCCTGACCCTCACCGCTCACCCGGAGGCGCTGCAAAAAGCCCCTGATAACACCTTTGCCCTGGTGACGGCTCCGCTGTGGCACTACCTGGACAAATTACACCCGCTGCTGTGGCGAAAGGGAGAGGACTTTCCTCCCTCGCCCGCCAGAATGGATACCTTGCTTGCCAGCGGTAGCCTCAATCTCTCCCTGACCTTTAACCCGGCACATGCGCAGCAAAAAGTGGCCAGCGGTGAACTGCCTGCCGACAGCTACAGCGTTGGTTTTGACAACGGAATGATAGGCAACGTCCATTTTGTGGCCATTCCGTCGAATGCCAGCGCAAGCGCAGGCGCGAAGGTGGTCGCCAATTTCCTCCTTTCACCGCAGGCGCAAATCCGCAAGGCCGACCCGGCCATCTGGGGAGACCCGAGCGTACTGGATGCGAAAACACTGCCCGAAAAAGAAGCGAAGCAGCTCGCTGCCCATACGCCGGCAGGGCTGCCGAAAATGCTTCCCGAGCCGCACTCCGCCTGGGTTAACGCGCTGGAGCAGGAATGGCTGCGTCGTTACGGCACCCGCTGAGCTGGCTCGTCTGGCTGGCGATGGCGGTCATCTATCTGCCGTTGCTTCCCGCCGCCGCCATACTGTTTGCCCCGGCATTCTCGCTGAACAACTGGCAGTTGCTGTTTAACGACCCGCAGCTGCCACAGGCTACGGTCGCCACGCTGGTCTCAACGCTTATCGCGACGCTGGGGTCGATGTTTATCGCTCTGGTGATCGTGGCCCTCCTGTGGCCGGGCGAGCGCTGGCGACGGCTCAGCAGCCGGCTGACGTGGCTGCTCGCCGTTCCTCATGTGGCCTTTGCCACCAGCGCTTTACTGCTGTTTGCCGAAGGGGGCCTGTTGTATCAGGTGTGTAGCGTCTGTACGCCGCCGCTTGACCGATACGGTGCAGGGCTGGGGCTGACGCTTGCGGTAAAAGAGAGCGCGTTTGTGCTGTGGGCCCTTTACGCCGTCCTGCCGGAAAAACGCCTTGCGCAGCAAAAGGTCGTGCTGCATACCTTCGGCTACGGGCGTTTTCAGGCGCTGAACTGGCTCATCCTTCCGACGATCGCGCCGGCTCTTGGCGCGGTGATGCTGGCGGTGCTGGCCTGGTCCTTGTCGGTAGTGGACGTGGCGATGGTGCTCGGGCCCGGCAATCCCCCGACGCTTGCCGTACTGGCGTGGCAGTGGCTCAGTCAGGGCGATGCGCAGCAGCAGACAAAGGGAACGCTGCTGTGCCTGCTTCTCCTTCTGCTGCTGGCCGCGCTTTCTGCACTGGGTTACGGCGCATGGAGACTCTGGCGTCGCACGCTGCCGGATCTGAGCGGACGCCGTCGAATGTCGCTTATCGCGCCACCAGCGCGTCTGTTCAGCGGATTTCTGCCCGCCTGCGGGGTGCTTTGCGCGGTCGTGCTGCTCATGCTGGCGCAGCGGGACGACATCGGTGCGGTTGGCGCCAGTCTCACCTTTGGCCTGCTCGCCAGCCTGATTTCGCTGGGGGTAATTGTTCTCTGGCTTGAGTGGGGACCGCAGCGAGGCACACAGTGGGTGTGGTTGCCGCTGGCGCTGCCGGCGCTGCCCCTCGTTACCGGACAATATGTTATCGCGTTGCGACTGGGTATCGACGGACACTATGCCGCCGTGCTGTGGAGCCATCTGCTGTGGGTTTTACCGTGGATGTTGCTGGTCCTCCAGCCAGCCTGGCAGAGGATCGATCCCCGTCTGATCCTTACCGCCAGAACGCTCGGCTGGCGGCGGGGAAAAATCTTCTGCTGGCTGAAATGCCCCTTGCTGGTACGCCCGGCGCTGCTGGCTTTCGCGACCGGGTTTTCCGTCAGCATGGCGCAATACATGCCAACCCTCTGGCTGGGCGCGGGCCGTTTTGCGACGCTGACCACTGAAACCGTGGCGCTCAGCAGTGGAGGCAGCATTCCGCTTCTGGCTAACCGGGCGCTGGGGTTGCTGTTGGTCACGGGGAGTGTGTTTGGCCTTGCCGCCCTGCTATCCCGGCTCGCAAGCCGTTACCGACGAGGATTACGTTAATGCTGCAGGTCAGCAATCTCACCATTGAACCGCTTTTCCGCGAGGTCAATTTTTGTGTGCCACGCGGCGAAATAGTCACGCTGATGGGCCCTTCCGGCAGCGGAAAATCAACCCTTTTTGCCTGGATGGTGGGGGCACTGTCAGACGACTTTCAGGCTCAGGGCGAATTGTGGCTTGATGAACGTCGCTGCGACGGACTGCCCGTGGAGGCCCGCGGGTTGGGGATCCTCTTTCAGGATGCCCTGCTGTTTGACCATTTCAGCGTCGGACAAAATTTGCTGCTGGCATTACCTGAACGGATTGTCGGACGAGCACGGCGGGAAGCGGTCGAGCAGGCGCTCGGTTCTGCCGGGCTTGCCGGGCATTATGCCAGCGATCCGGCGACCCTTTCCGGCGGCGAACGTGCCCGGGTCAGTCTGCTGCGTGCCCTGCTTGCAGAGCCGCAGGCGTTACTGCTGGATGAACCGTTCAGCCGTCTCGATAATGCGTTACGCGCCTCGTTTCGGGCATGGGTATTTGACACTACCCGCGCACGCAATATTCCGGTGGTTCTGGTCACGCATGACGACGAAGACGTGCCCCCGGGCGGCGAAGTGATTGAGATTTCTCGCTGGCAATAATGTGCTAACGCAATGTTTTACCTTTCAGGAGAGACGACAATGCCCCCCTCTTTTACTGACGTCAGGTTATTCGATGAAACGTGTTTCTCAACTGACCGCGCTGGCCATGCTGTGCGGCCTCGCTTCATTTTCCTCTCTGGCTGCTGATATGCCGCACGCCATGACGCTGTCTCAACTTCAGGCACAACACGGCGCGGTGATCGACACCCGCGCCAGCGCGTTTTACAACGGCTGGCCGCAAACGCTGAGCGCGCCCTCCGGGCATGAGCCCGCCGCACTTAACCTTTCCGCCTCCTGGCTTGGCGCGATGAGCGATGACCAGATTGCCGTCTGGGCCAGACAGCACCAGCTTACGCCGGCCATGACGATCGCGCTCTACGGTCGCGACGCCGATAATCAGGCGGTCAAAACGCGGCTGGAAAAAGCCGGCTACCACCAGATTTCCGTGCTCAACGATGCCCTGCAGGTACCTGAGCGTCTGCAGCGTTTGCCGCACTTTGAACAACTCGTCTACCCGGAGTGGATCCACCAGCTTCAGCAGGGTAAACCCGTCACTGCTGCGCCAACGGGCGACTGGAAAGTCATTGAAGCCGCATGGGGCGCGCCGAAGTTTTATCTGCTGAACCATATTCCCGGTGCCGGCTACATTGATACCAACGAAGTGGAAAGCGAACCGCTGTGGAATAAAGTTTCTGACGACACGCTAAAAGCGATGCTGGCGAAGCACGGGATCCGTCACGATACGACCGTCATTCTGTATGGCCGTGACGTATATGCCGCCGCCCGCGTGGCGCAGATCATGCTGTATGCGGGCGTGAAGGACGTCCGCATTCTTGATGGCGGCTGGAAAGCCTGGTCTGACGCGGGTCTGCCGGTTGAACAGGGAATGCCCAAAGACGTGAAGCCCGCCCCCGATTTTGGTGCACCGATCCCTGGCCAGCCGCAGTTGATGGTGGATATGGCGCAAGCACGCGGGATGCTGCATCGCCAGGACGCGTCGCTGGTCAGCATTCGTTCCTGGCCGGAGTTCATCGGCGAAACCAGCGGCTATAGCTACATCAAGCCAAAAGGTGAAATTGCCGGTGCCCGCTGGGGTCATGCCGGTAGCGACGCCACCCATATGGAAGATTTCCATAATCCGGATGGCACCATGCGCAGCGCTGACGACATCGCCGCCATGTGGAAAACCTGGAACATCCTGCCGGAACAGCACGTCGCGTTTTACTGCGGCACCGGCTGGCGTGCGTCCGAGACGTTTATGTACGCACGGGCGATGGGCTGGAAAAATGTCGCCGTCTATGACGGCGGCTGGTACGAGTGGAGCAGTCATCCACAGAACCCCGTCTCCAGCGGAAAACGCGGGCCAGAAAGTTCACGCTAACGGGTAAGTGACTTCAGCGTCACATACCCGCTCCAGATGCGCGTTGTGGTGGTCAGCCAGCACAACGCGCCAAATATCCACGCCAGCACGCTGAAGTGCGCCGGAAACAGGCAGCACAGCACGAACAGCACGATCGTCTCCGTCCCCTCCGTTAATCCACCAATATAGTAAAACGACTTATGCGCGTAGCCAGGGTTGTCGATGTTGTGTTTCGCTGCCAGCGCGGCAAATGCCAGAAAACTGCTCCCGGTACCGATAAAGGCAAACAACAGCCAGCCAGCGGCAAGCGCATTCTCTGCGGGGGCCGCCAGCGCGAATCCGAAGGGAACCAGCGCGTAAAACAGAAAATCGAGGGCGATATCAAGAAAGCCTCCCGCATCCGTCAGCCCGCGCCGGCGCGCCAGCGCACCGTCGAGACCATCCAGCAGGCGATTCAGCACGATGGCGACGAGCGCCGCCGGATACCAGCCGAGGGCCAGAAACGGTAAGGCCAGCACGCCTATGGCAAACCCGGTCAGGGTTAATCCGTCAGGCGTAATCCCCGGCTTATCCACTACTGACACCAGTCGGTTGAGCGTGGGTTTAATCCGCGGGTGCAGATGACGATCAAGCATGGGGATCCTCTTTAAACGTGGCACATAACCCCTGCGCCGGGATGTCCAGCGCGGCATTAAAGCGTGCAGAGAGATTCTGAAACGCAATCAGCGCCGTCATTTCGGCGATCGCGTCCTCGCTGAAATGGCGTGTGATCTCACTTTTGATTTCGTCATTCACACGGGGCGGCGTCGCGGTGACAGCCTCGGCATAGGCCAGCGCCGCACGCTCCTCTTCGCTAAAAAGAGGGGAATCACGCCACGCGTTGACGGCCTGAACCTTATCCAATGCGCCCGAGCGCTCCGCCAGGCGCAAACTGTTGGCATCGATACAAAAAGCGCAGTGACAAAGCTGCGATACCCGGGTCATTAACAGCGAACGGAGCACCGGCGACAGGCGCGCGTGACGACGTTCGAGAAAACCGACGAACAATGCCACCAGCCAGAAAAGACGTGGCATCCTTCCCCACCAGCGCGTGGGGTTAAGCACGGCACCAAAGTGTTTTTTCTGCATGGCGGCAATCGGTTTTATGCTGACCGGAAGGGTGGCGATGGGATCTACCCAGGTGGACGTCTCTTTCACCTGATTCTCCTGATGGCTGGACTCTTAGAAAGGGCACGATAATATGGTGTTTTTCGCTAACAAGTATTGACGACCATGCTAAAAACAGTCGATGTCGTTGCGGCAATCATCGAAAAAGACAACAAAATTTTACTGGCCCAGCGCCCGGCTCATGCCGACCAGCCGGGCATGTGGGAATTCGCAGGCGGAAAAGTAGAAGCCGGTGAGACGCAGCCCGAGGCGCTTGTCCGCGAGTTGCACGAAGAGCTCGGCATCCACGCGCAGCCAGGTGAGTATGTGGCAAGCCATCAGCGTGAAGTGTCACAGCGGTTAATCAACCTTCACGCCTGGCACGTTCCGGCGTTCAGCGGCGCGCTGACGGCGCATTACCACAGTGCACTGGTGTGGTGTACGCCTGAAGACGCATTTGGTTTCAACTTAGCGCCTGCGGACATCCCGCTGCTGGAGGCGTTTATTGTTTTACGCGACGCCAGACCAGCGGATTCGTGCTAATGGTGCGTTCATCACGCTGGCACTGCAACAGAATGCCGTCCGCTTTTACCACTGCCCCTTCCGAATAGTTCTGATCCTGATAGATGCAGCACTGGTTACACGGCTGCGCTCGCTGGCCGCTGGAGCTGAACACCTCCGGCGGCACATTCACGTCCACATCCGGGCGAATGCGGTCTGCCTGCGCGCCTGCGGTAAACATCAAACATAACGCGGCTATCACGTAACGGTTCATAGACTTATCTTCCTGTTGTGCCCTGATAAAGACTATAACGGTAAACCGGCGCAGAACCTTTAATTTATCTCGTCATCGCTTTTGGTTATGACGCAGCCCCGCTGATTAATTTCCCTTTCGGCATGCATTTCTGCTTGCTTCACAAAGCGGTACGGATGGTATAGTCAAAAAAACAACACAATTCGTATAGGCAATATACATAAAATAATATAAGGGGTTCTTATATCTATGGATCAGACACGCTCTCTGGAAACTTTCCTCTCTTATGTTCAACAGCGCGACCCGCATCAAAGTGAGTTTGCGCAGGCCGTACGTGAAGTCATGACCACGTTGTGGCCGTTCCTTGAAGAAAACCCGCGTTATCGCCAGATGTCACTGCTTGAGCGCCTCGTGGAGCCGGAGCGCGTGATCCAGTTTCGCGTGACCTGGGTAGATGACCGTAATCAGGTCCAGGTTAACCGCGCGTGGCGCGTGCAGTTTAATTCCGCCATCGGCCCGTTTAAGGGCGGGATGCGTTTCCATCCTTCCGTGAATCTGTCGATTTTAAAATTCCTCGGCTTTGAGCAGACGTTTAAAAACGCCCTTACGACCCTGCCCATGGGCGGCGGGAAAGGCGGCAGTGATTTCGATCCGAAAGGCAAAAGCGAAGGCGAAGTGATGCGTTTCTGTCAGGCGCTGATGACCGAACTCTATCGTCATCTTGGTCCCGATACTGACGTTCCGGCGGGCGATATCGGCGTCGGTGCGCGTGAAGTGGGCTTCATGGCCGGCATGATGAAAAAGCTTTCGAATAATAGCGCCTGTGTCTTTACGGGCAAAGGGCTCTCCTTTGGCGGCAGCCTGATCCGTCCGGAAGCCACCGGCTACGGGCTGGTCTATTTTACCGAGGCGATGCTGAAGCGCCACGGCTTAGGGTTTGAAGGTATGCGCGTGGCGGTGTCCGGCTCCGGTAACGTGGCCCAATACGCCATTGAGAAAGCAATGCAGTTTGGTGCCCGCGTGGTTACCGCGTCAGATTCACGCGGTACCGTGGTGGATGAAGCCGGTTTTACGGCCGAGAAGCTGGCACGCCTGTGCGACATTAAAGCCAGCCGCGACGGCCGTCTGGCGGATTATGCCCGTGAATTTGGTCTGACCTGGCTCGAAGGCAAACAGCCGTGGGGCGTGCCGGTCGATATCGCCCTGCCATGTGCGACCCAGAACGAACTGGATACCGAGGCCGCACGCACCCTGATTACCAACGGCGTGAAGGCCGTGGCCGAAGGGGCGAATATGCCAACCACCATCGAAGCGACCGATCTGTTCCTTGAGGCCGGCGTGCTGTTTGCGCCGGGCAAAGCCGCGAACGCCGGCGGCGTGGCGACCTCTGGCCTGGAGATGGCGCAAAACGCCGCGCGCCTCGGCTGGAAGGCAGAGAAAGTGGATGCGCGCCTGCACCACATTATGCTGGATATTCACCACGCCTGCGTCGAGTACGGCGGTGAGGCATCGCAAACCAACTACGTGCGTGGCGCAAATATCGCCGGGTTCGTGAAGGTCGCGGATGCGATGATGGGGCAAGGGGTTATCTAAGCACGCTGTCGCCCTTTCCCGTCGGGAGAGGGCGACAACCGAAAGCACATCAGGCTGCGCTTTTTTTCTTTTTGAACGGTTTCTTCGGCGCACCACCCGGTGCAACCATCCCCCGGAACTGCTTCACCGGCGTATTACGCGCCTGGTTAATCAGCTCGTACAAGGTCCCCACCAGCGGCTGCATAAAGTCCTGATAGCGACACTGCTTTTCACTGATTTGCGTCAGCACAGATTCCCAGTGTGCCGTCATGTCCGGCCTTGCGGCCAGCTCAGGCAGTGAGTGGATCAATGCGCGCCCCGGTTCAGTCGAGTGGATATAGCGCCCTTTTTTCTCCAGAAAACCGCGCTTAAACAGCAGCTCGATAATGCCCGCACGGGTCGCTTCCGTGCCCAGTCCGTCGGTGGCACGCAAGATCTTCTTCAGATCCTTATCCTGAACAAAACGGGCGATCCCGGTCATTGCCGAGAGCAGTGTCGCATCGGTGAAGTGGCGCGGCGGTTGGGTCTGGCGTTCAACCACTTCGCCTTTCTCACACAGCAGCTCGTCATCTTTGGCGACCACCGGCAGCGGCGTGCCGTCATTCTCTTCATCACGCTCTTTGTTGCCAAGCAGCGTGCGCCAGCCAGCCTCCGCCAGGAAACGCGCCTTGGCGATAAATTTTCCTTTGGCAATTTCCAGCTCAATCACGCATTTGCGGAACACTGCGTCCGGGCAGAACTGCATCAGGTACTGACGAGCAACCAGGTTATACACCTTCGCTTCGTTTTCCGTGAGGTTAACGTTGCTGGCGCGCGCCGTCGGGATAATCGCATGGTGGGCATCCACCTTTTTATCATCCCAGCAGCGGTTATGAATGTCCGGATTCACAACCGGTTGTGGCAGCAGATCCGGCGCGTGAACGGCAATGGCGTTCATCACCGAGTGACGGCCGGCAAAGTGCTCTTCCGGCAGATACCGGCTGTCCGAACGCGGATAGGTAATGAGTTTGTGGGTTTCGTAGAGCTTCTGGCAGATATCAAGGACGTTCTGCGCGCTCAGACCGAAGCGTTTCGCCGCTTCAATCTGCAGCGCGGAAAGCGAGAACGGCAGCGGCGCGGGTTCTGATTCCCGTTTATCGTTATAGCTGGTGACAATAGCAGGCTGACCGGTAATCCGGTTGACCACGTGCTCCGCCAGCGGACGGTGCAGCAACCGTCCCTCTTCATCCTGATACGATTCGCAGGCATCGCTTGGCTGCCAGACGGCGGTAAAACGCTCGTCTTTCGGCGTGACGATATGCGCTTTAACCTCAAAGAAATCTTTGGCGACGAAATTCTCAATCTCTTCGTCACGACGCACCACCAGCCCCAGCACCGGCGTTTGCACACGCCCGACGGAGAGGACGCCCTGATAACCGGCATTACGCCCCAGAATGGTGTAGGCGCGGGTCATATTGATCCCGTAAAGCCAGTCAGCACGAGCGCGGGCCAGCGCGGAAACGCACAGCGGAATAAACTCGCTGTTCGCGCGCAGACGTGAAATGGCCCGCTCCACGGCCTGCGGATTGAGGTCGTTAATCAGGCAGCGCTGGACCTGCTGGCGTTTTTCCGGCGCCAGCTCCAGATAGTCCAGCACCTCATCCACCAGCAGTTGCCCTTCCCTGTCCGGGTCACCCGCGTGAATGACTTCCGTCGCGTCATGCAAAAAACGTTTAATCACGTTGAGCTGTTTGGTGACGGAAGGCCGTGGCTGCAGGCGCCATTTTTCAGGGACGATGGGCAGGTCATTGAGGTTCCAGCGGGCATAGCGGCTGTCGTAGACATCCGGCTGCGCCTGCTCAAGCAGGTGACCGATACACCAGGTGACCACCTGCCCGTTACCGCATTCGATAAAGCCGTCGCCCTTGCGATGCGGCTTCGGCAGCACATCGGCAATGGCACGGGCCAGGCTCGGCTTTTCGGCAATAAACAACCGCATTGAATTAACGGATCTCAATCATCGGTCGGCCACCGCGCGCGGTCACCAGTTCACCGATCGCCGTCAGGGTAATACCAAACTCTGCGGCCGTCGCCTGGACGTCGGCTTCAGCGTCTGGCGTGACCGCCAGCAGCAAACCACCGGACGTTTGCGGATCGCACAGCAGATTGCGCCACGCTTCAGGCATTTCGCCCATCAGATGGCCATAGCTGGCAAAGTTACGCTGGGTACCGCCCGGAACGGCGCCCGCTGCAATGTACTCCTCCACACCCGGCAGCTTCGGCACGTCCTGATACCAGACCTGCGCCTGTACGCCCGCGCCCTGACACACTTCGGAGAGGTGTCCGAGAAGGCCAAAACCGGTCACGTCGGTCATGGCTTTCACGCCGTCGATATTCGCAAAGGCCGCACCCGCGAGGTTCATCTGGCACATGACCTCGGTTGCCAGCCCCTGGTGTTCCGGCTTCAGCAGCGATTTTTTCTCCGCAGTAGTGAGGACACCAATGCCCAGCGGTTTGGTGAGGAACAGCTTGCAGCCCGCCTGCGCGGTGCTGTTGCGTTTCACGCGCTCGGTGGGCACCACGCCCGTGACCGCGAGACCGAAGATTGGCTCCGGCGCATCGATAGAATGACCCCCGGCCAGCGCGATCCCCGCCTGCTGGCAGGCAAAACGTCCCCCTTCAATCACCTCACGGGCAATTTCAGGAGCAAGGGTGTTAATCGGCCAGCCCAGAATGGCAATCGCCATAATCGGTTTGCCCCCCATGGCGAAAATATCGCTGATGGCGTTGGTGGCCGCAATACGCCCGAAATCGAACGGGTTGTCGACAATCGGCATAAAGAAGTCGGTGGTACTGATAATGCTGGTGCCGTTACCCAGGTCATAAACTGCCGCATCGTCACGCGTTTCGTTACCGACAAGCAGGTTCGGGTCGACAAACTTCGCCTGTTCACTGTGGAGAATGGTCTCCAGCACTTTCGGGGAAATTTTACAACCGCAACCGGCTCCGTGGCTGTATTGCGTTAAACGAATGGTTTGCTCGCTCATGGACGTCTCCTGTCATCTCAATCGCGCTATGGTAGCGCTCATTCCATAAAGAGGTAAGTATGACTGTCTGAATTCTGCGGCAGATGCTCAGAATCCAGACAGTTTAGCGCGCGTTATCAGAAACGGCTGACGAAAGGCGTGGTGTCCGGCACATTAATGGTGGCGGAGGCTTTAAGCTGAGGCGTGCCGAGATAGAGGAAGCCGACAATTTTATCATGTTCGCCACAGGCGAATCCGTCGCGAACCGGCTGGCTGTTGGTCAGCGGCCCTGTGCGCCAGATACCGTTAAACCCTTGCGCCACGGCGGCCATTTGCATTGCCATGACGGCACAGCCTGCAGACATCTCCTGCTCCCAGACCGGCACTTTGTGGTCGGCCTGACATTTCGCCACGACAGCGATGATCATCGGCGCACGGAATGGCGCACTGCGGGCTTTCTCAATACCCTTCTCATCCTGACCTGCGGCAACCGCCCCCTGCGCCAGTATCTGACTGAAACGATCGCGGCCTTCACCTTCAATCACAAAGAAGTGCCATGGCTGCAGCGTACCATGATCCGGTGCACGCAGGCCGGCACGCAGAATATTCTCCAGTTGCTCCCCTGCCGGCGCCGGCTCGGTGAGACGTGAAGCGCTACGGCGGTTAACAAGCAGTTCAAGTGCGTCCATTGGTTAACTCCTTTCTTGAAATTTACTCACAAAATTAACACGGCGGCAGATTTTGTTACAGCGTAGCAGGCGATTCCTGCTGACAAGTGACGGTTGGGTCATTACGATAACCGCACATTGCCGTCCCGTGGCGACGGAAACAGTCATTTTCTGGTTAGGGAGAATACATGCGAACCCTTTGGCGAATCATTGCCGGTTTCTTTAAATGGACGTGGCGACTGCTCAACTTCGTCCGCAATCTGGTGATGAATATCTTCTTCATCCTCCTGGTTCTGGTTTGCGCAGGCGTCTGGATGCATATCAGCAACGCAAATCAGGCGCAGCATTCGACTCGCGGGGCGCTGTTACTTGATATCACGGGCGTCATCGTCGATAAGCCGTCCACCAGCAATCGTCTGGGCGTTATTGGCCGTCAGCTGTTTGGCGCGACATCAGACCGTCTTCAGGAAAACTCCCTGTTCGATATCGTCGACACCATTCGTCAGGCAAAAGATGACCGCAACATTACCGGCATCGTGCTGGATCTGAAAGATTTTGCCGGCGGCGACCAGCCTTCAATGCAATACATTGGTAAAGCGCTGCGCGAATTCCGCGACAGCGGCAAGCCGGTGATTGCGGTCGGGGACAGCTACAGCCAGGGGCAGTATTATCTGGCCAGCTTCGCCAATAAAATCTGGCTCTCCCCGCAGGGTACGGTCGATCTGCATGGCTTTGCCACTAACGGTCTGTATTACAAATCGCTGCTCGACAAACTGAAAGTCACCACCCACGTCTTCCGCGTCGGAACCTATAAATCCGCCGTGGAGCCGTTTATTCGTGATGATATGTCCCCTGCGGCCCGTGAAGCGGACAGCCGCTGGATTGGTGAGCTGTGGCAGAACTATCTGAGCACCGTGGCCGCTAACCGCCAGATAACCGCTGAACAGGTGTTCCCTGGCGCGCAGGGCGTGCTGGAGGGCCTGCGCAAGGTTGATGGTGATACCGCAAAATATGCGCTGGATAACAAACTGGTCGATGCGCTGGGCACCAGCGCGGATATCGAAAAATCACTGAGCAAACAGTTTGGCTGGAGCAAAGAGGATAAAAACTTCAGCGCTATCAGCATGTACGATTATGCGACCAAAAAGCCGGATGACAGCGGTGACAGCGTCGCGGTGGTCTTTGCTAATGGTGCCATCATGGACGGCGAGGAAACGCCGGGTAACGTGGGCGGTGATACCACCGCATCGCAAATCCGTGATGCTCGCCTTGATCCGAAAGTGAAGGCGATTGTACTGCGCGTAAACAGCCCTGGCGGCAGCGTCAGCGCTTCTGAAGTGATCCGCGCTGAACTTGCCGCGGCACGTGCAGCCGGCAAGCCGGTAGTGGTGTCGATGGGGGGAATGGCAGCATCGGGCGGTTACTGGATTTCAACCCCGGCTAACTACATCGTCGCCAACCCGAGCACGCTGACCGGCTCGATTGGCATCTTTGGGGTGATTAACACCGTGGAAAACAGCCTGGATTATCTGGGCGTCCATACCGATGGCGTTGCCACTTCACCGCTGGCGGATGTGTCGGTCACCAAATCGCTGCCGCCTGAAGTCTCTGAGATGATGCAGCTCAGTATCGAGAACGGCTACAAGCGCTTTATTACGCTGGTGGCAGAGTCCCGTAAAAAGACACCGCAACAGATCGACGACATTGCGCAGGGCCACGTCTGGACCGGCCAGGATGCGAAGAATAATGGTCTGGTAGACAGCCTGGGCGACTTTGATGACGCGGTGAAAAAAGCCGCCGAGCTGGCGAAGCTCAAGCAGTGGCATGTTGAGTATTACCAGGACGAGCCGTCGTTCTTTGACCTGGTGATGAACAGCATGTCCGGCTCCGTGCGTGCCATGCTGCCTGAGGCGCTGCAGGCGTATCTGCCTGCGCCAGTCGCGACGGCGGCTAAAGCAATGAAAGCGGAAAGCGACAAACTGGCGGCCTTTAACGATCCACAAAGCCGTTACGCGTTTTGTCTGACCTGTGCAAACGTCCGTTAAACACCGTCCCCTCTTCCCGTGAAGAGGGGATTTTTTTCTTTTGAAGAACAAGAACTCACTACCATGCAGAAGAAATCGATTTATGTAGCCTACACTGGCGGTACCATCGGTATGCAGCGCTCTGAAAATGGCTATATTCCGGTCTCCGGCCACCTTCAGCGCCAGCTCGCGCTGATGCCTGAATTCCACCGTCCGGAAATGCCTGACTTCACCATCCACGAATACGAGCCGCTGATGGACTCCTCCGATATGACGCCAGAAGACTGGCAGCATATCGCGGACGACATTAAAGCCCATTACGACCAGTACGACGGCTTTGTGATCCTGCATGGTACCGACACGATGGCGTTTACCGCCTCGGCACTCTCCTTCATGCTGGAGAATCTGGGCAAGCCCGTCATCGTCACCGGCTCGCAAATTCCGCTGGCGGAGCTGCGTTCTGACGGGCAGATCAACCTGCTCAACTCCCTGTATGTGGCAGCGAATTACCCGATTAACGAAGTGTCGCTGTTCTTCAACAACCGACTGTATCGCGGCAACCGGACCACGAAGGCGCACGCCGATGGTTTTGACGCTTTCGCCTCACCGAACCTGCAGCCGCTACTGGAGGCGGGCATCCATATTCGTCGTCTGGGCACCCCGCCTGCGCCGAGCACGGCGGGCGAACTGATTGTTCATCCGATCACGCCGCAACCGATTGGCGTGGTAACGATTTACCCGGGTATCTCTGCAGATGTGGTGCGTAACTTCCTGCGCCAGCCGGTGAAAGCGCTGATCCTGCGCTCTTACGGCGTGGGCAATGCCCCGCAGAACGGCGAGTTCCTGAAAGAGCTGCAGGAAGCGAGCGAGCGCGGGATCGTGGTGGTTAACCTGACGCAATGCATGTCCGGTAAAGTCAACATGGGCGGTTACGCCACCGGTAACGCCCTCGCGCATGCAGGCGTTATCAGCGGATTCGATATGACCGTTGAAGCCACGCTGACTAAACTTCACTATTTACTGAGTCAGGATCTGGACATTCAGTCCATCCGCAGCGCGATGATGCAAAACCTGCGCGGCGAACTGACGCCGGACGAATAAGGAGGCACCATGACGCAACGCGCCCTGTTACTGGTCGATTTGCAAAATGATTTCTGTGCGGGCGGCGCACTGGCTGTCGCTGAAGGTGACAGCACCGTAGACGTGGCGAATACGCTGATTGAGTGGTGCAAAACGCGGGGTGAGGCGGTTGTCGCAAGCCAGGACTGGCACCCGGCTGACCACGGCAGTTTTGCCAGCCAGCACGGCGTTGAGCCCTTCACTCAGGGTGAACTTGACGGCCTGGCACAAACCTTCTGGCCGGATCACTGCGTGCAACAGACGGAAGGTGCGCAGCTGCATCCGCTGCTGAATCAGAAGGCCATCGACGCGGTGTTTCATAAAGGCGAAAACCCGTCTATCGACAGCTACAGCGCCTTCTTTGATAACGGGCATCGCCAGAAAACGGCGCTGGACGGGTGGTTACGCCATCACGAAATCACCGAACTGATTGTGCTGGGTCTGGCGACGGATTACTGCGTGAAGTTCACCGTGCTGGACGCTCTCCAGCTAGGCTATACCGTCAGCGTCATCACCGATGGCTGTCGCGGGGTGAACATTCAGGCGCAGGACAGCGCACAGGCGTTTATGGATATGGCCGCGGAAGGCGCCACCCTGTATACCCTGGAAGACTGGCTGGAAACGCACGCCTGACCTTCTCGCCGGGCAAGCCACAGTGCTGCCCGGCACGCCCCGTCTCATTCCCCATAAAGTGAACTCCCTCGCATCACCAGCGAAGCGGCAATGCTATTCTCTTCAGGCTGTTTTTTCGCCACGCTTTTCCGTGGCGTGGTTATTTTTGTTAAGTCAAAGAGGAACTTGTATGAAACGTTTGCCTTTGCTGGCAGCATTACCCCTGCTTTGCGCGTCAGTTGCTTCCGCCACTCCCCTGATGTCTGTGGGATATTTTAACGGTGGTGGCGATGTCACCGCCGGTCCCGGTGGCGATATCAATACGCTCGATGTTCGTCAGATTACCCACCTGAACTACTCATTTGGTCTGGTCTATAACGATGAGAAAGACGAAACCCATGCTGCGCTGAAAGATCCGGCGAAACTTCATCAGATCTGGCTGTCGCCAAAAGTCGCCGCCGATCTGGCGCTAATCCCGACGCTGCGTAAGCAAAATCCAAACCTGAAAGTGTTGCTCTCCGTTGGCGGATGGGGTGCGCGTGGCTTCTCCGGCGCAGCCGCGACCCAAGAGAGCCGTGCGGTGTTTATCCGCTCGGCTCAGGAGATTGTCGAAAAATATGCGCTCGACGGCATCGATCTTGACTGGGAATACCCGGTAAATGGCGCATGGGGACTGGTGGCCAGCACGCCAGCCGATCGCGATAACTTCACCGCACTGCTGAAAGAATTGCGCGCCGCCTTCGGGCATAAAAAGCTGGTCACCATCGCGGTGGGGGCAAATGCAGAAAGTCCGAAAAGCTGGGTGGATGTGAAGGCTATTGCCCCGCTGCTCGACTACATCAACCTGATGACCTACGACATGGCGTATGGCACACAGTATTTCAACGCCAATCTGTATGACTCCAGCGACTGGCCAACGGTGGCCGCCGCAGACAAATACAGCGTGGATTTTGTGGTGAACAATTATCTGGCGGCCGGGCTGAAGCCGCAACAGATGAACCTCGGGATTGGTTTTTACGGCCGCGTGCCGAAACGCGCCGTGGAGCCCGGTATTGACTGGACAAAACCCGATGCGCAAAACCATCCGGTGACCCAGCCCTACTTTGGGCCTCAGGAAACCGGCTTGTTCGCGTCACTGGGTTACGACCTGACCAAAGATACGTATGTGAAGTACAACGATATTGTGAAAAAGCTCTTAAACGATCCGCAGAAGCGTTTTACCGAACACTGGGACGAACGGGCGCAAGTGCCGTGGCTTTCAGTGAATGCGGCGGACGGCAAGGCGCTGTTTGCCCTTTCCTATGAGAACCCGCGTTCCGTCGCCATCAAAGCGGATTACATCAAGGAGAAAGGTCTCGCCGGGGCGATGTTCTGGGAGTACGGCGCGGATGACAATAACCAGTTAGCGAAACAGCTGGCGGAGTCGCTGGGAATTAAACCCAAAGAGTAAGATAAGCACGCCCTCTCTCCAGAGAGAGGGCGTTGGCAGGACTGCCGCCCCACCGTTACTGCATCTTTATCGTCGCGATCGGCTTTGGCGTGATACCAAAGTCCTCTTTCAGCTCGCGCTTGCTCTTCATCACCATCTGGCCTTGAGTGTCGATAGTCATGTGTTGCGCGTCGGTATTGTTACGCGCCTGCCAGAGCATCACCAGTTGCAGACTGTTCTCTTTTTGCTCCGGCGTGAGCGCGACACCGTCCGGCCATTTTCCCAGTTCAACAGCAGTCACCAGGCGCTGATACACCTCCGGCGTCATACCGCTAATCATGTCATCAATATTCACGATCTCTCCCTTTCAAAGGAATAATTTGCTGAATCGTTTTTTCAACCTTTGATCTGGTCACCGTTTTCATCATCGGTGAAGCTCATCGACGCTGAATTCACACAGAAACGCTCACCCGTCGGTTGAGGGCCATCCGGGAAGACGTGTCCAAGGTGGGCGTCACAGGTTCCGCAACGAATTTCAGTTCGCACCATGCCGTGCGACGTGTCGCTCAGGTAGCGGATCGCATCGTCGCTGACCGGCTCATAAAAGCTTGGCCAGCCACAGCCAGAATCGAACTTCGTTTGGGAATTGAACAACGGGGCGTCACATACCAGACAGTGGTAGACACCGTCGCGCTTGTTGTGCAGTAAACGGCCAGTAAAAGGCGGTTCGGTTCCGTGATTTTGCGTCACGTAAAACTGCATTTCGGTGAGGTTTTTTTTCAAATCGTCAGGGTTACGTTGGTTCGACATATGCTTACATCTCGCTGTAGAAACAGACACCTTTTAACCCGGATTCTAACAAAACATTAACACCCTTGCGTGCACTTTTGTTCTAAACTTATGTGTCGCGAAAAGGCGGTCAGGCAATTGTGATCATGTTCACATTTTTATCCTGCGAGGACTTTAAAATGCCGCGCGCAGCCCCCATGTGGTTGCTAGCTCAAAGGGAAAGTGAGGCGAGTCAGTCGCACAAACGTTAGTCACAGGATTGATTTGTCGCAATGATTGACACGATTCCGCTTGACGCTGCGTAAGGTTTTTGTAATTTTACAGGCAACCTTTTATTCACTAACAAATAGCTGGTGGAATATATGACTATCAAAGTAGGTATCAACGGTTTTGGCCGTATCGGCCGTATTGTTTTCCGTGCTGCTCAGAAACGTTCTGACATCGAAATCGTTGGTATCAACGATCTCCTGGACGCTGAATACATGGCGTACATGCTGAAGTACGACTCAACTCACGGTCGTTTCGACGGCACCGTTGAAGTGAAAGACGGCCACCTGGTTGTTAATGGCAAAACCATCCGCGTTACTGCTGAGAAAGACCCAGCTAACCTGAAATGGAACGAAATCGGTGTTGATGTTGTAGCTGAAGCTACCGGTATCTTCCTGACCGACGAAACTGCGCGTAAACACATCACCGCGGGTGCGAAAAAAGTTGTTCTGACCGGTCCTTCTAAAGACAACACCCCAATGTTCGTTCGTGGTGCAAACTTCGAAACTTACGCTGGCCAGGACATCGTTTCTAACGCATCCTGCACCACCAACTGCCTGGCACCGCTGGCGAAAGTAATCAACGACAACTTCGGCATCGTCGAAGGTCTGATGACTACCGTCCACGCGACCACCGCGACTCAGAAAACTGTTGACGGCCCGTCTCACAAAGACTGGCGTGGCGGTCGTGGCGCGGCTCAGAACATCATCCCATCCTCTACCGGTGCAGCTAAAGCTGTAGGTAAAGTACTGCCAGAACTGAATGGCAAACTGACTGGTATGGCGTTCCGCGTTCCAACTCCTAACGTATCCGTTGTTGACCTGACCGTTCGTCTGGAAAAAGCTGCTTCTTATGAAGAAATTAAGAAAGCAATCAAAGCTGCTTCCGAAGGCGCAATGAAAGGCGTTCTGGGCTACACCGAAGACGACGTTGTATCTACCGATTTCAACGGCGAAGTGTGCACTTCCGTGTTCGATGCTAAAGCGGGTATCGCACTGAACGACAACTTCGTGAAACTGGTTTCCTGGTACGACAACGAAACCGGCTACTCTAACAAAGTACTGGACCTGATCGCTCACATCTCCAAATAAGTTGAGATGAGTGCTTGATCCAAAAAGGCGACTTCGGTCGCCTTTTTTATTGTTTTTAGACAGAGGATTGCTTAATGATTAATAAAATTTTTGCACTTCCGGTAGTCGAACAACTTACCCCTGTGCTCTCCCGCCGCCAGATTGATGGTGCGGATATCATCGTCGTTGACCACCCGCGCGTAAAAGCCTCCGTGGCGCTGAACGGCGCACACCTGCTCTCCTGGAAACCTGAAGGCGAAACGGAAGCACTGTGGCTGAGCGACGCGACTTCCTTTAAAAAAGGGGATGCGATTCGCGGCGGCGTGCCTATTTGCTGGCCATGGTTTGGTCCTTCCGCTGAGAAAGGCCTGCCTTCTCACGGTTTTGCCCGTAACCAGCAGTGGACGCTGAAAGCGCACAATGAAGACGATAACGGTGCGGTACTGACCTTTGAGCTGCAGGCGAATGAGGAAACCCGCGCCCTGTGGCCGCACGATTTCACCCTGTACGCACGCTTCAAGCTGGGCAAAACCTGCGAAATCGAACTGGAAGCGCACGGTGAATTTGAAACCACCTCCGCCCTGCACACCTATTTCAACGTTGGTGACATCAGCGCTGTGAAGGTGAGCGGCCTTGGCGATACCTTTATCGACAAAGTGGATAACGCGAAAGAAGGAAAACTGAGCGACGGCATTCAGACGTTCCCGGACCGTACTGACCGCGTTTACCTGCATCCGGAAGCGTGCAACGTGATCCACGACAGCGCCCTGAACCGTGGTATCGAAGTGGTACACCACCATCACAGCAACGTGGTGGGCTGGAACCCAGGCCCGGCACTTTCTGTCAGTATGGCCGACGTGCCTGATGACGGTTACAAAACCTTCGTCTGTGTGGAAACGGCGTGCGTCACTGCGCCACAAAAAACCAGCGAAGAAAAACCGTCTCGCTTAGGGCAGACAATCAGTATTGTGAAGCGCTAATACGCTACCGCCCCTCTTCCTGTAAAGGAGAGGGGCATGCGTCAGGATTAAACGACATCCAGCGGGAGTTTATGGGTGGGTGGTGGGAAAGCATTATCCAGTTTGTGACGTTCTTCCGCGGTGAGGGTTATCTCCAGCGCTCCAGCGTTGGCGTTAACATGCTCAATCGAGGCCGCTTTCGGTATGGCAATAACACCCTGATGGCGGATAACCCACGCCAGCAGAATTTGGGCGGCAGTGGCGCGGTGGTTATGCGCGATGGCATTCACGACCGGATGGTTCATCAGCCCCGAACGCAGGCGCCCGGCCTGAGCCAGCGGGCAGTAAGCCATCACCGGCATCGCCTGTTGCTGACACCAGGGAAGCAGATCAAATTCAATTCCCCGTGACGCCAGATGATAAAGCACCTGATTAGTGGCACAGGCGGAACCGCCCTCTTCGCGCCACAGCGCCTGCATATCTTCATAATCCAGGTTTGAGACGCCCCAGCGGCCAATTTTTCCCTGCTGCTGGAGTGTGTCCATCAGCGTAATGGTTTCATCCAGGCCATAATTACCGCGCCAGTGCAGAAGGTAGAGATCGATATGGTCTGTCCCGAGACGTCGCAGACTGGCATCACACGCCGCCTGGCCTTTCTGACCGCCAGCGTTCCACGGGTAGACTTTTGATACCAGAAAAACGTTGTCGCGCTGGCCCTTAATGGCCTCCCCGACCACCTCTTCCGCTCCGCCTTCGGCATACATTTCAGCGGTATCAATTAACGTTAACCCCAGATCAATGCCCGCCCGCAGTGCATTCACTTCGGATTTACGCTGGCTGGCTTTTTCTCCCATATACCAGGTACCCTGTCCGATAGCCGGAAGTGGACGCCCTGCGGAAAAGGTCACGGTTTTTACGCTCATATCATCCCCTCTTTTTCGTTGCACCACACCAATGCAAACGGGGCGCAAGCGCCCCGTTTTGATGCAATGATTGCACTGTTTTAATGCACAATCAGAACTTGTAGGACACACCGACTGAGAATATGCCCGCCCAGGACTTATCAACCATCGGGCTGTCCTTCACTTCATCGCTCAGACGCTCATAGCGCCCGGTACCGTAGACGTTCCAGTCACCGAGGAAGTTATAGCTCGCCGTCAGCTCAAGGTACGGATCCCAGCCGTCGTCCGCACTGTAGCTCTTCAGACCGCTACGACGGGATTCGTTCTTAGAAACACCATAGTAGTAGTCGTTGTAGTTCTCACTGTTATATTGCACACCGATACCCGGGGTTAGCGTTAACGCACCGTTGGTGTAGCGATAGAGCCAGGCCAGATCCCAGATAAAACCGTTGCTGTTATCCAGCGTATCCCCCGCAAGTGCGGTACGCAGGAAGCCATATTCGGTGTTATGCACATAAGAGAGTCCCGCCATCATGGTGCTCTTACGCTTGTCGAGCTGGCGAAGCGCATGGCTGTCGCTGTCACCCGGCTTGAAGTGCGTCGGATCGTAGTAAGCCATGATGGAGAGCTTGTCGGCCGTATCATTCCAGAGATAGTAGCCACCGCCCAGACCGCGGAACCAGAAGTTATCGCCTTCATAGGTGACAACCGGAACTGGATAAACATCACGATCATACTGTTTGTATGGGCTGTTAATCACGCCAACGCCCGCGCCAACAGTCCACTGACTTTCCGCCGCCTGTGCGGTGCTAACAGCGGTTGCGGCAAGTACGCCCAATGCCAGAAGTTTGAGTTTGGTCACAATCCATTCTTTCCTGTAGTCAAATAATCAGCGAGAGAAGTTTAACCGCCATTGTCGTACATCCCAAAATTTTTTGCCTGCTAATCAGTCTGATTAACCCGTTATTTTCAACTTTTCAGGTGACAGCCTGCTTTCATTTATATGACTACTGAATGAAAAACGTGCTTTTACCCTAAAACAGCAGGGTAAATTTTTGGATGAGTTATTGATATGTCATTGAAATTAGATTTTATCGGCATGCAAGTTTTGCAAATGCCATCTACGCTTTAAATTAAGAAGAGTTTTTTCTGAACACCCTGCGGTTCTTAGCGTCTGACCTGGCACACAGGTTGCTGCTCTGGCAGTGAGGTGCGAGAGATTCTCTTCCGGGAGCCTCCACTACTCATACGAACGGCTCTTATCCTGTGCTAAAAAACGAAAGGACGGCATGCCATGAATATATTCGATCACTATCGCCAGCGTTATGAAGCTGCCAAGGACGAAGAGTTCACACTGCAGGAGTTTCTTACCATTTGTCGGCAAGATCGCAGTGCCTATGCCAATGCGGCAGAACGGCTATTAATGGCTATTGGTGAGCCAAACATGGTTGATACTGCCCTGGAACCTCGGCTTTCCCGTCTCTTTTCGAATCGGGTGGTCGCCCGCTACCCGGCGTTTGAAGAGTTCTATGGTATGGAAGATGCCATCGAACAGATTGTCTCCTACCTGAAGCATGCCGCCCAGGGTCTGGAAGAGAAGAAACAGATCCTTTATTTACTCGGCCCTGTGGGTGGGGGTAAATCATCACTGGCTGAACGTCTGAAATCACTGATGCAGCGCGTCCCTATCTATGTGCTGAGCGCTAACGGTGAACGCAGCCCGGTGAATGACCATCCGCTGTGCCTGTTTAACCCGCAGGAAGATGCGCAAATTCTGGATAAAGAGTTTGGTATTCCGCGGCGCTACCTTGGCACCATCATGTCGCCTTGGGCGGCAAAACGCCTGCACGAGTTTGGTGGGGATATCACCAAATTCCGCGTCGTCAAGGTGTGGCCATCCATTCTGGAACAGATTGCTATCGCCAAAACTGAACCGGGGGATGAGAACAACCAGGATATCTCCGCTCTGGTGGGTAAAGTCGATATTCGTAAGCTGGAAAACTACGCGCAAAACGACCCGGATGCCTACGGTTACTCGGGTGCGCTGTGCCGCGCCAACCAGGGGATTATGGAG
Source organism: Enterobacter cloacae complex sp. FDA-CDC-AR_0164 (assembly GCF_003071645.1). Lineage (NCBI taxonomy): Bacteria > Pseudomonadati > Pseudomonadota > Gammaproteobacteria > Enterobacterales > Enterobacteriaceae > Enterobacter > Enterobacter cloacae complex sp. FDA-CDC-AR_0164. Next base: position 4,361,245 of record NZ_CP028950.1, read on the forward strand.
TTCGTCGAGATGTTTAAAGCACCGATTAAAGTGCTGCATCCGCTGCTGACGGCCACCCAGGAAGGCAACTACAACGGTACGGAAGGTATTTCCGCCCTGCCGTTTAACGGCATTATCCTCGCACACTCAAACGAATCTGAGTGGGTCTCCTTCCGTAATAACAAAAACAATGAGGCGTTCCTTGACCGTGTCTACATCGTCAAAGTGCCTTATTGCCTGCGGATCTCCGAAGAGATCAAAATTTACGAGAAATTGCTTAACCACAGTGAGCTGGTACACGCACCTTGCGCACCGGGCACCCTGGAAACGCTGTCGCGCTTCTCCATTCTCTCGCGCCTGAAAGAGCCGGAAAACTCCAGCATCTACTCGAAAATGCGCGTGTATGACGGGGAAAGCCTGAAAGATACCGACCCGAAAGCGAAGTCTTATCAGGAGTACCGCGACTACGCCGGTGTGGACGAAGGGATGAACGGTCTGTCCACGCGTTTCGCCTTTAAGATCCTCTCCCGCGTGTTTAACTTCGACCATGCGGAAGTGGCGGCCAACCCGGTTCATCTGTTCTACGTGCTGGAGCAGCAAATTGAACGCGAGCAGTTCCCGCAGGAACAGGCTGAACGCTACCTTGAGTTCCTGAAAGGCTACCTGATCCCGAAATATGCGGAGTTCATCGGCAAAGAGATCCAGACCGCCTACCTGGAGTCTTATTCAGAGTACGGGCAGAACATTTTTGACCGTTATGTCACCTATGCTGACTTCTGGATCCAGGATCAGGAGTACCGCGACCCGGATACCGGCCAGCTGTTCGATCGGGAATCCCTGAACGCAGAGCTGGAAAAAATCGAGAAGCCGGCCGGGATCAGTAACCCGAAAGACTTCCGTAACGAGATTGTGAACTTCGTCCTGCGCGCCAGAGCGCATAACAACGGACGTAATCCGAACTGGACCAGCTACGAGAAACTGCGCACGGTAATCGAGAAGAAAATGTTCTCCAATACCGAAGAGCTGTTGCCGGTGATTTCGTTTAACACCAAAACGTCAACCGATGAGCAGAAAAAGCACGACGATTTTGTCGACCGTATGATGGAGAAAGGCTACACCCGTAAACAGGTTCGCCTGCTCTGCGAATGGTATCTGCGCGTACGTAAATCGTCTTAATACAAGTACAAGTGCCCGGTAGCGCATACGCCTGCCGGGCTACAAAAAAATGTCCGGCACGTCCGGACACTGCAAGTTGGCAAATGCAGTACGGGGGATATATGACCTGGTTTATTGACCGTCGTCTTAACGGCAAAAACAAGAGCACGGTAAATCGCCAGCGCTTCTTGCGCCGTTATAAAGCGCAAATTAAACAGTCGATCTCCGAGGCCATCAACAAACGCTCGGTGACCGACGTCGACAGCGGCGAATCTGTCTCCATCCCCACCGATGACATCAGCGAACCGATGTTTCATCAGGGACGTGGCGGCCTGCGCCATCGCGTACACCCAGGTAATGACCACTTCGTGCAGAACGACAGAATCGAGCGCCCGCAAGGCGGCGGGGGCGGTTCAGGAAGCGGTCAGGGACAGGCCAGCCAGGACGGTGAAGGACAGGATGAGTTTGTCTTCCAGATTTCAAAAGATGAGTATCTCGACCTGCTGTTTGAGGATCTGGCGCTGCCGAATCTGAAAAAGAACCAGCATCGTCAGCTTAACGAGTACAAAACCCATCGCGCGGGATATACCGCAAACGGCGTGCCCGCCAACATCAGCGTGGTCCGCTCGCTGCAGAACTCTCTGGCGCGACGCACGGCCATGACGGCAGGTAAACGGCGCGAACTCCGCGAGCTGGAGAGCAGCCTGAAGGTGGTGGAAAATACGGAACCGGCGCAACTGCTGGAAGAGGAACGCCTGCGCAAAGAGATAGCCGAACTTCGGGCTAAAATAGACCGGGTACCGTTTATCGACACCTTCGACCTGCGCTACAAAAATTACGAAAAACGCCCCGAACCGTCGAGCCAGGCGGTCATGTTCTGTCTGATGGATGTCTCCGGTTCGATGGACCAGGCCACCAAGGATATGGCGAAGCGTTTTTATATCCTGCTCTATCTGTTCCTGAGCAGAACCTATAAGAACGTGGAAGTGGTCTATATTCGCCACCACACTCAGGCGAAAGAGGTGGATGAACATGAGTTCTTCTACTCGCAGGAGACCGGTGGCACCATCGTGTCGAGCGCTCTGAAACTGATGGATGAAGTGGTGAAAGAGCGTTACGACCCGGCGCAGTGGAACATCTATGCCGCGCAGGCATCAGATGGCGATAACTGGGCAGATGACTCCCCGCTGTGTCACGACATTCTGGCGAAGAAAATTCTGCCGGTGGTGCGTTACTACAGCTATATCGAAATTACCCGCCGTGCTCACCAGACGCTGTGGCGTGAGTATGAACATCTGCAATCGATGTTCGATAACTTTGCCATGCAGCATATCCGCGATCAGGATGATATCTATCCGGTGTTCAGGGAACTGTTCCATAAACAAAGTTCAACAACAAGTTAATCATCATTAATCAGCCAGTTATTTATACTAACTGGCTGATCTTTTGGCTTTCAGGGTAATTTGCCTGTAAAGGGCAAGCGGATTATTTAATACCTCAACAATCCCATGTTTGACTAAAATTCTTTCTTCCGATATTGGCATACCCCTACCAGGGTTATATGTTTGTTGGATAAGCTATACGATAAACTAAGGATAAGCATATCCGGAGAAGGAAGAACAACCGGCGCATAAAAATTGCCCAAAGCAGGAACGTATTGCTGACCTACCAAAACCGAACATTGAATCCACCTTACCTCCAGTGTTAGAGTCATCAACTCGCGGCCATTTACACATAATTTTAAGCGTTAAGCCCCGTAGGGCCTTTTCACAGATGCGTTATGCAGTCATTGAAAATATTTCTCCACCGACGGCAGAACAACTTACCCAACTCCAGGGCGCGCCAGAGTTTACTGACACACAGGTGGCCTACCTCGCAGTACTGACTGGTAGCAATCCCTACAGGTAATATACGGGTGGAGAGCCTCCTCGTGGATGGGAATGCATATACTATTTTTATGGATGTCGCGCTGACTTTTAGCCAAAATGAAAAGAAATTGGTACCACGCTAACTAACACCAGATAAGTATTCAAGGAGTCTTTAATGTTTCGATGGATAAAAAAAGCAAACAGATCTAAAAACTATTTTTTGAAAAGGATCAAACTTAAGTTAAAACTTAACTTATTGAGTATGATTGCCGCTCAGGGGCGTACTTCTCGAACGAGACATGGGTCGGGCACAAACCATCTGATTATCCCCTTCATTGGTAAAGGGATTGGTGATGCTATTGTCATTGGTGGTGTGATTGAGACTCTGGTAAGAAACAATTTTCAGGTCTCTGTTATTGCAGATAAAAGGACGCACTTTCTCTTTAAAGAATGGCACAATTTAGAAGCTCTTTACTTTTATGAACCTAACAACAAAAAGATGCTAATCAAGGTGTTAAGGGAACTTCCACCTTTTGTATTTGTTGACTCGCATGAAATAACTCATTCAAATGTCGAAACATTTAATTTAATCAGACTAATAAAACCACACAAAACAATCGGTTTTACCAGGAAGTATCGTATCTATGACGAAGTAATTAACATTAGCTGCCCTTTGTCACATATAAGCACAAGATACATTGATTTCCTGAAGCATCTGGGGATATCGGCACAGAACTATGATTACACTGTGATCATACCTGACGACGATGTACAAAAAGCAAAGGATTTTCTTAAGAAAACCAGTGATAAAAAAACGGTTGCGTTCATTCCTTACGGCAGTGTTAGTGAACGTTTCTTCTCAACAGCGCAGATTGAGGCCATTACCAGTCACATGGCTAAATATAAAGATACTTTTCACTTAATCATTCTTGGCGAACAACATAAAATAAAGCCTATTCCCGATGCAGATCATGTCACTAAGAGCTCATTGCCCTCATTCTTTTCGGCTGCACAAATCATAAAAGAGAGTGCACTCGTGATTTCTCCAGATACATCATTCGTGCATGTATCCAGAGCATTTAAGAAAAAACTAATTTGCCTCTATCCATTTAAAATGCTTGTCGCTCAGGCAGATAATGCTGATGTCTGGGGACCAAACTATGAATCAGCTATCCAGGTTAGATTGAAAGAGCGCCGCGTGATGGATACTGATGTTCGGCCTATACTGAATATTATTGACGAACAATTGAAGAGTATCGCCGATAATAGTTCGAGATAAAGAAATCACATTTGTAACTTTTCTCGCTTCTCAGGACCTTCACTTTATGAAACCTGAGAAGCTTCATGCCTGTTAAGCGTTTTTAAATCTTTCTCCGATCTCACCTGCAAATTGCAGCTGGATATAATCTCTTCTGATGCCGACACTAATCAGCGGGAAAAACAATCGCCCAACAGCAACGTCTATACCAACGGCGAAATATTCTGTGCTAAGGTTAAACGCTGCGTATTGGTATTTAACAGGTAAATCGCTATGTCTGATGACGTTAAGGGAACAACAACCCACCAGCAACTCATTACGTTGTTAACCCAGCAGGGCGCACGATTTCGCGTCATGGAGCATGACGCCGTGGGGAAATGCGAAGCGGTGAGTGAGATCCGCGGAACCGATCTGGGGCAAGGGGCAAAAGCACTGGTCTGTAAGGTGAAGGGAAACGGCGTAAAAAAACACGTTCTGGCGATCCTCGCCGCCGATCTGCAGGCCGATTTAAGCCAGCTTGCCAGCCATTTTGGGGGGATAAAAGCGTCTCTCGCAAGCCCTGCCGAAGTCGATACCCTGACCGCCTGCGTTTTTGGCGCCATTCCGCCTTTTAGCTTCCATCCCGATCTGGCACTGGTGGCCGACCCGCTCCTGTTCGAGCGTTTCGATGAAATCGCGTTTAACGCCGGTCTGCTGGAAAAATCCGTGATTATGGATACGCAAGATTATTTGCGTATCGCCCGTCCTGAGCTGGTGACGTTCCATAAAGCGTAATCGTGTAGGCTGGCATCCCGTCAGCCTTTTTTTTCCAGAAAAATAACTGACGCGACCAGGATAATGGCAACAGCGAAAAACGATGAAGAGATGATCAGCGTTTCGGTAAACATGTGATCGTACATTTTTGCGACCCTTTTTCGATGCCTGCCCCTGTTTTATCCCCCGTAAATGACAGGGTTATGACAGCAGTAAAATCTTTTTAAAAACTGTCTTCAGCCGTGTTTCCGCGTAAAGTAAGCAGGCTTACTCTTTTGGCAAGGATTCCTTATGTTTGACCCGACTCTGCTCATTCTTCTGGCCCTCGCTGCGCTTGGCTTTGTCAGCCATAACACCACCGTCGCTATCTCAATTCTGGTGTTGATCATTGTGCGCGTGACCCCGTTAAACACCTTTTTCCCGTGGATAGAAAAACAAGGTCTCACCATCGGGATCATCATTCTGACCATTGGGGTGATGGCACCTATCGCCAGCGGTACGCTGCCTGCCTCGACGCTGCTGCACTCGTTTGTAAACTGGAAATCGCTGATAGCGATAGCGGTAGGCGTTTTTGTCTCGTGGCTGGGCGGGCGTGGCGTTACGCTGATGAGCAGCCAGCCCTCGCTGGTGGCCGGTCTGCTGGTGGGAACCGTGCTCGGTGTGGCGCTCTTTCGTGGCGTTCCGGTGGGCCCGCTGATTGCGGCCGGGCTGGTCTCACTGTTTATCGGGAAGTCATAGTCAGGCTGGCTATATACCGCGCTGGCGTCTGCCCCAGCCCCTTCTTAAACATCGTGATAAACGCGGTGGTGGAGTCGTACCCCAGCGACTGTGCCACCTGCTGTACCGACTTTCCCCCAATCAACAGCTGTAACGCCACAATAAGCTGCAGCTGATGCCGCCAGCGGCGAAAGCTCAGGCCCGTTTCTTTCACCACCAGGCGCGCCAGATTGCGCTCACTCATGGCGAAGTGGCTCGCCCATTGCGCCAGAGTCTGCCAGGCAGCAGGCTCTTCCGCCATCTTCTCGCTCATCAGCCGGATTTTTGGATGAGGCGAAACGGGCAGTTGCAAATGTTCCTGACGCTGCAGCGGTAGCTCGTCAAAGAGAACATCCACCAGACGCGATGTGGCAGCAAGCGAAAGCGCTTCACGTGATTTTTCCGCCAGCGATAAGATCAGTTCCCGCACCAGAGGGGAGATCTTCAGGGTGCAGCAGCGATCGGGCAAACTTACCGCTCCGGGTTCAATAAACAAAAAGCAAAGCTGCGCACCCGGCGTGGCCTTATTGCTGTGCGGCATCTGGCCAGGGATCCATACGGCATACTGGGGCGGTACCATCAGCATGGCGTTTTCCACTTCACAGGTGATGGCGCCCCCCAGCGCCAGAATCAGCTGTCCCTTACGGTGTTGGTGTCGCGGAATGTATTGTTCCTGCGCCACCACGCGGATGCGAAACGCGACAGCCGCATCATGCTGGCTATCGGGATCGTAGCCGTCCAGTCCGAGACCAATCATCAGGTTGTCCGATATTAGCGATAAACTGTCATTTTAGCCTGATTTCAACCGTGGAGAAAATCGGTATGGTGTGCGCTCGCTTGAACGTATGAGAACACAATGACTACTGCAATTCGGGTTTCGGGAAAAAAAGGCGCGCTGCTGATCGCAGGTATCCTGATGATTGCCACTACGCTTCGCGTCACCTTTACCGGAGCAGCACCGCTGCTCGATACCATTCGTCTCGATTATGGCTTGAGTACAGCGCAAACCGGTCTGCTGACCACCCTGCCTCTGCTGGCTTTCGCCCTTATCTCCCCGCTCGCCGCAGGTGTTGCCCGGCGTATCGGCATGGAGCGCAGCCTGTTTATCGCCCTGCTGCTGATTTGCGTCGGCATTGCTGTGCGCTCCCTGCCTTCCGCCCCCCTGCTTTTCATCGGTACGGCGGTGATTGGTTGCGGTATCGCACTGGGCAATGTGCTGTTGCCTGGGTTAATTAAACGTGACTTCCCGGGACAGGTTGCCAGACTCACCGGCGCGTATTCCCTGACGATGGGGATCTCCGCGGCGTTAGGCTCCGCACTGATTGTTCCGCTGGCGCAGGGGGAAGCCGGCTGGCATGGCGCCCTGCTAATGCTGATGGCCTTTCCGCTGGCGGCGTTACTGCTCTGGCTGCCACAGTGGCGTCAGAAACACGTTGCGACGGTGACCGGTGCAGGCGCGTTACATAACCGCGCCATCTGGCGCTCTGCCCTCGCCTGGCAGGTCACCCTTTTTCTGGGGATTAACTCGCTGATTTACTATGTCATCATTGGCTGGCTACCGGCGATCCTGCTCAGCCACGGGTATAGCGAAGCCCAGGCGGGTTCTGTGCACGGACTCTTACAGCTGGCCACCGCCGTGCCGGGTCTCGCTGTGCCGCTGATCCTCCATCGTCTGAAGGATCAGCGAGCAATCGCCGGCGTCGTGGCGCTGTTGTGCGCGATAAGCGCAGCAGGATTGTGGTTTGCGCCGGGAATGGCGGTCATGTGGACGCTGGTGTTTGGTTTTGGTACCGGGGCAACGATGATCCTTGGCCTGACCTTCATCGGGCTGCGCGCCAGCTCTGCGCATCAGGCCGCGGCCTTGTCCGGCATGGCACAGTCGGTTGGCTATCTGCTGGCCGCCTGTGGCCCGCCGTTGATGGGCAAAATTCACGATGCTGCCGGTGACTGGCGGTATCCGCTTCTGGCCTGTGCACTGGCCGCCGTGATCATGGCCGTTTGCGGTATGCTTGCCGGGCGTGACCGGGAGGTAACGCCCCGTTAGTAGAATGGCAGACCACCAGGTCTGCCTTTTTTTATCCGCGCGCCGCGCGCAGCATTGCCTGTACCAGCACCACCGGTCGACCTTCCAGCGCGGCACGTTCATGCTGGAATAAGGTGATCACGAAGAACGGATGGGTCAGTAACTCCGCGGCGCGAATTTCACCCTGCTCGTCCCAGCCGGTGACGCGCATGTCACCGCTCTCCAGCTCCCGTGCAAATTCCGGCGACACACCGTAATTGCAGTGATATCCCTCCACGATTTCCGGTTTGCCATAGGCTTTGGCGATGAGCGTATTGTTGCGCAGCTCAATTGCATCGGTTTTTTCCACCAGCGAGCAGGTTAATGGCGCAATCACCATTGTGCCTTCGGTATCCGTTTCGGCGTGAGCCGCATCGTGCCAGCCCAGCACATTACGGGCGTACTCAATCAGCGCATGCTGGAACCCGCCGCAGGTGCCGAGGAAGGGAATACTGTTTTCGCGTGCGTAGCGTGCAGCGATAAAGGCCGCCGCCGTGTTTTTGTACGGGCTTGCGGGAACCAGCCAGATAGCGTCATAACCCACCAGATCTTCCGGGCTGGTCAGTTCCGTGGTCGCGAGCCAGTCATAATCAGCGGTGAGGTCAAGAACGGCAGCGGCGTCGTCAATTGCCAGCGGGATCGCCTGGTGCGCAATAACATCGGGATTGTAATCGCCAACCAGCGCAATGCGCAGTGTGGTTTTAGCCGGGAGGTGTTCCATGAAAGGTTCCTTATGCCTGAGTATTAGCAGATAACATAAGGAACCTCAGACTACCGATCTTCTGCAATTATCACAATACCTTAAATTGGGTGGGTAAAGACAAAGTGCTAGAGTAATACGCAGAACGTTTTGCCGCAGCTGAGGAGAAAAGATGATCCAGTGTAAACGCGTATACGAACAGGCAAGCCCGGACGATGGTTATCGGGTGCTGGTAGACAGACTCTGGCCGCGTGGCGTGAAGAAAACCGATCTCGCGTATGATGAATGGTGTAAAACGCTCACCCCGTCCAACGATTTACGCAAGGCGTTTCATAGCGAAACCCTTGATTTCAACGCCTTCAGCAAGGCGTACCGGGAAGAGCTGGCGCAGCACAAGGACGAGGGGTTGCGTCTTGTGGCGCTGGCCAGCAAGCAGACCTTAACCCTTCTCTATGGCGCGAAAGATAAGGAACACAATCACGCCCTGGTGTTAGCCGACTGGCTGCGTAATGTCTAGTCAGTCGATCATCAGTTCATCAAGGATTTGCGGCGCCGTATCCGGGGTAAGCGGCATCAGATGTTCGGCGCGAATAAACGCAAAGCCGTGCTGATTGTCAAACGCGAAGACATCACCGGTCACCAGCCAAAGCGCGCGATCCGAGGTGGTAGGTAACTGCGTCATGACGCCATTGACCGGATTAACGAAACGCTGGCCGGGCTGACACAGGCCAAACAGTTCAACAGATTTACCAATATTACGACGGCCGGACGCCGTGCGGGCACCGATGATCATCGCCATGCTGCCCGGTTTAAGCTGAAACATACTTCTCTCACGATAACGGTAGCCATCGAAAGGCTAAGAATAATCCTAAAGAGAAGTGTACCGCAGCCACTGTCCCGCTGTCACCTGGCAGGTTGCGGATGATCGCGACGATAAAGCGCCCATTCATCGATCACTTCGCCGCCGGGCAACTTGCACTCCGTGCGAACCCCTTGCGGGCTCTGAACCGGGACCTGTTCCCCGCCTTTATTCAGGCAGTAGACAGAGGCGGGATTAGCCATCCCGATAACATGGGGCGGTTTCGGGGCATCAGGCGGGGATGTTTTGGAGGTACAGGCGGCCAGCGGTAACGCCAGTGCCAGAAGCAGTAATCTCATCTCATTGATCCTTTTAACCTCATCAGACTTTAAGGGTAACGGGTCATCGCCGCTTTCTCCACGATTTCTCCATCTTAACTGCACTTTTCCACACTACAGTGGCACGTGTTCTCAATGACCAGAGAACATCATTCCGTAATCAAGATGTCTTTGCCCCGGTCTCAACATCGGGGCTTTTTTTCTCCCCCGCTCCCCTGTGATGAATATTAAAATTTTTATATTCATGTTTTACTATGCCCGAAGTCGAAAAATTCAGCATAACATGCAGATGCAGACGTCTTCTGCATGGGAGTGAGCCTACGTCATGTCGGATATTATCCTTGCCCGTGTTTCAGAAACGCTCGCCACTGAGCAGTCCCTTGAAAGTCTCGTCCGCCAGCTGCTGGAGATGCTGGAGATTGTGACTGAAATGGAGTCCACCTACCTGACAAAGGTCGATATCAATGCGCGGCTGCAGCATATCCTCTACGCCCGCAACAGCAAGCAGATGCAGATCCCTGAGGGGCTGAGCGTTCCCTGGGGCGACACGCTGTGTAAGCGCGCCATTGAGAGTGGTACGTTGTTCAGTAACGAGGTGGCTGAGCGCTGGCCGGATTGCGATGCCGCGAAAGCCCTTGGCATTACAACCTACATGAGTATTCCTATTCACCTTGCGGATGGTTCACTCTATGGCACGCTCTGCGCCACCAGCACAGAAAAGAAACATCCCAGCGATCGCGGTGAACAAGTTTTGAAATTATTCGCCGGGTTGATTGCCCAGTATATTCAGAAAGAGTCGCTGGTGATCCAGCTTCGGGAAGCCAATGCGGCACTCATTGCGCACTCTTATACCGATGCCCTCACCGGATTACCAAACCGCCGCGCCATCTTCGAAGAGCTGACGACCCTGTTTTCACTGGCAAAGCACCTTAAACGCAACGCCATCATCGCGTTTATCGACCTTGATGATTTCAAGCTGATTAACGACCGTTACGGGCATGAATCAGGCGATCGGTTCCTGATTGAAGTGGGTAAACGTCTGACTGAAGAAAAACAGGCGGACGAAATAATTGGCCGGCTGGGCGGTGATGAGTTTCTGGTGGCCTCGCTTAGCCAAACCAACAGTACGGATGAGAGCACACAGATTAACCTGCTTAAAACGCGCCTCGATGCCCGTATTGCAGGAGAATACTGGCTGGGGAGCGTGAACATTATTTATCCTGGCGCCAGCTTCGGTGTGATTGAAGTTGACCCCACCGTGACCGATCCGGACAGTGCGTTACGCGCGGCTGATGTCGCGATGTATCAGCATAAGAAAGGAAAAAGCAAAACGTGCTTTCTCGCGATGGATTAACCCCGTACACTCTACGGCGTTATAAAAACCGAAACAGGTGATGGTATGAGAATAGGGATCCTCTTCCCGGTCGTTATTTTTATAACGGCGGTAGTGTTTTTGGCCTGGTTTTTTGTCGGTGGTTACGCTGCTCCGGGGGCATAAATGAGAAAAATAACCCTCATTATGCTGATCGTGGCAATCGTGGCTGTTGCAGGCTCGCAGCTAGGCTGGTGGTAAACCCACCACGTAAAAAGGCCGCCATATGGCAGCCTTTTTCAACATTTATCAGGCTTAGCTTTTGATTTTTCTGTAGATAAACAGAACAACCAACGCACCGATCACCGCGACAGCGAAACTGCCGAAGTTAAAGCCATCGACCTTACCAAAGCCGAACAGCGTACTGATCCAACCGCCCACCACTGCACCGATAATCCCCAGTATTACGGTGACGATAAACCCACCGCCATCTTTGCCCGGCATAATCCACTTCGCCAGAATACCTGCAATAAGCCCAAAGATAATCCAGGATAAAATTCCCATAAGTTTCCTCTCCGTATGGTTTTTGTCATTAAATCAACGACACAAGAAAGGATAGCACAGGATTTCAGAAAGGAAATTTGTGATAAGCATCACAGTGAGAGAGTGCGCGTTTATTCATCAACAGCACCACAAGAAATGTGGGGTTGCATCTTTTGTTGAGAAAGATTATCTTTATCAACACTGAATAGTTGAGCGAAACACTCAGGTATTCAGTACGACATTGCTCACATTGCTTCCAGTATTTCTTGCCCACTCTAAAGTGGGCTTTTTTTGCCTACACTGCAACAAAAGCGTGCCGGTTTCGCCCTGCACGTTTTGCCTGATAGAGCGCCTGGTCGGCGGCTATAATGATGTTCTGCTGGCTGCCCGCGATATCCACGGCACGCGCAGTGGAGATCCCGACGCTAACCGTGACCCGCCCGAAGGGACTGAAAGCATGTTCAATATGCAGCGAAAAGACATTGCGAATGATCGTCTGACCGAGGCGGAGCGCTTCCTGGATATCCGTGTCTGGCAGGATCAGTGCAAACTCTTCCCCGCCATAGCGCGCCACAACCTGGTTGTCCCGGTTGAGGCTCTCCCTGAGGCTATTTCCCAGCAGGGTTAAACAGCGGTCCCCTTCGGGATGACCATAGTTATCGTTGTATTTTTTGAAGTAGTCCACATCGACAATCAACACCGAAATCGGGGCGTCGCTGGCCGCACAGGCCGCAATTTCTGACAGAATTTTTTCATCAAAAATGCGTCGGTTGAAAAGCCCTGTTAGCGCATCTTCAGACGCAATAATCTTCAGCGCCCTGTTATCCCGTGTTTTTCTGGATAAATCGGAATAGAGGAAACAGGACGCCGCAATGAGTATCGCGGTAAAAACCAAAATGAGTACAGAAAGCTGGAGAGCCTGCTTGCGCCAGGGGGCGAGCGCTTCTTGCGTACTGACCGCCACGGTGGTGACGAGCCCGTAGCGCTTGTTCTTCTCGAAAGCATAAATGCGTTCGATTTTATCAAACCGTGAGACAGAGCTGGCGATACCCGCGTTTTGTACCTTGAGGTATGTCCTGAAGAGAGGCGAATCCGAAACAATCGCACCAATGTAATTATTTTTAAACGGATGACGCACCAGCAACACGCCTGACTGGGTTGTTAAGCCGATCACGCCTGAGTGACCAATATTGATCTGCCCGTATAACGCCAGAAAATTTTCGATACCCAGCGTAACCACAACGACACCGTTAAACGCGCCGGTAGGGGTTTCCAGCCGACGACTAATGGTTATGACCCATTTACCATTCGTTCTGCTGACCACCGGCTGGCCAATAAAAATCTGCTGGCTCTTATTTTCTTTGTGGTAGATAAAAAACGACCTGTCCACCCCTTTCCGGGGTCCGGAAAAACTTTCATGCAGTGCCGTAAAAATATTCCCTTGCGCATCGTAAACAACCACATTATTTATCTGGATAAGAAGATTATCCTGATTGCTTATCATCCGCTGGATATTTTTGGCCTGTTGTGGGGTCATGCCATAAATTTTGATTATGTCGGAAACCGAAGTAATCAACATTTCACTTTGGCGCATGATCCCTTCGCTGTACACGTCTAAGGTATGGCTCAGGTTGGCAACGCTGGTGTTTATTTGCTGGATTGACTGCTGCCTGGACGTGGTAATTTGGACGGCAAGCGACAGCGAAATGATCAATGAGACAATGATGACGGTAATAGTTGTTGTGTAAAAAGTATTTTTCACATGCACGAGCTCTTCCACCTTATCACGCCTGACATCCCTGGCTGACAACTAGAGTCACTGTAACAAAGCTCAGGATAAGAGGAAAATGAATTGCACTTAAGCATACAACAGAAATCTGATGATATTTCGCTTTTCGCAAACGGGCATCAGATATTATTACTGGGCCCCTTTCACAGAAAAAAATCTCTTACAGACTGACCTTCTCCAGCGGCTTAGATAAGATGACTTTAATAAATTCTTTATACGAGACCGGTTTACCAAAATAGTATCCCTGCAACAGGGTAATCTGATTACGGTTGAGATAGTCCAGTTGCTCCTTCGTTTCTACCCCTTCAGCCACGATATGCAGTGAGAGTTTTTTCGCCAGGTCAATCACACAGTCCAGCAGGATCGTAGAGTCTTTCGCCTCTGATACCCGGTTCACGAAACTTTTATCGATTTTAATATAATCAATCGCCAGCGCGTGCAGACAGGAGAGTCCGGAATACCCGGTCCCAAAGTCATCAAGCGCAATGACGAAACCGGCGTTATGTAACGCATTGAGATTTTCCACCAGATGAGGATTATCGATCAGCGGTTCACGCTCGGTCACTTCGAGAACCAGTTTGACCTCTTTACCATAAAAGCCTTTTCCAAAGACCCGGCAGTCAGCGATAAAAGAAGGCGCATTGATGTGTCTGGCGCTGATGTTCACCCCGATGTGAAATCCGTCCGGCAACTTAGGCAAAAGCGGCTTAAGCTCGGTCACCACTTTCGCCATTAACCCTTTGGTCAGCGGAATTATCAGACCGCTGCGCTCGGCAATCGGAATAAAAACATCCGGTGGGATAAAGCCTGATTCTGGGTGCTTCCACCTTGCCAGTACTTCCACGCCATACAAACCGCCGGTATCGCCATTCACGATCGGCTGATAGTACGGAACGATCTGGCCGTGGATGATGGCTTTACGCAGATCGTCTTCAAACGAGCTGCTTTTCCCCCTGTAGCGACGGATAAGAATGCCAACAGCCGCAGATAACGCAAGGATAAGCAGTATCAGGCTCAATCCCTGGTACAGTAAACGCGTCAGGCTGAAAAAGGCGGGAGGCTGCCAGGCCATGCTAAACGGAAAATGTGCCGATGCTGTTATGGAGCCCGCCCACTTCACGGGGGGCCAACTGATCACATCGCCCGCGCCGGCTATTGCTTTATCGCCAACAACCAGCCTCAGTCCCGTGTTGTTTGCTGCACTCGCAATAACATCCCGCAAATGCGCGTCGCTAACGCTTACGATAACGCGCCCTTTCGCGACGGGCATCTGAAAAAGTAACACCGGAATGCCGTTCACCAGGCGATTACCGGGGAGCAGCATCAATCCTTTGTTGGGCAGCGTCTGCGGGCGAACAATCAATACGCCGTTTCCGGGAAGGGAGGTACAGACGATCCTGCCCTGCTGCTCAATCATAATGGCGCGAAGATGCGGTTTCAGCGCAGCTTCCGAACCCAGTTCACGCTGTCCGGTGTCGGTACACCCTGCAGCGGCGACCCGTTTTGCGGTATCTGCAGCACTGACAGCCTCAGCAAGAATGGCCTCAATTTTACGCGTGCTTGCGGCGGCGGTTTCGGCATAATTTGACCGGGCCATATGCCACAACTGCCAGTTAATGATCAGCATGCCACTCAGAAACACAAATAAGGCACACAGAATGGGGAGCATAACGTTGCGCACGATTTTTTCCTTAAGAGAAAAATGCTCATTTATGACCTGTATAAGGCGAGCGCCTGGCAAACTCTGCGCTGCTTAAAGCAATATGAAAAGTTTAGTTAAGATTTATCTTAAAAAACTGGTACTTCCGCATGAGTTACTCTGACTGAATAAGATAAACCTCCGTTATTATCAGGCTTGTGCCTTGCCCTGGCTGTGTTAAGATTTGTGAAATCAGGGAGCGAACGGGACAACTGGAAAATGAAAAAGATCATTGCCGTTGCTATCATTTCAACGTTGCTGGTCGCCCTCTCTCTCTACGCGGTTAATGCGGTTATCGTGGCCCAGCAAAAGAGCAAACAGCTCGAGGTTTCCCATTCCCTTTTGCAATATTCAGAAGGCCTGTCTCAAAGTGTGGCGCAGGCGCTCAAAAGCATTACTACACAGGGTTGTGATAAAACCAGTCTCGATAGTTACAGGCAGATAAAGTTAGATAGCCTCTATTTCGGGGATATCGGTTTTATTGAAAAGGGGAAAATAGCCTGTACTGCTTTTTGGGGTAAACTCGCCACTCCCGTTGCCCTTCCTGCAGAGCTGCATAAAACGCCACGGGGTTTTCTTCTGGCTCAGTTTTCCAGAAAAGATTTTTTTACAGGCAATGCGGCAATTTATAATAACGTGATTATATTCACCTCCCGCTATGCTTACGATAAGTTCACGCCGATTACGGCGAACTATTCACTGAGTACGACGACCAAAGATTTCGGCAGAACATTTTTCTCAGCCTCCCCGGTGATAAAAGAACAGAGCTGGCTGCATTCAAATCTGTTTACCTTAACCCTGACGCAGTGCAGCGCCGTATGGGATTTGTGTGTGATCGTGAAGCATCACAACGCAGGGCTGGCTTCGTTGTCTCTGGTGGTGTTTACCCTTCTCACGGCAATTCTGGCTTTCATCTGGATAGCGATCACGCTGTTTTTCTTCCGCATCTATGAAGATCGGTTCTCACTGGAGCGCACGCTGGTTAACGCGGTAAAAGCCAATACCATCAGCGTTAACTACCAGCCCATTATTCGAATCCAGGATAAAAAAATGGTGGGCGTCGAAGTTCTGTCGAGATGGCGCGATAACAATCATGGAGAGGTCTCGCCTGAGCTCTTTATTCCCTTAATTAAGAAAATTGGCCTGTATCAAAAGTATTATATCAATATCATCGAAAAATCCCTGGCAGAAATCGCCTCGCTGGCGATTAAACATCAGCTGGTGATTTCATTAAACATTGGTCGAACCGAGATTGAAGACGGGCAATTCATTAAGATTCTGTGTCGTGAGTGTTTAGTGAATAGCATTCCACTCTCCTTGATAAAAGTCGAACTCTCTGAAAAGGCGGTCTCCACTGCGGATGTTCTCGAAGGGTTTTGTCAGGCGTTAAAATCACTGGGTGTGAGAATATCAATTGACGATTTTGGAGTACAAAACTCTAACCTCGCCCGCATATCGCTTCTGGAATACGATGAGATCAAAATAGACAAATCGCTGGTAGATGGTATTAATGAGCATTATAAACAAAATATATTCGTCATCTTTAGTGACGCCCTCGCCAGACTGAATAAAACGCTCGTCTTTGAAGGTGTGGAAAGCGAAACGCAATATCGCTTTATCGCTGACCGGTATCCTGATGCCCTGATTCAGGGATGGTATTTCTCTAAATCACTGACCATTGATGAACTGACGCAGCAACTTAACAACGATAAGCAAAAACCAGCGCGTTAACGTGTCAACATTGACGACGTGACGGCTCTGCATAGCGTCCAGTTATAATTCACGACGTTGAGTTTTAGCTCTCCGCAAACCTCACCGTAACGCTGCATGCGGCGCTCACGGAAAAACGCCCTCAGAAATTCAGGCAGACAGTCTGCCTGGTAGCGCAACAGCGTAGTGTGCCAGAACGGCGCTGGCAAAGGGGTATTGCCATGGCGTAAGCGCAACGCCGCTTGCCAGTCCGTGGTTAACAGACGTTCACAAAACGCCTGCCGCTGCCTCAAGGCAAGTGTATCGGGTATGCCTGCAAGCAAGAGCTGGTTGGGCAATGCCACCAGCCTGAGTTCCCGAACCGTGATACCCAGACCGGCAAAAGGGGTCCATGCGTCGATAAGCTGATGCGACTTCGCCGGTAACGGTGCATTCTCGTCGTAGAGAGGGAGCGTTATGGGTACGAAGGTGAAATGGAAGCCGGATGGCGGCTGGAGGTCTACTAACGAGTCGTGGCGGGTCAACGCCCGCAGTTCCCGAAACAACATGTCGACAGACGCGGTCATTTCCGGCTGGAAACCTGTCGCCAGTGCGAGCTTTTGCGTAGCATAAAACGGCTCCCTTACCGCTCCGATACCGTCCCGCTTTTCCCAGAGTGCCAGCGTCTTCGCGTTGGTGTCGTGGTAATGTTTTTCCAGATCAGACGTTTCCATTTCTTTCCTAAAAACATATAGTCGTCACATTCAGACCGTAGATTACCCTGAAGCACACTCTCATTTGGTTAAAACGTGAAAAATTCTCTGTTGTTTCCGCTGGTACTCTTTTTCCTGATCGTTATTTTCGCCCTGCTCATCGGTAAACCCTCAACGCACATCCCGGATAAAAAATGCATGTGGTCCGATAGCGTGATGCTGAGCTGTTTAGCAAAGCATCAGCACAACGGTTTTTGAGGCGGACTATTCATTTCCCCACTGATTGAGGAAGTTCGCAATATCATCAATGCGCGCGCTACGGATACCGGCTTCACTCGCCATCTCTTGCTGGGCTTCCTCGCTGATCTCTTCATTGTTCGATAAACGGGTGAGCAGCAACTGGAAATAACAGGCAAGAGGATCGCGCTCTGCCTCACTTACCGGCTCCGCGGCTTCCGACGCGTACTCATCGACGATGTCATAATACTTAAGTGGAATTTCATTGTGCATAAACAGTCTCTTCTCTGACCTTTAAGGGTAATGCGTAAGTATATCGGACGGCACTCTTAGACCAAAGCCTTGTTAATCAACGCAACCACAATGCAATCAATGCAGCCAGCGCCGGTAAAGCCTGAACACAGAGTATTTTTCGGCTGGCGGTCATGGCACCGTAAATGCCCGCAATCAACACGCAGGTCAAAAAGAAGAAGACCACAGGAACACCGCTTTCACCAAGCCACAGTCCCCAGAGCAGTCCCGCTGCCAGAAAACCGTTATACAACCCCTGATTTGCGGCCAGCACGCGGGTATCGCGTGCAAAATCAGGGCTGAGATTAAATGCCTTGTGGCCTGTTTTTGTGTTCCACAGGAACATTTCCAGAACAAGTATGTAGAGATGAATTAATGCCACAATAGCGACAAGGATCGTAGCTAACATCTTGCAGTCTCCCGCAGGCTGAGGAAAAAAACGGGGACCTTCTGGCCCCCGTTCACGTTTAACCCAGAATCTGGATGACATATTCGCGATGATCGCGTCGCCAGACTCTGAACATTTTAGCATCTTCTATAGCGTTAACGATTGGGCCAGCGACTTC
This sequence comes from Enterobacter cloacae complex sp. FDA-CDC-AR_0164, assembly GCF_003071645.1. NCBI lineage: Bacteria > Pseudomonadati > Pseudomonadota > Gammaproteobacteria > Enterobacterales > Enterobacteriaceae > Enterobacter > Enterobacter cloacae complex sp. FDA-CDC-AR_0164. Next base: position 4,379,752 of record NZ_CP028950.1, read on the forward strand.
AACCATTTTATATGGTGCATCAACGTGACACCGAAACGTACATTAACTCAGAACGCTGCCGTTCCATACATCTCCGAGATTTATTACCCGGTCATTATTGTATGCACCAGAGGCATTCAGGTTTTTCAGCGGGCTCCAGTCATTGTTCCAGGGGATAAACATGGTTGCTTTAGGGTATTTCTGAAGAATAACACTCACTAAGTTTGCATAATCAAACTGGCCGTTAATTGTTGATGGCCCCACTTCTGCAAAGGCAAACGGCTTATTCAATGCCACCATTTCATCGTAACCGTTTACAGTGGCAGGATTGTCTGTATACAAGTCCAGGCCAGTAATATCAACATACTCTGCGCCAGGGTAATAAGATGTCTTATAATCCCGGTTTGCATCAGGAGAGAAGACCCAGAGTAAATTGTTTAACCCTTTCGTTTTAACGAAATAGTTAAAGATATCCTGATACAGGCGTCGATACAGATCCATACGTACAGTATCGTTTGTATTCTCACCGGTTGCCCCCCACCAGAACCACTCGCCATTCATCTCATGCAAGGGTCGATAAAAGACGGTGACACCTTTCTCATTCAGTTGCTGTAGGCCCTGAGCGACTTTATCAAGCATTGCCAGCCAGCGCCCACGCGACGGTGTTCCAGACTGTAAGATTGCAGAAAATTCATCATTACTCACAGGATGCTTGAGAGCCCCCTTTCCATCACCTGGATTATTCCCCGCAAAACAAGGGTTTGGTAAATGGTGGCTGATCGCGACCAGTCCGCCTTTTTTCCAGTGGTCGATCAGATCGGCATTACAACCAAAATCGATCAAACTGGCTTCCTCTCCTGGGGTACAGGCATCCCAGCCACGGGCATAGTCAGCGCTATAAATAGCGGGGAATTTCCCGGTCAGGGCCTGCAGGTCTTTTCCTTGTTGCAGGGAAAAAGCATCGACGCCGCCGATATTGCTATAGCCACCAAAAATACCTGAAATGAGCTTTTTACCCTGTCGTTCGGACAGACCACTCAACCACTGATAAATCATTTTCGCATTATTATCTGCAGACTGATTTGCGGGTACTACAGTAAAAGTACTCATTTGTAGAATATCCTTACGTCTCGATTGGAAAATACATGGCAATGAATGACCATGCGTGTTTGCTATGTACACAATAAAACCGACATTTCCCGGCTTTATTTTTTCGTACAGTTTGTCTGACTTTTCCCACTACCGCGGAAAGTGCCAGCGCAGCAATACCGTTTGATTAAATAACTTGCTGCGACACGGATATTTATATCAGCCGCCTGCTTAAAATGATGCTAATTCACGTTGTGCTATCTCCCGTAATACGAGTGATATTCCGCACACCAGAAAGTTATGCTGACAAGAGAATTAATGAGAGTTTCACCGTAATCGCGTCGTACCCGATAAGTCAGATCAGGTATTCATGAGCGCGGCACCGGGTGAGGCCGGACACCATAACAATGAATTTAGTGAGACGTGGAATTAAGATATTCAAGAAATTTTGGGGCATACATCGCCGAATCAAACGGCGAAAGCTCATGATGGCCCGGTAGAGTGTGGACGGTAAATGCTATTGAAGGAGGGGTTTTGATAACCGTACGAAATCGAATAATAAAAAACGGGAACCCATCGGCTCCCGTTCTTGTTTAACCCAGACTCTGGATTACATGTTCGCGATAATCGCGTCGCCAAACTCTGAACATTTCAGCAGCTTAGCGCCTTCCATCAGACGTTCGAAATCATAGGTAACGGTTTTCGCGTTGATCGCGCCTTCCATACCTTTAACGATCAGGTCTGCGGCTTCGAACCATTCCATATGACGGAGCATCATTTCTGCAGACAGGATGATAGAACCTGGGTTCACTTTATCCTGGCCGGCATATTTTGGTGCCGTACCGTGGGTCGCTTCGAACAGTGCGCACTCGTCACCGATGTTCGCACCAGGGGCGATACCAATACCGCCAACCTGCGCCGCCAGGGCGTCGGAGATGTAGTCACCGTTCAGGTTCATACAGGCGATAACGTCATATTCAGCAGGACGCAGCAGGATCTGCTGCAGGAACGCATCGGCGATCACATCTTTAATGATGATCTCTTTGCCGGTGTTCGGGTTCTTGATCTTCTGCCATGGACCACCGTCAATCAGCTCACCACCGAACTCTTCCATCGCCAGCTGGTAGCCCCAGTCTTTGAATGCGCCTTCGGTGAACTTCATGATGTTGCCTTTGTGAACCAGCGTCACAGAGTCACGGTCGTTGGTGATCGCGTATTCAATGGCCGCACGCACCAGACGTTTAGTCCCTTCTTCGGAGCAAGGCTTGATACCGATACCGCAATGCTCAGGGAAGCGAATTTTCTTCACGCCCATCTCTTCGCGCAGGAATTTAATCACTTTCTCTGCGTCAGCAGAGTCCGCTTTCCACTCGATGCCCGCGTAGATGTCTTCTGAGTTTTCGCGGAAGATAACCATGTCGGTCAGTTCAGGGTGCTTAACCGGGCTTGGGGTGCCCTGATAGTAACGAACCGGACGCAGACACACGTACAGGTCCAGCTCCTGACGCAGCGCAACGTTCAGGGAACGAATACCGCCACCGACTGGAGTTGTCAGAGGGCCTTTAATAGCAACGCGGTAGTCGCGGATCAGGTCCAGCGTTTCAGCTGGCAGCCAAACGTCCTGGCCATAAACTTGAGTAGATTTTTCACCGGTGTAAATTTCCATCCAGGAAATTTTACGCTCGCCTTTGTAGGCTTTCTCAACAGCGGCATCAACCACTTTCAGCATTGCCGGGGTAACGTCTACACCGATACCGTCACCTTCGATGAACGGGATAATCGGATTGTGAGGAACGTTAATCTTGCCGTTTTGCAGGGTGATCTTTTTACCTTCCGCCGGAACAACTACTTTGCTTTCCATTAACCTCTCCTTCGAGCGCTTCTGGTTGTTACTGATCTTATGTTAATAAATTGTAATGAGCCCTTCGATAGTACCTGATTGTCCGACGCCATGAAAGGTCTTCGTTAATAGGCTATAATGCGGCAATTGATAACGTCTGAAAATACCATGAAGAAAACTTCTTTTACAAAACACCGGGTTGAGCGATTCAGCTCACGACAAGCCGCCAGAAGACCACAAGAATCCAAGCCAAAGCGGGTGATTTTGTTCAATAAACCCTATGATGTTTTGCCGCAATTTACTGACGAAGCCGGACGCAGTACGCTGAAGGATTACATTCCTGTTCAGGGCGTCTACGCCGCCGGCCGTCTGGACCGGGATAGCGAAGGACTTCTGGTCTTAACCAACGATGGTGCCTTACAGGCCAGGCTCACTCAGCCGGGCAAACGCACGGGAAAGATTTACTTCGTCCAGGTTGAAGGTGAACCGGATGAAGAGACGCTGGCGACATTACGCCATGGCGTGACGTTAAACGATGGTCCTACCTTGCCTGCAGGTATTGAGCTCGTCAGCGAGCCGGAATGGCTGTGGCCACGCACCCCGCCTATCCGCGAGCGCAAATCCATCCCGACGAGCTGGCTCAAGATCACCCTTTATGAAGGCCGTAATCGCCAGGTGCGTCGGATGACCGCACACGTGGGCATCCCTACCCTGCGACTTATTCGCTATGCCATGGGCAACTACACCCTGGATTCACTGGCAAACGGTGAATGGCGGGACGTTACCCCTTAAGGAGTCACTATGTTTAAACCGCATGTCACGGTCGCCTGCGTGGTTCACGCCCAGGGTAAGTTTTTGGTCGTAGAAGAGAGTATTAACGGCAAGGCGCTCTGGAACCAGCCAGCCGGGCACCTTGAAGCCAATGAAACCTTACTGCAGGCCGCCAAACGCGAACTGTGGGAAGAGACCGGTATCCACGCGGAGCCGCAACACTTCATCCGTATGCACCAGTGGATTGCCCCTGATCACACCCCGTTCCTGCGCTTTTTATTTGCTGTGGAGCTTAGCGAAACGTGCGCCACAGAGCCGCAGGACAATGATATCGATCGCTGCCTGTGGGTCACTGCCGAAGAGATCCTGAATGCGCCAAACCTGCGCTCGCCGCTGGTTGCCGAGAGTATCCGCTGCTGGCAGTCTGCTGGTCGCCTGCCGCTTGAGGTGATTGGAGAATTTAACTGGCCGTTTACAGAGGGTGCCAATGGTGGGGGGGCGTGATAGAATACGCCGCCTTGAAGTTCAATGTCGTGAGTATTCCATGTCAGATAACAGCCAGAAAAAAGTGATCGTCGGCATGTCCGGCGGTGTCGATTCCTCCGTTTCCGCCTACCTGTTGCAACAACAGGGCTATAAGGTGGAGGGCCTGTTCATGAAGAACTGGGAGGAAGATGATGGCGAGGAATATTGCACTGCTGCTGCGGATCTCGCCGATGCGCAGGCGGTGTGCGATAAGCTGGGCATTGAACTGCACACCGTTAACTTTGCCGCAGAATACTGGGACAACGTCTTCGAGCTTTTCCTGGAAGAGTACAAAGCCGGTCGTACCCCGAACCCGGACATTCTGTGCAACAAAGAGATCAAATTTAAAGCCTTCCTGGAATTCGCCGCAGAAGATCTGGGTGCAGACTATATTGCGACCGGGCATTACGTGCGTCGTGCCGATGTGAATGGCAAAAGCCAGCTGCTGCGCGGTCTGGATGGCAACAAAGATCAAAGCTACTTCCTGTATACACTCAGCCACGAACAGATTGCGCAAAGCCTGTTCCCGGTAGGCGAGCTTGAAAAGCCGCAGGTGCGTAAAATCGCCGAAGAGCTGGATCTGATCACCGCGAAGAAAAAAGACTCCACTGGTATCTGTTTTATCGGCGAGCGCAAATTCCGCGACTTCCTTGGTCGTTACCTGCCGGCACAGCCGGGCAAAATCGTTACCGTCGACGGTGATGAGATTGGTCAACATCAGGGGCTGATGTACCACACGCTGGGCCAGCGTAAAGGGCTGGGTATTGGCGGCACCAAAGAAGGCAGCGAAGATCCGTGGTACGTCGTAGATAAAGATGTCGAAAACAATATTCTGGTTGTTGCTCAGGGCCACGACCATCCGCGTCTGATGTCCGTCGGCCTCATCGCACAACAGCTGCACTGGGTCGATCGTGAGCCGCTGAAGGGTACGCTGCGCTGCACGGTAAAAACACGCTATCGCCAGACCGATATCCCTTGTACCGTCACCGCGCTGGATGATGAACGCATTGATGTGCGTTTCGACGAGCCGGTTGCGGCGGTCACCCCAGGCCAGTCCGCCGTATTCTACAGCGGCGAAATCTGTCTGGGCGGCGGGATCATTGAACAGCGCCTGCCGCTGCCGGCCGTTTAACACGATTGCACACATAAAGGAGAACGTGTGGCGAAGAACTATTATGACATCACCCTGGCACTGGCTGGAATTTGCCAGTCTGCCCGTCTGGTGCAACAGCTGGCGCATCAGGGTCATTGCGATGCTGACGCGCTGCACGTTTCACTCAACAGCGTTATCGACCTCAACCCCGGTTCGACTCTGGGTGTCTTCGGTGGGAGTGAAACCAATCTTCGTCTCGGTCTTGAAACTTTGCTTGGCGTGCTTAACGCCAGTAGCCGTCAGGGGTTGAACGCGGAGCTGACCCGCTACACGTTAAGCCTGATGGTGCTGGAGCGTAAGCTCAGTGCGGCCAAAGGCGCGCTTGATACGCTCGGTGACCGCATTGCCGGGCTGCAGCGCCAGCTCGACCATTTTGATCTGCAGTCCGAAACGCTGCTCAGTGCCATGGCCGGCATTTATGTTGACGTCATCAGCCCGCTGGGCCCACGTATTCAGGTCACCGGCTCTCCTGCCGTGCTGCAAAGCCCGCAGGTTCAGGCAAAAGTACGCGCCTCCCTGCTGGCGGGTATTCGTGCCGCCGTGCTGTGGCATCAGGTTGGCGGTGGCCGCCTGCAGTTAATGTTTTCTCGTAATCGCCTGACGACTCAGGCAAAACAAATTCTTGCTCATTGTTAACCTCCCGGAGTTGCGAATTATGGAATTATCCTCACTGACCGCCGTATCCCCTGTAGATGGACGCTACGGCGATAAAGTCAGCGCGCTGCGCGGGATCTTCAGCGAATATGGTTTGCTGAAGTTCCGTGTTCAGGTTGAAGTACGCTGGCTGCAAAAGCTGGCCGCCCAGGCAGCAATCAAGGAAGTTCCTGCTTTTGACGCCCAGGCAAACGATTACCTCGATAAAATCGTTGCTGACTTCAACGAAGAAGATGCTGCGCGCATTAAAACTATTGAGCGCACCACCAACCATGACGTAAAAGCGGTTGAGTATTTCCTGAAAGAGAAAGTGGCAAGCGTGCCTGCGCTGCATGCCGTGTCTGAATTCATTCACTTCGCCTGCACCTCAGAAGACATTAACAACCTGTCTCATGCGCTGATGCTCTCCACCGCGCGCAAAGACGTGGTGCTGCCTTACTGGCGTAAAATCATCGACGCGGTAAAAGCACTGTCTGTCGAATATCGTGATATTCCGCTGCTGTCCCGTACCCACGGTCAGCCGGCCACTCCCTCCACGATGGGTAAAGAGATGGCAAACGTGGCGTACCGTATGGAACGTCAGTATCGTCAGCTGGAGCAGGTCGAGATTCTGGGTAAAATCAACGGTGCGGTAGGTAACTACAACGCCCACATCGCCGCCTACCCGGAAGTGGACTGGCATCAGTTCAGCGAAGCGTTCGTGACCTCTCTGGGCATTCAGTGGAACCCGTACACCACCCAGATTGAGCCGCACGACTATATCGCGGAACTGTTTGACTGCATCGCTCGCTTCAACACCATTCTGATCGATTTCGATCGTGACGTGTGGGGTTACATCGCGCTGAACCACTTCAAACAGAAGACTATCGCCGGTGAAATTGGCTCCTCAACCATGCCGCACAAAGTCAACCCAATCGACTTCGAAAACTCCGAAGGCAACCTGGGCCTGGCGAATGCGGTGCTGCAGCACATGGCGAGCAAACTGCCGGTTTCCCGCTGGCAGCGCGACCTGACTGACTCCACCGTGCTGCGTAACCTGGGCGTGGGTATCGGCTACGCGCTGATCGCGTATCAGTCCACCCTGAAAGGTGTAAGCAAACTGGAAGTGAACCGCGATCGTCTGCTGGACGAGTTGGATCACAACTGGGAAGTGCTGGCAGAGCCCATTCAGACCGTCATGCGTCGTTATGGCATTGAAAAACCGTACGAGAAACTGAAAGAGCTGACGCGCGGCAAACGCGTAGACGCCGAAGGCATGAAACAGTTTATCGACAGTCTGGAACTGCCAGAAGACGAGAAAACCCGCCTGAAAGCGATGACCCCGGCAAACTATATCGGCCGTGCCATCACCATGGTTGACGAGCTGAAGTAACCTCCCTTCCCCCTTTCCGCCTGGAAAGGGGGCTGCTTTTCCCCGGTTTACTTAATGTTTATCCCCACAACAACATAATCAGCGTTAAACTATTCATACCATTCATATAGGGAGAAAAGATGATGCGCGTACTGGTTGTTGAGGATAACGCATTGCTACGCCATCACCTGAAGGTTCAGCTTCAGGAGATGGGACATCAGGTGGACGATGCCGAAGATGCAAAAGAAGCCGATTATTATCTCAATGAGCACCTGCCGGACATCGCCATCGTCGACCTCGGATTGCCTGATGAAGACGGTTTGTCGTTGATTCGTCGCTGGCGCAGCCATGATGTCTCCCTTCCGGTTCTGGTGTTGACCGCACGTGAAGGCTGGCAGGACAAGGTTGAAGTGCTCAGCGCGGGCGCGGATGATTACGTCACCAAGCCGTTTCACATCGAAGAAGTGGCGGCACGCATGCAGGCACTGCTACGCCGCAACAGCGGCCTGGCGTCCCAGGTGATTTCGATTCCCCCTTTCCAGGTTGATCTCTCCCGTCGTGAATTCTCGATCAATAATGAAGTCATTAAGCTGACCGCGTTTGAATACACCATCATGGAAACGTTAATCCGCAACAGCGGCAAAGTGGTGAGCAAAGACTCCTTAATGCTTCAGCTTTATCCGGATGCCGAGCTGCGTGAGAGCCACACGATTGATGTGTTGATGGGACGTCTGCGCAAGAAAATTCAGGCGGAGTACCCGCAGGACGTGATCACGACCGTCCGTGGTCAGGGTTATCTGTTCGAAATACGCTAAATGAAAGGGATCTTGCGTCATATTCTGCCCCTCTCGCTGCGGGTTCGCTTTTTACTGGCAACGGCCGCCGTCGTGCTGGTGTTATCCCTCTCCTACGGCATGGTGGCTCTGGTGGGCTACAGCGTCAGTTTTGATAAAACAACTTTTCGACTGTTGCGTGGTGAAAGCAACCTGTTTTATACCCTGGCGAAATGGGAAAACAACACGATCACCGTCGAAATGCCGGAAAACCTTAACCAGCAAAGCCCGACGCTGGCCCTGATTTATAACGAAAAGGGAAAACTACTTTGGGCACAACGCGATATTCCATGGCTGGTTAAAAGTATTCGTCCGGAATGGCTTAAGACCAATGGTTTCCACGAACTTGAAGCCGATCTGAACACCACCAGCTCGCTGCTGCGCGAGGACCGCTCCCTGCAGCAAAAGCTGAATGAGATCCGCGCAGACGATGCCGAAACAGAAATGACGCATTCCGTGGCGATTAACCTCTACCCGGCCACGATGAACATGCCGCAGTTAACTATCGTGGTGGTCGATACCATCCCGGTCGAACTTAAACGTTCTTATATGGTATGGAACTGGTTCGTCTATGTTCTGGCCGCGAATCTGCTGCTGGTGATCCCGCTGCTGTGGCTCGCCGCGTGGTGGAGTTTACGCCCCATCGAATCGCTGGCGAGAGAGGTGCGCGAGCTGGAAGAACATCATCGTGAGAAGCTCAACCCGGAGACTACCCGCGAGCTGACAAGCCTGGTGCGTAACCTCAACCGTCTGCTGAAAAGCGAACGTGAGCGCTATGATAAATACCGCACCACCCTCACCGACCTCACGCATAGCCTGAAAACGCCGCTGGCGGTGATGCAAAGTACCCTGCGTTCGATGCGCAGCTCAAAGCTGAGCGTTGATGACGCCGAGCCGGTGATGCTGGAACAGATCAGCCGTATTTCTCAGCAAATTGGTTACTATCTGCACCGTGCCAGCATGCGTTCCGGCAGCGCGTTATTGAGCCGCGAACTGCATCCTGTGGCACCGCTTCTGGATAACCTCACCTCCGCGCTCAACAAGGTTTACCAGCGCAAAGGGGTCAATATCAGCCTCGATATCTCTCCCGAAATCAGCTTTGTTGGTGAAAAAAATGATTTCATGGAAGTGATGGGCAATCTGCTGGATAACGCCTGTAAATATTGCCTGGAATTCGTGGAAGTTTCCGCGCGTCAGACGGATAACGAATTGCATATTATCGTTGAGGATGATGGCCCGGGGATCCCGCGCAATAAACGTGATGTGGTATTCGACCGCGGTCAGCGTGCGGATACGTTGCGCCCCGGCCAGGGGGTTGGGTTAGCGGTGGCACGCGAAATCGTCGACCAGTACGACGGAAAAATTGAAACCGAAGACAGTTTACTCGGAGGCGCCAGAATGGAGGTCATTTTCGGTCGCCAGCAGCCCACATCGAACGATAGTTAACCCGTTATGTGAAAAATGCGAGGATCTCGCACCCAGGCTCCTGTGCTTCCGTTATAATCCGAGTCAGTAAGAGCCTGCGGAATAAAAAAATATGGATTATCACTTAACACTTAACTGGCCCGAATTTATTGAACGTTACTGGCAGAAACGCCCGGTCGTTCTTAAACGCGGGTTCAGCAATTTTGTCGATCCCCTCTCCCCTGACGAACTGGCCGGCCTGGCCATGGAGAGCGAAGTCGACAGCCGCCTGGTAAGCCACCAGGACGGGAAATGGCAGGTCAGCCACGGTCCTTTCGAAAGCTACGATCACCTCGGTGAAAACAACTGGTCATTACTGGTTCAGGCGGTTAACCACTGGCATGAACCGACTGCGGCGTTAATGCGTCCGTTCCGCGCCCTGCCCGACTGGCGAATGGACGATCTGATGATCTCCTTCTCCGTGCCAGGAGGGGGCGTTGGTCCGCATCTGGACCAGTACGACGTATTCATCATTCAGGGTACAGGCCGCCGCCGCTGGCGCGTGGGCGACAAAGTGCCGATGAAACAGCACTGCCCGCATCCGGACCTGCTTCAGGTCGATCCGTTTGAAGGGATTATCGATGAAGAGCTGGAGCCGGGTGATATTCTCTATATCCCACCAGGGTTCCCGCACGAAGGGTATTCGCTGGAAAACTCGCTGAACTACTCCGTCGGATTCCGCGCACCAAGCGGTCGCGAAATGATCAGCGGCTTTGCTGACTACGTGCTGCAGCGTGAACTGGGCAGCCATCGTTACAGCGACCCGGATGTGCCTGCGCGCGAGCACCCGGCTGATATTGTGCCAGCCGAACTGGACAAGCTTCGCGGCATGATGCTGGATTTGATCAATGAACCGGCGCATTTCAGCCAGTGGTTTGGTGAGTTTATCAGCCAGTCACGCCATGAGCTGGATGTGGCACCGCCAGAGCCGCCATACCAGGCCGACGAGATTTATGACGCACTGCAACAGGGCGACAAACTGGTTCGTCTGGGCGGGTTGCGCGTACTGCGCATCGGTGAAGATGTTTTCGTTAACGGCGAGAAGCTGGACTCCCCTCACCGTCCGGCGCTGGAGGCTATTGCCAGCCACCTGACCTTAACGGCCGATACCTTTGGCGATGCGCTGGAAGATCCCTCTTTCCTCGCGATGCTCGCCGCGCTGGTGAACAGCGGGTACTGGTTCTTTGAGGACTAAACCGTAAAGAAAAGCGTGCCGGGTGGCGGCTTCGCCTGACCCGGCCTTTTTTTTGTCATTACCGCGCCGCGGTCAGCTCCGCAATTCGCACAATCACCTTCACCGCTTTTTCCATTCCTTCCAGCGTCACGAACTCGTGCTTGCCGTGATAGTTGTAGCCACCGGTAAACAGATTCGGGCAAGGCAGCCCCATGAACGACAGCTGCGAACCGTCTGTGCCACCACGAATCGGTTTTAACAGCGGTTCAATATCACAGTCACGCATTGCCTGCTGCGCGATATCGAGGATATGCGGATGCGCCATCACTTTCTCGCGCATATTGTAGTAGCTGTCTTCAATAATCAGCTCGATATAGCAATCCGGATGCAGGCCCTTACCGACCTTTTTGGCTATCTCCATCATCTTACGTTTACGCGCTTCAAATGCTTTACGGTCAAAGTCGCGAATGATGTAGTGCATCTGCGCACTGTCTACGGTGCCTTTAATGCTGGTCAGGTGATAAAAACCTTCATAACCGTCGGTCTGTTCCGGGCTCTCTTCTGGCGGAACTTCCGCATGAATACGCGACGCCAGCGACAACGCATTCACCATGACCCCTTTGGCGGAGCCAGGATGAACGTTGTTTCCGACGATTTTGATTGTCACGGACGCGGCGTTGAAATTCTCGAACTCCAGTTCCCCTACGCCGCCACCGTCGACGGTATAGGCCCACTTTGCGTTAAAGGCATCTACGTCGAAGTGTTTTGCCCCCTTGCCGACCTCTTCATCCGGCGTAAAGGCGACACGGATATCCCCGTGCGGGATATTTTTCTCTTTCAGCACCGCCAGCGCCGTCATGATCTCGGTAATCCCCGCTTTGTCATCGGCACCCAGCAGCGTTTTGCCGTCGGTGGTGATGAGCGTCTGACCGAGCAGCTGGTGCAGCACCGGGAACATCACCGGCGACAGTACTTCGTCACCAATCCCCAGCGCAATGTCGCCGCCGCGGTAGTTTTCAACAATCTGCGGGTTGACATGTTTACCGCTAAAATCCGGAGAGGTGTCGACATGAGAGATAAAGCCAATCGCCGGGATATCACCGGAGACATTCGCAGGCAGCGTTCCCATCACAGTGCCTTTCTCGCTTAACGTGACGTTAACCAGCCCCATGGCGTCGAGCTGCTCTTTGAGCAGGTTTAATAACTTCCACTGGCCTTCGGTGCTTGGCACCTGGCGGACACCCGGTTTAGATTGGGTATCCAGCGAAACGTACTGTAAAAAACGCTCAAGTAATTTATCCATGCAGTCACCCTCACTTTTTGTGACAACATTATCAATAAGCATCAAAAGGCAAATATTGCGTCAGGTCACTTTTATCCCGCAAACGAGAATATTTTCCGTTTATATCGTATCCGTTAGTAAATGTAGCTTATGAATCAGTGACAAGGATTGGCGATTATAGTGGTTTGCCGTAGAATGTCCGCCCTCATTACGAGTCACCAAGGTGGTTACACACAAACCCCGCTTCGGTCTGCATCCCGGAGCGTCTATATGGGACAGCGCAAAAATTGAATACACAATCCCGTTCACGTTCACCGCTGGTGCAACTGGAACGAATTCGTAAAAGTTTTGATGGTAAAGATGTTATTTCCGGGCTCAACCTGACCATCAATGACGGTGAGTTCCTCACGCTGCTTGGCCCCTCTGGCTGCGGCAAGACAACCGTACTGCGCCTTATCGCCGGACTGGAAAACGTCGATAGCGGTCACATCCACCTTGAAAACCAGGATATCACCCAGGTTCCCGCCGAAGAGCGGCACGTGAATACCGTCTTTCAGAGCTATGCCCTGTTTCCGCACATGACCGTGTTCGAGAACGTCGCATTTGGCCTGCGGATGCAAAAAACCCCGGCCAGCGAGATCCCTGCTCGCGTTACCGACGCGCTGCGCATGGTGCAACTGGAAGAATTTGCCCAGCGTAAGCCACACCAGCTTTCCGGCGGCCAGCAGCAGCGCGTTGCTATCGCCCGCGCTGTGGTCAATAAACCGCGTCTGCTCCTGCTGGATGAGTCACTTTCCGCGCTGGACTATAAACTGCGCAAGCAGATGCAGAACGAGCTTAAAGCCCTGCAGCGCAAGCTCGGCATTACCTTTGTCTTCGTTACCCACGATCAGGAAGAGGCACTCACCATGTCGGACCGTATCGTGGTGATGCGTGACGGCAAAATCGAGCAGGACGGCACGCCACGTGAAATCTATGAAGAGCCGAAAAACCTGTTCGTGGCCAGCTTCATTGGGGAGATCAACATTTTCAACGCCACGGTGATTGAACGCCTGGACGAACAGCGCGTGCGGGCCAACGTAGAAGGCCGCGAGTGCAATATCACCGTGAATTTTGCCGTCGAAAAAGGGCAAAAGCTCAACGTCCTGCTGCGCCCGGAGGATCTGCGCGTTGAAGAGATCCACGGCAATACTGATGCCGAGGGCCTGATTGGCTATATCCGGGAGCGCAACTATAAAGGGATGACGCTGGAGTCTGTCGTCGAACTGGAAAACGGTAAGATGGTGATGGTCAGTGAGTTCTTTAATGAGGACGACCCTGATTTCGACCACTCCCTCGACCAGAAAATGGTTATCAACTGGGTAGAAAGCTGGGAGGTTGTACTGGCTGATGAAGAACACAAGTAAATTCCAGAATGTGGTGATTGCTACTATCGTCGGTTGGCTTGTGTTGTTTGTCTTCTTACCCAACCTGATGATCATCGCCACCAGCTTCCTGACCCGCGACGATACTGACTTCGTAAAGCTGGTCTTTACGCTGGACAACTACTCGCGTCTGCTCGATCCGCTCTATTTTGACGTGCTGTTGCACTCGCTTAATATGGCGCTGATCGCCACCGTTGCCTGCCTGGTGCTGGGTTATCCCTTTGCATGGTTTCTGGCACGTCTGCCGCAAAAAGTGCGTCCACTGCTGCTCTTTTTGCTGATCGTGCCTTTCTGGACCAACTCCCTGATCCGCATCTACGGGCTGAAAATTTTCCTCAGCACCAAAGGCTATCTGAACGAGTTCCTGTTGTGGCTGGGCGTGATTGATACGCCAGTGCGCATCATGTTTACGCCGGGTGCGGTCATTGTGGGTCTGGTCTATATCCTGCTGCCCTTTATGGTGATGCCGCTCTATTCCAGCATTGAGAAGCTGGATAAACCGCTGCTGGAAGCTGCGAGAGACCTGGGCGCCAGCAAACTGCAGACCTTTATCCGGATTATCATTCCGTTGACCATGCCTGGCATCATTGCAGGTTGTCTGCTGGTAATGCTGCCGGCAATGGGCTTGTTCTACGTGTCCGACCTGATGGGCGGCGCGAAAAACCTGCTTATCGGCAACGTGATTAAGAGTCAGTTCCTGAACATTCGCGACTGGCCGTTCGGTTCCGCCACCAGCATTACGCTCACGGTGGTGATGGGCCTGATGCTGTTGATCTACTGGCGCGCTTCACGATTACTGAATAAAAAGGTGGAACTCGAATGATTGGTCGACTGCTTCGCGGCGGTTTTATGACCGCCATCTATGCCTATCTTTATATTCCGATCATTATTTTGATCGTGAACTCGTTTAACAGCTCGCGTTTCGGCATCAACTGGCAAGGTTTCACTACCAACTGGTACAGCCTGCTGATGAACAACGACAGCCTGCTGCAGGCTGCTCAGCACTCCCTGACGATGGCGATTTTCTCCGCCACCTTCGCCACGCTGATTGGTTCGCTTACCGCCGTGGCGCTCTATCGCTATCGCTTCCGGGGTAAACCGTTCGTCAGCGGGATGCTGTTTGTGGTGATGATGTCGCCGGATATCGTCATGGCGATTTCGCTGCTGGTGCTGTTTATGCTGCTGGGCGTCCAGTTGGGCTTCTGGTCACTGCTGTTCTCCCACATCACTTTCTGCCTGCCGTTTGTGGTGGTCACCGTCTTCGCACGCCTGAAAGGGTTTGACGTACGCATGCTGGAAGCCGCAAAAGATCTGGGTGCCAGTGAGATGACGATCCTGCGCAAAATCATCCTGCCGCTGGCGATGCCCGCCGTTGCTGCCGGATGGCTGCTGAGTTTTACCCTGTCGATGGACGATGTGGTGGTCTCCTCCTTCGTCACCGGCCCGAGTTATGAAATTCTGCCATTGAAGATCTATTCAATGGTGAAAGTCGGCGTCTCGCCCGAGGTGAACGCGCTGGCGACCATACTGTTAGTGTTCTCGCTGGTGCTGGTGATTGCCAGCCAGGTTATTGCTCGTGATAAAACAAAATCTCAGGGGACAATGAAATGAAAAAAATGCTTGCCGCTGCGGCACTGGTGCTCGGAATGGGTGCCGCGCACGCTGATGACAGCAAAACGCTCTATTTCTATAACTGGACCGAGTATGTGCCACCTGGCCTGCTCGAGCAGTTCACGAAAGAGACGGGCATCAAGGTTATCTATTCTACCTATGAGTCGAATGAAACCATGTACGCCAAGCTCAAAACTTACAAAG
This sequence comes from Enterobacter cloacae complex sp. FDA-CDC-AR_0164, assembly GCF_003071645.1. NCBI lineage: Bacteria > Pseudomonadati > Pseudomonadota > Gammaproteobacteria > Enterobacterales > Enterobacteriaceae > Enterobacter > Enterobacter cloacae complex sp. FDA-CDC-AR_0164. The sequence goes on from NZ_CP028950.1 coordinate 4,395,106, forward strand.
AAGGCGCGTACGATCTGGTCGTCCCGTCGACCTATTTCGTCGATAAAATGCGCAAAGAGGGCATGATTCAGAAGATCGATAAAACGAAGCTCACTCACTTCAACAATCTCGATCCGGAGATGCTCAATAAGCCGTTTGACCCGAATAACGACTACTCCATTCCTTACATCTGGGGCGCAACCGCCATTGGTGTCAACAGCGAGGCTATCGATCCGAAAACCGTTACAAGCTGGGCCGATCTGTGGAAACCGGAATACAAAGGCAGCCTGCTGTTAACCGACGACGCGCGCGAAGTGTTCCAGGTAGCGCTGCGTAAGCTCGGCTACTCAGGCAATACGACGGACCCGAAAGAGATTGAAGCGGCCTATAACGAGCTGAAAAAGCTGATGCCTAACGTGGCGGCATTCAACTCTGATAACCCGGCAAACCCCTATATGGAAGGCGAAGTGAATCTGGGCATGGTGTGGAACGGCTCCGCGTATGTTGCCCGTCAGGCCGGTACGCCGCTGGAGGTAGTGTGGCCGAAAGAAGGCGGGATCTTCTGGATGGATAGCCTCTCTATTCCTGCAAACGCGAAGAACGTTGACGGTGCCCTGAAGCTGATTAACTTCCTGCTGCGCCCGGACGTCGCGAAACAGGTTGCGGAGACCATTGGTTATCCCACCCCGAACCTCGCTGCGCGTAAGCTGCTCAGCCCGGCCGTCGCGAACGACAAATCGCTCTATCCGGATGCGCAAACCATCAGTAAAGGCGAGTGGCAAAACGATGTCGGTGACGCAAGCCGCATCTATGAAGAGTATTACCAGAAATTAAAAGCGGGCCGGTAAGCGGCCAGGCTTTCTTCCTCACTCCGTCTTAGCGGAGTGAGGAACGATTAACTGACGGCGTTCTCCCCGGCCCAGATCGTGGCCTTCCTCATCGCCTCTACGATGTCTTCCTCTGCCAGTCCCAGCGCGTGACTTATTCTGCTTGCCTCATCCCACTGCTGCTGCTCGTAGTAATGGCAGAGGCGAACCATATCCGCTAACTGCCCTTCCTGATGGCACAACGCATTACTCACGCTCTGCGGGACAGCAATTTGTGTCATCAACTCTGCCATCGGCAGCTCAAGCAGGGTATCAAGCAGTGAGAACAGACCGCACATGAACGCATTCTCAGCCAGCATTGGCTCATTCAGTTTCTCAGCAATCAGTTCACAGAATTTCCCGCGCATCATACTCATCGGGTAAAGCTCGGTGACGGTGTCGTTGGCTGCACTTGCCAGCACTACAACGGCCACAAACCTTCTGAGCTGATTTTCCCCGAGATACCTCAGCACTTCACTCAGGGTTAACTTGCTGAAATTACAGGCCCCCATGTGTTTAAAGGCGGTGTGCTTCATATAGCGCATGATTTTATAGGACAGCGTGAGATCGCTTTTGATTAACGCCTCGATGATCCGAAAGTCAGGTTTATTGCGCCCTACTTCCATTTGCAGACGGAAAATTGCAAGCTGATTTTGCGATAGCCGTTTATATTTAATCACCTCCGGACGACAGAAAAAATATCCCTGAAAAAGAGAAAATCCGGCATCGCTGTATTGTTTGAATTCCTCTTTAGTCTCAATTTTTTCAGCCAGATATTTAATATGCCCGGTCAGGCTTTTACGCTCACTCAGGTAATTTTTAATTTGCGCTAAGGTGTAATTCTGGACATCAAATTTGATGATGGAAATATAGGGCAAAAAAACATCCCATTCCGGTGCGAGAGTGAAATCATCGAGCGCAAAGCAGTACCCGTGCTCATACATTTCTCTCACGGCCTGCAAAAGCGCCTCACCCGGGTCAGCATCTTCAAGGATCTCAATGACCACGTTGTTTTTGTCCAGCGCCTCAGCGCTGCGGTCGATGATCATCCGGGAAGGAAAATTGATAAACGACGTATGTTCCCCGGCGATGCGCTGAGATGGCACGGATAAGAACTGGTCTGATATCATTCTGGACGTGGCATATTCCGCCGACACATCCGGGAAACGGTTGGTCATTCCGTCTCTGAAAAGCAGCTCATAGGCCACGGTATTCATATCGAGGTTAAAAATGGGTTGTCTCGCGATAAATCCATACATATCCCATCCTCCTGAACGTCTTTATATTTATTAGCATCCCCTATCTGCACAACGATAACGAGCATTATCGAACACTAATTTGATTGAATGCACAAAATAAAAGCATCCACACTAATTAACGGGAATTAGCGATCAAAAATTTAAATTAAATATACCCGGTGCTCTACAGAAACATGGCGAAATATCCGATAAGTGATCTGTGCCTGCCCGACATGCACGTCATTACGGGAGTTGAGAATGAAAGACGCCATGGTCCGAAAACAAAAAATAAGAGTCAAGACGTTGATGCTATTGTCCATTTTCCTCACCGTGACGGTGGGCTTTACGGCAACGATCGGTTTTATGATGTGGCAGTGGATGGATCAGCAAGAAGTGCTGGCTAAAAAACACATCCGCCAGATTGCTGAAGTGCAGTCGTTGCAGGTCAGTAAACAGATGGATTCCGCCCTGGCGGCCGCGCGTGACATGGGAAATAGCGCTCAGGCACTGCGCGACGCGAGCATCGCTGATCGACAGGGGCTCAACCAGCTGCTAATCCATTATCTCTCAGCGCACCCTCAGTTTCTTTCAATGTCGATGGCCTTTGAACCTGATGCCTTCGATGGCAACGATGCCACCTTTGCCGGTCAGAGCGGTGAAGATCCCGCCGGACGTTACGCCCGCTACGTTGACCGCGACGCCACAGGCAAACCGGCATTACATCTGCTGACGGACATCGAAACGCCCGGCAGCGGCGATTATTATCTGCTGCCGAAGCAACGGCAAAAAGATGTCATCATCGAACCCTATATTTATCCCTACAATGGGGTGGACGTAATGCTCACCTCGATTGCCGCCCCCATCATGCGTGAGGGGCAGTTCCTGGGGTCCGTCACGTCGGATTTCTCACTCGCCACCCTGCAATCGATGATCGGGGCGATTAAACCGTGGAACGGTACAGGCTACGCCCTGCTTCTGTCGGCGGGCAACAGCGTGGTTTCCAGCCCGGATAAACGTGCCGTAGGCAAGCCTTACACCGGAACCGTCACAGGGGATGAGGTGATACGCACAAACGATCCTCAACTGAAGGAAGAGGCATTTATCACCTGGCAGGCGATTACCATCGGCAACAGTCAGACGCCCTGGAAGCTGGCTATCGTCACCCCGGTCAGCGAAGTGATGGCCGAGGCAAGACAATTTTTACTGAAAGCCATCCTCCTGATGGTGTTAAGCATTGTGGTTGTCAGCCTGGTCATGGCGCAAATCTTTACCCGTAAAGTGGACCGCCCGGTGGGGGGCGAACCGTCAGATGCCGCCGGGATCGCGCTGGCCGTGGCCGGCGGCGACCTGAACAACGCTATCCCGGTGCGGCCCGGGGATACCAGCAGTATTTTTTACGCCCTGCACACCATGCAGATGCAGCTCAAGCGCATCGTGGGTAACATCAGCGAAGCCAGCCACTCCGTTCACGGTGGCACCAGTGAAATTTCGGCAGGCAATCTCGATCTGGCCTCACGCACCGAAGAACAGGCAGCAGCGATTGTCGAAACCGCAGCCAGCATGGAAGAGATTTCGGTCACGGTGAAAAATAACGCCGACAATGCGCACAAAGCTACCACCCTTACCGATCGCGCCGCGACCCTTGCCGGACATGGCGAGACGCTGGTCAACGATGTCGTGGTGGTGATCGGGGAAATTGACGAAAGCGCCCGTAAGATTGGAGAGATCAACAGCATTGTGGACGGTATCGCCTTCCAGACCAATATTCTGGCGCTGAATGCCGCCGTAGAAGCGGCGCGCGCGGGCGAACAGGGGCGCGGTTTTGCAGTGGTGGCGGGTGAGGTTCGCAACCTTGCCCAGCGAAGCGCCAACGCGGCAAAAGAGATCTCCCAGCTGATAGCCGAGTCTTCAGGCCGTGTCAGCAAAGGCGTTGAGCTGGTCAATGAAACCGGCGTCATGATGAAGCAGGTCATTGAGGCCGTGTCGCATGTGCATCTGGTGATTAACGATATTGTTCAGGCTCTGGATGAGCAGAATCGGGGAATTAGCCAGGTCAGTATTGCCGTCAATCAGATGGACAGCACGACCCAGCAGAACGCGTCCCTGGTACAACAGATCTCGGCAGCGGCCCTGTCTCTGGACGAGCAGGCGAAATCGCTGGAGAAAACGCTGGCGTACTTTACGCCATAAACAAAAAAAGGCACCCGCAGGACGGGTGCCTTTTCAGGCTATCGCGATTACAGCCCTTTCAGGAGCTTATCGACAAACTCCGGTACGACGGTACTGGCCAGGCCATAGTGCTTCTCTTCGAACTCACTGCCCACCTGGCTCGGCTCAAGATTCAGCTCAACCGTATGCGCGCCGTGCAGCCGCGCTTCGTGAACAAAGCCGGCCGCCGGATAGACATGGCCAGATGTGCCAATGGCGATAAAGACATCCGCCATGGCCAGTGCGCTGTAGATGTCATCCATACCAAGCGGCATTTCACCAAACCAGACCACATGCGGACGCAGGCGCGACGGAAACTGGCAGCAGTGGCACTTATCTTCAGGCAGCACGTCCTCTTTCCAGTCCAGCACCTGACCGCTCCAGGCGCAGCGAACTTTCAGCAGTTCACCGTGCATATGGATGATGTTTTTGTTACCGGCCCGTTCATGCAGATTGTCAATATTCTGCGTAACCAGTAAAAAACGATCGCCAAGCGCCTCTTCCAGCTTCGCCAGCGCCAGGTGCGCCGGGTTAGGCACAACCTCTGGCTGCTGCAGCTGACGACGGCGGGCGTTATAAAACGCCTGCACAAGATCCGGATCGCGGGCAAAGCCTTCCGGCGTCGCCACATCCTCAACACGGTGCTCTTCCCATAACCCGTCCGCAGCGCGGAAAGTACGAATACCTGACTCTGCGGAGATCCCCGCCCCGGTCAGCACCACCACTCTGGGTTTATCCATCGCTTCTGGCATCATTCTGTCTCTGAAAAAGATCCGCTGGCGCAAGCGCTCACGTAAGCGGCGTTTATTTTTGCGAAAACGGCTGAGTCGACCTAAGCGACGCGACAGCATAAAAACCTCGTAAACTAATCGGTGAGATGAAGGAATGCGGCTCCGCGCATCCCTCCTGCGTCCCCGTGTCGCGCACGTTCAATACGCGGCACGCGGGCAACCGGCAATAAATATCGGGGCAAACGCCCGGACAGCTGTTCCGTTAACGCGCTAAAGTTTGAAAGCCCTCCCCCAATCACCAGCAGATCCGGGTCGACGATGGTGAGAATATTTCCCAGACACACCGCCAGCAGATCCAGATAGCGCTCAACGTGCTCTCGCGCCTGCGCATCCCCCTGCTCCCACAAGGTAATGATTTGAGGGGCTTCAAGTTTCTGATGATAGAAGTGTTCGTAAAGCCATGCAAACCCACGTCCGGAGAGGTAGTTCTCAATACAGCCGTGCTGACCGCAACCGCAGCGGGTCAGCGGGAAGTCGCGCCCGACGACCGCCAGGGCATCAACCGGCAGGCGGATATGGCCGAACTCTCCCGTAATGTAACTGCGCCCGGTAATCGGCTTACCGTTGATGACGATCCCTCCCCCTACGCCCGTGCCGAGGATAAGCCCCATCACCAGCGGATAGCGCTGAAACTCATCGTCCCAGGCTTCGGAGAGTGCAAAACAGTTGGCATCATTATCTAAACGCACGTCGCGTTCAAGCAGAGCGGAGAGATCGGCGCGCAGCGGTTTACCGCTGGCAGCAGGAACGTTGGCCGCATACAGCGTACCATCGTCAGTTTCGGGCATTCCCGGAATACCAATGCCGACGCTGCCTTTCACGCCAAAACGTGAATCAGCTTGCGCCACCAGCGCGGCAATGGCAGTTAAAAATTCATCGTAGCTTTCGCGTGGCGTGGGAACGCGGGTTTCCCACTGCAGTTTGAGGTTTTTATCAAACACGCCCAGCGCAATTTTGGTGCCGCCAATATCAAATCCATAATACATCACGCATTCCTCTTTTTGATTTGGCGGCCTGACGACCGCTAAATCATGACGTAATTACTGGCCACTTAGTACCCTCGCCGGATCAATTCGGCTTGCGCGACGCGCCGGATACCAGCTTGCCAGCAGACTCAGTAAAAGTGCCGTTACCAGCACATAAAAAACGTCCAGCCAGTGCAATTCAGACGGCAGGAAGTCAATAAAATAGATATCACCTGACAGGAACTGGTGGCCAATAAGCGCCTCGATGCCATTGATAATTGGCGTCAGCTGCAGAGAAACCACCACGCCAATCACCACGCCACAGAGGCTCCCGAACAGTCCAGCCAGCAGACCGTACCAGACAAAGATGGCGCGAATAAGACCGTCTTTTGCCCCCAGGGTACGCAGGACGGCGATGTCGCCGCTCTTGTCTTTGACCGCCATCACCAGCGTCGAAACGATATTAAAGCACGCGACCCCAATCACCAGCACCATCGCCAGATACATAATGGCGCGGATCATCTGGATATCACGGTACATATAACCGTAAGTGCCAATCCAGCTTTTGATGTAGACATAGTTATTGGTCACGCTGCCGGCATCACGCACCAGTTTATTGGCGTTGAAGACGTCGTTGACCTTAATGGCAATCCCCGTCACGCTGTCGGCCATGTCGAGATACTGGCGCGCATCTTCCATCGGCACCATCGCAAAGCTGTGATCGAGCTGGCCGCTTAACTGAAGAATACCGGTGACGTGCAGACGTACGCGTTTAGGCTGCTGCAGCTTGTGGTCGGCACTGGCGTTCGGGATCATGATAGAGACCCAGTCGCCCTGCTTAACCTTCAGGGCCTCGGCAACGCCTTTGCCCATAATAATTTGCTGTTCACCGGCCTTAAAGTTTGCCCACGCGCCGTTTTGAACATATTTCGGCAACGCGCTGAGGCGCTCTTCCTGCACCGGGTTCACCCCTTTTACCTGAATGGCGCGCAGGTTAACGCCGCTCTCGACCAGCCCGGTAAAGTTAATGTAAGGCGCGGCCGCCACGATGCCTGGCACTTTTTCGATTTTGCTCAGGGCATCGCTCCAGTGCGTCCACGGCTGATTCACCGGTTCGATTTCACCGTGCGGGACCACCGCCAGGATGCGGTTATTCAGTTCACGCTCAAAGCCGTTCATGGCGCTAAGGCCCACGATCAGCACCGCCACTCCCAGCGCAATACCGATGGTGGAGATCACCGAGATCAGTGACACCATGCCGCCGCGACGACGTCCGCGGCTAAAACGCAACCCTATGAGTAACGATAACGGTGAAGCCATTACTCCGCCCCCATCAGGGTCAGTTCTGGGTTCAGATGACCGTCGCGCATCTCAAGCTGACGTCCCATCCGTTTTGCCAGCTGGAGATCGTGGGTTACCACCAGAAACGCGGTTCCCTGCGAGGCATTCAACTCACCCAGCAGCTGGAAAATACTGTCCGCGTTGCGGGCGTCCAGGTTACCCGTTGGCTCATCCGCCAGTACCAGGCGCGGATTGTTGACCAGCGCACGCGCAATGGCCACACGCTGGCGTTCACCGCCGGAAAGTTCAGAAGGACGATGGCTACCGCGATGCCCAAGCCCAACCGCTTTCAGCATATCGCTGGCGCGGGTGTTAATTTCTGCGGGTTTCTTTTTACCAATCAGCAGCGGCATCGCCACGTTTTCCAGCGCCGTGAAATCCGGCAGCAGGTGGTGGAACTGGTAGATAAAGCCCAGCTCGCGGTTACGCAGCTCCGCTTTTGCCGCAGATGACATTTTGCTCATCGGCTGGCCGGAGAAAATCACGTCACCGCTGGTGGGTGTATCCAGCCCACCGAGCAGGTGTAATAACGTACTTTTGCCGGAGCCGGAACTGCCCACAATCGCCATCATCTCACCTTCGCCCACGCTGAAGCTCACATTGTGCAACACGTCAGTCTGCACAGTGCCTTCCTGATAGCGTTTGGACAGGTTGTCGCATTGCAACAGGATCTTATTCATAACGTAAAGCCTCAGCGGGTTGAGTGGCGGCAGCGCGCCAGGAAGGATAAAGCGTAGAAAGCAGCGCAATGGCCATCGCAGCCAGCGCAATTCCAATCACCTGTAACGGTTCGATAGCCACGGGCAGCGCCGCACCATCAAGCAGAGCGCCGATGATCGGCATTAAATTGTTAAGCTGGCTGGCGAGCAGCGCCCCCAGCACCGCACCGAGTAGCGCACCGATAATCCCGGCACTGGCACCCTGCACCATAAATACCGCCATGATCTGGCGCGGCGTTAGCCCCTGAGTCTGCAGAATGGCGACCTCACCCTGCTTTTCCATCACCATCAACCCCAGTGAGGTGATGATGTTGAAGGCCGCGACCGCCACGATCAGGCTCAGCAGCAGCCCCATCATATTTTTTTCCATCCGCACGGCCTGGAACAGCTCGCCCTTGCGTTCACGCCAGTCCTGCCATTTGGTCCCTTCCGGCAACGTTTGCTGGCTGAGGGTATCCACTTTTAGCGGGGCGTCGAGCCACAGGCGCCAGCCGGTGATATTCCCCGCCGGATAGCGCATCAGACGTGACGCGTCCTGAATATTCACCAGCATCTGATAACCATCGACTTCACTGTTGGCGGCAAACGTGCCAACCACCGTAAACAAGCGCTGGCTTGGCAAACGTCCCATCGGCGTAAACTGACTGGCCGACGGCACCATTACGCGCAGCTGGTCGCCACGGTTGACGCCAAGCTGCCCGGCCAGTTGCTCGCCGAGGATCACGTTATATTTGCCGGCTTCCAGGTCGGTCTGCTTCACGTTCACGAGGAATGGCGTCAGCGGGTCGTTTTGCGCCGGGTCAATGCCCAGCATCACGCCGACCGCCACGCTACGGGCGCTTTGCAGCACCACATCGCCCGTGGTTAACGGCGCAACGCGCGTGACACCCTGTAACTTCGCCGCGCTTTCCGGGAGCTGTTGTGGGTTAACGGAACCGTTGGTTGAGGAGAGGATAGCCTGCGGCATCAGCCCCAGGATGTTGTTTTGCAGCTCGCGCTCAAAGCCGTTCATGACGGAGAGAACCGTCACCAGAGCCATTACGCCAAGCGTAATGCCAATAGTCGAAAGCCAGGAGACAAAGCGACCGAAGCGGTCCGCGGCGCGCCCACGCATGTAACGTAAGCCTATGAAGAGTGCGACAGGTTGGTACATGAAATCCGTCTGTTTGCTGATAGCAGACCCACGAGTATATAAGCGAATCCCTTAAGCGTAAATGACTGAAACCGTAAGCTTTGGTAATCATTTTTCTGAAAAATTCAGATAAATCAGGGTACTACTCTCTGAAACCTCCCTGTACAGCCTCCACCTTTTCCGAAAAACCTCCTGATACAGACTGTTACCCGTTACATCACGGTTTTGTTTAACAACAATTGTTCGTTCGTTTATGGCAAAAAGGTAGTCGCGAACAATGAAGCAAAAAGCATTATGGATTAACCAGATAAAAGGGCTGTGTATCTGCCTGGTGGTTATCTACCATTCAGTCATCACCTTTTATCCCCATCTCAATGGGTTACAACATCCGTTATCCGGTCTTCTCGCCAAATGTTGGGTCTATTTTAATCTCTATCTTGCTCCCTTCCGCATGCCGGTGTTTTTCTTCATTTCCGGCTATCTGATTCGACGTTACATCGATGAGGTGGACTGGCGTACCAGTCTCGATAAACGGATCTGGAGCATTGTCTGGGTACTGGCGCTGTGGGGCGTTCTGCAATGGCAGGCGCTGAGCCACCTCAACGCCTGGCTTGCTCCCGAGCGTGAACTGGCCACTTCCTCCAATGCGGCCTATGCCGATTCCCTTTCCGGGTTTGTGAAGGGAATGCTCACCGCCAGCACCAGTCTCTGGTATCTGTATGCCCTGGTGGTCTATTTCACGCTGTGTAAACTGCTGAGCCGCTGGAAGCTGCCGGTACTGGGGCTGCTGGCACTGGCGAGCGTCGCGATAAACTTCCTGCCGCTGCCGTGGTGGGGAATGAACAGCGTGGTGCGCAACATGATCTACTACAGCCTCGGCGCGTGGTATGGCGCTGAGCTGATGGCGTGGATGAAAGGGTTCAATCTGCGTCGCGCCTGGCTGGCGTTAGCCGCGTTCGCTGCCGTTTCTGTGGTGCTGTGGTTTGCTAACGTCCCGCTGCTGCTCTCCCTGCTGTCGATTGTGTTGATCATGAAGCTTTTCTACAGCATTGAGCAACGTTATGCCGTCCATCCTAATAATCTGCTTAACGTGATCGGTTCTAATACCATCGCGATTTATACCACCCATCGCATCCTGATTGAGGCCTTTAGCCTGTTCCTGATTGGTGAGATGAATGCCGCATACTGGCCGGTCTGGGCGGAGCTGACGTTGATTCTGGTCTACCCGTTTGCCAGCCTGTTGCTCTGCACCGTTGCCGGGCTTGGGGTGCGTAAGGTCTCCACCGCACTGTTTGGTGATGTGTTCTTCTCCCCGCCTTCCACGCTTTCTCCGTCATCGGCCAGCCGCTGATGCGCTTTTCGCCCCCTTTTGGGGGCGAATTTCCTCCCTGTGCGGTTCCGGTTTGATTATGTAAAACGATCGAGGATAATAAAGACATTGCGTATCAGTGATATGCCCCAATACTGTTGGTATATCCCCAAGAGACTCTGACATAGCCATGCCTGAACACTATCGATATTCCTTGCCTGTCAAAGCGGGCGATCAGCGCCAGCTGGGCGAACTTACTGGCGCGGCGTGCGCCACGCTGGTGGCAGAAATCGCTGAGCGACACCCGGGTCCGGTGGTACTGGTTGCCCCGGATATGCAAAATGCCCTGCGCCTGCATGATGAAATCCGCCAGTTCACTGACAATCTGGTGTTCAGTCTGGCCGACTGGGAAACGCTGCCCTATGACAGTTTCTCGCCGCACCAGGAGATCATCTCCTCTCGTCTGTCGACCCTGTATCAGTTACCGACGATGCAGCGCGGCGTGCTGATCGTCCCCGTAAACACCCTGATGCAGCGGGTCTGTCCGCACAGCTATCTTCATGGCCATGCGCTGGTGATGAAAAAAGGCCAGCGCCTGTCCCGGGACGCCCTGCGCGCGCAGCTCGACAGCGCCGGTTATCGCCATGTCGATCAGGTGATGGAGCACGGGGAATATGCCACGCGTGGTGCACTGCTCGATCTTTACCCGATGGGCAGCGACCAGCCGTATCGTCTGGATTTCTTCGATGATGAAATCGATAGCCTGCGCGTGTTCGACGCCGACACGCAGCGCACGCTGGAAGAAGTGGACTCCATCAATTTACTGCCCGCACATGAGTTCCCGACCGACAAAACCGCAATCGAGCTGTTCCGCAGCCAGTGGCGCGACAGATTCGACGTTAAACGCGATGCCGAACATATCTATCAGCAGGTCAGCAAAGGGACGCTGCCGGCGGGGATTGAATACTGGCAGCCGCTGTTCTTTAACGAGCCTCTGCCCGCGCTGTTCAGCTATTTCCCGGCCAATACGCTGATTGTTAACACCGGTGATATCGACGCCAGCGCCAGCCGTTTTGAGAGCGAAACTCGCGCCCGCTTTGAAAACCGGGGCGTGGACCCGATGCGTCCGCTGTTGCCACCGGAAGTGCTGTGGCTGCGCACTGATGAGCTGAACGCCGAGCTGAAACGCTGGCCGCGTATGCAGCTCAAAACCGATTCGCTCGCCGACAAGGCCGCCAATACCAACCTCGCCTTCCGCACGCTACCGGATTTATCCGTTCAGGCGCAGCAGAAGTCGCCGCTGGATAATCTGCGCAAGTTCCTCGAATCCTTTACCGGGCCGGTCGTGTTCTCCGTTGAAAGCGAAGGCCGCCGGGAAGCGCTGGGTGAACTGCTGGGGCGGATCAAAATTGCCCCGAAACGTATTTTGCGCCTGAGTGAAGCCACCGGTAATGGCCGTTATCTGATGATTGGCTCCGCCGAGCACGGGTTTGTGGATACTCTCAACAATCTGGCGCTGATTTGCGAAAGCGACCTGCTGGGGGAACGCGTGGCGCGCCGCCGTCAGGACAGCCGTCGCACCATTAATCCGGACACGCTGATCCGTAACCTCGCCGAACTGCACCCCGGCCAGCCGATTGTTCACCTCGAGCACGGAGTTGGCCGTTATCAGGGCATGACGACGCTGGAAGCCGGTGGCATCAAGGGCGAATACCTGATGCTGACCTACGCCAATGACGCCAAACTCTATGTGCCGGTCTCTTCCCTGCATCTCATCAGCCGCTATGCCGGCGGTGCAGAAGACCATGCGCCATTACATAAACTGGGCGGCGACGCCTGGGCGCGCGCGCGGCAGAAAGCCGCGGAAAAAGTGCGTGATGTGGCGGCAGAGCTGCTGGATATCTACGCCCAACGCGCGGCCAAAGAAGGCTTTGCCTTCAGGCATGATAAACAACAGTACCAGATGTTCTGCGATAGCTTCCCGTTTGAAACCACGCCGGATCAGGCCCAGGCCATTAATGCTGTGCTGAGCGACATGTGCCAGCCGCTGGCGATGGACAGGCTGGTTTGCGGCGATGTCGGCTTCGGCAAAACCGAAGTGGCGATGCGTGCCGCCTTCCTCGCGGTAGAAAACAACAAACAGGTCGCGGTGCTGGTGCCTACCACCCTGCTCGCCCAGCAGCATTTTGACAACTTCCGCGACCGTTTCGCCAACTGGCCGGTTCGTATTGAGATGCTGTCACGTTTTCGCAGTACCAAAGAGCAGACGCAGATTCTGGAACAGGCCAGCGAGGGTAAGATCGATATTCTGATCGGCACCCACAAGCTGCTGCAGAGTGATGTGAAGTGGAAAGATCTGGGGCTGTTGATCGTCGATGAAGAACACCGCTTCGGGGTCCGTCATAAAGAGCGCATTAAAGCGATGCGTGCCGACGTCGATATCCTCACCCTGACCGCCACACCGATTCCGCGAACGCTGAATATGGCGATGAGCGGCATGCGCGACCTGTCGATTATCGCCACGCCGCCGGCACGTCGTCTGGCGGTAAAAACCTTTGTTCGTGAGTACGACAACCTGGTCGTCCGCGAGGCTATTCTGCGTGAAGTACTGCGCGGGGGTCAGGTCTATTATCTCTACAACGACGTGGAAAATATCCAGAAAGCGGCGGACAGGCTGGCAGAACTGGTGCCGGAAGCGCGCATCGCTATCGGTCACGGTCAAATGCGCGAGCGCGAGCTGGAGCGGGTGATGAACGATTTCCACCACCAGCGCTTTAACGTCCTGGTGTGTACCACCATCATTGAGACCGGGATCGATATTCCGACGGCCAATACCATCATTATTGAGCGCGCGGATCACTTTGGACTGGCGCAGCTTCACCAGCTGCGTGGCCGCGTTGGCCGCTCGCACCATCAGGCCTACGCCTGGCTGCTGACCCCGCATCCGAAAGCGATGACCACCGATGCACAAAAACGTCTGGAGGCTATCGCATCGCTGGAAGATCTGGGCGCGGGCTTCGCGCTGGCGACACACGACCTTGAGATCCGCGGTGCAGGTGAACTTCTGGGCGAAGACCAGAGCGGCTCGATGGAAACCATCGGCTTCTCGCTCTATATGGAGCTGCTGGAAAATGCGGTCGATGCCCTGAAGGCCGGACGTGAGCCATCGCTGGAAGATCTGACCAGCCAGCAAACTGAGGTGGAACTGCGCATGCCTTCCCTGCTACCGGATGATTTTATTCCGGATGTGAACACGCGTCTGTCGTTCTACAAACGTATCGCCAGTGCGAAAAATGAGAACGAACTGGATGAAATTAAGGTAGAGCTGATCGATCGCTTTGGCCTGTTGCCGGATGCCGCGAGAAACCTGCTGGATATTGCGAGGCTGCGCCAGCAGGCACAGAAGCTGGGCATTCGTAAGCTCGAAGGCAATGAAAAAGGTGGCGTGATTGAATTTGCCGAGAAGAATCACGTTAATCCGATGTGGCTAATCGGTCTGCTCCAGAAACAGCCACAGCATTTCCGTCTGGATGGTCCAACGCGTCTGAAATTTACGCAGGAGCTGACGGATCGTAAAAACCGGATGGAGTGGGTTCGTCACTTTATGCGTCAGTTGGAAGAGAACGCTGTTGCATAATTCCCCCTTCCCCCCGTTGGCGCAATGCTTACGGGGGGACAATTTACAAACTCTTTGCACTTCACCTGGATTTCCCGACATACCCATTCGCCATAATTATCGTTAACGCCTTATAAAACAATAACCTTATTATTTATATGGATTATGGTGATGATGACCTCTTCGCGTTTTACCCGCTGGATAACCGTGTTTGCGCTGGCAGCAACGGTCGCTGTTGCGCTTCCTGTACGCGCAAATACCTGGCCTCTTCCCCCTGCTGGCAGCAAGGTCGTGGGCGAAAACCGTTTTCATGTGGTTGAAAATAATGGGGGATCGCTCGAAGCGATTGCCAAAAAATATAACGTAGGCTTTCTGGCTCTGCTGCAGGCTAACCCTGGCGTCGACCCCTATGTGCCACGCGCTGGCAGCGTCCTGACCATCCCGTTGCAGACTATTCTCCCGGATGTAGCGCGCGAAGGGATCGTGATAAACCTTGCCGAGCTGCGTCTTTACTATTACCCACCGGGTAAAAATGAAGTCACCGTTTATCCAATCGGTATTGGCCAACTGGGCGGCGACACGCTGACCCCAACAATGGTCACCACCGTATCGGATAAACGTGCCAACCCAACCTGGACGCCAACGGCTAATATTCGTGCTCGCTATAAAGCACAGGGAATTGATTTGCCGGCTGTGGTGCCAGCGGGTCCGGAGAATCCGATGGGTCACCACGCGATCCGTCTTGCGGCCTATGGTGGCGTTTACCTTCTGCATGGAACAAATGCGGATTTCGGTATCGGGATGCGCGTCAGTTCCGGCTGTATTCGTCTGCGCGATGATGATATCAAGACGCTCTATAGCGTGATCACGCCTGGTACCCGAGTGAATATTATTAATACGCCCATTAAGGTTTCTGAGGAGCCGGGTGGCGTAAGACTGGTTGAAATTCACCAGCCGTTATCGAAAAACATTGGCGACGATCCGCAGACACTGCCAATTAATCTGAATGCCGCGATGGTGAGCTTTAAAACGAATGCCCGCACGGATGGCATCGTGATGGAGCGTGCGATGGAGGCGCGTTCCGGGATGCCCACCGATGTCACCCGGCATCAGGATGTCACCCAGCAGTCGATGTGATCCCCAATAAAAAAAGCCCTGCTGAGCAGGGCTTTTTTACAGTGGCATCGCAGTGGCATAAATGAGGGTTTAGCCAGGCTTATTTGTAGATAACAGCGGTGCCGTGCAGGGTGTTAGGACCGGTCACTGAGGTGATGCGGAAAGATTTTGCACCCATCTCGTCAGCTTTCTGCGCCAGCTGATCTTCCAGTGAGCCCAGGTTAGTCCCGGCAGAAGCAGAGATAGTCCCGACTTTATGCTGGTCAGCAGGGGTTGATTGCACTTCAACAGCAGCGAAGCTTGCGAAAGAAAGTGAACTCAGAACAGCAGCAGCGATGAGGGTTTTTACGTTTTTCATGATTTTTACCTTTGGGCAGATGATTTGGAGGTCGTTAGCTATTTAGTTAACGATCGATAGGTAAATCATAAATGTGATCCAGCTCACGCGTCAACATCTTTTTATAACGAACATTAATTAAATTTTAAATTCGTTATTTTTCATACCCATATGATTAATTTATTTTTCTCTCATCAGTGCTGGTGGTCACCCGCGATTATTTTTATAATGATTATTCAACAAACCAACAGAGGACCAACGGCAAATGACAACCGACGTGACGAGTTGCGCGAAGAAAAGCCGTGGCCGACCAAAAGTGTTCGACAGGGATGCAGCGCTTGATAAGGCCATGACTCTCTTCTGGCAACATGGGTATGAAGCGACCTCGCTTTCCGATCTGGTGGAAGCTACCGGTGCCAAAGCACCCACACTGTATGCTGAATTCACCAATAAAGAGGGGCTGTTCAGGGCGGTGCTGGACAGATACATTTCGCGCTTTGCGGCGAAACACGAAGCCCAGCTGTTTTGTGAAGAGAAAAGCGTCGAACAGGCGCTACGGGACTATTTCACCACCGTCGCGACCTGCTTCACCAGTAAAGATACCCCTGCGGGCTGCTTTATGATTAACACCTCTGCCACCCTTGCAGCCTCCTCAAAAGAGATTGCCAACACGGTGAAATCGCGCCATGCCATGCAGGAAGAGACGCTAAGCGCGTTCCTGTCTCAGCGCCAACAACGAGGTGAAATTCCTGCGCATTGCAATCCACAGATGCTGGCGCAATACCTGAACTGTATTTTGCAGGGTATGTCGATAAGCGCTCGTGAAGGGGCTACGCTGGAAAAACTGCAAACCATTACCGCGACCACGCTAAAACTGTGGCCTGAACTGCTCAAAATCTGACGCAAAAAAAAAGCTCCTCAGCCTGAGCGCTTGAGGAGCTAAGTTCAGAGAACATCTTTTTTACACTTTGTTATTCAGTACCAGCTGACCGTTTCCATCCAGCGGAATTTGAGTGCCCGGGTCTTTATCCATACGGATCTTACCCTGCTGATCGCCAATTTTGTACGTCACGTCGTAACCCAGCATTTTCTCCGACTTGTCATAGACGGTTTTGCAGCGCTGCTGAGTCGTCGTGTACGTGTCGTTATCCTGCATAGCGCCCTGCACCTGGTTACCGGCATAGCCGCCGCCCAGCGCGCCGACCACGGTCGCCACATCTTTACCACGACCACCACCAAACTGATGGCCAATCACACCGCCGGCAACCGCACCCAGTACTGAACCGGCGATACGGTTTTCATCCTGTACCGGACGGCGATGGGTTACGGAGACGTTGCGGCACTCCTGACGAGGCGTTTTCACGGTTTCTTTAATCGGGGTAGCAGACACGACCTGTGCGTATTGTGGGCCGCGATCCAGTACGTTGAGACTGGCAACGGCAGCCACACCTAACGCAGCAGCGACGCCAATCCCTATACCCGCCAACATTGATTTATTCACGGGACTTCCTCCTTTGTTGCTATTGGTAACAATTTTGCAATGCAGGTCGCGCTTCGCCAATAAGACAAAGGATCAAAAAGTGGACGTGGAGGAGAGATATATCGTGTTTAGGAGAACTCTTAAGCACTCAATGTACGATGAGCAGCATGATATGCTAAAAATTCCCTCCGGAGGCCCCGGAGGGAGAGAATATTAGTGCAGCTTCAGGCGTGGTCGAATAACGCGGTTGATTCGTCCCACCAGCATCATCAGCCCGGTTTTGAAGTAACCGTGCAGGGCAATCTGGTGCATACGATAGAGCGAGATATAGACAAAGCGTGCAATACGCCCTTCCACCATCATAGAGCCGCGCATCAGGTTACCCATCAGGCTGCCGACGGTAGAGAAGTTCGAGAGCGATACCAGAGAACCATGGTCTTTATAGACATAGGCTTTCATCGGCTTACCTTTGTACTGCGCCAGAATATTGTGCAGTACCAGGCTTGCCATCTGGTGCGCTGCCTGAGCACGCGGAGGCACAAAACCGCCCTCCGGACGCGCGCAGGAAGCACAGTCGCCGATGGCGAAAATGTCCGGATCGAGTGTGGTTTGCAGGGTCGGCTCGGTCACCAGCTGGTTAATACGGTTCGTTTCCAGCCCGCCAATCTCTTTCATAAAATCAGGTGCTTTGATGCCAGCAGCCCAGACCATCAGGTCTGCTTTGATGTACTCGCCATCTTTGGTATGCAGGCCGCCGCCGTCCGCGCTGGTTACCATGGTTTGGGTCAGAACCCGCACGCCCAGCTTGGTCAGTTCATTATGCGCCGCACCGGAAATGCGCGGAGGCAGCGCCGGCAGGATACGTTCACCCGCTTCAACCAGCGTCACGTTCAGCGCGTCATTGGTTAAGCCTTTATAGCCGTAGCTGTGCAGCTGTTTCACCGCGTTGTGCAGCTCAGCAGAAAGCTCGACGCCCGTCGCACCCCCACCAACAATCGCGATATTAACCTTCCCGTTCGCACCCATATTGCTGGTGTACTTCAGGAACAGGTTCAGCATTTCCTGGTGGAAACGACGTGCCTGATGTGGGTTATCGAGGAAGATACAGTGCTCTTTTACACCTGGTGTGTTGAAGTCATTGGAGGTACTGCCCAGCGCCATGACCAGCGTGTCATACGGCAGTTTGCGCTCAGGAACCAGCAGTTCCCCTTTTTCATCGCGCAGCTCTGCCAGGGTAATGGTTTTGCTCTCACGATTGATATCCACCACGGAGCCCAGCTGGAACTGGAAATGGTGATTGCGCGCATGTGCCAGATAGCTCAGCGCGTCCACGCCCTCATCCAGTGAACCGGTCGCCACTTCGTGCAACAGCGGTTTCCACAGATGGCTGTGGTTACGATCCACCAGCGTAATTTTGGCTTTTTTGCCGCGACCGAGCTTCTTGCCTAACTGTGTAGCCAGCTCCAGCCCGCCAGCACCACCGCCGACAATCACTATCTTTTTCAATGGCGTAGTCAACGTGACCCCCTCAAATTATTAACCAATTGTTAATTAAAAGTTATAAAAATAACCCTTAATTAACAACAGGTTACAGCACTGAAACCATTCAGGTGCATTGAGAATATCACGTCAGGCGCATTGGTCATACCAAAATTGATATGCATCAAGTTTTGATGGCTTAAAAGTAGACAATTCTGGACAAAAAGAAAGCCCGGCGCGCTTTCGCGGCCGGGCCTGGCAGGACGTACGCAGTGGCTTAGCCCAGGGTTTTGAAGGCTTTAATCCGCTGCAAATGCGGGGAGATGTTCTTGAATTTGTGGGTCTGTTCTTCATCCCAGACAATTTCATAGTAATGATGCAGCAGCTCAGCCGCCCGGTGGCTGTTAAGGGCTTCATCATTACGCGACAAGATCACCAGACAACGGTCGCGGTTTTTCTCCCGAAAATTACTGACGCACTTGGTGGCAATATCGACATACTCTTCAGGGCGGTCAATTTTGCCTTCCATGTTCTCATTCGGGAAAAGATTAGGATTGAACACCACCTGGCGGATATCGCACAGGAATCCAATCCGCTCTGCCCAGTAGCCACCTAATCCCACGCCACAAATCAGCGGACGGTCATCGATGTTGAGCTGCAACATCTTGTCCACCTCTTTGAGCAGGTGCTGCATGTCATGCTTTGGATGGCGTGTGCTGTAACTGATCAGCCGGACATCCGGATCGATAAACTGCAGCTGCAGGACCTTCTCATGATTACCAGGACTGTTTGAGTCAAAACCGTGTAAATAGATGATCATTGTCTTCTCACCACGCTACGCCTTCCGGGAGGATTTACAGGCTGGCTTTATGTGCCTGCCAGCGTTCATTCAGGGCTTCAAGCTGCGCGTTGACCGTCTTCCAGCGCGCCGAGTCCATCAGCTCCTGACGGCTAAATGAACCTTTATGATACAATTGTGTAACACGCTGTGCATTGATCGGCGACAGGTTATCCAGCACGCTGACGGCACCTTTACGATTATTGCAGACGAGGATCATATCGCAACCTGCGTCCAGCGACGCCTGACCGCGCTCCGCGTAGCTGCCCATAATCGCCGCCCCTTCCATCGACAAATCGTCTGAGAAAATCACGCCATTAAACCCCAGCTCCTGACGCAAAACGGTTTTCAGCCAGTGCGCGGACCCGCTTGCAGGACGCGGGTCGACGTCGCTGTAAATCACGTGCGCTGGCATGATAGCGTCCAGCTTGTTATCGGTAATCAGGGAGCGGAAAACCGACATATCTTTGGCACGAATGTCAGCTTCCGGACGCGGATCGCGCGGCGTCTCTTTGTGCGAGTCGGCGGTCACCGCACCGTGTCCCGGGAAATGTTTCCCGGTGGTTTTCATTCCCGCGTCGTGCATACCGTCAATGAAACAGCTCGCTATCGCCAGCGCAATACGCGGATCTTCATGGTATGAGCGTTCGCCAATGGCGGCGCTGATATGCCCCACGTCCAGAACCGGCGCAAAACTGATGTCGATATCCATGGCAATTATCTCGCTGGCCATCAGCCAGCCAGCCTCTTGCGCCAGTTTGCCACCCTCTTCCGTGCCCAGTAATGCCGCAAAAGATTGGGCGGCAGGCAGGCGAGTAAAGCCTTCGCGGAAACGCTGTACGCGTCCGCCTTCCTGATCGACGGCCACCACCAGATGATTGCGCGATGCAGCACGGATCTGGCGCACCAGTTCTCGCAGCTGCGCTGGATCGTGATAGTTGCGGGTGAACAGGATCAAGCCTCCCACCAGCGGGTGCGCCAGTATTTCACGCTCCTCCGCATCCAGTTCAAACCCTTCTACATCCAACATGACTGGACCCACACCAACCTCTCTTATCCTTTAGTTTGTAACTGACGCCAGGCATCATCTGCCAGCGCAATAAATTGTTTGTCTCGGGATTGCTGAAAGCGCATTTCAAACCAGCCAGCCATCAGCATGATGACCCACGGTCGCCAGCGCCTCACCTGACGCCCCAGGATACCGACATTCATGTGCGCTACCCGGGCGTAGTTGGTGATGAGCCGCTGCCGCGCAGCATCATCTTCCGACCAGACTGCCGCCAGCTCCAGCGCCACGTCTCCGTCACCGGCATACTCCCAGTCGATAAGCCTCGCACCGAGGGACGTATGAACAATATTTCCGGCATGAACATCCATATGCAGCGGCGAGAGCCGAAGCGGCTGCGGTTCGCCCGTTTTACGCAGCCGTTTTAGCTGTGCCAGCCAGAATGGGGTTCGCCTGTCGGCTGAAGCCTGCTGCCAGTATTGTTCAAGCAACGGCAGCAGCGTCACCCGCCACCCCAGACGCGGTTGCCGGTGCAGATGACAGAGCATAGCCGCAAGCACTGCCGTTTCCGGTAGCGTGTTGCCGATCTCCCCTGCCAGATACTCCACGGCCATCCAGCCCTGGCGGTAAAAACGGGGCTTTGGCACCAGATCCGCCGGAAGGCGTTTCAGTGCCCGAAACTGACGGCGGAAATGGGATGATGACGCTGAGGGATCGTGATTCTGCCGCAATACCAGACGTTGCTCGCCCTGCTCTATAATGCAACTCGCGCCGCCAAGCCCGGAAGGGGCCTGCGGCGCGATAAGGCGATACTGTGGAAAATAACGCGTCAGGATCTCTTCATGCGTCCTGTCAGAGTTGCGTAACGGCACCTTTACCTGACCAGATAATCTCGCCTGTCTGAACCAGCATCAGCTGCATCTGCAGGGCTGGCGTGTTCACATTACCGGTGGCACTGGAGTAAAGCACATACTGCGCACCGACGTTACGGGCAATCCCAATCGCCTTGCTGCGTGAACCGAGGCTGTCCTGCGGTGACAGGCCCAACTGCTGCTTGGCTACCGCGAGCTGCTGTGCCGAGACCAGCGTAAACTTACCGTTATTAGCCAGGGCATTGCGCAGGGTTTCTGTCGCTTCGCCCGCGTTCAGCGAACCGTTGGTACGGTTATTCACGCTATCAACCAGCAATACGCTGCCCGCGGTCACACCCTGAGCCTGCAGCATTTTGCCGACCATCGGTTGCATCGCACCGTTCCAGTCGTAATGGCGAACGCGCGGCGCAGGCTGCGATGTCTGATCCGGATGTTCAATTGGACCAGGCTGCGACGGAATAGACGGCACAGTCGGTACGGTTGGCGGCGGCTGCGTTGGCTGTGTCGGCTGCTCGGTACCCGGTTTGGCCTCTTCCACAGGCGCAGGTTCTTCAGTTCGGGTCACACACCCTGCGAGGAACAGAGCGAAAGCAGTCACGAGCGCATAACGGCTCAAATTTTTAATCAAGGTTCACCCCTTACAAATAAAGATAAAGTCTCACCTTATGTGCACCCAGATAGTTGGCGCTGCCATAGAGCGTTACCGACGATCTTGCCGGAATAGTGACGCTGCGCGGCGCTTCCAGCGGATGCATTTCAAGACCTCGTACGTCATACCAGAAAAAACGGTAGTGCACCGTCACTGGTTCTTGTCTTTCATTAAAGAGCGTAGAGGAAGCAGAAGAGTTGATTTCACTGATCGACAACGCAGGTTGTTGCGCCGTGATGCCCGCAGCAAGTACGGAGGATTCCATCACCAGCGTCTGTTCATCGCTGACGGGGATCGCCGGACGCGTGCTGCACCCTACGATCAACATCGTCATTACCAGCGCTGCAATACGCCCTTTAAGCATGTCAAAGACCTTTATGTGCCAGCATCGGCCCCAGAGGACGTCCACCCAGCAGATGCATGTGAATATGATAAACTTCCTGACCACCGTGGCGATTACAGTTCATGATGAGACGGTAACCGTCTTCAGCAATCCCTTCCTGCTCAGCAATTTTTGCGGCCACTGTCAGCATACGACCTAACGCTACTTCATGCTCGGTTTTTACGTCGTTTACGGTCGGAATCAGAATATTAGGAATAATAAGGATATGTGTCGGAGCCTGAGGAGAAATGTCCCGGAAAGCCGTCACCAGCTCATCCTGATAAACGATATCCGAAGGGATTTCGCGGCGGATAATTTTACTAAAAATCGTTTCTTCAGCCATGACCTTTTCCTTTTTTGTTTAATCTGGCGTAGTGCGCCGCCATTAACACATTCTCAGTATTACTGTGTGACACAACACAAGAGTATGAGCGAGATTCTCCTGTCCTTTCAACCTTCTCCACCAATTTCTTTCCTGAATGTCCTCCAGCTGCCTGGAGAGTGAGCGCTGACGCGTCGCGATCGCCTGAAACATTATTTCAGTTCCTTTTGACACATCTGTTTACACCGTTAATCTCAATGCGTATATTTCGCATTTGCATTTTCATGCGCATTTTCAACATAGAAAACGACATTAGCCCGCACACGCGGGACTGATGCAGACCACCTTCACCATTCATTAAGGGTTTGATGATGTCTTTCATTACTCATACCAGGGATGGGCAACGCCAGCCTGTCGCAACACCTTCGTTGCTGGCAGCCTGTATTGCTATGGCATTGATGCCAACCGTCAGTTTTGCCGCCTCCACGACCGAAGATACGGTAGTTGTGGAGGGTGGCTTTGATAACGCACAGGATCCCTCCAGCGGACAGGATCAGGACTACAGCGTAAAAACCACCACCACCGGGACCAAACTGTTACTTGTTCCCCGCGATATCCCCCAGTCCGTCAGCGTGATTAGCCAGCAGCGCATGGCAGATCAGAACCTGCAGTCAGTTGGCCAGGTGTTAACCAACACCACCGGCGTAACGGCCCAGGTACAGGACAGCGACCGCACCGTATTTTACTCGCGCGGATTTTTCGTCAGTAACTATGCGTTCGATGACCTGCCGACCTCCATCAGCGAAGTATGGAACTTCGGCGACACCGCCGCCGACACCGCCATTTATGACCGTATAGAGGTGGTTCGCGGCGCTACCGGGCTGATGTCCGGCACCGGTAACCCATCCGCCTACGTCAATATGGTGCGCAAGCACGCAGACAGTAACGTATTCAAAGGGAACGTCTCCGCCAGCTACGGCAGCTGGGACAAGCAGCGCTATGTGCTGGATTTACAGGCCCCGCTGGTAGAGTCTGGCAATGTGCGCGGTCGTCTGATCACCGGTTACCAGGACAACGACAGCGCTGTGGATAACTACCACTACCGTAAAAAATTCCTCTATGGCGTGGTGGATGCCGACGTCACCGACAGCACAACCCTCTCCGTAGGCTATGAATACCAGGAAAGTCACACCGCCGATCCCACCTGGGGCGGGCTGCCAACCTGGTATAGCGACGGAAGCAAAACCCATTACAACCGCAGCCAGACCGTTGCGCCTGACTGGGCTTACTCGGATAAAGACAACACCCGTATCTTTGCCAACCTGACCCAACGTTTTGACAACGGCTGGGAAGCGCACATCAACGGCATGCATGCGGAAACCCATTTCGACAGCAAACTGATGTATATGTCAGGCTATCCGGATAAAGAGACCGGGGTGGGCATGGTCGGCTACGGCGGCTGGAACCGCGGTGAACGGAAGCAGGATGCCATCGACGCCTTCCTGCGTGGCGATTTCAGCCTTTTTGGTCGTCAGCATGAGATGATGTTTGGCGGGAGCTTCAGCCGCCAGCGTAACCATTACGATAACAGCATGCCGGATGCGTTATACGGTATGGTGGATGTGGGTAATTTTAAAAACTGGAATGGCAAAATCGCCGACCCGCAGTGGACACCGTGGAAGCTCTATAGCCAGGACGACATTCGCCAGTCATCGGCGTATACCTCGGCCCGATTCTCGCTGGCCGACCCGCTGCACCTGATCCTTGGCGCGCGTTACACCAACTATAACATTCGTTACAACCCGGCAGGCTCCCCGGATACCCGTCTGGAAAGTTCCAAAGATGACGTAACGCCTTATGCAGGACTGGTTTATGACATCAATGAAGACTGGTCGACCTATGTCAGCTACACCTCTATTTTCCAGCCACAGGACAAGCGTGACGCGAGCGGCCGTTACCTCGACCCTACGACCGGGAAAAGCTACGAAGCGGGGGTGAAAGCGGACTGGTTCAACACCCGCCTGACCACCTCACTGGCCGTTTTCCGTATTGAACAGGATAACGTGGCGAGCAATACCTACACCTATATGCCGAGCGGTGAATCTATTTATGAATCACTGGATGGCGTGGTCAGCAAAGGGATTGAATTTGAGCTAAACGGTGCACTGACCGACAACTGGCAGTTAACCTTCGGGGCGACACGGTTTATTGCAGAAGATAAGCGCGGGAATGCCATCAGTTCCGATCAGCCACGCACGACCATGAAGCTGTTTACCCGTTATCAATTGCCTATGCTGCCGGAACTGGCGGTGGGCGGCGGGGTGAACTGGCAGAATAAAGTGTGGACGGATGTAGAGGGTGGCCCGGCAGGCCAGTCCCGTGCAGAACAGGGCAGCTATGCGCTGGTGAATCTCTTCAGCCGTTATCAGGTCACCAGGGACCTGGCCTTGCAGGCCAACGTTAACAACCTGTTTGATAAAAAATACTACGACTACGTCGGGTCATACGTTGTCTATGGCGCGCCGCTGAACGTCTCCGTCAGCGCGAATTACTCTTTTTAAGTTTCTACCCATAAAAAAGGCAGCCATTCGGCTGCCTTAGTCTCCCCAGGTCACAGCTTAGCTGTTGCGGATGTACTCATCCATTTCGGTTTTCAGGTTATCGGATTTAGTCCCGAAGATTGCCTGAACGCCCGAACCAGCAACAACAACCCCTGCTGCACCCAGTTTTTTCAGACCCGGCTGGTCTACTTTCGCGACGTCGGCAACGCTAACACGCAGACGAGTAATGCACGCGTCCAGGTTAGTGATGTTCTCTTTCCCGCCGAATGCGGCAACCAGAGCCGGAGCCATTTCGCTTGTCGCGGTGGCTTTGCTGTCTTCTGACGCATCTTCACGACCTGGTGTTTTCAGGTCCAGTGCTTTGATCAGCACGCGGAAGATGGTGTAGTAAACAACGGCATAGCACGCACCAACGATTGGGAACAGCCACAGTTTGCTGCTGTTACCGGACAGAACGATGAAGTCGATCAGGCCGTGAGAGAAGGACGTACCGTCACGCATACCCAGCAGGATACAGATTGGGAACGCCAGACCCGCCAGAACCGCGTGAATGATGTACAGGATCGGCGCAACGAACATGAAGGAGAACTCGATCGGCTCGGTGATACCGGTCAGGAACGAGGTCAACGCTGCGGAGATCATGATACCGCCCACTTTTGCACGGTTCTCTGGTTTAGCAGAGTGCCAGATAGCAATTGCCGCTGCCGGCAGACCGTACATTTTGAACAGGAAGCCACCAGACAGTTTACCTGCAGTTGGGTCACCCGCCATGTAACGTGGGATATCACCGTGGAATACCTGACCTGCTGCGTTGGTGAATTCACCAATCTGCATCTGGAATGGAACGTTCCAGATGTGGTGCAGACCAAATGGTACCAGGCAACGCTCGATGAAGCCGTAGATACCAAACGCCACAACCGGGTTCTGATAAGCAGCCCACTGAGAGAAGGTCTGGATAGCGGAACCGATTGGTGGCCAGATGAAGGACAGGATCACGCCAGTGAAAATCGCTGCCAGACCAGAAATAATCGGAACAAAACGCTTGCCCGCGAAGAAGCCCAGATACTCAGGCAGCTTGATGCGATAGAAGCGGTTGAACATGTACGCTGCAATCGCACCGGAGATGATACCGCCCAGAACACCGGTGTCTGCCAGGTGTTTCGCAGCGATCTCTTCTGCCGGTAAATGCAGAACCAGTGGCGCAACCACTGCCATGGTTTTCACCATGATGCCGTAGGCAACAACTGCAGCCAGCGCAGAAACGCCGTCGTTATTGGTGAAGCCCAGCGCCACACCTATAGCGAAGATCAGAGGCATGTTAGCAAAGACGGAACCGCCTGCTTCGGCCATCACGTGGGAAACTACGGCTGGCAGCCAGCTGAAGTTAGCAGAACCGACACCCAGCAGGATACCTGCGATAGGCAGTACGGATACTGGCAGCATCAGCGATTTACCGACCTTTTGCAGGTTAGCAAATGCATTCTTAAACATAATTGAGAGTGCTCCTGAGTATTTGTGCTTTTTTTACGCTTTCACGCATTGGCCCGGGGGGAGTACCGTGCCGTGGACAGGACATCTAAGCGCCCTTTATTTATTACACAGAGTAAAATAATTCCCTCTGAGTTTGTTTGACGGC
Source organism: Enterobacter cloacae complex sp. FDA-CDC-AR_0164 (assembly GCF_003071645.1). NCBI lineage: Bacteria > Pseudomonadati > Pseudomonadota > Gammaproteobacteria > Enterobacterales > Enterobacteriaceae > Enterobacter > Enterobacter cloacae complex sp. FDA-CDC-AR_0164. The sequence continues at coordinate 4,421,948 of NZ_CP028950.1, forward strand.
TATCACGTTTCAGCTTAAGACGGTCGAAAAACTTTCAGTTATTTACAAAAAGCGTTTCTGGATGTGTCTAAATACACCTTCACCACCCCAAATGAGGCGGTGAACTTTACTCGTTTTATGTATTAATTACGAGCCTAAAAAAAACAGGCGTATCAAACAGATTGCAGGCGGGCGGGGTCGATATGGAACAGCGTAGAGAAGTTTTCCGTCGTGACGCGGGCCAGCTCTTCAATGCAGACGCCTTTAAGCACGGCCATGTACTCGGCTACGTCTCTCGTCATGGCTGGCTGATTTTCTTTACCGCGATGCGGCACCGGTGCCAGATACGGAGAGTCTGTTTCCACGAGGATGCGATCGAGCGGAACATAGCGCGCAGCTTCGCGGAGTTGCTCAGCGTTACGGAACGTCACGATCCCCGAAAACGAGATATAAAACCCTAAATCAAGCAGTTTACCCGCTGTTTCTCTGTCTTCTGTGAAACAGTGTAGTACGCCACCGCAATCCGTCACCTTTTCTTCCTTCAGGATCGCCAGCGTATCGGCGCGCGCATCACGGGTATGGACAATCACCGGCTTGTTGAGCTCGCGACCAATGCGAATATGATGGCGGAAGGACGCTTGCTGGCGCGGTTTCGTTTCCGGCGTGTAGTAGTAATCCAGCCCGGTCTCCCCCATCGCCACGACGCCCTCTTCTGCGGCCAGCCGGCGAAGTTCCTCAACGTCATACTCTTCATCCTGATTGAGCGGATGCACGCCACAGGAGAAAACAACGTTCTCGCGCTCGCCCACCAGCTCACGCATGCCGCGATACCCCGGTAACGTTGTCGCCACGGCAAGGCAAAACTTCACATCACGGGCAGCGGCTTTGGCCAGCACGTCGTCCACGTTTTTATGCAGGGATTGATAATCCAGGCCATCAAGATGGCAGTGTGAGTCGACTAAAAACATAATGTCTCTCTCAGAGATGGGAAACAGGCGGTGTCACGCCTGGTTGCAGGTAATGTTCGATACGCAGCAACTGGTCGGTCAGTAAAAGCTCGCGATTAAGACCGGTCACTGTTAAAAGTTGTTCACGACTCTGACAGATATCGTGAAGGATAGCGTGTAATGATGCGCCTGACAGGCTGTTCGCCAGCGTGTTAACCAGCGGCCAGACATCCGGGTTGGTCAGTAGCGTTGCTCCTTGCTGGAGTTTGAGCGCATCCAGAAGTAAGGAAGCCAGCCAGTGCAGACGTTCCGCGGCCTGCTCGCCGTTAAGCACAGGCAATAAACTTAGCCAGTCGCGGCTGGTGATGGAAGACTCAACGGCCCGGCAGAGCGCGTCTCGCTGTGACCAGACCTCTGGCTGCAGTAATGCCAGCGCCGCCGCGGGCGCGCCGCTGCTCAGGCGCAACGCAGAGAGCGCCCCTTCCTGTGACGTTGTCACCTCTCGCTCAAGCCAGCTCAGCGCCCATGATTCCTGAGGCACCGCGAGGTGATGAAGACGACAACGGCTGCGCAGCGTTGCCAGCAAACGCCCCGGGTCACGACAGGAGAGAAGGAACCACGTTTTCTCCGGCGGTTCTTCCAGCGTTTTAAGCAGTGCATTCGCCGCCGCCTCGGTAAGCTGTGCTGCGTCTTTGAGCCAGACGACTTTTGCGCCGCTGAGCCGCGCATGTTCGTACAATTTTTCACTGACTTCACGCACGGCATCAATACCGAGCGCGCTTTTGCCCTTCTCAGGCTCGAGCGTGTAATAGTCAGGGTGCGTGCCCGCCTGCATTAACTGGCAGCCACGGCATTTACCACAGCTTTTGTGCCCTTCCGGCTGCTGACACATCAGGAAGCGGGTGATGGCGTAAATCAATGCATCATCCCCCATTCCCGGCAGTGCCTGAATCAGTAACGCATGATGCCCCCGACCAGCCTGATAGCTTTCGATCAGCTTTTCAAAATGCGGGCGCAACCATGGGTACCATTTCATGCCTGTTGCTCCTGTAGCCACTGCGTAACCGTCTTCTGAATTGCGCGGGTGACCTCTTCCAGGGATTGCGTCGCATCAATGGTGCGAATACTGCCATCCTGATCCGCCAGTTCCAGATAGCGCGCGCGGGTACGGTTAAAGAAATCAAGAGACTCCTGCTCAATGCGGTCCAGCTCACCGCGAGCACGCGCGCGCTTGAGACCCACTTCCGGCGTCACATCCAGATAGAGCGTCAGGTCAGGGCGAAAATCACCCAGCACCGCATCGCGCAGCGTGGCCAGCATCGTCTGGTCGATACCACGTCCACCGCCCTGATAAGCCTGGGTCGACAGATCGTGACGATCGCCAATTACCCACTTGCCATTAGCCAGGGCCGGTTTAATGACCGTCTCCACCAGCTGCACGCGCGCCGCGTAGAACATCAATACTTCGGCTTTATCTGTGATGACCTCGTCACCTACGGATTTGATATCCAGCACCAGGCTTCGCAGCTTTTCGGCCAGTTGCGTACCGCCGGGCTCGCGGGTAAATACCATGTCCGCAACGCCAAGCGATTTGAGCGTATCCACCACCACGTTGCGGGCCGTGGTTTTACCCGCCCCTTCGAGTCCCTCAATGACAATGTATTTACTGCGCATTTTTTTCCTTAAGTGCCTTCAGATAGTCCTGAACGGAGCGATTATGGCTGGCAAGGTTGGTGTTAAAGGTATGCCCCCCTTTTCCATCAGCCACAAAATAGAGATACGGTGTTTTAGCAGGATGCGCAGCCGCACGCAGGGAAGCCTCGCTCGGCGTGGCAATCGGGCCCGGCGGCAGACCGCTAATCACGTAGGTATTATACGCCGTTGGCGTCTCCAGATCTTTTCTTGAAATCTTACCGGTATAACTCTCGCCCATTCCGTAGATGACGGTGGGGTCCGTTTGCAGACGCATGCCGATACGCAGGCGGTTAATGAAGACCGATGCCACCTGATCGCGTTCGGCGGCGACGGCCGTCTCTTTCTCAATAATTGAGGCCATCGTGACAAACTGGTTTTGATCTCTGTATGGCAGACCGTCCATGCGCCCTTCCCAGGCGGAATCGACGGCTGCAACCATCTTTTTATGCGCCCGCTTGAGGATAGCCACATCGGTCGTGCCTGCGGTGTACATCCAGGTGTCTGGCCAGAACCAGCCTTCCACCCACTCAGGGTGTTCAAATTTCAGTACCTCGGCCACCGTCTGATAGCGGTCATCTTTCAGGGTATGCTTAATGTACGGAGCATCGCGCAGCTGCTCGAGATAATCGCTCAGGCGCATCCCCTCAACAAAACGCAGCGGGAACTGCGCTTCTTTACCGCTTTCCAGCAGCTGAAGCATCTCTTTGACGGTCATCCCCGGCGTAAAGCGATAGGTACCGGCTTTGAAATGAGACAGTTCAGGCTCGATACGTAACAGCCACTGAAACACGCGCGGACGGTTAATGATCTTGTCGCCATAAAGCTGTTCGCCAAGCGCCAGGCGGCCCGTCCCCGCTTTCAGGGTAAAAATCGTCTCGTCTTTAATCAGGATCTTACTGTTCGCCAGCTGACGAACTTTCCACACTCCCGCTCCGCCGGCAACACCCAGCGCAACGATAAGGAGGAGGACAAAGCGCAACATTTTCTTCATGACTATCGGGTTTGCTCACATATCGGGGCTAAAAACTGAAACAGCTCGCGCGAGGACAAGCTGTATTGACCATACGCGCGGACGGGTACAACCGGCATCAGCGCATTACAGATGATAATTTCATCAGCCTGGTGCAGCGCCTCTTCTCTCGCGCTCACTTCGACAACGCGAAAGCCAGAGTGTGCCAGCTGCTGCAAACAAAACTGACGCATAATCCCGTTGACGCCGGCCTGCTCGAGCGACGGCGTATAAACATCGCTCCCCTGCCGCCAGAGTAAATTAGCCGCACAGCATTCCGTAATAAACCCTTCGCTGTCAAGAACCAGCGCCTCATCAGCGTCCGTCTGTTCAAGATGAGTGCGAATCAGTACCTGTTCAAGGCGGTTGAGGTGTTTTATACCGGCAAGCATGGGGTTTCGCCCCAGACGTACCGGGCTGAGCGTCAGCGTAACGCCCTCTTCACGCCAGCGCAGATAATGAGCAGGACAGGCAGACACTGCAAGGATCCGCGTTGGGTGCTGGCAAGCTGTACCGCTGTATCCCCGGCCACCGCTGCCGCGGCTGATAATCACCTTCAGAACACTGCTTTGCTTCCCGGCAGCCAGCTGGCACATCTCCTGACGCAATGTGTCCCAGTGCGTGAAGGGGATCATCAAGGCTTCACAACCCTGCTGAAGACGACGAAGGTGCGCCTCGAGCAGGCAGACATTGCCGTCGAGAATGCGCGCTGTCGTAAAGCAGCCATCACCAAACTGAGTTGCCCTGTCACCAGCAGGCAGCGTGTTTTGCTCAAGGCCATTGATTAAAAACATGGTGGCTCCTTATGCGTGGGCATTTAGTCTGGCAGGATGCCATGCAGCCGACAAGAAGATTAGGCTTAATAAAAAAGGCCCGACAAGCGGACCTTTTTTAATCGCCATGATGCAGTCAGGCTCAGATCTTTTTGAAGATCAGTGAACCGTTAGTACCACCAAAGCCGAAGGAGTTACACAGGGTGTACTCCATACCACTTACCTGACGCGCTTCGTGAGGAACGAAGTCCAGGTCACAACCTTCATCCGGATTATCCAGGTTGATGGTTGGCGGAACAGCCTGATCGCGCAGCGCAAGGATAGAGTAGATAGACTCTACTGCACCCGCCGCACCCAACAGGTGACCGGTCATGGATTTCGTGGAGCTCACCAGCACGCGGCTGGCGTATTCGCCGAAGATAGACTTAACAGCCTGAGCTTCTGCTTTATCGCCTGCAGGCGTAGAAGTACCGTGCGCGTTAACGTAACCGATGTGCTCCGGGGTAAGACCCGCGTCGCGAATCGCGTTGGCCATTGCCTGCGCGGCGCCCGCACCATTTTCTGGTGGTGACGTCATGTGGTATGCATCGCTGCTCATCCCGAAGCCGACAACTTCAGCATAAATCTTCGCGCCACGTTTTTTAGCATGTTCGTACTCTTCAAGTACGATCATACCCGCACCGTCACCCAGCACGAAACCATCACGGTCTTTGTCCCACGGACGGCTTGCCGCCTGCGGGTTATCGTTGCGGGTAGACAGCGCACGCGCTGCACCAAAGCCACCCACTCCCAGCGGAGTACTGGCTTTTTCCGCACCGCCCGCAACCATAGCATCTGCATCGCCGTACGCAATCATGCGCGCGGCCTGGCCGATGTTATGCACGCCAGAGGTACATGCGGTAGCGATAGAAATGCTTGGCCCACGCAGGCCGAACATGATGGTCAGATGACCTGCCACCATATTAACAATCGTGGACGGAACGAAGAACGGGCTGATTTTTCGCGGGCCGCCATTCATCAGAGATGTATGGTTTTCCTCGATCAGACCCAGACCGCCAATCCCGGAACCGATAGCGGCACCGATACGGGTTGCGTTCTCTTCCGTAATTTCAAGGCCAGAATCCTGCATGGCCTGAACGCCAGCGACAATTCCATATTGAATGAAGGCATCCATCTTGCGCTGTTCTTTGCGCGAGATGATCTCTTCACAGTTAAAATCCTTTACTAAGCCAGCAAATTTCGTTGCATAGGCGCTAGTATCGAAATGGTCGATTAGGCTGATGCCGCTCTGACCGGCAAGGAGAGCTTTCCAGGTGGACTCTACGGTATTGCCGACAGGAGACAACATGCCAAGTCCGGTCACAACTACACGACGCTTAGACACGTTTGTCCTCCAGGGAGGGATAAAAAAGGGATTCGTGGGACAAAAAAGATAAAACTCAGGCGGTCGAATGACCGCCTGGAGATGTTCACTTACGCCTGGTGACCGTTGATGTAATCAATGGCAGCCTGAACGGTGGTGATCTTCTCAGCTTCTTCGTCCGGAATCTCAGTATCAAACTCTTCTTCCAGAGCCATTACCAGCTCAACGGTGTCAAGAGAATCTGCGCCCAGGTCTTCAACGAAGGAAGCGGAGTTCACAACTTCTTCCTGCTTAACGCCCAGCTGTTCGCCGATAATTTTCTTAACGCGTTCTTCGATAGTGCTCATACTCTTAAATTTCCTATCAAAACTCGCTTTCGCGATGGTTTTCGTAGTGTATAAAATGTTGAAAAATTTGCAACTAAATCCCGGCAGTTCTTACCACGATTTTACGTTATTTTGAGGCCATTCGCCCTAATAACGCAAATATTTTTCATCGTGATTAAACCATGTACATCCCGCCGTTGACGTGGAGGGTCTCACCAGTGATGTAACCCGCTTCGTCAGAGGCTAAAAATGCAACCGCGCTGGCAATTTCTTTAGGGTCGCCTAAGCGGCCCGCTGGAACAGCTGCCAGCGTACCCGCACGCTGCTCATCAGTTAGCGCACGCGTCATGTCCGTTTCAATAAAGCCCGGAGCAACAACGTTTACAGTAATACCGCGGGACGCAACTTCACGTGCCAGCGACTTACTGAAACCGATCAGACCTGCTTTCGCCGCAGCGTAGTTAGCCTGACCAGCATTTCCCATGGTACCAACCACAGAACCGACAGTGATAATACGACCATGACGCTTTTTCATCATAGCGCGCATTACCGCTTTTGACAGACGGAATACAGATGACAGGTTGGTTTCGATGATATCGTTCCACTCGTCGTCTTTCATTCGCATTAACAGGTTATCACGAGTGATCCCGGCATTATTTACCAGAATATCCACTTCGCCAAATTCTGCGCGAATATTTTCCAGAACAGATTCGATAGATGCAGGTTCGGTCACATTCAGAACCAGACCTTTACCGTTCGCACCCAGATACTCGCTGATGGCCTTAGCGCCATTCTCGCTGGTTGCTGTACCAATCACTTTCGCGCCGCGCGCAACCAGTGTTTCAGCAATTGCACGCCCGATACCGCGGCTTGCGCCAGTGACCAGGGCAATTTTTCCTTCAAAACTCATGGTATTCCTCTTTTATTGCGAGAGTGCCGCTGACATCGCGTCCGGCTCGTTAATTGCCGAAGCAGTCAGGGTGTCAACAATACGTTTTGTCAGACCGGTGAGGACTTTACCTGGGCCGACTTCATACAGATGCTCAACGCCCTGAGAGGCCATAAACTCAACGGTTTTGGTCCACTGTACCGGGCTGTAGAGCTGGCGAACCAGCGCATCACGGATAGCGTCCGGCGAGGTTTCGCATTTCACATCGACGTTGTTCACAACGGAGATTGTCGGTGTGTTAAAAGTAATTTTTTCAAGCTCAACGGCCAGTTTATCGGCAGCAGGTTTCATCAGTGCGCAGTGGGACGGTACGCTGACGGGCAGCGGCAGAGCGCGTTTCGCGCCTGCAGCTTTACAGGCTGCACCAGCACGTTCAACCGCGTCTTTATGACCGGCGATAACCACCTGGCCTGGCGAGTTGAAGTTAACGGGAGACACCACCTGACCTTCAGCGGATTCTTCACACGCTTTTGCAATCGCAGCATCATCGAGGCCGATGATAGCAGACATGCCACCGGTGCCTTCAGGTACTGCTTCCTGCATGAACTTACCGCGCAGTTCAACCAGACGCACCGCGTCAGCAAACGCGATAACACCGGCACACACCAGCGCAGAGTATTCACCCAGGCTATGGCCCGCGAGCAGCGCTGGCGCTTTACCGCCCTGCTGCTGCCAGACACGCCACAGCGCAACGGACGCCGTCAACAGCGCTGGCTGAGTCTGCCAGGTTTTGTTCAGCTCTTCGGCCGGTCCCTGTTGAGTCAGCGCCCACAAATCATAACCCAGCGCAGCGGAAGCTTCACGGAAAGTCTCTTCGATAACCGGATACTTTGCTGCCATTTCAGACAACATCCCAACGGCCTGAGAACCCTGGCCCGGGAACACAAAAGCAAATTGCGTCATTATTTAATCCTTATACTAGAAACGAACCAGCGCGGAACCCCAGGTGAACCCGCCACCAAAGGCTTCAAGCAAGACCAACTGGCCCCGTTTGATTCGTCCGTCACGTACCGCTTCATCAAATGCGCACGGTACTGACGCCGCAGAGGTATTGCCGTGACGATCCAGCGTCACCACAACGTTATCCATCGACATGCCCAGCTTTTTAGCGGTCGCGCTGATGATGCGCAGGTTCGCCTGATGCGGCACCAGCCAGTCGAGTGCGGAGCGGTCAAGGTTATTCGCTTCCAGCGTTTCATCGACAATGTGCGCAAGCTCAGTCACCGCCACCTTGAACACCTCATTACCTGCCATCGTCAGGTAAATAGCGTTATCCGGATTAACGCGATCGGCGTTAGGCAGGGTCAGTAATTCTCCATAGCTGCCATCGGCATGCAGATGCGTAGAGATGATGCCCGGCTCTTCGGACTGACCGAGCAGTACCGCGCCCGCACCATCACCAAAAATAATGATCGTCCCGCGATCGGTTGGATCGCAGGTACGTGCCAGCACGTCAGCACCGATGACCAGCGCATATTTCACGGCACCGGATTTAACATACTGATCGGCAACGCTCAGCGCATAGGTGAACCCTGCACACGCTGCAGCAACGTCAAATGCCGGGCAGCCTTTAATGCCGAGCATGTTTTGCACCTGGCACGCTGCGCTTGGGAAGGCATGCGTGGCAGAGGTCGTGGCAACCACGATCAAGCCAATCTGATCTTTATCAATGCCCGCCATTTCGATAGCACGCTGCGCGGCTTCGTAACCCATGGTCGAAACGGTTTCGTCTGGCGCGGCAATACGACGTTCACGGATACCTGTGCGCGTGACAATCCACTCGTCAGACGTATCTACCATTTTTTCAAGATCGGCGTTGGTACGCACGTGTTTTGGCAGGTAGCTGCCGGTACCTAAAATCTTCGTATACATGTACGCTCAGTCACTTTTAGCTAATACAGATTCCAGGCGAGCGGCAATCCGCTGAGGGACTTGTCGCTGCACCGCCTGCACTGCCTGTTCAATGGCGACAGTAAATGCTCGCTGATTGGCGGCACCATGACTCTTAATCACGATGCCGCGCAATCCTAACAGACAGGCGCCATTATACTGGTCGGGGTTGAGGTGACTGAATCGCCGCGTCAGGCTTTTTTGTAACCAACGCTTTAATAAAATCAACCACCAGGCGCTTTTTTTGCCTTCTCCCTGCGATTTAAGCAGTGAGAGAAACATTCGCACGACCCCTTCCATGGTCTTCAACGTTACGTTCCCGGTGAAGCCATCACACACCAGAACATCCGTTTTCCCCGTCAGCAACTCATTGGCTTCGAGATAACCAATATAGTTGATGGAGGGAACCTGTTTGAGCAATTCGGCAGCTTCGCGAATACTGTCCAGGCCTTTGGTCTCTTCTTCACCGATGTTCAATAACGCAACACGGGGATTGTTTATCCCGACAACTTCTTCTGCCAGCACCGACCCCATCACGGCAAACTGAGCCAGCATTGTACTATCACAATCGACGTTAGCACCCAAATCGAGCACCACCGTCTTGCCCTTCTGCTGATGCGGTAATACCGTCACCAGCGCCGGACGCTCAATACCTTCAATAGGTTTGAGCAACAATTTCGACAGCCCCATCAGCGCGCCGGTATTTCCCGCACTGACGCAAGCCTCCGCGCGTCCTTCCTTCACCAGCTCCAGCGCCATTCGCATAGAACTGCCCCGGCTATTGCGAATCGCCTGCGATGGACGTGCATCACTGGCAATAACTGACTGCGCAGGAATAATCTGCAGACGCGAACGTTGTTCGAAGTCAGCTTTTGCAAGTAATGGCGTGATTGTGTCGGGATTGCCGACTAAAAGAAGTGTGAGTTGCGAATTAGAATTCAGTGCCTGCAAAGCTGCAGGCACTGTCACGGAAGGGCCAAAATCCCCTCCCATGACATCTAACGCCAGGGTTAGACGTGTCAAGGTATCGTCACAGCCTGGTTCGGTAAATTCCCCGTTTGCACGGGGAAATCCTCACTAAGCCTAATCACGCTGACGCGTGATTACTTAGTGATAACCTTGCGGCCGCGGTAGAAACCGTCAGCGGTGATGTGGTGACGCAGGTGTTTCTCACCAGAAGTCTTGTCTACAGACAGGCTGGTAACTGCAGTCAGCGCGTCATGGGAACGACGCATGCCACGTTTGGAACGGGTTGGTTTATTCTGTTGTACGGCCATGGACCTTACTCCTCAATTACTTACGCTTTAAGCTGGCTAATACGGCAAATGGGTTTGGTTTTTGCGCTTCATCAGGCAGTTCCCCAAAGACCATGTCCGCCTCGGACACTTCACAGTGTTCAGATTCATGCACCGGAACGACTGGCAAGGAGAGGATGATTTCATCTTCAACCAGAGCCAGAAGATCGATTTCACCGAATTCATTAACTTCAATCGGTTCATACGCTTCCGGGAGTGCTTCAGCCTGTTCGTCAGAACGGACCGGACTGAAACAATACGTTGTGTGAACATGCTGTACAAACGGTTTCCCGCAACGCTGACATTCGAGGGTTACCGTCACCTTTGCATCACCGGTTAAAACGGCGAGACGCTGGTTATCGATAGCGAACGACATGGAGCATTCTACATCACTGTCCACACTGACTACGGATTCGGCGACACGCTCAGCCTGATCGGAAGTATAAATACCTTCGTAATCGAGGCGTTTTTGAGCCGTGCGAACCGGATCAAGAGTCAGGGGTAATTTTACCTTTTGCATAGGGCGCGCATATTAACTTTGTAACGTCATATAGTCAAAGAAAAAGGCAACCACAGCTGCCTTTTGCCAATTATTCGCACACATTGCGGCCTGTAGTTTAAAATGGCTGGCATCGATACGCTATATCTGGTGATAAAAATATGCCAAATCTCGTTCTTGCCTCCACCTCACCCTACCGCCGAATGTTGCTGGAAAAGCTCGGGATCCCGTTTGAATGCGCGGCGCCGGAGGTTGACGAGACGCCACAGCCGGGCGAATCACCACGTCACCTGGTCACCCGTCTTGCGAAGGAGAAAGCGCAATCACTTGCCGCACGCTACCCTTCGCATTTGATTATAGGCTCCGATCAGGTTTGTGTGCTGGACGGTGTTATCACCGGAAAGCCGCACACTGAAGCGAATGCCTGCCAGCAGCTTATGCAAGCGCGAGGCAATATCGTCACCTTTTATACGGGTCTGGCACTCTACAACTCCGCCTCGGGTCACCTGCAAACCGAATGCGAACCTTTCGACGTCCATTTTCGCCATCTTAGCGAGCAGGAAATCGCCGACTATGTGCGCCGGGAGCGACCGCTCAATTGCGCCGGAAGCTTCAAAAGCGAAGGTCTGGGGATTGCCCTGTTCGACAAGCTGGACGGACGTGACCCAAACACGCTGGTTGGGTTGCCGTTGATAGCATTGTGCCAGATGCTCAGACGCGAGGAGTGTAATCCGCTGAAGATGTGAGTATTACGGGTGATACCTCACTTACCGGCCTGAGAGACCTCAGGCCGGTAAGTGCCAGCCAAATCAGCCGCGCAGCACCTTCAGGCAGCGTTTTAACTGCTCATCAAGGGGGGCTTCAATGCGAATTGTTTCGCCGGTATTCGGGTGAGTGAACGTCAGTGCCGCCGCATGCAGGAACAGGCGTGACAACCCGGTGCCCGCCAGCTGCTTATCAAACTCCCTGTCACCATAGCGGTCATCAAATGCGATCGGATGACCGGCATACTGCGTATGTACGCGGATCTGGTGGGTACGGCCGGTTACCGGGCTGCAGCGCACCAGCGTGGCGAACGCATAGCGCTCTTCCACTTTGAAACGCGTCTCAGACGGCTTCCCTTCCTGATTCACACGTACAATGCGCTCACCGCTTTGCAAAATATTCTTCAGCAAAGGTGCCTGCACCGTCTTAACGTGGGACTGCCAGTGGCCGCGAACCAGCGCCAGATAATCCTTCTGCATCCCTTTTTCACGCAGCTGCTCATGCAGGGAACGCAGGGCAGAACGTTTTTTTGCGACCAGCAGCACGCCGGAGGTATCGCGATCGAGACGGTGAACCAGTTCAAGGAAACGGGCTTCAGGGCGCAGCGCACGCAGGCCTTCAATCACGCCAAAGCTGAGACCACTCCCGCCATGGACAGCGGTACCTGACGGTTTATTCAGCACCAGGATATGATCATCCTCATAAAGGATAACGTCACTCAGGGCGGCCACTTTCTGCAACCTGGGTGAAACGACCTCTTCTTCGCGTTCCGCAACACGGACCGGCGGGATACGCACTTCATCACCGGCTTCGAGTTTGTACTCAGGCTTCACGCGTTTTTTGTTAACCCGCACTTCACCCTTGCGCAGGATGCGGTAAATCATGCTCTTTGGCACGCCTTTGAGTTGGGTGCGCAAAAAGTTATCGATACGTTGCCCCGCGTCGTCTTCCGCGATGGCAACCATTTTTACGGCTGGAGTCTCTGTTTTCATGGTTGGCGATTCTAAATATCGTCAGCCATTAGCGCCACTCATTTTTCTATGCTTATATTTACTTTTATCCGGCCTGTCCCCTGTTTCACGCAATCGATTTGGTGGTTATTAAACCAATCACCACCTTGAAGTGAAGAAACTGTGAGTAACCGGGTGATAATTGGTAAAAGTCATCTTGCTATAACCCGGCGAGCAGTGGAATAATGAACTCGTTTTCCGTGTTAAATCCTGGTTAAGTAAGGATCTCGACGGAATGACCAATTTTGTCTGACCGATCATCCACGCAGCAATGGCGTAAGACGTATTGATCTTTCAGGCAGTTAGCGGGCTGCGGGTTGCAGTACTTCCCGGTATAAGGATTGTTCTCTGGAGAGTTCTACCCAGGCAATTCCCCTGATAATTGCGCTGTGTTTCCGTATGAAATACAGGCAACCGACACTCTGCGCCTCTTAAGCGAGCGACAACCGTGAGGTTGGCGACGTGAATAGACACGAGGCCATCGGTTCATACCCCGGAAAGCGTCACCTTGCCCGCAGCTTTGTCGTCAATGTAAGAATAACGAGTAAGTTACGATGAAAAGAATGTTAATCAACGCAACTCAGCAAGAAGAGTTGCGTGTCGCCCTTGTGGATGGGCAGCGCCTGTACGATCTGGATATCGAAAGTCCTGGACACGAACAGAAAAAAGCGAACATTTACAAAGGTAAAATCACCCGCATTGAACCAAGCCTTGAAGCTGCATTTGTCGATTACGGTGCTGAGCGTCACGGTTTCCTCCCTCTGAAAGAAATCGCCCGCGAATATTTCCCTGCAAACTATAACTCCCATGGCCGCCCAAACATCAAAGATGTGCTGCGTGAAGGTCAGGAAGTCATTGTTCAAATTGATAAAGAAGAGCGTGGCAACAAAGGTGCCGCACTGACCACCTTTATCAGTCTTGCGGGAAGTTACCTGGTTCTGATGCCAAACAACCCGCGTGCCGGTGGTATCTCTCGCCGTATCGAAGGTGATGACCGTACCGAACTGAAAGAAGCGCTGGCAAGTCTTGAGCTGCCTGACGGCATGGGGCTTATCGTACGTACCGCAGGCGTCGGCAAATCTGCCGAAGCGCTGCAGTGGGACTTAAGCTTCCGTCTGAAGCACTGGGAAGCAATCCAGAAAGCGGCAGAAAGCCGCGCAGCGCCGTTCCTGATTCACCAGGAAAGCAACGTGATTGTGCGTGCCTTCCGTGACTACCTGCGTCAGGACATCGGTGAGATTCTGATCGATAACCCGAAAGTGCTTGAGCTGGCGCGCCAGCACATTGCTGCGCTGGGTCGTCCGGATTTCACCAGCAAAATCAAACTGTACACCGGTGAAATCCCGCTGTTCAGCCATTATCAGATCGAATCGCAGATTGAATCCGCTTTCCAGCGTGAAGTGCGTCTGCCATCCGGTGGTTCTATCGTTATTGATACGACCGAAGCGCTGACCGCCATCGACATCAACTCCGCACGTGCTACGCGCGGCGGTGATATCGAAGAGACCGCCTTCAACACCAACCTTGAAGCCGCTGATGAAATCGCCCGCCAGCTCCGCCTGCGTGACCTGGGTGGTCTGATTGTTATCGACTTTATCGACATGACCCCTGTTCGCCACCAGCGTGCGGTTGAAAACCGTCTGCGCGAAGCGGTACGTCAGGATCGTGCTCGTATCCAGATTAGCCATATCTCACGCTTCGGCTTGCTGGAGATGTCCCGTCAGCGTCTGAGCCCTTCACTCGGTGAATCCAGCCATCACGTCTGTCCGCGCTGCTCCGGTACCGGTACGGTTCGTGATAACGAATCTCTGTCCCTCTCTATTCTGCGTCTGATTGAAGAAGAAGCGCTGAAAGAGAACACCAAAGAGGTTCATGCCATTGTTCCTGTGCCAATTGCGTCCTACCTGCTGAACGAAAAACGTGCGGCCGTCAGCGCAATTGAATCACGCCAGGGCGATGTTCGCTGCATCATCGTGCCTAACGATCAGATGGAAACCCCGCACTACCACGTGCTGCGTGTCCGTAAGGGTGAAGAGACCAGCACGCTCAGCTATCTGCTGCCTAAGCTGCATGAAGAAGAGATGGCGCTGCCTTCCGATGAAGAACCTGCCGAGCGCAAACTGCCAGAGCAGCCAGCCTTAGCGACCTTCATCATGCCTGAAGCTCCGCCAGAAACGGCGCTGGAAAAACCTGTGACCAAACCGGTTGCGCAAAAACCAGAAGCCGTTGCGGTCAAAGCCCAGCCAGAACAACCGGGTCTGCTGAGCCGCCTCTTCGGTGCGCTGAAGAAGATGTTTGCAGGCGAAGAAGTCCAGCAGCCTGAGCAACCGAAAGAAGCACCGAAAGAAGCGAAACCTGAACGTCAGCAGGACCGTCGTAAACGTCAGAACAACCGCCGTGATCGTAATGACCGTAACGAACGCCGTGACAACCGTTCGGACAATAATGAGGGTCGTGAGCAACGCGAAGACAACCGTCGCAACCGTCGCGAGAAGCAACCGCAGAATGTTGAAGATCGTGAAATTCGCCAGCAGGCGGGCGATGAGTCTGAGAAGAGCAAACAGCGCGACGAGCAGCAGCCACGCCGTGAGCGTAGCCGTCGTCGTAACGACGAGAAGCGCCAGGCGCAGCAGGAAGTCAAAAACCTGAACCGCGAAGAGCCTGTTGAACAACAGGAAAGCGAGCAGGAAGAACGTACTCAGGTTATGCCGCGTCGTAAGCAGCGCCAGCTGTCACAGAAAGTGCGTGTAGGCGCCCTGCCGGTGGAAGAGACCGTCATCATCCCTGCAGAAGCAAGTGACACTGCACCAGGCACTCAACTGGCGAAAGTGGATCTGCCGGCCGTCGTCGAAAGCAACTCTGAGCAAGACGATAACGGTGAAGGCCGTGATAACGCGGGTATGCCACGTCGTTCACGCCGCTCTCCGCGTCACCTGCGCGTCAGCGGTCAACGTCGTCGTCGTTATCGCGATGAGCGTTACCCGACACAGTCGCCAATGCCATTAACCGTGGCGTGCGCGTCTCCTGAAATGGCATCCGGTAAAGTCTGGATCCGCTACCCGGTTGCTCGTCAGGAGCAGGTTGTGGAAGAACAGGCTGTCACCGAAGAGGTGATTGCCCCGGTAGCCGCAACTGAAGAAGCGGTAAATGAAGCCGCTATCGTGGTTGAGCCACAGGCCGTTGAGTCAGAAGCGCCTCATGCAGTAGACGTTGAAACCACGCACCCTGAAGTGATTGCCGCGCCGGTTGACGCCGCACCGCAGCTTATTGCTGAAGAAGACACCGTGGTCGCTGAAGACGTTGTTGCTGAGGTTCAGCCAGCAGCAGCGGTAGAAGAGACCCCGGACGTGGTTGTCGAAACCGTGACTGAAGACGTGGTTCAGGACGTTGAAATTGACGTCGAACCAGTGCGTGAAGCCGCGAAAGCAGAAGAGCCAGAAGTGAAAGCCGAGCCGGTAATCACAGCGCCGGCCCCTGCTCACGTTGCGACAGCCCCGATGACTCGCGCACCAGCGCCGGAATATGTGCCGGAAGCGCCGCGTCACAGTGACTGGGTCCGCCCTGCGTTCAACTTTGACGGTAAAGGCTCTGCCGGTGGCCACAGTGCAACGCATCAGGCGACAGCACCGGCTACCCGTCCGCAGTCTGTTGAGTAACGACACATAGCGTAAAAAGCCGACCTTCGGGTCGGCTTTTTTATTGCTCGCGTGCCGGCTTTCTCATACCCGCAATGTCCGGCATCACCCTCTTCATCATCTCCAGAAAACGGCGTAAACGCGCCGGATAATAACGCGACCACGGATAAACCAGATGAACCGGGAGCGCGGCGGGCTGCCACTGTGGAAGCAAATGCACTAAGCGCCCTTCCTGGATATCCTGCTTGACCGTCCAGCTTGAAACCATCGCCACCCCTAACCCTGTCAGGGCGGTATTGCGCGCAACATGCAGGCTATCCGTACTTAACCGTGGCGCAATGGAGATACGTTTTACCTGCGAAAGATCATCCCACAACTCCACATGTCGCTGATAGAACGTGCTGATGGCAATCCAGGGAAGCGCCTGCAGATCCTCCGGTGTGTGAACCGGCGCAAACTGGTCCAGCAGCGCAGGCGAAGCCACCACACAGCGTGGCACTTCCGCCAACAGCACGGAGACGGTTGCCGGATCCACCTCTGCGCCAACTCGAATAGCACAATCCAGATTGTCGCTCAGAAAATCCACCGACTTATCGTTGAGCATCCACTCCACCGACAGCTGAGGATAACGCTGCAAAAACTCCGTTAACGGTCTCAGGAGCTGATCCTGCCCAAAGGCGTGCGGTGCACGTACCCGTAATACCCCGACCGGCTCGTCCTCCGTCTGGCCGATTTCATCTTCCAGTGCCAGCCAGCTATCAATGACCCGCCGGGCATGTTGATAGCAGCGCTCGCCGTCATCGGTAAGTTTTGTTGCATGGGTGGTTCGCAATAAAAGCCGTACCCCCAGCAGCGTTTCCAGAGACTGAAGGCGGCGGCTCACCGTGGCCTGGCTCGTCGCAAGCAGCCTTGCCGCCCCGGATAGCGAGCCGCTTTCCACAATACGAACAAATGTGCGCATGAGTTCCACCCTGTCTATACGCTCAACTCGCTTCATCATTTTCCCTGCTATACGCCAAACGTATAAGCGTTTTACCACCAGGCCCTCTACCGTCGCAAGGCGTAGTGATAAAAAATAGCGGCACACTATGAGTGAGGAACGTCTTATGAACACAACAACTGCTCCCCATGCCGCCAGTCGCTGGGTGATTTTTATGCTGGCTCTGGGGGCTGGCTTTAGCGTCGCATCCATTTACTACGCGCAACCGCTGCTGCCGCTGATAGGCGCCGACCTTCATCTCACTATCGAAGGGATGGGGCTGGTCCCGACGCTGACCCAGGCAGGCTACGCGCTCGGTATTCTTTTTCTGTTGCCACTTGGCGATCGTCACGACCGCAGGACGTTAATCCTGATAAAAAGCGCCGCCCTGGCACTGTTTCTGCTGGGCTGCAGCCTGACCGGGCAGCAGCACTCACTGCTGCTGGCAAGCCTCCTGATTGGCATGGCCGCGACCATGGCACAGGATATCGTTCCCGCAGCGGCTATCCTCGCCCCCGAAGGTAAGCAGGGGAAAACCGTGGGAACCGTGATGACAGGGTTGCTGATGGGCATCTTGCTGTCGCGAACCGTCAGCGGTGTAGTGGGTGAAGCTTTTGGCTGGCGCGTCATGTATCAGCTGGCCGCTGTAAGCATCGCATTTATTGGGGCGGTGATGTGGCGGGTACTCCCGCGTTTTGCCATTCACTCCACGCTGAGCTATCCCGCCCTGATGCGCTCAATGGAACATCTGTGGCGTCGTTATCCGGCTCTGCGCCGTGCAGCACTGGCACAGGGTTTTCTGTCGATTGCCTTTAGCGCCTTCTGGTCAACGCTGGCGGTCATGCTGCTGGAGCGCTATCACCTGGGGAGCGCCGTCGCGGGTGGTTATGGTATTGCCGGGGCCGCGGGGGCCTTAGCCGCCCCGCTGGCGGGAGGTCTGGCGGACAAGCTGGGCGCCGGAAAAGTCACGCAGCTTGGCGCGGCACTGGTTACCGTCTCGTTTGCCCTGATGTTCCTGATGCCCGCGCTGGGTCTTCATGGACAACTGATTCTGATTGCTGTCTCAGCCATCGGGTTTGATCTGGGCCTGCAGTCCAGTCTGGTGGCGCACCAGAATCTAGTCTATAGCCTTGAGCCTCAGGCCAGGGGGCGTCTTAACGCCCTGCTCTTTACGGTGGTCTTTATCGGCATGGCGTTGGGTTCGGCTGCGGGGAGTAAAATCTACACGCTGGCTGGCTGGACGGGCGTGGTTGCCCTGGCAACGGTATGCGGTGTCATTGCGCTGGCAATACGTCTGATTGAAAGTGCACGCGTCGCCTCCGCACCGGCAGAAATCGCGTAAAAAAAATGCCCAATCCACACGGATTGGGCAGTAAAACATGCCCAGTTTCAAGACATGTTCCAAGAGGTCAAGATGTTATCTGTTCAGCTGGAACAGGGACATGCCCTGCATATCGCTAAACGCTTTATAAGATGCCTGCAGCGCGGCCTGCTGCATGGTGTAAGAAGAGATCGCTGCGTTCCAGTCCACATCAACCAGGTCGCTCATCTGCTTAGTCTGGCCCAGTGCACGATCGTCACCAAGGTTATCCAGCTTTTCAAGCTCGTTCATCTTGGTACCTACATCAGCAGCGACAGTAAGAATGTTGTTCTGGGTATTTGTGATGCCGGTTTGAGCATCAGAAATGATTTTCCCCTGTGCTTCAGCTGCAGCAGAGTCGGTATCGACGGGAACCTTAAGCGCGGTAATCGCCGTATCGAGGATCTTGAACATGTTCGTCTCGCCATATCCGCCACCAGGCAGTTCTTTGGCGTTACTGGTGATGCTTTCGAAGATCTGCTGACCCGTGTGGCTAATGACCATATTACGCGCGGTATCAACCTGCTGCGAAATAGCCTCAGTACCGCCTTTGTAATCACCGGTAACGGAATCAAACGGTGGCACTTCAGTCTTAAAGCCGGCAAAAATAAACCGACCATTACCATCCGCGGTGTTTGCAAGGTTCATCAATTGGTCGCGAATACCTTGCAAATCGCTCGCCAGCGACAGGCGATCGTCATCACTTAAGGTTGCGTTTCCGGCATAGACTAATTTCTCTTTAGCACTGGTGATAGCGGCAGTGACCTGGTTAAGCACATTATCTTCGAGAGAAACTTTTTGTGATGCGAACGATCTTGCCAACGCAAACTGGCTATTTTGTGACTGTGATTGTGACAGAACAATAGCCTGCGACGCCGCGATGGGATCGTCCGACGGACGATTGACACGCTTGCCGGTGGACATTTGTTCACCATAACTCAACCACTTGCTCTGGGAATCGGTGATCCCGCGCATGTTTTGGTCGTACATCATCTGGGTGCTAATACGCATGTTTCACCTCAGCCTTAGCGAATATTAATGATTGCATCAAAGAGCGAGCTGGCAGTTTGTAGAACCTGCGCATTAGCGAGGTAATACTGCTGATAGCGCTGCAAATTGCCGTACTCTTCGTCAAGGTTTACCCCTGAGATCGACTGCTGCTGTTTGGTTAACTGCGTCGCCACATTCGCTTTCGTTTCGCTGCTGGTTTTCAGTGCCGCTGTTGAGCTACCAACGGTACTGACGAGGGAAGCATAAGCATCATTGAAAGACTTATTCCCGCCGACAAGCTTGCTATTTTGCAGATCCAGCAATTTTTGACCGTTGCGGTTGTCACTTTCGCCACCGGCGCTTGTCGATGCCATCGCCAGTTTGGACTCATCATTAAACTTGAGTTCCATGTTTACGATGACATCAGAAACGGGCTTCACAACAAAACTGTCTTTGTTATTCGCGGTACCGCTCACGTTGACATTCAGGCCGTCGAAAGACAGATTGCCGCTCGCATCCGGACTCATCGTGAAACTGGTCTTATCCGACGTACGCGTAATGGTCCAGTCGGTTCCGTTGAACTGCAGCTTATAATCCGTTGCCTGGACTTTGGTACTGTCAGCCACGGAGGCTGTCAGCGCGGCGGTACCTGAATTCTTGCTGTTGGACACAACCGCAGGCGAGCCAAAGTCAAAGAGCTTGCCGCCAGCATCGCCGTTAGCATCAAAACCCGCTTCATGCTGCTTGTTCATCGCGTCAGCAAAGGCCAGCGCCATCTGGTTAAGGTTATTACGCGCTTTATCCAGATCTTCAGAGCGGAAGGTGAGTAAACCGCCAAGGGTGCCGGTGGTAATCAGCTTCTCAGGAATTTCGATATTGCCTGTAACATCATCGGTATAGGCCAGCGTTGTACGGGTTGGGTCTGCGCTGGATTTCACCGCAGCCAGCTGGTTCGCTTTGCTCCCTTGTACCAGGCTGTAACCGGTGCCAAATGAGACGTTATACGTGCCGCCATCCTGCACAGAAACTTCAACACCGACAATTTTATTCAGTTCGCTCACCAGCTGATCGCGTTGATCGAGCAGGTCATTTGGTGATGAGCCAGCACCCACGCCGGTCAGACGGGAAATCTGATCGTTCAGGTTCGCAATCTGTTTGGCGTAGTTATTAATTTGATCGACGCTGGCAGAAATCGCGGTATTCACCTGAGAATCCTGATCGCGAAGATACTGATCGTTGGTTTTAAACTGATTGACCAGGCCATCCGCTTTGCCCAGCACCGTCTGGCGCGCAGCCGGATCTTCCGCGTTACTCACCAGCGTCTGCAGACTTTTGAAGAAGTCCTGCAGCGTGGTAGAGAGCGAGTTGGTGGTATCCGAGAGCACATCGTCGATTTTTGACATCTGCTGATAGCGCGTAGTCAGGCCGCTGCTCTGGGTCTGCGCGGCGCGCAGCTGGTTGGTAATGAATGCATCATACTCACGCTGGACACCGGAGACATAAACCCCGTTACCTACCCAGCCACCGCCGGTCAGCGTGCTGTTTGACGCGCCCAGCACTGTTGTCTGGCGGGTATAACCTGCCACGTTATAGCTTGAAATATTATTACTGACGGTATTGAGTGCCGACTGCGCAGCACTGAGGCCACTCATGGCACTGTTAATCAAACTGGACATGGGGGTTCCTTTTATACGTTCAGACACGAGTCCTGATGAAGGTTATCGGCAGCCTCCACCGGGACTTGAGAACTTTCAGAACAGATTTTCGATATCTGTGCTATAGGCTTTACTGACCTTCTCGCCCATCGATTTCAGCTGCTGAATCATACTGGTGAGCTTACGCGCATAGTTCGGATCGGTGGCGTAGCCCGCGTTCTGCAGTGCCTGAGCGCCCTGCTCCGCGGTTGCCGCCTGTGTAACGGCGGTGTAACGCGGATTTCGGCTCAACAGGCCCACATAGTCGGATAAGGCTTCCAGATAGGAGCTATAGACGCGGAATTTGGCTTTAACCTTCACCGCCGCACCGTTTTCATATTCAGTGGTGGTGATCTCGGTGGTCGGCCCCTTCCAGCTCGACGTGGCCTTCACGCCGAAGATGTTAAAGCTCGGATCGCCGTTTTCTTTACGGATCTGCCGCTGACCCCAGCCGGACTCCAGCGCCGCCTGCGCGAGGATCAGGTGGTGAGGCACGCCGCTCTGTTCACTGGCAAGACGTGCCGGCAGCGAGAGCTGCTCCAGGAAGTCTTTGCTGTCGCCAGAAAGTGGCTCATCGCTGGTACTCGTGGCCTTCGGTATGGCTTTGCGCACCATCTGCGTCAGGGCCTGATTCTGATAACTGGTCACCGTTTGCAGGTCGAACTTCATCGGCACCTGCTGTGGCTTATCATCCGGCTGGATGCCCTGCGCGGCTTCGGTCTGTTTGACAATCATATCAGCCAGACCGAGGCCTTTCCCGGCGGTCATCTGCTGTGCAATCTGCTGGTCATACATGCTGGTGTAAAGACGGGTTGAATCACTGCTGAACATCCCGTCTTTCGGCAGGGTTTCACGCATGCTTTTCAGCATCATCTGTACAAACATCCCTTCCACCTGGCGGGCGACCGGGCGGATATTCGCCGCCGGGTCCTTACCTGCTTTGGTTTTCAGTTCGTTGAGCGACTGGGCATCCCAGGCAGCACCGGTCAACAGCTTGCTATCGGTCAGCATCAGATGATTTCCAATTTGGCGCGCAGACAGCCCGCGCTTTGCATGGATTGCAGAATCGACATCAGATCCATCGGCGTCGCCCCCAGGGCATTCAGGGCCCGAACCACGCTATTGAGGTTCGCGCTGGAGCGTACGCTCTGCAGCGACCCACCGCTCTGGCGCAAATCAATCTGCGTTTGTGGCGTCACCACGGTCTGGCCACCCCCGAACGGGGTATCAGGCTGACTGACGTTGGCGGAGCGGTTAACCGTCACGGAGAGGTTACCCTGCGCCACGGCACAACTGTCGAGCGACACTTCGCGGTTCATCACGACCGAACCGGTGCGCGAGTTGATAATCACTTTGGCATCCTGAACCGGAACATTCACTTCCATATTCTGGATATCAGCCAGCATACGGACCTGGTTACTGCTGCCGGTAGAAGTGCGGATCTGCACGGTACGGGCATCCAGCGCCGTGGCGCTGCCGTAGCCGCGGCTGCGGTTGATGGTGTCGGCAATCTGCTGCGCCATCGTGAAGTCTTCATTATTCAACTGCAGGTTAATGGTGTTGCCTGCGCCAAACTGGGTCGGCAGTTCACGCTCAATGATCGCACCATTGGTGATACGCCCGCCGTTCAGCTGGTTCACCTGCACACTGCTGCCGCCCGCAGACGCGCCGGCACCGCCGACCAGAATGTTCCCCTGCGCCAGCGCATAAACCTGGCTGTCGACCCCTTTCAGCGGAGTCATCAGCAGCGTGCCACCACGCAGGCTTTTGGCGTTACCCATTGACGAGACCACGACATCAATCGTCTGCCCCTGGCGCGCGAACGCAGGATAGGAGGCGGTGACCATGACCGCGGCCACGTTTTTCAGCTGCATGTTGGTTCCCGCCGGGACGGTAATACCGAGCTGGGAAAGCATGTTGTTCAAACTTTGAGTCGTGAATGGCGTCTGGGTGGTCTGGTCGCCCGTTCCGTCCAGACCCACCACCAGGCCATAGCCAATCAGCGAGTTTTCGCGTACGCCCTGAACGCTGGTGAGATCGCGAATACGGTCAGCCTGGGCAAACGTTGCCACCAGCGCCAGCGCCACGGCGAAGATCGATTTAAACATGGGTCACCTCGCTTACATCGGCGATAAGTTAAGGAAGAAACGCTGCAGCCAACCCATATTTTGCGCTTCATTGATGTAGCCGTTACCGACGTACTCGATGCGCGCATCCGCCACCTGGGTGGACGGAACGGTGTTGGTGCCGCTGATGGTGCGAGGATTAACCACGCCCGAGAAACGAATGAACTCAGTGCCCTGATTGATGGCGATCTGTTTTTCACCCACAACGTGTAAATTGCCGTTAACCAGCACCTGGTCAACCGTCACCGTCAGCGTGCCGCTAAAGGTATTGCTGGCATTCGCGCCACCTTTACCGTTAAAGGTATTGCCGCCAGAGGCCTCGACATCAGCACGCGCATTGCCGAACAGGCCCTGCAGATAGCGTGGAACGGTATCGAAACCGAAATTGGTTTTGCCATCGCGGCTGGCATTCGCCGACGAGCTCTTGCTCGCGCTGACGTTTTCCTGCAGCACAATGGTCAACGTATCGCCGACATTACGCGGGCGGCGATCTTCAAACAGCGGTTGATAGCCATAATTGATTGGCTGCGCGGTCTGGAAAATGGAGCCGTTCACCACTGGCGCCGGGCCAGGAACGGGTTGGGCGGTAGTCGCACCCTGCACTAAAGGTTTAGACGGGATCAAGGCACACCCACTGAGGGTGACAGCCAGAACAGTCAGTATCGGATAACGAAACGCCGCGTTTTTTTGCATTGCCTTCATCTTCGAAAACAGGGAGCCGGCGCGGCGTTGACCGCACCGGGCTACACCTTAGAGTTGCGTCAGTTTCTGCAGCATCTGGTCGGTCGTCGACACTGCTTTACTGTTAATTTCATACGCGCGCTGGACCTGGATCATATTCACCAGCTCTTCCGCAACGTTCACGTTCGAGGTTTCCACATAACCCTGATACAACAGACCCGCACCGTTGAGGCCCGGGGTGCTTTCATTTGGCGTACCGGAGGATTGCGTTTCGGTGTAGAGGTTCTCACCAATGCTTTCCAGACCGGTGTCGTTCATGAAGGTGGTCAGGTTTAGCTGTCCAACCTGAACAGGTGCGGCCTGCCCCTGCTGCGTCACACTCACCACGCCGTCACGCCCGATAGTAATACTCAGGGCATTCGCCGGGATGGTAATCGCAGGCTGAACCTGGAAACCACCCGCCGTCACCAGCTGACCATTCTGATCGACCTGGAACGATCCGTCGCGGGTATAGGCAGAAGTACCGTCAGGCAACTGCACCTGGAAGAACCCCTGGCCTTTGATTGCCACGTCTTTGCTGTTGTTGGTCTGAGACAGGTTGCCCTGGCTATGCAGACGCTCGGTGGCTACCGGACGAACACCGGTACCAATCTGCAGACCGGATGGCAGCGTCGTTTGTTCAGAAGACTGCGCTCCCGGCTGGCGGATGGTTTGATAAAGCAAATCTTCGAAAACGGCACGCTGACGCTTGAAACCATTGGTGCTGACGTTTGCCAGGTTGTTGGCAATCACATCCATGTTGGTTTGCTGCGCGTCCAGGCCAGTTTTCGCGATCCATAAAGAACTGATCATAAGGAGTCCTGTTAACTCATAGCCAGAAGTTGGTTAGCCTTGCCCGCGTTCTCATCAACGCTGCTGATAATCTTCATCTGCATTTCAAAACGACGGGCACTGGCGATCATGTCGGTCATCGCTTCGACCGGCTTGACGTTACTGCCTTCCAGAACGCCGGACATCACGCGGATGCTCGGATCGGCCTGTAACGTGGCCCCCCGAGTGGCCTGGGTCGCCTGGGTCAGACGGAACATCCCGTCATCGCCACGCTGCACCTCTTTGCCTTCCGCCTTCACCAGCTTCAGACGCCCGACGGGCGCAACGGTATTGGCCGGATCGCCCGGGTTCAATGCCGAAATGGTCCCGTCGGCCGCGATAGTCAGCTCAGACCCTTCCGGCACCGTCAGCGGACCCGCTTCACCCATTACCGGATGACCCTGAATCGTCAGCTGGCCCGTGGCACTCACCTGGATGTTACCGTTACGGGTATATCCTTCACCGCCGTCAGCGGTCTGCACCGCCAGCCAGCCGTCCTGTTGCAGGGCAACGTCCAGCGGGCGTGAGGTGTAATCCATCTGCCCTGGCGTCATATCCGCACCCGGCGTGGAGGCCGTGACCAGCGTACGCGTCGGCAGGGAGAGCCCTTCCACCGGGACCGCACGCAGCGCATTAAGCTGCGCACGAAAGCCCGGTGTAGAGGCGTTTGCCAGGTTGCTGGCAGTAACAGCCTGCTGATTGAGCGTCTGGCTTGCCGCGCCCATCGCGGTATATATTGCGTGATCCATTGCGCTTTCCTGTCAGCCGCTTAACGCAGGTTAACCAGCGTGTTGAGGATCTGATCCTGGGTTTTGATGGTCTGCGCGTTCGACTGATAGTTACGTTGCGCGACGATCATGTTCACCAGTTCTTTACTCAGATCCACGTTAGACGCTTCCAGCGCACCGTTGGTCAGCGTACCGAAGTTACCGGAGCCCGCGGTACCCAGCAGCGCCACGCCGGAAGACTGGGTGGCAGACCAGACGTTATCGCCTTCAGACTTCAGACCTTCGTTGTTGGCGAAGTTAGCCAGCACGATCTGGCCCAGGGCCTGGGTCTGTTCGTTGGAGTAATTACCCACCACGGTGCCGTCGTCGTTGATCTGGTAGCTCACCAGGTCACCCGGTTTGTAACCGTTCTGGTTGGTTGCCACGATGTTATTGGCGCCGGTGTTCTGCTGCATGGAATTGGCGAAGCTCATCGCAAACGTGGCTGGCGTTGCACCTGGAACGGTGCCGGTGGTGATATTGATGCTGCCGCCGCCGGTCAGTACGCCGCTGGTGTTGAAGGTCAGCGTGGTCGCCAGGGATGGCGTGCTTCCTGCAACGCTGCCGTCCTGGGCATAGACTTTCCAGGAGTTTGCCGGAGTCGCGTCTTTAACGTAAAACAGGTTCATGTTGTGCGCATTACCCTGGCTGTCAAAGACCGTCACCGTCCCTTTTTTGTTGTAGCTGTCAGGGTTGGTCGGATCAAAGGCCGTGGTTGGCGCGGTGTCAGTAGAGTTCAGGTTGATCTGCTGGGACGCGGTGGTGGTGGATTTCGCCGCCATCAAGGTCGTTGGGATATTGATCGCCTGCGGGTTAGCGCCGGTCTGAACCGTTGGCGGGGTACCCGCAACAGGATAACCGGTTAATTGCAGACCCTGCATGTTCACCAGGTTACGGTTTTCGTCCAGTTTGAACTGACCGTTACGGCTGTAGAACACAGAGCCGTTGGAATCGACCATACGGAAGAAACCGTTCTGGCTGATGGCGACGTCCAGACCACGACCGGTGTTGGTCGTCGTACCGTCGGTAAAGTCCTGAGTGATGCCCGCAACTTTCACGCCCAGACCCACTTTGGAACCGGCAAACATATCTGCAAATGAGGCAGAACCGGATTTAAAACCATAGGTCGCGGAGTTGGCGATGTTGTTGCCAATGACATCCAGGTTGGTGGCCGCAGCATTCAGGCCGCTGACCGCTTGAGAAAAGGCCATGACTTACTCCTGATAAGTGTTAAGGCTTAGATAATCTGCCGAACTTCGTCGAGCGTGGTGGTACCTGAGGTACCCAAATCCAGTTTGTTACCGCCAGCGCCTTTAATCACGCCCTGAACCAGCGCGAACTGCAGCGGCTGTGCCACCAGTTGGGTGGTTCCGTTGCTGGCGCTGATCGCCACTTTGTAAGAACCGTTTGGTGCTTTCGTGCCGTCGGTCAGGCTGCCGTCCCAGGTAAAGGTGTGTACGCCTGCCTTCAGCTCACCGATGTCAATGGTGCGTACCACTGCCCCGCTCGCATCGCTGATCGTCGCAGTCACTTTGTCAGCCGGCTGCTGCAGCTCAACGCCAAACGGCGTGGTGGTCGTGGTTGACGTCCCCTCGGTAGTGCTGGTGCCGGCAAGGATCGTGGTCCCCGGGATCATCACCCCATGACCAATCAGATTCGCAGCCTGCAGAGACTGGCTGTTGTCAATCTGACCGGAAACGGAGCCAAGGGTGGTGTTGAGTTTTTCAATGCCGCTGACGGTACTGATCTGCGCCAGTTGCGTGGTCAGCTCGTTGTTCTGCATCGGATTGGTGGGATCCTGGTTCTTCAGCTGCGCCACCAGCAGCGTCAGAAAGCTGCTCTGCAGATCGGACGCGTTACTGCCCGTCAGGGCGTTGGAACCCGTCGAACTTTTGGCGCCATTAACACCTGAGTTCGTGGGATCATTCACATTTACGGCGATGGACATGCATGTCTCCTTTACTGGCCGAGAGTGAGTGTTTTGAGCATCATGCTCTTCACGGTATTAAGCACTTCGACGTTTGCCTGGTAACTTCGTGACGCCGACATGGAGTTCACCATCTCACCCACCACATCCACGTTAGGCATTTTTACGTAACCGTTCGCATCCGCCAGCGGGTTGCCAGGCTCATACACCAGCTTGTCCGGTGCCTGGCTCTCAACCACATCAGAGACTTTCACACCGCCGGTGGCCGCACCTGGCGCCGCATCGACCTGAAAGACGACCTGTTTCGCACGATAAGGCTGACCGTCTGGTCCGGTCACGCTGTCGGCGTTCGCCAGGTTACTGGCGGCTACGTTCAGACGTTTGGACTGCGCGGTAAGCGCCGAGCCGGCGATATCAAAAATATTCAGCAAGGCCATTTATCAGTTGCCCCCCTGCAGGACGTTCATCATGCCTTTGATTTGTCCGCCGAGAACGGTCAGGCCTGTCTGGTACTTCAGGCTGTTATCGGCAAACTGTGTACGCTCCCGGTCCATGTCCACGGTGTTACCGTCGAGTGAAGGCTGGTCGGGAATGCGATAAAGCAAATCGGTCGTTGGTGCGGTCATCGTCTGAGCGGGAATATGGCGTGAGGAGGTCAGCGCGAGCGCGACACCGCTCCCTTCTGCGCGTCCACGCTCCATCACTTTTTTAAGCTCACTGGAAAAATCAATATCGCGCGCCTGATACCCTGGCGTATCGGCGTTAGCGATATTGGCGGCTAAAATTTCCTGCCGCTGGGCACGTAAATTGAGCGCTTCCTGCTGAAAACGTAACGCGGCGTCGAGTTTATCGAGCATGTCTCCTCCGCTGATGGCAAAATTTCAGTTCACAGCTTAAATCTCAACCCATCCGCCTTATCGACGGAATAAGCGCAAAATGCGTCGCTATTTATTGCGTTGATGAAAAACCACTGCAGGTAGAATTCACTCAATTCTGGAAACGGTGGAACTTGCGATGCAAACGTTAAAACGTGGCCTGATGGCAACTTTCTTGCTTTTTAGCCCCCTGGTGCAGGCGGATGGTTTACAGGATCAGCTAAACACCTTTTTTGCCCAGAAGCTGGCGGGCTTTAGCGATGAAGTTGTCGTCACGGTACGCACGCCACCGAATCTGTATCCCTCCTGTGAGCAGCCGTCATTTACCGTGACCGGCACCACCAGACTGTGGGGAAACGTGAACGTGCTGGCACGCTGCGCCAACGAAAAACGGTATTTACAGGTTGCAGTCCAGGCGACAGGCAATTATGTTGTCGCCGCTGTCCCCATTGCCCGGGGTACCGCACTGCAGGCCAATAGCGTGACGTTGAAACGTGGCCGTCTGGATCAGCTGCCGCCACGGGCAATGCTTGAAATTAACCAGGCGCAGGACGCCGTCAGCCTGCGTGATGTCGCACCAGGCCAGCCGATACAGCTGTCTATGCTGCGCCAGGCGTGGCGCGTCAAGGCGGGTCAGCAGGTGATGGTGGTGGCCAATGGAGATGGCTTCAGTATCAACAGTGAAGGGAAAGCGTTAAACAATGCCGCGGTGGCGCAAAATGCCCGCGTCAGAATGTCTTCAGGGCAGGTGGTTAGCGGAACCGTCGATTCTGATGGGAATATTCTGATTAACCTATAATCTTTTTAAAGATTTCGCTGCAGCTGCCGATAAATATTCAACTATTGATGATGTCAGGCGCCAACGCCGCGAACCCTCGATGAGGACAACACTATGAGCATTGATCGTACATCAGCCCTGAAGCCGGTAAGCGCTGTACAACCTCGCGAAACGAATGACGCTACGCCGCAGAAAACGCGTCTGGAAAAACCGTCAACGTCTAACAGCACCAGCGTAACCCTGAGCGATGCCCAGGCAAAACTGATGCAGCCAGGCGGCAACGATATCAACATGGAACGCGTTGAAGCGCTGAAAACGGCTATTCGTAACGGCGAGCTGAAAATGGACACCAGCAAAATTGCTGACGCCCTGATTCAGGAAGCGCAGAGTTTCTTACAGAGTAACTAACCGTATGAGTCGACTGTCAGAAATACTGGATCAAATGACGGTTGTCCTGAACGACCTGAAAACGGTAATGGACGCTGAGCAACAGCACCTCTCTTCCGGTCACATCAACGGCAGCGCGTTGCAGCGTATTACTGAAGACAAAAGCTCGCTCCTGGCGACGCTGGATTACCTTGAGCAGCAACGTCGCGCTGAGCAGGATCCTAAGCGCAGTGCTAACGACGATATCGTTGAGCGCTGGCAGACTATTACAGAAAAAACCCAGCACCTTCGCGATCTCAACCAGCATAACGGCTGGCTGCTTGAAGGTCAGATAGAGCGTAATCAGCAAGCGCTTGAGGTGTTAAAACCGCATAAAGAAACCGGGCTGTACGGTGCGGATGGGCAGACAGCGACGGCACGTATTACGGGCGGGAAAAAGATTTCGATTTGAAGCATAAGCGACAAATCAAGCAGTGGGGAGCACCATAAGGTGAACTCCCCTTTTGGCGTTTATGCCGTACGGCGGGCAAACTCTTTCACTTTGAAGCCCAACACGGCGAGTGTGGCAAAGTAAGCCACAACCCCAACACCCACCACGGCCATCAGTCGCAGCAGACGATAAGGCATGGTGCCGAGCGACCACTCCGGCATCACGTGCATCATGCCGAGCAACGCCGCTGCCATCACCAGCACCGCGATAACCAGTCGCACAAGGAAACTCGCCCAGCCCGGCTGCGGCGTGAAGATATCCTGCTTACGCAGCTGCCAGTACAACAGCCCGGCATTCAGACAGGCCGCCAGACCAATAGACAGAGCCAGCCCCGCGTGCTTCAGCGGGCCAATAAACGCCAGGTTCATCAACTGGGTCATCACCAGCGTCACCAGGGCAATCTTCACCGGCGTTTTAATGTTCTGACGGGAGTAGAACCCTGGCGCCAGCACTTTAACAACAATCAGCCCCATCAATCCCACCGAGTACGCCACCAGCGCCTGCTGAGTCATGGACGCATCATGGGCTGAAAATTTACCGTACTGGAACAGCGAGACGGTCAGCGGTTTCGCGAGGATCCCCAGCGCCACCGCGCTTGGCAGTGCCAGCAGGAAACAGAGGCGTAAGCCCCAGTCCATCAGGCGGCAATACTCATCATGGTTGCCGCTGGCAAAGCTTTTAGAGAGCGACGGCAGCAGAATCGTCCCCAGCGCGACGCCCAGTACGCCAGAAGGAAACTCCATCAGACGGTCAGCGTAGTACATCCAGGAGACCGAACCGGACACCAGGAAAGAGGCAAAGATGGTATTGATGATAAGTGAGATCTGGCTGACAGAAACCCCGAGGATTGCAGGTCCCATCTGCTTCATGACGCGCATTGCGCCGGCATCACGGAAATTAATGCGCGGCAGAACCAGCATGCCAATTTTCTTCAGATGCGGCAGCTGATATGCCAGCTGCAGGACGCCGCCCACGGTCACCGCCCAGGCCAGCGCCAGTACCGGCGGGTTGAAATGCGGTGCGGCAAACAGGGCAAAGCCGATCATGCTGACATTCAAAAACGTCGGCGCAAACGCCGGAACGGAGAAGCGGTTCCAGGTATTGAGGATTGCCCCCACCAGCGAGGCCAGTGAGATCAGCAGGATATAAGGAAAGGTAATGCGCAGCAGCTGGGTGGTGAGCGCAAATTTATCAGCGGTGTCGGCAAACCCCGGCGCGGTCACCATAATCACCCAGGGCGCAGCCAGCATCCCCAGGACTGTCACAATAGCCAGCGCCAGCGTCAGCAGCCCGGAGACGTAGGCGACAAACACCCGCGTAGCATCTTCGCCCTGCTTGCTTTTATATTCCGCCAGAATTGGAACGAAGGCCTGCGAGAAAGCGCCCTCAGCAAAAATACGGCGCAATAAATTCGGCAGTTTGAACGCGACGAAAAAGGCGTCCGTTGCCATCCCAGCACCAAAAACCCTTGCCACAATGGCATCGCGCGCAAAACCCAGTACGCGAGAAAACATGGTCATCGAGCTGACGGCTGCCAGCGATTTTAATAAGTTCATTAATGTGAATTTCCACAACCATACGGCAAAACGCCTGCAGAGCAGGCGTAATGAATGCCCGACGGCGTTGCGCTTGCGCAGGCCTTCGGATTTGCAGGCCGGGTAGGCGAAAAGCCTCCCGGCGAAACCAACAATCGGCGCTTAGTCTACCCGGATTTAAGGGAATTACTATCGGCAGATGTTACAGAGGGTTATTCACTCATGGCCTCTCGCCAGAGCCGTTCCACGATGCGTTGCGCCATGATGGCCTGTTCACCGGCGGTTTCCGGAACCGTCTGATTTTGCACGCAGCTAATGAAGTGACGGGCGCATCCCGCGAAGC
The DNA here is from genome assembly GCF_003071645.1 of Enterobacter cloacae complex sp. FDA-CDC-AR_0164. NCBI lineage: Bacteria > Pseudomonadati > Pseudomonadota > Gammaproteobacteria > Enterobacterales > Enterobacteriaceae > Enterobacter > Enterobacter cloacae complex sp. FDA-CDC-AR_0164. Next base: position 4,453,885 of record NZ_CP028950.1, read on the forward strand.
CGCGTTGCTCCAGAGTGCTCTGCCAGCCCGGCGCCGGAAGCGTGACCACACCGTTGCCCTTCTCTTCTCGCCACTCCCGCATGTCAGTGATGTCATACAACGCACCGTCAGTGACGGCCTGGACAAACTCCCGCTGACTGCCCGCACGACGATGCATGCTGGTGGTCACCTGCAGATGTTCCAGCGCAAAGTGGTGCTCGGCGTAGACCATCTCGCCCAGATCGTTGGTCATCAGGGTCCCGCTTTTCAGCTGAGCCTGGCCGTTTGTCAGCCAGAGCGCCGTGTCCACCACGTGCAGATAATCATCGAGAAGCGTAAAGCGCAGATCGTTTGGCCCGACGCTGTCGGTACGGTGTTTATCCATCCTCAGGGAGGCCAGCGCGCCCGGCTGTGCCTTCAGCTGCTGATAAAGCGGAGCGAAGCGGCGGTTAAAGCCCACCATCAGCGTCAGGTTCTTGCGTGCCGCCAGCTCTATCAGTCGCTCGGCATCCTGAACGTTCTCCGCCAGGGGCTTATCCACACAGACGTGAACACCGGCATTCAGCAGTTCGCTGACCACCTGATAGTGTGTTGCCGTTGAGGTATGCACAAATACCGCATCGCACTCGCGGGCTAGATCCGACAGCGAAGCGGCGTAAGGTATCCGCCAGGTTGCGCAGATGCGTTCAGCCTTCTCGCGGGTAGGTGACCACGCGCCCTGAAGCGTCCAGTCCGTTGCCGCGCCTAATACCGGTAACCAGGCTTTCTGCGCAATACCGCCAAGCCCCACCACGCCTACACGTAATTTTTTCACTGTTAGTCTCCCAAATGTGCCAGCAGTGCGTCCAGGCGCTGTTTCAGCCCAGCGACCTCCTCTTCCAGCGCGTCCACGCGCGCCGTCAGGCTGCCGCTGACAACAGTGGACTCTTGTTCCGTCGCCAGCGTCGCGGTATCCACCTCGCCACTGAAGAGATGCATATAGCGGCTCTCACGCTTGCCCGGTTCGCGTGCCAGACGCACCACGTAAGGGCCATCCTCGCGGGTTGCAAGCCCTTCCAGGGTTTGTTCCACTTCCTGCATATCCGCAAACTCATGCATACGGGAAGCCCGCGTGCGCAGCTCGCCGGGAGTCTGTGCCCCGCGCAGTAAAAGGGTCGTGATCACCGCCACTTCCGCGGCGCTCAACTTCAGGTCGCCGAATTCGGAATTACAAAAACGTTGTTCGTACTTGGTGACGCGGTTTCCGAAGCCGCTGACGGTGCGCAGATAATGGCGTTTCACCAGTTCATCCAGCACATCCTGAACGTCATGCTCGCTGAGGTTCATTACCGGCTCGCGGTTGGTCTTTTGGTTGCAGGCCATCATGACGGCGTTGACAGAGAGCGGATATTGCTCCGGCGTCGTGACCTGTTTTTCCAGCAGGCATCCGACGACGCGCGCTTCTGCACCGCTTAACTGATATTTCATCTCTTCTCCTTAGCGACCCGCTGTCCAGTCCCGGGTGGTTAATGCCGTGAGGACATGGTCGCGCCATTCTCCATCTATCAGCAGATAGTCTTTGGCGTAACCCTCTTTCTCAAACCCTAAACGCGCCAGCAAATTACCGCTGCGCTGATTATGCGGCATATAGTTCGCCATAATACGATGGATATGTTGCGTGCGTTGCATATAACGGATCGCCACCGTTAATGCTTCATACATCAGCCCCTGCCCCTGCCATTTCTGACCGATGGAGTAGCCGAGGTAGCAGGCGTGAAACGATCCGCGCACGACGTTTGAAAAGTTGGCGATGCCGATGATCTCTTTTTCTTCAGGATCCAGCAGCGCAAAATAAAACGCACTTCCCTGCTTATGAAATTCCGCAATCATACTGAGGCGCGCCTGCCAGCCGGATGGGTAACAATGGCTCTCATCCCGAACGGGTTCCCAGGGTTTTAAAAACTGGCGATTCTCGGCGTAATAATCCGCCAGACGCCAGGCATCACGCTCATGCACCAGACGAACGACCAGCCTGTCCGTTGTCAGACGCACTTTTGGCACATTACTGCGATAGCCAAACATCGATACCACTCCTTCCCGTCACTTCTGCTGACCCATTAGCTTTACTATACCTGTGCCTGCGCCGTCTGTGAAAACAGTGACATACCATTTTGACCTCTTTTCACATTTTTCGATGAGAACTCTCTATCAAAGCGCTCTTTTGATAAAAAAATATTGTCACGCCCAGGGGTGGGAAAACGCGCAGTAACCCCGCAGAATGTTAGCGTGCTCACCATCCTGTTTTCCCTGGAGGGAAAATGTCCCGCGTATCACAGGCGAGGAGCCTGGGTAAATATTTCCTGCTAGTCGATAACATGCTGGTCGTGCTCGGCTTTTTTGTCGTGTTTCCTCTTATCTCGATCCGCTTTGTCGATCAAATGGGCTGGGCGGCGCTGATGGTTGGCATCGCGTTGGGGTTACGCCAGTTTGTCCAGCAAGGCCTTGGGGTGTTTGGCGGCGCCATTGCTGACCGCTTCGGCGCGAAACCGATGATTGTGACCGGTATGCTGCTTCGTGCGGCAGGCTTTGCCACGATGGCTGTTGCCCATGAGCCCTGGCTTCTGTGGTTCTCCTGCTTTCTCTCCGGGATCGGCGGAACCCTGTTTGACCCGCCGCGTACCGCGCTGGTGGTGAAGTTAATTCGCCCGCAGCACCGCGGACGTTTCTTCTCGATTTTGATGATGCAGGACAGCGCGGGCGCGGTAATTGGCGCGCTTCTGGGGAGCTGGTTGCTGCAGTACGATTTCCGTCTGGTCTGCGCGGCTGGCGCGGTGCTCTTTATTCTGTGCGCCCTCTTTAATGGCCTGTATCTGCCAGCATGGAAATTGTCGACGGTGAAAGCGCCGGTACGCGAAGGGCTGGGCCGCGTCCTGCACGACAAACGTTTTGTCACCTACGTATTGACCCTGACGGGTTACTACATGCTTGCCGTGCAGGTGATGCTGATGCTGCCTATCATGGTCAATGATATTGCGGGAACCCCGGCCGCCGTGAAATGGATGTACGCCATCGAAGCCGCGCTTTCGCTGACGCTGCTCTATCCGATTGCCCGCTGGAGCGAACGGCGTTTTCGCCTGGAGCATCGTCTGATGGCCGGGCTGTTTTTAATGACGCTGAGCATGATGCCCATCGGTCTGGTGAATTCTCTCCAGCAGCTGTTTACGCTGATTTGCACCTTCTATATCGGCTCTATCATCGCCGAGCCGGCTCGTGAGACGCTGAGCGCCTCGCTTGCAGATGCGCGTGCCCGCGGCAGCTATATGGGGTTCAGCCGACTCGGTCTGGCCTTTGGTGGGGCTTTGGGTTACGCCGGCGGCGGCTGGCTGTTTGATGCAGGCAAAGCGCTGAATCAGCCGGAACTGCCGTGGATGATGCTCGGCGCGGTGGGCTTTATGACGCTGCTGGCCCTCTGGTGGCAGTTCAGCCAGAAGCGCAGCGCAAGCGGCATGCTCGAACCGGGCGCATAGCCCTTCCCTCTGGCGGGAGGTCGCTCCCGCCTCACTTCTCAGTTTTTTCTGCTGGTTTCTGCCATTTCACACTGACATACTGACGTAACAGGACAGAAGCGCCGATTTTTCGTTGAGGAACACTATGAAGAAAATTGTCATTGCCGCTGCATTCATTGTCAGCGGTCTGCTGGTAGGCTGTAACCAGCTTACGCAATACACCGTCAGTGAACAGGAAATTAATCAGGCGCTGGAAAAACATAACAACTTTTCAAAAGACATCGGCGTGCCCGGGCTTGCCGATGCGCATATCGTCCTCAGCAACCTGACCAGCCAGATAGGACGTGAAGAGCCAAACAAAGTGACGCTGAACGGGGATGCAAACCTCGATATGACCTCCCTCTTCGGCAACCAGAAAGCCAATATCAAGCTGAAGCTGAAAGCGCTGCCGGTCTTTAACAAAGAGAAAGGGGCTATTTACCTGCAGGAGATGGAAGTCGTCGATGCGGAAGTCACGCCGGACAAGATGAAATCTGTGTTGCAAACCCTGATGCCTTATCTGAATCAGTCGCTGCGTAACTATTTTAATCAGCAGCCAGCCTATGTCTTAAGTGAAGACAAGAGCAAGGGTGAAGCGCTTGCGAAAAAGTATGCTAAAGGGATAGAGGTGAAACCGGGAGAAATCATTATTCCCTTCACTGATTAACCCGTAGGGCGCCGAGGCGCCCTTTTTTTTACGGAAAAGTGTGCAAACGAAAACGTTTCCGCTTATGATTTGTGTCCGGCAAAAACAGCCATCCGAATGACTGATTCCTGACAAGCCGGAGCTTCCATGACTGCACAACCCCAGGTTCTTAAAATCCGCCGCCCTGACGACTGGCATATCCATCTGCGCGATGGCGATATGCTCAAAACCGTCGTGCCTTATACCAGCGAAATTTATGGCCGCGCGATTGTCATGCCTAACCTGGTGCCACCAGTCACCACCGTCGATGCCGCAATGGCGTATCGCCAGCGCATTCTGGATGCCGTCCCGGCGGGCCATGATTTCACCCCGCTGATGACCTGCTACCTGACCGATTCCCTGGATCCAAACGAAGTGGAGCGCGGGTTTAACGAAGGCGTATTCACCGCTGCGAAACTTTACCCGGCCAATGCCACCACCAACTCCAGCCACGGCGTTACCAGCATTGATGCCATCATGCCGGTACTGGAGCGCATGCAGAAACTGGGTATGCCGCTGCTGGTTCACGGTGAAGTCACGCATGCCGAGATCGACATCTTCGACCGTGAAGCCCGTTTTATCGACACCGTGATGGAGCCCCTGCGTCAGCGCCTTCCCGCGCTCAAAGTGGTCTTCGAGCACATCACCACCAAAGATGCCGCGGAGTATGTCCGCGACGGTAACGAGCTTATCGCCGCCACCATCACGCCACAGCATTTGATGTTTAACCGTAACCACATGCTGGTTGGCGGTGTACGTCCGCATCTGTACTGCCTGCCGATCCTCAAGCGTAACATTCACCAGCAGGCGCTGCGCGAACTGGTTGCCAGCGGCTTCTCCCGCGCGTTTCTGGGCACGGATTCCGCACCTCATGCGCGTCATCGCAAAGAAGCAAGCTGCGGCTGTGCGGGCTGCTTTAATGCCCCAACTGCTCTCGCCAGCTATGCAACCGTGTTTGAAGAGATGAATGCCCTGCCGCATTTCGAGGCGTTCTGCTCACTCAATGGCCCCCGTTTTTATGGGCTGCCGGTCAATGAGACCTTCATTGAGCTGGAACGTGAAGAGAGCCAGGTTGAGGAAGCCATTCCACTGACCGATGACACGCTGATCCCATTCCTGGCAGGTGAAACCGTTCGCTGGACGGTAAAACGCTAAAAAATCAGTGCCCCTTGTTGTCAAACCGATAATATACCTGTATAAATACACAGTATATTACACAGGGGGCATTTATGCGTATTGAAGTCACCATAGCCAAAACTACTGTTCTGCCTGCCGGCGCGCTTGATGCACTTGCAGGCGAATTATCCCGTCGTATTAACAACACCTTTCCCGAAAACGATGGTGCCGTAACGGTGCGTTACGCGGCCGCAAACAACCTCTCCGTCATTGGCGGCGCGAAAGAAGATAAAGCGCGTATCACCGAAATCCTGCAGGAAACGTGGGAAAGCGCCGACGACTGGTTCATCACAGATTAACACTGCTCCCTCATTGTGTTTTTTTGCCGGGTCGCCCCGGCTTTTTTTTCGCCTGAAAATCCAGAAAGTTCAAATTAATTCGGCAACTTCTTTAAAAATCGTGAACAACATGGTGTTTTATTGTTCGAACAATCCTAAAAAGCAGAAAAATGTGTTGCTAGCTGTTTATTTTTCCCTTAGGAACCCTTATTACTTGTATACTGAAGTTGCTTCAGAAAAACATGCATTGAACCTCGAAGTCGTTGTCTTCTAACACGCATTATGGGGGTTATAATGGAAAAGAATAGCGAAGTCATCCAGACCCATCCACTCGTTGGCTGGGATATCAGTACCGTAGACAGCTACGATGCACTGATGCTGCGTTTGCACTACCAGACCCCAAATCAGCTGAACCGTGAAGAAGCGGAAGTTGGACAGACGCTGTGGCTTACGACAGACGTCGCCCGTCAGTTTATTTCTATTTTGGAAGCAGGCATCGCAAAAATAGAATCTGGCGACTACCAGGAAAATGAGTATAAACGGCATTAGCGTTTAGCCCACTTTTCACTCTACAGGCACCCTTGGGGTGCCTTATTTATTTCTCCCTTGTATAAGCCCCCGATGTTAATTACTCTGCTAACAAAGCGTTAGTTTAAGAGATGCCCATGAAATATGATCTGATTATTATTGGTAGCGGCTCCGTTGGTTCTGCCGCCGGATATTATGCCACCCAGGCTGGCCTCAAGGTTCTGATGATAGATGCCCATCTTCCCCCTCATTCAGAGGGAAGCCATCATGGCGATACTCGCCTCATTCGTCACGCCTATGGTGAAGGCGAGCGCTATGTCCCGCTGGTACTTCGCGCGCAAGCGCTCTGGGACGAACTGGCTAAACAGACTGAGGAACGCATTTTCGAACGCACGGGTATCATTAACCTTGGTCCTGCCCGCTCTGATTTTCTCGCCAGCGTCGAACGCAGCGCGAAGACATTCAACCTGGACGTTGAGAAGCTCGACGCGGCGGGGATCATGTCACGCTGGCCGGAAATCACCGTCCCGGACGATTATGTTGGTCTCTTTGAAGCCCATTCTGGGGTGTTGCATTGCGAAACAGCAATAAAAACCTGGATAGCGCTGGCCGCGAAAGCAGGCTGCGCCCAGCTTTTCAATTGCCCGGTCGAGGCCATTAAACATGACGCTGACGGCGTCACGGTGACAACCCTGGACGGAGAGTACACGGCCTCCCGATTGCTCATCAGTGCAGGTACCTGGGTAACCCGTCTGCTGCCAGACCTGCCCGTACAGCCGGTGCGCAAGGTCTTCTCCTGGTTCCAGTCTGATGGCCGTTACAGTACGCAGAATAAATTCCCGGCGTTCACCGGCGAGTTACCCAACGGCGATCAGTTCTACGGCTTCCCTTCGGATAAAGACGCGCTCAAAATCGGGAAACACAATGGGGGACAAATTATCTCCTCTCCTGAAGAACGTAAACCGTTTGGCGCCTACCCACAGGATGGCTCTGAAGCCTTCTCGTTCCTGCGAAATATTCTGCCGGGCGTCGGTGGCTTACTCTATGGCGCGGCATGCACCTACGACAACACCCCGGACGAAGACTTTATTATCGATACGCTGCCCGGGCATGAGAACACATTGCTCATCACCGGTCTGAGCGGTCACGGCTTTAAGTTCGCGTCGGTGCTGGGTGAAATTGCCGCGCAGTTTGCCCAGGGTATTACACCGCAGTTTGATCTGACGCCCTTCTCTCTTTCACGTTTTAACGGATAATCCACCACGGGCTTCGGACGTTCCGGAGCCCGTCTTTTTGTTACGGTTTGCGGGGCGCTATGCGCAAAGTTGTGGGTTTTCTCATCAATAATATTCGTGAGCATTTGATGCTCTATATCTTATTGTGGGCGCTGCTGGCCATCATTGATTTTATTTACATTGTATTTTACTGAAAGCCTGCCTGACATTTATTGACATTACTTTATATTTACTTAAGTTAGAACAATTCCTCAATTAGCCCTTTGTTAAGTCTTGCACGAAGACATTGAATTACCTTTGCGGATCATTTTCAAAACCGCTGAAATAAATAAAATAAAAATCAATATCGACTTATTTCAGTTGCAATATCATTCCTTCCCGTTCATTTTTACTGCTCTGTTTATTTGATAATGGTAATCCTGATGCAATTGCGTAACACCTCCCGGCGCTATGGAATAATATCCATAAGCTTGCACTGGATATTTGCTATTGCGGTCTATGCCATGTTCGGACTTGGCCTCTGGATGGTGACGCTCAGCTATTACGATGGCTGGTATCACCAGGCCCCGGAGCTGCATAAGAGTATCGGCGTGCTGCTGATGATGGGGCTGGTTATTCGCGTGATCTGGCGACACATTTCACCGCCGCCTGCCGCGCCAAAGACCCACAGTAAATTTACCCGTATCAGCGCTGTTGCCGCGCATATTACGCTTTATGCGCTGCTCTTCGCTCTTCTGATCAGCGGCTATCTCATCTCGACAGCAGAGGGTAAGCCAATAAGCGTTTTTGGCATTTTTGATGTCCCGGCAACGCTTGCCGATGCGGGATCACAGGCCGATATTGCCGGGGTGATTCACCTCTGGCTGGCATGGAGCGTGGTTATCCTGTCCGTGCTGCACGGGCTTGCCGCCCTTAAACATCATTTCATCGATAAAGACGATACGCTAAAGCGCATGCTTGGCCGCTCGTCAGTTGACTCTGGAGCTTAAAATGAAAAAACACCTGCTGGGTATCGCACTGGGTTCTCTGTTATTTACCACCGGCTCAGCCGTTGCTGCTGACTATAAAATTGATAAAGAGGGCCAACATGCTTTCGTCAATTTCCGTATTCAGCATCTCGGGTATAGCTGGCTGTATGGCACCTTTAATGATTTTGACGGCACATTCAGCTTTGACGAAAAAAATCCTGCCGCCGATAAAGTCAACGTGACCATTAATACCAACAGTGTCGACACCAATCATGCAGAACGCGATAAACATTTGCGCAGTGCGGAATTCCTGAACGTGTCTAAATTCCCACAGGCTACCTTCACCTCCACGGAAGTGAAAAAAGATGGCGATAAGCTGGATATTACCGGCAACCTGACGCTCAACGGCGTGACAAAACCGGTTACGCTGAATGCAAAATTAATGGGCCAGGGTGACGATCCGTGGGGGGGTAAACGTGCCGGATTTGAAGCCGCAGGTAAAATTCACCTGAAAGACTTTAATATTACTACCGATTTGGGCCCGGCTTCTCAGGATGTCGAACTGATTATTTCCGTTGAAGGCGTTCAGCAGAAGTCATAATAACGACGCCCGGCAGGCTTTCACACTGCCGGGCATCAGCCTTATTCAGGGTCGGGAATACCCAGTTTGGTGTTCAGACGGCCACGGGATTTATTAAAAATCTTGTTACCGTTTTCCCGTCCTGCACGACGACGGCGCTGCTCCTCTTCCGGCAGCATACTCTCTTCACTGCACAGTTCGCTGCAGCATCCGTTAAATTTCTCGGCACAGGTCGGACACTGAATAAACAGCAAATGACATCCGTCATTTTTGCAGTTGGTATGGGTATCACACGGCGTACCGCACTGGTGACAGTGGGCAATCACATCCTCTGAAATACGCTCGCCCATTCGTTCGTCAAAGACAAAGTTCTTACCGATAAAACGCACCGGTAAACCCTGCTCACGGGCACGGCGGGCGTACTCTATAATGCCGCCTTCAATGTGCCAAACCTTATTAAACCCGTTGTGCTTCATCCAGGCGCTGGCCTTCTCACAGCGGATCCCACCGGTACAGTACATCACGATCTTTTTATCTTTATGTTCCTGCATCATCTCAACCGCTTTTGGCAGTTGCTCGCGGAAGGTATCAGCCGGAATTTCCATCGCGTTTTCGAAATGCCCCACTTCATACTCATAGTGGTTACGCATATCGATGAACACCGCATCCGGATCGTCCAGCATCGCATTCACTTCCGCCGCTTTCAGGTATTCCCCGACATCAGCGGCGTTAAACGCCGGATCGTCAATACCGTCCGCGACAATGCGTTCACGCACTTTCATGCGCAGTACCCAGAATGATTTACCGTCATCATCCAGGGCAATGTTCAGGCGTACACCGTTGAGAGCCGGATCGAACCCGTAAAGCAGGTCGCGGAAGGCGTTTACTTTGCTTTCCGGTACGCTGATCTGGGCATTGATGCCTTCACGGGCAAGATAGACGCGACCGAAAACATTCAGCGTCGTGAAGGCCTGATAAAGCGCATCGCGGGTCGCTTGTGGATCGTTGATGGTGAAGTATTTGTAGAATGAGATTGTCGTGCGCGGTTCGGTTTCAGCCAACATACGCGCCTTTAACATCTCATTCGAAACGCGGTTGTGTAACACTGGCATGGTGTACAAGTCCTGCAATCGTTAGAGAGAATGAAAAATCGGTCGGCATCATATAGCAAACAATGACAATTTACATCCACACAATTTACGCTACATTTCACACACCCTAGTTAGTCAGACTTATCAATTGCTGCATTCGTACACGTTTCGAAGACAGACATTTTGGCTACGCCTCAAAAAATGAGACAATAGCTAAACAGGACGTTAGAACACAGGAAAGACATGACCCAGTTACCGAAATTTACTGTCGCCCTTTTGCATCCCCGCTATTGGTTGACCTGGCTTGGCATTGGTTTTTTATGGCTGATGGTCCAACTCCCTTACCCTGTGATTTTCCGTGTGGGCAAATGTGTGGGCCGTATTGGTCAAAAATTCATGAAACGCCGCGCCAGGATTGCCTACCGCAACCTTGAGCTGTGCTTCCCGCAGATGAGCGAGGCGGAACGTCATGAGATGGTTACCAGGAATTTCGAATCCGTTGGCATGGGGCTGATGGAAACCGGTATGGCATGGTTCTGGCCAGACAAACGGATGGCCCGCTGGAGTGAAGTCACCGGGACAGGTATGGAGCCTGTGCATACGCTTCAGGCCAATAAGACAGGCGTACTGCTGATTGGCGTGCATTTTCTGACGCTGGAGATCGGTGCGCGTATGTTTGGCATGCAGGCACCCGGTATTGGTGTTTATCGCCCTAACGATAACCCGGTGATCGATTTAATCCAGACCAATGGTCGTATGCGCTCCAACAAAAGTATGATCGACCGTAAAGACCTGAAGGGGATGATCCGCGCGCTGAAATCAGGTGAAGTGATCTGGTATGCCCCTGACCACGATTATGGCCCACAATCCAGCGTATTTGTCCCGTTCTTCGCCGTTGAAGAGGCGGCCACAACCACCGGTACCTGGATGCTGGCGAAAATGTCCAAAGCCGCGATCGTCCCGTTTGTCCCGCGTCGCAAGCCGGATGGCTCAGGCTACGAGTTAATGATGCTCGAGCCGGAACTCGCGCCGCCGCTGGACGATGCGGAAACGACCGCTCGCTGGATGAACAGAGTGGTTGAGAAATGCATCATGCTCGCGCCGGAGCAGTATATGTGGCTCCATCGTCGCTTCAAAACGCGGCCAGAGGGTATGCCGTCGCGCTATTAATTTTCCGTGCGGCCATCAGGGCCGCACGCTCATTTAGCTTTAAAAGCTCCTCCGCATTGCAGCGATCATAACCCAGGCGCATACTTAGCAGGCTTATTACTTCAGGCCTATGGTGCTCTGCACCTCATTATGCGGATTGTTATGTCACCCTCAGATGCCCCCATAAACTGGAAGCGTAACCTCACGGTTGCGTGGCTTGGTTGTTTTCTCACCGGTGCGGCGTTTAGCCTGGTGATGCCCTTCCTGCCGCTTTACGTTGAACAACTTGGCGTCACCGGTCACAGTGCGCTCAATATGTGGTCTGGCCTGGTCTTCAGTATCACCTTTCTCTTTTCCGCGATTGCTTCGCCCTTCTGGGGTGGCCTTGCCGATCGCAAAGGACGAAAGATCATGCTGCTGCGTTCGGCACTGGGGATGGCCATCATCATGGCGCTGATGGGCCTTGCGCAGAACGTCTGGCAATTTCTGATTTTGCGCGCGTTACTGGGGCTGCTGGGGGGCTTTATTCCTAACGCAAATGCGCTCATCGCCACCCAAATTCCGCGACACAAAAGCGGCTGGGCGCTCGGAACGCTCTCCACCGGTGGCGTGAGCGGCGCATTGCTGGGACCGCTGGCAGGCGGACTGCTGGCGGATAACTACGGCCTGCGTCCGGTCTTTTTCATTACTGCCAGCGTCCTATTTCTCTGCTTTATCGTCACGCTGCTCTGTATCCGTGAACGTTTCACCCCGGTCACTCGAAAAGAGATGCTCCACGCACGGGATGTGCTGACCTCGCTTAAAAATCCCAGGCTGGTGCTAAGCCTGTTCGTCACGACCCTGATTATTCAGGTAGCAACCGGGTCGATTGCCCCTATTCTGACGCTCTACGTTCGCGATCTGGCCGGTGACGTCAGTAATATTGCGTTTATCAGCGGGCTTATCGCGTCGGTGCCCGGCGTGGCAGCGTTGCTCAGCGCCCCGAGGCTGGGAAAACTGGGGGACCGCGTGGGCCCGGAAAAAATCCTGATATGCGCCCTGGTGATTTCCGTTCTGCTCCTCATTCCGATGTCGATGGTACAAGCGCCGTGGCAACTTGGCTTGCTGCGTTTCTTACTGGGAGCGGCAGACGGCGCGTTACTGCCCGCGGTTCAGACCCTGCTGGTTTACAACTCAACGAACCAGATAGCCGGCCGCATTTTTAGCTATAACCAGTCATTTCGCGATATCGGCAACGTCACCGGACCGCTTGTCGGAGCCGGAATTTCCGCCAGTTTTGGTTTCCGCGCCGTGTTTATCGTCACCGCGGGCGTGGTGCTGTTTAATGCGATTTATTCGTGGTTCAGTTTATCGAGGGCTTTACGACCGGTCGTTAATAAGACGAACGCGTGACAGCTTATTTTTGCATTCATACTTGCAGAACCCGATATTCAGCTATTCTTTCCCTGAAACCTTCAGGAAAACAGGGAGACACCAATGACCATGTACGCCACACTGGAAGAAGCTATTGATGCCGCTCGTGAAGAGTTCCTCGCCGATAATCCTGGCGTTGAGGAAGAAAATGCTGACGTGCAACAACTTAATATCCAGAAATACGTTCTGCAGGACGGGGATATTATGTGGCAGGCCGAATTCTTTGCTGATGATGGCGAGGAAGGAGAATGTTTGCCGGTCCTGAGCGGAGAAGGTGCGCAGGCCGTCTTTGATGGCGACTATGACGAAATCGAACTACGGCAGGAATGGCTTGAAGAAAACACCCTGCACGAGTGGGATGAGGGCGAATTTCAGCTCGAGCCGCCGCTGGATACGGAAGAAGGACAGACCGCAGCCGATGAGTGGGATGAGCGTTAATTTCCCCTATTCATAAGGGCCGTGCTGAGCGTCGATCGGCAGCAATAGCGTATCGAATACCAGTGAAAACGGTAAATCGAGCACGGTGAGATAGCGCCACGCAGAGTCACGTACATCCCATTTTACCCCGGGGTAGTACTGATTACCGTGGCCTTGCCCTGGAATGGTGCGGCTGATGATGCTGCCACAGCCGCTGAGTAAACACGCCATCATCACGGCGAGGATTATTTTCATCAATGACCTCTAAAAAAATACCGGCTTTTCAGCCGGTATTTTATTTGCCGGGTAGCGTAACGCCGCCGGGCACAGAAGGCTTACTTCGCCTTCAGCGCGAGTGGATTAATTTTAATCTCTTTATAGTGGCTGACCCACGAAGAGTATTTTTCCGGCGCAGACCACACACGGTAGTGAAGGCGTGCCATCGTAACCGGATCGCTCAACAGCACCAGACGACGGTCGCGGTTGAGTTTTTCCGGCGTATCGTTCAGCGCCTGTTCAACGTGACGATCGCGGGCAATCTCCAGTACCTGGCTTGCACGGTGACGCGCTGTCGCCATGGCCGTCGCCAGAGCGTTAAATGACGGGTTAAACACCGCGTGCATAAAACCATCTTCCAGCGAGCGTTTGCGGTTCTGCTCCAGATACGTGTCGGTATCCACCAGCACCTGTGGCGGCGAATACTCTTCCGGGATCAGGAACAGTTTCCAGCGTTTGGTACGCAGCCCCACCGTTGAACGGCTCGAAATCACTGACACAAACGGTGACAGGATCAGCGAGAAGACAATCGGTGCCAGCCAGAACAGGAAGCGCAGATCCAGCCAGGCCATACCTGCTGCCCATACCAGACCCAGCAGCAGCTGCGAGCCATGACGCATGAAGGCTTCCCCCCACGGCGTGGAGTCATCATCACGCTGCGGAGAATTCCAGACCACTTCCCAGCCGAGGAACGCGCTGACCACAAACACGGTATGGAACAGCATACGCACCGGCGCCAGCAGCACCGAGAACAGCACTTCCAGAAGAAGCGAGAGCGTCACGCGGCAGAAACCACCGTACTCTTTCGAGCCTTTGCACCAGATCAGAATGATACTGAGCAGCTTAGGCAGGAACAGCAGCACCATGGTGGAGGCAAACAGCGCAATCGCCAGCTCCGGACGCCACTGCGGCCACACCGGGAACAGCTGGCGCGGTTGCAGGAAGTATTGCGGTTCCGTCAGAGCATGCACCACCTGTAGCGCAGTAGAGAGTGCAAGGAACATAAACCACAGCGGTGCGGAGAGATAAGACATTACGCCAGTCAGGAACACAGCACGGTGAACCGGGTGCATCCCTTTTACGAGGAACAGGCGGAAGTTCATCAGGTTACCGTGACACCAGCGGCGGTCACGCTTGAGTTCATCCAGCAGGTTCGGCGGCAGCTCTTCGTAAGATCCCGGCAGGTCGTAGGCGATCCAGACGCCCCAGCCAGCACGACGCATCAACGCCGCTTCCACGAAGTCGTGCGACAGAATAGACCCCGCAAACGAACCTTCACCCGGCAGCGGAGCCAGCGCACAGTGCTCAATGAACGGCTTCACGCGGATAATGGCGTTGTGACCCCAGTAGTGAGACTCACCCAGTTGCCAGAAGTGCAGACCGGCAGTAAAGAGCGGCCCGTAGACGCGGGTTGCAAACTGCTGGCAGCGCGCATAAAGCGTGTCCATACCGGACGCTTTTGGCGAAGACTGGATGATCCCCGCGTTCGGGTTGGCTTCCATCAGACGCACCAGACCGCTCAGGCAGTCGCCGCTCATTACGGAGTCAGCATCGAGCACGACCATGTAGCTGTACTGATTCCCCCAGCGACGGCAGAAGTCATCGATGTTTCCGCTTTTACGCTTCACGCGACGACGACGACGGCGGTAGAAGATCTGGCCTTCACCCTGCACTTCCGCGATCAGTTCCATCCAGGCTTTTTGCTCGGCAACGCAAATGTCCGGGTTGTAGCTGTCACTCAGGATATAGACGTCAAAATGCGCCGCGTTACCGGTTGCCTTTACGGACTCCCAGGTCGCACGCAGACCCGCAAATACGCGGTCAACGTCTTCGTTACAGATAGGCATGATCAGCGCCGTACGGTGCTCAGGATTAAGGGGTTCATCCCCGACCGTTGAGGCTGAAATGCTGTATTTGTCCCGCCCCATCAGCAGCTGCAGGAAGCCCATCAGCGCGGTCCAGAAACCGGCTGACACCCAGCAGAAGAGAACGGCAAACAGCAGAAGAATGCCGCTCTGCAGGATATACGGCAGCAGCTGCATGAAGGAGACCCATATATCCTGGCCCATCATGTCTGCAGGGTTGATAAGTGCCCAGCCCTGGTAAGGCAGAATGGTTTTCATGTACCAGGTAGCGACCACGGTCTGCGCCAGCGTCAGTAACAGCAGAATGTAACGACGAATGGTCCCCACGGTACGCCATTTCTGTTCGGAGGCCTGCTCTTCTTTCGTCAGGCGCGACAGATAGCGCGGCGTAACATCACGCCCACGCAGGCGATCCCAGAAGCGGCCAACCGGGTTGGTGCGCCACGGGTCAGGGAACATTGAGGAACGCGTGGCTTTCGGCATTGCCTGAAGCTGATCGCGTCCTTCGTCGTCTTTAATCAACTGCCCTTCTGCCAGCGAGTCTGGCCATGCCTGCTCCAGACGCGCCTTTACTGACCCCAGCGGCGTATCATCGTCACGGGAAAACGGACGATGTTCGCCATCCAGCGCGGTATGTACCGCGCGGATGTCGCTTTTAGGCAGCGCCGCTTTTTCAATGTCCGTCAGCGGCATGGCATCAATATATTCAGATGTATTATTCATTGGCAGGTAGCTGATAGCTCCAGGTTTCACTCAGCGGCTGATCGTTACTGACCAGCGCAGCACGCATTTCAGTGGTCTGTTTCGGATCTTTCACTTTCACGCGCAGCGTCAGACGCCAGCCTTTCGTTACCGGGTTATAGCGTACGGTGTTCTCAACGATTTCACCGTTATCACCGATGCTGGCCTGAGCGGCAACGGCAGTATCCGGGGACAGTTTTTTCATATCCTGGCCCGCGAAGTCCACAACAAAGGCCACGGTGCCATCAGGCTGACGGATCAGGTTAGACTGCTTCACATCACCCGTAGAACGGCGAGTCTGCATGACGTACGCGTTATCCGGCGCATGCAGTTTGTCTTCGTCGCGGCTAAAGGTAATGGTGTATTTGAAGTTCATCTCTTTACCGGCTTCCGGCAGCTGATCCGGCGTCCAGTAAGCAACGATGTTATCGTTGGTTTCGTCATTGGTTGGAATTTCAACCAGCTCAACCTTACCTTTACCCCAGTCACCTTTCGGCGTGACCCAGGCGCTTGGGCGCAGGTCATAGCGGTCATCCAGATCTTCAAATCGGGAGAACTGACGGCCACGCTGCAGGAGGCCGAAACCTTGCGGGTTTTCCATCGCAAAACTGCTAACAGCCAGATGTTTCGGGTTATTCAGCGGACGCCAGATCCACTCACCATTACCTGCATGAATAGAAAGACCGTTGGAATCGTGCAGTTCCGGGCGGAAGTTCGTCGCCGGTGACGGCTGATTCGGCCCAAACAGGAACATACTCGTCAGCGGTGCAACGCCCAGTTTGCCGACTTTATCGCGCAGGTAAACTTTGGACTGCACGTCAACGACCGTGTCACGGCCAGGCATAATCACAAAGCGATAAGCACCGGTCGCACGCGGGGAATCCAGCAGTGCATAAATAGTCAGGCGCTTGTCGGTTGGTTTTGGACGTTCAATCCAGAACTCGCGGAAACGCGGGAACTCTTCACCTGATGGCAGCGCGGTATCAATGGCGAGGCCACGCGCAGAAAGCCCGTACACCTGCCCTGCCCCGATCACGCGGAAGTAGCTGGCACCGAGCATGCTGACGATTTCGTCGTTTTTATCTTTGCTGTTGATCGGGTAAAGCACCTTGAAGCCAGCGAAGCCCAGGTCTTTAACCGTATCTTTATCGTGCTGAACATTGCCAAAATTGAAGTAATCCGGGCTGTACTTGATTTTACGTACCGCGGTCGCCGTCACTTCATTAATGGCAACAGGCGTGTCGAAGTACATTCCCTGATGATAAAACTCAAGCTTGAACGGGGTTTTAATGTTGTTCCAGTACGCTTTATCATGGTTGAACTGGATCTGCTGATAGTCCGCATACTTCATGTCGCGGAAAACGGAGGGCAAGTTACTTTTTGGCGCTTCGTAGCTCTTGCCTGCCATCGATTTTGCCTGTTTTGCGACATCGTCGATGTTAAAGGCCAGTGCCGATGAGGTATACAGAGATAACACCACTGCAGCACCCAACCAACGCATTTTCATCATCTGTGGTTTATGTTTCATAATAAGTAAGCACTTCCCCCTTTGTGTGCTTATATCGATCCGATCCATTTTAATGGAAACTCAGGCAATCCGACAACATTATCACTGCTTTGTTCAGCTCGCTGGCTCATGGATTAAGCAAATGAAAGAACCCGCTTTTCACTTTGCGTGCTTATCCTGGAGACAGGGTGTCGGTCTTGGTGTAGGGTTGGCTTCGAATGTAACCATTATGAGTCTTAGGGATAAGGCGAAAAGTCTGAGAATGCACAAAGTTATATGAGCTCAACACCTGTAGAACGCGAATATTTCCTCGACTCGATCCGGGCATGGCTGATGCTGTTGGGGATCCCCTTTCACATTTCACTAATTTACTCCAGCCACACCTGGCATGTGAATAGCCAGATGCCTTCCTGGTGGCTCACGCTGTTTAATGACTTTATCCATGCCTTCCGTATGCAGGTGTTTTTTGTCATATCCGGCTATTTCTCCTACATGCTGTTCTTACGCTACCCGGTAAAACGCTGGTGGAAAGTGCGCGTGGAGCGTGTGGGCATTCCGATGTTGACCGCCATTCCCCTGCTGACGTTGCCGCAGTTTATTATGTTGCAGTACGTCAAAGGCAAGGCGGAGAACTGGCCAAATCTGACGCTGTATGAAAAGTACAATACCCTGGTCTGGGAACTGGTGTCTCACCTGTGGTTCCTGCTGGTCCTGGTGGTGCTCACCACGGTCAGCCTGGTCATTTTCAGCCGCCTGCGCCATCGCCTGAGTACCCAGGCCGATACCTTCTTCGCCAATATTACGCTGGGTAAACTGTCTCTGCTCTTTTTGCTGCTGGGTATCGCCTATGCGGCCGTGAGACGCACGCTGTTTATCGTGTATCCGCCGATACTGAGTGACGGACTGTTCAATTTCGTCGTGATGCAGTCGCTGTTTTACATCCCCTTCTTTTTAGCCGGTGCGCTGGCATTTATTCATCCCAAACTTAAATCGCTGTTTACCACCCCGTCGCCATGGTGCGCTCTGGGTGCCGCTATCGCGTTTGCGGCCTATCTGTTAAATCAGCGCTATGGCAGCGGCGATGGCTGGATGTATGAAACAGAAAGCGTGATCACCATGCTGCTGGGTCTGTGGATGGTGAATGTGGTCTTCGCGCTGGGACACCGCTTGCTGAACTTTAAGTCCAGCCGCGTGACCTACTTCGTCAATGCGTCACTGTTTATTTACCTGGTGCACCACCCGCTGACGCTGTTCTTCGGCGCTTATATCACGCCACATATTGCGTCCAACACGCTGGGTTTCTTTACCGGACTGGTCTTTGTGATTGGGATTGCCATCGTGCTCTATGAAATCCATCTGCGGATCCCGCTCCTGCGTTTCCTCTTTTCAGGAAAACCGCAGGCTAAAGCCTCATAAACAAACGCGGCGCACTCAGTGCGCCGCGTTTGTTTTAGCTCTCTACGTCCTGCCCACGCTGCGTGAGAAGCCGCTGATAAAGGTGCGTGGTTTCTTCGTCGAAACAGACAAAAATCACCTTCTCAGGCATCGGCTTGAGGGAGAGGTATCGGTAAACGGTCTCTACCGCGATCGTGGCAGCGGCAGGTTTTGGATATCCGTATACCCCAGTGCTGATAGCCGGAAAAGCCATCGTCTTATAGCCGTTATCCGCTGCCAGGCGCAGGCAGTTGCGGTACGCCTCCTCCAGAATACTCGCCTCATGCCGATCGCCGCCATGCCATACAGGCCCCACAGCGTGAATCACCGCTTTGGCAGGAAGATCTCCCGCGAGGGTAATCACCGCATGACCCGGAGGACATTCACCCTGCTGCTGACGCACAGCTTTACAGGCCTCAAGGAGCTGCGGTCCTGCAGCCCGGTGGATTGCGCCGTCAACACCGCCCCCGCCCATCAGTGATGGATTGGCCGCATTAACGATCACGTCGACGTGCATCGTCGTAATATCGCCATGAATGACTTCAATTTGCGGTTTCATACGTACCCTCTGCTACCCGCCTTTTTCTTAAGTGTATCGCAGAGGAGGTATGGATAAAAAACTATCGGGGAAAAACCTCTTCCGCCGGGGAGCGGAAGAGCGAGAATTAACGATACTGAATTTGAACAACCGCGAGCGTTTTTTCGGGATTAAGGTACTTCATGCTGAGAGTTGCGAGGCTGGAATCGTTGACCTGACCGTTAAGTACATCTTCATAGCTGACCCTGCGCGTTTGCATCCGATTATTATCCGGGCATGTCATTGCAAACGCGTCATGATGCGGTGTGACCACGCAGGGGTCTGCGACAATAGCGCCGCGAAAATGAATCACACCACCGTCGACAATCGTGGCTGAAAAAGCGGGAGTAATAAATGCAGAGAGGATCAAACCTAAACCATAAACCCGTCGGGCTAAATATTTGGTCACTATATGTACTCCTCAATGAAAGTCGTCCTTGAGGGGTAAACGCGCTCCGTTAAGGCAAACAAAGCATCACGTTATGGAACAGCACTGCACAGCTCCTGATAACAGCATAGCTCAACCGCGTATGCCCGCCATATCCACAACGTCTTGATTTCATAATCATTAGAGCGCACTTCCCGCCGGGGACCATTGCTGTGATAAATGAAGCGATTTCCCGTCAGAGACAGTGACAGTAATGTTCACCTTGTCTCCGGAATCTATATTTAAACTCAGCCGCATTAAATCAATCGTCTGATTAGCGGGAATAAAAAGTGTGTTTTGTTGCCGTGAAGAACTTTGCCCCCCCTGCCCCTGTCGCAAAGAGACAATCTGCACCTGACATTCACACGGTTCCGTCAGAATAACCTGCGGAATAATGGTGGTCATATTTCCCTGTTGCGATGTTTTAAACGTGATCTGACTGGAAAGCGCCGCGAGGAGAATTAAGGTATTCATGATGAACTCCCGAAAAAAAACAGGGCAAATGCCCTGTTTTTTTGTAGCACAGACTGGAAATTAATACTGATGTGCAGTCGCATGGTTGCCAAAACCAACCTGCTGAACAGTCACAGTGGATCCGGATGCGGTTTGATCAACAGCAGCACCGTTGCCACCACCGTACTGGCTAACGTTCATCACCGAGTGGTTACCATTCCACTGGTCAAGCGTTGCGCTGTTACCGAAACCATTCTGAGTCAGACTAATTGAGCTGTCATCAGAGCCCTGGCCAACGTCAGCGCCGTTACCGCCGCCACTCTGATTAATGGTCAGTGTGGAATTTCTCGCACTGGTTTGCAAAGCGAGAGCCGAGTTACCGCCACCGTACTGGTAAATGCTCAGCGTTGAATTTGGACCACTGTCATGACCACCATGGCCATGCCCGTTACCCCAACCGCCTTGATTAATACTACCGGCCATAGCACTACCAGAAACTACGATTGCTGCAATTGCTGCCACTTTGATAAATTTCATGGTAAACCCCCATCGGATTGATTAAAGTCGCCGCTAAATAACTAACGCTGAATAACGCGAATCGCCATTTGCGACTGTCTCTGCACTACAACTGCGGTTTTCTGCGTACCGTACTGCGTAATATTTGCTCTATTACCCGACCCTTTTTGGATAATTTTCGCACTATTACCATACCCATCTTGCGTAATACCTGCATCATTCGCGCTACCGCTCTGATCGATCCAGGCAATATTATAAGTCCCTGATTGATCAACTCTCGCTCTGTTGCCTGCTCCATCCTGAGAAACAATGGACAATAATTTTGACCCGTCCTGGCGAACCTGAGCATCATTTAACATGCCCTGCTGACCAATAATGGCTGCCTGATTTAATGATGAACGACTTAATTCATTAACCGTGAAGTTATATTCAGCGTTAGCCAAATCTGAATCAGCCGCGATTACAAATCCAGGCGCACCCAGTAATGTAAACATCATAAATAACGATGTATTTTTCATGTTGTCACCCTGGACCTGGCTATTTGATAACGCCATAACCTTGTTACTGTGACTTCGTGTTAGAACGACTCGTAATTTGTTAACGCGTCGTTACGGTGATGAGTATGTCTGCCGAAACATTTTAAATATCTCACCCGCGTGGCTTATTTTTATTTATCACGTCACCTCAAAGTAGTAATTCCATGCAAAAAAACGTTATAGACCGGGGTTCTTATTTTTCTATTAAGCCTTTCTTAATAATCGATTGTGCAGCGGGACGAGAGGGGTAAAGCCCCCATGCAACGGACGCTAAACGAAACGCCAGGAGGACATTTTACACAACACGTGACACGAGACCTGTTTTCTTAAGACGCAGCATCGTTCATTCCAGGACTTAGAAAATCTCTGTGACTCATACCTCTTTACAGGAAGAAATAAATAATTAATATTCATAAAAATCAAACAATTATAAATATTTGTATGATTTTTAAAATCTGTGCAGGGTTATTTACATGTACAACTTTCTTATCATTTCACAACATTTAAAATAGTCCATTTTCACAAATTAATATTGATTTTTACATTCTGTTACACGTTTAACACTTGCTTTAAAGTTAGTAATAGCTAGATTGAAATCAGATGTACGAAATTTGTTTTATATTTACCTCCTGCTGGAGGTTATGGTTTTTTTCTTCACACAGCAGTGCAACATCTGTCAGTACTTCTGGGGTCCTCTTTTTTATCTGGAGGACCGCTGTCAGGTGTCATAAAAAAGTGGGGTTTCATCATGTATAATGAAGTCCAAAGTTTACATGGTCATACGTTACTGTTGATCACAAAACCTTCGTTGCAAGCGACCGCTTTATTACAACATTTAAAGCAATCGCTGTCTCTGCACGGGAAATTACATAATATTCAACGTTCTTTTGATGATATTGCACCTGGCAGTATCATTCTGATTGATATGATGGAAGCGGATAAAAAGCTTATCCATTACTGGCAAGATAATTTAAGCAGGAAAAACAATAATATCCGCGTGTTATTATTGAATACCCCTGATGAGTATCCCTTCAGAGATATTGAAAGCTGGCCGCATATCAATGGTGTGTTCTATATCACGGAAGAAGAAGATCGGCTGGTCGAAGGTCTGCAGGGTATATTGCGCGGCGAGTGTTATTTTTCGCAAAAACTTGCCAGCTACCTCATCACGCACTCCGGAAATTACCGCTATAACAGTTCAGAGTCAGCGCTGCTAACGCACCGTGAGAAAGAGATCCTGAACAAATTGCGCATTGGTGCTTCAAATATTGAAATCGCCCGTTCGTTATTTATCAGCGAAAATACGGTAAAGACGCACCTTTATAATCTTTTCAAGAAGATAGCTGTTAAGAACCGAACTCAGGCTGTTTCATGGGCAAACGATAACCTCAGGCGTTAATCAAATGAAACGCACGTTGAGTTGGATCGCCGCAGCGAGTTTTATGCTCGCTGCCGGGAACGTACGGGCCGTCGAGGTCGAAGTTCCTGGATTGTTAACAGACCACACTGTCTCCTCGGTCGGGCACAATTTTTATCGTGCATTCAGTGACAAATGGGACAGTACATTTACTGGAAATATAACAATCAACGAGCGGCCCAGTGCACGATGGGGAAGTTGGATAACAATAACGGCTAATCAGGACGTTATTTATCAAACATTTTTATTCCCCACGAAAATAGACTTCGATAAAAACGTAGCCTTAGCACTGGCTCAATCAGAAGATGCTATTAATCGCCTGCAAATTGATAAAGCGCTATTAAGCACCAGCGATTTAGCAAAAGACGAATTCTAGCGAACCTATATCCGGAGGCTGTCATGCGTATTGCATATGCAGTTGTTTCGATAATGCTAATAACCCCTATAAGCTGGGCCGGAAATATGACGTTCCAGTTCCGTAACCCTAACTTTGGCGGTAATCCCAATAATGGGGCGTTTCTGTTGAACGAAGCCCAGGCGCAAAACTCCTATAAGGATCCCAGCTTTAAGGATTTTAGCGTCGATACCCCATCGGCACTGGACAACTTCACGCAGGCTATCCAGTCGCAGATTTTGGGAGGGTTGCTGACCAACATTAATACCGGCAAACCCGGCCGAATGGTGACCAACGACTTCATTGTCGACATCGCCAACAAGGACGGACAACTCCAGTTGAACGTTACCGATCGAAAAACCGGGAAAACCTCCACCATTCAGGTTTCCGGTCTACAAAGTGATTCAACGAACTTTTAAACAACAACGAAATAAGGACAACGATCATGCAGCGCTTCCTGATATTTGTTGCAGTGTGCTTATTGAGCGGTTGTTTAACTGCTCCACCTAAAGAAGCTGCAAAACCAACATTAATGCCTCGGGCTCAAAGCTATCGTGATTTAACACATTTACCTGCGCCGACCGGTAAAATATTTGTCTCGGTTTACAACATTCAGGATGAAACGGGACAATTTAAACCTTATCCGGCAAGTAACTTCTCTACGGCAGTGCCACAGAGCGCCACCGCCATGCTGGTGACCGCCCTGAAGGATTCGCACTGGTTTATTCCTCTGGAACGTCAGGGTCTGCAGAACCTGTTAAATGAACGGAAAATTATTCGCGCTGCGCAGGAAAATGGCACCGTCGCGAATAATAACCGCATGCCGCTGGAATCACTGGCCGCGGCGAACGTCATGATCGAGGGATCGATTATTGGTTATGAAAGCAACGTTAAATCGGGTGGTGTGGGCGCGCGTTACTTTGGTATCGGTGCTGATACGCAATATCAGCTCGACCAAATCGCCGTAAACCTGCGTGTCGTCAACGTCAGCACGGGCGAAGTGCTCTCTTCGGTAACGACCAGCAAAACCATTCTTTCTTATGAAGTGCAGGCCGGGGTTTTCCGCTTCATCGATTACCAGCGTTTGCTGGAGGGTGAAATCGGGTATACCTCTAACGAACCGGTCATGATGTGTCTGATGTCAGCCATAGAAACCGGAGTAATCTTCCTGATTAATGATGGTATCGATCGTGGATTGTGGGACCTGCAGAACAAAGCAGAGGCGCAAAACCCGATACTGGTTAAATACCGCGATATGTCGGTGCCTCCGGAATCCTGACAGGAAGCGCATAAAAAAGGCGAGATCATCATCTCGCCTTTTTTTATTCGCTTACCGCAGTGATGTTTTGCGCTTTATCCCGTCTGGCGGCCAGCCAGAGGCCGCTGTTCTTCATGGCATAGCCAAACACCAACCCCAGCATTAGCGAGGGAAGCACCAGCGCCCAGTCCCCCTGCCCTGCAAACGTCGCGCATGCGCCCATAAAGGTACCGGGTACAAACGACAGCAGCATATGCTTTGCCTGGATACACATCAAAAACGCGACTACGCCGGTCATGATATAGCCCAGGATCTCCAGATGCGGGGCCAGCGCGCTGCCCTTCATAATCACGAGTGCCCAGATAACGCCGCTCATCAGGGTACAGCCAGAGATGAATAGCCCTTTTACGCCGCCCTGCGGGCAGGCAAAGTAGGCCGTACAGCCCAGAAACCCGGCCCAACTGAGCAACCCGAGAGAGACCGCCACCCATCCCCATAGTCCGGAGAGAATGCCTGTCGTTAATGCGATACAAAGTAATATGTTCATGGCGCGCATCTTAGCAGAAGCGCGCCATGGAAATGAGATCAGATGCACATTCCGTGCAAGATGAAATGTATGGTTGCAGAATTTATGTGACCTAAATCACTCTTCATCCTCTTCTTCCAGCTCATCCCACATTGCCGCAATGGCGTCGCGGGTCAGCGGAGCCAGCGTTCTCCAGAACGGCGAGGTCGCATGTGCTTCAACTTTGCCGAGGAAAGTACCGCACCACGGCAGCAGATACGCTTCGAAGAGCGTTTCGATAGCCTCGTTCTCATCATCAGCGGCGTGATCTTCAATCCAAGATGCAGCCAGCAGCAACGTTCCGATATGGTCCGCAGGGGTATCCGTCAGCGGCATTCCGCGTTCAGAGAGAAACGCGCGCACTTCCGCTTCCGTCGCCCCTTCCTGCCAGGCTGAACGGTACGGCGAAACGCGGCATTCGTCGCCAATAAACAGTGCGTTGTAATCCGTTGAAATCTGCTGCATATCGCAACTTTTTTGCAGACGCTCCAGCAACTCATCCTGTTCCAGCGGCCAGTTTTGCGCCAGTTTCCCTTCACGAATCAGGGTAAAGAGTGGAACCAACAGCGGGTCTTGCGGCTGACGATAGAACAGCGTACCCAGCACGCGGCAAAGGATGGAAAACTCATTCATTTTTTTATTCCATTACACAATTAAAGATCGGCAAATTCATCAATCGGATCCATTCCGCGTGACTCGAGGAAATCAAGCATGCGGCGTGGGGTAACGTTAAGGATCCTGTCTTCCGGGAAATCCACGTCATTCAGTATTTTCAGGCATTCACTAAAATCACCCAGCGTAAACGCGGTATGGGAATCGGAACCCAGCGCCACCATGCCGCCGGCATCCCGTACTGCAGCTGCCACGGCGCGACAGTTTGCTTCACTGCCCTTACGCGAGTGAACAAAAGAAGAGTTATTGATCTCCAGCGCCACGCGGTGTTTCGCTGCCGCCTGGGCAACAACCTCGATATCAATCGGGTATTTAGGATTGCCTGGATGAGAAATAATGTGCACGTTGCCGCTGGCTATAGCAGCAATCATCGCTCGGGTGTTCGTCTCTTTATCCTGCGGCGCGAAAACCGGCTCATGGAAACCGGCAAGGATCAGATCCAGAGAGGTCAGCATCGGTCCGGTACAGTCGATTTCACCGTCTGTATTTTTAATGTTTGCCTCAATGCCGCGCAGTATCCCAATACCGTCCACCAGACGTGGCCAGATCCGCATATTCACAAAATGCCAGTAGTGCGGCGCATCTGCCATGTCCGGGCCGTGATCGGTAATCGCAAAAAGCGTAATGCCCTTGCGTTTCGCTTGCGCGATATAATCATGGAGGTTGCTATACGCGTGGGTACTGGCGACGGTGTGCATATGCAGGTCAACGGGATACATCTTTCTCTCCTCTGCGGTTTTTCCAAAGGATAGCAGTTATCTGCAGCGAATATTAGCAAAAACCCGGCTAACGCCGGGTTTCACTCAGTAGCCGCGCTGTCTGTCGACCTGTCCGGTTACCGGATGGCCCTGCTCCATCTCACTGATGGTGTGGGTAATATAGGCCACAGCTTCCGCCGGACGCGTGACCGCTGCAATGTGCGGCGTCATCGCCACACGCGGATGTGCCCACAGCGGGCTTTCGGCCGGTAACGGCTCGCGGCTGTACACATCCAGCATCGCCCCTTTCAGTTTTCCGCTGTTCAGCGCCTGAAGCAGATCGGACTCAACAAGGTGTACCCCGCGTGCCAGGTTCATTACGTAACTCTGGTCGGCCAGTTGATTAAGCAGTGCACCATTGATAATCCCCACCGTTTCGGCCGTATTTGGCAGCAGGTTGATGAGCACGCGCGTACCGTTCAGGAACGCAGGAAGCTCATCAGCGCCGGCAAAACTTTCTACGCCCGGATAATCCTTGCGGCTACGGCTCCAGCAGCGCAGTGGGAAGCCCCACGGGGCAAGTGCTTCAGCGACTTTTGAGCCGAGCACGCCAGCCCCGAGGATACCAATGGTAAAATCTTCGCGCTGATAATCCGGCAGCGGTTCCCAGTGGGATTGCTGTTTTAGTGCCTGATAGTCGTCGAAGCGGCGGAACCAGTGCAGCACCTGGCTGACAGCATACTCCTGCATTTGCTGGCCCATGCCGGTATCTTCCAGGCGGAAAAGGGGGATCTCTTCCGGCAGCATTTCAGGGTGTGCTTTCAGTTTGCTCAGAATCGAATCCACGCCGGCGCCCAGTGCAAAAACGGCCTTCAGTTTACGGCCCTGGAGCATTTCTACCGGCGGATGCCAGACCAGCGCGTAGTCAGCATGTTCGTTATCACCACGTTTCCACTCACGCACGCGCGCCCCGGGCAACGCCGCCGAAAGTGCCTTAATCCAGTAAGCAGTATCAAAAGTGGGGTGATAGAAGATTATATCCATAGTCATTCCTGCCTTTTATTGCGCTGTTTTGTGTTCATTTTCAACTGGATTGCCAGCATAACAAATTTTTACCGCCACCGCGTTGTTGATAAAAAAGGCGCTTTCAGCACATTTAAAAGCCATGTTGACTGAAGTTTGTCTAAATGCACTGATTTACTGAAAAAGTGAGTTGACGCCAGTTCGGCTTTTCCTTACATTAGCGCCCGTCCCGGCAACAACGGGATGACAATATGGTGAGGTGTCCGAGTGGCTGAAGGAGCACGCCTGGAAAGTGTGTATACGGCAACGTATCGGGGGTTCGAATCCCCCCCTCACCGCCATTTTCAAGATAAGAGCTCGTACGAAAGTACGGGCTTTTTTCTTTTATATTCCCCGGACAGGGGGGATGAGAATCCCCGACCGGGCTTCGACAACGGGCGACAGCCAGTTGGACAGACTGAGCGCGCAGCGAACAGGCTGCCCGCAGGGCGAGCGAAGCGAGTCAATCCCCCCCTCACCGCCATATTCAAGATGAGAGCTCGTACGAAAGTACGGGCTTTTTTCTTTTATATTCTCCGCCAGTGCAGCATGCGCCCTGAGCCCCTCTCCCGAAATATTAATCTTCCACCATCCGCGCATACTCTTCGGTAAGAAAATCCACCAGTGCCCTGACAGACGGGAGTAACCCGCGTCTTGAAGGATACACAGCATGAATCACCTCACGTCGTGGCTCCCAGGCATCAAGTACGCGAATGAGGTCCCCTGACGCAAGCTGCTCTTTCACCATCAATATGGGCAACTGCACCACGCCGATACCCGCTATAGCCGCTTCACGCAATGCCAGCATATCGGTAGTGATCAGGCGAGGATGGTAATGGATTTCCGCCTTCGCCCCTTCGGGACCGCTCAGTTCCCATTTATGGATGTGTTTACCCTCGTTCGTGCTTAATCCAGGCCAGGCACTGAGTTCAGAGGGCACCAACGGTTTACCCATCCGCTGAATCAACGCCGGTGCGGCGACCAGACAATGTCCCCGGTCAGCCAGTACCCTTAACACCAGATCGCTGTCATCGAACGGACGCGGGCGCACGCGAATCGCGACATCAATCCCCTCCCCCACCAGGTCTACCCGCCGGTTGGTTGCCTCAAGCTGCAGCGCGATCCCTGGATAGCGCGCCATAAATCTCGCCAGCATCGGGCCAACATGGACATGCAACAATGTTATCGGGCAGGTGATCCTGACAATACCGCGCGGCTCAGCCTGTAACGCGGCCACCGCCTCCTCAGCAGCTTCTGCTTCCACCATCATCGCTTTACAGTGCTGATAGAAGGTCTGACCTACTTCTGTCACCGTAAACTGCCGCGTTGTGCGATGTATTAACCGCACGCCAAGCCGCTCTTCCAGCTGAGCTATCCGGCGGCTTAGCCGGGACTTCGGCAAATCGAGCGCACGCCCCGCTGCAGCAAAACCACCGTAGTCGACCACCTTCACAAACCAGACGAAGTCATTGAGATCCTGCATAAATCCTCATCGTTCTATTTTTAGAACAGTGAATGCCATTTTCACTATCTACCGGGATATTAACGCTGAATATAAGCTAATTACATCAACAACGCTTCAGGAGTTCATCATGAAAAACGTAACAGGCGTGTATACCGCTCCCCGTCAACACTGGGTTGGTGATGGTTTCCCGGTACGTTCAATGTTTTCTTACCAGACACACGGCGAGCCGCTCAGCCCGTTCTTGCTGCTGGACTACGCCGGGCCATACACCTTCCCGGCGGATGGGGCAAAGCGCGGCGTCGGCGAGCATCCGCACCGGGGTTTCGAAACGGTCACCCTCGTCTATTCCGGCGAAGTTGAACATCGCGATTCCACCGGCAGAGGCGGCGTAATAGGCCCCGGGGACGTGCAATGGATGACGGCGGGCGCTGGCATTTTGCACGAGGAGTTCCACTCCAGCGCGTTCGCGCAGAAAGGCGGTGAACTGAAAATGATGCAGCTGTGGGTCAACCTGCCTGCCAAAGACAAAATGGCGACGCCGGGCTACCAGAGCATCACTAAGGCGGATATCCCTGTGATCACGCTGCCGGATAACAGCGGCTCGCTGCGGGTTATCGCAGGTCGCTACGAGGATGTTGCAGGCCCCGCGCACACCTTTTCGCCGCTAAACGTCTGGGACATCGCGCTCAATCAGGGTAGCCATCTCACGCTCAGTCAGCCGGAGGGATGGAGCACGGCGCTGGTTGTGATGGAAGGCACCATTACAGTGAACGGAACAGCCCAGGCAGGCGAGGCACAGCTGGTTGTATTAAGCCAGCAAGGCGACACACTCCATCTGGAAGCGAGCCTCGATGCCAAAGTCCTACTGATGGCCGGCGAACCGCTGAATGAACCCATCGTGGGCTATGGGCCGTTTGTGATGAACAGTAAAACCGAAATCGCGGAAGCCATTCGTGATTTCAACTCCGGCCGCTTCGGCCAGATCTGATGGTAATAAAGGAGAAGAAGATGTCTGCACCTGCAAATTTTAACGGCTCACGCCCGGTTATTGATGTAAACGATGCGGTGATGTTGCTTATCGATCACCAGAGCGGACTTTTCCAGACCGTGGGGGATATGCCAATGCCAGAGTTGCGCGCACGTGCTGCGGCGCTGGCAAAAATCGCTACCCTGGCGAAGATCCCGGTGATCACCACCGCTTCTGTTCCGCAGGGACCGAATGGCCCCCTTATCCCGGAGATCCACGCTAATGCGCCACATGCGCAATACGTTCCACGTAAAGGTGAGATCAACGCCTGGGATAACCCGGAGTTTGTGGCTGCGGTGAAAGCCACCGGGCGCAAAACGTTGATCATCGCCGGCACCATCACCAGCGTCTGCATGGCGTTTCCCTCTATTAGCGCAGTCGCGGAGGGTTATAAAGTGTTTGCGGTTATTGATGCCTCCGGCACCTACAGCAAAATGGCTCAGGAGATCACCCTGGCGCGCGTGGTCCAGGCCGGGGTGGTACCGATGGATACCGCGGCGGTTGCCTCTGAGATCCAGCGGACATGGAACCGGGAAGATGCAGCCGAGTGGGCTGAAGTGTATACCCATATCTTCCCTGCCTATCAGTTGCTGATCGAAAGCTATACCAGAGCACAAGAGGTGGTCAAAAACAGCGAAGTGCTCGATTCACAGCGTTAATCACCGGCTCCACGGTCAAAAAGACGTGGAGCTGATTATTGCTTAACCGAACAAGCACTAAAGCAGAAAATCTGCTTGACCGTTTTAGCGCAACTCCCTATAGTAGCGCCCCGTTGCCCCCCAAGCGGTCAGGCAGCAAAACAATATGGTGAGGTGTCCGAGTGGCTGAAGGAGCACGCCTGGAAAGTGTGTATACGGCAACGTATCGGGGGTTCGAATCCCCCCCTCACCGCCATATTCAAGATAAGAGCTCGTACGAAAGTACGGGCTTTTTTCTTTTATATTCCCCGGACAGGGGGGGATGAGAATCCCCGACCGGGGTTCGACAACGGGCGACAGCCAGTTGGACAGACTGAGCGCGCAGCGAACAGGCTGCCCGCAGGGCGAGCGACGCGAGTCAATCCCCCCCTCACCGCCTTATTCAAGATGAGAGCGCGTACGAAAGTACGGGCTTTTTTCTTTTATATTCCCCGGACAGGACGCCCGCACGAAAAACAAAGCCCGGTTTCCCGGGCCTTGAACACAACGGCTAACTCAATAGTACGCTTGCAGCGTGCGCTGGCAGAGCGCTGAACGCACGCAGTCTTCTTTCGTGAAGCGTACCACCCCAATCATCTCATCTTCCTCAAAACGTGACATGGCGTCGCTCAGTCCGGACTTCACGCCCGACGGCAGATCGCACTGGGTAATATCACCATTGACGATGACCGTCACGTTTTCCCCGAGGCGCGTTAAAAACATCTTCATTTGCGCTGCGGTCACGTTCTGAGCCTCGTCAAGAATGACGACCGCATTTTCAAATGTACGTCCGCGCATATAAGCGAACGGCGCGATTTCCACCTTGCCAATCTCTGGTCGCAGACAGTACTGCATAAAGGATGCTCCCAGACGTTTCACCAGCACGTCATAGACGGGCCTGAAGTAAGGGGCAAACTTCTCTGAAATATCTCCGGGCAAGAAGCCAAGATCTTCATCAGCCTGCAGTACCGGACGGGTGACAATAATTCTCTCCACGTCTTTATGGATCAGCGCCTCTGCCGCTTTGGCTGCACTGATCCACGTTTTCCCGCATCCGGCTTCGCCGGTTGCAAAGATGAGCTGTTTACTCTCGATAGCATTCAGGTAGTGCGCCTGAGCCTCATTGCGCGCCACAATTGGAGAATTATCACGGCTGTCTCGGGCCATGCCAATTGCTTCTACGCCACTCATCTGCACAAGCGAGGTGACCGATTCTTCTTCACGCTGTTTATGGCTACGTGAATCCCGTCTCAGCACACGTTTTGCTTCGCGACGAGCTTTGATCACTGCTTTTTGTCTTCCCATGGATAGCACCTTGAGTTGTTGGTATTCATCACACGTGCCAGTTTCAGCACGATTATGCGCACGAACATCAGAGGGTTGGCTTCCTTGTAAGCCATTGCTTGCTTTACCGGATGACGCAACAGAACGGCTACGCGCACCATTCTGCACGTCGGTCGAAAGAGATTCTTGAGTCGAGGGGGATAATTTTGTGGTGAGGAAATCGCTGCCGGAGTCTGAGCCTCCGCGCCGGGTGCTGCGGGTGTTGTGTTTACCATGTCCAGTACAGGACGCAACCATTCGCGATCTCCATAGTGATTCAGCATCACTGCCGGGAACTACCGCTGTCTTATCTTAAGTACATCAGGAGTTATCATAAATGCAACATTTATTTTACCTGAACGTAACTTTAAGACTGTCCCTACAGTGGAAATCAGTCTCATACAGGAATATTACAGAAATATAACAGCAGGACAGGCATATGAAAAAATAATGTCCCCGCGAATTATCGCAGGGACAATTATCAGGCTTCAATCAACCCTTGAGCGAGATAGGCGTTGCGATCGCGTGCGCCAGGCAGGGCAAAGAAATAACCGCCGCCGATGGGTTTAATGTACTCTTCCAGCGCTTCCCCGTTTAAGCGTTTCTGTACGGTCAGGAAGCCCTTCTCCAGGTCGTGCTGATAGCAGACAAACAGCAGCCCCATATCGAGCTGGCCAGCGTTGGTTACGCCAAGTGAATAGCTATATCCCCGACGCATCATCAGGCTGGATTGTGTCTCTTTGGTACGCGGATTGGCCAGGCGGATATGGCTGTCCAGCGCGATGACATCGCCATTCGGATCGCTGGCGTAGTCAGGCACATCATGCTCGTTCTTCATCCCGAGCGGAGCGCCACTCTGTTTATCGCGGCCAAAAATCGTCTGCTGCTCTTTGAGCGGCGTACGGTCCCAGAACTCCACGTGGAACTGAATAATCCGCACCGCCTGATAACTTCCCCCCACAGCCCATGCCGGCTCGCCCTGATCGGCCGTCACCCAGACCACCTCTTTCATGAGCGGGTCATTACGGCTGTCCGGGTTGGCCGTGCCGTCTTTAAAGCCCAGCAGGTTAACCGGCGTCTCTTTCCCTTTGCTGCGGGCGGCATGGTCAGAGATAAACCCTTCCCGCTTCCAGCGAACGCTCAGCAGGTCCGGCGTGTGCTTGATGATGTCGCGCAGCGCGTGGATCACCGTATCCTGGGTGTTGGCGCAAATTTGCAAGAGCAGATCGCCATGGCAGAGAGCAGCATCCAGAGAGTCATTCGGGAAACGCGTCATTTTCTGCAGCGCTTTTGGCTTCTGTTTTGCCAGCCCGTAGCGCGCATCAAACAGCGACTCACCGAGCGAAACGGTTATCGTCAGGTTATCCGGAGCGATAAATGCCCCGAGGATACCGGAATCCATCGGCGGCAGACGCGGGTTAGGCGTGTCCGGCGCCGGACCACCGGCGGTGAGAAACGCGATGCGCGTCGTCAGCAGGCGGAACAAACGCTCAAGATCGGCTTTATCGCTTGCCAGCGAATCAAAAGCCACCAGCATCATGGAGGCCTGCTGTGGCGTCAGAATGCCCGACTGATGCTCGCCATAAAAAGGCTGCGTCTCCATGCGTGCATTGGGTGACAGCGTGCCGGGAGCACTTTGCGATTTCGCCGCATGCGCCACCGGGCACCCTCCGGCCAGAGCAAGGGCGCCCCCCAGCGCCCCTACCCCTTTTAACAATCGACGACGTGAAGGTTCCACCACGTCGTGTTCATTCTGCTTGTTCATCGTGCTTAATCCAGACCCAGTACGCCACGCAGCAGGGAGAGATCTTCCGCCAGTGTGGTAATCGGGCCTTTCAGCGCGTTACGGTCGGCATCGGTCAGTTTATCGTAGGTTTCAAACCCGTCTTTGGTACGGTACTTCGCCAGAATGGTGTCGACTTTTTTGAAGTTGGCATCCACTTTCGCCAGCAGTTCGCTGTTATCTTTCTGCAACTGAGGACGCAGCAGATCGACAATTTTCTGCGCGCCATCGACGTTCGCCTGGAAGTCCCACAGGTCGGTGTGGCTGTAACGGTCTTCTTCACCGCTGATTTTACTTGCCGCCACTTCTTCAATCAGACCCGCGGCACCGCCCACCACTTTTGATGGCGGGAAGGCCAGCTCGCCGATGCGTTTTTGCAGCTCAAGCACGTCACTGTTCAGCTGATCGGCATATTTATCCATCCCTTTGAGAGTGTTATCGCCAAACAGGGCTTTCTCCAGACGGTGGAAGCCGGTAAATTTCGGGTCGGCGGCTTTCTGCTCAAAATCATCTTCACGGGCATCAATGCTGCCATCCAGGTCAGAGAACAACTCGGCAATCGGCTCAATACGCTCGTAATGCTGGCGGGTTGGCGCATACAGGGATTTCGCTTTCGCGATATCGCCCGCTTTTACTGCATCGGTGAAGGCTTTGGTACCGGTAGCCAGGTCCGCTGTCTCTTTGATGACATACGCTTTATAAGCAGTAATCGCATCACCCAGGCTCAACAGAGCCGTGCCTTTTGCGGCATCGGCCGTGGCGTTGCCCTTCACGATAAGCTTGCCTTTAGGGTTCGTCAGCAGCCCGCAGGTCATCTCATATTCACCCGGTTGCAGGTTGGCGGTCATCTTCTGACTAAAGCCCGGCGCGATATTTTCACGCTCTTCCACCACCATGACGCCTTTCAGAATTTCCCACTCCAGCGCCTTCTGGCTGTGGTTCTGAATAATAAACTGGGTTTTGCCGCTGTTGACCGTGATGGTCATTGGCTCGCACTGCTTATCATTGACCGAAACCTTGACCTGCGGAACATCCGCGCTCCAGGCGGAAAATGCTGAAGCGAACAGCGCGGCAATGCCTGCGCATAACGCACTACGACGGAACTGAATTGCCATGACTCTTCCCTTTAAAAGTATGTTGTAACTAATACAGTCAGATTACGGCGCAACGCGCGACGTCTGAGTGCCGGTGCGCGGCGGCATGGCAAACAGCACCAGCGCCGGAACCAAATAGATAAAGTACATCGCCACTTCGCTGACGCTCGGCGTTTCCTGGTAACCAAAAATACCTTCGAGCAAGGTACCGGTCAGGGAGTGCGTTGAGAGCACGTTACTGAGGTCGAACGCCACTTCCTGGAAGTGATTCCACAGGCCCGCTTCGTGGAAAGCGCGGATCGCCCCCGCCGCCAGCCCAGCGGCCACCAGCAGAATAAACAGGCTGGTCCATTTAAAGAACGCACCCAGGTTAAGACGAATGCCGCCCCAGTAGAGCAGGAAGCCCAGCACCACCGCAGTGGCCAGACCCAGCATCGCACCCAGCGGTGGCCAGATCCCCACATCCTGCTGAAATGCCGCCAGCAGGAAGAAAACCGACTCCAGCCCTTCCCGCGCCACGGCGAAAAAGACCATCATGATCAGCGCCCAGCCGTGGTTATTGCCCTTTTGCAGGGCGTTATCCACCGCCTGCTCAAGCTGCACCTTCACGTTGCGGGACACTTTACGCATCCAGAACACCATCCAGGTGAGGATTACCACGGCAATGACGGCCACGATCCCTTCAAACAACTCTTGCTCTTTCTGGGGAAACTCACCGGTGGTTTCATTGATAAGAATGCCAAGGCCCAGACAGAGTGCTGCGGCGAGGAATACCCCAATCCACATGACACCAATCCAGCGTCCACGCTGGGTTCGCTTCAGATAACTGGCGATGAGGCTGACGATGAGGGCCGCTTCGAGACCTTCACGTAACATAATGAGAAATGGAACAAACATGCCGACACCTTAAATGTTTATCGCGGTCAACTGATGCAAAGAAAGGTAAATTCTTGTGATAGTGATTATCATTACGCCAGCAAGAAAAACAAGCGAAATGTGTGTTGTTTTGATGACGAGTTGTAAACACCCAGCCTGGTAATAATTGCTGGCGTTATCGTTAAGTTTATAAGTTATAGCGAAAATGCCCATTTACGGTTAATCAGGGCTGTGGCTAAATATCTGCCTCAAAAACCAACTGAAAATTAACCATGTTTAACATTATCCATTTCCTGCTGGCGCTGGTGATTATTCTTGCGCTTGCCTGGCTGGTGAGTTTCGACCGCCGAAAAATTCGCATTCGTTTTGTTTTACAGCTGATTGTCATTGAAATAGCCCTGGCGTTCTTTTTCCTTCATGCCGAAAGCGGGCTGTTCATTATTAAATATGTCTCGGGATTCTTTGAGTCACTGCTGAAATTCGCGGCCGAAGGCACCAATTTCGTCTTTGGCGGGATGGGTGAAAAAGGACTGGCGTTCATTTTCCTCGGCGTACTCTGCCC
Organism: Enterobacter cloacae complex sp. FDA-CDC-AR_0164; assembly: GCF_003071645.1. NCBI lineage: Bacteria > Pseudomonadati > Pseudomonadota > Gammaproteobacteria > Enterobacterales > Enterobacteriaceae > Enterobacter > Enterobacter cloacae complex sp. FDA-CDC-AR_0164. The sequence continues at coordinate 4,490,113 of NZ_CP028950.1, forward strand.
GATTATTTTTATCTCCGCACTGATTGGTATTCTTCAGCACTGGCGAATTCTGCCGATTTTTATTCGGGTGATCGGGACACTGCTGTCAAAACTGAATGGCATGGGTAAGCTGGAATCGTTCAACGCGGTGAGCTCGCTGATCCTCGGACAGTCTGAAAACTTTATTGCCTACAAGGGTGTACTGGGCGACCTCTCCTCTCGTCGTCTCTTCACCATGGCGGCCACGGCCATGTCGACGGTATCCCTGTCGATTGTCGGTGCCTATATGACCATGCTCGACGCCAAATTTGTCGTTGCCGCGCTCATCCTGAACATGTTCAGCACCTTTATTATTCTCTCCATTATCAACCCGGCGCGCCCGGAAGCAGAGCCGGACATCAAGCTTGAAAAGCTGCACGAGTCCCAGAGCTTCTTCGAAATGCTTGGCGAGTATATTCTGGCCGGTTTTAAAGTGGCGATGATTATTCTGGCGATGCTGATTGGCTTTATTGCCCTTATTAGCGCCGTTAACGCCCTCTTCTCCAGCGTATTTGGTATGAGCTTCCAGCAGATCCTGGGCTATGTATTTTATCCGCTGGCGTGGCTGGTTGGTATTCCGCTGAGCGACGCGTTGAATGCCGGCAGTATTATGGCAACCAAGCTGGTCGCAAATGAATTTGTGGCAATGATTGAGCTGCAAAAAATTGCGCATCAGATGTCACCCCGCGGACTGGGCATTTTGTCCGTTTTCCTGGTGTCGTTCGCTAACTTTGCCTCTATCGGCATTGTGGCCGGGGCGATCAAAGGCCTGAACGAGCAACAGGGGAACGTGGTATCGCGTTTTGGCTTACGTCTGGTGTATGGCGCGACGCTGGTCAGTTTGCTGTCCGCCAGCTTTGCAGGACTGGTGCTGTAAGCGATAACGGCGGGTTCTCCCGCCGTTTTTCATTAAAACTGCACGCACACCGGCTGATCGACCCGCATCACCGACTCCTGCGCGAAGCGTGATTTATAAATACCGCGCAACGCTTCAATATTCTTCTCGCTCTGCGCATCTTTACCGTGGATCAGCATAAGCGCCTTACTCGGTTCACGCGCCACTTTCCCGTCGTTACCCAGCCACTGCCCGCGCGCATCAAAGACCGTCAGGCCATCGCGAAAACGCGGCGTCACGTCCTGGTCAACGAACTGCTGCCACTCGCCGGTGGTGATTTGCGCGCCTGCGGGACGGTTTAGCCCGAAATAGAGCGTGGTTTGCTGCATCTGGTTATCCGCTTTGCAGGTCTCCATCGCCGCGTGTTGCGGCGGCATACTGCAGCCCGCCAGCATCAATAATGCCGCTGCCATTACCCCTGTTTTGATTGTCATGCTTCGCTATCCTCATTGTTATAAGCACAGCGATATCATCGTAAATTGCGGATTTTGGCAAGAAAAAAGCCGGGTAGCGCGCGCTTACCCGGCCTGACTATCAGCGAAAAAGATTACTCAGCCTGCAGCTTAGACGGCGGTGCAGTGTGATAGTGTGCGTCTGCTTCAGCAAAACGTTTCTGCATTGAGGCAGAAGGCGCTTTCCCCAGCAGGCTGAACACCACAATGCCGATACTGCCGAAGATGAAGCCCGGAATAATTTCGTACAGACCGAGCCAGGCGAACTGCTTCCAGACGATCACGGTAAGCGCACCGATAATCATCCCCGCCAGCGCGCCGTTGCGGGTCATGCGCGACCACAGCACCGAGAAGAGCACCACCGGACCAAACGCCGCACCAAAGCCCGCCCACGCGTAGCTTACCAGGCCCAGCACGCGGTTCTCAGGGTTTGCCGCCAGCGCAATGGCAATTAAGGCCACCACCAGCACCATGAAACGCCCCACCCATACCAGCTCTTTCTGGCTCGCATCTTTACGCAGGAACGCTTTGTAGAGGTCTTCGGTGATTGCACTTGAGCAGACCAGCAGCTGGCAGCTCAGGGTGGACATCACGGCCGCCAGGATCGCGGAGAGGAGAATACCGGCAATCCACGGGTTGAACAGAATGCCCGCCAGTTCGATGAACACACGCTCGGCGTTCTGGTTTACTGCACCTGCCTGCGCCGGGTTATTGTTGAAGTAAGCGATGCCGAAGAAGCCAACCGCACAGGCACCCGCCAGACAGAGGATCATCCACGTCATACTGATACGACGGGCATGAACAATCGTGTGGTGAGAGTCAGCGGCCATGAAGCGCGCCAGAATATGCGGCTGACCGAAGTAGCCCAGACCCCAGCCCATCAGAGAAACGATGGCGACAAAGTTCAGCCCTTTCAGCATGTCGACGTTTTCAATGCTCTTCTGCTTAATCACTTCCAGCGAATCAGCAAAGCCGCCGACGGTGAAGATGACAATGACTGGCGTCAGGATCAGAGCGAAAATCATCAGGCTCGCCTGCACGGTGTCAGTCCAGCTTACGGCCAGGAAACCGCCCACGAAGGTATAAAGAATGGTTGCCGCAGCACCGGCCCACAGCGCCGTTTCATAGCTCATGCCGAAAGTGCTTTCGAACAGGCGCGCACCGGCCACAATGCCAGAGGCACAATAGATGGTGAAGAACACGAGGATAACCAGCGCAGAGATAATGCGCAGCACGCGGCTGTTATCTTCAAAGCGTCCGGTGAAGTAATCCGGCAGGGTCAACGCATTGTTGTTGGCTTCGGTATGCACGCGCAGACGGCCTGCAACCAGCTTCCAGTTGATCCATGCCCCGACGGTCAGGCCAATGGCGATCCAGCTTTCAGAAATACCGGAGATGAAAATCGCCCCCGGCAGACCCATCAGCAGCCAGCCGCTCATGTCGGACGCGCCCGCAGAGAGTGCGGTGACCATCGGCCCTAAGCTACGCCCGCCCAGAATGTAGTCGTCAAAGTTCTTTGTTGAACGCCATGCCAAAAACCCTATCAGGATCATGCCAAATATATAAACGAGAAATGTCACCAGCATCGGTGTGCTAATTGCCATTCAAATTCTCCAAAATGTCGAGCGACAACCGTCCGGGTTGCCTTGTTATGTCATCACCGGAACGTAGTGATGTGTGTATGTGTTTCTGTTGGCCGCGCGTATCCTGCCGTAAGCAGTGCTCGCACACAAACGATTTAACACTGCATTTACATCAAATTCATCCCTGGTTTTATACGTCTTTCGTATAGGTTGCACTCGCTCACGCTTTTACGGGTTGCACCTTTTAAAAGTGTTAAGTCCCGCATAAAAACAGGCCTCTCATCCAGAAGCCAGCACTTTTTTCCAGCTAACCATCTCTTAACAATCCATTCATTTCCTGGGTTGCAAACCAGGTCACATTTAACACGGTTGCACAAAGTTGCAACATGGTGGATATTTCACGCTATCGATAGCACACGACGACAGAACAACAGGAGCTTTGGCATGGGTATGACCACCATGGGGGTTAAGCTGGATGACGCAACCCGCGAACGGATTAAGACCGCAGCAACCCGCATTGACCGCACGCCGCACTGGCTAATCAAGCAGGCGATTTTTAACTACCTCGAAAGACTCGAAAGCGATGAGGGGCTGCCAGAGCTGCCCGCGCTGCTGGCGGGTGCGGCCAATGAAAGTGATGAGGTTTCCGCCGCTGCTGACGAAAACCATCAGCCGTTCCTTGAATTCGCCGAGCAGATCCTGCCTCAGTCCGTCAGCCGCGCCGCCATTACCGGCGCTTACCGTCGCGCCGAAACCGACGCCGTACCGATGCTGCTGGAGCAGGCCCGTCTGCCAGAAGCCATTGCCTCTCAGGCGCACAGCCTGGCGTATCAGCTTGCCGACAAACTGCGTAACCAGAAAAATGCCACCGGCCGCGCCGGAATGGTACAGGGTCTGCTGCAGGAGTTTTCCCTCTCCTCTCAGGAGGGCGTAGCGCTGATGTGTCTGGCGGAAGCGCTGTTGCGTATTCCTGACAAAGCCACCCGTGACGCACTGATCCGCGACAAAATCAGCAACGGTAACTGGCAGTCACACATTGGCCGCAGCCCGTCGCTGTTCGTCAACGCGGCGACCTGGGGCCTGCTGTTTACCGGCCGACTGGTCTCGACTCATAACGAAGCCAACCTCTCTCGCTCCCTGAACCGCATCATCGGCAAGAGCGGTGAACCGCTGATCCGCAAAGGCGTGGATATGGCGATGCGCCTGATGGGCGAGCAGTTTGTTACCGGCGAAACCATCGCGGAAGCGCTGGCCAACGCCCGTAAGCTCGAAGATAAAGGTTTCCGCTACTCTTACGACATGCTGGGTGAAGCGGCGCTGACCGCCGCCGACGCGCAGGCTTATATGGTCTCTTACCAGCAGGCGATTCACGCCATTGGTAAAGCGTCAAACGGTCGTGGTATTTATGAAGGCCCGGGGATCTCCATCAAGCTCTCGGCCCTGCATCCGCGCTACAGCCGTGCGCAGTACGACCGGGTGATGGAAGAGCTCTATCCGCGCCTGAAATCCCTGACCCTGCTGGCGCGCCAGTACGACATCGGTATCAACATCGATGCCGAAGAGGCCGACCGCCTGGAGATCTCCCTCGATCTGCTGGAAAAACTGTGCTTCGAGCCGGAGCTGGCAGGCTGGAACGGAATTGGTTTCGTTATCCAGGCGTATCAGAAACGTTGTCCGTTCGTGATTGATTACCTGATTGACCTGGCAAGCCGCAGCCGCCGTCGCCTGATGATCCGCCTGGTGAAAGGCGCCTACTGGGACAGCGAAATTAAACGCGCCCAGATGGAAGGTCTGGAAGGCTATCCGGTCTATACCCGCAAGGTTTACACCGATGTCTCCTACCTTGCCTGCGCGAAAAAACTGCTCGGCGTGCCGAACCTGATTTACCCGCAGTTTGCCACCCATAACGCCCACACTCTGGCGGCCATCTACAGCCTGGCCGGTCAGAACTACTATCCGGGTCAGTATGAGTTCCAGTGCCTGCACGGCATGGGGGAACCGCTGTACGAGCAGGTCACCGGTAAAGTGGCGGATGGCAAACTGAACCGTCCATGCCGTATTTATGCCCCGGTGGGCACCCATGAAACCCTGCTGGCGTACCTGGTGCGTCGCCTGCTGGAGAACGGGGCGAACACCTCCTTCGTTAACCGTATCGCCGATACCACCCTGCCGCTTGACGAGCTGGTTGCCGATCCGGTGCAGGCGGTTGAGAAGATGGCGGCCCAGGAAGGTCAGATTGGCCTGCCGCATCCGAAGATCCCGCTGCCGCGTGAACTGTACGGCAAAGGTCGCGTGAACTCCGCGGGCCTGGACCTGGCGAACGAACACCGTCTGGCCTCCCTCTCCTCCGCCCTGCTCAACAGCGCGCTGCAGAAATGGCAGGCCAAACCGATTCTGGAGCAGCCCGTCGCTGATGGCGAAATGCAGCCCGTGATTAACCCGGCGGAGCCAAAAGATATCGTCGGCTACGTGCGTGAAGCAACCGAAGCAGAAGTGGATCAGGCGCTGGACAGTGCGGTGAATAACGCGCCAATCTGGTTCGCGACGCCGCCGCAAGAGCGTGGCGCCATTCTGGAACGTGCTGCGGTGCTGATGGAAGACCAGATGCAGTCGCTCATCGGGATCCTGGTGCGCGAAGCAGGTAAAACCTTCAGCAACGCCATTGCCGAAGTTCGTGAAGCGGTCGACTTCCTGCACTACTACGCAGGCCAGGTTCGTGATGATTTCGATAACGAAACCCACCGTCCTCTCGGTCCGGTGGTGTGTATCAGTCCGTGGAACTTCCCGCTGGCGATCTTCACCGGCCAGATTGCCGCCGCACTTGCCGCAGGCAACAGCGTGCTGGCAAAACCGGCGGAGCAGACCCCGCTGATTGCCGCTCAGGGTATTAACATTCTGCTGGAAGCGGGCGTGCCTGCGGGTGTCATACAGCTGTTGCCGGGCCGCGGTGAAACGGTCGGGGCGAAACTGACCGCCGATAACCGTGTGCGCGGCGTGATGTTTACCGGCTCGACTGAAGTGGCCTCCCTGCTCCAGCGCAACATCGCCACCCGTCTTGATGCACAAGGGCGTCCAACGCCGCTCATCGCTGAAACCGGCGGCATGAACGCCATGATCGTCGACTCCTCCGCGCTCACCGAGCAGGTGGTGGTCGATGTTCTCGCCTCCGCCTTCGACAGCGCGGGCCAGCGCTGTTCCGCCCTGCGCGTGCTGTGTCTGCAGGATGACGTAGCAGACCACACGCTGAAGATGCTGCGCGGCGCGATGGCCGAATGCCGCATGGGTAACCCGGGCCGTCTCACGACCGATATCGGGCCGGTTATCGACGGGGAAGCCAAAGCAAATATCGAAAACCACATTCAGACCATGCGCGCCAAAGGCCGTCCGGTCTTCCAGGCCGTGCGTGAAAACAGCGAGGATGCCCGCGAGTGGCAGACCGGCACCTTTGTGCCGCCAACGCTGATTGAACTGGCCAGCTTCGACGAGCTGAAAAAAGAGGTCTTTGGCCCGGTATTGCACGTGGTGCGCTACAACCGTAACAACCTCAACGAGCTGATTGAACAGATTAACGCCTCCGGCTATGGCCTGACCCTCGGCGTGCATACCCGCATCGATGAGACCATCGCTCAGGTGACCGGCAGCGCTAAAGTAGGCAACCTGTACGTCAACCGTAACATGGTCGGCGCGGTAGTGGGCGTACAGCCGTTCGGCGGTGAAGGTCTGTCAGGTACCGGTCCAAAAGCCGGTGGTCCACTCTACCTGTACCGTCTGCTGGCAAACCGTCCGGACAATGCGCTCGGCGTGACGCTGGCACGTCAGGATGCCGAACGTCCGGTGGACGCGCAGCTGAAGGCCGTGCTGACACAGCCGCTGGAGGCGCTCATCACGTGGGCAGAAACACGCCCGGAACTGCGCGCTGTCGCACAGCAGTATGGCGAACTGGCGCAGGCGGGAACGCAGCGCCTGCTGCCGGGGCCAACCGGTGAGCGCAACACCTGGACGCTGATGCCGCGCGAGCGTGTGCTGTGCGTGGCGGACAACGAGCAGGATGCGCTGGTTCAGCTGGCCGCCGCTGCTGCAACCGGTTGTGAAGTGCTGTGGCCGGAAGATGCACTGCATCGTGACCTCGCGAAACAGCTGCCGAAAGCGGTCTCTGCCCGCATTCATTTTGCGAAGCCCGATGCCCTGCTGACTCAGCCGTTTGATGCCGTTATCTATCACGGTGATTCCGACCAGCTACGCGAACTGTGCGAGCAGGTGGCGGCCCGCAGCGGTGCGATTGTTTCGGTACAGGGCTTTGCCCGCGGCGAAACCAATCTGCTGCTGGAACGTCTGTACGTTGAGCGCTCGCTCAGCGTGAACACCGCGGCGGCGGGCGGTAACGCGAGCCTGATGACAATCGGTTAATCGTGTAAAATATCCCCGGTGGCACTACGCTTACCGGGGTGACAAAATAACCCAGGGCCGGATAAGCACAGCGCATCCGGCTTTTTTACATGGAGGGGATGATGAAAAGATATCTGATCGCGGGGGCTGCATTGCTGCTGAGCGCGAACGCGCTGGCAGAAGAATGCGCAAATGCGACCACCCAGCTTGAAATGAACACCTGTACGGCGCAGCAGTACCAGGCAGCCGATAAAAAACTGAATCAGACGTATCAGGCTGCCATCAAACGCGCAGAAGCCCCACAGCGTGAGCTTCTGAAAAAGGCACAGCAGGCGTGGATTGCCCTGCGCGATGCCGACTGCAACTTTATCGGGTCGGGTACTGAGGGAGGCAGCGTCCAGCCGATGATCATCAGCCAGTGCCTGAACGAAAAAACCGTTGAGCGTGAAGCGTTTCTTGCCTCACTGATGCAGTGTGAAGAGGGCGATTTAAGCTGCCCTCTTCCGCCGGGAAACTAACGCACGCGGATCCCTTCAATGATCATCTGCTGAACGTTTTCCAGCGTGCTGTGGAAAAACGCCTCATCCTGAAGCGTCTTACCGGTTACCGCTTCAACCTGGGCCGCAAAGTCAGCGTAATGCTGAGTGGAGGCCCAAATCATAAAGATCAGATGATGTGGGTCAACTGGAGCCAGCTTCCCGCCCGCCACCCATCCGGCAATAATGGCCGATTTCTCGTCAACCAGCTGTTTTAAATCCCCGGTCAGTTCCGCCTGCAACAGCGGTGCGCCCTGCAGCATCTCCAGGCAGAACAGCCGTGACGCCTGCGGATAATCACGCGACACCTCCAGCTTCAGGCGAATGTACTCCCTGATTGCCACCAGCGGGGCAAGCTCTTCGCGAAACGCCTTGAGCGGCGCCAGCCAGATATCAAGGATCTGCTGCATCACCGCAATGTAAAGCGCCTCTTTCGACGGGTAGTAGTAGAGCAGATTCGTTTTCGACACCCCGGCCTGTTCCGCCACCTGCTCAAGACGCGTGCCATGAATACCAAACTGCGAAAAGGTCTCCAGCGCCGCACTCAGGATGGCCTGCTTCTTCGCACTGACCGCCTGCGAACGTTTACCGGGTGTTTTCACTGCACCTTGTGTCATTCCCGCTCTCCATATTTTGCGTTGCCATCAGCATAGCAAAACCCCTCACCGACCACGACACTCTGCACTCCGATCGCGCATGAATGCCTGTTTTCTGTGCAATGTTTTTGACCATTTAGTCCACATTTGCATACCTCAATTAACCAACCATTGATTAACACATTAATAACAAAGCCATTTTCAAAACTGGCATTGCCTTTGCAAAACCCTTTTTACCTGCAACGTCGTAAAGAGAGGTTCGTGATGAAAATTGGCGTATTTGTACCTATCGGCAACAACGGCTGGCTAATCTCGACCACCGCCCCGCAATACATGCCTACTTTTGAGCTGAATAAGGCCATTGTGCAAAAGGCGGAGCACTACCATTTCGATTTTGCGCTTTCGATGATCAAGCTGCGGGGTTTCGGCGGCAAAACCGAATTCTGGGATCACAACCTGGAGTCCTTCACCCTGATGGCCGGGCTGGCAGCCGTCACCTCGCGCATTCAGATCTACGCGACGGCCGCCACCCTCACCCTGCCGCCGGCGATTGTTGCCAGAATGGCCTCCACCATCGACTCCATCTCCGGTGGTCGCTTTGGCGTTAACCTGGTTACGGGCTGGCAAAAACCTGAATATGAGCAGATGGGGATCTGGCCGGGCGACGAGTATTTCTCCCGCCGCTACGACTACCTGACCGAGTATGTGCAGGTGCTGCGCGATCTCTGGGGCACCGGCAAAAGCGACTTCAAAGGTGACTACTTCACCATGAACGACTGCCGCGTCAGCCCGCAGCCTTCCGCCCCGATGAAAGTGATCTGCGCCGGGCAGAGCGACGCAGGAATGGAATTCTCCGCTAAATACGCCGACTTCAACTTCTGCTTTGGCAAAGGCGTGAATACCCCAGCCGCCTTCGCCCCGACCGCGGCACGCATGAAAGAGGCCGCGGACAAAACCGGTCGCGATGTGGGTTCCTATGTCCTGTTTATGGTCATTGCCGACGAAACCGACGACGCCGCCCGCGCGAAATGGGAACGGTATAAGGCGGGCGCAGACGACGAAGCGCTGAGCTGGCTCACCGAACAGAGCCAGAAAGATACCCGTTCCGGCTCGGACACCAACGTCCGTCAGATGGCCGACCCGACCTCAGCGGTCAACATCAACATGGGCACGCTGGTCGGTTCCTATGCCAGCGTCGCCAGAATGCTCGATGAAGTGGCCGCCGTGCCCGGTGCGGAAGGCGTGCTGCTGACCTTCGATGAGTTCCTGACCGGTGTGGAAACATTCGGCGAGCGCATTCAGCCGCTGATGCAGTGCCGCGCCCACATTCCTGCCATCACAAAGGAGGTCGCGTAATGACCACGCTTGCAGCACGTCCGGAAGCTATCACCTTTGCGCCGCACCAAAGCGCCCTGATTGTGGTGGATATGCAAAACGCCTATGCCAGCCAGGGCGGCTATCTGGATCTGGCGGGATTTGACGTCTCCGCCACCCGACCGGTGATTGAAAACATTAAAACTGCCGTCAACGCAGCCCGCGCGGCAGGCATGCTGATCGTCTGGTTCCAGAACGGCTGGGACGATCAATATGTGGAGGCCGGTGGCCCGGGCTCTCCCAATTTCCATAAATCGAACGCCCTGAAAACCATGCGCAAACGGCCCGAACTGCAGGGCACACTGCTGGCGAAAGGCAGCTGGGATTACCAGCTGGTGGATGAGCTGGTGCCAGAGGCAGGCGATATCGTGCTGCCCAAACCGCGCTACAGCGGCTTTTTCAACACCCCGCTCGACAGCCTGCTGCGCAGCCGGGGGATCCGTCATCTGGTCTTTACCGGCATCGCTACCAACGTCTGCGTGGAATCCACCCTGCGCGACGGCTTCTTCCTGGAATATTTTGGCGTGGTGCTGGAAGACGCCACCCATCAGGCCGGGCCGGCGTTTGCGCAGCAAGCGGCCCTGTTCAACATCGAAACCTTTTTTGGCTGGGTCAGTAACGTCGCGGATTTTTGCGACGCCCTGAATCCACCGTTAGCCCGTATTGCCTGAGGAACAAGACCATGCCGAAATCCGTGATTATTCCGTCAGGAACCAGTACCCCGATTGCCCCGTTCGTGCCCGGCACGCTGGCCGATGGTGTGGTGTATGTATCCGGCACGCTGCCGTTTGATCAGCACAATAACGTGGTCTACCCCAACGACCCAAAGGCGCAAACCCGCCACGTGCTGGAGACGATCAAAAAAGTGATCGAAACAGCGGGTGGCACAATGGAGGATGTGACGTTCAACAGTATCTTTATCACCGACTGGAAAAACTACGCCGCGATTAACGACATTTACGCCGAGTTCTTTCCCGGTGATAAACCGGCCCGGTTCTGCATTCAGTGTGGGCTGGTGAAGCCAGATGCGCTGGTTGAAATCGCGACCGTTGCACACATCGCAAAGTGAGGCGGCCATGAAGCTCTCTGTCTCACCTCCCCCTTACGACGGCGCGCCCACGGTTGTCCTGATTACCGGACTTGGCGGGGGCGGCAGCTACTGGCTACCGCAGCTTGCCGTCCTGGAGCAAGAGTACCAGGTGGTGTGCTACGACCAGCGCGGGACGGGCAATAATCCCGACGTGCTGCCGGAAGCCTACAGCCTGGCGATGATGGCCGACGAGCTGGCCCGGGCGCTGAATGCCGCCGGGATCGTTCGTTACTGCGTCGTGGGTCATGCGCTGGGGGCGCTGATCGGCCTGCAGCTGGCGCTCGACCACCCCGATGCCCTCAGCGCGCTGGTGTGCGTGAACGGCTGGCTCACTCTGAATGCTCATACCCGACGCTGTTTCCAGATCCGCGAACGCCTGCTTCATGCAGGCGGCGCACAGGCGTGGGTAGAGGCACAGCCGCTGTTTCTTTACCCGGCCGACTGGATGGCCGCCCGCGCGCCGCGTCTGGAGGCCGAAGAGGCTCTGGCACTGGCCCACTTCCAGGGCAAAAACAACCTGCTGCACAGGCTGAATGCCCTGAAGAAAGCGGACTTCAGTCGCCACGCCTCACGCATTCACTGCCCGGTACACCTCATCTGCTCCGCCGACGATCTGCTCATCCCTGCGGTCTGTTCCACTGAGCTACAGGCGGCCATCCCCGGCAGCCACAAGGTGGTGATGCGTCAGGGCGGGCACGCCTGCAACGTCACCGAGCCAGAAACCTTTAATACGCTGCTGCTGAACGGGCTTGCCAGCCTGCTGCACAGCCCTGAACCCGCTTTATAAGGAGCCCTGATGAGCGAAGCGATTACCCCTGGCGCGCTGGCATCACTGTTTACCGGCGCACGCACCCATAACGGCTGGCAGGCGATCCCCGTCAGCGACGAGACGCTGCGCGAGATCTACGACCTGATGAAATGGGGTCCCACGTCCGCCAACTGCTCGCCAGCGCGGATTGTGTTTGTACGAAGCGCAGAGGGAAAAGAAAAACTGCGCCCGGCGCTTTCCAGCGGCAACCTGGAGAAAACCCTCACAGCCCCGGTTACGGCGATTGTCGCCTGGGATAGTGAATTTTATGAACGCCTTCCCGCCCTGTTCCCCCACGGGGATGCGCGGAGCTGGTTTACCTCAAGCCCGGCGCTTGCCGAAGAGACAGCCTTTCGCAACAGCGCGATGCAGGCGGCTTACCTGATTTTCGCCTGTCGGGCGCTGGGGCTCGATACGGGCCCGATGTCAGGCTTTGATCGCCAAAAAGTCGACGACGCGTTTTTCACCGGCACGTCGCTGAAAAGTAATCTGCTTATCAATATTGGCTATGGCGATACCAGCAAACTCTACGGCCGTTTGCCGCGTCTGGCCTTTGAAGACGCATGCGCACTGGCATAAGGAGCCATCATGATGACACCCGATAAACAAACCTTCCGTGATGCCATGGCCTGCGTCGGTGCGGCGGTCAATATCATCACCACCGACGGTCCTGCCGGGATGGCGGGCTTCACCGCCAGCGCGGTGTGCAGCGTAACGGATTCACCACCCACGCTGCTGGTATGCCTGAACCGTGGCGCATCCGTCTGGCCGACCTTCAGTGAAAACCGCACCCTGTGCGTCAATACCCTGAGCGCCGGACAAGAGCCGCTATCAAACCTGTTTGGGGGGAAAACCCCGATGGACGAGCGCTTCGCCGCCGCGCGCTGGGAGACCGGCGAAACGGGTTGCCCGCGTCTGGAGGAGGCGCTGGCCTCGTTTGACTGCCGTATCAGCCAGGTGGTGAGCGTGGGCACGCACGACATCCTGTTTTGCGACATCGTTTCGATTATTCGCCACCCCGCGCCGCAAGGGCTGGTGTGGTTTGACCGCGGCTATCACGCGCTTATGCGACCCGCCTGTTAACCCTCCTTAAGGAGTCAGCTCATGGCAATGTTCGGTTTTCCCCACTGGCAGTTGAAATCGACCTCTACGGAACCTGGCGTGGTCGCGCCGGATGAAAGGCTCCCGCTCGGGCCAACCTTAGTGATGGGGGTTCAGCACGCGGTTGCGATGTTCGGCGCAACGGTGCTGATGCCCATGCTGATGGGGCTTGATCCCAATCTGTCCATTCTGATGTCGGGTATCGGTACCCTGCTGTTCTTTTTCATCACCGGCGGGCGCGTGCCCAGCTATCTTGGTTCCAGCGCTGCGTTTGTCGGCGTGGTCATCGCCACCACCGGCTTTAACGGTCAGGGCATCAACCCGAATCTGAGCGTCGCGCTCGGCGGCATTATCGCCTGCGGGCTGGTCTACACGCTGATTGGCCTGGTGGTCATGAAGGTCGGGACGCGCTGGATAGAGCGGATGATGCCTCCCGTCGTCACCGGGGCAGTGGTAATGGCAATTGGTCTGAACCTTGCGCCAATAGCCGTCAGAAGTGTTTCCGGTTCGCCCTTTGAAAGCTGGATGGCGGTGATCACGGTACTCTGCATTGGCCTGGTGGCGGTGTTTACGCGGGGGATGATCCAGCGACTGTTGATCCTGGTGGGGTTAATCGTTGCCTGTCTGGTGTACGCCCTGCTGGCAAACGTCTTCGGTCTGGGCAAGCCGGTTGATTTTACGCTGCTGCATAACGCCGCCTGGTTCGGCCTGCCGCAGGTGACGTCTCCGGTCTTTAACACGCAGGCGATGATGTTAATTGCGCCGGTTGCGGTGATCCTGGTGGCAGAAAACTTAGGCCATCTGAAAGCCGTTGCGGGTATGACCGGGCGCAGCATGGACCCTTACATGGGCCGCGCCTTTGTCGGCGACGGTCTGGCTACCATGCTCTCCGGCTCGGTCGGCGGCAGCGGCGTAACGACCTACGCTGAAAATATTGGTGTGATGGCAGTGACCAAAGTTTACTCCACCCTGGTCTTCGTGGCGGCAGCGGTGATGGCGATGCTCCTCGGCTTCTCACCGAAATTCGGCGCGCTGATCCACACCATTCCCGCGCCGGTGATTGGTGGGGCATCGATTGTGGTATTTGGTCTGATTGCCGTTGCCGGGGCACGCATCTGGGTGCAGCATCGTGTCGATCTGAGCCAGAACAGCAACCTGATTATGGTGGCGGTCACGCTAGTGCTGGGGGCGGGAGATTTTGCCCTGACGCTGGGCGGCTTCACCCTTGGTGGGATTGGCACCGCAACCTTTGGCGCAATCCTGCTTAACGCCCTGCTGAGCCGCCGGGAAGCGGCCGCACCGCAGGGCGACGTGGTACATCAGGACTCTTGATTTATCGCAGCGCTGTCACGCTCTGGCAGCGCTTTTTTCTTCCGTTTCAGCTTCAGCTCACTCACCAGCACGCCGGCGACAATAAACGCCGCACCCACCAGCGCCAGCAGCGGTAAACGCTCTCCCGCGATACGCCCGAAAATGCCCGCCCATACCGGTTCACCGGTATAGATAACCGTCGCACGCGTCGGGGAAACGCTGCGCTGCGCCCAGTTCATGGTGACCTGGATAATGGCGCTAAAGATGCCCAGCCCCAGCGCCACTACAACCAGCCCGGTGGACATCGGCGGAACAGACTCCCCTGCCGGCACCATGGTGGCAAAAGCCACCAGCGACGCGGTCGCCAGCTGAACCACGGTGACGCGCTTGACGTCCACTTTGCCAGCCCAGGCGCTGATCAGAATAATTTCCGCGGCAATCGCGATAGCGCCCACCAGCGTAATGATTTCGCCCGGCCCCAGCGCCAGCAGATTGTTTTCCGGCCCGGCAAGCAAGATAAGGCCAATAAACGCCAGCACGATCCCCGTGCAGGACATCAGACCCGGTATTCTCCCCAGACAGAGCCATTGCAGTAACGGCACCAGCGGCACATACATGGCGGTGATAAACGCCGATTTGCTGCTGGTGATGGTCTGTAATCCCCACGTCTGCAGGCTGTAGCCCATGGCAATCGCAACCCCAATGGCCACCCCGGCCTTCAGTTCTTTAAGCGTCAGCCCGCGCAAGGTTTTAAGCGAGAGTAATCCCACGGCAATCGCCGCCGTCGCAAAGCGCAGGCCGACAAAAAAGAACGGACCGCTCAGCGTGACCGCGTACTGGACGGCAAGAAAGGTTCCGCCCCAGAACATGGTGATCAGAATGAGAAGGGCTTCCTGAGGTTTGACGGAGAATGTGAAACGGGAGAGAGACATGCGGCACCAGCAAATAAGCATCAATCCTCTAGTGTGCGATGCCTTTGGTTACAGTTCAATGTTGCAGAAATAAAAAACCGCCGGGAGATCCCGGCGGCAGGGTATCAGCCCGGCGTATTACTTATTGCTGCCATGACTGTTTTTGCCCCCTTTTTTGCCAGCTTCTGATGCGCGCTGAGGGTCATTTTTGAAATTCCCCCCGCTAGACTGGCCACCTTTACGACCTGCTTCTGATGCTCTTTCACGGTCTTCAGCGAAATTACCTGAACCACCACGATGGTTTGCCATCTCTAACCTCCAGAGTGTGAAACATTAGACATCATATTGCATTCAGTAAAAGAGGATTCTTTCACCGCGCGGCTGAAGGAAAGTGCCTTTATCTGTGCCGCGTGAAATTAAGCTTAGTGGAATGCGGCTATCCGGCAAGTCAGAGGTAATATTCTGCAACATGATCTCAGCCATTCGGGTGAGATTACGCGACGGCCATTTATAAGCCTTTCTTATCATTTTAAAAATCCGCAGCGGGAAAGTTGTTTCATTTTGCTACAAAGCGCTTTTGTATCCATATTGTTATAAATCAAAGAAATGCCGTTCATTTTTGCAGTCTGGCTGTGATGACTTATCTTTAAATGAACGCAGCGATCCGCTGTCAGAAAACACAAACGAGGAGTGATGCAAAATGGCAAAAGTTCTGGTGCTCTATTATTCCATGTATGGACACATTGAAACCATGGCTCACGCGGTAGCAGAAGGTGCAAACAGAGTGGACGGCGTAGAAGTTGTGGTGAAACGCGTACCGGAAACGATGCAGGCTGAGGCGTTCGCCAAAGCCGGGGGGAAAACACAAAATGCCCCGGTTGCCACCCCGCAGGAACTGGCTGATTACGATGCCATTATTTTCGGCACCCCTACCCGATTTGGCAATATGTCAGGCCAGATGCGGACCTTCCTCGATCAAACCGGAGGACTTTGGGCATCCGGAGCGTTATACGGCAAACTCGCCAGCGTCTTCAGCTCCACCGGGACCGGCGGCGGTCAGGAGCAGACGATTACGTCAACCTGGACTACCCTTGCTCATCATGGGATGGTGATTGTGCCGATTGGCTACGGCGCGCAGGAACTGTTTGATATTTCCCAGGTTCGTGGCGGGACACCGTACGGCGCCACCACCATTGCCGGTGGCGATGGCTCCCGACAGCCGAGCAACGAAGAGCTCACTATCGCCCGCTATCAGGGTGAGTATGTCGCAGGCCTCGCCAAAAAACTGAACGGCTAACTCAACAGGAGGACAAGTATGCCAACTCAAGAATCCAAAGCCCACCGCGTGGGTGAATGGGCAAGTTTACGCAACACCTCTCCGGAGATCGCCGAAGCCATTTTTGAAGTCGCGAACTATGACGAGAAGCTGGCAGAGCAGATTTGGGAAGAAGGCAGCGATGAAGTGCTGGAACGTGCCTTCGGGAAAACGGACAAAGACGCGCTCTTCTGGGGTGAGCAAACCATCGAACGTAAAAACGTCTGAACGTTTCCCCCCGCCTGAGCGGGGGGTTTTACCTATTTCGCCGCGTTATTCATCACCGCATTGAATTTATCGATTGGGCAAAAACCGTTCGCATCAACCGGACACCCTTTCAGTTCCAGCGTCACACGCTGTGCCGGCGCATCCAGTGACAGTACGCTGGCGTTACGCAACTGGTCGGCGCTCTGATAGACATACTCAATCTTCATGAGCTCCTGGTTGGCGTTTTTATCATGCCAGCGCTGGAAAACAATTTTCCCGCCAATTGGCGTCCGCTCGTGCTGGTCATGCAGCTGGTACGGTTTGAAATCCAGCGCCGTAAGCAGCGACGCGATATTGGAATCATGCCCCACCAGCAGGGTGATTTTCGGCGCTTTCGCCTGCCCGGTGACGAGGGCCTGGTCGATATACTTCACCAGCGGTTTGGCCACGTTTTGCGCCACCTCGGTGGAGGTAAACAGCGAGTCCTGATAGCCATTTTTCAGCTGCGACAACACGCGCCACTGTTGATCGGTTTTAATTTCACCCCAGGCAACCTTGTCTGCCGGGAAGCCTTCGTAATACTGCAGCGTGAAGGCATCCACCAGCGAGTTACCGACTTTTAACGGCCCCGATACGCCAGGTTCTTTTTCATAGTCGGCGCTGAAGGTATCTTTCGCCTCTGCCAGCGAGCACACGTTCTTCTCTTTACAGGACGGTGAATCGGCGTAATTCGTCATCTGCTCCAGCAGCTTGTAGCTCTCGCCAAGCTGCATTTTCTGCCGCTCAGTCTCCATCGCCTTCAGCGCTTTTTCACGGAATGCAGGTGAGTTATCCGTAATCACCGGGTTAAAGGTCGGATCCATGGTGCCCATTTTTTCCTGATGATGCACAGGCACATCGCACCCCGGGAAGGCGCCGGTGATAAAGAACTGCGCGGTGGCGACAGTGCGCTGCAGGCTGTTGGCATAGGCATATACGCTATCCGCGGCCGGGCACTCGCCGGTTTTCACCATCCCCTGCTGTGCCAGCCACTCACGCATATAGTGGCCCATATAGACTTCAAGCACGCCACCTTTGGTGGTGAGCTGGCCGCCTGGCACCTCCCATTCTGGCCACTGCTTCGGTGTGGATTGCTCGAGCACGCTGCCATTATTGGCGAGCGGCGCGCGCAAATTATGGCGACTCATGATTAAAACTTGTTCCAGCTGATACCCTTCCGGCGTCTCTTGCGCCTGCACGCCAGATGTCACTGCAATGGAACCGGCGATTGCCAGCGCGAGTAGTGCTTTTCTCATCCCTAATTCCTCACTCGTTTTAAAATGTCGCAGTGAGTGTGACAGATTCGTGACAATTTTCCGGGAAGCGTTTCGCAAACTGAGGATTACTTTTCAAGGCGATCGCCGTATTCGCTCATCCAGTCGGCCAGCGGGGAGAGCGCGCTCTGCAGGGTTAATCCCAGCGCGGTTATCTGGTACTCCACCCGCGGTGGGATCTCCGGGTAGATAGTGCGCGACACCAGCCCGCGCTGCTCAAACAGGCGCAACTGCTTCGTGAGCTCTTTTTGCGTGATGGGGGCGGCGGCGCGCAGCAGATCGCCAAACCGGACCGGTGCATTGAGCATAATCAGGCGATAGAGCACCGGGATGGCCCACTTACCGGAAATCAGGTTTACAAACTGCGTCATCGGGCAAAGATAAACCTCAGATTTTTTTTCACAGGGTATAGTGAGTGATTCCGCCATAGCACACCTCTTGCCTCATTAGTATCCAAATGGTACCTGGTTTCCTTTCGATACTAACGTTTCTATAGTGCTTTCTCCAGAGTCATTTCAGGAGAAGCACATGGGTCGTTTAGCAGGTAAATATACGCTGATTACCGGCGGCACTTCCGGTATTGGTCTCGCTACCGCGCAGGAATTTATTGCCGAAGGGGCGCACGTTGCTGTCACCGGACGTAACCCGGATACCCTTGCCGAAGCACAACGCATTCTGGGCGATAATGCCTGGGTTATTCCGACCGATGCGGGTGACATCGCCGCGCAAAAAGCGCTGGCGGACACACTCTCCTCTCGCTGGCCACGTCTTGATGCCGTGTTTATTAACGCCGGCGATGTGACGCACGGGCTGCTTGAAGAGTGGCAGGAAGACGCCTGGGATCGCCTGATGGGCATCAACCTTAAAGGACCGTTCTTTTTGATTCAGGCCCTGCTGCCGCTGCTCAATAATCCCTCCTCTGTGATCCTGTGCGGGTCCGTGAGCGCCCGCATCGGGCTGCCTGCCAGCAGCGTTTATGCCGCCAGCAAGGCGGGATTACTGTCGCTGGCACGCACGCTGTCAGGGGAGCTGTTGCCGCGCGGTATTCGCGTCAACGGCCTGAGCCCGGGTCCGGTAGAAACACCGGCATTTAATAAAACGGGGTTAAGCGAGGAAGCGCTCAAGGCGATGCTGGGGGATATCACCAAACTTGTGCCGCTGGGCAGAATGGGCACGCCGACGGAGCTGGCGAAAGCCGCGCTCTATCTTGCCTCTGACGAATCGCGCTATATGGTGGGAACGGAACTGCTGGTCGACGGCGGAATGGGAAACCTGTAGGTCAAAAGGCGCTGATGCCGGTGACGATGCCGACATACAGCGCCGCCCATACGACGGCTGAAATCAGGCTTACCGCGTACACCTTCGCCGCGTTCAGTCTGAGCATGCCCGCTGCCAGCGGGACGATATAGCGCAGCACCGCCAGGAAACGCGCGGTAAAGAGCACCAGCACGCCGTTTTTCTGCAGCTGATGTTGTACCCGCAAAAATTTCTCGGCGTGCCGGGAGGTGAAGCGCGTGACCAGCCGCGTGTGGCCCATCAACTGGCCGATATGATAATTCAATACCGACCCTGTTGCGGCACCCGCCGCGACAGCCAGCCACGTCAGTCCCGGATGCAGGCTGGTCTGGCTGACGGTGATCCCTGCCAGCAGCATCACCGAGGCCGGCGGAAGCACGGAGGAAACCAGTACCGTAGACTTGCTCAGCGCGATGATGAAAAGCAGCGCGAACAGATGCGTCGGATAGAGCGCAAAATGATTCAGCAGATTGTCAAACCACGTCATATTCCACCCCGCAGCGTTCGTGATGCTGACCATTAGAAACGAACAACCTTAAATGGGGTATCAACCGCTCAGACCTCCAGCAGGAAGGCATTAACGACACGCGAAAATGTCAGCGCCATTTAGAAACACAGAGGTGTGGAATTATACTCTCTTGAGCAATAACCTCCGTCATTGATGAATAATCGATGTCATTAATACGCGGGATTAAATTATTGTTCTAAACGTTTCTTAAACGTCTTTTAAATTCCACAGCGCGATTTTTAAAGTGGCGTATTATCCCTCTCGTTTTACAACGATCTCGTTATGGCGAGGCTCCTGTACAAATACACGTTATCGCTCTGGTGGGTTCGAGAGAACCGGCACAGGGTAAAACAGGCACTGTCGAATCAAGGCTTTGTCAGTATAACTTCCCTTACGGGATACGGTGTACAGTGCTGAACCCAGGACGTGGGGATCTCCTCTTCGACATGCCCTGTCTTGCTCGCCCCTGAGAGATTTTATTATTCAAAGGGAATTCACTATGTCTTACGCTATTCACAATCAAAACCTGGCATTCAATGACAGCGCAATCGCGCAATATATGAATACCGATTTTATCGTCCTCGATATTTCATTATGCGTGGCGCTGGCACGCGAGCAATTTTTCGAAAAATTAAAAGACGATGATATTCCATCGCATATTTTCCTCGAAGATAACGGTCGGCTGGCGGGCATGGTTGCGGTGCGCAAACTGCTGCAGACCGCCGATACGGTACAGCCGGTGAAAACGCTGATGATTTCTCAGTTTCTGCAGGTCAAACCGGAAGACGAGCGTGCCGATGTCGCCGGGCTGCTGGCCCATGGCGAGGCGGATGTCGTGCCGGTGGTCACGCACGGTAAAGTGGTCGGCTGCCTGACCGAACGCGAAATCGCCCATCTGCTGGAAGATGATGTCACCGAAGATGCCCAGCTCCAGGGAGCAACGCTGCCGCTGGAAAAGCCGTATCTGGAAACCAGCCCCTTCAGCCTGTGGAAAAAACGCTCCGTCTGGCTGCTGCTGTTGTTTGTCGCTGAAGCCTATACCAGCTCGGTTATTCAGCACTTCGAAGAGGCGCTGGAATCCGCCATTGCCCTGGCCTTTTTTATTCCGCTGCTGATAGGGACCGGTGGGAACAGCGGGACGCAGATCACCTCCACGCTGGTGCGTGCAATGGCGCTGGGTGAAGTGCGCCTGCGCGACGTTGGCCGCGTGTTACGAAAGGAGATGACCACCTCGCTGATGATTGCCGCCACGCTTGGTCTTGCCGGGTGTGTTCGCGCCTGGATGATGGGTATCGGGCTGGAAATTACCCTTATCGTCAGCCTGACGCTGGTCTGCATTACGCTGTGGAGTGCGATTGTCTCGTCAGTTATTCCGATGGTACTGAAGCGCTGCGGCATTGACCCGGCCGTCGTTTCCGCGCCCTTTATCGCGACGCTTATCGACGGAACCGGTCTGATTATCTACTTCAAGATTGCGCAGTACACGCTGGGGCTGGAATAAGAGTGCAGCACCTCACCCACCGGGTTGAGGTGCTCACCGTTTTACATATCGCCAAGCTGATGTGCGATATCACGAAGCTGTTGCGCCAGCGCCTGCAGGTTTTTGCCCTTCTCACCTTTCGGCCCGGTCGACTGCCGCACCACCAGCCGGGCAGGCAAAATGGATGACATGCGCACGGCATTGTCTTCGCCACTGTCAAGAATGCGGCGCACCGCCTCTTTCCCCTGCAGATCCAGGTCCAGCGATACCGTGGTCAATGCCGGATAGAAGAATGAGCTTTCGTAGGTGTCATCGTAGCCAATCACCGATTTTTCACCCGGAATGGAAATCTGATGCTGATGGAAAGCACTTAATACCCCCAGCGCCATCTGGTCGTTGGCCACCAGCACGGCAGAAAATTGCGGCGTCTCGCGCAGCATCTGCAATGCACCCGCGTAACCGCTCTGCGCATCCCAGTTCCCGCGGATCACCGAGGCCGGCTCCAGACCGTAACCTTTCAGGGTTTCAATCCAGCTTTTCAGCCTGAGCTGCGCCGAGACAGAAGACGCTGGCCCCGCCAGCAACGCGATTTCCCGGTGCCCCAGTTCGTAAAGATATTTGACGCTGGCACGGGTTCCATCTGCCGGGTTAAACGAAACGTTAAACACGGAACTGTAAGGGTCAACGTCGAGGAACAGACAGACGATATCGTCGTTGTCCGTCGCGATTTTCTGCGCCTGCTCTGCTTCCAGCGGGACGTTGATGATCACCTTACTGACGAGCTGAGATTTCAGTTCATTGATCGAATCCTGGATGCTGTGGTTGACGTTCTCATCAATCATGGAGATCAACACCTGATACCCTTCCACATTTGCATAGCGTTTTACCGCCGCTGCGACCTGTGACGGCGCATGCAAAGCCAGCGAAATCGTCACCAGTCCGACGGTCTGGGTCTGCTTTCCGACCAGCTGCTGCGCCAGGCGGTTCGGGACATACCGCAATAACTCTATGGATTTCTCCACCTTGTGACGCGTGGCTTCGGATACATTGGCAGATTTATTCAGTACCCTGGACACGGTCTGATAGGAGACGCCCGCATGGCGTGCGACGTCCTCTAACGTTGCGCTTTTCGACTTCATGGTCCGGTTCCTTATGTTGTTATGCGCTGATTGTATCAGGGGCGATATAAAAAAACGCCCACTGGGCACGTCTGGCTGCCATAACACCATCAAAAAGTATTACGTTCACAATACTACATTTCTGGTCACACCTCATCAATCGTAACAAAATTGGCTATTTTATTTGCACTTAATCACAGATTAACGATCACGCAATTGCCAGAAAAAAGGTTTAGGCATTTTATGACAGCGGATTTGTGAACGTATTACAAAACAATAAGAGGGTAACAATGAACACGACGATCCGCTCTGTATCTGTTGCGTTGGCTGCCGCGTTAGCGTCTCCTTCGCTGTTTGCAGCGTCTTCAGTACCAATTGATTTTCATGGGTATCTTCGCTCCGGTGTGGGCGTCTCACGGGATGGTGGGATGGAGGAGTGGCAAAAAAATAAAATTGGCCGTCTGGGTAACGAGGCCGATACCTACGGCGAGCTGGAGCTGGGCTCAGAGGTGTACAAAAAGAACGATGTCAGCTTCTACCTCGACAGCATGGTGAGCATGGTCTCTGACGGCTCTAACGACAATGAAACCACCTTCGGCGACGATGCGCAGTTCGGGTTGCGTCAGCTGAATCTGCAGATCAAGGGGCTGATCCCCGGCGATCCGAACGCGGTGATCTGGGGCGGTAAGCGCTACTACCAGCGCCATGACCTGCACATCATTGACACCAAATACTGGAACATCTCAGGCGCGGGTGCCGGTATCGAAAACTACACGCTCGGACCGGGTGCGGTGTCCGTGGCCTGGATCCGTGGCGATGCCAACGACGTGGACTACCGCGTGGACGGCGATAGCGACGTTAATATCAACTACATCGACCTTCGCTATGCGGGCTGGAAGCCGTGGGCGGGTGCATGGACTGAAGTGGGCATTGATTACGCCATGCCAAACCCCACCAATAAGCAGAAAGAGTACGGTGGGCTGTATGAGGCCGATAACGGCGTCATGGTCACCGGTGAGATCAGCCAGGACATGTTAGGCGGCTACAACAAGCTGGTGCTGCAGTATGCGAACAAAGGCCTGGCGCAGAACATGGTGTCCCAGGGCGGCGGCTGGTATGACATGTGGAACTACGTGAACGACGCCAGCGGCTACCGTGTGATTAACACCGGCTTAATTCCGATTACGGACAAGCTCTCCTTCAACCACGTGCTGACCTGGGGCTCGGCGGATGACACCACGCAATTCACCGATAAATCGCGCCTTGTCTCTCTGGTGGGTCGCGCACAGTACCAGTTCACCGAATACGTGCGTCTGATTGGTGAAGTGGGCGGTTTCTACCAGAAAGATACCTACACCGATGGCTCCAGCTACAAGCAGAGCGGAGAGAAGTACACCCTCGCACTCGGACTGGCGGATGGGCCTGATTTTATGTCGCGTCCGGAACTGCGCGTCTTCGCCTCTTACCTGAATGACTCCGAGAAAGGACAATCCTTCGAAGACGGCACCGCAAATAATACCTGGAATTTTGGCGTGCAGGTGGAAGCCTGGTGGTAATGTTTATTTCCTGATATGCGTTAATCGTTATTGTATCTCCAACAACTGGCAGTCTATTCTCCTCGTTTGGGATAGCCATTATTTTGGCTATCCCTTTTTTATTATTAATGACTAAAATGCGCATCTAATAATTGCCGCAAGGTATCAGACTGCCGGCCAAATATCGCATGCACCTGCTGGCCGATAATAATCACGCCCAGCGCCCCCGCCTGTTGTAACGCCTGCGTATCCACCTTATTTAAATCTTTTACCGTGACGCGCAGACGGGTAATACAGGCTTCAACATGTTCGATATTATCGTCGCCGCCGAATGCAGGAATTAAACGCTGAGTTATTTCACTGTCCATAATACGCCTCTCTGTTATGCAGATAAAAAAATGCCTGCTCATAGAGCAGGCGCCTTCAGATTGATTAGCCAGGGTTGTACGACGCGACGCCCTCAGCGACTACGCTTTACGCCTGAGTACCCGACAATCCCACGGCAGCAGAGCAGTATCACCCGCGGCGGCGGCATCGGTCATGCAGTCGGTATACCCCTGCGGCAGCGTAATGAGCTGCTGCTGGGCGGTGTAGTTCTGCACAAACACCCACGTGGTGACGCCGTCCGTGCGAGCCGTTGCCACCACACCCGGTGGGAAATCGCATTCCATGGCCCGCGGCAGCGCCAGTTCGTCAATAATCCCGGCGAAGAAATCACGCTGGAACGGCAGATCGTTGCGCGACGCCACATGCCACGCTTTCCCCTTACCGAAACGGTTCACCGTCACGGCAGGCCGACCGGCGTAGAAATCATCCCGGTAGGTCGCCAGCGGCTGAGCGTTTTCGACATGGATCAGTTCGCACAGATGGCGAACCTGATACGGGCCCTGCAGGCCAGCCGCATTACCCGCCAGCCCCTGTACCATATTACGTTCTCCCTCACCGAGACAGTCGATCTCTTCTGCCCAGATGCCGAGCAGTTTACGCAGCGGCCCCGGGAACCCACCGAGATGACAAAGATCACTTTCATCCACGATGCCGCTCCAGTAGGTGGTCACCAGATGGCCGCCCCCGGCGACAAACGCTTCTGCGCGTTCGGCAAAGCCTTCCCGCACCATATAAAGCATCGGCGCAATCACCAGCGCGTACTGGCTGAGATCGCCGTCGGCATCAATCACATCCACCGCGATGCCTTTTTCCCAGAACGGACGGTAGTGTTCGTTAACGGTTTTTTCGTACTCCATCCCCATGTTGCGCGGCCCTTCGGCATCGTCCAGCGCCCAACGATTTTGCTGGTCGAAGATAATCGCCACCCGTGCCTGCGTGCGACACCCGACCACCCCCGGCAGGCGCTCAAGCATTTCGCCCAGACGCGTCACTTCGCGCCCGACACGCGTATCAAGATGCCCCACGTGGTCGATAACCGCCCCGTGGAATTTCTCCACCGAACCGCGGCTTTTACGCCACTGGAAGTACTGCACCGCATCGGCCCCGTGTGCCACCGCCTGCATTGAGGAGAGAATATGCATCCCCGGCTTTTTCAGCTTGCTGGTCGGCTGCCAGTTGGTGGTGCTCGGCGTGGACTCCATCAGCACAAAAGGTTTGCCGCCTTTCAGGCTGCGCATCATGTCGTGGTACATGGCGGTATAGCAGGCGAGCTGGGTTTCGTCTTTCTCCTTGTGCCACATCGGGTAGCTGTCCCAGGAGATAAAGTCGATCGCTTTCGCAAGCTGCCAGTAGTCGTAATCGTAGAAGTACTCCATGAAGTTGGTCGTCACCGGCAACGCTGCGTTGACGGCTTTTAGCGGCGCAACCTCATGGCGGCAGAAATCTGTTACCTGCGCCGTATTAAAGCGGCGCCAGTCGAGGTTCAGACCGTGAATGGACACCTCGCCCTGCGGCGCAGGGGACTCAATCTGCGACCAGTCGCTATAGGTGTGGCTCCAGAAGGTGCTCCACCATGCGTGGTTCAGCGCATCCAGGGTTTTGTAGCGCGCTTTCAGCCAGTCACGAAAGCGCTCCTGGCACAGATCGCAGTGGCACTCACCGCCGTACTCATTGGAGATATGCCAGCCCAGCACCGCCGGGTGCTGTGAATAACGCTCAGCCAGTAAGGTATTCATTTTCAATGTCTTCTCACGGTACACCGGGGAAGACATACAGTGGTTATGACGTCCACCGTGCAGCGCAGGCACGCGGTTACGCCCTACGCGCAGCACCTGCGGGTATTTTTGCGACATCCATGCCGGGCGCGCACCACTCGGCGTGGCGAGGAAAATATGGATCCCCGCTGAATATAATTTATCAATGACGTTATCCAGCCAGACAAAATCATATTCCCCTTCACGCGGTTCGAGCTTCGCCCAGCTAAATATGCCCACCGACATAACATTACATTTCGCCTGCTGCATCATGGCAATATCTTTTTCAATAATACCGGGGTAATTCTCCCATTGCTCCGGGTTATAGTCGGCGCCATGCAATAACGCAGCGACCTTCGAACTTAAAGGCGCAAATTTATTCATATTAAAAACGTCCTGAAGTGAAACAGAATACTATTTAAATACCGTTATCGACGGCAGCACTTTGCCATGACAATCAAACAACGCCTGGTTTTCGCGGGCATTTCCCTCTTTCCAGTCATCATGGATATATTTCATGCCGGTTTTGGTGGCCCATGTGGTGCCCGGTACGGCAATCCAGGTCGGCTCCCAGTAAAACAGGCCCTTACCGCGACGATCGGGAACGTCAATCACGGCCTGCATTAAATCGTGGATATAATCGTACTGACCCTGCACGGTGCCGGGGTAGCCACCGTCCTTCTCTTCTTTGGCCTGGAAACTGTTTTCTGCGTTATCGCAGTTCTCCAGTGTATAGCCATAGGCCGCTTCCACCACAATGACGTCTTTGTTATAGCGTTTGCTGATGTCATCCATATTGGCTTTCAGCGCGCCGATCGGACCATTCCAGTAGGTGTACATCGACAGGCCGATAATATCGAACGGCACATCGCGCTTCGTGATCTCATCAAACCACCAGCGGAAGGTGTCATTTTTAGTGCCTTCGGCCAGGTGCAGCATAATTTTCACCTGCTCGCCGTCGGTCAGGTTCTCCTTCATCCCGCTGATTGCGGCGTTGAGTAACCCGGCTACGCGGTCAAACTCGCCGCCACCCTGCCCCCAGCTTTTGCCTTCCGGCCAGAGTATTCCGCCATTGATTTCATTACCAATCTGGACCATGTCCGGCAGCACGCCCTCTTTTTTAAAGCGGGCAATGGTGTCGCGCGTATAGTCATGGATTGCCGTTTTAAGCTGCGGGTAATCCATCTTCTCCCAGGCTTTAGGTTTGAACTGTTTGCCCGGGTCGGTCCAGAAATCGCTGTAGTGGAAATCGAGCAGGAGTTTTATGCCCTGGGCCTTCACGCGCTTCGCCAGCGCCAGCGTGTTTTCCAGATTGTTACTGCCGCCCCCGTAGGTATTTCCGTTGGCATCCTGCGGATCCACCCACAAACGCAGGCGCACATAGTTCACGCCGTTGGCTTTCAGAATGGCAATCGCGTCCTGCTGCTGGCCATTCTGGTTATAAAATGTTGCGCCATGCTGTTCAGCCTCGAGCAGCGTCGAGATGTCCGCCCCCTTAATAAAGTCTGCCGGCATGGCGTTAAAAGGACGCGTTTTTACCCCGTCCGCGGCGAACGCACTCGCGGCAAGACCGCAAGAAAGACAAACAGCAAGCAAAGCGGGTTTGAGTCTTTTCATGGTTATCCCTTAGTACTCCCGGAGGTCAGACCGGAGACGAAGTATTTTTGTAAGGCCAGATAGAGGATCGCGACCGGCACCGCAATCAGCACCGCGCCTGCCGCGTAGGTGGTGTAACTGGCACCCATTTTTTGCGCCACCAGGTTATAAAGCCCGATGGGTAAGGTGTATTTGTCCGGGGTGCGCAAAATGGTGCTGGAGAGAATGAAATCCCCCAGCGGCCCGGTGAAGGAGAACAGCGCCACCACCGCCACAATGGGTTTGGAAAGCGGCATGATGATCTCGATGAAGATGCGGAAGTTACTGGCTCCGTCCATGCGCGCGGACTCGTCCAGATCCTTAGGAATGGCGTCCAGGTAGCCCTTCATCAGATAGGTATTCATTGGGATCATGCCGCCAACGTAAATCAGCACCAGCGCCAGATGGCTGTTGATTAAGCCCAACAGCTGCGAGAGCACGAAGATGGCAATCAGCGCCGAGAACTGCGGGATCATCTGCAGCAGCAGGAAGAGCATCAGTCCGTTCTGCCGCCCCTTAAAGCGAAAACGCGAGAAGGCATAGGCGGTAAAGCTAACGCTGATTAAGGTCAACACCATGGTCAGGAAGCTGATTTTCATCGAGTTCCAGTACCACGTCATGTAGTTCACCTGACCATTAAACAGGTCGGCGTAATGCTGGAACGACAGGTTCTGCGGAATAACAGAGGAGCTTAACAGGCTGTTGCCCGCGTTGAGTGAGGCGCCCACCGTCCACACCAGCGGGTAAATGATGATGACCGACACCAGCACAATAACCAGCCAGGAGAGTGAAAGGCGGACCCATTTCTCACGTTTAATACTTTGTGATTTAGCCATTGTTACGTCCCTTACGCCATGTCGTCATTTTTGAAAGATTTGGTGGCGCGGAACTGCCATAGCGCCAGGCCGACGACAAAAACAGACAGCAGGATAGTGATGGTCGCCGCAATGGCATATTGCGAAGATGACATCGTCAGTTTGTAGATCCACGACACCAGAATGTCGGTGCCGCCCGCATTCGACCCCACCACCGCCGGCCCGCCGTTATTGAACAGATAGATGATGTTGAAATTATTGAAGTTAAAGGTGTATTGCGTAATCAGGATCGGCGCAATGGCGTAGAGCACCAGCGGCAGCGTAATGGTCCGCAGCCGGGTCCAGCTGCTGGCGCCGTCCATGGTGGCCGCTTCATACAGGTCATCAGGAATGGCCTGCAGCACACCGGTGGTCATGGCGAAAACAAACGGGAAACCAAGCCAGGTTTGCATCATGATCAGCGCCGTTTTGGTCCAGAACGGATCGGTCATCCAGGCTTTAGGCGCAATACCAAAGAAGGCCAGAATGGCGTTGTTAATCACCCCGAAGGAGTCATTAAACATCCCGGCGAAAACCAGGATGGTGACAAAGCCCGGCACCGCCCACGGCAAAATAAAGATGGTGCGGATCAGCGGCTTAAAGCGTAAATCTTTCTGGTTCACCAGAATCGCCAGCAGTACGCCCACCGTACACTGCAGCGTGGTGGCGAGCAGCGTCCAGACCACCGTCCACTGCAGCACGTCGAAGAAGGTGGAACGCCAGATAGAGAGCGTAAAGATATTGATGAAGTTCTTAAACCCGACCCAGTCAACCAGCTTAGCCGGCGGCGTGTGGTAGAGGTTGTAGTTGGTAAAGGCGATGGCAAACCCGAACAAAATGGGAAACACCACCACAAACACCAGCAGGATAAAGCCCGGGGTGATCATCAGATACGGGAAGCCGTCGCTCAATAGCATCTGATACTGTTTACGCACGCTGTTAAGCTCCAATCCTTCGTCACGTTTCAGGCCATTGACCCACGCGTCACGCATCGACAGGTAATACACCATCACGCCGAACGCCGCGATTAACACGCTGATGATCCCCTCCGCCAGCAGGAAGATGGAGTTGTCGCGCGGCACCTCCTCACCCAGCGTCACCAGTCCCCACAGCCCTTCGCGCAGAAAATCAGCAAATACGCCGATAAAACTGGCAAGCAGCACCAGGAAGATGACCCCTTTTAGCCACTGACGGTGGTAAAACTGACCGAAGCCGGGAATGACCGCCAGCAGCAGG
This sequence comes from Enterobacter cloacae complex sp. FDA-CDC-AR_0164, assembly GCF_003071645.1. Taxonomy (NCBI): domain Bacteria; kingdom Pseudomonadati; phylum Pseudomonadota; class Gammaproteobacteria; order Enterobacterales; family Enterobacteriaceae; genus Enterobacter; species Enterobacter cloacae complex sp. FDA-CDC-AR_0164. The sequence continues at coordinate 4,519,812 of NZ_CP028950.1, forward strand.
CTGGTCCAGGCGTGACGCCCGGCCACGCGCGGTTTGGCAAAATGTTCCGGGATGATACTCACAAACAACTCCTTTCAAAAAACGGGAGAGACGCCCTCCCGTTCTGCGACGTCAGAAAACTACTGGTTGCTGGCCTGCATGGCTTCGATTTGCATCTGAACCTGTTTTTCTGCGCTGTCGAGCGCGGCTTTCGGATCCTGTTTACCGGTCAGGCTCAGCTCGAGGGCCGCGTTCGCCGGAGCCCAGACTTCACCCATTTCCGGAATGCCCGGCATCGCTGTCGCCCGTGCGGCCTGCACGGCAACCGCGCTGGCTTTCTCGTCGTTCTTAATGAGCGGATCGTCAATCATCGCGGTCAGCGGCGGAATTTCTCGCGTCGCGATATAGCGCGTTTTGACGTACTGCGGCTGGTTGATAAATTCGATAAATTTCTGCGCCATGGCTTTGTCTTTGCTCCAGGTAGAGACGACATAGCCCTTCACGCCCAGGAATGAACTCATTGGCTTACCGTCCGGCAGCGTCGGCAGCGGCGCAACGCCGTAGTTAATGCCCGCCGCTTCATACGGCTGGAACGCCCACGGACCGTTGATGACGGCTGCCGCTTTTTTCTCGGTAAACAGAGAATCGATCGCGTTCAGACCGTTATCGCCGATGATCCCCGCCGGGAACACGTCATCGGTATAGAATTTTTTCAGGTAGGTGACCGCGTCTACCGCGCCCGGCTTGTTCAGGCCCACGTCGCTGGCGTTATAACCGCCTTTATCGTTTTTACCGAAGATGTACCCGCCCATCGGGGAGATAGCCCCCCAGCTGTAGTAAATCTGGTCGAACTTGGCGAGCAGGCCGTACTGGTTTTTGGCGCGCTGCTGTTTAGAAAAGTCATACCAGTCCTGAAGTGAGTTGAGCGGCTTCGCGATCAGGTCTTTGTTGTAAATCAGCACCAGCGTCTCAACCGCTTTCGGCACACCGTAAAGGGTGTTATCCATTTTGAAGGCATTTATCGACGCCGGCGTGTACTGTTCGGTCTGCTTCGCCTCCAGATTCAGGGGGGTCAGCAGCCCTTGCACAACCGCCCCGCCCAGTTGATCATTGGGAATGACCAGCACGTCCGGGCCAATTCCTGCCGGGCCGTCGAGGCGCAGTTTTTCCAGCTGCTGCGCGTAAGGCATCTCCTGCAGGTTAACCTTAACGTCGTACTGCTTTTCGAAATCGGCGACCGCGTCTTTAATGCCGGACGACTTTTTGATGTCTTCCCAGACGTTAAGCTGCGTGGTGGCGTGAGCCTGCACCGCGAGCGTAGAGAGGATCAGAGCAGCGAGTATGTTCTTTTTCATTATCAACCTCATGTGAAGGTATAACAATTTTATGGTTGTTATTGCATTTCACCGCCATACACCTTCGCCAGAAAACCGACTAACACTGGCGTACAACGTATAACATCAAATGCCTTTGGTTTGGTATACGCTACCCTTCACATCATGATAACTCTACAAAAAACTGTAAGTTGTGTGATCGTCATAACATTAATGGAATATCAGTATAGGGTGCGTGAATACTGGAAGTTATAGTCAGAGCAGACAAATTGCACCGTCAAGCCATGTAGCAAATAATTGTTATACGTAATACATACGCGGCGGTTTACTCGGGGAATACAGATGTCGAACATACAATTGAGGAATGTCACCAAACGCTTTGGCGACACCGTAACCTTGCACAACGTGAATCTTGAGATTGAAGACGGTGAGTTTGCCGTCTTTGTCGGTCCTTCCGGCTGCGGTAAATCGACAATGCTGCGCATGATTGCCGGACTGGAGGACATTAGCGAAGGGGAAGTGTTGATTGGTGACGAGGTGATGAACGACGTTGCCCCCTCCCACCGCGGCGTGGCGATGGTGTTTCAGTCCTATGCGCTCTACCCACATATGACGGTGGCCGAAAACATGGGCTACGGCCTGAAGGTCAATAAGGTGCCGAAAGATCAGATCCGCCATCAGGTCGAGATGGTGGCCAAAACGCTGCAGCTTTCCCACCTTCTGGATCGCAAACCTAAGCAGCTTTCCGGCGGCCAGCGCCAGCGTGTGGCCATTGGCCGCGCCATCGTACGTAATCCGCGGGTCTTTATGTTCGACGAACCGCTCTCCAACCTGGATGCCGAGCTGCGCGTGGAGATGCGTCTGCACCTTGCCCGTCTGCACCAGGAGCTGAAAACCACCATGGTGTATGTCACCCACGACCAGATAGAAGCGATGACCCTGGCTGATAAAATTGTGGTGATGAACTACGGAAAGGTTGAGCAGATGGGCGCGCCGATGGAACTCTACTACAAACCGGCGAACAAGTTCGTGGCCGGGTTTATCGGCTCGCCGAAGATGAATTTCCTGCCGGCAACGGTAGAGGCCTGGCAACCGGGTGAGCTGACGGTGAGATTATCCCAGCAGAAGACGCTCACACTGGCCCTGACCACCACACCGTTGAACGCAGGCAGCCCGGTGACGCTGGGCATTCGTCCGGAACATTTAACCACCGATCTCCGCCACGGCACGCGGCTGACGTTTAACTGTGAAGTGGTTGAGCGTCTGGGCAACAACACCTACCTCTTTGGTCAGTGCTACGGCCACGACAATGTGAAGATTTTGCTGCCGGGCGATGTGAAATTCGCGCCGTGGCAGCAAATTGATGTGGCTTTTGACGATCGCCACTGCATGGTGTTTGACGAGCAGGATGTGCGGGTGAGTGCCGACATCGATGAAGCGGTACGCTCGGTCGCTTAACCCGCCAGACGCGTTACCGCACGCGTAAAGGCATCAATCGCCAGCGCGACATCCTCAGCCATCACCGATTCCGCCGGATGGTGGCTGACGCCTCCCTTACACCGCACAAACAACATCCCTACCGGCCAGCGCTCCGCCAGGGCGATGGTGTCATGACCGGCACCGCTCGGCAGCGATAATGTCTTCCCCTGCACCGATTCTACAGCCTCCGCCAGCAGCGCCTGCAGATGTGTATCGCATGGCGTGGCGGCAATTCGGTAAAATTCGTCGGCTGCAAAATGTATTCCGCGACGGGCCGCTATCGCCTGCGCCTGCGTCAGCAGTGCAGTAAGCAGAAGGTCAAGCGGCGCATCCTGCGGGCCGCGAATATCTAACGAGAGCGCGACCTCGCCGGGGATGACGTTTACCGCACCAGGCAGACAGCGCAACTCACCCACCGTGGCCACCAGGTTGCCGCCGTGCTGACGGGTGGTGTTTTCAATCAGCACCATCCATTCGGCGGCGGCGGCCAGCGCGTCCTTACGATGCGCCATCGGCACGGTCCCGGCGTGGCCGGCCTCACCGGTGAAGCGGCAGTTCAGACGACGCGCGCCGTTAATGGCTTCAACCACGCCCAGCGCCAGACCGGCCTGTTCCAGACACGGTCCTTGTTCAATATGCAGTTCCAGACAGGCGCTGAAATCATCCGGGCGTCGCGCGGCCATCGAGACACGGCTGGGATCTAACCCTGCCTGTACCATCGCCTGCGCCACGCTGATACCTCTGGCATCGCACGTGTCGAGCCAGCCCACAGGCCAGGTGCCCGTCAGGGCGCGGCTGCCCAACAGCGTGATACCAAAGCGGGTTCCCTCTTCATCGCAAAAGCCGACAATCTCAACGGCCTGTGCCAGCCGTTTTCCCTGTTGGTGCAGGCTGTCAACGACTTCAATGGCCGTCAGCACCCCCAGCATCCCGTCGTAGCGCCCGGCATTGCGCACGGTATCCAGATGCGAGCCAAGCAACACCGCCGGTGCGCCCTCCTGCTCGCCTTCATAACGTCCGCAGATATTCCCCACGCTGTCCTGCCAGACGGTCATGCCCGCCTGGTTCATCCACTGCCCGACCAGCTGGTTAGCCTGCAGATGCTGGGCAGAGAGATACACGCGGGTAAGGGAATCCTGGGTTTCGCTGATGGCGGCCAGCGCATCGGCGCGGGCCATCACACGTTCTGCCGCCTGCTGGCGTGTCGCGTGATTCATAGCGCCGTCTCAGTGCGGTAATGATCCCACGCGGCCTGCATCGCGGCACCCTGCGTAGTGGAAAACTTCAGGTAGTTCAGTACCGACTCCAGCGCACTCAGGGTGGTCATCACGCAGTCTTTACGCGCGTTATAGCCCATGGTGCCAATACGCCACACTTTGCCGTGCAGCGGACCAAACGAAGTACCGATTTCAATGCCGAAATCCTCCAGCATCAGTTTACGCACCTGGTCACCGTTTACGCCCTGAGGGATAAGCACGCCCAGCACGTTGTTCATCTTGTGCCTGAGGTCGCCGAAGGTCTCGAGTCCCATCGCCTGAATACCTTTCAGCAGCGCATCCCCGTGCAGCTTGTGGCGGGCGATACCGTTATCCAGCCCTTCCTGCAGAATGAGGCGGGCACATTCGCGGGCGCCAAACAGCGCGGTGGTCGCTTCGGTGTGGTGGTTCAGACGCTCGGGTCCCCAGTAATCCATCACCATGCCGAGGTCGAAATAGTTGGAGTAAATCATCTCCTCGTCGCCGTCGCGATGGGCATCGGTACGGATCCCCTCTTCGATGCATTTGCGGCGACGGATTGCCTCTTCCATCCGTGGGCTCAGGGTAACAGGCGAGGTGCCGGACGGACCGCCAAGACATTTCTGCATCCCCGCCGAGACCGCATCCAGCCCCCAGGCATCGGTCTCCAGGGCGTTGCCGCCGAGCGACGCGGTAGCATCGGTATAAAACAGGACATCGTAACGACGGCAGATTGCCCCGAGTTCTGCAAGCGGCTGCAGCATGGTGGTGGACGTATCCCCCTGCACGGTTAACAGCAGGCGCGGACGCACGCGTTTAATGGCATCTTCCACCCGATCCGGTGTGAACACCTCGCCCCACGGTACCTCGATGGTGTGGACCTCTGCACGGCAGCGGCGGGCAATTTCGCACAGCAGATGGCCGAAGCGACCAAAAACGGGCACCAGCACTTTGTCCCCCGGACGAATGGCCGATACCAGAATCGCTTCAATCCCCGCGCGGGAGGTGCCGTCCACCAACATCGTCCAGCGGTTTTCCGTGCGGAACACGCCGCGGTAGAGTGCCATGACGTCGTTCATGTAGTGGGTCATCGCCGGATCGTACTGGCCGATAAGCTGGCTCGACATGGCTCGCAGCACGCGCGGATCGGCGTTGATTGGCCCCGGCCCCATCAGCAGACGTTGTGGCGGATTGATTTGCGGAAATTGAGCGATATCCATTTTTTAGTCCTTAGTTAATTGAGGCCGCGCACGGAGGAGATAAACTGTTTAAGCTCAGTGGTCTGTGGGTTAGCGAACAGCGTTTTGCTGTCGCCCTGCTCCCAGACGCGCCCCTGATGCATAAACACCACGCGGTCGCCCACTTCGCGGGCAAAATTCATTTCATGGGTCACCAGGATCAGCGTCATCCCCTCAGCGGCCAGTTGTTCCAGCACCTTGAGCACTTCGCCTACCAGTTCCGGATCGAGCGCGGAAGTTATCTCGTCACAGAGTAAAACTTTAGGCGACATCGCCAGAGCACGGGCAATCGCCACGCGCTGCTGCTGGCCCCCGGAGAGGCTTGACGGGTAGTAATCCAGACGGTCACCCAGCCCGACTTTCTCCAGCATGCGCTGCGCCAGCACCTGACATTCTGCTGCGCTTTTCTTCAGCACCCGACGTGGCGCGAGCATCACGTTTTCCATCGCCGTCATGTGCGGGAAAAGGTTGAAGTTCTGAAATACCATGCCGACCGAGCGGCTGATTTCACGCGCCTGGGAATCCCGGTCGGTAATGGTCATGCCGCCGAGCTTGATGCTGCCGTCCTGATACCCTTCGAGGCCGTTAATGCAGCGCAACAGCGTGCTTTTACCCGAACCGCTGCGCCCGATAATTGAAATGACCTGGCCCATGTCGATGTCCAGATCCACGCCCTTGAGCACGTGGTTATCGCCGTAGTACTTCTGCACCTGATTAATGGTGATGAGAGGCATTGAATTTAGTCTCCAGATAACGGCTGTAGCGCGACAGCGGATAACACAGAATGAAGTAGCCGAGCGCCACCAGCGCAAAGACTTTAAACGGCTGATAGGTCACGTTGGTCAGCATCGTCCCGGCCTTGGTCAGCTCGATAAAACCGATAATGGATGCCAGCGCGGTCCCCTTAATCACCTGCACGGCGAACCCCACCGTTGGGGCGATGGCGATGCGTAACGCCTGGGGAGCCACCACGCGAAACAGCGTCTGGCCGAAGGTCAGCCCCAGACAGCGCGACGCCTCCCACTGCCCTTTCGGCAGCGCACGAATACTGCCAAACCAGATATCAAGCAAAAAGGCGCTGGTGTAGAACGTCAGGGCCAGCGACGCGGCGGTCCACGGCGAAACATCGATACCCAACAGCGCCACGCCGAAGAAGGCCAGGAACAGTTGCATCAGCAGCGGCGTGCCCTGAAACAGTTCGATATAGCCGCGGATAAGACGTTTTACCGTACGCCCGCCCGTGAGGCGCAACAGCAACAGCGGCAGCGTTACCGCCGCCCCGCCGACAAACGCCACCAGCGACAGCAGCACCGTCCAGCGTCCGGCGAGCAGCAGATTGCGAATAATGTCCCAGTCGGTAAAGGTGGTCATCATGCCTGTACCCCCAGCCACTTCCGTCCTGCCGCCATCATTAGCTGGCGCAGGGTAATTGACAGCACCAGGTAAATTCCGGTGGTCACCAGATAGACCTCAAAGCTCAGGAACGTTCTTGACTGAATCAGGTTGGCGGCAAAAGTCAGCTCTTCATAGGAGACCTGCGACACCACCGACGAACCGAGCATAACGATAATGCACTGGCTAACCAGCGCCGGATAAATACGCTGCAGTGCCGGTGGCAGCACCACGCGTATAAACGTTTGCAGGCGGGTAAGCCCCAGCACGCGGCCGGCCTCCCACTGTCCTTTGGGCGTAACCTGAATACCGGCACGGACAATCTCCGTGCTGTACGCGCCCAGGTTGACGACCATTGCCAGCAGCGCCGCTTCGCCCGCCGTCATCTTCAGCCCCAGATTCGGCAGACCGAACACAATGAAAAACAGCTGCACGACAAAGGGCGTGTTGCGGATAATCTCCACGTAGCCGCCCCAGATCCTGCTGAACCACGTCGTCGGGCCGCTGCGAATCGCCGCCCCGAAAATACCGATCGCCAGCCCGCCGAGGGTTGCCATCACCGTCAGTTGAATGGTGACCCACAGCCCTGCCAGCAGCGCCGGCCAGTACGGCCAGAGCGCAGAGAAATGGAGTTGCTCTGTCATCGCCTTACACGCCCAGGCTTGCCGGCAACGGCGCTTTCAGCCACTGCTCAGAGAGGCTATTCAGGGTGCCGTCTTTAATTCCCTGCTCAATCACCGCATCAACTTTCGCTTTCAATGCCGGTTCGTTTTTCTTCAGCCCGATAAAGCACGGCGAGTCCTTCAGCATAAAGCTCGGAACCGGGGCTTTGGCGGCGTTCTGGCGGGAAATCGCCGCCACGACCAGATTACCTGTCGCCACGTACTGGACCTGACCGGACAGGTAAGCCGACAGCGTGGTGTTATTGTCTTCGTAGCGTTTGACGTCTGCATCTTTCGGCGCAAGGCTGGTCAGCACCATGTCCTCCACCGCGCCGCGCGTCACGCCAATGGTTTTTCCACTCAGTTGAGCAGCATCTTTCAGCTCAGCCCCTTTCGGGCCGAACACGCCGAGGAAGAACGGCGCATAGGCACGGCTAAAATCGATCACCTTTTCACGCTCGGCGTTTTTACCAAGGCTTGAGATCACCAGATCCACCTTATCGGTTTGCAGATACGGCACGCGGTTGGCACTGGTCACCGGTACCAGCTGCAGCTTGAGCTTCATCTGTTTTGCCAGATAGCGCGCCATGTCGATGTCGTAGCCCTGCGGCTGGAGATCGGTCCCGACCGAACCAAACGGAGGAAAATCCTGCGGGACGGCGATACGAAGAGTGCCGCGTTTCTCAATATCCTGAAGCTGGTCAGCTTTTGCTGGCAGGTTTGCAAACAGACAGACGGCCCCGGTCAGTGCAATCAATAACTTTTTCATGGTGCTTCCCCGTAACGTTAACATGAAACAAAAGATTCTTTGAATTGGATTTTGCAACTAATGTGCCAGATGAAGCGAAACGGGAAATTTTCTCTGAAGACCTGATAAAACGAGAGCGGGGCGGAAAAGGCCTCCCTTTTCCGCCCCGCTTTTCTGCACTATTTTAATGCAAAGCACCAGCCTGATGCCCCATTATCGCTGTTCCAGTTCGTCCAGCTGCTGATACAGGGAGGCGATATCGTGGATCCGGGGACGGCCTTTATCGAGGATTTCATGCAGGAAGGCGTTAGCCAGCAGGTTGATCAGACTGTTGACCGACGAGTAGCTGTCGTACGCCGAGACGCTGTCCAGCGGGGCGCAGAGCTGCCAGCTGGTCAGCGGAAACAGGCTGTGCGCCTGCGGCTCACACATCAGCAGAACCGGAATACCGCTGTGCTGAAGCTGCTGCAACAGCGGCCGAACGATCCGCGGGCGACGGCGAAATGCCATCATAATCACCAGATCGTCGGGCGTTAAATCGACCAGTTCCTCGCTCAGGCTCTGCCCCGGCTGCGGCAGCAGCAGCACCTGTCCGCGCGCCTGCAACAGCTGCTGGCGCAGGTGCAGCGCCGCCGGATAGGCGTTGCGCATCCCGATAATCACAATCCGCCGTGCCTTCACCATTGAGGCCATGGCCTCGGCAAACTGCTGAGCATCCAGAGCGTTGACCCACTGGGTGAGGTTTGCCATCTCCTGCTTATAATGCCGCGCCAGCAGAGTGTTGCCCTGCACCGCATCGCGGTTATCGGTCAGCGGCATGCCGCTCTGGCGCAGCGTGCGCAGTTCGTCGCGCATCTCTTTATACTTCTCATAGCCCAGACGCTTAAACAGACGGCTTACCGTGGCTTTCGACACCCCGCTCAGCTGCGCCAGCTCGGCGCTGTTATAACTAATGAGGTCGTCGAAATGATCAAAAATAAAATCAGCCACCCGTTGCTCCTGCGGTGACAACGACGCGTATTGCGCTTTCAGACGTTCATCAAGCTGTTCCATAAAGCCTCTGTAACTTTTGTTTCACCTCACTATACCTTTCATTAAGCATGCCAGCTTCTTAAAACGTTATGTTACGACTGACGTGAAACTTTTCATTCATAACTGGAACAGCTTTTGCAGCACCTTGTGACTTTTGGGTTATGAGGACTCTCCATGCAAAGTAATGTCTCCGTACACGGAATGGCCGTGGCGCCCCACCATCTTGCCAGCCAGAGCGCCCTGGCCATTCTGCGCGAAGGCGGTAGCGCGATTGAAGCAATGGTCGCCGCCGCCGCAACCATTGCCGTGGTTTACCCGCACATGAACGGTCTCGGTGGGGACGGTTTCTGGCTTATCGTGCCGCCTGACGGCGAACCGGTTGCCATTGACGCCAGCGGCGCAGCAGGCTCACTGGCGACGCTTGCCGCCTATGACGATGTCTCTCAGATCCCCCATCGCGGGCCTCGCGCGGCGCTGACCGTGGCGGGAACGGTGAGCGGCTGGGACGAAGCGCTGAAGGTTTCGCGCACGCTGACGGGCACCGCTCTTCCCCTGAATCGCCTGCTGGCAGACGCCATTGACTATGCCCGAAACGGCACGCCGGTGACCGCGTCTCAGGCCGCCGCCACGGCCAGTAAGCTGGATGAACTGAAGGACCTGCCCGGCTTCGCGGAGACCTGGCTGACGGACGGCAAACCGCCGCAGGTCGGCAGCCGGTTTTATCAACCGTCGCTGGCCTCCACGCTCTCGCACCTCGCAGAAGACGGTCTGGACAGTTTTTATCGCGGCCCGCTGGCGGAGCGTCTGGCCCGGGGCATGGCAACGCTGGGGCTGCCCATCACCCTGGCTGACCTAAACGCGCATGTCGCCCGGCGCACCACGCCGCTGAAATTACAGCATCAGCAGGGCGAAGTGTGGAACCTTGCGCCGCCAACGCAGGGGCTGGTGTCGCTGGCGATCCTCGGGATAACCGACCGCCTGTCCATGGCCGATGCTGACGAAGCGACCACCGTTCACCGCATTGTAGAGGCCACCAAACTGGCGTTTGGTCTGCGCGATGCCCATATCACCGACCCGCGCGAGCTGAAAACCGATATCCAGAGTCTGCTGGATCCTGCCGCACTGGCCGCCCTCGCCGACCAGGTCGATGATAACCAGGCCGCACCGTGGGGCTGCGGCAAAGGCCCTGGTGATACGGTCTGGATGGGGGTGATGGATAACAGCGGTCTTGCCGTGTCGTTTATCCAGAGCATTTATCACGAGTTCGGCAGCGGCGTGGTCCTGCCTGATACAGGCATCGTCTGGCAAAACCGGGGAGCCTCATTCAGCCTCAATCCCCGTCACCTGCTGGCGCTTGCGCCAGGAAAACAACCGTTCCACACCCTGAACCCGGCAGCCGCGCGTCTGCATGACGGACGCGTCATGGTCTACGGCTCGATGGGCGGTGACGGCCAGCCGCAAACTCAGGCCACCCTGTTTACCCGCTATGTGGTGCAGGGGGTACCACTGCAGGAGAGCATCGCCCGCCCGCGCTGGTTACTGGGACGCACCTGGGGTCAGACGTCCGACACCCTGAAGGTGGAAGGCCGCTTTACGCCGCAGACCGTCGCGCGCCTGCGGGCGCTGGGGCACGACGTGGAGTGCTTCCCGGCATTCAGCGAAGCCATGGGCCACGCGGGTGCGATTGTTCGCCATCCTAACGGGCTGTTTGAAGGGGCATTTGACCCGCGCAGCAACGGCGCCGCCGCCGGATTTTAAGGAGAGACTGATGAATACCACACAACCTGACTGGCATGCCTATCTGGCGCAAATGGAGTCCGTGCTGGGCGTTGAGCTGGATGACGCCCGCCGGGCAGAACTCCATGTACAGTTCTGCCGTATCGCGGCGATGGCCGGCCCGCTGATGGCGCTGCCGCTTGATGACCGTCTGGAGATCGCAGGAGTATACAAAGCATGACGCTACACGAGATGAGTATCAGTGAGATCCAGCAGGCGCTGAGTGCAGGCGACCTGAGCGCCCATGACATCGCCCGCCAGACCCTGGAAGCCATTACGCGCATCAATCCCCATATCAACGCCTGGACCACCGTCACGGAAGAACGCATGCTGGCCGAAGCCGAGAATATCGACACCCTGCGTCGGGAGAAACGCCCTCTGCCGCCGCTGGCAGGTATTCCCTACGCGGTGAAAAACCTGTTCGACGTCGCCGGGCATACGACCCTTGCCGGTGCAGAGCTGTTCAGCCAGCGCCCCCCCGCCACCGCTGACAGCTTTGCGGTACGCCAGCTGCGCAGTGCCGGCGGCTTATTGTCGGGGATGGTCAACATGGATGCCTACGCCTACGGCTTTACGACGGAAAACAGTTACTACGGCGCAACGCGTAACCCGCACGATGTGACGCGCATTGCCGGAGGATCGTCCGGCGGCTCTGCCGCCGCGGTCGCTGCCGGACTGGTTCATTTTTCGCTCGGCACCGACACCAACGGGTCGATTCGCGTACCGGCCTCCCTGTGCGGAATATACGGTCTTAAGCCCACTTTTGGTCGTCTGTCACGCGCCGGCAGCCATCCGTTTGTCGCCAGTCTGGATCACATCGGGCCGTTTGCCCGTCGCGTGAGCGATCTGGCGTCGGTGTACGATGCACTGCAGGGTCGGGATACCAGCGACGGATTTCAGGCGGAGAGCTCCCGGGAGCAGACCCGGCCCCTGCTCGACCGCGGTCTGGATGGTTTGCGCTGCGCGGTGCTCGGCGGCTATTTCAGTACCTGGTGCGACAGCGACATGCGAGACGCCGTGGCGCGGGTGGCAAAAGCCCTCGACGTGCAGGAAACGCTGCAATTCCCCGATGCCGAACTGGCCCGCTCCGCGGCGTTTATCATCAGCGCCTCGGAAGGCGGAAATCAGTACCTGCCCGCGCTTCGCCGCGAGCCCGGGCGTTTTGAACCGCACTCCCGCGAGCGACTGCTGGCCGGCGCGATGATCCCTTCAGCCTGGTATATTCAGGCCCAGCGTTTTCGCACGCAGGCCCGACAGGCGTTTAAAGCGTTGTTTGCGCAGGCCGACGTGCTGATCGCCCCGGCCACGCCGCGCAGTGCAACGCAAATTGGCGAAGAGATTATGGAGATCAACGGCCAGCCGTTACCGGTTCGCGCCAGCATGGGCATGCTGACGCAGCCGATTTCGTTTTTAGGTTTACCCGTTACCACCGTCCCGCTGCGCACCGCTCAGGGCGCACCTGTTGGCCTGCAGTTGATCGCCGCACCGTTTAACGAGCAAGCCTGCCTGCGCGTGGCGCGGGTGCTGGAAGCAAGCGGAATAACCGATGCCCGGCCGGCGGAGATGGCACCATGATAAATCACGATGACATTAACCTTCCGTGGGTCGTTGCAGAAGTGACCGCAGCCTTTTACCGCTATGAAGATGCGCTGGTAAGCAACAACATTCCGGTGCTGGATGAGCTGTTCTGGCACGACAAAAACACGGTGCGTCTCGGTGCGGGCGAAAACCTGTACGGCATTGAGGAAATCCGCGCCTTTCGGGCGGCGCGCCCATCCGCGGGTCTGCAAAGGACATTGCGCCATACGGTAATCACCACCTTCGGAGAGGATTACGCCGTGTGTAGCACCGAATTCACCCGCGAAGGAACGGAGCGGATTGGCCGCCAGCAGCAGACATGGGTACGCTTCCCGTACGGCTGGCGAATTGTGGCGGCGCAGGTCAGCGTGATGGCGTAATGTTTATAACCCTGCCCGGTGGCGCTTTTCCCATCAGATAAGCAGCAGGCCGGGACAGGCGTCACCGCCCGCCCGGCGCACTGCTGGATCGTTATTGTTGAAACGGGTGCACCTCACGCCAGTGATCGGCTATCTGCTGGCGGGTACAGACCCATACCCGATCGTGCTGCGCAAGGTAATCAAGGAACCGCTGCAGAGCACGAAAACGCCCCGGACGCCCCAGCAGACGGCAATGCATGCCGATGGACATCATCTTCGGCGCACGTTCCCCTTCTTCGTACAGCACGTCAAAGCTGTCTTTCAGGTAGGTATAAAACTGCTCGGCGGTGTTGAACCCCTGAGCGGTCGCGAAGCGCATGTCGTTGGCATCCAGCGTATACGGCACAATCAGGTGGGGTTTGCGCGTGCCGTCGCTGCACGCCACTTGCGTCCAGAACGGTAAATCATCGCCATAGTAGTCGCTGTCATAGTCAAAGCCCCCATGCTCCACTACCAGCTGGCGGGTGTTTGGGCTGTCACGCCCGGTGTACCAGCCGGCAGGCGGTTTGCCAAACAGGTCAGTCAGGACATGCACCGCCTTGTGCAGGTGCTCGCGTTCCTGGTTGATATCCATACTTTGATAGTGGATCCAGCGCCAGCCGTGGCTAACCACGTCGTAATCAGCTGCTTTGATGGCGTCGACGATATCGGGATGTCGCGCCAGCGCCATTGCCACGCCAAAGACCGTCAGCGGCAGGCCACGCTTGCAGAATTCGTTATGGATCCGCCAGAACCCGGCACGGCTGCCGTATTCATAGAGGGAGTCCATCGACATGTGTCTGTCCGGATAACTGGCCGCACCGATGATGTCCGAGAGGAATTGTTCTGAGCCGGCATCACCGTGCAGCACGTGGTTTTCCGCCCCTTCTTCATAATTGAGTACAAACTGCACGGCGATGCGCGCCTGGTTCGGCCACTGCGCGTGCGGCGGCTTGCCTGCATAGCCGCGTAAGTCCCGCGGATAATCCTCGTTAAAAAGCGCCATTATCACCCCCTCAATTAAAATGGATTCAGTGCCTGAAAGTGTCCGCTCAACGCTTTTTTCTCCGGGAAAGCCAGGTCCCCGTGCTTGCTGGTTGACAGCCCCAGCGCCACCAGCGACTCGACCATTTTTACCGCCGCACTGACGCCGTCGATCACCGGCACGTGCAGCTCACGCGTCAGCTCCTGCGCCAGCGTCGCCATTCCACCGCAGCCGAGCACAATCGCGCCGCAGCCATCTTCTTTCAGCGCCTGGATGCAGCGCGCGCGCACCTTCTCCTGAGCCAGGCCGCTACCGTCTTCCAGTGCCAGCACCGGCAGATCGATGGCATGCAGGGCTGCACAGTGGTCCTGGAAACCATACTGGTGCAACAGATGACGGGCGATAATCCGCGTGCGCGGCAGCGTGGTCACAACGGAAAAGCGCGTTGCCACCAGCGTGGCCATATGCATCGCAGCTTCTGCGATACCGATGACCGGCCCCTGCGCCAGCTCGCGCGCCGCCAGCAGGCCGGGGTCACCAAAGCAGGCAATCACATGTCCATCCACGCCCTGTTGCCGTCCGCGTTTTATCTGTTCGAGAACGCCCACGGCGGCGATGGCCTCATCAAAATGACCTTCTATCGAGGGCACACCTGCGCTCGGGCAGACGGCGAGGATCTCCGTTCCCGGTGCTGCTACCGCGCGGGCTGCGGCGCCGATGGTTTCCGTCATCGCGAGGCTGGTGTTGGGGTTAATCACTTGTATACAAACAGACGACATTACGACTCCTTGTGGCTGGCGAACAGCCGGGCAAAATCAGGCAGGCACTCACCGGCCCGTTCGAAACAGAGACTGGCGACAATATGTTCAAAATGGTGCATTAAGGCCTCACTCAGGGGCTGGAGCGCCTTCTGGCGCAAGAGTTCCACCAGTTGCTCGTGGTCATTGCAGCGGCAGCCCTGACGCCACGGCGCGCCCCAGGCTGCGATCACCAGCGACGACCGCTGGCTCAGTCCGGTCACCATCTCTGTCAGCACCTGATTGCCTGAAATGGCCTGAAGCTGAATATGGAAATTGGCGGAGTGGCGGATTGCGGCGGGGCCGTCATACGCTTCGTGCGCCTGCTGCTCCTGGCGAATAATCCCTTCCAGTGCAGCCAGATGCGGCGGCTGACAGTGGGCCAGCACGTCCGGCAGGTTAGCCACCTCAAGCAGCGCGCGCGTGCGGAAGATCTGCTGCGCTTCTTCTACCGTCGGGCTGGCCACGTGTGCACCACGTTTGGGCGTTAAGGTGACCATTTGCACAGCGGCGAGTCGTTGCAGCACCTTGCGAATACCGGTGCGGCTCACGCCGAAGACCTCAGCCAGCGCCTCTTCAGGCAATTTACTTCCCGGGAGCAACTGATGTTCGACTATCGCGGTCATCAGCGCCTGAAAGATAGATTCATCTTTGTCATGCAGGTCTGGCGCGGTCTGCAGGCTGTTTATGTTGTTCATTCACCACTCCGATTTTTACTTTTCGTTATCGAATCGTATACATAAAAATAAAATATTGCATACAAGATTTATTATTTTGGCCTGGATCCTGCAACACCGTCTGCACTCCCACTTAACGGGTTTTCATTCACAGGAGCAGGTTTCATGCCAAACAGACAAAACGCGCAGCACGGTACGGCCGCTGATTCCGGTGCGGTTTACAGCCCACGGCTTTGCAATGAGGATCTGGCACCGACGCGTGACCAGAACTGGAGCTGGTACAACATCTTTTCTTTCTGGATGTCGGACGTCCACAGCATGGGGGGTTATGTTGTTGCCGCGAGCTTCTTTACGCTCGGGCTGGCAAGCTGGCAGGTCTTGCTCTGCCTGCTGATAGGGATTTGCATTGTGCAGTTGTGCGCCAACCTGGTGGCGAAACCGAGTCAGATGGCAGGCGTACCCTACGCGGTGATTTGCCGTCAGGCATTTGGCGTTTTCGGGGCCAATATTCCGGCGGTGATCCGCGGGCTGATTGCTTTCGCGTGGTACGGTATTCAGACCTACCTGGCCGCCAACGCGCTGATGCTGGTGGCGCTTAAGTTCTGGCCTTCACTCGCGACGCTCACCACCGGTTCGTTCCTGGGCCTGTCGCATCTTGGCTGGATCTGTTTCGCTATCATGTGGGTGCTGCAGGCGATGGTCTTCTGGCACGGCATGAGCGCCATTAAGCGCTTTATTGATATCGCCGGTCCGGCTGTCTACGTGGTGATGCTGGCGCTGGCGGGATGGATTGTATACAAGACCGGTTTTGACGGCATCTCCTTTACCCTCGCCAGCAAATCCCTGAGCGCCGGTGAGCAGACCTGGCAGATGATCACCGCCACGGCGCTGGTGGTCTCTTACTTCTCCGGCCCGCTGCTCAATTTTGGTGACTTCTCCCGCTACGGTAAAAGCATGGGCGAGATCCGCCTCGGTAACCGCTGGGGCCTGCCGTTTAACTTCCTGCTGTTCTCCATCGTTACCGTGGTGATTGTGTCGGGTACGCAATCGCTGTTTGGCCGCATGATCACTGACCCGATTGAAACCGTCAGCCGTGTGGGCAACGATCTGGCCGTGGCCATTGGCTTGCTGACCATGATCACCGCCACTATCGGGATCAACATCGTGGCGAACTTCGTCTCCCCGGCGTTTGATTTCTCTAACTGTTCACCGCAAAAAATCAGCTTCCGCACCGGGGGGATGATCGCCGCCGTCGGCTCTATCCTGTTAACCCCGTGGAACCTGTTTAACTCGCCGGAGCTTATCCACTACACTCTGGACGTGCTCGGGGCGTTTATTGGCCCGCTGTTCGGGATTCTGATTGCCGATTTTTACCTGATTAAGCGCGGCAAGGTCTCCGTAGACGATCTGTTTGATGACACGCCAAAAGGCAAATACTGGTATCGCAACGGTTTCAACCCGAAAGCCATCGGCGCGCTGGTGCCATCCGTTGCCGTTGGACTGGTGATAAGCTTTATTCCCTCCCTGCATGAAGTGGCAAATTTTAGCTGGTTTATCGGTGTCTTCCTGGGCGGGGTCACCTACCGCTGGCTGGCGCGGGAAGAGCGTGAAGCGGCAGACGCCTCGTCGTTCAGCCCCCGCGTGGCGACGCAAAAAGAGTAACCCTTCCTCCGGGCCGCAGTTCCTCTGCGGCCTTTTTCATTCTGGCACCGTTTTTGCTCAGTCTCATCACCCCGCTACGCAAACACTAAGGCAGGAATCATGATGGACTACCAGACTGCGATCCGCGGTGCATTTTTTGATATTGCCCGGGTCTGCGACAGTGCAGACGTTATCGCCCAACAGGCGCGCTACCTTGAAGACGGGCTGTTGTTCATCCATGACGGCAAAATTCTGGCGCAGATGGCCTGGCAGGAGGGCGAGCAGTATCTTGATCCCTATAAAGGGTACACCGACCTGCGCGGCAAACTGCTGCTCCCGGGTTTTGTCGATACCCACGTCCATTACCCGCAGACGGAGATGATTGGCGCTTTTGGTGAGCAGCTGCTGGAGTGGCTGACCACCTACACGTTCCCGGTAGAAAGCCAGTTTGCCGATGAGGCCTATGCGAAGGAGATTGCGGCGTTTTTCATCAACCAACTGGTCAGCCACGGCACCACTACCGCGCTGGTGTTTTGTACGCTGCATCCTGAATCGGTCGAGGCGCTGTTCACCGAGGCCCTGCGCCTTAACATGCGCCTTATCGCCGGCAAGGTGATGATGGACCGCCACACGCCTGACTACCTGAGTGAAACCGCGAAAGAGAGCTACCGGCAGACGCGCGAGCTGATCCAGCGCTGGCACCACCGTGGACGGTTGGGCTACGCCATTACGCCACGCTTTGCCCCGACCTCCTCACCGGAACTGCTGGCCGCGGTCAGCCTGCTCAAAGAGGAGTTTCCCGACACGTGGATGCAGACCCATCTGAGCGAAAACCCAAATGAAGTGGCCTGGGTAAGCGATCTGTGGCCGGAACATGAACGTTATCTGGATGTGTATCATCATTACGGGCTGACCGGCGAACGCAGCGTGTTTGCCCATGGGATCCACCTCCATGAGAGCGAGTGGCGCTGTCTGCACGATACCGGCTCGGCAGTGGCATTTTGCCCCACCTCGAACCTGTTTCTTGGCAGCGGACTGTTCCGCTTACCCGCCTGCTGGCAACACCAGGTGCGTATGGGCATTGGCACCGATGTGGGTGCCGGAACCACCTTCAGCATGCTGCGCACCCTCGGGGAGGCGTACAAGGTGGGTCAGCTGCAGAGCTACCGTCTGCGCGCCAGCGAAGCGTTTTATCACGCCACGCTGGGCGGCGCTCACGCCCTGAGGCTGGACGATAAGATTGGCAATTTCGCCCCCGGCAAAGAGGCCGATTTTATCGTCCTCGACCCGGCCGTTACGCCGCTACAGCGCCTGCGTAACCGGCGCTGTCAGGACATTTATGAGCAGCTGTTTGTGCTGATGACCCTGGGCGACGAGCGCAATATTAGCGAGACCTGGGTCAACGGTGTGCAGGTGTGGTCAACTGCCGCGGTAGGTTGACCACCCGCCCGGCGCAATCACAAACGGCAGGTGGAAGTGCTCGTCTGCCGTTTCTCCCGTCACAAAATCGATCTGTGCGCAGGGGTAAAGCGTGTCGCTGCCGGTTTCGGTAAACCAAGCCCCAATCTCGGCCACCAGCCGGTAACGTCCTGCAGGCAGGAAAGGGATAAACGCGGTGATGCGCCCCTGGGCGTTAGTGAAAGCAGTGGCCAATACGACGCCGTCCTGCTCAAGATAAACCCTTACGCCCTGCGCCGGTTTTCCCGTTGAAATATCAAGAATATGCGTGCTTAACGTACTCATTCGTCAATGACTCCTTCCAGCCGAAGCAGCGTAATTTCCCGCAGCTGTTCCAGTGCGGCCTGTACCTCCTGCGCATCGCTGTTTTCCAGCCGGGCGTTCAGGGCGCGTAAAATCTCCTCACCGCTACGGCCTTTCGCGCGGATCAAAAACACGCGTCCAAAACGGGCCTCGTAGCGAGCGTTCCCTTCCTGCAGTGCCTGTGCCAGCTGCCTGTCGCGGTTGTCGACGGCGCCCTGCTCCTGGCGCGAAAGCACCGCCTCCGCCTGTGCTCCCGTCGGTTTCTCACCAATTCGCGGGTGCGCATTCAGGGCCTGCGTAAGCGCCGTTTCATCCCAGGTTTGCGCCAATGTCCGGGCGGCGTCGAACAGTGCTTTGCGGTGTAAATAGGGCCGCCCCTGCACCAGCGCATCGGCCCAGTCGGGCAACGCCACGCAGGGCTGCAACCGCGCGAGCGCCTCTTCGTGGCTCAGTTGATTAAAAGTTTGCAGTGCAATCATACTCGCTCCCGTCATATCGTCGTTTTCTCGCTTTGCACAAACTACGCCACTCTTGCCATCTCCCATGAAACAGTCGATTCCGGATCGTACAACAGGAAATTATTGATTCATAAAAAGGCATTCTCACCGCGTTTGCGCACCTTAGCAGTGCAAAACCGCTTCAAACAACGCGCTTTTCGCCACTCTACAGCCTGGTACGCAAATTGCTCTTTCCTTTTTACACCCTGCAAAAGGAGAGAAGCATGAGAGCAATCGTTATTGGCGCGGGCATTGGCGGCCTGAGCGCCGCTGTAGCGCTGAAGAAGGCGGGAATCGACTGTACCGTGTTTGAGGCCGTGAAAGAGATGAAGCCCGTCGGTGCGGCCATCTCCATCTGGCCCAATGGGGTGAAATGCATGCAGCACCTCGGGATGGGCGACATCATCGAGACCTACGGCGGCCCTATGCGCTTTATGGCCTATAAGGATCACCGGCGCGGCGATACCCTCACCCGCTTTAGCCTTGCCCCGCTGGTCGAGCGCACGGGCGGTCGCCCCTGCCCCGTGTCGCGTACGGAACTGCAGCGCGAAATGCTGAACTTCTGGGGGCACGAGAACGTTCAGTTCGGCAAACGCGTTGAAAGCGTCCGTGAGGACGCGGCTGGCGTCACCGTCACCTTCACCGACGGTACTACCGCGACAGGGGATTTCCTGATTGCCGCCGATGGCAGTCACTCCGCGGTTCGCCCGTACGTGCTGGGCTATACGCCCGAGCGCCGCTACGCCGGTTACGTCAACTGGAACGGGCTGGTGAAGATTGATGAAGAGATTGCCCCTGCGCACCAGTGGACCACCTTCGTCGGCGAGGGCAAGCGCGTTTCGCTGATGCCCGTCGCTGGCGGACGCTTCTATTTCTTTTTTGATGTTCCGCTCCCCCTCGGGCTGGCGGAAGATCGCACTACCCTTCGCGCCGATCTCACGGGCTACTTCCGCGGCTGGGCGGCACCGGTACAGAAGCTCATCGCCGCGCTGGATCCCGAGACCACCAACCGTATCGAAATCCACGACATTGAACCGTTCGACACCCTGGTGCGTGGCAACGTGGCGCTTCTTGGCGATGCCGCGCACAGCACCACGCCGGATATCGGCCAGGGCGGATGCGCGGCGATGGAGGACGCCGTGGTGCTGGGTGACTGCCTGCGCGAGAACCACAACATCGCACTGGCGTTGCGGCAGTACGAAGCGCTGCGCTGTGACCGGGTCCGCGACCTGGTGCTTAAGGCCCGTAAACGCTGTGATATCACGCATGGCAAAGACATGGCATTGACCCGGGCCTGGTACCAGGAGCTCAAAGAGGAGACCGGAGAGCGCATCATTAACGGTCTGTGCGACACCATTCAGGCCGGGCCTTTAGGCTGAACGCGAGAGGGACAACCATGAAAATACAACCGACTCCACCCGCCCATTGTACGTTTGAGCCAGAGGACTGGCTGCGTCTGGCAAAATGCTGGCATCCGGTTGCTCGCGCCTGCGACATCGGCGCGGCACCGGTCAAAGCCACCCTGCTCGACGAACAACTGGTTATCTACCGCGTCAAAGACCAGGTTGTGGTCGCCCGGGACGTTTGCCCGCACCGCGGCGTACCGCTGACGCTGGGCTTTCACGATGAACACGGGATAATCTGCCCTTATCATGGCTTACGCTTTGGTGAAGATGGACGCTGCAACCGCATTCCGTCCAGCCCTGACCAGCCGGTTCCCGCGAAGCTTAACCTGATCAACTATGCCGTGGAGGAGCGCTTTGGGTTGATCTGGACCTGCCTGGCGTTTGATCCGGATAACCCAATGCCGCTGCCCACCATGCCGCACTGGGATAACGACGGATTTCAGCAGATCAACTGCCCGGCGTTTGAAGTGAATGGCTTCGCCGGCCGTCAGGTGGAAGGCTTTCTGGACGTGGCGCATTTTGCCTGGATCCACACTGACACCTTTGCTGACCCCAATAATCCGCTGGTACCCCACTATCAGCCCCAGGAGACGCCGTTTGGCTTTGTTGCCGATTACTGGAGCTCGGTGAGCAACTACCCCGCCAGCTCCGATGTCCAGGCCCCGGAAGGCTTCCAGTGGCTGCGTCATTTTGAAATGCATTTACCGTTTACCGCCACGCTGACGATCCATTTTCCGGGGGAAGCCAGGCTGGTGATCATGAACGCCGCCTCGCCCGTCTCTTCACGGGTAACCCGCATGTTCGCCCCTATCGCGCGCAACTTTGACCTGCATATTCCGGTAGAGGAAGTGCACGCCTTCAATTTGCGTATTTTTGAAGAAGACCGCCTGATGGTTGAGACGCAGCGCCCGGAAAGCCTGCCGCTGGATCTGACTCTGGAAGCCCATATCCCTGCGGATAAAAGCTCGATTGCCTACCGCCGGGGGCTGAAAAAGATGGGCTTCGGCGAGTTTTTCCTGGTGTGACGGAGGACGTGATGAGCGAAATGTTGAGCGTTATTGTCGACGGTCTCTGGCGTGAGGGGGATAAGAGTCTCGCCGTCAGGCTGGTGTCAGAATGCGGTGAAGCCCTGCCGGGCTGGCAGCCCGGGGCGCACATTGACGTGCATCTGCCCTGCGGGCTGGTTCGCCAGTATTCGCTGACCGGGGCAAGCGACAGCGAGAGCTATCTTATTTGCGTAGGGCGTGAAGCCGCCTCGCGCGGCGGGTCACGCTATGTTCACGAGACGCTACGTCCGGGGCAGAAACTGCTTATCTCCTCACCGCGCAATCTGTTTGCGCTGCACAAGGCTGAACGCTTCTTGCTGCTGGCGGCAGGGATAGGCATAACGCCCTTGTATGCGATGGCCCGGCTGCTGGAGGGTTCCGGCACCCCGTTTACGCTGCACTATTACGTTAAAGAGCATGGCAACGCGGCGTTTGCACGTGAACTCATGCAATTTAAACACGGCGAGTGTGTCATCCATACCATCAGCCCGCGCACTGCGCTGGCAGAGCACATGCCCACGCCAGCGCCCGGTTTCCACGCCTGGGTCTGCGGGCCGGCAGGTTTTATGGAGAAAGTGTATCAGGTCGCCCTCGCGAAAGGCTGGGCGGAGAGCAATCTTCACAGCGAAGCATTCCAGCCCGTTATGCCCGCCGACTGTAATGAAACGGGCGAGATTTTTACAGTCAAGCTGGCATCAACCGGCGAGCGCTGGCCGGTGCCGGCGGACAAAACTATCGCGCAGGTGCTGCTGGAAAACGGCGTGGCGGTACCGCTCTCCTGTGAAATGGGGATTTGCGGCGCCTGTCTGACGCCGGTTATCGACGGCGTAGTGGATCACCGGGATAGCGTGCAGTCGGAGGCGGAGAAAAGCGCGGCAGACCAGCAGGTGGCGCTGTGCTGCTCGCGAAGCCATTCAGGGGAACTGGTGATTGGGTTGTAGAACGAAAACACCCTGCGATATTGCTATCGCAGGGTGTTTAAATTTGGCGGGATCCACGGATAGTCAAAACAAATGGCATACAGGGTTTCGGAGAAAAAAGCATGTCCATAATCACCGATATCACCCCAAAAAACAGCAGACCAGACGATAAAACGATCCCTCATGGCAGCATAACTGGCCTGACACGTCATCATCTTAAAAGGGGGAAATATCCGTGAAACTTCCCGTCATAATGACGAGTTTTAAAGTATCTTAACGATGGATTTACTCTGATGCATTCCGTTTTATTTCAGCATATCGGGCTGCCAGTTGTTTCAGATGCATTTCCAGCTGAGACCTCGCAGCTGCAGGTAAAGGTACACCAGGAGGATTTTCTGACAAGATACGCAGTTGCTCTTCAGCCGGTATCGACTGGTTAAAAGACTGCCGGACGGAAAATACAACGGACTTCAGTTCACTGACCGTCATGTATTTGCCTTTCTGCTCATCAAGCCCGTTCAGCTGGTCACTCAATTTTTGTAGCGATAACATCCCCTTATACCAGCCATTGAGCTGTTCTACCGGTAATGCGGCAGCATTAAGGTGTTGCTGCCACTGTTGTATCAGGGGTTTTGCTTGCTCCGGCCACAGCACCTGAGCCTGTTCTATAAGTTTTCGGCTGTAAGTAATACTCCAGTCAGGAGGCAATTTATCCAGTCGGGCAAGCTGCTGCTGTGTTTGTTCTATCATTGTTTGTGATGACGGAGATTGCTGACGCAACATATCCAGTTTTTCAGGCGCGAGAGGTGCAGGTAACGGAGCCAGTGAGGCAGCAAGCTGAGTCTGTAGCGGGTCTGGTCGGTGAAGAAATTGCCAGCTCCACACTGCGCCCGTACTTATTATCAGCATGGTACACATTCCGGCAGCGAAGGATTTCCACTTTTTTACCTGAGTGGGCATTGCCGTCAGTACTTCCACATTTGCGTGGTGTTCTGGCTGTGCAACGAATACCCACTTCACTGGGCTGTCTGGCGCTGGGGTCTCTTCAGAGAGACTACCGGTATGAGAGCCTGATGATATTACTGCACCATTCTTTACGGTGGCAGGCAGGACAATCCCAGACTGAATATTCGACCCGGTACTGGTTGTATCGTTGCTGTTTTCCAGCCGGACAGCGCTGTTGTGCATCAGGGAACGCAACGTATCGAGCTGGCTCAGATGCTTAAGCTCCAGACGTTGAAGCACCTCCCCCAGACTGCCAAGCAGTTGCTCAGCCCGATACAGTTGTCTTAGGTCGCTGTAATTGAGCGGGAGCGAGCGCATCCGTTGCTGAAGACGCTGGTTCAGACTGCTGAGGATTTCCATGCGGGCATGTACCGGCTGCGGCCACAGTGTGCCCCACTGATGGCTTATCAGCGCATCCAGTATCGCCAGGCCTTCATTGAGGCCGAATAAGCCGGCCAGTTGCGTCCGTGCCAGCGTGTACCAGGCCGCCGTCTGTAACTCCACACCGTTTTGCTCAAACAGTGAAAGGCAGAGTTTTTCGACATAATGCCAGTTCACATCCGGACGGGCCGGATGTGTCAGCTTACTCAGTTCATCACGCAGGGTGGCATAATCCGCTAGCGTGCGCGGATCGCCACCGGTTTTGATTTTTCGTGGATTGATGTCATTCATGGCTGAATATCCAAATGAAGGTTGCGGTGCTGTACTTCCTCTTTATGCAGCTTCACCACAAGTCTGCTGGTACTGCCAGGTTAATAGCTATGAAAGAAGCGCTAAAACCAGACAAAAAGAAGTACTTTGATCAAAAGGTTGTACTGTGCGCAGCAACATCCCCGGGGGATTAAAGGTCCAGTCACTGAAATGACCTGCCCGTATGAACAGGCGCCCCAGAGAGATCACGCAGCCTTCTGCATGAAGGGTCACTTCCACGCATCCGGTCACGCCCTGGCCGTACAAAAATACTGGTGTCAATTTCACAGACTGGTCATCTACACACAGAAAGATATCGGTAATCTCAAGAGCCCCGTACTCCACCAGCAGATCCGTAACGGATGTATTCAGCGTCCCCTCGTTCAATCCGGTACCCTCCAGCCACGCGTCCATTTGCTCCTGAAGCTGCGCATTCGATGGCAAAAATATGCAATATCGGCCTGACTCTTACTGGATGTTGGAACTGATGAAAGCTGTCTGGCCTTACACACGAATTGCGGTATCGAGATACTGCTGTTGCTTCAGGTGCCTCAGCATCACGCGTCCTTCGGGCATAAACTCGGTGCCGTAACGTACGAGGCCAATGCCCTTAAGCTCAGCATCAATGGCATAACGCAACTCTCCTGGCACGTGCTGTTCGAGTAAAGTTACATTGAGGGACTGCAAACGGGGTTCATACTTGAGCAGGACACCGGCCAGCGTATCGATCAGCTCGTGGGCTGTACCCGGCATGCCTTGCAGAATTTTGGTCATGTCCGGCAAACCATAATCTGGTAAATGGGATATGGTCCCGGCTCGGGCGTTCAAAATACGCTGGATGTTATCCAGTACAGATAAAATGACCTGGTCTTCTTCGTTTACAACTTCAAGGGGAAGATCCCCTGTAAAGTTGCCGGTAAGAATTTCATATAAAGATGGCGTTTTTTGACTCATAATATAGCAAATTATTTTAAATGATAGAGGTTTAGGTTCTAAGGGATGTGAATTACCTTATGTTTCTTTTAAGGATTTTTTTGCAAAAATAATTATTGAACAACCGGATAATGAGGAACAAAACATCAATATTACTCGAAGTGGATTTGTTCCATACCAAGAATAAAGCATAAAGATAATAACCAGGCCAAAGATTACTGAAGAGTGCTTTGGTTTTATAGATGTTGCTAGAAATGTAATGGATATGATAATGTATCTCATATAGAAGATTACAAATCCGAGCCCTACCCCCTACTCCTTGGTGTAAAGTAAGTTATGTACCATTCGTAACCCAAATGATGCACTGCTAGAACGATAATACATCCAAGGAAAGCTATTATTAGTTTTACTAATTTTTTTATTTTTTGCATTCAGGTAAAATCCAGCCTGAAAACCCGCTGTCAGATGGGGAAAGAAAATCAATGCCTGACCATTCAGGTGCAACTAAATCAGAGAACTGACACTCCCAAAATGCCAAGCTGAACTTTTTATTTTTTCTCCAGTTTTATCATAGACGACGAAAAATGATTAATTTGAAAAAAGACGTAATACCCGTCCTACGCCGCCAAAAGGCTTGTAGTCAGGAATGTAAGTAATAGCATAGCAAGAGTTGACCTCATTCCATATTTTTTCACTGGATGTAGATTTCTTATAAGTCAGTGTCTT
This sequence comes from Enterobacter cloacae complex sp. FDA-CDC-AR_0164, assembly GCF_003071645.1. Lineage (NCBI taxonomy): Bacteria > Pseudomonadati > Pseudomonadota > Gammaproteobacteria > Enterobacterales > Enterobacteriaceae > Enterobacter > Enterobacter cloacae complex sp. FDA-CDC-AR_0164. Next base: position 4,545,747 of record NZ_CP028950.1, read on the forward strand.
TATTGACAGAAGAATAATAGATAGTGATACAAAAAAACAGAGTATCAATTTCACTATGAGCTTAATTGAGCTAAGCATGTTTTTATTCCATCGACGAATGTTCTTTAATGCCAATATTGTTACATCTGGTCATTTGATTATTTTAAACATGAATTGCTAAGATGTTAATGGCATTCAGGAATATGCCATCCGTCCCATCCATCACTTGTAGGATAAGTTGCGTTCTGTCCATGCCATTCTGGGGCCACCAAATCAGAAAATTGAGACTGCCAAAAATACCATGCAGAGTTTTTTATTTTCTTTCCATTCTGGTCATACACAATAAAGAAGGATTGATTAGAAAACAACCTCAATACTCGTCCAATTCCACCATATGGACGATAATCAGGAATATAAGTGACCAGCTCGCACTTTTTATCTCGACTCCATATTGAATCATTTTTTATTGCGCCTCTATAAGCCAAGATTTTAACAGTCATTAAAATAAAGGAAAAAATGATCACTGAGATAAAGATCAGGAAAAATATTTTTTTTAAGTAATTATTCATTTATGTTTTTTCCCTTCCAGAAAGAATATTCCTCCATATCTATCTTGCTAAGATGAATGATAATATTTGTAGGGATTTTCTTCACTGTAGAGTATACAAAAAAAATCTCCAGTTTTATAGGTGCTCTTGTATTTCCCCCTGTATTTGACAAATGATGAGTTTGTAATCCTAAAGTATCTACAACCGTCCTCATCGATGAATTCTTTTTTCATAAGTTCGCTAATTACCCCGGGTTTGATGACCCCACACTCTCCCCAATATCCCAAAGGTTGGTCATCACCATCATTCATAAATTCGTAGGTGTCCCTGACGTACAGTCCCAGCTCTCTAATCTCCAATCTCATAAACCCTCTTTGATCTCTTGTTACATTTAGATTTGTGAATGCAACTTTGATTATGAAAGAGCCCAGAGCACCGTATACATCATCCAGACTATCAGTCGCCTTCTCCCACAATGTACTACCAATTTTTATAAAGTTAAACTGGCTTGTCTTATCCAATTCGATTGCTGACATATTGTCATAGTTCACATAACAGCTTTTTAGCTCATTGTTAACCAAAAACCCAGATTTTTCCAACCTATTCAAAATATAGCAAAGTCCATTCGAAAGCTGATTTGTAATTTGCTTTTTTCGCCCCAGAAAATCGTCATACTCAATGACGCTTGAAACTTTCATTACAAAGTTATCATAGATTGGTTTTATTCGTGAGGATGAAGTTAATAGCCATTCAAATTCTAAATCGTCGAGAATGTGCTGTTTTTGTATTGTGCTGATGTCGATTTTGTTAAGCTTCTCCTGCTTACTCATTTCATAATACGGGTCATTGAACCACTTTCGCATAAAACTAGCTGCAATTTTCCAACCTTTCTTCTCCATTACATCAGGAATGTCCGTTATTTTGAATATCTTAACGGAGATGATTTCTTTATTTTCATCCTGGTTAGTAAGTTTTGATTTAACTTTCATATCAACCATAGAACTATCCTATATATAATGAATTTTGCTTTAATATGGTTAACTCGATATCAGCTTCTTCTGTATGGCTTATAAAGCCAGTGAGACCTTTCTCGCATGAAACCCCTTTAACTACCTTACCTATAGACGATGTTAATTCATATCCAATATTTGATATTGGTTCTTGTGTTCTATCATCAACAAGAATAAAGCTCCTGCGAAAAGCATCGCCTGGCCCTGGTAAAAATGGAAGTTCTGGAGACTGAGGACTGCTTCCTGCTGCCATAGTCCGCTTCACTTTGCGTATGTACGACGCCGTCGTACCATACTCGACCTTCCCGGCCTCGAGTCGCAGATAGCTTCCGCCGCCGATCAGCGTGATACGTTTTTTCCCGGCGAACAAAATGTCACTCACTGAGCTCAGCGTCAGCTTCTTCTCAGCAAACAACCGCATACTGGCGTTTTGCGCCTGGACATCTATTGGTCCTTCTCCGGATTTGACGCTCAGTTGTCCGATCCGGGCAAAGAGCCCCAGTTTTTCTCCGGCCAGTGCGGTCAGATTGCCCATTGTTCCGACGCTGATATCGCCCCCGGCGTTGACGACCACGTTTCGTGCTGCGGCCAGTTGCATATCTTCACCACTGGTCAGGGCCATGCCTTCCGGGGCTGTAAAATGCACAGCTTCATTGAGCGGTTTCAGCCGCTGCTCAAATATCTGTATCTGGCTGTCGACATCCGCTTTCAGGGCCTGTGCATTTTCGGCGGCTATTTCCAGTTGTTGCAGTTGCTGATTAAGCCTGTCTATTTCCTTCAGCGCGGCATCCATGTCCAGCGCCTCACCCTGCGCTTTCGCCTGTGCATCTGCACTGATGAACAGCCCCTTTCCGGCGCGGATAACCCCGTATTCATCAGTGCGCAGTTCGCTACCGGTGCCGCGGGATTTGCCCTGATTGTCCACCAGGTGCCCGCTGTTGAGCTGCGTCCTGCCGTATTCCGTGGCGAGCTTGATATGCTCCTCGCCACGTTTGTCCTCCATCCGCAATTTTGAGTTAGCGGGTGTTCTGAGGATATTTCGGGTGTGATTATCCCGGTTCACGAGGTCCGGATGTTCGGAGTCGTGCAGTGCGTACGCGATGTACGGCAGGTCAATATCGCCATTGCTATACGCAATGGCCACTTCAGTGCCGTCAATGAGCGGCGTATGCCAGCCCAGCGTGTCACCGACAGTCGGCTTCGCCATACGCAGCCACAGATACCCAAAGCCCTGCTCTGTTCCTTCGCGGTCGAAGTCCGGCTTTACCCGGTAGCGACCCTGCTCATCCAGGTGCGCGTAGATGTCATTTTTCTCCCGGCTCTCGACGCGGGCCGGAAGTGTGCCGTGGATTTCAGGGCGCGGGATTTCAGTTGGACGGAAACAGTAGCGTTCGGTATAAGGCATCCCCCAGACCGACACATGCAGACGGGAATCACGGGCCCCCCGGTAGGTCACCAGGGTGAGGATAACGCCCTCTTTCAGGGCAGTTATGACATCGCCCTGCGGCTCAAGCACCTGTCCCGGCGCAAGGTGGGCAGCGTTGCTGAACAGGTGAATGCGGGTCGTTCTGTTCAGCTCCCGCTCATGATGGAGCCGGGCCCAGAACGCGCCGGATTCGGTCTCCGGCTCCGGGCTGGTGTCATCACCTGCGTCACGATAAGGCGCTGCGTAGCGGTAATGCTCTCCGGTGGTGACCGCGTCGTTACGCGCGCTGACCGTCGCATCCATCGGTGTGGAGGCTGTCCGGTAGTTATAATCCCGCGTGGCGACCGTGCCGGTGGCAAGGGTGTGCCAGGTTCGTACATCCCAGACCGACTCTTCCGCACCGTCAAACAAACCCGATGGCTCGCTGTAGGGCAGGCGCACATCAAACTGGTAGTTGAGCTGGCTGTCGGCCAGTATGTACGTATCCAGACCGCGCACGTCGTCCATCACCGTACGCCAGTAAATCCCCACCTCAGACAGAATGCGCCGGATAAACTCAAGGTCCGTTTCCCGCCACTGGGTGATAATTTCACGCGGCGGGTACGTGCGCTCCAGTCTGAACTCAAAATCAGGTCCCTCCAGCCCGTGTTTGCGCAGCACCTGCTCCACCACCTCAGGAACGGACTGGTTCTGATATACCGCACACTGCCGGGTGTATCCCAGGAGCGCCAGGCGGGAACTGAGCGTAAGACGGTAATGGGACTGATCCTTTGAAGTGGAAAGCCATTCCAGGCGGGTGATAATGCCGTGGACATTTTTACCGCTCCGCATCCGGAAAGAGGCATATTTCATCAGGACCTGTTCAGGGGGGATATTCGCCTGTTGGGTCGTGAACTCAATATCCCATTTGAACGGTTCGCTCAGTGCTTCCCTGCCGCGAAATCGCAGAACATCCGGTTTTACCTGGCTGTCGTTGATATCCAGAAAATAGCGAGTCTGCCCGTCAAAAAGCGCAAGCCAGTTATCCATTATGTCACTCCTTTACCGGCTCGAGGCTGAGCCAGCCGTCACCCAACTCGATGGTCCGGGGTTTGTCCGGATCGAGGTCGTCACGGGTCAGTACCAGACGCCAGCGGTTGTTTTTCTGATCGGGACGATTGAACAATCCCACCACCGCCACGAACTGTGCTTCTTCATCCATGGGCATATTCAGAGAAACGCTGCCGTTGGGCATCACCAGCAGCTCTTTTGATGCCAGAACATCGTCCTTAAGTACCGTATCGGCATTGCGCAGCAGCGTCTGGTAATCAGCGGCATCAACCGCTTTCCGATCCCTGAGGAGATAAACCCGCACCATTGTTGCCAGCGGTGTCTGCGCGGCATCGGCGTTAATGGCCGTGCGTGGGGTAAAATCCAGATGCAGCGTTTTAATTTTCTTATAGAAGATGGATTTCGTGATGCTGACCGTACCGTCCGTGACGGTCTGCGTCAGACCGCAGCCTGCGAGCAGACCACAGGCAATAAGCGTCAGCGCCCACCAGCGGGTTACTGTTGCCATTCAAAAGTTCCTTTATTGAGAGAGGGAATACGTGATTAGTCGAAGCGGTAATGTCCGTCTTCTGCGGGTTGCAGTACCGAATAGTGAAGCCCTTCATAGCAACCCAGATTGACGGTCAGACTTTCCCGTGGCGTATTGAGTTTGCCTTCCTTCAGACCCAGTAAACCGGTTCTGCCCAGCTGTATACGCCTGCCCTTGCCCAGACGAGGCTCAGGGAGCAATCGCACAGGCACGGTGAGGCGCACTCGGGCGTCACTGCGGTAGCCGAGGTAGACACGCAGCAGGACCATCAAATCGGTATGAAGGACACCACCGGGTAACCAGCCTTCCGCCTCGTCAGGATCCGCTGTCTCCAGTGACACCAGGACCCGGCTGCATGCTTCTTTTACGGTTTTACCCAGCGTGGCTCGCTGCGAAAGACGGATCTGGCTCCCGATACCCAGCCCGCTACGGTTATCGATATGCACCTTAACCGGATCGGGTTCCGTGATAATTGTCCGGGTATTCGGTGCCAGCAGGCTCACCAGGGCCCGGAGGCCTTCAGCATTGCGGGTGGGTAATCGCATGGTGCCCAGCAGGGCCAGGAAGCGTGAAACCGGCGTTGCCACCTGCTCAGCCGTGCCCGGTATACCAAGGCCGACCAGCCCCAGCAGACACTGTGATATGGCATCGCGGCCACCTGCCTCGAAGGTCGCCGGATAGGCGTATTTTCGCCAGATCCGGTAATATTGTGTGGTGATCCGGTGGCTGAAAATATCCAGAAATGAGGTGATCGCCTCGTGTCCTTCACGGCGCTGCGCAATGTCGTCCAGGTAGGTCGTCGGCAGAGGCGAATCCACGCCATACATGCCGAGGAATGTGGTGCGGACGGTCGGTGGCAATGTCGGTTGGTCTTCGTCGTTCTCCACCGCTTTCAGGGTACTGACCGGAAAACCCATACCAGGCCAGGGCCTGAAACGCACCGGATCGTCGCCCGGATGGCTGGTGGTACCCAGTTTCGGGGCGTCCGGATTTTCCTGCTCCAGCAGTTGGCAGAAACGATAGAAATTGGCCCGCCAGATATCTTTGTTAAGGGCCAGCGTCAGCCCGGTACGTGCTGGCTGTGATTCTCGCGCCATCTCAGTCGTTTCCCTGTCGGTTGCAGCACCAGCGTGAGCTGATTAAAGAGGTGAATATCGGCATAGAGCGCGAAGAACCGGTGCAGCATCTCCCCGAAGAGATTCACATCACCCTCGCCTGCAAAATTATCCATATTCAGCGTGACCTCAATGTCCACGCCCCGGAGCATAAAGCCCTTCTCAAAACGGCGGATCAGGGTGTGCTTCACGGCGACGATTGCTTCAAGCCGACGGCGGTTCATTTCATCGTCGGTCCAGTCATAGAGCGCCAGCGTCCCCCGCAGGACTTCAGGGTTATCCATCATACTGAGGAAGTTTGATCCGAGGTGACTCATCACCCGCCAGTGGAAACGGTCGTTTGCCGGGGGATACAGTGGCATGGTGGGGGCCGAGAGGTTCAGTACCCTGACGGACACTTTGCCTGCTTTCACGGCCCTGTCCAGTAGTGTGCTTTCCAGTGCCTTACGCGGAAGCTGCCCGTTGGTACCGGTTATTCGCATCGAAAGGGATTCTGGTTTATCGGACAACTGCTCCAGCTCGAACGAGCGGCCCCCGAGAATTAACCATGTGTCATACAGACCAGAGGGGCCGCGTTTCACGCGGGTGTGGAAGTAACGCTCAGGGGCATCGTGGCGCATCATGCCGCCACGGTGGCGGAAACTGGTGAACGGTACATAGGGGTGTTTGCCATTCTTCACCGTACCGTGGATGTTATCGACGCTGTAAATCTCGGTGTGACCATCCTGAAGACGCAGCGGCCTGAGCAGATATTCATTATCGAGCGGATCCAGGGTCAGCGGGTCGGCTTCCAGAGTGAAGAGATTAATGACCGGTGCACAGTGCAGACGGAAGTTTTCTGTCTCAAAAGGCAGATCGGATGGCCAGGCTTCACTGAGCACAATATCGATTTCAAACCAGGTGCTTGTGGCAGAAAGCCCGATGCTGTCGAGTCCACGTAACTCAACAAACATAAACTTCGGACGGAAGCTGAAATATTCCAGCAGCAGCTGGTAACCACTGAAGGCGGTATCGGCTTTCTTCCACAGTCCATCATTGTCATCGAAGCCCATGGGTTTGCACCAGCCATCGAACTGATGGCGTTCGATGTAGGTCCCGGCGTGACGGGCATACATGGCGTGAACACGACGGGTCATTGCCAGATGCAGCGCATAGCTAACTGGACTTTCTGCATTGAGGAAGATGGCGACTTTGTCGATCCCGGCTTTACTCCAGTCCACTTTTTCAGGGCATTCGAAGCGCAGACGGATAGCAGAGCGGCCATCGGTTTCAGTATGGAGGCGGGCATCTGCAAGGTGCAGCGGTTGTAGCGGCACATCGCGAGTCGTCCGGTACTGACAGGCGGTCTTGTGCGGCCCGACAGGACGAGACAGAACGGAGAAGCCTTCAGCCAGCATTTCGGCCTGACGCAGACTACGCCAGTCAGGCGAGAACTCGACGATGGCCAGCGACGGGATGGTCCGCATATAGTGTGGCCACAGCAGGCTCACCAGACCTTCGGTCAGCTCTGGCAGGTCGTCATCAAGCTTTTCACGCAGACGGCCCATCAGGAAAGCAAAGCCTTCGAACAGGCGTTCCACATAAGGATCGCGGGCGCCGGGTTTATCCAGATTAAGCATCGCAGCACGATCCGGATGAGCCCGGGCAAACTCTTTACCGGCTTCTCGCAGGTAGCGCATCTCTGCTTCGTAATAGCGCAGGGTTAAATCATCCATGCACGGCATTCCTGAAAATTATTAAAGAGAACATTAGCCACAGAGCACCATGGCACGGGCCGGGTCAATGGCGATCAGACCTGCCAATAGCGTATCCATCTCAGGCATCAGACGGGCTTTATCAGATTCGCTGCGACCGGCTTTCATGCGTAGCAGCTTCAGGCGTCGAGCCTGGACTTCAAATAACAGAGCGGGCTCCCAGTCTTCCAGCGTCAGCAGTGGCGCACGGGTAGTGAGTTCACCAAGCAGATGAAGCGCCATATCGTTTCGGCCATACTGCTCTGCCACCCGGGCCATGAGCAGGCGTATCAGCCAGCGATGGCGCGGGGTATCCATCCCCGGTCGGGACTGGAGCCAGGCAAGCGCTGCTTCAGGCCCTTCGGTGTCTCCCTTTTCCATGGCTTCGGACTCAAGAAGCAGCACATCGTCCGCCTGACCATTAACGACGGTAGCGGATTCATCGCCGTACATCAGGCCCTCTTCATTCACTTTTTCAGCAATCCAGGCAGTAGTGACTTCGTCGGCAAAGGGAGTGCCGTCATTCCATGCCAGCCCTTCAAGGCCCGGGAGGCGTTTAAGCAGCAACCGCAGATCGAACAGGACGGAGTCTGACCAAGTATCCCAGGGCTGACCCGCATGGCTGAGCCCCTGCCAGAGATACCACTGGAGATCGAGCCAGAAATGATTCACGCCTTCGCAATACATCTGGCTGGCCTGCTCAACCAGCTCGACCCAGTTTTTCTGAAGGTAAAGGCGCTTCAACTGAGCTCGATACTCGGGTTTAGGCGGTACCAGGCGGGTGCGCCCGCTACTGTCCAGCGGAGGGATCTGATCGACCGTATCCCACCGCACGGTCTTTATCAGTCGATGAGAAGCCAGCCAGCCCTGCGGCTGCTCGCTCAGCCAGCGGGAAAGTAACTTTGCCTGGTCGAGTAAATCGCGGCCAGATTTCACGGCTGACAGCTGCGGAGAATCAGAATGGGCAGGTTCACGCCCGTGCTCATGCGTACTGCTGTTCTGGGGGACCAGCGCTTCCATGCCACCCGAACGTGCCAGACGGTTTTCAAGAGCGGTACAAAGGCCTGCAAAAGACGGTTTCTCGGCTTCCGGCCAGTCAGCCACTGTGGATTCAAGCAGGCTGATGACGCCAGCCGTCAGACCGGCATCATTGCTGTCCACCTCGGGCCATAACAGCAGTGCATCAATCACTTTTGCACTGTTCAGCCACTCCAGCGCAGCTTTTCGGGCTACGGGACGCCGGGGATGGCATGCCTGCCCGTAGCGGGCCAGCATCGCGACAAGCAGCAGTAAGCCTTCGGACAACCCCTTTTCACCGTCGCGGCTGAGTCGGGCCTGCACGTACCAGGTCACGACACGAATGTCTTTGGCGCATTCGCAAAGACACTTCTGGGCTAGCTCACACAATAACGCTGAATCGGTACCTGAAAGCTTGTTGATCTCCTCACGCATCAGCTGAAAATTATCATCATATGCGGGATCGTCCCCGGTTTCTGCCCCGGAGGTGAACGGGTGCAGCCAGTTATCCCAGAGCGACAGGGCATCATTTGCCCGCGAGATGAGGCGCTGCCTTTCTTCCTGCCTGGTGGCGCAGGCGGTTAACAGTTCTTCCGGTGAGCTCATTCTTTTTCCCGTTTGTTTGTCTCTTTTATAAACCTCACGACCGCGTCCAGAGAAGCGTCGTCCTTACCATTGACGATTTGCGGTAGCTTCCATTTCAGCAGCATACTTTTCTCCTCCCCCTGAGTGGGTTTGGCCTTCCAGTAGCTTTACCTGTGGGCTTTTCTGACATGGGGACGAAGGCGCCGATGGGGCGCGGAGGTGCTGTCCCCTGGTGTACCTGGCGCTGGATTATGCTTCAGCCAGTCGCTGAGCCATGCGCGACACTACCGAAAGGTCATAAACTGGCATGGGGATGAGGATTCAGTTTCGTGCCATCGGTTCACTTTGCTGCAAATACCCTGAGACCAGCCTTCAACCTGTTTTGCGAAAGCCCGTGCCGGGTAAATTTTCCCGCCCATCATTACTGGCGCTCTTCTCCGCCAGCTGCGACGCTAAAGATAGTGTCGGGCAGCGTGAATCCCTGAAGTTTCAGCAATGCCAGGGGACCTGTACCGAGCTCGCTACGCATCACAAACTTCAGAGGGTTGCCATCGGCGGTGATCCACACCAGTTGTGTACGGCTGGCGTCAAGCGGAGTGATGAGAGCCTTGTCCAGCAGGCGAATGAACCCCCAGTTGCCCTGGTTACTGGCATACAGCTGCATGCCGCTGTTCACACTACGCCAGCTGAGCGACACGCCAGGATAGTAAGTGTTTCCAGGCCAGGTGAAGCTTTGCCAGCTTTCCATCTGATTGAAGTAATCCAGGTTCTGCTCATCAAGGGTAAACTGCACTCTGGCAACATCCCGTGAAGGACGCGTCATCAGTTCGAAGTGAACACCCGCATCGCCCTGTGAAAACACGATATCTGACAGTTCCGCCAGCTGATTAATCGCCCGGAGGAAATCCGGGCTGACAACCATCCCCTGACTTGCGGAAAGGTCAACGACCCAGCGATTTCCCTCCTGGTGGAGGATCCCGCCAAGATTCGTTTTCAGGAAGGTCGTGATTCGACCCGAGTCGCTACGCAGGAACTGAGCCAGCAACGGCAACGAGGCATCGCTGCCGGTGGCTTTAAACGGATAGCGTCCCGCAAAGGCCTTATTCCACTGTTCAACAATGGTCGACTGCCAGCGGGCATTGAGGCTTCCCGCAGCCGGGGCAAGTACCTGCCGCCAGGCCAGATCAAGCGGTTGCACAAATAACGACTGGCCAAATCCATTCCACTCCTGCCCCAGACTCGCCGCAACCAGACTGCCATAGTCGCGGGTATCGGTCAGATCGATGGCTTTGCCCTGGAATACTGTCTGGGCCAGCATCTGCGACATGGCCTGCGGATCCGGGGCGCTGGTAACCTGCTGGAGTTTCAGGCGTACCTGCGTGACGCGGGCAAGCCAGGACTGGAAACTGAGGTTACCGTTGGCACCGGTGCCCTCTTTACCTTCCATCAGCCCCATCAGCGGTCCAAACACCTCATCGAGCGGCCCTTTTGGGCCCTGTGCCTGTTCAATAAACTGTCTGGCATTTTTTTTCTGACCGATTAGCTTTTTCGCCGAATCGACAATCGAATCGGCCAGTGCCTCGCCCTTTTGCCCTGTTTTGCCCTGCCAGGCCAGCGTGTTCATCAGTGCCACCAGCGGCGACTGACGGACATCGCCGATCAGGTTGAGCTGGGCAATCGCCTCAGAAAGTGACGTGGCTTCCTGCCACTGAATGCTGTTGACCATGTTCAGCCAGGCATTGCCAAAATCGGTAAAATAGCGTTCAGTCAGGCGGGCTTTCAGCGCCTCTGGGGAGATATCGCTCCCTGTCTGGTGCGTCTTATCCGTCAGTACCCAGTCAATTTCATCACGGCGTGTCTTGACGACCTCGTTAATCGCATCCTGAACCTGCTCTTCCCAGGCCTGACGCGTAAACATACCGGGGACGACTTCGTCAGTGCTGAATACCGTTGAGGCATCGGTGTCGCCTGTCATATCGGCAAGCGTTAAATCAGGCCAGTTGCTGGCCACGCGCTTTAGCATGTCCTGATACAGGCCAGATTCAGCGTTACGCTGACCTACCTGCTTAAGCAGGATCTGACGGATCGTGCTGATTAATTCCGCGTCAGGCTTAATTTTCCATTCCGGATGTGCCGGGAGGTTTTGCGCATAAAAGCCCAGCAGTTTAGGTGCAATGTCCTGCCATATGCCATCCGGCACATTCTGGCGTTTCGGTAAGGCTTTCAGCACGTTTTTTGCCAGCCAGCCTGCGTCCGCTTTGTCCGGACGGGCCAGCATCAGATAACTTTTGAGCACGTCATAGGTGTGCTGTGTGCCCTGCATTCGGGCATCACTGGCAGGAGGCAGTTGCACAAAAGCATTCAGCTGCTGCCTGAGACTATCTGCGGTGGCATCCCTCATCAGCTGTGCGTTGTTTTTCGCATACAGCGGCCAGAGTGCGGCCAGCGTGTCGCTGTCCTGATTAAGACCAAATCGGGTGTACCATGGAGCGCCGGTCGCCTCACGGTGTTGCAGACGGGCAATGGCTTGCTGGAGTACGAGCTGGTTGTGCAGGCGTTCTGCCAGGGGTTTTGTGGTATCCGCTGCCTGACTCGCCGTTTCCTGTGCCTGATAAATCTGGGTACGGTTAACGATCAGGGACAGCAGTGTACCGGCCCCCCACAGAACAATCAGGGAAAGCAGAATTAACCGCAGCATCTTCAGCCAGTCGAAGCCCAGCTTTCTGCCGCTGACGGCATCACAGTCATCAATGACGGCTTTCCAGGTCGGTGTGTCGAGGCGTGTATTTGGTACCGTTCCGGCAACGGCCAGTTCGGGGCTGAACATGACACCACGTAAACGCCAGGCCGCAGATCCCTGCATCAGCCCGCTGAGTAAAACAGCCAGACTGGCTTTCAGCTCCTGCCGCAGTCGGAGGGACAACTGAAGAAGACCAAAGTCAGCCGGATTATTCATTATCTGTGCCATACCTGCTTTTTGCAGGTGTAGCGCCAGTGTAGAAAACCCTTCACCCGCACCTTTCACGGTGCCTTCCGGCCCGAATATGACCCCTGTCGCAGTCGTTTCCGCGTCCTGATGAACACCGGTAGCCTTATCAGTCAGCCACAGCCAGACAGGCGCCTGCCAGCCAAGCTGATGGTCGGCTTTCTGGCGGCAACGCAAGAAGGCATCCCGCTCGCTGTCCGTCGGGAGCGCTGAGGTACTCATCACCTGAATGATGCCATCAATCGGTTGACCGGATCGCAGGCGTACCAGTTTTGAAAGGAAGATCTCATCCGGGAGTGACTGCGCATCACCGCCATAAATCAGCACGTTGCCGTCGCCTTCCTGCCAGAGGTCATGAGACAGGCCTGGGGCCGCTTTCTGGACGTCGTCCGGATTACCCATCACCAGCAGGATTCGCACCTTACGCTGCCAGCGGCGTCCATAGCGAAAGCGCAGGTGTTCGGACACGGCGTCTTCGCTGAAGACAGGTTCTTCTTCATCATCTTCGCTCGCAATGGTGCCTGTTGCCGGGGCGACCATCTGCGCCTTTTTCTGACCCCAGTGGAAATACAGCCCCGATTTACCTGCGAAGTCGAAGGCCTTCTCAATCAGCCAGCCGAATAAAAGCATCGCGGCAACCAGGATGGCACTGAACGTGAGGATCCGTTGCCCGTCATACGGCCCAAACCCCGTGGCCGAGGCGACATTTTCCGGAAAGGCATAAAAGAGAAATGCCACGATGACCGTCAGAAAAAAGGCGACAGTCACAACGGAGCCGATGAGTGTTTTTACTTTTACCTTAGACATTTTTGGGCGTTCCCTTGCGAACTTCTTCTTTGGTGATGACCGCTACCCAGATGTCGTCTTTGTCAGCGGCGGGTTGTGCGGCGATAACCTGGGGGCCATTCTCGTTACAGACAGCCGAGGCAAGAATTATGGCAAGCCAGGGGGCGGCACGACCGGCATATCCCAGTGCCGGATCAATACTGCGATTGTCTTCTGACAAGCTGAACATTACTCCGTTATCTTCGCAGGCTTTATTCCACGCGCTCCCCCTGGATGTGATTGGTCCGGTATGCCAACCAGCATTTAGTGCTTCAGAACTTTTCCCAGCCCATAATATTGCCCGTTGCAGTGTTTTTCCCAGCGTGTGTTCAAGGCCCTTTTCAGGACGATGAAGGCATACCGCATCTGGATAACCAATAGCCTTACGGTTGCTGAGCACCACAAGAGTAATTGCATCAGCGTCATTTACATTAGGCTGCGCTGGCAATGAAAACGTCACTGCGACAAGAATGCCCGGATGCTCCCATCGGTTATCCAGCCAGGCATCAAACGCAACAAGACCTTTTCCCGCAAGAAGCCTGAAAACTCGCCCTGTTTTTGCAGCGAGTTCATTTTTGAGGTGTTTCTCCACCGGTTCCAGGATATCGTCGTCGCAGTCCAGCATCACACAACAGGGAATATCCTTAGGCAGGGTGTCGGTAATTTTTTGTACATGGGCAACGAGCGTTGACGCGGTGGAAATAATTTCGTTCTCTAAGTCGGTCTGAAAGGCCGTGAGGGCTGCATATCTGACGGCAGCGGTACCTCCACGTGGCGTGGATATCCCGGTTGTCGGTGTGGGATGCATAACCGCATTACTAAGCATCCCTGGTTTATTTCCGGAAATATGTTGAATGCAAGTACCGAGTATCCACGCGCAGCGTTGACCCCGGCGCGTTTCACGTTCAATCAGTTTCTCCCGTTCCACATTCCTGGACTCAGACCCAACCTGCCCTGCTTTATATGCGAACCGTCGAACGGAGAAAAAAAGTCCCCATGTGCAGAAGGGTAATCCCAGCGCGGTAAACCAGAAAATAAAACCTGTTCGCTCCGTCGTCCAGTTCCAGAGCGCTAACGCAATCCCCCCTGACATGACAAATGCCAGGAACAGTAGCCAACGGCGGGTATCGGGTCGCGGCACTTTCGCCGCTTTATCGGGGATAGCATCCAGCAACACGGGCATACTCAGGCAACCTTAGCTGGTACAAAAGAACTGATCAATGTGCAACCGCAACCGCACTTGTGGCCGTGAAAGGCTACAGGGATCCCGTTATCAAGGTAATCCGGGTTACCTTCTATGATCGTTGTAAGACCATGACCTGGTATCGGGCAGGAAACCATGTCACCTTTACGCGCCACGCCAACCCCGCCAAATATCATTGTGGCAGAACAGGTCATGACTGAACCACCGTGAGTGGTTTGATCGCCTTTTCGGATAATCTGGAGCATTATTTAAGGTCTCATTGTTAGGTTGTATGTGATTTTTCGAAATTATTGAGTGGCCTGATCTCGAACAAATGATAAAATGCGAAATTCCTTTTTAATTAAGCGAAGGGGTGATAATTTTGCTGTCACTCCCTCGCTATAAAATCATTTGGCTATAGTATCGGACTTGATCCAAGTGATTAGGGGTATGTTTTTGTGATTAATGTAACCTACATTCACCCATTTCCTATCTGATGAGTACTGTATGATTTTTATTTTATCACCTGGGATCAGGTAATTTTTAGTTTGGCTGTTATTGTTCGGGGCGGAAAATAAATTTGCCCTTTCAGTAATTGATAATTCTTCTTTACGGGTGTGCAAAAATGATAATATTGCATCTAATGCAAGTTTTTTATTAATTTTATTCTCCCTTGCTAATTGTTGGTATTTATCTATATTTTCTATGGAGGGGGCATCACAACGGAGCAAGTTACTTGCACCTCTGGCATCAAGCGAAGAAAGTTTGTCTTTCATTTTAATAATTGAAGGCCGCATAGTATTGAAATCAAAAATATCAGCACCAACTTCTTCAGAACTGGCCAGTACATCTTTCCCTTCAGTCCAGGTATATCCGCATGCTTCTCCATCCCAGTCACTTACAATACAACCATTGCTCATATCAATAACACTACAATAAGCCCTTTCTGTATACTTCGACGTTCCATCTCCGAACTCAACAGTTCCACCTGAGACACTATTAACAATCAGGTATTTTCCTGAGGGTGAGACTTTTGAAGAGCCATCCTCAATGTAAAAACGGTCATCCCGACTGAGATCAGCAGAGTAATTTTTATTGGAAAAAAAATTTTGCCCCATGAATTATCCTCATAATGTTCACCATTTTTTTTCTGTGAAAAAGTCAAACTCCCTTCAGTTGGAGAACTGATTACGACATCTGCATAGCTTACGGAAAAAAAACTGGTGAATAACACAATAAATATAGATATGCGATAAATCATAATTTAGCCTTTAATGAATTATAACGGAGTGTAGAATCGGTCATTCTTCTTGTTAGTTTGTACTCCTCCAGCCATTTAATTTCATTTGAAACACACTCACACTTACAGGTTTGAGGCGGGTGAGTTTATATTAAGCCCTGCAACAAAAAAATAGCATTTAAGGCGACTCATGGGAAAAAGTACCCATTTTTATTCACATAAGGAATGTCAACAATATAATCACTTACAATATCATCACTTCTGAATGAACTAGGTAAACAATCCCTTGATTGAATAATTCGTTTATTCTTTAGGATGTCAAATGACATCGTATATTCATTATTTTCAGAACCATCAATTACATTAATAACATAACTATATTTACCGCGCTTGAATCCATAATAAGTAACCCCCATTTCGTTATCTCTGGTGCGCCTTAGTTTATTCGCTTCGTTAAAAATAACATTTAGCTCTACTTTTCCATCTCTTTTAAAATTATAATTTATTTCTTTTGTAATATTATCAATGAAAAATAAAGCTTCTTTGACTCCTTCTCCAGGTAATGAGCAAGTGATAATATTAGTCACATTCTGCTTTGTTGCCATCGCGCCTGCCGACAAAAAAAGCAAAGCACTCCCGCTAAAAATACTATATATTTTCTCATTGAAATGCCGCTTCATATAATGAACAAACCTCTTACCGCTGGTGATTTCTTAAAATTATTCACGACTTTTTGCATAGCTAATCTTAATAAGGTAAGGATTGCATTTCCTTGATCCGTTGCTCATTAATGCGATAAATACATTTATTTACTAACGTTGCATTAGCTTGGGATCCTGAGTCAGCAAATAGTGACTCCATAGCGCACTGCTGATCTCTATATTTCAACCAACCCCTTTGTGCTGACAATAGTTTCGCCGAGTAACGTTCTGACAGATCTTTATCCGTTGAATAATTTTCAGCTATTCTTATTCTGAGTGCAGAATACTCATCATTAAGACGTTTTTCAGAGTGATTTTTTAATTTTGCATAACAAGAATCAATAGATTGAGTTTCACTTTTCGCAGAGCAGACATCGTCTGCTAATACTGAAACCGATACCAGCAATGACAAACCACACACTAATATTTTAATTAATGACATGTTACTGACCTCTTAAGTAATTTGCTCTATGACGCCCGTTCTCGTAACTGGAAATTGTTACATTATTTTCTATATATGAAATTAACCCCTGCTGTCTATTATACATTCCAGCCCTCATGGGTCTTTCACCACTAAAACCCTGATATATAAAATCAACAAGTATGTCTTGGATTTTTTTGCTCTAAACTATCCCATGGCAGAGCGCCAGGTGCTCCGTGAGTTTTATCTTTATAATTCCGTTTGGCTCTATCTACATAGGTTGGATATATCAATCCAAATAATTTATTTTGCTGCATCCTGGTAATTTCACCTATAGACTCTCGATTAGAAAGGACAAAATTCATTGCAGCACTTCCTTTCAAACCTGCGGCCATCGAAATTTTGTTGGCTTTATCTGAATCAATTCCTGATGCAACCATATCACTATACACCGAATCTTTACTTCTCCCCCCATATCATACCCTCGACCAAGGGTCACACCTGAGAGATCATTTCCAGGCCAATGAATTCGGCGGCTGAAGTAGCGGTTTCCCGTAATATCATTACCTTCAGCATCGAAAGTAACTTGTCCCTTATCTACTTTGAGCCATTTCAGAGCCATTCCGTCTTCACTTTCACCCAAAGCATCTAAAAGCACCACCGGATGCATATGCCAGACTTCCGGCCCCACTGCCACGCCCATCTCCGACACAAACTTCATCCACGTCATTTTATCCAGAAACGCTTCCAGATACGTTTTCCACAACGGCGCATCCGTGGTTAACGTATCCAGATAGGTCTTCCATAGTTGATCGTCCTTGCCGTAGTACCATTCACTGGCATGCTTCGCAATCACACGGTACAGATAGTCACGGTAGAAAACATTGTGAATCACGTGAGTTTAGGCACCATATTTTTTAATCAAGTATTCTTTTATGGAGTTCGCATTTTTATATTTAAATGGAGATTCATTTGTATTACACCCTGATAAATTAGAATCTTTATCTAAGGTAGTATTCAAACGTAGATGCCCTGTTTCATCATATGTATATCCATATATTTTATAATAATCACCTTCGTCTATACCCCCTCCCCAGGAGACCAGACTAATAACATTCATTTCTGAACTAATATTCATAAAAAATACGGTGCGAACCGAAGGCGACTTGTTGTCATGGTTTTTTATTGTATCGACAACACGTTCACCATCCGCATCTTCACGAATAAGATTTAAAGAATCATCTCTGATATATTTAATCACTGTATCATTAATGCCTTTTAAAACAAAAGGCCCCTGCTGTATAGCTTCGAAGTTTACAATGTAGTCCTTTTTAGTTGTCGAATCATTTTTTAAATGACCGCCTGAACGTTTACAAACCGCACTATTTAAGCTGACTGGATCAACCCATTTTTTACTCATGCGACTATAGGATTTTGCAAAAACGATATTTAATTCTCCATCTAGCACATATATGTTATCAAATAACAAGGGCCCATCATTAGAGGATGAATCCATGTTTAATCTGACTCCATAAGCCTTTCCCCATTGACAAGAAAAAGTATAGTATTGTTTTATTTCAGCATTATTGGAATTACCTTCAAGCCCCACGTCTATTTTTTTACTTTTATTATCATTTTGCACTTGCAATAAAAAATATTTCACATCCTCAACTTGATCAGATGATGATAATTTGAAATCTGTTGCATGTGATAATTTTGTGGAAAAAACAAATATCAATGCCAATATTTTAAAATATCTCATCAAAAACACCCTCTTGCAGAAATCTTATTAAATTATTATGTCTATCCACATAGTGATTATCATGAAGATTAACAATTCGCGTTATTGAATCCGACACCGCACTACCAACCCCATTATCAGCTCTACTGTATAAATTATTCTGAACCCAAAAGTACAAAGCAGACCTTGCCGCATAAACAGTTTCAACTAAAAAATCTGGATTGGTTTCAAAATCAATACTTTCACCCCAAACTCTTTCGTGATAATTTGTAAAAGATCTATAGTTATTCTTGAAGGTTAACTGTTTCATTCCTCTTCCACGATATCGCCATCCATCTCCACTTGCAATATCAGCATTCCCCTCTCGCCCACCATATGCCCTGTTCGCAATACTTTGTTTATTTGCTGCTTGCCTTCCCGGAATAAAGCCATCCGCTTGAGCATCTTGAGGGTGATTACGATAATATGCGAATTTATCTATAAGCACTTGTGGCCTGTAGTTAAAACCCTCATTCAAATTAAAAGCAGGCCCTACTTCTTGATATATTTGAGCGAAAAAATGATATAGTCTATTTTTAGTATTAATATTACACATATCAAATTTATTTGAAAATTCTTCAGCAACAACATCAAGGACAGAGTCAGAAACATTTCTCCGGTCAGACCAAATTCTCCTGAGCATCTCTCGTGTAATTTTGGTTTTCCCTTTCTTTATAGCGTTTAAAAATACAATTGGATGCATATGCCAGACTTCCGGCCCCAGCACCACACCCTTTTCCGACACTGCTTTCATCCACGTCATTTTATCCAGAAACGCTTCCAGATATGTTTTCCACAACGGCGCATCCGTGGTTAACGTATCCAGATAGGTCTTCCATAGTTGATCGTCCTTGCCGTAGTACCATTCACTGGCATGCTTTGCTATCACCCGGTACAGATGATCACGGTAGGAAACATTGTGAATCGCCTGAAGGTACTCCTGCTCCGAGTAATACCCATCCTGGTTACTGTCAATCAACTCCAGCAGGCGCTTGTAGTTGTACTTATTGAGTGCGTGGGTGGTCCGGGTTTCATCCTGTGCCGCTTTATACAACTGCTCCAGAATCCCCTTCACCACGTTATCCGGTTGTTTTATGCCATCAATCAGGTCAAAACTCTCCGGTGCCTTATTCAGCGTCACAAACCCGAGCTCGCCTAACGCATACTGCGACACTTTCTGAACACTGGAGGCAGATAGCCAGCCACCTTCCTGACGTATCTGAAAATAAGCCGCATCCCGGTTATTTGTCAGTGCGTTCCCCTCAGCATCGGCACCCGGCACTTTTGCAAGCGTAACAATACCCGATATCTTTGTTTTACGACTGCCCGCAACCATCCCCTGCTCACCTTTTTCAAACAACGGTGCATCGGCTTGCCACGTCAGATAAACCGGATTATCTTCCCCCACCCTTCCTGGATTGGTGATGAATTTCTCCATATCATCCATGCTCAGGCATTCTATATGTACCTGGTAGCGCGAGCGTTTGCCATTTTCTTCCGGTAGCTGATAAAAACCCATATGCCCGAGACTGTCTCCGGCATTGATCGGTACAGGCTCTGAAGGTGCATACACATCATTAAAAACGGGTCCACTACCGGATGCTGCCGGTGCAACAGGCGTCAGACTGTCGCCGTCTGATACTAACCATACCCGGTCGCCCTTTTTCAACTTATCCTTATCCCGGCCCAGAGTGACCAGACTGAATGTTTTTGCTGCATCGCCTGGATTCTTACCTGGACGGATGACCTGCTGTGCGGTATTACCGGGCTCGTATGAAAGCGGAAAATCGGCTACCAGGCTGCCTGCATTTTTATATTGGAGAACATCGTCACTGCTCAGATAGTACGCCCAGTTTGTACGCGAAGTGCAGTTCACAACACCTTCTGACTCATTAGTGTAAGCCGGAGAACATTTTGCCCACCAGGACGGAACAGGCACCGATTCTGTTGCTTTCAGATACCCCTGGTCTGATACCGTCCAGATTCGGGTGCCTGCGGCAAGTGTTTCTCCTGCTGTATTCTTCGTCTCACGGGTAATGGTTACTTCGGTAAACTGACGCTGGTCGCTGCTGCGGGTCACAATAGTGTCACTCAGCGTGACTACGGTGTCTTTCCCCAGTTTTCCGGCTGCGCGCCCTGCCTGCAAATCTTCCGCACTGGAGTAATAGCGCTGAACGCCAGCCACTTTTCTGTCCGCCAGGCTGCCCTGTTGTTTATAAGCAGCATAAGGCGCCAGATTCATATACAGAGTGAAAAATGTCAGTCCGCTCTCTTCTGTATCACCCGGCTGGATATAATGTTTCACCAGCACAAAAGAGGTCGAAAGGAACAGTTTTTCACCGCGCCATTCAATCGCAGCACTCTCATAGTCCTTACTGACGCGCCAGGCAACTATCTCACCATCCGCCATACAACGAATAAATTGTTCCCCTTTATAGAGCTCGCGACAATATTCATTCTCAGCTCCACTGTCAGTACTCAGGGCGCACCAGGGAATAGTGGCATCAGTAATATGGATCCCCCCATGCCACATTCCCTGACTTCCCACCAGATACAATCCTGAGCTTTCCCCTCCGATCATCGATAACAACTCTTCCACAGAGGAAAAGGGATGACCATTTTTGTTTGAGGGCACGGGAAAGCTGATTTTAGGCATCTTTGCAGTCATAACTAACCTTCCTTGTTATTCACTCGTCCATTTGGCGGAGTTTTTAGTTGTGACCGTGACGTTCGTCACTTTAAAGTCCGGTGTATCCATCTGCTGGCTGGCACCGGTCCCCGGCACCAGGTAACTAGCCACTTTCATTATCATCATCCCTTCAGAGCCATGCTCAATACCGTTCTTATTCAGGCGCAGATAAGAACCACCACCGTTAAGCGTCAGTGTTTCAGGCGTGCTGATAATAATTTCGTCTTCACTACTGGTCACCGTCAGCTGCTTTTCAGAAAACAGGGCCATCGTGTTGTGCTGAGCCTGAATCTCGATGTCACCCTGGTTGGCAACCAGCTTCGCCCCGTCTTTATGCACAAACAGACCAAGCGCTTTTTCAACGCTCACGGACAAATTTTTCATCGCACCGACATCAAGATGCTGCCCTGCATTGATCATGGTATTGCGGGTACTGCTGAGCTGAAGGTGTTCACCTGAGGTAAATGCCACGCCCTGTGGAGCACTCCCCAGCAGGACCGCAGACTGGAGGTCTTTGATTTTGTCGGTTACGAGGCTAATCTGGGTGCTGATGTCGGATACCAGGGCACCGGCTGCTTCAGCGGCGCTGTTCAGGGCCTGCATCTGGCTGTTGGCCTGGTTAATCTGGTTAATCGCAGGCGCCATTTCCAGAACCGGTCCCTGGGCTTTGGCCTGGGCATCCGCCGTCAGGAACAGCCCTTTTGCCGCACGTACTGCGCCATGTTCATCCGTTCGCAGTTCAAAACCGGCCCCGCGTTTTTCACGCTGACCATTAACAAGATGCCCCATGTTCAGCTGCGTTTTGCCGTATTCCGTCGCGAGCTTGATATGCTCTTCCTGGCGCTTATCCTCCATCCGCAGCTTATTGTTCGCCGGAGTGCGCCAGACGTTCCGCGTATTATTGTCACTGGTGACGTGGTCCGGATGTTCTGAGTCATGCAGGGCATAGGCGATGTAAGGTCGATCCGGATCCCCACTGTCAAACACTACGGCCACTTCAGTTCCGTCAATAAGCGGGGAGTGGAAACCGTAGGTATCACCGGCATAGGGTTTGGCCAGCCGAAGCCACAAATAGGCATAGCCCTGTTCCGGACTGTTGCGGTCGAAGTCCAGTTTCACCCGGTAGCGCCCTTCCGGGTCGAGCCAGGAGTAGGTATCGCCTTTCTGAGTGCTTTCCACCCGGGCCGGAAGCGAGCCGGATATGACCGGGCGATTAAGTAATGCCGGACGCCAGCAGACGGTTTCGCTGTAGGGGATGCCCTCAAACGTCAGCGTAAAGCTACTTTTGCGTGAACCGCTGGTGCGTACCGTGGTGATGACGATACCGCCTTTTACGGCATCGGGTAATGAGCCGTCCGTTTCCAGTACCTGACCCGGTGCCAGATGAGGGCTGGAGGAATGACCTTTGACGTGATACTGCGCGTTCAGAATGCGTTCGTGACGCAGACGGGCGAAGTATGCCCCGGTCTCTGTACTTTCAGCGTCACCTGCTGTCAGGAAAGGCTCCGCATAATGGTATGTTTCCCCGGTGGTGATCCCCTCTTTGCTGAAAATACTTTCGGTGCTGTCCTGAGGCGTCAGTGCATCACGGTAGTTGTAGTCACGGGTGGCCACACTTCCGCTTACCACGTTATATGCAGTCTGAATATCCCAGATGCTCTCCTGCCCGCTGTCACTCATCCCGGCCTGGTTGCGTAATGGCAGCGTGACACCAAATTCATACTGCTGCTGGCTGTCCTGAAAAATCACCACATCCTGCTCAAGACGGCTGTCCATTTCATAACGCCAGTAAATGCCCACCTCCGCCAGCAGGCGCTGGATAAATGCCAGATCGGTTTCCCGCCACTGGGTAATGAGTTCGCGGGCCGGATAGTCACGGGACAGATGGAACTCAAAATCAGGACCTTCAAGTCCGTGCTTACGCAATACCCGTTCAACCACTTCTGTAACTGACTGATTGAGGTAGATTTCGCTCCCTTTCGTATAGTCCAGAAGGGCGATACGGGGAACGATCGTCAGTGCGTAACGGGTCTCATCACTTGAGGTGGACACGCGCCGAAATGACTTAACCACGCCGAATATCGCCCGGACCGGCAGCGCTGGTGTCCCGTCAAACACGGGTGTCTGGAAAGTAAATGACGCCGGTTTCAGCAGTAACGTGTCGCAGGCGATATCCGCAGAGGTGCAGGTCACCGCCACGTCATACCGCCAGGGCTGGCTGAGTGACTCCACCGCACTGAAGCACAGCACATCCAGAAACTCAGTGCAGCCATGCACGTCTACGCGGTAGCGTGACTGGCCCAGCAGTTGTTGTATCTGGCTGTTTGCCTTGCTTATTAAAGAATCGGTCATGACGCCACCACTTCTGTATTTTCATCGAAGGCCAGCACAATGCCCTCTTCATCATCCCAGGTCAGCTGTAGCGAGGAAGGCTTTTGTTTTGCTGCCATATGGCTTAGTAACTGCTGGCTCAGAACCGGCAGAATCTGCTGATTAAGCAGGCTGTCCACGTTGCGGGCCCCGGTATCCGGTAGCAGACAGGCGGTTGTCAGCGTGTCGATGAGGCTTTCATCAATGTGAGTGGAAATACCGTAGTGGCGTTGCAGGCGTGTGCTCACCTGTGCCAGCTTCATACCGACGATGGTACGCATGGCATCCGTTGCCAGCGGGCGGTATATCACCGTCTGGAAGCGAGCCAGCAGCGCTGGCTGGAAGTGATCGCGCAGGATCGGACGTAACAACTCGTGCAGATCGCTCTCAGTGGCTTCTGGTTGTTCTTCCAGCAACTGCATCAGCGGGTCACTGCCCAGGTTGGACGTCATCAGGATCACGGTATTGCGGAAATCAATTTCACGCCCTTCCCCGTCGCGCATAAAGCCCCGGTCAAACACCTGATAGAACAGGTTCATCACATCCCGGTGTGCTTTCTCCACTTCATCCAGCAGCACCACGCTGTAGGGCCGCTTACGCACAGCCTCGGTGAGAATGCCGCCCTGGCCGTATCCTACATACCCCGGTGGAGAGCCTTTCAGTTGCGAAACGGTGTGCGACTCCTGGTATTCCGACAGGTTGATAGTAATGAGCGATTTTTCACCGCCATACATAACGTCAGCCAGCGCCAGTGCGGTTTCTGTTTTACCCACTCCGCTTGGACCCACCAGTAAAAACACACCCTGCGGACCGTTTTCCGGCGTCAGTCCGGTTTTTGACGCTCTCAGGCGCTGGGCAATGGCATTCAGTGCAGGACTCTGGCCAACTACACGGGTTGCCAGCTGTTCTTCAAGCGTCAGTAATTCGGTTTGCTCGTCCTTCATCAGCGACGAGAGAGGAACCCCTGTCCAGTCGGCGATCACGGTCGCGACGGTGCGGACATCAACATCCAGACCCAGCAGTGGACTGTTATTCTGAATCTGAGAAAGCTCGTGCTGAAGGGCGGAGAGTTCCTCCTGGCGGCTAATGTCTTCACGGCAGGCTTTCAGCGAGTCGGTGAGCTGCTTCTCGGTCTCATACTGTGACTGAAGGGCCATTTTTTGCTGACTGAGCGCCTGGGTCCGTTGTTCAATCTGCGGTAGACGACTGGCATCAACACTGTTACCCAGCGAAATATCTTCCAGTAACTCCTGCTGCTCCATGCCAAGCGCAGTCAGTTCAGCCTGCAACCGGGTAAGCTGTTCCGGCAGCGTGTCCAGGCTCATCCGCACCCGGGCCGCTGCGGTATCCAGCAGGTCCACTGCTTTATCTGGCAACTGGCGTCCGGTCAGATAACGACGGGACAACGTCACCGCTGCGCGGACGGCATCGCCGGTAATATGTACACCGTGGTGTTCGGCATAGCGTGATTTCAGGCCACGCAGCATCAGGCAGGCGGTGTCATCATCGGGCTCATCAACCTTGACCATCTGGAACCGGCGCTCCAGGGCTGCGTCACGTTCGAAGTACTGCTTGTATTCACTCCAGGTTGTGGCCGCAATGGTTCGCAGTTCACCGCGAGCCAGTGCCGGTTTCAGCAGGTTGGCTGCATCTGCCCCGCCCGCCTGATTACCGGCACCAATGATGGTGTGTGCTTCATCGATAAAGAGCAGCACCGGCACCGGGGAGTGCTGGACGGCGTCGATGATATTCTTCAGTCGCTGCTCAAATTCACCCTTTACACCTGCTCCCGCCTGAAGCAAGCCCAGATCCAGGGTCCTGACGATGACAGGCTTAAGACTTTCGGGCACATTACCTTCAGCGATACGCAGCGCCAGTCCTTCAACCAGGGCCGTTTTACCCACGCCGGGTTCACCGACCAGGATCGGGTTGTTCTTACGGCGTCTGGAGAGAATGTCCACCATCTGACGGATTTCGTTATCGCGTCCAAAGACCGGGTCAATCTTTCCTTCCCGGGCACGGGCGGTTACATCGACCGTAAAGCGATTGAGAACGGACTCTTCCTGTGAAACGGCAGGCTGCGCACTTCCGCCTTCAGCCTGGTGTTGTGCTTCATGCTGTAACGGTGCGGCCCGCCCAATAATGCTGACATTGCCAGGCTTCTCACTGAGCGCAACGTCATGCCGCTCATCCGACTGGGCTTCCAGCAAGGGACGTAACCTTTCCAGCTGGCTGGTGGTCAGCGTCATCAAAGGCCAGAGGCCATCACAGCGTGTCAGTCCGGACGTCTCAACCATGGCCGCGAGCAAATGTACGCTGCGGATCTGCTCATCTCCGGCAAGCGTGGCGGCAAGCCAGGCCTGTTTCAGCAGGGTCTGGAGAGACGCTGAGAGCTCCGGTCGGGTGCGGACAGAACGTGGCTGTGCATCCAGCCAGCTCAGGAGTGACTGCCAGACGGTATCCATATCCCATTCATAACGGCGGGCGAGAACGGTCAGATCACCTTCGCCCTGCTCCAGCAATTTTAACAACCAGTGCTCAGGTGTGATTTCTGCATGCGCACGGGTCTGGCATAAAGAGGCTGCACCTTCCAGCGCTCTGGCGCAGTAAGGGTTAAGTCGTCGTAACAGGACTGCTGAATGATGTTCCATGTCGTTCCCTCGTGTTCAGGCACGCTACCGCCCCTGGCCGTCAACCGATGCCCATAAGGTTCATGCCGATAAATGGTCAAACTGCTCTGCAAAGCGTCCGTCTGGCAGGCGCTGTGCGGAACAAAATAAAAGGCGGACAGAGGGAAACTGTCCGCCTGGTTTTTACGCGGTGGTTCTTTCGTTCCAGGAATCGGAATGAATGATGTTGCCGTCTTTGTAGGTCCAGGTGATTTTTTCGTAGCGCAGCTCGATCTGCTCAAGGTGGTTATGCTTCTCGAAGGAAGCATCCTTGATGTCGTGCATTTTTGGTGCAACTTTCACCAGCTTGACGTTTTCCAGTTTGGTGTTGAAATACTCAACTTCCTGACCGGCATCGTTGATCTTGTACCACTTGAACTCAGCAGACTTCAGGGTCTGGCCCGTGGTCACGGCTTTGTACAGATACGGGCTGGAAGAGTCGATTTCCTTGGTAAACAGGAACGGCGTGTGAATGCGGGTTCCGGTCAGCTTTCCAGTGTTGTTATCAGTCGGGATATACAGTGTGTGTTCCTGAGCAACAACTTCGATGCTTCCTTCGCGATCTTTCACATCTACAGAGCCCTTAATGTCAGCGCCGCCATCGTCTTTCAGCCACAGATAAACTGGGATTGCCATGTTTACTTCTCCATTTCTTGAGTTGAAACGTCACGTACATCCTGTGACGCATGTTTTGAGCCTGGCAGACGACAGGCGTCAGCCTGCGGTACCAGACTGATCTCGACACGCCGGTTATGCGCACGGCCATCAGGCGTATCGTTTGAAGCAATCGGTCGGCTGTTGCCGTAGCCCTGAACGGCAAAGCAACTCTCCGGGACGTCCCCGGTATCACGCATCCAGTTACGGACGGCTTCAGCGCGTTGTAAAGACAAGGTCTGATTGAGCTGTATGCTACCGGTATTGTCTGTGTGGCCGCTGACCACGATTAGCCAGCCCGGTTTGGCTTTGATCCCCACCAGCGCGTTGACGAGTATTTTGGTTGACCCCTCTTTGAGCGCTGATTTGCCGGAATCGAAAAGCGACATGCTATCGAGACGAACTATTTTCGGGACCGGTTTTGGTTCAGGGGCAGGTGGAGGTGTCCAGGTATCAATGGCCTGCTGCAAGGCCAGCCAC
This sequence comes from Enterobacter cloacae complex sp. FDA-CDC-AR_0164, assembly GCF_003071645.1. Taxonomy (NCBI): domain Bacteria; kingdom Pseudomonadati; phylum Pseudomonadota; class Gammaproteobacteria; order Enterobacterales; family Enterobacteriaceae; genus Enterobacter; species Enterobacter cloacae complex sp. FDA-CDC-AR_0164. The sequence goes on from NZ_CP028950.1 coordinate 4,572,737, forward strand.
AGGCGTTGTCCCGGGTAATAGCCCAGGCTGTAACGTAAAGGCTCTCCCTGCCGTTGCCAGCGTTCAAGCAGGAGTGCATCCTGTTTCAGAGCAGCCAGCGAGTCTGCTTTAGGACGGTAGTGATTCATCGGGATCGCGTTCCAGCGCTGTAAATCGGCACTCACCTGACGGATGAGGTCACGATTATTGAGCGCGGAAATACCCAATGCGGTCAGCGCGCACAGCCACATCAGCAGCACCAGGCGGCGGGTACGCTGCCCCCCCTGAACGGTTGATGCAAAAGGTGCCAGAAGTGGCAGAACGGCATCCGGGAAAAGGGTTGCCAGAACTGACTGACCGGGCTGGCGGGAAAACTGCAAGCAGGTCCGGGCACAAAGCCAGGTGGACCAGACTGACTGAGCCTCAGGATTGACCACGCCGAGGCGCATGGCCACGGAAAAAACACGTACAGGCGGCGTTAGCCGGTCCGGTTTCTCCAGCTCATCAGTCAGCGTATTACGGATAAAGGAAAATGCCTGGCTGACAGTTGGCAGTAGCAGGATATTGTCTTCCGCCTGCTGCCAGTCAATAAACGCCTGAGGCGAATCATTAACCGGACAGACTATCGGCTTGTCACCGCGAACGATGATCCACGGCGTTTCGGGCCCGGAAAATTCGGCATTCACCACAACCGGCAGTGTGAAACCCGTCAGGGATTTAATTTGTTTACACTGCTGGCGGAGCGTTTTCAGTGTGGAGCGCAGTACCGCTTCATCCTGATGTTCATCTGGCAGGCAGCGATACATCACCGAAAGCTGACCAACCTGTCGAGGGAATTGTTTCTGTATGCTGCGGACAACGTCAGTTAACCGGCTGACGTCACCGGCCCGAAGCCACCATCCCTGGGCTGTTTTACGCAGAGGGCCTCCCTGAAACAACGCTTCCAGCATGTCACCACACACCAGTACAACGGGGCCCTGGGTGTCGAGTAATGGCAGTTCAGCAGCCGGGAGGGTAACGTCGGATGTGTGCTCTTCACTCCGACAGTTTTTAAAAACAGTCCAGCCTGCCAGAAAGAGGATCAGCAGAGTGGCCAGGCCTTTAAAAACGTTGCCTGTCGGGATGAAATACCACAGCAACCACAGCAACGTGGCAACGGCTACCAGGGCGTGGAGGACGACCGGAATGATGACTGTTCTACGCATTAGCCATGCAGCTCCGGTATTTGTGCCGACAACAGTGACTGGAGCCAGAGGTGACCACCCCACCAGATAACGCCGGTAAGAATGACGGCGAGCGCTATCCAGAACCAGACTGAGCGCATCAGACTCCAGCGATGTTTCCCCATCCGGTTAACAACCAGAGACAGGTCTGCATCAGGCGGAGAAACCCGTTCAGAAAGGGCTTTCACTACCTCATCACGCTCCGACTGGCTGACCGTTTTCAGGCTGTATAACCCCTGAAAACCCAGCGCTATCACCCGGTGATAGCAGGTTAAAACGGCCGGGTTAGGTGAGGGCTGACGCAGAACCTCTGCAATCCGATCCCACAACGCTTCGCCTGCCCGGAATGAGCCAAAAAAACGGGCCTGAAGCGGCGCTTTACGCCAGGCCACCTGGCCTTCATCAACTTTCGGCTCCTCTCCTTCCTCGCCTTTTTCAGACTTACGGCTCATCACCGTTTCGTCCAGCAAGGCACATTGTGCGTAGGAAATATGCTCCACACTGGCGTCGTCATACCCGGCACGCTCCAGCGCTTCTCGCACACTTTCAACCTGTTTAACGCATTTGTTGTAAAGCGCAGTGCCATTAAGCGTAACGGCACCTTTTTTAAGCATAGTGACGGTAAGCCAGGTCTCCGCCATCAGTTGGTCGATGTCGATATCCTGTCTCATGAGCGCAATACCGCGAACAGTTCAAGTTCAAGAGCACCAAGCAACTCAGGCACATAGAACATGCATACGCCCTGCTCCTGCATTTCATGCGCAGCGGGGCTTTCCATATCGAGTGCGAAGTACTGGTTTTCCATGCGTACAGGCAACGCTGCCGGGACCCTGCTCACCGGGATCAACGGGATACCCTTAAGTGCCGCACCATAGATCTCGCTAACATCATCAGGTGAACCTGCCTGACAGAGTGCAGGGAATTTCTCGGCGACCTGCCAGGCCGGGATATCGGAGCGCACAGAGAGCCAGAGGTCGGCCTCTTCACGCAGGCGGATATCGTGGAGGTTGGCTTTCCATGTCTGTCCGTCCGGGCGGGACATTTCCAGGGCAATGACCCGGGATGGCAGACTGGCCTCCAGCAAACCCGTGATCAGGTCAAACAGCGGAGGAAACGCATTGGCCGGTTCCTCGTGGTCATAACCCGGAATGGCGTCAAGATCATGATTCAGGGAAAAGGTCAGCATACTGCCTGCCAGACGTGCAAGCTCCGCCCACACCTGTTCAGGTGGCCGGGAAGGAAAACGTTCGTATTCTGTCAGCACTCTGGCGTGAGAATTCAGTGCATTCAGCAACCAGAAAAGGGAAACATCGGCGACGGCAAAATCGGCGAGCCTTTCGTTGCTTTCACGACGCATCGTCATCAGACGCTGGCGCCGGGAGCGTAACTGACGATTGAGTAGCACCAGACGTTCGCGAAGGACAGGGCTTGCCGCAAAAGACGCAACGGGCGGAATAAAGGACGGATCCAGTCGCCATGCATTTTGTCCATCACGGATCAGTCTGGCCACCGGGCACACTTTCCAGGAATCATTGCTTTCATGGGCAAACCGGATGGTGAAATTATACCGGGCAACGGCTATGGATTCTTCTTCGGACCCGAAGGCATCCTGCAACGTCACCCATTCCTCGCGATAGCGGAGCGGGCGGTCTGCGGTAACACCTTCCTGTTCTACGTTGGCAATACCCGGCTGCATGTGAGGCAGTGCGATGACAACGGTTACGGAATCGAGACCTGCCAGCTGGCTGGCATCTAACTCCCGTGGACGTGGAGGCAGATCGCTCCTTTGAGCATCAATCAGCGATCCATCGTCCAGCCAGAGGCGTAGCTGCGTAATCTGGATCAGACCAGACGGAAGAAGGCTGTCATTAAACTCAATCTTTTCTACCCCCCAGGGGAATGGGGATGCTAGCGCAGATGCACCGGCACCGCGAAAAGACTCCCATTCAGCCTGCTGCTGGAACTGTTGAGGGGACAGTAAAGCCCCCTCGTTCCACAGTGGACGATATATTTTCATCCCTGCTCCTGCCCTATGCTTTGGCTTTCGGCATCTGGGATACCAGTGACAGATTGACGTCCATCCCTTCTACCTGGAAGTGCGGCACGGCGTACAGCTTCACGCGGAAGAAGCCCGGGTTATCTTCGATATCTTCCACCACCACTTTCGCATCACGCAGGGGGTGGGACGCCTGCAGCTCATCGCCGGGATCGGTCATTTCCGTCACCAGACCGCGAACCCAGGTGTTCAGCTCCAGCTCAAGAAGACGACGATCCTTAGTGGTGCCGATGTTTTCGCGCTGAATGAGCTTCAGGTAGTGCGCGATACGCGACAGCAGGAAGATGTAAGGCAGACGGGCGTTGATGCGGCTGTTGGCAGTAGCATCAGCGGTGTCATACGTGGCCGGCTTCTGCGTGGAGTTCGCCGAGAAGAAACAGCTGTAATCGCGATTCTTGTAGTAGGAAAGTGGAATGAAGCCCAGATTCGCGAACTCAAATTCGCGGGTTTCCGGGATCATCACTTCAGACGGGATTTTTACCTGATTGCCGGTACCGAGGTCATACAGATGGATAGGCAGGTCCTGAACGGCACCACCAGCTTGTGGGCCACGAATTTGTACACACCAGCCGTTGTTAATGAAGCTGCGTACCATGTTGGATGCAAAGGCAAACGAGGCGTTGGTCCACAGGTATTTGTCATGATCCGGACCTTTTACTTCTTCGACGTAGTTGAAGCTACGCACAGGTACGGTATCCGGACCATAAGGCAGGCGCCCCAGTACACGCGGCATGACCAGACCGATATAGCGGGAATCATCCGTCTCGCGGAAGGATTTCCACTTGATGTACTCAGCGCGGTCAAAGTAATTACCGATATCTTTAATGGCCGCCACATCCTCCATGTTGTCTTTCAGGAAGAATTTCGGGCCGGCAGAACCGATAAACGGCATATGTGCAGCAGCAGACACTTTAGAGATGTTGCGCAGCAGGGCTACATCCTGCGCAGACGCATCAAATTCATAAGCGGAAATCAGCGCAGCAATCGGCTCGCCACCCGGGGTATCATACTCATCAATATATGTATGTTTATACAGCCCACTCTGGACGATTTCCGGGCAGTCTTCAAAGTCCTGACGCAAATCTTCTTTAGACATATCCAGGAGTTCAACTTTCACGTTCTGGCGAAAATCGATTTTGTCGACAAGAGATTTCACACCGCGCCACAGACTTTCTACCGCCTGAAAGTCTTCATGATGCATAACAGCATCAAGCTGACGGCTGATCTGGTAATCCAGTTCCGCGATATGGTGGTCAATCAGGTTTTTATCGAGTTTCTCAACTTTTGAGCCCGCTTTTGTCAGACATTCCAGGAACACCTTCATGCCGGCAGTTAAACGTTCGTCTGCTGTTGCATCCGACATCGCCTGTGCATCCTGCCAGATATCAAGCGCACTTAGCTCAGAGACAGGGTTAAGATTGATTTTTTCAAACAGGGACGCATATACCCCACCTGCTGCAGGACGTTCAAGCACTACACTCTCGTTACCCGCGGCATTCTCATTTTTTACAGACATCAACATATTCCTTATTAATCCGTTAAAAGCATATGGCCGTTATGGCTGTTTCGGAGCCAGGGCTGAGAGTTCGGCTCTGAGTTCTGCACTTAATGCAGGGTCGAGAAGAATTTTTTCCAGCTCTTTTCGGAAAGCCTGGTTATCAAGCAGGTTTGCTTTTAAATCGCGAAGCAAATTGCGCATGGAGAGCATGGCCTTCAGCTGAGGTATTTGCCGCGAAACCTGCTCCGGAGAGAAATCATTAATACTCTGGAATGTCAGATTGATGTTGTCTTCACTGCCATCACCAGCAAGCGTGTTTTTAACGGTAATATTTACGATTGGGGAATATTCGGAAAGTACAGAGTCAAAGTTGTTTTTATTCAGATTAACTTTTTTGCGCTCCGATAGTGGTGCAGTCTCTTGACCATTACTGAAGTCTCCCGCCACCAGTAATTTCAGGGGGAGCTCAGTTTTCTTGCTCGCTCCGCCCGTATGCAAATCAAGCTTTAAATTAATACGTGCCTTGGGTATTTCGGACTGAAAAGAAGAGTTAGACATGGCTATCCCTGTTTTATGGAGTTATAAAAACGGTCAATGCCAGTGAGAAATTAATAAGAAAGGCAAACCCAGCCAGAACAACTTCCAGGTTCACGTCATCGGACGAAAATCAAAACCCCGGAATTAAAAGCGGGCACATTCCATTCACCAGCATATCGACATTGTGTTTTTGAGTATTTGTCTGAAATGAAAAAATTTCGGATAAGACCCAATGGCCGGAGTGTAGGAACGTTCCCCACCCGATCGGAAATCAAAAAATGTAACAAAATGCTTCCAATAGAAATCCTGACAGCCAAAGATCATCTTTCTGATTTATAAGAATTTTCTTGCATACCCCTTTAACCCTTATGAAATAAGGGTGTACAGTAAGTGATCAATTTAATTTAGGGACAACTTTGTATAAAATCTCATCAATAACATGAAATATCTGATTTTGTACTTTTATCAAAAAATGAAAGGCAGAACGTGCCTGCCTGTATGAAAAATTGGCGACATTTACTGGCCTTCACCATTTTTATTATTTATTTAAATGGGTCTTATTATTTTCATCAGAAAAACAAATATCACAGGGGATTTTTGCATGCCTCGCCCCAGTACTCGTGATATGTACATCTCAGGTATCGTTCGAGGTCTGGGTACGACCTTGAACAACAACCTGTTCTGTGTAGTTTGAAAAAATTCGGAAGGGTGTCCATCATTCCGTAAGTTATATGCATAAGGGCGTACCTGTGAAGCTGATTCCCTTAGATCGTGTGGCTACATCCGATAACCATGAAAATGTAACCAGACGACTGAATGCTCTCATTGATGAAAACAGGCACTGCAATCGTGATGAAGATGAGATGTTTGCTATTAACTATTTTGAGAAGGGAACGACTCACGTCATTAAACGACCAGAACCGGTGGATAACCCCAATGACATCATCGCTGGCATTATCCTGGAACACCAGGAGCAAGATGTAACAGATGCCGGTTACTAATCCGTCCGATGAATTCTTAGCCCCACCGATACAAGCCAGACGACAATGGCATACTGAAAACCGACAAAAACAAAAAACCCAGGTCGCATAACGACCTGGGTTTCAAATTTGGCGGAAGCGTAGAGATTCGAACTCTAGAACCCTTTCGGGTCGCCGGTTTTCAAGACCGGTGCCTTCAACCGCTCGGCCACGCTTCCAAAGTGAGGCGCACTATAAACATCTATTAGCGCCTTGTAAAGCAGGAATTTTTCTATTTTTTTCTGCGGGTGCTATCCATGCCCCTTAAAAGCAAAAAGCCCCGCGATATGACTATCGCAGGGCTTTTATGTCTGGCGGAAGCGCAGAGATTCGAACTCTGGAACCCTTTCGGGTCGCCGGTTTTCAAGACCGGTGCCTTCAACCGCTCGGCCACACTTCCTAAGTGAGGCGAACTATAAACACCTCTCCGCATACTGTAAAGAGTGACTGCATTCGTTCGCTTTAAAAATAGCCAAAACGCGTTTAATCGGTTGAATAGACAACGTATCGGCCATTTTATCAGCACAAAATTCAGCGTTCATGCTCAGTGTTTTTTGATATACATGTCCCTGGTGAAATAGTACCCCAGCTTGTCCGGCGTGAATCCTCCCACCCACGGTTTGACCAGGTGCGTGCGGACATAGTGATAAACCGGAATGGCAGGAACATCGCGCGCCAGCAAATCTTCCGCCTGCTGATAGAACTTACCGCGCTCTGCCGGTGTTTTGGCTTTCGCGGCGTTCACCAGCGCCTGGTCATACTCCGGATTGCTGTACTGGCTGGTGTTTTCGCTGTCACCGGTACGGAAGTTGTTCAGGAAAGTGGCAGCATCGTCGTAATCGGCAATCCAGGCGTAGCGCACTGCGTCGAAGTCGTGGGTATGCATCGTATCGAGCATCGTTTTCCACTCCTGATTTTGCAGCTTCGCCTCCACCCCAAGGTTTTTCTTCCACATCGAACTGGCGGCAATCGCGATGCGCTGGTGCGATTCAGAGGTGTTATAGAGCAGGTTAAAACGCAGCGGATGGCTGGCGTTAAAGCCGGCTTCGGCCAGCAGCTTTTTCGCTTCTTCGATACGTTTATCCATCGGCCAGCTGGCATAGTCCGGGTTCTGGAGCGTCACACCGCCAATATCTGGCTGGCTGATAAGCCACGCCGGACGCTGCCCCTGCCCTAAGACCTTCCCGGCAATGATCTCTTTATCCAGCGCCATGTTCAGCGCCTTACGTACACGCGCGTCGTTGAATGGCGGCCGGGTGGTGTTGAATTCATAGTAATAAGTGGCAAGCTGCGGGGAGACATCCAGCTGGCTACCCAGGGTTTTCTTGAGCTGGGCAAACTGGTTGATCGGCACCGTATAAACAATATCGATTTCACCTGCTTTAAAACGGTTTACATCCGAGGCCTCGGAGGTGATCGGCAGATAGGTCACCTTATTGATAACGGTATGTGCGTTATCCCAGTAGCGCGCGTTACGCTCCGCCACGATGCGCTCGTTAACCACCCACTGCGACAGTTTATACGCTCCGCTGGTGACGATATGCTCCGGTTTGGTCCACTTATCACCAAACCGACCAATGAGCACCTTATCCACCGGCACCAGCGACGGGTGGGCCAGCATGGCAAGGAATGCGGCGTTAGGTTGAGTCAGCGTGACCTCAAGCGTGGTATCGTTAATGGCTTTTACACCCAGCGTATCCGGTGCTTTTTTCCCCTGAGCGATATCAGCGGCGTTAACAATATGCATGTTGCCCGGATAGCTGGCATACGGCGAGGCGGTTTTGGGGTCTGTCAGACGTTGCCAGCTCCAGACCACATCCTGCGCGGTAATCGCGGTGCCGTCACTCCATGTGATGCCTGGACGCAGATGAAAAGTCCAGACGGTGTTGTCTTTGTTCTCCCATTTTTCTGCCAGCCGTGGCTGTATTTCACCAGTTGGAGAAACGCTAACCAGCCCTTCGAAGATATCGCTGATAATATTGAATTCGACATCGCTTTCGACTTTATGCGGGTCGAGTGAGGCCGGTTCATTACCGTTGTTTCTGACCAGTTCCTGTTTATCGGCCAGCTGTGTTCCTGCTGGCACGTTAGCCGCCCAGGTCGCCGTGCTGGCGCACAGGATCCCTGCCGTTAACAAAGAGAGTGTAAAGCGCGTGCGTGCTTGTGGTTTCATTTCCTTCGCCTTATTGTCTGTTTTTTGACGATCCGGAAATAACACTTAGCGCTCAACGTGTAATAACGCAATATTTTTCAGTAACCTATAAGAGCTTGATCTGAATAAATGAAGCAAACCGTTGTTCATTCTGCTGAAAAGGTTTTCTGAAGAATAAACAACCATCAGTAACGCTAACGTCCTGAGTAAAGATGGGTAAAACCACTTTGAGACTGGCGCGCCGTTTCCTATTCTTTCCGCTAATTACATCTGTCATAAGAGAGTGACTCATGGATCGTATAATTACTTCTTCACGCGACCGCACATCGCTACTCAGTACCCACAAGGTGCTGCGCAATACCTATTTCATGCTCAGCCTGACGCTGGCATTCTCGGCGATGACCGCAACGGCCAGCACCGTGCTGATGCTGCCGTCACCGGGTCTGATCCTGACGCTGGTGGGGATGTATGGTCTGATGTTCCTGACCTACAAAACTGCTGATAAACCGGTGGGTATTCTGTCCGCGTTCGCCTTTACGGGTTTCCTGGGCTATATCCTGGGGCCCATCCTTAACGCCTATCTGTCCGCCGGTATGGGCGACGTGATTGGCATGGCGCTGGGCGGTACCGCGCTGGTGTTCTTCTGCTGTTCGGCCTACGTGCTGACCACCCGTAAGGATATGTCCTTCCTCGGCGGTATGCTGATGGCAGGTATCGTGGTGGTGCTGGTAGGTATGGTGGCAAACATCTTCCTGCAGCTGCCTGCCCTGCACCTGGCGATCAGCGCCGTGTTTATTCTGATTTCTTCTGGCGCAATCCTGTATGAAACCAGCAACATCATTCACGGCGGTGAGACGAACTACATCCGCGCCACCGTGAGCCTGTATGTATCGCTGTACAACATCTTTGTCAGCCTGTTGAGCATCCTGGGCTTCGCCAGCCGCGATTAATCAACAATGCTGTGAACCAGAGCCCCGCTTATGCGGGGCTTTGTTTTTTGGTACACTGCTGCGGTTTTTGACTGACGCGTGAATGACTATGTTGAGTTTTGAAGGTAAAGAGATTGAAACTGATAACGACGGTTATCTGAAAGAGAGCAGCCAGTGGAGCGAGCCGCTGGCGGAAAAAATCGCCGAAAACGAAGGTATCGCCCTCTCCCCGGAACACTGGGAAGTGGTGCGTTTTGTGCGCGAATTCTATCTCGAATTCAACACCTCCCCGGCGATCCGCATGCTGGTCAAGGCGATGGCCAATAAATTCGGTGAAGAGAAAGGCAACAGCCGTTACCTGTATCGCCTGTTCCCGAAAGGCCCGGCAAAACAGGCCACCAAAATCGCCGGCCTGCCAAAACCGGTGAAATGCATTTAGTAGCGAATACCGAAGTTAACGTATTCCCGGCCGGGTTGATGGGGTTCGGTTAAAACCTTATCAACCCGCGCGCTGCGCGGCCCACCTGCTTTCAGCCATGCAACCAGCTTTTCAACCTGCTCCGCATCACCACAGGCAACGACCTCAACGCTGCCATCATCCCTGTTTCGCGCGTATCCCGTGAGCCCCAGCTGCATAGCTTCGCGCTGCGTGCTGTAACGGAATCCGACACCCTGAACCATGCCGTGTACCCAGGCAATTGTGCAGATTTTTGACATTTTTCTACTCCTTAACGTAGCGTTTTCGGCAAACAGCCATAATGTTGCCGGAAACGGGCAGTAAAACGAGAGCTGGAAAGATAACCACATTGTAATGCGATTTCACCAATAGGTAACCGGGTTGACTGTAAGTGTGACAGCGCAACGGCCATCCTCACCTCCTCAACAATCTGGCGAAAACTCTGCGACTCTTCGCGTAACCGTCTGCGTAGCGTCGGCACGCTCAATGCCAGGCGGCTGGCAACGTCCTGTGCAGTCCAGGCCCTGGCGGGCGACAGCATGATGAACTGCCGCACCTGCTCGGACAGGTGGCTATTACGCTCTATAAGCAACGGCCCTGCGACGCCGTCATGTAGCAATGCCAGCAAAAGGCCGAAAGCCTGATGCTTTTGTAACGCCTCTGGTAAATCCTGACGCACGGCATGCAGCAGGTTACTCCACATAAATGCCAGCCCCTCACTCAGGGGAGCACAGAGGGAATGCAATTCTGTGCGCGGCCAGGATTTCAGGTAATGCGTTTTAAACTCCGCCAGAAGCTCCGGTGACAACATCAATAAGTCAGAGCGAAAGAGACCATTCGCGGGTTGATTTATGATCTCCAGCGGCGTATTGGCGGGAATAATGATCAGCGACGCTTTCGTCGCCACCAGGCGGTTATCGTCCTGAACAATCACTTTACTGCCGTGAGTGATATGGCAAATGGCAGGGAGAAAGAGTTTAACCTGGTGCAGGTGATGCATTTTACTGGCACTCACTTCACCAGCCGTCAAATGTTTATGTTGAAACTGGACTCCCTGCACCATGCCATCCTTATCTGCTGTAGGTAACGGTTAAGCTGGCCTTCGCCAGGACGTGACTGTTAAGCATAAAACCCACCAGCGCGCCGCTGGCATTCCTGTCGACAGGCAATTTATCCACATCCAGCGCCCAGACGGTAAACTGATAACGGTGCGGCTTATCCCCTTTGGGCGGACATGCGCCGCCGAAACCAGAATAACCGAAATCATTACGCCCCTGCACAACCCCGGCCGGTAATGTCTCACCCTTCGGGTTTCCGGCATCGGCGGGAAGCGTCAGCGTCTGGAGGGGAATATTGACCACCGTCCAGTGCCACCATCCACTTCCGGTAGGGGCATCAGGGTCAAATACCGTGACTGCGAAACTTTTCGTCCCGACAGGCGGATTTTTCCACGCCAGTTGTGGAGAGTGATTCCCACCGTGACACCCAAACCCATCAAACACCTGCTGTTGCGACAACGGCCGTTCACTGGCCAGATCCTGACTGCTGATGGTGAAAGACGATGCCGCTAAAACATGAAAACTGACCACCGCCAGGGTGGTTACTGCTATCGCACGGCGCTTTTTCATTTGTGTTTCCCTTTGCTATACCGGAAACCCTACTGTAAAGCCCACTGCAGCGCAGTACTGTGCCTAAGCGATTTGATTTTGTGCCGAAACGCTCAAAGGCATCCGCAGATGATTGCGACTTGCTGAATGTGCTACTCTACGCGCCATTTCCCTGGAATCGACAGAATAGCAAATTATGAGTGTACGTTTAGTGTTAGCCAAAGGGCGCGAGAAGTCATTATTGCGCCGCCATCCCTGGGTCTTTTCCGGTGCAGTAGCCCGTATGGAAGGCAAAGCCAGCCTCGGAGAGACCATCGATATCGTTGACCATCAGGGGAAATGGTTAGCGCGAGGCGCATATTCGCCAGCGTCCCAAATCCGCGCTCGCGTCTGGACCTTTGATAAAGATGAAACGATCGATATTGATTTCTTCGTTCGTCGTTTACAGCAGGCGCAGCAGTGGCGTGAGTGGCTGGCAAAGCGTGACGGTCTGGACAGCTACCGTGTGATTGCCGGTGAGTCCGATGGTCTGCCTGGCGTGACTATCGACCGCTTCGGTAACTTCCTGGTACTGCAACTGTTAAGCGCAGGGGCTGAATATCAACGTGCCGCGCTGATCAGCGCGTTGCAATCGGTTTTCCCGGAATGCGCCATTTATGACCGCAGCGATGTGGCAGTGCGCAAAAAAGAGGGCATGGAGCTGACGCAAGGTCCGGTCACCGGTGAACTGCCGCCTGCCCTGTTGCCAATCGAAGAGCACGGTATGAAGCTGCTGGTGGATATCCAGGGCGGCCATAAAACGGGTTACTACCTGGACCAGCGTGACAGCCGCCTGGCCACTCGCCAGTATGTTGCCGACAAACGCGTGCTGAACTGCTTCTCCTATACCGGCGGTTTCGCCGTCTCGGCGCTGATGGGCGGCTGTGCCCAGGTTGTCAGCGTTGATACCTCTCAGGAAGCGCTGGACGTGGCGAAACAAAACGTCGAGCTGAACAAGCTGGATCTGAGCAAAGCCGAGTTTGTTCGCGATGACGTCTTCAAGCTGCTGCGTAAGTATCGCGATCAGGGCGAGAAATTCGACGTCATCGTGATGGATCCACCGAAGTTTGTGGAGAACAAAAGTCAGCTGATGGGTGCCTGCCGCGGCTATAAGGATATCAACATGCTGGCCATCCAGCTGCTGAACCCGGGTGGAGTGCTTCTCACCTTCTCCTGCTCCGGCCTGATGACCACAGATTTATTTCAGAAAATCATCGCTGATGCCGCAATAGATGCTGGTCGTGATGTACAATTTATAGAACAGTTCCGTCAGGCAGCCGATCACCCGGTGATCGCTACCTACCCGGAAGGGCTGTATCTGAAAGGGTTTGCCTGTCGCGTCATGTAACTTGAAAAGAGAAATATTGCCCGCACATAACGTGTAAGTAGTGTTTCCCGGGAGGTGACTATGATTGCCAGCAAATTCGGTATCGGCCAGCAGGTCCGCCACACTTTGCTAGGGTATTTGGGTGTGGTCGTGGATATCGACCCGGAGTATTCCCTTGATGAACCGTCAGCGGATGAGCTGGCGGTTAACGCAGAGCTTCGCGCCGCGCCCTGGTATCATGTGGTGATGGAGGGGGATGATGGACAACCCGTTCACACCTACCTTGCTGAAGCGCAGCTGAGTAGCGAACTGCAGGATGAGCATCCAGAGCAACCCACGATGGATGAACTTGCTCAGACTATCCGCAAACAGTTACAGGCCCCGCGCCTGCGGAACTAAGCGTGTAAAAAAAGCCCGATAAACGGGCTTTTTTTATGACTTCGCCAGCCCCAGACGGGGAATCTCAATCGCCGGACATCGGTCCATTACCACCGTCAGACCGGCTTCTCGCGCCAGCACCGCCGCCTGCTCGTTAATGACACCCAACTGCATCCACAGCGTTTTCGCGCCGATGGCGATGGCCTCTTGTGCCACTCCCCACGTCGCCTCGGAATTGCGGAAAACATCCACCATGTCCACTTTTTCAGGTACCTCGTTCAGCGTGGCGTATCCCTGCTGACCCAGTAAGGTTTTACCGGCCACTTTCGGCGACACAGGGATGACGTGATAGCCCTGATCGAGAAGGTACTTCATCACCCGGTAGCTTGGGCGATCCGGTTTATCGCTTGCCCCTACCAGTGCAATCGTGCGCGTCGATGTCAGAATCTCGGCAATTTCGTTCTCTTTCATGGTTTTCCTCCAGGCTTTTTTATGAGTGTACGTCAAAGCGCACATCTCAACCATGCATCCCATGCAGATGCATGAGGGCAAAACGGCAGAATATGTCTATATGTTAGTAAACGTGATTATCGAAATATTTGGATACATTACCGCGGCCGAGTCATTTCAACAGGAGCCCTCTATGAAAACCGGCATTGCCACTGCTGTGATTGCGTTAGTGATGCCAGTTTGCGTCTTTGCGACCACGCTACGGCTTACAACGGATATTGATCTGCTGGTGCTGGACGGAAAAAAAGTGTCCAGTTCCTTGTTGCGCGGTGCGGACAGCATCGAACTTGATAATGGGCCACACCAGTTGGTATTGCGGGTAGAAAAAACCATCGGCCTCGCTAATCATGAACAACGCATGTATATCTCTGCGCCGCTGATTGTCAGCTTTAATACCCAGCGGGTCAGTCAGGTGAACATTACCCTCCCGCGTCTTGAAACCGAAAAAGAGTCGGCGGCCTTTGACGCCTCTCCGCGCCTTGAACTGCTGGACGGGGATTCAATGCCGATTCCGGTAAAACTCGATATTCTGGCGTTAACCTCGTCCCCGAAAGGCACCGATTACGAGGCCGCGACCGAAATCTATAACAAGGCAGGCAAACGCGCTTCCCTTCCACAGTTTGCCACCAGGATGGCAGACGACAGTACGCTGCTGTCCGGTGTCTCAGAGCTGGATGTTATTCCGCCACAGTCCCAGACGTTAACGGAACAGCGTCTTAAATTCTGGTTCCAGCAGGCCGATCCTGAGACCCGGGCCCGTTTTTTACAGTGGGTGAAGCAACAACCTTCATCATAAGCCACATTTTTTTCGCCTTTCTCTTGCAGCGTCAGGCGGTTCCCGTCATCGTGTAGTCAGTTAACCTGATGGATAAGATTATGGAACTGACAACACGCACGCTACCGGAACGCAAACACATTGCTCTGGTTGCGCACGATCACTGTAAACAAATGCTGCTTAACTGGGTTCGCCGCCATCAGCCATTGCTGGAAAAGCATGCTCTCTCAGCGACCGGGACAACCGGTAACCTGATCCACCGCGAAACGGGTCTGGAGGTCAATGCCATGCTGAGTGGCCCGATGGGCGGCGACCAGCAGGTCGGCGCTCAGATCTCTGAAGGGAAAATTGATGTACTGATTTTCTTCTGGGATCCGCTGAATGCGGTTCCGCACGACCCGGATGTCAAAGCCCTGCTGCGTCTGGCAACGGTATGGAATATTCCGGTGGCGACGAACCTGTCGACGGCAGATTTCATCATTGAATCCCCGCACTTCAACTCACCGGTTGAGATCCTGATCCCGGATTATCAGCGCTATCTTTCCGAAAGACTGAAGTAGTTTTTTGCCCGGTGGCGACACGCTTACCGGGCCTGCAATATTACCGCTCCGCTATCCCGTTAAGGCTTCCTCGCCACTGGGACATCAATACTCTTCAGAATATCGACAAACACCGACGGCTCCTCTTTGTTGAACAGCAGCCACACGCGATGACGCGCGCGGGTCATCGCCACGTACAGCAAACGCCGCTCTTCGGCGTCCGGAAAATCTTCCGGGACCGGCAGTAATGCCTGTTCCATTACCGACTCTCGTGCCGGAGCCGGGAAACCATCGCTCCCCTCTTTAAGCCCCATCACTATCACATAGTCGGCCTGCTGTCCTTTGCTGGCGTGGATGGTCATAAAATCGAGCTGCAGCTTCGGCCAGCGGGTCGCGGCTTTTTCCAGCGCCGCAGGCTTAAGATGGTGATAGCGTGCCAGCACCAGAATACGTTCATCCGGCTTCGCATAGCCGCTCAGTTTGTCCAGCAGCGGCTCCAGCTGATCGTCCGCCAGCAGGGTAACGGCTTTTTTGTCCCCGGCCCGGAGGCTATTTAGCGGTTTTACCAGCTGATGCGGGTTCTGCTGGATAAAGCGGTTGGCAACTTCACCAATCCGGGAATTGAAGCGGTAGGTGGTATCCAGATCGCTGCGATCGCCTTCGCCAAAATAGTGATGGAATGCAGTCGTCAGGGAGAGCTGTGCCCCGCTGAAGCGATAGATAGCCTGCCAGTCATCGCCCACCGCAAACAGCGAGGTATGTTTATTTTGCGCCCTTAACGCCGAGAGCAGCGCGGCACGTTGCGGCGAGATATCCTGGAATTCATCCACCAGGATATGCTTCCACGGGCTGACAAAACGGCCTTTCTCAAGAATGATAATGGCCTGATGGATCAAACCGGAGAAATCGACGGCATTTTCCTCTTTCAGCGCGGTTTTCCAGGCTTTCAGTATCGGAGCCATCAGCTTAACCCGCTTCGAAAACAGGGCGCGGATCGTCTCCGGCGCGCTTTCAATCATCTCGGCCTGCGATCCGCCGTGCATCCGCATCAGGCTAACCCAGCGGTCGAGGCGAGAGCCCAGGCGACGAGCCAGTTTTTCATCCTGCCAGAAATTGCCTGCCGGTACGTCCCAGTTGAGTTCTTCTTCCAGCCACTGACGCCACCCTTTAGCCTGCGCCTTTTTCTCACTGCACTGCTGACGCCACGTTTTAATGAACAACGCCTGACGCGCCTGCGTGTCGTTTTCCAGCTTGCTGATGGC
Source organism: Enterobacter cloacae complex sp. FDA-CDC-AR_0164 (assembly GCF_003071645.1). NCBI lineage: Bacteria > Pseudomonadati > Pseudomonadota > Gammaproteobacteria > Enterobacterales > Enterobacteriaceae > Enterobacter > Enterobacter cloacae complex sp. FDA-CDC-AR_0164. Next base: position 4,589,024 of record NZ_CP028950.1, read on the forward strand.
AGGCACTTTTTTACTGCCCTGCTGAATGATATGCAGCGCCAGGGCATGGAAGGTTCTGGCGGTAATATCCCGGGTATGCAGGCGTTCCTGTATGCGTTCGTCCATCTCCTCGGCTGCCTTACGGCCAAACGCCAGCAACAGTATCTGGTCGGCAACAGCCTCACCCGTTGTCAGTAGCCAACCCGCACGGGCCACCAGCACCGACGTTTTGCCGCTTCCGGCACCCGCCAGCACCAGCAGGGAGTGCTCGCCGTTAACCACGGCGCGCGCCTGTGCAGGGTTAAGCGGTGAAGATTCAACCGTGCTGAAAAAGTCGGCATAACGCGTCAGCATGGCATCTGTCCACGCCTGGTTGTGCGCCAGCCGGCTCTTGTCTGTATCGCCAAGCCAGGCCTGACACTGACGCCAGGCGTCACGGCAATTGTCGAACTCGTCAAGACGCGTCACGGATAACGGCAGTGCCGCCAGCGCCTGCCTGATCTTTTGCTGCAACCCGGCCGTCTGCTGGCGGGTGAGCCACGTTTGTTGCTCGTTACTTTGTGCAATATCGTTCAGTACCTGCTGCAGTACCTGAGCGGCAATCACGCTCATATCCTGGCTCCACTGCTGCCAGAGCATATTCAGGTGATGATGGAAGCGCTGGGTCTCAGCCCACTCGGTACCGTGAAGGCGCACGACTTTATCGTCAGGCAGGACAAACTCCAGTTCGCCCCAGACCAACCCGCGTTTACAGTGGATAGCCAGCAGTTGATTAAACGGAATAAGGTATTCGTGGCGTTCTCCGGAGACTTTCACTCCGGCATTAAGGAGGACAACCCTGTCGTAGGGGTGTTGCGCCAGGCGTTTGCCTAATGATGTTGCTTTCAGTTCCATGTCCAGCCGAATCCACGAAGAGATAATTTACCTGACAGTTTAACTGCCAGTTTTAAGGTGCTCCAGCCTAAAAAAACGTTACAATCACTGGGCGTTAATCATATCGAAAGGAACTGAGGGTTTATGCGTACTGTTCTGAATGTTTTGAATTTTGTGTTAGGCGGTTTTGCCACCACTCTTGCCTGGCTTTTTGCCACGCTGGTGAGCATCGTCCTTATTTTTACGCTCCCCCTGACCCGCTCCTGCTGGGAAATCACCAAACTCTCTTTAATCCCGTACGGGAATGAAGCCGTCCACGTTGACGAACTGAACCCGGAGAGCAAAAACGCACTGCTGAACACGGGAGGCACGGTCCTCAATATTCTGTGGCTGGTTTTCTTCGGCTGGTGGCTGTGTGTGATGCATATCTTTGCCGGTATTGCCCAGTGCATATCCATTATTGGTATTCCGGTGGGGATCGCGAACTTTAAGATTGCCGCCATCGCGCTTTGGCCAGTCGGGCGCAGGGTCGTTCCGGTAGAAGTGGCACAGGCGGCACGTGAAGCAAACGCGCGTCGTCGTTTTCAGTAAATAAGGACTGGCCGTGCTTATGCTAAGCCCACTGCTTCGCCGTTATACCTGGAACAGCATCTGGCTTTATAACGTCAGAATATTTATCGCACTTTGCGGCACGGTTGCCCTGCCGTGGTGGCTGAATGACGTAAAACTCACCATCCCGCTCACGCTGGGAGTGGTTGCGGGGGCGCTGGCGGATCTGGACGATCGCCTTGCCGGGCGCCTGCGTAATCTTGTGATTACGCTGGTCTGTTTTTTTATCGCGTCAGCCTCCGTGGAGCTGCTCTTCCCCTGGCCCTGGCTGTTTGCCATTGGCCTTACGCTCTCTACCAGCGGGTTTATTTTGCTTGGCGGCCTTGGGCAGCGCTATGCCACTATCGCCTTTGGTGCCCTGCTGATCGCCATTTACACCATGCTGGGTGTTTCCCTTTACGATCAATGGTACCAGCAACCCATACTGCTGTTGCTGGGGGCCATCTGGTATAACCTGCTGACGTTAACCGGGCATCTTATTTTTCCGGTTCGCCCTCTTCAGGACAACCTTGCCCGCAGCTTTGAGCAACTGGCCCACTATCTTGAGCTAAAATCCCGGCTCTTCGATCCGGATATCGAGGAGGAGAGCCAGTCTCCGCTTTACGATTTGGCTCTGGCCAACGGTCAACTGGTCGCCACGCTTAACCAGACGAAAGCCTCACTGCTTACCCGTCTGCGGGGCGATCGCGGTCAGCGCGGAACGCGAAGAACCTTGCACTACTATTTCGCGGCGCAGGATATACATGAGCGTGCCAGCTCCTCGCACGTTCAGTATGCTGCCCTGCGCGAGAAGTTCCGCTACAGCGACGTGATGTTCCGCTTCCAGCGCCTGCTGTCGATGCAGTCTCAGGCATGCCAGCAGCTGGCACGCTCCATTTTGCTGCGTACGCCCTATCAACATGACCCGCGCTTCGAACGCGTATTTAGCCATCTTGATGCGGCGCTCGATCGCGTTCAGGCCAGTGGAACATCGCCGGAACATATTAAAGCACTGGGATTTTTGCTGAATAACCTGCGGGCGATAGATGCTCAGCTGGCTACCATTGAATCCGAGCAGGCGATGGCGCTCCCCGATAAAGATGTGGAGAATCAGCTTGCTGATGACAGCGTGCATAGCTTCAGCGATATGTGGCTGCGACTGAGCCGCAACTTTACGCCGGAATCGGCACTGTTTCGCCATGCGGTGAGGATGTCACTGGTGCTGTGCGTGGGTTATGCCATCATTCAGATAACCGGGTTACATCACGGTTACTGGATCCTGCTGACCAGCCTGTTTGTTTGCCAGCCAAACTATAACGCCACCCGCCACCGCCTTGCGCTACGTATTATTGGTACGCTGGTGGGCGTCGCTATTGGGCTGCCGGTGCTCTATTTCGTGCCCTCTGTCGAAGGCCAGCTGATCCTGATCGTGATCACCGGTGTGTTGTTCTTCGCCTTCCGTAATGTGCAGTATGCGCATGCCACAATGTTCATCACGCTGCTGGTTCTACTCTGCTTTAACCTGCTGGGTGAAGGATTTGAAGTGGCCCTGCCCCGCGTGATAGATACGCTGATTGGCTGCGCTATCGCCTGGGCGGCGGTCAGTTTTATCTGGCCGGACTGGCGATTCCGTAATTTACCGCGTGTGGTAGACAGGGCGATGAACGCGAACTGTCGATACCTTGATGCCATCCTTGAGCAGTATCATCAGGGTCGCGATAACCGTCTGGCTTATCGTATCGCACGCCGCGATGCGCATAACTGTGATGCTGAACTGGCTTCGGTGGTCTCTAACATGTCCACGGAGCCTCGCGCCACGGCAGAAATTCGGGAAACGGCTTTCCGCCTGCTCTGTCTGAACCATACCTTCACCAGCTATATTTCGACGCTGGGTGCCCACCGTGAGAAATTGACTCACCCGGCCATCCTCGCCCTGCTGGATGATGCCGTATGCTATGTCGATGACGCGCTTCATCACCGACCAGCCGATGAGCCTCGCGTTCAACACGCGCTGGATGAACTGGCTCAGCGTATAACGCATATTGACCCTGGAAGCGACAGCAAAGCACCGCTGGTTCTTCAGCAGATTGGCCTCCTTATCGCTCTGCTGCCAGAAATTTGCCGACTGCAACTGCAGATCGCTACCTGGAGGAGTGATTCTCCTGTGGCTCAGGCAGCGCATTAAACCACTCCGTTAACTCCCGGCGAATTCCCGCCGGGAGTGCCGCTTCATGAAGTCCGGCGATGGCCCCTTCCAGTGCGAAGAGCACTTTAATGCTGAGCGCTTTATTTTTCGCCCGCATCTTTAGCCAGCTCGCACGGGCCCCCAGCTCCCGCAGCGTCTCTTCATCAGTGATTCCGGCTTCAAAGAGCAGCACTTCAAGCTGAAAGGTGAGATTGGGCAAGTCCTTGAGGCGGTTTCGCCGATCACGCTGCGAACGCTCTTTTCGTGCCGCATTGAGCGCGAACGAGGAGAGCTGAAGCAGCCGTTCTCTGTCCTGCCACAGTCCGTCATCGACACGATAATAATTGAGCAGCACCGGGCGACCCCGTTTCATCAGGGTTAAGAATGATGAGGCATTTTTTACACAGTATTTTGCACTTTCCTCACAGGCCCGGAGATACAGCTCCCCGTCGGAGACCATAGCGAAGACGGCATCATCTACGGCCAGGGTATACCCACCGAACAGCGCACGATGGTGGATTTCACCTAAGGGTGAAAGGTATTCCTGGGATTTATAAATCCGTTCATAAGATATCTTTTTCATGATATTTCCCTTCAAAATCATAAAGTAACAACGAAATTTCTTACTAGCGGATCCGTTAGCAGGAAAATAGGCAACTTATCGTCGTTGAGCAAGATGATTTTTCCAGGCGCATCAATAATGAATGAATTTTGCGAGTCGCTTTCCGAAAATGAGGTTGATCTTTATGCATACAGGGGTTACTGTATATCCATACAGTAACTACAGGGCTGGAATGAATATGTACACTTCAGGCTATGCAAATCGCTCAACCTCTCTCTCTTCTTCCGCTGGCAATGTCACGCAGAATTCCACCGGGCGTGTTTCGACAGGGCTTATCAGTGAAGTGGTTTATCGTGAAGACCAGCCCCTGCTCACTCAACTTCTGCTGTTGCCGTTATTACAACAGCTTGGTCAGCAGTCGCGCTGGCAGCTTTGGCTGACGCCTCAACAAAAACTGAGCCGTGAATGGGTGCAGTCCGCAGGCCTGCCGCTGACAAAGGTCATGCAAATTAACCAACTCTCTCCCTGCGATACTGTGGAATCGATGATCCGGGCGTTACGTACGGGGAATTACAGCGTGGTGATTGGATGGTTATCAGACGAATTGACCGATGAGGATCATTTTCGGCTGACGGAAGCGGCTGAAGAAGGTAGTGCGATCGGGTTGATCATGCGTCCGGTTCGACCAGATTCTTATCGCAGAGGACAACTTTCTGGCCTAAAAATTCACTCAAATTTGTATCATTGAGGAAAATTAAGATTATTCCTGGAATTTTTTTTGACCACAAGATGCGATTTTAGTTCCAGGCGCCAAAACTGCGGCAAGGCTTGTCTGGTGCGGTTCTCCTTAATTTTATTGCACAAAACTCGTTCGAAAAATGTTAAATAATCGGTATACGGAACTTTTTTTTTCATATGCCTGACGGACTTCACACTTGTAAGTTTTCAGCTACGTTGTAGACTTTACATCGCCAGGGGTGCTCGGCCTAAGCCGAAGATATCGGTAGATTTATATTTGACCACGCCCCCCGGTGAAGGATTTAACCGTGAATCTCTATTGAGACCTTCATGGCGAATTTTGGATGATAACGAGGCGCAAAAAATGAAAAAGACAGCTATCGCGATTGCAGTGGCACTGGCTGGCTTCGCTACCGTAGCGCAGGCCGCTCCGAAAGATAATACCTGGTATGCAGGTGGTAAACTGGGCTGGTCTCAGTTCCATGACACCGGCTGGTACAACAGCAGCCTGAACAACGATGGCCCTACTCACGAGAGCCAGCTTGGTGCAGGTGCGTTCGGTGGCTATCAGGTTAACCCGTATGTTGGTTTTGAAATGGGTTACGACTGGTTAGGTCGTATGCCATACAAAGGCGACAACGTAAACGGCGCTTTTAAAGCTCAGGGCGTACAGCTGACCGCTAAACTGGGTTACCCAGTAACTGACGATCTGGACGTGTACACTCGTCTGGGCGGCATGGTATGGCGCGCTGACTCCAGCAACAGCATCGCTGGCGACGACCATGACACCGGTGTTTCCCCAGTATTCGCTGGTGGCGTTGAGTGGGCTATGACCCGTGATATCGCTACCCGTCTGGAATACCAGTGGGTTAACAACATCGGCGACGGCAACACCGTTGGTGTTCGTCCTGACAACGGCATGCTGAGCGTAGGTGTGTCCTACCGTTTCGGCCAGCAGGAAGATGCAGCGCCAATCGTTGCTCCAGCGCCGGCTCCAGCTCCAGAAGTACAGACCAAGCACTTCACTCTGAAGTCTGACGTTCTGTTCAACTTCAACAAAGCTACCCTGAAACCAGAAGGTCAGCAGGCACTGGATCAGCTGTACACCCAGCTGAGCAACCTGGATCCTAAAGACGGTTCTGTAGTGGTTCTGGGCTTCACCGACCGTATCGGTTCTGACGCTTACAACCAGAAACTGTCTGAGAAACGTGCTCAGTCTGTTGTTGATTACCTGATCTCTAAAGGTATCCCAGCTAACAAGATCTCCCCACGTGGTATGGGCGAAGCTAACCCAGTTACTGGCAACACCTGTGACAACGTTAAAGCTCGCGCTGCACTGATCGACTGCCTGGCTCCAGATCGTCGCGTAGAGATCGAAGTTAAAGGCATCAAAGACGTTGTAACTCAGCCAGCGGCATAAGTTATCGTCTTATAAAAAAACCCCGCATTGCGGGGTTTTTTATTATCTGAATCTGAAGAAAACAAAAATCTATTTCTTACCCAATAGAGCCTGAAGATCATTCTTCAGCGTCGACATCTGGTTGGCGTACTTCTCTTTATGCTCGGCATCTTCAATCAACTGCACTATCGTTTCTGACAGCGTTTTCCCACGCCGTTGCGCAAGCCCTGCCAGACGTTGCCAGACCATAAACTCCAGGTCGATGGATTTTTTGCGAGTGTGCTGATGCTCCGCATTAAAATGCCGCTTGCGACGCGCACGAATAGTTTGCTTCATCCGGTTTAACAACGCAGGATTAATGTGTTTCTCAATCCAGCCGTTAACCTGTACCGGTTCATTTTCGAGGGTCAGCAAAATATCCACGGCTTCTTGCGCTGCGCTGGCTTCGATGTAGCAGGTGATCAGCTCCCCTTCACGGTGCTTTTTGACCAGGTACTTCCATTTCCAGCCGCTTTCGAGATTTTCCAGTTGTTGATATTTCATTGCGATCTCAGTGTTACCACGTAACTCTGTTCAGAATATCAGTTTTTTGGCAATCTGCTGAAAAGAAATCATATCCTGTGAGTGAATGCAGCCAATCACCCTGCCGAAATGCCCAATCCTGCTTGGGTAGAGCCCCCCGCTTACGGTATACTCCACGCTTTTACATCTAACTAAAAAACATCAACTTTGACCATTACGAAACTTGCATGGCGTGACCTCGTTCCGGATACCGAGAGCTATCAGGAACTGTTTGCACGACCCGATCTCGCAAAAGAACACGAATTCATCCTTAGTGATACGCAACCCCGTTTGCATTATGCGCTGGAGCAGGTGTTAAGCCCCTGGGCAACATCACCCTTCATGATGCTCAAGGCCCCGGAAGAAGCGGAATATCTGACGCTTCTGGGTGATGCCATGCGCCAGTTGCGACCGCAAGCGAACGCCGTCTTTGGCGGCCAATATCGTATCGCGGGACATGATGTCACATTCGAACCGGCAGAGCAGCCCGACGACCGCTTTGCTGCCAGGGGTGAAGTGATTACCGCTAACTGGGTCGAGGCTGAACAACTCTTTGGTTGTCTGCGCCAGTTTAACGGTGAGCTCTCGCTGCAACCTGGGCTGGTGCACCGCGCGAATGGCGGCGTACTGATCATCTCGTTGCGCACCCTCCTCTCACAACCTCTGCTGTGGATGCGCCTGAAAACGGTGGTTAGTCAGCAGCGTTTTGACTGGGTTGGCTACGACGAGTCTCGTCCCCTGCCCGTCTCAGTTCCTTCAATGCCGCTGTCGCTGACCGTGGTGCTGACGGGTGATCGTGAATCGCTGGCTGACTTCCAGGAGATGGAGCCCGAACTGGCTGAGCAGGCGGTCTACAGCGAATACGAAGATAACATCCAGATTACCGATGCCGATGATATGGCACAGTGGTGCCAGTGGGTGTTGAGCGTTGCGGAACGTTTCGCACTGCCAACGCCGGCCGCCGACGCCTGGCCTGGTTTGATCCGCGAAGCGGTTCGCTACACCGGTGACCAGGAGACGCTGCCGCTCTGCCCGCTCTGGATCGGCAAGCAGTTACGTGAAGTGGGTGTCGTCAGCGGTAACGGCGCATTCACCGGTGAGCAGCTGACCCAGATGCTGGCGCAGCGTGAGTGGCGTGAAGGCTATCTTGCTGACCGTATGCAGGATGAAATTCTGCTGGAACAAATTCTGGTTGAGACCGAAGGCGAACGTATCGGGCAGATCAATGCCCTGTCGGTGATTGAATTCCCCGGCCACCCGCGCGCTTTCGGGGAGCCTTCCCGCATCAGCTGCGTTGTGCATGTCGGTGACGGTGAGTTCACTGATATTGAACGCAAAGCCGAGTTGGGCGGCAACATTCACGCTAAAGGCATGATGATCATGCAGGCGTTCCTGATGTCAGAGCTGCAGCTTGAGCAGCAAATCCCCTTCTCCGCCTCGCTGACGTTTGAGCAATCATACAGTGAAGTCGATGGTGATAGCGCCTCTATGGCTGAGCTGTGCGCCTTAATCAGCGCCCTGGCAGAAGTGCCAGTTAATCAGAACATCGCGATCACCGGCTCGGTCGATCAGTTTGGTCGTGCGCAGCCAGTGGGTGGTCTGAACGAAAAGATTGAAGGCTTCTTCTCGATTTGTCAGCAGCGTGGGTTAAACGGCAAACAGGGGGTGATTATTCCTGCCCCTAACGCGCGCCATTTGAGCCTCAGCCAGGACATTCTGGATGCCGTGGAACAGGAACAATTCACCATCTGGGCCATCGAAGGCATTGATGATGCACTACCCTTACTGACAAACCTGGTATGGGACGGCGAAGGGCAAACAACCCTGATGCAGACTATCCAGGAGCGCATTACTCAGGCGACGCAGCAGGATGCTCGTCATCGTTATCCCTGGCCGTTACGCTGGTTAGGCTGGTTTAGTTCAAACTGATCGGACTTGTTCAGCGTACACGTGTTAGCTATCCTGCGTCCTTCACTAAAATAAGGCTTACTGAGAACATGGTAGATAAACGCGAATCCTATACAAAAGAAGACCTTCTTGCCTCTGGTCGCGGTGAACTGTTTGGCGCTAACGGCCCACAGTTACCGGCCCCGAACATGCTGATGATGGACCGTGTCGTGAAAATGACCGAAACCGGCGGCAACTTCGATAAGGGTTACGTAGAAGCAGAACTCGATATCAACCCGGACCTGTGGTTCTTCGGTTGCCACTTTATTGGCGATCCGGTAATGCCTGGGTGTCTGGGTCTGGATGCAATGTGGCAGCTGGTTGGCTTCTATCTGGGCTGGCTGGGTGGTGAAGGTAAAGGCCGTGCGCTGGGTGTGGGCGAAGTGAAATTCACCGGACAGGTTCTGCCTACTGCGAAGAAAGTGACCTATCGTATTCACTTCAAACGCATCGTTAACCGCCGCCTGATTATGGGCCTGGCAGATGGCGAAGTGCTGGTAGACGGTCGTCAGATTTATACTGCAAACGACCTGAAAGTGGGTCTGTTCCAGGACACTTCCGCGTTCTGATTTCGCGTTGAGCGACCCCATAAAGGCGAAACCTCCGCAGTGCGGAGGTTTCTTTTTTTGAAAGAGACGTTATCAGGCTATGAGTGCCCTGTCGCCGATGGCTTCTCGCCAGCCTCCAAGCCATTGTGACCTTTGATTTATCGTCTGATAAGGACACATTTCTTTAGATCGTCCAGCGATGCCGGCCTGATAACCACGTTGATGAGCCCGTTCCAGGCGATCTCGTTTCTGTCTCTTCATGCCTCGTTTCCCTCATTCTTTTGTCTGGTGGAAAGAAAACAGTGTCTGCACAAACTTGCGCAGGCACAGATAACGAATACCCCGAATTAGTCGCAGCGTCAATGTTCAAAATTCATACGGGTGTCATATTTGTGAGCTACCTGGAAGATCATTTGTACAAAAATTGTGACCCGGCACAAGTAACGGTCTGAAGTGAAACTGAAAAAAAAACCGCAATCAGCAACAGGCCGACTGCGGTTTTTACCGATGAATTTTACTTATGGCAGCCGGGAAATCTCCCTGGCGATGCTGGCCGACTCTTGCGCCCAGCCCTGAGCCAGCACTTTCACCATTTCATCATAGCCATCTTTCTGCTGTTTCAGCTCAAGATGGAAAGGACGCTTAATCATCTGGCCCTGATGGTTCAGCAACCACTCTCCGCTAATCACCACCGCACCGTCATAACGGCCATGGAAACCCGTAACCGTGACGTTCAGCGTATCCTGGTCGTTACCCAGCGGCTGCGACGCGACAACCCAACCCGGAAGCTGGCTGCCCAGATTGGCCACCAGCGTGTTGCGCAGCTGCTGATCCAGCGGGCTGGCCCACAGGTTGTTTGTCGCAATCACGTATTTTACGTCGCTGGTCTGGTAGACCACGCCGTTGCCTGCCAGATAATCCGGCACGGCAACCTGCTCAACCCACAGCAGACGGTTTCCCTGACTGGCGGTACTTTGTACCCCGTTTTGCGCTGCAAGAGGCAACTGATAGTAGCTCTTGTTCTCCACGCCTGAACTGCACGCCGTTAACAGCAGAGCGCCAACCATTAATAGCCATTTATTCATTCTTTTGCCCTCTTAGGCTCAGGATCCTTTTTATCTTTCGCTTCGAACACCAGCGCGTTGCTCTTCTCATTGAGCGTTTTCAGAACCGGCTGCAGTTCACGCAAGACCTGATCAAGACGTTGCATATCTGCCACCATCTTGTTGTACGCCGCCGAGCCAGGCTGGAAGCCCTGCATACTGCGGTTAAGCTCACGCAGCGTTTTCTGCATATCCTGCGGCAACTGCTGCATACTCTGGCTTGCGGTGATCTTGTTGATGTTATCCAGCGTGGTTTGCAGGCGACGCATCGTTGCCTGACTTTCGCTGAGCGAACTGGTCGCGGCTTCAATCATCGGATTCAGTGGCAGATTGTTAATCTTATCCAGTGTCTCCATCAGACGCTGCTGGATCTGTGCCAGGCCGCTGCTCACCGTCGGGATGATCTTATAACCACCGAACTCCCGGATACCGGTAATCGGCGGGGCTTTTGGATAGAAGTCCATATCCACATACAGCGCACCGGTCACCAGGTTGCCCGTCTTCAGCGACCCACGCAGACCCCGGTTCATCAGTTCGGTAATATGCGTACCAATATCCTGATTCTCGCCAATCTGGTTGAGCAGACGTTCCGGCTCAATGCGAATCAGCACCGGAATGCGGTAATCGTCATCCAGTACCTGCTGCAGACCCGGTACAAAGAACGGAACTTGCCCCACCGTACCCAGGCGAATGCCGCGGAATTCGACAGGCGCGCCCGGCTGAAGGCCACGGACGGAATCTTTAAAGAACATCAGGAAGTCGATGTGATCGGTATAGAGTGCGTCCTGAATGCTGCGTTGATCGTCAAAGAGCCTGAACGCCGTTTTCTCTGCAACCGGCTGTCCCAAATCTTGCCCTTCCGGCACATCAAAGCTTACACCGCCACCAAACAGCGTGGTCAGGGAGCCCATCTCCACGCGCATTCCCGCTGACGTCAGATCAACCGCGATCCCGCTGTCCTTCCAGAAACGGACGTTGCTGGTGACCAGCCGATCGTTTGGCGCGTTGATGAACAGCTGATAGCTGATGGTGCGCTTTTGCGGATCAAAGGTACTTGTTTCAACCGATCCCACGCGATAACCGCGGAACAGCACGGGATCGCCCGCCGTTAACTGGCCCGCTTTTTTACTGTCCAGGATCACGCGGATGCCTTTCGCATCTGGCGGCGCAAGCGGTGGCGAGTCAAGCAGCTGGTATTGCGCCGGCTGGCTTCCTTTTTTACCCGGCTGCAGTTCAATGTAGGCACCGGAGAGCAGCGTACCTAAGCCGCTGATCCCTTCACGTCCTACCTGCGGCTTGACCACCCAGAAAGCAGAATCACCGTGCAGCAGTTTTTCCATGCCCGCGTTCAGGCGTGCCTTGATTTCCACATGGGTTAAATCGTCGGTCAGGGTTGCGCTTTCAACCACGCCCACATCGACGCTACGGCTTTTGATGGTCGTTTTACCGCCCTCAATCCCCTCGGCATTGGTGGTGATGAGCGTCACTTCCGGTCCCTGATGGCTGTAATGATAAAACAGGATCCATGCACCGATCAGCGCGGTCACGATGGGGAAAATCCACACCGGCGACCAGTTTTTGACCTTCTGCACTTTCGCCTCTCCACTCTTATTTTCCATGCTCTTACTGTTCCTCATGGCTTGATTCAGGCTCACGATCCCACGATAAACGAGGGTCGAAGGTCATGGCCGCGAACATGGTCATAATAACGACCAGCGCAAACATTAATGCCCCCATCGCGGGATAAATACTCATCAATCCGCCCATCCGCACCAGTGCAGAGAGAACGGCAATAACAAACACATCAATCATTGACCAGCGTCCAACAAACTCGACGACTTCATAAATCAGGTGCATGCGTTCGCTGTCGCGTTTGCCATGGCCTTTCGCATCCCAGCAGAGCCAGGCAATAGCGATCATTTTTAACGTGGGTACCATAATACTGGCAATAAAGATCACCCCCGCAACAGGATAGGAGCCTTCACCCCACAGCAGTATTACCCCGGCAAGGATTGTCGAGGGCATTTTGTCACCGAGCAAATCGGTGATCATAATCGGCAGGATATTGGCCGGCAGGTACAACATGATGGAAGTCACCAGCAGCGCCATTGTCCACTGCAGGCTATTTTTACGTCGCACATATCCTTTTGTTTCGCAGCGCGGGCACACATCCAGATCGGCTGGCAGCACAGCAGTGCAGCATGGGCAAGAACGAAGCCCCTGACGAATGCCTGGCACCCCCACCTTTACCGTCTGCACCAGCCTCGGTGCCGGCGCGATATCGTCCCACGCCCAACGTCTGTCCACACACTGGAAGGCGCGCAGTTGCAGAACGCAGTACAGACACCAGGGAACAAAACTGCTGCCGATACCCACATCGCCATACGCCATCAGTTTGACGAAACTGACCAGGATACCTGCCAGAAAGATTTCGGCCATACCCCAGCTTTTTAACTGGAACAGGATACGCGCGAGCCAGATTTTAAGCGCGAGGGGCATCGCGACGCGGTTCACCAGCAACAGAATGACGACCAGACAAAAAGCCGGGACGATCTGTACGAACAGGAGGAAAAAGGTGCCGAGGCTGGCATAGTCTTCCGAGAACATAACCCCCGGAATTTCAAGCAAATCGACCTGGCTGGTCATCCCTCCCACCTTCATATAAATGAAGGGGAAGAGATTGGAAAGCAGCAGCATGAACAACGCCGCCAGCGCATAAGCAGTGGGACGCTGCCTTGGTGCGTCCCACTCGGTTGTCAACGTCGTACCGCAACGGGGACACAGGGCTTTATGTCCGTGACCAAGCTCTGGCAACGCCACGAGCATATCGCATTGAGAGCATAATATATGCCTGTCGGCATGGTGCTGGTCACACATATTGTATCCCTGTTTATGCGCCGTTCTTCAGAGACTCAAGGTACTCCCAGCGCTCAAATGCTTCTTCCAGGGCTTTTTCAGCCGCGGACAGTTCTGCCAGTACTTTTTGAGTATAGTCATGCGATTGGGTAAAGAATGACGCATCAGCGACCTGCGCCTGCAGATCTTCAAGTGCGGCTTCCAGCTCTTCAAGACGCTGAGGGAGTCCTTCCAGTTCGCGCTGCAGGTTATAGCTTAGTTTAACCGAGGTTTTCTTGACAGTTTCTGCTTTTGTTACAGCAGGTTCGGAACTGGTTCTGGATTTAGCCTGTTTTAGCGCCTGAGACTGCGACTGCTGTCCTTTCGCATCGTGATAGCCGCCCACATACTGTCCGATTCGCCCTTCACCTTCGAAGATCCAGCACTCGGTCACGGTGTTATCGACGAACTGACGGTCGTGGCTTACCAGCATCACGGTTCCCTGATAGCCGTCGATCAGCTCTTCCAGCAGTTCGAGCGTTTCCACGTCCAGGTCGTTTGTTGGTTCATCGAGGATCAGCAGGTTACTTGGCTTCAGGAACAGACGTGCCAGCAGCAGACGATTTCGCTCACCGCCTGACAACGCGCGTACCGGCGTCAGCGCACGTTTCGGATGGAACAGGAAGTCCTGCAGGTAGCCCAGCACATGGCGCGGCTTACCGTTAACCATCACCTCTTGTTTACCTTCCGCCAGGTTATCCATCACCGTTCTGTCCGGATCCAGCTCCGCACGGTGCTGGTCGAAGTAAGCCACTTCGAGCTTAGTACCGCAGTGAATGCGGCCGCTGTCAGGCTTCAGCTGATCCAGCATCAGCTTCAACAGCGTGGTTTTACCGCAGCCATTCGGCCCGATCAGCGCGATTTTATCCCCACGCTGAACCTGTGCGGAGAAGTCTTTCACCAGCACTTTGCCATCAACCTGATAGTTGACGTTTTCCATTTCGAAGACAATTTTGCCGGAACGGGAGGCCTCTTCAACCTGCATTCTGGCGCTGCCCATCACTTCGCGGCGCTCGCTGCGTTCACGACGCATCGCTTTCAGCGCGCGAACGCGGCCTTCGTTACGGGTACGACGGGCTTTGATGCCCTGACGGATCCAGACCTCTTCCTGCGCCAGCTTGCGGTCGAATTCAGCGTTCTGCAACTCTTCCACACGCAGGTTTTCTTCTTTCTCCAGCAGATAGGTATCGTAATCGCCAGGGTAGGTCACCAGCTTGCCGCGATCGAGATCGACAATACGCGTGGCCATATTGCGGATAAACGAACGGTCGTGGGAGATGAAGATAATGGTCCCGTTGAAGGTTTTGAGGAACCCTTCCAGCCAGTCTATCGCTTCGATATCCAGGTGGTTCGTCGGTTCATCCAGCAGCAGCACTTTCGGCCCGCTGACCAGCGCGCGGCCAAGCGCAGCCTTACGCAGCCAGCCGCCAGAAAGCGCCGACAGCTCCATGTCCGGTTCCAGTCCGAGCTGCGCCAGCACTTCATTGATGCGGTTTTCGAGCTGCCACAGGCCGTGGTGATCGAGCATCTCCTGCACTTTCGCCAGTTCGTTAAGATTCTTGTCGCTCGGGTCGGTCATCACCAGGTGAGAAATCTCGTGATAACGCTTCAGGTATTCGGCCTGCTCAGAGATACCTTCGGCAACAAAATCGTAAACGCTGCCGGTCACGTGACGCGGCGGATCCTGCTGCAGGCGAGAGACGATAAGATCCTGCTCGTAAACAATACGCCCGTCGTCCAGGCCCTGTTCGCGGTTGAGGATTTTCATCAGCGTGGATTTACCCGCGCCGTTACGGCCGACCAGACAGACGCGCTCGTTGTCCTCGATGTGCAGTTCTGCATTGTCGAGAAGCGGCGAGTCGCTGAAAGAGAGCCACGCGCCGTGCATACTAATTAAAGACATGTATTATTCCTTTCAGACCGCGGAGATCAACCAGCAGTTATGGATCTGACGATTACGGGCAAAGTCCTGGGACAGCGTTTTTTGGCTAATTTCTTGTGCTTTCAGCCCCAGAGCAGCCAGCCCCTCATGATCCATGCGGAAGCCGCGTTTGTTATTCGAGAACATAATGGTACCGCCCTTACGCAGCAGGCGTTTCAGGTCGGTCATCAGGCGCAGGTGATCGCGTTGAACGTCAAAGCTATCTTCCATACGCTTGGAGTTAGAGAACGTTGGGGGATCGATGAAGATCAGATCAAATTGTTCGTCCGTTTCGCGTAGCCAGCCCAGCACGTCAGCCTGCATCAGACGATGCTGACGCCCGGTGAGACCGTTCAGGCGCAGGTTACGTTCTGCCCATTCCAGGTAAGTACGGGACATATCCACCGTGGTGGTACTGCGCGCGCCGCCAAGGCCAGCATGCACGCTGGCGCTGCCGGTATAGGAGAACAGGTTCAGGAAGTCTTTACCCTTGCTCATCTGGCCCAGCATGCGGCGGGCGATACGGTGGTCAAGGAACAGACCGGTATCCAGATAATCGGTCAGGTTAACCCACAGGCGCGCGTTGTATTCGCCCACCTCGATAAAGTCACCCTTCTCACCCATTTTCTGATACTGATTTTTCCCTTTCTGACGCTCACGGGTTTTCAGCACCAGTTTGTTAGGCGCAATGCCCAGCACCGAAATTGTTGCCGCAATCACGTCCAGCATACGCTGACGCGCTTTTTGTGCATCAATCGTTTTTGGCGGCGCATATTCCTGCACCACAACCCAGTCAGCGTAACGGTCAACCGCCACGTTGTACTCCGGCAGATCGGCATCATACAGGCGATAACATTCGATACCTTCCTGTTTCGCCCATTTTTCGAATTTCTTCAGATTCTTACGCAGGCGGTTAGCGTAATCTTCCGCCACACCCGATGGTTTACTGTCCGCCGCTTTCTCGGCCAGATGGTAGTTTTTCTGCACGCAGTCCAGCGGGCCGTTTTTCGCCTTAAACTGGCGTTCGGCACGCAGTTGCAGACAGCTCAGCAGTTCTGGCGAGGCGCTAAACAGCGACAGGTTCCAGCCGCCAAAGTCATTTTTCATATTACGGCCCAGCAGGCTGTGCAGGGCAATCAGCGCCGGTTCGCTATCAAGACGCTCGCCGTAAGGCGGGTTGCTGATAACGGTACCGTATGGGCCTTTTGGCAGCGGATTGGTCAGGTTCGCGACGTCTTTCACCTCGAAGGTGACCAGCTCGCCGATACCGGCACGGCGGGCGTTGCTGCGCGCACGCTCAATGACGCGTGAGTCGCTGTCAGAGCCGTAGAAATGGGAGGTGTACTCCGCCAGACCTTTACGTGCACGGGTCTGCGCTTCGTCTTTGACCTCTTTCCACAGCGCCTCATCGTGCTGCGCCCAGCCGCCGAAGCCCCAATGGCCGCGGTGCAGGCCCGGTGCGCGGTCGGTGGCCAGCATAGCGGCCTCAATCAGCAGCGTACCGGAGCCACACATCGGGTCGAGCAGCGGTGTGCCTGGCTGCCAGCCGGAACGCATCACGATGGCGGCGGCGAGAGTCTCTTTGATGGGCGCCATACCGGTACGATCGCGATAACCACGCAGGTGCAGACCCGCGCCGCTCAGATCCAGAGAGATACTGGCGGTGTCGCCGTTGAGCCAGACGTTGATCCGCAGATCGGGATTTTCACGATCGACGTTTGGGCGTTCCTTATTTTTACGCGTGAAGCAGTCCACAATGGCGTCTTTGACGCGCAGGGCACCATACTGGCTGTTGCGGATTTCATCGTTCACGCCATTAAAGTGCACGGCAAAGGTGGCATTCGGGGAGAAGATCTCTGTCCAGTCGATCATCTGTACGCCGGTATAGAGGTCAAGGTCGCTGTAAACCTTGCACTCTTTCATCGGCAGCATGATGCGTGATGCCAGACGGCTCCACATCAGGCTCTGGTAAATAAGCCGTGTGTCGCCCTCAAAATGGACACCACCCTGAACCACCTGGCACTCTTGCGCACCCAGGGTTTCCAGTTCAGTTTTTAACAGCTCTTCCAGCCCACGGGCCGTACTGGCAAACAGAGAATTCATATCGTCACTTTTACTCTTAGAAAATTGTCGCGCATTATAGCTAATATGGCGTGTATGTCATAAAGTTGAAGGCTTATTTTCATTCGAGGGGCTGTGCAGTGGCGACGTTATCCAGGCTTTTTATTCATCCGGTGAAATCCATGCGCGGGATCGGCGTTTCACACGCGCTGGCCGACATGAGCGGATTTGCCTTCGATCGTATCTTTATGGTCACCGAACCTGACGGTACGTTCATTACCGCACGCCAGTTCCCACAAATGGTTCGCTTTACCCCTTCCCCGCTTTATGACGGTTTGCATCTCACCGCGCCGGATGGCTCCAGCGTGGTGATCCGCTTTGCTGATTTTGCGCCTGTCGAAGCGCCAACGGAAGTGTGGGGCAATCATTTTACCGCGCGCATCGCCCCGGATGACATTAACCGCTGGCTGAGTGGCTTCTTCTCCCGGGATGTGCAGCTGCGCTGGGTCGGCCCGGCGCTGACGCGGCGCGTTAAGCGCCACGAGGCGGTCCCGCTCTCATTCGCGGACGGCTTCCCCTTCCTGTTGACTAACGACGCCTCCCTGCGCGACCTGCAGCGTCGCTGTAAAGCCAGCGTTCAGATGGAGCAGTTTCGTCCCAACCTGGTTGTTACAGGCGCTGACGCCTGGGAAGAGGATACCTGGAAAGTGATCCGTATCGGCAGCGTGGTATTTGATGTCGTGAAGCCCTGCAGCCGCTGTATTTTTACCACCGTCAGTCCCGAAAAAGGCCAGAAACACCCTTCCGGCGAGCCGTTAAAAACCCTGCAGTCATTCCGCACAGCGCAGGACAATGGCGATGTGGATTTCGGCCAGAACCTCATTCCGCGCTCAAGCGGCGTCATCCGCGTGGGTGACGAAGTCGAAATTCTCGCCCGTGGACCCGCAAGAGTGTATGGCGCAGGTCAGGAAGAAGAGTTCGTCGACGTTGAGACGCCAGCCAGTTCGCCCGTAGACATTCACTGGCAGGGCACCGTTATCCGCGGCAACAATCAGCAGGTTTTACTTGAACAGCTGGAACAAGCGGGGATCCGCGTACCTTACTCCTGCCGGGCAGGCATCTGTGGGTGCTGTCGAATCAAGCTGGTCGAAGGAGAAGTCAGCGCGCTGAAAAAATCCGCGATTGGCGATGATGGTACAATTCTGTGCTGCAGCTGTATTCCGAAAACGTCGGTACAGCTGGAAGCTTAAACGGCCTGCTCGAGGCTGAAAGCATCTACGCGTTGCTGCGGTTTCAGCCTGTCATTCATTACCTTAATGGCATCCCCCAGTTGCATCGTCCGCCCGGCAATGGTCACACCGGGCTGGGCCAGCAGACAGAGCGCGGCATTTTCGCCAGGCTCAACCACCAGCAGGCTCACCTCTTCAGCGGTATCGCTCAGGTTTACGCTCGCCGCATCGCCGGTGGCGGGGGACCAGTTCATGCTGTGCGGTAAAAAATGCCAGCTTTTCGGCATTTGCGGTTTCAGGAATCGAATGGCCACTAACGCGTTTAATACCAGTTCGGCGCGCTGCTCTTTAGAAAGCACCAGGTCGCGGCATTTTTCTTCAAAGGAGAAATAAAGCGCAGCGTCGTCAACACAAAAGCCTGACGGGGAGAAGGCGTCCGGGGTTAACATTCGGCGAGCAAAACGGGAACGAAACAACATACCATTGGCTAAATCGAGCATCATGCGGTCATGCTCGTCACAAAAATACCAGCGCCAGTTATCGTCAGGTTTAATTCGCATGTTTCTCTCCCGTCCCCAAACTTCCTGTACTAAAAATGTCCTGTTCGCCGCTTCGTTTATAACACCATTAATAAAAGACTATAATGACTAAATAAGCAACAATGACGGAATATAAAACAACCAGGGCTGGAAATAAAGCCCTGGTTGTCTGATAAAGAGAAAAGATTAGATATGAGTAACGATTTCTTTAATCAGCTGCGGTCCTTTAAAAATAAAACCGGAATAGATTTGCACCAGTGAGGCACCCGCCGCCATCTTCTCGCGAGCCGCAATCACGGAGTCGATACCACCGACGCCAATAATCGGCAGTCGTCCTTTTAATTCTGCTGACAGGGCACGAATAATTTCTGTGCTTTTTAATTGTACCGGACGTCCACTTAACCCACCCGCTTCGTCACAGTTTTTCATTCCCTGAACGAGCGAGCGATCGAGTGTGGTATTGGTCGCAATCACCCCGTCAATATTATGGCGAACTAAACTGTCGGCAACCTGGATCAATTCTTCAGCAGAAAGATCCGGTGCGATCTTAACCGCGACCGGAACATATTTATGGTGGATCGCCTGGAGCTCATTTTGTTTATTTTTAATGGCACTCAGAAGATCGTCCAGTGCTTCGCCATATTGTAAAGAGCGCAGACCTGGGGTATTTGGTGAGGAAATATTCACCGCAATATACCCCGCGTAGGCATAGACTTTTTCCATACAAATCAGATAGTCATCTTTACCCTGCTCTACCGGCGTGTCTTTATTTTTGCCAATATTGATGCCCAATACACCATCAAAATGGGCTTTTTTTACGTTCTCAACAAGGTGATCAACGCCGAGGTTATTAAAGCCCATGCGGTTGATCAGCCCTTCGGCTTCGACCAGGCGGAACAGACGCGGCTTATCATTACCTGGCTGCGGACGCGGCGTGACGGTACCGATTTCGATGGAGCCAAAGCCCATCGCGCCCAGGGCATCAATGCACTCACCATTTTTATCCAGACCCGCCGCGAGACCCAGCGGATTTTTAAAGGTCAGGCCCATGCATTGCACAGGTTTTTCCGGCACGTTTTGACGCACCAGTGCGGCCAGCGGCGTTCCGGTAATACGACGTAACTGCTGGAATGTAAATTCATGAGCGCGCTCAGGATCGAGCTGGAAAAGGGCTTTACGAACGAAGGGGTAGTACATGAACTCTCCTGGATTCCCGGTGTGCAAACCGGGAGGGGATTATGTGCGATCCGGCCCGGAAAGGGAATTGACCTGTGGCAAAAAAAACACCGTTAGACGCAATCGTTTACCTCGCAGCCCCGTTCTTATGCGCTTTTTCGCATTTAAATTGCAGATAAATCATTTAGTGGAATAACCGGGCAGTGTCACACTCCTGAAAATTGTTATGAATGTTAGATAAAAGCAAACAATTAGTTATAAGGAGCATGCATGCGCGTCATAACCCTGGCCGGAAGTCCACGATTCCCCTCTCGCTCCAGCGCACTGCTGGAATATGCCCGTGAAAAGCTCAATGCTCTGGATGTGGAAGTATGCCACTGGAATCTGCATAACTTCGACCCCGAGGATCTGCTCTACGCCCGTTTTGACAGTCCGGCGCTGCAAACGCTGACTGAACAGCTTAAAGGGGCTGATGGCTTAATCGTGGCGACGCCTATCTATAAAGCTTCGTTTTCCGGGGCCCTGAAAACCCTGCTCGATCTGCTGCCTGAACGTGCGCTGGACGGCAAAGTGGTTCTGCCACTGGCAACGGGCGGCACGGTGGCCCATTTACTGGCGGTAGATTATGCCCTTAAGCCGGTACTCAATGCGCTAAAAGCGCAGGAGATCCTCCACGGCGTCTTTGCCGACGACTCGCAGGTTATCGATTATCAACACAAGCCTCACTTCACGCCGAATCTGCAAACCCGCCTCGACAGCGCCCTGGAAACCTTCTGGCATGCCCTGCACCGCAGAGATATCCACGCCCCGGCGTTTAACCATTCACAGGGAGTCGCCCATGTTTAAAAGATTAACCCGTCTCGGACTGGCCGGGCTGTTAGCGCTCACCTCGCTGGCCCACGCGGCAGAGACGGCGCCTGAACATTTACGCATCGGCTATCAGAAAGGCAGCGTCAGTATGGTGCTGGCCAAAAGCCATCAGCTTCTGGAAAAACGCTTCCCGAAGACCACATTCTCCTGGATTGAGTTCCCTGCTGGCCCGCAAATGCTGGAAGCCCTGAATGTCGGAAGCATCGACCTCGGCAGCACCGGGGATATTCCGCCAATATTCGCGCAGGCGGCGGGGGCCGACCTGGTTTATGTCGGCGTTGAGCCGGCCAAGCCGAAGGCTGAGGTCATTCTGGTCCCTGAAAATAGCACCATTAAGACTGTCGCCGATCTCAAAGGCCACAAGGTTGCATTCCAGAAAGGCTCCAGCTCGCATAACCTGCTGCTGCGGGCCCTGCAGGAGGCCGGGCTTAAATTCACCGACATTCAGCCCGTTTATTTGACGCCGGCTGATGCTCGCGCCGCTTTCCAGCAGGGTAATGTCGACGCGTGGGCTATCTGGGATCCCTACTACTCCGCAGCTTTACTGCAGGGTGGCGTGCGGGTATTAAAAGATGGCACCACGCTGAAACAAACCGGCTCGTTCTACCTCGCCGCGCGCCCGTATGCGGAAAAGAATGGCGCTTTTATTCAGGATGTTCTCAACACCTTTACTCAGGCGGATGCGCTAACGCAAAGCCAACGTCAGGAAAGCATTACCCTGCTGGCGAAAACCATGGGCTTACCTGAGCCGGTGATCGCGAGCTATCTCGATCACCGTCCACAGACCACCATTACCCCGGTGGACGCACACGTCGCTGCGCTGCAGCAGCAAACCGCAGATCTCTTCTATCAAAATCGCCTTGTTCCAAAACAGGTGAATATTCGCGAACGCATCTGGCAACCCGCAGGCAAAGAAGGAACCAAATCATGAGTCTGAATCTTTTCTGGTTTTTACCCACCCACGGTGATGGACACTATCTTGGCACAGAAGAGGGTTCACGCCCGGTTGACCACGGCTATCTGCAGCAGATTGCGCAGGCAGCCGACCGAATCGGTTTTACCGGCGTACTGATCCCCACCGGACGCTCGTGCGAGGATGCGTGGCTGGTAGCCGCATCGATGATCCCCGTGACCCAACGCCTGAAGTTCCTCGTGGCGCTGCGCCCGAGCGTGGTCTCCCCGACCGTCGCGGCGCGCCAGGCGGCAACGCTCGACCGGCTCTCTAACGGCCGGGCCCTGTTTAACCTGGTCACCGGAAGCGATCCGCAGGAGCTGGCGGGTGACGGCGTGTTCCTCGATCATACCGAACGCTATGAAGCGTCCGCCGAGTTCACCCGCGTCTGGCGACGTCTGCTGGAGGGGGAAACCGTCACCTTCGAAGGTAAACATATTCACGTTCGCGACGCCAGGCTCTACTTCCCGCCGGTGCAGCAGCCGCGCCCTCCTCTTTACTTCGGCGGCTCATCAGATGTGGCGCAGGATCTGGCGGCTGAACAGGTTGATCTCTACCTCACCTGGGGTGAGCCGCCCGAGCTGGTCAAAGAGAAAATTGCCCAGGTACGCGCCAAAGCGGCAGCGCATGGTCGCAAGGTGCGCTTTGGTATTCGCCTGCATGTGATTGTGCGTGAAACCAATGAAGAAGCCTGGCAGGCGGCCGACCGGCTGATCGCGCATCTGGATGATGAGACTATCGCTAAAGCTCAGGCGGCGTTTGCGAAAACCGACTCCGTCGGCCAGCACAGAATGGCGTCATTGCACAACGGTAAGCGCGAGAATCTGGAGATCAGCCCGAACCTGTGGGCGGGCGTCGGCCTGGTGCGCGGCGGTGCGGGTACCGCGCTGGTCGGCGACGGTCCAACGGTGGCTGCGCGGATCAATGAATACGCGGACCTGGGTATCGACAGTTTTATCCTCTCCGGTTATCCGCACCTGGAAGAAGCCTACAAAGTGGGCGAGCTGTTATTCCCGCATCTTGATGTCACCATCCCGGACGTACCGCAGCCCCGCCAGCTCCAGCTTCAGGGCGAAGCCGTGGCTAACGAGTTTATCCCGCGAAGAGCCGCACAAAGTTAAGGAGTTGCCATGACTGCCCCCTCACAAAAATGGTTGCTACGTGCCGCCCCATGGTTTTTACCCGTTGGCATTGTGCTTGTCTGGCAACTCGCGTCCTCTGCCGGCTGGCTGTCGAGCCGTATCCTGCCCTCTCCGGAGGGCGTAATAGAGGCATTCTGGTCGCTGAGCGTCAGCGGCGAACTCTGGCAGCATTTGGCCATCAGCTCATGGCGTGCGGTAATTGGTTTTTCGATTGGCGGAAGCATCGGCCTGGTACTGGGTCTGATCAGCGGGCTTTCTCGCTGGGGCGAGCGGCTGCTCGATACCTCCATTCAGATGCTGCGTAACGTGCCGCATCTGGCGCTGATTCCGCTGGTCATTTTATGGTTTGGTATTGATGAGAGCGCCAAAATTTTTCTCGTCGCGCTGGGTACGCTGTTCCCGATTTACATTAATACCTGGCATGGGATCCGCAACATCGATCGCGGACTGGTCGAAATGGCACGCAGTTACGGCCTGTCCGGTTTTGCCCTCTTTATGCATGTGATCCTGCCGGGCGCCCTGCCCTCCATAGTGGTCGGCGTGCGCTTTGCGCTCGGCCTGATGTGGCTGACGCTGATTGTGGCAGAGACCATCTCTGCAAACTCAGGGATTGGCTATCTGGCGATGAACGCCCGCGAATTTCTGCAAACGGACGTGGTGGTGGTGGCCATTATCCTCTATGCCCTGCTCGGCAAACTTGCCGACGTCAGCGCCCAGTGGCTGGAACGCAGCTGGCTGCGCTGGAATCCAGCCTATATTTCACAGGAGGCTAAAGCATGAATACTGCCCGACTGACTCAGGGTACACCGCTGCTCCTTAACGGTGTCACGAAGCGCTATGGCGAAAACACGATTCTCAACGCGCTGGATCTGCATATTCCTGCCGGACAATTTGTCGCCATTGTGGGCCGCAGCGGCGGCGGCAAGAGTACGTTGTTACGCCTTTTAGCCGGGCTGGAATCCCCCAACGGCGGCGAAATTCTGGCAGGCGCGACACCGCTGGCCACTATTCAGGATGATACCCGCATGATGTTTCAGGACGCTCGCCTGCTGCCCTGGAAAACGGTGATTGATAATGTCGGACTGGGCCTCAACGGCAACTGGCGGGATGAAGCCCGCCAGGCGCTGGCCGCCGTAGGGCTGGAAAACCGTGCGGGTGAATGGCCTGCGGCGCTCTCCGGCGGGCAGAAGCAACGCGTGGCGCTGGCGCGAGCGCTGATACATCGTCCGGGCTTGCTGCTGCTGGATGAGCCACTCGGCGCGCTCGACGCCCTGACGCGAATCGAAATGCAGGACCTGATTGCCGCACTCTGGCAAAAGCATGGCTTTACGGTACTTCTGGTGACGCACGACGTGAGCGAAGCCGTCGCGATGGCAGACCGCGTGCTGCTAATAGAAGAAGGGAAAATCGGTCTTGATGTCACGGTCGATATTGCGCGTCCGCGCCGCGTAGGGTCGGCAAGACTGGCAGAGCTGGAGGCGGAAGTGCTGAATCGGGTGATGCAGCGCGGGGTCAGCGAGCGAGCGTTAATGACGGCTCACGGCTGACGTCCTCCCTCTCCCACCGGGAGAGGGAGGGTTGGTCTTTCGATCAGGCCAGTGCCTTAGCGATCTTCTCGTACAGATCGCCAGACAGGTTTTCCAGCCCTTTCAGTTGCTCAAGCGCAGCACGCATTTTCGCCTGGCGCTGTGCATCATAGCGTTTCAGACGGATCAGCGGCTCAATCAGGCGTGACGCCACCTGTGGGTTACGGCTGTTCAGCTCGGTCAACATTTCCACCATAAACTGATAACCGCTGCCATCTTCCGCATGGAACGCCGCCGGGTTGCTGCTGGCAAACGCGCCAATCAGGGAACGCACGCGGTTTGGGTTGCTCATGGTGAAGGAGCGATGCTTCAGCAGACTGCGTACATTGCTGAGGACATCGGCCGCCGGGCTGGTGGCCTGCAGGATGAACCACTTGTCCATGACCAGACCATCCTGATGCCACTTGTCGTCGTACTCCTGCATCAGCGCATCACGGCATGGCAGTTCAGCGGCAACACTTGCAGCCAGGGCTGCCAGCGCGTCGGTCATGTTGTCTGCTTCGTGATACTGCTTGCTCACCAGCGTGTTTGCCAGCTCGCGCTCACCGAAGGCCAGATAACGCAGGCAGGTGTTACGCAGGGAACGTTTACCGATGTCAGCATGTTCCACACGATAAGCGTCAAGCTTATTGGCGTTGTAGATTGCGAGGAATTCGTCCGCAAGCTCGTTCGCCAGCGTACGGGTCAGCGCTTCACGCACCGCCACAATGGCAATCGGATCGATGATGTCGAACAGTTCGGCGATTTCGCCTGCGGATGGCAACGTCAGAATTTCAGCCGCCAGCGACGGGTCAATCTTCTCATCCAGCAGGACTGCGCGGAATGCGTCCGCAACGTGAACCGGCAGCGACAGCGGCTGGCCCTGCTGATGACGATTAACGTTCAGCTTGATGTAGGTCGCCAGCAGGCTTTGCGCCGCATCCCAGCGTGAGAAGTCATTGCGCGCATGGCGCATCAGGAACGTCAGTTGCTGGTCGCTCCACTTATATTCCAGTTTCACGGGCGCAGAGAATTCACACAGCAGCGCGGGAACCGGCTGGAAATAGACGTTATCAAAGATAAAGGTCTGTTCCGCCTGGGTCACGTTCAGGACGTGGTGGACCGGATGACCGCCCTTCTGCAGCGGGATCACGTTACCCTCGTTGTCATACAGTTCAATACTGAAAGGAATGTGCAGCGGGTGTTTTTCTTCCTGCTCTGCCGTTGGCGGCGTGCGCTGGCTGATGGTCAGGGTGTACTGCTCGGTTTCCGGATTGTAGTCGTCTTTGACGGTGACAATCGGCGTCCCGGCCTGGCTGTACCAGCGGCGGAAATGGGAAAGATCGACATTAGACGCATCCTCCATCGCCTGCACAAAATCGTCGCAGGTGGCTGCGCTGCCGTCATGACGCTCGAAGTAGAGCTGCATCCCTTTCTGGAAGTTCTCTTCACCCAGCAGGGTATGGATCATGCGGATAATTTCCGCCCCTTTTTCGTACACCGTCAGGGTGTAGAAGTTATTCATCTCGATGACTTTATCGGGACGGATAGGGTGTGCCATTGGGCTGGCATCTTCCGCAAACTGCAGGCCACGCATGGTGCGCACGTTGTTAATGCGGTTCACCGCACGGGAACCCAGATCGGAACTGAACTCCTGGTCACGGAAGACGGTCAGGCCCTCTTTCAGGCTCAGCTGGAACCAGTCACGGCAGGTGACGCGGTTTCCGGTCCAGTTATGGAAATACTCGTGTCCGATGACGCGTTCAATATCCAGGTAATCTTTATCGGTCGCGGTATCGGTACGTGCCAGCACGTATTTGGAGTTAAAGACGTTAAGACCTTTATTCTCCATCGCGCCCATGTTGAAGAAGTCGACAGCAACGATCATATAGATGTCGAGGTCATACTCGAGGCCAAAG
This sequence comes from Enterobacter cloacae complex sp. FDA-CDC-AR_0164, assembly GCF_003071645.1. NCBI lineage: Bacteria > Pseudomonadati > Pseudomonadota > Gammaproteobacteria > Enterobacterales > Enterobacteriaceae > Enterobacter > Enterobacter cloacae complex sp. FDA-CDC-AR_0164. The sequence goes on from NZ_CP028950.1 coordinate 4,615,776, forward strand.
CGCTCTTCATCCCACTTCATGGAGTTGATAAGCGAGGTCATCGCCCATGGCGCGCGGTCCAGGTTGCCGCGGTCGACGAACAACTCCAGCGCGACGTCGCGGCCTGAACGGGTTTTGAACGTATCACGCAGCACGTCGAAATCACCCGCCACCAGCGCAAACAGGTAACACGGTTTCGGGAACGGATCCTGCCACTGTACCCAGTGGCGACCGTTTTCCAGCTCGCCTTCACCTACGCGGTTGCCGTTGGAAAGCAGGAACGGATAGAGGGTTTTATCGGCGATGATTTTCGTTGTAAAGCGTGCCAGCACGTCCGGGCGGTCAAGATACCAGGTAATGTGGCGGAAACCTTCGGCCTCACACTGGGTGCAGAGGGCCACGCCAGACTGGTAAAGCCCTTCCAGCGCCGTGTTGGCAGCCGGGCTGATTTCATTCACGATGCGCAGCGTAAAGCGTTCCGGCAGGTTGTCGATAACCAGCTGGTTGCCTTCTATTTTATAGTCAGACCATGCTTGATCATTGATTTGCACGGAGACCAGCGTCAGGTCTTCACCATCCAGACGCAGCGGCACAGCCGTCGCGCTCTGGCGCGTGAGCTGGCTTACCGCCGTGACAACGGTTTTAGTGGCATCCAGGTCAAAAGTCAGATCGATATCGCTAATCAGGTAATCCGGCGCACGGTAGTCGTGGCGGTATTTGGCTTGTGGCTGTTGTGTCATAGAAAACCTTATGCATCGTTTGTCGAATAACGAATCCAGTCTATTCCTGTTGTGTAAAACGCGCTATGCAGAATGTTCATCTTTTCAGGTACAAACACCTTTTTCGCTACATTTGTATAACACGGGGCACAAAATGCCCTCGACCATAAAGAGCGCTTATGTTGTGATCGGGGTTCAATAAATCACTAAACAAGGTATACTCCGGAGTTGTTTATTGTACTAAACGCTCCTGTGAGAGGATGCTACTGCGCACCTATGACTCAATTCGCTTCTCCTGTTCTGCATACATTGCTGGATACCGACGCGTATAAACTGCATATGCAGCAAGCCGTTTTCCACCATTACTATGACGTCCATGTCGCGGCGGAATTCCGCTGCCGTGGTGACGACTTGCTCGGTATCTACGCAGACTCCATTCGTGAACAGGTCGATGCTATGCAGCATCTGACGCTGCAGGACGACGAATATCAGTGGCTCTCTGGCCTGCCCTTCTTTAAAGCTGACTACCTGAACTGGCTGCGCGACTTCCGCTATAAGCCGGAGCAGGTGACCGTGGTCAATGATAACGGCAAGCTGGATATTCGTCTTGAAGGCCCGTGGCGTGAAGTGATCATGTGGGAAGTTCCGCTTCTCGCGGTGATCAGTGAACTGGCCCACCGCTACCGTTCGCCGGAAACCGGCGTTGAGCAGGCGGTCGCGTCGCTGGAAAATAAACTGGCCGCATTCTCAACGCTGACCGAAGGGCTCGATATGTCCCGCTTCCGCCTGATGGATTTTGGCACGCGTCGCCGTTTCTCTCGCGAAGTGCAGCAGGCTATTGTGAAGCGTCTGCAGCAGGAGCCGTGGTTCGTGGGCACCAGCAACTACGATCTGGCACGTCGTCTGGATCTGACCCCAATGGGTACCCAGGCGCATGAGTGGTTCCAGGCGCATCAGCAGATAAGCCCGGACCTGGCAAACAGCCAGCGTGCCGCACTGGCCGCGTGGCTGGAAGAATATCCCAATCAACTGGGCATCGCGCTTACCGACTGTATTACGATGGACGCGTTCCTGCGTGATTTTGGCCCTGAATTTGCCGAACGTTATCAGGGATTACGCCATGATTCCGGGGATCCGGTTGAATGGGGTGAAAAGGCCATTGCCCATTACGAAAAACTGGGCATTGACCCAATGACCAAGGTGCTGGTCTTCTCTGATAACCTCGATCTGGCGAAAGCGGTCGATCTCTATCGTCATTTCACCTCCAGAATTAACCTGAGCTTTGGGATTGGCACCCGTCTGACCTGCGACATCCCTCAGGTAAAACCTCTGAACATCGTGATAAAACTGGTGGAATGTAACGGTAAGCCGGTAGCGAAGCTCTCCGATAGCCCCGGTAAAACCATCTGCCATGACAAAGCCTTTGTGCGCGCATTACGCAAAGCATTCGATCTGCCGCAGATCAAAAAAGCCAGTTAACTGCTTTCGGGAGCCTTTCAGGCTCCCCTCTCCTCAATTTATTTCTTAATTCTTCTCTTTTGACTGCGAAATCTGCTTGTCTGATGGCGGATGCCAGGTAACATAGATATCCCCCCCAGTAAGGGTGGACAAGTGTTTATTTTTTCCGACTATTAACAGAGAGAATATTATGAGCGTTGTGCCTGTAGCCGACGTACTCCAGGGCCGTGTCGCCGTTGACCAAGAAGTCACCGTGCGCGGATGGGTGCGTACTCGCCGAGATTCTAAAGCTGGCATCTCCTTCCTTGCCGTCTATGACGGTTCCTGCTTTGATCCTGTACAGGCCGTCATTAATAATTCTCTGCCCAATTACAATGATGACGTTCTGCGCCTGACAACGGGTTGTTCCGTTATCGTAACCGGTGTTGTTGTGGCATCACCTGGTCAGGGTCAGAGTTTCGAAATTCAGGCCTCAGCCATTGAAGTCACTGGCTGGGTTGAAGATCCCGACACCTACCCAATGGCGGCAAAACGTCACAGCATCGAATACCTGCGTGAAGTGGCGCACCTGCGTCCACGCACCAACCTGATTGGTGCGGTTGCCCGCGTGCGTCATACGCTGGCGCAGGCGCTGCATCGTTTCTTCGATGAGCAGGGTTATTTCTGGGTGTCTACTCCACTGATCACTGCGTCCGATACGGAAGGTGCGGGTGAAATGTTCCGCGTCTCTACGCTGGACATGGAAAACCTGCCGCGTACGCCAGAAGGTAAAGTGGACTATGACAAAGACTTCTTCGGTAAAGAGGCCTTCCTGACGGTTTCTGGTCAGCTCAACGGTGAAACTTACGCCTGCGCGCTGTCCAAAATCTACACCTTTGGTCCTACCTTCCGTGCAGAAAACTCCAACACCAGCCGTCACCTGGCGGAATTCTGGATGCTGGAGCCTGAAGTGGCGTTCGCAGATCTGGATGATGTCGCGGGTCTGGCAGAAGCGATGCTGAAATATGTCTTCAAAGCGGTGCTGGAAGAGCGTCCTGACGACATGAAATTCTTCGCAGAGCGTGTCGACAGCGATGCAGTCGCACGTCTGGAGCGTTTCGTCTCGGCAGATTTCGCGCAGGTGGACTACACCGACGCGGTGGCCATCCTCGAGAAATGCGGTGAGAAGTTTGAGAACCCGGTTTACTGGGGCGTTGACCTGGCGTCTGAGCACGAGCGTTACCTGGCCGAGAAGCACTTCAAAGCACCGGTTGTGGTGAAAAACTACCCGAAAGACATTAAGGCCTTCTATATGCGCCTTAACGAAGACGGTAAAACCGTTGCGGCGATGGACGTCCTGGCACCGGGCATTGGTGAAATCATCGGTGGTTCTCAGCGTGAAGAGCGTCTTGACGTACTGGACGCACGCATGGAAGAGATGGGCCTTAATCCTGCGGATTACAGCTGGTATCGCGATTTACGCCGTTACGGTACCGTCCCGCATGCCGGTTTTGGTCTGGGCTTTGAGCGTCTCATCGCCTATGTCACCGGTGTTCAGAACGTCCGTGACGTTATTCCATTCCCACGCACACCGCGTAACGCCAGCTTCTAATCGACTGAATAACAAATGGCCAGCAATTGCTGGCCATTATTTTATTCTGCATTGTCAGTTTTCGTCAGCGCAAAGTCAGCATTTTTAAACCACAACCCCGTTACAACCACTACCTGTTACGTTTTGTTTCCACGAAACATCTACGCACAAAAAATAAACCCCATTCTTATTGCGCTTATTGCAATCTGAAGCAATAGCACAAAATTCAACCAGTTTTACAGCCATCCAGAAGTCTTTTTCGGGTCATAAGAAAAAATGAGCCGTTTGGCTTCTGTTTATACGAATTGCCTTTATCTAAATTAATTATAAGCTTTTCATATAGATATCAAAGTATCTGTCGTTTAATTCGCCAGTGGACGCTGAAATTTGAGGTGGTTCACAAAGTTCCGAAAAATACACATTTTGTTACACATGATTTCTTTTTGTAACTTAATCTTGAGAATTGTAGCACTTTCAGGCTAGCGAAACGGTTCTATGAATGGAAAGATGCCTGTCAGATACATAAAGACACCTAACTCTCATCAATAGTTCCGGAAATATTTATTGACAGAATTTATTGACGGCAGTGGCGAGTGTCATAAAAAAACCAATGAGGGTAATAAATAATGATGAAGCGCAATATTCTGGCAGTGGTAATCCCTGCCCTGCTGGTAGCCGGTGCAGCTAACGCTGCAGAAATCTATAACAAAAGCGGCAACAAACTGGATCTGTACGGGAAAGTGGTTGGTGAGCACGACTTCGTTACCTCTGGTGACAACACTGACAGCAACGACGCTACCTATGCTCAGATCGGTTTCAAAGGCGAGACTCAAATTAACGACCAACTGACTGGTTTCGGTCAGTGGGAATACCGTGCTCTGGCAAGCCAGGCAGAAAGCAACCAGACTCAGCGTACCCGTCTGGCATTCGCCGGTCTGAAAGCGGGTGATGCAGGTTCCATCGACTACGGCCGTAACTACGGTATCGTATACGACGTAGAATCTTACACCGATATGGCGCCATCTTTCTCAGGTATGACCTGGGCAAACTACTCTGACAACTTCATGACTGGCCGTAACTCTGGTCTCCTGACTTACCGCAACTCTGACTTCTTCGGTCTGGTTGACGGTCTGAGCCTGGGTCTGCAGTATCAGGGCAAAAACGAGCGTACTGACGTGAGAACCGCTAACGGTGACGGTTTCGGTACCTCTGTAGGTTATGAGTTCGGTGAAGGTTTCGGCCTGATCGGCGCATACAGCAACTCTGACCGTACTGACGGGCAATCCGCAGACGGCAAAGGCGAGAAAGCGGAAGCATGGGCTGTTGGTGCTAAATACGATGCGAACAACATCTACCTGGCAACCACCTATGCTGAAACGCGTAACATGACCCGTGAAGACGACGGTTCTTTCGCAAACAAAACGCAGAACTTCGAAGTTATCGCTCAGTACCAGTTCGACTTCGGTCTGCGCCCATCCGTGTCCTACGTGCAGTCTAAAGGTAAAAACCTTGCACAACGTGGCACCTTCGCTGGCGGCGATGCTGACCTGCAGAAATTCGTTGAACTGGGTGCAACTTACTACTTCAACAAAAACTTCAACATCTATGTTGATTACCAGTTGAACCTGATCGACGACACCGACTACTCTCGTAGCGTGGGTATCGTGAACGGTAAAGACGACCAGGTTGCAATGGCTGTGACCTACCAGTTCTAATCAGTACACCACTTTGTTATATGCTTAATGAACAGGGCTTCGGCCCTGTTTTTTTTATGTCTGATAGCAAAAAATGGCGACTTTTGAAAAGCCGCACGCTTTTTGTCGCAAACGGTTGGCATTTTGTAAATCTACCGTTAACCTGATAGCGGATTTCACTTCTGTAATCACAATGGAACTTCGTCATGTTTGAGAACATTACCGCCGCTCCTGCCGACCCTATTCTGGGCCTGGCCGATCTGTTTCGTGCCGACGACCGCCCTGGTAAAATCAACCTGGGTATTGGTGTATATAAAGATGAAACCGGCAAAACCCCGGTGCTGACCAGCGTTAAAAAAGCTGAGCAGTATCTGCTGGAAAATGAAACCACCAAAAATTACCTCGGTATTGATGGTATCCCTGAATTTGGTCGTTGCACTCAGGAACTGCTGTTCGGCAAAGGCAGTGCAATTGTGAGCGACAAGCGTGCGCGTACAGCACAGACTCCTGGCGGTACCGGCGCGCTGCGCGTCGCGGCGGATTTCCTTGCGAAAAACACCTCTGTTAAGCGTGTCTGGGTGAGCAACCCAAGCTGGCCAAACCACAAGAGCGTATTCAACTCTGCAGGCCTGGAAGTACGCGAATATGCTTACTACGACGCGGCTAACCACTCTCTGGACTTCGACGGTCTGCTGGCCAGCCTGAACGAGGCTCAGGCGGGTGATGTGGTGCTGTTCCACGGCTGCTGCCACAACCCAACCGGTATTGATCCAACGCTGGAACAGTGGGAACAGCTGGCGAAGCTCTCCGTAGAAAAAGGCTGGCTGCCGCTGTTTGACTTTGCATACCAGGGCTTCGCCCGTGGTCTGGAAGAAGACGCGGAAGGCCTGCGCGCTTTTGCTGCCGTGCATCAGGAACTGATCGTGGCAAGCTCTTACTCCAAGAACTTCGGTCTGTACAATGAGCGTGTCGGTGCCTGTACGCTGGTTGCGGCGAACACTGAAACCGTTGATCGTGCATTCAGCCAGATGAAATCCGTGATCCGCGCTAACTACTCTAACCCGCCTGCACACGGTGCCTCTGTCGTTGCGACTATCCTGAGCAACGATGCACTGCGCGCTATCTGGGAACAAGAGCTGAACGATATGCGTCAGCGTATTCAGCGCATGCGTCTGCTGTTTGTGAACACCCTTGCGGAGAAAGGCGCTGACCGTGACTTCAGCTTTATTATTAAGCAGAACGGTATGTTCTCTTTCAGCGGCCTGACCAAAGAACAGGTTCTGCGTCTGCGTGAAGAGTTTGGCGTCTACGCCGTGGCGTCTGGCCGCGTCAACGTTGCAGGCATGACCCCAGACAATATGGCGCCGCTGTGCGAAGCCATCGTCGCCGTGCTGTAAATTGCCCCCATAAAAAAAGCCTGCATAATGCAGGCTTTTTTTTATTCTGGTTACCAGACAGGCATTTCGTCCTGAAGGAACGGGTTATGGAGTCGTTCATAACCCAGCGTCGACATCGGACCGTGTCCAGGGATAAACGTCACATCATCGCCCAGCGGCAACAACTTCTGTTTAATCGACTGAATCAGCTGTCCGTGGTCGCCACGTGGAAAATCGCTGCGTCCTACGCCACCTTTGAAAATCACATCGCCGGAAATCAGCAGACGGGACTGGTCATCAAAGAAGACAATATGGCCTGGCGTATGCCCAGGACAATGCAACACCTGTAAAGTCACATTCCCTACGTTAACGCGCTCTCCTTCATTTAGCCAGCGATCGGGCGTCAGGGGCAGACACTCATCAAGGCCAAACATGCGGCTCTGGGCTGGTAAACCCTGCAGCCAGAACTCATCTTCTTTTTCCGGACCGATCACAGGCACACCGAAGTGCTGTGCCAGCTCCGCCGCCGCACCAACATGATCAAGATGACCATGCGTCAGTAAAATCTGCATCAGCGTGACACCGCTATCAGCGACTTCCTGCTTGATTTTCTCAGCGTCACCGCCGGGATCGACAAGCGCGGCCAGTTTGGTTTGCTCACACCAGATTAATGAACAATTCTGGGAGAATGCAGTAACCGGAATAATACGATAGTTCATACTGCTCCTGTGTTTCGTTATTACCAGTGCCGGACCGGACCGGTATCAATATGCACAAAGTTGCTACTTGGGTAATATCCTACACCACCTGCGCGCATAGATAACGCAGCTTTGCGAATATTGGCTAACGAAACGCCTTCAATATGGAAATCCATTGCCTGTCCCTTCGTGTGATAGCTTTTTTTCGCTACCCCACGGCTGTGGGCGCGCAGTTCATTATTGGTATCAACAGAGCGATAACCAGAAATAAGCTGCACTGGCTTGCTGGTACCCAGCAGGCCCTGAAGGCGGAATAACTGATCAAACAGTCCTGGGTCGATGGCTTTTATTTTATTCGCGCGGAAATCACGGAAAAAATGGTTAAGTCTTGCTAATTCATCCTGAATATAGCCTCTGCCATCGAAGAACTCCGCTTTTAGCGACTCACCGGTGTGGAGATTGTTGAGCGTTAAAACTCGCGGACGAGGTGTCGAGAGGGTGGCAAATGCTGGCGTCGGCAAGATGGCCGCTGCGCCGAGCGCAACACCACCTAACGCCAGCAGTTTGCGGCGATTAGCGTCAAATTTGTCCATGATAATCAGGTCTACAGGTCAATGTTTATCGTAAATATGCTTAGCGCACGAAGGGCACCTTAACTGGCAAAGCCGACTACGTCAAGGCACCCAACCCCAGTAAATACGCGGCCTCCAGCCATATAGCCCCGTATTCACCATTACTTACGACAACCTATTTTCCCGAACTGCTTCATTTACCTGATTAATTGTTCAGCTTTTGGCAAAATTTGTGCGCCGGATCGCGCCGTGAGATCATAATTGTAAATATCTGTACGATACTGCGTCCGCCCGTCCTCACCCACAAACGCCGTCAGATAATAAAGATTGACCGGAATATTATGGCGAATATTAACGTAACGCGTATCCCCCTGCTTCAGGGCGTCAGAGATGCGCGTATCGTTCCAGCCTGCATCCTGCAACAGCATATTAGCCAGCTCCGAGGCTTTATTGACACGCACACAGCCTGAACTCAGCGCGCGGGTGTCTTTCTGGAACAGATTGTGGTTCGGCGTATCGTGCAGATAGATAGCATCTGAACTCGGCATATTGAATTTGTAGCGTCCGAGCGAGTTATGCGCACCTGGTGCCTGCTGGAACCGGAATGGCAGATTAGACGCGGTAATGGTTGACCAGTCGACCATATAGGGGTCTATCGCCTCTTTGCTGTTCCAGCCGCGCATCACCGTATAGCCATGGCGTTCCAGGTAACCCGGATCGTTCCAGACCTTGGGCAGAATGTCTTTACGCGCCAGCGTCGGCGGTACGTTCCACGGCGGGTTAACCACCACGTTGTTCAGGGCACTGCTCATCATCGGCGTTTTGCGATCGGGACGTCCCACAATCACGCGTGACGCCAGCACTTCACTGCCGTTCTGGTAATAGACCAGCGAATACGCCGGAATATTCACCATGATGCCGGTAGAGAGGGTCCCTGGCAGCAAGCGTAAACGCTGGATATTGAGCGCCAGCACCCCTGCACGCTGCGCAGGTGAGACGTTCAGCCAGTCGCGCGTTGACTGGCCAATCACGCCATCAGCACCCAGCCCCTGAGCAGCCTGAAACAGCTTAACCGCTGCAACCAGCTCCCGATCGTAGGCCGCGGGCTTATCACTCAGAACGGCGGCTTTTTTCTCTTTCACCGGGGCTGACGGGCTGACAACAACGCTTTGCGCATCGTCACCCGGCAGGGCAATTTTAGGCCCGCTATCCAGAATACCGGAGCGTTTGAGGATCTCACGCAGGGCAGGCACATCGCTGCTCCACTGTCCAGGACGCAGCGTCGCGGTACCACGCATCTGCGGCCATGGACGTGAATCCCCGACCAGTTCCAGAAGCGACTGATGCATGGTCGCGTATTGCGGATGTGCCGGCGCGAGGCTCGCAATAAAGCGCGGCAGATCGCCACTATCCAGTGCCAGTTGCCACTGGTTAATTACCGACAGTGCCGGCGTCGCCAGCTTGTAAGGCTTATCGCTGTACAACCAACGGTTACCATTGACCGGAATACCGGCCACAAACTGGAGATACCCCATCATGGCATCGGAAAGCACCACGTCCCGCGCCTGCCCGGTGACAGCAGGATCGGTTAAGAGCTCAACCCATTTTGTGAACTGCGGCTGGAACCCTGCAATGGCGACTTCTGCCAGCTGTTGCTGGAAGGCGCGCACGGCATCACGGTTTTCCCACATGGGTTTCATGTCACGCGCCGCATAGAGCAGCGTGAGCTGGCTGGTATAGACAGGCGTGTAGCCTGCTGGCAGCCCAGACAGCAGCTGCTGGCGAAGCGATTCCGCGTCGATGCCTTCTGGCAACGGTTTAATACCGGCCATGATGGCCGTCGCAGGAGACTGCTTCAGCGGTTGAGACAGCGACGTTGGCTGTGTGCCAGTCGTTGCTGTGCTGTCAGTCGGCACAATTTCAGGCTCGTCGGCCTGAGCGGTTAACAGTGGAGCAAACGTCACTGCCAGGCATAAACTTAGCGCAGACAGCTGACGACCACATTTTTTCTTTAGCAACATCCCTTGCCCCCTGTTTTCACGACATGCCCATCACGTTGGGGCTTTCTTTTATTATAGGGTGACGGCAAACCTGTTGCCTTACCTTATGTAAAGAAGTTTAAAGATAACGCAGCCTTAAACACAAGTTAAGCGAAAAAAAAAGCGGCGCTGGTGCGCCGCTCACGGTGAGAAAACGCCTCAGGACGCGTCTGCCGTTGTTTCCGGTAAGGATTCTGGCGGCTGTGGGGCAAAACCGCGTAACCCGACCACGTGAACGTGTTCGGTATTCTGGAATACCTTACGCACCAGTTTATACGTGGTGCCTTTCTCAGGACTGATGTTCTCCGGCGCTGCGATAATGAGCTGCATATCAAGACGCTCACAGAGTTCAAACAGCGTGGCAATTGAGCGGGCGTCAAGACGCGCCGCTTCATCCAGGAACAGCAGTCGACATGGGGAGATATCTTTGCCGCGCAGACGACGTGCTTCATCTTCCCAGCTCTGGACCACCATCACCAGAATCGACATCCCGGTACCGATAGCTTCACCGGTAGAGAGTGCACCGGACTCCGCACGGAGCCAGCCGTCTGAACCACGGTTAACCTCCACTTCCATTTCCAGGTAGTTACGGTAATCCAGGAGCTCTTCACCAATGGTTTGCGGCGTGCGTTGCCCCATGTCAATCTGCGGATTAAGGCGTTGATACAGTTTCGCCAGCGCTTCGGAGAAGGTCAGACGGTTGCTGTTGAACAGATCCTGATGCTGTTCGTGCTGTTCAGACAACACTTCCAGCAGCGTCGAGTGCGCTTCACGCACGTTCACGTTCAGACGCACGCTGTTCACCTGACCAAACGATACGCTCTGCAAGCCCTGGTTCAGCTGGCGAATTCGGTTCTGCTCGCGCTGGATGGTTTTACGGATGATATTCGCCACGCTGCGGGAACTGATAGCCAGCTTCTGCTCGCGGGAGGTCAACTCTTCCGTCAGGCGGCCCAGTTCGATTTCCATCTGCTCAATGGCTTCGACCGGATCGTCGGTACGAATGATGTCCTGACGAATACGCTCACGCAGGTGCTGATAAACGGCCACGAAGAACTGGATCTTACGCTCAGGGCGTTTCGGATCTTCGGACATACGCAGCACATCGCGCAGGTGTTCGTTATCCGCCACCGCCAGACGCAAGGCACCCAGCGCCTTATCCGACATAGAGCGCAGTTCATCCGCAGAGAGATAGGCCAGCTCGCGACGATGCAGACGGCGTTCAACGTTATTGTCTTTCACCATCCGCATGACGGCGCACCAGCCCGCCTTCGCGGTCACGACCTGCTCACGCATTTCGTGATAATCGCGCTCCAGCTTGCGCAGGCGACGAGTCAGGTTATCCATTTCCGCTTCACAGAAGGTCAGCGCTTTTTCCAGCTGATTACGACGTGCGCGGTTATTACTGAGCTGCGCATGCAGTTCATCACGACGAATACGCGCCCGCTCTTCTGCTCCGCTGTCAGCACGGACGCCAATGTCCTGCAACTCTTTCTGAAGATCGTTTAACAGCTCTTTCTTGGTGTCGAAGGAGCTTTTCAGCGAGGCCAGAACCTGATTGTACTGGTTCAGCTGTGCCGAGTGGCTACGCATCGCGTCACGGGCGCGAGTACGTTCAGCTTCAGCCTGTTCAAGGCGCTGACGCAGCTTCTCATTGAGATCGCTGTTACCGCTCAGCATCTCCGCGGAATCGGAGTAGCCGAAGTGGGCCCGACGCTGCACCACTTCCGTCAGGGCAAACGCCTGCTGGCGCGCTTCGCGCTGCACCTGCTGCGACCAGGCGTAATCTTCTTTTAACTGCTCGAACTGCTCCGGATCGCTCTGCAACACGGAGACCATTGGTTCGAGCTTCGCCAGCTGATTACCGTACTGCTGAACAAAACGTGCCGCTTCCTGAGCTTCATCCAGACGTTCCTGAATCTCATCCACGCGGTCAGCCAGCGTGTCATCTGCCAGCAGATTCAGGCGAGGCAGGATGCGGTTAAGGGCCGCAACGCCCTCTTTCGCTTGTTCGAACTGAACGCGGCTTTGCTGGTTGTCATTTTCATGGTTTGAGATCGCACGCTCAAGCTCGCCACGACGGGTGTTGAGCTTGCGAATTTCGGCTTCCGGGTCAGCTTCAAACGCCACGCCCAGATGGCTGCCGATAAAGCGGCTGAACGCCTGATGAAGACGCTGGGTTTTCTGCACGTCAAACGACAGGGTCGCAAAACGTTCAGACAGCTTCTCACGCTCGGCGTGCAGACTTTCAATCCGGTTTTCACGCGCTGCGCGACCAAACAGCGGAAGCTCAGGGAAGCGAGAATAACGCCACTGACGATCGGCGATTTTGACGACAACCGCTTTTTCCAGCTCATCGACGCTGAATACGCTGTCATCGAACGACTGCGGGTCCCCTTCGATTAAATAGAGGTCTTCCGGGCAATCTTCCAGTCCTGCCAGCTGGTCAGCAATCAGCGACAGATCCGGGACCACAATCGCATTACGTGATGGGCCATACAGGGCTGAGAAGTACGGCGCATCGTCCAGACCGACATCGTCATAGATTTCGGACAACAGCACGCCGCCAAAACGTTCAGCCAGGGCGTTCAGACGTGAATCTTCCGAACCACCAGGCTGGCTTAAGCGCTCAATCTCTTCATCGATCTCGCGTTTACGGGCGCCGACTTCATCGCGCTCAACAATCGCCTCGCGCTCGCGCTCCAGCAGCTGTTGCAGATATTCGGTCACGTCCTGGCTGGACTCAAACTGTTCGCCGCACTGTTCACTGAGCTGATTCAGGCTGCTTTGGGCAGCCAGCCAGACTGGTGCGCGCTGCAGCAGCACCTTAGAACGGGACTGCAGCTGCTCCATCTCCTGGCGCAGCGTCATGCGCTGTTCACTGGCGTTGGATACGGAATCGGAAAGCGCAGCAATACGCGCTTCGAGCTCCTGATGCAGAGCTTCAAGATCGTCGAAATCGTAATTTTTGCCCTGGCGCTTACAGAACTCCGCCAGCATACGCTCGGCTTCCTGCTGTTCGCGAAGACGCTGTTCCAGTTCGTTCAGGCGCATACGCAGCGGCTGAACCTGCTCGGCCAGATGGCGCTGGTTCACACCGTCGCGCAGCAGTTCACGGGCAACTTCCCACGCTTCGTTACGCGCAAGCGGGCCGTTAATTGCCACAACCAGCTGGTACGCTTGCTCAAACTGACTGTGCGCCGTTTGCGCGACGCTCATCTTCTGTTCAAGCGAGAGCAGTTTCTCGGTCGCTTCCTGCTCTTTGGCCTGGAAGGTATCCAGCCACTGGTCAGCGCTTTCCGGGGTGAGGTCAGGCAGATGACACAGCTCTTTTGCACGCTGTAACGCCTGAAGTGCCTGGGTATACTGAATTGCACGCGTCTGCTGCACGTCCAGCGCCTGCTGGTAATCGGCCAGCTGATTTTTCAGCTCATCCACTTCCAGCTCGGCGGCCTCGGCACGTGCTTCGTTCTCTTCCTGCATGTCGGCAGCTTCCGCCACCACTTCATTTTGCTCTTCGAGACGAATTTGCAGCTCATCGAGATCCGCTTCGTAGCGCTCGATCTTCTCCTGCTGACGCAGGGCGGTCTGCACCAGGTTCAGGTGATCGCTGGCAGCCTGGTAATCGGCTTCCAGATCGCCTTCGGCACCGTTGTGCTCGCCCAGTTCACGCGCCATTTCGACGTGCTTATACTGCTCAGCCACCAGCTGTTTACGGGAGGTAAACAGCTCGCGGCGGTACTCTAACGCCTGATCTAGATGGACACGACGTTCATTGGCGTGACGCATATAGTCCGCCGCCACGTAGTTGGTGGCCTCGCTAATCAGGTGCTTAAACAGGTCACGGTCAGACTGCGTCACGCGAATGGCTTCGAGCGTCATGCGGTTTTCACGCAGCGCGGCTTCCATATCCTGGAAGGCCTTACGCACGCCGCTGTTTTCCGGTAACAGGTAGTCGCGCAGGGAGCGGGTAATGGCGCTGGAGATACCACCGTACAGCGATGCTTCGATCAAACGGTAGTATTTGCTACGGTCAGACGCGCTGCGCAGACGACGTGCCACAACGCCCAGATCGAACATCAGGGAGTGGTAATCCGTAATGGAGTTGAACTGCTTGAACTGCACGCCTTCGATGGTTTCGAGCTTATCTTTCAGCTCCTGCAGCGTCAGCACGCGCGCCTGGCGCTCATTCAGGGTTTCCGTCAGCAGCGCTGTGGGCTGCATGGAGGTTGGCAGACCCTGGATGGCAAACGGTTTAATGTCCACTTTACGGTCACGGCCTGCGACCTGCTGCAGACGTACCCCCACCACCACACGCTGATGTCGGGAGTTAATGACGTCCAGTACCGAATAACAGACGCCTGCTTTGAGTTTACCGTGCAGGCCTTTATCGCGAGAGCCGCTGGTCGCCCCCGCTTCGGTGGTGTTACGGAAATGAAGCAGCGTCAGATCGGGGATCAGTGCCGTAACAAACGCCGCCATGGTGGTGGATTTACCCGCACCGTTACCACCGGAGAGCGTCGTAACCAGCTCATCCAGATCGAACGTCCGGGCAAAGAAGCCGTTCCAGTTAATCAGCGTTAGTGAGCGAAATTTACCGCGTTCAATCATTACTCTTCCTCCCCGCTATCCGGCAGATTCTCTTCATGCTCATCATCGAGCTGCAAATGGTTTTCCACCGGCATCGCTTCACCGTCGCGGATCATGCGAAGCTGCGCTTCACGCGCATCGTCGCCCGCACGCACATCGGCGCCGAAGCGGAAGACAGATTCCGTGATGCGGAATTTGCTGCTGTCATGGCCCATAAACCAGACCATGCCCAGACGACGCAGACGGTTAAGGGAAGAGCGAACTTTTTCCTGCAATTTCTGGCGGTCAAGATCCGAGCCGGTGGAGCGGTTGTTCACCAGCTTAAGCAGCTTGCTCTCATCCGCCAGCGCCAGCAGCTCGTCGTAAAGCTCCTGCTGGGTGAAGATGCCTTCATTTGCCAGACGCTCCGGGCTGAGATAGAGGTAGCAAAGAATTTTGCCGACCATCATATCCAGCTCAGAGAGCACGGAACGCGGAATCAGGGTTGTGGAACGTGGACGCAGGTAGAAAAACCCTTCCGGTGCGCGGATAAGCTCCACGTTATAGCGGGCGTAAAACTCTTCCAGGTACTCCTGGAAGTCCATCAAAAAGGCGTGATTGTCCAGCTCGTCTAAGCCAATGTGACGACCGGCACGCAGTTGGCTGTCCAGCGCCGGAAACAACGGATTCGCCAGCGCCTGTGCCAGCTTAACTGGCATCACTTGTTCAATATTTGTCAATGACATGCGCCTGTACCTTGGCTCCGTAATCGTTAATCGGCTGCCACTTCGGCGGCAGCCCGGTGAAATCTGCTTGCGCGACGCCCAGACGCACGGCCTGGTCTACCACGATGCGGGCGATGTCGAAGTGGCGCGCGCGAGGATATTGCGCCAGATAGTCGCGCACCACGAGCCCAAGATCCAGCGGCACTTGTCTGGTTTTGTAGACAGCGAGCTGTTCTTCGATCATCGCCGCAAGTTGCTCACGAATTTCGTTGAACTCTTCATATTCCAGATCCGGTGGCAGTTCACCGGTCACTTCTTCATCGCGCAGAGCCATCTCTTCGTCGCGCATATCCAGCAGACGATCGGCACTGGCGTAAGTCAGCGCCCATGGCGCATCGAAATAGGTCTGTACCGACTGGCGCAGACGCTGAGCAAAGACGCGGTTTTTATCCATATCGATCGCGGTACGGATAAATTTATGCACGTGGCGGTCATAACCGATCCACAGGTCAATCGACTGCTGACCCCAGCTGATAATACGATCGAGTTTGCTCTGCAGATCGAACACCAGACGGTCAATAAAATGCAGATCGTCATGGGCCATGGTCGCATCCTGGATGCGCAGCAGGTTCGCCTGAAGCTTATCCCCTGCCGCTTCCAGCGTATCCTGCAGTTCACGCAGCGTACCCGAGGTTTCCGACAGCAACATTTCACAGCTGGAGATGGCCGCACGCCAGTCTTTATTCAGCAACTGCGCGATATCGTCTTTTACCTGTTGCTGCTGTTCATCCATCAGACGCTGGGTCAGATCGATGCTGTCGAAAATCTCTGCCACCGAATATTTCAGCGGCGCATAGACGTTACGGTGCCAGTGGAATTCGTCACCGTTTTCATCCGCTGCATCGGCAGCGCGCTTAAGTTCACCCGCCACAATCGAGAGCTGCATGGAAAGACGCAGCGTGGAAAATTCACGCTGGCGGATGTAGTAATCGGTGATGCCGATACCCAGTGGCGTCAGACGATAGATGGCGTTTCCTTCCGCCTGCTCGCTGGTAAAGCGGTTCAGCAGACGTTGACGCACCATATCGTTGATTGCGTTGTTGGCACGCACGCTAATGGTTTCGCTGGTTTGCTCAAACGCATCACTGACATGGCGGAACGCATCCACCAGTTCACCCTCGCTCATTTCGCCATCCAGCCGTTCGCCGTTCAGCGTGGCAACCGCCAGCAGGAAAGAGAGTCTGTCTACCGGCAGCGAGATGGAGAAATCGTTTTTCCTGGCCCAGGCAACCAGTTCGGGGACTGTCTGGGAAAATTCACTCATAGGTTATCCTTGCATCTGCGGCTTGTGCGCGGTGACGTGAATATAGCGGCCAAGACTGACAAAAGGTTCCTGACGGCAATACCGCGTTTCTAATTCTGTTAAGGTGTCAAAACAGTCACGCTGTTTGTGTTTTTCACGCAGATAATCATGAAACACCCTGACGCCCGTTTTCCCGGTTATCTGCCAGCCAATCTCTTCCAGCCAGCCATACACCTGCTGCGGATCGCGCGGATAATCCGGGGAAAGCGTGCGTTTTTTCTTTTTTGGCATCCCGACCTGAACATAGTCGAAGTTACCCGCAACCATGTTGTGCATCAGGAAGCCGTTAGCATTGTAGAACATCAGTGACAGCGTACCGCCCGGGCGCAACATCGACCACAGGGTGCGTAACACGCTTTGCGGATCGGCAACCCACTCCAGCACTGCATGAAACAATATCAGATCAACCTGGGTTTCCAAATGCTGTGCGATGTCCTGAGCGGCGCATTGTATAAAATGCATGTTGTCGCTCACACCTTTCTCTTCTGCGGCACGCGTCGCACGCGCGATCATCTCAGCAGAAAGATCGCAAAGCGTTACGTGATGACCGCGCTGGGCCATTTTGATAGCCGTCTGCCCTTCACCGCCGCCAGCGTCCAGCACGCGCAACGTTTGCCCCTCAAACGAGGCCAGGATGTTGTCCAGATCCTGCCAGAGGATCGTCTGACGCAACTGCCCTTTCGTGGTGCCATAAATGTTGCGCGAAAACTTTTCCGCGATGTCATCAAAATTGCGATCCCGCATTGGGAGAGTTCCACTCGCTAACTGCAAAACCGCTATTTTGTCACACCCGCGCGGAGAATGAACCTCTCTGGTGTAATATCACGAGTAATCACCTGCTATATGGTTAAAAAAGGAACCAAAAAGGATGCTTTTTACCCTGAAGAAATACATTGGGGGGATGATGCTTCCCCTTCCATTGCTGCTTATCATCATTGCGCTGGGGCTGGCGCTGGTGTGGTTTAGTCGCTTTCAGAAAAGTGGCAAAACGCTTATTACCGTCGGCTGGCTGGTCCTCCTGCTGCTGAGTCTGCAACCGGTCGCGGATAGCCTGTTACGCCCTGTCGAAAACAGGTACCCGACATGGCAGGGTCATCAGGAGGTGAAGTATATCGTGGTGCTGGGTGGGGGTTACACCTGGGATCCGAACTGGGCGCCCAGTTCAAACCTGATTAACAACAGCCTGCCTCGACTGAACGAAGGCATTCGCCTGTGGCTGGCGAATCCGGGATCGAAAATGATCTTTACCGGTGCGGCGGCAAAAACAAACCCGGTCAGCACGGCCGAAGCCGGAGCCAGAGTGGCTGAATCGCTGGGTGTACCGCGTTCCGCTATCATCACGCTGGACAGCCCAAAAGACACTGAAGAAGAAGCTGCCGCCGTGAAGCAGGCGATTGGCGATGCTCCGTTCCTGCTGGTTACGTCCGCCTCGCACCTGCCGCGGGCGATGATTTTCTTCGAAAGAGTTGGCCTGCATCCCCTCCCCGCGCCGGCTAACCAGATGGCCATCGACGCGCCGCTTAACCCGTGGGAACGGGCGATCCCGTCCCCGGTATGGCTGATGCACAGCGATCGTGTCGGTTACGAAACGCTTGGACGCCTCTGGCAATGGCTAAAAGGCGCGTCAGGCGAGCCAGGGCAGGAGTGATTTCGTGGCGAGATCGAAGTTGGCACGATTAAAACGGCCAGTATTGACCAGTTGCGCCACTTCATCCCAGAGCAGATAGAGCCAGCGGCGCCAGAGAAACGCTTCTGCAACCGGCGCGCGCTGGAGATAATGCCAGAGTAACCCCTCTGCGGCCCCGCTGTCGCTGAGCCTGAACAACTCGTACTCGCGCGGTGCCCAGAGCATGATCCCTGGCCCTACCATTGCCAGAAGCTGGTCGCTGCGAGGGTCTTTCAGCATGCTGCGCAGGGTAAAATTGCCGTGAACCAGCACGCAGTTGTCGTTAAAGCCGTCAAACAGCGCGGGCAAACACTCCCGGGTGCGGAACAAAATACGTTTGTCCTGCATGGTCAAACCGGTGTTATTAAACTGGTTAAGGGTGCCCCACAACACTTCGACCCGCTGGCGGTACCACAGTGGCCACAGGTTTTCCTGGGTGCTGTCTACCGGCCCGACGAGCCCACCGCTGTCTTGTCTGTGCCAACCCAGTAGCGCCTCGACAATCTGATCTTTCAGCTGTTCCCAGCGTTCCGGTGAACGAGCCGGCGCTTCCACAGGCACGCCACGTAACCGCTCAATCAGCAGGACATCGGGGCCGGGGTGTTCTTCATGCGTCATCACGCCATACACCGTCGGCATGCGGACGGTCCCTTGTCGCGCAAGCATCGACATTTTCCAGGCCAACTGCCTGGCAACGCCCGGCGAGGTAAAACTTCGGGCCATCAGCGGCATTGGGTTTCCCTGGCTGTCATATAACGACCAGAGTGCGGTATCTGCCTTTTCGTTCACACACTCAACCCTGCTTAACTTCTCACCCAGCAGATGGCTCAGTTCAGCACGCAGCTGTTCCATATGAGATTACCCCCATTAAGACTACTGCTTTTATAATGAGCGCGCGGACAGAAGATGTCACCCGACAGAGATCAATTATGGAAAAGAAAGGGAAAATAACCTGGAGAGAACATCCCCCCGCAAGGAGGGATGCGGGCGCTATTAACGCAATTCGGCGCGGACGCGCTCAAGATCTTCCGGGGTGTCAACACCCGTACCTGGCACTTCCTGCGCAACGGCAACGTGGATTTTTTCCCCGTACCAGAGCACGCGGAGCTGCTCCAGCATTTCGATATGCTCCAGCGGGCTGGGTGCCCAGGTAACATAACGACGAATAAAGCCAGCACGGTAGCCGTAGATCCCCAGATGACGCAGGAATGAATCACCAATGGTCTCTTTTGAAACCGCAAAACGATCACGATCCCAGGGAATAGTGGCGCGAGAGAAGTAGAGCGCATAGCCCTCGGCATCCATCACCACTTTCACCGCGTTCGGATTAAACGCCTCTTCAGCGTGGAGCACAGGTACCGCGAGCGTAGCCATACCGACCTGGCGCTGCGCCAGGTTTTCCGCCACCTGGCGAATAATGACCGCCGGGATCATCGGCTCGTCGCCCTGTACGTTAACGATGACCGTATCATCACTAAAACCGCATTTCTCAACCACTTCTGCCAGCCGCTCTGTGCCGGACTGGTGATCGGCGCGGGTCATGCACACTTCTCCGCCAGCCGCCTCAACCGCACGGGCAACGTCCGGATGATCGGTTGCCACGATAACGCGCTCAGCACCGGACTCACGCGCACGTTCAAGGACATGCACAATCATCGGTTTGCCGTTGATATCCACCAGCGGTTTACCCGGCAGACGGGTTGATGCATAACGCGCAGGAATAATGACAACAAAACTCATGGTTTGCTCTCTTCTGCCACCAGGGAGCGGGCTTCGTTTTCCAGCAATACCGGAATACCGTCGCGCAGCGGGAATGCCAGACTGTCCAGCTTGCAAATCAGCTCTTGTTTGTCCTGGCTGTAATAAAGTTTGCCGTTGCACACCGGGCAGGCAATAATTTCAAGTAAACGGTGATCCATAGTTCCTCCGTATGGGTAATCGCTAAAGCTTAACACATTCCTTTTTCAGGGAGTGTCTGTTTCCCAGCCACGTCGACAGGTGCTAAACAACCCGTCAGGCACCCGACCCAGCGCCACGTCGTGGGCCCCCTGCCAGCATGCGAATTCGCTAATGGCGGAGGTTAATCCTTTTTCCAGCGCCGCGGTGGTCTTGATCCCCTCTTCAAGATAGAGCGCGATAATCTCCAGCGTGCCGGTTTTTCGGTGCATTTTGGCGTCCATTCGACCGACCAGTTGCCCTTTGTGCAGCAGAGGCAACACAAAGTAGCCGTACTGACGCTTTGGCGCGGGGGTGTAACACTCAAGCCGATAGCTGAAATTAAACAGCTGTTCGGCCCGTTTTCTGTCCCACACGACCGGATCGAAAGGCGATAACACCGCGCTGTGGGTTGCCTGAAGCTTACTTTCCAGAGCCTGGGGTAAGAGCAGGAGGAGATCCGAATGCAGCCACATGTCCCCGAGGGTTTCTACCGTGACGGGGATAACACGATGTTCACGCTGCCACATTTCCAGCAGCGGTTTCAGGGCCGGCTGGCGAAGGCGATAGTAATCCGCCAGCCACTGCGGCCGGAAAATGCCCAGACTGCGGGCGCTGTTCTCCAGCATGATAGCTTCCGCTGCCTCCTGGGTGAGTAAGTCACGCTCATCGTCCCAGTGGGGCATCACGCGGTGCGTCAGGTCATACACGCGCTGAAAATTACGCCGTTCAATCACCATGACTTTGCCGGACGTAAACAGTCCTTCAAGGTGGCGTTTGTGCGGCTTCCACTCCCACCAGCCGCTGGTCCCTTTTCTCGGATGTTCAAAATCGGCGGAACGTACAGGACCGTTTTGCTGAATATGCTCGATAAGCTGTACAATTTCAGTCGCGTGCTCCTGCATCCATTCCTGGCGGTATTTCCAGCCCATCTTTTCGGGGGCCAGCATGCGATGGCGAACCAGGGCAAAATCGCTGCGCGGCAGGAAACAGGCCTCGTGCGCCCAGTACTCCATTAAGTCCCCCTTACTGAGCGCGTCATCCAGCCACTGAGGCGGATAATTCCCCAGCCGACTAAACAGCACAAGGTAAGGGCTACGGGCCACGATATTAATGGTGTCAATTTGAAGGAGCGACATGCGCTGAACGGTAGAGAGAATATCGGCGGGCTGCGCGCGGCGGCGGGGCTTTTTGAGCAGCCCCTGTGCGGCAAGGTGCAAATGACGTGCGGCTGAAAGCGAGAGTTGCGGTAAAGACATGCGTTTTCCTGTCAGTCAAAGCGCCACCAGAACCGCGTAAGCCATTACTGCACTAACGCAATCAGTTCCTTGAGCAATTGTTCCGGTTGCTCACCGCTGAGTTCAGCGTCAACCGGCAGATACCACCAGTTATCCTTCGCAAAGGCACGGCATTTCACCGCATCTTTTTCAGTCATGATTAGCGTCTGCCCCGGCGCAGTCAGGGCCGCGACCTGATCTGGCACCAGCGCCTGATGATCGGCCAGCGGAACGCGTTTTTCAAGCCGGGCACCACACTGTTCCAGCGTCGCGAAGAAACGCGGAGGATGACCGATACCCGCCATGGCCACCAGCGCGGGTAACAACGAGACAGCACGGCGCTCTCCGGTCAACAGATTCACCGCCATTCCCGGCCTGAGATGCATAGGGATCTCACCCGGTTTGGCCTCTCCACCGTTAACAA
Source organism: Enterobacter cloacae complex sp. FDA-CDC-AR_0164 (assembly GCF_003071645.1). NCBI lineage: Bacteria > Pseudomonadati > Pseudomonadota > Gammaproteobacteria > Enterobacterales > Enterobacteriaceae > Enterobacter > Enterobacter cloacae complex sp. FDA-CDC-AR_0164. The sequence continues at coordinate 4,637,840 of NZ_CP028950.1, forward strand.
TCACCGCATCAACGGACCTGAGACGCGAAGCGCGTTCGCGCATTGGCCCGGCGGGTAGCCACCAGCCGTTACCGAACCGGCGAACCCCGTCAATGACCACAATCTCTTTATCACGCGCCAGCGCGTAATGCTGCAGACCATCGTCAGTAATAATAATGTCTACCGTGTGTTCGGCAAGAAGTGCCTGAACGGCATCACTGCGTACCGGGGAAACCGCAACAGGTGCACCTGTACGCTGGTATATCAATACTGGCTCATCACCCGCTTCAGCGGTCGTAGTTTCCGCCGTCAGCAACAGGGGATACTGCGCCGCTTTTCCGCCATACCCACGCGATACCACGCCTGGGCGTATACCGCGTTTTTGCAGTTGCTCCACCAGCCAGATCACCACCGGTGTTTTACCGTTGCCGCCAGCCGTCAGGTTACCCACCACGACAACCGGCACCGGCGCGCGCCATGCTTGCTTCAACCCCAGACGGTAAAGCAGACGAATGGCGCCGCTCACCAGGCCATAAAGCCAGGAAAGCGGCAGAAGCAGCAGCCACAGCGGTGATTCACCGGACCAGATGCGTGCAATCATTCGCCGAATTGCATCTTATGCAGTTGGGCGTAAACGCCGCGGTGCGCCAGCAAATCAGAGTGGCTTCCGCGTTCGACAATCACGCCATCTTCAACAACAACGATTTCGTCAGCCTGCTCGATAGTCGACAGACGGTGCGCAATCACCAGCGACGTACGGTTCTTTTGCAGCTCATCCAGCGCAGACTGAATGGCACGTTCAGATTCCGTATCCAGCGCAGAGGTTGCTTCATCCAGAATCAGAATCGGGCTATCACGCAACAGCGCACGAGCAATGGCGATACGCTGGCGCTGGCCACCGGAGAGCAGTACACCGTTCTCACCGATAATGGTATCCAGACCGTTATCCATCTTGTTGATAAAGTCCATCGCATAGGCCATACGAGCGGCCTTTTCAATCTCCGCACGGCTGTACTCTTCTGTACGCGCATAGGCAATGTTATTTGCCACCGTATCGTTGAAGAGATGCACATTCTGGGAGACCAGCGCCACCTGGTTACGCAGCGACTGCAGGGTATACTCCCGCAGGTCATGGCCATCCAGCAGGATTTCACCCTCGTCGATATCATAGAAACGGGTGATCAGGCTGGCGATGGTGGATTTACCTGAGCCAGAGCGGCCTACCAGCGCAACGGTTTTACCCGCGGGAATGGACAGGTTGATGTTACGCAAAGCCGGCGTTTCGCGGCCAGGATAGGTGAAAGTCACATTGCGAAATTCAACATCGCCGTGGGCGCGTTCAATCTCGCGTTTACCTTCATCTTTCTCCTGTTCGGTATCCAGAATGCTGAACAGGGTCTGGCAGGCAGCCATCCCGCGCTGGAACTGAGCGTTGACGTTCGTCAGTGATTTCAGCGGACGCATCAGGGCAATCATCGATGAGAAGACCACGGTGATGGTACCTGCCGTCAGCGTCTCCATCACGCTCGGGAAGCTGGCCGCATACAGAACAAAGGCCAGCGCCAGAGAAGCGATCAGCTGGATGATAGGGTCAGAAATTGAAGAGGCCGAAACCATTTTCATCCCCTGCAGACGCATTTTGTTGCTGACTTTATCAAAGCGTTTGGTTTCGACTTCCTGCCCGCCGAAAATCAACACCTCTTTATGCCCTTTCAGCATCTGCTCAGCGCTGGTCGTAACCTGGCCCATCGTGTTCTGCATATTCTTACTGATGTTGCGAAAACGCTTTGAAACGACGCGAATAGCAATAGAGACAACCGGTGCCAGCACGATAAGGATCAGTGACAGCTGCCAGCTGTAATAGAACATCATGATGAACAGACCAATAATCGATGCACCTTCACGCACCACGGTAATCAGCGCGTTGGACGACGATGATGCCACCTGCTCGGAGTCGTAGGTAATACGTGACAGCAAGGTACCGGTAGACTGCTTATCAAAGAACGCTACTGGCATGCCCATCATGTGGCCAAACAGCCGACGGCGCATGGTCATAACGACTTTCCCGGAAACCCAGGAGATACAGTAGCTCGAAATGTAGCTGGTGATACCGCGTAAGATCATCAGTCCAATAACCACCAGTGGCATCCATATCAGCACTGAGCGATCTGTTTTACCAAAACCGTCATCCAGTAACGGTTTGAGAAGCGATAACATAAACGTATCGCTGGCTGCGTTGAGGACTAACGCTACACCCGCCACGATCAAGCCTGCTTTAAAAGGTGCAATCATCGGCCAGAGTCGGCGGAAGGTTTGCCACGTGGAGAGATCTTTGTCGTTATGCATTCAAAAAACCAGCATCTGTTGAAATAGCCGCATATTCTACCCGTTATCTCCGGGCGCGCCAAACCACTGATGATACCAACGCGGTAAATATTCATCACGTACGCGCTGTATTTGCCATCGATGTTGCGAGAATGTCACCGATATTTGTCCAGAATGGGGGGTATCGTGCCAGATATAGCCCTCTTTTCGATAACGTCTGATAACTTTTGCCGACGGAAAATGCCATGCGTTATAGCGGGCCGCAGAATCGAGCGCGATCCTCCCCTCTACCCGCTGCACCAGTGGCAATGATGAAGACGTATTGCTGCCATGATGGGGTACCTGTATTACAGTGGACGTCAGATGACGCCAGTAATGGCTAAGCATAGTCTGTTCCGCTTGCGCTTCAATATCTCCCGTAAGCAACGCACTTTGCTCACCATCGTCGATTTTTACCACACAGGAGCGATTGTTCCCCCTTTCGGAATAGCCCTCAGGTGGCCAGTGGACGGTGAAGGTTAACCCCTCCCATATCCATCTCTGCCCGCGAAAACAAGGCCGATGTTCCGCCCGGCCTAACGGGCTTCTTATCCATAATGTGGGCCATGTTTTTTGCAGCGTCGCCAGGCCGCCCGCATGGTCGAGATGCTCATGACTGAGGATGACGCCTTCTGGTTGCAAATGGTGCCAGCGTAGCCACGGAATGATTAACTGCCGGGCGCTATCACCACCCGGCCAGGCGAGCCCGGTATCATAAAGAAGGGCTTTGCCATGGCGTTCAATGACCATTGCCAGTCCCTGCCCCACATCCAGCATATGCAGTGTCCAGCCCTCACTCCTCACCGTTCGCCAAAGCGGAAATGCCAGTAAGATACTCCCTGCCAGACAAACTGCAGGAACGGATTTCCAGGCATGAAAGCGCCAGCCGATAATGGCAAGCCAGGGCAATAACGTCAGGTATTGCCATCGTTCATCTACATTCTGCCAGCCATCCGGCAGGCGCATCAGCATCCAGAACAACCCCCCTAGGGATTTATCGGCTGCAAACCAGAGGGCACTTTCCAGCGCCGTCAGCGGCAACAGATGAAGCAACATTCCGGCCAGGATCAGCGGTACGCAGACAAAAGTGACCAGGGGGACGGCAAAGAGATTAGCCACCAGGGAAGAGAGGCTAAACCCATGAAAAATCAGCACCTGTAATGGCATGAGCAGAAGCAACATGCCGGTTTGCAGATAAAGAAGATTCACCAGAGGCTGTAACCAGCGAACCCGGTGCCCGCGAGGAAGAGGCAGCCACTGAAACCAGAAAATCAGCGCGGCGACGGCAAAAGCTGAAAGGGCCAGACTTTGAGAAAGCACGGCTAAGGGATCGCTTATCAGGATTGCCGCGATACAGCAACACCACACCTGCCAGGGAGACCACTGACGGGCGCCAATGCGCAATGCCGCCAGCACGGCAAGTGCGATAACCGTTCGCAATGCGGGCGGTTGCAGCCCGGTAAGCCAGGCGTAGAAAGCGGCAAAGAACAACCCGGCCAGGAGAGGAATCTGCCAGTGGATCCAGTGGCCCGGCATCAAGAACTGAAGCCCACGCGCAAGTAACCAGACGATGGATGCGGCCAGCGCAATATGCAGACCCGAAATTGCCATCAGGTGCAGCGTGCCGGTGTCGCGCATCAGATCTTTAATTTCCCGGGGCACCTCCAGACGTTCTCCCATCCCCAGCCCAAGCATAACCGCGCCCCAGTGAAAAGCAGAAAGCCGGTGTTGCAGTGACATCAGGTACTGAGCACGCAAGCTGCAGTTTTCATCGACGATTTTCGCCTGCGTGAAACGTCCGCTGAGCGTCTGGTGTCGGGCAAAGGCGCTTCGCTGGGGATCATATCCCCCGTCGTTTAGCTCGCCATGCACAGGCCGGAGCCTGAGCGTCATAGCCCAGCGCTGACCGGCACACACCTTTTGCGGCAGGTAATTGCCATACAGCGTCACGCCCGTGGATGCCCACCAGCGTTGACCATCGACACGCAGAATGTTGCCCTGATGCATTGTTGCACCATCGGTGGCCGTGATTTCTATCTCTGCCTGCACTGCTCCCGTCGTTAAATGTTGCATCGGCCAGACGCTTTCCTGCGCAGCAAGAAGACCCCAGACACAAAATAACACCATGATCCCCATATGCTTCAGGACGTTGTGTCGCTGGGCGGCCAGCGCTATCCCACCGGCTATCATTACCCACACGGTATGACGTTCAGGCAGGACGGGTAACCAGAGTAACGGCACGATCGCCAGAATGGCGCAAAGACTTATCGCGGGAATGCCCATTACTACCTCCCTGTTTGAGGGTGACAGTATGGAAGCAGGCAGGGTGAGTCGTCAGCCAGAAGAAACGCGGTTTACAGCGGGCGCTGAAGCATTTTTATCCGTTTGCAGAAAACAAAAGGAAAATTGCGCGGCATCTTCAGAATAAAAGCGACAGGCACAAAAAAAGCACCCGCAGGTGCTTTCTTTCGAACCCAGTTTAGCGCTGATGGCTAAACTCAGTTGCCGTAAATGTTGGCGCGATCGCGCAGTTCTTTACCCGGCTTAAAGTGTGGAACGTACTTACCTTCCAGTTCGACTTTATCGCCAGTTTTCGGGTTACGCCCGGTACGTGGAGCACGATAGTGCAGAGAAAAACTACCGAAACCGCGGATTTCAATGCGCTCGCCCTGGGCAAGAGTGGAGGCCATATGCTCCAGCATCTCTTTTACGGCATCCTCCACTGCTTTCGCAGGGATATGCGGTTGCTGACTGGCAAGTCTTTCAATCAATTCTGACTTGGTCATGATTCCTCCGGTTCCTTTCAAACCAATTAGCTGAACAGCTCATTAAACAAGGGCGGCCGTAGCCGCCCTTTGTTATTGATTACAGGACGAATCCTCTAATCTGTCAAGTTTGCTCCTCATCCTTCTCGCTGTAAATGCGTTACAGCTCAAAATGATGCGGACAACCTGATATTACTCGCCTTTAGCTGCTTTGAAAGCTTCAGCCATTGCGTTGTTAGAGAAGTTTGCATCTTCCTGTTTGTTAACAGTTGCGATTGCATCTTTCTCATCAGCTTCGTCTTTAGCACGAACAGACAGGCTGATTGCACGGTTCTTACGGTCAACACCGGTGAACTTAGCTTCAACGTCGTCACCAACGTTCAGAACCAGAGTGGCATCTTCAACGCGGTCACGTGAAGCTTCAGAAGCGCGCAGGTAACCTTCAACGCCGTCAGCCAGTTCTACGGTTGCGCCTTTAGCGTCAACTGCAGTGACTTTACCGTTTACGATTGCGCCTTTCTTGTTCAGTGCAACCCAGTTGTTGAACGGATCTTCTGCGAGCTGTTTAACGCCCAGGGAGATACGTTCACGCTCTGCGTCAACCTGCAGAACAACTGCAGCGATTTCGTCGCCTTTTTTGTATTCACGAACTGCTTCTTCGCCTGCAACGTTCCAGGAGATGTCAGACAGGTGAACCAGGCCATCGATGCCGCCGTCCAAGCCGATGAAGATACCGAAGTCAGTGATAGACTTGATTTTACCTTCAACACGGTCACCCTTGTTGTGGGTTTCCGCGAACTGCTGCCATGGGTTGTTTTTGCACTGTTTCAGGCCCAGGGAGATACGACGACGTTCTTCGTCGATATCCAGAACCATAACTTCCACTACATCACCAACGTTAACAACTTTGGATGGGTGGATGTTTTTGTTGGTCCAGTCCATTTCGGAAACGTGCACCAGGCCTTCAACGCCTTCTTCGATTTCAACGAAGCAGCCGTAGTCAGTCAGGTTGGTAACGCGACCAGTCAGTTTAGTACCTTCTGGGTAACGCTTAGCGATAGCTACCCATGGATCTTCGCCCAGCTGTTTCAGGCCGAGGGATACACGAGTACGCTCGCGGTCGAACTTCAGCACTTTAACAGTGATTTCGTCGCCCACGTTCACGATTTCGCTTGGGTGCTTAACGCGTTTCCACGCCATGTCGGTGATGTGCAGCAGGCCATCAACGCCGCCCAGGTCAACGAATGCGCCGTAGTCAGTGAGGTTCTTAACGATACCTTTGACTTCCATGCCTTCCTGCAGGTTTTCCAGCAGCTGATCGCGTTCTGCGCTGTTTTCGGATTCGATAACGGCACGACGGGATACAACAACGTTGTTACGCTTCTGGTCCAGCTTGATTACTTTGAACTCAAGCTCTTTGCCTTCGAGGTGCAGGGTGTCACGGACTGGACGAACGTCTACCAGAGAACCTGGCAGGAACGCACGAATACCATTCAGCTCAACAGTGAAGCCACCTTTAACTTTGCCGTTGATAACACCGACCACAGTTTCAGCTTCTTCGTAAGCTTTTTCCAGCGTGATCCAAGCTTCGTGACGTTTAGCTTTTTCACGGGAAAGCAGGGTTTCGCCGAAGCCGTCTTCTACTGCATCCAGAGCAACGTCAACTTCGTCACCAACCTGGATTTCCAGCTCGCCCTGGGCGTTTTTGAACTGCTCTGCCGGAATGGCGGACTCAGATTTCAGACCGGCGTCAACCAGTACTACGTCTTTGTCGATAGCAACAACAACACCACGAACGATGGAACCCGGACGGGTTTCGATTGTTTTTAAGGATTCTTCAAATAGTTGAGCAAAAGATTCAGTCATGTTTAATCTTCAGGTTAATATAACGTCCACCTGGCTCCGTGCCGGATGGGGTTGTTTCACATACCCGCCGTCAATCCATTGCAGCGGGGGTACTGCTAAATCGGTCGCAATTACGCGAGTGCCAGTTTTTGGCGCGCATATTGTAGCGCTTTTTCAATCACTTGCTCAATAGTTAAACTGGTTGAATCCAGAACTAATGCATCTTCTGCAGGAACAAGTGGGGCGACGGCGCGGTTACGATCGCGGTCATCGCGCTCTTTTATCTCGGACAAAAGGCGATCAAAGTTAACACTAAACCCCTTTTCCTGCAACTGAAGCATGCGGCGTTGAGCCCGTTCTTCCGAGGAGGCGTCGAGGAAAATTTTCACTGGCGCATCAGGGAAGACAACGGTTCCCATGTCACGCCCGTCAGCGATCAGGCCAGGCAGTTCGCGGAAGGCGCGTTGACGGCGCAGCAGTGCTTCACGCACGCGCGGGAAAGCGGCAACCTGTGAAGCGGCATTCGCCACGTCCTGAGTCCGAATTTCACCGCTGACATCTTCACCTTCGAGAATCACTTCCAGATTTCCGTTGGTTGAGATAAAGCGAACATCAAGATGGGTAGCCAGCGGAACCAGCGCGTCTTCGGAGGCCACATCAACATGGTGATGCAGCGCCGCAAGCGCTAACACGCGGTAAATAGCACCAGAGTCCAGCAGATGCCATTGCAATGCTTCCGCCATTGCCTTGCACAAGGTGCCCTTTCCTGCACCGCTTGGGCCATCAATGGTTATGACCGGGGCAATTGCCGTCATCTTTATCTCCTTAAACAGGCATACCGTTAACGTAAACGCCGCGCATTATACGCGCCAATGCCCACAATCGTTAACGTTGTGTGCAAAAACGCGAATTACAGGTATTTAGATGAAGAATTATTGCGCAATGATACTTCTACATCGTTCGCGTTGCTTGCAGGCGGCAGGCGCACATCTTCAGAAGTGTAGATCATCACGTCAATGAGTGGGAACGGTGTAAGCGCGCCAGCACAGAGGCTGGCGCGAAGGCAAATCAGGCAGGGGTACTGATACGCGCCAATTGCTCGAAGTAGTCCGGGAAGGTTTTCGCCGTACATTTCGGGTCGAGAATGGTCACCGGCGTATCGGAGAGCGCCACCAGCGAGAAGCACATTGCCATGCGGTGATCGTTATAGGTGCCGATTTCCGCAAACTGCAGTTTTGCCGGAGGCGTGACGCGGATGTAGTCTTCGCCCTCCTCCACTTCGGCGCCCACTTTACGCAGTTCGGTCGCCATCGCGAACAGACGGTCAGTCTCTTTTACGCGCCAGTTGTAAATGTTACGCAGCGTCGTGGTGCCTTTTGCGAAGAGCGCCGCCGTGGCAATGGTCATCGCCGCATCCGGGATATGGTTCATGTCCATATCGATAGCGTTCAGCTCGCCATGGGTGCAGGAGATGAAATCATCGCCCCAGGTAATCGTGGCGCCCATTTTTTCCAGCACGTCAGCAAAACGGATATCGCCCTGAACGCTGTTACGGCCAATGCCGGTCACTTTCACCGTACCGCCCTTAATCGCCCCTGCCGCCAGGAAATAGGAGGCAGACGAAGCATCACCTTCCACAAGGTAATGACCCGGAGACTGGTACTGCTGCGCACCGCGAACCACGAATTGCTGATAAGCGCGGTTTTCCACCTCAACCCCGAAGGTTTTCATCAGGTGCAGCGTAATATCAATGTACGGTTTAGAGACCAGGTCGCCTTTGATGGTGATGACCGTATCCCGAGGTGCCAGCGGCGCAGTCATCAGCAGAGCCGTCAGGAACTGGCTGGAGACGCTGCCATCCACATCGACGTTACCGCCATTGAAACCACCGCGCAGACGCAGAGGCGGGTAATTTTCCTGCTCCAGATACTCAATCTGCGCGCCGCCCTGACGAAGGGCATCCACCAGATGGCCAATGGGACGCTCTTTCATGCGTGGCTCACCGGTCAGCACAATATTGTTGCTGCCCAGGCACAGGGCCGCCGCCAGCGGTCGCATCGCCGTCCCCGCATTACCCAGAAACAGTTCACGCTCTTCAGCCGAGCGTAACGCGCCGCCGTTGCCGGTCACTTCACAGCGGGTGCGGTCGTCAGACAGCGTGTAATGAACTCCCAACGCTTTCAGCGCATTGAGCATATGGCGCACGTCATCGCTGTCCAGCAGGTTTGTGAGGACGGTGGTGCCGTTTGCCAGAGCTGCCAGCAGCAGAGCGCGGTTCGAGACACTTTTTGAACCAGGCAGATTAATGGTGCCATCTACCCGCGCGATAGGTTGTAACGTCAGGGATTCCATGAAACTTAACTCTCAACTCAACATAATAAAAACCCCGCAGCAGGGCTACGGGGGTGAAAAACAGCGTAATTAACCGTGGCGACGTTCGAAGTCGATCATGAAATCGGTCAGGGTTTTAACCCCTTCCAGCGGCATCGCGTTATAGATAGAGGCACGCATACCGCCTACAACACGGTGGCCTTTCAGCGCATGCAGGCCTGCAGCGAAGGACGCTTCAAGGAAGACTTTATCCAGGTTGCTGTCCGCCAGCTGGAACGGCACATTCATACGAGAACGGTTAGCTTTCGCGACATCGTTACGGTAGAAATCGCTCTTATCGATCACGCCATACAGCAGGTCGGCTTTCTGCTGATTGATTTTGTCCATCTGCGCCACGCCGCCGTTTTGCTTGAGCCATTTAAAGACCAGGCCAGAGAGGTACCAGGCAAACGTAGGGGGGGTGTTGAACATGGAGTCGTTATCGTTGAGGACCGTATAATCCAGAATAGACGGGCAAGACTGATGGGCTTTACCCAGCAAATCTTCGCGCACGATGACGATCGTCAAACCCGCCGGGCCGATATTTTTCTGCGCACCCGCATAGATAACACCGTAGCGGCTGACGTCAATTGGCGCGGACAAAATGGTAGAGGAGAAATCGGCTGCAACCACCACGTCTTTACCGAAGTTCGGGGTCTCGTCGATGGCAATCCCGTCGATGGTTTCGTTTGGGCAATAGTGCAGATACGCAGCGTTATCAGAGAGCTGCCACTCGCTCATCGGCTTCACGGCACGCAGGCCATCAACGGTAATTTTGGCGTCGATAACATTTGGCGAGCAGTACTTTTTGGCTTCTTTAACCGCACTTGCCGCCCAGTAACCCGCATCAACGTAGTCTGCCGTGGTTTTGTCGCCGAGGATATTCAGCGGGACGCCAGCAAACTGACCGCGGCCACCGCCGTGGCAGAACAAAACTTTGTAGTTTGAGGGAATGTTCAGCAGATCGCGAAAATCCTTTTCTGCCTCTTCCGCCACCTGAATAAACTCTTTACCACGGTGGCTGATTTCCATCACCGACGTACCCAGACCGTTCCAGTCACAAAGTTCCTGTTGAGCCTGTTTAAGCACGTCTGCCGGCAACATCGCCGGACCTGAACTGAAATTAAAGACTTGAGCCATTTCCCCTCACCACGCTAAAAGCAATAAGTTATAACTGTGGATATCGGTTTTATCATTCAGTGACACGCGCCGCAATGTCTAAAACTTATGACCGGTGAAATGTGTTCCGCGTCACACAATACAATCTGCCACCTCTCTGCGGCAAAACCGACAATATGGCTGTCAGGTAAGGCGTTTGGCCCGGCTAACCTTCGTCCATTCCGGATTTGTACAGCGGGGACATAATTGATGATCGCCCGGTTGCATCGCCACAACATGGCTACATCTTATACAGGCATATTCGCCTGACTCAGGCACGGTCGTGAAACGCTCAATAAGCATATCCGGCAGAATACAGAGCCCCGGCTTCACCTCGTCGTCAGCATAGTAATAGACGCTGATTTGCCCGTTCGTTTCCATGATTGCCAGCCGCACCTGCCCGAGTTGTTCAACGCTATTCAGACGCAGTTCCATAAAAAACTCGAACTCGGTCATGTTGGCACTCTGTACATTTTCCCAGGCCAGCCGCCCGTTCTCGACGATAACCACCGGCTTCCCTTCGAGAAGATCTTCCAGCTTTTCACTTTTCGACATCAGCCACATGACAAGCCGGTAAAGTAGCGCCAGTGAGACAAAAACGATAAAGACCGGCACCATCGGCACATCGTCGTAAAAGGCGACATCCCCCGCCGCTGAACCCAGCGTCAGAATAATCAGCACCTCAAAGAGGGACATCTGCCGGACACCACGCCGCCCGGTGATTTTGAGAAACAGGAAGACCAATACAAAGGTATACAGGCTGCGCAGGGCCACTTCGCCCAAAAATTCGGGAGGAACTTTATCAAACGCCATCCGCTGGAGATCAAATGCTTTCATTTTTCTATGCCTTAACAGTAAGTTACTGTCTGTAAGCATAGTCGAGTCTTTTATTTTCGCCGAAGATAGCACCTGTCACGCAAAACCCGTATCATTGCGCGCTTTACGTACGATAAAAGTGAACGCCATGACTCAAACGTTTATCCCCGGCAAAGACGCCGCTCTGGAAGATTCCATCGCTCGCTTCCAGCAGAAACTGACCGACCTGGGCTTTAATATCGAAGAAGCCTCCTGGCTCAACCCGGTGCCTCATGTCTGGTCCGTGCATATTCGCGATAAAGAGTGTGCCCTGTGCTTTACCAATGGTAAAGGCGCGACAAAAAAAGCGGCACTGGCCTCTGCGCTGGGTGAGTATTTTGAACGTCTGTCGACCAACTATTTCTTCGCCGATTTCTGGCTGGGTGAAACCATCGCCAACGGCCCGTTCGTGCACTATCCGAACGAAAAATGGTTCCCGCTGCCTGAAGACGACGCGCTGCCGGAAGGCATTCTCGACGCGCGTCTGCGTGCGTTCTACGATCCGGAAAACGAACTGACCGCCAGCATGCTGATCGATCTGCAGTCCGGCAATGAGGATCGTGGTATCTGCGCCCTGCCGTTCACGCGTCAGTCTGATGAGCAGACCGTCTATATCCCGATGAACATCGTTGGCAACCTGTACGTGTCCAACGGTATGTCTGCCGGTAATACCCGTAATGAAGCGCGCGTACAGGGGCTGTCTGAAGTCTTCGAACGCCACATTAAAAACCGCATCATTGCCGAATCCATCAGCCTGCCTGAAATTCCGGCTGACGTGCTGGCGCGCTACCCGGGCGTGGTGGAATCCATCGCTAGGCTGGAGGCGGAAGGTTTCCCAATCTTTGCCTATGACGGCTCGCTGGGCGGTAAATACCCGGTTATCTGTGTGGTGCTGTTTAACCCTGAAAACGGAACCTGCTTCGCCTCCTTCGGCGCGCACCCTGACTTTGGCGTGGCGCTGGAGCGTACCGTCACCGAATTACTGCAGGGCCGTGGCCTGAAAGATCTGGACGTGTTTACGCCACCGACCTTTGACGATGAAGAAGTGGCCGAGCACACCAACCTTGAAACCCACTTCATCGACTCCAGCGGTTTGATCTCCTGGGATCTGTTTAAGCAGGACGCGGACTATCCGTTCGTCGACTGGAGCTTTGCAGGTACCACCGAAGAAGAGTTCGCCACGCTGATGGCTATCTTTAAGGCGGAAGATAAAGAAGTCTACATCGCTGACTACGAACACCTTGGCGTGTACGCCTGCCGCATTCTGGTGCCGGGCATGTCCGACATCTATCCGGCAGAAGATCTGTGGCTGGCGAACAACAGCATGGGCGCGCACCTGCGTGAAACCCTGCTGGCCTTGCCGGGCAGCGAATGGGAAAAAGAAGATTACCTGAACCTGATCGCGCAACTGGACGAAGAAGGCCATGATGACTTCACCCGCGTACGCGAGCTGCTGGGTCTGGCGACCGGTAAAGATAACGGCTGGTATACCCTGCGTATTGGTGAGCTGAAAGCAATGCTGGCACTGGCTGGCGGCGATCTGGATCAGGCTCTGGCCTGGACCGAGTGGACTATGGAGTTTAACCAGTCTGTCTTCTCTGCCGAGCGCACTAACTACTATCGCTGCCTGCAAACCCTGCTGCTTCTCGCGCAGGAAGAAGATCGTCAGCCGCTGCAATACCTGAATGCGTTTGTTCGCATGTACGGTGCTGACGCCGTTGAAGCCGCCAGCGCAGCACTGAGCGGTGAAGCGCCGTTCTACGGTCTTCAGGCTGTGGATAGCGATCTGAAAGCCTTCCCGGCACATCAGTCTCTGCTGAAAGCGTATGAAAAATTGCAGAAGGCGAAATCCGCTTACTGGTCAAAATAAGCGCATATAACATTATCAGCTGTAGGCGTATTCAATCGTCTGGGCTATATTACGGGGCAATTTCATTGCCCCGTTTTTTATTTTTTTCGGCAATGACTGTTGATTGTAATAATAAAGTTAAATATGGGTAAATATAATAATATTTACCTGGGCTTTACTGTTACTTTTTATGGTAATTACTCCATATTAATTAACTGTTGCAGAGGTGGCCGAAAGAAATAATTCAACTCTTTTCATAACTTTTAAAATTTATTTTTATACGGATAATCAAATACTTACTCCGCTTTTGCTGTAAATCCATACACATTGCGGGCCTATAAGCCAGGCGAGATATGATCTATATCAATTTCTCTTCTATAATGCTTTGTTAGTATCTCGTCGCCGACTTAATAAAGAGAGAGTTAGTGTGAAAGCTGACAACCCTTTTGATCTTTTACTCCCAGCTGCTATGGCCAAAGTTGCCGAAGAAGCGGGTGTCTATAAAGCAACGAAACACCCGATGAAGACGTTCTATCTGGCGATCACGGCTGGTGTGTTCATCTCTATCGCGTTTGTCTTCTACATCACTGCCACCACCGGTACTGCCGCGATGCCTTTCGGCATGGCGAAACTGATTGGCGGTATTTGCTTCTCACTGGGACTGATTCTTTGCGTCATCTGCGGCGCCGACCTCTTCACTTCTACAGTGTTGATTGTCGTGGCAAAAGCCAGCGGAAGAATTACCTGGGGTCAACTGGCGCGCAACTGGCTTAATGTCTATGTTGGCAACCTGATTGGCTGTCTGCTCTTTGTTCTGTTGATGTGGCTCTCTGGCGAGTATATGACCGCCAACGGTGGCTGGGGACTCAACGTCCTGCAGACCGCAGACCACAAAATGCACCACACATTTATCGAAGCCGTTGCTCTCGGCATCCTCGCTAACCTGATGGTCTGCCTGGCTGTCTGGATGAGCTACTCGGGTCGTAGCCTGATGGATAAAGCCATGATTATGGTTCTGCCGGTTGCGATGTTTGTTGCCAGCGGCTTCGAGCACAGTATTGCGAACATGTTTATGATCCCAATGGGAATTGTAATCCGCAACTTTGCAAGCCCGGAGTTCTGGACTGCTGTTGGTTCAACCCCGGAAAGTTTCTCTCACCTGACTATTATGAATTTCATTACTGATAACCTGATCCCTGTCACTATCGGGAACATTATCGGTGGGGGTCTGTTAGTTGGGTTGACATACTGGGTCATTTACCTGCGTGGCGACGACCATCATTGATGGTTATCTCAGGCAGTAAATAAAAAATCCACTTAAGAAGGTAGGTGTTACATGTCCGAGCTTAATGAAAAGTTAGCCACAGCCTGGGAAGGTTTTGCGAAAGGTGACTGGCAGAATGAAGTAAACGTACGTGACTTCATTCAGAAAAACTATACCCCGTATGAAGGTGACGAATCCTTCCTGGCTGGTGCAACTGACGCGACCACCAAGCTGTGGGACAGCGTAATGGAAGGCGTAAAACTGGAAAACCGCACTCACGCGCCAGTTGATTTTGACACCTCCGTTGCTTCTACCATCACTTCTCACGATGCTGGCTACATTAACAAAGCCCTTGAGAAAATCGTTGGTCTGCAGACTGAAGCACCACTGAAACGTGCGATCATCCCGTTCGGTGGTATCAAAATGGTTGAAGGTTCCTGCAAAGCGTATAACCGCGAGCTGGACCCAATGCTGAAAAAAATCTTCACCGAATACCGCAAAACCCACAACCAGGGTGTATTCGATGTTTACACCAAAGACATTCTGAATTGCCGTAAATCTGGCGTTCTGACTGGTCTGCCAGATGCCTATGGCCGTGGCCGTATCATCGGTGACTACCGTCGCGTTGCGCTGTACGGTATCGACTTCCTGATGAAAGACAAATACGCGCAGTTTGTTTCCCTGCAGTCTGATCTGGAAAACGGTGTAAACCTGGAAGCGACTATTCGTCTGCGTGAAGAAATCGCTGAACAGCATCGCGCGCTGGGTCAGATCAAAGAAATGGCGGCTAAATATGGCTGCGATATCTCTGGTCCTGCAACCAACGCTCAGGAAGCTATCCAGTGGACCTACTTCGGCTACCTGGCCGCTGTTAAGTCTCAGAACGGTGCAGCAATGTCCTTCGGTCGTGTATCCACCTTCCTGGATGCTTACATCGAACGTGATATGAAAGCGGGCAAAATCACCGAGCAAGACGCTCAGGAAATGATTGACCACCTGGTCATGAAACTGCGTATGGTTCGCTTCCTGCGTACCCCTGAATACGATGAGCTGTTCTCTGGTGACCCAATCTGGGCAACGGAATCTATCGGTGGTATGGGTGTTGATGGCCGTACTTTGGTTACCAAAAACAGCTTCCGCTTCCTGAACACCCTGTACACCATGGGTCCTTCTCCGGAGCCGAACATCACCGTTCTGTGGTCTGAAAAACTGCCTCTGAACTTCAAGAAATTCGCCGCTAAAGTGTCCATCGACACCTCTTCTCTGCAGTACGAGAACGATGACCTGATGCGTCCGGACTTCAACAACGATGACTACGCTATCGCATGCTGCGTAAGCCCAATGGTTGTTGGTAAACAAATGCAGTTCTTCGGTGCGCGTGCAAACCTGGCGAAAACCATGCTGTACGCAATCAACGGCGGCGTTGATGAAAAACTGAAAATGCAGGTTGGTCCTAAGTCTGAACCAATCAAAGGCGACGTTCTGAACTTCGATGAAGTTATGGAGCGTATGGATCACTTCATGGACTGGCTGGCTAAACAGTACGTCACTGCCCTGAACGTTATCCACTACATGCACGACAAGTACAGCTACGAAGCCTCTCTGATGGCGCTGCATGACCGTGACGTTATCCGCACCATGGCGTGTGGTATCGCAGGTCTGTCCGTTGCGGCTGACTCCCTGTCTGCAATCAAATATGCGAAAGTTAAACCAATTCGTGACGAAGACGGTCTGGCTGTTGACTTCGAAATCGAAGGCGAATATCCGCAGTTTGGTAACAACGACTCTCGCGTTGATGACATGGCGGTTGACCTGGTTGAACGTTTCATGAAGAAAATTCAGAAACTGACCACTTACCGTAACGCTATCCCGACTCAGTCTGTTCTGACCATCACGTCTAACGTTGTGTATGGTAAGAAAACCGGTAACACCCCAGACGGTCGTCGCGCAGGTGCGCCATTCGGCCCAGGTGCTAACCCAATGCACGGTCGTGACCAGAAAGGTGCTGTTGCCTCTCTGACCTCCGTCGCTAAACTGCCGTTTGCTTACGCGAAAGATGGTATCTCTTACACCTTCTCTATCGTGCCGAATGCGCTGGGTAAAGACGACGAAGTACGTAAAACTAACCTCGCGGGTCTGATGGATGGTTACTTCCACCACGAAGCGTCCATTGAAGGTGGTCAGCACCTGAACGTGAACGTAATGAACCGTGAAATGCTGCTTGATGCGATGGAACACCCTGAGAAATATCCTCAGCTGACCATCCGTGTATCCGGCTACGCAGTACGTTTTAACTCCCTGACGAAAGAACAGCAGCAGGACGTTATCACCCGTACTTTCACTCAGTCCATGTAAGTGGAATTGACTGAAATCACGCGTTAAAAGGCGTACAATAAAGGCTCCACATACGTGGGGCCTTTTTAACACTCTCTCCATCACAGTCTCTTTTGTCCGCTATCTATACTCTATGGATAACAGCCAAAACAGACTTAAACACAGCCGGTTTTGAGCTGTGCATACACAGGCCCCGGACGGGCCGATGCTGGAGATATCACCGCAATGTCAATTATTGGTCGCATTCACTCCTTTGAATCCTGTGGCACTGTCGATGGCCCGGGTATCCGCTTTATCACTTTTTTCCAGGGCTGCCTGATGCGCTGCCTGTACTGCCATAACCGTGACACCTGGGATACGCACGGCGGCAAAGAAGTGACCGTCGAAGAACTGATGAAAGAGGTGGTGACCTATCGTCACTTTATGAACGCATCCGGCGGCGGCGTAACCGCTTCCGGCGGTGAAGCCATTCTGCAAGCCGAATTCGTGCGCGACTGGTTCCGCGCCTGTCGCAAAGAAGGCATTCATACCTGTCTCGATACAAACGGTTTTGTCCGCCGCTACGATCCGGTCATTGATGAACTGCTCGACGTCACCGACCTGGTGATGCTCGATCTCAAACAGATGAACGATGAGATCCACCAGAATCTGGTGGGTGTTTCCAACCACCGTACGCTGGAGTTCGCCAAATACATCTCCGGGAAAGGCATCAAAACCTGGATCCGCTATGTTGTTGTACCTGGCTGGTCAGATGATGACGATTCCGCGCATCGGCTGGGAGAATTTACCCGCGATATGGGCAACGTTGAGAAAATTGAGCTTCTGCCCTACCACGAACTGGGTAAACACAAGTGGGTCGCCATGGGCGAAGAATATAAACTCGATGGCGTTAAGCCGCCGAAGAAAGAGACGATGGAACGCGTGAAAGGTATTCTTGAACAGTACGGCCACAAGGTAATGTATTAAGAAAAGGCCCGGTGAGAACCGGGCCTTTTTTATATTATCTGAAGACGCCATTAATAATGGTGGTCACAACCGCAGTACTCAGCGCAATTAAGACCAGATCGTCACCGACGACACGCCATTCATAGCCAGGATAGGAAGGAAGCTGGCCCAGCATAGAAGCCGGCACAGTTTTCTTCGCAATGCCCGGAGGGAGCGGTTTACCGCGTGCAAGGTTTTTCGCAATACCCGGAGGCAGTGACTCATAACCTGTTAAGCCGTAATTGAGTGCCAGGTGACGGGCATGATCGAAGCTCACACGGGCGTCGACATCGTCACTGACGCTTTTATTCGATTTACCTGGATTTTCCTGTCCGTTATTTTGTTTATTACCGTGGGTACCGGAATTTCCGTTGCCATGACTACCGGAATTGCCGTGACTGCCGCCATTACCTTGTCCGCCACTGTTCCCGTGACCACTGCCATTCCCGTTACCCGGGTTAGCCATGACCGGAGCTGCAGCAAACGTTAAAGACAACACTACTGCCAGAGCGGTAGTGGTAAAACGACGAGTAGACATGATTGTTGCCTTTTAGTGATATAACTCACCTGAATTATCGCCTGGTGCAATAAACAAACAATACGTAAAAGTCTTATATGTGATGGGGACAAAAAAGCCAGTCATCGACTGGCTTTTTATTAATCAGGCATGCGCCACAGGCGTCGGGTGTTCTCCCACTTTGCGCAGCAGCATTAAGAGATAAATAAACGATACGCTGGCGATCATAATAAACAGCAAATTGTCGGAGTAATTCTGCATCAGCATCGCGGTAAAGGTCGGTCCCAGCAGGCTGCCGATGGTATAGCTCAGTAACAACGCCTGGTTCATTGCCACTAACTGGTGGTGTTCAACTTTCTCACAGGCCCAGGCCATCGCGACCGGATAGAGCGTAAAACCTGCGGCACCCAGAATAAACAGCGCAGGCGCCATCGCCGCATTGCTGAGCATGGCGAGACAGCCCATGATCACCACAAAAACCTGAACACGCAGCACCAGCAGGCGACCAAAGCGATCGGCCAGGCGTCCAATCGGCCACTGACCGACAATCCCCGCACTCACCATCACCGCCATCCAGAAACCGATCCCGGAATCGCTGACGCCCTGATGGTTCAGATAAAGCGGCATCAGGCCATACAGTGAACCAAGCACAATTCCGGAGATAATACAGCCGTTAACGCCAAGGCGCGCCTGACGCAGTCTCAGCATTGGCCAGACGTGGGTTGCTTCCTGGTGTTCACTGTTCTGGTTCACAATGCGCGTAAAGAGCAGCGGCAGGATTGCCGCCAGCACCATTCCCGTCACCCACGGCAGAACGCTCATCAGGTCGGTTGGCAGTTTGCTCACCATCAGTTGACCAAGCACGGTACCGATGTAATAAACCATCATATAGGCTGCCAGCAGACGTCCGCGGTTACGTGACGTGCCGCTGCACATCAGCGCGCTTTCAACCACCACCCAAATCATCGCGCAACCCACTCCGGCGATAAAGCGCCATACCATCCAGCTCCAGAAGCCGACCATCAGGCCCAGCCCGGCACATCCGACAGCGAAGAGCAGCGAGGCCAGATAATAGCTGCGGTTAAAACCAAAGCGTTTAATCAGGCTTCCTGTAACCAGCGTACCCAGAAGGTTGCCGGTAAAAAAGGACGAGCTGACCATACCCACCTGCCAGGTCGGTAAGTTTTCATGGGCGAGCCACAGCGGGACGAGCGTATTTAACACTGCGATCGCCAGGGTCAGCAGAAGCAGGCCACAGAGCAATAAAAGCACTGGCCGGGTATAGATGGTCATGGATTAAAAACCGTGAGGAAGTTCAGATTTCGTGCGCATCATGCCACTGGCAAAAACAAAGTCAATCCACTGATTTCACCGCCACGCACGATATGTTCCCTGTCGATTTAAAAAACTTATCCTGCTAATGCAACGCCTGCTATAGATATGAATTATGTATCTGTTTTTATTTATTAATGCCCGAAGTGAAAACAAAACGTCAGTCGAAAAATTTCATGATTAAAATAAAAAAAGCCGGGCGCTCCGTCCCGGCTTTATCTCACCCACTGCAACGTTAACTGGCGACGGCCATACCTACGGTCATATGCAAACCGTAGAACACACCGCGGCCGATCAGTTCACCTGCGAGGACCAGCACAAAAGCCAGTGACAGGAGCGGCAGCGCGGGTTGATACCCCTTAAGCTGAGGCACAATCCAGCACACCAGTGCCGCCACCAGCAGGACCACGCGCCAGGCCATCAGCGAGCCGTATGCCGGCACCAGGGCAGACGCCTGCTGAACAGAGCTGTGAATGGTTGCCAGCTCCGCGCCCTGCATCAGGGTGACGACTGCGCTCACCACCAGCGCCAGCAGTGAAACGACAGGCAGCAAACGCATCGCCCAACCGTCAACACCCGCGACGCGCAGCAGCATGAAGCCAAGAAGCGGCCCACCAATAAACAGCGTCAGGAAGAAGCTCATCGGCGTCCAGATGCTGTACCAGGTCGGCACGGTGTCGATGGTGTTATAGACCCGCACCATCATCCACACAAACACCACACCCAGCACCATCGTGACAATCAGCCACACGCTGCGCAGCCCTGCCGGCAATTTCTTCAGTGCTGCCAGCAGCCAACCCAGCCCACCCACAGCAAAGAAGATCGCCCCGCTGGCGATTTCATTACTGAGTGACGACGCCCCCACCCGGTTCAGGGAGTTGAACGCGCGCATTGGCGAGCCGAGGTGCAGCGTAGAGGCAATAAAGCCAATTCCCATCAGCACCCACAGGCCAAACATACTCAACACTAAACGTTGTTGTTGCTCAGCAGTGAGATTCCCTTTCAGCAGCGCCAGCGCGAGGACAATAAAACCGCCCGCCACACACAGCCCAAAGACCGTGAAGATCATCAGCGGCCATTCATGCCATCCACTTCCCATCTCACACCTCCTTCGGGTTTGCCAGGTAGCCGGTGGTGTCCCCTGTCGGGCGGCTGTTGGCGTTAGGTTTAATCACGATGCTCGGCTTCGTGAAGTGCGCGGACGGCAGCGGCGCGACGGCCGCCAGCTGACCATGTTTTTTACGCAGTTCGTCGATGGGACCGAAGTCCAGCGCACGCAGCGGACAGGACTCCACGCAGATCGGCTTTTTGCCGTCTGCCACGCGGGTGTGGCAGCCGTCGCACTTGGTCATATGCCCTTTGGCGGCGTTGTACTGCGGGGCACCGTACGGACAGGCCATGTGGCAGTAGCGACAACCGATGCAGACATCTTCATCCACCACCACAAACCCGTCGTCACGCTTGTGCATCGCCCCACTCGGGCAGACCTTGGTGCAGGCCGGGTCTTCGCAGTGGTTGCAGGCAATCGACAGGTAGTAGGCAAACACGTTCTGGTGCCAGACACCGTTGTCTTCCTGCCAGTCACCGCCCGCGTATTCATAAATACGGCGGAAGCTGACGTCCGGGGTTAAATCTTTGTAATCCTTGCAGGCGAGCTCGCAGGTTTTGCACCCGGTGCAGCGGCTGGAATCAATAAAAAATCCATACTGGGTTGTCATCGGTTACTCCTTACACCTTTTCAACCTGAACAAGGTTCGTGTGGGACGGGTTGCCCTTCGCCAGTGGCGACGGACGCTGCGTGGTCAGTACGTTAATACTGCCTGCCTGGTCGATGCGATTCGCATCCGGGCTATACCAGGCCCCTTCCCCCAGCGCGACAACGCCAGGCATCATGCGCGGAGTCACCTTGGCTTCAATGTGTACCTCACCGCGACCGTTAAAGATGCGCACGCGGTCGCCATTGCTGATCCCACGGGCTTTGGCATCCATCGGGTTAATCCACATCTCCTGACGGCAGGCAGCTTTCAGTACGTCGACGTTGCCATAGGTGGAGTGAACACGCGCTTTGTAGTGGAAGCCGGTCAACTGCAGCGGGAATTTCGCGGTCAGCGGATCGTTGTAGTTTTCAAAGCCCGGCGTGTAGATCGGCAGCGGATCGATAACATCCCCTTCCGGCAACTCCCAGGTAGAGGCAATTTTTGCCAGCTCTTCGGAATAAATTTCAATTTTGCCCGATGGCGTGGTCAGCGGATTGGCCTGCGGATCGTCACGGAAAGCTTTGTACGCCACGTGGTGGCCTTCCGGATCACGCTGTTTGTACATCCCCTGCTCACGGAAGGTATCGAAATCCGGAAGGTCAGGGATCGCTTTACGGGAGAGTTCATGCAGATGGCGCATCCACCCTTCCTGCGTGCGCCCCTCGGTAAATTGCTGCTCAACGCCAAGACGTTTCGCCAGCTCAGAGGTCATCTCATAGATGGTTTTGCACTCAAAGCGAGGTTTAATGGCCTGATCGGTAAAGATGACATAGGACATGTTGCCGCAGGAGGCATCCAGCGCGAAATCCATCTGCTCAGAGGCCGTGCAGTCCGGGAGAATAATATCGGCATATTTTGCCGAAGAAGTCATGTGGCAGTCGATTACCACAATCATCTCGCACTTCTTGTCATCCTGCAGGATTTCATGGGTGCGGTTAATTTCAGAGTGCTGGTTGATGAGACAGTTTCCGGCGTAGTTCCAGATCATCTTGATCGGGACATCCAGTTTGTCCTTACCCCGCACGCCGTCACGCAGCGCAGTCATTTCCGGGCCGCGTTCAATGGCATCAGTCCACATAAACATGGAGATACTGGTCTGAACCGGGTTTTCCAGCGTCGGCATACGTTCAAACGGCACTTCATAGGAGCCTTCACGCGCCCCCGTGTTACCGCCATGAATGCCCACGTTACCCGTCAGAATGGCGAGCATCGAAATGGCACGGGTGGCAATTTCACCGTTCGCATGACGCTGTGGACCCCAACCCTGACTAATATAGGCCGGTTTAGCCGAGCCAATCTCGCGTGCCAGTTGAACAATACGGTCTACCGGAATTCCCGTGATGGTGGACGCCCATTCCGGCGTTTTGGCAATACCGTCGCTGCCCTGACCGAGAATATAGGCCTTATAGTGGCCATTAGCCGGCGCGCTGGCTGGCAATGTTTTCTCGTCATAACCGACGCAGTATTTATCGAGGAACGGCTGATCGACCAGATTTTCAGTGATCATCACCCACGCCAGCGCGGAGACCAGCGCAGCATCGGTGCCAGGACGAATCGGGATCCACTCATCTTCACGCCCTGCTCCGGTGTCGGTATAGCGCGGGTCGATAATAATCATGCGGGCATTCGATTTGGCGCGCGCCTGTTCGAGGTAGTACGTTACCCCGCCACCGCTCATGCGCGTTTCACCCGGGTTGTTGCCGAACAGCACCACCAGCTTACTGTTTTCGATATCAGACGGGCTGTTACCGTCTGCCCAGCCACCGTAGGTGTAGTTCAGACCGGCGGCAATCTGCGCCGAAGAGTAGTCGCCATAATGGTTCAGATAACCGCCGCAGCAGTTCATCAGACGGGCCACCAGCGTTTTCCCCGGTGGCCAGGAGCGGGTCAGCGTGCCGCCGAGCGTCCCGGTGCCATAGTTCAGATAGATGGATTCGTTGCCGTAGTCTTTGATCAGACGCTGCATGTTCGTCGCGATAATGTCGTAGGCTTCATCCCAGCTAATGCGCTCGAACTTCCCTTCTCCACGCTTGCCAACGCGCTTCATCGGGTACTTCAGGCGGTCCGGGTTATAAACGCGACGACGCATTGAACGGCCGCGCAGGCAGGCGCGGACCTGATGTAACCCCTCGTAGTTATCGTCCCCGGTATTATCGGTTTCGACATATTTAATCTCACCATCCACCACATGCATACGCAGTGGACAACGGCTACCGCAGTTTACGGTACAGGCACTCCACACCACTTTTTCCGGGGTGGTCGGGGACAGTGCATCCGCCGCCGACACCAGACGAGAAAAAGGGAGCGTAAAGGCGCTGCTGGCAACGGCCAGACCACCAATTGCCGTGGTTTTCATCAACCCACGGCGAGTGACCTCGGCAGCCATTAACGCTTCAGGCGCTTTGATTTTCATAGAGACTCACTTTGGTTGCTCACAAAGAAAAGAGAGGCGGCATAAGCCGCTATATAGTTTTATATATAACGAATGACTTCGTTATTGGTTTTTTATGCTGACTTTCATTCGGAGGAGTATTACTACTTTGGAGGGAGGGGTTATTGCGTCGTATCAATTCTAAGGTATAAAAAAAGCGCCCTGAGGCGCTTTTTTGTTTCACGTCAAATCATTAACCGATGTACTGCTGGCCTTTCATGTATGGACGCAGCACTTCAGGGATCTCAATACGACCGTCCGCCTGCTGATAGTTTTCCAGCACGGCAACCAGTGTACGACCGACAGCCAGACCAGAACCGTTCAGGGTATGCACCAGACGGGTTTTCTTGTCAGACTTGCTGCGGCAACGTGCCTGCATACGACGCGCCTGGAAATCCCAGACGTTAGAGCAGGAAGAGATTTCACGGTAGGTATTCTGCGCAGGAACCCAGACTTCCAGGTCGAAGGTTTTGCAGGCACCAAAGCCCATATCACCGGTGCACAGCGCCATACGACGGTACGGCAGACCCAGCAGCTCCAGCACTTTTTCAGCGTGGCCGGTCATCTCTTCCAGCGCGTCCATCGACTCTTCCGGGCGGACAATCTGCACCATCTCTACTTTGTCGAACTGGTGCATACGGATCAGACCACGGGTGTCGCGACCGTAAGAACCCGCTTCAGAACGGAAGCACGGAGAGTGTGCTGTCAGTTTGATTGGCAGGTCGTCTTCGTCGATGATCTCATCACGCACGAGGTTAGTCAGCGGCACTTCCGCAGTTGGGATCAGCGCGTAGTTGCTGCTGTCAGCTTCCTCGTCCAGCGGACGAGTGTGGAACAGATCGCCGGCAAATTTTGGCAGCTGGCCAGTACCGTACAGCGTATCGTGGTTAACCAGATACGGGACGTAGGTTTCGCTGTAGCCGTGCTGCTCGGTGTGCAGATCCAGCATAAACTGCGCCAGAGCGCGATGCAGATGAGCAATCTGGCCTTTCATCACAACGAAGCGAGAACCGGTCAGCTTAACTGCGGCCGCAAAGTCCAGGCCGGCATGCATTTCGCCCAGGGTCACATGATCGCGAACCTCGAAGTCGAACTCGCGAGGCGTGCCCCAGCGTTTCACTTCAACGTTGTCGTTTTCATCTTTACCGACAGGTACGCTATCGTCAGGAATGTTCGGGATCGCCAGCGCGATATCACGGATCTCGGCCTGAAGCACGTCCAGCTCCGCTTTCGCCTGATCCAGCTCTTCACCCAGTTTGTTCACTTCCAGGCGTAATGGCTCAATGTCTTCCCCGCGCGCTTTCGCCTGGCCGATGGATTTCGATCGAGAATTACGCTCTGCCTGCAGATTTTCAGTTTGTACCTGCAGAACTTTACGACGCTCTTCAAGAGCGCGCAGCTTATCTACATCCAGCTTAAAGCCCCGGCGTGCCAGTTTTTCAGCGACTGCGTCTGGCTCATTACGCAGCAGATTGGGATCGAGCATGCTTATCCTGTGCTTATCGAATTAAAATAGGAAAATGTGACCACAGCCTGCGGCCACAGGGATACATTGCCAACATTACCGCAACGATCGCACTAACGGTAGCGTTTTATAGGGCTATTTTGATCCTGTCCGGCGAGCCAGGCGAGCTTTTCGCCAATCTTGCCTTCAAGACCTCTGTTTGTGGGGTGATAATAGCGGGTTTGTGCCATCTCCTGCGGGAAATATTCCTCCCCGGCGGCGTAGGCATTGGGTTCGTCGTGGGCGTAGCGGTACTCCTGCCCATACCCCATCTCTTTCATCAGTTTGGTCGGCGCATTGCGCAGATGTACCGGCACGTCATAATCCGGGCGTTCACGAGCGTCGGACATGGCCGCTTTAAAGGCGGTATAGACAGCGTTACTTTTCGGTGCGCAGGCCAGATAAACAATCGCCTGAGCGATAGCACGCTCGCCTTCAGCAGGCCCGACGCGGGTAAAACAGTCCCAGGCCGAAATAGCCACCTGCATGGCGCGCGGGTCGGCATTCCCGACATCTTCAGAGGCAATCGCCAGGCAGCGACGGGCCACATACAGCGGATCGCCACCGGCGGTGATAATGCGGGCATACCAGTAAAGCGCCGCATCGGGCGCGCTGCCGCGCACGGACTTATGCAGTGCCGAAATTAGATCGTAAAACCGATCGCCTTTATTGTCGAAACGCGCGCTGCGCTCCCCGGCGATTTCGGTGAGCAACGCCGGTTTCAGTACCCGTTTGCCGGACGCATCCACTTCGGCCATATCGGCCATCATTTCCAGCGTATTGAGTGCCCGGCGGGCGTCGCCGTTAACCAGCTCAGCGATCGCCCGGCGCGTGTCGTCGGGCAGAACGATATCCTGCCCGCCGTAGCCGCGCGCGTTATCGTTCATCGCCTGCGTGAGAACCTGTTCAATATCCTCCACGGTCAGGGATTTGAGCAGGTAAACACGTGCACGGGAAAGCAGTGCGGAATTGAGTTCAAACGACGGGTTTTCGGTGGTGGCACCGATGAAGAAAATGGTGCCGTCTTCAATGTGCGGCAGGAAAGCATCCTGCTGGCTTTTATTGAAACGGTGAACTTCGTCGACAAAGAGAATGGTACGTCGCCCGGCATTGCGGTTCTGCCGCGCACGTTCAATCGCCTCGCGGATCTCCTTCACGCCGGAAGTGACCGCCGAGATGCGCTCGACATCCGCGTTAGCATAGCGGGCGATAACTTCCGCGAGCGTAGTTTTACCTGTACCGGGTGGGCCCCAGAGGATCATGGAGTGCAGATGCCCGGCCTCAATGGCACGCGGCAAGGGTTTCCCCGCAGCCAGCAGGTGTTGCTGGCCGATGTACTGCGCTAAATTTTCTGGCCGCATACGAGCGGCCAGAGGTTGAAACGCATTCTCAGAAAAATCGAGCGACAGATTGCTCACTCATGCCTCTTACTTGTTGCGCTGATCGTCCACCGTTACGCCCTGCGGCGGGGTAAAGGTGAATTTAGACGCGTCAACCGCGCCGTTTTGCTGGGTCTTGAGCTGGTAGCTGCTACGCTGGTCGTCCTGCTCAACCGCACCAAACTGATTAATGGTTCCGTTGGTGCTCACGTTGATGGTGAACTGTTTCAGGTTGCCATTACTGCCTTTCGGCGTCAGAACAAACTCATCACCATTCTGTTTGATATTGTACTGCTGCCAGTCGCTGGACTGGTTACGCGCAATCAGCATGAAAGGCGTATTGCTGGTCGCGTCTTTCAGCCAAGTCGCGGTAGCCTGCTCGACAAACGGGTTGTAGAACCACAGGGTCTTACCGTCAGAAACCAGGATGCTCTCATCCGGCTGAGTCATATGCCAGTTAAACAGATTCGGGCGTTTTACCCACAAATCCCCCTGACCTTCCTGCACCGCATTGCCACTGCCGTCAGTCACTTTTTGCGTGAAGCTGGCGTGGAAACTGCTCACTTTATCCAGTCGGCTTTTAAGGTCGCTTGCCGCATCAGCCCAGACGCTGCTGGCGACAAAACTGGTGAGTAATGCACAGGCGATTGCGATTTTTTTCATTGTTATTCCTTAAAATACGTCATCCCGATATGGGGTTCTGCCCTCTATTGTGTACCTGCCCGAAGGCAGGCGACAGAAGAAAATGCTTAATTTTGGCTGATTTACCCTTCTTTGCAATCACTGAAGGTTAATCAAACGGCGGCGGTGCCAGCACCTCACGGTTACCGTTGTGCCCCTGCTCGCTCACAATGCCCTGCGCTTCCATCTGCTCGATGATGCGCGCTGCGCGGTTGTAGCCGATGCGGAACTGACGCTGCACACCCGAGATAGAGGCTTTACGTTTTTCGGTGACGAAGTTAACCGCCTGGTCGAATAACGGATCCAGCTCCTCGCCGCCGTCCAGGCCACCACCGCCGCCTTCGCTTTCGCTGTCGGAGGTAATGCCATCAACATATTGCGGACGACCGCGCGCTTTCCAGTCCTGCACCACGGCGTGAACTTCCTGGTCGCGAACAAATGCGCCGTGAACACGCACCGGAGAGGTGGAGTTCGGGCCAGAGTAAAGCATGTCCCCCATACCCAGCAGCGACTCCGCGCCCCCCTGGTCGAGAATAGTACGCGAGTCAATTTTGCTCGATACGGTAAACGCGATACGGGTTGGAATGTTCGCTTTGATCAGACCCGTAATGACATCCACAGACGGACGCTGCGTCGCCAGAACCAGGTGGATGCCGGCCGCACGCGCTTTCTGCGCCAAACGTGCAATCAGCTCTTCCACTTTTTTACCGACGGTCATCATCAGGTCAGCGAATTCATCCACCAGCACGACGATGTAAGGCAGTTTTTCCAGCACCGGATGTTGGACATCCATGCTGTCGCCCGGTTTCCAGTAAGGGTCCGGAATCGGACGGCCCATCCGTGCCGCTTCGGCGATTTTCTCGTTATAACCGGCAAGGTTACGCACGCCCAGCGCAGACATCAGCTTGTAGCGACGCTCCATCTCATTAACGCTCCAGCGCAGGGCATTGGCCGCGTCTTTCATGTCGGTAACCACTTCTGTCAGCAGATGCGGGATACCTTCATAGACCGACAGTTCCAGCATTTTCGGGTCGATCATGATGAAACGAACATCTTCCGGCTGCGCTTTATAGAGCATGCTGAGGATCATGGCATTCACACCGACGGATTTACCGGAGCCGGTGGTACCTGCTACCAGCAGGTGAGGCATTTTTGCCAGATCGGCCACCACCGGCTCGCCCGCAATATCTTTACCCAGAACCACGCTCAGCGGTGACGGGTTATCGCGGAACTTCGCGTTATCCAGGACTTCGCGCAGGTAAACGGTCTGACGTTTCTTATTCGGCAGTTCAAGACCGACGTAAGGTTTACCCGGAATAACCTCTACAACACGCACCGCCACGGTCGACAGAGAACGCGCCAGGTCACGGGAAAGGTTAGAA
Source organism: Enterobacter cloacae complex sp. FDA-CDC-AR_0164 (assembly GCF_003071645.1). Lineage (NCBI taxonomy): Bacteria > Pseudomonadati > Pseudomonadota > Gammaproteobacteria > Enterobacterales > Enterobacteriaceae > Enterobacter > Enterobacter cloacae complex sp. FDA-CDC-AR_0164. The sequence continues at coordinate 4,666,590 of NZ_CP028950.1, forward strand.
ATACGCGCGGCTTTTACGCCTGGTGCCAGATTAAGTTCGAAGCGAGTGATCACCGGCCCTGGGGAGTAGTTGACCACATCAGCCTTGATACGGAAGTCCGCCAGACGCGCTTCCACCAGACGAGCCATCTGCTCAAGAGCAAAGGTATCGACCGGCTCGACTTCAGCCGGCGGTGGAGTTAACAGATCCAGCGACGGCAGAGGCGTGCTTGGACGCTGCAGCGGACGGCTGTCGCCGTTACGCATCAGCAGCGGGTGAATGAGACTCTCCTGCGGCTGTGCCTGAGGCTGCTGGAACTGCGGCGGCTGTGGTGGCTGCTGCGGTTGCACGTAAGCCTGCGGCGCCGGTTGCTGCGGTTGTGCATACGCTTGCGGTGCCGGTTGTTGCGGCAGTGCATACGCCTGCGGCGCCGGTTGCTGCGGTTGTGCATACGCCTGCGGTGCCGGTTGTTGCGGCTGTGCATGCGCCTGCGGTGCCGGTTGTTGCGGCTGTGCATACGCCTGCGGTGCCGGTTGTTGCGGCTGTGCATACGCTTGCGGTGCTGGCGCAGTCTGCGGACGCGTCGGTTCAGCGTCCGGCATCACGCTCGGCGTGAACAGCGGCTCGCTCGGGCCATCATCAACCAGATCTTTCATTGGCGAGAATTCAAAATCCGACAGCGAGAACGGATTCGCTCCGGCAGGCTGCTCACCGGCATAACGCTGCTGCTGCGTGGCCGCGAACTGGCGCGCTAATTCCGCCTCAGCCGCGTCATCTTCGTCTTGTGGATGATGCACTTCATGCTGGTATTCTTCGCCATAGCGCTGATGCTGCTGCGCGGCGAACTGGCGCGCCAGTTCATCCTGATGCATTTCATCAACGTCATCTTCATACTCATTCTCGCGCGCTTTCTCCTCAGCCATACGCTGAGAAGGCAACTTAATACCGTAGGAGGCCAGCTCACGCCGCGTTGGCACGCGAACACGGTTTGGGCGAGGTAACTGCGGGCCAATGCCCTCTTTCACCTGTGGACGTGGCGCACCGCCTGTGGCGAGGCTAAAGACCGGGGCAGCCGCAGCGGCTGCCGCTGTAGCCTGCTTCACGCTTTCAGCAACAGGTGCAACGGCAGGCGTTGGATCAACCGGAGGAACCGAAACAGAAGGTGCTTTGGTTACAGGCTCCTGCACCGGTTCAGGCACAGGCTGATACCAGGCCGCCAGCTGTTCACGCTCGCGGGCACGACGCTCTTCGACCTCTTCAAAATAGTACAATGGCGGACGAGACGGTTTCGCCTCTTCCACCACGTCAGGCTCTGGCTGAGGCGCTACGTATGGCTGTTCAGGTTCAACCGGCTCCGGCACGTACTCCTGATGAGGCTGTGCGGCAGGCTGCGCGTACTGCGGATATCCCTGAGGCTCATATGCCGGCTCCGGCTGATAAGGCTGCTGCCAGGCTTCCTGCTGGACAGGAATATAGCTCTCTGGCTCTGGCGCAATAACCGGCTCAGGCGTATGAACGCCAGGGGCGGTTTGCCACTCCACCTGAGGTTGCTGAATGGCGGATTCGGGTGGTGGAACCGGTGCTGAAGGCATCACCGCATCGGCTGGAGCGGCATACGCCTGTGAAGCCGTAGTGGCGGCGGCCGCTGCAGCGACCGGCTCGGTCACGGAGTGGCCATTTAACAGCGGGTCGTATTCATCAAACGCTCCCGGCGTGGCACGGTTGCCGGAGAAGAGCACATCGTTTGGATCGACAGCCGCACCGGCTGCACGGTATTCAACCTGATCGTCTTCATCCATGCGTTTGCCGGAGAAGAGCGCCGCATCGGTTTTACGGCCTAGCGGGTTGGCAAATTTCTCGGCAACACGCTGACGACGCGCCAGCGCGCCGCGCATAATGCGGGCACGACGAGATTCGCGACGCTGAACGGGAGCATCGTCTTCCTCTTCGTACTCATCTTCATATTCATCTTCGTCAACCCACGTATCGTCGCGACGGGTACGGTTGCTGGCGAAGGTCAGGAGGGTAAGGATAAAGCTGCCGATCTTCTCGGCGATGCTCACCCACGACCAGCCGGTGAACAGCGTCAGTCCTGCCGCCCAGATACAGAGCAACGCAAGCGTGCCACCGCTGCTGTGAAGCATGGGCTGTAGCGCAGAGCTCAACAGGCTGCCGATCACCCCGCCAGAGGCAAAATACCAGATATCATCGGCGTTGATAGCCGCCAGCCCACACGAGGTGAGGATCAGCGCCAGTGCGCCAATCAGGCGCAGCGACACCGCGAAATAGTCGATATAGTCATCGTTTTGACGATGGCGCCAGGCAAACCAGCATCCGCCAATGATAATGACGGGAAGGGTGTAGGCCATCACCCCGAAAATGAAGAAGAGCGTATCTGCAAGCCAGGCGCCGGGAACACCGCCTAAGTTATGGATAGGCTCATGCCAGGCGGTTTGTGACCAGCTGGGATCTGAGGGGTTGAAACTGAGTAGGGCTGCCATCAGCCAGACGGCAAAAAGGGCAATAACAATCAGCAAAGCCTCGAGGAGACGACGTCCGCTGCTTAGCTTCGATAATGTGACTTCTTTGTCTTCAGTGTATTCCTGGCTCAAGAAAGGCTCTCCAGGTATCAGGCATATCCTGCCTGTTTGCTAAAACGGACAACAGCGCCGGGTATCCCCGGCACTGTTGCTGTATGGATTAACAGGAGTGTAATCAAACTACACTGATTTTGCACCTGTTCCGTGTTAGCGCGTCTTAATAACCAGACGATTGCTCTGTTTGACTTCTTCCATCACCACATAGGTACGGGTGTCATTCACGCCCGGCAGACGCAGCAGGGTTTCACCCAGCAGCTTACGGTAGGCGGACATATCAGGCACACGGGTTTTCAACAGGTAGTCGAAATCACCGGATACCAGATGACACTCTTGAATTTCTTCAAGTTTTTGTACAGCGGCGTTAAATTGCTCAAACACATCCGGCGCACCACGATTCAGAGTAATCTCAACAAATACCAGAAGTGAGGCATCCAGATAATGCGGGTTCAACAGAGCCGTATAGCCCTGAATGAAACCCTGTCTTTCCAGTCGGCGCACACGCTCAAGGCACGGCGTCGGGGAAAGTCCCACACGTTTTGAAAGCTCGACGTTGGAAATACGCCCATCCTTTTGCAATTCATTAAGAATGTTACGATCGATACGGTCGAGATCTTTGCCAGGGCGCTTCTTGCTATCTACCATTATTATTGTCTCTCTGTATTCCTTCCCTACTCCTGCCTGGACCCTGTGCACATCACTGTTCAGAGCCTGTACCCGTTAGTCATCACATCGCCTGGTTATGTATTAGACGCGATGCGGATTCGGGTTCTGTTGGTAAGAAGACCGTTGCCCGAAGGCAGTCACCGATATCACGTATGGCGTCTGTCCACGCCATGCGTAGATTTCACTGACCCGGTAAAAATGGCATTTACGTGCATGCCTATGCGGCATGCGGTTAACGCGGTTTTTTTTCTTCCTTGAATGTTTTCGCAAAAGCGCAGGGGATTGTCAAAGCAAAACATCGATTTTTAGTACAACATGCCGGATATTCATTACGGCAGGGTATTAATCCTCATTTTATTGCCGTACAAACGAGCGAATTTCGGCGCAAAGCGTGATGTTATAGCGCTTAATTCATCGTCGCTGGCTATTGCACATATCGATATCAAAATTGCTGCGCTCTTTTTTTACGGCAACAAATTCCCTACAATCCAGCCAAATGTCTGCCAACAACAATGGGGATCTCATGGGCACGGCCAAACACAGTAAGCTGCTAATTCTTGGTTCTGGACCTGCGGGATATACCGCGGCGGTCTATGCTGCACGCGCTAACCTGCAACCGGTTCTGATTACCGGCATGGAAAAAGGCGGTCAGCTGACCACCACCACGGAAGTGGAAAACTGGCCAGGCGACCCGAACGACCTGACCGGGCCGCTGCTGATGGAGCGTATGCACGAGCATGCGACGAAATTCGAAACCGAAATTCTGTTCGATCATATCAACAAGGTTGACCTGCAGAACCGTCCGTTCCGTCTGACGGGCGACAGTGGCGAGTACACCTGTGATGCGCTGATCATCGCGACCGGCGCTTCTGCCCGTTATCTCGGTCTGCCGTCTGAAGAAGCATTCAAAGGCCGTGGCGTTTCCGCCTGCGCAACCTGCGATGGTTTCTTCTATCGCAACCAGAAAGTGGCGGTTATCGGTGGCGGCAACACTGCCGTGGAAGAAGCCCTTTATCTGGCGAACATCGCCTCTGAAGTGCACCTGATCCACCGTCGTGACACCTTCCGCGCAGAGAAGATCCTGATCAAACGTCTGATGGATAAAGTGGCGAGTGGCAATATCGTGCTGCACACCAACCGTACCCTGGAAGAAGTCACGGGCGATCAGATGGGCGTTGCCGGTCTGCGTATTCGTGATACCCAGAACACCGATAACGTCGAAACGCTGGAAGTGGCGGGTCTGTTTGTGGCGATCGGTCACAGCCCGAACACCGCGATTTTCGAGGGGCAACTGGAGCTGGAAAACGGCTACATCAAAGTGCAGTCCGGTATTCACGGCAACGCGACCCAGACCAGCATTCCTGGCGTATTCGCTGCTGGCGATGTGATGGACCATATCTACCGTCAGGCGATCACCTCTGCTGGCACCGGCTGTATGGCCGCGCTGGACGCGGAACGCTACCTCGACGGGCTGGCGGAACAAGGTAAATAATCTTTACAAGTCAGTAACAAACGTAAATAAAGGCGGCGATAAGTCGCCTTTATTGTCTCTCCGTTGTAACATTGCGCTGCCCAACTTCTAATAACGTCACCTGCTAAGTACGCAATGGAAAAAACCCGTCAACAAGAGTTAACACGCTGGCTGAAACAGCAAAGCGTTCTTTCCCGCCGCTGGCTAACAATCTCCCGTTTTCTGGGGTTTGTCAGTGGTCTGTTGATTGTTGCCCAGGCATGGCTGCTGGCCCGCATTCTTAATCACATGATCATGGAGAACATTCCGCGCGAAGCGCTCCTGTTGCCCTTTATCGTCCTGATCCTGATTTTTGTTCTTCGTGCCTGGGTGGTCTGGCTGCGTGAGCGCGTGGGTTTTCACGCCGGACAGCATATCCGCTATGAGATCCGCCGTCAGGTGCTTGACCGCCTTCAGGAGGCCGGTCCGGCGTGGATCCAGGGTAAACCCGCGGGAAGCTGGGCGACGCTGATCCTTGAGCAGATTGACGATATGCATGACTACTATGCGCGCTATCTGCCACAGATGGCGCTAGCCGTCTTCGTTCCGTTGCTGATTGTCATCGCCATTTTCCCGGTCAACTGGATGGCAGCGCTGATCCTGCTGGGCACAGCCCCGCTGATCCCGCTGTTTATGGCGCTGGTGGGCATGGGTGCCGCGGACGCTAACCGACGTAACTTTCTGGCTCTGGGTCGCTTAAGCGGCCATTTCCTTGACCGTCTGCGCGGCATGGAAACGTTGCGCATTTTTGGCCGCGGTGAAGCGGAAACTGAAAATATCCGCCTCGCATCGCAGGATTTCCGTCAGCGCACCATGGAAGTGTTACGTCTGGCGTTCCTCTCCTCCGGCGTACTCGAATTCTTTACCTCGCTGTCGATTGCACTTGTGGCGGTCTACTTTGGCTTCTCGTATCTCGGCGCGCTGGATTTTGGCCACTACGGCACGGCGGTGACCCTTTCAGCCGGTTTCCTTGCGCTGATACTGGCCCCCGAATTTTTCCAGCCGCTTCGCGATCTGGGTACCTTCTATCATGCAAAAGCGCAGGCCGTGGGCGCGGCTGACAGCCTGAAGACGTTTATGGAAACGCCACTGGCGCATCCGGAACGCGGTGACGTGACGCTGAACGCCAAAGAGCCGGTTACCCTTGAAGCGCGTGATTTCTCCATTCTGTCGCCTGAAGGCAACGTGCTGGCAGGCCCGCTTAACTTTACCCTTCCGGCCGGAAAACGTGTGGTGCTCGTAGGCATCAGCGGTTCAGGGAAAAGCTCTCTGCTCAATGCGCTATCGGGTTTTATGGCCTACACCGGATCGCTGCGGATCAACCAAACTGAACTGCGCGATCTCGATCCGCTTGCCTGGCGTAAACAGCTTAGCTGGGTGGGACAAAACCCTCAGCTTCCTGCCGCCACGTTGCGAGACAATGTGCTGCTGGCTCGCCCGGATGCACGTGACGATGAACTGCAATCCGTGCTCGACCGCGCCTGGGTCAGCGAGTTTCTGCCGCAGCTTCCGCAGGGTGTCGATACCGTTGTCGGTGACCAGTCTGCCGGCCTGTCAGTCGGTCAGGCCCAGCGTGTGGCGGTTGCCCGCGCGCTGCTTAACCCATGCCAGCTCTTGCTGCTCGACGAGCCAGCAGCGAGCCTTGACGCGCACAGTGAGCAACGCGTCATGGATGCCCTGAATGCGGCCTCGCGGCAGCAGACCACCCTGATGGTCACCCATCAGCTGGAAGGTATTGCTGACTGGGATCAGATTTGGGTCATGGAAAATGGTCATATTGTTGAGCAAGGCGATTACGCCTCTCTCGTTGCCGCGCAGGGCCCGTTTGCAACCCTGCTGGCAAACCGTCAGGAGGATATCTGATGCGTGCTCTGCTTCCTTATCTAGCGCTCTATAAACGCCATAAATGGATGCTGCTGCTGGGCATTGTGCTGGCGATTGTTACCCTGCTTGCCAGCATCGGTCTGCTTACGCTCTCCGGCTGGTTCTTGTCCGCTTCGGCCGTCGCGGGGTTCGCGGGTTTATACAGCTTTAACTATATGCTTCCGGCTGCAGGCGTTCGCGGCACCGCAATCACGCGTACTGCCGGACGTTATTTTGAGCGTCTGGTCAGCCACGACGCCACTTTCCGCGTGCTACAGCACCTGCGCATTTACACCTTCAGCAAACTGTTACCCCTCTCCCCTGCCGGGCTGGCGCGTTTTCGTCAGGGTGAGTTACTCAACCGTGTCGTAGCCGATGTCGACACGCTGGATCACCTTTACCTGCGCGTCATCTCGCCCATCGTGGGGGCGTTTGTGGTGATTGTGGTGGTCACGCTGGGGTTGTCGGTTCTGGACGTTTCCGTTGCGCTCACGCTGGGTGGCATCATGCTGCTGACGCTGATTATCCTGCCACCGCTGTTTTATCGTGCAGGTAAATCCACCGGCGAGAACCTGACGCGACTGCGCGGCGACTATCGACAGCAGCTGACATCGTGGCTGCAGGGACAGGCGGAACTGACCATTTTTGGTGCCAGCACGCGTTATCGCAGTCAAATGGAAAGCACTGAGCTGAACTGGCATGAAGCTCAGCGCCGCCAGTCGGAGCTGACGGCATTCTCCCAGGCGCTGATGATGTTAATCGGCGGCGTGGCGGTCATCGCCATGCTGTGGATGGCTTCAGGTGGCGTAGGCGGGAATACCCAGCCCGGCCCTCTGATTGCCCTCTTCGTTTTCTGCGCCCTGGCCGCGTTTGAAGCGCTGGCCCCGGTGACGGGCGCCTTCCAGCATCTCGGACAGGTCATCGCTTCTGCCCTGCGCATCACCCAGATTGCCGAGCAGGAGCCGGAGGTTACATTCAGCGGCGCTCAGACCGCCGTGCCGGCGCAGGTTGCGCTGACCCTGGATAACGTCACCTTTGCCTATGAAAAACAGGCGCAAAACGCGCTGGAAGGGATCACGCTGTCTGTTAAAGCAGGCCAGCGGATTGCGCTCCTCGGTCGTACCGGTTGCGGTAAATCCACCCTTCTTCAGTTGCTGACCCGCGCCTGGGATCCGCAGCACGGTCAGATTCGGTTTAACGATACGCCGCTGACCGACTTCAGCGAACAGACGCTGCGCAAGACCGTGAGCGTGGTTCCGCAGCGCGTGCACCTCTTCAGCGCGACGCTGCGTGATAACCTGCTGCTCGCGGCACCTCAGGCCTCCGACGATGATCTGTGCGCCATGCTGGAGCAGGTTGGGCTGCAAAAACTGCTTGAGAACGACGGGCTGAACGGCTGGCTCGGGGAAGGCGGTCGTCAGCTCTCCGGCGGCGAGTTGCGCCGTCTGGCGATTGCACGCGCGTTGTTGCACGATGCGCCGCTGATGCTGCTTGATGAACCCACCGAAGGGCTGGACGCAACAACCGAGAGCCAAATCCTTGATTTACTGGCCCATGTTATGACCGGAAAAACCGTGCTGATGGTCACCCACCGCCTGCGCGGGCTGGCGAGTTTTGATCAGATAATTGTGATGGACAACGGACATATTATTGAGCAAGGTAGTCACACAGAACTGTTGGCGAAACAGGGTCGCTACTACCAGTTTAAACAGCGTCTGTAGACTATATTTGTACCGATCCTAACTCGCGTATTGGAGTTCTGCTGTCATGCGCCTGGTCCAGCTTTCTCGTCATAACATCGCGTTCCCTTCGCCGGAGGGAGCGCTGCGTGAACCTAATGGGCTGCTGGCCCTTGGCGGCGACCTCAGTCCTGCGCGGCTTTTGATGGCTTACCAGCGCGGCATTTTCCCGTGGTTTTCACCCGGCGACCCGATTTTATGGTGGTCGCCCGATCCCCGTGCCGTGCTGTGGCCGGCGCAGTTTCACCTGAGCCGCAGCATGAAGCGTTTCCATGCGAAATCACCCTACCGCGTCACCCTGAATCATGCCTTCGGTCAGGTCATTGAAGGCTGTGCCGAAGACCGTCATGAAGGAACCTGGATCACCCGCGATATCATTACCGCCTATCACCAGCTGCATGAGCTGGGTTTCGCGCACTCCATTGAAGTCTGGCAAGACGGTGAACTCGTCGGCGGGATGTATGGCGTTGCGCAGGGGACGCTGTTTTGCGGCGAATCGATGTTCTCCCGTGCCGTGAATGCCTCGAAAACCGCGCTGCTGATCTTCTGCCAGGAGTTTGCCCAGCGCGGCGGAAAACTGATGGATTGCCAGGTCCTCAATGAGCATACTGCCTCGCTCGGCGCGGTTGAAATCCCCCGCCGCCACTACATAGAACATCTGGACGTTTGCCGTCAGGAGAAGCTGCCGCGAGACTTCTGGGTACCAAGAACGCTCTTTATGCCCAATGCCTAAATGTTTTCCGCATATTTTTTGTGAGGGTGTTATAATTATGCCGCAGAGTAGGTTCTGCCTGTTGCCTCGCCGCCGTTTGGGTCCTCCGCTTCAGATAACGTCCTGACGTTTATCCTGTTGTATCCCCTTTACGAATGCGCTTTCCGTTCGGTTGTACCGTGACGCTTGGGCAATGCGCCGAAACTATTTTGCTGCGTTTTAAACGCGCAATTCTTTACTTAATTGATGAATTTCGGCATTATCTTGCCGGTTCAAAACTTGGTAGTGATACCCCAGAGGATTAGATGGCCAAAGAAGACAATATTGAAATGCAGGGTACCGTACTTGATACGTTGCCTAACACCATGTTTCGCGTAGAGCTGGAAAACGGTCACGTGGTAACTGCGCACATCTCCGGTAAAATGCGCAAAAACTATATCCGCATTTTAACGGGCGACAAAGTGACTGTTGAACTGACCCCGTACGACCTGAGCAAAGGCCGCATTGTCTTCCGTAGTCGCTAATTGTTTTCGCCTGTAATGGCAGATGAATATATAAAGGTCGGGTTAACCCCGGCCTTTTTTATTTAACGGCTTAATGCCGGGCAGGAAGATGTATTGTCATGCGGGGCTGCGCCGGCGTGATTAAATCCCCGGCCATGGAATGCACCATCTCATGCAGCAATCCCGTCAGGTGCGGCAGCATATCCCGATCAAAATGGGACACCAGCAGCACGTGGTTTACTGCCCGGCAGTAGTCGCACTTTGTTTCGGTATCTTCCAGAAGCCACGCTTTTTGTCGCGGTGGTTCAGCGTCCTCCTCAAATTCCACTATCTGAAAATCACGCATTGATTCTGTGAGTCCGCTTTTGACTTCTTCCAGATACGCGCCTAAACAGCGGCACACGGGCTGCGTTTGCGGGTGGGCGTTGCAGTCCAGCAGAATTTCGGTGAGCAGCATGCAGCGCCCGGCCAGGGTCGGGAGATCGGGGTTGAGGGAGAGTTCGCTGTAGAGCTGGGAGAAAGAGTTTTCTGTATTCATTGGGTAATACCTTCACACACGTTGAGTTACCACCGCAGGAAACGCCAGATTCGCTGGCGGCGGACGAAAAGGAATTGGCGTACCAGTGTGTGTGCTACTGGCGCTTCAAAAGAAGCTTCCGATTCGCCCGCCAGATGCAGAATTATACCCTTTTCCTTAGGGCGAACGAAGCCTGCAGCAATGGTGCTGCTCACACACTTTCAGGACGCCAATCCTGACACCTGATTTTGCAGGTGCGCCGCCATTCTAGGACTGTGAATTTATACAGCAATGAGTGAGATGAAAATATGGAAAGCGCCTCGCAAAGTTTCGGTGCGGGCAGGGATAAAAAAACCGGGCAGTGAGTTGCCCGGTTTTTAAGACTAATGCAGGAAATTAGTGAGCCGCTTCCGGCTTGTGCTTCTGCGCACTCTGGAAATCGTACGTCAGCTCATTCTTCTCCTGGTCCAGCGCGACTGTCACCTGGCCGCCATCTACCAGCAAGCCAAACAGCAGCTCGTTCGCCAGCGGTTTCTTCAGGTTGTCCTGAATCACACGCGCCATTGGACGGGCCCCCATCGCACGGTCGTAGCCTTTCTCAGCCAGCCAGTTGCGGGCCTCCTGGCTCACTTCCAGCGATACGCCTTTCTGATCCAGTTGAACCTGCAGCTCGACGATGAACTTATCCACTACCTGATGGATAACCTCGGTAGAGAGGTGATCGAACCAGATAATGTTGTCCAGACGGTTACGGAACTCCGGCGTAAAGATCTTCTTGATCTCTTCCATCGCATCGGTGCTGTTATCCTGATGGATAAGGCCGATAGATTTGCGCTCCGTTTCACGTACACCGGCGTTGGTGGTCATTACCAGCACGACATTGCGGAAGTCCGCCTTGCGCCCGTTGTTATCGGTCAGCGTCCCGTTGTCCATCACCTGCAGCAGGATGTTGAACACGTCCGGGTGCGCTTTCTCGATTTCATCGAGCAGCAGTACCGCGTGCGGATGCTTGATCACCGCGTCAGTTAACAGACCGCCCTGGTCAAAGCCTACATAGCCCGGAGGCGCACCAATCAAACGGCTGACGGTGTGACGCTCCATGTACTCGGACATATCAAAACGCAGCAGCTCAATGCCCAGCGCTTTGGAAAGCTGAACCGTTACCTCGGTTTTCCCCACACCGGTCGGACCGGCGAACAGGAAGGAACCGACAGGCTTATGTTCATGCCCCAGTCCGGCACGGGCCATCTTGATGGCTTCGGTTAACGCCTCAATGGCTTTATCCTGCCCAAAGACCAGCATTTTCAGGCGATTGCCAAGGGTGCGCAGCGTGTCACGGTCGCTCTGAGAAACGCTCTTCTCAGGGATACGCGCGATACGGGCCACCACGGTCTCGATATCCGCCACGTTAACGGTTTTCTTACGCTTGCTGGCTGGCATCAGACGCGCACGCGCCCCTGCCTCATCAATCACGTCAATGGCCTTATCCGGCAGATGACGATCGTTGATGTATTTCACCGCCAGCTCCACCGCCGCACGCACCGCTTTGGCGGTATAACGCACATCGTGGTGCGCTTCGTACTTCGGTTTCAGACCGTTGATGATCTGCACGGTTTCTTCAACAGAAGGTTCAGTCACATCGATTTTCTGGAAACGACGCGCCAGGGCACGATCTTTCTCAAAGATGTTGCTGAACTCCTGATACGTTGTAGAGCCAATCACGCGGATCTTACCGCTGGAGAGCAGCGGTTTGATCAGGTTAGCGGCATCCACCTGGCCACCCGAGGCCGCACCGGCACCGATGATGGTGTGGATCTCATCGATAAACAGAATGCTGTTGGTGTCCTGCTCGAGCTGTTTCAAAAGCGCCTTAAAGCGTTTTTCAAAATCGCCGCGGTATTTAGTGCCCGCCAGCAGCGAGCCAATATCCAGCGAGTAGATGGTGCAATCGGCAATCACTTCCGGTACGTCGCCCTGCACAATACGCCAGGCGAGACCCTCGGCAATCGCGGTTTTACCGACGCCAGATTCACCCACCAGCAGCGGGTTGTTCTTGCGGCGACGGCACAATACCTGGATCGCGCGCTCCAGCTCTTTATCGCGACCAATCAGCGGGTCGATACCGCCAACGCGAGCAAGCTGGTTGAGATTGGTGGTGAAGTTTTCCATACGATCCTCCCCGCCTGCTTGCTCTTCATTGTTATTGACCTGATTGCTGGAATCCGATGCCTGGTTCGGCTCGTCTTTACGCGTTCCGTGAGAGATAAAGTTAACCACGTCGAGTCGGCTGACTTCGTGTTTGCGCAGCAGGTAGGCAGCCTGTGACTCCTGCTCGCTGAAGATGGCGACCAGCACATTTGCGCCCGTCACTTCGCTACGTCCGGAAGACTGGACGTGGAATACCGCACGCTGCAACACGCGCTGGAAGCTGAGCGTCGGCTGCGTGTCGCGCTCTTCTTCACTGGCTGGCAGCACCGGTGTGGTTTGTTCGATGAAGGCTTCGAGTTCCTGACGTAGCGCCACCAGATCCACGGAGCAGGCTTCCAGCGCTTCGCGGGCAGATGGGTTGCTAAGCAGTGCGAGCAGTAAATGCTCGACGGTCATAAACTCATGTCGGTGCTCACGCGCTCTGGCGAAAGCCATATTTAAACTGAGTTCCAGTTCTTGATTGAGCATAGGCACCTCCCCCAAATTTTATGCCTTATCAGGCCTTTTCCAGCGTACACAGCAACGGATGCTCGTTCTCCCTCGCATAATCGTTCACCATCGCGACTTTGGTCTCCGCCACTTCGGCGGTAAAGATGCCGCAGATAGCTTTGCCACGATAATGAACGGTAAGCATCAGTTGCGTTGCACGTTCTACATCATAAGAAAAGAACTTTTGTAGCACGTCAATAACAAATTCCATCGGCGTGTAATCATCGTTCATTAACATAACTTTATACATAGATGGCGGTTTTAGCGCGTCACGCACTTTATCTTCCGCCAGCTGGTCAAAATCCAGCCAGTCGTTGGTCTTACCCATTTTGCATAACCACTTTGAATCTACCTCAGATGTTAGATAACAATCATCTATTACTGTCATCCGCGATGTCTGTCACAAACTGTTGCAATAGCGTTAACTGCTTCAAACTTTGGTTGATTATTGTCCCATCTCAAGCGCCAAACGCTTGACGACTTCTTTCGTTTCTCTAAATTGTACAAGCGTGAGATGGCGAGGTTTTGAACAGCCCCCACTCCACCACCGGTTCATTCCATCTTAACTTATAAGATTTACGAAGGATGTCGAAGCATGGAAATGGGTACTGTTAAGTGGTTCAACAACGCCAAAGGGTTTGGCTTCATCTGCCCCGAAGGCGGCGGCGAGGATATCTTCGCTCACTATTCCACCATTCAGATGGATGGTTACAGAACGCTCAAAGCCGGGCAGTCCGTCCGGTTCGATGTACACCAGGGACCAAAAGGCAATCATGCAAGCCTGATCGTACCCATTGAAGCAGAAACGGTCGCATAGCTCTCTGTTTTATTGTGTACATCCCGCCGTCAAAATGCCAGCCCGATCGGCTGGCATTTTTATTTTCAGCCTATTCGCGAGCCAACGCATCCACAGGATCCAGACGCGCCGCATTGCGGGCAGGCAGCCAGCCAAACAAAATGCCGGTAAAAGTCGAACACAAAAATGCGGTAAAAATGGCCACCGGCGAGAAACCAATCTCCCAGCCGGGTAAAAAAAGCTGCAGAGCAAACGCGATCATCATCGACAGCGCAATGCCCATCGCGCCGCCCACCAGACACACCAGCACCGCTTCAATCAAAAATTGCTGCAGCACATCGCTGGCTCTGGCACCGACTGCCATGCGGATGCCAATCTCCCGGGTACGTTCCGTGACCGATACCAGCATGATATTCATCACCCCGATACCGCCAACCACCAGCGAGATCACCGCCACCAGCGTCAGGAACAGCTGAAGAGTACGTGTGGTCTTTTCCGCCGTTTTCAAGAGACCGTCCATGTTCCAGGTGAAGAAATCTTTCTTCCCGTGACGCAACGTCAGCAGCCGTTCCAGCTGTTGCTCGGCCTGCGCGCTGTCGTAGCCCTCCTTCACGCGAACGGTGATGGAGTTCAGCCAGGACTGCCCCATAATCCGCCCGGAGATGGTGGTATAGGGCAGCCAGACGCGCAGGATCTTGCTGCTGCCAAACATCGACTGTTTCTCTTCCGCCACGCCAATCACCGTCGCAGGCATGTTTCCGACCAGGATAACCTCGCCCACCACGTTGGTTTTATTGGGGAAGAGCTGCCGGCGCGAGTTGGCATCAAGCACCACCACCTGCGCCCGGCCCGCTAACTGCTCGGCATTGAAGGTGGCACCTTCGCTGAAGGTCATGCCATAGACGTTAAAGTAATCGCCGCTGACGCCGTTGGCGCTGGCAGCAACGTCAACATTGCCTACCCGCAGACGGAGGTTTTGCGAGACCGCCGGCGTGGCCGAATTCACCCACGGCTGCTTCTGGATAGCCGCCAGATCGTCATACTTCAGCGCCTGCTGATACTGCGGCTCGTCATCGCCAAAATCTTTGCCGGGATAGACATCAATGGTGTTGGTCCCGATGGCCCGAATATCCGCCAGCACCAGCTGTTTGGCCGCGTCGCCCACGACCACAATCGACACCACCGAGGCGATACCAATGATGATGCCCAGCATGGTCAACAGGGTGCGCATTTTGTTGGCAGCCATCGCCAGCCAGGCCATGGTCAGCGCCTCACGAAACCCGCTGGAAAATTGTCCCCAGCCGGTTGACGCCGGCAGGACTTCTTTCGGTGCCGCCGCCCGGGCGTGTCGCGCCGGCGGGTTGCTGACCAGCTCTCCGTCGCGGATCTCAATGATGCGCTCGGCCTGTGCAGCCACCTGCGGATCGTGGGTAACGATGATGACCGTATGCCCCTGATCGCGAAGCTGGTGAAGGATCGCCATCACCTCTTCACCCGAATGGCTGTCGAGCGCCCCGGTCGGTTCATCTGCGAGGATCACCTGACCGCCGTTCATTAGCGCGCGTGCGATACTGACACGCTGCTGCTGGCCGCCGGAGAGCTGCGAGGGCTGGTACTCCACCCGCTCCGCCAGCCCCAGACGCGTCAGCAGCATCTGGGCGCGCTCAAGGCGTTTTTTCCGCTCGACGCCGGCATAGACCGCCGGCACTTCGACGTTCTGCGCCGCCGTCAGGTGAGAGAGCAGATGGTAACGCTGGAAGATAAAACCGAAATGTTCCCGCCGCAGTTTTGCCAGCGCGTCACCGTCCAGCGTGGAAACATCCATACCGGCCACCCGATAGGTGCCGCTGGTGGGTCTGTCCAGACAGCCGAGAATATTCATCAGCGTCGATTTACCGGAGCCGGACGCACCGACAATCGCCACCATCTCGCCCGCTTCGACGCGCAGGGTGATCCCCTTCAGCACCTCAACCGGGCCATCACCCGACGGATAGCTGCGACGAATGTCATTCAGCTCAAGCAACGCCGTCATTTAGCGGCTCCGGGCAGGCTTTCGCTGGTGACAACCTCCTCACCCTCTTCCAGCCCTTTGACCACCACCACGTCGGTGTCATTACGCGCACCAATGACCACTTCTCGCTCACGCGTTTCGCCGTTGCGCAGCACTTTCACTTTATAGCGGCTCTCGCCGGTGGATTCACCCAGCGCAGAGAGAGGAATGGTGAGCACATTTTTCACGCCGGTAAGCTGAATGTGCACCTGTGCGGTCATGTCCAGACGCAACACACCCTGCGGGTTAGGCACCTCGAAGCGCGCATAGTAGAAGATGGCATCGTTCACTTTTTCCGGCGTCGGCAGAATGTCTTTTAGCGCGCCTTCATAGCGCGTCTGAGGATCGCCGAGGACGGTAAACCAGGCTTTCTGCCCCGGCTTCAGATGAATAACATCCGCCTCTGAGACCTGGGCTTTCACCAGCATGGTGCTCATGTCCGCCAGGGTCAGAATGTTGGGCGCCTGCTGCGCCGCAATCACCGTTTGCCCCTGCAGCGTGGTAATTTGAGTCACTTCCCCGGCCATGGGCGCCACAATCTGCGTATAGTCGAGGTTGGTTTTGGCCGTATCCAGCGAGGCCTGGTTGCGCTTGATCTGCGCATCGATAGTCCCGATCTGCGCCTGCTTAACCGCCAGCTCGGTGGCTGCCGTGTCTAAATCTTGTTTCGAGATGGCCTGCGTTTTGGCCAGCGCCTGCTGACGCGTTAACGTTACCTGGGCCAGGTTGCGCTCAGCCTGCGCCTGTGCACGCTGGGCACGCAGTTCCATGAGCGTGGCTTCCACCTCACGGATCTGGTTTTGCGCCTGCTCAGGATCGATAACGCCCAGCAGCTGGCCTTTTTTCACCTTGTCGCCAATCTCAACCGACAGCGTTTTCAACTGACCGCTTACCTGTGCACCCACGTCAACCTTGCGCAGGGCATCCAGTTTTCCCGTCGCCAGCACGTTTTGCTGCAGCTCGCCCGGACGGACAATCAGTGTTTGATACTGTGGTACAGGGGCATTCAGGATCTGCCATAGCCAGAACCCTCCCCCGATAACAATTACCGCCAGCAGCAGAAACCACGTTCTGCGTTTTCCCTTGAGGTTCATAAATATTCCAAATAAATGTTCTGGCAATTATAAACGTTGATTCTATCTAAACGACTCCTCAACGAAACCCCCGCGCACCGAAATCGCCTCAATTTGTTGATGAGATGTTGAAATTTCGCCTGCTGAAATAGAGCCCTTCCTTCAGAAGCAGGATCTAACATGTCTTCCATCGTCGATACACTTTTTTCTCATCAGCCCCAGCCTAAATCCGGCTGGCAGCTCTTCAATAATCTGGCCTTCGGGAAGATCACACCGGGGCTGGCATGGCAAAACCCCGCTTATCGACGTAAGTTCATGCTCCGTTCGCTGATGACACCGTTCAGCACCACGCGTCTGCTGTCAGAGCTGGCAAAGCAGCCGCGCCTGATGCAAATGTTGCAGGTGCAACCAGGGCTGCCGTGCCGCCTGCACCGCCCGTGGTTAACGGTGGACATGGATCGCCGACAGGCGCTGGAATCGCTGACCTGGCACTACCAGACCATGACGCGCCAGCTTCCGGCAACGCTGGTCAAGGGTTACCTTTCGCCGCAGGGGGCAACCCTGCTGACCCTGACCGGAAAAGACGAACAGCAGTTTACTGTACGCCTGTGCGCCGACGCCTTCATGGATAAAGAGGGTGAAGCCACCCTCGTCTTTTGTAACCATCAGAATACCGTGCTGGCGGAAATGACCTTCACGCTGTGCCCGTTTGAAGGAAAAACAACGCTGTTCATCGGCGGCCTGCAGGGGGCAAAAGCACATGTTCCACATGAACTGATCCAGGGAGCGACCAAAGCGTGTCACGGCCTGTTCCCGAAACGCCTGCTGGTTGAAACGGCAATGACGCTTGGCGCAGCTTTCCCGGTTGAGCATATTGTCGCGGTGAGTAACGCCACGCATATCTACCGCAGCTGGCGTTACCGCAAGAAAAAAGAGGGAAAACTGCTGGCCGATTATGACAGCTTCTGGCTCTCCCTCGGCGGGCAAAAACAGGATAACGGCCACTTCATGCTGCCGCTCGCCATGCCCCGTAAGCCGATGGAAGAGATTGCGAGCAAAAAGCGCGCTGAGTACCGCCGCCGCTATGCGTTACTGGACAGCCTGACGCAACAGGTCACGCAGGCGACCCGCGCTTAATCCGCTTTCCCGCGTGCCAGCCACAGCACGCGGGAGAACATCTTGCGCAGCAGCGTCGGCACGGACTCCACGCCACGTCTCCCCGCTTCCGTCGCCACCTCAATCGCTAAATCAGGTTTTGAAGAGCGGTGGATGGCTTTGGCAATCACGCGCCGCATGTTCATTGGCACATCCACCGGCACCATCGCAATCCGGTGGAACACGTCGTCGAACCCCTGACGGTACATAAAGTGCTCCATGTCCATGGCCGGCAGCATGGTTAAGTGGTCGCGCTCTTCTTCGCGCTCATTATTCAGCAGGCCACGCACGGTCGCGGCATATTTTTTCCCCGCCTCGTCACCATCCACCAGCACATGCCATTCAATGCCCATCCGCCGGGCGAATTTGATCAGCGGCTTGATCCCCGACTGGGCAAATTCGATGACCTTGATACCTTCGGCATCAAAATGGTGTCCGCACTGACGCGCCAGTTCGTTGATAACCCAGGTTTCCGTTTCTCCCTCAACCAGCAGCCAGCAGCGGGCGAACAGCGACGACGCACGATTAAAGCGGATGTGGAACGAGATACGACGTCCCTCTTCCGCGTTCATCCCGCCCGGCCCGAGGCGATAGGCGGTGACGCGGGAAGACTCACGTACCAGACGGCAGACGTGCTCGACCGGGGTCAGCGACAATAACTCGCCGGAATTGGTGGTGGTCACGCGCTGCAGCGGCAGCAGATTCAACAGGTGCCACGCCACCGAGAGCATGATCGGGTGCAGGCGCGTTTCCGGGTCTTCCACCAGCAGCAGCGGGCGGGCGTCACGGTCGAGACGAACGGTGCCCTTGGCCTGCAGTAGCGTCGAAAACAGCCCCAGCAAAATCACCCGATGGGTACGGCCACCGGGCCTGTCGATCATCCGGTTAATGATATCGAGGTAGCGCCAGCTGCGTTGTTCATCGTGAGAGCGGCGGCGCATCAGACGATGGCGCGACTCCGACGTCCCCTGCTCGGAAAAATAGTGTTCCAGCAGTTGTACCATTGCCGACAACCCCTGGCGGATTTGACCATCGGTCAGATTTTGCGGACGCGCCACCAGCTCTCGCGCCAGGAAATCCAGCTCGCGGGCGGTCACTTCCACTTCCGGCATATTCGGTACGGTGCCGTTGCGGATCCGCCGCATAAAACGCGCATCACGCAGGCGCAACACCGGCATCAGGCGAATCAGGTGGCGAGCCAGGTCGTCGATGTCATCCAGCGGAATAGGGTTGGCTTTCTCATCGAGGAAATCACGCAGGGTTAATACGCCCTCGTTTTCTGCCATCTCACCTTCCAGCCGGTAGAAAATCCGGTGGAAACCGTCGTCGCACGGAACCCAGCAGGGTGATAACGGCCGGAAGCGTCGCACGCGGTGACGCCCCGGCTCGGATTCGCGGAACGTCAGAATAATGTGCAGGTGTTTTTCGCGGCCATTCACATCGCCGGGAGGAAACCAGAAATCATCATGGGCAAAGTGATACAGATCGTCTTCGGGCGAAAGCAGCAGCGTCAGCGCATCCAGCAGGCTGGACTTACCCCACGCGTTCTCACCGATCAGGACGTTGTTCTGCTCAAGCTGCAGCGACAGGCGGTTAATACCGCGGAACCCAACAATTTCCACACGTTCGAGAAGCATAAATCCCCCGCGAGATGATCACTTTTTCCTTTAAGTTATCAGCAGTATAGCGGCAGGAACTTTGACACGACAGCACAACCTTCGTGCTGTAGAGAATTGGTCTATGCTCTATTTACCGTCGATTTGAACAAGGAATGACATCACGTTGCCATAAATCAAATTAACCGAATTAATTTTAGTGGCGAAGGGATGTTTTTGTTTTTAAAATAATGGCTCTTTGAGTCGTCATCCCTTTTTTGACGATATCCCGCACGCAGGAACGCGTGTGAAGTTTATTATTGAGGTGGTTATGTTTAGAAAATTAGCAGCAGAATGCTTTGGTACATTCTGGCTGGTGTTTGGTGGCTGCGGTAGCGCCGTTCTGGCAGCAGCATTTCCGGAATTAGGTATTGGTTTTGTCGGCGTTGCGCTGGCATTCGGTTTAACCGTATTAACCATGGCGTTTGCCGTGGGTCATATTTCCGGCGGTCATTTTAACCCGGCGGTGACATTAGGTTTATGGGCGGGCGGTCGTTTCCCTGCTAAAGAAGTCATTGGTTATATTGTGGCCCAGGTTGTTGGCGGAATTATTGCTGCAGCGGTTCTGTACGTTATTGCCAGCGGTAAAGCCGGCTTTGACGCCGCCGCAAGCGGCTTCGCCTCAAACGGTTTCGGCGAACACTCCCCTGGCGGTTACTCCATGCTCTCTGCCATCGTGATTGAAATTGTGCTGACCGCAGGCTTCCTGCTGGTGATCCACGGCGCAACCGACAAACACGCCCCGGCGGGCTTCGCGCCTATTGCCATTGGTCTGGCGCTGACGCTTATCCACCTGATCTCTATTCCGGTCACCAACACCTCCGTAAACCCGGCGCGCAGTACTGCCGTCGCTATTTTCCAGGGCGGCTGGGCGCTTGAGCAGCTGTGGCTGTTCTGGGTAATGCCAATCATCGGCGGTATTCTGGGCGGCGTGCTGTATCGCACCCTGCTGGAAAAACGCGATTAATTGCGTGTGCAGTCGGGTAGCACTTACGCTTACCCGACCTGCATGACAACACTCAGGCCGGGTCAGGCGTTGCTGCCACCCGGCTTTTTTGTTGCTCCTTTACCTGACAACGTTTATTGGGTAGTGTCTCTGGCGCTTAACAGATACTCACAAGGACCCGTTGTTCATGTTTTCAGGACTCCTCATCATTCTGCTGCCTCTGATTGTGGGCTACCTTATCCCGCTGCATCGCGAATCCGCGTTACGGCTTATCAACCGTTTTCTGAGCTGGATTGTCTACGTCATTCTTTTCTTTATGGGGATAAGCCTGGCGTTTCTGGATAATCTGGCCACCAATCTGCTGGCGATCCTGCATTATTCTGTCGTCACCTGCGCCGTTATTTTGCTGTGCAATATTGCCGCACTTTTCTGGCTTGAACGCACTATTCCGTGGAAAAATCACCACCATCAGGAAAAACTGCCGTCACGAATTGCAATGGCGCTGGAATCTTTAAAATTATGCGGCGTCGTGGTGCTGGGTTTTGTTCTTGGGCTGAGCGGATGGAATTTTTTACAGCACGCGACGGAAGCCAGTGAATATACCCTCATTTTCCTGCTGTTCCTTATCGGTATTCAGCTGCGAAATAATGGCATGACGTTGAAACAGATTGTCCTTAATCGCCGTGGAATGATCGTCGCGGTTATCGTCGTCATTAGCTCACTGGTGGCGGGCGTGATTAATGCCTTTATTCTCGGCCTGCCGTTAAAAACCGGTCTGGCAATGGCCTCCGGATTTGGCTGGTATTCCCTTTCCGGTATTCTGCTGACCGAATCGTTCGGTCCGGTCATCGGGAGCGCCGCCTTCTTTAACGACCTGGCGCGGGAATTAATTGCCATTATGCTGATCCCGGGCCTGGTGCGCCGCAGTCGCTCGACCGCACTGGGGCTGTGTGGCGCCACGTCGATGGACTTTACCCTGCCGGTCCTGCAGCGTTCAGGTGGGCTGGAGATGGTGCCTGCCGCCATTGTGCATGGCTTTATTTTGAGCCTGCTGGTTCCCGTTCTGATGGCGTTTTTCTCCGCCTGATACTCCTCTGGCGGTAGGCTTTCTGCCGCCAAAATTGCGCTAAATCAATCTCCCTCTATTTTGTAGAAGAAAGCCCTTTTCACCGTTCAGTCACAGGCATAATCTCAAACATGTATATCAAATATAACTTTAACAGGTGTGATTATGTTTTGTGTGCAATGTGAACAAACCATCCGTACCCCGGCAGGCAATGGCTGCTCTTATGCGCAAGGTATGTGCGGCAAAACCGCAGAAACATCAGACCTGCAGGATCTGCTGATTGCCGCCCTGCAAGGCCTTTCCGCATGGGCATTCAAGGCCCGCGAATATGGCATTATTGACCACTATGTAGACAGTTTCGCCCCCCGCGCCTTTTTCTCCACGCTGACTAACGTTAACTTTGATTCCCCGCGCATCGTCGGCTATGCCCGCGAAGCAATTGCGTTGCGTGAAGCGCTGAAAGCGCAGTGCCTGAGCGCCGATGCCAACGCACGGGTAGAAAACCCAATGGCAGACCTGCAGCTGGTAAGCGACGACCTGGGCGAGCTGCAGCGTCAGGCAGCAGAATTCACCCCCAATAAAGACAAAGCGGCGATTGGCGAGAACATTCTCGGCCTGCGTCTGCTCTGCCTGTACGGCCTGAAAGGGGCCGCGGCCTATATGGAACACGCGCACGTCCTGGGCCAGTACGATAACGCTATCTATGCTCAGTACCACAAAATCATGGCGTGGCTGGGTACCTGGCCTGCCGAGATGAATCCGCTGCTCGAATGTTCAATGGAAATCGGCCAGATGAACTTCAACGTGATGCGTATTCTGGATGCCGGTGAAACCCGCACCTACGGCCACCCAACGCCGACGCAGGTTAACGTTAAAGCGACCGAAGGCAAGTGCATCCTGATCTCCGGCCATGACCTGAAAGACCTCTATAACCTGCTGAAGCAGACCGAAGGCACGGGCGTTAACGTCTATACCCACGGCGAAATGCTGCCCGCACACGGCTACCCGGAACTGCGTAAATTTAAACACCTGGTCGGGAACTACGGCAGCGGCTGGCAGAACCAGCAGGTTGAGTTCGCCCGTTTCCCGGGCCCCATCGTGATGACCTCTAACTGCATCATCGACCCCACCGTTGGCGCGTATGACGACCGCATCTGGACCCGCAGCATCGTTGGCTGGCCGGGTGTGAGCCACCTGGAAGGGGATGATTTCGGCCCGGTCATCGCCCAGGCGCAGCAGATGGGTGGCTTCCCGTACAGCGAAATCGAACATCTGATCACCGTCGGCTTTGGTCGCGAAACCCTGCTCGGTGCCGCGGATTCACTGATTGACCTCGTGAGCCGTGAAAAACTGCGCCATATCTTCCTGATTGGCGGCTGTGACGGTGCGCGCGGTGAGCGTAACTACTTCACCGATTTCGCCACCAGCGTACCGGAAGATTGCCTGATCCTGACGCTGGCGTGCGGTAAATACCGTTTCAACAAGCTGGACTTCGGCAACATTGAAGGTTTGCCACGTCTGGTCGATGCGGGTCAGTGTAACGATGCCTACTCTGCCATCATTCTGGCCGTCACGCTGGCGGAAAAACTGGGCTGCGGCGTCAACGATCTGCCGCTGTCGCTGGTGCTCTCCTGGTTTGAACAGAAAGCGATTGTCATCCTGCTGACCCTGCTCTCTCTCGGCGTGACCAACATTGTGACCGGCCCCACCGCACCCGGCTTCCTGACACCGGATCTGCTGGCCGTGCTGAACGAGAAGTTTGGTCTGCGTTCCGTGACCACCGTAGAAGAAGATATGCAGCAGCTGCTGAGCGCGTAAGGAGTTATTCATGACCATGCCAACCTCACAATGTCCGTGGCGGATGCAGGTTCATCACATCCATCAGGAGACGCAGGATGTGTGGACGCTGTCCCTGCTGTGCCATGACTACTATCCGTACCGTGCAGGTCAGTATGCGCTGGTCAGTGTCCGCAACTCAGCGGACACGCTGCGCGCCTACACGATCTCCTCAACGCCGGGCGTGAGCGAGTACATCACGCTCACTATCCGCCGTATCGATGATGGTGCAGGCTCGCAGTGGCTGACCCGGGACGTGAAGCGCGGGGATTACCTCTGGCTGTCCGACGCACACGGGGATTTCACCTGCGACGATAAAGCGGAAGATAAATTCCTGCTGCTGGCCGCCGGGTGCGGCGTCACGCCGATCATGTCAATGCGACGCTGGCTGGCGAAAAACCGTCCGCAGGCTGATGTTCAGGTGATCTTCAGCGTGCGCTCGCCGGAAGATGTGATCTTTGCCGAAGAGTGGCGTAACTATCCGGTGACGCTGGTGGCGGAACATAACGCAACCCACGGTTTTGTCGCCGGACGTCTGAGCCGTGAACTGCTGCAAAGCGTCCCGGATCTCGCGGATCGTACCGTGATGACCTGTGGGCCGGCGCCGTATATGGATATCGTTGAGCAGGACGTGAAAGCGCTGGGCGTGACCCGCTTCTTCAAAGAGCAGTTCTTCACCCCGGTGGCGGAAGCGGCAACCAGCGGAATTACGTTCACCAGGCTGCAGCCTGCTCAGACCTTCTTTGGCCGGGTCGGCACCACGCTACTGGACGCGCTGGAAAGCAACAACGTGCCGGTGGTGGCAGCATGCCGTGCTGGTGTATGTGGCTGCTGCAAGACCAAAGTGGTCTCCGGTGAGTACACCGTGACGAGCACAATGACCCTGACCGAGGCAGAAATCGCCGACGGATACGTGCTGGCGTGCTCGTGTCATCCACAGGGCGATCTTGTGCTGGCGTAATCAGCCAACGCGCGAATGACGGGGGTAAGCGCTCGCGTTTACCCCCGGTTAGTACGCCTACCGCCAGACCGGCGCTTTCCCCAACGCAAAACGCCCAGCGCCTAAGCATGCTACCGCCAGCGCACCGATAAAGAAGTACACCAGGCTCTCAATCGCCCAGGCACCTACCGCGTCCAGCGCAAAGGTTTCCCCCGTCCCGACCATCAGCCACGCCACAATCATGGTAAACGCCAGCACCAGCGCCGCCGGGCGCGTAAAAAGCCCCACGATAATCAGGACAGGCGCCACCACTTCGCCAATGAGCACGCCGTAGGCGATAAACCCCGGTAAGCCTTTTTCCACCAGCATGCTGCTGATGAACCCCACGCCACCCAATAACTTGTGTAAACCGTGAAAAAGCATCAGCCCACCGACGGCAAGTCGTAACAAGAGTTTGCCGGCGTCGTCACATGATAGCTTTTCATTAACAGCAATTAACAATGATTTAACCATTTGAAATGATTCCTGTTTTCATCTGTGTGATGACCAGATTATGCCGAATCATTGCGGGTGAAAAGCACCTTTTAATAAGGGGGAAAGCGCGGCAATACAGTGACTTTCTTCTAAGCTTGTAAGCGATATCACTTAAAGGAGATGGACACCCATGAAACAAACCGTGGCTGCATACATAGCAAAAACCCTCGAGCAGGCAGGCGTAAAGCGCATCTGGGGCGTAACCGGCGACTCCCTGAACGGGCTGAGCGATAGCCTCAATAAAATGAAGACCATTGAATGGATGCCAACCCGTCATGAAGAGGTTGCCGCCTTCGCGGCTGGTGCGGAAGCGCAGGTGACGGGTGAACTGGCCGTCTGCGCCGGATCGTGCGGACCGGGCAACCTTCACTTGATCAACGGCCTGTTTGACTGCCACCGCAATCACGTACCGGTCCTGGCGATTGCCGCTCACATCCCTTCTTCCGAAATCGGCAGCGGCTATTTTCAGGAGACGCATCCTCAGGAGCTGTTCCGTGAATGCAGCCACTATTGCGAATTAGTTTCCTCACCAGAACAGATCCCTCAGGTTCTGGCCATTGCAATGCGCAAAGCCGTACTTAACCGCGGTGTTTCGGTGGTCGTTATTCCCGGTGACGTGGCGCTGAAGGCCGCGCCTGAAGGTGCCAGTTCGCACTGGTATCACGCCCCACAGCCTGTCATCACGCCGGCTGAAGAAGAGCTCAAAAAGCTCGCGCAGCTGCTGCGTTACTCCAGCAATATCGCCCTGATGTGCGGCAGTGGCTGTGCAGGCGCGCACAAAGAGCTGGTGGAATTTGCCGGCAAGTTAAAATCCCCGATTGTTCACGCCCTGCGCGGCAAAGAGCACGTCGAATATGACAATCCGTATGACGTGGGCATGACCGGACTGATCGGTTTTTCCAGCGGTTTCCACACCATGATGAATGCCGACACGCTGATCCTGCTCGGCACCCAGTTCCCGTACCGCGCGTTTTACCCGACGGATGCCAAAATCATTCAGATTGATATTAACCCGGGCAGTATTGGTGCCCACAGTAAAGTCGATATGGCGCTGGTAGGGGACATCAAATCCACCCTCGCCGCCCTGCTGCCGCTGGTGGAAGAAAAAACCGACCGGAAGTTCCTCGACAAAGCCCTCAGTGATTACCGCGATGCACGCAAAGGACTGGACGATCTTGCCAAACCGAGCGACAAAGCCATTCATCCCCAGTATCTGGCGCAGCAAATTAGCCATTTCGCGGACGACGACGCCATTTTTACCTGCGACGTGGGCACCCCGACCGTCTGGGCGGCACGCTATCTGAAGATGAACGGCAAACGCCGTCTGCTGGGGTCGTTCAACCACGGTTCGATGGCCAACGCCATGCCGCAGGCGCTGGGGGCCAAGGCCACCGCACCAGAGCGTCAGGTGGTGGCGATGTGCGGCGACGGCGGGTTCAGCATGCTGATGGGCGATTTCCTGTCGGTTGTGCAGATGAAGCTCCCGCTGAAAATCGTGGTCTTTAACAACAGCGTGCTGGGCTTTGTGGCGATGGAGATGAAGGCAGGTGGCTATCTGACGGACGGCACCGAGCTACACGACACCAACTTCGCGCGCATCGCTGAAGCCTGCGGCATCACGGGTATTCGCGTAGAGAAAGCCTCAGAAGTCGATGAAGCCCTGCAGCGCGCCTTCTCCATCGACGGTCCGGTACTGGTGGATGTGGTGGTGGCGAAAGAAGAGCTGGCGATCCCACCGCAGATTAAACTCGAGCAGGCCAAAGGATTCAGCCTCTATATGCTGCGCGCCATCATCAGCGGACGCGGTGATGAGGTAATCGAACTGGCAAAAACCAACTGGCTCAGGTAAAACATTTCACATAACCTCTTAAATTAAAGGGATGTGAAATGATTGATTTACGCAGTGATACCGTTACCCGACCGGGTCGCGCCATGCTCGAAGAGATGATGGCCGCCCCGGTCGGGGACGACGTCTACGGTGACGATCCGACGGTGAATGCGCTGCAGCGTTATGCCGCCGAGCTAAGCGGTAAAGAGGCTGCCCTGTTTCTGCCATCCGGCACCCAGGCCAACCTGGTGGCGTTGCTCAGCCACTGCGAACGCGGTGAAGAGTATATTGCCGGTCAGGGCGCGCACAATTACCTGTACGAAGCAGGCGGTGCGGCGGTACTGGGCAGCATTCAGCCTCAGCCGATTGATGCCGCCCCGGACGGCACCCTGCCGCTCGACAAGGTCGCGGCGAAAATCAAAGTCGATGATGTGCATTTCGCCCGCACCAGGCTGCTCAGTCTGGAAAACACCCACAACGGCAAAGTGCTGCCGCGCGAGTACCTGAAAGCAGCGTGGGAATTCACCCGCGAGCGCAAACTCGGGCTGCACGTGGACGGCGCGCGCATCTTTAACGCCGTGGTGGAGTATGGCTGCGAGCTGAAAGACATCACGCAGTATTGCGATTCGTTCACTATTTGCCTGTCTAAAGGGCTGGGGACGCCCGTTGGCTCGCTGCTGGTGGGCAATGCGGACTACATCAAACGCGCGGTCCGCTGGCGTAAGATGACCGGCGGCGGGATGCGCCAGGCCGGTATTCTGGCGGCAGCCGGACTGTACGCTCTGAAAAACAACGTGGCCCGCCTGAAAGACGATCATGAAAACGCCGCGTGGATGGCCGCACAGCTACGCGAGATTGGTGCAGACGTTATGCGCCACGATACCAACATGCTGTTCATTCGCGTGGGCGAAGAGCACGCTGCCGCGCTGGGTGAGTTTATGAAAGCCCGTGGCGTGTTGATCAACGCCTCGCCGGTGGTACGCCTGGTTATGCACTTAGACGTTAATCGTCAGCAGCTGGCAGACGTGGTGAAACACTGGCAGGCGTTTTTACAGCGCTAAGGAGCAGAGCGTGCCGCAACGTATTCTGGTACTCGGTGCCAGTGGGTATATCGGTCAGCATCTCACCACTGCGTTAAGTCAGCAGGGACACCAGGTGCTGGCCGTGGCACGCAACACGGAGCGTCTGCAAAAGCTGCACCTGCCCGGGGTGACCTGTCACAACGTCGATCTCAACTGGCCCACGACGCTGCCGGCGTTACTGGAAGGGGTCGACACGCTTTACTACCTTGTTCACAGCATGGGCGAAGGGGGCGATTTTATCGCCCACGAGCGTCAGGTGGCGATGAACGTTCGCGACGCGCTGTTGCGCACACCGGTGAAGCAGGTGATTTTTTTAAGCTCGCTGCAGGCGCCTGCTAACGAGCAGTCCGATCATCTTCGCGCCCGTCAGCTCACGGCTGAAACCCTGCGCGGCGCCAATATTCCCGTCACCGAACTGCGGGCGGGGATCATCGTCGGGGCCGGCTCCGCCGCGTTCGAAGTGATGCGCGACATGGTGTACAACCTGCCGGTGCTTACCCCGCCGCGCTGGGTGCGATCGCGCACCACGCCGATTGCGCTGGAAAATTTACGCCATTATCTGGTGGCCCTGCTGGACCATCCGGCTGAGCAACACCGTGTGCTTGAGGCTGCCGGCCCGGAAGTGCTGAGCTACCAGCAACAGTTCGAACATTTTATGCGTGTCAGCGGCCGCCGACGCTGGCTGATCCCCATTCCCTTCCCTACCCGCTGGATCTCGGTGTGGTTTTTAACCGTCATTACGTCCGTGCCGCCGACGACCGCAAAAGCGCTGATCCAGGGGCTCAAACACGATCTGCTGGCCGACGATCGCGCGTTGCGTGCGCTGATCCCCCAGACGCTGATCCGTTTCGATGATGCGGTACGCAATACGCTCAAGGAAGAGGAACAGCTGATGAACTCCAGCGACTGGGGCTACGACGCCCAGGCGTTTGCCCGCTGGCGGCCTGAGTACGGTTACTTTCCTAAACAGGCTGGCTGCACGGTGAACACCCCGGCCAGTCTGGCGGACCTGTGGGAGGTGGTGAATCAGATTGGCGGCAAAGAACGCTATTTCTTCGGCAATATCCTCTGGCAAACCCGTGGCGCACTGGATCTGCTGGTAGGACACAGGCTGGCGAAAGGCCGTCCTGCACACCCGTATCTTGCGGTAGGCGATACGGTTGACAGCTGGAAGGTAATTATCGTCGAGCCCGAAAAACAGCTGGCGCTGCTGTTTGGCATGAAAGCGCCCGGTCTGGGACGGTTGTGCTTTACGCTAAAAGACAAAGGCGACCATCGAGAACTGGACGTTCGTGCATGGTGGCACCCGCACGGTATGCCGGGGCTTTTCTACTGGTTGTTAATGATCCCCGCTCACCTGTTTATCTTTCGCGGAATGGCGAAACGTATCGCGCAGTTGGCAGAACAAAAGACGAAAATAACTCAATAAAACTCTTATTCTTTCACCTTTCCCATTGCAACCCGCCGTAATTCACGAAAGAATGCGCACGAAATTCTTTTTCAACACAGTGGATTGATATGAAGGTACTGGTTACCGGGGCGACCAGCGGCTTAGGCCGAAATGCGGTCGAGTTTCTGCGCAACAAAGGCATCAGCGTCAGGGCCACCGGTCGCAACGAAGCGATGGGTAAACTGCTGCAAAAAATGGGCGCAGAGTTTGTCCATGCCGACCTGACGGAGCTGGTCTCCTCTCAGGCCAAGGTGATGCTGGCCGGTATCGATACGCTGTGGCACTGCTCCAGTTTTACCTCCCCGTGGGGCACCCAGGAAGCTTTTGACCTTGCCAACGTGCGCGCCACCCGTCGTCTGGGTGAATGGGCCGTGGCCTGGGGTGTGCGTAACTTTATTCATATCTCCTCCCCGTCTCTCTATTTCGACTATCACCATCACCGCGACGTGCAGGAAGATTTTCGCCCGGCGCGCTTTGCCTGTGAGTTTGCCCGCAGTAAAGCGGCCAGCGAAGAGGTGATCGATCTGCTGGCGCAGTCGAACCCGCACACCCGTTTTACTGTATTGCGTCCTCAGAGCCTGTTCGGCCCGCATGACAAAGTGTTTATCCCGCGTCTGGCGCAGATGATGCACCACTACGGCAGCGTGCTGCTGCCCCGCGGTGGCGATGCGATGGTGGATATGACGTACTACGAAAATGCGGTCCACGCCATGTGGCTGGCAAGCCAGCCGGACTGCGATACCCTGATTTCCGGTCGCGCGTACAATATCACCAACGGTGAGCCCTGCACGCTGCGCAGCATCGTGCAAAGGTTGATTGACGAGTTGCAAATCGACTGCCGTATCCGTTCCGTGCCCTACCCGATGCTGGATATGATTGCCCGCAGTATGGAGCGTCTTGGGAGTAAATCGGCGAAAGAGCCTGCGTTGACGCACTACGGTGTGTCAAAGCTCAACTTCGATTTTACGCTGGATATCACCCGCGCAGAGAACGAACTGGGGTATAAGCCGATTGTCACCCTGGATGAAGGGATTGTGCGTACTGCCGCCTGGCTGCGTGACCACGGTAAATTGCATCGCTAGTTAAGCACGCACATCTCAGAGAACAGAGACGAAAACGGCAACCCGAAGGTTGCCGTTTTGTTTTACAGCGCCGTCCAGGCGTCTGACCACGCCAGACCCGCGCCTGGCTCGTAGTACGCCGGGGCATTGTTACACCAGCCGCTGTACGGGAACGGTTTGCACTGGAACAGTTTACCGTGGTTATTCACGATATCGCCTGCCTTGTACTTGCTGTTCGCGCTCCACGCGGCGTAAGCACCTGAGGTACCGTCGTTTTCAGACGGCGTCGTGGCTTTCGCTTTAACGTTCAGCAGATAGGAAGTGGTGCTGCTCAGCTCACCATCGCTCACGGTCAGGCTGACTTCATACTGTTGAGCCGACGCAGACTCGGGCGCGGTAAAGGTCACCACCGCCTTGTCTTCACCGGTGACCGTCTGGCCATCCTGTGAACGCCAGGTGTAGGTCAGCGTATTGCCGTCCTGGTCAGTGGATCCTTCTGCGCTCAGGGATACCTGCGCGCCCGCTTCCACCGCACCGATTGGGCCCGCAATCTGCGCGACCGGTGCGTGGTTCACCACGGTCGGTTCTGCCGGCGTTTCGTCCGGAACCGGTGCCGGGGTTTCATCTTCCGATGGCGTCGGTGCCGGAGTGACCGGATGCTCGTCCGGCGTCACGGCGGAACCGTCATCGTTGATAATGTTGACGTTATAGAATTTCTTCACGCAGTTCGTGTAGTCACCTTCTTTAAAGGCGCTGAACGGCGTCTGATAACCGACCAGCTGGCAGGAATACGTTTTACCGTCTGGCGTATCGGCACTCCATCCCCAGTCCTGCTCCCAGTAAATCTTCAGCGCACCGGAGCCGCCTTCATCGAACTGCTTCATGTTGGCACAGCCGAGCACTTCATTTGCCGGGACAGGCACTTTCAGGTACTTCGCAAACTCTTTGTAGTACTTGATACGGTTTTCAGACTGGGCAATCTCAGTCGGGCCGCCACACTCTACGCCACCGTTAATGATCTGGGTGGTCACGCCGAAGCCCGGAACCAGGCCGTTGGCTTTGTCATGATCGTTTGGCTGCCAGGTGCCGTCGATAACCTGCAGCATGCTCGGCTTCGGCGGCTGCGGGTAGGCGAAGAAGAAGATGGCGCTTGCCAGGTTCAGCCAGGTGTCAGCCACCAGCTCCGGCTTGTCGAGCAGCGTGCGGACAGTGCCGAACATCGCTTCAGAGAACGGACCGTAGTTGTAGTTATAAGACAGCTGTTTTGCCCCACGGCCAAAGTAACTCACGAAATCGCCGTCTTTGTCTTTGCCGCACGGCCAGGTTTGTCCCTGCCAGATATCAGGATTACATTCGCCGTTGTAACCGCCTTTCTGCCCTTCGGTCCAGCCCATTTCGCGAACGTGAACCAGCGCCTGACGCCATTCGGCTTCCGGACGCCAGCTTTCGTGGCCGCCGGTTTCCTGTGCGAAGTGGGCAAACATGGTGGCCAGCTCTTTACGGCAGATGGCGTCGCTGTCACGGCCGTCGTTGTAGGTCTTACACAGCGCCGGGAATTTGCCCACCGCTTTCAGGAAGTTACTGTAGGTGTAGGACTGCGCTCGCATCGGGAAAAGGTATTCCCAGTCGCTGGCCTTCACAATGCCTTCAACGCGTTTAACGTTATCCGGGTTCGCTGCACGGCCTGGCTCAATCAGCTCAACCTGGGCATTATCCAGCGTACGAATGGTGTCTTTAACCGACGCCATCAGTGGAAAGTTAGTCAGTTCCTGTTCTTTCTTCGCCAGATCGCTGGCTTTCAGGGTGAACGGCTCGCTGGTGGTTGCCTGCAGCGTCGCAGCCTGTGCCATGAAAGGCGCAATGCATGCACCCGCAACGAGCACGCTCAGTAAGGTCCTTTTGGTCATTTCAACTCATCCTATATATAGCAACAAGGGTTAATGCAATCACGGTTTATGTATTATTCCCTTAATAAATAAACCAAAGAGTGCGGTAATTTTTCATTTTCTGAAGCGCACCTCTGGGTACGCTTCAAAAAACAAAAAGCAGAATTAATAAGAGGAACGAGGTTTTATCTCCTGATATTTCGCCCAGACCTTGCGGGCATAATTCATGCGCTTTGAATAATTCTCTTTTTTCACTCCCGCGTTATAAGCCCCGACGGCTTCCCAGTTATAGCCATATACGTTGATCATCGTCGACAGTATTGACGCGCCCACCATAATGGAGGTGCAGGGCTCGGTCACAAGCCGGTTCTCGTCAATGCCCTGGCGCTGCAGTTCGCTGAAATGCGTGCTGTTAATCTGCATTAATCCCACATCCCGCGAGCCATCCTGATTCCACCCCACGGCATTCGGATTCATACCGGATTCCACCTGCGCAATGGCATATAATAAATACGGATCAACATGATAATAATGCGCCGCTTTATCCCAGCAATTTGCTGCCGCACTCTGACTTAAAATAAGCAATAACAATAAAAAGCGTTTCATCTCATTACCTGTTTATTTACTGACGATCCTTCTCCTTGCGCACGCTGTCTTATTCCGGAAGGGGTTGACCACACCCGAAACGGGGTGTGGTCAACGATTGCAGGCGATATCAAACCCGCAACCTCAGGCTAAGAAGGTTATTTGCAGTCTGCTGACGCGCCTTCTTTCACCCATACATCGCTGTTACCTGGTTTATCACCACGGGTCCACCATTTCGCACGGTAGACATACCCCTGGTAGGTGGTCGTATCGCCACCGTTGTAAACCACATCTGAACGCCAGTTCATTTTCACCTGGCTGACCAGCTCCCACGCATCTGCGTCAAAGCCAGGTTTATTGCCCTGTGTCCAGTACTTCGCTTTCCACACCAGGTTGTCGGCGCTCACGGTGTCACCACTGTTGTAGATTTTGCTCGCACTCCAGGCCGGGTACTGGCTGGCATTGGCATCAACAGGTGCATCACAGCTGCCGGTGGCAGAGCCTTCATCAGAAGGTGGCGTGACCTCATCGGCTGGTGGTGTCACCTCGTCAGATGGCGGCGTGACCTCATCGGCTGCTTTTGGCGTGACAATAACCTGCACGTTCGATTGAACGCTGGTTTTACCGTCGCTGACCACCACGCTCAGGGTGTAGGTGGAATCGGAAGCGACAGCCGGTGCGGTGATATTCACGTTCGCGGTGTCAGTACCGGTTGCGTTCATGTCCGCCGGCACGCTCCAGGCATAGGTCAGCGCGTCACCATCCGGATCGGCTGCCTGCGCATGCAGGGCATAGGTTTCACCCGCCTGCAGCGTGATGCTTTCCATCGGGTTGACCACCGGTGCCTGGTTCGCTTTAGGTGCTTTGTTCACGACCTGAACGTCAATGGCGTTCGTCAGGCCTTTCGCATCTTTCACCGTCAGGCGGAAGGAGAGCGTCTGGTTCTGAGTCACTGCCGCCGCGCCGAAGGAGGCTTTGGCTTTCGTGCTGTTGGTAAGGGTCACGGCTGGACCGGAAATCTGGGTCCACTTATAGGTAATGGCGTCGCCGTCCGGATCGCCAGACGCAGAGCCATCAAGGGTGACGGTAACAGGCCCGGTCACGGTCTGATCGGCAGCCGCAGCGATCGGCGCATGGTTGGTGACAACGGGATCAACCGGCGTTGAACCGCCGCCCATCAGGCTTTCGTTCATCGCATTGAGGATGTCGCCATTGTCCGAGTCGATGGACCAGGAGAACAGACCGCCCAGGTTTTTCGCCAGCACATACTTACCTTTTGCCGTGGTAGAACGCGCGTCTTCATAGGTAATCAGATCGCCGGTGGCTTTATTGAACAGATACGGCGCTTCTGCCGCGGCATCGTATTTGTATTCCCAGCCTGGCTTGCCTTTGTACTCGTTCGCAATCTGACGGTAGTCAACCACGCCCGGTTCCCAGGTGCCTTTGACCGCGCCCGTTGCCGTACCGGTGAACGGATTATCGCCGGTGTAACCATGAACGCCGGTCCAGCCGCGACCGTACATGCCCGCCCCCACAACAATCTTGCCCGGCTGCACGCCCTGCTCCAGCAGCGCGTTCACGCCGTTTTCAGTGGTGTAGTTGGTGTCCGGTTTCCACTCCGCGCCGTGCAACGCCGCCTGGTGGCCGAGATCAGTATTGCTCCAGCCGCCGTAGAAGTCGTAGCTCATCAGGAAGATGTGGTCGAGGTACTGCTGCGCCGTGGTGTAATCCACGTCTTCAATTTTGTCTTTACCGGAACCAATGGCGGTGGTCAGTTCGTACGTACGGCCCGTTTCTGCTGACAGCTCGTTCAGCATCGCGCGCAGATCGTGCATCACCGCGGTATAGGTGGCTTTGTCCTGAGCAGGGTTGCCAAGATTTTCTGACACACCACCCCCCCCCGGGAATTCCCAGTCAATATCGACCCCGTCGAAGAATTTCCAGGTTTTCAGGAACTCTTTCACGGAAGAGACGAAGCGTGCGCGGATCGCTGAATCATGCATCTGGAAGAACGGATCGGACATCGTCCAGCCGCCAATGGAAGGCAGCACTTTCAGATCCGGATGGGCTTTTTTCAGCGCCATCAACTGACCAAAGTTACCTTTGTAGGGATCGTCCCAGTTGGTCACGCCGGCCTGCGGTTTTTGCAATGCCGCCCACGGATCGTGAATGGCCACGGTGTAATCCTGACGGCCCGCGCAGGCGCGCTGCAGTGCGGCGAAGCTGTTGCCGTTCTCAACCGTTTTTAACCCGTCGTTGATGCCATCACCGCCACAGATCGGAATGAAACCGTACAAAATGTGGTTCAGGTTCGCCGCAGGGATTTTATCCACCGGGAACTCACGCCCATAGACGCCCCACTCAGGGAAATAGGCACCCACCACTTTGTCCGTATGTTGAGAGAAAGTTTTGTTATTTTCCTTCAGGGTGGTGTTCAGCGGCAGCAGATGGCTCCCGTCCGTGTCCGCCACGATGATCAGTTTGCTGGCACTTTTAGAACACCCGCTGGCGTTACAGAGTTCAACCTGCTCCTGATAGCGTCCGCCCTTTTTCACTTTGAAGGTGGCTGACCCGGAGGCGCTTGCGGCGCCACTCCACACGGCCTGACCATCCAGAAGCACTTTCGCCGAGGTTGGCGCATCGCCGCTCCAGACGTTCCACTCAACTTTCACATCCGCGCCATCATGGACTTTCACAAGGCTGTTATAGTCTTGCGCTGCCTGGTCAACTTCAACAATCGCAAACTTATCATTGCCACTGCTGAGGGTTGGCGTACCCGGCGCCGCCGCGAAGGCAGAGCTGGACGCCGCTGCAACGAAAAGCGCCAGATATTTAGGCTTCATAAATTTCATTTTTATTTCCTGATAAATTTATTTGTAAACGTTAATGACCCATGTCTTCCTTTAAAACATGGAATAGTTTTTTACAGACTTTGAATTTCAACTTAAGCAATAATCGTTAACCGCTATTTCTGTGGCGCGCTGTATTCCTCCATTAAAAGATACAAGCTCGAATTCTGTGAAGCTTATGTCTTTAACGATACGCTGAATAAATACTGTATTCCTTTCATTCCCCAATCGAAAAAATCACTAAAAAAACTTGACCGGTGTATTCAGAATGTGGAACAGGCAACCTGATAAACAAAAACCGTCATGCCGGCAAAAGCTAAATAAGGACCGAAAGAAATAATGCGGTTATTTTTATTCGCATGTGTTGTCGCGAAATATCCGACAATACCGCTTAACGCGGCAATCAATTCCAGGGTGGGCAGTGCCTGCCAGCCGCACCAGGCGCCTAACGCCGCCAGAAGTTTAAAATCGCCATAGCCTAATCCTTCTCGTCCGGTAAGCAGACGAAATGCCCAGTAGAGAGACCAGAGCGAAAGGTAGCCAGCCACCGCCCCCACCAGCGCATCCTTAAGCGGTAGCGTGTGGTCAACGAGGTGTAACAACAGTCCTGCCCACAGCAACGGCTGGGTCAGACAGTCAGGGAGCAACTGATGCTGCCAGTCAATCATCGCCAGCGGCAGCAGAAACGCGGCCAGCAACCACAGTGAGAACAACGCCGGTTCGCCCGGAATGCACAAGGCGGTCAGGCCAAAAAAGAGCGCGGTGACGAGCTCGAGCATCAATAAGCGCAGCGGGATGGCCGTGCCGCACTGCCTGCAGCGCCCGCGCAATACTAGCCAACTGACCAGCGGGATATTCTCCCAGGCCGCAAGTTCATGCTGGCACACCGGGCAGTGAGAGGCCGGAAACAGCAAGTTGCCCGCGCCTTCCTCCTCCATCACCATGCCCGGCACGCGCTCGGCGACAACCCCCAGAAAACTGCCCACCATGCTGCCCAGGATCGCACTTATCACCGGGAACCCCACCGGGTAGATTTCCCGCATCAGCGCAACGGTGTTCATGCGGTTTTGCGCCAGGTGAGCTGCACTTCTGCTTTCACATCACTGAGGTGATCGACCGGCGTAAGGTTCATTTTTTGCAGCCTGACGCCGGAGGTCTGGTTGATTTCCCGCAGCCAGTTTTTTAATTCATACACATTTACGCGGTTCACCACGAACGATAAGGTTTGCCCGTCCTGACGCACCTCCGTCAGGGAAAGGTTAATTTCATGAGCGCTGTTCTCCACCACCGTGCGCGGGTTATCCGTTTTAATGATCATCACCGGAAGGTGGTGTTTATCTATTTCTCTGCGCATCCAGTTCAGCGTCTCTTTTTGTCGGGTCAGCGTTGATTTGCTATTTTGAATCATATTATCCAGTGGCATCATGCCCGCGTAATAAACAGCCGCGGCCAGGAGGGCAACGGCACCGGTTTTTATAATATATTTCTCCCGGATGCTGTATTGTTGATAACGCGACGTAAGCTTCGTGATTCGCTCTTTCATTTATATTTCCCTGCGATCATGGCGGTATAAGGTGCAGTGGTCGAAACAGGCTGTAGGGTGAAATCAAAATGCTCCCCCGTTTTCTCCACAAACGACTGCAGCGCGGCCTGGCTTTGCGCACTGACGCTCAGGGTCAGCGCATTTTGTTGCGCATCGTACTCAAGCAGGGAGATCTCAAGTGCGGGTACGGCCTGCCTGGCTTGCTCAAGATCATCCAGCTGCAGGAATACCCCTTTGTGCTGCTTTTTCATGTTTTGACCAAAGTGGTATTTGATATTGGTCTGCTGGCGCATGCTGGGAAAATGGTGCTGATAAACCTGAACGATCTCCTGCTGAACCCGATTTTCCTGCTGTACCAGCATCCAGGCCATCGCGATCCGCGGGCCCAGCAACAGCCCGAGAGACAGCAGGCCCGCCGCCGCCATCGCGATTTTTATTCCTTTAGACGCGCTGCCTTTTCCTGCCTTCGGGCTGAATTCACCGTGCAGGAGGGTGACCCGACAGGATTGCCACTGGGGCTGGATCAGCACCAGCGGATGCTGCCACGGGTGCAGAAGATCCACCCCGACACCGGCTGGCGGTTCGCCGTAACAGCACACGTCACCGTCTGGGGTTTTTTGCATCAGCAGCGGCAGCAGGCTGGCCTCCATTTCGCTGGCGACATGGGGCGACAGGCGCAGCCAGTAGCGGTCATCCAGGGCAACCAGCGTGCTTCCTCCTGCCGTCACCGGCAGCAGCCAGGCATCCGGCAGCGCCTGAATCACCTTCAAACCGGCCTCCTGGCAACGGGCTAACCACCCGCGCAGAAGATCGGTATCAATCGCCACCGCGTCAACGTCGGCCCCCTTTTTGTGAAGCACCGTCCAGTGAAGGTTGTCCACCTCGCCAATGAGCGTCTCTTCCGCCAGCCACGAGAACGCCGCCGTCTGAGAGGCAACTTTTTTCGGCAACGTAAAATGGCGGAAGATCATGTTGCCCGCGGGCAACAGTAAACAGACCCGGGCCGCGAGAGGATGGTCTGCCAGCGCGTCAAGGCGCTCCACAACGTCAACCTGCTGGCTGCCGGAAGCACACCACATTATTTTCCCGCCCTCACGGCTGTCGGGACGAACAAAAAGTACCTGTTTCATAGCCATCTGCTTTTCTTATTCAATCATTCGGTAACGACGTTGCCACGTCACGATCTCACCCGCTTCGTTATTGACCTGAAGCTGGCTTACCACGCGAAGCGTTAGCGCATCGGTGTTGCCGGTATAGTTAACGCGGAAGTACCGGCTTTGGGTGGAGAGTTGTCCGGCCACCTGCGGAAGGTCGTCTTTCACCTGCGGGAAGGCCTGCTCCAGCGCGTTGCTGAAGGTTTCCATATTTTCCCAGCCGGTTTCAGGTCGCGATTCAATCAGGCGAACGGCATCGTCTTGCGTTATTTTTCCGGGGAACATGGCGGCCAGTAAGGCGGCCTGTTCCGGTTTCAGGGTGTTCACATCCACCTTGCTGGCGGTATCCGGTAAGGCACACAGCAGCGTGCTCACCTTCCGGTATGCCGTTGCCGGAAATGCCGGCAGCAGCGTGATCTCAGCGATCGTGCGCATCATCTGGTTTGCGGGCTGCCGGGGGGGCACCACGCCCGCCCAGGCATCGCTCTCCTCCCCCTCGCTGGCCGTGGTGGTATCGCCATCCAGATAGTCCACCAGCTGCGAGTAAACCTCGTGCGCCGTGGACTGGCTGAGGCCACTCCCGGTCAGGAGTTGCTCAACAATCTGCTCTTTCCGCGGTTTTTCCGGCACCGCGGGCGCATTTTGCCCCTGCGCGATGTCATCGGCCGCCAGCAGGTTATTCACGTTGAAGCAGTCCTGGGCGTCTTCCACCTGACTGACCACCGTGTAATCGTCACCCCGGGTCTCCAGCGGCTGGTGCCAGTCACCCTGCAGGCTAAGGGCTTTACTCTCACCGCTGGCGTCGCTCTGCAGACGATCTTTGACCACCTTCTCCTGAGCCTGCATGGCCCAGCGCAGCTGCTGCTGACTCACCTGGTAATGGGTTTTCTGCAGATTGCGGCAGAACTGCTGGCTGATTCTGGCAGCCAGCGCCGACATCATGACCAGCAGGATCAGTACCACCAGCAGCGCGACGCCTTTCTGTTTACGTAAAGCCTTCATGATGTCGCTTCCGCTGCAGGTGGCGCGGCAGGTGCGTCTGCGGGCGCTGGCGCGGCGGCCTCGGGGATATCGCCCGGCGTCGTAAACACCCAGCGCCAGGTTTCCCCGTTTTCCATCGTCAGCGTCAGCTCGACGCCATCCGGCAGATGTGCCGGGTCGTTCCAGCTTTTTTGCCAGCCCTGACGGTAAAAACGCCACTGCAGGGATTTCACCTCGCCGACAATCGGCACCGCATCGGGTCTGGCATCCGCCGGGCTGTCAATCACCGGCCAGACATCCCGGTACAGTCGCCCCTCTTCCAGCCGCCAGCGCACGCGCTCCAGCTGTACGGTTCCGCTCACGCCGTTCAGCGTGGTCATCTCAAGGCCGTCATCCCCCTGACGAAATGTATCCGGCTCGTTGCGCGGCGCACGCGCCTGAAGCTGATAGAAATCGCGCTCCATCAGGCTCCAGGCACGCTGAAGCTGATTGAGCTTTGCCGCGCTGGCCTCCGTCGCCGAACTGGTGCGCATCGCCCCGTCGAGGATTTGCCAGGCCAGGGTGCTGATCACCGCAAAAATGGTCAGCGCAATCATGATCTCCAGCAGGGTAAATCCCCGCTGGCGTCGGATTTTCTTCACGGTTCCTCTCCCGGCGCGATGACCTGCAGTGAAATAACCGGCTGGCTTTCATCGCCTTCTGCATAGACGCGGATGGCATTCGCCCAGCCGTTAGCCGCAGTTTTTACGCGCTGCTTTCGCCAGGCCCAGCTGCGCCCGCCCATGACCTCTGCCCCCTGCGCTTCAGCGTCAGGAAAATCACGTCTGTTGAGCTGCGCCTCCGCCAGTTGATTTTCGGCGACCCAGCTGGCCTGCAATGTATCGGCCAGCCCGTGGGTGAAACGCACGTTCAGGGAGACCGAGTTCATCAGCGCCAGTGCGGCGGTGGAGAAGATGACCAGCGCGACCATCACCTCCAGCAGCGTCATCCCCTTTTGCTTTCTCTTGCCGTTAGCCATCGTTTTCTACCGTTACAGGGGCCGCGCCTTGCGACACCACGCGGAAATGGTGCGCGTTGTCGCGGCTTTGCAGCGCCAGCGTAAAGCGGCTGATTTCACCGTCCGGCAGAAATAACACCTGCGGTTCGGACGCCACCGTGGCGGCGAGACGCTGCGGCGTGAGCGAGACGTGCATCTCCGGCGGGAAATCACCCCGGGTCGTTATCCGCCCCGCGGATAAAGACACCCAGTGACGTTCACCGTTTTTATCCTCGAGCGTCACCAGCCGGTATTTATCCGCGGTCATAACCAACCCCACGATATTTCCGTCCATCACTGCCCGGTCTGAACCATAATCAACGAGGGCTTTTAATTGCTGACCAAATATATCCGCACCGCTGCGTGAGGGTATTGTTGAAACCACCATCATGGCGCAGCTGGCAAATATCACCAGCGCCAGAATAATTTCCAGCAACGTAAAGCCGCGTTGACGTTTCATTATTTCTCTTTCTTATCCAGAGACCAGTTTGTAATATCATCGGCGGTATTGGCTTCGCCATCCGGACCGGCGGAGAAAACGTCTACGGCACCGTGTTCACCCGGGCTGACCAGAATATAATCCCCGCCCCACGGGTCCTGCGGCAGGCGGCGGATATAACCGTCCGCACGGTAGCCGTTGGGAATGGGCGCAATCTCTGGCTTCGTGACCAGCGCCTGCAAGCCCTGCTCGGTGGTGGGATAGCGGTGATTATCCAGCTTATACATATCCAGCGAGCCTTCGAGCGCGACGATATCGCTGGTCGCTTTTTGAGTATCCGCTTTTTCTTTATTGCCCATTAAATTGGGTACCACCATACTCGCGAGTACGCCGAGAATAACAATAACCACCATTAATTCGAGCAAGGTGAAGCCCGCCTGGCGAGCCAGGTGTTTACGTTTTATAGCCATGATTTAACCTACCATATTATTAAGTTGCAGAAGCGGTTGTAATATTGACAGGACGATGAATAAAACAATCGTCGCCATAGATACCACCAGTGCCGGTTCAAATACCGACAGCGTTAACGTAATACGATGCTGTAATGCCGATTCCTGGTTTTCCGCCGCGCGGTCCATTAAATGGCCTAATTCCCCACTCTCTTCCCCGGAGGCAATCATATACAGCATGGTCGGCGGGAATAATTTCGCCTGCTCCAGAGCCGCATAAAGCGATGCACCCTGGCGCACGGTATCCGCCGCCTGCTCCAGCACCTGCCGGGCATACCGGTTTTCGATCCCGTCCATCGCGATATACATCCCCTCCAGCAGCGGCACGCTACTGGCCTGCAAAATGCTCAGGGTACGGATATAGCGGGCGCTGTTGATGGCGCAGACCAGCTTTTTGACGGGCGAACCGTTCACCAGCCAGCCGTGCCAGCGAAAACGATTTTTAGCGTTTCGAAGCCAGGCCTTAAAACCCATCATCCCGCCTGCCAGACTGCCGACGATATAGAGGCCGTAAACCTGCAGGAAATCACTCACCGCGATCAGCGTGCGGGTGGTGATCGGCAGCTGCTGTTTCATATGGGTGAACTGCTCAATCACCTGGGGCACAACCGCCACCAGCAGAATGCCGATCACCGCGATGGCCACCACGGTCAGGGTGATCGGGTAGACCATCGCCTGCGTCAGTTTGCTTTTCATCTTCTGACGCTGCTCGTTGTACTCGGCCAGCTTTTCCAGCACGTCGCCCAGATGGCCGGTCTTTTCACCGGCCATTACCAGCGTGCAGTAGAGCTTGTCGAAGCTGCGCGGAAACTGGCTGAAAGCCTCAAACAGCGTATGCCCTTCCACCACCTTCTCGCGGATGTCCACTACCATCGCCGCGAGCTTTTTGTCCTCCGTCTGTTTCGCGATTGCCTTCAGCGCGCTCTCCAGCGGCAGCGCAG
Source organism: Enterobacter cloacae complex sp. FDA-CDC-AR_0164 (assembly GCF_003071645.1). Classification (NCBI taxonomy): domain Bacteria; kingdom Pseudomonadati; phylum Pseudomonadota; class Gammaproteobacteria; order Enterobacterales; family Enterobacteriaceae; genus Enterobacter; species Enterobacter cloacae complex sp. FDA-CDC-AR_0164. The sequence continues at coordinate 4,708,768 of NZ_CP028950.1, forward strand.
CGTTGACGAGCGTCGACAGCTGACGGGTAAACATCGACAGCACCGGCGTGGAGAGTTTTGCCCCGGCGTTCGCATTACCGGCAGCCGCAACCTCACGGGTTTCGTTGATACTGACGGGCATCAGCTTTTGCTCGCGCAACATCTGGCGAACCTGCTTTTGCCCCTCAGCCTGCAACGTGCCACGCCGGGTTTTGCCCGCGGTATCCATCGCCGTCCAGGCGTAGAAGGCCATTACGCATCTCCTCCGCGCTCGGCGGTGACGCGCATCACCTCTTCCAGCGAAGTGACGCCGTCGATCACCTTCAGCAGCCCGTTCTCACGCAGGCTGTAGGCCTGCTTAAAGAGCTCGGTTTCGATGGCCATTTCGTCTTTATCTTCATGAATGGCGCGGCGCAGGGTGCTGTCGACCACCAGAAACTCATGAATACCGGCGCGCCCCTGATAGCCGCTCTGGCGACAGTGTTCGCACCCCACCGCGCGATAGATCGCGTGTGGCGGCTGGTCCATAAAGCTGAACAGCGCCTTTTCATTGTCATCCAGCGGACTGGTGGTACGGCAGTGCGGACACAGCCGACGCACCAGACGCTGGGCAATGACCCCCAGTAACGATGAACCGATTAAAAATGACTCCAGCCCCATATCCCGCAGGCGGGTTATCGCCCCGGCGGCGCTGTTGGTGTGCAGCGTAGACATGACCAGGTGACCGGTGAGCGACGCCTGCACCGCAATTTGTGCCGTCTCGGCGTCACGGATTTCGCCGATCATCACCACGTCCGGGTCCTGGCGCAGAATCGCGCGCAGCCCGCGGGCAAAGGTCATGTCCACGCGCGGGTTAACCTGCGTCTGCCCCACCCCTTCCAGCTCGTATTCAATGGGATCTTCTACGGTCAGGATGTTGCGCTCATGGCCGTTCAGCGCCGAAAGAATCGCGTACAGGGTGGTACTTTTACCGGAACCCGTTGGCCCGGTGACCAGGATAATGCCGTGCGGGCGGTCAATCAGCCCTTGTAACTTCTCCCGTTCTTCATCAATCAGCCCAAGCTTGTTGATATCAGGCTTGAGATTGCTTTTATCGAGCAGACGCATGACCACGCGTTCACCATACTGGGACGGAATGGTCGATACGCGCACGTCGACCGCCTTACGGCCAATGCGCAGTGAAATACGGCCATCCTGCGGCAGACGTTTCTCCGCGATATCCAGCCGGGACATCACCTTGATACGCGAAACCAGCAGCGGCGCGAGCTTACGCGCGGGCTGCAACACCGGACGCAGCACGCCGTCGACGCGAAAGCGAATGCTCAGCGTACGCTCGAAGGTTTCAATATGAATATCCGACGCGCCCTCTTTTACCGCCTCGCCGAGAATGGCGTTGATCAGGCGGATCACCGGCGAGTTTTCATCGTTATCGAGCAGATCTTCGTTGTCCGGGATCTCCTCGGTTAACGCCATCAGATCGATATCGGCGTCCATATCGTCCACCAGTTGCTGGGACACCCCGCTGCTCTGCTGCCAGATCCTGGCCAGCATTTCATCGAAGGCTTCCGCCGTCAGGGTGACCGGGACAAACGCGCGTCCCAGCACCCGACGCACTTCCAGCAGCGCGAGTGCCGGGGTGTCATCACGGATATAGACCGCATCGTGAAAAAATAAAACGCCGTTATCTTTTGCGTAGCCGCTGCTACACAGGGTTTTGCTCAGTTCGTCCACGTGATACCTCCGCCTTATTCTTTAAACGGATTGCGGGACGCGCTGGTTTTCACCGATGCAGCACTCGCATCAGGGAACGCGGGTAACACGGCGTTATCCGCCGGTTCAATGATCCCGAGCTTTTTCTCCTCAACGCGCTGCTGCTGACGGGCGCGGATCTGGTCATATTTCTCTTTCGACGCCGCGCTGTAGTTGTCGTCGTCACGCAGCACGGTGGTATGAATAAAGACCATCAGGTTGCGTTTGGACGCGTCCTGCGAGGTGTAGCGGAAAAGCTGCCCGACCAGCGGAATATCCCCCAGCAGCGGCACTTTGGAGACCGACTGCTTAGTGACATTCTCCATCAGGCCACCGAGTACCACCGTTTGCCCACTGTGCACCATCACTTCGTTATTGATGGTTCGGGTATTAAAGGTTGGGCCAAGGCTGGCGTCTTCCGTTGCGCTGTTGTCGACGCTTGAGACTTCCTGCTCAATCTTCAGGTGGATCATGTCGCCGTCGTTGATTTGCGGCACAATTTTCAGTTTGGTCCCCACCGTCTTGCGCTCTACGGAGTTAAAGACATTATCGCCACTGGTGGTCTGCGAACCGGAAAGCACCGGCACGTCCTGACCGACATTGAATGACGCCTCTTTGTTATCCAGCGTGACCACGCTTGGCGTGGAAAGGATGTCGTTTTTGCCGTCGGTTGAGAGCGCGGTCATCAGCGCACCGAAATCACCGTTAAAGAAGCCGGTCGCCAGGCCAGTAAAGCTGGCGCCCTTGATGGTGCCATTTTTTATCTGACTAATGGGCAGGCCGGTGGAGCCGAACTGGACGCCACCGTGCTTGCCGGTCCACTGCACGCCGAGATCCAGACCGTTGCCGTCCTGCACTTCAGCAATGATGGCTTCCACCAGCACCTGCGGACGGCGGATGTCGAGCTTGTCGATCACCTTCTCAAGGGAGTTCATCACGTTAGGCTGCGCGGTGATCACCAGCGAGTTGGTTGACTCGTCGGCGGTAATATTCAGATCGGTTGCCGCGGTGGCCGTTTTCGCCTTCGCGGTGCCGGCTTTGTCTTTCAGCTGTTCGCCAATACCGGTGAGCACCGGAACCACTTTGGTGGCGCTGGCGTACTTGAGATAGAAGACGCGGGTATTCCCCTCGTTGTTCTGCTCGCGATCTAACTCATGGATCAGGCTGCGGGTACGCGTGCGCGCATCTTCCGAACCGCTGATCACCAGGCTGTTGGTTTCGTCATCCGCCACCACTTTGGTGGCCAACTGCGGCGCGTTCTGCCCTTTCTGCTCTTCGTTGTTGAGATTATTCAACATGTCGGAGAGCGCTTTGGCGGAAGCAAAGCGCAGGGGGACGATTTCGCGACGCTGAACACCGTCTTTATCCACGCGCTGGACCAGATCTACCAGCCGGTTCACCACGGACGCTTTACCGGTTAACAACAGCACGTTGGAAGGCTCGAAGTGCACCACGTTGCCGATGCCGGTGGCATCGTTCAGTTGACGCAACAGCGGCGCGAGTTCACGCACCGGCACGTTTTCCATGCGCACGACACGGGTAATAATCTCATCGCCTTTGCCCGGGTTTGTGCTGTCTGCCAGCGGCGCACCGGCGGTACGGGCCACGCTTGAGCGCACCACTTTAACCATGCCGTTATCCATCGGGATCACCGAGAGACCGTAGAGATCCAGCACGCTCAGGAAGAACTGGTAATACTCATCCTCCGTCAGCACGTTGTAGGTTCTGACGGATACAGAGCCCTGAACCGACGGGTCGACGAGAATGGTTTTGTTAAGGTTGCGGCCTACCGTATCGATAAACTCGCGGATATCGGTATTTTTAAAACTCGCGCTAAAGTTGGCTGCGAGCAGCGAACCCGAATATAACAACAATGCGGTCAGCGCCACGCACGCCCATGGAAATTTCTTCATGTCTGTACACTTATTAATTGTTAAGAACATTGACCCGAATATTTTCAAGGTGAGCGTGACGTCTGACGACAACCTCCGCTTCTTTCATTTTTGACCATTCAGCAATAATATTTTTTGCCTTGACTTCATCGGTCATATCGACAGCATTCACTTCGACTGCCACATCCCCTTTTTTCAGTCCTGAATGGCTATAAAAGGAAGAGGCATTCCGGGGATTAATGGCATAGCCTTCCAGTTGGCCTTTTTCGACAACCGGTTTTAATACCAGATAATCATTCAGATGCAGCGTGTCTGCGCCTGCATCTTTTGTCGATTTGGTTACCGGGCCGCTATCAACGCCACCCTTGAAATAATCCGGTTTCTTTAAGGCCAGCGTCTGCGTGATGCCTTCATAATTCACGACGACACTGTCTTTGTTAATTTCCTGAATAAAGGCATCGTTAAACCCGGTCAGCGGCTCCCCTTCGCGGTAGCTCTTCTGGCCCGCGGGCGTTTTAATAACGGCGAAGGAAAGCCAGGGGTCATCACTGCGCACAATGCCTTCTATTTCCGCCGCCAGCGGGGCTTTTAGCGCAGCCGGCCCAGTGTCCTGACGTGCTGCCGCCGTGAAAAGCGTGAATGTTTTCTCTTCGCGGCGGTTTTTCAGCGGCTGCGCATCAGAGTTAGCCAACCTATTCGTAACCTTTTTATAATCTTTAAACGTGAAATACCCTTGCTGGCCGCTAAAAATTAACAGCACCAACATCATGCAAGGGGTTATCCACCGTGACAGAAATGAGAACCTCATTTTTCATCTGGCCTTTAACAAAGCGAAAATAAGCAGCATCACGCTGCGACAAAACGTGTGAAGAGAGTAATGAGACGCGGTGAATACGACCATCGACTTCGCCACCAACTTTAATAAAGAAAATTATTGACCGTCTAAAATCGAGGTGTTAGGACATTTCTGCCGGATATTTTTACCCAGTTGAAAAATTGATCGCCCCGTCTCCTTACCGTAATTTCACGACCTGTTGCTATTCCTAATCAGAGACGGTAAGTCGTTATGTATCAGAGCCACTTTACTTTTAAAACCCCGCCCTTCAGGAAGGTCACCCGCTTATCCGGGGATTTTCTGGTGCCTTATCATCAGGACGTCTTTAACCTGCTGAAAGAGAAAACCCAACAGGCGGGAATATGCGGGCTCTTTAGCGACGATACCTCGCTGTTGGGCCAGTTCAGCGATGCGCTGAAAAACAGCGACAACCGCGTTTTTGCCATCAACGCGTTTCCAAAACTGAGCGCCAGTAGCCTGCTGTACAAGCTCAGCCCGGACACGAAAGCAATCGCCAGCCGTATTCAGGCGGTCGATACCGTGCTGCAGCAGTGGCAAGCCGGGAAAACACAGGCCACCGTGCTGGTCATTTCCCATACTGAAGCCATGAAAGAGACCTGCCGGACGGTGCTGGGGATGTTGCTCACCCGTGCGCAGGAGCTGGGGTTTCATTTATCGGTGGTGCTGACGGGCGCGGAAAATCAGGCGGCGCTGCTACAGCAATCTGATCTGCGTGAATATGTGCATACCCACCACACCTTGCGCCCCCTGACCTGCCGTGAATATCTCAGCTACGTGCAGGCGCAGTGCGAAGAGCACGGAGGCGAAAGCTCGCCGTTATCCCCGGCGCGCGTGCGTAAGATGCACGCAATGACAAAAGGGAAAATCAGTGAACTGAATGCGCTGGCGCACCTGTCGATGCTCGCGGCCTGGACCGAACGCGCAAGCCAGGTCAGTCCGCGACATTTACGCCTGGCGGCCGCAGAGGTGCTGCCCGCGAAAAAACAGGGTAAGCGTCTGGCAACGGTTTCACTGTTTGCCTCTGTGCTGTTCGCGGCTTGCGGCTGGTATTTCACCGCCTCAATGACTGCTCGCCTCCCGTTTTCTCTGCCGGTCCCGATAAGCTGGAAACACCCGGCCGCCCCCGTTCAGGCCCCCGTCGTGCCGGTTATCGACAAGGAAATAGTCAATCAGCCGGACGCGATGCATCAGCTTTATCTGATGTGGGGGTATGACGCCTCGGCGGACGATGCGCTGTGTCAAAACGCGGTGAAGGTAAACCTGATGTGTAAGCAGGGAAATGCCTCTCCGGATGCGCTGGCAGGCGAAGGTTATCCGTGGGTGAGCGAGCTCAAAACCGGCAATCATCTTAACTATGCGGTGGTCGCCCGCGTCGGAGAAACCTCGATGGACTTACTGATGAATAACCGGACCTGGCAGGTCAGCCGCAGCTGGTTTAACCGGCATGCAACCGGAAACTATACGCAACTGCACCGCCTGACGCCGGAAGGTAAAGACGCCATCAGCGCAACCAGTGACGGCAAAGAGATGACCTGGCTTGATCAGCAGCTGAGTCAGGCCCTTTCTCAACCTGAAACCCACGCTCAGCGCTGGACTGCGGAGATGATGAAACGCACCCGCGCGTTCCAGCAAAAAATGCACCTGCATGTGGACGGTATTCCCGGCGAAGAGACATTAATGCAGTTAATGCGGGAAACCAACACCACGCCGAGCGTATTGATCCAGGCTTCGCATGCAATACCCGATGCTAAAATGCAGGAGAAGCATTCCTGATGTCTACTATCAGCCTTGCGGCTCAGCGCAGCTACACCACCGGGGAAGCGGTCTGGTTTTCATATCGCCTTCCCGGACTGAGACACGTTTTTGCCCACACCGTTTTAGGACTCCTGGGTCTGTGCGCCATGCTGATGGCCGGGTTGTACGCGCATGTGTATTGGGATCTGCGCCACCCTGCCCCCGCCCCCATCAACGCGAGCAGCGCCAGACCGGAAACACAGCTTTCAGATATGCATTATGTGTATGTGAGCAAACCCTTCCCGCATCCGCACCCTAAACCTGCGCCGGTGCATGAGGATATGCCTGCCCTGCAGGATCTGCCGATTAACGGCGATGATACCGACTGGCAGCAGGCGCCTGAAGGAGCGGCTCAGCACGATACCGCGCGGGATACGTTACCCGGTACCGGGGCACACACCGACGCTTCTGCACAGGCTGGCAGCGACAGTTCCTCATTAACAGAATTGTTTAAGCAGGCGTTAAAAGAACAAGAGCAGGATTATTCGCAAGGCAAAATTCCCGCGCCGCCGGTTGACGAAACGCAGGATATTTCCCGGTCCCCTTTACGTCATAAAGGAGACCGGCTGGAGTAATTAATATTTTTCAGGCAAGGATGTCAGGTTAAGGAGTCGCCCCTTTTCCACCACAATATACTGACCTTTTTTCAGGTCGGAGAGAATTTTAATAATGGTACTGCGTGCCAGGTTGGTGTATTCCTGAATATAGTCATATATGTTGATATCACGCTGATGTTGAACAATCAGTTCATTAATCTCATATAAAAATTCGCGCACTACCGAATAGGCACTGCGGGCAACCAGCACATCGTCACGCTTGCTCAGCATACAAATATACCAGGAGAGCACTTTCGTCAGTTCCGGCCACAGATTGTTTTCAGTCATTAGCTGGGCGAAGGCCTCTTTTTTTATCGAGCGCACGACGGTATTCGACCGAATGAGGCCATACATGTGCGTGGCGCTGTAAAACATAGAACAAAGCCCAAATATACACGGCCCCTGCACGGTGAACATGCACAGTTCATCAGATTCGCGGCGGAACTCAACGTCGCCACTGACGATAATATGAATATACTGTGAATCACTGGTAGATATTTTCTGCCACTTTTTTAACGTCTTCTCTTCAAATCCTGACGTTGCAGAAATAATTGCGTTGACTTCGTTTTGCGGACGTAATTTTTTACCGTAGATGCTTAACATTATTATACCCAATTTAAGATGTGAAATATAAAACTCAGGATTAAGACGTAAGGCCTCAACCCAGGAATATTTTCCTGATGAAACACTCAAGGAGAAAATAAAAGTAGAAATTGTTTACGTTAATTTGCTGCTTTACTTAGCAAGCTATGTGTCCATCTTAAATCCGGATAATTTTAAGTCAATTAACTAAAAATGAATTGAGTTTGTACTTAAGATTAATCTTACTCAAATTACGCGAAAAATACTCACGAGGGGGTATCCCGCAGGATTACCCCTGTCCGTACTTTTCCAGAAGCGCTTCAGCAATAGCCAGCGTTTCACGGTCAGCCACACCATTCCACAGCTGTGGACGGAAGTGCATTTGAAACGCGGTAATCACTCTTTTCTGCTGCTGGGCTGTGGCAGCCTCCGGCACTTCATAGCCATACCGCGCTAACAGATCGAGCAGCAGTGCGCTGTCCACTTCCTGATAGCGTGGCTGTCCATCGAGATAAAAGTTGACGCGGTCCGGATCGGGCCAGGCACCAATTCCCTGCTGCGCCAGTTCGCGCCAGGGGAACAGCGGGCCGGGATCGTCTTTACGCTGGGGGGCAATATCAGAGTGCGCGACGACGTTCTGCGGCTTAATGTCGTAGCGGGCGATAATGTCTTTGGCGAGCGGGATCAGAGCAGCAATTTGCGCCGGCTCGAACGGGGTGAAGTGTTTTACTCCCGCCGTTTTTTGCCAGCCCCGGTTTTCCAGCTCAATCCCCACGGAGGTGTCATTAATACGGTTGGTACCGCGCCAGAAGCTGATGCCGGCATGCCATGCCAGTTCGCTCTCCGGCACCAGCTGCCAGATACGCGGTTTGCCCTCAGGGGAAGGCGGTTTGGCGGGGATCAGGTAGTGAGAGCTGACATTCTTGTCGGTTAACGTCGCCAGCGAGCTGTCAAAGTCATCGGCGGTGTAGTGGATCACCAGCACCTTTATACGCGGGTAAGCCGCCTGGGCCTGATGGCGGGTATCCAGCTCATAGGCACCTTTATCAATAATGCCTTTTTCCGTGGCGCACCCTGCCAGCAACAGCGCCAGCAGGAGTGTGGCAAGCGAGCGCTTCATCGACGGGTTTTCACCGCCGTACCGCTTACGCTCACCATCAGCATGCTGGCATCTTTACCGACCGTTTCGTAGTCAATATCGATACCTACCACGGCATCTGCACCCAGCGCCTTGGCCTGCTCGCCAAGCTCTTTAAACGCAATTTCGCGGGCTTTGCGCAGCTCTTTCTCATACGCGCCAGAACGTCCCCCTACGATATCGCGAATGCCGGCAAAGAAGTCCCGGAAAATGTTCGCGCCCAGTATGGCTTCGCCGGTGACCACGCCGCAGTACTCGGTAATAGGTTGCCCTTCCAGGGTAGGCGTTGTTGAAAACTGCATACTTTCTCTCCTTCTTTAGCGTTCAATGCCTTAGGTACAGCATTATCGGTTCGTTACGCTATGATTGAAAGGATAGTTAATAAATAAGGAAATCAACATGCGCTATTCAGCTTTAACACTTTTCGTGCCCTGCGCGCTGGTGCTCAGCGCCTGCACCACCACGGTCACGCCAGCCTTTAAGGATATTGGTACCCGCAGCGGCCCATGCATTGAGGGCGGCCCGGATACCGTGGCGCAACAGTTCTATGATTACCGCATACAGCACCGCAGCAATGATATTACCGCCCTGCGACCGTATCTGAGTGACGGCCTGGCGAAACTGCTGAGCGACGCCACCCGCGATCCGCAGCATAACGCGCTGCTTAAATCCGATCCGTTCTCCAGCCGCGCCACGCTGCCTGACAGCGCCGAGGTCACCAGTGCTTCAACGATCCCAAACACCGATGCGCGAAACATTCCCCTGCGCGTCAAACTGACCCAGGGAACCCAAACCTGGCAGGATGAAGTGCTGATGATCCGTGAAGGTCAGTGCTGGGCGGTGGACGACGTAAGGTACGTCGGTGGCAGCGTTCACGCCCCGGCAGGCACGCTCCGCCAGTCGATTGAAAACCGCTAAGCCACCCGTTTAAAAAGTGTTAACCCCGTAAAATGTGCGGCATTTCATGCGGAATGCCGACATTTATACTCGCCGACATTGCCGTTCGCTATTTTGTGCTATGTTTAGAGGGTATTGCGGGTTATATTTAACTTTTAACGCAGAAATATTGCATAACTATTCTGTCAACGGTACTATCTGCGGCCTCAATTGCTATAGATTGCCTGGATGAGTAAAGACTGCCCCGATGAGTATTAAACTAAACGGCATTAACTGCTTCTACGGCGCACACCAGGCGCTGTTTGACATCACGCTGGACTGCCCGGAAGGCGAAACGCTGGTTTTGCTTGGCCCAAGCGGTGCAGGTAAAAGCTCCCTTCTGCGTGTCCTTAATCTGCTTGAAATGCCCCGTTCGGGTACGCTGGCTATCGCCGGTAACCATTTTGATTTCGCGAAAACACCGTCTGATAAAGCGATTCGTGAACTGCGTCAAAACGTTGGCATGGTCTTCCAGCAATACAATCTCTGGCCGCATCTGACCGTACTGCAAAACCTGATCGAAGCCCCGTGCCGCGTGCTGGGCTTAAGTAAAGATCAGGCGATCGCGCGTGCGGATAAGCTGCTGGAGCGTCTGCGCCTTAAGCCTTACAGCGACCGCTATCCGCTGCACCTCTCCGGTGGTCAGCAGCAACGTGTGGCGATTGCCCGTGCGCTGATGATGGAGCCTGCGGTACTGCTGTTTGATGAACCGACCGCGGCGCTGGATCCCGAAATTACTGCCCAGATCGTGAGCATCATTCGCGAGCTGGCGGAAACCCATATTACTCAGGTCATCGTAACCCATGAAGTGGAAGTGGCGCGCAAAACGGCCAGCCGCGTGGTCTACATGGAAAACGGGTATATCGTTGAGCAAGGTGATGCGAGCTGCTTCTCAAACCCGCAAACCGATGCGTTCAAAAACTATTTATCTCATTGATTGTGTCAGGGGAAATGATAATGAAAAAAGTATTACTTGCCGCGCTGCTCGCCAGCGTCACCCTTTCCGCTACCGCAGCCCAGACGATTCGTTTCGCGACTGAAGCGTCTTATCCTCCGTTTGAATCCATTGATGCGAACAATAAAATTGTCGGCTTTGACGTGGATCTGGCAAACGCCCTGTGTAAAGAGATCGACGCAACCTGTACCTTCAGCAACCAGGCGTTCGACAGCCTGATCCCAAGCCTGAAGTTCCGCCGTATCGACGCCGTTATGGCCGGAATGGATATCACCCCTGAGCGCGAAAAACAGGTTCTGTTCACTACCCCTTACTACGACAACTCTGCCCTGTTTATTGGTCAGAAAGGCAAATTCACGTCGGTTGATCAGCTGAAAGGCAAGAAAGTGGGCGTGCAGAACGGCACCACGCACCAGAAATTCATCATGGATAAACACCCGGAAATCACCACCGTTCCGTATGACAGCTACCAGAATGCGAAGCTGGATCTGCAGAACGGCCGTATTGATGGCGTGTTCGGCGACACCGCCGTGGTGACCGAGTGGCTGAAAGCCAACGATAAACTGGCACCAGTGGGCGATAAAGTGACCGACAAGGATTACTTCGGCACGGGTCTGGGTATTGCCGTTCGTCAGGGCAACACGGAGCTGCAGCAGAAATTCAACGCTGCGCTGGAAAAAGTGAAGAAAGACGGCACCTACGAAACCATCTACAAAAAATGGTTCCAGAAGTAATTCCTGATGAATGAAATTTTTCCTTTAGCAAGCGCCGCCGGGATGACCGTCGGCCTTGCCGTTTGCGCACTGATTATCGGCCTTGTGCTGGCGATGATCTTTGCAGTATGGGAATCAGCAAAATGGTTCCCTGTCGCATGGGCCGGCTCAGCACTGGTCACCGTGCTGCGCGGGCTGCCTGAAATTCTGGTGGTCCTGTTTATCTATTTTGGCTCCTCGCAGCTGCTGTTAACGCTGTCGGACGGCTTCACCCTCAATCTGGGTGTGGTGCAGATCCCGGTGCAGATGCAGATTGAGAACTTTGACGTCAGCCCGTTCCTGTGCGGCGTGATTGCCCTCTCTCTGCTCTATTCCGCGTATGCTTCGCAAACCCTGCGCGGTGCGCTGAAAGCGGTTCCGCAGGGACAGTGGGAGTCTGGCCAGGCGTTAGGCTTGTCGAAATCGGCGATCTTCTTTCGTCTGGTGATGCCACAGATGTGGCGTCATGCGCTGCCCGGGCTGGGTAACCAGTGGCTGGTACTGCTGAAAGATACCGCGCTGGTAAGCCTGATCAGCGTGAACGATTTAATGCTGCAAACCAAAAGTATCGCGACCCGTACCCAGGAGCCGTTTACCTGGTACATCGTGGCGGCGGCTATCTACCTGGTGATCACGCTGGTGAGTCAGTACATCCTCAAGCGCATTGATCTGCGTGCGACGCGCTTTGAACGGAGACCAGGCTGATGCTTGAATATTTTCCGGAGCTGATGAAAGGGCTGCACACCAGCCTGACGCTGACCGTCGCATCGATCATCGTGGCGCTGATCCTGGCGTTGATCTTTACCATCGTCCTGACGCTAAAAACGCCGGTGCTGGTATGGATTGTGCGAGCCTACATTACCTTGTTCACCGGTACACCGCTGCTGGTGCAGATCTTCCTGATTTACTACGGCCCGGGTCAGTTCCCGTCGCTGCAGGAGTATCCGGTTATCTGGCATCTGCTTTCTGAGCCATGGCTATGCGCCCTGATTGCCCTTTCGCTGAACAGTGCGGCCTATACCACGCAGCTGTTCTACGGGGCTATTCGTGCCATCCCGGAAGGGCAATGGCAGTCCTGTGGTGCACTGGGCATGAGCAAGAAAGACACGCTGGCTATTTTGCTGCCGTACGCGTTTAAACGTGCGCTCTCCTCCTACTCCAACGAAGTGGTGCTGGTTTTCAAGAGTACGTCTCTGGCCTACACCATCACGCTGATGGAAGTTATGGGCCACGGGCAGCTGCTCTACGGACGCACCTATGACGTCATGGTGTTTGGTGCCGCGGGCGTGGTCTATCTGGTGGTGAACGGTTTGCTGACGTTGATGATGCGCCTTATCGAACGTAAAGCGCTGGCGTTTGAGCGCCGTAATTAATCACAGATTTGCATAAATTTTATTGACGAAGACGGGCAAGTCTAACGACTGCCCGTCTTTTTTTATGGGTTAAATAATATTTAATCATTTTTATTGAATATAAATTCATTAAATGGCATTGTATTTCCATGCCGCAGACACGGCGCATAAGACAGACTGACAGACGGGAGCATTACAATGAAAAAGTTAGTTCTGGCCGCTTTACTGGCCACTTTCGCCGCTGGCGCATCAGCTGCAGATAAAATCAACTTCGGCGTTTCGGCCACCTATCCGCCGTTTGAGTCGCTGGATGCCAGCAACCAGATTGTCGGTTTTGATATCGACCTCGCCAAAGCCCTGTGCAAACAGATGCAGGCCGACTGCACGTTCACTAACCATGCGTTTGACAGCCTGATCCCGTCGCTGAAATTCAAAAAATACGACGCGGTGATCTCCGGGATGGACATCACCCCAGAGCGTAGCAAGCAGGTTACCTTCACCGACCCGTATTACGCCAACTCGGCGGTGGTCATTGCGAAGAAAGGGGCTTACACATCCTTTGACCAGCTGAAAGGCAAACGCATTGGGATGGAAAACGGCACCACGCACCAGAAATACCTGCAGGACAAACATCCTGAAGTGAAAACCGTGGCCTATGACAGCTACCAGAATGCCATTATCGACCTGAAAAATGGCCGTATTGATGGGGTCTTCGGTGACACTGCGGTGGTGAACGAGTGGCTGAAAACCAACCCACAGCTGGGCACCGCGACCGAAAAAGTGACCGATCCACAGTACTTCGGTACGGGCCTGGGCATTGCGGTGCGTCCGGATAACAAAGCCCTGCTGGAAAAACTGAATGGCGCGCTGAAAGCAATTAAAGCTGACGGCACGTACAAGAAAATCAGCGATCAGTGGTTCCCGCAGTAACAGCTTTTTGTCGGGTAGCCTGGCCTACGGGGGTGGTCTGTAGGCCGGGCAAACCCGGCAATTTCACAGTGGAACAAAGAAGCGAAAACGAGCCCCGTTCGTGGACTCCATCAGCTTGATCCCCCCGCCGTGCAGTTCCAGCATGCGTTTCACAATCAACAGCCCCAACCCGCCACGGTTTTCCCGTGATGCCTGCGGATTTAACGCCGAAGGACGCTCAAACAGATCGTTGCGAAGAGAAGCATCAACGCCGGTTCCATTATCAGCCACCTCAACCTGTAGCTGCGCGTTCTCCTGCCAGACCGCCAGACGAACCTCTCCGCCGGTCGGCGTATGCCGCATCGCGTTATCCAGCAGGTTAGTCACCACCCGCTCAATCATCGAGACATCGGCATTCACCAGCGGCAACGGGCCCGGTACATCAATGCGCAGGTTCACCTCCCGCGTACGGGCCGTGAGTTCAAATTTCTGCGCCACGTCTGAAATCAGCTCACCCATGGCAAAACGCTCGCGCTGCGGTTTGATGCCGCCGTGCTCAAGGCGCGCCAGTTCAAACAGCTGCTGCGAAAGATGACGCACTTTCTGACCCTGGCGCAGCGCCGTGGCGAGATACTGCTGGTGTTCCTGCGGCGTCAGCGTCGCGGATTTCAGCGACAGCGTTTCGAGATAGCCCAGCAAGGAGGTGAGCGGCGTGCGTAAATCGTGCGAAATATTGGCGATAAACTCCCGGCGCTGGCGATCGCTGTCGGCCAGCTGATCCCACTGCAGGGTGATTTTACGGGCCAGCTCGATAAACGTATTGCGCAGCGTGGCCACTTCATCCTTTACCGTGGTTTCTGTAGGCTGCGCCGCCAGCTGCTTAATGGCGCTAATGCTGTCCTGCTCCAGCCCGGCCACTTCCTGCGTGAGACGTTTGACCGGACGCGTTACCCAGTACCAGACCAGTAACCCCGCCAGCAAACCAAACAGCGCGACCCACATCAATGACCACAGGACGGTGCTCCAGAGCGCCTGATGCCAGGCCATCTCCGCCAGCGCGTTTGACTCTTCGCCCTGCAGAATAATGTACAGATAGCCTTTCAGTTCTCCGTCCTGACGCAACGGCGTTGCGCTGAAAACCTTTTTGTTCTGGCTTCGCGGGTCATCGCCCAGTACCGGCCGTGCGGCATCACTGAGGAAAGTCTGCACCGGCCCGAGGTCGATTTTTTGCCGCTGGATATGCCCCGGTGGCGCGGCGTCAGCCAGCAGTTCGCCATCAGGCGAGACAACGTACAGTTCGACGCTTGGATTGAAGGTCATCAGCCGGTCAAAGAGCGGTTTCAGCGCGTGGCGGTCAACCCTGCCCTGCGCATCCAGAATCGGTTCCCGCTGGACAATCTGCTGCGCCAGACCACCGGACAGCCGCTGCACCATTGCATTACCGTACTGCGTGGTGCTGTAAAGTTGCACCGCGCAGGCGATGGTCGCACAAAGCGTCAGCAGCAGAATAAACAGCAGCGTCAGGCGCTGGCTCAGGCTAAAGCGGCGCATCGTTTGGCTCCGCAAATTTGTAGCCTTTGCCCCAGACGGTGCGAATGATCTCCGGCTCGGCGGCGTCCTTCTCAATCTTGATGCGCAGGCGGTTAATGTGGGTGTTGACGGTGTGTTCGTAACCTTCGTGCTGATAGCCCCAGACCTGTTCCAGCAGCGCCAGACGCGAGAAAACTTCACCGGGATGACGGGCAAAGAAGTACAGCAGTTCAAACTCGCGCGGGGTGAGATCCACCACCTGGCCGTGCAAAAGCACGCTGCGCGCCAGCGGGTCGAGCGTCAGGCCGTGAGCCTGAATATTCCCGGCACTTTGCGCCTGCCCCATCGCCTGCTGGCGCCGGAACAGCGCCTTGATACGCGCGATCAGCTCCTGTACCGAAAACGGCTTGGCCAGATAATCGTCCGCCCCGGTTTCCAGCCCGGTAATACGGTCGATTTCACTGCTGCGGGCGCTGATGATGATCACCGGCAGGTAGCGGGTCATCTGGCGGATGCGACGGCAAATCTCCAGACCGTCGACATTGGGGAGCATTAAATCGAGGATCACCGCGTCCCACGGCTGCTTTTCGAGGCGCTGTAAGGCATTGCCCCCGTCGGGCTCGTGGGTGATGGCGTAGCCTTCATCTTCTAAGTTGAGGCGCAGAAGCGCCGCGATATCGTGGTCATCTTCCACCAGCAGGATCTGCTTCATGGGTAAGCCTTCTTCAATTCTGATGAGATAAGCTTACCTGATTTCGCAGGCGGACAGAGTTCACATTTTGTTTAAGATTTAACGAGTAGCGTCAGGACTTCATAATGCGCGGTATGCGGGAACATATCGAACAGCTGGACGCGTTCAATGCGGTAGCCCGGCAGCGTCGCGATATCTTTTGCCATCGTCTGCGCGTTGCAGCTGGAGTAGACGATGTAGTCCGGTGCCATCTGGCTCAGATAGTCGCACAGCGCTTTCCCGATGCCCCGGCGCGGCGGGTTCACCAGCACCAGTTCAGGCACATTGTCCTGCCCCGTCGCGAACTGCGTGGAGTCCAGCGCCTGGAAGTGCAGCCGGGTCAACCCAAGCTCTGCAGCAGACTGTCTGGCACAGGCAATCGCTTCGGCGGAGATCTCAATCCCGGTAAGCTGCATGTCTGGCGTGGCGCAGTGCAGACCGAAGCCGCCCACCCCGCAGAACAGATCCCACATATGATGGATATTTAACGCCCGCACCCAGTCACGGGCAGTGGCATAAAGCGCACTCGCGACGGTCGGGTTGGTCTGGAAGAAGCTTTGCGGACGGATCCACAGCGGTACATCGTTGAACGTTTCTGCCAGCGCATGCTGTTCGGTGAAGAAGATCTCCCGCTCCCCTTCCATGATAGCCATATGCACCGGCTGAATATTCGCAGTGATAACGGTTAACTGCGGAAGCTGTTGCTGAAGCCATGGCAACGCCGCGCGAAGCTGCTCCACCTTGGCTTCTGAGCGCAGAACAAAGCGCAGCATCATGCTGCCGTCTACCTGGCTTTCGGTAAGAAGAAGGTATTTCAGCTCGCCGCGCTTGCGGGCAACGTTATAGGGCGTTAATCCGGCACGGGCAATAAACGGTTTGAGCGCAGCAAAGACCGGGGCGAACGAGGCGGGATAAAGCGGACAGTCGGTTAAATCTTCAGGCGTACCCTCGCGATGCAACATGCCCAGCAGCGGTTTTTCAACGCTGCCGCTCACCACCATTTTGGCTTTATTACGAAAGCCCTGCTCCGGCCCGCTGACAGGTGCGCACCATTCGCCCACGGCATGGTCTGCCAGCAGGTGTTGCAGATCGGCCATTTTGGCGGTGAGTTGCTGAGAAACCGGCTGTTCTATCCACTGACAGGAGCGGCAGCGACCGGCGTCATAGAGTGCGCACTGCATATCAAAACCTTAAGAATCACGAGGGCTGCGATTATACACATTATTGCAGCTGGAAGAACCGCCGACTGGAAGCAGGCACGAACAGGAAGAACAGCACCAGCATATCCGGGAGTTTTTGCAAAAACAGCGCGTGCAAAATCTCGCGTTTTGATCCACCCGCAATGCTGAACAGTTCCGGATAGCCATACCCCAGCGAGGCGGCCCACAGATAGCTTGCCGCCGTAATTTGCGTCAGCAAATAGACCCAGCGTGCCCAGTTGCGTCCTCTGACCAGCGAAAATGCGCAGTAAATCTCGATAAACACCAGTACCAGGCTGCTCAAAAAGACCAGCGTCAGGTTCCACGTCTGTACGCTGCGGTGAATGAATTCAGCCATACCGCGCACACCCAGGGTGTTAAGGATCATCAGCACATCAAGACAGCGGATCATAATAATAGCGAGCGCCGCCACCTGCACCAGTGCAGGAACGTTTGGACGAGCGTGCGTAAGACGTGATTTTTTTAATAATCCCAATGTTTTACTTCCCTGAAAAACAGTGCCGCGTCATGCGCGGCACATCACTGGAAATTTTAAATCCTTCAGCCGCGTCTTGCACGCTGGATATCACGCACACGTTGTTTTTCCGCGCGCGCCATCAAATACCAGGCGATAAATCCGACAATTCCGACCACCCCGAGGATGATCGAGGCCAGGGCGTTAATCTCCGGATTGACCCCCATGCGTACGCTGGAGAAGACCAGCATAGGCAGCGTCGTCGCGCCCGGTCCTGAGACAAAGCTGGCGATAACCAGATCGTCGAGCGACAGCGTAAACGCCAGCAGCCAGCCGGAGATCACCGCCGGCATAATCATCGGCAACGTGATGATGAAGAAGACCTTCAGCGGCGTCGCACCGAGATCCATCGCCGCCTCTTCAATGGAGCGGTCCAGCTCGCGCAAACGCGAAGAGATAACCACCGCCACGTACGCGGTACAGAAGGTGACGTGCGCCAGCCAGATGGTGAGCATCCCGCGATCTGCCGGCCAGCCAATGGCATGCGCCAGGGCCACGAACAGCAGCAACAGCGCCAGACCGGTGATAACGTCTGGCATAACCAGTGGCGCGGTAATCATAAAGGCAAAGCCGTTCGACCCCCGAAAACGCCCGAAGCGCACCATCACCAGCGCGGCGATGGTCCCCAGCACGGAGGCCATCGTGGCCGCCAGCGCGGCGATGGTCAGGCTCAGCCCCACCGCGCTCATCATCGCGTCATCATGGAACAATTCGCCGTACCAGCGCGTCGACCAGCCGGCCCATACCGTTACCAGTTTGGAGCTGTTGAACGAGTAGATCACCAACATCAACATGGGTGCATACAGGAAAGTAAAGCCAATCACCAGGATGGCAATTCGCCACGGGGAGCGCACTACCGGTAAGTTGTTCATCCGTGGTCTCCCATCTGTTTCTGCTGATGTTTGTGGAACCACATGATCGGTACGATCAGCAGGAGCAACATCACGATCGCCACCGCAGACGCCACAGGCCAGTCGCGGTTATTAAAGAATTCCTGCCACAGCACACGCCCAATCATGATGCTGTCCGGGCCACCGAGCAGTTCCGGGATCACAAACTCCCCTACCGCCGGGATAAAGACCAGCATCGACCCGGCAATAATGCCGCCCCGGGTCAACGGAACGATAACGCTGAAGAAGGTTTTAAGCGGACGGGCACCAAGGTCAAGCGATGCTTCCACCAGCGAATAATCGATACGCGTCAGCGCCGTATAAATTGGCAGCACCATAAACGGCAGATAGGCGTAAACAATCCCGATATAGACCGCGAGATTGGTATGAAGGATTGTCAGGGGCTGATCGATAACCCCAAGCCACATCAGGAAGTTATTCAGCACGCCGTTGTTTTTCAGGATCCCCATCCACGCGTAGACGCGGATCAGGAACGAGGTCCATGACGGCAGGATCACCAGCAACAGCAAAATGTTGCGCGTCGAGGATTTACTGTGCGCCACGGCCCATGCCAGCGGATAACCCAGCAGCAGACAGCAGATCGTCGAGATCGCCGCCACCTGCAACGACTGCAGATATGCTTCGAAATAGAGCGGATCTTCCGTCAACTGCAGGAAATTGCCGAGGTTAAGGGTCAGCGTCAGCTGTCCGTCAGCCCAGTCCAGCAGGTTGGTATAGGGCGGGATCGCCCGCGCCATTTCCGCCAGGCTTATCTTAAAAACAATCAGGAACGGCAGCAGGAACAGCAGGATCAGCCACACGTAAGGCATGGCAATCACCAGCTTGCGTCCGTGATTCATCTGCATGCGCGCCAGCCAGTGCGCGAAGCCACCCGGTTTTTCAACGCGGGCTGGAGGTTCTAACGTACTCATTGTCCGCTCCTTATACCGTCAGCACTACACAACTGTCCGCATCCCAGCACAGGCGTACTTCGTCGCCCCAGGTCGGCTGTCCCTTGCGATAACGATGTTCGTTCTGCAACTGGGCGCTGAGCATCTGCCCGCTTTTCAGACGCACATGGTAGATGGAGAGGTCGCCCAGGTAAGCAATGTGCACCACTTCCCCGACGGCGAAGTTAAAGCCATCGGCAGGCGGATCTTCGCACAGCATGATCTTCTCCGGGCGGAGCGCGACATACACCGGCACGTTATCCACCACCGAGCTATCCGGATCGACCTTAAGCGGATGCTGCAGCCCCGGCGACTCGATCACCAGACCGTCATCCTCGCGCGATTTCAGCAGCCCTTCGAAGACGTTGACCGACCCGATGAACTCCGCGCTGTAGCGGGTGGTCGGATGCTCATAAATCTCTTCCGGCTCGCCAATCTGTACGAACTTACCGCGGTTCATGATCGCAATACGCCCGGCCATGGTCATCGCCTCTTCCTGGTCGTGGGTAACCATCACGCAGGTCACCCCCACGCGCTCAAGGATATCCACCACTTCCAGCTGCATACGGTCACGCAATTTTTTATCCAGGGCGCCCATCGGTTCATCGAGCAGCAGCAGCTTTGGCCGTTTCGCCAGGCTTCTGGCCAGCGCCACGCGCTGACGCTGGCCACCAGAGAGCTGATGCGGTTTACGCTTCGCGAACTCCTGCATGTGCACCAGGCTGAGCATCTCTGCCACGCGGGCGGTGATTTCGGCTTTCGGCAGTTTGTCCTGCTTAAGACCAAAGGCGATATTCTGCTCCACCGTCATATGGGGGAAGAGCGCGTAAGACTGGAACATCATGTTTATCGGGCGCTGATACGGCGGCACGCGGGAGAGATCGACACCATCCAGCATGATTTGCCCGGCGGTAGGCTGTTCAAAACCGGCCAGCATACGCAGCAGGGTCGATTTACCGCAGCCAGATGCGCCCAGAAGGGCAAAAATTTCACCTTTGTAGATAGTCAGGCTGACGTCGTCCACGGCATGCTGACCATCGAAAGATTTGGTGAGGTTACGAATTTCAAGAAGCGGGGTCAGCGCTTTACGGACTTTCGCCTGCGGGCGGGGGATCGCGTCATTCACGGGGTGCTCTCCGGCAGAAATCAAAACTGGTGCAAACGCACCATCAGGGTGCGCATCGTCGGGCGGCGCTCACGCCAGCCCGACCGACGGGTTTAGCAGGCCCGGTGAGCGTTTTCGCCACCGGGCAACCGTACCGGTCGCCGTTATTTACCGCTTTTCACTTTGGTCCACGCACGGGTACGCACGCGGTCAATTTTTGGATCCTGAACTTTCAGGGTGAACAGCTTGGCAAACACATCCGCCGGCGGATAGATAGCCGGGTTATTGCGGATCTCTTCGCTGACCAGCGGCACAGAGGCCTTGTTGCCATTAGCGTAGTAGACGTGATCGCTGATATGCGCGATGACTTCCGGACGCATCAGGTAGTTAAGGAACTGGTAAGCTTCGTCTTTGTTTTTCGCGTCAGCCGGCATGGCGAAGACATCGAAGAACGCCAGCGCGCCCTCTTTCGGAATGAAGTAGGAAACATTTACGCCGTTTTTGGCTTCTTTGGCGCGGTTAGCTGCCTGCCATACGTCCCCTGCCCAGCCAATCGCCACGCAGATGTCGCCGTTTGCCAGGTCGTTGATGTACTGCGAGGAGTGGAAGTAACGAATGTTCGGACGCAGCTTCAGCAGCAGATCGGTTGCCGGGCCGGTGTAATCATCGGCCTTGCTGCTGTTAGGATCTTTGCCCAGGTAGTTCAGCACGGTGGCGAAAATCTCTTCTGGCGCATCCAGGAAAGAGACGCCGCAGCTTTTCAGCTTCTCAAGGTTTTCCGGCTTCAGCACCACGTCCCAGCTGTCGAGTTTGACATCTTTACCCAGCACCGCTTTGACTTTATCGACGTTATAGCCAATACCGGTTGTCGCCCACAGATACGGCATCGCGTATTTGTTGTCCGGGTCATGCTTGGCGACCAGCTTAAGCACTTCCGGATCGAGGTTTTTCCAGTTCGGTAATTTGCTCTTATCGAGCGGCTGGAAAACACCTGCCGTCAGCTGACGCTCAAGGAAGCTTGCGGAGGGTACCACCAGGTCAAAACCGGTACTGCCCGCCATCAGTTTCCCTTCCAGCACTTCGTTGGAATCGAAAACGTCATAGACCACTTTAATGCCGGTCTCTTTTTCGAAATTAGCGACGGTATCCGGCGCGATATAGTCAGACCAGTTATAAACGTGCAGCGTTTTTTGTTCCGCAGCGAGCGTGCCGGCAGAGACGGCCATCAGAGCACCCGCAACCAGACCCGATAACCATTTTTTATTCAAGGCGATCATATCGTTATTCCTTCTGAAAGCTCGTTAACAAACGAACTAAAACTGTGCAATCTGAAGATATGCAATAATCATGCATAGTTTGTCGCTCTGCACGAAATAAAAAGAAACCTCTTTACCCGGCAGGATCCGCTCGCTTTTTTAAGCATCGCAAGAATAACTGTAGCCCGTGTCTCCGGCTATAGCCCAGACGAAAAAACGCCTTTTATCAATTTTTTATGCAGGTTATGTCTACGTGATAAGCCGAAATGGCGTTTGGGGAGGTGAAAAATTCTTTAAAGAAAGGTTAAAAGCAGCAGAAAAAATGGCGTTATGCAGCCGCTATGGCAGCGACTGCGCAAAAGTCAGACAGGCTTAGTGAAGAAAATTGGGAGATGCATCATTATTCTCTGCATCATCTTCCGCGCTATACAGCAAATGGTGCGCATTCGCTTCCATCATTACCATCGAAATTTGCTCTTCACTCAAACGCATAAACCAGGAGAACTGCTTGAAAGAGAGGCCGGCACCGGAGAATAAAGACTGGCAAACGACCAGTTTTGGCAGATTATCATCCTGTATATCGAGAAATGCTTTCACCGTCAAAGAACTGGCGTTGATGGCCGACAGGTCAGAGGCCAATGCCAGCAGCGCAGACGGTTTCACTTCGGCCAGCGCAGAGAAGAGGATTACGTCGTTAATGAGATCGATTTTGGCATCGAAAATACCATCGAAATTTTGCATATGAGGCAAATGCAGCGCCTGGCAGGAATCACATTCAAAGAAAGTGATACCGGCATCATCGAGCCATTGACGTAACGTATCCAGTGTTGGAACGAACTGTAAATCCATCGCTGTGCAGCCTCTTTATTAAAAACTTCGCATAGAGTACGCAAAAAGTGCGCTGTAATCCATTTAACCGCCCGTTTTCAGACAGTAGCCCGGCGTTGCGTGGCGCTCGACCCATGAGATCATTTTACCCGCAATATCGACCCCGGTGGTTTTTTCCACCCCTTCCAGTCCCGGTGAGGCATTCACCTCCATCACCAGCGGCCCGCGCGTCGCCCGCAGTAAATCAACACCCGCCACATCCAGCCCCAGCGTTTGCGCCGCTTTCACGGCAATCTCACGCTCGCGATCGCTGATATCCGCGACTCTCGCCACGCCGCCACGGTGCAGATTAGAGCGGAAGTCGCCCTCTTTTGCCTGACGTTCAATGGCCGCAACCACCTCGTTACCGACAACAAAACAGCGAATGTCGCGCCCTTTGGCTTCTTCAATGTACTCCTGCACCAGAATATGGGCATTCAGCCCACGAAAGGCATCAATCACGCTTTCCGCCGCCTGCCGCGTTTCGGCCAGCACCACACCAATGCCCTGAGTGCCTTCCACCAGCTTGATCACTAGCGGCGCGCCACCCACCATATCGATTAAATCGCTGGTGTCGTCCGGTGAATGCGCTATGCCGGTAACCGGAAGATCGATTCCCTGCCGGGCAAGCAGTTGCAGCGAACGGAGCTTATCGCGGGCGCGAGATATCGCAACGGATTCATTGAGCGGATAGCTGCCCAGCATCTCAAACTGGCGCAACGCGGCCGTGCCGTAATAGGTTATCTGGGAACCGATGCGGGGGATAACCGCATCAAAATGCGGGAGCTTGCGGCCTTTGTAATGAATCGATGAGGCAGCAGGATCAATGTTCATATAGCAGGACATCGGATCGAGGATCTCAACCTGATGCCCCCGTTTTGCCGCCGCTTCTCGCAGGCGTTTACATGAATAGAGCGTTCCATCCCGGGACAAAATGGCAATTTTCACCCTGCACCTCTCTAAAGACATGGAAAAAGCCTGCGTATCATACACGCAGGCAGGCGCAGGATGAATGGGCTATCGTGTCGCCCAGCCCTGTTTGTGCAGATAGTCGAGTATAAACGGGCGATTCTCTTTAATGATGGTGCGACGAATGTGGTCACTCCAGGTATCGCGACGGTTATTGCTGTCGCGCGTCATGTAGTAGTGCGCCAGCTCTTCATCGTATTGCGCCAGCACATCCTGATCGACAGGCTGGTAGTGGTTTTCATGCACCAGCATCGCCGCAGGCAGGCGCGGCTTGAGGTCCGGGTTATCCGCAGGCCAGCCAAGGCACAGGCCAAACAGGGGCAGAACATGTTTTGGCAGCTTCAGCAGTTCGGTAACGCTTTCGATATTGTTACGCAGCCCGCCGATGTACACGCCGCCCAGCCCCAGCGATTCCGCCGCCGTGAAGGCGTTTTGCGCCATCAGCGCGGTGTCCACGACGCCCAGCAGCAGCTGTTCGGCAAGGCCAAGCTCGGCTTGCGGGCAGATCTGCAGATGGCGGTTAAAATCGGCGCAGAACACCCAGAACTCGGCTGCCTGTGCCACATGCTTCTGTCCACCGGTGAGGGTCACCAGTTGTTCACGCATTGCCGGGTCGGTAATGCGAATAATGGAGCTGCACTGCAGGAAGCTGGAGCTGGATGTCGCCCTTGCACTGTCAATAATGGCTTCACGCTGCGCCGGCGTTATCGGCTCGTCGGTGAAGTGGCGAATTGAACGATGGGAACGTAGCAGGTCTATGGTTGGCGTCATCTTGTCTCTCTTTGTCTTGCGTGAATCATATCGCAGCCAGTATAGGCAATGATGCGCGCGATGTAATTGGCGAAACATAGCTGAGAGGTATTATAACGACAGGCGAAACCTTCTTTAATGACGGCAGGTTATCGGGCACTATAGACTCATTCGCCGTCAGGCTTGTTTTCGAGGAGAGAGAAATGTTTGCAGTAATTTTTGGTCGTCCAGGGTGCCCTTACTGTGTGCGCGCGAAAGAGCTGGCTGAGAAACTGACCGAAGAGCGTGATGATTTTAACTTCCGTTATGTTGATATCCACGCGGAAGGGATCAGCAAAGCCGATCTGGAAAAAACCGTGGGTAAACCGGTTGAAACCGTACCGCAGATTTTCCTCGATCAGAAACACATCGGCGGTTGCACAGACTTTGAAGCATACGCTAAAGAGCATCTGGGCCTGTTTGCCGCTCAGTAATGCTAAGACGCCCTCACCCTGAGGGCGTTTTTATTTGTGGTGTCTGCGCCGGGCCAACATGCTGTGAACAAACAAAAAGCATAGCGCTCCCAGTGCGCACCAGAAGACGCCACTCAGCAACCACGCCAGCTCCTGCCAGAAACTTCGCGTTGAAATATACAGTGACCGCATCAGCAGCAGACACAGCGGCGCTGCAAGTATTGCGCCCAGTAACGGTTTCACCACTTCCCCCCGGCGGGAGAGAAAACTGGCAGCAGCCCCTGGCAGGGTGAAAAAGAGCAGCCCCAGCTCGGGATGACCCGACGCCCTGAACGCCCCCTTCACATTAAAAGCGAGGGACATGCAAACGACAATGAACAGCAAAAAGCAGCTGATCACCCCCGCCCAGTTTCGTTTAATGTTCAAACTATCCTCCTGACTTATCTCTATCAAATACACTTTCGTCGGGTAGACGCCCAGTCAGATAAAGCAATGCGGCAATCCTTGCCAAAGTACACACAGGGTGAAGCGATAATAGGTGGCTGTCAGTAGCTAATACGATTAAACTAACCGCCAGCTAATGTTTTAGGGAATAAAGCTGGAAACAGGGAGCGTTAAAGCCTTTCCCTGACCCAGAAAACAGTAGCCCAAAAAGTCCTTTCATTCAACAACTTACTGGTAAACAAGAAGTTAGCCTCCGTGAATATAAACGTCGCAGACTTGTTAAATGGGAATTACATCCTGTTATTATTTGTGGTACTGGCGCTGGGCCTTTGCCTGGGTAAATTGCGCCTTGGTTCGGTTCAACTTGGTAATTCCATTGGCGTTTTAGTCGTCTCACTATTATTAGGCCAGCAGCATTTCAGCATTAACACGGACGCGCTCAACTTAGGTTTTATGCTGTTTATTTTTTGTGTTGGTGTGGAAGCCGGGCCCAACTTTTTTTCAATTTTCTTCCGCGACGGCAAAAATTATCTGATGCTGGCGCTGGTCATGGTCGGCAGCGCGCTGCTGATCGCCTTAGGGCTGGGTAAACTGTTTGGCTGGGATATCGGGCTAACGGCCGGTATGCTCGCCGGCTCGATGACCTCCACGCCGGTGCTGGTGGGTGCAGGCGATACCCTGCGCCACTCCGGCATGGCCGGTGCGCAACTCTCTACCGCGCTCGACCATCTGAGCCTGGGCTATGCCCTGACCTATCTGATTGGTCTGGTGAGCCTGATTGTGGGCGCCCGCTACCTGCCAAAACTGCAGCACCAGGATTTGCAGACCAGCGCTCAGCAAATTGCCCGAGAACGCGGTCTGGACACCGACAGCAAGCGTAAAGTCTATCTGCCCGTGATTCGCGCCTACCGCGTTGGGCCCGAGCTGGTTGCATGGGCGGACGGGAAAAACCTCCGCGAGCTGGGGATTTACCGCCAGACAGGCTGCTATATCGAACGTATTCGCCGTAACGGCATTCTGGCAAACCCGGACGGCGACGCCGTGCTGCAGATGGGCGATGACATTGCCCTGGTTGGTTACCCGGATGCCCACGCCCGCCTCGACCCGAGCTTCCGCAACGGTAAAGAGGTGTTTGACCGCGATCTGCTCGATATGCGTATCGTCACCGAAGAGATTGTGGTGAAAAACCATAACGCCGTCGGCCGTCGTCTGGCGCAGCTGAAGCTGACCGATCATGGTTGCTTCCTCAACCGCGTGATCCGCAGCCAGATTGAGATGCCAATTGACGACAACGTCGTGCTGAACAAAGGCGACGTTCTGCAGGTCAGCGGCGATGCGCGACGCGTGAAAACCGTTGCGGACCGCATCGGCTTTATCTCTATTCACAGCCAGGTCACCGACCTGCTGGCCTTCTGCGCCTTCTTTATCGTTGGCCTGATGATCGGGATGATCACCTTCCAGTTCAGCAACTTTAGCTTTGGCATCGGTAACGCTGCCGGGCTGCTGTTCGCCGGCATCATGCTGGGCTTCCTGCGAGCGAACCACCCGACCTTCGGCTACATTCCGCAGGGTGCGCTCAATATGGTGAAAGAGTTTGGTCTGATGGTCTTTATGGCGGGTGTCGGCTTAAGCGCCGGTAGCGGCATTGGCCACAGCCTGGGTGCTGTTGGCTGGCAGATGTTGGTTTCCGGACTTATCGTCAGCCTGGTACCGGTAGTGATTTGCTTCCTGTTCGGTGCTTATGTGCTTCGCATGAACCGCGCCCTGCTCTTCGGGGCAATGATGGGGGCCCGTACCTGCGCCCCGGCAATGGAAATTATCAGTGATACCGCACGCAGCAATATTCCTGCGCTGGGCTATGCGGGCACCTACGCTATCGCTAACGTACTGCTTACGCTGGCGGGTACGCTGATCATCATCATCTGGCCTGGACTCGGATAACTCTTAAGTTCTGCGCACGACGAAAAAATTTTCGTTACGCGCAGAACTTTTTTATCAGGGGGCAGTCATAACTATTGCCACTGCTTTTCTTTGATGTCCCCAATTTGTGGAGCCCATCAACCCCGCCGTTTTGGTTCAAGGTTGATGGGTTTTTTGTTGCCTGAAATTCCCCTCTTCAACATTCCGCCTTCCCTCTTTCCACCCAAACATATATGCTTAACCATATATATAACCAACCGCAGGAAAGCCGATGCTACATCCGGTCCAACTTTTCAAAGCCCTCTCCGACGAGACCCGCCTGTCCATCGTCATGCTTCTGCGCGAAGCCGGGGAACTGTGCGTCTGCGATCTCT
This sequence comes from Enterobacter cloacae complex sp. FDA-CDC-AR_0164, assembly GCF_003071645.1. Lineage (NCBI taxonomy): Bacteria > Pseudomonadati > Pseudomonadota > Gammaproteobacteria > Enterobacterales > Enterobacteriaceae > Enterobacter > Enterobacter cloacae complex sp. FDA-CDC-AR_0164. Next base: position 4,736,229 of record NZ_CP028950.1, read on the forward strand.
GTTCCGCCACGGCTGAATCACAGCCCAAGGTATCGCGCCATATGGCGCTGCTGCGTGAATCCGGGCTGGTGAGCGATCGCCGGGAGGGGAAATGGGTTTATTACCGTTTGTCCCCCACTATGCCGGCATGGGCTGCCACCGTGATTGAGAACAGCTGGAATTGCTTGCGGGAAGAGACCCGCGCAAAGCTGAAAAACCGTCTTCCGGGCGCGTGTTAAAACACATTCATAAAAACAGATATAACGGAGTTCACGATGTTTCTGGCTGGGGCAATTTTTCTGTTTACACTGGTGCTGGTCATCTGGCAGCCCAGAGGGTTAAGTATCGGCTGGAGCGCCACGATGGGTGCTGTACTGGCGCTGGTCAGCGGCGTGATCCACATTAACGATATTCCGGTGGTGTGGAATATTGTCTGGAACGCGACGGCCGCGTTTATCGCCGTCATCATCATCAGCCTGCTGCTTGATGAGTCCGGATTTTTCGAGTGGGCGGCGCTGCACGTGGCCCGCTGGGGTAATGGCAAGGGCCGGTTGCTGTTTACGTATATCGTTCTGCTGGGTGCGGCCGTTGCGGCGCTTTTTGCCAACGACGGCGCGGCGCTTATCCTCACGCCCATCGTTATCGCCATGCTGCTGGCCCTCGGGTTCAGCAAGCAGGCCACGCTGGCGTTTGTCATGGCGGCTGGATTTATCGCCGACACTGCCAGCCTGCCGCTGATCGTTTCGAACCTGGTCAATATCGTATCGGCAGACTTCTTCTCGCTGGGGTTCAGCGAATACGCCTCGGTGATGATCCCCGTGGATCTCGCCGCGATTGCGGCCACGCTGGTGATGCTGCACCTGTTCTTTCGAAAGGACATTCCACCGGCATACGACCTGTCAAAACTCCGCGAGCCTTCCCGCGCGATCAACGATCTTCCAACCTTCAGAACGGGCTGGATTGTTCTGTTACTGCTCCTTGTCGGGTTCTTTGTACTTGAACCGCTCGGCATTCCGGTCAGTGCTATCGCGACAGCAGGCGCGTTGATTTTGTTTGCCGTTGCAAAGCGCGGGCATGCCATTAATACGGGAAAAGTGCTTCGTGGCGCACCGTGGCAGATCGTTATCTTCTCGCTGGGGATGTACCTGGTGGTGTATGGCCTGCGCAATGCCGGGCTGACGGAGTATCTGTCAGGGGTACTCAATCTCCTCGCCGGACATGGCCTGTGGGCCACCACGCTCGGTACCGGGTTCATCACGGCGTTCCTGTCATCCATAATGAACAATATGCCGACCGTCCTGATTGGGGCACTCTCTGTCGATGGCAGCACGGCATCGGGTGTGATTAAGGACGCGATGATTTATGCCAACGTCATTGGCTGCGACCTGGGTCCGAAGATCACGCCTATCGGCAGCCTGGCCACCCTGCTCTGGCTCCATGTCCTGGCGCAGAAAAACATGACGATCACCTGGGGCTATTATTTCCGGACAGGCATCATCATGACGTTGCCGGTTCTGTTTGTGACGCTCGCCGCGCTGGCGTTACGTCTCTCCTTCACACTGTAATGAGTAACGGATATGAGCCATATCACCATTTACCACAATCCAGCCTGCGGCACCTCGCGCAACACGCTGGAGATGATCCGCAACAGCGGCACTGAACCCGAAATTATTCTGTACCTTGAGAACCCACCGTCACGTGATGAACTGACCAGACTGATTACTGAGATGGGGATTTCCGTGCGGGATTTGCTGCGCAAAAATGTCGAACCTTATGAACAGCTGGGCCTCGCCGGGGACCGGTTTACCGACGACCAGCTTATCGATTCTATGCTGCAGCATCCGATCCTGATTAACCGTCCGATCGTGGTGACGCCGCTGGGCACTCGCCTGTGCCGCCCTTCCGAAGTCGTACTCGATATCCTGCCTGATGCACAGAAAGGGGCGTTTACGAAAGAAGATGGCGAAGCGGTGGTGGACGCCAGCGGAAAAAAAATCTCCGGCAGCTAATCTGCTGATAGTGATGCCGTAAGTCTTGTCAGCCACATACCCTGCCCCGTGGCGGAGTTGCATCCGCCGTCACCCGACCCATAATTTGATGGACCGGTCTGGTGAGGGGATGCAGGTATGAGTCTCAAAAATAAAACCGCCGTTATCTTTGGTGGCAGCGGCGCTATTGGCAGCGCCGCTGCGTATGCGCTCGCCCGTGAAGGGGCTACGGTCTACCTCGCGGCACGCGATCAGGCCAGGCTGGAGCACGTCGCTAACCGCATTCACGCCGTTGGCGGGTCAGCCCGGCTGTTTGTTTTCGATGCCCTCGATACCGACGCGGCGCTCCCGGACGTTACCGGCATTGATATCGTCGTGAATGCCACGGGCTTTATGCATGACCAGGGTAAACGCCTCGACGCATTAACGCTCAGTGAGTTCAGACAGGGGTTCGCCCCTTTTCTGGCCGCCTATTTCAACATCGCCAAAGCTGTCGCCCCCCGTATGGGCGGTGAGCGTGCCGGAACGCTTATCACCGTCGTTGCGCCGGCTGCAAATATGGCGATGCCGGGACATCTCGGGCATATCGTCGGCTGTGCGGGGACGGAAGCGTTAACCCGTGCGCTCGCGGCGGAGCTGGGGGCAAAGAATATTCGTGTCCTGTGCGTGCGTTCGCATGCGATAGCCGACGCGGTTCAGGCCGGTTCCGGTGTGGGTGACCTGTTCGCCATCAAGGCGCAGGCGATGGGCATCACCGTGGAGCAGTTTCTGGAGGGCGCGGCACAGAGCACGATGCTGAATCGCCTGCCGACGCTGGAGCAGGTGGCAGACACCATCGCGTTTCTGGCGTCAGATGCAGCCGGTGCCATCACGGGCACAACGGTAAACATGACGGCCGGCGCGACCACAATCTAACGTCCGCTCTCGCCCGCTATCCTGCCGACCATCGCCCGGATCTCCTCCCGGGTGAGCGGGGCTCTGTCGGTCACAAAGTGCAGCGTCATCCCTTCGATAAAGGCATCCAGCGCGCGGGTGGTCACCGGGTCGAACCACTGCTCAAGCGTGGTCTGGCTCATCTTCATCCAGTCCTGCATTACCGTTTTGAGCGCCGCACTGCGGTGCATAAAAGCATAGAGCTGGTACATCAGCGCCATATTCTGCGGCGTCGTGACCTGCGAACTGTGGATCAGCGTGGTGATGGATTCGCACGCCATTTCTGGCCCGGTCACACCGGCGAAGAAATCCCGATACTGCTGCGACATCTGCCGGGTAAACCACGTAAAGGCCTCTTCCAGCAGCGACTCCATACCGTCAAAATAGTAGGTCATCGACCCCAGCGGCACGCCCGCGCAGGTGGCGATTTTCCGGTGCGTCACGGCATGAATACCGTGCTCTGCAATGGTGTCCAGGGTCGCCTGCAGGATCTTCTCCCGGCGTTGAGGATCGTTCGGTGCTCTGCTCATAAATTCCCCACGTGGTTTGTGTACAAATGTACACAAACTTGCTAGTGTTGTCGCTATTGTTGTACTTCCGGTGCTGACTTCAATGACTCTGACCTCCCCCCGTAGAACCCTGCAGCTGCGCATGTGGGCGCTGTTTATGTTCTTCTTTATTCCCGGTCTGCTGATGGCCTCATGGGCCACGCGTACCCCGGCCATTCGCGATATTTTATCCGTCTCAACGGCCGAGATGGGCATCGTGCTGTTTGGCCTGTCGATAGGCTCCATGAGCGGTATTCTGTGCTCCGCGTGGCTTGTCAAACGCTTCGGTACACGGGCGGTCATCCGCACCACCATGTGCTGTGCCGTGTTCGGGATGCTGGTGCTGAGCATGGCGCTGTGGCTTGCCTCGCCGGTGCTGTTTGCCCTTGGGCTGACGGTGTTTGGCGGCAGCTTCGGTGCCGCTGAAGTGGCCATTAACGTTGAAGGGGCATCGGTTGAACGTGAGATGAATAAAACCGTACTGCCGATGATGCATGGCTTTTACAGCCTTGGCACGCTGGCCGGTGCGGGTGTAGGGATGGCGCTGACGGCCTCGGGCGTCGCCGCGAACCTGCATATTCTGCTGGCCGCACTGGTATGTATTATCCCCATTCTGACCGGTATCCGGGCGATCCCTGACGGCACCGGCAAGAACACCTCTGACGAACACGCCACCGCGGAAAAAGGGCTGCCGTTTTACCGCGACATTCAGCTGATGCTGATCGGCGTGGTGGTGCTGGCGATGGCCTTTGCGGAAGGGTCCGCTAACGACTGGCTGCCGCTGCTGATGGTCGACGGCCACGGTTTTAGTCCAACCTCCGGTTCCCTGATCTACGCCGGTTTCACCCTCGGGATGACCGTCGGGCGCTTTACCGGCGGCTGGTTTATTGACCGCTACAGCCGCGTGGCGGTGGTGCGTGCCAGCGCCCTGCTGGGCGGGCTGGGGATTGCGATGATCATCTTTGTGGACGTGGACTGGATTGCCGGCGTGTCGGTGATCCTCTGGGGTCTGGGGGCTTCGCTTGGCTTCCCGCTCACCATTTCAGCCGCCAGCGACACTGGTCCGGATGCACCGACCCGCGTCAGCGTGGTGGCCACCACGGGCTACCTCGCCTTCCTGGTGGGGCCACCGCTGCTCGGCTTCCTCGGTGAGCACTACGGGCTGCGCAGCGCCATGCTGGTGGTGTTAGGGTTAGTGATCATCGCAGCGCTGGTAGCGCGCGCGGTCGCGAAGCCGGAAACGGAACAAACGACACTGGAGAAGGGATATGAGCGTTAAACTGATCGCCGTCGACATGGATGGCACGTTTCTGAGCGATGCCAAAACCTATAACCGCCCGCGTTTTCTGGCGCAATATGCACGAATGAAAGCGCAAGGCATTCGCTTTGCGGTTGCCAGCGGCAACCAGTACTACCAGCTGATTTCCTTTTTCCCGGAGATTGCCCATGAAATTGCGTTTGTCGCGGAAAATGGCGGCTGGGTGGTCAGCGCCGGGGAAGATGTCTTTAACGGTGAACTGTCGAAGACGCACTTCGACACCGTTGCCGCCGTGTTAAACGATGTGCCGGGCATTGAGATTATCGCCTGCGGAAAAAGCAGCGCCTATACGCTGAAGCACTATGACGACGGCTTTAAGGATATCGCGGCAAAGTACTACCACCGTCTCGAAATGGTGAGTGATTTCGGCAACCTGAACGATATTTTCTTCAAATTCGGGCTTAACGTCTCTGACGACGACATCCCGCGTATTCAGGCGATGCTGCACGAAAAGCTGAACGACATTATGGTGCCCGTCACGACCGGCCACGGCAGTATCGACCTCATCATCCCCGGGGTGCATAAAGCCAACGGTCTGCGAATACTGCAAAAGCGCTGGGGCATTGATGACAGCGAAGTGGTGGCTTTTGGCGATAGCGGGAACGACGTAGAAATGTTGCGCCAGTCAGGGTTCAGCTTTGCGATGGCAAACGCCAGGCCGCATATTAAGGCGGTGGCGCGCTTTGAAGCCCCGCACAATAACGACGAAGGCGTGCTGGATGTAATTGATAAGGTGTTGAACGGCGAAGCGCCGTTTCATTGACGCCACCATGGCCCTCTCCCGCCGGGAGAGGGAAAACAGCTTACGGCTGTAAAGCATTCCCGACGCGTTTATCCTTCAGGAACACCACGATAAGCCCAACCCACAGCACGCCGTTAGCCAGATTAAACAGGCTGAACAGACCGTTGCCGCCAAATGCGTAGGCGTGTTTGCTCACCTCGATTCCAACGGTGAAAATCAGCATTTGCAACATGCCCATCGCCGCTGACACCGTGCCTTTGCTCATCTCGCTGGCGAACAGGGTCAGGCGCACCAGCCCGGCATTCGCCACACCGATACCGAACGCGTAAACGCTTAATCCTGCGGTCATCCACAGATACGCATGGGACGACACCACTGTCGCGACCGCCGCCAGAACCAGCCCGGCAGCAATGGGCCAGCCGCCCATAATGATCAAGGCACGCACCGTACGGCGGGATGTGAGACGCGCCAGCACCAGGTTACCGATAATCAGCGCGCCAAAAATTGGCACCTGCAGCAGGCCATACTCATAGCTGCTGAGCTGCTCGCCGCTGATGATAATGACCGGCGACTGGGCAATCCACGCCAGCAGAGGCAGGCTAACAAACCCCGTCGCTAGCGCGCCCGCCACAAAGCGGCCGTTCTTCAGCACTTCTTTGTAATCACGGCCCAGCTCTTTTAGCGACAGTTTCTCACCCAGACGGGTAGCGGTTTCCGGCATCGCGCGGTGCAGGCCAAAGAAAGCGACGGCGGCCAGCACGGCAAACAGCACGAACATCCCTTCCCACGGTGCAACGTGTACCCAGGCAGCGCCCACCAGCGGCCCCAGCAAGGGCGCGATCAGCGCCACGTTCGCCATCAGCGCGGTAATCTTGATACACACCGCTTCCTCAAACGACTCCTGGATGGCGGCATACCCGACGGCACCGATAAAACAGAGGCTCACCCCCTGCAGGAAGCGCAGCAGGGTAAATTGCTCAATATTTTGCGCCAGCAGCGTGGCGAGGCAGGTCACGATAAACCACACCACGCCCGTCAGCATCACCGGACGACGGCCAATACGATCCGACAGCGGCCCTAACAGCCACTGCAAAAACATGCCGCCAGCCAGATAGGCGGTCATGGAGGTCGGTACCCATTCGATCCCTGCGTTGTACTGTTCAACAACGGCCAGCATGCCGGGCTGGATCATATCGTTGCCGATGTAAGTAGAGAATTCGTAGAGCACCAGACACAAGGGGAAAAGCAACGCCTGACGACCCAGACGTGAACCAGAAGAAGAACGGTTTAACATGCAATCTCTTTATCGTGACAAAATCGCGACGAGTGTAATGAAATGCCCTGGCCCGAGATAGTGATTTATCCAGAAGAAACAGAAATAAAGCACATATCGTCTTTGTTTAAGGTTTCCTTAAGTTGACAGATTTATGATAGCCCCATTTCTCGTCAACGACTCCGGATTATGGCACCCACTTCCAGCCGTTCAGAATTGTCTAACTTACAGACAAATAAGACAAAACGACTTTACCGTCTACCACCCCGCTTTTATGGTTATCAGCTTTTAATACTGATAGCCCTTGCCGTGCTGTTTACCTGGCTATCCCGCGATGAAACGCTCGACAGATGGATCACCGGTTTATGGTATGACGCGGCTGCACACCGTTTTCCACTGCAGCAAGACCACCTGCTGGACCTGCTGAACCATCGACTGGCGAAGTACATCGCCATCGCCGCAGGTGCTGTTGCGCTCATTTATGGCGCGTTCAGGCGCAATGCGAGACTGGTCACGGCCGCGCTGCTGATGGGGCTTGGCGCGCTGGTGGTTGGCGTACTGAAAAGCATAAGCCATCACAGCTGCCCGTGGGATCTGGTGGAGTATGGCGGTAAGGCCGTTTCTTATCCGCTGTTCAGTGCCGCTCCCGCTGACAGCGGTCCGGGGCGCTGTTTCCCCGGCGGTCATGCCTCCAGCGGCTTTATGGTGATGGGACTGTTCTTTGCCTTCTGGCGCGAGCGTCCGCGTCTTGCCTGGTGCTTCGTCGTGCTGGGCGTCGTTTTAGGTCTGGCGATGGGTTACGGCCAGGTCATGCGCGGGGCGCATTTTTTCTCTCACAACCTGTGGGCTGGGTGGTGGGTCTGGTTTTCCCAGTTGGTGGTCTACGGTCTGGTCTCCACCTGGTTTGCTAAAGAGTGACAACGCTATGTTAGAGAATTTGAATTACCAGCTGTTTTATCTCATCAACGCCACTCCGGCCTCGCCAGAGTGGATGATTGATTTCGCCACCTTCCTGGCAAAAGATCTGATCAGTATCGTGCCGGTGCTGGCGGCGATCCTCTGGCTGTGGGGGCCGAGAAGCCAGGTGAAGGCGCAGCGTCAGCTGGTAATTAAGATGGCGATGGCCCTCGGGATCAGCGTGCTGGTCAGCTACATTCTGGGCCTGACGTTCCCGCACGACCGCCCCTTCGTCGACCACGCGGGGTATACCTTCCTGCACCATGCTCCGGATGACTCGTTCCCAAGCGATCACGGGACGGTTATCTTTACCTTCGCGCTGGCCTTCCTGTTCTGGCATCGTCTGTGGTCGGGTGTGGTGCTGATGGTGGTGGCAGGGGCTATCGCCTGGTCTCGCGTTTATCTCGGCGTCCACTGGCCGATGGATATGGTGGGGGGGTTGCTGGTCGGTCTCATCGGCTGCGTCAGCGCAGCGATCCTGTGGAATCTCTTCGGTGAAGTGCTCTACCGCGGCCTGTCTTATCTGTATCGCACCCTTTTTGCTATCCCGATCCGCAAAGGCTGGATACGTGACTAACCCCAGTCTGACAGGTTACACTTGAACCCCCGCCCTGCGGGGGTTCACTTTTTTATCCCGAGGAACTATGGAAACACGTCGCGATGACCGCATTGCTCAGCTGATACAGGCGCTGAAGCGCAGTGATAAGCTTCATCTTAAGGAAGCCGCCAGTCTCCTCGGGGTCTCTGAGATGACCATTCGCCGGGATCTGAACAGCGAGAGCGCGCCTGTCGTGCTGCTGGGCGGGTACATTGTGCTTGAGCCGCGTAGCGCCAGCCATTATCTGATCAGCGACCAAAAGACGCGCCTGGTGGAAGAGAAACGCAAAGCCGCCCGGCTTGCGGCCTCGCTGGTGCAGCCGCATCAGACACTTTTTTTTGACTGCGGCACCACCACGCCGTGGATAATCGAAGCGATCGACAGCAGCATTCCGTTTACGGCGGTGTGTTACTCGCTGAATACCTTTCTGGCACTGCAGGAGAAACCCGAGTGCCGGGTGATCCTCTGTGGCGGTGAGTTTCACGCCAGCAACGCCATCTTTAAGCCGCTGAATCTGCAGGATACGCTCAGCAACGTATGTCCGGATATCGCGTTTTATTCCGCAGCGGGGGTCACTGTCCGTCAGGGAGCAACCTGCTTTAACCTGGAAGAGTTGCCGGTCAAGCACTGGGCATTAAGCGCCGCGCAGTACCATGTGCTGGTGGTCGATCACAGCAAGTTTGGCAAGGTTCGTCCGGCAAGAATGGGTGAGTTATCGCGCTTTGACGCCATCGTCAGCGATTGCCGTCCGGATGAAGAGACCGTGGCCTACGCGAAAGCGCAGCAGGTGAAGTTGATGTACTGAGTCAGGTGCAGAGGTCATGCCGGGTGGCGCGATGCCACCCGACAATGGAGGCTTAACTGAACCAGCTGCCAAACCATCCGTGGAATTTCATCATGACGAAGTCCCACATCCGGCTAAAGAAACCGCCCTCTTCTACCGCTTCCATCACAATCAGCGGACGCTGTTCAATCGATTTGCCATTAAGCTGGAAATCAATCGTCCCGACCACCTGGCCTTTTTTCAGCGGCGCGGTGAGCTGGCTGTCGGTCAGGGTGTAGCTGGCTTTCAGGTTTTTCAGCTGACCACGGGGAATGGTCACCGACCCGCCTTCACCCGCCCCCAGGTTCACTTCACTCTTGTCACCAAACCAGACGCGCTGGCTGATGAACGTGGCATCCGGTTTAATGGGCGTGACGGTTTCATAGAAGCGGAAACCCCAGGTCAGCAATTTTTCTGATTCATTAAAACGAATGCGGTCGGTTTTGGTGCCCAGCACGACCGAGATCAGGCGCATATCGCCCTGAGTTGCGGAAGCGACCAGGTTATAACCCGCGCCGGCCGTGGTGCCGGTCTTCATACCGTCGACGTTGACGTTGCTGCTCCACAGCAGACGGTTACGGTTCGGCTGGCGGATTTTATTGAAGGTAAACTCTTTCTCTTTGTGGATGGCATATTCATCCGGCACGTCGTGGATCAACGCTTTGCCTAACAGCGCCATGTCGCGCGCGGTACTGAACTGACCCGGCGCATCAAGACCGTGCACGGTTTTAAAGGTGGTATTGGTCAGGCCCAGTTTTTGCGCGTAGCCATTCATCAGGCCAATAAAGGAGTCCTGGCTGCCCGCAACGTAATCGGCCAGCGCAATACAGGCATCGTTACCGGACTGGATAATGACCCCTTTATTCAAATCAGACACTGACACCTGATCGCCGGGTTTGAGGAACATCACCGATGACCCACGCAGCGCCGGGTTGCCGGTCGCCCAGGCGTCCTTCCCGATGGTGACCATATCGTCAAGCTTGATTTTGCCCGCTTTCAGCGCCTGACCCACCACATAGCTGGTCATGATTTTCGTCAGGCTTGCCGGGTCAAGTTTCTCATCCGCATTGCCTTCCGCCAGCACTTTACCACTGGAATAATCCATCAGGATCCAGGCGCGCGCATCCACAGGCGGCGCTTCGGGCGCAGCCTGTTCCGCTGCGTAGAGAGTTGGTACAAACAGGAAAAGGAGCGCAGAGCCTGCCGCCAGGCTGCGCAGAGAAGTCATTTTTCGCGTCATAAATGCCACCCGAGTGTCCATTCAAAAATTACGTCACATCACCGTGTCGCAAGAAGCGATGAGTAATAGCGCACTAAAACGGTTAAAGAAACCTAACCAAGGTAAAGTTATTAAAGTTTATGCAATAACATTCAGATACGCTTTGATTCAGGCGATTTTTTTGTCTTCTGTTGCGTAATTGTTAGGTTTATCTCACCATGGCAAATCGCTGGCGTTGATTCACATCTCAGGTTGTTTGACTATTTCGGGAGTTTCTATGATTACGCTGTGGGGCAGGAACAATTCAACCAACGTTAAGAAAGTCCTCTGGACGCTGGAGGAGCTGGATTTACCGTTTAAGCAGGTGATGGCAGGTTTGCAGTTTGGGGTAAATAAAGATGCCGACTATCTGGCCATGAACCCAAACGGTCTGGTGCCCTTGCTGCGCGACGAAGAGACCGACGTGACGCTGTGGGAGTCCAACACCATCGTGCGTTACCTCGCGGCACAGTATGGTCAGAGCCGCCTGTGGGTGGACAGTCCGGCCCAACGCGCTCAGGGTGAAAAGTGGATGGACTGGGCAAACCAGACGCTCTCCCCCGCACACCGTGTGATCCTGATGGGGCTTGTCAGAACCCCCGAAGCTGACCGCGACTATCCTGCCATTCATGCAGCCCAGGACACCTGTGAAAACCTGTTTGCGATGATGGACGACGAACTGGCGAAGCATCCGTGGTTTTCAGGCGAACGCTTCGGCGTAGGCGATATTGCCGTTGCGCCCTTCATCTGGAACCTGACCAACATTGACGTTACCTGGACGCCGCGCCCGCACCTTGAGCGCTGGCTGAAGCAACTGAGCGAGCGCCCGGCATACCGTCACGTGGTGATGATCCCGGTGACCTGATTACGATCCGGACGGGCTGACTTTCAACAGTTGCCCGTCCGTCTCATCGGTCAGGACATACAGATACCCATCCGGCCCCACCCGCACATCGCGAATGCGCTGGTCTCTGTCACCTAAAATTCGCCCCTTCTCGGTAACCGTGTTGCCCTCTACGCTCAGCACGATAACGTCTTTCTCCTTCAGCGCCCCGACAAACAGCGTATTTTTCCACTGCGGGAATACGTCACTGTTGTAAAACGCCATCCCGCTCACGGCGGGGGACACTTTCCAGACAAAGAGCGGCTTTTCCGTTCCCTCGACGTGCTCGCCCTGGGCTTCCGGGATCTTCAGGCCGCTGTAGTTGATACCGTGCGTCGCCAGCGGCCAGCCGTAGTTTTTGCCTTTCTCCGGGATATTGATTTCATCCCCGCCGCGCGGACCGTGCTCGTTAAGCCACAGCGTGTCGCTCCAGGGGTTCATCGCCATCCCCTGCGGATTACGAATGCCGTAAGACCAGATTTCAGGCCGTGCGCCGGGAGTGTTCACAAACGGATTATCGGCAGGCACTTTGCCGTCCTCCGTCAGGCGCACAACTTTGCCCTGCAGTTTATCCAGATCCTGCGCCGTCGGACGCTGGTTGTTCTCGCCCAGACCAATAAACAGATGGCCTTTACCATCGAAGACCAGTCGGCCACCGAAATGGTTACCGGTGGACAGTTTCGGCATCTGACGGAAGACCACCTGGAAACCTTCAATTCGGGAGAGATCATCGCTTAAGCGGCCATAGCCAACCGCCGTTCCCGCTTTGCCGTCATTCCCCGCCTCGGCATAGCTCAGCCAGACGCGGCGCGATTTTTCAAAATCCGGGGCGAGTGCCACGTCCAGCAACCCGCCCTGGCCGTTTGCCCAGACCTTGGGTACGCCGACGATCGGGTCGGAAAGCCCTTTTCCGGCCTGCCAGTGCTTTAACTGGCCTCCCTTAAGGGTCACCAGCAGCCCTTTATTGTCCGGCAGGAACGCCATCGACCAGGGATGATCGAGCCGGTTTTGCACAACGTCGACTTTTACCGCGTCAGGGGCGGCGAGGAGAGAAATCGGGAAAAATAACGCAGGCAGGAAAATCAGCGAAGATCGATGCATAACGCGCTCCTTTATCGGTTTATGGCATAAAGGTTAGCCACTGGCTCCGGGCACGTTATCACTTTTACAAAAGCTTAATCAGAAGGGGGAGTTGCCTCCCCCGGTGTCAGTGTTGTTCAAGCGTCTCGTGCTTGTTCAGACACATGATGCATAGAGAGAGCGTGGTCAGGCAGTTTTCAAGCTTCTCCGCGTTAACAGCGATAAAATTCGGGCAGTCGTGGCGTCCGTTCATCAAACATACCCCTGCAATGGAGAGCACCTCGGCGGCGCGGCGCAACGCAACGAGTTCGCTTTCGGCGTATTCCGCTTTCAGGACGGGTGCTTTTTCACGCATGAAGTTGCAAAGTTCAAAAAGATTATCACGCAGATGTTCGCTTTCGCTGACTGACATATACCCTTTTGCCTTCCTCAACTGTAGGTACGCGGCAAGGTCGATTCGGGCATTGATCAGCTTGTTAAGCAGATCGCGTTTCAGTCTGTCAACGGACATGCTCTTTCCTCCTCTGTCAGCCATTGTGCACATTCAGAATAAGGTTATTTTTTGTACAGTTTAATGCCTGAGATCAATAATTCTTAACTGATTAACATTATTTACAATGTTACAACCTTCTTGCCGGTCATCCGCCTCGCAAAGAGTGTATAAATCCCCCGCGGAACGCTGTAAAATCCCGCCCTGATAACTCCATAATTGATGAATTTTTAACCTATGAGCAATGTTACGCACCAGCCTAAAATCGGCTTCGTCTCCCTGGGCTGCCCAAAAAACCTGGTGGATTCTGAACGCATCCTGACCGAACTGCGCACCGAGGGCTATGACGTGGTGCCAAGCTACGACAACGCCGACATGGTGATCGTTAACACCTGCGGGTTTATCGACAGCGCGGTTCAGGAGTCACTGGAAGCCATCGGTGAAGCCCTGACGGAAAACGGCAAAGTGATTGTGACCGGCTGTCTGGGCGCGAAAGTGGACCAGATCCGCGAAGTGCACCCGAAAGTGCTGGAGATCACCGGCCCGCACAGCTACGAGCAGGTACTGGAGCATGTTCATCACTATGTCCCTAAACCTAAGCACAATCCGTTCCTGAGCCTGGTGCCAGAACAGGGCGTGAAGCTGACCCCGCGTCACTATGCATACCTGAAAATTTCCGAAGGCTGCAACCATCGCTGCACCTTCTGCATTATCCCGTCCATGCGTGGCGATTTGGTCAGCCGTCCGATTGGTGAAGTGCTGGCAGAAGCCAAACGTCTGGCAGACGCAGGCGTTAAAGAGCTGCTGGTCATTTCCCAGGATACCTCGGCCTATGGCGTCGACGTGAAGCATCGCTCTGGTTTCCACAACGGCGAGCCGGTGAAAACCAGCATGGTTGGCCTGTGCGAACAGCTTGCCAAACTGGGTATCTGGACACGTCTGCATTACGTCTACCCGTATCCGCACGTTGACGATGTCATCCCGCTGATGGCAGAAGGGAAAATTCTTCCGTATCTGGATATCCCGCTGCAGCACGCCAGCCCGCGTATTCTGAAGCTGATGAAGCGTCCTGGCTCCGTCGATCGCCAGCTGGCACGCATCAAACAGTGGCGTGAAATCTGCCCGGACCTGACCCTGCGTTCCACCTTCATCGTGGGCTTCCCGGGTGAAACCGAAGAAGATTTCCAGATGCTGCTCGACTTCCTGAAAGAAGCACGTCTGGACCGCGTAGGCTGCTTCAAATACAGCCCGGTAGAAGGCGCGACCGCCAACGAACTGGCGGATCAGGTTCCGGAAGAGGTGAAAGAAGAGCGCTGGAACCGCTTCATGCAGCTGCAACAGCAGATCTCTGCTGAACGTCTGCAGGAAAAAGTGGGCCGCGAAATTCTGGTCATCATCGATGAAGTGGACGAAGAAGGCGCGATTGGCCGCAGCATGGCGGACGCCCCTGAAATCGACGGCGCGGTCTACCTGAACGGCGAAACCAGCGTTAAGCCGGGCGATATTGTCCGCGTGAAAGTTGAAAACGCCGACGAGTATGATTTGTGGGGAAGCCGGGTTTAACGGCGTTTACCCTTCCCTTCACCCTCTCCCGCCGGGAGAGGGTTTCCATCCTACCCCTTAATCCTCGGATCCAGCGCGTCGCGTAACCCATCACCCAACAGGTTAAACGCCAGCACGGTCAGGAAAATGGCCAGGCTCGGGAAGATGGCCACGTGCGGTGCAATGACCATGTCCGCTCTTGCTTCATTCAGCATCGCGCCCCACTCCGGTGTAGGCGGTTGCGCACCCAGCCCCAGAAACGACAGGCTGGCCGCCGAGATAATCGACACGCCGATACGCATAGTAAAATAGACCACGATAGACGACACCGTCCCCGGCAGAATATGGCTGAACAGGATAGTGGCATCGCTGGCCCCCATGCTGCGCGCAGACTCAATAAAGGTTTGCTGTTTGAGCACCAGCGTGTTGCCTCGTACCAGACGCGCAAACGCCGGTATTGAGAAGACCGCAACCGCAATAATGACGTTAGCCATACCGCTGCCCATTATCGCCACCACCGCAATCGCCAGCAAAATGCCCGGGAAGGCAAACAACACGTCGCAGATACGCATGATGATGCGGTCCCACCAGCCTTCGTAATATCCGGCGACCAGACCCAGCACGGTGCCGATTGCCGCGCCAATCAGTACCGCAAAAACCCCGGCGGCGAGAGAGATCTGCGCCCCCACCAGCACGCGGCTGAAGATGTCGCGCCCAAGCGAGTCCACGCCGAACCAGTGCAGCATCGACGGTCCATCATTGAGACGGTCGTAATCAAAATAGTTTTCCGCATCAAACGGTGCTACCCACGGCGCAATGACCGCCACCACAATCAGCAGCAGGACAAACAGCCCCGCCGTCATGGCGACCGGCTGACGGCGAAAACGCCGCCAGAATTCAGACCACGGCGTGCGGATATGGTCCGGCTTTAGCCCCGGCATAGCGTTTAACATGGCCTGACGACGCCAGTTCAACAATCGCATTTTACTTATACCTGATGGCCGGGTTAATGGCGGCGTAGAGCACATCCACCACTAAGTTGATAAGAATAAATTCCAGTGAGAAAAGCAGGACTTCGGCCTGAATAACCGGGTAATCACGCATTTCGACTGAATCCACCAAAAGACGTCCCAGCCCCGGCCAGTTAAAGACCTTCTCCACCACAATCGAGCCGCCCAGCAGGAAACCAAACTGGAGCCCCATCATCGTCACCACCGGGATCATCGCGTTACGAAAGCCGTGTTTGAGGATGACCCATTTCTCGCTGACCCCTTTCGCCCGGGCGGTGCGAATATAATCTTCGCTCAGCACGTCAACGAACGAGGCGCGGGTAAAGCGGGCCATCACGGCCGCAACGGCAGCACCCAGCGTCATCGAGGGCAGAATGCAGTGTTTCCAGGTGTCGGCCCCGACCGTCGGCAGCCAGCCCAGCTCCACGGAGAATATCTGCATCAGCAGCATCCCCAGTGCAAATGCCGGGAAGGAAATGCCCGTGACAGCCAGAGCCATACCGAGCTTATCCGGCCAGCGGTTGCGCCAGACGGCAGCGACAATTCCTGCGCCAAGACCAAACAGCACCGCCCAGCTCATGCTGGCAATGGTTAACCAGAACGTGGGCATAAAGCGGCTGGCAATCTCTTCCGACACCGGACGACGTGACACCATAGAGATGCCAAAGTCACCCTGCAGAACGTTGCCAATATAGTGGAGAAACTGCATATACAAAGGCTGGTCGAGGCCCAGTTGTTTTCGCACCAGCGCGATAACCGTTGCATCCGCATCTGACCCTGCAACCAGACGTGCCGGATCGCCCGGCAGCATATGAACAAACAAAAACACCAGCACCGCCACAATCAGCAGCGTCGGGATAAGCCCCAACAGGCGTTTACAAACATAATTCAGCATGCCTTTCCCTCTCATCCCACAGGCGGTGGCCTGCGGGCATGAGTATTATTTTAAATCTGCTTCATCAAAGCTAAAGCCCGTATCCGGCATGATGTAGAACCCGGTCAGCGCTTTGTTATGCGCGGAAACCAGT
Source organism: Enterobacter cloacae complex sp. FDA-CDC-AR_0164 (assembly GCF_003071645.1). Taxonomy (NCBI): domain Bacteria; kingdom Pseudomonadati; phylum Pseudomonadota; class Gammaproteobacteria; order Enterobacterales; family Enterobacteriaceae; genus Enterobacter; species Enterobacter cloacae complex sp. FDA-CDC-AR_0164. The sequence goes on from NZ_CP028950.1 coordinate 4,752,679, forward strand.
TTTTCCACCACCAGCGGTACCCACGGCGACTCTTTCCAGATGATATCCTGCGCCTCTTTATACAGGCGTGCTTTCTCTTCCGGTTTGGTCGTTTTCAGGGCATCCGCCAGGTCTTTATCCACCTTCGGGTTGCTGTAGAAGGCCGTGTTGAACAGGGTCGGCGGCCAGTTCTGTGAGGCGAACAGCGGCGACAGCGCCCAGTCCGCTTCACCGGTAGAGGCCGACCAGCCGGTGTAGAACATCCGTACGCCGCTCTCTTTCTGCCCTTTCCCTTCCACCTCAGCCGCACGCTGACCGGCATCCATCGCGGTGACCTGTGCCTTGATACCTACCTGCGCCAGCTGCTGCTGGGTAAATTGCAGCACCTTCTGAGCGGTACTGTGATTATGCGACGACCAGAGCGTGGTGCTAAAGCCGTTCGGGAAGCCCGCCTCTTTTAACAGCTCACGCGCTTTGGCCGGATCGTAAGGCCACGGTTGATAGTTTTGCGAATAGGCGATCGCCGGAGGCAGCACGCCGGTAGCCGGCGTGGCATAGCCAGCAAAGGCGACTTTTACCAGCGCCTGGCGGTTAATGGCGTAGTTGATGGCCTCTCGCACCTTTGGATTATCAAACGGCTTTTGCGTCACGTTCATGCTGATATAGCGCTGCATAATGGACGGGCTGGCGACCAGCTCCAGCTTGCTGTTTTTCTGCAGAATGGCGGCTTGCTCATAGGGGATCGGGAACGCGAACTGCGCCTCGCCGGTCTGCAGCATCGCCGCGCGGGTGTTGTTGTCCACCACCGGACGCCAGGTAATGGTGTCCAGCTTCGGCAGACCCGGCTGCCAGTAACCCGCAAACTTCTTAACCTTCACAAAGTCGGTCTGGTTCCAGGTGAGCAGCTCGTAGGGGCCGGTCCCCACCGGATGGAACCCGATCTCTTTGCCGTATTTTTTCAGCGCGGCGGGCGAAATCATCGCCGTGGCCGGATGCGCCAGAATATTGATAAACGCCGAGAACGGCTCTTTCAGGGTGATCTTCACCGTCGTCGGGTCGACCACCTCGGTGCTGGCGATGTTTTTATACAGGTTGTAGCGCTTGAGGCTATTTTCCGGGTTGCTGGCGCGATCGAGGTTTATCTTCACCGCCTCCGCGTTGAAATCTGTACCGTCCTGGAACTTCACGCCGGTTCTGAGCTTAATGGTATACACCAGCCCGTCGCTGGAAACGGTATACCCTTCCGCCAGCACATTTTTAAGTTTCATCTCGCTATCCAGGCCAAACAGCCCCTGATAGAACGATTTCGCCACCGCCTGGGAGAGCGTGTCGTTGGCATCATACGGATCCAGCGTGGTGAAATTGGAACCGACGGCGACCACCACATCTTTGGCAGCGAACGCCGGCGCGGCGGCCAGGGCTGCCGTCACGCTCGCGGCGAGTAACCATCTGCGCGCTACAAATTTAACCATTGTGTTCTCCTGCCTGTTTTAAGTTATAACCGCGAGAATGCATTGTCCTGACGCGGAGGGGCCACAAAATGCCCCGGGCCAACCTCGCGCAGCGCCACGCGCTCCACCGCCTCGCCCCGTTTACGAATATTGCTTGGCATTTCGTCCTGCAGCAGCACACGCTGGCCGTGGCGATGCTCAGGGTCGGCAACCGGCACCGCGGCAATAAGTTTGCGTGTGTAAGGGTGCTGTGGATTTTCAAATACCGCCCTGCGCGGTCCTATCTCCACAATTTGCCCCATAAACATCACCGCGACACGGTGGCTGATACGCTCAACCACCGCCATGTCGTGTGAGATAAAGAGGAAGGCAATCCCCATATCCCGCTGCAGGTCGAGCAGTAAATTAATGATTTGCGCCCGGATAGAGACATCCAGCGCCGAGACGGATTCATCTGCAATCACCACTTTCGGGTTAAGCGCCAGCGCGCGGGCAATGCAAATACGCTGCCGCTGACCGCCCGAAAACTCGTGCGGATAACGCCAGGCATGTTCTGGCTTCAGCCCCACGCGCTCGAGCAGCCAGGCCACCCGACGCTGCGCGGCTTCACCGTCGAGCAGGTTATGCACCCGCAGCGGCTCCATAAGTGAATACCCCACCGTGTGGCGCGGGTCGAGGGAGGCATACGGATCCTGGAAAATAAACTGGATATCTCGTCTCACCGCCTGCAGTTTGGTGTCCGGAAGGGTATCAATGCGTTCCCCGTTAAAGGTTATGCTGCCCTCCTGGGACTCCACCAGCCTGAGCAGCGCCCGCCCGGTGGTGGATTTCCCGCAGCCCGACTCTCCCACCAGCGCCAGCGTTTCGCCTGGCCATAAATCAAAACTGACGTTTTCAACCGCATGCACCTCGCGCTTCACGCGGTTAAACATTCCGCTGCGCAGGGGAAAACGGGTCACCAGATCGCGCACTTCCAGAATCGGCTTTCCGGGTACCACGGTATCCTGCTCGATTTCATCTTCCTGCTGGCCTGCCGCTTCGAGAGAAATTAACGGGAACCGGCGCGGTAAATCGCTGCCGTTCATCGCCCCCAACCGCGGGACCGCCGCCAGTAGCGCTTTGGTGTATGGATGAACCGGCGCATGGAAAATCTGTTCAACCGTGCCGGTTTCCACGGCGTTGCCCTTGTGCATGACCAGCACGCGATCGGCAATATCGGCGACCACGCCCATATCGTGGGTGATGAAAATCACCCCCATCTCCATCTCCTGCTGCAGCACTTTGATAAGCTGCAGAATTTGCGCCTGAATAGTCACATCCAGTGCCGTCGTGGGTTCGTCGGCAATCAGCACCGCGGGACGGCAGGAGAGCGCCATCGCAATCATGACGCGCTGACGCATACCGCCGGAAAGCTGATGCGGGTAGCGTCCCAGAATGGCCTGCGCTTCCGGTATGCGTACCAGGTCAAGCATGCGTTTCGCTTCACGAAGCGCCTCATCACCACTCAACCCCTGATGCAGGCGGATGGACTCGGCAATCTGTTCCCCGACCGGAAAGACCGGGTTCAGCGAGGTCATCGGCTCCTGGAAGATCATCGCAATATCGGCCCCGCGCACGCTCTGCATCTGCGAGGCGCTCAGCTCATTTAAATCAATGACCTGGTGGTTACGCCGGCGCAGCAGCATTTTTTCGCAGCTGACCTGTCCGCCGGTCTGTTCCAGCAGACGCATCAGCGCCAGTGCGGTGACCGATTTCCCTGAACCGGACTCGCCCACAATCGCCAGCGTTTCGCCGCGGTTGAGCGAGAACGATAAATTCTGTACTGCGGGGATGAACTGCCGCTCTTCCTGAAACGCAATATTCAGTTGATGGACAGCCAGCACTTCACGGTTGTCCAGCTCTTCACTGTGCGGCACGCTTTGCCCCCTTATTCACGATAGATCCCCGTACTGGGTTCATCACCGGCATAACCCCACGCGCGGTACATACCTTCGCTGTTAAACGGCAATGCCACGTTGCCCTCACGATCCACCGCAATTAACCCACCGATACCCCCCAGTGCGGGCAGTTTCTCCATCACCACGCGCTCACAGGCTTCGGCCAGGCTTAACCCGCCGTAATCCATCAGCGCGGTGATGTCATACGCCGCGAGGGCGCGAATAAACACTTCACCGGTTCCGGTGCATGACACTGCCGCCGTGGCGTTATTGGCATAGCACCCTGCCCCCGGTAATGGAGTGTCACCTACCCGGCCCGGCAGTTTGTTGGTCATACCGCCGGTCGACGTGGCCGCAGCCAGATTCCCGGCTTTATCAAGAGCCACCGCCCCTACCGTGCCCATTTTGCTGCGCTCATCGAGCGGCGCGGTATGGTCAAGCTGCGCCACGTTTGCCGAGCGCGCCTCAAGCAGCTGTTGATAACGCTCCGGCGTTGAAAACAGATCGGGAGAAACTGGCGTCATGCCATGTTCCGCGGCAAACGTCTCCGCCCCGGCCCCGGTCAGAAGAACATGCGGGCTCGCCTCCATCACCAGACGCGCGGCCAGCACCGGATTACGCAGATGGCTCACCCCCGCGACGGCGCCCGCTTTAAGGGTGACACCGTCCATGACGCAGGCATCCAGCTCGTGCGTTTCATCGCGGGTAAAGACCGAACCAATGCCCGCGTTAAACAACGGGCACTCTTCCAGCAGACGTACCGCCTCGGTAACCACATCCAGCGCGCTCTCGCCCGCCTCCAGCATCCGCTGGCCCGTTTCCACAATGGCATACAGCGCATCAATATAACGTTTTTCCTGCTCGGGACTGAGCAGGGCACGGGTGATTGCCCCGGCGCCACCATGAATTGCGATTACCGCATTAACCATTCCCATCACCCGTTAGCCTGATTTGCGGCTTTTTCTATAAATATCATTATCGTCGCTGAAACTTCAGATGATTTTTGAATATAGAAAGACGCAACTGTGATGTAAAGCGTACACCCATCGGGTCATACAGTTAGTGGCACTTTTCTGCCATAATGGACGCTTTCGTCGTTACTCCGCAGGAGCCCACCATGGATTTTACCGCCGGACTGATGCCGCTTGAGGCGGCACTCACGCAGATGCTTGACCGAATTTCCCCCCTGCACGACCACGAGACGCTGCCATTGGTGCGCTGTTTTGGTCGTATTGCCGCGCGCGATATCGTCTCTCCGCTTAACGTGCCTGGGTTCGATAACTCCGCAATGGACGGCTACGCGGTACGCCTGGCGGATATCCGGACGGATACGGCGCTGCCTGTGGCAGGGAAAGCATTTGCCGGTCAGCCGTTTAACGGTGAGTGGCCTGCGGGTACCTGCGTACGCATCATGACCGGTGCCCCCGTACCGCCAGGCTGCGAAGCGGTGGTGATGCAGGAAGAGACCGAACAAACGGAAGCGGGCATCCGCTTCACCGCGAGTGTTAAAGCGGGACAGAATATCCGTCGTACCGGTGAAGACATCACGCGTGGCGCAACGGTATTTGCCGCCGGGCAGAAACTGACGGTGGGCGAACTGCCGGTGCTGGCCTCGCTCGGCATCGCAGAAATTGACGTTATCCGCAAGGTACGCGTGGCGGTCTTTTCCACCGGCGATGAACTCCAGCTTCCGGGCCAGCCACTGCAGGACGGCCAGATTTACGACACTAACCGCCTCGCGGTACACCTGATGCTTGAACAGCTGGGGTGTGAGGTCATTAACCTTGGCATCATTGCGGATGATCCGGAGAAACTGCGCGCCGCGTTTATTGAAGCGGACCAGTCTGCGGACGTGGTAATTAGCTCCGGCGGCGTTTCCGTAGGTGAAGCGGATTACACCAAAACCATTCTTGAAGAGCTGGGGGAGATCGGCTTCTGGAAACTGGCCATCAAGCCGGGCAAACCGTTCGCGTTTGGTCAGCTGAAACACAGCTGGTTCTGCGGCCTGCCGGGTAACCCGGTTTCCGCCGCCCTGACCTTCTACCAGCTGGTCATTCCGCTGCTGGCAAAACTGTCTGGTAACCAGGCCCACCCGCTGCCGGTTCGCCAGCGCGTACGTGCGGCGACGCGCCTGAAGAAATCACCGGGCCGTCTTGATTTCCAGCGCGGTATTCTGACGCGCAACGCTGAAGGCGAGCTGGAAGTGAGCACCACCGGACACCAGGGCTCACACATCTTCAGCTCGTTCAGCCAGGGCAACTGCTTTATCGTTCTCGAGCGTGAACGCGGCAGCGTGGAGCCGGGTGAATGGGTTGAGGTGGAAAGCTTTAACCACCTCTTCGGAGGCTAACATGACGGCTGAACTCAGTGACCAGGAGATGATGCGCTATAACCGCCAGATTGTTCTGCGCGGTTTTGATTTCGACGGCCAGGAAGCGCTTAAGGCAGCACGGGTGCTGGTCGTGGGGCTGGGGGGGCTGGGCTGCGCTGCGGCCCAGTACCTGGCCGCGGCGGGGGTGGGCAATATGACGCTGCTGGATTTTGATACCGTGTCGGTGACAAACCTTCAGCGCCAGACGCTGCACAGCGACGCGACCCTCGGCCAGCCAAAAGTGGAATCGGCCCGCGCGGCGCTGGCGCGCATCAATCCTCACGTGAAGTTCACCCTGATTGACGCCCTGCTGGATGATGAGGCGCTGTCGGCACAGATAGCACGACACGATCTGGTGCTGGACTGCACCGATAACGTCACCATTCGCAATCAGTTGAATGCAGGATGTTTTGCCCACAAAACGCCGCTGGTCTCCGGTGCCGCCATTCGCATGGAAGGCCAAATCAGCGTCTTTACCTACGCCGGGGGCGAACCGTGCTATCGCTGCCTGAGCCGTCTGTTTGGCGAGAACGCCCTCACCTGCGTGGAGGCGGGCGTCATGGCTCCGTTAGTCGGCGTTATAGGTTCGTTGCAGGCTATGGAAGCGATCAAAGTGCTGGCGCATTACGGGACGCCTGCCGCGGGGAAAATCGTGATGTATGACGCGATGACCTGCCAGTTCCGCGAGATGAAACTGATGCGCAACCCCGGCTGTGAGGTCTGCGGACGCTAAATGGTAGCCGGGCAAGCGTTAGCATAACCCGGCAACCGTATCAGAGCGTCGTTCTGCCAAACGCCCCTTGCCAGTCCTGCTCAAACTTCACTATCGCCGCATCCACCGCAGGCGAAGTAATAAACTGCTGAGCAACATCCAGCGGCAGGGTGATGGATTCACAACCTGCCAGCAGGCAGTCCAGTGCCTGACGCGGCGTTTTGAAGCTCGCGGCCAGCACTTTTGACTGCTGGGCATGCAGCGTCAGAAGCTGCTGCAGTTCAACCACCGTCTGGATCCCGTCCCCGCCCTGCGCGTCCACGCGGTTAACGTAAGGGGCAACATACTCAGCGCCCGCCAGCGCGGACAGCATCCCTTGTGCTGCACCGTACACCGCCGTACCCAGCGTCGGGATCCCTTCCGCTTTCAGCATTTTGATCGCCGCCAGACCTTCCGCCGTTACCGGCACTTTTACCACCAGGTCGTTGATAATGGTGCGCAGTTTACGCGCCTCTTCCACCATCCCTTCAGCGGTGGTCGCCATGACCTGCGCGAACAGGCGACCTTTCCCGCCGAGCGCATCCTGCAGCGCCGGTAGCAGCGCCTCGAGCGGCGTTTTCCCTGCCGCCACGATACTGGGGTTCGTGGTCACGCCCGCCAGCGGGAAGATACGCGCCAGCCGTTTCACTGCCGCGACGTCGGAAGTATCGAGATAAAGTTCCATGATGTAACCCTCAAATTTAGCCTGCACTTACCCTATCACGACAAAACCTGCTCAGGAGTTGACCTGCATCAAGATAACTTTCATTCGAAAGTAATTTAATCTTCATATGCAAGATGAGAGGCGAAAACATGATCTTCAATATTCAGCGTTACTCTACCCACGATGGCCCCGGTATTCGTACCGTGGTGTTCCTGAAAGGCTGCTCGCTGGGCTGTCGCTGGTGCCAGAATCCGGAAAGCCGCTCCCGCCACCGGGATGTGCTCTTTGACGCACGGCTGTGCCTGGAAGGCTGCGACCTGTGCCAGAAAGCGGCGCCGGGCATTATCGATCGTGCGCTGAATGGGCTGGTTATCCACCGTGAAAAGCTTAACGAAGAGACTCTCGACGCCCTCACCGACTGCTGCCCGACGCAGGCGCTCACCGTCTGTGGGGAAGAAAAACAGGTTGAAGAGATTATGTCCACCGTACTGCGCGACAAACCGTTCTATGACCGCAGCGGCGGCGGGATAACCCTGTCCGGCGGTGAACCGTTTATGAATCCCGATCTGGCTCATGCCCTGTTTAAAGCCAGCCATGAGCAAGGCATACATACCGCCGTGGAAACCTGTCTCCACGTGCCATGGCATTATATTGCACCCTCATTACCGTATGTCGATCTGTTCCTGGCGGACCTGAAACACGTTGATGGCAGGGCGTTCAAACAGTGGACCGACGGTTCCGCCAAACGGATCCTTGATAACCTGAAACGCCTGGCCGCCGCCGGGAAACAGGTCACCATCCGCGTACCGCTGATTCAGGGCTTCAACGCCGATGAAGCGTCGATTACCGCCATCACTAACTTTGCCGCAGACGAACTCAACGTCCGCGAGATCCATTTTCTGCCGTACCACACGCTGGGCATGAACAAATATACCCTGCTCGGCCAACCCTACTCTGCCCCTGATAAACCGCTGGATGATCCTGCGCTTCTGGACTTCGCACAGCAGTACGCCTGCCAGAAAGGGTTAACCGCGACCTTACGAGGATAAACTTATGACGACCCTGAATCTCAGCACCCTTAGCGAGCGCATAAAAGCACACAAAACGGCCCTCGTGCATATCGTGAAGCCGCCGGTCTGTACCGAGCGCGCCCTGCATTACACCGAGATGTACCAACAGCATATGGACAAGCCGATCCCGGTGCGTCGCGCGCTGGCGCTGGCGCATCACCTCGCGCAGCGCACCATCTGGATAAAACACGATGAGCTCATCATCGGTAACCAGGCCAGTGAAGTCCGCGCCGCGCCAATTTTCCCGGAATACACCGTCTCGTGGATTGAAAAAGAGATTGACGATCTGGCGGACCGTCCGGGCGCAGGCTTTGCGGTGAGCGAAGAAAACAAGCGCGTATTGCATGAGATCTGCCCATGGTGGCGCGGCCAGACGGTGCAGGATCGCTGCTACGGCATGTTCACCGACGAGCAAAAAGGGCTGCTGGAAACCGGCATTATCAAAGCGGAAGGTAACATGACCTCCGGCGACGCACACCTGGCGGTTAACTTCCCGCTGCTGCTGGAGAAAGGCCTCGATGGTCTGCGCGACAAAGTGGCCGAGCGTCGTTCGCGTATCAACCTGACGGTGCTCGACGACCTTCACGGGGAACAGTTCCTGAAAGCGATCGATATTGTGCTGGAAGCGGTCAGCCTGCACATCGAACGTTTCGCCGCGCTGGCGCGTGAAATGGCGGCAACCGAATCCCGTGAAAGCCGTCGCGACGAGCTGCTGGCGATGGCAGAAAACTGTGATGTAATCGCCCATCAGCCGCCAACAACCTTCTGGCAGGCGCTGCAGCTGTGCTACTTCATTCAGCTGATTCTGCAGATTGAGTCCAACGGCCACTCCGTCTCGTTTGCCCGCATGGACCAGTACCTCTATCCGTACTACCGCCGCGACGTGGAGCTGAACCAGAGCCTCGACCGCGAACATGCCATCGAACTGCTGCACAGCTGCTGGCTGAAGCTGCTGGAAGTGAACAAAATCCGCTCCGGTTCGCACTCCAAAGCTTCAGCGGGTAGCCCGCTGTATCAGAACGTCACCATCGGTGGACAGACGCTGATCAACGGTGAGCCTATGGACGCAGTCAATCCGCTCAGCTACGCGATTCTGGAATCCTGCGGTCGCCTGCGCTCCACGCAGCCAAACCTGAGCGTGCGTTATCATGCGGGCATGAGCAATGACTTCCTCGACGCCTGCGTGCAGGTGATCCGCTGCGGCTTTGGTATGCCCGCGTTCAACAACGATGAGATTGTTATTCCGGAATTCATCAAGCTCGGCGTCGAAAAAGAGGATGCCTATGACTATGCCGCGATTGGCTGCATCGAAACCGCAGTGGGTGGCAAATGGGGTTATCGCTGCACCGGCATGAGCTTTATCAACTTCGCCCGCGTGATGCTGGCAGCGCTGGAAGGCGGCCGCGATGCCACCAGCGGTAAGGTATTCCTGCCACAGGAGAAAGCACTCTCTGCCGGTAACTTCGATAACTTCGAAGAGGTGATGGCGGCGTGGGATACCCAGATCCGCTACTACACCCGCAAATCTATCGAGATTGAGTATGTGGTAGACACGATGCTGGAAGAGAACGTCCCCGATATTCTCTGCTCAGCGCTGGTGGATGACTGTATAGAACGCGCGAAAAGCATCAAACAAGGCGGCGCGAAGTATGACTGGGTGTCAGGCCTGCAGGTGGGTATTGCTAACCTGGGCAACAGCCTGGCCGCGGTGAAAAAACTGGTCTTCGAACAGGGTACGATAGGTCAGCAACAGCTGGCCGCCGCTCTGGCCGATGATTTCGACGGGCTGACCCACGAGCAGCTGCGTCAGCGGCTGATCAACGGCGCGCCAAAATACGGTAACGATGACGACAGCGTGGATATGCTGCTGACCCGTGCCTACGAAACCTATATCGCCGAGCTGAAGCTGTACCATAACCCGCGCTATGGCCGTGGTCCGATTGGCGGTAACTACTATGCCGGCACGTCATCTATCTCCGCGAACGTGCCGTTTGGCGCGGCAACGATGGCAACCCCGGATGGACGTAAGGCGCATACTCCGCTGGCAGAAGGAGCCAGCCCGGCCTCCGGTACTGACCACCTCGGCCCGACGGCGGTGATCGGCTCTGTCGGCAAACTGCCAACCGAAGCGATCCTCGGCGGGGTACTGTTAAACCAGAAGCTCAACCCATCGACGCTGGAAAATGACAGTGACCGTCAGAAACTGATGGTGCTTCTGCGTACCTTCTTTGAAGTGCACAAGGGCTGGCATATTCAGTACAACATCGTTTCGCGTGAAACGCTGCTGGAAGCGAAAAAACACCCGGACCAGTATCGTGACCTGGTGGTGCGCGTCGCAGGGTACTCCGCGTTCTTTACCGCCCTGTCGCCGGATGCGCAGGACGATATTATTGCGCGTACCGAGCACACGCTTTAACTCTCTTCAGACTTATGCCCTCTCCCATCAAGGAGAGGGAACCTGTCTTTAAGCGGCAATTTCGGTTGCCGCTTTGCTTTGACTTTCGAATGAAATTAAATTTGTGCTCTCCGTCACCTTGTTATTAGAATGTTTCAAACGCAGTGACTCAGGAGCACAGTATGACCGTAAAAGTTATCGTCACCGATATGGACGGAACTTTCCTTGATGATGCCAAGCAGTACGACCGCGACCGCTTTCAGGCACAGTTTGAGCAGCTTAAAGCCCGTGATATTGAATTTGTTGTCGCCAGCGGCAACCAGTATTACCAGCTCATCTCCTTCTTCCCGGAACTGAAAGATCAGATCTCCTTCGTGGCGGAAAATGGCGCGCTGGTGTTCGATCACGGTGAGCAGATTTTTCACGGTGAACTGACCCGCCATGAGTCGCAAATTGTTATTGGCGAGTTGCTGAAAGACAACGCGCTCAACTTTGTGGCCTGTGGGCTGGAGAGCGCCTACGTCAGCGATCGGGCGCCGGACGCGTTTGTGGCGCTCATGTCAAAGCACTACCACCGCTTAAAACGCATCCGTGATTACCGCGAAATTGACGACGTGCTGTTCAAATTCTCCCTGAATTTGCCGGACAGCGATATCCCGAATCTTGTCGACAAACTGCACGTCTCCCTCGACGGGATTATGAAACCCGTCACCAGCGGTTTTGGGTTTGTCGATTTGATTATCCCGGGCCTGCACAAAGCCAACGGCATTAGCCGTCTGCTGAAGCGCTGGAAAATCTCCCCACAGGCGTGCGTGGCCATCGGGGACAGCGGCAACGATGCGGAAATGCTGAAGCTGGTGAAATACAATTTTGCCATGGGCAACGCGGCGCAGAGCATTAAAACGATCTGCCGCTACAGCACGGATGACAACAACCACCAGGGCGCACTGAATGTGATTCAGGCCGTGCTTGACGACCACTCCCCGTTCGACGCGTAATCTCTCTCTTGCCGGAGCACTGCTCCGGCACCTCACTCTTTTTCCATCCTGTGGCACACGTCAAACATTTAAACTTGCATTAACTAATTTTTAACTTAAAGTATCACTTGTAGATATTTTTACTTTCGAATGAAAGATACGAGGCAGTTATGACGTTTACCAGTGAAAGTTTGCCTGCGGACCATAAAGCAGCGATTCGTCAGTTGAAGCGTGAATTACGTGCGCAGATCGGAGACGTTCAGGCGGTATTCGACACGCTCAGCGATAAAATCGCGACCCGCGTGGCGGAAATTAATGCCCTGAAGAACAAAGGTGAAACCGTCTGGCCGGTTATCCCGTTTGCAGATGTGAAAAACGGGACGATCACCCAGGCACAGCGTGACGCGGTCAAACGCCGTGGCTGCGCGGTGATTAAAGGTCACTTCCCCCGCGAGCAGGCGCTGGCGTGGGATCAATCGATGCTCGACTACCTCGATCTCAACCGGTTTGATGAGGTCTATAAAGGTCCGGGCGATAACTTCTTTGGTACCTTAACCGCCTCACGTCCGGAAATTTACCCTATCTACTGGTCGCAGGCGCAAATGCAGGCTCGCCAGAGTGAAGAGATGGCGCAGGTACAGTCGTTCCTGAACCGTTTATGGACATTCGAGAGTAATGGCAAACAGTGGTTCGATCCGGACGTCAGCGTCATTTATCCGGACCGTATTCGTCGTCGCCCACCGGGTACCACCTCTAAAGGGCTGGGCGCGCATACCGATTCCGGCGCGCTGGAGCGCTGGCTGCTGCCGGCCTATCAGCAGGTCTTTGCCCGCGTTTTTGACGGCAACGTGGATAAATACGATCCGTGGAACGCCGCACACCGTACCGAAGTGGAAGAGTACACCGTGGATAACACCACAAAATGTTCTGTATTCCGCACCTTCCAGGGCTGGACGGCGCTGTCAGATATGATCCCGGGTCAGGGGCTGCTGCATGTGGTGCCTATTCCGGAAGCGATGGCCTACATTCTGCTGCGTCCGCTGCTGGATGATGTCCCGGAAGATGAACTCTGCGGCGTCGCGCCGGGACGTGTCCTGCCGGTCTCCGAGAAATGGCATCCGCTGCTAATCGAAGCGCTGAGCAGCATTCCTGCACTGGAAGCAGGCGATTCCGTGTGGTGGCACTGTGACGTCATCCACTCCGTTGCACCGGTGGAAAATCAGCAAGGCTGGGGCAACGTGATGTATATCCCTGCCGCCCCGATGTGCGAGAAAAACCTCGCCTATGCGAAAAAAGTGAAAGCAGCGCTGGAAACAGGTGCATCGCCGGGCGATTTCCCGCGCGAAGATTATGAAAAAAACTGGCAGGACCGCTTTACCGTGAACGATCTGAATATTCACGGCAAGCGTGCACTGGGCATGGCTTAACTGTCGTATAACCCTTCCCGCTCCACGGCGGTGCGTCGTTTCCCCTGACGTATCCGCCGGACAGATCCCCGCACGGCCAGCGTGCCGTTAAGCAATAACGTTCCCACCGGCGCATCCGGGCGCATCAGCCGTTGCTGAAGCATATGCACCGCTTCGGTTCCCAGTTCATCGCGCGGTACGTGCACCGCCGTGAGCGGAACATCCTGAATGGCCGCCAGATTAAACCCGTCAATGCTCATCACCGAGATATCCTGCGGCACGCGCAAGCCCTGTTTTTGCAGCGCACTGATGGTGCCCGCCGCCATAAAATCGCCGCCGACCAAAAATGCGGTGGGCAGATCCTTACCCTGCATTTGACGGAGCCAGGAGGTGACCAGCTCTTCCGTTTCGCGCGCGCTGAAGCTCGGAGCCACCAGCAGATCGCGTTTATCGTTGAATTTCAGGTTGTGAGATTGCCACGCATCGCGGATCCCGGCCAGACGCAGTTCCATGGTGTAACGCCGCAGGCAGAGGACATTCATCACCTCACGGTGTCCCATTTCAAACAGATAGTCCGCGGCCCGCTCACCTATCGAGCGGTGGTCCGGTGCCACTGCAGGCAGGCGCATATGCCGGTCGCGGCAGTTAATCAGCATGCAGGGTTTACCCACATCCACCGCCAGATCGTGGATATGCGGATCGTCGATACCGAGAAGAATAGCGGCCTGTGTCTCCGGCTCGTTCATCCGTGCCAGAAAAAGCTGTGCGTCGCTGTCATTCTCTTCCAGCGCGCAATAACGCAGACGGACATCGTGGGAAGCAAGGCCTTTACTCACGCTCTGGATCACCCGGTAGTAAAAGATGTCGGACCGCTCGTCAAAGGCGCGCTGTGGCGCAAAAACCACCAGGCTGTTGAGCAGCAGACGCCCCGCCGCCAGACCGTCCATCACCCCCAGCTCCCGCGCGCAGGCCAGCACCCTGGCGCGCGCTTTTTCACTGGTGTTCGCTTTTCCTGCCAGCACCCGCGACACGGTGCTGATGGAGAGCTGCGTGCGGGCGGCAATTTCGGTGATTTTTAGCCTTTTGTCCATTTTGTGATCTGGCTCCATTTGCGAAATGAAAAAATTTTCATAGCGTACTCATCAGGCAGTAACGGGCATGAAAAGCATCATGCCAGATGATTTATGTCATTGATGAGAAATTTTGCACAAAATCCACTATTGCCCGCTCATTTTCTCCCTTAAGGTGAATTTGTCACACCACTTCCATACTAGTTGTATAGCAACTTCTGAATTAAAACGGATAGAAATCAAAGCCATAAAAATCTGTGTGACACCTGAACCTCCGTCCCCTTACCGTCCGTCTTGTGGAGAGTAAAATGAGTCAGGACATCAATAACACCGTTGCGACAAGCAAAACCCGTCGCGTCATTAAGAACCTGCGCTGGTATGTGCTGGTGCTGTTCTTACTGGGCGTCACCGTTAACTACATCACCCGAAACTCGCTGGGTATTCTCGCCCCTGAGTTGAAAGAGAGCCTTGGGATCACCACCGAGCAATACTCCTGGATCGTCGGGGCATTTCAGATTGCCTACACCATTTTCCAGCCTCTGTGCGGCTGGTTGATCGACGTGATTGGTCTGAAGATTGGCTTTATGGTCTGCGCCGGGATCTGGGCGCTGATGTGTATTTTCCACGCCGGGGCGGGCAGCTGGCTGCACCTGGCTATTCTGCGCTTCTTTATGGGTGCTTCTGAAGCGGCCGCCACGCCGGCGAATGCGAAAACCATTGGCGAGTGGTTCCCAAAATCGGAACGTCCTGTCGCGGCCGGTTGGGCGGGCGTAGGGTTCTCCATTGGCGCGATGCTGGCACCGCCCATCATCTACTTTGCCCACGCCTCGTTTGGCTGGCAGGGCGCGTTTATGTTTACCGGCGTGCTGGCGCTGCTGTGGGTGATCCTCTGGTGGGCTTTTTACCACAACCCGGAACAGCATCCGAACCTGAGCAAGGACGAGCTGGCGTTTATCAAGCAGGATAACGAACCGCCTGCGGTAAAACTGCCCTTCCTCACCGCGCTGAAAAATGTCTCCAAAAATAAGCGCTTCTACGGTATCGCCCTTCCGGCGTTTATGGCCGAACCGGCCTGGGCCGTGCTGAGCTTCTGGGTTCCGCTGTATCTCGCCAAAGAGCACGGCATGGATTTGAAGCAGATTGCGATGTTTGCCTGGCTGCCGTTCCTTGCCGCGGACCTCGGCAGCGTGGCAAGCGGCTACCTCACCCGTCTGTATGCCCGACTGTTCGGCTGCAGCCGTGTGAACTCGGTGGTGGCCAGCTCCGTCACCGGCGCATTCCTGATGATCTCCCTGGCCGTCGTGGCCATTACCCGCGACCCGTATATCACCATCGTGCTGATCTCCATCGGCGGTTTCGGGCATCAGATCATCTCCTGCATGCTCAGCGCCCTGGTCGTGGAGTCATTTGATAAAGGTCAGATGGCGACCGTTAACGGCATGCGCGGCTCGGCGGCCTGGATCGCCAGCTTCCTGTTCTCCCTGTTAATTGGGGTGACCGCCGACAAAATCGGCTTTAACCCGCTCTTTATTGCCATGGGGTTCTTTGACCTGATTGGCGCTGTTTTCCTGGTGGCATTTATTGCTGAACGTCGCGCCAAGCGCGCCTGATAGTGGATGTATTGCATATGAAAACCCTGAAAAACTGGACCGTTGATAAGCAGTCGGCAAATCATCTGGAACTGCTGGTCGATAACCAGCACCGTCTGTGCCTGTATGTGCTGGAAGAAAATCTGTTCCGCGTGCTGATTAAACGCAAAGGTGAGCTGACGCTGGATCGCACCTGGAGCATCGCCCCGCAACAAGATGTGCCGTGGGAAGGTCGCCGCCGCGACGATCTGAGTGGTTTCACCTGCCCCGCCTGGACGCTAACGCAACAGGACGACGTGCTGACGGTTGCTACCGAACAGCTGCGTGTGACCGTGCATCAGCCGCTGTGGCTGGAGTGGCACTACCGCAATGAGGCGGGTGAGTGGCAGCCGCTGGTCAACGACCGTCCAACCAGTGCCTATCTGCTGAATGCCCATGGCGACGGTGCGGCGCACTACCTGAGCCGCCGCAAGGATGAACGCTTCTACGGTCTGGGTGAGAAAGCCGGCGATCTGCAGCGTAACGGTAAACGCTACGAGATGCGCAACCTCGATGCAATGGGCTACAACGCGGCCAGCACCGATCCTCTGTACAAACATATTCCGTTCACCCTCACCCGTCGCGATGACGTGAGCTACGGTCTCTTCTACGACAACCTGAGCAGCTGCTGGCTGGATCTGGGCAACGAGATTGACAACTATCACACCGCCTATCGTCGCTGGCAGGCGGAAGCGGGCGACATCGATTACTACCTGTTCACGGGAAAACGGGCGCTGGACGTGACTAAAGCTTTCGTGCGTCTGACCGGGAAAACGCTCTTCGGGCCGAAATGGAGCCTGGGCTACAGCGGTTCGACCATGCATTACACCGACGCGCCGGATGCGCAGAACCAGCTGATGAACTTTATTCGTCTGTGCGAAGAACATGCTATTCCCTGCGACTCATTCCAGCTCTCTTCGGGCTATACCTCGATCAACGGCAAGCGCTACGTCTTTAACTGGAACCACGACAAGGTGCCGCAGCCGAAGGTGATGACCCAGGCTTTCCACGACGCGGGGTTAAAGCTGGCGGCCAACATCAAGCCATGCCTCCTGCAGGATCACCCGCGCTATAACGAAGTTGCGGAAAACGGGTTGTTCATCCGCGATTCAGAAACCGACGCGCCAGAACGCTCCAGTTTCTGGGATGACGAAGGTTCTCACCTGGATTTTACCAACCCACAGACGGTGAAATGGTGGCAGGAAGGGGTAACCACGCAGCTGCTTGAGATGGGGATTGACTCCACCTGGAACGACAACAACGAATATGAAGTGTGGGATGGCGAAGCCCGCTGCCACGGCTTTGGCAAGGAAATCGCGATCAAGCACATTCGCCCGGTGATGCCGCTGCTGATGATGCGTGCCTCGCTGGAAGCGCAGCAGCGTTTTGCCCCGGAAAAACGTCCGTATCTCATTTCCCGCTCCGGCTGCGCGGGCATGCAACGTTACGTCCAGACCTGGAGCGGCGATAACCGTACCAGCTGGGACACCCTGCGCTATAACACCCGCATGGGTCTGGGAATGAGCCTGTCCGGGCTGTTTAATGTGGGTCATGATGTCGGTGGTTTTTCCGGCGACAAACCCGACGCTGAACTGTTCGTACGCTGGGTGCAAAACGGCGTGATGCATCCGCGCTTTACTATTCACTCATGGAATGATGACCACACCGTTAACGAGCCGTGGATGTATCCGGGCGTGACGCCGGCTATTCGTGGTGCCATTGAATTACGCTATCGTCTGCTGCCGTACCTTTATACCCTGCTCTGGCAGGCGCATGCTGACGACGAACCGATGCTACGCCCGACCTTCCTCGACCACGAACACGATGCGCAGACGTTTGAGGAGAACGATGATTTCCTGCTGGGTCGCGACCTGCTGGTGGCCAGCGTGGTGGAGGCCGGGCAGCGCGAGCGACGCGTCTGGCTGCCGGATAACGAAACGGGCTGGTACGATTTTTACACCCACGAGTGGTTCGCTGGCGGGCAGTGGATCGTACGTGATGCGCCGCTGGAGAAATTGCCGCTGCTGGTACGTGCCGGTGCGGGTCTGCCGCTCAGCGAACGCATTACGCATGTCAGCGCGGAAAAAGACACTACCCGTGAGCTGAAACTGTTCCCGGTGAAAGGCGTCGGTTCAACCGCGGGCCTGCTGTTTGAAGACGATGGTGAAAGCTGGGGCTATCAGAACGGCAATGCGCTGTGGGTGGAATGGGACATGGCATGCGACGGTGCCACCATCAACCTGAAGGTCAGTGCGCGGGGAGATTATCGTCCGGCGTGGAAAGCGCTGAAGATATCGTTACCGGCCGGGGAAAAACGCACGCTGCTGGTGAATGGTATTGAAGGGAGTGAATGGGTGGTCTAGTACAGCCTGATGCCCTCTCCCTGTGGGAGCGGGCATCAAACACAGGCCCGGTAGGCGTAGCGCCACCGGGCTTTTTTTAACTCTCGATACCTTTACTGCGCAGGTAATCTTCGTAGTTACCGGTGAAGTCCACCACGCGCTCAGGCGTAATTTCGATCACGCGGGTCGCCAGCGAGCTGACGAATTCACGGTCGTGAGAGACGAAGATCAGGGTCCCCTGATACATCTCCAGCGCCATGTTCAGCGATTCGATAGATTCCATATCCAGGTGGTTAGTCGGTTCATCCATCACCAGGATATTGGGTTTTTCCATCATCAGCTTACCGAACAGCATGCGCCCTTTTTCACCACCGGAAAGCACTTTAGCAGGCTTCTTGATGTCGTCCTGGCTGAACAGCAGACGACCCAGAATGCTGCGCACCGCCTGCTCGTCATCGCCTTCCTGCTTCCACTGGCTCATCCAGTCGAAGACGGTCAGGTCGTTTTCGAACTCGTATTCATGGTCCTGTGCGTAGTAACCAATCTGCGCGTTTTCAGACCACTTCACGGTACCGTTATCCGGCTGCAGTTCGCCGACCAGGGTTTTCAGCAGGGTGGATTTACCCACGCCGTTGGCACCCAGAATGGCAATCTTCTCGCCCACTTCCAGCAGCAGGTTAAAGTTTTTAAACAGCGGACCGTTTTCAAAACCTTTAGCCAGGGCTTCCACTTCCAGCGCATTACGGAACAGTTTCTTGTCCTGCTCGAAGCGGATGAATGGGTTCTGACGGCTGGACGCTTTCACTTCATCAAGCTTGATCTTGTCAATCTGACGCGCACGAGAGGTCGCCTGGCGAGATTTAGAGGCGTTCGCGCTGAAGCGGCTGACGAAAGACTGCAGATCAGCAATCTGGGCTTTCTTCTTGGCGTTATCCGCCAGCAGACGTTCACGCGCCTGCGTGGCTGCCGTCATGTACTCGTCGTAGTTGCCCGGATAAACGCGCAGCTCGCCGTAGTCCAGGTCCGCCATGTGTGTACACACCATGTTCAGGAAGTGACGGTCGTGCGAGATGATGATCATGGTGCTGTCGCGATCGTTCAGCGTCTGCTCCAGCCAGCGGATGGTGTCGATGTCCAGGTTGTTCGTTGGTTCGTCGAGCAGCAGGATATCCGGATTGGAGAACAGCGCCTGCGCCAGCAGAACACGCAGTTTCCAGCCTGGCGCAACCTCGCTCATCGGGCCGTAATGTTGTTCTACCGGAATACCCACACCCAGCAGCAGCTCGCCCGCACGCGCTTCCGCAGAGTAGCCATCCATTTCGCCGTACAGCACTTCGAGATCGGCCACTTTGTAGCCATCTTCTTCGCTCATCTCCGCCAGAGCGTAGATGCGATCGCGCTCCTGCTTCACTTCCCACAGCTCCGCGTGTCCCATGATAACGGTGTCAAGGACGGTGAACTCTTCAAAGGCGAACTGATCCTGACGCAGCTTACCGATGCGCTCGTTTGGATCGAGCGAAACGTTGCCCAGCGTCGGCTCTAAATCACCGCCGAGGATTTTCATAAAAGTAGATTTACCGCTACCGTTGGCGCCAATCAGGCCGTAACGGTTGCCGCCGCCAAATTTGACGGAAATGTTTTCGAACAGCGGCTTACTGCCAAACTGCATAGTGACGTTGCTGGTAACTAACACGGGGAGATTCCTGCGAAAAGTGTGATAAACACGGCATTATGCCACAATTCCGAATTGAGATCCCGCGTTGCGGCAATCCGCTAAACTTTAACAAAATCGAAAAAAATGTGATTTCGTACACATCTGAATTCCCTGTTAGCGGGAATGCACATATAATGCGCTCCCATCAAGATTCAGACTTATCAACTCATCGCCGGAATGGCTTAGATACCTCGCACAACATGAACATGAAATTAACAACGCTTTTTGCGGCGGCGTTAGCCGTAGTAGGTTTTTGCAAAACCGCTTCTGCGGTGACTTATCCGCTGCCGACAGACGGTAGCCGTCTGGTTGGTCAAAACCAGGTGGTCACGGTGCCTGAAGGTAACGCTCAGCCACTGGAATATTTCGCGGCGCAGTACCAGTTGGGCCTGTCTAACATGCTGGAAGCGAATCCGGGTGTTGACCCGTATCTGCCTAAAGCCGGTACCGTGCTGAACATTCCTCAGCAGCTGATCCTGCCGGATACCGTCCATGAAGGTATCGTCATCAACAGCGCGGAAATGCGTCTGTATTACTACCCGAAAGGCACCAACACGGTTATCGTGCTGCCAATCGGTATCGGCCAGTTGGGTAAAGACACCCCAATGAACTGGACGACCAAAGTTGAGCGTAAGAAAGCAGGCCCAACCTGGACGCCAACCGCCAAAATGCACGCAGAGTACATCGCTGCGGGTGAACCCCTGCCAGCTGTTGTACCGGCAGGCCCGGATAACCCAATGGGTCTGTACGCGCTGTACATTGGCCGTCTGTACGCGATTCACGGGACCAACGCCAACTTCGGTATCGGCCTGCGCGTAAGCCACGGCTGCGTACGTCTGCGTAACGAAGACATCAAATTCCTGTTCGAAAACGTGCCGGTCGGTACCCGCGTCCAGTTCATCAACGAACCGGTTAAAGCGACGTCTGAGCCGGATGGCAGCCGTTACATTGAAGTACATAACCCGCTGTCCACCAGCGAAGACCAGATCAACAACAACGAAATCGTTCCGGTTACGCTGAACAGCGCGGTGCAGTCCGTGACCTCTCAGCCGGATGTAGAGACAGCGATTGTTGACCAGGCCGTTCAGAACCGTTCTGGTATGCCAGTGCGTCTGAACTGACCCTCTGCCCGGTGGCGCTTTGCTGACCGGGTCTGAGAATAAAAAAGCGGGCTCTGATGCCCGCTTTTTTTTATCCGTTATTGACGATAACTATCCCACCATGGTCGTAACGGTAGTGACAGTGGGCATACTCAAGCGGTGTGCCATCCTCCAGATAGATAACCTGCTCCACCTCCAGCACCGGATCGGTCTGCTCGCAGATAAGGTGTTGCATATCCAGCGCGTTCGGTTTTAGCGCCCGCACCACCCGGTACGACCCCATAATTTTCAGCCCCAGCGTCTCCTGCACGTAGCGGAACACGGAGCCTTCAAGATGGCTTTTATTCAGACCGGGCACCAGATTAAGCGGCATTACGGTGGAGTCCAGCGACATCGGCTCACCGTTGAGCAGACGCAGACGAACAAAGTCATAGACAGGCGCATCGGCGTTAATCATCAGCGAGGCCTGCTCCGTCTCGTTCGGAAAGCGCAACTCGAAATGGACCACGACGCTGGAAACGGTGCCCAGATGCTCCCAGGTTTTTGTTGCGCCGAAGTAGTCGCTGCCGGAAAGATCCCACTGCGAGAGTTGCAGGAAATTTTTGCGGATAAACGTCCCCTGCCCCTGACGGGTATAGATCAGCCCTTCCACAATTAACTGGCGTATGGCCTGCTGTATGGTCATCCGGCTGGTGCTGAACTCCGCCGCCAGGGCAAACTGGTCCGGGAGCGGTTCGTTGGCGGCGTATTGCTGGCTAATAATGCGTTTCTTAATTTCCCGCGCTATGGTGATGTACTTCGCCGCCATCGTCCTTCCTTTCTGTTAGTTTTCTGTCCCGCTGTTTTTTAATGCCACTCTCTCGGCAATTTTGAGGAAAGGCAGGTAGAAGAATACACCAAATACAATGATTGCCAACTGCACGACCACGGCGCGCCAGTCCCCTGCCGTTGCCAGCCAGGCGCTCAGAATGGGCGGGGTTGTCCACGGGATCATAACCACACAGCGTGACATTAACCCCAGGGTAGTACAGAGCCACGCAAACCAGATACCTATGGCAGGTAGCAGCACAAAGGGGATCATCAGCGGCAGGTTGAACACAATCGGCAGGCCAAAAATGACCGGCTCGTTGATGTTAAACAGACCCGGCGCCAGCGACAAACGGGCCACCTGTTTCGCCGATTTTTGCCGTGAGAAGACGAAAATGGCAATCAACAGGGAAATCGTGCTGCCGGTGCCCCCCACCATACCAAAGGTCGGTACAAAGATATTATTGATGATATGTGGGACAGGCTGACCGTTGGCAAAGGCCAGCATATTCTCGTTGGTGTTGATCAGCAGAAACGGCTCCAGCACCACGCTGTTAACCACCGACTGATGGATCCCAAGCGTGAACAGGAAGTTACCAAAGCTATAGATAAAAATCGTGCCCGGCAGGCTGGTATTGATCAGGCGCAGCGGCTGTTGAATAAAAGTGGTGATCAGATGGATGAGATCCGTGTGCAACACGTTCGCCAGAAGCGCGGCCAGTATGGCAAACAGGGAAAGCGTCAGGATCGTCGGGATCAGCGCGGTAAACGATTTGCTGACCGCCGGCGGTACATTTTCACCTAAAGAAATGTGCAGCGCTTTCAGACGAGAAATGGCGATAAACAGTTCCGTTGAGAGCAGACCAATCAGCACCCCGGCAAAAATGCCGGTTGAGCCAATATTGGAGAACGTCAGCACCTGCGTGACGTTCACCGTGGCGTCGCTGCCGACGGGCGTGAGCTGTAAGCGCATCGGCATCATAATGATAAAACTGCTGATGGCGATAACCACTGCCGAGACCGGGTTGTCGAAGTCTTTGTTGCGTGCCAGCGACCAGGCAATCATCGGTGCCAGCAACAGCGCGGCGATATTCAGCGTACCGTTAATAATCGCCTCGCCCCACACCTTAAAATGCGCCAGCGTGTCGCCTTCAAAAATCCATGGAAATACCACGTTATTCACCAGCACCGCCAGACCGGCAAGGATGAAAATGGGCATGACCGTGGCGAAGGCATCGCGCAGGGAACGCAGGTGCACCTGGTTTGCCAGGCGCGCCGAGAACTCAACAAATCTGTCGACAAAAGACTGCATATGCGGTGTTATTTTTGTTTCAGACATAGCGGATATTTCCCTTCAATCAGTCACAAAAACGGCCCGGCAGCGTACGGCTTACATCTCGCGTCCGTTGGTATGGATAACCTGTTTCAACCATGCGTAGCTCTTCTTCGGTACGCGCTTTAAGTCTTTCAGGTCGTGGTTTTCACGGTTCACATAGACCACGCCGTAACGCTTACGCATGTCTCCCTGTGAACTCAGAATGTCGATTAAGCCCCAGCCGAGGTAACCGATCACCTCTGCGCCATCCTCAAATATGGCTTGTTTCATCGCCTCGATATGCGCCCGGTGGTAGTCAATACGGTAGGTATCTTCAATCGGATTCACACCGTCCCAGGACTCGATCACCCCAATACCGTTTTCAATCGGGAATACCGGCATACGCCAGTCGTTGTAATAGCGGGTGATGATGGTGCGAAAGCCCAGCGGATCAATCTGCCAGTTCCATTCGGTCGCTTTCAGGTACGGGTTATTTTTATCACCGTGCAGAAGGTAATCGTTGACCGGCGTTCCTTCGGGGATCGCATCGCTGTCGAGGGTTTTACTGGCGTAGTAGCTGAAGGCCATATAGTCGTTCTTGGTACGCGCCAGCAGCGCAAGATCCTCAGCGCGGTAGATATCCGCAAAACCTTGCTGTTCAACGACCGCCATCACCGCCGGGCTGTAACCCTGGCCGGCAAAGACGCGCAGCAGGTTCTGGTTGAGGAATTCGTCATACTGCTGGGCGCAGAAGATATCACGCGGTTTACAGGTCGCCGGATAGACCAGTTGGTGCGCCAGCATACCGCCCATCAGCTGGCCCGGACGGGTCTGGTGCAGGTATTCGGTCAGGGTCATATGCGCGACCATGGTGTGGTGCTGCAGTTCATACAGCTCGCGCAGGGTTTTCTCGCCTTTCATATAGCCCGAGATCCGGAAGGCTTCCGGCATGTGGAAGATGTTCTGCTCGTTAAACGTCAGCCAGTACTTCACCCGGTCGCCGTAACAGTCGATCATCTTTTTGCCGTAGCGGATAAACGCGTCCATCACACGGCGATCGTTAAAGCCGTTGTACTCCTGCGCCAGCGCCAGCGGCATATCGAAGTGGTAGAGGCAGATCATCGGCTCAATGCCGCGGGCAATTAAATCGTTAATAAAGCGGTCATAAAAGGCGATACCTTCGTCGTTGAAGTCACCGTCGCCCTGTGGACATACGCGGCTCCAGGCGATCTGAAAGCGGTAGCAGTTCATGCCCAGATCCTGCATCAGGTCGAAATCTTCCCGATAGCGGTGGTAGGAATCGGTCGCGACTTTCCAGTCAGAAACGTTCTCCCCGGCTTCGCGAATGTCATATACCGACATTCCCTTTCCTCCCTCATTCCAGGCCCCTTCCGTCTGCATACTGGATACGGAATTGCCCCATAAAAAATTGGCTGGCAGAAATTGATTCATGATCGCTCCCTATATGACTAGTCATTTAAAATTTCATGACTAGTCATATAGGCGAAGACGAAAAATCAATCAAAGAGGAGGATCGTTTTTTGTGAGCAAGGCGGGAAAAAAACCCGGTCAGCGAAGCGAGACCGGGGGGAAGGACGGTTATTGTTGTGCGAGCTGATGACGACGATATTCACCCTGCCGCTCCAGCATCCAGCCCGGGTATTCGCGCGGCAGCGCGCTGACGGCATCAAGCTGTTTAAGCTCGTCTTCGCTTAAACGGATCCCGGTGGCGGCAATGTTGTCGTCCAGCTGGTCGACACGTTTGGCACCAATAATGACGCTGGTTACGGCCTTCTGATGCAGCAACCACGCCAGCGCAATTTGCGCCACAGAGACACCCTTGCGCTCGGCCAGGGTGCGCATCACATCCACGCAATCGAAAGCACGCTCTTTATTCACCGGCGGGAAGTCAAATTCCAGGCGGCGACCGCCGGATTCACTCTGCCCGTCACGGCCATATTTTCCGCTAAGCAGACCACCTGCCAGTGGGCTCCAGACCATCAACCCGACGCCTTCACTCTGCATCATCGGTATCAGTTCACGCTCCAGATCGCGCCCGGCGATGGTGTAATACGCCTGCAGCGAAGCAAAACGCGCCAGTCCAAGGCGTTCGGAAATGCCCAGCGCTTTGGCAATCTGCCACGCCGCCCAGTTAGAGACGCCGATATAACGCACGTGCCCATGCTGCACCAGGTTATCCAGCGCGTAGAGCATCTCTTCGACCGGGGTTGCCGGGTCAAAACCGTGGAGTTGATACAGATCGATATGATCGAGCTGCAGACGGCGCAGGCTCTCTTTGACGCTACTGATGATGTGATAGCGCGAACTGCCGCGGGAGTTCACCCCGGCCGTGCCCGTTTCGCCAAACACTTTGGTGGCAACCACCACGTTTTCGCGCGGAATTTTCAGGTTCTTCAGCGCCTGGCCGGTGATCTCCTCCGAGCGCCCTTCCGAATACACATCCGCGGTATCGATGAAATTAATTCCGGCATCCAGTGCACGGCCCACCAGCTGCTCGGCTTCACTTTGCTGCAGCTGACCAATCTTGCCCCACATGCCGCCTTCTCCGCCGAAGGTCATGGTGCCAAGGCACAGTTCAGACACAAACAGACCGGTATTGCCCAGTTTTTGATAACGCATAAGATAATCCTCGCATGTCGTTCGATGGGTACCCGATAGTTATACCCGCCCCATAGCCATCGCGAATGTGGTGTTCCTGTCCGTTTCTTGCCCAATCCTCTGAATCTTATCCGCGCGGAGCCTCACCAAAGACCTTGTAATCCGGTAATTGCACCTGCTGATACGGCTCCCAGCCGCCGCCCAGCGCTTTGTAGAGCGCCACCAGATCGAGAGCGCTTTGTACCTGCGCCTGCGCGCGTTGCTGCTGCGCCTGCGCCAGCTGCCGCTGGGCATCCAGCACGTCAATAAAGCTGGCGATCCCCTGCCGGTAGCTGTCGCTTGCCAAATCGAACGCGTTTTGCAACGCATCGATGGTTTTGGCAAGGCCGGCTTCACGCTGCTGATCGGTGCGGTAACTCACCAGCGCATTCTCTACGTCCCCGAGCGCGGTGAGCACCGTCTGGCGGTAGTCGAGCACTGCCGCGCCCTGCTGCGCACGCGCCACCTTCACGCTCGAGACCAGTCTTCCGCCCTGGAAAATCGGTATCGAGACCTGCGGGCCGAAGCTGTAGAAGTGGCTGCTCCAGTCCGTCAGCCAGTTGGTTTCGCTGTTTCGCAGACCGAACTGCCCGGAGAGAGTAAAGCTTGGGAACAGCTGCGCCACGGAAACGCCAATTTGCGCCGTGGCGGCGTGGAGGTTGGCTTCCGCCTCGCGTACGTCAGGACGACGACGGGCCAGCGTAGAGGGGATACCCGTTTGTACGATATCCGGCAGGGCGGGCATCGGCTGCGCCGACTGCAGCTCCGCATCCAGCGCCCCCGGCGGCTTGCCGAGTAAAATCGCGAGGCCATTCAT
This sequence comes from Enterobacter cloacae complex sp. FDA-CDC-AR_0164, assembly GCF_003071645.1. Lineage (NCBI taxonomy): Bacteria > Pseudomonadati > Pseudomonadota > Gammaproteobacteria > Enterobacterales > Enterobacteriaceae > Enterobacter > Enterobacter cloacae complex sp. FDA-CDC-AR_0164. The sequence continues at coordinate 4,779,131 of NZ_CP028950.1, forward strand.
TGCCTGCCGTGCCTGGGCCTGATACTGAGGAAGCTGCGCTTCGAGGTTCCCCAACTGGGCACGCGCATTTTCAACGTCCATCTGCGGTGACAGCCCGCCCCGCTGGCGGCTTTCGGTAAGTTCCAGGGTTTGTTGCGCGCTCTTAATCTGGGTGTTCAGCGTGGCAATGATGCTCTGCGCACCCCGCAGCTGCAGCCATGCGCGCGCCACTTCCGCCTCCAGCGACACCAGCGCGTCGTTACGCTGCTCTATCGCCGCTTTCTGCTGCGCTTCGGCAGCCTCTACCTGTCGGCGCACCTTGCCCCACAGGTCGATTTCCCACTGCGCATCGAAGCTCCCCTGGTAAAGATTGATTGGCTGCGTCAGCGGTCCTAGCGCGCCCCTGAGTTCAGGATCCACGTTATCAAGCTGGTCGTACACGCCGTGGGATTTCAGCTCTCCCTCCAGCCCAAGCTGCTGGCGCGTGGCCTGCAGATTACCGTTTACGGAAGGGTAAAACGCCCCACCCGCCTGGTTAATCTGTTCGCGCGCCCCGGCAATACGCAACACCGTCTGCTGCAGGGATAAATTTCCCGCGATCGCGCGTTCAATCAGGCTGTCCAGCTGCGGTGAACCGAAGGTTTTCCACCAGCGTGGGTTGGTTGCCGTCGAGGCCGTTTTTGACTTCACGCCGCTGTCACCCGGATCGTTCCAGTATGTCGGGGTCTGCGACGCCGGCGGCTGGTAATCCGGCCCCACGGCACAGCCTGCCAGCAGCATGATCATCAGGGGGGTTAAACGTCTGTGTATCATCAATGTGCTCCTGCACTCCCCTCGCTCTTAACCGGCGAGAGCAACAAACAAAACGGAATCAGTAACATGGCTACCACGCTCAGAATGGTGAACACGTCGATATACGCCAGGAAGCGCGACTGCTCGATCATGGTCTGGTACATGCGCCCGGTGGCGATACCGGTAGGGTCCCCGACCTGAGTGGTGAAGTTCTGGATCGCCTGCGCGCTTTCGCGTATCGCCAGCTGGAACTGTTCATTAAACGGTGACGCGTGATAGGCCAGATGCGCGCTGTGCGCCTGGGAACGTTCGGTAATGGCCGCCGTAGAAAGCGAGATGCCAATTGAGCCCGCCACGTTGCGGAACATGGTAAACAGCGCCGCCGCATCGGCGTTCAGCCGCCTCGGTATCGAAATAAAAGCAATGGTGGTGAGAGGAACAAACAGGAACCCAAGCCCTATCGACTGGGCGCTGCGGAACAGCACCAGCGTTTCGAAATCGATATCCGGGGTCAGCGTACGTGACCAGAAGAACGACACCGCCAGGCAGGTAAAACCAAAAGCGATAATCCAGCGCGTCTGCACCACCGGCATCAGCTTCAGCACCAGCGGGATAGTCAATACGATCAACACGGCGCCCGGCGAAAGCACCAGCCCGGACCAGGTGGCGGTATAGCCCAGGTCCTGCTGTGCAAGCTGCGGAATCACCACCGAACTGCCGTACAGAATCATCGCCATGCCCGCCATCAGCAGGCTGGAGATGGCGAAGTTGCGATCTTTCATGCAGTGCAGATCTACCACCGGTTTTTTGGCATACACCAGCCAGTAAATCGCTCCAATAATGCCGATGAGCGTCAGTACGGCGAAGGTGCGAATAAAGTTCGAATAAAACCAGTCCTCATCTTCTCCCCGGTCGAGCATCACCTGCAGGCAGCCCAGCCCCAGCGCGATCAGGCCGATCCCCGTCCAGTCGATAGACAGCTTCTCTTTCGATTTGCTTTCCCATGGCGGGTCTTCCAGCAGCTGGTAGATCGCCAGCACCGTTACAATCCCCACCGGAATGTTGATGAAGAAAACCCAGCGCCAGGAGTAGTTATCGGTGATCCAGCCGCCCAGCGTCGGGCCAAGTACCGGCGCAACGATAATGGCGATTGACGACAGACCAAACGCTTTACCCCGGTCCTCGGGTTTAAAGTAGTCGAGCAGCACCGACTGCTGCGTGGGCTGCAGCCCCCCGCCGAAAAAGCCCTGCATTACGCGAAAGAGAATGATTTGCCACAGCTCGGTGGCGATCCCGCACAGGAACGAACAGACGGTGAACATCACGATGCAGATCAGGAAGAACTGCTTGCGGCCAAAAACCCGACTCAGGAAAGCCGATATCGGCAGCACTATGCCGTTTGCCACCAGGTAGCTGGTCAATACCCAGGTGGATTCGTCGTAGCTGGACGAGAGCGACCCGGCCACATGCGGGAGCGCCACGTTAACGATAGTGGTGTCGAGGATCTCCATAAACACCGCCAGCGTGACCACAATCGCCACCGCCCACGGATTACTGGCGGGTCGCCAGTTGTCGTGGCTGTGATCCGTCATTCCACTGTCACCTTCGGTGCCACCGACAGCCCAAGCGGCAGCGGTTTGTTGGGATCCAGCCCTTTATCAATCACGATCTTCACCGGCACGCGCTGAACGATTTTGACAAAGTTACCGGTAGCGTTTTCCGACGGGAAGGCGGAGAAGCGCGAGCCGCTGCCCTGTTGAATACTGTCAACATGGCCTTCGAGCGCCATATCCGGCCAGGCATCTACGGACACCTCGACCTTATCGCCCGGCTTCATGCGTTCGAGCTGCGACTCTTTAAAGTTCGCCACCACCCACACATTCGGAGAGACCAGTGAAAACAGCGCGGTACCCGCCTGCACCAGGGTGCCGGGCTGGACGTTGCGTTTAGTGACAAAACCGTCAAACGGGGCGCGGACTTCGGTGTAAGAGAGGTTCAGCGTCGCGGTTTCCAGCTGCGCTTTGGCCTGATCGACCTGGCGCTGACGCGCTTCCACATTGGTTTCCTGCTGGCGGATCTGCAGCTGTACCTGCTCCGCCACTTCAAGCTGCGCCTGCGCACTTGCCAGGCCCGCCTGGGCACTGCGCAGCTGGGCATTGGAGGTATCAATACTTTGCTGGGTGGTCGCTCGCGGGTCAACGCCTCGCTGGCGGCGATACTCCGCCTGCGCATTGGCCAGATCGGCCTGCGCTTTAATCACCTGCGCTTTAGCTTCATCACGCTGAGCGGGATACTGGACTTTTGACAGCGCCAGCTGCGCCTGAGCCTGATGCAGCTGGGCGATCGCCAGCCCAAGCTGGGCCTGCGCCTGATCGCGCTGGGCGGTGGTATCACGCGGATCGATAACCACCAGCAGGTCACCCTTTTTCACCCGCTGGTTATCGCGCACGCGCAGCTCGGTGACATAGCCTGCCGTTTTCGGGGCAATCGTCACCACATCACCGTCGGTAAAGGCGTCGTCAGTGGTCTCTTCGTTACGGGTTAAAAACCACCAGACCAGCGCCACGATAACCATCACCACCACGACAATGCCAAGGATGATTAACGGTTTTTTGCCCGGGCGCTTACGCTGTTTAGTGTTGTTTTCCTGCTCGTCAGCAGGCAGGTTTTGATCTTCAGCCATAGGTCAGCAACAGTCCTGTCAGTGAGCGGCATCACACTATGCCGTTCACTAAAGCTAGGACGTTGCTATACGTTTGCCAGGAAAAACTGACAAATTGCGCACTATATGAGAAGGAAAATTCCGAAACCGATCGCCGCGGCCCAAATCAGCATCGGGATCGACCAGACATGGAAACGCCACCAGATACGACGATCGTTAGCCATACGCAGGGCAATCAGGTTAGCAAGCGAACCGGGCAGCAGCCCAAACCCGCCGATATTCACCGCCCACGCCAGCAGCGTATCAGGGGGAACGTAGTTGAGGAGTAAAATGGTGGAAGGCACGTTGCTGATGAACTGTGACAGACCAATCGCCGTGAGCCACAATCCCGGCTGCGACAGGCCACTGACGCTGTGCAGAACGTGTTGCAGTACCGGAAGCTGGATAAGCAGATGCACATCAATAAACATCACCATAAAGACCAGCAATAACGTCCAGTCCACGCTGACCAGCACGCGCCGCGCCAGGAATAAAAAACCGGCGGCGACGAGCAGTACGCCCGCCAGTTCATACTTCAGTTCCAGCGCGAACAGGAAAACGATGTACAGCGCCAGACAACTCCACACCAGACGCGGCTGCCACTGCGGGCCCGTGGTACCGCTGTGGTACTGCAGTTTTTTGACCGGGAATGCGAACCAGCAGACCGCCAGCAGCGACACCATCATCACCAGCGCCAGCGGAGCCATCTGCCAGGTAAAAGCGGCAAACGACAGCCCGGAACGTCCCCACAGGAGAATATTTTGTGGGTTGCCGATAGGGGTCAGAAGCGAACCGGCGTTAACGGCCAGCGCCTCGAAAATGATCAGCCGGCTAACCGGGATCTCGCAGAGCTTACGCAACGTGAGCGTGAGTGGCACGATGATAAACAGCGCCACGTCGTTGGTCAGAAACGTCGACAGCACCGCAGCAGAGAACACCATAAACAGCGCCAGGCGGCGTTCAGTGGCAAAGCGACGCACCATTTTACGTCCCAGGACGTCAAAATAGCCGCTCAACTCTACCCCTTTGGTGAGCATCATCAGTCCACTGAGGGTAATGATGGTGCGCCAGTCAATCACCGCAGGCCAGGTGTGTGGCGCAAACGGCACAAAGATGCTCAGTACTGCGCCAATGATGAATAAGAGATGGAAGAAACGATCGCGTGCCAGGGCCTGCAGTCCGGGGATGTTCATTCAGCGGAGGGACCATATTTAAGGGTAAATTCGCGAAACTTAACCAGCGTCTCTTCGCTGACGTGGTGTTCCATTCCTTCCGCGTCCCGGCGGGCAATTTCCGGGCTTACGCCCAGCACCAGTAAGAAGTTTTCGACGAGCTGGTGGCGCTCGCGACTCTCCTGGGCGAGTTTCTCCCCTTCCGGCGTCAGAAAGACGCCGCGCCAGGGGATCATTTCAATCAGGCCCACGGAGGCCAGACGTTTTAACATTTTTGCCACTGTCGGTTGGGAAACGCCCAGCCGTGCAGCCATATCCACCTGGCGCGCCTCCCCGACCTCGCGAATCAAATCGGAAATCAGTTCAACATAGTCATCAATCAACTCACGACGGTGCGCTTCACGTACCTGGCGAAAACCTTCGACATGTTCTTCAACATTCACCAGTTGCGTCGTTTTTCTGATTGTTGGCTTACCTGCGCGACGGTTCATTGTACTTCCTCAGTGGGGTGACGCTTCCAGCGCCCGGTATCGAGAGCGCACATTGTAAACCATCCCTCTACAAGCACAAAAAATTAACGAAATAGCCATAGCTATACAATATAGCCTGTGCTATATCTGTATGTAATGCAGTCACCCTTCACGGATCGAAGGGATCAAAAATCAGGAGGTCTCATGAACGAATTCAAGAGGTGTATGAACGTGTTTACCCACTCTCCCTTTAAAGTACGCCTGATGCTGTTGAACATGCTGTGCGATATGTTTAACAACAAACCCCCGCATCAGGACGACAAACCTTCCCACTAAGCGGCGTTGCGGTACGCCGCTTCATTTTTCCGTCACAAACCCTCTGTACACTGGCTTTCAGCCGCCCTATTCCCGATCTTTTTTACGGATTTGCAATCCCCTTCGCAAAACATCTGCTTAGCAACTGTTGCTATTATTTAGCGCTCGCACTATCTTCTTGCAGCCCTGCACAATTTGCGGCTCGCTGAAGCGGACCCTCATTCCCTCTCCACGCACTGTCAGGCAGGTTATGACCCTTGACGCCAGGGTGAGCACATGGCGTTTTTATCCATGATAGTGACCTATGAATTTAACCCTGATAGACACCGTTGTTACCCGTAGCCGGGCCTTAAGCCCGTGGACGGGATTTTACTTTTTGCAGTCATTACTGATTAACTTTGCGCTTGGCTATCCCTTTAGCCTGCTCTATGCCGTGGCCTTTACCTGCATATTGCATGTGCTGTGGCGAACGGCTCCGCGCGCGCAAAAAACGTTAGTCGGAATCTGTTCTCTGGTCGCTGCACTCTATTTCCCGTTTGGTCAGGCTTACGGCTCGCCGAACTTTAATACCCTGCTGGCGCTGCACTCGACCAATATGGAAGAGTCGACAGAGATCCTGACGATCTTCCCCTGGTACAGCTACGTGGTCGGCCTCTTTATCTTTGCCCTTGGCGTGATAGCCGTTCGCCGTAAAGCGGAAGAGAAAAAAACGTGGGGAAAAATTGAGCACCTGTGCCTGGCGTTCAGCGTGGTGGCGTTCTTTGTCGCACCAGTACAAAACCTGGCCTGGGGTGGGGTTTTCAAGCTGAAGGATACCGGCTATCCGGTGTTCCGATTTGTGAAAGACGTCGTCGTTAACAATAAAGAGGTGCTCGACGAACAGGCACGTATGGCTGAGCTTTCAAATATGAAAGACACCTGGAACGTGCTGGCCGTGAAGCCCAAATATCACACCTATGTGGTGGTGATTGGTGAAAGTGCACGTCGCGACGCCATGGGAGCCTTTGGCGGACACTGGGACAACACGCCGTTCGCCAGTTCGGTCAAAGGCACCCTGTTTACCGATTATGTTGCGGCCAGCGGCTCAACGCAGAAATCTCTCGGCCTGACGCTGAACCGGGTGGTCGATGACAAACCCCAGTTTCAGGATAACTTTGTTACCCTGGCGAACCGCGCAGGTTTCCAGACCTGGTGGTTCTCCAATCAGGGACAAATTGGCGAATACGATACGGCCATTGCCAGTATCGCCAGACGCGCCGACGAAGTGCAGTTCCTGAAGAACGGTGATTTTGAAGCGGACAAGAACACGAAAGATGAAGCGTTGCTGAAAATGACGGCGCAGGTCTTTGCCTCTCCGCGTACCCAGCCGCAGCTGATTGTTCTGCACCTGATGGGGTCTCACCCGCAGGCCTGCGATCGGACCGGCGGTAAATACGCAGAGTTTGTGCAGTCCAAAGAGACCTCATGCTATCTCTACACCATGACGCAAACCGACGACCTGCTGAGCAAACTGTACGATCAGTTACACAATACGGGTGACAGTTTCTCGATGGTCTACTTCTCGGATCACGGGCTGGCGTTTAAAGAGCGCGGTAAAGAGGTGCAGTATCTGGCGCACGACGATAAGTTCCAGCAGAACTTCCAGGTACCGTTTATGGTTGTGTCGAGTGATGATAAAACGCATCGCATTATTAAAGCGCGGCGTTCGGCCAATGATTTCCTGACCTTCTTCTCGCAGTGGACGGGGATTTCGGCACAGCAGATAAAAAATGCGTACCCGTTTGTCTCTAACAAGAAGGCTCCCCCAGTGTACATTACCAACTTCAAGTTACAGAAAGTTGACTATAACCATCTGGGAACCGATATCTTCGATATTAAGAGTAAATAATCCGGGCAATCTGCTACCCTCTCCTGCAAGGCGAGGGATTAACGTAAAAAAAATCCGCCACATTGGGCGGATTTTTTACTGGCTCACCGAAGTGATTAGAAGCGGTAACCTACGCCCGCGATCCAGGTGCCAACGTCAACGTTGCGGATACGGCTCTGCTCATAAGAGAAGTCCAGAGCGACGTCCTGGATTGGGTTGAACTGCAGACCCGCGCCATAGGAGAAGCCGTAGTCGCTGTTGCTTGCAGTGCGGTTCAGACCCTGGTTTTCGGTCTGCTGGAATTTACCGTAGCCAACACCTACAACACCGTAGATGCTTGCCCAGTCGTTCAGACGGTAAGCTGGACCAGCGGTGATGCCGTAGTACTGGCCTTTGTTGTATGCGCCGTTTTCAGAACGATCTTTCTCGGTGTAGGTGAAAGAACCGATCACGCCCAGTGGGTTGTTATCCTGCTCGTAACGATACTTCAGGTTGAAACCGTTAGCTTTATTCATCACGCCCTGCATATCGCTCTGAGCGTAACCACCGGTTACAGTAGAAGTAGCAGCTACAGCGGTACCTGCGGAAACAGCCAGTACAGCGGCCAGTGCTGAAAGACATGCAATTTTTTTCATAACCACCTCAAATGTGCTTCAAGTAAGTCCGTAAGTTTTAAATATATCAAAAAAATTTGCGAAACTCTTTGTGATTCGTGATGTCTAACTGAACCTTTCCTGTAACAGAACGTTTCCAGCGTCAGCTATCTCATTCAAATCACATACAATTTTCGCTATAAAACGCTCATACTGCGCGCCTGCGCCGTTACATTCATCCAGATTATTCCTAATCTGACAGGCGATAAATCCACCAGCGCTTAACCATTTTACGGAATTTACACGTTTTTTTTTCAACGGTCTCTCAACCGTTGCAGCTTATTTCCTTTACACTGCAACCTTTACTTCATTTGACATAAGTTGACAGGAGAAAGGATGCCTGGGTTATCCCGCTCGTCGTCGGTCTGGTTGCCGGTTGTCGTCATACTCATCGCCATGTTGTCCATTCAAAGCGGTGCCTCGCTGGCCAAATCCCTCTTTCCGCTGGTCGGTGCGCCTGGGGTCACGGCCCTGCGTATTGCCCTCGGAACCGCGATCCTGGTGGTGATTTTCAAACCCTGGCGTTTACGCTTTAAAAAAGAACAACGCTTACCGCTGCTTTTTTACGGGCTGTCCCTGGGAGCGATGAACTACATGTTCTATCTCTCCATCCAGACAATTCCGCTGGGGATTGCCGTGGCACTGGAGTTTACTGGCCCGCTGGCGGTAGCGCTTTTCTCGTCCCGTCGTCCCGTTGACTTTATCTGGGTAATTTTAGCCGTTCTTGGCCTGTGGTTCCTGCTGCCGCTGGGTCAGAGCGTCTCAGAGATCGATCTCACGGGCGCGGCGCTGGCCCTGGGGGCGGGTGCCTGCTGGGCTATCTATATAGTGACCGGACAGCGCGCCGGGGAAGAGCATGGCCCGGCGACGGTGGCAATCGGTTCATTAATTGCCGCTATCATCTTTGTGCCGGTGGGTATGGCTCAGGCCACCGAGTCCATCTGGCAATGGTCAGTCATGCCCATCGGGCTGGCGGTCGCCATTCTTTCCACAGCACTCCCCTACTCTTTAGAGATGATAGCCCTTACGCGCCTGCCGACGCGCATTTTCGGCACGCTGATGAGCATGGAGCCCGCGCTCGCCGCCCTGTCAGGGATGGTCTTCCTCGGGGAAACCCTGACCTTCACCCAGACGCTGGCCCTGTGTTCGATTATCGCCGCCTCAATGGGCTCAACGCTAACGATGCGCCCGGAACCTAAAGTTGAGAAAATTGACCTCAATTAGCGCCCTATATTCTGCGTGGCTTTATAGCCATGCAGAATAAAGGCCAGTTTCCCGTTTAAAATATTTTTTTACATACTTTGCACTCTTCGTGAAATATTTCCCCCGCTGTCGATAACGTTTTCCTGAATTAGGATTGATCTGCATCAATTTTAAACAATCCCTTTAATTTCATACCATTGTAAACACAATGTCCTTCTCACTATTAAACTGATAGGCAGAGCCTCCCCGCAGGGAAAAAATCCGGTGCTATACTTAATCCCGCAATTACCTGGGAAACAAACATCAAGAGGATATGAGATTATGAGTACCGCTAAACTGGTGAAAACGAAAGCGTCTAATCTGCTTTATACCCGTAACGATGTATCGGATAGCGACAAAAAAGCGACCATTGAGTTGCTGAATCGCCAGGTGATCCAGTTCATCGATCTTTCGCTGATCACCAAACAGGCCCACTGGAATATGCGCGGTGCAAACTTTATTGCCGTTCATGAAATGCTGGATGGCTTCCGCACAGCACTGGTTACCCACCTCGATACCATGGCCGAACGTGCCGTACAGTTAGGCGGTGTGGCACTGGGTACCACGCAGGTGATTAACAGCAAGACGCCACTGAAAAGTTATCCGCTGGATATCCATACCGTTCAGGATCACCTGAAAGAGCTGGCAGACCGCTACGCGATAGTGGCTAATGATGTGCGTAAAGCTATCGGCGAAGCGAAAGACGAAGATACAGCCGATATCTTCACCGCCGCTTCCCGCGACCTGGACCAGTTCCTATGGTTCATTGAGTCCAACATCGAATAATTCATAAGAATTTCCTATACAACCCTCGCCCTCCGGTGAGGGTTTTGCACATCTATGGTGCACGTTTTTGGCCTGAGACGCTGCAAAAGTGAAAAAATTGTAATAATCACCTCACACAACCGTTAACGGAAGATTGTTTTTTCGTCAGAATTTACGCTAAATAACGCTTCGTCTGTTGAGCCAAATGACGCGCACCAAAACGGTGCTCCACTTTGGTGCAATAAAAGTTCATTGCCCCGTTTTCTGTGCAATGCATAACATCATCCCCTTTGTAAAACAACAGCTTGTAAAGTTGGCACGATTTTTTCATTGTGCCACTCGTTCTCGCAGGGGATCGCCCCGTGGATATAAAAGGAAATGCTATGAAGTCTGTATTAAAAGTTTCACTGGCTGCACTTACCCTGGCTTTTGCGGTCTCTTCCCAGGCTGCCGACAAACTGGTTGTGGCGACCGACACGGCGTTCGTTCCGTTTGAATTCAAACAGGGTGATAAGTACGTTGGCTTTGATGTTGATCTGTGGGCTGCTATCGCAAAAGAACTCAAACTGGATTACACCCTGAAGCCAATGGACTTCAGCGGCATCATCCCGGCACTGCAAACGAAAAACGTTGATCTGGCCCTGGCCGGTATCACCATTACTGAAGAACGTAAAAAAGCGATCGACTTCTCTGACGGCTACTACAAAAGCGGCCTGCTGGTGATGGTGAAAGCCGATAATAACGATGTAAAAAGCGTGAAAGACCTCGACGGTAAAGTCGTCGCGGTGAAAGGCGGTACCGGTTCTGTTGATTACGCGAAGGCAAACATCAAAACCAAAGATCTGCGTCAGTTCCCGAACATCGATAACGCCTACATGGAGCTGGGTACCAACCGTGCTGACGCGGTGCTGCACGATACCCCTAACATCCTGTACTTCATCAAAACGGCGGGCAACGGCAAGTTCAAAGCCGTCGGTGATTCTCTGGAAGCCCAGCAGTACGGTATTGCGTTCCCGAAAGGCAGCGACGACCTGCGTACGAAAGTTAACGGCGCGCTGAAAACCCTGAAAGAGAACGGCACCTACAACGAAATCTATAAAAAATGGTTCGGTACCGAGCCTAAATAATAATTCTTAAAAATGACGTTCACTCGGGGGCGACCTTTCGCCCCTGCTATTTTAGAAACACGGTAACAGTAACAGGAAACTATCATGCAGTTTGACTGGAGCGCCATCTGGCCTGCCATTCCTATCTTGCTTGAAGGCGCTAAAATGACCCTGTGGATTTCGGTCCTCGGTCTGGTTGGTGGGTTGATTATCGGTCTTGTCGCCGGTTTCGCCCGCACCTACGGCGGCTGGATTGCAAACCACATCGCACTGGTTTTCATCGAAGTGATCCGCGGCACCCCAATTGTCGTTCAGGTCATGTTCATCTACTTCGCCCTGCCAATGGCTTTCACCGACCTGCGCATTGACCCGTTCAGCGCCGCTGTCGTGACCATTATGATCAACTCAGGTGCCTATATCGCGGAAATTACCCGTGGTGCGGTCCTGTCGATTCATAAAGGTTTCAGTGAAGCGGGTCTGGCGTTAGGCCTTTCTCGTCGCGAAACGATCCGCCACGTCATTCTGCCGTTGGCCCTGCGCCGCATGCTGCCACCGCTGGGGAACCAGTGGATCATCAGTATTAAGGATACGTCGCTGTTCATCGTTATCGGCGTTGCTGAGCTGACCCGTCAGGGCCAGGAGATCATTGCGGGCAACTTCCGTGCGCTGGAAATCTGGAGTGCGGTAGCCGTTGTCTACCTGATCATCACTCTGGTTCTGAGTTTCGTTCTGCGTCGTCTTGAAAGAAGGATGAAAATCCTGTGATTGAATTTAAAAACGTTTCCAAGCACTTTGGCCCAACCCAGGTGCTGCACAATATCGATCTGAATATCAAACAGGGTGAAGTGGTGGTCATTATCGGGCCATCCGGTTCCGGTAAATCGACCCTGCTGCGCTGCATCAACAAGCTGGAAGAGATCACCAGCGGCGATCTGATTGTCGATGGCCTGAAGGTGAATGACCCGAAAGTCGACGACCGTCTGATTCGTCAGGAAGCTGGCATGGTGTTCCAGCAGTTCTACCTGTTCCCGCACCTGACGGCGCTGGAAAACGTAATGTTTGGTCCACTGCGCGTACGTGGCGCCAGCAAAGCGGCGGCGGAAACGCTGGCTAAAGATCTGCTGGCTAAAGTCGGCCTCGCGGAACGTGCTCATCACTACCCATCTGAGTTGTCCGGCGGACAGCAGCAGCGTGTGGCTATCGCCCGCGCACTGGCGGTAAAACCGAAGATGATGCTGTTTGATGAGCCAACCTCGGCGCTTGACCCGGAACTGCGTCACGAAGTGCTGAAAGTCATGCAAGATCTGGCTGAAGAAGGGATGACGATGGTTATCGTGACCCACGAAATCGGCTTTGCTGAGAAAGTGGCTTCCCGCCTGATCTTTATTGATAAGGGCCGTATCGCTGAAGACGGTAACCCACAAGCGCTGATCGCCAATCCACCGAGCCAGCGCCTGCAGGAGTTCCTGCAGCACGTCTCCTGATAGCGCTTCAGTTACGCCATTCTGAGCCGGGCATGCCCGGCTTTTTTACGCCAGATTGTTCCCAAAAATCCTCCCGCGCGCCTCGCCCTCTATACTTATCTTTTTGTTCATTATTTTCACCGGAGGATGCCGTGCCGTGGATCTTGCTGTTGCTTAGCCTGTTTTGTGCGCCATCGTTCGCCGTTTCCATCCCCGGCGTCACCACCGGCACGACCGCCACACAGCAAACGACACCGCCCCCAGAGCCGAATGTTGAACAGAAAAAAGCCGCCTACAGTGCCCTTGCCGATGTGCTTGAAAACGATACCTCCCGGCAGGAGTTAATCGGACAGTTGCGAAAAGTCGCCGCCACGTCGCCGCAGGAGCCGGTGCCGACAATTACCCCTCCGCAAGTGGAAGAACAAAAAACGGTGCTGGAAAATGTCACCGACGTGAGCCGTCACTATGGAAGCGAGCTCTCCTCGCGCTTTGCCCAGCTCTATCGCAACCTGATTGGTTCGCCCCATAAACCGTTTAATCCCCATACGTTTACGACAGCCGCCACGCAGTTTTTGATGCTGGCGGGCGCTGTATTTCTGTTTTACTGGCTGGTACGCCTGTGCGCATGGCCGCTCTACCGTAAGATGGGGCAATGGGGGCGCAAGAAGAACCAGCAGAAAAGCAGCTGGTTACACCTGCCGCTGATGATAGCGTCGGCGTTTATCATCGATTTACTGCTGCTGGCGCTGACGCTGTTTACAGGCCAGGTCCTGGCCGACAGGCTTAACGCCGGCAATAAAACCATCGCTTTCCAGCAGGCGCTCTTCCTCAACGCCTTTGCGCTGATCGAGTTCTTTAAGGCGCTGCTGCGTTTGATATTTTGCCCGCACGTACCGGATCTTCGTCCCTTCTCGATTCGGGATGAGAGCGCCAGATACTGGGCGCTGCGCCTCAGCGTGCTCAGTGGATTGATTGGTTACGGTCTGCTGGTTGCCGTGCCGATCATCTCCAACCAGGTCAACGTGCAGTTTGGCGCCCTGGCGAATGTGCTGATTATGATCTGCATTACCGTCTGGGCGTTGTACCTTATCTTCCATAACAAAAAGACCATTACCCAAAGCTTGCTGCATCTGGCCGATCGTTCCCTGTCGTTTTTCAGTCTCTTTATCCGCGCCTTCGCGCTGGTGTGGCACTGGCTGGCGAGCGCCTATTTTATCGTGTTGTGCTTCTTCTCGCTGTTCGACCCGGGCAACAGCCTGAAATTTATGATGGGGGCGACGTTCAAGAGCCTGGCCATCATTGGCATTGCGGCATTTTTCTCTGGCCTGCTGTCTCGCTGGCTATCGAAAACCTTCACCCTCTCGCCACAGGTGCAGCGCAGTTATCCGGAACTGCAAAAAAGGGTCAACGGCTGGATCTCGGTATCACTGAAAGTGGCGCGCATTCTCACCGTCTGCGTGGCGATTATGCTGTTGCTTAACGCATGGGGATTGTTTGACTTCTGGAACTGGCTGCACAACGGCGCGGGCGAAAAGACCGTCGATATTTTAATTCGCATCGCGCTGATCCTCTTCTTCTCTGCGGTTGGCTGGACGTTGCTGGCGAGCCTTATCGAGAACCGTCTGGTCTCCGATATTCACGGTCGCCCCCTGCCCAGCGCCCGTGCCCGCACCCTGCTGACGCTGTTTCGCAATGCGCTGGCGGTTATTATCAGCACCATTACCATCATGATTGTGCTCTCGGAAATCGGCGTGAACATCGCGCCGCTGCTGGCAGGTGCCGGCGCGCTGGGGTTGGCTATCTCCTTTGGTTCGCAAACCCTGGTGAAGGATATAATCACCGGCGTCTTTATCCAATTTGAGAACGGGATGAACACCGGGGATCTGGTCACGATTGGGCCGTTAACCGGCACGGTAGAGCGCATGTCCATTCGCTCTGTCGGCGTGCGCCAGGACACCGGGGCGTACCACATAATTCCATGGTCATCGATAACCACCTTCGCTAACTTTGTCCGAGGCATTGGCTCGGTAGTGGCCAACTACGACGTTGACCGTCATGAAGATGCAGATAAAGCGAAACAGGCGCTACGGGACGCCGTGGAAGAGATGATGGCGATGGAGGATATTCGCGGGCTGGTGATTGGAGAGCCGTCGTTTGCCGGTATTGTCGGCCTGACGAACACGGCATTTACCCTGCGCGTGTCGTTCACCACGCAGCCACTGAAGCAGTGGACGGTGCGCTTTGCGCTCGACAGTATGGTGAAAAAACACTTTGACCTGGCCGCGGTGCGGATGCCGGTGCAGACCTATCAGGTATTACCCTCACCGGCGTCCCCCACACCGCCACAGGAGCCCACCTTATAGCGTGGGGACCGGGTAACGGCGTCGCCTTACCCGGCCTGCCTGTGGGTTATTTACTGCGCTTGTTAGCGTCCATAAAAGACCAGGCGATAAAGCGGCTCTGCTTCTGGCCTTGCGCCATCTCTTTTTTCACCACGTTAACGGCACCCACATCGGTCAGTGCACGGTAGAGGGGGGGCAGGTTATCCCCACGGGATACCAGCGTCGTGAACCATTTAACCTGACGGCCAAATACTTTACTTTCCTCAATCATTCGCAGGATGAATGCCACTTCTCCCCCCTCGCACCACAGTTCCTGTTGCTGCCCCCCAAAGTTCAGCGCGGCATCTTCCGCCTGACCGAGATTGCGGCGTTTGCGCTCGCTGCCCGCACGGGCGGTGGCCGCGGAGTCATGGAACGGTGGGTTACACAGGGTGGCATCGTAGCTTTCGTTCTTGTGGATAATCCCGTTGAAGATCGATGCGGCATCTTTCTGCCGACGCAAGCGGACAGACCGGCTTAACCCAGGGTTGGCGTTGATAATCGCCTGTGCGCTGGAAAACGCCTCATTACCGATTTCACTGCCGGTAAAGCGCCAGTGATATTCATGAACGCCAATCAACGGATAAATCAGGTTCGCCCCGGTACCGATATCAAGCACGGATGCTTGCTCAGGGATGACACCGTTGCGATCGTCTGCGAGAAGATCGGCAAGATGGTGGAGATAATCGGCCCGCCCCGGCACGGGTGGGCAGAGAAAGCCTTCCGGAATATCCCAGTGCGCCACACCGTAATAGTATGCCAGCAGGGCTTTATTGAGCATTTTAACCGCCTGCGGATCGGCAAAGTTGACCGAAGGTTCACCGGCAGGTGTCTGCACAATGTAGTCCTGCAGCGAAGGACAGCTCTGACACAACGCATTCATGTCATAGCGGTTACGATGGCGATTTCGTGGGTGCAATCCCGGCTTTTGGGAAGTCATGGCTTTCTCCTTTAAACAGCGGCGTAAGATACCCTTTGCAGGCTCAACGGTAAATATTTCTCTGCGACGCTCAAAAACCCGTCATAAATCAAACACCTTTATGTCTATGATCTGTCAGTAAAACGTCAGTTTTTATCGTTCAAAAAATAAGCAGATCATCATCAAATTTTTGCGCTAAATCACACTCGCCAGGCTTCTAAACTTAAAGGGAATCACCTGTTGTTTCCTCATGAGGATGTGATTATGAAAAAATACCTGACCCTTGTTGTTCTCGCGGGTGCACTGGCTACCGCGTCATTCTCTGCCATGGCGGTACAGTCATTGACCGACAATACAGACACCAGCCAGCTTAAGCCTGCGGGCACCGTCTCGGTAAGCCGCGCAAGTAACCTTGACGATCTCCAGAATAAACTCGCCGAAAAAGCCCGCCAGGAAGGGGCTAAAGGTTTCGTGGTTAACGCCGCGGGCGGGGATAACCATATGTATGGCACGGCGACCATTTATAAATAACGTCTCTTTCTATAAACAAACTGCATCTGCCTGACAGATGCAGTTCCTCTCTGCCTTGACTGCACGTTTTTTCACCCCATATTAAAAACAGGGTTTAACAGATTCCAGGAGTAAACCATGGCTTCCGGTTGGGCGAATGATGACGCCGTTAACGAACAAATCAACAGTACAATTGAAGATGCGGTTGCACGCGCTCGCGGTGAAATTCCGCGCGGTGAAAGTCTCTATGAATGTGAAGAGTGCGGAGAAGTGATCCCGGAAGCGCGGCGCAAAGCCATACCGGGCGTACGGTTATGTATCGCCTGCCAGCAGGAGAAAGATTCGAAAAATAGCGCGCACTCAGGATATAATCGCAGGGGATCGAAAGACAGCCAGCTACGTTGACTTTCCTTTACCGAAGTTAACGGCGCAGGCGGTTACCTTTACGCTCACGGTTTTTTGCGAACCGCGTAGCAAAATGTGCCCTTCTCGTCGCTTCTGTAAAGCGCAGCTACAAGAAGTGTAAAGTCGTCCTCTGAATTTATTAATATTCAATAAGTTATTTGTCATTCAATTTTTTTGAGCAACCACGTCAATTCTCTTCGATTTTCTCTCGCATAAAAAAACGTGATACTTATCACATCGACGGAACATCGTCCCCTTAACAGAATCACCTGCGAGAGATTAATTATGAAAACCATCAAATATGCTGTTGCTGCTGTTGCCCTGTCCGCTCTGTCTTTCGGCGCTTTTGCTGCAGAACCTGTGTCTCCATCTCAGGCGCAGAGCATGAACAAACTCGGTGTGGTAAGTGCTGAAGGCGCGACCACTCTGGACGGTCTGGAAGCGAAACTGGCTGAGAAAGCTGCTGCTGCCGGTGCAAGCGGATACACCATCACCTCCGCGAACACCAATAACAAACTGAGCGGTACTGCGGTTATCTATAAGTAATTGACTGAATGCTCCACCCTCGCCATACCCTCTGGTGAGCTGCTCCAACCCTCATTGACCCTGTTGTTGTTACCCTTGCTTGCCCGTCCGCCACTGGACGGGCTTTTTTTTGGGCTTAAAACATCTCCCCGACGCGTTCCATCCCTGCCTCTACGGATTCAACTTCACCGGTCGCCAGCAGGCAACAGGCCATCTGCAACTTGATCGCGTGCGGTACCGGAACCTTTCCGGCCAGGCACTGCTCAATCCAGTGGGCGGTGGTATGCGGATCTTTTGCGTCAGGCAGGATCGCGTCGGAACGCTCTTCCCCTCGCTCGAGAATGGCGCGCGTGCCAGCGGAATCAATCAGCATCATCTGTGGGCAGCGCTGCGGGTTAGCATACACCTCGCCTTCCGTGCCGTGCATCAACAAGGCCCTGCCGCCTATGTCTTCAAAGAATTTCCCCACGCGCGTCACGTACTCCGGGTGAGAGACGCTGGAAAGACGCAGAGCCGCGTCTTCGCCAAACGGCGTAGCCAGTTTCGCCAGCGTATGCGCGCTGTTACGCACGCCCATGCGCCAGCGCATATCCAGCTGCTTCTCCAGCGGGGGGCAAAGGGCTCCGACAGGGATATAAACCGGCTGATGGCCATCAAGCTTCGCCTGTGCCTGGCCGGCATGCCGTGTGGGTTCGATACCCAGCATGCCGAAAATCGTTTCGGTCAGCACGCGGGTTGGATCTTCGCTTACACCATGCACCACCACCGGGAAGCCCAGCTTGTGCAATAAAATAGCGAGCAGCGGCGTCAGGTTGGCCTGCTTGCGTGCCCCGTTATAGCTCGGGATCACAATCGGCATCGGTTTTGCCACTGGCGCGTTTAAGCGCAGGGTCTGCGCCTGCATTGCTTCGTAGAAGCCGCGCATTTCCGCTTCGCCTTCTCCTTTGATACGCAGCGCTATCAGGATACCGCCCATTTCAAGGTCGGGTACGTCACCGTTGAGCATATGCGTATAGAGCGCACGAGCGGTTTCATGGTCCAGATCGCGGGCATGATTTTTCCCTCGTCCTACCTCTTTGATAATTTTGCGATAATCCACGACATCTCTCCTGACAGCTTCATCTTGTTAACAATATAGCCCTGAAGAACGTCTGGCCGTTAGTGTTTTTGAACCGGATCATCCTTCTGTTTTTATGATGAAAAAAGAAATTCAAGCACTATTTCAATTATTTGTGATTGCCGTTGAAGATTCTTACCCCACCCGTTTCTGATTAAATAACCAACGGAAAATCATTTAAGGTCAACGGTGAAAACGTCCAGGCAACGTTCTCACCAGAAACATACCAGGATTTGTTATGAACAAGGTTGCTATAGGTTTATTTATCGCCGCGACGGCAGGATGTTCTGCATCCGCATTTGCGGCAACAAACGGTGAAGGTCAGATTAACTTCACCGGTGAAATTATTGATTCTGCTTGTCAGGTAGTGAACGGGTTAAGTAATCCATTAAATGTTCAGTTAGGTAAAGTCTCTAAAACGGTATTTACCGGGGCTGGATCTACCAGCACATTAACGAAGTTTGATATTCAATTAAAGAATTGCCCGGAGACCGTGACTTCCGCCGCCATTAACTTCGGTGGCACGCCGGATCCGGATAACAACACTACGCTTGCATTAACGCCGGATGTTGATGCTGCAACAGGTGTCGCTATTCAGCTGGTGGACGCGTCTGAGCAACCGGTGAGTTTGTATACGCCCTCTCAGCAATATCCGTTAGCCTCCGGTACGGCGGTCAATAACCTGGAGTTTGGAGCCCGTTATATTCAGACCCAGGCCGCAATCACCGCAGGACTGGCAAACGCCGTGTCGACCTTCACCGTTATTTATAACTGATATTATCCATCCTGAGATATTAGCTCTGTTCTGAGAGTTAATATCTCTTCTTTTATTGAGATACCTTTATGCGCCACGGTTATTTACTGAGTGCTCTTTTACTGGTAGCCGCCACTTCCCATGCCGGTGTCGTTATTAATGGCACACGCCTGGTCTATCAGGGCGACAAAAAGGAGTCGTCTCTGGGTCTTTCAAACCCAGATGCCACGGATTATCTGGTACAGTCCTGGGTTGATTCTGGCGGTAAAAACCCGGCTAAAGCCCCCTTCCTGATCACCCCACCGCTGTTTCGTCTCGATGCGAAAGAGGATAACGTCCTGCGTGTCGTGCGCACCGGCGGGAATTTGCCCGAGGATCGTGAATCTCTTTACTGGCTTAATATCAAAGCCATCCCCTCGTCAAAGCACGTCGAGGGGGTAAATACCCTGCAGATTGCCATTAATACACGCATTAAATTGTTGTATCGCCCGTCAGCAATAACAGGCAAACCCGACGCTGTGGCGGACAAGCTTCAGTGGCATCGTGAAGGTCACGACCTGGTTGTGAATAACCCGACACCTTTCTATATGAATTTCCAGACGGTGATGCTTAACGGCCATAAAGTGGATAAAGCCACCTGGGCAGTCCCCAAAACGGAAACGCACTTTGCCTTACCCGATAATGCCAGCGGGTCGACCGTCACTTACTCCATTATTACTGATTACGGCAGCATCAGTCAGACCTGGTCGGCATCCGTTCATTAACACCCACTCAGGCTATTAATATCATCATGTACAGCCATAAAAAGCCGTTCATCCATCGCCTTTCTTCAATGCTGGTCATTTTATGTGGCCTGGCACTGGCGATCTTTGCGCAGCAGGTTATGGCTGATGATTATTTCAACCCGGCATTACTGGATATTGATAATCCTCAACAGGGGAAAACCGACCTGTCTGTTTATGAAAAAGGACCGGGACAAGCCCCCGGGAAATATCAGGTCAATATTTTCATCAACAATAATAAAATTGATACCCGTGATGTCACGTTCAAATTAATAAAAGACGCTCAGGGCAATCATTCTCTTCAACCCTGCTTTAGCCTGGATGAGCTAAAAAACCTTGGGATCAAAACCCGGCAGTATCCCCCGCTGATGGCTAAAGGCCAGTGCGCCGATATAAACGCTATTCCCGCGGCATCTGCAACGTTTCAGGTTCGTCATCAGCAACTGTTGCTCAGTATTCCACAAACGGCGCTGGGCCAGGTCCCGCGCGGGTATATCGACCCGAAAACGTTCGACGAAGGGATCACCGCAGGTCTGCTGAACTACAGCGCCACCGCCAGCCAGAGCCATGCCCGTGTGCAGGGAGAGCAGGATAACAGCAGCCAGTACGTTAACCTGCGCCCGGGCCTCAATGTGGGGGCCTGGCGCATACGCAATTATTCCACGTGGAATCGCAGTACAACGGGCAACGAGGAAGAGCACAGGTTCTCCTCCGTCTACACCTATGCTCAACGCGATATCGTGGCGATGAAAAGCGATATGACCGTCGGGCAAAGCACCTCCCCGTCGGACGTTTTCGACAGCGTGCCCTATACCGGGGTTGAGCTGAAATCCGATACCGACATGCTCCCGGACAGTGAAAAAGGCTATGCGCCGATTATTCGCGGCACTGCCCACAGTAATGCGCTGGTGATGGTTCGTCAGAACGGTTACGTCATTTATCAGAACACGGTTGCACCCGGTGCGTTTGAAATTAACGATCTCTATCCCACCGGCAGCAGCGGCGATCTGCAGGTCACCGTGAAAGAGACCGACGGCAGCGAAAGTCACTTTGTCGTGCCTTACGCCTCGGTCCCGGTACTGCAGCGTGAAAAGAATCTCCGCTACAGCGTGACCGCCGGGCGTTACCGGTCTTACGACAAGGACGTCGAACAAACTCCGTTTGCCGAGGGCAGCGCCATCTACGGCATGCCATTGGGTTTCACCGCCTACGGTGGTGCGCAGCAGAGTCGCCATTATCAGTCCCGGGCGCTGGGCGTCGGGAAAAACCTGGGCGATTTGGGTGCCTTCTCCCTTGATGTCACCCGCGCCAAAGCGCTGCTGAAAAAGCAGCAGGCCAGCAAAGGCCGATCCTGGCGCGTTCGCTACAGCAAAGATTTTGTCGCCTCGGGCACTCACTTCTCCCTGGCGGGCTATCGCTACAACAGCAAAGGCTTTTACACCCTGGAAGACACGATGGAGTCTTACACCCGTTCAGACGACGGGTCTGCGCCGCAACAGCGACGTGCCCGAACAGAAGCCACCGTCGACCAGACGCTGCCCGCGGGCTGGGGCTCTGTCACCCTGAGCCTGGTCAAAGAGACCTACTGGAGCCAGAGCCAGGATATGACCTCCATGAGCGTCAGCTACAACAACAGCTGGCACGGCGTCAGCTACAGCCTGAGCTACAGCATGAACAAAAACACCCAGGACAGCGATGCGAACGGTGACGATGTGATGAACGACAACCAGTTCTCGTTAAACGTCTCCGTTCCACTGGATCGCTGGATGCATAACACCTGGGCCACCTACAACCTCAACAACACCAAAGACGGTACGACGCAGAACATCGGCCTTAACGGTACCGCGCTGAAGGGAGACAACCTGAACTGGAATATTCAGGAGGGGCTGAGCAGCACCGGTAGCGGAAACTCCACCAGCATGAACGCCGATTATAAAGCGACCTATGGCGAAGTGAGCGGCGGGGTAAGCCAGGATAAATATCAGCAAACCGTAAACGTCGGGCTGCAGGGTGGCGCGATCGTGCACGCCAACGGCATAACCCTGAGCCAGCCGCTCGGAGAGACCATCGCCCTGGTGAAAGCACCGGGAACACACGGTACGCATATCGCCAATCAGACGGGCGTTGAGACCGACTTCCGCGGCTATACCGTCGTGCCGTTTGTTACCCCTTATCGCCACAATACCATTGCGCTGGATACCGAAACCCTGCCCGACGAGGCCGACGTGACGCACGCGGCGTACGTTGTGACCCCGACACGCGGGGCCGTGGTGCGCGCCAGCTTTAATACCCGCGTGGGCAGCCGCGTCCTGATGACGCTGACGCACAACGGTAAACCGCTGCCCTTCGGTGCGACGGTAACAACGGAGGATAAGGACAGCGAATTTATTGTCGGCAATGACGGCCAGACCTATCTCTCCGGCCTGCCAAAGCAAGGGCATCTCGCCGTCACCTGGGGACAGGATGCGAGCGAGCATTGCGAGGCCGATTACGCCCTTACGGATGAGACAGAGAAAACCAACATCCTTAACGCTGCTGCGCAGTGCCACTGATTCACCGTTCAGGCAAACCATTATGCAAATGATTAAACAGTGCTTTTTCTTCCTGGTTCTGGGAACCGCCGCGTTATTTATGCCACATGCTAACGCGCTCTGTACCTCCTCCGATCTGCCAAAACAGATTAATGTGGCCTCCGTATCCGTCTCGAGCACGTTGCCGGTAGGTGCCACCATTCCGGGCACCGAGCAGACCGTTCACGTAGCGGGCAACTGCTATAACCCTTCTGACTTCGGGCTTCCGATTGTTGCGTGCTATTACGGCGCAGGTCTGGAGATCCCCGGTCTTTCTGGGGTGTATGAATCAGGGCTGGAAGGAATTGGCGTAGCGCTGATGAATGACAAAGGCCAGCGAATTACCGGTGCCGGGGGAATTTACTGTAATTCAAGCGGCACGCCGCTGGGCTATGTCTCCAACGACATTTCTGAGTCCTTTAACTTTAATGTCACGCTGGAACTGGTGAAAACGAGCAATACGGTCAAATCAGGTTCGCTTTCTCAGGCGGAGTCTAAATTTGGTGTCGGGGTTTATCAGCATGAAGGCATCAGCGATCCTAATACGATTTCCTATGCGGGCAATGTGAATCTCGAAACGGTTACCTGCTCTGTCCTGCCTAAAAACCTCACCGTGAACCTGGGCGATTTTCCCGTCAGTGATTTTATCAGTATCGGGTTGCTATCCAGCCCTGCACAAAACTTTGACGTCACGATTAATTGCGACAGCACTGTCCAGCCTGAGCTAAAGGTGACCAGCGCAAACGGCTACGAAACGGCATTCGAAGGGGTGATCAAATTGACTCAGCAGAACGGCATGGCAACCGGCGTGGGCGTGAGAATGCTCTTTGATGACCATCTCGCCACCTTTGACACCTATGTCAGCACCCGAAGCCAGGCCATCGCCAACGAAACCCTGCGAATACCGTTCGAGGTTCGTTACGAACAGGTCAGCAACGTGGTGACACCGGGGCCGGCCAATACCGTGGCGACGATCACTCTGGCTTATAAGTGACCAACATGAAAAAGACACTTGCGATCCTGATTCTCGGCTTGATTGCCCGGGCACAGGCGGACGATATTCAGATCCAGATGACAGGCAATATTTACGCCAACACCTGCATTATTGACAGCGCCAGCCGCAACCTGACGGTGGATTTAGGCCAGGCGGTATCAGGGGATTTTAAAAATGTGGGCGATACCGGCGCGTGGAAAGACTTTACGCTCTCGGTCTCGCATTGCCCTCCCACACTTGCGCTGGCGACCGCCTTTTTCTATGGTCAGGCCGACAGTACGCACCCGACAAAATTCGCCAATATCGGCAGTGCGAAAGGGTTGGCTCTGGAACTGGCAGACCGCCAGGACAATATACTCATTGCCCCGCAGGCAGCCTTTAACGTTCCGGTTAACTCAGCGGACCACACGGCATCGTTTCCTCTGGCTGCCCGCTATTATGCCAGCGCATTGCCCGTCACCGCCGGAACGTTTAACAGTGTGGTCCAGGTGACCTTTACTTACCAGTAGAACCGCGCCCCTTCGTACGGATGCTTTTACGCCGTCCGGCGGCAGGTTTTGCCGGACGTTTTTTAACGTCGGGCACGTCTGGCTGTTCAATCGGGAAAACAGGCAGAGCGTTGAGTAACCGCTGGCCGTAATTTTTGGTGAGCAGACGTTTGTCATAAATCACCACCTCTCCCCAGCAGCTGTGGCTACGGATCAGACGCCCCACCTGCTGAATCAGATTAAACGACGCCGCGGGTAAGCTTTGGACCTCGAACGGATAGCGATTGAGGCTTTTGAGCCATTCACCTTCGGTGATGACGACCGGGCTGTCGATGGGCGGGAAGGCGATTTTATGGATATGCACCTGCGTCAGGTAATCCCCCTTCAGATCCAGCCCCTCCGCGAATGACTGCAGCCCGATCAGCACGCTACGTTCCCCGTTATCAATGCGTTTGCGGTGCAGCTCTACCAGCCGGTAGCGAGGCTGATCGCCCTGCACCAGCAACAGTAATCGCAGGTCGGTAACGTGCTCCAGAAAACGCTGCATCGCCCTTCCACTGGCAAACAGGACCAGCATGCCGGGATATTTTTCACTCTCCAGCTGCTCGCGGAAATACGCTGCCATTTCGGCAATGTGCTGTTCTTCGTTGTCGATAAGCGGCTCATACTTCATGCGCGGAATGACCAGCTTGCCCTGTTCACAGTGGTTAAACGGCGAATCCAGCGCCACAAAACGGTCGCCGGCTTTCTCTTTCAGCCCGCTCATTTCCTGTAAACGGGAGAAACTGTTCAGGGAACGCAACGTCGCGGAAGTCACTACAACGTGCGGCACGCTGCGCCAGATAAGCTTTTCCAGCTGATCGGCAACACGAATCCCCACGCAGTGGAAAAACAGGTGCGCCTGTCCGTCTTTCACGTCACGGGTTGCCCATTTGGTGACCGGCGCACCGGACGCCTGCGCCATCGAGGCCAGACGCCAGAGCTTGCTCTGGGCTTCGAACATGCCCAACGCACGGTTCATCTGCAGCAGAATGCGGTGCAAACGTACCACGTCGTGGGTACCGGTTTTCTCACTGAGATCGTTTAAGAACATCTCCGCCAGCCCGCGCAGCTTTTCAAGGTGCTTCGCCAGTTGCTGGCAGATCTCCATCACCTCGTCGGGCAGCTCTCCCATCGCAAAGCGGTGCTCTGCTTCCTGGGTCGCCGGGAGATAAAGATTGAGTATGTTATTCAGGGAAGCAATAAGGCTGTAGACCGCTTCGCAATGTTCGCTCAGCCGCTCGGGCACCGCCAGCGGCGGCGTGGTTTTCGGGCGGAACTGCTCCATGCAGGTCGCCACCAGCTTGCAGAACAGATCCAGCTGCAGGCGGAACCATGGCGCGGTGATTTCGGCGCTCATTTCCAGCGCATCCCGCGCCACATCGGGCAAATGGTGGCCTTCATCGAGCACCAGCAGCAGGTTTTTGGGCTCCGGCAGGACGGCCTCACTCTCCAGCGCGGCCATGACCAGCGCGTGGTTAGCGACAACCACCTCCGCTTCCTGAATCTCCCGCCGTGCGACAAAGAACGGGCACTCGCGGTAGTAGTGGCAGTTGCGGTTAAGGCAACTGGCTTTATCGGTGCTGAGCCTGCGCCACAAATCATCGCTGATGGCATGGCTGGTGTGATCGCGAAGGCCGTCCCACTTGTAGCTGTCGAGCTCGGTTTTTAGCTTCGCGCACTGCTCCTGTTCCGCTTTGTTGTTCGGCGTCAGTTCATCATCCAGGAAGGCCAGCAGATCCTGCTGAGAGGGCTCACTGCTGGCGAGAGCCGCGAGATTGCGCGGACACACATAACGCCCGCGGCCAAAGGCGGCTGTAAATCGCAGTTCAGGGATAATTTTGCGCAGCAACGGCAGGTCTTTGCTGAAGATTTGATCCTGCAGGGCCACGTTAGCGGTGCTGACCACCAGCGTTTTTTGCTCTTCCCGCGCTATGGCAATGCCCGGGATTAAATACGAAAGGGTTTTCCCGACACCCGTCGGGGCTTCAATCGCCAGATGTCGTCCGTCGTCCCCGGAGAGCGTTTTTGCCACATCAGCAATCATCTGCCGCTGAGGCGCTCGGGGGATAAAATCGGGGATCTGCTGTTGTAGCGCCTTATACCAGGCGCCAATTTGCGCTTTGAGCGCCGCGGTTAAAGCCATCGGAGGACCTGAAATACTGTATAAACAGCCACTATTGTGGCACTTTCTTTCCGCTGCCGCAAAAGAAAAGCCCGGCTTTACGACCGGGCTTCCAGACTACTGCGGGTTAGCAGGTTTACGCGGGCGGCGTCGGCGCTGCCCTTCCCCTGCCGGTTTCCCCTCGCCGCTACGCCATGGGCTTTCACCGCCTGGCTTAGCCTCTGTATTACGACGCGGAGGTTTGCCCGCGGCTTTCGGTGCACCGCCTTCAGAACGACGCGGCTGCTGACTGCGCCCCCCCCCACCCTGACCACGACCACCGCCGCCGCCCTGACGGCCATTCTGAATAGGCTCCGCCTTGATGGACGGGTCCACGTCATAGCCTGGGGTTTCGATACGCGGGATCTCTTTTCTCAGCAGACGTTCGATATCACGCAGCAGTTTGTGTTCATCCACACACACCAGCGAAAGCGCTTCACCGGTTGCCGCCGCACGACCGGTACGACCGATACGGTGAACATAGTCTTCCGGTACGTTTGGCAGCTCGTAGTTGACGACGTGCGGCAGCTCTTCAATATCCAGGCCACGGGCAGCAATGTCGGTGGCAACCAGGACGCGAATGTCACCGGATTTAAATTCAGCCAGCGCGCGGGTACGTGCCCCCTGGCTTTTGTTGCCGTGGATCGCCGCGCTGCGGATACCGTCTTTATTCAGCTGTTCCGCCAGATGGTTAGCGCCGTGCTTGGTACGGGTAAAGACCAGCACCTGCTGCCAGTTGCCCTGACCAATCATATGGGAGAGCAGTTCCCGCTTACGCTTTTTATCAACGAAGTGTACGTGCTGGGTAATTTGCTCAGAGGCGGTGTTGCGGCGCGCCACTTCCACTTCCAGCGGGTTATGCAGCAGTTTTTCCGCCAGCGCCTTGATCTCATCAGAGAAGGTGGCAGAGAACAGCAGGTTCTGACGACGCGGTGGCAGCTTAGCCAGCACGCGACGAATGTCGTGGATAAAGCCCATATCCAGCATGCGGTCAGCTTCGTCCAGCACCAGGATTTCGATGCTATCAAGCTTCAGGGCATTCTGGTGCTCAAGATCCAACAGACGACCCGGCGTTGCCACCAGCACGTCCACGCCACCACGCAGCTTCATCATCTGCGGGTTAATGCTTACTCCACCGAAAACCACCAGCGAGCGAATGTTGAGATAGCGGCTGTACTCACGCACGTTCTCACCAATCTGGGCCGCCAGCTCACGCGTTGGGGTGAGGATCAGGGCACGCACCGGACGACGTCCTTTGGCGTGCGGCTGATTTTTTACCAGCAGCTCTAACAGCGGCAGGGTAAAACCCGCGGTCTTACCGGTACCGGTCTGGGCGCTGGCCATCAGGTCGCGGCCCTGCAGAACGGCCGGAATAGCCTGCTGCTGGATTGGGGTTGGCTCGACGTAGCCCTGCTCTGCGATAGCGCGCAAAATTTCAGGGTTCAGGCCAAGGGAATCAAAAGACATAAAAACTCCGAACCGCCCCGACCATCACAGGTGTAGTTTTCAGGGAGATATAACGAATAGGGAAGGACAAAAACCACAATGTCGTGAAGCAGCGGAGTGTAGCAGGTTTTGTGACGTGGCGCATAAAATATCCCGCGGCGCTGCGTTGACGAAAGATTTCCCGCCGTGTGGTCACTGGACAAAAAGGGCAACCGGGCATAATGTTAATCAATCGATTGATTAATTTTTAAAACCGCCATGAATACGACCCCAACGACATCGAAAGGTGAACAGGCCAAAAACCAGCTTATTGCCGCCGCGCTGGCGCAGTTTGGCGAATATGGTCTGCATGCCACCACGCGGGACATCGCGGCGCAGGCCGGGCAAAACATTGCGGCCATTACCTACTATTTTGGCTCAAAAGAGGATTTGTACCTCGCCTGTGCCCAGTGGATCGC
The DNA here is from genome assembly GCF_003071645.1 of Enterobacter cloacae complex sp. FDA-CDC-AR_0164. Classification (NCBI taxonomy): domain Bacteria; kingdom Pseudomonadati; phylum Pseudomonadota; class Gammaproteobacteria; order Enterobacterales; family Enterobacteriaceae; genus Enterobacter; species Enterobacter cloacae complex sp. FDA-CDC-AR_0164. Next base: position 4,807,208 of record NZ_CP028950.1, read on the forward strand.
CGACTTTATCGGTAACCATTTTCGGCCACACGTTGAAGAGGCCAGCGGGCTATTGAGCCAGCCGTCGCCGGATCGCGCCGCCATCAGGCAGCTGATTATCAGCGCCTGCGACAATATGATTCGCCTGCTGACCCACGACGAGACGCTGAGCCTGAGTAAGTTCATCTCCCGCGAGCAGCTCTCCCCTACGGCGGCTTACCAGCGAGTGCACGATCAGGTGATTGCTCCGATGCATACGCACCTGACCCGGCTGATCGCGGCCTATACCGGACGAGACGCCGACGATACCGAGACTATTTTGCATACCCACGCCCTGCTGGGTGAAATTCTCGCCTTCCGTCTTGGGCGCGAAACGATCCTGTTACGCACCGGCTGGACACAATTTGATGAGGATAAAGCCGCGCAGATTAGCCAGGTCATCACCTGTCATCTCGATCTGATCCTGCAAGGCTTAACGCAAAGGAGCCTGAAGTCATGAAAAAACCTGTCGCCATCTTTCTGGTGGTCGTTGTTCTGCTTGCCGCAGGTATCGGCGGCTGGCTGTGGTATCAAAGTCACCAGGACAGAGGCCTGACGCTGTACGGTAACGTCGATATTCGCACCGTGAATATGAGTTTCCGCGTCGGGGGGCGCCTGGCCTCCCTCACCGTTGATGAAGGCGATACCATCAAAACCGGTCAGATGCTGGGGATGCTCGACAAGGCCCCGTACGAGAACGCGCTGATGCAGGCGAAAGCAGGCGTTTCCGTGGCGCAGGCGCAATATGACCTGATGCTGGCCGGCTACCGTGACGAAGAGATTGCTCAGGCCGCCGCCGCGGTCAAACAGGCGCAGGCCGCCTATGACTACGCACAAAACTTCTATGCCCGTCAGCAGGGGCTGTGGAAAAGCCGCACCATTTCTGCCAACGACCTGGAAAACGCCCGCTCCTCCCGCGACCAGGCCCAGGCGACGCTGAAATCCGCCCAGGATAAATTAAGCCAGTACCACACCGGTAATCGCCCGCAGGACATCGCGCAGGCAAAAGCCAGCCTGGAACAGGCGCAGGCGCAGCTGGCGCAGGCGGAACTGGATCTGCACGACACCACGCTCATTGCCCCGTCTGACGGCACGCTAATGACCCGCGCCGTGGAGCCGGGCAGCATGTTAAGCGCGGGAAGCACCGTCCTGACGCTTTCGCTGACGCGTCCGGTATGGGTGCGCGCCTACATTGATGAGCCTAATCTCGGCCAGATGCAGCCGGGCCGCGAGCTGCTGCTCTACACCGACGGTCGGCCGGATAAACCGTATCGTGGCAAAGTTGGCTTTGTGTCACCGACGGCTGAATTCACACCCAAAACGGTTGAAACGCCGGATCTGCGTACCGACCTGGTTTATCGCCTGCGCATCATCGTGACCGATGCCGACGACGCGCTGCGTCAGGGCATGCCTGTCACCGTAAAAGTCAGCGACGGGGAACGACATGAATGACGCGGTTATTCAGCTCAACAATCTGGTCAAACGCTTCGCGGGGATGGAAAAACCTGCCGTCGCCCCGCTGAACTGTACCATTCAGAAAGGCTATGTGACCGGGCTGGTTGGCCCGGACGGCGCAGGCAAAACGACGCTGATGCGGATGCTGGCGGGTTTGTTAAAGCCTGATGAAGGAACCGCCAGCGTGCTCGGACTCGACCCGATTAAAGACGATGGCGCGCTCCATGCCATGCTGGGCTATATGCCGCAGAAGTTTGGTCTGTATGAAGACCTGACGGTGATGGAAAACCTCAATCTGTATGCTGACCTGCGCAGCGTCACTGGCGAAACCCGTCAGAAGACCTTTGCCCGTTTGCTGGAATTTACCTCACTTGGCCCCTTCACCGACCGGCTGGCGGGCAAGCTCTCCGGCGGGATGAAACAGAAGCTGGGGCTGGCCTGTACGCTGGTGGGCGAGCCGAAGGTTCTCTTGCTCGATGAACCCGGCGTGGGCGTCGACCCGATTTCGCGCCGCGAGCTGTGGCAGATGGTGCATGAGTTAGCCGGCGATGGGATGCTGATCCTCTGGAGCACCTCGTACCTTGATGAAGCGGAACAGTGCCGTGACGTTCTGCTGATGAACGAAGGTGAGCTGCTTTATCAGGGGGAGCCGACCACGCTGACGCAGAGCATGGCTGGACGCAGCTTCCTGTTGCACAGCGCCCAGGCCTCCAACCGTCAGCTGCTGCAGCGGGTGCTGAAGCTACCTCAGGTCAGCGACGGAATGATTCAGGGCCGTTCGGTGCGCGTGATCCTCACGAAAGAGGCGACCGCGGACGATATACGCCGTGCACCGGGAATGCCTGAAATTGAGATGGAGGAGACCGCGCCACGCTTTGAAGATGCGTTTATCGATCTGCTCGGCGGCGCAGGGACATCAGAATCCCCCCTCGCCGCGATCCTGCACACGGTTGAAGGCACGCCGGGTGAAACGGTGATTGAGGCCAAATCCCTCACCAAAAAATTTGGGGATTTTGCCGCCACCGATAACGTCAATTTCGCGGTGAAACGCGGTGAGATTTTTGGCCTGCTCGGGCCAAACGGCGCCGGGAAATCGACCACTTTTAAGATGATGTGCGGCCTGCTGGTACCTACCTCGGGGAAAGCGCTGGTGCTCGACATGGACCTGAAGGTCAGCTCCGGCAAGGCACGTCAGCATCTGGGCTATATGGCGCAGAAATTCTCGCTGTATGGCAACCTGACGGTCGAGCAGAACCTGCGCTTTTTCTCCGGCGTGTACGGCCTGCAGGGCCGCGCGCAGAACGAGAAAATCCACCGCATGAGCGAGGCCTTTGGCCTGACGGGCATTGCTTCCCATGCCACCGACGAACTGCCGCTCGGTTTCAAGCAGCGGCTGGCGCTGGCCTGCTCATTAATGCATGAGCCCGATATCCTGTTTCTCGATGAGCCGACCTCCGGCGTTGACCCCCTCACCCGCCGCGAGTTCTGGCTGCATATTAACAGCATGGTGGAGAAAGGGGTCACGGTCATGGTAACCACCCACTTTATGGATGAGGCGGAATACTGCGACCGCATCGGGCTGGTGTATCGCGGCAAGCTGATTGCCCACGGTACGCCGGACGACCTGAAAGAACAGGCCGCCGATGACGAGGTCCCGGACCCGACCATGGAACAGGCGTTTATTACCCTCATCCACGACTGGGATAAGGAGAATGCCCATGCGCAATAACGCCATTTCATGGCGCAGGGTGCGTGCGTTGTGTATCAAAGAGACGCGCCAGATCGTGCGTGACCCCAGCAGCTGGCTGATCGCTGTGGTGATCCCCCTGCTGCTGCTCTTTATCTTTGGCTACGGGATCAACCTCGACTCCAGCAAACTGCGGGTCGGGATTTTGCTGGAGCAGCAGAGCGAAGAGGCGCTTGATTTCACCCACACCATGACCGGCTCCCCTTACATCGACGCCACCATCAGCGACAACCGGCAGGCGTTAATCCAGATGATGCAGGCCGGGAAGATACGCGGGCTGGTGGTGATCCCGGTGGATTTTGCCGCCAACATGGCGCGCACCGATGCCAGTGCGCCGGTGCAGGTGATCACCGACGGCAGCGAGCCAAACACCGCGAACTTTGTACAAGGCTATGTGGAGGGTATCTGGCAGCTGTGGCAAATGCAGCGCGCCGAAGATCGCGGGGAAACCTTCGAACCGCTGATCGACGTGCAGACGCGCTACTGGTTTAACCCTGCGGCCATTAGCCAGCATTTTATTATCCCGGGTGCGGTGACCATCATCATGACGGTTATTGGCGCCATTTTGACCTCGCTGGTGATTGCCCGCGAGTGGGAACGCGGCACCATGGAAGCGCTGCTGTCTACCGAGGTCACACGGGTTGAACTGCTGCTCTGTAAGCTTATCCCCTACTACTTCCTCGGCATGCTGGCGATGCTGCTCTGCATGCTGGTCTCGGTGTTTATCCTCGGCGTGCCGTACCGCGGATCGCTGGTGGTGCTGTTCTTTATCACCAGTCTGTTTTTACTGAGCACCCTCGGGATGGGGCTGCTTATCTCTACCATCACCCGTAACCAGTTCAACGCCGCGCAGGTGGCCCTGAACGCCGCCTTTTTACCGTCGATTATGCTGTCCGGGTTTATTTTCCAGATAGACAGCATGCCCGCCGTGATCCGTGCCGTGACCTACATTATTCCGGCGCGCTACTTCGTGAGTACGCTGCAAAGCCTGTTCCTGGCGGGGAATATTCCGGTGGTGCTGATCATCAACACGCTGTTTTTGCTGGCATCGGCAACGATGTTTATTGGGCTGACGTGGATAAAGACCAAACGGCGTCTGGATTAAGGAGCGAACATGTTTCACCGTTTATGGACATTGATACGCAAAGAGCTGCAGTCGCTGCTGCGCGAGCCGCAGACGCGCGCCATTCTGGTATTACCGGTGTTGCTTCAGGTGTTGCTCTTCCCGTTTGCCGCCACGCTGGAGGTGACTAACGCCACCATTGCTATCTACAACGAAGATAACGGCAAACATTCCGTCGAATTGACGCAGCGTTTCGCCCGGGCGAAGGCTTTTACCCACATCCTGCTGCTGAAAAGCCCACAGGAGATCCAGCCCACCATCGATACGCAAAAAGCGTTATTGCTGGTGCGTTTCCCGGCCGATTTTTCCCGCAACCTGGATACCTTCCAGACGGCACCAATGCAGTTAATCCTCGACGGGCGCAACTCCAACAGCGCCCAGATTGCAGCCAACTATCTTCAGCAGGTGGTGAAGGATTACCAACAGGAATTGATGGACGGGAAACCGAAACCTAACAACAGCGAGCTGGTGGTGCGCAACTGGTATAACCCGAATCTGGATTACAAATGGTTCGTGGTGCCATCGCTGATCGCCATGATCACCACCATCGGAGTGATGATCGTAACGTCGCTCTCCGTCGCCCGTGAGCGCGAACAGGGGACGCTCGATCAGCTGCTGGTTTCCCCGCTCGCAACATGGCAAATTTTCGTCGGCAAAGCGGTTCCGGCGCTGATTGTCGCGACCTTCCAGGCCACCATCGTGCTGGGCGTGGGAATATGGGCCTACCAGATCCCGTTCGCCGGTTCGCTGGCGCTGTTCTACTTCACCATGGTGATTTACGGGCTGTCGCTGGTCGGGTTTGGACTGCTGATTTCCGCGCTCTGCTCTACCCAGCAGCAGGCATTTATTGGCGTGTTCGTCTTTATGATGCCGGCGATTTTGCTTTCGGGCTACGTCTCACCCGTCGAGAACATGCCGGTATGGTTACAGGATTTGACGTGGATAAACCCAATTCGGCACTTCACGGATATCACCAAGCAGATCTATCTGAAGGATGCGAGTCTGGACATTGTCTGGGGAAGTTTGTGGCCGCTACTGATCATAGCGGCCACGACGGGTTCAGTGGCGTACGTGATGTTTAGACGAAACATCGCGTAGCTTTTTCTCTTTGGTCAGTAACGAGACCACGGCAGGCCCTGCGAGGATTGCCAGACCGGCCAGGGCCAGCAGCAGGTTGTTTTGCAGCACACGCGACAGCAACCAAAGCACAATCATCGCCGCACCAAAGTACCAGGTGGTGGTGAGCTCTTCGAGCACATCACCCACCTCACGCCAGCGTGCTTCGTGGTGGCGCTGTAAAAACAGCATCGACAGTACGGTGACGCCATAGAGGACGCATAGCCCTAAGCCGACCCGCACCAGCGTGCCGCTCATCCAGCCCATCACCAGTACGGCCACGACCAGTAAATGCAACATTATCTGCCAGCAACTCAGGCCAGTTGCGACACGAACGCGTTGTTGCCACTTCATGGCTTCTCTCCTGAAGGATTTTTCTCTGCTTAATCAGACTACCGCACTTTACGGAAAATTCCGTAACACCGCATCTTTTTGTGACGCCTACTACACTTTATTTTCATCGGGATAGTCACCCTGGAAGGAACGTATGACCAAAAAAATGCAGCATTTCTCGCTTAAAGTGCTGACGATAAACATTCATAAAGGCTTCACAGCATTTAACCGCCGCTTCATTTTACCGGAGCTGCGCGACGCGGTACGCACCGTCAGCGCGGACATTGTCTGCCTTCAGGAAGTCATGGGCGCGCACGAAGTGCATCCGCTTCACTTTGAAAACTGGCCGGACACCCCGCACTACGAATTCCTGGCCGACACCATGTGGAGTGATTACGCCTACGGGCGCAACGCGGTGTACCCGGAGGGGCATCACGGTAATGCGGTGCTGTCACGTTTTCCCATCGAACATTACGAGAACCGCGACGTCTCTGTGGGTGAAAGTGAAAAACGCGGGCTGCTTTACTGCCGTATCGCCCCGCCGGACCTGGCGTTCCCGGTGCACGTGGGCTGTGTTCATCTGGGCCTGCGCGAAGCCCATCGCCAGGCACAGCTAAAAATGCTGGCCGAATGGACCAATGCCCTGCCCGAAGGTGAACCCGTGGTCGTGGCCGGTGATTTCAACGACTGGCGGCAGCGGGCTAACCATCCGTTGAAGGTTGATGCCGGACTTGAGGAGATTTTCACCCGTGCAAACGGCAGGCCTGCACGCACCTTTCCGGTACGGTTCCCGTTTTTGCGACTCGACAGAATCTACGTGAAAAACGCCCATGCCAGCAGCCCGACCGCACTGGCGTTACTTAACTGGCGACATCTTTCCGACCATGCGCCGCTCAGCGCGGAGATCCACTTATGAAATGTTCATGGCAGGAAGGCAACCGGATCACGCTGCTGGTCAACGGGGATGAATATTACCCCGCGGTGTTTGACGCGATTGACCACGCAAAGCAGAAAGTGATCCTTGAAACGTTTATCTGGTTCGAAGACGACGTCGGTAAGCAGTTGCACAGCGTGCTGCTGCGTGCTGCCCTGCGTGGCGTCAAAATCGAAGTGCTGCTGGATGGCTATGGCTCACCGGACCTCAGTGATGCGTTCGTCAATGAGCTCACCTCAGCAGGCGTCGTGTTCCGCTACTACGATCCTGGCCCTCGCCTTTTCGGCATGCGTACCAATCTTTTCCGCCGGATGCACCGCAAAATTGTGGTGGTGGATGAGACGGTAGCGTTTGTTGGCGGCATTAACTACTCCGCTGAACATATGTCCGATTACGGCCCGGAAGCCAAGCAGGATTACGCGATTCGCATTGAAGGACCGGTGGTGCAGGATATCCTGCTCTTTGAGCTGGAAAACCTGCCCGGTAAAGAGGCTGCCCGCCGCTGGTGGCAGCGCCGCCATCATCGTCCGGAAGAGAACCGTCACCCCGGTGAAGCGCAGGCGCTGTTTGTCTGGCGGGATAATGGTGAGCACCGGGACGACATTGAGCGGCATTACCTGAAGATGCTGGCGAATGCGAAGCGCGAAGTGATTATCGCCAACGCTTACTTTTTCCCGGGCTATCGCCTGCTGCATGCCATGCGCAATGCGGCCCGACGCGGCGTGCGCGTGAAGCTCATCGTTCAGGGCGAGCCGGACATGCAGATTGTCAAAATCGGTGCCCGGTTGCTGTACAACTATCTGGTGAAGGGTGGCGTACAAATTTACGAATATCGCCGCCGGCCGCTGCACGGCAAAGTAGCCCTGATGGACGATCACTGGGCCACCGTGGGCTCCAGCAATCTCGACCCGCTGAGTTTGTCACTGAATCTTGAAGCTAACCTGATCATCCACGATCGCCAGTTCAACCAGACTCTCAGGGATAACCTGCAGGCGTTGATCGTGAACGACTGCGTGCGCGTGGACGAATCCATGGTGCCCAAACGCACCTGGTGGAATCTGGGCATTAGCGTGGTGGTGTTCCACTTCCTGCGTCATTTCCCGGCGATGGTGGGCTGGCTGCCGGCGCACACGCCAAAACTTGCGCTGGTGGATCCGCCTGTCCAGCCCGAAATGGAAACCCAGGACCGCGTTGAAGCGGAAGATGGAGGGAAAACCTGATGTCAAAATCACATCCACGCTGGCGGCTGGCTAAAAAGATCCTCACCTGGCTGTTTTTCATCGCCGTCGCGGTTCTGCTGGTGGTTTACGCCCAGAAAGTTGACTGGGAAGAGGTGTGGAAAGTTATCCGCAACTACAACCGGCTGGTGCTGCTGGGCGCGGTGGGGCTGGTGATTGTAAGCTACCTCATGTACGGCTGCTATGACCTGCTGGGCCGCGCCTACTGCGGCCATAAGCTTGCGAAGCGCCAGGTCATGCTGGTGTCGTTTATCTGCTACGCCTTTAACCTGACATTGAGTACCTGGGTGGGCGGGATCGGCATGCGCTATCGCCTATACTCGCGCCTCGGCCTGCCGGGCGGGACCATTACGCGCATTTTTTCCCTCAGCATCACCACCAACTGGCTGGGTTACATTCTGCTCGGCGGAGTGATTTTCACCATCGGCGTGGTGCAATTGCCTGCGCACTGGTACATCGATGAAACCACGCTGCGGATTTTAGGCTTTGCATTACTGCTCATCATTGCGCTCTATCTTTGGGCCTGCGCCTTTGCCAAACGCCGACACATGACCATCAAGGGGCAAAAACTGGTGCTGCCTTCGTGGAAATTCGCGGTCCTGCAGATGGCCGTGTCCAGCGCCAACTGGATGGCGATGGGGGCGATTATCTGGATGCTCATTGGTGAAGATGTGAATTACTTCTTTGTGCTGGGCGTGCTGCTGGTCAGCAGCATTGCCGGCGTGATCGTGCATATCCCGGCGGGGATTGGTGTGCTGGAGGCGGTATTTATCGCCCTGCTCGCCGGAGAGCATGTTTCACAGGGTACGATTATTGCCGCCCTGCTGGCCTACCGTATGCTCTATTACTTCCTGCCGCTGGCGCTGGCAACGGTGTGTTATCTGGTGCTGGAGAGTCGGGCGAAGAAACTGCGGGCGAAGAATGAGAAAGCGTTAGCGAAGTGAGGTCTGGCAGGGGAACTTACCCGGCCTGCGCAACGCAGGTCGGGTAAGGGAAACACCCTTAACGACGGTTGCCTAAAATACGCAGCAACATCAGGAACAGGTTGATGAAGTCCAGATACAGCGTCAGGGCGCCCAGAATCGCGTATTTGCGCAGGTTTGAGCTGTCGCGTACGTCAATCTGTTCGCCAATATTTTTCAGCTTCTGAGTGTCGTAGGCCGTCAAACCGACGAAGATCACCACCCCGATATAGGTCACCGCCCACATCAGCGCTTCACTCTTCAGCCACAGGTTCACCAGCGACGCCAGCACAATCCCAATCAGCCCCATAAACAGCATGCTGCCGAAACCGCTCAGGTCACGCTTCGTGGTGTAGCCGTAGAGGCTCATCGCACCAAACATCCCGCCAGCGACCACAAACGTGCTGGCGATGGAGGAATAGGTATACACGATGAAGATGCTGGAGAGCGTTAGCCCCGTCAGTGCCGAGTAGAGCATAAACAGCGTGGTCGCCATTCCGGCGCTCAGCTTCTGCACCAGGCCGGAGAGAACAAAGACCAGCGCCAGTTGCGCGATGATCAGCCCAAAGAAGGTGATTTTGCTTGAGAAGATAAACATCATCAGCTCAGGCGTGTTGGCTGCATACCATGCGATAAAGGCGGTCAGCAGTAAACCGACCGTCATCCAGCCATAAACCTGAGCCATATACGTCTGCAGCCCGGTACGGGTCTGCTGTACTATTGAATCGGAACGCGGAAATCGGTCCATGATTCACTCCTGATTAAGTAGACACACACGTTAAGACTAACACATCCACGCAAACCGACTACCAACGACTGGCGGCTTCTTTGTCGCTGTCACGCGACTCAACCCACCTGTCGCCTTCCGGCGTCGCTTCACGTTTCCAGAATGGCGCTTTGGTTTTGAGGTAATCCATAATGAACTCCCCGGCTGCAAACGCGCTACTACGGTGGGCACTGGTCACGCCGACAAAAACGATTTCCTCGCCAGGCCACATTTCACCAATACGGTGGATAACCGTCACTCGCCCGAGCGGCCAGCGGCCACGCGCCTGTTCAACGATCTCCGCGAGGGATTTCTCCGTCATGCCCGGATAGTGCTCCAGCGTCAGCGCCTTTACGCTGTCGCCGAGATTATGGTTACGCACTTTACCGGTGAAGGTGACAACCGCACCGTCTTCGTCACGCTCTGCCAGCCAGTCATATTCTGTACCAACGCTGAAACGATCATGACCTACCAGAATTCGGGTTTCAGCCATCTTAGCCCCCTGTCACTGGCGGGAAGAAGGCCACTTCATCCCCGGCCGTCAGCGGATGGGTCAGCTCCACCAGCGTCTGGTTAACCGCGGCCAGCAGCTTACCTTCATCCAGCGCCAGCGCCCAGCGGTCGCTTTGCGCGGCAAGATGCGCACGCAGGTCGCCAACGGTGTCAAACGGGGCATCAAGCGTCAGGCTGTCGGTGCCCACCAGCTCGCGGACCTGAGCAAAAAAGAGCACCTTAATCATGGCTGTCCACCTTAAAATCACCGGATTTACCACCGCTTTTCGCCAGCAAACGAACCGGGCCAATCACCATATCTTTCTGCACCGCTTTGCACATGTCATAGATAGTTAACGCGGCGACAGAGGCCGCCGTCAGGGCTTCCATCTCAACCCCGGTTTTCCCGGTTAAGCGGCAGAGCGACTCGATGCGCACGCGGTTGTGCTCCGGCTGCGCCTGCAGGTTGACTTCCACCTTGCTCAGCATCAGCGGGTGGCAGAGCGGAATTAAGTCCCAGGTGCGTTTCGCAGCCTGGATCCCGGCGATGCGGGCGGTGGCAAAGACGTCGCCTTTGTGATGGCTGCCGTCAATAATCATCGCCAGGGTCTCTGGCAACATGGTCACGAAGGCTTCAGCACGCGCTTCACGCACCGTTTCGGCTTTGGCGGAGACATCCACCATATGTGCTTCGCCAGCGGCGTTAATGTGGGTCAGTTGCGACATAACTTATTTCTTTAAATGGGGATGGAAATTACACGGACGAGTACGGGCATCCAGCTGCGGCGCAATAATATTTTCCCACGCGGTGCGACACGCTTTTGTCGAGCCGGGCATGGCAAAAATCAACGTCCCGTTCGCCACACCGGCCACCGCACGCGACTGCAGCGTGGAGGTGCCAATCTCTTCAAACGAGAGCATGCGGAACACTTCACCAAAGCCTTCCACTTCCCGGTCAAACAGCGGGACGAGCGCCTCGGGAGCCTGGTCGCCTGTGGTAAAACCGGTGCCACCGGTGATCAGCACCACCTGCACCTCATCGCTGGCAATCCACTGAGAGACCCGTGCACGAATGGCATAACGGTTCTCTTTCACGATCGCCTTATCAACAATACTGTGCCCGGCATCATGTGCCGCATCGCGCAGCCAGTGGCCGGAGGTGTCATCCTCTTCACCGCGGCGGTCGGAAACGGTAAGAATAGCAATGCGTGTCGGGATAAATTCCGCGCTAACCTGACTCATCTTCTGGTTCCTTCTTAAGCCTGATTACCCGCCAATGTAGGACAGGTTCTGAGTAATGCCGGTGTTGCCCTGATGCAGGAAGTGGGTCTGTTTTTTGTGCGTCAGAGCTTCAGAAATCCGCGCTTCAAGCGCGGCCTGTTGGGCGTCTTCCGCCAGCAGATCGCGAAGGTCGACACCGCCATCCCCGAACAGGCACAGATGCAGCTTACCAACGGAGGAGACGCGAAGACGGTTACAGCTGGCACAGAAGTCTTTCTCATACGGCATGATAAGCCCGATTTCCCCTTCGTAATCCGGGTGACAAAAAACCTGCGCCGGGCCGTCGCTGCGCTGACGGATCTGGTGGATCCAGCCGCGTTTCAGCAGCTCATCTCGCAACACCATCCCGGAGATGTGATGCCGACGGAACAGCTCACTGCCCTCGCCGGTTTCCATCAGCTCGATAAAACGCAACTGGATGGGGCGGGATTTGATCCACGCCAGGAAGGTATCAAGCTGGTGATGGTTGACGTCACGCATCAGCACCGTATTGACTTTGACCTTCTGGAACCCGGCACTGAACGCCGCGTCAATTCCGTCCATCACCTGGCGGAATTTATCCTGGCCGGTAATGGCATGAAACTGGCGGGCATCGAGGCTGTCCACGCTGACGTTGATGGCGGTTAAGCCCGCGTCGCGCCAGGTTGCAACGTCACGGGCCATGCGGTACCCGTTGGTGGTGACCGCAATCTGACGGATACGATCGTTCTCACGCACCGCAGCAATGATATCGGGGAAGTCACGACGCAGAGAGGGTTCCCCTCCGGTCAGGCGGACCTTTTCCGTGCCGAGTTCAGAGAATGCACGCGTGACGCGGCGCACTTCGTCCACGGAGAGAAAGCCGTTATTGGTGACGCTGCCCGGTTTGTAGCCATCGGGCAGGCAGTAGGTGCAACGGAAGTTGCACACATCGGTAATCGACAGACGTAAGTAAAAAAACTTACGCGCGAATGCATCAGTAAGTTGTGAAGCCATGTACACCTTTCCAGAGACGGGAGGCACAGTCATTTCTTTCTGTACCCTGGTGGCATATTCGCCACGGCCAGGACGCCATATCTTTCGACACAGGCGCCAGGGCTCGAGTGTATGTTTTCAAATTTGAAAACGTGGTTATGGCGATAGTAGCGCGGAAATCTTCCCTTCGCCATTATCACTTAACGCTATATAACCATATACATAACGACATAATCGTGTATTTTCGCTACAGAATACCTAAAAACAGCATATTCACATTGATATACGTCATTTTGCGCCGGGTGAGGCATCGTCTTTTAGGGGTAGTTAGGGTAGTGTTACGCAGATCGAACGTGATAAGGAATGTGTATGCGCAATCGCACTTTTGCGGATCTTGACCGTGTTGTCGCTCTTGGCGGAGGCCATGGTCTGGGGCGAGTGATGTCTTCTCTGTCTTCACTTGGCTCAAGGCTGACAGGGATAGTGACAACCACGGATAATGGCGGCTCCACCGGGCGTATTCGACGCGCGGAAGGGGGTATCGCCTGGGGCGATATGCGTAATTGTCTGAACCAGTTAATTACCGAGCCGAGCGTCGCTTCGGCGATGTTTGAGTACCGTTTTGGCGGTAACGGCGAACTTTCCGGGCATAACCTTGGAAATTTGATGCTTAAAGCGTTGGATCACCTGTCAGTGCGCCCGCTGGAAGCCATCAATTTGATCCGAAACCTGCTCAAGGTTGACGCGTTCCTGATCCCGATGTCCGAACAACCGGTCGATTTAATGGCAATCGATGCGGAAGGGCACGAGGTTTATGGCGAAGTGAACATCGACCAGCTTACCGTGCCGCCAAAAGAGCTGATGACCTACCCAAGCGTGCCCGCCACGCGTGAAGCCATTGAGGCCATCGGCGAAGCGGATTTGATTTTGATTGGGCCGGGCAGTTTTTACACCAGCCTGATGCCCATTTTACTGGTCAAAGAGCTGGCACAGGCCCTGCGCAGAACGCCAGCCCCCATGGTTTACATCGGCAATTTAGGCCGTGAGCTGAGCCCGGCGGCGGCCAGCCTGTCGCTGGCGGATAAACTGAATCTGATGGAGCAGTACGTCGGGAAGAAAATCATCGATGGCGTGGTGGTCGGCCCGAAAGTTGATGTATCAGGAATTGGCGATCGCGTGGTGGTGCAGGAGCCGCTGGAAGCGAGCGATATCAAATATCGCCACGACCGTCACCTGCTGCGTGAAGCGCTGGAGAAGGCGATTCAGGACCTGGGATAGAGATTATGCCTTCACCCGACCACTCTCCCACAGGAGAGTGCAAACACTAAAAAAATGACAGCCTGCGGCTGTCATTTTGCTTTTACCTAGGAGGCGGCGATAAACAGATCGCGCAGCTGATGCAGCTGGTCGCGGATTTGCGCGGCCTCTTCGAATTCGAGGTTCTGCGCATGCTGCATCATCTGCCCTTCCAGTTCGTGGATTTTCTGCTGCAGCGCTTTTGGCGTCAGCTCGACGGTATCCGGCTCAACCACTGAACGCGCTTTCCCGCGCCCTTTCGCTTTGGTCTTCGCAATGTTCTGACCCAGCGCCAGAATATCCACCACTTTCTTGTTCAGGCCCTGCGGCGTAATACCGTGCTCTTCGTTGTAACGCTGCTGTTTCTCACGACGACGCTCCGTTTCGCCAATTGCTTTCGCCATTGACGGGGTAATTTTGTCACCGTAAAGGATCGCTTTACCGTTAACGTTACGCGCGGCACGGCCAATGGTCTGGATCAGGGAGCGTTCAGAGCGCAGGAAGCCCTCTTTGTCGGCATCCAGAATCGCCACCAGCGAGACTTCCGGCATATCCAGGCCTTCTCGCAGCAGGTTGATACCCACCAGCACGTCAAACTCGCCCAGACGCAGGTCGCGGATGATCTCCATACGCTCGACGGTATCGATATCCGAGTGCAGGTAACGCACCCGCTCACCGTGCTCCTCAAGATACTCGGTGAGATCTTCCGCCATACGCTTGGTCAACGTCGTTACCAGCACACGCTCGTTGATGGCCGCGCGGATACGGATTTCTGACAGCAGATCGTCAACCTGAGTGGCGACCGGACGCACCTCGATAATCGGATCCAGCAGCCCGGTCGGACGCACCACCTGGTCAACCACCTCATCGCCCGATTTTTCGAGCTCGTAGTTGCCCGGCGTAGCCGAGACGTAGATGGTTTGCGGTGCCAGCGCCTCAAATTCTTCAAACTTCATGGGACGGTTATCCAGCGCAGATGGCAGACGGAAACCATACTCCACCAGCGTCTCTTTACGCGCCCGGTCACCGCGATACATCCCGCCAATTTGCGGGATAGTCACGTGAGATTCGTCGATCACCAACAGACCGTCTGCCGGCAGATAGTCAAACAGCGTCGGCGGTGGCTCGCCCGGACCACGCCCGGAGAGGAAACGTGAGTAGTTTTCGATACCGGAGCAGTAGCCCAGCTCGTTCATCATCTCCAGGTCAAACTGGGTGCGCTGGCTCAGGCGTTGCTCTTCCAGCAGCTTATTATTCGCCAGAAGCACCTTACGGCGGTCTGCCAGCTCAACTTTGATCTCTTCCATCGCCTGCACGATACGCTCGCGTGGCGTCACGTAGTGCGTTTTCGGGTAGATGGTATAGCGCTGAACGACCGACTCGACGTGGCCGGTCAGCGGGTCAAACAGCGACAGGCGTTCAACCTCTTCGTCAAACAGCTCAACGCGCAGGGCGATATCGTCCGACTCTGCCGGGAAGATATCAATCACCTCGCCGCGCACGCGGAAGGTACCGCGCTGGAACGCCTGATCGTTACGGGTGTACTGCAGCTCTGTCAGACGGCGTAAAATAGCGCGCTGATCGATGATCATCCCCTGGGTCAGGTGCAGCATCATCTTGAGATAGAGATCCGGATCGCCCAGACCGTAGATAGCCGACACTGACGCCACCACCACCACATCGCGACGCTCAAGAAGCGCCTTCGTCGCCGACAGACGCATCTGCTCAATGTGTTCGTTCACCGAGGCATCTTTCTCGATGAAGGTGTCAGAGCTCGGGACATACGCTTCAGGCTGGTAGTAATCGTAGTAGGAGACAAAATATTCCACGGCGTTATCCGGGAAGAACTCTTTCATCTCGCCGTAAAGCTGAGCGGCCAGGGTTTTGTTTGGGGCCAGCACCATCGTGGGGCGCTGCAGATCGGCGATAACGTTGGCAATGGTAAACGTTTTGCCCGAACCGGTTACCCCCAGCAGCGTCTGGTGCGCCAGCCCATCTTCCAGCCCCTCTTCGAGACGTCGGATCGCCTCAGGCTGATCGCCGGAAGGACGGAATGCAGAATTCAATTTGAACGGTTTACTCATGGGCGACAACCTGATGACGTAATAAGCGGCAGGTGAGTAATTTTACTCGTTGCTGCCAGGAATGCCAATAAAAAACACTGGATGAAAAACCAGTAGCATGTCAGGATATTTAGAGTACCGGCAGGGTGATTAGCGCGATAGCGGTCAAAATTTGGACCGTGACAACATAAAACACCAGTCAGGACGGGTTATCCCCAGAACTTTTTCTTTTTTAACATTTGTCAAGCCAGGTAATGATAGTTTTATGGCAACAGGTGACACTTTCATTACGGCAATTGCTTTTATCTAACCAATTAAATATTAAGCGATATTTTCTTAAGCCGCGTTTCGCACCAATTTGGTCGTAACCCGCGTCTTCTCTCGCTTATCGCGTGTTTTCTAACTCTAATGCACATGGTTATCCACAGGAATAGTGGATAACTGCTTCCAGCCCGTGCAGACCGCCGCTCAGCAAATTCCCGACTTTTCCCACGAAACGGCAGCAAAAATTTTTTATAGCTATTTTTTGCTGATAAACAGTTGTGTCATTCATAACCAACCGATGCGATCTTGCTCACATTTCCACCATTTTAACCCTGCACCACAACTCATCACGTCCGGCACCGCGGATGTGCAAAGGGGGTAATCACACACCGCTTATCCCGGATAAATTCCTAAAAAAGCCTCTTTTTTAATCAATTTAGGGTTTCTGGCAGGAGTTTTGCACATCCCACAATGAGCCTCATCCACACAGATTTTTAAGGAGAGAAAGATGTTGAGTCTGCGTGCAGTTAACCAGTTTTACGGAAGCCAACATACGCTATGGAACGTGGATTTAGATTTTCCCAAAGGCATGTGTACAGGTGTTGTTGGCCTGCCGGGGATGGGCAAAACGACCCTGATGAATTGCATCGCCGGGAAAGTGCCTGTCGACAGCGGCACCATCATCTGGCACGAAGCCGGTGCACCGCCGCGAGATTTGCTTAGCCAGACGCCAGAACCCTTCACTGGCCCGGGAATAGGCTATGTCCCGCAGGACAGGCGGATTTTCTCCCAGTTAACCATTGATGAAAATCTGCATATCGCCATGCGGGCGACAGGGAAACCTGACCCTGAAGCGAAAAGTGACGTTTACGACCTCTTTCCGGAACTCTATGCGCTGCGACAAACCCGGGCCAACACGCTTTCGCCAGACGACCAGTATCAGCTGGCGCTGGCCAATGCGCTGGTCATCCGTCCGCGGATGCTGATTCTGGATGAACCGATGCATGGCGCGGGCCACAGCTTCGCCCAGAAGCTGAGCCAGCTGCTGGTGCGGTTAAACCGGGAACTGGGAATGACGGTGTTGTTAGCTGAGCAGCAGCTGTCGTTTATCCGCCGGGTCGCGGAGCGCTTTTGCATGCTGTATCGCGGGCGTAACGTGGCCCAGGGCCACGTTAACGAGCTGGACGACGAGCTTATCGCCCACTGGATGTCGCTGGAGGCAAGACGCTGAGATCGAGGTAATGCCCGGTTTCAGCGCACCCGGCTGTGTCAGCCAGCCACGGGATCTCCCCAAGAAACGGCGCAGGAAGCACCCGCTTCAGCGTTGCCAGATACTCCTGATGTCGCCTGCCCGGCGCAACCACGTCGTTGGCTATCCAGCCGGCCAGGCGCAGCCCGGCCTGCTGAACGGCCTGGGCAGTCAGCATCGCATGGTTGATACAGCCGAGTTTGACCCCTACCACCAGAATTACCGGCAGCTGCTCGATTTGCACCCAGTCAGCAAAGGTCTGGTCCGCCGAAAGTGGCGTAAACCAGCCACCGGCGCCCTCCACCAGCACCCAGTCAGCCTGGCGTTCAAGGGCGCGTAACCCGGCAGAAAGCACGGCAAAATCAATCGGGCGACCTTCATCGGCGCTGATAATATGCGGCGAGGTGGGCTCGGCAAAGGTGTATGGATTCACCGCTGAATAGGCAAGTTCAAGCGTGCTGTTACGCTGGAGCGCCAGCGCGTCGGTATTGCGTAACCCGTGCGCCGTCATCTCGCTGCCGGAGGCGACAGGCTTATATCCGGCGGTGGTTTTTCCCTGCATGCGCGCCGCCTGCAGCAGCGCTGAGCTGGCAACCGTCTTGCCCACTTCGGTATCTGTTCCGGTGACAAAATAACGTTCAGTCACGTTCAATAATCCCATGAAAAAGTTGATATGAGAGCGGGAACTGCCCCCGCTGCTGCGGCCACGCCAGCTCCAGACGCTGCAACTGGCCGCGGGTAAGAGGTTTCTTTTCACGCCCCGCATGCAGATGGGTCGCGCCAATACCCTTCAGGGAGCGCATGGCGCTGAAGGCATCGTCGAAATTCAGCGTAATGGTCTGCTCAGCACAGCGATAGCGCCATCCCGCCAGCGCGTGGATGACCTGCTCGTGCGGCAAAAAACGGTTAGCGTGAGGTTGTTCATCCACCGCTTTCCACGCCTGATTGAGCTCCGGTAAAGAGCTTTCCAGCAGCGTGGTGAAGGCCACGCATCCACCCGGGCGCGCCACGCGATAAAGCTCGTTTAATGCCTGCGGGAGACTACTGCACCACTGTACCGCCAGATGGCTCCAGACCAGATCAAACCGCGCATCCGGCAGCGGAATGGACTCAATATCGGCAACCAGATAGTGGTGCGCGGCCTGCTGCTGACGGGCCTCCTCAAGCATATCGGGCGACAGGTCGATAGCCGTCACCTCGCTGCCGGCCGCACGCCAGTGTCGGCTATTGGCACCCGGCCCACACCCGGCGTCCAGCACCAGAGGGAACCGGGTCTCGTTGAGTAAAGCAAGCAGCCCCTGCGCGCTCTGACGCTGGAGTTCATCGTGCTGCGAATAGCTTCGCGCGGCCCGGCCAAATGCCGCCGCGATCGCCTGTTTATTCACGGGTGTCATGCAGCGCCTCCAGAAGTGCTTCGATATCCTCTGCTTCGTGCGCCGCCGTGAGCGTCAGACGCAGTCGGGCAGTGCCGGGCGGTACGGTTGGTGGACGAATAGCCGTCACCCATATCCCCCGCTCGCGAAGCGTCTGCGCCAGCGTGAGAGCCAGACCGTTTTCCCCCACCATCACCGGCTGGATTGCGCTCTGCGAATCGGTGCTCTGGAACGGGAGATGGCGTAATCCCTGGCGAAAACGCCGGATATGTTCCGCCAGACGCGCCCGTCGTTCCGCGCCTTCAGCGCTGCGGATCACCGCCAGTGATGCAGACAGCGCCACGGCCTGTGCGGGCGGCATACTGGTGCTGTAAATGAGATGACGGGCGAACTGCAGCAGATAGTCGGCGACAGACTCGCTGCACAACATGGCCGCCCCGCTCACGCCAAAACCTTTCCCGAAAGTCACCACCAGCAGTTCCGGCTTCACGTTTTGCTGATGGATGCTACCGCGCCCTTCCTCACCCATCACGCCAATACCATGCGCATCATCAACCAGCAGCCAGGCGTTTTGTCGCTGCGCCGTCTCATGCAGCGGACGCAGCGGTGCACTGTCGCCGTCCATGCTGAACACCCCTTCTGTGACCACCAGCTGCTGTCCGGTGCAGGGCTTATCGAGCAGGCCAGCAAGCTGAGCCGCATCGTTATGGGCAAAGCGGCGGAGCTGCGCAGGGCTTAAACTTGCCGCTTCCAGCAGCGAGGCGTGACTTAAGCGGTCGGCAACAATGCGGTCGTCCTTGCCCATTAGCGCGGTGATGACCGCCTGGTTGGCGGCAAAACCTGAAATGAACAGCAACGCACGCGGATACCCCAGCCAGTCGGCAAGGGCCTCCTCCAGCGCCTGATGCGCCGTGGTGTAGCCGCTGACATGCCCCGAGCCGCCGCTGCCGACGCCAAACCGCTCCGCCCCCTGCTGCCAGGCGCGGACGATTGCCGGGTGCTGGCTCAGCCCGAGATAATCATTGCTGGAGAAATTGCAAAACTGCCGGCCCTCGCGGGTGAGAAAACGGCCTGCGCCGTTTTCTACCACGTTGCGAACGCGAAAGGCATCTGCCGCCCGCCGTTCTTCGAGCGCAGAATGGATACGTGCCTGCCAGGTCATACGGTTGCCGCGTTGTAGAACTGGTCAGTATCGGCGTTGAAAATCTGCTGCTCCAGCTGCTGCTGTTGCTCGTTATCCCCCGTCAGGACGTCTGTCTGATGCGGGTTCAGCCCCAGCTTGCGGAACAACTGGACGTCTTTGTCCTCTTCCGGGTTCGGGGTGGTCAGCAGTTTGCAGCCGTAGAAGATGGAATTGGCCCCGGCCATAAAGCACATCGCCTGCGTCTGTTCGCTCATCTGTTCACGACCCGCCGAGAGGCGCACGTAGGAGGTCGGCATCATGATACGCGCCACCGCAATGGTGCGGATAAAATCAAATGCATCCACGTCTTCGTTATCCGCCAGTGGCGTACCTTTAACTTTCACCAGCATGTTGATCGGCACGCTTTCCGGCGGCGTGGGCAGGTTCGCCAGCTGCAGCAGAAGACCCGCACGGTCTTTCACCGTTTCGCCCAGTCCCACAATCCCGCCTGAACAGACTTTGATGCCGGCGTCACGCACTTTATCCAGCGTATCGAGACGCTCCTGATAGGTCCGCGTGGTGATGATATTGCCGTAAAATTCAGGGGAGGTGTCGAGGTTGTGGTTGTAGTAATCCAGCCCTGCCGCGGAAAGGCGTTGCGCCTGCTCTTCGTTCAGCGTGCCAAGGGTCATGCAGGCTTCCAGCCCCATCTCTTTCACCCCTTTCACCATCTGCTCCAGATACGGCATGTCGCGATCGTGCGGGTTTTTCCATGCCGCGCCCATACAGAATCGGGTTGAGCCTGCATTTTTCGCCTTACGGGCAGAGTCGAGCACCTGCTCCACTTCCATCAGACGTTCAGATTCAAGCCCGGTTTTATAGCGCGCACTCTGCGGGCAGTATTTGCAATCTTCTGGGCATGCGCCGGTCTTGATCGACAGCAACGTACTGACCTGCACATGGCGTGGATCGAAGTGCTGACGATGCACCTGTTGGGCTTCAAACATCAGCTCAAGGAAAGGTTTATTAAATAATTCAGTAACTTGCGACATCGTCCAGCGTGCGTGGTGAGCCATGGGGCTTCTCCAAAGGGTTTTGTTAATTTTCAGATCGGTTTATACTCGTAAACCTAAAACTTTTCAAAATGGTTTACAAGTCGATTATGACCCAGGACGATCTCGCCTTCGACAAGCAGCATATCTGGCACCCATACACTTCCACTACCCGCCCCCTCCCCGTTTACCCGGTCGCCTCGGCTCACGGGTGCGAACTGACCCTGAGCAGCGGTGAGTCGCTTGTGGACGGCATGTCATCCTGGTGGGCGGCTATTCACGGGTATAACCACCCGCGTCTGAATGCGGCGATGAAAGCGCAGATAGACCAGATGTCGCACGTGATGTTTGGCGGTATCACCCATCAGCCTGCGGTTGACCTGTGCCGGCGTCTGGTCGCGATGACCCCGACCCCGCTGGAGTGCGTTTTCCTTGCAGATTCCGGCTCTGTTGCTGTGGAAGTGGCGATGAAAATGGCGCTACAGTACTGGCACGCCAGAGGTGAGACCCGCCAGCGGTTCCTCACCTTCCGCAACGGCTATCACGGCGACACGTTCGGCGCGATGTCGGTGTGCGATCCGGATAACTCCATGCACAGCCTGTGGAAGGGCTATCTACCAGAGAACCTCTTTGCCCCGGCACCGCAAAGCCGTTTTGACGGGGAGTGGGATGAAATGGACATGGTCGGTTTTGCGCGGCTGATGGCTGCCCACCGCCATGAGATTGCCGCCGTTATTCTTGAGCCGGTTGTGCAGGGTGCAGGCGGGATGCGGATGTACCACCCGGCATGGCTGACGCGCATTCGTAAGATGTGCGATCGCGAGGGCATTCTGCTGATTGCCGATGAGATCGCCACCGGCTTTGGCCGCACCGGCAAGCTGTTCGCCTGCGAGCATGCGGGGATCGCACCGGATATTCTGTGTCTGGGTAAAGCGCTGACCGGCGGCACCATGACGTTGTCCGCCACGCTGACAACGCGCCACGTTGCCGACACCATCAGCGACGGCGACGCGGGCTGCTTTATGCACGGCCCAACGTTTATGGGCAACCCGCTGGCCTGCGCGGTGGCGAGCGAAAGTCTGGCCATTCTCGAGAGCGGCGAGTGGCAAACGCAGGTCGCGACGATTGAAGCGCAGCTTCGCCAGGAGCTGAGCGCAGCGTCAGCGGCTGAATTCGTGGCGGATGTGCGCGTGCTGGGTGCCATCGGCGTGATTGAGACCACCCATCCGGTTAACATGGCGGCGCTGCAGCGTTTCTTCGTGGAACGGGGAGTGTGGGTGCGTCCTTTCGGCAAGCTTATCTATCTGATGCCGCCTTATGTTATCTCGCCGGCTCAGCTACGTCAGTTAACGGCTGCGGTAGTTGACGCCGTTAACATTCCCGCACATTTTGCGATTTAACCCTGAGCGTTAACGTCGGTACTCTGTTTATGCATTACACTTTTTGCATAATCGGGTACCGAGGTAAATCGTATGAAAATCATCAGTAAAGATCTGCGCGACGGGGAAAAACTGCCTGAACGCCACGTTTTTAACGGCATGGGTTATCAGGGGGATAATATCTCTCCGCATCTGGCGTGGGACGATGTTCCGGCGGGAACCAAAAGCTTTGTTGTCACCTGCTATGACCCGGATGCCCCTACAGGCTCAGGGTGGTGGCACTGGATAGTGGCGAACCTGCCTGCGGATACGCGCGTTCTGCCGCAAGGTTCCGGCTCTGACCTGGTGGCGCTGCCTGAAGGCGCTATCCAGACCCGAACCGATTTTGGCAAAGCGGGTTACGGTGGCGCCGCGCCGCCAAAAGGGGAAACGCACCGCTATATCTTCACGGTTCACGCGCTGGATGTGGACAAGATTGAGGTGGATGAGGGCGCGAGTGGCGCAATGGTCGGCTTTAACGTCCATTTTCATTCGCTGGGCAGCGCATCGATCACGGCGATGTATTCGTAAAAAAAACCGGTGGCCTGAACGTGTCCGGGCCACCGGGCAAATCTTAGAGCACCGAAGGCAGTAAGCCCACCAGGCTTCCCTTCTCCAGCAGCGCGATCGCTTTATCAATATCCGGCGCAAAGAAACGGTCATCATCGTAATGCGCGACCTGTTCACGCAGCAGATGACGCGCCTGTTCCAGCAGCGGGCTGGATGTCAGACCTTCACGCAGATCAACGCCCTGACATGCGGCCAGCCATTCCACCGCCAGCACGCCGCGGGTGTTGGCGGCCATCTCCCACAGACGACGTCCGGCGGCCGGGGCCATAGAAACATGATCTTCCTGGTTCGCTGACGTTGGCAGACTGTCCACGCTGTGCGGATGCGACAGGGCCTTATTCTCGCTCGCCAGCGCCGCGGCCGTCACCTGGGCAATCATAAAACCGGAGTTAACCCCGCCGTTGCGGACCAGGAACGGCGGCAGCTGGGACATATGTTTATCCATCATCAGCGCGATGCGACGTTCGGATAAGGCCCCTACTTCCGCAATCGCCAGCGCGATATTATCCGCCACCATCGCCACAGGCTCGGCGTGGAAATTCCCCCCGGAGACCACTTCGTTTTCCTGAGCGAACACCAGCGGGTTATCAGACACCGCATTCGCCTCCACCAGCAGCACTTCTGCCGCGTGGCGCAGCTGCGTCAGACAGGCTCCCATCACCTGGGGCTGACAGCGAAGCGAATACGGATCCTGTACCTTGTCACAGTTATGGTGAGAGTCTGCAATATCGCTGGTCTCGGTCAGCAGGTGACGGTACATCGCCGCGGCGTCAATCTGCCCGCGCTGGCCGCGCACCTCGTGGATACGGGCATCAAACGGACGACGTGAGCCAAGCACCGCCTCGGTGGTCAGCGCACCGCACACGACCGCGGAGGCGAAAAGATCTTCGGCTTCAAACAGACCACGCAACGCAAACGCCGTCGAGGCCTGGGTCCCGTTAAGCAGCGCCAGCCCTTCTTTGGCCGCCAGCGTTATCGGGGTTAACCCGGCTTTTTTCAGCGCCTCTTTCGCAGGGAGCCACTCGCCCTTCCAGCGAGCCTGACCTTCACCGAGCAGCAGCAGCGACATATGGGCCAGCGGCGCAAGATCGCCGGATGCACCGACGGAACCTTTTGCCGGGATCCACGGATAGACTTCCGCATTCACCAGCGCCATCAGCGCCTCGATCACGCTGAGGCGAATTCCGGAGAACCCACGCGCCAGACTGTTGATTTTGAGCACCATCATCAGGCGGACAATGTCATCATCCAGCGGATGACCGACACCCGCCGCATGCGAAAGCACCAGCGAGCGCTGTAAATTTTCCAGATCGTGCGTGGCGATACGCGTCTGCGCCAGCAGACCAAATCCGGTGTTGATGCCGTAGGCGGTACGTCCTTCGGCAATAATGGCTTCAACGCAGGCAACGCTGTCGTTAATCGCGGCGTGGGCGCTTTCATCAAGTGAGAGCGTAACCGGTTGACGCCAGACGTTACGCAGCTGTTTGAGCGTCAGTGAGCCGGGAGTGAGGGTTAAGGCGTTCATTAATGCTTTCCTTGTGTGGCAGGGATCATCGGCAGGTTCAGGCCCTGCTCTTTGGCACATTCAATCGCAATCTCGTAACCGGCATCCGCGTGGCGCATTACGCCGGTTGCCGGGTCGTTATGCAGCACGCGAGCGATACGCGCTGCCGCTTCATCCGTACCATCACACACGATGACCATTCCCGAGTGCTGGGAGAAGCCCATTCCTACGCCACCGCCGTGATGCAGCGATACCCAGGTCGCCCCGCTGGCGGTATTCAGTAAGGCATTCAACAGTGGCCAGTCGGAGACGGCATCGGAGCCGTCGCGCATGGCTTCGGTTTCACGGTTCGGGCTGGCAACAGAGCCCGAGTCGAGATGGTCGCGTCCGATAACAATCGGCGCGGAGACTTCACCGCTGCGCACCATTTCGTTAAAGGCCAGACCCAGTTTTTGTCGCCACTCCAGTCCGACCCAGCAGATCCGCGCCGGCAAGCCCTGGAAGTTAATGCGCTCGCGAGCCATATCCAACCAGTGGTGCAGATGTTCGTCGTCGGCGACGATCTCCTTCACTTTGGCGTCGGTTTTGTAGATATCTTCCGGGTCGCCGGACAGGGCCACCCAGCGGAACGGACCAATACCGCGACAGAACAGCGGACGAATATAGGCAGGCACAAACCCCGGGAAGTCGAAGGCGTTACTCACGCCCATCTCTTTCGCCATCTGGCGAATATTGTTGCCGTAATCAAATGTCGGAATGCCCATCTGGCTAAAGGCCAGCATGGCGTTCACGTGCTCCGCCATGGAACGTTTAGCGGCGAGCACCGTGCCTTCCGGGTCACTTTCGGCTTTTTGCTGATACGCTTCCCACGTCCAGCCCGATGGCAGATAGCCGTGAAGGGGGTCGTGTGCGCTGGTCTGGTCGGTGACGAGATCCGGGCGTACGCCACGGGCCACCAGTTCAGGGAGAATGTCAGCCGCATTGCCGCAGAGCGCAATCGACATCGCTTTGCCTTCTGACGTGTATTTTTTGATGCGTGCCAGCGCGTCATCCAGGTTTTCAGCCTGTTCATCGACGTAACGGGTACGCAGTCGGAAATCAATGCGGCTCTGCTGACATTCGATGTTCAGGGAGCAGGCACCGGCAAGGGTCGCGGCCAGCGGCTGTGCGCCCCCCATTCCCCCCAGACCGGCGGTCAGTACCCAGCGACCTTTCAGCGAACCGTTATAGTGCTGACGACCGGCTTCCACGAAGGTTTCGTAGGTGCCCTGCACAATCCCCTGACTGCCGATGTAGATCCAGCTTCCCGCCGTCATCTGGCCATACATCGCCAGCCCTTTGGCGTCCAGCTCGTTAAAGTGTTCCCAGGTCGCCCAGTGCGGGACAAGGTTAGAGTTGGCGATCAGCACGCGCGGTGCATTCTTGTGGGTTTTGAACACGCCGACCGGTTTGCCGGATTGCACCAGCAGGGTTTCGTCATGTTCCAGATGAGTCAGGGATTCAACAATCGCGTCATAGCACTCCCAGTTGCGCGCGGCGCGACCTATGCCGCCATACACCACCAGCTCGTGGGGGTTCTCCGCGACCTCAGGATCGAGGTTATTCATCAACATGCGCAGCGGGGCTTCGGTGAGCCAGCTTTTGGCGGTAAGTGTGGTGCCGCGCGCGGCGCGGACATCCTGCTGGCGGTATTTACCTGACGACATTGTGTGCTCCTCATACGGGACAGATGATGTATTCAGATATACTTGTATAGACAAGCACACACAAGGTCGGATTTAACAAAAAAGATACAATTTTGTTATATTGCGTTAGCTATCACGCTTTTAAAACGTATGACCCTTACGACATGAAATGGCCCTGCAACCGGTATCGATTTCCCGGAAACAGCAGTCTGGCATGCGACACAATATGCGACGAAGACCAAGTACGGCGACGAATGAGCAGGCAAGGATCGTGCTCTTTGATCCGCAACAGTTCGCACTCCTGCGGCGTAGCGCGAACCGCTTCCACGATGTGCTCCCCTTCCGTCAGCGGCGCGATGAGCGAAAGATAGGCATGCGGCGTGGTCTGGGTGTAATCCTGATCCAGGTACTCGGGCACCCGACCGGCGTTCACGCAGCGATCTTCAATCTGCACCGGGATGTCGTTTTCATAATGCACCATCACGGAATGAAAGATGCGGCTTCCCTCTTTGACATTCAGCTCCACGGCCTGCTCGGCGCTGGCCTGTGTCTCTTCGAGCACCAGCACTTCACAGTGGTGCTGATGGTTACGCGAAGCTATCTCATCGGCAATACTTCTGATCTCAAACAGTGCCGATTGCCCTTTCGGCTCCGCAACGAAGGTTCCGACCCCCTGCAGACGCACCAGAAGGCCCTCATCGGTCAGCTCGCGCAGCGCCCGGTTAATGGTCATTCGGCTAAAACCAAACTGTGCGACCAGTTCGGCCTCGGATGGAATGCGATCGTGCGGCCGCCAGACGCCGGTTGCGATTTTTTCGCTGATAGCCTGCTTCACCTTTTCGTAGAAAGGCGCGGGAGGGCTGGACTGCGACAGCGGTGAGCGTGAAAACATCCTGACTCCTTAAACGTTGTTATGCCCACCAGTGAGCAATTTGCCAGGCCAGACGAGCGGCAAGCTTTGCCCCCTGTCCGTCCCGATCGTACTGCGGGTTAAATTCTACCAGATCGGCAGCCTGCAGTTTTCCACTGCGGCAGATATGTTCAACCACCGGCAGAAGATCCAGCGCGGGTACCCCTAACGCCGCGGGCGCTGAGACGGCTGGCATTTCGCCAGCAGGCAAAACATCGAGGTCAATGGTGAGGTAAACGCGGTCGGCCTGGGCCAGGACCTTGTCCAGAGCCGATAACGCATCTCGCCTGAAATGAAGGTCTTCCACCAGCGTGACGTTTAGTCGCTCAGCTTCATCCCACAGCGCCTGCGTGTTCGCCGCCCGGCTGACGCCCAGGCAGGCATACTGAAAATCGCGCGCCTGTTCCGCACAGTAGTGTGCCAGCTGACGAAAGGGCGTGCCGGAGGTCGCGTGGTCCGCCTTGCGCAGGTCAAGGTGTGCATCCAGGTTTATCACCACCACGCGCGCGTTCGGGAAAGCATCCAGAACCCCGCGGCCATGCGCCCAGGCGGTCTCGTGTCCCCCGCCAAAAACCAGCGTACGCATGCCGGACTGCTGGCAGGCCTGCACGGCATCGCTTAACGCACGCTGAGCCGCTTCCAGATTATCGCCCTCGACATACACCGACCCCATATCCACCAGCCGGTCATGTCCATGATGACTTGCCATGTTCGCCAGCGCTTTGCGAAGCACCTCCGGGGCCTGTACGGCGCCGGGCCTGCCCTGATTGCGTTTTACCCCTTCATCACATTCAAACCCTATCAAAGCGATGCCGGATGACTGAGGGGTAAATACCGGCATCTGTCGCAGGGTCTGAAAAATACGTTTTGCATTGCTGGCCTCGGCGCTGTCGTCGCGCCCCTGCCAGACGGTCTCGGCAACCGGCCGCCAGAGTCTCATACGCTCTCCCCACGGAAAATACGTTGATACAACGGATTGCGTCCCGGCTCGTAGACCATTTCGACCGGGTGATGTGCATCCCAGACGACAAAGTCAGCCACGAATCCAGCCTGCAGCTGCCCGTGCGTGGCCCCGCGGCCCAGCGCCTGGGCAGCATGTCGCGTCACGCCAGCCCAGGCCTCTTCAGGCGTCAGGCCAAACTGCACGCAGGCCATATTCATCGCGAGATGAATACTCGCGAACGGGCTGGTGCCGGGGTTATAGTCGGTGGCGACAGCCATGGGAACGCCCTCTTTTCTGAGCTGTTCAACCGGCGGACGCTGGCGCTCCTGAAGAAAATAGAACGCCCCCGGCAGTAATACCGCAACCGTGCCGTTGTGCGCCATCGCCTGAACACCGGCATCGTCGAGATATTCAATATGATCGGCGGAAAGCCCCTTAAAGCGGCTGACCAGCGCCGCGCCGCCAAGATTTGAAAGCTGTTCCACGTGTCCTTTGACCGGAATCCCCAGAGCAGTGGCAGCGCGGAAAAGCCGCTCGGTTTGCGCTGGCGTGAAGCCGACGTTTTCGCAAAAGACATCCACGGCTTCGAATAAGCCTTTTTGCCACAGCGTGGGCATCATCTGCTCGCACACCCTGGTGAGATACGCGTCCGCGTCGTGGCGGTATTCCGCCGGAACCGCATGCGCAGCCAGAAGCGTTGGGCTGATCTCTACCGGATTGTTCTGGCCCAGCTGGCGGGCGACCTGCAGCATCTTCTCTTCCGCTTCGGCGTTGAGACCATATCCCGACTTGATTTCAACCGTGGTCACCCCTTCATCGATCAGCCGCTGCAGACGCTGTTGCGCCAGCCTGAGCAGGGTCTCGGGCGAACTGCTCCGCGTCGCCGTCACGGTCGCGTTAATCCCGCCCCCCTGCGCGCTGATGGTTTGATAAGAGACGCCGTTCAGACGCTGCTCCCACTCTGCCGCACGATCGCCACCGAACACCAGGTGGGTATGGCAGTCAATCAGCCCGGGGGTGACCAGACGACCGTGCAGATCGACACAGTGACGGTGGCCGGAAGGGATGTCGGATTCGGGAATAACGGCCAGAATCGTCTGGCCGCGCACCACCAGGGCGTGCTGCGCTTTCAGGCCATAAGGCGTGCTGTCGTCCGGGATCATTGTCGCCAGTCGCGCATTGCGCCATATTACATCGTCGGGATGAAGCTGCTGCATGGGCATTCCACTTGTCATGGGTTGTATAGACATTTATTTTCATCTGCCCCCTGCTGTCAACCGCT
Organism: Enterobacter cloacae complex sp. FDA-CDC-AR_0164; assembly: GCF_003071645.1. NCBI lineage: Bacteria > Pseudomonadati > Pseudomonadota > Gammaproteobacteria > Enterobacterales > Enterobacteriaceae > Enterobacter > Enterobacter cloacae complex sp. FDA-CDC-AR_0164. The sequence continues at coordinate 4,836,359 of NZ_CP028950.1, forward strand.
CTGGCGGAAAATGTTATTTATTTGTGATGACTTTCCCGCCTCCCGCGGGTAAAAAATGCATCTTTTACCCTTTTTATCTTCCCGTTTCGCTCAACTTAGTATAAAAAAGCAGGCTATTTCGTCTATCCCGTTAAGACTTGCATACCCAGGAGCTTTACCTTGAACATTTCCAGGATTTCCCGTCTGGCGTTAGCGCTCGCCTTTGGCGTGACATTATCCGCATGCAGTTCTACCCCACCGGACCAGCAGCCTTCTGAGCAGGTTGCACCGGGTACCGCCTCTCGCCCGATTTTGTCCGCTGATGAAGCGAAGAACTTTGACCGTGCGCACTACTTCTCGGCGATGGACCCTAACGCTGCGCCGTGGACACCGTCTTCTATTAACCTGCCGAAACAACCTGACTTCGTTGTCGGTCCGGCAGGCACGCAGGGCGTGACGCACACAACGATTCAGGCTGCGGTTGACGCGGCTATCACCAAACACAGCGCCTCTCGCCAGTACATCGCGATCCTGCCTGGGGAATATGAAGGCACCGTTTACGTTCCGGCAGCACCGGGCAGCATCACCCTTTACGGGACGGGCGAGAAAGCGGTCGACGTGAAAATTGGTCTGGCGATTGATTCTGAAATCGACAGCAACACCTGGCGTCGCCTGGTCAACCCGGCGGGTAAATACATGCCAGGCAAACCGGCGTGGTACATGTTTGACAACTGCCAGAGCAAGCGTGCAGCTACCATCGGCGTGATGTGTTCGGCGGTCGTCTGGTCTCAGAATAATGGCCTGCAGCTGCAGAATCTGACCATTCAGAATACCCTGGGCGATAGCGTGGATGCCGGTAACCACCAGGCCGTTGCACTGCGTAGCGATGGCGATAAAGTGCAGATCAACAACGTGAATATTCTCGGCCGTCAGAACACCTTCTTCGTGACGAACAGCGGTGTTCAGAACACGCTGCAGAATAACCGTCTGACCCGTACGCTGGTCACTAACAGCTACGTTGAAGGTGACGTGGATCTGGTCTCCGGTCGCGGCGCGGTGGTGTTTGAGAACACCGATTTCCGCGTGGTGAATTCACGCACTCAGCAGGAAGGTTATGTGTTTGCCCCGGCCACGCAATCCAACCTGTTCTACGGCTTCCTGGCCGTTAACAGCCGCTTTAACGCGTCCGGTGACGGCGTCGCGCAGCTGGGCCGCTCGCTGGATGTGGACTCTGCCACCAACGGTCAGGTTGTTATTCGTGACAGCGTGATCAACGAAGGTTTCAACATGGCTAAGCCATGGGCCGATGCCGCTATCTCCAAACGTCCTTTCTCCGGCAATACCGGTAGCGTGGATGATAAAGGTAACGTGCAGCGCAACCTGAATGACGCTAACTTCAACCGCATGTGGGAATACAACAACCGCGGTCTGGGTAGCAAAGTGGTTGCTGAGCCTAAGCAATAAAAGAATGCGTTGATGTCTTTTGCTGTACTCGCCCGGCGCCCACCGGGCATAAAAAAACCTCGCATTTGCGAGGTTTTTTGTTTTAAGCCTTTTAGTGTGCGTTTACCACCACCCACATTGGCCCCTGGCCAACGGCGTAACGCCCTTTCTCTTCCAGCAGCCCCTGCGCACCTTTGATTTCGTACAGCGCGATGTGGTGGGATTTTTGCCCCGCCGCAATCAGGTATTTACCGCTGTGATCGATATTAAACCCGCGTGGCTGGGTTTCGGTAGGCTGGAAACCTTCAATCGCCAGCACGCTACCGTCTTCAGAAACGCTGAATACCGTAATCAGGCTGGAGGTACGGTCGCAGGCATACAGATGACGCCCATCCGGTGTGATGTGAATATCAGCCGCCCAGCGGGTGTCAGAGAAGTCAGACGGCATCATATCCAGCGTCTGCACGCACTCAATCTTGCCGTTAGGATCTTTCAGTTCCCATACGTCCACAGAACTGTTCAGCTCGTTCACCACATAGGCGTACTGCTGGTTCGGGTGGAACACCAGATGGCGCGGGCCCGCGCCCTCAACGGTGGTCACTTCTGCAGGATTCTGCGCCACCAGGTGCCCGTCATCGCTCAGGGTAAACAGGCAGATACGATCCTGTTTCAGCGCAGGGACCCACAGCGTACGGTTATCCGGAGAAATATTCGCCGAGTGGCAACCTTCCAGCCCGTCAACCACCTCCACGGTTTCAACCGGTAGGCCCGCTTCCAGACGCGTTACGCTGACACAGCCCGCATTGTAAGAGCCGCTGAAGATGAAGTTGCCTTTGCGATCGGTGGAGATATGCGTTGGGCTGCCCGGTAAAGGTGCTTCCGCAGTGTAAGTCAGCGCGCCGTCGTCTGGCGAGATGCGGTAGGCCAGCACGCGAAACTCCGGGCGCACACCCACGTACAAGAAACGTTTATCCGGGCTGATAACCATCGGCTGCACCTGACCTGGCACATCAACAACCTGAACCAGCGTGAGGGTACCCTCGGTATTTAAACGCCAGACGTGGATCTGCTGGCTTTCAGGACTGGCGGTATAAACGGTTTGTTTCATGAATATTCACTCCTCACTGCGCATGAAAGTAGTTAACTTTTGACGGTGAATGCTGAATTGTCATCGGGAATTTTGAAGCCTTTGCCTCTCGGTGTACCATCCCTTCAGAACGTAAATTCAATATTAACCCGGAAAAACAAATGACCTCGCGTGTAATAGCTCTGGATTTAGACGGTACCTTACTTACTCCGCAGAAAACCCTTCTCCCCTCTTCCCTTGAAGCACTCAAACGCGCGCAGGAAGTGGGATATCAACTCCTTATCGTAACGGGTCGACATCACGTTGCCATTCATCCTTTTTATCAGGCACTGGCGTTAGATACACCTGCAATTTGTTGTAATGGCACTTATTTGTATGATTATCAGGCAAAAAAGGTTTTAGAATCCGATCAGCTGCCCGTGCCTCAGGCGCTGCAATTGATTGATCTGCTTGATGAGCATGCTATTCACGGCCTGATGTATGTGGATAACGCAATGGTGTATGAACGTCCGACAGGCCACGTGATCCGCACCAGCAACTGGGCATTGTCTCTGCCTGAAGCGCAGCGTCCGGTCTTTACCCAGGTTTCCTCCCTGCGCCAGGCGGCTCAGGATGTCGATGCTATCTGGAAATTTGCGCTGACGGATGAAGATACCACCAAACTGAATGCCTTCGCGACGCACGTTGAACAAACGCTGGGTCTGGAGTGCGAGTGGTCCTGGCACGACCAGGTCGATATCGCCCGCAAAGGCAACAGCAAAGGCAAGCGTCTGACGCAGTTCGTAGAGTCACAGGGCGGGTCAATGCAGGATGTGATTGCCTTTGGCGATAACTACAACGACATCAGCATGCTGGAGGCCGCCGGTACAGGCGTGGCAATGGGCAACGCCGACGATGCGGTAAAAGCGCGTGCTAACGTCGTGATTGGTGATAACACCACCGACAGCATCGCGCAGTATATTTATACCCACCTGCTGTAATCAGGTGGTGATGGAGACGCTCTTGATTTGCGCGTAAAGCCACAGGCCAGGTTTGATTCCTAACTCATCTCTGGCCCACGGACTGATGCGCGCCCAGAGCGTCTTGCTGCCCACCTCGAGCTTCACCTCAACCTGACCGTTATCATCAAAACACTCCGCCACTTTCGCGCGCAGGATATTGCGAATACTGGTCTGCAGCGGCGCTTGCAGCACCAGAGAGACATCAGAAGCCTGAATACGTATACGCAACGCAGACTGCAGCGGTTTGTCGATTTTGTTGACCCACAAATGCTGGTCGCCCAGCGCCAGTGCGGTCATCGCATAATGCGGGTGATGTTCCAGCACGCTCACCTTAAGGATGCTGCTCTGCTGCTCCTTCGGTAACCACGGGTGCATCACGCTGCTGCCCCACACCTCTTCCAGATGACCGAATGCCTTAACGCTGCCCTCTTCCAGCACCAGCACTTTATCGGCCAGATGCAGGATCTCATCCAGCGAGTGGCTGACGTAGAGCATCGGGATATTGATTTCACGCGCCAGGCGCTGAAGATAGGGCAGCAGTTCACGTTTTCGCGGAATATCCAGCGAGGCCAGCGGTTCGTCGAGCAACAGCAGTTCTGGCGCGGTGAGCAACGCGCGGCCTATCGCCACGCGCTGTTTTTCACCACCAGAAAGCGATGAAGGGAGCCGGTCCAGCAGTGACTCAATGCCTAGCAGCGCCACCAGCTTATCAAATTGCGCGGCCATGCTTTTGGCCATGCCGTAGCGAAGATTACCGCGCACGCTGTAATGCGGAAATAATCGCGCATCCTGAAAAACATAACCAATTCGCCGCTTATCCGGTGCCAGGTAAATTTTGTTCTCAACGTCATTTAAGACGCGATCGTTGAGCACAATCCGTCCGGACTGCGGCCGCGTCAGTCCGCTGATGGCATTGATCAATGAGGTTTTCCCTGCACCTGATACGCCAAAGATGGCGGTAATGCCGCTCGCAGGCAGCGTCTCGTTAAGGGTCAGGGTATGATTTCCCAGCGTCTGGGTGAACTGAAGTTCGAGCATGACTATTTCCCCATCCGCTCGCGACTGAGTCGCGCCAGCCATTCCGAAACCAGCAGCGAGACCAGCGCCAGCACAATTGAGATGATGCACAGCCGCGCCGCGGCACCTTCTCCACCCGGCGTCAGGATCAGGGTGTACATTGCTGACGGGATCGTTCGCGTCTCACCGGGGATATTCGACACAAAGGTAATCGTGGCACCAAACTCACCCAGCGAGCGGGCGAACGCCAATACCGTGCCGACAATAATGCCCGGCAGCGTAAGCGGGAGCGTGATGGTGAAAAAGACGCGCCAGCGCCCGGCACCCAGCGTGCGGGCAGCCTGTTCCAGTTTGATATCAACCCCTTCCAGCGCCAGGCGAATGGCCCTCACCATCAGCGGGAATGACATCACCGCCGCCGCCAGTACCGCCCCTCGCCAGCTAAACGCAAACGTCAGCCCAAACCAGTCATATAACCATTCGCCAATAAAACCGCGCCGCCCCATCGACACCAGCAGCAGGTAGCCAACCACCACCGGTGGCAACACGAGGGGAAGATGAAGAACGCTATCCAGCAGGGCTTTGCCGGGAAATTTACAGCGAACCAGTAACCAGGCAAAGAAGATCCCAAAGGGCAAACTCAGCGCAACCGCCAGGGAAGAGACTTTCAGGCTCAGCAGGACAGCCTGCCATTCAGGATCGGTCAATATCATTAGTGAGTCGTAAATCCGTAACGTTTAAAGATTGCGGACGCTTCGGGTCCTTTCAGGTATTCGCTGAAGGCCGTCACGGTCGCATTTTTATGTCCATCAACAATCGCAACAGGATATTCCACTTTCTTGTGGGAGTCTTCCGGGAACGTACCAACCACTTTCACCCCTTTACTGGCGACGGCGTCCGACCCGTAGACTATCCCCAGCGGCGCTTCATTACGTTCAACCAGCGCCAGAGCACCGCGCACATCTTCAGCCGGAGCCAGTGTGGGCGATAACGTCTCCCAGGCACCCAGTTTTTGCAATGCTTCTTTGGCGTAGATCCCCGCTGGTACATGCTCCGGATCGCCAACGGCCAGGCGTCCTCCGTTCAGCAACCGGGTCCAGGGGGTCTCTTTGTTGATACTGATTTCGCCTTGCTGGCTGGCTTTCGGCGCCACCACGACAAGGCTATTCCCCAGCAATGTTTCGCGGGTTGTTGCATCAATCGATTTCTTTTCAGCCGCGTAATCCATCCACTTCTGGTCTGCAGAGATGAACAGATCGGCCGGCGCTCCCGCTTCAATCTGACGTGCCAGCGTCGATGAAGAAGCAAAAGAGGAGACCACCTCGACGTTCTTCTCTTTTTTATACGCTGTCGCAATATCCTGCATCGCGTTGGTCAACGACGCTGCCGCAAAGACGGTAATTTTACCCTCGTCGGCCAGCGCGTGTCCGCTCAGCGAAAGTGTCAGCGTTGCCCCTGCGAAAAGGCGTATCCATGTACGTGCCATTTGTAGCTCCTGTGAGTATCGTTATATACACACTAATATAACGGTAACTCCGGGGAGATCCCAGCGTTAAATCGTACCGCTCAAGGGGTACAGCAAGCTGATGCTTTAAATAATATCGGCGAGAAAGGGAAATACTTGAGAGCAAAACGCCCGGGCAAGCCGGGCGTTTCGGGGGGAAATTAATGCTGCTTTTTAGCCTGGTCTCTGTGACCAATGTTCGAAAATACGTTGAACACTTCACCCAGGCCGTAGATGGCACCGAGGATAACGGCCATCACTACTGGTACCATGATCACGGCGAATACCAGACTTTTCAACAATTCCAACATGGTTTTCTCCAGATATTGTGAATGGCTTATTCTACCCTGAAAAGTGAGAAAAACATTCCCTTTTGTGCGGTGCCCTTTGCGACCTTCGCCATTTGGGTCACAATGCACTTTTTGCCAGGACAGTGTTATGCAGGCCGAAATTCTCCTCACTCTACGACTACAGCAGAAGCTTTTCGCCGATCCGCGACGTATCGCCCTGCTTAAACAAATAGAACAAACCGGTTCAATAAGCCAGGGGGCTAAGAACGCTGGCATTAGCTATAAAAGCGCCTGGGATGCCATCAACGACATGAACACCCTGAGCGAGCAAACGCTGGTTGACCGGGCCACGGGCGGCAAAGGCGGTGGAGGTGCGATCCTGACACGTTACGGCCAGCGCCTGGTTCAGCTGTATGATCTGCTGGCGCAGATCCAGCAAAAAGCGTTTGATGTGTTAAGTGACGACGATAATCTCCCGCTGGACAGCCTGCTGGCTGCCATTTCCCGCTTTTCGCTGCAAACCAGCGCCCGTAACCAGTGGTTTGGTACGGTGATGGCGGGCGATAACGCCCAGGTGCAGCGTCATATTGAGATCCTGCTTGCCGATGGAACAACCCGTCTGAAAGCCGCGATTACCGCACAAAGCGCAGACCGACTGGCGCTGAATGAAGGTAAAGAGGTGCTGGTGTTACTGAAAGCGCCATGGGTGAATATCACTGCCGATGCCGAAAAAGCAAAAGCCGCTGATAACCAGCTACGCGGTGCCATCCGCCACGTTGAACGCGGTGAAGAGCAGTGTGAAGTACTGATGACCCTGCCGGACGGGCAAGAACTCTGCGCAACCCTTCCCCTCAGCGACGCCGCAGAATTAGAAGAAGGTGCTGTGGTGACCGCATATTTCAACGCCGACCGGGTGATTATCGCCACATTGTGCTGAGCACATTGACAAGCGTGTCGACAGTGAGTATCCCTGACATCTGTTGCTGCAAAAAATGGGATAAGTCATGTCATCATTGCATATTTCGCAAGGCACGTTTCGTCTTAGCGACACCCGAACGCTGACGATTTCTGATTTAACAATACGCGCCGGTGAAAGCTGGGCGTTTGTCGGTACAAACGGAAGCGGGAAATCAGCGCTGGCCCGTGCGCTGAGCGGAGAGCTCGCGCACCTTAAAGGGGAATCCCAGTGTAACTTTACGCGCCTGACGCGCCTGTCATTCGAGCAGCTGCAAAAGCTGGTGAGCGATGAATGGCAGCGCAATAACACCGATTTACTCAGCCCGGGCGAAGAGGATACGGGTCGTACGACGGCAGACATTATTCAGGATGAAGTCAACAATCCTGCCCGTTGTGCGTATCTGGCAGAACAGTTTGGCATCACCTCCCTGCTGAACCGGCGCTTTAAATACCTCTCGACCGGTGAGACCCGGAAAACGCTGCTGTGTCAGGCGCTGATGAGCGAGCCGGAACTGTTGATTCTGGATGAACCGTTCGACGGTCTCGACGTGCAGTCCCGCGCACAGCTGGCCACCCTGCTCGGCTCGCTTAACCAGCAGGGCTATACGCTGGTACTGGTGCTTAACCGTTTTGATGAAATTCCTGAGTTTATTCAGAACGCCGGCGTGCTCGCTGACTGCAACCTGACTGAAACCGGCGAAAAATCGGCGTTACTTAAGCAGGCGTTAATTGCCCAACTGGCGCACAGTGAAAACCTGGACGGCATCACGCTGCCGGAACCGGACGCACCTTCTGCCCGCCACGCGTTAGATCCCCACCAGCCGCGCATCGTGCTGCGTGATGGCGTGGTAGCGTATGACGATCGGCCGATCCTTAATCATCTCAGCTGGACGGTCAACCCGGGTGAACACTGGCAAATTGTCGGCCCCAACGGCGCGGGAAAATCAACGCTGCTGAGCCTGATCACCGGCGATCACCCTCAGGGCTACAGTAACGATCTCACCCTGTTTGGCCGCCGCCGCGGAAGCGGTGAAACGATCTGGGATATCAAAAAGCATATCGGCTATGTCAGCAGCAGCCTGCATCTGGATTACCGGGTCAGCACCACGGTGCGCAATGTGATCCTGTCCGGGTATTTTGATTCCATCGGCATTTATCAGGCGGTCTCGGACAAACAGCATAAGCTGGCCCAGCAGTGGCTGGATATTCTGGGGATGGATAACCGGGTCGCTGACGCGCCGTTTCATAGCCTTTCGTGGGGACAGCAGCGTCTGGCACTGATCGTTCGCGCGCTGGTAAAACATCCGACCCTTCTGATCCTCGACGAACCGCTACAGGGGCTGGACCCATTAAACCGCCAGCTGATCCGCCGTTTTGTGGATGTCCTGATTAGCGAAGGCGAAACGCAGCTGCTGTTCGTTTCCCATCATGCCGAAGATGCCCCGTCCTGCATTACGCACCGCCTCGAGTTTGTGCCCGACGGTGAACGCTATCAGTACCTGCTGAGTAAAATCGATTAACCCCGGAGGGCTCTGCCCTCCGTTTTTTCGGATAACCTGCACAAAGACTTCCCTATCCCTTTGATCTACAATGTCGCATTGCCGCCCAAAAACGGATTTTAAAAGCAGTGTAAACGATTCCACTATTTTATCCCATGTCACACTTTTCGCGTCTCTGTTATGCTATGGTTATTACATACCATAAGCCCAATGGAGCGAAATATGCGAGTTCTGGTAACAGGTGGTAGCGGTTACATTGGTAGTCATACCTGCGTGCAGCTGCTGCAAAACGGTCATGATGTCATCATCCTCGACAACCTGTGCAATAGTAAGCGCAGCGTGCTGCCTGTGATTGAACGTCTTGGCGGTAAACAACCGACCTTCGTGGAAGGCGACATCCGCAATGAAGCGTTGATGACCGAGATCCTTCACGACCATGCCATTGAGACGGTGATCCATTTCGCCGGTCTGAAAGCGGTGGGTGAATCCGTCGCGAAACCGCTGGAGTATTACGACAACAACGTCAACGGTACCCTGCGTTTGATCTCCGCCATGCGCGCAGCGAACGTCAAAAACTTTATCTTCAGCTCTTCCGCAACCGTCTACGGCGATCAGCCAAAAATCCCTTACGTTGAAAGCTTCCCGACCGGTACGCCGCAAAGCCCGTATGGCAAAAGCAAACTGATGGTGGAGCAGATCCTCACCGATCTGCAAAAAGCACAGCCTGAATGGAGCATCGCCTTGTTGCGCTACTTCAACCCGGTTGGCGCCCATCCGTCAGGCGATATGGGTGAAGATCCACAGGGCATCCCGAATAACCTGATGCCGTACATCGCCCAGGTGGCCGTTGGCCGCCGTGAGTCTCTGGCTATTTTCGGTAATGATTATCCAACCGAAGACGGTACCGGTGTGCGTGATTATATCCACGTCATGGATCTGGCCGACGGCCACGTGGCGGCAATGCAGCAGCTGGCCGATAAGCCAGGCGTGCATATTTACAACCTCGGCGCCGGGATCGGCAGCAGCGTGCTGGACGTCGTGAATGCCTTCAGTAAGGCCTGCGGTAAGCCTGTGAATTATCACTTCGCACCGCGCCGTGAAGGCGACCTCCCGGCTTACTGGGCCGATGCCTCCAAAGCCGATAAAGAGCTTAACTGGCGTGTCACCCGCACGCTTGATGAAATGGCACAGGATACCTGGCACTGGCAGTCTCGCCATCCACAAGGTTATCCGGACTAAGGATCCGTCATGACTTCGTTCAATCCCGTCGATCATCCGCATCGTCGTTTTAACCCGCTAAGCGGGCAATGGATTTTGGTTTCTCCGCATCGCGCCAAGCGCCCCTGGCAGGGGGCGCAAGAGACGCCTGCAAAACAGACGCTTCCGCAGCACGACCCGGACTGCTTCCTGTGTCCGGGCAACACGCGTGTGACGGGCGATAAAAACCCGGACTACAAAGGCACCTTCGTTTTCACCAACGATTTTGCCGCCCTGATGACCGACACGCCCGACGCGCCGGATAGCCAGGACCCGCTGATGCGCTGTGAAAGTGCACGCGGCACCAGCCGTGTTATCTGTTTCTCGCCCGACCACAGCAAAACGCTGCCGGAGCTGAGTGTTGACGCGCTGAAAGAGGTCGTCAGCACCTGGCAGACGCAAACTGCTGAACTGGGCCAGACCTACCCGTGGGTACAAGTGTTCGAAAACAAAGGCGCGGCAATGGGCTGCTCTAACCCGCACCCGCACGGTCAGATCTGGGCCAACAGTTTCCTGCCAAACGAAGCCGAGCGTGAAGACCGTCTGCAAAAAGCCTATTTCGCGGAAAACGGATCGCCGATGCTGGTGGATTACACCCGTCGTGAACTGGCCGATGGCAGCCGAACGGTGGTGGAAACCGAGCATTGGCTGGCCGTCGTACCTTACTGGGCAGCATGGCCATTTGAGACGCTGCTTCTGCCAAAAGCACAGGTTCTGCGCATCACCGATCTGAGCGACGCACAGCGCGATGACCTCGCCCTGGCACTGAAGAAACTGACCAGCCGTTATGACAACCTGTTCCAGTGCTCCTTCCCGTACTCAATGGGCTGGCATGGCGCTCCGTTTAACGGTGAAGAGAATCAACACTGGCAGTTGCATGCCCATTTCTATCCGCCGCTGCTGCGCTCTGCGACGGTACGTAAATTCATGGTGGGCTATGAAATGCTGGCAGAAACCCAGCGTGACCTGACGGCAGAACAGGCTGCAGAACGCCTGCGTGCTGTGAGTGACGTCCATTATCGCGAATCAGGAGTCTAAAAAATGAGTCTGAAAGATAAAACACAATCCCTGTTTGCTGAGAAATTTGGCTACCCTGCCACCCATGTCATTCAGGCGCCTGGCCGCGTGAACCTGATTGGTGAACATACCGACTATAACGATGGTTTCGTTCTGCCGTGCGCCATTGATTACCAGACTGTCATTAGCTGCGCTAAGCGCGATGATCGCAAAGTCCGCGTTATTGCAGCGGATTACAACAATGAGACGGATGAGTTTTCCCTCGATGCACCCATCGTTACCCACGACAGCCAGCAATGGTCTAACTACGTGCGCGGCGTGGTAAAACACCTGCAGAAACGTAATAAAAACGTGGGCGGCGCTGATCTGGTCATCAGCGGAAACGTGCCTCAGGGCGCCGGGTTAAGCTCGTCCGCGTCGCTGGAAGTCGCCGTGGGTACCGTCTTCCAGCAGCTTTATCATCTGCCGCTGGACGGGGCACAAATTGCCCTGAATGGTCAGGAAGCGGAAAACCAGTTTGTGGGCTGTAACTGCGGCATCATGGACCAGCTGATCTCTGCGCTGGGTAAAAAAGAGCATGCCTTGCTTATCGACTGCCGCTCTCTGGGCACCAAAGCCGTTCCCTTGCCAAAAGGCGCAGCTGTGGTAATTATTAACAGCAACTTTAAACGCACGCTGGTGGGCAGCGAGTACAACACCCGCCGCGAGCAATGTGAAACCGGCGCACGTTTCTTCCAGCAACCTGCGCTGCGTGACGTTTCGCTCAACGAGTTCAATAAAGTGGCGCACGAACTGGATCCGGTAGTGGCGAAACGCGTTCGTCATGTGCTGACGGAAAATGCCCGTACCGTTGAAGCGGCGTCCGCGCTGGCGAAAGGCGACCTGAAACGTATGGGTGAACTGATGGCAGAATCTCACGCCTCCATGCGCGATGATTTTGAAATCACCGTTCCGCAAATCGATACCCTGGTGGACATCGTCAAAGCCACGATTGGCGATAAAGGCGGTGTGCGCATGACTGGCGGCGGCTTCGGTGGCTGCATTGTTGCCCTGATGCCGGAAGAGCTCGTCCCTGCCGTCCAGCAGGCGGTGGAAAAACAGTACGAAGCGAAAACAGGTATTAAAGAAACTTTCTACGTGTGTAAAGCATCACAAGGAGCAGGACAGTGCTAAACGAAACGCCAACCCTTGCCCCGGATGGCCTGCCGTATCGCCTGTTAACCCTGCGCAACAGCGCAGGAATGGTGGTTACGTTAATGGACTGGGGTGCCACTTTGCTATCCGCTCGCGTACCAATGCCTGATGGCAGCGTACGTGAAACCCTGCTTGGCTGCGCGTCGCCTGAGCAGTATGTCAATCAGTCCGCCTATCTTGGCGCGTCTGTCGGCCGTTATGCTAACCGCATCGCGAAAAGCGCTTTCGAACTTGATGGCGAGCGTTACTCGCTGCTTTCCAGTCAGGGCGAAAACCAGTTGCACGGTGGACCTGAAGGATTCGATAAGCGCCGCTGGAAAATCGTTCAGCAAAACGACCGCGAAGTGCTGTTCTCACTGGACTCGCGTGACGGTGACCAGGGATTCCCCGGTAACCTCACCGCGTTCGCGCATTTCACGCTGACTGACGATAACCGTATCGCCATTGAATATCGCGCGAAAGTTGATAAGCCGTGCCCGGTCAATCTGACCAACCACGCTTATTTCAACCTGGACGGCAACCAGTGCGACGTGCGTAATCACACGCTCCAGATCCTGGCCGATGCCTATCTGCCGGTGGATGAAATGGGGATCCCGTATCAGGGACTCAAGGCCGTCAGCGGTACCAGCTTTGATTTCCGCAGCGGAAAAACCATCGCGCAGGATTTCCTGAGCGATGACGATCAGCGCAAGGTGAAAGGCTATGACCACGCGTTCCTGCTGCAGGCGAAAGGCGATGTGACTCAGCCTGCCGCGCAGGTCTGGTCTGCAGATGAGAAACTGCAGATGACGGTCTACACCACGGCCCCTGCCCTGCAATTCTATTCAGGCAACTACCTTGGCGGTACCACGGCACGCGAACATGAAGAGTACAGCGACTGGCAAGGTCTGGCGCTGGAAAGCGAGTTCCTGCCGGACAGCCCGAACCATCCAGAATGGCCACAGCCGGACTGTGTGCTGCGCCCGGGTGAAGAGTGCGTTAGCGTGACAGAATATCATTTCATCCCGCATTCATAATTCCCAGCCCTCCTTGCGGAGGGCTTTTTCTCTCCGTCTTGCTGAAAATAGCGCCGATCGCAGACAAAATCATAACCCTGGATTCACAAGCATCTTACACTCAGAGACTATTTTCGCTATGGTTAGGGTTAAGCGTTGCTGCTGGCACTGTCACGGCAATATAATGAGAATT